>NZ_CP139141.1:665000-5579321 GCF_034059295.1 Pseudomonas sp. HR96
GTGCTACAATGGTCGGTACAGAGGGTCGCCAAGCCGCGAGGTGGAGCTAATCTCACAAAACCGATCGTAGTCCGGATCGCAGTCTGCAACTCGACTGCGTGAAGTCGGAATCGCTAGTAATCGCGAATCAGAATGTCGCGGTGAATACGTTCCCGGGCCTTGTACACACCGCCCGTCACACCATGGGAGTGGGTTGCACCAGAAGTAGCTAGTCTAACCTTCGGGAGGACGGTTACCACGGTGTGATTCATGACTGGGGTGAAGTCGTAACAAGGTAGCCGTAGGGGAACCTGCGGCTGGATCACCTCCTTAATCGACGACATCATCTGTTTCATGAGCACCCACACGAATTGCTTGATTCATTGTAGAGACGATTGGGTCTGAGTTTGTTAGAGCGAACCCCATGCTACTTAGGTAGAGAGTGGGTGAGGTCGACTTAGTTGTAGCCCCTGATTGGGTCTGTAGCTCAGTTGGTTAGAGCGCACCCCTGATAAGGGTGAGGTCGGCAGTTCGAATCTGCCCAGACCCACCAATTTGGGGCCATAGCTCAGCTGGGAGAGCGCCTGCCTTGCACGCAGGAGGTCAACGGTTCGATCCCGTTTGGCTCCACCATATTTGGTACCCTCGTTGTAAAGCTTAGAAATGAGCATTCCATCAGATGATTGATGCGTGAATGTTGATTTCTAGTCTTTGACTAGATCGTTCTTTAAAAATTTAGGTATGTGATAGAAGTATAGACTGGATAGCACTTTCACTGGTGTTGTTCAGGCTAAGGTAAAATTTGTGAGTTACTCTCAATTGACTTGAGAAAGCAAATTTTCGGCGAATGTCGTCTTCACAGTATAACCAGATTGCTTGGGGTTATATGGTCAAGTGAAGAAGCGCATACGGTGGATGCCTTGGCAGTCAGAGGCGATGAAAGACGTGGTAGCCTGCGAAAAGCTTCGGGGAGTCGGCAAACAGACTGTGATCCGGAGATGTCTGAATGGGGGAACCCAGCTGTCATAAGACAGTTATCTTGTACTGAATACATAGGTGCAAGAGGCGAACCAGGGGAACTGAAACATCTAAGTACCCTGAGGAAAAGAAATCAACCGAGATTCCCTTAGTAGTGGCGAGCGAACGGGGACCAGCCCTTAAGTGGTTTGGAGATTAGCGGAACGCTCTGGAAAGTGCGGCCATAGTGGGTGATAGCCCTGTACGCGAAAATCTCCTTGTCATGAAATCGAGTAGGACGGAGCACGAGAAACTTTGTCTGAATATGGGGGGACCATCCTCCAAGGCTAAATACTACTGACTGACCGATAGTGAACTAGTACCGTGAGGGAAAGGCGAAAAGAACCCCGGAGAGGGGAGTGAAATAGATCCTGAAACCGTATGCGTACAAGCAGTGGGAGCAGACTTTGTTCTGTGACTGCGTACCTTTTGTATAATGGGTCAGCGACTTATTTTCAGTGGCGAGCTTAACCGAATAGGGGAGGCGTAGCGAAAGCGAGTCTTAATAGGGCGTCTAGTCGCTGGGAATAGACCCGAAACCGGGCGATCTATCCATGGGCAGGTTGAAGGTTAGGTAACACTGACTGGAGGACCGAACCGACTACCGTTGAAAAGTTAGCGGATGACCTGTGGATCGGAGTGAAAGGCTAATCAAGCTCGGAGATAGCTGGTTCTCCTCGAAAGCTATTTAGGTAGCGCCTCATGTATCACTGTAGGGGGTAGAGCACTGTTTCGGCTAGGGGGTCATCCCGACTTACCAAACCGATGCAAACTCCGAATACCTACAAGTGCCGAGCATGGGAGACACACGGCGGGTGCTAACGTCCGTCGTGAAAAGGGAAACAACCCAGACCGTCAGCTAAGGTCCCAAAATCCTGGTTAAGTGGGAAACGATGTGGGAAGGCTTAGACAGCTAGGAGGTTGGCTTAGAAGCAGCCACCCTTTAAAGAAAGCGTAATAGCTCACTAGTCGAGTCGGCCTGCGCGGAAGATGTAACGGGGCTCAAACCAGGTACCGAAGCTACGGGTATCATCTTATGATGATGCGGTAGAGGAGCGTTCTGTAAGCCTGTGAAGGTGAGTTGAGAAGCTTGCTGGAGGTATCAGAAGTGCGAATGCTGACATGAGTAACGACAATGGGTGTGAAAAACACCCACGCCGAAAGACCAAGGTTTCCTGCGCAACGTTAATCGACGCAGGGTTAGTCGGTCCCTAAGGCGAGGCTGAAAAGCGTAGTCGATGGAAAACAGGTTAATATTCCTGTACTTCTGGTTACTGCGATGGAGGGACGGAGAAGGCTAGGCCAGCTTGGCGTTGGTTGTCCAAGTTTAAGGTGGTAGGCTGAGATCTTAGGTAAATCCGGGATCTTAAGGCCGAGAGCTGATGACGAGTGTCCTTTAGGACGCGAAGTGGTTGATGCCATGCTTCCAAGAAAAGCTTCTAAGCTTCAGGTAACCAGGAACCGTACCCCAAACCGACACAGGTGGTTGGGTAGAGAATACCAAGGCGCTTGAGAGAACTCGGGTGAAGGAACTAGGCAAAATGGCACCGTAACTTCGGGAGAAGGTGCGCCGGTGAGGGTGAAGGACTTGCTCCGTAAGCTCATGCCGGTCGAAGATACCAGGCCGCTGCGACTGTTTATTAAAAACACAGCACTCTGCAAACACGAAAGTGGACGTATAGGGTGTGACGCCTGCCCGGTGCCGGAAGGTTAATTGATGGGGTTAGCGCAAGCGAAGCTCTTGATCGAAGCCCCGGTAAACGGCGGCCGTAACTATAACGGTCCTAAGGTAGCGAAATTCCTTGTCGGGTAAGTTCCGACCTGCACGAATGGCGTAACGATGGCGGCGCTGTCTCCACCCGAGACTCAGTGAAATTGAAATCGCTGTGAAGATGCAGTGTATCCGCGGCTAGACGGAAAGACCCCGTGAACCTTTACTATAGCTTTGCACTGGACTTTGAATTTGCTTGTGTAGGATAGGTGGGAGGCTTTGAAGCGTGGACGCCAGTCTGCGTGGAGCCAACCTTGAAATACCACCCTGGCAACTTTGAGGTTCTAACTCAGGTCCGTTATCCGGATCGAGGACAGTGTATGGTGGGTAGTTTGACTGGGGCGGTCTCCTCCTAAAGAGTAACGGAGGAGTACGAAGGTGCGCTCAGACCGGTCGGAAATCGGTCGTAGAGTATAAAGGCAAAAGCGCGCTTGACTGCGAGACAGACACGTCGAGCAGGTACGAAAGTAGGTCTTAGTGATCCGGTGGTTCTGTATGGAAGGGCCATCGCTCAACGGATAAAAGGTACTCCGGGGATAACAGGCTGATACCGCCCAAGAGTTCATATCGACGGCGGTGTTTGGCACCTCGATGTCGGCTCATCACATCCTGGGGCTGAAGCCGGTCCCAAGGGTATGGCTGTTCGCCATTTAAAGTGGTACGCGAGCTGGGTTTAGAACGTCGTGAGACAGTTCGGTCCCTATCTGCCGTGGACGTTTGAGATTTGAGAGGGGCTGCTCCTAGTACGAGAGGACCGGAGTGGACGAACCTCTGGTGTTCCGGTTGTCACGCCAGTGGCATTGCCGGGTAGCTATGTTCGGGAAAGATAACCGCTGAAAGCATCTAAGCGGGAAACTTGCCTCAAGATGAGATCTCACTGGAACCTTGAGTTCCCTGAAGGGCCGTCGAAGACTACGACGTTGATAGGTGGGGTGTGTAAGCGCTGTGAGGCGTTGAGCTAACCCATACTAATTGCCCGTGAGGCTTGACCATATAACACCCAAGCAATTTGCGTCGAATGACCAGATTGCGGTGTTGTGAAGACGACAACAGCACGAAAATTTGCGACTCACAAACATCACATACCTGATTTGCCGAGCTGTCCTTCAAAAGACTCCTCAGCACCCGAATTTCTTGACGACCATAGAGCATTGGAACCACCTGATCCCATCCCGAACTCAGCAGTGAAACGATGCATCGCCGATGGTAGTGTGGGGTTTCCCCATGTGAGAGTAGGTCATCGTCAAGATTAAATTCCAGAACCCCGTCTGCTCGCGCAGATGGGGTTTTGTTTTTGCGCCTGGAAAAAGCCCAAGCCAGGCCCAGCTGCCATACAGGGCCTGGTGCAATGCGGGCAATATGGGAGTGGGCTACGCCCACGATCTCTTGCCCTTGCGATCGCCGAAGACCAACCGGCATGGCGGCCTCTCAGGGGCTTCGCCCCCCCTCCCTCGAATACAGTATTTCCAGCTGCATTCCCGAGCCCTTTTCTATGCAACAGCACCCCGCATGGCTATCATGCCTGCCTCATTGTGAGGCGGGACCGGCATGTTGACGTTGTTGAAACTCCTCAAGGATGGAAAATTCCATTCAGGCCAGGATCTGGGGGCAGCGCTGGGCATCAGTCGCAGCGCTGTCTGGAAGCAACTGCAGCAATTGCAGGGCGAACTGAACCTGGCCATCCATAAAGTCCGAGGCCGCGGCTATCAGCTGTCCGCGCCCCTGGAGCTGCTCGACCCGGCGCTGATCGAGGCCCAGGCTGCGGTGTCGCCGTCATGGCCGGTCACGGTGCTGGACACCATCGACTCCACCAACGCCGAGGCGCTACGGCTGCTCGCAGGCGGTCGGCAGGCGCCGTTCCTCCTGCTCGCCGAGCGTCAAACCGCCGGCCGCGGCCGCCGAGGCCGAACCTGGGTCAGCCCGTTCGGGGAGAACCTCTACTACAGCCTGTTGTTGCGCATAGAAGGTGGAATGCGCCAGGTCGAAGGCTTGAGTCTGGTGGTCGGTCTGGCAGTCGTGAATACGCTGCGCGAGCTGGGGGTGGTTAAGGCTGGACTGAAATGGCCCAACGACATCCTGGCAGAGCAGCGCAAGCTGGCGGGTATCCTGCTGGAGCTGGTAGGCGATCCTGCCGATGTCTGCCATGTGGTCATCGGTATTGGCATCAACGTCAACATGCAGTCCACGGAGGAGGTCGATCAGCAGTGGACCTCGATGCGCCTGCAGTCGGGGGCACCTGTTGATCGCAATCACCTGGCGGCCTTGCTCAGCGCCAAGCTGCAAGTCTATCTTGAGCGGCATCGCCGGGAAGGCTTCGCAGCGATTCAGCCCGAATGGGAACACAACCACCTATGGCAAGGGCGGCAGGTCGCGCTGATTGCCGGTGCCAAGCAGATCGAGGGCAAGGTATTGGGTATAGATCGCCAGGGGGCGCTGCGTCTCGAGGTGCAGGGGCGCGAGCAGGTGTTCAGCGGTGGCGAATTGAGTTTGAGGCTGCGCGATGATTCTTGAGCTCGATTGCGGCAACAGCTTTATCAAGTGGCGGGTGATCGTTCGCAATGACGGCGCTATCTTCGCCGGCGGCACGGTCGATTCCGATCTCGCGCTGCTGGCGACGCTGGAGGCATTGAACGGTCTGGCCCTACGCCACTGCCGGCTGGTCAGCGTCCGTTCCGATGATGAGACTGCGCGGGTGATACAGCTGCTGGCTGATCGGTTCGCCATCGTGCCGGTCTGTGCTACGCCCGCGCAGAGCCTCATTGGCGTACAAAATGGCTATGACGAATATCAACGGCTGGGGCTTGATCGCTGGCTGGCCCTGGTGGGTGGCTATCACCTGGCACAGGGCAACTGCGTGGTCATCGATTCCGGTACCGCCGTGACCTCCGATCTGATCGCCGCCGACGGTCGCCACCTGGGTGGTTTCATCTGCCCGGGCCTGGCTCTGATGCGCAACCAGCTGCGTACCCACACACGCAGGATCCGCTACGACGATCACGCCGCAGAAGTCGCCCTCGAGTCGCTGCAGCCTGGGCGCTCGACGGTGGAGGCGGTGGAGCGCGGCTGTACCTTGATGCTGCAGGGCTTCGCCCTGACCCAGCTGGAGTTGGCCAAAAGTTACTGGGGCGATCGATTCACGGTATTTCTCGCGGGCGGAGACGCCGAGCGCGTGCATGAAGTGATGCCGGGCGCACAGGTAGTGCCAGACCTGGTATTCATCGGCTTGGCGATCGCCTGCCCATTGTCCTGAGGTGCTTATGCGTTGGTTGTTCCTGCTGCTGCTGATTCTCAACGTCTTCTATTACGTCTGGCACCAGCAGGAGGCGCCCATGCAGGCCAAGGAGATCGCGCCGCTGACCTCGCACAGCGCCGGGCAACATGATATTCACCTGCTCAGCGAGGCAAAGAAGGATGGCGCAGGAGGGCAGGATTGCCTGTACCTGGGTGGCCTGTCGACGAGCGAGGCGCTGGCGCCGTTGCAGCAGCGCCTGAGCGGCGAGAAGATTGCTGCAGTTACGCGCCAGCTCAAGGCCGAGCAGGGCGGCGGATACTGGCTGCGCGTAGGGGTGCCGGGCCAGCCGTTGCCCGACGAGGTCCAGGTGCGGAGCCTGTCTCGGGACATCAATGAGCTGAAACATCAAATAATGCCGTGCGAAGGCATTGCAACCGGCGAATAGTTTGCATAGAATGGCGCCCGCTTCACAGGGATGATGTCTTGTCCGGCCATGTGAAGCACCTGTCTCAAGTAGCTAACCTCAAGATTTTAATGAGAAAATAGCTTGACAGGGCGGTGGCAAGCTGTAAAATGCCGCCACATTAAGGAGGGGTTCCCGAGCGGCCAAAGGGATCAGACTGTAAATCTGACGTCTACGACTTCGAAGGTTCGAATCCTTCTCCCTCCACCATTTTTAGCGAGAGCTGCAAGCTCCGCGGGTATAGTTTAGTGGTAGAACCTCAGCCTTCCAAGCTGATGATGCGGGTTCGATTCCCGCTACCCGCTCCACGTTTGCTGCTGTTGCACGGTGTTACGCTCTTGTAGCTCAGTTGGTAGAGCACACCCTTGGTAAGGGTGAGGTCAGCGGTTCAAATCCGCTCAAGAGCTCCATTTTCAGAGGCAGATATGAATATATCTGCCTTTGTTTTAATGGGCTGATTCAACGAAGGTTGAATTCGTTCCTTCGGGCCTGCATAATGGTCGGCCTGATTTTGTTTTAGGTCAGTAGCTCAATTGGCAGAGCGACGGTCTCCAAAACCGTAGGTTGGGGGTTCGATTCCCTCCTGACCTGCCAGATTCACTCGGTGGGTTTGGCTTTCTTTTCACAGGATCTTCCTAGATGACTCCAAAAGCTGAAGCCCAGGATTCGCGTTTCGATCTGCTCAAGTGGCTCGCAGTCGTCGCTTTGGTGGTCGTGGGTGTCGTAGGTAACCAGTACTACCACGCCTCGCCGATCCTGTATCGGGTTCTCGCGCTTCTCGTCATTGCTGCCGTCGCTGCCTTCGTGGCTCTGCAGACCGCCAAAGGCAAGTCGTTCTTCGTCCTGGCTAAGGAAGCTCGCACCGAAATCCGTAAAGTCGTTTGGCCGACTCGCCAAGAAACCACGCAGACCACACTGATCGTAGTGGCGGTCGTACTGGTCATGGCGTTGCTGTTGTGGGGTCTCGATTCCCTGCTCGGCTGGCTTGTTTCCTTGATTGTTGGCTAAGGGTGTCCCGTGGCTAAGCGTTGGTACGTTGTGCATGCCTACTCGGGTTACGAGAAGCATGTTATGCGCTCTTTGATCGAGCGTGTAAAGCTGGCCGGCATGGAAGACGGCTTTGGCGAAATTCTGGTCCCCACTGAAGAAGTGGTCGAGATGCGCAATGGCCAGAAGCGCAAAAGCGAACGCAAGTTCTTCCCTGGCTATGTGCTGGTCCAGATGGAAATGAACGAGGGTACTTGGCACTTGGTCAAGGATACTCCTCGCGTGATGGGCTTCATTGGCGGTACCGCCGACAAGCCTGCGCCGATCACCGACAAGGAAGCGGAAGCTATCCTGCGCCGCGTTGCTGACGGTAGCGACAAGCCCAAGCCGAAGACCTTGTTCGAGCCGGGTGAGGTCGTTCGCGTCACCGACGGTCCGTTCGCCGATTTCAATGGCACGGTCGAAGAAGTTAACTACGAAAAGAGCCGGATCCAGGTGGCAGTGCTCATTTTCGGTCGCTCTACTCCGGTAGAGCTCGAGTTCAGTCAGGTCGAAAAGGTCTGATTGGAAACGGATCCCATACCCCGCAGGCGTAAGCTGCGGGGTTTTGTCGTCACTGGGATAAAACGCAAAGCAACTGGGGAGCCGCAAGGCGCCTGTACCCAATAGTGGAGTAGCTCATGGCTAAGAAAATCACGGCTTACATCAAGCTGCAAGTAAAGGCCGGCCAGGCCAACCCAAGTCCACCCGTCGGCCCGGCTCTGGGTCAGCACGGCGTGAACATCATGGAATTCTGCAAGGCCTTCAACGCCCGTACTCAGGGTCAAGAAGCCGGCCTGCCGACTCCTGTGATCATCACCGTTTACAGCGACCGCAGCTTCACCTTCGAGACCAAAAGCACCCCTGCTTCGGTTCTGCTGAAGAAAGCTGCTGGCCTGACCAGCGGTTCCGCTCGTCCGAACACCGTCAAAGTCGGTACCGTGACCCGCGCTCAGCTGGAAGATATCGCTAAAGCCAAGAACGCGGACCTGACTGCCGCTGACATGGAAGCAGCCGTGCGTACCATCGCCGGTTCTGCTCGCTCCATGGGCCTCAACGTGGAGGGTGTGTAATGGCTAAGCCGACCAAGCGTCAAAAGGCTATCGCTTCCAAGATCGAAGCTGGCAAGTTCTACAACTTCGAAGAAGCCGCCACCCTGCTGGCCGAGCTGTCGACCGTCAAGTTCAGCGAGTCGTTCGACGTCGCCGTGAACCTGGGCGTTGATCCGCGTAAATCCGATCAGGTCGTACGTAGCGCTACCGTGCTGCCACACGGCACCGGCAAGACCGTACGGGTTGCCGTGTTCACCCAGGGTCCAGCTGCCGAAGCTGCTCTGGCTGCCGGTGCAGACCGCGTTGGCATGGACGACCTGGCTGCCGAAATGAAAGGCGGCGACCTGAACTATGACGTCGTAATCGCATCGCCTGATGCCATGCGCGTTGTCGGTCAGCTGGGCCAGATCCTCGGTCCGCGTGGCCTGATGCCTAACCCGAAAGTCGGTACCGTAACTCCTGACGTCGCCAACGCCGTGAAAAACGCCAAGGCGGGTCAAGTTCGTTATCGCACCGACAAAAACGGCATCATCCACACTTCCGTAGGCAAGGTCGGCTTCGAAGCCACCAAGCTGAAGGAAAACGTCGAAGCACTGATCGCTGACCTCAAGCGTATCAAGCCTGCTTCCTCGAAAGGTATCTACGTCAAGCGCGTTACCCTGAGCACCACCATGGGCCCGGGCCTGGTCATCGACCAAGGTTCGCTGGACGCGTAAGACCGCTCGGGCACGAGCAATCGTGCCCTGGCATGCAAGATTGGGGTCCCTGCCTGGCGGGGGCTATCCAAGACCGTAGGCGGCGCAAGCCTTAAACCCCAAGCCTACGCAGATGGTGCTCCCGGTTCCTTACCGAATCAGACACCAAAACGACATCCGGCTTCGGCCAGATGAAACGGTAACAAGCAGGAGTTAAACCCGTGGCAATTAATCTCGAAGACAAGAAGGCCATCGTCGCTGAAGTCAACGAGGCTGCCAAAGTCGCTCTGTCCGCTGTCGTGGCTGATGCCCGTGGTGTGACAGTAGGCGCTATGACCGGACTCCGTAAAGAGGCCCGCGAAGCTGGCGTGTATGTACGTGTCGTACGTAACACCCTGCTCAAGCGCGCCGTTGAAGGCACCGAGTATTCGATCCTCAACGACGTGTTCAAAGGCCCGACCCTGATCGCCTTTTCCAAAGACCACCCGGGCGCTGCTGCCCGTCTGTTCAAGGAATTCGCCAAGGGTCAGGACAAGTTCGAGATCAAGGCAGCTGCGTTCGAGGGCAAGTTCCTCGCAGCTAACCAAATCGACGTGCTGGCAACTCTGCCGACCCGTGACGAAGCCATTTCGCAGCTGATGAGCGTGATTCAAGGCGCTACCAGCAAGCTGGCTCGTACTCTGGCTGCAGTTCGCGAGCAAAAAGAAGCCGCCGCAGCCTGAGGCTGAACGACTTCTCTCGCGTATTTTTGTTTATTTCGATGGCCGAGTAGGCCGTCCCCCAATTCAGGAAATACAGCAATGTCTATCTCCCAAGACGATATCCTCAACGCCGTAGCTGAAATGTCGGTTCTGCAGGTTGTTGAGCTGATCAAGGCTTTCGAAGAAAAATTCGGCGTTTCCGCTGCCGCTGCTTCGGCTGGCCCAGCTGCTGCTGCCGCTGTTGTTGAAGAGCAAACCGAATTCAACGTCATGCTTACCGAAGCTGGCGAGAAGAAAGTCAACGTGATCAAGGCTGTTCGTGAGCTGACCGGTCTGGGCCTGAAAGAAGCCAAGGCAGTCGTTGACGGCGCCCCAGCAATGGTCCTGGAAGCTGTTTCGAAAGACGCAGCCGACAAAGCCAAGGCTACTCTGGAAGAAGCAGGCGCCAAAGTCGAGCTGAAGTAAGCATCGACCTTGCGTCTCCAGCCCAGCGTTTAGCGCGAGGCTGATGGCTGGTGGCTCATGCCACCGGCCTTTTTCCGTTACTGGCGGTCGATCAGGTCGACGCGAGTAACGTGCAGTACCACCCGAGGCGGTGGCGCGAATCAAGGGATTCGCAAGATTTTCTGGCTGCTCCCGTCGGGAGGGGCCACAAGCAGGTGACCAAGCTGGGGAACGCTGATGGCTTACTCATACACTGAGAAAAAACGTATCCGCAAGGACTTTAGCAAGTTGCCGGACGTCATGGACGTACCGTACCTCTTGGCTATCCAGCTGGATTCGTATCGCGAATTCTTGCAGGCGGGAGCGACCAAGGACCAGTTCCGTGACGTCGGTCTGCATGCGGCCTTCAAATCCGTTTTCCCGATCATCAGCTACTCCGGCAATGCGGCTTTGGAGTACGTTGGTTATCGCCTGGGCGAACCGGCTTTTGATGTCAAGGAATGCGTGTTGCGAGGCGTGACGTACGCCGTACCTTTGCGGGTAAAAGTACGCCTGATCATTTTCGACAAAGAGTCGTCGAACAAAGCGATCAAGGACATCAAAGAGCAAGAAGTCTACATGGGTGAAATCCCCCTGATGACTGAGAACGGTACCTTCGTAATCAACGGTACCGAGCGCGTTATCGTTTCCCAGCTGCACCGTTCGCCTGGCGTGTTCTTCGACCACGACCGTGGCAAGACTCACAGCTCCGGCAAGCTGCTGTACTCGGCTCGCATCATTCCTTACCGCGGTTCGTGGCTGGACTTCGAATTCGACCCGAAAGACTGTGTATTCGTCCGGATCGACCGTCGTCGCAAGCTGCCCGCGTCGGTACTGCTGCGCGCGCTGGGTTACAGCACCGAAGAAGTCCTGGATGCGTTCTACACCACCAACGTCTTCCACGTTCAGGGCGAAAACCTGAGCCTGGAACTGGTGCCTCAGCGCCTGCGTGGTGAAATCGCGGCCCTGGACATCACCGATGGCAGCGGCAAGGTCATCGTCGAGCAAGGCCGTCGTATCACCGCACGCCACATCAACCAGATCGAGAAGTCCGGGGTCAAGACCCTCGACGTTCCGCTGGACTACGTACTGGGTCGCACCACGGCGAAGGCTATCGTGCACCCGGCTACCGGCGAGATCCTGGCTGAATGCAACACCGAGCTGACAACCGACGTCCTGGCGAAAATCGCCAAGGCCCAGGTCGTGCGCATCGAAACGCTGTACACCAACGACATCGACTGCGGTCCGTTCATCTCCGACACGCTGAAGATCGACTCCACCAGCAACCAATTGGAAGCGCTGGTCGAGATCTATCGCATGATGCGTCCAGGCGAACCGCCGACCAAGGATGCCGCCGAGACCCTGTTCAACAACCTGTTCTTCAGCCCTGAGCGCTATGACCTGTCTGCGGTCGGCCGGATGAAGTTCAACCGTCGTATCGGTCGCACCGAGATCGAAGGTTCGGGCGTGTTGAGCAAGGAAGACATCGTTGCCGTACTGAAGACCCTGGTCGACATCCGCAACGGCAAAGGCATCGTCGACGACATCGACCACCTGGGTAACCGTCGCGTCCGCTGCGTCGGCGAGATGGCCGAGAACCAGTTCCGTGTGGGCCTGGTGCGCGTGGAGCGTGCGGTCAAGGAACGTCTGTCGATGGCCGAAAGCGAAGGCCTGATGCCTCAGGACCTGATCAACGCCAAGCCGGTAGCGGCCGCGGTGAAAGAGTTCTTCGGTTCCAGCCAGCTTTCGCAGTTCATGGACCAGAACAACCCGCTGTCCGAGATCACCCACAAGCGTCGTGTTTCCGCACTCGGCCCTGGCGGTCTGACTCGCGAACGCGCGGGCTTCGAAGTTCGTGACGTACACCCGACGCACTACGGTCGCGTGTGCCCGATCGAAACGCCGGAAGGTCCGAACATCGGTCTGATCAACTCCCTGGCTGCCTATGCGCGCACCAACCAGTACGGCTTCCTCGAAAGCCCGTACCGTGTGGTGAAAGACGCTCTGGTCACCGACGAGATCGTGTTCCTGTCCGCTATTGAAGAAGCCGATCACGTGATCGCGCAGGCTTCGGCGACCATGAACGACAAGAAAGTCCTGATCGACGAGCTGGTAGCAGTACGTCACCTGAACGAATTCACCGTGAAGGCGCCTGAAGACGTCACCCTGATGGACGTTTCGCCCAAGCAGGTAGTCTCGGTTGCAGCCTCGCTGATTCCGTTCCTCGAGCACGACGACGCCAACCGTGCGTTGATGGGTTCGAACATGCAGCGTCAGGCCGTACCGACCCTGCGTGCCGACAAGCCGCTGGTCGGCACCGGCATGGAGCGCAACGTTGCCCGCGACTCCGGTGTCTGCGTGGTGGCTCGCCGTGGCGGCGTGATCGACTCCGTCGATGCCAGCCGTATCGTGGTTCGGGTTGCCGATGACGAAGTCGAAACCGGTGAAGCCGGTGTCGACATCTACAACCTGACCAAGTACACCCGTTCGAACCAGAACACCTGCATCAACCAGCGTCCGCTGGTGAGCAAAGGTGATCGCGTCGAGCGTTTCGACATCATGGCGGATGGTCCTTCCACCGACATGGGCGAACTGGCCCTGGGCCAGAACATGCGCATCGCGTTCATGGCGTGGAACGGCTTCAACTTCGAAGACTCCATCTGCCTGTCCGAGCGTGTGGTTCAGGAAGACCGCTTCACCACGATCCACATCCAGGAACTGACCTGTGTGGCGCGTGATACCAAGCTGGGCCCAGAGGAAATCACTGCCGACATCCCTAACGTGGGTGAAGCGGCGCTGAACAAGCTGGACGAAGCCGGTATCGTTTACGTGGGTGCCGAAGTCGGCGCCGGCGACATCCTGGTCGGCAAGGTCACCCCGAAAGGCGAGACCCAGCTGACTCCGGAAGAAAAACTGCTGCGCGCAATCTTCGGCGAGAAGGCCAGCGACGTCAAAGACACCTCCCTGCGCGTGCCGACTGGCACCAAAGGTACCGTCATCGACGTTCAGGTCTTCACCCGCGACGGCGTCGAGCGTGACGCTCGTGCCCTGTCGATCGAGAAGAGCCAGCTGGATGAGATCCGCAAGGACCTCAACGAAGAGTTCCGCATCGTCGAAGGTGCTACCTTCGAACGTCTGCGTTCGGCCCTCAAAGGCCAGATCGTCGAAGGCGGCGCCGGCCTGAAGAAAGGCACCGAGATCACCGACGAAGTTCTCGACGGTCTCGAGCACGGCCAGTGGTTCAAACTGCGCATGGCCGAAGACGCGCTGAATGAGCAACTGGAAAAGGCCCAGGCCTACATCGTTGATCGTCGCCGTCTGCTGGACGACAAGTTCGAAGACAAGAAGCGCAAGCTGCAGCAGGGCGATGACCTGGCACCGGGCGTACTGAAGATCGTCAAGGTCTACCTGGCCATTCGTCGCCGCATCCAGCCGGGCGACAAGATGGCCGGCCGTCACGGTAACAAGGGTGTAGTCTCGGTCATCATGCCGGTCGAAGACATGCCGCACGACGCCAACGGTACTCCGGTGGACGTGGTTCTCAACCCCTTGGGCGTACCTTCGCGCATGAACGTTGGGCAGATCCTCGAGACCCACCTGGGCCTCGCGGCCAAGGGCCTGGGCGAGAAGATCAACCGTATGCTGGAAGAACAGCGTAAGGTGGCTGAACTGCGCGGTTTCCTGACCGAGATCTACAACGAGATCGGCGGGCGTCAAGAGAAGCTCGAAGACTTCACCGATCAAGAGATCCTTGACCTGGCGAAGAACCTCAAAGGCGGTGTGCCAATGGCCACCCCAGTATTCGACGGCGCCAAGGAAAGCGAAATCAAGGCCATGCTGAAACTGGCAGACATGCCGGAAAGCGGCCAGATGCAGCTGTTCGATGGCCGCACCGGCAACAAGTTCGAGCGTCCGGTCACCGTCGGCTACATGTACATGCTCAAACTGAACCACTTGGTGGACGACAAGATGCACGCGCGTTCCACTGGTTCTTACAGCCTGGTCACCCAGCAACCGCTGGGCGGCAAGGCGCAGTTCGGTGGTCAGCGTTTCGGGGAGATGGAAGTGTGGGCGCTGGAAGCATACGGCGCGGCATACACCCTGCAGGAAATGCTCACAGTGAAGTCGGACGATGTGAACGGTCGGACCAAGATGTACAAGAACATCGTGGACGGCGATCACCGTATGGAGCCGGGCATGCCCGAGTCCTTCAACGTGTTGATCAAAGAGATTCGTTCCCTCGGTATCGATATCGATCTGGAAACCGAATAACACGTGACGCGAATGGGAGCGGGCCCTTGAAGCTCGCTCCCTGCTCCGCCAGGAGGAAAGGCCTTGAAAGACCTACTGAATTTGCTGAAAAACCAGGGTCAAGTCGAAGAGTTCGATGCTATCCGCATCGGCCTCGCGTCGCCTGAGATGATCCGTTCGTGGTCGTTCGGTGAAGTTAAAAAGCCGGAAACCATCAACTACCGTACGTTCAAGCCCGAGCGTGACGGCCTGTTCTGCGCCAAGATCTTTGGCCCAGTCAAGGACTACGAGTGCCTGTGCGGCAAGTACAAGCGCCTCAAGCACCGTGGCGTGATCTGCGAAAAGTGCGGCGTTGAAGTTGCGCTGGCCAAGGTTCGTCGTGAGCGCATGGCGCACATCGAACTGGCTTCGCCGGTTGCTCACATCTGGTTCCTGAAATCGCTGCCGTCGCGTATTGGCTTGCTGATGGACATGACCCTGCGTGATATCGAACGCGTTCTCTACTTCGAGAGCTATGTCGTTATCGACCCGGGCATGACCACCCTGGAAAAAGGCCAGCTGCTCAACGACGAGCAGTACTTCGAAGCACTCGAAGAGTTCGGTGACGACTTCGACGCCCGCATGGGGGCCGAGGCTGTCCGCGAACTGCTGCACGCTATCGACCTGGAACACGAGATCGGCCGCCTGCGCGAAGAGATTCCGCAGACCAACTCCGAAACCAAGATCAAGAAGCTGTCCAAGCGCCTGAAGTTGATGGAAGCCTTCCAGGGTTCCGGCAACCTGCCTGAGTGGATGGTGTTGACCGTTCTGCCGGTTCTGCCGCCAGACCTGCGTCCACTGGTTCCGCTGGATGGCGGTCGTTTCGCGACTTCCGACCTCAACGATCTGTATCGTCGAGTGATCAACCGTAACAACCGTTTGAAGCGTCTGCTGGATCTGTCCGCTCCCGATATCATCGTGCGCAACGAAAAGCGCATGCTGCAGGAAGCTGTGGATGCCCTGCTCGACAACGGTCGTCGCGGTCGCGCCATCACCGGCTCGAACAAGCGTCCTCTGAAATCCCTGGCCGACATGATCAAGGGTAAGCAGGGTCGTTTCCGTCAGAACCTGCTCGGCAAGCGTGTGGACTATTCGGGTCGTTCGGTAATTACCGTAGGCCCGACCCTGCGTCTGCATCAGTGCGGTCTGCCGAAGAAGATGGCCCTCGAGCTGTTCAAGCCGTTCATTTTCGGCAAGCTGGAAATGCGTGGTCTGGCGACCACCATCAAGGCTGCCAAGAAGATGGTCGAGCGCGAACTGCCGGAAGTGTGGGACGTTCTCGCCGAAGTGATTCGCGAACACCCCGTGCTGCTCAACCGTGCACCGACGCTTCACCGTCTGGGTATCCAGGCGTTTGAACCGGTTCTGATCGAAGGTAAAGCCATCCAGCTGCACCCTCTGGTCTGCGCCGCGTACAACGCCGACTTCGACGGCGACCAGATGGCGGTCCACGTACCGCTGACCCTGGAAGCCCAGCTCGAAGCCCGCGCGCTGATGATGTCGACCAACAACATCCTGTCGCCCGCCAACGGTGAGCCAATCATCGTTCCGTCGCAGGACGTTGTATTGGGTCTGTACTACATGACCCGTGAAGCGATCAATGCCAAGGGTGAAGGCCGTATCTTTGCCGACCTGCAGGAAGTCGACCGGGTATTCCGCGCCGGCGAAGCAGCGCTGCACGCCAAGATCAAGGTTCGTATCAACGAAACCGTGAATGATCGTGACGGCGGCAGCGTGAGCGGCACCCGTATCGTCGACACCACTGTCGGCCGTGCGCTGCTGTTCCAGGTTGTACCAAAAGGCCTGTCCTTCGACGTCGTCAACTTGCCGATGAAGAAAAAGGCGATCTCCAAGCTGATCAACCAGTGCTACCGCGTGGTCGGTCTGAAAGAGACCGTGATCTTCGCTGACCAGTTGATGTACACCGGTTTCGCGTACTCGACCATTTCCGGTGTCTCCATCGGTGTTAACGACTTCGTTATCCCGGATGAGAAGGCCGCCATCATCGGTGCTGCCACCGATGAAGTGAAAGAGATCGAGAGCCAGTACGCTTCGGGTCTGGTGACCCAGGGCGAGAAATACAACAAGGTGATCGACCTTTGGTCCAAGGCCAACGACGAAGTGTCGAAGGCAATGATGTCGAACCTCTCGAAAGAGCGGGTTATCGACCGTCATGGCGTGGAAGTCGATCAAGAGTCGTTCAACTCGATGTACATGATGGCCGACTCCGGCGCACGGGGTTCTGCTGCGCAGATCCGTCAGCTCGCCGGTATGCGTGGCCTGATGGCCAAGCCGGACGGCTCCATCATCGAAACGCCGATCACTGCGAACTTCCGTGAGGGCCTGAGCGTACTTCAGTACTTCATCTCGACTCACGGTGCGCGTAAAGGTCTGGCGGATACCGCGTTGAAAACCGCGAACTCCGGTTACCTGACTCGTCGTCTGGTAGACGTCGCGCAAGACCTGGTGGTGACTGAAGTCGACTGCGGTACCGAACACGGTCTGCTGATGACTCCGCACATCGAAGGCGGTGACGTCGTCGAGCCGTTGGGTGAGCGCGTACTGGGCCGAGTGATCGCCCGTGACGTGTTCAAGCCAGGTACCGAGGACGTCATCGTTCCTGCGGGCACCCTGGTCGACGAGAAGTGGGTCGAATTCATCGAGCTGAACAGCATCGACGAAGTGATCGTGCGCTCGCCAATCAGCTGCGAAACCCGTTACGGGATCTGCGCCAAGTGCTACGGCCGCGATCTGGCCCGTGGTCACCAGGTGAACATCGGTGAAGCGGTTGGCGTTATCGCTGCCCAGTCCATCGGTGAGCCGGGTACCCAGCTGACCATGCGTACGTTCCACATCGGTGGTGCGGCGAGCCGGACCTCGGCGGCCGACAGCGTTCAGGTGAAGAATGGCGGTACTGTCCGTCTGCACAACCTGAAACACGTCGAGCGTCTGGATGGCAACCTGGTTGCCGTATCCCGTTCCGGTGAGTTGGCGATTGCCGACGAATTCGGTCGTGAGCGCGAGCGCTACAAGCTGCCGTACGGCGCCGTGATTTCGGTGAAGGAAGGCGACAAGGTCGACGCTGGCTCCATCGTGGCCAAGTGGGACCCGCACACTCACCCGATCGTCACCGAGATGAAAGGTACCGTGACCTACGTGGGCATGGAAGAAGGCATCACGATCAAGCGTCAAACCGACGAACTGACCGGCCTGACCAACATCGAAGTACTGGATCCGAAGGATCGTCCAGCGGCTGGCAAGGAAATTCGTCCGGCTGTGAAGATGGTCGGCATCGATGGCAAGGATCTGCTGCTGCCAGGTACCGACGTACCGGCTCAGTACTTCCTGCCAGCCAACGCCCTGGTCGGCGTGGCGGACGGTGCGCAGGTGGGTGTGGGTGACGTTATCGCCCGTATCCCGCAGGAAACGTCGAAGACTCGTGACATCACCGGTGGTCTGCCGCGTGTTGCCGACCTGTTCGAAGCGCGTCGTCCGAAGGAAGCGTCGATTCTGGCGGAAGTCAGCGGCACCATCGCATTCGGCAAGGAGACCAAGGGCAAGCGCCGTCTGGTCATCACTCCGAACGACGGTACCGATCCGTACGAAGAGCTGATTCCGAAGTGGCGTCACCTGAACGTCTTCGAAGGCGAACAAGTGAACCGCGGCGAAGTTATCTCCGACGGTCCGAGCGATCCGCACGACATCCTGCGTCTGCTGGGTGTAAGCGCGCTGGCCAAGTACATCGTCAACGAGATTCAGGACGTTTACCGTCTGCAAGGCGTGAAGATCAACGACAAGCACATCGAGACCATCCTGCGCCAGATGCTGCGCAAGGTCGAGATTGCCGAGTCGGGTGATTCCAGCTTCATCAAGGGCGACCAGATGGAACTGACTCACGTTCTCGGTGAAAACGAGCGCCTGAGCACCGACGACAAGTTCGTGGCCAAGTACACCCGTGTGTTGCTGGGTATTACCAAGGCCTCGTTGTCGACCGAATCGTTCATCTCCGCGGCTTCCTTCCAGGAAACCACGCGAGTTCTGACCGAAGCGGCCGTCACCGGCAAGCGCGACTACCTGCGTGGCCTGAAGGAAAACGTGGTCGTGGGTCGCCTGATCCCGGCCGGTACCGGTCTGGCCTACCACAGCGAGCGCAAGCGTCGCCGTGAACTGGACAAACCGACTCGTGTCAGCGCCAGCGAAGTAGAAGCTGCACTGACCGAAGCCTTGAACTCCAGCGGCAGCTAAGCTGAAGGGTTCCAGGTAAACGAAAGCAGGGCCCTGGTTGTCTCAACCGCAGGGCCCCGTCTCTGACGGGGTTCGGCAGGGGAGGAGGCCGGGGCTTTGTCTTGACTGGGGAGCGAGGTTTCTTTAGACTCTTGTACCCCTAAAATTGGCGGGGAGATTTGACAGGGTCATGCCCTGCCATTTTTGCTTTCTTGCAAGACAATAGCGTCGCAAGACAACAGTGGAGCTAGTAGATGGCAACTATCAACCAGCTGGTACGTCAGCCGCGTAAGCGTATCGTCGAGAAATCCGACGTACCTGCGCTGCAGAACTGCCCGCAACGTCGTGGCGTGTGCACCCGTGTGTACACCACCACGCCGAAAAAACCTAACTCGGCACTGCGTAAAGTATGCCGCGTGCGCCTGACCAACGGTTTCGAGGTTTCCTCGTACATCGGTGGTGAAGGCCACAACCTGCAAGAGCACAGCGTTGTGCTGATCCGTGGCGGTCGTGTAAAAGACTTGCCAGGTGTTCGCTACCACACCGTTCGCGGCTCCCTGGATACCTCCGGCGTCAAAGGTCGTAACCAAGGTCGTTCGAAATACGGTACCAAGCGTCCGAAGAAGTAATGGTCGCTTGCGGCACACAGCAATTTTCTATTTTTCTGAGTCGATAAGAGTAAGGTCGGGCGCCCGTCCACAGGGCAGGTTGTTCCGAGCTAACCTGAAGACCGTTTGAGGGCTTATCCATGCCAAGAAGACGCGTAGCAGCCAAGCGCGAAGTGCTTGACGATCCAAAATACGGCAGCCAGATCCTGGCCAAGTTCATGAACCACGTGATGGAAAGCGGCAAGAAAGCCGTTGCCGAGCGTATCGTTTATGGCGCGCTGGAAAAGGTTAAAGAACGCAAGAACAGCGACCCCCTGGAAATCTTCGAGAAAGCTCTCGACGCCATCGCTCCGCTGGTCGAAGTAAAGTCGCGCCGTGTAGGCGGTGCTACTTACCAGGTTCCGGTCGAAGTTCGCCCGTCCCGTCGTAACGCCCTGGCCATGCGCTGGCTGGTAGACTTCGCCCGCAAGCGCGGCGAGAAGTCCATGGCCCTGCGCCTGGCTGGCGAGCTGTTGGATGCTGCCGAAGGCAAAGGTGCTGCAGTTAAGAAGCGCGAAGACGTTCACCGTATGGCTGAAGCCAACAAAGCGTTCTCGCACTACCGCTTCTAAATCCAGCGTCATTTATCTTGCGAGGGCTTTATGGCTCGTACAACCGATATCAAGCGCTACCGTAACATCGGTATCGTTGCTCACGTAGACGCGGGTAAGACCACGACTACCGAGCGCGTCCTGTTCTACACGGGCGTAAACCACAAGATGGGCGAGGTGCATGATGGCGCCGCGACCATGGACTGGATGGTGCAGGAGCAGGAGCGGGGTATCACCATTACCTCCGCTGCGACCACCGCTTTCTGGGAAGGCTCGACCAAGCAGTTCCCGAAGCATCGCTTCAACATCATCGACACCCCCGGCCACGTTGACTTCACCATCGAAGTAGAGCGCTCGCTGCGCGTACTCGACGGCGCTGTCGTTGTGTTCTGCGGTACCTCCGGCGTTGAGCCGCAGTCGGAAACCGTATGGCGTCAAGCCAACAAGTACGGCGTTCCGCGTCTTGTTTACGTCAACAAGATGGACCGTGCCGGCGCAAACTTCCTGCGCGTGATCGGTCAGATCAAGCAGCGCCTGGGTCACACCCCGGTGCCTATCCAGCTGGCTATCGGCTCGGAAGACAACTTCGAAGGTCAGATCGATCTGCTGACCATGGAAGCTGTTCGCTGGGACGAGAGCGACAAGGGTACTTCGGCCATCCGTGGTCCGATCCCTGCCGAGCTGCAGGAGCTGGCTGAAGAGTGGCGCAACAACATGGTCGAGGCTGCGGCCGAAGCCACTGAAGAGCTGATGAACAAGTACCTCGAAGGTGAGGAACTGACCATCGAGGAAATCAAGGCCGCTCTGCGTCAGCGCACCATCGCTGGCGAAATCGTCCTGGCTGTCTGCGGCTCTTCGTTCAAGAACAAGGGTGTCCCCCTGGTTCTCGACGCCGTCATCGACTACCTGCCGGCTCCAGTCGACATTCCCGCCATCAAAGGTTCCGACCTGGATGACGAGACCATCGAAATGGAACGTCACGCAGACGACAACGAGCCGTTCTCGGCTCTGGCGTTCAAGATCGCGACCGACCCATTCGTGGGTACCTTGACCTTTGCTCGCGTCTACTCGGGCAAGCTGGAGTCCGGGACCACCGTCCTGAACTCGGTAAAGGGCAAGAAAGAGCGTGTTGGCCGTATGGTGCAGATGCACGCCAACAGCCGCGAAGAGATCAAAGAAGTACTGGCGGGTGACATCGCGGCCTTGATCGGCATGAAAGATGTGACCACCGGCGACACCCTGTGCTCGCTGGAAAAGCCGATCATCCTGGTTCGCATGGACTTCCCGGAGCCGGTTATCTCGGTTGCCGTTGAGCCAAAGACCAAGGACGACCAGGAAAAAATGGGTATCGCACTGGGCAAGCTGGCTCAGGAAGACCCATCTTTCCGCGTCAAGACCGATGAGGAGACGGGTCAAACCATCATCTCCGGCATGGGCGAACTGCACCTGGACATCCTGGTTGACCGGATGCGCCGCGAGTTCAACGTCGAAGCCAACATCGGTAAACCACAAGTGTCCTATCGTGAGAAAATCACGAAGGCTTGTGAGATCGAAGGCAAGTTCGTTCGTCAGTCCGGCGGTCGTGGCCAGTTCGGCCATTGCTGGATCCGTTTTGCTCCTGCTGACGAAGGTCAGGAAGGTCTGCAATTCGTAAACGAAGTGGTCGGTGGTGTGGTTCCAAAGGAATACATCCCGGCTATCCAGAAGGGTATCGAAGAGCAGATGAAGAACGGCGTTGTTGCCGGCTATCCGCTGATCGGCCTGAAGGCGACCGTTTTCGATGGTTCTTACCACGACGTCGACTCCAACGAGATGGCGTTCAAGGTGGCAGCCTCCATGGCGACCAAGCAACTGGCTACCAAAGGTGGCGGTGTTGTTCTTGAGCCGATCATGAAGGTTGAAGTTGTAACACCTGAGGACTACATGGGTGACGTGATGGGTGACCTGAACCGTCGTCGTGGTCTGATCCAGGGTATGGAAGATACGGTCTCCGGCAAGGTTATCCGCGCTGAAGTGCCGTTGGGCGAGATGTTCGGTTATGCGACCGACGTTCGTTCCATGTCCCAGGGTCGCGCGAGCTACTCTATGGAATTCTCCAAATACTCCGAGGCTCCGTCGAACATCGTCGAAGCTATCGTTAAAAAACAAGGCTGATTCAGCCCCTTTAGGCTAGGAGTTAATTGTCGTGGCTAAAGAAAAATTTGATCGTTCCCTTCCGCACGTCAACGTTGGCACCATCGGTCACGTTGACCACGGTAAAACCACTCTGACCGCTGCTCTGACTCGCGTCTGCTCCGAAGTTTTCGGTTCGGCTCGTGTTGACTTCGACAAGATCGACAGCGCACCAGAAGAAAAAGCTCGCGGTATCACCATCAACACCGCTCACGTTGAGTACAACTCGACCATTCGTCACTACGCTCACGTTGACTGCCCAGGTCACGCTGACTACGTGAAGAACATGATCACCGGTGCTGCCCAGATGGACGGCGCGATCCTGGTTTGCTCGGCCGCCGATGGTCCGATGCCACAAACCCGTGAGCACATCCTGCTGTCCCGTCAGGTAGGCGTTCCGTACATCGTGGTCTTCCTGAACAAGGCTGACCTGGTAGACGACGCAGAGCTGCTGGAACTGGTCGAGATGGAAGTTCGTGACCTGCTGTCCACCTACGACTTCCCAGGCGACGACACTCCGATCGTCATCGGTTCCGCTCGTATGGCTCTGGAAGGCCTGGACGACAACGAAATGGGCACCACTGCCGTTCGTAAACTGGTAGAGACTCTGGACAGCTACATCCCAGAACCAGTTCGTCTGACCGACAAGCCATTCCTGATGCCAATCGAAGACGTGTTCTCGATCTCCGGCCGCGGTACTGTTGTTACCGGTCGTATCGAGCGCGGTATCGTCAAGGTTCAGGATTCGCTGGAAATCGTTGGTCTGCGTGACACTACCGTCACCACCTGCACCGGTGTTGAAATGTTCCGCAAACTGCTCGACGAAGGTCGTGCTGGCGAGAACTGCGGCGTGCTGCTGCGCGGTACCAAGCGTGACGACGTTGAGCGTGGCCAGGTTCTGGTCAAGCCAGGTTCGGTCAAGCCGCACACCAAGTTCACCGCTGAAGTGTACGTTCTGAGCAAGGAAGAAGGCGGCCGTCACACTCCGTTCTTCAAAGGCTACCGTCCACAGTTCTACTTCCGGACCACCGACGTGACCGGTAACTGCGAACTGCCGGAAGGCGTTGAAATGGTAATGCCAGGTGACAACATTCAGATGACTGTCACCCTGATCAAGACCATCGCAATGGAAGACGGTCTGCGCTTCGCTATCCGTGAAGGCGGTCGTACCGTCGGCGCCGGCGTCGTTGCCAAAATCATCGAGTAATTCTCTTTTTGAGATAGCATCGATGCTTTGAGAAAGCCCCCGCTCAGCGGGGGCTTTTTTATTGGGTTGACACCCCATGGGCGCGTCTATAGAATTGCGCCTCCTTTAATCGGGCGTATTGCGCTCGGTGGGAATAGCAGCCGGAGTCTGAAATCCAATGCAAAATCAGCAAATCCGTATCAGGTTGAAGGCTTTTGACCATCGCCTGATCGACCAATCCACCCAGGAAATCGTGGAAACCGCGAAACGTACTGGTGCACAAGTGCGTGGTCCAATTCCACTGCCTACCCGTAAAGAGCGTTTCACCGTTCTGGTTTCCCCGCACGTCAACAAAGACGCGCGTGACCAGTACGAGATTCGCACTCATAAGCGTGTTCTGGACATCGTCCAGCCAACGGATAAAACCGTTGATGCGCTGATGAAGCTTGATCTGGCGGCCGGTGTGGAAGTACAGATCAGCCTCGGCTAAGACTCGGGTCTTAGTCGTGTAACGCTCTGAAATGGGCGGCCATAGCGGGTGAAAGCCCCGTACACTCATGAGGTTACAACATGACTATTGGTGTAGTCGGTCGTAAATGCGGTATGACCCGCATTTTTACCGAAGAAGGTGTCTCCATTCCGGTTACGGTCATCGAGATCGAGCCGAATCGCGTCACCCAGTTCAAAACTGAAGAAACCGATGGCTATCGTGCAGTGCAAGTCACTGTCGGTGAGCGTCGTGCTTCGCGCGTGACTGCTGCTCAAGCAGGTCACTTCGCCAAAGCAAACGTTGCTGCAGGCCGTGGCGTCTGGGAATTCCGTCTTGAAGAAGGCGAGTACCAGGCTGGCGACTTGATCAGCGCTGAACTCTTCGCTGCAGGCCAGCTGGTAGACGTTACCGGTCAGTCGAAAGGTAAAGGCTTTGCCGGTACCATCAAGCGTTGGAACTTCCGCGGTCAAGACAATACCCACGGTAACTCTGTTTCCCACCGTGTCCCTGGCTCCATCGGCCAGTGCCAGACTCCTGGTCGTGTATTCAAGGGCAAGAAAATGTCCGGTCACATGGGCGCCGAGCGCGTGACCGTTCAGTCCCTCGAAGTCGTACGCGTAGACGCTGAACGCAATCTGCTGCTCGTCAAGGGTGCCGTTCCTGGCGCTACCGGCGGCAATTTGGTTGTGCGTCCGGCAGCCAAGGCTCGCGGTTAAGGGGAAGCTGAAATGCAATTAAATGTAAATGACGCTCAGGCGATCGAAGTTTCCGAACTGACCTTCGGCGGCGAATTCAACGAGACGTTGGTGCACCAAGCAGTCGTGGCCTACATGGCCGGCGGCCGTCAAGGCACCAGCCAGCAGAAAACCCGTTCCGACGTTCGTGGTGGCGGCAAGCGCCCGTGGCGTCAGAAGGGTACTGGCCGTGCACGTGCCGGTACTATCCGTAGCCCAATCTGGCGTGGCGGTGGTACCACCTTCGCAGCGCGTCCTCAGGACCACTCGCAGAAGCTCAACAAGAAGATGTATCGCGCAGCACTGCGCTCCATCCTCGCTGAGTTGGTGCGTACCGACCGTCTGGTCGTCGTCCAGGATTTCGTTGTCGATGCACCGAAAACCAAAGACCTGCTGAGCAAGCTGAACGGCATGGGTCTGACCGACGTTCTGATCGTGTCCGACGCTGTTGACCAGAATCTGTACCTGGCTGCTCGCAACCTGCCACACGTCGATGTACGTGACGTGCAGGGTTCCGATCCAGTTAGTCTGATCGCATACGACAAGGTGTTGATCACCGTGTCGGCCGTGAAGAAATTCGAGGAGCTGCTGGGATGAACCAGGAACGCGTATTTAAAGTTCTGCTTGGCCCGCACGTTTCCGAAAAGGCTACGGTTCTGGCTGACAAGAAAGGCCAGTTCGTTTTCAAGGTTGCAACCGACGCAACCAAGCTGGAAATCAAGAAGGCCGTCGAAAGCCTGTTCAGCGTGAAAGTAGAGCGCGTCACTACCCTGAACGTTCTGGGTAAAAGCAAGCGCACTGCTCGCGGTCTGGGCAAGCGTAATGACTGGAAGAAGGCAGTTATCTCCCTTCAGCCAGGCCAAGATCTCGATTTCAGCAGCAGTGCTGAGTAAGGAAGGGGTGCATCATGGCAATCGTTAAATGCAAACCGACTTCCCCTGGCCGCCGTTTCGTGGTCAAGGTGGTCAACCAGGAGCTGCATAAAGGCGCTCCTCACGCACCGCTGCTCGAGAAGAAATCGAAGTCTGGTGGTCGTAACAACAATGGCCGCATCACCACCCGTCATATCGGTGGTGGCCACAAGCAGCATTACCGTATGGTCGACTTCCGTCGCAACGACAAGGATGGCATCGCTGCCACCGTCGAGCGTATCGAATACGATCCAAACCGTACTGCTCACATCGCACTGCTGCTGTACGCAGACGGCGAACGCCGCTACATCATCGCCCCTAAAGGCGTGAGCGCTGGCGACCAGCTGATCTCGGGCGCTCTCGCTCCGATCAAGCCAGGTAACTCGCTGCAACTGCGCAACATCCCAGTGGGTAGCACCATCCACGGCGTCGAGCTGAAGCCTGGTAAAGGCGCTCAGATCGCTCGTTCGGCAGGCGCTTCGGCCCAGCTGATCGCTCGTGAAGGTGTTTATGTAACTCTGCGTCTGCGCTCCGGCGAGATGCGTAAAGTGCTGGCTGAATGCCGCGCGACCCTGGGCGAAGTCTCGAACTCCGAGCACAGCCTGCGTTCGCTGGGTAAAGCCGGTGCCAAACGCTGGCGTGGCGTTCGCCCAACCGTTCGTGGTGTTGCCATGAACCCGGTTGACCACCCACATGGTGGTGGTGAAGGTCGTACCTCCGGTGGTCGTCATCCGGTATCGCCATGGGGCTTCCCGACTAAGGGCGCGAAGACTCGTGGTAATAAGCGTACCGACAACATGATCGTCCGTCGTCGCAAGTAAATAGAGGGATACGACAGTGCCACGTTCTCTGAAAAAAGGTCCTTTTATTGATCTTCACCTACTGAAGAAGATCGAAGTGGCGGCGGAAAAGAACGATCGCAAGCCGGTGAAAACCTGGTCGCGTCGCTCGATGATCCTGCCACAAATGGTCGGTCTGACCATCGCGGTACACAACGGTCGTCAACACGTCCCCGTTCTCGTGAACGAAGACATGGTCGGCCATAAACTGGGCGAGTTTGCCGGTACCCGCACTTATCGTGGGCACGTGGCTGACAAGAAAGCCAAGCGTTAAGGGGTTAGGAAATGGAAGTAGCCGCTAAGTTGTCGGGCGCTCGAATCTCCGCCCAGAAAGCCCGCTTGGTCGCCGACCAGATCCGCGGGAAGAAGGTGGGCGAAGCGCTCAACCTGTTGGCTTTCAGCAGTAAGAAAGCCGCTGAAATCATGAAAAAAGTGCTGGAGTCGGCCGTAGCCAACGCCGAGCACAACGAAGGCGCAGACGTCGATGACCTGAAGGTTTCGACTGTTTTCGTCAACGAAGGGCGTTCGCTGAAGCGCATCATGCCACGTGCCAAAGGCCGGGCTGATCGCATCGTCAAGCGGTCTTGCCATATCACTGTCAAGGTTGCTGACAAGTAACGGAGTCGATCAGATGGGTCAGAAAGTACATCCCATTGGCATTCGCCTGGGAATCGTCAAGGAGCACACCTCCGTCTGGTACGCAGACGGTCGGACTTATGCGGACTATTTGCTCGCAGATCTGAAGGTGCGTGAATACCTCCAAGACAAACTAAAAAGCGCGTCCGTAAGCCGTATCGATATCCATCGCCCGGCTCAGACTGCACGGATCACCATCCACACCGCTCGTCCTGGTATCGTTATCGGGAAGAAAGGTGAAGATGTCGAGAAGCTGCGTCAGGACCTGACCAAGCAAATGGGTGTGCCTGTGCACATCAATATCGAAGAGATCCGCAAGCCGGAGCTCGACGGTATGCTGGTTGCGCAAAGCGTAGCTCAGCAGCTGGAGCGTCGTGTGATGTTCCGTCGCGCCATGAAGCGCGCTGTTCAGAACGCCATGCGGATCGGTGCCAAGGGCATCAAGATCCAAGTGAGCGGTCGTCTGGGCGGTGCTGAAATTGCGCGGACTGAATGGTATCGCGAAGGTCGTGTGCCTCTGCACACCCTGCGTGCCGACATCGACTATGCCAACTACGAAGCCCACACCACCTACGGTGTGATCGGTGTCAAGGTTTGGATCTTCAAAGGCGAAGTAATTGGTGGTCGCCAGGAAGAACTGAAACCTCAAGCACCAGCGCCTCGTAAAAAAGCTGCTAAATAAGGGGTACGCCAAATGTTGCAACCAAAGCGTACGAAGTTCCGCAAGCAGATGACTGGCCACAACCGTGGTCTGGCACTGCGCGGTAGCAAAGTCAGCTTCGGCGAATTCGCCTTGAAAGCTGTTGCCCGCGGTCGTCTCACCGCCCGTCAGATCGAGTCGGCACGTCGTGCTCTGACCCGTCACGTAAAGCGTGGCGGCAAGATCTGGATCCGTGTATTCCCGGACAAGCCGATCTCCAAGAAGCCTCTCGAAGTGCGGATGGGTAAAGGTAAGGGTTCCGTCGAGTACTGGGTTGCCCAGATTCAGCCAGGCAAAGTCCTGTATGAAATCGAGGGTGTCACTGAAGAGCTGGCGCGTGAGGCTTTCGCCTTGGCAGCTGCAAAGCTGCCTCTCGCCACCTCCTTTGTTAAGCGGACGGTGATGTGATGAAAGCGAACGAACTTCGTGAAAAATCAGCACAGCAACTGAACGAGCAACTGCTCGGCTTGCTGCGCGACCAGTTCAATCTGCGTATGCAGAAAGCAACTGGCCAGTTGGGGCAGTCTCACCTGCTCTCGCAAGTGAAGCGCGACATCGCTCGCGTGAAAACTGTGCTCAACCAGCAGGCAGGTAAGTGATCATGGCTGAAGCCGAAAAAACCGTCCGTACGCTGACTGGCCGTGTCGTCAGCGACAAGATGGACAAAACCATCACCGTGTTGATCGAGCGTCGCGTAAAGCACCCGATCTACGGTAAATACGTCAAGCGTTCGACTAAGCTACACGCACACGACGAAACCAATCAGTGCAAAACCGGCGACAAGGTTTCCATTCGCGAAACCCGTCCGCTGGCCAAGACCAAGTCCTGGGCCCTGGTTGAAGTTCTCGAACGCGCTGTTGAAGTCTAAGGGCTAAGGGTCGGAGAAATTTTATGATTCAGACTCAATCCATGCTCGATGTGGCCGATAACAGCGGCGCTCGTCGCGTCATGTGCATCAAGGTATTGGGCGGTTCGCACCGCCGGTACGCTGGCATCGGTGACATCATCAAGGTGACCGTCAAGGAAGCAATTCCTCGCGGCAAAGTGAAGAAAGGCCAGGTGATGACTGCTGTTGTAGTCCGCACTCGCCACGGTGTTCGTCGCGCTGACGGCTCCATTATCCGCTTTGACGGCAACGCTGCTGTTCTGTTGAACAACAAGCAAGAGCCGATCGGCACCCGTATCTTTGGGCCAGTGACCCGTGAGCTTCGTTCCGAGAAGTTCATGAAGATCGTCTCGCTCGCCCCAGAAGTGCTGTAAGGAGATCCGACATGCAAAAGATTCGTCGTGACGACGAGATCATCGTGATCGCCGGCAAAGACAAAGGTAAGCGCGGTAAGGTGCTCAAGGTTCTCGCTGATGACCGTCTGGTCGTCGGTGGGATCAACCTGGTGAAGCGTCATACCAAGCCTAACCCGATGTCGGGCGTACAGGGCGGTATCGTCGAGAAAGAAGCGCCACTGCACGCTTCCAACGTCGCCATTTTCAACGGCGCAACCAACAAGGCTGACCGCGTTGGTTTCAAAGTTGAAGACGGCAAGAAAATTCGTGTCTTCAAGTCGACCCAAAAAGCGGTTGATGCTTGAACACTGCTAGGTAGAAGACCATGGCACGACTCAAAGAGATTTACCGGAAGGAAATCGCTCCCAAGCTTGTAGAAGAACTCAAGCTGGCGAACGTGATGGAAGTTCCGCGCGTTACCAAGATCACCCTGAACATGGGTATCGGCGAAGCAATCGGCGACAAAAAAGTCATCGAGCACGCTGTAGCTGACCTGGAAAAGATCACCGGCCAGAAAGCCGTCGTGACCTACGCTCGCAAATCCATCGCGGGCTTCAAGGTCCGCGAGGGCTGGCCGATTGGTGTCAAGGTGACCCTGCGTCGCGATCGTATGTATGAATTCCTGGACCGCCTGCTGGCGATCTCCCTGCCTCGGGTTCGCGACTTCCGCGGCCTGAATGCCAAGTCCTTCGATGGTCGTGGCAACTACAGCATGGGCGTGAAAGAGCAGATCATTTTCCCGGAAATTGATTACGACAAGATCGATGCCCTGCGCGGTCTGGACATTACCCTGACCACCACTGCTCGTTCGGATGATGAAGGTCGCGCCCTGCTGCGTGCTTTCAAATTCCCGTTCCGCAACTGATTGGAGTAGGAAAATGGCCAAGAAGAGCATGAAAAACCGTGAGCTGAAGCGTCAGCTGACGGTCGCCAAGTACGCCAAGAAGCGTGCAGAGCTGAAAGCAATCATCGTGAATCTGAACGCAAGTGACGAAGACCGTTGGAATGCCTCGATCGCCCTGCAGAAGCAGCCACGTGACGCCAGCGCTTCGCGCATGCGTAACCGCTGCCGCCTGACTGGCCGTCCACACGGCGTATACCGCAAGTTCGGCCTGGGCCGTAACATGCTGCGTCAAGCCGCCATGCGCGGTGACGTACCAGGTCTGGTCAAGGCCAGCTGGTAAGTCGTACCGCCGAGTCCCGGTGATCGGGAGAGCAATCAACCGACCGCCGGTACCCTGCGACTGAATCAAGCCCCTCATGGGGCTTGATTCATTTGTGGGGTGCGTCTAGAATTGCCGGCTCGCCAGAGCCCGGGTTTTTGGACCGGTTTTACTGTCTCGGCGACGTTGTAGCCGCAAGGCTAATAATTTTTGTATCAGGAGCGTCAAGCCCATGAGTATGCAGGACCCGTTAGCGGACATGCTAACTCGAATCCGTAATGCCCAGATGGCTGAAAAGTCCGTCGTAAGCATGCCGTCTTCCACGTTGAAGGTAGCTGTGGCCAAAGTTCTGAAGGACGAAGGCTATATCGCGGGTTTTCAGGTAAGCAGCGAAACCAAGCCGTCGCTTTCCATCGAGCTCAAATACTTCGAAGGCCGTCCGGTCATCGAGGAAGTCAAACGCGTCAGCCGTCCCGGCCTGCGTCAGTACAAATCCGTTGATGACCTGCCAAAAGTTCGTGGCGGTCTCGGCGTATCCATCGTCTCCACCAACAAGGGTGTGATGACGGATCGTGCTGCGCGCGCTGCCGGTGTCGGCGGCGAAGTTCTTTGCACAGTGTTCTAAGGGGGGATAAGCATGTCTCGCGTCGCTAAGAACCCCGTAAAGCTGCCAGCCGGTGTCGAAGTCAAATTCGTCGGCCAGCAGCTTTCGGTGAAGGGTGCCAAGGGCACTCTTGAACTGAATGTACACTCGTCCGTTGAAATCGTTGAAGAAGCTGGCGAGCTGCGTTTCGCCGCCCGCAATGGCGATCAACAGACCCGTGCAATGGCCGGTACCACCCGTGCTTTGGTCAACAACATGGTCCAGGGCGTAAGCCAAGGCTTCGAGCGCAAGCTCCAGCTGGTCGGTGTTGGTTACAAGGCTCAAGCCAAAGGCCAAGTGCTGAACCTGGCTCTCGGCTTCTCGCACCCGGTGGACTACGAATTGCCGCAAGGCATCACCGCTGAGACTCCTAGCCAGACCGATATCCTGATCAAGGGCATCGACAAGCAGCTGGTGGGTCAAGTGGCCGCTGAAATCCGCGATTTCCGTCCGCCAGAGCCTTACAAAGGCAAAGGTGTACGTTACGCAGACGAAGTCGTCCGCCGTAAAGAAGCCAAGAAGAAGTAGGGCATAGCAAATGACCGACAAAAAAGTTACTCGACTGCGTCGAGCTCGCAAAGCACGCCTGAAAATGCACGAACTCGAAGTCGTGCGTCTCTGCGTGTTCCGCTCTTCGCAGCACATCTATGCCCAGGTCATCTCGGCCGACGGCAGCAAGGTCCTGGCAAGCGCCTCGACTTTGGACAAAGAACTGCGTGATGGCGCCACTGGCAACATCGACGCGGCCACTAAGGTTGGCCAGCTGGTCGCTACGCGTGCTAAAGCCGCTGGTGTCTCGCAGGTGGCTTTCGACCGCTCTGGCTTCAAGTACCATGGTCGCGTGAAAGCGCTGGCTGATGCTGCTCGTGAAGCTGGGCTGGAGTTCTAAGTTATGTCAAATAACGACCAAAAGCGCGACGAAGGCTACATCGAGAAGCTGGTTCAAGTGAACCGCGTTGCCAAGACCGTAAAAGGCGGCCGTATCTTCACCTTCACCGCGTTGACCGTGGTAGGTGATGGCAAGGGTCGCGTTGGTTTCGGCCGTGGCAAGTCTCGTGAAGTGCCAGCTGCCATCCAGAAGGCGATGGAAGCTGCTCGTCGCAACATGATCCAAGTGGACCTCAACGGTACCACCCTGCAGTACGCCATGAAGTCCGCCCACGGCGCCTCCAAGGTCTACATGCAGCCAGCTTCCGAAGGTACCGGTATCATCGCCGGTGGCGCAATGCGTGCCGTCCTGGAAGTCGCTGGTGTTCAGAACGTTCTGGCCAAGTGCTACGGCTCGACCAATCCTGTGAACGTGGTACACGCCACTTTCAAAGGTCTGAAGTCGATGCAGTCCCCGTCGTCCATTGCTGCCAAGCGCGGCAAAAACGTTGAGGAGATCATCTGATCATGGCCACCGTTAAAGTAACGCTGATCAAAAGCATGACCGGCCGCATCCCTAACCACAAACTGTGCGTTAAGGGTCTGGGTCTGCGTCGCATCGGTCACACTGTAGAAGTCCAGGATACTCCCGAGAATCGCGGGATGATCAACAAGGCCTACTACATGCTGCGTGTCGAGGGTTAATCGATGAAACTCAATGATCTGAGTCCAGCGCCGGGTTCCCGTCGCGAAAAGCATCGTCCGGGCCGTGGTATCGGTAGTGGTTTGGGCAAGACCGGTGGCCGTGGCCACAAAGGTCAGACCTCCCGCTCCGGTGGCACCATCGCTCCAGGCTTTGAAGGCGGTCAACAGCCGCTGCATCGCCGTTTGCCGAAGTTCGGCTTCGTTTCGCTGAAAGCCATGGACCGCGCAGAAGTGCGTCTGTCCGAGCTGGCCAAGGTTGAAGGCGACGTCGTCTCCGTGCAATCGCTCAAGGATGCGAACGTGATCAACCAGAACGTTCAGCGTGTGAAAATCATGCTGTCCGGTGAAGTTGCTCGCGCTTTCACCTTCAAAGGTATCGCCGTCACCAAAGGTGCACGTGCGGCTATCGAAGCAGCTGGCGGCAAGTTCGAGGAATAAATGGCTAAGCAAGGTGCTCTCTCAGCGCTCAGCAAAGGCGGGTTGTCCGAGCTCTGGGCTCGTCTGCGATTTCTGTTCCTGGCGATTGTCGTCTACAGGATAGGCGCACACATCCCAGTTCCAGGTATCAACCCGGACCGGCTGGCCGATCTGTTCAAACAGAATGAGGGGACCATTCTTAGCTTGTTCAACATGTTTTCCGGCGGTGCGCTGGAGCGGATGAGCATCTTTGCACTGGGGATCATGCCGTACATCTCGGCATCGATCATCATGCAGCTGATGTCCGCTGTAGCGCCGCAGCTGGAACAGTTGAAGAAGGAAGGTGAGGCTGGTCGTCGCAAGATCAGCCAGTACACCCGCTATGGCACCGTCGTCCTGGCACTGGTTCAAGCGATCGGCATGTCGATCGGTCTGGCCAACCAGGGCGTTTCGTTCTCCGCTGGCATCAGCTTCTATCTGCTCGCCGTATCGACCTTCGTGGCCGGTGCGATGTTCATGATGTGGCTGGGCGAGCAGATTACCGAGCGCGGTGTGGGCAACGGTATCTCGATGTTGATTTTTTCGGGTATCGTGGCCGGTCTTCCGAGAGCAGTAGGGCAGTCTTTCGAGTCTGCACGTCAGGGCGATATCAACATCTTCGCGTTGGTTGCGATCGGTTTGTTGGCGGTAGCGATCATTGGTTTCGTGGTGTTCATCGAGCGTGGTCAGCGGCGTATTGCCGTTCACTATGCCAAGCGTCAGCAGGGCCGCAAGGTCTTCGCTGCGCAGACAAGCCACTTGCCACTGAAAGTGAACATGGCCGGTGTGATTCCAGCCATTTTCGCGAGCAGCATCCTGTTGTTCCCGGCCTCGCTGGGGCAATGGTTCGGTCAGTCCCCTGGTATGGGCTGGCTGCAGGATCTCTCTCAGTCGATCGCTCCTGGTCAGCCGTTGAATATTCTGCTGTTTAGTGCAGGGATTATTTTCTTCTGCTTCTTCTATACGGCGTTGATGTTCAATCCGAAAGACGTAGCGGAAAACCTGAAGAAGTCCGGTGCCTTTATTCCGGGCATCCGTCCAGGGGAGCAGTCGGCGCGCTACATTGATGGCGTTCTGACCCGCTTGACCATGTTCGGTGCTCTCTACATGATGTGCGTCTGTCTGCTTCCCCAGTTCCTGGTGGTCGCCGCAAACGTTCCGTTTTACCTTGGCGGGACCTCGTTGCTGATCGTCGTAGTGGTTGTGATGGACTTCATGTCCCAAGTACAATCGCACCTCGTTTCGCACCAGTACGAATCCCTGATGAAGAAAGCCAACCTGAAGGGCTACGGTGGCAGCGGTCTGCTGCGCTGAGCACCCCCTAAGGTTCGAGGAGTTTGGTGATGAAAGTTCGTGCATCGGTCAAAAAACTGTGCCGCAACTGCAAGATTATTCGCCGCGAAGGTGTTGTTCGCGTCATTTGCAGCGCGGAACCGCGTCACAAGCAGCGCCAAGGCTGATTGTGATCTGTGCTTCAAACCCAGCAGCTAGTGCGCTGCTGGGTTGATTATTTGTTTCTACAGCGATATTATCTCGCGCCCTATTTCTTGGCTTCCGGGGCGTAGGTAGCTGTCAATTGGAGTCCCACTGAATGGCCCGTATTGCAGGCGTCAACATTCCAGATAACAAGCATACTGTTATCTCGCTGACCTACATCTATGGTGTTGGTCGCACCACTGCGCAGAACATTTGCGCAGTCACCGGGGTCAACCCGGCCGCAAAGATCAAGGATCTGAGCGACGAGCAGATTGAATTGCTGCGTGGCGAAGTTGCCAAGTTCACCGTTGAAGGCGACCTGCGTCGCGAAATCAACATGAAAATCAAGCGCTTGATGGATCTGGGCTGCTACCGCGGTCTTCGTCATCGTCGTGGTCTGCCGGTTCGCGGTCAACGCACCAAGACCAACGCGCGTACCCGTAAAGGCCCGCGTAAGCCGATCCGCAAGTAATCGCACCAGCGAATCGACAGGAATCTAGTCATGGCAAAACCTGCTGCTCGTCCTCGTAAAAAAGTAAAAAAGACAGTGGTTGATGGCATCGCCCACATCCACGCGTCTTTCAACAACACCATCGTGACCATCACCGACCGTCAAGGTAACGCTCTGTCCTGGGCTACCTCCGGTGGTTCGGGTTTCCGCGGTTCCCGCAAGTCCACCCCGTTCGCGGCTCAAGTAGCTGCTGAGCGTGCTGGTCAAGCTGCGCTGGAATATGGCCTGAAAAACCTCGACGTCAACGTCAAGGGTCCAGGTCCAGGTCGTGAGTCCGCTGTCCGTGCTTTGAACGGCTGTGGCTATAAGATCGCCAGCATCACCGACGTGACGCCAATCCCGCATAACGGGTGCCGTCCGCCGAAGAAGCGCCGCGTGTAATCAGGAGACGATAGATAATGGCTCGTTACATTGGTCCAAAATGCAAACTGGCGCGTCGTGAAGGCACTGACCTGTTCCTGAAAAGCGGCGTTCGCGCCCTGGAATCGAAGTGCAACATCGAAGCAGCCCCAGGTATCCACGGTCAGCGCCGTGGCCGCCAGTCCGACTACGGCACCCAGCTGCGTGAAAAGCAGAAAGTCCGTCGTATCTATGGCGTTCTCGAGCGTCAGTTCAGCGGTTACTACAAGGAAGCTGCCGGCAAGAAAGGCGCAACTGGCGAGAACCTGCTGCAGCTGCTCGAATGCCGTCTGGACAACGTTGTATACCGTATGGGTTTCGGCTCCACTCGTGCCGAATCTCGTCAGCTGGTATCGCACAAGTCGATCAGCGTCAACGGCAAGACCGTTAACGTTCCGTCCTACCAGGTTCGTGCTGGTGACGTGGTCGCGATCCGCGAGAAGGCAAAGAACCAACTTCGCATTGTCCAGGCTCTCGATCTGTGTGCCCAACGTGGCCGCGTAGAATGGGTAGAAGTAGACACTGAGAAGAAGTCGGGCGTTTTCAAGAACGTTCCAGCTCGCAGTGATCTGTCCGCCGACATCAACGAAAGCCTGATTGTCGAGCTCTACTCCAAGTAAGGGCTAGAAAATAGGTGCATCCATGCAGATTTCGGTAAATGAGTTCCTGACGCCCCGCCATATCGATGTGCAGGTCGTCAGTCCAACCCGCGCCAAGATCACTCTCGAGCCTCTCGAGCGTGGTTTCGGCCATACCCTGGGCAACGCGCTGCGCCGCATCCTGTTGTCCTCAATGCCCGGCTGTGCAGTAGTCGAGGCCGAGATTGACGGTGTACTCCACGAGTACAGCGCCATCGAAGGTGTACAGGAAGACGTCATTGAAATCCTGTTGAACCTGAAAGGTCTGGCTATCAAGCTGCACGGTCGTGACGAAGTTACGCTGACCTTGTCGAAAAAGGGTTCGGGGGTGGTTACCGCTGCCGATATTCAGCTGGATCATGATGTCGAGATCGTTAACCCCGATCACGTAATCGCTAACCTGGCGTCCAACGGCGCCCTGAACATGAAGCTCGTTGTAGCTCGTGGTCGCGGTTATGAACCAGCCGACTCGCGTCAGAGCGATGAAGACGAAAGCCGCAGCATCGGTCGCTTGCAGCTCGACTCTTCGTTCAGCCCGGTACGCCGTATCGCCTACGTGGTGGAAAACGCCCGTGTCGAACAGCGCACCAACCTGGACAAACTGGTTATCGATCTGGAAACCAACGGTACTCTGGATCCTGAAGAGGCTATCCGCCGCGCTGCAACCATCCTGCAACAGCAGCTGGCTGCGTTCGTCGACCTCAAAGGTGACAGCGAACCTGTGGTAATCGAACAGGAAGACGAGATCGATCCGATCCTCCTCCGTCCGGTTGACGATCTGGAACTGACTGTACGTTCGGCCAACTGCCTCAAGGCGGAGAACATCTACTACATCGGCGACCTGATTCAGCGCACCGAAGTAGAGCTGTTGAAGACTCCAAACCTGGGCAAGAAATCCTTGACTGAAATCAAGGACGTACTCGGCTCACGCAGTCTGTCCCTCGGCATGCGCCTCGACAACTGGCCGCCTGCAAGTCTTAAGAAGGACGACAAGGCGACTGCCTGATCGTCGTAATCACCGAACGTCGTGTTTGGTAAGGAATGAACCATGCGTCATCGTAAAAGTGGTCGTCACCTGAGCCGCACTAGCTCGCACCGCAAGGCCATGTTCCAAAACATGGCGGTGTCGCTGTTCGAGCACGAGCTGATCAAAACTACTCTGCCTAAAGCCAAGGAACTGCGCCGCGTTGCCGAGCCGCTGATCACCCTGGCCAAGGTTGACAGCGTATCCAACCGCCGTCTGGCTTTCGACCGTACTCGTTCGAAAGCTATCGTTGGCAAGCTGTTCAACGACCTGGGCAAGCGTTATGCAACCCGTGAGGGTGGCTACCTGCGCATCCTGAAGTGCGGTTTCCGCGCTGGCGACAACGCGCCTATGGCGTACGTCGAACTGGTTGATCGTCCAGTCGGTGGCGTTGTAGAAGCCGCTGAGTAAGACGTTTCAGTCACATAAGAAACCGGGCCCAGCGCCCGGTTTTTTATTGCCTCTTGCATTTAGAAAAATCTATCGCCCACCAATAATCAATGCATTGGCGCGATACGCGAACGACCCGCAATAATCCTCTCAAGCCACCTAGAACGACATTCTCAGCCCGAGAGAGGAAACGCATGAGCCAGACCAAGACCTTGACCACCGCCAGCGGTGCTCCGATTTCCGATAATCAGAATTCGCGCTCTGCGGGCCCCCGCGGACCTTTGCTGCTCGAAGACTTTCACCTGATCGAGAAGCTCGCCCATTTCAACCGCGAGAACATTCCGGAACGACGCGTCCATGCCAAGGGCTCGGGTGCCTATGGCACGTTCACCGTGACTCGGGACATCACCCACCTGACGAGCGCCCGACTGTTCAGCCAGGTCGGCAAGCAGACCGAAACCTTCCTGCGCTTTTCCACAGTGGGTGGTGAGCGCGGTTCGGCTGACACCGAGCGCGACCCTCGCGGTTTCGCCCTGAAGTTCTACACCGAAGAAGGCAACTGGGACATCGTTGGCAACAACACCCCGGTGTTCTTCATTCGCGATCCGCTGAAATTCCCCGACTTTATCCACACGCAAAAGCGCCTGCCACAAAGCAACCTGAAGAGTGCGCAGATGATGTGTGATTTCTGGTCCCATTCGCCTGAGGCACTGCATCAGGTCACCATCCTGTTCTCCGACCGCGGGATCCCGGATGGCTATCGCCACATGCACGGTTTCGGCAGCCACACCTACAGCCTGATCAATGCCGCAGGCGAGCGGCATTGGGTCAAATGGCACTACAAGACCGAACAAGGCATCAAGAACCTGGCCCCGGCCGACGCGGCGCGGATTGCCGGCACCGACCCGGACTACGCCCAGCGTGACCTGTTCGCAGCGATCGAGCGCGGTGACTTCCCGAAATGGCGTGTGTGCATCCAGGTCATGAGCGAGGCCCAGGCTGATGCCCATCACGAGAATCCGTTCGACGTGACCAAGACCTGGTCGCAGAAAGAGTATCCGCTGATCGAAGTCGGCATGCTCGAGCTCAACCGCAACCCGCTGAACTACTTCGCCGAAGTCGAGCAGGCAGCGTTCGGCCCCAGCAACATGGTACCTGGCGTCGGCCTGTCGCCTGATCGCATGCTGCAGGGCCGGGTGTTCGCCTACGCTGACGCCCATCGCTACCGCGTCGGGACCAACCACCAGCAGTTGCCGGTGAATGCGCCGCGCAGCCCGGTCAACAGCTACCAACGCGACGGTTCCATGGCGTTGGGTAGCAACGGTGGGTCGGCACCCAACTACGAGCCCAACAGCTATGCCGACGCGCCCAAGCAGGACGCCCGCTACGCCGAGCCGCCCTTGGCGCTACAGGGTGCTGCCGATCGCTGGGACCACCGTGTCGACGGCGATTACTACAGCCAGGCCGGTGCACTGTTCCGCTTGATGAGTGACGCGCAGCGGGCGCTGCTGGTGGACAACATCGCCGGTGCCATGGCCGGGGTCTCGGTGGATGTTATCGAGCGCCAATTGGGTCACTTCAGCAAGGCAGATCCGGCGTATGGAGAAGCAATCGCAAGGGCGATCGAAGCGAAACGCGCCTAAGTCGAAATGCTAAGAAGAACCGCCCTCATTTGGGCGGTTTTTCGCTTCCAATCGTCGCCGTTTCCGCCTTTTTTAGTGATTCTTTTAGTGTCTGCCCGTGACCTCAGAGCATTCATGGTTCAAACTATGTCTTTCGAACAGGGAGATGTAGGTCAATGTTGGGTCATCCGGAAGTCATCGAGTACCTGAACACGTTGCTGCGAGGAGAGCTGGCCGCGCGTGATCAGTATTTCGTCCATTCGCGGATGTACGAAGACTGGGGCTTCAGCAAGCTCTATGAGCGTATCAACCACGAAATGCAGGAAGAGGCCGAGCACGCCGACGCCTTGATGCGCCGCATCCTCATGCTCGAAGGTACGCCGACCATGCGCCCCGACGATCTCGACGTCGGCACCACCGTGCCGGAAATGCTCGAGAGCGACCTGCGCCTGGAGTACAAGGTGCGGGCCGCGCTGTGCAAGGGTATCGAGCTGTGTGAGTTGCACCATGACTACGTCAGCCGCGAAATCCTGCGAGTGCAGCTAAACGACACCGAGGAAGATCACACCTACTGGCTGGAGAAGCAGCTCGGCCTGATCAAGTCGATCGGCTTGCAGAACTATCTGCAGTCGCAGTTCTGAAGCTTATGCAATAAAAAAGCCCCGGTTTTCCGGGGCTTTTTTATGGATCAATCAAGCCTTGTCACGCTCCAGCAACGGCTTGAGGTAATGCCCGGTGTAGGACTGCTTCATCCCTGCCACCTGCTCCGGCGTCCCCACGGCAATAATCTGCCCGCCCTTGGAGCCACCCTCTGGCCCCAGGTCAACCAGCCAGTCCGCAGTCTTGATCACGTCGAGGTTGTGTTCGATCACCACCACGGTGTTGCCGTGGTCGCGCAGGCGATGCAAGACATCGAGCAGTTGCTGGATATCGGCGAAGTGCAAACCGGTAGTCGGCTCGTCGAGGATGTACAGGGTCTTGCCGGTGTCGCGCTTGGACAGCTCACGGGACAGCTTGACCCGTTGTGCCTCGCCCCCAGACAGCGTGGTCGCCGACTGCCCCAGCTTGATGTATGACAGGCCCACATCCATCAGCGTTTGCAGCTTGCGCGCCAGGGCCGGCACGGCATCGAAGAACTCGCGGGCTTCCTCGATGGTCATTTCCAGGGTTTCGTGGATGCTCTTGCCCTTGTATTTGATCTCCAGGGTTTCGCGGTTGTAGCGCTTGCTCTTGCACACGTCGCACGGCACGTAGATGTCCGGCAGAAAGTGCATCTCGACCTTGATCAGGCCATCGCCCTGGCAGGCCTCGCAGCGCCCGCCCTTGACGTTGAAGGAGAAACGCCCCGGGCCATAGCCGCGCGAACGGGCCTCGGGTACACCGGCGAACAGCTCGCGGATTGGCGTGAACAGCCCGGTATAGGTCGCCGGGTTGGAGCGCGGCGTGCGCCCGATCGGGCTCTGGTCGATGTCGACCACCTTGTCCAGGTGCTGCAGGCCGTCAATGCTGTCGTGCGCCGCTGCCTCGAGGGTGGTCGCGCCGTTCAACGCGGTGGAGCTGAGTGGAAACAGTGTGTTGTTGATCAGCGTCGACTTGCCCGAACCGGACACGCCGGTAACGCAGGTCAGCAGGCCGATGGGAATTTCCAGGTCGACATTGCGCAGGTTGTTGCCGCGTGCGCCCTTGAGGGTCAGCGCCAACTTCTTGTTGCGTGGCGTGCGCTTGGCAGGCACTTCGATTTTGACCCGGCCGGACAGATACTTGCCGGTCAGCGAGTCGGGGTGGTCCATGACCTCCTGGGCGGTGCCCTGGGCCACGATGTAGCCACCGTGCACGCCGGCACCCGGGCCGATATCGACCACATAGTCGGCCAGGCGAATGGCGTCTTCGTCGTGCTCGACCACGATCACCGTGTTGCCGATGTCGCGCAGATGCTTGAGCGTGCCCAGCAGCCGGTCGTTGTCGCGCTGGTGCAGGCCGATCGACGGCTCGTCGAGGATGTACATCACCCCGACCAGGCCGGCGCCGATCTGGCTGGCCAGACGGATGCGCTGCGCCTCGCCACCGGACAGGGTGTCGGCACTGCGGTCCAGAGTCAGGTAGTCGAGGCCGACGTTCACCAGAAATTGCAGGCGCTCGCGAATCTCCTTGAGGATCTTGTCGGCGATCTCGCCCTTACGTCCGGTGAGCTTCAGCTCGTCGAAATATGACGTGGCGTCGCCGATCGGCAGCCCGGTCACCGCCGGCAGGGTCTTCTCGCCGACCCACACGTGCCGCGCCTCGCGACGCAGACGCGTGCCGCGGCAGTCGGGGCAGGGCTGGGTACTGAGGAACTTGGCCAGCTCCTCGCGCACGGTGGTCGACTCGGTCTCGCGATAGCGTCGCTCCAGGTTCGGCACGATGCCTTCGAAGGGGTGCGAGCGCTTGACGATGTCACCGCGGTCGTTGAGATAACGGAAGTCAACGTTGTGATTGCCGCTGCCGCTGAGCAGGATCTTCTGCTGATCGGTCGGCAGGTCCTTGAAGGGCACCTCCAGGCTGAAGCCATAGTGCGAGGCCAGCGAGCCGAGCATCTGGAAGTAATACACATTGCGCCGGTCCCAGCCGCGAATCGCCCCTTCGGCCAGGGTCAGCTCGCCATTGACCAGGCGCTTGGTGTCGAAGAACTGCTTCACGCCCAGGCCGTCACAGGTCGGGCAGGCGCCGGCCGGGTTGTTGAAGGAAAACAGCTTGGGTTCCAGCTCGCTGATGGCGTGACCGCAGATCGGGCAGGCAAAGCGCGCGGAGAAGATCATCTCATCGCCCGGCTCGTCGTCCATGGGCGCCACGAGGGCGATGCCGTCCGCCAGCTTGAGCGCCGTCTCGAAGGACTCCGCCAGGCGTTGCTGCAGGTCGTTACGCACCTTGAAACGGTCGACCACCACCTCGATGGTGTGCTTCTTCTGTTTTTCCAGCTTGGGCAGTTCGTCCATCTCGTGCAGCCGGCCGTTGACCCGCACGCGCACGAAACCCTGAGCGCGCAGCTCTTCGAAAATCGCCAGGTGTTCACCCTTGCGCTCGCGAATCACCGGCGCCAGCAGCATCAGCTTGCGGCCCTCGGGCTCGGCCAGGACCAGGTCGACCATCTGGCTGACGGTCTGCGCCTCCAGCGGGATATCGTGGTCGGGGCAGCGCGGGGTGCCGACGCGGGCATACAGCAGCCGCAGGTAGTCGTAGATCTCGGTGATGGTGCCGACGGTGGAGCGCGGGTTGTGCGAAGTGGATTTCTGCTCGATGGAGATCGCCGGGGACAGCCCTTCGATGGTGTCGACATCGGGTTTTTCCATCATCGACAGGAACTGCCGGGCGTAGGCCGACAGCGATTCCACGTAGCGCCGCTGGCCTTCGGCATACAGCGTGTCGAACGCCAACGAGGACTTGCCCGAGCCCGACAGGCCGGTGATGACGATCAGCTTGTCACGGGGCAGGGTGAGGTCGATGTTCTTCAGGTTGTGGGTCCGAGCCCCACGAATCAGGATCTTGTCCAAAAGCGGCCTCGCTTGGCGGGCGTAAACGCAGGAGTATAAGGCTAAATACTGGATGGATGCACACTATGATGCGGCTGCATGAAAAGCGCATGACATCTGCGCGGCAAAGCGTCGCCGTATGTGTCGTTAATCTGTGGGACTGGTAGAATCGCCGCCGGTTCACATGAGGTTTTTCCATGCACGATCCCCACACCGAACGCATGAGTGGCGCCGAAACCCGCGCAGCCAGCGGCCTGGCCCTGGTATTTGCGTTTCGCATGCTTGGCATGTTCATGGTCCTGCCAGTGCTGGCCACCTACGGCATGGACCTGGCGGGCGCCACCCCCGCGCTGATCGGTCTGGCCATCGGCGCCTACGGCCTGACCCAGGCCTTCCTGCAGATTCCGTTCGGCATCCTCTGCGACCGCATCGGGCGGCGCCCGGTGATCTATGGCGGGTTGATCGTCTTCGCCCTGGGCAGCCTGCTGGCCGCCCACGCCGACTCCATCTGGGGGGTGATCGCCGGGCGCATCCTGCAGGGCGCCGGCGCCATCTCCGCCGCCGTGATGGCGTTGCTGTCGGACCTGACCCGCGAGCAGCACCGGACCAAGGCCATGGCCATGATCGGCATGAGCATCGGAGTGTCGTTCGCCGTGGCCATGGTGGTCGGCCCGCTGCTGACCCGAGCCTTCGGCCTCTCCGGGCTGTTTCTGGCCACCGCCGGGCTGGCGTTGGTCGGCATCTTGCTGATCGCCTACGTGGTGCCGGTGGCCTCCGGGCCCTTGCAGCACCGCGAGTCGGGCGTGGCCAAGGGGGCCATGCTCGCCACCCTGCGCCACCCCGACCTGCTGCGCCTGGACCTGGGCATCTTCGTGCTGCATTCGGTGCTGATGGCCAGCTTCGTCGCGCTGCCGCTGGCGCTCGTCGAGCGCGCCGGCCTGCCCAAGGAGCAGCACTGGTGGGTGTACCTGACCGCGCTGCTGATTTCTTTTTTCGCAATGATTCCGTTCATCATCTACGGCGAAAAAAAGCGCAAGATGAAGCGCGTATTGATTGGCGCGGTGGCAACGCTGCTGCTCACCGAATTGTTCTTCTGGCAGTTTGGCGACTCGCTAAGAATGCTGGTTATAGGTACAGTGGTCTTCTTCATCGCGTTCAACCTGCTTGAAGCGTCGCTGCCCTCGCTGATCAGCAAGGTTTCGCCGGCAGGCGGCAAGGGCACGGCGATGGGGGTGTACTCCACCAGCCAGTTCCTGGGTTCGGCAATGGGCGGCATCCTGGGCGGCTGGCTGTTTGGCCATGGTGGGCTGAACATGGTGTTCATCGGCTGTGCGGTGCTGCTCGCACTCTGGCTGGCGATAGCTGTTACCATGCGCGAACCACCTTATGTAACAAGCCTGCGCATGCCGCTCTCGCCCGAGGCGAAGCGCGAAGCGGGCTTGGCCGAACGCCTCAAGGCCGTGCCGGGCGTAACGGATGCAGTGGTGGTGGCCGAAGAGGCCGCCATCTATATAAAACTGGACACTGAAATTTTGGACCGCACGTCGCTGGAGCGCCTGATCAACCCGGCCCCAGAGACCTGCGAAGCCTAGGAGAAGATTTATGGCCCGTGGGGTTAACAAAGTCATACTGGTCGGCACCTGTGGCCAGGATCCGGAAGTCCGTTACCTGCCCAATGGCAACGCGGTGACCAACCTGAGCCTGGCAACCAGCGAGCAATGGACCGACAAGCAGAGCGGCCAGAAGGTCGAGCGCACCGAATGGCACCGCGTGTCGATGTTCGGCAAGGTCGCGGAAATCGCCGGCGAATACCTGCGCAAAGGTTCGCAGGTGTACATCGAAGGCAAGCTGCAGACCCGTGAGTGGGAAAAGGACGGCATCAAGCGTTACACCACGGAAATCATCGTCGACATGCAGGGCACCATGCAGCTGCTCGGCGGCCGTCCTCAGGGCGACCAGAATGCGCAAGGCGGCGGTGGCAACAACTACCAGCAGTCGGCCCCGCGTCAGCAGGCCCCACGCCCGCAGTCGGCACCCCAGCAGTCCGCTCCGCAGCGCCCGGCTCCGCAACAGTCGGCCCCTCAGCCGGCGCCGGACTTTGACAGCTTTGATGATGATATTCCGTTCTGATACCTAGCTTTTCTGAGCTGTAAACATGTGAAGCGAAGCCGTTGATTTGGCTTCGCTTTTTTGTTTACCGCACTACCGGCAAGCGTGTATGCAATATACTTTTCCATATACGCAAGGATTGGATGAGCGATTGATGAAGCTGTCGAAGGCGCAAAAGCAACGGGCTATCGAGTAGATGCACGACCTAATGTTACGACTTCCACTGGCCGAGGAAGCAGATCGCATAGATCAGTGCTGGACTGCAGCGGAAGACACCATTGATTCGTACATCACTGCAGCGGAGTCGCGAGCTTCTGATTTACCGCCTAGTGAGCAGCTGGGGGGAGGCCTGTTTCAACCTTATTTCCCTAGTCGATCTGATTCGAGATGACGACAACATTCGGCTTGTCTCCGAGCTGCTGACGCCTGAGTTCGGCGTCGAGTTGTTCGGCATGTTACCGAGGGTCAAGCGTCTCAGGGATGCGGCAATGGCGAAGCTGGAAGAGCTGGCCGAGCAGCAATCCAGGACAAAGGACGAAAGCCCATCCACCAAGTTTGATCTGTTTTAGCTAACGAACGTCCACCAGGTCTCCTGATGGTTAAATCAGTGGAAATGCCGGCCAGCATGGTAGCAACGTTCATATGCCGAAAAGATGGCGAGGGAACCCAGCTTCGCTAGGGAAGCCCATAGCGGCGAAGGTGCATCCAGGGATTGCCGGTTTGGAATCGATCAGGCGTGCGATTTCACGGATCCACTGACTTCCAGGCTCGATTCGTTGAAGTAGCAGCCAGATTACGGCGATAAGCCCGTATAAGCGCTTTAACGCATTTGCATCCAGGTTTAGGGCTTGGAAATAAGGGCTCTGTTGCGGTAGAGCAATGGGGTTGCTCGACGATTGGTTCCAGATCCGGGTGTGATGGGCACACCGGTTGCGGAGGGTGTTCAGCTCCTTGAGCCAGCTGATGAATGCTCTGACATCTGTAAGGCCCAGCCTGGCAAGGACCCAGCCCTGAGGCTTGGCTTTGAGGAGTTGATAGTAGATGGACAGGGTTCCGAAATCCCATGCTTCGACAGCAACCCAAAATGGCACAGAGCGATTCTTTAACCGATGAGAGTTGAAGTACTCCTCTTTGCATTCATCCTGTTTCTTTTGCTGACGAGCCGTCCAGCTGTCCCATTTGCTCATGCTGAAACCAGGATTGATGACAGTCCACTTAGGTTCGATGAAGGTCACCGAGGTATATGCCATTTCGCCGTTACGGCCCAGCTCGTGAGCTACGACGGTCTTGAGATGGACCTCGATCGACTCGATTGCATCAAGCATGAGCAAGCGGAGCGCTTTATCAAATCTGTAAAGCTCAACGGCCTTGTCGAATCGAGTTCTAGGCTGGAAATCTTCCATCCGAACTGGCTTTCTGGTCTGAGGGCAGATGAGCTTGTTACCTGCGTCATCACGGGCGAATCTGCGGGCTGGGTACCAGAAACCGCTCAAACGGTAATAACCAAGGCGGGCGATTTCACGCTTGGTTGCGTCGACGTCGAGAATTTCCATGCCGCGAGCGGTCAGTAGCGTGACCAGGTCAGCGTAGGCTAGGAAAGGCTTCGGAGGGATGGGCTGGTTCAACTTCCATGTTCCAGAAACAAGAAGGCCTGACCGTAATGCCGGTCAAGCCGGCAACATAGGATCAGGCGCTGTTGAGATAATGTTGCCTGCAGTTGACAGGGGTGTCAACCAGATCCGACGGCCTGTTCTGCCGCAGAAATCCTGATTGCCCGGGCGGGTGTAAGCGCGGCTATGTGTCGTCGAGGATGGCCAGGCCTGACAATCCCGATCCGGGCGCATGAAGCGAACCAGGGCCTGAGTCAGAAAAAATGTATACAACCCATGCCTAAAATCCTGTGTGGTTTACGTTTTTTCGGAAACAATTACGTTTCTGGCTTCTAGGGCCTTGATCCTCAAAGAAATCTGCGTTGTTGACAGTATTCTGGTGAGTAGAACCGTTCTAATTCCTACTGGTTCAGCTGGAACCTGCAATGGCAGCAATGACCGCCGGTCGGATGCAGTTACGCTTTGATTTGGCTTCGCTTTGCCTGGCAGATTGATCAAATTGATCAACCAGTAGGACCGTGTTAGCGTTGACCCCAAGAATAGCCCCCACGCCTCGGGCGGGACTTGTCCCGTACTGCGCACCAGGGGGTTAGTTATTTCTGGCCCCCCACATGCCCCGCAGGATGCTCTGGCATGCCGCAAGCGCCCCTCTATTTCCTCAAGCCTGCGAAGCCACCCAACGCTCTGCTGCGCCACCACGCCGGCCCTGCCGCCTGTATGGACGGTCCTCGAGGCGATGACCATAGGCCAGCTTTCGCGCCTGTTCAGTGATCTGCACCTGCATCATCGCAAAACTGTAGCGGCCAAATTCGGCTACAACGAGTCCGTGTTGGTGACTTGGCTGAAAAGCCTGACCATCCTTCGGAATGTCTGCGCCCACCATGGCAGGCTGTGGAATGCTTCGATTACCGCAGATGCGCTCAAATACGCCAAGGCTAAACAAGTGCTGCAAGTCTTGGCTGTGTTTATAGTTTTTGGACAGATGACACGTGCCTCACGCCATTCAGTGCTGAACAGCTTGTTCGAGTGATTCACGGTGGCCTTTGCCGGTGTCTTCCAACAGGGACTTGGTGCCGACTACGGACCCGCACAACCGAGTCGTCCAGACCTCACCCGCTTTGTGATATAAATAGTCGTTTAACCCGATTGGATCTGCCGACTCTATGCGAATGCGCCTTATGCTTTTGGGCGGTGGCAATGCCTTGGGCCAAGCGCTGATTCGCCTCGGTGCGGAAGAAGACATTGGCTTTCTGGCCCCGCGCCCGCCGGAAAACGGCTGGGACGCGCCAAGCCTGACCCAACTGCTGGACGACACCCGCCCAGACGCCGTGATCAACCTGGCGTATTACTTCGACTGGTTCCAGGCGCAGAGCGTCGCTGCCGAGCGCCTGGCGCTGCAGGAGCGCGCCGTGGAGCGCCTCGCCGAGCTGTGCCAGCACCACGAAATGATCCTTGTGCAGCCCTCCAGCTACCGTGTGTTCGACGGTTTGCGGGCCACCGCCTACAGCGAAAAGGACCAGCCGGTACCCCTGGGTGTGCGGGGTCAGGCCTTGTGGCGCATGGAAAACAGCGTGCGCGCCACCAGCCCCAAACACGTGCTGATCCGCTTCGGCTGGCTGCTGGATGACAGCGTCGACGGCCTGCTCGGACGCTTTCTGCAGCGCGCGGAAACCCCGCAGGAAATTCTCCTGGCCGACGATCGCCGGGGTAACCCGACGCCGGTGGACGATGCCGCGCGGGTGATCATTTCGGTGCTCAAGCAGCTCGATTGCGACGCGCCGTTGTGGGGGACCTACCACTACGCCGGCAACGAGGCGACCACCCCGCTGGCGCTGGGCCAGGCAATTCTCAGCGAGGCGGCCAACCTGCATCCGCTGGCGGTCGAGGCGCCTGCGGCGCAAGCGCACGCGGCCAGCCCGGACGCCGCCGAAGAGCCGCAGCATGCGGTGCTCGCCTGCAAGAAAATCCTTCATACCTTCGGTATCAAGCCGCGTGCCTGGCGCGCCGGCTTGCCGAGCCTACTCGACAGATATTATCGCCATGGCTGACGCCCCCGTTCTCATCACCGGCGGCGCCGGTTTCATCGGTTCGCACCTGGCGGACGCCTTGCTCGCCAAAGGCTACGCCGTGCGCGTGCTCGACGACCTGTCGACCGGCAAGCGCGAAAACCTCGCCCTCGACCACCCTGGCCTGCAGCTGATCGTCGGCGACGTTGCCGACGCGGCGCTGGTGGCCCGCGCGGTCGAGGGCTGCCAGGCGGTGGTGCACCTGGCGGCCGTGGCCTCGGTGCAGGCCTCGGTAGACGACCCGGTGAAGACCCACCAGAGCAATTTCATCGGCACCCTGAACGTCTGCGAGGCCATGCGCCTGGCCGGGGTCAAGCGCGTGCTGTTCGCCTCCAGCGCGGCGGTGTACGGCAACAACGGCGAGGGCCAGGCCATCGGCGAGGACATCGCCAAGGCGCCGCTGACCCCCTATGCCTCGGACAAGCTGGCCAGCGAGTACTACCTGGACTTCTACCGCCGCTCGCACCGCCTGGAGCCGGTGCTGTTTCGCTTCTTCAACATCTACGGGCCGCGCCAGGATCCGTCCTCGCCCTACTCCGGGGTGATCAGCATTTTCTGCGAGCGCGCCCAGCAAGGCCTGCCCATCACCTTGTTCGGCGACGGCGAGCAGACCCGCGACTTCTTCTATGTCGGCGACCTGGCCGACCTGCTGCTGCAGGCGCTGGAGAAACCCTCGGTGGAAGAGGGCGCGGTGAACGTCGGGCTCAACCAGGTGACCAGCCTGAACCAGCTGCTGGGCGCCCTGCACGGGGTGCTGGGCAGCCTGCCGGAAATCAATTATCAGGATGCCCGCGCCGGCGACATCCGCCACTCCCGCGCCGACAACCGCCGGTTGCTGCAGCGCTACACACTGGGTGCCACCACGCCGCTGGCCGAAGGCCTGAGCAGGCTGCTGGCCGGCTAACGGCTGTTGACCCCGGCCCAATGCCTGGCGCCGACGAAGATGAAGCGCAACTGTTGGGTAATTTTCACTTGCGGTGACAGGTGGCGGGGCAGGGGCTGATCGGGCGGGTCGATCAGTTCCGGCAGGGTCGCGAACACGCTCTTGACCACCAGGTCGGCGAGCACCGCCAGCGCCTGCTCATCCAGATGCTGCCAGCGCGGCATCAATGCCATGTCGGCCGCCAGGTCCGAGCTGATGGCGTCGCGCAGGCTGCCCAGGGCCTGGCGCACCGGCCGCGAGCCGCCGTACTGCTCGCGGGCGAGGAACAGGAACTGTGCCCGATTGGCCGCCACCCCTTGCAGAAAGATGCGCACCGAGGCTTCGGTAAGGCCGCCGCGTTCGAACTCGTTCTGCCGCACCAGGCGGATGGTCTCGCGAAAGGCCTGGCCCACCTCGCTGACCAGCGCCAGGCCCAGCTGGTCCATATCGGCGAAATGCCGGTAGAAGCCGGTGGGCACGATCCCCGCCGCTTTCGCCACTTCCCGCAGGCTGATGCTGCCAAAACCACGGCCGGACGCCATCAATTGCCGGGCGGCATCGAGGAGGGCGTGGCGGGTCTGCTGCTTCTGTTCGGCGCGGGGGAGCATGGCGAGGGGACTTTCTTGGTCGGCAGCTCGGGACTTTAGCAAATCCGTCGGCTGGGCGTCGAACGGGGGAGTGAATCATCGTCGCGCTGCAGACAGACAAAAGCCCGGTTCGAGGCGAACCGGGCTTTTTTCAGGGCACTCATGAATCAGCTGTCGTGTTGGGCGCGAACATAATCCGAACCGTCCTGGGCCAGGCGATCGAGGGTGCGATCCGAACCATCTTGGGACAGGCGTTCGAGGGTGCGATCCGAACCGTCCTGAGCGACACGGTTGAGGGTGCGGTCGGAGCCTTCCTGAGTGAAGCGATCCTGTTTGATCACGTGGTCCGAACCGCCTTCAGCCAACATGTTGTGGGTCTGGGCGACCGGCATGGCGAAAGCGTTGGCGGCCAGGGCCGAGAAAGCGAGGGAAAGCAGAATTTGGCGTTTCATGATATTGGCGCTCCTTGGGAGGGCAGCAAAGTGGGTACAGGAGCAATGCTACTCTTGAAAATTCGATACAAAAGTTCATAAAGCTAATGGTAACAATCGATGAAAATGATATTCATGAAAAAGCCCGGTAAATCAGGGGCTTGCGATGGGTGTTTTTGCACCGAAAACGTGAGTTCAATCTTTTCAGTGCACTGGCAGCGGGCGCGGTACGGGCTGTGCACCGGTTGCAGATGGCCTGTCGTGGGCGGCGTTTCGATGAAATCCTTCATGAAACCTGCTGGGCAGAGGCCTGCAATTGCATCGGCTGGGCATAAAAGGTTAAACCCAACGGCCTTTTGCCAGTCCTAGTCTCATGTGGGGAGCTGCACCATCCCCGAGGCCCGCTGTAACAGGAGCACCGTGCATGACGCGCCCACGCAAGATTCTGCTGTGGATATTGGCCATTTTCCTGGTCTTGATCGCTGTACTGGTCGTGGTGATCGCCACGTTCGATTGGAACCGGGTCAAGCCGACCCTCAATGCCAAGGTCTCGGAGGCGCTGCATCGGCCTTTCGCTATCAATGGCAACCTCGCCGTGCAATGGCAGCGCGAACCGGATGAAGGCGGCTGGCGCGCCTGGGTGCCGTGGCCGCATTTCGAGGCCGATGACATCACCCTGGGCAACCCCGACTGGTCGAAGAACCCGCAGATGGTCGGCCTCAAGCACATTGAATTTCGTCTGTCGCCGCTGCCGCTACTGGTCGAGCACGTGGTCATCCCGCGCATCGACCTCACCGAGCCGAGTGCCAATCTCGAGCGCCTCAAGGACGGTCGCGCCAACTGGGTGTTCGACTTCGGTCCGAAAGACCCCAATGCCGAACCGTCCAAATGGGTGATGGACATCGGCGCGATCAAATTTGACAAGGGCCACGTCACCTACAGCGATCAGACGCTGCAGGCGCAAATGGACGTGCTCATCGACCCCCTCGGCAAACCCATCCCCTTCAGCGACATCGTCGGCAGCGGCGCGGCGAAGAAGGTCAGCGATGGCGGCGGCACCGCCCAGGATTACGCGTTCGGTCTCAAGGTCAAGGGCCGCTACAAGGACCAACCCGTCGACGGCACCGGCAAGATCGGCGGCCTGCTGGCGTTGCAGGATGCGAGCAAGCCTTTCCCGGTGCAGGTGGATATCGCCATCGGCGATACCCACGCCGCTGTAGCAGGCACCCTGACCGATCCTAAGAATCTCGGCGCGCTGGACTTGCGCCTGCGCCTGAGCGGCACCAGCCTGGGCAATCTGTACCCGCTGACGGGGGTCACGCTGCCCGACTCGCCGGCATATGAAACCGACGGCCATCTGCAGGCCAAGCTGCATGACCCGGCGGGCGCCACGTTCAGCTACCAGGGCTTCAACGGCAAGATCGGCGATAGCGATATACACGGCGACCTCAGCTTCGTCGCCGGCCAGCCGCGGCCCAAGCTGAGCGGCAAGCTGGTCTCCGAACAGCTGCTGTTCAAGGACCTGGCGCCGCTCATCGGTGCCGATTCCAACGATGCGCAAAAAGCCCGTGGCGGGGCCAGCAAGCAGCCGCAGGGCAAAGTGCTGCCGGTCGAGCAGTTCAAGACCGACCGGTGGCGGGCCATGGATGCCGACGTCGAATTCACCGGCAAGCGCATCGTGCACAGCGACAAGCTGCCCTTGAGCGACCTGTACACCCACGTCGTGCTGGATGATGGCCGCCTCAAGCTCGAGCCGCTGCGCTTCGGCGTGGCCGGTGGCAAACTCGACACCCAGATCGACCTCAATGGCCGCGATACGCCCTTGCAGGGCTCCGCGCGCCTGACGGCCCGTGGCTTCAAGCTCAAGGAGCTGTTCCCGGGCTTCGCGCCCATGAGCACCAGCTTCGGCGAGCTCAATGGCGATGCCGACATCACCGGCACCGGCAACTCGGTGGCGGCCCTGCTGGGCACGGCCAACGGCAACCTGAAGATGATCGTCAACGACGGCGCGGTGAGCCGCAGCCTGATGGAGATCGCCGGCCTCAACGTGGGCAACTATGTGGTGGACAAGCTGTTCGGCGAGAAGGAAGTGAAGATCAACTGCGCGGCGGCCGACCTGGGCATCAAGGACGGCCTGGCCACCACCCGCCTGTTCGTGTTCGACACCGAGAACGCGATCATCTATATCAACGGCACCACCAACTTCAAGGATGAGCAGCTGGACCTGAAGATTACCCCGGAGTCCAAAGGCTTTCGGGTGTTCTCGCTGCGCTCGCCTTTGTATGTGCGTGGCCCGTTCGCCAAGCCCGGTGCCGGGGTGCAAGCGGTGCCTTTGGCGTTGCGTGGCGCTGGCATGGTGGCCTTGGGTGTAGTGGCTGGCCCGGCTGCCGGCTTGCTGGCGTTGATTGCCCCCAGCGGCGGCGAGCCCAACCAGTGCACGCCATTGCTGCAACAGATGCGCGAAGGCAAGGCGCCGAAGACCGTACCCGGTGCCTGAGCTCGGTTCTTAACCTATAGATAACTACTCCTCATAGTCAGCGCACACAAAAAAGCCAAGGCATGAAAACCTTGGCTTTTTTACAGCGCAGAGCGGGTTACAGGTCTTTCAAGATATCCGCCATATCATCGGCGTGCTCTTCTTCCTGGGCCAGGATGTCCTCGAACAGGCGGCGGGTGGTCGGGTCTTTCTCGCCGATGTACTGCACGATCTCGCGATAGCTGTCGATGGCGATACGCTCGGCCACCAGGTCTTCGTAGACCATTTCCTTGAGGGTCGAGCCAGCCACGTATTGAGCGTGGGAGTTCTTGCTCAGGTTGTCCGGGTTGAAATCCGGCTCGCCGCCCAGCTGCATGATGCGCTCGGCCAGGCGGTCGGCGTGTTCGGCTTCCTGGGCCGCATGCTCGGCGAATTCGCCGGCTGCGACGCTGGCCTTGAGGCCGGAGGCCATGAAGTAGTGGCGCTTGTAGCGCAGCACGCACACCAGCTCGGTCGCCAGCGACGAATTGAGCAGGCGCAGGATCTCTTCGCGGTCGCCCATGTAGCCTTCGGTGACGGCGCCGTTATCTACGTTGGTCCGCGCTCTCTCGCGCAGGGTGTTCACATCGGTCAGCTGTACATTGATCATCATCGTCTCCAGGCTTACGGTTGGCCGTCTCGCTCTCTATGCGCTCGGCAGGAGCACGCGGCGTGATCGGTACACAGGTGTGAGTGGCGGCCGGCCGAAAAAGTTTTACTCGGCTCTGGCCGCACCGCTCACCGGCCTCACATGGCCTTTTCGTTGGCCTTGCGCTGGTCGCAGGTCATGAAGCCCTTGCTGGCGACGTGGCCCGAGCTGTCGAAGCTGACGTAGTAAGGCTGCTGATGGCCGTCGCGGTTGAGGATGTAATTGTTGCAGGTGCCCGCCGAGGAGTTGGCAGTACCGTTGACCACGGTCGAAGGCGTACCGCCGATGGCGATCACTTGCTGCATGGTCATGCCGGTTTCGACCTGCTTGACCAGTGGCTCGTTGCGATAGGTGACGAAGTCCACCGGGTTTTCCGGTGTGGACGAGCAACCGGCTACCGAAGCCAGGACGAAAAGTGCCGCGAGGGATTGTTTGATCATGATGTCACTCCGTTGAATTAACCTGATGGGCAATAGCTGCGGGCTATATACGCTTATGAGTGCTCTTTGATTGCGGTAGTTCTATAGGCGTTGCCAGATGCTTCTGGCTCCCGAAAAAAGTGTAAGAAAGGTTGTCTACACTCATGGGCGTACCGTGCTTCCGCGCATGGCCCCAAGGAGCGACGTCATGAAGATGATTCACCTGCCATTGCTGCTGGTCACCGCGCTGTTCTGCGCGCAAGGCTTCGCGGCCACCGACCAACAGAACAAGATGACCAGCTGCAACGCCGACGCCACCGCGAAAAGCCTCAAGGGCGATGACCGCAAGGCCTACATGAGCAGTTGCCTTAAGGCCACCCCGGCTGGCACCCCGCAACAGCAGAAGATGAAAACCTGTAATGCCAGCGCCAGCAGCCAGTCACTCAAGGGCGACGCGCGCAAGACCTTCATGAGCAGCTGTTTGAAGAAAAGCTGAACCAGGCCGATAGTTGAAGGAGTCGGCCACCCACTGGTTCTGCCAGGGGAAGGGTGGCAGACTGCCCATCCTTCCCCGCTGTTCGTGCTTGAGGCTGTATGCCCATCTTTTCCCCCCGCCAGATATTGATCGCCAGCTGGATTCTGCTGTTCGGTGGTTTGCTGCTCGTCATTCCGTTGCGCCTGCTGCCGAGCCTGCTGGCCGGCCTGCTGGTCTACGAGCTGGTGGACATGCTGACGCCCAAGCTGCAGCGGCTGATCTCCGGGCGCCGCGCGCGCTGGCTGGCGGTGGCGCTGCTGGGCACGCTGGTGGTGAGTGTGCTGGCGCTGATCTTCGCCGGCGCCATCAGCTTCCTGTTGCACGAAGCGGAAAACCCCGGCGCCTCGCTGGACAAGTTCATGGGCGTGGTGGACCGCGCCCGCGGGCAGTTGCCGCCCTTCATCGATGCTTACCTGCCGGCCAGCGCCGCTGAATTCCAGGTGGCCATCAGCGCCTGGCTGAGCAAGCACCTGAGCGAATTGCAGCTGGTGGGCAAGGACGCCGCGCACATGTTCGTCACCCTGCTGATCGGCATGGTGCTGGGGGCGATCATCGCCTTGCAGCGGGTCTCCGACGAACTACGTCGCAAGCCGCTGGCAGCGGCCCTGTTCGACCGTCTTGGGCTGCTGGTGAGGGCCTTTCGCAACATCGTCTTCGCGCAGATCAAGATTGCCGCGCTGAACACCTTTTTCACCGCGATCTTCCTGGCCGTGATCCTGCCGCTGTGCGGCATCAAGCTGCCGCTGACCAAGACCCTGATCGTGCTGACGTTCCTGCTCGGCCTGCTGCCGGTGATCGGCAATCTGATGTCCAACACCCTGATCACCATCGTCGGCCTGTCGTTGTCGATCTGGGTGGCGGTGGCGGCGCTGGGATATCTGATCGTCATCCACAAAGTGGAGTACTTCCTCAACGCACGCATCGTCGGCGGGCAGATCAGCGCCAAGTCATGGGAGTTGCTCCTGGCAATGCTGATTTTCGAAGCGGCCTTCGGCCTGCCGGGGGTGGTGGCAGGGCCGGTTTACTATGCGTACCTGAAGAGCGAGTTGCGCGAGCAGGGGCTGGTTTGATGGGGCAGGGGGCTATACCCCCTCCCATCAAGCGCTATACGCCGTAGCGCTTGCGTGCTTCGATCGCCAGGCCGGCGCCGATGCTGCCGAAGATATTGCCTTCCACGTGCCGCGCATTCGGCAGCATCGCCCCGACGCCCTGGCGCAACGCCGGAATGCCGCTGGAGCCGCCGGTGAAGAACACCGTGTCGACCTGCTCCACGCGTACGCCGGCATCGCCGAGCAGTTGCGTGACGCTGCCGCGCACCCGCTCGAGCAGCGCCTCGATGGCCGCGTCGAACAAGGCGCGGGTCAGCTTCACGCTGAGTTCCGGCTCAATTCGATCCAGCGCCACCAGGCGGCTTTCAGCGTGGGTCAGCTGGATCTTGGTTTCTTCCACTTCCATGGCCAGCCAGTGCCCGGCGCGCTGCTCGATCAACTTGAACAGACGGTCGATGCCGTCGGTGTCCTGGATGTCGTAGCGCATGCTGCCCAGGGCCAATTGGGACTTTTGCGAGTACACCGAGTTGATGGTATGCCAGGTGGCCAGGTTCATGTGATGGCTGGTGGGCATGAAGGCGCCGCTCTTCATGCGGCTGCCGTAGCCGAACAGCGGCATCACCCCTTGCAGGCTCAGCTGTTTGTCGAAGTCGGTGCCGCCGATGTGCACACCGCCGGTGGCCAGGATGTCGCTCTCGCGGTCAGCCACATCGCGGCGCTCGGGTGCCAGGCGCACCAGCGAAAAGTCCGAGGTACCCCCGCCGATGTCGACGATCAGCACCAGTTCTTCGCGCTCGAGCGTCGACTCGTAGTCAAAGGCCGCGGCGATCGGCTCGTACTGGAAGGAGACTTCCTTGAAGCCGATGTTGCGCGCAACCTCTTCCAGGGTGTCCTGGGCTTCCTGGTCGGCAGCGGCGTCGTCGTCGACGAAATGCACCGGCCGCCCCAGCACCACTTCATCGAAAGGTCGCCCGGCATTGGCCTCGGCGCGCTTCTTGAGCTCGCCGATGAACATGCCCAGCAAGTCCTTGAATGGCAGCGCAGTGCCCAGCACGCTGGTGTCATGCTTGATCAGCTTGCTGCCCAGCAGGCTCTTGAGCGAGCGCATCAGGCGGCCTTCGTAGCCTTCGAGGTATTCGTGCAGGGCCAGGCGGCCATACACCGGGCGGCGCTCCTCGATGTTGAAAAACACCACGGACGGCAGGGTGATCTTGCCGTCCTCCAGCGCGATCAGCGACTCCTCGCCTGGCCGATGCCAGCCGACGGTGGAGTTGGAAGTACCGAAGTCGATGCCGCAGGCGCGGGCCGCAGATGCGTTTTTCATGTGTTTCGCGGTTCTATGTAAAAACGGTCGCGCAGTGTATGCCAGTTGCGCGCAGAATCAAGGCCGACCATCGCTTGGCCAGGTGGCTTGAAAGCCCGGGCAAGGGCCCCCATCTACAGATTAAACTTGCACCGCGCCTGCCCGTCTCACGCTTTGAGGGGGGCGGGGCGCACTCGCTACCAGCATTGGTGAGACCCGGATGGACTTCAAAGACTACTACAAGATTTTGGGCGTGGAGCCGACGGCGGACGACAAGACCATCAAGTCGGCCTTTCGCAAGCTCGCGCGCAAATATCACCCCGATGTCAGCAAGGAAAAAGACGCCGAGGCCCGCTTCAAGGAGGCCAACGAGGCGTACGAAGCGCTGAGCAGCCCAGAGAAACGCGCCGAATACGACGAGCTGCGCAAATACGGCCAGCACGGTCGGCCGTTCCAGGGCCCGCCCGGCTGGCAGGGCCGCGGTGGCGCCGGTGCCGGCCCGGGCGGCGAGAACGTCGATTTTTCCGACTTCTTCAGTTCCATCTTCGGCCAGGGCGGGCGGGGTAACGGCAACCCCTTCGGGCGCGGCGGCCAGCAGCGCGCTGCGCCGCGCAAAGGCCAGGACGTGGAAATGACCCTGGCGGTGTTTCTTGAGGAGACGCTGTCGGGCGAGTCCAAGCAGGTCAGCTTCCGCGTGCCGGGCGCCGAAGGCGGCGAGACGCGTACCCTCAACGTGAAGATTCCGGCGGGGGTCAACGACGGTGAGCGCATTCGCCTCAAGGGCCAGGGCGCACCGGGCAGCGCCGGTGGCCCGGCGGGTGATCTGTTTCTGACCATCAAGCTGGCGCCGCACCCGCATTTCGTGGTCGAGGGCCATGACCTGGTGATCGACGTGCCGCTGGCGCCCTGGGAGCTGGCGCTGGGTGCCAAGGTGGCGGTGCCGACCCTCACCGGGCGCATCAACCTCACCGTGCGCCCCGGCAGCCAGAACGGCCAGCGCCTGCGGGTCAAGGCCAATGGCCTGGCCAACAAGCAGGGCGAGCGCGGCGACCTGTACGCGCAGCTCAAGGTGGTGATGCCGTCGCGGGTCGACGAGACCACCAACGCCCTGTGGGAAAAGCTGGCCCGCGAAGCCGAGTTCGACCCGCGCGCCAACTGGCTGCGTTGAGGTCGGCGCTCAGTCGAGCATCTCGTAGGCGCGCTGCACGCCCAGTTCCAGCCTGACGTCGCCTTGCACTTGAACGGTTCCGGACAGTTCGCCGCTGTCCAGGGTCAACTTGGCGGCTTCGTCATTGAGCAGGTCTCTCACGCGCAGGTGCGCAGCGCCGGTCAGCTCGGCCAGGCCAAGCTCGCCGGCGACGCTCGAAGCGCGGATGTCCTGGGTCAGGGCAATCCACTTCTCCCGGGGCGCCCCGGCGCGCTGGGCGTTGATGCGCTGCATCGCATAGAACAGGCGCATGCGCCGGGCCAGTCCCGGCTGCGCCGGCAGGCCGTCGCTGGCCAGGCTGGCCGCACAGTCCAGCGCCTGCAGGCGAATGCCGTGGCGGCGCGCTTCCTTGAGCAGGCGCTGATGGCTGTAGTATTCGTGCTGGTCGAGCAGCAATTGCGCGCGTATCTGCCTGAAGCGACGAGTGAGCTGGAGCGGCATGTCGCCGGTCAGCCAGAAGTGGTCCAGTGCCGGCTGATGCAGGTCCTTGAGCAGATGCTCGACGTAGAGGGTTCTCACGCCGGCGGCCTTGAGCCTGGCCATATAGTCGATCAGCAGGCGTTTGCCGCCAAGGCCGCTGCGAGTTTCGCTGATCACCAGGGCGTCGCCGCTGGCGAAGAAGATATCGAAGAACTCGCGGGCGCTGGTGTCGGCGTCCAGCGCGGTAATCTTCCAGCGGCCGATGGCCGGCGGGTCCAGGAAGAAATCGCTGCCTTGTTGCGCCAACTGCTGGCGCAGGCCTCGCAGTTGCTCGCGGGCGGCCAGCAGCGGGCTGCCGTCACCCAGCGCCGAGCTCATCAGCTCGGCGCCGTTGCGGCCTACCAGTTGTTCGATGAAGTTGTCGTAGCGGGCCGACGTGTTGAACGCGTTGAGTTCGACGCTCAGGCGGTGGGCCTCGAGGACGGGCACATCGACCGGCTGCAAAGGGATGCCTTCTTCCACCTCGAGTTCGACATGGGGCTCCCAGCGCCCGCGCCAGTTGCGCACCACTGGCCAGGCGCCAGCCAGGCGTTGCGGCTCGAGGGGGTCGACCACCACCCACTGCTCGATGCCCTCGACGAAACTCACCTGGTAGGTATGGCCCTGCATGGCGATGTAGCGGTGCTGCGAGTCGAACACATGGACCCCGGCATTGCGCCCGTTGCCCAGCGATGCGGCGTCCAGTTCGAGGTCGACGGCCATGGCCTGCAGCAGCGGATTGTCGGCCACGGCGGTTTCCCCGGCCGCCACCGAGGCGTCGTTGGCGAGCACCGGCTCGTCGAGGTCGGCGAAGGCTCGTGCGGCAGTGCTCTGGTGGGCGTATAGCTGGACGCCATCGAGCAGCAGCAACACGGCATCGGTCAGCGCGGCGTGCCACGCCTGGTGGCGTTCGGCGCGGTCGACGCCATGCACCGCCAGGGCCATGTGCCCGCCCAGGCTCAGGGCAGTGGAGGCTGCCGCGAGCAGGGCGACTTGCGGCGCCAGTGGCGCCAGCCCCGAAGTGATGCGGGTGAAGGCGGCGAGGTCCACCAGCCACAGGCGCTTGCGCAGGTCGCGATTGTCGAATACGGCCCTCACCTCGCCTTGCAGACGCTCCAGCATGCGGTTGAACAGGTAGCTGAAGACATCGCTCTTGACCTCTTTGCTGTGACTCTGCAAATGCGTTTGCGTGGGCGACCAGGCCGTAGCCCGCAGCGCATCGAGCGTGGCGTGAAAGGCCTTGCGCTGGTCGCGTGCGGTTTCGTCCATGGCGTGCGGATCGACGAAATGGGTGATCAGGTGCCGTCGTGACTCGGCATCGGCGGCTTCCTCGCGCAGCCAGTCATAGGCTTCCTGCAGTCCCTGGAAGACCATGTACCAGCCGTCGGCGGCATACAGAATGTGCAGGCCATCGCTATTGCGGATGAAGAGCATGTCGACCGCCGTCAAGGCTCCCAGGGTGAACGTACGCACCTCGGCGTACTGGCGCAGCGTGTTGCTGTTGCGCAGGTCCTGAAGATTGAACGGAAAGCGGGTCGGCCCCCAGAGTGTATTGACCAGCAGCTTGAACACGTCCGTGCTCAGCGGCCCGTATTTGCTGCGCGCGGACCAGGCGCTGGTGATGAAGGCGGCCTTGAGCAACACGCGGCCGTTCTCCGCCTCCTGCTCGCGAAAGGTCGCCAGGCGCGCCAGGTAAGTGCCCTTGAAATCCAGGGCCCAGAAGTCGTTGAGCACGTCCACCACCGACATCGCCACCTGGTTCTGCTGGTCGTATGAACCGGCCTCGGGCCCGGCCTGGTAGAACCCGGTCATCTGGTCCAGATCGATGGCGTTGACTTCGTCGCGTACCGCGAAGCGCTTGATCACCAGGTCCGTCAGGGTCACCGACTGCTGCGGCGGGCCGCGGTGTTCTCGGCCATTGAAGGACTGCTGATTGCTCTGCGCGTTGTCGAAGGCGTGCCACCACACCTGGTCCGGGTCGAGGGTCTGCCCCGTGTGCTTCTTGATCAGCAGCGCCGCTTGCTCGCGGGCAAACTCACGCAGGTCGGGGATGGCGGCGCTGTATTGCGCGCCGATGGTATTGAGGGATTGGCCAAAGGTCTGATGCGGCATGGTCAAGGCTCGGTCGTCTAGAGGGACGACCAAGCTAGGGCAGCACTGGAGGGTGCTGGATGTAGATAGTTAGCGGGCGCGGTCAGAACAGGAAATAGCGCTGCGCCATCGGCAGCACTTCTGCCGGCTCGCACCACAGCAGCACGCCATCGGCCTTGACCTGATAGGTCTGCGGGTCGACTTCGATGTCCGGCAGCGCGCCGTTGTGAATCAGGTCGGTCTTCTGCACGCTGCGACAGCCCTTGACCACGGCGATCTGCTTTTGCAGGCCGAGGTTGGCTGGCACCCCGGCATCGAACGCGGCCTGGCTGATGAAGGTCAGGCTGGTGGCGTGCAGGGCGCTGCCATAGCTGGCGAACATCGGCCGGTAGTGCACCGGTTGCGGGGTCGGAATCGAGGCGTTGGCATCGCCCATCAGGCTGGCCGCAATCGCTCCGCCCTTGAGAATCAGGGTCGGCTTGACCCCAAAGAAGGCCGGGCGCCAGAGTACCAGGTCAGCCCACTTGCCGACTTCCACCGAGCCTACCTCATGGCTGATACCGTGGGTGATGGCCGGGTTGATGGTGTACTTGGCGATGTAGCGCTTGACCCGGAAGTTGTCGTTGCCGGGGCCGTCGCCTTCCAGTGCGCCGCGCTGCTTTTTCATCTTGTCGGCGGTCTGCCAGGTGCGCAGCACCACTTCGCCGACGCGGCCCATGGCCTGGCTGTCGGAGCTGAGCATGGAGAAGGCACCGAGGTCGTGGAGAATGTCCTCTGCGGCGATGGTCTCGCGGCGGATGCGACTCTCGGCGAACGCCACGTCCTCGGCGATGCTCGGGTCCAGGTGGTGGCAGACCATGAGCATGTCCAGGTGCTCGTCGATGGTGTTGCGGGTGAACGGCCGGGTCGGGTTGGTCGAACTCGGCAACACGTTGTTGAAGCCGCAGGCCTTGATGATGTCCGGCGCATGGCCGCCACCGGCACCCTCGGTGTGGTAGGTGTGGATGGTGCGGCCCTTGAAGGCGGCCAGGGTGGTTTCGACGAAGCCCGATTCGTTGAGGGTGTCGGTGTGGATGGCCACCTGCACGTCGTACTGGTCGGCCACGCTCAGGCAGTTGTCGATGGCCGCAGGCGTGGTGCCCCAGTCTTCGTGCAGCTTGAGGCCGATGGCGCCGGCCTTGATCTGCTCCACCAGCGGCTCCGGCAGGCTGACGTTGCCCTTGCCGGTAAAGCCGATGTTCATCGGGAAGCTGTCGGCGGCCTGCAGCATGCGCGCCATGTGCCAGGGCCCGGGGGTGACCGTGGTGGCGTTGGTGCCGGTGGCCGGGCCGGTGCCGCCACCGATCATGGTAGTGACGCCGCTCATCAGCGCTTCTTCGATCTGCTGCGGGCAGATGAAGTGGATGTGCGTGTCGACGCCGCCGGCCGTAAGGATCATCCCCTCGCCAGCGATGACCTCGGTGCTGGCGCCGATGGCGATGCCCACATCAGGCTGGATGTCCGGGTTGCCGGCCTTGCCGATGGCGTGGATGCGGCCGTTCTTGAGGCCGACGTCGGCCTTGACGATGCCCCAGTGGTCGATGATCAGCGCGTTGGTGATCAGCGTGTCGACCACTTCGGCGGCCAGCAGCTGACTCTGGCCCATGCCGTCCCGGATGACCTTGCCGCCGCCGAACTTGACCTCTTCGCCGTAGGTGGTGAAGTCCTTCTCGACCTCGATCCACAGCTCGGTGTCGGCCAGGCGCACCTTGTCGCCGACGGTGGGGCCGAACATGTCGGCGTAGGCTTGTCTGGAGATTTTCATTGGCTAATTCCTTTTGCACAGCTTGCAGCTTGCAGCTGGCAGCTGAAGGCTGGTTTTCAAAGCTCGCCCATGACCCGCCCGGCGAAGCCGAACACCCGGCGCAGGCCGGCCAGTTCGACCAGCTCGACCTCGCGGCTCTGCCCCGGCTCGAAGCGCACCGCAGTGCCGGCCGGAATGTTCAGGCGCATGCCGTGGCTTAGCGCACGGTCGAAGGTCAGGGCGTCGTTGGTTTCGAAGAAGTGATAGTGCGAGCCCACCTGGATCGGCCGGTCGCCGCTGTTGGCAACGGTGATGGCCTGGGTGCGGCGGCCGACGTTGAGCTCGATGTCGCCGGGCTGGATCTGGTATTGGCCAGGAATCATGCTGGTTGCCCCAATGTCTTGAAGTAAATGGCGGTCGGCTTGTAGCCGCCGTGTGGCGACGCGCAGTAATCGGGCAGCTCGCCCACGCGGGTGTAGTGCAGGGACTGATAGAAAGCTTCGGCTGCCGAGCCCGCCTCGGTGTCCAGGTACAGCAAGCCGCGCTGGTGCTGGCGCGCAGCGTGTTCGAGGGCCTGCATCAACTGCTGGCCCAGGCCCCGGCGACGGGCACTGGAATGCACCAGCAGCTTTTGCACCTCGGCGCGATTGAGCCCGTTGGGCTTCAGGCACAGCGCCAACTGCACGCTGGCCACCACCTCTTCGTCGCGCACCACCACCCACAGCAGCAGGCTGCCGGCGTCCAGCCCATGGCGCACGTCCTCGAAATAACGGCTGGCCTGGGCGTCATCCAAGTCGGCCATGAAGCCGACGCTGGCGCCATCGGCCACCGCGTCGCGCAGCAGGGCGATCAGCCCGAGGCGATAGTGGGCGAAGCTTTCGGTGTTGACGCGGCGCAGCTGGGCGGGGTTCATCGCGGTCTACTCCTGGTGCGCGGCGGGCGGCTGGGGGCTGCTGTCGAGCAGCAGTTGCATGAAGGTCAGGTCCAGCCAGCGGCCGAACTTCACCCCGACCTGCGGCATCTGCCCGCTGACGGTGAAGCCCAGGCGCTCGTGCAGGCGCACCGAGGCAGCGTTGCCGCTCTCGATGGCCGCCATCATGACGTGCTTGCCCCCTTCGCGGGCGCGCTCGATCAGCGCCTGCATCAGCATCGGGCCCAGGCCGCGGCCGCGCTGGTCGTGGCGCACGTACACCGAGTGTTCGACGGTGTAGCGATAACCTTCGAAGGCCCGCCAGTCGCCATAGGAGGCGTAGCCGAGCACGCCTTGTTCGTCAGCCACCACCAGGATGGGGTAGAGCTGGGCGCGGCGGCCCTCGTACCAGGCCTGGCGGTTGGCCAGGTCGACCTGTTTGTCGTTCCAGATCGAGGTGGTGTTGAGCACCGCGTCGTTGTAGATGTCGCGAATCGCTGGCAGGTCTTCGGGTTGCGCATCGCGCAGAGTCAAAGTCATGGTGCGGCCTCAGGCGATGGGTTGGTGCACAGTGACCAGCTTGGTGCCGTCGGGGAAGGTCGCTTCCACCTGGATCTCGGCGATCATCTCCGGCACGCCCTCCATCACTTGTTCGCGGCCGAGCAGGGTGGTGCCGTAGTGCATCAGTTCGGCCACGGTCTGGCCGTCGCGGGCGCCTTCGAGCAGCGCGGCGGAGATCAACGCCATGGCTTCCGGGTAATTGAGCTTCAGGCCTCGGGCCAGGCGGCGTTCGGCCACCAGCCCGGCGGTGAAGATCAGCATCTTGTCTTTTTCGCGTGGAGTCAGGTCCATGGGGTGCAGCTTCCAGTTCAGAAAAGGGTAAGGGGGCAGCGGCTCACGTCGCCCAGATGCGCGGGGCGACGGCAGCGCGGCCTAGCAGCGCGGGACGCAGCAGTTGCCACAGGCCGAGCAGCCACTCGCGGGCGTGCAACGCCTCGCTGGCCAGGCAGCGCGCGACCAGCAGGCCGGGCAACTGGCTGAGGTCGCCGCGAACCCGATTGGGCAATTCGCGGCAGCGTTGCAACAAGTCTTCGGTAATCTCTCCGGTGATCAACAGCGTAGCGAAAACCGGCTGGCCAGCCAGGCCGATGGGCGAGTCGAGCAAGCCGTCGCCACCGTTGACGCGCTGGCGCTCGTGCCAGAGCAACTGGCCGTCGCGCACAATCTCCAGGCGCGACTGGAAATGCCCATCGGCAAAGCGCTCGTCTGCCGCCGGGCGACCCAGGGCGACCACGTCCCAATACAGCAGGCGCGCGTCACCCTGCAATTGGATGCGGGTACTCAGCTCGGCCTGGGCCGCGCTGTAGACGATGGTTTCCTGAGGCAGCCACTCCAGCGTGGCGCCGGCGGCCACCTGCAGGTTCAGCTGCTGATAGGCCGGGCCGGCGGCGCGATACCACTTGGCCGCGCCGGGGCTGGTCAGCTGCGCCCAGGCGCCGGCGCCGACGCTGACGTCGATGTCCAGCCGGTCGCCGCCGGCAATTCCGCCGGGGGGGTGCACGATAATGTGCTGGCAGACTTGCGGACCCTCGCCGTACAGATGCTTCTGCACCCGCAGCGGGCCCTTGTGGCGGCGCTGGACTGGCCGCGTGCAGTCGCCGAAGCGGGCATAGGCCAGTTCCAGCTCAGCATGCCAGCTGGGCGTGAATACGGCGGTATTGGCAGGCAGATTCATGAGGTCATCGCAACAATCGGGCTCGGGCAGTTTAAATGGTGACCAGGCCGCGTACACCCTCGGCCTCCATGTTTTCGCCGCGCCCTTGCTGGACGATCTCGCCACGCGACATCACCAGGTACTGGTCGGCCAGTTCGGCGGCGAAATCGTAGAACTGCTCGACCAGCAGGATCGCCATGTCGCCACGAGCGGCAAGCTTCTTGATCACTGCGCCGATCTCCTTGATCACCGACGGTTGGATACCCTCGGTCGGCTCGTCGAGAATCAGCAGGCGCGGGCGGCTGGCCAGGGCCCGGCCGATCGCCAGTTGCTGCTGCTGGCCGCCGGATAAGTCGCCACCGCGGCGGTGCTTCATCTGCAGCAGCACCGGGAACAACTCATAGATGAAGGCCGGCACCACCTTGGCTTCGGCGCCGGGAAAGCGCGACAGGCCCATCAGCAGGTTCTCTTCCACCGTCAGGCGTCCGAAGATCTCCCGGCCCTGTGGCACGTAGGCGATCCCGGCGTGCACGCGCTGGTGCGGCTTGAAGCCGGTGATGGCCTTGCCGTCCCAGTTGACGTTGCCTTCCTTGGCCGGAATCAGGCCCATCAGGCACTTGAGCAGGGTGGTCTTGCCGACGCCGTTGCGCCCCAGCAGGCAGGTGACTTCGCCGATCTGCACGTCGAAGGACAGGCCGCGCAGGATGTGGCTGCCGCCGTAGTATTGGTGAAGCTTGTGCACTTGCAGCATTGCCGCGCTCCTATCGAACCAGCCAAACGAAACCCACTACCAAACAAAACCCAACGCCAGGCAGACACCTGTCAACGGCCGAGGTAGACCTCGATCACCCGTTCATCCGCCTGCACCTGCTCCAGCGAACCCTCGGCCAGCACGCTGCCCTGGTGCAGCACCGTGACGTGGTCGGCGATGGAGCCGACGAAGCCCATGTCGTGCTCCACCACCATCAGCGAGTGCTTGCCGGCAAGGGTCTTGAACAACTCGGCAGTGAACTCGGTCTCGGCGTCGGTCATGCCCGCCACCGGTTCGTCGAGCAACAGCAGCTGAGGGTCCTGCACCAGCAGCATGCCGATCTCCAGGAACTGCTTCTGGCCGTGGGACAGCAGCCCGGCCGGGCGGTTGACCGAGGCGCTCAGGCGGATGGTCTCCAGCACGCTGGCGATGCGGTCGTGCTGCTCGCCGCTCAGCTTCGCGCGCAGGCTGGCCCACACCGACTTGTCGGTCTTCTGCGCCAGTTCGAGGTTTTCGAACACCGTCAGCGCTTCGAACACGGTGGGCTTCTGGAACTTGCGGCCGATGCCGGCCTGGGCGATCTGCACCTCGCCGAGGCTGGTCAGGTCCAGCGTCTCGCCGAACCAGGCCTGGCCCTCGCTGGGCCGGGTCTTGCCGGTGATGACGTCCATCATGGTGGTCTTGCCGGCGCCGTTGGGGCCGATGATGCAGCGCAGCTCGCCGACGCCGATGTACAGGTTGAGGTTGTTCAAGGCCTTGAAGCCATCGAAGCTGACGCTGATGTCTTCCAGGGTCAGGATGGTGCCGTGGCGGGTGTTGAGCCCGGGTCCGGCGCTTTGCCCCAGGCCGATGGCGTCGCGGCTGGTGCCGGCGTCGCTGTTGGGGTCCAGCACCGGTTCGAGCATGAATTCGGGCGTCGGTGTGATTCTCATTGCTCACCCCTCTTCTTGATCAGGCCGATCACACCCTTGGGCAGGTACAGCGTGACGATGATGAACAGCGCGCCGAGAAAGAACAGCCAGTACTCCGGGAACGCTACGGTGAACCAGCTCTTCATGCCGTTGACCACGCCGGCGCCGAGCAGCGGGCCGATCAGCGTGCCGCGCCCGCCCAGCGCGACCCACACCGCCGCCTCGATGGAGTTGGTCGGCGACATCTCGCTGGGGTTGATGATGCCCACCTGCGGCACGTACAAGGCCCCGGCCAGGCCGCACAACACGGCGCTCAGCACCCACACGAACAGCTTGAAGCCGCGGGGGTCGTAGCCGCAGAACATCAGGCGGTTCTCGGCGTCGCGCAGGGCGGTCAGCACCCGGCCGAACTTGCTCGCGGCCAGGCGCCAGCCGAGCAGCAGGCTGGCCACCAGCAGCGCCACGGTGAGCAGGAACAGCACCGCGCGGGTGCCCTGGGAGGTGATGCTGAAACCCAGGATGCTGCGAAAGTTGGTGAAGCCGTTGTTGCCGCCAAAACCGGTCTCGTTGCGAAAGAACAGCAGCATGCCGGCGAAGGTCAGGGCCTGGGTCATGATCGAGAAATACACGCCCTTGATCCGCGAGCGGAAGGCAAAGAAGCCGAACACCAGGGCCAGCAGGCCGGGCGCCAGCACCACCAGGCACAGCGCCCAGAGAAAGTGGTTGGTGCCAACCCAGTACCACGGCAGCTCGGTCCACGAAAGAAAGGTCATGAACGCCGGCAGGCCGTCGCCGGCCGCTTCGCGCATCAGGTACATGCCCATGGCATAGCCGCCGAGGGCAAAGAACAGGCCATGGCCCAGCGACAGCAGGCCGGCATAGCCCCACACCAGGTCCAGCGCCAGGGCGACGATGGCGTAGCAGAGGATCTTGCCGACCAGGGTCAGGGTATAGGCCGACACCTGCAGGCTGTTGTCCGCCGGCAGCAGCGACAGCAACGGCAGGGCGATCAGCAGCACCAGCACGAGCGCGCCGATCGCCAGGGTGATCTTGGGCCCGGCCTTTTGTGCAGCGCTGACCATCAATGGCTGGTTCATCAGTCGATCACCCGTCCTTTCAGTGCGAAGAGGCCTTGCGGGCGCTTCTGGATGAACAGAATGATCAGCGCAAGGATGAGGATCTTGCCAAGTACGGCGCCGATCTGCGGCTCGAGAATCTTGTTGGCGATGCCCAGGCCGAAGGCCGCAGAGACACTGCCTGCCAGCTGTCCGACGCCGCCGAGCACCACCACCAGGAAGGAGTCGATGATGTAGCTCTGGCCCAGGTCCGGGCCGACGTTGCCGATCTGGCTCAGGGCCACGCCGCCGAGGCCGGCGATGCCCGAGCCGAGGCCGAAGGCAAGCATGTCGACGCGACCGGTGGGCACGCCGCAGCAGGCGGCCATGTTGCGGTTCTGGGTCACCGCGCGCACGTTGAGGCCCAGGCGAGTCTTGTTCAGCAGCAGCCAGGTCAGCGCCACCACTGCCAGGGCGAACAGGATGATGACGATGCGGTTGTACGGCAGCACCAGGTTGGGCATTACCTGGATCCCGCCCGACAGCCACTCGGGGTTGGCCACCTCGACGTTCTGCGCGCCGAAGGCCAGGCGCACAGCCTGGATCAGCATCAGGCTGATGCCCCAGGTCGCCAGCAGAGTCTCCAGCGGCCGGCCATAAAGATGGCGAATCACCGTGCGTTCCAGCGCCATGCCGATCGCGGCGGTGACGAAGAAGGCTACCGGCAGGGCGATCAGCGGGTAGTACTCGAGGGCGCCGGGCGCGTAGTGCTGGAACAGCAGCTGCACCACGTAGGTGGAGTAGGCGCCAAGCATGAGCATCTCGCCGTGAGCCATGTTGATCACCCCCAGCAGGCCGAAGGTGATCGCCAGGCCCAGCGCCGCCAGCAACAGGATCGAGCCCAGCGACAGGCCGCTGAAGGCCTCGCCGAGGATGTCGCCGATCATCAACTGGCGCTTGATCTGCACCAAACTGGTTTCTACCGCAGTACGCACGCCCGCGTCACTTTCGGCGTCCGGCGCCTGCAGCGTCTGCAGGCGGGTCAGGGCCATGGGGTCGCCGGTCTCGCCGAGCAGGCGCACGGCGGCCAGGCGCACGGCCGGGTCTGGGTCGACCAGTTGCAGGTTGGCCAGGGCCAGGCTCAAGGCAGCCTTGACCACAGGGTTCTTCTCGCCGGCGACTTCATGGTCGAGCAGGCCGAGTTGGTTGGGCCGGGCGCCGCGCTGCAACTGCTGGGCGGCGGCCAGGCGAATCTTGTCGTCGTTGGACAGCAGCTGATGGCTGGCCACGGCGGTGTCGGTCAGGCCGCGCAGACGGTTGTTCAGGCGCAGCTTGCGCATGGGTTCGACCGGCGCGTCATTGCTGTCGAGGTTGACCAGCTTGCCGTCGTTGTCGATGAAGGGGTGCTTGTTGTCGTCGGCAGCCACGCGGCCCTGCTGCAGTGCCAGGAGAAAATCCAGGCGTTGCGGCACCGGTTGCGCCGACCAGGTTTCCAGCAAGGTCGCCTGCTGGCTGGAGTCGGCGGCAACGAAATCGCCGGCGTCGCTGGCATGGGCTGCCAAGGGCAGCAGCAGGGTCAGGCTGAGGATCAAACGAGTGAGGGCGCTGGGCATTGGCAATGTCCTGTGGGGTCCCTGAAGCGGCGGCCGGTTCGCAGGGCCGAGCTTGCTCGAGAAGGGTATTGCACCCGTTCCCGAGCGAGCTCGGTCCTACAGACTGAGGCCAGTCCGGCGAACAGCGATCTCGCCTTAGTTGCTCTTCACCGCATAGTCAGGCTTCTTGTCGTTGCCTGGGATAAACGGGCTCCACGGCTGAGCGCGGATCGGCTCCTTGGTCTGCCACACAACGTTGAACTGACCGTTGTCCTCGATCTCGCCGATCATCACCGGCTTGTGCAGGTGGTGGTTGGTCTTGTCCATGGTCAGGGTAAAGCCCGACGGCGCGGCGAAGGTCTGCCCGGCCATGGCCTCGCGAACCTTGTCGACATCGGTGGACTTGGCCTTCTCGGCCGCTTGCGCCCACATGTGGATGCCCACGTAGGTGGCTTCCATCGGGTCGTTGGTGACCACGGTGTCGGCGTTGGGCAGGTTGTGCTTCTTGGCGTAGGCCTTCCAGTCGGCGACGAACTTCTTGTTCACCGGGTTTTCTACCGATTCGAAGTAGTTCCAGGCGGCCAGGTTGCCTACCAGCGGCTTGGTGTCGATGCCGCGCAGTTCTTCTTCGCCGACCGAGAACGCCACCACCGGCACGTCGGTTGCCTTCAGGCCCTGGTTGGCCAGTTCCTTGTAGAACGGCACGTTGGAGTCGCCGTTGACGGTGGAGATGACTGCGGTCTTGCCACCGGCGGAGAACTTCTTGATGTTGGCGACAATGGTCTGGTAGTCGGCATGGCCGAATGGGGTGTAGACCTCTTCGATGTCGCTGTCTTTCACGCCTTTGGAGTGCAGGAAGGCGCGCAGGATCTTGTTGGTGGTGCGCGGGTAGACGTAGTCGGTGCCCAGCAGGAAAAAACGCTTGGCCGCGCCGCCGTCTTCGCTCATCAGGTACTCGACCGCCGGGATAGCCTGCTGGTTGGGCGCCGCGCCGGTGTAGAAGACGTTGGGCGACATTTCCTCGCCTTCGTATTGCACCGGGTAGAACAGCAGGCCGTTGAGCTCCTCGAACACTGGCAGCACCGACTTGCGCGACACCGAGGTCCAGCAGCCGAACACTACCGCCACTTTGTCCTGAGTGATCAACTGCCGGGCTTTCTCGGCGAACAGCGGCCAGTTGGAAGCGGGGTCCACCACTACCGGCTCGAGCATCTTGCCGTTGACGCCGCCCTTGGCGTTTATCTCGTCGATGGTCATCAACGCCATGTCTTTAAGAGAGGTTTCGGAAATCGCCATGGTCCCGGAAAGCGAGTGCAGGATGCCGACCTTGATGGTCTCGGCGGCCTGAACGGTCCAGGACATGCCCATCGCGGCGATGGACGCCGTCAGAGTGAAAGCCTTGATCAAGCTGCGACGCTTCATTTGTGCAATCTCCATTTACCGTTTTTTTAGTGGGCAGACGACAACTCTCCGGCAAGGGTGTTTGCAAGGCGTGTGCCGGAACGGCCGACGGCCTGTAGCGGGCCCCCGCGCATCTGCGCGAAACGGCATCGCGCACCGCAAGGGTGCCGGGCGCGAGAGGGAGTGCACGTGCGTGCGCTGGGACGGTGCGTTTTGCTAAGCGGATTGCTAGCACATGCTGGGCTGACCGCAATCGCTGCGGATAGAGGCAAAGCCCGAGGGGACACCAGGCCGTTGCTGACCCATCAGGCAGTCAACCAAGGAGGGTAACCCCCATCCGCCCGATCAAAAACACCAGCAGAATCAGAAAAAGCACCCTGATAAATCCGCTGCCCAAGCGTAGGGCCAGGTAAACCCCCGCGAGCGAACCGCTGATATTACAAACGGCCACCACTCCACCAATGGCCCATAGCACATTGCCCGAAGGCACAAAAAATAGGAGCGCGGCGGTGAAGGTTCCCAGGTTGACCAACTTGGCCGAAGCCGAGGCGTTGAGGAAATCGAAGCCGAAATATCGAACGAAGATAAACAGCAGCAGGCTGCCACTGCCGGGCCCGAACACGCCGTCGTAAAAGCCGATGAGCCCACCTGCCACAGCGCCGATGGCCACATCTTTGCGACGAAGTGGCAGCACATGATGGACCTGACCCATGTCCTTTTTCATGAACGTGTATAAGGCCATCGCTATGAGGATAATAAAAACCGCATATTCCATCAGCTTCTTCGGAATGAATGAAACCGATAGTGCGCCAGGCCAGGATAGTGCGAACGCCGAAAGCATCATGGGCAACAGTAACTTCCAGATGATGCGTACTCTTTTTACATAGCTGAAAATAGAAAAGATGTTTCCAGCAAGCGCCGCAAGCTTGTTGGTCCCGAATACTGTGCTCAAGCTGAATTGAGGCAAGGCATGCAGCAGCGCTGGGACCTGAATCAATCCCCCACCACCCACAGCAGCATCCATCAAACCGCCGCAAAAAGCGAAAAACCCTAATATTAAAAGGGTCTGATCTAAGTCCATGGATGAGTGTCCGCTGAGGAATTTATGCCATGAACACGCTTGCAGAGTATGTCCCTCAGTAGCCTGCTCATCAGGTGGATTGCGCGGTAGTTTAACTAAGCCGGAGAATGGCTCGGGCAGTTATCGCAAGAGAAAATGTTTAAATATGTTGCTGAGCTGAAGCGCCAAAACTCATCCGATACTTCGCCCCCCCTTCCCACCAAGGTGGGAAGGGGCAGAGCCGCCAGGCCGTTTCAGCCTGGTAACCGAGTACCCGCCCTGATCATCACCACCACCCGATCCACCACCCACACCGCCAGCAACGACAGGCCCACCAGCGGAAAAGCCAAGGCGAGCACAGCCATCACCCCCATGGCGACCTTCCATTTGGGCAGATCATGGCGCAGTGGCGGCACGCCGAGGCTGCCGGTGGGGCGGCGTTGCCACCAGATGAGCAAGCCGCTGACAGCGCTGAGCAGAATCATCACGCAGACCAGGGCGATCGCCCATTGGTTGATCGGCCCCAACAGCTTGCCTTCGTGCAGCATCACGCCCATTTCCGTGGCGCGGGCGACGTTGCCGTAGTCTTTCCAGCGCACGTCGGCCAGCACCTGGCCGGTGTACTGGTCCACATGCAAGGTGGCGTCGTGGCGTGGGTCGTCGGCGAACAGGGCGATGGTGAAGACGCCGGTTTCGGTGGTGGGCAGGGTGATGCTATAGCCGGGTCCTACCCCCCTCTCCGAGGCACGCTGCACCACGCTTTGCAGGCTGACCATGGGCGCGGCGGGCGGTGCTGGGATGGCGCCGTGCTGCATGTGCTCGGCGTGCGCGCCGCTGGCCTCGGACATCGGCATCGGGGTGTTTTCCAGTGCCCAGGGCACGGTCTGACGGGCTGCGCTGTTGAGGCTGCGGGCCTGCAGGTCGGACGTGGGCACCTGGTTCCACATGGCGTCCGGGAAGCGGTTCCACACGTCGGCGAACTGCTTGCCCCAGAAGCCGGTCCAGGTCATGCCACTGATCAGCATGAGCAGCAGGCAAACCGAGCCCCAGAAGCCGACCACGCTGTGAATGTCCCGCCACAGCGCACGGCCGCGGCTGCGCCAGCGTGGCCAGAGCACGCCGCTGGCGGCCGTGCCGCGCGGCCACCACAGGTACAGGCCGGAGACCACCAGCACGATGCCCCATCCGGCGGCCAGTTCGACGAGGCGGTCGCCCAAGGTGCCGATCATCAGTTCGCCGTGCAGGGCGCGGGCTACGGCTTGCAGGTTGAGCTTGGCGTCCTGGTCGCCGAGCAACTCGCCGCTGTAGGGGTTGATGAAGACATTGAGCTCGCGGCCATGCTCCTTCACCACGAATTGCGCGCTGCGGTCCACAGCGGTGGGCGGCAGGTATTGGCTGACGCTGGCGTGCGGGTAGGCAGCACGCACGTCCCGCAGCAGGGTGTCGGCGGCCAGGCGCTGTTCGGCCACCGGCACCACCAGCAAATGGCGGTACAGCAGCGGATCAAGCTGCGGCTTGAACAGGTAGATCAGGCCGGTCAGGGCCAGCAGGATCATGAACGGGGCGACGAACAGGCCGGCGTAGAAATGCCAGCGCCAGGCCAGGTTGTAGAACGAGATTCGAGAAGTGCTCATAAAGGTTTCCTTGATCGCCAGGCGGGCTGTCAGAAGCTGAATTCGACTTTGCTCCAGAGCGTGCGCCCCGGTTCATTGACGGCCTGCGGGTCGCTGGCCGGGTAGCCGAAGCCGGCGTTGCCGGCCAGGTTCAGGTGCTCGGCGTAGGCCTTGCCGAACAGGTTGTCGATGCCACTGCTGAGCTTGAGATGGGAGTTCACCCGGTAGGCGGCGTTGAGCGAAAACACGCCGAAGCCGGGGCTTTGCCGGTAATCCTTGCCGACCACGTTGCCAGCGTCGGCGTCGATGCGCCGTTGTGCCGCGACCAGCCGCCAAAGCGCGGCGGCGCTCCAGTTGTCGCGGGCATAGGTCAGGCCCAGGCGCGTATCCAGCGGTGGCATCTGCGGCAGCGGGCGGTGGTCAGTGGTGTTTTCGCCCCAGGCGTAGGCGAGGGTGGCGTCCACCTTCCAGCGCGGGGTGAGGTTGTACGCCGCGCCCAATTCGCCGCCCCAGATGCGCGCATCGACGTTGCGCGCCTGGGTGTCGTTGCCCTGGTAGTCGAAGAGCATGAAGTTCTCGACCTGGCCCAGGTAACCCGAGGCCCAGGCGTCGAGATCGGCGTGCCGGTACTGCAGGCCGACGTCCAGCTGCGTGGTCTTTTCCGGCTTGAGGCCGGCGAAGGCGTTGGCGGATCCGCTCGGGCCGCGGGTGGGCGAAAACAGCTCCCAATAGTCCGGGAAGCGCTGCACATGCCCCACGCCGGCATAGGCGGTGGCCGGCAGACTGGCCAGGTCATGCTCCCAGCGCACGAAGCCGCTGGGCAGGCTGGCCTGGCGCTGCTGGTCGGCGGTGGGGTTGGGCACCACGCTCATGCCGGAGCCGAGGGTCTGCCGAGAGTCGCGAGCCGAGGCGCGGTCCAGGCGGGCACCGCTGACCAGGCGGTCGTTATCGTCGAGGCTCCAGGTCAGCTCGCCGAACAGGCCGTAATTGCGCAGTTCGGCGTCCTTGTCCCAGGGCAGCTCCTTGTAGGTGTCCACGCCCATGGCGCTGCGAGCGCGGTGCTGGCTGGTCTGGGCGTCTACGCCGGCGAGCAGTTGCAGGTCGTTCCAGTGCCAGGTGCCCTTGAGGCGCGTCCCCAGCGTGCGGCGCTCGACGGCACTGGCCATGGGGCCGGCCATCATGCCGGTGGTCGATGGCGTGCGCAGGCTGTAGTTGTCCATCACGTGGTCGGCGTAGTTGTAGTAGACCTGCCCCTCGAGTTTGTCGAACACCTCGCCCAGGCCGCTCTTCTCGAAGCGCAGGCCCAGGCTTTCGCGCTTGAACTGGGCGCCGTCCATCCCACGGCCAGCGTAGCGAGCATCGCCGTTGCCTTTGCCGGCGGTGAGCTCGACCAGGGTGTCGGCATCTGGAGTCCAGCCGAGGGCGGCATCGCCGTTCCATTTGTCCCAGCGCGAAGGCACCCGGTGGTTGTCGCCGTCGCGGTAGTCGTCGGCCTGGGACTGATTGCCGACGAAGCGGGCATAGCCCTCGCGATTGCCGACTGCGGTGTCGACGAGCTTGTCGAACCGGCCGTTGGAGCCGGTCAGCAGGCTGGCGTTCAGACGCGTGCCCAGTTCCGAGGAGGGTTGCGAGAACTGCTCCGGCTCGCGCTCGAAAAGCACCGTGCCGGCCGAGGCGCCGGGACCCCACTGCACGCTTTGCGGGCCCTTGATCACGGTCAGGCGGTCGAAGGTTTCAGGGGAGATGTAGGCGGTGGGTGCGTCCATGCGGTTGGGGCAGGCGCCGATCATGTTGCCGCCGTTGGTGAGGATGTTCAGACGTGAGCCAAACATGCCGCGCAGCACCGGGTCGCCGTTGCTGCCACCGGCGCGGATGGCGCTGAAGCCGGGAATGGTTTTCAGGTAGTCGGCGCCATCGCTGGCCGGCACCGGCTGGCGTGGGTCTTTGGGATCGGTGGTGATGGTCAAGGGGGAGGTGGGTGCCAGCGCCGTGATGACGACAGGGCTCAATTCGCTGATCGGTTCCCCGGCGGACACCAGGACAGGCACAAGCGTGCCGCACACTGCGGCGAACGAAGTTAAACGCACAGACATGGAAGATTCCAACTGCTAACAGCCATACGGGCGCGCGCCGCCGTGCTGCTCTATGGGCAGTTCACGGCGGCGGGCGAAGGATGTGGGTCAGGCAGGCAGGGAAACGGGTGGCGCGCGGGTGCGGGCACCGGGGAAGATCGCCTGGCGGGCGTGGCCGGCGAGTGCCTGCGGCGGGCTGCCGAGGCTGTGCAACGGCTGCGCGGCGGCGATGAAAAGCAGCGCCTGGGGCAGGGCCGGATTGTGAAAGAACAGGCTGCAGTAGCCGCATTTTTCCCAGAGTGGGTGCAGGCTGTGATCGTGCTCACCGGAGTGCGCGGTGGCCGGCATCTGCATGGACATGGGCATGTCCATCGCCATGCCCATCGGCATGTCGTGGGCCATGCCCCGGCTGGTACCGCCAGGGGTGGGCAGTGATTGCGATACCAGCGGGCCGATGAACATCATCAGCATGGCGAACACGCCCAGCCAGCTGGCGCGGCGATGCGTCAGCGTGCTGGAACGGGTGGCCTTGCGGGTGAGAGTTGTCATCGATCAGCGCGGGTCCGCCGGGGGCACCTTGAGCACATCGACGTCGACGCTGACATCGCCGGCCTTCTCGAAGTGCAGCACCAACGGGAAGAACTGGCCATCGCGCAGTGGGCCGTTCAGTTGCGTGAGCATGATGTGGTAACCCATGGGCGCAAAGGCCACGCGGGTGCCCGGGCCGACGCTGACGCCGTCCTCGACCTTCTGCATCTTCATCATGCCGTCCTGGTCGACGTGCGCGTGGATCTCGGCCGTGCCGGCCGCCGGGGTGTCCACCGACTTCAAGCGGTCGGCGTTCATGCCCTGGTTATCGAGGACCAGGTACACCGCCACCGTCGGCGAGTTGGGCGGCAGTTCCTGCGACCAGGGCTGCAGAATGTGCAGGTCGCCGACGGCGAAATCATTGGCCTGCACGGGCAGCGCGAGCACTGCGGCGAGGCTCAGCAAAACGGTATGAAATAGCCGGAATCGGGTCATGGATTTTCCGTTGACGGAACGTGCTGGAAGCTCGCCATTAAGCCAGAGGTGGCCATCAGGTGAAAGGCGTTAAATGGTTCAGCAGTGCTGCGACCGACTGCCACTCCCGATCCGCTGCCGGCAGTGCCGGGCGCCCCAGCAGCAACACCGGCACGCCGCGCTCGCGCGCCACTTGCAGCTTGGGTTCGGTGGCGCCGCTGCCGCTGTTCTTGCTGACCAGTACGTCGATGTGACGACGTTCGAACAGTGTGCGCTCGTCCTCCAGCAGGAAAGGCCCGCGCGCACCGATGATTTCGCACTGATGGTTGCCCGGATAGTTGTCCAGTGCGCGCAGGGTCCAGAACTGCCCGGGCGGGATTTCATGGATGTGCGCCAGCGGCTCGCGGCCCAGGGTGAACAGCGGGCGCGAGAACGGCGCCAGCGCGCTCGTCAGTGCCGGCCAGTCGGCGACTTCGCGCCAGTCATCCCCGGCCTGCGGCTGCCAGGCGGGCCGGCGCAGCGCCCAGTAGGGAATGCCTGCGGCGCGGGCCGCCTTGGCAGCGTTGGCGCTGATCTGCGCAGCGTAGGGGTGGGTGGCGTCCAGCAGCAGGCCGAACTGCTGCTCGCGCAGGTAGGCCGCCAGGCCCTCGGCCCCGCCATAACCGCCGACCCGCACCTGGCAGCGCAGGTCGCCCGGCACGCGGCCGACACCGGCCAGGCTGTAGACGTGCTGCGGGCCCAGGGTGCGAGCGACCGCCAGGGCCTCGGCGACGCCGCCGAGCAGCAGGATGCGCGGCGGCTTCATGGCACGGCTCCGGCATGGCCGACGATGCCGCCCTGGCGATCGATGGCGAACACCTCGACGCTGACGCTGGCCGGCACCACGCTGCGGGCGAAGGCCAGCGCGTGGCCGCACACCGCGTCGCCAAGGGCGAAGCCGGCGGCGCTGGCCATCGCCAGGGCCTGCTGGCTGGTATTGGCCTGGCAGATGTCTTCCTGCAACTGGGCGCTGGCGCCGAGGGCGGCGGCCCATTCGGCCAGCTGCGGCAGGTCGATGCTCGAATGGCGGCTGTGCAGGTCCATGTGCCCGGCCGCCAGCTTGCTGATCTTGCCGAAGCCGCCACACAGGCTCAGGCGAGGCACCGGCACCTTGCGCAGGTGCTTGAGCACGGCGCCGACGAAGTCGCCCATCTCGATTAGAGCAATGTCGGGCAGTTGGTAGACCTGGCGCATGGTGTCTTCGCTGGCGTTGCCGGTGCAGGCGGCGATGTGGCTGTAGCCATTGGTGCTGGCGACGTCGATGCCCTGCTGGATGGAGGCGATGTAGGCCGCGCAGGAGAACGGCCGGACGATGCCGCTGGTGCCCAGGATCGACAGGCCGCCAAGGATGCCCAGCCGCGGGTTCATGGTCTTGAGCGCCAGCTCGGCGCCGTGCTCGACGTTGACCGTGACTTCGAAGCCGCCGCCATAGCCGCACTCGCCGGCGAGCTGCGCCAGGTGTTCGACGATCATGCGCCGCGGCACCGGGTTGATCGCCGGCTCGCCGACGCCCAGCACCAGCCCGGGGCGGGTCACGGTGCCGACGCCGCTGCCGGCGAAGAAGCGCACGCCGGGTGCCGCCACCAGGCGCACCTGGCTGTAGAGCAGGGCGCCGTGGGTCACATCGGGGTCGTCGCCGGCGTCCTTGAGGGTGCCGGCTTCGGCGCCGTCGGCGGTCGGCCGGCAGAACTCCAGGCGCATCGACACCTGCTTGCCTTTGGGCAGGACGATGTCTGCCGCGTCGCTGGCCACGCCGCGCAGCAACAGCCGGGCGGCCGCCAGGCTGGTGGCGGTGGCGCAGCTGCCGGTGGTCAGGCCGCTGCGCAGGGGCGCTGGCTGCTCGGCGGTTTCGTCACGCATGGAGGGGCTTGACCAGATCGAGCAAGGTGATGGGCAGGGACTGGCGCCAAGTGTCGAACTCGCCCAGGGGCTGCGCCTGGGCGATATGCAGGCGGGTCAACTCGCCGCCGTGCGTTGCCCGCCACTGCGCCAGCACCAGCTCGCTCTGCAGGGTCACGGCGTTGGCTATCAGGCGGCCGCCGGGTTTGAGGTGGTGCCAGCAGTGCTGCAGCACGCCTTCACGGGTGACGCCACCGCCGATGAAGATCGCGTCAGGGGCCGGCAGGTCCTGCAAGGCTTGCGGCGCGCTGCCGCGCACCAGTTGCAGCCCGGGCACGCCGAGCACGTCGCGGTTGTGCTCGATCAGGGCCTGGCGCCCGGCATCGGCTTCGATGGCCAGCGCCCGGCAGGCCGGGTGGCTGCGCATCCATTCGATGCCGATCGACCCGCTGCCGGCGCCGACGTCCCACAGCAGTTCGCCGGGCTGTGGGGCGAGACGGGCGAGAGTGACGGCGCGCACGTCACGTTTGGTGATCTGCCCGTCGTGGCGAAAGGCACTGTCCGGCAACCCGGCCAGGCGCGACAGGCGCGGCGTGTCGCTGGCAGCCTGGCACTCGATGGCCAGCAGGTTGAGGTCGGCGCCGGGCGCGGCCTGCCAGGCCTCGGCCAGGCCGTCGAAGCGGCGCTCGGCCGGGCCGCCGAGATGTTCCAGCACGGTCATGCGGCTGGGGCCGAAGCCGCGCTCGCAGAGCAGCCAGGCGACTTGCGCGGGGCTTTGTGCATCGTTGCTGAGCACCAGCAGGCGCACCCCGCTGGCCAGTTGCGCGGCGATGGCGGCTACCGGGCGGGCGACTACCGACAGGGTGGTCACCTCCTGCAGCGGCCAGCCCAGCCGCGCGGCGGCCAGCGAGAACGACGAGGGCGCCGGCAGCACGGTCATGGCCGTGCTGTCGAGCTGGCGTGCCAGGCTGGCGCCGACGCCGTAGAGCATCGGATCGCCACTGGCCAGCACGCAGACCGCCTCGCCCGGGCGCGCCAGCACCGCCTCGAGGCTGAACGGGCTCGGCCAGGGCTGGCGCTCGGCGGCGATGCAGGGCGGCAGCAGGGCCAGTTGCCGTGGGCTGCCGAACACCCGGCCGGCGCGCAGCAGCGCGTGCCGGGCGTTCTTGCCCAGCCCGGCGTAGCCGTCTTCGCCAATCCCCACCACGGTCAGCCAGGGCGCCATGCCTGCTCCTTTCTTGAATGATCCGACCAGCAGGCTTTTCATGCCGCCGGCTAAAACGGGCATAATACCGCGCCTTGTACCCGCAAGCGCCCTTTCCACGATCTCTGGTGCCCCTTTTGAGCGAGCCTGCTGCCCACACGCCCCTGCGCCCCTCGGCCTGCCCGGGATTGCTGCGCGTGGTGCAGGCACTCGACGGCGGCCTGTGTCGGGTGAAGTTGCCCGGTGGCGTGCTGCGCGCCGAGCAGGCCGAGGCCCTGGCGCAGGCGGCCCGGCGCTACGCCAGCGGCGTGCTTGAAGTCACCAACCGCAGCAACCTGCAGATCCGCGGTATCGGCGGCGAGGCGGCCGCGCTGGCCGAGGCATTGCTGGCGGCCGGGCTCGGTCCGCGTGAGGTGGCCGCCGACGATGTGCGCAATCTCATGCTCAGTCCTGCCGCCGGTCTCGATCCCGCCCGCTTGATCGACGTCGGCCCCCTGGCCACGCAGATTCTCGCCAGCCTGGAACAGCGAACGTCGCTGCACCAGCTGTCGGCCAAGTTCGCCGTGCAACTGGACGGCGCTGAAGAATTGGCGATGGTCGAGCATCACCACGATCTGTGGCTGTCGGCCATGGTTCATCAAGGGCAGACCCTGTTCGCGGTCGGCCTGGCTGGCTGCCCGGTCGATGGCAGCCAACTGGCCGTGGCCGCGCAGGATGCCCATGCACTGGTGCTGGCCGTGCTCGAGCGCTTCGTGAAAGTGGCGACGCCCGCGCAGACGCGCATGCGCGACCTTGGCGCCAGCCTTCAAGACCTTTTGCAGGGCAGCGCAATTGCGCTGCACGCCGTAGCGTTTCGCCGCGCCAGGGTGCTGGCCGAACCCCTGGGCGTTCATGTGCAGTCGCAGCCGGGGCGGGTCAGCGTCTGCGCTGGCGCGCCGCTGGGCCGCCTGGATGCAATGGCCCTGCACGGGGTGGCGCAACTGGCCCGGCGCTATGGCGACGGCACCCTGCGCATGACGCCCTGGCAAGGGCTTTTGCTGCCGCACATCGCCACCGGCCAGGCCGGGGAGGTCGTCAGCCAGCTCGATGCCTTGGGCCTGTTGACCGACGCCGCTGCACCCTTGGCGCAACTGCTGGCCTGCACCGGCGCGGCAGGCTGCGCCAAGGGGCACTCCGACACCAAGGCCGACGCCCTGCGCCTGGCGCAACTATTGCCACGCGCCCAGGCCGTGCACCTGAGCGGCTGCCCGCGCTCGTGCGCCTGCGCCCACGGCGCGCCGGTCACGCTGCTGGCCACCAGCCCAGGCCACTATGATCTGTATGTTCGCGATGCCCAGGGCGAGGGCTTCGGCGCCCTGCAGGCACGCAATCTTTCCCTGCAAGCGGCCGCCGCCTGGCTGGGCCGCTCATGCAGCGACTCTTCGACTGACAAAGGCACCCCATGATTGACTACATCCGCGACGGTCAGGAGATCTATCGCAACTCTTTCGCCATCATCCGCGCCGAGGCCGACCTGAGTGGCATTCCCGCCGACCTGGAAAAACTCGCCGTGCGGGTCATCCACGCCTGCGGCATGGTCGAGGTGGTCGAAGGCCTGCGCTTCTCCCCCGGCGCCGGCAAGGCCGGGCGCGACGCGCTGGCCGCCGGCGCGGCGATCCTCTGCGATGCGCACATGGTGGCCGAGGGCGTGACCCGCGCGCGGCTGCCGGCGAACAACCCGGTGATCTGCACCCTCAAGCACGACGGCGTGGCAGAGCTGGCCCGCGAACTGGGCAACACCCGTTCGGCGGCGGCCCTGGAATTGTGGCGGCCACACCTGGAAGGCGCGGTGGTGGTCATCGGCAATGCGCCGACGGCGCTGTTCTACCTGCTGGAGATGATCGACGCCGGCGCGCCGAAACCGGCGCTGATCCTCGGTTTCCCGGTCGGCTTCGTCGGCGCGGCCGAGTCCAAGGCCATGCTGGCGGCGGACAGCCGCGGCGTGCCATTCGTCATCATGCAGGGCCGCCGCGGCGGCAGCGCGATGGCTGCTGCAGCCATCAATGCCTTGGCCACGGAGGTCGAATGATGCAGGCTCGTGGCCGTTTGCTGGGCCTGGGCGTGGGCCCCGGCGACCCGGAACTGATCACCGTCAAGGCCTTGCGCCTGCTGCGCGAAGCGCCGGTGGTGGCGTATTTCGTGGCCAAAGGTAAAAAAGGCAATGCCTTCGGCATCATCGAGGCGCACCTGCAGGCCGCCCAGCAACTGCTGCCGCTGGTCTACCCGGTGACCACCGAAGCCCTGCCGGCGCCCTTGTCGTATGAGCAGGTGATCAGCGACTTCTACGACAGCGCCAGCCACGAGGTGGCCGCGCACCTGGACGCCGGCCGCGACGTGGCGGTGATCTGCGAAGGCGATCCGATGTTCTATGGTTCCTACATGTACCTGCACGACCGCCTGGCCGAACGCTACGAGGCGCAGGTCATCCCCGGCGTGTGCTCGATGCTCGGCGGCGCCGCCGTGCTCGGCGCGCCGCTGGTGTATCGCAACCAGAGCCTGTCGGTGCTCTCCGGCGTGCTGCCGGCCGACGAGCTCAAGCGGCGTCTGGCCGACGCCGACGCCGCCGTGGTCATGAAACTGGGACGCAACTTTCCCAAGGTACGCCAGGTGCTGGCCGAGCTGGGCCTGGCCGAGCGGGCGCTGTACGTGGAGCGCGCGACCATGGCCAATCAGAAGGTGGTGGCCCTGGCCGAGGTCGACCCGATGTCGTCGCCGTACTTCTCGCTGATCATCGTGCCCGGTGAACGGTGGCAGGGCTGATGAGCACCTCGACTCCTGCGATCGTCATCCTCGGCAACGGCGCCCTGGCCACTGCGCAACGCGTGCAACAACGCTATCCGGGGGCGCTGATCCACGGCCTGGCCGGGCGAGTCGGCGCTGCCGATCGCCACTATCAGGATTTCGGCGCCACGCTGCGTGAACTGTATCGGCACAACACGCCGATCATCGCCCTGTGCGCTGCGGGCATCGTTATTCGGACCTTGGCCAGCGAGCTGCTGGAGAAGGGCGCCGAGCCGCCCGTGCTGGCCGTGGCCGAGGACGGCAGCGCCGTGGTGCCACTGCTGGGCGGGCTGGGCGGGGTGAATGTCATGGCCCGCGAGATCGGTGCCGCCCTGGGCGTGGCGGCGGCGATCACCACCAGCGGCGAGTTGCGTTTCGGCACCTGCCTGCTCAACCCGCCGCCAGGCTACGCGCTGGCCGACCTGGACCAGGGCAAACGCTTCGTCTCCGATCTGCTGGCCGGCGAACCGGTGCGCATCGAAGGCCAGGCCCCATGGCTGGCGTCGGCGCAGTTGACCGAAGACCCTGGCGCGCGTCTGCGCATTCATGTTGGCAGCCAGGCGCGGCAGGCATCCGCCGATGAATTGTTGATTCATCCACGCAGCGTGCTGGTGGCCGTCAGCGCGGCCACCCCCGCATTGGCCGAACGGGTGCACCAGGCACTGCAGGCGGCGGACGTGGCGTTGCCGGCACTGGCTTGCCTGCTGGCCAGCGAAGACGATATGGCGCAGCCGGCGCTTCGCGAGGCGGCGCTGGCGCTGGGCGTGCCCCTGCGCTTTGCGGCGCCCGCCAGCTCGTTGCGCGAGCTGGCCGAGCGGGCCGTCGTCGGTGGGCTGCCGGTGGTCGAATGCGAGCAGGTGGCCATCGCCGTAGCCGCGCAGCCCCTGCAGATCGCGACCATCGGCCGCCGGCGCGGTCGCCTTGCCGTGGTCGGTCTCGGCCCGGGGGCCGCCGAGCTGATGGTGCCCGCCGTCAGGGCTGAGCTGGCGCAAGCCAACGACGTGCTCGGCTACGAGACCTATGTGCGCATGGCCGGGCCGTTTCGCGACGACCAGGTGCTGCATTGCAGCGACAACCGCGAAGAGCTGCTGCGCGCCCGTCACGCCTTCGAGCTGGCGGCCAGCGGCCGCTCGGTGGTAGTGGTGTCGTCCGGCGACCCGGGCGTGTTCGCCATGGCGGCAGCCGTGCTCGAGGCCCTGCATGAGTCCAGCGACCCGGCCTGGCATCGGGTCGACCTGCAAATGTTGCCGGGGGTGTCTGCTTCGCTGGCCACTGCCGCCCAGGCCGGTGCACCGCTGGGCCACGATTTCTGCGTGATCTCGCTGTCGGACAACCTCAAGCCCTGGTCGATCATCGAAACCCGCCTGGACCTGGCCGCCCAGGCCGACCTGGCGCTGGCGTTCTATAACCCGATCTCGCGTTCGCGCCCGCATCAGCTGGGGCTGGCGCTGGAGATCGTCCGCCGCCATCGCCGTGCCGACACCCCGGTGACCCTTGGCCGCGACATCGGGCGCCCCGGCCAGAGCCTGCGGGTCACCACCCTCGGCGAACTGACCCCAGAGCAGGTCGACATGCGCACCATGGTGCTGGTCGGCTCGTCCACCACCTGCGTGTTTGCGCGTGCCGATGGCGGAGTCTGGGTGTACACCCCGCGCTACTACGGCGCCGCGTACAAGAGATGACAGGGCCGGGCTTCCAACTGGGAGCCCGACCGCGTTGCGCTTAGTTTGAGCTCCTGCCCATCCCGGGCGAACCACTGGCAAGGCTGCCAAAGGAGCTTCACATGAGCGACAACGAACTGGACATCGAACAAAGCGGCGTGGTCATCAACAACATCGTGACCGCCTTCGGCAAGGGCATGTCCCAGGCCAATCGCAACGATATCCGCAACTGCCTGCATTACTGCAACCTGGCCGCCGACAAGGCCCACCCCGATGATGACAAGGGCACCGCATGGTACCGGGTGTTCACTTCGGCGCTCAAAAGCTTCGCTTTCTTCGAGATCCGCGACAAGGACGAACGCCTGACCGTCGACAGCACGGCCGTGACCCTGGACGGCGTGGCGGTGAATCTCATCGCCAAGGCCGTGGGCGGGGCTGCCTCGGCCGGTATCCAGGCGGCGACGGTACTGCCCCTGATCGGCGACGCGCTGGCCGGGCTGAAACGCGACGACAATGCTGCCAATCTGTTCAAGGACAAGTCGCGCCGCCACAACGGTGCCCTGTTCGTGGTGGCCGCCTGCGTCGAATCCGAGCAAGGCGACGTGTACATGGCGCTGGGGGTGGTGGGCAGCCGCGAGGCAACCACCAACACCCAGTTGCTGTTCGGCAACTATCAGTCGAACTCGACCAGCACCTACGGCGCCAGCACCCTCCTGGGTTTCAACCCCTCGGTGTATGCGCGCATCCGCGAGGACGTGCTGGTCAAACTAGGTGACAAGGCCGTGGGGGCGTTCGCCGAGTTCCCGATCTGACGAATGCGTGACGCGGTGGGAGTGGCCCCGCGACCCCGCAGGCCGGATCACCGGCTTGCAAACTGCGCCCGCTCCCACTTCCGGTTTCAATCCCGAATATGGATCCCCCTATGGAAGCGAACCTCACCGTTGTCGCCGGCGCCCTGCTGGTGACCGATCCCGGTGCCAAGGCCCGAGACGATGTGCTGGGCTTGAGCCTCTACGCCCAGCTGGCTGCCGACAAGAAAGGCAGCACTGCCGCCCCCCCATTCACTCGTCATGACGATCCGGTCTCCTGGCATCGCCACAACACCGCCGCTTTGAAAAACTTCGGCATGCTGCTGCCGGCCACCGATGAGCTGGCATTCACAGCCTTGCCTGGCGAAGTCAGGACCCTGGTGCAGTGGCTCGAACTGCAGCCCTCATCAGCACCGGCGCAAGCCTTGCTGCAACTGGCTCGATTGCCCGAGGACGACAAGGCCTTGCAGCGCCTGCAAAGCCGCATCCTCGCGCACGACGCTACCGGCAGCCGTCTGACGCTGTTGCTGCAATGCCTGAGCGGGGAGGGCAGCTTCGAGAGCTGGTTCGTCACCCTGCACACCGCGCAACCGCTTGGGCCCAACGTCTTCAGTCAGCCCATCGACGGCGGTTCGCTGCTGTGCGAAGTGCATATCAGCCATCGAGCTGGACGCTTGGGGCCCGGCCATGGCCAGTTCCGTACCCTGCTGGCGCAGAAGATCGAGGCGGTGCGCCAGGCCAATGTGCTGACAATCGATAACCCCCAGACTACAGGTGATACCCCATGAGCAAAGACCATCAGCCCGCGGCTTCGATGTTGAGCTCGGTCGCCACGTTCGTTGCCGGCATGTCGGCGGATGACAAACGTGACATCAGTGACATGCTGCGCCAGGCGGATATTTTCGCCAGCACAACCTGGCGACGCCACGATCATTTCTCCCAATGGATGGACTACCACGACAGTCGACTGGTCAAGCATGGCTGCACCAAGCTCGGGCCGCTGTTCATGGACCCGCTGTTCATCAAAAGTGCCGAGGATCTCCAGAAACCCTTCGCCTTGAAGATGTTCAGCGTGCGTGAGTCGCTAAAGCTCAGGGACTTGACCATCGAAGCGCTGAACCAGTCCGGCTATCGCGACTTCTGTATCGAGTTCATCAAACACGGCTCGGCGCGCAGCGTGCTGACCGCGAACCAGACCGTGCCATGCATGGCCAACCCTGAGGGCGGCGTCAGCCTGATGGTCTGTGGCCTGCAGGCCGTGGGCAAGTTGACGCACGATGGCAGTCGAGAAGTCGTGCTGCGGATCAAGGGCGGTGAGTACATCTTCAACGCCGGGCAATACGCCAAATGGAGAGAGGAGGTGCACAGCCATCTGCTTCGCTATGGGCAACAGCAGCTCAAGCATATCGAGCTGTAGGCCGGTCCTTCAGGAGCTTTGCAGCATCCGCGCTTCGCGCTCGCTGACCCAATGCTCGATCAGCTCGCGCAGCTGCGACAACTCGATCGGCTTGGCCATGTGGCCGTCCATGCCGGCCTGACGCGCACGTTCCTTGTGTTCGGCAAGAATGTGCGCGGTCAGTGCCACGACCGGCGTACGGATGCGCTGGGTGCCGACCTCCCAGGCGCGCAGCTGCTGGGTCGCGCTGAAGCCATCGAGAATTGGCATTTCACAATCCATCAACACCAGATCGTAGCGCTGCGCCTTCATGGCGCGAAGCGCCTCCTCGCCATTGCTGGCGGTGTCGGGTTCCAGGTTGAGCTTGCCGAGCATGCCGCGGATCACCTTGGTGGAGATGTTGTTGTCTTCGGCCACCAGGATGCGGAAGTCGCTGGGCACATGGATCGCCGGCACGGCAACCGTCGGCGCCAGGTAGGCCGATTCACCCTTGCCCCGTTGCATCAACTCGTCGGCCAGGGTAGTGCGCAGGGTGTAGCCGGCCACCGGCTTGGCGAGGATGCGCTTGACCCCCGAATTGCGCGCGATGATCTTGCTTGGCGCATTGCTGATGCCGGTGAGCATGATCAATAGAATGTCGTGGTTCAGGCTCGGGTCTTCCTTGATCTTGGCCGCTAGCTGCATGCCGGTCATGCCCGGCATGTTCTGGTCCAGCAGCACCACATCGAAATAATCGCGCAGGTGCGCCTTGGTGCGCAGCAGCGCCAGCGCTTCCTTGCCCGAGGGCACCGCGCTGACGTTCAGGCCCCAGGCGGTGCACTGCTGCACCAGCACCTTGCGGCAGGTCTCGTTGTCGTCCACCACCAACACACGGGCGCCGCGCAGCGGGCCGTCGAGGTCGGCCGGCGGATGCTCGAGGCGTTGCGGGTCCAGCGGCAGGGTCAGCCAGAAGGTACTGCCTTGCTCGCCAGCTTTAGCATTGGCGCCCTTGCCGCCTGCGGCGCCGCTGTTGATGCCGAAGTCGCCTTTCATCAGCAGCACCAGCTGCCGGGCGATGACCAGGCCCAGGTGTCCGCCCAGACGGTTGCTGGCCAGCAGGTCCTTGCTTTGCAGCTCGGTGTGCAGCAAGGCCTCGCGTTCGGCGGCGGGTAGCGGCTCGCCGCTGTCCTGCACGCTGATGCGCAGGCGAGGCTCGCCAGGTCGCGAGTCGAGAGCGACGGCCAGCAGGATTTCGCCGTGATCGGTTTTTTTCAGCGCGTTGTCCAGCAGGTTGAGCAGGGTCTGGCGCAGGCGCGTGGGGTCGCCGCTGATCACTCGTGGCACTTGCGGCTGGGTGAAGCTGATCAGCTCGACGTTTTGCTGCTCGGCCTTGGCGCGAAAGATGTTCAGGCAGTCTTCGAGCAGCGCGCTGAGGTCGAACTGCACGTCGTCCAGCTCGATCTGCCCGGACTCGATCCGCGAGATGTCGAGGATCTCGTTGATCAGCCCGAGCAGTTCGTTGCCGGCGCTGTGGATGGTCTGCACGTAGTCGCGCTGCTTGACCGACAGCGGCGTGCCCAGCAACAGTTCGGTCATGCCCAGCACGCCGTTCATCGGGGTGCGGATTTCATGGCTGAGCTTGGCCAGAAACTCGGCCTTGGCGTTGATTTCGGCGGTGCTGGCGGCCAGGTCGCGGCTGGCGCTGAAACGCGTTTCACGCAGTTCGCGCAGCCGTTCGCTGAGGGCCATGTTGAGCAGCACGCCGCTCAAGGTGACCATTGCGAGCAGGGCGAAGATCAGCCACTGTGCCGGGATGCGGGTCAGCCAGATAAGAGCCGGAAGCATCAGCAGAAAGCCGATGTTGCAGATCGCCAGGCCCCAGGTGAACAACCGCGCCGGCTGGTAGCCGCGCTGCCAGTGCCAGCCGGCGACGACCAGCATCAGCAGCGTATTGAAGGCGATCAGGGCATAGGTCAGCAGGTTCATCGGCAGCGCGCTGACGAACAGCATGAGCAGGCCGCAGACCACGCTCAGGGCAATGGCCGCCTGCAACACCCGATCGCGCACGCGGCTGGCCAGCGGGGCGAAGAAGCGCTGGGTGAACACCAGTGCGCACAGCGAGGCGAGCAGGGCCACCAGGTACGCCGCCGGCGTTTGCGCGGTGTGCCAGGCCGTGACCCAAGGGCCGGAAAGATTGAGCAGGATCAGTGCGCAGAGCACGATCATCAGCTGCGTGGCAGCCAGCCACAGGCTGCTGTTGGAGCGTGCGGCGCTGTAGCGCATCAGGTTGTGGAAGATCAGCATGGCTGCCGCACCCAGCAGCAACCCGAACAGCAGCGGCTGGCGCTGGTCGGCGGCGGCGACGATGGCCGGCTGCAGGCTGATGGCGGGGCGCAGCTGGTGCTGGGAAACGATGCGCAGGTAGATGTCCAGTGGCCGATCACTGATCGGCAGGGCCAGCAGGTGGGCGCTGTTGGACAGGCGCGGGGCGCTTTCGGCGCTGCCGGCACCGCTGCGGATCTGCTGCAGCACGCGCTCGCCATCGAGGGCGTACAGGTCCAGGTGCAACAGGTCGGGGGCGAACACCCTGAGCAACTGCTCATGAGGCTCTGGCTGCAAGCGGTAATGCAACCAGAGGGCGCCGCTGGGGTCGGCGGCGTTGACGTTGCCCAGCTGGATGGGGGCGAACTGGTTCTGGAAGCGCTCGGAGCGTACGTCGCCGAGCTGCAGGGTGGCATCGTCGTCGACAAGCACCGACCAGCCGCTACCCTGCTCGGCGTGTGCGCACAGCACAAACAGCAGGATGAACAGCCCGATCAATGATCTTGTGGCAGTCCTGAGCCAGCCCACGGCGAAATCCCTTCGTAGATGAATGCCTGAGTATAACTACGCATTGCATGCCAGCGTAACCCGGGGGCCGAACGGCGCGGGTTACGCACGGCTGGCCGACGGGTTACTGCAGCTCCTGCTCGCGGGCGATGGCGCGGTAGCCGATGTCGCTGCGGTAGAAGCAGCCCTGCCAGTCGATCTTGGCGGCCAGGGCATAGGCGTTCTGCTGCGCAGCGCCCACGGTTTCGCCAAGGGCGGTGGCGCAGAGGACCCGGCCACCGCTGGTCAGCACCTGGCCCTCCTTGAGGGTGGTACCGGCATGGAACACCTTGCCCGGCAGCTGCGCCGCCACGTCGAGGCCGCCGATCACGTCCGCCTTGCGGTAGTCGGCCGGGTAGCCGCCGGCAGCCAGCACCACGCCCAGGCTCGGCCGTGGGTCCCATTGCGCCTCGATCTTGTCGAGGGCCTGGGCCAGCGCCGCTTCCACCAGCAGCACCAGGCTCGATTGCAGACGCAGCATCACCGGCTGGGTTTCCGGATCGCCGAAGCGGCAGTTGAATTCGATGACCTTGGGGTTGCCGGCCTTGTCGATCATCAGACCGGCATAGAGGAAACCGGTGTAGACGTTGCCTTCCTCGGCCATGCCGCGCACGGTCGGCCAGATCACCTGGTCCATGACCCGCTGGTGCACGTCGGCGGTGACCACCGGTGCTGGCGAGTAGGCGCCCATGCCGCCGGTGTTCGGGCCGCTGTCGCCGTTGCCGACGCGCTTGTGGTCCTGGCTGGTGGCCATCGGCAGGACGTTCTTGCCGTCGACCATGACGATGAAGCTGGCTTCCTCGCCGTCGAGAAACTCTTCGATGACTACGCGCGAGCCGGCGTCGCCGAACGCGTTGCCGGCGAGCATGTCACGCACGGCGTCTTCGGCTTCGCCCAGAGTCATGGCGACGATCACGCCTTTGCCTGCAGCCAGGCCATCGGCCTTGATCACGATCGGGGCGCCTTTCTCGCGCAGGTAAGCCAGCGCCGGCTCGATCTCGGTGAAGTTCCGGTATTCGGCGGTAGGAATCTGGTGGCGTGCCAGGAAGTCCTTGGCGAACGCCTTGGAGCCTTCCAGCTGGGCCGCGCCTTTGGTTGGGCCGAAGCAGTCCAGGCCGCGGCTGCGGAACAGGTCGACGACGCCAGCCACCAGCGGCACTTCCGGGCCGACGATGGTCAGAGTGACATTTTTCTCGGCAAAGTCGGCCAGCTGCTCAATGGCCTGCACGTCGATGGCGACGTTCTCGCACTTGGCTTCAGTCGCGGTGCCGGCATTGCCCGGAGCGACGAAGACTTTCTGCACGCGCGGGTCTTGCGCCACTTTCCAGGCCAGGGCGTGCTCGCGGCCGCCGCTGCCGATGATCAATACGTTCATGTTCTATAACCTCGGTGGAGCTGAATGCTTGGGCGCACCGGCACCCGCTTTTGATCTTGCTGGACAACACAGGGTGGGAGGTCGCAATGAAGCGGGTAGATGCAAGGCGGAGTCGGTCTCGATGAGCGCAGTTGCCTTCTGGCAATGAGCATCAGCGGGATCGGCTCCAACGCAGCAGATACCGGCTTCAGTGCGGCCGTCGCCGATCAATGGCGGAAATGGCGCATACCGGTGAACACCATCGCGATGCCGGCTTCGTCCGCTGCCGCGATGACTTCGGCATCACGCATCGAGCCGCCGGGCTGGATCACCGCGGTGATGCCCACCTTGGCAGCGTTGTCGATACCGTCGCGGAACGGGAAGAAGGCGTCCGAGGCCATGACCGAGCCCTGCACTTGCAAGCCGGCGTGTTCGGCCTTGATCGCGGCGATGCGCGCCGAGTTGACGCGGCTCATCTGGCCGGCGCCGACGCCGATGGTCTGGCGATTGCGCGCATAGACGATGGCGTTGGACTTGACGTATTTGGCGACTTTCCAGGCAAAGATCAGGTCGTGAATTTCCTGTTCGCTCGGGGCGCGTTGGGTGACCACTTTCAGGTCGTCGGCGCCGATCATGCCGATGTCACGGCTCTGCACCAGCAGGCCGCCGTTGACGCGCTTGTAGTCCCAGGCCGCAGCGCGGTCCCGGGACCACTCGCCGCAGGCCAACAGGCGCACGTTGGCCTTGGCGGCAACGATGGCGCGGGCCTCGTCACTGACGCTCGGGGCGATGATCACTTCGACGAATTGGCGCTCGACGATGGCCTTGGCCGTCTCGGCGTCCAGCTCGCGGTTGAAGGCGATGATGCCGCCGAAGGCCGACTCGGTGTCGGTGGCGTAGGCCAGTTCGTAGGCCTGGCGGATGCCGCCCTCGGCGTCCGGGCTGACGGCCACGCCGCACGGGTTGGCATGCTTGACGATGACGCAGGCCGGCTTGACGAAGCTCTTCACGCATTCCAGCGCGGCGTCGGTGTCGGCCACGTTGTTGTATGACAGCTCCTTGCCCTGCAGCTGCACGGCGGTGGCGATACCCACTTCAGCGGGCTTGGCTTCCACGTAGAACGCTGCCTTCTGGTGCGGGTTCTCGCCGTAGCGCATTTCCTGGGCCTTGATGAACTGGCTGTTGAAGGTGCGTGGGAATTCGCCGCGCGCTTCGGTGCTCAGGGTCTCGGCAGTCTGGTCCAGGGTGCCGAAGTAGTTGGCGATCATGCCGTCGTAGGCGCTGGTGTGCTCGAACGCCTTGAGCATCAGGTCAAAGCGCTGGGCGTAGGTCAGGCCGCCGCTCTTGAGGCCTGCAAGAACGCTCGCGTAGTCGCTGGCATTGACCACGATGGCCACATCCTTGTGGTTCTTGGCCGCCGAGCGGACCATGGTCGGGCCGCCGATATCGATGTTCTCGACGGCGGTGGCCAGGTCGCAGCCGGGCTTGGCCACGGTGGCTTCGAACGGGTAGAGATTGACCGCCACCAGGTCGATCGGCTTGATGCCGTGTTCGTTCATGATGGCGTCGTCGGTGCCGCGACGACCGAGGATGCCGCCGTGGATCTTCGGATGCAGGGTCTTGACCCGGCCGTCCATCATTTCCGCGAAGCCGGTGTAGTCCGCCACTTCAACCGCAGCGATCGAGTTGTCGCGCAGCAGCTTGAAAGTGCCGCCGGTGGAGAGGATCTCGACGCCGAGGGCCTCCAGTTCACGGGCGAATTCAACGATCCCGGTCTTGTCGGATACGCTGATGAGGGCGCGGCGGATCGGCAGGCGGGTGGTCTGATCGGTCATCTCGATTTCCATCTAGAGCAGAAAAATCAACAAAAAAGGCGAACCCTGGGGTCGCCTTTTCTGGTGTGGATTGGGGCTTACAGCAGATCGTACTGCTTGAGCTTCTTGCGCAGCGTACCGCGGTTCAAGCCCAGCATTTCGCTGGCCTTGGTCTGGTTGCCCTTGACGTAGTTCATCACGCTTTCGAGCAGCGGCGCCTCGACTTCCGAGAGCACCAGGTTGTAGACGTCCGTGACGGCCGCGCCTTCAAGGTGCGCGAAATAGTTGTGCAGCGCCTTCTCCACACTGCCGCGCAGGGTCTGACCCTCTTCGCTCGGCGTGTTCAGGTGCTGTTTCAGGTTGACGTTGTCGCTCACGGGCGTTGTTCCACTCACTAAAGTCTCAGTCATCATCGTCATGCGGCCACACCCTCTGCGTCCCTTGTCACCAGGCTCTCATGGCGTTCGCTGAAAAACTGGCGAACGTTGGCGCATTGCTCTTGTGTCTCTGCCAAACGATTGAAGTGGCTGCGGAACTCCTTGGCCCCAGGCAGCGTGGCCAGGTACCAGCCGACATGCTTGCGGGCAATACGAACGCCCATCACCTCGCCATAAAAGGCGTGCAATGCGCCAAGATGCTCCAGCAGGATGTCTTCCACTTCAGTCAGCTGCGGCGCGGGCAGCAACTGCCCGGTTTGCAGGTAATGCTGGATCTCGCGAAAGATCCATGGCCGCCCTTGGGCGGCCCGGCCAATCAACAAACCGTCCACGCCCGTGGCATCCAGCACGGTCCGGGCCTTTTGCGGTGAGTCGATGTCGCCGTTGGCGAACACCGGTATCGACACCGCCTGCTTGATCGCGGCAATGGTGTCGTACTCGGCTTCGCCGGTGTACAGGTCCGCGCGTGTCCGGCCGTGCACTGCCAGGGCAGTGATGCCGGCTTGCTCGGCAATCTTTGCAACGGTGATGCCATTCTTGTTGCTGCGGTCCCAACCGGTGCGAATTTTCAAGGTCACCGGCACATCCACCGCCGCTACGACGGCGTGGAGAATCTCTTCGACCAGCGCTTCATCCTTCAGCAGGGCGGAGCCGGCGGCCTTGTTGCAGACTTTCTTGGCCGGGCAACCCATGTTGATGTCGATGATCTGCGCGCCCATCTCGACGTTGGCCCGTGCCGCCGCCGCCAGCATCTGCGCATCGCCCCCGGCGATCTGCACCGAGCGTGGCTCGGGATCGCCTTCGTGGAGCATGCGCAGACGCGACTTGCGGGTGTTCCACAGGCTCATGTCACTGCTGACCATTTCCGACACCACCAGCCCGGCGCCGAGCCGTTTGCACAGTTGACGGAAAGGTTGGTCGGTGACGCCCGCCATCGGGGCGAGAATCAGCGAGTTCTGCAGTGTATATGGGCCGATGCGTACCGCCGACATAGGAGTTCCCTGTTGTGGGGGGCCGATCTTGGGAGTTCGAAAAAGGGATCGCATAATACCCGCTCTCGATGACCGGATAAAGATCGATTTGGATAAAATCTGAACAGTTATTGGCTTATAACCAGTCGGGCAACTGTGTGCCCGATGGATCCGCTGCGCCGGGTTGGCTAATCCGGCGAACGGAAGCTGAGGCTGTAATTCACAGCCTTGGGGCCGGGGTCGAGGATATCCAGGGCAATGTGGATGGGCGTCTGCGGGGGCATTTCCGCCTGGCCGGTCAGGTCGCCGCCCAGGTATTCACCCGGTTTGAAGCGACGACTGGCGATCAGCGCGCCGTTGATGTCGGCGAAACGCAGTTCCAGCAGCGGGAACGGCTGGGCGAAGGTCGCACGGTTGTAGATGATTGCGTCCACCACCAGCGCGCCGCTGAAGTCCGGATGGCTGCGCACTACCAGATTGCTGCTCTTGATCAGTGCGATATCCACCTTGGACGGCACCTTGCAGCCTAATTGCGGGCACAGCTGCTCGAACCAGGGGCGGTATTCGTCCTGGCGGGCCAGCTGGTCGAAGTGGTAGCCGATGTACTGGCCGGCCAGGCCCAGCACCGCCACCAATGATAGAGCAGCCCACAGCAGGCGCTTGCTCCAGCCGCTTTTGGGTTTTTCCCAAACGTACTGCGGCGGGTCCTCGAGCAGATCGTCGAGCATCGGGTCGTGGCGCAGCGAGGGTTCGCTGCGCTGGGGCTGGGGTTTGTCGCTGATTCGCGGGGCGCTTGGCGGCGGCTCGTGCTCGACCACCGAAGCCAGCGGTGGGTCGATGTCGTGGGCCAGCTCGGGCTCGGCGCCATGGCCATGGCCATCGTCATCCGGCGCGGTGTAGAACGCGTCAGGCCACAGGGCATCGTCCTGCGGATCTTCACGGCTGGCACTGAGGTCGTCGTTGCGTGGCGAATGCTGGCGCTCGAGGTTGCCCAGGTCGACGTCGCTGCTGCTGCGCCATTGCCGGGGGCTGCCGCTGGGGTCGGCCGCAGGCTCGGCAGCGGGGGCGGGCATTGGCGTGGGCGCCAACACCGCTTCGACCGGCATGGCCGCCAGCGGCGGGTTCTGCCGCGCGGCACTCTGTTCGAGCAGCTGGCGGGCGGCGTTGAACACCTGCAGGCACGAGCCGCAACGCACGGCCCCGCGCGCCACGCTCAACTGATTGTGGCTGACCCGGAAGCTGGTCTGGCAATGAGGGCACTGGGTGACGAAGCTGTCGGTCATGCGCGGGTCCGGATTATGCAGACGGCTATTCTAGGCGCTCTTGGCGACGACGACCACTGATGCGCACCCAGCCTTCGCGGTTGGCGATGGGGTCCAGTTCGAAGTCGGCGGCGTAGGCGGCGGCGACTTCCTCGCCCTGCTCGGCAAGGATGCCGGACAACGCCAGCAGGCCGCCCGGACGCACCAGGCCGCTGAGCTGCGGCGCCAGGCTGACCAGCGGGCCGGCGAGGATGTTGGCCACCAGCACGTCGGCCTGCATGGCCGGCAGGTGTTCTGGCAGGTACAGCGCCAGGCGCTCGTCGGCGATGCCGTTGCGCCCGGCGTTGTCGCGTGATGCTTCCAGGGCCTGCACGTCGATGTCGGTACCGACTGCCGTACGGGCGCCCAGCAGCAGGGCGGCGATGGCCAGAATCCCCGAGCCGCAGCCAAAGTCGAGCACCTGGCTGTCCTGCAGGGCCTGGCCGTCCAGCCACTCCAGGCACAGGGCGGTGGTCGGGTGGGTGCCGGTGCCAAAGGCCAGGCCCGGGTCCAGCAGCAGGTTCACGGCGCCGGGTTCAGGTGCGGCATGCCAGCTGGGCACGATCCACAGGCGTTGGCCGAAGCGCATGGGGTGAAAGTTGTCCATCCAGCTGCGTTCCCAGTCCTGATCCTCGATGACTTCGGCCTGGTGTTCCGGCAGTGGCGCGTCAGTGAGCAGCTGCAGGTGGGCGAACACGCTGTCGGCCTGGGTGTCGGCTTCGAACAGGGCCAGCAGATGGGTGTGCGACCACAGCGGCGTGGTGTTGAGGTCCGGCTCGAAGATCGGTTGATCCTCGGCGTCCATGAAGGTCACCGATACCGCGCCGACTTCCAGCAGCGCGTCTTCGTAGGTTTCAGCCTGTTCGGGGCTGATGGCGAGACGAACTTGAAGCCAGGGCATGGCGGGTACCTTCGAAGAAATCGGAAAGCGCGGGAGTTTACGTGAAGCGTGGGGGTTTGGCGATGCGCACGCCCTGTTGGCAATCTGGACGGGCAGCCGAACCCCAGGCACAAAAAAACCGGCCGGGGCCGGTTTTTTCGATGCGTCGCGACTTACTTCTCGCTGGCCAGCTTGTGCTCCAGGTAGTGGATGTTCACACCACCCTTGCAGAAGCCCTCATCGCGAACCAGGTCGCGGTGCAGCGGGATGTTGGTCTTGATGCCGTCGACCACGATCTCGTCCAGGGCATTGCGCATACGGGCCATGGCCTCGTCGCGGTCCTTGCCGTAGGTGATCAGCTTGCCGATCAGCGAGTCGTAGTTCGGCGGTACCGCATAGCCGCTGTACAGGTGCGAGTCAACGCGCACGCCGTTGCCGCCCGGGGCGTGGAAGTGCTTCACCGTGCCTGGGCTCGGGATGAAGCTGCGCGGGTCCTCGGCGTTGATCCGGCACTCCAGCGAGTGACCACGAATGACCACGTCTTCCTGGGTGTACGACAGCTTGTTGCCAGCGGCGATGCTGAGCATCTCCTTGACGATGTCGATACCGGTGACCATTTCCGACACCGGGTGCTCGACCTGGACGCGGGTGTTCATTTCGATGAAATAGAACCGACCGTTTTCGTACAGGAACTCGAAGGTGCCAGCGCCGCGATAGCCGATCTCGATGCACGCCTTGACGCAGCGGGCGAAGACTTCCTGGCGAGCGGTCTCGTCGATGCCGGGGGCCGGCGCTTCTTCGAGCACCTTCTGGTGGCGGCGCTGCAGCGAGCAGTCGCGGTCACCCAGGTGGATGGCGTGGCCCTGGCCGTCGGAGAGCACCTGCACTTCCACGTGGCGTGGGTTGGTGAGGAACTTCTCCAGGTAGACCATCGGGTTGCCGAACGCCGCGCCGGCTTCGGTACGGGTCAGCTTGGCCGAGGCGATCAGGTCTTCTTCCTTGTGCACCACGCGCATGCCGCGACCACCGCCGCCGCCAGCGGCCTTGATGATCACCGGGTAGCCGACTTCACGGCCGATGCGCAAGGCAGTTTCTTCGTCTTCGGGCAGCGGGCCGTCGGAGCCGGGTACGGTCGGTACGCCAGCAGCGATCATGGCGTGCTTGGCCGAAACCTTGTCGCCCATCAGGCGAATGGTGTCGGCTTTCGGGCCGATGAAGGCGAAGCCGGATTTTTCCACCTGCTCGGCGAAGTCGGCGTTCTCAGCCAAAAAGCCGTAGCCTGGGTGAATGGCGGTGGCGCCGGTCACTTCAGCGGCGGCGATGATCGCCGGGATGTGCAGGTAGGACAGGTTGGCAGGGGCCGGGCCGATGCAGACCGACTCGTCGGCCAGGCCCAGGTGCATCAGTTCCTTGTCCGCCTTGGAGTAGACGGCCACGGTCTTGATGCCCAGTTCCTTGCAAGCGCGCAAGATGCGCAGGGCGATCTCGCCGCGGTTGGCAATCAGGACTTTTTCCAACATCGCAGGCTCTCCGCTGGTCAAACGATGGTGAACAGCGGCTGGTCGTACTCAACCGGCTGACCGTCTTCTACCAGGATCGATTCAATCACACCGCTGGTTTCAGCTTCGATGTGGTTCATCATTTTCATCGCTTCGACGATGCACAGGGTGTCGCCTTTCTTCACGGTCTGGCCGACTTCAACGAAGGCCGGCGAGGCAGGGGAAGACTTGCGATAGAAGGTGCCGACCATCGGCGAGCGGGCCACAGTGCCGTTGAGCTTCGGCGCGGCTGGAGCTTCGGCGGCAGCGGCAGGGGCTGCGGCTGGAGCGGCGACCGGTGCAGCAACCGGTGCTGGCGCGTAGTACTGCTGGGCAGGGGTCTTGCTGTGGCGGCTGATCCGTACAGATTCTTCGCCTTCACGGATTTCCAGTTCGTCGATGCCGGACTCTTCCAGCAGCTCGATCAGTTTCTTGACTTTACGAATATCCATCAATCATCAACTCCCAAGGGTCGGTCAGGGGCGTTTAAGCAAGTTCATGCCTTGCCAGCGTGCCTGGCGGGCCAGCGGCCTGTAACCAGGCGCTGGCGCTGCGGCTGCGAATCACTTCAGCCGGCATGGGCCGGGCCGAAGTGACGGCGGAAATTTTTGCGTGGTGCCTGTGGTAAAACGGCACTTCGCTGAGTGGGATGCTCAACGGCGCTCGTGCGTCACGTTCTGCATGGCATCGATTGGGAAAATCGATTGGAGGATCGCCATTTTTAACTTTCCTCTTCGGCGTAGGGTTCGGCAGAGCGGGGCGACTATGCCGCAAACTGCCCTCGACTGTCCAGTTGCCTGCAATAGCCAGCACGATGAGCGATAATCGCGAGAAATTTGTGACTGGGCGCACGATGTCGGTCACTGCAAGGATTTTTACAGGCCTTTCTCGGTTATAGACCCTGTTGGCGATTCGCGCTGGCGATCCGCTGCGCGAAATCAGCGGCGTTTATCTCGCCAATTACCCTGGAGCCCTCTACTTCGCTGCCGTTGCCGGCAAACAGCATCAACGCCGGCGGCCCGAAAAGCCGGTAGCGATCGAGGAGGGCGCGTTGCTCGGCATTGCTGTCAGTGAGGTCGAGCCGGACAAGCCGGTACCCGTTGAGCAGGCTCTGCACTTGCGGATCGGTGAGCACCTGATGCTCGATCACCTTGCAGCTGATGCACCAGTCGGCGTACCAGTCGAGCAGCAGCGGTTGGTTGGCCGCCTTGGCGTCGGCGAAGGCCGCCTGCAATTGGGCGTCGCTGGTCACGGTCTGCCAGGCCCCGGCCTGTCCGGCGCTGGCCGAGGCCGAGGCTGTCTGTGCACCGGTCAACGGCTGGAATGGATCGCTGTGGCCGCTCCAGGCGCCGTACCAGCAGGCCAGCCCGTAGAACACCGCCAACAGTCCAAGCACCTGGCCGAGCCGCTGAGCGGTGGTTTTCGGGGCGAACTCCAGCGCTCCGAGAAACACCCCGACGCCGACCGTCAGCAGGCCCAGCATCAGCAAGGTCACCGGACCCGGCAGCACGCGGCTGAGCAGGCCGACCGCCAGGGCCAGCAGCAGCACGCCGATGGCGTTTTTCACCGTGACCAGCCATGGCCCGCTGCGGGGCAGCACGGCGGCGCCGCCGGTGGCGACCAGCAACAGCGGCGCGCCCATGCCCAGGCCCAGCGCCAGCAACTTCAAGGCGCCGCCCCAGGCATCACCACTGGCGCTGATATAGAGGAGGGCACCAGCCAGGGGCGCTGACACGCACGGCGACACCAGCAGGCTGGAGACCACCCCCAGCACGGCGGCGCCCCACAGCGAGCCGCCCTTGGCGTTGCCGGCCAGGCGATCGAGGCGGCTGCTCAAGGCCTGCGGCAGCTTGAGTTCGAACAGGCCGAACATGGCCAGGGCGAACACCACGAAGAACAGCGCGAAGGGCACCAGCACCGCTGGTGATTGCAGGCGTGCCTGCAGGTTCATCTGCGCGCCGAACAGTCCCATGAGGGCGCCCAGCGCCGCGAAGCACAGGGCCATCGGCAGCACGTAGGCCAGTGAAAGACTCAAGCCGCGCCAGCCGCCGACCGAGCCGCGCAACACCACCCCGGAGAGGATCGGCAGCATCGGCAGCACGCAAGGGGTGAATGTCAGCCCGATACCGGCGAGGAAGAACAGCGCCAGGTCGCGCCAGCCCGTGGCGGCGGGGGTGTTGCCGGGCGGCGCGGCGGCGCCACTGCCCGCGATGTCCAGGCGCAAGGTTTCCGGGGGGTAGCACAGGCCCTTGTCGGCGCAGCCCTGGTAGGTCACCGCCAGGGTGAAAGGCCGCGAATCGCCCGGCGGGCGCGGCAGGTCGACGTCAAGGATGCCGTGGTACACCTCGACGTCGCCGAAGTACTCGTCCTGCTTCTTCTCGCCGGCCGGCAGCTGCGCCGTGCCCAGTTGGATATCCGCAGGCTGGGCATGGAACTGGAAGCGGTGGCGGTACAGGTAATAGCCTTCGGCGGCGACGAAACGCAAACGCACATGCTGCGCAGTGCTCTCGACCACGCTCAGCTGGAAGGCTTCGTGCACGGGGAGGAAGTCGCTGCTGTTATTGAGTGCGCCGCCAAGGGTGGCGTTGGGCCGGCTGTCGAGCAGGCTGGCGGCACCCACTGGCAGGGCCAGCAGCAATAACAGAAGACAGAGCAGGCGGCGCATAAGGATCTCGCGGGCGTATGAAGCCTCGCATCATAGCCCAGCGGGTCCCGAGGGCGCAGGGGGGTGGGCGTTACCTTTCATTTCGGTGGCGCGGCAAGGACAGCCCGAGGGCGTTGCCTGCTCGCGCATCCTTGCGCTCAATCCGCCAGCTGAATCCGGTTGCGCCCCGCGCCCTTGGCCAGATACAAGGCGGCGTCGGCCCGCGAGGCCATGTTCAGGCCATCGAAGACGGTGTTGAGCTGCGCCACGCCGGCACTGAAGGTGCAGGTGAAATCCTGGGGTTGTGCCGGGTAGTTGATCTCGGCGAAGCGCTCGCGAATCTCGTCCAGTACCAGCCTGGCGGCCTCCAGGTCGGTGTCCGGCATGACGATGGCGAATTCTTCGCCACCATAGCGGCCAATGAAATCGGTCTTGCGCAGGCGCTGCTTGAGGAACAGCGACAGGCTCTTGATCACCCGGTCGCCCATGGGGTGGCCATGGCCGTCGTTGACCTGCTTGAAGTGGTCGATGTCGAGCATGGCGAAGCATAGCGGCTTGTCTTCGCGGCGCGCGCGGAAACTGCAATCCTCCAGCAGTTGCAGGATATGCGTGTGGTTGTACAGCCCGGTGAGGCTGTCGCGGACCATCCGCGACTTGAGGTTGCGCGCCCGCGCGGCGCGGTTGCGCACGGTGGTGATCAGGTGGCGCGAGCGGATCGGCTTGGTGAGGAAGTCGTCACCGCCCTCGCTCATGGCGTCCAGCTGCTTGTCCAGGTCGTCTTCGGCGGAAAGGTAGATGATCGGCACGCTGACATAGCGATCATTGTGGCGGATGACCTTGGCCAGTTCCGTGCCGGTGCAGCCGGGCATGTACATGTCGAGGATGATCAGGTCGGGCTGGAAATCCGCCAGTTCGGCCATGGCCTGGATCGGGTCGGTGAGACTGCGGGTGACGATCCCGGCGCTGTTGAGCAGGCGCTCGGTGTGCATCGCCTGGGCCCGCGAATCGTCGATGACCAGCACGCGGAACGGCTCGTAATGGGCGACACAGGTGAGGATCTCGATCTTTTCCAGCAGGCTGGAAGCCTCCAGGGTGCCGCTGAGAAACTCCTGGCCGCCGGCGCGCACGGCGGCCAGGCGGGTTGGCGTGTCGGTTTCGTGGAGGCTGAAGAACAGCAGCGGCAGCTTGTGCTCCAGGCCTTCCTGGGCCTGCTCGGCCAGCCGCAGACCGACCCCGCTGCCGGCAAAATCCACGTCCATGACGATGGCCGCAGGATGACGTTCGGCCATGGAGGCCTGAAAGGCGCTGGCCGATTCCATGGCCTGGGCGCTGAGCCCGAAGAACTCCAGCTGGGTGCTCAGCCGCTCGGCCCGGTCGAAGTCCTGCAAGGCGATGTAGATCGGCTTGCGCAAGGGCGGCAGCAGGGTCTGGTCGAGCTCGTCGCCATGGCGCAGGCCGGTGCGTGACAGGCGATGCATCAGGCGGTTGAGCTCGTTGATCGATTCGCTGGTCAGGCGGTTGTGGTTGTCCTGCACTTTTTGCAGCGTCTCGCCGATGCTGCGGGCCAGCAGTACATGTTCCGGCTGTTCGAAGCGTTCGGCGAAGCGCTGCAGGCGCAGGTTGGCTTCGCCGAACTCGGCCAGGTCCACGGCTGACCATTCGCTGCGGTGCAGGCGCTGCCAGATCTCCAGGATCTGTCGGGCCTGGTGGATCACGCGCTGGGCGAAATGATGCTTGAGACGCTGACGGCTGGGGTCTTCTGGCTCGGTCATGGTGGGCTACTGAGAAAGAAACTGAAGGGGTGCTTCAGTGGTGGCCCCATGCTATCACCTCTTCGTGAATAACCGAATGTCTGGCGCCAGAAAACTGCGCTCAACGGTCGTGCAACATGATGACCGGTTGGTCAAATAGGATTGCCTGCCGGCTTGTTCTATAGTGCGTTGCCTGAACGCACCATGTGCGAGGGCTGCGGTCCAACCGTTGAATTCTGAGATAGACAAGGGACATAGCCATGCTGGACTGGAAGAACCGCACGGGCAAGACCGACGGCGCGACAGGGCGCAAGCCTGACGTGGAGACTGCCCCGAGTGGCACGAGCACTCGTTCGCGTGGTTACCTGGGCGGGCTGGTACTGAGCCGCGGATTGCTGTCGCTGATCGCCATCTACCTGCTGGTGACCGGCGGCCTGGGCTGGTACTGGAGCGAGGAGCCCGCGCTGTTTCCGGTGCAGCAGGACGCGCAGATGTCGGCCGAGCGCGACGGCAAGAAAATGGTCGTGGGCTACACCACGGTGCAAACCCTGAAGACCGTTGCCGGCACCCTGCTCGACAAGCCCGGTGGCTATATTTCCAACGACCGTTTCCCGCCAGGCCTGTGGATGGACAACATGCCCAGCTGGGAATATGGCGTGCTGGTCCAGGTACGCGACATGACCCGCGCGCTGCGCAAGGACTTCGCCCGCTCGCAGTCGCAGTCGGCCGAAGACGGCGACCTGGCCAAGGCCGAACCGCTGTTCAACTTCGACAACCGCAGCTGGGTGCTGCCGTCCAGCGAATCGCAGTACCAGGACGGCATCAACGCGTTGACCCGCTACCAGAACCGCCTGGCCGACCCGGCGCAGAACAACGCCCTGTTCTATGCCCGCGCCGACAACCTGAACAACTGGCTGGGCGACGTCGGTACGCGCCTGGGCTCGCTGTCCCAGCGCCTCTCGGCCAGCGTTGGCCGGGTCAAGCTGAACGCCTCGCTGAAGACCGAAGCGGTGGTGCCAGGCCAGGCGCCGCAGGTCGACGAAGAAGTGGTGGAAACCCCGTGGATGCAGATCGACAACGTCTTCTATGAAGCACGGGGTCAGGCCTGGGCGCTGTCCCACCTGCTGCGCGCGGTGGAAGTCGATTTCGCCGACGTGCTGGCCAAGAAGAACGCCACGGTCAGCGTGCGCCAGATCATCCGCGAGCTGGAAGCTTCGCAGGAGCCGGTCTGGAGCCCGATGATCCTCAATGGTAGCGGCTTCGGCATCCTGGCCAACCATTCGCTGGTCATGGCCAACTATATTTCCCGCGCCAACGCCGCCGTCATCGACCTGCGTCAGCTGCTGTCGCAGGGATGATGCCTGGCAACCCAAAGGAGGCCGCGCACCGCGCCGCCTCCGACGCCGAATCCATCGCCTGGGTCGACGAAGACGACACTCTGCTCGGTGCGCTGCCACGTGGCGAACTGCGTGAGCGCGGCCTGATCGGGCGCGGCACCTTCATTCTGTTGTTCAACTCGGCCGGCGAGCTGTGCGTGCACCGGCGCACCCTGAGCAAGGCGCTGTATCCCGGCTACTGGGACGTGGCGGCGGGCGGCATGGTCCAGGCCGACGAGAGCTACGAGCTGTCGGCGGCGCGCGAGCTGGAAGAGGAGCTGGGTGTGGCAGGCGTCGAGCTGGTCGCCCACGAGCGTTTCTACTTCGACCAACCTGGCAACCGGCTCTGGTGCGCGGTGTTTTCTGCGGTGTGGGACGGCCCCCTGTGCCTGCAGCCAGAAGAGGTGCTGGAGGCGCGGTTCATGCCCGTCGCCGAAGCCTTGCGGCGCAGCCAGAGCGAGCCCTACTGCCCTGATTCGCTGATGGCGCTCAAGCACGTGCTCAGCCCATGAAACTGCCCCTGGGCGGGGTACACAGCGCAGTTTTTTGCCGTTAAACTGCGCGGCCTATTCATCCTCCACAAAGGATCGCCGGTGGCCAAGAAAGCCGCATCCTTCGCCGCGCTCGGCGGCCTGGTCTTTTCCACGGACTCGGGCCGGCATTGCCCTGACTGCCGTCAGCCGATCGACGCCTGCACCTGCAAAAGCACTGCGATCCCGGAAGGGGATGGAATCGCTCGTGTGCGTCGAGAAAGCAAGGGCCGTGGCGGCAAGACGGTGACCACCATCACCGGGGTGCCCTTGCCGGCCGAAGCGCTCAAGGAGCTGGCCAGTACCCTCAAGCGCCGCTGCGGTACGGGGGGCGCCTTGAAGGACGGGGTGATCGAGATCCAGGGCGAGCATGTCGAGTTGCTGCTGGCCGAGTTGATCAAGCTCGGCTACAAGGCGAAAAAGTCCGGCGGCTGAGGCCGCAGCGCCCCGACGTTCTAAACTTGGCGCGCCCGGCAGGGTCGAACCTGCACAGACACATCAATCGTCATCTTCATTTTCCAGACTGCCCGGACCCTGCCAGCGCATCGCCTGCAGGGCCCGCATTATCCGAATTTTCATAGGGGACCTCGATGTCCGTACGACGCACACGCAAAGACGATGGCAGCCAATGGACCGTGGCCGACAGCCGCAGTGTTTATGGCATTCGCCATTGGGGCGCTGGCTATTTCGCGATCAATGAAGCCGGGCGTGTCGAAGTGCGTCCCAACGGCCCGGGCAGCGCGCCGATCGACCTTTACGAACAGGTCGACGAGCTGCGCAAGAGTGGCCTGTCGCTGCCGTTGCTGGTGCGCTTTCCCGACATCCTGCAAGACCGCGTGCGCCAGCTGACCGGTGCCTTCGACGCCAACATCGAGCGCCTGGAGTACCAGAGCCAGTACACCGCGCTGTACCCGATCAAGGTCAACCAGCAGGAAGCGGTGGTGGAGAACATCATCGCCACGCAGAACGTTTCCATCGGCCTGGAAGCCGGTTCCAAGCCCGAGCTGCTGGCGGTGCTGGCCCTGGCGCCGAAGGGCGGCACTATAGTCTGCAACGGCTACAAGGACCGCGAATTCATTCGCCTGGCGCTGATCGGCCAGAAGCTGGGGCACAACGTCTTCATCGTCATCGAGAAAGAATCGGAAGTGGCGCTGGTGATCGAGGAGGCGGCCGAGCTCAAGGTCAAGCCACAGGTCGGCCTGCGCGTGCGTCTGTCGTCGCTGGCTTCGAGCAAGTGGGCCGACACCGGGGGCGAGAAGTCCAAGTTCGGCCTGTCGGCCGCGCAGCTGATCTCGGTGGTCGAGCGCTTTCGCACTGCCGGCCTGGACCAGGGCATCCGCCTGCTGCACTTTCACATGGGTTCGCAGATCGCCAACCTGGCCGACTACCAGCACGGCTTCAAAGAGGCCATCCGTTACTACGGCGAGCTGCGTGCGCTGGGCCTGCCGGTGGACCACATCGATGTCGGCGGCGGCCTGGGCGTCGACTATGACGGCACCCACTCGCGCAACGCCAGCTCGATCAACTACGACATGGATGACTACGCCGGCGTCGTGGTCGGCATGCTCAAGGAGTTCTGCAACGCTCAGGGGCTGCCGCACCCGCACATCTTCTCGGAGAGCGGCCGCTCGCTGACCGCACACCACGCCATGCTGGTGGTGCAGGTCACCGACGTCGAGCGCCACAATGACGACGTGCCGCAGATCGACGACAAGGAAAGCCTGCCCGAGACCGTGCAGTGGCTGGCCGACCTGCTGGGCCCCACCGACATCGAAATGGTCACCGAGACCTACTGGCGTGCCACGCACTACATGAGCGACGTGGCCACCCAGTACGCCGACGGCAAGATCACCCTGGCCCAGAAGGCCTTGGCCGAGCAGTGCTACTTCGCCGTGTGCCGACGCCTGCACAACTCGCTCAAGGCACGCCAGCGCTCGCACCGCATGGTGCTCGATGAGCTCAACGACAAGTTGGCCGACAAATACATCTGCAACTTCTCGGTGTTCCAGAGCCTGCCCGACACCTGGGCCATCGGCCAGGTGCTGCCGATCCTGCCGCTGCATCGCCTGGACGAAGAGCCACTGCGCCGCGCCGTGCTGCAGGACCTGACCTGCGACTCCGACGGCAAGATCAAGCAGTACGTCGACGAGCAGAGTATCGAGACCAGCCTGCCGGTGCATTCGCTGAACGAAGGTGAGGACTACCTGCTGGGGATCTTCCTGGTGGGCGCCTACCAGGAAATTCTCGGCGACATGCACAACCTGTTCGGTGACACCGACTCGGTGAACATCTACCAGAACCCCAACGGCAGCGTGTACCACGCCGGCATCGAGACCCACGACACCATCGAGGACATGCTGCGCTACGTGCACCTGTCGCCCGAAGAGCTGATGACCCACTATCGTGACAAGGTCGCCAGCGCTTCGATCAGCACCCGTGAACGTACCCAGTACCTGGACGCGCTGCGTCTGGGCCTGACCCGTTCCTCGTACCTGTCGTAAGCCGATGCGGGCGCTGCGGCGGGTCATCGGCCTGGGGCTGATGGTCATGCTGGCAGGCTGCTCACGGCTGGGCCTGATCGACTGGTTGACCCCCGACCGCGGCTACCACTTGGTAGCCGGCATCGATTATGGCCAGGGGCCGCGCCAGCAGCTGGACCTGTACCAGCCTTCCACACCACTGCCGGCGCACCCGGTGGTGGTGTTTTTCTATGGCGGCAGCTGGAACAGCGGCCAGCGCGGCGACTACCGCTTCGTCGCCCAGGCACTGGCCAGCCGCGGCATCCTGGTAGCGGTCGCCGACTACCGGCTGTATCCGCAGGTGCGCTACCCGGCGTTTCTCGATGACAACGCGCAGGCGGTGGCCTGGGTCTACCGGCATGTCGCCGAGTATGGCGGCAACCCGCAGCGGTTGTTCCTGATGGGCCACAGCTCCGGCGCCTACAACGCAGCGATGCTGGCACTGGACCCGGCGCGGCTGGCGGCGGTTGGCCTCTCCCCAGCCATCATCAAGGGTTGGATTGGCCTGGCCGGTCCTTATGATTTTCTGCCTGTGGAAGACAAGGAAGTGCGCCCGGTGTTCTTCTATCCGGATTCACCGGTCGATTCGCAGCCGATCAACCATGTGCAAGCCGGGGCACCGCCGGCCCTGCTGCTGGCGGCCAACAGCGACAGCTTCGTCAACCCGGTGCGCAACACCGGCGGCCTGGCGCGGCGCCTGCGCGAAGTCGGCGTGCCGGTGCGGGTGCGCTACTTCGATCACCTCAACCACGCCACCCTGGTCGGCGCCATGGCTTGGCCACTGGCCTGGCTGGCGCCGGTGCGCGATGAGGTGGTGGGGTTTGTCAGTCAGTAGCGCCCAGCCACGCATCGCGTCGTCGCAAGCGCCAGCCGATCAGCCCCAGGGTCACGGCGCGCAGCGCCATGAACAGCAGAAAGCTCACCCATAGCCCATGATTGCCCAAGCCCATGCTCAACCAGGCCACGGGCAGGATGATCGCCACACTGACCAGCATGCCGTTGCGCATCTCGCGGGCGCGGGTGGCGCCGATGAACAGGCCGTCGAGCAGGTAACTCCACACGGCCACCAGCGGCAGCAGCGCCAGGTACGGCAGGTAGACGTAGGCCGTCTCGCGCACGCTGGCGATATCGGTCTGCAGGTCGATGAACAGATGGCCGCCCAACAGGAACAGCAGGGCGAAGGCCAAGCTGGCCAGCAGCGACCAGCCACAGGCAACCACCAGCGATCGGCGCAGGCCATCACGGTCGCGTGCGCCGATCGCGTGGCCGCACAGTGCCTCCACCGCATGGGCCAGGCCGTCCAGTGCCTGCGCAGTGAGCATCAGGCCGTTGAGCAGCAGGGCGTTGGCCGCCACCGTGGCGTCGCCGAGCCGCGCGCCTTGCACAGTGATCAGGAAAAACACACCCTGCAAGGCCAGGCTGCGAATGAAGATGTCGCGATTGACTGCCAGCAACGGCCGCCAGTTGTGCCAGCGGCGCAAGGCCGCCCAGGCGACCTGGCCGGGGTAGCGGCGCAGTGCTGGGCGGGTCAGCATCAGACCCAGCAACACCCCGGCCCATTCGGCCACCACCGAAGCGCGCGCCGAGCCCAGCACGCCCCAGTCCAGCCCCAGCACAAACCACAGGTTGAGGACGATGTTCAGCAGGTTGGTGGCCAGCAGAATGGCCAGCGGCGCCCGGGCGTTCTGGGTACCGAGAAACCAGCCGATCAGAGCGAAAGTGCCCAGGGCCGCCGGCAGCCCCAGCAGGCGGGTGTTGAAGAAGTCGCGGGTGGTTTGCGCCAGGTCCGCCGAGGGTTGCATCAGGCTCAGGGCGAAGTGGCTGAAGGGCAGCCCGACCAGTCCCAGCAGCAGCGAGAACAGCAGCGCCAGCATCAGCCCCTGGGCCAGCACCTGGCGCAGTCCGGCGCCGTCGTTGCGCCCCGAGGCCAGGGCGGCGAAGCCGGTGGCGCCCATGCGCAGGAAACCCATGGCCCAGGCCAGCAGCGAATAGAGGCTGCCGCCTACGGCTACGGCGCCCAGCTGGTGGGCGTGGGGCAGGTGGCCGATCACCGCACTGTCGACCAATGCCACCAGCGGTACGGAAATATTCGAGAGAATCATGGGCGCAGCCAGCGCCCAGACCTTGCGGTGAGTGGCACGGTGGCGCCAGTCGGCCAGCAGTTGCGACATCGAGAAGGCCTTAGCGAATGATCCAGCTCAGCAGCCACAGGCCCAGCAAGGCCCAGATGATGCCGCTGATGATGGCCGCGCGCATGAACGCGCGCACCGCCGAATAGAGAAATACCAGGCCCACTACCAGGCCGATGATGCTGATCAGCGAGGTGTCCATGCCCAAGGTGCGTGACAGGCCCTCGACGAAGTTGCCTCCGGCGTGGCCGAGCAAGTTGAACAGCCAGCCCAGGCTGTCGACCACAAAGCGAATGACCGCGCCCAGCGCCTGGCCGAGCCACTCGAAAAAGCCATCTACTTGCATGCGTGTTTCCTGTCGGTCTGAAGGCAGTCTCTGGTGATCAGAGCAGCGCCGAATTCGAGTCTTGGGCCATTGCCCGCGGTCGGGAGTTCCCTGCTGGACCCGACCAACGGCGGCACGACTGAATAGTAGGGGCTAACGGCCTACTGAAGCCAGAACAACGACAGGACAAAACCTGCCAGCAGGAACGGCGAGAAGGGCGGATTGATGCTAGTGGCCGGCTCCAATGGGTGCAGCAGGCGGCGCGTGCGCGGCTTGAGCCGAGCCCAGATGCGCGGGCCGATCAAGGCCCATATGACCAGGGTGAGGATGGCGCCGACGAAGGTACCCAGCAGGTGCATGCGGTCGCTGGCCAGGGCCAGCCCGGCCAGCAGCTTGACGTCGCTGGCGTCCAGGCGGCCGGACAGGTAGCCGGGGAAGGTCAGCAGCATCGACAGGGCCAGCGCGTAGCCGCCCTCGCTGACGCTGGCGCCCAGCCAGGTGTGGCCGGTACTGAACAGCACCAGCAAGGCCAGCGCCGCGCCGCCCAGGGTCAGGCTGTTGGTGATGCGCCGCTGGCGGATGTCCTGCTCGGCGCAGAGGGTGAACCAGATGACCAATATCAGGTTTTGCATCGTTAGACGTCCCTTGTGTCTGCCGACGTGTCGAAGCGATCACTCGCTGCCTGCTCGCTTCTGTCAGGGTAGACGCGATCTGGCCAAGGGTGTTCCGCTGGCGACAAAATGCTGCCGCAGCGGGCAGCTTTTCATGCCCAACGGCAATCCGTCAGTGCGGCGGGTAGCTGGAAAGCACCTCGGCCACGGATTTGCGGATGGTGTCGCTGCGCTGCTGCGGGCCGGCATCGCCGCTGTTGTCGATGTGCTCGGCACTGGCCCGCCACACCAGCTTGCCGTCGCGGCCGTCGAGCAGGTCGATCTGCACCGTGGCCACTTTGTAGTCGATGGTGCGCGTCTCGGTATAGATCGGCGCGCCCCAGCCGCCGCCCCAGTAGCCACCCCACAGCGGGGGCTGGCTGACGATCTGCTGCTGGCGGTTGTCTACGATCCACCACGTCTGCACATCGAGGTCGGCCTTGCTGCCCGCCGGGGCGGGACGCAGGCCGCGCTGGTCGAGCTGCTCGCTGACCGCCTGGCGGATGCGCTGCTCGGTCAGGTCGCTGCGGATGCGCGGGTCATCGGGCCGGTATTGCAGCACCGGGTCCTTGAAGGCCCAGGTACGATAGCCGGCGAAGTCGCGGCTGGCGTCATAGTCGGCCACCGGTCGGTAGGCCTGGCAGGCCCCGAGCAGCAGGCTCAGGGACAGCGTCAGGGCGATTCGAGCGGGCAGGGTCATGGCAGTTCTCCTTGCTAGGCAGCTTCACAACGGGACCGCCCGCCTCAGGCGGGAGGGTAGGCACTCAGGGCTTTGGCCACGGCCTGGCGCAGGGCATCGGCGCGCTGGCTCTCGCTGCCGTCGCTGCTGGTTTCGGCGGCGGCCCGCCATACTGGCTGGCCGCTGACGCCGTCGAACAGGTGGATGTCGATCACCATGACATTGACCACATAGGTGCGCACCACCGGCGGCCGATAATAGTTGCCGTACGGGCCATAGCCGGGGCCGCCGTAGTAGCCGTCGTCCTGCACCTGGCGCACGCGCTGCTCCATGCGCACGTCGGCGGCGACCCGCAGATCGGCCGGCTGGCCATTGCGCGCGGGGCGCAGGCCACGCTGGTCAAGGCCCTGGCTGACCGAGTCGGCAACCTGTGCCGGGTCGGCCAGCGGCGTGCCGATGGGCAGGCGGTCGTTGAACCAGGCCCAATTGCGGTAGTGGGCGAAGTCCCGTGGCGCCGGCGGGTAGGCGCTGGCATCGAAGGTTTGCGCGGCCTGTGCCGGGGCCGGCGGCAGCGGATTGGAGCTGGCGACATAGGGATTGGGGCTCTGGCAGGCGGCCAGGCCCAGGGTCAGCAGAACAAGTGAAGCGAAACGGCAGTACATGTTGGACTCCACGGCGGCAGGCCGCTCAGACAGGTCGGCAGATCCAGTGCAAATAACGCCCCAGGCCGGCGAACGCCGGGTGGCGGCGGTGGGCAAGCTCCATTTCGATCAGGTCCGCGACGTCGCAGCGGGCCTGGAATTCGGCCGGCATGTAGTCGTGGAACACCCGCACCCCGCTCTGGCTTTCGACTTGCCAGTGGCCGTCGAGTTGCGCCGCCAGCTCGCGCGGGTCAAGTGGCGTCTGCGGGGTGAGGCTCTGCTTCTCGCCGGCCAGGTCATTGGTGCGCAGCTTGCGCAGATGCCCCTTGAGCAGGTTGCGATAGACCAGCGCGTCACGGTTGTAGAACGCCAATGACAGCCAGCCGCCAGGCGCTGTCAGCTGGCGCAGCACGGGGAAGATGGCGAACGGCTCGGCCAGCCACTCGAGCACGGCATGGCACAGCACCAGGTCGTAGGGTTGGTGCGATTGCGCCGGCAGCTCCTGCCAGCTGGCATGGATGAACGTGGCACTCAGCCCGGCACTGGCGAAGCGCTCGCGGGCGCCGTCGAGCATCGGCTGGGCCGGCTCGGCCAGGGTTACCTGATGGCCTTGCTGGGCCAGCCACAAGGCCATGTGGCCCAGCCCGGCACCGATGTCCAGCACGCGCAGTGGCCGCTGTGGCAGACACTCGCGCAGGTCGGCCTGGAGCACCGCGAGACGGATGGCGCCCTTGTTGCCGCCATAGATTTTCGCCGCAAAGCGCGTGGCCAGCTCGTCGAAATGGCGATCCTTCATTTGGCGAAACGCCGTTCGCTGTCGGCCAGTTTCGCCCGCACCACTTCATCCATGTTCAGGCCCAGCTCGCTGCACAGCAGCAGCAGGTACAACACCACGTCGCCGATTTCCTGGCCGGCATGGGCCAGGTGCTCGGGCGGCAGCTGGCGCGACTGGTCTTCGCTGAGCCATTGGAAAATTTCCACCAGCTCGGCCATCTCCACGCTGGCGGCCATGGCCAGATTCTTCGGGCTGTGAAAGCCGCGCCAGTCGTTGCTGTCGCGAATGCGGTGCAGGCGTTGGGTCAATGCTTCTATATTCATGGGGCTCGCTCCTCGAGCCCATAGCTTCGCGGTGCCGTGTGGCCAATGCAAGTGAATGGCGTGCGCCGTTCAGTTTTGCAGCAGCACACTGGACCAGGCGGCGGCGAGCAACAGCAGGGCCATGGCCCGGTTGAAGTGGCGCAAGGCCCTGGGCGAGCGCAGCACCCGCGCTGAACCGGCGCCCAGCAGCGCCCAGCAGATCAGGCAGGGCACCGATACGGCGAAGAACAGCCCGGCGAGCAGGGCGATCCGCTGCGCCGGGTGGGCAGCGCCGTTGCTGAACACGCCAAGCACCGCCAGCGCCATCATCCAGGTCTTCGGATTGACCAGCTGCAGGCCGGCGGCGCCGAGCAACCCCAGGCGCGGCGCGCCTTGGCTGGCGGTGGCATCCAGGGCCGGCGCGCGATACAGCCCCCAGGCCAGCCAGCTGAGCCAGAGCACCCCGGCCCAGGCCATGGCCACCTGCACCTGCGGCCATTGCAGCAGCAACTGGCCCAGGCCCGTACCAACCACCAGCACCAGCCCGGCGGCCCCGGCGCAGGCGCCCAGCACGATCGGCAGCGCTGCCGCCAGGCCGTAGCGCGCGCTGTTGCTCAGCACCAGCAGGTTGGTCGGGCCAGGGGTGATGGAGGCGACGAAAGCGAACAGTATGAAGGGCAGCATGGCAGCACCGAGCGTCAGACTTGAAGAGGACTCAGGGTGGCGCAGGGCCCGGCGCTAGTCTGGAAGGTTTGTGCAGCGCTTGCGGTAGGCGGCGGGCGTCAGGCCGTAGGCGCGCATGAACCAGCGGCCCAGGTGGCTCTGATCGGCAAAGCCCAGGTCGCTGGCGACCTCGGCGGGCTGCGCGCCGCCGGCCAGCAGGCGGCGCGCGCGGGCCAGGCGCAGCTGGATCAGATAGGCATGGGGCGGCAGGCCGAACGCCGCGCGAAAGGCCCGGGTCAGGCGGAACCGATCGACCCCGCAGGCATTGGCCAACTCATTCAGGCCCAGGTCTTCATGGACATGCGCGTGCAGATAGTCCCGTGCCCGCAAGGCCACCTGGGGCAAGCGTGGGTCGGCCTCGGCGCGCAGGCGCCAGTGCAGTTGCCGGGTCAGCTGTTCGAGCAGGTGGTCCAGCGCGGTCTGGCGGACGATGCGCAGCTCGCTGCCGCGCAGCGCAGTGAAGGCCGCAGCGATGGCCTGCATCAGGCGCGGGTCATCGATCAGGGTCTGGGCGAAACTCAACTGGGCATTGGCCGGCGCCTGCTCGAACCACTCGCTCAGTTCGCGCTGCAGCCAGGCCGGGTCCAGGTACAGCATGCGGTAGGTGAAACCGTCGGCGCTGGGCGCCTGGCCGTCGTGCAGCTCGCCGGGTTCGAGTAGAAAGATCTGGCCCGGCGTGCTGTCGTGCCGGGTGCGCCGGCAGTTGAACTGCTGCACACCCTGCTCGGTGAAGCCGACCAGGTAGCTGTCATGAAAGTGCGGGTCTTAGGCGTGGCCTTCGAAATGCGCGCGCAGGGTCTCGATGCCGGTGTCGTGATCCTGTGCCAGATCGATCCAGTTGCCTGCTTTCATCGCGTTCCTCCCAGGCCACAAGGGTGAACCACGTGCCAAGCCGGCGTCTAGACGATTTGTGCAGCCGTCAATGCAATGGCCGCCATTGCCCGACCAGATGCGTCAAGCCGCCGTCGCCCTCGACCGCAAAGCGCCCGCTGGCGCCAGCGGCGCTGGCATTGAGCAGCAGTTCGCAGGGCAGACGCACCGGCTTGTCGAACTGCACGGCGATCTCCACGTTGGCCACCGGCAGCGACTCGCGCAGCGCCGCCAGCGCGCGCGCCGCTGTCCACATGCCGTGGGCGATGGCACAGGGAAAGCCGAACATCCGCGCACTGGTGGCGCTCAGGTGGATCGGGTTGTAGTCCCCGGAGACCCGCGCATAACGCCGACCGGTATCGGCCTCAGCGGTCCAGCGGGCCACCTCGGTCAGTGGCAACTCGCCCGTGACCGGTGGGTTGGCCAGCGCCGGTTGCCCGGCGATGTGCACGTCGCGGCAAAGCAGGGTGCTGGTCTCTTCCCACAGTGGCCCCAGCGGGTCCTGCACCTCGGTGACGAGGTCGAAGGTGGTGCCCTTTTCATGGGGCGCGAGATGAGCGACGTGCACGCTGACCTGCACCCCGCTGATGCCGCCCAGCGGGCGCTGGATACGGATCACGTTGCGCAGGTGCACCAGCCCCAGCAGCGGGAACGGGAAGTCCTTGGCGGTGAGCAATTGCATCTGCATCGCAAACGCCAGCACATGGGGATAGGTTGCCGGCAGCAGGCTGCCCTCGCCAAAGCCGCAGGCCTGGCGATAGGCGGCGAGTTTTTCCGGGTCCGGGCGCAGCCAGCAGCGCAGGGCGCGCTCGGGTAATTGCTCGCCGCTGACCTTGCGCTTGAGCGCGGCACGGGCATACAGGCCGGTCAGGGGGGCGGGGTGTTCGAGGGTCTGCCATTGCCGTGACATGGTTCAGGCCCCCAGCAGGCTTTGGCCGCAGACGCGCAGCACCTGGCCATTGATCGCGCCGCTGCCGGGCTGGGCCAGCCAGGCTACGGTTTCAGCGACATCCTGGGGCAGGCCACCCTGGCCCAGGGAGCTCAGGCGACGGCCGGCTTCGCGCAGGGCGAAGGGCATCTGTGCCGTCATCTGCGTCTCGATAAAACCGGGCGCCACGGCGTTGATGCTGGCGCCGCGCTCGGCCATTCGCGGGGCCCAGGCCTGCGCCAGGCCGATCAGCCCAGCCTTGCTGGCGGCGTAGTTGCTCTGCCCGCGGTTGCCGGCGATGGCGCTGGTGGACGACAGCAGGATGACTCGGCCATGGTCATGCAGGGTACCGCTGTCGAACAGGCTTTCGGTCAGCCGCGCCGGTGCCTGCAAGTTGACCGCCAGCACGCTGTCCCACTGTTCCTGGCTCATGTTCACCAGGCTTTGGTCGCGGGTGATGCCGGCGTTGTGCACGACGATGTCGATGCCGCCTGGCAGCGCCGCGATCAGCCCGGCGCCGGCATCCGCCGCGCAGATGTCCAGGTCGAGGGTGTGGCCGTTGAGGCGGGCGGCGAGGGCGGCCAGCTCGGTCTGCGCCGCCGGCACGTCCAGCAGGTACACCTCGGCGCCGTCACGGGCCAGGGTTTCGGCGATGGCCGCGCCGATGCCGCGGGCGGCTCCGGTGACCAGCGCCTTGCGCCCGGCCAGCGGTCGGGCCCAGTCACTGACCTGCTGGGTGCAGGGCCCCAGGTGCAGGACCTGGCCGCTGACGTAGACACTTTTGGGCGACAGCAGAAAACGCAGGAGTCCCTCAAGCTGGTGCTCGGCCCCTGGCTCCACATACACCAGCTGCAGGGTGCCGCCGTTGCGCAACTCCTTGGCCAGCGAGCGACTGAAGCCTTCCAGGGCGCGCTGCGCTACCTGAACCGCCGGCGCCTGGTCGGCGCGCACCGGGCGGCCGAGGATCACAATATGGGCGCTGGCTTGCAGGTGCTTGAGTACGGGAGCGAAAAAGTCGCGCAGCTGGCCCAGCGCCGCCATCTCAACGATTTCGCTGGCATCGAAGACCAGCGCCTTGAGTGGCGTCGGCGCCTGGCCCTGCCAGGTCGGCAGGCTGGTGCCGGCGTTGGCCAGGCTCAAGGGTTGGTCGCTCAGGCGCCCGGCGAATTCGGCGATGCGCCCGCTCAGCGCCCCGCCGCCCAGCAGCAGGGCCCCTTCAATGACCCGTTGTCGGCCTGCCCGCCAGCGTTCCAGGCGCGCCGGAGTCGGCAGCCCGACTGCCCCGGCAAGGCGCCGGCCGATCCCGGAATTGGCGAAGTCGATATAGGGATCGGACATGCAACGCACTCCACTTGATTGGGCTCCCACAATGGACCACACCCGGCAAGCAGTCGTTCGCCGGGCTTTGCCCGGGGTTTGCACTGGCCAGCGCCGCGAATCGGTGGCGCAGACCTGGTTCATCCCCCCGTATCGAGCAGGAGCGCCGGCGGTCAGGGCTTGACGGCGATCATCGAGCGCTGACGGCTGCCGCAGGCGGGGCGTTGACGGCGCTGCGCTGGTCATGGGCATAGCTTTCAGCCATCACCGAGCACACCACGAGCTGCAGCGGATGGTAGATCATGATCGGCAGCAGAATCAGCCCCAGCCCGGGGTTCGCCCCGAAGATCAGCGCCGCCATCGGCGCCCCGGCCGCCAGGGACTTCTTGCTGGCGCAGAACACCGCAGCCACCTTGTCGGCATGATTGAAGTGCAGGGCACGGGCGGTGCGGGTGGTCAGGGTGAGGATCAGCGCGAGCAGGATGGCGGTACCGACGAAGGCGGTGACGATCACCGACAACCCCTGTTTCTGCCACATGCCCGAGACCATGGAGTTGCAGAACGCCGAATACACCAGCAGCAGGATTACCAGCTTGTCCATGATGTTGGTGTAACGCTTGTGCCGGCCGAAGAACTTGCCCAGCAGCGGACGTACCAGCTGGCCAAGCACCAGCGGCAGCAGGAGCATGGCGCAGAGGTCGAGCAGCGTGGAGCCCAGGTCGATGCCGCCGGCGCCGGAGCCGACCACCAGGCTGACCAGCCAGGGGGTGATGAAGATGCCGACCACGCTGGACAGGCTGGCATTGAGGATCGCCGCTGGTACATTGCCGCCGGCGCTGCCAGTCAGGGCCACCGAGGAGGAAATGGTCGAGGGCAGCGCGCAGAGGTAGAAGAAGCCGAGCATCAGCAGCGCCGGCACGTGAGAGCCCAGCAGCTTGTCGCACACCAGCCAGATCAGCGGGAACACCACGAAGGTGAAGCCCTGCACCATCAGATGCAGGCGCCAATTCTTCAGGCCGTGGCTGATCTGCTCGCTGGACAGGTTGACCCCGTGCAGGAAGAACACCAGGAACACGCCGACGTTGATCACGACCTCGGCGTGCATCGGCCCACCGCTGGCGCCGTAGCTGGGCAGGAAATACGCCAGCAGCGTAGCCAGCAGCATGCCGCAGAGGAACCAGTCGGTGACCACGCGCTTGAGGTGTTTTAAAGCGTGCATGAGAAGCACCCGCGAAAAGATTTGTCATGATTGAGGCCACAGCCTAACGTAGACCGTCTCCTGCCGTCTCGCGATACAAGGCCAACATATGCCGACTAACGGACAACATCAGCTGCAGCGGCAGATCCCCGAGCTGTCGAGCCTGCCGCGCGCGCTCTACGCCCGCGCCGAAAGCCTCAGCGCCGGCAGTTGGACGCCACCGCATCAACATGCCTGGGTACAGTTTTCCTATGCCATCAGCGGGGTGCTCGGCGTACACACCGCCGAAGGCAGTTTCTTCGCACCGCCGCAGTGGGGCGTGTGGATACCGGCAGGGGTCGAGCACGAAGTGGTGACTTCGACCCGCGCGGAAATGCGCAGCCTTTATGTGCATTGCGAGGCCGTGCAATGGGCCCCGCCGCGCTGCCGGGTGCTGGAGGTGACGCCGCTGGCGCGTGAGCTGATCAAGAGTTTTTGCCAGCTGCCAGTGGAGTACCCGCAAGGCGACTGCGCCGAAGCGCGCCTGGTGCAGGTGCTGCTGGATCAACTGGGGCAGCTGCCGGAGGTAGCATTCTCCCTGCCCTTGCCGCGCCATCCGCGTCTGCTGGCACTGTGCGGCGAACTTGTCGAGCGCCCCGACTCTGCCGCGACCCTCGCCGACTGGGCTTTACGCCTGGCCACCTCGGAGAAGACCCTGATGCGCCTGTTCCAGCGCGAGACTGGCTTGAGCTTTCGCAGTTGGCGCCAGCGCATGCGCCTGCTGTCGGCGCTGGGCGCCCTGGAGCATGGCCAGAGCGTCACGGCCACGGCGCTCGGCTGCGGCTATGACTCGACGTCGGCCTTCATCGCCGCGTTCAAGACACTGTTCGGCGCAACGCCGGGGGATCTTTTCAGGCGTGAGGGTCATGTCCTACAAGGTTGATCGATCTTTGTAGGACGCGCTGGAGGCGCTGTCTTATTCAACCCAGTCGTGTGCATCCGTAGCGTGAACTGGCTTTACGCCAATTCATTGCATGGGGCAATAAATGACTGATTACAAAAGTAAAAGAATCAATGGGCTGAATCGCTGCCGGCTCGCGCTGGCTGTCGGCCTGGCAGGGTGCATGGTGGCGCCGGCAATGGCAAAGACGCTGCTGCCGGGCGAGGTGGCCAGCGTGTGGGCGGGTGAGCCGGCGCAGGACTGGTTTCTTATGTCAGATGCGCAACTGACCCTCGAAACAGGCGCCAGCAGCCACGATATTTTCGCCATGGGCGGTTCCCGGGTGATCGTCAAGAGCGCGGATGTGCAATCGCAAAGCCCGCGCGCGGCGCTCAGCCTGGTCAACAGCACGGCACTTGTCACCGACTCGCGTATCGTCAGCGACACTCTTGGCCTGTCGGTATCCCGCAACTGGAGCGATGGCGACGATATGGCTAGTGCCATATTGGTCAATAGCACCGTGCAGGGTGGCCGGGCAGGAATGTCCATGGATTCCAGTCAAGTGCTCGCGTACGGCTCCAGGATCGAGGGAGGGGCAGTCGGCGTCGAAATGGCCGATGGGCGCCTGACCCTGGCCGACGGCACGCGTGTGAGCGGCGATACCGGCGTGGAGATGAAAGCGGCCTGGTTCTTCGGTGACAGCATCGGTAACCACCTGGTGCTCAACAGCGCCCACGTCGAGGGCCGCAGTGGCAGCGCAATCGTGGTCAAGGCCGATAATCTCGGCGAGCCCACCGAGGCCAACATCATTCTGCGCAATGGCTCGACCCTGACCGCCAGCAATGGCGTGCTGGTGGACGTCGAAGCCGGAGCCGATGTCGGGCTCGAGGTTTCTGCCAGTCATCTGACCGGGGAGCTGATCAATCTCAACCGCCTCGCCCTGAGTGACAACGCCAGTTGGACCATGACCCGCGATGCCGCGGTCGGCGCGCTGACGATGGACCGCGGTACGGTGAATCTGGGTGGCGGCGATGGCGACTTTCGCCAACTGACCCTGGACCGCCTGGAAGGCAATGGCCAGTTCAACATGGGCGTCGACCTGGCGGCACTGCAGGGCGACCTGCTCAAGGTCAACGGCACGGCCAACGGCGATTTCCGTCTGAAGATCGCCAACACCGGTCGTGAGCCCGAGGCGGGCGCGAGCGGGCTGACAGTGGTGCAGACCGGCGGCGGCACTGGCCATTTCGACGTGGTCGGCGGTCAGGTCGACGCCGGTGCCTTCGCTTATGTGCTGCAACGCGAGGGCGATGACTGGGCGCTGGTGCAGAAGGTCGACCGCCAGGGCCGCCGCGCCTTGTCGGCGTCCTCGCAGTCGGTGTTGGGTCTGTACAACGCCGCGCCGGTGGTCTGGAGCGGCGAGCTGACCGGCCTGCGCAGCCGCTTCGACGAACTGCGGCGTACCCCGGCCGCCACCGGTTTGTGGTTGCGCGCGCAAGGCGCCAAGTACGAAGTCGGCCACACCGATCTGCGCACCTATGACATGCGCCAGAGCGGCTTCACCCTGGGCTCGGACCTGGCGTTGAGCCAGGAGCTGACCGTCGGCCTGCTGGCCGGCAGCAGCAAGGCCGACCTGGACTTCTCCCGCGGCACCCGTGGCAGCATCGACAGCGTGTTCGTCGGTGCCTACGCCGGCTGGACCGAGGCCAGCGGCCTGTACGTCGATGCGCTGGTCAAGGCCAACCGGTTCAGCAACCGCGCCGACGTGCTGATGAGCGACGGGGTCAAGGCCCGTGGCAAATACAACGACTTCGGCCTCGGCGGCTCGCTGGAATTGGGCAAGCGCCTGACCCTGGGCGAGGGCTGGTACCTCAAGCCGTACGCCCAGCTGACAGCGCTGTCGGTGCAGGGCCAGGGCTACCGGCTGGACAATGGCCTGACCGCCGACAGCAACGCGGCGCGCTCGCTCAACGGCCGCCTGGGCAGCCAGTTCGGCCGCACCCTGGCCATGGCTGGCGGCGGTACCTTGCAGCCGTACCTGAAGCTGGCCGCAGCGCGTGAGTTCGCCGATGGCAACCAGGCACGGATCAATGGCCAGACCTTCGATAACAGCCTCAAGGGCAACAGCATCGAACTGGGGACGGGCTTCACCGCGCAGCTGAGCGAGGCCTGGCAGATGAACGCCGAGTTCGATTACGCCACCGGCCATCGGGTCGACCAGCCCTATGGCGTGAGTGCGGGGTTGCGTTACGCGTTCTGATTGCCCAGCCAGCTTCTGCGGCCCGCCTTTTCGGCGGGCCGTTTTATTTCCTACAAGGTCACGGCCGCCTTCCCACCCGCCGGGTCAGGCTCCTCCCATTCAGCCCGTCGGGCCGCTCCCTTAGCGTGAGTTCGCGAGTCCCAACTCTCTGCATGGAGCACCACATGAGCCATCCACATCATCACAAAACCTTCCTGCCTTCGCGCCTGGCCTTGGCCGTCGCCCTGTGCGGCAGCCTGTGCGCGCCGGCGCTGGCGGCAACCCTGGAGCCTGGGGAATCGGCCATCGTCCAGCCGGGCGATCCCACTCAAGCCTGGTTCCTGCGCTCGCAGGCCGAGCTGACCCTGATGCCAGGAGCGACCAGTCATCAGATCCACGGCGTCAGCAATTCCAGGGTCACCCTGGATGGCGCCGAGGTCGAGGCGCAGGGTCGCAACGAGGCCCTGAGCCTGCTCAACAGCCAGGCAGACATTCGCGACTCCTGGCTGGCTTCCGACACGGTCGGGTTGCGCCTCGCCAGCTCGACGCTGGTGGCTGGCGACGCTTCCAGCGCGGTGGTCGACAACAGCATCATCGTCGCCGGCAAGACAGCTGCCGAGCTGGAGTCAGCCAGCCTCCATGCATTCGACAGCATCTTCTGGAGTGAAGACGATTTCGGCTACGGCATCACCATGGCCGACGGCCAATTGCATCTGGGACGGGGCAGCGAAGTCAGCGGGGCGACTGGCATCCTTCTGCAATCGGCTTATCTTTTCACCGAGTCGCAAGGTAACCACCTGGTCATCGACGGCGGCAGTTCGGTCGAAGGCCGTGACGGCAGCGCCATCGTGGTCAAGGCCGGTAATGTCGGCCTGCCGACCGAGGCCAGTATCGTGGTCAGCAACGGCTCCACGCTCAAGGCCAGCAATGGCGTGCTGGTCGACGTGGAGCGCGGTGCGCAGGTGGACATGACCATCGCCAATAGCCATCTGACCGGGCAGCTGCGCGGCCTGACTGCGCTGAGCCTCGTCGACCAGGCCAGCTGGACCCTGACCCAGGACGCCGAGGTCGGCAGCCTGGCGCTGGAGCGCAGCACCGTCGACCTCGGCGGTTCGGCCGGTGATTTCCGTCAGCTGACGCTGGACAGCCTGAGCGGCAGCGGCCAGTTCAACATGGGCGTCGACCTGGCGGCACTGCAGGGCGACCTGCTCAAGGTCAACGGCACGGCCAATGGCGATTTCCGTCTGAAGATCGCCAACACCGGTCGTGAGCCCGAGGCGGGCGCGAGCGGCCTGACAGTGGTGCAGACCGGCGGCGGCACTGGCCATTTCGACGTGGTCGGCGGTCAGGTCGACGCCGGTGCCTTCGCTTATGTGCTGCAACGCGAGGGCGATGACTGGGCGCTGGTGCAGAAGGTCGACCGCCAAGGCCGCCGCGCCTTGTCGGCGTCCTCGCAGTCGGTGTTGGGTCTGTACAACGCCGCGCCGGTGGTCTGGAGTGGCGAGCTGACCGGCCTGCGCAGCCGCTTCGACGAACTGCGGCGTACCCCGGCCGCCACCGGTTTGTGGTTGCGCGCGCAGGGCGCCAAGTACGAAGTCGGCCACACCGATCTGCGCACCTATGACATGCGCCAGAGCGGCTTCACCCTGGGCTCGGACCTGGCGTTGAGCCAGGAGCTGACCGTCGGCCTGCTGGCCGGCAGCAGCAAGGCCGACCTGGACTTCTCCCGCGGCACCCGTGGCAGCATCGACAGCGTGTTCGTCGGTGCCTACGCCGGCTGGACCGAGGCCACCGGCCTGTACGTCGATGCGCTGGTCAAGGCCAACCGGTTCAGCAACCGCGCCGACGTGCTGATGAGCGATGGGGTCAAGGCCCGTGGCAAATACAACGACTTCGGCCTCGGCGGCTCGCTGGAATTGGGCAAGCGCCTGACCCTGGGCGAGGGCTGGTACCTCAAGCCGTACGCCCAGTTGACAGCGCTGTCGGTGCAGGGCCAGGGCTACCGGCTGGACAATGGCCTGACCGCCGACAGCAACGCGGCGCGCTCGCTCAGCGGCCGCCTGGGCAGCCAGTTCGGCCGCACCCTGGCCATGGCCGGCGGCGGTACCTTGCAGCCGTACCTGAAGCTGGCCGCAGCGCGTGAGTTCGCCGATGGCAACCAGGCACGTATCAACGGCCAGACCTTCGATAACAGTCTCAAGGGCAACAGCATCGAGCTGGGGACGGGCTTCACCGCGCAGCTGAGCGAGGCCTGGCAGATGAACGCCGAATTCGATTACGCCACCGGCCATCGGGTCGACCAGCCCTATGGCGTGAGTGCGGGGCTGCGCTACGCTTTTTGACCATTGCCTGACGCCAGCAGCCCGCCTTTATTGGCGGGCTGTTTGCATCTGTCTATCGTCAATGGTCGGCAAGCGCCTCTCGCTGTGAGAGGATGCCACCTGAACTCGCGTGTCTGGCCACGAAGGACCCAGAATAAAAGCTGATGAAGACTCCAAAACGCATTGAACCGCTGATCGAGGACGGTCTGGTGGACGAGGTGCTGCGACCACTCATGAGTGGCAAAGAGGCAGCTGTCTATGTGGTGCGTTGCGGCAACGAGCTGCGCTGCGCCAAGGTCTACAAGGAGGCCAACAAACGAAGTTTCCGCCAGGCGGCCGAATATCAGGAAGGCCGCAAGGTTCGCAACAGCCGGCAGGCCCGGGCCATGGCCAAGGGCTCCAAGTTTGGCCGCAAGGAAGCCGAGGAGGCTTGGCAGAACGCCGAGGTGGCTGCCTTGTTCCGCCTGGCCGGTGCCGGTGTGCGCGTGCCAAAGCCCTTCGATTTTCTCGAGGGCGTGCTGTTGATGGAGATGGTCTGCGACGAATACGGCGACGCCGCGCCGCGGCTCAACGACGTCTCGTTGGAAGCCGACCAGGCGCGGGAGTATCACGCCTTCCTGATTCGCCAGATCGTGCTGATGCTCTGCACCGGCCTGGTGCATGGTGACCTTTCCGAGTTCAACGTGCTGCTGTCGCCTGACGGCCCGGTGATCATCGACCTGCCACAGGCTGTCGACGCAGCGGGCAACAACCACGCCTTCAGCATGCTGGAGCGGGATGTAGGCAACATGGCCAGCTATTTCGGGCAATTTGCCCCGGAGTTGAAGCAGACTCGCTACGCCAAGGAAATGTGGGCGTTGTACGAAGCGGGCAATCTGCACCCGGCCAGTGTGCTCACCGGCGAGTTTGCCGAGGAAGAGGTCGAGGCCGATGTCGGCGGCGTGATGCGCGAGATCGAAGCGGCGCGGCTGGACGACGCGCGCCGACGTGCGGCGCGCGAGGCCGACGAGACGCCGGCAGGCAAATCCGATGAACCGCCGCCCCCGCCCTGGTTGCAATAGCGGCTCACTGGCAGCAATTGCCGGACGCCAGGTTCGCCAGAATCGGGCAGTCCGGCCGCTCGTCGCCCTGGCAGTGGCTGACCAGCTGCTGCAATGAATCGCGCAGCGCGGTCAGTTCATCGATGCGTCGGTCGAGGTCCTCGACGTGGGCCCTGGCCAAGGCCTTGACGTCGGCGCTGGCACGGCTGCGGTCCTGCCACAGGGTCAGCAGGCGGCCCACTTCCTCCAGCGAGAAGCCCAGGTCGCGGGCGCGCTTGATGAACCCCAGGGTGTGCAGGTCGTCGGCCCGGTACAGGCGGTAGCCGCTGTCGCTGCGATGGGCCGCGCTGAGCAGCCCGATCGACTCGTAATAGCGAATCATTTTGGCGCTGAGCCCGCTCTGGCGGGCGGCCTGGCCGATATTCATGGTTGACCCCTCGAACTGAAACCTGGCCGCCAGCGAGTCAGCCACAGTGCATTGAGCACCACGCTGACGCTCGACAAGGCCATGGCTGTGCCGGCCAGTACCGGGCTGAGCCAGCCGGCGGCGGCCAGTGGAATGCCGAGCAGATTGTAGATGAATGCCCAGAACAGATTCTGGCGGATTTTCGCCTGAGTGCGGCGGCAGATGTCCAGTGCCGCCGCGACCAGGCGCGGGTCGCTGCGCATCAGGGTGATCCCCGCTGCCTGCATGGCCACGTCGGTGCCACTGGCCATGGCCAGGCCGAGGTCGGCGGCGGCCAGCGCCGGCGCGTCGTTGATGCCGTCGCCGACCATGGCCACCACCTGCGTACGGCGCAGCGTTTCGATGACCTGCGCCTTGCCGGCGGGCAGCACCTGGGCATGTACCTGGTGGATGGCCACGGCTGTCGCGATCTGCCGTGCACTGCCCAGGTTGTCGCCGGTGAGCAGGTGGCATACGACCCCGTCCGCCTGCAGTAGCGCCACTGCCGCTCGGGCCTGCGGGCGCGCCTCGTCGGCGAAAGCCAGCACCCCCAGCACGTGGGCCTGCGGCTGCATGGCCACCAGCCATGACACGGTGCAACCCTCGGCTTCCCAAGCCAGGGAGATGGCATCGGCGCTCAGGTGCAGGTCCTCCAGCAGGCGCCGGTTGCCCAGCTGCAACGGCTGGCCCTCGACGGTCCCGGCAATGCCGCGCCCGGCCAGCGCGCGGCTGTCGTGCAGCGCGGGGAGGTCACCGCAGCGCTCGAGCAGGGCCAGCGCCAGGGGGTGTTCGCTGCCCTGTTGCAAGGCCGCCGCCAGGCGCAGCAAGGTTTGCTCGTCGCCGTTGCTGGCCGCCTGGTGCAGCAGCCGCGGCCGGCCGAGCGTCAGCGTGCCGGTCTTGTCGAACACCACGCAGTCCACCGCTTCGGCGCGCTGCAGCGTGGTGCTGTCCTTGATCAGGATGCCATGCCGGGCCGCCGCTCCGGTTCCCGCCAGTACCGCTGCGGGCGTGGCCAGGCCGAGTGCGCAAGGGCAGGCGATGACCAGCACCGCCACTGCGTGGATGATCGCCGTCTGCACTGGCGCCCCGCCGAGCAGCCAGCCCAGCAGTGTCAGCAGGGCGATGACGAGCACCAGCGGCACGAAGACTCGGCTGACCCGGTCCACCAGCAATTGGATCGGCGCCTTCGCGCCCTGGGCGCTCTCCACCAGGCGAATGATCCGCGCCAGCGTGCTCTGCGGCCCCAGCGCGGTGACGCGCACCCGCAGTTGCCCTTCGCCGTTGATGGCCCCGCCCGTGACCCGGTCGCCGGGTTGCTTGGCCACCGGCAGCGGCTCGCCGCTGATCAGCGCCTCGTCGGCATGGCTGCGCCCCTCCAGCACGATGCCATCGCAGGCAAAGCGCGCCCCTGGCTTGACCAGCAGCACGTCGTCCGGGCGCAGCGCCTGCACCGCGACGGTTTCCAGCCGCTCGCCGACCTGACGCAGCGCGGTGTCGCTCTGCAGGTTTTCCAGCGCGCGCAAGGCCTGGCCGGCCTGCCGCCGGGCGCGGCCTTCGAGCCACTTGCCGAGCAGCACCAGGGCGATCACCGTGGACGACGACTCGAAGTACAGGTGCATCGGGGCGGCGGGGCTGCTCAGCCAGAGATAGACGCTCAGGCCGTAGCCGGCGCTGGTGCCGAGCACTACCAGCAGGTCCATGTTGCCATCCAGGGTGCGCAGCGCGCGCCAGGCGGCACGGTAGAAGCGCGCGCCGATGCCGAACTGCACCGCGCCTGCCAGCAGGCATTGCAGCCAGGCCGGCAGCATCCAGTGTACGCCCATGGGCTGCAGCAGCATCGGTGCCAGCAGCGGCAGTGCCAACAGCAGCGCAAGGACCACGGCCAAGCGCTCGTGGCCGGCTGCACGGCACTGATCGTCAGGGTTCTGGCCGAGGCTCGCCTGGTACCCGGCGCGCTCTATGGCGGCAATCAGCAACGCCGCCGGCGCGGCGCTGCGCAGCGTGACCTGGGCGCGGTGGCTGGCCAGATTCACCGACGCCTGTTCGACGGCGGGGAGTTTCTTCAAGGCGCGTTCGACCCGACCCGCGCAGTTGGCGCAGGTCATGCCGCTGACGGACAGTTCCAGGGTGGGCAGGTCAGACATCGGAGCAGTCTCCTTGGAGGTGCTCGCAGTTTCAACCTTGACGCCTTGGCAAGGTCAAGCGGTGTCAGTAAGTCACCGGCGCCGGTTTCAGAAACAGCCCGGAAGTGCCGACGGCGATGCGGTATTTGGCGATGGCGCCGGCGCGCAGGTCGATTTCAGTGTCGGCCGGCTGCTGCATGCCGGGTGCGCAGCCGGGGGTCTGCCCGGGCAGGTAGCCGAGGCGGATCGAGGCTTTGCCGGGCGGCAGGTTGAAGGAGGTGGATTGCTCCTGGAATACCCGGCCGATCAGCTGGCCTTGCAGGTAGATGCCGATCTCGCAGCTGCTCGCCACCTCCAGCCGCTCCCGGGAGATGATCAATATGGCGTAATCCTGGGCGTCTTCGGCGCTTGCCAGAGGCGCGATGCTCGCCAGGCCGAGAAGGCCGGCAAGGCTCAATGCTGACCAGCGCATGACTGGATCTCCTGCTGTGGGGGCTGATAGCTCAGCTTGGCCGAGCAGGGCGCCGATTGCCAGCCCGGCAGCCGGCAATAAAACTTGATGGGCTTGACCTTGACCTTATGGCAAGGCTCAGGGTGCAGCCATTCACCACAAGGAGCCTCACCATGCAGCCATTCAACGTGCAAGGCATGACCTGCGCCCATTGCGCCCGGGCCATCGAGTCGGCGATCGGCGAGGCCGACCCGCAGGCCAGGGTCGAGGTGGAGGTGGCCAGCGGCCAGGTTCGCGTCGACTCGAGTTTGAGCGCCGAGGCGCTGATCCAGCTGATCGAAGCCGAGGGCTACAGTGCCCAACGTGGCTGAGCCGGGCGATCGGGCATGACCCCTGGCCGGTACGCAGTTACACTGCCAGGTCGACTTGTCTTGCCGTCTGGATACCTGATGAACCTTCGCACTATCCTCATCCTGGGAGCCCTGAGCGCTTTCGGGCCCCTGGCCATCGATTTCTACCTGCCGGGCTTTCCCGCCATCGCCCAGGCGTTCGGCACCGACGAGCAGCATGTGCAGATCACCCTGGCCGTGTACTTTCTGGGCCTGTCGATCGGGCAGCTGATCTATGGGCCGATCGCCGATCGGTACGGCCGACGCGTGCCGCTGCTGGTAGGCGTCAGCCTGTTCACCCTGGCTTCCATCGCCTGTGCGTGCGCACCCAACCTGGAGTGGCTGATCGCCGCGCGATTCGTCCAGGCCCTGGGTGGGTGTGCCGGCATGGTGTTGTCGCGGGCCATCGTCAGCGACAAATGCGACGCGGTGGGTTCGGCCAAGGTCTTCTCGCAGCTGATGCTGGTCATGGGGCTGGCGCCCATCCTCGCGCCGATGCTCGGCGGCCTGCTGGTCAACACCCTGGGCTGGCGCTGGATCTTCATCCTCCTGACCCTGTTCAGTGCCGCTGCCACGGCGGCGGTGTTCCTGGGCCTGCCGGAAAGCATGCCCGCCGGCCATCCGCGCCAGCCGCTGAGTGGCGCGCTGAGCCGCTACCTGCGCCTGATGGTGCACCCGACCTTCATCGGCTATGCGTTTACCGGCGGCATCGCCATGGCCGGCATGTTTGCCTACGTCGCCGGGTCGCCGTTCGTGTTCATCAAGCTCTATGGCGTACCGGCCGAGCATTACGGCTGGCTGTTCGGCAGCAACGCCGCCGGCTTCATCCTGGTGGCGCAGGTCAACGCCAGGCTGCTGGCCAGGCACGGGCCGGCGTACCTCTTGGGCAAGGCGACCCTGGTCTACCTGACGTCCGGGCTGGTGCTGCTCGGTGTGGCCGCGCTGCACACCGAGCATTTGTGGCCGCTGCTGATTCCGCTGTTCATATGCGTCGCCAGCCTCGGCTGCATCATCCCCAATGCCTCGGCCTGCGCGATGAACGGCCAGGGGCGCAATGCCGGCAGCGCCTCGGCTCTGCTGGGCTGCATCCAGTTCAGCGTGGCCGCTGGCGCGGCGGCCATGGTCGGCGTGCTGCACGACGGCAGCGCCCTGCCGATGACCCTGGTGATCGGCAGCTGCGCGCTGATCGCCGTGGTGGTCGGCCGGCTGACCGCTCGTTTGGCCCGCCGCGTCGAGGCCTGAGGGTCAGGCACTACGGCGGTTGGTGCCAGGCAGCGAGTGCGGCGCGCGCAGGCGCGCCTGCAAGGTAGCGACAAAGGCCTGGGCCTCCGCTTCGCTACGGAAGGACACCACGTGCTGGCCCATTTGTACCTGCCAATGGCTACCCCGTGGCTTGACCGATTCGGTGATGGCGATATTCATCGAGCACTTCCTCCAGTGGGCAAAAGCCAGCAGTTTAGTCGCTGCCCGGGGCCACGCCGGCCGCGTCACCCTTCGCCAGATCAACGGTCATTGATCCCCAGCCGCCATTCCGAGGTCTTGGCAACAATCGGAATCATTTCATTGGGCGACGTTTCTTGTAGTCCTTATGCACGCGCCTTGTAGGCAATTGCCCTGCAGTCGTGGCGGTTCGCGCCCCGGCCCCCAGCTTGCAAGGGCCCGGGCAGAGCGGGTGGCCGGCCATCGGCGGTTTGCTTCGGCAGCATTTCCGCTTTGCATGAACTTGCATCCTGTTGGCAAACCTGACGCCCCTCGCTCCGATGCGCTGGGACCGGCACCGTGCGCGGTCGAGCGGCAGCCATATACTGACGGCTGTTCCGATACGGACGATTCCAGACAGGGAGTGGAACCATGCAGTACGTACCCAGCATCAGCCAGATCGCAACGCTGCTCGCCGATCCCAAACGCAGTGCCATGATCTGGGCGCTGATCGATGGCACGGCGCGAGGCGCCGATGAACTGGCCGGCCTTGCTGGCCTGAGCACCTCATCGGCCAGCGCCCATCTGTCACGGTTGTCTTCCGGCGGCTTGCTCAAGCTGGAGTCGCGCGGACGCAAGCGGTTCTTTCGCCTGGCCGCGCCGGAGGTCGGCCTCGCGGTGGAGGCGCTGGCCTGCGTCAGCGTCGGGCATCAGGCGCAGGCCGGGGCGGGCCGGCCTGCGCCGACCCCACTATCGTTGCGCCGGGCGCGACTGTGCCAGGATCATCTGGGCGGAGAGTTGGCCACACAGCTGTATCAGCGGTTGCTGCTCAAGGACTGGATCGAACGGGGCGACGGCCAGTTGCTGATCACCTCGGCCGGTGCCGAGGGCCTGGCGCGCTGCGGCATCTTCATCGAGGCGCTGGTGCCCAGGCAGCGCCAGGCGCTGTGCCAGTGCAGCGACTGGAGCGAAGGTTGCCCGCATCTGGGCGGAGCCTTGGGTGCCAGCCTCATGCGGCTGTTTCAGCAATCGGGGTGGCTGCGCACCACCGACTCCAGTCACGTATTGCGGGTGACTGAAGCGGGGCTGCGCGAGATCGGCAAGCTGGGTGCTTAGCGAGTCAGGCGGGCATCCAGGCTGTTCTGCGCCAGGCGCCGGGCCTGGTCCTGGGTCATGCCCAGGTCGGTGTACAGCGCGTGGAAGTTTTCCGTGACGTAGCCGCCGAAGTAGGCCGGGTCATCGGAGTTGACCGTGACCTTCACGCCGCGCTCGAGCATGTCGAGAATGTTGTGCTGGCTCATGTGGTCGAACACGCACAGCTTGGTGTTGGACAGCGGGCAGACGGTCAGCGGAATCTGTTCGTCGATGATGCGCTGCATCAGCCGTTCGTCTTCGATGGCACGTACGCCGTGGTCGATGCGCTGGATCTTGAGCAGGTCCAGGGCCTCCCAGATGTACTCCGGCGGGCCTTCTTCGCCGGCGTGGGCGACGGTCAGGAAGCCCTCGGCGCGAGCACGATCGAATACCCGCACGAACTTGCTGGGTGGATGGCCGACTTCCGAGCTGTCGAGGCCTACAGCGACGAAGGCGTCGCGAAACGGCATGGCCTGGTCGAGGGTCTTCTGCGCTTCTTCTTCGCTGAGGTGGCGCAGGAAGCTGAGAATCAGGCCGCTGCCGATGCCCAGTTGCTGCTTGCCATCCTTGAGCGCCTGGCTGATACCGCGCAACACCACCTCGAAGGGCACGCCGCGGTCAGTGTGGGTCTGCGGGTCGAAGAAGGGTTCGGTATGCACCACGTTCTGCGCCTTGCAGCGCAGCAGGTAGGCCCAGGTCAAGTCGTAGAAGTCCTGTTCGGTGCGCAGCACGTCGGCGCCCTGGTAGTACAGGTCGAGGAACTCCTGCAGGTTGTTGAAGGCGTAGGCGCTGCGCAGGCCTTCGACATCGGCCCAGGGCAGGGCGATCTTGTTGCGCTCGGCCAGGGCAAACAGCAGCTCCGGTTCCAGCGAGCCTTCCAGGTGCATGTGCAGTTCTGCCTTGGGCAGCGCGTTGAGCCAGTCGTACATAATCGTTTCTCATCAGGTGCAAGGCCGGCATTCTACAGGAACCTGACTGTCGGGTTCAGATCGCCTTCAGGCCGGGCGTCGGTAAGCATAGGTGTCGGCAAAGCGTGACAGCAGGAACTCGGCGCACGTGGTGGCGGGGTAGCGCGGCGGATGTTCGGCGTCCTGGCAGCCGGGCAGGCACTCGACCCGGGTATCGGGGTGCGGCTCGGCGAAGAACGGCATGGAGTAGCGGTCCACGCCCAGGGGGCTGATCACCCGGTGCGGCGTGGAGCGGTAACGGTCGTTGGTCCAGCGCGCCATCATGTCGCCGAGATTGACCACGAAGGTACCCTCGATGGGCGGCGCGTCGAGCCACTGGCCGTCCACCGTGCGCACCTGCAGGCCGCCGGCCTGGTCCTGATGCAGCAAGGTGATGCAACCATAGTCGGTATGGGCGCCGGCGCCTTGCTGGGCGGCCGAGGTGGCGGTATGGCGCGGTGGGTAGTGGATCATGCGCAGCACGCTGACCGGCTCGACGAAGCGCTGGTCGAAGAAGTCGCGCGGTACGCCCAATGCGTGAGTCATGGCCCGAAGCAGAGTCAGGGCCAGAGCCTGCATGTCCAGGTAATGCTGCTCCAGCAAGGCCTCCCAGCCGGGCAGCTGGGGATGGCGATTGGGCCCGCGCAGCGGTTTGCCGGCGATCACCTGCGGGTGGTCCATCGGCAGGTGCAGGCCCATGTCGAAGGTTTCCTTCAGATCGCTGGGCAGTGCCGGGTCCAGCTGCTCGGTGGCGATGGCGCCGTAGCCGCGATGGTGGCGGGTCTGGGTGATGTCGATCGCCAGCTTCTGCGCCAGGGGCAGGGCGAAGAAGGTCTCGGCGGCGGCGCTCAAAGCGCCGATGCGGGCGGCGCTGATCGGGTGGCCGCTGATGTAGAAGAAGCCCCATTGCCGGCAGGCGCGGTCGATGGCGTCGGCGACCTGCGCCGCGCCCTCGGCATCGTCCTGGTACAGCGGGCTGATATCGATGACTGGAAGTGTCCGCATGACCTTGGCGTCCTTTCAAGTGTTCGCCGCCGTCCCTGTTCGACAGAAGGACGGCGATCCGTTTGCAGGTGAGCGCTCGCAGCCCGTTTATTTAGGCATCTGCGCCGTGATGCCTTCGACGTAGTAGTTCATCGAAGCCAGTTCGGCGTTGCTGGCGCTGGCGCCGGCGGCAATCTTCACGGCACCGGTCTGGTCCTTGATCGGCCCGGTGAACGGTTTGAATTCACCGCTCTTGATGCTGGCGATGAGCTTCTCGGCTTCGGCCTTGACGTCGGCCGGCACCACGTCGCTGATGGGCAGCTCGACGGTGCCGTCATTCAGCCCGCCCCAGTAGTCCTGGGATTTCCAGGTGCCATCGAGCACTGCCTGAGTGCTGGCGATATAGTGCGGCGCCCAGTTGTTGACGATCGAAGTCAGCACCGCCTTGGGCCCGAAGTGGGCCATGTCCGAGGCGTAACCCACGGCATACACGCCGCGGCGTTCGGCAGTCTGGATCGGCGCCGGGCTGTCGGTGTGCTGGAAGATCACGTCCACGCCCTGGTCGACCAGCGCGTTGGCCGCATCGGCTTCCTTGCCCGGGTCGAACCAGGAGTTGACCCACACCACCTTCATTTCGGTGCCGGGGTTGTACTTGTTCAAGGCCAGCTGGATGGCATTGATGTCGCGGATCACCTCGGGAATCGGAAAGGAGGCCACGTAGCCGATTTTTTTGCTTTTGGTCATCTTCGCGGCGAGGAAGCCGCCGACGTAGCGGCCCTCGTAGGTGCGGGCCAGGTAGGTGCCAAGGTTCTTGTCCTGCTTGTAGCCGGTGGCGTGCTCGAAAATCACCTTGGGAAATTGCTTGGCGACTTTCACCGTGGGGTTCATGTAGCCGAACGAGGTGGTGAAGATCAGGTCGTACTTGTCCTTGGCCATGTCGCGGATCACCCGCTCGGCGTCGGCGCCCTCGGCGACGTTTTCCACGTAGCTGGTCTTGATCTTGTCACCCATCTGCGCTTCCAGCGCCTTGCGGCCTTGCTCGTGCTGGTAGGTCCAGCCATGGTCGCCGATCGGCCCGACATAGACGAAGCCGACTTTCAACGGATCGGCCGCGCTGGCCGCCAGGCTGCCCGCCAGGCCGATCGCTGCGGCCAGTGTCCCGAGGATTTTCTTCAATGGGCGTTTTTGCATGAATCACAAGCTCCGGTTTGTTGTGGGGTGAGGGCGTTGCAATGCTGGCGGAGCTCAATGCAAAAAATTGACCAACAGGACAGGTCGCGGTGTTTGCTGGGGGCGCGGCCTGCCAATGGACAGTTGTCTGCCACCTGCTGGTGCGGATCGCCGGATGCAGGCGCCATTTGTGGGACGGGCAATGTCCCAGGGAGAAGGTCTGCGGCGCGCAGACGAAACGTTGCCCGCCGCCTACAGTCTCTATGACACATCTTGCAATCCCATCACCGATCAGGCCGCCGATGCTCAACACGCTCAAAGAAGAAAAATTCCTCCTGCTGGCCTTGCTCATGACGTGCCTGGCCTACCCCCTGGAACCGCAACTGCTGGGGCACGGCCAGACCGTGGCATTGATCGCCGGGGTGGTGCTGGTGGCGGCCATCATCTGCGCCTCGATGCGCGTGGCCCACCACGCCGAGCTGATCGCGGAAAAGGTCGGCGACCCCTATGGCACCATGATCCTGACCCTGTCGGCGGTGCTGGTGGAGGTGGTGATCCTGGCTATCATGATGAACAACGAACCGTCGCCGACCCTGGTGCGCGACACCATCTACTCGGCGGTGATGCTCGACATCAACGGCATCCTCGGCCTGGCCGCGCTGATGGGCGGGCTCAAGCACGGCGAGCAGTCCTACAACGACGATTCGGCGCGCACCTACAGCGTGATGATCCTCACGGCCATGGGCGTGTCCATGGTGGTGCCGGAGTTCATTCCGCAAGGCGACTGGAAGATCTACTCGGCGTTCACCATTGGCGCCATGCTGGTGCTGTACACCTTGTTCCTGCGCATGCAGGTCGGGCCGCACAGCTACTTCTTCAGCTATAGCTACCCGCAGAAGCGCAAGCCGAAGGAACCCTCCGAGGTCAACGAACCGCAGGTCAGCCGCAAGCAGTCGATCGTGACCCTGGTGTTCGGCCTGGTGGTGATCGGCGCATTGGCCGAGGTGATGTCCAAGACCATCGACCTTGGCCTGGAAAACAGCGGAGCGCCGCCAGTGCTGGCGGCGATCCTGGTGGCGGCGATTTCCGCGGCACCGGAGATTCTCACGGCGTTGCGCGCGGCCTTGGCCAACCGCATGCAGTCGGTGGTCAACGTGGCACTGGGCGCCTCGCTGTCCACCGTGATCCTCACCGTGCCGGTGATGGAAGCCATGGCGCTGTACAGCGGCCAGCCATTCCAGATGGCGATGACCCCGGTGCAGACGGTGATGATCCTCATCACCCTGCTGGTGTCGGCGATCAACCTCAACGATGGCGAAACCAACGCCATCGAGGGCATGACTCACTTCGTGCTGTTCGCCACCTTCATCATGCTGTCGCTGCTCGGGCTTTAGCCGGCGATCAGCTCGGCGGCGGCCTGGCGGTGGTCGGCGATCAGCTGGCGCACGTCGAGGCCCTCGATCTGCCCGTCGACCACGCGCCACTTGCCGCCGACCATCACTCGGTCGGCGCGGTCTGCGCCGCACAGCAGCAGCGCCGACAGTGGGTCGTGGCTGCCGGAGAAGCGCAGCTCATCCAGCTTGAACAGCGCCAGGTCGGACTGTTTGCCGACGGCCAGCTCGCCGACGTCCTTGCGCCCCAGCAGCGCCGCCGAACCCTTGGTGGCCCAACCCAGCACCAGCTGCGGGGTAATCTTGTCGGCGCCGTAGCGCAGGCGCTGCAGGTACATGGCCTGGCGCACCTCGAGGATCATGTTGGAGCCGTCGTTGGACGCCGAACCGTCGACGCCGATGCCCACCGGCGCGCCGGCCGCCACCAGGTCCAGGGTCGGGCAGATGCCTGAGGCCAGGCGCATGTTCGAGCTCGGGCAGTGGCAGATACCGGTGCCGTGCTGGCCCAGACGGGCGATTTCATCCGGGTTGAAGTGGATGCCGTGGGCCAGCCAGGTGCGCGGGCCCAGCCAGCCGACGCTGTCCAGGTAGTCGACGGTGCGCAGGCCGAAGCGCTGCAGGCAGAAGTCTTCCTCGTCCAGCGTCTCGGCCAGGTGGGTGTGCAGGCGAACGTCGAGGCGCTCGGCCATGTCGGCGGAGGCGCGCATGATTTCCGGGGTTACCGAGAACGGCGAGCAGGGCGCCAGGGCGATCTGGATCTGCGCGCCGTCGCCGCGCTGGTGGTAGCGCTCGATAAGGCGCTGGCTGTCTTCAAGAATCACTTCACCTTGCTGCACGGTCTGCTGGGGTGGCAAGCCGCCGTCTTTCTCGCCCAGGGTCATGGAGCCACGGGTGAGCATGGCGCGCATGCCCAGTTCGCGGACCGCCTCGACCTGCACGTCGATGGCGTTTTCCAGGCCTTCCGGGAACAGGTAATGGTGGTCGGCCGCCGTGGTGCAGCCCGACAGCAGCAGCTCGGCCAGGGCGACCTTGCTCGCCACGGCAAGTTTCTCCGGGGTCAACCGCGCCCACACCGGATAGAGGGTCTTGAGCCACGGAAACAGCGGCTCGTTGACCACCGGCGCCCAGGCGCGGGTCAGGGTCTGGTAGAAGTGGTGGTGGGTGTTGATCAGGCCCGGCAGCAGCACGTGCTCACGGGCGTCGAACACCTGATCGCAGGGCTGCGCCGGCTGCTCGCCCAGGCCCAGCACTTGTTCGATGACGCCATCGGCGACCACCAGCCCGCCACGGGCATCGAGCGCGTTGGCGGTGAAGATGGCGAGGGGATTCTTTAACCAGGTACGGGTCGCGGGCATGGTGGCCGGCTCCTCTGAAAGTTGTGTTCAGGTTAGCCAGCTCAGTTTTGCCCTGTCTGCTGATCCAGGTTGTGCCGGGCGATTGTATACAGTCAGTGGCCCGGTTGCCAAGGTTGGCCGAGGGACACCGGCGCGTACAGCCGGGTGCGCAGGCCGTCGCGCGAGAGCAGCACCAGCACCACGATGGTCGCCACGTATGGCAGCATCGCCAGCAGATTGGACGGGATCGCCAGGCCGATGCCCTGGGCCACCAGATGGAGGATGCTGGCCAGGCCGAACAGGTAGGCGCCGAGCAGCAGGCGCCACACCCGCCAGCTGGCGAATACCACCAGCGCCAGGGCAATCCAGCCGCGCCCGGCGCTCATGTTTTCCGCCCACATCGGCGTGTAGGCCAGCGACAGGTAGGCGCCAGCCAACCCAGCCATGGCGCCGCCGAACAGCACCGCCAGGGTGCGCACGCGCAGCACCGGCAGGCCCATGGCGCTGGCCGCGTCAGGGTTTTCGCCGACCGCCTGGATGATCAGGCCCAGGCGGCTGCGCAGCAGCACCCAGGCCACCAGGGCGAACAGCGCGAACGACAGGTACACCAGCAGGTCCTGGCCGAACAGCATGCGTCCGACCAACGGCAGGCTGCTCAGCCACGGCAGCATGATCGGCTCGAAACCGGCCAGTGGTTTGCCGACCCACGCGGCGCCGACAAAGGTCGACAGGCCCACGCCAAAGATGGTCAGCGCCAGCCCCGTGGCCACCTGGTTGGCGTTGAAGGCCAGGGCAACCAAGGCAAACAGCGACGACAGCAACATGCCCGCCAGCATCGCCAGCAACACCCCGAGCCAGAGGCTGCCGGTACTGAAGGCGACGATGAAGCCGATCACCGCGCCGAACAGCATCATGCCCTCCTGGCCGAGGTTGAGCACGCCGCTCTTCTCGCAGATCAGCTCGCCCAGGGCCACCAGCAGCAACGGGGTGCCAGTGCGTACCATGGCGTAGAAAATATTGCTCAACAGGTCGATATCCATCACAGCGCTCCCACGGCGGCCGCGGCGGGGGCGCGGCGAGCCCAGCGCAATTTCAGGCGCGGGCGGTAGAGAATCAGAACGTCACAGGCGAGCAGGAAGAACAGCATCATGCCCTGGAACAACTGGGTGATCGCCTGGGGCAGGTTGAGGCTCATCTGCGCGCTTTCGCCGCCCAGGTACAGCAGGGCCATCAGCAGGCTGGAGAAGACGATGCCGATCGGGTTGAGACGGCCGAGAAAGGCCACGGTGATCGCCGCGTAGCCGTAGCCGGGGCTGACCTGCGGCACCAGCTGGCCGATCGGCCCGGTCACTTCGCAAACCCCGGCCAGCCCCGCGAGGGCGCCGCTGATCAACAGCGCCAGCCAGACCAGGCGTTTCTCGCGAAAGCCCACCGAGGCCGCGGCACGTTTATCCAGGCCCAGTACCTTGATCTGGAAGCCGACAAAGCTGCGCTGCAGCAGCACCCACACCGCAACCAGGGCCAGCAGGGCGAACCAGGCGCCGGCGTGGGCGCGGCCGTCGGCGAACAGCAAGGGCAGGCGCGCCGAGTCGCCGAACATCGCCGACTCGGGGAAGTTGAAACCGGCCGGGTCCTTCAGCGGGCCGTGGACGAAGTACAGCAGGAGGTTCAACGAGATGTAGTTGAGCATGATGCTGGTGAGGATTTCGTTGGCGTTGAACTGCGTGCGCAGCCAGGCGGTCAGGCCGGCCCACAGCGCGCCACCGAGGGTGCCCACGGCCAGCACCATGACCAGCGCCCAGCGGCTCTGCAGGTCGATGATATTGACCGCCAGCGCGCTGCCCACCAGGGCGCCCATCAGCAGCTGGCCTTCGGCGCCGATGTTCCAGATGCGCGCCTGGTAGGCCACGGCCAGGCCCAGGGCGCAGAGCAGGATGGGCGTGGCCTTGACCAGCAGTTCGGAGACGCCGTACAGGTCGCTGACCGGGGCGATCAGCAAAGTGCGCAGGGTCAGCCACGGGTCCAGGCCGAGGGCCATGAACAGCAGCGCGCCGCAGCACAGGGTGAGGATCGCTGCCAGCAGCGGCGAGCACCACAGCATGGCGCGCGATTGCTGGCCACGGGGTTCGAGGGAAAGCAGCATCGCAGGCTCCGTCAGCTGTTGATCGAGGAAAGGGGGGCGGCCGCCGTGTCGGTCGCGAAGCGCCCGGCCATCCAGCCGCCGAGTTCGGCCGGGTGGATCTGCCCGGTGGCTTTCAGGGCGCTGAGGCGCCCGCCGCTGAGGGCGCCGAGGCGGTCGCAGATCTGGAACAGTTCGTCCAGGTCCTCGGAAATCACCAGAATCGCCGCGCCGGCATCGCGCAGGGCGATCAAGGCACGATGGATGGTGGCGGCGGCACCGACGTCGACGCCCCAGGTCGGGTGCGCCGCGACCAGCAGGCGTGGCTGCTGGAGGATCTCGCGGCCAAGGATGAATTTTTGCAGGTTGCCGCCGGACAGGCTGCGCGCCGGTGCCTGGGCGTCCGGGGTCTTGACCGCGAAGCGGCGGATGATGGTGTCGGCCAGCTCGCGAACCTTGTCGCGCTGGATCAGCCCTTTGCTCACCAGGCCCTGCTGGAAGGACGTCAGCAGGGCGTTGTCGGCCAGGCTCAGTTCCGGCACCGCGCCGTGCCCGAGCCGCTCGGCCGGGACGAACGCCAACCCCAGCGCGCGGCGAGCGTCGGGACGCAGGTGGCCGACCGCGCGTTCGCCGAACTTGATTCGCGTGGCACCGTCGCTGCCCAGGGTCTGCTCGCCGCTGAGCAGGGCCAGCAGTTCTTCCTGGCCGTTGCCGGCGACGCCGGCGATACCGACGATCTCGCCGCTGCGCACCGCCAGGTTGAGCGCCTTGAGCGAGCAGCCAAAGGGATCGGGGTTGCGCCAGGACAGATGGTTGACCGTGAGAAAGTCCTCGGTGCCCCGGGTCTTCGGGTACTGCGCACTCAGGCCCTCGGCGTCGCCGACCATCAGCCGCGCCAGTTCCAGGTCACTGCACTCGGCCGGCCGGCAGTGCCCGGACACCCGCCCGCCACGCAGCACCGTAGCGCTGTGGCACAGAGCGCGCACTTCGGCCAGCTTGTGGCTGATGAACAGGATGCTGCAGCCTTCGCTGGCCAGCCGGCGCAAGGTCACGAACAATTCGTCGGCCTCCAGTGGTGTCAGCACCGAGGTAGGCTCGTCGAGAATCAACAGGCGAATGTCCTGCATCAGGCAGCGAATGATCTCGACCCGCTGGCGCTCGCCGATCGACAGGCTGTGCACCAGCCGTTGTGGCTCGACGCTCATGCCATAGCGCGCTGACACCTCGCGGATCTTCGCCTCCAGCTGGCGCGGCGTCTGCCCGGGGCCCATGGCCAGGGCGATGTTCTGCGCCACGCTGAGCGTCTCGAACAGGGAAAAATGCTGGAACACCATGCCAATGCCCAGCGCCCGCGCCTGCGCCGGGTTGCGCATGCGCACCGGCTGGCCCTCCCACAGCAGGGTTCCGCTGTCGGGTTGGGTCACGCCGTAGATGATCTTCATCAGGGTGCTCTTGCCCGCGCCGTTCTCGCCGAGCAGGGCGTGGATCTCCCCGGCCTGGATGCTCAGGTCGATGGCATCGTTGGCCAGGCAGCCGGGGTAGCGCTTGCTGATACCGCGCATCTGCAGGCGCTGGGGCAGTAGGTCTGTGGACATGGCAGTCTCGGTCGAGGAGGGCTGCGCTGTCTAAAGCAATAACCTGGCCAGGAGGTCAGCTTTAGCTCCAGAAGAGCGTGGCGGGGAGTGCGGGGTGGGCGCAGCCCACGATCTGCTGATCTGGGTGGCAAAACGGACGAGCTTGGCGGCCTCTCAAGCCCTTGGCCCGCACCTGCGAGGCGCCGAAACAGCGCACGCGCGCACCAAATCAGCCACTATTGACCTTGCAAGCGAATCCGCCCCCGGGAAAGATCCGCCAACTGCTGCTGCAACCCCGCCACCTGCTGCGGCTCCACCGCCAGCATCAGGTCTGCGCCCTCGGCGGTAAAGTCTTCCTGCTCGACCAGCCCGGCCAGCTCCGCCACCCGCAGCTTGACCAATGGCAGCTCGGCAAAGGTGCAACTGCAGCTCACCAGGACGCGCTTGACCAACAGCCGCTTGCCAGCTTGCTGCAGGCACTTGTTGGCGCCGCCGCCATACGCCCGCGCCAGGCCGCCGGTGCCCAGCTGGATGCCGCCGTACCAGCGAATCACCAGCACCACTACCTGGTCGCAGTCCTGCGCCTGGATAGCCGCCAGTATCGGCCGCCCGGCTGTGCCGCCGGGCTCGCCGTCGTCGGTACTGCGGTAGTGCTCGCCCAGCTTCCAGGCCCAGCAATTGTGCGTGGCGTCCGAGTCGCTGTGGCGTTCGATGAAGCTCTGCGCCTCGGCGGCGCTGTTGATCGGGGCGGCGAGGGTGATGAAACGGCTCTTGCGAATCTCTTCGCGAAATTCGCACGGCTCGAGCAGGGTGGAGGGCATTCAGGCAGCGTCCGCAGGCGGGGGGTCACAGCGGCGGGGTCAGCCCGCAGCCTTTGAGAATGATCCGGATCAGGTTGTCGCCGGCGGTCTCGAAATCCTGCTTGGTCAGGCGCGTGCGGCCAGTGACCTGGCAGATCTGCGTGGCGAAGTCGGCGTAGTGCTGGGTACTGCCCCACAGCAGGAAAATCAGGTGCACCGGGTCGACCGGGTCCATCTTGCCTGCCTCGATCCAGCCCTGGAACACCTGGGCCCGGCCGGCGAACCAGAGGCGGTAGTCCTGGCTGAAATACTCGGTCAGGCACTGCCCGCCGCTGATGATCTCCATGGCGAAGATGCGTGAGGCCTGCGGCTGGCGGCGCGAGAACTCCATCTTGGCGCGGATGTAGCGAGTCAGCGCCTGAGCCGGATCGTCCTCGGGGTCCAGGTTGTTGAAGGTGCTGTCCCACAACTCGATGATGTTGCTCAGCACCGCCACATACAGGCCCAGCTTGTTGGTGAAGTAATAGTGCAGATTGGCCTTGGGCAACCCTGCCTTCAGCGCAATGGTGTTCATGCTGGTACCCTTGAAACCGTGGCGAGCAAACTCGTCTTCCGCGGCCTGAATGATGGTTTCCTCATTCTTCTGACGGATGCGGCTGGCCGGTTTGCCGGCGTTGGGGATGCTGTGGGCTGGGACTTCGAGGGTCATAGGCAGTTCCGGACGGATCGTATGGGCGCGACATGTGCGTTGATAGCGCACCCGATACGATCCGACAAGCGTTGCGGCGAAAAACTATGGTCTCAGACCGGCGTTTTCACCACCGCAGGCTCCAGCTCGGGCGCCAGCGGCGCGGTCTCGCGAGGCTGTGGCAGGATCAGGTTGAGCAGCAGGGCGGTGATGCCGCCACTGGTGATCGCCGAGTCGAACAGGTTCTGCACCAGCTTGGGCAGGTGGTGCAGCAGCTCCGGTTGCGAGGCGATGCCCAGGCCGACGCCGAACGAGGTGGCGATGATCAGCATGTTGCGCCGGTCCAGCGAGGTCTGCGCGAGGATGCGCACGCCGGCAGCCGCGACACTGCCGAACATCACCAGGGTAGCGCCGCCCAGCACCGGCTTGGGAATCTGCTGCAGCACGGCGCCGATGGCCGGGATCAGCCCGAGCATGAACAGCAGCGCGCCGATGTACAGGCCGACGTAGCGGCTGGCCACGCCGGTCAGCTGTATGACGCCGTTGTTCTGGGCAAAGGTAGTGTTGGGGAAGGCGCTGAAGGTTGCGGCGAGCATACAGCTGACGCCGTCACCCAGCACGCCGCCCTTGAGCCGGGCGATATAGCTCGGCCCGCTGATGGGTTCGCGCGACAGCATGCAGTTGGCCGTCAGGTCGCCCACCGTCTCGATGGTGCTGATCAGGTAGATCAATGCCACCGGCAGGAAGGCGCTCCAGTCGAAGGCGAAACCGAACTTGAACGGCAGCGGCACGCTGATCAGCGGCAGCGCGGGCAGCGCCTGGGGCACCAGCTTGCCGCTGAACCAGGCGGCGATGCTGCCCAGGGCCAGGCCGATGATGATCGCCGACAGGCGAATCCACGGCGTGTTCGAGCGGTTGAGCAGGATGATCACCACCAGCACGAAGGCGCCCAGGCCGAGGTTGCCCGGGGCGCCGAAGTCGGCCGCGCCGAAGCCGCCGCCCAGGTCGGTGACGCCGACCTTGATCAGGCTGATGCCAATCAGGGTGATGACGATGCCGGTCACCAGCGGTGTGATGACCCGGCGCAGCTGGCCGATGAAGCGGCTGAGGACGATCTGCACCAGGCCGCCGAAGAAGCACACACCGAACACCATCGCCATGATGTCCTCGGGGCTGCCGCCGCGTGCCTTGACCATGAAGCCGGCCGACAGCACGGCGCCGAGGAAGGCGAAGCTGGTGCCTTGCAGGCAGATCATGCCGGCGCCGATGCCGAATGGCCGCCGCGCCTGAATGAAGGTGCCGACCCCGGACACCATCAGGGCCATGCTGATCAGGTAGGGCATGTGCGCGCCGAGGCCCAGGGCCGAACCGATGATCAACGGCGGGGTGATGATGCCGACGAAACTGGCCAGCACATGCTGCAGGGCGGCCAGCACGGCGGCCATGGGATTGGGGCGGTCGTTGAGGCCGTAGATCAAATCGTTAGGGGCGGATGATTCTGGGGGCATGGCTGTCTCGGTGCAGTCGGGAGGGCAGATGCCGGATGACTGCAAAAAGCTGTCCAACCGATCAGCAACCTGTTGTGCTCGATGGTGAATCCGCTTGTGAAACAACGAGATAAAATTTTTATCGGCCCGCCAGGGCTCATCCTGCGGTTGCCGCCAGGCTTTCCAGAAAGCTTTCCAGCACCAAATGGGGGCGGCGGCCCTTGCGCGTGACCCACGACAGGCTCAGGTCATAAAAGCGCTGGCTCGGCTTGAGGGCGCGCAACCGGCCCTGCTGGACCCAGAACATGGCGTAGTGATCGGGCAGGTAGCCAATATAGCGCCCGGTGAGGATCAGAAACGCCATGCCTTCGCGGTCCGACGCGCTGGCCGTACAGTTGAGGGCCTGGTAGCGCGCCTGAATGTCGGCCGGCAGGCGAAAGGTCGGGGCGATGGCTTCCTGGGCATTCAGGCGCGGGTCGTCAAGCTGGCCGTCGTCGGCATAGAACAGCGGGTGGCCGACGGCGCAGTAAAGTAGCGAGCGTTCGCTGTACAGCGGCTGATATTCCAGCCCGGACAGCGCGCTGGCCTGGGGCACCACGCCAACGTGCAGGCTGCCGTCGAGCACCCCTTGCTCGACCTGGCTGGGGGCGATCATGCGTATCTGGATGCGCACGTCCGGGCCGCGGTCCTTGAGCTGGGCCAGGGCATGGGTGATGCGCATGTGCGGCAGGGTCACCAGGTTGTCGGTCAGGCCGATGTTCAGTTCGCCGCGCAGGTGCTGGTGCAGGCCGTTGACCTCGGTGCGAAAGTTCTCCAGGGCGCCGAGCAGTTGCAGCGCCGACTGATACACCTCGCGCCCCTCCTCGGTCAGCGAGAAACCGGCGCGCCCGCGTTGGCACAGGCGCAGCCCGAGCCGCTGCTCGAGGTCGCTCATCTGCTGGCTGATGGCCGAGCGGCCGATGCCCAGCACGTTCTCGGCAGCGGAGAAGCCGCCACACTCGACTACGCTGCGATAGATCTTTAACAGGCGGATGTCGAAGTCGCTGACTTGGGCGAGGGGGTCGGGTCTGCGGCTCATTGTTTAGTGGGCGCCTGACTGAGGATCTGAAAAGTGGGATTTTCCAGACTTTATCGCCGTGCCAATTTAGCTGCAACCGGTCTTCTCGCCTATCACGCCCTGAGGTATTGCCATGAACATGCCTGAAAAAGCCCCGGCTGGCATCGCCAGCCAGCTCAAGCTCGACGCCCACTGGATGCCCTACACCGCCAACCGCAGTTTCCAGCGCGACCCGCGAATCATCGTCGCGGCCCACGGTAGCTACCTGACCGACGACCAGGGCCGGCAGATCTACGACAGCCTGTCGGGCCTGTGGACCTGCGGCGCCGGGCACACCCGCAAGGAAATCCAGGAAGCGGTGTCGCGCCAGCTGGGCGTGCTCGACTACTCCCCGGCGTTCCAGTACGGCCATCCACTGTCCTTCCAGCTGGCGGAAAAAATCACCGAGCTGACCCCGGGCAAGCTCGATCACGTCTTCTATACCAACTCCGGTTCCGAGTGCGCCGATACTGCCGTGAAAATGGTCCGCGCCTATTGGCGTCTCAAGGGCCAGGCCACCAAGACCAAGCTGATCGGCCGCGCCCGTGGCTACCACGGCGTCAACGTCGCCGGCACCAGCCTGGGTGGGGTCAACGGCAACCGCAAGATGTTCGGCCAGCTGATGGACGTCGACCACCTGCCGCACACCTTGCTGCCGGGCAATGTCTACTCCAAGGGTTCGCCCGAAGAGGGCGGTATTGCCTTGGCCGATGAAATGCTCAAGCTCATCGAGTTGCACGATGCGTCGAACATTGCTGCGCTGATCGTCGAGCCGATGGCCGGCTCGGCCGGCGTACTGCCGCCGCCCAAGGGCTACCTCAAGCGTCTGCGCGAGATCTGCGACCAGCACAACATCCTGCTGATCTTCGACGAAGTCATTACCGGCTTTGGCCGTACCGGCTCGATGTTCGGCGCCGACACCTTCGGGGTGACGCCAGACCTGATGTGCATCGCCAAGCAGGTCACCAACGGCGCCATCCCCATGGGCGCGGTGATTGCCAGCAGCGAGATCTACCAGACCTTCATGAACCAGCCGACGCCGGAATACGCCGTCGAGTTTCCCCATGGCTATACCTACTCGGCGCACCCGGTGGCCTGCGCGGCCGGCCTGGCGGCTCTGGAGCTGCTGCAAAAGGAAAACCTGGTACAGCGCGCCGCCGAATTGGCGCCGCACTTCGAGCAAGTGCTGCACGGGGTGAAAGGCGCGAAGAACATTGTCGACATCCGCAACTTCGGCCTGGCCGGCGCCATCCAGCTGGCGGCCCGCGACGGTGACGCCATCGTGCGGCCGTATGAGGTTTCGATGAAACTGTGGAAAGCCGGCTTCTATGTACGCTTCGGCGGCGACACCTTGCAGTTCGGGCCAACCTTCAATGCCCAGCCGCAGGACCTCGACCGCCTGTTCGACGCCGTCGGCGAAGCCCTGAACCAGGTCGATTGATTTCATTCCGGAGATTATTTGCATGAGCACTATCCAACACCTGATCCACGGCGAGCTGGTCAGCAGCGGCGAGCGTAGCGCCGACGTCTACAACCCATCGACCGGCCAGGTGATCCATCAATTGCCGCTGGCCACTCGCGACACCGTGCAGCAGGCCATCGATTCGGCGAAAAAAGCCTTCCCGGCCTGGCGCAACACGCCACCGGCCAAGCGCGCCCAGGTCATGTTCCGCTTCAAGCAGCTGCTCGAGCAGAACGAAGCGAGAATCTCCCAACGGATCAGCGAGGAGCATGGCAAGACCCTGGAAGACGCCGCCGGTGAACTGAAACGCGGCATCGAGAACGTCGAGTACGCCTGCGCAGCACCGGAAATCCTCAAGGGCGAGTACAGCCGCAACGTCGGGCCGAACATCGATGCCTGGTCCGACTTCCAGCCGCTGGGCGTGGTGGCCGGCATCACCCCGTTCAACTTCCCGGCCATGGTGCCATTGTGGATGTACCCACTGGCCATTGCCTGCGGCAACTGCTTCATCCTCAAACCATCGGAGCGTGATCCGAGCTCGACGCTGCTGATTGCCCAGTTGCTCCATGAAGCAGGCTTGCCGGCAGGCGTGCTCAACGTGGTGCACGGCGACAAGGTGGCGGTGGATGCGCTGATCGAGGCGCCCGAGGTCAAGGCGCTGAGCTTCGTCGGCTCCACGCCGATTGCCGAGTACATCTATAAGGAAGGCACTGCACGGGGCAAACGCGTGCAGGCTCTGGGCGGGGCGAAGAACCATGCGGTGCTGATGCCCGATGCCGATCTGGACAACGCGGTGAGCGCGCTCATGGGCGCGGCCTATGGTTCCTGCGGCGAGCGCTGCATGGCCATTTCGGTGGCGGTGTGTGTTGGCGACCAGGTGGCCGATGCCCTCGTGGCCAAACTGGTTCCGCAGATCCAGTCGCTGAAGATTGGTGCTGGCACTACCTGCGGCCTGGACATGGGGCCCCTGGTCACCGGGCAGGCGCGCGACAAGGTCAGCGGCTATGTGGAAGAGGGCGTTCGCGCCGGAGCCCAGCTGGTGGTGGACGGCCGTGGCTTGAGTGTGGCCGGCAACGAAGACGGCTTCTTTCTGGGTGGTTGCCTGTTCGACCGGGTTACGCCCGAGATGCGCATCTATAAAGAAGAGATCTTCGGGCCGGTGTTGTGCATCGTGCGTGTCGACAGCCTGGAAGCAGCCATGCAGCTGATCAACGACCATGAGTACGGCAATGGCACCTGCATCTTCACCCGTGACGGTGAAGCGGCCCGGTTGTTCTGCGACGAGATTGAAGTGGGTATGGTCGGCGTCAACGTACCCTTGCCGGTGCCTGTGGCCTATCACAGCTTTGGTGGCTGGAAGCGTTCGCTGTTTGGCGACCTGCATGCCTATGGCCCTGATGGCGTGCGTTTCTATACGCGGCGCAAGGCAATTACCCAGCGTTGGCCGCAACGGGCCAGCCATGAAGCTTCGCAATTCGCCTTCCCAAGCCTTTGAAATGCCTGAAAGGCGGCCCGCGAGGGCCGCCTTTTGCTTTATTTGAACTTTATGACGGTTTTTTGAATCCGGGGGGTTGACGGCCTCTCGGAACTCTCTATAATTCGCCCCACTTCCGGCGCAGACGAAACGGAAAACTCCTTGAGATTCAATGAGTTAACCGAAGTAAACAGCGAGGTGGTGCTTCGATACGGGCTTCGGTCTGACGATCGAAAGCGGTGAGAAAAGGTGGTTGACAGCGGTTTGAAACGCTGTAGAATTCGCCTCCCGCTGACGAGAGATCGAAGCGAGTCAAGTGTTTGGTTCTTAACGAGATTGTCGTTAAAAACTTCAAAATAAACCCTTGACAGGCTCTGAGGAAAGCGTAGAATGCGCGCCTCGGTTGAGACGAAAGAATCAACCAACCGCTCTTTAACAACTGAATCAAGCAATTCGTGTGGGTGCTTGTGAGATAAGACTGATCGTCACTAGATTATCAGCATCATAAGTTACTCCGCGAGAAATCAAAGATGTAACCAACGATTGCTGAGCCAAGTTTAGGGTTTTCTCAAAACCCATGCAGTATTGAACTGAAGAGTTTGATCATGGCTCAGATTGAACGCTGGCGGCAGGCCTAACACATGCAAGTCGAGCGGATGAGAAGAGCTTGCTCTTCGATTCAGCGGCGGACGGGTGAGTAATGCCTAGGAATCTGCCTGGTAGTGGGGGACAACGTTTCGAAAGGAACGCTAATACCGCATACGTCCTACGGGAGAAAGCAGGGGACCTTCGGGCCTTGCGCTATCAGATGAGCCTAGGTCGGATTAGCTAGTTGGTGGGGTAATGGCTCACCAAGGCGACGATCCGTAACTGGTCTGAGAGGATGATCAGTCACACTGGAACTGAGACACGGTCCAGACTCCTACGGGAGGCAGCAGTGGGGAATATTGGACAATGGGCGAAAGCCTGATCCAGCCATGCCGCGTGTGTGAAGAAGGTCTTCGGATTGTAAAGCACTTTAAGTTGGGAGGAAGGGTTGTTTCCTAATACGAAGCAATTTTGACGTTACCGACAGAATAAGCACCGGCTAACTCTGTGCCAGCAGCCGCGGTAATACAGAGGGTGCAAGCGTTAATCGGAATTACTGGGCGTAAAGCGCGCGTAGGTGGTTTGTTAAGTTGAATGTGAAATCCCCGGGCTCAACCTGGGAACTGCATCCAAAACTGGCAAGCTAGAGTAGGGTAGAGGGTGGTGGAATTTCCTGTGTAGCGGTGAAATGCGTAGATATAGGAAGGAACACCAGTGGCGAAGGCGACCACCTGGACTCATACTGACACTGAGGTGCGAAAGCGTGGGGAGCAAACAGGATTAGATACCCTGGTAGTCCACGCCGTAAACGATGTCAACTAGCCGTTGGGAGTCTTGAACTCTTAGTGGCGCAGCTAACGCATTAAGTTGACCGCCTGGGGAGTACGGCCGCAAGGTTAAAACTCAAATGAATTGACGGGGGCCCGCACAAGCGGTGGAGCATGTGGTTTAATTCGAAGCAACGCGAAGAACCTTACCAGGCCTTGACATCCAATGAACTTTCCAGAGATGGATTGGTGCCTTCGGGAACATTGAGACAGGTGCTGCATGGCTGTCGTCAGCTCGTGTCGTGAGATGTTGGGTTAAGTCCCGTAACGAGCGCAACCCTTGTCCTTAGTTACCAGCACGTTATGGTGGGCACTCTAAGGAGACTGCCGGTGACAAACCGGAGGAAGGTGGGGATGACGTCAAGTCATCATGGCCCTTACGGCCTGGGCTACACACGTGCTACAATGGTCGGTACAGAGGGTCGCCAAGCCGCGAGGTGGAGCTAATCTCACAAAACCGATCGTAGTCCGGATCGCAGTCTGCAACTCGACTGCGTGAAGTCGGAATCGCTAGTAATCGCGAATCAGAATGTCGCGGTGAATACGTTCCCGGGCCTTGTACACACCGCCCGTCACACCATGGGAGTGGGTTGCACCAGAAGTAGCTAGTCTAACCTTCGGGAGGACGGTTACCACGGTGTGATTCATGACTGGGGTGAAGTCGTAACAAGGTAGCCGTAGGGGAACCTGCGGCTGGATCACCTCCTTAATCGACGACATCATCTGTTTCATGAGCACCCACACGAATTGCTTGATTCATTGAAGAAGACGATAGAAGCAGCTTTATGCTCCAAGCTGATAGCTCACGCTAACGGCTACAAGCTCGAAATTGGGTCTGTAGCTCAGTTGGTTAGAGCGCACCCCTGATAAGGGTGAGGTCGGCAGTTCGAATCTGCCCAGACCCACCAATTTTGTGTGGGAAACGCCTGTAGAGATACGGGGCCATAGCTCAGCTGGGAGAGCGCCTGCCTTGCACGCAGGAGGTCAACGGTTCGATCCCGTTTGGCTCCACCATTACTGCTTCTGCCTTAAAGCTTAGAAATGAGCATTCCATCAGATGATTGATGAGTGAATGTTGATTTCTAGTCTTTGACTAGATCGTTCTTTAAAAATTTAGGTATGTGATAGAAGTATAGACTGGATGACACTTTCACTGGTGTTGTTCAGGCTAAGGTAAAATTTGTGAGTTACTCTCAATTGACTTGAGAAAGCAAATTTTCGGCGAATGTCGTCTTCACAGTATAACCAGATTGCTTGGGGTTATATAGTCAAGTGAAGAAGCGCATACGGTGGATGCCTTGGCAGTCAGAGGCGATGAAAGACGTGGTAGCCTGCGAAAAGCTTCGGGGAGTCGGCAAACAGACTGTGATCCGGAGATGTCTGAATGGGGGAACCCAGCTGTCATAAGACAGTTATCTTGTACTGAATACATAGGTGCAAGAGGCGAACCAGGGGAACTGAAACATCTAAGTACCCTGAGGAAAAGAAATCAACCGAGATTCCCTTAGTAGTGGCGAGCGAACGGGGACCAGCCCTTAAGTGGTTTGGAGATTAGCGGAACGCTCTGGAAAGTGCGGCCATAGTGGGTGATAGCCCTGTACGCGAAAATCTCCTTGTCATGAAATCGAGTAGGACGGAGCACGAGAAACTTTGTCTGAATATGGGGGGACCATCCTCCAAGGCTAAATACTACTGGCTGACCGATAGTGAACTAGTACCGTGAGGGAAAGGCGAAAAGAACCCCGGAGAGGGGAGTGAAATAGATCCTGAAATCGTATGCGTACAAGCAGTGGGAGCAGACTTTGTTCTGTGACTGCGTACCTTTTGTATAATGGGTCAGCGACTTATTTTCAGTGGCGAGCTTAACCGAATAGGGGAGGCGTAGCGAAAGCGAGTCTTAATAGGGCGTCTAGTCGCTGGGAATAGACCCGAAACCGGGCGATCTATCCATGGGCAGGTTGAAGGTTAGGTAACACTGACTGGAGGACCGAACCGACTACCGTTGAAAAGTTAGCGGATGACCTGTGGATCGGAGTGAAAGGCTAATCAAGCTCGGAGATAGCTGGTTCTCCTCGAAAGCTATTTAGGTAGCGCCTCATGTATCACTGTAGGGGGTAGAGCACTGTTTCGGCTAGGGGGTCATCCCGACTTACCAAACCGATGCAAACTCCGAATACCTACAAGTGCCGAGCATGGGAGACACACGGCGGGTGCTAACGTCCGTCGTGAAAAGGGAAACAACCCAGACCGTCAGCTAAGGTCCCAAAGTTATGGTTAAGTGGGAAACGATGTGGGAAGGCTTAGACAGCTAGGAGGTTGGCTTAGAAGCAGCCACCCTTTAAAGAAAGCGTAATAGCTCACTAGTCGAGTCGGCCTGCGCGGAAGATGTAACGGGGCTCAAACCATACACCGAAGCTACGGGTATCACGCAAGTGATGCGGTAGAGGAGCGTTCTGTAAGCCTGTGAAGGTGAGTTGAGAAGCTTGCTGGAGGTATCAGAAGTGCGAATGCTGACATGAGTAACGACAATGGGTGTGAAAAACACCCACGCCGAAAGACCAAGGTTTCCTGCGCAACGTTAATCGACGCAGGGTTAGTCGGTCCCTAAGGCGAGGCTGAAAAGCGTAGTCGATGGAAAACAGGTTAATATTCCTGTACTTCTGGTTACTGCGATGGAGGGACGGAGAAGGCTAGGCCAGCTTGGCGTTGGTTGTCCAAGTTTAAGGTGGTAGGCTGAGATCTTAGGTAAATCCGGGATCTTAAGGCCGAGAGCTGATGACGAGTGTCCTTTAGGACGCGAAGTGGTTGATGCCATGCTTCCAAGAAAAGCTTCTAAGCTTCAGGTAACCAGGAACCGTACCCCAAACCGACACAGGTGGTTGGGTAGAGAATACCAAGGCGCTTGAGAGAACTCGGGTGAAGGAACTAGGCAAAATGGCACCGTAACTTCGGGAGAAGGTGCGCCGGTGAGGGTGAAGGACTTGCTCCGTAAGCTCATGCCGGTCGAAGATACCAGGCCGCTGCGACTGTTTATTAAAAACACAGCACTCTGCAAACACGAAAGTGGACGTATAGGGTGTGACGCCTGCCCGGTGCCGGAAGGTTAATTGATGGGGTTAGCGCAAGCGAAGCTCTTGATCGAAGCCCCGGTAAACGGCGGCCGTAACTATAACGGTCCTAAGGTAGCGAAATTCCTTGTCGGGTAAGTTCCGACCTGCACGAATGGCGTAACGATGGCGGCGCTGTCTCCACCCGAGACTCAGTGAAATTGAAATCGCTGTGAAGATGCAGTGTATCCGCGGCTAGACGGAAAGACCCCGTGAACCTTTACTATAGCTTTGCACTGGACTTTGAATTTGCTTGTGTAGGATAGGTGGGAGGCTTTGAAGCGTGGACGCCAGTCTGCGTGGAGCCAACCTTGAAATACCACCCTGGCAACTTTGAGGTTCTAACTCAGGTCCGTTATCCGGATCGAGGACAGTGTATGGTGGGTAGTTTGACTGGGGCGGTCTCCTCCTAAAGAGTAACGGAGGAGTACGAAGGTGCGCTCAGACCGGTCGGAAATCGGTCGTAGAGTATAAAGGCAAAAGCGCGCTTGACTGCGAGACAGACACGTCGAGCAGGTACGAAAGTAGGTCTTAGTGATCCGGTGGTTCTGTATGGAAGGGCCATCGCTCAACGGATAAAAGGTACTCCGGGGATAACAGGCTGATACCGCCCAAGAGTTCATATCGACGGCGGTGTTTGGCACCTCGATGTCGGCTCATCACATCCTGGGGCTGAAGCCGGTCCCAAGGGTATGGCTGTTCGCCATTTAAAGTGGTACGCGAGCTGGGTTTAGAACGTCGTGAGACAGTTCGGTCCCTATCTGCCGTGGACGTTTGAGATTTGAGAGGGGCTGCTCCTAGTACGAGAGGACCGGAGTGGACGAACCTCTGGTGTTCCGGTTGTCACGCCAGTGGCATTGCCGGGTAGCTATGTTCGGGAAAGATAACCGCTGAAAGCATCTAAGCGGGAAACTTGCCTCAAGATGAGATCTCACTGGAACCTTGAGTTCCCTGAAGGGCCGTCGAAGACTACGACGTTGATAGGTGGGGTGTGTAAGCGCTGTGAGGCGTTGAGCTAACCCATACTAATTGCCCGTGAGGCTTGACCATATAACACCCAAGCAATTTGCGTCGAACGACCAGATTGCGGTGTTGTGAAGACGACAACAGCACGAAAATTTGCGACTCACAAACATCACATACCTGATTTGCCGAGCTGTCCCTCAAAAGACGCCTCAGCACCCGAATTTCTTGACGACCATAGAGCATTGGAACCACCTGATCCCATCCCGAACTCAGCAGTGAAACGATGCATCGCCGATGGTAGTGTGGGGTTTCCCCATGTGAGAGTAGGTCATCGTCAAGATTAAATTCCAGAACCCCGTCTGCTCGCGCAGATGGGGTTTTGTTTTTGTGCCTGGAAAACGCCCAAGGCAGGCCCAGCTGCCATGCAGGGCCTGGTGCAATGTGGGCAATGTGGGAGTGGGCGCAGCCCACGATTTTTTGATCCTGAGGATCAAACCGGTCTGGCGGCTTCGCCCCCTCCCACATATCTCCTCGCACATATCCCCATCCGCAACAGCCTTTCAACAGGCAGCCTGCGCCCCTTGTGGTAAGGTTTCCCCCCTCAGAAGCCGCTCAACCAGGACGCTCGCATGCCGGACGCAAACGCTCTCACCCCAGGTTTCATGGTGGTTCAAGGCAACCGCCTGGACGAGCTGCGCAACCTGGTGGTGAGCATCATGCGGCGCTACCCGCTGGCCCCTCTGGAAAACGAAATCGCCCTGGTGCAAAGCAACGGCATCGCCCAGTGGCTCAAGCTGGCCCTGGCCGAAGACGCCAGTGATGACGGCACCGGCGGCTGTGGCATCGCCGCAGCCATCGACGTGCAACTGCCGGGCAGTTTCATGTGGCAGCTGTATCGCCGGGTTCTGGGGCGCGACGAAATCCCCGCCAACTCGCTGCTGGACAAGGCGCCTCTGACCTGGCGCCTGATGCGCCTGCTGCCGGAGCTCATCGGCCGTCCGCACTTCGAGCCTTTGCAGCGTTTTCTCACCGACGACAATGACCTGCGCAAGCGCTATCAACTGGCCGAGCGTCTGGCCGACCTGTTCGACCAGTATCAGGTCTACCGCGCCGACTGGCTGGAGGACTGGGCCGCCGGCAAGCATCAGCTGCGCAATGGCCGCGGTGAAGCCAAGCCCTTGCCGGCCGCCAACTGCTGGCAAGCCGAGCTGTGGGGCGCCCTGCTGCTGGACGTCGGTGCCGAAGGCATGGCGCAGAGCCGGGCAGGGGTGCATCGGCGTTTCGTCGAACGCATCAACAGCCTGGACCAGGCGCCCAAGGGCTTGCCCTCCCGGGTGATCGTCTTTGGCATCTCGTCGCTGCCGGCCCAGGCGCTGGAAGCGCTGGCCGGTCTGGCACGCTTCAGCCAGGTGCTGCTTTGCGTGCACAACCCCTGCCGCTACCACTGGACCGACATCGTCGCCGACAAGGACCTGCTGCGCCACCAATACAAGCGCCAGGCGCGCAAGGCCGGCACCCCGCTGGTGCTCGACGCCCACGCCTTGCACCAGCACGCGCACCCGTTGCTGGCCGCCTGGGGCAAGCAGGGCCGCGACTACATCAACCTGCTCGACAGCCATGACGACCCGCAAAGTTACCGCAGCGTGTTCCAGGACGAACGCATCGACCTGTTCGTCGAGGGCACCCAGGACACCCTGTTGGGCCAATTGCAGGACGATATCCTGCAACTGCGGCCCTTGGCGGAAACCCGTAGCACCTGGGGGCCGGTCGACCCGCAGCGCGACCGCTCCATCCGCTTTCACGTGACCCACAGTGCACAGCGCGAAGTCGAGGTGCTGCATGACCAGCTGCTCGCCCGCTTCAGCGCCGACGCCAGCCTCCGCCCGCGCGACATCATCGTCATGGTGCCGGATATCGACGCCTACGCGCCGCACATTCGCGCGGTGTTCGGCCAGCTGGAGCACGCTGACAGCCGCTTCATCCCCTACACCCTGACCGACCAGGGACAACGCGGTCGCGACCCTCTGCTGATCGCCATCGAACACCTGCTCAAGCTGCCCGACAGCCGCTTCCCGGTCAGTGATATCCTCGACCTGCTCGACGTGCCCGCCCTGCGCAACCGCTTCGGTGTGGCCGAGCGCGACCTGCCGACCCTGCATCGCTGGATCGAAGGCGCCGGCATCCGCTGGGGCCTCAATGCCGAGCAGCGCAGCGGCCTCGGCCTGCCCGCCGACCTGGAGCAGAACAGCTGGCGCTTCGGCCTGCGGCGTATGTTGCTGGGCTATGCCGTGGGCAACGGCGAAGCCTGCGATGGGGTCGAGCCCTACGATGAAATCGGCGGGCTGGACGCGGCCCTGATCGGCCCCCTGGTCGCCCTGCTCGATGCTCTGGAAGTCGCCCACCGCCAGCTGTCGCTGCCGGCGATACCGGCCGAATGGGGCGAGCGCCTGCATGACCTGTTGCAGGTATTTTTCCTCGCCAGCAACGAGCACGACGACTACCTGCTGGCCCAGCTCGAAGACCTGCGTGAAGACTGGCTGCAAACCTGCGAGCTGGTGGCACTGCAGGAGGCCCTGCCGCTGACCGTGGTGCGCGAAGCCTGGCTGGCCGGCATGGACCAGGGCCGGCTGTCCCAGCGCTTTCTCGCCGGCGCGGTGAATTTCTGCACCTTGATGCCCATGCGCGCCATTCCGTTTCGGCTGGTGTGCCTGCTCGGCATGAATGACGGCGACTACCCGCGCGCCCAGGCGCCGCTGGATTTCGACCTGATGGGCAGCGACTACCGCCCCGGTGATCGCTCGCGGCGTGAGGACGACCGCTACCTGCTGCTCGAGGCGCTGCTGTCGGCCCGTGACCAGCTCTATATCAGCTGGATCGGCCGCAGCATCCGCGACAACAGCGAGCGCCCGGCCTCGGTGCTGATCGGCCAGTTGCGCGATCACCTGGCCAGCGGCTGGAGCCTGGCCGGGGTCGAGCCCGAGGGCAGTGGTACCGGCGGCGAGCAACTGCTGCACGTCCTGACTCTGGAGCATCCCCTGCAACCCTTCAGCGCACGCTACTTCCATGAAGGAAACCCGCAGCTGTTCAGCTTCGCCGGCGAGTGGCAGCGCCTGCATCAGCAGCACTCGCCCGCTCAGCCGGCCCCGGTGCTGCCAGCCTATGTGCCGGAGGAGCCGCTCAGCCTGGCGCAGTTGCAGGACTTTGTGCGCCACCCCATCCGGCACTTTTTCAGCCAGCGCCTGAAGGTCTACTTCGAAGCCGCCCAGGCGCCCCTGGCCGACGAGGAGCCGTTCGTGCTCGACGCCCTGCAGCGCTACAGCCTCAGCGAGAGCCTGCTGCGCTCGGCGCTCAGCGAACCGGGCTCGGTGACGGCCGCGTTGAACCAGCAAGCGCTGCGCCTGCAAGGCAGTGGCCAGCTGCCGATGGCCGGCTTTGGCGAAATCATGCAGCAGGAGTTGATCGCGCCGCTGCCCGATCTGCTGGAGCGCTATCGCAACCTGCTGACCCTCTGGCCCACCGTGCTGCACAGCGCCCTGCCGCTGTCGTTCGAACATCAGGGCCTGACCCTCGAAGGCTGGCTGGGCGGCCTGCACCAGCGTGCCGACGGCGGCCTGCTGAGCATCGAGACCATTGCCAACGCCATCGGCCCATTGCGCTCGCGCAAATGGCACCGGCTGACCCGCGCCTGGGTCACCCACCTGGCGGCCTGCGCCGTGGGCCTGCCGCTGACGACCGCGCTGGTGGCCAGCGACGACACCCTGTTGCTCGCTGCGCTGCCGGCCGACTTCGCGCGCCAGGCCCTGGGCGACCTGCTGCTGGCCTGGCAACTGGGCATGCGTCGACCGCTGCCGGTGGCGGTCAAGACTGCGTTCGCCTGGCTCGGCCAGAGCGATCCGCAAAAGGCCCTCGCTGCAGCCCGCAAGGCATACGAGGGCGATGGCCTGACCACCGACGGCGAACGCCGCGAGAATGCCGCCATGGCCCGGGAGTTTCCCGACTTCGACGCGTTGATCGCCAGCGAAGAGTTCGAAGGTTGGGCCGAAGCCCTGTACAAGCCCATGTTCGAAGCGGGCTGGACATCCATCGACAGCGATTCGCAGGAGCGCTCATGAGCCAGTCCACCCCTCGGCAAGCGCCGCTGGCCCTGACCTTCCCGCTGCGGGGCAGCCAGCTGATCGAAGCCAGTGCCGGCACCGGCAAGACCTTCACCATCTCGGCGCTGTACCTGCGCCTGATCCTCGGCCACGGTGGCGCCGAGGCCGGCTTTGGGCGCGAGTTGCTGCCCCCGCAGATCCTCGTGGTGACCTTTACCGAGGCTGCTACCCAGGAGCTGCGTGACCGCATCCGCTTGCGCCTGACCGAAGCGGCCCGCTATTTCCGTGACGAAGTCGCCAGCCCTGACGCGCTGCTCGGGCAGCTGCGCGACGAATACCCGCGCGAGCAGTGGCCAGCTTGCGCCAGCCGCCTGGACATGGCCGCCCAATGGATGGATGAAGCGGCAGTCTCGACCATCCACGGCTGGTGCCAGCGCATGCTGCGCGAGCATGCCTTCGACAGCGGCAGCCTGTTCACCCAGACCCTGGAAACCGATCACAGCGAATTGCTCGGCGAAGTGCTGCGCGACTATTGGCGGCGCTTCTGCTACGGCATGCAGGGAGGTTCGCTGGAGTGGGTGCGCAGCCACTGGGGTGGCCCGGCGGCGCTGCTGCCCAAGGTGCGTGCGCTGTTCGGCAGCTCGCGGGGCACGGCCACGGCCGGACTTGCGCCAGCCGAGCTGATCGAGGCGGCCTTGCGCCAGCGTCAGCAGGCACTGGGCGAGCTCAAGCAGCCCTGGGCCGATTGGGCCGGCGAGCTGCGCCAGCTGTTTCATGAGGGGCTGGCGGCCAAGGCCGTGGACGGGCGCAAGATCCAGGCGCGCTACTTCGAGCCCTGGTTCGAAAAACTCGCCGCCTGGGCGAGCGACGACAGCGTCGAGCACCTGGACATCGGCACCGGCTTCACCCGCCTGACCCCCGACGGCGTCGCCGAAGCCTGGAAGCACCAGGCGCCCAGCCATCCGGCACTGCATGCCATGGTTGACCTGCCGGCCAGCCTCGCGGCGCTGCCAACGCCGCACGCCGACGTGCTCGAGCATGCGGCGCAGTGGGTCGGCCAGCGCTTCGAGCAAGAGAAGCGCCGGCGCGCGGAAATGGGTTTCGACGACATGCTCCTGCGCCTCGATGCCGCCCTGCAGGGCAGCGGCGGCGAGCGCCTGGCCAGCCTGATTCGCGAGCAGTTCCCGGTGGCCTTGATCGACGAGTTCCAGGACACCGACCCGGTGCAGTACCGAATCTTTGCCAGCATCTATCCGATCGAGGAAAACCACAGCGACAGCGGCCTGTTCCTGATCGGCGACCCCAAGCAGGCGATCTACGCCTTTCGGGGCGCCGACATTTATACCTACCTGCGTGCGCGGCGAGCCACCGAAGGCCGCCTGCACACCCTGGGCACCAACTTTCGCTCCAGCCACGCCATGGTCGAGGCGGTCAATCACCTGTTCGCGCGTGCCGAACAGCGCCCCGAAGGCCTTGGCGCCTTCCTGTTCCGCCACGGCGCGGACAATCCGGTGCCGTTTCTGCCGGTGCTGGCCCAGGGGCGCAAGGAGCACCTGCAAGTCGATGGCAGCGAGGTGCCGGCGTTGAATTTCTGGCAGCTGGCCAGCGATGAGCCTGTCAGTGGGCCGGGCTACCGCGCCGCCATGGCCGCTGCCTGCGCCGGCGAGATCGTCCGCCTGCTCAACGCCGGCCAGCAGGGCCGGGGTGGCTTCGTGCAGGGCGAACAGTTGCGCGGCATCCTGCCGGCCGACATCGCCATTCTGGTGCGCGACGGCCGCGAAGCCCAGGCGGTGCGCGCGGAACTGGCGGCGCGCGGGGTGCGCAGCGTGTACCTGTCGGACAAGGACTCGGTGTTCGCTGCCCAGGAGGCGCGCGACCTGCTGAGCTGGCTCAAGGCCTGCGCCGAGCCGGATGCCGAACGCCCACTGCGCGCCGCCCTGGCCAGCATCACCCTGGACCTGCCGCTGGCTGAACTCGAGCGCCTCAATCAGGACGAGCTGGCCTGGGAACAGCGCGTCATGCAATTTCGCAACTACCGGCATATCTGGCGAGTGCAGGGCGTGCTGCCGATGCTGCGCAAGCTGCTGCACGACTTCAACCTGCCCCTGACACTGATCGGCCGCAGCGACGGCGAGCGGGTGCTGACCAACCTGCTGCACCTGTGCGAACTGTTGCAGCAAGCTTCTGGCGAGCTGGACGGCGAACAGGCACTCATCCGCCATTTGTCCGAGCACCTGGCGCTGTCCGGGCAGACCGGCGAGGAGCAGATCCTGCGCCTGGAAAGCGACGAGCAGCTGGTCAAGGTCATCACCATCCACAAATCCAAGGGGTTGGAATATCCACTGGTGTTCCTGCCCTTCATCTGCTCGGCCAAGCCGGTGGACGGCAAGCGCCTGCCGCTTGCCTGGCACGACGAGCACGACCAGGTGCAGGTGACCCTCAGCCCCAGCGCCGAGCAGATCGAGCTGGCCGACAACGAGCGCCTGGCCGAGGACCTGCGCCTGCTGTACGTGGCCCTGACTCGCGCCCGGCATGCCCTGTGGCTGGGCGTGGCCGACCTCAAGCGTGGCACCGCCAAGGACTCGATACTGCACCGCAGCGCCATGGGTTACCTGCTGGGTGGCGGCGCGGTGCTGCGCGAATCGGCGCAGCTGGCCGGCTGGCTCGCCGATGCCGGGGCCGGCTGCCCGGGCATCCATTGCGCGGCGCTGCCCGAGCAGGACGGCCAGACCTTCGTGCCGCCACGCAACGAAGCGGCGCTGCGCAAACCGCGGGTGCCCAAACGCAAGGCCGCCGAAAACTGGTGGATCGCCTCCTACAGCGCCTTGCGCATCAGCGAGGGCAACCCCGCGGCGCCGGATGACCCGCAGGCGCAGAAGCTGTTCGACGACGAACGCCTCGACCCGCTGGCCGCCCGCCAGGTGCCGGCCACCAGCGGCGACATCCACCGCTTCCCGCGCGGCCCGGGGCCCGGCACCTTCCTGCATGGTTTGCTGGAGTGGGCGGGCAACGAAGGCTTCGCCGAGGCCGCCGGCAACCCCCAGGCACTGCAGGATGCCGTGGCCCGGCGTTGCAACCGACGTGGCTGGAGCGGCTGGATTCCCACCCTCGCCGAGTGGCTGCAGCACCTGCTGGCCGCGCCGTTGCAGCTCGACCCGCAGACCGCGCCGCTGCGCCTGGGCGAGCTGAGCGAATACCGCATCGAGATGGAATTCTGGTTTGCCAGCCACCGGGTCGATGTCGCCCGCCTGGACGCGCTGGTTACCGCCGGCACCCACCTGGGCCAGCCGCGGGCCCCTGCCGAAGGGGCGCTGCTCAATGGCATGTTCAAAGGTTTCATCGACCTGTGCTTCGAGCACGACGGGCGCTACTACGTGGCTGACTACAAGTCCAACTGGCTGGGCCCGGACGACCAGGCCTACACCGTCAGCGCCATGAACGACGCCATCCTGCACAACCGCTACGACCTGCAATACGTGCTCTACCTGCTGGCCCTGCATCGCCAACTCAAGGCGCGCCTGGGCGCCGCCTACGACTATGACAGGCACGTCGGCGGGGCGCTGTTCGTGTTCCTGCGCGGCATCGATTCGGCCAGCCAGGGCCTGTATTTCACCCGTCCGCCCCGCGAGCTGATCGAACAGCTCGACGCCCTGTTCAGCGCCAAGGCGCCAGCGGCGCCCGGCGTGCAAGGAGCGTTGTTCTGATGCGTACGTTCGCCGATCTGTTGCCCACCCCGCTGCAGGCCGAGAGCCTTTCGGCCCTGCAGCCCCTGACCCGCGTGGCCGACCTGCTGACCCTGCTCGAGCGCTGGGTCGAGCGCGGCTGGCTGCGCGCACTGGACAAAGCCTTCGTCGCCTTCCTCGCCGAGCGCGACCCTGGAGCCGACCCGCTGTTGCTGCTGGCTGCGGCCCTGACCAGCCATCAGCTGGGCCACGGGCATGTCTGCCTGGACCTCAACGCTACCCTCGCCGAACCCGATTTCGCCCTGTCGTTGCCACCCGAAGGCGACGCGCTGGCCGGGCCGCTGCTGCTGCCCTCGCAACTGCTGCACAACCTCGACGGCGACACCTGGCGCTCCGCCGTCATCGCCAGCACGCTGGTCGCCGCCGGCGCCGACCCCGCCCACAGCGCGCGCCCGCTGGTGCTGTCGGGCTCACGGCTGTACCTGCGCCGCTACTGGAACTACGAGCGGCGCATCGATCAGGCGCTGGTGCAGCGTCTGGCCGCCAGCGAACCGCCACCGGACGATCTGCGCGAGCGTCTCGAGCAGTTGTTCGGCCCGGCCACGGGTGCGCCCATCGACTGGCAGAAGCTGGCCTGTGCGCTGGCCACCCGTGGCGCCTTCAGCATCGTCACCGGCGGCCCCGGCACCGGCAAGACCACCACCGTGGTGCGCTTGCTCGCACTGCTGCAGGCGCCAGCGGTGGCGCGTGGGCAACCCCTGCGCATTCGCCTGGCGGCGCCCACCGGCAAGGCTGCCGCGCGCCTGACCGAGTCGATCAGCGTGCAGGTGCGCAGCCTGGAGGTCAGCCCCGACGTGCGCGAGAAAATTCCCAGCGAGGTCACCACCGTGCACCGCCTGCTCGGCAGCCGCCCGGGCACCCGGCATTTCCGGCACGACGCCAGCAACCCGTTGCCGCTGGACGTGCTGGTGGTGGACGAAGCCTCGATGATCGACCTGGAAATGATGGCCAATTTGCTCGACGCCTTGCCTGCCCACGCCCGCCTGGTGCTGCTGGGCGACAAGGACCAGCTGGCCTCGGTGGAAGCTGGCGCCGTGCTGGGCGACCTCTGTCGCGACGCCGAGGCGGGCCGCTATAGCCCGCAGACTCGCGCGTGGCTGGAGCAGGTCAGCGGCGAAGACCTGGGCGCCAGCGAGTTGCTCGAAGGCAGCGATGAGGCCTTCCCCCTGGCCCAGCAGGTGGTGATGCTGCGCCACTCGCGGCGCTTCGGGCACACCAGCGGCATCGGCCAGCTGGCCCGCGAGGTCAACCGCCAGCAGGCCGAGGCAGCGCGCGCGGTGCTGCGCGCTGGGCAGTACGCGGACGTCCACTCGGTGCCGCTCAAGGGCGAGCACGACCCGGCTCTGGAGCGCCTGGTGCTCGACGGCCACGGCGGCGGTGCAGGCCAACCGGTGGGTTACCGGTTCTATCTGGAGTTGTTGCGCCGCACGCGTCCGGCGGCCGACCTGCCCTTGGAAGATCCGCAGTGGGAGAGCTGGGCGCGCAGCGTGCTGGACGCCTTCGACACCTTCCAGCTGCTCTGTGCCGTGCGCAAGGGGCCGTGGGGCGTGGAGGGCCTCAACCAGCGCGCCACCCGCACTTTGCTGGCCAACGGGCTGATCGCGCACGACGGCCAGTGGTACGAAGGTCGCCCGGTGCTGATGACCCGCAATGACTATGGCCTGGGTTTGATGAATGGCGACATCGGCATCGTGTTGCGCCTGCCCGAGAGCGGCGACAGCGCCCGCCAGGTGCTGCGCGTGGCCTTCGCCCGCAACGACGGCAGGGGCGGCGTGCGTTTCGTGCTGCCCAGCCGGCTCAACGACGTGGAAACCGTGTACGCCATGACCGTGCACAAATCCCAGGGCTCGGAATTCGCCCACACCGCGCTGGTGCTGCCGGAGGCCTTGAACCCGGTGCTGACCAAGGAGCTGATCTACACCGGGATCACCCGCGCCAAGCATTGGTTCAGCCTGGTGGAACCGCGCCAGGGGGTGTTCGAAGAAGCTGTGCGCCGGCGTGTGAAGCGGTTGAGCGGCTTGTTCGTAGAGAGTGTTTGATGATCAAACCCGCCCATCAGGCCGCCCGCTCGATGCCCATGAACTTCCTCACCCGTTCACTGTGCACATCCCGGCGGATCGCCTCCGGCGGCGCATCCAGCCCGATATGGCCGTTCTCCATGAAGATCACCCGGTCGGAAATCGACATGGCGAACTCCATTTCATGGGTCACGATCAGCAACGTCATGCCCTCGCGCGCCAGGCCCTGAATCACGTTCAGCACATCGCCCACCAGCTCCGGGTCCAGTGCCGAAGTCGGCTCGTCGAACAGCATGATCTCCGGGTCGATCGCCAGGGCGCGGGCGATGGCCACGCGCTGCTGCTGGCCACCGGACAGCTGGTGCGGGTACTTGCGTGCATGGGCCAGCAGCCCGACCTTGTCCAGCAGGGCATAGGCCCGTTGTTCGCTGAGCTCGCGCGCCTGGCCGTGATAGCGCGGCGCCAGGGTGATGTTGTCGAGGATGGTGCGGTGCGGGAACAGGTTGAAGTTCTGGAACACCATGCCGATGTGGCGCACGCCGCGGCGCACCTGCGGGTTGTTCGGCGTGTCGCTGGCATGGATGAAGCTTTCGCCGAACAGCACGATCTCGCCCTGGTCGATGCTCTCCAGGCCGTTGATGGTGCGGATCAGCGACGTCTTGCCCGAGCCTGACGGGCCGATGATCGACACCACCTGGCCGGCACTGATGCGCAGGTCGATGCCCTTGAGCACGTCATGGTCGCCGTAGCTCTTGTGGATGTTCTGCAGTTGCAGCGCAGGGGCCGCACCCGGTGCCGACGCCGGCCGCACGTTGACCGCCGCCGCCTTGAGCTGGCCCTTGAGCTGTATCAGCGCGGCGGCGTCGAGGGTCTGTGGCTTGCGCTGGTTGAGGTCCAGAGAGTGCTCGAAGCGCTGCAGCAGCCAGCCGAACACGCTGACGATCATCACGTAGTACAGCCCCACGGCGGCCAGGGTTTCCATCACCAGAAAATTCTGCGCATACAGGCGCTGGCCCACGGTAAGGATTTCCGTCAGGGAGATCACCGACACCAGCGAGGTCAGCTTGACCACCGTGATGTACTCGTTGATCAAGGTCGGCAGGGAAATGCGAAACGCCTGGGGGATGACGATCAGCCGCTGCATGCCCAGCACGCCGATGCCCAGCGCGCGGCCGGCCTCCTTCTGGCCCTTGATCACCGAGATCAAGCCGCCGCGATGGATCTCGGCCATGTACGCCGCTTCGGTGACCACCAGCGCCAGCAGCCCGGAATAGAACGGGTTGGACAGCACTGCGCCGCTGCCGGGCAGCATCTGTGGCAGGTTGTAGACGAACACCACCAGCACCAGCAGCGGGATGCTGCGAAAAAACCAGATATAAATGCCGGCCGGCACGCTCAGCAGGCGTGAACTGGACAGCTTCGCCGAGGCCAGCAGAAAGCCCAGCAGCATGCCGATGAACCAGCCCAGCGCGCTGAGCTCGACCACCGTCAGGCTGGCCTGCCAGAAGGCCGGCATGGAGAACAGCGAAAAAAAGTAAGACCAGTCAAATACCATGAAACACTCTCGAATCGGCAAGGCCAACGGCCACCCTCAGGCGAGGGTGGCCGAAGGTGTCAGTTGGATGCTTCTTCCAGGTTGTACTTCTTCAGAATGCTCGAGTATTCGCCGCTTTTCTTCGAGGCTTCCACGGCCTTGAGCAGCGCCTGATAGGTCGCGTCGTCGCCCTTTTTCACGTAGATGCCCAGGGTCTGCGGGTACACCAGCTCGGTGGAAGTGACCACCACACGGCCTTTGGTCTTGTCGGCGATCATGTGCGCCGCGCCGGAGATTTCCACCTGCGCCTGGATGTTCTTCGACAGCAGCGCCTGGGTCACCTCAGGCGCGGACGGGTACTCGCTGATGGTGATCGCGCCCTTGCCCTTGGGCACGCAGTATTCCGTGGACAGCTTGTTGAACGCCGCCACCCAGGTGGTGCCTTGCTCAAGCCCGACCTTCAGGCCGCACAGGTCTTCGGGCACCGCCGGCTTGATCGCGCTGCCGGCCGGCACCATGATCGCCGCGCCGGTCTTGGCGTAGGGAATGGTCTGCGCCTGGGCCTGGCGCTCGGGGGTGATGTACATGCCGGAGATGATTGCGTCGTAATGGCCGGCGTTGAGCCCGAGGATCAGGTTGGGGAATTTGGTGTCGACGAACTCGGCGGTGGTGCCCATCTGCTTGGCCAGGGCGCGCGACAGGTCGGGGTCGGAGCCGACCACGTTCTTGTCGGCGTCATAGGACTCGAACGGTGGGTAGGTGATTTCCATGCCGACTTTCAACGGCTTGTCGGCGGCAAAGCCGCTGGCGGCGCAGAGCATGGCGGTGGCGAGCAGGGTCAGGCTGGCGATCTTCTTGGACATGTATGGGGGCTCCACGGGCTTTGTCAGGATGGGTGACGGGTCAGGAAGGTTGTGCCTGGTTTTTCAAATGGCCGAAGCTCGACGGTTTGCGCGCCTTGGCCGGTAATTGGATCTCGCCGTTCTCGACCTTGCGCCGCAGGTACTGATAACTCTGCAGGGCCTGGCCAAACATGTGCTCGCCGATGGCAATCTCCTGATACTCCTCGCCGGCCTTGGCAAACTGCGGCAGCGGCTTGATCTGCGTGTGGTAGTCGCAGGCGTAGAACAGCGGAAAGGAGTAACGCTCCTGGCCGACCTTGCGCACCCGATGGGCCGTTGCAACGAACGTACCGGCGGTCATCACCTCGAGCATGTCGCCGATGTTGACCACGAAGGCGTCTGCCAGGGGCGGCGCGTCGATCCACTGGTGCTGGTCGTTCATCACCTCAAGGCCCGGCTGGTCGGCGTGCAGGATGGTGAAGCATTCGTAATCGGTATGCGCACCAATACCGGGCGCGTCGACCGCGCTGGCATCGAACGGGTAGTGGATCAAGCGCAGCTTGGAGGGCGGGCGGGTGACCATGGCATCGAAGTAGTCTTCCTCCAGGCCCAGCGCCAGCGCGAAACCGCCGAACAGCTGGCGGCCCAGGGCGAACACGGCGGCGTAGTAGGCCTGCACCGATTCCTTGAAGCCGGGCACCGCCGGCCAGTGATTGGGCCCTAGCAGCGGCGTCTTCGCCAGGAACAGCGGGTCGTCGGCGGGCACTTCGAAGCCGATGTCGAAGGCCTCCTTGTGATCCGGCTTGCCCTTGGAGTACACCTCTTCGCCCTCTGGCACGAAGCCCTTGTGCGATTCCGAGGTGCCGATGTAGTGCTGCATCTTGGTCTCGAACGGCTGGGCGAAATAGTCCTCGGCGGCCTTGTGCAGGCCGGCGATCAACTCGGGCGCGATACCGTGCCCGGTGATGTAGAGAAAACCGACATCGCTGGCAGCGCGGCCGAGGGCCTCGGCGACCACCAGGCGGTCTTCCAGCTCGGCGCTGAACAGGCCGGCGATGTCCACCACCGGGATGCTGCTGAAATTGGCTTGTTCGTGACTCACGGCGTGGCTCCCTTTTATAGAGGCGTTGTTATCGATGGACGATGGGCTGGATCAGGCCTGGCTGAAGCGGTCGAAATGCGCGCGCTCGCTGCGCGCCATCCACACGTTCAGCGACCACAGGTCGGCCACCGGCACATTGGTGAAAGGCAGGTGATGCAGGTAGCCGTCGGCGCCGAACTCCGGGGTCAGGGTGCTGACCTCGAAGCCGCGGGCAACCTGCGAGCGCCACACCGCTTCCCAGTGCTGCTGGTGGAAGGCCAGTTCGCGGGCGTATTCCGGCGCGCCGGGGTGCGGCACTTGCGGACCCTGGTCGTAGCCGACCCGGGCCTGGATGTGATGAACGCGCTCGATGAAGGGCGTGAGGTCGTCGGCCGGGTCGTCCAGCAGCCGCTCGCAGGTGACGATCCAGTGGCTGATGTCACTGGTAAAACGCAGCTGCGGCAGCTGGCGGATCAGCTCCAGGGTCACCCAGGGGCTATACAGCGAGCGCGAGCGATGGGTTTCGAAGGTGCAGAACTGGCCGTGCTTGCGCGCCAGCTCCAGGGCCTGGCCATGAAACTCGACCTGCTCGGCCATGCCCCAGCGGTCGTTGCCGGCCAAGAGGTTGACGAAGCGCGGCGCCATTTCGGCGGCCAGGCCCAGCTTGAGGTCGAGGTCGGCAAGGTGCTCGGCCACGCTGGCCGACTGCTTGGGCAACACGTCGTAGGCGGTGAACACCGTGGCGATGTAACCGACCCGATTGGCCTTGAGGAAGCTGGCGAACTGCGCCCGATCCTCCGCCACCAACGGCAGCCGCGCCTCCATGCCGGTGAAACCGTGTTCGAGCATCTCCTCCAGCGCTTGCGTCTTGCTGGCGGTGTAGCCCCACAGGCTGCGGAAAATATCCAGTTTCATCGATGGCCCCTCGGCAAACTCTCGGCTGCGTGCAGACGCCAGCGGCATGGGCCGACGTCGTTGTCATGGGCAGTAGCAAGGCGTGCAGCGGGGCGAGACCTCTGTGGGTCCCTGCGGCGGATGGTAGGCAGGCCGGCGCGCCGGGAAGAATAGGAAAGTGCAAATCGATAGTTCAGGTTTTTCTGAAGTAATGCTCAGCGCCGAGTGGGCGTTGGACCTGTGGGAGGGGGCAAAGCCCCCGAGTTTTGCTTGAAGATCAAACTGGGGTGCGCCTGGCAGGTAGCGAATGACTGTGCGAAATCGTGGGAGGTGGCGAAGACCCCGATCTTTTGATCTGCTTGAGGGGGCTTTGCCCCCACCCACCTGTTTTCAAGCCGGGGCTCCATCCACAAACACCGTCTGCGGCGAGCTCCCCATCAATAGCGGCTGGTTGAGCTCGGTCACCTCGCGAATGTAGTCCCACAACAGGGTAATGCGCTTCAATTTGCGCAGATCCTCGCGGCAGTACATCCAGAACTGCCGGGTGATGTTCACCTCCTCTGGCAACACCGCGATCAGCCGCGCGTCCTGCGCCGCCAGAAAGCACGGCAGTATCGCCAGGCCGCGCCCCTGCAGCGCGGCGACGAACTGGGCGATCACGCTGGTGCTGCGCAGGTGCGCGTTGGCGTTCGGCAATAGATGGTGCAGGTAGAGCAGCTCGGAGCTGAAGGCCAGGTCGTCGACGTAGCTGATGAAGGGATGGGCATTCAGGTCGGCCAGGGTGCCGATGGGCGGGTGGCGTTCGAGATATTCGGCGGTAGCGTAAAGCCGCAGCCGGTAGTCGCACAGCTTGCAGCACACATAGGGGCCGTGCTCGGGGCGTTCCAGGGCGATGACGATGTCGGCTTCGCGCTTGGACAGGCTGATGAAGTGCGGCAGCGGCAGGATGTCGACGCTGATGGCTGGGTAACGGTCGACGAAATGGCTCAGCTGCGGGGTGATGAAGAAGCTGCCGAAGCCTTCGGTGCAGCCCATGCGCACATGCCCCGAGAGCGCCATGCTTGAGCCCGACACCTGCTCGCAGGCCATGTGCAGGGTACTTTCCACGGTTTCGGCGTAGCTGAGCAGGCGCTGGCCTTCGCTGGTCAAGACGAAGCCGGTGGTGCGCGACTTCTCGAACAGCAGCGTACCCAGCGCTGCCTCCAGCGCGGCGATGCGCCGCGACACCGTGGTGTAGTCCACACCCAGGCGTTTGGCAGCGGTGCTGGCCTTGCGCGTGCGGGCCACTTCGAGAAAAAACTTCAGGTCGTCCCAGTTGAGGGTGCTCAACGAGGGCGTCGGCGGCGTGAGGTTTTTTTGCATGTTGGACCGGCTTTAATAAGCATTATTGTTAGAAGTTTGCACATCTATACTCCTCCCCTAGGTCATCACGCCATACCCCATAACAATAAGATGCGGAGGTTTACGATGAACGCTTCACTCCCGGCCGGCACCCAGACGCAAACCGTCAAGCTGCTGATCAACGGCCAATGGCTCGAGTCCACCACCAGCGAATGGCTCGACGTGGTCAACCCGGCCACCCAGCAGGTACTGGCCCGCGTGCCGCTGGCCACTCGCGCCGAAGTCGACGCTGCCGTCGCTGCCGCCCACAGCGCCTTCAAGAGCTGGCGCAATACGCCAATCGGCGCGCGCATGCGCATCATGCTCAAGCTGCAGGCGCTGATTCGCGAGCACTCGCCGCGTATCGCCAGGACCCTCAGTGCCGAGCAGGGCAAGACCATCGCCGACGCCGAGGGCGATATTTTCCGTGGGCTGGAAGTGGTCGAGCATGCCTGCTCGATCGGCAGCCTGCAGTTGGGCGAGTTCGCCGAGAACGTCGCCAGCGGCGTCGACACCTACACTCTGCGCCAGCCGATCGGCGTGTGCGCCGGCATCACTCCCTTCAACTTCCCGGCGATGATTCCGCTGTGGATGTTTCCCATGGCCATCGTCTGCGGCAACACCTTCGTGCTCAAGCCCTCCGAGCAGGACCCGCTGAGCACCGTGCAGCTGGTCGAGCTGGCGCTGGAAGCCGGCGTGCCGGCGGGGGTGCTCAACGTTGTGCATGGTGGCAAGGAAGTGGTCGACGCGCTGTGCACCCATCAGGATATCAAGGCGGTCTCTTTCGTCGGCTCAACCGCGGTCGGCACTCACGTCTATGACCTCGCCGGCCAGCACGGCAAGCGCGTGCAGGCGATGATGGGAGCCAAGAACCATGCAGTGGTGCTGCCCGACGCCAACCGCGAGCAGACGCTCAACGCTTTGGTCGGTGCTGCCTTCGGCGCGGCCGGGCAGCGTTGCATGGCCACGTCGGTGGCGGTGCTGGTGGGCGCGGCCAAGCAATGGATTCCCGATCTCAAGGCGCTGGCGCAGAAGCTCAAGGTCAACGCTGGCAGCGAGCCGGGCACGGATGTCGGGCCGGTGATTTCCCGGCGCGCCAAACAGCGCGTGCTGGGCCTGATCGCCAGCGGCGTGGAGGAGGGCGCGACCCTCGAACTGGATGGCCGCGACGTGAAGGTGGCGGGTTTCGAGGACGGCAACTTCGTCGGCCCGACGCTGTTCTCCGGGGTCACCACCGAGATGCAGATCTACACCCAGGAAATATTCGGCCCGGTGCTGGTGGTGCTGACCGTCGACACACTCGACGAGGCCATCGAGCTGGTCAACCGCAACCCCTTCGGCAACGGCGTCGGCCTGTTCACCCAGAGCGGCGCAGCGGCGCGCAAGTTCCAGAGCGAGATCGACGTCGGCCAAGTGGGCATCAATATTCCGATTCCAGTGCCGGTGCCGTTCTTCAGCTTCACCGGTTCGCGCGGCTCCAAGCTCGGCGACCTCGGCCCCTACGGCAAGCAGGTGGTGCAGTTCTACACCCAGACCAAGACGGTGACCGCGCGCTGGTTCGATGACAGCAGCGTCAACGACGGCGTCAATACCACCATCAACCTGAAGTAGGAGACGGCCATGGACATCGCATTCATCGGCCTGGGCAACATGGGCGCGCCCATGGCGCGCAACCTGCTCAAGGCCGGCCATCAGGTACATCTGTTCGACCTCAACCAGGCCGTGCTCGGCGAGCTGGCCGAGCAGGGCGGGCACATCAGCGACTCGCCACGGGACGCGGCGCGGGCCGCCGAACTGGTGATCACCATGCTGCCGGCGGCGGCCCATGTACGCAGCGTGTACCTGGGCGACGACGGCGTGCTGGCCGGCATCCGCCCCGGCACGCCGGCGGTGGACTGCAGCACCATCGACCCGCAGACCGTGCGCGACGTCTCGGCGCTGGCGCTCAAGCAGGGCGTGGCGCTGGCCGACGCGCCGGTCAGCGGCGGCACCGGCGGCGCCCAGGCGGGCACCCTGACCTTCATGGTCGGCGCCACCGCCGAGCTGTTCGCCACCTTGCAGCCGGTGCTGGCGCAGATGGGCCGCAACATCGTGCACTGCGGCGAAGTCGGCACCGGGCAGATCGCCAAGATCTGCAACAACATGCTCCTGGGGATCTCCATGATCGGCGTGTCCGAAGCCATGGCCTTGGGTGACGCGCTGGGCATCGACACCCAGGTGCTGGCCGGCATCCTCAACACCTCGACCGGGCGTTGCTGGAGTTCGGACACCTACAATCCCTGGCCCGGGATCATCGACACGGCGCCAGCGTCACGCGGCTACACCGGCGGCTTCGGTGCCGAGCTGATGCTCAAGGACCTGGGGCTGGCCACCGAAGCGGCGCGGGTGGCCAAGCAGCCGGTGGTGCTCGGGGCGGTGGCCCAGCAGCTCTACCAGGCGATGAGTTTGCGCGGCGACGGCGGGCTGGATTTTTCGGCGATCATCAAGGGGTATCGTCGCGGCGAATGACGGCGTTGTTTGTTGTGCTGTGGGACCGGGCTGGCCCGGGAACCGGATGTACTCCCTTCCCGGGCAAGCCCAGTCCCACATGAAAGGCGTTGACGCAGACCGCTGATTCGTTCCCTTCCAGCAAAATTCATTTGCGCATTCGTGTCTTATTCGCACGCCGGGCTCCCAGTACCATGCCTCCATCAAATTCCGAGGCATACCCCATGAAAAAGATCCTCCTGCTCAACGGCGGCAAGCAGTTCGCCCATTCCGACGGCCGCTACAACACCACTCTGCATGACGCCGCTGTCGCCACCCTCGATCACGCCGGTTTCGACGTGCAGACCACCTTCATCGATGGCGGTTACGATGTCAGCGAAGAAGTGCAGAAGTACCTGTGGGCCGACGTCATCGTCTACCAGATGCCCGGCTGGTGGATGGGCGCGCCCTGGACCGTGAAGAAGTACCTCGACGAGGTGCTCACCGAAGGCCACGGCAGCCTCTACGCCAACGACGGCCGCACGCGCTCCGACGCCTCGCAGAAATACGGCAGCGGTGGCCTGGTGCAGGGCAAGCAGTACATGATCGCCGCCACCTGGAACGCACCGCAGCAGGCCTTCGACGACCCGAGCGATTTCTTCGAGGGCAAGGGCGTGGACGCGGTATATTTCCCGTTCCACAAGGCCAACCAGTTCCTCGGCATGACCGCCTTGCCCACCTTCCTCAGCGTCGATGTGATGAAGCGGCCGAATATCGAGGCTGACGTCGAGCGCTACCGCCAGCACCTGCTGCGCGTGCTCGGTGCTTGAGGCCTGCCCGCCACGGAGTGAACTGTTGAAAGCGCGATCCGATGAGTTGCAGCTGTTTGTCGCGGTGATCGAGCGCGGTTCCATCTCGGCTGCCGCCGAATTGCTGGGCCAGACCCCCTCGGCGGTCAGCCGCAGCCTGGCGCGCCTGGAAGGCAAGCTCGACACCACGCTGATCAACCGCACCACCCGGCGCATGGACCTGACCGAGGAGGGCCGCTACTTCTTCGAACAGGCGCGGCTGATCCTCGACCAGATGCAAAACCTCGAAGAGCGCCTGGCCGCACGCCACCAGCGGCCCTCCGGGCGGCTGCGGATCAACGCGGCGGCGCCGTTCATGGTCCACGCCATCGTGCCGCACGTGCCCGAGTTTCGCGCGCTGTACCCGGACATCCAGCTGGAGCTCAACAGCAACGACCTGATCATCGACCTGCTCGAGCAAAGCACTGACGTTGCCATCCGCATCGGCGTGCTGGCCGACTCCAGCCTGCACGCCCGCTCGCTCGGTTGCAGCCCGCTGAACATCCTCGCCAGCCCCGCCTACCTGGCCCGGCACGGCAGGCCGACGCGGGTGCAGGACCTGCTCGAGCACAGCCTGCTGGGTTTCAGCCACACCGAAACCCTGAACAACTGGCCGCTGCGCCATGCCGAGGGCGATGACTGGCTGATTCGCCCGAGCCTGTCGGCCTCCAGCGGCGAGACCATTCGCCAGCTGGCGCTGGAGGGGCAGGGCATCGCCTGCCTGTCGCACTTCATGACTGGCGAGGACATCCGCCGCGGCGACCTGCAGGTGCTGCTCGGCGAGGCCAACAACGGCTATCGCCAGCCGATCCACGCGGTGTTCTATCGCAATTCGCAGCTGGCGCTGCGCATCCAGTGCTTCCTGGACTTCATCCAGGAAAAACTCGCCGAATACGCCGACTGAAAGCTTTTACCCGCCGCGCGCAGTAGAGGTGATTTGATAACTGTGCCGACATGGGCCTTAATGACACCATTCGTACAAAATCGTCGCTAAGGACACTTCATGCGCGTCGTCTGTTTTCGTTCGCTGGCGCTGAGCGCCGCCCTGCTCAGTGTGTCACCGGCCTATGCCGTGGTGTTGGATGCAGGGGCGGTGGCCGCTCCCGATCAGTACTCCGCCGAGGTGGCGGCGCAAATCCTGAAAAAAGGCGGCAACGCGGTCGACGCGGCGGTGGCAACCGCCTTCACCCTGGCGGTGACCTTCCCCGAAGCCGGCAACATCGGCGGCGGCGGCTTCATGACCCTCTACGTGCACGGCAAGCCGTACTTCATGGACTATCGAGAGACGGCGCCCAAGGCCGCCTCGCGCAACATGTACCTGGACGACAAGGGCGAGGTGGTGAAGAACGCCAGCCTGGTCGGCGCCCGTGCCGCCGGCGTACCGGGCACGGTGATGGGCATGTGGGAAGTGCATCGGCGCTTCGGCAAGCTGCCGTGGAGTGAACTGCTGACCCCGGCCATCGCCTACGCGAAGAACGGCTTCACCGTTGCCGACCGCCAGTACCAATACCGCCAGGACGCCCTGGCGCTGTTCGCCGACAGCACCAACTTCAGCGACTATTTCGGCAGCATGAAAGCCGGTGAAACCTTCCGCCAGCCGGAAATGGCCGAGACCCTGGAGCGTATTGCCGACCAGGGCGCCAAGGATTTCTATCGCGGCAAGACCTCGCAGCTGCTGGTCGCGCAGATGCAGCAGGACAAGGGCCTGATCACCCGTCAGGACCTGCTCGACTATAAAGTGGCGTGGCGCGAACCGATTCGCATCAGCTGGCGCGGCAACGTCATCTACACCGCGCCGCTGCCAAGCTCCGGCGGTATCGCCCTGGCCCAGCTGCTGGGCATCAAGGAGCTGCGCGCTGCCGACTTCAAGGGCGTGCCGCTGAACTCGGCGCGCTACATCCACCTGCTGGCCGAAATCGAGAAACGGGTGTTCGCCGACCGCGCCGACTACCTTGGCGACCCGGCCTTCACCCAGGTGCCGGTGCACCACCTGATTTCCGCCGACTACCTGAAAAAACGCGCCGCCGAGGTCAACCCCACGGCCATCTCGCCGACCGAGAAAGTCCGCCCGGGCCTGGAGCCGCACCAGACCACGCATTTTTCCATCGTCGACAAGGAAGGCAACGCCGTCAGCAATACCTTCACCCTCAACTGGGATTACGGCAGTGGCGTGGTGGTCAAGGGCGCAGGCTTCCTGCTCAACGACGAGATGGACGACTTCAGCTCCAAGCCGGGTGTGGCCAACGGCTTTGGCGTGGTCGGCGGCGACGCCAACGCCATCGCCCCGGGCAAGCGCATGCTGTCGTCGATGAGCCCCACGGTGATCACCCGCAACGGCAACGTCAAGCTGGTGCTGGGCACCCCGGGCGGCTCGCGGATCTTCACCTCGATCTTCCAGGTCATCAACAACATCTACGACTACCACCTGCCGCTGGACCAGGCAGTGGCCGCCCAGCGCGTGCACCACCAGTTGCTGCCCAAGGACACTATCTATTACGACGGCTTCGCGCCGCTCACCGGCCCCGTGGCCGACGAGCTCAAGGGCATGGGCTACACCCTGGAAAACCAGGGCTGGAGCATGGGCGACATTCAGGCGGTGCGCATTCACGGCACGCAGATTGAAACCGCGTCCGACCCACGGGGCCGCGGCGTCGGCAAGATCGTCAAATGAACCGCGCGGGCTGGTGGTTGGGCCTCGGCGCATTGCTGCTGGCCGGGTGCGGCACCAAGCCGCCCGCGCCGCCGCCCGCCGACGAAGCCGCTGCACCTTCCGGCGCAGAGCAGATGCTCGCCGACACCCTGGCCGGCACGCCGTTGCCGGCCAGCCTGATGCGCGACGATCAGCGCCTGGCCTATGCCGTGCAACAGCCGGCCAAGGAGGGCGCCGATGCCTACCTGGCGCAGCTGGATGCCAGTTGCGATGGCAGCAGCGCGCGGGTCATCTACCTCGACGGGTCGCAGCGGGTCTACCTGGGCAGCAAGGACGGCAAGTACGCCGCGCCGACCTCCATCCCCGGCAAATACCTGGAACTGCTCAAGCGCAACACCGCCTTCCAGCAGGCCTGCACGCAAACCGCCAAGCCCGACTGGCGCCTGGCCCACGGCACCGCCAAGGGCTCGCAGATTCTCATCGACCGCGCCAGCCTGGTCACAGAGGCCGGGGTGACGCGCTTCTGGGGCGCCTACGACGAGCCGCAGCTGGGCCACGACAAACCCTACAACGCGCCGGTGGCGCAGAAGCGCGAGCACTACGCAGTGGACTGCGCGCAACAGACCTTCAGCCTGCTGGCGGCCTACGATATCGACGACAAACAGACGGTCACCGACGGCAAGGTTTTCGACAAGCAAAACCCGACGCCGGTGGCCAAGGCCCACGTCGATTACCGATTGCTGTTCGACCTGGTGTGCAGCAAGCCCGAGAAGCTGGCCAAGCTGCCAGCGTTCACCGCGCGCAGCATGGCCCCGGCCGAAATAAAGATGCCCGGGGTGACCCCTGCGGTGCTGACCGCGATCAAGCGCCTGGGCCTGCGTGCGCCGAGCAAGTCGCTCAAGCATGTGGTGCTGACCGGCACCACCAGCCTCAAGGGCAAGGCCGGCGAGCTGCATGAAGAGCAGTTTTTCGACGCCGACCGAGCCACCAGCCAGCTGGTGGTGCGCACCCGCGGGCAGGGCTACGAAGGCAGCTCGGTGACCTTCCGCGGGCTGTTCCCGCTGGCCGAACAGACGCGGTTCGAGAGCAGCGGGCAGACCCTGACCAGCAACCAGCAGCTGCTCGGCCTGACCCTCAGTGGCGATTGGTGGAAGATGCCGGTGGGCGAGCAGCTCAGCTACACCAGCGTGGGCGTGACCGTGAACAGCGCGGCGGGCACCTACGGGCGCGACCCCACCACCGTGCATTGCGAAGTGGCCGATCAGGCGGCAGCGAGCACGTTGAACCCAAGCCTGACAGGCGATGCCCGCAAGCTGCGCTGCAGCACAGAGGGGGATGAGTACAAGCGGGTCGAGACGGTGTATTACCTGGTCGATTACGGCTGGTTCTTCAAGGCCGGCGTGGACAAGAACGCGTTCTACGATGAAGAGCGCAGGATTGTGTCGGTGGAGTGAGCACAGGCCCGGGCGATGGGGGATCCCGGCTCCGTGTAGGAGCCGGCGCAGCTGGCGAGGGCATCACCTCGATGGTCGGGTGGATGATCTAACGGTATCGCGACCCATGGCCAATCAAACCTGGCGTTCGGGGTTGCTTCGCTCGCCAGCTTCGCCGGCTCCTACGCCAGCTGTGGGGCATCCCGGCCCCGTGTAGGAGCCGGTGCAGCTGGCGAGGGCATTACCTCGGAGGCCGGGTGGATGATCTAACGGTATCGCGACCCATGGCCAATCAAACCTGGCGTTCGGGGTTGCTTCGCTCGCCAGCTTCGCCGGCTCCTACGCCACCTGTGGGGCATCGCGGCCCCGTGTAGGAGCCGGCGCAGCTGGCGAGGGCATTACCTCGGTGGCCGGTGGATCACACCTTGAAATGACTCACCAGGGTCTGCAGCTGCCCACCCAGGCGGGCCAGTTCGGCGCTGGACAGCGCGGTCTGCTCGCTCGCCGAGGCGGTCTGTTCCGACACATCGCGCACGTTGACGATGCTGCGGCTGATCTCTTCGGCCACGGCGCTTTGCTCTTCGGCGGCGGTGGCGATCTGCTGGTTCATTGCCTGGATGTTCGACACCGTGCGGGTGATGTTCTCCAGTGAGGAACCGGCGCGGCGGGTCAGCTCGACGCTGCTGTCGGTCAGGTTGCGGCTGTTGAGCATCACCGTGGCGACCTGTTGGGTGCCGCTCTGCAGGTCGGCCACCAGGCCTTCGATTTCCTCGGTGGATTTCTGCGTGCGTTGCGCCAGCCCGCGTACTTCATCGGCCACCACGGCGAAACCACGGCCGGCTTCACCGGCGCGCGCCGCTTCGATCGCCGCGTTGAGCGCCAGCAGGTTGGTCTGCTCGGCCACGGCCTTGATCACGTCCATCACGCTGCCGATCTTGTTGCTCTCGTTCTGCAGGTTGCTCATGGCGTCGGTGGAACGGCGCACTTCATCGGCCAAGCGTTCGATCTGGGCGATGGCCTCGGCCACCACCTTGTCACCCAGGCGTGCTTCGCGGTCGGCGTCAGTGGCCGCCTGCGAGGCCTGCTCGGCGCTGCGTGCGACTTCCTGCACGGTGGCGGTCATCTCGTGCATGGCGGTGGCGACCTGGTCGGTCTCGATCTTCTGGCTGTTGACCCCGGCGCTGGTCTGCTCGGTCACCGAGGACAACTCTTCGGCCGCGCTGGCGATCTGCGCCACGCCGTCGCGGATGCCGCCGATCAGCTGGCGCAGGGTCGTGGCCATGCGCTGGATGCCCTGTTGCAGCACGCCCAGCTCGTCGCGACGGGTCACCACCAGGTTGGCGCTGAGGTCGCCGCTGGCGATGCGCTCGACGGCGTCGAGGGTTTCCTGCAACGGACGGGTGATTTGCCGGGTGATGAGCCAGGCCGACAGCACGCCGAACAGCAGCGCCAGCAGCGCGGCGGTGATCTGCAGGGTACGCGCCTGGGCGCTTTCGTCGTCGCGGCGGTCCATTTGAATCTGGAACAGCTCGTCGCTCAGGCGCACGATATCGGCGCCCTGGTCGGTCATGTCCTTGCGGGCGGCGCTGATCTCGGCGAGGCTGGCCTTGTAGTTGCGCAGCGAATCGCGATAGGCGCTCAGTGAGGTCTGCAGCTTGGCGATGCTGGCCTGCTGCTCGGGCAAAGCGGCCTGCAACACCGGCACGCCGGCGATGGCGGCGTCCATGGCGGCGAAGGCGGTCTGCTCGGTCTTGTCGTTGACGCTGGCGGCGTAGCCGCGCACTTCGTAACGCACCGCCATGACCTGCTCGCGGGCCTGGGTCACGGCCTCGATGTGGGCCACCTGCAGATCGCTGACCGCCTCGGCCTTGACGCTCTTGTACAGCTCGTCGACCACCGCATAGGCGCTATTGGCGGCATCGCCCATGCTCTGGCGTGCGGCGTTGCTGGCCACATAGCCCTGGCGCATGCGGGTCAGGGATTTCGAATAGTCGTTGATGCGCTGGTTCTGCTCTTGCAGGCGCTTGACGTTGTCCGGGCTCTTGAACGAAGTCAGGGCTTCCTTGAGTTGCCCCTTGAACGCGTCCAACTGTACCTGCACGGCCTGCGCCGCTGTTTCGTCGCCGTTGGTCAGCATGTACTGCAGACGCGTGACGCGCAGTTTGGTCAGGCCGTTGTTGAGCTCCGAGATATCGCTCATCCAGTTGCTACGGTCGATCAAACTGCCGAGGCTGGTCCAGCCCGTCAGTGCCAACAGTGCGGTCAACACCAGCACAAGACCAAAGCCCAGGCAGAGCTTCATTGTGACGCTGATGTTTGCAAACCAAGTGTTCATGCATTTCTCCAGAAGCGTGAATAACGAAAAAACGCCGCATCATTGTTGGTATTGGGGCTGCGAAGCTGTTCTGTACGTTGTGTTATCGGCGGTCGAGGTAAAAGCTGAACCCTTACTTCACGACCACATCCGCCAAGGATATGGCGAAAGAGTGGCAACGATCTTGCTTTTATAGGTATCGTGGGCGCTATAAAGCCCCAATGCAGTGCACACTCACGCTCAACCGACCGAGATTACTTGCTGATGGCTGCCGTACCCTTGTTGATCTGCGATGACTCCGGCATGGCGCGCAAACAATTGTTGCGCGCGCTGCCCCAGGATTGGGCAGTTTCAGTGACCCAGGCCACCAATGGCCAGGAGGGTCTGGAAGCCATCCGCCGCGCGCAGGGGCAGGTAGTGCTGCTCGACCTGACCATGCCGGTGATGGACGGCTACCAGCTGCTCGAAGCGGTGCGCGCCGAAGGCCATCGCTCGCGCATCATCGTGGTCTCGGGTGACGTGCAGGACGAGGCGGTGCGCCGGGTGATGGAACTGGGCGCGCTGGCCTTCCTGAAAAAGCCGGTGGCCCCGGACGACCTGCTGGCCACCCTCAAGCGCCTCGACCTGCTCGACCCCCCCGGCACGGCCCCCGCAGCCGCACCGCTGCGCCCACAAGAGGCCAGCATCAGTTTCACCGAAGCCATGCGCGAAATCGTCAACGTCGCCATGGGCCGCGCCGCCGCCCTGATGGCGCGGGTGCTGGACGTGTTCGTCGAGTTGCCGGTGCCCAACGTCAACACCCTCACGGTGGGCGAGCTGCAGATGGCCCTGGTCGACGCCCATGCCAACCCGCAACTGACGGCGGTGTGCCAGGGCTTCATCGGCAGCGGCATCGCCGGGGAAGCGCTGCTGATCTTTCACGACTGCGACGCCGCCGACCTCAGCCGCCTGATGCTGCGCGACCTGGCGCTGGAGTATTCCGACAGCGAAATGCTCCTGGACCTGTCCTCGCTGCTGGTCGGTGCGTGCCTGAGCGGCATCGCCGAGCAGGTCGACGTGCAGTTTGCCCAGAACCACCCGCACCGCCTCGGCTCCCAAGGGCCGATCGACGAACTGGTGCGGCGCAATCAGCCGCGCTGGAAACCCACCCTCGCCGTGGAAATCAGCTACGCGCTGGAAGGCCATGGCATCCACTTCGACTTGTTGCTGTTGTTCACCGAAGACTCGGTGCAACTGCTGCGCAACAAACTCGCCTATGTGATGAATTGACCATGTCCGCGCAGATTGAAATAAACGAGTTGCACTGGTTGCTGGCCATTACCCAGAGCATCGATGTCGGCGTGGTGGTACTGGACCGTCAATACCGCGTGCAAGTGTGGAATTCCTTCATGGAAAACCGCTCCGGGGTACAACCGCGCGACGCGATCAGCCAGACGTTCTTCAGCCTGTTCCCGGAAGTGAACCAGGGCTGGTTTCGCAAGAAGGTGGAAAGTGTCGTGACCCTCGGCACCCCGGCATTCACCGTGTGGGAACAGCGGCCGTATCTGGTGCGCTTTGCCAACTACCAGCCGATCACCGCCGAAGAAGACTACATGTACCAGAACACCACCTTCCTGCCGCTGCGCTCGATCAACGGCGAGGTCGGGCATATCTGCGTGGTGATCTACGACGTGACCGAAGTGGCGGTCAACCGCCGCCAGTTGCAGAACAGCAACCTGCAGTTGCAGCAGCTCTCCGCCACCGATCGCCTGACCGGCCTGTACAACCGCGGGCACTGGGAAGAGTCGCTGAAACTGGAGTTCGCCCGCCACAGCCGCTACGGCCATGCGGCGGCGCTGATCATGTTCGACATCGACCACTTCAAGCGGGTCAACGACACCTATGGCCACCCGGTGGGCGACGTGGTGATTCAGCGCGTGGCCGCCGTGGCCAAGGCGCTGGTGCGCGATGCCGACATCGTCGGCCGCTACGGCGGCGAAGAGTTCGCCATCCTGCTGCCGGGCACCGACAAGGCCGGCGGCGCCATTCTGGCCGAGCGCCTGCGGGTGGCCATCGAGGCCGAAGAAGTGTTCCACGAAGGCGCCAGGGTGCCGTTCACCATCAGCCTCGGCGTGGCCGACCTGGACAGCCCCGCCAAGGAATACAAGGAGCTGATCGAGTGGGCCGACCAGGCGCTGTACGCGTCGAAGAAGGGCGGCCGCAATCGGGTCTCGGTGCACAACGCCGACTGACCCTTTGCCTAGGGGCCGCTAGATCGAAAAACGCCCCACCAGCTTGCTCAGGTCCGTGGCCAGGCGTGACAGCTCGCCACTGGCCTCGGCCGTCTGCTGCGCGCCGCTGGCGCTCTGCACCGCCAGGTCCTTGATGCTCACCAGGTTCTGGTCCACCGAACGCGCCACCTGGGCCTGTTCTTCGGAAGCCGAGGCAATCAACAGGTTCATCTGGCTGATGGTGGTCACCGCCGACGCGATCGCGCCGATGGCAGCGCCCGCCTCATGGGCCACGGTCAGGGTCTGGGTGGCCTCGCCGTTGCTGCGGTGCATCGAGTTCACCGCCTGGGTGGCGCCGACCTGAATGGTCTTGATCATCTGCTCGATTTCCAGGGTCGAGCTCTGGGTGCGGTGGGCGAGCGCGCGCACCTCGTCGGCCACCACGGCAAAGCCGCGGCCCTGTTCGCCCGCCCGCGCCGCCTCGATGGCCGCGTTGAGCGCCAGCAGGTTGGTCTGTTCGGCGATGCCGCGAATCACGTCGAGCACCTTGCTGATGTCGCGGGTCTGCCCGGCCAAACCTTCGATGTCGGCGCCGGTCTGGCTGACGCTGGCGCTGAGCTTCTGGATCGAATCGATGGTCTCGCGCACCCGGTCCTGGCCCAGCGCCGCCGACTGCTCCGAGGCCTGGGTGGACTGCGAAGCCTGTACGGCGTTGCGCGCCACTTCCTCCACCGCGGCGGTCATTTCGTTGACCGCCGTGGCGGCCTGGTCGGTTTCCAGGTTCTGCTGCTGGATGCCGGCGTTCGATTCACGGGTGATCGCCGCCATCTGCTCGGCCGCCGCCGCCAGTTGCCGCGACGAGTCGGCGATATGCTGCAGCGTGCCCTTGAGGCTGGCCTGCATGTGCGCGGTGGAGGTCTGCAGCTGGGTAATCTCGTCGCTGCCGTTGATCTGCACCTCGTCGCGCAGGTTGCCTTCGGCGATCTTGCCGGTGGCATCGAGCAGCTGGCGCACCGGGGCGGTGATGCTGCGGGTGAACAGGATGGCGATCAGCACGGCGCCGAGCACGGCGATGATGACGATCACCAGGGTCAGGTTAAAACCGTTCTGGTATTGCGCGTCGGCGGCGACGCCCGAGGCCTGGGCGCCCTGGTCGTTGATGGCCACCAGTTCGTCGATGGAGCCTTGCAGGGTGGTGGCCAGGGGCAGGGTAATGTTGTTGACGAAGCTGACCTGCTGCTCGGAGGTCTGCCCGGCGGCGTTGACGATCAGCGTGGCCATCTGGGTCTGGTAGGCGGCGGCATTGGCCAGCACGGTTTCGTAACGCTGTTTTTCCTCGGGGCTGGAGACCAGCGCCGCATAGTCGGCCAGGTCCTTCTTCAAGGCCGCCTGCAAGGTGTTGAGCATGGCAATGTTCTGCGCTTGCGCGTTGGCGCCTTCGGTGGCCATGTGCAGGCCGGCCAGGCGCAATTTGTAGGTGTCGGACTGAATCTTGTTACCCTGCTCGATGCTCGGCAGCCAGTCGGTTTGCAGGTCGTTTGCGGCGGTGTGCACCTGGGCCAGTTTGGACAAGGACAGCAGGCCCAAGGCAAACAGCAGCAAGCTGATGATGCCGAAGCTGAGCAGGGCGCGCGAAGCGAGTTTGATGTTTCTGAACATGTGGGGTCACCATCCGGCCGATTTGGGGGAGCCACGCGGAGCAAGGCGTGGCATCGACTTCATGTCAATGTGACATCACCGTAGAACGATGCCGATTTTTAATCTACGGGCCGAAAATGAATTTTTAGTCATGTGCGGCGCAACCCGTGAAAACATTGACGCCAAATATTTGCGCGCCATGAATATCCGACGAAAGGCCAACCCCGAGGGCGCGCCAATGCTGTTTGTAGTGATGCTGGGCGGCAAGCACCCCAGGGCCAACATCGAGGTGCACGACGTGGTGTTCGTCCTGGCCGAGCGCTTGGACCAGGCCTACCCGCAGCTGCGCGAAGCCTGGTTCGGCAGCGCCAAGGGCGTGCACATCGACGCCTGGATGGCGGTGGACGGGGTGGCGGGCTGGCAGGTGCGGATGAGCGACCTGGCGCCGGGCCCCGACGAGCCCAGGCTGTATTTCATCAACCTCGGCGGTTACGAGCCGGGCGCGTTCGGCGAAGCCCACCGCTACGAACTGGTGGTGGCCCGCAACAAGACGGAAGCCAAGGCCCAGGCGCGCGCGGGCATGCGCAGAGGCTGGCAGCAGGGCCACCTGGACGCCTTGCTGGACGTGGACGACTGCATCCCGATCGACCAGGTCGGCGGCCGCTACGTGCAACTAGTGCAAGGCGCACACGCCGGCGTGCAGGTGCGCAGCGATTACATCGTGCTCAGCTGAAGTGGGAGGGGCACAGCCCCCGAGAGGCCGGTTTGATCTTCGGCCAAAAGCCTACTTGGAAATAGCCCCGGCAAACCGGCTGACCGCCGACACCACTGTCTGCGCCCGATGCTGCATGTCCTGAATCACATTGTCGGCATCACTGGCCAGTTCAAGCGCCTGGATCGCCTGCTCCTTGTTCGAGCCAATGATCCCCACCGCCGTGGAAGCCAGCTCCTGGTTCTGGCGCACCACGTTGACGATCTCCTGGGTCGCCAGGCTGGTGCGCGACGCCAGTTGCCTGACCTCGTCGGCCACCACCGCAAAGCCGCGCCCCTGCTCACCGGCCCGCGCCGCCTCGATGGCCGCGTTCAGCGCCAGCAGGTTGGTCTGCTCGGCGATGCCGCTGATGGTCTTGACGATGGTGCCGATGGTCTGGCTCTGCTTGTCCAGCGCCTCGATGCCCTCGGTCGCCTCCTGCATCGACTCGCCCAGGCGCTGCAACACGCCCACCGTCTGCTGAATCACATCGCGGCCGGCCTGGGCGCGGCTGTCGGTCTGCACCGAGGTGTCATAGGCGATGCTCGCCGCTTCCGACACCGAGCGCTCCTGGTTGATCTGGTCGGTGATCACCGTGGCGAACTTCACCACTTTGCACAGCTTGCCGTTGGCGTCGATGATCGGGTTGTAGGTGGCCTCCAGCCACACCGGCTGGCCGCTGCTGTTGACGCGCTCGAAACGCCCAGCAACGTATTCACCGCGACGCAGGCGCTCCCAGAACCGGTTGTAGGCGTCCGAAGAAGTCTCTTCGGAGGTGCAGAACATGCGGTGATGCTGGCCCTTGATCTGCCCCACCGAGTAACCCATGGCGCCGAGGAACATCTCGTTGGCGGTGATCACCTTGCCGTCCAGGTTGAACTCGATCACCGCCGTGGAGCGCAGCAGGCCCTTGACCAGGTTCTCGTTCTCGCGGGAGGTCTCGATGGTGCGGGTCAGGTTGCTGGAGTACAGGGTGATCTGCTCGACCTTGCCGCTCTCGTCCATGAACGGCACCACCATGGTCCGCAGCCACACATGGGAGCCGTTGCGGTGCGACAGGCGCAGGGCGCCGCAAAAGGCCTTGCCTTCGCGGATGGCGCTCAGCGCGCGCACCTGGTGCGGGTCGCTGGCGACATCGGCCGGGGCCAGCTCGCTGAAACGCCGGCCGACCACGTCGCTGGCCTTGTAACCGACTTCACTCTCGAACAACCCGTTGACCGACTCGATGGTGCCGTTGGGGGTGAGAATCAGGCTGATCATCTCGTCTTCCAGAGACAGCCGTACCTGTTCCAGCTGCGCCAGGCGGCGCTCAAGCTCTTTGTTTGCTTTTTTGAGAGAGGCGTTGAACATGGCGGAGCGTCCGAATGGTTGAGTCGCATGTACGACTGCATCGGCCCACCGCAGACCTTCTTGAGTGCCCCTTTGTCAGCTCAGCCAAAGGCCGGCGACGCCAGGCTTTCCACCCGGCCGAGCACCCGCAGCCACAGGCTGATGGTGGTGCCCGCCCCGGGCGCACTGTGCACCCGCGCCACGCCGCCGGCGCTGCTGGCGAACTCCTGCACCTGGGCCAGGCCCAGGCCGGTGCCTTGCCCGGCCAGCTTGGTGGTGTAGAACGGCTCGAACACCCGCGCGGCCACGTCCGCGTTCATGCCCGGGCCGTCGTCGGCGACGCTCAGCACCAGATAATCGCCCTCGGGCAACTCCAGGTCGTCCTCCACCGCCACCAGCCGCGTGGCGATATGCACACTGCCCGGCCCGGCCAGCGCGTCGCGGGCGTTGGCCAGCAGGTTCATCACCACCGACAGCAACTGCACCTCGACGCACATCACCCCCCAACCCCGCGCCGCCAGGTCGAAGGACAGGTCCAGCTCGCCACTCACCGTGCGCGCCAGCACCGAGCGCGCCGCCTCGATGCGCGCGCTGACGTCCAGGCAGATCACCTCCGGGCCGTCGCTGCGCACGTTGCTCATCAGCCGCGCCACCAGCTGGCGCCCTTGCTCCACCGCCTGCAGCCCGGTGTCGGCAAAGCGCTCGACATCCAGCGGCCGCCGCGCGCGCATGTGCACCATCTGCAGGCTGGCGCTCAAGGCCTGCAACAGATTGTTGAAGTCGTGGGCGATGCTCGCCGTCAGCATCCCCAGCGACGACACCCGCCGCGAATGCCGCAACGACGCCTGCGCCTGCTCGGTCTGCGCCACCGCCTCTTCCAGCTCCTCGGTCAGCACCTCGGCCTGCTGCTCGCGCTGGCGATTGAGCCAGCGCAACTGCAACAACGCCGCCGTCTGCCGCGCCAGCGCATGCAAGCCCTGCCGCTCGGCCGCGCCCAGCGTGCGCGGGCGCGTGTCGATCACGCAGACCGTGCCCAGCGCCAAACCGGCATCGGACACGATCGGCGCCCCGGCATAGAAACGGATAAAGGGCGCCCCCAGCACCAGCGGGCTCTCGGCGAAGCGCGGGTCGAGCAGCGTGTCCTCGACCACCAGCACTTCCTGCGGCGCCAGAATCGCATGGGCGCAGAAAGCCAGGTCGCGGTGCGTGCCGCACACATCCAGCCCCAGCCGCGCCTTGAACCACTGCCGCTCGCGGTCCACCAGCGACACCAGGGCAATCGGCGTCTGGCAGAGCGTTTGCGCCAACAGCACGATGTCATCGAAGCCTTGCTCGGCGGCGCTGTCCAGCACCTCCAGGTGCTCGAGCGACAGGGCGCGGTGTTCCTCGTTGGCGGGCAAGGGGGCAGGGGTGTGAGGCATGGGCGGGCGCGTCGCATCGAGGGGTCATGGGGTGGCCCATGATGCTTGCGCGACGGGGTTAGAGCAAGGGAGAACAGCCGGTTGTGCAAGCCACCGTCAGTGGCGGGATAGACGGGCAGCCTTGTCCAGCTGCGCACTGGCCTCGTCGATCAGCCGAATCGCCTCCCACACCCGTTCCAGGTCGTGGCCGCGCAGGTGTTGGGCGGCTTGCAGGATGTTGGTTCGGGCTTCGAGCAGCATGTCGCTGGCGACGTTGATCATGGCCAGGCGGTGGGCGGGGTCGAGGGTCGGCACGGTGCAGTTCCTGGGTGGCGGGGTGGCTGCGAGGAACATTAGAGGGGGCGGATGTTGGGGGGCAATCAACGGATTGTTTCAAGGCGTGGCAAGAGACGCGGGCCTCCGGCAAGGGCGCCACGGCCCTTGCCGGCAAGGCGGTCAGTGGGCGGCGCGCAGGGCGGCTTCGTCGAGTTTGAGGCGAGCCATGTCGATCAGGTGAACCACGGCCAGCGCGTGGTCACGCTGGCTGCCGGAGAGGGCGTCGGCACTTTCGTAGGCGGTGGCCTTGGCGCAGCGCAGGAGGTCGTCGGCGGCTTCGATGATTTCGGTTTGGGTGGTGGGGGGTGGGGTAGGCATGGGGTCACTCCTTGGTTGACAGGTCGCGAGCACGACAGCGGCTCGCGGCGTACGACAGAAAGGTGTCAGCTCAAGAGTTCCAGGTTCCTACGCCCGGGCCGCCCATCTCGCAGCGACTGATGAAGGTTAGTGACGGGGGCGAGGTGAGGCAAGGTTGATAGTGTTTCCAGATTCCACGGCTGTCCGTCGGCGGCTTGGGGAATGTCATATGGCAGTCTGCTACCTTTGAACGATAGCTGGCTAAGGGCTGGCGCTAACAAGAGAGGGATGCATGGCGACCATCGAACAGGTGCTGGACCAACTCAGCCCGCCGATCGTTTATCAGCTGGACAAGGAAGACTCCCGGTATGCGCTGACCCTGCGAGACCCCTCGGTGCCGGCGGAGGTGAAGCGCAGCTTGGCGGAGCATGAGTTGGCGGATCGGGAGCAGTTTCGGGTGTTGGTGTTGTATGCGATCAATGAGTTGAGACGGAAGGGGTCGCATGCGGCTTTGGAGGTTTTGCCGGAGTGGGAGTGAGGGTGGTTTTTGGGGTGGGTTGGGGTGGTGGGTTGGCGGGTGCTGGAAACGGGCCGATAGCCTCTGCCGTCGGCGGCCAATAACGGCTGGATCGACCCTAGCAGCCTAAGCGATAGCCATGATCGAGCCAGTAATTGGCTTCATTTTTGACGGAAGGTGTCGGGCCTTCAAGGTAGGGTCCAATTCCTGAGCAGCTTCGGCAATCAGGCTGCGGTGGCAGAAGCGGGCATCGGCTTCATAGCACACCATGCAGATTCGCTGCTTGGCCGCTTCGGTGGTCAAGCTGAGCAGCAGCTCGGGTTGGGTGCGGATATAAGCTCGGAAATTTTGGGCGTAAAGGCTCCAATTGCCGTCGATCTTGTATTGGTTGCGAATCGGCTTGGGGCAGCCCAGAGGTGGGCAGTGCTCATAGGTGATGCCTGACTCGGCTAGGCATGCCGCGAAGGCTTTCTTGGAGAATCCCGGTTTTCTGGATAGTGGGTATTCACGGACATCGAGAACCTTGTCGATCCCTGCCTGTTTTAGGCGGGCGATGAAGGTTTCGATGCTTAGGCCTTCGTAGCCTGCGGTGTAGATGGGCATGTGGGGGTTCCCTGGGTGCTTCCTGCGAGCGGTTGGTGAGTTGGGGGACTGTATCACCACGGTGCTAGATGGGGTGTTTCCGGGGGCATGCGTGGTAGCGATGGTGGATGTAGGCGTTGGGTGGGAGCCTTGATTTGGGATTGGTCTTCGCAGAGCCAGGTGTTTCTGGATAGGCCATACGGGGTGGGATGCTGACGAGGCTTTGGGCTATGTAGATGCGCTGGAGGATCGCCGCACGCTACCGGCGCCGGGATTTGAACCCCCGTCTGAGCCTTATGGAGCAGCGCTTTCAGCCTATAGACTGTCATTTAGCTGGCATTTATCTATTGAGAGCTGGCAGCAAGCGTATTGGGCTCCTTGCGTGAAGCGTCATCTTCAACCGCTTGGGTAGCAGATATTTGGATTGAGCACAGAGCACTCAATTGTGCTCAGCTTAGCCCGATGCGTAAAAGCATGGGAATAAGGTCCTTTTGTAAAGCCTTTGACACGTGTGTCCTCCTAACATTTTTGCCCTTGACATTAGGACAGCTGAGCTCCATTTTATAGGTGTGTCGCAGCAAGGGCTGGCGAGTCTTGAGGAGCCGAGGCAGCGTGCTAAGGGAACTGAGACCCTCAAGGACCGTCCAATGTGTGACTCGTCTGAAAGCAAGCATGAAGGCTGAGGAATGCTTGCATCGGACCCAGAAGGTCTATAGTCTCAGCCACCCACAAGCATCACGCATGATAAAGCTGGCCAACAGCTGCTTAGTGAACCCTTAATCGTACCTAGGAGTGGATTATGAAAAGCGTTCTTGTTTCGCTGGTAAACGACGACTACGAAGGCTTCTAACCAGAAGCTCATCAGAATTCTAAAAAACTGGAGGCCTCGGCCTCCTTTTTTGTGTTCAGGAATTGACATGGATTGTACAGGGTTTCTTGCATGTGCCGGCAGCATCGTGGGCTCGGATTGGTTCCGAAGCTTGTCATTCTTACTGGGTGTCACCGTCGCAGTCATATCGGTACTGACGGTGAAGGCCACGGCTAAGCGAAAGCAGTCAGCTGACCTGCTATTCGCAAGCAGGGCTGACAAGGAGCTTATGGCTGGGATGCGCTGTTTGGCAGCTATCCACGAGAGGGCTGACTCCAATGTGCGAGCTTATGCTCGAAAGGACCAGGTTGGCACCGATGAAGCCAAAAGCATTAGGTATGTACTCAACCATTGGGAATACGTCAGTGTTGGCGTTCAGGCGGGCATCTATGACGAAAAGATGCTATGGAATGCCAGTTATAATACTCTTGTAGGGCTTCATAGGAATGCTAGGCCGTTTATTGATGCGCTAAGAGAGGCCAGCGGCCGCTCGACGCTTTTTCAAGAGGTGCAGTGGTTAGCAGAGCGTTGGGATTACCTTGGCCCACCTATCAAGAAAAAAAGTAAATTCACTCGATTGCTCTGACCGGAGCTTGGCTTCTTTGGATGAGTATCGAAAGATTGCTGCTCTGCTCTGCTCTGCTCTGCTTCGGCCTCAGTTTCAGAAGACGACATCCACCGTCCATAGACCCTGGCGATCATCGTCTAGTCAGTCTGCCCCATCTGCTTTGCAACCCACATAGGATGCTCTCCAGCTGATAGCATCATTGATGCATAGGCGTGCCGCGTCTGATAGGGTCGACGGTCCGGACGCCTGCCTTCTTCATCACCGGCATCCACATCGTTTTCCGGAGCGGGCCGTCGCCGGTCCATCGCTCGAGCGTACGAGGATTTTGAAACACTTCAGCGTCGGCTAGGAACGTATGCGTTTTCTAAGCCTAGAGTGCTTCCATTGCCGGGCGCAGCAGCTTGGCTCTGCGCCGCCTTGCGGCTGTTTTCGTAGTCTCTGCTTTGCCTCGGGCCGCCTGCGTCATAGCCCTAGTCACAAGGAACTCGTCGCGAAGTCGATATCGCCCCGGTCGAGCGGCACAAGTTCGCTGGTGCGTAGGCCTGCCCACAGTGCGAACATGCATCATGTTGCGCGCCTGGCCGGAAAATGCCCCGAGCACGGCCTGTTGCTCCTCGGGGCTGAACGGGTGAACGTCGTCCTCTTTGGGCGGTGCTTCCTTGCGAGAGTAGGTCCAGCCTGCCAAAGAGTTGGTGTCGATCAGTTCCTCCTCCACCACGTCGTTCAGAGCCGATCGCAAGCAGCTCTGTATATTGCTGAGCGTCTTGTTCCTACCTCGAGCTTGTCGAGCCAATCCCGAACGGTCTTCCGCTTGAGGTCAACCAGCATGTGGTCACTCAGGGCAAGGATCAGCCGCGACTCGACGAGCTTTCGGTACCCCTCGAAAGTACTGCTTGCGATGAGCTTCTGCTTCGCATCGAGCCACCTGGTTAGAAAACCTTTCACCGTTTCCCGGCTTGCCTCTGGCGCGACCTTAGCAGCCTGGCCGACCCGGGGAAGGCCACCGAGTAGTCGAAGGTGCCGATCGAGATTGCGTGCTCAATCGCCGCCTTGTACTGTTCCGCTTTCTTCAGATTAGTGGCGGTGGGCTTGAGCGTGATCCTCTCGCGGCAACGGACGCCCCGATAGATGAACGTGATTTCGATGCTCGAATCGGAAATCCCTGAACTCCCCCGTCCCGCCGCCGGGTAGCAGGCGAGGGTGTCCAGTACCCTGAGCGTGAAGTACCCTCCCATCCAGGCGCCCGTATCGACAGGCGGCACGTTGCCCAGCATCGCCGGCCGCGCAGGGGGAGTGTCTAGCTATCACTGCCCGTATGCCATCTACAGGATGTTGGTTGTGGTGTTGCCCGTCTCGAGACCACTGGACAACGGCCACCATGTTGCGAACAGTGGGCCTCTGAGGTAGTCCCGCTAGTATCACAAACACGGAATGGGAAGGCTGCATGGACGATGCCGACGAGGCCGGTCTGGGTGTCGACTTCCAGCCGCCTCCGGAGGATCGCCAAGTGCAACGGCATAGCCTGCTTGCTAGGCGCTGCCGAGCCCTATCAGCCACGTGCGGCCCTTCCGCTAAGACATATTATCGCGCAGCATCTGGTGAGCTTACAGCGTCGCCATGTCTTCATGATCGCTCAGCACTGCGGAGAGCCGTGACTTGTCCGCCATTCCAACATCTGCTCGGGTTCAGAGCCACGGTCGATAAGATCGTCAACAATGAAGAGACAGCAGGGCGAAACCGATGGCATCGAGAGCGGCTCGCAGCTCAATGAAGTGGCAAGGAAAGCGTCTGCTTGGAGGTTATCCAAGGGTCTCTGTATGCGGCGTGGCAGTTGGAGTCGTCAGATCACTTACGGCCCGGCCATTGAGTCGGGCTCTTCCTTTTCCATGGGTCGAAAAATCGGATCCGATCAGCCTAGGCAAAGCAGTAAAATTATTGGTAGATTCTCTACTCAATTTTTTGACAGGCGATGAGAGATGTTGAGCGGGATTTTTGAATGGGCTGAGCTAGCGAAACAGTTCACCCTGACGGGAGTCATGGTTTTGTTTTCTGCAGGGCTAATCCTCGGAGCTAATCGGTTCCTGTCCTACTCTGATGGGTGGTTGATTCATGCAGGGGTAGCAGTGTGTGCGCTGCTGGAAATGATATTCCCATATGGCTGGAACTCGATGTTCGGCGATGGCCAAGGCGACATTGACTGGGACGCGCTCAGATCTGGCTTGCCCTATATTAGTCCGGTCATCCGTTTCGAGGCCGATATCATCGGCGGCTTGATCGGCTTGGCCATCGCGTACGCGGTGTATTACGTTCTCAGTAACCGTGAGCGTTGGTAATGTCGTCCTTCTACTCCAGCCCAGCCGTTATTCCCGCTGGTGCCCTGGGAGATTGGGTACGCGGATGGAAAAAAGCAGCTCAACCGCATTGCCATAGCCCCTACCATAGACAGTTATGATCATTATCGAGGTAATGAATATTTAAAACTGTACAGCACCATTGATACCCCGTCGGCCGGCGGTTTAGCTCTATAAGAGCTCCAAGACAAGGGATACTGGGTAAGCCATCTGAAATTTTCTTTACACCGATAAAGTGATTACGGCATGAATAGAGAACAATTACGTCTTATCGACAACCTATCGAAGGAGTTGGCCGAAGGGAATCTGGCGATATTTGCTGGTGCAGGGTTTTCAAGGGCAGCAGGTTTTGTCGATTGGAAGTCGTTGCTTAAGCCGATTGCGGATGACCTTGAACTTGACGTGGAAAGGGAGTGGGATCTGGTGACGCTGGCGCAGTACCATGCGAACGTAAACCTGACTAATCGAGCGAAGCTTAATCAGCTTCTGGTCACTGAGTTCTCCGCAAACGTGGCACCTACTGAAAACCACGCCATATTGGCAAGGCTTCCGATCCAGACGTACTGGACAACAAACTACGATCGCCTAATTGAGACCGCTCTGCAAAACAATGAGAAAGTAGCGGACATAAAATATACGACCAAGCAGCTTGCCACCACTCGGCCTAAGCGCGATGCCGTTGTCTATAAGATGCACGGTGACGTCGAGCACGCTTCGGACGCGGTCTTGATTCGTGATGACTACGAGCGCTATCACGTCAAGATGCAGCCCTTCATTACCGCGCTCAGCGGTGACCTGATCGCTAAGACATTCTTGTTTTTAGGCTTTAGTTTCTCGGACCCCAACCTTGAGTACATTCTCAGCCGTGTGAGGATTCAGTTCGCGCAAGATCAACGACAGCATTATTGCATCCTTCGTAAAGCAAGCAAGGAACCACGGGAAGGCCAAGCAGACTTCGAGTACCGTCAGCGTAAGGAAGAGCTCTTCAAAGGTGAGCTGCTGCGCGTCGGGATCAAGGTGATCTACGTCGATCTGTTCTCTGAGATCACTGACATCCTAAAGGCGATCGAGCATCGCCACAAGAAGAAGACCATCTTCATCTCAGGAGCAGCTCATGACTACTCTCCTTGGACGGAGGCGGAGTCGGAGCAATTTGTTTATAATCTGAGCAAGGCCATTAGCGCGAAGCAATACCGTGTCATTTCAGGCTTTGGCCTGGGCATCGGGAGTGCAGTCATCACCGGTGTGCTGGAGCAGACCATCATGAACGGTGGGCGCCTGGATAGCGATCAGTTGATCTTGCGCCCGTTCCCCCAGAGTCAATCTGGGCAGAAGCCTCTCAACGAACTCTGGACAGAGTATCGTCACAACATGCTTGCCCACGCGGGTATCGCTATTTTCCTGTTTGGCAACAAGCTCAAAGACGGCGAGCTAGTACTATCTAATGGAATGCGCGAAGAGTTCGACATTGCTGTAGCGAACGGCATATTCGTAATTCCTATTGGCATCACCGGTTCCATATCTGCAGAGCTGTGGAAGGAGGTGATCCAGGGGTACGACGAATCAAAGTATGAGCATGGAAAGAAGATTACACCCCTGTTGGATGAGCTGGGCGATGAGGCCACCACGCTGAATCGCGCCCAAGAGGTCATCCTCACACTACTGCCTCTCATTTAAGGACGATACCAATGGCGAGAAAAGTTTTCTTCAGCTTCAAATATGACGATGTTCAACGTGCCATGAATGTGCGAAACAGCAATGTGATCGCTGCTGATACGAAATATGGCTTCATCGACAAGGCAGATTTTGAAGAGGTTCAGCGTAAAGGGGACGCGGCGATCAAGGCCTGGATCGATGGCCAGCTTTCCGGTACGACCGTTACGGTTGTGCTCGTAGGGGCTAATACCGATAAAAGCAAATGGGTCAAGTATGAGGTCGCCCAAAGCATCGCGCGCGGTAACGGCATTTTGACTATAGACATCAGCAAGATCGCGAACCTCGATGGAGAGACAACAGACTGCTGCAGCTTGCGAGTTCAAGGTTATAACCATTACCTGTGGAACAACGGTCATGGACGCGACAATCTTGGAGCGTGGGTTGAGAGTGCAGCCAAGGCAGCAGGCAAACCCTGACCTATCAAACCCATTCAGTAGGCGCTGATCCAGCGCCTTCCTACATCACCAAGGAATTCTTGATGTATCTTGGCTTTAAAATCAACGGTTACAAAGCTTTGTCTGTCTCGACTATAAGCGATATCGATGCCTTCACGGCTCGAACCAAGGGGCGCATCGATAAGCTTGCTCGATAAATTATAGGCTCCTACCAAGGTCAGCAAGTTCTAGATGCTGAGAAACTCTCTGCTGCTCTGGTCAAGGCGGCCTCTGCCTTTTCAGCCCATCCATCGGGCAGTTCAATAGTCAAGGTCAACGCGTAAGTACCCGAAGTAGGCTCAGCAGCAAACGTTTCGGCTAGAAACCTCTGTATTTCCATCACCTGATTTATCAGATGCCCTGCGGTCCCCAGGAATAAATCGCGAACTTCCACGAAGTCTTCATCAACCCTGGTAAAATGAATCTGTTCCTCCCAAAGCAGAGCCCCCCGGCAGACCTCACCGTAAAGCCTGCATGCCGAAACAATATCGAAGTCGTTGCCGGAAACTCCAGGTTCTCCCCATGCCAACTGTAGTTCGCCGTTGGTGAGGTTCATGAAGGCCTGCACATAAAGCAGAATTTCCTGCATCCTGTCACTGAGCCATTCAAAACTCTCTGCTCGCTCCAGCCGGGTGATTGGCTTCGCGTAGAGGCCGCCATTTAGCGCCTTCCAACGCCTCGCAATTGGCGTGATCTCGGTCTTTAAAGCTTCGGCAGTGAGCAGATACTCCCAGAAACTATCCTTGTCGATAATCAAGCGTTCTGCTACATAGCTCAGCTTACCGAAAGCTTCCAGGTGACGACGCTCATACCGATGTTTGATCGCAGCGCTGGTTTTCCCCATTTTCTCACTGATGGCTTGTTCGTGTTCTTGCCTCCACTCGAATAGCAATCCTGCGGGGTACTGATCGGGGTCGTCGTCTATCATTTTGTGGCAGTTGCCGCACAACCAGATGGCGTTGGTGATCGCCCTTCGCTCGGCAGAAAGCATCGCCTCCGCGTATCGGGCAGAACCTAGGTTAGCTCCGTAGATGTGAGCGGCTTCACCTAAATTTATCGACCCTTCCGGGCGATCAGCCGGCCCACTCGTGATTGCTCCGCAGCTAGGATTGGTACAGATGTTCGCAGATCGCTTGGCGAGTGTCGTGATGACACTTTGAGGAAAGCGGTTTTCGGAGGGCATGGGTCTCTCGGTACTAGGATGATTCCATATGATAGCGACCTAGAGCCTCGACTGTATCGCTTGATGGAACGCCTAGAGGCGTGGGGATGGATTCAATCCTAATTATTTTTGATAAAAAGAGAATCAATTCCGATTCGACCACTTGGGAGCTTGTCCCGACTGACCACTTTCGGCCACTAGCTGCCGTTGGCCTAAGGCATCTTCCGCCCCCAAATCGATATTCACTGTCCCGAACGTGTAGCCACGAAGACCGCGAACGATGACTGAGAACATGAAGAACACAGCGATCCCCGCTGAGACTACATCTATCAGAGCTGGCAAGGGCTGCGGGTTCTTGTGCAATTGGCTGGATGCACCGAATCGCTACGTGAAGGTCAAGTTCGAGTGTGACGTTGAACTGCCTGCTCCGGTTCATCGCCTGCACCAAAGTAGCGCTGCCGTAAAGGCTTTATAAATCGATGTCGAGCCTCTCTAATACCCACTCCGGCTTTGGGAATGAGAGGACGCCATGACAAGCTTCACAGATGAAGACATTTTGCAGCTCGACCACCGCTACGCGCAGGAAGGCGTCCCCTTCCATGCCCGGCCATTTCGGGCTGCGGTGGACCTGCTCAAGGATCAGTTTGTTCTCGGCCTTCACCAGAACCCCGCCATTGAGGACATCTCCCACGCCTACGCCAGGCTGGTACCCGAGGTCAACTACTCCTGGCCCGGGATGGGCACTGGCCTGGCGGCAGCCGTCGATCAGGTAAAGAAGATTACGATAGCTGTGGGGTACGGTCAGTTCGCGATGACCCCTCATCAAGGGCTGGGCTTCGACAACCATGAAGTCTGGAGTCGTTGGTGCAGAGGGGACCGCATGATTGCGGCCAGATCCTGTTTTGCCTGGGCGGACGCGTTCGACCTGGTTTACAGCATCGACGATCTGCAACATCAGGTGGACAAGGAGACCCTTACCTTGTGGGGGCAGGCCGCCTCCAATCTGGAGGACGTGGCCAATACTTTGGTCAACACCTACAACTCCAGCTCCATCATTCAACCGATCTGCCTAACAGCGGAGCTGGCAATCAAAGGCACCCTAAAGCACCTCGGTGTATCAGAGAAGGATCGTCGCGGCCTGGGGCACAAACACGAGGTTCTGGCCAACCGCTTGATTGCCGAATGTCCGCATCGAGATGACCAACACCTCCTCGTGATTGCGAAGAAACTGCCGGACTACGTGAATACCCGTTATCAAGGGGCAGGTCTCACTCGACTGGAAGTCATCGACCTTGCTCTAGGCGTCCAGTTCATCGCCGCCTCCGCGCTGAGACGAGTTAGCACCCGGGACCTTGCGCTCCAGTTGGAGCAGGATGTTTGGCCGGGCCCCCGGCCGTGAAGATATTCAGTGGGGCTGCTTGGTACCGTAGGGTGGGCTTCAGCCCACCATCGAGCCAGCCCGCATCAAAAATGAGATTTGTCTTGGCCTTTACGCTGAATTCAGCACTCAGTCGGTGAGCGCAATAGAACTACTACAAGACCCATTCGAAGAAGCCGAGCGCATGATCGCGCAGGTAGGCAAGTGGATTGTCGGAGCGATTGAGACGCGGACCTTCTGGCCAACCAAGAGACAGGCCGTCTCATTCGATGGCAAAAAATTCGTCCTAATGCCTGCTGAAACGCATGAGAAATCGACCAGCCTTCCAGCCATTGCAATCCGAGCTAACGAATACGGTCTTTCAGATATGGAGGCCCGAGTAGCAATCATGCGTTTTGCCAGCGATAATCGCTCTGCTCCTGATGGGGCCTACTAGTTTGGATTTCACAGATGACTTCCTCACGTGACAATTTTTCAAAAAAAACTAAGAGCGTCCTCGCCCTACGGGCAAGCTATGAATGCTCCTTGTGCAAGGTCTCGACGGTAGGGCCAAGCGACGAGGCTTCAAACGCTGTGACCATGATTGGCGTTGCTGCTCACATTGCAGCCGCCGCGCCTGGTCCTGGCGCGCGCCGTTACGACCACTCAATGACTCCTGAGCAACGCGGATCAATCGATAATGGGATTTGGCTGTGCGCTAGCTGTAGCGTTCTCATCGACAGGGACGAAGCCAGATTCTCAACTCAAAACCTTCATGAGCTGAAGCTCAGCCATGAGGCATCAAGGCGCCTTCAGGGGCAAGGTGAAGTGAGTCGCGATGACATCATTGCTATCGGCCCGAGTCTAATCGCGCTAGGGGCGGTATTACGGTTCGGTCCGGACGGATACCGATTCCGAATATCTCACTTCCTGGAAGGCAACATCCGGGAGCTGTGGGCTATGAGCGTGGATTTCAGCAAATGGCCAGATGAGGATCGATACGTCCTTTCAAATGAACTTGGCTATGGCGGGCTGCTTTCCCAACCGCCTGCTATTGAGCGAACTGAGTTAGGGTACGAGGTCACCGTCCAAATCCAAGTGGCCACAGACCGTCGCAATGCAATGACAACCAAAACCATGTGCACAGAGACCGGTAGGATGCTCGGTGGTGTGGACGCGATGGAGTCGGTATTTGGCAACGTGCTGGGTATGGCTCACGGCACGTGGTTTACGGACCTTCAGAGCGGCAGCTTTATCTCTGATTATCACGAAAGGTATGTAGGCTCCGATTGGCTTAGCAGGCTCATTATGATGGATATCATCCGCCTTTCGTTTGTCCCCCGGAATTCCAGAGCTGCTAACAAGAAAGTGGCACCGCTTGCCTGGGTCAATCGCGTCAATAGCGTTAGCACTCCGACCTTTGAGCTTACCGAACAATATCTTTCTATTCATGTGGATGCGGAGCTTGAGGGAGTAGGTAACTGGTCGGGGGTACTGCCAGTATTTATTTGTACGCCGGAACAATTACAGGAAGGTCGAGATCAAGCGCGGAGAAACGCGCTCTTGATTAGCCCTACTGTAGATCATGGTCTCGTTGAGGCACTGCCTGTAGACAAGAAAACCGCGGATCGCTTTAAGCTCCTGGGACGCTAAGTCGAACCATCAACACTCCACTTGGATTGCCCTACTTTTGTAGAGGTTGGATGACCGCTGATGGCCGATTGCTGCCCTCCGCGAGCGTCCGTTTTGGCGCGAGAGCACCCTGCTTCGTAGAGGAAGACTCAGTTTAAAGTCCGAAAACCCATGACGCCTTTAGGAGTCGAGCGATCAATCTGACAGTGAGTAGGTAGTAATATCGCGTGTCTTCGCTACGTTGCTTTAAGTGATGCGCGAGACACCACTCCAAATGCTTCCGCTGCCACGCCCATGGATTTTCTCGGTGCCATCGCTTAGCTATAGCAGCTTGGATAACCTTCGCCTGCCGTAAATGCCGTTGCCGAGTCGCATGCGACCCAGCCAGCACGCCACCCAAACACCTCCATATCAAGCCCCTTGGTCATATCCGCCCCCCAATGTAGGCAGCGACTACGTCAATCCGCCTATGCCCCAGGTCTCGACTGATCTGCATGCGAGCCTCACGATCAAGGCGCCGATGTATCGCATAGCACTCCCACCTTTAACAGGCACCTGGTGCTGAGTGATCTGCTCGAAGCGCTCACACGCAAACGCCGCCCTCAGCTCATGAAACCCTTTGAGATCGTGAGCATGCAGAACGTCTCTTGCCGGCCCGGCGACTCGCTGTACAAACGCGTTATAGCTCTCACATGGCGCAGAGGGGTTTTCTTCATGGTCGGTGATACGTGCAGCACGAGCGAGCGCCAGATGTCTTCGGCATAGGCCGGGGTCACCGAGACTTTCTTGGGCTCGAACTAGGCGGTGGCCACGTTCTCGAAGGTGTGTTCGGTTTCCGTCCGTTTGGCTTCATTCAGCGTATTGCGCTGCACCTTAGGATCGTTTCCAGGGCAAGCAGCTCGCGGACCTCGACTGCCATCTTTCGTGCGTTCGCCAGTGACAGTTCGGGATAGGTCCCGAAGCCGATGTTGATGCGCTTCTTGGTCACCGGTTCGCGGTAGTTGAAATTCCACAGCAACGAGCCGTTGCTGCGTACGCGGAGTTGCAAACCGTCGCCGTCCGTGAGGACGTAATCCTTGGACGCGGGTTTGGCTCCCTTGAGTTGTCGATCGGAGAGGCGGAGGTTTTGAGCAGGCATGAGATTGTCCTCAAGCACTGATTCGGTATTCCAAAGATTAGCACCGGGTGAGCTGGAATACCGCCTGGAATACCCGAATGGCTGGAACTCAAAAACTCTTGAAAGACCGCAAAAGCGCTGGAGGCCGCGTATTTACTGGATCTCAGGCACAAAAAAAGACGCCCATGGACGTCTTCCTTTGATCATTTGGTGGAGCCGGGGGGATTTGAACCCCCGTCCGCCAGTACTCCGCTGTCGGTTCTACATGCTTAGCCGTGTCTACTAAGTTAACCCTCGGCCGCCCGACGGGCAGGGTGCTTCAGGCGAGTTGTGTAAGTTTTAGGCGCTTCGTCCACAACGTACTAGGCGACGATTCTGTTCTATATGACAATCGCTTCGGGTTTACAGACATCCCCTAACGATTGCTGGAGCCGAAGCTACCAGAAGTGCGACTAGGCTGCTTACGCAGCTAGTTGGGCACCGTAATTGTCATCATTGGCAATTATAGAGTTTTGCAACAGTGGATTTACGAGTTCTGTTACCAACTCGGCATGCCCCTAGAGTTTCGTTACCGGCGTCGAATCCTAATCGGCCCCGCTTGCAGCTCTTGCCTGCCTGCCGAAGCAGTCAGGCCGCACAGTGTACCCGAGGGCGGCTGTGCAAGCAAACCGGCCAGCGATGGGGCTGGCCTGGCCGCTTGAATTACTTGGCGCCGTCGGAGCTGGAGCCGGTGGTTTTCAGGTCGTTGATGGCCTGGCTGGTGATGGCGATGCATTTCTTGTCGTCGCCAGCTTTGTGGGCCTTGTTGGCCTGGTTCCAGGTTTTCGACAGGCCTTTTTTCTGTTCGGCGCTCAGGTTGGTGTTGGTCGACACCTGGGCGTCCTTGAGGGTCTGCAGGTTGGCGCCGCAGAGGTCTTCGGCTGCGAAAACAGGGGATGCCAGCAGGGCGGCGGTGATGAACAGTCCAGAAATCATGGTGCGCTTCATGGGGTATCTCCTCGAGCTAGATGGCTCGGAATCCGCCGAAAAAGGCAAACCTTCCGAGGTGGTTAATAGCCCTTTTGTTCAGGGCCTAAATAAACGGACTCTAACGTTTGACGAGGGTTCTATTTTTTCTTCATGGCGGGCCACGAAAAGCTGTTTTTCGGCCAACAAGCGGCAGTTTGCACCAAACAGGGGCGAAAACTGCGGGTTTATTGCGCAGTTGGGCGCTTGGCGGTGGTGACTCGGTCTACCAGGTAAACCAGGCTGTGGTAGTCGATGCCGCTGTGGTGCGACAGGCCGATTTCGCAGGTGCGGCTGGTGCTGATGCCCTCGTGGCAGCCCTGCACATCCTGTTTGAGGTGGCGCAGGGCGTGAGCGTTCAGTTCGGGGGTGGTAAAGCCTTTGTCGCCGGCGAAGCCGCAGCAGTGAATGCCCTCGGGGATCACGACGTTGTGGCTGCAGCGGCGGGCCAGGTCGATGAGGGCCTGGCCTTCGCCCAAGTGCTGGGTGCTGCAGGTGACGTGCACGGCGATGGGGTCGGCCTGGGGGGTGAAGTCCAGGCGCTCGAGCAGGTGGCTGCGGATGAAGCGCACCGGGTCGTAGAGGCTCAGGCGTGGGTCGGCGGGCTGTTGCAGCAGGCGCAGGGTGCAGGGGCTGGTGTCGCAGTAGATGGGGTCGAGGCCGCCACGGCTGGCGCTGAGCAGGGCGTCGAGCAGGGTTTGGCGTTTGCGTTCGGCCGGCTCGGGGTAGCCTTTCGAGGCGAAGGGTTGGCCGCAGCAGAGGTTGTCGAGGGTGGCCGGGAAGATGACCTGGTAGCCGGCTTTTTCCAGCAGTTGGGTGGTTTTGTCGCGCAGGGACATCTGTTCGGGGTCGCTGGCGGCGGGGCCCATCACGCGGGAGACGCAGGCGGGCAGGTAGACGACTCGCGGGCGCTGGTCCAGCAGGGCGGGTTTGACGCGGATGGCCTGTTCGGCTTGCGGCATGGCCGAGGTCCACTGCGGGATCTGCCCACGGCTGGCCTCTTGCAGGCGGGCGGAGAGTGCCGTGAGGCGCGGGGCGCCGAGCAGCATGCGCGCGCCGTTGGCGGCGTGCAGGGTGAAGCGGGCGCCTTGCAGGGCTGTGCTGAAGTGGTCGGCCAGCCAGTTGGCTGCGCGCGGGTGGGTGGCGTTTTCGGCGCGCAGTTGTTTGATCAGCTCACCGGTGTTGATGCCCACCGGGCAGCGCTGGGCGCACAGGCCGGTGGCGGCGCAGGTGTCGATGCCCTGGTACTGGAAGTCGCGGCGCTGGGCGTCGGTGTTTTCGCCGGCGCGTTGCCGCGCCTGGATGTCGCGCCAGAGCACGATGCGCTGGCGTGGGGTGAGGGTCAGGCCGCGGGACGGGCACACCGGTTCGCAGAAGCCGCACTCGATGCATTTGTCGACGATGGGGTCGGCGGCGGGCAGCGGCTTGAGGTTTTTCAGGTGGATGTGCGGGTCTTCGCTAAGCACGACATTGGGGTTGAGGATGCCTTTGGGGTCGAGCAGGCGTTTGATTTGCCACATCAGTTGGTAGGCGTCGCGGCCCCATTCCAGTTCGACGAAGGGCGCCATGTTGCGGCCGGTGCCGTGTTCGGCCTTGAGCGAACCGCCGAATTGTACGGCCACCAGGTGCGCGACGTCGTCCATGAAGGCCTGGTAGCGCTGGATCTCTGCCGGGTTGTTGAAGCCCTGGGTGAAGACGAAGTGCAGGTTGCCCTCCAGGGCGTGGCCGAACAGGATGGCTTCGTTGTAGTGGTGTTTTTCGAACAGGGCGATGAGGCCGGTAACGCCGGCGGCCAGCTGTTCGACGGGGAAGGTGACGTCTTCGATGATCACCGTGGTGCCGGTCTCGCGCACGGCGCCGACGGCGGGGAAGGTGTCTTTGCGGATGGCCCAGAGGCGGGCGTTTTCCAGCGGGTCTTCGGTGAAGTCGATCTGTTCGAGCACGGCGAAGGGGGCGAGGGCGGTCTGGATCTGGCCGACCTGGTCGAGCACTTCGGCGCGCGCGCCGGCGCGGGTTTCGATGAGCAGGGCGCAGGCGGCGTCGGGCAGGTCGCGGACGAAGGGCGGCATGCCGGGTTTGTCTTGCACCGAGCGCAGGCTGCGGCGGTCGAGCAGTTCGACGGCGGCCACCGGTTGCTGCTTGAGCACGGTGACGGCGTTGCAGCAGGTGTGCACGTCGGGGAAGACGATCAGCGCGGTGGCTTTGCAGGGGTGGTCGATGACGGTGTCGTAGGTGACGGCGCTGATGAAGCCCAGCGTGCCTTCGGAGCCAACCATCAGGTGCATGAGGATTTGCAGCGGGTCGTCGTGGTCGACCAGGGCGTTGAGCGACAGGCCGGTGGTGTTTTTCAGGCGGTACTTGTGGCGGATGCGTTCGGCGAGTTCGGGATTGGCGCGGGTCTGTTCAGCGAGTTGTTGGAGCGCGCCGAGCAGCTCGCCGTGGCTGTGGCCAAAGGCGGCGACGCTGGCGGGGTCTTCGCTGTCGACGCAGCTGCCATCGGCGAGGATCAGGCGCATGCCGGCCAGGGTGTGATAGGTGTTCTGCGCGGTGCCGCAGCACATGCCGCTGGCGTTGTTGGCGACGATGCCGCCGATCTTGCAGGCGTTGATGGAGGCCGGGTCGGGGCCGATCTTGCGCCCGTACGGGGCGAGCCAGGCGTTGGCCTGGGCGCCGATTACACCCGGTTGCAGGCGAATCTGCAGGCCGTGCTCGCGGATGTCGCGGCCGTTCCAGTGCTCGCCCAGTACCAGCAGCACCGAGTCGCTGATGGCCTGGCCGGACAGGCTGGTGCCGGCGGCGCGGAAGGTTACGGGCACGCCTTCGCGGTGGGCCAGTTGCAGCACGCCGATGACTTCGGCTTCGGATTCGACCCGCAGCACCTGTTGCGGGATCAGCCGGTAGAAGCTGGCGTCGGTGCCGAAGGCCAGCAACGAGGTCGGGTCGCTGAAGCGGCGGGCGGCAGGGATCAGCTGTTCGATGGAGCTCAGGAATGTCGACGGCAAACTCATCAGGCCAATCTCCGCAGCGTCGGCTCTGGCGCGCGGGGAGTGCGCGAGCCTTTTTATGCTGCGGTCATTGTTGACGAGTGTCTGGCTGGGCGCCAGCGTTGCCGGTCGCGCTTGGCCTGTATGGCGGGCAGGCGAACACCTCCCGAGGTCGGGAAGTGCTGAAGGGGGAAATCAGCTGGGGCCGAGGCCTCAGTCTTCCTTGCCCTTGGTGCGCACGGCGCGCTGCAGCTCGCGGTCGGAATCGCGTTCGCGCTGGGTATCGCGCTTGTCGTATTCCTTCTTGCCTTTGCCCAGAGCGATTTCGCACTTGATCAAGTGCTTGCTCCAGTACAGCGACAAGGCGACGCAGGCGTAGCCTTTCTGTTGCACGTTGGTGAACAGTTTTTCCAGCTCGCGCTTGTTCAACAGCAGCTTGCGGGTGCGTACCGGATCGGCGATGACGTGAGTGCTGGCCGTGGTCAACGGGGCGATGTGGCTACCCAGCAGCCAGGCTTCGCCATCCTTGAGCAGGACGTAACTGTCGATCAACTGCGCCTTGCCGGCCCGCAGACTTTTTACTTCCCAGCCGGCCAGGACCAGACCAGCTTCGAAACGGTGTTCGATGAAGTAATCGTGTCGCGCTTTCTTGTTCTGCGCGATGGTCCCTGTTGGGTGTTTCTTTTGTTTAGCCATAGGGGCGGCATTATATGCAGTCGACGGCTCGTCGGCTATGGGCTTGCTGCATGCTTGAGACGCTTCGATGAATCCCGGACAATGCGCCAACTTTTTTGATCACCCGCGCCCGCTTGCCGTCGATATGCAGTACCGACGCAACCGGCGCCCAGGGGAACTGCATGACGACTCATATTCAACGTTCGGCGTTGCTGCCATACCCGGCTCAGGCGCTGTACGACCTGGTCAACGATGTGGCGCGCTACCCGGAATTCCTGCCGTGGTGCTCCGGTACCACGGTGCTCGAAGCCAACGACGAGCTGATGCGCGCCAAGCTGGACGTGGCCAAGGGCGGGATCAGCCAGCACTTCGTCACGCGCAACCAGCTGGTGCCGGGCCGCTTGATCGAGATGAATCTGGAAGAGGGGCCGTTCAGCCAGCTGCATGGCATCTGGGTGTTCAAGCCGCTGGGTGAAAAGGCCTGCAAGATCAGCCTGGACCTGGCCTTCGACTACGCCGGGCCGATCGTGCGCGCCACGCTGGGGCCGTTGTTCAATCAGGCGGCCAACACCCTGGTCGATGCCTTCTGCCAGCGTGCCAAGCAGCTGCACGGATGATCGACATCGAGGTGGTGTATGCCTTGGCGCAGCAGCAGACGCTGCTGGCCTTGAAGGTGCCGGCGGGGTCCAGCGTGGCCCAGGTGCTGCGCCTGGAGGCAGTGGTGCAGCAGTGGCCTGAGCTGGACCTGGCGGCCATGCCGGTAGGGATTTTCGGCAAGGTGGTCGATCAGCCGGCCGAGCGGGTGGTGCAGGCTGGCGAACGGATCGAGATCTATCGCCCGTTGCTGGCGGACCCAAAGGAGATTCGCCGGTTGCGGGCAGCCAAGGCGGCGCGGGATCGGGCCAAGGCCGGCGGCTGAGTAAACCTTCACCCACTGGCCTGGCCCGTTTGCACGCAATGTTGAGACATAAAAAAACCCGAACATGTCGGGCTTTTTTTTTCGCGGCGATTTTACTGCGGCGCGGTGTCCAGCGGCGGGACGGTCGGCACCGGTACGGTCTGCACGCCGTCGACGTCTTTCTGGATCTGGTCGAGCAGCGAGCCGGGCTTGGGCGGCGCTTCTTTCTTCGGTGCTTCACCCTGAGGCGGCTGGGCCACGTTGGTGTCGGAGTCCTTGCCCAGGATGGCCTGGTCGCGGCTGACGCCTGGTTTGAAATCACCCGACAAGCTGACCAGTTGGTCGTTGCCGTTGAAGAAGATGCTCATGCGCTCCTGCTGGCGAGTGCCGCCACCCGGTTGCAGGGTGTACAGGTAATCCCAGCGATCGGCGTGGAATGTATCGACGATCAGAGGATTGCCCATGATAAACCGTACTTGCCGACGGGTCATTCCTGGCCGTAACTGGTCTATCATGTCCTGCGTGACGACATTGCCCTGCTGGATGTCGATTTTGTAAACCCCGGGGAATGAACAACCGGCGAGTGCGAGCAGTCCCACGATGGTGAGGCTGGTTAGCAAGTGCTTGGTGTTTTGCATCGGTGGGCGACTTCCACTATCTTGGCTGGGACAACGTAAACCCCGATCATACCCGCATTAAGAGAAGCTGCGAAGCAGCATCGGCGAGAAAGCTGACCATGGTTGAAAATAGCGAATTACGTAAAGCGGGCCTCAAGGTTACCCTGCCGCGAGTCAAGATCCTGCAAATGCTGGACTCTGCAGAGCAACGTCACATGAGTGCCGAGGACGTCTACAAGGCCCTGATGGAAGCAGGCGAGGACGTCGGTCTGGCCACGGTTTACCGTGTACTGACACAGTTCGAGGCATGCAATCTGGTCGTACGGCACAACTTCGACGGCGGTCATGCCGTATTCGAACTGTCCGACGGGGGCCACCACGACCACATGGTCAACGTGGATTCCGGCGAGGTTATCGAGTTCTTCGATAGCGAGATCGAGCGTCGTCAGAAGGAGATCGTGATCGAGCATGGCTTCGAGCTGGTCGACCACAATCTGGTGCTGTATGTGCGCAAGAAGAAGAGCTGATCTACACATCAGCTGACAAAAAAGGCGACCTTGAGGGTCGCCTTTTTTGTGGGTGGTGCAGATGGAGGCTGAGAGCGAGGGGGGGCGGCGCAGTGCAAGGCTCGCAACATCCGGTCACCGAGGTGATCCTGTTGCCAGCTGCGCCGGCTCCTACACTGGACCGGGATGCCCCACAGGTGGCGTAGCCGGCAGCGACGCGGCATTGCGCGCGATCAACCCTTCGCGGTCACTACCATCTTCTTGGCATGGGCCAGGGATTCCTTGGTCAGGTCGATGCCGCCGAGCATGCGTGCGACTTCTTCTACCCGTTCAGCTTTGCTCAGGCTGGACACGGCGGTGCGGGTTTCTTCGCTGTCGCGGGCCTTGTGCACGAACAGGTGGTGGTGACCCTGGGCGGCCACTTGTGGCAAATGGGTGACGGTCAGCACCTGGCCGCGTTCGCCGAGGCGGCGCAGCAGTTGGCCAACGATTTCCGCCGTAGGGCCGCCGATGCCGACGTCGACTTCGTCGAACACCAGGGTCGGTACTCGCGAGGTCTGTGCGGTGATGACCTGGATGGCCAGGCTGATACGCGACAGTTCGCCACCCGAAGCGACCTTGGCCAGGGGTTTGAGGGGTTGCCCGGGGTTGGCGCTGACCAGCAGCTCGACCTGCTCCAGGCCGTGCGGTTGCAGGTCGTCGTTGGCGTTGGCCTTCAACTCGATGGTGAAACGCCCGCCCGGCATGCCCAGGCGCTGGATCTCCTGTTGCACGGCTTCGGCCAGTTGCTCGGCGGCTTTGGTCCGCAGGCCGCTCAGTTCGGCGGCGCGCTGCTGGTAATGACGCGCATAGGCAGCCAGCTCTTCACCCAGTTGCTCGACCGATTCGTCGTTGGCGTTGAGCCCTTCGATTTCATCCATCAGGCGTTGCTGCAGTGCCGGCAATTCGGTGGGGTGTACCCGGTGCTTGCGCGCCAGGGTGTAGATAGTGTCGAGGCGTTCTTCCAGCTGTTGCAGGCGCGCGGGGTCAGCGTCGAAGTTGTCGAGGAAGCGATTGAGCTCGCCCACGGCTTCCTCTACCTGGATCTGCGCGCTGGCGATCAGGTTGGCGGCCTCACCCAGGGCATGCGGCGCGTTGCTCACGGCGCCCAGGCGGTTGAGACTGGTGGTCAGGGCGCTGAGCACGTTGCCCGAGTCGCTTTCGCTGCAGTGCTCGATGACCTGGCGGCAGATGCCGAACAAGGCCTCGGCATTGGTCAGGTTCTTGTGTTCCTGCTCCAATTGCTCCAGCTCGTTTTCGCCGAGGCCGAGGTTGTCGAGCTCTTCGAGCTGGTAGCTGAGCAGTTGATGGCGCGCGCGTTGTTCGTCGCTGGAGTTGGCCAGGCGGTCGAGCTCGGTGCGGGTCTGGCGCCACTTTTGTGCGGCCAGGTACACCTGGCGTGCCAGGTCGGTGGCGCCGGCGTATTCGTCGAGCAGACGGCGGTGGGTGTCGGTTTTCAGCAGCGACTGGTGTTCGTGCTGGCTGTGGATGTCGATCAGCAGCTCGCCCAGGGCCTTGAGGTCGCCGAGCGGGCAGGGCGTGCCGTTGATGTAGCCACGCGAGCGGCCTTCGGCGGTGATCACCCGGCGCAGGATGCACGGGCCATCGTTGGCCAGGTCGCGCTCGGCCAGCCAGGTGCTCGCCTCGGGAATGTCGACCAGGTCGAAGGTGGCAAGAATGTCGGCCTTGTCGGCACCCGGGCGCACTACGCCGCTGTCGGCGCGGTCACCCAGGGTCAGGCCCAGGGCGTCGAGCATGATCGACTTGCCGGCGCCGGTTTCACCGGTGATCACGCTCATCCCGCGCTCGAGTTCGAGGTCAAGGTGTTCGACGATGGCGTAGTTGTGTACGGACAGGTGCACCAACATGGAGGCGGCTCCCAGGCTTGAGGTCTGGTTATTTATACAGTGTTTTTTGCGGGCCTGACAATGCCTCTCATCGGTCGCCGTCGGCCGCCGGGCAAAAATTTGATTGCATCAAGGTATTAAGACGCAGCCAAGAGTGTCTTTACCCTTGAACCGCAAAATTGCGGCCCCATATACCCGGCACAAGCGCGAGTCGTGCTCGCCAACGATCGAGGAGAAAACCATGGCTGACGAACAGAAGCTGGACGAACAGAACACCGAAGCCACCGCAGGCGAAGCCGGTGGTGAAGACCTTGGCGCCCGTGTGCAGTTGCTCGAAGAGCAATTGGCAGGCGCGCAGGATCAGGCATTGCGAGTGGCTGCCGACCTGCAGAACGTCCGTCGCCGTGCCGAGCAGGACGTCGAGAAGGCGCACAAATTCGCCCTCGAGAAATTTGCCGGCGACCTGCTGCCGATCGTCGACAGCCTGGAGCGCGGCCTGGAGCTGTCGAACCCGGACGACGTGAGCATCCGCCCGATGCGCGAAGGCATCGAGCTGACCTTGAAGATGTTCCACGACACCCTCAAGCGCTACAACCTCGAAGCCCTTGACCCACACGGCGCGCCGTTCAACGCCGAGCACCACCAGGCGATGGCCATGCAGGAAAGCGCCGACGTCGAGCCCAACAGCGTGTTGAAAGTGTTCCAGAAGGGCTACTCGCTCAATGGCCGCCTGTTGCGCCCGGCCATGGTCGTGGTCAGCAAGGCGCCGGCACCGTCCGCGCCGTCGATCGACGAAAAGGCCTGAGCAAAATTCGCAGGGGCGGCCTTGAAATAAAACTCCAGGCCCCCATTTAGATGTCAAGCGTTTAAGTGCTACCGCGGTTTTAGTCAGCACAGCCGCGGCAACCAAATCAGATTTGCAAAAAACCAGTTTCGGGAGAGTTAACATGGGCAAGATTATCGGTATCGACCTGGGGACCACCAACTCGTGCGTCTCCATCCTCGAGAACGGCAGTGTCAAGGTGCTGGAAAACGCCGAAGGCGCGCGTACCACTCCATCGATCATTGCATACGCCAACGACGGTGAAATCCTCGTCGGCCAGTCGGCCAAGCGTCAGGCCGTGACCAACCCGCACAACACCCTGTACGCGGTAAAGCGCCTGATCGGCCGCCGCTTCGACGAACAAGTCGTACAGAAAGACATTCAGATGGTCCCTTACAAGATCGTCAAGGCCGACAACAACGACGCCTGGGTTGAAGTCAACAACCAGAAGATGTCGCCGCCACAGATCTCGGCCGAAATCCTCAAGAAGATGAAGAAGACCGCCGAGGACTACCTGGGCGAAGCTGTGACCGAAGCGGTCATCACCGTCCCGGCCTACTTCAACGACAGCCAGCGCCAGGCCACCAAGGACGCCGGTCGTATCGCTGGCCTGGACGTCAAGCGCATCATCAACGAGCCGACCGCAGCTGCGCTGGCTTACGGTATGGACAAGGCCAAGGGCGACCACACTGTCATCGTTTATGACCTGGGTGGCGGTACCTTCGACGTTTCGGTGATCGAAATCGCCGAAGTCGATGGCGAGCACCAGTTCGAAGTGTTGGCCACCAACGGCGATACCTTCCTCGGTGGTGAAGACTTCGACATCCGCCTGATCGACTACCTCGTCGAGGAGTTCAAGAAAGAAAGCGGCATGAACCTCAAGGGTGACCCGCTGGCCATGCAGCGCCTGAAGGAAGCTGCTGAGAAGGCCAAGATCGAGCTGTCCTCGAGCCTGCAGACCGACGTCAATCTGCCGTACATCACTGCAGACGCCACTGGCCCGAAACACTTGAACGTGAAGATCTCGCGCGCCAAGCTGGAATCGCTGGTCGAAGACCTGGTCAAGCGCACCATCGAGCCTTGCCGCATCGCCCTGAAAGACTCGGGCATCGACATCGGCGCGATCAACGACGTGATCCTGGTCGGTGGTCAGACCCGCATGCCGCTGGTGCAGAAAGCTGTTACCGAATTCTTCGGTAAAGAAGCGCGTAAAGACGTCAACCCCGACGAAGCCGTTGCCATGGGTGCTGCCATCCAGGGCGCCGTACTGGCCGGTGACGTGAAAGACGTACTGCTGCTGGACGTCAGCCCGCTGACCCTGGGTATCGAGACCATGGGTGGCGTGATGACCAACCTGATCGAGAAGAACACCACGATTCCGACCAAGAAATCGCAGACCTTCTCGACTGCCGACGACAACCAGAGCGCGGTGACCATCCACGTGCTGCAGGGCGAGCGCAAGCAGGCTTCGCAGAACAAGTCGCTGGGCAAGTTCGACCTGACGGGTATTCCGCCAGCAGGCCGCGGCGTGCCGCAGATCGAAGTGACCTTCGACATCGACGCCAACGGTATCCTCACCGTACAGGCGAAGGATAAGGCCACCGGCAAAGAGCAGAAGATCACCGTCCAGGCTAACTCGGGTCTGTCCGAGGAAGAAATTCAGCAGATGATTCGCGACGCTGAAAGCAACGCCGACGAAGACCGCAAGTTCGAAGAACTGGCCGCTGCCCGCAACCAGGGTGATGCGCTGGTGCACTCGACTCGCAAGATGATCGTCGACGCTGGTGACAAGGTCACTGCCGAAGAGAAAACCGCGATCGAAGCGGCTGTGGTTGCCCTGGAAGCCGCTGTCAAAGGCGACGACAAGGCTGCCATCGACTCCAAGGTCGAAGAGCTGTCGCGTCTGTCGGCCCCGGTTGCGCAGAAGATGTATGCCGACCAGCCTCAGCCTGACGGCGCTGCCGGTGCCCAGCACACCGAAGAGCCGGCCAAGCATGACGACGTGGTCGACGCCGAGTTCGAAGAAGTCAAAGACCACAAGTAATCGCGCTTGTTGGTCGGCCAGCTAACCCCTGATGGGGCGCGGCTGGTAGGATGTCGCCGCGCGGGAGCCTAGCTCCCGCGTTGGCGTATCTGGAACCCACGAATTTTTTGTTACAACAGGCCTCCGTGGCCTGTTGGTAGTACGGCCTCTGGCGCCCAGGCGTACTGGCTCCCTGAAGAGTACGAAGACATATGGCAAAGCGTGACTATTACGAGGTGTTGGGGGTGGAGCGTGGCTCCAGTGAAGGCGATCTGAAGAAGGCTTATCGCCGCCTCGCAATGAAATATCACCCGGACCGCAACCCGGACGACAAGGCCTCGGAAGAGAAATTCAAGGAGGCCAACGAGGCCTACGAGGTTCTTTCCGACGCCAGCAAGCGGGCGTCCTATGACCAGTACGGCCATGCCGGCGTCGACCCGAGCATGGGTGGCGGCGGTGGTTTCGGCGGTGCCGGTGGCGCCAACTTCTCCGATATCTTCGGCGACGTGTTCAGCGATTTCTTCGGTGGCGGCCAGGGCCGTGGCGGCCGCGGCGGAGCACAGCGCGGCAGCGACCTGCGCTACACCCTGGAGCTGAGCCTGGAAGAAGCCGTGCGCGGCACCACCGTCAGCATTCGCGTGCCGACGCTGGTCAATTGCAAACCGTGCGATGGCAGCGGCGCAAAGAAAGGCTCCGCGCCCGTGACGTGCCCGACCTGCGGCGGCATCGGCCAGGTGCGCATGCAGCAGGGCTTTTTCTCCGTGCAGCAGACCTGCCCGCGCTGCCATGGCCAGGGCAAGATCATCTCCGACCCGTGCGACTCGTGCCATGGCGAAGGTCGTGTCGAAGAGTTCAAGACGCTGTCGGTCAAGGTGCCTGCGGGCGTCGACACCGGCGATCGCATTCGCCTGTCGGGCGAAGGCGAGGCGGGCACCCAGGGTGGCCCGACCGGCGACCTGTACGTGGTGATCAACGTGCGCGACCACGACATCTTTCAGCGTGACGGCAAGCATCTGTACTGCGACGTGCCGATCAGCTTCACCGATGCGGCGCTGGGCGGTGAGCTCGACGTGCCGACCCTCGATGGCCGGGTCAAGCTGCGCATTCCGGAAGGCACTCAGACCGGCAAGCAGTTCCGCCTGCGCGGCAAGGGCGTGGCTCCGGTGCGCGGCGGTGGCGCCGGCGACCTGTTGTGCCGGGTGGCGGTGGAAACCCCGGTCAACCTGGGCAAGCGCCAGCGCGAATTGCTCGAAGAACTGCGCGCATCGCTGGAAGGCGACAGCTCGCACTCACCCAAGGCCACCGGCTGGTTCGATGGTGTGAAGCGCTTCTTTGGCGATTTGTAAGAAGGATCGAACATGCGACGTATAGCTGTGATGGGCGCCGCCGGGCGTATGGGCAAGGCGCTGATCGAGGCCGTGCAGATGGCCCCGGGCGCCGGGCTGACCGCTGCGGTGCACCGCGCCGAAAGCAGTCTGGTGGGCGCTGATGCCGGCGAGTTGGCTGGCATTGGCCGCATCGGCGTACCGCTCTCCGGTGACCTGGATCGGGTGGTCGACGAGTTCGACGTGCTGATCGATTTCACCCACCCGTCGGTGACGCTGAAAAACCTGGCCTTCTGCCGCAAGGCGGGCAAGGCAATGATCATCGGCACCACCGGCTTCACTGCCGACGAGAAGCTGCGCCTGGCCGAAGCCGGCAAGGACATCCCCATCGTCTTCGCCGCCAACTTCAGCGTTGGCGTCAACCTCTGCCTGAAGCTGCTCGACACTGCGGCGCGGGTGCTGGGTGACGATGCCGACATCGAGATCATCGAAGCGCATCACCGGCACAAGGTGGATGCACCTTCGGGCACCGCGCTGCGCATGGGTGAAGTGGTGGCCAAGGCGCTGGGGCGAGACCTGCAGGAAGTGGCGGTGTATGGCCGCGAAGGCCAGACCGGTGCGCGCCAGCGCGAGACCATCGGTTTCGCCACCGTGCGCGGTGGCGATGTGGTGGGCGATCACACCGTGTTGTTCGCCGCCGAAGGCGAGCGCGTGGAAATCACCCACAAGGCGTCCAGCCGCATGACCTTCGCCAAGGGCGCGGTACGTGCCGCGCTGTGGCTGGACGGGCGCCAGCCTGGCCTGTACGACATGCAGGATGTGCTGGATCTGCATTGATCCAGACCAGCCGTAACGCTGCGGTTGGACCTGCAGTTGAGGCTGCTGTTGTGGGAGGGGCGCAGCCCCGAGAGGCCGAAGGCCGGTTAGATTTTGTTCATGAAAAGATCAAGCCGGCCTTCGGCCTCTCGGGTGCTTTGCCCCCTCCTACAACAGGCACTGCATCACAGTCCCACCAGCAATCTGTCGCATCCCCCCAATTTCTCGCCCCATTACCGGTAGACCAAAACAGGGTTTTTCTGTAAGCTACAGCTTTAGTGTGTCCACTAAAAGCGCGCAGATGATCAAAGAAGAAGCGGGGTGACGGTCTATACGTCATTCCGCTTTTTTACAACCTGCGATCGCCCTTTCAGGTTTTTTCTACCGGAGGTCTTCTTGACTACGCCAGCCATACTCGCCCTTGCCGACGGCAGCATTTTCCGCGGTGAGGCCATCGGAGCCGACGGTCAAACCGTTGGTGAGGTGGTGTTCAACACTGCAATGACCGGCTATCAGGAAATCCTCACCGATCCTTCCTACGCCCAACAGATCGTCACCCTGACCTACCCGCACATCGGCAACACCGGCACCACGCCGGAAGACGCCGAATCCGACTGCGTCTGGTCGGCGGGCCTGGTGATTCGCGATCTGCCGCTGGTCGCCAGTAACTGGCGTAACACAATGTCGCTGTCCGATTACCTGAAGGCCAACAACGTCGTCGCCATCGCCGGCATCGACACCCGTCGCCTGACCCGCATCCTGCGCGAGAAGGGCGCCCAGAATGGCTGCATCATGGCCGGCGAGAACATCTCCGAAGCCGCCGCCATCGCCGCCGCCCAGGGCTTCCCTGGCCTCAAGGGCATGGACCTGGCCAAGGAAGTCAGCTGCAAGGAGACCTACCAGTGGCGCTCCAGTGTCTGGGACCTGAAAACCGACAGCCACGCCGACCTCGACGAAGCTGACCTGCCGCATCACGTGGTCGCCTTCGACTACGGCGTCAAGCTGAACATCCTGCGCATGCTGGTCGAGCGCGGTTGCCGCATCACCGTGGTGCCGGCGCAAACCTCGGCGGCCGACGTGCTGGCACTCAACCCCGATGGCGTGTTCCTGTCCAACGGCCCGGGCGACCCCGAGCCGTGCGACTACGCTATCAAGGCCATTCAGGAAATCCTCGAGACCGAGATTCCGGTGTTCGGCATCTGCCTGGGTCACCAGCTGCTGGCCCTGGCTGCCGGCGCCAAGACCGTGAAAATGGGCCATGGTCATCACGGTGCCAACCACCCGGTACAAGACCTGGACACCGGTGTGGTGATGATCACCAGCCAGAACCACGGTTTTGCGGTGGACGAAGCGACCTTGCCGAGCAACGTGCGCGCCATCCACAAATCGCTGTTCGACGGCACCCTGCAGGGCATCGAGCTGACCGACAAGGACGCCTTCAGCTTCCAGGGTCACCCGGAAGCCAGCCCAGGCCCGAACGACGTAGCGCCTTTGTTCGACCGGTTCATCGCTTCGATGGCCAAGCGCCGCTGATTGACGCTGCGACTGTAATGCGCGCTGGCCAGGCCCCGGATCTCCGGAGCGAGCCTGCCAGCGCCGCCTGTGAACGTTCAGCGGCTTGCCGACTGACCTGCGGATTCGAGACAACTCATGCCAAAACGTACAGACCTTAAAAGCATCCTGATTCTTGGCGCCGGCCCGATCGTCATCGGCCAGGCCTGCGAATTCGACTACTCCGGCGCCCAGGCCTGCAAGGCCCTGCGCGAAGAGGGTTACCGCGTCATTCTGGTCAACTCCAACCCGGCGACCATCATGACCGACCCGGCCATGGCCGACGCCACCTACATCGAACCGATCAAATGGCAGACCGTGGCCAAGATCATCGAGAAGGAGCGCCCAGACGCCCTGCTGCCGACCATGGGTGGCCAGACCGCACTGAACTGCGCCCTGGACCTGGAACGCGAAGGCGTGCTGGAAAAATTCGGCGTGGAAATGATCGGCGCCAACGCCGACACCATCGACAAGGCCGAAGACCGTTCGCGCTTTGACAAGGCCATGAAGTCCATCGGCCTGGCCTGCCCACGCTCGGGCATCGCCCACAGCATGGAAGAAGCCAACGCGGTGCTGGAGAAGCTCGGCTTCCCGTGCATCATTCGTCCTTCGTTCACCATGGGCGGCACCGGCGGCGGCATCGCCTACAACCGTGAAGAGTTCGAAGAGATCTGCGCCCGTGGTCTGGACCTGTCGCCAACCAAGGAACTGTTGATCGACGAATCGCTGATCGGCTGGAAAGAGTACGAGATGGAAGTGGTCCGCGACAAAAAGGACAACTGCATCATCGTCTGCTCGATCGAGAACTTCGACCCGATGGGCGTGCACACCGGTGACTCGATCACCGTTGCCCCGGCGCAGACCCTGACCGACAAGGAATACCAGATCCTGCGCAACGCCTCGCTGGCGGTACTGCGCGAGATCGGCGTGGAAACCGGCGGCTCCAACGTGCAGTTCGGCATCTGCCCGGACACCGGCCGCATGGTCGTCATCGAGATGAACCCGCGGGTATCGCGTTCCTCGGCGCTGGCTTCCAAGGCCACCGGCTTCCCGATCGCCAAGGTCGCGGCCAAGCTGGCCGTGGGTTACACCCTCGACGAACTGCAGAACGACATCACCGGCGGCAAGACCCCGGCGTCCTTCGAGCCGTCGATCGACTACGTGGTCACCAAGCTGCCCCGTTTCGCCTTCGAGAAATTCCCGAAAGCCGATGCGCGCCTGACCACCCAGATGAAATCCGTGGGTGAAGTCATGGCCATCGGCCGGACCTTCCAGGAGTCCCTGCAGAAAGCCCTGCGCGGCCTGGAAGTGGGCGTCTCGGGCCTGGACCCGAAAGTCGAGCCGAGCAACCCCGATTTCCACAGCATCCTCAAGCGTGAACTGACCGTGCCGGGCGCCGAGCGCATCTGGTACGTGGCCGACGCCATGCGCGCCGGCATGAGCGTGGACGACATCTTCAACCTGACCATGATCGACCGCTGGTTCCTGGTGCAGATGGAAGACCTGATCAAGGACGAAGAGAAGGTCAAGACCCTGGGTCTGGCCGATATCGACAAGGACTTGATGTTCCGCCTCAAGCGCAAGGGTTTCTCTGACCAGCGCCTGGCCAAGCTGCTGGGCATCACTGACAAGAACCTGCGCCGTCATCGCCACAAGCTCGAAGTGTTCCCGGTGTACAAGCGCGTCGACACCTGCGCCGCCGAGTTCGCCACCGACACCGCCTACCTGTACTCCACGTACGAGGAAGAGTGCGAGGCCAACCCGTCGACCCGCGACAAGATCATGATCCTCGGTGGCGGCCCGAACCGTATCGGCCAGGGCATCGAGTTCGACTACTGCTGCGTGCACGCGGCGCTGGCGCTGCGTGAAGATGGCTACGAGACCATCATGGTCAACTGCAACCCGGAGACCGTGTCCACCGACTACGACACCTCCGATCGCCTGTACTTCGAGCCGCTGACCCTGGAAGACGTGCTGGAAGTGGTGCGCGTCGAGAAGCCCAAGGGCGTGATCGTCCAGTACGGCGGCCAGACCCCGCTGAAACTGGCTCGCGCCCTGGAAGAAGCCGGCGTGCCGATCATCGGCACCAGCCCGGACTCCATCGACCGCGCCGAAGACCGCGAGCGTTTCCAGCAGATGGTCGAGCGCCTGAACCTGCTGCAGCCGCCGAACGCCACCGTGCGCAGCGAAGAAGAAGCCATCCGCGCCGCCGGCAGCATCGGCTACCCGCTGGTGGTGCGCCCGTCCTACGTGCTGGGCGGCCGCGCCATGGAGATCGTCTACGAACTGGACGAGCTCAAGCGCTACCTGCGTGAAGCGGTGCAGGTGTCCAACGACAGCCCGGTGCTGCTCGACCACTTCCTCAACTGCGCCATCGAGATGGACGTGGATGCGGTGTGCGACGGCACCGACGTGGTCATCGGCGCGATCATGCAGCACATCGAACAGGCGGGCGTGCACTCCGGTGACTCCGCGTGCTCGCTGCCGCCGTACTCGCTGCCTGCCCACGTGCAGGACGAGGTGCGCGAGCAGGTCAAGAAGATGGCCCTCGAACTGGGCGTGATCGGCTTGATGAACGTGCAGCTGGCCCTGCAGGGCGACAAGATCTACGTGATCGAAGTCAACCCGCGCGCCTCGCGGACCGTGCCGTTCGTGTCCAAGTGCATCGGTGTGTCCCTGGCGATGATCGCCGCCCGCGTCATGGCCGGCAAAACCTTGAAAGAATTGGGCTTCACCAAGGAAATCATTCCTAACTTCTACAGTGTGAAAGAAGCGGTGTTCCCATTCGCCAAGTTCCCGGGCGTCGACCCGATCCTCGGCCCAGAGATGAAGTCCACCGGTGAAGTCATGGGTGTCGGCGACACCTTCGGCGAAGCCTTCGCCAAGGCCCAGATGGGCGCCAGCGAAGTGCTGCCGACTGGCGGCACCGCCTTCATCAGCGTACGCGACGACGACAAGCCGCTGGTGGCCGGCGTTGCCCGCGACCTGATCGATCTCGGCTTCGAAGTGGTGGCCACCGCTGGCACTGCGCGTATCATCGAAGCGGCGGGCCTGAAAGTGCGCCGCGTGAACAAGGTGACCGAAGGCCGGCCGCACGTGGTCGACATGATCAAGAATGACGAAGTCACGCTGATCATCAACACCACCGAAGGCCGTCAGTCGATCGCTGATTCCTATTCCATCCGCCGTAACGCCCTGCAGCACAAGATCTACTGCACCACCACCATTGCTGCGGGCGAGGCCATCTGCGAAGCGTTGAAATTCGGCCCTGAAAAGACCGTGCGCCGCTTGCAGGATCTGCATGCAGGACTCAAGGCATGATCAAGTACCCAATGACCGTCCAGGGCGCTCGCGCCCTGGAAGAAGAACACGCTCACCTGACCAAGGTCGTGCGCCCCAAGCTGAGCCAGGACATCGGCACCGCGCGCGAGCTCGGCGACCTCAAGGAAAACGCCGAATACCATGCTGCCCGCGAGCAGCAGGGTATGGTCGAGGCGCGTATCCGTGACATCGAGGGCCGCATGCAGAATGCCGTGGTCATCGACGTGACCACGATCCCGCACACTGGCAAGGTGATTTTCGGCACCACGGTGGAGATCGCCAACGTCGAGACCGACGAGCGCGTGAAGTATCAGATCGTCGGTGAGGATGAAGCCGACATCAAGCAGGGCAAGCTGTCGGTGGGTTCGCCCATCGCGCGTGCGCTGATCGCCAAGGAAGAGGGTGATGTGGTGGTGGTGAAGACGCCGAGCGGCGTGATCGAGTACGAGATCGTCGAGGTTGCGCACATCTGAGGCAGCGCCTGAACCTCTGTTGCACCGGGCGTGCCCGGTGCAACAGAGGCGCTGTGCCGATCAGTGAAACCGATGCACGTTCGACAGCTGCTTGTTGACCTGCGGATTCTTGCGGTAGATGAGCGCCATCTTGCCGATGACCTGGACCAGGTCGGCGCGGCCGGCCTTGCACAGCCCGGCAATGGATTCCAGGCGCGATTCGCGGTCGAGGATATTGAGCTTGACCTTGATCAGCTCGTGATCGGCCAAGGCGCGTTCGAGCTCGGCCAGCACACCTTCGGTCAAACCATTGTCAGCCACAGTCAAGACTGGTTTCAGATGGTGGCCAATGGATTTGTACTGTTTCTTCTGCTCCTGAGTGAGCGGCATAATCTGACCCTTTGTCTGATCTGTAAAAAGCGGCGGCCAGTTTACCCGAGCGCCCGAGAGTCCGCCCAGTTAATCACGACCGTTATTCGAGGTGCCCTGTGGCCCGCTCCAAGACCAGCCTTAACTGGCTCAAAGAACACTTCAACGACCCCTACGTGAAAATGGCGCAGAAGGACGGCTACCGTTCGCGCGCCAGCTACAAGCTGCTGGAGATCCAGGAGAAGGACAAGCTGATCCGTCCAGGCATGACCGTGATCGACCTGGGCGCCGCGCCTGGCGGCTGGTCGCAGGTCACCAGCCGACTGATCGGCGGGCAGGGCCGGCTGATCGCCTCGGACATCCTGGAAATGGACAGCATTCCCGACGTGACCTTCATCCAGGGCGACTTCACCGAAGCCTCGGTGCTGGCGCAAATCCTCGAAGCGGTAGGAAATACTTCCGTGGACCTTGTGATTTCCGACATGGCCCCCAATATGAGTGGATTGGCAGCAGTCGATATGCCCCGCGCCATGTTTTTGTGTGAGTTGGCGCTTGATTTGGCGGGAAGAGTCTTGAGCCCTGGCGGCGACTTCCTTATCAAAGTATTTCAGGGTGAAGGTTTCGACGTTTATCACAAGACCGTTCGGCAGATGTTCGACAAGGTGCAGATGCGCAAACCCTCGTCATCGCGCGACCGTTCTCGTGAGCAGTACCTGCTGGCTCGCGGTTTCAAGGGCCTGCAGCTGCCAAGCGAGAACTCCCTAGGTGGGTGATAGCTTTTTTCAAATGGCTGAGCCTGCCGAACCTGTTCGATGATTTTGTAGTCTATCGTCACAAAGAGTTACAGACGTCGACTGCAAGACCATGGGATATGGTGTACGTTAAGCCGGTGAAAAAATCATGCGAAGCACGCCTGCGTGGGTTGCGGGTAGCGGGCTTCAGAGGGTAGCGAATTGAACGATATGGCAAAGAATCTGATCCTGTGGTTGATCATTGCGGCCGTGCTGGTGACGGTGATGAACAACTTCTCCAGCCCCAATGAGCCGCAGACCCTCAACTATTCCGACTTCATTCAGCAGGTCAAGGATGGCAAGGTCGAGCGTGTGGCGGTCGATGGCCTGGTCATCACCGGCAAGCGCAATGACGGCGACTCCTTCAAGACCATCCGTCCGAACATCCCGGACAACGGTCTGATCGGCGACCTGGTCGAGAACCACGTGTCGGTCGAAGGCAAGATGCCAGAGCAGCAGGGCATCTGGACGCAACTGCTGGTGGCCAGCTTCCCGATCCTGGTGATCATCGCCGTGTTCATGTTCTTCATGCGCCAGATGCAAGGCGGTGCAGGTGGCAAGGGCGGCCCGATGAGCTTCGGCAAGAGCAAGGCACGCCTGCTCTCCGAAGATCAGGTCAAGACCACCTTGGCCGACGTCGCCGGTTGCGACGAAGCCAAGGAAGAAGTGGGCGAGCTGGTTGAGTTCCTGCGCGACCCGGGCAAGTTCCAGCGCCTGGGCGGGCGTATCCCGCGCGGCGTGCTGATGGTCGGCCCGCCTGGTACCGGTAAAACCCTGCTGGCCAAGGCCATCGCCGGCGAAGCCAAGGTGCCGTTCTTTACCATTTCCGGTTCCGACTTCGTCGAGATGTTCGTCGGCGTCGGCGCCAGCCGTGTGCGTGACATGTTCGAGCAGGCCAAGAAGCATGCGCCTTGCATCATTTTCATCGACGAAATCGATGCGGTCGGTCGTCACCGTGGCGCCGGCATGGGCGGCGGTCACGACGAGCGCGAGCAGACGCTGAACCAGCTGCTGGTGGAGATGGACGGCTTCGAAATGAATGACGGCATCATCGTCATCGCGGCCACCAACCGTCCTGACGTACTTGACCCGGCGCTGCTGCGTCCAGGTCGTTTCGACCGCCAGGTGGTGGTTGGCCTGCCGGACATCCGCGGTCGCGAGCAGATCCTCAAGGTCCACATGAAAAAGGCGCCACTGGGTGACGACGTCAACCCGGCGGTGATCGCTCGTGGTACCCCGGGCTTCTCCGGTGCCGACCTGGCCAACCTGGTCAACGAAGCCTCGCTGTTCGCTGCCCGCAACGGCAAGCGCATCGTCGAGATGAAGGAGTTCGAACTGGCCAAAGACAAGATCATGATGGGCGCCGAGCGCAAGACCATGGTCATGTCCGAGAAAGAGAAACAGAACACTGCCTACCACGAAGCCGGTCACGCCATCGTCGGCCGTGTGGTGCCTGAACACGACCCTGTATACAAGGTCTCGATCATCCCGCGCGGTCGCGCGCTGGGTGTGACCATGTTCCTCCCGGAAGAGGACCGCTACAGCCTTTCCAAGCGCGCGCTGATCAGCCAGATCTGCTCGCTGTACGGCGGCCGTATCGCTGAAGAGATGACCCTGGGCTTCGATGGCGTCACCACCGGTGCTTCCAACGACATCATGCGGGCCAGCCAGATCGCTCGCAACATGGTCACCAAGTGGGGGCTGTCCGAGAAGCTCGGCCCGCTGATGTACGCCGAAGACGAGAACGAAGGTTACCTGGGTCGCGGCGGCGGTGGTCAGAGCGCCAACGTGTCGGGCGAGACCGCCAAGGTCATCGACTCGGAAGTACGCAGCATCATTGACCAGTGCTACAGCACGGCCAAGCAGATTCTCACCGACAATCGCGACAAACTCGACGCCATGGCCGACGCGCTGATGAAGTACGAGACCATCGACGCCGACCAGATCGACGACATCATGGCTGGGCGCGTACCGCGTGAGCCACGTGACTGGTCCGGTGGCTCGGGTGGCCCGACCGGTACGCCGATCACCCCGGTCGACCGTCCGGAAACGCCCATCGGTGGCCCTGCCGCTCAGCTCTAAGCTCAACGTCTAAGGTTTCAAATGTCCTCTGCGCTGTACCCAACCCGGTTGCCTTGCGGCAACCGGGTTCTTGATTTATCCCGCACCCATGTCATGGGTATCCTCAACATCACCCCCGATTCGTTTTCCGACGGCGGCCGTTTCAATCAGCGCGAACTGGGCTTGCAACATGCCCGGGCGATGGTCGAGGCGGGTGCCACGCTGATCGATGTCGGCGGCGAGTCCACGCGCCCCGGCGCGCCCCCAGTGGGCGTTCAGGAGGAGCTGGACCGGGTGCTGCCTGCCGTCGAGGCAATCAGCCGCGAGCTGGACGTGATCATCTCGGTGGACACCTCCACGCCTGAGGTGATCACCGAGTCGGCACGCCTGGGCGCCGGCCTGATCAACGACGTGCGTTCGCTGCGTCGTGACGGAGCCCTGGCAGCAGCTGCAGCCACCGGCCTGCCGGTGTGCCTCATGCACATGCGCGGCGAGCCGGGCAACATGCAGCGCGATCCGCACTATGACGACCTGGTGGGGGAGGTCAGTGCCTTCCTGCGCGAGCGCATGCAGGCCTGCGAGGCCGTGGGCATCCCGGCCGAGCGCATCCTCCTCGACCCGGGCTTCGGTTTCGCCAAGACCCATGCGCACAACCTCAGCCTGTTCAAGCACATGGCCGAGCTGTTTGCCCTTGGGCGGCCGCTGCTGGTCGGGGTGTCGCGCAAGAGCATGGTCGGCCTGGCCCTCGGCAAGCCGGTGAACGAGCGCCTGTATGGCAGCCTCGGCCTCGCCGCCTTGGCGATGCACAAGGGCGCGCGTATCCTGCGGGTACATGACGTACCTGAAACAGTTGATCTGGTCAGAATGATCGAAGCGGTCGAATCGGCCGAATAAGAATCACGGAGCATTGCATGAGCAAGAAATACTTTGGCACCGACGGCATCCGCGGTCGCGTCGGGCAGTTCCCGATCACCCCGGATTTCATGCTCAAGCTGGGCTGGGCGGCGGGCATGGCCTTCCGCAAGCAAGGCAACTGTCGGGTGCTGGTTGGCAAGGACACGCGCATTTCCGGCTACATGTTCGAGTCGGCGCTGGAGGCGGGCCTCTCTGCCGCCGGTGCCGACGTGATGCTGCTGGGCCCGATGCCCACGCCCGGTATCGCCTACCTGACGCGCACCTTCCATGCCGAAGCGGGCATTGTCATCAGCGCCTCGCACAACCCCCATGACGACAACGGCATCAAGTTCTTCTCCGGCCAGGGCACCAAGCTGCCGGACGAGCTGGAGCTGATGATCGAAGAGCTGCTGGACACGCCGATGACCGTGGCCGAGTCGAGCAAGCTGGGCAAGGTGTCGCGGATCAACGATGCGTCCGGTCGTTACATTGAATTCTGCAAGAGCAGCGTACCTACCAGCACCGATTTTGCCGGCCTGCACCTGGTGGTCGATTGCGCTCACGGCGCGGCCTACAAGATCGCCCCCAACGTGTTCCGCGAGCTGGGCGCCAAGGTCACCGTGCTGCACGCGCAGCCTAACGGCCTGAACATCAACGCCGACTGCGGCTCGACCCACATGGAGTCGCTGCAGGCCGCCGTATTGGCCGAACACGCAGACCTGGGCATCGCCTTCGATGGCGACGGCGACCGCGTGCTGATGGTCGATCACACCGGTGCGGTGGTCGATGGCGACGAACTGCTGTTCATCATCGCCCGCGACCTCAAGGAACGTGGGCGCCTGAACGGCGGCGTGGTCGGTACCTTGATGAGCAACCTGGGCCTGGAGCTGGCCCTGGCCGAGCTGGACATTCCGTTCATTCGCGCCAACGTCGGCGACCGCTACGTGATCGCCGAGCTGCTCGAACGCGAGTGGGAGCTGGGCGGCGAGAACTCCGGCCACATCGTCTGCATGCGCCACACCACTACCGGTGATGCGGCCATTGCCGCGCTGCAGGTGCTGCTGGCGCTCAAGCGCCGTGACGAGACCCTGGCCCAGGCGCGCATGGCTGTGCGCAAGTGCCCGCAGGTGCTGGTCAATGTGCGCTTTGCCGGCGGCGTCGACCCGGTCAGCCACCCGGCGGTGATGGACGCCTGCAGCCGCGTGACCGAGGCCATGGGTGGCCGTGGCCGCGTGCTGCTGCGCAAGTCCGGCACCGAGCCGCTGGTGCGGGTGATGGTCGAAGGCGAGGACGAAACCACCGTGCGCGGCTATGCCGACGAGCTGGCAAAACTGGTGAGTGAAGTTTGCGGCTGAATTCGGCTTGCAACCCATGAATCCGTTGGGTAACATCTGCGCCCACTTTGACCGACGAGGTACAGCATGCGTCGCACTATGGTAGCTGGTAACTGGAAAATGCACGGTACCCGCGCCAGCGTCGCTGAGCTGATCACGGGTCTGAGCGCCTTGACGGTGCCGAGTGGCGTGGATGTGGCGGTGTTTCCGTCGTTTCTGCACATCGGTCAGGCGATCGACGGCCTCAAGGGCCAGGCGATTGCCGTCGGCGCGCAGAACGTCGCGGTGCAGCCCGAACAGGGCGCACTGACCGGTGAAGTGGCTTCCAGCCAGTTGGCCGATGCCGGTTGCACGCTGGTGCTGGTCGGTCACTCCGAGCGTCGCCAGTTGATCGGCGAATCGGACGAAGTGCTGATCCGCAAGTTCGCGGCGGCGCAGGCCCAGGGCTTGACCCCGGTGCTGTGCGTAGGGGAAACCCTGGAGCAGCGTCAGGCGGAGCAGACGCTGGAAGTGGTCGGGCGTCAGCTCGGCAGCGTCATCGAAGCACTGGGTATCGAAGTTTTCGCCCGTGCGGTCATCGCTTATGAGCCTGTCTGGGCCATCGGCACCGGCCTCACGGCAACGCCACAGCAGGCTCAGGATGTGCACGCAGCCATCCGTGCCCAGCTGGCGGCAGAGAATGCCGAAGTCGCGCAAGGTGCGCGGCTTCTCTACGGCGGCAGCGTCAAGGCGGCCAATGCGGTCGAACTGTTCGGCATGCCGGATATCGATGGGGGGCTGATTGGTGGTGCCTCCCTGAATGCAGATGAGTTCGGCGCGATCATTCGTGCCGCGGGAAACTGAAAAATGCTGGAAACAGTCGTAGTCGTTCTTCATCTGTTGGGTGCTCTGGGCGTTGTTGCCCTGGTATTGCTGCAACAGGGTAAAGGTGCGGACGCTGGCGCGTCATTCGGGGCAGGTGCATCAAATACTGTCTTCGGAAGCCAAGGTTCCTCTACCTTTCTGAGTAAGTTTACTGCTATACTTGCCGCCAGTTTCTTCATAACCAGCCTAGGCTTAGGTTACTTTGCTAAAGAGAAAGCTCACGCGCTGACTCAAGTAGGTCTCCCAAGCCCGGCAGCGATTGAAGCGCCAAAGCAAAAGCCGGCAGCAGATGATGTTCCGGTGCTTCAAGAGCAAAAGACCGACGTGAAAAACACCGACGTCCCCGCTCAAGAGCAAAAGTAAGACGCAGTAAAGTGGCAAGGTTTCAACTGTAGTATTGCCGAGGTGGTGGAATTGGTAGACACGCAACCTTGAGGTGGTTGTGCCCATAGGGTGTAGGGGTTCGAGTCCCCTTCTCGGTACCATTTAGTCAGGAGAGCCCGCAGATGCGGGCTTTCTTGTCGGTGCAAGCTGCGGATTGACCGCTTACAGGGTTCAGCCGTATACTTTCGCCCCAGCTTTGTCGCGGGATGGAGCAGTCTGGTAGCTCGTCGGGCTCATAACCCGAAGGTCGTTGGTTCAAATCCAGCTCCCGCAACCAGTTATAGCAGAGCCCCTTTCAAGGGGCTTTTTGTTAGCTGGACAGTTCTCAGCGCCGGTGTTCAGACGGCGTATCAGGGATGGGCGCTTTGCCCATTTTTTATTTGTGAAGCATGCACGAGGGGGTTCAGGTGTCGAGCAAGCTAGAACAGTTGCAGGCCTTGTTGGCCCCGGTGGTCGTGGCCCTTGGCTATGAATGCTGGGGTATCGAGTTTTCGGCTCAGGGTCGCCACTCACTGTTGCGTATTTATATCGATAAGGAAGGCGGTGTACTGGTGGAGGACTGCGAAATCGTCAGCCGCCAGGTCAGCGGGATCCTCGATGTCGAAGATCCGATCAGCGTTGAATACACCCTTGAGGTTTCTTCTCCAGGCATGGATCGCCCGCTGTTCACCCTTGAACAGTTCGCTTCGCATGCCGGCGATCAAGTGAAGATAAGGTTGCGCACACCCTATGAGGGGCGACGCAACTTTCAGGGCCTTCTCCGCGGGGTGGAGGAGCAGGACGTCGTGGTGCAGGTAGACGACCATGAGTTTTTGCTGCCGATCGATTCGATCGACAAGGCCAACATTATTCCCAGTTTTGACTGAGACGTGCCAGATACTGCGGATCCCGCGGATCCAATGGCGTGCGAAAGGCGAGGCGTACGATGAGCAAAGAAGTACTGCTGGTTGTTGAGTCGGTATCCAACGAAAAGGGTGTACCGGCTGGCGTAATATTCGAGGCGCTGGAAATTGCGCTGGCAACCGCGACCAAGAAGCGGTTCGAAGATGAAGTGGACCTGCGTGTGGAAATCAACCGCCACACCGGTGCCTATGAAACGTTCCGTCGCTGGACCGTTGTAGAAGAAGCCGACCTTGACGATCCGGCCATCGAAACCTGGCCAAGCAAGGTTGTCGAGACTCACCCTGAAGCCAAGGTGGGTGATGTCGTCGAAGAAAAGATCGAGTCCATCGAATTCGGCCGTATCGCTGCGCAAACCGCCAAGCAGGTGATCGTCCAGAAGGTTCGTGAAGCCGAGCGCGCCCAGGTGGTCGACGCTTACCGCGAACGTCTGGGCGAAATCATCGCCGGCACGGTCAAGAAAGTCACCCGCGACAACGTCATCGTTGACCTGGGTAACAACGCCGAGGCCTTGCTGGCTCGCGAAGACATCATCAGCCGCGAGACCTTCCGTGTCGGTGTGCGCCTGCGCGCCCTGCTCAAGGAAATCCGCACTGAAAACCGCGGCCCGCAGCTGATCCTGTCGCGTACCGCACCCGAGATGCTGATCGAGCTGTTCCGCATCGAAGTGCCGGAGATCGCCGAAGGGCTGATCGAAGTGATGGCCGCCTCCCGTGACCCGGGTTCGCGCGCCAAGATCGCCGTTCGCTCCAAGGACAAGCGCATCGACCCGCAAGGCGCCTGCATCGGCATGCGCGGTTCGCGTGTGCAGGCAGTGTCCGGCGAGTTGGGTGGCGAGCGTGTCGACATCGTGCTTTGGGACGATAACCCGGCGCAGTTCGTCATCAACGCCATGTCGCCTGCCGAAGTGGCGGCGATCATCGTCGACGAAGACGCTCACGCGATGGACATCGCGGTCGGCGCCGACAACCTCGCCCAGGCCATCGGTCGTGGCGGGCAGAACGTGCGTCTGGCCAGCCAACTGACCGGCTGGACGTTGAACGTGATGACCGAATCGGACATCCAGGCCAAGCAGCAAGCGGAAACCGGCGACATCCTGCGCAACTTCATCGACGAGCTGGAAATCGACGAAGACCTGGCGCAGGTGCTGGTAGACGAAGGCTTCACCAGCCTGGAAGAGATTGCCTACGTACCGTTGGAAGAAATGCTCAACATCGACGGCTTTGACGAGGAGATCGTCAACGAGCTCCGCGCTCGCGCCAAGGATCGTTTGTTGACTCACGCCATCGCTACTGAGGAAAAGCTGGCAGACGCCCATCCGGCCGAAGACCTGCTCTCGCTTGAGGGTATGGACAAGGATTTGGCGATGGAACTGGCGGTGCGCGGCGTAATTACCCGCGAAGACCTGGCCGAGCAGTCTATTGACGATCTGCTCGACATCGACGGCATTGACGATGATCGTGCCGGCAAGTTGATCATGGCCGCCCGAGCCCATTGGTTCGAGTAAGTAGGCGCGGCCTGAGGAGAGAAGTGCATGACGCAAGTCACGGTGAAAGAACTGGCCAAAGAGGTCGCCGCACCGGTAGAGCGCCTGTTGCAGCAGATGCGTGAGGCAGGTCTGCCGCACACCGACGCCGCTCAAGTTGTGACCGACAATGAGAAGCAGGCTCTGCTGGCTCATTTGAAGAGCAGCCACAAGGTGAAGCTGGAAGAACCGCGCAAGATTACCTTGCAGCGCAAAACCCAGAGCACCTTGCGTGTGGCCGGCAGCAAAAGCATCAGCGTAGAAGTACGCAAGAAGAAAGTGTTCGTGCAACGCAGCCCGGAAGAAATCCAGGCCGAGCAGAAGCGCGAGCTCGAAGAACGTCGTGCCGCAGAAAACGCTGCACGGCAGAAAGCCGAGGCTGAAACCCGTCAGCGTGCCGAAGAAGAAGCACGTCGTCAGCCTGCGTCCGCCGGTCAGCCAGCGGCGCCTGCCGCTGCCCAAGCGCCAGCCGTTGCTGCCGCGCCGGTGGCCAGCGTGCCGGACATCGACCTTGCCAGCGTAGCGCCAGCCCCGGCTGCCGATGCGCGCCGCAAGGAAGAGCCGCGTCGCCCGGACAAACCCCGTGCCGACGACAACCGTCGTGGCGGCGAAGGCGAGCGCAAGAACGCCCCGCATCGCGCCACGGTCAAGGAAAAGGCGCCGACCCCACGTGCCGCCCCGCGTACCACCGAAGAGGAAAGCGACAGCTTCCGTCGCGGTGGCCGTGGCAAGTCCAAGCTGAAAAAGCGCAACGCCCACGGTTTCCAGAGCCCTACCGGCCCTGTCGTGCGTGACGTGCAGATCGGCGAGACCATCACTGTCGGTGATCTGGCCGCGCAGATGTCGGTCAAGGCTGCCGAAGTCATCAAGTTCATGTTCAAGCTGGGCACTCCAGCCACCATCAACCAGGTACTGGACCAGGAAACTGCCCAGCTGGTCGCCGAAGAACTGGGCCACAAAGTGACCCTGGTCAGCGACACCGCCCTGGAAGATTCCCTGGCCGAGTCGCTGAAGTTCGAAGGTGAAGCGTTCTCCCGTGCTCCGGTCGTGACCGTCATGGGTCACGTCGACCACGGCAAGACCTCGCTGCTCGACTACATCCGTCGTGCCAAGGTCGCCGCGGGCGAAGCCGGCGGTATCACCCAGCACATCGGTGCGTACCACGTGGAAACCGACCGTGGCATGGTGACCTTCCTCGACACCCCGGGCCACGCCGCGTTTACCGCGATGCGTGCCCGTGGTGCCAAGGCCACCGACATCGTCATCCTGGTGGTGGCAGCGGACGACGGCGTGATGCCGCAGACCGTCGAAGCCGTACAACACGCCCAGGCCGCCGGTGTTCCGCTGGTCGTGGCAGTGAACAAGATCGACAAGCCGGGCGCCGACCTGGACCGCATCCGCAGCGAGCTGTCGGTGCATGGCGTGACCTCCGAAGAGTGGGGCGGTGACACGCCGTTCGTTTCGGTCTCGGCCAAGATGGGTACCGGCGTCGACGAACTGCTCGAAGCCGTCCTGCTGCAAGCCGAAGTACTGGAACTGAAGGCCACCCCTTCGGCCCCGGGCCGCGGTGTGGTCGTCGAGTCGCGCCTGGACAAGGGCCGTGGCCCGGTGGCCACCGTGCTGGTTCAGGACGGTACGCTGCGTCAGGGCGACATGGTGCTGGTTGGTTCGAACTATGGCCGCGTGCGCGCCATGCTCGACGAGAACGGCAAGCCGATCAAGGAAGCCGGTCCTTCCATTCCGGTCGAGATCCTCGGCCTGGACGGTACTCCGGACGCTGGCGACGAAATGAGCGTAGTAGCCGACGAGAAGAAAGCCCGTGAAGTGGCGTTGTTCCGTCAAGGCAAGTTCCGCGAAGTGAAACTGGCCCGTGCTCACGCCGGCAAGCTGGAAAACATCTTCGAGAACATGGGCCAGGAAGAGAAGAAGACGCTCAACATCGTCCTCAAATCCGACGTCCGTGGTTCGCTGGAAGCACTGCAAGGCGCGCTCAACGGTCTGGGCAACGACGAAGTGCAAGTGCGCGTGGTCGGTGGCGGTGTCGGTGGTATCACCGAGTCCGACGCCAACCTGGCACTGGCCTCCAATGCGGTCGTGTTCGGCTTCAACGTGCGTGCCGATGCTGGCGCGCGCAAGATCGTCGAGCAGGAAGGTCTGGATATGCGTTACTACAACGTGATCTACGACATCATTGAAGACGTCAAGAAAGCCCTGACCGGCATGCTCGGCAGCGACGTTCGCGAGAACATCCTGGGCATCGCCGAAGTGCGTGACGTGTTCCGTTCGCCGAAATTCGGTGCTATCGCCGGTTGCATGGTCACCGAGGGTACGGTCTACCGTAACCGTCCGATCCGTGTACTGCGCGAAGACATCGTTATTTTCGAAGGCGAGCTGGAATCGCTGCGTCGCTTCAAGGACGACGCTTCCGAAGTTCGTGCCGGCATGGAATGCGGTATTGGCGTCAAGAGCTACAACGACGTCAAGGTCGGCGACAAGATCGAAGTCTTCGAGAAGGTCCAGGTTGCTCGTACTCTCTAAGGAGCCGCGAGCTGCATGAGCCGATGCCCTTCAGGGCTCGGCTGCAAAGGCAACGCCCGGTCAGGGACACCCATCATGGGTCAACCTGACCGGGCGTTTGCCGCTTCAGTTACAGGTAGCAAGACATGGCAAAAGAATACAGCCGTACCCAACGTATCGGTGATCAGATCCAGCGCGAGCTGGCTCAACTGATCCGCCGAGAAGTGAAAGACCCGCGCGTCGGCCTGGTGACCATCACCGCCGTCGACGTCAGCCGCGATGTCGGTCATGCCAAGGTGTTCATCACCGTCATGGGCGAAGACAGCAAGGAAGACATCGCCCAGAGCATCAAGGTGCTCAACAGCGCCGCCGGTTTCCTGCGCGTGCAACTGGGCAAGGAAATGAAGCTGCGCAGCGTGCCGCAACTGCACTTCCATTACGACGAGAGCGTGACCCGCGGGGCGCACCTCTCGGCCTTGATCGAGCGTGCCGTGGCCGAAGACAGCCAGCACGTGGCCGCTGCGGCCGAGCCCGCCGGCAAACTCGATACTCTCGACAAGGAGTAACGAGGTTGGCTCAGGTCAAGCGTATCCGTCGTAACGTCAGCGGCATCATCCTGCTCGACAAGCCGTTGGGGTTCACCTCCAACGCCGCCTTGCAGAAGGTCCGTTGGCTGCTCAACGCCGAGAAGGCGGGGCACACCGGCAGTCTCGACCCGCTGGCCAGTGGCGTGCTGCCGCTGTGCTTCGGCGAGGCCACCAAGTTTTCGCAGTACCTGCTCGACTCCGACAAGGGCTACGAGACGGTCATGCAGTTGGGCCAGACCACGACCACGGCCGACGCCGAGGGCGAGGTGCTGCAAACCCGCGAAGTGACGGTCGGTCGTGCCGACATCGAAGCCGTGCTGCCGGCCTTCCGCGGCCCTATTCAGCAGATTCCACCGATGTACTCGGCGCTCAAGCGCGACGGCCAGCCGCTGTACAAGCTGGCACGTGCTGGGGAAGTAGTGGAGCGCGAGGCGCGTTCTGTTACTATTGCGCGCCTGGAGTTGCTGGAATGCGAAGCGACCCGCGCCAGGTTGGCGGTCGATTGCAGCAAAGGTACCTATATCCGCACCCTGGTGGAGGATATCGGTGAGCGCCTCGGTTGTGGCGCCTATGTCGCTGAACTGCGTCGCACCCAGGCCGGGCCGTTCAGCCTGGCCCAGACGGTGACGCTCGAAGCGCTCGAAGCAGCCCACGCCGAAGGTGGCAACGAGGCGCTCGATCGCTTCCTGATGCCTTCCGACAGCGGCCTGCTGGATTGGCCACTGCTGCAATTTTCCGAGCACAGTGCGTTTTACTGGCTGCACGGCCAGGCAGTACGAGCTCCCGACGCGCCGGCTTTCGGCATGGTGCGGGTGCAGGATCACACAGGTCGCTTCATCGGTATCGGTGAAGTGGCCGAAGACGGGCGCATTGCGCCGCGTCGCTTGATTCGGTCGGAATGACCGAACTAGGGCTGCTGTCAGCAGGCACGGTTGTCCCTACTTTTAAATACGAGGATCTGTCCTCGGCCTGTTGGAAGCCGCTCGCGGTTTCCTTGATATGGAGAAGCCACCATGGCACTCAGCGTTGAAGAAAAAGCTCAAATCGTTACCGACTACCAGCAAGCCGTTGGCGACACCGGTTCGCCAGAAGTCCAGGTAGCTCTGCTGACCGCTAACATCAACAAGCTGCAAGGTCACTTCAAGGCCAACGGCAAAGACCACCACTCCCGTCGTGGTCTGATCCGCATGGTCAACCAGCGTCGCAAGCTGCTGGACTACCTGAAGGGCAAAGACACCACTCGTTACAGCACCCTGATCGGTCGTCTGGGCCTGCGTCGCTGATAGCGGCCCTGGCAGAGTGGTGTGCAGACGCGAGTTCGTCGTGCCGGGCAGCGATGCCCGGTGCGCGACTCGCGTCGGCGTATCAATGAGGTTGGTTGTTTGTCATGCGGCGGTGTTTCCATCACCCGGCAAGGCAGGCTTCCAGCCTCAAGTTTTATCTGGAGCACCAAAAGGGCCGATTCCCTGTGGCGCCCAAGAATTCGCAAGAACCCGTTTCCCCAGAGCAATCAAAGAAGGTAGGACACCGTGAACCCGGTTATCAAGACATTCCAGTTCGGTCAATCGACCGTTACCCTCGAAACGGGCCGTATCGCCCGTCAAGCCTCCGGCGCAGTGCTGGTGACCGTCGACAACGACGTCACCGTGCTGGTGACCGTGGTCGGTGCCAAGCACGCCGACCCGAGCAAGGGCTTCTTCCCCCTTTCCGTGCACTACCAGGAAAAGACCTACGCCGCCGGCAAGATCCCTGGTGGTTTCTTCAAGCGTGAAGGCCGTCCTTCCGAGAAAGAGACGCTGACCTCGCGCCTGATCGACCGTCCGATCCGCCCGCTGTTTCCTCAAGGCTTCATGAACGAAGTGCAGGTCGTCTGCACCGTGGTCTCCACCAGCAAGAAGACCGACCCGGACATCGCCGCGATGATCGGTACCTCGGCTGCCCTGGCCATCTCCGGCATTCCGTTCGACGGCCCGATCGGCGCCGCGCGCGTGGCTTTCCACGAAAGCACCGGCTACCTGCTGAACCCGACTTACGAGCAACTGGCTGCCTCCAGCCTGGACATGGTCGTAGCCGGCACCTCCGACGCCGTGCTGATGGTTGAATCCGAAGCCAAGGAGCTGACCGAAGACCAGATGCTGGGCGCCGTGCTGTTCGCCCACGACGAATTCCAGTCGGTGATCACCGCCGTCAAGGAACTGGCCGCCGAAGCCGCCAAGCCTACCTGGAACTGGGCTGCCAAGCCGCAGAACACCCCGCTGCTGGACGCTATCCGCGGCGAATTCGGTGCTGCCGTTTCCGACGCCTACACCATCACCGTCAAGGCCGACCGCTATGCCCGTCTGGGTGAAGTGCGTGACCAGGTGGTTGCCAAGTTCGCCACTGAAGACGGCCCGAGCGCTGGCGAAGTGAAGGAAATCTTCGGCGAGATCGAATACCGCACCGTGCGCGAGAACATCGTCAACGGCAAGCCGCGTATCGACGGCCGCGACACCAAGACCGTGCGCCCGCTGAACATCGAAGTTGGCGTACTGCCCAAGACCCACGGTTCGGCGCTGTTCACCCGTGGCGAAACCCAGGCCCTGGTGGTTGCCACCTTGGGTACCGCGCGTGACGCGCAGTTGCTCGACACCCTCGAAGGCGAGAAGAAAGACCCCTTCATGCTGCACTACAACTTCCCGCCGTTCTCGGTGGGCGAGTGTGGCCGCATGGGCGGTGCTGGCCGTCGTGAAATCGGCCACGGCCGTCTGGCCCGTCGTTCGGTTCAAGCCATGCTGCCGGCTGCCGACGTGTTCCCGTACACCATCCGTGTGGTCTCGGAAATCACCGAGTCGAACGGTTCCAGCTCGATGGCTTCGGTCTGCGGCGCCTCCCTGGCGCTGATGGACGCCGGTGTGCCGATGAAGGCGCCAGTGGCCGGTATCGCCATGGGCCTGGTCAAGGAAGGCGAGAAGTTCGCCATCCTCACCGACATCCTCGGTGACGAAGACCACCTGGGCGACATGGACTTCAAAGTGGCCGGTACCGCCAAAGGCGTCACCGCGCTGCAGATGGACATCAAGATCAACGGCATCACCGAAGAGATCATGGAAATCGCCCTGGGCCAGGCCCTGGAAGCGCGCCTGAACATCCTCGGCCAGATGAACCAGATCCTTGGCCAGTCGCGCTCCGAGCTGTCGGACAACGCACCGACCATGATCGCCATGAAGATCGACAGCGACAAGATCCGTGACGTGATCGGCAAGGGCGGCGCCACCATTCGCGCCATCTGCGAAGAAACCAAGGCCTCGATCGACATCGAAGACGACGGCTCGATCAAGATCTTCGGCGAATCCAAGGAAGCCGCCGAGGCTGCCCGCCAGCGCGTGTTGTCGATCACCGCGGAAGCCGAGATCGGCAAGATCTACGTCGGCAAGGTGGAGCGCATCGTCGACTTCGGCGCCTTCGTCAACATCCTGCCGGGCAAGGACGGCCTGGTGCACATCTCGATGCTGAGCGACGCTCGGGTCGAGAAGGTCACCGACATCCTCAAGGAAGGCCAGGAAGTGGAAGTGCTGGTACTGGACGTGGACAACCGCGGCCGTATCAAGCTGTCCATCAAGGACGTCGCTGCGGCCAAGGCTTCGGGCGTCTGATAGCCTGATGCTGTAACGTTGCATGAAAAAGGACCCGCGAGGGTCCTTTTTTTTGGGGCCGGTTATCGAGCTGGCGTCGGTCTATTTGCCATTCTCCGCTTGCGCTTGCGCGGCCCGTTCCACCTCCAAAGTCGAACTCTGGCCCAGCCGGCTGATCAGCAATGCCAGGGAGTCGGCGTTGCTCAGAATCATGTCGGCGCGTTTTTCCGCGTTGTCGCGAAATACCTCCCGGGCCTCATCCAGCGTGGTGGTGCCACTGAGCCGCAGGACCGCTGCCTTGGCACTGCCATCCCTGGTCCGCAGGTCCCGCAGGCCGTAGATATCATGGACCTTGAACAACTGGTCAGGCGGCGTGGCGGCGGTAAAGCCTTTTTCCCATGCGTCCTTGACGCGGTTATAGAAGGCCAGACTGCTGGGCGTGCTCCGTTCCAGCACGTCCAGCGAAGGCACGATGGCATCTACGTAGGCGATGTCCTCGGTCTTCAGGACCAGATGGCTGAGTTCGTGCAGCAACGTACTGGCCTGATGATGGGCCAGCAGGTCGACGTCGCGCGCCATGCTGTTCATTCGTACGTCATCGATGATCTTGAAGAACAGTTCGGTGAGGAATATGCGTTTTTTCGCGTCGCCTCGGTAGGTGAGGGCGATTCGCGGGATCTGGCCCGGGACGTTGTAGCCGCTGACATAGCGGTTGGACGTCAGTGGCGACATGTTAGGGCCAAGCAACTCATCAAGCAGGGCCTTGCAGTGGGATCGCAGCCTCGTCAGCACCCGCTCGTTCGGCTCCTCGCCGAACGTGCTGCGCAGAATGTCGCGAGTGATCTCCGGCAGGGGTTCCCATGTATGCCAGGCAAAGAGGTTACCCAAGGTGGTACTGAGCATGCGAACGGCCAGGGCATGCGCTGTCTGTATCTGTAAGGCGTAGCCGTAATGGTTGCTGGCTATTTCAGCGATGCCATTGCCCTGCACCGTGAAAACTTTAGGTATGTTTGCTTCGATCTGGGCGATTTCCAGTGCCGCGACAAGATCTTCGTTGCCGCCGCGCAGGCCCATTTGCAGCTCCCACAGGTCGTCGCTGCGCAGGCGGATGGCTGGCCCGGTCTGGTCGCCCTTGATGATGTACCAGCGCGCGTCGAGACTGCGTACTTCATAGACCTTGCCGTCCAGCGGTACATAGCTGCGGGTGCCGTCGCGCGATGAATAGATCCGGGTAGCAGGGTCGAAGGACAACCCGTCAAGCACGACGTCGTGTGCCTCGAACTCCCGGCTCAGGCGTTGCGAGGTAGTTTCCATGGCAATAGTCATCAGCGGTTCGCTGGGCGCCGGCTTTTTGTCCGGGCCGATTTCGCGCGGACCGGGGACGCGGTCCAGGGCAGTATTGGCATGCGGGTCGTGCAGGGTGGCGAAGCTGGCCAGAGCCGTGGTGAATTCCGCCAACGCTTGACCCCAACTGCGCTTTCTGGCGGATTGCAGCGACGCCTCCAACCATTCGAACGCCTGCCAGAGGTTGATCAACACGGCCAACGGCCTGGGCGCCAGCACTGTGGCCTGCTCGATACTGAGGCGCAGCATTTCGCGCCAGACTTGCCATTTCGCTTGGCCAGAGGTGACGGTACGCAAACTGGCGCGGTGAATCAGGGTCTTGTTGTTCTGCTCGAACAAGTAATGGAAGACGTTGCCTTTGATGGGCTCGAGGACCAGGCGAGTCAGGCCGGGGTCAGGCTCGAAGGTGAAGTTGTCCTCAGGGCCCACCAGCATATTCGGCCGCACCAGGCCGCCATGGCTGTAGCGTGCCCGCTCGGTGACGCCGAGGTTGTCCAGCACCAGGGCTTCCAGACGTTTGTCGTCGTGCAGCCGCTTCAACAGGTCGGCGCGGTCGGTGAACTCGGTGAGAATATAGTCGTCGCGGTAAGCCGCATACAGCACCAAAGGGCCCTTGAGGGGGTCTACGGGCGCCACCACGAACAGGCTGTCCACGGTGTCCGGCTGCATGTTTCCGGCCTGCAGCTGCAGAGGTCCGAACTGCAGGGCGACGCCGTCCACTGGTTCGCGCGCCAGAGCATCGGGAGAGCCCAGGACGCGCGCAAAATAATGCGCGGCGGTGCGCGACAGGCTTTTCTCCATGCGCGCCTGAAATGCACAGGCCATCAGGTTGGGGTGCATGCCCAACGTAAAGAGTTGACGGCGCTTTTGAAAATCAGGGTCTTTGCTGCTGAGCTTGTCCGCCAGCAGCTGCTGATAGGAAGTGCCCACATCCACACGCGTCACCAGGTCGCGCAGGTAGCTGGGATCGGGCACGGTCTTGCCAGGCTGGGCGACCCCTACGTACATGGCAGCCGTGGAGAATTCGGTGAAATGGGTCAGCGAAAACTCGGTCAGGGTTCTGGTCACCCGCGATGTATGCGCCGGCAACATGCCGGGGGTTTGGCCGGTTTGCGGGTACTCGGTTTCATAGTGAGCCAGCGTCACGCTGATCTGGTCGGAATCGTCCGGATAATTCGAATCGTCGGCGAGCAGTGCGGCCCTCAATTTTTCGCGGGCATACGACAAGGTGTCCGGAACGCCGAACAGGTAACTCAACTGCGGGGTGGCCATCTGCGCGCAACGGTCGAGCAGGGCTTCATAGATGCGCAGGTCAGTGGCCGAGGCACTGGTCAGCCATTTGGGCAGGGTGAAGTTGAAACGGGTGTTGTACAGCGCTTCGCTGGAGCCGCGTATGCCAACGGTCAGCGGGTCGTCACGGCTGGTCAGGTAGCGGCGGAACAGTTGCGGATCGAAGCGGCAACTCGTGGCCAGGGTCAGATCCTCGGCCGCCTGGGCCTTGTGCCGGATGCGTTCGGAGGCGCACAGGTTGCTCACCAGATTGCCTGCAGCTGGCTCTATCACCAGCTGCGCACGTTGCGTTGTCGAAGGCGGCAGCGCCGACTCGCGCACCAGTTGCCGGCCGGCCCAAGGTGCCAGCAACGTGGCCCACTCGCGCATGTCGACGGCGCTGGTCAGCGTGCGATTGATGGCGTGCCGCATCCAGGTAAGGTTGGAATAGGGCTGCAGCCCAGCCAGAGGCGTCCACTGCAAGACGCCTTTGAGCGGGGCGTCGGACAGGCTGATGGCGAACGAGTTGCTGATCTCGGCACGGTCGTGGGTACTGGAAAAACTCAAGTAGAGACTGTGTTGGACAAGCCCTGGAGGAGGGCGTTGATCGAGCAGGTCGGCCAGTGCGTCGAGCAGGGTGGTGTCGATCTTGCCCTCATCCCTGGCTTGTGCGAGATCGGCACGCAGCAGGGTGTCATAGGCTTTGCGGGTCTCGCGCGCGATGTCCAGCACGCCTTGGGCGCACCGATAAGTATGGCTCTCGAAATAGGTCAGGCGATTCTTGTAATTCTCCTTGAATGTCCTGGTGTGGCTGTCGACGCGACCGAGCAGCCATTGCGCGTCTGGCCAGGCCAGGGGCTTACCCTTGGCGTCCGCCAGGCTGACCCCGTAGATGACGTTGCCGATGCCATAACCCGTCAGGCGCTTGAGAAAGAATTCCTCCAGTGTGTGAGAGGTGCCATCGTAGACCAGGCGCACTGCTGCTGTGTCCAGCAGACCCTCGCTGACCGTGATGATCTCGGGCGATAGCTGCCCCTCGATGCATTCGCCAATGCTGGGTTGCAGGCTGCGCAGTTGATCGTAGCGTTTGGCCAGCGCCTGGATCTGGCGGATGCGGCTGGACAGATCAGAGGTCACCGATGTCACGCTGGTGAGTGGCACCTGCTTGCGTCGGCCGATTGCCATCCAGCGGCCAGCGCTATCGATGCAGTCGAGACGACGATCAAGCAGCGCGCGGATGTCCAGGGCGTCGTCGAAGTTGGCGATGGCGGCTTCGGGCTGCCCGGCGGGCTTGCCCAGGACATGAATGAGGTTGTGCTGAATGACCTCGATGATCGACTGCACCACCGCGCCAGGCAAGGTGGCTGTCACCGGCTCGAGGGCGACCGCGCGAGCAGCGGAGGTTTGCAGCGCAGGCCAATGGCGTGGGGAAATGCCCTGTGGGCGGTGCTCCTGCAGGCTCACCTCGCGAAAGAACTCCTTGAGCGCTGCTTCGCCGGGGAAGCGGCGTATGCCCGTGTTTGCCGAGTAGACGAACAGCGGGTCATCGGCCGCAGCGCTCCCGGGCAGCACCACGAGCCCCGCGTAGGGGATGTCATCGTCGAGGCCATCGACGTTGTAGGCTAAACGTCGTACCGGTGGCGAATCGGCAATCAGAGCCTCATGCATCCACTTCGCCTGGGCGGCGTCCAGCACGCCGTCGCGGTGGCCATTGAGGACGGCGCGAGCGAAGCCGTCGGCAACGATCACCATGGCCGCAGCGCTTCGATTCATGTCGGCCTCGTCAGGCGTAGCCGTCCACCAGCGGCTCAACACCTCGCCATAGGTTTGCCGCAGCCCACTCACCGCGCGGTTTACCGCCTGCTCCCAGGCACTGGCGTCGGCGCCGGAAAGCAGCGTGCCTGCGCCATCCACATAGCGTCGCTCGACCTTCGACTCGTTGTTTTGGTTGCACAGTACCTGCAATGCCGCCTCGCCGAGGCTGGAAGTGGCCACCGGTTTGTCGGTTTTGCTGTCCACTTGCAGTAACAGGTGTTCATGTACGGCTTGCGAGGCAGGCAACAAGGACTTGAATTGAGCCTGCAGGGCGATGGCAAGGGTGGCGGGCAGCCTTGGCAGTTCGCCGACCCATAGGGCCATCTGTTCCAGGCGTTGGGTCTGTACCAGCACCTGGTGCTGAGACCATTGATCGAACACGGCCCGTTTCATCTCAAGGTAGTTAAGCCGCGGCGCAGTGCCCGTCCAGCCCTTCAGGGGGGCTTGCAGAGCTTGCTCGGCGAGTTGTGGTGAATCGTGAGCTGCCAGGCCTGACCAGACGCTGTAGGTATAGGCTGCAGGTTTGTTCGCCTCGGCGTAGGTGATGAGCAATGCGGCGCCGGGCAGTGGGTGCACATTCGTGACCATTTCTACCTTCATGTCCACCGGCAGTTCATCTTGCATCTGCGACAACCAGCGAGCTTCCAGCTCACTGATAGCCTCGGTTTCATAGGCAGACTTCACGGCGGCGAGAAAGCCGCTGGCCAGTCGTTCGGTTTCGAAATAGGGGATGGTCGACATGCTTGCACCTGTTGGCAGTAGCCCGAAGATGGACGAGGCGACAGGCTAAAAGGGGCAGGTGGTGACTGGCGGTAGATATGGCGCGAGGCGCAAATCTCAGAATCTTGCGAACATGCAACTTGCACGCAGTTTTACCGATGAGCGTGCACTCTGCACGATCCTGTCATCAGCTCGATGTCATAACTATCTGTTTATTAAGGAAATTATAATTACCGATAAGTGGCACACCCCGTGCAACTACCTATAGCAACCCTGCTGCCAGGACACCGAGGCCGCAGAATTTTCGAAAAACAGGAGTGACTCGTATGAAGAAGTTTGCTATTGCCGCCGCTACTGCCGCCGCCCTGACCCTGACTCTGGGCAACGCTGCCTTCGCCGCCGAAGCTGCCCCAATGCAGCTGGCCGCCAGCGAAGCCACCCAGGCTAAAGAAGGTGTTTCCGACACCTGGATCACCACCAAGGTGAAATCGGATCTGGTCACCGAAAAAGGCATTCCGGGCACCGACATCAAGGTAGAAACCAACAAAGGCGTGGTTTCCCTGTCGTCGACTGTCGCGATCACCGAAGCGCAGAAAACCACTGCCGTGGCGATCACCAAAAAGATCAAAGGCGTACGCGCCGTATCGGCTGATGGTCTGAAAGCCGAGTAAGTTCATGCGAAGACCGGAAGGATCCGGTCACTCAAGCCCCGGCCCTGTGCCGGGGCTTTTTTTATGGAAGGCGGGTAGGTGAGGGCTCGGGTGCAGGCAAATTCTGGGGCCTTTGACGTCATCAAGAGCGAACCGGCCTGGCGGCCTCTCGGGGGCTTTGCCCCCTCCCACATGAGACGCGCCTGGCGTGGCAACGACTGACTGAGCGAGGTCGTAGGAGGGGGCCAAGCCCCCGATCTGTTGATCTGCTTGGAGGGGGTTTGCCCCCTCCCACGACCCCACTTCGCAGAGGGTCCGCGCCATCAATCCCCGCGCTTGCTGCGAATCTCGGTCAACCGCCCGCCTTCGAAGCGCAGGTACTGGTACATGCCATTGGCCGGGCCATACAGCCACTCCTCGATCGGCACCTGGTTGTAGCGACCGCCATAACCCTGCGCATCGATATAGCCAAGGAACGAGCGGCTGACCGGCTCGCCGCACTTGCGCGCCACTTCCACGGCAGGGTCGCCGGTGGAGACGATGGCGCTGGCGCAGCGCAAGGTTGAGGCGGCGTGGGCCAATGCGCTGTAGCTGCCCAGCGCCAAGCACAATATGGCCACTGCTGATTTCGTCATTCTGCGTCCAGATGCATTGGGGTGATGACCTTGCCGTCCCCTTGGGCCGGGCCGAAGCTGGCGTCGAGGAGGAACACGCGATCGTCGGCGAGCTTGCCTTGGTCTACCAGCCAGGCCTTGATGCTGGCGGCGCGGGCCTGGGCCAGCTGACGCAGCAACGGCACGCTGTCGCTCCAGGAACCCACCACCGCATCGTGCAGCCTGGCGTTGCGCTGCGCCTTGTCGAGCTGCGCCCAATCGGCCGGCGGCTGCTGCTTGAGCTGGGTGCGATAGATCGCTTCGAGCATGGCCGGTTTTTCGTCTTCCGGAACCTGCACCTGCGAGGCCTGCGCCGGCACCTTGTCGCCGCGGCGCTGGAGGATCTTGTACCAGCTGCTCTGGTATTCGCGGTCCAGACGCTGCTGGGCGATCAAGGGGCCGTCGGCGTTCTGCGCGCTGGTGCCTTCGACTTCCAGGCGCAGCGCCGGGCGTGCCTTGAGCGCAGCAGCCAGCTTGCCCAAGGTCTGCTGGGCCGGGCCGTCGAGGTTGCTGCTGCCGGCGGCGAACTCGACGCTGCCCAGGTCCTGCGAGTCGCCGCCGGCGATCAAGCCGCCAATGAATTTGAACGGCGCCTGTGCGGCGCGCAGCACCAGGTTGCGCAGGGTCTGCCAGACGATCGGCATGACGCTGAATTGCGGGTCGTTGAGGTTGCCCGTCACCGGCAGCTCGATGCTGATCTTGCCCTGGGTGTCCTTGAGCAAGGCAATCGCCAGGCGCACCGGCAGGCTGGTGGCATCCGGGCTGTCGACCTTCTCGCCCAGTTGCAACTGGTCGACCAGTACCTTGTTCTCGGCCTGCAACTGACCCTTGGTGATCTTGTAGTGCAGGTCCAGGTCCAGGCGCCCCTTGCGGATGCGGTAGCCGGCGAACTTGCCGGAGTAGGGCGTCAGGGTGGTCAGCTCGACATGCTTGAAGCTGGTGGCGATGTCCAGGCTGGCCAGCGGGTCGAATGGGTTGAGGCTGCCGCCGATGGTGACCGGCGCGTAGCGGTCGACCTTGCCCTGGATGTCGACCTTGGCCGGGGCCGGCTGGCGGTTGTCGAGGGTGCCGATCTGGCCGTTGAGCTGCTGGATGGCGGTGGCGAAGTTGGGCTTGAGGCTGAAGTCGGCGAAGTTGGCCGAGCCGTCGTTGATCGCCACGGCGCCAACGTGGATGCCCATGGGTCTGGCCTTCGCCTCGGCCACTGCAGCCTTGCTCTGCGGTGCGCTATCGGCGGGCTGCTTGACCAGCAGGTCGTCGATATTGGTGGTGTGGTTCTCGTTGATCATGAAGCGCGCATACGGCTGCTGCAGCGTGACCTTGGCGATGCTCAGGCTGTCGCCGTGCTGGTAGTCGACGCCGTCGAGGACCAGCTTGTCCCATTTGACGAAGTCCCGCGAACCGAGGGTGTCGAGGGTGTGCAACTGGTCGACCTCGGCCCGTCCGGTCAGTGCGAAGGCCAGCGGTTCGGTGCTCTTGAGGTTGACCGCCAGGTCGCTGTCGAGCATGCCGCTGCGCAGTTCCAGCTTGATGAACGGGGTGATGTAGGCCTGGGCCACGCGCAGGTCGATGTCGCGGGTGGTGACGGCCAGTTTGGCGGCCATCGGCTTGAGGGTCACTGAGCCTGTGGCGGTGAGCTTGCCCTGCTTGCCCAGGCCGGTGTCGAGCTTGAGGCTGAAGGGGCTCTGACCGAGGCTGTCGAAGTCATGCAGGTCGAGGTTGAGCGGGCCGAGGTCGATGGCCACCGGATCGACGGGCACGCGGTCGGCCAGGTGCACGCTGTAGTCGCGCAGCTGCACGTCCTTGAGCAGCACCTGCCAGGGCTTGCTGGCCGCCGTCGGCGTTGGCGCGGGTGGCTGATCGGCCGTAGCCGGTGCGCCAGCAGCCTGCGCGGCGGCCTTGTCGGCCTTGCTCGGCTGGCTGGCGAACAGCTTCTGCCAGTCCAGCTCGCCGTCCTTTTCCCGCGCAGCCCAGGTTTCCAGTTTCTCGCTGTGGATCTGACCCACGGTAACCTGCTGTTTGGCCAGGTCCAGCGCGGTATCGCTGACGTCCAGCCGCGCCAGGCGCACCAGCGGACGGCCATCCGGGGCGTTGATGGCCAAGGGTGCGACGCTCAAGGCGGCGTTGCTAAGTTTCAGCTGGGTGTCGTGGGACAGGTCGAGCTGGTACTCGGTGCTGAAGTTGAGCACGCCGTTTTCCAGTGCCAGCGGCAGCGCGTCGCGCACATAGGGCCACCAGACCTTCATCTGGCCGTCGCTGAGCTTGAGCTTGCCGGCCGACATGATCGGGTTCAGGCCTACGGTGCCGCTCCACTCGATCTGCCCACCCTCGGGGCCGGCGGCGACCAGGGTCATGTCGGCCTGGTCGTCGGGCAGAGTGCTAAGGTTTTTCAGCTCCAGGTTCATCGAGTCGTAAACGAATTCGATCGGCTCGCTGGGCCGCAGGTCCTGGAAATGCAGGTAGCCGTCGGCCAGCTTGATGCTGGCGATGCGCAACGGGAAGGGTTTGCTCGGGGTGGCCGGCTCAGGCGATGCCGGTGGCAGTTTGAACAGCCCGGCCAGGTTGAGCGTGCCGTCCCTGGCGAACAGCAGTTCGGTGTGCGGCTTGTCCAGCTCGACGGCGGCCAGGTGCAGGGCGCCGGTCCACAGGCTGTCGATCTGCAGGTTGGCGTACAGCCGTTCGAAGGCTATCTGCTCCTGGCCGGGAGCGCCGATGTGCAGGCCCCAGGCGGTCAGCTCGAGGCTGAAGGGGTTGAACTCGATGCGCTCCAGGTGGGCGGGCACGTTCGAGTAATTGGCCAGCTGCTGGTTGGCGATGCGCAGGCCAACACCCGGAAGAATCAGGAACCCCAACAGGCTGTAGAGCGCGAGCAATACCACCAGGGTACCGATGATGCGTTTCAGAGCTTTGGCCATTGCAAGGCGTCGCCTGTCGGATCGAAGGTGCTTGGAGTATGGCACGCGACAGCGGTTCCATAGAACAGCGGCTTCAAGTCACGGAATTTTCAGGACAAAGCGCCATGCAATCAGAATTGCAGGACCAGGGTTTTCAGCGGCGGCTGTTGGTCGTGTGACGGAAAATCCGCCGCCGGCTCGATCACCTGCCATTCGCGCACCGGCCGGCCGGTCTTCTCGGCGCAGCGCAACACCTGTTCGCGCCAGTCGGCCATGGCCACGCGGGCCAGGTTGTTGCAGCAGATAAGCACACCGTCGTCAGCGGTGGCCAGCACCGCTGGTTTGAGCAGGCTCTGGTAGTCGCGCAGCAGGTCGACGGTGCCGAAGGCGCTCTTGGCCCAGGCGGGCGGGTCGAGAAATACCAGGTCGTACTGGCGCTGTTCCAGGCGCACGTAGGGCGGTAGCTTGTGCCCACGGCGCTGGGTGATGGGCAGCCCGGCCAGTTGGCGGATGGCCGGGAAATAATCCGACTGGACAAATTGCATCGCTGCCAGCTCGGGGTTGAGCAGGCCGTTCTCCCGGCCGACTGCCAGGTTGCCTTCGGCGAAGTCCAGGTTGCATACCTCGCGGGCGCCGCCGGCGGCCGCGCTGAGGCCGACCCCACAGGTGTAGGCGAACAGGTTGAGCACGCTCTTGCCCTGGCTGTGCTGCTTGACCCAGCCGCGGGCGGCGCGCAGGTCAAGGAACAGCAGCGGGTCCTGGCCGGGGTGGCGGCCGCGCACGCGGTAGTTCAGGCCCCATTCGTGGCCGATCAGGTCTTGCAGCGCATCCGGGGTGGCCTGGTAGACCGGGTCGTCGCGGTCGATGCGCGAATTGCCTTGCGAGCGGTCGTTGTAGACCAGCAGCAAGGGCAGGCCCAAGGCTTGTTCCACCTGGCCATGGAGGGCCAGCAGGTCATCGCGGCCCAGGCTTTGATGAAAGCTCTGTACCAGCAGCTGCGGACCGTAGCGGTCCACCGTGAGCCCACCAGCCCCTTCCTGGCTGCCGTGGAACAGGCGATAGCAGTCGGTGCCCTCGGCGTGCAGTTGGGCCAGCAGCGGCTGGCGCTGCGCGAGGGCGGCGGTGAGCGCCTGGGTCAGAGGGGGCATGCTGGAGGAGCCTTGAAGGAGAATGGGCGGGATTTTATCAGTGCTGGGCGGTTTTTGGGCTGTGTGCCTGGACAAAACCAACCTTGCAGCCGTTTACACGGGCAAGCCCATGCGCCGCCGGGCCCGCTGCACCGAGCCATTGCGCACGGCCCAGCGCAGCAGCGGGGCCACGCTGCGTACGCCGCTGCGCACCAGCCGGCGTTGCAACTCGTTTTGCTGCAACGCCAGCATGCCACTGGCCCAGCGCGGCAACAGGTCGGTACCCGCCTGCATCATCAAGGCGCCCATGGGCCGCGCCAACAGGCTGGGCGCCGGTGCGTGCAGCAGCAGGCGCACCACTTCATGGCTGCGGTGGTCGCACAGCAGCTGCGGGCGGATGTCGCTCAGGTAGTCCGCGACGTCCATGCGTGAGCGTGGCACATCACGCGCACCCAGGCGCTCGGCGACCAGGGCGATCTCATCGTAATAGCGGTCCTGATCGGCCCCCGACAGCAGCGGGTTGCGGTAGCGCAGGTGCGCGGCCAGAAAGTGGCTGACCTCGGCCACGTGCACCCAGGTGAGCAATGCCGGGTCGCTGGCGGCATAGGTGCGGCCATCTTCGGCGTGACCGGTCACCTGCAAATGGATGGTGCGCACCTTGTCGATCAGCCAGTCGGCATCGCCCGTCGCGCCAAAGGTGGTACCGGAAATGAACTGCCCGGTGCGGCGCAGGCGCCCGAGCATGTCCTGGCGAAAGTTGGAGTGGTCCCAGACCCCGGCCAGGGCCAGCGGGTGCAGGGCCTGCAGCATCAGCGCACTGATGCCGCCGATGAGCATGCTGGTGAAATCGCCATGCACCTGCCAGCTCACCGAGCCAGGGCCGAACAGGCCGGGGTCGCCCTTGGGGTTTTCCAGGTCGAGCTGGCCGAGCGCCAGGCCGGTCAGGCTCATGATCTGGGTTTCGATGCGGCGGCGGATGAATTCCATGGGCCCTGCGCTTCAGCGGTTGAGGCGCTCCTCGATCAGTTCCCTGACAACGTCGGGGTCGGCCAGGGTCGAGGTATCGCCGAGGCTGTCCAGTTCGTTGCTGGCGATCTTGCGCAAGATACGCCGCATGATCTTACCCGAGCGGGTTTTTGGCAAGGTGCTGGTGAATTGCAGCCATTCGGGGCGGGCGAAGCGGCCGATCTCCTGGCTGACCAGGGTCAGCAGCTCCTGATGCAGGTCCTCGTCGGCAGTCACCCCGCTCATGGGTGTCACGTACGCGTAGATGGCCTGGCCCTTGAGCGGGTGCGGACAGCCCACTACCGCCGCCTCGGCGATATTGGGATGCAGCAGCAGGGCGCTTTCGATCTCGGCGGTGCCGATGCGTTGCGCCGAGACGTTGATCACGTCGTCGATACGCCCGGTGATCCACAGGTCGCCATCCTCGTCGCGGCGCGCGCCGTCGCCGGTGAAGTAGTAGCCGGGGTAGGGTTGGTAGTAGGTTTCGGTCATGCGCTGCGGGTTGCCGTGAATGGTCCGCAGTTGCGCCGGCCAACTGCCCTTGAGCACCAGTATGCCGGTGCCCGGGCCGTGGATTTCTTCGCCCTGCTCGTTCAGCAGGACCGGTTGCACGCCGTAGCACGGCTGCATGGCGCAACCCGGCTTGAGCTGGCGGGCGGCCACGCGCGGGCTGAGCATGATGGCGCCGGTTTCGGTCTGCCACCAGGTGTCGACGATGGGGCAGCGCTGCTGGCCGACGGCGTTGAAATACCACTCCCAGGCTTCGGAGTTGATCGGTTCGCCAACGCTGCCGAGCAGCCGCAGGCTGGTCCGCGCGGTCTCCTGAAGAAAGCGCGGGCCTTCGCGCATCAAGGCGCGCAGCACGGTGGGGGCGGTGTAGAGGATATTGACCTGGCGCTTGTCGACGATCTGCCAGTAGCGCTCGGCGCTGGGATGGTCGGGCACTCCCTCGTAGATCAAGGTGGTGGCGCCGTTGGCCAGGGGCCCGTAGACGATATAGCTCTGGCCGGTGATCCAGCCGATGTCGGCGGTGCACCAGAACACCTCGCCGGGCCGGTAGTCGAACACCGTCTTGAAGCTCAGCGCGGTCTGCAGCAGGTAGCCGCCGGTACTGTGCACCACGCCCTTGGGTTTGCCGGTGCTGCCGGAGGTGTACAGGATGAACAGCGGGTCCTCGGCCTGCATCGGCTCGGCCGGGCAGTCCTCCGGGGCCAGGCGGATCGCTTCGTGGTACCAGTAGTCGCGCCCGGCCACCCAGTTGATGCGCCCGCCGGTGCGCTCCACCACCAGCACTGTGGAGACCTGCGGGCAGGCCAGCAGGGCTTGGTCGACATGGTGCTTGAGACCGACGTGCTTGCCGGCGCGCACCGACTCGTCGGCGGTGATCACGGTGTGGCAATCGGCGTCGAGGATGCGGTCGCGCAGGGCATCAGCGGAAAACCCGCCGAACACCACCGAATGCACGGCACCCAGGCGGCTGCAGGCAAGAATCGCGTACACCGCCTCGGGCACCATCGGCATGTAGATGCACACCCGATGGCCCTTGCCGACACCACGGGCCTTGAGCACGTTGGCCAGGCGGCAGACGTGCCGGTGCAGTTGCCGATAGGTGACGGTCAGCGATTCTTCAGGGTCGTCGCCTTCCCAGAGGAGGGCGGCCTGCTCGGCGCGCTCGGCCAGGTGGCGGTCGATGCAGTTGTGGCTGGCGTTGAGTTGGCCACCCTGAAACCAGCTGGCCTGGCCGCTGGCAGGGTCGAATCGGTGTACCTGGGTCCAGGGGCGGGTCCATTCCAGGCACGCGTGCGCCTGTTCGGCCCAGAAGGTCTGCGGGTCATCGATGGACTGGCGATACAAGCGCTGGTAGTCGACTTCGCTCGGCACGGCTGCAAGGCTGACCTTGTCCGCGACGGGGTAGGCGCTGATATCGAGCATGGCAAAACCCTTTCACGTGAATGTGACGATCAGGGTAAGGGTGGGCGAGGATTCTTCAGAGTCAAGGCGCCGGGCGCCAATACCTGCCGGCGAAGCGAGTCGCCGGCAGGCGGTGAGCCGATCAGCCGCGGTGGTGGCTGCGGAAGAACTTGATCAGGCCCTGGGTGGACGCGTCTTCGGCCGGCTCTTCGATGCCGCCGGTCAGACGCTGGTAGACGCCCTTGCCGAGCTCCTTGCCCAGCTCCACGCCCCACTGGTCGAAGGAGTTGATCCCCCAGACCACGCCCTGCACGAACACCTTGTGTTCATACATGGCCACCAGTGCGCCAAGGCGGCGTGGGCTGATGCGTTCGACCACCAGGGTGTTGCTCGGGCGGTTGCCGGGGATGACCTTGTGTGGCGCCAGTTTCTGCACGTCGTCTTCGGCCATGCCGCGGTCACGCAGCTCGGCTTCGGCTTCGCTGCGGCTCTTGCCGAGCATCAGTGCCTGGCTCTGCGACAGGCAGTTGGCGAACAGCCACTGGTGATGGTCGGCCACCGGGTTGAAGCTGACCACCGGCACGATGAAGTCGGCCGGGATCATCTGGGTGCCCTGGTGCAGCAGCTGGTGGTAGGCGTGCTGGCCATTGCAGCCGACGCCGCCCCAGATCACCGGACCGGTGTCGGTGGTCACCGGGGTGCCGTCCTGGCGCACGCTCTTGCCGTTGGATTCCATGTCCAGCTGCTGCAAATGCTTGGTGATGTTACGCAGGTAGTGGTCGTACGGCAGGATCGCGTGGGAGTGCGAATTCCAGAAGTTGCCGTACCACACGCCCAGCAGTGCCAGCAGCACCGGCATGTTCTTTTCGAACGGTGTGGTCTGGAAGTGCTGGTCCATGACGTAGGCGCCGGACAGCAGTTCCTTGAAGTTGGCCATGCCGATGGACATGGCGATCGGCAGACCGATGGCCGACCACAGCGAGTAGCGGCCGCCGACCCAGTCCCACATCGGGAAGATGTTTTCTTCGCGGATACCGAAAGCTACCGCCGCCGCGTTGTTGCTCGAAACGGCGATGAAGTGACGGTACAGCTCGGCCTCCGAACCGCCCTGGGCCAGGTACCAGCCGCGCGCCGCCTGGGCGTTCTTCAGGGTTTCCAGCGTGCTGAACGACTTCGAAGACACGATGAACAGGGTGGTTTCAGCCTGCAGCTTGGCCGACAGCTCGTGAAACTCGCTGCCGTCGATGTTCGCCAGGTAGTGGCAACGCACGCCTTTCTGCGCATACGGCAGCAGGGCTTCGGAGACCAGTTCCGGGCCGAGGAACGAGCCACCGATGCCGATGTTGACCACGTCGGTGATCGGCTTTTCGGTGTAGCCGCGCCACAGGCCGTCATGCACGCGGCCGACCAGTTCGGTGATCTGGTTGAGCACCTTGTGCACTTCGGGCATCACGTCGACGCCGTTGACCTTGAGCTTGTCGCCCACCGGGCGGCGCAGGGCGGTGTGCAGCACCGGACGGTTTTCCGAGGCGTTGAGGATCTCGCCGGCGAACATGGCCTTGATCGCCTGCTCGAGGTCGACTTCGCGGGCCAGCTGCACCAGCAGGTCGCGGGTTTCGTCGTTGATCAGGTTCTTCGAGTAATCAAGGAAAAGGCCGCAGGTCTTCAGCGAGAATTGCTGGAAGCGGTCCGGGTTGGCATTGAAAGCATCGCGCATGCTGAAGTCCTGCATGGCTTCACGGTGCTCGACGAGAGCCTGCCAGGCGGGCAGGGTGGTGACATCAGGAGGATTACGGTAGTACGCCATCGCTGCGGGCTTCCTTTTACTAGACCAGCTTATGGACAATCGACGAGTTTATGGACAATCAACGACTCGCTAGGGTTGCGTGAAATTCATTGCAATCGATCGATCGGCATCAGCGGTACGCATGTGTGGGCATCAGGCCCACATTAAACGCCCGCAGCCTGCTTGTCTGCGCCTGCGGATGAACAAGCCCGGTACTTTTTTACAATACCGGGCGCGGCGCGGCTCAGGCGTCCAGCTCCAGGTGCAGGTTGTCGATCAGACGGGTCTTGCCCAGCGCTGCGGCGACCAGGATCACCAGGTCGCGATCCAGCTCGGTGGCCGGGCGCAGGTCGTGGGCGTGACGAATTTCCAGATACTCGGGCAGTAGGCCCGCGGCGCGGATCTGCTCGGCGTACCGCGCCAACAGCTGCGGGTAGTCGCGCTCGCCGCCACGAATGGCGTCGGCCACCGCCTTCAGGGTGCGGTACAACACCGGTGCCACAGCCAGCTGTTCGGGGTTGAGGTAGCCGTTGCGCGACGACAGGGCCAGGCCGTGGCTGTCGCGCACCGTGGGTTCGCCGATGATCTTGATCGGCATGTTGAGGTCGCGCACCACGGCGCGGATCACCGCCAGCTGCTGGTAGTCCTTCTGGCCGAACACGGCGAGGTCCGGCTGGACCATGTTGAACAGCTTGCTGACCACCGTCGCCACGCCATCGAAATGCCCGGGTCGGCTGGCGCCGCACAGGCCCTGGGAAACGCGGGGCACGCTGACCAGGGTCTGCGCGCTCATGCCGTCGGGGTACATTTCATCAACGCCAGGGGCGAACAGCAGGTTGCAGCCGGCCTGCAGCAGTTTTTCCTGGTCAGCGGCCAGGGTGCGCGGGTACTTGTCGAGGTCTTCGCTGGGGCCGAACTGCAGCGGGTTGACGAAGATACTGGCGACCACGAAGTCGGCCTGTTGCGCCGCCTTGGTCACCAGCGCCACATGGCCGGCGTGCAGGTTGCCCATGGTCGGCACGAAGCCGATGCGTTTGCCCTGGCTGCGCGCACGGGCGACGGCCGAGCGCAGTTCGCGAATGGTCTTGACCGTGTTCATGCGTTGAATCCGTGTTCGATGGCGGGGAAGCTGACCTCTTTCACGGCCTTGACGTAGGCCGCCAGGGCGTTGGGGATATCGGCCTGGCCGGCCATGAAGTTCTTCACGAACCTGGGCACATGGCCGCTCAGGGACAGGCCGAGCATGTCGTGCAGCACCAGCACCTGGCCGTCGGTAGCACTGCCGGCGCCGATGCCGATCACCGGGATGCTCACCGCCTGGGTGATCTCGGCCGCCAGCGCGCTGGGCACGCATTCGAGCAGCAGCATGGCAGCGCCGGCGGCTTCCAGCGCCACGGCGTCATCGCGCAGCTGACGCGCCTGCTGCTCCTGGCGGCCTTGCACCTTGTAGCCGCCCAGCACATTGACCGACTGCGGGGTCAGGCCCAGGTGCACGCACACTGGAATACCGCGTTGGGTCAGTTGGCTGACGGTCTCGCCCAGCCAGGCGGCGCCTTCGAGCTTGACCAGGTGCGCGCCGGCCTGCATCAGCTGGGCGCTGTTGCGCAGCGCCTGCTCGACCGTGGCATAGGCCATGAAGGGCAGGTCGGCGGCGATCAGGGCACCACGGTTGCCGCGCTTGACGCAGGCTACGTGGTAGGCCATGTCGTCGTTGCTCACCGGCAGGGTGCTGTCATGACCCTGCAGCACCATGCCCAGCGAATCGCCCACCAGCAGCACTTCGACCCCGGCCTGGCTGACGGCGTGCGCGAAGGTCGCGTCGTAGCAGGTCAGCATGGTGATTTTCTCCCCGCGTGCCTTGAGGCTTTGCAGGGTGGTCAGGGTTATATCAGGCATCGAAGGCTCCTCGGCCCGGCGCCGGGCGGGCCGCCGCGTGCAAGCGTATTGTTCGTGTCCGGAACACGACATCCTCTGTCGTGATGTTTTGAAAGCGACGGGTTCCGGTTGGTTTCGCGCCGTTTGCCAGCTCCTGGCCCGGCGCGCCGCCTATAGTCGTGATGAGGTGAGGGGAAGTCAATCGGGCGTGTGCGGCTTGCCAGCACCTCGTGGTCGCAGGAGCGGCCCGCTAGGCCTGCAGCCGCTGCAGCCCGTTCAATGGACATTCGGCCAGCAGATGCGCCAGGGCCCGCCCGTCCGCCAGGACAAACCCCTCGTCCACCAACTCCGCCAGCGGATACAGCACGAAGGCCCGCGCCTGCAGGTGGTAGTGCGGCACCTTGAGGCGCGGCTCGTCGATCAGCCGCTCACCGAACAGAATGATGTCCAGGTCCAGGGTGCGCGGGCCCCAGCGCTCCAGGCGCACGCGGCCCTGATCGTTCTCGATGCCTTGCAGGGCGTCGAGCAGGGCCAGCGGCGCCAGCTCGGTGTGCAACTCGGCCACCGCGTTGGTGTAGCGCGGCTGACCGGCCAGCAACGAGTCGCTGCCGTACAGCGCCGAGGTGGCGGCCAGGCGCGTGGCCGGCAACTGCCCCAGAGCGGCGAACGCCTGGCGCAGTTGCTCGGCAGGTTCGGCCAGGTTGCTGCCCAGGCCGACGAAGACTCGTTCGCTCATTATTCGAACAGGTCCGGCTCGCCGTCGGCGCGCTTGCGCTTGGCCGGGCTGCGCTTGCGTTTGCGCGCCACGCCCGGGGCGTCTTCACGCGAACCGAGGTCCTTGATCATCTGCCGGCGTTCGCTGTCGTTGCCGTCCTGGTAGTCGGTCCACCATTCACCCAGGCCGTCGGTCTCCTCGCCGGCGCTTTCACGCAGCAGCAGGAAGTCGTAGCCGGCGCGAAAGCGTGGGTTGTCGAGCAACAGGTCGGCACGCTTGCCGCTGCGCCGTGGCAGGCGCTCCTGCATGTCCCAGATCTCGCGGATCGGGATGGTGAAACGCTTGGGAATGGCGATGCGCTGGCATTGCTCGGCGATCAGCTCGTGAGCACCTTCCTGCATGGCCGGGATCGGCGGCATGCCCTTGGCCTGCAGACGCAGCACGCGGGCCGGCAAGGCAGGCCAGAGCAGGGCGGCAAACAGGAAGGCCGGGGTCACCGGCTTGCCCTGCTTGATGCGCAGGTCGGTGTTGATCAAGGCCTGGCTGATCAGCGTGTGGGTGTAGGTCGGCCGTTGCTCGAGGGCCTCGGCACTGGCCGGGAACAGCGCATCGAACAGCTGCAGGTCGACCAGCATCTCGAAGGTGTCGGCGGCGTTACCACCGAGGAACAGCTTGAGCACTTCCTCGAACAACCGGGCCGAGGGGATCTCGCGCAGCAGCGGCGCCAGTTCGCGGATCGGTGCGGCGCTGTGTTTCTCGATGCCGAAATCCAGCTTGGCGGTGAAGCGCACCGCCCGCAGCATGCGCACCGGGTCTTCCTGATAGCGCTGCTGGGGATCGCCGATCAGGCGCATCAGGCGGTTGCGGATGTCGTGCACGCCATTGGCGTAATCGAGGATGCGCTCGCTGACCGGGTCGTAGTACAGCGCGTTGATGGTGAAGTCGCGGCGCTGGGCGTCGTCTTCAAGGGTGCCGTAGACGTTGTCGCGCAGGATGCGACCGCTCTCGTTGCGCGAGGAGTGGTTGCTGTTTTCCTCTTCATCCTGGGGATGATTGGCGCGGAAGGTGGCGACCTCGATGATTTCGCGACCGAAATGCACGTGGACCAGCTTGAAGCGCCGACCGATCACTCGCGCGTTGCGAAACTCGGCGCGGATCTGCTCGGGGGTGGCGCTGGTGGCGACGTCGAAGTCCTTGGGCGTGATGCCCAGCAGCAGGTCGCGCACGCAGCCGCCGACCAGGTAGGCCTGGTAGCCGGCACCTTGCAGGCGCTCGACGATGCCCACGGCATGGCGACTGAACTGGCCGCGCTGCAGCGAGTGTTGGCTGCTGGTGAGGACTTCAGGCGTGGTGCGCACATGGTGCGTCACGTGCACAGGAGTACGGAGTGACTGGAACAGCTTCTTCAGCATGGGATGCACTGTTTGAAGGAATTTTCGGCCAAAAACCAGGAATGACCGCATGGATGGGCGGGGATTCTAGCATTTAGTCGAGGGATGGTGTAGGACGCCGAAAGCGCGGGGAGGAACTGCGCTGGCGATGAGCCGGATGGAGAGGGCTGAAAGCCGGAAACTACAAGGGGAGCCGAAGCTCCCCCAGAAGTAGTTGCGTGCTCTTTTTATTTTTTTGTCGGGCTTCTTGTTTTTGTTGATCGCCCAGCCTACGAGGCCTTGGCCTGTGGCTGCTCCCTAGTCGGGAGTCAAGAGCAAACGGATTGCTTTGGTCGCTGAATTGCAATGATCAATCGATCCAACCAGTACGGGCCCTGCTATGAGTGCAGTTTTTGTTGTTCTCGGCCTGGGTGTGGGGCAAGCCCCAAATACAACGCCTCTCCAAAAGAATCAGTTAGCTACGTCTCCGCCGTGTTGTTCTTGTTATGCGTGAGTCGATTCGTCTTGTTTTTATTATGGGTTACAGGGTTTTTGTTGTTCTTGTACCAGAGATATAGCAGGAGCTGTGCCAACTTTGGAAAAGCCCCGGAAACCGGGGCTTTGAGCTTTTTGCGAGAGAGGAGGTGCCCGGGAAGGTCACCGATTCGTTACCTTAAAACCCGAGGTTTGTTACGAGAGGATGACGGGGTAACAGTTTGTCAACGTTACCCCGGGGTAACAGTGTTAGCAGATGTAAATCGCTGAAACGTATCAGCTTTCGCTGGCCACGCCCGCCTTGCGTCGCGGTATGCCCAGGCGCTGGCGACGTTCCCACAGACACTTGCGGCTCACGCCTAATTTGCGCGCCAGTTCGGTCTCGGTCATGTGGTCCTGATGCTCGAGCACGAAGTGCTGGAAGTAGTCCTCCAGGGACAGGTCTTCGGTTGGCTCCTGCCCCGGCGTCGCCGAATTGTGTACCTGCTGCGAGGGCAGGTTGGCGAAAGGATTGTCGTCCAGGTCGCCCAGTTCGATGTCGATGCCCAGCAGCTCGGCGGATATCTGCGCCGTCTCGCTGAGGATCACCGAACGCTCGACGGCGTTCTCCAGCTCGCGGACATTGCCAGGCCATGAGTAGTGGCGGATGGCTTGCTCGGCATCGGCGGCGAAGCGCAGGTCGGTGCGCCCCAGGCGCGCGCTCTGGCGGGCCAGGAAGGCGTTGGCGATTTCATTGACGTCGGCGCCACGCTCGCGCAGGGCCGGCAGTTTCAGGGCGATGACGTGCAGGCGGTAATACAGGTCTTCGCGGAACTGCCCGACCTTGGCCAGGCTCTTGAGGTCACGGTGGGTGGCCGCGATCAGGCGTACGTCGACTTTCTGCGACTGCACCGAACCGACCCGGCGAATCTCGCCTTCCTGCAACACCCGCAGCAGGCGTGCCTGGGCTTCGAGCGGCAACTCGCCGATTTCATCGAGAAACAGCGTACCGCCATCGGCCGCCTCCACCAGCCCGGCACGGCCGGCGCTGGCGCCGGTGAACGCGCCCTTTTCGTGGCCGAACAGCTCGGACTCGATCAGCGACTCGGGAATGGCCGCGCAGTTGACCGAGATCATCGGCGCCTTGGCGCGCTTGGACAGGTTGTGCAGGGCGCGGGCCACCAGCTCCTTGCCGGTGCCGGATTCGCCCTGCACCAGCACGTTGGAGTCGGTGGGTGCGACCTTGCGGATCTTGCTGTACAGGTCGAGCATCGGCGGGCACGAGCCAATGATGCCGATCTCGCCATTGGCACCGGCGCTCAGGCTCTTGTCGGCAAGGGCCTTGCCGGTGGGGCGCTCGCCGGCCACGCTCGGCGTGCTCTGCCGGTCGCGCAGGATGCGCGCCACGGCCTGCAGCATCTCGTCATGGTCGAAGGGCTTGGCGATGTAGTCCACCGCGCCCATCTTCATCGAGTCGACCGCCGAGCGCAGGCTGGCGTAGCTGGTCATGATCAGCACCGGGGTGCCCTGGCCGAGGTTGATCAGCTCGGTACCGGGGGCGCCAGGCAGACGCAGGTCGCTGACGATCAGGTCGAACGAGGGGATGGTGAAACGTTCCTGTGCTTCCTGCACTGAACCGGCTTCGCTGACCTGGTACTGGTTGCGCTCGAGCAGGCGGCGCAGGGCAGAGCGAATGATGGTTTCGTCTTCGACGATCAGAATATGAGGCATTGATTCGATTCTCTCGACGGTCTCAGTTCACAGCGGACGTCGCTACGACATGTCGCGGCAGAGTGACCCGGATTCGGGTGCCTCGCTGGCTCTGGATATCGGCCGGGCTGTCGATGGTGATCTGTCCATAATGCTCTTCCACGATGGAATAGACCAGAGCGAGCCCCAGCCCGGTCCCCTCGCCCGGATCCTTGGTGGTGAAGAAGGGTTCGAACAAGCGGTCCATGATGTTTTTCGGAATACCACTGCCTTCATCTTCGACGATGAGGTCGACGGTATGTTCACTGGCTTCGGTCTTGACCCGCACCGCGCCACCGGCAATGGAGGCGTCACGGGCATTGGACAGAAGGTTGATCAGCACCTGCGCCAGGCGTTGCGGGTCGCCGACGGCCCAATGCTCGGGGTTGCACAGGTTGTAGAACTGCACCTCGAAATTGCGTCGGTTCAGCGCCAGCAGGCCAATGGCGTCCTGCGCCACTTCGGCCAGGCTCACCGGTTCGTCGCTGTGCTGGTGGCTGCCGGCGTGGGCAAAGCTCATCAGCGACTGCACGATGCGTGACACGCGCTTGGTCTGTTCGAGTATCTGGCTGCTCAGCTCGGTGATTTCGCTGTCTTCCTCGCGCTCTTCGCGAAGGTTCTGCGCCAGGCAGGCGATGCCGGTGATCGGGTTGCCTATCTCATGGGCGACACCTGCCGCCAGCCGACCGATGCTGGCCAGGCGCTCGGAATGCACCAGCTTGTCTTCCAGCATCTGCGTATCGGTGAGGTCTTCGACCAGCAGCACCAGGCCGCTGCTGCCGGGCGCCAGGGGTTCGTCGATGGCCGCCTTGTGCAGGTTCAGCCAGCGGGTCTGGCCGTCCAGGCCCAGGCGCTGCTTGTGCAGGTGTTCGTCGGGGCGGTTGATGAAGCCCAGCAGCAACGCCTGCCACGGCTCGGCGATTGTCGACAGCCGCGAGCCGACCACCCGCAGCGCGGCGATGCCGGTCAGGTCTTCCATGGCCTTGTTCCACATCAGGATCTCCTGATCCTTGGCCAGCGAGCAGACGCCCATGGGCAGCTCCTGCAGGGTCTGGCGATGGTAGCGGCGCAGGGCGTCGAGTTCGGCAGCCAGGCCCGTGAGGCGCGAGTGGTAGTCCTCCAGCCGGCTTTCGATGAAGTGGATGTCTTCGGTGACGTAGTTTTCACTGCCGCTTTTATACGGCAGGAAGGTTTCGACCATGTCCTGGGCAACGCTGGGGCCCATCAGCCCGGACAGATTGGCCTCGATGCGATCGCGCAGGCGGCGCAGGGCATAGGGGCGGCGCTCGTCGAACGGCAGGTAGAGGTCGCGCAGGGCCTGTTCCACTTCGCGCTGGGCGGCTTTGGCGCCCAATGGCTTGGCCAGCTGGGTGGCGAATTCCTGGGGCGACACGGCGTGCAGTTCGCGCCGCTGCGGGCGGCGCACGTTGTCCACGGCGCAGGCTTCGGCGGCGCTGGCTTCCTCGCTGCTGACATCGGTGAACAGCGAGACCAGGGTGAACACCAGCACGTTGGCCGCCAGCGAGGCGATGGCCGCCATGTGCCAGCTGGTGTCGTCGAGCACGTAGATCATGTTCAACAGCGGGATATAGAAGCCCTGCAGGTTGCCGATCAGCGGCAGCAGCATGGTCAGCATCCACACCAGGGTGCCGGCCAGCAGCCCGGCCATGAAACCGCGTCGGTTGGCGGTCGGCCAGTACAGCACCGAGAGTACCCCGGGGAGGAACTGCAAGGTCGCGACGAAGGCCACGATGCCCAGGTTGGCGAGGTCCTGCTGGGCGCTGATCAGGCGGTAGAAGCTGTAGCCAGCGAGGATGATGGCGACGATCAGGCCGCGCCGGGTCCACTTCAGCCAGCGGTAGATGTTGCCTTCGGCGGGCGGCTGGTAGAGCGGCAGTACCAGGTGGTTGAGCATCATGCCCGACAGCGCCAGGGTGGTGACGATGATCAGCCCGCAGGACGCCGACAACCCGCCGACGTAGGCCAGCAGGGCGAGCGCCGGCTGGTTGGCGGCGATGCCGATGCCAAGGGTGAAGAATTCCGGGTCGGTGGTTACCCCCAGGCGCAGGCCGGCCCAGAGAATCAGCGGCACGGCCAGGCTCATCAGCAGCAGGAACAGCGGCAGGCCCCAGCTGGCGCTGACCAGCGAGCGCGGGTTGAGGTTCTCGGTGAAGGTCATGTGGTACATGTGCGGCATGACGATGGCCGAGGCGAAGAACACCAGCAGCAGGGTCCGCCACGGCCCTTCCTGCAGGGGGGTGTGCAAGGCGGCGAGCGCCGTCTGGTTCTGCAGCAGCCATTGCTCCAGCTCGTGGGGGCCGTTGAACACCCCGTACAGGGCGTACAGGCCGACGCCGCCGAGGGCGACCAGCTTGATCACCGACTCGAAGGCGATGGCAAAGACCAGCCCTTCGTGCTTGTCGCGGGTGGCGATGTGACGGGAGCCGAAGAAGATGGTGAACAGCGTGATCAGTCCGCAGAAGGCCAGGGCCACGCGGTTCTGCACCGGCTCGCGGGTCAGCAGGCTGATCGAATCGGCCACTGCCTGGATCTGCAGCGCCAGCAGCGGCAGCACGCCGATCAGCATGAACACCGTGGTCAGGGCGCCGGCCCAGGTGCTGCGAAAGCGAAAGGCGAACAGGTCGGCCAGTGACGACAGCTGGTAGGTGCGGGTGATCTTCAGAATCGGGTAGAGCAGCACCGGCGCCAGCAGGAAGGCGCCCGACACCCCCAGGTAACAGGCGAGAAAGCCGTAGCCGTACTGGTAGGCCAGGCCCACCGAACCATAGAAGGCCCAGGCGCTGGCGTAGACCCCCAGCGACAGGGTGTAGGTCAGCGGGTGGCGAATGATCGCCTTGGGGATCATGCCGCGCTCGCTGACCCAGGCTACCGCGAACAGCACCAGCAGGTAGGCGGCGCTGACCAGCAACATCTGGGTGAGGCTAAAGCTCATCGGCATCTCGTTGACTCTGCAGGATAAAGGTCACCACGATCAGAATCAGCCAGAGCAGATACGGTCGATACCAGGCCCCCGTGGGCTCGATCCACCAATCCATGATGGCGGGGGAGAACAGGTAGATACCTACCACCAGCAGCAGGACCAAACGGTAGATGTACATGGCGGCCTCTGGGTGAAAAGGTGCGGGCGATGGTAACGGAAGCGCTGTCGCCTGCAAATGGGCGCCTTATCCTTGCGCAACCGAGCCGCCTCACAGGGTCGGCAGGCCGGCCTCCGGCAGCACCGGCACTCGGGGAATCGATCCGGCATCCCAGTGCGCCACACCCCAGGCCAGTACGTCGTCCACCGAGGCCGCGCGCAAGTCGTCCGGCGCGATTTGCCCCAGCGCCCGCAGCGCGCGCCACAACAACGGCGCGGCCTGTTCGGCCTGCAAGGGCGGCGAGCGGTAGCGCTTGCCCAGCTTGTGGCCATCGGGCTGGGTGATCAAGGGCACATGCAGATAGCGCGGCTGGGCCAGCCCCAGCAATTCCTGCAGGTACAGCTGGCGCGGGGTGGAGTCGAGCAGGTCGGCGCCGCGGACGATGTTGGTGACCCCTTGCCAGGCGTCGTCCAGCACCACCGCCAGTTGATAGGCATAGAAGCCATCGCGGCGGCGAATCACGAAATCACCGGCCTCGCGCCCCAGATGCTGCTCGAAACGGCCCTGCACCCGGTCAAGGAAATGATAGGCCAGCTCGGGCACCCGCACGCGGATCGCGGCGTTCTCCGGCGAGTGGCCGGCATTGCGGCAGGTGCCCGGGTAGATGCCGTTCGATCCCTCGAGCTGTTTGCGCGAGCAGGTGCAGGCATAGGCCAGACCCTGCTGGAACAACCGCTGGATCACCGCCTCGTAGGCGGCATGCCGGGCGCTCTGGTAGGCGATCTCACCGTCCCAGTGCAGGCCGTAGTTCTCCAGGGCTTGAAGGATCCCGGCTTGCGCACCGGCGACTTCGCGTGGCGGATCGAGGTCTTCCATGCGCACCAGCCAGCGGCCACTGGCGGCGCGGGCATCGAGCCAGGAGGCGAGGGCGGCCACCAGCGAGCCGAAGTGCAGAAAGCCGCTGGGGGTGGGGGCGAAGCGTCCGATATAAGCCGTCATGGGGAGCGATCTTGGCCTCTATGAGCAACAAAAAAGGGCGCTCCAGGCGCCCTTTGATGGTTCAAGCGAAAAACCGGTGGCTTACTTGCCGACCTGCTTTTCCTTGATTTCCGCCAGGGTCTTGCAGTCGATGCACAGGTCTGCGGTCGGGCGGGCTTCCAGACGGCGGATGCCGATCTCGATGCCGCAGGATTCACACCAGCCGTATTCTTCGTCTTCGATCAGTTGCAGGGTCTTGTCGATCTTCTTGATCAACTTGCGCTCGCGGTCGCGGGCACGCAGTTCGAGGCTGAATTCTTCTTCCTGGCTGGCGCGGTCGGCGGGGTCCGGGAAGTTGGCGGCTTCGTCCTTCATGTGGTCCACAGTGCGATCCACTTCGTGCATCAAGTCCTGTTTCCACTTGTTCAGGATCTTGGTGAAGTGTTTGCGCATGGGCTCACCCATGTACTCCTCGCCCTTGCTCTCTACGTAGGGTTCGAAGCCTTGCACAAGCTGACTGCTCTGTTGCTTTTCATTGGTGGGCATGAATTGACCGCCTCTCGCTCTACTAATCCATTGCGCAGGATGCTCCATCTCCGACACCCGCCGGCCCTGCGACTGCAAGCCGGCGAACTTACCAGATCGAATCGGGGCGCGCTACTCCCGGTTGTCGAGCCTGTGGCCGTGTGGCCTGTCGCTGGAACGTGGTTGATATCGATCTGTGCTTTAAGGAAACGTTCGCCGGAAACGTTCGGTAGAATCGATATTTTTAGCCACGCCTTTTTACCGCTTGCAAGGAATACCCATGGCCCAGCCCTACAGTGCGCGCAGCCGCGCCATCGAACCTTTCCACGTGATGGCGCTGCTGGCCCGCGCCAACGAACTGCAGGCGGCAGGGCACGACGTGATTCACCTGGAGATCGGCGAGCCGGACTTCAGCACTGCAGCGCCCATCGTCGCGGCCGGGCAGGCCGCCCTGGCCAACGGCCACACGCGCTATACCGCCGCCCGTGGCCTGCCGGCGCTGCGCGAAGCGATTGCCGGGTTCTACCAGCGGCGCCACGGCCTGGACATCGACCCGCAGCGCATTCTGGTGACCCCAGGCGGCTCCGGCGCCTTGCTCCTGGCCGCCAGCCTGCTGGTCGACCCGGGCAAGCACTGGCTGCTGGCCGACCCCGGCTACCCGTGCAACCGTCATTTCCTGCGCCTGGTCGAGGGGGCCGCGCAGCTGGTGCCAGTCGGGCCGGAGGTGCGCTACCAGCTGACGGCCGCGCTGGTGGAGAGCCACTGGGATTCGGACAGCGTCGGTGCCCTGCTGGCATCGCCGGCCAACCCCACCGGCACGGTGCTACGCCGTGAAGAGCTGGCCAGCCTGTCGCGGGCCATCAAGGAGCGCCAGGGCCACCTGGTGGTGGACGAGATCTACCAGGGCCTGACCTATGGCATGGACGCCCCCAGCGTGCTGGAAGTGGACGACGAAGCCTTCGTCATGAATAGTTTTTCCAAGTATTTCGGCATGACCGGCTGGCGTCTGGGTTGGCTGGTTGCGCCCCCCGCTGCCGTGCCGGAGCTGGAAAAGCTCGCGCAGAACCTGTACATCAGCGCCCCGTCAATGGCCCAGCACGCGGCGCTTGCCTGCTTCGAGCCGGCGACCCTGGAGATTCTCGAGCAGCGTCGCCACGAATTCGCCCGGCGCCGTGACTACCTGTTGCCGGCCCTGCGCGAACTGGGCTTCGGCATTGCCGTCGAGCCCGAGGGCGCGTTCTACCTGTACGCCGATATCCGCGCCTTCGGCGGCGATGCCTTTGGCTTCTGCCAGCATTTTCTCGAAACCGAGCACGTGGCCTTCACCCCGGGCCTGGACTTCGGCCGCTACCAGGCCAGCCATCACGTGCGCTTTGCCTACACGCAGAGCCTGCCGCGCCTGGAGCAGGCGGTCGAGCGCATCGCTCGCGGGCTCAAGAGCTGGGCGGCGCGATGATCTTCCTGCCGGCCCTGGAGGAGGCGCGCCTGATCAAACGTTACAAGCGCTTTCTGGCCGACATCGAGCTGGCCAGTGGCGAGCAGATCACCATTCACTGCCCCAATACCGGGTCGATGTTCAATTGCATGCTGGAGGGCGGCAAGGTCTGGTTCAGCCGCTCCAGCGACCCCAAGCGCAAGCTGCCCGGCACCTGGGAAATCGCCGAAACGCCACAGGGGCGGCTGGCATGCGTGAATACCGGGCGCGCCAACGCCCTGGTCGAGGAGGCCCTGCGTGCCGAGCGAATTGCCGAACTGGCCGGGTTTCATGGGCTCAGGCGCGAGGTGGCCTATGGCGAAGAGCGCAGCCGTATCGACTTTCTGCTGGAATACCCCGAAGGCCCGGCCTATGTCGAGGTCAAGAGCGTGACCCTGGGCTTCGCTGATAGCGCCGTGGCGGCCTTTCCCGACGCGGTCACCCAGCGCGGCGCCAAGCACCTGCGCGAGCTGGCCTCGCTGGCGCGCCAGGGTATCCGGGCGGTGCAGCTGTATTGCGTGAACCTGAGCGGGGTTTCGGCGGTGCGCACGGCGGACGAGATCGACTGGGCCTACAGCGACGCTCTGCGGGCGGCGGTGGCCGAGGGTGTCGAGGTGCTGGCGTATGGCGTGTACCTGGATGCCGAGCAGATCTACATCGACCGCAGGCTCGAGGTGGTCGGGCTGACGCGCTGAATCGCGGGCAAAAAAAGACCCGGTTAAAAACCGGGTCAAAAACCGTGATTAGCCTGATGAGGAGACAATCTGGAAGGTCCGACCAAGGTCCTTCCGAATTGACACCCAGTCTCGCGACTGGATGTGGTAATCATAACCATTCTCATTTCATCGTCAAGCTTTATTGAGAACTATTTACATCCGCTCAGTCGACAGGCTGGGTCGCTGCGGTCAGTTGGCGGTTGAGCAGGTCGATGCGCCGGGCCATGCTTTCGATCAGGCTGTGGGCAATGCGCGGGTTGGTCTGGGTCAGGCTGAGGAACTGGTCGCGCGGGATGAGCATCACCGTGCAAGGCTCGCTGGCGATCACTGTGGCACTGCGCTTTTCGTTGGTGAACACCGCCATGGCGCCGAAGATTTCGTCCTTGGCCACATCACCGACTTTTTGCCCGTCGACGAAGGCTTCGGCACGGCCTTCGATGATCACGAACACGTGATCGGCCTCGTCGCCTTCGTTGATCAACGTCTCGCCCTGGGCGACCTGCTTGAAGCCGTTGGAGCTGCGGAACTCCGGCTGCTTGAGACGGGTAATGGCGTCGCTCAGCAGCAGGGCGTGCCCGGTCAGGTATTCAACCAGCAGCTGTTGCGCGGCCGGTTGCGCACCGACGTGGGCCAGCAGTGCACTGCGCGAATAGGGCACGAGCCGCAGCGGGCCGTCGCTGCTCGAAACACAGTGCGGGGGCTGGTCGTCCAGGCGCCAGCCCAGCAGGTCGCCCTCGTGGAGGTAGAACAGGTTGCGCTCGTTCAGGCGGATGTGAACCAGGCCACGCTCCACCAGATAGATGCAGGCCGGGTCCAGCACCGCGCCGAGGTCGGCCACTTCGTCGAAATCCACCGCGCTCGCGCAGGGTGCCAGGCCTTGCAGGAGTTGCGGCGCGATGGCCTGCAGCCGGTTGACCCACGCGTCGGCGTAGGCTGGCTGCTCTCCGAGTAGATACATAAGCGATTCTCTTGACTGCTGCGCGTCTCACGCCGACATTAATTTTGCTGTCGAGACGATATAGCCTCCAGCTGTTTATTCAAAGCGTCTTTGCGTTCGGAAGGAACGTCGTTCCAGTGCACGTCCAGCAGCGCCCCTTCGATGGCGTACAGCAGCACCTTGGAGGCCCGGAAGCCGCGGGTCTTGACCGCGCGGTAGGCATCGACGGCGCCGAGGCGGCGAAGGTCGCTGGCATTATGGATACCGACGGCGTGCAGCCACTGCGCGGAAGTCTTTCCCAGGTTTCTCAGGTGCTGCAATTCGTCATTCATCAAGCCTCCTTGCGATGGCGCATTGGGGTGCGTGCGCGGGCGCGCAGAAGTCAGTGTAGCGGCTGGTGACCGCTTTACAGACAATTGCGCCGCAGACTTGATGTGCCGGATGTTGCCGCTCGGCGTGCCGTGCCCGGCGCAGGCGCTGGGGGGCGACAGGCCTAGCGGGTGCGGTAACGCAGCCGGGTGCCGAAATTGACCGACATGAGGATCTCGTCGGCCGACAGTTCCGGCGGGAAGTAGGCCCCGGAAATCTTGGCGTGTGACAGGCTGGCGCCTTCCAGCTGGGTGTCGCGCAGGTCAAGACCGCGCAGGTCTGTGGCGCGGAAATAGCCGTCGGTGAAATCGATGCCGTGGGCGTCCAGCTCGCGCAGGTCGAGCCCGCGGAAATCGCCGCCCTTGAAGTCGATCAGCTCGACCCCCTGGCGTTCTTCGTTGAAGCCACGCACATCTTCCTTGTGCAGCAAGGCGTACAGCGCTGAATCAAGCTGCTTGGGCTGGGCCATGGTGACTCTCCTGAGTGTCCTGTTGGAATTATGACGCCATTATAATGCCACTATTGTCGGGCCGGGAATGGCCGTCGTTCACGACCCGACGAAGCGCGTGTCAGAGCCCCGGCAACCGCGTGCGGATCTGCTTGACCAGCTTGTCGAGGCTGCCGCTTTCATTGGTTTCGACGCGCTTGGTCAGCAGGCTCTCCTCGGCCGTCAGTGCTTGGCGGCCAGCTTGCTGGGCTTCTATGACAGCCAGTGTAGCGTCTGATGGGTCGTTGCCCTCGGCCTGGCGCTGTTCCAGCCAGCTGGCGATGACTGCCGCCGGGGCATTGCAGTCCAGAATCAGGAAGGGCACCCCGGTGGTCTCGGCGACCTGGGCCGCTGCGCTGCGCTGTTCGCGCTTGAGGTAGGTGGCGTCGATGACCACTGGCAGCCCGGCGTGCAGCACGGTATCGGCCAGGCTGTGCAGGCGCTGGTAGGTACTGGCACTGGCCTGCTCGGTGTAGATGCCGTCGTTGAGCTCGGCCGCCGCTGCGTGCTGCTCGCCGAGCAGGCGCTTGCGTTCCACGTCCGAACGCAGGCGCACTGCGCCCAGTGCCTCGACCATGCGCATGGCCACGTGGCTCTTGCCCACTGCCGACACGCCACAGGTAATGGCCAGGAAGCGCGACGGGATGGCGCTGTAGCTCTCGGCCAGGTTGGCATAGTTGCGGTAGCTGCGCAGGGCGGTGGCGCGCTGCACGCCGTCGGCTTCGGCGGGCATGCTGAACAGGGCGATCTTGGCACGTACCAGGGCGCGGTAGGCCTTGTAGAAGTTCAGCAGCTCGAGGCCGGCGTAGTCGCCGGTGCGCTCCAGGTACTGGCTGATGAAGCGCCGGGCCAGGCTTTTCAGGCCGCGGTCTTCAAGGTCCATGGCCAGGAAGCCGACGTCGGCGTAGACGTCGGTGAAGCGGAACGGCTCGTTGAATTCGATGCAGTCGAAGATCACTACCTTGCCGTCGATGACCGTGGCATTGCCCAGATGGATGTCGCCGTGGCACTCGCGGATGAAGCCGTCGCGCTTGCGTTCCAGAAGCAGCGGCTGCAGGCGTTGATAACTGGCCTGCGCCCAGGCCTGCAAGGCGTCGAGCTGGGTCAGGTCGGCCTTGTCCTTGAGGAACGGACGAATCTGCTCGAAGTTCTGCTCGACCGGCTCCATCACCGCCGCCGGGGAGCCCGATGGATGCGCGTCGGCCACTTTGGGCGCCTGCTGGTGGAATTCGGCGATCTGCACCGCCAACTCGTCGATGTGACTGCTGGTCAGTTCGCCATTGGCTTGCAGGGTACTGAGCAGGTTGCTCTGCGGGAACTGACGCATCTTCAGGGCGTACTCGATGGGCTCGCCGGCGCCGCCCAGCTGCGGGGCGTCGGCGCTGCCGGTGATCGGCAACACTTCAAGATACAAATCATCGGTCAGGCGCTGATTCAGGCGCAGCTCCTCAGCGCAGAAGTGGCCGCGGGCCGACAGTTCGGAGAAGTCGAGGAAACCGAAGTTCATCGGCTTCTTGATCTTGTAGGCGTACGGGCCGGTGAGCAGGACCCAGGAAATGTGCGTCTCGATGACCTTGAACCCTTCGACCGCATGGGGGTAGAGGGCCGGGTTCTGCAGGGCGGCGATCAGTGTTTGGCTCACGGGCGGTCCTTGGGTGATAAAGAAGAGATGACGATTGCTTCGAGGCGGTCATTATGGCCATTGCGACCGCGCATGCAAACCGCTTGGGGATGCCTGTCGAGGCGTATCAAAGGTGCGTATAATCCGCCGCCATGACTCGTACTCGATCCCCTCGCAACGCCAAAAAACAACCCACCGGTCGCCTGCGCAGCCTGCTTGGCTGGGCTCTGAAGCTGAGCCTGGTGGGCCTGGTGATCCTCGCCGGCTTTGCCATCTACCTCGATGCCATCGTCCAGGAAAAGTTTTCCGGCAAACGCTGGACCATCCCGGCCAAGGTTTATGCGCGGCCGCTGGAGCTGTTCGTCGGCCAGAAACTGCGCAGGGAAGACTTCCTCACCGAGCTCGATGCCCTGGGCTATCGACGCGTGTCGACCCTCGACGGGCCGGGCACCGCTGCGGTGACCGCCAGCGGGGTGGATCTGAACACCCGCGGCTTCCAATTCTATGAAGGGCTTGAGCAGGCGCAGCCGGTGCACGTGCGCTTCAACGGCGACAGCGTGGCCGAGCTTTCCTCCACGCAGAATGCCAAGCTGGCGGTGGTTCGGCTGGAGCCGCTTTTGATCGGCGGGTTGTACCCCAAGAACCTCGAGGACCGCATCCTGATCAAGATCGACCAGGTGCCGCCGTACCTGCTAGACACCCTGATCACGGTCGAGGACCGCGACTTCTATCACCATTGGGGCGTGTCGCCCAAGTCGATCATCCGTGCACTCTGGGTCAACGCCTCGGCCGGGCAGACCCGCCAGGGCGGCAGTACCCTGACCCAGCAGTTGGTGAAGAACTTCTACCTGACCAACGAGCGCAGCATCAGCCGCAAGCTCACCGAAGTCATGATGGCGTTGCTGCTGGAGCTGCATTACGACAAGCGCGAGATCCTCGAGGCCTACCTCAACGAGGTGTTCATCGGCCAGGACGGCCAGCGCGCGGTGCATGGTTTCGGCCTGGCCAGCCAGTTCTTCTTCAGCCAGCCGCTGTCCGAGCTCAAGCTGCATCAGGTGGCCCTGCTGGTGGGCATGGTCAAGGGGCCGTCCGCCTACAATCCGCGGCGTTACCCCGACCGCGCTCTGGAGCGGCGTAATCTGGTGCTCGACTTGCTGGCCCAGCAAGGCGTGGTACCCCAGGCCCAGGTCGATGCCGCGAAGAAAATGCCCCTGGGCGTGTCCAAGCAGGGCAGCCTGGCCGACAGCTCGTTCCCTGGCTTCCTCGACCTGGTCAAGCGCCAGCTGCGCCAGGACTACCGCGACGAAGACTTGACCGAAGAAGGCCTGCGCATCTTCACCAGCTTCGACCCGATCCTGCAGCGCAAGGCCGAGGCTGCGGTGACCGAGACGTTCAAGCGTTTCACCGGGCGCAAGGGCATCGACGGCGTCGAGACGGCCATGGTCGTCACCAACCCGGAAAGCGGCGAAGTGCAGGCGTTGGTCGGCAGCCGCCTGCCGGGCTTCGCCGGCTTCAACCGGGCGCTGGACGCCGTGCGGCCGATCGGTTCGCTGATCAAGCCAGCGGTATATCTCACCGCGCTGGAACAGCCGAGCAAGTACACCCTGACCACCTGGATCAAGGACGAACCGTTTTCGGTCAAGGGCGCCGACGGCCAGGTGTGGACGCCGAAGAACTACGAAGGCAACTCCAACGGCACCATCTTCCTTTATCAGGGCCTGGCGCGGTCGCTGAACCTGTCCACCGCCCGGCTGGGCCTGGACCTGGGTGTGCCGAACGTGCTCAAGACCCTCGGCCGGCTAGGCGTCGAGGTCGACTGGCCAGCCTTCCCGGCGATGCTGCTGGGGGCCGGCGGGCTGTCGCCGATGCAGGTGGCAACCATGTACCAGACCATCGCCAACGGTGGCTTCAACACGCCGATGCGCGGTATCCGCAGCGTGCTGACCGCCGACGGCAAGCCGCTCAAACGCTATCCGTTCCAGATTCAGCAGCGCTTCGACGCCGGCTCCATCTACCTGATCCAGAACGCCATGCAGCGGGTCATGCGCGAGGGCACCGGGCGCTCGGTGTACAACGTGCTGCCGAGCTCCATCAATCTGGCCGGCAAGACCGGTACCAGCAACGATTCGCGCGACAGCTGGTTCGCCGGTTTCAGCCAGGACACCCTTGCGGTGGTGTGGATGGGGCGCGACGATAACGGCAAGACGCCGTTCACCGGCGCCACCGGCTCGCTGCAGGTGTGGACCAGTTTCATGCGCAAGGTCGACCCGCTGTCGCTGGACACGCCGCTGCCGGACAACGTCGTGCAGGCCTGGGTCGACCCGCACTCTGGCCAGGGCTCCGACGCCAGCTGCCCGGGCGCCGTGCAGATGCCGTATATTCGCGGCAGCGAACCGGTTGCCGGTACCGCCTGCAACAGCGGGCAGGCCCCGGCCGAGGGCGTGATGGACTGGGTCAAGGGCTGGCTCGACCCTTCCCACTGACGCAGCGGCCCATCTCAGCAACTATGCGACGCGCCTGAAGGGCGCAAAGAGGAATCGAAGTGAACAAGTGGTTGTTTCCAGCAGCTGTCGCCACCCTGGCCTTGCTCGGTGGCTGTGCAACCGAGCCCCGTGGGGCGATTCCGGTGGTCGACTCGGGCAGTGCCGTAAGTTACAGCGAGCGCGTGTCGGCCAACCGCAGCGGCTATCGTGCGCCAGTGGCCCAGGCGCAGCCGCAGGCGGTGCCGGAAGATTCCGGTGTGGTGGTGATGGTGCCCGGTGCCGCTGGCGGTTCGCAGCCGATCCAGGGCAATCCGGCGCCGTCCAGCCAGCCAATCGTGCCCGGGCCCATTACTCCTGGTCCTATCACTCCTGGCCCTATCACTCCCGGCCCGGTCACGTCCGGGCCAGCCGCGACCCCCGGCAGTTACTCGGTGCCGGCCAGTCCAAGTGGCATTCCGAGCAGCAGTGCCGGCGGTGGCCTTGCGGCTGACGAGCAACTGGATGGGCCGGTGCTGGCATTGCTGACCACCGCCCAGCAGCAACAGGGCAGCGGCGACCTCAATGGCGCCTCGTCGAGCCTTGAGCGTGCGCAGCGGATCGCTCCGCGTGAGCCACAAGTGCTCTACCGCCTGGCCCAGGTACGGCTGTCGCAAGGTGATTCGGCCCAGGCCGAGCAGCTGGCGCAGCGTGCTCTGACCTACGCCAACGGTCGCCCCGACCTGCAGGCCAGCCTCTGGACCACCATCGCCCAGGCCCGCGACAAGCAGGGTGATGCCGCTGGCGCTGCCGCCGCGCGGCAAAAAGCCAAGGTCAATCTCTGATGGATTCGCGCTTTCTCGAGGTCGCCGAACAACTGCTGCTGATCGAGCGCGAGCTTCGTGTGCTGGGTTGGTGGGACGAAGTCGCCCCCAGCCCGCAGGCGCTGGCCAGCGTCGAGCCGTTCAGCGTCGACACGCTGGACTTCTCGCAATGGCTGCAGTGGATCTTCCTGCCGCGCATGAAGCTGATCCTCGAACAGGATCTGCCGCTGCCCAGCGCCTCGGGCATTCTGGTGATGGCCGAGATGGTCTACGCCAACAAGGCCGAGCAGAGCCGCGAGTTGCGGCGGCTGCTGGCGCGCTTCGATGAATTGATCGGGCAGGTGCAGTAGCGGGGGCAACCCTACTTGGTACATTCCTTGGCGATCTGCGTCTCGGCGTCCTTGATCTGCTTCTGGCGCTGCTCCTCGGTCAGGCGCACGGTCTGGCCGTTGATTTCCATGCTGACCCGCGGGTTGTTCTGCAGTTGCGCCAGGTTGGTCCGCTCAGTGGTGCAGAACTCCTTGCGCTTGGCCTCCTGGTCATCGACCTTCTTGCGCACCTGGCGGTCGATGGTCTTCTGGTCCGGCCCGGTAGGCCCGATGGTCGGGGTTTCCGGCTCCTTGGCCGGCGGCGGCGGGGGCGGCGGCTTGACCAGCGGGACCACGGTGGACGGGCGGTTTTCCGGCGGCTGGGCGTCGAAGTGAGTGGTACCGCTGGCGTCCGTCCATTTGTACACCTGGCCTGCCATGGCGATGGGGGAGAGCGTGAGCAACAACGTGAGGCTGACGGCAGTGGAACGCATGACAGGGTCTCGATGATTCGTGCTGGCGTGACACTAGCATAGCTTGCAGCAGAACTGTTTCTTCCTTGTGTATCATGCGCCTGCACACAATTAAATCCACAGACCGCTTGACTTGCACGAGCCTGATCGGAACAATCTCAAGTCCGCTGTAGGGGGACTGCCAGAAGCAGGCCCGCTCGGCAGAGCAAAGGCGCGCACCCGCGCCGACCTGTAACACCCGCAACGCGTTACCTCGCGCTGGGTGGGAAAACCCCGCAACATCTGGGGCGCTCCCAATACTTGCTCAGTCAGTGCTGACGTACGTCGGCGACCACCGTCGCTCATGCTCTGCTGACAGTAAACCTATCAAATCCCGTTCCCAATGAACGGTATTCTGGCGTTTTAGAGGTGAACAACGTGGAGCTTTTATCTGGCGCTGAGATGATCGTCCGCTTTTTGCGTGACGAAGGTGTCAAGCATATCTACGGGTACCCGGGTGGTGCCCTCCTGCATGTCTACGATGCGCTGTTCAAGGAGCCCGAGGTCGAGCATATCCTCGTGCGCCACGAGCAGGCGGCCACGCACATGGCCGACGGCTACGCACGTGCCACCGGCAAGGCCGGCGTGGTGCTGGTGACCTCGGGCCCCGGTGCGACCAACGCCATCACCGGCATCGCCACCGCCTACATGGACTCCATTCCGATGGTGGTGCTGTCGGGCCAGGTACCGAGCACCATGGTCGGCACCGACGCGTTCCAGGAAACCGACATGATCGGTATCTCCCGGCCGATCGTGAAGCACAGCTTCATGATCAAGAGCGTGCAGGAAATTCCCGAAGTCCTGAAAAAAGCCTTCTACCTGGCGCAATCCGGTCGCCCGGGCCCGGTGGTCGTGGACATTCCGAAGGACATGACCAACCCGACCGACAAGTTCGAGTACGTCTATCCGAAGAAGGCCAAGCTGCGCTCCTACAGCCCGGCAGTGCGTGGTCACTCGGGGCAGATCCGCAAGGCCGCTGAAATGCTGCTGGCGGCCAAGCGCCCGGTGTTGTACGCCGGTGGCGGGGTGATCCTGGGCGGCGGTTCGGCGCAGTTGACCGAGCTGGCGCATCTGCTCGACCTGCCGGTCACCAATACCCTGATGGGTCTGGGCGCCTTTCCGGGCACCGACCGCCAGTTCGTCGGCATGCTTGGCATGCACGGCAGCTACACCGCCAACCTGGTCATGCACCACGCCGACGTGATTCTGGCCGTGGGCGCGCGCTTCGACGACCGGGTCATCAACGGTGCGAGCAAGTTTTCGCCGAACGCCAAGATCATCCACGTCGACATCGACCCGGCGTCTATTTCCAAGACGATCAAGGCAGACGTGCCTATCGTCGGGCCGGTCGACAGTGTGCTGACCGAAATGGTCGCGACCCTCAAGGAAATCGGCCAGGCCCCCAACAAGGAGGCGGTTGCCGCCTGGTGGAAGCAGGTCGATGAGTGGCGTGGCGACCGTGGCCTGTTCCCTTACGAGAAAGGCGACGGCTCGAAAATCAAGCCGCAGACCGTGATAGAAACCCTCTGCGAAGTCACCAAGGGCGATGCCTATGTGACCTCCGACGTGGGCCAGCACCAGATGTTCGCCGCGCAGTACTACAAGTTCGACAAGCCCAACCGCTGGATCAACTCCGGTGGCCTGGGCACCATGGGCTTCGGCTTCCCGGCGGCCATGGGTGTCAAGTTGAGCTTCCCGGATGCCCACGTCGCCTGTGTCACCGGCGAAGGCAGCATCCAGATGAACATCCAGGAGCTGTCGACCTGCCTGCAGTACGGCTTGCCGGTCAAGATCATCCTGCTCAACAACGGTGTACTGGGCATGGTTCGCCAGTGGCAGGACATGAACTACGGCGGCCGCCATTCGCATTCGTACGTCGAGTCGCTGCCTGACTTCGTCAAGCTGGTCGAGTCCTATGGGCACGTCGGCATTCGTGTCACCGACCTCAAGGACCTCAAGCCGAAGATGGAGGAGGCGTTCGCCATGACCGATCGCCTGGTGTTCCTCGATATTCAGGTCGATGCGAGCGAGCACGTCTATCCGATGCAGATCAAGGACGGTTCGATGCGCGACATGTGGCTGAGCAAGACGGAGCGTACCTAATCATGCGGCACATTATTTCCCTTCTGCTGGAAAACGAACCGGGTGCGTTGTCGCGAGTGGTCGGGCTGTTTTCCCAGCGCAACTACAATATCGAAAGCCTGACCGTGGCGCCGACCGAGGACCCGACCCTGTCGCGTCTGACGCTGACCACCGTGGGCCATGATGAGGTGATCGAGCAGATCACCAAGAACCTTAACAAGCTGATCGAAGTGGTCAAGCTGGTCGACCTGTCGGAAAGCGCGCACATCGAGCGCGAGCTGATGCTGGTCAAGGTCAAGGCCACCGGCGCCCAGCGTGCCGAGATCAAGCGCACCACCGACATCTACCGTGGGCAGATCGTCGACGTCAGTGCCAGTGTGTACACCGTGCAGCTGACCGGGACCAGCGACAAGCTCGACAGCTTCATTCAGGCTATCGGCACCGCCTCGATCCTCGAAACCGTGCGCAGTGGCGTCACCGGTATTGCTCGTGGCGACAAGGTTCTGAGCATTTAACCGTTTATTCGGCCCTTTGCGGCCACACCTATTCAAACGGCCCCAAGGGGCCAGGATACCAGGGGATATTTCATGAAAGTTTACTACGACAAAGACTGCGACCTTTCCATCATCCAGGGCAAGAAAGTCGCCATCATCGGTTACGGTTCCCAGGGCCACGCCCAGGCGTGCAACCTGAAAGACTCCGGTGTAGACGTCACTGTCGGTCTGCGTAAAGGTTCGGCGACCGTTGCCAAGGCTGAAGCCCACGGCCTGAAAGTCGCCGACGTGGCCACCGCCGTTGCTGGCGCCGACCTGGTCATGATCCTGACCCCGGACGAATTCCAGTCCCAGCTGTACAAGAACGAAGTCGAGCCGAACATCAAGAAGGGCGCCACCCTGGCCTTCTCCCACGGCTTCGCCATCCACTACAACCAGGTGGTACCGCGTGCCGACCTCGACGTGATCATGATCGCGCCAAAGGCTCCTGGCCACACCGTACGCACCGAGTTCGTCAAGGGCGGCGGTATCCCTGACCTGATCGCCGTTTACCAGGACGCTTCGGGCAATGCCAAGAACGTCGCCCTGTCCTACGCTTCGGGCGTCGGCGGCGGCCGCACCGGCATCATCGAAACCACCTTCAAGGACGAGACCGAAACCGACCTGTTCGGCGAACAGGCCGTTCTGTGCGGCGGTACCGTCGAGCTGGTCAAGGCCGGTTTCGAAACCCTGGTCGAAGCGGGCTACGCGCCGGAAATGGCCTACTTCGAGTGCCTGCACGAACTGAAGCTGATCGTCGACCTCATGTACGAAGGCGGCATCGCCAACATGAACTACTCGATCTCCAACAACGCCGAATACGGCGAGTACGTGACCGGCCCGGAAGTCATCAACGCCGAGTCGCGCCAGGCTATGCGTAACGCCTTGAAACGTATTCAGGACGGTGAATACGCCAAGATGTTCATCAGCGAGGGCGCAACCGGCTACCCTTCGATGACCGCCAAGCGTCGCAACAACGCTGCTCACGGCATCGAGATCATCGGCGAGCAACTGCGCTCGATGATGCCGTGGATCGCTGCGAACAAGATCGTCGACAAAGCCAAGAACTGATCCGGTTCGGCTCGACAGGAACGCGGCCTTGGCCGCGTTTTTTCGTTTTGGTGGCGTGCTTCTGGTATAAAGCTGCAACCTTTGCCGTCGAACCCATGTCGCCGGCTCGTGTCGAAATTTTTTACAGCCTTGCAAGGTAAACTCAATGAGCGAACGTCCCGAAGAGCCCAATCAGGCCTCTGACGCCGAAAGCCTGCTGCCCATCGATGAGCATGTCGAGGAAGGCCACGACGCCGAAGGACGCAAAGTCCGTCACCGTGGCATCTACCTGCTGCCCAACCTGTTCACCACGGCGAACCTGTTCGCCGGTTTCTACTCGATCATCAACTCGATCAGCGCCCAGAGCGCCGGCGATCCGCAGCAGGCGAGCAAGTACTTCGCCTATGCGGCCATCGCGATTTTCGTGGCGATGATCCTCGACAGTCTGGACGGGCGTGTCGCGCGCATGACCAACACGCAAAGCGCTTTCGGTGCCGAGTATGACTCGCTGTCCGACATGGTCGCCTTTGGTGTAGCGCCGGCGTTGCTGGCATTCGGCTGGGCACTGGGCGACATGGGCAAGGTCGGCTGGATGGTCGCCTTCATCTACGTGGCCGGAGCCGCGTTGCGCCTGGCGCGCTTCAACACTCAGGTCGGCACCGCCGACAAGCGCTACTTCATCGGCCTGGCCAGCCCGGCCGCGGCAGGCGTAGTGGCCGGTACCGTGTGGGCGTTCAGCGACTACGGTATCCAGGGTTCGAAGATGTCCTTCCTGGTGGCGCTGCTGGTGGCGGCCGCCGGCATGCTGATGGTCAGCAACATCAAGTACAACAGCTTCAAGGAACTGGACCTCAAAGGGCGCGTACCCTTCGTGGCCATCCTGGCCGTGGTGCTGGTATTCGCCGTGGTATTCAGCGATCCGCCGCGCGTGTTGCTGCTGATTTTCCTTGCCTATGCGGCTTCCGGGCCGGTGCAATACCTGCTCAAGATGCGTCGCCACAAACGCTAGGCAAATCGCGCATACTCCGTAGTATCCAGGTCAACAGCCTGATGCTACGGAGTTGCCATGCTGATCAAGCTTCCCAGGCCTTGCGATTGCACGCAGTCGCAGGTCACCCCCGAACCCCTCTATCTTTCACGCCGCCGCCTGCTCGGCAATTCGCTGGCGCTTGCCGGCGTCAGCAGCCTGCCGCGCTGGGCGACAGCGGCCGATGCCTCGCGTTACGCCGACGTCGAAGCCGGCAACGCGCCTGGCTGGTTCGCCGAAAAGCTGGCGCAAACCCGATGGCAAGCCACGACGGTGGCGGGGGAGGGCATCACTCCTTATAAAGACGCCACTCACTACAATAACTTCTACGAGTTCGGCACTGACAAGGGCGATCCTGCGGCCAATGCCGGCACCCTGAAAACCGAGCCCTGGTCGGTGGTCATCGACGGCGAGGTGGGCAAGCCCGGGCGATACGCTCTGGAGGACTTCATCAAGCCGTATGCCTTGCAGGAGCGGATCTACCGGCTGCGCTGCGTCGAGGCCTGGTCAATGGTCATTCCGTGGCTGGGCTTTCCCTTGGCGGATCTGCTCAAGCAGGTCGAACCGACTTCCAGAGCGAAATTCATTCGCTTCGAGACCCTGCAGGATCCCCAGTCCATGCCGGGCCAGCGTTCCAGCTTTGCCCTGATCGATTGGCCGTATGTAGAAGGGCTGCGCCTGGATGAGGCGATGAATCCGCTGGCGATACTTGCGGTAGGGATGTATGGGCGCGAACTGCCCAATCAGAACGGCGCGCCATTGCGTCTGGTGGTGCCGTGGAAGTACGGCTTCAAGAGTGGCAAGTCGATCGTGCGCATCAGCCTGACGGCCGAGCAGCCGAAAACCACCTGGCAGCAGATCGCACCGAGCGAGTACGGCTTCTATGCCAACGTCAACCCCACGGTCGACCACCCGCGCTGGACTCAGGCGCGCGAGCGCCGCTTGCCCAGCAGCCTGTTCAGCCCCAATGTACGAGAGACCTTGATGTTCAATGGTTACGCTGACGAAGTCGCGTCCTTGTATCAGGGTATGGATCTGCGGAAGAACTACTGATGCGATATCCGTTGTGGCGCCTTGGCGTGTTTCTGTTGATCGGCTTCTGGCCGGTGTGGTGGGTGTATCAGGCATGGTTGTTCGCCCTTGGGCCTGACCCGGGCAAGGTGCTGGTGGATCGCCTGGGTTTGGGCACTTTGGTTCTGGTGTTGGTGACCCTGAGCATGACGCCCTTGCAGCGCCTGACGGGCATGCCCTTCTGGATCGTGGTGCGTCGCCAGCTTGGCCTCTGGTGTTTCGCTTATGTGAGCCTGCACCTGGCCGCGTATCTGTTCTTTGTGCTGGGGCTGGACTGGAGCCAGCTCGGGGTGGAGTTGCGCAAGCGGCCGTACATCATTGTCGGGTCTGTGGCTTACCTGTGCTTGATGCTGCTGGCGCTGACCTCCAATCGCTTCAGCCAGCGCCGGCTCGGTGCGCGTTGGCGCAAGTTGCACCAGCTCATCTATATAGTGCTGGGCTTGGGCCTCCTGCATTTCCTCTGGATAGTGCGGGCCGATCTGCAGGAATGGTCGGTGTATGCCGGCATTGGTGTGCTGCTGCTGGTGCTGCGAGTGCCAGCAGTGGCGAGGCGAATCCCGCGTATTGGTGGGCGAAAACAACTTTCTGCAACAAAGTTGTGAACGAGGGGTTGACGCCCCTTCAGATCTCTCTATAATTCGCCCCACTTCCGGCGCAGACGAAACGGAAAACTCCTTGAGATTCAATGAGTTAACCGAAGTAAACAGCGAGGTGGAGCTTCGATACGGGCTTCGGTCTGACGATCGAAAGCGGTGAGAAAAGGTGGTTGACAGCGGTTTGAAACGCTGTAGAATTCGCCTCCCGCTGACGAGAGATCGAAGCGAGTCAAGTGTTTGGTTCTTAACGAGATTGTCGTTAAAAACTTCAAAATAAACCCTTGACAGGCTCTGAGGAAAGCGTAGAATGCGCGCCTCGGTTGAGACGAAAGAATCAACCAACCGCTCTTTAACAACTGAATCAAGCAATTCGTGTGGGTGCTTGTGAGATAAGACTGATCGTCACTAGATTATCAGCATCATAAGTTACTCCGCGAGAAATCAAAGATGTAACCAACGATTGCTGAGCCAAGTTTAGGGTTTTCTCAAAACCCATGCAGTATTGAACTGAAGAGTTTGATCATGGCTCAGATTGAACGCTGGCGGCAGGCCTAACACATGCAAGTCGAGCGGATGAGAAGAGCTTGCTCTTCGATTCAGCGGCGGACGGGTGAGTAATGCCTAGGAATCTGCCTGGTAGTGGGGGACAACGTTTCGAAAGGAACGCTAATACCGCATACGTCCTACGGGAGAAAGCAGGGGACCTTCGGGCCTTGCGCTATCAGATGAGCCTAGGTCGGATTAGCTAGTTGGTGGGGTAATGGCTCACCAAGGCGACGATCCGTAACTGGTCTGAGAGGATGATCAGTCACACTGGAACTGAGACACGGTCCAGACTCCTACGGGAGGCAGCAGTGGGGAATATTGGACAATGGGCGAAAGCCTGATCCAGCCATGCCGCGTGTGTGAAGAAGGTCTTCGGATTGTAAAGCACTTTAAGTTGGGAGGAAGGGTTGTTTCCTAATACGAAGCAATTTTGACGTTACCGACAGAATAAGCACCGGCTAACTCTGTGCCAGCAGCCGCGGTAATACAGAGGGTGCAAGCGTTAATCGGAATTACTGGGCGTAAAGCGCGCGTAGGTGGTTTGTTAAGTTGAATGTGAAATCCCCGGGCTCAACCTGGGAACTGCATCCAAAACTGGCAAGCTAGAGTAGGGTAGAGGGTGGTGGAATTTCCTGTGTAGCGGTGAAATGCGTAGATATAGGAAGGAACACCAGTGGCGAAGGCGACCACCTGGACTCATACTGACACTGAGGTGCGAAAGCGTGGGGAGCAAACAGGATTAGATACCCTGGTAGTCCACGCCGTAAACGATGTCAACTAGCCGTTGGGAGTCTTGAACTCTTAGTGGCGCAGCTAACGCATTAAGTTGACCGCCTGGGGAGTACGGCCGCAAGGTTAAAACTCAAATGAATTGACGGGGGCCCGCACAAGCGGTGGAGCATGTGGTTTAATTCGAAGCAACGCGAAGAACCTTACCAGGCCTTGACATCCAATGAACTTTCCAGAGATGGATTGGTGCCTTCGGGAGCATTGAGACAGGTGCTGCATGGCTGTCGTCAGCTCGTGTCGTGAGATGTTGGGTTAAGTCCCGTAACGAGCGCAACCCTTGTCCTTAGTTACCAGCACGTTAAGGTGGGCACTCTAAGGAGACTGCCGGTGACAAACCGGAGGAAGGTGGGGATGACGTCAAGTCATCATGGCCCTTACGGCCTGGGCTACACACGTGCTACAATGGTCGGTACAGAGGGTCGCCAAGCCGCGAGGTGGAGCTAATCTCACAAAACCGATCGTAGTCCGGATCGCAGTCTGCAACTCGACTGCGTGAAGTCGGAATCGCTAGTAATCGCGAATCAGAATGTCGCGGTGAATACGTTCCCGGGCCTTGTACACACCGCCCGTCACACCATGGGAGTGGGTTGCACCAGAAGTAGCTAGTCTAACCTTCGGGAGGACGGTTACCACGGTGTGATTCATGACTGGGGTGAAGTCGTAACAAGGTAGCCGTAGGGGAACCTGCGGCTGGATCACCTCCTTAATCGACGACATCATCTGTTTCATGAGCACCCACACGAATTGCTTGATTCATTGTAGAGACGATTGGGTCTGTAGCTCAGTTGGTTAGAGCGCACCCCTGATAAGGGTGAGGTCGGCAGTTCGAATCTGCCCAGACCCACCAATTTGGGGCCATAGCTCAGCTGGGAGAGCGCCTGCCTTGCACGCAGGAGGTCAACGGTTCGATCCCGTTTGGCTCCACCATATTTGGTACCCTCGTTGTAAAGCTTAGAAATGAGCATTCCATCAGATGATTGATGCGTGAATGTTGATTTCTAGTCTTTGACTAGATCGTTCTTTAAAAATTTAGGTATGTGATAGAAGTATAGACTGGATAGCACTTTCACTGGTGTTGTTCAGGCTAAGGTAAAATTTGTGAGTTACTCTCAATTGACTTGAGAAAGCAAATTTTCGGCGAATGTCGTCTTCACAGTATAACCAGATTGCTTGGGGTTATATGGTCAAGTGAAGAAGCGCATACGGTGGATGCCTTGGCAGTCAGAGGCGATGAAAGACGTGGTAGCCTGCGAAAAGCTTCGGGGAGTCGGCAAACAGACTGTGATCCGGAGATGTCTGAATGGGGGAACCCAGCTGTCATAAGACAGTTATCTTGTACTGAATGCATAGGTGCAAGAGGCGAACCAGGGGAACTGAAACATCTAAGTACCCTGAGGAAAAGAAATCAACCGAGATTCCCTTAGTAGTGGCGAGCGAACGGGGACCAGCCCTTAAGTGGCTTGGAGATTAGCGGAACGCTCTGGAAAGTGCGGCCATAGTGGGTGATAGCCCTGTACGCGAAAATCTCCTTGTCATGAAATCGAGTAGGACGGAGCACGAGAAACTTTGTCTGAATATGGGGGGACCATCCTCCAAGGCTAAATACTACTGACTGACCGATAGTGAACTAGTACCGTGAGGGAAAGGCGAAAAGAACCCCGGAGAGGGGAGTGAAATAGATCCTGAAACCGTATGCGTACAAGCAGTGGGAGCAGACTTTGTTCTGTGACTGCGTACCTTTTGTATAATGGGTCAGCGACTTATTTTCAGTGGCGAGCTTAACCGAATAGGGGAGGCGTAGCGAAAGCGAGTCTTAATAGGGCGTCTAGTCGCTGGGAATAGACCCGAAACCGGGCGATCTATCCATGGGCAGGTTGAAGGTTAGGTAACACTGACTGGAGGACCGAACCGACTACCGTTGAAAAGTTAGCGGATGACCTGTGGATCGGAGTGAAAGGCTAATCAAGCTCGGAGATAGCTGGTTCTCCTCGAAAGCTATTTAGGTAGCGCCTCATGTATCACTGTAGGGGGTAGAGCACTGTTTCGGCTAGGGGGTCATCCCGACTTACCAAACCGATGCAAACTCCGAATACCTACAAGTGCCGAGCATGGGAGACACACGGCGGGTGCTAACGTCCGTCGTGAAAAGGGAAACAACCCAGACCGTCAGCTAAGGTCCCAAAATCCTGGTTAAGTGGGAAACGATGTGGGAAGGCTTAGACAGCTAGGAGGTTGGCTTAGAAGCAGCCACCCTTTAAAGAAAGCGTAATAGCTCACTAGTCGAGTCGGCCTGCGCGGAAGATGTAACGGGGCTCAAACCAGGTACCGAAGCTACGGGTATCATCTTATGATGATGCGGTAGAGGAGCGTTCTGTAAGCCTGTGAAGGTGAGTTGAGAAGCTTGCTGGAGGTATCAGAAGTGCGAATGCTGACATGAGTAACGACAATGGGTGTGAAAAACACCCACGCCGAAAGACCAAGGTTTCCTGCGCAACGTTAATCGACGCAGGGTTAGTCGGTCCCTAAGGCGAGGCTGAAAAGCGTAGTCGATGGAAAACAGGTTAATATTCCTGTACTTCTGGTTACTGCGATGGAGGGACGGAGAAGGCTAGGCCAGCTTGGCGTTGGTTGTCCAAGTTTAAGGTGGTAGGCTGAGATCTTAGGTAAATCCGGGATCTTAAGGCCGAGAGCTGATGACGAGTGTCCTTTAGGACGCGAAGTGGTTGATGCCATGCTTCCAAGAAAAGCTTCTAAGCTTCAGGTAACCAGGAACCGTACCCCAAACCGACACAGGTGGTTGGGTAGAGAATACCAAGGCGCTTGAGAGAACTCGGGTGAAGGAACTAGGCAAAATGGCACCGTAACTTCGGGAGAAGGTGCGCCGGTGAGGGTGAAGGACTTGCTCCGTAAGCTCATGCCGGTCGAAGATACCAGGCCGCTGCGACTGTTTATTAAAAACACAGCACTCTGCAAACACGAAAGTGGACGTATAGGGTGTGACGCCTGCCCGGTGCCGGAAGGTTAATTGATGGGGTTAGCGCAAGCGAAGCTCTTGATCGAAGCCCCGGTAAACGGCGGCCGTAACTATAACGGTCCTAAGGTAGCGAAATTCCTTGTCGGGTAAGTTCCGACCTGCACGAATGGCGTAACGATGGCGGCGCTGTCTCCACCCGAGACTCAGTGAAATTGAAATCGCTGTGAAGATGCAGTGTATCCGCGGCTAGACGGAAAGACCCCGTGAACCTTTACTATAGCTTTGCACTGGACTTTGAATTTGCTTGTGTAGGATAGGTGGGAGGCTTTGAAGCGTGGACGCCAGTCTGCGTGGAGCCAACCTTGAAATACCACCCTGGCAACTTTGAGGTTCTAACTCAGGTCCGTTATCCGGATCGAGGACAGTGTATGGTGGGTAGTTTGACTGGGGCGGTCTCCTCCTAAAGAGTAACGGAGGAGTACGAAGGTGCGCTCAGACCGGTCGGAAATCGGTCATAGAGTATAAAGGCAAAAGCGCGCTTGACTGCGAGACAGACACGTCGAGCAGGTACGAAAGTAGGTCTTAGTGATCCGGTGGTTCTGTATGGAAGGGCCATCGCTCAACGGATAAAAGGTACTCCGGGGATAACAGGCTGATACCGCCCAAGAGTTCATATCGACGGCGGTGTTTGGCACCTCGATGTCGGCTCATCACATCCTGGGGCTGAAGCCGGTCCCAAGGGTATGGCTGTTCGCCATTTAAAGTGGTACGCGAGCTGGGTTTAGAACGTCGTGAGACAGTTCGGTCCCTATCTGCCGTGGACGTTTGAGATTTGAGAGGGGCTGCTCCTAGTACGAGAGGACCGGAGTGGACGAACCTCTGGTGTTCCGGTTGTCACGCCAGTGGCATTGCCGGGTAGCTATGTTCGGGAAAGATAACCGCTGAAAGCATCTAAGCGGGAAACTTGCCTCAAGATGAGATCTCACTGGAACCTTGAGTTCCCTGAAGGGCCGTCGAAGACTACGACGTTGATAGGTGGGGTGTGTAAGCGCTGTGAGGCGTTGAGCTAACCCATACTAATTGCCCGTGAGGCTTGACCATATAACACCCAAGCAATTTGCGTCGAATGACCAGATTGCGGTGTTGTGAAGACGACAACAGCACGAAAATTTGCGACTCACAAACATCACATACCTGATTTGCCGAGTTGTCCCTCAAAAGACACCTCAGCACCCGAATTTCTTGACGACCATAGAGCATTGGAACCACCTGATCCCATCCCGAACTCAGCAGTGAAACGATGCATCGCCGATGGTAGTGTGGGGTTTCCCCATGTGAGAGTAGGTCATCGTCAAGATTAAATTCCAGAACCCCATCTGCTCGCGCAGATGGGGTTTTGTTTTTGTGCCTGGAAAAGCCCAAGCCAGTCTCTGCTGCCATGCAGGGCCTGGTGCAATGTGGGCAATGTGGGAGTGGGCGCAGCCCACGATCTTTTGATCTTGAAGATCAAACCGGCCTGACGGCCTCTCGGGGGCTTTGCCCCCTCCCACAACCCACCTCTCCCACTAGAGCGGAAGGCTTGCGAATCCGCGACCCCTGATCGCGGCTTTCCTCTGGGATCTGGTTGCTGTAAATGCCTTCCAGCCGCCTCCCATCAGCCCCTGCTGGCCTCAAGACCATGGCGCAATGTTTCCAGCTGCTCTGCAGAGCTGCAAATCCCTAGAGTCAGGGCTTCAATGCGCTCAAGGAGCTTCGCATGACTTATAAATTCCATCCAGACCTGAGCTTCGCCGCTGATATTTATTGGCAGCAATCCTCCACAAGCAATGAGCCTCTGCGCGTGACCGCACCCGGTGACCTGACCAACGAGGGCGATGGGTGGCTATGGGCGGGGGTGCCTAGGGAGAGGCCGAAGTCCGCCCCTGGCTTGAGGCGGCAAAATTTCTGGTTTGGCTGCTATTCGAAAGATGGCAAATACTGTTACCAGATCCGGGGACGGACGCCAGGCAGTCTGGAGATTGTCGTTACTCGTCAGCTCGATGTAAGTCGTAACGGGTACCTCGGGATGTATCCATTGCCCAGTGCGCTTGACGTCGTCAGTCCACTGGCCATCATTCGTGGCCTCGAACACATGGCCGTGGAATATCCCATAGCGTTCTGGACAGTCGATGGCTTTGATACCGAGAACCTGAAAATAGGACAGACCACTTGGAATATAACGCTCGTTAGTCCCAACGGCAGGGAAGTCAAACGTAGCGTAGAGGACGGGTGGTGCTATCTGAACGACAGCAAAGGTGAATCCGTCGCATTCGGGATAGAGGTCAATGAGATCCTCGATAACGGCCCCAGATACGGCGCACGCTAGTAAGGACGGGTCGCTGTACCTGATTCAGGGCTACAGCGACCCGCACCGTTTAACGCACTTAGGCTTCAAGCGCCTCGGCAGTGACTTTCAGTTCGTCATGCCGACGAATGATCTTCCAGTCTGCCTCATCGATGTAGATACCTTCCGGCCCGCTGCCCCCTTCCAGATCGATCGCCACCCGTGCCGACACCTGCGGCTTTACGCTCGCCAGAATCGGCACGAAGCCCAGCTGCAGACTGGTCTCCAACAGGGCCGCCTGATTGCGCTCATCGATGTCCGCCGCTTCGTCCAGGTAGTACGGCAAGCGCACCCGCCCGGCACGCTCGCGGTCCATCAGGTGCAGCAACAGGTACATGTTGGTCAGCGCCTTGATGGTCATGGTGGTGCCGTTCGACGCGGCGCCATCGATGTCGGTGTGGATCACCGGCTGGCCGTTGACCTTGGTGATCTCGAAGGCCAGCTCGAACAGATCCTTGAGGCCCAACTGATTGTGGTTGGCGGCGACCAGGCGTGCCAGATACTCCTTGGCCTCCTCGTTCCTGTTGTCCTGTTCGGCGCTTTGGCTCAGGTCGAACACCGACAGGGTCTCGCCCTCCTCGTACTGCCCGGCGCTGTGGATGATCTGGTCGATGTGCTTGAGCGCCTCCTTGTTTGGCGCCAGCACGATGCGAAAGCTCTGCAGGTTGGAGACCTGGCGCTTGTTGATCTCGCGGTTGAAGAGGGCCAGTTGGTGCTCGAGGCTGTCGTAGTCGCTGCGAATGTTGCGCAGAGTTCGGGCGATGTCGGTGACCGCCGCGCGGCGGGCCTTGCCCAAGGTCAAGGCTTCGTCGGTGCGGTGCGCGTAGGCGTTGATCAGCAACTGCAGGCGACGCTCCATGTCGTCCTCGCTGTCGAACTTGGCCACGCCCTTGAGGCGCACCTGGGCATATAGCGCCTCGATTTGCCCGTCGGTGCGCAGCAGCCCCTGCCAGCTGTCCTGGTAGTCGTTGAGCAGTGGCAACAGGTTGTCCATGGAGTCGTCCACCGGCTCCATGAAGGGCGTACCGAAGGGCAGGTCGGCGGGCAGCAGCTGACGGCGGCGCAACGCGTCGTCGAGGGTGCGTTGCTTGGCTTCCAGGTCCGACAGCTGCCGGCCCACCAGTTGCAGCTTGGCCGACAGCTGCTGGACGCGCTCGGTGAAGGCGTCGCTGGAACGCTTGAGGTCGTCCTGAGCGGCTTCCATCTGCGCCAGTTGCTCCAGCTTCTCGCCTTCCTCGGCACTCAGAGTTTCGGCGCGGCGGAAGTCTTCCAGAGCCTTCTGCGCGTCCAGCACCTGCTGATACAGCGCTTCGGTCTGACTCTTGCTGGCCGCGCGGTCGGCGGCCACGGCCTGTTGGGTCTTGAGCTGCTTGAGCTCCTTTTCCAGGCGCTCCTTCTGGTCGCGCAGGGCCGCGCGGTCGGCCAGGGCCTGCAGCGCCGGCGGCTCGATGTTGGACAGGTCGATGGACAGCCCCGGCACTTCGAAGCGCTCACCCTTGAAGCCATCGAGGATGGCTTCCAGCGACTTGACCCAGGCGTCGCCGTCGTCCAACGCGATGCCTTGCTCGCCCAGCGGCAGGCTGAACAGCGCGCTGTTGAACAGGCGCATCAGGCGCTCGACATCCGGCTGGGAGAACTCTTCGCGCAGGCGCGCATAGCTGTTGTTGTCGGCGTGATCCAGTTGCTGGCGCACCGACTTCAGACGTTTTTCCAGATCGCGCAGTCGCTCGTCGAGGTCCTCGGCACTGAACTGCCGTGACTGGGCCAGGGCCCCGGCCAGCTCGTCGTGGGCGTCCTTGGCGGCCAGCAGTTGCTGTTCCAGGACCTTGACGTCGTTGACCAGGGCAAAGCGGTGCTTGAGCACCGACAACTCGCCCAGCCAGCGCTGGATCCCGGTGATCTCGCGCTCCAGGCGCATCAGCTCCTGGGTCCCGCCGCGCTGGTCGTTCTGCAGTGAATCCTGCTCGCCGCGGTAGTGCTCGGCCTGGATTACCAGCTCCTCGCGGCGTGCCCCGGCGTAGTCCTGCCAGGTGCCCAGCAGCGAATCGAGCAAGGGCGACAGGCGATGCAGCTTGCCGCGCAGGATGTCGCGGGTCTTCACGCCGTTAGCCAAGGCCTCGACCAAAGGCCCGGCGGCCACCAGCGAGTTGTAGTCCTGCTCCATGCGACGCACGTCGCGGAAGGCCTCTTCGCAGGCGGCGATGTAGTCGACGCTGCCCGAACGCAGGCTGTGCTCGAAAGCATCGAGGAACAGCTGCTTGAGCTTGGCTGCGGTGATCTCGCGCATGTGCAGCAGGTTGATGAACAGCGCGCGGAAAGTCTTGAGGCTCTGCTCGCTGGTGGAGCGCAGCGGGATCAGGGTCAGGTCCAGCGGGATCGAGGTGTGTCCGCCCACCAGCAGGCGGCGCAGCTCGTCGGGCTTGAGTTCATAGGCCTTGAGGCCGTTGCGCTCCAGATTGTTGAACAGCTCCTTCTGGCGCAGGCAGGTGCCGTCCTTCTGGTAGTGGGCCAGGTCGAGGTCGCCGGCGTAGGCGAAGAACTGGTGACCAAAGCCGCCGCCCGGGCCGCGCCCAACCACGCCGATGACGTGGCGGCCATGGGGCAGCGAGACCTCGCAGAGGATATAGCTGGTGTCGGTGGCGAAGTAGAACCGGCGCGACTGCTCCAGGCTGTACTTGCCGAAACTCATGTCGGACATGCGCGCCAGGATGGGGAATTGCAGCGCGTTGATCGAGGCACTCTTGCCCAGGTTGTTGGCGCCGTACACCGACAGCGGGTGCTCCAGCGGAAACAGGCCGAGGCTGTAGCCGGCGGTGTTCAGCAAGGCAAATCGGCGGATGCCGTAGCGTTCCTGGCTCATGCGTCGATCTCCTGCTCGTGGGCGGCGCGCTGTTCATCGGCGATGGCGCGGGCCAGGGCGTCTGCCTCGGATTCTTCGGTGAAGGGGCTGAGGTCGAGCGGGTCGTCGGTCTCCAGCAGTTTCTCGTCGCTGTCATCGTCGACCAGCACCGGCGTGGGCAATGGCAAGGCGCTGTGCAGGCTGGCGGCCAGGTCGCGGTCCTGCTGCACGGACAGGCACACGTCGAGGAAGCGGTGCATCGGCGGCAGGAAACGGTAGATGCCGTTGTCTTCGGCAGCGAAACCCAGCTGGGTCATGCGGCGCAGGATCTTCTCTTCCAGCTCCTCCTGGGTCTGCACCTCGGCCTGCAGGAACAGGTCCTTGTACTTGTCCAGCAGCGACGGCAGCTCGTCGCGGCCCAGGCTGCCGCCGTCGAGCACGGCGATCGGATCGCGACCCTGGTCGGCCAGGTGCTCGACCAGAATGAAAGTAAACAGGGACAGGCGTTGCGCGGTCTTGTTGACCTGGGCGGCGGCCATTTCCGGCACGAAGTAGTAGAAACCCCGGGTGTCGCACACCAGTTCGAAGCCCAGGGCCTTGAACAGCCCGCGATAGGTGTCCTGGAAGTTCGACAGCTGGGCGTACAACTCGGGGTCGCGACGGCTGATGTGAAAGCCCTTGAACAACTCGCGGAAGATCGGCGCCAGTTGGGTCAGTTCGGATAGATCAAGATGCATGGGAGGTGCTCGCAGAGGGTTCCGACTCGGGGCTTGCAGCCGCAGGGGCGCCGGAAAGCAGGGCGAAGGAGCGCAGGCTGACCTGGTGCTCGCGGGTATGGTAATCGCGGCGCTCCAGGCGCTCGCGGGCAAAGCGTTTATCCCGCGACAGGCGCGAGAACCAGTACAGCAATTCGTCGGTCGCGCCATTGGGCTCCTGGTCCAGCAGCCAGACCATCAGGTCGGGCAGCGGCAGGGCGCTCTCGCAGCGTTCGAGCATTTCCTTGACCGTGCGCGGCCCGCGACCCGGCTCCGGGCGCTGCTGCTTGTGCGACTTGGGAAACTGCGCCGGCCGCGATTCGAAGCGCGCCAGGGCATACACATAGGCTTCCACCTGGCTGGCACTGCCGAGAAAGGTGCTTTGCGGGCGGGTAAACAGCGGCAAGGCGGCATGGGGCACCGCGTCCAGACCCTTGCGGCGAATGGCCGAGAGCGCCAGGGCCGCCCCGCGGGTGACGGCATTGTGCCGGCGTGCTTCTTCACGCAACGGCAGCAGCAGTTCGCGGGCATGGCGCAGGGTCAGCTGGGCGCTGGTCTGCATTTCCAGGATGCGCGCATGGGTGCGCAGCAGCATGTCGTCGTCCACCAGGTGGCCCAGGCGCTGCTGCTCGGTGAGCAGGCGCAGCAGCACGTTCTCGACCTTGCGCACGCCCTGCTCGAAGGCGCCGTCGGCGTTGACCAGCTGGATCATCGGTTCGATGTATTCGTCCCAGGTCGCCAGCACTTCGGCGTAGCGCTGGCGCAGCGGGATCTGCCGATCGCTGGTCTTGGCCCGCTCGGCGACCGCTACCAGTGCCTGCTCGTCGTTTGCCAGCTTCTTGAGCACGTCGCGCACGCGCATGTCGAGCAGGCGCAGCTGGCGCGCCAGGTCGGCGCCGTCGCGGATGTCGAAGGCGTCCTGGATGTGCCCGGCCAGGCGCTCCAGATGGCGCAGATAGGCTTCGATTTCCAGGCACAGCCCCAGCCGGTGTTCACGGCGCAGGTAGGCGAGGAAGTCGTGGATCTGGGCGTTCAGCTCGAAGCGGTTGGGGCTCTTCGCCACAGGCACCAGGATGTCCAGGCGGATCCACACGTCCAGCAGGCTGGTGATGTCCTGCGGCGTGCTGTCGGCCTGCTGGGCGGCCAGTTGCAGGCGCAGTTCGCTGAGGCTCAGGGTGCCCTGGTCGAAGTGTTCGCACAGGGGTTCGAGCAGTGCCCAGTGCTCGGCGAGGGCGCGCAAGACGCGCTTGGGTTCGATCATTGGATGGCCAACTTGGTGGGTGGTTGCCAAAGGAAAAGCGCCGATTGTACTGCATGATTCGCCGCGCGATCGGCCCTGTCATCGCAGGATGTGCATTTGTCGCGATGAGGGGCGGCGCGCGGCGGCGAACAGCGGTAGAATTGCCGACTTTCACTTACCCACAGATGGCCGCCACTTGCTGAACGAGCCCCGCCGCCGCGCCTACCTGGATGCCATGCAAGTGGTGCCCTGGCTGCCACGCACCGAACTGCCATTCGCCGCGCCCTCGCGCGAGTGGCTGCTGGCGCCACAGGCGCCGGTAGAGGTGGCGCCCGCGCCAGTGGCCACGGCAGCGACTCCCGCGTCAGCAGCGCCGCCGCGCACGGTCGAACGGCCGAAGATCGAGGTGCCGCGCCCCGCCGCCAAGATGGCGGCCAAGGTGGCTGCCGAGCCGACTACGCCCGCCGCTGTGGTGGAGAAGGCCGTGCAGGCTCCGGCGCCGCGCTTTGCCCTGCAATTGCTGCGCTCGGGGCCTTGTCTGATTCTGGTCGAGCTGGTCACCGGCGAGCCGTTCCAGAGCCGCGACCCCAGCTACGTGCTGCTCAAGGACCTGCTGCGCGCCGCCGGCCTGCCCGACAGCCCGCAGATCATCGGCGAGCCGGTACGCTGGCCACTTTTGCAGCGCGGCAACCTCGATCAGGGGCCGGAGGCGGCGCGGGACTTCGTTCAGGGCTTCGTCCAGGCGCAGCTCGAACAGGCGCCATCCCTGTGCCTGTGGCTGGTCGGCCTGCCGGCGGTGCGTTTCGCCGGCGAGGCCAACGCCGAGGATTACGACCGCGAGCTGCAGGTCGAAGGCCTAGGCAATGCCTGGGCATTGCCCAGCCTGGAGCTGTTGATGGATGAGCCGCAGCGCAAGGCCAGCCTCTGGCGTGCCATGCGCCGATTGATGCCGCGCTGGAAACAGCGAGAAGAGTAATAGCCCCGATGAGCGATGCAGTAACCTTCCGCCTGATGACCGAGGCGGACCTCGACGCCGTACTGAAAATCGAATACGCCGCCTACAGCCATCCCTGGACCCGCGGCATTTTCGTGGATGGCATGAAGTCCTACGCCATCTGGTTGATGTTCGAGGGCAGTCAACAGGTCGGGCATGGGGTGATCAACGTGATCATCGACGAAGCGCATCTGCTCAACATTACCGTCAAGCCGGAGAACCAGGGCTGCGGGCTGGGGCTCAAGCTGCTCGAGCACCTGATGGCCGAGGCCTATGCGATGAAAGGCCGCGAGTGCTTCCTTGAAGTGCGCGACAGCAACCGCTCGGCCTACCGGCTGTACGAACGCTTCGGCTTCAACGAGATTGGCCGGCGCCGCGATTACTACCCGGTCGCAGGTGGCCGGGAAGATGCGATCGTGATGGCCTGCACCCTGTTCGAATAGGCAGAAAAAGCTCGGGGGCTTTGCCCCCTTCCACCTGTTGCGCCCCACACCGGTCAATCAGGTGGTGGGCTGCGGTGGAAGGGGCAAAACCCCCGAGAAGCCGTCAGGCCGACTGGACTGTCAGCGCTTGCCATCCAGCGGATCGCGCTGCGCCAGTTCAGCCTCGTCGAGGCCATTGCCACCACCGATCTCGTCTTCGTCGACAATGGTCAGCTCGCGATCGATGGCGTCGTCGGCGCCGCCTTCGCGGGCCGAGCGGGCGCCGTCTTCGTGAATCAGCGTCTCCGGGCTCAGGTCATCGTCGGTGGGCTCGTGGTCTTCCATCGACGCCCCGGTCATGCCAGCCTCGCGCACGCGCTCGGGGGGCAGGTCGTGGGCCAGTTCATCCTCGGGCATCTCGTCGCCAATCTTCGCGGTGGGCTCGTCGTCGTCCAGGTGCAGTTCTTCCATCGAGCCCATGCGGTCCTGAATGTCATCGATCTCTTCAGGCTGTGGCGCGTTCATCGGGCGTTGTGGCTGTGTCATGATCCGTCTCCTTGCTATGGGGCATGAAGGGTGGACCGGCCGGTGAGGACAAAGATTCAATAATCCGCCGCTGTGACCCGGCCCGCTGATGGCCAGTCATACCCACGCAACTTCAAGAGGCTGAGCACATGAACGATTTGCAGGAACTGATTGATAACAACGCGCGCTGGGCCGAGGCGATCAAGCAGGAAGACCCGGATTTCTTCGCCAAGCTGGCCCGTCAGCAAACCCCCGAATACCTCTGGATCGGCTGCTCCGACGCCCGGGTGCCGGCCAACGAGATCGTCGGCATGCTGCCGGGCGATCTGTTCGTGCACCGCAACGTGGCGAACGTGGTGCTGCACACCGACCTCAATTGCCTGTCGGTGATCCAGTACGCGGTGGAAGTGCTGAAGGTCAAGCACATCCTGGTGACCGGCCACTACGGTTGCGGTGGCGTGCGCGCGTCGATGCAGGACCGCCAACTGGGCCTGATCGACGGCTGGTTGCGCTCGATTCGCGACATCTACTACGAAAATCGCAACGAGCTGGCACAACTGCCCACCGAAGAAGAGCGCGTCGACCGCCTCTGCGAGCTGAACGTGATCCAGCAGGTGGCCAACGTCGGTCACACCAGCATCGTCCAGAACGCCTGGCATCGCGGGCAGAGCCTGTCGATCCACGGCTGCATCTACGGCATCAAGGACGGGCGCTGGAAAAGTCTCAACGCCACCATCAGCGGCTTCGAGCAACTGCCGCCGCAGTATCGCCTGCGTCCGATGGACTAGGCTCAGTCGAGCGCCACAGGGGTCAACAGCGGCTGGCCGTTGAAGAAGGCCTCGAGGTTGCGCCCCACCATGCGCACCGTGTCCTCGCTGGCCTGCGGCGAAAGGCCGGCGACGTGGGGCGTGAGGACCACGTTGGTCAGCGCCTTGAAGGCGTCGGGCACCTGCGGCTCGTCGTCGAACACATCCAGCGCCGCACCCGCGATCAGGCCCTGTTCCAGGGCCTGCAGCAGCGCCGCGCTATCGGTGACACTGGCGCGGGCGATGTTCACCACAAAACCCTGCGGGCCCAGGGCCTGCAGCGCGGCGGCGTCGATCATGCTGCGCGTCTGGGCGCCGCCGGGGGTAGCGACGATCAGGAAGTCACAGCCCGCGGCCAACGCCAGCGGACTCTCGCGATACTCATAGGACACGTCCTGGCGCGGCCGGCGGTTGTGGTAGCTGACCGCCATGTCGAAACCGCCAGCGCGACGGGCGATGGCCATGCCCACGGCACCCAGGCCGAGAATGCCCAGGCGTTTGCCCTGCAGCGAGGGACGGGTAATCTTGGCCCATTCACCGCGGCGCACCGAGGCGTCGGCGCGCGGGATGTCGCGCACCAGGGCCAGCAGCAGCGCCATGGCGTGGTCTGCCACCGATGGGGCGTTGACCCCGGCGCCATTGCTCACCACCAGGCCATGGGCCCTGGCCGCCGCCAGATCGACGTGCTCGTAGCCGGCGCCGATCACGCAGATGATTTTCAGGTGCGGCAGGGCCGCCATCTCGTCGCCCCGGAAACCCAGCGGGCCACGGGTCAGCACAGCGTCGATGCGTTCGGCATGCTCGGCGATGGCCGCCGCCCGGGCGGCGGGTGTGGGTGCCAGGATCAGGGTGTAACCCTGCTGCTCGAGGATCGGCAGGTAGTCGTTAACCGCTTCGACCAGTACCAGTACGGTGACGCTCATGGGTTTCTCCAGTCAGAGGCGTTGAACGATAATGGGCAAACCGCCATCTTAACGCTGCATCCACGTCCGGAAAATCGCCAGGGAGAATTGCGTATCGCTATACATTGGTTGACCGACCCCGCCATCTGGAGCGCGCTGCTGCAGATTATCGCCATCGACCTGCTGCTGGGCGGCGACAATGCCGTTGTCATCGCCCTGGCCTGCCGACGCCTGCCAGTGGCCCAACGCGCCAAGGCAATCTGGGGCGGCATGGCCGGCGCGATCATCGTGCGCATCGTGCTGCTGTTCTTTGCCATGCGCCTGCTCGACCTGCCGTACCTCAAGCTGGTGGGTGCCTTGCTGCTGCTCTGGGTGGGCATCAAGCTGGTGCTGCACGACGACGAGGCGCCCGGCGAAATCGCTGCGAGCAATCACCTGTGGCGGGCGATCCGCACCATTGTCATCGCCGATGTGGTGATGTCGCTGGACAACGTGCTGGCGGTGGCCGGGGCAGGGGATGGCAATCTGTACGTGGTGTCATTCGGTGTATTGGTGAGTATTCCGATCATCGTGCTGGGCAGCAGGCTGGTGCTCAAGGCGCTGGACCGCTTCCCCCTGCTGATCACCCTGGGCGGGGCGCTGATCGGCTGGATCGCCGGCGGCATGCTGGTGGCCGACAACGCCGTGCAACCCTGGCTGCCGCAGCGCCAGTGGCTGCATTACACCGCCAGCGGCGCGGGTGCGCTGCTGGTGGTGGGCATCGGTGCCCTGGTCAACCGACGCCGGGCACGCAACGCGGCGGTCAGAACCGCAGCGCGTTAGTCAGGTCGCCCATCGGCGCCTGGCCGCGGGCACGCATGGCGTCGTCACGCTGCTTGAGGCCGTCGAGGGTCTCGAGCTTGAACACCCGGGTGATCAGCCGCAGGATCGACGCGGTGTCGTACACCGTGTGATCCACCGTGCCCTTGCGCGCGAACGGTGACACCACCAGTGCCGGCACGCGGGTACCCGGACCCCAGCGGTCGCCCTTGGGCGGCGCAACGTGGTCCCACCAGCCACCGTTCTCGTCCACCGTCACCACCACCACCATGTTCTTCCACTGCGGGCTGGCCTGCAGGGTCTTCAGGATGCGGTCGATGTGCCGGTCGCCCGAGGCCACGTCGGCGTACCCGGCGTGCATGTTGAGGTTGCCCTGGGGTTTGTAGAAGGTCACCGCGGGCAGCTTGCCCGCCGCCGCGTCGGCGAGGAACCTGTTGGTGCTCGGCTCTTCGCCCAGGCCACCGTCGCGCAGGCGGCGCTGGCGCTCCTCGGGGTTTTCCGGGCCCTGGCGCTTGAAGTAGTTGAACGGTTGGTGGTGGTACTGGAAATTGGGGATCTTGGGGATGCCCGTCGAATCCTTGAACTGGTCGAGAGTGGCCTGCCAGGCGCCGGCGTACCAGGCCCAGTCGATGTTTTTCTTCGACAGCTTGTCGCCGATGTGTTCGTGAGTCTGCGGCACCATGACGGTGGCCTGGTCCGGCTTGGAGTAATCCGGGCGTTCGGGGTCGCGGGCCCAGGTCGGCCAGTAGGGCGGGGCCATGGTGTTGACGCCGTAGCCGTCCGGGGTCAGCGCGCTGGGGCCGAACTGCGGGGCGCCGGTCATGGCGCTGGCCGGGGACTTCTCCAGGGGCTTGAGCCGCGGGTCGGTCGGATCATCGCTCTGCAAGGTGGCGATCTGCTGCTTGGCCACCGAGGTGTCGACGTTGGGGTAGAACGGCGCGGTCGCGCTGATCAGGTACTGGTGATTGAGGAACGAGCCGCCAAAGGCGCCCTGGAAGAAGTTGTCGCACAGCACGAACTCCTTCGCCACGTCCCACAGACGCAGCGAGTACTGGGTCTGCGCGTAGTAGCCCATGGTCAGGCCGCCAGAGTCGGCCCAGGCGACGAAGCCGTCGTTCTTGCCGCCGTTGATCTGCATCTGGTTCTGGTAGAACACGTGCCACAGGTCGCGGGTGACCAGGCTCAGCGGCAGCTCTTCCTGGTTCGGCCCCTTGAGGGCATAGGGCGCGTTGGGCAAATTTTCCTGATATTGCTGGCCGGTGGCGTAGGTGACGCCGTCCACCGTCTGCGGGCCGGCCTGCAACACGCCGCCCCAGGTCGGGGGTAGGCTGCTCAGCAGGCTGCCATCGCGGTCGCGCTGCTGGTATTGCTCGGGCTTGAGCGCCGACAGTGGCTGCTGCACGCCGGGAAAGTCGCCGAACAGGTTGTTGAAGCTGCGGTTCTCGGCGTAGATCACCACCACGGTCTTGACGTGCTCGGCCAGCGCCTTGTCCAGCTCGGTTGGGCTCAGGTGTTTTTCATGAGTGGCTGCGGCCGCCTCGCCACTTTGGGCGTGGGCGGCCAGGGTGACGCCCGCGCCCAGCACCACGGCGCCGCCGAGAAAGCGCCGGCGGCTGGTGTCGGTGGGTTGTTCTTCAGTGTCCTGCGGGCGATCTTCACTCATTTCACGGCGTCCTTTTTCCAGGTCGAAAGCTTGGCTGCCAAGGACGCTAGCAAGCGCAGATGACGAAAAAGTTACAGATTGGCCACACCGAAATTGAAGGCGATGGAAATCCGCGGGCGCTTGCCGTCAAAGCGCCGCACCGAGTGCATCAGCCATGAGGGAAACATGATCAGGGTGCCGCTGCGGGCGGCTACCGTGGTGCTGTAGCCTGCGGCCACGCAGCCTTCGATGCGCATGCGCAGCGCCGGGTTGTACACCGAGGCGATCATCCCGCGCGGGTCGGGAAACTCCAGATCGCCACCGACGCTGGGGTCGTCGCTGCGCCCGCCATCGTCGACCCAGTACACCGCCGACCAGTATGCCCCGGCATGACCATGCAGGGCATTGCTGGCGCCGGCTTCGTTGACGTTGGCCCAGGCGTTGTACTGCCAGGCGAACTCCGGCTCGAACAGCCCGCGCTCGTTGCTGTGCTGGGCGGTGAGCTGGGTGGCCAGGGCGGTGGCGAACTGCAGCAGGGCCTGGCCGGGCTCGCCGGCCCAGCTGGCGAAATCGGCGGTCGATTGCCAGCCGCCTTCATTGCTGCGCTGGCTGCCGGACTGGTCGGCCTGCATACGTGCCTCGATCACGGCCTTGAGGGCGGGGTTGAGTGTGTCGGCCTGGGGGTGCACCACCTCGGCCAGCGGTGTGATGAAAAGCTTCTTGATGGTGATGTCGCCGGGGTCCACGGCGGTGGCGAAGGCAGAATCAGCGGCTTGCATAACAGCTCCCGAGCAATTTGCAGGTGTCTTGCTGCAAGCTTGGCAAGGAGTGGCGGAAAAGCCAAATCGAAGAGGGGAAATGCGCATCCAAAAAAAAAGGCCTACCTTGCGGTAAGCCCTTTTTCGTACTTGGTGGCTACACAGGGACTTGAACCCCGGACCCCAGCATTATGAATGCTATGCTCTAACCAACTGAGCTATGTAGCCAAGTGGCGCGCATTATTCGCCGATAACGGATATGTGTCAAACCTTTTTTTGAAAAAATATGGCGGTCGATCAAAAGCTTAGCGTCGAGGGCTGCTGAGCCTGCTGCCAGGCGGCCAGTTGCGCGGGGCGCAGGCCGTAGCGGGCCAGCACGCCATCGTGCAACCGGCGCAGTTCCTCGATGATCAGCGCGCCACTGTGCGCGGAAGGGGTCCGGCGCCACCAGTTCGCGCCGGATCGCCAGGTACTCCTGTGTGGATCGCTCGTAGGCCCAGACATAGAGGTCGCGCAGCAGCTCGATGCGGGTGGTCTCGTAGAGGCCGATCACTGCGCGGCTGCATGGCACGATTCTCAGTATCGCGCCACTTTTAATGGCGTGTCAGCCGTTGAACCAGCCCAGCTTGATCACGAACAGCACCGATAACACCACCAGCGGCACATTCAGCTCGCGCCATTTGCCGGACACCAGCTTGATCAAGGTCCAGCTGATGAAACCCAGCGCAATGCCGTTGGCGATCGAGTAGGTGAACGGCATTGCCAAAGCGGTGATCACCACCGGTGCTGCTTCGGTGATGTCGTCCCAGTTGATTTCCGCCAGGCCCGAAGCCATCAGCACGGCGACGAACATTAGCGCCGGCGCGGTGGCGAAGGCCGGCACGCTGCCAGCCAGGGGGGCGAAGAACAGCGCCAGCAGAAACAGCACGGCGACCACCATGGCGGTCAGGCCGGTGCGCCCGCCCGCGCTGACGCCCGCCGCCGACTCGATGTAGCTGGTGGTGGTCGAAGTGCCCAGCAGTGAGCCGGCCAGGGCGGCGGTGCTGTCGGCGATCAGTGCCCGGCCCATCTTCGGCATATGGCCGTCCTTGCCCATCAGCCCGGCGCGCTTGGCCACACCGATCAGGGTGCCGGAGTTGTCGAACAGGTCGACGAACAGAAAGGCGAAGATCACGCTGACCATGCCCACATTCAGTGCGCCAGCGATGTCCAGCTGCAGGAAGGTCGGCGCCAACGAAGGCGGCATCGATACCACGCCGCCGAACGGCGTGTAGCCCAGCATGATCGACACCAGGGTGACCGCGAGAATGCCGATCAGCACGGCGCCTTTGACCCGCAGCGCCTCCAGCGCGACGATCAGCACAAAGCCCAGGGCCGCCAGCACTGCACCGGGCTGGCGCAGGTCACCCAGGCCCACCAGCGTGGCCGGGTTGCCGACCACGATGCCGGCGTTGTGCAGGGCGATCAGCGCCAGAAACAGGCCGATGCCGGCGGCGATGGCCGAGCGCAGCGGCAGCGGGATGCTGTTGATGATCCACTCGCGGATGCGCAGGATCGACAGCAGGAAGAAGCACACCGCGGAAATGAACACCGCCCCCAACGCCACCTGCCAGGTGTGGCCCATGTGCAGCACCACGGTATAGGTAAAGAAGGCGTTCAGGCCCATGCCTGGCGCCAGGGCGATGGGGTAGTTGGCGATCAGGCCCATGGTCGCCGAGCCGATGGCGGCCGCCAGGCATGTGGCGACGAACAGCGCGCCCTTGTCCATGCCGGTGGCGCCGAGAATGCTCGGGTTGACGAACAGGATGTAGGCCATGGCCAGGAAGGTGGTGACCCCGGCGAGAATTTCGGTGCGCACCGTCGTGTTGTGCGCGCGGAGTTTGAATAGCGAGTCCAGCATGATGCTCCCCGTCGGCGCCGTGGGCGCCTGATTGTAATGCCGCGAATGCAAGATCGAAGGTGGAAACTAACCACCCGGTCAGTTTTGCCCTGATGCGCTTAGCAGGATGTGGGCCAAGCGGCCACGAGCCGCGGCTGCCGCGCCTTGTAATGGCTCAACCCGGTGTTGCCGACGTACCCCGCGCACCTTTTGTGTGCGGGGCAAAGGCCGCTGGACGGGCGGCGCGCCATAAAGTGACCTGCGGTCTGAATCTTGCTAACTCTCCGGCGCAGGTGTGGCATTTTGCCCAAGCGTTGCCACCTGCAGATGTTCAGAGGAGAAGTCGAACATGAATGCATTTCTTGCCCCCGGGATCAGCCTGCTGGGCCGTTTCAATTTCGCCCGCAAGTTTCAGCTTTTGTTCCTGCTGTTCATGCTGCCGCTGGTGGCCAGCCTTTGGCTGTTGGGGCAGGAATACATGAGCCGCCTGGCGGTCGTGGCCGGTGAGCGCGCCGGTGTGCGCGAACTGCTGGCGCTGGATTCGCTCAACGATCAGCTGCTCGCGCAACGGGACCTGACCGCGCGCTGGAAAGCCACCGACACCCTGCGCCAGCTGACCCCGGCGGCCAGTGCGGCCAAGCAGGCGTTCGAAGCCAACGGGCCGAAATTGCAGCAGGCCATGGCTGAGCTGGGTGACACGCTCAAGCGCGAAGCGGCAGGCGCTGACGTGCTGAATCGTTACCAGGCGTTACAACAGGCCGTGGCCGGTATCGACGCGGCCAGCATCGGCGGGTTGGGCTGGTGGCCGGACGGCTACGAACGCCTGACGGCGGCCCTGGCGGCCCTGCAAGCGTTGCGTGAGCAGGTGGCCATGAACAGCGGCCTCATAGTCGACCCGTGGATGGAAACCTACCTGCTCATACAAGTGGCCACCGCCCAGGCACCGGACCTGGCCGAGCGGGTCGGACGCCTGGGCAGCGTCGGCGCGGCATCCGTGGCTTCCGGGCAGTTCAGCCTGCAAAGCCGCCTGCAACTGCGCGACCTGCGCAGCCGCATCAACGATGCACGGGACCAGTTGAACAAGACCGGCAAGTCCCTCAAGGCCCGCCTGCCTGCTCAGTTGCAAGCCTGGGGTGATCAATACGACAGCACCCAGCAGCGCCTCGATCAGGCGCTCAAGGTGCTCGATGAAGGCATGTTCGCCAGCGCCATCAGCCTGACGTCCGCTGACTTCGAGCACAGCATCGACGCCGCCCTGGCCGACCTCGGTGCCTTGCGCCACCAGTCGCTGAAGTCCCTGGATGATCGTCTGGACTACTACCACGACCAGACCGTCAGGCAGTTCACCCCCCTGGCGGCCGGTTTTACCGTGCTGCTGCTGGCGGCCCTGTACCTGTTCATGTGCCTGCAGGCCTCGATCCGGCGCAGTGCCAGCGGCATTACTACGCTGGCGCAGTCGCTGCGTGACGGTAACCTCAGCGTGCAGGTGGCGGTGCATGGCCGAGATGAGCTGGCGGCCATCAGCACCGCGCTGAACGTTGCGGTAGTGCAACTGCGCGACAGCCTGCTGGGTGTCAACCACGAGACGCTTCAGCTGGGCGATGCGGTGCACACCCTCAACCAGCAGTCGCAAGGCACCCTGGGCGATGTCGAGGCACAGCAGCTGCAGATCAGTCAGATCGCCGCCGCCGCGACGCAGCTGGCGGCGACCTCGCAGGGCGTGGCGCGCAGCTGCGAGCAGGCTTCGGGCAGCGCCCAGCACACCCGCCGCATCGCTGAAGACAGCAGCCGCGACAGCCAGCGCACCACCGCCAGCATCCAGCAGCTGAACCTGCGCCTGACCGACACCGCCGCAGCGCTGGGCCGAGTCAGCGAGCAAGGCCAGCAGATCCAGTCGGTGGTCGATGCCATCCGCGGCATCGCCGAACAGACCAACCTGCTCGCGCTCAACGCCGCCATCGAAGCCGCGCGCGCCGGCGAGCAAGGCCGCGGGTTTGCCGTGGTGGCCGACGAAGTGCGCAGCCTCTCGCAACGCACCCAGAGCTCCACCGCGCAGATCGCCGGCACCGTGGAGAGCCTGCGCAGCACCGTGCGCCAGGCCGTGGAATTGATGCAGGCCGCCTGTGGCCAGGCCGAGAACGATGCGGCGGCGGTCACCGGCCTCGGTCAGCGGCTGGGCGAGATTGCCGGCGCCGTGCAGAGCGTCACCGACACCCTGACGCAGATCGCCACGGCCGTGGACGAGCAGGCCGCAACGGCCGACGAGGTGAGCGGCAATATCCAGCAGGTGGACCAGGCGGCGGGGCGTCTGCTCGATGGCGCCCGCGCCGTGAACCAGGCGGCGGACCGACTGAACCTGGGCAGCCGGGCGCTGAGCGAAAACACCGCGCGCTTCAACCTCGCCTGAACGCTCAAGCGCGTTGCTCCCCCATGACCTCGTGGGAGGGGCAGTGCGCCCGGGGCCGCCAGGCCGATTTGATCCGGTGGGTCAGCGGTGGAGTCATGAAATATCTGGTCACACAATAGCCTTGGGCTGCTCAAAAATGGCACAGTGGCGGCCTCCAAGAAAAACAGCCGCCCGGAACGTGCCATGGCCACCAATGCTTCAAGCGCGCAAGCGCCTGCCACCGCTGCCTCGCAAACCAGCCCGCTGGTGATGCGCATCATCGGCGCCTGCGCCCTGGCGCATTTGATCAACGACCTGATCCAGTCGGTCCTGCCGTCGATCTACCCCATGCTCAAGGCCAACTACGGCCTGAGCTTCACCCAGGTCGGCCTGATCACCCTGACCTTCCAGGTCACCGCCTCGCTGCTGCAGCCCTGGATCGGTTTCTACACCGACCGCCATCCCAAGCCGATGCTGCTGCCGCTGGGTATGGTCTGCACCCTGGTCGGCATCATGATGCTGTCGGTGGTCGGCAGCTTCCCGATGATTCTGCTGGCCTCGGCGCTGATCGGCGTGGGCTCCTCGACCTTTCACCCGGAAACCTCGCGCGTTGCGCGGCTGGCTTCCGGAGGCCGTTACGGCCTGGCGCAGTCGACCTTTCAGGTGGGCGGCAACGCCGGCTCGGCGTTCGGCCCGCTGCTGGCGGCGGCCATCATCATTCCGTTCGGCCAGGGCCATGTGGCCTGGTTCGGCGTGGTCGCCCTGTTCGCCATCGGCGTGCAGTACGGCATCAGCCGCTGGTACCGCGAGCACCTCAACCTGTTCAAGCTCAAGGGCGGGCAGAAAGCCACCCACGGCCTGTCCAAAGGCCGGGTGACGGCGGCACTGGTGGTACTGGCGCTGCTGGTGTTCGGCAAGTACTTCTACATGGCCAGCTTCACCAGCTACTTCACTTTCTACCTGATCGAGAAGTTCGACCTGTCGGTGGCCAGCTCGCAGCTACACCTGTTCCTGTTTCTCGGCGCGGTCGCTGCTGGCACCTTCTTCGGCGGCCCGATCGGCGACCGCATCGGCCGCAAGGCGGTGATCTGGTTCTCGATCCTCGGCGTGGCGCCGTTCACCCTGCTGCTGCCCTATGTCGACCTGTTCTGGACGACCGTGCTCAGCGTCATCATCGGCTTCATCCTGGCCTCGGCCTTCTCGGCCATCGTGGTGTTCGCCCAGGAGCTGGTGCCGGGCAACGTCGGCATGATCGCCGGGGTGTTCTTCGGCTTGATGTTCGGTTTCGGCGGCATCGGCGCTGCGCTACTCGGCCACCTGGCGGACATCCACGGCATCGAGTACGTGTACAAGCTGTGTTCCTACCTGCCGTTGTTCGGCGTGTTGACGGTACTATTGCCGTCTACCAAGCGAGCTTGAGGGTTCGCGGCCGGCTGCCCTCAGCCGGCCATATCGCCGCCGCCCGAGAGAACCGTCATGCCGACCTACCAGCGGCCTTTTCAGCTCACGCCGCAAATCCTCAGGCAGGTCGCGGCGATCGAACCGGTCACCGCGGTGTTCGACGGCAAGCCGGTGCTGGGGCAGCCGCGCGAGGTCCAGGAAGTGCGCAACGCCATCCTGGCCATCTGAGGAGCTCGAACATTGGCAACATGCTGCAAGCGCTGCTCGATGCGAGGCTGCAGACTCACGTCTGAGCGTTACCGGCGCTCACCCACCCGCACCAGCACCTTGCCGAAGTTCTTGCCCTTGAGCATGCCCATGAAGGTGGCCGGAGCGTTCTCCAGGCCGTCGACGATGTCTTCCAGATGCTCGATTTCGCCTTGCTTGATGGCCGGCCCGACTTCCTTGAGGAAGTCGCCGAAGCAGTAGTCCAGGTCGTAGTTGATGAAGCCGCGCACGGTGATGCTCTTGCTGAGGATGCCGCGCATCAGGCCGGCAACCGACAGGCCATCGCTGACCGCTGCCGAGCCGTTGTAGTCCGCCACCAGGCCGCACACCGGCACCCGGGCGAAGGGGTTGAGCAGGGGGAACACGGCATGCCAGATCGGCCCGCCGACGTTCTCGAAGTACACGTCGATGCCGTCCGGGCAGGCGGTGGCCAGTTGGTCGGCGAAGTCCTCGGCGTGGTGGTCGATGACTACGTCGAAGCCCAGCACGTCCTTGACGTAGGCGCACTTGCGGGTGCCGCCGGCGATGCCCACGGCGCGGGCGCCCGAGCGCTGCGCCAGCTGCCCGACCAGCGAGCCGACCGGCCCGCTGGCAGCGGCGACTACAACGGTTTCACCGGCACGCGGCTTGCCGATTTCGCGCAGGCCGGCATAGGCGGTGAAGCCGGGCATGCCCAGCACGCCCAGGCGGGTCTCGATGGGCGCGGTGTCGGGATCGATCTTGCGTACGCCCTGGCCGTCGGACAGCGCATGGCTGACCCAGCCGCTGTGCGCCAGCACCAGGTCGCCAGCCGCATAACCGGCCAGCTGCGACTCGACCACCTCGGCCACCACCTCGCCGACCATGGTCTGGCCCAGGCCCACGGGGGGCATGTAGGACTTGGCGTCGTTCATGCGCCCACGCATGTAGGGGTCCAGGGACAGGTAGAGCGTCTTGAGCAGCAGCTGGCCGGCGGCGGGCGCTGGCAGTTGCACGGTTTCAAGGCGAAAGTCCGTGGCGGTCGGCTCACCCTGGGGGCGGGCGGCCAGCACGATACGCTGGGCTTGGGTGGAACTGGACATACTGATTCCTCGGTTGATCAAGGCTGGCGAAAGATCGGTGCGCCATAAGGTGCACCGGTCGCTCCTCCATCTACGACAACTTCAGCGCCGGTAATTCCCGCAGCGGTGGCCAGGAAAAGCACCGCGTTGGCGGTTTCTTCCGGTTCGGCCAGGCGGCCCAGCGGGATATGCGGCGCGAGGAACGCCTCGGTACCGTCCAGGGTGCTGCCGCTGCGGTCGCCGCGGGTCCAGATCGGCGTGCGCGTGGCCCCCGGGATCACGGTGTTGACGCGGATGCCGCGGGGCGCCAGTTCCGCAGCGAAGACTTTGGCCATGCCGCTGATCCCGGCCTTGGTTGCCGAGTAGGCGCTGGAGCCGGGCGAACCCAGCTCGCGCATCACCGAACCGTTGAAGACGATCGCGCCGCCGTCCGCCATGAGCGGCAGCACTGCCTGGAGCGTGAAGAACACCGAGGTCAGGTTGGTGCGCAGGATCAGCTCGAACGCCTCCAGGGTGGTGCTGCCCAGCGGTGTCGAGCCGCCGATGCCGGCATTGGCGAAGACCACGTCGAGCTGGCCGAATTCGCTGCCCAGGCGCTCGCTCAAGGCTTGTACATCACCGGCAAGGGTCAGGTCGGCCTGCAGCGCCAGCACACCGTTGCCCAGTTCGGCCGCCGCCACCTCCAGCTTGCTCGGGTCACGCCCGGTGATCGCCACTCGGGCGCCATGGGCGAGCATCAACCGCGCGGTGGCCAGGCCGATGCCGCTGTTGCCACCGGTGATCAGTACGTTCTTGCCTTGCAGATTCATGGTCGAGCCTCTTTGAATGATGGGTGTAATGTATTTACATTATGCCCATCATTCAAAGGCGTCAAGGGTCCGCTCAGGCGGGGCTGTAGCGGTCGCCGATTTGTGCCACGGCATACCAGGCCATCAGGTCGGCCACACCTGGGGTATTCTCGGCCGGCGCCCAGGTCGCGTAGTTGCCCTCAGGGATTGGCAGGTAGGGGCCATGCTTGACCTCGAAGATGACCCCGCCGACGTCCAGCGAGAGCACCGCGTGCCAGCGGTGGGACGGAATCTCGACGATGGGGCAATCCGGGCCTAGTACCAGGCGCTGGGTGACCACGCCCTGATCATCGAAATTGAGCACCAGGAAACGCCCGGCCAGGGCATAGAGCAGCTCCCAGGTGTGCGCGTGATATTGCGCGCGAATGTAGGTACCGGGCTCCATGGCGATGGCCAGACGCTGGATCGGGTCGCTGAGCTCTTCGTGCAGATTGAGGTTGGCGCGCTGGCGCGGGGACATCTGCGCCTGGGTCGCCAGGGTGCCGAGGGTGTCGCGGGTGATCTGTTTCATGAAGGCGGGTCACATTGGGTGAAACAGCCATTATGGCCCAGCACATGTCAAAAAGAGCTGAACGGTATCAGCCCACGCCGGATGCGCTCCTCCCGTTTGCGGGTGCCGGGGGAGGGCGCGCAGCCCGCGAGCCTTATGCCGTTGCCGATCAGAACTGGGAAGTCACCTGCATGCCGAACACCAGCGCGTCGTCCACTTCGCGCACGCCGTCCGGGTTCTTGATGTATTGCAGGTTGGGCATGATCTGCAGCCATTTGGTCGCCTGCACGGCGTAGTTCAGCTCGGTGGCGATTTCCGAATGCTGCTCGGGCACGTAGCCGGCATCGTCGTAGCCCAGGCCGCTGGCCTCGTTGGCCGTGCGCGCGTTGCGCAGGAACTCGGAGCTGGCGTGCAAACGGGCAACGCCAAAGCCCAGGCTGTCGGCGGGACGGGCATCGAACGGGCCTTTGTAGACCAGCTCGACCTTCTGGTAGCTGTCCACCGGCGTGGTCTGGCGGTCCTGGAAGGTGGCGCTGGCGGTCACGCTCAGGCCGCGGGCGACATCGCCATTGACCGAGGTCAACTGCTGTTTGGCGATGATCCAGGCACCGTGGCGGCTACCGTCGCTGCGGTAGTCGTTGCCGCTCAACGCCGCCGGCTGACCGTTGCTGTCGCGGTAGACGTCGGTGCCGTTGGCGGTGCTGTGGTAGTAGCCCAGGCGGTATTCGCCCGGCAGCTTGTTCACCGTCGGTGCCCACACCAGCTCGACCGGGACCAGGGTGCCCGTGGTGCCCGCACCGTTGAGCTTGAAGCCGTTGTCGTTTTCCAGGTCCGATGGGTTGATGTTGAACGCGCCGATCTGCGCATAGACTTCGCTGCTCAAGCGGTAGCGTACGCGCAGTGCCCACTGGCTGATCGGGCCGTTGTAGATGCTGTCCACGTAGTTGCCTGGCTGCGAGCCGCAGAACGCCAGCGATTGGAACGAGCAGTCCTCGACGGCGAAATCGTCGCTGACCGCCTGGCGGCCAAACTTGATGTTCAGCGCGTCGTCGAACCAGCCCTTGCTGACCCACAGTTCGCTCAGGCGGCTGACGCTGCCACGGCCCTGGATTTCCATGGTTGAGCTCATGCCAGAGGCGCGGGGGTCGCTGAGCTTGTCGTTGAGGTTGTCACCGTTGCGGTTGCTGATCACCAGGCTGGCGGCCGAGTCGTTCCAGCCCAGCAGCTTTTGCAGATCAAGGTTGGCCCCCACGCTGAACTGGTCGGCGTAGCGGGTGGCGCGATCTTGTTTCTGGTAGCCGCCGTGCAGGCTGCTGGCGGATTCGCCGACGTAGCCCAGCTGGATATCCACACCCTCGTTGAACAGTTGAGTGCGCAGGCCGCCCCAATCGCCGGTCATGTATTTCGAGTTGGCGGCGAAGGCGTCGTCGGCCTGAGCGTGGATCGCCGCGCCCGCAGCACAGAGGGAAATCAGCAAGGTTACGGCCTGGCGCTGGCGCGCCGCTTTCGGTGCGGCAGACGCCGACATGACTGGCAAGAGACGTGGCATGACAAGGCTCCATCGATGTTATCGGTCGGCGGACCAGGACGGTCGCCGAGCTTTATGTAGTAGGTCCGGGCAAGCCGGCCACGACCGGTGCAGGAACGGGGGCATCGCGCCTACGCGCGGCCGGCTTGCAAAGGGCGTTCATTGTTCCGGCAATAGTCCCGCACGGATAATGAAAATATCTTCAGACCCGCGTAATAGAGCGGGCGCGCAAGGATAAGGCGAGGCCGGCGAGATGGCGTTATTGCTTTTTACAATAATCACTATCCAGCAAACGGATGGGGGTGAATCAGGTAAGCGCCTACCGGCAGCTGAAATAAATCGGCTCACATTCGTGAGCTGTTCTCGGGCCGATAATGAGCCGATTGCGCTATAGTGAGCCGATTCAGGTTGGAGTCATGCACATGTCAGTTCGGGATAAAATCCGCGCAGCCCTCTCTAGTAACGGGGGCGAGGGGGCGCCAATGAGCTCGACTCAGCTGTCGCTGGCGGTCGGTGCGAGCCTGGCCACCGTCAAGCGGCAGCTTGAGGTGCTTGTCGCCATGGGCCAGGTGCAGCGCGAGGGGCAGGCGCGGGCCACACGCTACCGTTTGCCAGACCCTGCCAGCCAGACACTGCGCTACAGCATGGCTCACAGCGCGAATCAATTCGAGGTCCGTGAACCTCCTGCGGGCGCAACCCTCTGGAGCGAAACACGCCGGCCATTGCTCGAACGGCTGCAACAGCCGCTGGCAATGCGTACTCCGGTCACCTACCAGCGCGCGCTGGTGGACGATTATGTGCCCAATCAAAGTTCGCTGTTACCGCCTCACGTTGCGCGGCAGTTGGCGGAACAAGGCCGGATGCGTGGGCAGCAACCCGCCGGCACCTATGCGCGCAAGGTGCTCGAACCCATGCTGGTGGATCTCTCGTGGTCGTCGTCGCGGCTCGAAGGCAATCGCTACTCGCTGCTTGCCACCGAAGAGCTGTTCAAGCACGGCGCCCTCAGCCATGACCTGGACGCCGTGATGTTGCTCAACCACAAGGCTGCCATCGAATTTCTCGTCGACGCGGCTCCCCGCTACGGTCTGACCAGACCCTTGGTGTGCAATCTGCACGCGCTGCTGATGCAGGATCTTTTGGCGGACAGTGACGGGCTGGGCAGCATTCGGCAAAAGGTGGTGAACATCAGCGACACCACTTATGTCCCCTGCCAGGTTCCCTTGCTGCTCGGGGAAATGCTCGAGTCGATCCTGACCAAGGCGAGGCAGATCAAGAACCCCGTGGAGTCGGCATGCTTTCTTTGGGTTCACCTGGCTTACCTGCAGCCTTTCGAAGATGGCAACAAGCGCACCAGTCGAATGGCGGCGAACATTCCATTGATGCTTTACAACAGCGCGCCGCTGTCGTTCATGGATGTCGACCCGGGCGACTACGCCTGCGCCATGCTGGCCGTATACGAGTTTGGCGATGTGTCACTGGCGGCCGACCTGTTCGCCTGGGTCTACGGGCGCTCGATCGACCGGTACGCGGTGCTGCTCGAAGCCATGGGTCAGCCAGACCCATTGCGGCTGCAGTTTCGTGAAGCGCTCAACGAGGCGATTGGCGCTATCGTGCGGGACGCGCTGACCCTGGAGCAGGCGGTCGCGGCGTTGCGGCTGGACGCTACGAGGGCCAGCCAGTTCGTGCCCCTGCTGGAGGCAGAGTTGCGGGTGCTTGGGCTGCACAACTGCGCGCGCTATCGCCTGGCCTTCAGCCAGGTCGAGCAATGGACGGCCGCCGGCAGGCCTCGCTAGGCGCTGTACGAGCTGCATCACGTCCGTATTGCATTGTCTGCAGCCTCTGGCTTTACAAGCCCCGGCGATCCGCTCATCGTGCGTCCCTCATCCATCGCGCAGGAAGGTCGTCATGCCGTCACTCAAAGGTCAGTGGGCGCTGGTCACCGGTGCGTCCAGTGGGCTTGGCCAGCACTTTGCCTGGGCCTTGGCCGAGCAGGGTGCCGACCTGGTGCTGGTGGCGCGCCGAAGCGATCCGATGCAGACGTTGGCCCGGGAGATCGAGGCGCGCCATGCAGTGCGGGTGAGGGTGCAGCCTGCAGACCTCTCGGCGCCTGGCGCGGCGGCCGAACTCAAGGCTGCACTCGACGACTCGGGGGTGCAGATCGACGTGCTGATCAACAACGCCGGCATGGGCGTGATTGGCGATTTCCTTGACCAGCCGGCGCAGAACACCCGCGACCTGCTCAACCTCAATGTGCTCGCGCTGACCGAATTGACCCAGCAATTCGCCACCCCGATGCAGGGCCGTGGCCGCGGGCATATCCTGCTGGTGGCCAGCATCGTCGCTTTCCAGCCGTACCCGTCCTACGCTGCCTATGCCGCCAGCAAGGCCTACGTGCTGTCGTTCGGCGAGGCCCTGCACATTGAACTGGCGCGCCATGGCGTGGTGGTCAGCGTGCTCTCGCCCGGGATCACCGATACCGAGTTCTTCAGCGCTGCCGGCAGCCAGCCCAATGCCATGATGAAACGCATGATGATGGCGCCGCGTCCCGTGGTGGACATTGGCCTGGCGGCGCTGTTCGCCGGCAAGTCCTCGGTGGTGGCCGGTGCGCTGAATCGGCTGGTGACCTTCGCCAGCCGCTTGTTCTCCCGCCGATGGCTGGCGCGGCTGACCTACAGGGCCGGCATCTAGCCCCGCACAGGCGTGAACACAGCTGTCGCGTCACCAACAGCAGATCAGCACTGTGCCTGGCGTCATGCACGGGCTCCATCCCGATGGCGTCAATAACCTATTGATTTAGAAAGAAAATATATCTGGCACGAATCGTGTTTCACAGTCTTGCAGAGCACGCGCCCCGCGCTGCACAGCCTTTGAACTGGAGTCGACCCGTGCCACGTGAAATTCGCCTGAACGCCTTCGAGATGAACTGTGTCGGCCACCAATCGCCCGGACTTTGGGCGCACCCGCGGGATCGCTCCTGGCAGTACAAGGACCTGGAGTACTGGACCGACCTGGCCAGGCTGCTGGAGCGTGGCAAGTTCGACGGGATTTTCATCGCCGACGTCATCGGCATCTATGACGTGCTCGACGGCAACGGCGATGCCGCGATTCGCCAGGCCACACAGGTGCCGGTCAACGACCCGCTGGCGCTGATCACGCCGATGGCGCTGGTGACCGAGCACCTGGGCTTCGGCCTCACCGCTTCGCTGAGCTTCGAGCATCCCTATCCTTTCGCCCGCCGGCTGTCCACCCTGGACCACCTGACCAAGGGCCGGGTCGGCTGGAACATCGTCACCTCCTACCTGGACAGCGGCGCACGCAACCTCGGGCAAAAAGCCCTGAGCGATCACGATGCCCGCTACGACTACGCCGAGGAGTACCTCGAAGTGCTCTACAAGCTGTTCGAAGGCAGCTGGGAGGAGGGTGCGGTGCTGCGCGATCGCGAGCGCCGGGTGTTCAGCGACCCGAGCAGGATTCACGCGATTGGCCACCATGGCAAACACTTCCAGGTGCCCGGCATCCACCTCTGCGAGCCGTCGCCACAGCGTACCCCGGTGCTGTACCAGGCCGGCGCGTCGAACCGCGGCAAGGCCTTCGCCGCCGGGCACGCCGAGTGCGTCTTCGTGGCCGTGCCGTCCAAGGTGCTGCTGAAAAAAACCGTGGCGGACATTCGTCGGCGGGCGGCCGAAGCGGGGCGCGATCCGCGCAAGGTGCTGATCTTCAACCTGCAGACGGTGATCGTCGACGAGACCGACGCCAAGGCCCAGGCCAAGTGGCGCGAGCTCAAGTCCTACAGCAGCTATGAGGGGGCGCTGGCGCTGATCTCCGGTTGGACCGGCATCGATTTCGGCCAGTATGAGCCCGACCAGGTGCTCAAGCACATTCACACCAATGCCATTCAGTCGGCGGTGGAAACCTTCTCTACGGCCGACCCGAACAAGCAGTGGACGGTCAAGGAACTGGCCGACTGGGTCGGCATCGGTGGGTTTGGCCCGCTACTCGTGGGCAGCGCCGAGACAGTGGCCGACGAGTTGCAGTCGTGGGTCGAAGAGACCGACGTCGACGGCTTCAACTTCGCCTACGCGCTGGCCCACGACACCTTCCGCGACGTGGTCGAGCTGCTGATACCCGAGCTGCAGAAGCGCGGCGTGTTCAAGACCGAATATGCCCCCGGGACCCTGCGCGACAAGCTGTTCGGCGACGGCCCGCGCCTGGCCGCGCCCCATCCCGGCGCCGAGTACCGCGACCTGCATCGGGCGGCCAAGGTCGACAAGGCGGGGGTGACGGCATGAGCGTTCACGAACATGATCGGCCGCCTCTGGCCGTGGTGCCCGCTGCAGCGCTACTCGCGTTGCGCCGCTGGGCCGCCGAGCGTCCGCAGCAGCTCGCCTTGCGCCACCGCCGCCAGGGCGCGTGGCAAGCCTGGCGCTGGAGTGACGTGGTGGCGCAAGTCGAACGCGGTGCCGCCGGGCTGCGCGCCCAGGGTTTCGCCGAGGGATCACGGCTGGCGGTATGCGGCGCCTTCGAACCGTCACTGTTGATAGTGGTGCTGGCCGCCCATAGCCTCGGCGGGCAGGTCCGCCCGATCAGCCGGCACAGCCGTGGCGACGCCCTGCGTGAGCAGCTGCTGCAAGCGCAGGCTGGCTACGCCTACGTCCAGCGCCGGGAGGAGGTCTCGCAATGGCGTCAGGCCAGCCCGCAGTTGCCGGCGCCGCTGCGCCTGTACTGCCCGGATGCCAGCGCCGCCATTGATGGCGATTGGCATGTGCTGCCGCTGGCGACCTTGTTCGGCGCCGCCGACAATGCGCCGGGCACCCTGGCCTGGCGCCATGCGCACGCCGACCCGGCGGTCTGGGTCGAGCAGGGCACCGAGTGGCCCGAAGGTTTGAGCCACCTGCTGCAGCGCTGGCTGGATCGCGGTGAGGGCTTTGCCTTTCCGGAAACCAGCGAGTCGGCCAGCCGCGACCGACGCGACATCAGGCCGGCGGCGCTGCTGCTTTCCAGCGAACGGGTCCAGGCCCTCGCCGACGAGATCGAGGCGCGTCTGGCCCCGCTGGGCAGCTGGCGTCGACGCCTCTGCGACTGGACCCTGCGAAACCCGCGCCATGGCCTGCGCCGTTGGCTGCATCAGCGCGTACGCGGCCTGCTGGGCTTTTCGCGCCTGACCGAGATCGACAGCCCGGCGCCGTCGCGCCTGCCGCTGCGGGCGACGGCCCCGGCCTCCTGGCTGCACCCGGTCGTCGAGCGTGCGGCATGAGTGCCCTGCTCGAAGTGCAGCCTCTGCTTGAGGGGCGCCCTCTGCTCGAGGTACGGCCCCTGCTTGAGGTGCGCAGTGTCTCGCTGTCGTTCAAGGGGGTGAAGGCGATCAATGACCTGTCCTTCGCCGTGGCCCAGGGGGAGATCTGCGCGCTGATCGGCCCCAACGGCGCCGGCAAGAGCTCGCTGCTGAACATTCTCAATGGCGTGTACCGCGCCGATGCCGGGCAGCTGCTGTTCGCCGCCGAGCCGTTCAGCCGGCCCCACCCGCTGGAAGCGGCCCGGCGCGGTATCGGCCGGACCTTCCAGAACAATGCGCTGTTCAAGAAGATGAGCGTGCTCGACAACCTGCTCACCGGGCTGTCGCGGTTCCAGCGCAGTTTCTTTCTTGAACAGGCACTCGGGCTGCCACGGGCGCGCCGCGAAGCCCAGGCGTTTGCGCGCCAGGCCGAACAGGTGCTGCAGTTTCTCGAGCTGCAGCCCTGGCGCGACGTGGCCGTCGGCAGCCTTGCCTACGGCCTGCAGAAGCGCGTGGAGCTGGGCCGCGCGCTGATTGCCCAGCCGCGCCTGTTGTTGCTCGACGAGCCCATGGCCGGCATGAACGCCGAAGAGAAACAGGAGATGAGCCGCTTCATCGCCGACATCAATCGCGACCTGGGCACCACCGTCATTCTCATCGAGCACGACATCAAGGTGGTCATGGGTCTGTGCTCCCACGTCGTGGTACTGGACTACGGGCGCAAGGTCGGCGACGGCACGCCGGCCCAGGTGCAGGCCGACCCCGACGTCATCGCCGCCTACCTGGGAACCGTGCACGGATGAATTTCTTTCTCGAAACACTGATTGGCGGCCTGCTGGCTGGCACCATGTATTCACTGGTGGCGATCGGCTTCGTGCTGATCTACAAGGCCAGTGGCGTGTTCAACTTCGCCCAGGGCTCGATGCTGCTGTTCGCCGCGCTGACCTTCGTCAGCCTGCACGAGCACGGCCTGCCCTTCGCCGTGGCGCTGCTGCTGACCCTGCTGGTCATGGTCATCGGCGCCTTGCTGATCGAGCGGCTGGTATTGCGGCCACTGGTCAATCGCTCGCAGATCACCCTGTTCATGGCCACCCTGGGGCTGTCGTTCATCATCGAAGGGCTGGCCCAGGGCTTGATGGGCGCTCAGGTGCGAGCGCTGGACCTGGGCATCGAGGACGTGCCGCTGTTCGTCGGCCAGATCATGATCAGCCAGTTCGACCTGGTCGCCGCCGGGGTTGCCGCCGTGGTGGTGACCCTGCTGGCGCTGCTGTTCAACAACACGCGCATCGGCATCGCCCTGCGCGCGGTCGCCGACGACACCCGCGCGGCCTTGTCGCTGGGCATCAACCTGAATCGTATCTGGCAGATCGTCTGGGCCGTGGCCGGCGTGGTCGGTCTGGTGGCCGGGCTGCTCTGGGGCGCCCGTCAAGGGGTGCAGTTTTCCCTGTCCCTGGTGGTGCTCAAGGCCTTGCCGGTACTCATCATCGGCGGCTTCACCTCGATTGGCGGAGCCATCGTCGGCGGGCTGATCGTCGGCGCCTCGGAGAACCTCGCCGAGGCCTATATCGGGCCGTTGATCGGCGGTGGCATCACCACCTGGTTCGCCTATTTCCTGGCCCTGGTCTTCCTTTACATCCGCCCCGCCGGCCTGTTCGGCGACCGCACTATCGAACGAGTATGAGCCGATGACCGCTACCCTTTCGCGCCTGGGCGCACGTTTCGACGCCGCACCCCTGACCCTGGTGCGCCGCCACCGGCCCCTGGCCCTGGGGCTGTTGCTGCTGGTGGCCTTCGTCGTGCTGCCGCTGCTGGGCGACGACTATTGGCTCAACGCCATCCTCACGCCCTTCCTGGTGCTGTCACTGGCCGGGCTGGGTCTCAACCTGCTGACCGGCTACACCGGCCAGACCTCGGTCGGCGCGGCCGGCTTCATGGCGGTCGGGGCGTTCGCCACCTACGGCCTGCTGCTGCGGGTGCCGGGCATTCCACTGCCGCTGGCGCTGGTCGGCGGCGGGCTGATCGCCGGGCTGGTGGGACTGGTGTTCGGCATTCCCAGCAACCGCATCAAGGGCTTCTACCTGATGGTCACCACCCTGGCGGCACAGTTCTTCCTGGAGTGGGTGTTCGACAAGTTTCCCTGGTTCTACAACTACGCCTCGTCCGGCACCATCAGCGCGCCGCGCCTGGCGCTGTTGGGCTACAACCTCGATTCGCCGGCCAGTCGCTACCTGCTGACCTTGAGCTGCGTGGCGTTGCTGACCTGGGTCGCGGTCAACCTGGTGCGCAGCCAGGTGGGGCGCAACTGGATGGCGATCCGCGACATGGACACCGCTGCCGCGGTGATCGGCATCCCGGTCGACCGTTACAAACGCCTGGCCTTCGCCGTCAGCTCGTTCTACCTGGGCGTGGCCGGGGCGCTGTGGGCCTTCGCCTACCTGGGCACGGCCAGTGCCAGCAGCTTTGATATCAACCGCTCGTTCCAGATCCTGTTCATCATCATTATCGGCGGCATGGGCAGCATCGCCGGCAACTTCATCGGCGCCGCCTTCATCAGCCTGCTGCCGATCCTGCTCAATCACGTCGGCCAATGGCTGTTTGCCGGCAATGTCGACGCCGGGCAATTGCAGAACCTGCAGAAGATCATTTTCGGCGCGCTGATCATCGGCTTCCTGATCAAGGAGCCCGAGGGCCTGGTGCGGCTGCTCGGCAACCTCAAGGAGCGCCTCAAGGCCTGGCCCCTGCGCTTCTAGCCTGACCTTACGACCCATACCTTGACCCGGCCACGGGAGGGGCAACCACGACCTTTCAGACAAGTGAACGACATGCGCACGACTTTGCAGCGTACCTTCGTGGGCGCTTTGCTCGCCCTCGGCCTTCAGGCCGCGTTACCCGTCACCAGCCACGCCGCCGGCAATGAGCAGTTCGTGCCCATGGCCACCTACCGCGTCGGCGCCTATGCCTCCAGCGGCATTCCCTGGTGGGCCGGGGAGATCGATTATTTTCGCTACGTCAACGAGGTGCAGGGGGGCGTCAACGGCGTCAAGCTGGTGTGGCAGGAGTGCGAGACTGAATGGAACGTCGATCGCATCGTCGAGTGTTACGAGCGTTTCAAGGGCGGCCTGAACGGCGCGCCTACGGCGTTCTTCTTCACCCACAGCACCCCGGGCTCCTATGCGCTCATGGAAAAGGGTGCGGCCGACAGGATTCCGTTGATCGACGGCGCCGGCGGGCGCACCGAGTCCACCGACGGCCGGGTGTTCCCCTATGCCTTCCCGTTGCTGCTCAACTACTACAGCCAGGCCTCGGTGGGCATCAACTACATCGCCGGGCGCGAGGGTGGCTTCGATCGGCTCAAGGGCAAGAAGATCGTCACCGTCTACCACGACTCGGCCTACGGCCGGGAAACCCAGGCGGCCATGACCCTGCTGGCGCAGAAGTACGGCTTCGAGAACATCCAGATCCCGGTCGCCGACCCCGGCAACGAGCAATCGGCCCAGTGGCGCCAGGTGCGGCAGATCCAACCGGACTGGATCTTCCTGCGCACCTGGGGCGTGTCCACCCCCGTGGCGCTGAAGACCGCCGTGCGCTTCGGCATCGCCGTCGATCACATCATCGGTGATGTCTGGGCCGGTTCCGAGGCCGACGTGATCCCGGCCGGCAGCGCCGCCAAGGGTTACCAGGCACTGGCGCCGTTCCCCGGCGGCGACGGCTTCGAGATCCACCAGCGCCTCAGGCAGGCGATCCTCGATCCCGGCAAGAGCGACCTCAAGGACCCCAGCTATTTCGGCAAGGTGTACTACAACATCGGCCTGATCAACGCCGCCATCGCGGTGGAGGCTTTGCGCACCGCCCAGGGCCGATTCGGCAACCGCCCACTCAACGGCGAGGAGGCGCGCTGGGGTTTCGAGCACCTGAACATCGACACCGCGCGGCTCAAGGCGATCGGTTTCGAGGGCTTGCTGGCGCCGCTCAAATTGTCCTGTGCCGACCACGAAGGCGGCGGCGCGGCCCGTATCCAGCAGTGGGATGGCCAGCAGTGGGTGCTGGTGACCGACTGGATTCAGGCTGACCGCGACACCCTGCGCCCGCTGATCGAAGCCAAGTCCGACAGTTACGCCAAGGAAAAGGGCATCACCGCCCGTGACTGCTCGGCGCCGCAATCATGATCCCGTTCAAGGAAGCCAATATCATGCACAAACCGCTCAAACGCCTGCTGGCCACCACTGTGCTGCTGCTCGGCCTGCCCGCGGCCCTGCCGGTGCAGGCCGACGCTACTGCGCAGTTCATCCCGCTGGCCACCTACCGGGTCGGCGCCTACGCCTCCAGCGGCATCCCGGTGTGGGCCGGAATGATCGACTACCTGCGCTACATCAACGAGGTCGAAGGCGGCATCAACGGCGTCAAGCTGACCTGGCAGGAATGCGAGACCGAGTGGACCGCAGAAAAAGGCATCGAGTGCTACGAGCGCTTCAAGCACGGCCTGGACGGCGCGCCGGTGGCCGTCTACCAACCCAATGGCGCGCCGGCGGCCTACGCGCTGGCGGAAAAAGCCGAGGCCGACAAGATCCCGCTGATCACCCTGGGCTACGGCCGCACCGAGGCCACCGATGGCACGGTGTTCCCGTACAACTTTCCGGTGATGCTGACTTTCTACAGCGAGGCCTCGGCTTTCATCAACTACGTGGCCCAGCGCGAAGGCGGGCTCGACAAGTTGCGGGGCAAGAAGATCGCCACGGTGTACCACGACTCGGCCTATGGCCGCGAAACCCAGCGGCCGCTGCAGTTGCTGGCCGAGAAATACGGCTTCGAGAACATCCAGATCCCGGTAGCCGACCCCGGCAACGAACAGGCCGCGCAATGGCGCCAGGTACGGCAGCTCAAGCCGGACTGGATCTTCCTGCGCACCTGGGGCGTGTCCACACCGGTGGCGATCAAGACCGCCGCGCGCTTTGGCTACCCGGTGGACCATATCGTCGGCGACATCTGGGCCAGCTCCGACGAGGACGTGCTGCCCGCCGGCGAGGCCGGCAAGGGCTACCTGGCGCTGACCCCCTACCCGGGCGGTGCCACCTTCGACATCCATCAGCGCCTCAAGCAGAACATCCTCGACAAGGGTGAAAGCGACCTCAAGGACCCGCGCAGCTTCGGCAGCGTGTACTACAACTCCGGCCTGGTGAACGCCGCCATCGCCGTGGAAGCCATCCGCGCCGGGCAGAAGAAATTCGGCAACCGCCCGCTGACCGGCGAAGAGGGACGCTGGGGCCTGGAGCATCTGGACCTGGACGATGCGCGCCTCAAGGCCATCGGTTTTCTGGGCCTGATGCAGCCGCTCAAGCTGTCCTGCAGCGACCACGAAGGTGGCGGCGCGGCCAAGGTGCAGCAGTGGGACGGCCAGCAATGGAAGCTTGTGACCGACTGGGTGCAGGCCGACCGCGCCACCCTGCGCCCGCTGATCGATGCCAAGGCCGCCGAGTTCGCCCGCGAAAAAGGCATCACCCCACGCGATTGCCAGCCAGGGCAATGAGCATGCACCGTTCGGGAGGGCAACGCCCATGAGCACGCAACCCAGTCAACCCAGTCAACCAAAGCCTCAGCCTGGCGCCGCCGAGCTGTTGGCAGTGGAGGATATCGAGGTGATCTACGACGGCGCCATCCTGGCCGTCGCCGGGGTGTCGTTGCGCGTCGAGCAGGGCGGCATCGTCGCCCTGCTGGGGGCCAACGGCGCTGGCAAGAGCACCACGCTCAAGGCCATCTCCGGCCTGGTGCAGGCCGACCGGGCAAGGGTCAGTCGCGGCGCCATCCGCTTTCGCGGCGCCGACACCGCCGGCATCCCCGCCAACCAGCTGGCCCGCCAGGGCATCGTCCACGTGCTGGAGGGGCGGCATGTGTTCGCCCACCTGACCATCGAGGAAAACCTGCGCACCGGAGGCTTTCTGCGCAAGCCCTCGCGGGCCCGCCTGGCCGAGGAACTGGAGCGCATCTACGCCTGGTTTCCGCGCCTGCGGACCAAGCGCAAGACCCAGGCCGGCCTGACCTCCGGCGGCGAGCAGCAGATGCTGGCGATCGGTCGGGCCTTGATGACCCGGCCCAGCCTGGTGCTGCTCGACGAGCCGTCCATGGGCCTGGCGCCGATCATCGTCGAAGAGATCTTCGAGATCGTCGCCCAGCTCAACCGCCAGGAGGGTGTGAGTTTTCTGGTGGCCGAGCAGAACATCAACGTGGCCCTGCGCCACGCCAGCTACGCCTACATCCTGGAGAACGGCCGGGTGGTCGGTGAGGGCGCCGCCGAGCAGTTGGCGGCGCGAGAGGACATCCAGCACTTCTACCTGGGCGGCAAGGCCCAGGCCTGAGACTCAGCCTTGCTTGGCCCCGCCACCGATCTGCCAGACGTAGGGCGGCTCGGTGGCGTTGATCTCCCAGTCACCGAGGATGCGCTCCTTGTAGATCACCGGGTTGTGCGAGGCGGCCGTGCGCGCGTTGCGCCAGTGGCGGTCGAGCTGGCGGCTGGTGCTGGTGGCCGAGGCGCCGAGGCTGTTGAACAGGTCGCTGGTGGCGCGCAGCACCAGGTCGACGGCCGCCACCTGGGCCTGCGCCGATTCCAGCTCGGCGGCGATATTGGCCTGGCGTTCGGCTTCGGCGTCATTGCCAAAGCGCGCCTGATAGGCCGCCTGGGCCGCGTGTGCGGCGCGCACGGAGGCGGCTTCGGCAGCGTAAACCAGGCCCGAGGCCTTGCCGATCACCTGCTGCACTTGCGGGTCCTGGCTGGTCGAAGCGCCCGCTCCATGGCTGAACACGCGGGTGCGCCGGCTCGCTTCGCCGGCGAAGTCGCGCACGGCAGCGCGCCCGGAACCGGCGATCACCGCCAGCAGCACCAGCTGGTAGAACGCCGTCTGGTATTTGAAGCGGCTGGCGAAGTCGATGACGTTCTCTTCCTCGACCACGGCGTTGACGAACTCCGATGTGCCGCTGCCGGTGGTGCGCTGGCCGAAACCGTCCCAATCATCTTTTTGCTGCACACCTGGCTGCTGCGTGCGGACCACGGCAATCACATCGCCACCGGTGTCGTCACGCCGGGAGAACAGGTCGATCCAGTCGGCGTACAGGCTGCCGGTGCTGTAGTACTTGGTGCCGTTGACCACCCACTGCTCACCCTGGCGTGACACACGGGTGATCACGTCGCCGATCTTCACGCTGCCCACTTCGGTCCAGGCGCAGCCCACCAGTTCACCGGCCACGAAGCGCTTGAACCACACCTCCTGCGGCGCGCTGGCCTGGGCGTTGAGGCGATCCTCGACAAAGGCGAAGTGCGCCCGCAATGCCTGGGGAATGTTCGAGTCGGCAGCAGCCAGCTCGATCAGCAACTCGAGCAGCTGCGGCAGGGAAGCGCCGCCGCCGCCTTGTTCGACCGGCACACGGACCGCGCCGAAGCCGGCCTCCTTGAGCCACTGGATCTGTTCGTACGGCAGTACCCGCTCACGCTCGCGGGCAACGCTGCCCTCGGCGATACGGGCAAAGATCGGTCTGAAACGGGCGGCCAGCTCGGCATAGTCGGCGCCGGTGGCGAGGGAGGGCAGGGGATGTTCGCGGGCAGTCATGCAGGTTCTCCTGGGGCAGAAAAGACAGCGTCGAGCAGGAGATTGCACAGCCCGTGCCGGGCCCGCGAGCGCCCTTTTGCTGGACCTGCGGCCCTCGGGGTGTTGGCTGCAGGCGCATCCTGCTGATGTGCTGTTGCCGGGTGAACATGGGCCGGCAGTGGGCGCAAATGTGGAACGGCCCACAGGTGGCGTAGTAGATTCCATGGTTGCAAACAACGGTTGACCGCTCTTGATGTTCGGGGCGGTCATAGGTAATGCCACTGGAACGGCACGTTCGAAGTAAATGTCCGGGGTGCACATCCCGGTGTAGGAGCCGGCGAAGCTGGCGAGCGGGGCAACCCCGAACGGCAGGCTTGATTGGCCATGGGCCGCGATTCGGTCAGATGATCCACCCGGCCACCGAGGTGATGCCCTCGCCAGCTGCGCCGGCTCCTACATTGATGCGCAATGCCCCATGAGCGCCGGTTTGCGGGCATGAAAAAACCGCGCCGGGGCGCGGTTTTTTCAAAGGTGCAGGCGATCAGACGTTGAAGCGGAAGTGCATCACGTCGCCGTCCTTGACCACATACTCCTTGCCTTCCAGCCGCCACTTGCCCGCTTCCTTGGTACCGGCTTCGCCGTTGTACTGGATGAAGTCGTTGTAGGCGATGACCTCGGCACGGATGAAGCCTTTTTCGAAGTCGGTGTGGATCACGCCAGCGGCCTGTGGCGCGGTGGCGCCGACCTTGACGGTCCAGGCACGAACTTCCTCGACGCCGGCGGTGAAGTAGGTCTGCAGGTGCAGCAGGTCGTAGCCGGCGCGGATCACCCGGTTCAGGCCCGGCTCGTCGAAGCCCAGGGCTTCGAGGAACATGTCCTTCTCTTCACCGTCGTCGAGCTCGGCGATTTCCGCTTCGATCTTGTTGCACACCGGTACCACGATGGCGCCTTCTTCTTCGGCGATGGCGCGCACTACGTCGAGCAGCGGGTTGTTGTCGAAGCCGTCTTCGGCGACGTTGGCGATGTACATCACCGGCTTGCTGGTCAGCAGGTGGAAGCCACGGATGATCGCCTTTTCATCGGCGCCCATGTTCTTCATCAGGCTGCGGGCCGGTTTGGCCAGGGTGAAGTGGGCGATCAGCTGCTCGAGCAGGCCTTTCTGCGCCACGGCGTCCTTGTCGCCGCCTTTTGCGTTGCGCGTAACCTTTTGCAGTTGCTTCTCGCAGCTGTCGAGGTCGGCGAAGATCAGCTCCAGGTCGATGATCTCGATGTCACGCTTGGGGTCGACACTGTTGGCGACGTGAATCACGTTCTCGTCTTCGAAGCAGCGCACCACGTGGGCGATGGCATCGGTCTCGCGAATGTTGGCGAGGAACTTGTTGCCCAGGCCTTCACCTTTCGAAGCGCCCGCCACAAGGCCGGCGATGTCGACGAATTCCATGGTGGTCGGCAGGATGCGCTTGGGGTTGACGATAGCCGCCAGCGCCGCCAGGCGTGGGTCGGGCATCGGCACGATGCCGCTGTTGGGCTCGATGGTGCAGAACGGGAAGTTTTCCGCCGCGATACCGGATTTAGTCAGCGCATTGAACAAGGTGGACTTGCCGACGTTGGGCAGGCCGACGATACCGCAGTTGAATCCCATGATGCTTGCCTCGTTGTGGGGTCAGGCCTTTTGGCTGTGCAGGTTTTTCATCGCGCGATTCCACTCGCCGGCGAAGATATCCGGCAGCACGCCGAGGGCATAATCGATACTGGCGTCGAGTTTTTCCTGCTCGGCGCGCGGAGCGCGGCCCAGCACGAAGTTCGACACCTGGCTGGCGACACCCGGGTGGCCGATGCCAAGCCGCAGTCGGTGAAAGCCGTTGTTGTTACCCAGCTGCGCGATGATGTCGCGCAGGCCGTTGTGCCCACCGTGCCCGCCGCCCACTTTGAGCTTGGCCACGCCCGGAGGCAAATCGAGTTCGTCGTGCGCCACCAGAATCGCTTCGACCGGTATGCGGTAGAAATTGGCCAGCGCCGCGACGGCCTGCCCACTGCGGTTCATGTAGGTGGTGGGGATCAGCAGACGAATGTCACTGCCCTGATGGCTGAATTTTGCCACCAGGCCAAAATATTTACGCTCTGCGACCAGATTGACGCGCTGGGCGGAGGCGATGCGTTCAACGAAAAGAGCCCCTGCGTTATGCCGGGTCTGTTCGTATTCGGGGCCAGGATTTCCTAGACCCACGATCAGTTGTATGGCAGTCACGACAGGGGCTCTTCCTTACAGTAGGTGGCAGGGCAGGGCGAAGATTCTCGCACAAGCCCCGCCTCCAGCGTACCGATTACTCGGCAGCGCCTTCTGCTGGGGTTTCTTCAGGGGTGATGCGCGGCAGGTGGACGTTGGCCACAGCCAGGTCGTTGCCGTGAGCCAGAGCCACGAACTCGACGCCTTTAGGAGCGGTCAGGTCGGACAGGTGGACAATGGTGCCCACTTCGGCGTTGGCCAGGTCGACTTCGATGAACTCAGGCAGGTCTTTCGGCAGGCAGGAAACTTCCAGCTCGGTCTCGGTGTGCGAGATCTCGCCGCCTTTCTTGACCGCTGCTTCCTGGTTCAGGAAGTGGATCGGCACGATGGCGGTCAGTTTCTGACCGGCTACCACGCGGACGAAGTCAGCGTGCAGCACGTGGCCTTTGGCCGGGTGACGCTGCAGTGCCTTGATCAGGACGTTCTGCTTGGTGCCACCGACGTTCAGCTCGATAACGTGGCTGAAAGCGGCTTCGTTTTCCAGCAGCTTGGCAACTTCCTTGGCCAGCATGCTGATGGACTCAGGGGCTTTGTCGCCACCGTAGACCACAGCAGGAACCAGGCTGGCGAGGCGACGCAGGCGGCGGCTCGCACCTTTCCCCAGGTCGGAACGCGCTTCTGCATTCAGGGTAAATTCGTTCATGTTGACTCTCCAAAATAACCACATCTGCCTGGCGGTTGCGACCGCCGCCATGGCGACATGGGCAAAAAAGCCCCGCCCCGGCAGGATTGTCGGGGCGGGGCGCTTTACGTCAACGGATGTCGCTTCGGGCAGAGCCCTTAGCGGAACATCGCGCTGATCGATTCTTCGTTGCTGATGCGGCGGACCGCTTCAGCCACTACCGGGGCGATGTCCAGTTGGCGGATACGCACACAGGCTTGAGCGGCGGCGGACAACGGGATGGTGTTGGTCACCACCAGTTCGTCCAGCACGGAATTCTCGATGTTCTCGATGGCACGGCCCGACAGCACCGGGTGCGTGCAATAGGCGAACACCTTGGCGGCGCCATGCTCTTTCAGGGCCTTGGCCGCGTGGCACAGGGTGCCGGCGGTGTCGACCATGTCATCGACCAGAATACAGGTACGCCCTTCGACGTCGCCGATGATGTGCATCACTTCGGAGTGATTGGCCTTCTCGCGGCGCTTGTCGATGATCCCGAGGTCGACGCCCAGCGACTTGGCCACGGCCCGTGCACGCACGACGCCACCAATGTCCGGGGAGACGATCATCAGGTTTTCGAAGCGTTGATCCTCGATGTCGTCGACCAGCACGGGCGAGCCGTAGATGTTGTCGACGGGGATATCGAAGAAGCCCTGAATCTGGTCGGCATGCAGATCGACGGTGAGCACACGATCGATCCCGACCACGGTCAGCATGTCGGCCACGACTTTCGCGCTGATTGCCACACGGGCAGAGCGCGGACGACGGTCCTGACGGGCATAACCGAAATAGGGGATTACAGCAGTGATACGAGTTGCCGAGGAGCGGCGGAAGGCATCGGCCATCACTACCAGTTCCATCAGGTTATCGTTGGTCGGAGCACACGTCGGCTGAATGATGAAGACGTCTTTACCGCGAACGTTTTCATTGATCTCAGCGGTAATCTCGCCGTCGGAGAATTTTCCGACAGAGATGTCACCGAGTGGGATATGCAGCTGACGTACGACACGCCGAGCCAGATCGGGGTTGGCGTTCCCCGTAAAGACCATCATCTTGGACACGCGCAGTACCTGCCGGCTGAGGGTATACCTGGATGAGTATAGGAAAATGGCAGGGGCGGCTGGATTCGAACCAACGCATGGCAGGATCAAAACCTGCTGCCTTACCGCTTGGCGACGCCCCTGTAACTGGATCATCGAGTGCCTGGCACTCGGTTCTTAGAACAGACTTTGCAGCTTGCGATGCAACATCGAGATGTTGCTTCCCTTTGCCACGAACCCTGTAAGGGTCTCTGCAAGAAGGTGCGAAACTCTATCAGCTTCCGCTTTGCTTGGGAAGGCCCCAAACACACAACTTCCAGTACCTGTGAGCCTTGCATCAGTGAATTTGCCTAGCAAATTCAAAGCGTTACGAACCTCTGGGTAACGACGCTCGACCACTGGTTGACAGTCATTACGACCGTTTCCCTCGAGAACGGGGCGCACTTTAATGGCAGGCGTGTCACGTGTCAACAGCGGATCGTTAAAAATTTCCACTGTACTTACAGAGACTTGCGGCACCAGCAAGAGATACCACGGCTCGGCGGGTTCGACGGCAGTGAGCTTCTCGCCTATCCCCTCGGCGAAGGCCGCGTGCCCGCGCACGAAAACCGGCACGTCGGCGCCCAGCGTCAGGCCCAGTTGAGCCAGGCGATCAGCGTCCCAGCCCAGCTGCCACAGATGATTCAAGGCCAGCAGGGTGGTGGCGGCATCGGAGCTGCCGCCGCCGATGCCGCCGCCCATGGGCAGCACTTTCTTCAGCCAGATATCGGCGCCCAGCGAGCTGCCGGACAAGGCCTGCAGCTTGCGCGCGGCCTTGACGATCAGATTGCTGTCGTGGGGCACGCCGTCGATAGGCGTGTGCAGCTGCACCTGGCCATCTGCGCGCAGGGCGAAGTCCAGCTCGTCGCCGTAGTCGAGAAATTGAAACAGGGTTTGCAGCTCATGGTAGCCGTCGGCACGGCGACCAAGGATGTGCAGCATCAAGTTGAGCTTGGCCGGGGCCGGCAGCGTCAGGCGGCCTGCGCTCATGGCACGGCCCCGGGCGTCGGGGCCGCAGCTTGGCCCAGGCGCCGTGGCTGCCAGTCCTTGACCACCAGGGTCACGTCCAGGTCCTTGCCGTGCAGCTTGATGCGATCAGGCAGGGTGTAGCCGTTCTGCTCGGTGTAGCTCAGGTATTCCACTGTCCAGTCGTCCTGCTCCAGGCGCGCCAGACGGCTGTTGCCGTCGAGCGTCAGGCGACTTTTGCTCTGCGGTGCCGGCAGGCCGCGCACCCACCAGACCAGGTTGGACACCGGCAGGCGCCAGCCCAGTTGATCCTGCAGCAGGGTCTCCGGGCTGTCGGCGTCGTATTTGCCCTGGCCGGCGACTTCCAGGCTGACCTTGCCCGGGCGCCCGGTCAGGCGCGCGGCGCCACGGCCCAACGGGCCGGACAGGCGGATGTCGTAATAGTCCTGGCGCTGCAGCCAGTACAGGGTGCCGCTGCCCGAGTCACGGGGCGCGCGGATACCGACCTTGCCGTTGATTTCCCAGCCGTCCAGCTGGCCCAGGGGTGCCTTGTTGAGATTCCATTGCTGGGTATTGCCCTGGCCTTCGACGGCTTCGCGCGGGCCGATGCCGGCGCAGCCGGCGAGCAGGGCGATCAGGCTGAACACTACGAGGTTACGCAAAAACATAAGCTTAAAGGGTCTCGGATCCGGTCACGCGCAGCACGGTGCTGCGAAGAATAGGGCTGTCGGGCTGGTCTTTGAGGAACTTGGTCCAAACCTGCCTGGCTTCACGCTGTTTGCCATTGGCCCACAGCACTTCACCCAGATGCGCGGCCACTTCCTGGTCGGGAAAGCGCTCCAGCGCCTGGCGCAGGAAGCCCTCGGCGACATCGAGGTTGCCCAGGCGGAAGTTGACCCAGCCGAGGCTATCGAGCACCGCCGGGTCGTCCGGCGTCAGGCTGTGGGCCTTCTCGATCAGGGCCTTGGCCTCGGCGTAGCGAGTGGTGCGGTCGGACAGCGTGTAGCCCAAGGCGTTGAGGGCCATGGCATTGTCCGGTTCACGCTTGATGATGGTACGCAGGTCCTTTTCCATTTGCGGCAGATCGTCGCGCTTCTCGGCCAGCATGGCGCGGGTGTACAGCAGGTTCAGGTCGTCCGGGTACTGCAGCAGGGCCTTTTGCAGGACCTGCCAGGCCTGGTCGTTCTTGTCGTTGTTGACCAGGGTCTCGGCCTCGATCAAGTACAACTGAACGGCGTAGTCCGGCTCGGCGGCGCGGGCTTCGGCCAGCGCCTTGGTGGCCTCGTCGGCGCGGCCGTTGGACACCAGGATATCGGCCTGGCGCAGCTGGGCCGGCAGGAAGTCGTTGCCGGGGCCAACCTGGCCGTACTCGTCCAGCGCGCCTTGCAGGTCGTCGCGCTCCTCGGCGATGCGGCCCAGGTTCAGGTGCGCGGAGTCGACATGCGCGCCGCGCTCGACCAGCTGGTGCAGGTAGCTGGCGGCCTCGTCCCAGGCCTTGGCCTCCAGGCACACCAGGGCCAGCGAATAGCGCAGCTCGTCGTCGTCCGGATATTGCTGTACCAGGCTGGCGAACTGCACCTTGGCGTCGGCCATGCGGTTCTGTTCCACCAGGGTGCGCGCGTAGGTCAGGCGCAGGCGCTTGTCGTCCGGGTATTTCTTGATGCTTTTTTCCAGCAGGGGAATCGCTTCCTTGCCGCGGTCGAGCGCCGTCAACAGGCGCGCGTGCAGCAGGATCGGGGCGATCTCGCCATCCTGCGGCGGGTTGTCCTCGAGCAGCTTGAGTGCGCCTTCGCCGTCGCCGTCCTGCTGCATCAGCAGGGCCTTGCCGAAGATCAACTGGCCATTTTTCGGGTACTTCACCAACAGGCGATTGAAGCTTTGCAGCAGGCCGCGGCGGGTGTTCTGATCAGTGTCGGCAGCCGACAGGGCGAGGAAGTCGAAGTGCGTGTCGCCCTGGCCCTGGAGCACCTTCTCCATGTACACCATGGACTCGTCATAGCGGCCGTTGCGCGCCAGTTGAATAGCGGCGGCGCGCTGCGCGTCGAGGTTGCTCGGGGCATTCTTCGCCCACAGCAGCGAGGCTTCGAGCGCCGACGGGTCGGCGCCCAGGTATTCGGCAATGCGGAACGCCCGCTCGGCCACCCCGGCGTCCTGAGTCTGGATCGCCTGGGTCATATAGTTGTCCAGGGCGATGTCGAACCGGTTGCGCTGACCCGCCAGTTCCGCCGTCAGCAGGCTGAACGTGGTCTCTTCACTCAATGAACCATAGACCTGAGGCTTGGCCTCGGGGGGCGGTGCAGGCTGTGCGGCAGGTGGCGTCGCCTGCTGGGCATGCCCGGGCCACGTCTGGCAGCCATTGAGCAAGGCAAAGGCGAGAAGCAATGCGGGAGTTCTATTCATATAGGGATTTGGCGGCTTACCTGCGGTCGGATCATCATGACACAAGCCGGAGGGCAAAACCCACCAGTGTTGGCTCATCTCGGTGCTGACTATTGAGACAATAGAGAGCGGTGGTTGTTCTCGAACTGTCGAAGTAGGACAATTGTCGGCTACTCGTCAGAATCAGCGACCTTGCATGGCCTTTCTTGCCCTCGGTATCAACCATAAGACTGCCTCGGTGGACGTGCGCGAGCGCGTGGCGTTCACTCCCGAGCAGCTGGTCGACGCCTTGCAGCAGCTCTGCCGGCTGACCGACAGTCGCGAAGCGGCGATCCTGTCGACCTGCAACCGCAGCGAGCTGTACATCGACCAGGACCATGTGGCCGCCGACAGCATCCTGCGCTGGCTGGCCGACTACCACCGGCTGAGCATCGAAGAGCTGCGCGCCAGCGCCTACGTGCATGAAGACGACGCCGCCGTGCGGCACATGATGCGCGTGGCCTCGGGCCTCGACTCGCTGGTGCTCGGCGAGCCGCAGATCCTCGGCCAGATGAAGTCCGCCTATGCCGTGGCCCGTGAAGCCGGCACCATCGGGCCGCGGCTGGGGCGATTGTTCCAGGCCACCTTCAGTGCTGCCAAGCAGGTGCGTACCGACACCGCCATCGGCGAGAACCCGGTTTCGGTGGCTTTCGCCGCAGTCAGCCTGGCCAAGCAGATCTTCAGCAATTTGCAGCAGAGCAGCGCGCTGTTGATTGGCGCTGGGGAAACCATCACTCTGGTCGCGCGCCACCTGCATGAGCAGGGCATCAAGCGTATCGTGGTGGCCAACCGCACCCTGGAGCGCGCCAGCACCCTGGCCGCGCAGTTCGGCGCCCACGCCGTGCTGCTGTCGGATATCCCCCAGGAGCTGGTGCACAGCGACATCGTCATCAGTTCCACTGCCAGTCAGCTGCCGATCCTGGGCAAGGGGGCAGTGGAAAGCGCGCTGAAGCTGCGCAAGCACAAGCCGATTTTCATGGTCGACATCGCCGTTCCCCGGGATATCGAGCCTGAAGTCGGCGAATTGGATGACGTTTACCTGTACTCGGTCGATGACCTGCATGAAGTGGTGGCCGAGAACCTCAAGAGCCGCCAAGGCGCTGCCCAGGCGGCCGAGCAACTGGTCAGCAGCGGCGTCGACGACTTCATGGCGCGGCTGCGCGAGCTGGCCGCGGTGGATGTGCTCAAGGCCTATCGCCAGCAAAGCGAGCGGCTGCGTGACGAAGAACTGCAGAAGGCGTTGCGCTTGCTGGCCAATGGCGGCAATGCCGAGGAAATACTCGGGCAGATGGCCCGTGGCCTGACCAACAAGCTGTTGCACGCACCCAGCGTGCAGTTGAAGAAACTTTCCGCCGAAGGCCGCCTCGATGCGCTGGCCATGGCCCAGGAACTCTTTGCCCTGAACGAGGGCTCCACGGATAAACCCCCGCAATGAAAGCGTCACTGCTCAACAAGCTGGACATGATCCAGGACCGATTCGAAGAACTCACGGCGCTGCTCGGCGACGCCGAGGTCATCAGCGATCAAACGCGCTTTCGCACCTATTCGCGCGAATACGCCGAGCTCGAGCCGGTGGTCGGCCACTTCCAGCAGTGGGGCAAGGTGCAGGCCGACCTCGAAGGCGCCCAGGCCCTGCTCAAGGACAGCGACCCGGACATGCGCGAGATGGCCGTGGAGGAAGTGCGCGACGCCCGCGAGCAACTGGCGATACTGGAAGGCCAGCTGCAACGCATGCTGCTGCCCAAGGATCCGAATGACGGGCGCAACGTGTTCCTCGAAATTCGCGCCGGAACCGGTGGCGACGAGGCGGCGATCTTCTCCGGCGACCTGTTTCGCATGTATTCGCGCTACGCCGAGCGGCGTGGCTGGCGGGTCGAGATTCTTTCCGAGAACGAGGGCGAGCACGGTGGCTATAAAGAGGTGATCGCCCGGGTCGAAGGCGACAACGTCTACGCCAAGCTCAAGTTCGAGTCCGGCGCGCACCGCGTGCAGCGGGTGCCGGAAACCGAATCCCAAGGCCGCATTCATACCTCGGCTTGCACCGTGGCGGTGCTGGCCGAACCGGACGAGCAGGTGGCGATCGAGATCAACCCGGCAGATTTGCGCGTGGACACCTACCGCTCATCCGGTGCGGGCGGCCAGCACGTCAACAAGACGGACTCGGCGATCCGCATCACCCACCTGCCCACCGGTATCGTCGTCGAGTGCCAGGAAGAGCGTTCCCAGCACAAGAACCGCGCCCGGGCCATGGCCTGGTTGTCGGCCAAGCTCAACGACCTGCAGACCAGCGCTGCGCAGAACGCCATCGCCAGTGAGCGCAAGCTGCTGGTGGGCTCGGGCGATCGCTCCGAACGCATCCGTACCTACAATTTCCCGCAAGGCCGCGTCACCGACCATCGCGTCAACCTCACCCTGTATTCGCTGGATGAAGTGCTGGCCGGTGGGGTCGACGCCGTCATAGAGCCGTTGCTGGCAGAATATCAAGCCGACCAACTGGCGGCATTGGGTGAGTAAATGACAGTCATTGCCAGTTTGTTGAGAAACGCCGAGTTACCCGATTCGCCGACCGCGCGCCTGGACATCGAGCTGCTGCTGGCCGCTGCGCTGGGCAAGTCGCGCAGCTATTTGCACACCTGGCCCGAGCGCATCGTCAGCAGCCAGGCCGCGACCACGTTCAGCGAGTACCTGGGCCGCCGTCGCGAGGGCGAGCCGGTGGCCTATATCCTCGGCCAGCAGGGCTTCTGGAAGCTGGACCTGGAAGTGGCGCCGCACACCCTGATCCCGCGTCCGGAGACCGAGTTGCTGGTGGAAGCGGCGCTGGAGCTGCTGCCCCTGAGCGAGGTCAAGGTGCTCGACCTGGGCACCGGCACCGGCGCTATTGCCCTGGCCCTGGCCAGCGAGCGCAAGGGCTGGCACGTGACCGCAGTGGACCGCATCGCCGAAGCCGTGGCTCTGGCCGAGCGCAACCGCGAGCGCCTGCAGCTGGACAACGCCCGAGTGCTGCAAAGCCACTGGTTCGATGCCCTGGCGGGCGAGCGTTACCAGTTGATCATCAGCAACCCCCCCTATATCGCTGCCGCCGACCCGCACCTGGCGGCCGGTGACGTGCGCTTCGAGCCCAGCAGTGCGCTGGTGGCCGGCCCCGACGGCCTCGACGACCTGCGCCTGATCATTGCCCAGGCGCCGGCGCATCTGGAACCCGGTGGCTGGCTGCTGCTCGAGCATGGCTACGACCAGGCGGCTGCCGTGCGCGAGCTGCTGGCCAAGCACGACTTCGAGCAGATCGAGAGCCGTGATGATTTCGCCGGTCACGAGCGCATCACCCTGGGACGCCTGCCGTGCTGAGTGACGAGGAACTGTTGCGCTACAGCCGGCAGATTCTCCTGCAGCAGATCGACATCGAGGGCCAGTTGCGCCTCAAGGCCAGCCGCGCCTTGATCGTCGGCCTCGGTGGTCTGGGCTCGCCGGTAGCGCTGTACCTGGCTGCGGCCGGGGTCGGCGAGTTGCACCTGGCCGACTTCGATACCGTCGACCTGACCAATCTGCAACGCCAGGTGTTGCACGACACGGCCACGGTGGGCATGAGCAAGGTCGACTCCGCTCTCGCGCGACTGGGCTTGATCAACCCGAGCATCCGCCTGCACGCCCATCGCCAGGCGCTGGACGAAGACTCGCTGGCCGCTGCCGTGGCGGCCGTGGACCTGGTGCTTGATTGCTCCGACAACTTCCACACCCGCGAGGCGGTCAACGCCGCCTGCGTGAAGGCCGGCAAGCCGCTGGTCAGCGGCGCGGCCATTCGCCTGGAAGGGCAGCTCTCGGTGTTCGACCCGCGCAACCCTGCCAGCCCTTGCTACCACTGCCTGTACGGGCATGGCAGCGAAGCTGAACTGACCTGCAGTGAAGCGGGGGTGGTGGGCCCGCTGGTCGGCCTGGTCGGCAGCTTGCAGGCGCTCGAAGCGCTGAAGCTGCTAGCCGGTTTCGGCGAGCCGCTGGTCGGCCGGCTGCTGCTGATCGACGCGCTGGGCTCGCGCTTTCGTGAGTTGCGGGTCAAGCGCGACCCTGGGTGTAGCGTCTGCGGAGCCCGGCATGGCTGACGCCCGGCAGGCGCCGGTGGGCGTCTTCGATTCCGGTGTCGGTGGCCTCAGCGTGCTGGCCGAAATCCAGCGCCTGCTGCCCGGGGAGTCGCTGCTGTACGTGGCCGACGGCGGGCACATCCCCTATGGGGAAAAGTCGCCGCAGTTCATTCGCGAACGTTGCGTGCAGATCGCCGAGTTCTTTCGCGCGCAGGGCGCCAAGGCGCTGGTGGTGGCGTGCAACACGGCGACCGTCGCTGCCGCCGCCGATCTGCGCGAGCGCTACCCAAACTGGCCCTTGGTGGGCATGGAGCCGGCGGTCAAGCCGGCCGCCGCCGCCACCCGCAGCGGCGTGGTCGGCGTGCTGGCCACCACGGGCACCCTGCAGAGCGCCAAGTTCGCCGCCTTGCTCGACCGTTTTGCCAGCGATGTGCGCGTGGTCACCCAGCCCTGCCCGGGGCTGGTGGAGCTGATCGAAGCCGGCGACTTGCAGGCGCCCGCCTTGCGCGAGCTGCTGCTTGGCTATGTCCAGCCGTTGCTCGACGCAGGGTGCGACACCATCATCCTCGGCTGCACCCACTATCCCTTCCTCAAGCCGCTGCTGGCGCAGATGGTGCCGGCACCGGTCAGCCTGATCGACACCGGCGCCGCCGTAGCCCGGCAGTTGCAACGCCTGTTGCAGCAACGCGATCTGCTGGCAGTGGGCCCTGCCGCCGAGCCACAGTTCTGGACCAGTGCCAATCCGCAACATTTGCAACACATACTTCCCGCCTTGTGGCAAAAGTCTTACATTGTGCAAAGCTTCCAGTCGTAAGAAATTTCATCCGTAGATGGCCGCGTACCGCTGAACTTACAGAGGTACGCCGATTTCTGATGCTGGCTTGTTGGGGCTCAAACAAAAAAAGATTTGTCACCGCATTTGAAAATGGGATGTTTCATATGAAGAAATTTTGCATGGCCGCGCTGGCGGCTATCTCCTTGGGGCAGTGCTATAGCGCGCAAGCTTTGGATGCGTCGATCTCGGTGGGGCATACAGGGCAGACCTCCATGGTCTACCGTCTGAGCCTGCAATCGAACTGGGACCAAAGCTGGCTGCAAAGCAGCACGGGACATCTCACCGGTTACTGGGACGCCGGGCTGACCCACTGGGAAGGCAATAAAGACCCAAGCAACAACACCCTTTCCTTCGCGCCGGTGTTTCGCTACGAGTTTGGCGGCGATTACATCAAGCCCTTCATCGATGCCGGTATTGGTGTTTCGGTGTTCCAGCATCTGGAAGTCGAAGACAAGCACCTGGGCACCGCCTTCAACTTTGAAGACCGCATCGGCGCCGGTCTGCATTTCGGCAATGGCCAGGAAGTCAGCCTGCGTGTGACCCACTATTCCAACGCCGGTATCAAGGAGCCTAACGACGGCATCGAAGCCTATTCGTTGAATTATCGGATTCCGTTGTAAGCCGCTGGCGGCGGTAGGGCCGGGCTGGCCGCTAGTCACGCTGGCGGTTAGCCCCCGACCTCGCGCTGCGGCAGGTCGCGAAACGCCGCCAACGCCCGTTCGCGACTCTTGCGCAGGTCCACGATTGGCCGCGGATAGTCGCCAACGCCGCTGAACAAGTCGCCGACACTGTTCGGGTCATGCACTTCCTTGTTACCCAGACTGGCCAACTCCGGCACCCATTGGCGGATGAACACGCCCTGCGCGTCGAACTTGGCCGACTGGCTGGTCGGGTTGAAGATGCGGAAGTAAGGCGAGGCGTCGGTGCCGGTCGATGAACTCCACTGCCAGCCACCGTTATTGGAAGCCAGGTCGCCATCGATCAGATGTTGCATGAAAAAGCGCTCGCCCAGGCGCCAGTCGATCAACAGGTTCTTGGTCAGGAACATCGCCGTGATCATGCGCAAGCGGTTGTGCATCCAGCCGGTGGCCACCAACTGGCGCATCGCTGCATCGACGATCGGCAAACCCGTCCGACCCTCCTGCCACGCTTGCAGGTCGGCCGGTGCGTCGCGCCAGCGCAGGGCCTCGGTTTCCTGGCGAAAGGCGCGGTGCATTGACACTCGCGGATAGCCGACGAGGATGTGTTTGTAGAACTCGCGCCAGCACAACTCGTTGATCCAGGTCACGGCGCCGACGTTGCCACTCTGGAACTCGCCCTGGTTGCTGGCCAGCGCAGCGTGCAGGCACTGGCGTGGCGACACCACTCCCGCCGCCAGATACGCCGACAGCTGGCTGGTGCCAGGGTGAGCGGGCAAGTCGCGTTCGCTCAGGTAATCCTCGATGGGCCCGCCGCAGAAGTGCGTCAGACGCCGCCGCGCTTCATCCTCGCCGGCCGGCCAGAGCTCGATGATGGCCTTGGGCGGCTGGGCGAAGCCATCGGCGCTACGCGCCAGCGCGTCACTCTTGATCGACACGGGGGCCTGGGCGCGGGGCTTGGGCACCAAGGCTGGCACGGACTGGTGAAAGCGCTCGTAACAGACTTTGCGAAACTGGCTGAACACCTGGAAATAGGTGCCGCTTTTGGTCAGCACGCTGCCCGGCTTGAAAAACAACTGGTCGAGATGGCTGTGCAGCTCGATGCCGTCCTTGCCCAGGCGCTGGCGCACGGCGCTGTCACGGGCGCTTTCATTGACGCCGTATTCTTCATTGCAGTGCACGGCCTGCACCGAGTGCTGCCCGCAGACCTCGGCCAGTACCTTGGGCGCCTCGCTCCAGAACTCGAGCGTGCGCACCAGCAGCGGGATGTGCAGGGCCTCGAGCTGTTGGCGCAGCTCGGCCAGGTTGCGCAGCCAGAAGTCGACCTTGGCCGGCGCATCATCGTGCTCGCGCCATTGGCCCGGGCTGACCAGGTACAGGGCGACCACCGGGCCCTGCTTGCAGGCGGCGGCCAGTGCGGTGTTGTCGTGGACCCGCAGGTCACAGCGAAACCAGATCAGCTGCATAAGGCTCTCTTGGGGCAGATCGAATAATAATTCTCAACTCGCCGGCTCGTGCAGCAGGCCAAGCTGGTGCAGCCGGGCCTGGGCCTTGAGGGGAGTGTCGAGCAGGTGCAGGTCGCCGACCTGGGCGCTGATGGCCAGCCAGTCGTTATGGTGAATGCGCACGGCCGGGCCGACGATCAGCTTGGGGCAGGGGCAGTTGCTCAGCAGGCGCGGCAACTGGCCGAGCGGCATGGCTTTGCTGGCGTAGAGCACCAGGGCGCGGGCGTCCAGGCGCTCGCAGGCCAGGGCCAGTTCGCCGGCCGGCAGTGGCCAGTCGAAGACCTCCACCGGGCAACCGGCGCCGCTGGCCAGCCAGGCGGTCAGCCACAGGGCAGGCTCCATGGCCAGGTCGGACTGATTGACCATCAGCAATGGCCGGCCGCGCAGCTGGCGGTTGTTGTGATAGATGCGCGCGCCCAGCTTGCTGCGCAGCCAGCTGTAGAAGAACACCCGTTCCATCTGCGCACCGAATTGCCCTTGCCAGCGGTGGTCCAGCTCCGCCAGCAAGGGCAGCATCAACTGCTCGCACAAGGTCGCCGGCGGATACAGAGCCATGGCCTGGTTGAACAGTTCGTCGACGCGCCGTTCGCTCAGGCTGCCGATGGCTTGCAGCAGGTTGCGCCGCAGGGGCACCCAGTCGTTGCCCGGGGCAGCGGGGGCGCCTGTGCTCGGCGCGTCGATCAGCGCCTTGACCTGGCTGACGGCCACGCCGCGGTTGAGCCAGGTCAGTATCTGCTGGATGCGCTCGACATGGGCGATGTCGAACAGCCGGTGCCCTTTGGCCGTACGGTGCGGTATCACCAAGCCATAGCGCCGCTCCCAGGCGCGCAGGGTGACCGGGTTGACCCCGGTCAGCCGTGACACTTCACGGATCGGCAGCCAGTTGGCGCTGGGTATCGGCTCGATATCTGTCATGGTCAGATCGCATTGCGCAGGCTGAGGTTTTCCGGGTGCGGCTGCAGGTAGACCTGCTGCGCGATGTACGGATCCGGGTGCAAGCGAAACAGGTGCTTGAGCAGGGTCAGCGGCACGACCAGCGGTACGATGCCCTGGCGGTATTGATCAATCAGCTGGAGCATCTCTTGCTTGTCCGCAGGCCCGATATGCTGCTTGAGGTAGCCGCTCAGGTGCAGCAAGACGTTGCTATGGGTACCGCGCGTTGCGCAGCGCTTGAGCGCGGCCATCAACTGGCTGAAGTAACGCGGGCCCACGTCATTGGCATCGGCCTCGCCCATGCTGCCCAGCATTTTGCCCAGTACCTTGTATTGCGGTGGGTTGTTGGCCATGAGCTGATATTTGTAGCGCGCATGGAATTCGGTCAGGGCGCGGCGGCTCAAGCCGGCGGCGCGTACGCGTTGCCAGTCGGCGTAGGCGAATACCCGGACCAGGAAGTTTTCCCGCAGGACCGGATCGTTCAGGCGGCCTTCTTCTTCTACCGGCAGGTCAGGGTAGGCCGCGCAGAACGCTTGGGCATAGATGCCGCGGCCGCCGTCGGCTTGCGGGGCGCCGTTGTCACGGTAGACCTTGACCCGCTCCAGGCCGCACGACGGTGACTTCTGCATGAAGATGTAGCCACAGATATCGTCGAGCTGGCCGGCCATGTGGGCACCGTACTGGGCCAGGGCATCCGTGACGTCCCGCTCGGCATGCACGGTGCCCACCGCACGGGGCTGATTCGGCTCGCCCACCAGGCGGATCGGCTCGCGAGGAATGCCCAGGCCGATCGCCACTTCCGGGCAGACGCGGATGAAGTCGAAATGCTCGGCCAGGGCGTTGCGGCACAGCAGTGACTGCTTGTGTCCGGCGTTGTAGCGCACCTCGTCGCCCATCAGGCAGGCGCTGATGGCCAGCCGTGGCTTGAGGGGCGCAGGTGTGACGGTCTCGGGCATGCAAACCTCGAATAAACCTGTACAGGCGGTTTTGTTTGTACAGATTTATTTATCATAGGTTGCCTGTTGTACAAGTCAACTCCGATGTACAACTTTTATCAGGGCGGGCCCAGTTCTATCTCCAGCCGCTGTGCCAGCGCTCCGCATCCTGCAGCGCCTGCCAGGGCAGCCGCTGGTTGCGCTGGGTGAGCACCGCCTGCAGCTCGATTTCGAGCACCGTACCCGCTTCGTCGCGAAACAGTTCGGTGACCAGAAAGTGCTTTTCGCGGTTCTGCGGCTCGGCTGCCGTCCATTTCGACAGCAGCAACTTGCGCGGGTTGAGGCGGTGACGCGCGGGCTTATTCAAGGTGGGCGAGCAGCTTGCGGGCGGCATCGTTGCCGCTTAGCCAGGCGCCCTCGACGCGCCCGGACAGGCACCAGTCGCCGCACACGTACAGGCCAAGATCAGCGTCGGCCAGTGAGCTCCATTCGCGGCCGCCCACCGGGCGGGCATACAGCCAGCGGTGCGCCAGGCTGAAGCTGGGCGGTGGCATGACGCAGTCGAGCAGTTCGGCGAAAGCGCCATGCAGCCGTTCGATCACGGCCTCCCTGGACAGGTCGATGTGCTGGCGGCTCCAGCTGGCGCTGGCGTGCAGGACCCAGGTGTCGCGGTTGGTGTCCCGGCCCGGCTTGCTGCGATCACGTGCGACCCAGTCCAGCGGGCTGTCCTGGATGAAGCAGCCTTGCATGGCAGTTTGCAGCGGCGCATCGAACGCCAGCGCCACGGCCCAGGTGGGGTCCATCTGCACACCTGCGGCGGCGGCCGCGAGCTTTGGCACCGTGGCCAGGAGCGCCGTGGCCTGGGGCGCCGGCAGCGCGATCACGACCTGGCTGAAGGGCCCGTGGCCACGGCCTTCGGCGTCCTGCAGGTGCCAGTGCTGGGTGCCGCGGAACACTTCGGTGATGCGGCAGGAATATTCCACCGGCAGCTCGCCGAGCATCTGCCGGGCAATCGCACTCATGCGCGGGGTGCCGACCCAGCGCACCTGTTCGTCGGGCGAGGGGCTGAGTACGCCGGCGTTGGAGTTGTAGAGTTGCGGGGTCCACTGCTCGACACAGCCTGCGGTGACCCACTGCTGGACCTGATTGACGAAGCGCCGGTCGCGGGCGGTGAAGTACTGCGCGCCCATGTCCAGCGAGCCGGCTTCGCTGCGCTTGCTGGACATGCGCCCACCGGGCCCGCGGCTCTTGTCGAACAACTGGACGCTGAGCCCGGCCTGCTGCAGCGCCTGGGCGGCAGCCAGCCCGGCGATGCCGGTACCGATGATGGCAATAGGTGCGGTCATGAGTGGCCTCGTTACTTCTGTGTACAGACTAGGCGACAAAACAAACCTGTACAACGTGCAGCTCTGGTATAAGTTATGACGTCCTTACTAAATGCTTGTCCTATGTTTATCTGAGAAGGGGTGCCGGTAAAAGTGCCGACCCTTTCCAAAAATACCTTACCTACAACATACCTCAGCGATACCCGCTGAATCGTCAACAAGGAAGCTGCCATGCACATCTTGCTGACCGGCGGTACCGGTCTGATCGGCCGCCGTCTCTGCCAATACTGGCTTGCCCAGGGCCACCGGCTCACTGTGCTCAGCCGGCGCCCCGAAGAGGTCCCGCGGCTGTGCGGAGCCTCGGTTCAAGGTATCGCAGATTTGTCGCAGTTGGGCAATGCGCCGGTCGACGCGGTGGTCAACCTGGCCGGTCAGCCGATCGCTGCGCGGCCCTGGACCGGCAAGCGCCGCGCCAGCCTGTGGGCCAGTCGCATCGGTTCGACCGAGCGCCTGCTGGCCTGGCTGGAGAGCCGCGAGAGCCGGCCAGCGGTATTGATCTCCGGATCGGCGGTGGGCTGGTACGGCGACGGCGGCGAGCGTGAGTTGACCGAGGCCGCGCCGCCGGTCCGCGAGGATTTCGCCAGCCAGTTGTGCATCGCCTGGGAGGAAACTGCCTTGCGTGCGCAAGCGCTGGGTATTCGTGTGGCCTGCATCCGCACCGGGCTGGTGCTGGCCAGCGAGGGCGGTTTTCTGCAGCCGCTGAAGCTGCCGTTCAAACTGGGGTTGGGCGGCCCGATCGGCGATGGCCGGCAATGGATGGCATGGATTCACATCGATGACCAAATCGCCTTGATTGATTTTATCTTGCACCGCAACGATGCCAGCGGTCCCTATAATGCCTGCGCGCCGCAGCCGGTGCGCAACCGCGAGTTCGCCCGGTTGTTCGGCCGCGCGTTGCACCGGCCGGCCTTCCTGCCGCTGCCGGCGCTGCTGCTGCGGCCGCTGGGCGAAATGTCCGGGCTGCTGCTGGGCGGCCAGCACGCGCGCCCAGCCCGGTTGCTGGAAGCCGGCTTCGTCTTTCGCTACACCGAATTGTCCCAGGCGCTGGCCGAACTGGCGCCGCATCTGTGAACTGGCTGCACGTCTATCACCCTTTGATTCAGGACCTCGCATGACCGACCACGCCTTGCTGCTGGTGAACCTGGGCTCGCCAGCTTCGACCGAAGTGGCTGATGTCCGCCGTTATCTCAACCAGTTTCTGATGGACCCCTACGTCATCGACCTGCCCTGGCCGGTGCGCCGGCTGCTGGTGTCGCTGATCCTGGTCAAGCGGCCCGAGCAATCGGCCCACGCCTATGCCTCCATCTGGTGGGACGAAGGCTCGCCGCTGGTGGTGCTGACCCGACGCCTGCAGGCGGTGATGCGCGAACAATGGCGCCATGGCCCGGTGGAGATCGCCATGCGTTATGGCGAGCCGTCGCTGCAGACGGTGCTGACCCGCCTGGCCGGGCAGGGCGTCGGTGAGATAACCCTGGCACCTTTGTATCCGCAGTTTGCCGACAGCACCGTGACCACGGTGATCGAGGAAGCCAAACGCGTGGTGCGCGAACACCGGCTGGCGGTGAAATTTGCCGTGGTGCCACCGTTTTACGATCAGCCGGAATATATCCAGGCGCTGACCGCCAGTGCTCGTCCGTACCTGGAGGCGGCGCCGTTCGACCACCTGCTGCTGAGTTTCCACGGCCTGCCCGAACGTCACCTGACCAAGCTCGACCCGACCGGCAGCCACTGCCTGAAGGACGCCGGTTGCTGTCGCAACGCACCGCCTGCGGTGCTTGCTACCTGCTATCGCGCGCAGTGCATGCGCACGGCCGCCGCCTTTGCCACGAGTATGGGTTTGCCGGACGGCAAGTGGTCGGTGTCGTTCCAGTCGCGGCTGGGCCGCGCCAAATGGATCGAACCCTATACCGAGGCGCGTCTGGACGAGCTGGCGAAACAGGGGGTCAAGCGCCTTTTGGTGATGTGCCCGGCGTTCGTCGCCGATTGCATCGAAACCCTGGAGGAGATCGGCGATCGCGGCCGCGAGCAATTCGTCGCGGCCGGGGGAGAGGAGTTGGTGCTGGTGCCCTGCCTGAATGACAACCTTCAGTGGGGCGAGGCGTTGAATACCCTGTGCGAGCGAGCGCCGGTGATGGCCTGATGCCCAGGTGGGAGAGGTGCTCCTCTCCCTCTGACGCTCAATCCAGCGTCCGCTCCTTCCACTTGCCATGCCCAGGCAACACCAGGTTCAGCAGGATGGCCACCACGGCACACAGGGCGATGCCCTTGAGGCCGAAGTCGTTTGGCCCGGTGCCGCTGCCCACCAACACCCCACCGATGCCAAATACCAGGGTCACCGAAACGATCACCAGGTTGCGCGCCTCGCCCAGATCGATCTTGTGACGGATCAGGGTATTGAGGCCCACCGCCGCGATTGAGCCGAACAGCAGGCAGAGAATCCCGCCCATGACCGGCACCGGAATGCTCTGCAGCAAGGCCCCGAACTTGCCGATGAAGGCCAGGCTGATAGCGAAGACCGCCGCCCAGGTCATGATTTTCGGGTTGTAGGCCTTGGTCAGCATCACCGCACCGGTCACTTCGGCGTAGGTGGTGTTGGGCGGCCCGCCGAACAGGCCGGCGGCCGTGGTGGCCAGGCCGTCACCCAGCAAGGTGCGGTGCAGGCCAGGCTTTTTCAGGTAGTCGCGGCCGGTCACGCTGCCCACCGCGATCACCCCGCCGATGTGCTCGATGGCCGGTGCCAGTGCCACCGGGACGATAAACAGGATGGCCTGCCAGTTGAACGCCGGCGCGGTGAAGTGCGGCAACGCCAGCCAGGGCGCGGCGGCGATCTTCGCCACGTCGACCACGCCGAACCAGAACGACAGGGCAAAGCCCACCAGCACCCCGGAGATGATCGGCACCAGGCGGAAGATGCCTTTGCCGAACACCGCCACCACGATGGTGGTGAGCAGGGCCGGCATGGAGATCAGCATGGCGGTGCGGTAGGGCACCAGCTCGCTGCCGTCACCGGCCTTGCCCATGGCCATGTTGGCGGCGATCGGCGCCATCGCCAGGCCAATGGAAATCACCACCGGCCCGATCACCACCGGCGGCAGCAGGCGGTCGATGAAACCTGGACCCTTGAGCTTCACCGCCAGGCCCATGAAGGTGTAGACGAAGCCTGCGGCCATGACCCCGCCCATGGTCTCGGCCAGGCCGAACTGGCCCTTGGCGAGGATGATCGGGGTGATGAAGGCAAAGCTGGACGCGAGGAACACCGGCACCTGGCGCCCGGTCACCAGCTGGAACAAGAGGGTCCCCAGGCCGGCCGTGAACAGCGCGACGTTGGGGTCGAGCCCGGTGATCAGCGGCATCAGCACCAGGGCGCCGAATGCCACGAAGAGCATCTGCGCGCCGGAGACGATTTGCCGCCACAGCGGATCGTTGAACTCGTCGGCCATGCTCAAGCGTCCTTCTGCTTGGTGCCGAAGATCTTGTCGCCGGCATCGCCCAGGCCCGGGATGATGTAGCCGTGTTCGTTGAGACGCTCGTCGATCGAGGCGGTGTAGATCTGCACGTCGGGGTGGGCTTTCTCTACGGCGGCGATGCCTTCGGGGGCCGCCACCAGCACCATGGCGCGGATGTCCTTGCAGCCGGCTTTCTTCAGCAGGTCGATGGTGGCAACCATCGAGCCGCCGGTGGCCAGCATCGGGTCGATGATCATCGCCAGGCGCTCTTCGATGCCCAGTACCAGTTTTTCCAGATAGGTATGGGCCTCCAGGGTCTGCTCGTTGCGGGCGACACCCACGGCGCTGACCTTGGCCCCCGGGATCAGGCTGAGCACGCCTTCGAGCATGCCGATGCCGGCGCGCAGGATGGGCACCACGGTGATCTTCTTGCCAGCGATCTTCTCGACCTGCACCGGGCCGCACCAGCCGTCGATCTGGTAGCTCTCCAGTGGCAGGTCCTTGGTGGCCTCGTAGGTCAGCAGGGCGCCAACCTCCTGCGCCAGCTCACGAAAGTTCTTCGTGCTGATGTCGGCACGGCGCATGAGGCCGAGCTTGTGGCGGATCAGCGGGTGGCGGATCTCTCGAATGGGCATGGGGGCGGGGCTCCGGAAGGCAAAAAAACGCGCTAGATTAGACTATTTGGTCAACTCTGTAACAGCCGCAAACGCGACATTTAGCACGTTAGTCCACAAATGCTTGAACTGCGGGCGGTGGATGCGTACCTTTGCCCGCTTTTCACCGACCGCCCCCCTGGAGAGCGCCATGTCCGCTGACCTCGAGCACATCCGTCAAGTGATGCGCGAAGCCGATTGCCTGCACACTGAAGCCGACGTCGAGGCGGCGATCGCGCGCGTTGGCGCGCAGATCAATGCCGATCTGGCCGAGCGCAACCCGGTGGTGTTCTGCGTGATGAACGGCGGCCTGATCTTTTCCGGCAAATTGCTGACCCACCTGAATTTCCCGCTGGAAGCGTCCTACCTGCACGCCACTCGCTACCGCAACCAGACCAGTGGCGGCGATCTGTTCTGGAAGGCCAAGCCGGAGGTGTCGTTCATCGACCGCGACGTGCTGATCATCGACGACATCCTCGACGAGGGTCACACCCTCAGCGCCATCATCGACTTCTGCAAACACGCTGGCGCTGCCGCCGTGCACACCGCCGTGCTGATCGACAAGGATCACGACCGCAAGGCGTCGCCGGGCTTGAAGGCCACCTATACCGGTTTGCCGTGCGTGGATCGTTACGTGTTCGGTTATGGCATGGACTACAAAGGGTACTGGCGCAATGCGGCGGGGATCTATGCGGTGAAGGGGCTGTAACCTTTCCCAGGATCAAACCGGCCTGGCGGCCTCTCGGGGGCTTCGCCCCCTCCCATGGAGTGCGTGCTACAGTGCTCGCCCGCCTGCCCGGAGCCTGCCATGCGCTTGAAGATCGCCGCTTTTGCCTTGCTGTCCGCCGCCCCCTTCGCCGTGACTGCCGCCGCCACCCCGCCGGCCAGTGTGCCGATGCACGCCCAGTACCTCCCGCCGGACGAGCTGGGCCTGCGCACTGGCAAGCCGGAACAGCAACAGCTGTTGCAGGTGACCGAGTTCACCGTGGTGGTGGGCAACCAGCGGCTGTCCAGCCAGCAGCCGATCCCGGTGACTTCCGCCGTCTCGCTGCGCCTCAAGGGCAAGGCACTGAACAAGGGCGCGAACATCAGTGAAGTGCTGATTACCTTCGATGCAGAAAGCAAAAGCCTGAAAAAGCCTGCCTACGACGACGACAGCAAGACCCTGAGCCTCAACTATCCGCTGGGGCAGTACCGCACCATCGTCGACCTGCTGCGCAATGACACGGTCTACGTCCAGTTCCTGACCTATCCCAACGGCCACATCTGGGCCGACCTGCACACCGGTGCCGAACACGCGCGTTGAGCCTGCGGGCGCGGCAGAGTTACACTTGCCGCCCCGTGAACGCCTTCAAGCGAGTTGGTAGACCGATGCGTAAAGACAAGAAGCAGGTGATTGGTGACGAGATCGGCGACGAGCAGATCAAATTGTTCCTCGACTTCGAGCCGGTGGACGCCACTTCGCCGTCCTTGCACAAGCTGATCAAGGCGTATCGCGGCCTGCGCGTCGACGACTTCGAACGCTTCGTCGGCTTCTTCAAGGCCGCTGGCTACGACCTGGATGGCAAGGACGAGCACGGTCAGGACTTTATCGCCTTGATCAAGGACCAGCGCAACGCGCCCGAATACATCGAGATCATCGAAAAGGCTCGCTGAGCCCGCGCCAGGTAAAAGCCTGCGCATGAAAAAACGCCCCGGCCGGGGCGTTTTTTCATGGGGCCATGACAGCCCTCAAGCGTAGTGCTGCGCCCCGTCGTTCGGCGTAGCGGCCAGGCCCAGGGCCTCGTCGCTCTGTGCGCGGACTCGGCGATACAGCTCGGCGTCGGTCTGCAGGGCCTTTTCACGGGCCGGGAAGATTTCCTCAAGCTTGCTCGACCAGGCGGCCGAACGCGTCTGCTCGGGGAAGCAGCGCTCGAGCAGCTCGAGCATGATCGACACGGTCACCGAGGCGCCCGGGGAGGCCCCAAGCAGCGCTGCCAGCGAGCCATCCTTCGCCGACACCAGCTCGGTGCCGAACTGCAGGATGCCGCCCTTCTTCGCGTCCTTCTTGATGATCTGCACGCGCTGGCCAGCCACTTCCAGACGCCAGTCTTCGGCTTTGGCCTCGGGGTAGAAGCGGCGCAGCGAGTCCAGGCGTTGCTCCATGGACTGGCGGACTTCGCTCATCAGGTACTTGGTCAGGTCCATGTTGTCGCGGGCCACCGCGAGCATCGGGCCGATGTTGCCGGCGCGTACCGACAGCGGCAGGTCGAGGAACGAACCGTGCTTGAGGAACTTGGTGGTGAAGCCGGCGTAAGGCCCGAACAGCAGGGACTTCTTGCCGTCGACCACGCGGGTGTCCAGGTGCGGCACCGACATCGGCGGCGAACCTACCGCAGCCTGGCTGTAGACCTTGGCCTGGTGGCGCTCGACCACTTCCGGCTTGTCGCAACGCAGCCACTGGCCGCTGACCGGGAAGCCGCCGAAGCCCTTGCTCTCGTCGATGCCCGACAGTTGCAGCAGCGGCAGGGCTGCGCCACCGGCGCCGAGGAAGACGAATTTGGCATCCAGCTCACGGCTGCTGCCGCTGACGGCATCCTTGATGGTCACGCGCCAGCCGCTGCCCTGACGGCTCAGGCCGGTGACCTTGCTGGAATACTTGACCTTGGCATTGGCAGTGCTGCCCAGGTGGGCCAGCAGCTTGTTGGTCAAGGCGCCGAAGTTGACGTCGGTGCCGCCCATCACGCGGGTGGCGGCGATCTGCTGGTCGGCGGGGCGGCCCGGCATCATCAGCGGCATCCACTCGACCATGGTGGCTTTGTCTTCGGTGTAGAGCATGTCGGCGAAGGCATGATGCTGCTTGAGCATCTCCCAGCGCTTCTTGAGGAACGCCACGCCCTTGTCACCCTCGACGTAGCTCAGGTGCGGGATGGGGTTGATGAATTCTCGGGCCGCACCGAAGCTGCCCTTGCGTTGCAGGTGCGCCCAGAACTGCTTGGACACCTCGAACTGCGAGTTGATCTGCACGGCTTTCTTGATGTCGACCGAGCCGTCGGCGGCCTGAGGCGTGTAGTTCAGTTCGCACAGCCCGGCATGACCGGTACCGGCGTTGTTCCATGGGTTGGAACTCTCGGCGGCGCCGGAGTCCATGGCCTCGACCACTTCCAGCGTGAGCGTCGGGTCCAGTTCCTTGAGCAGTACGGCCAGGGTGGCACTCATGATGCCAGCCCCAACAAGTACGACATCGACTGCTTCGTTGTGCGCCATGTAACGCGTCTCCAAAATCTTCAGCACCAATTTGACAGCAAGGCGTCGCGTTTGCCATTCGACCATCGGTCAGCGCAATCGTCTTGCCCAGCGAAAAGCGTCAGGCCCGGGTGGTTGAGGGCACCAGGGTGCCGGCGGTGGATGCTGTTCGGGACGTCGATAAAGCTATTGTGAATGCAGAACTGTTCATTTGCTCGCCACACTCTTGTGAAGTAGGAATGATGTACGCAGACATCGCTCTTGCACGCTCTTTTGGAGTCGTTAACCTCGAAAAGGGCCACCCCCGTCACGCGTGCAGATGGATGCGCGGCAAATGGCAGCTCTGGCAGGGCAGGGCGAAATCGGTGGGGGTCACCCGCCACGGCGCTTCGGACCTGCTCTGGATGGGCGGCTCTCTGTGGGCAATGCGGGAGCAAATGGCAGCATTTGCATTGATGCGAGGCCCGATCAGGAGACGTCCTTATAATCGGGGGGAGATTATAACGATGAATCGCCGAGAAATGATCCTGTTACATGACATTTCTTGGACGCTGGAGGCGAAAGTGGGCGGTGACTGGCCAGTCTTTTGCGGGCCGGCGCGTCGCTTTCCAGCCGCGCTGGTTTGCCGGGGGCGGGCACCGCTATACTGCGGCCCTGTTGCCTATTCCCTTGGAGAGACGAGCATGTTGCAACGCCTGTTGTTCGGTTTGATCGCTGTGGCCACCTTGACCTTGGCCGGTTGTGCCAACAGCCCGCAACAACTCAGCCCGGAACCTCGGCTGACCTCGCAATTCGCCGCCGTCGGCCAGGGCCAGCAGGTGGCCGTGCGTGTGGTCGATGGCCGCGCCTCGCAAAGCCTCGGCACTCGCGGTGGCCTGTACCCGGAGACCAGCGCGGTGACCGTCAATGGCTCCGACCTGCTGCCCAAGCTGCAGGCCCAGACCGAAGCGGCCGTGCGCCTGCTGGGTTTCACCCCGACCCAGGGCGGCAGCGGCCCGCAGTTGACCCTGACCCTGACCGACCTCAAATACCAGTCGCCTAAAGACAGCATGTACGTGACCGAGGCTACCATCAGCGCCAACTTCCGCGCCGACGTGGTCAGCGGCAGCCGCCACTACAGCGGCCGTTATGCCGCCTCGCTGGACCAGCGTTTCGGCATGGCGCCGAACCAGGAAACCAACACCCGGCTGGTCAGTGATGTGTTGAGCGATGCGCTGACCCGCGTATTCAAGGATGCCACCATCGGGCAGACCCTCAGCCAGCAGTAAGTCGCCGCAAAGATTCCCCCTAGGACCGAGCGAGCTCGGTCCTAGGGGGGCACCTTCAAGCCGCCTGGTACAACTCCAGCAGGCTGATCCCGGTCGCCAGGTCCACTTCCGGCCAGTCGCGGTGCTGGTGCCCGCCCAATGCGCAATACACCACCCACTGGCGATCCTGCACGTTGAAGGCAAGCGCGTCGATCAGCGCTTGCTGTTCGTCGCTGGGGGCGATCAGGTAGAGGCGGTCCTGGTTCTGGGCGTGCAGCATGACGATCTCCGAGGCTGTGCAAATGAGGTGCGACAGCCTGGCGCTTTTACATGACGGGCGTATGACGTTGCCCTATAAAGGCAGGCCGGCCTTGACCCGGTACTGGTTGCGCACCGGCGTGGCGTACTGCACCACCAGGTAGGGCTGCTGCTCCACCGGGCATTCGTCCAGGCGGCTTTGCCATTCTTCCCTGGCCTGGGCCAGCTCCTCCTCACCGAACACCTCTTCGGCGCGCGGCACCTGCAGGCTCGGGTCGGCGTCGGCCCACTGCGCGTAAGCCAGGTAATGCACCGGGAACAGGCGGTAGCCGCCGAGAATCAGGCGGTCGACCTCGGCCGCCAATTGCTTGGTGTCTTCGAACACCTCGCTGATCGGCGGTGCGAAATTGACGTGCACCCGGCCCTTGTAGCCAGTGATGCCCTTGGCGATGCTCTGGTCGTCCTCGCCCGGCGCCTTGGTGTAGCTGCCGGTGGTGGCGCGCAGGTAGAGCTCGCGGGCCTTGGCCTGGTCGCAGGGGTCGTACTCGTAGCTGATCGACACCGGGGTCAGGTTGAGTGAGCGGATCACCTCGCCGAACGGCTCGTCCTTGCGGCTCATGTGAAACATTTTCAGGATCGCCGAATCGGTACGGTCGTCACCGTCCTTGGCACGCCCCTCGGCCTGAGCGATCCAGATCGACTGGCAGTCTTTGCGGATCGAGTGGCTGATATAGGCCGACAGCAGTTGGTAGGCCGCCAGTTTTTCCCGGCGCCCGCTCAGCGAGCGATGCACGATGAAGCTCTTGTTCAGGCGCATCAGGTCGCTGACGAAGGGCTTTTGCAGCAGGTTGTCGCCGATGGCGATGCGCGGCGTGGGCAGGCCGGCGTGGTACACCGCATAGTTGACGAAGGCCGGGTCCATGACGATGTCGCGATGGTTGGCCAGAAACAGATAGGCGCTGCCCGACTTGAATTGTTCGACGCCGGTGTAGGTCACACCGTCGGTGGCGCGGTCGATGGTTTTGTCGACGTAATACTCGACCTTGTCCTGCAGGGTCGCGACGTTGGTGACGCTGGCGAACTCTTTGCGCAGTCGATGGGCTATAAGTGGTTTGAGCGCCCAGCTGAACGCGCCGGCGGTGCGCGGAAAACGAAAGTGGGTGAGGATGTCGAGAAACGCCTGGTCGCTGAGCAGCCGTGCCAGTACGGCAGGTACCTCGGCGTCGTCATACGGTCGGATGGCATCGAATTCGCCCATCATGCTCTCTTGTTGTAAACGGCTGGTGATCGAGACTGCGCTGGTGTTCATGAAAACCCAACGTTGCAAAGTAGACCGGCGATTATACGCATAACTGAAGTGGAGAGACCGTGATGCTGGAAACCCAAGCGTACGACTGCCCCTATTGCGGCGAGCCGGCCGAGGCGGTGCTGGACCTGTCCGGCGGCGACCAGCAGTACATCGAGGACTGCCCGGTGTGCTGCCGGCCCATTGTCTTCAACCTGCAGACCGATGGCCAGGAATGGATGCTGGACGTGTACAGCGAGAACGAATGATGCGCCGAGTCTATGAGCCTGGAAGCCTGATGGAAGCGCAGATGCTGGTCGACATGCTTGCCAGTGAAGGCGTGCAGGCCTACCTCAGTGGCGGCGATCTGGTTGGCGGCATGGGCGACCTGCCGGCCATGGGGCTGCTGTCGTTGAATGTCGATAACGACCAGGCCGAGCACGCGCGCCAACTGATCGCCGAGTACAATGCGGCCTTGCCGTTGTCCGGCGATGATCAACCGGACAGCGTTCCCGGTATTTTGCTGTGCTGAGTGGCTGCTGTCGGTGGGCCCAAGAGTGTTTTTGCTGATGTGTGGACGTTACGCTTTATTTCGCTGGTCGCCGGCCTTTGCCGCGCTGCCGGGCTTTCCTGCCGACCAGCAGGCGCAGTGGAACATCTCGCCGGGCGATTCGGTGCTGATCCAGCGTCTGGACGCCGGCCAGCCGCAATTGGCCCGCGCACGCTGGGGCCTGACGCCGGCCTGGCTGACCGACTTGTCGCGCACCCCGGCCCATGCTCGCGCCGAGACCGTGGTCGAACAGCCGATGTTCCGCGAGGCGTTGCGCCTGCGCCGCTGCCTGTTGCCCGCCAACGGTTTTTACGAATGGCGCGGCAGCGTGCGCAAGCGTCCTTACTGGTTGACGCCGGGGGAGGGCTCCTCGCTGTTCTTTGCAGCGATCTGGGAGGCCTACCCGGTGCAGGAACAGGTCTGGCTGAGCACTGCGGTGATTACCCAGCCGGCCGCCGGGCAGCGCCGGCCACTGATCCTCGACGCGGCCGGCCAGCAAGCCTGGCTCGACCCCGACACGCCGATGCCGGTGCTGCATACCTTGCTTGCTGCGCCGCCGGCGGCGTTGCGCGAGCGGCCGCTGGCCAATCTGATCAATGATCCCAAGCTCAACGCGCCGGAGTGCCTGACCCCGGCGTGATAAGGCTTTTGGCCATGCAATTGTATCGAAGGCAATACAAAGACTAGGATGACCCGGTTTTCATCAGGAGTCCGAGTATGCGCACATCACTCTCCATCGCCTGCGCCGCGATGCTGCTGGCCGGTTGCCAGGCGGTCAACACCACCGATCCTGGCGCCGTGGGCGTCGACCGCAAGCAATACATGTTCAGCCTGCTGACCACCGACCAGGTCAACCAGATGTACGCCCAGTCCTATCAGCAGACCGTCAGCGAAGCGAGCACCAAGGGCGAACTGGCCAAGGGCAGCAGCGACGACACCCGGGTGCAGGCCATTGCCAAGCGCCTGATTGCCCAGGCGCCGACGCTGCGCGCCGACTCGGCGCAGTGGCAGTGGGAGGTCAATGTGATCAAGAGCGATGAGCTCAATGCCAACTGCGGGCCTGGCGGCAAGATCATCGTCTATTCGGGGTTGATCGATAAGCTGCAATTGTCCGACGACGAGATCGCCGCCGTGATGGGCCATGAGATCGCCCATGCCCTGCGTGAGCATGGCCGCGAGGCGATGTCCAAGGCCTACGGCGTGCAGATGGCCCGCGATGGCGCGGGCAGTCTGCTGGGTCTGGGCCAGGACAGCCTGGCACTGGCCGACACCGTGGTGCAGTACAGCCTGACCCTGCCCAACAGTCGTGCCAACGAGAACGAAGCCGACCTGCTCGGCCTCGAACTGGCGGCCCGAGCCGGCTATAACCCCAACGCCGCCATCACCCTGTGGAACAAGATGGGCGCCGCCGCCAATGGGTCGGCGCCCCCCGAGTTCATGAGCACGCACCCGGCCTCGGCCAACCGTATCGCCGCGTTGCAGGCGGCGATCCCCAAGGTGATGCCGCTGTATCAGAAGACCTTGTGACTCACGCCCCGCTACTGACCTTAATGGCCTGATACACCGCAATGATCGCCAGCACGAAGAACGCCGCAGCGGCGACCCGGCGAATCAAGGTCAGTGGCAGGCGGTCGGCGGCGAAGTTGCCGGCCAGCACCACGGGCACGTTGGCGATCAGCATGCCCAGGGTGGTGCCGATGATCACCAGCAGCAGGTCCGGATACTGCGCGGCGAGCATGATGGTGGCGACCTGGGTCTTGTCGCCGATCTCGGCGATGAAGAAGGCGATCAGGGTGGTCAGGAATGGACCGAACGCGCGCTTGGTGGTGGCTTCGTCGTCGTCCATCTTGTCCGGCACCAGAGTCCACAGCGCGGTGGCGGTGAAGCTGGCGGCGAGAATCCAGTGCAGGATCGAGTCGGTCAGGTAGCTGCTGATCCAGGCCCCCACGGCCCCGGCGGCGGCATGGTTGGCCAGGGTCGCGGCGACGATGCCGGCGATGATCGGCCAAGGCTTGCGAAAGCGTGCCGCCAGGATCAGGGCGAGCAATTGGGTCTTGTCGCCGATTTCGGCGAGGGCCACGATCCCGGTAGGGACGAGAAGGGATTCCAGCATCAGGTGAGTTCCTATGGGGGCGGGTCGACACGGCTATGACACGTACAGCCTCCCCGCCCCGGGTAAGGTGTGCGTGTCATAGGTCTTGTCAAACCCCGGACTCGTCTGGCGCGAATCGCTGGGTCGCACGCGCCATGGTCTGTGGACCAAGTATGTTGACGCGTGCCGGACGAGCATGGCGCTCGTGGGAGACTACTCCCCTAGGACGGAGCGGATTCTGCCTAGGCGAAAGCGTTTGTGCAAGCGCGGAATCTACCCACGTTTGGCGCGATAGACCTTGAACCCTTGGCCTTCTGCCAGTACGGCGCATATGCCCAGATGCTTCTCGATCAACGGCTGATAGCGCAGGAAGCTATTGGCGACCAGCCGGAGTTCGCCGCCTTTTTTCAGATGTTTGGCCGCTTTTTGCAGCATGTTTTCCGACGCCTGATAATCGGTGTGCACTCCGGTATGGAACGGCGGGTTGCTCAGAATGGCGTCGAGAAAGCGTGGTGCGGCATCTATGCCATCACCGACGATCACCTCGGCTTCCAGGCCGTTGGCCGCCAGGGTCAGGCGGCTGCTGGCGGCGGCGAAGGCATCCACGTCCAACATTGTTACGGTATTTTGCGGATAGCGGCGCTTGATCGCTGCGCCGAGCACCCCGGCGCCGCAGCCGAAGTCGAGCACGTGGCCCTGGGTCAGGCCGGCCAGATGCTCGAGCAACAGCGCGGTGCCGCGATCCAGGCGGCCGTGGCTGAACACCCCGGGCAAGGTCACCACCTTGAGCGGCGCGTCGCCCACCGGCAGTTCGTAGTGCTGGGCAAGGCTTTGCAGGCTCACCGCCGCAGGCGGTGTATCGACCTGCACCTGCCAGAGCTGACAGTGACGAGCGCTGTCGAGTTTGCGTGGCGTGCCAAAGGCATGCAGCTGCTTGGAGGCCCCTTCGATGCCACCGCGTTTTTCGCCCACCAGAAACAGCTGTTTGCCGCCCAGGCGGCAGGCGAGGGCGTTGAGCAGGTAGTTGGCCAGGTCTCGGGATTTGGGCAGAAACAGCACGGCGGCTTCGAATGAAGACTCCGGCGCCTCGACACCGAAGGCGCTACGACCTTCGAAGCGGGCCTGCAGAGCGCTCTGGTCGCCCGCGTGCCAGCACCAGCCGTGAGCTTCAGGCAACTGGCCGAGCAGGTCGTCGGCAGGCAAGCCGGCCAGCAGCAGCGGGCCTTGGAACAGGTGGGCTTGGCGAAGCAGCACTTCACTGCGCGGGTCCATGGGGGCTCCTGGCAAAAGGGCGGAGTCTATCAGGGCTGGCGGGGTTACCAAACATCTCGGGGGCCAGGAGGCCGGCTTCAGCCGGCATTGGCTGCCAATTGACCCATGATCCGCTGCCGCGCTTCGCGGCTGCCCCAGGCGTTGTGCGGGGTGACGATCAGCCGTGGAATGTCATCGGCCAACAGCGGATTGCCCTGGGTTGGCGGCTCCGTCGTCAACACATCGGTGGCCGCACCGCCCAGATGCCCCGCACGCAACGCATCGGCCAGCGCCTGTTCGTCGATCAAGCCACCGCGCCCGGTATTGACCACGAATGCGCCAGGCTTGAGCAGGCGCAACTGCTCGGCGCCGATCAGGTGACGGGTCTGCTCGGTCAGCGGGCAGTGCAGGGTCAAGGCATCGATCTGCGGCAGCAGTTCGGCCAGTGGCAACCGGTCCGCGCGCTCGGGGCGGCCGGGCAGCTGGCCGATCAGCACTCGCATGCCGAAGGCTTCGGCCAGCCTGCCCACCGCGCTGCCGAGTTCGCCATGGCCGAGCAGCCCGAGGGTCTTGCCCTGCAGCTCGACGATGGGGAAATCCAGCAGGCAGAACTGGCTGGCCTGCTGCCAGCGCCCGGCCTTGACCGCCTGTTGATAGTCGGCAAAACGGGTGGCCAGGGCCAGCAGGAGCATGAGGGTGTGCTGGGCCACCGACGGCGTCCCGTAGCCCTTGCAGTTGCGTACGGGGATGCCGCGCGCCTGGGCGGCGCCCAGGTCGATGTTGTTGGTGCCGGTGGCCGCCACCAGAATCAGCTTGAGCTGCGGGCACTGAGCGAGGGTCTCGGCGCTCAGCGGTACCTTGTTGACGATGGCCACCTCGAAGCCTTGCAGGCGCGCCACGATCTGCTCGGCGGCGGTCGCCTCATGCAGTTGCAGGTCGCTGAACACCGCCTGCAGGGGCGCCGGGTCGAGGTCGCCGAGGTCCAGCGAGCGGTAGTCGAGAAACACGGCGCGAGGCAAGGTCATCGGCAAATCTCCTGAGCAAAATTGCCCTAACCCTAGGCCCTGCGCTGTCCGGGTACAAGTGCAGGCAACTGTATCTTTCAGTTGTGCGCAAGCGGGGGTAAGGTAGCCGGCTTGTCGATCGACCCTGCCGAGGCCGCCATGTACTGGACCGAATTTCTGACCGTTGCGCTGATCCACCTGCTGGCCGTGGCCAGCCCCGGGCCGGACTTTGCCGTGGTGGTGCGCGAGAGCGTGACCCATGGCCGCCGCGCCGGCACCTGGACGGCCTTCGGGGTCGGCTCGGCGATCTTCCTGCATGTGGGCTATTCGCTGCTGGGCATCGGCCTGATCGTGTCGCAGTCGATCGTGCTGTTCAACGCCCTCAAATGGCTGGCGGCCGCCTACCTGCTGTACATCGGCTTCAAGGCGCTGCGCGCGCGGCCGGCGCCAGCCGGCGCCGAGCAGGTACAGGCCGAACCCAGGGTGCGTACCCCGCGTCAGGCCTACGTGGCCGGTTTCATGACCAATGGCCTGAACCCCAAGGCCACCCTGTTTTTCCTCTCGCTGTTCACCGTGGTCATCAATCCGCACACGCCGCTGCTGGTACAGGCAGGCTATGGCGTCTACCTGGCACTGGCCACCGGCCTGTGGTTCTGCCTGGTGGCGATGCTGTTCAGCCAGCAACGCGTGCGCGCCGGTTTCGCCCGCATGGGCCACTGGTTCGACCGCACCATGGGGGCTGTGCTGATTGCCCTTGGGGTAAAAATCGCCTTCACCCAGATGCGCTGAGTTGATCGAGCGCTCAAGAAATGCCGGGGCGGCGCCGATAACGCTGATATCGCAAACTCATTGTGGAGGGCCTGGATCGCCCCATTGCCCGCCATAGATGGCTCCTGCAGTCGCCTGGCCCGCCGATTGGCCGCCATACAACAATGCATTAGAGAGCCGTGTCGATGACCGCAAGCAAACCTTTCTGGCGCCGGGCCAGGTTGCCCCTGGCCGTGAGCCTCGCCTCGTCGCTGGCTACACCGGCATTGGCCTTGAGCTTCAATGTCGGCGAAATGGAAGGGCAGTTCGATTCTTCGCTGTCGATCGGCAGCAGCTGGTCCACGCAGAACCCCGACAAGAATCTGATCGGCGCCAATAACGGCGGCCATGGCCTGTCGCAGACCACTGACGACGGCCACCTGAACTTCAAGGCCGGGCAGAGCTTCTCGCAGATCTTCAAGGGCGTGCACGACCTGGAGCTCAAATACGGCGACTCCGGGGTCTTCCTGCGTGGCAAGTACTGGTATGACTTCAAGCTGCAGGACGACGACCTCGACTTCAAGAACGTCAGCGATGCCGGGCGCAAGGAGGCCGCCAAGTCGTCCGGTTTCGAACTGCTCGATGCTTTCGTCTACCACAACTACAACATCGGCGACTTGCCAGGCTCGGTGCGGCTGGGCAAGCAGGTGGTCAACTGGGGCGAGAGCACTTTCATCGGTGGCGGCATCAACACCATCAACCCCATCGACGTCTCGGCCTTCCGCCGCCCTGGCGCGGAAATCAAGGAAGGGCTGATTCCGGTCGACATGTTCTATGTGTCGCAGAACCTCACCGACAACTGGTCGGCCGAAGGCTTCTACCAGTTGCAGTGGCAGCAGACGGTAGTGGACAACTGCGGCACCTTCTTCGCCAACTCCGACGTCTCGGCGCCTGGTTGCAGCAACAACCTGGCGGTGCTGCGTACCCGGGCCGGCCTCAACGGCTCGCTGGCGACCGCCGGGCAATCGCCGGCCGCAATTGCGGCCATCGATCGCGGCCTGGCGGCGCAGGGCGTGAGCTTCGGTGCGCCCGATGAAGGCGTGATCGTGCGCCGGGCATCGGACCGCGACCCGAGCAACAGCGGCCAGTTCGGGGTGGCCACGCATTACATGTTCGAGCCGCTGGACACCGAGTTCGGCGCCTATTTCATGAACTACCACAGCCGCCTGCCGATTTTCAGCGGGCACGGTGCGCCTTCGTCGTTCTACAGCGCCAGCCCGCTGGCGTCGCTGCTGATCGCCGGCAATTCCAGCTATTTCATGGAGTACCCCGAGGACATTCGGCTGTATGGGCTGAGCTTCGCCACCACCCTGCCGGAGGGCACCGCCTGGAGCGGCGAGATCAGCTATAGGCCCAACCTGCCGATCCAGCTCAACACTACCGACGTGCTGTTCGCCGGGCTGACGCCGCTCAACCCCAATGTCTCGCCGCTGCAGGCCAGCCCCGACACCGATCTGCACGGTTACCGGCGCAAGGAAGTGACCCAGGCGCAGACCACCTTCACGCACTTCTTCGACCAGGTCATGGGGGCCGAGCGGTTGACCACCGTCGCCGAGGTCGGCTGGACCCACGTTGGCGGCCTCGACAGCAGTTCCAAGGCGCGCTACGGCCGCGATGCCACCTTTGGCCCCGGGCCACTGGCCAACGGCACCTGCCAGGCGCTCAACGCCCAGGCGCTGGCGGGCGCGGCGCAGAACAACGTCAGTCGCTATTGCGAAAATGACGGTTTCACCACGGCCGATTCCTGGGGCTACCGAGCCCGCGCCATCTGGGATTACAACAACGTGTTCGCCGGTATCAACCTCAAGCCCAACCTGGCCTGGTCCCATGACGTCAAAGGCTACTCGCCAAGCCCCGGCGGCAATTTCGAGGAAGGCCGCAAGGCCATCAGCCTGGGGCTCGACGCCGACTACCAGAACACCTACACGGTGGGCCTGTCGTACACCAACTTTTTTGGCGGCAGGTACAGCACCGTGGATGACCGCGACTTCGTCGCGCTCAGCGCCGGCATGACCTTCTGACCCCTACCGCCTCGAGGAGCACGCTCATGAAAACAACAACGCTTGCCTGGCGGGTCGGGGCATTGGCGCTGTCACTGCTGGCCAGCAGCGTAATGGCCGCCGTGCCGCCGGCCGACGCCGCCCGGCTCGGTACCACGCTGACACCCATGGGCGCCGAGCAGGCCGGCAATGCCGCCGGGACCATTCCGGCCTGGGCGCCGCTGGCGAAAAACGCCGGGGCCGTCGACGCCAAGGGCTTCCTTGCCGACCCCTATGCCAGCGAAAAACCTTTGTTCACCATCACTGCGCAGAATCTGGAGGCGTACAAGGACAAGCTCTCGCCCGGCCAGTACGCAATGTTCAAGCGCTACCCGGACAGCTACAGAATGCCGGTCTACCCGTCCCATCGCGGCGCCACAGTGCCGGATGCGGTATTTGCCGCGATCCGCCAGAATGCCCTGAAGAGTCGCCTGGTGGCCGGTGGCAACGGCCTGGAGGACTTCCAGACGGCGGTGCCGTTCCCGATTCCGCGAAACGGTCTCGAAGTGATCTGGAACCACATCACCCGCTACCGCGGCGGCAGCGTCAAGCGCCAGGTCAATCAGGCCACGCCGCAGCAGAACGGCTCCTACAGCCTGGTCAGCTTCGAAGACCAGTTCGTCTTTCGCGACCAGATGAAGGACTTCGACCCGGCCAACCCGGGCAATGTGCTGTTCTATTTCAAGCAGAGCGTCACCGCCCCGGCCCGCCTGGCCGGCACCGTGCTGCTGGTGCACGAGACCCTCGACCAGGTCAGGGAGCCGCGCGAAGCCTGGGTCTACAACGCCGGCCAGCGCCGCGTGCGGCGTGCACCACAGGTCGCCTACGACGGCCCGGGCACGGCCGCCGATGGCCTGCGTACGGCCGACAACCTTGACATGTTCAACGGCGCCCCCGATCGCTACGACTGGAAGCTTTTGGGCAAGCAGGAGATGTACATCGCCGAGGACAGCTACAAGCTCGACTCGCCGAGTCTAAAGTACGATGACATCCTCAAGGCCGGTCACCTCAACCAGGATCTGACCCGCTACGAGCTGCGTCGGGTCTGGCACGTCGTGGCCACGCTCAAGGAAGGCCAGCGGCATATCTACGCCAAGCGCGACTTCTACTTCGACGAGGACACCTGGCAGGCCGCGGTGATCGACCACTATGACGGGCGCGGCCAGTTGTGGCGCGTGGCCGAGGCCCACGCCCAGGACTACTACAACGTGCAGGTGCCCTGGTACACCCTGGAGGTGCTGTACGACCTGCAGTCGGGGCGCTACCTGGCGCTGGGCATGAAGAACGAGGAAAAGTCCGCCTACGATTTCGGCTTCAAGGCCTCGACCGCGGACTTCAGTGCCGCGGCGTTGCGCCAGGACGGGGTTCGATAGCCGCAGGGTAGGGCGCGGTGCTGTCAGCGCTGGGCTGGCGGCACCCAGTTTTCCAACCGTAGGCCAGGCACGCGGGCGAACTCGCGCTGGTTGTTGCTGACCATGATCAACCCCAGTGAGCGGGCGTGCGCGGCGATCATCAGGTCGTAGGGCCCGATCATGTTGCCGGCCTTCGCCAGCTCGGCGCGCAGCTGCCCGGTATGGGCGGCTGCGCCAGGATCGTAGTCAAGCACCTCGAGCCGCGCGACGAAGCCTTCGATGACGTTGAGGTTGGCCGCCGGTGAGGCGGACTTTTCAGCGCCGTAGATCAGTTCCATGAGCGTGATGGAGCTTATGCACAGTTGCTCCTGAGCCCCCACGAAGCGGTCGCGAACGACTGCCGGTTTGTTCTTGATGGTGTAGATGCAGATGTTGGTGTCGAGCATGTACTTGAGCATCAGAACGCCTCGCGCTCCTGCTGGGCAGGTTGTTCACGCTCGTTCATGAAATCCTCGGTGACGCCGTTGCCATCGAACCAGCAATCCCAGGATTCGCCGGCCGGAGAGATGATGCGCGTGCGCCCGACGCTGACGATGTCGACCTTGGTGACGTCGTCAGGCAAGGCCGCAGCTTTTGGCATGCGGATGGCCTGGCTGCGATTGCTCTTGAATACTGAGCCCTGGTCCATGATTGACCTCCAATCGAATGATTTTTCTGAGTCGAAGTCTAGAGAAGCTGTTGGATATGTCAATGGGATATCCCTCCTTGGGGTGCACGGCCATGACGGCCGTCATCAGGGGGAAAGGCTGCTCCTTTTTGCCGACGTGCGCTTGAGGATTGTGTAACCGGAAGTCGCCGATAGCCCCTGTATAATGGGCGCTTGTGAAAATTCCTCTCACAATATTTCACGGAATCAAACCCCGATTTCGTGTTCATATTCGGGCACGATTTCCTCGTGGAAGTCGCTGTCCGTCTTCAGTGTTCAGGAGCTCTGCCATGTTTACCTCGCGTCGTCTGATCGCCCTTGCCGCCGCCGCTGCGGTGCTGTCCGGCTGTGCCGGCCAACAGAATCCCTACGCCAACCAGGGCCAGGCGCAGGGCTCTTCCGGTGGGGTCAGCAACACCGCCAAATACGGCGGCCTGGGCGCACTGGCCGGCGCCGTGGCAGGCGCGGCCATCGATCACAACAATCGCGGCAAGGGCGCACTGATCGGTGCCGCAGTGGTAGGCGCCGGTGCCGCCGGCTACGGCTACTACGCCGACAAGCAGGAAGCGGCGCTGCGGGCGCAGATGGCCAATACCGGCGTGCAGGTGCAGCGCCAGGGTGACCAGATCAAGCTGATCATGCCGGGCAACATCACCTTCGCCACCGACTCCTCGGCCATCTCCAGCAGCTTCTACACGCCGCTGAACAACCTGGCCAATTCGTTCAAGCAGTTCAATGAGAACAGCATCGAGATCGTCGGCTTTACCGACAGCACCGGCAGCCGCCAGCACAACATGGACCTGTCGCAGCAGCGCGCACAGGCCGTGGCGACTTACCTGACCTCGCAAGGCGTGGATGGCTCGCGCCTGTCAGTACGCGGCGCCGGGCCCGACCAGCCGATCGCCAGCAACGCTGATGCCAACGGCCGCGCGCAGAACCGCCGCGTCGAGGTGAACCTCAAGCCGATTCCCGGCCAGCAGTATCAGCAGCCGGCGCAGCAGTAACCCCCGCAAAGGCTCGGAGTCATGCCCCTCCCACAACTGCTGGGAAAGGGCATGGCTACCGAGAGGCCGAAGGTTGGTGGGAGCCTCGCAGGCCCCGGCTCAACCGCTCCAATCGCTCATCCTTCTCGGACCACAACCCATTGATCCACTGCTGGAACTCTTGACGATAGGCTTCGTCGCCGTCGTAGCTCTTGCCGATGAACTGCCGGGGAATCGGCAGCTCCTCGAAGTGCGCAACGACGGTTTGCACGCGTCCGCAGAGCAAGTCCCAGAAGCCGGGCGTCGCGCCCGGGTAGTAGATGGTGACATTGACCAGCGACTGCAACTGCTCGCCCATGGCATCCAGTACGAACGCCATGCCGCCGGCGCGCGGCTTGAGCAGGTGCCGAAACGGTGACTGCTGCTGGTCATGCTTGGCCTGGGTAAAGCGCGTGCCCTCGACGAAGTTGAAGATGCCGGTGGGCTTGCCGCGAAACTTCGCGCAGGTTGCCCGAGTGGTGGCCAGATCCTTGCCTTTCTTTTCCGGGTGCCTGGCCAGGTAGGCCTTGGTGTAGCGCTTCATGAACGGAAAGCCCAGCGCCCACCAGGCCAGGCCGATCACCGGGACCCAGATCAGCGCCTGCTTGATGAAGAACTTCAGCGGGCGCACGCGCCGGTTCAGCACGTATTGCAGGACCAGGATATCGACCCAGCTCTGGTGATTGCTGGTCACCAGGTAGGAGTGCTGGTAGTCCAGCCCCTGCAGGCCAGTCACCTGCCAGTCCACTCGTGCACTGTTCATCCAGCGCTTGTTGTTGCCGACCCAGGCTTCGTGGATGTGCCGCATGAGTTCGTCGGTCACCCGCTGCGCGGCGGCGAACGGCAGGCAGAACTTGAACAGTGCGACCACGAACAGTGGCGTACAGCAGACGATGGTGTTGATGGCCAGCAGCAACGCGTTGACCACGCCGCGCAGGGCGGATCCTTGCTTCATGGTGCATCCTGCAAGTCAGTGCTGCGGTTGGCCTGGATGGCGGTGAGGGCGATGGTATAGACGATATCGTCGACCTGCGCCCCGCGTGGCAGGTCGTTGACCGGCTTGCGCAGGCCCTGCAGCATCGGCCCCAGGCTGACGCAATCGGCGCTGCGCTGCACGGCCTTGTGGGTGGTGTTGCCGGTGTTGAGGTCGGGGAACACGAAGACCGTGGCGCGTCCGGCGACCGGGCTGTCCGGCGCCAGTTGCCGGGCCACGCTTTCGTTGGCCGCAGCGTCGTATTGCAGCGGGCCGTCGATCAGCAGGTCACGCTGGCTTTCCCGGGCCAGTTGGGTCGCCTCGCGGACCTTTTCCACCTCCTCGCCACTGGCCGAGTTGCCGCTCGAATAGCTGATCATCGCCACCCGTGGCGGGATGCCGAAAGCCTGCGCCGAGTCGGCGCTCTGCAAGGCGATTTCCGCCAGCTCGCTGGCACTGGGGTGCGGGTTCATCACGCAGTCGCCGTACACCAGCACCTGGTCGGCGAACAGCATGAAGAACACTGACGACACCAGCTTGCAGCCCGGTGCGGTCTTGATCAGCTGCAGGGCCGGGCGGATGGTATTGGCGGTAGAGTGGATCAGCCCCGAGACCAGCCCGTCGACTTCGTCGAGGGCCAGCATCATGGTGCCGATCACCACGTTGTCTTCCAACTGCTGCTCGGCCATGGGGGCGTTCAGGCTCTTGCTCTTGCGCAATGCCACCATGGGTTCGACGTAGCGCTCGCGGATCAGGTCGGGGTCGAGGATTTCCAGCCCCGGCGGCAGCTCGATGCCCTGGGCGCGGGCCACCGCGTGCACATCCTCGGGCCTGGCCAGCAGCACGCAGCGCGCGATGCCGCGGGCCTGGCAGATGGCGGCGGCCTGTACCATCAGCGGCTCGGCACCTTCGGGCAAAACGATGCGCTTGTCGGCCTGCTGGGCCCGTTGAATCAGCTGGTAACGAAACACCGCAGGCGACAGGCGCAGCTCACGAGGCGTGCCGCAGCGCTGGTGCAGCCATTGGGCGTCGAGGTGGCCGGCGACGAAGTCGGTGATGATCTCCGCGCGCTCACGGTCGTCGATGGGGATTTCCTTGTTCAGCTGGTTCAACCGAGTGGCGGTGTCGTAGGAGCCGGTGCTCACCGACAGCACCGGCAGCCCGGCCTGCAGGGCGCCGCGGCAGAGTTCGAGGATGCGCGGGTCGGGCACCGTATCGCTGGTCAGCAGCAGCCCGGCCAGGGGTACGCCGTTCATGCTGGCCATGCTTACGGCGAGAATGATGTCGTCGCGATCTCCCGGGGTGACTACCAGTACGCCCGGCTTGAGCAGCGGTACGGTATTGAGCACGGTGCGTGCGCAGATGATGATCTTGCTCATGCGCCGCTGCTCGTAGTCGCCGGCATTGATCACCTGGGCGCCGAGCAGGTCGGCGACATCGCGCGTGCGCGGGGCGTTCAGGTCCTCCTGATAGGGGATGCAGCCGAGCAGGCGGAAGTCGCCGCCACGCAACAGCGGCGAGTGCTCCTTGAGGCGCGCGGCAAAGGCCTGCATGCTTTCGTCGGTGCGCACCTTGTTGAGGATCACGCCCAGTACCTTGGGGTCCTTGGGGCCGCCGAACAGTTGCGCCTGCAACTCGACGCGCCCGGACAGCTCGCCGAGCACCTCGTTTTCCGCCGCCGACACCAGGATGACTTCAGCGTCGAGGCTCTTGGCCAGATGCAGGTTGACCCGCGCCGCGTAGCTGGCATGGCGGGTCGGCACCATGCCCTCGACGATCAGCACGTCCTTGCCCACGGCAGCCTGCTGGTAGAGAGTGATGATTTCCTCGAGCAGTTCGTCCAGTTGGCCGTCGCCGAGCATCCGCTCGACATGCGCCAGGGCCAGCGGCTTGGGCGGCTTGAGGCCATGGGTGCGGGCGATCAGTTCGGTGGAGCGTTCCGGGCCCAGGTCGCCCGGGTGCGGCTGGGCGATGGGTTTGAAGAAGCCGACCTTGAGGCCGGCGCGTTCCAGTGTGCGTACCAGCCCGAGGCTGATGGAGGTCAGGCCTACGCCAAAGTCGGTCGGCGCGATAAAGAATGTCTGCATGCGAGCTTCTCGATGAGCGTTGCATTGGCGTTGGCGTATGGCTCGCCAATCGCTTGGATCAGCGCCAAGGGTAACGTTATCGATACCCGGTTGGCACCCCGCAGCGTGGTGCGGCGGAACTTTTCACCTCGCTTGGGCACCGTCCCGTCCGTCCGCGTTCCGTTCGCTTTCGGTCTGGCCCTTGGTTACACTTGGTCGTTCTACATTCTCAAGCAAAAGGTCTCGCCCCATGCTGATCGCCGCCAATAAGGCCGTCTCCATCGACTACACCCTGACCAATGAAATTGGTGAGGTCCTCGACAGCTCGTCCGGCGGAGCACCTCTGGTGTACCTGCAAGGCGCGGGCAACATCATTCCTGGTCTGGAAAAAGCCCTTGAAGGCAAGCAGCCTGGTGACGAATTGACCGTCACCGTAGAGCCCGAGGATGCCTACGGCGAGTACTCTGCCGAACTGGTCAGCACCCTGAGCCGCAGCATGTTCGAAGGCGTCGACGAGCTGGAAGTGGGCATGCAGTTCCACGCTTCGGCGCCGGACGGCCAGATGCAGATCGTGACCATTCGCGACCTCGACGGCGACGACGTCACAGTCGACGGCAACCACCCGCTGGCTGGCCAGAAGCTCACTTTCCAGGTCAAGATCGTCGACGTGCGCGACGCCAGCCAGGAAGAAATCGCCCACGGTCACGTGCATGGCGAAGGTGGTCACCACCACTAAGCATCGAAAACCTGGGGCTTTGTCCCTCCCACACCGATCGTGGGAGGGCCAAGCCCAAGCGTTTGCGCAGCACCCCCTCACGCTGACTCCGCACAATCACCCCCATCAATAGTGCTCCCCCGGCACACCCCAGCGGCGCTATCCTGCGGCCTTTGAGCCAATCCAGGAGCACCCGCATGTCGCTCGACGCCCTGTTCCAGCCCTTCCATCTGGGCAATCTGCAGCTACCCAACCGCGTCGTCATGGCGCCCATGACCCGTTCGTTCTCGCCCGGTGGCGTGCCCACGGCGCAGGTCGTCGAATACTATCGCCGGCGGGCCGCAGGCGGCGTGGGCCTGATCATCACCGAAGGCACCACGGTCGGCCATCGGGCGGCCAACGGGTACCCGCAGGTGCCGCGCTTCTACGGTGTGGACGCGCTGGCAGGCTGGAAGACCGTGGTCGACGCCGTGCACGGCGCCGGCGGCAAGATCGTGCCGCAGCTGTGGCACGTCGGCAGCGTGCGCAAGCCAGGCACCGAGCCCGATGCCAGCGTGCCGGCCTACGGCCCGATGGAGAAGCGCAAGGACGATCAACTGGTGGTACACGGCATGTCGGTCGAAGACATCGACGAGGTGGTCGCCGCCTTCGCCCAGGCCGCACGGGATGCCCAGGCCATCGGCATGGACGGCGTGGAGATCCACGGCGCCCATGGCTATCTGGTCGACCAGTTCTTCTGGGAGGGCAGCAACCAGCGCGACGACGAGTACGCCGGCAGCCTGGCCAACCGCTCGCGCTTCGCGGTCCGCATCGTCGAGGCGATTCGCGCCGCCACGGGCCCGGACTTTCCGATCATATTCCGCTTCTCGCAGTGGAAGCAGCAGGACTACAGCGCGCGCCTGGTGCAGACCCCCGAGGCCCTCGAGGCATTCCTGCAGCCGTTGGTGGCCGCAGGCGTGGACATCTTCCACTGCTCCACCCGGCGCTTCTGGGAAGCGGAGTTCCCCGGCTCGGACCTCAACCTTGCCGGCTGGACCCGCCAGCTCACCGGCAAGCCGACCATCACCGTGGGCAGTGTCGGCCTGGACGGCGAGTTCCTGCAGTTCATGGTCAAGACCGACAAGGTGGCCCAGCCCGCCAGCCTGGAAAACCTGCTGCAGCGCCTGGGCAACGACGAGTTCGATCTGGTGGCGGTCGGCCGGGCCTTGCTGGTGGACCCGGACTGGGCCTTGAAGGTGCGCGAAGGCCGCGAGCAGGACATTCTGCCGTTCAGCCGTGAGGCTCTGACGAGCCTGGTGTGACCGGCCACTGCGCCGCGCCATTGGCCTGGCAGGCGCTGCGCAGGTGGCTTTCGAAGCGCTTGACGATCGCCGCCCAGCCTTGCCGGGTCGCGTGGTGCCGGGCATTGAGGCGCACCCGTCGCAGCGCCTCGTCGTCCTCTAGCAGCCAGTTCACCGCTTCGATGAAATCCTCTTCGTCGCCGGGCAGGGCCACCGCGCCGGTGTGGCCGTGGCGGATGTGCTGGGCGGCGGCCGCGCTGTCGTAGGCGACCACGCCGAGCCCCGAGGCCTGGGCTTCAAGCACCACGTTGCCGAAGGTTTCGGTCAGGCTCGGGAACACGAACACGTCGGCCGAGGCGTAATGGGTTGCCAGCGCTTCGTCGCGCAGCGTGCCGCAGAACAGCGCGTCCGGCAGTTGCTGTTGCAGCCAACTGCGCTGCGGCCCGTCGCCCACCACCAGCAGGCGCAGGCGTCGGCCAGGATACCTCGCGTGCACCGCCGCCAACGTGCGCGGCAGCAGGCCAAGGTTCTTTTCCGCAGCCAGGCGGCCGACATATAGCAGCGCCAAGTCACCGTCTTGCAGCCCCCACTGGCGACGCAGTTCGTGGCTGCGCCGGGCCGGGTTGAACAGCTGGCTGTCGACCCCTCGCGCGAGCATTTCCAGGCGTTCGAAGCCGCGCCCCTGCAACAGCACGCGCTGGCTGCCGCTGGGCACCAGGGTCATGCGCGTGCGGTTGTGGAACCAGCGCAGGTAATGGGTCACCCAGCGCGTCAGCAGGCTCAGGCCGTACAGCGTGGAATATTGCTGGAAGTTGGTGTGAAAGCCGCTGACCACGGTGATCTTCAAACGCCGCGCCGCACGCAGGGCGCTGAACCCCAGCGGGCCTTCGGTGGCGATGTACAGCACGTCGGGGCGGTCGCGACGCCAGCGGCGCAGCAGCTTGTGCATGGACGACTGGCCCCATTGCAGTTGCGGATACCCCGGCAGTGGCCAGCCGCGGCACAGCAGCAGGTCCCTGCCGGGCTCCTCGCGTTCCTCGACCTGGCGCGGGCGCACCACTTCAACGCGGTGGCCGAGGCCGCGCAGGCCGTCGCTCAGGCGGCTGAGGGTGTGCGCGACGCCATTGACCTGCGGGGCGAAGGTCTCGGTGATCAGGGCAATGTGCAGGGAAGTTCGAGTCATGCCTGCCAGTGTGGGCCCGGGCCGTTGCGCGCAGATGGCGGCCCGGTGATGAAATTGTGACGGTCAGGCGCGCTCGCGCACCCAGAACAGCGTGGCACCGGCTACTGCCGCCGGCATCATCAGCAGGTTGACCACCGGAATCAGCAGCACCAGGTAGACGATGCCGCCGAAGCCCAGGCTCTGCCAGCGCTTGTTGCGCAACCAGGCGAGCATGTCCTGCCAGCTCATCTTGTGGTTGTCGGCGGGGTAGTCGATGTATTGGATGGCCATCATCCACACCCCGAACAATAGCCACAGCGGCGCGGCCACCACATTGACCACCGGTATCAGCGACAGTACGAACAGCGCCAGCGCCCGCGGCAAAAAGTAGCCCAGCTTGCGCATCTCACGGCTCAAGGTGCGCGGCACCATGGCCAGCAGCTCACCCCAGCTGAACGCCGGAAACTCGTCGGTGCCGCGCACCACCACTTCCACTTTCTCGGACAGAAATCCGTTGAACGGCGCGGCAATGATGTTGGCCAGCATGGTGAAGGTGAAGAACACCATCAGCACCACCAGGGCCACGAACAGCGGCCAGAGAATGTAGCCCAGCCAGTTCAGCCAGGAGGGCAGGCTGGGCATCAGGTGGTCGACCCACAGACCGAACTGGTGACCGGCGAAATAGATCAGCGCCACGAACAGCACCAGGTTGATCGCCAGCGGCATCAGCACGAACAGCCGCAGACCGGGGCTGAGCACCAGTTTCAGGCCTTCGCGCAGGTATTGGGGGCCGGACAGCATGGGGGCAGGCATAAGGAGAAGACTCCATCGAGGGCAGGGGGCAGACCTTACCCGAGTTTGCCCGGGCGAATAAGGTGCCGATAAGCGGTGGAAATCGACTGTAACAAAGGCTTGGACCACGCGTCTCAACCTTTATGGGGCGCCTGCATCACGGCATAGCGCCAGGCTATGAGCTAGATTGTGAATGGGTATTTCCTTAACCTGGACGCTCCCGTTACAGTGCGACCCAAATTGAGCGCTCGTGCCCCTTTGCCGAGTTGCCACCCGGTTTTCAGGGCTGACGGTTGCAGGCCTTCCCCAAGTGCCTTGTCGGTCCTTTTTCATTTCCAGCCGGTCCTGGTGCGCCAGGACCGCTAGATAGGAGTCTGTCATGTCTGAAGTTCGCCATTCCCGAGTGATCATCCTGGGTTCCGGCCCTGCCGGTTACAGCGCTGCCGTCTATGCCGCGCGGGCCAACCTCAAGCCGTTGCTGATCACGGGCATGCAGTCGGGTGGTCAGTTGACCACCACCACTGAAGTCGACAACTGGCCCGGCGACCCCCATGGCCTGACCGGCCCGGTGCTGATGGAGCGCATGCGCGAACACGCCGAGCGTTTCGAGACCGAGATCGTCTTCGACCACATCAATGCCGTGGACCTGGCCGGCAAGCCATTTACCCTGACCGGCGACAGCGGCCAGTACACCTGCGACGCGCTGATCATCGCCACGGGCGCCAGTGCCCGCTACCTGGGCCTGCCGTCGGAAGAAACCTTCATGGGCAAGGGTGTGTCGGCCTGCGCCACCTGCGACGGCTTCTTCTACCGCAACCGCGAAGTCGCGGTGGTGGGTGGGGGCAACACCGCCGTCGAAGAGGCGTTGTACCTGGCCAACATCGCCAGCAAAGTGACCCTGGTACACCGTCGCGAGACCTTCCGCGCCGAGAAGATTCTGATCGACAAGCTGCACGCACGGGTCGCCGAGGGCAAGATCGCCCTCAAGCTCAACGCCACTCTGGACGAAGTGCTCGGCGACAACATGGGCGTGACCGGCGCGCGTCTGAAGAACAACGACGGGAGCAGCGACGAGCTGAAGGTCGACGGCGTGTTCATCGCCATCGGCCACACGCCGAACACGGCGCTGTTCGAAGGGCAGCTGGCGCTGAAGGACGGTTACATGGTGGTCAACGGCGGCCGTGAAGGCAATGCCACCGCCACCAGCGTGGAAGGCGTATTCGCCGCAGGCGACGTGGCCGACCACGTCTATCGCCAGGCCATCACCTCCGCCGGTGCCGGCTGCATGGCGGCGCTGGACGTGGAGCGCTATCTGGATGGGTTGGCGAACGCTACCTTTTCCTGATGCCTTTGAGCACCGGCCAGGTGTAGGGGCCAACTGGCGCGGCAGGTTTCACCTGCCACACCACCGCTCAAACCGGCTGCGGCCCTCGGGGGGGGGGGGCGTGGCCCCCTGCCAAATTGTCAGCCTTTGCGCTTGAGAGGCTGAGCCGCAAAAACTACCCCCGCCAGGCCATGGGCGATCAGGTTGCGAATATTGCCGTGGTCGCTGCCCTGCGGCGTTGCCAGCACGCTGCGGTAGTGCTCGCCGAACGCCAGCAATGCCTGCTCATCACTCAAACCTTCCAGCACGGCCATGCCCAGGGTCTTGCACGAGCCCTCGTTCTGTCCGGCAGCGTTGTCCAGCTCGCCGTTGCGAAAGGCCTGCGGCTGGTAATCATAGTGTTCGGTCACAAAAGCCAGGGTATCGGCGAATGCGTGCTCGCCGCTGGCAAGGCGGGTCTTGAAACTGGACAGATCAGTCATGGGGTTTTCCTTGGGCGAACGCCTGCTGCTGTTCGGTGCTGGCTTCTTTCTGGTACTGGGCCTTCCACTCGGCGTAAGGCATGCCGTAAACCACCTCGCGGGCCTCATCCAGGCTGAGGTCGAGCTGACGGTCGTCGGCGGCGGCCTTGTACCATTTCGACAGGCAGTTGCGGCAGAAGCCCGAGAGGTTCATCAGGTCGATGTTCTGCACATCGGTGCGCTGGCCCAGATGTTCGACCAGGCGGCGAAAGGCAGCGGCTTCGAGTTCCAGGCGCTGCTGATCTTGTAAAGGCATGTGTGTTTCTCCGGTTCAGCGCTGCGCGGCGAGGGTGATCGACACCGACTCGGCGAATCGCAGCGCATGGGGTTTGTCCACCTCGACCTCGGCATACAGCACCGCTTCATGGCTCATGACCAGGTCCAGCAGCTCCTGGGTCAAGCGTTCGAGCAAGGCGAAGCGGTTGCCTTCGACGTGCTGGATCACTGCCTTGGTGATGGTGCGGTAGTTCAGGGCGTGGTCGATGTCGTTATCGCGCACCGCTTCCTGCGCGGCATACAGGATGGTCAGGTTGATCAGCACGTCCTGCTTGTTGAGGATCTCGTCCTCGTTGATGCCGATGAACGTACGCAGTCGCAGGTCCTTGACCCGGATGCGTGCCATTCCTGGTTGCAGTTGCGGCATGGCATTGCTCCGTTCGATCGATAGGGCTGAAGGTAGACGGCTATTTTACGTGCCGGCCGCCGTTCACGGTCAAGGTGGTGCCGGTCACGTAAGGGTTGTCGAGCAGATAGCGCAGGCTCTGATAGACGACTTCGCTGCCCGGCTCGATTCCCAGCGCGGACTTGGCCAGCGCCCGGGTGCGGTAGGCGGCGTCGTCTTCTGGGTTGAACAGGATCAGCGCCGGGGCAATGCCGTTGACCTTGATGGCCGGCGCCAGGCGGGCGGCGAAGGACAGCGTCAGGCTCTCCAGCGCAGCCTTGCTGGCGCAGTAGGCGATGTGCCGGGGGCTGCCCTTGCGCACCACATCGTCGCTGATATGGATGATATCGGCCGGCTCGCTGGCGCGCAGCAGCTCGCTGCAGCGCAGGTTGATCAGGTAGGGCGCCAGCACATGCACACCGAGCATCTCGGTCATGGCGGCGGCCTCCTGGCCGGCCACCTCTGCCTGCCAGCTGGAGGCGTTGTGAACGATCGCCCGCAGGCTGTCGGTGTGGCCCTTGAGCCGGTCGATGAACGCCAGGATGCCGGCCTCATTGCTGAAGTCGGCGGGCAGCAACGTGGCGCCCAGCTCGCGCAGCTCCTGCACGCCCGGGCGTTCATGACGGTAACTGGCGATGACCGCTTGGCCTTCGGCCAGCAAGCGCTTGGCGCAATACAGGCCGATGCGCTGGCCGGCGCCAGTAATCAGGACAGGGGCAGGGCTGGGCATGCGCATTGGGTCTCGGGAGGCTGAGGCTCCGTTATACCATACCGCCGCCTAGCCCCCGTGGCTCGCTGCCGCGTCGCGCAGGGCGCGGGTAGGCGCCGGATGCAGCCAGCCGGCCAGCAGGTGGGTGGAAAGCGGAATGAAGAAGAACACCATCAGCGGCGTCAAGGCCAGGGTGCTGAAGAAGATTCTGCTGACCAGGGGCAGCTCGGCCAGCCAATGGCCGAAGACAAAGTTGAACAGCAGCGACACCGGGAAAAACGCCACCCAGATCGCCACGGCCTGCTTCCAGCGCGGCGGGCGCTGCAGGTCGTTGCTGGCAAACCAGTTGTCGATGCCCTTGACGCGGTGCTCCGAGGGTTGCGCGAACAGCCCGGCGCCGCGGGCCAGCCAGGCCTGGCGCGAAGCCGAATGCTCCCAGGCGTGCAGGGTGGTCTCGTCGGCAAAACGGAAGATGATCTGGAATTCGTCGTCTTCGGGCGGTGGCGCGAGGACACCGGAGCCAAGGTAGCCAGGGAAGTCGGTGGCCAGGTGTTCGCCTTCATGCAGCCAGGCGATCAGGTCGTGGTAACGGCCGTGGGCGGCGCGACGTGCCACCATCAGGGTGACGGGTGCGGTAGACATGGGTGAATCTCCTTGGCGTAGCTGCCCGGGTAGGGCGGCTCTTCATACGCAGCGCCGGGGTGATGGGCTGCGTGTGCAATGGCAAGCGGGGTTGCCGCGTCGATAGCGGTCAAGTCCAAGCAAGGATTATTCCTGATCCGGCGGCGAAGTGGCAGCTTTCTTCTGACAAACAGCGGTGCAGCCGACCGACTGACGGCGCTAGAATGCTCGACTGCCCTCAAGACCCCTGGTTTGCCTGACGATGAATGATTCTGCAGCCCCGGCAATCAGCCCTGACGATTCTGGCCAGGAGCTGTTGCCGATTCGCGAAGTGTCGCGCCTGACCGGCATCAACCCGGTCACCCTGCGGGCCTGGGAACGCCGTTATGGCCTGGTTCAGCCCATCCGCACCGAAAGCGGGCACCGCTTGTACTCCCAGGCCAACATCGAAGAGGTTCGACAGATTCTTGGCTGGATCGAACGCGGCGTGCCGGTGGGCAAGGTCGAGCGCATCCTGGCCCGCAGTGAAAGCCTGCGCAGCCAGGCGCCGGACCCCAGCACGGCACCAGGTGAATGGGCCGAGTGGCAGGCACGCGTGCGCCGCGCCGTGGGTGAGTTCGACGAGCGCCTGCTGGAGCAGGTCTACGGCCAGATATTTTCCAGTTACCCGCTGGTGGTGGTGTTCCAGGAGATCTTCATGCCGGTCTGGGTGCAGCTGCTGGCCGAGCGCGAGCGGTTCGGCCAGCTGAGCGAATGGCTGCTGCTGGACGGCTTTCTGCGTGGGCGCACCCTGCAGCGTCTGCAGCTGCACAACGGGCTGCCAGCCCACCTGGGGCGCGTGCTGGTGGCCGCTGTGCCTGGAGAATGCCGCGAACTGGAGCTGCTGGTGGCCGGGCTGATGCTGGTGAGCGGCGACATCGAGGTGCGGGTGCTGCCGTTCGGCCAGCCGCTGGAAGAGCTCAGCCTGATCTGCGACAAGGTCCGCCCCGAGGCGCTGGTGTTGTATTCAACCCATCCGCCGGCAACCGATGCCGGCAAGGGCTGGGCACGTCTGGCGCTGTCGCTGGAGTGCCCGCTATTGCTGGCCGGCGAGCTGTCGGAGCTGGCGCATGACAGCTTCGTGGGCGCGCCCATCGTCTGTCTGGGCAGCGACGGACGCTTCATGCAGCGGCGCTTGCAGCAATTTCTCGAAGGGCACCTGGACAGTTGAGGTGGAGCCTCAGACGTGCAGGTCGGGGTGGCTGAGCTGGTGCTGTTGCAGGATGTATTGGCGTAGCCGCTCGGTCTCCCCGGCGTCGCTCTGGCTCAGACGGTAGGCCGCCAGGCCCTTGGCCTTGGTCCGCTCCAGCGTGCCATTGAGGGCCATCGGCGCGTGGCCGTCGGGGCAGAACCACAACGAGAACTCTACCGGCGGCGGGGTTTCGGGGTCCAGTTCGAGCAGCACGCCCTTGAAGGAAATTTCGCGCACCAGAAAATCCGTGCTCAAGCCCAGGTCGTCCCGCAGGGCCACCGGCGAGGCCAGGGTCAAGCGCCAAGGGCGCACCATCGGGCCGTCTTCGTAGATGCTCGGTGCACCCAGGTGAAGGTGCACGGCATGGAACTCGTCTTCCACCAGTTCCAGCGGAAAGCTCATCTGCTGGTTCTCGAACTGCGCCTGGATGGTCACCTGCTCGTGAGCCGCCAGGCGGGTGAGCAGGTCCTTGACCTGCAAGCCGCCATTGACGGTCAGGCTCGGGCTGGCATCCCCCAGATTGAACTGCGGGTTGTGCTGCATCTTCTTGATGAAGTCCAGCTCATCCTGGGTCAGGAGTGCTTCGGGTTCCATGGACAGACTCGAACAGGGCAATTGAAAGACGGTTTTACGCTGATTTAGACAACAAATGGAAACACAAGTTATCGCCGTTCGTCACCTTGCAGCCGCCGAATGTCTTCATGAGCAGCCTGCAGCTGGCGCTCCAGCTCGCCGATGCGCTGCTGGGCAGCCACCTGTTCGCTGACATCTTTCTGTATCCCGACGTAATACATAAGCTGGTCAGCTTCATTGTAAACAGGGGTGATCGACAGCTCGTTCCAGAAAGAAGTGCCGTCCTTGCGGTAGTTGCGCAAGATCTGCCGGGCCGGTTTGCCCTGGTCGATGGCCTGGCGCAGTACCTTGAGCACCTGGGGGTCGGCTTCACCATTCTGCAGGAAGCGACAGTCGCGGTAGAGGATCTCCGCGCCGCTGTAGCCGGTCATGCGTTCGAAAGCCGGGTTCGCATAGATGAGGATGTTGTCTTCACCTTCCTGTTCGGCGACCACGATGCCGTCGTCAGAGGCGTCGATCACAAGTTGCAGCAGCTTGGCATTGATCATGTGAATCCTGCGAGGTGTCATCAAGGCATGTTGCCATTATGACGGACGTCGTCGGTTATTGTTCAAACTGCTGAACTCGACGCCCCCCGTCTGGTGGCGCCGGGAATGATAATATCCGTCGCCTGCCCACTGCCCAGGATCGTTCGCAATGAAAGTCGCCATAATTTCCGGCTCCGTGTACGGCACTGCCGAAGAAGTCGCACGCCACGCCCAGAAGCTGCTCGAGGAAGCTGGGTTGCAGGCGCTCTTCAGCCCCCGCCTGTCGCTCGAGCAACTGCTGGCCGCCGAGCCCCAGGCGCTGCTGGCGGTCACCTCGACCACCGGCATGGGTGAGTTGCCCGACGACCTGCAACCTCTGTATGCCGCGCTGCGCGACAGCCTGCCGGCGGCGCTGCGCGGCTTGCCTGGCGGGGTGATCGGTCTGGGCGATGCCAGCTATGGGGATACCTATTGCGGCGGCGGCGAGCAGATGCGCGAGCTGTTCACCGAGCTTGGGGTGCGCGAGGTATCGCCGATGCTGCGCCTGGACGCCAGTGAGTCGGTCACCCCGGAAACCGACGCCGAGCCTTGGCTGGCGCAGTTCGCGGCGGCGCTGAGGTCATGACCGGCGTTCTGCCAGCAGCTCCAGCCAAGCCTGTGCGGCGCGCGACAGATAGGCGCCCTGGCGCCAGATAAAGGCAATGTCCCAGCGCAATTCGTCGGGCTCGGTCAGGGTCAGGCGCACCACCCCAGGCCGCACCAGCGCCCGCGCGACGACGCTGGGTAGCAGCACCACGCCCTGGCCGGCGGCGACCAGCGCGGCGAGAAAGTCGGCCTGGCCGCTGCGCCCGCCTTCGCGAGGGGTGAAGCCCTGGCGCTGACAGGCCTGGACCAGGCGTTCGTTGAGCACGAAGCTGCGCTGGTACATCAGGAAGGGCGTTTCGGCGAGCTCGGCCAGGCGCACCTCGCGGTTATCGGCCAATGGATGAATGGCCGGCAGCAGGACGTCGAGTGGCTCGTTGCAGAATGGCTGGAAGGCGAATGCCGGGTCGTGGGGCGTCAAGCTGCCGCCCAGCTCCAGCTCGCCATTGAGCACCGCTTTTTCGATGACCAGGCTGCCGCCTTCGATCAGGTGCACCTGGATGTTCGGATAGCGCCGGCGATATTCGGCGAACAATTGGGCGAACAACATATCGCTGCCCAGCAGGGGCAGGCCCAGGCGCAGCTCGCCGCGAGCCATCTGGCTGAGGTCGTCGAGCTCGCGCTGCAACTCGCCGCGCAGGCGCAGCATCGCCTCGCCGCGCTTGAGCACCACGCTTCCGGCCGCCGTCAGCAGCAGGTGTGAGCCCTGGCGCTCGAGTAGCGGGGTGCCCAGGCTGTGCTCCAGCTGGGCGATCTGCTTGCTCACGGCCGACTGGCTGATATTGAGCACGCTGGCGGCCTGGGTGAAGCCGCCCTGGCGCATGACCTCGCTGAAGGTGCGCAAGTGTTTGAATTCCACAGCAAGCGTCTCCCAATCAATTGAGGCGGTGGGTTGTTCGGTGTCGCGATTCCATTATGGAATGCGAGGCAGTCTAACAATTCGTTTAAGACATGGAACCGGTCTCTTTACACTGGCCGTGACTCGGGCGACGGACGCCTGAGTGCAGACAAGGTGGCCAGGGTGAAAAAATTCGCGCGAGTCGTTGCCGAGATGTTGGTACTGCTCGGTCTCTACCTGCTGGGCGGCCAGCTCGCAGCTTGGCTGCACTGGCCTATTCCCGGTGGCGTGGTGGGCCTGGCGCTGTTGCTGCTGGCGTTCGCCAGCGGGCTGATTCGCCCGGCCGTGTTGCAATTGGGCGCTGGCTGGCTGATGGCCGAGATGTTGCTGTTCTTCATTCCTGCCTTGATGAGCCTGCTCGACTACGGCGCCCTGGCCCGCAACCAAGGCTGGCGGATCATGCTGGTGATCGCCGTCAGCACTCTGACCGTGATGCTGGTGACCGCTTTGACCGTTGAATACGCCTGCCGCTGGAAGACCCGCCGTGACGTTTGAACCCATGCCGATGTTCTGGCTCGCGCTGACCCTGCTGGCCTATGTCGGCAGCCGCTGGCTGTACCGGCGCACCCGCCGCTACCTCTTCTCGCCGCTGATCCTGGTGCCCACGGTACTGCTGGCGATCGCCGCGCCGATGCACACTGCCTACGCCGAATATTCGCGCAACACCCACTGGCTGATGCTGGTCCTGGGGCCTGTCACTGTGGCCTTTGCCGTGCCCATCTGGCAGCAGCGGGCCCTGCTGGCACGGCACTGGTCGGCGTTGCTGCTGGGCATGCTGGCGGGCAGTGCGGCGTCCATCGCCAGCTCCTGGTGGCTGGCCCGGGCGCTGGCCCTGGACAACTCGGTGAGCCTGTCGCTGGTGCCGCGCTCGATCACCACGCCGTTCGCCATGCCCCTGGCCCACGACCTGGGCGGCGTGCCGGAGCTGACAGCGGTATTCGTGATGTTCACTGGCGTGTTCGGCGCCATGCTCGGCGGCATTCTGCTCAAGTGGCTGCCCCTGCAAAGCCCCTTGGCCCGCGGCGCGCTGTTCGGTGTCGGCGCCCATGGCGCCGGGGTCAGTCGTGCGCAGGAGGTGGGTAAGGAGGAGGGCTCGGTGGCCGGCCTGGTGATGGTTCTGACCGGCCTGCTCAACCTGTTCGCCGCGCCATTGCTCCAAGCGCTGATCTGACGGCGAGCCAGTTGGCGATGGGCATAAAAAAGGCCGCTGTGATTACACAGCGGCCAAGCAAGACGTTGGTCAAGGAGCTTCAAAACAACGTCGGTGAACAGGGTGCTCTGCGTGCCGTTGCACAACCCTTCGCTACCGGTTGAAAGGCGTCAGGCGCAGATGAATCAAGGGCTGTAGGGGCGGCCCTGAATGTGGTGGTCATTATAGGTGTGGCCATGTCGGCGAAATACCGTGGTTTGCGACATGCTCTGTTACAGTCTGCGCAACAGTGATTCTGCCAATGCTGGGATCCAAGGGTTGCGGCCAGCGACCGACCTCCAGCAAGATACTCCCATAACAAAAAGAATCTCGGGAGATGTCCCATGCCCCAAGACTTTACTGCCAGTCCTCTGCGTTACCAGTCCGGTTTCGCCAACCAATTCGCCAGCGAAGCGCTGCCCGGCGCCTTGCCCAGCGGCCAGAACTCACCGCAGCGTGCGCCCTACGGGCTGTACGCCGAACAATTGAGCGGTACCGCCTTCACCATGCCGCGCCACGAGGCGCGCCGTACCTGGCTGTACCGCATCCGGCCCTCGGCCCTGCACCCGGGCTTCGTACCGCTGCACCGCCAGCTGCAAGGCGTTGGCCTGGGCCCGGGCAATCCCAATCGCCTGCGCTGGAACCCCTTGCCCATGCCCGAGGCGCCCACCGACTTCATCGACGGCTGGGTAGCCATGGCGGCCAATGCCGATGCCGATCAGCCCGGTGGCGTCAGCCTCTACCATTACGCCGCCAACCAGTCGATGCAGCGGGTGTTCTATGACGCTGATGGCGAGCTGCTCCTGGTGCCCCAGGCCGGGCGCCTGCGCATCGTCACCGAACTGGGCGTGCTGGAGGTCGAGCCGTTGCAGATTGCCCTGTTGCCTCGCGGCCTGAAGTTTCGCGTCGAGTTGCTCGATGGCGAGGCCCGCGGCTATCTGGCAGAGAACCATGGCGCGCCCCTGCGCCTGCCGGACCTGGGCCCGATCGGCAGCAACGGCCTGGCCAACCCGCGGGACTTCCAGGCCCCGGTGGCCCACTTCGAGGACCGCCAGGGCGCGGTAGCGCTGGTACAGAAATTCCACGGCCAGCTGTGGGGCTGCCAGCTGCAGCATTCACCCTTCGACGTGGTGGCCTGGCACGGCAGCCATGTGCCCCTGCGCTACGATTTGCGCTGCTTCAACACCCTGGGCAGCATCAGCTTCGACCACCCGGACCCGTCGATCTTCACCGTGTTGACCTCACCCGGCAGCGTGCCGGGCCAGGCCAACATGGACTTCGTGATCTTTCCGCCGCGTTGGCTGGTGGCCGAGAAGACCTTTCGCCCGCCCTGGTTTCATCGCAACCTGATGAACGAGTACATGGGCCTGATCCAAGGCGTCTACGATGCCAAGGCCGAGGGCTTCGTGCCCGGCGGCGCCTCGCTGCACAGTTGCATGAGCGCCCACGGCCCGGACCGCGAAACCTGCGCACGGGCCATCGCCGCCGAGCTGCAACCGCAGAAGGTCGACCAGACCATGGCGTTCATGTTCGAGACCCACCAGGTACTGCGCCCCACGCGTTTTGCCATGCAGTGTGCGCAGCGCCAGGCCGACTACGACGCGTGCTGGGCGGGCCTGCCGAGCACCTTCGACCCCGACTGGAGCCCTTCATGAACGGTGCCCGCAGCTGGCTGGAAACGGCCAACGGTCACGCCGACTTTCCGCTGCAGAACCTCCCTTACGGCGTGTTCAGCCATGGTGGGGCAGCCCCGCGGGTTGGCGTGGCGATCGGCGACAGCATCCTCGATCTGCCCGCGTTGCTGGCCCGTGGCTTGCTTTATGGCCTGGCCGCCGATGCCGTCGCCGCCATGGCCGGCGGTACCCTCAATGCCTTCTTCGCCATGGGCCAGGGCCCGCGGCTGGCCTTGCGTCAACAGTTGCAGGAGCTGCTCGAGGAGACCAGCCAGCAGCGCGCTCGCGTTGAATGCTGCCTGCTCGACAGCGCCGACTGCAGCTTGCACATGCCGGCGCGGGTCGGCGACTACACCGACTTCTACGTTGGCATCGAGCATGCGAAAAATGTCGGTGCTTTGTTTCGCCCAGACAATCCTCTGTTGCCCAACTATAAATTTGTGCCCATCGGCTACCACGGCCGCGCCTCGACCCTGCGCGCCTCTGGCCATCCAGTGCCGCGGCCACGCGGCCAGAGCCTGCCCGCCGGGCAGGGCGAACCGACCCTGGCCGCCACGGCGCGGCTGGATTTCGAGCTGGAGCTGGGCGTGTGGATCGGCCCCGGCAATGCCTTGGGCGAACCGCTGCCGATCGGCCGAGCGGGCGAACACGTAGCCGGTTACTGCCTGCTCAACGACTGGTCGGCGCGCGACATCCAGGCCTGGGAGTACCAGCCTCTGGGGCCATTCCTGTCGAAGAGTTTCATCACCTCGATCTCGCCTTGGGTGGTCACCCCCGAAGCCCTGGCGCCGTTTCGCTGCGCACAGCCGTCGCGCCCTCACGGCGACCCGCAGCCGCTGCCCTATCTGTGGGACGAGCACGATCAGGCCCGAGGCGCCCTGGCCATCGACCTGCAGGTGTGGATCAGCACCGCGCACATGCGCAGCGTCGGCCTGCCGGCCGAGCGGCTGAGCCAGAGCAGCACCCTGGCCATGTACTGGACGGTCGCGCAGTTGCTGGCCCACCACAGCAGCAATGGCTGCCAGCTGCAGCCGGGCGATCTGTTCGGCAGCGGCACCTTGTCCGGTGCCCAGCCGGGGCAGTACGGCAGCCTGCTGGAGATGACCCAGGGTGGCAAGGTCGCCCTGCAACTGGCCTCGGGTGAAGCGCGGCGCTTTCTCGAAGACGGCGACGAGATCATCCTGCGCGGTCGCTGCCACCGCGAAGGCTATGCCTCCATCGGTTTTGGCGAGTGCCGCGGGCGCGTCCAGGGTCTGGGGGAGCGTGCCTAGTGTATCGAGGTCGGGGTGGTAGGCAGCTGGCTCAGCCGCGCGGTCAGGCGCAGGCGCTGCAACGGATCGTCGCTGAGCAGCAGTGCGTGTTCGAGGTCGAAGCGCTCGGCCTGCGGGCAATCGAGCCGCTGGTAAAGCCCGGCACGGGCGAGAAAATCGCCGGCGGTGGCAGGCGGGATCGCCAGCACCCGCTCGGCATCCTTGAGGGCCGCGATTTCGTCGTCATGGCTGCTGTGCAGCTGGCGCAGGTTGCGTGACAGGCGTTGCAATATCTGCGGCCCCTGCGCTTCGCGCAGATGATCGGCCAACAGCGGCGTCTTGGCACCGAATTGCCGGGCCAGCAGCTCGCGGCAGTCGGCGGGGTACAAACGGCGTCCGCCGCAGGGGTCCAGCTGGTGATCGGCGCCCGGCACCCGCAGCAGGAAATGCCCAGGAAAATTCACGCCGACCAGGGGAATGCCCAGGCGTCTGGCCAACTCCAGGCTGATCAGGGCCAGCGCCAACGGCTGTCCGCGGCGCCGTTCGAGTACCTGGTCGAGGAGTGCGGCCTGGGGCCGCAAGGGATGATGATCATCCTGCTGAAAGCCCAGGGCGCTCAGGCGGCGCAGTAGCGGTTGGCCCAGTTCGCCGGGCGGCAAAGCCGGCAGCCCGCTGCTGACCTCGCGCTGCAGCGCATTCAGGGTCTCCAGGCAGTGCGCCGGTTGCACCGCAGGGTCGTGCTCGACGGCGATCCACAACGCCGCCTCGAACACTGCGGCAGGGCCGCGTTGCAGGCAGGCTAGAAAGGCTTGGCGTGGGTTCATCGGGGCTCGTCGCAGTCGCGCAGTTACTCTCCTTTTAGCCCTCCACCGGGGTTTAGTCCAGTCGCCGGCGCGGGTCCCGCGCGCTCCCTCGACAGTCGGGCACAAATGCTTTGCCAATGGCCACCTATACTGTTTTGACACGATTTCGACACAATTGCGCCCAGCGCGCTCGGGAGCCGGGTCATGTTCGCCCTCATGCAAAGCACACGCAGTAAAGCCCTGCATCTGGCGGTGGACGCGGCGACCGGTCTGCGTGCAGTAATTGCCATTCACAACTGCGACCGCGGCCCGGCGTTGGGTGGGTGTCGTTACCTGGCCTACCCGGACGATGAAAGCGCCATGGCCGACGCCATTCGTCTGGCCCAGGGTATGAGCTACAAGGCAGCGCTGGCCGGGTTGCCGTTGGGGGGCGGCAAGGCGGTGATCATCCGCAACGCCCACGTCGCCGACCGCGCGGCGCTGTTCGAAGCGTTCGGCCGCTTTGTCGAAAGCCTGGACGGCCAGTACATCACGGCTATCGAGAGTGGCACCTCGCGGGTCGACATGGACTGCATCGCCCAGGCCACCACTCATGTCACCAGCACCAGCGCCCATGGCGATCCGGCGCTGCACACCGCCCTGGGGGTGTTTGCCGGCATTCGTGCCACGGCCATGGCGCGCCTGGGCAGCGACAACCTGGAGGGTCTGCGCATTGCCGTGCAGGGCCTGGGCAGCGTCGGATTCGCCTTGGCCGAACACCTGCATGCCGCTGGGGCCGAACTGCTGGTCAGTGACGTCGACCCGGGCAAGCTGCGCCTGGCCATGGAGCAGCTGAACGCGCACCCCATTGCCAGCGAGGCGCTGGTGGCCACCCCTTGCGACATCTTCGCCCCCTGCGCCATGGGCGCGGTGCTCAACAGCCAGAGCGTGGCGCAATTGCGCTGCGCCGCCGTCGCAGGGGCCGCAAACACGCAACTGACCAGCCTGCAGGTGGCGGACCAGCTCGAAGCCCGCGGGATTCTCTATGCGCCGGATTATGTGATCAATGCAGGCGGCCTGATTCACGTGGCCTTGACCCACGCCGGTGAATCGCATCTGGCGATTACCGGGCACCTGTCGCAGATCGCCAAGCGGCTGACCGAGATCTTCGGCCACGCCCAGGCGGAAAAGCGTTCACCGGCGGTAGTGGCGGAGCGGCTGGCGGAGCGGTTGCTGTACGGGCGCTGATCGCAACGCGGCGACCAGGCTCGCAAGACCCACCCTTTACTCCCCCTGCAGCTCGCTCAGCGCACTGACATTGCTCTTGAACGCGGCGGCGAACACCGCGCGGTTCTTGGCCATGTAGATACCGGTGTCTTCGGCCAGCTTTTCGCTCAGGCCCGGTACGTTCTTCTGCAGGACCTGGGTGAGCATCTCGGCAAGCTCGAGCATCTGGTCGTGCGCGTCGGCTAGTTTGCGGTCCACGAAGGTAGTCTCCAAATCGCGGGTACTGCGATACAGGGTTTCAACAGCCATTTTCGGCCTCGTATTCAAGTGCACCAGGGGCGGGGGATGTCCCGTTTCGGCCTGTGACGGCAAGGGTTGTCGTCATGCCTGCCAGCCGTCACTGTAGACTACTGGTTGTTTGTACAGTAAAGATCATAGGCCAAAAACGCGCCTCTGACCAGCGCTGCGGCGCAATGCCGCGGCGTCTGCCTGCAAATCCTGCACAAAGCATCGCGTCCAGGCAGCAGAATGTTCAGGTGTGCGCAGCAATGGCTGCGGCGCCATCGCCAAAGGAAGCCAATACGTGAAAATGAACTGGGCCGAATCGCTGCGCCACCGGGTCCATGCCCTGGCGGAGTCGCTGGGCAATCTGCTGGTCGAGAGCTTTCACTACATGGCGCTGTTCGCCATCGGCGCGGTCACGGCCTGGGCCGCCGTGGTGGCGTTTCTCGACATGCTCGAAAAGGGACACATCAGCGTCGATGACATTCTGTTGCTGTTCATCTACCTGGAGCTGGGCGCCATGGTCGGGATCTACTTCAAGACCAACCACATGCCTGTGCGCTTCCTGCTGTACGTGGCAATTACCGCACTGACCCGGCTGCTGATTTCCGATGTGTCGCACCACGGCCCTGCGGACTTGGGGGTGGTCTATCTGACCGGTGCGATCCTGCTGCTGGCCTTGTCCATTCTGGTGGTGCGTTACGCCTCGGCGAAATACCCGTCGGCGAAGATTCCCGATCCGCACAGCCCGGTCAAAGGCGCGGTCACGGAGGAGAAGGGCGAGGTGTAGAGGCTGGCGCGGGCGCACCAATATCCATCAGGGAGGGTCGTTATGGGGCATTTCGGCGAAGCTACCGCGCCAGATGATGGCGCGGTAATAGCTTGATTTTACTGACGAACGGTCGTGTTTACAGGCCCGCTGCCAAGCGTGGCTGGGCCCGGGACCAGGCCTTGGGTGAGTCGCTTTCAGTCATGGCGGCCAGCAACTGCACTGCGCTGTGACCGCGCTCGATAGCGATGCCGAACTGGATGCTCTCGATCAAACGCAACAGACGCTTGGGGTCATTGCGCTGCGCAGCGCTGATCATGCGCTTGGCCACCACGCCGCTGTCGTTGGACAGGGTGAGCATGATGCTGCCGTCCAGGCGCTGAATACTCAGATTGACCCGGTACTCGGGCTGGAAGGCTTCACTGATGATCTGGAATGGGTTATCCATGCGGCGCACCTGGTAAGTAAGACCTGCAGTTATTGACTGGGGGCACTTGGTATAAGTTCGCCGTCCAGACCTACTGACGAGTCGTTTGCTCTTCCTGGCAATTACACGTCACTTGCTCCTGTCAGAGACCTAGCAAGTCACGTGCCGTTTCTGTCAACTTTTGGTGCGCCAAAAAAAAGGCGAGCCGCAGCTCGCCTTTTTCCTCGTTCAGGGTCAGCTGTTGAGGACCTGTTCGTTTTCCAGAAATTCTTCTTCGAGCAGCGCATCGGCGCTGACACCCGGCTCGCTGGCGGGCAGGGCGGCACCGCGGCGCGGGCTGCGCAGCTTGCCGAACAAGTGCTCCAGGGCGTGGTTGAGCTTGGTCGCGGCGCCTTCCACCGCCTGGTCGAGGGTGGCGGCGGTGTGGGTCACGGACACCGGCTGGTGGCCCTTGGGGCGAGCTTCCATCTGGCAGCGCTTGTCGTGGGTGCCTGGCTTGTCGCCGTTTTCATCCTTCAGGTGGACCTCGACGCGGGTGAGGTCCTCTTCGTAGTGTTCGAGAGAGCTCTGGACAGTACTGCTGACCCAGTCTTCCAGTCGGCTGCTGTTTTGAATGTGGTTATCGCTATTGACCTGGATTTGCATGGTTAATCCTTATTCAGCTAGCTCACAAGAGATTCGCCAGAGGGAAATAGGCGCCTCTTGCTTAACAAGGTCAGGCACTGGCGCCGACAATTCAACCCCTTTATGCATATAAATATTTGGTAACTAAACCGCAGCCGGGTGGTCCGCTTGACCTTGCGGGCAACCTGCTATAGGGGCCGTTTCGAGCCCCTGCCGGGTGCCATTGCCAGCCGGTATTCGCCGGGCGTCGCGCCCAGGCTCTGGCCGAAACGCCGGCTGAAATGGCTGGCGCTGGCAAAACCGCAGGCCAGGGCAATCTCCCCCAACGACAGGCTGCCCTGGCTCAGCAGCAGGCGTGCACGCAGCATCCGCCGATGCAGCACGAACTGGTGAGGCGGCACGCCAAAGCTGTGGCGAAACATGCGCGCAAAGTGATATTCCGAGAGGCTGCACAACCCCGCCAGCAGGCCCAGGCTGAGCGGCTCTTCCAGGTGCATTTCGATGTAGTCGCGCAACAGTCGGCGCTGATGCGCCGCCAGCCCACCCTTGACCCGCAGGCCATGGCGCAGCCCGACCTGGGTCAGCACGGTGTGGCCGAGCATCTCGTGGGCCAGCGCCGAGGTCAGCAGGCGCTCGCCGGGCTCCTGCCAGTTCATCCCGATCAATTGGCGAAAGCGCCGCGCCTGCTGGGCGTCCTCGAGAAAGGTGTGCTCGCGCAGTTGCAGCTCGCGGGGCTCGCGATCGAGCAGGCCCAGGCAGCTGAAGGCGAACTGCTCGGCGCTGAAATACAGGTGGGCCAGGCGGATCTCGCCGTTGATCACCCAGGCCGAACGGTGCTCGGCGGGCAAGGTGCAGAGTTTGTCCGGAGCGCCTTTGTTGCCCGGCTGGTCGCGGCGGAAGGTGCCGGTGCCGCCGGCCAGGTAGCACGACAGCGTGTGATGGCTGGGCGCCTGATAATCCTGGGCATCGTGATGGTTGCTCCACAACGCCGCCGCCAGGCCATCGCCCAGTTCGGCGCTGCGCTCCAGGCGCGCGTTGGCCGAGCTGCTGAGGGCCTGGAATACCTGGAGTTGGTCAAGTTGGGTCATGGTCGCTACCTCGATGGCCATCCTAACCCAGCACAGCGCCGCCTCGATGAGCCTGCGTGGAAAAAGCGCAAGATTGTGCAACGGCCACAGGCAGCAGCCACCGCACACTGAGCGTCCATCAGGAGCTTGCGCCATGAACCTATCGCTGTACGTGCTGACTGTCTTGATCTGGGGCACCACCTGGATCGCCCTCAAGCTGCAACTGGGCGTGGTGCCCATCGAGGTGTCGATCGTCTATCGCTTCGCCCTCGCTGCGCTCCTGCTGTTCGTCGGCCTGCTGGCCAGCCGGCGGCTGCAACCGATGAATCGGCGCGGTCACCTGATTTGCCTGGCTCAGGGGCTGTGCCTGTTCTGCGTGAACTTCATGTGCTTTCTGAATGCCAGCCAGTGGGTGCCCAGCGGCCTGATTGCCGTGGTGTTCTCTACGGCTGCGCTATGGAATGCGCTGAATGCGCGGGTGTTTCTCGGCCAGAAGATCGCCGCCAACGTGCTCGGCGGCGGGGCGCTGGGGCTGCTCGGTCTGGGATTGCTGTACTGGCCGCAATTGAGCGCCGGTCATGCCAGCCATCAGACCCTGGTGGGGTTGGGCCTGGCGCTGTTCGGCACCCTGTGTTTCTCGGCGGGCAACCTGCTCTCCAGCGTGCAGCAAAAGGCCGGCTTGCGGCCCATGACCACCAATGCCTGGGGCATGCTGTACGGCGCGGCGATGCTCACCGGTTGGTGCCTGTTGCGCGGCATACCGTTCCAGATCGACTGGAGCCAGCGCTACATCGGTGCCTTGCTGTACCTGGCCATACCTGGTTCGGTGATCGGCTTTACCGCTTACCTGACCCTGGTCGGGCGCATGGGGCCGGAGCGCGCCGCCTACTGCACGGTGCTGTTTCCGCTGGTGGCGTTGAACGTTTCCGCCGTGGTGGAGGGTTACCAGTGGACCGCCCCGGCGCTGGTGGGCCTGGTGGCGGTGATGCTCGGCAACGTGCTGGTGTTTCGCAAGGGCTCGGGCTATTCGTCGTTGCGCAGGCTGATGAAGATCAAGGCGGCGTAGATGAAGTTCATGAAGCGGTCGGCGGTGGCCAGCGCCTGGCTGCCGGACTGCCAGAGCAGGAACCATTCGCCGCCGATCACCTGAAAGCCCAGGTACCACAGCGCGGCGCCCAGCAGCAGGCCGGCAATGGCCCAGCGTTTGGCGTGGTGAAAAGCCATGGCCGAGGCACGGAACTGGCCAGCCATGTTGGCGAAGCCCTTGAAGCAGCAGAAGGTGAACAGCAACTGCGCGGCGATGATGGCCAGGTAGCTCAGGTGATGCAGCAGCGGGTTGGGCACGGCCCTCCAGGCCAGCCCGGGACCGGCCTCGACGCCCTGCAGGCTGAGGGTTTCACCGACGTAGGCGAGGTTGAGGTGGTAGTCACTGAGATTGCCCAGCACCACCAGCAAGCCGAACAGGCCCGCGAACAGAGCCATGCACAACTTGCAAAGACGGATCAGGGCAGGGGTGGTCAGGTTGGGCATAGGCGAGGGCTGGCAAGCGATGGGGCGGGGAGTATCCCAGCCTTGTCGGCCACCGTCGTTCGGCAAGTGGTTTCAAGGTGTAACTCAATCCCACAGCCTGGCGCGAGCCGTTGCTCCCGGTTTGGGCGCCCGCACCTTCAGCCCTTGAACGCCTGCGGGTTGACCAGATCCCGTGGCCGCTCGCCGCGTAGAGCGGCGGTCAGGTTGTCCATGGCGCGCTCGGCCATGGCTTCGCGGGTCTGAGTGGTGGCCGAGCCGATGTGCGGCAGGGTCACCGCATTGGGCAACTGGAACAGTGGCGACTGGGCCAGCGGCTCCTGCTCGTACACGTCCAGCCCGGCACCGCGAATGGTTCCGTTGCGCAGCGCCTGGACCAGCGCCGCCTCGTCCACCACCGGGCCGCGGGCGATATTGATGAGAAAGGCGCCGGGCTTCATCAGGCTTAGCTCACGATGACTGATCAAATGCCGGGTCTTGTCGCTGAGGGGCACCACCAGCACCACGAAGTCGGCTTCGGCCAGCAATTGCTCGAGGCTGCGAAACTGTGCGCCCAGTTCCTGCTCCAGCGCCGGCTTGCGGCTGTTGCCGCTGTACAGCACCGGCATGTTGAACCCTAGCCGGCCGCGGCGGGCGATGGCGGCGCCGATGTTGCCCATGCCGATGATGCCCAGGGTCTTGCCGTGCACGTCGCTGCCGAACTGTGGCGCTGCCACACTGGCTTTCCACTGCCCGGCCTTGGTCCAGGCGTCGAGCTCGGCGACTCGCCGGGCGCTGCTCATGATCAGCGCGAACCCCAGGTCGGCGGTGCTTTCGGTGAGCACATCGGGGGTATTGGTCAGCAGCAGGCCGCGCTCGTTGAAGTAGGCCACGTCGTAGTTGTCGTAGCCCACCGACACGCTGCTGACCGCTTGCAGCCGAGTGGCCGCCGCCAGTTGCTCGCGTCCCAGCTTGCGCCCGGCGCCGATCAAGCCATGGGCATGGGGCAGCGCTTCGTCGAACTGCGCCGCCAGGTCACCCTTTTTCGGGTCGGGCACGATGACTTCGAAGTCCTGTTGCAGGCGTTCGATCATCGGCGGGGTGATGCGGCTGAAGGCCAGTACGGTTTTTTTCATGGTCGCTGTCTCGGCGCAGGAGAAAGCAAGCACGCTAACATTCCCCCAGCCGAACGATCAAACGGCGAACGACAGCTCGTGGCTCTTCAGGTCCGCTTCGTGGGCGGCGAGGATGTCGGGCAGCGAACCGCGCAGGTACTCCACCCAGGTCTTGATCTTGGCGTCCAGGTACTGGCGCGAAGGATAGATGGCGTACAGGTTGAGCTCCTGCAGGCGGTAGTCCGGCAGCATGCGCACCAGGGTGCCGGCGCGCAGGCCATCGATGGCCGCGTAGATCGGCAATACGCCCACGCCCATGCCGCTGGTGATTGCGGTTTTCATGGCGTCGGCCGAGTTGACCTGGAACGGCGCGTTGGTGATGTTGACCATTTCCTGGCCTTCGGGGCCATCAAACAGCCATTTTTCCAGCTGCACCACCGGGCTGACCAGCCGCAGGCAGGCGTGCCCACGCAGGTCCGAAGGGGTGCGCGCGACGCCGTTGGCCTTCACGTAGTCGGGCGATGCGCAGACGATGCTGTAGGTGATGCCCAGGCGTTGGGAGACGAACCCCGAGTCGGGCAGCTCGCTGGCCAGCACGATCGACACGTCGTAGCCCTCGTCGAGCAGATCGGGCACCCGGTTGGCCAGGGTCAGGTCGAAGGTGACGTCAGGGTGGGTCTTGCGATAGCGGGCAATGGCGTCGATGACGAAATGCTGGCCGATACCGGTCATGGTGTGCACTTTCAACTGCCCGGCCGGGCGCGCATGGGCGTCGCTGGCTTCGGCCTCGGCTTCCTCGACATAGGCGAGAATCTGTTCGCAGCGCAGCAGGTAGCGTTTACCGGCTTCGGTCAGCGCGATGCGCCGGGTGGTGCGGTTGAGCAGGCGGGTTTGCAGGTGGGCTTCGAGATTGGAGACGGCGCGCGAAACGTTGGCGGTGGTGGTGTCCAGCTGGGCGGCGGCGGCGGTGAAGCTGCCGGCTTCGGCCACGCAGCTGAAGGCTCGCATGTTTTGCAGGGTGTCCATGGGGGGCTCTCGGATTCGACCGGCAAATTGTCGCATGAAGTTACAAATAATGTCTGAGTGCTGGCGACCGATTATCGCCTTTTACGTAACAAAGAATCACAAAAGCCCCTGCTTATCGCCGCGCCCGAGCGCCCCTAGAATTGCGCGCATTACCCGCCCCCACGCCTATTTTCCCCTGGAACTCGCCGCAGTGCCGTCTCGCAATCGTTGCAAGCTGAATGCGTTCAGCTCTCTGGTCTCCATGCTATTACTCGCAGGTTGCATCGGCACCCACGGCGTCGCCCCGCAAACTCGGCCGCTGGCGGCCAATGCACTGGCCACCGACGCCGCGATTGCCGAGGCGGCGCGCGATGCGCATTGGCCGCAAGGCCAATGGTGGCGCGCCTACGGCGACGAGCAGCTCGACCGCTGGGTGGCCAAGGCGCTGCAGGGCAGCCCCAGCCTGGCCATGGCGGCTGCGCGGGTGCGCCAGGCCAAGGCCATGGCCGGGGTGGTGGAGTCTGCCGAGTCGTTGCAGGTCAATGCCGACGCCGCGCTCAAGCGCCATGATTGGCCCAGCGACAACTTCTATGGCCCTGGCACCCTGGGCAACACCACCACTTGGGACAACAACGCGACCCTGGGCCTGAGCTATTCGCTGGACCTCTGGGGCCGCGAGAGCAACAACAGCGAGCGGGCCCTGGACCTGGCGCACATGACCGCCGCCCAGGCGCGCCAGGCCCAGCTGGAGCTGGAAGACAACGTGGTGCGGGTGTACATCCAGTTATCCTTGCAATATGCGCAACGTGACATCGTGCAGTCGATGCTCGCCCAACAGGAGCAGATTCTGCAGCTGGCGCAAAAGCGCCTGCAGGGGGGCATCGGCACCCACTTCGAGGTCAGCCAGGCGCAAACGCCGCTGCCCGAGACCCACCGCCAACTCGACAGCCTCGACGAAGAAATCGCCTTGAGTGCCAATCAGCTCAGCGCGCTGGCCGGCAAAGGCCCGGGTGAGGGCGCGCAGCTGCAACGCCCGGCGCTGTCGCTGGTGGCCGACCTGAAGCTGCCGTCGGCGGTGCCGGCCGAACTGCTCGGCCAGCGTCCGGACGTCGTGGCCAGCCGTTGGAACGTCGCCGCCCAGGCCCGCGGCATCGAGGTGGTGCAGGCCGGGTTCTATCCGAACGTGGACCTTTCCGCGAGCCTGGGCTACTTCACCACGGCCGGCGGCATGCTGGAATTTCTCAAGGGCACCAAGTTCGGCTATACCGCCGGACCCGCCGTCAGCCTGCCGATTTTCGACGGCGGGCGCCTGCGCGGTCAGCTGGGCGAAGCTTCGGCCAGCTACGACGTGGCCATCGCGCAGTACGACCAGACCCTGGTCAATGCCCTCAAGAGCGTGTCCGACCAGTTGATCCGTCGCCGGTCGATGGCTCGCCAGGCCGATTACGCCGCACAGTCGGTGGCCTCGGCGCGCAAGACCTACGACATCGCCACGGTCGCCTATCAGCGCGGCCTGACCGACTACCTCAACGTGCTCAACGCCCAGAGCCTGCTGTTTCGTCAGCAGCAGGTCGAGCAGCAGGTCCAGGCCGCCCGCCTGAGCGCCAATGCCGAACTGATCACCGCCTTGGGTGGCGGCCTGCAGGCCGGCAGCGACAGCCCGAGCGCCGAGCGCATCGCTGCGCCGCAGACTCCGGCCAGCCTGCAACTGATGGACAGGTTCAAGCCATGACTGCCCTGGCTGGCGCCTGGCAACGGCTGCAATGGCGGCGCGCCTGCAACGAGTGGCTGCGCAGCGATGGTGTGACCTGGGTGTACATCTTCAAGGTGCTGATCGCCGCCTTCGCCACCTTGTGGCTGGCCATGCGCCTTGAGCTGCCGTCGCCGCGCTCGGCGATGATTACCGTGTTCATCGTCATGCAGATTCAGAGCGGGCACGTGTTCGCCAAGAGCTTCTACCGCTTTCTCGGCACCCTGGCGGGGTCGGCGTTCAGCGTGCTGCTGATCGCCCTGTTCGCCCAGGTCACCGAGTTGTTTCTCGGCGGCCTGGCCCTGTGGATCGCCCTGTGCACCGCCGGCGCGGTGCGCCATCGCAACTTCCGTGGCTACGGCTTCGTGCTCGCCGGCTACACGGCGGCGTTCGTCAGCCTGCCGGTGGTGATGCACCCGAGCGGCGCCTTCATGGCGGCGGTCTGGCGGGTGCTGGAGATTTCCCTGGGGCTGGTGGTGTCCACCGTGGTCAGCGCGGCCATCCTGCCGCAGTCGGCCAGTGCCTCGCTGCGCAACGGCCTGTACCAGCGCTTCGGCGTGTTCGCCGGTTTCGTCGTGCAAGGCCTGCGCGGGCTCAGCTCGCGCGAGCAGTTCGAAAGCAGCAACCAGCGCTTCGTTGCCGAGGCCGTTGGCCTGGAGGGGCTGCGCGGGGTGGTGGCGTTCGAGGACCCGCACATGCGTCAGCGCAGCGGCCGGGTCAGCCGTCTGAACAGCGAGTTCATGGCCCTGACCACGCGCTTCAATGCCCTGCACCAATTGCTCGAACGCCTGCGCGGTGCTCACCGCGAGCGGGTGCTGGCGGCAGTCGAGCCGGGCCTGGCGGGGCTGGCACAGTTGCTCGATGGCTTCGGCGCGCGGCCGTTGACGCCCGCCGACGCCCTGGACCTGGCCGCCCGGCTGGCGCAGTTCAAGCCGGCGCTGCGCCAGCAGGTGCGCAGCCTGCGCGAGGGCTTCGTGCAGACCGCGCCCAGCGACGCCAGCCTGCTGGATTTCAACACCGCCTACGAATTGCTCTATCGGCTGGTCGACGAGATGCACGGCTACGCCCTGACTCACGCGTCCCTCGCCGACCAGCGCCACGAGCGGGAAAAATGGACCGAGCCGTTCCGCGCCCAGACCAATTGGCTGGCCTCCCTGGCGGCGGGCGTGCGCGGCGCTTCGGTGGTGGCGTTGCTCGGCGCCTACTGGGTCGCGACCGCCTGGGCCAGCGGCGCCAGCATGATGCTGGTGGTGGCCGCCACCCTGGGCCTCTCGGCGTCATCGCCCAACCCCAAGCGCATGTCCTTCCAGATGGCCGGCGGCACCGCGTTCGGCGCGCTGGTGGGGTTTGTCGAGATGTTCTTCATCTACCCGCGCATCGACGGCTTCGCGCTGTTGTGCGTGGTGCTGGCGCCGGTGCTGATGCTGGGCGCCTTTCTGGCCTCGCGGCCGCAGTACGCCGGCTATGGTCTGGGGTTGCTGATCTTTTTCTCGATCAACTCGGTGCCAGACAACCTCACGCTGTACAACGCCTACAGCTTCATCAATGACTACATCGCCATGGTGCTCGGCATGCTGGTCAGCGCCGCAGCCGGCGCCATCATCCTGCCGCCCAACAGCCGCTGGCTGTGGAGCCGCATGGAGAAGGACCTGCGCGGCCTGGTGGTGTTCGCCGTCGGCGGCCGCCTGCGCGGCCTGGGCAGCGCGTTCGAAAGCCGCACCCGCGACGTGCTCAACCAGGCCTATGGCCTGGCGGCCGGCCAGCCGCAGGTGCAGCGCAACTTGCTGCGCTGGATGTTCGTGGTGCAGGACGTCGGCCACGCCGTGATCGAGCTGCGCCGCGAGCAGGAAAGCCTGCCGCAGCACAGCTGCTACGCCCAGAGCCAGCCCTGGCGCCAGGCCATTCGCGCCATGGGCCGCTCGCTGGTGCGCCTGTTCCTGCAGCCGGGTGCCAGCAACCGCGAGCGCAGCCTGTTGGCCGTGGACCAGGCCATCGAGCGCATCCAGGCCACCGACGAACCCTTTGCGCCGCATTTCGACACTTCGCCGCTGCGGCGCATCCTCAGCTACCTGCACTTCATCCGCAGCTCGTTGCTCGACCCGCAATCGCCGCTGGCTTCACTGGAAGACGCCCATGCCTCGTGAAATCGCCTTCGACGGCGTGTACATGCCGATCGTGACCCTGATGTTCCTGGTCGCCCTGGTGCTGGCCTGGGCCCTGGACCGGTGCCTGGCCGCGCTGAACCTGTACCGCTTTTTCTGGCACCCGGCGCTGCTGCGACTGTGCCTGTTCTTCTGCATCTTCGGCGCCATGGCGCTGACCGTTTACCGCTGACCGTCCTCTTGAGACTCGATCGATGAAAACCTTCTTCAGCCTGCTTGGCACCTTGCTCGTTCTGGCCGTGACCCTGGTCATCGGCCGTGAGCTGTGGGTGCATTACATGGACACTCCCTGGACCCGCGACGGGCGTGTGCGCGCCGACATCATCAACGTCGCGGCCGACGTCGCCGGCTATGTGGTGGACGTGCCGGTGCGTGACAACCAGCCGGTGAAGAAGGGTGACCTGCTGTTGCAGGTCGACCCCGAGCACTACCAGATCGCGGTCAAGCAGGCCGAGTCGCTGGTGGCCTCGCGCAAGGCCACCTGGGAGATGCGCAAGCTCAACGCCAGCCGCCGCGCCGACCTCGACAACCTGGTGATCTCCAAGGAAAACCGCGACGACGCCAACAACACCGCCAGCGCCGCCCTGGCCGACTACCAGCAGGCTCAGGCCCAGCTGCAGGCGGCCGAGCTCAACCTCAAGCGTACCCGGGTACTGGCCACCGTCGACGGTTACGTGACCAACCTCAACGTACATGTGGGCGACTATGCACGGGTGGGCGATGCGAAGATGGCCGTGGTCGACGAGAACTCGTTCTGGGTCTACGGCTTCTTCGAGGAAACCAAGCTGCCGCGCGTGCACGTCGGCGACCCGGTGGACATGCAGATGATGAGCGGCGAGCTGCTCAAGGGGCACGTCGAAAGCATTTCGCGCGGCATCTACGACCGCGACAACCCGCAGAGCCGCGAGCTGACTGCCGACGTCAACCCGACCTTCAACTGGGTCCGTCTGGCCCAGCGCGTGCCCGTGCGCATCCACATCGATTCGCTGCCGGCCGGGATGCTGCTGGCGGCGGGTACGACCTGCACGGTGATCGTCAATCCCGCGGTCCAGTGATCGCGGCTGACAACCTAAAGCCGCCGCGCCAAGCCGAACCTGCGGCGCAGCACCGCCTCCAGCAACCCTTTGGGCAGCCACCTGGCCATCAGCGGCAGCGCCACACAGCCATGGCCGACGCGCAGCAGACGCGGCACCGGCTGCATCTGCACACACTTGAGCACCTGGCTGGCCACTTCGCTGGCTGGCGTCGGCTTGTCCTGCGAGGCGCGGGCCCTGGCGCGGATGCCGTCGCGCAGCGGCCACCACGGCGACTGCTCGGCGATCAGGGCTTCGGCCTCGCCGCTGGCGTTGTCGGCAAAACACGAGTCGATGGCGCCGGGCTGCACTTCCAGCACGCGAACGCCGAACGGTGCCAGTTCCATGCGCAGGGCATCGCTGAGCGCCTGTACCGCCGCCTTCGACGCGCAGTAGGCGCCGGCGAACGGCGTCACCAGGACCCCGGAGACACTGCCGATATTCACCACTACGCCACGGCTGCGGCGCAGCGGCTCGAACAGCGCGCGAGTAACGCCGACCACCGCGAACACGTTGGTCTCGAACTGGCGCTGCAACGCTGCCACGCCGCCATCGAGCAAGGGGCCCATGGCGCCGTAGCCAGCATTGTTGATCAGGATATCCAGGCGTCCGCCTTGCTGTTCGAGGGTCTCGGCCAGCTGCGCGAGCGCCTGGGCATCGTTGACGTCCAGCTGATGGGCGACGAACCCCGCCGCCGCCAGCTGCGCCACGCTCTCGGGCTTGCGGGCGGTGGCCCAGACCTCGTGGCCGGCCTCCTTGAAGGCGTCGGCCATGGCGCGGCCGATGCCGCTGGAGCATCCGGTGATCAGGACGATGGACATGCGGGGCGATCCTTTGGCGGCGGTAGGTCAGCCGGAGAAAGTACCCTGTAATCGCTCGGCACGAAACTCCAGGGTCTGCGCCCGGTAGCCCGACCGCAACGCCGGCAGCGGCACGCAGTCGTTCCAGCTGCTGCCCGGCAACAGGCTGCCAGGCCCGCGATAGCGCGGCCCGTCGTAGTCGTTCTCGACCAGATTGACCGTGTCCCCCGGCGCATAGGCGGCCACCCGCCAGCGCAATTCCACCAAGGGAATTGTGTTGCCATTCTTTACTTGGACTTGCAGCGGCCGATCCGCCGGACACTGCTGGGGCGCATAGTGCATGCGCAGCTCCAGCCGCGCCAGCTGGCGCTCCTCGCGGGTGTCGAGCCAGGCTACCCACAACGCCACCAGGCCCAACCCGCATAACGCCGCCAGTGACACCGGCAGCGCCTTGGCCGGGTAGCGCAGGAGCAGGACCAGCCAGATGATGATGAGGGCGATGCCGATGAACATGAGTAGGCTCGATTAAATTGAAGTGCTATCGTCAGCACCTTTAAAGGCGCTCTAAAAGGAGCATATATGCCGCATGCAATGCTTGCTCGAGTTGTGGCGTCTATCACTGACCTCAAGCGCAATCCGATGGGAACCTTGTTATCAGGTGGAGGCGATGTCGTCGCCATTCTCAACCGAAACGAACCTGCTTTCTATTGTGTGCCTGCAGATAGATATGAAGCGATGTTGGATTACATCGACGAGATGAAGCTCGCCGAGGAGGTCAAGGCTCGGCTGGCGGCCGGTAATGCCTCAGTGAAAGCGAAGATTGTGGGCGACGACATTGTCTTTGAAGGTGACGATGCCTAGCGACTATTCGCTTGAATTCGATCGCTCGGCTCAAAAAGCCTGGAAGAAACTTGATCCAAGCTTGCGTCAGCAGTTCACCCGAAAACTGTCCCAGCGGTTGGCCGATCCCAGAGTGCCAGCGGACAAGCTGCATGGATTGAAGGATTGCTACAAGATCAAATTACGCAGCGTGGGTTATCGCCTCGTTTATCAGGTCATCGACACGTCTCGTGGTCTACGTGATTTCGGTCGGACGCCGCGACGATGAGGCCACCTACGGCAGTGCAACCAGCAAGACGAAGTAGCTGAAAAGGGGACAACCGACGGCGAAACCCGCGTGGCGATTGCGGCTGCGGATCCAGACCACCTCTGGGACCGAGCTTGCTCGGGAATGGCTGCAAACCGCTTCCCGAGCAAGTTAGGTCGGCCCTCAGCGAGTCGGCGCAGGCTTGACCACCCACACAGGCGCCAGGTTGCCGCTTTGCCCGGTCACGTACAGCACCGAGGCCTCGCCGCGTTCCAGGGCCACCGGTTTGACGTCGCTGACTTTCTTGTCGCCGTCGTACAGCGCCAGGCTGACTTTAACCGGGTTGATCTCGCGCTCGCCGGTGCCCTTGGCTTGCACGTTGGCGACCACGTCGGTCTTGCCGTCGGCGGTTTTCAGGGTCAGCGGCTTGTCGCTGAGGTTCTGCAGGCGCACGAGGGATTTCTGCTTGTTCTTGAACACCGGCTCTTCCACCAACACGGGGGTGCCGCCGGCATTGTTGACCAGGGTGTAATAGTGGTCCGACGCCAGTTTGACCGGCAGCGAGGCGCTGCCGACCTTGGCGGTGTAATCGCCCTGGGGCATGAAGCTGTAGTCACTGGCAGCCAGGGGAGCGATATCGTTCAGGTTGGCATTGCCGACGCTGGCGCTGACCTCGCTGTTGGCGGCGTTGTAGACGCGGATGAAGGTCGAGCCCTTGGGCGCGACCGGGCCGTACAGGCCGGCCTCGCCCGCCGCGAAGGCGGGCAGGCTGCAGGCGACAAGGGCGAGAGACAGGGCAGTGCGGCGCAACAGGGGGCTGATCATCAATGCTTCCTCTGGTGTTCAACTATCAATCGTTCTGGCCCAGGGCCAGGTCCTGATTGCCGGCCGAAGGCCTCTTCAGCTCGGCAATCCATTTGGGGTCAAACTCGCTGAAATCGTTTTTCATCGGCAGGTAGCGTTCCGGGAACTCCCAGATGAGCACCTGCGGCGGGCTGTTCTTGAACGCCTCGCCCTGCAGGTACTTGAGCATCGGCAGGATCGGCCCATGGCCGTTCTCGGCGTAGTTGATCACGTCACTGTGCAGCGCCTGCTGCAAGGCTCCCAGGAAATTCCAGTGTGGGTTGGCGCTGTAGCTGGTGCCGACCAGCGCCACGGCGATGTCATCGCTGGCGAACAGGGCATCGGCGCTCGCCTCGGCCGCCTGCTGCAGGTGCGTGCTGCGCTGGGCCAGGTCGTCGGGCGGTGGCAGCAGGTTGCCGAACAACGGGTCCAGCGGCAGGAAGGTGGTCAGGTCGCCCTTGTAGGGGGCGGCGGCCTGGCTGTCGGTGACATAGGTCTGCGGCGCCCCGGCCAGCGGGTCGTGGGCGGCGATCGCCTGGCTCAGTTGCCGGGCCACCACCTCGGCGCCCAGGGGCGTCCAGTGCGTGTCGGTGCGCAGGAACACCGCACCATCGGCTTTGGCCTGCTGCAGCGGGGCGAGCAGCTCGGGGGCGAGGATGCCGGCCTGTTGCGCGCGGGCGTGGAACTGCTGATACAGCTGGGCATGCAAGGCGGCCGGCGGCTGTTGGCCGATGTGCTCGGGGTACAGGCGCGCCTTGGCCGGCACGATCGCCAGCACCAGCTGCACGTGGTGTTGGGCGAGGGTGTCGCGCACGCCGCGGATCAAGGCAAAGTTCTCGGCGGCGTAGCGCTGGCCGTCGGCGACCGGGTTGAACTCCTCGTCGCTGTACAGCCAATGGTCGCGGCCCAGCACCACCCCCGGCCGGCCCTCGTTGAACAGCAGGTACTCCACGGCGGCCCAGAGGTTGGTGCCCAGGCGCTTGATCGGAAACTGCTCGTCGTAGCGGGTCTGCACGGCCTGGGTGAAGTGGCCGTCGAGCAGGGTCATCTGCGCGCTGCGCTGGAAGCCGGCCAGCCCGCTCAGCGACCACAGGCCCAGGCCCACCAGGATGGCGAGAAACGCGCCGACGTAGAGGATGCGCAGCGAACGAGTCATGGCAGTGGCCTCTAGAATTGGAAGTACAGGAAGGGCGAGAAGCTCTGTGCCGAGAGCTTCAGCACCGCCGCCACGAACATCACCAATACCAGCGCACGCCCCGCCGCCGGACCGTGCCCGGAGAACGGCGCGCTGCGCACGGCCGGCGTGGTCGATGCCTTGGCTGGCGGCGCATCGCGGTACAGGTCGCGCAGGCCGAAGAACGCCAGGCTCAGGTACGCCACCACCAGCGTGGTCACCTGCAGGCCGGTCAGGCTGGCCGCGGTCAAGGGCGACAGGTGCCAGTCGGCGAAGCCGAACATGGCGCCGTACATGCGCCCGGCGACGTGCAGGTTTTCGGCGCGGAACATCACCCAGCCGGTCACCACCAGCAGGAAAGTCAGCGCCCAGCGCAGCGGTTGCAGGCCGCGCGGGGTGGTGTTCAGGCCCAGAGCTTTCTCGATGGCCAGCCACACGCCATGCCAGGCACCCCAGAGGATGTAGGTGATGTTGGCGCCATGCCACAGGCCGCCCAGCAGCATGGTCAGGAACAGGTTGCGGTAGGTCTTGAAGGTGCCGCCGCGGTTGCCGCCCAGGGTGATGTACAGGTAGTCGCGCAGCCAGCTCGACAGGCTGATGTGCCAGCGCCGCCAGAACTCGGTGATCGACTGGCTGATGTAGGGTTGCTTGAAGTTCTCCATGAAGCGAAAGCCCATCATCAGGCCCAGGCCGATGGCCATGTCGCTGTAGCCGGAGAAGTCGAAATACAGCTGCGCGGTGTACGCCAGCGCGCCCAGCCAGGCGTCGCCGGTGCTCGGCTGGGCGAGGGCGAAGGCATGGTCGGCGACCACGGCGAGGGTGTCGGCCACGCAGACTTTCTTGATGAAACCCTGCATGAAACGCGTGGCGCCTTCGGCGAATTTGTCCAGGGTGTGGGTGCGGTGGTCGAACTGCTCGACCAGGTCGCGAAAGCGCAGCACGGGGCCGGCGATAAGGTGCGGAAAGATCGCCACGAACGCCGCGAAGTCGATCAGGTTGCGCGTGGCCGGGGTGTCGCCCCGGTACACGTCGATGATGTAGCTGATCGACTCGAAGATGTAGAACGAGATGCCGATCGGCAGCAGCACATGGGTGAGGATGAACGGCTGCAGGCCGAACGAGGTGACGATGGCGTTGAGGCTTTCGACGCCGAAGTTGGCGTACTTGAAGTAACCCAACACGCCCAGGTCCAGCGCCACCCCGGCCAGCAGCCAGCGTTGCGCCGCCCGGGTGCGCACGCCAGCGGCGCCCACCTTGAGGCCGATCCCGTAGTTCCACAGGGTGACCGCAGCGAACAGGCCGAGGAAATCCACCCGCCACCAGGCGTAGAACAGGTAGCTGGCGGCGAGCAGCAGCAGGTTGCGATAGCGGTTGCCGCTCAGGTAATACAGGCCCAGGAACACCGGCAGGAACAGGAACAGGAAGACATTTGACGAGAAAACCATGGTGAATCGCTCCGCTGATTCAGGTGTATAGGCTTGCCGGGCGTTGCGGGACCGGTTTTGCCCGGCAACATCGGCCGGCCGGTTCCCGAGCAAGCTGGGTGCTACAGGGCCATGTCAGGCGCCGTCGTCTGCGCTGGGCGCCTCGGTTGAATCATCGCCACCGCCTTCGCCCTGGTCATGGCTGGGGTCGAACACCTTGGTCACGTCGCCGCCCAGGCGAAAGCTCTTGAACGGTTCGCCGTTGCGCTTGTGGGCCATGGCGTCGCCGTCGCACGGGTACAAGGTGCACCAAGGCTCCAGCCATGCCCATTTGCGGGTGTCGTTGAGCTCGGTCATTTCCTGTACCTTGCCGTTTTTCTGCTGGAACGAAGACGGGTCCTTGGCCCCGGCCAGCACCCGTCGGCCGAGGCGCTGCAGGGCGCTGTCGTTCTCGCCGCGCAGATCGACGCCGTTGGCCTGGGCGAAGGTGGCGATCATCGCCAGCGGTGGAATCGCATAGTTGTGGTAGGCCAGCGCGCGGGTATTGCGGTTCAGCTCGTTGGGCAGGAAGCCCTGGGCGTCGACCTGGCTGGCGCCGGTGCGAAACTTGCCCACCGACCAGTCGAACAGGTCGCGGCGGTCGAGCACCACCGAAGTTGCCATCACCGACCAGGCGGCCCAGTAGGTGTGGTTGTTGGTCTTCTGCAGCGACAGGTTGCTCCAGTCGCTCACCACCTGGTCGGCCAGGCGGCCGAACCAGGCTTCGATGACTTGCGCCTCCTGCGGATGATCGGCCAGCGGGTGGCTGGTGGAGAACTTCAGGCGCAGGTAGGAGGAGGCCATGCTGCCCAGCGCCCATTTGCGCATCGACTTGCCGGTGTGGTTGAAGTCCTGCGACATCAGCGCATCGGCTTTGGCCCAGGTGGTCAGCCAGCCCAGGGTGCAGTCGAGCTGAGCCGGGCGGCCGTCGCGCATGAATTGCATGACCAGGCGGGCGGTGCCGGTCTCCATGGCGAAGATGTCGTGGGTGGCGTCGCGAAAGGCCTTGTCCGAGTCGGCGTTCCAGGTGGAGCGCGACTTGTCCGAGCCCTCGTACTTGCTGCGAAATTGCAGCGCCTGGGTGTAGGGCGTCGGCACGGCCGGGCAGCCCTTGCTGCTCTCGCCCTTCTTGACCTTGTCGATCGGCACCAGGTAGCCCTCGGGCGGCTTGAGCGCCGCCTGGGCAACGCCTGCGCACAGCAGCAGGCCGAGCAGGGCGGGGGACAACAACTGACGGGCAAATCCGCGATAGCTCATGGGTATCCTCATAGTCCAGCCTGGGCGGTGCTTTGCGACATGTTGGGCAAGCCGTTGCGCTTGCAGATCTTCACGTCGACCTGTTGGGGCACCAGCGCCGGCGGCGGGACCGGCGGCGGCGGGTTGCTGACGTGCACCACGCGCTCCACCGGGTCGACGCTGGCGGTGACGGCGGGCACGTTGTCGTCCTTCTCTTCGATCTGCGGGCCGGGCATTTCCAGCGCCAGCACGGTCTGCCCGGCCCAGTCGCCGTCGTCGCGCAGCTCGAAGCTGAAGCGGCCGTTGGTCTCGATCGAGGTCGGCTTGTCGAAGCGCACTTCCTCGTGGCGACCGTTGAGGTACCACAAGGTGGCATGCAGGGTTTTCACCGTGGGGTCGGCGAAGCGGATGTCGATCAGGTGGGTGGCGTTGCCCCAGTCGTGCATGCCGGTCTTGCCGTTGACCAGCAGGTCGGTACGGGTGTTGGGCGCCAGCGTCGCGCTCTGGGCCATCTCGGTGCCGTCGCCGTCGCAGCCCTTGTCGAGCAGGGCGAGGATCTGCCGGTACACCGACTCCTGGTCCAGCCGGTACATGGAGGAAAACTCCCAGACGATGATCTTCGGCGGGTGCTCGCGAAACTCCTGGCTGCCCAGGTATTCCACCATCGAGCCCTCGAAGCCGCAGCCGGCGCAGGCGACGTTGAGCAGGTCGGCACCGGTGTACTGCTTGAGGAAGCCGTCGAAGTTGTAGAAGCGCGCACTGTGGCTGGTACCCACCAGGGTGATCTGCGGCAGCGGCGCGTCGCCGAACAGCTCGTCACCGGAGGCTTCTGCCTTGGGCTGGGTGGCGAAGGTGTTGACGTATTCGGTGGCGTAGCTGGTGCCGCAGAACTGCGCCGCCAGGTCGTGCAGGGTGCCGTTCTTGGACAGGCGCCCGGACAGGTGCGTCTCGAACTCGCGCTTGGGAATGCCCTTGTACTCAGGCATGGCCTTGATCGTTTCGGCGACGATGCGCGCGGTGCGCTCGGCGCCGTAGGCGGTCCAGTGGTGGTCGCCGCGAAAGTAGAAATCCTGTTCCGGGTGGTCGGTGCTTTCGTTCGCCAGCGGCGACAGGTCGGGGGTGTAGAAGCCCATCTTCGCCAGGTGACCGAGCATGTCCTGGTAGCTCTTCAATGCCTTGGGGTAGTCGAACGCGGCGCGGTCGGCGGGCAGCAGGTAGTTGCGCTCGACCAGGCCGCGGGTTGGCTGGTACACGGCGACCACGTCAATGCCGTGGGCCTTGAAGGCGTCGTGCAGCTCCTTCATGCGCCGGTAGCCTTCGGGGGTGGTGGAGAAGTCGGTGCGCAGGTCCTCGATGCTGCGAAACAGCCAGTCGCCCTGGCCGCGCATCAAGGTCTTGAAGTTGTCCTGCAGGCGCGTGGTGTAGTTGTTGGGGTCCTGCGCTTCGGGGCACAGCTGGCAGCACGGCGCGGCGCTGAAGCTGGGGGCGTCGTTCGGGTCGGCTTGCAGTTCGCCGGCCAGCAGGGCACTGCCAAGGCACAGGCCCAGCACGGCGGCGACTTTCAGGGCAAAGGGCTTGAGCATGGGGTCGTCCTTAATCGCGCGCGGCGGTCTGGCGTTCAACGGGGTCGATGAGCACCGCGCGTTGCCGGTTGAGCAGGTCGAAGATGCGGTACTGGTTGTCCCCCAGCACGCCGTTGAAGGTGATGCCGGTGGTCTTGGTCGGCGCCAGCATCTTCACCTGATACAGCTCCACGCTCAGTGGCGAGTCGATGGCCAGGGGCGCGCTGCCGTTGCCCAGCAACTGGCCACCGACCACGATCATCGACACCTCGGTGTCGAACGGGTCGAGCTTGATGTCGCGGTCGGTGGCGCTGAGGTCCTTGATGTGGCCGTAGACGCCGGTCAGGCCGTTGCCGATCGAGGCGTTCTCGTACAGGCGGATGTTGACGCTGTTGCGGATGCGGATGCCGTGGCGCTTGTTGGCCACCACGTGGTTGCCCCAGATCAGGTTGTCGGCGCTCTCGTACAGGGTGATGCCGTCGGTGTGGTTGCGGAAGATGTCGTTGTCGGCCACCAGGTTGTTGACGCTGTTGCGGTCGATGACCACGCCGGAGAGATTGTTGTCGTGCACCCGGTTGTTGAAGATGAAGCTGTCATTGACCTCCCGCGAGATGATGATGCCGTGCTTCTTGTGGGTGCCGTAGACGTCGTTGTCGGTGATGATCAGGCGCTTGGAACGGTCGTGGGGGTCGATGCCGTAGATGACGTTGTCGCTGTAGACGTTGCCCTTGAGCACGAAGTCGTTGGTTTCGTAGCAGTAGAAGCCGTACCACATGTCCGAGAAGCGCGAGCCGATGATCCAGCCGGTGGGCTCGCTGCGTTTCATCAGCAGCTTCATGTTCGGCGTGTACTGGGAAATGCTGATGCCGTAGGACTTGCTCTGGTTGTAGCCAAGGCTGGCCATGGTGGCGTTGACGAAGTAGGTCTCGGTGCCGCCCCAGGAAATGATGAACGGGCGGAAGGTCTTGGGCTCCTCGAAGGTCGAGGGGGCATTCTTCTCTTCGTTCCAGCCGGTGACCCTGGTGTCGGTGATGAACAGCTTGCCGTCGTTGATGATGAACGCGCCGCGGTCCTGTGACAGGCGCAGTTCGCGGGTCTTGCCGTTGATTTCGAGAATGCCGTGGCGCGCCACCACGATCGGCAGGCGGGCGACGTACACCCCGGGTTCCGGCTCGCTGAAATAGGCGGGCTCGGCCTTGGCCATTTCCTGCAGGCTCATGTAGCCGTGGTCGAGAAACAGCGCCGAAGGGATGCCGCGCTGGCGCTTGACCCACTCGGCCATCTTGTTGTTGCCGCCGACGAATTCCTTGAGCACGTCCTGCTGCATCATGCGCCGCACGCTGAGCATGCCGCGCTTGTGCCGGTCGATCTTGGCCTCGACGGCCGCCGCCGTGTAGCCGCCGAGGTCCGGCAGCCCCGGCTTGCTCAGCGCCAGCGAGTCGGGCAGGGGGCTGGTGACCGTGTAGGTCTTGGCCTGTTGCAGCCCCTTGGCGATGGTCGGCGCCTTGTTCGGCAGCGGCCCGACCAGCCCGTCGGCCAACGCCAGGCTGGCCCCCAGGCCCAGGGCGCAGGCCAGCAGTGCCTGCGCTGCGCGCTGCGCGCAGTGACGGTGTGTGCGATGCATGTCATGCCCTCCTTTGACCGTCAAAAGCGCCATACCAGATCGACAATGGCGCGGTGCATGTAGGTGTCGACCCCGCTGCCATAGGCATCGCCGGCCTTGAAGATGCCGGCGCGCAGGCGCACCAGGGCCGACGGGTCGTCGAACGACGGGTAGGCCGAGGAGGCCAGCAGCGGCCCTTCCTTGAAATAGTGGGTCAGCACCACGTCCATCTCCTGGCCCAGGTCGTGGCTGCCATCGCGCAGCGGCAAGGTGCTCAGCGAATTGGCCGAGACGTCGCCGCTGCTGTCGGCCGCCGGGTCGATGCCCGAGGAGCCGATGGCGCTGTCGCCGTCGACGCGGCGGAACTTGTAGTAGATCAGCGAGGCGTCGTCGTCCTCGCGCAGGCGCCAGGTGGTGAACAGCGCGGCGCTCTCGACGTTGGCCATGTCCGGCTGATACGCCTCGCCGTAGCGGGCCACCCGCGAACGGGTGCCGGTCCAGTTCGAGCGGTTGCTCTGCAGGCCGTTCTGCTGGTAGTTCCTGCTCGCTTGCGAGTAGGCGGCGCCAACCTGCCATTCGCTGGCCACGTGGACCCGCAGGCCCAGGTCGGTGGCCCAGCCGTCGACGTCGCTGCCGTCCTTGGCGCCGGCGCGCAGGTAGCCGTCGGCGCCCACGGTGGGGTGGTTCTGGTCCTGATGGCCGGTGACCCAGGTCAGGCTGCCCCAATAGTTGAGGGTGTGGCTGTTGTGAAAGTCGTAGGCGTCGCTGTTGAGGTCCAGGCCCAACCAGGTGAGGTTGCCGTTGCGGGTCTTGTCGAGGTCGTCCATCAAGTGGCCTTGCCTGGCCAGGTCGCCGTCGTCATGCACGTGGTGCATCCGCAGGCCGGCCCATTGGCCGGGCAGCCACTGGTAGTAGACATCGCCGTAGACGTGCAGGCGGTCCTTGTCGGTGGGCGACAATTGCGAGTAGTCGGTGCGGTAGTCACTGAAGCGCTCGGCCGCGCCCAGGTGAGTCTGCAGCAGGGTGGTGTCGAAGTCCCAGTTCAGCGCCTCGATATAGTTGTCGCGCCATTCGCCGTCATCGTTGCGCAGGCGCTGCCGGCCGAATTTGAGTATCTCGCCGGGGTAGGGCGTCAGGCCGCTGTAGCCGACCCAGAGTTCACGCAGGGCCAGGTAGGTGTCGGAGGCGTCCCGGTTGTGGCTGATGTTCTGCCCTTTGGCGTCCGGGTTGTTCGCCGGGCTGTCCAGCGGGTCGGTCTGGATGGTGTCGGTGGCGGTCACCAGTTGGCCCATGGCGTAGCCGCTCCAGTTGCCCCATTGGCCGTAGGCCCAGGGGCGCAGGTCGATGCCGATACCGTTGACCTCGCCACCCCCACGGGTGCCCAGGTCGCGGTCGCCTTCGGCCTCGCCGGTGGCCTTGGCTTCCAGGCCGAAGGTCTTGCTGTCGCCCCCTTGATCGCTGTAGTTCGCGGCCAGGCTGGGGCAGGCCCACATGGCTGCCACGTTGAGGCCGATGCCGGCCATCATCCATCGATTCCATTTCATAGGGCTGGGTCCTTACCGACTGCTTGGGCTGGCAGCGCTTGCAGCGCCAGGACGTTGCTGGGCATTTGCACGCCGCGCAGGCGTTGCTCGCGTTCGAGCAGTTGTTGCGCCTGGGCGCGTTTGTCCAGCGGCAGTTGCTGTTCGATGGCCGCGGCCAGGGCCGCTGGCAGTGGCGCCACGGGGTCGCCGCTCTGCTGGGCCAGCAGCTGCGCCTCGGTCACCGCCAGCTGCGCGAAGACGTAGGCGTTGATGAGGTTGGGCCGGGTGCCGCGGCCGCTGGAATACAGCTGCGCCAGGGCCAGGTCGGCGTTGGTCTGGCCGCCTCGGGCGGCGATCAGCAGGTTGTCCACGGCCTGCTGCGGGTCGGGGTAGCCGAGGTAGCCGCGCCGGTAGATCAGGCCGATGTAGTAATAGGCGCTGATCTCGCTGACGCTGGCCTTGCGAAAGTGCTGCAGGGCCATTTCCGGCTGCGGCACCATCAGCTTGCCTTCGTAGTAGAGGCGCCCGGTGAGCAGTTCGGCGCGGGTCAGGGCGGCGGCGCGGCCCTTGTCCAGGTAGGCCATGATCTGCTCCAGGCCCCCCAGCTCGGGATTGTCGTAGGCCAGTTGGGCGAGATTGACCCAGGACGCCGGAAACACCGGGGCCACTTGCTCGAACATGGCCTGGGCGGTCTTCACGTCGGGCGTGCCCACGCTGGGGTCGGCCAGCACCTGGGCGACGCTGTCGATGCGGTCGGCCTGCACCTGATGGCGGGCATAGGCGTCCTGCAGTTGCTTGAGCAGGGCGGCCAGTTGATCGGCCTGCTTGCGCTTCTGGTACACCGTGGCCAGTTCGTTGTAGCAGACCTCCATGCGCCCGAGCAGGTGTCGGCAGGTGGCTTCGATCTCGTCCAGGTGCTGGTCGTAGGTGTTGCGCACGCGGTACAGCATGATCTGCGCCAGCCCGGCCTCGGGGTAGCCGGCGGCGCGCCAGGTGTTGATCTGCTGCTGCGCGTCGACCTCGGGAAAGCTCCTGGGGTACTGCAGGTAGAGCATCGCCAGCGAGGTCAGGGCGCCACTTTCGCTGCTGGCCATGGCGCGCTTGAGCAGGCCTTGCGCCTCCTGCCGCTCGGCATCGCTGGCATGCGGCTTGAGCACCAGTAGGCGGCCCAGGCGCGCCTGGGCCCGCGGCGAGTCGTCGAGGGCGCTGCGGTAGGTGATTTCCGCCTGGCGGATCTGGTCGGGGTCGCGGCTTTGCACCTGGATGTCGGCAAGGCCGACCTTGGCGTCGACATAGCCCAGGTCCGCCAGCTGTTGATAGTTGCGCTGGGCCTGGGCGGTATCGCCGCGCTTGAGCGCCTGGTTGGCCAGTTGCTGATCGGGCAGGTTGACGCAGCCGGCCAGGCTCAGGGCGACCAGCAGGCCGAGCGGGCGTGACGGCAGGAGGCGGTGGTTGGGCACGGTGTGCGTCCCCCGACTCAACGGCCAGCGGCCATGGCTTTGTCCATCAGCCAGTTCAGCGAGGGGCCGCGGTCGCTGCTGACGTCCACCGGTTGCCCGGCCAGCGCGGTGGGCAGCGCCTCGTCGGGTTTGATCTGCACGCGGATGTCGGAGGACATGTCGAGGCTGTTGAGGCTGGTGCTGCTGACGATCAGGCCCTGGCGCAGCTTGTCTTCGCCGGCCACCTGGAAGCTGACGCGAGTGCCGGGGCGCACGTCGGGGAACTGGCGGTAGGTGAACCGCGCGTCGACGTTGGCGGTAGCGGTCTTGGGAATCATCTGGAAGATCACCTGGCCCTTGCTGGCGAACTGGCCGTCGGCGACCAGTTGCTGGCCCACGACGCAATCGCAGGGCGAGGTGAGGGTGCCGGTCATCTGCTTGCCGAACATCTCGGTGATCTTTTCCGGGGTCAGTTGGGCGTCGGTCAGATGGTCCTTGAGCACGTCGAGCATGCTGGTGTTGAACACCGCCATGGGCGCGCCTTTGGGCGCGTCGCCGTTGACCGCCACCAGCGCCTGCACGGTGCCGTCGCGCGGCATGGTCACGCCGATGCCCGGCAGGCTGACCAGCCCGGAGGTGGCGTGGCTGACGAAATAGACGTTGTACACCGACTTGAAGACGAAACCGAAGGCCGCCAGGCCCACGATGAACACGCCCAGGCTGAAGGTCACCGCGCGCAACCGGCCGAACGCGCTCATGCCGCCGATGGCGCCCTTGCGCCCGCGCGACTTGGTGAAGTTTTCCCGCTGCAGGGTGCCCAGCACGTCGCCGACGGTGACCAGTTCGCCCGCCATGTGCGAGGTGATCAGCGTGCGCAGGGTGGCGATCTCCTGCTGGTCGAGGTTCTGGAACTGGCAGCCGGAGCGGCCGTTGGCATCGATCGAGCGCACCTGGAACTCGACCTCCATGCCCAGCCCGAGGCTGTCGATCATGAACATCAGCCGGCCCTTGTGCACCTCGCCCTGGGCCAGTGGCTGGCGTGCCTGGAAGCTGAAGCCGCCGGCGGAGAGGTCGTCCAGCGGCACCTCCTGCAGCTCGCGGTCGGGCCCCAGGTAGCGCAGTTTGGTCGGAATGCGCACCCGCGCGTGCTGGCGCTGGGCTTCGGATTCGTGCACCACATTCATGTTCAAGGCTGTGTTCATGGCGAATATCCCTAAAGTGAGCAATACAGGTTGCGGGTCAGACCAGCTGGGTCAGCACGGCGACGAAAATGCTGGCGGCCGAGAAGGTCATGGTCCGCGACGACCAGGTGTTGAACCATTGTTGAAAGCTCGCCAGGTCGCGCTTGAGGGCCGTGGGTTGACGCGTCCAGGACTGGCGGTCGAGGCGAAAGAACACGTAGATCTTCACCAGGGCGCCGACGATCTGGTTGTAATAGAGAATCAACGGGTAGATCGGGCCCACCGAGTGCCCGGACAACGACAGCAGCAGCGTCAGGATCAGCCGGGTGATGCCGATCCACAGCAGGTACACCATGAGGTAAGTGATATCGAACTTGAGGCTGGCCAGCAGCGCCACGGTCAGGCCGAACAGGCTGGTCCACATGGAGATGCGCTGGTCGAGCAGGACCACGCTGGTGAACAGGCCCAGGCGGTTGACCCCCAGGCCCAGGGCCCGCGAGTTCTGCCGCAGGTTGTTGCCGTACCAGCGAAACATCAGCTTGCGGCTGGCCTTGAGAAAGCTCTTTTCCGGCGGGTGCTCGACAGTGTTGATGGCCGCGTCGGGCACGTAGAAGGTGTCGTAGCCCAGGCGCATCAGGCTGAACCAGCTGGACTTGTCGTCGCCGGTCAGGAAGCGGAACTTGCCCAGGCGCCAGTGCTGCAGCGAATCGCTCTCGACGTCGCGGATGAACTCGGGGTTGGTGACCACCTCGGCGCGGAACATCGACATGCGTCCGGTCATGGTCAGCACCCGTCTGGACAGGGCCATGGAACACATGTTGATGTGCCGCTGGGCGAAGCGCAGCTTGTGCCACTCGCTCATCAGGTAGCCGCCGCGCACCTCGCAGAATTCGTTGGTGGTGAGGCCGCCGACATTGTCGAACAGCTTGAACCAGGGCACGGTCTTGCGCACGGTGCCGGGCTCGAGCACGGTGTCGCCGTCGATCACCGCCACCACTGCGTCGCTGTCGGGCAGGTGGCGGGAAATCGCCCGAAAGCCGAAGGCCAGGCCGTCGCGTTTGCCGGTGCCGGCGATGCGCACGAAGTCCAGCTGCACCCGTGCCGGCGGATTGGCCTTGTGCCAGAGCGCCTTGACCAGCAACTCGTCGGACATTTCCACCAGCGAGCAGACGATGGTGGTAGGGAAGCCACACTCGATCGCCTCGCGAATCACCGAGCCGTAGACCTGGGCGGTGGTCAGCGCGTCGATGCGAAAGCTGGTGACCATGAGGAACACCTGCGAGGGGTCGGCGGCGCGGCCCATGCGCCGCACCTTGCGCCGCAGGTGCGGGTAGACGACGTACAGAAACAGCATGCCGCGCAGGAAATGGGTCAGGCCCATGGAGTAGCGCCAGATGCCGACGGCGCCGATCAGGAAGATGAAATCCTTGGACTGCGAATCGAACAATGTCGAAGGCAAGGCCAGCGCCAAGGCCATCAACAGGCTCAGATAGAACAACCAGCCGGCGGCCTGGAGGAGGCCATGTCTTAGCCTGTGCATGTCATCAATCCGTTGGCAATGGGCGGGTGGCTAGGCAGATCGCAAAAAAAGCCCGACGCAGGCGCCGGGCTTTCGGGAGGCATCACCAGCAGATGCCCTCGACTCGCTCCTCGACGTTGCTGCGCCTGGGCATGAAGCCGACCAGGTCGAAGACGAACTTGCCCGCCGGGACCTCGTTGACCAGGGCGCGGAACTTCTCGTCGCGGTTGCCGAGGATGATCACGTCGGCGTGGCGGATCACCGCCTCGAAGTCCTCGTCCAGCAGCGACGAGACGTGGGGGATCTTCGACTCGATGTATTCCTTGTTGGCGCCATGCACCCGCGCGTATTGCACGTTGCTGTCGTAGATCTTCAGGTCGAAGCCCTTGCCGATGAGCATTTCGGCCAGCTCCACCAGCGGGCTTTCACGCAGGTCGTCGGTGCCGGCCTTGAAGCTCAAGCCGAGCAACGCGACCTTGCGCTTGTCGTGCCCGGAAATGATGTCGAAGGCGTGCTGTACCTGCGATTCGTTGCTGCGCATCAGCGAGTTGAGCAGCGGTGAGTCGACGTCGAGCAGGCCGGCCCGATAGGTCAGGGCGCGCACATCCTTGGGCAGGCAGGAGCCGCCAAAGGCGAAGCCGGGGCGCATGTAGTACTGCGACAGGTTCAGCGCCTTGTCCTGGCAGACCACGTCCATCACCTCGCGGCCGTCGACGCCGCAGGCCTTGGCGATGTTGCCGATCTCGTTGGCGAAGGTGACCTTGGTGGCGTGCCAGACGTTGCAGGTGTACTTGATCATCTCGGCCACGGCGATGTCCTTGCGGATGATCGGCGCGTCGAGCTCTGCGTAGAGGGCCTGGAGGACATCACCGGAGGCGGCGTCGTATTCGCCGATGACGGTCATGGGCGGGTGGTCGTAGTCCTTGATGGCCGTGCTTTCGCGGAGAAACTCCGGGTTCACCGCCACGCCGAAGTCGACCCCGGCGCGTTTGCCCGAGCAGTCTTCGAGGATCGGAATGACCACATTCCTAACCGTGCCCGGCAGCACCGTGCTGCGCACCACCACGGTATGGCGGGTGGCCTTGTCGCGCAGCACGAAGCCGATTTCGCGGCACACCGATTCGATGTAGTCCAGCGCCAGGTCGCCGTTCTTCTTGCTCGGCGTGCCTACGCAGATCATCGACAGGTCGGTGGCACGGATCGCCTCGGCGAAATCCGTGGTGCCGCGCAGGTTGCCCTGGCGGATGCCCTGGGCCAGCAATTCGCCGAGCCCCGGCTCGACGATGGGCGATTTGCCGTTGTTGATCAGGTCGATCTTGCCTTTTGAAACGTCCACGCCCACCACGTCGTGGCCCCGTGCCGAGAGGCACCCTGCGCACACCGCTCCGACGTAACCCAAACCGAAGATGCTGATTCGCATCGCAATCACCTCATGTGTCAGCGCCCCGGCGCAGTTCTTTGCAAGCCGGGCCAGGTTTCAAGTAACCAGCCGTTTTGACAGGCACTCGCACGCGGTGACAGAGCAACGGCCACGGGCACGGGTGCAGGCAGTAGTCAGCAGTACGAAACGAGTGCTCGAATAAAACGCACTCAATAGGGGCGCTAATAAGCCACAAACTACGGGCGTGCCCTGAGGTGAAGCTGACGCGGCTTAAACTGCAACTACCGAGCCCGTGACTGTTGCACTTCTTCTGATGAGTTGTGCACTAAAACAAGTAACGGTGCGCCGGTGTCGATAATCCGGGTCAAGCGGTGTACGGCGTTTTTTCGAAGGGGCTCGCTCTCTCCTTGGCGGTCGCTGCAGGTCGGGTGGAGCACCTGCGAGTGATCGCCCGCGGCGGGATGCCGTGGGTCGTCCTGAATGCAATGGGGCGCGCGCTGTCTGTGAACCTTGCGTGTCCGGAACCTGCCGCAAGGGCCGGTCAGCGGCGCTGTGAACGGAATATAGGCGAGTGTCTCGAAGACTGGAAGCGGGTACCTGAACAATTTTTTACATGCTGTAACAAGCTTTTTGGTGCAAAAGGCCATCATTTAATAGCGAAAGGCCTTGATCTATACGGGATTTTTGCCGCGATGCTAGCTAATGGCTAGCATTGAAAATATTTTGAATCTTTTTTGATACAGCGTCTGACAACTAGGGCGTGGATCGATGTTTGCCGTTTAGTTGGCGCCAAGAAAGCACTTTGGCGCCGGTTTAAGTCCCTCTAGTCGCCGGTCTAGTCCAGCGGCTGGTCGCGAAGAAACACTAGTTTGGTGGTGCTGGACTGCTCTTTGCTGAAGTAATAGCCGTGCGCGTCGAAACCTTGCAGGCCCTTGATCGACTTGATGCGCTCGGTAATGACGAAGCGGCTCATCATGCCGCGGGCTTTCTTGGCGTAGAAACTGATGATCTTGTACTGGCCGTTCTTCAAGTCGCGAAAATCGACGTCGATCACCCGGGCGTTCAGCGCCGGGCGCTTGACCGCCGAGAAGTACTCGTTGGATGCCAGGTTGAGCAACAGGTCGTCGCCCTGCTCGGCCAGGGCCTGGTTCAACCACTGGCTGATGCGTTCGCCCCAGAAGGCATACAGGTCCTTGCCGCGTGGGTTGGCCATTTTGGTGCCCATCTCCAGGCGATAGGGTTGCATCAAGTCCAGCGGGCGCAGCAGGCCGTACAGGCCGGAGAGCATGCGCAGGTGCTTTTGCGCATAGTCCAGCTGCTTCTCGGTGAAGGTTTCGGCCTGCAGGCCGGTGTACACGTCGCCCTTGAAGGCCAGCAAGGCCGGCTTGGCATTGCTTGGGGTAAAGGGCTGCTGCCAGCTGCCGAAGCGTGCGGCATTGAGGCCGGCCAGCTTGTCGGAGAGGTGCATCAGCTCGCCTATCTGCTGAGGGCTGAGCTCGCGCAGTTGCTCGATCAGCACCTGGGAGTCGTCCAGGTATTGCGGCTGGGTGTGGCGGGCGGTGGTCGGCGGGGTCTCGAAATCGAGGGTCTTGGCGGGCGAAATCACCATCAGCATGCGCATGTCTCCTTTGATCGTCGGGCGATTTTAGGGGCGCGCGGGAGTCATAACCAGCTATAAGGTCGATTAGACTGCGGCCAATGCCCATTTGGAGAACTGCTCTTGCGCTCTGTCACCCCGTTGTTGAGCGGCCTGGCTTTTGCGCTGGCCAGCCTTGGCGCCCTCGCGGCGCCCCAGCCGGTGGCGGTCATCGATCGCACCACCTGGCCGGAAAAGATCGACTCGCCCGTGGCTTTCGACGTCGCTTCACGCGCCGAGGTCCTGAGCTTCGCCCATGCCCTGAGTGCCAGCGAAGGGCTGAGCGAGGCACAGCTGGCCGAGCGCCTGGACCTGCGCAATATCAACATGGCAGCCATCAACGACCTGCGCGGGCAGCTGTGGGCGCGCCTGTGGAAAAGTTTCGATCAGGCCCAGCAGAGCTGCGAGCAGGACGCCTCGTTCTGCTTCGCCATCGACAGCCAGGCTGACCTGCAGCAGCAGGCTGCCGGCTATCAGGTCGACAAGGATTCGTTCTATATCGGCTGGGCCCCGGCCGGCATGGCGTTCGATGAGGCCTACCTCAACGAGCTGCTGCACGCCGCCGCGCTGTTCCCGCAGATCAGCAGCGAAGTGCTGCGTTTCACAGAGGCCGAGCGCAATGGCGACGAGCTCAACGACCGAGTCTTTCTGCTGACCTTCGACGGCGGCCCGACCCCGACCCAGGGCCGTACCGACTGGCTGACCGACTACCTGCGCCGGCAGAAGATGAGTGCGACCTTCTTCGTGCTCGGCAGCAGCTTTGCCAACCGTCGCGACAAGCCCGGCGGCGATGACCTTCCGGCGCTGTACCAGGACCAGTGCGTGGGCGTGCAGGGATGGGAGTACCGTTCGCACAGCCAGTGGCGTGACTGGCAGGATTCGATCCGTCGCAGCGTCAGCCTGGTCCAGGGCGAGCTGCCGGATGACTACGTGCCGCTGTTCCGCCCGCCCTATGGCCAGCGGCGCAGCGACGCGCAGGCGTTCTTCAGCGCGCAGAACCTGCAGGTGGCGCTGTGGGATATCGATTCGCAGGATGCGACAGGGCGCCTGACCGCCGAGCAGTCGGCGCAGCGGGTGTTGACCCTGATGCTGTTGTGGCGGCGTGGCGTGGTGGTGTTTCACGACACCCAGGACAAGGCCCAGACCGCAGTGCCCTGGCTCTTGACGCAGACCGCGCAGAGCGGGATTGGCTGGCAGCCTTGCAGGCAGTTTCAATAATCAGATCAAACCGGCCTGCGGCCTCTCGGGGGCACAGTTCAGACCGTGGGAGGGGGCGAAGCCCCCGATCTTTTGATTGCTCGAGGGCTGAAAATCAAACCGGCCTGCGGCCTCTCGGGGGCTTTGCCCCCTCCCACGGTCTGAATAGCAAATCTAAACAACAAAAAACCGACAGGCCAACAGCCCAGGTGGACTTCCGACTGTAACGGCGTGCGTCCCCTTCGCCAAGCGCTATTCGTCATACAGAAAAATAAACAATAAAGTGCTTTTTTCTTGCAGCCATTTTGCGGTATCAAGAAGTCAGACCGCCGAACCCTGCAACACAGGTGGCGTCATGCTCCTGTAGTCGATGGGTTTCAAGCCTGCGCACCTTGGCGGGTAACGGCGGCACTTCGCGGCGCATCACCGTTCAGGTATTGCGTTGACTGGCTCCCACAAAGGTGACCGTGTATGGATGATCAAGGACGCAACATTTCCTCCAACCAGCCAATCCTTTATGTACTCGACACCAACGTTCTGATTCACGACCCCAACGCGCTGCTGAACTTCGAAGAACACCACGTCGCCATCCCCATGACCGTCCTCGAGGAACTGGACAAGCTCAAAGCCGGTAAACATTCAGTCGCCGCCGAGTGCCGCCAGGCCATCCGGCTGATCGACAACACCCTGGGCGACGCCACGCCGGCCAATGTCGAACTGGGCGTGCCCATTCAACGTGGCAAGGGCGAACCCAAGGGTTTCCTCTCCATCCTGATGGACAAGCGCGCAGAGCCAGCCAGCCTTCTGCCCAACCATCTGAACGACAACATCATCATCAACCAGTTGATCGACCTGCACACCCGCAGCCCGCACATCAACGTCGTACTCGTCACCAAAGACATCAACATGCGCCTCAAGGCGCGCGCCTGCGGCATCGAAGCCGAGGACTACAGCACCGACCAGCTGGTGGACGACGTCTCCCTGTTGTCGCGGGGCTACCACAATGTCACCGGCTCCTTCTGGGACCGCGTGGCCAAGGTGGAAACGCGTCAGGACCACGGCCGTACCTGGCATCGGGTGCAGCTGGCCGAGAAGTTGCCGGCCGCGCACATCAACGAATTCATCATCGACGAACAGGGTTTCGTCGGCTGGATCAAGGCGGTCAAAGACGACGAGCTGATGCTGCTCGACCTGCATCAGGAGCCGTTGCTGCATCAGGAAGCCTGGGGCCTCAAGCCGCGGGACATTTACCAGGGTCTCGCGCTGTTCGCGCTGATGGACCCGGACATCCACCTGGTCAACCTGTCCGGCGCCGCCGGCTCGGGCAAAACCATTCTGGCCCTGGCGGCGGCCATCGAACAGACCATGGTCACCAAGCGTTACCGGCGCATCATCGCCACCCGCAGCGTGCAGGGCCTGGACCAGGAAATCGGCTTTCTGCCCGGCACCGAAGCGGAAAAGATGGAGCCTTGGCTGGGCGCCATCACCGACAACCTCGAAGCCCTGCACATGGACGACGAGAACACCCACGGCAGCGTCGACTACATCCTCAGCAAGGTGCCGCTGCAATTCAAATCGCTCAACTATATCCGCGGCCGCAGCTTCCAGCAGAGCCTGATATTGATCGACGAATGCCAGAACCTGACCCCGCACCAGATGAAAACCATCATCACCCGTGCCGGCTCCGGCTCAAAGGTCATCTGCCTGGGTAACCTGGCGCAGATCGACACCCCTTACCTGTCGGCCACCAGCTCGGGGCTGACCTACCTGACGGAGCGCTTCAAGGATTTCCCCAACGGCGTGCACATCACCCTGCAGGGCGTGCCACGCTCGATCCTCGCTGAATATGCGGAGTCGCATCTCTAGCAACCCAAAAGCCCCTCTTTCAAAGAAAGAGGGGCTACCCGCACGTCAGTCATCAGCCGCAGATCACGGCTACCACCGTCTCGGCGGCGTCGGTCACCACATAGGTGGTATTGGCCTTGATGCTGCGCACGCTTCCGACCGTCAGGACATCGATTTGCTGCCCAGCCACGATGCGTTCCAGCTCGCGACTGCGGGCGGCGGTGTAGGGCTTGCCAACGATGCTTTTCGATTTTTCGGCGATTTCTACGGACATGGATGCCTCCTGGCTTCACATAGCAGCGAAAGTGCTGCCCAGGCACCTTAGGGTGTCAGCTCCTGCTGTTTGCCATACTTAAATGTCGCGGCGCATCGCGCCCTAGAACACCGACCACTCGATCCGCTGGGTCAACTTCTCCAGCGCCGCCATGCCCACCAGCGAATTGCCTGCGGCATTGAGCTCGGGCGACCACACGCACACCGAGAACCGGCCCGGCACCACGGCGATGATGCCGCCGCCTACGCCACTCTTGCCCGGCAAGCCGACCCGGTAGGCGAAGTTACCCGCCTCGTCGTACAGCCCGCTGGTGGCCATGATCGAATTGACCTGCTTGGTCTGGCGCGCCGTGAGCACCTGTTCGCCGCTGTGGGTGCAGTAGCCCTGGTTGGCCAGAAAGCCGAAGGCGCGGGCCAGGTCGATGCAGTTCATGCTCAGGGCGCAATGGTGGAAGTAGCTGCGCAGGACAGTCTCGACATCGCCTTCGAAGTTGCCGAACGACTTCATCAGGTAGGCCGCAGCAGCGTTGCGTGAACGGTGCTGGTATTCGGACTCGGCGACCTTGGCGTCGGAGATGATCTGCCGGTTGCCGCACAGGCGCCGCACGAAGTCGCGCATCGACAGCGCCGGGGCTGCGAAGCGGCTCTGGTTGATGTCGCAGATCACCAGCGCCCCGGCATTGATGAATGGGTTGCGCGGCCGACCTCGCTCGAACTCCAACTGCACCAGCGAGTTGAACGGCTGCCCGGACGGCTCGTGGCCCAACCGCTGCCATATTTCCTCGCCGGAGTGGCCGATGGCCTGGACCAGGCTGAAGACCTTGGAAATGCTTTGAATGGAGAACGCGGTATGGGCGTCGCCGGCGCTGAAGATCTCGCCGTTGTTGCCGTACACGGCGATGCCCAGCTGGTTGGGCGCCACGCTGCCCAGCGCCGGGATGTAGTCGGCCACCTTGCCCTGGCCGATCAGCGGGCGGACCTCGTCAAGTATTTCATTCAGCAGTTCTTGCATGGGCTGCTCGCTTTTGTGCAATCGTCCAATAGACGTGTGGCGCGGCTGGAGCATCACACCGTGCAAGAGTACAGGCTCGGGTTTACACTTCGGGCTCGATAACAGGAGCAACGCTGTGCTGACTCATCTCGATTCCCAAGGCCGCGCGAACATGGTCGATGTCACCGACAAAGCCGTGACCTTCCGCGAGGCCGTGGCCCAGGCCCGTGTGCGCATGCTGCCACAAACCCTGCAAATGATCGTCGACGGCGCGCATCCCAAGGGCGATGTGTTTGCCGTGGCACGCATCGCCGGCATCCAGGCGGCGAAGAAAACCTCCGACCTGATCCCTCTGTGCCATCCGCTGATGCTCACCGGGGTCAAGGTCGAGCTCAGTGCCGAGGGCGACAATGCGGTGCTGATCGTCGCGCGCTGCAAGTTGTCCGGGCAGACCGGCGTGGAGATGGAGGCGCTGACTGCGGCGAGCGTCGCCGCGCTGACGATCTACGACATGTGCAAGGCGGTGGACCGTGGCATGGTCATCGAGCAGGTCATGCTGCTGGAGAAGCAGGGCGGCAAGAGCGGGCACTTCCAGGCGCAGCCGACATGAAGCTCGAGGTCCTGTATTTCGCCCGCTACCGCGAGGTGCTGGGGCGCGAGCGCGAGGTGGTGGAGGGCGACTTCGCCAGCGTCGATGCGCTGCGCCAGTTCCTCATACTCGACCGCGGCCACGACGTGCTGGCCGAACAGAACATCATGTGCGCACGCAACGAAGAGCTCTGTGCGCTGGAGGAAACCCTGGTCGACGGCGACGAGATCGCCTTCTTCCCCACGGTCACCGGAGGCTGAAATGACGGTTCGTGTCCAGGCGGCGGCGTTCGACCCCGGCGCCGAGCTCAACACCTTGCATTCGGCCAACGCCGGGGTTGGCGCGGTGGTCGGCTTCGTCGGCTATGTGCGCGATTTCAACGACGGCCATGAGGTGTCGGGGATGTTTCTTGAGCACTACCCGGGCATGACCGAGAAGGCCCTGGAAAAGATCATTCTGGAGGCGGCCCAGCGCTGGCCCTTGCTCAAGGTGGAGATACTGCACCGGGTCGGCGCGCTGCAGCCGGGCGAGCCGATCGTCTTCGTCGGCGTGGCGAGTGCGCACCGGCGTGCCGCATTCGAGGCCTGTGACTTCGTGATGGACTACCTCAAGACCCGCGCGCCGTTCTGGAAGAAGGAGAACACCGAGGACGGGCCGCGCTGGGTCGAGGGCCGCGACAGCGACCATGCGGCAGCCGAGCGCTGGAAGTAAACCGCCCAGGAATCCATGGCGTGGGCAGGTGGGAGGGGGCAAAGCCCCCGAGAGGCCGCAAGGCCGGCTTGATTCCTAGTGCGATCGCTTGCGCTCCACCGGCTTGAGCATCTCCTCCGAAGGCATCTCGAAATTGATCTTGCGCCCCAGCAGCGCCTCGATCGCCGGTAGCTGGTAGGAGTCGTCCTCGCCGGCAAAGCTGATGGAGACGCCGCTCATCCCGGCCCGGCCAGTACGGCCGATGCGGTGCACGTAATCGTCGGGCACTTCGGGCAGGGTGAAGTTGATCACGTGGCTGATGCCGTCGATGTGAATGCCGCGACCTGCCACGTCGGTGGCCACCAGCACACGAATCTTGCCTTCGCGAAAGCCTTCCAGTGTCTTGATGCGCTTGTGCTGGGGCACATCGCCCGACAGCTGTGCAGCGTTGACACCGTCGCGCACCAGTTTCTCCTCGATGCGGCGTACCTCGTCCTTGCGGTTGGCAAACACGATGACCCGCTCCCAGCTGTTGCTGGTGACCAGGTTGTACAGCAGCTTGTACTTGTCGCTGCCGGCCACTGCGTAGACATGCTGCTCGACGGTTTCGCTGGCGACGTTTTCCGGCTCGATCTCGACGATGGCCGGGTCGGTGGTCCACTGGCGCGCCAGGTTCATCACGTCCTCGGTGAAGGTGGCCGAGAACAGCAGAGTCTGACGTTCGCTCTTGGGCGGGGTCTGGCGAATGATCGCCCGTACCTGCGGGATAAAGCCCATGTCGAGCATGCGGTCGGCTTCGTCCAGCACCATCACTTCGACCATGTCCAGGTGCACGTCACCGCGCTGCTGGAAGTCCATCAGCCGGCCTGGGGTGGCGACCAGGATGTCGCAATAGCGCGCTTCGAGCTGCTTGAGCTGCTTGTCGAAATCCATGCCGCCGACGAAGGTCATGACGTTGAGGTCGGTGTACTTGGTCAGGTTGGCCGCGTCCTTGGCGATCTGCACCACCAGCTCGCGGGTCGGCGCGATGATCAGCGCCCGCGGTTCGCCCATGTAGCGTTCCTTGGGCGGCGGCGTCTGCTGCAGCTGGGTGATGATCGACACCAGGAAGGCCGCGGTCTTGCCGGTGCCGGTCTGGGCGCGGCCGATGGCGTCCTTGCCGCGCAGGGTATAACCGAGCACCTGGGCCTGGATCGGCGTGCAATACGGAAACCCCAGGTCGCTGATGGCGTGCATCAGTTCATCGGACAGCTTGAAGTCGTGAAAGCGCGTCTTGCCTTCCTGCGGCTCGACCTTGAAGTCTTCCAGCTTCCACACCGCCGCCGGGGCTGGCCGGGGTTTGGCCGGTCGCTCGCGGCGCCCTGCCGGCGCCGGGGCGGGTGCTGCCGGTTGTGCGTCCGGCGCCTCGATGGCGGCCATGGACTGGAACGCTGGCGCGGCGATATCGGCAGGGATGGCAACCGGGGGTTCATGGCTGGGCGGCGCGACGGGCGACGGGCCGGCTGCGGCGGTCATCGGCTCGGCCGCGCCTTTGCCGAACATTTTCTGAAGTGCTTTGAGCACGGTCTTCTCATCGGTTGGTTAAGGAGTAATCGCCGGCCAGTGTAATGCAAGAATCGGGCACGGCGTAATCATCTGCTGACAGCCTGGCCAATGGCTCTCCCGGCTGCCCTTGCAACCCGCGGATCAGACGATTCGCTGGCTCAGCCAATGACCAATGTCGATGATTTCCTGAGGTAACACTTCGTGCCCCATTGGGTATTCCTTCCAGTCAGCGGTGACACCCTGACTCTTGAGCCAGGTATGCGCACGCCAGCCCATCTCGTGCAGCACCACGGCGTCGGAGCTGCCGTGCAGGTTGATGACCGGCGTGCGCTGCTGCTCGGCGTTCGGCTGCAGCCCTTCATCGAAGGTCGGGGCATAGGTCGACAGGGCCAGAACCCCGCCCAGCGTGCCTTGCCAGGTGATGAAAGCGGTGTGCAGGACCACGGCGCCACCCTGTGAGAACCCGGCAAGAAAGATCCGCGAAGGGTCGATGCCGTCGGCAACCTGCTCCTCGATCAGGCCCACCACCGTGGCTGCGGAGTGTTCCAACTCGTCGCGGCTGATGGCGCGTGCCGGGCTCATGGCCAGAATGTCGTACCAGCTTGGCATCTGGTAGCCGCCGTTGATGCTGACCGCGCGAGTCGGCGCCTGGGGCAGAACGAAGCGCGTGCTGTGCAGCGTCTGCTGGAGCATTTTGGCCACGGGCGCGAAGTCGGTCTGGTCGGCGCCCAGGCCGTGGAGCCAGATGACGCAGGCATCCGCTGCATTTGTGGGCTTAAATACAAGTGGTGAAGTCATGGTTGCTCCAAAACTGGGCGGGCGCTCTTTATGAGTGCGTCTAAAAGGGGCGTCCCCGGCGAATCCGTTAACAAGATGTCGCAAGGCTACACGTTTTGCTATTGACCGGCTGGCAAACGCCCGCGTTCAAGACTCTGGTACGCGCTTTGCTAAGAAACCCCTGCAAGGGCTCTGCGGCCACTTCCCGGTAACACTGATGCGCGTGGCCGGGCGGGGGAGGGACGCAGGCGCCAGCTGACAGGATGTCCGCCAGATGCCGTGTGGATGAAGAAGAATGTCACAACTTCCCACTACTTTCGAGCCGCAGGCGGGCCACGCGTTTTTCCGGACGTGCGGGAGAGGTCTCCCGTCGCAAACATCACTTGGTTCTAACGCCGCTCGACCCAAAAAAAAGCCAGCACGGGTCGAACATGCCTCATAAGGGTGCGGCAGAACTTGAGCTCGGACACAACAAGAGCAACTGGAGGTTTTGAATGAAGATGTTGAAATCCACCCTGGCAGTCCTGACCGCCGCCTCGGTTTTCGCAATCAGCGGTGGCGCTCAGGCGGGCGCAACCTTGGACGCGATCCAGAAGAAAGGCTTCGTGCAGTGCGGTGTTTCCGATGGCCTGCCAGGTTTCTCGGTGCCTGATGCCAGTGGCAAGATCCTCGGCATCGACGCCGACGTCTGCCGTGCCGTGGCCGCTGCGGTATTCGGCGACGCCACCAAGGTCAAGTTCAGCCAGTTGAACGCCAAGGAGCGCTTCACCGCGCTGCAATCGGGCGAGATCGACATCCTCTCGCGCAACACCACCTGGACCAGCTCGCGTGACGCTGGCATGGGCCTGGTGTTCGCCGGCGTGACCTACTACGACGGCGTTGGCTTCCTGGCCAACAAGAAGCTGGGTGTCAACAGCGCCAAGGAACTGGACGGTGCAACCATCTGCATCCAGGCCGGTACCACCACCGAACTGAACGTCTCGGACTACTTCCGCGCCAACAACCTGAAGTACACCCCGATCACCTTCGACACCTCCGACGAAAGCGCCAAGTCGCTGGAAAGCGGCCGTTGCGACGTGCTGACCTCCGACAAGTCGCAGCTCTACGCACAGCGCAGCAAGCTGGCTTCCCCAGGCGACTATGTCGTTCTGCCGGAAACCATCTCCAAGGAACCACTGGGCCCAGTCGTGCGCAAAGGCGACGAAGACTGGTTCAGCATCGTCAAGTGGACCCTGTTCGCCATGCTCAACGCTGAAGAAGCGGGCGTGACCTCCAAGAACGTCCTCGACGAAGCCAAGTCCACCAAGAACCCCGACGTGGCTCGCCTGCTGGGCGCCGACGGCGAATACGGCAAGGACCTGAAGCTGCCGAAGGACTGGGTCGTGAAGATCGTTTCGCAAGTGGGCAACTACGGCGAAGTGTTCGAGAAGAACCTGGGCAAAGGCACCCCGTTGGCCATCGACCGCGGCCTGAACGCGCTGTGGAACAAGGGCGGCATCCAGTACGCTCCACCGGTACGCTGATTGACCCCCGCCCTCGACGGTTCGCCGTCGAGGGCTCGTTACTCGCTACGCCTTCTACCTGGGGTTCTTCATGCAAAAACCAATCGGCGCACCCACCAAGGGGTTTTCCCTGACCGATCCACGCGTGCGTGGGTGGGTGTTTCAGATCATCACCATCGTGGCGGTGGTCGCACTGGGCTGGTTCCTGTTCGACAACACGCAGACCAACCTGCAACACCGGGGCATCACCTCGGGGTTCGGATTTCTTGAACGCAGTGCCGGCTTCGGCATTGCGCAGCACCTGATCGACTACACCGAGTCGGACACCTACGCCCGGGTCTTCGTCATCGGCCTGCTCAACACCTTGCTGGTGACCTTCATCGGCTTGATCCTGGCCACCTTGCTGGGCTTCATCCTTGGCGTGGCGCGGCTGTCCAGCAACTGGATGATCAACAAGCTGGCGACGGTCTATGTGGAAACCTTCCGCAACATCCCGCCGCTGCTGCAGATCCTCTTCTGGTACTTCGCGGTGTTTCTCAACCTGCCAGGCCCACGGGCGGCCCACGGCCTGTTCAACACCTTCTTCTTCAGCAGCCGTGGCCTGAACATGCCGGCCGCCATCCCGACTGCGGGCGCCTGGCCGTTCGTGATCGCGGTGGTCCTGGCCATCGTCGCCATCGTGCTGATGTCGCGCTGGGCGACCCGGCGCTTCGAAGAAACCGGCGTGCCGTTCCACAAGTTCTGGACGGGCCTCGCGCTGTTGATCGTCATCCCGGCACTCAGCGCACTGATCTTCGGCGCCCCGGTGCATTGGGAATTCGCCGAACTCAAGGGCTTCAACTTCGTCGGCGGCTGGGTGTTGATCCCTGAACTGCTGGCCTTGACCCTGGCGCTGACCATCTACACCGCGGCGTTCATCGCCGAGATCGTGCGCTCGGGTATCAAGTCGGTCAGCCACGGCCAGACCGAAGCTGCGCGCTCGCTGGGCCTGCGCAACGGCCCGACGCTGCGCAAGGTGATCATCCCGCAGGCCCTTCGCGTGATCATCCCGCCGCTGACCAGCCAGTACCTCAACCTGGCGAAGAACTCCTCGCTGGCGGCCGGTATCGGCTACCCGGAAATGGTTTCGCTGTTCGCCGGTACCGTGCTCAACCAGACGGGCCAGGCGATCGAGGTGATTGCCATCACCATGAGCGTGTACCTGGTGATCAGCATCAGCATCTCGCTGCTGATGAACTGGTACAACAAGCGCATTGCGCTGATCGAACGGTAGGAACCGCGCATGAGCACTCATACTTTCAAACCCGACATGCCGCCACCGGCCAAGGTGTTCGGCCCCATGGCGTGGATTCGGCAGAACCTGTTCTCCAATTGGTGGAACACCCTGCTGACCCTGTTCGCGTTCTACCTGCTGTACCTGATCCTGCCGCCGTTGCTGAGCTGGGCGTTCTTCGACGCCAACTGGGTCGGCACCACCCGCCAGGACTGCACCAAGGCTGGCGCCTGCTGGGTGTTCATCGAGCAGCGCTTCGGCCAGTTCATGTACGGCTACTACCCGCCGGAACTGCGCTGGCGGGTCAACCTGACGGTGGTTCTGGCCATCGTCGGCGCCGCGCCGCTGTTCTTCAAGGCCATGCCGAAGAAGGGTATCTATGGCATCTGCTACCTGATCGCCTTCCCGGTCATCGCCTTCTTCCTGCTGCATGGCGGCCTGGGCCTGGAGCCCGTTGCCACCAGCCAGTGGGGCGGGCTGATGCTGACTCTGGTGATCGCTACGGTGGGTATCGCCGGCGCCTTGCCGCTGGGCATCCTGCTGGCGCTGGGCAGGCGCTCGAAGATGCCAGCGGTGCGCGTGGTCTGCGTGACCTTCATCGAGTTCTGGCGCGGCGTGCCCTTGATCACCGTGCTGTTCATGTCGTCGGTGATGCTGCCGTTGTTCCTGCCTGAAGGCATGAACTTCGACAAGCTGCTGCGCGCGCTGATCGGCGTCATCCTGTTCCAGTCGGCCTACGTGGCCGAGGTGGTGCGCGGCGGCATGCAGGCCATTCCCAAGGGGCAGTACGAAGCCGCTGCTGCCATGGCCCTGGGCTACTGGCGCAGCATGGGCCTGGTGATTCTGCCGCAAGCCTTGAAGCTGGTGATCCCGGGTATCGTCAACACCCTGATCGCGCTGTTCAAGGACACCAGCCTGGTGATCATCATCGGTCTGTTCGACCTGCTCAACAGCGTCAAGCAAGCGTCCGCCGACCCCAAGTGGCTCGGTATGGCAACCGAGGGCTACGTATTCGCCGCCCTGGTTTTCTGGATTTTCTGTTTCGGTATGTCCCGCTACTCCCAGTATCTGGAGCGCAAGCTGGACACAGGCCACAAGCGTTAGGAGTTTTGCCATGAGTGAACCGATCAAGCAGCCTGTGGGCGCCCCCGGCATTATCCAGATGCAAGGCGTGAACAAGTGGTACGGCCAGTTCCACGTGCTCAAGGACATCAACCTGAACGTCCAGCAGGGCGAGCGTATCGTCTTGTGCGGCCCTTCGGGTTCGGGCAAGTCGACCACCATCCGCTGCCTCAACCGCCTCGAGGAACACCAGGCCGGCACCATCATCGTCGACGGCGTCGAGCTGACCAACGACCTCAAGCAGATCGAGACCGTGCGCCGTGAAGTCGGCATGGTGTTCCAGCACTTCAACCTCTTTCCGCACCTGACGATCCTGCAGAACTGCACCCTGGCGCCGATGTGGGTGCGCAAGATGCCGAAGAAGGAAGCCGAAGAGATCGCCATGCACTACCTCAAGCGCGTGCGCATTCCTGAGCAGGCCCACAAGTTCCCGGGCCAGCTGTCCGGCGGCCAGCAACAGCGTGTGGCGATCGCCCGCGCCCTGTGCATGAAGCCCAAGATCATGCTGTTCGACGAACCGACCTCGGCGCTCGACCCGGAAATGGTCAAGGAAGTACTCGACACCATGATCGGCCTGGCCGAAGACGGCATGACCATGCTCTGCGTGACCCATGAGATGGGCTTCGCTCGCACCGTGGCCAACCGGGTGATCTTCATGGACAAAGGCGAAATCGTCGAACAGGCTGCGCCGAACGACTTCTTCGACAACCCGCAGAGCGATCGCACACGGATGTTCCTCAGCCAGATCCTGCATTGATCTGGGGGAGGTGAAAAAAGCCCGGGCTGATGCCCGGGTTTTTTTTGGGGGCAGTGCGCCTGTCTCGATGGTCAATATGGCCACCACCGGCCGCCCGCGCGGCCTATCGCGGGCTTCGCGCGCTCCTACGTTCGTTTCGAGCGTATGCATCCAGCGGCCATCACCTATGACCGCCTTGGTGGCTTGGCGGTATGACGTCGAACATCAAAAGCGCTCATAGGCGATTCCACTGGATGCATGCAAATCGAAACAAGCGTGGGAGCGCGCGAAGCCCGCGATAGGCCGCGCGGGCGGCCGGTGGTGGCCCTGATTGAATTCCGTGACGAACATTGAATCGACAAAAATTGCTAGCAATCTTGCATTGCCCACCCGCAAACGACTAGATTGCCCTGCTACACCTTAAAAATCAGAGTCACCCATGTCTGCCTCTTCCGCTTCAACTGCCGCTGCACCCGTTGCCCTTCATCGTCCGTGGTTATTGCTGCTGGGCCTGGTTCTGGTTGCTCTCAACCTGCGCCCGGCGTTGTCGAGCATGGCGCCTTTGCTGGGTCAGGTTTCGGCCAGCCTAGGCCTCAGCGCCTCCACGGCGGGCCTGCTGACTACCCTGCCGGTGCTTTGTCTGGGGTTGTTCGCGCCGTTGGCGCCGATCCTTTCGCGGCGCTTCGGTGCCGAGCGGGTAGTGGCCGGGATTCTCGTGCTGTTGGCCGCAGGGATCGCCGTGCGCAGCAATTTCGGCGTGGTCGGCCTGTTCGGCGGCAGCCTGCTGGCAGGGGCTAGTATCGGCATCATCGGCGTGCTGCTGCCGGGCATCGTCAAGCGTGATTTCCCACGCCAGGCCGGGACCATGACCGGCGTCTACACCATGTCGCTGTGCCTGGGCGCCGCGCTGGCGGCCGGTGCCAGTGTGCCCCTGGCCTTGCAGCTCAACGACAGCTGGGCCATGGGCCTGGGCTTCTGGCTGGTGCCAGCGCTGCTCGCAGCGCTGGTCTGGTGGCCGCAGACCCAGGCCCGACATGGCGTTCAACATGTTGCCTACAGGGTGCGCGGCTTGTTGCGCGATCGCCTGGCGTGGCAGGTGACCCTGTTCATGGGGCTGCAGTCGTCGCTGGCGTACGTGGTCTTCGGCTGGCTGCCGTCGATCCTGATCGCCCGCGGCATGACGCCGGCCGAAGCGGGCTTGATGATGTCGGCCTCGATCCTGGTGCAGCTGCCCAGCGCGCTGGCCGCGCCCTGGCTGGCGACCCGTGGCCGCGACCAGCGCCTGGCGGTCGTGGCGTTGATGCTGCTGACCATCGCCGGGCTGTTCGGTTGCCTGTATGCGCCGATGTCCGGGATCTGGGGCTGGGCGGTGGTGTTGGGGCTGGGGCAGGGCGGCATGTTTGCCGTGGCGCTGACCCTGATCGTGCTGCGCTCGCGTGATTCACATGTGGCCGCAGCGCTGTCGAGCATGGCCCAGGGCGTGGGCTACACCATCGCCTCGGCCGGGCCATTGGCGGTGGGGCTGGTGCATGACTGGACCGGGGGCTGGAATGCCGTGGGCTGGATTTTCGGAATTGTCGGGGCAGCGGCAATCATCGCCGGGTTGGGCGCGGGGCGGGCTTTATGGGTTGAGGTTGTCAGCGAGCCGATTGCCTGAAGATCAAACCGGCCTGCGGCCTCTCGGGGGCTTTGCCCCTCCCACAAGGGTGGGGCAACGCCCCCGGGAGGTCGTCAGGCCGATTTGCTTGTATGCTCGGCAAGCCACCTCAAAAACAAGAGCTTGCCCATGAACGAAAGCAACGCCGAGCTGATCAGCATCTTCTACTCCGCCTTCCAGCGCCTGGACGTCGAGACCATGGTCGCCTGCTACAGCGATGACGTCATTTTCAGTGACCCGGCCTTCGGCACCCTGCGCGGGCGGCAGGTGGGCGACATGTGGCGGATGCTCGCCAGCCGGGCCAAGGATTTCTCGCTGACCTTCGACCAGATCCACGCCGAAGACCACAGCGGCGCGGCGCACTGGGTGGCAACCTACCTGTTCAGCCAGACCCGCCGCACCGTGGTCAACGATATTCATGCCCGCTTCGTGTTTCGCGACGCCAGGATCTGCGAACATTACGACCGCTTCGACCTCTGGCGCTGGTCACGTCAGGCCCTGGGCACGCCGGGCCTGTTGCTGGGCTGGACGCCGCTGCTGCGCGGCAAGATCCGCCGCCAGGCGCTGGCCAATCTAGCGGCGTTTCAGAGCAGGTCAGCCTAAAGACTCGGAGCGACTGCCTGGTCCTCGTTGCGGTAGCTGAAACTGGCCGGGCGCTCGCCATCAGGCAGGCTGATCTCGATCACCGGCAGCCACTTGCCGGTAGTGGCATGCCAGTCGCGTTGGTCGAAGCGGGCATTGTTCAGGCCGTCGCGCCCGCTCACATGAAAGAACGCCTGGATCGGCAGGTTTGCGGAGGTGGCTTCATCCCAGGCGCCGACAATCACTTCGTTCCAGGCGAAGGGCCGCTCGGGCATCAAGCTCATGGCGCGCAGGCTCTGATAGAACGCTGGCGCCGCCTGGGCCGAGCGGCTGCGGCTGACATCGAAAGCACACTGGGCGAAATAACGCTGATGCTCCGGGCCCGGGGTGCTTTCATAGCGAGCGACCCAGCTCTCGGCGCTGTCGATGCCCAGCTCGTGGCAGAACTGCTCGACGCCCTCGGTCTGACTGTTATCGCCACAACCCCGGGCGTTGCGAGTCCAGCTGTCGCCATCGGTCGGGTAGGCGCACAGGACGCGGTAGGCGCTGCTGCCTTGTGGAGCCTGACGCCGTGGCAACAGGATGAAGCCGCTGCTGGCACCTTCGGCCAGGGCCTCGACCGGCGCGTCGGCGCGCAGGTAGGAAAACGCCACGCCGCCTTTTTCGCGGCTGTTGGGGCTGTGGTGCCAGGTGTGATAAGCCGGCGAGGGGCGGGTGGTGCGCAGCAGAATGCCTGAGCAGACGAACGCCGGGGCGCCATTGCAGGCCTGGGTGGTATTGGCATAGTTGGCTTGCAGAGCGGCGGCGGTTTGCTCGCCGAGCTCGGCATGGGCCAGGCCGCTGACGGCCGCAGTGATGAAAATGGGAAACAGGATCGAGCGCATGGCAGAGGCCTCCTTGGCCGCATGGGAACCGCGAGCTTATGGGTCGCCATGAACCGCAAGGTGCGCAATATTGCTATGATCGCGAGCCCCCGAAACGGTCCAGCCGATGTGACAGACAGCGCTTCCCAACCTGCAACCAAACCTTGGTACGTGTACCTGGTGCGCGCCGCCAACGGCGCCTTGTACTGCGGCATCAGTGACGATCCGCAGCGTCGCTTCGCCAAGCATCAGAGCGGCAAGGGCGCGCGCTTCTTCAGCTCCAGCCCGGCGGTGGCCCTGGTGTATTTCGAACGCTGGCCGGACAAGCGCCAGGCGCTGCGCCACGAGCGGCTGATCAAGGCGCTGCGCAAAAGCGCCAAGGAAGCCCTGGTGGCTTCATTCGCGCCGATTCACCCCGTTGATGAGCCAGTATCCGCCTGAGCCCGTAGGCTGAGGGCGGCGGGCCGGTTAAGCTGGCTGCTTTGCCCAGCCACGGTGGCCCGACCATGACCGACCTGATTCTGCATCACTACCCGACCTCGCCGTTCGCCGAGAAAACCCGCCTGCTGCTGGGCTTCAAGGGGCTGTCGTGGCGTTCTGTGACGATCCCGCCGATGCTGCCCAAGCCCGATCTGACCGCGCTCACCGGTGGCTATCGCAAGACGCCGGTGCTGCAGGTCGGCGCTGATATCTACTGCGACACCGCGCTGATCGCCCGTCGCCTCGAAACCGAAAAAAGCTCGCCAGCCCTGTTCCCGCAAGGTAAGGAACTGGTCGTCGCGAGCTTTTCCACCTGGGTCGATTCGGTGGTGTTCCAGCACGCGGTCAGCCTGGTGTTCCAGCCAGAGTCGGCAGCGGTGCGCTTCGCCCGCATGCCGCCGGAAATCATGAAAGCTTTCATCGCCGACCGCGCCGCATTGTTCAGCGGCGGTTCGGCGAGCAGACTGCCGGTGGAACAGGCCAAGCATCAGTGGCCGAGCATCATGGCCCGCCTGGAGCAGCAGCTGGCTCGCGAGCCGGGAGACTTTCTCTTCGGCGAGCCATCGATTGCCGACTTTTCGCTGGCGCACTGCCTGTGGTTTCTCAAGGCGACCCCGGTGACTTCGCCGCTGGTCGACGCCTATCCCCACGTGCAGGCCTGGCACAGCCGCGTCCTGGGTTTCGGCCATGGTGCGCCGAGCGAAATGACTGCCGAGCAGGCGCTGCAGATCGCCCGCGACAGCACGCCAGCAGCTTTGCCGGACGAGGTGTTCGAGGAGCCGAATGGTTTCAGGGCGGGTGATAAGGTGGTGATCGCGGCCACTGACTATGGCTGCGATCCGGTCCGCGGGGAGTTGCTGTTTGCCGGAGCCGAAGAGTTGATCCTCAAACGTGAGGATGAGCGCGGCGGTGTGGTGCACGTGCACTTTCCGCGCTTTGGCTTTCGTCTGGAACGCGTGTAACCGCTAAAAGCCCGGGGGCAATGCCCCCGAGTTGTTTGCAGCCCGGCGATTTAGATATAGAACGACTTCAGCGGCGGGAAGCCGTTGAATTCCACCGCGCTGTAGCTGGTGGTGTAGGCGCCGGTCGACAGCCAGTACAGGCGGTCACCGATGGCCAGGTTCAGCGGCAGGCCGTACTTGTAGTTCTCGTACATGATGTCGGCGCTGTCGCAGGTCGGGCCGGCGATCACCACTTCTTCGACTTCGCCTTTCTTCTCGGTCCAGATCGGAAACTTGATGGCTTCGTCCATGGTTTCGATCAGGCCGCTGAACTTGCCCACGTCGGTGTACACCCAGCGCTCGACCGCCGTGCGCGACTTGCGCGCGACCAGTACCACTTCGCTGACGAGGATGCCGGCGTTGGCAATCAGCGAACGGCCTGGCTCGAGGATGATCTCCGGCAGGTCGTCACCGAAGTCTTCCTTGAGGAAACGAATGATCTCTTGGGCGTAGGTTTCCAGGCTGTTGGTGCGGGTGATGTAGTTGGCCGGGAAGCCGCCACCCATGTTGATCAGCTTGAGTTCGATGCCGTCTTCTTCCTTCAGGCGTTCGAAGATCACCTTGACCTTGGCGATGGCCGCGTCCCAGACGCTGATGTCGCGCTGCTGCGAACCGACGTGGAACGAGATGCCGTAAGGCACCAGGCCCAGGTCACGGGCCAGGATCAGCAGGTCCATGGCCATGTCGGTCTGGCAGCCGAACTTGCGCGACAGAGGCCAATCGGCCGTGGTCGAGCCTTCGGTAAGGATGCGCACATAGACTTTCGAGCCCGGGGCGGCCTTGGCGATGTTGCGCAGGTCGGCTTCGGAGTCGGTGGCGTACAGGCGCACGCCCTTGTCGTAGAAGTAGCGGATGTCCTTGGACTTCTTGATGGTGTTGCCGTAGCTGATGCGCTCCGGGCCAACGCCCTGGTTCATCACCTTGTCCAGTTCATAGATCGAGGCGATGTCGAAGTTCGAACCCTTGTCGCGCAGCAGGTCGATGATTTCCACGGCCGGGTTGGCCTTGACGGCGTAATACACCTTGGCGAATTCGAAGCCTGCGCGCAGGTCGTCGTAGGCCTGGCTGATCATGCCGGTATCGATCAGTACGAACGGGGTTTCTTGCTTGTCGGCGAACGCCTTCATCTTGTCAAAAGTAGGGCGTGCGAAATAGTCTTCGACCTGGATCGACATGCTAGGGGACTCCTGGTGGCAAACGTCATGAGTGGCATGACTGTAAAAAAAATGGGTGTGAGGCCTGGGCCTCGCGAACGTCCTCCGTATCCCCACTTTGGTTCGCCTACTTCCCAAGGCATGTCGCCGAAAGCAAAAAGGCCAGTGGCAGCGCTGCTGCCCTGCTTATGGCCTTGCTGTCTCGTCGTCAGTACTTGAGCCGGATGGATCGTTTCCAGCATGGACGTTCGGCGCGAACTTTAGGACCTGAGGGGTTTGAGATCAACTAAAAATGTCGCGTTTTTGCACGCATGCGTCGCGACCCCTTTCCAGCCTCCTGTTTAACCGACCCACATGACAGGCTGATGTTCCCGCTGTCCGTCGCGCAACGGCCCAGGCGGGCGATTGCCCAGGCTGGCGCTCTGCTAGAATCGGCGTCTTTATTCCCATGAGGTCCAGCCATGAGCGAGCCGGTTCGCCTGACGCAGTACAGCCATGGCGCTGGCTGCGGATGCAAGATTTCCCCCAAGGTGCTGGAAGTGATCCTCGCCGGCAGCGGTGCACAGAACCTCGACCCGCGCCTGTGGGTCGGCAATGCCTCGCGCGACGACGCTGCCGTCTATGCCATCGACGAAGAGCGCGGGGTGGTCTCGACCACCGATTTCTTCATGCCGATCGTTGACGACCCGTTCGACTTCGGCCGCATCGCCGCCACCAACGCCATCAGCGACATCTACGCCATGGGCGGCGACCCACTGATGGCCATCGCCATCCTCGGCTGGCCGGTCAACCTGCTCGGCCCGGAGATCGCCCGCGAAGTCATCCGCGGCGGTCGCGCCGTGTGTGACGCGGCTGGCATCCCGCTGGCCGGCGGCCACTCCATTGATGCCCCGGAACCGATCTTCGGCCTGGCCGTGACCGGGCTGGTGGAAAAGCGCCACATGAAGCGCAACGACACCGCCACCGCTGGCTGCACCCTGTACCTGACCAAGGCGCTGGGCATCGGCATTCTCACCACCGCCGAGAAGAAGGGCGTGTTGCGTGAAGCCGATTTTGGCGTGGCCCGCGACCTGATGTGCACGCTGAACAAACCTGGCAGCCGCTTCGGCAAGCTCGACGGGGTCAAGGCCATGACCGACGTTACCGGCTTCGGCCTGCTCGGCCATCTGGTCGAGATGGCCGACGGCAGCCAGCTCACCGCGCGCCTGGACGCAGCCGCCGTGCCGCGCCTGGCCAGTGTCGAGCATTATCTGCAATTGGGCTGCGTGCCCGGCGGCACCCAGCGCAACTACGACAGCTACGGCGAGCGCATCGGCGCCCTCGGCGAGGCGCACAAGCAGCTGCTGTGCGACCCGCAGACCAGCGGCGGCCTGCTCATCGCGGTCAGCCCCGAGGGGCAGGCGGCATTTCTCGCCGAGGCCGCCGAACTCGGCCTGCAACTGACGGCCATAGGCGAAATGGTCGAGCGACAGCGACTCGCGGTCGAGGTGTATTGATGCGCGACAACTGCACCGATTTTCACGACATCTTCGTCAACGACCTGCCGCTGATGGACGTGCGCGCCCCGGTGGAATTTCACAAGGGGGCCTTTCCCGGCACGCGCAACCTGCCGCTGATGAACGACGCCGAGCGCGAACAGGTCGGCACCTGCTACAAGCAGCGCGGCCAGCAGGCGGCCATCGAGCTGGGGCACCGGCTGGTCAGCGGCGAGGTCAAGGCGACCCGCCAGCAGGCCTGGGCCGACTTCGCCCGGGCCAATCCCGACGGCTATCTGTATTGCTTTCGCGGCGGCCTGCGCTCGCAGATCACCCAGCAGTGGCTCAAGGAAGCCGGCATCGATTACCCGCGCGTGGTCGGCGGCTACAAGGCGCTGCGCAACTATTTGATCAACGCGGTCGACCTGGCGGTGGCCGAGTGCGACATGGTGCTACTCGGCGGCCTCACCGGCTCGGGCAAGACCGAAGTGCTCAACCAACTGAACAATGGCCTGGACCTCGAGGGCCTGGCCAACCACCGTGGCTCCAGCTTCGGCCGGCATGCCACGCCGCAGCCGGCGCAGATCGATTTCGAGAATGCCCTGGCGGTCGACATCCTGAAAAAGCGCGCCCGTGGCATCGAGCAATTTGTCATCGAGGACGAGGCCCGTGCGGTTGGCAGCCTGGCGATTCCGGTGGACTTCTACCGGCGCATGCAGGGCCAGTCACTGGTCTGGCTGCAGGACCCGGTGAGCAGCCGGGTCGAGCGGATCCTAAAAGACTACGTCATCGACCTGTGCGCCGAGTTCGTTGCCCAGCAGGGGGCCGAGCAGGGCTTCACGGCGTTTGCCGAGCGCCTGCGCCAGAGCCTGGCGAGCATCGTCAAGCGCCTTGGTGGCGAGCGCTATCAACGCCTGTCGCTGGCGCTCGACGCGGCGCTGGCCGAACAGGCGCGCAGCGGCGCAGTGGACCTGCACCGGGAGTGGATCAGCGTGCTGCTCAGTGAATACTACGACCCGATGTACGCCTACCAGCGTGACAGCAAGGAGGCGCGCATCGAATTCGCCGGGGATCGCGCGGCGGTGCTCGAGTACCTCAAGCAGCGCCGCGCCAGACGCTAGCGGCAGCTGTCAGAGCAGCGCTGCACCGACCAGGCCGCTGACAATGCCGACCAGCATGGTCAGCACGGCCACGGTCACCAGCACCCGCGCGTCGAAGGATTTGCGCAGCATCAGCAGCGACGGCAGGCTGACGCTGGGCAGGGTCATCAGCAGGGCGACAGCCGGAGCAGTGCCCAGGCCAAGGGTCAGCAGGGTCTGCACGATGGGAATTTCGGCGGCGGTAGGGATCACGAACAAGGTGCCCACGACGGCCAGCGGCACCAGCCACAGCAGGCTGTTGCTCATGGCGTCGTCGACGTGCGGGAACAGCCAGACCCGCGCCGCGCCGAGGATCAGCACCGCCACCACGTAGATCGGGATGGTGCTCCAGAACAGCTGCCACAGTGCCTTGCCCCAGCGCACCAGCAAGCCCTGGTCGTTCTGCGCCGTGGCGTCGCTCACCGCCTGTACCGCGGGCTCTGGCAATGGCTCGGCGCGCGCGATGCGTTGCGCGATCAGCGACACGCCCAGGACCAGGATGATCCCCGCCACCAGTCGCAGTGCGGTGAAGCCCCAGCCCAGCACGAAGCCCATGAACACCAGCGTCGCCGGGTTGAGCACCGGGTTGGCGATCCAGAAGGCCAGAGCGGCGCCCACCGAGACGTTCTGCTTGCGCAGCCCGGCCGCCACCGGCGCTGCGCAGCAGCTGCACATCATGCCCGGCAGGGCGAACAGACCGCCGCGCAGGGTCGAGCCGAAGCCGGCGCGGCCGAACAGGCGCAACAGCCAGTCACGCGGGATCAGCACCTGCAACAGCGAGCCGAGGATCACCGCCAGCACCGCCGCTTTCCAGATCGCCAGGAAATACACCTGGGCATAGGCGATGGCGGCACTGATCGGCGAGATCTGATGGTCGTCGATGATCGAGCCACCAATGCTGTGGTTGCTCGCTGCGAAGACCGACTTGAAGTAGTAGGGCGACCACTTGACGTAGTACAGGCCGGCGGCGGCGATGATCAGAAACAACAACGGTTTCCACCAGAAGGCCAGGCCCCGGGGCTGGGCGCTCGTTTGACTCATGGACATGGGGGTGTTCCGAAAGGCGGGGAGTAGTGGCAGATCATACAGCGCCGCCTGCGTTCGGCACAGGCCACGCTGACCGAGGGAAAGCCTGCGCGATGGGTCCGCGCCGCTGAATGCTTGAACCTGATGGCTCCGACAGCCGCCTGGGCTGTCGCTTGTCAAGGAGCTGGACCATGCCTTATCTCAACTACGAAAAATCCTTCATTGCCAGCGTGCAGTGCGTCACCCCCGACTACTGCGGGTTCTGGGACTGTGCCGAATTGGTCGAAGGCGATGCCGGCGTCGAACGCAAGCTCGGCGACTGGCTGACGGTGCACAATTGCCCACAAGCGGAAAATCACCTGTTTCGCTTCGATTGCTACTACGACGCCAACGGCTATTGCGGCTACGTGATCCAGTCGCACAGCAAGAGCCAGGGCCGCGCCTGGAGCTCCACCGGGATTCGCTTCGGCTTCAGCACCAACGGCTACGTGGCGCTGTATCCGGTCAAGGGCGGGCCCAATGCGTTCTGGAAACCAAAGGTGTTGCGCGACGGGGCTGAAACCGACCTGATCGACAGTCTGAGCGAAGGGGTGATCGACAATGTACGGGTGCGCAGCCCAGACACCTGGACGCTGAAGGCGCTCAAACGGGTGGAGATCGGCGATTACTGGCATGTCTATGTCAACGATGCCGAGGGGCCGACTATGAACCTGAGTCTGCATATCCAGAGCCTGGGCTTTGAGGATCTGGATGATCATTGAGGGCTGAAGATGTCATTACTGCAGGGCCGAGCACGCTCGGCCCTGCATCGTGACAGCCGTTATCCGGCTTATTGAAACAACATCACACCAACTCCGCCGGCGACACAATGCTGGTCTTGGCCCCGCGCGAACGCCCCGAGCTCAGATAGGCGGCGATCGACTCCTGGGTCACTTCACCGAGGAAAACGTTCTCGGCGTTGAGCACCGGCAGCCACGAACGATTGAACTCGTACATGCGCGACAGCAGGATGCGCAGGTGCTCGTCGTAGGCGGCGGTGGCGTTGAACGGCCGCAGGTAGTCGACGCAGCTGCCCTGCTGGCGGTGCAGGTCGCGGCGGCGCACGTAGCCCAGCGCCTTGTTTTCGGCGTCGGTGACCACCACGTAGCGGCGGTCATGTTCATCCATCAGTTCCAGCGCCTCGGCCACCGGCGTCTCGGGGCTGACCGACGGGGCATTGTCGGCGGCGTCCTCGGCCTTGACCAGCAACAGGCGCTTGAGGGTGCTGTCCTGGCCGACGAAGCTGCTGACGAAGTCGTCTACCGGGTGCGCCAGCAAGGTGTCCGGGTGGTCGATCTGCAACAGTTTGCCGCCGCGGAAGATGGCGATCTTGTCGGCCAGCTTGATCGCTTCGTCGATGTCGTGGCTGACCATGATCACCGTCTTGTTCAGCGCCCGCTGCATCTCGAAGAACTCGTTCTGGATCATCTCGCGGTTGATCGGGTCGACCGCGCCGAACGGCTCGTCCATCAACAGCAACGGCGCATCGGCCGCCAGCGCGCGGATCACGCCGATGCGCTGCTGCTGGCCACCGGACAGCTCGCGCGGATAGCGGTGCAAATACTGCTTGGGCTCCAGCTTGATCATGCTCATCAGTTCGCGGGCGCGGTCGTGGCACTTCTGTTTGTCCCAACCGAGCAGGCGCGGCACCACCACGATGTTTTCCTCGATGGTCATGTTGGGAAACAGGCCGATCTGCTGGATCACATAGCCGATATTGCGGCGCAACGTCACTTCGTCCAGGCCCGTGGTGTCTTCACCGTTGATCAACACCTTGCCGGAGGTCGGCTCGATCAGGCGGTTGATCATTTTCAGGGTGGTGCTCTTGCCGCAGCCCGACGGGCCGAGGAACACGCAGATTTCGCCCTCGTTGACCGTCAGGCTCACCGAGTTGACCGCAGTGACCTGCTTGCCGTTGCTTTCAAAAGTCTTGGTCAGGTTCTGAAGTTCGATCATTTGAGAAGTCCTTTGGGAGTCAGGCTGCGTTGCAGCCATTGCAGGGCCAGGTCGGCGATGATCGCCAGGACACTGACCAGCACTGCGCCGACGATGAGCATGGTCATGTCGCTGCGGCTGATGGAAGTGAGGATGAGTACGCCCAGGCCGCCGGCGCCGATGGTCGCGGCGATGGTCATCACCCCGATGTTCATCACCACGGCAGTGCGCACCCCGGCGAGGATCACCGGCACGGCGATCGGCAACTCGACCATGCGCAGGCGCTGGCCAAAGGTCATGCCGATGCCTTTGGCGGCTTCGCGGATGCCCGGCTCGACGCCGGTCAGGGCCAGGTAGGTGTTGCGCAGAATCGGCAGTAGCGAATAAAGGAACACGGCGGTGATCGCAGGCAACGGGCCGAGACCCTGGCCGAACTTCGAATAGAACGGCAGCAGCAGGCCGAACAGGGCAATGGACGGTATCGTCAGCAGCACCGTGGCGCTGGCTTGCAACGGTCCGGCGAGGGCGGGAAAGCGCGTCATCAGGATGCCCAGCGGCACGCCGACGACGATCGCCAGGCTGACGGCGATGCCGACCAGGGTGATGTGCTGCCAGGTCAGGTGCAGCACCAGCGGCCAATCCAGGTGGGAGAAAGTCTGCAGGAAATTCATGGCTTCTCCGTTAGTTGAGGGGGTGGGCTTTGAGAAACTCGGCGGCCACCAGATTGGGGCTCTGGTGCTCGACGTCGACCTTGGCGTTGAGCTCGCGCATGGTCGCGTTGTCGAGCAGTTCGGCCAGCGGCTTGAGTTGCGCGGCGAGGTCCGGGTGAGCGCTGAGGAAGTCCTGGCGCACCACGGGCGCAGCGGTGTAGTCCGGGAAGTAATGCAGGTCGTCGTCCAGCAGCTTGAGGTGGAAGGCGTTCAGCCGCCCATCGGTGGTGTACACCAGGCCGGTGAACACCTGGCCGTTGCGCAGCGCGGTGTAGACCAGGCCGGCGTCCATCTGGCGGATGTCGGCGCGAGTGAAGGTCAGGCCGTAGCGTTGAGTCAGGCCCACCAGCCCGTCGGAGCGGTTGGCGAATTCGGTGTCCAGGGCCAGCACGTGGCCTTTGCTCGGCTCGCTTTTGACCACCGCTTCAAGCTGGCTGATGGTGTTGATCTGCGGGTACTGCTCGGCAATGTTCTGCGGCAGCGCCAGGGCATAGGTGTTGCTGAACTTCGAAGGGCTCAGCCAGACCAGGCCTTTTTTCGCATCCAGCTCCTTGACCCGCGCATAGGTGGCCGCGCTGTCGAGCTTTTCGTCGATGTGGTTGTAGGACACCAGCGACACCCCGGTGTATTCCCAGAGCATGTCCAGTTGCCCGGTTTCCTGTGCGCTACGCGCCAGGTTGCTGCCCAGGCCGCCGGTGATCTGCACGTCGTAGCCTTTGGTGGCCAGGTACTGCGCAGTGAGGTTGGCCAGCACGGTCTGTTCGGTGAACACCCGCGCGCCGAGGCGAATCACCGGTTTGTCGGCCGCGTGGGCGACAGAGGTCAGGCCCAGCGCCAGGCTGAGCATCAAGCTTGCAATCTTCATAGGTTTTTCCTTGATCAGCCGACCAGTCCGCGTTCCAGCCAGAGGCGGCTGACCAGCGTGACGATGGCGTCGAGAATCAGCGCGAGCAGGGCGGTGCAGGCAGCGCCGAGCAGCAGTTGCGGCTGATTGTTCAGGGCAATGCCGGGGAAGATCAGGCTGCCCAGGCTGTTGGCACCGATGAGAAACGCCAGCGGCGCGGTGCCGACGTTGATCGCCAGGGCCACCCGTACGCCGCCGACGATGATCGGCACGGCGTTGGGCATTTCAACCTTCCACAGCACCTGGCGCGGCGTCATGCCGATGCCCACGGCGGCTTCCTTCAGCGAGCCCTGCACATTCTTCAGGCCTTCATAAGTGTTGCGCACGATGGGCAGCAGAGAGGCGAGAAACAGCGCGAAGATCGCCGGCCCGGCACCGATGCCGAGAAAACCCAGGGCGATGGCCAATACGGCCAGGGGCGGCACGGTGTTGCCGATATTGAAAATCTGCATGAAGCGTTCGGCGCGCCGGGCCATGCTCGGGCGGCTGAGCCAGATGCCGGCTGGCAAGCCGACGGCCAGGGCGGCGAACATCGAACAAAGCACCAGCAGCAGGTGCGCCTGCAGGTAGAACAACAGGTCTTCACGGTAATGCTTGATCGTATCGATGCCGATCCAGTGGACCAGCAAGGCCAGGACGACGACCACGGTCGCGCATCCCATCAGGCCTTTGCCGTAGCGGTTTGTCACAGAGGTCTCCTTTATTTCGGGCGGCAGGCTTTGTCGTGTCTGCGCAGGTTGCTCACGGGCAACAAAGAAGCTGGGTTAAAACCTAACTGATTGATTTTTCAGAGGGTGGTGCCAGGTCAAGCAGGTAGTGGACGCCCCCTGTGCGGAAAAGGTTCCCAAGATGACGGCTTTTGGCCATCGCGCCCGGAAGCGGTTCCGGCTGCGGTCGGCGGGGCGGGCGACGCAGAGTGCAACGGGCATCTCCGCCCCCGAGGTATCACCATGACCACGATTATCGAAAGCGCTTCATTCGTCGCCAACCTGAAATGCCAGACCCCTGGGTTCGAGGGTTTTCTCGACGTGCATGAGGTCGGCAAGCCCAATGGCTGGCGCAGGCCCTGCGACTACCTGACCATCAACAACTATTGCAATTTCCCTGAGATCCCCCGCGAGGAGCGCTGGCCTTTCGTGTTCGTCTGTCATCAATCGAATACGGGTGACCTGGCCTACCAGATCCTCAGCCGCAGCGACGGGCAAGTGGTGGAGCTGGATATCACCGACGAATTGGGCTACCTGGTGTGGCGGCCGCATTCGTCCACACCGCTCGCCTTCTGGGACATCGACATGGCCGGGCAGATCGGTGGCCCACCTGGCCCCGGCAAGTATTCGCGGCTGGGCCTGCGGCGAGTAGGCGGCAATGGCAACGAACGACCGTTCACCTGGCTGGGCCTGCGCGAGCGCGACGGTCAGCTCATACCTTACAAACGCTTCGATGAAGACAAACACTGGTTCTGCTACGTCAGCGCCGACGGACGTGCGCACGAGGCGCCGCTGGTGTACGACCTGTATGTACTGGAAATGGGCGTAGTCATGCCGGCGTAGGCCAAGGTTTCAGGGTCGTGGGAATTCGAGCTATAATCGGCGCCCTTTTTTGAATCACCCCCGCAGGCGTTCCCCCATGACCCAACAGGCCGCCGAAGTCGCGAAGCGTCGCACTTTCGCCATCATTTCCCACCCGGACGCCGGCAAGACCACCATCACCGAGAAGCTTTTGCTGATGGGCAAGGCCATTGCCGTCGCCGGTACCGTGAAGTCGCGCAAGTCCGACCGCCACGCCACTTCCGACTGGATGGAAATGGAGAAGCAGCGCGGTATTTCCATCACCACCTCGGTGATGCAGTTCCCCTACCGCGAGCACATGATCAACCTGCTCGACACCCCCGGCCACGAAGACTTCTCGGAAGACACCTACCGCACCCTGACTGCGGTCGACTCGGCGCTGATGGTGCTCGACGGCGGTAAAGGCGTAGAGCCGCGGACCATCGCCCTGATGGACGTCTGCCGGCTGCGCGACACGCCGATCGTCAGCTTCATCAACAAGCTGGACCGCGACATCCGCGACCCCATCGAGCTGCTCGACGAAATCGAAGCGGTGTTGAAGATCAAGGCGGCGCCGATCACCTGGCCGATCGGCTGCTACCGTGACTTCAAGGGCGTCTACCACCTGGCCGACGACTACATCATCGTCTACACCCCGGGCCACGGCCACGAGCGCACCGACGTCAAGATCATCGAAAAACTCGACTCCGACGAAGCCCGCGCCCACCTGGGCGATGAATACGAGCGTTTCGTCGAACAGCTGGAGCTGGTGCAGGGCGCCTGTCACCCGTTCGACCAGGACGAGTTCATGAACGGCCAGCTGACCCCGGTGTTCTTCGGCACCGCGCTGGGCAACTTCGGCGTCGACCATGTACTCGATGCCGTGGTCGACTGGGCGCCGCGCCCGCTGGCGCGGGTCGCCAACGAGCGCACCGTGGAGCCGACCGAGGAGAAATTCACCGGCTTCGTGTTCAAGATCCAGGCGAACATGGACCCCAAGCACCGCGACCGTATCGCCTTCATGCGCATCTGCTCGGGCAAGTACGACCAGGGCATGAAAATGCGCCACGTGCGCACCGGCAAGGACGTGCGCATCGGCGACGCCCTGACCTTCTTCTCCTCCGAACGTGAGCAACTGGTGGAAGCCTTCGCCGGCGACATCATCGGCCTGCACAACCACGGCACCATCCAGATCGGCGACACCTTCAGCGAAGGCGAGAACCTGGGCTTCACTGGTATCCCGCACTTCGCCCCGGAGCTGTTTCGCCGCGTGCGCCTGCGTGACCCGCTCAAGTCCAAGCAGCTACGCCAAGGCTTGCAGCAGCTGGCGGAAGAGGGCGCTACCCAGGTGTTCTTCCCCGAGCGCAGCAACGACATCATCCTGGGCGCCGTCGGTGTGCTGCAGTTCGATGTGGTCGCCAGCCGCCTGAAGGAGGAGTACAAGGTGGAATGCTCCTACGAGCCGATCACCGTGTGGTCCGCGCGCTGGATCGACTGCGCCGACAAGAAGAAGCTCGAGGAATTTCGCAACAAGGCGGTGGAAAACCTCGCCCTCGATGGCGGCGGCCACCTCACTTACCTGGCGCCGACCCGGGTCAATCTGGCGCTGATGCAAGAGCGCTGGCCCGACGTCAATTTCCGCGCAACCCGCGAGCATCATTGATTCTTACAGCGCTGCACGCGCTGTAAGAACTGTTTCACCCGCCCTGGGTGAGTAGTGATTAGACTTCGGCTGGATCCCCTCCCGCCGGAGTCGTCGATGCCGTTCGCTGCCGCTTCGATCGATGAGCCCGCAGCTGCCGAACCTTGGCGGCAAGGCCCCGCGCAGCGCATCGAGCTGTCGCTGGACAGCGCCGAAAATGCCCAGCCGGCGCAATCGCTCACTACACCTGCAGTGGCATTGGCCGAGCTGCAGAGCACTGGCGACTGGCTGCGCCAGCAGCTGTCGGCGGGCTATGCGCTGCTGACGCGCAAGCAGGACCCAACGTCGCGGCATCCGGTGGTGCGGCGCATTGCTCGGCGGGTAGTGTTCAGGTTGGCGACTGCGTTGGTCGCCAAGCTGCTGACCCGCTTCGTGCATCCCATGGCCGGCGTCCTCATGCAGATGTACATCGAGCTGATCCGGCAAAAGGACGAACTCAACGTCACCAACTATGTTGCCCTCAAGGCCCTTTTGCAGGCCTTCATTGACCTGCCCAGTGGCAACGACCGCGACCGCGAACTGGCGTCCTTGCAGAACGTAATGAAGCCGCTGGCAAGCTTGATCGATCTTTTCGACGAGGGGCGCAGTGGCGCTTTGGGGTTGGAATCGGCCAGCAATCATCTGGGGCGATTGTCCGATACGCTGGCCAGCGAAGACGTGGTGCTGGCGCTGCCTGACGGCTACGCCGCGCAATTGATCGAAGGGATGAACCTGCTGCAGTCGTTTATCAACGATCTCACGGTGGCAGGCTCGGCAGCCGCGCAGATCAAGCCGCTGGGGTATCTTCAAGCGTTCGGGCAGAGCCGCCTGCTGGCGGCCATGTTGCCTGCGGAGCTGGCGTGGTTGGCGGAATTCTTCGTCGAACTGGCGGATGTACTGCAGAAAATCCGCGACCTGGCGGGGGACGCCGAGCGCGGGCCGGTCGACAAGGGCTGGGCCATGGCCTTGGTCATACTCGACAGCCGCCTGGGGCACCTTTTCGCACCACAGTTGCAAGAGTGGCTCAGGCCCTTGCGTGGGGTGCTCAAAGGCGCGGCTGACGACGAGGTCGGCGCATTCGACTGGTTGTCCACAGCCGGCAACCTTGACCGGATGCAAGCCGCCGCAGACCCCGCCATGCAGGCAACCAGCGCTCACCTCGCCGAGCTGGGTGAAGGCGCTACGGACATTCAGGGCTTCGCGACTCTGCCAGGCAGTCCTGCGGAACAACTCGGCTGGGGGATCGAGCTGCTGTCGAACAAGCCCCTGCGCGCTCTGCTGCAGCTCTGGTTCGGTGCCCGAGTGATGGAGCCTCTGACGCAGATCTTTGATCTGCTTGAGCAAGCCCCGCGCCGTCCGCTGAACAATTCACTGGCGGCGCAGGCCGCCTGGACGTCAGCGCTGTTCGCCATGCCGAAGCTGCAGAGTTACCTGGCCGAAACGCTGTCCCCTGCGGGAGTCGAACTGTTGCGCAGCAGCCTCGATTGGACCCTCGTCAGCCAGCAGTTGCTGATACTCAAGCAGCGCCGTGACAAGGATGCTTCCTGGGCAAGCCAGGCGCGCGAGGCGATCACCGGGCTGGGGCAGATCTTCATGCGCCAGGTCGCCAATCCAGCCGCGCTGACCACGCTGGCCAAGGGCGCGGCGCTTTATGGCCGCCTGCGCAGTGACCCTGAAGCCGTCATGGTACTGAGCGCCTACATCGCCATTCGGGAAATCCCCGACGATTGGACACTGGCCAGGGACGGTCAACGCTGGCTCTACATCATTTGGGACCGTATCAGTGCGCTGCCCGGTATTGCCGGCAAGGCAGCCTACTACCTGCGGTGGATCGCCCGCGGCCTGAACTTTGCCTGGAAGTGGGCTCGCTCCCCCAGTACTGATGAACTCGAGAGTTGGCTGGAAATGAGCGTCAGGCAGGTGAAATTGGCGACTGGCGTGTCGGGTGCAGGCGCTCTGGCGCTGGACCTGGTGCCGTTGGCGCCAGCCTTGTGGGAGGCTTTCTCGCAGTCGGGCCAAGGCAAGGGGGCCGACCTTTCGGCGGGGCAGCGCGGCGTGCGGTTGTTGGAGCATCTGCTGAGCAGCAGCAGCCCGGCGCTCAAGCGCGCCGGCGCCAGTATCGAGAGTGCCGTGGTCAATGGTCTGGCCGATGCCGTCGGCTCGGCCCTGCCCGAGGGCCAGGCGCCGTTGCTCGGGGCGCTGTCGTTCGGCGCGAGCGCCGCCCCGATCGGCCCGCCTCCCAGCATTGCCACAGGCGTCGGCCAGGGGCTGTCGGCGCGCTGCCGTGTTCCTTCGGCGGCGCAACTGCGCGTGGACACTCTTGGCGGGCATTATCACGCTGCGCTGCTTGGCGCGTTGCTGTTCGGCGGCGTAGCGCTGTCAAGCGCGGGCGCCTACCTGCGCGAGCGCACAGCGGCGCGCAACCCCAGCCTGCGAGTGCCGCAGGAGGACAGCGGCCCGGCGGACGACGCTACGCATCCGCTCGATAGCGCGGCGTCCGTGACCCCGTGGGGCACGCTGGCAGGCCTATCCATCAGTGCTGCGGCGTTCAGCGGCGCCATGGCGATCTACAACTGGCGCGAACGCGAAAAGGCCATCGAGGCCGCCACTCAGTTGGAGCGGATCAACTGGCTGGACCGACCCATGATCGAGGGGCAGCGCACCACCTTCGCCCAGGGCATCGAGGCGTGTATCCGACGCACTCACAGCGATGCCGAGGCAATACTGGGCGACCCGCTGAGGCTGGAGGCAGCTGTGCGCCAATTGCTCACGTCGGTAGAGCAGCCCGATGATCCGGTCAGTGACTCCACCGGCCGTCACCGACGCGACCTGCAATCGAAGCTGCCAGCAGAGTCCGGCGCAGTGCCCGATCAGCACAGCGCGCTGCATGTGGCCCAACGTGATGGGCGCGTCGAGGTACTGGCCAATGACGAACTCAGCGGCAAGGAGCAAACGCTGGTGCTTGAAGGCGATCCGGACGCGCTGGCCGCCAAGACGGCTTTCGAGCTCCTGCTGCACAAATATCAGGTGGAGGCGGGAGTTGCAGCACTGCGCCAACGCGCCGTGGGAGCGGGCGTACTGCCGGCCCACCTGACCAGCCTGGACGAGTTCGCCGAGTACACGGGCGCACGTATTCACGCCAATTACTACAACCGACCCTTCGACCCGGATGAAGCCATCCCCTTGCGCTACGAAGTGTTCGAGGACAACCCACTGGTGTATCTGGTCATGCCGGCGACGCAACCGGTGATGTCCTTGCGCCGGGCCTACGCGCGCCTGCAGGGCCCCGATGCCGTCGAACGGCTGGAGGGTAACGCCGTGAACGAGCCTTTCTGGAATCGACAGATGTTCGGTACCAATGGGCGCATCGAGCTTACCCCCCGGCAATTACTGGCGGGGCGTCTGTACGGCAAACTTGGCCAGAATGCGTACAACATCGAGATAGACCCGCAGCGCTCTGCCGCTGACCAAGGCGGGGCCCCCGCCCTGTACCTGCAAGCGCTGCGTGATTACCCGACCGTGGAAAAATATCAGCAACAATTGCAGACGCACATGGACGAGCAGCGCCCCGCCTTGATCGCTAACTACAAACGTCGACTGTTTGATGAATTGAAAGATGCTGTCGGGTCCAAAGACTATTCGCCCAGTTCGCGGATCGAACAGGGGCTGGCGAGCCTGCACCCGGTTTTTGCAGGCCCGGCCAAACGCTACAAGATATTCACCCCGGCGTTCGGTAGCCCACGGCGGGAGTGGTCGGGGCATCAACGAATCCTGCAAACGGTTCGCTACATCGATGCCTCGGCCAATATCGACATCATTGTTTTCATGGCCAACCATACCGTGATCGACGCCTATCACCCCGGCTCCGCCGCCCTGACCGCAGGCACCGATGCTGCCTCCTGGCCGGTGTCGACCACCGCAGTGGAGGTCACCGACATCTCCCATATAGCTCAGGTGCTGCAGGGTACGGCTCATATGGACAATGAACTGTATGACGCGATTGCAGCGACGGTCGGCCGCGATGAGCGGGACTACGCCGAGGCCCTGCGCGACGTGAATGGGCAGCGAGTCTACAACGATGCCTTCATCAAGCGCCTGGAAAATAGCCGGCATAAAGCCGTCAGCAAAGACCCTACGACCCCCTCGAAACTCAAGCTGATCACCGAACGTGCAGAAACGCTGGACCAATTGGCCGACAATGATGTGCGCTACCTGCAGGAATCCCTGCAGAGTGCGGCGGATCATCAGAGTCGTTCAAAAGCTGAGCAGGCGCTGGATTACTACACCCACAAGTTCGAGTTTGTGATCAATTTATTTGCGGCCGCGCTGACCGTGGTCGGGGGGTCGCCGTTGTCGATTGCCACCGTGGCCGGTCGCTCAGCGTGGCTGACTGCGCTGTTCAGCTCTACGGCTACCAGCCTTGCGCGCATGACCGCTGCGGAGAATGTCGACGAGCAGCGTGCGCTGCTGACCCGGTGGCTGACCACGGTGGTCTCGGAAAGCCTGCTTTGGGGAATGGCCGAATTTGGTGTCCCCCGTATCGCCGAACGTGTCCTCGCCAGCAAGCCGGGCAAGGCTGTGCTGCTCAGCCGGCGCCGGTTGCTGGAGTTGCAACCGCAGCTGGAATCGCCGCGTTTCCTGCGCTACGTCGACGAATACTATGGCGCGCTGGCGGCGGGTGCTGATCCAGTGGTGCGTGAGGCCTATGACGAGTCGATCAAGACCGCGCTGCGCAAGTCCATAGAGCAAGCCCTCAACGCCTCACTGGTGAGCTCGGCCTTCTGGGGCTACCCGGCGCTGCAGGAAGCGGTGCTGAACCTCGATTGGGAGGCGCTGGACGTTCCAGAGGCCATGGCCGAGCGAAACCCGTCGTTCAAGCGTAACAGCGCCATTCTCTACGAGAACGCGAATTATGCCGGTAAAACCGTGCGGCGCCGGTTGCCGCGCAACACCCTTTCTGCCGCCACCCGCACCTCTCAAGCCTGGAAGCTGGTCAGGGAGGATGGGCTGTTGGTTGCCCAGGCCGACAAGGATCCGGACGTGGGCCCCGACGACCCCCGCAACCGCTGGATCAAGTTGGACTGGCAGGTCGGATTGGGCCTGCCCGGGCGGTATCGCAATTTTGACCGTACCAGCTATTACTTGCTCAACGACGACACGCCGTGGTCCAGGTTCGAAGCCGAGCAGTACCGGCTGCTCAAGGAAAATGGTACCTGGCGGGCAGAGCGGGTGATTCGAACGCCCGAACAACGGGTTGCCGACAGGGAGCAGCGCCGTGCGGCTCAGAGCGGGCAGACACAAGCTCCAGAGGACGACCTCACGCCTTATGAGCCCGCAGTGGCCTGGCAAATTGACGTCACAGGGGCAAAATACCGCGCGGTACCGGTGCCCTCGTACAATGCTCAGGAGAACCGTTGGCAAAAGGTTTCCGTCGATGACCCCTCAGAGCCAGGCTTATATGTGCGCATCGCTAATCGCGCCACCTACCGGTCCTATCGGCACCAGCGCTATGGGCGCTCACAACCGTTGTACCAGCTTGAGACACAGGGTGGGCTATGGCGTGCCTCTGAACAGACATCGGCGTCAACCTATGACCCATGGCCTGATCTGCAGTTGCTGGAGGCGAGTGAAAAGGCTCAGGCCGAAGACCTCCGGTACGCCAAGGCGGCGCAGACCCGGCTGGATCTGCTGGAGCCCAAGGGTAATCAGTGGGCTGGCGAGCAGAATATGGTTATCAGCAACCTCAATAGAATGGAAGCCCATTGGACGGCTGACGGTTCTGCCGTAGGGCGTCTGGATGTTCACGTCAGTCAGTTTCAAGTGGATCAGCTTTCCACTCGCCATGAGCGAGTGAAAAAAGAGCTGAACCTGCTGCATCAAGAGCATGCACAGATGACCCAGGCATTTCATGACCGCTACGCGCGCCGCCAGGATTTCCAGGTTCAGTGGCAAAACTATAACACCCTCAAACGCACCGGTCGGTCGCTGACAGCGTTGCAAGCGGAGGATCGCAAACTCGAGGACGAAGCCGCCGGGTGCGACAAGGAACTGCGGCGTCTAGACCGCGATACCACGGTGCTGGGCGAGGACCGCAAGGCTGTCCTGAGGAATCGCTTGCAAAGCATCGCCACGTCCCTGGCCCTGCATATGACCCTGAGATCACGGATGAGCACTGAGATACGCGGTCTTCTCCCGCTGGTCAGCGCCGGTCAGCGGCGGAACTACGAGCGCAAAGCGCCTCCCTTGGAGCCATATGACCGGCCGGGGGTCTATTATTGAACGATGGGGAAATGTCACCACGTGGTGACATTTCCCCATCCCTTCGTTACCTCCGTCAGCTACTACGCTGGTTTAGACTCCCCGCAGCGCAAGCACCAGACTTGCCTTGCATAACAACAAAAAAAGGAATTCACATGAAAGCGATCTCTCGCCTCGCCGTAGCCATTTCCCTTGCTTCGTTGTTCCCTGTCAGTGCCTTCGCCGCCGATTCCAAAGGCACCGTCGAAGTGGTGCACTGGTGGACTTCCGGTGGTGAAAAAGCGGCTGTCGACGTCCTCAAGGCTCAGGTCGAAAAAGACGGCTTCACCTGGAAAGACGGTGCTGTCGCCGGTGGCGGTGGTGCTACCGCGATGACCGTGCTCAAGAGCCGCGCGGTTGCCGGCAACCCGCCAGGCGTTGCCCAGATCAAGGGCCCTGACATCCAGGAATGGGCGTCCACCGGCCTGCTCGACACCGACGTCCTCAAGGACGTAGCCAAAGAAGAGAAGTGGGACAGCCTGCTCGACAAGAAAGTCTCCGATACCGTGAAGTACGACGGTGACTACGTCGCCGTGCCGGTCAACATCCACCGCGTCAACTGGCTGTGGATCAACCCGGAAGTCTTCAAGAAAGCCGGCATCACCAAGAACCCCACCACCCTCGAAGAATTCTACGCCGCCGGCGACAAGCTCAAGGCCGCAGGCTTCATTGCGCTCGCCCACGGTGGCCAGCCTTGGCAGGACAGCACCGTGTTCGAAGCCGTGGTGCTCTCGGTGATGGGTGCCGACGGTTACAAGAAAGCTCTGGTCGACCTCGACGAAGCCGCGCTGACCGGTCCGCAAATGGTCAAGTCGCTGACCGAGCTGAAGAAAGTCGCGACCTACATGGACGCCGACGGCAAGGGCCAGGACTGGAACCTGGAAGCCGGCAAGGTCATCAATGGCAAGGCCGGTATGCAGATCATGGGTGACTGGGCCAAGTCCGAATGGACCGCCGCCAAGAAAATCGCCGGCAAGGACTACGAGTGCGTGCCGTTCCCTGGCACCGACAAGGCCTTCACCTACAACATCGACTCGCTGGCCGTGTTCAAGCAGAAAGACAAAGGCACGGCTGCCGGTCAGCAGGACATTGCCAAGGTCGTGCTGGGTGAGAACTTCCAGAAGGTCTTCAGCATCAACAAGGGCTCGATCCCTGTGCGCGTCGACATGCTGAACAAGATGGACTCCTACGGCTTCGACTCCTGCGCCCAGACCGCTGCCAAGGACTTCCTGGCTGACGCCAAGACCGGCGGCCTGCAGCCAAGCATGGCCCATAACATGGCCACGACCCTGGCGGTGCAAGGCGCATTCTTCGACGTCGTGACCAACTACATCAACAACCCGAAAGCCGACCCGACCGACACCGCCAAGCAACTGGCCGCGGCGATCAAGTCAGCCAAGTAACGGTGACCGCGTGGGGGCCTTCCTGGCCCCCGCCCGGCTTGATTCTGTAGTCCTTTTCCCCTGAACTGGATTTTCCCATGAGCTCTATTGCTGTGTTCAGCAAAGCCTCGCCGTTCGATGCACTGCAGCGCTGGCTACCTAAACTGGTGCTGGCGCCCAGCATGTTCATCGTCCTGGTGGGCTTTTATGGCTACATCCTGTGGACGTTCGTCCTGTCGTTCACCACGTCCACCTTCCTGCCGAGCTACAACTGGGCAGGGCTGGCGCAATATGCCCGATTGTTCGACAACGACCGCTGGTGGGTCGCGAGCAAGAACCTCGCGGTATTCGGCGGCATGTTCATCGGCATCACCCTGGTCATAGGCGTGCTGCTGGCGGTGTTCCTTGACCAGCGCATCCGTCGCGAAGGTTTCATCCGCACAATTTATCTGTACCCGATGGCGCTCTCGATGATCGTCACCGGTACCGCCTGGAAATGGCTGCTCAACCCCGGCATGGGCCTGGACAAGCTGCTGCGCGACTGGGGCTGGGAAGGTTTTCGCCTGGATTGGCTGATCGACCCGAACCGCGTGGTGTACTGCCTGGTGATCGCCGCCGTCTGGCAAGCCTCGGGTTTCATCATGGCGATGTTCCTCGCCGGCCTGCGCGGGGTCGATCAGTCGATCATCCGTGCCGCGCAGATCGACGGCGCGAGCCTGCCGCGCATCTACTGGAGCGTGGTGCTGCCCAGTCTGCGTCCGGTGTTCTTCAGTGCAGTGATGATCCTGGCGCATATCGCGATCAAGAGTTTCGACCTGGTGGCGGCGATGACGGCCGGCGGCCCGGGTTACTCGTCCGACCTGCCAGCGATGTTCATGTACTCCTTCACCTTCAGCCGCGGCCAGATGGGCATGGGCTCGGCCAGTGCCATTCTGATGCTCGGTGCGATCCTCGCGATCATCGTGCCATACCTGTACTCCGAGCTGAGGGCCAAGCGCAATGACTAGTCTCGCCGCCAAACCTGCGCTCAGCCTGAGCCGCATCGCGATCTACGCGGTGCTGATCTTCGCTGTGCTGCTGTACCTGGTACCGCTGGTGGTGATGTTGCTGACCAGCTTCAAGACCCCGGAAGACATCAGCACCGGCAACCTGCTGAGCTGGCCGACCGTGGTCAGCGGCATCGGCTGGGTCAAGGCCTGGGGAACCGTCCATGGCTACTTCTGGAACTCGATCAAGATCACCGTGCCTGCGGTGCTGATCTCCACCGCCATCGGTGCGTTGAACGGCTACGTGCTGTCGTTCTGGCGCTTTCGCGGTTCGCAGCTGTTCTTCGGCCTGCTGCTGTTCGGCTGCTTCCTGCCGTTCCAGACCGTGCTGCTGCCAGCCTCGTTCACTCTCGGCAAGATGGGCCTGGCCAGTACCACCACCGGCCTGGTGTTCGTGCACGTGGTCTACGGCCTGGCGTTCACCACCCTGTTCTTTCGCAACTACTACGTGAGCATTCCGGATGCCCTGGTCAAGGCCGCACGCCTGGACGGCGCCGGCTTCTTCACCATCTTCCGGCAGATCATCCTGCCGATGTCGACCCCGATCATCATGGTCTGCCTGATCTGGCAGTTCACCCAGATCTGGAACGACTTCCTGTTCGGCGTGGTGTTCTCCAGCGGCGATTCCCAGCCCATCACGGTGGCGCTGAACAACCTGGTCAACACCAGCACCGGGGCCAAGGAATATAACGTGGATATGGCGGCGGCGATGATCGCCGGGCTACCGACCCTGCTGGTCTATGTGATCGCAGGCAAGTATTTCGTGCGCGGCCTCACGGCTGGCGCGGTCAAGGGGTAATCATGGCTACGCTCGAACTTCGCAATGTAAACAAGACCTACGGCCCGGGCCTGCCCGACACCCTGAAAAACATAGAACTGTCGATCAACGAAGGCGAGTTCCTGATCCTGGTCGGCCCCTCGGGTTGCGGCAAGTCGACCCTGATGAACTGCATCGCGGGCCTGGAGAACATCTCCGGCGGCGCGATCATGATCGGTGACCAGGATGTCAGCGGCATGAGCCCCAAGGATCGCGACATCGCCATGGTGTTCCAGTCGTACGCGCTGTACCCGACCATGACCGTGCGCGAGAACATCTCCTTCGGCCTGAAGATCCGCAAGATGCCCCAGGCCGAGATCGACACCGAAGTGGCACGGGTGGCCAAGCTGCTGCAGATCGAGCACCTGCTCGACCGCAAGCCGGGGCAAATGTCCGGTGGCCAGCAACAGCGCGTGGCCATGGGCCGGGCGCTGGCGCGGCGGCCGAAGATCTACCTGTTCGACGAGCCGCTGTCCAACCTCGACGCCAAGCTGCGCGTCGAGATGCGCACCGAAATGAAACTGATGCACCAGCGCCTCAAGACCACCACCGTCTACGTGACCCACGACCAGATCGAGGCCATGACCCTGGGCGACAAGGTGGCGGTGATGAAGGACGGCATCATTCAACAATTTGGTACGCCCAAGCAGATTTACAACGACCCGGCTAACCTCTTTGTGGCAAGCTTTATCGGTTCACCGCCGATGAACTTCATTCCGCTGCGTCTGCAGCGCAAGGAAGGCCGTCTGGTGGCGCTGCTCGACAGCGGCCAGGACCGTTGCGAATTGCCGATGAGCATGAGCGATGCCGGCCTGGAAGATCGTGAAGTGATACTGGGCATCCGCCCCGAACAGATCGGCCTGGCGAGCTCGCCCGACAGCTCGCTGCCGATCATCCGTGCCGAAGTGCAGGTCACCGAGCCGACCGGTCCCGACACCCTGGTGTTCGTGACTCTGAATCAGACCAAGGTCTGCTGCCGCATGGCACCGGACCTGGCCCCGCAGGTCGGCGAGAGCCTGAATCTGCAATTTGATCCCGCGCGGGTGTTGTTGTTCGACGCCCAGACCGGGGAGCGCCTGGGTGTGGTGGGGAAGCCGCAGACCCAGGCCCGTGGTGACAATGTTGCGCAATTCAAGGGACGTTGAAGCGCGCACTGCCGAACAGATTGGCGGCGTCTGGCATGACAGGCGCCGTGGATACTGTACCAAGCGTCATATCAAAGCAGTCATAAGCGGTACATAACAATAAAATCGAGGATTCAAGGGATGAAAAAGCAATTGAAGAAGCCATCCGGCGCGCGGCTGATCTGCCAACTCACTGCGCTCAGCGCTCTGGGCCTGGCGGCGACAGCGTTCGCGGCACCGGAAACCGACGCATCATTCGATCCGAGCACCCGCGCAACGGGTGACTGGGGCGGGCTGCGTACCGACCTGTACAACAAAGGTTACGACATCAACCTGGAGTATGTAGGTGAAGCCGCAACCAACCTCAAGGGTGGTTACGACAACGACAAGACGGCCCGCTACAGCGACCAGTTCGCCGTCGGCGCCCAGCTCGACCTGCAAAAAATTCTGGGCTGGCACGATGCCGAGTTCAAGATCACCGTCACCGAGCGTAGTGGTCGCAACATTTCCAACGACCGCATCGGCGACCCGCGTACCGGCACACTCAGCTCCTCGCAGGAAGTCTGGGGTCGTGGCCAGACCTACCGCCTGACCCAGATGTGGTACAAACAGAAGTTCTTCGACGGACACCTGGACATCAAGGCCGGCCGCTTTGGCCCGGGCGAAGATTTCAACAGCTTCCCTTGCGACTTCCAGAACCTGACCTTCTGCGGCTCGCAGGTCGGTAACTGGACGGGCGACATCTGGTACAACTGGCCAGTCAGCCAGTGGGCAGCACGTGTGAAGTGGGCGTTCAACCCTGAATTCTTCGTGCAGATCGGCGCCTTCGAGCAGAACCCGTCGGAACTGGAGCGTCAAAACGGCTTCAAGCTCAGCGGCAGCGGCACCAAGGGCACCATCATTCCTGTGGAAGCGGTGTGGTCGCCGAATATCCAGGGCCTGCCAGGCGAATACCGCATCGGTTACTACAAGAGCTCGGCCAACGCCAACGACGTCTATGAAGGCGCCGATGGTCAGGCACAGCCCATCTCCGGCGGCGACTTCAAGGAGCACGACGAGAAGCACGGCTGGTGGGTGGTTGCTCAGCAACAAATCACTTCGCACAACGGTGATATCAGCCGTGGTCTGAGCGTATTCGCCCAGGCAACCGGGCACGCCAAGGACACCAACAACATCCAGGACTACCAATCGGTGGGCTTGACCTACCGCGGTCCGTTCGATGCACGTCCCAAGGATGACCTGGGCCTGGCGTTCGGTCGTATCCACGTCAACGACCGGGTCACCGATCGCGAGAAGCTGGAAAACGCGCTGAGCGGCATCAGCGACTACGACAACCCGAACTACATCCCGGTGCAGAAGACCGAGTACAACGCCGAGATCTACTACGGCTTCCACGTCACCAACTGGCTGACCGTGCGCCCCAACCTGCAGTACGTGAGGAACCCGGGCGGTGTTGATCAGGTCGACAACGCCATCGTTGCGGGCCTGAAGGTGCAGTCCAAGTTCTGATTTGATGTGCGCGCTTTGCGGACGACCCTGGTCGTCCGTTTTTTTTGCGTGCGATTTGGCGAGGTTTGCAGGGTGACTATCCGCTGCTGCCCATCAATCCAGATTGTCATCCACCGGATAACGGCTGGCGTTCAGGCTTTCCTTGATCTTGCGCAGGTGCGGCTGAAAGTCCACTCCGCGACGAAGGGTCATGCCGGTTGCCAAAACATCGAGTACGGTTAATTGAATGATGCGCGAGGTCATGGGCATGTAGATATCCGTGTCTTCGGGCAGCGGTATATTCAGGCTCAGGGAGCTGGCCTGGGCCAGCGGGGAGCCTGCGGCCGTCAGGCCGAGCACTGATGCGCCGTTTTCCCGGGCCAGGCGTGCCACCTCCACCAGTTCGCGAGTGCGCCCGGTGTAGGAGATGATCACGAACAGCTCGCCGGTGTGTGCCACCGAGGCCAGCATGCGCTGCATCAGCACGTCGGCGTGGGCCGACACGGCCAGGTTGAAACGAAAGAATTTGTGCTGGGCGTCCAGGGCCACCGGGGCCGAGGCGCCAAGCCCGAAGAAGTGGATCTGCCGGGCCTGGATCAGCAGGTCGACGGCGCGGCTGACCAACTGCGGATCAAGCGCCTGGCAGGCGCTGTCCAATGAGGCAATGGCGCTGGCGAAGATCTTGCGGGTGTAGGCTGCCGGGTCATCGTCGGCTTCCACTGCGCGGCTGACATACGCCGCGCCGCTGGCCAGGCTCTGCGCCAGCTGCAGTTTGAGCTCCGGGTAGCCGCTGACGCCGAAGGAGCGGCAGAAGCGGTTGACCGTCGGCTCGCTGACCTTGGCGGCCTGGGCCAGGGCGGCAATGCTGAAACGCGTGGCCTGCTGTGGGTTTTGCAGAATGATTTCCGCGACTTTGCGCTCGGCCTTGTTCAATTCATCCAGGCGGCCCTGTATTTGTTCCAGCAGGTTTCGCACGCGTTCCATGGTGAGTCCTAGGTTGACGACTGACAGTTGCATCGATTGGGCTATCGTACTGAGGGCAGGGAGGCTCTACCACTCGAATCTGCCTTGCGGGTCAGATGTTGTGGTTATTACTACATTTCCCCTTGAATCGTGCCGTGAAAAACGGTATTTCTACGCCAACTTGATAAAAGAACAAACATTATGCCTTCGATTTCCACTGAACCCTGTACCTTTGCCTTGTTCGGCGCCCTGGGTGACCTGGCGCTGCGCAAACTGTTTCCGGCCTTGTACCAACTCGACCGCTCCGGTTTGCTGCATGCCGACACGCGCATTCTGGCGCTGGCCCGCGAGGCCGGCACCGAGCAGGAACACCTGGCGAACATCGAAGCGCACCTGCGCAAGTACGTGAACGACGGGCAACTGGAGGCCGACCACGTTCAGCGCTTCCTCGCCCGCCTCGCCTATGTGCATGTGGACTTCTTCAAGGCCGACGATTACCTCAACCTGGCCGAAGTGGTCGGCAAGCACGAGCAGATGATCGCCTATTTTGCCACGCCGGCCGCGGTGTACGGCGCGATCTGCGAAAACCTCGCGCGCGCCGGCCTGGTCGAGCGCACCCGCGCCGTGCTGGAAAAACCCATCGGTCACGACCTCGAGTCGTCGCGCCGGGTCAACGATGCCGTGGCGCAGTTCTTCCCGGAGAACCGTGTCTACCGTATCGACCATTACCTGGGCAAGGAGACGGTGCAGAACCTCATTGCCCTGCGCTTCGCCAACAGCCTGTTCGAAACCCAGTGGAACCAGAACTACATCTCCCACGTGGAAATCACCGTGGCCGAGAAGGTCGGGATCGAAGGCCGCTGGGGCTATTTTGACCAGGCCGGCCAGCTGCGCGACATGATCCAGAACCACCTCCTGCAGCTGCTCTGCCTGATCGCCATGGACCCGCCGGCCGACCTCTCGGCCGACAGCATCCGTGACGAGAAGGTAAAAGTGCTCAAGGCGCTGGCGCCATTTTCCGCCGAAGGCCTGCACCAGCAGGTGGTGCGCGGCCAGTACATCGCCGGCTACAGCGAAGGTCGCCCGGTGCCGGGTTACCTGGAGGAAGAAAACTCCAACACCCAGAGCGACACTGAAACCTTCGTCGCCCTGCGTGCCGACATCCGCAACTGGCGCTGGGCCGGCGTGCCGTTCTACCTGCGTACCGGCAAGCGCATGCCGCAGAAGCTGTCGCAGATCGTCATCCATTTCAAGGAGCCGGCCCACTATATCTTCGCTCCCGAGCAGCGCCTGCAGATCAGCAACAAGCTGATCATCCGCCTGCAGCCAGACGAAGGTATTTCCCTGCGTGTCATGACCAAGGACCAGGGGCTGGACAAGGGCATGCAGCTGCGCAGCGGCCCACTGCAATTGAATTTCTCGGATACCTATCGCAGTGCGCGGATTCCCGACGCCTACGAGCGGTTGTTGCTGGAAGTGATGCAGGGCAATCAGAACCTGTTTGTCCGTAAAGATGAAATCGAATATGCGTGGAAGTGGTGCGATCAGCTGATCGCCGGCTGGAAGAAGTCCGGTGATGCGCCTAAGCCGTATGCGGCGGGTTCGTGGGGGCCTATGAGCTCCATCGCACTGATTACCCGCGATGGGAGGTCCTGGTATGGCGATATCTGAAATCAAACTGCCGGCGGGCGTGCGCGCCCACGACTTTGTCAGCCCGGCATTATTGGCCGAGGCCTTGGCCGGCAAGGTGGCCGAGCAACTGCGCAGTGCCATCGAGCAGCGTGGCGTGGCCTCGCTGGTGGTCTCGGGTGGTCGCAGCCCGGTGATGTTCTTCCAGTGCCTGGCACGTCAGAGCCTGGACTGGTCGCGCGTGGCCATCAGCCTGGCCGATGAGCGCTGGGTGCCGGTGGAACACGCTGACAGCAATGCGGGCCTGCTCAAACGCTATCTTCTGGTGGGCGCGGTGGCCAAGGCCAATTTCATCGGCCTGTATCAAACCACCGCCACTCAGGAAGAAGCTGCGCAGAAGGCCGACGAAGCCCTTGGCGAGCTGCCGGCGATCGATGTACTGGTGCTGGGCATGGGCGACGACGGCCATACCGCGTCGCTGTTCCCGGCCAGCCCGGACCTCGAGGCCGCGCTGCGCCTGGACAACCCGCGCCGCTGCGTGCCGATGCTGGCGCCCAGCGTGCCCCATCAGCGCTTGAGCATGAGCCGGGCGCTGCTGGCCACCGCGCGCTTCCCGGTGCTGTCGATCCAGGGCGCCGGCAAACTTGCAACCCTGCGTACCGCGTTGGAGGGCGACCTGGTTGCCGAGATGCCGGTGCGCGCCTTTCTTCATTCTCCGTTGGATATTTATTGGTGCCCATGAGCCAAGGATCAGCCGCTATGACGACTTCCGAACAACAACAGCTGGCGCAAAGCCGCATGGCGGACAAGATCACCCAGATCGACGCGCTGGCCGCGCGGGCGAAAATTCTGCCGGTAATCACCATCGCTCGCGAAGAGGACATTCTGCCGTTGGCCGATGCCCTCGCTGCCGGTGGTCTCACCGCGTTGGAAGTGACCCTGCGCTCGCCGCTGGGCCTCACCGCGATCAAGGTGCTGCGTGAGCAGCGCCCTGAGCTGCTGATCGGTTCAGGTACCGTACTCGACCGCCACATGCTGGCGGCCACCGAGGCGGCCGGTTCGCAGTTCACCGTGACTCCGGGTGTGACCCAGGACATGCTCCAGGCCGGCGTCGACAGCCCGCTGCCGATGTTGCCGGGGATCAGCAGCCCGTCCGAGCTGATGATGGGTTACGCGCTGGGCTATCGCCGCTTCAAGCTGTTTCCGGCGGAAGTCAGCGGCGGCGTGGCGGCCATCAAGGCTTTTGCGGGCCCGTTCGGCGAGGTGCGTTTCTGCCCGACCGGTGGCGTCGGCCCCGCCAATATCAAGAACTACATGGCCCAGCCCAATGTAATGTGCGTGGGCGGCTCGTGGATGATCGACAGTGCCTGGATCAAGAATCGCGACTGGGCACGTATTCAGGAAGTGACCGCAGAGGCCGTTGCCCTGCTGGATTGACGGTAAAGCTTCACGGCTTTATTCGGGGTGCGCTTGGTCGGCGCGCCCCTTTTTTTTACCCTGCCGTCGCAGTGCATGGTCCCCCGAACCTGTTCAGCGCCGATGCCGGGCCCGCAGCGGTATCAGCAGATCCGCCAGGCCGTTGTGATCGACCTCGTGCATCAACGCCAACAGCCCGCCCAGTTCGCCTTTGGGGAAGCCCTGGCGGGCGAACCAGTTCAGATAGTGCCCCGGCAGGTCGGCGATCAAGCGGCCCTGATACTTGCCGTAAGGCATTTCCCGGGTGACCAATAGTTCAAGTAATTGTGGATTCATTAGTGCGCCAATAGAACGGGTAAAGGGTAAGTGAGAAAGGCTTGCATTCTGCATGGAGGCCTTTTGATACATCATGCATTAAGCAGTAGCCGCAAAAAGATATGATTGTGTAACTCGTTGAAATAAGAGGGAAATATCTTTACGTAAAAACTGGCACGAACGCTGCTCTATTACTACCAGTCACCTAAACATAAGGAATCGACAAAATGACTGCTACCAATAAAGAAGTGATCTCGGTACTGAACGATCTGATCGAAACCAGCAAGGATGGTGAAAAAGGTTTTGCGGCCTGCGCCAAAGACGTGAAAAACGTCGAACTCCAGCAAGTCTTCACCAAGCATGCACAAGAGTGTGCGGCAGCGGCCAACGAACTTCAAACCGAGGTGCGCTCGTTGGGCGGCGACCCGGAAGACTCCACCAGCGTGAGTGCCGACCTGCACCGCTTCTGGGTCGACATCAAGTCGTCGGTCACCGGCAAGAGCGAAGAAGCCATCCTCAACGAAGCCGAGCGCGGTGAAGACCACGCCAAGGCTGTCTACGAGAAGGCGCTGAAGAAAGACCTGCCGTCGAACGTGCGTTCCATCGTCGAACGCCAATACCACGGCGTGCAGCGCAACCATGACCAGGTCAAGGCTCTGCGCAACATCGCCCGCGCCAGCTAAAGCTGCCGCTGTAGCGAAAAACGCCAGCTCTGCTGGCGTTTTTTTATGCCCCGTTTTATTCCACCGGCTTATGACTCGATGCGCGCATCGGTGTAGCTGACCTGATTGCGACCGCGGTGCTTGGCCTGATACAGCGCCATGTCGGCTTCGTTCAGCAGGTTGCCCACGGTCCGGCCGGCACGGATGCGCTGGCAGCCGATGCCGATGCTCACGGTAGTCGGGCGCTGGTCATTGGCAAACGGCGGCTGCAACTCGACCGCCCGGCGAATGTGCTCGGCTATCAGCTGCGCGCCGCTGAGCGGGGTGTCGGGCAATATCACCAGAAACTCCTCGCCACCGTAGCGCGCGGCGATGTCGGTCGGCCGGCGAATGCTGGAATGAATCGCCGCAGCGACGTTGCGCAGCGCTTCGTCCCCGCCCTGGTGACCGTGGCGCTCGTTGAAGGCCTTGAAATGATCGACGTCGATCATCAGCACCGACAGCGACTGGTCCAGGCGCAACGCCCGCGACCACTCCTTGTGCAGGTGCAGGTCGAGGCTGCGGCGGTTGGCCAACCCGGTCAGGCTGTCGGTAGACGCCAGCGTCGCCAGCTCGGCCTCGGCCCGGTGGCGCAGGCGCAGCTCGCGGCCCAGCAGCAAGGTCAACCAGAGAATCCCCAGGCACAGCAGCCCAGTGGCGCTGCCGATCAGCAGCGCCGTGCGCCGCCAGGGCGCATAGACCACCTCGGCGGACTGGGCCACCACTACCAGCAACGGCAGGTTGCCGACCCGGCTGAAGGTGTACAGCCGATCAATGCGGTCCTGGCTGGACAACGCCGAGAAGCTGCCTTGGCCGGCCTGCAGGAAGCGCTGGAAATTCGGTCGGTGGCTGATGTCCTGGCCGACCAGGGCGCGCCCGGGCAGCTCCGGCTGCCGCGCCAGCAGGATACCGTCGAGGCTGATCAGGCTGACAGTGCTGTTTTCGCCCAGGTTCAGGCTTTTGAACAAGTCGTCGAAGTAGGCCAGGCGCAAGGCGCCTGTGGCGACGCCGAGAAACTCGCCACTGGCTGCGCTGATGCGCCGGCTGAAACTGATGCACCAGCCTAGGTCACCCATTCGGTCCTTGAATGGTGGGCTGATGGTCACCGCCGAACTGAGGTTGTTGCGGTGGGCAATGAAGCTGGGGTCATTGGCAAAATTGGCGTGCCGCGGTTCGTTGCTGACCGAGTCGCCACGCACGTCGCCGGCGGCATCGACCCACAGCAGGTCGCCGCGAAACGGCGCGGTGATGGCCCGGTCGAACAGAGTCTGTCGCCGCAGCGACGGCGGCACGCTGGCGAGGCCTGGATCCTGCACCGCATCGATAAGGCCCTGCAGCGCGGTTTCGTAGAGCCCGGCATTGCGCAGCACATCGTTATTGATCAGTTGCACCACATTGCGCGACGCGCGCACGGCCGCCTGCTCGGTATCGGCCCGCTCGCGAACCAGCAGGAAGGCGACGATCGCGACAATGGCCAGGGTTGCCAAACCGGCGCCCAGACGCAACATGCGTTCGGAGTTGCAGGGCTTGGGTTGGGAGAGCATTGAAGAGGAGTAAGGTGGCATCGTCGCTTCGTTGTGGTTCTGGGTTGTTATCGTTCGATGCACAGAGGGTGCCGTGATGCCAGGCAGGCGCGGCGATAGTTTAGGAGGGGCAGGGCAGGCGAACAAGAGCGACGCTGGCAGGGGAAAACGGCCCGAATCGACAAGGGTTACGGCTGTTTGGATCCTAAAAAACCTTGTATAACAAGGCTTTGTAACGATTCAGTGACGGACCGCAGCGGCGCTGCGGTCGGCCGTTTCAAACGGGTGTTAGAAAATATTCACAGGGTAATCGACGATCACGCGGTATTCGTCCTGATTGTGGTCGACGTTCTCGTTGTAGCCGCCAGTGCCACGGTTGGTCGCCCAGCGCAGGCGTACCGAGAGGTCCTTGACCGGGCCGTGCTGCACCACGTACTTGACGTCCAGGTCGCGTTCCCAATGCATCGCGTCCTTGCCGTCCGGGGTGTAGTAGTAGCCATACGCCGGGCTGTCGGCGTTGGCCTTGGTCAGGTCGAGGGTGCCACGGGTGTAGGAAATCGCCGAGGTCAGCCCGGGAACACCGACATTGGTGAAGTCGTAGCCATACAGCGCCTTCCAGGATTTCTCGCCCGGACCGTTGAAGTCCGACCATTCCTGGGAGTTGTCCAGGTTGATGCTGTCGCCGTCGCGGATGTAGTCGAACGGCGTGTTGCCATTGACCTTTTGCAGCGACAGGCCAAAGGTGTTCATGCCCACGGCCACGTTGAAGTGCAGGCTGAAGGTGTTGTTGTCGATGCTGCCCAGCAGCGACTGGCCCGAGTTGTTGGTGCGGTAGTAGTTCAGCCCGGGGTTGAAGCTGACCAGGTCGTTCAGCGCATAGGTATAGTCAAGGCTATAGAAGTACTGGTCCCACATGTCCTTGAGCTGCGCGCCGTAGAGCTTGGTCGCCAGGCCCGGCAGTGGCTTCCAGGTGCCCCCGGCCCAGGTGATCTTCTTCGAGTCGGTGCCGTTGGCATCATAGTAACTCTGGATGCGCTGATTGCCGCTCTGGTTATACAGGGTGGTGAACGAGGCCTGGCCACCCTCCAGCGTCAGGTTCTTGATGCTGTTGTTGGTCAGGCTGACGCCCTGGAACGTCATCGGCAACAGGCGAGTGGTGCCGCCGGCGACCACCGGGTTGTCGAGGTACAGGTCACCGATACGCAACACAGTGTCGAAGGCACGCACTTTCAGGGTGCCGCCGATGGAGCCGAAGCTGGTTGGCGCATCGCCGTAGCGGTTGCCGACTTTGTCGGTGGGCGATTCCGGCAGGATGCTGCTGCCCGAAGTGCCGCCACCGCCATCGAGCTTGAGCCCGTAGCGGGCATCGACGTCCAGGCCAAAGCCCACCGTGCCCTGGGTGAAACCGGATTCGAAACGCGCCGAAAAGCCTTGCGCCCATTCGGCTTCAAGCTTGCCTGCCGAACCTTTGACGTCGTGGTTGTCATGGTTGTAGTAGTAGTTGCGCAGGTCCAGATTCAGGTGCGAGCCCTCGATGAAACCATCGGTCGAGCTGCTGTCATCGGCCTGGGCCGCAGTCGCCATTGTTGCTGCAATGGCCAGGAACAACGGGCTGAAACTTGAAACTTTCTTCATCGTCAATCGGCTCTTCTTCAGTGGGGGCAGAGTCTATTTTTGTTCCAGTCTGACTGGCTGGCTTATCTTTATTTTCATCAACGCCGGTGGAGCCAAAAAAAGGCCGCTGGGGGCAGCGGCCTAAGCATTCGTCAAGCGGAGCGCACTAAACGAAATACGGTGAAGCACTGGCCAATTAAATGGCCAAGCAACTAATTCGGTATCAGCTATGATTCTGGATGTCGTGTTTCTGTTGTTGCAGGGCCGCTTGCCGAGTCTTCATTTCCTGCTGATGCGCAGCCAGTTCCTGGCGCTGTTCAACGGCTTCATGGCGTGCCTGGGTTTGTGCCACGAAGGCAGGAGACTCTTCAGCCAGAGCCAGCGGCGACAAAATCAGCGAACTCATGACGACAGCGGTGGCGATGCTCAGGGAGCGAAACATATCAATGACCTTCTTGCACAGGGGCAAGTGTTATTCGATCGAAGTCACCCACGGTTGGAGTGACGCAATGGAAGTTCGAGTCAAGGGTAACCGCTTTGCGCATGATGAACAGTGAACAATACTTAAGACAGTAAAAGATCAGTTAATAACTGATCTTTTGTTTATGTAGTGAGTATTATCCGGCGCGCCAGGTCCGGTGCCAACGGCCCAGCTTGAGATAGATGATGGGCGTGGTGAACAGTGTCAGGCCCTGACTGACCAGCAGGCCACCCACCACCGCCATGCCCAACGGCTGGCGCAATTCGGCGCCCGCGCCATGACCGAGCATCAGCGGCAGGGCGCCGAGCAATGCGGCCAGGGTGGTCATCATGATCGGCCGAAAACGCGTGAGACAGGCCTGGTAGATCGCCTGCTCCGGGGACAGGCCGCGCTGGCGCTGGGCGTCCAGGGCGAAATCGATCATCAGGATGCCGTTCTTCTTGACGATACCGATCAGCAACACCAGGCCGATCAAGGCCATGATCGAAAAGTCCTCCCCGCACAGCCACAGCATCACCAGCGCGCCCAGGCCCGCCGAGGGCAGGGTCGAAAGAATGGTCAGCGGATGCACGAAGCTTTCGTAAAGCACCCCGAGGATGATGTACACCGCCAGCAGGGCCGCCAGAATCAGCCACGGCTGGCTGGCCAGCGAGGCCTGGAACGCCTGGGCGGCGCCCTGGAAACTGCCGGTCAGGGTAGCCGGCATGCCGATCTCCAGCCTGGCCCGCTCGATCACCTGCACAGCGTCGCCCAGCGACACCCCGGGGGCCAGGTTGAAGGACAGGTTGGCGGCGGGGAACAGCCCGTCGTGGCTGATGGTCAACGGCCCGCTGACGGGCGCCGTGGCCCGGGCGAGGGCAGCCATAGGCACCAGTTCGTTGCCCAGCGGCGAGCGCAGATGGAAGAGCTCGAGGCTTTCGGCCTTGCCGCGCTGCGCCGCGTCAAGTTCCAGAATGACCTTGTACTGGTTGGCGTCGGTCTGGAATTCGTTGATCTGGCGCTGGCCAAAGGCGTCGTACAGTGTCTGGGCGACGTCGGCGACGCTCAGCCCGAAACGCGCGGCCGCTGCGCGGTCGATGTCGACGGGAGTGACGCTGGCGCCCAGTTGCAGGTCATTGGACAGGTCACGCAGGGCGGGCGAACCTCGCAGGTGTTCGGTGAGCCGCGCGGTCCACTGGTTGAGGAGGGTGCCATCGCTGCCTTTGACCACGTATTGGTATTGCGCACGGCTGGGGCCGGAACCGAGGTTGATGTCCTGGCCCGCGCGCAGGTACAGGACGATGCCGGGGATGGCTGCCAGTTGCGGGCGCAATCGATCGATGAAGCCGCTGGCCGACACGTCGCGCTCGCTGCGATCTTTCAACGTGATGAAAAACCGGCCGTTGGCGATGGTCTGGTTGCTGCCGGTCACGCCCACCAGGTGGGAAAACACCTGCACTGCTGGATCGGCGCCGACGACCTGCGCCAATTGCCGGTGTTTGTCGACCATGTCGTTGTAGGAAATGTCGGCTGCCGCCTCGCTGGTACCGACCACGAAGCCGGTGTCCTGCAAGGGAAAAAAGCCTTTGGGGATGACCACGTAGCCGCCGATAGCCAATGCCAGCGTGAGGGCGAACAGCCCCAGCATGGCGTTCTGATGCGCCAGCGCATAGCGTAACCCGCGTTCGTATCCGGCCAGCAGGCGCTCACCGAAGCCGGGCCGGGCCTCGGCGCGGTGCGTCGGCCGGCGCATGCACAAGGCCGCCAAGGTCGGGGCCAGCGTCAAGGACACAACGGCGGAAATCAGGATGGTCGCCGTCGCCGTCAGGGCGAACTCCTTGAACAGCCGCCCCACCACGCCGCCCATGAACAGCAGCGGAATGAAGGCGGCAACCAGGGAAATGCTGATCGACATCACGGTGAAGCTGATCTCGCTGGCACCCTTGATCGCCGCTTCGCGCAAGCTCTCCCCGGCCTCGAGGTGGCGGTGAATGTTTTCCACGACGACAATGGCATCGTCGACCACAAAGCCTACGGCAATGACGATCGCCACCAGTGTCAGGTTGTTCAGGCTCATGCCCATGGCGTACATCACGGCCAACGTGGCAATCAGTGACACGGCCAGCACGGCGGTGACGATCAGCGTGGCCGACCACTGGCGCAGGAACAGTGCCATGACGGCCACCACCAGCAGCACCGCGATCAGCAGGGTCAGCTGCACCTCCTGCAGGGAAGCGCGAATGGTCTGGGTCCGGTCGGTGAGAACCTCCACCTGCACCGACGCCGGCAGCATCGCCTCCAGCGCTGGCAGCGCCGCCTTGATGCGCTCCACCGTGTCGATGATGTTGGCGCCCGGCTGGCGCGAGATGATCAGGTTCAGCCCCGGGCGCTCGCGCGACCAGGCCTGCACGTAGGCGTTTTCGGCGCCCGCCACGACCGTGGCGACATCGGCCACGCGCACTGGCGCACCCTCGCGGTAGGCGAGAATCAGCCCGGCGTAGTCATCGGCTTCGAACAGCTGGTCGTTGGCGGCGAGAGTGGAGAGGCTGCTGTCGCCATACAAGGCGCCCTTGGCCAGGTTCAGGCTGGTGTCCTGCAGGGTCAGGCGCAGGTCGGCCAGGGTCAGGCCGAGGGCGGCGAGCTTGTCGGCCTGGGCCTGCACCCGAATGGCCGGGCGCTGCTGGCCACCGATATTGACCAGGCCGACGCCTTCGATCTGGCTGATCTGCCGCGCCAGCACGCTTTCGACGAGGTCGCTGAGCTGGGTGCCAGGCATCTGCATGGAGCTGACGCTGAGAATCAGCACCGGGCTGTCCGCCGGGTTGACCTTGCGCCAGGTCGGCAGGCTCGGCAGATCCTTGGGCAGGCGGCCGGCGGCGGTATTGATGGCCGCCTGAACCTCCTGGGCGGCCACGTCGATGCTCTTGTCGAGGCTGAACTGCAGCGTCAGCACGCTGCTGCCGAGCGCACTGGTCGAGGTCATCTGGGTCATGCCCGGTATGGCGCTGAACTGCACCTCGAGTGGGGTGGCCACGGAGCTGGCCATGGTCTGCGGGCTCGCACCGGGCAGCTGCGCGCTGACTTGCAAAGTGGGAAACTCGGCCTGTGGCAATGGCGCCACCGGCAGCTGCGGCAAGGCCATCAGGCCGAGCACGACGCAGGCGACGGTCAGCAGCAGGGTGGCCACGGGGTGCCCGACGCACCAGCCTGACAGCGATGCGCGCGGACTCATTGCGCAGGCCCCTTAGCGCTGGCGGTGGACGATTCGCCGACCACCTGCACCCTGGCACCGGGCTTGAGCCGCGATTGGCCATCGCTGACCAGGGTATCGCCTCGGGCGACCCCCTCGACCACCGTCAGCTCGCTGTTCTGGAACAGGACTCGCAGTGGCACCGATTCCACCTCTTCACCGTTGACCCGGTAGGCAAAATGATTTTCCAGGCCGCGCTGGACCACCCGCGTCGGTACCACCAAGGCATCACGCAATGGCTCAGTCGCCAGCGAGACATTGACCAGCTGCCCGGGCCAGAGGCGGGCATGGGGGTTGGCGAATTCGGCTTTGACGCGCACGGTGCCAGTGCCACCTGCCACCTGATTGTCGATCAGCACCAGATGGCCCTCGCCCAGCGGCGCCGCACCTTCTGAGCCTTCATCCGCGCGAGCCTGGACCTGGGCGGGCGGGATCTGGCCGGCCAGTTGGTGAAGCATGGCCAGGTGGCGCTGAGGCAACGCGAACTCCACGGTGATCGGGTCCAGCTGGGTCACGCTGAACAGGCCTTGGGCGTCGCCAGCGCGCACAACGTTGCCTGGGTCGATGTTGCGGATACCGACTCTGCCGCTGGCCGGTGAGTGGATCAGCGTATGCGACAGCTGCACCTGGGCCAGGGCGACACTGGCCTGGTCGCCAGCCACGGCCGCCTCGAGCTGCTCGGTCAAGGCGTGCTGCTGGTCGAGCACCTGGTGGGAAATGCTTTTGTCGCCCCCCAGCTGGCGGTAGCGGTCAAGGTCGATCTGCGCGACTCGCAGTTGCGCCTGGCTCTGGCGCAGTTGAGCTGTGGCCTGGGCCAGAGTCGCACGAGCGGCGCGATCATCGAAGACCGCCAGCAGATCGCCGGTTTTGACCTGCTGGCCTTCCTTGACCGCGATGCGCATCAGCAACCCGTCGATCTGCGGGCGCACTTCGACGTTGTGCCGGGCCTTTACCGCGCCAATGGCGTCGAGGCTGCGCGGCACGTCGCGTTGCTCGACGCTGATGACTCGGACCGGAATCACCGGCTGGACGCCAAGGGCCGGAGCTGGCCGGCGCAGAGTCGATAACGCCACGGCGAGGCAGCAGGCCAGCAACGCAGCGAGGAGGAGTTTCGAGCGGATTTGCATGGGAGGTCGGGGCCAGCAGGGTCAGTGGATAGACCCGCTGTTATAACGCGTGGGGCAGGGCAAACCTGTCGGCAGGCCGTCGATGGCGAAGAAACTCCGGACCTTTTAGTGACATTTCATTGCCGGGCGTTTTCCAGAGCGATGCTCCGGCGGCGTCCATAGGACAAAGGCAACAGGGTGGGTACGAAAAAAAGCGGCCAGAGCCAAACTTTAAGGCTTTTCCTACAAGCTTCTCGGAATTTGCCAATGTAACAATTCTTCCTAACTCCAGAGAATCAGGGCTCGAGTCGTTACCCAGAGGTAGCTCCGATGATTGCTTTGGTAAACGTCAGATACGGCAAAGCCTTGGCCCTGCTGGCCGTGGCGGTCATATTGCTGTCGCTGCATGGCCTGACCCCCGCCTGCGGCTGCCGGGTGCTCGTCGTGTTGCTGGCGGGGTTGCTGGGCTGCGCCTGCGCAGCCTTGCAGCGTGACTTCTGGCTCAAAAGCCTGCTACTGGCAATGTTCCTGCTCAACCTGGCGGCGCTGGGCCTGGAACGCAACCAGGCGGCGCACCTGTCGTTGTTCCGGTGGCTGCAATGGTTCGTGCTGGCCTGAGCGTTGTGCTCAGCTGCCAGCGACGGCGCGCGCGGCAGTGACCAGGCACTCGGTCAACTCCGGCGAGGAGAACTTGGTCAGCACGGCATTGGCACCGGCGTCCCTGGCTTTCTGGGCGTTCATGGTGCTGTCCAGCGAAGTGTGCAGCAGGATGTAAAGCTCCTGATAATCCGGCGTTTCGCGCAGGGTACGGGTCAAGGCGAAGCCGTCCATTTCCGACATCTCGATGTCCGACACCAAAATGTTGATCTGCGCCGCAGTGCCCTGTAGTTCGAGCAGCACATCGATGGCCTCCCTGGCGCTCTTGGCGGTGTGGCATTCAAGCCCCAGGTTGCGCAAGGTCAGGATCGACTGTTGCAACGCCACCTGGCTATCGTCCACCACCAGGATCCGCGCGCCGGCCAGCAGCTGCGCATGTTCGGCTGGCAGTCCCTTGGGCGGCGCGGTGATGCGTGCCGGGGCGATACCGTGGATGACCTTCTCGATGTCGAGCACCTGCACCAGAGTGCCATCGACCTGGGTGACACCGGTGATGAAGGATTTCACCCCCGAGGCGTAGGGCGGCGGGCGAATGTCGGTGGTCAGGCAGTGGATGATCTTGCTCACCGCCTGCACATGCAGGCCCTGCTTGGAGCGGCTGACATCGGTGACGATCAGGCAGCCGGCCTCGGGCGCCAGCAACGGCTGTTCACCGATGGCGCGGCTAAGGTCGATGACCGAGAGGGCTTCGCCGCGCAGGGTGGCAACACCTTTGACATGGGGATGCGACTCGGGCAACCGGGTAAGGGGAGGGCAGGGAATGATCTCGCTGACCTTGAGCAGATTGATTGCCATCAGCTTGCCGCTGCGCAGGGTGAACAGCAGCAAGGAGAGCGAATCGGCACGGGCGTTCCTGGACATCATGCAAACCTTATGGTCGGACCGTTCGGTATGGGTTTACCGGGTGCGTATGGGGTTATCGGCGCTTGGCCGTCGAGCTTGAGTGTAGGTGGTGGCGCGGGCAGCCTGGGCTCTGCGGGCAGATGATGCATTGCCTGGCAGGCCGGTTCGAGGTCCGCAGCAGGCGCTTGACTGCCCGGTCGCTTAATCCTGTTTTAATCATGTCGCCCTTTACTCGCGCGCTGAAACACATCGCGGGTCGCCAGCGTGTAGACTGGCCGCCCTGAAATCAGCGCGTTGGACTGCCACGCCCGGCAAGCCCCGAGGCGAGCAGTCCGTAGAACCAAGGGACAAGCAATGGCCAACGACACCGTGCAACTGGCGCGTGAAAAGCGTTTCCTGGTCCTGCTGGGCATTATCTGCCTGGCGATGATCGGCGGCGCACTTTATATGCAGATCGTGCTCGAAGAAATGCCGTGCCCGTTATGTATCCTGCAACGTTACGGCCTGCTGCTGATTGCCGTGTTCGCCTTCGCCGGCGCCGCCATGCGCAGCCGCGCGGGCCTGACGGTGTGTGAGGGGTTGGTGGTGCTCAGCGCCCTGGGCGGCATGGTCGCGGCCGGCCAGCACGCCTATGTGCTGGCCCATCCTACCGAAAGCTGTGGGGTCGACGTGCTGCAGCCGATTGTCGATGGACTGCCACTGGCCAACCTGTTGCCGTCGGTGTTTTCGGTGCAGGGTTTCTGCACCACGGCCTATCCACCCGTGCTCGGCCTGTCGCTGGCGCAATGGGCGCTTGTGGCGTTCGCCCTGACTGCGGTACTGGTGCCGCTGGGCGTCTGGCGCAACCGTCGTTCATCGTCGCGGCGGGGGTCATATTGAGTTTGCACAAGCGTGCCAGGTGGGTGCGGCGAAATGCCCGATTTTTGCGGGTGCGACAATTTGGCGAGGGCCGCAAAGCCCCGTGGCGTCTAGGCTGCGGGCAGTTTTCAGGAGGTGCGACATCATGTCGCAAGCTATTGAAATCAAGCGCTATTGTTGCATAATGAGGGAATAACTGTTGTTGAGATAGCCATAGTCTTCGCAGGGTTACCTCACTACAATCGCGGCAATTTCAGCCTGGCTGAGGTTGTGCGAAGCGAGGTGCCGAGCCGCTTCACAGCGGGCTCGGCAAGCTCTCGAAGCCGTCTTGGCGTTCCGCTCCCGTACCTGCGGTGCAGCCTCGGAACCCGACGGAATGCTTCTGAAAACAGGCCGTTTTCGCCAGCGTCAACTAGCCTGCGAAGTCATAAGAAGAAAGTACTGCGTCACACAGGTCTGCCACCCAGTAGCTGCTGACTTCGAGGCAAACCCGTATTCAAATCCGATAAATGCTGGCGCTTGGCAGGTTGAAGTGTTGGCAATCAAAACACAATTGCATTGAAGCAAGCTGCTCTAGAGGTCGTGAGATGAGTAAAAAGCGTTACCCCAGACTGTTTGGCATACTGCCCTTTTTAGGCATGCTTTTTCTCGGTGGGTGCAATTGGACCCTGCTCGACCCGAAAGGGCAGGTGGGCATCGACGAGAGAAACCTGATCTATATTTCGTTCGCGCTGATGTTGCTGGTGGTGATCCCCGTGATCGTCATGGCGTTCGTCTTCGCCTGGAAATATCGTGCCTCCAACAAGGACGCCACCTACACGCCTGAGTGGGCCCACTCCACCAAGATCGAAATGGTCGTCTGGGGCGTGCCTCTGCTCATCATCATTGCGCTGGGCTACGTGACCTACGTCTCCACCCACCACCTTGATCCGTACCGCCCACTGGATTCCGACGTCAAGCCGGTCACCATCCAGGTCGTGGCGCTCGACTGGAAATGGCTGTTCATCTACCCGGAACAGGGCATCGCCACCGTCAACAAGATCGTTTTCCCGGCGAACACTCCGGTCAACTTCCAGATCACTTCCGACTCGGTGATGAACTCGTTCTTCATCCCGGCCCTCGGCGGCCAGATCTACGCGATGGCCGGCATGCAAACCAAGCTGCACCTGATCGCCAACGAAAATGGCGAGTTCGACGGTATTTCCGCGAACTACAGCGGCGCGGGTTTCACCGGCATGAAGTTCAAAGCAGTCGCCACCTCCCAGGCCGATTTCGACGCCTGGGTCAGCGAAGTCAAAGGTGCACCTAAACAGCTGGATTCGGCTGAATACGCTGCCCTGGCCAAACCAAGCGAGAAGAACCCTGTCGAGCTCTACTCTTCGTACCAGCCCAACCTGTTCCAGGTCATCCTCGATAAATACGAAGGCATGAAACCGGGCAAGGGCATGAACCACGAAGAAAAAGGCATGGCCTCGATGGAAGGGATGGACATGGGTAAGCATTCAGCTGCTGGGGCAGAGGAGTAAGAGATGTTCGGTAAATTAAGTCTGGAAGCGATACCCTTCCACGAACCGATCGTGATGGTGACGCTTGCCGTCGTCGCGGTCCTCGGGGCAGCGGTACTCGGTCTGATCACCTATCACAAGAAGTGGCTGTACCTCTGGACCGAATGGTTGACCAGCGTCGACCACAAGAAAATCGGCGTGATGTACATCCTGGTTGCCGTGGTCATGCTGATCCGCGGCTTCGCCGACGCCATCATGATGCGCTCGCAACTGGCCGTGGCCACGGGCGGTTCCACCGGCTTCCTGCCGCCGGAACACTATGACCAGATCTTCACCGCTCACGGTGTGATCATGATCATCTTCATGGCCATGCCTTTCATGATCGGCCTGATGAACATCGTCGTTCCGCTGCAGATCGGTGCGCGCGACGTTGCCTTCCCGTTCCTGAACTCGGTCAGCTTCTGGCTGTTCGTGGTCGGCGTGCTGCTGGTCAACATCTCCCTGGGTGTCGGCGAGTTCGCCAAGACCGGCTGGGTCGCTTATCCACCATTGGCGGGGTTGCAATACAGTCCTGGCGTAGGCGTCGACTACTACATCTGGTCGCTGCAGATTTCCGGCCTGGGTACCTTGCTGACCGGCGTGAACTTCATCGTCACCATTCTGAAGATGCGTGCCCCTGGCATGACCCTGATGAAGATGCCGGTGTTCACCTGGAACTGCCTGTGCACCGCTGTACTGATCGCGGCCTCGTTCCCGATCCTGACCGCTGTACTGTTCATGCTGACGCTCGACCGCTACCTGGGTTTCCACTTCTTCACCAACGAGCTTGGTGGCAACCCGATGATGTACGTCAACCTGTTCTGGGCATGGGGCCACCCTGAGGTTTACATCCTGATCCTGCCGGCGTTCGGCGTGTTCTCGGAAGTCACCTCGACCTTCGCCAAGAAGCGTCTGTTCGGCTACGTCTCGCTGGTATGGGCAACCATCGCCATCACCGTACTGTCGTTCGTGGTATGGCTGCACCACTTCTTCACCATGGGTTCGGGTGCCAACGTCAACGCCTTCTTCGGCATCATGACGATGGTGATCGCGATTCCGACCGGTGTGAAGATCTTCACCTGGCTGTTCACCCTGTATCGCGGCCGTATCGAGTTCACCGTGCCGATGCTGTGGACCCTGGGCTTCATCGTGACCTTCAGCATCGGCGGCATGACCGGCGTACTGCTGGCGGTACCGGGCGCCGACTTCGTGCTGCACAACAGCCTGTTCCTGATCGCGCACTTCCATAACGTGATCATCGGTGGTGCGGTATTCGGTTACCTGGCAGGCTTCAGCTTCTGGTTCCCGAAAGCCTTCGGCTTCAAGCTCAACGAGCGTCTGGGCAAGTACTCCTTCTGGTGCTGGCTGATCGGCTTCTACCTGGCCTTCATGCCGCTGTACGCACTGGGCTTCATGGGCATGACTCGCCGCCTGAACCACACCGACAACCCGGAGTGGACCCCATGGCTGCTGGCCGCCTGGGTCGGTGCGCTGTTCGTCGCCGCCGGTATCTTCTTCCAGCTGCTGCAACTGTACGTCTCGATCCGCGACCGTGCGAAGAACCCGGACGTTTCGGGCGACCCATGGGATGGCCGTACCCTGGAATGGTCGACCTCGTCGCCACCCCCATTCTACAACTTCGCCGAGCAACCTGTGGTTTCCGACCTGGACGCCTACTGGGGCATGAAAGAACGTGGTGATGCCACGACCAGGAAGGCCGATTACAAGCAGATCCACATGCCACGCAACACCGGCATGGGTGTGATCATGGGCTTCTTCGCCCTGATCCTGGGCTTCGCGATGATCTGGCACATCTGGTGGGCAGCTGCCATCGGCCTGGCCGGCATGGTCATCACTCTGATCGTCCGCAGCTATGACGACGACATCGATTACTACGTGCCGGCTGAAGAAGTGGCGCGAATCGAAGGCGAACATCAGGCTAAATTGGCGAACGCCGCACGTCTGAACTCCTCGGTGGGGAAGGCTTAAACAATGTCCAACGCTATTCTTAATTCGGAAGTGGCTCACGAGCACGAGCACGGTCATGATGACCACCATGACGCCGGGGGCATGACTGTCTTCGGTTTCTGGATCTACCTGATGACCGACTGCATCCTGTTTGCGTCGATCTTCGCGGGTTATGCCGTACTGGTGGACAACGTGGCGGGCGGGGTGTCCGGCAAGGACATCTTCGAGCTGCCTTACGTACTGGTTGAAACGGCGCTGCTGCTGTTCAGCTCGATCACCTACGGCTTCGCCATGCTGGCCCTGCACGCTGGCAAGAAGAACGCGGTGATGGGCTGGCTGGCCATTACCTTCCTGTTCGGCGCCGGCTTCATCGGCATGGAGATCAACGAGTTCCATCTGTTGATCTCCGAGGGCCACGGCCCGCAGACCAGCGGTTTCCTGACCGGCTTCTTCACCCTGGTGGGTACCCACGGTCTGCACGTGACCAGCGGTCTGATCTGGATGGCCGTGCTGATTGCTCAGGTCAACAAGAATGGCCTGACCGCGACCAACAACACGCGCATGAGCTGCCTGAGCCTGTTCTGGCACTTCCTGGACGTGGTCTGGATCTGCGTGTTCACCGTTGTCTACCTGATGGGGAAGATTTAAATGGCAAATGCTCACACTTCTGCCGCAGGTAGCAGCCACGGCAGTTACAAGTCCTACATGATCGGTTTCATCCTGTCGGTGATCCTGACCGCCATACCGTTCGGCCTGGTGATGTTCCCATCCATGTCGCGAGAGGCCACCCTGTGGATCGTAGTGATCTTCGCAGTGATCCAGGTGCTGGTGCACCTGGTGTACTTCCTGCACCTGGATCGCACCTCCGAGCAACGCTGGAACGTGATCGCCTTCGTCTTCTCGGCGTTGATCATCGCGTTCCTGGTGGGCCTGTCGCTTTGGATCATGTTCAGCATCCATCACTTCATGATGGCGAAGTAGGAACCCCAATGTCCGTAAAGCACTTTATCCAAATCACCAAACCGGGGATCATTTTCGGTAACGTGCTTTCTGTGGCAGGCGGCTTCTTTCTGGCCTCGCAAGGAACAGTGAACTACCTGCTGTTCCTGGCTACAGTGATTGGCACTTCATTGGTGGTGGCGTCCGGTTGTGCATTCAATAACTGCATCGACCGCGACATCGACGTGAAAATGGAGCGTACCAAGAACCGTGCACTGGTCCAGGGCCTGATCTCCACCAAGGTCGCCCTGGCCTATGCCACGCTGTTGGGCGTTGCCGGCCTCGCGATGCTGTACAGGATGGCCAACCCGATTGCGGCGCTGTTCGGCCTGATCGGTTTCGTGATCTACGTGGGTTTCTACAGCCTGTACCTCAAGCGCAAGTCAGTGCATGGCACTCTGGTTGGCAGTCTCTCCGGAGCCATGCCACCGGTGATTGGTTATGTAGCCGTCAGCGGTCACTTCGACCTGGCGGCCCTGACCCTGCTGGTGATGTTCAGCCTGTGGCAGATGCCGCACTCGTACGCGATTGCGATCTTCCGCTTCAACGACTACCTCGCAGCTTCCATTCCGGTGCTGCCGGTCAAGCGCGGTATCGTCGTGGCGAAGAAACACATCCTGCTCTACATCCTGGCCTTCGTGCTGGCGACCCTGATGTTGACCATCGGTGGCTACGCCGGCATGAGTTATCTGGCGGTGGCGGCAGCGATGGGCATGTACTGGCTGCACATGGCGTGGACCGGCTACAAGGCGGTCGACGACAAGGTCTGGGCACGCAAGCTGTTCGTGTTCTCGATCTTCACCATCACCGCGCTCAGCGTGATGATGTCGCTGGACTTCAAGGTGCCGAGCGAGCTGCTGCTCACCTACGCACATTGATTTCTGGAGCTCGATAAAAACCCCGAGGCCTTATAAGCCTTGGGGTTTTTTTTTGCCTCCCGGTAAGACCGGCGTCATCATTTTATTCAGTAATGGTATCGGCACTGCACTATTTGCAATGCCCCATTTTCAATGGTGTAAATCAGGCGATGTTCGTCGCTTTGCTCCGATTGAAACCTCTGGACAAACATCCCCGCCGAAGATTATCGTCCGCCCTGTGCCACCGCAGTGGCCAACGTCGCTCGGACGGTTCCGGGCGCTCACGTTTTCGAGGAAGTCATGGCTGACAGCTCCCGTTCGCCGCGCCGTTTTGCGCGCATTGATCGTCTCCCCCCCTATGTATTCAACATCACTGCCGAGCTGAAGATGGCCGCGCGCCGTCGTGGCGAGGACATCATCGACCTGAGCATGGGCAACCCCGACGGGGCCACGCCGCCGCACATCGTCGAGAAACTGGTCAGCGTGGCCCAGCGTGAAGACACCCACGGCTACTCGACTTCGCGTGGCATTCCGCGCCTGCGCCGGGCGATCTCGCGCTGGTACGCCGACCGCTATAACGTCGAGATCGATCCGGAAAGCGAAGCCATCGTCACCATCGGCTCCAAGGAAGGCTTGGCGCACCTGATGCTGGCCACCCTGGACCAGGGCGACACCGTGCTGGTGCCCAACCCCAGTTACCCGATTCACATCTACGGCGCGGTGATCGCCGGAGCTCAGGTGCGCTCGGTGCCACTGGTGCCCGGCGTGGACTTCTTCGCCGAGCTGGAGCGGGCCATTCGCGAGTCGATCCCTAAACCGAAGATGATGATCCTCGGCTTTCCCTCCAACCCCACCGCACAGTGCGTGGAGCTGGATTTCTTCGAGCGCGTGGTAGCCCTGGCCAAGCGCTATGACGTGCTGGTAGTACACGACCTGGCCTACGCCGACATCGTCTACGACGGTTGGAAAGCCCCGTCGATCATGCAGGTGCCCGGCGCCAAGGACATCGCGGTGGAATTCTTCACCCTGTCCAAGAGCTACAACATGGCCGGCTGGCGCATCGGCTTCATGGTGGGCAACCCGGAGCTGGTCAACGCCCTGGCACGCATCAAGAGCTACCACGACTACGGCACCTTCACCCCGTTGCAGGTGGCTGCCATCGCGGCCCTGGAAGGCGACCAGCAGTGCGTGCTGGACATCGCCGAGCAGTACCGCCAGCGCCGCAACGTGCTGGTCAAGGGGCTGCACGAGCTGGGCTGGATGGTCGAGAACCCCAAGGCGTCGATGTACGTCTGGGCCAAGATCCCCGAGGCCTATGCCCACTTGGGCTCGCTGGAGTTCGCCAAGAAGTTGCTGGCCGAGGCGAAGGTCTGCGTGTCGCCCGGCATCGGGTTCGGCGAGTACGGCGACGATCATGTGCGCTTCGCCCTGATCGAGAACCAGGACCGCATCCGCCAGGCCGTGCGCGGCATTCGCCAGATGTTGCGCGCCGATGGTTTCGACACCGGCCTGAAGCCGAAAAAAGCCGCCAAGCCGGTCTGAGCCTTCAGCCGCCGTGGTCCTGCGCTACGAGCAACTGCTCGAACTGGCGCCAGGGCACGGCGGGTGAAATCAGAAAGCCCTGCACCTGATGGCATTCCACGCGTTCGAGGAATGCCATCTCTCGGTCGGTCTCGACCCCTTCGGCCACCACGGTCATGCCCAACTTGCGCCCCAACGCCACAATGCTGCCCACGGTCGAGGCCAGGCAATGGTTTTCCAGGCACCCGGTGATCAGCGAACGGTCGATCTTCAGCTCGTTGTAGGGCGTCGACGCCAGGTTGAAATACGAGCTGTAGCCGCTGCCAAAATCGTCCTGGGCCAGACCGAAGCCCTTGAAGCGCAAGCGGCAGGCATTGGCGTAGTAGTTGCCCTCGTTGCGTACTGTGGAGTTTTCCAGCAGTTCAAAGCCGATGTCCTGGGCCTCGCCACCTTGTGCCTTGACCTGCTTGAGCAGGCGATCGGCCAGATGGCCGTCGTCCAGCAGATGGGTCGGCAGGTTGATGCTGACCTTGACCTGGTGGCCGTGCCGACGCCAGCGGCTTTGGGCTTGCACCGTCTGCTTGATCACGGTGCTGAGCAGCCCGCTTTCGAGGTTGTGCTGGATCATTGCCGGGAGGAACTGCGCCGGCAGCAGCACACCCAGCTCGGGATGTTCCCAGCGTGCGAGCGCCTCGGCGGCGACGATGCGCCGGCGGCGCAGGCACTGCTTGGGCTGGAACCAGGCACGCATCTGCCCGCGGCGCAGGGCCATGACCAGGCTGCGCCGGTCGGGGGTGTGCACCCAGGGTTCGGCGTCGCTGGCGGCAGCATGGGCGTCGGGCACCTGTTCGATCAGGGCCCGTAATGCTTCCACGCCCAGCGGCTTGCAGAGCAGGGCGAGGACCTTGAAGCCGGCAAAGCGTGCCACCTGGCTGGCACTCAGCAGCACCCGTTCGGGCAGGGTGCTCATCAGCGCCAGCGCCGGCTTGTGGGCCAGCAGGGCGAGTTCCTGAATCAGCTGGACGCCGTCCATGTTGGGCATCATCAGGTCACTGATGACCAGGTCGTAATGGCTTTGGCGCAGGCGATCCAGGGCGATGCAGCCGTCCGCCACCGCTTCGACGCTGACGTCGGCGATCTGATTGAACTGGCTCAACAGGCAATAGCGCTGGAACGGGTGATCTTCAACGATCAACACCCGGCAAATCGGCATAAGCATTCCTTGGCAGCAAGGCCCGGTGGTGGAGGTCAGGCGCAGTATTGGCGGGTCAGCAATACCAGGTCGTCGGCGTGGCGAGCTTCCCAGCCATGCTTGATGGCCCAGCCGCGGATGTGTTCGGCGTCGAGTTTGAGGCCGCGCCGGCCAAAGCCTTTGAACACCCGCAGGGCCGAGTCCTTGTCCAGTGGGTCCTTGAGGCCGGTGCGCAGGTTGACCGCGCCGGTAAGGCGCGTGAGTTCATGCTCCACCTGCAACGGCAGGCTCAGCGGCGGCACCTTCCAGCTGGCCGGGCCCCACACCGCCGGGCTCCAGATGCCCATCCAGTGCTTACCCTCGGCCTCGGTCCAAGGCAGGAAGGCCAGGGCCTGCAGCGACGGATTGGCGTCGATGCCGGCGAGGTCTTCGAGGGTCAGGAAGGCTGCGACCACCAGGCCATTCTTGCCCTGCTGGGACAGCTGGCAAGGGATCGCCAGGCGCAGGTCCAGCTGCTTGACCAGGCTGACCTGGGCGTCACGCACCAGGCAGCGGGTGACGGTGGTGCCTAGGTAGTCGGCGATCACGGTGTGGGCAAAAGCGGCCTTGACCGGCACCACCAGGGTGATCAGGCCGATGCGGTTACGCAGGCAATAGGCCGCCGACTCCTCGAACAGCTTCTGCACCGTGGTGATATTGGGGCCGTTGTTCTCGACGATAAAGCGTTGGGTGCTCATCGGTGTTCATCCTTGAGTACTGTTGATGTGGATCCATTTATTCCCCCTACTTTAAACAGGGTTGATCCACAGAAACAGACACAGGATTGCGCCAAAAAACCTTACAGATGCCGGTCGCTCAACTGCACAGCGGCTTGAGGCGCAGACGCACCAGTTGCACCCAGAACAGGTAGACGCTGGCCAGCATCAGGCCGACGCCCAGTACCGCGCAGCAGCCACCCAACGCCTGGCACTGGTGCTGCTCCTGCACCATGCGCAGCAGCTCCTGGAACAGGCCCAGGCGGCGTCGGCTGAAGAAAACTTCGCAGGAGTCGTCGTTCCATGCCTGCAGCCCGCGGCACAGCATGTCCAGCGCCACGATCAGGATGAACAAGCCGCCCGCCACGGCAAAACCGCGGTAACGGCGCCGACCGCTGGTGAAATAGCCATAGAACCACAGGATCAGCAGGGCGATGGCCGCCAGATTGAAGGCGGTCAACAGCCATGGCGTGCCGGGCGCCATGGCCATGAACAGCAGCAGGTTGAACGCGCCGAAAACGGTCAGCCAGAGCAACAGAAAAACCCATCTCACCCGCAACGCCCCTCCCGTGGGAATATCCAGCCGCGCAGCATGGCAGATTTTGCCACAGGTGCCATCCGCCCTCGGTCAGGGCAGGATGATCAAGCGGTCGGGCAATTCGTTGCGCGCCTGGGTGAGGGGCACATGTTGCTGAAGATGCACGCCGCAGTCGGCGATGCACTTGAGGAAGCCTTGCAGGGTCCGGCCCTGGCCGACCGAGGCCGTGAAGTCGCTGACGATGGCCGCCCAGGTGTCGTTGCCAATGCGGCTGGAGATACCATGGTCAACGATGATCTCCACATAGCGCTCGGCTTCTGAAACGAAGATCAGCACGCCCGTGCCGCCTTGGGTGTGGTGCAGCTGGCGTTCGAGAAACTGTCGCCGGGCCAGGTTGGCCGCGCGCCAGTGGCGCACATGGCGCGGCACCAGGCGCGTGGTGATGGCGGGGATGCGAAACAGCAGCCCGAGCACGATGAAGGTCGCCCACTGGCTGGCCAGCAACTCATGGGCATTGAGCCAGCCCGGGTAGTAGTTGACGATACCCGGCACCAGCAGGGCGGTCAGCCCGGCCCAGAGCAACGGAATGTAGGTGTAGTCATCGGCGCGTGGCGCCAGCACCGTCACCAGCTCGGCGTCGGTATGTCGCTCGACCTCGGCGATGGCCTCGGCCACCTGGCGTTGGGCGTCTTCGCTGAGCAGGGTCATGGTGTGTGCCTGTGCATGATTGAGTTCAAGTCGTTGTCCTGGCTGCCAGCCTGATAGCTTACCAACCGCCCGAGGCTCCGCCGCCGCCGAAACTGCCACCGCCGCCGCCGAAGCCTCCCGAACCCGAGCCCAGGCCGCCGCCCGAACCCCGGCCGCCGCCCAGCACGCTGCCGAGCACCGCGCCGGTCAGCACCGAGCCGCCACCCCCACCACGTCCACCACCACCGCCGCGCAGGACCATCACCAGCACGAAGACGATCAGCAGGAGGAATGCCGGCCATGGCAGGTGTTCCTGACCCCGGCCATGTTGCGCAGCCTGCTGGCGTGGTTGGGCCAGTGGGTTGCCGCCCAGTACCTGGATCATGGCGGCGACACCGCTGCGAACGCCACCGGCATAATCGCCCTGGCGAAACGCGGGGATGATCACGTTGTTGATGATGATCGACGATTGCGCGTCGGTCAGCTGGCCCTCAAGCCCGTAGCCGACTTCGATGCGCACCTTGCGTTCGTCCTTGGCCACCAGCAGCAGGGCACCGTTGTCCTTGCCCTTCTGGCCAATGCCCCAGGCACGGCCCAGCTGGTAGCCGTAGTCCTCGATGGCATTGCCCTGCAGGTTGGGCACTGTCACCACCACGATCTGCTGGCCGCTGGCTTGTTCCTGGGCTTCGAGGGTCTGCGTGAGTTGCGCGCGGGTGCTGGCGTCGAGCAGCCCGGCCGCGTCGACCACACGCCCGGTCAGCGCCGGAAACTGCGGTTCGGCCTGGGCCAGCAGGGCGCTGGCGAACAGGCACAAGCCGAGCAGCAGTGCCGGCCAGCGGAGCAGGGCAGCGGCTTTCACTGGAATTTGACAGCGGGGGCCTTGTCCGCGTCGGGGGCGGTGGCCTTGAAGTTCTCGCGTACCTGCATGTCACGGTACATGGTCATCTGCCACAGCTTGCCGGGGAAGGTGCGGATCTCGGTGTTGTAGCGCTGCACGGCAGCGATGAAATCGCGACGTGCCACCGCGATGCGGTTCTCGGTGCCCTCAAGCTGCGACTGCAGGGCCAGGAAGTTCTGATTGGATTTGAGGTCCGGGTAACGTTCGGACACCACCATCAGGCGGCTGAGCGCTCCGCTCAGCTGTTGCTGGGCCTGGTCGAACTGCTGCAGCTTCTGCGGGTCGTCGAGGGTGCTGGCATCGACCTGGATCGACGTGGCCTTGGCCCGCGCTTCGATCACCTTGGTCAGGGTGTCCTGTTCCTGCTTGGCATAACCCTTGACGGTCTCCACCAGGTTGGGGATCAGGTCGGCGCGGCGCTGGTACTGGTTTTCGACCTGCGCCCAGGACGACTTGACCTGCTCGTCGTACTGCGGAATGTTGTTGATGCCACAACCGGCCAGCAGTGTGGTGAGAAACCCGAGAAGCACCAGCTTGAGGCGGGGTGAATGGGTGATTAGCGCGTTCATGGGGCAGCTCCTGCTCGATTTGCAACAATTCGATGACAATGCGACGACGATACGGCGACGGGTCGGGTGCCTGGCGTCGCAGTTTGTGTGCAGGTTAGAAGGGGGCGGGGGGAGCGAGTTCCTCCAGGTTACAATTGTTGGCGCGCAAAATATTTTACGGCTCATGCCGAAGTTCCGGTTGCCGATACATTCTGTATCACAACTGCGGCGCTAGAGCGGTTGCCGGTCGCGGCGCGCTGGTTTCGACCAGTGTCGCCTTGTAAAGTACGCCGCCTGGTTGCAGTCCCCAGTCTACCAATACGCCTGTCCATCAAGCCGTGGGTCGTAGGCGGCTTTTTGCGAGGAGTTTCGATGCTGGGCTATACCATCGGCCAATACGGTGGAATCACCGTCATGATTCCCGGCGCGACCCTGATCGGCTGCTGGCTGTGGTTCTGCGCTTCGCGCAAGGCCGCCTACGGTTGGCTGATCACGCTGCTGGCGGCCTACACCGTGGTCGGCGCCAGCAAGATTCTCTACAAAGGCTGGGGCGTGGGCGCCGAGAGCCTGAACATCGCCGTTATCAGCGGCCACGCGATGAACACCTGCCTGGTGGTCACCACCTTGCTCAGCCTGCTGGCGCGGCAGATCGACCACCGCCTGCGCTGGTTCGGCGCGGGCCTGGGCCTGGTATTTTCCTGGTGGTTCGCCTGCTTTTGCGTGGCCCCGCACATTCACCCGCTGTCCGAGGCCCTGGCCGGCGTGCTGGTCGGCACCGTGGCCTCGAGCCTGTTCCTCTGGGCCACCCGCGACGAGCACATCGCGCCGTTTTCACGGCGGGCGTTGGCGTTCGGCTTCGTGGTGATGCTGGTCAGTGCCAGCTTTCCCAAATACACCGCCGAGGCCTTGCTGGGCCATGTGGCGGTGACCCTCTCGGGCGCCCCGGCGCCTTATGACAAGGCGCATTGGCGGGCGAAGATGGACGAGCAGCTGGATGCGCAGTGACGCTGCCGGCCGGTGGGCGGGGCAAAACCCGTGGTTTTGCCGGATGATGGCCTAGCGCCGGGCCAGGACTGTCGTCACGAAGCGCTCAGGGTCTTGCACCATCATCAGATGCCCACCCGGCAACAGCGTCATGCTCGACGCCGCCTGCAGTGCCCAGTCCGGCACATGCCAACCGTCGCGCGAATCTTTACCGGCCAGCAGGTGCACCGGTATAGGTCCGGCAAGCACCGCCCGCACGCTGTGCAGGTAGCCCTCGTCGCCCGTCACTTGCAACACTGATCCGGCTGTCGCCTGCAAGGTGCTGGCCGGCTGGTTGTTGAGCAGGTGCAGGGCCGTTGCCCGATGTGCCGGGGTGTTGTCTATGCCGGCCTTGGCCAGCCAGGTGTCCGGATGTGCGCGCAGCGTTTCGAGCATCGTTTCAGCGTCCACCGGGCTCATCCGTGCCACGCCCGCCGACCAGAACGCATCGTCCAGGGTGAAGTTGCCTTCCACGCTGACCAGCGAGGCCACGCGCCCGGGGTATCGCTCGGCGAACAGCATGGCGATGGCGCCACCCACCGAGTGACCGACCAGGTGCACGCGGTCGATGCGCTGCTCGTCGAGGTAGGCCAGCAGGTGCTCGACCTGGGCGTGGAGCGTGATAGAAGCGGGGTCGATGGCTTGCAGCGTGCCGTAGCCCAGCAGGTCGGGGGCATGGGCTGCAGCGCCATGGCGGGCGAATATCGGCAGCAGCGGGCGCAGGGTGCCGATGAGGCCGTGGATGAGCAGGTAGGGAGTCATTGAGCGTCCATGCAGCACCGATCAAAGGGCTGGGTCAGTCTGGCATTCGTTGCTGTGTTGCGGCAAGCGCTGCTTCGCCGCACCGCGCTTTCAGGTCAACGCCTGTTCTGCAGGATCCAGTAGCGACAACTGATCGACAAAGGCCGTGGCGAAGGATGCGGTGCCTACCGCTCCGGCCGCGCGCTGGGCGGCCACGGCGAACAGTGCGTGGGCTGCGGCGGTTGCCACCAGTCGGTCGCTGGTGTTGACCAGCATTGCCGCGATCAATGCCCCCAGGCTGCAACCGGCGCCCGTCACCTGGGTCAGGCGAACATCGCCTCCGCCGACTGCGTACACCTGGGCGCCGTCGGTGACGTAATCCACCGGGCCGCTGACAGCGACAACCGCGCCGCTTGCCCGTGACAGGTCTTTGATGAAAGCCAGTGCCTCGGCTGAACTGGCAGTAGTCTCCACGCCCTTGCCCCCGCCACTGCCGCCTGCCAAGGCGATCAGCTCACTGGCGTTGCCCCGGATCACCGTGGGATTGAAGTCCAGCAGCCGGCGGATCACGCCATCATATTCCGGGGCGCCCGCGCCCACGGCCACAGGGTCCAGCACCCAGGGTGTGCCCGCCTGGTCGGCTGCCTCTGCTGCCGCCCACAATGTCTCGGGGCCGCTGCTCATGAGGGCGGCAGTGTTGATCCACATGGCGTTGGCGCCCGCGGCAAATCGCTGCGGCCAGTCCATCGCCGTGCCAATGGCCGGCCCGGCGCCCACGGCCAACAGGATATTGGCACTGAGGTTGGCGGCAATGTAGTTGGTCAGGCCATAGACGAACGGTGGGGCCATCTTCAGTGCGGCCAATGACTGTCGTACGACGGGGGTATCCCAGGAGAGTGCTTGCATGGCGGTATTCGTCGCTCGGGGATGAAATAGGCAAGTATTAGGCGGGGAAGAAGTTTGATAAACCCAATAGTTTTTCCCTGCGGCATTGACCGCCAGTGCCCACGGCGTTCGAGCTGCCAGCCTTGCTGGGTTCCGCGCTCAGCCAGCCTGCGCAGGGCGGTCACACCAACGGACGAGATGGCTGCTGCGCCCCAGCACTTTAGTTGCACAACGGCCTTGATCTCTGACAAAACTGACCTATTTTTCATCTAGCACTTTATGAGCAGTCAGTCGCTGCGGTACCTCGTACCCATCCGAACATTCGGAGTGATTGCCATGGTCCTATCACCGACAGTGATCTGGATTGCGCCCGCCACCGTGCCTGAACTCGGTAAAGGCTCTTTGCAGCCCAGAACCCTCCAATTCTTACCGTCCATCTTCCGTGGTTGTCGATGTAGGCGCCTGCGGCCGATCCTGTTATTTGCCATGGTTTAGTTCCTGGACCATGGCAGATCCGTTTTTATACTGACAACAGTTCTTTTCAGAGCGAATATTCCTATGTTTGCTCGAGGAGGAGGTGTGGAGAGCATTCATCAAAGTTTTCATCTTGAGGAATTTCGCCAACTTAAAGGTGAGATCAGCACTTTGTTGCAGCGGATTGAAATGTTGATAAAGCTTTCACTGTTCGGCGGCGTGGCAATCTATGCCTGGATATTGATCCATGTATCGCCCGAGGTTGTATCAGATACTACCAAGAGCGCTCCCCAACAGAGCGATTCCATCCGGTTTCTTGGATATGCCGGCTTCCTACCCCCAGCGCTGCTGGTGTTTTCAGCGGTCATGGCCTGGCTGACCTTCCGCCACGTGAATGTGATCGCTGATTACCTGAAGCGTCTCGAAGGGCTACTAGGGATTTACAAATACGGCTGGGAAACTCACTGGCAAACGAAGCAGAGGCCTATGGAGTACTCATTGTTCGGCTTTCTTATGCTGGTGCTGGTTATCGAATGCGCTGTCAGTTTCTACCTTCAACAGCACCTTGCTGTCCTGGTGATAGCCGCGCATTGAGTCTGTTTCAGTGTTTGCAGAACAAAACCTAGTCATTTGCACCTGCTCGCCATGACGGCGAGCGTCAGGAGATGTTCACCATGGGCGAAGGTGAGGACGAGAGTCTGTATAAAGGCGAGGCGGCGCGGATCAAGTATCGTCGCGAGCAGTTGAACCTGCAGCCCTTCAACACGGATGCAGGTCGGGCCTGGGGCCTGGCGCTCTCAGGCGGTGGCATCCGCAGTGCCACGTTCTGTCTCGGCGTACTTCAGGCCTTGGCACGGACCGGGCGTAGTGACAAAGAGCGGATATTGCTGGAGCGCTTTGACTATCTTTCCACCGTCAGCGGCGGCGGCTATATCGGCGCGTTTTTCTCCAGTCTGTTCTTGCCTGATCGTCTGCGGGGAGAGGGGCAATCCCCGGCCGCCGCAGCCGCGCAGGCTTACGCAGTGCTCGCTTATGAACCCCCCGGCAAGATCAGCAGCTCGATCGATTATTCCAAGGCACCTGCGGGCAGCGGCCCGGCGGCCTGGCTGCGCGAGAACGGGCGTTACCTAACGCCGACCGGTGGTGGAGACATGTTCTATGCACTGGCGACGACGTGGCGCAACTGGCTTTCCCTGCATTTCGTGATTGGCATGCCGGTGCTCATGGTGCTTGCGTTGCTCTTTGCAGTGCAGGCCATCTTCTACCTGAACCTTTTCTGGTGCCCCTTTGCCCTGGCGGTGGGCTGGATGCTGCCCAGTGCGTTGGCCTACTGGTTGGTCATTCCTGGTCGGTCACTTGACGAGAAGCCCAATCTTGCCAACCCGGCGTGCAAGGGCACTCTGGCTGTCACGTACTGCCTGGTCGGAATTGGCCTGGTACTGCAATGGCTTGGCGATTGGCGCCGCGTGGACAATCTGGTTTTGTGCCTGGCAGTCATCACAGGCGTCGCAGGGCTGTTCGCGGCACTCTGTGTGCGCACGCTTCCCTCGGTCAAGGCTGGCAATACGGTTCGCAATTACCGCGTCGTCATGACCCGCCACCTCAGCCTGGCCATGCGCGCCTTGCTTGTTTGCTTCTTTCTCGCCTGCATTGCCAAGTTGGGGCAGGAGCTCTACACATCGCTGTTCAATCGGACCCACGCGGTCAGCGTTGGCGTATTACCCGCGCTGGTCTGGTTGATTCGCAAGTTGGCGCTACTGCGCGACGAGAAGGCCCTGCCCACCTGGTTGCCGAAGTTGCCACTGGAACTGTTGGCACTGGCCGCCGGTGTGGTACTTAGTGTGGTCGTCTGCCTGGGTTGGTCACTGGCGGCGCTGTGGTTGGTTACCAATGGCAGTGATCGACCCTTGGCGCATCATGACAGCGCGGCGCTTGTGCTGTTGGCAGTCATTGCCCTGGCGCTGACCTGGTTGTCGGGGCAATTCAAGGGTTTCCTCAACCTGTCGTCATTGCATGCCTTCTACGCGACGCGTTTGACCCGGGCCTATCTGGGCGCCTCCAACGGCAAGCGCTTCACCACAGCAGCCGATGAGTACCGCAGTGTGGCCGAGCCAATGGTGGACGATGATATTTCGCTGGATAGATTCTACGGCACCTGCACTGCCGGGCCGCTGCACTTGATCAACGTGACCATGAATCTCACTGTGGACCCGGCAGAGCAGCTGGTGCAGCGCGACCGCAAAGGCCAGCCACTGTGTCTGGCCCCCGATCAGTGGAAAGTCGATGCGACGTCCACCAGCTTCTTTCTCGATGGAGTGAGGTACCGACGCGACACGGCTTGCGGGCAACTATCGGAGATCCTGTTGCCACACACACTGGCGCAGTGGATTGGCACTTCGGGCGCTGCGTTCACCACCGGCCTCGGGCGTACCACCAGCCTGGGCCTGTCCCTGACACTGGGCCTGGCCAATATACGGTTGGGCGTGTGGTGGCCTAGTCGGTTTCTAAATGCGAGCCAGACCGGCTACGTGCCGGTTGATGGTCCATGGGTCCAGCGGTTCGCGACACAGTCCTATCTTTTCCGCGAATTTACCGCGCAGTTTCATGGGCATCGCAACGACCTGATGTACCTTTCCGATGGCGGGCATTTTGAAAATACCGGGGCCTACGAGTTATTGCGCAGTGATCGAAACATCGAACTGATCGTGATGTGTGACTGTGGCTGCGACCCGGAGTATCGGTTCAACGACCTGGCCAATCTGGTGCGATTGGCCAGGATCGATATGAAGCTTGATATACGTGAAGATACCGCCGTGTCCAAGCATTTCGAGCTCGGCCGGGTGTTTGGCACACCCGACCACTTCCAGCATTCGCGCAAGGAGCCTGGCGAAAAGTGCGCGCTGCTGTATGACGTTTTCGACATGCCCCAGGACGGTCGATCGGCGACCTTGAAGTGCCGAATCCTGGTGCTCAAGCCGCGGCTGATGACGACGCTGGGCGTCGATGTGCTGAACTACGCACAGTCCAATGAGGCGTTCCCGCAACAGCCTACCAGCGATCAGTTCTTCGACGAGGCGCAGTTCGAAAGTTACCGCCAATTAGGCCTGGCGATCGGCAGGGCTGTCTTCGGTGACATGGGTATCACCGATGTGCAGGAAAAGATGAGCCAAGCGTTATGGCGTTACCTGGCGCTGCCCTGATTCGTCATGCTTTCACGCTGAGCGGTCGGCAGCGCGTGTTCAATAGCGGCTGCCATCCCTGTGCGTGAACTGCCACTTGCCATCGGCGCCGGCCACCGCCTGAATATCATCGCTGGGATAGGCCACCGTATCCCCCGGCGTGCGGCAACCCACCTCCAGAATCACGCACATCTGCTCAGTGCGGTTGTGCAGATGATGCGCCTGCCCGCCGGCTGCAAAACCCGCCACGCTGCCCGGCTGCAATTCGATGATCTGCTCGCCCAGCAACAGCGTCGGCCGGCCCTCCAGCACGTAGATGAACTCCTCCTGCCGTGAATGAACATGATGCAGGGCCGACACGCAGCCTGGCGGCAGTTGCGTCAGGTTGACCCCGAAATGGCCCAGGCCGAACAGGTCACCGAGCGGGCGCTTGATGCGGCCGTTCATCATCGACGCGAAGGGCTCGGGGTAATGGCTGGGCCGGGTGCGGGCGGGGGCGTCGATGGCTTGGAGAGTGCAGGGCGGTGCTTCGTTGTCCGAGGGGGCCATGGCTTGTCCTCTGTACGAGTTGGGAGAGCGGGTTTGCAAATCCTAGCTCATCGCATCGCAGCCAATGTGGAAGGCACGCAAGGCCTGTGAGGACTTTCGCTCGTTATAGGATGACTAGTCATCAGTCTGTAGATTTCTGCATACACCCTGAAATTCAGTAAGCGCTCTAAAACGGTGCTTACAGCCAATCAGGCACCACCAGAAGGCTTTTTAGTAATTTTTTGATGTAATTGCTGCAATCCAAATTTATGTAGTGGTACGATCTCTTCGCCCGTGATGAGCCAGACGATACCCGAGTATCGCGCCCTCTCCGGCGGACCGGCTCTTGCCCGCCGCCGCACCGTGACCCAGCACAAGTAGAGCAGCCAACCAGGCTCGCCAGCCCTCTTCGAATCCGCGCCCTGCGCCCCCCGTTCGCCCTCCGACCCGGCGAATGCGCGGCAGGCTGGCCGTCGTATTGCCGAACGGGTTGCACAGCGTCCCTGGAGAGCGCTCGGCCGTTTTTCTTGCGTCATCCGGTTTCGCAAGCAGACTAGGTGAGCCCCACATGTTGTTAGCCTCGCAAACGTCCCGAAGAAAGTTTCTGCTTTCTTCTCTGATCGCCCTGCCAGCCATGGGCGTCATGGTCAAAGGCCTGAGCGCCGCGGCCGCCGCCGAAATGGTTGCGCCGGACCTGCACAGCTACAAGCCAACCTTCTTCGATGCCACAGAGTGGGCCTTCATCATGGCCGCCAGCGACTGCCTGATACCCGGCGGCGGGCGTGCACCTGGGGCGCTGGACACCAACGTGCCGGTGTTCGTCGACCAGCAACTGGCCCAGGGCCTGGGCAGTGACGTGTACCTGGAGGGCCCATTCGACCTCAAGGCGCCCGCGACCCTCGGCTACCAGCTGCCGTACAGCACTCAGGACATCTACCGCAAAGGCATCAAGGCTGCCCAAGCCTGGTGTCAGAAGACTCATGGCGCCAATTTCGCTGCCCTCGACGACGCCGCCAAGACCGACATGCTGCAGAACCTGCAGGCCGGCAAAATCGACTTCGCGGCCTTCGGCGAAGAGGTCATGGGCGCCAAGCTGTTCTTCGGCGAGCTGCTGAAGAACACCCGCAACGGCTACCTCGCCGACCCCATCTACGGCGGCAACAAGGGCATGAAGGCGTGGATCGCCATCGGCTTTCCTGGCGCCCGTGCCAGCTACCTGGAGTGGGTGGCGCAGCACAACGTCAAATACCCCCTGGGCCCCGTCAGCCTCAGCGGCGCCCGCGGCTAACTGCCGCGCGCCCCAACTATCGAGAGATTTATGGCAACTATTACCAATGACGAGGTCGACGTCGTTGTCGTCGGCCTGGGCTGGGCAGGCTCGCTGATGAGCATCGAACTGGCCCAGGCGGGCTTGAAAGTGCGCGCCCTGGAGCGCGGTGAAGACCGCACCAATGCCGACTTCGCCTACCCCAAACCCGCCGACGAATACGCCTACGGCGTGAAGAACAAGATCATGGTCACCCCGCGCGATGGCGCCCTGACCGTGCGTCACACCGCCACCGACACTGCATTGCCGACCCGTCAGTGGGGCGCCTTCGTGCCCGGCACGGGCGTCGGCGGCTCGGGCCTGCACTGGACCGGCGTGCTGATCCGCCCGACACCTACCGACATCAAGCTCAAGACCTACGCCGACCAGGCCTACAAGCCCGGCCAGCTGGGCGAAGGCATGACCGTGCAGGACTTCCCCTTCACCTGGGAAGAGATCGAGCCGTTCATGGACCGCTTCGACAAGATCTGCGGGCTGTCCGGCAACACCGGCAACCTGCAGGGTCGCATCATCCCCGGCGGCGACCCGTTCGAAGGGCCGCGCTCGGAGGCCTTTCCGCTGCCGGCGCTACAGGACACATTGAACACCACGATGTTCAGCGAAGCCGCGCGCAAGCTGGGTTACCACCCGTTTCCCAACCCCTCGGCCAACGTCTCGCAAGCCTGGACCAACCCCTACGGCAACCAGCTGGCGCCGTGCAACTACTGCGGTTATTGCAGCAAGTACCCCTGCCTGAATTTCTCCAAGGCCTCGCCGCAGACCGCCGTGCTCGATGCGCTCAAGCGCATGGACAACTTCTCCTACCGGGTCAACTGCAACGTGCTGCGCGTCGATCTGCACCCGGACGGCAAGACCGCGCGCGGCGTGACCTACGCCGACGGCCAAGGCAATGAAGTGTTCCAGCCGGCGAAGATCGTCGTGCTGGCGGCCTTCCAGTTCGTCAACGTGCGCCTGATGCTGTTGTCGAAAATCGGCACGCCCTACGACCCGATCAGCAACACCGGCACCATCGGCCGCAACTACGCGTTCCTCAGCAACGGTGCCACCACGCTGTTCTTCAAGGACAAGAACTTCAACCCGTTCGCCACCGCCGGCGCCACCGGGCAGATGTTCAACGACGTCTCGCCGGGCAACTTCGACGGCCCGGGCCTGGGCATCATCGGCGGCGCGAAGATCCACAGCTCGCAGTCCACCGGCACGCCGATTGGCACCTCGCTGCCCAAGGGCACCCCGGAGTGGGGCCAGGGCTGGAAGGACGGCATGGTCGACTGGTATGGCCATTCGATGAAGATCGGCATCACCACCAGTTGCATGTCGTACCGCGGCCATTACCTGGACCTCGACCCGACCTACAAGGACCCGTGGGGCCTGCCGCTGCTGCGCATCACCTTCGACTGGAAACAGAACGAGCTGAAACTGCAGCAGTACCTGCGCGGCATCGTCCAGAACATCACCCGGGAGCTTGGCCCGGACAGCTTCTCCGAGAGCTACCTGAGCATGGACTCGCATTGGGACATCACCAAATACGTCTCCACCCACAACGTCGGTGGCGCGGTGATGGGCGACTCGCCAAAGACCAGTGCGCTGAACCGCTACCTGCAGAGCTGGGACGTGCATAACGTGTTCGTGCCGGGCGGCAACGCCTTCCCGCAGAACTTCCAGGCCAACCCGACTTCGATGATCGGCGCCCTGAGCCTGTGGGCCGCGCAAGCCATCAAAGACCAATACCTGAAAAACCCCGGCCCGCTGGTGAGCGCATGAGAAACGACGCCTTGAGAAGTAGCAAACGCCGTAGCCCGTGGCTCATCCTGCTGGTGCTGGCGATCCTCCTGCTGATTGCCGCCTGGGCCTTGAGCCGGGTACTCAACAGCAGCGGCGATGCAGCGGCACAGCTGTCGCAGCCGGTCACTCCCGCGCTGATCGCCCAGGGTGAAGTGCTGGCCCGCGCCGGCGACTGCGTGGCCTGCCACACGGCCCACGGCGGCAAGCCGTTCGCCGGTGGCCTGGGCATCCAGTCGCCGATTGGCACCATCTACTCCACCAACATCACACCGGACAAGAGCACCGGCATCGGCAGCTGGAGCTACGGCGACTTCGAACGCGCCGTGCGCCGCGGCATCGGCCACGACGGCAGCGCGCTGTACCCGGCGATGCCGTTCCCGTCCTACGCCAAGGTCACCGACGCCGACAGCGAGGCGCTCTACGCCTACTTCATGAACGCCGTCGCGCCGGTGCAACAAGCCAACCAGGCCAACGACATCCCGTTCCCGCTGTCGGCCCGTTGGCCGCTGGCCTACTGGCGCAGCCTGTTCGCACCGTTGCCCGGCAGCGGCGCACCTGTGGCGGCCGCGACCGACCCGCAGATCGCCCGCGGCGCCTATCTGGTTCAGGGCCTCGGCCACTGCGGCTCATGCCACACGCCACGGGCGCTGACCATGCAGGAAAAAGGCCTGGACGACAGCTCCGCGCACTACCTGGGCGGCGCCGAGCTCAACCAGTGGGCAGTGCCGCCACTGCGCGGGGTCAAGCACTGGTCGGCGCAAGAGCTGGTCGCCTACCTGGCTACCGGCCGCAACAGCACCGCTTCGGTGGCCGGCGAAATGAAGGACGTGGTGCAAAACAGCACCTCGCACATGAGCCAGGAAGACCTGCAGGCCATCGCCGCGTACCTCAAGTCGATCCCCGGCGATGACCGCCCGGTGGCGGCCGATCTGGAGGCCCGTCGCAGCGCGACCATCCACACACTCACTGCCGCCACGGACCTGGATCTCGGCCAGCGCCTGTACCTGGACAACTGTGGCGCCTGCCACTTCGTCACCGGCCAAGGCGCACCGCGCACCTTTCCACGTCTGGATGGCGCGTCGATCATCAACAGCCCGAACCCGACTGGCTTGATCCATGTGATCCTGGCCGGGGCGCAGACGCCGTCCACTGCACAGGCGCCATCGATACTGCCGATGCCTGGGTTCGCCGGGCGGATGGATGACAGCGAAGTGGCTGCCTTGGCGACCTTCCTGCGCCAGGGCTGGGGCAACGATGCGCCGGCGGTGTCGGCGGGGCAGGTTGAGGATGTACGCAAGGGGTTGCCGGTGAAGCATGTGGGGGAGGCGGCTTTGGGGGCGAATAATGCTCAGTAAGGTGGTTTGAATTGGAGGAGGGGCCTTTTTGGGGCCTCTTTTTTATGCAAGTGGCTGGCTCACACAGCAAGCCCGGTGGCGGGGAAAAACAACTCAAAACACGTCACCCCATCCTGACTCGTCACGCTGCACCGACCGTTATGCAGCTGCATGATGGTGCTGACAATCGCCAGCCCCAGCCCGCTGGACTGGCTGGACTGCTCTCGCGCCTCATCCACCCGATAAAACCGCTCGAACAACCGCGGTAGATGCTCAGGCGCGATGGTCGCGCCATGGTTGCTGACGGCAATGGTCACGCCGTCATCGGCCTGGTTCACTGCCAGGCTCAATTTGCTGTTCGGCGCGCCGTATTTGATGGCGTTGGAACAGAGATTGGCCAGTGCCCGGCGCAGCAGTATCGGTTCGGCCCAGACTTGCCCCGCACTTGCGATACGAATGTCCATGCCGACATCGGCCGCCGGCCCTTCGAAGTAATCGGCGATGCGCTCCAGCTCTTCCTTGCCATTGAGTAGCTGGCGCTGGCCGAGTGCGCTGGTTGGATCGGTGCGGGCGAGAAACAGCATGTTGTCGAGCATGCGCGAAAGCCGTTCCAGCTCTTCGACATTGGAGGCGAGCAACGTCTGATAGCCTTCGACGCTGCGGTGTTGCTGCAATGCCACCTGGGTTTCGCCGAGCATGTTGTTGATCGGCGTGCGCAGTTCGTGGGCCATGTCCGTCGACACTTCTCCCAACTGGGTGAAGCCCTTGGAAAGCCGGTCGAGCAGCGTGTTGAACGAGTCGATCACTGGCAGCAGCTCGCGCGGTACCCCTCGGGTGTCCAAGCGCTGGGACAGGTTTTCGATGCCGATGCGCCGCGTATGCCGGGCCACCCGGCGCAGCGGCATCAGCCCGCGATGCACCAGCAGGCAGCCGCCGAACGCCAGCAGCAGTGCGGCAATGGTCGCCAGCAGGTAGATACGCAGCCGGTAGCCAGCCAGCAGGGCGGTGCGCTCGCTCATCAGCCGGCCCGCCACCACCTGCAGCTCGCCAATGTCGCTGGGCATGGTCACGGCCACCATGGCGAAGGGCACATCCTGGACTTCGGGGTAATGCTGCACATCATCGAGGCTCAGGGAGGTGGCATCGACCACGCGAGTGACGGGCGGAATGTGCAAGTTGCCCGGGTTGGTTTCCAACAGTGTATTGCCGCCTTTCAAGCTGATTCGCAGCACTGCCTCGCGGTTGCCCATCATGTTCTGGAACAGCGCCGGCTTGGTCTTGATCAGTTCCAGCACGTTGCCGTCGCTGAGAAAGGTGCGCAGCTGCTCGACCCGGCTGATCAGCGCGGCCTCGTCACGGCGCACCAGTTCGTTGACCAGCCCCCGGTACAGCCCTACACCCAAGCCGACGATGGTGATGAATGCCAGCAGCGCAAACAACAGCGCCAGGCGCAGCGTCAGTGAAGGGTGGCGTGAAGTGCTCATGGTTGCGTGTCGAATTGATAGCCGACCCCTCGTACGCTGTGGATCAACTTCAACTCGAACGGCTCGTCTATCTTCACCCGCAAGCGGCGTACGGCTACATCCACCACATTGGTGTCGCCATCGAAGTTCATGTCCCAGATGCGCGACGCAATCATCGAGCGCGACAGGACCTGACCCTGATGAGTGGCAAACAGCTGCAGCAGGGCGAACTCCTTGTTGGTCAAGGTAATGCGTTTGCCGCCCCGGACGACTCGACGCTTGATGATGTCGATCTGCAAGTCGGCAATCTCCAGGTGTTCTTCTTCGCGCGAAGGGCCGCGTTTGGTCAAGGTACGCAACCGCGCCACCAACTCGGCGAAAGAAAACGGCTTGATCAAATAGTCGTCCGCGCCCAGCTCCAGCCCTTTGACGCGGTCGGCGATGTCGTCGCGGGCGGTGAGGAACAGCACCGGCGTATCGGCCTCCTTGCGCAGCCGGCGCAGGACTTCCCAGCCGTCCATCTTCGGCATCATTACGTCCAGCACGATCACGTCGAATTCGTTCTCCAGCGCCTGATGCAGGCCATCGACGCCATCGCGTGCCAGGGTGACGGAGTTGCCAAGTTCCTGCAGGCCTTTGAGCAGGTAATTACCGGCTTTCGGCTCGTCTTCGACTACCAGGATGTTCATGAGCTTTGGCCTGCGACTGTCATGGATAACGGCCTCAATTATTGTCGGTGCAACCATAACCGTACACCTGATAGTCCAGCACATGCTCCTGGCCGGCGTGGTCCAGATAATCCAGGCGGGCCGGAACGATGCCACATTGCGCGGTCAGATCGGTCTGGGCGAGCACCTTGTCGACGTCCAGATGGGTGAAGAAACCGGGCTTGTCGTGGATGACGTTGGGCTGGGTGGTGTCGGCCATGGCGGAGCCAGCGGCGAGCAGGGTGGCGATACCGAGAATGAGCGCTTTCATGATGAGTCCTCTTGAGTGGGGCAGCGTGTTGCTGACGGGGCCACTTTATGAGGGCAGGGTGGGGGGTTGGCTGACGGGGGGATTACAAATGCGTAATGGAGTGGGAGGGGTCGTCAGGCCGGCCTGGCGGCCTCTCGGGGGCTTTGCCCCCTCCCACCTGGGCCTTGGGCGCTGCAGGTGCACGGCCAAACGCAAAATCCAGGCGAAAAAAAACCCTGCTTTCGCAAGGTTCTCAATCTTGGTGCCCCGAGGGAGACTCGAACTCCCACTCCTTTCGAAAACGGATTTTGAATCCGCCGCGTCTACCAATTCCGCCATCAGGGCTTGTGGCGGCGAAGTATAGAGAGGCTCCGACCGTTGGTCAATCACGTTTCATGGTCAAATTTTCAGAAATTTGCTAGACTTTTCAGCCCTGTATAGCCGAACACCATCATGCGCGTCGCTGATTTCTCCTTCGAACTCCCTGATTCCCTGATTGCCCGCCACCCACTGGCTGAGCGCCATGGCAGCCGGCTGTTGGTGCTCGACGGCCCGACGGGCGAGTTGGCGCATCGACGCTTTCCCGATCTGCTGGACTATCTGCGCCCCGGCGACCTGATGGTGTTCAACAACACCCGGGTGATTCCGGCGCGGGTGTTCGGGCAGAAGGCCTCGGGCGGCAAGCTGGAGATTCTGGTCGAGCGCGTGCTGGACAGCCATCGGGTGCTGGCGCATGTGCGTTCGAGCAAGTCGCCCAAGCCGGGCTCGATGATCCGCATCGACGGCGGTGGCGAGGCCGAGATGGTCGCCCGGCACGATGCCTTGTTCGAGCTGCGTTTCAATGAAGAGGTGCTGGCGCTGCTCGATCGCGTCGGGCACATGCCGTTGCCTCCTTATATAGACCGGCCGGACGAAGGCAGCGATCGCGAGCGTTATCAGACCGTGTACGCCGAGAAGGCGGGCGCGGTGGCGGCGCCGACGGCGGGGCTGCATTTCGACCAGGGGCTGCTGGCGCAGATCAAGGCCAAGGGCGTGGACACCGCCTTCGTCACCCTGCACGTCGGCGCGGGTACCTTCCAGCCAGTGCGGGTGGAGAAGCTCGAAGACCACCACATGCACAAGGAGTGGCTGGAAGTCAGCCAGGCGGTGGTCGATGCGGTGCAGGCGTGCAAGGCGCGCGGCGGCCGCGTGGTGGCGGTGGGCACCACCAGTGTGCGCTCGCTGGAAAGCGCCGCGCGCGATGGCCAGTTGAAGCCGTACAGCGGCGACACCGATATTTTCATTTTCCCGGGCAGGCCGTTCCATGTGATCGATGCCCTGGTGACCAATTTTCACCTGCCGGAATCCACGCTGTTGATGCTGGTGTCGGCGTTTGCCGGTTACCCGGAAACCATGGCGGCCTATGCCGCAGCCGTGGCCAACGAGTACCGCTTCTTCAGTTACGGTGATGCCATGTTCATCACCCGCAACCCGGCGCCGCAAGCCCCCAAGGAATCCGCATGAGTCGCACCTGCCGTATGTCGTTCGAGCTGCTTGCCACCGATGGCAAGGCGCGTCGTGGCCGCCTGACCTTTCCCCGTGGCGTGGTCGAGACCCCGGCCTTCATGCCGGTGGGCACCTATGGCACGGTCAAGGGTATGTTGCCGCGCGACATCGAAGCCACCGGGGCCCAGATCATCCTAGGCAACACCTTCCACCTGTGGCTGCGCCCGGGCACCGAAGTGATCAAGGCCCACGGCGACCTGCACGACTTCATGCAGTGGAAGGGCCCGATCCTCACCGACTCCGGTGGCTTCCAGGTGTTCAGCCTCGGCGCCATGCGCAAGATCAAGGAAGAGGGCGTGACCTTCGCCTCGCCGGTCGACGGCGCCAAGGTGTTCATGGGCCCGGAAGAGTCGATGCAGGTGCAGCGCGACCTGGGCTCGGACATCGTGATGATCTTCGACGAATGCACGCCGTACCCGGCCGACGAAGACGTGGCGCGGGTGTCGATGGAGCTGTCGCTGCGCTGGGCGCAGCGCTCGAAGAACGCCCATGGCGAAAACACTGCGGCGCTGTTCGGCATCGTCCAGGGCGGCATGCACCAGAGCCTGCGCATGCGCTCGCTCGAAGGCCTGGACAAGATCGGCTTCGACGGCCTGGCCATCGGCGGCCTGTCGGTGGGCGAGCCCAAGCACGAGATGATCAAGGTGCTCGATTACCTGCCTGGCCAGATGCCTGCTGACAAACCTCGTTACCTTATGGGGGTTGGCAAGCCTGAAGACTTGGTCGAGGGTGTGCGCCGCGGCGTTGACATGTTCGATTGCGTCATGCCGACCCGCAATGCCCGCAACGGCCACCTGTTCATCGACACCGGCGTGCTGAAGATCCGCAACGCGTTCCATCGTCACGATGATTCGCCGCTCGATCCGACGTGCGATTGCTACACCTGCCAGAACTTCTCCCGCGCTTATCTGCATCACCTGGACAAGTGCGGGGAAATGCTCGGCAGCATGTTGAATACGATCCACAACTTGCGGCATTACCAGGTGCTTATGGCTGGTTTGCGCGAGGCTATTCAACAGGGTACATTGGCCGCCTTTGTCGATGCCTTCTATGCCAAACGCGGGCTACCTGTGCCGCCGTTGGACTAATCGTCCGTACGACTTTTCGCGTCAACTTACTTTGTTACTGGAGCGCTGAATGAGCTTTCTGATCCCTGCCGCTTATGCGGATGCTGCTGCGCCTGCCGCTGCTGCCGGCCCTATGGGCGGTGGTTTCGAATGGGTTTTCCTGGTTGGTTTCCTGGTCATTTTCTACTTCATGATCTGGCGTCCACAGGCCAAGCGCGCCAAAGAGACCAAAAACCTGCTGGGCAACCTGCAAAAAGGCGACGAAGTTGTGACCTCCGGCGGCATCGCCGGCAAGATCAACAAAGTGACCGACGATTTCGTGGTCATCGAAGTTTCCGACACCGTGGAACTCAAGATCCAGAAGGGCGCCATCGCTGCAACCCTGCCTAAGGGCACGCTCAAAGCGATCTAAGCTCCAGACTTTTACCCATGTCGGGGCGCGCAAGGCGCCCCGCGTCTTGAACGGGCGGCGTGATGCTGAACAAATATCCTCTGTGGAAATACTTGCTGATCGTGGCCGTACTGGCGATCGGCTTTATTTATTCCGCACCCAATCTTTACCCTGACGACGCGGCCATTCAGGTCAGCGGCGCGAGCTCCGCGCTGCAGGTCAAGCAGGGCGACCTGGACCGTGCCAGCAAGGCCTTGGCCGATGCCGGCATTGAAGTCAAGGCTGCTACCCTTGCCGAAAACGGCAAAGGTGGCCTGCTGCGCCTGGTCAAGTCCGACGACCAGTTGCCCGCCAAGGACGTGGTCCGCAAGGTGCTGGGCGACGACTACGTCGTGGCGCTGAACCTGGCCCCCACCACGCCCAAATGGCTGCGCAGCATTGGTGCGCACCCGATGAAGCTGGGTCTGGACCTTTCCGGCGGTGTGCACTTCCTGCTGGCAGTGGACATGGACAAGGCCATCGACGCGCGGCTGAAAATCTATGAAGCCGACGTCAAGACCGAGCTGCGCAAAGAGAAGCTGCGCTATCGCAGCCTGCCGGCCCAGGGCAACTCGATCCAGCTGGGCTTCGCCGACAGCGAGACCGCCGACCAGGCGCGTGCCCTGATCCGCAAGAATTACAGCGATTTCGACATCGTGCCGAGCACCCGTGGCGACCAGCAAGTGCTGAGCCTGACCCTGACTCAGGCCAAGCTGGCGGAAATCCGCGAATACTCGATCAAGCAGAACTTGACCACGGTGCGTAACCGCGTCAACGAACTGGGCGTGGCCGAGCCACTGGTACAGCGCCAGGGTGCCAATCGCATCGTGGTCGAGCTGCCAGGCGTGCAGGACACCGCCGAAGCCAAGCGTATCCTCGGCAAGACCGCCAACCTGGAATTCCGCCTTGGCGCAGGTCCCGATGACTCGCGCGCGACCAGCGAAACCTTCGAGTTTCGCGATGGCAGCCGTCCGCCGGCAGCGGTGGAACGTGGCCTGATCATCACCGGTGACCAGGTCACCGACGCCTCGGCCAGCTTCGACGAACACGGCCAGCCACAAGTGAACATCAAGCTCGATGGCCACGGTGGCGACCTGATGAGCCGCGCCACCCGCAGCAACGTCGGGCGCAGCATGGCGGTGATCTTCATCGAGCAGAAACCGACCACCACCTACCAGAAGCAGACGGTGGATGGCGTCGAGAAAGACGTGGCGGTGCAGACCTTCACCGAAGAGAAGAAGATCATCAGCCTGGCGACCATCCAGTCGCCGCTGGGCGCGCAGTTCCGCATCACTGGCCTGAACGGCCAGGGCGAATCCTCCGAACTGGCGCTGCTGCTGCGTGCCGGTGGTCTGGCCGCACCGATGTACTTCGCTGAAGAGCGCACCATTGGCCCAAGCCTGGGTGCCGACAACATCACCAAGGGTATCCATGCATCCCTGTGGGGCATGCTGTTCGTGTCGCTGTTCATCATGGCCATCTACCGCTTCTTCGGCCTGATCGCCACCGTGGCACTGGCCTTCAACATGGTCATGCTGCTGGCGCTGATGTCGCTGCTGGGCGCTACGCTGACCCTGCCGGGCATCGCCGGTATCGTCCTGACCATGGGCATGGCGGTGGACGCCAACGTGCTGATCTTCTCGCGTATCCGCGAGGAAATCGCCGCCGGGATGACCGTGCAGCGGGCAATCAACGAAGGTTTCGGCCGCGCTTTCACGGCCATCGTCGACGCCAACCTGACCACCCTGCTGGTCGGCGGCATTCTCTTCGCCATGGGCACAGGGCCTGTGAAGGGCTTCGCCGTGACCATGTCCCTGGGTATCTTTACCTCGATGTTCACAGCCATCATGGTGACCCGCGCAATGGTCAACCTGATCTACGGCGGCCGTGACTTCAAGAAGCTGTGGATTTAAGGGGCTGACATGAAAACGATCAACTTCATGGGCGTACGCAATGTTGCGTTCGGCATCACACTGCTCCTCACGGCCCTGGCCCTGTTCAGCTGGTTTCACAAGGGGCTGAACTTCGGCCTCGACTTTACTGGCGGTACGCTCATCGAGCTGAACTACCAGAAGGCTGCGGATTTGCCGCAGCTGCGCAAGGAGCTGTCCGACGCCGGCTACAAAGAGGCGATCGTGCAGAGCTTCGGCGACACCACTGACGTGCTGGTGCGGATGCCAGGCGACGACCCGCAACTGGGCAACAAGGTCTCCGACGCCCTGCGCAAGGTCGACATCGACAACCCGGCCACGGTCAAGCGCGTCGAGTTCGTCGGCCCGCAGGTCGGCGAAGAGCTGCGCGACCAGGGCGGCCTGGGCATGCTGATGGCGCTGGGCGGCGTACTGATCTACCTGGCTTTCCGCTTCCAGTGGAAATTCGCCGTGGGCGCGATCATCTCGCTGATCCACGACGTGGTGGTCACGGTCGGTATCCTCTCGTTCTTCCAGATCACCTTCGACCTGACGGTGTTGGCGGCGGTGCTGGCGATCATCGGCTACTCGCTCAACGACACCATCGTGGTCTTCGACCGGGTGCGCGAGAACTTCCGCATGATGCGCAAGGCCAGCCTGATCGAGAACATCAACGTATCGACCACCCAGACCCTGCTGCGCACCATGGCGACCTCGATCTCGACGTTGCTGGCGATTGCCGCGCTGCTGTTCTTCGGTGGTGACAACCTGTTCGGCTTCTCGGTGGCATTGTTCATCGGCGTAATGGCGGGTACCTACTCGTCGATCTACATCGCCAACGTGGTGCTGATCTGGCTGAACCTCTCCAGCGAGGACTTGATCCCGCCGGTGAGCACTGAAAAGGTCGATGACCGCCCCTGAGCGACCGCTCTAGATCGGCCATAACCCCCTGAAAAGGCGCAAGTATTGAACTTGCGCCTTTTTTTGTGCTCCAAGGCTGGGAGTACAAGGTAACAAGACTGTTACCGACTTCAGGAGGTTCATCGTGAACAAATCGTTGCTGATTGGTGCAGTGCTGGGTGCTGTTGGCGTAACTGCCGGCGGGGCTGTGGCTACCTACAGCCTCGTCAAGAAGAGCGGCCCAGAGTACGCCGATGTTCTAGCTGTAGAGCCGATCAACCAGCAGATCAAGACCCCGCGCCAGGAATGCAAGGACGTACAGGTGACGCGCCAGCGCCCCGTGCAGGACCAGCACCAGGTGGTGGGCAGTGTGCTGGGCGCGGTAGCCGGCGGCCTGCTCGGCCACCAGGTCGGTGGCGGGCGCGGCAACACCCTGGCCACGGTGGCCGGTGCGGTCGGTGGCGGTTACGCCGGCAACAAGGTGCAAGAGCACATGCAGAACGGCGACACCTACACCACCACGCAGACTCGCTGCAACACGGTCAACGACATCAGCGACAAAGTGGTCGGCTATAACGTGAAATACCAGCTCAAGGGCCAGACCGGCCAGGTGCGCATGGACCGCGACCCAGGACCGAAGATTCCGGTGAACGAGCAGGGCCAGCTGATCCTGGGGCAGAACCCGGCGCAGCCAGCACGGTAAATTCCCTAATCGCGGTGGGTTTATCCGGAGCCATAAAAAAAGCACCCCTGAGGGTGCTTTTTTTGCGTTGCGAAACTCAGCGCTTCAGTGAAGCCGGCAGGTGCGGCTGGATCGCCGTCAGCACCGCCTTGAAGCACTTGGTGTTGCCGGCAACTACATGGCCCTTCTCGAGGAAGTCATGGCCGCCGGTGAAGTCGCTGATCAAGCCGCCCGCTTCCTGAATCAGCAGGGCGCCTGCGGCCATGTCCCATTCCGACAGGCCCGACTCCCAGAACGCATCGAAACGGCCGGCTGCGACATAGGCCAGGTCGAGGCTGGCAGCGCCGGCGCGGCGGATGCCGGCGGTCTGGCCGACCAGGGCGCGGAACATGCCCAGGTAGTTATCGAGGTTGTCCATCTGGTCGTCACGGAACGGGAAGCCGGTGCCCAGCAGGGCGCCTTCCAGGCTGGTGCGGCCGCTGACGCGCAGGCGACGACCGTTGAGCTGAGCGCCACGGCCGCGGCTGGCGGTGAATTCTTCCTGGCGAACCGGGTCCAGCACTACGGCGTGCTCGAGGCGGCCGCGGTATTTGCAGGCGATGCTGACGGCGAAGTGCGGTACGCCGCGCAGGAAGTTGGTGGTACCGTCCAGTGGGTCGATGATCCACAGGTACTCTTCGCCTTCCAGGCCATTGCCGGCGTGCATGCCGGTTTCTTCGCCCAGGATGGAGTGGTTCGGGTAAGCCTTGCGCAGGGCGTCGATGATTTTCTGCTCGGCGGCGCGGTCGACTTCGGACACGTAGTCCTTGGCTTCTTTCTCATCGACCTTGATGGTATCCAGGCGCTCGATGGAGCGGAAAATCAATTCACTGGCGCTGCGGGCGGCGCGCAGCGCGATATTCAGCATGGGCTGCATGGACGTTTCACCTAGGTCGTTAAAGAAAGCCGAACATTCTAACAGAAAAGTTTTGCGCAAACAGTGGGTCGTCGGCATTCGTAGCGTTGGGCCATGACCTTCTGTAAGATTTCCAGCCCTTGAGCGCAGCTTCGTGCGCGCTCGCCTTGCTGGAACCCACCATGCTAGAAAACATCCGCGTCGTTCTCGTCAACACCAGCCACCCCGGCAACATCGGCGGTGCCGCGCGTGCCATGAAGAACATGGGCCTGTCGCGACTGGTGCTGGTCGACCCGCTGGATTTCCCCTCCCATGAAGCCGATGCGCGGGCCTCCGGCGCCAGCGACGTGCTGGAAGGCGCGCAGGTGGTGGGCACCCTGGAAGAGGCCCTGGTGGGCTGCAATCTGGTGCTTGGCACCAGCGCTCGCGACCGGCGGATCCCCTGGCCTCTGCTGGACCCGCGCGAGTGCGGCCAGAAGAGCGTCGAAGAGGCCGGGCAGGGCGGGCAGATCGCGTTGGTCTTCGGTCGTGAATACGCCGGCCTGACCAACGAAGAGCTGCAGCGATGTCATTATCACGTGCATATCCCGTCCAATCCCGACTTCAGTTCGCTGAACCTCGCGGCGGCGGTGCAGGTGTTGAGCTACGAGGTGCGCATGGCCTGGCTGGCCGCCGAAGGGCAGCCGTCCAAGGTCGAGAAGCAGGAAGTCAATTCGGTGCGCAGCGCCGACCTGGCGACGGCCGACGAGATGGAGTCGTACTTCGGTCATCTCGAGCAGACCCTGGTGGCCATCGGCTTTCTCAATCCCGAGCAGCCCAAGCACCTGATGGCACGCCTGCGCCGGCTGTATGGCCGCAGTTCGGTGAATCGCTCGGAAATGAGTATTTTACGCGGCATCCTCACCGAGACCCAGAAAGTGGCCCGGGGCGATGCGCACAAGCGCAAGGATTGATCCATGTTCGAACGTCTGCGTGAAGACATCCAGGGTGTGTTCCACCGCGATCCGGCGGCCCGCAATGCCTTTGAGGTGCTGACCTGCTACCCGGGGTTGCACGCCATCTGGATTCACCGGGGCGCCCACGCCCTGTGGAGCATGAACCTCAAGTGGCCGGCGCGCATGCTGTCCAATTTCGCCCGCTGGATGACTGGCATCGAGATCCACCCGGGCGCCAAGGTCGGGCGGCGATTCTTCATCGACCATGGCATGGGCATCGTCATCGGCGAAACCGCCGAGATCGGCAACGACGTCACGTTGTACCAGGGCGTGACCCTGGGCGGCACCAGCTGGAACAAGGGCAAGCGCCATCCGACTCTGGAAGACGGCGTGGTGGTCGGGGCGGGCGCCAAGGTGCTGGGGCCGTTCACGGTCGGCGCCGGCGCGAAGATCGGCTCCAATGCCGTGGTCACCAAGCCGGTGCCGGCCGGTGCCACGGCGGTGGGTATTCCCGGGCGCATCATCGTCAAAAGCGATGGCGAGCAGGATGCCAAGCGCAAGGCCATGGCCGAGAAGATCGGCTTCGATGCCTACGGCGTGACCGAGGACATGCCCGACCCGGTGGCTCGCGCCATCGGCCAGCTGCTCGATCACTTGCACGCGGTGGATGGCAAGCTCGACGGCATGTGCGGCGCACTCACCCGCCTGGGCAGCGACTACAGCGCCGGCAAGCTGCCGGAGCTGGAGGATGAGGTGTTCGAGTGTGTGCAGGGGCAGCAGAAGACGGCCTTGTAGGGACATAGGGTCTCCTGTGGGAGCAAGCGAAGACCGCGAGCTCTTCGAAAATCCAGCCGGCCTGGCGGCTTCTTGCAGGCCGAGCCCGCTCCCGCAGGGTCCATCCCACTCCGGCCCCACAACAATTCATTCGTCTGCTATCATTCGCGCCGCTGTTTTGCACCCAATCCCGACTACAGCGCTAGGTCTTGTAGTTGACTAAATTGGTCGGGAATAGCATACTTGCGTCATGTCCTCACTCCCGCAAAACCGTGGTAATAGCCATGCGACTGACTACTAAAGGCCGATACGCCGTGACCGCCATGCTCGATCTGGCGTTGCATGCGCAGCATGGGCCAGTCTCGTTGGCCGACATCTCCGAGCGCCAAGGTATCTCCCTGTCCTATCTCGAGCAGCTGTTTGCCAAGCTTCGTCGCGGCAACCTGGTGTCCAGTGTGCGTGGGCCAGGTGGTGGCTACCAGTTGTCCCGCGACATGCAGGGCATCCAGGTGGCCCAGGTGATCGACGCCGTCAACGAGTCGGTCGACGCCACCAAGTGCCAGGGGCTGGGTGATTGCCATGCCGGCGACACCTGCCTGACCCACCACCTGTGGTGCGACCTGAGCGACCAGATTCACGAATTTTTAAGTGGCATCAGCTTGGCCGATCTTGTGACTCGCCGTGAGGTGCAAGAGGTAGCCCAGCGTCAGGATCTGCGGCGGTGCAACAGCGCTGGCAAGACGCACTTCCTGGGCAAGATCGAAACGTCCGCTGTCGAGTAACCGCCGTCCAGAGAGTGGCTCGTCAGCCTGATGGGACCTGATTAGGAGAATTTCAAATGAAGTTGCCGATTTACCTCGATTACTCCGCTACCACGCCGGTAGACCCGCGCGTTGCGCAAAAAATGAGCGAATGCCTGCTGGTCGACGGAAACTTCGGCAACCCGGCCTCGCGTTCCCACGTCTTTGGCTGGAAGGCCGAAGAGTCGGTGGAAAACGCTCGCCGCCAGGTCGCTGACCTGGTCAACGCCGACCCGCGTGAAATCGTCTGGACCAGCGGTGCCACCGAGTCCGACAACCTCGCCATCAAGGGCGTTGCGCACTTCTATGCGAACAAGGGCAAGCACCTGATCACCACCAAGATCGAGCACAAGGCGGTCCTCGACACCATGCGTCAACTGGAGCGTGAAGGCTTCGAGGTGACCTACCTCGAGCCCCGCGAAGATGGCTTGGTGACCCCTGAGATGATCGAAGCTGTGCTGCGCGACGACACCATCCTGGTCTCGGTGATGCACGTGAACAACGAAATCGGCACGGTCAACGACATCGCTGCCATTGGCGAGCTGACCCGCTCGCGCGGCATCCTGTTCCACGTCGACGCCGCTCAGTCCACGGGCAAGGTGGAGATCGACCTGGCCCAGCTCAAGGTCGACCTGATGTCGTTCTCGGCCCACAAGACCTACGGCCCCAAAGGTATCGGCGCGCTGTACGTCAGCCGCAAGCCGCGGGTGCGTCTGGAAGCGGCCATGCACGGCGGCGGTCATGAGCGTGGCATGCGCTCGGGTACCCTGGCTACCCACCAGATCGTCGGCATGGGTGAGGCCTTTCGCGTGGCCAAGCAGGACATGGTCGCCGAAAACGCGCGCATCAAGGCCTTGAGCGACCGCTTCTTCCAGCAGGTCGAAGGCCTCGAAGAGCTGTACGTCAACGGCAGCCTGAGCGCTCGCGTCCCGCACAACCTGAATTTGTCATTCAACTATGTCGAAGGCGAGTCGCTGATCATGGCGCTCAAGGACCTGGCCGTTTCCTCCGGCTCGGCCTGCACCTCGGCTTCGCTGGAGCCTTCGTACGTGCTGCGCGCCCTGGGCCGCAACGACGAACTGGCACACAGCTCCATCCGCTTCACATTCGGCCGCTTCACCACCGAAGAAGAAGTGGACTACGCCGCGCAGAAGGTCTGCGAAGCGGTCACCAAGCTGCGCGCTCTGTCGCCGCTGTGGGACATGTACAAAGACGGTGTCGACATCTCGAAGATCGAGTGGGCGGCGCACTAAGCAGTCGCCACCTAGAGCGACTTCCCTGATGAGTTTCAGTAAGGATCAATATCATGGCTTACAGTGAAAAGGTCATCGACCACTACGAGAATCCGCGCAACGTGGGCAAGATGGATGCGCAAGACGCGGACGTCGGCACCGGCATGGTCGGCGCTCCGGCGTGCGGCGACGTGATGCGTCTGCAGATCCGGGTCAACGAGCAGGGCATCATCGAAGACGCCAAGTTCAAGACCTACGGCTGCGGTTCGGCCATCGCCTCCAGCTCCCTGGCCACCGAGTGGATGAAGGGCAAGAGCCTGGATGAGGCCGTGACCATCAGCAACACCCAGCTGGCCGAAGAACTGGCCCTGCCGCCGGTCAAGATCCACTGCTCGGTGCTCGCCGAGGACGCCATCAAGGCGGCCGTGCGCGACTACAAGCAGAAGAAAGGTTTGCTCTAACACTGCTGCGCAAGGAGTTACCCGATGGCTATCAGCATGACAGAAGCCGCTGCCAACCACGTTCGCCGCTCCCTTGAAGGCCGCGGCAAAGGGGATGGCATTCGCCTGGGCGTTCGCACCACTGGCTGCTCCGGTCTGGCTTATGTGCTCGAATTCGTCGATGAATTCGCCGGTGAAGACGAAGTGTTCGAGAGCCATGGCGTCAAGGTGATCATCGATCCCAAGAGCCTGGTGTACCTTGACGGCACCGAGCTGGACTTCGTCCGCGAAGGGTTGAACGAAGGCTTCAAGTTCAACAACCCCAACGTGCGTGGCGAATGTGGCTGCGGCGAAAGCTTCAACATCTGAGGCCGATCGTGGGTACTCCCTGTCATTTCGCCCTGTTTGACCTGCAGCCGAGCTTTCGTCTGGACCTCGACCAACTGGCCGTTCGCTACCGCGAGCTGGCCCGTGAGGTGCATCCCGATCGCTTTGCCGATGCCTCCGAGCGCGAGCAGCGCATTGCCCTGGAAAAGTCTGCGGGCCTCAACGAGGCCTACCAGACGCTCAAGTCCGGGGCAAAGCGCGCCCGTTACCTGCTGGCCATTGGCGGCCACGAAGTGCCGCAGGAAGTCACGGTGCATGATCCGGACTTCCTGCTGCAGCAGATGCAGTGGCGCGAGGAGCTTGAAGAGTTGCAGGACGAAGCCGACCTGCCGGGTGTTGCTACCTTCAAGCGCCGCTTGAAGACGGCCCACGCCGAGCTGGACGAAAGCTTCGCCGCTTGCTGGAACGACCCGCAACAGCGCGAGCAGGCCGAGCGCCTGATGAGGCGCATGCAGTTCCTCGACAAGCTCTCCTACGAAGTGCGCCAGCTCGAAGAGCGCCTCGACGATTAACCCAGTGCCGCTCCGGTCGCACGCCTGATACCCGAATAAGCATGGCCTTACTGCAGATCGCCGAACCCGGCCAAAGTCCTCAACCGCATCAGCGTCGTCTGGCGGTCGGGATCGACTTGGGCACCACCAATTCGCTGGTCGCCGCCTTGCGCAGCGGCCTGTCCGAGCCTCTGGCCGATGAGCAGGGGCGGGTCATCCTGCCGTCTGCCGTGCGCTACCACCCTGACCGCGTCGAAGTGGGCGACAGCGCCAAGCTGGCCGCGGCCAGCGATCCGCTCAACACCATTCTTTCGGTCAAGCGCCTGATGGGCCGCGGCCTCTCCGACGTCAAGCAGCTGGGCGAGCAATTGCCCTACCGCTTCGTCGGCGGCGAGTCGCACATGCCGTTCATCGACACGGTGCAGGGCCCGAAAAGCCCGGTCGAAGTCTCTGCCGACATCCTCAAGGTGCTGCGCCAGCGCGCAGAAGCGACCCTGGGTGGCGAACTGGTCGGTGCCGTCATCACCGTGCCGGCCTATTTCGACGACGCCCAGCGCCAGGCCACCAAGGACGCCGCGCGCCTGGCCGGGCTCAACGTGCTGCGCCTGCTCAACGAGCCGACCGCTGCTGCCGTGGCCTATGGCCTCGACCAGCACGCCGAAGGCCTTGTGGCCATCTATGACCTGGGTGGCGGCACCTTCGACATCTCCATTCTGCGCCTGACCGGTGGCGTTTTCGAAGTGCTCGCTACCGGTGGCGACAGCGCCTTGGGTGGCGACGATTTCGACCACGCCATCGCCAGCTGGATGGTCGAGCAGGCGGGCCTGTCCGCCGACCTCGACCCCAGTGCCCAGCGCCGTCTGCTGCAAACCGCCTGCGCCGCCAAGGAAGCCTTGACCGACGCGCAGAGCGTGGAAGTGGTGCATGGCGACTGGCGTGCCAGCCTTACCCGCGAGGCGTTCAATGGGCTGATCGAGCCAATGATCGCCCGTAGCCTCAAGGCCTGCCGCCGCGCCCTGCGCGATTCCGGAGTGGAGCTGGACGAGGTCGGCGCCGTGGTCATGGTCGGCGGTTCGACCCGCGTGCCGCGCGTGCGCGCCGCCGTCGGCGAGCTGTTCGGCCGGGAGCCGTTGACCGAGATCGACCCGGATCAGGTAGTGGCCATTGGCGCCGCGATCCAGGCCGACACCCTGGCCGGCAACAAGCGTGACGGCGGCGAGCTGTTGCTGCTCGACGTGATTCCGCTGTCCCTGGGCCTGGAAACCATGGGCGGGCTGATGGAAAAGATCATCCCGCGCAACACCACGATTCCAGTGGCCCGCGCCCAGGACTTCACCACTTACAAAGACGGCCAGTCGGCGCTGCTGGTGCACGTGCTGCAAGGCGAGCGCGAGCTGATCAGCGACTGCCGTTCCCTGGCACGCTTCGAATTGCGCGGCATTCCGGCGATGGTTGCCGGCGCTGCGAAAATTCGCGTGACCTTCCAGGTCGACGCCGACGGGCTGCTTAGCGTCGCGGCGCGCGAGTTGGCTTCGGGCGTCGAGGCGAGCATCCAGGTCAAGCCGTCCTACGGCCTGACCGACGGCGAAATCGCCAGGATGCTCAAGGAATCTTTCCATTACGCCGGCGACGACAAGGTCGCGCGCCAGCTGCGCGAGCACCAGGTCGACGCCGAGCGCCTGCTCGAAGCGGTCGAAGGGGCCCTGCAAGCCGATGGCGAGCGTCTGCTCGACGCCGAGGAGCGCATGGTCATCGAACTGCAGATGGACGAGCTGCGCGCACTGGCTCAAGGCACCGATGGCCCGGCTATCGAACAACAGACCAAGCGTTTGTCCCAAGTGACCGACGCTTTTGCCGCTCGCCGTCTCGACTCCACGGTGAAGGCCGCGTTGGCCGGGCGCAACCTGAATGAAATCGAGGAATAACTGATGCCGCAGATCATTTTTCTGCCTCACGCCGAACACTGCCCGGACGGCATGGTGGTAGAAGCCGAGACCGGCAAGTCGATCCTGGAAGTCGCCCACGACAACCACATCGAAATCGAAAGCGCCTGTGGCGGCGTGTGTGCCTGCACCACCTGCCACTGCATCATCCGCGAAGGCTTCGATTCGCTGAATGAAGCCGACGAGCTGGAAGAAGACTACCTGGACCGCGCCTGGGGCCTTGAGGCGCACTCGCGCCTGACCTGCCAGGCCAAGGTCGGTACCGAGGACCTCACCGTCGAGATTCCCAAATACTCGCTCAACCACGCTGCCGAAGCGCCGCACTGAGACCAGGAGCCATCATGAGTCTGAAATGGGTTGATGTGCAGGAAATCGCCATCCAGCTGGCCGAGCTGCACCCCGAAGTCGATCCGCTGACGGTCAACTTCGTCAAGCTGCGCAATCTGGTGATGACCTTGCCGGAGTTCGACGACCTGCCCGAGCGCGGCGGCGAGAAGGTTCTTGAAGCAATTCAGGGGCTGTGGATCGAGGAGCGGGGCTAAGAGCTGGTCTATTCTTGGTTCGGCGGGGGCGGCCAATGGTACTTGCCCCAGTCTACGACCCTGCACAGTGCTCGATACCTTTCACAGTTAGGCATTCCCAAAGAACCCGCGTATAATTCGCGGGTTTAATTTTTCGCTTTAATCAACGTTTCTGGAGTTTCACCATGGCTGTTCAACGTACTTTCTCCATCATCAAGCCTGACGCCGTTGCTAAGAACGTCATCGGCGAGATCACCACCCGCTTCGAAAAAGCCGGTCTGCGCGTTGTTGCCTCCAAGCTGAAGCAACTGTCCAAGGCCGAGGCCGAAGGCTTCTACGCCGAGCACAGCGCTCGTGGTTTCTTTGGTGAACTGGTTGCCTTCATGACTTCCGGCCCGGTTGTTGTTCAGGTTCTGGAAGGCGAAAACGCCATCGCCAAGAACCGCGAGCTGATGGGTGCCACCAACCCTAAAGAAGCTGCTGCCGGCACCATCCGCGCCGACTTCGCTGAATCGATCGACGCCAACGCCGTCCACGGTTCGGACTCCGAAGCCGCTGCTGCCCGCGAAATCGCATACTTCTTCGCAACTACCGAAGTAACCACTCGCTAAGCTTCGGCTCGATGAGTGAAGGTGAAACCATGATTGCAACGACTGGCAAGACAAACCTGTTGGGCTTGACCCAACCAGAGATGGAACAGTTCTTCGACTCGATCGGGGAGAAGCGCTTTCGTGCCGGTCAGGTCATGAAATGGATTCACCACTTTGGCGTCGATGATTTCGACGCCATGAGCAACGTCAGCAAGGCCTTGCGCGAGAAGCTCAAGGCCTGTGCTGAAATCCGCGGCCCCGAAGTGGTCAGCGAGGACATCTCCAGCGATGGCACCCGTAAATGGGTGGTGCGCGTTGAGTCCGGCAGCTGCGTCGAGACCGTGTACATCCCCCAGGGCAAACGTGGCACCTTGTGTGTTTCTTCCCAGGCGGGCTGCGCGCTGGATTGCAGTTTCTGCTCCACCGGCAAGCAAGGCTTCAACAGCAACCTCACTGCCGCCGAAGTCATCGGCCAGGTGTGGATTGCCAACAAATCCTTCGGCAGCGTCCCGGCAACCATCGACCGCGCCATCACCAACGTGGTGATGATGGGCATGGGCGAGCCGCTGCTGAACTTCGACAACGTCATCGCCGCCATGCGGCTGATGATGGATGACCTGGGCTATGGCATCTCCAAACGCCGGGTCACCTTGTCCACCTCGGGCGTCGTGCCGATGATCGACGTGCTCGCCGACCATATCGACGTCTCGCTGGCCCTGTCGCTGCATGCGCCGAACGACGCGCTGCGCAACCAGCTGGTGCCGATCAACAAGAAATACCCTCTCAAGGTGTTGCTCGAATCCTGCCAGCGCTACATGTCCCAGCTGGGCGAGAAGCGCGTGCTGACCATCGAGTACACCCTGCTCAAGGACGTCAACGACAAGCTCGAACACGCCGTAGAGATGGTCGAGCTGCTCAAGGACGTGCCCTGCAAGATCAACCTCATCCCGTTCAACCCGTTCCCGCACTCCGGCTACGAGCGACCGAGCAACAATGCCATCCGTCGCTTCCAGGACCATTTGCATCAGGCCGGCTTCAATGTCACGGTGCGCACCACGCGCGGCGAAGACATCGACGCGGCCTGCGGGCAGCTGGTCGGCCAAGTGGCGGACCGCACCCGTCGCAGCGAGCGCTACATCGCCGTGCGCCAGCTGGGCAGCGAGGCCGAGGTCTCCCAGGCCGCTGCAACGCGCACTTGAACAACGGACGAAGAGGACCTTTATGACGTTGCGCGCCGCGCTCTTTTTGTTGCTCGCCAGCTTGCTGGCGGGGTGTGTTTCCACGGGCAAAGTCAACCCGATGGACACCCGCAAGGGGCGCGACCAGGCGCGTGAAGCCTACGTCCAGCTGGGCCTGGGCTATCTCCAGGAAGGCAACAGCGAGCGCGCCAAGACGCCGCTGCGCCAGGCCCTGGACATCGACGGCTCGGACCCGGCGGCGAATGCCGCCTTGGCTCTGGTGTTCCAGGTGGAAGGCGAGAACGAACTGGCCGAGCAGCACTTTCGCAAGGCCTTGAGCAGCAGCGGCAACGACGCGCGGATCCTCAACAACTACGGCAGCTTTCTTTTCGAGCAGAAACGCTACAAGGAAGCCTACGATATGTTTCTGAAGTCTGCGGCCGATCCGCTCTACACTGAGCGCTCGCGGGTGTTCGAGAACCTCGGCATCACCGCTCTGGCGCTGGGCCAGCGGGCCGAAGCGGGGCAATACCTGGAGCGCTCGCTGCGGTTGAACAACAAACAACCCCGTGCGTTGCTGGAAATGGCTGAGTTGTCTTACGAAGACAGGCAATATGTGCCAGCCCGGGGCTACTATGAGGGCTTCAGCCAGGTCAGCGAGCAGAACGCCCGCAGCCTGCTGCTGGGGATCCGCCTGGCGAAAGTGTTTCAGGACAAGAACAAGGCCGCCAGTTTTGGCCTGCAACTCAAAAGACTCTATCCCGGCACGCCGGAATATAAGCAATACCTGTCGGAGCAATGATGAAAGCGGCGCATCCCGAAGTTGTAGCAGCGACCCGCGTGAACCCGGGTGAGACCTTGCGTCATGCCCGCGAGAGCCGTGGGTGGTCGCTGGCCGACGTGGCCAAGAAACTCAACCTGACCCAGACCTCGCTGAGCAACCTGGAAGCCGGGGCGTTCGACAAGCTGCCGGGGCATACCTTCGCCCGTGGCTACATCCGCACCTACGCGAAATTGCTCGACATGGATCAGGCCGTGCTGGTGCAGGCCTTCGACCACATCACCGGCACCAACGCCCAGGGCAGCAGCGTGCACGGCCTGGGCAAGATCGAGGAGCCGTCGCGCCTGGCCCACAACATCCTGCGCATCGTCAGCCTGCTGTTGCTGGTGCTGGTGATCGGCGGTGGTTTCGTCTGGTGGAAAGACCAGTCCGACCAGCGCGCCAAGGATGCCCCGCCGGTGGCCATGGAGCACGTCGAGGTCGAAAGCGCCGACGGCACCACGCAGATTCATCCACTCGATGGCCCCGACGCCAGCACCGACGCCAAGCAGCCTGAAGCGCCTGCGGCGGCTGCCGGCAGCGATGCCGTAGTGGGCAGTGCGCCGGTCAACCCAAGCCCGGCGACCAGCCAGCCATCAGTGCCCGGCAGCACCCCTGCGCCGACCGTAACGGCGCCGGTCAAGCCGATGTACGGCAGCACCGCCAGTTCGACCACGCCGGTGGCACCCGTCAACACCGCCCCGGTCGCGGCTCAGCCAGCGGCCCCGGCCACGGCGGCGGCTGCCCCGACACCGACTCCGGCTGCCGGAGAAGGCCAGGTCGCCATCCAGTTCGTCGAGAACTGCTGGATCGAAATCAAGGACGCCACCGGCAAGGTGTTGTCCAGCGGCGTCAAGAAGAAGGGCGACAACATCTCGGTGATCGGCAAGCCGCCGTTCTCCGCGCGCCTGGGCTTTGCCCGCGGCGCTCAGGTCACCTACAACGGCCAGCCGGTCGACTTGAAACCATTCACCTCCGGCGAGACCGCTCGCCTGAAGCTGGGGCAATAAGTCATGCACGGCGAATCTCCTATCAAGCGGCGCGTTTCGCGCAAGATCTGGGTCGGCTCGGTGCCGGTCGGCGGCGATGCCCCGATCGCAGTGCAGAGCATGACCAACACCGACACCAACGACGTCGACGCCACCGTCGGCCAGATCGAGCGTCTGGTCGCGGCCGGCGTCGACATCGTGCGCGTCTCGGTGCCTGACATGGATGCTGCCGAAGCCTTCGGCCGCATCAAGCAGCGGGTGCAGGTGCCGCTGGTCGCCGACATCCACTTCGACTACCGGATCGCCCTGCGCGTGGCCGAGCTGGGCGTCGATTGCCTGCGCATCAACCCGGGCAACATCGGCCGTGAAGACCGCGTGCGCGCGGTGGTCGATGCCGCCCGCGACCGCGGCATCCCGATCCGTATCGGGGTCAATGCCGGCTCGCTGGAAAAGGACCTGCAGAAGAAATACGGCGAGCCGACGCCCGAAGCGTTGGTGGAGTCGGCCCTGCGTCATGTCGAGCACCTGCAGCGCCTGGATTTCCAGGACTTCAAGGTCAGCGTCAAGGCTTCGGACGTGTTCATGGCCGTCGAGGCGTACCGCCTGCTGGCCAAGCAGATCATCCAGCCGTTGCACCTGGGCATCACCGAAGCCGGTGGTTTGCGCTCGGGCACGGTGAAATCTGCGGTCGGCCTAGGTATGCTGCTGGCCGACGGCATCGGCGACACCATCCGTATCTCGCTGGCGGCCGACCCGGTCGAAGAAGTGAAGGTCGGCTACGACATCCTCAAGTCCCTGCGCCTGCGTTCGCGTGGCATCAACTTCATCGCCTGCCCGAGCTGCTCGCGGCAGAACTTCGATGTGGTCAAGACCATGAACGAGCTGGAAGGGCGCCTGGAAGACCTGCTGGTGCCGCTGGACGTGGCGGTGATCGGTTGTGTGGTCAACGGCCCGGGTGAAGCCAAGGAAGCCCACGTGGGGCTGACCGGCGGCACGCCGAACCTGATCTACATCGACGGCAAGCCATCGCAGAAGCTGAACAACGACAATCTGGTCGAGGAGCTGGAAAAGCTCATCCGCCAGAAAGCGGCCGAAAAGGTCGAAGCCGACGCGGCACTGATCGCCCGCGGCTGAACCGCCGAATAAAGAGTTTTAAGGACATTTTGTGAGCAAGTCTTTGCAAGCCATCCGTGGCATGAACGACATCCTGCCGGACCAGTCGCCCCTGTGGCGTTACTTCGAAGGCACCGTGGCTGGTTTGCTGGACACCTATGGCTATCGGCAGATTCGCACGCCGATCGTCGAGTTCACCGAGCTTTTCAAGCGCTCGATCGGCGAAGTCACCGACATCGTCGAAAAAGAGATGTACACCTTCGAGGATCGCAACGGCGATTCGCTGACCCTGCGCCCTGAAGGCACGGCTGCCTGTGTGCGCGCCGTGCTCGAGCACGGCATCAGCGGCGGCGGCCAGGTGCAGAAGCTCTGGTACGTGGGCCCGATGTTTCGCCACGAGCGCCCGCAGAAGGGCCGCTATCGGCAGTTTCACCAGATCGGCCTGGAGGTGTTCAACCTCGAAGGGCCGGACATCGACGCCGAGCTGATCGTGCTGACCTGGCGCCTGTGGGGCCTGCTGGGCATTCGCGACGCGGTCAAGCTGGAGCTCAACAGCCTGGGCACCAGCGAGGCGCGCGCGCGTTATCGTGACGCCCTGGTGGAGTTCCTCACCCAGCACATCGCCGTGCTCGACGAAGACAGCCAGCGCCGCCTGAAGACCAACCCGCTGCGTGTGCTCGACACCAAGCACCCCGAGACCCAGGCCATCCTGGTCGACGCGCCGAAGCTGGCCGACTACCTGGACGAAGAGTCGCGGGTGCACTTCGAGGGCCTGAAGGCGCGCCTCGATGCTGTCGGCATCCCTTATGTGATCAATCCCAAGCTGGTGCGTGGCCTGGACTACTACAGCAAGACCGTTTTCGAATGGGTCACCGACAAGCTCGGCGCCCAGGGCACGGTCTGCGCCGGTGGCCGCTACGACGGCCTGGTCGAGCAGATGGGCGGCAAGCCGACCCCGGGTGTGGGTTTCGCCATGGGCATCGAGCGCCTGATCCTGATGCTCGAGACCCTGGGCAAGGTGCCTGAATCCATCGCCCGCCAGGTCGATGTCTACCTCTGCGCCTTTGGCGAAGCAGCCGAGTTGGCCGGGCTGGCGTTGGCCGAGCGGCTGCGCGACGAACTGCCGACCCTGCGCCTGCAGATCAACGCCGGCGCGGGTAGCTTCAAGAGCCAGTTCAAGAAGGCCGACAAGAGCGGGGCGTTGTTTGCCCTGATTCTTGGTGACGACGAAATGGCCGCGCGCCAGGTTGGCGTCAAGCCCCTGCGCGGCCAGGGCGAGCAACAGAATATTGCCTGGGATGCTCTCGCCGAGCACCTGGCGACCTGCGCTGTGCAGGCTTGAAGCCGGCTGCCTGACGTCTCCGTCAGGCCGAATTTGTGAGAAGGAGTGTTTGGGTGTCGAATACCGAAGATGAACAGATCGCCGAGCTGAAAGACTGGTGGCAGCGCAACGGCAAGCCCTTGGTCACAGGCGGCCTGCTGGCGCTGGTGATCGTGTTCGGCTGGCAGGCCTGGACCCGCTACCAGAGCAACCAGAGCCAGGGCGCCTCCAACCTGTATCAGCAGCTGCTGGAGTCGGCGTTGACCCCGGGTGGCAAGCCGGACGCCGCGCAGGTGGCCGACATTGCCGGCAAGCTCAAGTCGCAGTATGCCGGCAGCGCCTACGCGCAGTACGGCAGCCTGTTCGTGGCCAAGGTCGCGGTCGACGCCGGCAAGCTGGATGACGCCGCTGCCGAGCTCAAGTCGGTCAACGACAAGCCGGCCAACGCCACGCTCGGCGAGCTGGCCCGCCAGCGCCTGGCGCAGGTGCTGGCCGCGCAGAACAAGGCCGATGAAGGCCTCAAACTGCTCGACGGTGACACCGACCAGGCGTTCGTCGCCACGCGCGAAGAGCTCAAGGGCGACCTGCTGGTGAAACTCGGCCGGCATGACGACGCCTACGCTGCCTACCAAAAAGCCAAGGCCGCACTGTCCGACGAGGCAGCGGTCGGTGGCCTGCAAATCAAGCTGGACGACCTGGCCAAAGGGGATGCGTGACGTGATCCGTTGGAAACATGCAGCATTGCTGGCTCTGGCCCTTCTGGCCGCGGGTTGCAGCAGCAACAGCAAGAAAGAACTGCCGCCGGCGGAACTGACTCCGTTCAAGGAAGAAGTCTCGCTGCACAAGGAATGGAGCCGCTCGATCGGCGACGGCCAGGGCAAGACCTATAACATGCTGGTACCCGCGGTTGAAGGCGAGCATATCTACGCCGCCGACGTGACCGGCGAAGTGGTTTCGCTGAACCGCATGACCGGCGACGTGAACTGGAAGAAGAGCCTCGAGCAACCGGTTTCCGGTGCCGTCGGCGTCGGTTCCGGCCTGGTCCTGCTGGGCACCCTGCGCGGTGAAGTGATCGCCCTGGACGCCAGCAATGGTGAAGAAAAATGGCGCGCCAAGGTCGGCAGCGAAGTACTGGCTCCCCCTGCCACCAACGGCGACATCGTCGTCGTACAGACCCAGGACGACCGTGTCGTCGGCGTCGATGCTGCCACCGGCACCCAGCGCTGGCTGTATGACAGCACTCCTGCGGTGCTGACCCTGCGCGGTACTGGCGCACCGATCGTCACCGATCACCTGGCCGTCGCCGGCCTTTCGACCGGCAAGGTCGTGGCCTTGGATACCCGCAACGGCGTGCCGGTGTGGGAAACCCGCGTGGCCATTCCGAGCGGTCGCTCGGAGCTGGAGCGTGTGGTCGACATCGACGGTGGCCTGCTGCTCAACAACGGCACCCTGTACGTCGCCAGCTATCAGGGCCGCATGGCCGGCCTGGATCTGGAAAGCGGCCGGGTCAACTGGCAGCGCGATGCGTCGAGCTATGCCGGTGTCGCCCAGGGCTTTGGCAGCGTCTACGTAGCCTTGGCCAACGGCACCGTCGAAAGCGTCGACGAACGTTCCACCAGCGCCCTGTGGACCAACGATTCGCTGGCCCGCCGCCAGCTGTCGGCCCCGGAAGTGTTCTCCAGCTATGTGGCTGTCGGCGACTTCGAAGGCTACCTGCACCTGCTCAGCCAGGTCGACGGTCGCTTCGTTGGCCGCGAGAAGATCGACGGCGACGGCCTGCGGGCGCGTCCGCTGGTGGTCGGCAACATGATTTATGTATTCGGTAATAGCGGTAAACTCGAAGCCCTCACCATCAAGTAAGGCTTTGACTATGCTTGAGGCCAGCCACTGACGTTTGGGTGATGGGGCTCAAGCCACCTCCTGGAGAGGTGCACGAACTTCGGCCGCTGCCTGCAGCGGCCTTTGTATTTTCTGAAATAACGCAGTGGAGAGCCGCATGGTTCCCGTAATCGCCCTGGTGGGCCGACCGAACGTCGGCAAGTCCACCATGTTCAACCGCCTGACCAAAAGCCGCGATGCGATCGTAGGCGACCTGTCTGGTCTGACTCGTGATCGCCAATACGGTGAGGCGCGCTGGCAAGGGCGTTCCTACATTCTGGTCGACACCGGTGGTATTTCCGGTGACGAACACGGCATGGACGAAAAAATGGCCGAGCAGTCGCTGCTGGCCATCGAAGAAGCCGATGTCGTGCTGTTCCTGGTCGATGCCCGCGCCGGTTATACCGCCGCCGACCAGATGATTGCCGAGCACCTGCGCAAGCGCAACAAGCGCTCTATCCTGGTGGCCAACAAGATCGACAACATCGATCCGGAAATGGCCCGCGCCGAATTCGCGCCGCTGGGCATGGGCCACGCCATCGGTGTGGCCGGTGCCCAGGGCCGCGGCGTGAACACCTTGCTCGAAGCCGCGCTGGGTGAGTTCCCGCGTGACGTCGAGGAAGAAGACCTCGGCGCCGACGTCGCCGAAGGCGAAGAGCAGGTGCGCATACCTGGGCCGAGCGAGAAGGATGGCATCAAGATCGCCATCATCGGTCGGCCGAACGTTGGCAAGTCGACCCTGGTCAACCGCATGCTCGGTGAAGACCGGGTCATCGTCTACGACCAGCCGGGCACCACCCGCGACAGCATCTACATCCCGTTCGAGCGCAACGAGGAGAAGTACACCCTCATCGACACCGCCGGGGTGCGCAAGCGCGGCAAGATCCACGAGGAAGTCGAGAAGTTCTCGGTGGTCAAGACGCTGCAGGCGATCAAGGACGCCAACGTGGTGATCTTTGTCATGGACGCCCGCGAAGGGGTGGTCGACCACGACCTCAACCTGCTGGGCTTCGCCCTGGAAGCCGGCCGCGCCATCGTCATCGCCCTGAACAAGTGGGACGGCATGCAACCGAGCGAGCGCGACTTCGTCAAGGTCGAGCTGGAGCGCCGGCTGTTCTTCGTCGACTTCGCCGACATCCACTTCATCTCGGCGCTGCACGGTACCGGCGTGGGCAACCTTTACGCTTCGGTGCAGAACTCGTTCAAGTCAGCGATCACCCGCTGGCCGACCAGCCGCCTGACGCAGATCCTCGAAGATGCGGTGCAGGAGCACCAACCGCCGATGGTCAACAGCCGCCGCATCAAGCTGCGCTATGCCCACCTCGGTGGCGCCAACCCGCCGCTGATCGTGATCCACGGCAACCAGGTCGAAAAGGTGCCGAACTCCTATGTTCGCTACCTGGAAAACACCTATCGCCGGGTGCTCAAGCTGGTGGGTACGCCGATCCGCATCGAGTTCAAGGGTGGCGAGAACCCGTATGAAGGCAACAAGAACACCCTGACCGACCGCCAGGTCAACAAGAAGCGCCGCTTGATGTCGCACCACAAGAAGGCCGACAAGAAGCGCCGCGACAAGCGCTGATCGGTCGCTTTCGAACAGCTTGCGGTCTGCGCCCGCTCCCACCTGGTACGTGGAGGCGGGTGAAGGCCGCAAGTTTTTCAGCATGTTTCATCCGCCACTTCACATGGGCTATCCTGCGCCATCACCCGCCCAGGTTCCTGCCCCATGATCAGCAGCAAGTTGCCGAATGTCGGCACCACCATCTTCACTACCATGTCTCAGCTCGCTGCCGAAGTGGGTGCGATCAACCTGTCCCAGGGTTTCCCTGATTTCAACGGCCCGCAAGGCCTGCTCGACGCCGCCGCGCAGCACGTGCTGGCCGGCCACAATCAATACGCGCCGATGACCGGCCTGCCAGCCCTGCGCCAGCAGGTGGCGGCGAAGATCGCCCGGGCCTATGCCGCCGACGTCAACCCGGACAGCGAGATCACCATCACCCCGGGTGCCACCGAAGGCATCTTCTGCGCCATCCAGGCGGTGGTCCGCCCTGGCGACGAGGTGATCATCTTCGACCCGTGCTACGACAGCTACGGCCCTTCGGTGCAGCTGGCTGGCGGCCACTGCGTGCACGTCAAGCTCGACCCGCTGGACTTCTCCATCGACTGGCAGCGCTTCACCGATGCGCTCAGCCCACGCACGCGCATGGTGGTCATCAACAGCCCGCACAACCCGACCGGCGCCTTGATTACCCGCGCCGACCTCGACCAGCTGGCTGCGCTGATCGCCGACCGGGACATCTACATCATCAGCGACGAAGTCTACGAGCACCTGATCTACGACGGCGTGCAGCATGCCAGCGTGCTGGCCCACGAACAGCTGTACCCGCGCGCGTTCGTGGTCAGCTCGTTCGGCAAGACCTACCACGTCACCGGTTGGAAGACCGGCTACGTGGTGGCTCCGCCAGCGCTGACCGCCGAGTTGCGCAAGGTGCATCAGTACGTCAACTTCTGCGGAGTGACCCCGCTGCAGTGGGCGTTGGCCGACCACATGGCCGCGCACCCGGAACACGTCGAACAGCTGCCAGCTTTCTATCAGGCCAAGCGTGACCTGTTCTGCGACCTGCTCAAGGGCTCGCGCTTTGCCTTCACTCCCGCGCCGGGCACCTATTTCCAATTGCTCGACTACGCGGCAATCCAGCCGGACATGAACGACATCGAAATGGCCCAGTGGATGACTCGCGAACACGGTGTGGCGGCAATCCCGGTGTCGGCGCTATACCAGACGGCCGAGCCCGGGCAGCGCCTGATTCGCCTGTGCTTCGCCAAACGTGAGGAGACGCTGCGCGAGGCGGCGCACAAGCTATGTCAGATCTAGCCGCCCCGTCATTAAAGCTGGCCCTGGTCCAGACCACCCTGGTCTGGCACGACCGCAACGCCAACCTGACCCACCTCGAGCCGTTGCTGGAAGAAGCCCGGGGCGCCGACCTGATCGTTCTCCCGGAGATGTTCACCACGGGTTTCTCGATGGATTCCGCGCAGCTCGCCGAGCCGCAGGAGGGGCCCACCACTCAGTGGCTGCGTGCCCAGGCACAGCGGCTGATGGCCGTGGTCACCGGCAGCGTCATCGTGCAGGCCGCCGATGGCAGCTACCGTAACCGCCTGCTCTGGGCCCAGCCCGATGGCCAGGTGCTGCACTACGACAAGCGCCACCTGTTCCGCATGGCTGGCGAGCATCAGCATTACACCGCTGGCGAGCAGCAGGTACGTTTTACCCTCAATGGCTGGAACATCCGCCCGCTGGTCTGCTACGACCTGCGCTTCCCGGTGTGGAGCCGCGACCCTGCGCACACCGACCTGATCCTCTACACCGCCAACTGGCCAGGCGCCCGGCGCCTGCACTGGAACCGCCTGCTACCGGCGCGAGCCATCGAAAACCTGTGCTATGTGGCAGCGGTCAATCGGATAGGCGTGGACGGCAAAGGCTTTGCCTACACCGGCGACAGCCAGGTGCTGGACTTCCAGGGCGAAAGCCTGGTGTGTGCGGGGGAGGCGGATGGGGTGTTTCATGTCAGCCTCAGCAGGGCTGAATTGACGGCCTACCGGGAGCGATTCCCGGCCTATCTGGATGCCGATGGGTTTGAATTGCGCTGAAGAAAGAAGCATCGATAGCGTAGGAGCCGGCGAAGCTGGCGACCCAGGCAACCCCGGACGCCCGTCATGGTTGGTCACGGGCTGCAATCTCACCCGGTCATCCGCCCGAACACCGAGGTGATGCCGTCGCCAGCTGCGCCGGCTCCTACGCCAATTCGGGTGACGCCACCGGTGGCGTAGGAGCCGGCGAAGCTGGCGAGCGATACGCCGCGATCGCCGAGCTTGTTGAACCGAGTTACTGCCTTCGCCAGCTGCGCCGGCTCCTGCATCAGGCTGCTTTCGCTTCCTGCTGGCTCAGTGAACGGTTCAGCGCGCTGAACAGCGCGCGGAAACTGGCCGTGGTGATGTTCTCATCCACACCCACCCCGTGCACTGGGCGGCCACCCGCCACGCGCAGCTCGATGTAGGCGGCGGCCTTGGCGTTGGTGCCGGCGCCGATGGCATGTTCGTTGTAGTCCATGATCTCGACACCGATCGGCAAGGCCGCCACCAGGGCCTCCAGGGCGCCGTTGCCCTTGCCGCGCCAGTTCTGGGTTTCGCCGTCGCTGTGCACTTCGACGTTGACCGCGCTGTTGCCGTTCTCTTCCTGCAGGCGGTGGCTGATCAAGGCGTAGGGCACGTTGGCTTGCAGGTATTCCTTGTGCAGCAAGGCGTAGATCTGCTGCGCGGTCATCTCCAGGCCCACGCGGTCGGTTTCGGCCTGTACCACCTGGCTGAATTCGATCTGCATGCGGCGCGGCAGGCTGATGCCGTATTCCTGTTCCAGCAGGTAGGTGATGCCGCCCTTGCCCGACTGGCTGTTGACGCGGATCACCGCCTCGTAGCTACGGCCGATGTCGGCCGGGTCGATCGGCAGGTACGGCACTTCCCAGAGGGTGTCTTCCTTCTGCTGGGTGAAGCCCTTGCGGATCGCATCCTGGTGCGAGCCGGAGAACGCGGTATGAACCAGGTCGCCGACGTAGGGGTGGCGCGGGTGCACCGGCAGCTGGTTGCACTCTTCGACGACCTTGCGCACGCCGTCGATGTCGGAGAAGTCCAGCTCGGGGTCGATGCCCTGGGTGTAGAGGTTCAGCGCCAAGGTCACCAGGTCGACGTTGCCGGTGCGTTCGCCGTTGCCGAACAGGCAGCCTTCTACGCGGTCGGCGCCGGCCATCAGGCCCAGCTCGGTGGCGGCCACGCCGGTGCCGCGGTCGTTGTGGGTGTGCAGGCTGATAAGCACGCTGTCGCGGCGCGACACATGACGGCCGAACCACTCGATCTGGTCGGCGTAGATGTTCGGCGTGGAGACTTCCACGGTGGCCGGCAGGTTGAGGATCACCTTGTTCTGCGGGGTCGGGTTCCACACTTCGATGACCGCGTCACAGACTTCCTTGGCGAATTCCAGTTCGGTGGCGCTGAAGGTTTCCGGCGAGTACTGGAAGGTCCACTGGGTTTCCGGCTGCTTGGCGGCGTACTTGACGAACAGCTTGGCCGCGTTGACCGCGATCTCCTTGACGCCCTGCTTGTCCTGGTTGAAGACGATCTTGCGGAAGGACGGCGAGGTGGCGTTGTACAGGTGAACGATGGCCTTCTTGGCGCCCTTGAGGGATTCGAAGGTGCGCGCGATCAGGTCTTCACGGGCCTGGGTCAGCACCTGGATGGTGGTGTCGTCGGGGATGTGGCCGTCTTCGATCAAGGTGCGCACGAAGTCGAAGTCGGTCTGCGAAGCGGATGGGAAGGAGGCTTCGATTTCCTTGACGCCCACGGCCACCAGGGTCTTCCAGAAGCGCAGCTTCTTGACCGAATCCATCGGCTCGATCAGCGACTGGTTGCCATCGCGCAGGTCCGAGCTGCACCAGATCGGCGCCACCGTGATGGCCTTGGACGGCCAGGTGCGGTCGGGCAGGTCGATGGTCGGGAAGGCGCGGTATTTTTTCGACGGGTCTTTGAGCATGGTCATGTGAGCAATCCTTGAGTTGCAGCCGCGGGTGAAAGGGCCTGCCGGCAAGCGAAAAAAGATGAAGGGCGAGGCGACGCGATCTAGCCAGGCAGTCGTGCACTGACCAGGCAGAGGCTGCGGTGTTGGCGAAGCTGAATGAGGGTGTGAGCTGTTTTCATGCTTCAACCCTAACCACTGGAGGTAAAGATCGCAAGCGTGCGAAAAAAATTGGTAGAAGCTGCTCTATGAGTATTTTTTACGAGAATTTATCGCGGCGTTCGGTATTTTGGACGTGCTCGATTGCGCCACGGCCTGAGCGGGCGCAATTAACGCACAGTGATTAGATCAAGGCTGAAACGCCCCGATAAAGATCGCCGGGTCGACCCGAACATCGTTCAGGCTGATGTTCCAGTGCATGTGCGGCCCGGTCGCGCGCCCGGTCGATCCGACGCGGCCCACCACTTCGCCACGGGCCAGCCCCTGGCCCATTTTCACGTCGATCTTCGACATGTGGCAGAACATGCTGATGAAGCCCTGCCCATGGTCGACGAACACCGTGTTGCCATTGAAGAAGTAATCGCCGACGAGGATGACCTTGCCTGCCGCTGGGGTCTTGATCGGCGTGCCGGCGGGCACGGCGAAGTCCAGGCCGGCGTGGGGGTTGCGCTCCTCGCCGTTGAAGAAGCGGCGCACGCCGAAGCGGCTCGACAGCGGCCCGTTCACCGGCTTGTCGAGCAGCAGGTTGCTCGGTGTACCGGGGCTGAAGCTGCGGTAGGCGGTGGTCTGCACGGCCAGCTCGGCGTTGATGCGGCTCAGGTCCGCCGGGTTCGGGTTGACCTGGCGGGTGTTCTTCAAGGTGATGTGCTGTTCGGGGTAGTGCTTGGCACCCACCGTGAACGTCAGGGTGCGGCCGCCGCTGCTCACTTGCTGAGGGCCGGGCTGGACGCTCAGCGGCACGCCGACGATGGCGCGCCAGGTGTCCTGCTCGCGCACCACCAGCACCGGCTTGCCGTCGTAACGCGCCGTTGGCGCAACAGCCCCGGTGCCCAGGTCGATCACCGCGACGCCCCCGGGCACCGGCTTGTTCAGCAAGCGGGTCAGGTAGCTGTCGGCAGCGTGGGCGCTGCAACTCAGGCAAAGCAGCAACACAGCGAACAGACGTGGCATCGGCTCAATCCAGAAGAGACAAGGTGACCGGCGTGAGGTGGTTGTCCTCCACCCGCACGTCCAGCTCGCCTTCGCCCAGGCGTGCCTTGAGGCGCTGGCCGGTGCGGGTCTGCTCGGCGCTACGGATGGCCTGGCCGCGCTCATCCAGCAGGATGCTGTAGCCACGGCCCAGGGTCGCCAGCGGGCTGACCACGTGCAGGGTCTGCATCTGCGCCTGCAACAGCTGCCGACGATCCTTCAGCGCTTCGTTCATGGCTCGCGGCAGTCGTGCGGCCAAGGCTTCGACCCGCTGCTTGAGCAGCGCCAGGGTGCGCCCCGGATGCTGCGCGGCCAAGCGGCCCTCGAGCCGCTCCATGCGCTCGCGGCGGTTGCGCAGGCGGTGTTCGAAAGCTCGGCGCATGCGCATGTCCAGGTCGTCAAGGCGCTGGGCCTGCTGGCGCAGCCGCTCGCCGGGATGGCGCAGGCGCGCGGCCATCCCATCCAGGCGCAGGCGGTCGTGGCGCAAGCGGTTCTGCATGCGCAGCAGCAGGCGTCGCTCAAGGCTCTCTACTCGGCGCACCAGGTCGCTGGAGTCGGGTGCCAGCAACTCGGCAGCGGCCGACGGCGTAGGCGCACGCACGTCGGCGACGAAGTCGCTGATCGATACATCGGTTTCATGGCCGACGGCGCTGACGATCGGCGTCACGCAGGCGTCGATGGCGCGGGCCACGGCTTCTTCGTTGAAGCACCAGAGGTCCTCCAGCGACCCGCCGCCGCGGGCCAGGATGATCGCGTCGAAACCGCGCGCATCGGCCAGTTTCAGGGCGCGGACGATCTGCGTGATGGCCTCGCGGCCCTGCACGGCGGTGGGCACCAGGGTCAGTCGCACCTGCGGCGCGCGGCGGCGGAACACACTGATGATGTCGCGGATCACCGCGCCGGTGGGCGAACTGACAATGGCGATGCGCTGCGGGTGGGCCGGCAGCGCCACCTTGCGCTCGGCGCTGAACAGGCCCTCGGCCTGCAGCTTGTCCTTCAGCGCGTCGAACGCCAGGCGCAGCGCGCCGTCGCCGGCCGGTTCCACGGTGTCGAGAATCAGCTGATAGTCGCCGCGGCCCTCGAACAACGAGACCTTGCCGCGCACCTTCACCGCCAGGCCATCCTTCAATGCCTGGCGCACGCGCTGGGCGTTTTGCCGGAACAGCGCGCAGCGTACCTGCGCACCACTGTCCTTGAGGGTAAAGTAGACGTGCCCCGAGGCAGGGCGAGCGAGGTTGGAAATCTCGCCCTCCACCCATATGTTAGTGAACACGTCTTCAAGCAGCACCCGCGCCCGGCCATTGAGCTGGCTGACGGTGAGCACTTCGCGGTCCAGGTTGAGCCTGGCGAAAGGATCTTTAATCATGCCGGGCATGATAGATGCATTCGCTGCCTGCAACCATCCCCGACCGGGTTGCTTGAGGATCGCCATGGTGTATTCACCCGAGCCACGTTCTCAAAGGTTGCGCATGCAGACCCAAGCCATTATCGCCCCGCGAATTTCCACCCTGCCGGTGCACGAGCCGCGCGCGCGTGCCATCCTCCGTTGGCTGGTGCGCAAGGACATCATCGAAGAGCAGCCGAGCACCTGCGGCGCCAGCGGCAACCGCATGGCCTACGCCATCTCGGCCGGCGCCCGGGCGGTGGTCGAGCGCCCGGAGCTGCTGCCGTTCGGCGACGTGGTCAACGGCCTGGAAGTGATCACCGACCGCTGCATCTGCACCCCCCAGGACGGTTTCCTGCAGGAGGCCGGCTGCCCGCAATGCCGCCGCGAAGTCGGCGAGGCCTTGTTCGACAGCCTGGAGGAGTGGATGCCCGGCCACACCGACAATTTCGCCTGCCCGGAATGCGGCCATGAAGACGACATCAACGGTTTCATCTTTCTCCAGCCGTGCGCCTTCAGCAACCTGGGGTTCATCTTCAACAATTGGGAAAGGGCAGGGCTGAAGAAGGCCTTCGTTGCCGAGTTCGCCGATTGGCTCGACCAACCGGTGGCCCACGTGTCGGTCTACATGAACAGCCGCTAGGCGGCATTTTTCATCGAACGTTATCTATGCCTTTATTGTCGGGGCATGTTTGGGTACAATGGCGCGCTTCCATTTTCCCGCTCGGGAGCCCCCGCGATGCTGCGTATCAGCCAAGAAGCCCTGACCTTCGACGACATTCTCCTAGTGCCCGGTTATTCCGAAGTACTGCCCAACGAAGTCAGTCTCAAGACCCAATTGACCCGCGGCATCTCGCTGAACATTCCGCTTGTCTCCGCTGCCATGGACACCGTTACCGAAGCCCGCCTGGCCATTGCCATGGCGCAGGAAGGCGGTATCGGCATCATCCACAAGAACATGACCATCGAGCAGCAGGCTGGCGAGGTGCGCAAGGTCAAGAAGTTCGAGGCCGGCGTGGTCAAGGACCCGATCACCATCGAGGCCGACGCCACGGTGCGTGATTTGTTCGAACTGACCCGCCAGCACAACATCTCCGGCGTCCCGGTGCTGCACGATGGCGGCCTGGTCGGCATCGTCACCTCCCGCGACGTGCGCTTCGAGAATCGCCTGGACATCCCGGTGCGTGAAGTGATGACGCCCAAGGAGCGCCTGGTCACCGTGCGCGAAGGCGCCGACAAGGAAACCGTTCGCGACCTGCTGCACAAGCACCGCCTGGAAAAAGTCCTGATCGTCGACGGTCAGTTCAACCTCAAGGGCATGATGACCGTCAAGGACATCGAGAAAGCCAAGGCCTACCCGCTGGCCAGCAAGGACGACCAGGCTCGCCTGCGCGTCGGCGCTGCCGTCGGCACCGGCAAGGACACCGGCGAGCGCGTGGCAGCCCTGGTCGCCGCCGGCGTTGACGTGATCGTGGTCGACACTGCCCACGGCCACTCCAAAGGCGTGATCGACCGCGTGCGCTGGGTCAAGCAGAACTTCCCGGAAGTGCAGGTGATCGGCGGCAACATCGCCACCGGCGCTGCCGCCAAGGCGCTGATCGAAGCCGGCGCCGATGCCGTCAAGGTCGGCATCGGCCCCGGCTCCATCTGCACCACGCGCATCGTCGCCGGTGTCGGCGTGCCGCAGATCAGCGCCATCGCCAACGTCGCGGCGGCCCTTGAAGGCACCGGTATCCCGTTGATCGCCGACGGTGGCATCCGCTTCTCCGGTGACCTGTCCAAGGCCATCGTGGCCGGCGCTTCCAGCGTCATGATGGGTTCGATGTTCGCCGGTACCGAAGAGGCTCCTGGCGAGATCGAACTGTTCCAGGGGCGTTCCTACAAGGCCTATCGCGGCATGGGCTCGCTGGGCGCCATGTCGCAGACCCAGGGCTCCTCGGACCGCTACTTCCAGGACTCCTCGGCCGGTGCCGAGAAGCTGGTCCCGGAAGGCATCGAAGGCCGTGTGCCGTACAAGGGCGCCCTCGGCGCCATCCTGCATCAACTGATGGGCGGCCTGCGGTCGTCCATGGGCTACACCGGCAGCGCCAACATCGAAGAGATGCGCACCAAGCCGGAGTTCGTCCGCATCACCGGCGCCGGCATGGCTGAATCCCACGTCCACGACGTGCAGATCACCAAGGAAGCGCCCAACTATCGCGTAGGGTGATAGTGAACGTGGCGCCCGCCGGCGCCACGGCTGATTAAGCAAGCGGGGCTGTTGATTCAGCCCCGTGTCGTTTCTGATTACCTCTGACGAGATTGAGTCATGGCCCTCGACATCCACGCCCACCGTATCCTGATCCTCGATTTCGGTTCCCAGTACACCCAGCTGATCGCCCGCCGCGTGCGCGAGATCGGCGTGTACTGCGAACTGCATCCGTTCGACATGGACGACGAAGCGATCCGCCAGTTCGCGCCCAAGGGCGTCATCCTCGCCGGCGGCCCCGAGTCGGTCCACGTCGCCGACAGCCCACGTTGCCCGCAGGCGGTGTTCGACCTCGGCGTGCCGGTATTCGGCATCTGCTACGGCATGCAGACCATGGCCGAGCAACTGGGCGGCAAGGTCGAAGGCTCCGAGCTGCGCGAGTTCGGCTACGCCCGTGTCGACGTGGTCGGCAAGAGCCGCCTGCTCGACGGCATCGAAGACCACATCGACGCCGACGGCCTGTTCGGCCTCGACGTGTGGATGAGCCACGGTGACAAGGTCACCAAAATGCCGGAAGACTTCCACATCCTGGCCAGCACCCCGAGCTGCCCGATCGCCGGCATGTTCAACGACGATCGCCGCTACTACGGCGTGCAGTTCCACCCTGAAGTGACCCACACCAAGCAGGGCGGGCGTATCCTGTCGCGCTTCATCCTCGACATCTGCGGCTGTGAAGCGCTGTGGACGCCGTCGAAGATCGCCGAAGACGCCATTGCCCAGGTACGCGCCCAGGTCGGCAGCGACAACGTCCTGCTGGGCCTGTCCGGCGGCGTCGACTCGTCGGTCGTTGCCGCACTGTTGCACAAGGCCATCGGTGACCAGCTGACCTGCGTCTTCGTCGACAACGGTTTGCTGCGCCTGCACGAAGGTGAGCAGGTCATGGCCATGTTCGCCGAGAACATGGGCGTCAAGGTCATCCGCGCCAACGCCGAAGCACAGTTCCTCGGCAACCTCGAAGGCGAGGCGGACCCCGAGAAGAAGCGCAAGATCATCGGCCGCACCTTCATCGACGTGTTCGACGCCGAAGCCAGCAAGCTGGACAACATCAAGTTCCTCGCCCAAGGCACCATCTACCCCGATGTGATCGAGTCGGCCGGCGCCAAGAGCGGCAAGGCCCACGTGATCAAGTCGCACCACAACGTCGGCGGCCTGCCCGAGGAAATGAACCTCAAGCTGGTCGAGCCGCTGCGCGAGCTGTTCAAGGACGAAGTCCGCCGTCTCGGCCTGGAGCTCGGCCTGCCGTACGACATGGTCTACCGCCACCCATTCCCCGGCCCGGGCCTGGGCGTACGCATCCTCGGCGAAGTGAAGAAGGAATACGCCGACCTGCTGCGGCGTGCCGACCACATCTTCATCGAAGAACTGCGCAAGGCCGACTGGTACCACAAGGTCAGCCAGGCCTTCGTGGTGTTCCAGCCGGTCAAGTCGGTCGGCGTGGTCGGCGACGGCCGCCGCTACGCCTGGGTCGTGGCCCTGCGCGCGGTAGAGACCATCGACTTCATGACCGCTCGTTGGGCGCACCTGCCCTATGAGCTGCTGGAGACGGTGAGCGGGCGCATCATCAACGAGATCGAAGGGATCTCGCGGGTGACCTATGATGTGTCGAGCAAGCCGCCGGCGACGATCGAGTGGGAATGATTGGGCGTCCGGCATTGACCGGCACGATCTAGCAAGAAATGCCCTAGAGCCCGCGTAATTGCGGGCTTTTGGCTTTTTGGGTCTGGCAAATTGAACATTTTCAGCCGTCCTGCCCTGACCGCGCCCGGATGCAAGCGTCGGTGAAGCTTGCTGCGGGTAGCCAGATGTAGAAGTCCGCCATGATCCGCAATGGTCACCGCCTGTGTGGACGAAAGCCATTGCAACCGGCGGTGTATCGTTCCATCCCATTGCTCTATGCAATGCCCACGACTCACCGCCCGTTTCGATACTCCGGATTCCCACCACCCCGGAGGATCAAGAATGGACTCTCAAGCATCCATTGCCGAGCTCGGCCAGCACCTCAAGCAGCTTCTGCAGACCGCCGTCGTCGAACTGCCAGACCTGTACCAGATGGCTCACGACACCGCGCAGCACCTGCTGCAATCCATGGGCCTGGTCGCGGACCCCGATACCCTGTACTGGCATCGGTTCCGCAACAGTCAGTCCAGCCACCGCACCTTCACCGGCTTCGAGCACGTCGGGCCGCCGGTGGAAAGCATGACGTTCACCGAGTTGCTGATGCGAAGGTTCCGGGTCGGCGACCAGGACAATGCCGACCTGCTGCACCAGATGGGCGGTTTCTATCATGCCGATGCTACGGCGCGTTTCTATGATGAGCACAACGAAGCCCGGCTGGCGCCCGCTGCGGTAATGAAAGCGCTCTGGCAGACGGATTTCAGCGCGATGTATCACCCGCGCATCAAGCGGTTCTGGGACAGCCACACCGACGCGGTGCGCAGCATGATCCGACTTAATTGCCTATGTGCGGCGGTGCAGGCGTGCCAGGACCTGGAGCTGAGACGAGCGCAGGTGCAGTGGGTCTACGACGGGTTGGGTGTGGCACGGGCCATGGCGCCCACCGTCGCCGACTTCATGGGGGAGCGGCCGGCGCTGGCCGGGGTCTCGGTGCGCCGGGTGCGGATCGCCGGTCACGACCTGATCAATGTGCTGTGTTTCGCCGCGCCCACAGGCGGCCGGCTGCTGTACCTGGCGGGGCGCCAGGCGGCGTTCGAGGGGTTCGCCAGCGATGCCGCGCTGCAGGCTTGGCTGCACGGTGAATTGGGCTATGCCCAGGGCATGGATTATCTGCTGTTGCATACGGCGCTGGTGGGTGCCGCCGACGCCGTGCTGCGCCGGCAGGCCTTCGAGGCCCTGGGGGCACAGCCGCTGGGGCAGGCACGGGCGGGCATCGAGTGCCTGGCGCTGGCCGGCGATGCGGGGAGCTGGTTGTGCGAGCAGACCCGCCTGCAGATGGCTGCCGAGGCCGACTTGCGATTGCGTGGCAACGACGACCTGCGCAAGCAATTGTGGGTGGGCTACCTGGGCGCGGGGTTGCGCGTGCTGGGCCCCAGCGCGCTGGTTGCCTGGCCTTTGGCGCTGGTGGTCGTGGTGGCGAGTGCGTCGAAGTTTGCTCTGCACGTCGATCGCGCGGTGAATGCCAATGATCCGGCGCAGCGCCAGGCAGCACTGCTGGCAGCGATTTTCAGTGGCGTCGAACTGCTGCTTAACGCAACCCTGCTGCTTCCCGGCGCCATCCCTTCACTGGCCGAGCTCGAGCCGCTCGAGGCCCTGCCACGGCTGACACCCCGGGCGCCGGCGTTGCCCGAGGCCAACGGCATCGTCAGTGTCGACGGCCTGCAATACGTCCGCCTGGACGGCCGCTTCTATCGAGTCAGGCATGATTCGCAGATGCAATGCTGGTTGATTGTCGACCCCAAGCGCCCATATGGCTTCGGCGGTAACCACCCGGTGCGCTTCAATGAACAGCTGCAATGGGAGCTGCTGGACCCGCCCTGTCTCAGAGGCGGGGGCGGGTGTCTGGGGACGGCGAGGGTGACACCCGCGCTGCCCGACGATTATGAAGTGTTCGACATGCAAACCCGTCTGTACGAGACGCCGCTATCGGCCAGGGTGCAGGTGCGTGAGCTGTATCGCCCCGAGTTCAAGAATCTGCTGGCGGGGCTTGGCCTGGAAACCGGGCACCGGCTGGAGTCGGCCCTGGCGACGATCAACCGTTTGCGCGGCCGGTTGGTCGAAGACGCCGTCGCCTTCATCGAGCAGTGGCGCGCCAACCCTCGGCCACGCTCATCACAGTGGGTGCCGGACAGCAGCCTGTCGGTGCCACTGGCGTTGCAGCGGCTGCTGCAGCAGAGCCGGGGTGTGGTTATTGGCGAGTCGCACATTGCCATTGCCAGCAAGCGTCTGCTCATCGAGAACATGCAGGCCATGGTCCGCAATGGCGTGGATACCTTGTATATGGAGCACCTGCTCAGCGACCTGCATCAGGAGTGGCTGGAGAACCTGCCGCGAAGCGGCAAGCTGCCAGCACCCTTGCAGGACTATCTGCGCGCGCTTGACCAGGGGCACGGTCTGGAAGTCTCCAGCGAATATTCCTTCACGCGCCTGGTGCAAGTCGCGCGTCGAGAGGGGGTCGAGGTGAGGGCCCTGGATTGCGCCGCCAGTTACCGGCTGGACGGCATGGATGAAGTGTTCGAATACGTCGGCGGCACCATGCGCCAGCAGGTCTTCAGTTATTACGCCTCGCGGGTGTTCGCTGCCCGCCGTGCGGCCGGCCAGGTGGGCAAGTGGGTGGCGCTGGTGGGCAATACCCATGCCTCGACCTACAAAGGAGTGCCTGGGCTGGCGCAGCTGGAGGACGTGATGTCGATACGGGTGGTGGATGCGGGGGAGGGCCAGCAGACGGGTATGACCCTGGACCCCGGGGAGTTTTTCCTGCCCTCGATGGGGCGCCCCGACGGGGTCGTCAAGGCCGACTGGCGGCTGGCGCTGAAGGTGCGGGAGGCACCTTACGAGTTCCTCGATCCCTCGCTGGCCCCGCCTGGGGTGACCCGACCCTGATCGGCCACTTGCGGTAACCATTGCCGTCAGCGGGTGCTGGATCTGCCGAGGCATACTTGGGTTCTGAATAAGCCGGTAATAGGTTGTCAATTGACAACCTAAATAATGTTGGCAGACTGGAGGTCATGGATGACACGCGCAAGGCACCCCAACAAGGACATCGAATACGCCCTCAGGTACGCCGAACATCAGGGCTGGCGATTGCAGCTCGGCGGCGGGCATGCCTGGGGCAAGCTTTATTGTCCATACAACAGCCGTGATTGTCGCTGTGGTGACCATTGCATTACCTGTATCTGGAGCACGCCCCGCGACCCCCAGGCCCATGCCAAACGGCTGCTGCGGATCGTGGATAACTGCACCGGGCCTGACGGCGGCGCCGTGTTGCTGCCAAGGAGATAGATCATGGAATACCTTTTTCGCCTCAGCTATCAGCTCGACCCCGCTGATTGCGACGTCGATGTCCTGTTGGAGCGTCTGTTCGAGGCCGGCTGCGATGACGCCCTGGTAGGCGTCGGCCTGCCAGGGCGCATGGGCCTGAAGTTTCAGCGCGAGGCGCCGAGCGCCGAAGTAGCCATGCTCAGTGCGCTGGCGGACGTCAAGGCTGCCATGCCGGGCGCTCGGCTGATCGAAGCGGCGCCGGACATGGTCGGGCTCAGCGATGCCGCCGAGTTCGTCGGGGTCAGCCGGCAGAACATGCGCAAATTGATGCTGGCCCACAGTGGCGATTTTCCGTTGCCGTTGCACCAGGGCAGCACCTCGGTATGGCATCTGGATGATATTTTTCAGTGGCTGCAGCAGCGTGGCGGTTACCCGCTGGACCCCGCAGTGCTGGAAGTCGCTCGCTGCGCCCGCCGCGCCAACCTGGCCCGGGCTCGGGCCGGGCTCGCCGGCAGCGCAGATGATCCTTTCGAAAAATGGGTCGGCTGAGCGCTGGGCTTTGCGTCGGGCCCCCCGGATAATGGCGGGCAATGCGAGGATGACAGCTTTCGAGGTTTACCGAGTTTTGAAACAGTTACAGATCGTCGATCGCAGCCGTGATCGACACTTCATGCAGCAGGCCCTGGCCCTGGCGGCCGAGGGGGCGGCGCTGGGCGAAGTGCCGGTGGGCGCGGTGCTGGTGCAGGCTGGCGAAATCATTGGCCGTGGCTTCAACTGCCCGATCAGTACCCACGATCCCAGTGCCCATGCCGAAATGGTCGCCATTCGGGCTGCCGCCCTGGCGCTGAGCAATTACCGGCTGCCCGGCAGCACGCTGTATGTGACCCTGGAGCCGTGCAGCATGTGCGCCGGGCTGATCGTGCATTCGCGGGTGGGGCGGGTGGTGTTTGGTGCGCTGGAGCCCAAGGCTGGGGTGGCGCAGAGCCAGGGGCAGTTCTTCAGCCAGGGGTTTCTCAACCATCGGCTGCAGATCGAGGGCGGGGTGCTGGCGGATGAGTGCGGTGCGATCCTGAGCGAATTCTTCCGAGCGCGAAGGGCCAAGCCGGCGGGGTAGCCCGTGTGAGCGGGCAGTGCGCGAGTGCTTGATCCTGGGCCTCAAGTCCCTGGTGGCGGGTCTGCTGGCGGTTTGCTCTTGTCCACACCCGGCACGTGCAGGTTGCTCTCGGCCACCTGGCTGCCTTCCAGCTGCGGCTGGGTTACCCAGGTCAGGATGTCGTAGTAGCGGCGTATGTTCGCCACGAAGTGCACTGGCTCGCCGCCCCGCGCATAGCCGTAGCGGGTCTTGCTGTACCACTTCTTCTCGGACAGGCGCGGCAGCATCTTCTTCACGTCCAGCCATTTGTTCGGGTCCAGTCCGTCGTTTTCCGCCAGTTTGCGGGCGTCGTCCAGGTGCCCGGTGCCGACGTTGTAGGCGGCCAGGGCGAACCAGGTGCGGTCCGGCTCTTCGATCTTTTCATCGAGGCCGTCCTTGATGCTGGCGAAGTACTTGGCGCCGCCGGCGATACTCTGGTGCGGGTCCAGACGGTTGGCCACGCCCATGGCCTGGGCGGTGTTCTGGGTCAGCATCATCAGCCCGCGCACCCCGGTCTTGGAGGTGACGCTGGCCTGCCACATGGACTCCTGGTAACCGATGGCTGCCAGCAGCCGCCAATCGACCTTTTCATCCTTGGCCGACGCCTGGAAATGCTTTTCGTACTTGGGCAGGCGTTGCTGCAGGTGCTGGGCGAAAGTGGTGGCGCCAACATAGCCAAGCACGTCGACGTGGCCGTAGTAGCGGTCCTTCAGGCGTTGCAGGGCACCGTTCTTCTTGACCTTGTCGATGTAGCTGTTGATTTCGTCGAGCAGGCTGTTGTCTTCGCCGGCCGCCACCGCCCAGCGTTGATCGCGGGCGTCGCCCAGGTCGAAGGCCACGCGCACGTTGGGGAAGTACACCTGGTTCATCGCCACTTCGTTGGAGTCGACCAGGGTCAGGTCGATCTGGCCCTCGTCGACCATGCGCAGCAGGTCGACCACTTCGACGGCGTCGGACTCTTCCCACTGCAGCGCCGGGTACTGTTTTTTCAACTCGGCCAGTTGCTCGGCGTGGCTGCTGCCCTTGAGCACCATGATTTTCTTGCCCACGAGATCCGCAGCGTCGGTGGGGCGTGATTGGCCGTTGCGGTAGATGACCTGCGGGCTGACCTCGAGGTAGGGGTGCGAGAAACGCACTTCCTGCTGGCGCGAGGCGCTACTCACCAGGCCGGCGGCGGCCAGCACCGGGCCGTTCGGCTTGCCGAGGGCACCGAAGACGTCATCGAGGTTGTCGGCGGTCTCGATCTTCAGCTCCACGCCCAAATCGTCGGCGAGCCCCTTCACCAGCTCGTATTCGAAGCCGGTCTCGCCATTGCGATCCTGGAAGTAGGTCGCCGGGCTGTTGCGGGTGACCACGCGCAATACGCCATCTTCCTTGATCCGCTCCAGGGTGCTGGGTTTATCCACGCAGCCACTGAGCAGGAAGAGGAATGCAGCTGCGATGAGCCACTTGGCACCGCGCGGTCGTAGGGCAGTTTGTGAAGGCATGGCATGCAGTATACGCAAAGCACTCGCGGCGCCATATATCGACAGAATGCGGCGAGTCTGCTAGCGACCGCAATGGGTGATTTGCCCGCAAATATAGGAAGGATCCTACCCATATCGGTAAGTATTCCTACATCGCAAGCGGCGCAGATCGGCTGTTTTCACCGCGCCCAGCGCGTTCTCACCTTGGCCTGACGAGCCGAGCGCCGTTTCGGGTGCCCTGGCCGGCGGTTTACGCTAGAATGCACGGCCTCAAAGCACACCCCTTCCCGAGGCTGTCCCGAAGATGTTGATCCTGCGCGGCGCTCCTGCCCTTTCTGCCTTTCGCCACGGTAAATTACTCGAGCAATTGAGCCAGAAAGTCCCTGCTGTCAGCGGTTTGTACGCTGAATTCGCCCACTTCGCCGAGGTCACCGGCGAGTTGACCAGCGACGAGCAGCACGTACTTGCCCGTCTGCTGAAATACGGCCCCAGCGTGCCGGTCCAGGAGCCCAACGGTCGGCTGTTTCTGGTCATGCCGCGCTTCGGCACGATTTCGCCCTGGTCGAGCAAGGCCAGCGACATCGCCCACAACTGCGGGTTGGCCAAGGTTCAGCGCCTGGAGCGCGGGATCGCCTTTTATGTCGCCGGGCAGTTCGACGAAGCCCAGGCCCAGGCGATCGCTGACACCCTGCACGACCGCATGACGCAGATCGTGCTGACGCGCCTGGACGATGCCGCCGGCCTGTTCAGCCACGCCGAACCCAAGCCGCTGACGGCGGTGGACGTGCTGGGCGGCGGGCGCGCTGCGCTGGCGACCGCCAACGTCGAGCTGGGCCTGGCCCTGGCCGACGACGAAATCGACTATTTGGTGACCAGCTTTCAGGGCCTGGGGCGCAACCCGCACGACATCGAGCTGATGATGTTCGCCCAGGCGAACTCCGAGCATTGCCGACACAAGATCTTCAATGCCAGCTGGGACATCGACGGCGAAGAACAGGAAAAAAGCCTGTTCGGCATGATCAAGAACACCTACCAGATGCACAGCGAGAACGTGCTCTCGGCTTACAAGGACAACGCCTCGGTGATTGTCGGCAGCGTCGCCGGGCGCTTCTTCCCCAACCCTGACACCCGCCAGTACGGCGCGGTGCAGGAGCCGGTGCACATCCTGATGAAGGTCGAGACCCACAACCATCCGACCGCCATCGCGCCGTTCCCGGGGGCCTCTACCGGTTCCGGCGGTGAGATTCGCGACGAGGGTGCCACCGGCCGTGGCGCCAAGCCCAAGGCGGGCCTGACCGGTTTCACGGTGTCCAACCTGAATATTCCGGGCTTCTTGCAGCCATGGGAAAAGCCCTACGGCAAGCCCGAGCGCATCGTCACCGCGCTGGACATCATGATCGACGGCCCGCTGGGCGGCGCCGCCTTCAACAACGAGTTTGGCCGCCCGGCGCTGACCGGCTACTTCCGTACCTTCGAGCAGTCGATCAGCACCCCGCACGGTGAAGAAGTGCGCGGCTACCACAAGCCGATCATGCTCGCCGGCGGCATGGGCAACATCCGCGCCGAACACGTGCAGAAAGGCGAAATCACCGTCGGCTCCAAGCTCATCGTGCTCGGCGGCCCGGCCATGCTCATCGGCCTGGGCGGCGGTGCTGCCTCCTCCATGGCCACCGGCGCCAGCTCCGCCGACCTGGATTTCGCCTCGGTGCAGCGCGAGAACCCGGAAATGGAACGTCGCTGCCAGGAGGTCATCGACCGCTGCTGGCAGCTGGGCGAGCGCAACCCGATCAGCTTCATCCATGACGTCGGCGCGGGCGGCCTGTCCAACGCCTTCCCCGAGCTGGTCAACGACGGCGGACGGGGTGGCCGCTTCGAGCTGCGCAATGTGCCCAACGACGAGCCGGGCATGGCGCCGCTGGAAATCTGGAGCAACGAATCCCAGGAACGCTACGTGCTGGCGGTCGATGCCGCCGACTTCGAGCGCTTCCAGGCCATCTGTGAGCGCGAGCGCTGCCCGTTCGCCGTGGTCGGCGAAGCCACTGCCGAGCCGCAACTGACCGTCACCGACAGCCATTTCGGCAACAGCCCGGTGGACATGCCGCTCGAAGTGCTGCTGGGCAAGGCGCCGCGCATGCACCGCAGCGCCGTGCGCGAAGCCGAGCTGGGCGATGCCTTCGACCCGGCCGCGCTGGACCTGGCTGAAAGCATCGAGCGCGTGCTGCACCACCCAGCCGTGGCCAGCAAGAGCTTTTTGATCACCATCGGCGACCGCACCATCACTGGCCTCGTGGCCCGTGACCAGATGGTCGGCCCGTGGCAGGTGCCGGTGGCCGACGTTGCCGTCACCGCCACCAGCTTCGACGTCTACACCGGTGAAGCCATGGCCATGGGCGAGCGCACGCCGCTGGCGCTGCTCGACGCCCCGGCGTCGGCGCGCATGGCGGTCGGCGAAACCCTGACCAACATCGTCGCCTCGAGCATCGGCAGGATTTCCGACATCAAGCTGTCGGCCAACTGGATGTCGGCCGCCGGCCACCCGGGCGAAGACGCGCGTCTGTACGACGCGGTCAAGGCCGTGGGCATGCAGCTGTGCCCGGAGCTGGGTATCACCATCCCGGTGGGCAAGGACTCCATGTCCATGAAGACCCGCTGGAGCGAAGAGGGCGTCGACAAGAGCGTGACCTCGCCGCTGTCGCTGATCATCACCGGTTTCGCGCCGGTGCTCGACGTGCGCAAGACCCTGACTCCGCAACTGCGCCTGGACAAGGGCGAGACCGACCTGATCCTGATCGACCTGGGTCGCGGGCAGAACCGCATGGGCGCCTCGATCCTCGCCCAGGCCCATGGCCAGCTGGCCAGCCAGGCGCCGGACGTCGACGACGCCGAAGACCTCAAGGCCTTCTTCGCGGTGATCCAGGGCCTCAATGCCGACGGCCATCTGCTGGCCTACCACGACCGCTCCGATGGCGGCCTGCTGGTTACCGCCGTGGAAATGGCTTTCGCCGGCCACTGCGGCCTGGACCTGCAGCTGGACGCCCTGGCGCACTCGCGCGAAGAGGTCAACGCCTTGCTCTTCAACGAAGAGCTGGGCGCGCTGATCCAGGTTCGCCAGGGCGCCACGGCCGACGTCCTCACTCAATTCAGCGCTGCCGGCCTGGGTGATTGCGTGTCGGTCATCGGTCGCCCGGTCAACAACGGCGAAGTGGCTATCCGCTACAACGACGAGGTCATCTTCACCGCCCAGCGCCGCCTGATGCAGCGTCAGTGGAGCGAGACCAGCTACCAGGTGCAGAGGCTGCGCGACAACGCCCAGTGCGCCGAGCAGGAGTTCGACGCGCTGCTGGAAGAAGACAACCCGGGCCTGAGCGTCAAGCTGTCCTACGACGTCAACGACAACATCGCCGCGCCCTACATCAAGAAGAACGTCCGCCCCCAGGTGGCCGTGCTGCGCGAGCAGGGCGTCAACGGCCAGGTCGAGATGGCCCAGGCCTTCGATCGCGCCGGCTTCAACGCCATCGACGTGCACATGAGCGATATCCTCGCCGGGCGTGTCGACCTCAACGAGTTCAAGGGCCTGGTGGCCTGCGGCGGCTTCTCCTACGGTGACGTACTGGGCGCCGGCGAAGGTTGGGCCAAGTCGGCGCTGTTCAACAGCCGCGCGCGGGATGCCTTCCAGGGCTTCTTCGAACGCAACGACAGCTTCACCCTGGGCGTGTGCAACGGTTGCCAGATGATGTCCAACCTGCACGAGCTGATTCCCGGCAGCGAATACTGGCCACACTTCGTGCGCAATCGCTCCGAGCAGTTCGAGGCGCGGGTGGCCATGGTCCAGGTGCAGGAGTCCAATTCGATCTTCCTGCAGGGCATGGCCGGTTCGCGCATGCCGATCGCCATTGCCCATGGTGAAGGGCATGCCGAGTTCGCCAGCGAAGATGCACTACTCGAAGCCGACGTATCCGGCTGCGTGGCCCTGCGCTTCGTCGACAACCACGGCAAGGTCACCGAGCAGTATCCGGCCAACCCGAACGGCTCGCCGCGCGGGATCACCGGCCTGACCAGCCGCGACGGCCGCGTGACCATCATGATGCCGCACCCCGAGCGCGTGTTCCGCGCGGTGCAGAACTCGTGGCGCCCGGACGACTGGAACGAAGATGCCGCCTGGATGCGCATGTTCCGCAACGCGCGAGTGTGGGTGAATTGAAGTGTCGTTGAACTAAAGGGCGGCCGCGCTGTGCACAAGCTCGCCTTCTTCGTTCCGGACAGCCATGTCGAAGCTGTCAAAAGTGCCGTGTTCGCCGCCGGTGGCGGTCGCATCGGCGCCTATGACAGTTGCGCATGGCAGGCTCTCGGCCAGGGCCAGTTCCGCCCGCTGGCAGGCAGCGAGCCTTTTGTCGGGCAGACTGGCGTGGTCGAACGGCTCGCGGAGTGGAAGGTCGAGCTGGTCGTGGCCGACGACCTGATCGGCGCCGTGGTTCAGGCGCTCAAATTGGCCCACCCCTATCAGACGCCGGCGTTCGAGGTCTGGCGCCTGGCGGATATCACCTGAGGCCTGCTCTGGGCCCCAGCCGGCAACTGCATAGCGAACCCGCACCGCTACTGCTGCAACACCCAGTACGTTTTTGCTGATCGAGTCGAGCGTAGAAAGTGGCTCGGTGGGCGTATCAGGGCCTGATTTCGATCATCGTGCCGTCGCGCACCAGCCCCCACACTTCGCGCATGTCGTCGTTCTTCATGGCGATGCAGCCGTCGGTCCAGTCCAGGGTGTTGAAGTACCATTCCGGGTAATTGTCGTCCACCGGTGTGCCGTGAATCATGATCATGCCGCCGGCGTCGACGTTCTGCGCGCGCGCCTGGGCGGCGTCGTGCAGGTTGGGGTAGGAGACGTGGATGGCCAGGTTGAAGCGGTCGCTGGTCTTGCGCCAGTCCAGCCAGTAGAAGCCTTCAGGGGTGCGGCGGTCGCCTTCGCGCTCCTTGGGGCCGCGCGGCGCCTTGCCCAGGGACACGTGGTAGGTCTTCAACGCTTCGCCGCGGCTCATCAGTTGCAGCTTGTGGGCCGACTTGAGCACCAGCACCTTGTCGATGGCGCCCGGCGCGCCGACCGGAGCAGCGATCACCACGTCCTGCTTGAGCTGGTCGACCGGCTTGGTGACGAGGGTCTGGGTAAAGGCGGCTGAACACAGCGACGCGCAGGTCATGCAGAAAACGGCTAGCAACCAACGCATGGGGCTGACTCTTGGAAAAGGCCTGAGTGGAGCATTCAACTGCGGCGCAGGGGCGGCAGGTACTCGTTGCGCACCGGAAAGTGCTGCTGCACCCGGTCGGCGAAAAAGTATTTTAAGGTATGCCCGACCGTGGGAAAAGCCAGCTCCGACCACGGGATCGCGCTTTCATCGAACAACTGCACCTCAAGGCTCTCAGGGCCGACGGCGAAGTCGAGGTCGGCCAGTTCGGCGCGGAAGAACACGTGCACCTGGCTGATGTGCGGCAGGTCGAACAGCGTATAGAGCTCAAGGTTGCTGACCCGCGCGCAGGCTTCCTCGTCGGTTTCCCGGCAGGCCGCCTGCTGCAGGGTCTCGCCGTTCTCCATGAAACCGGCGGGCAGTGTCCAGTAGCCCAGCCGCGGCTCGATGGCCCGGCGGCATAGCAGCACCTTGCCCTGCCACACCGGCAGGCAGCCGGCGACGATGTTGGGATTCTGGTAATGAATAGTGTCGCAATGCCCGCACACGTAGCGCAGGCGGTTATCCCCTTCGGGGATGCGCTGATCGACCGGCTTGCCGCACTGACTGCAGAATTTCATGCTGGGTTTCCTGATGGCTGGGCCTATCTTGGCGCCTTCCGGGCATGGGCCGCAAGCCGGCGCGCCAATTGACAAGGGGCTTGGGCAGCTCAGCGATTTTGGTGCATGATGCGGGTAGCCCTTACTAGAGAGAAGCCATGCTGGACGAGCTGCTTCGCCGTGTCAGCGAATATGTCCCACGGGAGCTTGCGACCGAGACCGACCGACGTTTCCCCGAGGCGGCCGTACTGCTGCCGATCACCCGCAGCGACGAGCCGGAGCTGGTGTTGACCCTGCGCGCCTCCGGGTTGTCCACCCACGGTGGCGAGGTGGCTTTTCCCGGTGGCCGGCGCGACCCCGAAGACCCCGACCTGATGTTCACCGCGCTGCGCGAAGCCGAAGAAGAGATCGGCCTGCCGCCGGGGCTGGTGGAAGTGGTGGGGCCGCTCAGCCCGCTGGTGTCCAAGCATGGCATCAAGGTCACGCCGTTTGTCGGCATCATCCCCGATTTTGTGCAATACCGCCCGAATGACGCAGAGATCGCCGCAGTCTTCAGCGTGCCGCTTGAATTCTTCCGCCAGGACCCGCGCGAGCACACCCATCGCATCGATTACCAGGGCCAGAGCTGGTACGTGCCGAGCTATCGCTACAACGGCTACAAGATCTGGGGGCTGTCGGCGATCATGATCGTCGAGCTGATCAACCTGCTCTACGACGCCGACATCAGCCTGCACCGCCCACCACGCCAGTTCACCACGCTCTAGCCCTGCACAATAATGACAAAGCCTGTGAGGAACAGACCATGAAGTACCGCCTGGGCGATGCCCGCGTCCAAACCCACCCGTCCAGCTGGGTGGCCCCCACCGCCACCCTGATCGGCCGGGTGCGTCTGCAGGCCAATGCCAGTGTGTGGTTCGGCGCGGTGCTGCGCGGCGACAACGAGCTGATCGACATCGGCGAGAACAGCAACGTCCAGGACGGCACGGTAATGCACACCGACATGGGCTCGCCGCTGACCATCGGCCGGAACGTCACCATCGGTCACAACGCCATGCTGCACGGCTGCAGTGTCGGCGACGGCAGCCTGATCGGCATCAATGCGGTGATCCTCAACGGCGCCACCATCGGCAGGAACTGCATCATCGGCGCCAACGCGCTGATTGCCGAGGGCAAGCACATCCCCGATGGCTCACTGGTGGTGGGCTCGCCTGGCAAGGTGGTACGCGAGCTGAGCGAGGCGCAGAAACAGATGGTCGAGGTCGGCGCTGCGCACTATGTGCACAACGCCCAACGCTATGCCCGCGAACTGGCGGTGCAGGATGACTGAGGTGATCGCTCCTCGCGAACGTCCGGTGCGCTCGCCTTGCGTCAGCGTCTGCGCGATGGACGAACAGGACATCTGCACCGGCTGCCAGCGCAGCGCCAGCGAAATCACCCGCTGGGGGCGCATGGACAACGACGAGCGGCGTGCCGTGCTCAAGCTGTGCCACGAGCGGGCCGTGGCGCAGGGGTTGGTCATGCCAGGGCCTGACGCCCTGCCGCAAGCCCTGTAGAACCGAGCTTGCTCGGGAAGGCAGCAATGCGTCAATCGGCTCTGCATTCATGTAAAATACGCGCCCTTGATCAAAGCCTTTCCCGAGGACCTGAAATGACCCGTATCGGAACCCCTCTGTCGCCGACCGCGACGCGCGTGATGCTGTGTGGCTGCGGCGAGCTGGGCAAGGAAGTCGTCATCGAGCTGCAGCGCCTGGGCGTCGAAGTGATTGCCGTCGACCGCTATGCCGACGCCCCGGCGATGCAAGTGGCGCATCGCAGTCACGTGATCAACATGCTCGACGGTGCTGCGCTGCGCGCCGTGATCGAAGCTGAAAAGCCGCACTACATCGTGCCTGAAATCGAAGCCATTGCCACCGCCACGCTGGTCGAGCTCGAAGCCGAAGGCTTCACCGTAATCCCCACCGCGCGCGCGACCCAACTGACCATGAACCGCGAGGGTATCCGCCGCCTGGCCGCCGAAGAGCTCGACCTGCCGACCTCGCCGTATCATTTCGCCGACACCTTCGAAGACTACGCCCGCGCTGTCGAAGACCTTGGCTTCCCCTGCGTGGTCAAGCCGGTAATGAGTTCCTCGGGCAAGGGCCAGAGCCTGCTCAAGAGCAGCGACGACGTGCGCAAGGCCTGGGATTACGCCCAGGAAGGCGGCCGTGCCGGCAAGGGCCGGGTGATCATCGAAGGCTTCATCGACTTCGACTACGAAATTACCCTGCTGACCGTGCGCCATGTCGGCGGCACTACCTTCTGCGCGCCAGTCGGCCATCGTCAGGAGAAGGGCGACTATCAGGAATCCTGGCAGCCGCAGGCCATGAGCCCGGTCGCGCTGGCTGAGTCCGAGCGGGTCGCCAGGGCGGTCACCGAGGCCCTCGGCGGGCGCGGCCTGTTTGGCGTTGAGCTGTTCATCAAGGGCGATCAAGTGTGGTTCAGCGAAGTCTCGCCGCGCCCCCACGATACCGGGCTGGTCACGCTGATCTCTCAGGACCTCTCGCAGTTCGCCCTGCACGCGCGGGCGATCCTTGGCCTGCCGATCCCGTTGATTCGCCAGTTCGGCCCATCGGCCTCGGCCGTCATCCTCGTGGAAGGGCAATCACAGCAGACCGCCTTTGCCAATCTGGATGTGGCCCTGAGCGAACCGGACACTGCACTGCGCCTGTTCGGCAAGCCGCAAGTCAACGGCCAGCGGCGCATGGGTGTGGCCCTGGCGCGCGACGAGTCGATCGACGCGGCGCGCAGCAAGGCCACCCGTGCGGCGCAAGCGGTGAAGGTGGAGTTGTAAAAGCTTGAGCCAAGGTCAACCGGCCAGGCGGCCTCTGGGCAGCGTTGCCCCCGAGAGGCCGCCTGGCCGGTTGCGTTTCAACGCTGGGCCAACCACCCGCGCCATCCGCCAAAGCCGCTGATATCCTCGCTACCCGCAAGCCCATAGGCCTCGCAGATAAAGCCGCTCTCCCAGCGTCCGTCAGCCAGTTGCACCTTGCCCAGGCCCAAAGGCGCCGGGATGCCGGTCAAGAATGAGCCCAGCTCGCTGCTGGGCAATTCCCAGACTTCCACTTCGATGGCCACGCCGTCTTCGGCCACCCGCAGCATGCCCGGGCGCAGCGGCGGCCCGCCGGCCAGCGCGTACAGTCGGTAGTCTGGCGAGCTTACGGTCTTCTCCAGCAACCGCGCGCCACGTTGGCGCAGCTGCCCGTTCAACGCCAGGCCCTCCAGATGCGCGCCGCACACCACCAGCCGCGCGCGGTCGTTGCGCGCGCGGCCGGTCGGGGCGGGTGCACCCTGGTAGGCGGCGGCCAGGCTGAGCAGGTACTGGTCGGTGAAGGCCCGGCCCAGCAGGGTCACGCCCCACGGCAGGCCGTTGGCCATGAAGGCGCTGGGGACGGCCACGGCGGCGTAGTCCAGCAGGTTCACGAAGTTGGTGTAGTAGCCCAGTTCAGAGTTGCGCAGCACCGGTTCGGCGGCCAGCTCGGCGAGGGTGACCGGGCGGCCGATGGTGGGCGTCAGCACGCAGTCCAGCTCGTTCATCAGGGCGTCACACTGGGCCTTGAGCTGCTGCAAGCGGTATTGCGCGCGGAAGGTCTGCACGCCATCGACGCTCGGCGCCTTGGCCAGCACCGCTCGAATCACCGGCAGGATCGCCCCGGGATCGCGCTCCATCAGCTCGCCGACCACGCTGTAGCGTTCAGCCACCCACGGCCCTTCATAGAGCAGCCGGGCAGCCTCGAGAAACGGCGACAGGTCGAGTTCGACCGGTGTGCCACCCAGTTGCTGCAAGCGTTGCACGGCGTCGGCGAACAGCTGAGCGCCCTCGCTGCAGCCAAAGAATTGCAGGTCCTCGTTGCGCGGCACACCGAAGCGGAAGGTCTGCACCACACCGAACGCCGAGCCGTCGTTCCAGGCCGGGTTGTGCCGGCTGTATTCATCCAGCGGGTCGAAGCGCGCGGTCAGCGCCAACAGGCGGCTGGCCTCGGCGGCGGAGTGGGTGAAGGTGGTGACGCAGTCCAGCGTGCGGCAGGCCGGCAGCACCCCGGCGGTGGACAGCAGGCCCTTGCTGGCTTTGAGCCCGACCAGGTTGTTCAGCGCCGCCGGCACTCGGCCGGAACCTGCGGTGTCGGTACCCAGGGCAAAGCTGGCCACACCCAGCGCCACCGCCAGCGGCGAACCGGCGCTGGAGCCACCGGACGGGTAGTCGGGCAACACGCTGTTGCGGCAGGCGCCGAAGGGCGAGCGGGTGCCGTTGAGGCCGGTGGCGAACTGATCCAGGTTGGTCTTGCCCAGCGGCACCGCACCCAGCGCGATCAGCTGGGCGACCAGCGTCGCCGAGCGCTCGGGTGTGTAGGCAAACGCCGGGCACGCCGCCGTGGTGGGAATGCCGGCCAGGTCGATGTTGTCCTTGATCGCGAACGGCAGGCCAAACAGCGGCAGGCTGTCCACCGACTGCCCATCGAGCGCGGCCAGATAGGGCTCCAGTTGCGCTTCGCTGAGCAGGTGAATGAACAGCCGGTATTCATCGTTGAGGGCGGCGGCCTTGGCGCGCAGTTCGGTCAGGAGCTGGCGCGGGGTGGTGGTGCCCTCGCGATAGGCGCGTTGCAGGCTGTCGAAATCAAGCTTCATGGCTTGGCTCCTGAGTAGGTTGGATGTCCAGAATCACTACGCGCTGCCCGGCATGCACCGCGCTGCCGGGCTGTACGCCGATTTCACGAACGCGCCCGGAAAGCGTGGCCAGTACCGGTATCTCCATCTTCATCGACTCCAGGATCAGCAGCGGCGTGCCGGCCTCGACTTCGTCGCCTACCTGCACCTGAACCTGCCACAGGTTGCCGGCCACCGGGCTGTCGACACCCTGCTGGCCGGGCGGCAGGGGCGCCTGCTCGGCGGGCTGCACCTGGCCTTCGTCGCTCTCGAAATGCGCCTGGCCGCTGGCCAGCCAGCGCTCGCGCTCGGCATTGAATGCCTGCTGCTGGTGCTGGCGAAATGCCGCGATACTGTCCGCCTCGGCGGCCAGGAAGCCTTGATAGTCGGCCAGGCGCAGCTGGCTGTGCTCAATGCCGATAGCGAAGCGCCCCAGCGGGAAATCGCGGCGGATGCGCAGCAGCTCCTCGGCGCTGACCGGGTAGAAGCGGATCTGGTCGAAGAAGCGCAGCAGCCAGGGTTTGCCGTCGAAGGCGGCGACCTGACGATAGCGATTCCACATCTGCAGGGTGCGGCCGACGAACTGGTAGCCGCCGGGCCCCTCCATGCCGTACACGCACAAGTAGGCGCCGCCGATGCCCACCGAGTTCTCGGCGGTCCAGGTGCGCGCCGGGTTGTACTTGGTGGTCACCAGGCGGTGGCGCGGGTCCAGCGGCGTCGCTACCGGGGCGCCGAGGTAGACGTCGCCCAGGCCCATGACCAGGTAGCTGGCATCAAACACGGTGCGCTGCACCTGATCGAGGTCGGGCAGGTCATTGATGCGGCGGATGAACTCCAGGTTGCTCGGGCACCAGGGGGCGTCCTTGCGCACTGTGGTCATGTACTTGTCGACCGCCAGCTGGCACGCCGGGTCGTCCCATGACAGCGGCAGGTGCACGATGCGCGACGGCACCTGAAGGTCATCGGTGGCGCACACCGCGTCCCAGACGCCGGCAATGATTGCCAGCAGCTCGGCCAGCGGTAGTTGCGCCGGGGCGTAGTGCACCTGCAGCGAGCGGATGCCCGGGGTCAGGTCGATCACCCCGGCCAGCGCCTGGGCCTCCAGCGCTTGCATCAGGGCGTGGGCGCGAAAGCGCAGGACCAGGTCCAGCTCGGCGGCGCCGATTTCCAGCAACAGGTGAGTGTCGCCGGCCAGGCGGGCGACCAGGCGCTTGTCGTCGCAGCCCAGGGTGAGGACGATCGGCGAGTGCAGCGACGTGCAGGGCATGCCCTGCAGGTCGACCGCAACGAACTGCACGCGGTCGCCGGCCTTGAGCTGGCCCAGCTGCCAGAGATCGTCGGCGATCACGCTCACCGGGCAGACGAAACCTCCCAGGCTCGGGCCATCCGGGCCGAGGATCACCGGCATGTCGCCGGTAAAGTCCACCGCGCCGATGGCGTAGGGGTTGTCGTGGATGTTGGAAGGGTGCAGGCCGGCCTCGCCGCCGTCGCTGCGGGCCCATTGCGGCTTGGGTCCGATCAGGCGCACGCCGGTGCGGCTGGAGTTGAAGTGCACCTCCCATTGGGCGGCGAAGAAAGTCTGGATGTACTCGTCGGTAAAGTATTCAGGGGCGCCGTGCGGGCCGTAGATGACGCGGATCTGCCGCAGCGCCGGCAGCTGCAGCGGATCGCCGCAGGCGCCGGCACTGCGGTCGGCGAGGGCCTCGAGCTGCAGCACGTCGCCGGCCCGTAGCGCTCGCCCGGCGTGGCCGCCGAACTGGCCGAGAGTGAAGGTGCTCTTGCTGCCCAGATAGTCCGGCACCTGGACCCCGCCCCGCAGGCACAGGTAGCTGCGCACGCCGCTGCCTTTGATGCTGCCCAGGGCCAGGGTCGCCCCTGCGGGTACCCGCAGGCTCCGGTCCATGGGCTGCGGCACGCCATCGAGAAGAATCGGCAGCGCCGCACCGGTCACCGCGATCACCGCTTCGCAGTTGAAGCGCAAGGTCGGCCCGCTCAAGGTGATCTCCAGCGCCGCACAGCCCTCGGGGTTGCCCAGCAGGCGGTTGCCGGCGCGCAGCGAGCGGCTGTCCATCGGCCCGGAGGGTGGTACGCCGACGGCCCAGTAGCCACGGCGCCCGGGGTAATCCTGGACGCTGGTCTGGGTGCCGGCGGCGAGCACTTCGAAGGTGTTGGCGCGGTACACCAGCTGCTCCAGGCAGCGGGTCCAGGGTTGGCCGCTGGCGAACGGGGCGTCCAGCAGAATCTGTTGCAGGTAGCCACGGTTGGTCTGCACGCCGTACAACTGGCTGTCGGCCAGCGCCTGCTGCAAGGCCAGGCGCGCCTGCTCGCGGTCTGCGGCCCAGCTCAGGACCTTGGCCAGCATGGGGTCGAAGTAAGCCGAGATTTCGCAGCCGGCCTCGACCCAGGTGTCGATGCGCAGCCGTTTACCGTCGGCGGCTGGCCATTGCACCTGGGTCAGCAGGCCGGGGCTGGGCTGGAAGTCCTTGCCGGGGTCTTCGGCGTACAGCCGCGCCTGGATGGCGTGGCCGCTCGGTTGCAGGCCCTGGCGCAAGGTGTCCAGGGGCGGCAACTCGCCGGCCGCCAACTGCACCATCCACTGCACCAGGTCGACGCCCCAGACCTGCTCGGTGACGCCGTGCTCCACCTGCAAGCGGGTGTTCACCTCAAGAAAGTAGAAACGCTGTTCGTCGCTGTCGAAGACGAACTCGACGGTGCCGGCGCTGCGATAGTCCACCGCCTTGGCCAGCCCGATGGCTGCTTCGCACAGTGCCTGGCTCATGCCGGGCGGTAGGTTGGGTGCGGGGGTTTCTTCGAGCACCTTCTGGTTGCGCCGCTGCACCGAGCAGTCGCGCACCCCCAAGGCAATGACCTGGCCTGCGCCGTCGCCGAACACCTGCACTTCAAGATGACGCGCGCGCTCGATGTATTTCTCGATGAATACCCCGGCGTTGCTGAAGTTGTTCTGGCCCAGGCGGCGGACGCTGTCGAACGCCTCGGCCAGTTCGCCGGCGCTGCGGCACACGCGCATGCCGATGCCACCGCCACCGGCGGTACTTTTGAGCATCACCGGGTAGCCCACGGCGCAGGCGGCGAGCAAAGCCTGATCGAGGTCGTCGAGCAGCTCGCTGCCTTCGAGCAGCGGCACGCCCTGTTCCCGGGCGAGGGCGCGGGCGGTGTGCTTGAGGCCAAACAGGCGCAGCTGGCGCGGGGTGGGGCCGACGAAGGCAATGCCGGCCGCCTCGCAGGCTTCGGCGAAGGCGGCGTTTTCAGAGAGGAAGCCGTAGCCGGGATGAATGGCCTGGGCGCCGCTGTCGCGGGCTGCGGCGAGCAGTTTATCGACCACCAGGTAGGTGGCCGAGGCCGGGCCTTCGCCCAGGCTCAGGGCGACATCGGCCTGCTGCACATGCAGGCTGGCGACGTCGGCCTCGGCGTACACCGCCACGCCCTGGACGTCGAGGCTGCGCAAGGTCCGCAGGATGCGGCAGGCAATGGCGCCGCGATTGGCGATCAACAAGCGTTGAAACATGACATAACCCCCAGAGGCCGGCGAGCGGCCCCGTTCGGGATGCGGGTCGTCCCGCAGTTTTCTGGAGTTGCCGGGGCCGTCCCCGGGCTTTCAGTCCCAGACCAGCAGTTCGGCGGGGGTCGGGTTGTAGCCATTGCACGGGTTGTTCAGCTGCGGGCAGTTGGAAATCAGCACGATCACGTCCATGTGCGCCAGCAGTTGCACGTACTTGCCGGGGGCCGAGACGCCGTCCTCGAAGGTCAGGCCACCTTCGGGGGTAACCGGCACGTTCATGAAGAAGTTGATGTTCGGCGCGATATCGCGCTTGCCCAGCCGGCCATCCGCGCAGCAGGCCCGCAGGTAGTTGTCGCGGCAGCTGTGCATGTGGCGCTTGTCCAGCGCGTAGCGCACCGTGTTGCTCTCCTGGGCGCAGGCGCCGCCGAGGGTGTCGTGGCGCCCGCAGGTGTCTTCGACGATGGTCAGCATGGGCCGGCCAAGGTTGGAATAGAGCACGCTGCCGGCGCCCAGGTAGACGTTGCCCTGGCGGCGCAGGGTGCGTTGCACGTCGTAGCGTTCGCGCGGGTTGGCCAGGCTGTAGAACAGCGTGTCCACCGCCTGGTTGCCTTCGACGTCGTGGATGCGCAGGGTTTGCCCGGCGCGAACTTCAGTCAGCCAGGGTTCGCCGGCCGGGACCAGGGCGCGGTAGTGGGCGGTCTGTGCGGTCATGGGCGATTCCTCAGGCGAACAGGCGTTCGGTGTTGACGAAGGCGCGCAGGTTTTCTGCGCGCGAATGGCGGCAGGCTTCGGCGATGCTGGCGTCGGCATGCATGAAACTCAGGTGCAGCGGTTTGGGTGCGTAATGCGGTTGCGGGTCCATCGGGTGCTGCAGCGCGGTCAACACCACCAGGGTGTCCATCGGTGCGTACAGCTCGATGTAGTCGCCGGCGCGCGAGTTGCCAGGTACGAAGTGCAGGCGGCCGTCGGCGTCGACGTCGACCCGGCTGAACAGGTTGAGCACCATGGTCAGGTCGCCCAGGCCCAGGTCCCACTTGCCCAGCTCCACCAACAGGTTGTCGACGCCGTTGCGGTGCATGGCGTTGCGCAGTTCCTGGTATCGGCCGGCGCCGTATTTTTCCTGCACCTCCTGGCGGTTGAGCACACCGCCGAGGCTGTCGCTCCAGCCGCAGGTGTCGGCGGTGATGGCCGCCAGCACCCGGCCCATGTCCGAATACAGGCAATGGCCGGCGGTGAGGCGCGCGGTGTGCTGGCCCTTGAGGCTGTCGGGCAGGTTCAGGCGCTCGGATTTCTCCGCAGCGTTGAGCAGGGTCAGGCTGACGTTGGCGCCGCCTTCGAGGTCGGTCAGGCGCAGCAGGTCGCCGCGCTTGAGCACGAAGGAGCGATGAGCGCCGCCGGGCAGCACTTCTTCGGCATACAGGGGGAAGCTCGGAGCATTCATGGAGGCAATCCTTTCAAACCGGTTGCAGGGCGTTCAACAGGGCGCCGGGCAGCACGCGCTGGCGGCTGCGGTCGCTGTTGAGCGGCAGGTCGTAGGTGATGCGCGCGCCATAGGCATGGGGCGCGTGGGGATCGCTGCGGACCTTGTCGAAGACCAGCAGGCGAGTCCCCAGGCTGAAGCCTTCGGCGAGGTCGTGGGTGACCATGAACACGGTCAGCCGGGTTTCGCGCCACAGTTCCAGCAGCAGGTGATGCATGTCCTTGCGAATGCCCGGGTCGAGGGCGCCGAAGGGTTCGTCGAGCAGCAGCACCCGCGGCTTCATGATCAAAGCCTGGGCGATGGCCAGGCGTTGCTGCATGCCGCCGGAGAGGGTGCTGGGGTACTTGTGCAACGCGTGGCCGAGGCCGACCTTTTCCAGCAGCTGCGCCGCCTGCTCGCGAGCCTCGCGCCTGGCCTGGCCGAGCAGGCGCCCGAGCAGCGGCGAGCGTGGCAGTTCCAGGCCCAGCGCGACGTTGTCGAGCACGCTCAGGTGGGAGAACACCGAGTAGCGTTGAAAGACCACGCCGCGGCTGGGGTCCGGCTCGTTGCGCAAGGCATCGCCGCCGAGCAGGATGCGCCCCTTGCTGGGTGTCTCCTGGCCCAGCAGCAGGCGCAGGAAGGTCGACTTGCCGCAGCCCGAGGTACCGACCAGGGTGCAGAACTCACCCTCGGCGATGCTCAGGTTCAGGCGTTCGAGCACCACCTGGTCGGCGTACTGCTGCCACACGTTGCAGACCTGGATAAAGCTCATGCGCGTGCCCCTTCGTACCAGGGAAAGGCCAGCCGGGTCAGGCGCTTGAGGCCCAGGTCCATCAGCCAGGCGAGCAGGGTGATCCACGCCACGTAGGGCAGGATCACGTCCATGGCCAGGTAGCGGCGTACCAGGAAGATCCGGTAGCCCAGGCCATCGGTGGAGGCGATGGCTTCGGCGGCGATCAGGAACAGCCATGCCGAGCCAAGCACCAGACGCAGGGCGATCAGCAGCCGCGGCATCAGTTGCGGTAACACCACCCGCACGATCAGCGTCCAGGTCGAGGCGCCGAGGGTCTGCGCCTTGATCAGCAGCTCGACGGGAATCTCGCGGGCGCGCTGCTCCAGGTCCCGGGCCAGGATCGGGGTGATACCGATGACGATCAGCATCACCTTGCTCAGCTCGTCCAGGCCGAAGACGATGAACAGGATCGGCAGGACCGCCAGCGGCGGCACCATCGACAGTACCGTCAGCAGCGGCGACAGGGTGGCGCCGAACAGCGGCAGGGTACCGGCGGCGATCCCCAGGCACAGCCCGGCCAGGGCGCTGATGCCCAAGCCGATCGCCAGGCGCCGCAGGCTCGCGGCGCTGTCCTGCCAGAGCAGGTAGCCACCGCTGCGCTTGTCCTCTTCGAAAGCCATGCGCTTGACCGTGTCGGTCATCTGCACGGCACTGGGCAGCAACTTGTCGTTGGGGTTCTCCGTGAGCCGGGTCGCTGAGCCCATCAGGTAGGCGCACAGCAGCAAGGCGAACGGCAGGATCACCAGCAGCAGGCGGCCGGGCCCATCGGGGCGGCGATTGATCAAGCGCATGGCAAGGCCCTCGTGGCGGATTTCACAGCTTGCCGTCGGCAGCCATCTGCACGTAGGTGGGGTCGAAACGCAGCTTGACGTTGCCCTTGTCGCCCAGGCTGGTGCCCTTGGCGAAGGTCATGCCGACCACGTTGGCATCCTTGGCGCCGTCGCCGAGCAGGCCGTGGGCGAAGGAGAACTGCGCGACCTTTTCCATGGTCGCCGGCAGCACCGGGCTGGTGGCGAACTCGAGTGCATCTTTAGGCGTGTAGAACAGCTTGGTGGTCGCCAGTTGCGCCTGGAAACCGGCGAGGTCGGTGCCGGAGGCCTTGGCCATGTGCTCGAGTGCTGCGGTGCTGGCGGCGGACTGGCCATTCATCAGTGCCACCACCTCGAACCAGGCGCCGGTCAGGGCCTTGCCCAGCGCCGGGTTGTCTTTAAGGGTGGCGCTGTTGACCACCATCATGTCCATGATCTCGCCAGGGATCCTGCTCGAGTCGAACACCTCGGTGACGCCGGGCCTGGCCTTGATGTCGGCGAGCATCGGGTTCCAGGTGGTCACGGCCTGCACCTGGTCGGTGTTGAAGGCCGCCGAGATGTCCGCGTCGGAGGTGTTGACCACTTTCAGGTCCTTCTCGCTCAGCCCAGCCTGCTCCAGCCCGCGGGCCAGCAGGTAATGAGAGACGGAGAGTTCGACGAGGTTGACGTTCATGCCCTTGAGGTCGGCCAGGGTCTTGCCTTCGCCCTTGAGCACGATGCCGTCATTGCCGTTGGAGAAGTCGCTGACCACCAGCGCGGTGCTGTCCACACCGCCGGCGGCAGGGATGGTCAGGGCGTCCATGTTGGTCATGGTGCAGCCGTCGAACTGGCCGGCGGTGTACTGGTTGATGGACTCGACGTAGTCGTTGAGTTGCACCACATCGATGGCGATGTGGTACTTGTCGGCCCATTTTTTCACGATGCCCTGGGCCCCGGCGTATTCCCAGGGCATCCAGCCAGCGTAAATGGTCCAACAGACCTTGAAATGGTCCTTGGTGGCAGCCTGGGCGGCTGAGCCGAACGTTGCGACGAGGGCCAGGCCAGCGGCGGCGAGGGCGGTCAGACGGAGTTTGCGCATGGGTTTTTCTCCAGTTGAGTAGGGCGGACAGGAGCGCGCGACACCAAGGTTCAGAACCTGTGGGTAATCGGTCTCCCGGGCTTTTATCCCGCCGTGTAACCTCAACTGGAGGTCGCCAACTCTCGGACCAGTCACTCGCCTTTGGCGAGCCGGAACCCTAGTCAGCCATTGCAAATTGTGGTGCCGCGAACCTGTGTTGACTCCTGCACTCCCTGATACAAGCGAGACGCGTGCCAAGTGGCCGGAGGCCGGGTTTGCAGGGGGATTCGGGGATTTATCGCCCATGCGGTGCGAGCAGATGGTGCGCGGTGCACTGGGAGAGGGCGCAGGGGTGACGGCCCTGCGGCGGCGGGATGGACTGTCAGCATTGTGTAAAGCATGTAACCGAGTGTGTCAAAGTCGGCACCGGACCTCGATTTCATGGTCTCATTCTGTGTCGGCGGACCCCTGGTTCGTCGACGCAGGCCCGCGTCGCGGGTCGCGCCGTTTCGCGGTCCGGGAGGCCGCCTATGTCCCTATTTCCGAAGTCCCTATCGTGTCTGCCCCGGGCAAATGTTCGCCGAATACTGCTGGTTGCCTTGGTGGGTTCGCTCGTCACGGCGTGCGCGCGCTATGAGGGTGATGGCTACTACCAATCAACCCAGGTCTACACGACGAGCCCTTATCCGTACCCCTACGGCTATAGCGGTTACGGCTACAGCGGTGGGTTCTACAGTGGCGGCTATTACCGTGGTTACAACCGCGGCTACTACCCACCACCGCCCCCCAGTTTCTACCCGGGGCATGGCTATCGGCCGCCGCCCGGTGGAGGCTTTCGTCCACCGCCGGGGCCTGGCTTCCGTCCGCCGGGGCCGGGCATGCGACCACCGCCCGGGCCCGGCATGCGGCCGCCACCGGGTAGCGGCCGGCCCGGCGGACCAGGCCCGGGCGGCGGCCACGGTTTTGGCGGCGGTCATGGGTTCGGCGGTGGCCATCAAGGCGGCTCGCGCTAGTTGTGGAGCGAAAGATCTGTCTGTGTCCATATGGGCAGATCTTCGGCGTGCGACTCAATACTCCGACAGATCCGCCAGCGGATGCCGCCCCTCCCACGCCTTGCTGAAGTGCGCATCCACCACTGCCGGCGGAATGCGTGCGACATCCGGCCAGTGCCAGCGTGGCTTGTGGTCCTTGTCGATCAATCGCGAACGCACGCCCTCGCTGAATTCGGGGTGACGACAGCAGTTCAGGCTCAGGGCGTATTCCATTTGCAGCACCTCGGCCAGCGACATATGCCGCGCGCGGTGGATCTGCTCCCACACCAGATGCGCGGTCAGCGGGCAGCCTTCGACGAGGGTGCGGCTGGCCTTGGCCAGCAGGGCGTCAGGCTGATTGCGCCAGGCACCGAGGGCCTTCCACGCGCAGACTACGTCGCTGACGTCGAGGGCCTCGTCGATCAAGGCGCGTCGTGGCAGCCATTGTGCCTCGGGCAACTGGGCCACAGCTTGCTGCTGCAGAGCCTTGAGCAGGCTGTTGAGCTGCATGGCGGTCTGTTCCTGCCAGTTGAGCTGCAACAGGCCGTGGATCAGAGCGTCCTGTTGCGAGTCTTCGAGGAAGCGGTCGGCCAGGCCCAGGTCGAGGGCGTCGCGGGCGTTGATGTGGGCCCCTGTCAGGCCGAGGAACAGGCCAAGCTTGCCGGGCAGGCGGGACAGAAACCAGCTGGCGCCGACGTCCGGGTACAGGCCGATGCTGATCTCGGGCATCGCCAGGCGGCTGCTGGGGGTGACGATGCGTACGTTGGCGCCCTGCAGCAGGCCCAGGCCACCCCCCAGCACGTAGCCGTGGCCCCAGCACAGCAGCGGTTTGGGGTAGGTGTGCAGACGGTAGTCCAGGCGGTACTCGGCGGCGAAGAAGTGTGCCGCCAGCGGCGGCACCTGGCCGGGGTGTTGGCGGCAGGCATTGACCAGCCCGCGCACGTCACCGCCGGCACAGAAGGCTTTGTCGCCATTGCCGCGCAGCAGCACGCAGACGATCTGCGGGTCCTGCGCCCAGCTTTCCAGGCGCTCGGCCAGGATCTGGATCATGGGCAACGACAACGCATTGAGGCTTTTCTCGGCGTCCAGAGTGGCGATGCCGATGCGCGCGCCGTCGACGCCGGTCAGTTCTTCGAAATTCAGATTCATCGAGTCCTCTCATGGCTGCCTCGGCCTGATCGGCCGGGGCTGGGGATATCGCTCAAGTATGGCCGCTGGTGCAAAAACCGCTGGCTGCTGGTCGGATGATTGACAAGGGCGGCCCTCACTTTTAGTGTCCGCGCATTGCGAAACGGATGGACACATGACCAGCGACGACCGTATCAAACTCGAACCCAGCTGGAAGCAGGCGCTACGCGCCGAGTTCGAGCAACCCTACATGCAACAGCTGCGCGAATTCCTGCGCCAGGAGCATGCCGCCGGCAAGGAAATCTACCCGCCCGGGCCACTGATCTTCAATGCGCTGAACCTGACCCCGCTGGATCAGGTCAAGGTGGTGATCCTCGGCCAGGACCCCTATCACGGCCCGGGCCAGGCCCACGGCCTGTGCTTTTCGGTGCAACCGGGCATCGCCACGCCGCCGTCGCTGGTCAACATCTATAAAGAGCTCAAGCGCGACCTGAACGTCGACATCGCCGCCCATGGCTGCCTGCAGCACTGGGCGGAGCAGGGCGTGCTGCTGCTCAACACCACCCTGACCGTGGAGCGGGCCAATGCTGCATCCCACGCCAACCGGGGCTGGCAGCATTTCACCGACCGCATCATCCAAGTGGTCAGCGAGCATCAGCCCAATTCGGTGTTCCTGCTGTGGGGCGCCCATGCGCAGAGCAAGAAGAAGCTGATCGACGACAGCAAGCACCTGGTGCTGACCTCGGTGCACCCGTCGCCGCTGTCTGCCTATCGCGGCTTCCTCGGCAACGGGCATTTCAGCCGCACCAACAAGTTTCTCGAGCAGCACGGCCTGGCCCCGATCGACTGGGCCCTGCCGGCACTGTGACGGTCAGCCGCGGGCGAGGCGGCGCTTGCGCCAGATGCGCAGCAGCGGCAGCAGCAGCATGCCGGCGGTCAGGCACCACACCGCCGTGGTGATGGGGCTGGCGTAGAGGATGTCGAGGGCGCCATTGGAGATCGACAGCGCCCGGCGCAGGTTCTGCTCCATCAGACCGCCGAGAATGAAGCCCAGCAGCACCGGCGACAGCGGGAAGTCCAGCTTGCGCAGGATGTAACCGAAGATGCCGATGCCGACCATGAGGAACAGGTCGAAAGTGGTGGCGTGAACCGCGTACACGCCGATCGCGGTGATGATCGCGATCACCGGCACCAGGGCCCAGTTGGGCACCGCGAGGATGCGCGTGAACACGCGGATCATCGGGATGTTGAGGATCACCAGCATGATGTTGGCGATGAACAGCGAGGCGATCAGGCCCCAGACGATGTCCGGTTGCTGTTCGAACAGCAGCGGGCCGGGGGTGATGTTGTACAGCGACAGCGCGCCGATCATTACCGCCGTGGTCCCGGAGCCCGGCACGCCGAGGGTCAGCATCGGCACCAGGGCGCCGCAGGCGGTGGCGCCGATGGCGGTTTCCGGGGCGGCGAGGCCGCGCTTGTCGCCCTCGCCGAACTCGCCGCTGGCGCCGGCCAGGCGCTTCTCGCTGGTATAGGCCACCGCGCTGGCGAGGGTCGCGCCGGCCCCTGGCAGCACACCCATGATGAAGCCCAGCACGCCGCAGCGGATGTTCACCCAGAACACCGCCGCCGCTTCCTTGAAGTTGAACATCATGCGCCCAGTGGCCTTCACCGCGACCTGCCCGCGGTGGGTCTTCTCCAGCAACAGCAGGATCTCGCTGATGGAGAACAGCCCCAGCACCAGCACGACGAATTGAATGCCGTCGGTGAGGTGGATGTTGTCGCCGGTGAAGCGGTACACACCGCTGTTGGCGTCGATGCCGACCGTGGCCAGAAACAGCCCGATCAGCGCCGCGATAAAGGTCTTCAGGGGCTTGTCGCCGGCCATGCCACCCAGGCAGACGATGGCGAAGACCATCAGCACGAAATATTCCGCCGGGCCGAAGGCGATTGCCCATTTGGCCAGCATCGGCGCGAACAGCACCATGCCGCAGGTAGCGATCAGCGCGCCGATGAACGAGCTCCAGGCCGACAACGACAGCGCCACCCCGGCCAGGCCCTTGCGCGCCATGGGGTAGCCGTCCAGGGTGGTCATGACCGTGGACGCCTCGCCGGGAATGTTCAGCAGGATCGAGCTGATGCGTCCGCCGTATTCGCAGCCCAGGTACACCGCCGCCAGCAGGATCAGTGCCGACTCGGGCGGCAGGCCGAGGGCAAAGGCGATCGGGATCAGCAGGGCCACGCCGTTGATCGGGCCCAGGCCCGGCAGCAGGCCGACCACGGTGCCGATCAGTGTGCCGCTCAAGGCGGTCACGAGGTTGTAGGGGGTCAGGGCGACGCCGAAGCCTTGCCCCAGGTATCCAAGGGTATCCATGATTCAGTTCTCCACAAAGTCGAGCAGGCCCAGGGGCAGCGGTACGTCCATGGCCTTGTCGAACAGCAGGTACAGGGCGACGCTCATCAGGCTGATGACCGCCGTGGCGGGCAGCCAGCGGCCGCCATACAGGCGCGCCATGGGGATGCCGGCCAGGACGCTGGCCAGCACGAAGCCGAGGCTCTCGAACAGGCCGGCGAACAGCAGCAGAAGGCCGGTGCAGGCGGCGATCTTCTTCACCGTGGCGCAGTCCAGCGGTGGTTCTTCGGCACTGCGCACGATGACCCCGGGGCGCCAGGCCAGCCAGGCCAGCGCGGCGGCCAGCAGGGCAAGCATCAGCAGCGGGTAGGCACGCGGGCCCACCGGTTCATAGGAAAAAGGGGCCTGGTAGGGCCACGCCATCGCGGCCAGCAACCCGCAGGCGAGCAGCAACGTCAGCGCAAAGATGCGTTGAGCGGTCATGGGCAGATCTCCGTGTCAGTCGGCACACCTGCCCCCGGGCGGGGCAGGCGTCGGCGCGTGCGCCTATGGGATGAGGCCGAATTCCCTGGCCAGCAGCTTGTAGTCGGCGACCTGCTGCTTGACGTAGGTGTCCAGCTGCGGGCCGGTCATGGCGAAGGGGAACAGTTCGCGTTGTTCGCGCAGGGTCTTGAAGTCGTCCGAGGCGAGCATCTTGTCGAAGGCGGTCTTCCACCAGGCGTACTCGGCGTCGGTCACCTTGGGGCCAACGTAGAAGCCACGCACCACCGGCCACACGATGTCGTAGCCCTGCTCGCGGGCAGTGGGGATCTGCGCCATGCCGGGTTTGTCCAGGCGCTGCTCGGAGAACACCGCCAGCAGGCGCATGCCGCCGCTTTCCAGGTGCGGCATGGAGTCGGAGATGTCGGTGCTGCCGACCTGGATGTGGCCCCCGAGCAGCGCGGTGACGATCTCGCCACCGCCTTCCAGGGCCACGTAGCGCAGCTCGCGGGGCGGGATGCCAGCGGCCTTGGCGATCAGGGCCGTCTGCATCCAATCCTGGCTGCCGACCGTACCGCCGGAGCCGATCACCACTTTGCTGGGGTCCTGGCGCAGGGCCTGGACCAGGTCGTCGAGGGTCTGGTAGGGCGAGTCGCTCTTCACCGCAATGGCGCCGTAACTGGTGCCGACAGCGGCCAACCAGCGCACCGCGCCTTCATCGAAGCGGCCGAACTTGCCTTGGGCCAGGTTGAGCAGCGAGCCGCTTGACCAGGCCACCAGGGTCCCGGCATCGGCGGGGCGCTGGGCGACCACGGCGTTGTAGGCCACGGCGCCAACCCCGCCGGGCATGTAGGTGACGCGCATCGGCTTGCTCAGCAGCTTCTCGTTGACCAGCGCACTCTGGGCCAGCTTGCAGGTCAGGTCGAAGCCGCCACCGGGTGCAGCCGGGGCGATGCATTCAGGGCGTTTGGGTTCGCTGGCAAGGGCCGGGGCGGCCAGCAGCAAAGCAGCGGTGGCCAGGTAAAGCGGGCGCAGGGATAGCATCTGGGTAGGTCTCCTGGTGTTTCTTGTTATTTTCTTCTGTCGAAAAACGCCCTCGGGGGCGTTGTTTCATAGGGTGACAATTGCCAGCCTGCGGGCATGTTAGGGCATCAACCTTTCAGCAAACTTTCACGTTAGACTCCAGCCGCATCGGCCCTTGCAGCAGCAACCGGCGTTCAGAAACAAGAGGAAAAGAGCATGCGCGTACTGCTCGTCGAAGACCATCCGCCCCTGGCTGAAAGTATCGCCCAGGCGCTCAAGAGCGCCGGGTTGAGCGTCGATGTGCTGACCGATGGCGTGGCCGCCGACCTGGCCCTGGCCAGCGAGGACTACGCCATGCTGGTGCTGGATGTCGGCCTGCCACGCCTTGACGGTTTCGAGGTGCTGGCGCGTCTGCGCGACCGTGGCAAGACTCTGCCGGTGCTGATGCTGACCGCGCGCAGCGAGGTCAAGGACCGCGTCCACGGCCTCAACCTGGGCGCTGACGACTACCTGGCCAAGCCGTTCGAGTTGACTGAGCTGGAGGCGCGGGTCAAGGCCCTGCTGCGCCGCAGCCTGCTTGGTGGCGAGCGGCAGCAGCGCTGCGGCGTGCTGGTCTACGACCTGGACACACGACGTTTCAGCCTGGCCGATGCGCCGCTGACGCTGACTTCCCGCGAGCAGGCCGTGCTCGAGGCGTTGATCGCCCGGCCCGGGCGGGTGATGAGCAAGGATCAACTGGCCGGCCAGGTGTTCGGCCTCGACGAGGAGGCCAGCTGCGACGCCATCGAAATCTACGTGCACCGCCTGCGCAAGAAGCTCGACGGGCATGCCGTGGCGATCGTCACCTTCCGCGGCCTTGGCTACCTGCTGGAGGCGACCGCGCCCGTCGTGGCGTGCCAACGCGATGCCTAATGCCGAAAGCCTGCGCTGGCGGCTGCTGCGCAACCTCGCCGCATTGCTCGTGGTGCTGATGCTGGCCAGCGGCCTGAGTGCCTACTGGAATGGCCGCGAGGCGGCCGACAATGCCTATGACCGCACGCTGCTGGCCTCGGCCCGGACCATCGCCGTGGGCATCTCGCCGACCGACGGCAGCCTCAGCGTCGACGTGCCCTGGCTGGCGTTGGACCCCTTCGCCTATGACAGCGCGGGGCGTATCTATTACCAGGTCAATGACATTCATCAGCAACCGATCTCCGGCTACGAAGACCTGCCGCCCCCGCCCGCCGACACGCCGCGCACCGACGCCTATCCGGCCCTGGCGCGGTTCTACAGTGCTCGTTATCGGGGCCAGGACGTGCGCGTGGTGAGCTTGCTCAAGCCGCTCAACGAGCCGCACATGATCGGCATGGCCGAGGTGCGCGTGGCAGAGACCGATCAGGCCCGCGAGGCCATGGCCCGCAGCCTGATGGCCGATACCCTGCTGCGCCTGGGCATGCTCGGGCTGGGCGCGCTGGGGTTGGTCTGGTACACCATCAGCGGCGCGCTCAGCCCGTTGGAACGCCTGCGCACGGCAGTCGCGGCCCGTGAGCCGGACGACCTGCGGCCACTGCCGCTGATCGAGGTGCAGCAGGAGTTGCAACCGTTGGTGCAGGCCTTGAACAGCTTCACCGAGCGCCTGCGCCGGCAGTTCGAGCGCCAGGGCCAGTTCATCGCCGACGCCGCCCATGAGCTGCGCACCCCGCTGGCGGCGCTCAAGGCGCGGGTCGAACTGGGCCTGCGTTCACCGCACGCAGACGCTTGGCAGGCGACCTTGCAGGCGGTGGCCCTGGACACCGACCGCCTGACTCACCTGGCCAACCAGTTGCTCTCGCTGGCACGGGTGGAAAACGGCGCGCGTGCCATCGCCGAGGGTGGTGCGCAGCGCCTGGATCTGGCGCAGCTGGCCCGCGAACTGGGCCTGGCCATGGCGCCGCTAGCGCATCGACGCGGTATCGCCCTGGCCCTGGAGGCCGAGCAGCCGATCTGGCTGCGCGGAGAACCGACACTGCTGTACGAGCTGTTGAGCAATCTGGTCGACAATGCCCTGGCCCACACCCCGTCGGGCGGCAACGTGGTATTGCGGGTGCGCCAGCCGGCCGTGCTGGAGGTCGAGGACGACGGCGCTGGCATTCCTCTTGCCGAGCGCGAGCGGGTCTTCGAGCGCTTCTATCGAGGCAGTACCCAAGGCACCGGCCTTGGCTTGGCAATCGTCGGCGAAATCTGCCGCGCGCATCTGGCCCAGGTCAGCCTGCATGACGGCGCGGCGGGCGGGCTGCGGGTGCGGGTGGAGTTCAGGGCTGATGTGGATTTGCCTTGATCGCCGCCTGTTCAGTCGGTTGCGCGGTGTCAATGCTCGCCAGCTTCGCCGGCTCCTGCGCTGCACACGCCCCTGGTCAACAAAACATGTCACGAGCCGCCTGCAGCTGCTCGTCGGTGATCGGCGCTCCGAGGTTCAGCCGCAGCTGCCGATACGCCGGCAGGTCGGCGAGCGCCGCGTAGGGGTGCCGGCCGCGCTGGTTGAGCAGGGTCGCTACCTGCACCACGTCGCCATAATCGGCGCGCGGTGACTCGCGCTCCAGGTCCAGGTACTGCCCGGGCACCCTGGCCAGCGCCGCCGGGAATTCCCACTTGCTGAGGATCTTGGCGCCGATCACCGGGTGGATGGAATCGATGACGTGGTTCAGGCACACCGGGTCGGAGAGCAGTTCGTTGTTGTCCTGTGCATAGGTGAGGATGGGCAGCACGCCAATCTGGTGAATCAACCCGGCCAGGGCGCCCTGGTCCGGCTGCAGGCCGTCGAACCGTCGACAGATGGCATAGCTGATGCCAGCGACTTCCTGGCTCTGCTGCCAGACCTCGCGCAGCTTGCGCTCGACCACACTGGAGCGGGCGTGGAAAATCTGTTCGATGACCAGACCGATGGCCAGGTTGCAGCTGTAGTTGACCCCCAGCCGGGTAATGGCGGTGTGCAGATCGGTGACTTCCACGGCGGCGCGCAGCAGCGGGCTGTTGACCACCTGGATCAACCGCGCTGCCAGCGCTGCATCGCGGCCGATGACCCGGCTCAGGTGGCTGACACTGATTTCGCTGTCTTCGGCCGCTTCGCGAATGGCCAGAGCCACTTCCGGGAGCGTCGGCAACACCAGGTCGTCCCTGTCAATGGCAGTCAGCAGATCCTTCTGCACCACATCGGCGAGCTCGCTCATCGGCTATCTCTAGTGAAGGTCAGCACGGCAGGCCGCGACCGGCGCCGGTCAGCGCTGGATCTCGCGGTCACGGTCCAGCGTATAGGGCAGGTCGAGCAGGGTCAGGCGGGCGCCCTCGACGCTACCCAGATGCAGATGGCCATGTTCGGCGGCGTCGGCGCGCAGCACTGCCAAGAGCTCGATGCCTTCGCTGCCCCGCGCGGCCAGTACCACGTCGCCCACGGCGCTGGCGTGGATCGGCGAGAACAGGCTGGTGCCCGGCTCCGGTACCACGTCGCCTTCGAGCCGCAGGCGGTACAGATGCTGCTTGAGCTTGCCCAGATACTGCATGCGCGCAACGATTTCCTGGCCGGTGTAGCAGCCCTTTTTGAAACTGACGCCGTCGACGGCCTGCAGATTGAGCATCTGCGGGATGAACGCCTCGCGGGTCTGCGCCATGACCTGGCCGATGCCGGCACGCACCTGGCCCAGCAGCCAGTCGTTCAGGCCGGCCTCGCGGGCGTGTTGCGCAACCACGGCGCGCGCGCGCTCGGCGTCGGCAGCCGGGACCCAGAGTTCGGCCCGGCCCGGCGACACGCGAATGGCGATCAGGCCGTCGGCGCGTACCACCGCACCGGTTTCGGCGGACAGTTCCAGGCCCAGCGCGCGCAGGGCGGCGTCGCCGTGCTCCAGGCCCAGGCGCAGCCAGGCAGCGCTCTCGTCGGTCAATTTGGACTTGGAAAACACTGCGTATTTTTTCAGGTCGGCCAACTGCGGCTCGATCAGGTCGCTGGCCATGGCCAGCAGGCAACCATCTCCTTCGAGCAGGATGCGAAAGCTCGACTGCATGCGCCCCTTCTGGGTGCAGCGTGCGCCAAGGCTGGCGAAATGATCGTTGAGGTAGTTGATGTTGCAGGTCAGCTGACCTTGCAGGAACTTGCCGGCATCGGAGCCGCGGACGGCCAGGACGCCTTCGTGGGACAGTGCGCAGAAAAAAGCGGAATCGGCCATGAGTCATCGCAGGGAGAATAGACTGGGCACCATGATAGAGCGCGCGGGGCAAAATAGGTAGGCGCCCGGGCAGTTGATTGCCGCCAGCGACGGTTACGTTTGCGCGCAGATTGGCACGCTCGTGCCAGGGCACCTTCCTGTATACTTCGCGGCCTGTTTCGAGGAGAGCTGCATGGCCATGGTTGAAGACGTTGAACTGAATCGCCTGTACTGGCATAGCCGGCGCGGCATGCTGGAGCTGGACGTGCTGCTGGTGCCGTTCGTGCGCGAGGTGTACCCGCATCTGAACGACGTCGACCGCGACGTCTACCGGCGCCTGCTCGAATGCGAAGACCAGGACATGTTCGGCTGGTTCATGGAGCGCGCCGAGTCCGAAGACGCCGAACTGCAGCGCATGGTTCGCATGATCCTCGACCGTGTCCAACCCAAGTGAAGAACGCTTCGAATATCACTGGCAGCCCTCGCGCCGCCTGCTGATCGCCTACGCGGCGGGGCAGGGCGCGGCGCTGCTGGCGTTGATCCTGCTGGATATCGGCAGCCTGGTGCGCGGGTTGGCGATAATCGCCTGCTGCGCCCACGCAGCCTGGGTGCTGCCGCACCGCATCAGCCTGAGTCATCCCGCCGCCTGGCGCGGCTTGCGCCGCGATGCGCGAGGCTGGCATCTGTATTCCCCGGCTGACGGTTGGCAGGCCGTGCAACTGCAGCCCGACTCGATCGCCCAACCCGGCTTCATCCTTTTGCGCCTGCGCCGCCCCGGCCAGTGGTTCAGCCGCAGCCAGTGCCTGCTGGGCGACTCGCTGGCTGCCGATCAGCACCGCCGTTTGCGCGTATTGCTGCGCTTGAGCCGTGCGAGGTGGGCAGCGGCACGCTAGTGCCCGGCATCTCCAGGGCTCAGTCCACAGCCAGTGCCCCTTGTAAGTCCTCCTCAGAACGCCGCGAGTATCGTGTCCTTCGCCTCCGGCAGCAGCTCTGGATAGTCCAGCGTGTAGTGCAGGCCGCGGCTTTCCTTGCGCTGCATGGCCGACTTGATCATCAACTCGGCGACCTGGGCCAGGTTGCGCAGCTCGATCAGGTCGCGGCTGACCTTGTAGTTGCTGTAGAACTCGTCGATTTCGTCCAGCAGCAAACGCACCCGGTGCTCGGCGCGCTGCAGGCGCTTGGTGGTGCGCACGATGCCGACGTAGTCCCACATGAACCGCCGCAGTTCATCCCAGTTGTGCGCAATGATCACGTCTTCGTCTGAGTCGGTCACCTGGCTGGCGTCCCACACCGGCAGGTGCTGCGGCATGGCCACCTGGGGCAGGCGGCTGACGATGTCGGCGGCGGCCGAGCGGCCATAGACGAAGCATTCGAGCAGCGAGTTGCTGGCCATGCGGTTGGCGCCGTGCAGCCCGGTGAAGCTGGTTTCGCCAATGGCGTAGAGGCCGGGCACGTCAGTCTGGCCGTGGTCGTCGACCATCACGCCACCGCAGGTGTAATGGGCCGCCGGGACCACCGGGATGGCCTGGCGGGTCATGTCGATGCCGAACTCCAGGCAGCGCTCGTAGACGGTCGGAAAGTGCAGCTTGATGAATTCGGCCGGCTTGTGGCTGATGTCCAGGTACACGCAGTCCACGCCCAGGCGCTTCATTTCGTGGTCGATGGCGCGGGCGACGATGTCGCGGGGGGCGAGTTCGGCGCGGGCGTCGAAGCGTGGCATGAAACGCTCGCCGTTGGGCAGCTTGAGGTGGGCGCCTTCGCCGCGCAAGGCTTCGGTGATCAGGAAACTCTTGGCCTGCGGGTGATACAGGCAGGTGGGGTGAAACTGGTTGAATTCCAGGTTGGCCACTCGGCAGCCCGCGCGCCAGGCCATGGCGATGCCGTCGCCGCAGGCGCCGTCCGGGTTGCTGGTATACAGGTAGACCTTGGCCGCGCCGCCGGTGGCGACCACCACGAAGCGCGCCGCGAAGGTGTCAACCTCGCCGGTGGCGCGGTCCAGCACGTAGGCGCCCAGGCAGCGCTCGCCGCTCTGGCCCAGGCGGCGCTCGGTGATCAGGTCGACGGCCACACGCTGTTCCAGCAGCTCGATGTTGGGCTGCTCCTGGGCCTTGGCCAGCAAGGTGCGAAAGATCGCCGCGCCGGTCGCATCGGCTGCATGAATGATGCGTCGGTGACTGTGGCCGCCCTCGCGGGTCAGGTGGAATTCGAAGCCGCTGTCTTCGTTCTCGCCGTGCTCATCGCGGGTGAAGGGCACGCCCAGCTGGATCAGCCACTCGATGGCCTCGCGGCTGTGCTCTACGGTGAAGCGCACAGCGTCTTCATGGCACAGCCCACCGCCGGCGTCCAGGGTGTCCTCGACATGGGACTGCACCGTGTCGCTGTCGTCGAGCACGGCGGCCACGCCGCCCTGGGCCCAGAATGTCGAGCCGTTGGCCAGGTCGCCCTTGCTGAGCACGGCGACGCGCAGCTGCGCGGGCAGGTTCAGGGCCAGGCTGAGGCCGGCCGCGCCGCTGCCGATGACCAGGACGTCGTGTTGAAACTGTCGGCTCATGAGAGGGGTCCGCGAATACGTTTATTGTTATGTGCTGGCGCAGCTGGGCGTTGGCCTGTGCACGAGGGCCTAGTATATAGGGGGGTGGAGCGGCACAATAGCAGGATGCCAGTTTTCACCGGGTGACCTTGCAAAGCGGCGCGCCCACCTCCACTTAAATAGTGGGAACTTATTACCAGCGCCCGGAATCAATAGAAGGTTGCCCCTGAGACGGGAGAACAGCGTCGGCTTTGCCGTCTGTCGGTCATGACGACCAGGGAGGCGGGCTCGACGACAAGATTATTGACGCAGCCGGCCAGGACCGCGCCGCGTTTTTCGTGCAGGCAAAGAGATTGCCTGCAGGAAACTTGCCTGGAGGGGAGAACTTTTGCCAAAAGCCCGAGTCTATGGTTGCAAGCCTGAACGCTCGCTGAAGCAACGCTCCTTCAGGTTCATCGAGGAGTGTTCATGCTAACCCAGGAAGAGGATCAGCAGCTGGTCGAACGCGTTCAGCGGGGCGATCGGCGAGCTTTCGATCTGTTGGTGCTGAAATACCAGCACAAGATTCTCGGGTTGATCGTGCGGTTCGTGCACGACACCCACGAAGCCCAGGACGTTGCCCAGGAAGCTTTTATCAAGGCATACCGGGCGTTGGGCAACTTTCGCGGTGACAGTGCGTTCTATACGTGGCTGTACCGTATCGCCATCAACACGGCGAAGAATTATCTGGTGTCCCGCGGACGCAGGCCGCCAGACAGCGACGTCAGTTCCGAAGACGCAGAGTTCTACGACGGCGATCATGGCCTCAAGGATCTCGAGTCTCCCGAGCGGTCGTTGTTGCGCGATGAAATCGAGGGCACTGTCCATCGAACCATCCAGCAGCTGCCAGAAGATTTGCGTACGGCTCTAACTTTGCGTGAATTTGACGGTCTTAGTTATGAAGACATTGCCAGCGTCATGCAGTGTCCGGTCGGTACCGTGCGTTCGCGGATTTTCCGCGCCCGGGAGGCCATTGATAAAGCCTTGCAACCTTTGTTGCAGGAAACCTGAGACAGCGGCGACAGCCAAGAGAGGAACGCAATGAGTCGTGAAGCCCTGCAGGAATCGCTGTCCGCGGTGATGGATAACGAAGCGGACGAACTGGAATTACGCCGGGTGATTGCTGCCCTGGAGAATCCTGAAACCCGTGCCACCTGGGCTCGTTATCAGGTTGCCCGGGCAGTCATGCACAAGGACCTGCTGGACCCGCACCTGGACCTGTCGGCTGCAGTTTCGGCGGCCATCGCCGACGAAGTCGCGCCTGCCAAGGCCGGCCGTGGCCCATGGCGCAGCCTGGGTCGCCTGGCCGTTGCTGCCTCGGTGACCGTTGCCGTGCTGGCCGGCGTGCGTCTGTACAACCAGAACGACATTGCGGGTGCCCAACTGGCCCAGCAACAGCCTGCCGTACAGCAGAACGTTGCCATGCCGCAGGTCAAGGGTCCGGCTGTTCTAGCCAATTACAGCGAAAGCTCGGACCAGGCGCCCGTCTTGCAGGCCCAGCCTGACCAGCGTGCGCAAGGTTACATCCGCCAGCATGCCCAGGATTCCGCTGTAAAGGGCACTGACGGTGCTCTGCCTGCTGCTCGCGCTGCCAGCGTGGAAAACCGTTAAGCGAGACCATGCGCGCCTCCTATTCGCAGCGCGCCCTTGCGTTGACAGTCACCCTGCTGAGTGGCGGCCTCACCTCCCCGGTGCAGGCTGCCACCGATGCCGCCCAATGGCTGGGCCGTTTGGCCCAGGCCGAGCAGCAGCAGGGGTTCACCGGTACGTTCGTGTATGAGCGCAGCGGCAATTTCTCCACCCACGATATCTGGCACCTTGCCAACCATGGTCAAGTCACCGAGCGCGTACTGCAGCTTGATGGACCGGCTATCGAATCGTTGCGCGTCAACGGCGCCGCCCGCTGCCTGAGTAGCGATCCCTCTTCTGCTGCGCTCAACCCCACACCCGCCTCCGAGCAGCGCTTGGATCCTCTGAAGCTCATGTCCTGGTACACCTTGACGGTCGGTGGCAGTTCGCGCGTGGCCGGGCGCGAGACCCAGGTGGTCATGCTGCGGCCCAAGGATCAACAGCGCTACGGTCTGCAGCTTTATCTCGACAAACAGACCGGGCTGGCGCTGAAGTCCTTGCTGGTGGGTGATCGCGGGCAATTGCTCGAGCGGTTTCAGTTCACCCGATTTACCCCAGGCAACCCCGACGAGCTTGAGTTGGCCGCCAGCAGCAATTGCAAGCCGGCAGTGGCCGCGCTGGTGGCCAGTCGAGCGGCAGCGGCCAGTTGGCGTAGCGACTGGCTGCCGGCGGGTTTCGAGCTCAGCGGCAGTTCGGTGCACGTCGACCCCGAGCGCAAGGTGCCGGTGGCCAACCTGATCTATGGTGATGGCCTGGCGCGCCTGTCGGTGTTCGTCGAGCCCATCGGCTCCGGGACCTCCCCGGAAAGTCGCCTGCAGCTGGGCCCGACAGCGGTGGTATCACGACACCTGGAGCAGGCGGGCACCGAAATGCTGGTGACAGTGGTGGGCGAGGTGCCCATGGGCACCGCCGAGCGCGTGGCGTTATCGGTGCGGGCTGACGGTGCGCGCTGATCGCCGATATCTTTTGAAACGGACATCTTTTGAAATACAGAGTGACACAGAGTTCATGCTTGAGGGCCGAGGCCCATGGCAACATAGCTTTCAGCGGGCCGCAGCAACATGAAACAGCAACATGAAACTTGCGCGCCCATGTTGCAAATCAATCGCATTTTTTCTATAGGTCAATGCCGCCAGGTACTGGCCTTGTCCGCCTCGGGCGCCGGGTCTCAGGACGTGGCGTCAGCTGGCACTGCTCAACCATGCTCGTTATGAACGGGAGCCGTATGTCCATACCAAGTTTGAAACCCTACCTGTCTTTCTTCGCCGCGCTGCTGATGCTCGGCCAAGTCGTGACGGCCCAGGCCGAGGCGCTGCCGGACTTCACCGGGCTGGTGGAGCAGGCCTCACCGGCGGTGGTCAACATCAGCACCACGCAGAAGCTGCCCGACCGTTCCGTGGCGGGTTCGCAGATGCCCGACCTGGACGGCCTGCCGCCAGCGTTTCGCGAGTTCTTCGAGCGCAGCCTGCCGCGCAATGCGCCCAAGTCGCCGCGCGGCGGTGATCGCCAGCGCGAAGCGCAGTCGCTGGGTTCCGGTTTCATCATTTCCGACGACGGCTACGTGCTGACCAACAACCACGTGATCGCCGACGCCGACGAGATCATCGTGCGCCTGGCCGACCGTTCCGAGCTCAAGGCCAAGCTGGTCGGCACCGACCCGCGCACGGACGTGGCGGTGCTGAAAATCGACGGCAAGAACCTGCCGACGGTAAAGTTGGGTGACTCCGACAAGCTCAAGGTCGGCGAGTGGGTGCTGGCTATCGGCTCGCCATTTGGCTTCGACCATTCGGTGACCAAAGGCATTGTCAGCGCCAAGGGCCGCAGCCTGCCCAACGATTCCTATGTGCCGTTCATCCAGACCGACGTGGCCATCAACCCCGGCAACTCGGGTGGCCCGCTGTTCAACATGGCCGGTGAAGTGGTGGGCATCAACTCGCAGATCTTCACCCGTTCGGGCGGCTTCATGGGCCTCTCGTTCGCCATTCCGATCGACGTCGCCATGGACGTGGCCAACCAGCTGAAGAAAGACGGCAAGGTCAGCCGTGGCTGGCTCGGCGTGGTCATCCAGGAGGTCAACAAGGACCTGGCTGAATCCTTCGGCCTAGACAAGCCGGCCGGTGCGCTGGTCGCCCAGGTGCTGGACAACGGCCCGGCAGCCAAGGGTGGCCTGAAGGTCGGCGACGTGATCCTGAGCATGAACGGCCAGCCGATCGTCATGTCGGCGGACCTGCCGCACCTGGTCGGCGGCCTCAAGGATGGCGCCAAGGCCAACCTCGAAGTGATCCGCGACGGCAAGCGCCAGACCCTGTCGATCACCGTGGGCGCCTTGCCCGATGAGGATCAGGACGTTGCCGCCAGCCCCAAGGCAGCCGATGAGAGCAGCAGCGACCGCCTCGGTGTCTCGGTGGCCGACCTGACCGCCGAGCAGAAAAAGACCCTCGAACTGCAGGGCGGCGTGGTCATCAAGGACGTGCAGGACGGCCCTGCCGCGTTGATCGGCCTGCAACCGGGCGACGTCATCACGCACCTGAACAACCAGGCGATCGGTTCGGCCAAGGAGTTCGCCCAGATTGCCAAAGGCCTGCCGAAGAACCGTTCGGTGTCCATGCGCGTGCTGCGCCAGGGCCGGGCGAGCTTCATCACCTTCAAGCTGGCCGAGTAAGCACTGGGTGGGAGCGGGCCAAGCCCGCTCCCACAAGGTGCAACAGTGAGCCTGCACACAACCCCCGCTATTTAAGGTACAATTCCCGGCTATTTTTCGTTGGGCTTCCTGCCCGCAGCCTTTTTGAGTGTTGATCCGTGAGTGATTTGAGTCATATCCGCAATTTCTCCATCATCGCCCACATTGACCACGGCAAGTCGACGCTGGCCGACCGGTTCATCCAGATGTGCGGCGGCCTTGCCGATCGCGAGATGGAAGCTCAGGTCCTCGACTCCATGGATCTGGAGCGCGAGCGCGGCATCACCATCAAGGCTCACAGCGTCACCCTGCACTACAAGGCGCAGGACGGCAAAACCTATCAACTGAATTTCATCGATACCCCCGGCCACGTCGACTTCACCTATGAAGTCAGCCGCTCGCTGGCCGCTTGCGAGGGCGCGCTGCTGGTGGTCGACGCGGGTCAGGGTGTCGAAGCGCAATCGGTCGCCAACTGCTACACGGCCATCGAGCAGGGCCTGGAAGTCATGCCCGTGCTGAACAAGATGGACCTGCCGCAGGCCGACCCGGATCGCGTCAAGGACGAGATCGAGAAGATCATCGGCATCGACGCTACCGACGCCGTGGCCTGCAGCGCCAAGAGCGGCATGGGCGTGATCGACGTGCTCGAGCGCCTGGTGCAGACCATCCCGGCACCGACTGGCGACATCGAGGCGCCGTTGCAGGCGCTGATCATCGACTCCTGGTTCGACAACTACCTGGGCGTCGTCTCGTTGGTGCGCGTGCGCCAGGGCCGAGTGAAGAAAGGCGACAAGATCCTCGTCAAGTCCACCGGCAAGATCCACCTGGTCGACAGCGTCGGCGTGTTCACTCCCAAGCACACCGCCACCGCTGACCTCAAGGCCGGTGAAGTGGGCTTCATCATTGGCAGCATCAAGGACATTCACGGCGCGCCGGTCGGCGACACCCTGACCCTGAGCACTACGCCCGACGTCGACGTGCTGCCCGGCTTCAAGCGCATCCAGCCGCAGGTCTATGCCGGTCTGTTCCCGGTCAGCTCCGACGACTTCGAAGACTTCCGCGATGCCCTGCAGAAGTTGACCCTCAACGATTCCTCGCTGCAATACTCGCCAGAGAGCTCCGACGCGCTGGGCTTCGGCTTCCGCTGCGGGTTCCTCGGCATGCTGCACATGGAGATCATCCAGGAGCGCCTTGAGCGCGAATACGACCTGGACCTGATCACCACCGCGCCGAGCGTGATCTTCGAAGTGGTGATGAAGAACGGCGAGACCCTGTACATCGACAACCCGTCGAAGCTGCCGGACATCTCCTCGGTCGAGGATTTCCGCGAGCCGATCGTCGCTGCGACGATTCTTGTGCCTCAGGAGCACCTGGGCAACGTCATTACCCTGTGCATCGAGAAGCGCGGAGTGCAGCGCGACATGCAGTTCCTCGGCTCGCAGGTGCAGGTGCGCTACGACCTGCCGATGAACGAAGTGGTGCTGGACTTCTTCGACCGTCTGAAGTCGACCAGCCGCGGCTATGCTTCGCTGGACTACCATTTCGATCGTTATCAGTCGGCCAACCTGTCCAAGCTGGACGTGCTGATCAACGGCGACAAGGTCGACGCCCTGGCGTTGATCGTGCACCGTGACAACGCGGCCTACAAAGGCCGTGCGCTCACCGAGAAAATGAAAGAGCTGATTCCTCGGCAGATGTTCGACGTGGCCATCCAGGCTGCCATTGGCGGCCAGATCATCGCGCGAACCACGGTCAAGGCACTCAGAAAGAACGTACTGGCTAAATGCTACGGCGGCGACGTGAGCCGTAAGCGCAAGCTGCTTGAAAAGCAGAAGGCTGGTAAGAAACGCATGAAGCAGGTCGGCAACGTGGAAATTCCACAGGAAGCCTTCCTTGCCGTGCTCAGGTTGGAATAGTCAGGTCCTATGTCACTAAATTTCCCGCTGTTGCTGGTTATCGCTGTAGCCGTCTGCGGCCTGCTGGCGCTGGTCGATCTGTTGTTCCTGGCGCCTCGCCGGCGTGCTGCCATCGCCACCTATGAGGGCAGTGTCAGCCAGCCGGAAAACTCGGTGGTTGAACAGCTGAACAAGGAACCCTTGCTGGTCGAATACGGCAAGTCGTTCTTTCCGGTGCTGTTCATCGTGCTGGTGTTGCGGTCCTTCCTGGTCGAGCCGTTCCAGATTCCGTCGGGCTCGATGATGCCGACCCTGGAAGTGGGCGATTACATCCTGGTGAACAAGTTCTCGTACGGCATTCGCCTGCCGGTGATCGACAAGAAGGTCATCCCGATCGGTGATCCGCAGCGCGGCGACGTGATGGTGTTTCGCTACCCAAGCGACCCGAGCGTCAACTACATCAAACGGGTGATCGGCCTGCCGGGTGACAAGATCCGCTACACCAGCGACAAGCAGCTCTACGTCAACGATCAGCTGGTGTCCAAGCAACTGGTCGGCGCCGAGCCGGGCAGCCTGGATACCGTGCAGCTTTACCGTGAGCACCTGGGCACGGTCGAGCACATGATTCGCGAAGAGATGAGCCGCTACCGCGCGCCACCCGACAGCCAGTGGACGGTGCCGGCCGGGCACTACTTCATGATGGGTGACAACCGCGACAACTCCAACGACAGCCGCTACTGGGATGACCCCAACATTCCCAAGGACATGCTGGGGATGGTCCCCGACCAGAACATCGTCGGCAAGGCCTTCGCGGTCTGGATGAGCTGGCCGGAACCCAAGCTCAGCCACCTGCCGAGCCTTTCCCGGGTCGGCCTGATCAAGTAGCCCAAACGGCGCCATTCTCGCAAATGGCGCCGAATGCTTTTATGGCCATGGATAGCACAAGGGGTCACACATGAAGTCTGCCGTTTCGCAAAAAGGTCTGTCCCTGGTCGGCTGGCTGATTGCACTTTTCATCATCGGGTTCATTGTTTCAGCGGCCTTCAAGGTCGTGCCGCACTACCTCGATGACATGGCGATGAAGAAGATCATCACCGCAATATCCACCGACAAGGCCGACGAAGTCAGCAGTGTCGACGATTTTTACACCCATGTCGCCAGGGGCATGCAGGTCAACAATATCCGGGATCTGGATTTGAAAACTGCGTTGAGCGTCACCGAGCAGAGGGATCAATACCTCGCTCATCTACAATATGAAAAACGTGAGCCACTGGTGGGTAACATTGACCTGGTGGTGAAATTCGACCACGAATTCAGCGTGCGTAAACCGTGAGCTTCTCTTTGAATCGCCTTGAGCGCCAGCTCGGCTACACCTTCAAGGACCAGGAACTGATGGTCCTGGCCCTGACCCACCGCAGCTACGCCGGTCGCAACAACGAGCGGCTGGAGTTTCTCGGTGACGCCATCCTCAACTTCGTCGCCGGCGAGGCGCTGTTCGAGCGCTTTCCCCAGGCGCGTGAAGGCCAGCTGTCGCGCCTGCGCGCGCGCCTGGTCAAGGGCGAGACGCTGGCCCTGCTGGCCCGTGGCTTCGAGCTGGGCGAGTACCTGCGCCTGGGCTCCGGCGAGCTGAAGAGCGGTGGCTTTCGCCGTGAATCGATCCTTGCCGATGCCCTGGAAGCCTTGATCGGCGCCATATACCTGGACGCGGGCATGGAAACCGCGCGTGACCGCGTGCTGGCCTGGCTGACCAGCGAATTCGCCAGCCTGACGCTGGTGGACACCAACAAAGACCCCAAGACCCGCCTGCAGGAATACCTGCAGTCACGGGGTTGCGAGCTGCCGCGTTACGAGGTGGTGGATATCCAGGGCGAACCGCATTGCCGGACGTTTTTCGTCGAATGTGAAATCATCCTTTTGAACGAAAAAAGCCGGGGCCAGGGCGTCAGCCGACGCATCGCCGAGCAGGTCGCGGCTTCCGTCGCCCTGATTGCCCTGGGTGTGGAGAACTGCAATGACTGATACAACCCCCATCATCGAAACCGGCGACGGCGCCGTGACCCGCTGTGGCTACGTGGCCATCGTCGGGCGCCCCAACGTCGGCAAGTCGACGCTGCTCAACCACATCCTCGGCCAGAAGCTGGCGATCACCTCGCGCAAGCCGCAGACCACGCGGCACAACATGCTCGGTATCAAGACCGAGGGCGACGTGCAGGCCATCTACGTCGATACTCCGGGCATGCACAAGGGCGGCGAGAAAGCGCTCAACCGCTACATGAACAAGACTGCCTCGGCGGCCTTGAAAGATGTCGATGTAGTGATCTTCGTGGTCGACCAGACGAAGTGGACAGAAGAGGACCAGATGGTCCTCGAGCGTATCCAGTACGTCGAGGGCCCGGTGATCGTGGCCATCAACAAGACCGACCGCATCGAGGACAAGGCCGCGCTGATGCCGCACCTGACCTGGCTGCAGGAGCAGTTGCCGAAGGCCAAGATCGTGCCGATTTCCGCTCAGCAGGGACACAACCTCGAAGCGCTGGAAGGACTGATCGCCGGCCACCTGCCGGAAAACGACCACTTCTTCCCGGAAGACCAGATCACTGACCGCAGCAGCCGCTTCCTGGCCGCAGAACTGGTGCGCGAGAAGATCATGCGCCAGCTCGGTGCCGAGCTGCCCTACCAGATCACTGTAGAAATCGAAGAATTCAAGCAGCAGGGCAAGACCCTGCACATCCACGCCCTGATTCTGGTGGAGCGCGACGGCCAGAAGAAAATCATCATCGGCGACAAGGGCGAGCGCATCAAGCGCATCGGCACCGAGGCGCGCAAGGATATGGAAGTGCTGTTCGACTCCAAGGTCATGCTCAACCTCTGGGTCAAGGTCAAGGGTGGCTGGTCCGACGACGAGCGCGCCCTGCGCTCGCTGGGCTACGGCGATCTCTGAGCCGGCGGCCGCCCAGCCGGCCTACGTGCTGCACTCGCGCGCCTATCGAGAGAGCAGCGCGCTGGTCGACTATTTCACACCCCAGGGCCGCCTGCGTGCTGTGCTGCGCAGTGCTCGCGGCAAGGCGGGTACCCTGGCCAGGCCGTTCGTGCCACTGGAAGTGGAATTTCGCGGGCGCGGCGAGCTGAAGAACGTCGGGCGCATGGAAAGTGCCGGCATCGCCGCCTGGATGGTCGGGGATGCCCTGTTCAGCGGCCTGTACCTCAACGAGCTGATCATTCGCGTACTTCCCGCCGAAGACCCGCATCCCGCGCTGTTCGAGCACTACGCTGCGACCTTGCAGGCGCTGGCCGTTGGCCGACCGATCGAGCCGCTGTTGCGCTCGTTCGAATGGCGGCTGCTCGACGACCTCGGGTATGGCTTTGCCCTGGCCACTGACGTCAACGACCTGCCCGTCGTCGCCGACGGTCTCTATCGCCTGCAGGTGGACGCCGGGCTGGAGCGGGTCGAGCTGTTTCAGCCCGGGCTGCTCAAGGGCTGCGACCTGCTGGCCATGGCCGAAGCCGACTGGAGCGCCCCCGGCGCCCTGGCCGCCGCCAAACGCCTGATGCGCCAGGCACTGGCGCCGCATCTGGGCGGCAAGCCGCTGGTCAGCCGGGAATTGTTTCGCAAACCCTGAAGCCATCGTATCCTTGCACCCTTCATTACCAGGGAGCAGCCCCGTGACTACCAGCAACCGCATCCTTCTCGGCGTCAACATCGACCACGTGGCCACCTTGCGCCAGGCGCGCGGCACGCGGTACCCCGACCCGGTCAAGGCTGCGCTGGATGCCGAGGAAGCGGGCGCCGACGGCATTACCGTGCACCTGCGCGAAGACCGCCGGCACATCCAGGAGCGTGACGTGCTGGTGCTCAAGGACGTGCTGCAGACCCGCATGAACTTCGAGATGGGTGTTACCGAGCCGATGCTGGCGTTCGCCGAGCAGATCCGCCCGGCGCACATTTGCCTGGTGCCGGAAACACGCCAGGAGCTGACCACCGAAGGTGGCCTGGACGTGGCGGGCCAGGAGGAGCGCATCAAGGCGGCGGTGCAGCGCCTGGCGCGGCTGGGTTGCGAGGTGTCGCTGTTCATCGACGCCGACGAGCGCCAGATCGAAGCCTCGCGGCGCATCGGCGCGCCGGCCATTGAACTGCACACCGGCCGCTACGCCGATGCGCAGACGCCGACCGAAGTGGCCGAAGAGCTGGGCCGCATTGCCGATGGCGTGGCGTTTGGCTTGAGTCAGGGGCTGATCGTCAATGCCGGGCACGGCCTGCATTACCACAATGTGGAAGCCGTGGCGGCGATCAAGGGCATCAACGAGTTGAATATCGGCCACGCGCTGGTGGCGCACGCCCTGTTCGTCGGCTTCAAGGGCGCAGTGGCCGAGATGAAGGCGTTGATTCTGGCGGCAAGCCGCTAAAGACTCGGGGGCTGCGGGCCCCCCGAGAGGCTGCGAGGCCGGTGGTTGCGTCAGCTCGGCACAAACGGCAATTCGCGCTTGTGCCGGGTGATGTCATAGGTGCGCACGATGATCTGATAGGCCTCGTCGCGCACCGGCTCGCCGTGCAGGAAGGCATCGATCTCGGCATAGGTCACGCCATGGGACTCCTCGTCGGGCTTGCCCGGGCGAAGTTCTTCCAGGTCGGCCGTCGGCACCTTCAGCACCAGGCTTTCCGGCGCGCCCAGGTGCCGGGCAATGGCTCGCACCTGGCCCTTGACCAGGCCACTGAGTGGCGCCAGGTCGCAAGCGCCGTCACCGAACTTGGTAAAGAACCCCATCACCGCTTCGGCCGCATGGTCGGTGCCGATCACCAGGCCGTTGTTGGCGTTGGCGATGGTGTATTGCGCGACCATGCGAATGCGCGCCTTGGCGTTGCCGACCACGAAGTCGCGGCGCGCATCGGTCAGGCCTTGCAGGTGAATCACCTGCTCGCTGAGGCCGAGCACCGCACCGGCAATGTTCACGGTGTCTTCGACGTCGGCCTTGATGAAGCGCATCGAGGCCGAGGCGTCCTCTTCGTCGTGCTGGACGTTGTAGGGCAGGCGCACGGCAATGAAGGTGTAGGCGTCGTCGCCGGTCTCGTTGCGCAGTTCCTCGACCGACAGTTGCGCCAGGCGCCCCGCGGTCAGCGAGTCGACGCCACCGCTGATGCCCAGCACCAGCACCTTGAGGCCGGCGCTGCGCAGGCACTGCTTGATGAAGGCCTTGCGCTTGTCGACCTCGGCCTGCAGGGCAGCGGTGTCGGCAAAAGGCGGTACCACGGCCAGGGCGGCAGCGATTTCGCTTTGGCGGTTGCTCATCTTGGACTCCTTGAAAGGTTGGGGCGCACATGCGGACAATTGATGAAGGTATCGCACTTCCGGGCCAGCGGTTTCAAGTTATTTGCGCGCCTTGATCACCGCGCGCATCGGGGCGGGCAGGCCTTCGACGGTCTTGCTGTGGTCGTCGGGGTCGAGGAAGTCGCCCAGCGACTGGTAACGCATCCATTCGGTGCTGCGTTGCTCGGCCACGCTGGTGACGCTGACGTCGACACACTGCACGTCAGTGAAGCCAGCCCGGCGCAGCCAAAGCTCCAGCGCCGGCACGGAAGGCAGGAACCAGACGTTGCGCATCTGTGCGTAGCGGTCCTCGGGCACCAGCACCTGATGCACGTCGCCTTCGACTACCAGGGTTTCCAGGACCAGCTCGCCGCCCTTGACCAGGCAGTCCTTGAGCGCCAGCAAGTGCTCGATGGGCGAACGCCGATGATAGAACACGCCCATGGAAAACACCGTGTCAAAACCTTCAAGGTTGGCTGGCAGGTCTTCCAGGGCAAACGGCAGGTGCCAGGCCGGCAGTTGCGGCAGGTACCGCTGCACCGCCTGGAACTGGCAGAAGAACAGCCAGTTGGGGTCGATGCCGATCACGCTGTCGGCGCCGGCGCCGAGCATGCGCCATTGGTAATAGCCATTGCCGCAGCCGACATCGAGCACGCGCTTGCCGCGCAGGTCTAGGTGCGGGGAGACCCGAGACCACTTCCAGTCCGAGCGCCATTCGGTGTCGACATGGGTGCCGAACAGGTCGAACGGGCCCTTGCGCCATGGCGACAAGCCCATCAGGGCGCTACGCACCTGCGCTCGGGTGGCGTCGTCGCAGGGGCCGTCCAGGCGCAGCCCGTCGACCAGGTCGACGTCGCTTGGTGTCAGCAAGGGCAGGGCGTCCAGCGCGCCTTGCCAGCGCGCCAGGTCGCCATGCCCCTTGGCCATCTTGCTGTCCAGCTGCGCTTGCAGAGTACCGGCCCAGGCGGCCAGCGGGGTGTCAGCCAGGCGGCGGACCAGGTTGGACAGATCAATCATGGCAGGGCGATCATCGAGGCAAAGTTGAGGCATTGGAACCACGGCAGCACTTTCGAAAAGCCGGCGGCCAGCAGCCGTTCGCGGTGCTCCTGGAGGCTGTCGGGCTTCATCACGTTTTCGATGGCGCTGCGTTTCTGGGCAATCTCCAGTTCGCTGTAGCCATTGGCGCGCTTGAAGGCGATGTGCAGGTCGGTCAGCAGTTCATGTTCCTGCTGATCATTGAAACGCAGTTTTTCCGAAAGGATCAGCGCGCCGCCCGGCACCAGGGTCTGGCGTATACGCGAGAGCAACGCCAGACGCTGGTCGGGGGCAATGAACTGCAGGGTGAAGTTCAGGGCAATCACCGAGGCAGGCTGGAACGGCAATTCAAGGATATCGCCCTCGCGCACTGCTACGGGCAGCAGCTCCTGGAACATTGAATCCTGCGCATTCAGGTACTCGCGGCAGCGTTCGACCATGGCGTGGGAATTGTCCACAGCAACCACCTGGCAGCCTTCGATGCGCACGTGGCGGCGCAGGGCCTGGGTCACCGCACCCAGCGAGCTGCCCAGGTCATAGAGCAAGGTGTTGGGTTGGGCGAACTGCGCGGCGAGCACGCCGATGTTCTCGACGATGGTCGGGTAGCCCGGTACCGAGCGCTTGATCATGTCCGGGAACACCCGCACCACGTCCTCGTTGAAGGCGAAGTCGGGCACTTCAGCCAAGGGTTGGGCGAAGAGGCGGTCGGGTTGTCTGCTCACGACGAGTTCCAGGCGAGGGTGGAAAAGCTCGGCATTTTAGCGGGGTTGGCGGCTTTATGCAGCCACGTCCAGGGACGGCTTTCCGGATTCAACGTACAGCCGGTCCCTCGCTACCTTGAGCACGCAGCCGCTTGGCCGCCAACCCCGGCGTTCGTGGGACGAGCGCTGCATATGCCACCTCATCAAGGAATATGAGCCATGCAGACAGAACCCATTCTGCAACAAGCGCAGCCGGAGCAGCGACCTCCAGTCAGGGAGCCGAGCATCCTGTTCACGGCGCAGGATTTGCACGACATCGACTTGTATTATCGGACCTATCGTCGATTACCCACCGATGATCAGCAGATACTCAGCCAATTCTCCACCACGTCGAAAGTGCTCGGTGAGACTTTGCTGACGGCAATACGCAACCTCAACCAGGGGCTGGTTCGACATGCCGAGACCTGGCCGGAGCTGGAGGAGGCGTCCGAGATGCTCGGTGTGCAGCTGAACGCCTTTTCGAAGTCGTTCACCACCACGGGCCAAAAGGTATTGAAGGTGATGCAGGCCACTGAGGCCTACGGTCGCCACGGGGCCCGGCTGGCGGAGCTTCAGACGTTGCCCATCGACCTGGAGGCCGATGAGGGTCTGGCCGAGGGCGACCTGCAGGCAGTGGAATCCCTGAGTGACCTGTTCGTTTATATGAAGGAGCAGGTCGAGAGCTACTTCAAGCGTGTCGAGGGAACCTATGAGCTGGCCAAAGCCTTCCGTGGCGCACTGAAGTACGGCCTGCAGGACCTGCTCGCCTGCGTCAATGAGGCGATGGCCGACAGTGGCATCGGCGACACGCTCAAAGAATCCGAGGCCTTCGTCGACCAGCTCACGGGGGAGATCGAGGAGCAGCAGGCCACGATCGAATACTACGAGTCAGCCTTTCGCTACAGCGCCCTGTTCGGTCCCCTCGGCTTGGCGATCAGCTATCTGACCACCGGCAATCGCGCCGATGACGCACGGGCCGCGCAGAATGCGCTGATAGCCAAGCGCGAGGAGTCGCAGCGGTGGCTGCTCCAGGCCAACCCGATAAAAGGCCGCATCTCCCAGTACGCCTTGACCCTCAGCGATATGGCCCTGTGCTTGAGCCAAACCGAGACAGCGGCGGGGCACCTGTTGAAAGTATGGCGTGATATCAAAGGTCAGATCGACGAATCCCGTACGGAGGCGAGCCTGATCACCGGCCAGGTGAAGCTGTCCACGTTTGCCCTGCGCTTTGAAAACATCATGGCGCCATGGCATGAGGTGCTGCAGCAGTCGCAGGAGTTGCTGGATCAATTCGAACAATTCGAACAATCGAAAGCCGCCAACCAAGGAATGGAACCATGACATCGATCACTTTCGTCAGCCAAGCATTACCCACTCCGGATGCCAAGGCGTTCGCCAGGAGTGTCACCGGCCTGCACCAGGCGACTCGCCTGGGATTGGGCAAGACAATGCCCACCGTCCAGGCGCGCCTGGTGACCCTCGATAACCTGACCCGCCAGACTTATGAGCAATTCTACGAGCGCAGCGCCGCCACCCATGCGGCATTGCACAACCTGGCGCTGAGCAGGGTGGCCGAGTCGGTGGAGGCGCTGAGCTCGCGCACCGATCTGGCCGCAAGCGAACAAGCCGAGCAGGTAGACGAGCTGCAGGCACTGGCCCGGTCCAAGGTGGCCCGTTCACTGGATGACATCGAACGCGACGTCAAAGGGTTGGAAAGCGGCTTGCGCAGTATCCGCGCTATCGAACCGCCGGATTTGGCCACGACAATGCAACAGCTGAGCTGCGACAGCCGGTTCGAGCAGGATCGTATCGAGGCCCGGCAGATAAAGCTGGACAAGGCGTCTGCCGGGGTCACCGATATCACCGCTGCACTCGACCTCTTCAAACGCTACGAGCTGGAGGACATTTTCAAGAAGGCCCTGCCCACCGCCGAAGAGGTGGACATGGCTGTGAAAGCGGTAAAGACCAGGAAGGTCGACAAAGAGCTGGTCAAGGCCGCGATCGCCAAAGTGGAGGAGCACATCGAGCAGTTTGGCGAAGAGCGCAAGTTCACCGCCCTGGAGCAAAAGCGTGCGGCCCTGCGAGCCGAGGTGGGCGAACTCAAGCGTGAAATCGACCAGCTCACGGCCACCCGCAAAGGCTACGACGACCAGATCGAAACGATCGCCAAGCTGCCCGGCGCCTGGCAGCACCGGGACGCCTGGGATGCCGAGGTGAGCAAAATCGTCGCCATCTATTGCGGCTTTCTGGAGCTGGGTCTGGCAGAACTGAGTCAGGATCCTGAGACGTACCTGGAGATCGAACAGCAGTTCAAGCGCATGGAAAACTTCATCGCCTCATTGCCGGAAAGCTGACCGCTGGCGGCTACTGCACCGCAATCACACACTCGAACGACTTGATCGGCTTCACCTCAGGCGCCCATGGCTGCTGGTACACCAGCAGCAGGGTGCCACTTCCCGCCTGTTTCGCTTCGAAGCGCCACATCGATTGCCCGGCACCGCCGACCACGCCGGCATCCTCCGGGTTGCTGAACACTTCCGCGCCGAGGCTGCGCAGGGCCGGTTGCCCGGCGTTCTGCATCAGCCAACGGTAGCCGGTAGTGGGGTCGCTGGGTAGGGTCAGGGTCAACCGCTGCCCGACGGCGAGGCTCACCGGGCATTCACGCTGGTTGGCGAGGGTGATGTTGTCCGGCTTCGGCGCGTGGCTGTTGCAGGCCGCGAGCGTGGCCAGGCTGGCGACGGTCAGCAAACGGGCAGCGTTCATCTACGGCTTCTATCCTTGTCGGTTGACGATCAGAACAGCACCTTTGCCACGTCCGCAAAACGCTTGGCGAAGTGCACGGTCAGGCCCTGTTTGAGGTAGTCGGGCAATTCCTCGAAGTTACCACGGTTGGGCTCGGGCAGGATCAGTTCATGGATTTTCTGTCGGCGCGCCGCGATGACTTTCTCCCGCACTCCGCCAATCGGCAGCACGTGGCCGGTCAAGGTCAGCTCGCCGGTCATGGCCACGCCTTTTTTCGGCGCCTGGTCACGGGCCAGCGACAGCAGCGCGCTGGCCATGGTCACCCCGGCGCTGGGGCCGTCCTTGGGCGTGGCACCTTCGGGCACATGCATGTGCACGAACGCCTCGTCGAAGAAGGTCGGGTCGGCGCCATACTGGGCCAGGTTGGAGCTGACATAGCTGTAGGCAATTTCCGCCGACTCCTTCATCACGTCGCCCAGCTGCCCGGTCAGCTTGAAACCGCGGTTGAGCGTATGGATGCGGGTGGCCTCGATCGGCAAGGTGGCGCCGCCCATGCTGGTCCAGGCCAGCCCGGTGATCACACCCTTGCCCGACAGCACCTGTTCGCTGCGGAACACCGGCATGCCCAGCGAGGCCTCGAGGTCCTTGGTACCGATACGGATCACCGCGTTACGGTCACCCAGCAGCTTGACCACGGCCTTGCGCACCAGTTTGCCCAGCTGTTTTTCCAGCTGGCGCACGCCGGCTTCACGTGCATAGCCATCGATCACCGCGCGCAGGGCGCTGTCGCTGATGACCAGGCGCGACTTGTCGACGCCGGCCTTCTCCAGCTGCTTGGGCCACAGGTGCCGCTTGGCGATGGCCAGCTTCTCTTCGGTGATATAGCCGGACAGGCGGATCACTTCCATGCGGTCGAGCAGTGGCCCGGGGATCGAGTCCAGGGTGTTGGCGGTGCACACGAACAGCACCTTGGACAGGTCCAGGCGCAGGTCCAGGTAGTGGTCGAGGAAGTCGACGTTCTGTTCCGGGTCGAGGGTCTCCAGCAGCGCCGAGGCCGGGTCGCCCTGGTAGCTCTGGCCCATCTTGTCGATCTCGTCGAGCATGATCACCGGGTTCATCACCTCGACGTCCTTGAGCGCCTGCACCAGCTTGCCCGGCTGGGCGCCGATGTAGGTGCGCCGGTGGCCCTTGATCTCCGCCTCGTCGCGCATGCCGCCCACGCTGAAACGGTAGAACGGCCGCCCCAGGGATTCGGCGATGGACTTGCCGATGCTGGTCTTGCCGACACCGGGCGGGCCGACCAGCAGCACGATCGAACCGCTGATCTCGCCTTTGTAGGCACCGACGGCGAGGAACTCGAGGATGCGGCTCTTGATGTCGTCCAGCCCGGCATGGTGCTGGTCGAGGACCTTGCGCGCGTGCTTGAGGTCGAGCTTGTCCTTGCCGAACACACCCCATGGCAGGGCCGTGGCCCAGTCCAGGTAGTTGCGGGTGACGGCGTATTCCGGCGAGCCGGTCTCGAGGATCGACAGCTTGTTCATTTCCTCGTCGATGCGCTTCTGCGCCGCCGCCGGCAGGGTCTTGTCCTGCAGGCGCTGCTCGAACTGCTCGACGTCGGCGCTGCGATCGTCCTTGGTCAACCCCAGCTCCTGCTGGATGACCTTGAGCTGCTCCTTGAGGAAGAACTGGCGCTGGTGTTCGCCTATCTGTTTGTTGACCTCGGCCGATATCTCTTTCTGCAGGCGTGCGACTTCGACTTCCTTGCGCAGCATCGGCAGGACTTTTTCCATGCGCTTGAGCATCGGCACGCAGTCGAGCACCGCCTGCAGCTCGGTGCCGGTGGCAGAGGTCAGGGCGGCGGCAAAGTCGGTCAGCGGCGACGGATCATTGGGGCTGAAGCGGTTCAGGTAATTCTTCAGTTCTTCGCTGTACAACGGGTTGAGCGGCAGCAGCTCCTTGATCGCGTTGATCAACGCCATGCCGTAGGCCTTGACCTCGTCGGTCGGCTCGGTGGGCTGATGCGGGTACTCCACTTCCACCAGGTAGGGCGGGCGGTGGTGCTTGAGCCAGGTGCGGATGCGCACCCGCGACAGGCCCTGGGCGACGAACTGCAGCTTGCCGTTCTCGCGGCTGGCGTGGTGGATCTTCACCAGGGTGCCGTACAGCGGCAGGTTGGAGGTGTCGAAATGGCGGGTGTCTTCCGGTGGCGTCTCCATGAAGAACAGCGCCAGCGAGTGATGCGGGGTCTTGGCCACCAGGTCGAGGGTCTCGGCCCACGGTTCTTCGTTGACGATGACCGGCAACACCTGCGCCGGGAAGAACGGCCTGTTGTGAATGGGGATGATGTAGACCTTGTCGGGCAGGTTCTGGCCGGGCAGGGCCAGCTCAGTGCTGGAGTGGGTCGAGTGTTCTATGTGGTCGCTGTCCAGATCGTCGTGACTGTCCAGGTGGTCGTGATGGTCCTGTTGATCTTGCTGGTCGCTCATGGGGCACCTGCGCAATGGGTCATGCAGCTTAGATGGGGCGATGGCGCGTCGGTTTCAATGGGCAGGTTCCAATGGGCCGCTTCAGGTTTGCCCGGGGTGGTCGATAACCTTGACATGAGCACCTGCGGGGCAGCGGGTGTGTGACTTTCATCTGCCTTGTGTGGTGTCTGGCATGATCAGTTTTGCAACACGAATTCTTGCGGGCGCGGCTTGCCTGGCCTGCAGCAGCTGGCTCAGTGCCGCTTCCCTGCAGGGCCAGGTGGTCGACCAGCAGGGCAAGCCCCTGGCCGGCGCCGTGGTCAGCCTGCATGGCGCCCCCCAGGCCGCCGTTGCGGGCGCCAAGGCGACCATGGACCAGCGCAACCAGGAGTTCGTGCCCCATGTGCTGGCCGTGCGTACCGGCACATCGATCAGCTTCCCCAACAGCGACAACATTCGCCATCAGGTCTATTCGTTCTCCGCGCCCAAGCGCTTCGAGCTGCGCCTGTACGAAGGCACGCCCACCGACCCACTGCTGTTCGACAAGCCCGGCGTGGTGGTGCTCGGCTGCAATATCCATGACTGGATGCTGGGTTACGTCTACGTCACCGACGACCCCTGGTTCGCGGTCACCGATGCCAAGGGCCAGCTCAACCTGGCCCAGTTGCCCGCCGGCCACTACAGCGTGACCCTCTGGCACCCGCAAAGCGCCGACCAGCTCAACCAGAGCGGCGGCGAGCTGGACATCGGCGCGGCCGGCGTTCACCACGACTTCTCCATGACCGTACAGCCCCCGGCTGCCGATGCCGCCAGCGCCCCCGCGCCCAGCGCGTTCGGCGATGCATTCGGCAATGCCCTCCATGAACCTCAAAAGTAGCTTTCAGGCGCGCATCGCCGGGGTGCTGATCCTGCTGTTGCTGGTGGTGGTCGGCGCGTTGACCATTGCTGTCAAGGTGGCCACCAACGAAGCGGTGCGCAGCCAGGCCGGCGAGCAGCTGCAACTCGGCTCGCGGCTGTTCGAGCGGTTGCTGGACACCCGTGGCCGGCGCCTGCGCGACGGCGTGCAATTGCTGGCGGCCGACTTCGGCTTCCGCGACGCGGTGGCCAGCGGCGACTCGGCGACCATTCGCTCGGCGCTGCTCAACCACGGCGCACGGATCAACGCCAGCGACATGTTCCTGCTCGGCCTGGACGGCCAGGTGCTGGCCAGCACCGTGGACGCCGTGGTGCCGAACACGCTCTTTCCGTTCGACCAGGCCATGCGCGACGCCCGGCGCATCGGCCAGTCGATGGTCATCGTGCCGCTGCAAGGCCAGCCGCACCTGCTGGTGGAAACCTCGGTGCTGGCGCCGCTGCCGATCGCCCGGGTCGTGGTCGGCTTTGCCATGGACAGCGCCTTCGCCCAGGAACTGCACCAGCTGAGCAACCTGGAGGTGTCTTTCCTCGCCGTCGACAAAGGCGCCGCCGGCCAGCTGATCACCACCCAACCGACGCAGATGATCGACAACCTCGCGCAGTGGATTCAGAGCAACGTCGGCCAAGGCCGGCGGGTGCTGGCCAGCGAGGAACATCAACAGAACTTTCTCAACCAGATTTTGCTGCTGTCCGGCACCCCGGACCCTGCCAGCAGCAAGGTCATCGCCCTGCTGCAAAGCCCGCTGGACGCAGCCATGGGCGCCTTTGCGCCGCTGGACCACAACATCCTGTTCATCGCCCTGGGGGCCTTGCTGGCCTCGTTGGTGGGCGCGCTGATGCTGGCGCGCAGCGTGTCGCAACCGGTGCAGGCGCTGGCGTTCGCCGCCGACCGCATCCGCCAGGGCGACTATCAGACGCAGCTGCCGGTGCAGCGCAGCGACGAGCTCGGCCTGCTGGCCAATGCCATCAACAGCATGCAGCAGGGCATTGCCGAACGCGAAGTACGCCTGGCACACAACGCCCTGCACGACGCCCTGACCGGCCTGCCCAACCGGGCCCTGGCCATGGAGCGCCTGGGCAGCGCGATTTCTTCGGACCGCCCGGTGGCGCTGCTGTACCTGGGCGTGGACAACCTGCGCGCCCTGAGCGAAAACGGCGGCCCGGCCTTCATCGACCGCCTGCTGCAGCAGATCGGTGAGAACCTGCTGGAATTCATCCGCCCGGGCGACACCGTGGCGCACCTGATCACCGACGAATTCCTGGTCCTGCTGGAAAACGTCGACGGCGCCAACGCCGTGGCCATGGCCGACAGCCTGCAACAGGTGCTGTTGCAGCCGCACCGCTTCGGTGGCCAGGACGTCAGCATCGATTGCCGGATCGGCATCGCCGCCTACCCGGCCGATGGCATCACTGCCGAGGAGCTGCTGGGCCGTGCCGCGATCGCCATGAAAGACGCTGTCGACATGCCAGGGCGCCTGCAGGTCTACCAGCATGGCCGCGACCTCGCGCACCAGCGGCAGATCCGCCTGATCCGTGACCTGCGCCGCGCCGCCACCAACGGCGAGCTGATGCTGCACTACCAGCCCAAGCTGGACATCCGCGCCCAGCGCGTGGTCCAGGCCGAAGCCCTGCTGCGCTGGCAGCATCCGCATTTCGGCATGGTCTCGCCCGGCGAGTTCATCGAGTTGGCCGAACGCACCGGCAGCATCCAGATTCTCACCCGCTGGGTGATCGAGGAGGGCATTCGCCAGCTGTCCGAATGGAACGGCCGCGGCCTGCGCATCCAGCTGTCGCTGAACATCTCCGCCGAAGACCTCACCGGCAGCGACCTGCTGGAGCGGGTCAACCGGCTGCTAACCCTGTACCAGGTGCCGGCCGAACAGCTGATATTCGAGATCACCGAAAGCGCCATCATGCGCGAGCCCCAAGCCGCCCTGCGCGTGCTCAATGCCCTGCGCAACTGCGGTATCAGCCTTTCGGTAGACGATTTCGGCACCGGCTACTCCTCGCTGGCGCACCTCAAGCGCCTGCCGGTGCAGGAATTGAAGATCGACCAGTCGTTCGTCCGCGATCTCGACGAAACCAGCGAAGACGCGGTAATCGTGCGCTCGACCATCGAGATGAGCCACAACCTGGGGCTCAAGGTGGTCGCCGAAGGCGTCGAGTACGAGCGCAGCCTGCGCCTGCTCGAGCGCTGGCAGTGCGACACCGCCCAGGGCTACCTGATCAGCCGGCCGCTGGCGCCGGCGGCGTTCGAGGCCTGGGTCAAACAACCTTTGGCCGCCCCTTCCATTCTGGTGCACTGACCATGAAGCGTCCCTTATCCTTTCTGGGCCTGGCCCTCACCCTGTCGCTGGCCTGCCATGCCCAGGCCCAGGACGGGCGGCTGATCGCCACCGGCGGGGCCACCAGCATCGACGGCGCCGCCGGCGGCGGCCTCACTCCCTGGGCGGTGATCACCAGCTATGCCGACGAGGGCCAATGGGGCGCCAGCGCCTTCGCCACCCGCGTGCTGCTGCCGGACTATCGGCTGGACGTGGCCGGCATCGCCGCCTCCTACGACAACCGGGTGGAGGTCTCCTACGCCCGCCAGAGTTTCGACCTGGGCTCGCTGGTGCACAAGCTCAGCCTGCCCGAGGACACCCTGCATCAGGACATCTTCGGCCTCAAGGTGAAACTCTTCGGCGATCTGGTCTACGACCGCCTGCCGCAGGTTTCCCTGGGGCTGGAATACAAGCATCAGGATGACTTCCTGATCCCCAGCCTGGTCGGCGCCAAGCGCGACTCGGATGTCGACGGCTACCTGACCGCCAGCCGCCTGTTCATGGGCGCCTTCTTTGGCTACAACCTGGTGGCCAACGGTGGCGTGCGCTACAGCCGGGCCAACGAGAACGGCCTGCTGGGCTTTGGCGGCGACCGTCGCGACAGCCGCAGCCTGCTCAAGGAAGGCTCGCTGGCCGTGCTGTTCAACCCGCGCTGGGCGATGGGCGTGGAGTACCGGCAGAAGCCCGACAACCTGTCGTTCGCCGGCGAAAGCGACTGGGCCGACCTGTTCATCGGCTATTTCCCCAGCAAGCATGTGTCGATCGTGCTGGCCTACGCGCAGTTGGGCGAGATCGCCACGCTGGACGACCAGAACGGCACCTATCTGTCGATTCAGGGGGCGTTCTGATGAGGACTTCTTTGAGGTGTCTTCTGCTTGGCAGCCTGGCGCTGCTGGCTGCCTGCGCCACGCAACCGCCCAAGGACGACAGCCTGTATCGAGCACTGGGCGAGCGAGAGGGAATCAACAGGATCGTCGAAGGCATGTTGATCAACGTCGCCCACGACCCGGGCATCAATCGGCATTTCCAGCACGTGGAGCCGATTCGCCTGCGTGACAAGCTGGTCGAGAAATTCTGTGTGGAAGCCGGCGGGCCTTGCACCTATACCGGTGACAGCCTGGCCGAGGCGCACAAGGGACAGAACATCGGTACGGCCGAGTTCAATGCGCTGGTGGAGGATTTGATCGACAGCATGGACGCCCGGGGCATCCCCGTGGCGACCCAGAACCGCTTGCTGGCCAGGTTGGCAGCCGAGCGGGGCGAGGTGATCAAGAAGTAGATTGTCGGACGTGCTCAGGTGGGAGGGGGCAGAGCCCCCGAGCTTTTGACCTTCAAGATCAAACCGGCCTGGCGGCCTCTCGGGGGCCTTGCCCCCTCCCACGAAAGCAGCAGCTTCAACCCATCACTTGCTCAATTTATAAGCAATGATGTAGTCGCCCATCTTGGTGCCCAGCGAGCCGTGGCCGCCGACGGTGGCCAGTACGTACTGCTGGCCGTCCTTGCCGGTGTAGGACATCGGCGTCGCCTGGCCACCTGCCGGCAGGCGGCTGGACCAGAGGATCTTGCCCGACTTGACGTCATAGGCGCGGATGTACTGGTCCAGGGTGCCGCTGAGGAAGCCCACGCCCCCACCGGTGACCATCGAACCGCCCATGCTCGGCACGCCCAGGTTCAGGCCGATCGGTACAGGCGAGCTGTCGCGGCTGGTGCCGTTCTTGTGCTTGTAGAGGATCTTGCCGGTGGTCAGGTCGACCGCCGACACATAGCCCCACGCTGGAGCCTGGCAGGGTACGCCGAATGGCGACATCAGTGGGTGCATGATCACCGCGTAAGGCGCGCCGGTGTTCGGCTGCACGCCGCTGGTCTCGCTTTCCCGCTTGCTGCCAGCTTCGACTTCGGCGCGCGGCACCAGCTTGGAAACGAACGCCATGTAGTTCGGGCTGCTGAACAGGACCTGGCGAACCGGGTCGACCGAGACCGCGCCCCAGTTGAACACGCCGACGTTGCCCGGGTAGATGATGCTGCCCTGGGTCGATGGCGGGGTGTACTGGCCTTCATAACGCAGCGACTTGAACTGGATACGGCACAGCAGCTGGTCGATCGGGGTCACACCCCACATGGCTTTTTCGTTCAGTTCCGGGGGCAGCATGTTGAGCTGAGAACGGGCCTGGGTCGGCGCGCTGTGGTCGCCTTCGACGGCGCCGCTCGGTACCTTGACTTCGTCGATCGGGATGATCGGCGCGCCCGTGCGGCGGTCCAGCACGTACAGGCTGCCTTGCTTGGTCGGCTGAATCAGCGCCGGCTTGATGCCGTCGGCAGTCTTCATGTCGATCAGGGTCGGCTGGGCCGGCACGTCCATGTCCCACAGGTCGTGGTGGGTGTACTGGTAGTTCCAGCGCACCTTGCCGGTATCGATGTCCAGGGCCACGGTGCCGGCGCTGAATTTCTCGGAACCGGCGGTGCGGTCGGCGCCCCACTGGTCAGGCATCTGGTTGCCGATCGGCAGGTAGACCATGCCCAGTTTCTCGTCGACGCTGGCCAGCGACCACATGTTCGGCGAGTTGCGGGTGTAGGTCTGGCCAGCGGGCAGCGGAGTGGTGGCGTCGGGGTTGCCGGCGTCCCAGTTCCACACCAGGTGACCGTCGTGCACGTCGAACGCGCGGATCACGCCCGAAGGCTCGCTGGTCGATTCGTTGTCGGTGACGTGGCCGCCGATGATCACCAGGTTGCGGGTGATGGCCGGTGGCGAGGTGGCGTAGTAGCCGCCCGGGGTGAACGGACCTTCGCTGGTGCGCAGGTCGACCACGCCCTTGTTGCCGAAGTCTTCGCAGACCTTGCCGGTGTCGGCGTTCAGCGCGATCAGGCGAGCGTCGGCAGTCGGCAGGAACAGCCGGCGCGGGCAGGCCGCGGCCAGCGCCTTGCCGGCGTCCGACAGCACGGCCGGCGTGCTTGGCACGTCGGTGCGGCTGAAGTTGGCTTCGTCGTAGTACGACACGCCACGGCAGGTCATGTGCGCCCAGCCGCGGAAGTCATTGCCGTTAGGGCCCTGAATCTGCGGGTTGTAGCGCCAGATTTCCTTGCCAGTGTCCGGGTCCAGTGCCAGCACCTGGCTGTGCGCGGTGCAGGCATAGAGCATGCCGTTGACCTTCAGCGGGGTGTCCTGGTTGGTGATTTCCACCGGGTCCTTGTCGGTCTTCACGTCGCCGGTCTGGATGCGCCAGGCTTCCTGCAGCTTGCCGACGTTGTCAGGGTTGATCTGGGTCAGGGGCGAGTAGCGCTCACCGAACTCGGTGCGGCCATAGCTCTGCCAGTCGCCATCGGGTTGCGCCGGGGCGCCACTGGCGGTGCCTGCGCTGTCGCGGTCCAGGGTGCCGTTGATTTCGCCCGGGTTGGTGAACTGTGCGCCGACGGCACAAGCGCCTGCCAGCACCACAGCCACGCTGAGCAAGGCCGTGGCTTTGCCGGCCGGCTCGCGCTCGACCAGCGGGCGACGGAACCATGGCAGCAGCAACAGCACGCCGAAGACGAACCACAACGACAGACGTGGCACCAGCTGCCACCAGTCCAGGCCGATTTCCCACAGCGACCACAAGGTGCTGACGAACAGCACCACGGCATACAGGCCCAGCGCCGAAGAGCGCCCGCGCAGCAGCAGGATGCCGGTCACGGCAACGCCCAGGCCTGCGATCAGGTAGTAGAGCGAGCCGCCCAGCGTGGCCAGCTTGATGCCCAGGCCGAGGATGGCCAGGCCGAGCAGCAGCAACACCACGCCGAGCAGGCTCGGCAGCAGGCGTGATCTGCTCACAGCACCGTCAGTGCTCATATGAGGTTTCTCCGTTGTTTTGTGTGCTTGAGCATAGAAGCAGGAAATCCGCGATGCCCAAGTTGTGTAAAAGTATTTCGCCGGGCCCGTCAGCCTGTCGATTGCGTCACCGCCAAGGTGTGCAAGCCAAAGACAGCGCTGTCTTTGGCGGCAGTGACAGAGCTGAAGGGTTTCAGTCAAAGGCGGCGGGAGGATATACGCCGAGTCTCGCCTTGGAAAGCCGATAAACGGACATGCACTGTTGTCGCCGCTGCAATAGTGGCCATTGGTTAACCATTGCGTGCGGCCGGCCGGCTTTTGCGGCGAATGGGCGCAATGTGTGAAATTTCCTACATACAACGGCCCCTGGCTTCTGGTGTCATCGCCCGGTCGGTTCCTGCTTCTCTTCCCGCTGCGCCCGCCCTGGGCTAAGGTGCGCACACTTTTAGTCAGGCAATCCCGGGAGAGCCGCCGTGACCGACACAAACCCCGACCCGTTGCACGGCGTCACGCTGGAACAGATCCTCAACGCCCTGGTGCAGCACTACACCTGGGAAGGGCTGGCCGAGCGCATTGATATCCGCTGCTTCAAGAGTGACCCGAGCGTCAAGTCCAGCCTGACCTTCCTGCGCAAGACGCCCTGGGCGCGCGAGAAAGTCGAGCGGCTGTACGTCAAGCTGGCGCGCACCAAGCGCTGAGCGGCGAGGGCACTCGCTTCCAAGGAAACTGTGTATGCAAGGCCGTACCCGGCACTATGAACCGCTCTTTACCCTGATTGCCGCTGGCGTCGCCTGGTTTGCCCTGGCGGGGCAGATGTACCTGGCCCTGCTCGGCCGCTGGCAGAACGACGCCAGTCTGCTGGGCGGGTTGATCAACTTCTTCAGCTACTTCACCGTCACCACCAACACCTTGGTGGCCATGGTCCTGACCTGCGCGGCCAGCGATTCGAACAGCGCCCTGCGGCGTTTCTTTCGGCGCCCCGCAGTGATCGCCGGGGTGACGGTGAGCATCGTCGTGGTGGGTGTGTCCTACAGCCTGCTGCTGCGCAATGTCTGGGATCCGCGTGGCTTCCAGTGGCTGGTCAACGAGCTGCTGCACGACGTGATGCCGCTGGTGTTCGTGGCCTGGTGGTGGTTGTACGTACCCAGCGGCAGCCTGCGCTGGCGGCACGCGCTATGGTGGATGCTGTACCCGATCCTCTATTTCGCCTACGCGATGCTGCGCGGGCACTCGATCGGGGTGTACCAGTACCCCTTCATCGACGTCAGCAAGCTGGGCTGGGCGGCGGTGATGATCAACAGCCTGGTGATATTGGCGGGGTTCGTGGTGTTGTCATTGGCGGTGATCGCGCTGGATCATTTGCCGGCTCGGCGGCGCCTTCGCTGAAACCGGCCTGGCGGCCTTTCGGGCCGCCGAGCCGGTTTAGGGTTGACGGCCGATCAGTGCGAAGCCTCGTCGTTCTCATCCAGGCGCCAATAGCCGGCGGCCTTCACCAAGCTTTCATCCAGCACACGCTCCTGCAGCAGAATCTTGCGCAGGCGCCGCGACAAGGCCGCCTCGGTGGCGATCCAGGCGTACAGCTGGCCCTCGGGCAACTGCAGGTCGGCCACGGTGCGCGCCAGGGCGTCGTCACTGGAGTGCCGGTTGACCCAGATCACTTCGACCGTGGCCGCGCTCCGCAGCGGCTGGCGTTCAGCCTCGTTCTCGATCTCGATCACCGCCAGCACCTGACGCCCGGCGGGCAGCTCTTCAAGACGCCGGGCAATCGCCGGGATGGCGGTTTCGTCGCCGATCAGCAGGTAGCTGTCGAAGATGTCTGGCACGATCAGCGAACTGCGCGGGCCGCCGATGTGCAGGAACTGGCCGGGCGCGGCCTGGGCTGCCCAGCTGGCTGCCGGGCCGTCGCCGTGCAGGACGAAGTCGATGTCCAGTTCCAGCGCGTCGAGGTCGATGCGCCTTGGCGTGTAGTCGCGCATCGCCGGCTTGGGTCCGTCGTCCTTGGGGCCGCCCAGCACCATGGTGTGCAGCGCCTGTTCTTCTTCGGCGTTGCGCGGGAACATCAGTTTGACGTGGTCATCCGCGCCCAGGCTGAGGAAACCGGCCAGCTGTTCGCCGCCCAGGGTGATGCGGCGCATGCGCGGGGTCAGGTCGGTGACCTTGAGCACCTGCAGCCGGCGGCGCTTGATTTCGTGCATGACGCGGTGGATGGCGTTGGGGTTGTGATCATTCATTGGGCAGTCTCCGCAGGGGCAGGCGAGGGGCCGTCGACGATGGCGCGGGCGGTGGCGTTGAGCAGCTCGCGGACTCGCAGGATTTCTTCCGGGCTCCAGCGACCATGGTGCAGTTGCAAGGCATGGCGCAGGTTGTGCACCGCCTCGTGGATCTCCGGCGGGCGGTCATGGCCACGCAGCGAGCGCTTGCTGACGTCGATGCGGGTGCGCACGCCGTCCAGCGCCACGGCTTGGTCGGCTACGGCCTGGCGGCCGGCGTCGGTGATGCTGTAGAGCTTCTTGCCGCCCTGAGCGTCGCCGAGGATGTGGTCGCTCTCTTCGAGGAAGGTCAGGGTCGGGTAGATCACGCCCGGGCTGGGGCTGTAAGCGCCGTCGAACATTTCTTCGATCTGGCGGATCAGGTCATAACCGTGGCAAGGCTGCGCGGCGATCAGCGCCAGCAGCAGCAGTTTCAGGTCGCCGGGGGCGAAGACCCGCGGGCCTCGGCCACCGCGTTCGCGGCCGCCACCGCGACGTTCGAAGCCGTCGCCATGTTCGCGGTGGTGGGGATGGTGATGTGGGTGATGCGCTCTCATGTGCTTTCTCCTGTCTTCTTGAGATAGATCGTAAGATATATCTTAAGAGCAGGGCAAGCACTTGTTGCGAATTGTTATCACCGTTGGTCGTATCAGCCCTTCATCAGGTTCTTGACCATGCGCTCCTGCTCGGCGAGCTCCTTTTGCCGCGCGTCGATGCGCGAGGCCAGCTGGAAGTTGTCGTTGGCCCGGCGCTTGGCGAAGTCCAGCTGCTGCTGGGCCTGGCGGAAGTCGCCGGTGAGGGCGAAGTACTCGGCGCGGGCCTGGTGCAGGCCGATGATGTTGCCGTTCAGGCCTCGGGTGTCGGCCACCATGTTCCACACATCAGGGTCGTTGGGGCGGGTCTTGAGCAGCGCTTCCAGGCCTTTTTCCGCCTCGGTGTTGCGGTTCTGCTTGAGCAGCAGCTCGATGCGCACCTGGTTGAGCGGGTAGCTGTCGGGGTACAGGCGCAGCATCTGGTCGACCCGCGCCTGGGCGTCCGGCAGGCGGCTGTTGGTGATGTCCAGGTCAACCTGGGCCAGGTTGTAGGTGATGTCGTTGGGTGCCTTGGCCAACAGCGGCTTGAGGTTCTCGCGGGCCTCGTTGAGCTGGCCGCCCTTGACCTGGGCGATCGCCAGGCCGTAGCGCGCAGCGTCGGACTTGGGATTTTCGTCGAGCAGGGCGCGAAAGCGCTTGGCCGCCATGCCGGGGGTTTCTTCATAGGTGAGCTGCACCCGGGCGCGCATCAGCTGGTAGCGCAGGCTGTCTTCGATGCCGCCGGGGGGAAATTGCTCGGCGCGGTTGCGGGTGTCGGCGATGCGCGCTTCGGTGATCGGGTGGGTCAGCAGAAATTCCGGCGGCTTGGCGTCGAAACGGTACTGGCGCATCAGCCGTTCGAACATATCGGGCATGTTGCGCGGGTCGTAGCCGGCCTTCTGCAGATTGATGATGCCGATGCGGTCGGCCTCCTGCTCGCGCTGGCGGGAGAAGGCCAGTTGCGACTGGATGGCCGCCGCCTGGCTGCCGAAAATGGTCGCCACCCCGGCATCGCCGGCGCCGGCTGCGGCCATGACGATACCGGCCAGCAGCGCAGCCATCACCGGCACCTGCATGTGTGATTGTTCTTCCATGCCACGGGCGAAGTGGCGTTGCGACAAGTGCGCCAGTTCGTGGGCAAGCACGCCGGCGTATTCGCCTTCGGTCTGGGCATTGAGGAACAGGCCGCCGTTGACCCCGACGATGCCACCCGGGGCGGCGAAGGCGTTGAGCTCCTTGCTGTCGATCAGGATGAATTCCAGCCGGCGGTCTTCCAGCTGGCTGGTCTCGGCCAGGCGATAGACGCTGGTTTCGACGAAGTCCTTGAGCTGCGGATCGGACAATTGCCCCACTTCCGAACGCAACAACGCCAGCCAGGCGCGGCCCAGCTGGTATTCCTGTTGCGGAGAAACGATGGCGGAGCTGGAGTCGCCCAGCAGCGGCAGGTCATCGGCGTGGCCCGGAAGGGCCAGCAGGCAGGCCAGGGTCAACAAGGTAGGACGCAGAAATCTCATGCACGAGGCTCAAGGCGGCGAGGAACCTTACTGTAGCCAAGTCGACAGACCACGACCAGTGGCGCCTCGGTTGGTATATCCTAGGCGGCTGATTTGTCTCGTCCGCCCATGGGCCACCGCCTGCCCGGAGAAATTCCTGTGACCGACGCTGTAGTCTGTGATGTCGAATTGGACGCCAAGGGCCTCAACTGCCCGCTGCCCTTGCTCAAGGCCAAGATGGAACTCAACCGCCTGAGCAGCGGCGCGGTGCTCAAGGTGGTGGCCACCGACGCCGGCTCGCAACGCGATTTTCGTACCTTCGCCAAGCTGGCGGGCCATACCCTGTTACAAGAACAGGCCGAAGACGGCGTCTACACCTACTGGCTGCGCAAGGCCTGAGGGCCGGCAGGGCAGGACGCGACGTTTTTTCAAACTGAAGGATTTTCGATGTTCAAGGTGCTTCGCGACTGGATTCAGCGGTACTTCTCCGACGAGCAGGCCGTGGTCCTGATGGTGTTGCTGGTGCTGGCCTTCACCGCCGTGCTGACCCTGGGTGGCATGCTCGCCCCGGTGCTGGCCGGCATGGTCCTGGCCTTCCTGATGCAGGGCCTGGTCAACGGCCTGGAGCGCCTGCGCGTGCCCACCGGCATGGCCGTGGGGCTGGTATTCACCCTGTTTCTCGGCGCGCTGGCGGTGTTCATGCTGGTGCTGGTGCCGCTGCTGTGGCACCAGTTGATCACCTTGTTCAATGAATTTCCCGGAATGCTCGGCAAATGGCAGTCGCTGCTGCTGTTGCTGCCTGAGCGCTATCCGCACCTGGTCAGCGACGAGCAGGTGCTGCAGGCCATCGAGACCGCCCGCGGCGAGATCGGCAAGTTCGGCCAGTGGGCGCTGACCTTCTCGCTGGCCAGCCTGCCGCTGCTGGTCAACGTGATGATCTATTTCGTGCTGGTGCCGATCCTGGTGTTCTTCTTTCTCAAGGACCGCGAAATGATCAGCCAGTGGGTGCGCGGCTACCTGCCGCGCGAGCGCGCGCTGCTGACCCGCGTGGCCCAGGAGATGAACCGCCAGCTGGCCAACTACATTCGCGGCAAGGTCATCGAGATCATCATCTGCGGGGTGGCCACCTACATCGCCTTCTTTGCCCTGGGCCTCAATTACTCGGCCCTGCTGGCATTGCTGGTTGGCCTGTCGGTGGTGGTGCCCTACGTAGGCGCGGTGGTGGTGACGGTGCCGGTGACGGCAATCGCATTGTTCCAGTGGGGGTGGGGCGACCAGTTCATCTACCTGATGGTGGTGTACGGCATCATCCAGACCCTGGACGGCAACGTGCTGGTGCCGTTGCTGTTCTCCGAGGCGGTCAACCTGCACCCGGTGGCGATCATCTGCGCGGTGCTGTTGTTCGGCGGGCTGTGGGGTTTCTGGGGGATCTTCTTCGCCATCCCGCTGGCGACCTTGTTCAAGGCCGTGCTGGATGCCTGGCCGAGAAATCAGCCGTCGGTGGCGCCGCTGCTCTGATGAAAGCTCGGGGATAAAAGCTCGGGGCCTCCCATGGGCCCCGGCAGGCTTCAGCCCCGATGCAACGTCTGCGCGGCTTCGAGCACCGCCGCCACATGCCCCGGCACCTTGACCCCGCGCCATTCCTGGCGCAGTACGCCCTCCTTGTCGATCAGGAAGGTGCTGCGGTCCACGCCCATGTATTCCTTGCCGTACAGCTTCTTGAGCTTGATCACGTCGAACAGCTGGCAGAGCGCCTCGTCCTTGTCGCTGATCAGCTCGAAGGGAAAGCCCTGCTTGGCCTTGAAGTTCTCATGGGACTTGAGGCTGTCGCGTGACACCCCCAGCACCAGGGTGTTGGCCGCTTCGAACTCGCCGATCGCATCGCGAAAACCCTGGCCTTGGGTAGTGCAGCCAGGGGTGCTGTCCTTGGGGTAGAAATAGACGACCACCTGGCGGCCCTTGAGGCTGCTCAGGCTGACGGTCTGGCCGTTGGTGGCCGGTGCGGTGAAATCGGGTACGGCTTGGTCCAGGCTGACGGCCATTGCATTGCGTCCTTGTTACATCGGGTTCTGTGGGCGCCATGGCTCGATCAGCGCGTCGAGGTTCAGCGCGTCGGCGAAATCGAGGAACTGATCGCGCAGCCAGCTGATCTGCACGCCGGCCGGCAGGGTCACGGTGAAGGTGGCGTTGAGCATGGTGCCGCCGGTTTGCGGGGCCTGGTAGGTGTCGCAGGTCAGGCTCTCGAGTTCGACGTTGTGGTCGATGAAGAACTGGCACAGCTCATTGATGATGTCCGAGCGGTAGGCCGAGCTGACATAGGCGACGTACGGCAGCGACAGCGGGCGGTTCTCCAGGCTGGCGCTGCGCACCACGTTGACGGTGAAGTCGTGCTTCTTGGCCAGCGAGGCGAGGCTGGTTTCCAGGCGCGCCAGGGCGTCCCAGTTGCCCGAGACCTGCAACACCAGGGCGCTGCATTCGCCGTGGCGGCTCAGGCGCGAGGTCACCACCGAGCAACGGCTGTCGTGGCTGGCGCGGCAGAGTACGTTCGTCAGCTCCATGGGGTTGGCGCCCAGGGCACTGATGACAAGGAATTGTTCGCGAACTGTGGGGGTGGACATGCAGCCTTCCTAAAGCGATGAGCGGTCGATACGCGGCAGCGCTGCCGATCAAGACCTGCGCAGGGCTCTGGAACAGGGGTTCGGGGGCTTGATGGCAGGTATGATGGCGTGCGCGAAACGGGCAATTGTGCCCACCCGTATCGATCAAAGTCTGAAGGGTAGCGAAAAGCGCGCCCGAGGGGAATGCTGGCGGCAAGCAAGATGTTCACGCAAGTGGTGGCGCAGATGCCGACTGGCAGGCGTCTTTGCTTGTGCAAGCCTGATGGCGCCAGTACCATTACGGCTCTCTTTTTCCGGCAGGAGCGGTTGCATGATTGCGGGCAGTATGGTGGCACTGGTCACACCCATGGATGCACAGGGTCGTCTTGACTGGGACAGCCTGAGCAAGCTGGTGGACTTCCACCTGCAAGAAGGCACCAATGCCATCGTCGCCGTCGGCACCACCGGCGAATCGGCGACGCTGGACGTGCACGAGCACATCGAAGTGATCCGCCGTGTGGTCGACCAGGTCGCCGGGCGCATCCCGGTGATTGCCGGCACCGGTGCCAACTCCACCCGCGAAGCGGTCGAGCTGACCACCAACGCCAAGACCGCCGGCGCCGACGCCTGCCTGCTGGTGACCCCGTACTACAACAAGCCGACCCAGGAAGGCCTGTACCAGCACTTCAAGCACATCGCCGAAGCCGTGGCCATCCCGCAGATCCTCTACAACGTGCCGGGCCGCACCGCGTGCGACATGCAGGCCGACACCGTGATCCGCCTCGCCAGCGTGCCGAACATCATCGGCATCAAGGAAGCCACCGGCGACCTGTCCCGCGCCAAGGCCATCATCGACGGCGTGCCGAGCGATTTCCTCGTGCTGTCGGGCGATGATCCCACTGCCGTCGAACTGATCCTGCTGGGCGGCAAGGGCAACATCTCGGTCACCGCCAACGTCGCCCCGCGCGCCATGGCCGACCTGTGCGCCGCTGCCCTGCGCGGTGACGCCGACCTGGCCCGCGCCATCAACGACAAGCTGATGCCGCTGCACAAGAACCTGTTCCTGGAAGCCAACCCGATTCCGGTGAAGTGGGCCTTGAAGGAAATGGGCCTGATGGCCGAAGGCATCCGCCTGCCACTGACCTGGTTCAGCGCGCAGTATCATGAACCGCTGCGCCTGGCCCTGAGCCAGTCCGGCGTCCTGGTTTAACTAGACCTGCTTTATTTTAAGGAAAGACCCTGCATGAAGCGATTGGCTGGCCTGTCCGCCCTTGCATTAGTCATTTCGAGCACCAGCGGTTGTGGTTGGCTGTATGGCGAACACGGTTACTTCCGCGATCGTGGCAATGATTACCTTGAGGCGACCCAAAACGCGCCCATGCAGCTGCCTTCCGGCGTGCAGACCGACAAGCGTCTGGACCCGCTGCTGCCGATTCCGCGCAACGTCGCCGACCAGACCACCGCCAAGGCGGCCTTCGAAGTGCCGCGTCCGCTGCCCCTGCAGGTTGCGGCTGAAGCCAGCGATTTCACCCTGCAAAAAAGTGGCGACAACCACTGGGTGCTGGCCCAGCGTGCCCCGGCCGAAGTCTGGCCCGTGGCTCACCAGTTCTTCGAGGACAACGGCTTCCAGATCGCTCAGGAACGCCCGCAGACCGGTGAATTCACCACCGCCTGGCAGCGTTTCGATACCCTATCCGGGGCCCTGGCCACTCGCCTGAAAAGCGCCGCCAGCAACGGCGACAGCGAAACCCGCGTGCGCGTGCGCATCGAGCCCGGCGTGCAGCGCAACACCAGTGAAGTCTACGTGGTCAGCGTCGAGCGGGCCGCAGGCAGCAGCGCCGACGTCGACTTCCCGGCGCACTCCACCAACAATGCGCTGGACTCGGTGCTGGTCGACCAGATGCTCGCCGGCATGACTCGCGACTCGGAGAAGGGCGGCTCGGTTTCCCTGCTCGCCGCGCACGACTACGACACGCCGTCGCGCGTGGCCCTGACCACCGACGGCAACGGCAACCCGACCCTGAGCGTAGGCTCCGACCTGGATCGCGCCTGGGCCAGCGTTGGCAGCGCACTGGACCGCGGCCAGTGGAAGGTTGAAGACATCAACCGCAGCCTGGGCCTGTACTACATCAACCTGGCCGAAAAAGCCGAGAAGAAGGACGACCAGCCGGGCTTCTTCAGTCGCCTGTTCGGCACCGCACCGACCAAGGAAGAGCGCGAGGCGCGCGCCGAGCGTTACCAGGTACGCCTGAGCAAGGTCGGCGACAACGTGCAGGTCACCGTCGAGAAGAACATCAACACCGTGGCCCCGCCCGACGTGGCGCGCCGCGTGTTGAGCATGATTCAGGACAACCTGGGCTAAGTGCGCTTCGCCAATCTGGGCAGCGGCAGCCAGGGCAACGGCACGCTGATCGCCAGCAACGACACCTACGTGCTGCTCGACTGCGGTTTCTCCCTGCGGGAAACCGAACGTCGGCTGGCACGCCTGGGGGTCACCGTCGGGCAATTGAGCGCTATTCTGGTTACCCACGAGCACGCCGACCATGTGCACGGCGTCGAACTGCTGTCGCGCAAGCACGGCGTGCCGGTCTACCTGAGCCAGGGCACCTTTCGCGGCCTGCGCAAGCCGGTCACCGTCAGCGCCTATGTGGCCTGTGGGGATACCCTGGAGATCGGCGACCTGAGCGTTGGCGTGGTCAAGGTGGCCCACGATGCCCATGAACCGACCCAATACGTGTTCAGTGACGGCAAGCGGCGCTTCGGCGTGCTGACCGACCTGGGCTCGTGGTGCAACAAGGTGATCGATCGCTACCAGGGCCTGGATGCGCTGATGATCGAGTCCAATCACTGCCGAGACATGCTGGCGCGCGGTCACTACCCTTACTTTCTCAAGCAGCGAGTCGGCGGTGACCACGGCCATTTGAACAACCACCAGGCCGCCAGCCTGGTGGCCGAACTGGGATGGCAAGGCTTGCAGCACCTGGTGCTGGCCCATCTGAGTCGCAAGAACAACCTGCCGCAGCTGGCCCGGCAATGTTTCGTCGATACCCTCGGGTGCGACCCGGACTGGCTGCAAGTGGCCGATCAAGATTCAGGGCTCGACTGGCGCCATATCGCCTAGCCCAACTACCTAGCAAGCGGAGCCCATCATGGAAAAACGTGAAGAACTCTACCGCGGCAAAGCCAAGTCGGTGTACAAGACCGACGACGCCGACCGCTTGATCCTGCTGTTTCGCAACGACACCTCGGCGTTCGACGGCAAGCGCATCGAACAGCTCGACCGCAAGGGCATGGTCAACAACAAGTTCAACGCCTTCATCATGCAGAAGCTCGAAGAAGCCGGCGTGCCGACCCAGTTCGACAAGCTGCTGGGCGACAATGAATGCCTGGTGAAAAAGCTCGACATGATTCCGGTCGAGTGCGTCGTGCGCAACTACGCCGCCGGCAGCCTGGTCAAGCGCCTGGGCGTGGAAGAGGGCATGAAGCTCAACCCCTACACCTTCGAGCTGTTCCTCAAGGACGACGCCAAGGGCGATCCGTTCATCAACGAATCCCACGTCGTGGCGTTCGGCTGGGGCACCGCTGAAAACCTCGTGCGCATGAAAGAGCTGTCGCTCAAGGTCAACGAAGTGCTGACCAAGCTGTTCGACGACGCCGGCCTGCTACTGGTCGACTTCAAGCTTGAATTCGGCACATTCCACGGCCAGATCGTCCTGGGCGACGAATTCAGCCCCGACGGCTGCCGCCTGTGGGACAAGGAAACCCGCAAGAAGATGGACAAGGACCGCTTCCGCCAGGGCCTCGGCGACGTAATCGAAGCCTACGAAGAAGTGGCCCAGCGCCTCGGCGTGCCGCTGTAAACCCCGTTGGCGCGCAAGCGTTTGATAGCACGCGAATTTTTTTGCCTTGGGGGCTTCGCTTCCGGCAAATAGGTTGGTATGATGCGCGCCATTGGAGAGATGCCGGAGTGGCCGAACGGGACGGATTCGAAATCCGTTGTACTGGCAACAGTACCTAGGGTTCAAATCCCTATCTCTCCGCCATTATGTGTTGTACGAAAAGCCCCGCGATGCGGGGCTTTTTGGTTTTTGCTATTCCTGTACTCGTTAACCCATTTCGTGCTTGCGTGGCTAGGATTACATCACCAAACAACGCTGGCCCTCAAAGCGCCCCCGCTTAGAGCTACCCTTGGCAAAGCCATGCGCAGTCATCCTGAATTCCGGGTTTCGTGCGCGATGTTCATGATCAATATACTGAGTCTGAACCTTGGCAGACATGGAACCAGTGCTATGGTGTGCGTGATCACGTAGGCGATGTAGTCTTTGGCCTCTCACAGAGTGACCTTGTGCTCAGACATGATTTTCATTCCATACATGAACGTCTTCCAGTTAGAGACCGCCAGGCGGAGGTGCCGTTTGACTGCGGCTGCATCGAACCGAGTGCTGAGGTACCTTGACCGCTAATGGCGGACCCTTGACGGTAGTGGAGAGCGTGCTGTTGCATACGACTTGCATCGTGGTCGGCGTTGCGAGGGTCGCAAGAGTGCCATCGCAAGATGTGACTAGCACGATATAGCTATGTTCTACATCGTTTCCCTTCAGCGCAGCCGAATGACTGTTCTTGCCAAGGCTCAGAACGTCCGACCTTCCTTCAATACGTCAGCCGTTTCCAGCTGGTATCCAATTAACTCGTCAGATCACGATAGGATTCGAGCACTTTCTAGAGTTGTACCGCCTGGTAGCGGTGAGAAACTTTCGACAAGGGGAGCAAGGTATCTGATTGAACTGATCTTTATGTTTGAGCAGTACCGCTATCTGCTGCAAACTTAGGCACTACCAAAAACTGTGCCATGAGTCAGAAACCCGGGTTATGGTATTAGGTACACTGAGTCGCGTTCAAACAGGTTGGTGATACCTGAAGTTTTTGCCCGCTTCAGGGTTTATCTTACTAATCCGCCGCGCATACTCTTTCCACAGGTTAATTAACCTATTTTCGCGCGAACATATTTTTTTATTGTTCCAAGACCGGCGCGGTGGGAGCGGAGTGGTCTGACTTGGTATTAAACCATAAGCATCATTATCAAGACGTTGGTTTGGTCGTTGGGGTATAGGCCAGAAATAATTTGACGATTAGTTATGTGAAAAATTCGTGATAATCGGAGGTATCACGAATTTTTCGGAACAGGGATACATTTCGTATTGATTGAAGTAGTTTTCTTATTAATACTCAAACGGGCTAAACTGGCTTTTTTCACCCGTTACCCCCGTATTCACAGGGCGTGACGGGCCAACAGTTCGAGCTCCGCACCTCGTTTTGTCATTTCAAAAAGGAAAAACGCCTGTGACCTTGATTTCCGGCCCCACTGGCCTGCCCAAGACCCGTGACCTGGTGCGCCACTACCCGGCGCAGCTGCTCGAAGCGGGTGGCGAGGTGTCAGTGAGCGCGATTCGGACACTGATCCTGGAGGAGCACGGGGTGACCGCGTCGCCGAACGTGGTGGGCGATGAAGTAAACCAGTTCTGGGCCCGGACCGGGCCTTTGCTCAGTGCCCGGCTCAAACGACCGGGAATACCGGAGGCGGTGTGCTAGGTGCTGGACAGCGTGTGGGAGGTGGCGCTGAATGAAGCCACCGCCGCGTATGCGATCGAGCGCTCGCACCACGTGCAAGAAGCGGATCAGGCGAATGCCCGGGCGGCCGTAGCGCTGGAAGAGGCGGAGCAGGCTAGGGGACGCTTCGCCGACCAGGAGCGGCAGGTCGCCTTGCTGACCGAGCAGGTGCAGCGGCTCAGCGCGCAGCTCGATCGGGCACAGGCCCAGAACGAAGAGATCCGCGGCGAGCTGCGCAAGGTGATGAACCAGCATCAGCAGCAAGGGCAGCGGCACGCCATTGAGCTGGAGCCTGCAGACGACGCATCAGGCCGAGCAGGCGCGCTTTGCGCAGACGCATGCGGCCGAGCTCGCTCGGCTTCAAGCGGTGCACCAGGAGGAGAATAGCGCGCTGCGCGCCGAGGTCAGTCGCCAGGCGGACATCTTCGAGAGCACCACCAATCACCTGATGATGGAGACCAGCCGGGTGCGCGATGCCGCCAAGCTGGAAACCGAACGACTGACTCGGGAACTGACGCACAGTCGCGACCTGGTCGACCAGCTGCGCGTGCAGCGCTCGGATGCCAAGGAGGAAAGCGCCGGGCTACGGGTGCAGGTCGAGAGCGCGGCCATGCAGCTACGCCAATTGCAAAATGCGCATGACTGGCTGGAGGCGCAGGAGGCGCCGGCCAAGGATCAAAAGGAGGAGGGCAGGGCGTAGGAGGGCTTTTCGACAGCGCTCGGCTGTTGCATGATCGCGCTATCCCCCTCTGCACTAGGCGATCGCACCACAACGCAGGTCAATTGGCACAAAATCTTCGTTGCATAACTGACATAACTCGAAACACGGTCGCGCTTGCCGGCATATTCGAAATGGGCCAAGTTCATCTGGCTCATGAGCGGCTCGGATCAGGTGGTCAGGCGTATTCACCAAATTTGAGAGCTTGTTGGGAGAATCTTTCAGTGCTGGAGAAAAACTCTTTGTGCTGATCGAACTAAATTTAACGCTCGACATTCTCCGATTCTCTCGCCAGGCTGGGTTGTGAGATGGATCCAAGAACCTAAGACATGGATATCAAGGTATGAGTAAGATCATAAAAGTAATCAGCGACTTTGATCGACTGCCTTTAAGCTGCATAACAGAGCTGAACACTGCTGCCAATGCTTCGTTTTTCTACGATGTCCGGTTTCTCAGGGCTGCTCATCATTACCCGCTGCTGCCCATACTCAAAGCATATTATATTCTTGCTTATCAGCACTCCACGCTGGTGGGTTTCACAGTTGTCTATTCGCAAAGTTCTCCAGACCCCTTTGGCTCCTTGTCCCGTGCTACCAATCTTAACTTCAACGATGATCTCGTCTGCCTGGGCCATATAATGCACAGTTATGATAGTGAGATAATTGCATCGACGGAACAGGCCGATGTCGTTCGGGGCGACATATTAAAGTCTATAAAAGCGCTGGGTACCCGGTTAGGTGCCAAGTACGTTGGTTTGATCAATATAGCCAATAATGAACTGGTGTCGGTAGGTGTTTCAGAAGGCTATCAGGCAAGTTTCATGTGGAGTCGTTACTTCATGGACATCGCCTGTGTAGACACGGTGCAAGACTACATCGCTGGGCTTCCCGCCGACGGCCGTCGGGAAATGAATCGTCAGCAACGAAAATTCCAGAACAGCCATCATCGAGCGCAGGTCCAGTCGTTGCCGGTGACCGACCTGGCGCAGATAGCCGAACTGGTCTGCGCCACCAGCGCCCGGCATGGCACCCCGGATTATTACCCGCCGTCGGTTTTCAAAACGTTTGTTGAAACCTGCGCCGACCTGATTCGCATCATCAGTGTGGAAGAGCATGATCAGATACTGGGGGTCATGGTCTGCTTTGTCCATGGTATGACCTTACATATATGGGCGGCTGGTATGTCGTATGACAAGACAGACTTCAGTCCTTATAGCGTGTGTATGCTGGAAGCATTCCGTTACGCCAAACAGGAAGGATTGACCAGCATCGAAATTGGCAGAACTAACCACAAAATAAAAACCCGCATGGGGTTTAAAGCAAAAGAGCTGTTTTCCCTTATTGCTTCTGCCTGAAACTGTTTGTTCGATTAGCAGCGTCGGGCGGCAAATAACTTGTATAAGTCGAGAATGTCTTGTGAGTAAATACGAGCAATATAATACAACATCTATCAATTACGATAAGACGCGAACTGCTGTCGGCATCGAAGTTATTTTAGGTTATCTGACCAAACTAAACAGGCCTGCCCATCTAATAACGGTACTAGATGCCGGCTGTGGTACCGGAAACTATGCGCTGGAGTTGGCGCGCGTAGGTATTAATGTTGTCTGTGCTGACTACAGTGAAAATATGTTAGCCCAGTGCAGGAAAAAAATAGAAAGTAATGGCCTGAGTAATACCGTGTGGAAACAATGTGATCTTTCGCTGTATTCCAGTGAGGGCCAAGTGTATGACGCAGTAATGTGTAATCAGTCTCTTCATCATCTGGACCCCGCGGATGATTTTAAATCGATGAAGCACTTTCTAAGTGAGGCGGCAAAATCTCTGAAAGACGATGGTGTCATCCTGATCAACACCATCACCCATAACCAGCTGGAAGACGGTGTCTGGTGGGGCAAGTTGATTGAAACAGCGGTCCATCGCATGAAGCCGCGATTTATTGAATATGAGCCACTGCAAGCGTTCTTGCGCACTATCGGTTTCCAGATTACAGATCGCGTGATCAATATCGACAGCATTATCCAGAAAACCGGTTACTTTGATCCCCACTCCTTGGCCTCACTGGAGTTTCGCCAGGGCGATTCACACTTTGCCTTGCTCGATGAAAAAGAACTGGGTGACGTTTTGAAGTGTGTCGAGCAGATGGTCGAGAAAGGGACCATTCAGAATTACATCGTCGCGCGGGATCGACTGCGACAACAGATCGGTCAATTCACGTACTACGTGATCAAAAAGATCGAGGAGTAAGCTAATCATGTCCAAAGTCATGCTGATTACTGGAGGCAGTCGCGGGATTGGCGCAGCAACTGCATTACAGGCAGTGGCGCAGGGGTACGCAGTGTGTATCAACTACCTGCGCGACGCCCGAGCCGCTCAGTTACTGTGCCAGGAACTTGAAGCTCGCGGTGGCAGAGCCATTGCCGTACAGGCCGACGTCAGTGTCGAGCGCGACGTCGAACGGTTGTTTCAGGAAGTCGACGAGCGATTGGGCCGGCTCACGGTGCTGGTCAACAGTGCAGGCACCGTAGGCCAGGCGAGTCGGCTGGAAAGCATGGACTGGCACCGGATCAGGCAGGTGTTTGCCACCAATGTGTTCGGGACGGTGATGTGTTGTAAACACGCGATTTTGCGTATGTCAAATAAACACGGCGGTACGGGTGGCGCCATCGTCAACGTTTCGTCGGCAGCCTCCCGCCTTGGATCGGCGTGCGAGTATGTGGACTATGCAGCCTCCAAGGGCGCAGTGGACAGCCTGACCATCGGTTTGGCTAAGGAGGTAGCGCCGGATGGCATCCGAGTCAACGCGGTAAGACCTGGCTTCATTCGCACCGATTTTCACGCTTTGAGCGGTGATTCGGACCGGGTCGAGAAATTTAAGTCCCGCTTGCCTATGGGGCGTGGCGGCGAACCAGAAGAAGTGGCAGCTGCTGTTTTGTGGTTGCTTTGCGAACAGTCTTCTTACGTGACCGGCAGCTTTATCGATCTGGCGGGAGGGCTATAATCGACCCGCCGTGGCAATGCCTTGAAAGTGCCAAAACTCCGTACTTATGGAATGCCCCTTTAAAGGAATACAATAATGAAAAAGACAACCACGTTAAAGTCATTGATTCAGGACAAAAATACAAGTTTCCTCATGGAAGCCCACAACGCTCTAAGCGCTAGGATTGCGCAAGAGAGCGGCTTCAAAGGGCTCTGGGCTTCGGGTCTATCGATTTCCGCTTCTCTAGGATTGTGCGATCGCAATGAAGCGTCTTGGACGCAGATTCTCGATATTGTCGAGTTCATGAGCGATCACACATCGGTGCCCATTCTAGTCGACGGTGATACCGGTTTTGGCAACTTCAACAACGTTTGGCGCCTGACAAAAAAACTCTGCCAGCGCGGCATCGCCGGTGTTTGCCTTGAAGACAAACTCTTTCCCAAGGTCAATTAGTTTATCTCCGGCGGTAATGATCTGGCCAACGCCAACGAGTTCTGCGGGAAATTGCGCGCCGCTAAAGACAGTCAGTTGGACGAGGACTTCATGGTCGTCGCCCGCGTAGAAGCACTGATCAGCGGGTTAGGTATGGATGAAGCGCTTGAGAGGGCACACAAGTATCACCGTGCCGGTGCCGACGCCATTCTGATTCACTCAAAGCGCAGGGACGCCAGCGAAGTCCTTGAGTTCACAGAGCTGTGGAAAGATCAATGCCCGGTCATCATCGTACCGACAAAGTATTCGAGTGTGGAAACCAATCTTTATAAAGAGGCTGGCATCAGCACGGTCATCTGGGCCTACCACAGCTTGCGCGCTTCCATCCATGCCATGAAGCGTATTACGCAACAGATCCAGAAAAACGAGAACGTTTCGTTCATCGAAAAAGACATCGCAACCCTTGAAGAGATTTTTCTGGATAGTGTTGCGCCAGGTTGCAGGCATTCCTGGACAACTTGGGCCTTGAAGGTTTTCGGGTAAGAGCTTCGTTGGCGCATGGAAATCCTGACGTTAAGGGCGATCGCGTCCGCTAAAAAATACGCGGACACCATCGCCCTTAATACTGGAGTTCGGAAGGTGTGTTCGCGGAACTCTTACCATCGAACGCCTCTATGTGGCGATCATTTTCGCCTAAAGCTGTCCGGAGTTAGTAGACCACTACAACTCGGCTCAACGAGCGGCTTTCCAATAGCGTTGCATTTCGAGGAACAGAAAGGAGGCTGTCCAGGTAATGAGCATCAGGCCCGTCAGCGCTTCAAGACCGGTCAGAAACTTGAGCGGGCCTACCGGCTGTATGTCGCCAAACCCAATGGTGGTGAAGGTGGTGAACGAGAAATACACACAGTCCAGCAAGCTGCCGTCGAAATGCCCCTGCAGGCTGCCCCAGTTCGTGTAGGCGATGATCAGCCAGTAGGCAAGGGCGAAGCACCAGACCTCCAGGGCATGGGCAACCATCGCGCCGAAAACGCCGATGACCAGCCTGAACCGCACCCAGTGCTTGAGGCGCGGCAACAGTAGATTCAAGCGCAACAGGCATTCGTAATGCAGAACCACCGTGCACATGACCACCAGGACATTGACCGCAGTGACTCCCAGCATCTGCACCTCGCTGACACGCCTTGGCCCATCCATGGATTGAACGAGAGGTACTCATCATTCAGGATTCAAAGACAGCCTTCTTGATCTGCGTTAGATAAACGCCAGCATGAGCGCTCACAGTGGCGGTTCTCTGACAGAGGCAGTCCTGATGAAGATGTTAAAAGTAGCCTCAAGTGCTGCGGCCCGTGCGAGTTTTCTGACTTCACGGCACATTGTCGATTTCGAGCAGACCGACTTCACGGATATCGCCGCAGCTGTCTTGACGGCAGAAGACGTGCGCAATGGTCTGGTGGCGCGGATCAGCCTGTCAGGATTCGACATCCCGATTTTCTTCGCGGTGGCAGCTGCCGACAGACTGACCGCAGACACCCTCCCGGATATCGACGCCGTGCTGATGCAGATCACTGGCGTGTTCGATCTCAACAGCGACACGGCGGAGTTCTACGGAGACAAGCTGGAAACGGCGGCCCACCTTTATGAGCTGAACCTGCTGCCCCCCTTTTTCGGGGCTCTCAAACAGTACGAGCAGTGGGGCAACTCGACCTTTGCCTGTCCCGGTCACCAAGGTGGTCAGTTCTTTCGCAAACACCCCACCGGCCGTCAGTTCTTCGAGTTCTTTGGTGAAACGCTGTTCCGTGCCGACCGCTGCAATGCAGACGTGGAGATGGGTGACCTGTTGATTCACGAAGGCCCGCCACTGCTGGCCCAGCAGCATGCTGCGCAGGTTTTCAATGCCGACAAGACTTACTTCGTACTCAACGGCACCTCAGCGTCGAACAAGGTGGTGACCACGGCGCTCCTCGCGCCGGGTGATGTCGTACTGTTTGATCGCAACAATCACAAGTCGGTGCACCAGGGCTTACCAACGAAACGCCACGGTCCCAAGCACCGTTCGCTCTTCACCCCAATAGCAACGACCCGCGTTGTTGCAGCCCGACACGTATTCCTTGTCGAACAGGTTCTTCGCGTTTACGTCCACCGACCAGTGCTTGTCGATGTCGTAACCCACCAGCGCATCCACCAGCGTCACATCGCCAGTCTTCAGCTTGCCGTACAGCGTCGGCGCGGTGTAGGCGAAGGTGTTGTCGAAGTAACGCACACCACCTCCCAGGCGCAAGCCGCCAAGCGCGCCGTCGAGGAAGCGATACGTTGCCCAGGTCGACGCCTGGTTACGCGGTATGGCCGTAAGTTGATGATCTTCCAACAGAGACCCCGGTGCGTCTTTAGTCACCCGCGCATCGGTGTAGGTGTACGACGCCATCAGGCTCAGATTACGCGTGACGTCGCTGTTGACCTCAAGCTCAATGCCCTTGGACTCGCTCTTGCCTATTTGCTGGCTGAAACCATTACTGCCCGCTACCACGTCGTGGGATTTGCTCAGGTCAAAGACTGCAGCGCTGAAGGTGCTGTTCCAGCCCTCGGGCTCATATTTCAGCCCTACTTCGTACTGTTGACTGAGGATTGGGTCGAGCAGATCCCCATTCGGCTGCGACGACTGCTGTACAGGCGTGAACGCAGTCGAATAGCTGACATACGGGGAGATGCCGTTGTCGAACTGGTACATCAAACCAGTCTGCCAGCTGAAACGGTGGTCCCAGCCGTCCAGATGAGTGCCTGCTACCGCCGCGCTGCCTGGGCGGGCCGCGCTGGCTCGGTTGCGGTATTCGCTCTGGACCCAATCCTGGCGGCCGCCCAGCAGGAAAATCCAGTTGTCATATTTGCTTTGCAGCTGGCCGTACGTGCCGTACATCTGCTGATCCAGTTGGGAGTTCTGCACGTATTGCGAAGCGTTCGGTTGCACCGGCGAGAACACCGGATTGAACACGTTGTAGGTACCACCCAAGCCCGCGTTCCAGTCCTGATTGAACGAGGTACGGTCGTAACTGGCTCCGAGCAATACAGTGTTATCCAGCGCACCAGTGATGAAGTGTCCTTCGAACTGGTTGTCCACGGAGTAGGCGACCGATTTGTTGTCGCGGTTGTACGCGGTGCTGCTCAACGTGCTGCCAAAGCCGGCCTGATTCAAATTGTTCGGCCAGGTTTCATGACGGTTCAGGCGTGACTCCATGTAGCGCGAGTTCTGACGGAACTGCCAGGTGTCGTTGATCTGATGACTGAACTCGTAACCCAGGGACCAGGTTTCGCGCTCGAAATCGTCCCAGTTCGGGTTGCCGTTGAACTGGTCCTTACCGATCTTGCCGTTGACGTTGTTCAGCAGCGTTCCGGCTGCCGGATAGCCGAGCAGCAGTTTGCTACGGTCGCGCTGATAGCTGGACAGCAAGGTCAATGCGGTGTCTTCGTCGAAATTAAGCGTCATGGATGGCGCGATATACAGACGGTCATCTGGCACTGAGTCAACCTGCGTATCGGCATTGCGGCCCAGCATCACCACTCGACCCAGGATGCGGCTATCGTCGGTCAACGGACCGGACACATCGAGCCCGAGCTGGCGGCGGTTGTTGCTGCCATAAGTAAATTTGGCCTCGCCTTGCGCGGTTTCGGTCGGTTTTTTGCTGACCAGATTGACCAGACCACCCGGCGCGTTTTCGCCGTAAAGGATCGAGCTTGGGCCACGGAAAATTTCGGTGCGCTCCAACCCATAAGGTTCGGTGGTGGTGTCATACCGATTACCCTGTAGGCGTAAGCCGTCCTTGAGCAAACCATAACCGTAGTCGGTGGCGTTGTAGCCACGGATGGAAAAAAGATCACCCGCCAGGCCGTCGCCGACGGCGAAAGGTGGCGCGAAGATACCCGGCACATAGCCCAGGATATCGGTAAGGGTCTGCGAGCCCTGATCCTGAATGCGCTGACGTGTCACCACTGAGATAGAACGCGGGGTCTCGGATAGAGGCGTGCTGGTCTTGGTGCCAACGGAACTGTTCTGTGCCTGATAACCGACAGTCTGCTGGCCTTCGGGTGCTTGTCCGGTAATGACCGAAGTAGGCAACTCCAGCGTCACGCCATCACCAGTCTGCTTGACGGGCGTGTATTCGGCGGCGGCCATGCCATGCGAACTCCAGGTACCGAGCAGCAACGCCAAGGCATTTAAGTTGGAATTTATCTTGTTGTTGCGAGCCATCTGCTTTCCCTCTCCCTTGAAGCTCCTGCGGGGCCTAGCCCCACCTGTAGCAAAATGTTTCAAAAGCGAGGAAATGTAACAGAGAGTCATTATCATTACCATTCGGATCCATCGAATCCGAACGACATAGGCATACGCCCGCACCGATCATGCAAGCTGACTGCTACGAAGGAGCACTCCACGCCGTGTTGGCTCTGCCAGCGCTTGGCTATTTCCCGATGAAATCGCTTCACTACGGCCCTGTAAGGCGCATCAGTGGCGTGGGGAAGGACTGTTGATTCGGTTGGCTCGTGATGAAAAAAGGCGCTCCGAAGAGCGCCTTTTTTAGTGGCTGCGGGTCTTTATTGCAGACTGACCTGACGCAGCTCAGGCTTGCCTTCGCCACCAATAGTGATGCGTTTAGGCTTGGCCTCTTCAGGGATCACACGCAGCAGATCGATGCTCAACAAGCCGTTGGTCAACGATGCCCCGCGCACTTCGATGTGGTCCGCCAGGCGGAACGACAGCCGGAAGGCGCGTTGTGCAATACCCTGGTGCAGATAGGTCACTGCCTTCTCGTTTTCACGTTTGCCACCGGCAACCGTCAAAACGCCTTTTTCAACCTGGATATCTAGATCCTCCTCGGCCAGGCCGGCAGCCGCGATGACGATCCGATACTGATCATCACCGTGCTTTTCGACGTTGTGAGGAGGATAGGTGTTGGGAGCCTCGCTGCGAAGCGCCGACTCGAACAGGTCGTTAAAGCGATCAAAGCCCACCGATTGACGGAACAGAGGGGCCAGCGAAAGGGTAGTAGCCATGATTCAAATCTCCTGAGTTTTCTCCAAGTGATTTAGTACGCGACCCGCTCGCGGCGTCGCGTGGGGAAAAAATTAGGGTCACTCAAAAAAAAATTCAAGAGGGGAAAATAAAATTTTTTCGCGGCGCTGGATGGCATGGGTCGGGGGGCCGCCCTGCGTCATCACGCTGAGCCGATGGATGACTACCGGGCAGCTGGGCCCCCCTTGAAAACCGGGTTGTCTCCCCTATTTTCGGAAACGATCGGGCTGGCCAGTCCGGCTGGTGCACATAGTTACCCGGGAGGTGTGTAATGGACGATCGTCAAACCGTTGAATGCCAACCTCGTAAGTCATCATTGAAGAATCTGCGCGTTCAGTGGTCGCTCATGAACGCCTATGAGCGCTTCGAACAGGTCATCGTTCTGGCGCTCGGCGTGATCATCGCGCTGGTCATCATCATGGCTCTTTTTCAGCTCTATCGACGAGTCCTGCCACTTCTGCTGGGCGGTGCGATCGATCCGCTGGACCATGGGGTTTTTCAAACGCTTTTCGGTTCGATTTTCACGGTGCTGATTGCCATGGAATTCAAGCATTCCATCGTTCGACCTGCATTTCGCAAGGACAGCATTGTTCAGGTCCGCACGGTCCTCTTGATCGCGCTGCTGGCGCTGAGTCGTAAATTCGTGATTCTCGATTCGGCAGGCACGCCAGCGACGACCATTGCGGCACTGGGTTTTGCCACGCTTGTTCTGGGGATCACCAGTTGGCTGTTGAAGGATCGCAACGACCAGAAAGCTGACTAAGCCATAGCTGGTCTTGGCTTTTTGAAGGCTCAGCCGTCCAGATCTGCATCACTTCCCGAATGCATGAGCATCTCCGAGACAGCAACGCCCAATTGCTCAAGCGTGAATGGCTTGGCGATCATCGTCATGCGGGGTCCCAGGAACTCTTCGCGGGCTGTCGCGGCCCTGGCGTAGCCCGTGACGAATACGACAGGCAGGTCCGGATAATGCTGCTGCATGATTTCGGCGAGCTGACGTCCATTCATACCGGGCAGGCCAACATCAGTGACCAGCAGGTCCAGGTGCTCGATCTGTTGCAGGGTTTCGAGCGCGTGGGAAGCGTGTTCCGCTTGAAGTACCTTGTACCCCAACTCAACTAGCGCGACATCGAGCAACAGGCGAACCGACTCGTCATCTTCAACGACCAATACTGTCCGTCCCTTGCCGTCCGAGACCGGAACAGGGTTCAGCTCGGCGCTCGCTGCAGGCTCTTCTTCGGCCTTGGGGAGAAAGAGCGTGACCGTAGTACCCTTCCCTACTTGGCTTGCCAGATGCACAAAACCGCGGCTCTGCTGGGCAAAGCCATACACCATTGATAGACCAAGACCTGTGCCTTGCCCGATCGGCTTGGTGGTGTAAAAAGGCTCAAAGACTTTGTTCAGCTGATCCTGTGCGATACCGACCCCCGTATCGCAAACCTCGATAACCACATAACGCCCTTCGCTGCCGCCAAATTGCAGGGCGGTCTGTGCATCAACGTCCACCATGCGCGTGCAGATTTTCAGTCGGCCGCCATGGGGCATGGCATCCCGGGCGTTGATTGCCAGGTTCAACAGCGCGCTTTCGAGTTGGTTGATGTCAACCCGCGCCGGGTCCAGAGGATGTTCAAACCCAAGTACAAGGTCGATTTGTTCCGTGATGCTGCGTTCAAGCAGATCACGCAGGGAATCGATCAAGGCATTTACATCGACGTTAGTGGCCTCCAGCGACTGCCGCCGGGAAAATGCGAGCAGCCGCTGAGTCAACGAAGCCGCCCGTCGCGCGGAAGTTTGCGCCGCTGCCATGAATCTGCCGAGCTCCTGATACCGAGCTTTCTCGATGCGCGAGCGCATGAGGTCCAGCGAGCCGATAACGCCCGTCAGCATGTTGTTGAAGTCATGAGCAATGCCCCCGGTCAACTGACCGACCGCTTCCATCTTCAACGACTGGCGCAGTTGTTCTTCTGCTCGAGCACGCTCCTCGCTTTCCAGTTTCAGATCCTTGAGTGCATCCTCCAAGGCCTGGGTACGCGCTCTGACCTGGTCTTCAAGGTCCTGGTTGAATTGGCGCAGCAGGATTTCATTCTGTTTTTCGGCATCAATGTCGATGATCGCGGCCGCCGCCCCCATGATCTGACCTGTGGAATCATAGAGTGGAGTGGCGCTGACTCGCGCCCATCGCGGATCGCCATTGGGCGGGGTGAATCGAAATTCATTGCCGGCCACTGCTTCACCTCTCAGGGCGCGCGCTCCGGGAAACTGTGAGGGATCGAGAGGCCTGCCGTTTTCGTCTATCGAGCTCCATTGCCGCTCAGTGGCCGGCAACCTCGAAGGGATGATGCCCTGAGGTACGAACTGTTCATAGATGGGGTTGCTGAATACGGTGCGACCCGTAACGTCCATGAAGCTCACACCGACCGGCAGGTTATCGACCAGCGCTCTGAGCTTGGCGCGTTCATCCGCCAGTTCATTGAGGCGGTCGCGCATTTCGAATTGCTTGAGCCGGGAGCGCGCGGCCGACTTTACTGCGCTGACCAGCGACGCAGAGCCCAACGGGCGCTCCAGGACGACGGTATTGGTCGCTGAACTGGGAAGACGAAGTCGCATGGACTGCGACTCCTTCCCTTGAGACTGCCTGCTGGCCAGCAGTATCAGGGGGATATCAGACCAGGGCGGCTGCTGCTCGAGGATCGACGAGAAGCGCGTCATGTCGCCCGCCAGTGATTCGTCAGTCAGAATCACTACAGCGGTATTGAGGTCGAGATGGCCGGCGAGTTCGGCCATGCTTGCGCACGCCTGGACGTCGTAGCCTTCGCGAACGAGCAATTCGGCGAGCACCAGATTATCGGCACCATACGGTGCGTTGATCAGGACGCGACTCCCTTCGAGGGAGTTTGCATCACTCACCGGATCTATCACCCAGCAGCGGGGAGTCTGGCCCGAAGTACTCGGGCGTGCCGGTCAGGACGCCGCGGAAATCAACCAGCGGCTCACCCACTTGTACACCATGCGAGTCGATTTTCAATTCTCGTATGGCATCTTCGTGAGAGCCAGTGCGGTGTTTGAGCACCGAAATCGCCTTGCGCAAACGCCCTTGAGCTTCAAAAAAACGGATGAGGAGGACCGTATCGGCAATGTAGGAAATATTCAGATTGGTGGTCATGGTGCCGACCAAACCCTGTTGTGGATTGATCAGGAAGGTCACTACGCCTAGTTGGCTCAGGTAAGACAGCAACTCATGCATTTGCAGGATCAGCTGCTGCTCTTCGGGCATGGCAGCCAGATAGCCCGTCAAGCTATCGACCACGATCATTCTTACCCCGCGGTTCTCGACTTCACTGCGTACACGCCATGCAAACTCTCCGGGCGACAGCTCGGCTGGGGAAATCTGCTGGATGACCAGACGACTACTTTCGATGTGTTTACGAAGGTCCAGGCCCATGTTCTCGGCCCGCTGCAACAGGGTACCGACGCGCTCATCGAACTCATAGATCGTGCATTTTTCACCACGCTCGCACGCCGCTGCGAGGAACTGCAAAGTGATGGTGGTTTTGCCGGTGCCCGCAGGGCCCGTGATCAGCGTACTCGTGCCTCGCACCGGGCCGCCGTTGAGCAATCGATCAAGGCCAGCAACACCGCTTGATACTTGCTGATCTTCAAATTTCACACGGTGATTGGCCGAGATCAATCGCGGGTAAACCTGCAGCCCGCCTTCCTCGATCACGAAGTCGTGATACCCGGCAATGAAATTGACCCCGCGCAGCTTCTGCACCTGCAGGCGTCTACGGGCAGCACCAAACTCCATGGTCAGCCTTTCGAGCGTTATCACTCCATGGCAGAGGCTATGCAGATGGTTGTCTCGTATGCCATCGGCGGTGGTCATGTCATCGACCAGCAGAACAGTGATATTGCGGCCGGCAAAATATTGCTTCAACGCCAGAACCTGACGCCGGTAGCGCAGGGAATCCTGCGCCAGCAGTCTCATTTCCGAAAGGCTATCGAACACCACTCGCGAAGGTTGTAGCGCTTGCACCCGTTGCTGGATCAAGCCAATAGTGTCGCCGAGCTCGGCTTCCCACGGGTGCAGTATGGATTGCTGCCTGTTTTCACCCAGCACCTCCTCGGCGGCGGATAGCTCGAATAGATCGAGTCCGGTGAGATCCCAGCCGTGGGACTGGGCCACGAACTCCAGTTCCTCAGCCGTCTCGGAAAGGGTGACGTAGAGCGCTCGCTGTCCTTGTTTCACAGCCTCCAGAAGGAACTGCAAAGCCATGGTGGTTTTGCCAGCCCCGGGGGTGCCTTCAATCAGATACAGGCGGTTGGAAGGCAGTCCACCCTTGACGATGAGATCCAGTCCCTGATTTCCTGTCGAGACCTTGGTGTTGAGTGACGTGGGCAATCAGGTAACTCCAAAAAAAGACAGCCAAGGCGCACTACCGACTTTGACGATGGAGTGCCCCGCAGGGGGTGGTGCACTAAGGTGGACTTTGCAATCGTAAGCATGTTCAGTGGTCAGCCTATCATCCCTGAATGCTAAAATCGCCCACCTTGGCAGGCCTCGGAATGCCACGGGGGAGGGGTAACGAGCAATGGCCCGGAGTCCTTCACATGGCATCCACAGTAAGGGTCGGTTCTACCTTCGCGTCCGGCTGGCGTAGGCGAATCCAGCCTTCATATCAACGTCTCACGAGCGTATAACGGTGGCCCGATTGAACCAGGAATCAAACTGCCGTGGCTGAACTGGATGCCTTCCGAGAGCGGTGCCGCAGCGCGAGGCTCAGTTATCTCTATGCCCATGCGCGGGTCGCCGACATGAGCCTGGCCCGGCACACCCAAGGGGCGCTGTGGAATGCCCGGGTGCGCGAACTGGATCGGTGCCTGGCGCTGTGGGCTCGATTGCCGCATCTGTATCCCACCATGATAGGGGTAGCCGCCTGCGCCCCTGAGTGATCGCTGTAGGCCTGAGTCTTGAATGGCACCTTGCTACCTTTGCAAAGAACGTGTCGCTGGCGATGACATGAAAGAGCAACGTGTACGCAAAACGGGATTTCGACGACACGTTGTCATCCTCATGTCGCCGCCGGCGACATGACACAGGAACCTGTACGCGAAATCAGCTTTCTGCGACACGTCCCATGGATCAAGGAAATCAACGCTGCACTGAGGCCGCTATTTCACTCAACCGCCGCTCCGTCGTCTCTTCAAACAACACCCCTAGAGCTTCCAGCTGCTCGGCGTCGAGCCCGCCTGCTGCTTCGAGCCCCAGCATGAAGCCTTCGGCGCGGGCGCCTGCCTTGACGCCTTGCAGCATGCTGTCCGACTTTTCGATCGCGGCCAGTAGCCTGGAGGCGGTTTTGCCGACGTTTTGTTCCAAATTGATTCGGTCAATGTCCATCGCTTTTTCCCTGCAAGGCCCGCACTAGACAGGTTGATAAAGTAAAGGGACTGTTTTTCGCTCGAATATCCCAATTTGGGCTATTTCGCGGCGTACGGTTAACTAGCTCGGCCTTTTCATCGAGCCGACAGGTATAGCCCCATGAACAACGAATGGATTCATTTTCCGCCGATTGGTTTGGAACAATTCGCGTCGCGCGAGGATATCGTCGAGGCCGTTTGCCGATGTCTGATGCTTGGCTGGAAACAGGTTTCGGATGAAGGCCGCGTCGAGCTGGGCTTCGACCCGGAACGGGCCGAGCTGATTGAGGAAGAAGGCCTGACCTATCTGGCCTGCATCTTTATCGACTGCGCCAATGCCACGCTGGACCAGGCGCGGGCAGCCAAGGTCCGGCGGTTGCGGGCATCGGATGTGGTGGGTCTGGTCGGACGCGTAGAAGCCGGCGAAGCTGGCGAGCGAGGCGACCCTCAACGCCGGGTTTGATTGGGCATGGGCTGCGATTCCGGCAAATGATTCAATCGGCTACCGAGGTGATGCTTTCGCCAGCTGCGCCGGCTCCTACAACGGTTCGCGATGCCCCATAGGTCGGGTAGGAGCCGGCGAAGCTGGCGAGCGATGCGGCCCTGGACGCCAGATTTGATTGGCCATGGGCTGCGATTCCGGCAAATGATTCAACCGGCTACCGAGGTGATGCCTTCGCCAGCTGCGCCGGCTCCTACAACGGTTCGCGATGCCCCACAGGTCGCGTAGGAGCCGGCGAAGCTGGCGAGCGATGCAACCCTGGACGCCAGGTTTGATTGGCCATGGGCTGCGATACCGGCAAATGATTCAATCGGCTACCGAGGTGATGCTTTCGCCAGCTGCGCCGGCTCCTACAACGGTCCGGGGGTGCCCAGGTCGTGTAGGAGCCGGCGAAGCTGGCGAGCGTTGCAACCCTGGACGCCAGGTTTGATTGGCCATGGGCTGCGATAGCGGCAAATGATTCAATCGGCCACCGAGGTGATGCTTTCGCCAGCTGCGCCGGCTCCTACAACGGTCCGGGGTGCCCAGGTCGTGTAGGAGCCGGCGAAGCTGGCGAGCGTTGCGGCCCTGGACGCTAGATTTGATTGGCCATGGGCTGCGATAGCGGCAAATGATTCAATCGGCCACCGAGGTGATGCCTTCGCTAGCTGCGCCGGCTCCTACAACGGTTCGCGATGCCCCACAGGTCGCGTAGGAGCCGGCGAAGCTGGCGAGCGATGCAGCCCTGGACGCCAGGTTTGATTGGCCATGGGCTGCGATTCCGGCAAATGATTCAATCGGCTACCGAGGTGATGCTTTCGCCAGCTGCGCCGGCTCCTACAACGGTTCGCGATGCCCCACAGGTCGCGTAGGAGCCGGCGAAGCTGGCGAGCGATGCAACCCTGGACGCCAGGTTTGATTGGCCATGGGCTGCGATTCCGGCAAATGATTCAACTGGCTACCGAGGTGATGCCTTCGCTAGCTGCGCCGGCTCCTACAACGGTCCGGGGGTGCCCAGGTCGTGTAGGAGCCGGCGAAGCTGGCGAGCGTTGCAACCCTGGACGCCAGGTTTGATTGGCCATGGGCTGCGATTCCGGCAAATGTTCAACCGGCTACCGCAGTGATGCCTTCGCCAGCTGCGCCGGCTCCTACAACGGTTCGCGATGCCCCACAGGTCGGGTAGGAGCCGGCGAAGCTGGCGAGCGAGGCGACCCTCAACGCCGGGTTTGATTGGGCATGGGCTGCGATGCCGGCAAATGATTCAACCGGCTACCGAGGTGATGCTTTCGCCAGCTGCGCCGGCTCCTACAACGGTCCGGGGGTGCCCAGGTCGTGTAGGAGCCGGCGAAGCTGGCGAGCGTTGCAACCCTGGACGCCAGGTTTGATTGGCCATGGGCTGCGATAGCGGCAAATGATTCAATCGGCCACCGAGGTGATGCTTTCGCCAGCTGCGCCGGCTCCTACAACGGTCCGGGGTGCCCAGGTCGTGTAGGAGCCGGCGAAGCTGGCGAGCGTTGCGGCCCTGGACGCTAGATTTGATTGGCCATGGGCTGCGATTCCGGCAAATGATTCAACTGGCTACCGAGGTGATGCCTTCGCCAGCTGCGCCGGCTCCTACAACGGTCCGGGGGTGCCCAGGTCGTGTAGGAGCCGGCGAAGCTGGCGAGCGATGCAACCCTGGACGCCAGGTTTGATTGGCCATGGGCTGCGATTCCGGCAAATGATTCAACCGGCTACCGAGGTGATGCCTTCGCCAGCTGCGCCGGCTCCTACAACGGTTCGCGATGCCCCACAGCTCGCGTAGGAGCCGGCGAAGCTGGCGAGCGATGCAACCCTGGACGCCAGGTTTGATTGGCCATGGGCTGCGATACCGGCAAATGATTCAATCGGCTACCGAGGTGATGCTTTCGCCAGCTGCGCCGGCTCCTACAACGGTCCGGGGTGCCCAGGTCGTGTAGGAGCCGGCGAAGCTGGCGAGAGAAGCAACACCGGACGCCAGGCTTGATTGGCCATAGTAGCCACCTGTGGCCAGCCGAAAGCCAGGTTCACGGGGCTCAGCCGAATTGATCGACCAGCTCCAGGCGCTTCACCCGGCCGTCCACCGGCAGCACCGCCCCCGGCGCGATCACCGCATTGGCGCCTATCTTGCAGCCATCGCCCACCAGGGCGCCGAATTTGCTGACGCCGGTTTCGATGACGGCGTCGCCGTAACGGACACGGATATCGGCGCCGTCCATCTCGTTGCGGTAGTTGGCGATGATCGCTCCGGCTTCGACATTGACCCGTTCACCCAGCAGCGAATCGCCGACGAAGTTGAAGTGCGCGACCTTGCTGCCGTCGAGCATGAACACCGTCTTGAGCTCGCAGCTGGGCCCGACGATGCAGTCGGCGCCCAGGTACACGCCGCCGCGCAGGTAGGCGCCGGCGGCGACGAAGGCGTTGCCGCCGATGATGATGGCGCCCTTGAGCACGGCGCCGTTTTCGACCGTGGCGGTTTCGTGGATCGCGATGTCGCCCTGGCGTTGGTAACCCGGGCCGAGGCGGTCGAGCAGGGTGCGGATGTGGGTTTCGCAGTGCTGGGTGATTTGCCAGGGCGCCAGCGCGGGCAGATCAAGGCCAGGCCAAAGGCGGATGTAGCGGGAAACATCGGGTGTGTGCATGTTTGGAACTCCCGGAGGCGGCCGCCTCATTCGATACCCAGGCGATGGGCCAGGCGCGCCAGGTTGGCGCGGTCCAGGTTGAGGTCGCGGGCAGCGGCGGCCAGGTTGCCGTTGTGGCGTTGGAGGGTGTTTTGCAGCAGTTGTTTCTTGAACTGGTCGACTGCTTCACGAAAGTCGACCGGGCCCTCAGGCGTGGCCAGGGCCTGCGCTTGCGCCGTCGCTGCAGGCGTCTGGGTGTCCACCGGCAGATCGAGGTCCTGCACGTCCAGCGACAGAACGCCGTTGCGCTCGCTGTCCGCCGCACGTTTGCGCAACTTGAGCACAGCACGGGCCAGCAGGTATTCCAGCTCGCGGATGTTGCCGGGCCAGGGGTAGGCGGTGAGCGCGTTGCGTGCGGCGGCGCTCAAGCGCAGCGCCGGCAGGCCGACGCGCCAGCGGTTTTCCTCGGCGAAGGCGCCGGCCAGTAGAAGGATGTCGTCGCGGCGCTCGCGCAGCGGCGGCACGGGCAGCGGGTAGACGCTGAGGCGGTGGTAGAGGTCGGCGCGAAAGCGCCCGGCGCGGACCTCGGCAATGAGGTCGCGGTTGGTGGCCACGAGCAGGCGGATGTCGACGGTGTGGCTCTTGTCCGAGCCGACCCGTTGCAGGTGGCCGCCTTGCAGCACCCGCAGCAGCTTGGCCTGCACGGCCAGCGGCAGTTCGCCGATTTCATCGAGAAACAGCGTGCCGCCATGGGCCATCTCGAATTTGCCCAGGCGGTTGTCGATGGCCCCGGAGAAGGCGCCTTTGACGTGGCCGAACAATTCACTTTCCACCAGATGCTCGGGCAGGGCGGCACAGTTGACGCTGATCATCGGCTTGCCCGCGCGCGCCGAATGTTCGTGCAGGTGGCGGGCCACCAACTCCTTGCCCACGCCGGTTTCGCCGGTGATCAGCACGGTGAGGTCGCTCGGTGCCACCAGTTCGATCTCGCTGAGCAGCTGCTTGAACGCCGCGCTCTGGCCGATCATCGGTTGCACCGCCGGTTGCCGCGCCAGGCGCCAGGCTTCGGCGCGGCCCCGCTCGCCCTCGACGCTGCGGCGCAGCTCGTCGAAGTGCGCGGCGGCGACCACGGTAGCGGCGGCCAGGCGGGCGAAGGTTTCCACGGTGTGCAGGTCGGCGTCGGTGAACTGCCCGACCTGCAAGGCGTCCAGGGTCAGCACGCCCCAGACCTGCTCGTTGATGCGCAGCGCGCAGCCCATGCAGTCATGCACCGGCAGGGCACTGCTGCCGATCAAGCCGTCGTAAGGGTCGGGCAGGCCGCAGTCGGTGGCGAACAGTATGGCCCCCGGTGCGTCGACGATGGCCTGCAGGCGTGGGTGGCTGGCCACTGGATAGCGCCGCGCCATGGCGTCGATGGCCAGGCCGTGGGCCGCCTGGGGCACCAGCACGGCGCCGTCCAGGCGCAGCAGGGCGACCGCATCACTGGGCAGCAGGTTGAGCAGGGCGTGCAGCACGCGCTGATAGCGGATCTGCGCCGGGATCTCCTCGGCCAGGTCGCTGAGCAATGGCAGCAGCGCCCGCAACGTCTCGGTCTGCTGGGTCGAATTGACCTGTTTTTTCATGAGGAGGTCTTTTTGACTATGTCGCTATGACACTATTTGACGTCATAGCCATTGATTTATAAGGATTTTATTCCTGGCACGACGGTTGCTCTTTCCACTGCAGGCATTACCTTACTGGAGCACGACCATGCTGACTACTGAGCAACGCGCCATCATCACCGCCACCGTACCTCTGCTGGAAACCGGCGGCGAAACCCTGACCACGCATTTCTATCGGACCCTGCTGGCCGATCATCCCGAGGTGCGCCCGCTGTTCAACCAGGCGCACCAGGCGGACGGAACCCAGCCGCGCGCGCTGGCCAATGGCGTGCTGATGTACGCGCGCAATATCGACCGCCTGGAAAACCTCGGGCCCTTGGCCGGGCAGATCATCAACAAACACGTGGCGCTGCAGATCCTGCCGGAGCATTACCCGATCGTCGGCCGCTGCCTCTTGCAGGCCATCGGCGAGGTGCTCGGCGCCGAGATTGCCACCGATGCGGTCATCGATGCCTGGGCCGCGGCCTATGGGCAATTGGCCGATCTGCTGATAGAGGCCGAGACGGCTGTGTATGCGGCCCAGGCCGCCGCGCCCGGCGGCTGGCGTGGCGCACGGGATTTCCAGGTGTTGTCCAAGGTGGCCGAGAGCAGCGAGATCACTTCGTTCTATCTGCAGGCGGTGGACGGCCAGGCGGTGATCAGTCACCAGCCGGGCCAGTACATCGGCTTGCGCCTGTGGGTCGACGGTCGGGAAGTGCGCCGCAACTATTCCTTGTCGGCCGCTGGCAACGGCCTGGGCTACCGCATCAGTGTCAAACGCGAAACCGGCGGTGTGGCTTCCAACTTCCTGCATGACCGCATCGAGGAAGGCCACGTGCTGCAACTGTACCCGCCGTCAGGGCAGTTCACTCTCAATGGCGGCGACAAGCCGCTCGTGCTGATCAGCGGCGGAGTGGGCATCACGCCCACCTTGGCCATGGCCGACGCGGCGCTGGCGGCAGGCAAGCGGCCGGTGGTCTTCATCCACTACGCCCGCAATGCCCAGGTGCAGGCCTTTCAGGGCGAGCTGGCCCGCTGGCAGCAGACGTATGCGCAGTTCAAGGGTTACGTGGTGCACGAGTCGGCCGGCGGCGTTGCCGATGCCGTCGGCCGGCCAGATGTCGAGCACTTGGCGCAATGGTTGCCCACTGACCGCGACCTCGACGCCTACTTCCTCGGACCCAAGCCGTTCATGGCGTTCATCGACCAGGCCCTCGCCGAGCTGGGCGTGCCGGCAGGGCAGCGGCATTACGAGTTCTTCGGCCCGGCGCAGAGCTTGGCGCAGGCACTTGCCTGAAACCCTTGCCTGATCCTGCACTTGTGCCGTGGCAGGGGGCATTTCATGAAACGACCCGGGCAAACGCCGGTCGCAATCATCAAGCGCCTTTCACCACGGAGACTCATGCTCATGGCTAACGATACTGCAACCACGCCGGTCTGGTTGATCACCGGCTGCTCCACCGGCTTCGGCCACGAACTGGCCAAGCTGGTCATCGCCCGCGGCTGGCGGGTGGTCGCCACCGCGCGGGACAAGTCGCGGGTCGCCGAACTGGCCCGGGGCGCCGAGAAGCGGGTGCTGACGGTTGACCTGGACGTGACCCAGGCCGATCAGGTCAAGCAGGTGGTCGCCGCCGCCCAGCAGCGCTTCGGCCGCGTCGATGTGCTGGTCAACAATGCCGGCTACGGCTACCAGAGCTCGATCGAGGAAGGCGAGGAGCAGGAGATTCGTGCGCAGTTCGACGCCAACGTCTTCGGCCTGTTCGCCATCACTCGGGCAGTGCTGCCGATCATGCGCGCCCAGCGCAGCGGGCACATTATCAACATCACCTCGGTGGCGGGGCTGATCGGCTTCCAGGGCTCTGGCTACTACGCGGCCTCCAAGCACGCCGTGGAGGGTTTTTCCGATGCGCTCAGTGCCGAGGTCAAGCCGCTGGGCATCTCGGTCACCTGCGTCGAGCCGGGGCCGTTTCGCACCGACTGGGCCGGGCGCTCGCTGCGCCAGACGCCGTCGCGTATCGATGATTACAAGGAGACTGCGGCCAAGCGCCTGGACTCGACCAAACAGTCCAGCGGCACCCAGGCCGGTGACCCGGTGCGGGCTGGCGAGGCGATGATCGCCTTGACCGAAAAGCCTGATGCGCCGCGCCATCTGGTGCTGGGCAGCTGGGGCTACGAGACGGTGCTGGCGGACCGCCAGGCACGGCTCAAGCAGATCGAGGCGGTGCGCGATATCAGCATGGGAGCGGATTTTCCGAAAAGCTGAAGTCGGGCAGTGGCCTGCTTTACATTTACGGCCACCGACCTACTATCGATCCAATACCGCCTCAGGTCATTGGAGAACCCATGCTTACCATTCAGGAACTCAACGCCTTCATCGCCAACCCGGCCATGCACGACAGCGTCACGCAAGTCTGGAACCTGGTCGGCGAGCATTACGTCCAGGCCCAGGCGACGCTGACGGCCGAGACGGCGATGGAGCGGCGGGAGTTGTCGTTCCATGACCACGTGCGCTTGCTCGGCTACCTTTGCGTGCTGCTGGAGGGCGTACCCGGCGACCTGGTGGAGATCGGCGTGTGGAAGGGCAAGTCGCTGGTGCTGATGAACGAGATCAGCAACCGCCAGCGTCGCGTCATCGGCATGGACCCCTTCGCGCTGCCCAAGCAGTTCGAGGAGTTCGACCACTATCGCCGGCAGTTCCTTCCGGACGCCCTGTTCATTCGCGGTTTTTCCGAGTTCTGCGCCGAGCACTTCTACAAGATGGCGCCCAAGGTGGCGCTGCTGCACATCGACGGCGGGCACACTGGGCGCAATGTGCTGCTGGATTTCCTGCTGTATTCGCCCAGCGTGGTGTCGGGCGGCTTCGTGGTGTTCGACGACTACGGCGACTTCCAGCACTCCCCTGAAGTCGGCCCGGCCGTTGACTTGCTGCGTGCCGGCGGCTACTTCCAGGGGTTCCATGTGCTGGGGCCGGTGGGCGGGTTCGAGAACAGTTACGTGTTGCAGCGTCTTTAAGCTTCCCGCGCCGTGACGCCAGCGGCATGCCGCCCGGCGACGTAGCCAAAGGTCAGCGCCGGGCCCAGGTTGATGCCCCCCGAAGGGTAGAAACCGCCCATCACGCTGGCCATGTCGGTGCCCACGGCGTACAGACCATCGATCACGTTGCCAGCCTCGTTGAGGACCTGCGCCTGGCCATTGGTCTTGAGTCCGGCGAAGGTGCCGAAACTGCCGGGTCGTACTTTTACCGCATAGAACGGACCCTGCTCGATGGGCGCCACGCAGGGGTTGCCGGAGGTGATCAACGGGTCGCCCATCTTGCGGTTGTAGGCGGTATTGCCACGGCCGAACTCGGGGTCTTCGCCACGGCGGGCGTGCTCGTTGAAGCTCATGACCGTCTGCACCAGGGTCGGCGCGTCAATGCCGCAGGTGCGGGCCAGTTCCTCGATGTTGTTGCCGCACTTGAGGTAGCCATTGCGCAGTGCCGGCCCCACCGGCAGCGGGAACGGACGGGCGATGCCCAGGCCGAAACGGCGCTGGAAGCGCTGGTCGCAGATCAGCCAGGAGGCCACTTCCTCACCCTCCGGCGCCTGAGCGACCATGGCGGCGGTGTAATCGTAATAGCCGTCGGCCTCGTTGCAGAAGCGCTTGCCGGTGGACAGCACGCCGATGATGCCGGGCTTGCCGCGCTCGATGATGTGCGGGAAGTGGCCGTGGCGGCCGTCGGCATAGGGCACCCGGGAGACCGGAGCCCAGGCGGCGGGGGAGGCGACGTCGGTGTCGAGCACGCCGCCCGCCGCTTCGCCGAGGCGGATGCCATCGCCCGAACACTCTTCGGGTGGCAGTGCGAGGTGCTCGGCCCCGGTCGGGGTGCGCGGGAACAGCGCCTGGCGCCGCTGACGATCGTGGGCAAAGCCGCCGGCGGCGAGCACCACGCCCTTGCTTGCGCGTATGCGTAGCGGCCCCCTGGGGGTGTCGACGGCAGCGCCGACCACCTTGCCCGCGTCGAGCAGCAACTCGCGCGCCGGTGCCGACTCGATCAGCAGCACGCCCAGGTCCTCGGCGGACTTGGCCAGGCGCCCGGTCAGTGCCACGCCGTTGACCAGCTGCATGGCGCGGCCGTGCAGGGCCAGGTCACGCAGGTGCCTGAGAAAGCGCTTGGTCACATGCACGAAGGAGCGACGCGAGCGGGTCATGGTCAGAAACGCGCCGAGGTCCGGCCCGGCCATGATCGGCATGCCAAGGAATGAAGTTTCCCGCATGGTCTTGCGCATGCGTTTGATCAGCCGACCCATCTTGCGGCCATCGTAGGGCGCGGCGATTACCTGATGGCCTTGGGTGGCAGCGCCGGGGACATTGCCGTGCACGTCGGGTATGCCATTGCCATCGGCCCACTGCAGCGCCGTGTGCTGCTCGAAGAACGCCACCATGTGCGGCGCGTTGTCGAGAAAAGCGTCGACACGTTCGGCGTTGTAGCGGCTGCCCAGTTCGTTTTTGAGATAGGTGCGCGGCTGCTGCGGGTCTTCGTGGATGCCAGCGCGCTGCGCCAGCGGGTTACCTGGCACCCAGGCCCAACCCCCGGACCAGGCCGTCGCGCCGCCGAAGTACTGATGCTTTTCCACGACCACGACCCGCAGGCCGTGCCAGGCGGCAGTGACAGCGGCGGCGAGGCCGGAGGCGCCGGAACCGATCACCAGCAGGTCGCAGTCGATTTCACGGGCATGGGGCAGGGTGTTCATGGTCACGGCGGCGGCACCTTGAGGGACATTTCATGATTTCTGGCTTGAAGAATAATGGAATCGAGTTCTAAATAACAGCTACCTGCTGACTGCCAGACGAGCTGCCCATGACCTCACAGATTTTCTCCCTTGCCGCCCTGACGGTGCTTGAGCTGTCCCCACCGGACATGATCGAAGCGGCAGCTCGCGCGGGTTACAGCCATGTGGGCCTGCGCCTGGAACCGGCCACGGCCGAGGAGCATCACTTTGCCTTGATGACCGACCTCGCATTGCGCCAGCAAACGGCCAAGGCGCTGCGCGATACCGGAGTGAAGGTGCTGGACATCGAAATACTGCGCCTCAAGCCGCACACCGAGGTGAAGGAGTTCGAGCGGTTTCTCGACGTTGGCGCGCAATTCGGGGCCACCGAGCTGCTGATTGCCGGCAACGATCCGGACGAGGGGCGGCTCACCAACCACTTTGCCGAGCTGTGCGACCTGGCGTTGCCCTTCGGGATTTATCCACATCTGGAGTTCATGCCCTGGACCGACTCGCCCAACCTCGGCCATGCCCTGCGGGTGGTAGCCAATGCCGGACGGCCGAACGGCTGCGTGCTGGTCGATGCCTTCCATTTCAACCGCTCGCGCTCGTCGCTGGCCGATCTTGCCGCTGCGGTGCAGACCAACCCGCAGCGCTTTCGCTACGCGCAGATGTGCGACGTGCTGGGGCCGGTGCCCGACGACATGGCCGAAATTTTGCGCCAGGCGCGCACCGAGCGACGTTTTCCCGGCGATGGTGATTGTGACCTGCCCGGGTTGTTGGCGGCGCTGCCCCAGGGCGTGCCCATCAGCATCGAGGCGCCAACCCGCCAGCAGCAGCCGCTCGACGGTTACGAGCGCGCGGCAGCGGGGCTGGGCAAGATGCGCAAGCTTCTGCGCTGAAATCCAAATCTCGCGGGCTCTGCCCGCTCCCACGCAAGTGTCGGGGGTGATGCCCCCTCCCACCGGCCGTCCGCGCGGCCTATCACCGCCAGACAGCCGTCTGCACCACCTCTCCACTGCGCGCGGCCTCGGCGATCGCTTCGACGATCAGCAGGTTGCGCAGCCCATCGCGCGCGGTCACCAGCGGCTGCGCCTGGCCACGAATCACTGCGCAGAAATGCGCCAGCTGTCGCGCCAGCGGGTCATCGCGCTGCGCCGTCGCCACGCTGCACTCGAACGGCTTGAACCACGAGCGATCAGCCGGCTGGCCGTAGCGTTTCAAGCGCAGGGTGGGCACCGACAAAGTGCCGTCCTTGCCGCTGATGACGTAGCAATCCTCGTCGGCATAGCGGGCGTAATCGGGATTTTCCCCGGAGGTCTGTTCCCAACTGCGCGCGCTGGCGGCGCTGTCCGACAGCAGGAAGGTGCCGAGCACGCCATTGGCGAAGCGCAGGCCGATTGCCACTGTGTCTTCCACGGCGAAGCCCCGCGCATGGCTGGACTGCATCGCTTGCACGGCGACGATCTCGCCGCACAACGAGCGCAGGTTGCCGATCTCGTGAATCAGGTTGATCAGAATCGGCCCGCCGCCCTCCTGACGCCGCCACGGCGCGGCGTCGAAGTAATCGTCCGGCTTGTAGAACAGGGCGCTGCCCTGCACCGCGACCAGGTCGCCCAACTGCCCCTCGGCGATCAACTCCCGGGCCCGCTGCAGCATCGGGCTGTGGGCGCGGTGATGACCGACCAGCACCTTGGCGTCGACGGCCTCGGCCCGCTCGCACAGGTGCAGCCCTTGTTCGACGCTGTGCGCCAGCGGTTTTTCCACCAGCACCGCGACCCCGGCTTCGATGCAGTGCAGGGCCTGCTCGACGTGCAGGGCGTTAGGGGTGGCGAGGATGACGCCGTCCGGTTGCTGCGCGGCGAACAGCTGCGCGAGGTCGGCGTACTGAGGCACGCCAAGCTCCGTCAGGTACGCGGCTGCGGCGGGCAATGGGTCGACCACCGCGAGCAATTGGCAGTCGGCGCTGGCCCGTACCAGCTCGACGTGGCGGCGGCCGATGGCGCCGATTCCAGCGATGGCAATTTTCAGTTTTGGCATGGCAGCAGGTCCTGTTTTTTGTCCGATTATTTAGAACCGAATTCCACTTAATCGCAACCTGTGCAGTTGATTCTTGTCACACCTTCAAGGCGCTGGCCAGCGCCGGGGTGTCGGACCCCGGGCAGACCTGCGCCGGCATCGGCACGGCGTTATATGCCACCGGCCTGGGCATCGCCATCGCGCTAGGCTGTGTGGTGTTCCATAATCTGTTTCAGGACCGCCAGGAGCGCATCAACGATCTGCTCAAGATGCTGCTGATTCACGCGGCCATGGGCGCGCGGCCCCGGGCCGAAGTGCACCTGGCCGCCCCTGCGGCGCCGGGCCACTACCGTACGGCATAGGCAATACCCATTGGCGGCGGCCACCTCGGCCGTCGCTTCGATCAAGGACTGACTGCGAGCCTGGCCATGCACAGGATTCTGCCGTACTGGCGTCACCTGACGCTTCTTGCGCTGCTGCTCGCCCTGATCAGCTGCGCACCGTCGAACAGCAAGGCACCGGCGGTGCAGGTGCACATCGTTGCCATCAATGACCTGCATGGCTACCTGCAAGCCAACCCCTGGGTCTACCGCGACGCCAGTGGCGCCAACCACACGCTCGACGCCGGTGGCCTCGCCACCCTTGGTGGCATGCTCGACCAGCTGCGCGCCGCCGATCCGCAATTGCTCTTCGTCGGCGCCGGTGACCTGGTGGGCGCAAGCCCAGCCATCTCCGCGATGTGGGCCGACGAGCCGACGCTGCTGGCCCTGCATGACATGGGGCTGCGCCTGAGCGCCGTGGGCAACCATGAACTGGACAACGGCAAGGCCGAACTGCTACGCCTGCGCGACGGCGGCTGCAGCTCTTCACGACCGGCCAAGGCCTGTCGTTTTCACACGGATTACCCCGGCAGCGGTTTTCCCTACATTGCCGCCAACCTGATCGACACCCAGACCGGCAAGCCGCTGCTGCCGGCCTATCGCATCGAACAGAGCCACGGCATCAAGGTAGCTTTCGTCGGCGCGGTCCTGCGCGATGTCGCTCAGGTGGTCAGCGTGCGGGGCATGCAGGGCCTCAAGGCGGTGGACGAGGCCGAGTCGATCAACCGGGTCATCCCCGAGCTCAAGGCCCAGGGCGTCGACGCCATCATCGCCTTGATCCACCAGGGCGGCGAAACGCCCGAGGCGGTCGACCAGCAGGATTGCAAGCAACTGAGCGGCAGTATCGTCGAGGTTACCCGGCGCCTGGACCGGGCGGTGGACGCGGTGATCAGCGCGCACACCCACCGCGGCTATCTGTGCCGGGTCGATGGACGGCTGGTGACCCAGGGCAGTTCCTACGGCCATCTGCTCACCCAGCTGACCTTGACCGTCACGCCCGGCCAGCACCAGGTGACCTCGGTCAGCGCCGTCAACCTGCTGGCAGACCCTGCGCGTTATCCCCCTGACGAAAAGCTGGCAGCCTTTGAGCAGCAAGTGCAAACCCGCAGCAACGCCGTGCTCCTGCAGCCTGCCGGGCGCATCGCCGCGCCGATGATCAGCAACCGCCCGGACCCCAGCGGCGAATCGGCGCTGGGTGACCTGATCGCCGACTCGCACCTGGCGATGACCCGCGACCTGGGCGCGCAGATCGCCCTGATGAATCCCGGCGGCATCCGCAACAACCTGGCTCTGGCCCCCGGCCAGGATCAATTGACCTACGCGCAGCTGGCGCAGGTGCAGCCGTTCGGCAACACCCTGGTGCTGGTCGACCTGACCGGCGCCCAGTTGCTGGCGCTGCTCGACCAGCAGTGGAACGGCGACCAGTTCAAACCGCTGCAGGTGTCCAAGGGCCTGAGCTACCGCTGGGATGCCCAGCGCCCGGCCGACAGCCGGGTGGTGCCGGGCAGCCTGACCTACAACGGCGTTCCGGTCGCCGCCGAGCGCGTCTACCGGGTCGTCGCCAACAGCTTCCTCGCCGAAGGCGGCGATCACTTCACCGTGTTCCAGCAGGGCACCCGCCGCCAAGACAGCGGCCTGGGTGATCTGGACGCCACCGTGGCGTACCTGCAAGGCAACACCCGCCGCGGCATTGCCGTGGGCGCGAGCGAGAGTGCAGGGCGCTATCAGCGGGTGAATTAAAGGTACGAACCTGTGCCAGCCAGATGTCCGTCAACGTTGCGCGCGGACAAATGCGGGGGCCATCGCGTCCCGTTCTCGCGGCGACAGGCCTACTCGTTCGGCCAATGTCCGCCAGTGGCTGACGGCATGAGCGCAGTCGGCGATGATTTCATCGGCTGCTGCCAATGGCACTCGAAAAACTACCGCGACCTCACGTGCCAACTCGAGGTCCAGGGCATTGTCATGTTCGGTGATGTTGAGCTTGAGCCCATCGCCGTGGGCAACCGGATTGAGGTCATAAGCAGCCGACAATCGCCAGCCTTTGCCGGGTACCAGGATGAACCCGTGGTTGCGTAAATGGTCATCGGTGTTGGACACCAGGATACTGAACACGATGCGCGACCACAGCTCCCGGAGGTCTTGTTTGGGGTTGGCTCCGTGGCGCATGAGCACCTCGGCCAGCTCCAGATAACTTGCCCCGCTGCTGGCATCGTCGCCGTCCTGGCGGCCCGTCAGGGTCATCGCCGAAGCGAAATGCAGGCGTTGGCCCTGGGCATTGCGGTCGAAGCGTTTGACCATAAAACAGTGGTGCTCACTGGCGTAGCGCCTGGCGGTTGCCGGCGCGACATCCAGCCCGCACGCCTTGGCAAGCGCGTTGACCACCAACTCCCAGCCCCCTACATCGTAGTCGTCGCGCAGCGAGGGAAATTTGGCGATCCATAAATGGTTGTCATCATCGACCACGCTGGCCTTCGGCCGAGCACCGCCGAGCGAGCCGCCTGGTGCAATCAGCATCCGCAGCCATTCGCGGCCTTCGGTGAGGGAGTTGTCGGCATCGCGCTCGATCTCCAGGCTGGCGCGCTCCAGAACACGCAGCTCGACAAAGGGCGGGGCGGCGTAGTCAGTCTGGTGGTCGAGAAAAGGTCCGGTATCGTTCAGGCGATAGCGCAGGGCCCCGACCCTGTAAAGGTCGTGGACTCCCAGGAGAAAATCGGTTTCGGACAACCGGATTCTTTGGTCCAGGCCGTCACGCAGGTCCCGCTCATGACGACGCTTCATCAGCAGTCGCCCCCAACGATCAGGGCTGGAGTCGGCAAACACGCCAAACATCGCATGCCCTGATTGCGGATATTGAGCACCGGCATACGGGCCGATTGCAGGATCGATCGGCACGCTCCCGATGGCAGGATCCAGCAGAGCGAGCGGGTCGTTTTCATATTCGAAACGTTCGCTTTGCCGAGTCTTGCGCGCGTGCAGCCAACCCAGGCGCCGGGGGGCATCCAGCCCTGCCCAGTCGGCGTATACGGCGATCATGAGCGATTATCCTTTGGACGGCGCGGAACCAGCGCCGCTAGCGCATCGCTGGTGTACGAGGCAGGCGCCTCGCGCACAGGATCTGGCGCGGCGACCGGGGTGGCGGGCTCTACAAAGGTTGCGCGGGGCGATGCCTGCGGTATCACGGCGTTTGGCGCCGGCTGACGTGCTGATCCGCTTCCTGCCCGCGTGGCCGGCAACAGACGCGCGTCCTGCAGATGGCGGCCCAGCTCATCTGCGGCAGCGAGTTGGGCCAGGTCGCTTTCCACCCCCAGCACCTGCATGACCGAAAGGTAGGCTCCTATAGTACTGCCCGGTGACCCGCGCTCAAGGGCGCGAAGGGTCATCAGCGACATGCCGGCGCGTTCTGCTGCCTGTTTGGCGGTGATCTTGCGGCGCAGGCGGGCGAGCTTCAGGCGTTCGCCGAAGTCGGCGAGGAGCCGCTCGGTAGCCGGGAGCAATGCGGCGGTCGTTTTAGCCATGCCATTATTCCTGCGTTCAAGAGGTTCGAATGCAGGAATAATAGCAGAGGATGAATCTCTCTAAATGCTATTATTCTATCATTATGTTAGCATATATGACGTAATAATGGCGGCCTGCTCGCTTTAAACGACCTCCGCGCTCAACCGTGCGATCTCCTCATCCTCCAGCGACGGCAACACCCGCACCTTGCCTGCCACCCCCAGCCAGCCCAACCCTGCGCAGACCCACTCGCGCACGGGCGCATCGTGTTCACCGATACCGCCGGTGAACACCAGCAGGTCCAGGCCCTCCAGCACCGCCACCATGGCCGCGATCTGCTTGCGTGCGGCCTGGCAGAACATCTCGATGGCCAGCGCCGCATCCGCGTCGTGGCCCGCCGCGGCGTGCAGTTTGCGCATGTCGCTGGCCAGGCCCGAGATGCCCAGCAGGCCGGACTGATGGTCGATCAACTGCGCAAGGGCGTCGGCGTCGAGCTTGTTGTGACGCAGCAGATAGATCAGCACCCCGGGGTCAAGGTCGCCGCTGCGGGTACCCATGACGATGCCGCCGCTGGGCGTCAGGCCCATACTGGTGTCGACGGACTGGCCCTGATGGACGGCGGTGATGCTGGCGCCATTGCCCAGGTGGGCGATCACCAGGCGCGGCGGCACCTCATTGCCCAACTGGCGAACGATGGACGCACAGGACAGGCCGTGAAAGCCGTAGCGTCGCACGCCCTGTTCGCGCAGCTCGCGCGGCAGGGCGAGGGTGCGAGCCACCGATGGCAGGTGCTGGTGAAAACCGGTGTCGAAGCAGGCCACCTGGGGCACGCCTTTGAAGAATCGCCCGGCTTCCTCGATCACTTTCAGCGCAGCCGGCACGTGCAGTGGAGCAAAAGCGCTGGCCTGCTCAAGCTGGGTCAGTACCTGCGCATCGATCAACGTCGGCTGATACAGCTGCGACCCGCCATGCACCAGCCGATGGCCGATGACGTCCAGCGCCGGCAGCTGCATCTGCTCCAGGCGCTGCATGACCCCGGCCACGCTACCGTCGGCCAGGGGCTCACGGTCCACGCCAGTGGCACTGAAGGCGGCGTCCTGGCTGCCGAGGCCCTCGGCTTCGCCGCTGAGCAGGGTGTCGAGCTGGCCCTGGCCAACCAGATAGACACCGAACTTGAGCGACGACGAACCGCTGTTCAGCGCCAGGACGGTCTTCATGCCTGCCATTGCCATTGCAGGATCTCCGGCAGGTCTTCGCCCTGTTCGCTGATGTACAGCTTGTGCCGCTCGATGCTGCTCCAGTAGCGCTTCTGCGCCTTGTCCACTTCGCCGTGCAGGCGCGGCACGCGCATGATGGCGTCCAGCGCCAGCTGGTAGCGGTCGAGATTGTTCAGCACCACCATGTCGAACGGCGTGGTGGTGGTGCCCTCGTCGCGGTAGCCGCGCACGTGGAAGTTGTCGTGGTTGGTGCGCCCGTAGGTCAGCTTGTGGATCAGCGTCGGGTAGCCGTGGAAGGCGAAGATCACCGGCTTGTCGGCGGTGAACAGCAGGTCGAAGTCGACGTCGGTCAGCCCGTGCGGATGGTCGGCGCGCGGTTCGAGCACCATCAGGTCGACCACGTTGACCACGCGGACCTTCAGGTCCGGCACGTACTCGCGCAGCAGGGTCACGGCGGCCAGGGTCTCCAGGGTCGGCACGTCGCCGGCGCAGGCCATGACCACGTCCGGCTCGCCGTCACCCTCGTTGCCCGCCCATTCCCAGATGCCGGCGCCCGCGGTGCAGTGACGCACGGCGGCGTCCATGTCCAGCCACTGCCATTCCGGCTGCTTGCCGGCGACGATCAAGTTGACGTAGTGGTGGGTGCGCAGGCAGTGGTCGGCCACTGAGAGCAGGCAGTTGGCATCCGGCGGCAGGTAGATGCGCACGGTGTCGGACTTCTTGTTGGCGACATGGTCGATGAAGCCGGGATCCTGGTGCGACAGGCCATTGTGGTCCTGGCGCCAGACGTGGGAGGTGAGCAGGTAGTTGAGCGAGGCGATCGGCTTGCGCCAGGGAATGCTGCGGGTTTCCTTGAGCCACTTGGCGTGTTGGTTGAACATCGAGTCGATGATGTGAATGAACGCCTCGTAGCACGAAAACAGGCCATGGCGGCCGGTCAGCAGGTAGCCTTCCAGCCAGCCTTCGCAGAGGTGTTCGCTGAGCACCTCCATTACCCGGCCGTGCTGGCTGAGGTTGATGTCGACATCTTCGACCTTGGCCATCCAGGCCTTGCCGGACACTTCCAGCACCGCTTCGAGGCGGTTGGAGGCGGTCTCGTCCGGGCCGAACAGACGAAAATTCCTGCTCGCCAGGTTGAGCTTCATCACGTCGCGCAGGAAACCGCCAAGCACCCGTGTCGCTTCGGCGCGAACACCGCCGGGCGTCGGCACCGCCACCGCGTACTCGTGGAAATGCGGCAGGGCCAGCGGTTCGAGCAACTCGCCGCCGTTGGCGTGGGGGTTGAAGCCCATGCGCTGGTGGCCGGTGGGGGCGAGCTCGGCGTACTCGGCGACGAACTGGCCGTTGGCGTCGAACAGCTCTTCGGGCCGGTAGCTTTTCAGCCAGCCTTCCAGTTGCTGGACGTGCTCGGGGTTGCTGAACTCGGCAATCGGCACCTGATGCGCGCGCCAGGTGCCTTCCACCGGCAGGCCGTCGACGGTCTTGGGCCCGGTCCAGCCTTTGGGCGTGCGAAAGATGATCATCGGCCAGCGTGGCCGCGGCACATCACCGCCCTCGGCGCTGCGCGCGCTGGCCTGGATGTCGCGGATCTTGCCCAGGACGATGTCGAGGGTGGCGGCCAGCGCCTGGTGGACCTGCTCCGGGTCGTCGCCCTCGACGCGGTACGGCTCGTAGCCGTAGCCCTGCATCAGCGCGTCGAGTTCGGCGTCGTCCAGCCGCGCCAGCACCGAGGGGTTGGCGATCTTGAAGCCATTAAGGTGCAGGATCGGCAAGACGGCGCCGTCGCTGGCCGGGTTGAGGAATTTGTTCGAGTGCCAGCTGGTGGCCAGGGCACCGGTCTCGGCTTCGCCATCGCCGACCACGCAGGTGACGATCAGGTCGGGGTTGTCGAACGCCGCGCCATAGGCGTGGACCAGCGAGTAGCCCAGTTCGCCGCCCTCATGGATCGAGCCCGGGGTTCGCGCGGAAACGTGGCTGGGAATGCCGTTGGGCCAGGAGAACTGCCGGAACAGACGATGCAGGCCGTTGGCGCTGCGCTCGATGGCCGGATAGCGCTCGGTGTACGAGCCTTCCAGGTAGGTGTGCGCGACCAGCCCCGGGCCACCGTGACCGGGGCCGGTGATGAAGATCATGTTCAGGTCGTTTTCGCGGATCAGCCGGTTGCAGTGCACGTAGAGGAAGTTCAGCCCCGGCGTGGTGCCCCAGTGGCCAAGCAGGCGGCGCTTGATGTGCTCAAGGCGCAGCGGTTCCTTGAGCAGCGGGTTGTCGGCCAGGTAGATCTGCCCGACCGAGAGGTAGTTGGCGGCACGCCAGTAGGCGTCCATCTTGCGAAGTTGGTTTGAGGAAAGAGTCTTGTCTGAAGAAAGAGTCTTGCGCATGCTGTTCTCCGCGGTGAGCGCGGCTCGGATGAGCCGCGCGCGGTGCCTTGGTTCGCTGTAATGCGCGCATCAGCGGTGCAGAAAGGGGGGTTACTGCAGGCCCTCCAGAAAGCCACGACCAGGGGTGAGGTTCCACGCCGAAATGATCGGCGCATTTGAATGTTTGGCGTCCAGCGCCAACACGCTGAGCGACGCCGTGGCCAGCGGGAAGTGCCGTGCCTCGGTCAGCGGCAGCTCCAGCCAGCGGGTGGCCAGCACACCGCCGACGTGGCCGTGGGCGAACACCGCCACGTCGCCGCTGAGGGTGCGCAGGTGCGCGATCACGCCGTCGATGCGCGCCGTCATCTGCGCGGCCGATTCGCCGCCGGGGCAGCCGTCGCTGAAGATGTTCCAGCCGGGCCGGCGCTCGCGGATCTCCACCGAACGCAGGCCTTCGTAGTCGCCGTAGTCCCACTCGGCGAGGTCCTGCAGCACTTGCGCGGCATCGCCCAGGCCAGCCAGTCGGCTGGTCTGGCGGGCACGTTGCAACGGGCTGCTCAAGACATGGCTGAAGTTGAAACTACGCAGCAACGGCGCCAGGGTACGGGCCTCGTCTTCACCCTGGGCGGTCAGCGGGATATCGGTACGGCCGGTGTGCTGGCCGGTCAGCGACCATTCGGTCTGGCCGTGGCGCACGACGAAGATGCGCAAGGGAGCCTGCTCGCTCATGGGCGTTGTTCCATCCCTTCGTTGTAGGTGCCCAGCGCAGCGGCGCGGTTGCACACGGCGCGGTGCAGCAGCTCGCGCTGGCCCGCTTCGACGTTGGCGGGTTTGCCGTCCCAGGCACTGAGCGCCGGTTGCTGCAGGGCGCGACCGTAGGAGAAGGTTACCGCCCATGGCAGCGCCTGGCCTTGATGCATGTCATTCAAATGCGCCGAGGCCAGCTCGGCCGACTGTCCGCCGGAAAGAAAGGCGATGCCGGGCACGGCAGCCGGCACTGCCCGCAGCAGCACCTGCACAGTGGCGTCGGCGACTTCCTTGACCGAGGCCTGTTCGGCCGCCTCGCTGCCACTGGTGACCATGTTCGGCTTGAGCAGCATCCCTTCGAGCACCACGCCCTGGGCGTTGAGTTCGGCGAACACGGCGTGCAACACGCGCTCGGTGACTTCGCTGCAGCGCTGCAACGAGTGGGCGCCGTCCATCAGCACTTCCGGCTCGACGATTGGCACCAGGCCAACTTCCTGGCACAACGCGGCGTAACGCGCCAGCGCATGGGCGTTGACCGCGATGCCGGCATCGGAGGGAATGCCGTCGCCGATGTTGATCACCCCGCGCCACTTGGCGAAACGTGCGCCGAGCTTGAAGTAGTCCTCGAGGCGCTGGCGCAGGCCGTCGAGGCCTTCGGTGACGGTCTCGCCGGAGTGGCCGGCCAGTGGCTTGGCGCCCAGGTCGACCTTGATCCCGGGGATCAGCCCCCGCTCGCGGATGACGTCGATGAACGGCGTGCCGTCGAGTTTCTTCTGGTGGATGGTTTCATCGAACAGGATCAGCCCGCTGACGCTCTCGGCCAGGCGCGGCGTGGTAATCAGCAGCTCGCGGTAGGCGCGGCGCATTTCTTCGGTGTCTTCGATGCCTTGCTCGACGAAGCGCTTGCGGCAGGTCGAGGCGCTTTCGTCCATCGCCAACAGGCCCTTGCCGTCGGCGACCAGTGCCTTGGCGATATCGCTCAGTGCTTGAGTGTTCATCAGCAGCCTCCTTATGTCAGAGAACCAGTAGTCCAAAGATTCAGCCGCGCCCTCTGCGGCGCGAGGTACAGGGGTGTGACCATAGCCTATGGGAGATGTTCGGCGCCTGAAGATGAACAAAATCAGCGCTTCCAAGCTCCGTCACTGGCTACCAGGGCTTTGTGTATCGCCTCGTTCCAGTGCCCTTGGGCTAGGTCATAAGCCCCGAAGCTGCCCTCGAACTGCCAATAGGCCCAGGCAAAATGGCGCTTCTCGGCGGCGTTCACCACAGCAATTGTCCAGGCCAGGCGGTCGGCCGTGGGGGCCGCCTCGTAGGCGCCGAACTCACCCAGCAGCACCGGCCGGTCATGGGCCCTGGCCCAGTCGGCGATGACGTCGAACTCGTGGTACAGCTTGCTGCGTGAGGCCTGGTCGCCCCAGTGCACGTCGTGCTGGTCGCGGATATCCGCCCGCGTCCACGGCGCGCCCTGATGGGTGAAGCTGAAGGGATTGTAATAGTGCAGGGTGACGATCAGATGGCGGTCGGTGTCGGGCAGCTGCAGATCGGGCAGGGCAGTGAAGTAATTGCCCTTGGCCGGGCCGACGATCACCCCGCGCTGCGGGTTGCTCTGCCGAATCGTCGCCAGGACCTCAGCCAGGAGCGCGTTCCACTTTGCGACGGTCAGCTTGCCGCTGGGCTCGTTGAGCGCCTCGAACAGGACCGTGCCAGGCGCATCGCGAAAGCGCACAGCGACCTGGCCCCAGAACGCCAGAAGCCTGCTGCGGCAGGTCTCGGCGTTCTGCGCACAGGGGTGGAAGTCATGCTCGTCCAGGATCACCTTGAGCCCGGCGGCGCTGGCTTGCTGCACCACCGCATCGAGGCTGTGCAGCCATTGCGGGTCGAGTCGGTCGTGCGCGTCCATGTGGGCGAAGGCCTGCAGATTGACCCGCACGGTCTGGAAGCCACCGGCGGCGATGACCTTGAACAACTCGGGCGTGAACCGTGCCTTGGCCGGATCGCTCCACAGGGGGTCATAACCCAGCACATTGATGCCTCGGCCCAGCGATTGCGCCGAGTCGAATACATCCTGCGCCTGCACCATCGCGCCGTGCAGCAGGCACAGGCCCAAGGTGGCCGCGCACAGGCGGACGATCAAGCCTCGTCCTCGGCGTACAGGCAGACGAAGCACAGCTTGTTGCCTTCCGGGTCGCGGCAATAGGCGGCGTAGAAGCCAGGGCCGTACTGTGGACGCAGGCCGGGGGCGCCTTCATCGACGGCCCCCAGCGCCAGGGCAGTGCGCCAGGCGTTGTCGACCTGGCTGTCGGAGGCCGCGCGAAAGCTCACCTGGGTGCCATTGCCCCAGCTGGCCGGCTGGCCGTTGAACGGCAACTGCACAAAGAACTGCGGGTAGCGCTGGCCGGGCAGCTGCCAGCCGGCGCCATCCGGGCCGGCGTCCTCATAATCCACCAGACGCACCAGGCCCAGCGGCAGAAGAACCGCGTCGTAGAAGGCAATCAGGGCAGGAAGGTCGCGGGCGCCGAGCTGGATGTGGCTGAACATGGGAGGCTCCTGAGAGGTGCGCGGTTGGACGCACGGCATGTGGGAGGGGGCGTGGCCCCTTGAGGCCGCCAGGCCGTTTGGTTGTCTAGTTGTTTGCATGCATCGACAGCTCGTGCGCTGCGCACGCTCCCACACCCGCAGTACGACCTGCGCAGCTACAGCGTCGTGCTGCCCTGCACCGGCAACGGCGGTGCAACGACCACAGCAAAGGTAGCAAACAAAGCGCTGGCCAAGGCGAACGCCACGATCACCCCGGCCATGGGCCGCGGCGTGCCGTCGGCGAAGATGCCCACCAGCCCCGAGCCGAAGATGCCGGTGCCGTATTGCAGGGCACCGACCAGCGCCGACACGGCGCCGGCCATGTGCGGATAGCCATTAAGGGCGCCAATGATCGAGTTGGCGATAATCAGCCCGGTGGCGCCGACGAAGACGAACAGCGGCACGACCAGGCCTGGCAAGCCGCCCCATTGCGTCCAGGCATCCAGCGCCACCACGCAGGCGGCGCTGGCACCCAGCCAGCTGCCATAGCGCAACAGCGTATCGCTGCCGACCCGGCGCACCAGCCGCGCATTGAGCCCGTTGGCCAGCATGATGCCGACGATGCCGGCACCGAACAGCAGGCCGTAGACCTGCGGCGACACGTGGTAATAGCTGATGTAGGCGAACGGCGTACCGGCGATGTAGGCATACAGGGCGCCATAGAAGCAGCCGCCGGCGCCGATGTAGGCGACGATGCGCCGTTGCGCCAGTAGCTGGCCGTAGCGGCGCAAGGCACCGCTCAAGGGCAATTGACTGCGCCGCTCGGCGGGTAGCGTTTCGGGCAGCAGGGTCAGGGCCAGCCAGGTGATGAAGCCGAACACCGCCAGCGCCCAGAAAATCGCTCGCCAGCTGCCGAGCGTGAGAATCAGGCTGCCGATGCTCGGGCCCAGCAAAGGGGCCACCGCCATCACGCTCATCAGCGTCGAGAGCATTTGTGCGGCGCGGTGGCCTTCGTACAGATCCCGCACCATGGCCCGCGCCAGCACCACGTTGGCGCAGGCGCCCACCGCCTGCACGGCGCGCCAGCCGATCATCCAGCCAATGTCGTTGGCCAGCGCACAGCCGGCAGAGCCGATGATGAACAGCAGCAGGCCGGCGACGATCGGCCGCTTGCGACCGTAGCGATCGCCGATCGGGCCCCACAGCAACTGGCCCAGGCTGAAGCCCACCAGGTAGCCGGACAAGGTCCAGGCCACTTGCCCCGAGTCAGCGTGCAACGACTCGCCCATGGCCGGCATGGCAGGCAGATAAACGTCGGTGGAGACCGAGGCGAAGGCCATGAGGGCGCTGAGGATCGCCAGGATCTTCAGGCTTTGCCTATCGGAAGGAGGTGAGTGCTGCTGCGATGACTGGTGATCTGATGACATGGGGCGAAGCGTTACCCGTTGGCGTGGCGCGATGCAGGCGCGCGAAGGTCAAAGCACTACTGTAGAGGGCCGCACGCCCGGCAACAATCTCTTTGCGAGGTGCAGAACATTTCAGGTCGTGGGTGCTTTGGCAATGGTCGCAGGCGCCACAGCGGTCTAGGATTAATCCGGTGCAGGTGGCGACCACGTGCCTGCAATACGTGAAGCGCATGATCGGAGCCCGGCGCCCCCCGCGTGATGGCGCCTTCGAAAGGGGACCGACAGCCTGAACGATTCACCTGAGGAGAGATGTCCATGTCGACCGAATCCAAGTGCCCCTTCAACCACTCCGGCCCGAATCACCCGGCCGGCGGTGGCACGACCAACCGTGACTGGTGGCCCAATCAACTGAACCTGAAGATCCTGCATCAGCATTCTTCATTGTCCGATCCCATGGACCCGGGCTTCGACTATGCCGAGGCGTTCAAGAGCCTGGACATCGAGGCGGTCAAGCGCGACCTGCATGCGCTGATGACCGACTCGCAGGACTGGTGGCCGGCCGACTTCGGCCACTATGGGCCGTTGTTCATCCGTATGGCCTGGCACAGCGCCGGCACCTACCGCACGGCTGACGGCCGTGGCGGCGCCGGCTCTGGCCAGCAGCGCTTCGCCCCGCTCAACAGCTGGCCCGACAACGTCAGCCTGGACAAGGCGCGGCGGCTGATCTGGCCGATCAAGCAGAAGTACGGCAACAAGATTTCCTGGGCCGACCTGATCATCCTCACCGGCAACGTCGCGCTCGAATCCATGGGCTTCAAGACCTTCGGCTATTCGGGCGGTCGCGCCGACGTCTGGGAGCCGGACGAGGACGTGTACTGGGGCTCGGAGAAAACCTGGCTGGGCGGCGACCCGCGCTACGGCAAGGCCGAGTCCGGCGACGGCGTGCTGGTGGCCGAGCCCGACCAGCATGGCAGCGAGCAGAGCCGCACCGACCCGGCCGGGCGCAACCTGGAAAACCCGCTGGCCGCCGTGCAGATGGGCTTGATCTACGTCAACCCGGAAGGCCCCGAAGGCGTGCCCGATCCGGTGGCCTCGGCCAAGGATATCCGCGAAACCTTCGGCCGCATGGCCATGAACGATGAAGAGACCGTGGCCCTGATCGCCGGTGGCCACGCCTTCGGCAAGACCCACGGCGCCGGCCCGGCCGACAACGTCGGGCCGGAACCGGAAGCCGCCCCCATCGAGCAGCAGGGCTTTGGCTGGAAGAACAGCTACGGCACCGGTAAGGGCGCCGACACCATCACCAGCGGACTGGAAGTGACCTGGACCTCCACGCCCACGCGCTGGAGCAACCAGTACCTGGAGAACATGTTCCGTTTCGATTGGGAGCTGTTCAAGAGCCCCGCCGGTGCCCACCAGTGGCGGCCGGTCAACGGTGGCGGGGCAGGCACCGTGCCCGATGCCCACGACCCGAGCAAGCGCCACGCGCCGACCATGCTCACCTCCGACCTGGCGCTGCGCTTCGACCCGATCTACGAGCCGATCGCCCGGCGCTTTCGCGACCACCCCGAGCAGTTGGCCGACGCTTTCGCCCGCGCCTGGTTCAAGCTGACCCACCGCGACATGGGCCCGCTGGCCCGCTACCTGGGCCCGGATATCCCGGCAGAAGAACTGCTCTGGCAGGACCCGCTGCCGGCGCTCGATCACCCACTGGTGGACGAGCAGGACATCGCCGCGCTCAAGAGCAAGATCCTCGCTGCCGGCCTGTCGGTGTCGCAGCTGGTGGGCACCGCGTGGGCATCGGCCTCGACCTTCCGCGGCTCGGACAAGCGCGGCGGCGCCAATGGCGCGCGCATCCGCCTGGCGCCGCAGAAAGACTGGGCGGTCAACCAGCCGCAGCAACTGGCTCAGGTGCTGAGCGCCCTGGAGCAGATCCAGAATGACTTCAACGGCTCGCAAGCGGGGGGCAAGAAGATTTCCCTGGCCGACCTGATCGTGCTGGCCGGCGGTGTCGGCGTCGAGGAAGCCGCGCGCAACGCCGGCCACGCGGCCCTCGTACCGTTCAGCCCAGGCCGGGTGGATGCCTCCCAGGAGCAGACCGACGTCGAGTCGTTTGCGCTGCTGGAGCCGATCGCCGATGGCTTTCGCAACTACCTCAAGGGGCGCTACCGCGTCTCGGCCGAGGCGTTGCTGGTGGACAAGGCGCAACTGCTGACCCTCACCGCACCCGAAATGACTGTATTGGTGGGTGGCCTGCGGGTGCTCGAAGTCAACGATGGCCAGGCGGCCCACGGCGTGTTCAGTGACCGCGCCCAGGCCTTGACCAACGACTTCTTCGTCAACCTGCTGGACATCAACACCGAGTGGCAGCCGGTGACACAGTCACCGGACCAGTTCAACGGTCGCGACCGCAAGACCGGCGCCGCCAAGTGGACTGCCACCCGCGTCGACCTGGTGTTCGGCGCCAATGCCCAGTTGCGCGCCTTGGCGGAGGTGTATGCCAGCAGCGACTCGGCAGAGAAGTTCGTCGCCGATTTCGTCGCAGCGTGGACCAAGGTGATGAACCTGGATCGCTTCGATCTCGTGAAAGGTTGATCGAAAGCGGGACCGGGCTTGCCCCCGTCAACGCCGCCTGTGGCCTCACCCAGATTGGCGTAGGAGCCGGCGTAGCTGGCGAGGGCATCACCTCGGTGTCCGGGTAAATCATCTGATGGCATCGCGGCCGATGGCCAATCAAGCCTGGCGTTCGGGGTCGCTCCGCTCGCCAGCTTCGCCGGCTCCTACGCCACCTGTGGGGTCACCGGATTGGCGTAGGAGCCGGCGTAGCTGGCGAGGGCAACACCTCGGTGGTTGGGTGGATCATCTGATGGCATCGCGGCCGATGGCCAATCAAGCCTGTCGTTCGGGGTCGCTCCGCTCGCCAGCGCCTGTGCGCCCCGTGATGGAAGGGGCAAAGCCCCCGATTCTCGACTTCAGCCCTTCCACCCCGAGCCACGAATCACCTCGCAGAAGTTGCCCCGCACGAAGCGCGGGTCCTTGTCGGCCAGCACGTCGGCCTTGACGTTGCCGAACGTGGTCTGCGGCTTGTGCTTGATGCCGTCGTAGAAGGCTTGAATGATGTCTTCCTTGAAATGCTCGGTACGCGGGTGCAGGCGCACGATGGCCTCGCGCTCGGCATCGCTGTATTCGTTGTAGGTCAGGCCCAGCACGTCCATCTCCACACCGGCGGTGACCAGGGCGATCACGGGGTGCATGTGCTGCGGGATGCCGGGTGTGGTGTGCAGGGCAATGGCCGTCCATACGGTGCCGATGTCGGCTTCGGCAATCTGGTGGCCGCGCAGGAAATCCCGCGCCGCATTGGCGCCGTCCACTTCGAAGCGTTCGCAGGCGCTGCTGCATTTATGGGTCAGGCCCATATCGTGGAACATGCACCCGGCGTACAGCAGCTCGCTGTCGAACTCCAGGCCCCGGCGCTGGCCGGCCAGCGCGGCGAAATGATAGACGCGGCTGGAATGTTGAAACAGCAGGTCGGGCGCCGTGTCGCGGACCAGTTCGGTGATTTCGCGGGCCATGGCGCTGTCGGGGGTCTTGAAGTCATACATGCAGGTGATCTCTGTGCCGGGGGTGGAATTCCATTGTCGGCTCGTGCACACTTGTCCTCAATCGTCGTTATGCGACGTTTACTGCCATATGCGGATCATTGCCGCCACGGAGCCCGACATGGCCGATCAACCGCGAACCATCGCCATCCTGGCCTTGCCTGGTGTGCAACTGCTGGACGTCTGCGGGCCACTGGACGTGTTCGCCGAAGCCAACCGCTCTGCAGATCGCGCGCTTTACCAGCTCCGCGTGCTGGGCACGCGGCCGGGTCCGATCGGCAGCTCCTCGGGCGCCAGGCTCATGGCCGATGCCACGCTGCAGGACACCGACGAGGCCATCGACACGCTGCTCGTCGCCGGCTGCCCGGACGCCGCGCAACGCCCGGTGGATGCGGCACTGACGCAATGGCTGCAGCGCCGCGCGCCAGGACTGAGGCGCCTGGGCTCGGTGTGCACCGGCGCTTTCATTCTGGCCCGCGCCGGTCTGCTCGAAGGCCGGGAGGTCACCACCCATTGGGCTGGGGCCGAGCAGCTGGCTGCCGAGTTTCCCGGGGTCCGGGTGCAGGTCGATGCGATTCACGTGCGCGACGGCAAACTGCGTACAGCGGCCGGCGTTACCGCTGGCCTGGACCTCGCCCTGGCGCTGGTCGAGGAGGACCACGGCCCGGCCCTGGCCAGGGACGTGGCAGCGCATCTGGTGATGTTCTTCAAGCGCCCGGGCGGGCAGTTGCAGTTCAGCCGCAAGGGCGAGGCGGTGCCCACCGGCCGCTCGGCGTTGCAGGAGATTCAGCGCTACATCAGCGCCCATCCGGCAGCAGACCTGAGCATCGAGCAGCTGGCGAAGCGGGCAGGGCTGAGCCCGCGGCACTTTGCCCGGCTGTTCCAGGCCGAGGTGGGCGAGACGCCAGCGGCGTGGGTGGAAGCGGCGCGCATCGAGCGCGCTCGTCAGGCCCTTGAAGGCGGTAAGCTGGCGCCCAAGCAGGTGGCTGCGCTGTGCGGTTTTGCCAGTGTGGATGTCCTGCGGCGGGCCTTTACCCGCCGGCTGGGGGTCAGCCCTGCCGAGTTTCGCCGTGGCTTTGTCTGAGTGCTGGCAGCCGCTGCCAACTTATGAGGCCGGCAAGGGTCCATTGTGTTGAGTCCGTGCGACACACCCAAAGGAGCCTTCTACATGCCTGGCCAGAACACTTCCTTTCATGAACTGCTGCATCGTATCGCCGCCGGCGCCACCGAGCTGAGTGCGCCAGAAGATGTCGATACCACTTCGCAACTGATCAGCTTCGGTTTCGCCACGGCCGACTTCGTTCAGCACGACGGGCACCTGACCTACACCAATGTGCGCATCACACCCCAAGGGCGCGGCTACGTAGCTGACTGGGACGGACCACATGGTTCGGCGATACGCTGACTGCTGCCTTGCGCCCTGCCCACATAAAGGTGGGCGGGGCAGAGTCCCCGAGAGGCCGCAAGCCAGGTGCAATACCGGTCAGAACTTCCCGGTCCCGGCCCCCTGGGTATTGGGGTATTCCCACTGTTGCACGATCTTGTCCTTGATCAGCAGGCGCTTCTCCTTGAGCTTGGTCACTTCATCGTCATTGGCCGCAGCTTTTTCGGCATCGACCACGGCGGCGTCGGCACCCTGGTATTCGTCCAGCAGCCGGCTGAGCTTTTCGTCGCCCTGGCGACGCTTGTCGACTTCGGCCTTGCTGACGTTGAGGTCTTCGTACAGATCGTGTTTTACCGGCATGGGTATGTTTCTCCCTGTAGCCCGCAGGTTGCGGGGTTGAGAATAGTCGCGGTGCACTATCTGTGACCCCCGTGCAGTGGCGATTTGTTCCCAGAGGCTGTACGAATTCCGGGCGAACTGATGGCGCCGATGCCCAGTAATGGCTGGGGGCGATATATACTGCGCGCCATTGTTCAAGGGAGAGCCCCGTGGCTATCGATATTCACTGGATCCGCGACGACGCCAGCCTGGCCGCCCATTGCGCCGCCTGGCAGTCCCTTCCCTTCGTGGCGGTCGACACCGAGTTCATGCGCGTCGACACGTTTTACCCGATTGCCGGGCTGATCCAGGTCGGCGATGGCGCCAGCGCGTTCCTCATTGACCCGCTGACCATCCAGCAATGGCAGCCGCTGGCGGCGTTGCTGGAAAACCCGGCGGTGGTCAAGGTGCTGCACGCCTGCAGCGAAGACCTCGAGGTGCTGTTGCGCCTGACCGGTAGCCTGCCGGCACCATTGTTCGACACGCAGTTGGCGGCCGCCTATCTGAACCTGGGCTTTTCCATGGGCTATTCACGGCTGGTGCAGGAGGTGCTCGGGATCGAGCTGCCCAAGGGCGAAACCCGTTCCGATTGGCTGCAACGGCCGCTGTCCGACACGCAGGTGAGCTACGCCGCCGAAGACGCCGTGCATCTGGCCGAGGTGTACGCCCAACTGCGCCCGCGCCTTAGCGACGAGCGCGCCGCCTGGGTGCTGGAAGACGGCGCCGAGCTGGTCGCGCAACTGCGTCGCGAGGTCGACCCCGACGAGCTTTACCGCGAGGCCAAGCTGGCCTGGAAGCTGTCCCGGGCGCAGCTGGCTGTGTTGCGCGAGCTGTGTGCCTGGCGTGAGCGCGAGGCCCGCGCCCGCGACGTGCCGCGCAACCGCATCGTGCGCGAGCATTCGCTGTGGCCGCTGGCCAAGACCCAGCCGGACAACCTGCAGGCGCTGTCGCGCATCGAAGACATGCACCCGCGCACCGTACGCCACGATGGCGAATTCCTCCTCGAGCTGATCAAGCGCAGCGCCAGCCTGCCGCCCGAGCAGTGGCCCGCGGCCGTGCCTGAGCCGCTGCCGGTCGAAGCGGCCGCAGTGCTCAAGCAACTGCGCGCAGTCGGCCAGGCGCAGGCGGAGCGGCTGGGGATTGCCCCGGAACTGATGCTGCGCAAAAAAAACCTCGAAGCCCTGCTCAAGAGCGGCTATCCGAATGGCCCTTGGCACTTGCCGGAAAGCCTGCGTGGCTGGCGCCGCGAACTCATGGGCGACGCGCTGTTGCACTGCCTGGCGCAAAGCTCGGCAACGTCAGCCTCGGCAACGCCAGGCTCGAACGAATCAGAGAAGCTGTCATGAAACGCATTTGCTCGATCTACAAAAGTCCGAAACGCAACGAAATGTACCTTTACGTGCTCAAGAGCGACGGCCTGGAGCGCGTGCCCGAAGGGCTGCTGAGCGTGTTCGGCAAGCCGGTGCACGCTTTCGACCTGGTGCTGTCGCCCGAACGCGCGCTGGCCCGCGAAGATATCCACACGGTGCTCGAACACCTCGACAGCCAGGGTTACCATTTGCAGATGCCGCCCGCCGAGGACGAATACATCGAGCATTTGCCCGAAGAATTGCTGCGCCGCAACGATCCCATCTGAGCGCCGCCGACAACCCCGCTTTCCACTTTCACGGCCTGCGGCCCAGTGCCGCCGGCACGCTCTTGCACAGGTTTCATGATCATGCGCGTTCTCATCGCAGAACAGGATTACGCCGTTTACGCCCAGCTGTTGCGCGAAGCGGCCCCGGACCTGGACGTCTGCACCAGTGGCGATTCCGCCGAACTGGCCCGGTTGGCGGCGGATTGCCCGGTGTGGCTGGGTCAGCCTGACCTGCTGGCCACCCTGTTGCGCCAAGGCCATTCGCCACTGTGGCTGCAGTCGACCTGGGCGGGGATCAAACCGCTGCTGGCCGAGGGCCTGCAACGCAGCTATCGGCTGACCCGCGCGGTGGGCATCTTTGGCCAGGTGATGGCCGAATACATGCTGACCTACATGCTCGGCCACGAGCGCGAAGTGCTCGGGCGCCTGGTCAGTCAGGTCGAGCGCAAATGGGACAACCGCCCTGGCCGCGGCCTGGCCGGGCGACGCGTGCTGGTGGTGGGCACTGGCGACATTGGCCAGCGCGTAGCCGAATTTCTCCAGCCGTTTGGCGTCAAGCTGTACGGCGTGGCCCGCACCGCGCGCAGCCAGGCGCCCTTTGTCGAAGTGGCGGCCATCAGCGAGCTCGGCCGCCTGGTGGGCGAGGTGGACTACGTCCTCAACCTGCTGCCGGACACCCCAGAGACCCACGACCTGTACGACGCGGCGCTGTTCGCCCGGTTCAATCCCGAGGCGCTGTTCATCAACGCCGGGCGCGGCGTGGCCGTGGTCGATGCCGACCTGGTCGAGGCGCTCAAGCAGGGCCACCTGGCGGGCGCCGTGATCGACGTCTGCCGCCAGGAGCCGCTGCCCCAGCGGCATCCGTTCTGGACCGCCTGGGGCCTGCTGTTGACCGGCCACAGCTCGGCGCCCACTTCGCCGACAGCGATGGTGCAGGTGTTCGTCGACAACCTGCGCGCCTGGCAGCAGGGCCAGCCGTTGCGCGGTGAAGTGGATTTCGTGCGCGGGTATTGAAACGCGAGCTGCGCACTGCGCCCGGTGTGGGCGGGTGCGCAGCGCCCGAACGGTTACAGGCTGAAATCTCCCTCGGCCGCCAGCTCGCTCAGCGGCTTGCGTGGGCTTGGGGTTTCCCGGGCCTGGAGGAAGTCGGCCAGGGTGGCCTTGTCGCCCAGTTTGCCGATCGCGATCGCCGCATGCAGGTCGTAGCCTTCGGGAATCTTCAGCTCGCTGCGCGCCAGGGCCTGGTCGAAACCGGCCATGCCGTGGGTGTGCCAGCCGCTGATGCTGGCCTGCAGGGCCAGGTGCGCCCAGGCTGAGCCGGTGTCGAAGGTGTGCCACAGCGCCGGGCTTTCTTCACTGGCGCCCGGGGCGGTGAAGGTGGTCTTGGAGATCACGATCACCAGCGCCGACGCGTGCTGCGCCCAGCTGCGGTTGAACTCGTTGAGCAGGCCCAGGTAGCGCTGCCAGTTCGGCGTGTCGCGGCGCGCATAGAGGAAGCGCCATGGCTGCGAGTTGTAGGCCGACGGCGCCCAGCGCGCGGCTTCGAGAAAGCTCAGCAGGGTTTCTTCGCTGATTGCCTCGTCGCTGAACGCGCGGGGCGACCAGCGCTGGATGAACTGTTCGTGGATGGCGTAATCGGCGACGCGGGTATTCTCACTCATGGGGTGCGGATTCCAGACCGTGGGTTGATCTGCTTTGATAACCAATGTCATCGCCACACGCAAGTAAATACTACCGCCAGTCGCCGCTGGCGCAACGGCCACTTGGCCAGCTGGGCGCGGCGCACTAGACTGCCGCGCTCGATTCACAGCAGCCGCTTCAAGACAGGACAACCGCACCATGGCCGGCAATCTCGAACCTTTCTGGATGGGCAAGACCCTCGAACAGCTCAGCCCCGTCGAGTGGGAGTCGCTGTGCGACGGCTGCGGCCTGTGCTGCCTGCAGAAACTCGAGGACGAGGACGACGGCAGCGTCTATTACACGCGCATCGCCTGCAAGCTGCTGGACCTCAAGAGTTGCCAGTGCAGCAACTACCCTGAACGCAAGGCGCTGGTCCCCGACTGCATCCAGCTCACCCCAGGCCAGGCCGACCAGTTCAAATGGCTGCCGCCGACCTGCGGCTACCGCCTGGTCAGCGAGCGCAAGGACTTGCCGGCCTGGCATCACCTGGTCTGTGGCGACCGCGAGCAGGTGCACAAGCAACGCATCTCGCAGTCCGGGCGGATGCTCAGCGAGAAAGACGTGGCCGAGGACGACTGGGAAGATTACCTGATCTTTCGGGCGGGTTGATCGCGGGCTGGGTTGGATAAAGCGGCCGGGCGACCTTTGCCACACCGGATGGCACCTTCAGGCGGGCCGGCCCGGCGCGAAAGCAAAAAAAACCCCGCATCGGCGGGGCTTTTTATTGCAGGGGTATCAGCTCTTAGGCGTCCTGCCCTGGCGCTTCTCGATCGCGTCGATCAGGCGCTTGGCCAGGGCCGGATAGTTCTCGTCGAAGTGGTGGCCGCCAGGCAGCTGGACCATTTCCCCGACTGCGCCAGGCTCGGTGCAGCCGGTCTCGTCCTTTTCCTCGATGCCGTAGATGCACAGCACTTTCTCCGCCGGCAGTCTGGCTTCTTCCGGCCCGGTAGGCGCTTCCTTGCCTTCCTTGCCCAGCCAGCCTTCAACTTCGATCTCGAAGCTGCCGCTGCGGGCGAATGCCAGCAGGATCACCGCGTCCACGCGCTTTTTCTCGTCGGCAGGCAGGGCATTGTAGATCGCCGGCAGCACGTCGGCGCCGAACGAGAAACCGGTCAGCACGAAACGCTTGGTGCCCCACTTCTGCCGGTAATGCTGCATCAGCTCGGCCAGGTCGTTGGCGCTCTGCTCAGGGCTCTTGTGCTGCCAGTAGTAGCGCAGGGTGTCGATGCCGACCACCGGGTAGCCCAGCTTGGCCATTTCGCCGGCGACATCGCGGTCCAGGTCGCGCCAGCCGCCGTCACCGGAAAGGAACAGCGTCACAGTGTCGCTCGGCTGGCCGGCCGGTACTTCGATCACCGGCATGTTCGGCGCGTCGCTGTCGTCGTCCACCAGGTAGTGGCTGAGCTGGTTCTTCAGCACCTGCGGCAGGTGCACGTCGTAGTCGCTGATGCTGGTGTCGGCGTTGCTCTGGCCGCGCACGAACGCCGCGCTCGGGTCATCCGGGGCGTCGTTCCAGGCGGCGGTCCAGTGGCCGTGCTCGGCCTTCTGCGGCAGGGCGAGGGTGCAGCCCTTGGGGTCGATGTCGAACCCCACGGAAATCGCCCGTGCCTGGTCGTTGCTTTGTCCGGCCAGCCAGCGCCAGGCCAGGTTGGCCCCCGAGCCGATGCCGCCGACCAGGGTCGGTGCACCCTTGAGGTATTGCAGGCTGTCGTCAAAGGCCTTTTGTTGGGCCTGGCAGTCGCCGTCCGGGAGAATCACCTGGATGATCCTCGCGTTGGAATCCTGGCTCAGGCTGACCAGTTGCGAATTGTTCAGCGCCTGATCGGCCGGCACGGCCAGGGCGACCTGGGCTTCGTCCGGCTCGCCGGGGATCACCTGGGTCACGGCTGCACCATCGGCGGTCTTGAGTTGTTTCACGGCAGGTTGTGGGGCAGGGCGGTTGATCCACCAGTAGCCAATACCCGCTGCTACCAGCAGCACCACGAGTACGGCGACCAGCAATCGCCAGGAGCGTCGAATCATCAGCGTTTCACCAATCCAGTCAGGCCGCCCGCAATCAGGGCAGCGGTATCGGCCAGTGCCACCAGCGGGTCGAGACCTGCGGGCACGGCCATGTAACGGGGTTCCCAGTCAGGCTGGAATTTGTCTTTGAAGCGGCGCAAGCCCTGGAAGTTATACAGCTGTTCCCCACGGCGGAACACCATCGAGCCCAGGCGCTGGGTGAGCGGCGCGCCGCGCCGAGGCTGCAGCCCCGAGAGCGGCACCATGCCCAGGCTGAACCGCGCGTAGCTCTTGTTCTTATAATGTTGAATCAGGCCGACCATCATGAATTCCATGGTCAGTTTCGGCGCATCGGGGTGCGCACGCATCAGGTCAAGGCTGGCCAGTTCGCTGCTGTGGGTTTCCAGCAGGTTGGAAAAGGCCACTGGCTTGCCTTCGAAATGGACGATGGCAATGCGAAAGTGCGACAGGTACTCATCGCTGAAACGGCCAAGCGAGAAGCCTTTCTCGCGCACGTTCTTGCCGGTCAGCCAGGCATCGGAGATCACTCGCAGCTCTTCAAGCGGCGCCTGGCCAGGCTCGTACACCTCCAGCGAGAGGCCGTCGCGGGTGCCGCGGTTCCAGGTGTAGCGCAGGTCCTTCATCTCCTTGCCCTTGGCTTCGAGATCGAACTTGCGCAGGTCGACCCGCGCTTCCTCGCCCAGCTTGATCGCGGTCAGGCCGATGTCCATGTAGAACGGCAGGTTCTCCGCGCGCACCTGGTAGAACACCGGGCGAGCGTGATGGAAGTCGCAGAGGTCGCGGAACTGCCAGATCATCTCGGCGCGCTGCTGGGTCGGGCCGATGGGGTCGTACAGCGCCACCAGGCTGCGGCCACGGCGCGCGTACATCAGGAAGGCCTCGTCCTTGGGGTGGAACAGCAGCGCCTTGTCACCGGTCAGGGCCAGGCCACCGTCGGGTTGGTCCGAGGCCTGGAGGATCTTCGCGGCGCGCTGGATCTCATCGGCCGTGGGCAGGTGAATGGTCGGCCGCGCGGTGCGCAGCAACCAGGTCAGGGAAACGATCACCAGCACCACGGCGCTGCCCAGGGCGGCGCGCAGGCCGCGTGGAGCATCGGCGTCGAGGGTGAATTGCCACCACAGCTGGTTGCTATAGGGCACGTCCTGGTAGGCGAACAGCAGCAGCCAGATCGACGCGCCGACCACGCTGGCGCTGGCCAGCACATAGAACGGCGAGAACGGCAGCTCGAGCAGGCGGCTGGGGCGGTAGAAGGAGCGGCGGAAGATCGACAGCAGCGCGGCGGTCATCACCAGCAGCGAGGCTTCTTCCCAGTCGAAACCCTTGAGCAGCGAGAGCAGGGCGCCGGTCAGCAGCAGGATCATGGTCAGCATCCAGGCCGCCGACAGGCGCCGGCGCAGGCCTTGGGCCAACAGCAGGCAGAGCACGCCGATCAGGCTGGCGCCGAAGTGCGAGGCGTCGATCAGCCGGTGCGGCAGCAGAAAGCCCATGTGCTCCAGGCGGGTGTCGATCTCCGGGGTCGCCCCGGAGAACAACAGCACCACGCCGGAGAGAAACACCAGCACCGCCAGGATCGGCGCGGCCATCCCGGAGCCGACCCGTACTGACTGCTTGGCCAGCAGCCGCCGGCCTTCATTGATCAGCAAGGCGACGCAGGCCAGCAGCAGCGGCAGCATCACGTAGATCAGGCGGTATAGCAGCAGGGCAGCGGCCAGGGGCGCGGCGCCCAGGTCGTTGGCAAAGGCGGCCAGCAGGATGGCCTCGAACACGCCGACGCCCCCGGGTACGTGGCTGAGCACGCCGGCGGCCAGCGCCAGCAGATACACCAGCACGAAGGCGCCGAAGGGCGGTGCTTCGGGCAGCAGCAGGTAGAGCACAGTGGCGGCCGCCAGCACGTCGAGGGCGGTGATGACCAGCTGCAGCAGGGTCAGCTTCAGGCCGGGTAGGCGCAGGGTGCGCCGACCCACCTTGACCAACAGGTTGTGCGCGATCGGCTGCTCGGGCAGGCGCCGCCGATAGATGCCGGCACCCAGCGCCAGCGCCAGGGCCAGGATCGCCCCGGCCACCAGGCCCAGCAGCCACGGCGACAGGTGCAACGCCTCGGACGCGGCTGGCAGGTTGCTCAAGGTGGCCAGAGCGGCCAACGGGGGCAAGGCACAGCCCAGCGACAGGCTGGCGAACAGTGTCATGCGCGCCACTTCGCCGGCACCGATGCCTTCGCGCGAGTACAGACGGTAGCGCACCGAGCCGCCAGAGAGCATGGACAGACCGATGGCGTTGCCGATGGCGAACGCGGTGAAGCCGCCCAGCGCAAGGGTTTTAGGCTTGAGGTCTACCGAGGCATAGCGGCTGGCCGACCACTCGTAGCCCAGCAACACGATGAAGCCGAAGGCCGTGGCGGCGAAAGCGCCGAGCAGCGCGGAGTTCGGCGTGTCGGTGACCGAGTCGTGCAGCGCGTAGATGTCCAGCTCGCTGAGCAGGTGGTGGCAGGCCACCATGGCGATGCAGAACAGCAAGAGGGTGACGGCCAGCCCCAGGGGCTGCCGATATTTGCTGATCCATTCACCCAGGCGCGGGCGGGGGTGGATCGGGTCGGGAGCGGTTTCAGGCACCGCAGGGTCAAGGGTATTCGGCGAGTCGGGGCGCATCAATCACCTCTTGGATAATGCGCAACAGGATGAGGGTATCCAATCAAGTTACCAATCCTTACGAAGAAAATAATTCAGTACATATTAACCTGTAAGACAATTCTACAGGCCCGCTGCTTCAGCTATAGGGGAAGTTTCACGAGGCGTCCACCCATGGGTGGACCACATTTTTGCCGTTCAGTGCGACAGCCGCTGCAGCGCTTTTTCCTGCGCAAACAAAAAAGGCCACTCTTTCGAGTGGCCTTTTTCGATGTTGGTTGCGGGAGCCGGATTTGAACCGACGACCTTCGGGTTATGAGCCCGACGAGCTACCAGACTGCTCCATCCCGCGTCTGTGGGGGCGCATTCTACGGATAAAGCGGTGGGTGTCAAGCAAAGGTTTGGATTTGGTCTAAAATTGATGCCTCGCTGCCGATTGGCAGTCCACCTCTGCCGGACCAGGCTTGCTCGGGAACCGACCTCAACAGCCGATCAAAGAAACCAGCAGACACAAAAAAGGCCACTCTTTCGAGTAGCCTTCTTTGATGTTTGGTTGCGGGAGCCGGATTTGAACCGACGACCTTCGGGTTATGAGCCCGACGAGCTACCAGACTGCTCCATCCCGCGTCTGTGGGGCGGATTTTACAGCGTGACGCTGGGCTGTCAACCGCTAGTTTGCAGAAAACTCTTCGCGTTCAATCGCTTAGCGCCAGGGAAAAGCGCTGAGAGGCAGGCACGGCAAGGGCTGGCGGCCTATCGACTACGCTTTTTCGATTGAGAAAATAAATTCTGCAGCGCCGGGTTTCATGGATTCTCGTCGGCTACGCCTGCCGTTGGTCCGTGGTGGATGCGATAATGCGCATCTGTTTGTTTCCATGACTGGCGGTACATGACCCAGCGCAAGATCATCCACGTCGACTGCGACTGTTTCTACGCCGCCATCGAAATGCGCGACAACCCTAGCCTGGTCGGCAAGCCGCTGGCGGTGGGCGGCTCGGCCGAGCGGCGCGGGGTCATCGCCACCTGCAACTACGAGGCGCGGGCCTATGGCGTGCGCTCGGCCATGTCGTCCCGCCACGCGCTCAAGCTGTGCCCGGACCTGACCATCGTCAAGCCGCGCATGGACGCTTATAAGGAAGCGTCGCGGGAGATTCACACGATCTTTCGCGAATACACCGAGCAGATCGAGCCGCTGTCGCTGGACGAGGCCTACCTGGATGTATCCGACTGCGCGCATTTCTCCGGCAGCGCGACGCGCATCGCCCAGGACATCCGGCGCAAGGTTTCGCAACGTCTGCATATCACCGTCTCGGCGGGGGTGGCACCCAACAAGTTTCTCGCCAAGATCGCCAGCGACTGGCGCAAGCCCAACGGCCTGTTCGTGATTACGCCGGGCGAAGTGGAGGCCTTCGTAGCCGACCTGCCCGTGGCCAAGCTGCACGGTGTGGGCAAGGTCACTGCCGACAAGCTGGCGCGCCTGGGCATCGAGCATTGCCGGGAGCTGCGCGAGTGGAAGAAGCTGGCGCTGGTGCGCGAATTCGGCAGCTTTGGCGAGCGCCTGTGGAACCTGGCCCACGGCGTCGACGAACGCGCGGTGCAGAACGACAGCCGGCGCCAGTCCATCAGCGTGGAAAACACCTATGACGTCGACCTGCCGGACCTGGCCAGTTGCCTGGAGAAGCTGCCCGAGCTGATGGAAACCCTGGCCGGCCGGATGCAGCGCATCGACAGCAGCTACAAGCCGGGCAAGCCCTTCGTCAAAGTGAAATTCCACGACTTCACGCAGACCACCCTCGAACAGGCAGGGGCAGGGCGCGATCTGGCCAGTTATCAACAGCTGCTGAGCCAGGCGTTTTCCAGGGGAGGTAAGCCGGTGCGGCTGCTGGGGATTGGGGTCAGGCTGCTGGACCTGCGCGGCGCGCATGAGCAGTTGGAGTTGTTCGGCTGACAGGGAGGGGGGTGAGTGCAAGACGCGCGAGAGGGCACCAGGCCGGTTTCGCGCGCCGCACTTGCAGTGCAATGAGGCCAGTTGCCTGGCCTCGGTGGGGTTCAGCGACGCACGCGAGCCTGCAGGAAGGCCAGCACGTCGGCCACCGGCAGGGCCTGGGCCTCGCTTTCGGTGCGGCTCTTGTACTCCAGGTTGCCTTCGGCCAGGCCGCGGTCGCTGATCACGATGCGATGGGGGATGCCGATCAGCTCCATGTCGGCGAACTTGATCCCTGGGCTGGTCTTCTTGTCGCGATCGTCCAGCAGCACGTCGAAACCGGCGGCGGTGAGGTCGGCGTAGAGTTTGTCGGTGGCCTCGCGGACCGGCTCGGTTTCATAGCGCAGCGGCACCAGAGCGACCTGGAACGGCGCCAGGGTATCGCTCCAGATGATGCCGCCAGCGTCGTTGTTCTGCTCGATGGCGGCGGCCACCACGCGCGATACGCCGATACCGTAGCAGCCCATGGTCAGGGTCACCGGCTTGCCGTTTTCGCCCAGCACCTGGCACTTCATCGCTTCGCTGTACTTGGTGCCCAGCTGGAAGATATGGCCGACTTCGATGCCGCGTTTGATCAGCAAGGTGCCGTTGCCGTCCGGGCTTGGGTCACCGTCGACCACGTTGCGCAGGTCGGCGACTGGCGGCACGGGCAGGTCGCGCTCCCAGTTCACGCCGAAGTAGTGCTTGTCGTCGATGTTGGCGCCCACGCCGAAGTCGCTCATCAGTGCCACCGAGCGGTCGATGATGCACGGCAGCGGCAGGTTCAGCGGGCCCAGGGAGCCGGCACCGGCGCCGATGGCGGCGCGCAGTTCAGCTTCGCTGGCCATGACCAGTGGGCTGGCCACCTGGGGTTGGTTGGCTGCCTTGATTTCGTTGAGCTCGTGGTCGCCGCGGATGATCAGGGCGATCAGCTTGCCTTCTTCGGCCGCATGCACCACCAGGGTCTTGACCGTCTTCTCGATCGGCAGGCCGAAGTTTTCCACCAGCTGGGCGATGGTCTTGGCGTTGGGGGTGTCGACCAGGCGCAGCTCCTGGGTGGCGGCAGGGCGCGCGGTTTCCCGTGGGATGGCCTCGGCCTTTTCGATGTTGGCAGCGTAGTCGGAGCTGTCGCTGAACACGATGTCGTCTTCACCGGACTCGGCCAGCACGTGGAATTCGTGGGAGCCGGCGCCGCCGATCGAGCCGTTGTCGGCTTCCACCGGGCGGAACTTCAACCCCAGGCGGGTGAAGATGTTGCTGTACGCCAGGTGCATGCGGTCGTAGGTCTGCTGCAGCGAGGCCTGGTCGGCGTGGAAGGAGTAGGCGTCCTTCATGATGAATTCGCGGCCGCGCATCAGGCCGAAGCGCGGACGAATCTCGTCACGGAACTTGGTCTGGATCTGGTACATGTTGATCGGCAACTGTTTATAGCTGTTGAGCTCGTTGCGCGCGATGTCGGTGATCACTTCTTCGTGGGTCGGGCCGGCGCAGAACTCGCGATCATGGCGGTCCTTGAGGCGCAGCAGCTCTGGGCCGTACTGCTCCCAGCGGCCGGATTCCTGCCACAGTTCAGCGGGCTGGATGCCGGGCATCAGCACTTCGAGGGCGCCGGCGGCGTCCATCTCTTCACGGACGATGGCTTCGACCTTGCGCATGACCCGCAGACCCATCGGCAGCCAGGTGTAAAGGCCCGAGGCGAGCTTGCGGATCATGCCGGCGCGCAGCATGAGCTGGTGGCTGATGACGACCGCGTCGGAAGGGGTTTCTTTGAGCGTGGCGAGCAAATATTGACTGGTGCGCATGATAGGCCGTTGTCTGTCGCTGAATTTTATAGAAGCTGGGCATTGTACGGGGTGGTGACGGCGGGAGCAAAGCGGGGTGTGGCACTACTTGCAGGCAGGTTCAGGCGGTGGCGGCGGGCTGCGGATGTTTCTTCTCTATATATAGAAGAGCAAAAGCCCGGCATGAGCCGGGCTTTCGTGAAGCGTGCGATACCTTGCTGCGAGCTGGCGCTCGCCTCGATTACAGGATCGAGATTGGGTAGTCGACGATCAGGCGGAACTCTTTGGTGTCGCCGTCGGATTGAGCGGCGTCGGCGTAGTGGAACGCTTGACGAATACGGAACGACAGGTCCTTGGCAGGGCCCGACTGAACAACGTACTTGGCTTCCAGGTTGATTTCGTGGTGACGAACGTCGCTGGCGTTGTTGTGCGAGTCGATACCTACGCCGTCTGCGTCCCGTGCGTAGTAAGCACTGTCAGCCGACACTTTGGTGTAGTCGATGTCCCAACCGTAGATGTAACGGCTCATGAAGCTCAAGCCAGGCACGCCGTAGGAGGCCATGTTCAGGTCATAGCGAGCCTGGACCGATTTTTCGCCCGGACCGTTGAAGTCGGAGTACTGGATGGAGTTGGCCAGGAAGATCGAGTCGCCGCCGCGGTTGTTGTCACCCACGCCGATGTAGTCGAAAGGCGAGTTGCCGTTGACTTTCTGGAAGGCCAGGGTCACGGTGTGAGCGGTCAGGAAGGAGTACGCTGCCGACAACGAGTAGGTGTTGTTGGTGATATCGCCTGCTTTGGCATCACCCGAATCGCGGGTGTTGTAGTAGTTCAGGTCGAAGGTCAGCGACTGAGTATCGCTCAGCGGCAAGGCGTAGTTCAGGTTGCCGTAGTACTGGTTGTACACGTCTTCCAGTTTCAGGCCATATACCGAAGCCGACAGGGCGTCGTTGATCTGATACTTGCCACCGGCATAGGTAGCGGACTTGGCCGATACGCCGGCGTAAGTTGCCCAGATTTCGCCATCGCGGTTGGTTTGCGATTCGCTGGTGGCCGAAGTGAAGCGACCGGCTTCCAGGTCCAGGCCCTTGATTTCGCTGCTCTGGATGGTGGCACCGGTAGCGGTCTGTGGCACCAGGCGCGAGCCGCCTACAGCAAACACCGGCGAGGTGGTTGGCTGCTGGTCACCGATTTTCAGCTCGGTTTTCGAGAAGCGGATTTTCAGAGCGGCGCCGGCTTTGCCGAAGCTGTCCGATGGATCGCCGTCGTTGCCCACTACGGTGTTGTTGGTACCGGTGGTGCCTTTGCCGCCATCCAGTTTCACGCCCAGGTAGCCGAATGCGTCAACGCCAAAGCCTACGGTGCCTTGGGTGAAGCCAGAGCTGAATACGCCCTGGAAGCCTTGAGTCCAGTCGATGGCATCATGGCTGCCGTTCTTGTTGTCACGGTTGAAATAATAGTTACGCAGCAACACGTTCAGGGTGCTGTCTTCCACAAAACCCTTGGCGTCTGCCTGGTCACTGACGAAGGCTGCTGCCGAGGCCAGTTGGGTGCTGGCGGCGGTGACTGCCAGTGCGATTGCGCTCCACTTCATCACTTTCATCGTGACTTGCTCCTTTGGTTTTTAGGAAGAGTACTGCCAGCCCACCTGGTTTTTTATCTGGGCCAGCTCTTTCTTTTTTTGCCGATCCGGCCAGGCCGTCCCGACGGGTTCGTTGATTCGTTCCAGCCCGGTTAGAGGCGGTGTCGCCTTGCATCGCATCCTTGTGGCCGAAGCGCGTGCCCTTGTCTGAAGCCTTTGCAAAAGGCTGTTCCCCCGAGGGCTCGCAACCTGGATCAAGTTCCAGGTTTTTGCTTCTACACACTCCAGCAAACTTGCTCGCATCCGTCCTGCCCGTGTCGGCCAGGTCGTCTATACGAGTGATATAGCAACAAGCGTGCACAAAGGTGACATCTTCTAACAAATTTTTCACAACTTTTTCTGCGCTGTGGTGGAACCCCCCGAAAACACTGGGGTCTCCCCGGTTTTCAGGCATTTGCTAGCAATCTTCTGTTACCTCGCCACGCTTAACCTGGCAGTCAGGTTGTTACCGCTTAAGTCCGAAAGTGGGAAGGCGGCTTCCCACTTTGCGCACTGAGTTCAGCCGTTATGGCTCTTTTTGGTGCGAAAAGTAGCGCTGAGGATTTTGATGCTAGCCGATGGCGAAACTTTCGCAAAGCAATCGGATAGACGGAATTTCTCGGCGTGGAAGGCATTTAGGCATATGTCCTCGTGTGAAATATCGGCTTTGATCGGCGCCCTGCAGGCCTATAGTGAACTTATGCTCGCTAATGGTGCGGCTGGCACCAAAGCGCGCCAGGCGGTTCAACGCGGTATAGACCGCTGCCTTGCGCCGGGGCAGGGCAGCCCGATTCATTAATCCATGCCATTTAAGGGTGCATTTGCCGAGCGGGATGATTGCACCCCTGATCGCCTGTATCCTGTGGCGATTCCCTGAATTGCCCCTCCCGGAGACTTGACGGTGTTCAATCTGGACCCACGGCTGCAACAAGACACTCATCATCTGGGCGACCTGCCGCTCAGCCGCGTACTGCTCAGCAACGACGCGCAGTACCCTTGGTTCATCCTGGTGCCGCGGCGTGACCAAGTGAGCGAGTTGTTCGACCTCGATGAACAGGACCGCCGACAGCTGTGGCGCGAAACGGAGCTGCTCGCTCAGCGCCTGAGCACCGCCTTTGGCGCCGACAAGATCAACGTCGCGACCCTGGGCAACGTGGTCGCCCAGCTGCACATGCATGTCATCGTGCGTTATCGCAACGATGCCGCCTGGCCCGCGCCGGTGTGGGGCAAGCATCCCGCGCAGTCTTACAGCGCCGAACAGCTCGCCGACCTGCGGCACAGGTTCAATACACTAATGGCTGAAGATTGCAGTTATGTTGAGGCGCAAGCATGAGCCTCGAAGAACGCGTCAACGATCTGGAGAGCCGCCTGGCGTTTCAGGACGACACTATTCAAGCGCTCAACGACGTGCTGGTGCAGCAGCGCAATGTGGTCGACCGCCTGCAGCAGCAGATGGCTGCGCTGCTCAAGCGCCATGAAGAGTTGGTGGGGCAGTTCGAGTCCGTGGAAGAAGAAGCGCCACCGCCGCACTATTGAAATGCTGGGCCCTGAAAAAACAAAACCGCGAAGCCTGTTCGCGGTTTTGTTTTTTGCGCCGGCGCTGTCAGCGACGCGGTGAGGCCGCGATGACGTCTTCGGCCTGCAGGCCCTTGTCGCGGTTCATCACCGAGAACTCCACGCGCTGGCCTTCGACCAGCACCCGGTGGCCTTCGCCACGGATGGCGCGAAAGTGCACGAAGATATCGTCGCCCGAGTCGCGGGAGATGAAACCAAAGCCCTTGGAGGTGTTGAACCACTTCACTGTGCCGGTATCGCGGTTGCTCATGTCGTAGTTGCCAGCCGGGGCCGCAGCGGCCTTGGACACGCGGTAGAAGCTCACGCCCAGGTGCAGTGCCACGGCGATCATGGCGCTGGCCAGGCTGAACAGGATGGCCGGTTGGCTGCCGATCATCGGCAGGGGTGCCAGCAGGGCGATGGTCTGCAGGACCACGGCGAGGACCAGCAGGGCGCTGGAGAGGATCTGCAGTTGATGGCGGCTGCCGCGGTGCCAGTAGGGCACGACCGGGGCGATCAGCAGGTTGAGCAGGCCGAAGAACGCCAGGTAGACAGCATCGGGTTGTTCCAGGTAGGGGAGCGCGTCGGCGCGCAGGTTCGGTATGAAAGACAACAGCAAGGCTGCTGCGCCCGTTACGAGGTGAACGATTTTCAACATTTTGAGTGACTCACTTTAAGACGGACAGCTTGAGGAAGAGCTGCCATGGCGCGGTTCGCCGAGAAACGGAAGCGGCGCTGATCACGTGCCAGGACAAGCCTATGCACCGAGCTCGATAGAAAGCATGCGGCGGCACCCGACCAATTTAACAGCAAAGCTTGGGGCTCTCAAATCAAGCGCTTAGAGCCAAGTGCAGGGCTCTGGCAAGGGCTGCGCGCGAGGCCCGGTCTTGCTAGAGTAAATGTCCATTTATCGATATGTTTCAAAATGAAAGGGGAATGGCATGGCAATTGATATCGGTATCAGTGAGGCGGATCGCAAGTCCATCGTCGATGGCCTGTCGCATCTGCTCGCCGACACTTACGTTCTTTATCTCAAAACCCACAACTTTCACTGGAATGTGACCGGCCCGGCCTTCCGTACCCTGCACCTGATGTTCGAGGAGCAGTACAACGAGCTGGCCCTGGCGGTGGACTCCATCGCCGAGCGTATTCGCGCTCTGGGTTTCCCGGCGCCGGGTACCTACACCACCTATGCGCGCCTGTCTGCAATCAAGGAAGAGGAAGGCGTGCCGCCGGCCAACGACATGATCAAGCAATTGGTCGAGGGCCAGGAGGCGGTGGTGCGCACGGCCCGCAGCCTTTTCCCGCTGCTGGACAAGGTCAGCGACGAGCCGACCGCCGACCTGCTGACCCAGCGCATGCAGATCCACGAGAAAACGGCGTGGATGCTGCGCTCGCTGCTGGAAAACCAATAACCGAAGCGCCTTGAGCGCGGCACACCAGGCCCAAATGTTTGCAAGACATTTGGGCCTTTTTTGTGGCGCTGGCCGGGCGGCGTCGCTGGCCAGAGCCTGTGGGCAAATGGTCAGTCTGAAGGGTTTCCGCAGGCGCCGGGCGCAGCGCCGGAACCGGTTACAAATGCCCCGCTGCAGGCCGCTTGGCGGTGGTTTTAAATGGTTTTGTCGCCGGAATCGAGGCAGTCGTCTACTTCGCAGGGTGCGCAAGTACTGTCCGATCCGCTCAGTTCAAGGAACCGAACCATGCTCAGCTCATCCGAAGCCATCGCCCCCGTCATGACCTGCACCCGAAGCCGCCCGTCAGGCGCCCATTGTGACCAGCCCGGCATCGACCCGTTCGAAAAGCAGTTCAACATGCACCTGGCCCAGCCCCTGTCGCGCTCGGTCCGCCTCAACGGCTTCGCCACCTGCCTGCGGCTGGAGGAGATCTACTGGAAGATTCTCGAGCGCATTGCCCGGTCCAACGGCTGCTCGGTCAATGCCGTGCTCTCGCACATCGACCGTCAGGTGCACTTGCGCTTTGGCGGGGTGCGCAACTTCAGCGGCCTGGTGCGAGTGGTATGCGTGGTGCATTTACTCGAATACCCGGTCGGTTCCTGAAGTCGCCGTGCTGCACAGCCTTGATTAACCGGATATAATCTCGCTCTTTGTTGCTCGGCGCCGTGGGCGCTGACTCTTCGTTGCTGGTTATTGCGCGCCGTCGGCGCTGCGGTTATCGAGATTTTTTCCATGCCCATGTACGACTATCAATGCCAATCCTGCGGTCATCAGCTGGAGGCGATCCAGAAGATCAGTGCGCCGCCCTTGACCGACTGCCCGGCATGCCAGGCCCCGGCCCTGAAGAAAATGCTGTCGATGCCCGGCTTTCGCCTGAGTGGCAGCGGCTGGTATGAAACCGACTTCAAGACCGGGGCTAAAAAGAACCTGGCCGGCGGCGACAAGCCCGACTGATTGATCTGCACCCGCTGGATCCAGCACTATGTGGCCCATTCGAGGCCTGCTGGGCCTCTCCCGAACACCGAATTGCGAGAAGAAACCACCATCATGATGCGCAGCCATTATTGCGGCCAACTGAACGAGAGCCTGGAAGGTCAGGAAATTTCCCTATGCGGCTGGGTCCACCGTCGTCGGGACCATGGCGGGGTGATTTTCCTCGATATCCGTGACCGTGAGGGCATGGCGCAGGTGGTCTTCGACCCGGATCGCGCGCAGAGCTTTGCCGCCGCCGACCGAGTGCGCAGCGAATATGTGGTTCGAGTCACCGGCAAGGTGCGTGCGCGCCCGGCCGGCGCGGTCAACCCGAACATGGCATCCGGTGCCATCGAAGTGCTGGGCTACGAGCTCGAAGTGCTGAACGAAGCGGAAACCCCGCCGTTCCCGCTCAACGAGTTCTCCGACGTCGGCGAAGAGACCCGCCTGCGGTATCGCTTCATCGACCTGCGCCGTCCGGAGATGGCCGAGAAGCTGCGCCTGCGTTCGCGCATCACCACCAGCATCCGTGGCTACCTTGACCAGAACGGCTTCCTCGACGTCGAGACGCCGATCCTCACCCGCGCCACCCCCGAGGGCGCCCGTGACTACCTGGTACCGAGCCGCACCCACCCCGGCAGCTTCTTCGCCCTGCCGCAATCGCCTCAGCTGTTCAAGCAGTTGCTGATGGTCGCCGGCTTCGATCGCTACTACCAGATCGCCAAGTGCTTCCGTGACGAAGACCTGCGTGCCGACCGTCAGCCGGAATTCACCCAGATCGACATCGAGACCAGCTTTCTGGACGAGAGCGAGATCATCGCCATCACCGAGAAGATGGTGCGCCAGCTGTTCAAGGAAGTGCTCGACGTCGAGTTCGATGCCTTCCCGCACATGACTTTCGCAGAAGCCATGCGCCGCTTCGGTTCCGACAAGCCCGACCTGCGCAACCCGCTGGAGCTGGTGGACGTCGCCGACCAGCTCAAGGAAGTCGACTTCAAGGTGTTCAGTGGCCCGGCCAACGATCCCAAGGCCCGCGTTGCCGCGCTGCGCGTACCTGGCGGGGCGAGCATGCCGCGCAGCAAGATCGACGACTACACCAAGTTCGTCGGCATCTACGGTGCCCGTGGCCTGGCTTACATCAAGGTCAACGAGCGCGCCAAGGGTGTTGAAGGCCTGCAGTCGCCGATCGTCAAGAACATCCCCGAGGCCAACCTCAACGTCATCCTTGATCGCGTCGGCGCGGTCGACGGCGACATCGTCTTCTTCGGGGCCGACAAGGCCAAGATCGTCAGCGAAGCGCTGGGTGCCCTGCGCATCAAGCTGGGCCACGACCTCGACCTGCTGACCTGCGAGTGGGCACCGATGTGGGTGGTCGACTTCCCGATGTTCGAAGAGAACGACGACGGCAGCTTCTCGGCCCTGCATCACCCGTTCACGGCACCCAAGTGCAGCCCGGCCGAGCTGGAAGCCAACCCGGCGACCGCGCTGTCGCGTGCCTACGACATGGTGCTCAACGGCACCGAACTGGGGGGCGGGTCGATCCGTATCCACCGCAAGGAAATGCAACAAGCCGTGTTCCGCCTGCTGGGCATCCAGGAAGCCGAGCAGGAAGAGAAGTTCGGCTTCCTCCTCGACGCGCTCAAGTACGGTGCTCCGCCCCACGGCGGCCTGGCATTCGGCCTTGACCGCTTGGTGATGCTGATGACCGGCGCGCAATCGATTCGTGAAGTCATCGCCTTCCCGAAAACCCAGAGCGCCGCCGACGTCATGACCCAGGCACCGGGTGTAGTCGATGCCAAGGCGCTGCGCGAGCTGCACATCCGTCTGCGCGAGACGCCGAAGGCGGAGTAAGGCGGGTGAGGGGCACGGCTGGCCGCTGCCCCTTTCGCAGGACCGCAAGCAGGTTTTTGAACAAAGAGAATTCTGGAGCAATAAATGGCTGGTCATTCCAAGTGGGCGAACATCAAGCACCGCAAAGAGCGTCAGGACGCCAAGCGGGGCAAGATCTTTACCAAGTGGATTCGTGAGCTGACCGTTGCCGCCCGCGCCGGTGGTGGCGATCCGGGTTCAAACCCGCGCCTGCGCCTGGCGCTGGACAAGGCCCTGGGTGCCAACATGAGCCGCGATATCATCGACCGCGCCGTGGCCCGTGGCACGGGCGCGGCCGGCAGCGACGACGTCGAGGAACTCAGCTACGAAGGCTACGGCCCGGGGGGCGTCGCGGTCATGGTCGAGTGCATGACCGACAACCGCAACCGCACCGCCGCCGCCGTGCGCCACGCCTTCAGCAAGTGCGGTGGCAACCTGGGCACTGACGGTTCTGTGGCTTATCTGTTCGACCGCAAGGGCCAGATCAGCTTCGCCGCTGGAGTCGACGAAGACGCCTTGATGGAGGCGGCCATGGAGGCCGACGCCGACGACGTGGTGGCCAACGCCGATGGTTCATTCGACGTGTTCACCTCGTTCGCCGGTTTCTATGGTGTGCGCAACGCCCTGGAAGCTGCCGGTTACCCGGCGGCCGACGCCGAGATCGTCATGGTCCCGACCACCAGTGCCGAGCTCGACCTGGAGGGCGCGGAGAAGGTCCTCAAGCTGATCGACATGCTCGAAGACCTCGACGATGTGCAGAACGTCTACTCCAATGCCGAAATCCCCGACGAGGTCATGGCCCAGCTCGGCTGAGCCATTGCCCGGGCGACCAGCCCTCGAACTTGAAGCCGGAGTCGCCAGGCCGCGGGAAATACGCGACCATGCGGCTCCGGCTTCTGCCATCCGGCGCCTGGCGCCCGGAGTCACCCTCATGCTGCAGGCTTTATGACGTTAATTCTTGGCATCGACCCCGGTTCGCGCATCACCGGTTATGGCATCGTGCGTGACCTGGGGCGCGGCTGCGAATATGTGGCCTCCGGTTGCATCCGCACCGGTAGCGGGTTGTTACAGGAGCGCCTGCAAATTGTCTTTCGCGGCGTGCGTGAAGTGATTCAGACTCATGGACCGGTCACCATGGGCATCGAAAAGGTGTTCATGGCGCGCAATGCCGACTCCGCGCTCAAGCTCGGGCAGGCCCGCGGTGCGGCCATCGTCGCCGCCGTGGAGGAGGGCCTGGAGATCGCCGAGTACAGCGCTACTCAGGTCAAGCAGGCCATTGCCGGCACGGGTGGGGCCAACAAGGAGCAGGTGCAGATGATGGTCATGCACCTGCTCAAGCTGACCCAGAAGCCGCAGATAGACGCCTCGGACGCCCTGGCCATCGCCCTGTGCCATGCCCACACCCGCTCCAGCCTGATACCTCACGGGCTGACGGGGGCGCGCAGCCGCGGCGGCAGGTTGCGCCTGTGATGGCGCAACAGCTGGGCAATTCACGCACACGCAATGATTCGGGAAGCACACAGTGATTGGACGTTTGCGCGGCACCCTGGCGGAGAAGCAACCGCCGCATCTCATTCTGGACGTCAACGGCCTGGGCTACGAGCTCGAAGTGCCGATGAGCACCCTGTACCGCCTGCCGGCGCTGGGCGAGGCGGTGACCTTGCACACCCATCTGGTGGTGCGCGAGGACGCGCAGCTGCTGTATGGCTTCTACGAGCGGCGCGAGCGCGAACTGTTTCGCGAGCTGATCCGCCTCAATGGCGTCGGCCCCAAGCTGGCGCTGGCCTTGATGTCGGGCCTGGATGTAGATGAATTGGTGCGTTGCGTTCAGGCTCAAGACACCTCGGCACTGGTAAAGATACCCGGTGTCGGCAAAAAGACCGCCGAGCGCCTGCTGGTCGAGCTCAAGGACCGCTTCAAGGCCTGGGAGACCGTGCCCAGCCTGTTCCAGCTGGTGCCCAGCGGCCCGCAGGGGCCGGCGCCGGTCAATACTGCCGAAACCGACGCCGTCAGTGCGCTCATCTCGTTGGGCTACAAGCCTCAGGAGGCCAGCCGCGCGGTGGCGGCCATCGACGCCAAGGGGCTGACCAGCGAAGAGCTGATCCGCCGCTCATTGAAAGGAATGATCTAAATGATCGAAGCCGACCGTCTGATCACCGCCACCGGGCGCGACCGCGAAGAGGTCCAGGATCGCGCCATCCGCCCGTTGAGCCTGGCCGAGTACATCGGTCAGCCAACTGTGCGCGAGCAGATGGAGCTGTTCATCCAGGCCGCGCGCGGGCGCAACGAATCGCTCGACCACACCTTGATCTTCGGCCCGCCGGGCCTGGGCAAGACCACCCTGGCCAATATCATCGCCCAGGAAATGGGCGTGTCGATCAAGAGCACCTCGGGCCCGGTGCTGGAGCGCCCGGGGGACCTGGCGGCGCTGCTGACCAACCTCGAGCCGCACGATGTGCTGTTCATCGATGAAATCCATCGTCTCTCGCCGATCGTCGAGGAAGTGCTGTATCCGGCCATGGAGGACTTCCAGCTCGACATCATGATCGGCGAAGGCCCGGCCGCACGCTCGATCAAGCTCGACCTGCCGCCGTTCACCCTGGTCGGCGCCACAACCCGGGCCGGCATGCTCACCAACCCGTTGCGCGACCGCTTCGGGATCGTCCAGCGCCTGGAGTTCTACAGCACCCCGGACCTGGCCACCATCGTCAGCCGCTCGGCGAGCATTCTCGGCCTGCAGATCGAAGACCAGGGCGCTTTCGAGATCGCGCGCCGGGCCCGTGGCACCCCGCGTATCGCCAACCGGCTGTTGCGCCGCGTCCGCGATTTCGCCCAGGTCCGGGCCCAGGGCCACATCACCAAGGCCATCGCCGACCTGGCGCTGAACATGCTCGACGTCGACGAACGCGGCTTCGACCACCAGGACCGCCGCCTGCTGCTGACCATGATCGAGAAGTTCGACGGCGGCCCGGTGGGGGTCGACAGCCTGGCCGCCGCGATCAGTGAAGAGCGCCATACCATCGAAGATGTGCTGGAGCCCTACCTGATCCAGCAGGGCTATATCATGCGCACCCCGCGCGGGCGTGTGGTGACCCGCCATGCCTACCTGCATTTCGGCTTGAACATTCCCAATCGCCTGGGCGAGATGCCAGTCACGGACGAGCCCGATGAGCTGTAACGCGAGTGATCGAATGAACGTTTCGGCTGTCTCAGGGCTGTTGCCGGAGATATTCGTCTGCAACGCCAGCCTGAACGCGGCCAGAACGATAAAAAAACAGTTGCCTGACCCGATTGGCAACCCGAGGAGTAAGCACTAGAGTATGCGCGCGCAAAACGGGCTTGAGCCTTTTGCACACCGCTGTCGCGTTTATTACGAGGACACCGATGCAGGGGGCGTCGTTTATTACGTCAATTACCTGAAATTCATGGAGCGGGCTCGTACCGAGCGCCTGCGCGAGCTGGGCTTTGCCCAATCCTCGCTGGTGCAGGACAACCTGCTTTTCGTGGTGCACTCCACCCAAACGCGCTATCACGCGCCGGCCCGTCTGGACGACGAGTTGCTGGTGAGTGCCCAGGTGGTGGAGTTGAATCGCGCCAGCCTGCGATTTTCCCAGCGGGTGACGCGAGTGACAGATGATGTGCTGCTCTGTGAAGGGCAGTTTCTGGTGGCCTGCGTGCGCGCCGACAATTTCAAACCCCGGGCCATTCCCACAGCAATGCGTGCGGCCTTTGCCGACGCCAGCGGGCCGGGTACAACTCTAGAGCAGGAGAACTAAGCGTGGAAGCTAACGTCGTCGACCATACCTCCATGTGGAGCCTGGTCAGCAATGCCAGTATCGTTGTGCAACTGGTGATGCTGATCCTGATTTCCGCATCGATCACATCCTGGGTCATGATCTTTCAGCGCAGCAACATGCTGCGTGCCGGCAAGCGCGCCCTGGACAGCTTCGAGGAGCGTTTCTGGTCGGGCATCGACCTGTCCAAGCTGTACCGTCAGGCGGGCAGCAACCCGGATCCGGATTCCGGTGTGGAGCAGGTGTTTCGCGCCGGTTTCAAGGAATTTTCCCGTCTGCGTCAGCAGGCTGGCGTCGACCCTGATGCGGTCATGGAAGGGGTAGGGCGGGCCATGCGCGTGGCGGTCTCACGCGAAGAAGAAAAACTCGAGCAGAGCCTGCCGTTTCTCGCCACCGTCGGTTCGGTCAGCCCGTACATCGGCCTGTTCGGTACCGTGTGGGGCATCATGAATTCCTTCCGTGGCCTGGCCACGGCGCAGCAGGCGACCCTGGCCACCGTTGCTCCGGGCATCTCGGAAGCCCTGGTGGCCACCGCCATCGGCCTGTTTGCCGCCATTCCGGCGGTGATCGCCTACAACCGCTTCGCCGCTCGCAGCGAAACCCTGATCAATCGTTACTACACCTTTGCTGACGAGTTCCAGGCCATCCTGCACCGCAAAGTGCACACCAGCGAAGAGTGAGCAGGTAAACCCAATGATTCGAGGTCGCCGTCCAAAACGCAAGCCGGTCGCCGAGATGAACGTAGTGCCTTACATCGACGTGATGCTGGTACTGCTGGTCATCTTCATGGTCACCGCACCGATGCTCAACCAGGGCGTTAAAGTCGACCTGCCCAAGGTTTCCAGCGAAGCCTTGCCGCAGGACAACAACACCCAGGTTCTGACCATTTCCATCAAGGCTGACAAGACCTACTACTGGAACGTCGGCAGCGAAGTCGACACCGACAAACAGCAGGCCAAGGCGCTGACCCTGCCCCAGATGACCCAGGCGGTGACTGCAATCATCGCCCAGGGCACCCAGGCGGGCAAACACACCCAGGTCTTCATTCGTGGCGACAAGTCCGTGGACTACGGTTCGGTCATGGGCGCCATGGGTGGGCTGCAGAAGGCGGGTGTGGGTAACGTCGGCCTGATTACCGAGGCGCCCTGATGCGACATCGAGAGCCCTCCGCCTCGGAAAGCTACTACTGGCCCACGGTGTGGGCCGTGGCCCTGCACATCCTGATCTTCGGCATGCTGTTCGTGAGCTTTGCCATGACGCCTGACCTGCCCGAGTCCAGGCCGATCGTGCAGGCCACGCTCTATCAGCTCAAGTCCAAAAGCCAGGCCACCCAGCAGACCAACCAGAAGCTCGCCGGCGAAGCGAAGAAATCCGCTGCGCGCCAGACCGAGGTCGAGCAGATGGAGCAGAAGAAGGTCGAGCAGGAAGAGATCAAGGCCGCGCAGGAACAAAAGAAAGCCGACGCTGCTCAAAAAGCCGAACAAGCCAAGGCTGCCGACGAAGCCAAGAAGGCCGATGCCCAAGCCAAGGCTGAAGCGGCCAAGGCCGCCGACGATGCCAAGAAGGCCGATGAGGCGAAAAAGGCCGACGACGCCAAGAAGGCTGCCGACGCGAAGAAAGCCGAACAGGCCGACATCGCCAAGAAAAAGGCCGAAGAGGAAGAAGAGAAGAAAGAAGCCGCCGAGGAAGCCAAGAAGCAGGCTGCCGAGGACGCCAAGAAGAAAGCCGCCGAGGACGCCAAGAAACAGGCTGCCGAAGACGCCAAGAAGAAAGCTGCCGACGACGCCAAGGCCGCTGCAGCCGCTGCTGCCGCCGATGCGAAGAAGAAGGCCGCCGAAGACGCGAAGAAAACCGCCGACGCCGCCAAGAAAAAGGCCCAGGACGCTGCGCGCAAATCGGCCGAAGAGAAGAAGGCGCAGGCACTGGCCGATCTGCTCTCCGACAAGCCGGAGCGTCAGCAGGCCTTGGCCGAAGAGCAGGGCGACCAGACAGCGGGCAACTACGACGACCTGATTCGTTCGCGCGCCGCCGAAGGCTGGACCCGTCCGCCATCGGCTCGCAAGGGCATGACGGTGGTATTGCAGATCAACATGCTGCCTGACGGCACCGTCACTTCGGTGAGCGTGGCCAAGTCCAGCGGCGATGGTCCGTACGATGCCTCGGCCGTGGCTGCGGTCAAGAACATCGGCCGGCTTACCGAAATGCAGGGCTTGAAACCGAACGAATTCAATCCCTATCGTTCATTCAAGATGACATTCACACCTGAGGACCTAGCCTTGTGATTAACCTTCTTCGAGGACTGCTTGTCGTTCTTTGTTGCGCAGCGGGTTTCGCCGCTGCCGACGAAAAGAACATTCTGGTCACCAGTGGCAGCGACCGGGCCACCCCGATTGCCGTGGTACCGTTCGGCTGGCAGGGCGGCACCGTGCTGCCCGACGACATCGCCGACATCGTCAGCAACGACCTGCGCAACTCCGGCTTCTACGAGCCGCTGGCGCGCCAGAACATGATCAGCCAGCCGACCCAGGCCAGCGAAGTCATCTTCCGCGACTGGAAAGCGCTGAACGCCCAGTTCCTGATGGTCGGCAGCATCGTGCCAGCCGGTGGTCGCCTGCAGGTGTCCTACGCGCTGTTCAACGTGGCCACCGAGCAACAGGTGTTGACCGGCAGTGTGTCGGGAACCACCGAGCAACTGCGTGACATGGCGCATTACATCGCCGACCAGTCGTTCGAAAAGCTCACCGGCATCAAGGGTGCGTTCTCTACCCGCATGCTCTACGTGACCGCTGAACGTGCCTCGGTGAACAACACCCGCTACACCCTGCAGCGCTCGGACTATGACGGCGCCCGCGCGGTCACCTTGCTGCAATCTCGCGAGCCCATCCTGTCGCCAAGCTTTGCACCCGACGGCAAGCGAATTGCCTATGTTTCGTTCGAACAGAAGCGTCCGCGCATCTTCGTGCAGAACATCGACACCGGTCGTCGCGAGCAGATCACCAACTTCGAAGGCCTGAACGGCGCACCGTCGTTCTCGCCGGACGGTCGCAAGCTGGCCCTGGTCCTGTCCAAGGACGGCAACCCGGAGATTTATGTAATCGACCTGGCTTCGCGTCAGTTGACCCGGGTCACCAACAGCCCGGCGATCGATACCGAACCGTTCTGGGGTAAAGACGGCGCTACTCTTTATTTCACTTCCGACCGTGGCGGCAAACCGCAGATCTACAAAACGTCGGTGGGCAGCGGCAACGCCGACCGTGTGACTTTTATTGGTAACTACAATGCCAATCCAAAGTTGTCGGCAGATGAAAAGACGCTGGTCATGATTCATCGGGCGGATGGTTTTACCAACTTCAAGGTGGCGGCGCAGGATTTGCAGCGCGGTAGCGTAAAAATCCTCACAGATTCGACTCTTGACGAGTCGCCCACTGTTGCACCCAACGGCACCATGGTAATCTACGCCACCCGCCAGCAGGGCCGGGGAGTCTTGATGCTCGTGTCGCTTAACGGACGCGTCAGGATCCCGCTTCCAACCGCTCAAGGCGAAGTCAGAGAACCTTCGTGGTCCCCTTACCTGAACTGACGCGGCGCTTTACGTTTTACTTAACACACTGGGGTTCATTAGGAGTTTCAAGATGGAAATGCTGAAGTTTGGTAAGTTCGCTGCTCTGGCTCTGGCCATGGCTGTAGCTGTTGGTTGCTCGTCCAAAGGCGGTCAAGACGCTGGTCAAGGCGGCGCTGCTGTAGATCCTAACGCTGGTTACGGCGCAAACACCGGTGCCGTTGACGGCTCCCTGAGCGAAGAAGCCGCTCTGCGCGCTATCACCACTTTCTACTTCGAATACGACAGCTCGGACCTGAAGCCAGAAGCTATGCGCGCTCTGGACGTTCACGCCAAGGACCTGAAAGCTAGCGGCGCCCGCGTCGTTCTGGAAGGTAACACCGACGAACGTGGCACCCGCGAGTACAACCTGGCTCTGGGCGAACGTCGCGCCAAGGCTGTTCAGCGCTACCTGGTTCTGCAAGGCGTAGCTCCTGGTCAACTGGAAATCGTTTCCTACGGTGAAGAGCGTCCAGTTGCTACCGGCAACGACGAGCAATCCTGGGCTCAAAACCGTCGCGTCGAACTGCGTAAGTAATTCGTCATGCGAACGTGCCGTCGTGCTGTAACTGCTCTGGCTTTCGCCCTGCCACTCGTGGCCTGGGGCGCGGTTCCCGTAGTGGATAGCAATGATGCTGGAGGCTATTCCAATAGCACCGCCAGCAGCAACGCTCCGCCGGCGGGTTACGGTACGAACGGCGCCTATGCCGGGGGAGGTGCTTCGGCACCTGTCTCGGCACAGGGTCAGCTGTTCATGCAACTGCAACAAATGCAGGAAGACATCGCGCGTCTGCGCGGTCAGGTTGAAGTCCAGCAAAATGATATCCAGCAGCTCAAGCAGCAGGCGCTGGAGCGTTATCAGGACCTCGACGGTCGTATCCAGGCGATTCAGCAAGGCTCTGCCGCCGCTGCGCCAAATAATTCCCCTGCCAGTGGCGGCGTCAGCGCCGCTGGCACGCCAGCCCCGGCTGGCCAGGATGCCCAGGCTCCTGCAGCGGCCCCGTCCGCGAGCAGCGAGCCGGGGGATCCGGCTAAAGAAAAACTCTATTACGACGCCGCCTTCGATCTGATCAAGGCCAAGGATTTCGACAAGGCCAGCCAGGCCTTCTCGGCTTTCCTGCGTAAATACCCGAACAGCCAGTACGCCGGCAACGCCCAGTACTGGCTTGGCGAGGTCAACCTCGCCAAGGGTGACCTGCAGGGTGCTGGCCAGGCCTTCGCCAAGGTCAGCCAGCTGTACCCCAAGCACGCCAAGGTGCCCGACTCGCTGTACAAGCTCGCTGACGTAGAACGCCGGCTTGGCCACACCGACCGCGTCAAGGGCATCCTTCAGCAAGTGGTCTCGCAATACCCTGGCACTTCCGCCGCGCAACTGGCGCAGCGTGACCTGCAAAAGATGTAAGCTTGACCCGCTGATCAAAAACCCGCTCATGCAGCGGGTTTTTTATTGGGGCTTTTTGCTAGAATGTCGCTCCTTTTTTGACTCACGCCTGTCTGGATCACGCGCTCGCGGTTTCGGACAGTTGCCCAACGGAGGCCTTCAGCCTGTTCAGCTGTCGTGCCCGTGGATGCCATGCAAGACACATTACGCATTACCGAGGTGTTTTACTCGTTGCAGGGTGAAACGCGCACCGCCGGCTTGCCCACGGTTTTCGTGCGCCTGACCGGCTGCCCCCTGCGCTGCCAATATTGCGACAGCGCCTACGCCTTCACCGGCGGCACCCTGCGTACCCTGGAATCGATCATGGAGCAGGTGGCCAGCTTCAAGCCGCGCTATGTCTGCGTCACCGGTGGCGAGCCGTTGGCCCAGCCCAACGCCATCCCTTTGATGCAAATGCTCTGCGACGCCGGCTATCAGGTGTCGGTGGAGACCAGCGGATCGCTGGACATCTCGGCGATCGATCCGCGAGTCAGCCGCGTGGTCGACCTCAAGACCCCCGGTTCCGAGGAAGCCCACCGCAACCGTTACGAGAACATTGAGCTGTTGCGACCAAACGACCAGGTAAAGTTCGTGCTCTGCTCGCGCGATGACTACGACTGGGCAGTGTCCAAACTGATCCAGTACGGGCTGGAGCGGCGGGTCGACGAGGTGCTGTTTTCCGCCAGCCACCATCAGCTGAGCTCCACTGACCTGGCCGACTGGATCGTGGCCGACAACCTGCCGGTTCGCCTGCAGATGCAGTTGCACAAAATTCTTTGGAACGACGAGCCGGGGCGCTGATATGAACGAGCAGAACACCACGCACAAACGTGCAGTCATCCTGTTGTCCGGCGGCCTGGATTCGGCCACCGTGGTCGCCATGGCCAAGCAGGCCGGCTACAGCTGCTACACCATGAGCTTCGACTACGGCCAGCGCCACCGTGCCGAGCTCAATGCCGCCGCCCGCGTCGCCAGGGACTTGGGCGTGGTCGAACACAAGGTGATTGGGCTGAACCTCAATGGCATCGGCGGCTCCGCCCTGACCGACAGCAGCATCGATGTGCCAGAAGCTCCGGGCGAAGGCATCCCGATCACCTACGTGCCGGCGCGCAACACGGTGTTCCTGTCCCTGGCCCTGGGTTGGGCCGAGGTGCTCGGCGCCCGCGATATCTTCATCGGCGTCAACGCCGTGGATTACTCCGGCTATCCAGACTGCCGCCCCGAGTTCGTCGAGGCTTTCGAGCGCATGGCCAACCTGGCCACCAAGGCCGGCGTGGAAGGCCAGGGCTTCACCATTCAGGCGCCCCTGCAGAACCTCTCCAAGGCCGACATCGTCAAGGCCGGCGTCAAGCTGGGCGTGGACTACAGCCTCACTGTGTCCTGCTATCAGGCCGACGACAACGGCCACGCCTGCGGCAAATGCGACAGCTGCCGCCTGCGCGCCGAAGGCTTTGCCGCGGCAGGTGTGGAAGACCCAACACCCTATTTTTGAAAATATTTTGATTTAAGTGTTGAAATATCTTTAGAAATCAGTATTATGCGCACCACGAAACGGGTCGTTAGCTCAGTTGGTAGAGCAGTTGGCTTTTAACCAATTGGTCGTAGGTTCGAGTCCCACACGACCCACCATTTCGAAAAGCCGGAAATCTTTGGATTTCCGGCTTTTTTTTGCCTTTTTGTCGACAGGAGCGCACAGCTGCCGATGGCCCCAGCGGCCCGGTGTATACTCGCTCCCCTGACAATAATCAGCGCTTGCAGGCCCTCGCCACCATGACGCAAATCTCCGAACGCCTCCTCGTCCAGGCCCACCTCGACGCCAAGCAGCCCCACGCCCTCAGCGCCGACGAAGAGGCCTTCTACCGCAGCGCCATCGCCGCCGAGCTCAAGGCCCAGGATGCGGTGCTGGTCGCTCACTACTACTGCGATCCGGTGATCCAGGCCCTGGCCGAGGAAACCGGTGGCTGCGTGTCCGACTCGCTGGAGATGGCCCGTTTCGGCAATCAGCATGCGGCGCAGACCGTGGTCGTCGCCGGCGTGCGTTTCATGGGCGAGACGGCAAAGATCCTCAATCCGGAAAAACGCGTGCTGATGCCGACCCTCGAAGCGACCTGCTCGCTGGACCTGGGTTGCCCGGTGGAGGAGTTCTCGGCCTTCTGCGATCAACATCCGGAACGCACCGTGGTGGTCTACGCCAACACGTCCGCGGCGGTCAAGGCACGCGCCGACTGGGTGGTGACTTCCAGCTGCGCGCTGGAAATCGTCGAGAGCCTGATGGACAACGGCGAGAAGATCATCTGGGCACCGGACAAGCACCTGGGCCATTACATCCAGAAGAACACCGGCGCCGACATGCTGCTGTGGGACGGCGCCTGCATCGTCCATGAGGAATTCAAGTCGCGTCAGCTGGAGGATATGAAGGCGCTGTACCCGCAGGCCGCAATTCTGGTGCACCCCGAGTCGCCGGAGTCGGTGATTGCCCTGGCTGATGCGGTGGGCTCCACCAGCCAGCTGATCGCCGCCGCGCAGCGCTTGCCCAACCAGACCTTCATCGTCGCCACTGACCGCGGCATTTTCTACAAGATGCAGCAGCTATGCCCCGACAAGATCTTCATCGAGGCGCCCACCGCCGGCAACGGCGCGGCTTGCCGCAGCTGCGCGCATTGCCCGTGGATGGCGATGAACACCCTGCAGCGCACCCTCGACTGCCTGCGCGCCGGCAGCGGCGAAATCTTCGTCGACCCGGCGCTGATCCCTCAGGCGATCCGGCCCCTTAAACGCATGCTCGACTTCACTCAGGCCGCACGCCTGAAGCTCTCCGGCAACGCCTGATCAACGCCCGCCGGTCTTGGCTGGCGCAGGCGTTTGCTCAGCTCCAGCCAGTTGCTCAGGGCCAGCATCAGGCCCACGCCGACCAGTGCGGTGAGCAACTGGCTGGCGAAGCGGTCGTCGTTCAGCGCGTTGACCATGTCGGCCAGCGGCGCCAGCAGCACGCCGAGACAGAAGATTTCCAGCGAATGCCTGCCCATCGCCGCCACTTGCCTGCTGAGCCAGTGCTGCAGCCAGGCGCCCTCGCGGATCAGGCTGGCGGTGCAGTAGGCCAGGGCCAGGAAGTGCAGCAGCCGCGCCGGCGCCAGGTTGGTCTTGCTCACCGGGTATAACAGCTCGGCGATCCAGCCGGGCATCAGCGCTGCGTGCAGCGCAGGCCACTTCCAGGTCAACGCCAGCAGGGCGCTGAGCACCAGGAAAGCGGCCAGCAGCAGAAACAGGGGTTGCTCCAGCAGGGGGCGATCGTCGGTGACGGCGCCGTACTCGCGGCGCACCGCCATGGCCCCGCCGAATACGAACAGCACCTGCCAGGCCAGGGGGTTGAAGTACCAGAGGCCATTGTCATGGGCCGGGATGTTCCAGCCCTGCCACTGCACCAGCGCATACAGCGCCAGCGACCCCAGCACCACGCGGCCGGGCCTGCGCAGCAGCGCGGGGAGGATCAGCGGCAGCGCCGCCAGCAGCACGATGTACAGCGGCAGCGGGTCCATCAGGTTGGGCTTGAAGCGCAGCAGCAGTTCGTCGACCAGCGCCTGCTGAGGGTTGCCGATAAAGTAGCCAAGGTTCATCGACTGCACCATATCGCGGGTCTCGACGTAGTTGTTGGCCACGAAGACCATGCCCATCAATAGCACCAGCAGGAAGATGTGCACTACATAGAGCACCCAGGCGCGGCGCAGGATGTGCACGCTGGCGATCAGCCAGCCATCGCGTCGGGCAATCCTGCCGTAGGCCATCACCGCCGCATAGCCGGCGAGAAACACGAACACCTCGGCGGCGTCGCTGAAGCCGAAGTTGCGCAGGGTCAGGTTGGCCCAGGGGTTCTGCGGAATGTGGTCCCAGAAGATGAAGATCAGCGCCAGGCCGCGGTAGAAGTCGATGCGATGATCGCGGCGCGGGGTCATGACCGGGGGAAGGGCGTGTGTCATAGGGGTCAGGCTCTTGTCGATGGCGGCACCACCTGCCGTGGGCGAGGCGCCGCGGAGGTTCACCGTTTTTGCACCGAAATGCAAAAAGCGGTTATTACTGAATGTCTCAAAGGCGCCTGCAAGGCATGGATTGCCCGCATTTCTGTGCGAAAATCAGACTTTTCCGCCCGACCGCAGATCGCCATGGCCTATACCATCAGTAACAAACCCCTGACTCATGACGATTTCGTCTACCTTCAGGACCAGCTCGAAAAACATGCCACCGGCCACTCGATCGCGGGCGTGTCGGAGATGGACGGTTTCTTCGCTGCCGTTATGTCCTGCGCCGAGGTGATTGCCTTCGACCGGTGGTACCCCGCTTTCTGGGGCGGGCCGGAACTGCTGCCCAAGTGGACCAGCGAACGCGATTTCCAGCGTTTCTTCGACCTGCTGGTGCAACACATGAACCAGATCGCCATGCTGATGGCGGACTACCCCGATGACTACTCGCCCATCTTTAACCTGGCCGACGATGACGAGACCCTCGACGTGGTCGACTGGTGCCTGGGCTATGAGCGCGGGGTGGCGCTGGACGGCGGCTGGACCGAGCTGCCGGAGCAACAGGGGCTGCTGCATGCATTGATCGTGATGCAGACTCTGGAATACACCGAGGCCGAGGCGGACAACCCGCTGGCCGGGCAGGATCCGGCGCAGCTGATTCGTTATGCGGCGCTGGGGCTGCATGAATACTGGTCGCAGCAGCGCGAGGAAGAGGTGCCGGAATTGCAGCCGGTACGCGTCGACACCAAGGTCGGGCGCAATGACCCGTGCCCCTGCGGCAGCGGCAGGAAGTTCAAGCAGTGCTGCATGGGTGCAGCGTCCAGCTGACCTGCCTTGCCCCGCAGGACCGAGCTTGCTCGGGAATGGGGCGCTGGTTCCCGGGCAAACTCGGTCCTGCAGCTACCCCCTGATCAACTTGTCCCGCAACTCCCCATCCTCCGGCTGCCAATACTGCGGCTTGCCCGCGATCAGCGCGGCCGCCGGCACCCCATCGCGGAACACCACGCGGTTGCTCGCCAGCGCTGGCACCTTGCTGCCCGGCAGCAAGGTGCCGACCAGGTTCAGTGGGTCGCTGGCGCTGATTGCGACCAGGCTGGCATCCACAGGCCGCTTGCGCACCTCGCGCAGCACCGCCACCGCCTCGGGCAGGGCGAACTGCTCGCCGGCCAGGCCGCTGACAAAACGCCCGCCGCGGATCTCGCCACGGGCCTCCAGACGATGGAAGGTGCGCAGCAGCTCGCGCCAGCTCGGCAGCCACTCGGCCTCACGCTCCAGCAACCGCCAGAACACCACGCCGTAGCGGCGCAGCAAGGTCAGGGCAATGTGTTCGAGCAGCTCCGATCGATCGACACTGTCGGCCGCGGGTCGGCGCAGCAGGCCCCAGCGCCCGGCATCGTCCATGCCGCCGATGAAGGCGCCGCGGCCTCGGCGCGGGCTGCGGCTCTGGCGCTTGCCAGGTGGCGTGATCAGGGCTCGCAGGCCGGCAAAGCTGTCGGCACTGGCCAGGCCGGCCGCGACCAGCTCCTGCAGCGCGGTTTCCAGCTCGCTGGGCAATAGCCGCGCTTCGCCGGTCAGCTCGTCGAAAAACGAGGCGCCCTGTTCGCTTAGCGCGGCGTGCACCTTTTGCGCCCTCGGGGTCAACTGCTCGGGATCGAACGGCTCGCTCAGGCCGCGCCACAGATTGACCCGGTTGCGCGGCAACAACACGATCGGCGTGCTGCGCAGCGTCGCGGTGACGCCTTTGCTCGCAGCGGCAAGGCGCGTCCACACGGTCTTGCCCGAGCGGCAGGCTTCGTCCAACCAACTGGAGGTGTAGTCCTTGAGCCGTGGTGCGAGCAGTTCGTGCTCCCACGCAGCGGCCGCTGCCGAAAAGCCCTCGAACTGCCCGAGTACTTCGCCCAGCGCGGCCTGACCCTGCAGCTGGGTGGCCGGCGCCAGGTGTTGCCAGTCGAACAGAAAACGCATGAAGTCTTGCAGCGACACCGGCTCGATCTCGCGGCGCAGGCGCTTGACCGTGTAGCGGTGAATACGCGCCAGCAGGTGGCGTTCGCACCATTGGGTCTCACGCACGTTGGGCACAAACTGCCCGCGCAACACGTAACCTTCGCGCTCCAACACTGCCAGCGCCTGTTCCACCTCTACCGGTGGCAGGTCCAGCGGTGCGCAGATCTGCCCCAGGCGCAGCGGGCCGAAGCCGCTCAGCCGGGCACGGACGATTTCCACCTGGGCCGCCTCGCGCGACCAGGCTTCGGCGAACCCTGGCAGCGGTTGCAGCGCCGGCCGCAACGCCGCTTGTGGATAAATCGCCTGGAGGCAGGTGAGCCGCTCGATCGGCAGCCACAGGTGCCGTTCGCCGCTGCCAAGACAGGTGGCGCGGCCGCTTTGGGCCAGGCCCTCGAGCCAAGCTTGCCAGAGGGGATGGGCGTCCACCTCGGCCTGTTCGACCACCCCGAGGGTCATCAGCGCTTCGTGCATCTCGTCGCGGTTGGCCGGGGCCGGCCAGGCTTGCTCGGCCACCGAGTCGATGGCGTCGGCGTCCAGGGCGCCAAGGTCATCGGCCGACTGTGGCTCGCTCCAGCGCCGGCTGAGCACCGCCTGGGTGCGCCGCTCTTCCAGCGGCGCGTCGTCGAGAAACGCGTAGGGCCGGGCATTGAGGATCGCCGCCGCCAGGGGCGAAGGCGCCGGCAGGTCGCGGGCGATCAAGCGCACCTGGCCTTGCTCCATGCGCCGCAGCAGGGCCAGCCAGGCCTCGCTGTCCATGGCCTCGTGCAGGCAGTCGTCGAGTGTCTGTTCCACCAGTGGGTGATCGGGGATCTCGCGCTCGCCGACCAGGTTCTCCAGGCAGGCAATCTGGTCTGGGAACACCGTGGCGATCAGGTCCTCGCTCTTCATCCGTTGCAGCTGCGGCGCCACTTTGCGCCCGCCTGCATAGCGCGGCAGGGCCAGGGCGGTGTTGGCATTCCAGCGCCAACGCACGCCGAACAGCGGTGCTTCGAGCACGGCCTGCACCAGAATCTGCTCGGCGCTGTTGGAGTGCAGGTAGCGCCAGACCTCGTCGAGCTCGAAGCTGTGGGTGGTGGACAGCGACAGCACGATGGCGTCCTCGCTGGCCGCCGCCTGCAACTCGAAGTTGAAGGTGCGGCAAAAGCGCTTGCGCAGGGCCAGGCCCCAGGCGCGATTGACCCGGCTGCCGAACGGGGTGTGGATGATCAGCTGGGTGCCACCGGACTCGTCGAAGAAGCGCTCCATGATCAGCGTGTCCTGCGAGGGCAGGGCGCCCAATGCCTGGCGAGTGCGAGCCAGGTAGTCAAGCAGTTGCTCGGCGCTGTCCAGGCCCAGACCGAGGTCATGCTGCAGCCATTGCACCAGCGGCGCCAGCTCGCCGCCGCTGGTGCTCAGGCGCTGGTCGATATCGGCCTGCAGGCGCGCCACCGCCACCGACAGCTCGTCACTACGCCCAGGCGCCTCGCCCAGCCAGAACGGAATGTTCGGCGGCATGCCTTGGGCGTCCTCGACGCGCACTCGCCCGGTGTCGATACGCAGGATGCGGTAGGAGGTGTTGCCCAGCTGGAAGATGTCGCCGGCCAGGCTCTCGACCGCGAAGTCTTCGTTGACGCTGCCGATGTTCAGGCCTTGGGGCTCTAGGATGACGCCATAGTCGGCGTTGTCCGGGATCGTGCCGCCACTGGTCACGGCGGTCAGCTTGCTGCCGCGGCGGCCGCGCAGCAGGCCAGTCACCGCATCGCGATGCAGATAGGCGCTGCGCACGCCCTGGCGGCCGCTGTAGCCTTCGGCGAGCATGCGCAGCAGGGCCTGGTAGTGCCTTTCGTCCAATGTCTGATAGGGCATGGCCTGGCGGAACAATGCCAGCAGCTGGTCTTCATGCCACTCCTGGCAGCTGACCTCGGCGATGATCTGCTGCGCTACGACGTCGAGTGGCGCCACTGGCACGTGGAGGATATCCAGCTCGCCGCGGCGCACGCAGTCAAGCAGGGCCACGCATTCGATCAGGTCGTCGCGCGAGGTGGCGAACAGACGCCCCTTGGGCGTGCCCCCGACCTGGTGGCCGGAGCGGCCGACCCTTTGCAGAAACGCGGAAATGCTGCGCGGCGAGGCGATCTGGCACACCAGGTCGACGTCGCCGATGTCGATGCCCAGCTCCAGCGAGGCGGTGGCCACCAGCACTTGCAGCTCACCGGCCTTGAGGCGTTGCTCGGCCAGCAGGCGCTGTTCCTTGGCCAGGCTGCCATGGTGCGCGGCCACGGCTTCGCGGCCCAGGCGGTCACTGAGATGGCGAGTCATGCGCTCGGCCAGGCGCCGGGTGTTGACGAAGATCAGGGTGGTGCGGTGCTCGCGGGCCAGCGCGGCGAGGCGGTCGTAGACCAGCTCCCAGACATCGTTGGCCAGCACCGCGCCGAGCGGCACCGGCGGCACCTCGATGGCCAGGTCGCGCGGCCGCGCGTGGCCGATGTCGACGATGGCGCAGGGGCGCTCATGGCCGACCAGAAAACGCGACACCCGCTCGATGGGTCTTTGCGTGGCCGACAGGCCGATGCGCCGCAACGGTTGCCCGCTCAAGGCCTGCAGACGCTCCAGGCTCAGCGCCAGGTGGCTGCCGCGCTTGCTGGCGGCGATGGCGTGGATCTCGTCGACGATCACCGTGCGTGCCGAGGCCAGCATGCGTCGCCCCGAGTCCGAGCCGAGCAGTACGTACAGCGACTCAGGGGTGGTGACGAGAATATGCGGCGCCCGCTTGCGCATGGCGTTGCGCTCTTTTTGCGGGGTGTCGCCGGTGCGCACGGCGGTCAGGATTGGTACCACCGGCAAGCCCATGCGCGCCAGCTGCTCGCTGATGCCGGCCAGCGGGTTCTGCAGGTTGATCTGTATATCGTTGGACAGCGCCTTGAGCGGTGACACGTACACCACCAGGGTCTGCTCGGGCAGCTGGCCGCCATGGGCCAGGCCCTCGCGGACCAGCTCGTCGATCACTGCAAGGAAGGCCGTGAGGGTCTTGCCCGACCCCGTAGGCGCCGCGATCAGGGTCGAGCGCCCAGCCTGGATCAACGGCCAGGCCTGGGCCTGGGCCGCCGTCACGGCCGGGAAGCACTGGTCGAACCAGGCCCGCGTGGCCGGGTGAAAGCCGTGCCACAGCGGGTCGTTGCGCGCGGGGAGATTCATACCCGATTAATGCGGGCACGAAGGCAAGGTTGCAAGGTTGTTCGTCGGGAGGGGTAACGGATTCCGTTATCGGGAGCTGTACGGGTTCCAAGACTATTTGCGTTGGTGTTGTGCCTCGCTGCCTTCAAATATCCAATAACAGGCGTCGCGACAATAGTTTCATTTTCGACCAGCTCCTTGTAGGTCGACCCTCAACCCTCTATAAGCGCTTATATAGTAGGATTATTCATTCATACCATTGCGGTCTAATTGTTTTTAGCGGGGACGAAAACACCTGAATCGGGCGTATATGCGCGGCTGGATGTGGGAAGGGCCAAGCTCCAGAGCCGTCAAGACTGAAGATCAAACCGGCTTGCCAAGTCTTGGGTGGCTTTCCCTTCCCACGTTGGTTCGTGCTTAATCGTCTGTGTAAGGTAAGGCAAAGGTCAGGCGTCTAACGACCATTTCCGTGTTGTAGGTCACATAGAGATATTTTGGGGGTGTAGCTTCGGCATCAATTTCGTATTTGTCCCATCCTCCGGTGGGGGGTAGCGGGTAGGGCAATCGATTATAGCCCCGCGATTCCAGTGGGTTCCCCAACCTTTCCCTCGTCTCAATCTGCGTTCGGCCCGCATAATGCTCGGGGATCGCTCCCTCGAATATTCCAATTTCATCATCGTCTTCCAGGATATGTATGGATATTTTGCTTACGATGCCGCTATCGGCATCTATACCGATTTCAATTCCGTTCGCAGGGACGGTGTACTGCGATTCACTGCCTTCAAATACTTCAATAATAGGCGTCGCGCCAATAGTCTCGTTGGCAACCAGCGCCTTGTACGTCAAGCCCAAGCCAGCTATGAGCGCTTCTATAGTAGGATTATTCATTTATACCATCGCGGTTTAATTGTTTGGGCGGGGACGAAAATACTTGGATCGGGCGTATATGCGCGGTTGGATGTGGGAAGGGCCAAGCTCCAGAGCCGTCAAGACTGAAGATCAAACCGTCTTGCCCAGTTTTGGGTGGCTTTCCCTTCCCACGTTGGTTCGTGCTTAATCGTCTGTGTAAGGTAAGGCAAAGGTCAGGCGTCTAACGACCATTTCCGTGTTGTAGGTCACATAGAGGTATTTTGGGGGTGTAGCTTCGGCATCAATTTCATATTTGTCCCATCCCCCGCTGGGGGGTAGCGGGTACGGCAATCGATGGTAGCCCTTCGATTCCACTGGGGTTCCCAACTTTTCTCTGGTCTGCGCCTGGGTCTGCCCGGCATAACGCTCGGGCAGAGCCCCTTCAAAGATCCAGCTTTCGTCGTCCGGTTTCAGGATATCTATAGATACCTTCGTAACTATCCCGCTAGCAGCATTGATGCTGAGTTGGACTCCGTCAACAGGGATGGTGTATTGAAGGTGGCTCCCTTCGGATATCTCGATTGGGCGCGCTGCGTTGATCTTTTTGCTGGCTCCCAGCTCCCGATATGCCCAGCCTAAACAGGATATCAGGGTCTCTACAGTAGGAGTGTTAATTAATATCATCCCAATCTCATATTCTAATTGTGCAGGTCATTCCTCGCTCTTTCGAGCGCTCTCTTATCCATGCCTTGCTTGTTACCAAGGGCCATGTTCGTCGAGCAGGCCACGTGCGTATGCCAGACGGTTCTCTGATGCTTGTAGGAAATTTCCTAACATTGGTGAATAAAGTATTGTTAGCTGCAGACTCAGTGTTAGGGGGGGGCGCCCTCCAGCGGCTAATGTTCAGGTCAGCAGCTGGGGGTACTTAGGTGCAAGTCAATCGTCTGGATGGGGGAGAATGAAAGTCAGATGGCTAACCATCATTTCAGTGTCGTAGGTTACATAAAGATATTTTGAAGGCAGTCTACCCTCATCGAGTTCGTATTTGTCCCATCCGCCGACTGGGCTCAGAGGGTAAGGCAATCGATGATAGCCCTTTGACTCCAGTGGGGCCCCCAGTTTTTCCCGCGTCTGCGCCTGAGTACGCCCGGTATAGCGCTCAGGCAGCGTGCCATCAAACATCTCGCTTTCTTCATCGTCATCTTCAGGGAGTATGCTTATTGAGAGTTTCTCTACGATATCACTAGCGGATAGGATGGTAAGAGAAACGCCTTTTGCAGGATTGGTATATTGCTGGAGGCTTCCTTCATAAACGTCAATCACAGGCGTATCAGCAACGATGTTGTTGGTGATCAACTCTTGATGTGTTGAGCCTAAATGGTTGATGATTGCTTCTACTTCCAGACTGTTCATTCGTGCCTTCCCAGTTATTGAGTAGGGGTTGTTTATACTTGATTCGGCGCGCATGTGCGGTTGCAGAGGAATATGGCAGGAGGCAAAACCCTCGGGCTTATGATGTCGAAGATTAAGGCGCCTTGCGATCACTCGAGGGGCCTTGCCCCTCCCGCGTCGGCTCACTTCGATCATCTGTAACGGGCAGGGCAGGGGTCAGACGGTTAACTATCATTTTCCGTGTTGTAGCTCACGTAAAGATATTTCAGGGATACAGCTACGGTATCAATTCCGTATGGGTCACATCCTCCGCTCGGGGGCAGAGGGTACGGCAATCGCTGGTAGCCCTTCTATTCCACTGGGGTTCCCGAGCGGTTGATATTCAGATCAACAGCTCGGGGCGGCTTACCCTCCTCCAACTTTGGTCCAAGTCATTCAGCTGTATAGGGCAGAATGAAAGTGAGACGGTCCACCATCATTTCAGTGTTGTAGGTTACATAAAGATATTTTGTGGGTAGCCCACCTGTATCGAGTTCGTATTTATCCCACCCTCCGACTGCGCTCAGCGGGTAAGGCAATCGATGATAGCCCTTTGACTCCAGTGGAGGGCCCAGATTTTCCCTTGTCTGCGCCTGATTCCGCCCGGTATAGCGCTCAGGCAGAGTGCCGTCAAAGATCTCATTCTCCCTCTCGCCATCTTCATGCTGTATGCGTACTGAGAGTTTCACTGCTATACCGCTAGCAGCCAGGATCGTAAGAGATATCCCTTTCGCAAGTATGGTGTATTGCTGGGCACTCCCTTCAAAAATCTCAATCATAGGTGTATCAGCTACGATATGGTTGGCGATCAGCATTTGGCGTGTTGAGCCTAGATTCTTGATGATTGCTTCTATTTCCAGACTGTTCATTCGTACCATCCCAGTTTTCGGTTGTATTCATGAAGCTCCGCTCTGGCTACTTCTAGTGCGGTCTCATCAAAGCCATGCTGAAGTAAACCTTTCTTAATTGCGTCAAAATTTGAATTGACAGCATTCTTCAAATTGCTAGCATCCAACAGCTGTTTGTCGGCGGAATTGCGACCGCCCATGGTCTCGCTAAATTGATGGTGTATTTCTGACGGAATAGTAATGCTTGCTGCATTTTTTATGAATTTCACTTGCTGTTCAGAGTTCACGTCAGGCCTTTCATTTGTGAGAAATCTCTCCAAAGCCCGTCGAGACGGTATGTGATCCACATCCATCCCATCCTTTCTGCTTCTGCTGCTCAAATCATTATAACCACCCACTTCCAGCAATTCGGCCGGAGGGCGGGTTTCCATGATGAGGACGGGCGGCATCTGAGTGCCGGGGAAGATCAGTATCTGCGCGCCAAGCTCGACATCGTTGTCGCCTACGTCGACTTTGACCGGGGAGTTCAGCGGCATCAATGCCGCGCCCCGGTAGATGGCCGGCTTGGGTTGTTCGGCCGGCAGGCTGGTGGACGCGGAGGTCTGAGTGCCGGGCGGCGCTGCCGGGGTCCAAGTGAAGATCCTTGGCGGTGAATCGAGGCGAGCACTGTATTGCTGGTTTTCTTCGTCCCAGGTGGCCTCCAGCACCGGGACCGCGCCAGGCACCGGGACCACGAACAGATGGGCCTGATTGCCGGACGGGCGAATCATCAGCGAATGCGCGAGGGTGATCGACTCACCGCGCTCGGCAATGCCTTCGAGGTCAAGTCCGTTGGTGTCGAGCAGATCGCTGAGTGGGGTACTCAGCGCTACCCGGCGCTCGCCGTTGGCCAGGCTCGAGGGCCAGGCAAGGGCAAGGATGCCGACCAGAAAACCGCTGACCACACCGGCGGTTATCACCCCGGCAGCCGCCAGTTGGCCGACGGCGCTACGGATCGCGGCTTGCAACGCGGCCAGCTGCTGGGGAGGGAAGGGGGCTGCTCCAAAACCTCGGGCGCCGAGGATGGTCGACCCCGCCTGCGCGTTGTTGTACGCGTAGGTTCGGCTGGCTTCGAAGGCCTGTTGCAGAGCGGTGAATGGCGATCGCTGCGCCGCGCGCGCCGCTTGTGCCGCCGAATTCGCTGACTGCTGCGCGTCACGCGCGACGACCGCCTGGTTCAATCGAGCTTCGGCCTGTGCAGCCCGGGACTGCAATTGGCCGAAGGCCATGGCCGCTGCTTCCAGGTAGCGTGCCGACTCGCTATGAAAAAGCGCGGTATACAGTGCATGACTTGAACTGCCAGGGCTTGCCGCCTGCTGCAGACCGAGAAGCGAGTTGAGCGCCTCGAGCTCGGGTTTGCTCAGGGGCGGGCGAGCGGAGCGTATACCCGTGGCGGGCGCGCTGCCCACAGCGTTTCGATGGATTGCGGCAAGCTGGGCGGCGCCGGACTGGTGCTGCTGGAGTAGCTGACTGACCCTGTGCTGCTGAAGGTCTCCGATCGCGGCGATGAGTTCGTTTTGAGCGAAACCAGGTAGTTGCCAGATCTGCAGCGGGATCTCATTTCTGAGACGCTCGAGTCGCGCCTCAAGCAGAGCGATGGAGGCATCCAGATCGCCCGGCTCGGCGTCTTCTGCCTGATCCCGTAACTGACCCAGCTCATTCAAGGAATCACTCAGGATTCTGGAAGCCTGCGCAAGGGCTTTCAGTTGGTGGGCAGCTCGGTAACTTTCACCCAGTGGGCCGTCGATGCCTAGCCAACTTCTGATCTCCTGGGGCGAGGAGCTTTGGTTGTGCTCTCTGAATCGTTGCGCGGCGATCTGATCGGTCAAAAAGAACGGCAGATGGCCGCTGGCGGCATAGGCTTTAACTAGATGCTGCGCATAGGCTGTTTGTTTACTTTGAACAAGGCCGAGGATGGCTTGGTGTTCAGCTGCGGCCCTTTGCCTATCGGCAAGATTGCCATCGGGGTTGGCTGCCTGCTTCGCTGAGGCTGCTTCAGCGGCCACAGTGCTGGGGGTGTTCTGGTGAACTGCGGCATATTCCGAGTCTATTGTTCTAATGTGCCGCCGTGATTCATTCAGCACCCGGCCTGCGTGGCCGGGTGCACCGGTCGTGCTGGCCTTGCCCCAACTTGAGCCGGGTAGACCTGTGTCGTTATATTCTGGCTTTGGGTTGATGTAGCCCTCTATATAGTCGAGGGGTAAATGTATACTTTGATCTTTCTGGTCCATGGCATAGATCTCCTTGGTGTTACCAAGGGCCATGTTCGGCGCGCAGGCTGCGTGCGTATGCCAGACGGTTCTCTGATGCTCGTGGGAAATTTCCTATGATTGGTGAGGAAAAAGGATGGTTGGCAGCCGGCCCACGCAAAAAAGGGGGCAAAGCCCCGAGCTATTGACGTTGAAAGTCAACAGCTCGGGGGCTTTGCCCCCTCCCACTCAGGCCCGACCTGGCCCCTGCCAGGGTTAGTCCTGTACAGCCGTTGGCTCACCCAGCGGCCATTAAGGGTATTTGCGACGGTCCGGCGCAGGCGGGAAATACTGGTACAGCCAAGTCTCGCTCAACGTATGGTCGTTGCTCTTGAGGAACAGGCGCATGTTTACCGGCTCGACGCTGTCGCTGTCCGGATACCAGTCGAAGCTGACGCGGTAGCCCTTGATGTCTGGGCGGGCCAGCACAGTAATGTCCTGCACCTTGCCCTGGGTGACGCTGACGATGGGTTCGATCTTCGCATCGGCCGCCAGGCGTTCCAGGCCACCGCCGACGAAGTCCACGGCAAAGCGCCGCGCCCAGACGTCCGGGTAATGCTCGCCCGGCGCCCAGCCTTCGAGAAAGCCGCCCATTCCCGAACGCGTGGTCTGCACCCGCGCCAGTGGCGTGCTCACGGGCGGCAGCGCGCTCCAATAGAGCTTGTAGCCGAAGGTCAGCGAGTCGCCGGCGACCACCGGTTTCTTCGGCGTCCAGAACGCAACGATGTTGTCCAGGGTCTCGCCAGTGGTCGACAGCTCCATCAGGTTGACCGAGCCCTCGCCCCACGGCGTGGTTGGCTCGACCCACAGGCTCGGGCGCTGGTTGTACCAGTCGACGGTGTCTTCATAACTGGCGAAGTCGTGGTCGGTCTGGACCAGGCCGAAACCTTTCGGGTTGTTGTCGGCATAGGCGTTGAACTGCAGCTTGGGCGGGTTGTTCAGCGGACGGCAGATCCACTCGCCGTTGCCGCGCCACATGGCCAGGCGATCAGAGTCGTGGATCTGCGGGTGAATGGTGTCGCACATGTGCCGCTCGTCGGTGCCACAGCTGAACATGCTGGTCATGGTCGAAATGCCCAGCTGTTCGATGTCGGTACGCGCATTGATGTGCGCGGTGACTTCCATCACCACCTGTTCGGCCTGGCAGTCGATGTCGAAGCGGTAGGCGCCGGTGGCGCTCGGCGAGTCGAGCAGGGCGTAGACCACGAAGCGGGTGCCGTCCTTGGTCGGGCTTTCGAACCAGAACTTGGTGAAATCGGGAAACTCTTCCTGCTTGTGGGCGTAGGTGTCGATGGCCAGGCCACGGGCCGACAGACCGTACTGGCCGGTCTTGTCCACGGCGCGAAAGTAGCTGGCGCCGAGGAACGAGAGAATGTCGTGGTGGTCGATTTCCGGTTGCTTGAACAGGCGAAAACCAGCGAAGCCGAGGTCGCCGGTCAACTGCTTGGTGTCGACCCCGGCGTTCTCGTACTTGAACAGCGACGGGCGGAAGTGCACCTCGCGCGCCTGCTGGCTGTCCTTGTCGACGCTGTACATGCGCACCGGCTGCTTGAAGTCCATGCCGACGTGGAAGAACTGCACGTCCAGTTGGCCATTGAGCTCTTTCCACAGCGAGTGGTTGGCGTCGTATTTGATGGCGTTGAATTGCAGCGGCTGCAATTTGGCCAGGGTCGGTGGCAGCACTTCTTTGCCGTTGACGTATGGCGCGCCGGCCATTTTCTTCGCCTCGGCCTGCAGCCAATCGAAGTCGAAGTGCTCGCTGTCGCCATTGGCGGCGGCGCCAGCGGCGAACACGCGCGCGCTCAGAAGGCCAGTAGCCGACAGCCCGGTGTAGGCGGCCAGGGCCATGGAGGCCTTGAGAATATTCCTGCGATGCATGGGTCAACCTGTCATGAATGAATCCGGCCGCTTCCTGCGCCCTGGAAAGATTGAAATGTAGGTTCGGGCATGCCCTCGTCCAAACTCGGCGAACTTTAAACAGATAACGTTCAGCTGAATCGGTTCGCAGGAAATTTAATTTTTTTGCCTGAGGCGGGCTTGTAAATGGACGGGCGCTTGACTGTCATCAGGATCAGGGCGACTGCACCCAGTTCTCCATAGGAGGTAGCGGGCCGGAATCAAAAGTCTTCTCGATCCTGAGGGTGGGTATAATCTCGACCATCGATCATGAAATCATCGGGAAGGCTGGCGAGCGCGTCGAATATTGCCGAGGCGTTAATCGTAATCTGGCGCAGGACTATCTCCTCGCCCCGTCGGAAGATTTCCACCCGGTCCGTATTGAGTCGAAACTCTTTTGGTAGCCTTACTGCCTGGCTGTTACCTGATTGGAATACTCGAGCGAAAGCCATGACCAGCACCTCTCTGGAAAAAATTTGCGTAAGTGTATACGCATCCAGAGGGTGCTAACCCTGCGGACTTTACCTCCCCACCTTCCACGCATCCCCAGCCGGCGCATTGCCGCGGTCATAGGGCTTGGCCACGACCATGTACACCAGCCCGAGGCCGATCACCACCAGGGTGCTGACCACCATCGCGTAGTTGACGTACCAGGGTGCGTCGGGGGTGCGTGGCCAGGCCATGTTGACGATCGCCGAAACGCCGTACAGCAGCGCGCCGATGTTGACCGGCAGGCCCCAGCCGCCGAGGTTGAACTTGCCGCTGGGTTTCCAGCCGCGGGTGCGGGCGTAGAGCGCGCCGAGGACGATCATCTGGAAGGCCAGGTAGATGCCGATGGCGGCGAAGCTGACGATGGTGGCCACGGCGTCCTGCAGGAAAAAGCCCATGACGATGATCAGCGCCGGCAGCACCCCGGCCACCAACAGCGCGTTGACCGGCACCTGGGTGCTGGCCGAGAGCTTTTTCAGCGCGCCGCTGCCGATCACCATTTCGTCGCGCGCGTAGGAGTACAGCAGGCGGCTGGCGGCGGCCTGCAGGCTGATCACGCAGGAGATGAACGAAACCATCACCACGGCCATGATCACCCGCGAGCCGACGCTGCCGAAGGCGTTGTTGAGCACGGTGGTCACCGGGTCCTTGTCGGTGCCGTTGATTACCGCCTGCATGTCCGGCACGGCGAGGATCAGCGCCAGGCAGGCGAACATCGCCGAGATGCCGCCGATGTAGATGGTCATGCGCATGGCCACCGGGATCTGCTTGCTCGGGTTGGGGGTTTCCTCGGCGACGTCGCCGCAGGCTTCGAAGCCGTAGTAGAGGAACATGCCGGCCAGGGAAGCGGTGAGGAAAGCCGGCAGATAGGAGCCGTCGACGCGGATGTCGAAGGTGTTGAACAGTACGCTGAAGGGCTGGTGACGCTCGAAGATCAGCAGGTAGATGCCGACGATCAACGCCCCGACCAGCTCGCAGACAAAGCCGAACATGGCGATGCGCGCGAGCATCTTGGTGCCGCTGAGGTTGACCAGGGTGGCGAACAGGGTCAGCACCAGGGCGATGACGATGTTGGTGTTGTTGCTCGGCTCGAAACCCAGCATCACCGCCAGGTAAGGCCCGGCGCCCACCGCCACGGCGGCGATGGTCACGCACAGGGCGATCGAATAGACCCAGCCGACCATCCACGCCCAGCGCTTGCCCACCAGGCGCCGCGCCCAGGGATAGACGCCACCGGAAATCGGAAACTGCGACACCACTTCGCCGAAGATCAGGCACACCAGCATCTGCCCGAAGCCCACCAGCAGGTAGGTCCAGAACATCGGCGGGCCGCCGGCGGCCAGGCACAGGCCGAACAGCGTGTAGACGCCGACCACCGGTGACAGGTAGGTGAAGCCCAGGGCGAAGTTTTCCCAGAGGCTCATGCTGCGATTGAAATTGGAGGTGTAGCCCAGCTGACGCAACTGCTCGGCGTCGCTGTCGTGCTCGAGGGTGCTCATGGATCGGTTTGCTCCGTAGGGTGGGGCGGCAGGTTTTTTATGGTTATGGCCAGGCGGCTCGTGGGAGCGGGCCAAGCCCGCGAGCTCTTTTTAGTCAAGCCGGCCTTGCGGCTCTCGCGGGCTGCGCCCGCTCCCACGATGGCCGCAAGATCCGTGGGCTTGCATCAATGTTTGAACATCACATGGCGGATCACCGTGTAGTCCTCCAGCCCGTACATCGACATGTCCTTGCCGTAGCCCGAGAGCTTCTGGCCGCCGTGGGGCATTTCGCTGACCAGCATGAAGTGCGTGTTGACCCAGGTGCAGCCGTACTGCAGGCGGGCGGTGAGGCGGTGGGCGCGGCCGACATCCTGGGTCCAGACCGAAGAGGCGAGGCCGTAGTCCGAATCATTGGCCCAGCCCAGCACCTGCGCCTCGTCGTCGAAGCGGGTGACCGAGACCACCGGACCGAACACCTCGCGGCGCACGATCTCGTCATCCTGCTGGGCATCGGCCAGGAGCGTGGGCTGGAAGAAGTAGCCATCGCCCTCGACCGCCTTGCCGCCGGTGACCAGGCGAATGTGCGGCTGCGCCACGGCGCGCTCGACGAAGCCGGCGACGCGGTCGCGGTGCTGGGCGCTGATCAGCGGGCCCAGCTCGGTGTCCGGGTCGTCCTGCAGCCCGACCTTGATGCTGCTGACCGCCGCGCCGAGCTTTTCTACAAAACGCTCGTAGATGCCGGCCTGGGCGTAGATGCGGCAGGCCGCCGTGCAGTCCTGGCCGGCGTTGTAGAAACCAAAGGTGCGGATGCCCGCGACTGCCGCGTCGATGTCGGCGTCGTCGAAGATGATCACCGGGGCCTTGCCGCCCAGCTCCATGTGCATGCGCTTGACGCTGTCGCTGGTGCTGGAAATGATGTTGGCGCCAGTGGCGATCGAGCCGGTCAGCGAGACCATGCGCACCTTGGGATGGTTGACCAGCGGCGCACCGACACTGGCGCCGCGGCCGAACACCAGGTTGAGCACGCCCGCGGGAAAGATCTCGCTGGCCAGCTCGGCCAGGCGCAGGGCGGTCAGCGGGGTCTGCTCGGAAGGCTTGAGCACCACGGTGTTGCCGGCCGCCAGGGCCGGGGCGATCTTCCAGGCGACCATCATCAGTGGGTAGTTCCACGGCGCGATGGAAGCGATCACCCCCACCGGGTCGCGGCGGATCATCGAGGTGTGGCCCGGCAGATACTCGCCGGCCGCCGAGCCGCCGAGGCAGCGGGTGGCGCCGGCGAAGAAGCGGAACACGTCGGCGATGGCCGGGATTTCGTCGTTGAGCGCCGCGTGGTAGGGCTTGCCGCAGTTGTTCGACTCCAGTTGCGCCAGCTCCTCGGCATGGGCCTCGATGGCGTCGGCCAGCTTGAGCAGCAGCAGCGAGCGGTCTTTCGGGGTCGTCTGCGACCAACTGTCGAACGCTGCGTCGGCGGCGCGCACGGCGGCGTCGACCTGGGCTTCGCTGGCCTCGTGAATCTCGACCAGCACGCTTCCCAGCGCCGGGTTGAACACCGCTTGCAGCGGGCCTTCGCCGGGCACCAGCTGGCCATTGATGAGCAATTGCGTCTGCATGAGCTTTCTCCTTTTATTTTTCGCTGCCGGCGACGGTCTCGCCGCCACGGGTCAGGTAATAGGCGCCGAGAATCGGCAGCATGGTCACCAGCATCACCAGCATGGCCACCACGTTGGTCACCGGCACGTCGCGCGGCCGGCTGAGCTGGTTGAGCAGCCAGATGGGCAGCGTGCGTTCGTTTCCGGCGGTGAAGGTGGTGACAATGATTTCGTCGAACGACAGGGCGAACGCCAGCATGCCGCCGGCCAGCAGGGCCGAGCCCAGGTTGGGCAGGATGATGTAGCGAAAGGTCTGCCAGCCGTCGGCGCCCAGGTCCATCGAGGCTTCCACCAGGCTGTGCGAGGTGCGCCGCAGGCGGGCGATGACGTTGTTGTAGACGATCACCACGCAGAAAGTGGCGTGGCCAATGACGATGGTGAACAGCCCAGGCTCGATGCCCAGGGTCTTGAACGCCGACAGCAGCGCCAGGCCGGTGACGATGCCGGGCAGGGCGATCGGCAGGATCAGCATCAGCGAGATGCCGTCCTTGCCGAAGAAATGCCGCCGATACAGCGCCGCCGACGCCAGGGTGCCGAGCACCAGGGCGATTGCCGTGGCCAGGCAGGCGACCTGCAACGACAGCTTGATCGCATCCAGCACGTCGGGCCGGCCCAGGGCCGCGCTGAACCACTTGAGGGTGAAGCCCCGGGGCGGGAAGCTGAACGCGGCGTCCTCGGTGTTGAAGGCGTAGACGAAGATGATCAGGATCGGGAAGTGCAGGAACACCAGCCCGCCCCAGGCAGCCAGGCGCAGGCCCAGTGGCGCTTTGTCAGAGTGCATCGAAGGCCCCCAGGCGTTTGACGATGGCGAGGTAGATAGCGATCAGCACGATCGGCACCAGGGTGAAGGCGGCGGCCATGGGCATGTTGCCGATTGCTCCCTGCTGCACGTAGACCATGCCGCCGATGAAGTAGCCGGGCGGGCCCACCAGCTGCGGCACGATGAAGTCGCCCAGGGTCAGCGAGAAGGTGAAGATCGAGCCGGCGGCGATGCCCGGCACCGCCAGCGGTAACACGATCTGCGCGAAGGTCTGCCGTGGCGTTGCACCGAGGTCGGCCGAGGCCTGCAGCAGCGACGGCGGCAGGCGCTCCAGTGCGGCCTGGATCGGCAGGATCATGAACGGCAGCCAGATGTACACGAACACCAGAAAGCGCCCCAACTGCGAGGTCGACAGCGTGCTGCCGCCAATCCCCGGAATGCCCAGCAGCCACTGGAGCAGCGGTTCCAGCCCGGCCTGCTGGACGAACCACTGGGCCACGCCGCCCTTGGCCAGCAGCAGGGTCCAGGCGTAGGCCTTGACGATGTAGCTGGCCCACATCGGCATCATCACCGCGATGTAGAAGAACGCCTTGGTCTTGCCGCGGGTGTAGCGCGCCATGTAGTAGGCGATGGGGAACGCCAACACGGCGCTGGCCAGTGACACCGCCACGGCCATCGCCAGGGTGCGCTGGAGGATGTCGAAGTTGGCCGGGGCGAACAGCCCGGCCAGATTCGCCAGGGTCAGGTCGGGGGTGACCGTCATGCTGAAGTCGTCGAAGGTATAGAACCCTTGCCACAGCAGGTTGAGCAGCGAGCCCAGGTAGATCGCCCCGAACCACAGCAGCGGCGGCACCAGCAGCAGTGCCAGGTACAGGTTGGGCTTGCGGTACAACAGGTTGCACAGCTTGCGCAGCGGGCCGCGCTGCACGCTCGGCTCGGCCTGGTCCAGGGTCAGGTTGATCACAGCGCACCGCCGGCGCTGCTGTCGTGCAGCGCGACCATGGCTTCACGCGGCCAGCGTGCGGTCAGGCGCAGGCCGGTGCGCAGCGGGTCGACGGCTTCCTGCCATTGGCTGTTGGCCTGGCTGACGCTGAGGGTCTGGCCGTTGTCCAGGCGCAGTTCGTAGCGCGTGGCGCTGCCCTGGTACTGAATGTCGTGCAACAGCCCGCTGACCCGCACCTCGTGGCTGTCGGCGGCCGGCTCGCTGCCCAGCAGGATGTGCTCCGGGCGAATCGAGAACGGCAGTGAAGAGCCGCTCAGCTGCTCGGCCAACTCGCCGCGCAGCACGTTGGAGGTGCCGACGAACTCGGCGACGAAGGTGGTCGCCGGGCGCATGTACAGGTTGCGCGGGGTGTCGACCTGCTCGATGCGGCCCTTGTTGAATACCGCCACGCGGTCGGACATCGACAGCGCCTCGGTCTGGTCGTGGGTCACGAAGATGAAGGTGATGCCCAGCTGGCGCTGCAGCTTCTTCAATTCGCCCTGCATCTGCTCGCGCAGCTTGAGGTCCAGCGCCCCCAGCGGCTCGTCCAGCAGCAACACCCGCGGCCGGTTGACCAGCGCCCGTGCCAGGGCCACGCGCTGGCGCTGGCCGCCGGACATCTGCGCCGGCTTGCGCTCGCCAAAGCCGTCGAGGGCGACCATCGCCAGCGCCTCCTCGGCGCGCGCCAGGCGCTCGGCCCGGGCCACGCCCTTGACCTTGAGGCCGTAGGCGACGTTGTCGCGCACGTTCATGTGCGGGAACAGTGCGTAATCCTGGAACACCGTGTTGACGTCGCGCTCGTAGGGCGGCACGCCGGCGGCCTCGGCGCCATGGATACGGATCGAGCCGCTGCTCGGTTGTTCGAAGCCGGCGATCAGGCGCAGGCAGGTGGTCTTGCCCGAGCCCGACGGGCCGAGCATGGAAAAGAACTCTCCGTCCTGGATATCGATGCTGACCCGGTCGACAGCCTTGACCTCGCCGAACAGTCGGGAAACGTGGGTGAACTGGACGGCGAGCGTCATGAGGCCTCCTGCTTGGGAAAGCTGGGAATCGGTTTCTGGAATCGGTTATTGGCCGGGCCTGCCCGGCAACAGCGACTGCTGGCCAGGTCCCGCAGGACCGGGCTTGCCCGGGAAGGCCATCACGCCGACCCCGAGCAACCTCTGTCCTGCACGACCGGCCCTGGGCGAATCAGCGCCCGCCCATGATCGCGATGTAATCCTGGGTCCAGCGCGAGTAGGGCACGAACTTGCCGCCTTCGGCCTGCGGGGTGGTCCAGAAGGCAATCTTGCCGAACTGGTCGAAGCCGTTGGTGGCGCAGCCCTCGGCGCCGAGCAGTTCGCTGGCCTTGCATGCCGCCGGCACCGCCGGCAACGAACCGAACCAGGCCGCGACGTCCCCCTGCACCTTGGGCTGCAGCGACCAGTCCATCCACTTGTAGGCGCAGTTGGGGTGCTTGGCGTCGGCGTGCAGCATGGTGGTGTCGGCCCACCCGGTGGCGCCTTCCTTGGGAATGGTCGAGGCCACGTGCTGCTTGTCGGCCAGCAGGCCATTGACCATGTAGCCCCAGGAGCTACTCGCGACCACACCTTCGTTCTTGACGTCGCTCATTTGCACCGTGGCGTCATGCCAGTAGCGGTGGATCAGCGCGTGTTGCTGGCGCAGCAGGTCGAGCACCGCCTTGTACTGGGTTTCGGTCAGCTGGTAGGGGTTGTTGATGCCCAGCTCCGGCTTGGCGCTCTTGAGGTACAGGGCCGCATCGGCGATGTAGATCGGCCCGTCATAGGCCTGCACGCGGCCCTTGTTGGGCTTGCCGTCGGGCAGGTTCTGCGGTTCGAAGACCACGCTCCAGCTGGTCGGCGCGGTCTTGAATACGTCGGTGTTGTACAGCAGCACGTTGGGACCCCACTGGTAAGGGGTGCCGTAGGTCTGCTTGTCGACCACGTACCAGCTGCCGTCCTTGAGGCGCGGGTCAAGGTTTTTCCAGTTGGGGATCAGCGCCGTGTTGATCGGCTGCACGCGCTTGCCGGCCACCAGCCGCAGCGAGGCATCGCCCGAGGCGGTGACCAGGTCGTAGCCGCCCTTGCTCATCAGGCTGACCATTTCGTCGGAGGTGGCCGCGGTCTTGACGTTGACCTTGCAGCCGGTTTCCTTCTCGAAGCCGGTGACCCAGTCATAGGCCTTGTCGCTCTCGCCGCGCTCGATATAGCCCGGCCAGGCGACGATATCCAGCTCGCCTTCGCCCGCGCCTACGGCCTTGAGCGGCTCGGCGGCCTGGACGCCACAGCTGCCCATCAGCAACGTGGTCAATGCGCTCAACAGTGCGGTCTTGTGCACAAACATGGTGATCCCTCTTCTTCAAATTATGTTCGGGGCAGTTGTGAACAGGTCAATCGGTGAAGTTGTTGTTATGGGTGCTGCAGGCCACGCGGGTCACGCACTGCCCCTCAGATCTGTGCAGCGCCGTGGCGGGCCATGATGTGGCGGACCACGCTGTAGTCGTGCAAGGAATCGCTGGACAGATCCTTACCATAGCCCGAGCGCTTGAGACCGCCATGGGGCATTTCGCTGACCAGCAGAAAATGGCTGTTGATCCAGGTGCTGCCGTACTGCAGGCGCGCGGCCACCTGCATGGCCTTGTCGAGGTTCTGCGTCCATACCGACGAGGCCAGTCCGTATTCCGAGTCGTTGGCCCAGTCCACTGCCTGGGCCAGTTCGTCGAAGCGAGTGACGGTCACCACCGGGCCGAACACTTCGCGCTGGACGATCTCGTCGCTCTGCTTGCAGCCGGCCAGCAGGGTCGGCTGATAGAAGAAGCCGGGCCCCGAATGCACCGCCGCGCCGGTGATCCGCTCGATGTGCGGCTGGCCCAGCGCACGCTCGACGAAGCTGGCCACGCGGTCGCGCTGGCGCGGGCTGATCAGCGGGCCCAGCTCGTTGTCGGCGTCACGTTTGCCGGCAAAGCGCAGGCTCGAGACGGCCGCACCCAATTCGGCCACCAGGCGGTCGTGGATGCCGGCCTGGGCATAGATGCGGCAGGCCGCCGTGCAGTCCTGGCCGGCGTTGTAGTAGCCGTAGTTGCGCACCCCCTCGACCACGGCGGCGAGGTCGGCATCGTTGCAGACGATCACCGGCGCCTTGCCGCCCAGTTCCAGGTGGGTGCGCTTGACCGTGCGCGCGGCGGCCTGGAGGATTTTCTGGCCGGTGACGATATCGCCGGTCAGCGACACCATGCGCACCTTGGGGTGGCTGACCAGGTGGCTGCCGACGCCCTCGCCACCGCCGCAGATGATGTTCAGCACGCCCTTGGGCAGCAGCTCGGCCAGCACCGGCGCCAGCGCCAGCACCGACAGCGGCGTATGCTCCGACGGCTTGAACACCAGGGTGTTGCCCGCCGCCAGGGCCGGGGCGATCTTCCAGGCCGCCATCATGATCGGGTAGTTCCAGGGGGCGATCGACGCCACCACGCCGATCGGGTCGCGGCGCACCATGCTGGTGTAGCCGGGCAGGTATTCGCCGGCCAGCTGGCCGGTCTGGCAGCGCACCGCGCCGGCAAAGAAGCGGAACACGTCGACCGTGGCGTTCAGGTCGTCCTTGCGCGCCAGGTGCAGTGGCTTGCCGCAATTGAGCGATTCCAGGTAGGCGAGCGAGTCGGCACGGCTCTCAATGGCATCGGCGATCGCCAACAGCAGGTTGGCGCGCTGCTGCGGGGTGGTGCGCGACCATCCGGCGAAGGCCCCTTGCGCGGCCTGGATGGCGGCTTCGACCTGCTCGACGCCGGCTTCGGCGACCTGAGTGATCACCTCGCCGGTGGCGGGGTTGTAGATGGCTTCGGCTATGCCCTGGCCGGCCACCAGCTGGCCATCGATCAACAGGGAAGTGTGCAGCTCGGTCATGGTGTTCGCTCTGGTCTCGGGCAGTCCACCGCGCGGCAGCCTGATGCAATCGAGACTAGTGCCTGGGCGAGGGGACCACAAATTCTAAATAACGAAGGCAGCGTTCGATAAAACAGATAGCTTTCTATAACGCTTGTCGTTTGCCACCGTGGGGCTGCTCGCGGGCCACGGCCAGGAATGGGTCCACCAGCGCCGGCCGCGCCGTCCCACGGCGCCAGGCCAGGCCTACGTCAAGGGTGCGGGTGAGGTCGGCCAGTGGTCGCGCCTCGATGATGTCGCCTTCCAGCGACCACGGCCGGTAGGTCATGTCGGGCTGTATCGACAGCCCCAACCCGGCCGCCACCAGGCTGCGCACCGCTTCGGTGGACGCGGTACGCAGGGTGATGCGCGGTTGCAGCCCGGCACCGGCCCAGATCCGCGTGGCATTGCGATCCATCTCGTCGACCTGCAGCTGGATCAGCGGTTCGCAGGCAACATCGGCCAGGTTGATCGTGTCGCGTTCGAGCAACGGATGCTGCGGCGGCAGCCAGAGCCGCTGCGGCGAATGGGTAAGCACTTCGGTCTGCAGCGCGTGGCGGTCTTCCAGGTTGGACAGGATCAACACTCCCACGTCGATCTCGCCGCTCACCAGCAGGTGCTCGATATAGGGCCGCTCGTCTTCCATGACGCGGATTTCGACATTCGGGTAGGCACGCTGGAAGCGCGTCAGCAGGTCGGCCAGGTAATAGCCGGCCACCAGGCTGGTGACGCCGATGACCAGGTGGCCGCCGACCTGGTCGGTGCTCTGCTGCAGGCTGCGCTTGGCGTTGTCCACCGTGGCAAGAATCAAGTGCGCCTGGCGCAGGAATTGGTGGCCCTGGTGGGTCAGGGTCATGCCTTTGGCGTGGCGGTTGAATAGGGTCACGCCGATTTCCTGCTCCAGCTGCTGGATCGCCAGGGTCAAGGTCGACTGGGAAATGAACACCGCCTGCGCGGCTGCCGAGATCGAACCCGTCTCGGCGATGGCGATGAAATGGCGGATCTGGCGCAGCGTCATCATGCGGATGCGGTCCGGTTGGCTGGGGCGATGGCTGCGAGTCTATATCTTTTTTACTGAGGGCTCGTCTGGCGTTTGCCCTTGCTTGAAACATCCTGATGCACATGCTCGCATCGTTCGCCCGCCGATGCCTTTAACCTCGTGGTTTGCCTTATTGGCCCTTCGGGAGAAATGCAATGAACACACGTGGCCTGCTCGACCAACTGCTTAAATCCGGCCAGCAACTGCTGCAGGGCAAGGGCACCGCCTCGCCTCTGAACGGCGCCTTGGCCGGCGGCGCCATTGGCCTGCTGCTGGGCAATCGCAAGGCGCGCAAGCTGGGTGGCAAGGCCTTGGCGTACGGTGGCCTCGCCGCGATCGGGGTGATGGCGTACAAGGCCTATGGCAACTGGCAGGCGCAGCAGCAGACCGCGCCGCGTGGCGAGCCGCAGACCCTGGATCGTCTGCCTGCGGCGGACATGGAGGAGCACAGTCTGGCCATCCTGCAGGCGCTCGTTGCTGCCGCCAAGGCCGACGGCCATGTCGACGCCCGTGAGCGGCAATTGCTGGACGCCGAATTCGCCCGGCTCGGCGCGGGCCCTGACATGCAGGCCTGGCTGCAGGCGCAGCTGAACCAGCCGCTGGACCCGGTTCAGGTCGCCCGCGCGGCGAAGACCACGGAAATGGCCGCCGAGATGTACCTGGCCAGCGTAATGATGGTGGACGAGGAGCATTTCATGGAGCGCGCCTACCTGGATGAGCTGGCGCGGCAGTTGGCGCTCGATCCGCTGTTGAAGGAGGAGCTGGAAGGGCAGGTGCGGTTGGGCGAGAAGGGCTGAGGTTCGCCGCAGAAGATCAAACCGGCCTGGCGGCCTCTCGGGGTCTATGACCCCTCCCACGTCGTGCGCAAATCCAATGTGGGAGGGGTCGCAGACCCCGAGAGGCCGCCAGGCCGGTCGCGAGATTCAATCACGGCCACCACCGGCCGCCCGCGCGGCCGATGGCGGCCATATTGGACATCACGCCAGGCACCCCCACCCACATCTAGCCCCCCTTTGGCCGAGGCCGCCGAGCGCAGCTGAGCGCGCCCAAGACCGCCCGGTAGATTGTTTCGGAGTATGTCTATACTCTGCGTTTTTTCGTGGCAGTCGAAGCATTTCCGAGGGGTTACCGTGAAGAACTGGACGTTGCGCCATCGCATTCTGGCGAGTTTCGCCGTGATCATTGCCATCATGCTGGCCATGGTCGTCGCTTCTTACACGCGGCTGCAGGTGATCGAGTCCAGCGAAACGGCGGTGCGTACCGACAGTGTCCCCGGGGTGTTCTACGGCTCGACGATTCGTAGTGCCTGGGTCGACAGCTACATCTATACCCAGCAATTGATCGGCCTGAGCTCGCAGCGCGAGCTGGTGACCGCCGATGACGACAACTACAAGGCCTTCGCCGACCGCCTTACCGAGCAGATGGGCCTGTACCGAGCGACCATCCAGGACGCCGGTGACCAGGCGCAATTCGACCAGTTCGGCGAAATGCGCAAGGCCTACGAAGCCAGCCTGAACAAGGTGCTCGACGCGTACCGGCACAAGCGCTTCATGGAAGCCCAGGACCTGTTCCGCGACGAGCTGACGCCGGCGTGGACCACCGGGCGCAAGCACCTCAACGTTATTATCGACGCCAATCGCAAGGCCGCCACCCAGGCCACCGACGCCATCGACCAGGCCGTCACCTCGGCCAAGTTGACCATGGCCATCTCCCTGCTGCTGGCTGTGCTCGCGGCGGCGATCTGCGGCCTGCTGTTGATGCGCTCGATCATGGAACCCATGCAGAAGATCGTCGGCATCCTCGAAACCATGCGCAGCGGCGACCTCAGCCGGCGCCTGAACCTGGCCCGCAAGGACGAATTCGGCGTCGTCGAACTGGGTTTCAACGACATGATGACCGAGCTCACCGGCCTGGTGTCCCAGGCCCAGCGTTCCTCCGTGCAGGTCACCACCTCGGTGACCGAGATTGCCGCCACCTCGCGCCAGCAGCAGGCCACCGCCACCGAAACCGCCGCCACCACCACCGAAATCGGTGCGACTTCCCGAGAGATCGCCGCCACCTCCCGCGACCTGGTGCGCACCATGGGCGAGGTCACCAGCGCCGCCGATCAGGCGTCCCTGCTGGCCGGCTCCGGGCAGCAAGGCCTGTCGCGCATGGAAGACACCATGCACCAGGTCATGGGCGCCGCCGAGCTGGTCAACAACAAGCTGGCGATCCTCAACGAGAAGGCCGGCAACATCAATCAAGTGGTAGTGACCATCGTCAAGGTTGCCGACCAGACCAACCTGCTCTCGCTGAACGCCGCCATCGAGGCGGAAAAGGCCGGCGAATACGGCCGTGGCTTCGCCGTGGTGGCTACTGAAGTGCGCCGCCTGGCCGACCAGACCGCCGTGGCCACCTACGACATCGAGCAGATGGTGCGCGAGATCCAGTCGGCGGTGTCGGCCGGCGTCATGGGCATGGACAAATTCAGCGAAGAGGTGCGCCGTGGCATGTACGAGGTCACCCAGGTCGGCGATCAGCTGTCGCAGATCATCGCCCAGGTGCAGGCGCTGGCGCCGCGGGTGCTGATGGTCAACGAAGGCATGCAGGCGCAGGCCACCGGCGCCGAGCAGATCAACCACGCGCTGACCCAGCTCGGCGACGCCAGCAGCCAGACCGTGGAGTCGCTGCGCCAGGCCAGCTTCGCTATCGATGAACTGAGTCAGGTCGCCACCGGGCTGCGTGGCGGCGTGTCGCGTTTCAAAGTCTGATGAACACTCCTTCGCCTGGCCACGGCGCGGCGCCGGCAGCGCGCAGTCAATTGTTCCTGGTGTTTCATGTAGGCCAGGAACGCTTCGCCCTGCCGGCGGTGGAAATCGCCGAAGTGCTGCCGCGCCTGCTGCTCAAGCCGATCGCCCAGGCGCCAGCCTGGGTCGCCGGGATCTTTGCCCATCGCGGGCGGATGGTGCCGGTGCTCGACGTGCGTCAGTTGATGTTCGACGAGCCGGCCGTGACCCGCACCAGTACCCGGCTGGTGCTGGTGCATTACCGGGTCGACCCGGCCCACCCGCAGCGGCTGCTCGGCTTGATCCTCGAGCAGGCCAACGAAACCCTGCGCTGCCGCGCCGACGAGTTTCGCCCCTATGGCCTCGCCGATCGGCAAACGCCCTATCTGGGGCCAGTGCGCGAGGACGCCCAGGGCTTGATGCAACGGGTGAGCGTGCAGGACCTGCTCGACGCCTCGGTGCGCGAGCTGCTGTACGCGGCCGCCGAGGAGGGCGCATGAGCGACGAGTCGCGATTCTTCGCCTACCTGCGCGATCGCATCGGCCTGGACGTCGCCTCGGTCGGCGCGCCGATGATCGAGCGCGCTGTGCAGCAGCGCTGCAAGGCTGCAGGCCAGGCAGATCTGCACGGCTACTGGCTGCTGCTGCAGAACACCCCGGCCGAGCAGCAGGCGCTGATCGAGGCGGTGATTGTCCCGGAGACCTGGTTCCTGCGCTATCCCGAGTCGTTCGCCGCCCTCGCGCGCCTGGCTCAGCAGCGCCTGGCCGGGCTCAAGGGCCTGCGCCCGTTGCGCCTGTTGAGCCTGCCGTGTTCCACCGGCGAGGAACCCTATTCGATCGCCATGAGCCTGCTCGACAGCGGCATTGCCCCGGCGCAGTTCAAGGTCGATGCAGTGGACATCAGCCCGCTGTCGGTGGCCAAGGCCCAGCGCGGCGTGTACGGGCGCAATTCCTTTCGCGGCCAGGACCTGAGCTTTCGCGAGCGGCATTTCCAGGCGGTCGACGACGGCTACCAGCTGCACCAGCGAGTCGCCGCCCAGGTGCGCTTGCAGTCGGGCAATATCCTCGACCCGGCGCTGCTGGCAGGCGAGCCGCCGTACGACTTCGTGTTCTGCCGCAACCTGTTGATCTATTTCGACGTGCCGACCCAGCAGCGCGTGTTCGAGGTGCTCAAGGGCTTCACCCAGGGCGACGGCGCGCTGTTCATCGGTCCGGCCGAGGGCAGCCTGCTGGCGCGCATGGGCATGCGCCCGATCGGCATTCCCCAGTCGTTCGCCTTTGTCCGCCATGAAGAGCCCGCGCCGGTGGCCACCGTCTTGTCCAGCGCCTTGCCCGTGCCACGCGCGGCGCCGTTGCCGCCGCGGCCGGAGCCGCAACCGGCAGCGCGGCGGCGACCGCCGCCGGCACCGTTGGCCAGCGTCAAGGCGGCGCCGACGGCGTTGCCCGCTGATGCCGCGCAACTGCTTGCGCACATTGCCAACCTCGCCAATGAAGGTCGCAGCGGCGAGGCCCAGGCGGCCTGCGAAACCTACCTGCGCCAGCACCCGCCCCAGGCCCAGGTGTATTACTGGCTCGGCCTGCTCAGCGACGTCGCCGGCAACGCCCTGCAGGCGCAGGGTTACTACCGCAAGGCGCTGTACCTGCAACCGCAGCACGCCGAAGCCTTGGCCCACCTGGCCATGCTGCTCGCCGCGCAGGGTGACAATGCGGGCGCCCGGCGCTTGCAGGAACGTGCTGCGCGCAGTGGCCACAGCGCTGACAAGGAGCCGCGCTGATGGCCGATCCTGTGCACAATCAAGCCACCCCCGGGCAGAACACGCTGGACATGATTCAGCAGGACGCCACCCCCATCGACGACTGCTGGAACCGCATCGGCGTGCTCGGCGACAAGTCCTGCCCGCTGCTCGCGGAGCATGTGCACTGTCGCAACTGCTCGGTGTATGCCGCAGCCGCCACGCGTCTGCTTGACCGCTATGCGCTGGCGCAGCAGGAGCGGCGCCAGCTGCCGGCCGAACAGAGTGCCGAGTCGGCCGAGGCCGCCAGCCAGTCGCTGCTGATCTTCCGCATGGGCGATGAGTGGCTGGCGCTTGCCACTCGCCGCCTGATCGAGGTGGCCACGGTGCAGCCGGTGCACTCGCTGCCGCATCAGCGTTCGCGCGCCCTGCTCGGCGTGGCCAATGTGCGCGGGGCGCTGGTGGCCTGCCTGTCATTGAGCGAACTGCTGGGGGTCGAGGTGGCCGCCGCGCCGCCGAGCACGGCCCGCGTCACACCGCGCATGCTGATCATTGCCGCCCAGGGCGGTTCGGTGGTGGTGCCGGTGGACGAGGTCGACGGTGTGCACCGCATCGCCGATCGCCAATTGGCTGCGGCATCGGTGGCGAGCAGCCAGGCCGGCGCGCGCTTTACCCGCTGCGTGCTGGCGCACAAGGGCCGCAGCGTGCGGGTCCTGGATGACGAACCGCTGCTGGCGGCCATGACCCGGAGCCTGACATGACCCCCGAGCAGATGCGCGACGCTTCCCTGCTGGAGTTGTTCAGCCTCGAAGCCGAGGCCCAGACCCAGGTGCTCAGTGCCGGGCTGCTGGCGCTTGAGCGCAACCCGACCCAGGCCGAGCACTTGGAAGCCTGCATGCGTGCGGCGCACTCGCTCAAGGGCGCCGCGCGCATTGTCGGCATCGATGCCGGGGTCAGCGTTGCCCACCAGATGGAGGATTGTCTGGTCAGCGCCCAGGAGCGTCGGCTGTTCCTGCTGCCCGAGCACATCGACGCGCTGCTGCAGGGCACCGACCTGCTGATGCGTATCGGCCAACCCGAGCACGCACCCAGCAGCGCCGAGATCGACAGTTGGGTGGTGCAGATGCAGGCCCTGCTCGACCCGGACAGCGTCGCGGCCGCGGCCATGGTGCCGCCGCCCGCCGCAGCTGCGGCTGTGACCCTGCCAGCTACGCCCGGGGCGGATAGCCCAGCGGTCCAGGCCACCCCCGCAGTCAGCGAGCAAGCGCTGGAGCTCAACACTGGCCTGGCGCCCGCCAGTCGCGGTCGCGTCGAAGGCGGCGAGCGGGTGCTGCGGGTCACCGCCGAACGCCTGAACGGTCTGCTCGACCTGTCCAGCAAGGCGCTGGTCGAAACCCAGCGCATCAAGCCCTACCTGACCGTGATGCAGCGCATCAAGCGGGTCCAGGCGCAGAGCCTGCAGGCCATGGACCGGGTCAAGGAGCGCCTGGAGGAGGGCAGCCTTGCCGAGGACACCCGCGAGGCCCTGGCCCAGGCCCAGAGCCTGCTGGCCGAGGCGCAGCAACTGCTGCTGCGCCAGACCAGCGAGCTCGACGAATTTGGCTGGCAGGCCAGCCAGCGCGCCCAGGCGCTCTACGACACCGCTTTGGCCTGCCGCATGCGGCCCTTCGCCGACGTGCTGGTCGGCCAGGAGCGCATGGTCCGTGACCTGGGGCGCACCCTGGGCAAGCAGGTCCGTCTGGAGATCGAAGGGGAAAAGACTCAGGTCGATCGCGACGTGCTCGAGCGCCTCGAGGCGCCGCTGACTCACCTGCTGCGCAATGCCGTCGACCACGGCATCGAGTCGCCCGAGCAGCGGGTGCTGGCCGGCAAGACCGCCGAAGGCCTGATCCGTCTGCGAGCCTCTCACCAGGCCGGCTTGCTGGTGCTGGAGCTGGTCGACGATGGCAACGGCGTCGATCTGGAAAAACTCCGGCGCGCGATCATTCAGCGCCAGCTTTCGCCCGCCGACACCGCCGCGCAGCTGAGCGAGGAAGAGTTGCTGTCGTTCCTGTTCCTGCCCGGGTTCAGCATGCGCGACACCGTCACCGAGGTGTCCGGGCGCGGGGTCGGCCTCGACGCCGTGCAGCACATGGTCCGCCAGTTGCGCGGCTCGGTGGACCTGCGCCAGGTGGCGGGGCAGGGCAGCCAGTTCCATCTGGAGGTGCCGCTGACCCTGTCAGTGGTGCGCAGCCTGGTGGTGGAGGTCGGCGACGAAGCCTACGCCTTCCCGCTGGCGCATATCGAACACATGCTGGACCTGCCGGCCGACGACATCGTCCAGCTCGAGGGGCGCCAGCACTTCTGGTACCAGGAACGCCACGTCGGCCTGGTGGCCGCCAGCCAGTTGTTGCAGCGCCCCGCTGCGCAGGGTGGCCAGGAATCGCTCAAAGTGGTAGTGATCCGCGAGCGCGACGCGGTGTACGGGGTGGCCGTGGAGCGTTTCATCGGTGAGCGCACGCTGGTGGTGCTGCCACTGGATACGCGGCTGGGCAAGGTCCAGGACATCTCCGCCGGCGCCCTGCTGGATGACGGCTCGGTGGTGCTGATCGTCGACGTCGAGGACATGCTGCGCTCGGTGGAAAAACTGCTCAACACCGGGCGCCTGGAGCGCATCGACCGGCGCAACCGGCACAACGAGGTGCCGCGCAAGCGCGTGCTGGTGGTCGACGACTCGCTGACCGTGCGCGAGCTGCAACGCAAGCTGCTGACCCATCGCGGCTACGACGTGGCGGTGGCAGTGGACGGCATGGACGGCTGGAACGCCCTGCGCAGCGAGGCCTTCGACCTGTTGATCACCGACATCGACATGCCGCGCATGGACGGCATCGAGCTGGTCACCCTGCTGCGCCGCGACAGCCGCCTGCAATCGCTGCCAGTGATGGTGGTGTCCTACAAGGACCGCGAAGAAGACCGACGGCGTGGCCTGGACGCCGGGGCCGACTATTATCTGGCCAAGGCCAGTTTCCACGACGATGCGTTGCTCGATGCGGTGGTCGAATTGATTGGGGGAGCGCAGGGATGAAGATTGCCATCGTCAATGACATGCCATTGGCGGTTGAAGCGTTGCGCCGGGCCATCGCCCTGGAGCCCGCGCATCAGCTGGTGTGGGTGGCCAGCAACGGCCTGGAGGCGGTACAGCGCTGCCTCGAGCTGACCCCCGACCTGATCCTGATGGACCTGATCATGCCGGTCATGGATGGCGTGGAGGCCACCCGGCAGATCATGGCCAATACCCCCTGCGCCATCGTCATCGTCACCGTCGACCGCCAGCAGCACATGAATCGCGTCTTCGAGGCCATGGGCCACGGTGCCCTGGACGTGGTCGACACCCCCGCCCTGGGCGCCGGCAATGCCCAGGAGGCGGCGGCGCCCCTGCTGCGCAAGATCCTCAACATCGGCTGGCTGATCGGCCCGCGCGGCGCGCCGGCCAAGACCCTCGCGCCGGCCACTCGCCAGCCCGAGCAGCGTCAGCGGCTGGTGGCCATCGGCTCCTCAGCCGGCGGCCCGGCGGCCCTGGAAATCCTCCTAAAAGGCCTGCCGCGCGACTTCTCGGCGGCCATCGTGCTGGTGCAGCACGTCGACCAGGTGTTTGCCGCGGGCATGGCCGAATGGCTGGCCGGTTCCTCGGGCCTGGCCGTACGGCTTGCTCGCGACGGCGAAAGGCCGCAAGCTGGCACTGTGCTGCTAGCGGGAACCAATCATCATATTCGTCTGTTGAAAAATGGTACGCTCGCGTACACCGCCGAGCCGGTGAATGAAATCTACCGGCCGTCCATCGACGTTTTCTTCGAAAGCGTCGCCCAATTCTGGACCGGCGACGCGGTAGGTGTGCTGTTGACCGGCATGGGTCGCGATGGCGCCCAAGGTCTGAAGTTGATGCGCCAGCAAGGTTACCTGACCATCGCGCAGGATCAGCAAAGCTGTGCTGTTTACGGAATGCCCAAGGCGGCTGCGGCGATTGACGCAGCGGTCGAAATACGTCCGCTGGAGCGGATTGCCCCACGACTGATGGACGTTTTTGCCCCATGAACCCAAGCCACCGAGCGCGCAGTAACCAGGTGAGAGCATGATTGACCTGCAGATCGAAGAATTCAAATCGTCCGATGCCTACAAGTCCATGGTGCTGCTGGTCGACGACCAGCCGATGATCGGCGAGGCCATCAGGCGCAGCCTCGCGCACGAGGAAAACATCGATTTCCACTTCTGCTCCGATCCCCAGCAGGCGATCAACCAGGCAATGCGGATCAAGCCGACGGTGATCCTCCAGGACCTGATCATGCCCGGGCTCGACGGTCTCTCGCTGGTGCGCGAATACCGCAACCACCCGGCCACCCAGGACATCCCGATCATTGTGCTTTCGACCAAGGAAGACCCGATGATCAAGAGCGCGGCGTTCGCCGCCGGCGCCAACGACTACCTGGTCAAGCTGCCCGACACCATCGAACTGGTGGCGCGCATTCGCTACCACTCGCGGTCCTACCTGACCCTGCTGCAGCGCGATGACGCCTACCGCGCCCTGCGTGTCAGCCAGCAACAGCTGCTCGACACCAACCTGGTGCTGCAGCGGCTGATGAACTCCGACGGCCTGACCGGGCTGTCCAACCGCCGTCACTTCGATGAATACCTCGAACTGGAATGGCGCCGCGCATTGCGCGACAAGACCCAGATCTCGCTGCTGATGATCGACGTCGACTACTTCAAGTCGTACAACGACAACTTCGGCCACCTGGACGGCGACGAAGCGCTGCGCCGGGTCGCCGACGCCATCCGCGAGGCCACCAATCGTGCCACCGACCTGCCGGCGCGCTACGGCGGTGAAGAATTCTCGCTGGTGCTTCCAGGCACCTCGCCTGGCGGCGCGCGGCTGATCGCGGAGAAACTGCGCCAGACCATCATCGGTTTGAACATCCCGCACATCGCTCCCGAGGCGGGCTCGAACCTGACCGTCAGCATCGGCCTGGCCACCCTGACGCCCAACCGCCCGGACAACTGCCGCGACCTGATCTCCATGGCCGACAAGGGGCTGTACCAGGCGAAGAACAACGGCCGCAATCAGGTGGTGGTGGGGCAGGATCTCTGATCCGGTCGCCCATGGCCGTCGTGCAGTTGCAGGTGTCGCTTGATTCCCACAGGCTTGTTCGGCTGCGTTATACTCTCCGGCTTTTGACACGCCTTTAGCACGAGTGCCGCCCGCCATGGAAATCAACCCGATCCTGAACAGCATCAAGGACCTGTCCGAGCGCTCCGAAACCATTCGGGGGTATCTTTGACTACGATCAGAAGAATGAACGTCTGATCGAAGTCAACCGCGAGCTCGAAGACCCCAGCGTCTGGAACAACCCGTCGTACGCCCAGGAACTGGGCCGTGAGCGCTCGACCCTGGCGCAGATTGTCGACACCCTCGACGAGATGCACGGCGGTCTGGCCGACGCCAAGGACCTGCTGCTGATGGCTGCCGAGGAAGAAGACCAGGGCGCTGTCGACGATGTCGCCGCCGAGGTCGAACGCCTGCGCGAATCCCTCGAGAAGCTGGAATTTCGCCGCATGTTCAGCGGCGAGATGGACGCCAACAACGCCTACCTCGACATCCAGGCCGGTTCCGGCGGCACCGAAGCCCAGGACTGGGCCAACATCCTGCTGCGCATGTACCTGCGCTGGGCCGACAAGCGCGGCTTCGACACCACCATCATGGAGCTGTCGGCCGGTGAAGTCGCCGGTATCAAAGGTGCGACCCTGCACATCAAGGGCGAATACGCCTTCGGCTGGCTGCGCACCGAAATCGGCGTGCACCGCCTGGTGCGCAAGAGCCCGTTCGACTCCGGCAACCGCCGCCACACCTCCTTCTCGGCGGTGTTCGTGTCGCCTGAAATCGATGACAACATCGAAATCGACATCAACCCGGCGGACCTGCGCATCGACACCTACCGCTCCTCCGGCGCGGGCGGTCAGCACGTCAACACCACCGACTCGGCGGTACGGATCACCCACGTGCCGACCAACACCGTGGTCAGCTGCCAGAACGAACGCTCGCAGCACGCGAACAAGGACACCGCCATGAAAATGCTGCGGGCGCGCTTGTACGAGCAGGAAGTGCAGAAGCGCAACGCCGCCTCGCAGGCCTTGGAAGACACCAAGTCGGACATCGGCTGGGGTCACCAGATCCGCTCCTACGTGCTCGATGCCTCGCGCATCAAGGACCTGCGCACCAGTGTTGAACGCAGCGACTGCGACAAAGTGCTGGACGGCGACATCGACGAGTACCTGGTGGCCAGCTTGAAACAGGGCCTGTAACCGCGCTCCCCGTGGGAGCAAGGCTTGCCCGCGATCCCCGCCGCCAGGCGGGGTGCAAAGAACCCCTGATGGAAATTTTGAAGACATGAGCGACCAACAACTCGATCCGCAAGACCTGCAACAGGAAGAAAACAACCTGATTGCCCTGCGCAAGGAAAAGCTCGCCGCCGTGCGCGCCCAGGGTCAGGCCTTCCCCAACGACTTCCGCCGTGACAGCTACTGCAACGACCTGCAGAAACAGTATGTCGACAAGACCAAGGAAGAGCTGGAAGCTGCAGCGATCCCGGTCAAGGTTGCCGGTCGCATCATGCTCAACCGTGGCTCGTTCATGGTGATCCAGGACATGACCGGGCGCATTCAGGTCTACGTCAATCGCAAGACCCTGTCGCCGGAAACCCTGGCCGCAGTGAAGACCTGGGACATGGGCGACATCATCGCCGCCGAAGGCACCCTGGCCCGTTCCGGCAAGGGCGACCTGTACGTCGAGATGACCCAGGTGCGCCTGCTGACCAAGTCGCTGCGCCCGCTGCCCGACAAGCACCATGGCCTCACCGACACCGAGCAGCGCTACCGCCAGCGCTACGTCGACCTGATCGTCAACGAGGACGTACGCGAGACCTTCCGCGTGCGCTCGCAGGTGATCGCACATATCCGCAGCTTCCTGATGAAGCGCGACTTCCTCGAAGTCGAGACGCCGATGCTGCAGACCATCCCGGGCGGCGCGGCGGCCAAGCCGTTCGAAACCCACCACAATGCCCTGGACATGGAAATGTTCCTGCGCATCGCGCCCGAGCTGTACCTCAAGCGCCTGGTGGTCGGTGGTTTCGAGAAGGTCTTCGAGATCAACCGCAACTTCCGTAATGAAGGCGTTTCCACCCGGCACAACCCCGAGTTCACCATGCTCGAGTTCTACCAGGCCTACGCCGACTACGAAGACAACATGGACCTCACCGAAGAGTTGTTCCGCGAGCTGGCGCAGCTGGTGCTCGGCAGCACCGACGTGCCGTACGGCGACAAGGTGTTCCACTTCGGCGAGCCGTTCGCGCGCATGTCGGTGTTCGACTCGATCCTGCACTACAACCCCGAGCTGACCGCCGACGACCTCAACGACCTCGACAAGGCTCGCGCCATCGCCAAGAAGGCCGGCGCCAAGGTGCTGGGCTTCGAAGGCCTGGGCAAGCTGCAGGTGATGATTTTCGAGGAACTGGTCGAGCACAAGCTGGAGCAACCGCACTTCATTACCCAGTACCCGTTCGAAGTGTCGCCGCTGGCCCGTCGCAACGATGACAACCCCAGCGTCACCGATCGCTTCGAACTGTTCATCGGCGGCCGTGAAATCGCCAACGCCTACTCCGAGCTCAACGACGCCGAGGACCAGGCTGCGCGCTTCATGGCGCAGGTGGCCGACAAGGATGCCGGCGACGACGAGGCGATGCACTACGACGCCGACTTCGTTCGCGCCCTGGAATACGGCATGCCGCCCACGGCGGGCGAGGGCATCGGCATCGACCGCCTGGTCATGCTGCTGACCAATGCCCCGTCGATCCGCGACGTGATCCTGTTCCCGCACATGCGTCCGCAAGCGTAACCGGACCGATACAAGCCGCCTCCCGTGAGGCGGTTTTTTTTTGGCCCTGGATTTGTAGGGCCATCAGCAATCCACAAGGCTCACAAGGAACCCTACAGTGAACCCTGCAACAACCCACCAATGCCCCGCCGGCATCGCCAATGCCGTGGCCCAGGCCGTGCGCTATCAGGGCCGCAAGGCTTCGCGCCAAGGCAGCGAGCTGCGCCGCCAGGAAATCCTCGATGCGGCCATGCGCGTGGTCGTACGCGACGGCGTGCGCGGCGTGCGCCACCGCGCCGTGGCCGCCGAGGCCGGTGTGCCGCTTTCGGCCACCACCTACTACTTCAAGGACATCGACGACCTGCTCAGCGACACCTTCGCCCAGTACGTCGAGCGTAGCGCGGCGTTCATGGCCAAGCTGTGGGAAAACACCGAGGTGCTGCTGCGCCAGCTGCTCGCTGAAGACGACGGCAGCCAGGCCGCCCGCGCGCGGCTGGCTGATGCCATTGCACGCATGACCGCCGATTACGTGCAGCGCCAGCTGCGCAGCCGGCGCAATCACCTGATGGCCGAGCAGGCGTTCCGCCAGGAGGCCCTGCGCAACCCGCGGCTGGCCGAACTGGTGGCCTCCCACGAACGCATCCTGCTGCAAGGCGCGCGCCGCCTGCTGGAAGTGTTAGGCTCGCGCGACCCACAGGAAGACGCGCAACTGTTGACGGCGATCATCGGTCGCATGGAGTATCAGGGCCTGCTACGGCCCGAGTCCCCGCAGCCTGATGCGCACTTGAGCTTGCTGGTGCGTTTCATGCACCTGGTGCTGGGCGCGGCCTGACGGCAACGGCGTTTTGATTTAAAGGAAGGAGGGCGGATGGACGAGTACCAGCAGACGATACGAGCCTTGTCCGATCGGATCGTGCAGGCGCAGACGCCGATCCGCGTACTGGACGCGGTGAAGTGGGACGACAACGTGCGCCAGGGTTTTCTCAAGGCCAAGGGCAAGGAGCTGCCGGCCATCGACCGGGCCTACTACCAGAGCCGCCCGCTGGGTTTCGATTCCAGTGCGGTGAAGCTGGAGTTCCAGAACATCGAGCGCGACATTACTCGCCAGCTCGGCCAGTTCAACCCGGTAGGGCAGATCATGCGGCGCATGTGCAAGGAGTACCGCATGGTGGTGCGCATGCTCGAAGCGCGTGGCACCGAAGACTTCGGCCTGATCTCACAGGAACTCTACGGCGCCGCCTCCGACGCCTTCCATGCCGGTGACCCGACCCTGGCCGACCTGGGCATGATGCTCTCCGACTACCTGAACAACATCGCCGGGCGTGGCGACCTCAAGGACGAGGCCAAGACGCTGACCGCCAAGGACGCCGTGGCCATGCTCCAGGGCCGGCTGAACCGCACCTTCGGCGAGGCCGAGGGCACCATCCGCGTGTTCGAGTCCGACGGCATCGTCGCCGACGCGGCAGCCGGTGCCGACTACATCAAGGTGCGTTCGGACGCCATGTTCAACGAGCGCGACGTGCGCGCGCTGGAGGTACATGAAGGCCTGGTCCACGTCGGCACCACGCTCAACGGCCTGAGCCAGCCGATCTGCACCTTCCTTTCCAAGGGGCCGCCCTCCTCGACGGTGACCCAGGAAGGCCTGGCGATTCTCATGGAAGTGATTGCCTTCGCCTCCTATCCCAGCCGCCTGCGCAAGCTGACCAACCGCACCCGCGCCATCCACATGGTCGAGCAGGGTGCGGATTTCCTCCAGGTGTTCGACTTCTTTCGCGAGCAGGGCTTCGAGATGGCCGAGAGCTATGGCAACGCCAGCCGCGTGTTCCGCGGTTCGACGCCGACCGGGCTGCCATTCACCAAGGACCTGTCGTATCTGAAAGGCTTCATCATGGTCTACAACTACATCCAGCTAGCGGTGCGCAAGGGCAAGCTGGAGCAGGTGCCGCTGCTGTTCTGCGGCAAGACCACGCTCGAAGACATGCGCACCTTGCGCCAACTGGTCGACGAAGGCCTGGTCGTAGCGCCCAAGTACCTGCCCGAGCAGTTTCGCGACATGAACGCGCTGAGTGCCTGGATGTGCTTCTCCAACTTCCTCAACCACCTGAGCCTGGACCGGATTGAAGCCGACTATTCGAACATTCTGTAAGGCCGCGCTGCTGGCCGTCAGCCTGGGCCTGGCGGCGTGCAGCTCGCTGCTGTTCTACCCAGAGCCGGGTCTGCCGTTCACTCCCGAGCGCGCTCACCTGGCCTACCGCGACGTCACCCTGACCGCCGCCGATGGCACGCAGTTGCGCGGCTGGTGGCTGCCGGCCAAGGCCGGGGTGCCCGTCAAGGGCACCGTCCTGCACCTGCACGGCAACGGCGGCAACATGGCCATGCACCTGGGTGGCAGCTGGTGGCTGCCGGAGCAAGGGTATCAGGTGCTGCTGATCGACTACCGCGGTTACGGGCTGTCCCAGGGCAAGCCGAGCCTGCCGGCGATCTATCAGGACATCGATGCGGCCTTTGCCTGGTTGCAGGCGCAACCCGAGGTGCAGGGCAAGCCGCTGGTGCTGCTGGGGCAGAGCCTGGGCGGAGCCATGGCCGTGCATTATCTGGGCGAGCATCCAGCGCAGCTGGCGCGGCTCAAGGCACTGGTGTTCGATGGCGTGCCCGCCAGCTACCGGGATATCGGCCAGCACACCTTGAGCACCTCATGGCTGACCTGGCCGCTGCAGGTGCCGCTGTCCTGGGCGGTGCCCGATGGCGACAGCGCGATCCGCTCGGTGGCACGGCTCAAGGGTGTGCCGCAATTGTACTTCCAGAGCATCGATGACGAGGTGGTGCCGCTGGCCAATGGCATCAGCCTGTTCAAGGCGGCGCCGCCGCCACGGGTCCTGCAGCTGACCCGCGGCGGCCATGTCCAGACGTTTGCCGACCCTACCTGGCGCCAGGTGATGCTTGGGTTCCTCGAAGACCCCGAGCACTTCAACGGCCTGCGCCGGCTGGCGATGGTGCCGGACTATCCATGAAACGAATGCCCGGCAGCCCCGGCCGATTGCCGATCATTGCCGCCAGGAAGGCCCGGGCTGCGGTTCCCGGACGATCGCCCGGGTGATTTCCAGGCGCGCCTGCCCCACTCGCTCCTGCAGTACATCGTAGGCACGCACGTAGGCGCCGCTGTCCAGCCGCACCACCGTCGGCAGCTCGTCAGCCACGCCTAGCTGGCCGATGTCGACCAGCAGTTGGCGCAGGCGTTGACGATCACTCTCACCCAGCTCCGGCAGCAGATCATCCTCGCTTGCGGCCGCATCCAGGTATCCACCGATGCTGGCACGCCATTGGTCGATCTCGGCGATGCGCGTGGCATATGCCGTTTCCAGAAACCGCTGCCAGTAGGCCTGCGCATTCAGGTAGGCCGGCAGCAGGACGTCCTGCTGGGCAATCACCGCCTGGTAGGCCGTTTCGAGCATCTGCGCCGTGACCCATTGCGTATAGCTGGTGAAAACCTGAGTTGACGGCTGATCGCGCAGGTTCAACCGAGTGGCCAGGGCGATCCGAAAATACAGCTCGATCTCGCTGTAGTCGATGCTGTAGCCCTGGTGGCGCCAGGCCCGGACATTGGACGCGACGTGCTCGCGCAATCGCGCCGCGCGCCAGTGGCTGGTACCCAGTGCAACCAGTTCATGCATCGCGTGTTCGTCATCGGCGCGGGCCAGGGCCTGGTCGGCGTGCAGGGTGTTCTCCATTTGCGAGAACACCAGAGCGTCGCGGTCGACGCAGCTCATGGCCTGCTGCGCCTGTTCGAACAGGGTGCGGCGCAAGTCGGCATTGAAGGCGCCGCGAATCATCGCCTGGATGCGCTGACGCATGCGTCCGGCGGGTTGGCGCGCGGCGTACGAGACGTCGATGCGCAGCAGCAAGGCGAAGAACTCGGCGGTGGTCGAGCCCGTGGTGGCGAGCAGTGCCTCGGCACGCGCGAGGTCGCCATCGTTCATGCCTTCGAACAGCCGCGAGCCGTCTCGCAGGGCGTTGGCGGTGCGTACGGCGGCAGTCTCTGCGTCCGATGAGGTGGAGGATGCATCACCGCTGCTGCTGTCCTCGTCGTCGTTATAGCGATTGCCGGCGGTGCGCATTTCTTGTTCGAAACGCTGACGATGGGCCTCTTCGAGATGCACGCTGGACATCCGCAGGCCCTGCGTCAAACCTGCCCCAGCGGGCACCTCGGCGATGCTCAGGTAGCTCAGGTCGGCCACTTGCAGTGCCGGCAGGAATTCCAGCCCGAGCGGCCACTGGAGGATTCCACTGTGGGACAGGTCGAGCTCTTCGAGGTCGATCATCTGGCGCAGGTCCGGCGTGTGCTGCAAAGGATTGCGCGAGAGATCGAGCACGCGCAGCTCGGTCAGGCCGGCGAGTTCGGCACTGCTGCGCTGATCCAGGGCAATCTGGTTCTGCGTCAGATTCAAGGCGTGCAGATGGCCGCGTGCGAGCACCTCGAACACGCCCGTGTCGAAGCGTACTTGGGAATTCTCCATGGTCAGGGTGCGCAAGTTGCCGCCGGCCATGATGCGTTCCATGTGCCGGGCTGTCCAGGTCGACTCGGGGTTGTCCTGATTGCTGATCACCAGCGTATTCAGATTGCGCAATCGGCCGACCCTGGCCAGGCTGCCGGGCGTCAGGCGGGTGCGCGAAAGATCCAGCCAGCGCAGCTGCTGCAGTTGGGCGAGCGACTCGGGTAGCTCGGCCAGCGGCAGGTTGGTCAACTCCAGGCGGTGCAGGTTGGGCAACTGTTCCAGCATCTGCGCCAGACCGTCGAGGTTGTGCATGTCGGCCACCCGCAGGGAGATCACGTCCGGTAAAGGGCAAGGCAGCGGCGGCATTCCCGCCATGGCCGAATCGGTGAAGCTCAGGTTGTAGCCGTGACGGCTGAGCTCCGACTCCCAGGCCTGTTGCAGCCGGTCGCCCACACGTTCCCGGGCGATGCGCGCGGCAAGGTCGGCACTCTGGTTGATCCAGGTTTGCACCGCACCATCGAGCAGTTGGCGCTGCTGCTCGAGATCGCTGACGATGGCGTCGATTGGCCTGGCCTGACGAGTCATCGTCGCCAGCCAGGTCTGCACCGCTGTCGAGCGCCAGAACGCGGTATGGGTGAGCAGTCTTTCCACGCGCGTCTGCGCGCTTTCTCGTTGCATCAGTGCGCTGTCGCTATGGGCCGACGCCAGCAGGCCGGCGCGGCTGCGGCGCTGTTGCACGCCAAGCTCCGGCGGGCTGAGCCAGTTGCGCGGCACTGGCATCCCGAGCAGCAGACGGGCACGCTGGGGTCGGGCCAGCGCCATCTCGCTCAAGCGTTGCTGCAGGCGCGCCGGTTCGTTGATGCCAAAGCCCAGGGCGATGCGCTGGCTTTCGCCAAGGGCATGCAATACGGCGCGGTAGAACCCCAGGTCGGTCAGGTCCTGAGCCAGCAGTACGCCGTTGGCGCTGACGGCAAACCAGCCTTCGTCTTCATCGCGATAAATGCAGGTGGTGTCGACGTCGGTCTCCCCCAGCTCGGCGAGCGGGTCGCCGAAGCGTCCGCCGCGCCGCAGCAGCAGGGGCGTGCCGGGGACCCAGCCATGGTGGTATTCGAGCAGACGAATGGCGAGGATGAAGGTGTCCTCGTGGTTCGACCAGCGTTGGTTGAAACCCTCCAGTGCACGGGTCAGTCGCGCATCGTGCTCCATGACTTGCAGCTGTTCGGCGGGTATCAGCGGCAAGGCCGCATAGGGGTTGTTCAGCTGCCTGTCGACCAGCGCGTGATTCTCGTCGACGTAGCGCTGTGCATAGCTCAGGGGCAGCAGGGGGAAGCGCCGTTGCAATTCGTGCACCACCGTATCGGCGGGCAGTTGCGCCGCTTCATAGCGATGCACGCCAATCGCCATGGCCAGACGCAGGTTCCAGATCGTCAACAGGTCGCTTCGGGGGGGTACGCACTCGCCGGTGCAGTCTTCGGCGGGGGCAGGGGGGGCCGGCGGATCGTCGCTGCGCCGATTGCGCGAGTGCGCCTCGGGCTCGCCATTGGCCACCGCCAGGGCGCGGTAGAACGCTTTGACCTCGGGGATCAGGTCGATGCCAGGCACTGGTTGGCCACGGCTGATGCGCAGCATCGTGGCGGCGGTTTGATCTTCGATCCGCGCGCGCAGCAGGGTGTCCTGCAGGGCGATGGGTATCGGCTTGTCGAGCAGGTACACCTGACGCAGTTGGTCGTTGCTCGCCGATGCTGCGCGCGCAAGCCGCAGCAGGCGTTGGTCATCCAGGCCCGCGCTGATCGGCCCGAGCCGGCGCAGCAGGGCCAGGCGATTCCAGCGCTGCGGTTGTTCGAGGTCGTGATGCCAGGCCCCCGCGCCGTTGTGCTGCAAGCGTGGCTGAAAGCCGTTGGCGGCGCCGGGGGCAACGATGCGCCATTGTTGGTCCGAGTCTTGTTTCACGCGATAGAAGCTGCCGTTGATAGCGATCAGCGTAGCTTCGTCCTGTCGATACAGACCCTGGTGATCGGCGGCCACCGACGGATGCTCGGCGGGCGGCAGCCGATAGGCGCCGAGGTCGACCATCCAGTGCTCACGGCCGCCGCTTTCGCGCCGCACCCAGCGCCGCTGGGCCAGCCAGTCGGAGGGTGCGCGGCCTTCATCTTCTTCGCTCGCACCCAGGCCTGCACCCGCGCCTTCATTGAGGTGCGCCTGCACATGTTCGGCGTAGTCGGGCAAGGCCGCTTTCAGTGTGGCTGCCTCCTCGGGGCTGGTCGCGATCAGATACTCGGCATCGTCCCGCAGCCGCGCGCTCATCTGGTCGACCAGGTGGCCGCGCAAGCCTTGCTGGAGGACTTCGGTGCCAAGGGTAGCCAGGTTGAGCGACTGGCGCTGGCGCAGGGCGATGAAACGGCTGAAGTAGGCCTGAAAGGCAAAGTCCTGCAGTTCCCGGCGCAGGCTGACATAGAAGCTGGCAGGGCTTGGGTATTGCCTGAGCGGGTGCTGTGGATGGCCGGGCATGTACACCACGCAGGGCAGGTCCGGGCCGCTCAGCAGGACGATCACCTCGGGTGCGGCGACCGAGTCATTCAATACCAGATGCGCACATTCGGCCAAGTGAGTGCCGGTAAACGGACCCTGTTGCCTGAACTCCGCGGACCCCGACGGATAGGCATCGATGATCCAGTCCAACAGGCGACGGCCCTCTTCGCGCAGCTGCTGACCCTTGATCAGGGCAATCGTGTATTCCTCGCGCAGGGTCGCCAACCAGGCGTCCTGCTTGGCATTGCGCAACTCGCGATCCTCAAGCGACACCTGCAGGTAGGTCGAGTAGCGCTCATCCAGCTGGTGGCGCTGCTGCACTTGATAGAACACCTGCGGCGAGACCGTGGCTGCATCCAGCGCGCCGAGGTCCGCTTCGTTATAGGCATAAAGGCTCTGCAGTTGGCCGAACCGCTGCTGGGCATTGCGCCGCTGAGCGCGTCCTTGGGCCTGGTGCCGGGCAAGCTGGTGGCGCTGCTCGGCGCTGGCCTGCTGCAGCCACTGCGGCTGGCCGGCGCTTTCGAGTGGCGAGACAAGGGTGTCGTATTGTTTGACGTAGTCTGTGCTGAAAGTGGGCATGGTTCGATTCCATTGCTGTGCGGGGGGGCAATGGATAACGCGGACGTGCGGCCACGCAGGGCTATTTATAGCTGCGGGCATAAAAAAACCCGCCAACAGGCGGGTTTTTCTACAGCGGGTGCGGCACTCAGTGAGTGCGCGGTGCCACCGGCTGGTTGTCGTTGGAAATGGTCACTTCCACACGACGGTTCATGGCGCGGCCCGAAGCGCTGTTGTTGTCAGCCACCGGGTATTCCTTGCCGTAGCCCTGGGAGACGATGCGCGCCGGATCCACGCCCATTTTCACCAGTGCTGCCTGTACCGAAGTCGCACGGCGCTCGGACAGGCTGACGTTGTAGCTGTCCGAACCGGTGGAGTCGGTGTAGCCCTCGACGATCACCTTGCGCTCAGGGTTCTGCTGGAGGAACTGCGCCAGCTGGCTGACGTTGTTCAGGCCGCTGGATTTCAGGTCAGCCTTGTTCAGGTCGAACAGCACGTCGCCGAAGGTAACCACGGTGCCGCGGTCGGTCTGTTTGGCGTTGAGGCTGTCCTGCAGCTTCTTGATCTGCGCGTCACGGGCAGCCAGCAGCGCCTTGGCACGGTCGGCAGAAGCGTTTTTCAGCTGGTTCTCGGCCGAGTGCAGGGCGATGGTTTCCTTGGCCACTTCAACGCGCTGGTTGGTCAGGTAGGCCAGTTGGTCGACCTTCTTGCTGTCTTCCTTGTTGCGGAAGGCCATGTCAGCCTTGTTCAGCCAGTCGGAAGCATCCTTGGTTTCCAGTGCGGCCAGGGTGCTGGCCTGCGGGTTGGTCTGCAAGGAGGTGAAGTTTGTGCGTGCCTGTTCCAGGTTCTGGTTAGGCGGGGTGGCGCAGGCAGCCAGACCAACGCTCAGGGCCAACAGGGCAGGAATCATCAATTGTTTACGCATGGTGTTCGTCCTTTAAATCAAATTCGGATGGCAAAGGGGCTGGAGGCTTATTGCGCCTGGCGCATGCCTTCGTTCTTCAGGTCCTGAACCCCTTGCTGAGAGTCCTTGACGGCGCGCTGAGCTTTTTCGGCCTGGGCCTTGCGCTCGGCTACACGGGCATCCCACTCGGCCTGTTCGGCGAGGATGCGCGCTTTGTCATAGTTCTCGTCATGCATGGCCATCTCGGCAGCCTTGAACTTGTCCTGGGCGGCTTTCATTTCCACCGGAGCGTACTCGGTACCGCCAGCGCTGACGGCGCTGTTGACGGCCGATTGGGTCACGGCGTATTGCTCGGTCGGAGGGTTGCCGGCACAACCGGCCAGCAGCAGGCTGCTACCCAGGGCCAATGCAGCCAGTTTCAAAGAGCCCATTTTGTGCAGCGATTGTTTGGCAGTGCTGATGTTCATGGTCTTCAACTCCATTGGATAACTCCCGAAATACTTCAACGTCCATGGCAGTCGAAGAGTCCTGCGTGCCGGGCCTTTTTCAGGCCTTCAATCCACGTTGGCGACGACTCGTCCTGCGATGGCTTACAACGTCGGACCAAACGGTTTTTTGAATAGTTCAGTGTTTTGTTTGTACACGAACAATTTGTCATGACAGGAATTTTGCGCGGGGTAGAAGGTCTGGCGGGGGGCAGGGGAGAGGGTGCGCAGCCCCGATCCATTGATCTTCAGCAAAGACTCGGGGGCTGCGCGCCCCTCCCACCGTTGCGATTTGCAGCCGTTATTCAGCGGCAGAAAGGCCTGCCAGGTGGCGCTTGGACAGCTCCAGAAAACGGGGGGTCGGCCCGACGTCCTCGTACAGCGGGTCACCTTCCTCGTCGGTGGCAATCACCTTGGCGCCCTTGACGTAAGGGAAGCTGGCTTCCAGTTCTTCCAGGGCCGCGCCTATCAACTCACCGAGCAGCTCCTCGGGGTGGTGCTTGGGGTACATCTCGGCGAGCGCCGCCAGGCGTGCGGCGGCTTCGACGTCCAGGTGTATGGTGTAACCGGTCTTGGTCAGGCGACCCTTGGCGGTGTCTTCCCAATGCGTTGCCAGTTCGCGGATCTTCATGAACAACCTCCCAGGTTGGTGGACAGCACGCTTGCAGGTTCAAGCTAGCATCTAACAAGATAGAGCGGTTTTGCCGCCGCTTGTTCAGTCATCACCGCGCCGGGTTCATGTTGGCTCATGACGCCAGTGACCCTTAATAACAACATCAGGGAGAAAGCCGATGAGTGATATCGACGCGCGCTTGCGCGAGGACGTCCACTTGCTGGGCGAATTGTTGGGCCAGACCGTGCGCGAGCAGTACGGCGATGCGTTTCTCGAAAAGATCGAGGGCATCCGCCGCAGTGCCAAGGCCGATCGCGGCGCCCAGCCGCGCGGTTCGTTGTTCGATGGCGAGGGTTCTGTCGAGCGCTTGAGTTCCAGCCTCGACGCGTTGGGTGAGGACGATCTGCTGCCGGTGGCACGGGCGTTCAACCAGTTTCTCAACCTGGCCAACATCTGCGAGCAATACCAGCTGATCCGCCGTCGCGACGAAAGCCAGGGCCAGCCGTTCGAAGCCACGGTGCTGCCCGAGTTGCTCGAACGCCTCAAGCAGGCTGGCCACAGCGCCGAGTCCCTGGCGCGCCAGGTGGGCCGGCTGGACATCGAGCTGGTGCTCACCGCGCACCCCACCGAAGTGGCCCGGCGTACCCTGATCCAGAAGTACGACGCCATTGCCGCGCAACTGGCCCTGCAGGACCATCGCGACCTGATCCCGGCCGAGCGCGAGCAGATCAAGCAGCGCCTGCACCGGCTGATCGCCGAGGCCTGGCATACCGAAGAAATCCGTCGCGTACGACCCACTCCGGTGGACGAGGCGAAGTGGGGCTTCGCGGTGATCGAGAACTCCCTGTGGCACGCCGTCCCCAGCCATTTGCGCAAGGTTGACCAGGCGCTGCACGCCGCCACCGGCCTGCGCCTGCCGCTGGAGGCGGCGCCGGTGCGCTTCGCTTCGTGGATGGGCGGCGATCGCGACGGCAACCCCAATGTCACCGCGGCGGTGACCCGCGAGGTGCTGCTGCTGGCGCGCTGGATGGCCGCCGACCTTTTTCTCGGCGACGTCGACCACCTGGCCAGCGAGCTGTCGATGCAGGAAGCCAGCCCGGCGCTGCGGGCCAAGGTTGGTGACAGCGCCGAGCCCTATCGCACGCTGCTCAAACAGCTGCGCGAGCGCCTGCGCGCCACCCGCAACTGGGCCCAGGCTTCGCTGCAGGTCACGCAGCCCGCAGGGGAGGAAGTGCTGCACCACAACCGCGAGCTGCTCGAGCCGCTGCAACTGTGCTTCCAGTCGCTGCACGAATGCGGCATGGGCGTGATCGCCGACGGCCCGCTGCTCGACTGCCTGCGCCGCGCGGTGACCTTCGGCCTGTTCCTGGTGCGCCTGGACGTGCGCCAGGATTCCACCCGGCATCGCTCGGCCATGACCGAAATCACCGATTACCTGGGCCTGGGCCGTTTCGAGGACTGGGACGAGTCGGCGCGCATCGAATTTCTGCTGCGCGAGCTGAACAACCGCCGGCCGTTGCTGCCGGCTCATTACAGCCCATCGGCCGACACCGCCGAGGTGCTGGCCACCTGCCGTGAAATCGCGGCAGCGCCGGCGGCATCGCTCGGCTCCTACGTGATCTCCATGGCCGGCTCCGCCTCGGACGTGCTGGCGGTGCAACTGCTGCTCAAGGAAGCCGGAGTGTTGCGGCCAATGCGCGTGGTGCCGCTGTTCGAAACCCTCGCCGATCTCGACAACGCCGGCCCGGTAATCGAACACCTGCTGCAGCTGCCCGGCTACCGCACGCGCCTGCACGGCCCGCAGGAGGTGATGATCGGCTACTCCGATTCGGCCAAGGACGCCGGCACCACCGCGGCCGCCTGGGCGCAGTACCGCGCCCAGGAAACCCTGGTGGACATCTGCCGCAGCCAGGACGTCGAACTGCTGCTGTTCCACGGCCGCGGTGGCACCGTCGGGCGCGGCGGCGGCCCGGCCCACGCGGCGATTCTGTCGCAACCACCGGGGTCGGTGGCGGGGCGGTTCCGTACCACCGAGCAGGGCGAGATGATCCGCTTCAAGTTCGGCCTGCCGGACATCGCCGAGCAGAACCTCAACCTGTACCTGGCCGCCGTGCTCGAAGCCACCTTGCTGCCGCCGCCCAGGCCTGAGCCGGCCTGGCGCCTGCTGATGGACGAACTTGCCGCCGACGGCGTCAAGGCCTACCGCAAGGTGGTCCGCGAGCACCCGCAGTTCGTCGAGTACTTCCGCCAGTCGACCCCCGAACAGGAGCTCGGTCGCCTGCCTCTGGGCAGCCGCCCGGCCAAGCGCCGCCAGGGCGGTATCGAAAGCCTGCGGGCCATCCCGTGGATCTTTGGCTGGACCCAGACGCGCCTGATGCTGCCAGCCTGGCTGGGCTGGGAAACCGCCCTGGGCAAGGCGCTGGAGCGCGGCGAGGGCGAACTGCTGGGGCAGATGCGCGAACACTGGCCGTTCTTCCGCACTCGCATCGACATGCTGGAGATGGTCCTGGCCAAGGCCGACAGCGACATCGCGCGGTTCTACGACCAGCGCCTGGTGGACGATTCGCTCAAGCCTCTGGGTGACGAGCTGCGCGACCTATTGTCGCAGGCCTGCCAGGTGGTGCTGGGCCTCACCGGCCAGACTCACCTGCTGGCGCACAGCCCGGTGACGCTGGAGTTCTTCCGCCTGCGCAATACCTACCTTGACCCCCTGCACCTGTTGCAGGCCGAGCTGCTGGCGCGCTCCCGGCAACGCGAAGCGGCGCTCGACAGCCCGCTGGAACAGGCCTTGCTGGTGACCGTGGCCGGCATCGCGGCGGGCTTGCGCAACACCGGCTGAGGGCGTGCCGCAGTGCCCGCCGCTGACCCTGACCCAGCCGTCAGTCAGTGGCCGGCGCGTGCGGGTGCAACCCTGATCGGGTTGCACCCGGGGGTGCTGCCGCAGGGCGCGGCCATAGGCCACAGGTGGTTGCGACTTTAGCCGTCTTGTGTGGCCAGAGCGCGCTGTGTATCTTGATCAGCCTTTGGCCGTTTTTCGCGGCCGCGAATACATTTTTGGGAAGGGTGTCAGGCAGTTACAGCGTCTGGCACAGTTTCAACGGTTTTCTATAAAAAATTGAGGAGCACATCGATGCGCGTGATTCTGCTGGGAGCTCCCGGGGCCGGTAAAGGTACTCAGGCAAGTTTCATCACCACGAAATTCGGTATTCCGCAAATTTCCACTGGCGACATGCTGCGTGCAGCAGTCAAGGCCGGCACCGAGCTGGGCCTGGTCGCCAAAGGCGTGATGGACAGCGGTGGCCTGGTGTCCGATGACCTGATCATTGCCCTGGTCAAGGAGCGGATCGCGCAGCCCGATTGTGCCAAGGGTTTCCTGTTCGACGGTTTCCCACGCACCATTCCCCAGGCCGAAGCCTTGGTCAGCGCCGGGGTGGAGCTGGACTTCGTGGTGGAAATCGCCGTGGCCGACGAGGAGATCGTCAAGCGTATCGCCGGTCGCCGGGTGCACGAGGCCTCCGGTCGCGTCTACCACACCGAGTTCAACCCGCCAAAAACTGCGGGCAAGGACGACCTGACCGGGGAAGACCTGGTGCAGCGCAAGGACGACACCGAAGAAACCGTGCGTCACCGCCTGTCGGTCTACCACTCGCAGACCGAGCCGCTGGTCAAGTTCTACCAGGAACTGTCGGCCAGGCAGGGCAAGCCCAGGTTCAGCCACATCGAAGGTGTCGGCAGTGTCGAAGACATCACCGCCAAGGTGCAGGCTGCCCTGAGCTGAGTGTGAAAGCTTGAGTCGACGGCCCGCTTGCGGGCCGTTGGCGTTTATAATGCCCCCTTTTTCTCGCTGATGGATCTGTAGATGACCACCTTGCTGGCCCTGGACACCGCCACCGAAGCTTGCTCCGTGGCCTTGCTGCATGACGGCAAGGTACTGAGCCACTATGAGGTGATCCCGCGGCTGCACGCGCAGAAGTTGCTGCCAATGATCCAGCAATTGCTGGGCGAGGCGGGGATTGCATTGTCGGCGGTGGACGCCATCGCCTTCGGCCGCGGCCCTGGAGCGTTCACCGGCGTGCGCATCGCCATCGGCGTGGTCCAGGGCCTGGCGTTCGCCCTCGAGCGGCCGGTGCTGGCGGTGTCCAACCTGGCCCTGCTGGCCCAGCGCGCCTGGCGCGAGCACGGCGCCGCGCAGGTGGCCGCTGCCATCGACGCGCGCATGGATGAAGTGTACTGGGGCTGCTACCGCGAGCAGGCGGGCGAGATGCGACTGGTCGGCGAAGAAGCCGTGCTGGCGCCACCAGCGGTGGCCTTGCCTGACGATGCGACCGGTCAATGGTTCGGTGCCGGCACCGGCTGGGGCTATGCTGAACGTCTGGCAGTGCAGCCGTCGGCGGTGGATGCCAGCCTGCTACCCCATGCCCTCGACCTGCTGACCCTTGGCCAGTTCGCCTGGGAGCGCGGCGAAGGGGTGGCGGCAGATTTCGCTCAACCGGTCTATCTGCGGGACAAGGTTGCCGTGGCAAAAGCGCAGAAATAACCGCCATTTTTGACGTATCTTCGTTATATAGCCGCAACTGCCGAAAAAAAAACCGGTGATTCATCGGCTCGATGTGACCTGCGGCAAACCTTTTGCAATACTTGCGGTCTAGTTATCAATCGGGTAATTGCGTCGCGTGCTACCGCGACGCTAGATTGCCATCACTGATACCGAGACGTAGCTGATGCGCATAGACGGCCTGTCCACTTCTTCGTACCCCATCAAGCGCAAGCCTCGCAAGGCGGCTGCGCGGGTGGAAGACGATATCGAAGATGGCGAAGTGGTCTTCGAAGGCATGGGCGAGATCGTCCGACCGCGCTCCGGCGGGGGTGGCAACGTTACCAATCTGCCGGCCCGTCAGCAGGATCTGTTGTTCCAGCGCGCCATGAGCCGCACCGCCGCCCACGCCTTGGCCAGCTACATGACCACCTCGAGCTTCGTCGATTGGGACATGGAAGTGCTGGGGCTGGACGTGCACATCTAAGGGGTACGCAGCTGAGCGTGCCACCATCGCCTGGACTTCCCTATTTCATTGGCTGCCCGTCGTGGAGCGAAAGCGCCTGGCGCGGATCGCTGTACCCGGCCGATGCGGGTTCCGGCGAGTTTCTCGAACTGTACTGCCGGGTCTTCAACGCCGTTGAAGGCAATACCACGTTCTACGCGCGGCCGTCGCCCGCCGTGGTCGAGCGTTGGGCGCAGGCGTTCCCCAGGCACTTTCGTTTCACCGCTAAATTTCCCCGGGAAATCAGCCATGGTGGCGATCTGAGCCAGCAGCTGGCAGCCGCCGAGACCTTTGCCGCGCTGCTCGCGCCCCTGGGGAGCCGGGTGGCGCCGTTCTGGTTGCAGCTGCCAGCATCCTTCGGCCCGCAGCGCTTGAACGAATTGCAGTCCTTTATCGAGGGCTGGCAGCGCCCCTTGGCAATCGAAGTTCGCCACCCGGCCTTTTTCGCCCGAGGCGAAGAGGAGCGCCAACTCAACCGGCTGCTGCTGGCCCACGGGGTGGAGCGCATTTGTCTGGATTCACGGCCATTGTTCAGCTGTGTGAGCACTGACCCGGCTGTGCTGCATGCGCAATCGAAGAAGCCGCGCGTGCCGCCTCGGCCCACGGCCTTCAGCCAGGCGCCCCAAGTGCGTTTCATCGGCGGTCCCGACCTGGCAGCCAACGACCACTACCTCGGCCAATGGCTGGACAAGGTGGCCGGTTGGATAGAGCAGGGGCGCACGCCCTATGTGTTCCTGCACACTCCGGACAACCACCTGGCGGCAGCCCAGGCGCGGCGCTTTCACGAACAGCTGATGCAACGCCTGCCGGGGCTGGCGGCGTTGCCGCAGATCGACCTGGCGGTGCAGCAGCTGGATCTGCTCTAGCGGCTTGAGGGGAGCGCATGCCCATGGGCAAATGGCTGGCGTTGGCGATATTGACGATGTTGGCGCTGGCACTGTGGCAGGGCTGGCTCAGGCCGCCGCCCGCCTGGAATCCCTGGTCGCCGCTGGATTTGCGGGAACCGGCGAACGCCCTGACCCGCTGGAAGCTGGCACGGCTGCGCCACCAGCCCCAGCTGTGCGCTGCGGCGCTGGCCACGTCGACCTTGAAATATCATGCCCAGGCCGACACCCCGGGGCCTTGCCCCTTGAGCGATGTAGTGCGGGTGAGTGGTGGTGAGCAGGCCCTGAGCAGCAGCTTCATCGCCAGTTGCCCGATGGCGGTGGCGTTCGCCCTGTTCAGCCAGAACGCCGTACAGCCGGCGGCGCAGCGGGTGTTCGGCCAGGCGGTTGCGCGCATCGATCACCTCGGCAGTTTTGCCTGCCGCAATATTTATGGGCGCGTTGACGCCCGGCGCAGCCTGCACGCGAGCGCCAATGCCATCGACATCGCCGGTTTTCGCATGGCTGATGGTCGGCAGATCTCGGTGTTGCACGATTGGGGGCAGGACACGCCCGCCGGGCGCTTCCTGCGCGAGGTGCGCGACGGCGCCTGTGACAGTTTCGGCACGGTGCTGGGGCCGGACTACAATGCCGCCCATCGCAATCATCTGCACATGGATACGGCAGGCTGGGCACTGTGCCGATAAACCCGCTTCAGGCAGCGATGCGGATGTTCTGCAGCACCACGGGCGCGGCCCAGTGATGGTCGAAGTCCAGGTCGGTTTGCTGGCGGGCCAGGGTCTGGCTGTCGAAAGGCTCTGCGGGCTTGTCGGCAAGGTCCCATTCGAACTCGGCGATCGGCAGGTTGAGCGGGCGCGGGCGCGGCGCAGGGCCAGGTTCCGGCAATGGCTGGCCGGCGTTCAAGACGATGGGGCGCACCCAGCCGCTTTCGAAGTCGAGCTGCTTCTGCTGCGCGACGAGCTCTTCGCTGGAAAATGGCGGGGCGGCCTTCTCGAGCAGTTCGGTGTCGAACTCGGCGATCGGCAGGAACAGTGGCTCGGCGGGCTTGACCTCGGTACCCTTGACGTCGCACAGACGCTGCGCATTGATCTGCGCCAGCCAGTCGCTGCCGGCGGTAGGCTCGGCGGCGGGATCGGTGACGGCAGGGGTGGCAGCAGCGTCAGTGCTGGTCTCACCGTGCTGCTCTTGCATCGCGCGGGCGAAAAAATCCTGCCACAGGTGGCTGACGCCGCCCAGGGCCTGGGTATTTTTCAGGGCATAGTCGCCTACAGGCGAGATATAACCGAGCGATGTAGGTTGCAGGTTTGACATGGCGGTCGCTGCGAGCAGGTGGAAGGTCAATGTCCGGATACCTGGCTTATCGGCGAGTGCGGCAATTCTTTTAATTTTTTTTGTATGGGATTTGACCGGTGGAGTACCAGGCGCACAGTCGTATAGAAGTTCAGGCGCTCGGCCTGGGCAACCAGCCAGCGGCCCAGGCCTGGGCGCAGCGCCTGGGGCTGGCCTTGCAGGTGGACAACGCCGAGTTTGCCTTGCAGGCCACCGACCAGGGCCTGCAGCTGCAGCAGCTGGGCGACGATGCGCCGGGGCCGGTACGAGTTGACTTTCTCGAGGGCGGCGCAGCGCACCGCCGTCTGTTCGGTGGCGGCAGCGGGCAGATGATCGCCAAGGCCGTGGGCTTGCAGCCGGGGGTCAGGCCGCGAGTGCTGGATGCGACGGCCGGGCTGGGCAAGGACGCATTCGTGCTGGCCACGCTGGGTTGCCAGGTCAGCCTGATCGAACGCCAGCCGATCATCGCCGCGCTGCTCGAGGATGGCCTGCGGCGCGCCGCAGGTGACCCGCAAGTGGCGCTGATCATGCAGCGCATGCGCCTGCTGGCAGGCAATTCCATCGAACTGCTGGGCAACTGGAGCGACGAGCCGCCGCAGGTGATCTACCTGGACCCGATGTTCCCCCACCGCGAAAAGAGCGCGCTGGTGAAAAAGGAAATGCGCCTGTTCCGCCCCCTGGTCGGCGACGATCTCGACGCCCCGGCCCTGCTGGCCGCCGCGCTGGCCCTGGCCAGCCACAGGGTGGTGGTCAAGCGCCCGCGCAAGGCTCCCTGCATCGAGGGCGCCAAGCCCTCACATACGCTGGAAGGCAAATCGAGCCGCTACGATATCTATGCGAAGAAGGCGCTCAAGGGCTGAACGCCTGGGCGCATCACAACGCGCCAAACACCTGCTTGGCCAGGCTGGTGGCGGCTGCCGCCGGGTTGGCGCGGATGGTTTCTTCCTGTTTGGCGATCATCTTGAACAGGCCGTCCAGGGCTTTTTCGGTCACGTAGCCCTCGACGTTGGCGTCCTTGCTGTCGACCACGCCCAGGCTCGCGGCCTGGCCGGCGAAGTTGTTGTACTTCTGCGCCACGCCGACCTTGTCGGTGGCCTGTTTGACGATCGGCAGGAATTTCGCGCGAATCTGCTCGCGGCTGGTCTTGCTCAGGTACTCGGTGGCCGAGTCCTTGCCACCGGTGAGGATGCCCTTGGCATCGCTGAGGGTCATTTTCTTCACGGCGTCCACCAGCAGCGCCTGGGCCTGCGGCATGGCCGCTTCTGCCGCCTGGTTCATGCTGGTTTCCAGGGCCTGCACCTGCGCGCCCATGCCCAGTTTCTCCATGGTCTTGGCCACCTTGCCCAGCTTGCCCGGCAGTTCGATGCGCACCTCGGGGTTGTTGCTGAAGCCGCCCGGCACGCCCAGCTGCTGCACCGCCACCTGGGCGCCTTGGGTGAGGGCGTCCTTGAGGCCGCCACCGGCCTGCTGTTGCGACAGGCTGGAGAGAGAGGCGGCCAGCACATTGGCAGACAACAGCAAACCGGCACACAGCCCGGTGACAAACAGGGAACGACGAATCATGAGTGAATCCTTGAGCAGTCAGAAGAACGGTTATTGCGCCAGGTCCACGCGGATGCGCAATGGCTGTGGGTCCTGACTGTTCAACTGTACGTCATGGCGCTCGGTGGTGACGAATAACAAATGCCCCTGCGCCTCGATTCGCGCACTCACGGCATAGCGATGGCCGGCTTTGACGTCGTTTCGGTTGTACTGCAGGTGGAAGGGGATCGGCACCTGGCCGGTGATCGGGCCGTCGTATTCGGCCAGGGCGATGGCCGGCGCGTCGGCCAGCGACACGTCCTGCAACTTGACGTTGAGGGTCGCCGAAGGCGGCAGGGCCAGGCGCTGCAGGTAGACGACTTCACCGTCGAGGCTGGCCTTGGGGGCGAACGTCGAGCAGCCGCCGAGGGTCAGCGCGCAGGCCAGGAGCAGGGTCTTATGCATGGGAGGTACCACCGAAGCGTGAGGGATACCTCTGAGGCTAGCGCATTTTCCTGGAGGAATTTTCTGAAAGATGTGTGAGGGCGACGCGGGTTAAATGACCACCTCGGCTTCGTCCCCCCGGTGCAGCGCCACCTGACGGATCGACAGCCTGATCTCCGCTGGCAGCACGCGCTTGGCCGCGCCTTCGGCCAGTTCGCCCAAGGCTGGGTGATAGCCCAGTCTGCCGTCCTCGTTGCGCCGCAGCACGCCTTGTTCGAGCAGGGTCTGGATGAAATGGCGGAACAGGCTCTTGTCGAAGAACTCCGGGGCGTTGAGGCCGTGCAGTATCGACAGGCGCTGGGCCATGACCACGCAGAGGTTCTCCAGGGCCTGGGCGTCGAGGCTGTCCTGGCCGCTGTTGAGCAGCAGCGAGGTGGCCATGTAGAAGCGCTGCAAGGTCTGCGCGATGGCCCGCGACAGCAGGGTCAGCAGCACGAAGTGCCGCGAACTCGGCGCCGGGCGCAGATACACGCCGTTGTCGTAGCGCAGCAGCCCCTGTTCGACCAGGGCCAGCAGCCACTGATCGACCACTTCGTCCAGCGCTTGCACCTCCCATCTCAGGAACAGCTCGGCTTGCAGGTAAGGGTAGAGCGCGCGGGTGTAGCGCAGGATCTGCTCGCGGCTCATGCGCGAGGTGCTCTGGAAGAAGCATGCCAGCAAGGATGGCAGGGCAAAGATGTGCAGCACGTTGTTGCGGTAGTAGGTCATCAGCACCGCGTGCTGCTCGTCCAGGTAGAGGATCCGCCCCAGGGCATCGCTCTGCTCGCTGAGCAGGTTCATGCCCAGCACGTGGTCGATCAGCGCCTTGCCGTCACCTTCGGGCAAGGTGGTGTGCGGCGAGTAGGGTACCTGGCGCAGCAGGCCCAGGTAGAGGTCCAGCACGCGGGTCAGGGCGCGCTCGTCCAGGGCCAGCCTGCTGGTGGCCAGCAGCGCTGTGGCCACCAGGTTGACCGGGTTGATCGCCGCCGCCTCGTTGATGCGCCGGGCCACGCTCAGGCCTAGTTGCTGGGTGGCCGCGTTCAGCCAGGCCGGCTTGAAGTCGGCGGCCTGAGGCTGGTCGCGCCAGCCCGGCTGTTGGCCGTCGAGGAACTGCGCCAGGCGAATCGGTTCGCCGAAGTTGACCGCCACCTGGCCGAAGCGCTGCTTGAGCGCGCCGAAGACCTTGAAGATGTCGAAGATCGATTCCTTCTTCTTGCTTGCGCCGCGCAACTCGCCCAGGTAGGTGCGGCCCTCCAGCACGCGCTCATAGCCAATGTACACCGGCACGAACACCACGGGCATGCCTGACGAGCGCAGAAAGCTGCGCACGGTGATCGCCAGCATGCCGGTCTTGGGCTGCAGCATGCGCCCGGTCCGCGAGCGGCCGCCCTCGACGAAATACTCCACCGGGAAGCCCTTGCTGAACAAGGTGTGCAGGTACTCGTTGAACACCGCCGTGTACAGCGGGTTGCCTTTGAAGGTACGGCGCATGAAGAACGCGCCGCCGCGACGCAGCAGGCTGCCGATTACCGGCATGTTGAGGTTGATCCCGGCGGCGATGTGCGGCGGGGTCAGGCCGTTGCGAAACAGCAGGTAGCTGAGCAGCAGGTAGTCGATATGGCTGCGGTGGCAGGGTACGTAGATGATTTCGTGGCCCTGGGCGACCTGCTGCACGCCCTCCAGGTTGTTGACCTTGATGCCGTCGTAGATCTTGTTCCAGAACCAGCTGAGCACCACTTCGAGGAAGCGGATCGCCGTGTAGGTGTAGTCCGAAGCGATCTCGTTGCCGTAGTGCAGGGCCTTGGCCTGAGCCTTTTCCACAGACACATTCTCGCGCTGGGCTTGGCTGGCGATCGCCTCGCGCACCTGCGGGGCGTGGACCAGGCCCTTGACCAGGTGGCGACGGTGCGAGATGTCCGGGCCGATGACGGCGGTCTTCAGGTGGCGAAAATGCACCCGCAGCAGGCGCTGGGTCATGCGCACGGTGCGCTCGTGGCCTTTGTTCTGCTGCACCAGCTCGCGCAGATGGATCGGTGCGGAGAACTGCACGCGGGTCTTGCGCCCCAGGATCAGGATGCTGACCAGCCGCCGCAGGCGCCCGGTGACGGCCCAGCTGTCGGCGAACAGCAGCTTCCACGGACTCGACTCGCTGGCCGGCGATTGACCCCAGAACACGCTCACCGGAATGATCTGGGCGTCCTGCGCGGCGTCTTCGCCGAGCACCGAGACCAGCCGCTCCAAGGCCGGCGGAGCACCGCGCTTGTCCTGGCGGCCTAGCCAGTCGGGGCCTGGGGTGAGGTAGAAGAACGCCGCCGGCTCCATCAGCCCGCCCACCGCCACGGGCAGCACCGGGCGCGGCAGGCCGGCCTTGCTGCACTCATGGTCGAGCACCGCCAGTTCGCTCAAGGATGGCGAGGGCAGGGCGTAGAACACCGGACGTCTGCGGTCCAGTTCCAGGTTGAACGAGGACTGATTGATGGTCTCGGAACGCACCCAAACGTACAGCAGGCGGCGCAGGCCGCCGAACAGCATGCGACGCAGCGGCGAGGGACCCATCAGGCGGTGCGCCAGGTGATCTCTTCTTCACCGTCGCTGCTGATACGAATCCAGCGGTCGGCGTTTTCTTCACCTTCTTCCTCGACCCAGCTGCCAGGGGCGCAACGCACCTCGACATTGAGCGCGGCGAAGGCGGCACGGGCGCAGGCGATGTCGTCTTCCCAGGGCGTCTGGTCGCTCTCCAGGTAAAGGCTGTTCCATTTGCCCACGGCCTTCGGCAGCCAGGTCACCGGTACGCCCCCGGCCACGCATTTGTACGTTTGGCCTTTCTGCTGCCATTCGCTGCACGGGCCCAGCACGGCGCCCAGCCAGGCGGTGATTGCCTTGTGGTCGACCTCGGCATCCTTCAGGTAAATCTCGATATCGGGTTGGCGCATGCGGGGGCTCACTTGACGTCGGACAGCAGAAAATAATCGTAGCGCATCGATACAGTGACCACGAAGGGTTTGGCCTGTTCGATGACGGCGGCGCGGCGTTCGGCGCTGGCGCGCCAGCCATGGGGGGTCATGGCCAGCAGGTGTGCGCGCGACTGCGGGTCGATCAGCTTGATCTTGTAGGTCAGGGTCTCGCTGTGGGCCAGGTGCATGCCGGGGGGCACCTGCAACAGATGCTTGTCGTCGACGTACTCGCGCACCTCGTCGTACAGCCGCTCGCGCAGCTCCATCAGGTGTTCGCGGGTCGGGCCGACGCGCATCAGTCCGCCGCCCGGGGCCAGCAGGCGCTTGGCTTCGGTCCAGTCCAGCGGGCTGAAGACGCTGGCGAGAAACTGGCAGCTGGCGTCGGGCAGCGGGATACGCGCCATGCTCGCCACCAGCCAGGTAACCTGGGGCGCGCGCTTGCACGCACGCTTGACCGCCTCGCGCGAGATGTCCAGGGCGTAGCCCTGCGCGCGCGGCAGCGCCTGGGCGATCTGCGCGGTGTAATAACCCTCGCCGCAGCCGATGTCCAGCCAGCGCTCGGGCTGGCGTTCGGCGGCCAGTTCGGCCAGGCGCTGCGCCACCGGGGCATAGTGGCCGGCATTGAGAAAGTCGCGGCGCGCTTGGACCATGGCCTGGTTGTCACCGGGGTCGCGGCTGTTCTTGTGTTGCACCGGCAGCAGGTTCAGATAGCCTTGGCGGGCACGATCGAAACGGTGGCCGGCAGCGCAGACCACGCCGTTTTCGGCGTTGGCCAGGGGAGTCAGGCACAGAGGGCAGGTGAGCATCAGGCGAGCAACTTGACCAGGGTCTGGTAGTAGATCTCGGTCAGCAGGTCCAGATCGCTGGCCAGGATGCGTTCGTTGACCTGGTGGATGGTTGCGTTGACCGGACCCAGTTCGACCACCTGGGTGCCCAGGGTGGCGATGAAACGGCCGTCGGAGGTGCCGCCGCTGGTCGAAGCCTGGGTCTCGCGGCCGGTCACCTGACGGATGCTTGCCGCCACGGCGTCGAGCAGGGCGCCGGGCTCGGTGAGGAACGGCAGGCCCGACAGGGCCCAGTCGACGTGCCAGTCCAGGCCATGCTTGTCGAGAATCGCGGCAACACGCTGCTGCAGCCCCTCGACCGTGGACTCGGTGGAGAAGCGGAAATTGAACAACGCGGTCAGGTCACCAGGAATGACATTGGTGGCGCCGGTGCCGCTGTTGAGGTTGGAGATCTGGAAGCTGGTCGGCGGGAAAAAGGCATTGCCCTCGTCCCAGTGCTCGGCGGCAAGCTCGGCCAGGGCCGGCGCGGCCAGGTGGATCGGGTTGGCGGCCAGGTGCGGATAGGCCACGTGACCTTGCTTGCCACGCACCGTCAGGGTGGCGCCAAGCGAGCCGCGGCGGCCGTTCTTGACCACGTCACCGACCAGCGTGGTGCTCGACGGCTCGCCGACGATGCACCAGTCCAGGCGCTCGTTGCGCGCCTTGAGGCGCTCGACCACGGCCTTGGTGCCATGGTGGGCCGGGCCTTCCTCGTCGCTGGTGATCAGAAAGGCCACTGCGCCCCGGTGATCCGGGTAGTCACCGACGAATTTCTCCGCCGCCACCAGCATCGCCGCCAGGCTGCCCTTCATGTCGGCGGCGCCGCGGCCATGCAGCATGCCCTCATCGTCGATCAGCGCCTCATAGGGCGCGATCTGCCAGTTCTGCACCGGGCCGGTGGGCACCACGTCGGTGTGCCCGGCGAAGCACAGCACCGGGCCGTCGGCGCGGCCGTGGCGGGCCCAGAAATTGTCGACGTCCTCGATGCGCATCGGCTCCAGGGTAAAGCCGGCGGCGCCCAGGCGCTGCATCATCAGCTTCTGGCAGTCGGCATCCAGCGGCGTCACCGAGGGACGGCGGATGAGGTCGCAGGCCAGTTGCAGGGTCGGCGAGAGATCGGCGGGGGCGGTCATGGTGATATTTCCAACGGGGGCCAGGAACAGACGTGGGCAAAGGGGCGATATGTTAAAGCAAAAGCGCGTCGAATGCGTTGCGCGGTTGGAATTCAGCTTGCTGGACAGGGCCGGCATCAACGCTTTTGAGGATCCCATCCTTGTAACATTTTGTACTTACATATCAATGAGTTATCTTGCTTTATGAACCGTTTATTTCTTCTATGGTGAGTGTTCTACCCACGAGCACTGGAGATCCATAGCATGCTGAAATTGCCCGCACAGCCTGGTGATGCCGACGAAGATTTTGGTCAGCGCGGTTCGCTGGCATTGAACAAAGGAGAGATCATTGATTTTCTGGTGGCGCAAGGCCCCTCGACGCTGGCCCTGGCCCGCTACCGTCAGCGCTACGTGATATGCCGGTTCAACCAACAGGGCGAGCTGGATACCTCCTTTGCCCACTCGGGCTATCTGGACGATACCTTCGATCCCGCAGGCCACTCGACCGTGTCTGCGCTGTTCGTCGATGAGCGGTCGGGCGTCATCAGCGTCTGCGGTCGAGTCCGCCTTGGGGGCGTATGGCAGTCGGCGATTGCACGCTACGATGCCGATGGCCACGCCCTGGCCGCCGCTGGGGGCTCTGGGCGCACCGTCTTCAGCTTTTACAGTCCCGAAACCGAGCATGCCGGGTTCGCCTCTTTTCTGCTGGCCGTGACCGACAGCGGGCAACCTGATACCTCTTTCAACGGCTCCGGGTCCCTGGAGTTGCGCCATCAGGGTGAGCCGCTGCAGATCCGCAGCTTGACTGTGCAAGCCGACGGCTATCTGATCACTGCCAGTCAGCCACGCGGCAATGGCGTGGCCAGTGCTCTGGTGGGCAAAGTCGGGCTCGACGGCACCTTGGACACCAGTTTTGGGCCGCAAGGCGATGGGTTTTGCAGCTGGTCGCCGCCCGGTGAGCTCTGTGCGTTCAGCAGTCTGGTGTCAGCCAGCGGTTTTCTGATCGCCATCGGCACGGCGGCGCGCAACGGTGAGCCGAATATCGTCAGCTGGTCGCTCACCGAGCAGGGTCGTCCGGTCACGCTGCAGCCGCAGGCTTTGGCCGCGCACCTTGCCTATCCCCAGGTCGCCACGGCCGTGTGCTTGCCCAGTGGCAAGCTGGTGGTCGCTGGCAGCAGTCAATACCCGGGCAGTTTCGAACGCGGCGGACTGCTGCTCGGGCTGACCAGTCAAGGGCTGCTGGATCCCGGTTTCGCCGACGATGGTGTGCTGCTCAGCGAGCCGTATCGCGAATACCTGGCGCTACTGCCCGACAGCAGAGGGGGAGTGCAGGTGGCGGGGCATCAGTTCGATCTCGATGATTTCGTATCGACGCCAACTGCCTGGCGGTATTGGGTGGCCGCCGAGTGAAGCCACCACCGGCCACGGAAGTGGCCGGTGGTTTTGATGCGCTTCAGCGTGGCCGGGTCAAACGTTCGGCACCGGCTCGTCCTGGGTCACCGATGGCTTGGGCAGTGACGACAGGAAGGCCATGACCAGTGCGGCCACGTAGGGCAGCGATTGCACCAGCAGCATCGCCACCCAGAACCGCATGTCATTGCTCGGCAGGCCCTGCACCAGGCAGATCCCCCCTGCTGCGCTCCACAGCAGCAGCATGATGAACAGTTCTTCCCTGGCTTCCGAGATGGCCACCAGCAGGCCGTGGCTGTCGGCGTTCTTCGGCGTGCGGAAGAATGGGATGCTGGTGGTGAAGAAGCCGTACAGCACCGCCTTGGCGATGGTGTGCGACAGCGCCAGGCCCGCCAGCGCAGCGCAGAAGGCATCCGTCAGGTTGACCCCCACTGCGCGGCGGTACAGGAAGATGATCTTGCCGACCTTGAAGAAGAACAGCGCCAACGGCGGGATGGCAAAGATCATCAGTGGCGGGTCGACCCGTTGCGGCACGATGATCATCGCCGCAGACCACAGCAGCGCGCCCACGGTGAAGAAGATGTTCATGCCGTCCGCAACCCAGGGCAGCCAACCCGCCAGGAAGTGGTAGCGCTGGCCGCGGGTCAGCTCGGTGCCCTTGCCGCGCAACAGTTGCGCGGTGTGGCGCTTGATGATCTGGATCGCGCCATAGGCCCAGCGGAAGCGCTGCTTCTTGAAGTCGATGAAGGTGTCGGGCATCAGGCCCTTGCCGTAGCTGTTGTGGTAGTACGCCGCGCTGAGGCCCTTCTCGAATACGCGCAGGCCCAGCTCGGCGTCTTCGCAGATGCACCAGTCGGCCCAGCCCAGCTCCTCGAGGACCGAGCGCCTGGTCATGGTCATGGTGCCGTGCTGGATGATCGCGTCACGGTCGTTGCGGGTGACCATGCCGATGTGGAAGAACCCCTTGTATTCCGAGTAGCAGAGTTTCTTGAACAGGCTCTGGTCCTGGTCGCGGTAGTCTTGCGGCGACTGCACCACGGCGATCTTCGGGTCGCTGAAGTGCGGCACCATGTGTTTCAGCCAGTTGCGGTCGACACAGTAGTCCGAGTCGATCACCGCGATCACTTCGGCGTCCTGGGCCGTGTGCGGAATCAGGTAGTTCAGCGCACCTCCCTTGAAGCCGGCCAGAGGGGCGACGTGGAAGAACTTGAAGCGCGGGCCGAGGGTCTCGCAGTAGTCGCGTACCGGCTCCCAGACTGCCGGGTCCTTGGTGTTGTTATCAATGATCAAGACCTCGAAATCCGGGTAGTCGAGGTTGGCCAGGGCGTTCAGGGTCTGCATGACCATCTCTGGCGGCTCGTTGTAGCAAGGTACGTGCACCGAGACTTTCGGCCGATAGGCCTGGTCGTCATGCACCGGCAGGAATTCGCGCCGGCGCTTGTGGGTCCAAACCGCCTCGGCCAGCTCGTGGGCTTCGGTCAGCAGGACGATGAACACGCCCATGGCGCCCAGCGCCAGCAACACGCCGACGGTCAAGCTGAACCAGGTACTGTACTGCTGACTGTAGTCATAGCCGATGTACACCAGCACCGAACCACAGAGAAAGGCGATAAACGTCAGGAAGGTGCGCCCGCGCTGACGCAGCGCCGAGCCATCGATCAGCAGCAGGGTCAGTGCCAACAGCGCCAGAACCACCGAGCCGACGGCCAGCACGCGCCATTGCTGGATCGCCACGACCGGGCCTTCGAGGTTGAATTTCTGCTGACGGGCAGCGTTGAACACGCCCCAGTACGCGCCCACCGAGCCTTCGTCGCTGGCTTTCCAGGGTTGGTCGTAGGCTTCGATGACGAAATAGTTGTAGCCGTTGCGGTTCAGTCGATTGACCAACGTGCGCAGGTAGATGGCCTGGTCGGCCTGGCTGGCGTCGGCTCCGCCGCGCATGTGGCCATTGCTCGGCCAGCCCACTTCGGATAGAAGCAGGGGTTTTTTCGGGAACTGGTGCTTGAGTTCGCGCGCCCGGTCGAGGACGAACTGCTGGGCCTTGTCCACCGGGATGTGCTCCCAGTACGGCAGGATGTGCGCAGCCACCAGGTCGACGTGCTTGGCCAGGGAGGGGTTGTCTTTCCAGATGTGCCATTGTTCCGAGGTGGTCACCGGCACCTTCACTGCAGCGCGGACCCGGTCCAGGTAGTCGCTCAGCGCCTGTACCGTGACTTCTTCACGGAACAGCGCCTCGTTGCCGACCACTACGCGCACCACGCTACGGGTGCTGTTGGCCAGCTGGATGGCGGTGGCGATTTCGCGCTCGTTGCGTTCCAGGTCCGGGCTGATCCAGATGCCCAGCGTCACCCGCAGGCCGAATTCCTCAGCCAGCTTGGGGATGTCAGCCTGGGTGCCGTCTACCGAGTAAATGCGGATATTGTCGGTAAACTTGCTCATCTGCTCCAGGTCCTGGCGGATTTCGTCATCCGTCGGGTACTGGTCTTTCTGCGGGTTCTGGCCCAGGCGAAAAGGCGAGTAGGAGAAGCCGGAAATGTGTTCAGGCCAGTTGGGTGCGGTGACGGGGCGATTGACCAACGCCCAGAAACCGGTGAACAACGCCGCGATCGCCACCACGACGACCAGGTTGATGCCAAATTTACGCGAGGACATAAGCAGTTCGGGTTCCGAAAGGTGGAACAAGGCAGGACCGGCGACCGCCGGTCGGCGCGCATCCTACTCCGCGCTGTGTAGGACTGTACAGAAAATGGCGTAGGACATTTCCTTAGAGTGTTTATTTTCACGGAGTTCGCCGGGGTGCTTGAGCAGGACCGGAGGCGTATACTGCGCGCCGGTTTTTCGAGGTGTTGGTCATGACTACAGAAGATCCACGGTTCGCCGGCGTTGCCCGCCTGTATGGCCGTGAAGGCATGCAGCGGTTGCAGGCGGCACACGTGGCGATCGTCGGTATCGGTGGCGTTGGTTCCTGGGCGGCGGAAGCGATTGCCCGCTGCGGGGTAGGGGAGATTTCCCTGTTCGACCTGGATGACGTCTGCGTCAGCAACACCAATCGGCAGTTGCATGCCCTGGACGGCAACGTCGGGCGGGCCAAGGTCGAAGTCATGGCCGAGCGCATCCGCGCCATCAACCCGGCCTGTACCGTGCATGCGGTCGCGGACTTCGTGACCCGCGAGACCATGGCCGAGTACATCGGCGAGCATCTGGACTGCGTGATCGACTGCATCGACAGCGTCAACGCCAAGGCGGCGCTGATCGCCTGGTGCAAGCGGCGCAAGGTGCAGATCATCTGCACCGGTGGCGCCGGCGGGCAGATTGACCCGACGCAGATCCGGGTGGGCGATCTGAACCGTACCCACAACGACCCACTGGCGGCCAACGTGCGCTCGACGCTGCGTCGCGACTACGGATTCTCCCGCAATGTCAGCCGCCACTACAGCGTGCCCTGCGTGTATTCCACCGAACAGCTGCGCTACCCGGCGGCAGATGGCAGCGTTTGCCTGCAGAAGAGCTTCGTCGGCGAAGGGGTCAAGCTGGACTGTGCCGGAGGCTTTGGCGCGGTGATGATGGTCACGGCGACCTTCGGCATGGTGGCGGCGACCAAGGCGGTGGAGAAGATCGTCGCGGGAGGGCGACGGCCGAGCGAGCGGGCCAAGGCCGTCTGAGGCCGGCAAGCCCTACGCTACCAGCTGCGCCATCCGCTTGAGCACTGCATTGAGGCCGTTGCTGCGCGACGGCGATAATTGCCGCCCGAGCCCCAGCTGATGGAACCAGTCGGCCAGGTCGAGCGTTTGCAGCTCCTGGGTGCTGGCGTCCTCGACTCGCACAAGAAGCAACGCCAGCAGCCCGCGGATGAGGCGGGCATCACTGGCCGCGCGAAATTGCCAGCGTTCGCCCTGCCGTTGCGCCACCAGCCATACCACGCTTTCGCAGCCCGACACACGGTTGGCCTCGCAGCGTTCGCTGTCGCTCAGCGGCGCCAGCTGCTCACCCCATTGCATCAGCAGGCGCGCGCGCTGTTCCCAGCCTTTCGCTGCGGCGAACACCGCCAGTGCCTGTTCGGCAGCGGGCGGCAGGCTCATCGCAGGATCTCCAGAGCCTTGTCCAGCGCCTGGAAGAATTGCTCCAGGTCTTGCGAATCGTTATAGAGCCCCAACGACACGCGGATCGCGCCGCCCAGGCCAAAGCGCTTGAGCAGCGGCATTGCGCAGTGATGGCCGGCGCGCACGGCGATCCCCTGTTCGGTCAGCAGCGAGGCAAGGTCTGCGTTGTGCACGCCCTCGACCACAAAGCTGGCCAGCGCCACCTGCGGCTCGCCCAGCAGCTTGATGCCTTCGCGGTCGTTGAGACCGCGCAGCAAATGGCCGTGCAGCGCTGCTTCATGGGCCTGCACGGCGTCGGCATCGAGGCCGGCCAGGTATTCGAGGGTGGCGCCCAGGCCGATCACGCTGCCGATTGCCGGGGTGCCGGCCTCCAAGCCCAAAGGTGCGCGATGGAAGGAAGCGGACTGATAGTCGGCCATCTGCACCATCTCACCGCCAAACTGCCAGGGCCGCAGCCGCGCCAGCGCCTCGGCCTTGCCATAGAGCACGCCGACGCCGTCGGGGCCGTACAGTTTGTGGCTGGAGAAGGTATAGAAGTCGCAGTCCATGGCGGCAACGTCATGGCGGCCGTGGACCACGCCCTGAGCGCCGTCGACCACGGTCAACGCGCCATAAGCCTGGGCCATAGGCAGCAGCTGATGCAGCGGTTGCCAGGCGCCGATCACGTTGGACAACTGGCTGATGGCGAGCAGCCGGGTGCGCGGGCCGATCAGCGAGCGCGCCGACTCGACGTCGATCAGGCCATGGCGGTCGAGTGGAAGCACCACCAGGTCGAGCTGCCTGCGCAGCGCCAGTTGCTGCCAGGGCAACAGGTTCGCGTGGTGTTCCAGGGCGCTGATGACGATGGCATCACCGGGCTCGAACAAGTGCTCGAGGCCGTAGGCCAGCAGGTTGATCGCGCTGGTGGTGCCGTGGGTAAAGACCACCTGCATCAGGCTGGGCGCATTGAGCCACTGCGCCACGCGTTCGCGGGTGGCTTCGAACGCCTGGGTGGCCAAGGCCCCGGGCAGATGCTGGGCCCGGTGTACATTGGCGGCACCGTGGCTGTAGTAGTGGTTCATGGCATCGAGCAGCGCCTGTGGCTTCTGCGCCGTGGCCGCGTGGTCGAGGTAGGTCTGGTGCTGTCGTTGCAGTGCGGCGATGGCCGGAAAATCGGCACGCCAGGGGGAGGGCTGGAACATGATCGTCTGGCTCACAGGGTGTCGAGCCCGGGCTGCGCCGGGCTCGACGGGCCATTAGTTATGAGCGTGCAGCGCTTCGTTCAGCTCGATGGCCGACTTGTGGGACTTGCACTCCACCGCACCACTTTGCGAGTTGCGACGGAACAGCAGGTCCGGCTGGCCGGCCAGCTCGCGAGCCTTGAGCACTTTGACCAGCTGGTTGTTCTCGTCCAGCAGCGTCACCTTGGTGCCGGCGGTGATGTACAGGCCAGCCTCGACGGTGTTGCGGTCGCCCAGCGGGATACCGATGCCGGCATTGGCGCCGATCAGGCAGCCTTCGCCGACCTTGATGATGATGTTGCCACCGCCCGACAGGGTGCCCATGGTCGAGCAGCCGCCGCCCAGGTCCGAGCCCTTGCCGACGAATACGCCTGCGCTGACGCGGCCTTCGATCATGCCCGGGCCTTCGGTGCCAGCGTTAAAGTTGACGAAACCTTCGTGCATGATGGTGGTGCCTTCACCGATGTAGGCACCCAGACGCACGCGAGCGCTGTCGGCGATGCGTACGCCGGTCGGCACTACGTAGTCGGTCATTTTCGGGAACTTGTCCACCGAGAATACTTCCAGCAGTTCGCCGCGCAGGCGCGCTTCAAGCTGCAGGCCAGGCAGTTCGGTCAGGTCGACCGCACCCTGGCTGGTCCAGGCCACATTGGGCAGCAGCGGGAAGATTCCGGCCAGGCTCAGGCCGTGCGGCTTGGCCAGGCGATGCGAGAGCAGGTGCAGCTTGAGGTAGGCCTCGGGGGTTGAGGTCAGCGCGGCGTCTTCGGCCAGCAATGTGGCCACCAGCGGCTTGTGGCTTTCAGCGAGGCGGGTCAGCAGGGCGCCTTGCGCGGCGTCGATGCCCTTGACGATTTCGGCCAGCTGCGAAGCCTGGGTATTGCTGAAGGTGATGGCCTGGTTGCCGCCGGTGTAGCCCAGCACTGGCGCGATGGCGGCGACCAGCTCGGCCGAGGGGTTGAGCAACGGCTGGGCGTAGAACACTTCCAGCCAGCTGCCTTGACGATTCTGGGTGCCGACGCCGAAGGCCAGGCTGAACAATGGGTTGGACATGGAGTTACCTCTTGAATAAAAAACGGGGCCCGGTTGCCAGTGCTTGTTGTTACTGGACAGTTACTGGACGGCCGCCGTGTACAGGTCTGGCTTGAAGCCAATCAGGGTTCTGTCGCCGAGATCGAGCACCGGGCGCTTGATCATCGACGGTTGCGCCAGCATCAACTCGACAGCCTTGGCCTGGTCGATATCGGCCTTCTGGGCGTCGTCGAGCTTGCGGAAGGTGGTGCCCGCGCGGTTGAGCAGTACTTGCCAGCCATGTTCGTCGCACCAGCGGTTCAGGTGCTCGCGGTCGATGCCAGCGGCCTTGTAATCGTGAAAGTCGTAGCTGACGGCGTGTTCGTCAAGCCAGCTGCGGGCCTTCTTCATGGTGTCGCAGGCTTTGATGCCATAAAGGGTGTAGGTCATGAATGTCTGAGGCGAGCCGGTTTCCCCGACGCTCCCTCGCTGCTCCTTCCTGTCGAATCGCCGAATTATGCGACATCGATTCTTTCAATGCCATGACTAGGTGGTGACAGGGCTGCCTAGCGGTGCAGCTGTTCAGGTTTGATCGCGAACGCCGCTGCGATGCGTGACAGGGTAGCCTTGCGCGGGGGCGACGCTCTCTTGCTGAGCGTAGGCCGATTGACTGATTCCCAGCCGCCCTGCGACCTCGGCCTGGGTCAGGCGCGAGTACTCGCGCCATTGGCGTATGGGCGTGGCTTTTTGGTGGCGTGAGGTTGGAGACCTTATCAGCAAATAAGTCATTGTTGCGCATGCGGCTTTTCGGCGCACCGCTCGATCTGCAACCTAAGCGCTTGGCAAGGCTCTAAACCGGGCCATATTGCCAGCCGATCCAAGGATTCGCCGTCTCATGCAAAGCGCCTACACCGTTCTCATCCTGCTGATGCTGGTCAGCGTCTCGCGTCTGGTCGCGCGTTTGCTGCCGTTGCCCCTGCCGCTGGTGCAGATTGCCGCCGGGGCCATTCTGGCGGTGCCGACCCTGGGCTTGCACGTAGCCCTCGACCCTGAATTGTTTCTCTTTCTGTTCTTGCCGCCGTTGCTGTTCTCCGACGGCTGGCGCATGCCCAAGCGTGACCTCTGGCGTCTGCGCAGCTCGATCCTGACCCTGGCGGTGGGCCTGGTGCTGTTCACGGTGATCGGCGCCGGTTATTTCATCCATTGGCTGTTGCCGAGCATCCCGCTGCCGGTGGCTTTCGCCCTGGCCGCAGTGCTTTCGCCGACCGATGCCGTGGCAGTGTCGGCGATCGCCCAGGACCGCCTGCCGACCAACCTGATGCGTCTGCTGCAGGGCGAGGCGCTGATGAACGACGCCTCGGGCCTGGTGACCTTCAAGTTCGCTATCGCGGCAGCGATGACGGGTTATTTTTCCCTTGCCGAGGCCAGCGTCACCTTCCTTCTGGTGGCGCTGGGCGGTTTGGCGGTCGGCGTGGCGCTGAGCTGGGTGGTGGGCAAGGGGCGAGCCTGGATGATCGCGCGTGGCTGGGATGATCCGGCCACCCATGTGGTGCTGATGTTGCTGTTGCCGTTCGCCGCCTATGTACTGGCCGAGCGCCTTGAGCTGTCGGGCATCCTCTCGGCCGTGGCCGCTGGCATGATGCAAAGCTGGCTGGACCTGCTGCCGCGCCAGACCAGCACGCGGTTGCTCAACCGCAGCGTCTGGGCCCTGCTGGAGTTCGTGTTCAACGGCTTGATCTTTCTCATGCTGGGGCTGCAGTTGCCCGACATCCTCAAAGCCGTGGCCAGCCACGAACCCTCGCTGTGGCCGACGCTGCTGTGGCGCTGCCTGGATGTGCTGGCAATCTTCGCAGTGCTGGTGCTGCTGCGCTACGTGTGGGTGCAGAGCACCTGGCGCATGATTGGTCGGCTGCGCCGCTGGCGTGGCGCAGGTCAGCTGAGCGAGTTGCCGACGGCGCGCTCCTGCTGGCTGCTGACCTTGGGCGGTGTGCGCGGGGCGGTAACCCTGGCGGGCACGCTTTCAGTCCCATTGTTGATGGCCCCTGGGCAAGACTTCCCCGAACGCGACCTGCTGATCTTCATCGCGGCGGGGGTGATCCTGTTGTCGCTGGTGACGGCCTGCATCGGCCTGCCATTACTGTTGCGCGGCCTGGTGCGCGGCCCGGACGATGCGCAGCAGCGTGCCGTGCGCGAGGCGCGCAGGGCCACCGCCGAAGCCGCGATCCGCGAGCTGGAGACGGACGATCCAGCGGATGCGGCCACCGGCGATGAAGCCGCCCAAGCCGCTCAGGCGGCGTTGGCCACTGAAGCCAAGGCGCGGGTCATGTCCGAGTATCGGCACCATCTGGACATCTTCAACGATTCGGAAGAGGCCCAGGCGCTGGCCAGGCAGATGGATCAGCTGGAGCGCCGCCTGCGGCTGCGCGCTTTGCGCGCGCAACGCCGCGAGCTGTACAGCCTGCAGCGTAGTCGGCGGGTGGGGGATGATGTGGTGCGCGAGGTGCTGGCCGAATTGGACCTGAGTGAGGCGCAGTTGGGCAGAGGGGTCTGACGGCAAAGTTCGAGGGGCTGTGCCCCCTCCCGGATTAGCCCCGCCACAGGGGGCCCGCGTTGAGGTGGGAGGGGGCGAAGCCGCCGAAAGGCCGGTTTGATCCCGAGAGGATCAGCGCTGCTGTACGAACTCGCGAATCCGCCCAGCCGCCTCGATGCATTCGGCCAGAGGGGCCACCAGCGCCAGGCGCACGCGCTGAGCGCCGGGGTTGAAGCCGTCGACTTCACGGGACAGGTACGAGCCGGGCACCACGGTCACATGCTGGCTGGCAAACAGCTCGCGAGTGAACTGCGCATCGTCCATCGGCACCTTCGGCCACAGGTAGAAGCTGCCGTCCGGCCGTTGCACGTCCAGCACCGGCGCGAGGATGTCGAGCACGGCGTCGAACTTGGCGCGGTACAGGTCGCGGTTGGTGCGCACGTGGGCTTCGTCGTTCCAGGCGGCAATGCTCGCCAGCTGGGTCTGCACGGGCATCGCGCAGCCATGGTAGGTGCGGTACAGCAGGAAGGCCTTGAGAATCTCGGCGTCGCCGGCAACAAAGCCCGAACGCAGGCCTGGCAGGTTGGAGCGCTTGGACAGGCTGTGAAACACCACGCAGCGCTTGAAGTCGCTGCGGCCCAGTTGCGCACAGGCAGTCAACAGGCCTGGTGGTGGCGCCTCTTCATCGAAGTACAGCTCGCTGTAACATTCGTCGGCGGCGATCACGAAGTCGTGTTCGTCGGCCAGGGCGATCAGTTTTTTCAGGGTCGCCAGCGGCACCAGTGCGCCGGTCGGGTTGCCGGGCGAGCACAGGAAGAGGATCTGGCAGCGCTGCCAGGTTTCGGCGGATACCGCATCGAAATCCGGATTGAAGCCGTTTTCAGCCAGGCAGGGCAGGTAGTGTGGCTGGGCGCCGGCGAGCAAGGCCGCCCCTTCGTAGATCTGGTAGAACGGGTTGGGGCTGACGACCAGGCCGTCGACGTCGCGCTGCACCACCGTTTGGGTGAAGGCGAAGAGCGCCTCGCGGGTGCCGGTCACTGGTAGCACGTGGCGCGCAGCGTCGAGCCAGCCGGCCGGCACGTCGAAGCGCCGCTCGCACCACTGGGCGATGGCCTCGCGCAGCGCAGGCAGCCCCAGCGTGGTGGGGTAGACCGCCATCTTGTCGAGATTGTCGGCCATGGCCTGGGCGACGAACGCCGGCGAGGTGTGCTTGGGTTCGCCGATCGACAGCGATATCGCGCGCTTGTCGGCCGGCGGCACGGCGCCGGCCAGCAGGGCGCGCAGCTTTTCGAACGGGTAGGGTTGCAGCAGATTCAGGGCGTTGTTCATTTCAAATGCTCAAGCGGGACAGTTCGACGCCGGGCGCCTGGCTGACGCTCAACTGTTCGACGATGGTGTTCTGCAGTCGCCCGCACAGGTGCGGGTCGGACAGCGGCTGGTTGTGCGCGTCGGTGATGAAGAACACGTCTTCGACGCGCTCGCCGAGGGTGGCGATCTTGGCGTTCTGCAGCGACAGGTCAAATTCCAGGAAGATCTTGCCGATGCGCGCCAGCAGGCCGGGACGGTCCGGGGCATTGAGCTCGAGAATGGTAACCGGGCGCTGGGTGTCGTTCTGGATGGTCACCTGCGGCGCAAAGGCGAAATGCTTGAGCTGGCGCGGGACCCGGCGCTGGATGATGGTCGGGTAGTCGTCCGGGTTGCGCAGTGCCTCGGCCAGGCCTTCGCGGATCTGCTTGATGCGCTGAGGGTTGTCGCCGATCGAGCCGCCGTCGTTGTCGAGCACTATATAGGTGTCGAGGGTGAACTGGCTGCTCGAGGTGATGATGCGCGCGTCATGGATGTTCAGGTTCAGCTGGTCCATGGCGGCCACGGTCACGGCGAAGAAGTCGTGCTGGTCCGGTGCATAGATGAAGATCTGCGTGCCGCCCTCGAACTCGCGCTGGGTGGTCTCCTTGATCAGTACCAGCGGGCCGCCGTCTACCGGTTGCTGCAGGATCGCGTCGCTGTGCCAGGCCACATCGGCGGCGTTGTGGCGCAGGAAATAGTCGTCACCCAGTTGCGACCACAGCTGCTCGACGTCGTCGGGGTCGGTGCCGCCGCGCACCAGGATATCCAGCGCGGCGCTTTGCGTGCGGCGGATCTGCTCCTCGCGCTCGAGCGGGTTCTCCAGGCCGCGGCGCAGTGCGCGCTTGGTCTCGGTGTAGAGCTGGCGCAGCAGGCTGGCCCGCCAGGAATTCCACAGCGTCGGGTTGGTGGCGTTGATGTCGGCCACGGTCAGCACATAGAGGTAGTCCAGGTGTACTTCGTCGCCAACCTGGCCGGCAAAGTCATGGATCACCTGGGGGTCGGATAGATCCTTGCGCTGTGCAGTAGTGGACATCACCAGGTGGTTCTGCACCAGCCAGACGATCAGCCGGCTGTCCCATGCTGGCAGCTGATGGCGCGCCGCGAAGGCTTCGGCATCCAGCGCGCCGAGTTCGGAGTGGTCACCGTTACGGCCCTTGCCGATGTCATGGTACAGCCCGGCCAGGTAGATCAGCTCGGGCTTGGGCAGGCGTCCCATGACCTTGCTGGCCAGGGGGAATTTCTCCGACACCTGGGTCTGGCTGTACTGCAGCTTGCGCAGATGCTTGATCAGGTTGAGCGTGTGCGCATCGACGGTATAGATGTGGAACAGGTCGTGCTGCATCTGCCCGACGATGTGGCCGAACTCGGGCAGGTAGCGGCCGAGGATGCCATAGCGGTTCATGCGACGCAGGTTGCGATGGATCCCGACTTCACATTTGAACAGCTCGATGAACAGGCTGGTGTTGCGGATATCGTTGCGAAATTCGTCGTCGATCAGGTGTCGGTGTTCGCGCAGCAGGCGGATGGTGTCGGCGCGCACGCCCTTGATGTCGGGGTTCTGGGCCATCAGCACGAAGATTTCCAGCATGGCGAACGGTGTACGCTTGAACACGTTGGCGTGGGTTGCCTCGATGTAGCCGTCATGAAGCTGGAAGCGCGAGTTGATCGGCTGGGTGCTGCTGCCGTCGTCGTCGGCGAGAATGACTTCCTCGAAATGCTGAATGATCAGATCGCTCAGTTCGGCAATGCTCATTACCACGCGGTAGTACTTCTGCATGAAGCGCTCGATGGCCAGCTTCGCGTCGCTGTCCTTGTAGCCCAGCAACCCGGCGATGCTGCGCTGGTAATCGAACAGCAGGCGGTCTTCGCTGCGCCCGGCGAGCATGTGCAAGGCGTAGCGTACCTTCCAGAGAAATTCCTGGGAGGAGGCCAGCAGGCTGTTCTCGCTCTCCAACAGGAAACCCTGGCCAGCCAGTGCGTGCAGGTTGAGGGTGCCGAACTGGCGCCGGGCGACCCAGAGGATGGTCTGGATGTCGCGCAGCCCGCCGGGCGAGCCCTTGACGTTGGGCTCCAGGTTGTATTCGGTGTCGTTGTACTTGTGATGCCGGGTCTTCTGCTCGGCACGTTTGGCCAGGAAGAATTCCTTGCTTGGCCACATGTGCGCAGGGCTGGTCACCTCGATCATGCTCCGGCGCAGGCGCTCGGGGCCGGCGATGGTGCGGCTCTCCATGAGGTTGGTGATGACGGTCAGGTCGGCCCGCGCCTCGGATGCGCACTCGGCGACCGAGCGCACGCTCTGCCCAACCTCCAGGCCGATGTCCCAGAGCAGCGTGAGGAAACGCTCGATGGAATCGCGGAAGACCTCGTGGTCGTCATGCTCCAGCAGAATCAGCAGGTCGATGTCGGAGTAGGGGTGCAGCTCGCCGCGACCGTAGCCGCCCACGGCCACCAGGGCGATGTCGGCCTCGTCGCTCCAGTCGAACTGCGCCCAGGCCTGCTGCAGGATGTTGTCGACGAACCAGGCACGGTCCTCGATCAGCCGGCGAATGTTGCGCCCGGCGCGAAACCGCCCGTCGAGCACTTCATGGGCCTGGCGGATGGCTTTCTTGAAGGCGCCGATAGGGCTGGCCTTGAGGGCGAGCTCGGCCTGGAACTGGCCGCGGTCGAACAGCTCCGGATCCACTTGTGGCATTACTACCTTCCTCGATTCGAACGGTGTCGCGGGCGGTGCATCAGTTGCTGCGAGGAATGGTGTCATCCGAGCGCAAGGTGAAGATCTCGTAGCCGTTGGCCGTCACCAGAATGGTGTGTTCCCACTGCGCGGAGAGCTTGCGGTCCTTGGTGATGGCGGTCCAGCCGTCGCCCAGCACCTTCGTGTCGGCCTTGCCCTGGTTGATCATCGGCTCGATGGTGAAGGTCATGCCCTCGACCAGTTCCATGCCCGTGCCGGCGCGCCCGTAATGCAGGACCTGCGGCTCTTCGTGGAACACCTTGCCGATGCCATGGCCGCAGAATTCACGCACCACCGAGAAGCCGTTCTTCTCCGCGTGCTTCTGGATCACTTCGCCGATGTCACCCAGGCGGCAGCCTGGCTTGACCAGTTCAATGGCCTTGTACAGGCATTCCTGGGTGACCTGGGACAGGCGCTCGGCCCATACCGGCACGCTGCCGACGTGGAACATGCGGCTGGTGTCGCCGTGGTAGCCATCCTTGATCACGGTGACATCGATGTTCAGCGTGTCACCGTCCTTGAGGGGCTTGTCGCCGGGGATCCCGTGGCATACGACGTGATTGATCGAGGTGCAGATCGACTTGGGGAAACCCTTGTAATTCAAAGGTGCGGGAATGGCCCGCTGCTCGTTGACGATGTAGTCGTGGCACAGCCGGTCAAGCTCTTCGGTGGTCACACCGGGCTTGACGTAGGAAGCGATCATTTCCAGGACATCGGCAGCCAACTGGCCGGCGATGCGCATTTTCTCGATGTCCTCGGGGGTCTTGATGGTGACGGTCATACAGGCTCTCTCGGCGCCACAGGCGCGGGTGAAGATGCAAAGAGGCTGATTCTACCAGAGCTCCGGCTGGGCATGGCGGACAGCTTTATATAGAGTAGCAAGCCACCGCAATGGGGCCCGCCACCTTGTGATTCAAGGGGTAACATGACCGGCGACACTCCGTCGGGCAGAAAACCCTTGGCGATCAACAGCATTACGGGTTTATCTGGTCAAGAATCTGTGTTATAAAATGCGCCGCTTTGCGAGGCACGCCCATGGCAGGCCCCGAAGCACAAACCCCACACACGTGTCGACACGATGACCTGGGTGCCTGAGGCGAATGCCGCTGGTTGGTCATTGGGATACGTGGAGGCCTAACCCGACTTATCAAGGAACTATCATGTCCCAAGTCAATATGCGCGATATGCTGAAGGCCGGTGTGCACTTCGGCCACCAGACCCGTTACTGGAACCCGAAAATGGGCAAGTACATTTTCGGCGCGCGCAACAAGATTCACATCATCAACCTCGAAAAAACCCTGCCTATGTTCAACGAAGCTCTGACTTTCGTTGAGCGTCTGGCCCAGGGCAAGAACAAGATCCTGTTCGTCGGCACCAAGCGTTCGGCTGGCAAGATCGTTGCTGAAGAAGCAGCACGTTGCGGTTCGCCGTACGTTGACCACCGCTGGTTGGGCGGCATGCTGACCAACTTCAAGACCATCCGTGCTTCGATCAAGCGTCTGCGCGACCTGGAAACCCAGGCCGAAGATGGCACCTTCGCCAAGCTGACCAAGAAAGAAGCCCTGATGCGCACCCGCGACCTGGAAAAACTGGATCGCAGCCTGGGTGGTATCAAGGACATGGGCGGCCTGCCTGACGCACTGTTCGTCATCGACGTCGATCACGAGCGCATCGCGATCACCGAAGCCAACAAGCTGGGCATCCCGGTCATCGGCGTTGTCGATACCAACAGCAGCCCGGAAGGCGTTGACTACATCATCCCAGGCAACGATGACGCCATCCGCGCCATCCAGCTGTACATGGGTTCGATGGCCGACGCCGTCATCCGTGGCCGCAACCACGTCGCTGGCGGTACTGAAGAATTCGTTCAGGACGCACCGGCTGCAGCGGTAGAAGGCTGAGTCTTAGACGCCAGGCGTTTACTCAGTACGCAAAAAGGGGGCTAGGCCCCCTTTTTGCCACCTCAAGAATCAGTCCAAGAGGATTTTGAAATGGCAGAAATTACTGCAGCGTTGGTCAAAGAACTGCGCGAGCGCACCGGCGAAGGCATGATGGATTGCAAGAAGGCCTTGACCAAGGCTGGCGGCGACATCGAAAAAGCCATTGATGACATGCGTGCTTCGGGCGCCATCAAGGCCGCCAAGAAGGCTGGCAACATTGCCGCTGAAGGTGCTATCGCGGTCAAGGTTGCAGCTGACCACAAGTCCGCTGTCATCCTCGAAGTCAACTCGCAGACCGACTTCCTGGCTCTGCAGGAAGACTTCAAGAATTTCGTCGCTGCCAGCGTTGAAAAGGCTTTCGCCGACAAGCTGACCGACGCCGCTCCGCTGATCGCTGCTCAAGAGCCTGCTCGTGAAACCCTGGTCGCCAAGGTCGGCGAGAACGTCAACATTCGCCGCCTGGTGCGTGTGGAAGGCGACGTGGTCGATGCTTACCTGCACGGCAACAAGATCGGCGTCGTGGTTGCCCTCAAGGGCGGCAACGCTGAACTGGCCAAGGACATCGCCATGCACGTGGCTGCCAGCAACCCTGAGTTCCTGCTGCCGTCGGAAGTCTCGGCCGAAGCGATCGAGCGCGAGAAGGGCGTTTTCCTGTCCCTGAACGAAGACAAGATCAAGGGCAAGCCTGCCGACATCGTCGAAAAGATGGTCGCCGGTCGCATCAGCAAGTTCCTCGCTGAAGCCAGCCTGGTCGAGCAGGCGTTCGTCAAGAACCCTGAGATCAAGGTCGGTGAACTGGCCAAGAAAGGCGGCGCTGAAATCGTCTCCTTCACCTACTTCAAAGTAGGTGACGGCATCGAGAAGCCGGTCGACAACTTCGCCGACGAAGTGGCTGCGCAGGTTGCGGCTGCCAGCAAGCAATAAGACAGCCTCACGTCTGTCGCCCCAAAAAAGAGGCTGCCCGCTCACGCGCGCGGCCTTTTTTTACAAAGTCTGTTTGGAACACTTTCGACAGTTTTTGTAACGGGGCATTGCAAGTGCGGGGCTGAAACCATCAGCCTGCTTGCAGAGCAAGGCGAGCAACGTGGATGGCGTGTACACTGCCGATCCACTGTGGGATGTGTTTTACCGGTTTGTAGTAATTTCGATCGAGGAAGGCGAACAATGATCAACGAAATCAAGAAAGACGCCCAGGCGCGTATGCAGAAGAGTCTGGAGTCGCTGGCTCACGCTTTCAGCCGCATCCGCACTGGCCAGGCGCACCCCAGCATTCTCAGTGGCGTGATGGTGCCTTACTACGGCGCCGACACCCCGATCAATCAGGTGGCCAACGTCACCGTCAAGGACGCCCGCACCTTGCAGGTGGTGGCATTCGAACGCAACATGCTCGGCGCCGTGGACAAGGCCATTCAGAGCTCCGGTCTGGGCTTCAACCCGACCAACCTGGGCGAGCTGCTGCTGATCTCCATGCCGGCGCTGACCGAAGAAACCCGCAAGGGCTTCACCAAGCAGGCGCGGGACGCAGCAGAAGACGGTCGTGTGGCCGTGCGCAACATTCGTCGCGATGCCTTGAGCCAGCTCAAGGATCTGGTCAAGGAAAAGGAAATCAGCGAAGACGAAGAGCGTCGTGCCGCTGACGAAGTCCAGAAGCTGACCGACAAGTTCGTTGCCGAAATCGAAGTGGCAGTGAAACAGAAAGAAGCTGACCTCATGGCCGTATAAGGACCAGCACTTTTTCATGGACAAGACCAAGCTGGCAGTGCCTGCCGCCGTGCCGCGCCACGTCGCGATCATCATGGACGGCAATAATCGTTGGGCCAAGAAACGCCTGTTGCCTGGTGTCGCCGGGCACAAGGCTGGCGTCGACGCTGTGCGCGCGGTGATTGAAGTCTGTGCCGAAGCCAAGGTCGAGGTGCTGACGCTGTTCGCCTTCTCCAGTGAGAACTGGCAGCGCCCGGCCGAAGAGGTCGGGGCGTTGATGGAACTGTTCTTCTCGGCGCTGCGCCGCGAGGCCCGGCGCCTCAACGACAACCAGATCAGCCTGCGCATCATCGGCGACCGCTCGCGGTTCCACCCCGAGCTGCAGTCCGCCATGCGCGAGGCCGAGGCCTTGACCGCCGGCCCCGGGCGCTTCGTGCTGCAGATCGCCGCGAACTATGGCGGTCAGTGGGATATCGCGCAGGCCGCCCAGCGCCTGGCGCGCGAAGTCCAGGCTGGCCATCTGCAGCCCGAGGACATTACCCCGCAGCTGTTGCAGACGTGCCTGGCCACCGGCGACCTGCCGCTGCCCGACCTGTGCATCCGCACCGGTGGGGAGCACCGCATCAGCAACTTCCTGCTGTGGCAGCTGGCCTATGCCGAGCTGTATTTCTCCGACCTGTTCTGGCCGGACTTCAAACACGAGGCCATGCGCAATGCCCTGGCCGATTTCGCCTCGCGTCAGCGTCGCTTCGGTAAAACGAGCGAACAAGTCGAGTCTGGAGCCCGCGCTTAATGCTCAAGCAACGCATCATCACCGCCCTGATCCTGCTGCCCATCGCCATTTGTGGCTTCTTCCTGCTGAGCGGTGCCGGTTTCGCTCTGTTCATCGGCCTGGTGGTGACCCTGGGTGCCTGGGAGTGGGCGCGCCTGGCCGGGCTCGACGGTCAGGTCTCGCGTATCGTCTTCGCGCTGGCCGTGGCCCTGGCGCTGACCTGGCTGTACCACTCGCCAGGTCTGGCGCCATGGCTGCTCGCCGTGGCCGTGCTGTGGTGGCTGGTGGCGACTTTCCTGGTACTGACCTACCCGCGTACTGTCGCGCTGTGGGGCGGCCTGGCCCGCCGGCTGGTGATCGGCCTGGTGATTCTGCTGCCGGCCTGGCAAGGCCTGGTGCTGATCAAGCAGTGGCCACTGGGCAACTGGCTGATCATGGCCGTGATGGTCCTGGTCTGGGGTGCCGACATCGGCGCCTACTTTTCCGGCAAGGCCTTCGGCAAGCGCAAGCTGGCGCCGCAGGTCAGCCCGGGCAAGAGCTGGGAAGGCTTCATTGGCGGCATGCTGTTGTGCCTGTTGATTGCGCTGATAGTCGGGCTGCAACGTCATTGGAGTGCGCGCGAGCTGGTGCTGGGGCTGATCGCCACGGCGCTGGTGGTAGCCATCTCGGTGGTCGGTGACCTGACCGAAAGCATGTTCAAGCGCCGCGCCGGGATCAAGGACAGCAGCAATCTGCTACCTGGCCACGGCGGCGTGCTTGACCGTATCGACAGCCTGACTGCGGCCATTCCGGTGTTCACCGTGTTGCTCTGGGCTGCAGGCTGGGGCGCGTTTTGAACGGCTCGGCCGGCGCCGTGCAGCGCATTACCGTACTCGGTGCCACCGGCTCCATCGGCCTGAGCACCCTGGATGTGGTAGCACGCCATCCCGATCGTTACCAGGTGTTTGCCCTGAGTGGGTTCTCGCGCCTGCAGGAGCTGCTCGCCCTGTGTCTGCGTCATCGTCCGCAGATGGCGGTGGTGCCGGATGACCAGGCCGCCCAATGGCTGGTCGCCGGGTTGCGCGCCGAAGGGCTGCACACCGAGGTGCTGGTGGGTGAGGCGGGGCTGTGCGAAGTGGCCGCGGCCCCCGAGGTGGATGCGGTGATGGCCGCCATCGTCGGCGCCGCGGGCTTGCGCCCGACCCTGGCGGCCGTGCAGGCGGGCAAGAAGGTGTTGCTGGCCAACAAGGAAGCGCTGGTGATGTCCGGCGCATTGTTCATGCAGGCGGTGCGCGCCAGCGGCGCCGTGCTGCTGCCGATCGACAGCGAGCACAACGCTATTTTCCAGTGCCTGCCGGGCGACTTCGCCCGCGGTCTGGCGCCGGTTGGCGTGCGGCGTATCCTGCTGACGGCCTCGGGTGGGCCGTTCCGCCAGACGCCGTTGGCGAGCTTGCAACATGTCACCCCTGAGCAGGCGTGCGCTCACCCCAACTGGTCAATGGGCCGCAAGATCTCGGTCGATTCGGCCAGCATGATGAATAAAGGCCTGGAGCTGATCGAGGCCTGCTGGCTGTTCGACGCCACCCCGGCCCAGGTCGAAGTGGTGGTGCATCCGCAAAGCGTGATTCATTCGCTGGTGGACTACGTCGACGGCTCGGTGCTCGCGCAACTGGGCAACCCCGACATGCGCACGCCTATCGCCCATGCACTGGCCTGGCCGCAGCGCATCGATTCGGGTGTGGCGCCGCTGGACCTGTTTGCCATCGCCCGGCTCGACTTCGAAGCACCCGACGAGCAGCGCTTCCCCTGTCTGCGCCTGGCGCGGCAGGCTGCGCAGGCGGGCCACAGCGCCCCGGCCATCCTCAATGCGGCGAATGAAGTGGCCGTGTCGGCTTTCCTGGCGGGGCGCATTCGCTATCCGCAGATCGCGGGTATGATCGAGGATGTGCTGAACCAGCAGCCGGTGTTGCCGCTGCAGGATCTGGAGGCTGTGTTCGCTGCCGACACTCAGGCTCGGCAGCTGGCCCAACATTGGTTGCAGCAGCACGGCAGCGACGCCACGCAAGGCAGACGATGAGTAACTTCACCGCGCCCGACAGCGGCAGGGCAGATTTTCGGAGAGAGCCATGAGCGCGCTTTACATGATTGTCGGCACCCTGGTGGCATTGGGCGTGCTGGTCACGTTTCACGAGTTCGGCCATTTCTGGGTCGCGCGGCGCTGTGGCGTCAAGGTCCTGCGCTTCTCCGTGGGCTTCGGCACCCCCTTGCTGCGCTGGAAGGATCGGCAGGGCACCGAGTACGTGGTCGCGGCCATTCCCTTGGGCGGCTACGTCAAGATGCTCGACGAGCGTGAAGGCGAAGTGCCCGCCGAGCTGCAGGATCAGTCTTTCAATCGCAAGACTGTGCGCCAGCGCATTGCAATCGTGGCCGCCGGACCGATTGCCAACTTCCTGCTGGCCCTGGTGTTCTTCTGGGTGTTGGCAATGCTGGGCAGCCAACAGGTGCGGCCGGTCGTCGGCGCGGTGGAGGCGGGCAGCATCGCCGCCCATGCCGGGCTGGTCAGTGGTGAGGAAATAGTTGCAGTCGATGGCGAGGCCACCCCGGGCTGGTCGGCGGTCAATCTGCAGCTGGTGCGTCGCCTGGGTGAGAGCGGTGTGCTGACCTTCAGCGTACGCGACGGCGCGTCGTCGGAGCCGGTGGCCAGGCGCCTGCAGCTCGATGACTGGCTCAAGGGTTCCGAAGAGCCTGATCCGATCCGCTCGCTGGGGATTCGCCCGTGGCGTCCGGCGCTTGCCCCGGTGCTGGCCGAAATCGATCCGAAAGGCCCGGCGCAGAGCGCTGGCCTCAAGGCCGGCGACCGTCTGTTGAGCCTTGACGGCCAGCCTCTGGACGACTGGCAGCAAGTGGTCGACCGGGTTCGTACACTCGCTGATACCCGAATTGTGCTGCATATCGAACGCGACGGTGCTCCAATTGACGTTCCGGTCAGCCTGGCCACGCGCGGGGAGGGCAAGGCAGCCACCGGTTATCTGGGGGCCGGGGTCAAGCCGGTCGACTGGCCAGCGGACATGCTTCGTGAAGTGCGTTACGGCCCGCTCGACGCTGTGGCCGAGGGCGCGCGGCGCACCTGGACCATGAGTGTGCTGACCCTTGATTCTCTGAAGAAAATGCTGTTCGGCGAGCTCTCGGTAAAAAACTTGAGTGGACCGATAACCATTGCTAAAGTGGCGGGCGCTTCGGCCCAGTCAGGCATCGGGGATTTCCTGAATTTCCTTGCCTATCTGAGCATTAGCCTGGGGGTTCTGAATTTGCTACCCATTCCTGTACTGGATGGGGGGCATTTGCTCTTCTATCTGATCGAGTGGGTGCGTGGTCGCCCAGTCTCTGATCGGGTGCAAGGTTGGGGGATCCAGATCGGTATCAGCTTGGTGGTTGGGGTCATGCTCCTCGCCCTGATAAACGATTTGGGTCGACTGTAAAGCTTCGCTCAATTGCGAACCTGCCGCATCTGCGGCAGTTTGTTTATTGCCAGTTGGAATAAGAAAGGACTTCATGAAACGTCTGTTGCTAACTGCGGTTCTTTCCGTATTGATGATCGCTGAAGTTCACGCCGAGTCCTTCACTGTCTCCGATATCCGTGTCAACGGCCTGCAGCGGGTATCCGCCGGCAGCGTCTTTGGTGCCCTGCCGCTGAACGTCGGCGAGCAAGTAGATGACAAGCGTCTGGTGGACTCCACCCGGGCGCTGTTCAAAACCGGTTTCTTTCAAGATATCCAACTGGGCCGCGACGGCAACGTCCTGGTCATCAATGTGGTGGAGCGTCCGTCCGTCTCGGCTATCGAGATCGACGGCAACAAGGCGATCACTACAGAAGACCTGCTCAAGGGCCTGAAAAGTTCCGGGCTGGCCGAAGGCGAGATTTTCCAGCGTGCCACCCTCGAAGGCGTGCGTAACGAATTGCAACGCCAGTACGTAGCTCAAGGCCGCTACTCTGCCGAGGTCGACACCGAGGTGGTGCCGCAGCCGCGCAACCGCGTACTGCTGAAAATCAAGATCAACGAGGGCGAAGTCGCCGCGATCAAGCACATCAACGTGGTGGGCAACACGGTGTTCTCCGAAGAGGACCTCACCGACCAGTTCGAGCTCAAGACCACCAACTGGCTGTCGTTCTTCAAGAACGACGACAAATACGCCCGTGAAAAGCTCTCCGGTGACCTGGAACGTCTGCGCTCCTACTATCTGGACCGCGGCTACATCAACATGGACATCGCCTCCACCCAGGTGTCGATCACTCCGGACAAGAAAAGCGTCTACATCACCGTCAATATCAACGAAGGGCAGAAGTACTCCGTTCGTGACGTCAAGCTCAGCGGTGACCTCAAGGTGCCGGAAGACCAGGTCCGTGCCCTGTTGCTGGTCAAGCCAGGCCAGGTGTTCTCGCGCAAGGTCATGACCACCACCTCCGAGCTGATCACCCGGCGCCTGGGTAACGATGGCTACACCTTTGCCAAGGTCGACGGCGTGCCGGTACCGCACGACGATGACCATACCGTCGACATCACCTTCATGGTCGATCCGGGCAAACGCGCCTATGTGGACCGCATCAACTATCGCGGCAACACCAAGACCGACGACCAGGTACTGCGCCGTGAAATGCGCCAGATGGAAGGCGGCTGGGCTTCGACCTACCTGATCGACCAGTCCAAGACTCGCCTCGAGCGCCTGGGCTTCTTCAAGGAAGTCAACGTCGAGACCCCGGCCGTGCCAGGCGTGGACGACCAGGTCGACGTCAACTACACCGTGGAAGAGCAGGCTTCCGGTTCGATCACCGCCAGCGTCGGTTTCGCCCAGAGCGCCGGTCTGATCCTCGGTGGCTCGATTAGCCAGAACAACTTCCTGGGTACCGGCAACAAGGTATCGCTGGGTTTGACCCGCAGCGAATACCAGACGCGCTACAACGCCAGCTACGTGAACCCGTACTTTACCCCCGACGGCGTCAGCCTTGGCTACAACGCGTTCTACCGCAAGACCAACTACGATGACCTCGATGTCGACGTCGCAAGCTATGCAGTGGACAGTCTGGGTGCCGGCTTGACCTTCGGCTACCCGATCAGCGAGACCTCGCGTCTGAACTTCGGCCTGACCGTGCAGAACGACCAGATCAAGACCGGTACCTACACCGTCGACGAGATCTTCAAGTTCATCGACGACGAGGGCAAGAACTTCCTCAACTACAAGGCCTCGGTCGGCTGGTCGTCGTCCACCCTCAACAAGGGCACCTTGCCCACCCGTGGCGCCTCGCAGAGCCTGACCGGTGAAATCACCATTCCGGGCAGCGACCTGTCGTTCTACAAGATCGACTACCGCGGCCAGTTGTTCCAGCCGCTGACCGACAGCCTGACCATGCGTTTCCACAGCGAACTGGGTTATGGCGACGGCTACGGCTCGACCAATGGCCTGCCGTTCTACGAGAACTACTACGCCGGTGGCTTCAACTCCGTGCGCGGCTTCAAGGACAGCACCCTGGGCCCACGCAGCACGCCGAGCAGCGGCAAATACCCTGGTACTGTGGCTGACCCTGACCAGGACCCGCTGGCCTTCGGTGGTAACGTGCAGATCACCGGCGGCGCGGAAATCATGTTCCCGATGCCGTTCGTCAAGGACCAACGCTCGCTGCGCACCTCGATCTTCATGGACGTGGGTAACGTGTTCGACACCAACTGCTCGGACAGCACCACGACCACGGGCGAGAAGGTCAAATGTACCAACATCGACCTGAGCAACATGGCCGTTTCCACTGGTCTGGGCGTTACCTGGGTGACCGCACTGGGTCCGCTGAGCTTCAGCCTGGCAATGCCGATCAAGAAGCCTGACTACTCGGAAACCCAGATCTTCCAATTCTCGCTTGGCCAGACTTTCTAAGGCCTGACCCAAGCAACAGCAATGAATTCTGTAGGAGTGTAACGTGCGTAAGTTGACTCAAATGATGGTACTGGCCGCCACCCTCACCGCTGCACTGGGTGCCACGCCAGCCTTCGCCGATATGAAGATCGCGGTACTGAACTATCAGATGGCGCTGCTCGAGTCCGACGCGGCCAAGCAGTACGCCGTGGATGCCGAGAAAAAATTCGGTCCGCAACTGACCCAGCTCAAGGCCCTGGAAAGCAGCGCCAAGACCATCCAGGACCGCCTGAACGGCACCGAGAAGCTGTCGCAGAACGACCGTGACAGCCTCGAACTGCAATTCAAGCAGAAGGCGCGCGACTTCCAGGTCAACTCCAAGAACCTCAACGAAGCCAAGGCCAACGCCGACCGTGACATGCTCAAGGTGCTCAAGCCGCGCCTGGATGGCGCTGTCGAAGAAGTGATCAAGAAGGGTGGCTTTGACCTGGTGCTCGAGCGTGGCGCGGTAATCGATGTCAAACCTCAATACGACATCACCCGCCAGGTCATCGAGCGTATGAACCAGTCCAAGTGAGCATGACGGCTACCATGAAACTCGGCCAGCTGGCCGAGTTCCTCGGCGCCACCTTGCGTGGCGACGCGGAGAAGCAGATTACCGGGCTGGCCACTCTTCAGGAGGCCGGCCCTTCTCAGTTGAGCTTCCTGGCCAACCCCCAGTACCGCAAGTACCTGACCGATGCCAAGGCCGGCGCCGTGCTGCTCAAGCCGGCCGACGCCGACAGCTGGGCCGGTGACGCCCTGGTGGTGCCGGATCCCTACCTGGCCTATGCGCGCCTCTCACACCTCTTCGATCCCAAGCCGCGTGCGGCTGCCGGCGTGCATCCTTCGGCGGTGATCGCCGACGACGCTCGAGTCGACGCCAGCGCCAGTATCGGTCCCTTCGTGGTGGTCGAGAGCGGTGCGGTGATTGGTGCCGGTACCACCATCGGCGCCCACTGCTTCATCGGCGCCCGCTGCGTGATCGGCGACGGCGGCTGGTTGGCGCCGCGGGTCACCCTGTACCACGACGTGCGCATCGGCCAGCGAGTGGTGGTGCAGTCGGGCGCGGTGCTGGGTGGCGAGGGTTTCGGCTTTGCCAATGAAAAAGGCGTGTGGCAAAAGATCGCCCAGATCGGTGGCGTCAGCATTGGCGACGATGTCGAGATCGGCGTGAACACTGCCATCGACCGCGGCGCGCTGGCCGACACGGTCATCGGCAACGGGGTCAAGCTCGACAACCAGATCCAGATCGCCCACAACGTGCAGATCGGCGACCACACGGCCATGGCTGCCTGTGTCGGTATCTCCGGCAGCGCCAAGATCGGCCGACACTGCACCCTGGCGGGCGGCGTCGGCCTGGTCGGGCACATCGAGATCTGCGACAACGTATTCATCAGCGGCATGACCATGGTCACCCGCTCGATTACCGAGCCGGGCGCCTATTCCTCCGGCACGGCCATGCAACCCATTGCCGACTGGCGCAAGAGCGCGGCGCGCATTCGCCAGCTCGACGACATGTACCGCCGCCTGCAGCAGGTGGAAAAACGGGTCGATTCGGTGACCCCGGGCGGTAAAGCATCATCTGATGGCTAGGGCCCTTGGCGAAGGGCCATCGAACAAGTGCACACAGCGGCTAAACTGCCACCTTTGATGCAACAGGAGTGCTGCGCATCGGTCGCGCGCTCCCTATCTTTTATACAGGCTTCCCCCAGAAATGATGGACATCAACGAGATTCGCGAATACCTGCCCCACCGTTACCCGTTCCTGCTGGTGGACCGGGTCGTGGAGCTGGATATCGAGGGCCAGAGCATCACCGCCTACAAGAATGTCAGCATCAACGAGCCGTTCTTCAACGGCCACTTCCCGGCGCATCCGATCATGCCCGGCGTGCTGATCATCGAGGCAATGGCTCAGGCCGCGGGTATTCTCGGCTTCAAGATGCTCAACACCAAGCCGGCCGATGGCACCTTGTACTACTTCGTCGGCACCGACAAACTGCGCTTTCGCCAGCCGGTGCTGCCGGGCGATCAGCTGATCCTGGAAGCCAAATTCTTGCGCAAGAAAGGCCAGATCTGGCGGTTCTCCTGCCGTGCGCTGGTCGACGGCAAGCCGGTGTGCTCGGCTGAAATCGTCTGTGCGGAACGGGAACTATGAGTTTGATTGACCCTCGCGCGATCATCGATCCGTCGGCCGTACTGGCCGATGGCGTCGAAGTCGGCCCGTGGTCGATCGTGGGACCCGGTGTAGAGATCGGCGAGGGCACGGTGATCGGCCCGCATGTGGTGCTCAAGGGGCCGACGCGCCTGGGCAGGCATAACCGCATCTATCAGTTTTCGTCGGTGGGTGAAGACACCCCAGACCTGAAATACAAGGGCGAGGACACGCGCCTGGTGATCGGTGACCACAACGTCATCCGCGAAGGCGTGACCATCCACCGCGGTACCGTCCAGGACCGTGCGGAGACCACCCTGGGTGATCACAACCTGATCATGGCCTATGCCCACATCGGCCACGACAGCGTCATCGGCAACCACTGCATCCTGGTCAACAACACCGCGCTGGCGGGCCACGTGCATGTCGACGACTGGGCGATCCTGTCCGGGTTTACCCTGGTGCACCAGTTCTGCCACATTGGTGCCCACAGTTTTTCCGGCATGGGCACGGCCATTGGCAAGGACGTTCCGGCGTTCGTCACGGTGTTCGGCAACCCGGCCGAGGCGCGCAGCATGAACTTCGAAGGCATGCGCCGGCGCGGTTTCAGCGACGACGTGTTGCACGCGCTGCGCCGGGCCTACAAGGTGGTCTACCGCCAGGGCCTGACCGTGGAGCAGGCGGTGCTCGAGTTGACCGAGCCGGCGGCCAAATACCCCGAAGTGGCGGTTTTTCGCGACTCGATCATGCGTTCGACCCGCGGCATCACCCGCTGATGCTGGCGTCTGGTCCCTTGAAGGTCGCGTTGGTCGCCGGTGAAGCCAGCGGCGACATCCTCGGCGCCGGCCTGATGCGCGCGCTCAAGCAGCGCCATCCGCAGGTGCAGTTCATCGGTGTGGGTGGGCCGCTGATGGAAGCCCAGGGGCTGGTCTCGTACTTTCCCATGGAGCGCCTGGCCGTCATGGGCCTGGTTGAAGTGCTGGGCCGGCTGCGCGAGCTGCTGGCGCGGCGCAAGGCGCTGATCGCCACCTTGATCGGCGAGCGGCCGGACGTCTTCATCGGGATCGACGCCCCTGACTTCACCCTCAATATCGAACTCAGGCTGCGCCAGGCCGGGATCAAGTCGGTGCATTACGTCAGCCCGTCGGTCTGGGCCTGGCGGCAGAAGCGCGTGCTGAAGATCCGCGAGGGCTGCGACCTGATGCTCACGCTGTTTCCGTTCGAGGCGCGCTTTTACGAAGAGCAAGGCGTGCCGGTGCGTTTCGTCGGCCACACGCTGGCCGATGCCATCCCCCTGGAGGCCGACCGTGCGGCGGCCCGCGCGCAGATCGGCCTGCAGGCCGCAGGCACTGTCGTGGCGTTGATGCCGGGCAGCCGCGGCGGTGAAGTCGGCCGCCTCGGCGGCCTGTTCTTCGATGCGGCCGAGCGCCTGCTGGCCGTGCGTCCGGATGTGCACTTCGTGCTGCCGTGCGCCAACGCCAGCCGGCGCGCCCAGCTCGAAGCGCAGTTGAACGGCCGCGAGCTGCCGCTGACCTTGCTCGATGGCCAGTCGCACCTGGCCCTGGCTGCCTGCGACGCGGTATTGATCGCCTCGGGCACCGCCACCCTGGAAGCCTTGCTGTACAAGCGGCCAATGGTAGTGGCCTATCGCGTGGCACCGGTGACCTACTGGATCCTCAAGCGCATGGTCAAGAGCCCCTACGTGTCGCTGCCCAACCTGCTGGCCCAGCGGCTGCTGGTGCCCGAGTTGTTGCAGGATGCGGCCACGCCTGAGGCGCTGGTCGATACTCTGCTACCCTTGTTGGCCGATGGCAGTGTACAGACCGACAGTTTCGATGCGATTCACCGTACCTTGCGCCAGGATGCTTCCAATCAGGCGGCCGAGGCGGTGTTGAGCCTGATCGACGGAACCCTCCCATGAGCAGACAGATGGAAATGGGCCTGGACTTCGAACTGGTCGAAGAGCTGGTCTGCGGTGTCGACGAAGTCGGTCGCGGACCGCTGTGCGGCGCCGTGGTGACCGCTGCGGTGATCCTTGACCCGGCGCGGCCGATCCTTGGCCTCAATGACTCGAAAAAGCTCACAGAAGCCCGGCGCGAGTTGCTCTATGAAGAGATCACCGAAAAAGCCCTGAGCTGGTTCATCGCCCGTGCCGAAGTGGCCGAGATCGACTCGCTGAATATTCTCCACGCGACCATGCTCGCCATGCAGCGAGCGGTCGAGGGCCTGCACATCACCCCACGGCACGCCATGATCGACGGCAATCGTTGCCCGAACCTGCGCATTCCTGCCTCGGCGGTGGTCCAGGGCGATGCCAAGGTCCCTGCCATCGCCGCTGCGTCGATCCTTGCCAAGGTCAGCCGTGACCGTGAAATGACTGCTTTCGATTTGATCTATCCCGGCTACGGCATCGGCGCGCACAAGGGCTACCCAACCCCCGTTCATCTGGAAGCCTTGGCCCGCTTGGGCCCCACGCCCATTCACCGGCGCAGCTTCGCGCCGGTGCGGGCGGCGTACGAGGCGCGCTTCGATCTCGACGCAGATTTCGCAACGGTTTGACCGGCTGATGTTTTAACCAAGGCCCGGTACAATCCGGGCCTCGTCGTCTTTGCGCTGGCCGCTCTGCACAATCCATAGGGTCACAACAGGCCATAGGGTCACAACAGGATCAACATGTCGGTTTCCTTCGTTCACCTGAGATTGCACACCGAATATTCCCTGGTCGACGGCCTGGTGCGCATCAAGCCGCTGGTCAAGGCCCTGACTGGCCTGAACATGCCGGCGGTGGCAGTGACCGACCAGAACAACATGTGCTCGCTGGTGAAGTTCTACAAGGCGGCCATGGGCGCCGGCATCAAGCCGATCTGCGGCGCCGACCTGTGGCTGTCCAACCGCGACCCCGACGCGCCGCTGAGCCGCATCAGCCTGCTGGCGATGAACGCCGTGGGTTATCGCAACATCACCGAGCTGATCTCCCGCGGCTTCATCGACGGCCAGCGCAACGGCCAGGTGATCATCGAACGCGAGTGGGTGGCCGAGGCCAGCGAAGGCGTGATTTGCCTGTCGGCGGCCAAGGAGGGCGAGATCGGCCGCGCGCTCCTCGACGGCAACCCCGCCGAGGCCGAGCGCCTGCTGGGCGAGTGGATGGCGGTGTTCCCGCAAAGGTTCTACGTCGAAGTGCAGCGCACCGACCGCGCCAACGATGAAGAACACCTGCACCTGGCGGTTGAGCTGGCCGACCGGCTGGGCGCGCCACTGGTGGCCACCAACGACGTACGGTTCATTCGCCAGGAAGATTTCGAAGCTCACGAGACCCGTGTGTGCATCGGTGAGGGCAGGGCGCTCGACGATCCGCGCCGCTCGAAGAACTACAGCGACCAGCAATATCTGAAAAGCGCCGAGGAAATGGCCGAGCTGTTCAGCGATCTGCCCGAGGCGCTGGCCAACACTGTCGAGATCGCCAAGCGCTGCAACATCGAGGTCAAGCTGGGCAAGCACTTCCTGCCTGACTACCCGATCCCGGATGGCATGACCATCGACGAGTATTTCCGCAAGGTCTCGTTCGATGGCCTAGAAGACCGCCTGCGCGTGCTGCTGCCCCGCGATACCACCGAAGACTATGACGCCCGGCGCCAGGTGTATGTCGACCGGCTTAATTTCGAACTCGACATCATCATCCAGATGGGCTTTCCCGGCTATTTCCTGATCGTGATGGACTTCATCCAGTGGGCCAAGAACAACGGCGTTCCAGTGGGCCCCGGGCGCGGGTCGGGTGCCGGTTCGCTGGTGGCCTACGTGCAGAAGATCACCGATCTCGACCCGCTGGAATACGACCTGCTGTTCGAGCGCTTCCTCAACCCCGAGCGGGTCTCCATGCCCGACTTCGACGTCGACTTCTGCATGGACGGTCGCGATCGGGTCATCGACTACGTGGCCGAGAAATACGGGCGCAACGCGGTGAGCCAGATCATCACCTTCGGTTCCATGGCGGCCAAGGCGGTGGTGCGCGACGTGGCGCGGGTACAGGGCAAGTCCTATGGCCTGGCCGACCGACTGTCCAAGATGATCCCGTTCGAAGTCGGCATGACCCTGGAAAAGGCCTATGAGCAGGAAGAAATCCTGCGCGATTTCATCAAGGTCGATGAAGAGGCCGCAGAAATCTGGGAGATGGCGCGCAAGCTCGAAGGCGTGGTGCGCAACGTCGGCAAGCACGCCGGCGGCGTGGTCATCGCGCCGACCAAGCTCACCGATTTCTCGCCCATCTACTGCGACGAGGCCGGTGATGGCCTGGTGACCCAGTTCGACAAGGACGACGTCGAGGCCGCCGGCCTGGTCAAGTTCGACTTCCTTGGCCTGCGCACCCTGACCATCATCGACTGGGCGCTGAAGACCATCAATCGCGACCGCGCCAAGGTCGGCGAAGAGCCGCTGGACATCGCCTTCATCCCTCTCGACGACAAGCCGACCTACTCGCTGCTGCAGAAGGCCGAGACCACTGCCGTGTTCCAGCTCGAGTCGCGGGGCATGAAGGAGCTGATCAAGAAGCTCAAGCCCGACTGTCTCGAAGACCTCATCGCCCTGGTGGCGCTGTTCCGCCCAGGCCCGCTGCAGTCGGGCATGGTAGACGACTTCATCAACCGCAAGCACGGCCGCGCCGAGCTGGCCTACCCGCACTCCGACTACCAGTACGAGGGTCTCAAGCCGGTGCTGGCGCCGACTTACGGCATCATCCTGTACCAGGAACAGGTGATGCAGATCGCCCAGGTCATGGCCGGCTACACCCTGGGTGGCGCCGACATGCTGCGCCGTGCCATGGGTAAAAAGAAACCCGAGGAGATGGCCAAGCAGCGCGGTGGTTTCATCGAGGGCTGCGCCGGCAATGGCATCGACGCCGACCTTGCGGGCAACATTTTCGACCTGGTGGAAAAGTTCGCCGGCTACGGCTTCAACAAATCCCACTCCGCCGCCTATGGCCTGGTGTCGTACCAAACCGCTTGGTTGAAGGCGCACTACCCAGCGCCGTTCATGGCCGCCGTGCTCTCGGCGGATATGCACAACACCGACAAGGTCGTGACCTTGATCGAGGAAGTGCGCACCATGAAGCTGCGCCTCGACGCGCCGGACGTGAACACCTCGGACTTCAAGTTCACGGTCAACGACGAGGGCCGTATCGTCTATGGCCTAGGCGCGATCAAAGGCGTGGGTGAGGGGCCGGTGGAGGCTATCATCGGTGCCCGTGAAGCTGGGCCGTTCACCGACCTGTTCGACTTCTGCAGCCGCGTCGACCTCAAGCGCATCAACAAGCGTACCCTCGACGGCCTGATCCGCAGCGGCGCACTGGACCGTCTGGGGCCGTACTTCCACGACGAGCCCAAGCAGTACCAGGCCAACATCGACCGCAACCGCGCCGTGCTACTGGCGGCCATGGAGGAGGCCATCAAGGCCGCCGAGCAGACGGCTCGTACCCATGACAGCGGGCATGCCGACCTCTTTGGCGGGTTGTTCGTCGAGGAAGACGCCGACGTCTACGCCAACCATCGCAAGGCCAAGGACCTGACGCTCAAGGAGCGCCTGCGCGGCGAGAAGGAAACCCTGGGCCTGTACCTCACCGGCCACCCGATCGACGAATACGAAGGCGAAATCCGCCGCTTCGCCCGTCAACGCATCATCGACCTGAAACCGGCCCGCGACACCCAGACGGTGGCCGGCATGGTTATCGCCCTGCGCGTGATGAAGAACAAGAAAGGCGACAAGATGGGCTTCATCACCCTCGACGACCGTTCCGGGCGCATCGAGGCCTCGCTGTTCGCCGACGCCTTCATGTCCGCGCAGTCGCTGCTGCAGACCGACGCCATGGTGGTGGTAGAGGGCGAGGTCAGCAACGATGACTTCTCCGGCGGCCTGCGCCTGCGGGTCAAACGGGTGATGAGCATGGAAGACGCGCGCACCAACCTGGCCGAGAGCCTGCGCCTGAAGGTGCGTGCCGAGGCGCTCAAGGGCGACCGGCTGGTCTGGCTGGGCGATCTGTGCAAGCGCCATCGCGGCGCCTGCCCGATCACCATGGATTACACCGGCACCGACGCCAAGGCCATGCTGCAGTTCGGCGAAGGCTGGCGCATCGACCCGGCCGACAGCTTGATTCAAGCGCTGCGTGACCAGTTCGGACGTGAGAACGTCTTTCTGCAATATCGTTGAAACCTGGCACCCGGCCAGCGGTCCTTTCTAGACCAGGCCGGGTGCGCACGTGCAACGTCAATTATTAAACTCGACCTGAATGCGCCAGTTCCTTTAAGGTATGGCGCCAAACGGATCAACCGGCCGGCCGCCTGGCCGTCGACCCAAGACGGAAGACTATGAACCCGAATTTTCTTGATTTCGAACAGCCGATCGCTGACCTGCAGGCCAAGATCGAAGAATTGCGCCTGGTGGGCAACGACAACTCGCTGAACATCGGCGACGAGATCTCCCGCCTGCAGGACAAAAGCAGCACGCTGACCGAAAGCATCTTCGGCAATCTGACCAGCTGGCAGATCGCACGGCTGGCGCGTCACCCGCGTCGCCCGTACACACTGGACTACATCCAGCACATCTTCACCGAGTTCGACGAACTGCACGGCGACCGGCACTTCTCCGATGACGCTGCCATTGTCGGTGGCATCGCCCGCCTGAACGACCAGCCGGTGATGGTCATCGGTCACCAGAAAGGCCGCGAAGTGCGCGAGAAGGTTCGCCGCAACTTCGGCATGCCGCGCCCCGAAGGCTACCGCAAAGCCTGCCGCCTGATGGAAATGGCCGAGCGCTTCAAGATGCCGATCCTGACCTTCATCGATACCCCGGGCGCCTATCCCGGCATCGACGCTGAAGAGCGCAACCAGAGCGAAGCGATCGCCTGGAACCTGCGGGTCATGGCGCGGCTCAAGACCCCGATCATTGCTACCGTCATCGGCGAAGGCGGCTCCGGCGGCGCCTTGGCCATTGGCGTCTGCGACCAGCTGAACATGCTGCAATACTCCACCTACGCGGTGATCTCGCCAGAAGGCTGCGCCTCTATCCTGTGGAAAACCGCCGAGAAGGCGCCGGACGCCGCCGAGGCCATGGGTATCACTGCCGAGCGCCTCAAAGGCCTGGGCATCGTCGACAAGGTGATCGGCGAGCCTTTGGGCGGCGCGCACCGTGACCCGGTCGCCGCGTCCGCGTCGATCCGCGCCGAATTGACCGCGCAACTGGAAATGCTCAAGGGCTTCGACACCGAAGCCTTGCTCAAGCGCCGTTACGACCGGTTGATGAGCTACGGCCTGTAACCTCGGAAACACTTGCGGGCTTTGCCCGCTCTCACCGTGTGAGGCCACTGCATGTGAGAGCGGGCCAAGCCCGCGAGAGGCCACCAGGCCGGTTCCAGCGTTCGGGAAGAGGAAACGGCAATGCTCGAACACCTCACCGCCTACCTACAGGCCCCCCGCTGGCACGTCGCCTTTTCCGGCGGCCTCGACTCCACGGTGCTCCTGCACCAGCTGGCGCAGCTTTCCCGCCGGCAGCTGCTGCCCAGCCTCCACGCCATCCATGTGCACCACGGCCTGCAAGCGGCGGCCGATGCCTGGCCGGCCCATTGCCAGACGGTCTGCGATGGTCTCGGCATCCCGCTGACCATTGTCTGCGTCAAGGTGCAGCCGGGCGCCAGCCTCGAACAGGCGGCACGCGATGCGCGCTATCAGGCATTTTGCCAAATCCTGCAACCCGGTGAGCTGCTGCTCACTGCCCAGCATCGCGACGACCAGGCCGAAACCCTGCTGTTTCGCCTGCTGCGTGGCAGCGGCGTGCGCGGCCTGGCCGGCATGCCGCGGCAGCGGCCGCTGGGGCAGGGGACCTTGCTCAGGCCATTGCTGGAACAGTCGCGCGGGCAACTGGAAAGGTACGCGCACGCGCACGGCCTGAGCGCCGTCGAGGACCCCAGCAATGGCGACCTCGGCTTTGCACGCAACTACCTGCGCCATGCCGTCCTGCCGACTCTCCGGCAACGCTGGCCCCAGGCCACGGCCACCCTGGCGCGCACCAGTGAACACCTGCGTGAGGCCCTGGAGTTGCTCGAAGAGGTCGCCGGGGATGACCTGCGTGCCGCCAGCACGCCCAGTGCCTGGCCCTGGCTACAGCTGCCGTCGCTGGCCCTGGCGCCGCTGCGCGAGCTGTCCGCCGCGCGCCAGCGCAATGCCTTGCAAACCTGGCTGGCCGCCCGTACGCGGCTGCCCGACGCGCGTCATTGGCAGGGTTGGGAAAACCTGCGCGACGCGGCCGCCGATGCAGCACCTCACTGGGTGCTGGGCGATGGCCAGCTGCAGCGCGGTGCCGAGCGCCTGTGGTGGCTCAGCGGGGCCTGGTTGCGCCCGGTGGCCGCAGGTGGCGCCTGGCCCGATCCGCAGACCCCCCTGCAATTGGCGGACAACGGTACCGTCCGCCTCAGCGGTACGCCGGCGCAGGGGAGGCTCAGCATCGGTTATCGCCAGGGGGGAGAAACCTTGCTGCTGCCGAGCCGCGGTCGCCGCGATCTCAAGCGCCTGCTCAACGAAGCGGCGTTGCCAGGCTTCGTTCGCAGCCGCCTGCCGCTGCTGTTCATCGACGGCCAGCTGCACGCCGTGGCCAACCTCGGCTTGAGCGCCAGCGCGGTGCAACTGCACTGGACACCACCGACGAACGCGCAACGTTTGAGATGAAACGCTGTTTCCGGTAGACTACGCTCCCTTCTTGATACAACTTCTGTGGGTTCTCCCGAACCACCAGTGGTTGCTGGTTGCCAGGCACTTTTCAACGGAAAAGGTCGGGCAATCGGGGGCTTCGGCCTTCCTTCGCTTTCCCAGGCGGCTAAACCGCCTTAACGCAGACTTCTAGGGTTTTTCATGACGCGCTACATCTTCGTCACGGGCGGTGTTGTTTCTTCATTGGGGAAAGGCATTGCCTCGGCTTCATTGGCGGCCATCCTGGAGGCGCGGGGGCTCAAGGTCACCATGCTCAAACTGGATCCGTACATCAACGTCGACCCAGGCACCATGAGCCCCTTCCAGCACGGTGAGGTGTTCGTCACCCACGATGGCGCCGAGACCGACCTGGACCTGGGTCACTACGAGCGGTTCATCCGCACCACCATGACCCAGAACAACAACTTCACCACCGGCCGTGTCTACGAGCACGTGCTGCGCAAGGAGCGCCGTGGTGACTACCTGGGCGCGACCATCCAGGTCATCCCGCACATCACCGATGAAATCAAGCGCCGCATCATCAAGGGCGCCGGCGACGCCGACGTGGCCATGGTCGAGATCGGCGGCACGGTAGGCGACATCGAGTCGCAACCCTTCCTGGAAGCCATCCGCCAGCTGCGTTTCGAAGTCGGCTCCAAGCGCGCCATGCTGATGCACCTGACCCTGGTGCCGTACATCGCCACGGCCGGTGAGACCAAGACCAAGCCCACCCAGCACTCGGTCAAGGAGCTGCGCTCCATCGGCCTGCAGCCTGACGTGCTGGTGTGCCGCTCGGATCACCCGATCGACGTGTCGTCGCGGCGCAAGATCGCCCAGTTCACCAACGTCGAAGAGCGCGCGGTGATCGCCCTGGAAGACGCCGACACCATCTACAAGATCCCCGGCATCCTGCACTCCCAGGGCCTGGACGATTTCGTCGTAGAGCGTTTCGGCCTGCAGTGCGGTACTGCCGACCTGTCCGAGTGGGACAAGGTGGTCGACGCCAAGCTCAACCCTGAGCATGAAGTGACCATCGCCATGGTCGGCAAGTACATGGAACTGCTCGACGCCTACAAGTCGTTGATCGAGGCCATGAGCCACGCCGGCATCAGCAACCGCACCAAGGTCAATCTGCGCTACATCGATTCCGAAGACATCGAGAACCAGGGCACCGGCCTGCTGGAGGGCGTGGACGCCATTCTGGTGCCGGGCGGCTTCGGTCTGCGCGGCGTCGAGGGCAAGATCACCGCCGTGCAGTTCGCTCGCGAAAACAAGGTGCCCTACCTGGGTATCTGTCTGGGCATGCAGGTGGCGGTCATCGAATTCGCCCGTAACGTCATGGGCTGGAAAGACGCCAACTCCACCGAATTCGACCGCAGCAGTGGCCACCCGGTGGTCGGTCTGATCACCGAGTGGGCAGATGCCACCGGCGCCGTCGAAGTGCGCACCGAGGCCTCCGACCTGGGTGGCACCATGCGCCTGGGCGCTCAGGAGTGCCAGCTGGAGACCGGTTCCAAGGTCTTCGACTGCTACGCCAAGGAAGTCATCGTCGAGCGTCATCGTCACCGCTATGAAGTGAACAACAACCTGCTGCCGCAGCTGCTGGAAGCCGGCATGATCGTTTCCGGTCGGTCGGGAGACGGCGCGCTGGTGGAAGTGGTCGAGGCGCAGGACCATCCGTGGTTTGTGGCGTGCCAGTTCCACCCTGAGTTCACCTCGACGCCGCGTGATGGCCACCCGCTTTTCAGCGGCTTCGTCAAGGCAGCGCTTGCCCAACACCAGAAGAAGGCCTGACCCATGGCTCAGAAGACGATCCGCGTCGGCAACATCGACATCGCCAACGACAAGCCCATGGTGCTGTTCGGTGGCATGAACGTGCTCGAGTCCCGCGACATGGCGCTCAAGGTCTGCGAAGAATACGTGCGGGTCACCGAAAAGCTCGGTATCCCCTACGTATTCAAGGCCAGCTTCGACAAGGCCAACCGTTCTTCGGTGACCTCCTACCGCGGCCCGGGTCTGGAAGAAGGCCTGCGGATTTTCGAAGAGATCAAGCGCACCTTCAACGTGCCGCTGATCACCGACGTGCACGAGCCTCATCAGGCCGCCCCGGTGGCCGAGGTCTGCGACATCATCCAGCTGCCGGCTTTCCTCTCGCGGCAGACCGACCTGGTGGTGGCCATGGCCAAGACCAACGCGGTGATCAATATCAAGAAGGCGCAGTTTCTCGCGCCCCACGAGATGAAACACATCCTCGCCAAGTGCGAGGAGGCCGGCAACGATCAGTTGATCCTCTGTGAGCGCGGTTCGAGCTTTGGCTACAACAACCTGGTGGTCGACATGCTCGGCTTCGGCATCATGAAGTCGTTCGAATACCCGGTGTTCTTCGACGTCACCCACTCGCTGCAGATGCCCGGTGGCCGCGCCGACTCGGCCGGTGGTCGCCGCGCCCAGGTCACCGACCTGGCCAAGGCGGGCATCAGCCAGAGCCTGGCCGGGTTGTTCCTCGAGGCCCACCCGGACCCCGACCACGCCAAGTGCGACGGCCCCTGTGCCCTGCGCCTGGACAAGCTGGAACCCTTCCTTGGCCAACTCAAGGCTCTGGACGCATTGGTGAAGAGTTTTCCACCGATAGAGACCGCTTGACCGGAAAACTTCGGTAACATTGTCCCGAATATCGCTCTGGCCCGGCAGTTCTTGTGGGCCCGGGCTCGCCCTGGAAGGCTGCCGCATGACTTTCCGGGTTGGCCTGGTCGCACAATAACAAGGCGCCGCAACGTTCTAGCTAACCTTGGAGTGTTCATAACAATGGCAAAAATCGTCGACATCAAAGGTCGTGAAGTACTCGACTCCCGTGGCAACCCCACCGTGGAGGCCGATGTACTTCTGGACAACGGCATCATCGGCAGCGCCTGTGCACCGTCCGGTGCCTCCACCGGTTCGCGCGAAGCGCTGGAACTGCGTGATGGCGACAAGAGCCGTTATCTGGGCAAGGGCGTTCTCAAGGCGGTCGGCAACATCAACGGCCCGATCCGTGATGCACTGCTGGGCAAGGATCCCGTGGACCAGAAAGCCCTGGACCGCATCATGATCGACCTGGACGGTACCGAAAACAAAGGCAATCTGGGCGCCAACGCGATCCTCGCCGTGTCCCTGGCCGCCGCCAAGGCTGCTGCCCAGGACCAGGACCTGCCGCTGTACGCGCACATCGCCAACCTCAACGGCACTCCGGGCGTCTACTCCATGCCGGTACCGATGATGAACATCATCAACGGCGGCGAGCACGCCGACAACAACGTCGACATCCAGGAGTTCATGATCCAGCCGGTCGGCGCCAAGAGCTTCTCCGACGCGCTGCGCATGGGCACCGAGATTTTCCACCACCTCAAGGCCGTGCTCAAAGGCCGTGGCCTGAGCACTGCTGTCGGTGACGAGGGCGGTTTCGCCCCTGACCTGGCCTCCAACGAAGACGCGCTGTCGGCCATCGCCGAAGCCGTGGCCAAGGCCGGCTACAAGTTGGGCACCGACGTGACCCTGGCACTGGACTGCGCGGCGAGCGAGTTCTACAAGGATGGCGTCTATGACCTGGCCGGCGAAGGCCACAAGTTCGACGCCGCCGGTTTCGCCGACTACCTGGCAGGGCTGACCGAGCGTCATCCGATCATCTCGATCGAAGACGGCCTGGACGAGTCCGACTGGGCTGGCTGGAAAATCCTCACCGACAAGATCGGCGAGAAGATCCAACTGGTGGGCGACGATCTGTTCGTCACCAACACCAGGATCCTCAAGGAAGGCATCGACAAGAAGATCGCCAACTCGATCCTGATCAAGTTCAACCAGATCGGCACCTTGAGCGAAACCCTCGAAGCCATCCAGATGGCCAAGGCCGCCGGTTACACGGCGGTGATTTCGCACCGCTCCGGTGAAACCGAAGACTCGACCATCGCCGACCTGGCTGTCGGTACCGCCGCCGGCCAGATCAAGACCGGTTCGCTGTGCCGTTCCGATCGCGTCTCCAAGTACAACCAACTGCTGCGCATCGAAGAGCAGCTGGGCGCCAAGGCCGTATATAACGGTCGTGCCGAGTTTCGCGGTTAAGCCGAAGATGGTAAAAAGACCGCTGCGTTGATTGAAACATCTGCATAGGCCCGGTTATCCGGGTCTTTGCCATAAGTCTGCGCTTGGCGTGGCTGTCTTTTTACAACGGATATCGTGATGCGCAGTCCTAATTGGTTGTTCCTTGTCCTGCTCTTGCTGCTCGGCGGTTTGCAGTATCGTCTGTGGGTGGGCAACGGCAGCCTCAAGCAAGTGGCCGAACTCCAGGCGCAAATCGCCAGCCAGCATTCCGAGAACGAGCAGTTGCTCGAGCGCAATCGCGTGCTCGATGCCGAAGTGGCGGAATTGAAGAAAGGCATGGAAACCGTCGAAGAGCGTGCCCGCCACGAGCTGGGCATGGTCAAGGGCGGCGAAACCCTTTATCAGCTAGCACAGTGACCCTGACTACGTGACAACCCCTTCTTCCCCTGGCTTCTGGGCCGTTGTCCCGGCAGCCGGCGTCGGCGCGCGCATGGCCGCCGACCGCCCCAAGCAGTACCTGCCCCTGGGCAGGCAAACCATCATCGAGCATAGCCTCGACTGTTTTCTCGGCCACCCCGGCCTCAAGGGGCTGGTGGTCAGCCTGGCCGCAGACGATCCGTTCTGGCCCACCCTGGCGATCGCCCACGACCCCCGCGTGCAGCGAGTAGCCGGCGGTTTGCAGCGCGCCGACTCGGTGCTCAACGCCTTGCTCTACCTGCACGGCAATGGCGCCAGCGATGACGACTGGGTGTTGGTGCACGATGCGGCGCGGCCCAACCTGGCCCGTGCCGACCTCGACAAGTTGCTCGACGAGCTGGCCGCAGATGCCGTCGGCGGTCTGCTCGCGGTGCCGTCGCGTGACACCCTCAAGCGTGCCGATGCCAGCGGCCGCGTGCTCGAGACGGTGGACCGCAGCGCCATCTGGCAAGCCTTCACCCCGCAGATGTTCCGCCTCGGGCCGCTGCATCGAGCGCTGGCCGACAGCCTGGTCGCCGACGTCGCCATCACCGACGAAGCTTCGGCGATGGAATGGGCAGGGTACTCACCGCGTTTGATCGAAGGCCGCGGCGACAACATCAAGATCACCCGGCCGGAAGATCTTGAATGGCTCCGCTCGCGCTGGGATATGCAGGGTTAAGGATTGTCGACGCGATATTCCGGCCTGCCAGCCAGGCCCTCGCGCAGATGATCCACCAGCCGCCTGACCTTCGGGGACAGGTGCCGTTGCTGCGGATACAGCCCCCACACCGCCGTATCGGGCGGTTGATGGGTTTCGAGTAAAGACACCAGCGCGCCGCTGTGCAGATGTCCCTGCACGTAATAGTCCGGCAACTGGCATAAGCCTACCCCCAATAACGCCGCCTCGAGTACCGCCTGGCCGCTGTTGCAGCGCCAGTTGCCGGCCACCCGCTGGGTCGCGTCGCGGCCGTCCTGTACCAGTTGCCATGCATCCGAGCTGCCTACCAGGCAATTGTGCCGGGCCAGCTCGGAGAGGCTGTGCGGCCGGCCGTAGCGCTCCAGATACGCCGGCGAGGCGCACAGGTATAGACGCCGTGGTGCCAGGCGGACCGCCACCAGCCGCGAATCCTGCAGGCGGCCCAGGCGAATGGCCAGGTCCATGCCTTCGTGCAGCAGGTCGAGAGGGCGGTTGCTCAGTTCGATGTCCACCCGCAGCTGCGGGTGCAAGGCCATGAAACGGGTCACCAGTGGCACGATGAAACGCTCGCCGTAGGCCACCGCACAGGTCATGCGCAGCAGCCCCTTGGGCTCGCCGCCCAGATCACTGACGGCACGCAGGGCTTCTTCGCGGCTGTCCTGCAGGCGCCGACAGTGGTGCAGAAAGGTTTCGCCGGCCTCGGTCAGGCTCACTCGGCGGGTGCTGCGGTACAGCAGGCGAGTCTGCAGGCGATCCTCCAGCCGGGCCACTTGGCGGCTGATGTGTGAAGACGACACGCCCAGCCGTTCGGCCGCCGCCGTGAACTGGCTGGATTCGGCGACGGCGACAAACTCGTCGATGCCTTCCCAGAGGTTGTCCATGGATTGTCCCTGCTCGGCAATAATGTTTTGCGATGCGCTGGATTATTCATCAAAAGCTGATGAATTACACTGCTGGACTCTACTGTCCTGCTGGAGCCCTGCTCATGATCAAGTCCCGTGCCGCCGTTGCCTTCGAGGCCAAGAAGCCACTGGAAATCGTCGAGGTCGACGTCGCCATGCCCAAGGCTGGCGAAGTACTGCTGCGCGTGGTGGCTTCCGGGGTCTGCCACACCGATGCCTACACCCTATCGGGCGCCGACCCGGAAGGCATCTTCCCGTCGATTCTGGGCCATGAAGGCGGCGCCATCGTCGAAGCCATCGGCGAAGGCGTGACCTCGCTCGCCGTGGGCGACCACGTGATTCCGCTGTACACGGCCGAATGCCGTCAATGCAAATTCTGCCTGTCGGGCAAGACCAACCTTTGTCAGGCGGTGCGCGCTACCCAAGGCAAGGGCCTGATGCCCGATGGCTCCAGCCGCTTCTCCTACAAAGGTCAGCCGATTTTCCACTACATGGGCACCTCGACCTTCTCCGAGTACACCGTGCTGCCGGAAATCTCCGTGGCCAAGATCCAGAAAGAAGCGCCGCTGGAAAAAGTCTGCCTGCTGGGTTGCGGCGTCACCACCGGCATCGGTGCCGTGCTCAGCACCGCCAAGGTCAAGCCGGGCGATACCGTTGCCATCTTCGGCCTGGGTGGCATCGGCCTGTCGGCCGTGATCGGCGCAGTCAAGGCCAAGGCCAGCCGCATCATCGCCATTGACATCAACCCGGCCAAGTTCGAGATCGCCAGACAATTGGGCGCCACCGACTGCGTCAACCCGAAAGACTTCGACCGGCCGATCCAGGAAGTCATCGTCGACATGACCGACGGTGGCGTGGACTTCTCGTTCGAATGCATCGGCAACGTGCAACTGATGCGCGCGGCCCTGGAGTGCTGTCACAAAGGCTGGGGTGAATCGGTGATCATCGGCGTCGCCGGCGCCGGCCAGGAAATCTCCACCCGTCCGTTCCAGCTGGTCACCGGCCGCGTCTGGCGCGGTTCGGCTTTTGGTGGCGTGCGTGGCCGTACCGAACTGCCAAGCTACGTCGACATGGCCGAGAAGGGCGAAATCCCGCTGGACACCTTCATCACTCACACCATGGGCCTGGAAGACATCAACAAGGCGTTCGACCTGATGCACGAAGGCAAGAGCATCCGCTCGGTCATCCACTTCTGAGGAACCTTGCCATGAGCCTGGAAAATCTCTCCAGCCAGAAGAGCTTTGGCGGCTGGCACAAGCGCTACCGGCATGCGTCCAAGGTGCTGGGCTGCGATATGACCTTCGCCGTGTACCTGCCGCCGCAGGCCGAGCTGAATGACCGCTTGCCGGTGCTGTACTGGCTCTCGGGCCTGACCTGCACCGATGAGAACTTCATGCAGAAGGCCGGAGCGCATCGGTTGGCGGCGCAGCTTGGGCTGATCATCGTGGCGCCCGACACCAGCCCGCGTGGCAGCGACGTGCCGGGTGACCCGGACGGCGCCTGGGATTTCGGCCTCGGCGCTGGCTTCTATGTCAATGCCACCGAACAGCCTTGGGCGCGGCATTACCGTATGCACGACTATGTCGTGCATGAGCTCCCGGCGCTGGTCGAGGCGCACTTTCCGGCGTCGCAGAGCCGCTCCATCAGCGGCCATTCCATGGGCGGCCATGGCGCGCTGGTTTGCGCCTTGCGCAATCCTGGGCGTTACCGCTCGGTGTCGGCGTTCGCGCCGATCAGCAATCCGATGGACTGCCCCTGGGGCCAGAAGGCTTTTTCGCGTTTCCTGGGCGAGGATCGTGCGCGTTGGCGCGAATGGGATGCCTGTGCCTTGATCGCTCAGGCGAGCGAAAAGCTGCCGCTGCTGGTGGATCAGGGCGATCGCGACGATTTCCTCACCACCCAGCTCAAGCCCGAGGCCCTGGTGCAGGCCTGTAATCAGGCGGGAGTGGCGTTGGAATTGCGCTTGCAACCGGGGTATGACCATAGCTACTACTTCATCGCCAGCTTTATCGATGACCATCTGCGGCATCATGCGCAGGCTTTGAAAGGCTAGGGCATCGGCGCTGCGGCGACTACCTTGAAAAGCGCGGCTTTTGATCTGGCTTTTGATCTGGCTTTTGATCTGGCTTTTGATCTGGCTTTTGATCTGGCTTTTGATCTGGCTTTTGATCTGGCTTTTGATCTGGCTTTTGATCTTGATCTGCCGCGACTTCAGCAGGCCGACTGAAGCAGCGCGGGAGTGGTGGCGCGAGGCAGGAGCCGAGCGAGCGCCGCGCGGCCAGGGACGGCCGCTCGGCGCGTACGCCACGGAGCGATGCGTAAGGAGGGAACCCGTAACGTAGCGTAGCGAAGTGCAGGGCCAATGAATGGAGCGGAGGCCTTTTGCTTACTTTTGGGCCTTTCCAAAAGTAAGACGCCGTAAGGGCGGAAAGGTGATGTTGCACCACCCTAGCAAATGGATTAGCTTAGAAATCAACGGGTCGCTACTGCAATGTTGGAGCTTATCCGGCATCTTCAACGCGGCCGAAGGCCCCTTTCGCTCTTACAGCGACTTACTTTTGGAAAGGCCCAAAAGTAAGCAAAAGGCCTCCGCTCCATTCATTGGCCCTACGCTTCGCTCCGGGTTCCCTCACTCCACATCGCTCCGTGGCGTACGCGCCGAGCGGCCGTCCCTGGCCGCGCGGCGCTCGCTCGGCTCCTGCCTCGCGCCACCACTCCCGCGCTGTTCCGTTCGGCCTGCTGAAGTCGCGGTAGATCAAGATCAAGATCAAGATCAAGATCAAAAGCAGATCAAGATCAAAAGCCAGATCAAGATCAAGAGCCGCATCTGAAGCAAAGCAGATAACAAGCCGATCGCAATCGGATCTGACGGGGGGCTCCTATCGCGAGCTCGCTGCGACCAGCCTGGCTCTGGATAGCGCAACATTCGCACCGACAAGGTAGAATCACGCCCTGACTCAATCGGGGCGTTCTTTTTTATGCGTATTGGCCACGGCTACGATGTGCACCGTTTCACCCAAGGCGAATTCATCACGCTGGGCGGCGTCAAGATCGCCCATACGTTCGGCCTGCTGGCGCACTCCGATGGCGACGTGCTGTTGCATGCCCTGAGCGACGCCTTGCTCGGCGCTGCAGCGCTAGGTGACATCGGCAAGCATTTCCCCGACACCGACCCCCAGTTCAAGGGCGCCGACAGCCGCGTGCTGCTGCGACACGTGGTCGCGATCGTGGCTGCCAAAGGTTGGAAGGTCGGCAACGTCGACGCCACCATCGTCGCCCAGGCGCCGAAAATGGCGCCGCACATCGAGGCCATGCGTGCCTGCATCGCCAGTGATCTGCAGATCGACCTCGATCAGGTCAACGTCAAGGCGACCACCACTGAAAAGCTCGGCTTTACCGGCCGTGAAGAAGGCATTGCGGTACACGCCGTCGCCTTGTTGCTGCGCCCATGACCGAACTCGAACTGCTGGGCCCACGGGCCTGCGGCCCGGCCCTGGGCAGCGCAGTGCTCAAGGCCAGTGCCGAAGACTTCCAGGTCGACGAAGTGCTCGATATCCCCCTCAGCGGTGTCGGCGAGCACCTCTGGCTATGGGTCGAGAAGCGCAACCTCAACACCGAGGAAGCGGCGCGCCGCCTGGCCAAGGCCGCTGGCGTGCCGCTGCGCACGGTCAGCTACGCCGGCCTGAAGGATCGCCAGGCCTTGACCCGGCAATGGTTCAGCCTGCACCTGCCAGGCAAGGCCGACCCCGACCTGGGCGCTGCCGAGGATGCCACGCTGAGCATCATCAAGCGCACCCGGCACTCGCGCAAACTGCAGCGCGGGGCGCATTCGGCCAACGGGTTCACCCTGCGCCTGACCAACCTGGCCGCCGACCACAGCGCGCTCGACCAGCGCCTGGAGCAACTGAAGCAGACCGGCGTACCGAATTATTTCGGCACCCAGCGCTTCGGCTGGCAAGGTGGCAACCTGGTCGAAGCGCGGCATTGGGCTGAACGCGGCGCCCTGCCTGAGCAGCGCAATGTGCGTTCGCGGCTGCTGTCCACCGCGCGCAGCTACCTGTTCAACCAGATCCTCGCTGCACGCGTGGCGCAAAGCGACTGGAACCGGGCGCAGGTCGGCGACCTGTTGGCGTTTACCGACAGCCGCAGCTTCTTCCCGGCCGGCGTTGCCGAGTGCAGTGATCCGCGCCTGGCCATCCTCGACCTGCACCCTACCGGCGCACTGTGGGGCGAGGGTCAATCACCGGCGGGCGGCAGCGTGCAAGCGCTGGAGCAGGGGGTCGGATTGCGCGAGTCAGCGCTGGCGACCTGGCTTGCGAATGCGGGCATGGCGCACGAACGTCGCATCCTGCGGCTGCCCATTGGTGGATTGTCGTGGCATTATCCCGGGCCTGACATTCTGCAACTGGAATTCGTCCTGCCGGCCGGATGCTTCGCCACCGTCGTGGTGCGTGAACTCATCGATCTGGTTTCGGCAGGGCAGACGGACAGCTCATGCGTATTCTGATATCCAACGACGACGGGGTCAGCGCTCCCGGTCTCGCCGCGCTTCATGCTGCGCTGGCCGATTATGCCGAGTGTTCCGTGGTGGCCCCTGACGGTGACCGCAGCGGCTCGAGCAGCTCGCTGACCATCGATCGTCCGCTGCACCCGCACGCCTTGCCCAACGGCTTTATTAGCCTCAACGGCACGCCGACCGACTGCGTGCACCTGGGCCTCAACGGCCTGCTGCCCGAGGAACCGCACATGGTGGTGGCCGGGATCAACCTGGGGGCCAATCTGGGCGACGACGTGCTGTACTCAGGCACCGTAGCCGCAGCCCTGGAAGGGCGCTTTCTGGGTGCCACCTCGCTGGCGTTCTCGCTGGTGTCGCGCCAGACCGAGCACTTGCCCACGGCCGCGCATTTCGCCCGCCTGTTGGTCGAGGCCCAGGCGCAGTGGCAGCTGCCACCGCGCACGGTGCTTAACGTCAATATCCCCAACCTGCCATTGGATCGCGTGCGCGGCGTCGTGCTGACCCGCCTGGGTCACCGCGCCCGCGCCGCACGGCCCAACTACGTGGTCGACCCGCGCGGCAAGCCGGGTTACTGGATCGCCGCTGCCGGCGACGCCGAGGATGGCGGCGAGGGCACGGATTTTCACGCTGTGCTCCAAGGCTATGTGTCGGTTACGCCATTGCACCTGGATCGCACCTTTCACGAGGCGTTCGGCGCGCTGGAAGGTTTGCTGGAGGGGCTGCACTGATGCGTGAGCAAGACGACCTGCAGCGCCGCGGCATCGGCATGACCTCGCAGCGTACCCGCGAGCGGCTGATCCAGCGGCTGTACGAGGAAGGGTTGACCAACACCCGCGTGCTCGACGTGATCAGGCGCACCCCGCGCCACCTGTTCGTCGACGAGGCGCTGGCCCATCGCGCCTATGAAGATACCGCGCTGCCGATCGGGCACAACCAGACCATCTCGCAACCTTATATGGTTGCGCGCATGAGCGAGCTGCTGCTGGCAGCGGGCCCACTGGACAAGGTCATGGAAATCGGCACCGGTTCGGGTTACCAGACCGCCGTGCTGGCGCAGTTGGTGGAGCGGGTGTTTTCCGTGGAGCGCATCAAGGTCCTGCAGGACCGCGCCAAGGAGCGCCTGGTCGAGCTGAACCTGCGCAACGTGGTGTTTCGCTGGGGGGACGGCTGGGAAGGCTGGCCGGCGCTGGCGCCCTACAACGGCATCATTGTCACGGCGGTCGCGGCCGATGTGCCCCAGGCCCTGCTCGACCAATTGGCGCCCGGTGGCCGCATGGTCATTCCGGTGGGCTCCGGCGAGGTGCAGCAATTGATGCTTATCGTGCGCGAAGAGCATGGCTTTGCCCGTCATGTGCTAGGAGCGGTGCGCTTCGTGCCGTTGCTCAACGGGCCTCTGGCTTGAGCCACGGTCATTGATTGCCACTGAATTCGTCTGATGCGCGCGTGTCTGAGGGGCTGCACGGTAAAATAATGTATTGAATTATCTTACCAGTGCCATCCTCTTCGATAGCGAATCGTTATAATTGCGCCACTATATTTTGCATAAATTCATCACCAGGAAAGGGAGCGGCGGGTGAGTCTCACAGTCAATCGGCAGCGTGTGCGACGGTTCGCACGGACAGGTTCAAGCTTCAAGCTTCTGACGACTGGCCTTGTCCTTGCCCTGACCTTGGTAGGCTGCGCCAGCGCACCGTCCAATGGCGTGCGCGTGGTCGACCGCAGCAACGGTGGTGCCACTGGCAGCGCTCCAGCCCGGGCAGCGGCGGCCACCACGCCACAACGCCCTATGGTCACCACCGGGCAGTACGTAGTGCGCCGTGGCGACACGCTGTATTCCATCGCCTTTCGTTACGGCTGGGACTTCAAGGCCCTCGCCGAACGCAACAGGATCGCACCGCCCTATACCCTGTACCTTGGCCGAGTCATCCGCTTCGATGGCGGTTCCGGCACCGCCCCTGCGGCGGCGCCACGCACCGAGATCGCCGCAGCGCCAGGCTCGACTTCAACCGTTACCTCCAGCTCCACGCCTTCTTCTTCACTGAAGACAACGGTCATTCGTCGGCCCATCGTTGCGGCTCCGGCTGTTGCTACTGGTACGCCCGTGCCATCCTCAACTGTGGCGCCGAGCACCAACCCCGTCCCAGCCGGAGAACGGCTGGCGGGCAACTGGGCATGGCCGGCTAATGGCACTTTGATCGGGAAATTTGCTTCAAACGGTAGTTTGAATAAAGGAATTGATATCGCCGGGGATTTGGGACAGCCTGTTTTTGCCGCGTCTGATGGATCGGTGGTTTACGCTGGGAGTGGCTTGCGGGGCTACGGCGAACTGATCATCATCAAACACGGCGACACCTACGTCAGCGCCTACGGTCACAACCGCAGGCTCTTGGTTCGGGAGGGGCAGCAGGTCAAAGTCGGGCAGACGATTGCCGAAATGGGTTCTACGGGTACTGACCGTGTGAAGCTGCACTTTGAAATCCGCCGTCAGGGCAAACCTGTGGATCCGTTGCAATTTCTGCCGCGTCGGTGATTTGTTGTCAGCCTGTTCCTGTACGTAGAAGGGGACAGGCTCCAGCGTAGCCAAGGAAAACGGCAGCGCTAGAGCTTGAGGTCGAACTCAGCAAAGGACTATAACAATGGCTCTCAACAAAGAAGCGCCGGAGTTTGACATCGACGATGAAGTGCTCCTTATGGAAACTTCTATCGTCCTGGATGCAGAGTCGGAAGAACCACCTGTTCAACCGGCAGTTCGGGCCAAGGCCAAAAGCAGCACGGCGCTCAAGCAGCACAAGTACATCGACTACACCCGGGCGCTGGACGCCACGCAGCTGTACTTGAATGAAATCGGTTTTTCCCCCCTGTTATCACCTGAAGAGGAGGTGCACTTCGCCCGACTCTCGCAAAAGGGTGACCCGGCGGGCCGCAAGCGGATGATCGAAAGCAACCTGCGCCTGGTGGTCAAGATCGCCCGGCGCTACGTCAACCGCGGCTTGTCGCTGCTCGATTTGATCGAAGAAGGCAACCTGGGCCTGATTCGCGCGGTCGAGAAATTCGACCCGGAACGCGGTTTCCGCTTCTCCACCTACGCGACCTGGTGGATCCGCCAGACCATCGAACGCGCCATCATGAACCAGACCCGGACCATCCGGCTGCCCATTCATGTGGTCAAGGAGCTCAACGTCTACCTGCGGGCCGCCCGCGAACTGACCCAGAAGCTCGATCATGAGCCCTCACCGGAGGAAATCGCCAGCCTGCTCGAGAAGCCGGTCGGCGAGGTCAAGCGCATGCTGGGGCTCAATGAGCGGGTGTCGTCGGTGGATGTCTCCCTGGGGCCTGACTCGGACAAGACCCTGCTCGACACCCTCACCGATGATCGGCCGACCGATCCCTGCGAGCTGTTGCAGGACGACGATCTCTCGCAAAGCATCGACCATTGGCTATCGGAGCTCACCGACAAGCAGCGCGAGGTGGTGGTACGCCGCTTTGGCCTGCGCGGGCACGAGAGCAGCACCCTGGAAGATGTCGGCCTGGAGATTGGGCTGACCCGCGAGCGAGTCCGGCAGATTCAGGTCGAAGGCCTCAAGCGTCTGCGCGAGATCCTCGAGAAGAACGGGCTGTCCAGCGAATCGCTGTTCCAGTAACCCCCACGCACTACCCTGCAGCGCCCCGCCTTGCGGGGCGTTGTGCTTTGTGTATGACGCTGTTGTGGATTGCACCAGTGACTGACTATGAATGTAGGTCATCGCTGACAACTAGCGTAAGTGATCGACCAAGCTGAATGAAATCTGCGGCTGAACTGATTTAGTGCCCGATTACAACTAACTGAATTGAAAGTAATTTCTTGTAGTAACCGGATGGTTAATCGAATTCCTTTGAAAGCTTTTGCCGGTTGCCGTGATCGCTGGAGAGAGTAATATCGAACCGTGCTCAAGGATAAGGGCACCGGCAGCTAAGGAAGGTTGTCGAGGACATTGCACGACGCGATTCATCAGGACGATGGACAGGAAAACAGGGAACATGGAAGAAAATGTGGGCGGGTCAAACCGCCCCTTTTTTTGCCTGCAATAAAAAGGCCTCCGTGTGGAGGCCCTGAGGAGCTGGATGGTCTGACGCCTTAGCGTTCCAGGTCCTTGATCTTGCCTTTCACGCCATCGAACTCTTCAGCGTCCGGTAGTGCGTCTTTTTTCTCGGTGATGTTCGGCCAGACTTCCGCCAGCTCTACATTCAACTGAATGAATTCTTGCATGTCCTCAGGCACTTCATCTTCGGAGAAGATCGCATTGGCCGGGCATTCCGGTTCACACAGGGCGCAGTCGATGCACTCATCCGGGTGGATAACCAGGAAGTTCGGCCCTTCGTAGAAGCAGTCCACCGGACAGACTTCTACGCAGTCGGTGTATTTGCACTTGATGCAGTTGTCGGTGACGACGAAGGTCATTTCTCTTTCTCTCCTCAGGCGGCGGCAGCGAAGCCCTGCTGATAGGGCCGCTTGGTCTGACTGTATCGACGTGGCCCAGGCTAGGAGGCCACGGCATTGCCAAACCGCGCGGGATTCTAACAGCTTGTTACAGGCGGCGTTAGACCCGCGTCTTCAATGTATAGAGCAATTCCAGCGCCTGGCGTGGCGTCAGCCCGTCGACATCGACCTTGGCCAGCTCATCCAGCACCGGGTGGGGGAGGCTGGCGAACAGATCGCTCTGGTGCGGCACCTTGACCTTGCCCTGCTTGGCCACCGCAACATCCCGGGGCAGGCTGGAGGTTTCCAGGCGGCTCAGGTGTTCACGAGCGCGCTTGATCACCGGAGTCGGGACCCCGGCCAGTTGCGCGACCGCCAGGCCATAGCTCTGGCTGGCCGGCCCGGGCAGTACGTGGTGCAAAAAGACGATGCGCTCGTTGTGTTCAGTGGCATTGAGATGCACGTTGGCCACCAGTGGCTCGCTTTCCGGCAGTACCGTCAGTTCGAAATAATGCGTCGCGAACAACGTATAGGCACGCAACTGCGCCAGACGTTCCGCAGCCGCCCAGGCCAGTGACAAGCCGTCGAAGGTACTGGTGCCGCGGCCCACCTCGTCCATCAGCACGAGGCTGCGCTCGCTGGCATTGTGCAGGATGTTGGCGGTTTCGCTCATCTCCACCATGAACGTCGAGCGCCCGCCCGCGAGGTCATCGCTGGAGCCGATCCGGGTGAAGATGCGGTCGACCATTGATAGTTCGCAGCGGGCAGCAGGCACATAGCTACCGATATGAGCCAATAGCACGATCAGCGCCGTCTGGCGCATGTAGGTGGATTTACCCCCCATGTTTGGCCCGGTAATGACCAACATGCGCGTATTGTCGTCCAGTGCCAGGTCGTTGGCCACGAACGGCGTGGTCAGCACCTGCTCGACCACCGGGTGGCGACCCTGGGTGATGCGCATGCAAGGCTCGTCGACAAAGCTCGGGCAATTGAGATCAAGGGTGAGCGCGCGCTCGGCCAGGTTGCTCAGCACATCCAGCTCGGCCAGGGCGGCAGCGGTGTCCTGCAGCGGTGCCAGGTGTCCGATCAAGTCTTCGAGCAATGCCTCGTAAAGCATCTTTTCCCGGGCCAGCGCGCGGCTTTTGGCCGACAGCGCCTTGTCCTCGAACTCCTTGAGTTCCGGCGTGATGAAGCGCTCGGCGCCCTTGAGTGTCTGGCGTCGGATATAGTCGGCCGGCGCCTGTTCGGCCTGCTTGCTCGGCAATTCGATGAAATAGCCGTGCACCCGGTTGTAGCCGACCTTGAGGTTGGCCAGGCCGGTGCGGGCCTTTTCCCGGGCTTCGAGATCGATGAGGAACTGCCCGGCGTTTTCGCTGAGCGACAGCAGTTCGTCGAGCTCGCCGTCATAGCCGGTCTTGAGCACCCCACCGTCGCGGATCACCGCGGGCGGGTTGTCGATGATCGCGCGTTGCAGCAGGTCGGCGAGCTGTGGATATGTGCCGGCAGTCCGCGCCAGCCCGGCCAGATGCGGCGCCTCCAGCTCGGCCATGGCCACTTGCAGTTGCGGCAGGGCGCCCAGAGCATCGCGCAGGCGCGCGAGGTCCCGCGGACGGGCGTTACGCAGGCCGATACGGGCAAGGATGCGCTCGATATCGCCGATTTCCTTGAGCTGGGGTTGCAACTGCTCGAACCGGTAACCTTCCAGCAGGCAGCCTATGGAGCTCTGCCGGGCTTGCAACACCTTGAGGTCGCGCAGCGGGCGATTCAGCCAGCGCGTCAGCAGGCGGCTGGCCATGGCGGTCTGGCAACGATCGACCACCGACTGCAGGGTGTTGTCGCGGCCACCGGCCAGGTTGGTGTCCAGCTCCAGGTTGCGGCGGCTGGCGCCGTCGAGGATCACCGTGTCGTCCAGGCGTTCGTGACGCAGGCTGCGCAAGTGGGGCAGGGCGGTGCGCTGGGTTTCCTTGGCGTAGGCGAGCAGGCAGCCGGCAGCGCCGATGGCCAGGGTCAGGGTTTCGCAGCCGAAACCCTTGAGGTCCTGGGTGGAAAACTGCTGGCACAGGCTTTTGTGCGCGCTGTCGCGCTCGAAGTCCCACGGCGCCCGGCGCCGCGAGCCGCGACGTTTTTCCGCCGGCAGGCCCTGGGGCCAGTCGTCCGGGATCAGCAGCTCCACCGGATTGATGCGTTCAAGCTCCGCCAGCAGGGTTTCCCAGCCCTTGATCTCCAGCACGCTGAAGTTGCCGCTGGTGATATCCAGCACGGCGAGGCCGAACAGCCGTTCGTCGCCGAGCACGGCGGCAATCAGGTTGTCGCGGCGCTCGTCCAGGAGTGCTTCGTCGCTGACCGTTCCCGGCGTGATGATCCGCACGACCTGACGTTCCACCGGCCCTTTGCTGGTGGCCGGGTCGCCGATCTGCTCGCAGATGACCACCGACTCGCCGAGCTTGACCAGCTTGGCCAGATAGCCCTCGGCGGCATGGTAGGGGATGCCGCACATGGGAATCGACTGGCCGGCCGACTGGCCCCGCGCGGTCAGCGTGATGTCCAGCAACTTGGCCGCTTTCTTCGCATCTTCGTAGAAGATTTCGTAGAAGTCGCCCATGCGGTAGAACATCAGCTGGTCTGGGTGCTGGTTCTTCAGGCGCCAGTACTGCTGCATCATCGGGGTGTGGTTGGAAAGGTCAGACATTCAATGACTTGGCTCGTGTCGGAAGGTGCAGGGAAGCTAACCGCCCATGGTACAGGGATTTTTTCACGAGTGCCGCTGGTGTACGGTAGGCGCACCCTCATGTAATGGAGCCCTGCCGATGGACGTAGTGACCACCCTTGCCACCACCCTGGGGCTGCGTCTGCACGCGCTGTCGGCGCAGGTCAGCACGGCCGAATCCTGCACCGGTGGCGGCATCGCCGAGGCGATCACCCGGGTTGCCGGCAGCTCGGCCTGGTTCGAGGCTGGCTATGTGACCTACTCCAATGCGCAGAAGACCCGCCAGCTGGGTGTGCCTGAAGTCCTGTTCGGCCAAGTGGGTGCGGTCAGCCGCGAGGTGGTCGAGGCCATGGCCGCCGGCGCTCTGGGGCACAGTGGTGCGCGCTTCAGCGTGGCAGTCAGCGGCGTCGCCGGCCCCGATGGCGGCTCGGCCGAGAAGCCGGTGGGCACCGTCTGGCTGGCCTGGGCCGATGGCGCTCGGCTATACAGCGAGCGGCGGCAGTTCACCGGCGATCGGGAAGCGGTGCGCCGACAAACGGTAATCGCCGCGCTAGAGGGCTTGTTACACCTTGGCGCAGGAGAAAATCCAATACAGGGGTAGGCGCGCGGCGGCCACTGTGGAATAATACTGTCTACTTATACAGGTGTTCAGGCCTCCCCGGCCTTATTGATTACGTGAGGACTTCAATGGACGACAACAAGAAGCGTGCCTTGGCTGCGGCCCTGGGTCAGATCGAACGTCAATTCGGCAAGGGCGCCGTCATGCGTATGGGCGATCATGATCGCCAGGCTATCCCTGCCATTTCGACCGGTTCCCTGGGCCTGGACATCGCGCTGGGCATCGGCGGTTTGCCAAAAGGCCGTATCGTCGAAATCTACGGCCCGGAATCGTCGGGTAAAACCACGCTGACCCTGTCGGTCATCGCCCAGGCCCAGAAGAGCGGCGCCACCTGCGCCTTCGTCGACGCCGAGCACGCGCTGGACCCCGAGTATGCCGGCAAGCTGGGCGTCAACGTCGACGACCTGCTGGTCTCGCAGCCGGACACCGGCGAACAGGCCCTGGAAATCACCGACATGCTGGTACGCTCCAACGCCGTTGACGTGATCATCGTCGACTCCGTGGCGGCACTGGTGCCCAAGGCGGAAATCGAAGGCGAGATGGGCGACATGCACGTGGGCCTGCAGGCTCGCCTGATGTCCCAGGCACTGCGCAAGATCACCGGCAACATCAAGAACGCCAACTGCCTGGTCATCTTCATCAACCAGATCCGCATGAAAATCGGCGTCATGTTCGGCAGCCCGGAAACCACCACTGGTGGTAACGCGCTGAAGTTCTACGCGTCGGTGCGCCTTGATATCCGCCGTACCGGTGCGGTGAAGGAAGGCGACGAAGTGGTCGGCAGCGAAACCCGCGTCAAGATCGTCAAGAACAAGGTTGCTCCACCTTTCCGTCAGGCTGAATTCCAGATCCTGTACGGCAAGGGTATCTACCTGAATGGCGAGATCATCGACCTGGGCGTTGCCAATGGCCTGCTGGAGAAATCCGGTGCATGGTACAGCTACCAGGGCAGCAAGATCGGCCAGGGCAAGGCCAACTCGGCCAAGTTCCTGCAGGACAACCCGGAAATCGGTGCAGCCCTCGAGAAGCAGATCCGCGACAAGCTGCTGACCGGTGGTCAAGACGCCAAGGATGCGAAAGACGCGAAAGACGCCAAAGACGTCAAGGACGCCAAAGGTAAGCAGGCCGCTGTCGAAGACTCCCCGGCCGATGATTTGGTAGACGCCGACGCCGATTTCTAAGGTCTATTGATGTCAGCGGTATTGGATACACCCGTCGCCGTGCGACGGACGGCCATGGATCTGCTCGCTCGTCGCGAGCACGGCCGAGTCGAGTTGACGCGCAAACTGCGTCAACGCGGCGCCGATCCGGAAATGATCGAGCAGGCCCTCGATCGTTTGAGCGAAGAGGGGCTGTTGTCCGAAGCTCGCTATCTGGAAAGCTTCGTTCGCTACCGAGCCGGTTCAGGCTACGGGCCAGCGCGTATCCGTGAAGAACTGCAACAGCGTGGCCTGGCACGCGCCGATGTCGAACAGGCATTACGCGAGTCGGGTTTCGATTGGGCGGCGCAGCTGGCAGACACTTGGCAGCGCAAATTTGCCGGACGCCTGCCGGCTGATATGCGCGAACGGGCCAAGCAGACTCGTTTTCTGGTGTATCGCGGCTATTCCATGGAGCTGGTCAGTCGGCTGCTCAGTGGTCGGTCTCTGGACGACTGAAACAGTGGGGGGCAAGCCCCCGACCGGCCGCGAGGCCGGCCGATGTGCTCCTGCTTCAGGGTTTCAATCAGCCCAATTCCCCGCCTCATTGATGTAATCCACCAATTCGCGCAGCCGCCCGTGATGCCGGCCATTGAAGGTAAAGGCCAGCCTTGCCAAATGGGCGAACTGCGCGTCGTCTTGGCCGTCGTCGACGTACTGATGAAAGCGATCGCTCAGCTTGATGTCGGCGAAACGCGCTTGCAGCTCTTCGAGTGCATCGAGCGTCAAGGCATGGTGCATGCGAATCACGAATAGATTCTTCAGCCAGCGGCTGGAGTGGAAGTTGCTGTAGAAGCGGTTGATCTCGGCCACTGCGTCGTCGGCGTTGTCCACCAGCCGCAGCAGCTTGAGGTCGCTGGGCAGGATGTAATGGTTGGCTTCGAGTTGGTTGCGGATGAAACTCAGCGCGTCGCGCCAGAAACTGCCGTCCGGGGTGTCCAGCAAAACCACTGGCACCAGCGGGCTCTTGCCGGTCTGAATCAGCGTCAGCACTTCCAGCGCCTCGTCCAGCGTGCCGAAGCCGCCCGGGCAGAGCACCAGGGCATCGGCCTCCTTGACGAAGAACAGCTTGCGAATGAAGAAGAAGTGGAAAGGCACCAGTTGCTCGCTGCCTTCCATGGTGGCGTTGGCATGTTGCTCGAAGGGCAGGGTGATGTTGAAGCCCAGGCTATGCTCGGCCCCCGCACCCTCGTGGGCGGCCGCCATGATGCCGCCGCCGGCGCCGGTGATGACCATCAATTGTGCCTTGGCCAGGGCCGCACCGAGGTCGCGCGCCTGGGCATACAAAGGGTGCTCGACGGGTGTGCGCGCGGAGCCGAAGACGGTGACCTTGCGACGGCCCTTGAAGCGCTCGAGCACACGGAAGGCATGGTCAAGTTCGCGCAGGGTCTGCAGGGTGATTTTGGCATTCCAGCGGTTGCGGTCATCCTCGGCCATGCGCAGCACGGTCAACATCATGTCGCGGTAGAGTGCAAGGTTGGGGCTGTCGGGCGCCAGGTGGCTCAGTTGGCGCTCGATGGTGTCGGTCAGATCCAGGCCTTTGGCGGCAAAGTGCCGGGTCAAGGCGTCGTCGGGTTGGTAAGGCATTCACGTCTCCTTGTACGCCGCTGTGACGGCAACATCCGCAGGATAATGACCTCGACAGTCGAAGGGTGGCAACCGGTTTTCTGACCGCCTGGATAGCAGCCAAGGGCCATCCGTCAGATAGGATCCTAAGACCGGTGTGCTCTGATTTAATGAATATAAGCAGGAAGCACAGCGCGCTAAGGAGGCCTCGTGCCCAGGCTCACGTTGGAAATAGATTCAAACTTGTATGCTCTGCTCAAGCAGGCCGCCCAGGCCAATCACTCAACCCTGGAGCAGGAGTGCGTGAGGCGGCTGGAAGGTGGCGAGCGCCACTCGCGCTACATGCAGGCTCTGCTCGCGGAAATGCGCGCCGAGGAAGAGCAGCGGCGCGCCGATTCTTCTCGTTAGCTTACTTGGTCTTCTTTTTCGCGGCGGGCTTGCCGCTGCAATCGGCCAGGGTAAAGCGGTGGGTCATGATTTCGCGGTTGGTCTGATACTCGGTGAAGTCATAGCGCATGACCGCGCCCTTCTTCATCAGGTCGAGGTAACCCTGGTTGCGGCACACGCTGGCGCCCAGCTGGAAGTAAACGGTCTTGGGATCGGCGCGCATCTGCTCGGCCTGGCCTTCGCGTACGCTCAGATGATCGATCAGTTCCTTGCCCTCGACGGTGTAGCCCTGGTCGAGGATGTCTTCGCTGATCGCGCGCGGGGTGCCGACGCTGCTTTGCTGAGCCACTTCCTGGAGCAACTTGTTCAGTTCGAAATCCTGCTTGGAAGCCGCTTGAACAGCCAACGGCAGGGCCAGCAGCAGGGCAACGGACGGGACGATAAGGCGTGGCATTAAGCTCTCCATTGGTTCAGGACATGTGCGGTAACAGGTGCGTTGGACCGGCCAACCCGGGGTGTGTTCCCCGCAGGCGTACCTGATGGCCGCCGATTATAGGGGCTCGAGCCGGGCGGTACTACTTTTGACGGATGAAGCCAGGTTCAGGTTGCGCTGTTAGAATGCGCCGCCGTGGCGACCTGGCCGCGAAGAGCCCACCAGCACAGTGACCTGCAATGACCCACGCCATCTTCCGTCTGCGCGCCGAGCGCCTCGCCGAAACCGACCTGCCGCTGGTGCGCGGCTGGCGCGCGCCGCGCTGTCATCGCTGCCGAGTAATTGCCGACTATTGCCTGTGCCAATGGAAGCCCAGCGTACCGGCCCATTCGGGCATGTGCCTGCTGATGGCCAAGGGTGAGTCGCTCAAACCCAGCAACACCGGCTGGCTGATCGCCGATGTGGTCGAGCAGACTCATGCCTATGTGTGGGAACGCACGGCCGTCGACGCCGCCTTGTTGCAATTGCTGGAGGACCCGCAGTGGCAACCCTACATTGTCTTCCCGGGCGAGTTCGTCGAGCCGCAGCGGGTAGTCAGCGAGGTCACGCCGGTAGCGGGCAAGCGCCCGTTGTTCATCCTGCTCGACGCGACATGGACCCAGGCGCGCAAGATGTTTCGCAAGAGCCCCTATCTGGAGCGCTTCCCGGTACTGAGCCTGGCGCCGGAACAGTTGTCCCGTTACCAGCTCAGGCGCTCCCGGCGCGACGATCACTTCTGCACCGCCGAGGTGGCAGCGCTGTGTCTGGAGCTGGCCGGGGAAGAGACTGCGGCGCGGGTGCTGGATGCTTATCTGGATGTGTTCAGCGCACACTATCTGTGCGGCAAGGCAAAGACGGCGGTGGATCCGGACGACGCCGCTCACTGCTTTCTGCGGCCGTTCATCGGCCCTTGACCGCCCGCTGTGGGCTGGTCATCCTTGGCCGCCTGCTGTTCAACGACCTGCCGTACAGGATCAGCCTGATAGATGGCCACCTACGAAATCCTCATTGCCGATGACCACCCATTGTTCCGCAGCGCCCTGCATCAGGCATTGACCCTGGGCCTGGGCGCCGAGGTGCGTCTGGTCGAGGTGGCCAGCATCGCCGAGCTGGAAGGCCGGCTGGACGAGAAAGCCGATTGGGACCTGGTCCTGCTCGATCTCAACATGCCGGGTGCCTACGGCTTCTCCGGGCTAGTGCTGCTGCGCGGGCAGTATCCGCAGATTCCGGTGGTGATGGTCTCGGCCCAGGAAGAGGCGGCGGTAATGGTGCGCTCGCGCGAGTTCGGCGCCAGTGGTTTCATTCCCAAGTCGAGCCCGCTGGAAGTGATTCAGCAGGCGGTACGGGCCATTCTCGACGGCGACGTCTGGTGGCCGCCGCAGGCGTTCGAGGCGGTCAGCGTCTCGGACCAGGCGCGGGCCGCCAGCGAGGGGTTGGCCAGCCTGACGCCGCAACAGTTTCGCGTGCTGACCATGGTGTGCGAAGGCCTGCTGAACAAGCAGATCGCCTACGAGCTGAATGTCTCCGAGGCCACGGTCAAGGCGCACGTCACGGCGATCTTTCGCAAGCTCAATGTGCGCACTCGCACCCAGGCGGCACTGCTTCTGCAGCAGTTGGAGTCCATCTCGCCCAATTGAGTCGATTCACGTTTTTTTGACTCGTTTGCTCGTACAATCGTCATCTTTTATCGGTAGCAGACCTCCCCTATGTCGCCTTTCAAGGGCCAGACCGGCCTCAAGCGTATTTTCAATGCCGCTGGCTACTCGCTGGACGGTCTGCGGGCCGCCTTTACCGGGGAAGCTGCTTTCCGCCAACTGGTGCTGCTCAACGTGGTGCTGATCCCGTGCAGCTTCCTGTTGCACGTCAGCCGCGCCGAACGGGCGATCATGATCGCCGTGTGCCTGCTGGCCCTGATGGTCGAGCTGCTCAACTCGGCTATCGAGGCGGCTATCGACCGTATCTCGCTGGATCGCCACCCGCTGTCCAAGAACGCCAAGGACATGGGCAGCGCCGCGCAATTTGTGGCGTTGAGCGCCATCGCTCTGGTCTGGGGTGTGATCCTGCTCTGAAGCGTCAGACGATGCTCTGCAGGACGATTTCATCGCTGCGCTGCACGCCGGCGGTGAACTGCCGGCACAGGTCGAGAAACTCGCGCATGGCCGAGGTCTGGTATTTCTGCTTGTGCCAGATGAAGTAGAACTGGCGCAGCAGGTCCAGGCCCGGGGTTTGCAGGGCCACCAGGCTGCCACGGCGGAAGGCGTCGCGCAGCGCCAGCCGCGAGATGCAGCCGATGCCCAGGCCTGACTCCACAGCGCGCTTGATCGCCTCGGTGTGCTCCAGCTCCAGACGAATGTTCAGTGACGAGCGGTGATGGCGCATCGCTTGGTCAAAGGTCAGGCGAGTGCCTGAGCCCTGTTCGCGCAGGATCCAGGCCTCGCGGGTCAACTCCTCCATGCTTGCCCGCGCCTGCTGTGCCAGCGGATGGCTGGGCGCGCAGAACACCACCAGCTCGTCTTCTACCCACGGCTGCACCTCGATGTCGGGGTGGCTGCAGTCGCCCTCGATCAGGCCCAGGTCGATCTCGTAATGGGCCACCTGCTGCACCACGTGCTGGGTGTTGTGCACATGCAGCTTGACCTGGCTTTCCGGGTGCAGCTGCATGAATCGGCCAATGAGCAAGGTGGCCAGGTAGTTGCCAATGGTCAGGGTGGCACCAACCGCCAGCGAGCCGAAGCCCGACTTGCCGTTGAGCAGGTCCTCGATCTCCTTGGCCTGGTCGAGCAGGGCAACCGCCTGGGGCAGCAGCTGCTGGCCCAGGGCATTGAGGCTCAGGCGTTTACCGGCGCGGTCGAACAGCTGGCAGCTGGACTGGCGCTCCAGCTCGGTGATGGAGGTGCTGGCCGCCGATTGCGAGAGCGCCAGCAGCACGGCAGCGCGCGACACGCTCTCCTGTTGGGCCACGGTGACAAAGACTTGCAGTTGACGAAGTGTGAATCGCATATCTATATAACCGATAACCCATATCTTGATAATTCAGTTAACAGATATTGTGGCTGCCTTTAGAATAGTGCGCAATCGCGCTCTTGATCAGCGCACGCGAATTCCCGAGGAGCTTTAGTCCCATGAGCAACATGAACCACGAACGAGTTCTCAGTGTTCACCACTGGAACGACACCCTGTTCAGCTTCAAGTGCACCCGCGACCCGGGCCTGCGCTTCGAGAACGGGCAGTTCGTGATGATCGGACTGCAGCAGCCCAATGGCCGTCCGCTGATGCGCGCCTATTCCATCGCCAGCCCGAACTGGGAAGAGCATCTGGAGTTCTTCAGCATCAAGGTGCCCGACGGCCCGCTGACTTCCCAGCTGCAGCACCTCAAGGAAGGCGACGAGATCATCATCAGCAAGAAGCCCACCGGCACCCTGGTGCTCGATGACCTCAAGCCCGGCAAGCACCTGTACCTGCTGAGCACCGGCACCGGCCTGGCGCCGTTCATGAGCGTGATTCAAGACCCGGAAACCTACGAGCGCTTCGAAAAGGTCATCCTCTGCCACGGCGTGCGCTACGTGAACGAAGTCGCCTATCGCGAGTTCATCACCGAGCACCTGCCGCAGAACGAGTTCTTCGGCGAAGCGCTGCGTGACAAGCTGATCTACTACCCCACCGTGACGCGCGAGCCGTTCGAGAACGAAGGCCGCCTGACCGACCTGATGCGCAGCGGCAAACTGTTCAGCGACATCGGCTTGCCGCCGATCAACCCGCAGGACGACCGCGCCATGCTCTGCGGCAGCCCGAGCATGCTCGACGAGACCAGCGAAGTGCTTAACAGCTTCGGCCTGACCGTGTCGCCGCGCATGCGCGAGCCGGGCGATTACCTGATCGAGCGGGCGTTCGTCGAGAAGTGAGCCCGGCACCCCTCGGGGTGCAGTGCTGCCAATGTGGGAGGGGGCCCAGCCCCCGAGCTTTTACCAGGTCACACTCAAGCGCTCGCGGGCTATGCCCGCTCCCACGCCGACTCAGTTCGCTGCCTGCACTTGCTGCACACAGATCACCCCCGCCTGCGGATAGTGCCAGCGCACATCCACATCCCAGAACCTTGCCCCGTACACCCGTTCCGGCGACGGCACTTGATAGGCCGGGCGCGGGTCCTGGGCCAGGCACTGTTCGATCAACGCCACCAGCGGTTCGCCCAGGCGCAAGGCGTGCTCGTGGGCCTGCTGCAGGCCCGTCTCGCTCCAGCTCACCTGAATCAACAGCGGCGCCGCACTGGCGATCCCGTTGGCCGCATCGGCCACCTGGTCGGCGTAGGGCACGTAGGGCTTGATATCGAGCACCGGGGTGCCATCGAGCAGGTCGATGCCCGACAGGTGCAGCCGACCGGGTTCGACCTGGTCCAGCTTGACCACCGACTGGCCGATGCCATTGGGACGATGGGTGGCACGGGTGGCGAACACGCCCATGGCCTTGTTGCCGCCCAGGCGCGGTGGGCGCACCTTGAGGCGCGGCGTACTCTCCAGGGCCTGGTGGAACAGGAACAGCAGCCACACGTGGCTGACCTGTTCGAGCCCTTGCACCGCATCGCCGTTGTCGAACGGTGGCACCAGCTCCAGCACGCCGCGCGCGGCGGGTGCCAGCTGCGGCTGGCGCGGGATGGCGAACTTCTCCTTGAAGCAGGAGCGCACGAAGCCTACCGGCGTGACGCTGTGGCTCATGCCAGGGCTCAGCCGCGCACGCGCAGGGTCAGGCCCTTGAGGAAGTTGCGCAGCAGCTGGTCGCCGCAGGGGCGATAGTTGTTATGGCCGAATTTGCGAAACAGGGCGCTGAGTTCCGGCTTGGACACCGGGAAGTCGGCGGCCTTTAGAATCGCGTGCAGGTCGTCTTCCTTGAGCTCGAAGGCCACCCGCAGCTTTTTCAGGATGACGTTGTTGGTCACCGGCAGTTCGATCGGCAGAGGCGGGCGGCTGTCGTCGCGGCCACGCTTGAAGATCACCAGGCCGTCGAGAAAGTGCGCCATGGCCTCGTCGGGCAGGTGCACGAAACCCTCTTCCTCGTCCTTCTTGAGCCAGCTGATGACATCGGCCTTGCTGGCCTCCAGGCCCGACAGCCTGATGATGTCGACGACCTTGGCGTCGCTGATGTCGAGCATGTAGCGCACGCTACGCAATACGTCGTTGTGGATCATGGGCAGTACCTGATGCGATGGCGCCGCAAGCGCGGCGCACGGGAAGGGTCAGAACTTTTCGTTGTTGGCCAGATAGCGCCATTGCCCGGCCGCCAGCTTGCCCATGGACACACCGCCCACGCGCAGGCGGCGCATGGAAACGATGGTCAGGCCGACACTGGCACACAGCTGCGCGAGCAGGCCGGGCTGCGGGTTCTTCATGGCAAAGCGCAGGCGCGTCTCGTTCTGCCAGCTGCACTTGACCGGCGGCAATTCGCGGCCCTTGTAGGTGGCGCCGTGGTGCAGGCGGTTGAGGCCGTGGGGGCTCATCTCGCCTTTGATTTCCACCAGGTATTCGTGTTCGAGCTTGCCCTTGTCGTCGGTCAGCTTGCGCAGCACGCGAAAGTCCTGGGTGAACACCTGCAGGCCGCTGGCATGGGCCTGCAGCTCGGCCGCGCAGGTCAGGCGCAGGAAATGGCCTTTGAGCGGGCGCTTGCCGAAGCGGAATTCTTCGCCGAGGTTGTCGGCGGTCAGGGCCGCCAGGGCCTGCTCCGCCGTCATGTCGGCGCTCTGGTGCAACAGCAGGGTGACCGGCTCCGGTGCTACCGCCTTGGCTGCGGGGTCCAGCGCGACGACCTGGCTGTCGACCTTGAATTGCGGCTCGTCGATCACCTGGCCATCCACTGTGACCCAACCGCCCTCGATGAACAGTTCAGCCTCGCGGCGGGAGCAACCCACCAGTTCGATCAGGCGTTTGGAGAGACGGATGGGTTCGGACATGACGGGGGCCGCTGTAAAGAAAGGGCAACAGTGTACTCGCCTGACGCCCTTTAAGCCCGCGCAGATTGCGCCTGGGCCAGGCGCATACGCAACAGCGGGTAGGGTTGGCCCATGCCGTCCACCGCAGAACGGCTGACCACTTCGAAGCCCTGCTTGCGGTAGAACGCCAGCGCCTTGGGGTTCTGCTCGTTGACTTCCAGCTCGTTGGCGTTGAGCCGCTGCACCGCGTAGCGCAGCAGGCAGGTGCCGATGCCGTGGCCACGATGGCGAGGGTGGATGAAGAGCATTTCCACCTTGCCCATGGCCACCCCGGCGAAACCGGTGATGTGGCCACGGCGGTCGCGGCAGCAGATCAGCATGACGGCGTCCAGGTAGCGTTGCTCGACCAGGGGCCGTAGCAGTCTTATATAGCTGTCGGGAAGAAAGTGGTGGGTGGCACGCACGGACTTTTCCCAGAGCAGGGCCAATTCCGGGTAGTCGTTTGGATGGGGGGTGGACACAACCAGCTCGTCACGCATCGCGGCCCTCTGGGCGGGGGGTATGCGTAAACGCTAGCACAGGATTGTGCGGCGGCATGGCGGGGCAGCTTGCGCACCGGCCTGCGCCCTCTCGGGCGTCAGGCCGGTTTCAGGCCTTGGGCATCAGATCAACTCGGCCCACAGGTCGTACTCATCGGCATCCACCACCCGGCACATGACCTTGTCGCCCGGCTTGATGGCCGCAGTGGTTTCGATGAACACGCTGCCGTCGATTTCCGGAGCGTCGAAGAAGCAGCGGCCGACCGCGCCTTGTTCGTCGACTTCATCGATCAGCACTTCAATCTGCTTGCCGATCTTCAGCTGCAGGCGCGCGGCGCTGATGGCCTGCTGGTGCTCCATGAAGCGGTCCCAGCGTTCCTGCTTGATGTCGTCGGGCACCACTGGCAGGTCCAGCAGGTTGGCCGGCGCGCCTTCGACCGGCGAATACTGGAAGCAGCCAACGCGGTCCAGCTGGGCTTCGGTGAGCCAATCGAGCAGGTACTGGAAGTCCTCCTCGGTCTCGCCGGGGAAACCGACGATGAAGGTCGAGCGGATGATCAGGTCCGGGCACTGTTCGCGCCAGTTCTTGATGCGCGCCAGGGTCTTGTCCTCGAACGCCGGGCGTTTCATGGCCTTGAGCACTTTGGGGCTGGCGTGCTGGAACGGGATGTCCAGATACGGAAGGATCTTGCCGGCGGCCATCAACGGAATCAGCTCGTCGACGTGCGGGTAGGGGTAGACGTAGTGCAGGCGCACCCACACGCCCAGGCTGCTGAGGGCTTCGCACAGTTCGGTCATGCGCGTCTTGACTGGCTGGCCGTTCCAGAAACCGGTGCGGTACTTGACGTCCACGCCGTAGGCGCTGGTGTCCTGGGAGATCACCAGCAGTTCCTTGACCCCGGACTTGACCAGGCGCTGCGCTTCGTCGAGCACATCGCCCACCGGGCGGCTGACCAGCTTGCCGCGCATCGAGGGAATGATGCAGAAGCTGCAGCTGTGGTTGCAGCCTTCGGAGATCTTCAGGTAGGCGTAGTGACGCGGGGTCAGCTTGACCCCTTGCGGGGGCACCAGGTCGATCAGCGGGTTGTGGTCCAGCTTCGGCGGCGCGGCGTCGTGCACGGCGTTGACCACCTGTTCGTACTGCTGCGGTCCGGTGACCGCCAGCACGCTGGGATGCACGTTGCGGATCACGCTTTCGTCGACGCCCATGCAGCCGGTGACGATGACCTTGCCGTTTTCGGCGATGGCTTCACCGATCACTTCCAACGATTCGGCCTTGGCGGTGTCGATAAACCCGCAGGTGTTGACCACCACGACGTCGGCGTCCTGGTAGGTCGGCACGACTTCGTAGCCTTCCATGCGCAACTGGGTCAGGATGCGCTCGGAGTCGACCAGGGCCTTGGGGCAACCCAGAGAGACGAAGCCGACCTTGGGGGCGGCGGACGTGGGGACGGTGGACATGACTAACCTCGGTGTGATGTAAGGCGAGCCCGATGGGCGGCCTGGCAGGGCGCTCGATGGGCGCCTCTGATCAAAAAGTGCGCAATTCTAGCGATGAGAAACGCGCTTGACCAGCATTATGAAGGGAAATACGACGAGTGCTGCGCTATGCTTCGCCGCGTTACGCACCGTCAAGTTTTGAAAGCATTGTTTCAGGAGTGGTTGATGTCTCAGGCAAGCAGTGCGGCAAGCGCCGAACATTCAGCGGTCAAGCCGTTAAGCATGTTGGTCGCGGCCGTTGGGGTCGTGTATGGCGACATCGGTACCAGTCCTTTGTACACCCTCAAGGAGGTGTTCACCGGCGGTTACGGTATCCCCGTGGACCACGACGGCGTGCTGGGCATCCTGTCGCTGATCTTCTGGTCGCTGATCTGGGTGGTGTCCATCAAGTACATGCTGTTCGTGCTGCGCGCCGACAACCAGGGCGAAGGCGGCATCATGGCCCTGACTGCGCTGGCGCGCCGCGCCGCTGCGCCCTATCCACGCCTGAGCGCAGCCTTGGTGGTGTGCGGGCTGATCGGCGCGGCGCTGTTTTACGGCGACAGCATGATCACCCCGGCGGTGTCGGTACTCTCGGCCATCGAAGGTCTGGAGCTGGCCTTCGACGGTATCGAACACTGGGTGGTGCCGTTGTCGCTGGTGGTGCTGGTGGGTCTGTTCCTGATCCAGCGTCATGGCACCGCGCGCATCGGCAAGCTGTTCGGGCCGGTGATGGTCACCTGGTTCCTGGTGCTCGGGGCGCTGGGCGCCTATGGCATCTCCCAGCATCCCGAGGTGCTGCAGGCGCTGAACCCGAAATGGGGCGTGCGCTTTTTCACCGCGCACATCGGCATCGCCGTGGCCGTGCTCGGCGCCGTGGTGCTGGCGCTGACCGGCGCCGAGGCGCTGTACGCCGATATGGGCCACTTCGGCCGCAAGCCGATCGCTCGTGCCTGGTTCATCCTGGTGCTGCCGGCGCTGGTGCTCAACTATTTTGGCCAGGGCGCGCTGATGCTCGGCGACGCCGAAGCGGCGCGCAACCCGTTCTACCTGCTGGCGCCGAGCTGGGCGCTGCTGCCGTTGATCGGGCTGTCCACCGTGGCCACGGTGATCGCCTCGCAGGCGGTGATCTCCGGGGCTTTCTCGCTGACCCAGCAAGCTATCCAGCTGGGTTACATCCCGCGCATGCAGATCCAGCACACCTCCAGCAGCGAGCAGGGGCAGATCTACATCGGTGCGGTGAACTGGGCGCTGATGTGCGGCGTGGTCCTGCTGGTGCTGGGCTTCGAGTCCTCCGGCGCGCTGGCCTCGGCCTACGGCGTGGCGGTGACCGGGACCATGCTGATGACCACCTTGCTGGTGTCGGCGGTAATGCTGCTGCTGTGGAAATGGCCGCCGCTGTTTGCCGTGCCGGTGCTGATCGTCTGCCTGCTGGTGGATGGCCTGTTCTTCGCTGCCAACGTGCCGAAGATCGTCCAGGGCGGCGCCTTCCCGGTGCTGGCCGGTACTGTGCTGTTCATCCTGATGACCACCTGGAAGCGCGGCAAGCAGCTGCTGGCCGAGCACATCGACGAGGGCGCGCTGCCGTTGCCGCTGTTCATCAGCAGCATCCATATCCAGCCGCCGCACCGGGTGCAGGGCACTGCGGTGTTCCTCACCGCACGTTCCGACGCCGTGCCCCATGCCTTGCTGCACAATCTGTTGCACAACCAGGTGTTGCACGAGCAGGTGGTGCTGCTCACGGTGATCGCCGAGGACACACCGCGGGTCCCGCCGGCCGAGCGTTTCGAGGTGGAAACCTTCGATGAGGGCTTCTTCCGGGTGATCCTGCATTATGGCTTCATGGACGAGCCGGATGTGCCGGCGGCCCTGGCGTTGTGCCACATTCCGGAGCTGGATTTCAGCCCGATGCGCACGACTTATTTTCTCAGTCGCGAGACGGTGATCCCTTCGAAGATTGTGGGTATGGCGCGTTGGCGTGAAGGCTTGTTCGCGTTCATGCTGAAGAACGCCAATGGTAATTTGCGGTTTTTCAGGTTGCCGGTGAATCGGGTGATTGAGCTGGGCACCCAAGTAGAAATGTAAAAGCCCCACAGCTCGCGCTCTGCAGCGCGAGCTACTTTGCTTTTGATCTGCTTTTGATCTGCTTTTGATCTGCTTTTGATCTGCTTTTGATCTGGCTTTTGATCTTGATCTACCGCGACTTCAGCAGGCCGACTGAAGCAGCGCGGGAGTGGTGGCGCGAGGCAGGAGCCGAGCGAGCGCCGCGCGGCCAGGGACGGCCGCTCGGCGCGTACGCCACGGAGCGATGCGTAAGGAGGGAACCCGTAACGTAGCGTAGCGAAGTGCAGGGCCAATGAATGGAGCGGAGGCCTTTTGCTTACTTTTGGGCCTTTCCAAAAGTGAGTCGCCGTAAGGGCGAAAAGGTGAGTACGTACCTCCCGTAGAAATGGATTAGCTTAAAAATCAACGAGTCGCTACTGCGATATTGAGGCTTATCCGGCATCTCCAACGCGGCCAGAGGCCCCTTTCGCTCTTACAGCGAGTCACTTTTGGAAAGGCCCAAAAGTAACCAAAAGGCCTCCGCTCCATTCATTGGCCCTACGCTGCGCTCCGGGTTCCCTCTCTCCACATCGCTCCGTGGCGTACGCGCCGAGCGGCCGTCCCTGGCCGCGCGGCGCTCGCTCGGCTCCTGCCTCGCGCCACCACTCCCGCGCTGCTCCGTTCGGCCTGCTGAAGTCGCGGTAGATCAAGATCAAGATCAAAAGCAGATCAAGATCAAGATCAAGATCAAAAGCAGATCAAGATCGAAAGCAGAGCAAGATCAACAGCAGATCAAGATCAGAGGCAGCTCGCAGGCTGGATCAGACCTTCGGTGTATCCAGGGAATCATTCCCGGTCACGGTCGCATCCTTGGTCGCCTTCACCGCATTGTCCTTCAACTTGACCAACTCGTCGCCCGCACGCTCGATGCTGCCACGCACCTCGTCCAGGCTCTCGCGGCCGCGTTGCAGCATGCTCTTCGCCTCGCTGTGGCCGGTAAAGCCGCGCTTGAGCGCAACGCCACCCAGGGCGATTTGCAGCAGGCCGAAGATGCCGCCGCGGGCCACGCCCTTGCCCAGCAGAATCACGCCCGCGGCAATCGAACCTGCCCGTTCCCAGCCTTGCACATTGTGCTCGGCCGGCGTGGTGTAGGGAGTGTCCAGCACTTGCAGCACCTTGTTGTCGCTCATGATCGTCTCCTGATGGCAATGATAATAAGCTGACTGCCAAAGCGCCGGGCTGTTCCATCGGTTATTTGAATTTCGGCCCCGAACGGGTGTTGTTGCCCTTGGCCATGCGGTCATAGAGCACCACGTTCACCGTCGCGGCCAGGTTCATGCAGCCGTGCGTAGGGATGTAGATGGTCTCCTCGCACCAATCGCGCACGCTGGCGTCGAGGCTGCCGTCTTCCGGGCCGAAGATGTAGATGGCGCGGTCCGGGTGGGTGTATTCCGGCAGGGGCCGGGCGCCGTCCACCAGCTCTACCGCCACCGGGGTGCAGCCCAGCGGGATGATTTTCTGCAGGTCGTCGATGCCGATCAGCGGGATGTCGTAATGAATGCGCTTGGTATCGGTGACGAAGTCGCGAGCCCGCTCGTAGCGCTTGCCGGTGTAGAACACCGAATTGACCCCATAGCACCCGGCGGCGCGCATCACCGAGCCGACGTTTTCCGGGGACTTGGGGTTGAACAGCCCGATGCAGCTGTAACGTTTGTTGTAGCGCTGCTGATAACTGTCTTGCGTCACGCTCAGTCCTTCTTCATCAGGCCGGCAAGGGCCGCGAAGGGATTGTGGGTGGCCTTGGCAATGGTCGGGCTGCTGGTGGAGCCTTCGGCATAGTACTGCTGGTCGGTGTAGCGCGAGTGCTCGTTGTCGTGGCAGTACAGGCACAGCAGCTCCCAGTTGGAACCGTCCTGGGGGTTGTTGTCGTGGTTGTGGTCGCGGTGGTGCACGGTCAGCTCGCTCAGGCGCTTGCCGGCGAACTCGCGGGCGCAGCGGCCGCACACGTGCGGGTACATTCTCAGGGCCTTGTCGCGGTAGCCGCTTTCGCGCTCGCGCTGGGCCTCGGCGAGAATCTTGTCGAGCTTGGCGGTATGGGGGGTGGACGAACTCATGGGTTCACCTCGGGCATAGGACGGTTAAGGGGCCATTCTACAGCTTCTGGGCGATCCAGATGGTATGGCGCGTGCCCTTGTTGCCATGGGCGAACACCTGCACCTCCTCGGCCTTGAAGCCGGCCTTGCGCAGCTTGTCGGAGAACTGCCGGTCGGCGCTGGCCGACCACACCGCCAGCACGCCCTTGTTGCGCAGGGCCTTGGCGCAGGCCGCCAGGCCACCGCTGGAGTACAGCCAGCTGTTGGCGCGCTGGGTCAGGCCTTCGGGGCCGTTGTCCACGTCCAGCATGATTGCGTCGAAGCCGGCGGGCTCGGCCTGCAGCACCTTGGCCACGTCCTCCAGACGAATGGTGGTGCGCGGGTCGAGCAGCGGCCGGCCGGCTTTTTCGCCCAGCGCGCCGCGGTTCCACTCCACCACCCCGGGCACCAGTTCGGCGACCACCACCTCGGCGGTCTTGCCCAGGTGCTTGAGCGCCGAGGCCAGGGTAAAGCCCATGCCCAGGCCGCCGATAAGCACCCTGGAGTTTGGCCGGCCCGCCACCTTGCGGCAGGGGATCTCGGCCAGGGCGTCCTCGGAGCCGTGCATGCGAGTGTTCATCAATTGGCCGCCGTCGCCGCCCTGGATCTTGATGACGAAGTCTTCGCCGTACTCGAACAGGCACAGGGCACCGCCGTTTTCCGGAATGGGGGCGGTGTCGAGTAATACGAAACGTTTCATGTGGCGCTCATTAGTAGTAGCCTCGTCACGGGCAGGAATGGGTCAGGCAGCAAGAAGTGCAGACAGTGGAAGCAGCAATGAAGTCAATCATGGTAGCGGTGATGGTCGGTGTGGCCTGCTGGGCAGGTGGCGCGGTGGCTGAAGACGCGCCTTTCGGCAACGGGGCGACGGTCAAGTCGGCCGGCCCGAGTGCGCCCATCCCCACCCCTTACCCGCAATTGACGGTGCCACCGCCGCCCGGCGATGGCGGGATCACCCGTGATTCGCCGCTGTTGCCGGCGATCAAGCCGCCCAGCCCGCCCAAGGAGCAGGACTCCGGCGGCTTCGAAAGCACCGAGAACAAGGCGCGTGCACCGACCGGTTGAGTCAGCTCGGCGCAGCGCTCAGGGTTTGGACGCCAGCAACTGGCCGTCGACCATGCGCAGGCGCCGCGACAGCGCCACCGCCAGCGCGCGGATGATCTTCGCCGCGACCTTGGGTGCGTCATTGATCATCTTGTCCAGCGAGTCCTTGCCCAGGTTCAGTAGATAGCAATCGGTGGCGGCGATGCAGGTGGCCGAACGGCGCTCGCCGTCCAGTACCGCCATCTCGCCGAACGTGCCCTTGCGCAGCACCGCCATCTCCACCTGACGATCGTCCACGCTGGTCTTCTGCACCGAGACGTGGCCGGAGTGGATGATGCACATGAAGGTGCCGGCATCGCCCTCGTGGAAGATTTCCTCGCCTTTTTTCATCTGACTGATGATGAAATAGCCCGCCGCGGTGGTCAGCTCCGCCGGTGGCAGGTTATTGAACAGTCCGCAGTCCATCAGCTTGTCGCGAATTTCGATTTTGAGCGTGGCTTGGTCTGACATGGTTCACGGTCTTCAAATTGTCGTCTGGGGCGAGCGGCCGATGCCGGCTGCCTCGCCCGGTGATTGTTACACCAACCCCAGCACCTTGAATACAAAACCGTATTCGAGGGCCAGGTCACGCAGACCCTGGTAGCGGCCGCTCATGCCGCCGTGGCCGGCACCCAGCTCGGTCTTGAGCAGCAGCAGGTTGCTGTCGGTCTTGCGTTCGCGCAGGCGCGCCACCCATTTGGCTGCCTCCCAATACTGCACGCGGCTGTCGTTGTAGCCGGCGATCACCAGCATCGCCGGATAGGCCTGTGCGCGCACGTTCTCATAGGGAGCATAGGCCTTGATTCGCGCGTAGACCTCTGGATCTTGCGGGTTGCCCCACTCGTCGTACTCGGTGACAGTCAGCGGCAGATCGGGGTCGAGCATGGTGTTGAGCACGTCGACGAAGGGGACCTCGGCGATGGCCGCCCGGAACAGCTCGGGCCGCTCGTTGAGCACCGCGCCGATCAGCAGGCCGCCGGCGCTGCCGCCGCTGATGACCAGTTGCTCGGAGCGGGTAAGGCCCTGGGCGATCAGGTGCTCGGCGCAGGCGATGAAGTCGCTGAAGGTATTGGCCTTGTGCTCCTGCTTGCCGGCGCGGTACCAGGCTTCGCCCAGCTCGCCGCCGCCGCGCACATGAGCGATGGCAAAGGCCACACCACGGTCGAGCAGGCTCAGGCGGCCATGGGAGAACCAGGGGTCCAGGCTAGAGCCGTAGGCGCCGTAGCCATAAAGATACAGCGGGGTCGGCTGGCCCACGGCGTCGCGGCGCACCACCAGGCTGATCGGCACCTGCACGCCGTCCGGGGCGGTGGCCCAGAGGCGCTGGCTGACGTAGTCATCGGCATTGAAGGTGCCCAGCACCGGGGTTTCCTTGAGCACCTGCTGGCTGCCGTCGGCCAGCGTCAGCTGGCGGATCTGCCCGGGGCGGTTGAGCGATTCGTAGCGCAGGCGCACCCGTGTGCTGGTGAATTCCAGGCTGTCGTAGAGGTACAGGTTGTACACCGCGTCGGGCAGTTGCACGCGATAGGGCGCCAAGCCCTGGGCGTGCACCTCGATCACCGGCAGGCCGCCCTCGCGCAGGCTCAGGCTGAAGGCCTGGGCGTTTAGGGTGACACCTTCGAGCATCACCTGGTCGCGATGGCCGATCAGCTCCTGCCACTGCTCGCGGCTGGGCACCTGGCCTTGATCGGGCACCTGATAGAGGGCGAAGTTGATGCCGGTCTGGTTGCTGCGCACAAACCAGGTCCATTGACCGTCGAGCTGGCCGTGGTCGATGTGATAGTCGTGGTCTTCGACCCGAGCGGCAACGCACTGAAAGGCGCCACGCGGTTGTTCGGCGTCAAGCACCCAGTTCTCGCTGGTGGTCTTGCTGCCCAGTTGCAGGATCAGCTGGCGCTCGGAGCTGGAGCGGTAGCAGTGCAAAAAGAAACGCCCGTCGGCCTCCTCGAACACCGCCTCGCTGCCAGGTTCGCCGAGGGTGTGGCGGTACAGCTTGAACGGCCGGTGGGTTTCGTCCAGCTCGGCGAAGAACAGCGTCTGGCTGTCGTTGGCCCAGGTCATGCTGCCGTCGCAATCGTCGAACGGCAGTTGCTCCACGGCGCCGGTGGCCAGCTCCTTGACGTACAGGCGGTAGATCTCGTCGCCGGTGGTATCCAGGCTGTAGGCCAGGCGTTGGTGGTCGGGGCTGACGTTGAAGGTGCCCAGCGAGAGAAAACCGCCGGCGGCCAGCTCGTTGGGGTCGAGTAGCAGCTGCTCCTGGCTCTCGTCGACCGTGGCCGAATCATCGGCCGGGCGCGGGCAGCGGTAGTGGCGCGCGTATTCGTCGCCCGCCGTGGTGCGGGTGTAATACAGGTAGGCGCCCCAGGGCGAGGCCAGCGACAGGTCGGTTTCGCGGATGCGTGCCTTGATCTCCTCGAACAGCTGCTCGCGCAGCCCTTGTTCATCGGCCAGGCAAGCTTCCTGCCAGGCGTTCTCGGCCTTGAGGTAGTCCAGCACGGCCGGGTCGTCGCGCTCCTGCAGCCAGGCGTAGGGGTCGGTGCCAGGCACGGTGTGGGCGATCGGGGCGTGAGCGGATTGGGGCATGGGCGGTCTCCGGTTCGGCCATTGGCCGCCATGTGGCGAGCCGGTCGGGCGAAAAGCCGTTATCATAAGCGCCCCCCGGACTCCCAGCCATGAAAAACCATGACCGAAAACGACTATCTGCACGCATGGGCAATTTACGCCGTTGCCGCCCTGGGCTGCCTGTTGGTGTGGTTCAGAATCACTCGCTGGATGTGGCGCTTTCTGCGTGAGCCGCTGCGGGTCATCGGCCTGGTGGCGCTGGTGGCGCCGACGCTGATCGACCCGGCCCAGGAAAAATACGCCCCGGCCGTGGCCGTCACCGCCCTGGACCTGGTGTTCAAGGTGGGCAACAACGCCTGGCGGTCGATCTCCGAGTTGCTGATGTACAGCATGATCGCGCTGGGCATCTACCTGGTGTTCGCCCTGATCCGCTGGCCGTTCCTGCGCAAGGCCAACGAGCGCCGCGCCGCCCAGGCCCAGGCCGCTGCGGCGGCAGCGGCCGCACCGGCGCCGCAGCCCGAGGTGGAGGAGCCCTTTGGCGCCGCCGGGCGGCCGCATTACAGCGCCGATCCGGTGCCGCGCAGCGCGCCGCGCAACCCGCCCGCCGCCGGCCCGCGCGGCCGCGTTGAACCGCGTCTCTGAGCAGGGCAAGCGAACATGTGCGAACTGCTGGGCATGAGTGCCAATATCCCCACCGACATCGTCTTCAGCTTCACCGGGCTGATGCAGCGCGGTGGCCGCACCGGCCCGCATCGCGATGGCTGGGGCATCGCCTTCTATGAAGGGCGCGGCCTGCGCCTGTTCCAGGACCCGGCGGCGAGCAGCGAGTCCGAGGTCGCGCAGTTGGTGCAGCGCTACCCGATCAAGAGCGAAGTGGTCATCGGCCACATCCGCCAGGCCAACGTCGGCAAGGTCTGCCTGGCCAACACCCACCCGTTCGTGCGCGAGCTGTGGGGGCGCAACTGGTGCTTCGCGCACAACGGCCAGCTGGCGGACTTCAACCCGACGGCCGATTTCTACCGCCCGGTGGGCGATACCGACAGCGAGGCGGCGTTCTGCGACCTGCTCAACCGGGTGCGCGGCGCGTTTCCCGAGCCGGTCGAGATCCAGCAGCTGCTGCCGGTGCTGATCGACGCCTGCAGCCAGTACCGCTCGCAGGGCGTGTTCAACTGCCTGCTCAGCGATGGCGACTGGCTGTTCTGCTTCTGCTCGACCAAGCTGGCGCACATTACCCGTCGGGCACCTTTCGGCCCGGCGCGCCTCAAAGACGTGGACGTGATCGTCGATTTCCAGGCCGAGACCACGCCCAACGACGTGGTCACGGTGATCGCCACCGAGCCTCTGACCGAGAACGAAACCTGGAACCGCTACCAGCCGGGTGACTGGGGCCTGTGGCGCCAGGGCGAGTGCATCGCGCAGGGCTCTGAAGCATAACCACGCAAGGGAAGGGTGTTCATGCTGCGAAGCTATCTGCGACTGGTACTGTTTGCCTTCGGCCTGCTGGTGGGTGTGCAGGTGCCCGGCTTGATCAACGACTACAGCCAGCGTGTCCAGGCCCACCTGATCGAGGCGCGCACCAGCCTGCAAGGCTTCAACGACACCGCGCAGAAGTTCTTCAACGGCGACCTGCAGGCACTGGTGGAGCATTACCGCAGCAGCGACGACCCGGTGTTTCGCAGCGACGCCGACAGCATCGGCGCACTGCTGACCCGCAGCCAGTCGCTGGAGCACGAGTGGCAGGCCCTGCAAGCACCCTGGTACGCCCGCGATTGGCATGTGCTGGTGGGCGCCGACCCGCAGATCCGCCAGGAAACCCTGCAGGGCTATACCTACCAGATCCTGCTGTCTCCGCAGGCCATTGGCTGGGCCATCGCGCTGGGCTTCCTGCTGTCCTGGGTCATCGAAAGCATCGGCGTGATCATTGGCTGGGTGTTCACAGGCGGGCGCCGGCGCCCGGTGATTTCCCGCGACACCCGTTAAGCTTTTCTTATCGGCCGCGTGCAGTTTAATTCGCTGGACGCCACGGGCGGTCGGCCTCAAAAATGTATGTCAGGCCATGACAACATTTTCAGGAGCACGCCCGTGAGCCGTCTTCTACTCAACTGCGACATCGGCGAGAGTTTCGGCGCCTGGACCATGGGCCTGGACGCCGAAGTCATGCCCCATATCGATTGCGCCAACATCGCCTGCGGCTTTCACGCCGGCGATCCGACGGTGATGGGCAAGACCGTGGACCTGGCCCTTGAGCACCAGGTGCAGATTGGCGCCCACCCGGCCTATCCCGACCTGGTCGGCTTTGGCCGGCGTTCCATGGCCTGCTCGGCCGACGAGATCCGCGACCTGCTGCACTACCAGATCGGCGCCCTGGACGGCATCTGCCGCGCCCGTGGCGGCCAGGTCAGCTACGTCAAGCCGCACGGCGCGTTGTACAACGACATGATGGCCAAGCCCGTGCAGTTGCGCGCGGTGATCGAGGCCGTGGCGCGCTACGACCGCCCCCTGCCGCTGATGCTGCTGGCCATGGCCGACAACAGGGCGGCGCAGGCGCTGGCCGACGAGTTCGGCGTGACCCTGTGGTTCGAGGCCTTCGCCGACCGCGCCTACGACGGCGCCGGCAAGCTGGTGTCGCGGGCCTTGCCCGGCGCGGTGCATCACGACAGCAAGGTGGTGCTCGACCAGGCCCTGCGCCTGGCGCGCGGGCAAAGCCTCACGGCCAGTGATGGCAGCCTGCTGTGGCTCAAGCCCGACACCCTGTGCGTACATGGCGACAACGCCAGTTCGGTGGCGGCGGTGCGGCAGATTCGCCAATCCCTCGATGCGCTGCTGGCGCCATGAAGGCGCGGGTCGAGGTGGTGGCCATCGACTGCCTGATGGTGCGGTTGTTCGAGACCATCGACGAGGCCCACATGCCATGGATGCTGGCGGCGGCGGGGCGCTTGCGCAGCGCTTTCGGCGCCGCGCTGGTGGACCTGGTGCCGTCCTATACCACGCTCATGGTGCACTACGACCTCCAATCCCTGAGCCCGGCCGACGCCCGTGCCTGCATCGCCGCCGCGCTGCACGACCTGCAACCCGAGGCCGCCGGCCAGGGGCGGCTGCACCGGCTGGCGGTGTGGTACGACGTCAGCGTCGGCCCCGAGCTGGCGCGCATCGCCGAGCGCACCGGCAGTGGCGTGGGCGCGGTGATCGCCAGCCATAGCGCCAAGACCTATCAGGTGTTCGCCCTCGGCTTCGTGCCGGGCTTCGCCTTCATGGGCCTGGTCGACCCCAGCATTGCCACCCCGCGCCTGACCACCCCGCGCCAGCGGGTGCCGGCCGGCAGCGTGGCCATCGGCGAGCGTCAGACGGCGGCCTACCCGGTGCAATCGCCGGGCGGCTGGAACCTGATCGGGCGCACCGCCGCGCCGCTCTTCGACCGCCAGCGCGACGGCTACAGCCTGCTGCAGCCGGGTGATCGGGTGCAGTTCGAGGCGGTGGAGCGCGCCGAATTCGTCCGCCTGGGCGGTGACGACAGGCCTGTGGAGGAGCGCTCATGAGCCGTCTGCTGATCCAGGCCAGCACGCCACTGTGCCTGCTGCAGGACACCGGACGCTTCGGCGTGCGGCACCTGGGCGTGACCCAGGGCGGCGCCCTTGACTGGCTGTCGATGGCCTGGGCCAACTGGCTGCTGGGCAACGCGCCGGGAGCGGCGGTGCTGGAGGTGACCCTGGGCGGCCTGACCCTGCTCGCCGAAGACGATTGCCAGTTGGCCCTGGGCGGTGCCGACCTCGGCGCCGAAGTCGACGAAGTACCGCTCAAGCCGTGGCGCAACTTCATTCTGCGCGCCGGCCAGACCTTGCGCCTCAGGCATCCACTGCACGGCGCCCGGGCCTATCTGGCCGCGCCTGGCGGCTTCGTCGCGCCCGAGGTGCTGGGCAGCCGCTCGACCGTGGTGCGTGAGGGCCTGGGCGGGCCGGACGGCGAGGGGCGGGCACTGGCAGCGGGCGCGCAGCTGCACTACGCCGGGCCCCTGCGCCAGGCGCGAGGCATGCCCCGTGGCGCCGAGCCGCAGTTCGAGGCTGCGCCGCAGCTGGACCTGGTGATGGGCGCGCAGATCGGCGAGTTCGCCGGGCAGAGCCTGTTCGATGCCTTCAACCTGCCCTGGACCCTGGACAGCCGTGGCGATCGCATGGGCATCCGCCTGCTCGGGCCGGCCTTGCAGTACCAGGGCAAGGCGTTGATTTCCGAAGGCATACCCCTGGGCGGGGTACAGGTGCCGCCGGACGGCCAGCCAATCGTGCTGCTCAATGACCGGCAGACCATCGGCGGTTACCCGCGGCTGGGGGCGCTGACGCCATTGGCGCTGGCGCGCCTGGCACAATGCCTGCCGGGGGAGGAGGTGCGCTTGCGGGCGGTGGTGCAGGAGCGGGCGGTGGCGGAGCACTTGGCGGTATTGCGCTCGTTCAGCGAACACGGGTGAGGGCAGAGAAGCTCGGGGGGCTTTGCCCCCCCCCGCCTTCTGCCCCTACGCTTCAGGATTCTTCGATCGACAGCGACTCACCGCTCACCGCCGCAGTCTGAAAAATCTGCTCCGGCAACTTGAACCCCCGCAGCTTGAGCAGCGCCAACGGCCCATGGCCCAGATCGGTGCGCAGGTGCCAAGTCAGTGGCAGGCCATCGGGCGCCTTCAACAACAGGGCAAAGCGTGTGTCGCTGTCGTCCAGCGGTGTGACCTTGGCCAGTTCCAGGCAGCCCCTCATGCCTAATTTAAAATTTGTTAATGAAAGTCCCGAATACCCGTCATCCCAGAAGCCCCCAATGCACCCGCTCTTCTGTGACCGTATGCTTGTCGGAGAACGGCCAGGACCGGACGAAGTATCGCTCGGCCAGATGGGTAGGCATGATCTCGCCCTCTTTGACGTGGCGGATGACCTCGGAGTGAAGCATCCCGCGAACTTCATGGGGCAACCACATGGCTTTCCAGTATCCGGTCTGCGGGCAGACCTGTCCGCTGAAGCAACTTTTGACTGGAAACTTCGACTAGTCGAAGCCGGCAGCGCCGGGCATGGGTTTGCCGGTGGCGGGCTCTAGCTTCTTCTCATCAGCGAGCCGTTTGATCAGCTCCTCGGTGGGTTTCTCAGGTGGGATGTTGGCGAGGCGCTCTTCCAGCCACTGGAGTTTGCCGTCCCACTCAGGTAGGGGCGCTGGGGGGAGCGGGACGATCTCGTTGATTTCGGGGACTTTCGGATGGGCGTAGGAATAGCGCGCGAGAATGCGCCATATGATCGTGTAGCGCTCCGCACGCTCAAGGTCTTCTTGCTGAGCTAAGTATAATGCATCAGATTTAGGCTGACCCAGAAAACCATGGCGTAAGAACGACGCCGATGATTCGTTGCCAGCGGCGACGCCGAGTTGAAAAGCGCGTATAGCTTCAGGGTATTTTTTTTCGAGTTTAAGTTTCATGGCCAAAGCTTGTGCCGCTTTAGGATGCCCCTGCTGGGCCGCGCACTCAATCATTTGCCATCCAGCATCCCAAGCTGCTGGAGCCTGTAAAAGTCGATTCCCTAAATACTCTTGGGCGTCGGCACTACCATGGTCGGCAGCCATACGAATATACCGAAGCGACATTTCCTGATCCTGTCTCAGCCCGGCTGATCCCCTTTGTAAATAAATACCAATTAGGTAATACCCTGTTGCAAGACCTCTATCAATGAGAGCTTGACTGAGCCTGATATGCTCTTGGGCGCTTAACTCGAATAAACCCTGCCTCGATCCATTTTGCAGATTTACATTCGCTTTATAATGACCGTGCTCAGCTGCAATACGATACAGTCGCTCAATTTCTGCATTCATCAATTTATCCTGCTTGAGCACGTTGTTTTTCTGTAGCCAGCGTGCGTCGTTGAACAGGAGATCGGGCTCCGGGTCAGGCGCAGGAATTTTTTTATGGACGCAGGTAAACGCAAGATTGGCTTTGACATCGGCGAGGTTATCTATATCGGCTAACTTATTAGCGTTAGTTGTTTGGCTGTTGTCACAAGCAGCGACGACAAGGCAAGCTGAAGCCACAGCGCCACGGGTGAACTTAACACTCCGATCGCTTATTGGCGCAAAAGCGGCGCTGTACTTGATACGTTTACTTTTATTACCGAGTGCTCCCTCATGCCTGAACTTAAAATTTGCTGATGAAAGTCTCAGAATACCCGTCATCCCAGCAGCCCCCAATGCACCCGCTCTTCAGTGACCGTATGTTTATCGGAAAATGGCCAGGACCGGACGAAGTATCGCTCGGCCAGATGGGTAGGCATGATCTCGCCCTCTTTGACGTGGCGGATGACCTCGGAGTGAAGCATCCCGCGAACTTCATGGGGCAACCACATGGCTTTCCAGTATCCGGTCTGCGGGCAGACCTGTCCGCTGAAGCAACTTTTGACTGGGAACCTCGACTGGTCGAATCCGGCAGCGCCGGGCATGGGTTTGCCGGTGGCGGGCTCTAGCTTCTTCTCATCGGCGAGCCGTTTGATCAGCTCCTCGGTGGGTTTCTCAGGTGGGATGTTGGCGAGGCGCTCTTCCAGCCATTGGAGTTTGCCGTCCCACTCAGGTAGGGGCGCTGGGGGGAACGGGACAATTTCGTTTATTTCAGGTACTTTGGGGTTGGCGTAAGAATAGCCAGCTAGAATGTCCCAGATCTTCATATACCGCTCAGCTCGCTCGCTATCCTTCTCTTTCCCTAGGTAAAAAATGCTGGATGACGGTTGACCGTTAAAAGCTTCTTGTAAGTATGCTGCGGAAGTTTCATTACCTGCAGTGACCCCAAGCTGGAATATTTTCAATGCTTCCTCATATTTTTCATTCGCTTTATATTCGGTCGCTACAGCGAGCGCTGCCCTTCCTTCTCCTTGTTCTGCAGCGCAACGACGCATCTGCCAACCAATTTCCCAACCCTGTGGCGTTGCCGCTAACTCTTTTCCCACGTAATCTTGAGCTGCCGCGCTTCCTTTATCGGCCGCCATACGGATATACCGAAGCGCCATCTCTGGATCCTCTTTGAGACCGGCAGATCCCCTCTGCAAGAAAATGCCAATCAGATAATAACCTGTCGCTACCCCCGCATCGATGAGGTTTTGACTCAACCTTAGATGCTCGTAGCCCCCAAGGTGGAACAGACCCCGCCTTGTCCCATTTTGCAGATTTATGTTAGCTTTGGCGTGATTGTGCTCCGCTGCAATCCGGTAGAGCCGTTCGATCTCTTGATCGACCAATTTATCCTGAGCCAGCTGATTGTTCTTTTGCAGCCATCGCGCATATTTAAACAACCTGTCGGACTCAACACTTGGGATCGGCAAAGCCTCCTGCACACAAACAAATGCCAGCTTAGCTTTCAGATTGTTTTCATGGTGCATATTAACGCCCTTATTTAGATGATTTGTTTTACTTTCGGCACCACAACCAACAACTAAAATACAACCAGCCAATATCAAAGATCGCATCAGTCTAAATCCTTCAAAGAGGCTTTTCCAAAATAGAATTCTATGATAGGAGCGTATGGGCCGACGTTTTCAGCAGAATGTGCGGACGCGGTCTGGCGTCGGGAATTCTCATTTAAAATAAATGCCCATTTTTTAAATGCCGCCTTTGGATCATCTTGATCCCCCATCCCATTCGTATGCATGCCCCACAACTTGCGCCGCAACGCCTGAGTCACACTCACCCACTCATGGGCAATGTTCAGCTCGCTGTCCACCTGCATACTTCGTGTATTGATGTTCGCCGAACCATGGGTGGTGAACACGTCGTTGACGATCATCAACTTGGAGTGGATATACACCGGCATCCATGGCAGTTCCGCCGGGGAGTCCTGGGCGACCAACGAGCAGATGTGAATCTTCAGCCCCGGGATTTCCATCGGCTCGATGGTGCTTTCTTTGATTTCCTTGATGGCTTCCTGAAGTTCCTCGTGGGCTTTGCTTACCCGTCGGTCGTCAGGGTCCAAAGGCGGCGCCGCGAGCCTGGCTTTTTCGATACGCCGAAGTTTGGTCACGTTCGGGATGGCGTCTGCGCGGCCAAGACACTCCAGCATGCGCTGGGTATTGACAGTGCCAGCGCCGATGCCGTCATCGGTGGCATTGGTGATCACGAACAGATGCAGCGCGCCGTGCAGCCCGGGGTCGCGACCTGCGCGCGTCTGGTCCGCCGCCGCCTTCTTGATCGCCTCGGCCAGCGGTGGCCAGCGGAAATACTGGTTTTCGATGTAGATGAACTGCGTGGCATTGTTGACCGCCTGCAAGTACGCCCGCTCGATGTCCCGCGCCCCCGTCTGCGCTTGAGTACGCAATAGCTGCGCGATCTGCCAGGGCCTGGGGCCGCGCTGGAGCGCCTTGCCGACCTTGTCGGCCTCGCGCGCTGTCATCAGGTCTTCGCGGTCTCCTTGAGCCAGGCCGTGGCGAAATTTGGAACTGATTTCGCGGTCGAGACTGCTGTCTTGCCTAAACTTAAAATTTGCTAATGAAAGGCTCAGAATACCCGTCATCCCAGCAGCCCCCAATGCACCCGCTCTTCTGTGACCGTATGCTTGTCGGAGAACGGCCAGGACCGGACGAAGTATCGCTCGGCCAGATGTGTAGGCATGATCTCGCCCTCTTTGACGTGGCGGATGACCTCGGAGTGAAGCATCCCGCGAACTTCATGGGGCAACCACATGGCTTTCCAGTATCCGGTCTGCGGGCAGACCTGTCCGCTGAAGCAACTTTTGACTGGAAATCTCGACTGGTCGAATCCGGCAGCGCCGGGCATGGGTTTGCCGGTGGCGGGCTCTAGCTTCTTCTCATCGGCGAGCCGTTTGATCAGCTCCTCGGTGGGTTTCTCGGGGGGGATGTTGGCGAGGCGTCCTTCCAGCCATTGGAGTTTACCGTCCCACTCAGGCAGGGGCGCTGGAGGGAGGGGGACGATTTCGTTAATTTCGGGAACTTTAGGATTGGCATAGGAATAGTCAGCTAAGATGCTCCATATTTGGTTATAGCGATCAGCCCGGTCTAGGTCCTTTCTCTGTCCAAGATAGCTCAGGACGTCGGCAGGAATAGGGCCGGAAAAAACATCACGCATGATTCCCGCAGATGTTTCGTCACCAGCACCTATGCCAAGCTGAAGGTTTTTTGCAGCTTCGTTATATTTTTTGACCGTTTTGTAATACATACCTAATGCAAGCGCTGCCTTCCCGACCCCCTGCTCCGCAGCGCATTGCCGCATTTTCCAACCAATATCCCAAGCTACAGGCGATCGCACCAACTTTTTCCCCACATACTCTTGAGCTTCAGCATTGCCTCGATCCGCAGCCATGCGAAGATATTTCAGCGCCATTTCAGGATCTTCTGCGAGTCCGGCATAGCCCCGCTGCAAGAATGTTCCTATCAGATAATAACCAGTTGCCACGCCAGCCTCTATAAGATCTTGACTTAACCTCAGATGTTCTTTGCCATTCAGCTTGAACATGCCTAACCTCGTTCCATTTTGTAAATTGATGTTTGCTTTGTAGTGACCGTGTTCTGCTGCGATTCGATAAAGACGCTCTATTTCAGCGTTAACCTTACTATCTCGGACCAGCTGATTGTTTATTTGGAGCCATCGCGCGTACTTAAACAATAGGTCAGAGTAATCATTGGGTATTGGAAATTTTTCATGCGAACAAGCAAATGACAGCTTGCTTTTAGTATCACTTTGGGAGTGCATCATAAGCGCCTTGTGCGAGTTATTTTTCTCATTTTCCGCATAACAACCTGCAAAAAAGAGAAGAATCAAAAGAATTGAAATCTTCATCAGTCAAGATTTTTCAGAGAGGCTTTGCCGTAGTAGAACTCTACGATGGGGGCATAGGGCCCTAGTTTAATCCTTGGCTCTTCTGAAAAACTTTGGCGAGCAGAATTCTCAGCTAAAAGCTTGCTCCAGTTAAAAAAGGCAGCTTTTGCATCATCCTGATCCCCCATCCCATTCGTATGCATTCCCCACAACTTGCGCCGCAACGCCTGAGTCACATTCACCCACTCATGGGCAATGTTCAGCTCGCTGTCCACCTGCATACTTCGCGTATTGATGTTCGCCGAACCATGGGTGGTGAACACGTCGTTGACAATCATCAACTTGGAGTGGATATACACCGGCATCCATGGCAGTTCCGCCGGGGAGTCCTGGGCGACCAACGAGCAGATGTGAATCTTCAGCCCCGGGAAGTCCATCGGCTCGATGGTGCTTTCTTTGATTTCCTTGATGGCTTCCTGAAGTTCCTCGTGGGCTTTGCTTACCCGTCGGTCGTCAGGGTCCAAAGGCGGCGCCGCGAGCCTGGCTTTTTCGATACGCCGAAGTTTGGTCACGTTCGGGATGGCGTCTGCGCGGCCAAGACACTCCAGCATGCGCTGGGTATTGACAGTGCCAGCGCCGATGCCGTCATCGGTGGCATTGGTGATCACGAACAGATGCAGCGCGCCGTGCAGCCCGGGGTCGCGACCTGCGCGCGTCTGGTCCGCCGCCGCCTTCTTGATCGCCTCGGCCAGCGGTGGCCAGCGGAAATACTGGTTTTCGATGTAGATGAACTGCGTGGCATTGTTGACCGCCTGCAAGTACGCCCGCTCAATGTCCCGCGCCCCCGTCTGCGCTTGAGTACGCAATAGCTGCGCGATCTGCCACGGCCTGGGGCCGCACTGGAGCGTCTTGCCGACCTTGTCGGCCTCGCGCGCTGTCATCAGGTCTTCGCCGGTCTCCTTGAGCCAGGCCGTGGCGAAGTTGTGGTGGACATCGCGCAGGATCTCGCCGGTCAGCTTGCAGGAGATGTCCTGGCGAGGGGTGAAGCCTCGGGGGCCTCGGTTGGGTTCAGGCCAGGTGTGGGTGGAGCGATTGAGCGCGGAATGCGCATCGGTGTCCCAATACGCGTCCAGCATGTTGTGCCCCATGACAAACCCCACCGCCCGGTCCGGCACTTCGAAGTCCACCAGCACACTTTTTTGGTGATGCGTGGCCGACAGCTTCAGGACCTGGCGCGTCTTGAAACTGATTTCGCGGTCAAGACTGCCGTCTTCCAACTCGGCGCTGATTCTCTTGCGTTCCTCCCAACTGAAGCCGCGGCTGACGAACAGCGGATGTCCCGCCTCTGCCTTGCCTGCCGCGTTGCCATCAGCCACGGCGCAATCCGAAAACCACTGTCGGTCCTCTGCATACTGCCTGGGGGTCGAGTTCTGCTCTGCCCGATCCTTGATGCGCAACGCGCCCTTGCCCGGAAGATTGCCCTCACCCCCGAGGCCCGCCAGGTTGAGCGGCATTTCCCAACCCAGTACCCGCACTCGAACGCCTTGGCGGGCCTTGGTCCGCAGCAGTTCGCCGATGCTCGGGTGCCGGCCATCACGAATGAAGAACATCGACGGCTGAAAACCCCAGCAGATGATGTCCACGGTCCTGGTGGCGGCCGCAATGGCCAGATGCACGGCTCTGAAGGTTTCTTCACCGTTGACCAGGGCTACGTACGTACAGAGCGCGGGGTCGTACTCACTGCGCTGGACGTACCAGGGCGCCGTGCAATACACCACATTGGTTTCGCTGAGTACGCAGGGAACGACGATTTCGTCTTGTGTCATGAGTGGGCTCCTTGCGGGTCTGTTCCGGCTTGCAGGGCGGTGATGTGCCGGGTGTGGTCGATGAACAGCGGACGTGGCTGTGACATGTGGGTCCTGCCTCCAGGTGGGCTGGGCTTTTTCAGGGGCGTGGGGAAGCCGACCCAGTGGGGCCAGTCCGAACGCGATCTAGAGAGAGAGCGGTAGCGCTAGCGCTAGCGCTAGCGCTTAGCCGGTGGCCGAGCGCTGCTCGAGAGGGGTGACGTCGAGGGTTTTTAGCCGGAAAAAGGCGGGAATGATCATGTGAAGCTCCTTTCGCTTTTTATTGTTAGTCGTCCATTCAATGGGCGATCGTCGCAAAATTGGGGTGAAGCGAGGGGGAGGAGTCTACGCTTGGCTGGCGCCAAAAATGTGTCGGGAGTTGTAACAGAGGGGGGTAATTTTTCTGATTTACATATAGGTTCTTCCCGGCGGGGTTGGCTCTGGAGGTGCGCCGGCGCTGCCAGAGCCTGCCAAAGTCTCCACCGGGCTCTCGCCTATTTGGCGAGAAAGCGCATCCCTTCCTCCAGCCCGCGCAGGGTCAGCGGATACATCTGCTCCTCGATCAACTCGCGGATGATGTTGGTCGAGGCGGTGTAGCCCCAGGCGTCCTTGGGGTAGGGGTTGATCCAGATCAACTTGCGGTACTTGGCCATGAAGCGCTGTATCCAGACATAGCCGGCCTCTTCGTTCCAGTGCTCGACGCTGCCCCCCGGCTGGGTGATCTCGTAGGGCGCCATCGCGGCGTCGCCGACGAACACCACCTTGTAGTCGGCGCCGTACTTGTTCAGCAGGTCCTGGGTATTGAAGCGCTCTGAAGTGCGGCGCAGGTTGTTCTTCCACACCGACTCGTACACGCAGTTGTGGAAGTAGAAGTACTCCAGGTGCTTGAACTCGCTCTTGCAGGCGCTGAACAATTCCTCGCAGATTTTCACGTGGGCGTCCATCGAACCGCCGATGTCGAGCAACAGCAGCAACTTCACGCTGTTGCGCCGCTCCGGGCGCATCTGGATGTTGAGCAGGCCGGCATCGCGGGCGGTGTGGTCGATGGTGCCGTCGATGTCCAGTTCGTCGGCTGCGCCCTGGCGGGCGAACTTGCGCAGGCGGCGCAGGGCCACCTTGATGTTGCGCGTGCCGAGCTCCACCGAGTCGTCGAGGTTTTTGTACTCGCGCTGGTCCCAGACCTTGACCGCCTTGCCCTTGCGCTCGCCGGCATCGCCGACGCGGATGCCCTCAGGGTTGAAGCCACCCGAGCCGAACGGGCTGGTGCCGCCGGTGCCGATCCACTTGTTGCCGCCGGCGTGGCGGCCTTTCTGTTCTTCGAGGCGCTTCTTGAATTCCTCGATCAACTTGTCCAGGCCACCGAGCGATTGAATCTGCGCGCGCTCTTCGTCGCTCAGGCTGCGTTCGAACTCCTTGCGCAGCCACTCTTCAGGAATCAAGGCCTGCAGGTGATCGTCGAGTTTTTCCAGGCCGTTGAAGTAGGCCGAGAAGGCCCGGTCGAACTTGTCGAAATGGCGTTCATCCTTGACCAGAATGGCCCGCGACAAGTAATAGAACTCGTCCATGTCGGCAAAGGTGACCCGCGCCTGCAAGGCGTGGATCAGGTCGAGCAGCTCGCGCACCGACACCGGCACCTTGGCTGCGCGCATCTCGTTGAACAGGTTGAGCAGCATGGCAATGGCCCCGGTGGTCAGCGATTGCCGCGACGGCTCATGAACGCCAGCCGCTCGAGCAGCTGTACGTCTTGTTCGTTCTTGACCAAAGCGCCTGCCAGCGGTGGGATGGCCTTGGTCGGGTCGCGTTCGCGCAGCACCGCTTCGCCGATGTTGTCGGCCATCAGCAGTTTGAGCCAGTCGACCAGTTCCGAGGTGGAAGGCTTCTTCTTCAGCCCGGGCACCTTGCGCACGTCGAAGAACACGTCGAGCGCCTCGCTGACCAGCTCTTTCTTGATGTCGGGATAGTGCACGTCGACGATCTTCTGCAGGGTCGTACGGTCGGGGAAGGCGATGTAGTGGAAGAAGCAGCGACGCAGAAAGGCGTCCGGCAGCTCTTTCTCGTTATTGGAGGTGATGATGATGATCGGGCGCTGTCTGGCCTTGATGGTTTCGTCGATCTCGTAGACGTAGAACTCCATCTTGTCGAGCTCCTGCAACAGGTCGTTGGGGAACTCGATGTCGGCCTTGTCGATTTCGTCGATCAGCAGGATGACCCGCTCCTCGGACTCGAAGGCTTCCCACAACTTGCCCTTCTTCAAGTAGTTGCGCACGTCGTGAACCTTGTCCACGCCCAACTGCGAGTCACGCAGGCGGCTCACCGCATCGTACTCGTAGAGGCCCTGGTGGGCCTTGGTGGTGGACTTGATGTGCCAGGTGATCAGGCGCGCGCCGAAGGCCTCGGCCAGTTGTTCGGCGAGCATGGTCTTGCCGGTGCCCGGCTCGCCTTTGACCAGCAGCGGGCGCTGCAGGGTGATGGCGGCGTTGACCGCCAGTTTCAGATCGTCAGTGGCGACATAAGCGCGAGTGCCTTCGAACTTCATCCAGCCTTCCTCAAAAATGCTGCAGCGAAAAATCAATGGCCGATAGTACCGCGCCGCGAGTGAAGACGCAGCCCGGCAGAACGGTCATTCCTTGGGCGGCGCCTGCTCGTAGCGTGCATTGAATGCCTGGACGAAACCGTTGTGCAGGATCTCCCAGAAGGCCTGCAAGGCGCTGATGTCCTGGCGGTGCACGCTGCCGCTCAAGTCGACGCGGGTGGCGAACTGGTTCTTGTCATGGTTCTTCAGCACCGCCTGGGTGCCGCCCACCAGCGCCTCCCAGACCGAACGGAAGAAGCCTTTATCCTTGTTTTCGACGTCCTGCTGCCAGTTGAACACTTCGACGTTGTGCAGCAAGGGTTTGATGTAGCCACTCAACTGCGCCTTCTTGGCGTCAGCTTCGATGACGATGTCACCGGTGCCGGCATTGAAGTCGAACTTGCCGTAGGCCGAGGAAAAGTCATTGAGTTTGCGCAGCTCGATGCCGGTGGTGCGCAGGCGGAACTGGAAGTCTTCGAAGTTGCTGAACGGGTCGAAGGTGGTGGTGACGTCCAGCGGCGCCTGACCGAACAGCTGCGCCTTGCCTTCGAAGCGCGCGTCGCGCTTGCCTTGCTTGTCCTCGACGTTGGTGAGGTTGTACAGGCTGGCGTCGATCTGGGTGGCGCTGAGGTTGACCGGCGGCTTGGAATTGAAGTTGCGAAAGGTGATCTTGCCGTCTTGCACTCGCACTTCGTTGAGGGTGATGGGCAACAGCTTGTTCATCTGCTCGCGCCAGTCGGTGCCGGCACCCGTCTGCGAGGCCTGCTTGTTGGCGCCGCCGTCGACGAAGTTGAGCTCCGGATGCCAGAACTCGACGTGGGCGACCACGGCATGGTCGTGCCACAGCGAATGCCAGCTGACCGCCAGGTCGATCAAGGGCACGCTGAGCAAGGGCACCGGGACCTTGCCGTCGACCTTGACGATTTTCAGCCCGTTGATCTTGTAGGCGCCGCGCCACAGGGCCAGGTCCACGTCATCGACGTGGCCACTGTAGGCGCCCATGTCCGCCAGCTTGGCGTTGAGCTGGTTGCGCACGACGATGGGCAGGGCAATATGCACCACGATGAGCAGCACGACGATGATTGCCAGAATCCAGACAGGCCAGCTGTAGCGACGTTTCATGATGGTCGAGGTCCTTGACGGTAATAAAGGATGGACTCTGCCCGGCCGCGCAGGTTCTGCGGCCCTGCGAGATGGCAGCGCGGACTGGACTGGACTGGCCTGGCAGGCAGGCATACCCTTGCAGGTCAATGCTGGTGCACAAGGACCTCCTCACCATGAGTCGAATTTTCGCCGACAACGCCCATTCCATCGGCAACACGCCGCTGGTGCAGATCAACCGCATCGCGCCGCGCGGCGTGACTATCCTGGCCAAGATCGAAGGCCGCAACCCCGGGTATTCGGTGAAGTGCCGGGTGGGCGCCAGCATGATCTGGGACGCCGAAAGCAGCGGTAAATTGAAACCGGGCATGACCATCATCGAGCCCACCTCGGGCAACACCGGCATCGGCCTGGCGTTCGTGGCGGCGGCCCGCGGCTACAAGCTGATGCTGACCATGCCCGCGTCGATGAGCATCGAGCGGCGCAAGGTGCTCAAGGCGCTGGGCGCTGAAATCGTCCTGACCGAGCCGGCCAAGGGCATGAAGGGCGCCATCGAGAAGGCCGACGAGATCGCCGCCAGCGAGCCGGGCAAGTACTTCCTGCCGCAGCAGTTCGACAACCCGGCCAACCCGGCCATCCACGAGAAAACCACCGGCCCGGAGATCTGGAACGATACCGACGGTGCGGTGGACGTGCTGGTGGCCGGTGTCGGCACCGGCGGCACCATCACTGGGGTGTCACGCTATATCAAGCACACCCAGGGCAAGTCGATTCTCTCGGTGGCGGTAGAACCGATCGGCTCGCCGGTCATCACTCAGGCCCGTGCTGGCGAAGAGATCAAGCCCAGCCCGCACAAGATCCAGGGCATCGGCGCCGGTTTCGTGCCCAAGAACCTCGACCTGTCGATTGTCGATCGGGTGGAGCTGGTGGGTGACGAGGAAGCCAAGGCCATGGCCTTGCGGCTGATGCAGGAGGAGGGGATTCTCTGCGGGATCTCCTGTGGCGCCGCCATGGCCGTGGCGGTGCGCCTGGCCGAGAAGCCGGAGATGCAGGGCAAGACCATTGTGGTGATCCTGCCGGACTCGGGCGAGCGTTACCTGTCGAGCATGTTGTTCAGTGATCTGTTCACCGAGGCTGAATTGCAGGCTTGAAGGCCTGGATCGATCCGGTAAACCGGCCGTGAGGGCTCTCGGGACCATGCCGCTCCCACAATGATCGCAGACCCCTGTGGGAGGGGCATGGCCCCGAGAGGCCGCAGGCCGGTTTGATCCCCCGTAGCCAGTTTCAGCCGAACAACCAATACCCAAGCAAAGCCGCCACCACCACCGCCAATACCGGCCGCATGATCCGGTAACCCTTGGGGTTGGCCTTCTTGAATTTCTTCACCTTGCCGGCGAAGCCGTCGCTGAAGGTCTTGCTCCAGGCGTAGGCCTGGTTGATGCCGCCGACGCGCTCGTCATCGAGGTTCTGCGGGGCCGTGGCGCGGCCCAGGAAGGCGCTGACGCTGCGGTTGATGCGGGTCATCAGGCGGCTGCTCAGCGGACGCTCGATGTCGCAGAACAGGATCACCCGGGTCATCTCGGTTTCGTTCTTGACCCAATGCACATAGGTTTCATCGAACATCACGTCCTGGCCGTCGCGCCAGGCGTACTCGGTGCCGTCGACGAAGATCCGGCAAGCGTCGGAATTGGGTGTCGACAGGCCCAGGTGATAGCGCAACGAGCCGGCGAACGGGTCACGGTGCGGGTTCAGGTGGCTGCCACCGGGCAGCAGGGCGAACATCGCGCCCTTGACGTTGGGGATACTGTTGACCAGCTCAACGGTCTTCGGGCAAAGCTGGTTGGCCGACGGCAGGGATTTGTCGTACCACTTGAGGTAGAAGCGCTTCCAGCCTTTCTTGAAGAACGAACCGAAGCCGGCGTCGTTGTTCTTCTCGGCAGCACGAATGTAGCCCTCGTCGAACAGGTGCATGGCCTCGTCACGAATGGTCTGCCAGTTGTCCTTGAGCAGGTCCAGTTCGGGGAATTTGCTGCGGTCGAGGTAGGGCTTGGAGGGCACTCCGGAAAACAGGTACATCAGCGCGTTATAGGGAGCGAACAGCGCCGAATGGTTGACGAACTGGCGCAACACCGGCAGCCGCGCCTTGCCGCGCAGGTGCACGTACAGCGTGCTGCCGATGAACAGCAACAGCACGGCGAGCTTGGCGGCTAACGAAAGGGTCATGCAGCAACTCCTGAGAAGGGCAGTCCGCCATGATAAACCCTGGACGCCCCAGCACAAACCCGCCGGTCATGCATTTCATTGATGGCAGTCATGCAAGGGCGGCGACGCCCGCCTTGGCGATCCGCGCGTCGTCACTGGACTTGACCCCCGACACCCCGACCGCACCGATCACCTGGCCCTGGTGAATCACCGGCACGCCGCCCTCCAGGCAGGTGAAACCCTCGGCGGACAGAAACGCCACACGGCCGGGAATCATCTCTTCGTACAGGCGGCTCTCGCGTCGGCCCAGGGCTGCAGTCGCCGCCTTGGCCGGCGCCAGCCGCGCGGTGCTGGGCGCCGCGCCGTCCAGGCGTTCGAGGGCCAGCAGGTGGCCACCGTCGTCGACCACGGCGATGCTCACTGGCCAGTTTCCCGCCAGCGCCTCGGCGCGGGCAGCGGCCATGATGCGGGTGACGTCACTGTGCTCGAGTACGGCTTTGCTGTGCATGCGCGGGGTTCCTGTAGGAGAGGAGGCGGGTGCCGGAGGGGAAGCTGGAGAATAGGCGCTCGCGCCTGTACACGGCAACGATCATCGGAAAAGCGTCATGTGGACCGAACGGTCTGGAACTGTTTGGCCTATCTGTGCCAAGATTGTGCGTCACTCAGGTTGGATCCATTGAGTGGCGACTGTGAACCATGCCTGCGGTCCAGGACCCGTCCCGCCGGCTCATCTTCGAGATACCTGTGATGAAGTTATCCAGTGTCAGAACCGCCCAGGCGCATGACGTCGCCTCGGTCCGGACGGTTCTGCAAGCACGCGGCGGGGCCCTGAGTCAGGTCGCCGACGCCTGTTCGAGCAGTGAGCAGAGCTTGCTGCATCGGCTTGAAACCACCCTGCGCGATTTCCCGTTCCTGCTGGCGTTCGACGACGAGCGCTGTGTGGGCCTGGCGTATGCGCGGCCGCATTGCGCCGGCGCCTACCGTTGGTCGGTGGACGTGGCCCTGCAGGTCGATGCCCAGGCCACCCCCGGCACCGCCGAACGCCTGTATCGCCAGTTGCTGCGCGACCTCGCTGCCCAGGGCTACCTGGCCGGCTATGCGCTGGTGGCGCCCAGTGATGCGCAGAGCGTGGCCTTGCATCAGAGCCTGGGCTTCGTGCGGATCGGCGCCCACCAGTGCATCGACCTGCACCAGGACACTGACTGCTGGTGCGTGTCGCTGGGCGACAGTCACCCGCTGGCCGAGCCGGTGTCATTTCAGGTGTTGCAGCAGTCTCGTCAGGGGTTGGTGGCGGGCTGAGGCAGTGGAACGCTCGCAGGCTGGGCCCCGAGCATTTCTGAGTCAGCCCGCCTGCTTGACCGCCTGCATGCACTTGAGCTCGGCAAAATCCTGACGCAGTTCAGCCAGCTTCTGCTCGATCTGCTGTCGCTGCGCGGGGCTGCTGTCGGCGATCAGACCGATCAGCAGCTGGCGCGTGGCGGCTTCTGTCTGCGCGAAGGAAGCCTTGTACTGCGGCGTCCACAGGCTCTCGCGCTGCTGCAGCAAGTGGGCGATGCGCTGGCCGAAATCGGCGTCGTGGCGGTGCTGCAAGGCGTCGAGGAACAGTCCCTGCCAGTGCTCGCGGTTGTCGATCCACTGCTTGTACTGATCGTTGAGTGCCAGGGACCATGCATTGACCCGCTGTACCTGGTTGTCGCTCAAGGTGCCGAACCACGGCAGCAGGCGCTTTTGCATGCGCTTGGAGCGGTCGCTGATCTGCTGGCTGAGCGGCGGCTGCACGAACTCGGCGCGACGCTTGCGCAGGTCGTCGCTGAACGATTGCTGCATGGCCCGTACCTGCTGGTCGTCCAGGCCCTGCAGCAATTCGACGGCGGAGGGGGTGATTTCCCTGGCCACTTCGCCGATGGCCTGCTTGGCCTCGGCGGTGCGCGCCTGCAACTGCTCGTCGGTGACCTGGTTGCTGGCCACCATCTGGGTGACCTTGTCCAGCCAGGCGAGGTTTTCCGGCAGTTGCGTGGCGCAGTGCCAGCGCAGATGCTCCTTGAGGCGGTCGTTGAACCAGCCTTTCTGGTCGCGGTTCATGTCCAGGTAGTCGCCCAGCGTCCAGGGCACTATCACGTCCAGGTTGCGGTAGGCGAGGTCGACGCGGGTGCAGGCGGCCAGCCCGAGTGACAGGGCCAGGAACAGGATTCGGGCAAGCGCGCGCATCAGCATGGCGTATCCCTGCAATGGTGATCTCAGGGATGTAGAGCGCGGCGCCTTGCCGAGGGTTCAGCGGCCGATTCAGAAGAACGAGCGCTGCGCCTTGAGGGTGAACACCCCTTCGCAGTCTGGGTTGTGCCCCGAATAGGCCGCGCAATCGGGCCGGGCCAGGTTCGAATCGCTGTAGACGAAGGCCAGGTCAACGCCCATCAGCGAGCGTGAGAGCTGCACCGACCAATCGTTGTAGCCGCGCACCTCGTCGCCGTTGTCCACCGCGAAAGGGGTGGTCAACTGGTGTGTGGTGACCTTCATGGTCATGTCCAGGTGCAGCAGGGGCAGGCCGCCGAGGTCGGCGAACAGCGTGCTGTCGCGCTGGGCGGTGGAATTGTTGAAGGCCGCCCCAAAACGGGTGCCGAGCATCTTCAGGCCGGCATAAACCTCATGGCTGTCGCTGCCGTCCAGGTCCGGGAAACTGTAGTGGATGACGCCGACTTCATAGCCCACGCGGTTGTCGAACGGGTGCTTGAAGCCGACATAGGAATCCACTTCCAGTGAATGCAAGGCATTGAGGCCCATGCTCGGCGACCACTGGCCAGCGTAGAAGCCGCTGTCGTGGGTCAGGTCGAAACCGCCATGCACGGTGTCGGTGGTGGCCGGTTGCACCAGGCCGGCGGCCATGCTGCGAGAAGGCGTGGTGCCCAGCTTGACGTCATAGTCGCCCCATTCGCGCTGCACGGTGTCTGCGAAAGCGGGGGCGGCGGTACTGGCCATCAAGCCTGCGATGATAAGAATGCCGTGTTTGCGCATCATGATCAGCTCCAGTGGCGGCGAGGCCTGTGCTAGAGGCTACCCAGCATACCGACGCGGCGCGTGGAGTTCGCGCCGTTCGTCGATTCAATGGAAATTATTCGCATCTGCACGGTCGTGGGGCGGGGGATTACTTCTTGCCGAGGCTGATGTGCTTGGATGGTGCGAAAGTCTGGCCGCTGACGCCCTTGGCGATCTGCTGGATTTCGCCACCGGACTTGAGGAAGGCAGCGATCTGCTCGTTGATCGACTCGCTGGTCTCAACGGCGGGGGCTGGCTTGGCTTTGCTGGTGGATGCTTTTACGCGCATGGCTGCCACGGACCTGTCTGATTGAAGAATGGCCAGCCATTGTACAGGAAATGTGCAGCCTCTGTCGGCCTGATTCGGCTGTCCGACCCGCGGTGCCCCTGCTGGCGACGGGCCATGTCCCGGACAGCGCAGGCTTTCTCGGGTAGAATGCGGCCTCGTTACGAGGGGTATGAAATGGCTTTGGTCGGTCGCTACAACAGTTTGCAGGTGGTTAAACATACGGATTTCGGTTTGTATCTGGATGGCGGCGCCGACGGCGAAATCCTCCTGCCCAACCGATATATCCCCAAGGACACCCCCAGCCAGGACGAGGACTGGCTGAACGTGTTCGTCTACCTCGACAGCGAAGACAAGCTGCTGGCCACCACCGAGCGGCCGAAGGTCCAGGTCGGTGAGTTCGCCAGCCTCAAGGTCAAGGAAATCAACAGCATCGGCGTGTTCCTCGACTGGGGCCTGCCCAAGGACCTGCTGCTGCCGTACTCCGAGGAAAAACGCCAGCTCAGCGCCGGCGACTATTGCGTGGTGCACGTCTACCTCGACAAGCGCACCCGCCGTATCACCGCCACGGCGCGTCTGGACCGCTACCTCGACAAACTGCCGGCGACCTATAGCGTCGGCCAGGAAGTCAGCTTGCTGGTGGCCGAAGAGACCGACATGGGGTTCAAGGCCATCATCGACAACAAGCACTGGGGCCTGATCCACAAGAACGAAATCTTCAAGTACATGCGCGCCGGCAAGCAGGAGAAGGGCTATATCAAGGAGTTGCGCAGCGACGGCAAGATCGCCCTGAGCCTGCAGCCCATCGGCGCTCAGGCCAGCAGCAGCCTGCACGCCACCATCCTCGACAAGCTGCGCGCCAATGGCGGCACCCTGGCCGTCAGCGACAAGAGCGAGCCGCAGCTGATCAGCGACCTGTTCGGGGTCAGCAAAGGCAACTTCAAGAAGGCGATCGGCGCGTTGTACAAGGAAGGCCGTATCCTGATTCACCAGGACCGCATCGAGCTGGTCTGATCAGCCCTCCATCTGGCCTAGGGGCCACGCCCCCTGGCCGGTTTCAGGACTGAAGAAAGCCTGCGAACGAGACGTTCTTGCCGGCCGGCCGTACATCCAGCAGGAACGAGTCCTTGTCCGCGCTCAGCTCCAGGCTGACTTCGGCCTTGCGCTTGCCGGCGTTGCGCACCACCAGGCCGTCCATGTGCTCGCGAAAGTACGCGGTGGGTACGCGCAAGTGCAGCAGCTGGTCGCTCTCCACCGTGTGCAACAGCAGGTGAATCCACTCGTACTGGCCGATCTGCAGACGGCTGAGCGGAATGTCGAACCACCAGATGTTGCGTTTCTTGTCCAGCAAGGTGAAGTGGCAGTTGTTGACGCCGAGCACGTTGCCGCCCAGTTCTTTGTTGCGACGGGCAATCGCCTGGGGTTTGTCGAGTTTCATAATATTCCTACGGGTATGACGCTTCGGCGCCAGGGCCGAATCCGAGCGGCATTCTGCACAGGTTTGCCGGGTATTTCATCGGGTATTACCTTTTTGTAGCACCGCTTGCGAAAAAATTTTGAAACTCTGCGCGACGCTCACGAGTCAACCTTATGTCGATTGTTGACGCTAATTTATTCCTATTGGGAGAAATACCATGAGTGGCACTGGCGATAAAATCAAAGGCAAAGCTAACGAACTGGTTGGCGAAGCCAAGCAAGGCATCGGTAAAGCGACCAACAGCCCGAAGACTCAAGCGAGCGGCGCTGCCCAGGAAGCCAAGGGTAAAGCGCAACAAGTCAAAGGCGATGTGAAAGACGCTGTCACCAAGAAGTAAGCCTCTTGAGTAGCAACGCCTCGGTTCAGCGGTCATCCTCGGATGGCCGCTGTGCTGTCTGGACCCTGCACGGCGCCGCAGCCGCCCTTGCGAAGCCCTGTAAAAAAAGGAACAGCCATGATATTTCCGGATTTGCGGGCATTGCCCTTCACCAAAGTGATGGTGCGCACCGTCAAGGAATTCCTTGATGACGAGATGTCGACCTATGCGTCGGCCCTTGCCTATCAGATGCTGTTCTCGCTATTCCCCTTTCTGTTGTTTCTCATTGCCTTGATCGGCTTCCTGCATCTGCCGGACTTCTTCACCTGGCTGCGTGAGCAGGCGGCCTATGTGCTGCCCTCCCAGGCGCTGGATCAGGTCAACCCGATCATCGACCAGCTGCAGCAGTCCAAAGGCGGCTTGCTGTCGGTGGGCATCGTGGTCGCCTTGTGGACCGCCTCGGCCGGCGTGCGCCTGATGATGAGCGCGATGAACGCAGCCTACGACGTGCCCGAGGAGCGCCCGGCCTGGAAGCGCATCCCGCTGTCCATTGCCTACACCATCGGCTTCGCTGGCCTGCTGCTGACGGTGGCCGCACTGATGGTGCTGGGCCCGCAGGTCATGACCTGGCTGGCCGAGCAGATCGGCATGGAATACTTCATCGTCACCCTTTGGACCATCGCCCGCTGGCCGCTGATCGTGGTGCTGCTGATGATTTCCGTGGCCTTGATCTACTACGTGATGCCTGACGTGAAGCAGAAGTTTCGCTTTATCACCCCAGGTTCTGTGCTCGCGGTGGTGGTGTGGATCGTCGCTTCGGTAGGCTTCGGCATCTACGTGAAGAACTTCGCCGACTATAACGCCATGTATGGCAGCATCGGCGCCATCATCGTGCTGCTGCTGTACTTCTATATCTCCTCTGCGGTATTGCTGCTCGGCGCGGAAATGAATGCGGTGATCGAGCACATGTCCGCCGAAGGCAAGGACAAGGGCGAGAAAGACCCGCAGGAAAGTCCGAACGCCAAATTCGAACGCCCGCCCGTCGACGGTGTGGGCGCAGCCAAGGACCCGGGCAAGAACGTCGACCCTGACCTGCACCGGGTTTGATCAGGAGCCCGTGCAATGATTCGTGACATTCTCAAGATGGGCGATGAGCGCCTGCTGCGCATCGCTCCGCCGGTGCCCGCTGCAATGTTCGGCTCCGCCGAGCTCAAGCAGCTGATCGCCGACATGTTCCAGACCATGGAGCATGTCGGCGGGGTGGGGCTGGCGGCGCCGCAGATCGGCATCGACCTGCAGCTGGTGATCTTCGGTTTCGAGCGCAGCGAGCGTTACCCTGACGCCGAGCCGGTGCCGCAGACGGTCCTGCTCAACCCGCTGATCACCCCGCTCAGCCCGTTGCTGGAACAGGGCTGGGAAGGATGCCTGTCGGTGCCCGGCCTGCGCGGCGTGGTGGAGCGCTATCAAAGCATCCGCTATGAGGGGTTCGACCCGGACGGCCAGCCCATCCAGCGCATTGCCAATGGGTTTCATGCCCGCGTGGTGCAACACGAGTGCGATCATCTGATCGGCCGGCTATACCCCTCGCGCGTGACCGATTTCACCCGTTTCGGTTTTACCGAAGTGCTGTTCCCCGGGCTCGACCCCAACGCCGACGATTGAAGCCGGCGCGGGCAGGGATTCAGGGCTTGGTGAAGCGCAGCGTCATGCGGTCCGATTCGCCGATGGCCAGGTAGCGGGCCTTGTCCTGTTCACCCAGCTTGAGGGTGGGCGGCAGGGTCCACACCCCTTGGGGGTAATCCTTGGTGTCCCTGGGGTTGGCGTTGACCTCGCTCTGCCCGGCCAGCTTGAAGCCTGCGTCGGTCGCCAGCTTGATCACGTAGGCAGTGGGCAGGTAGCCGCTCTGCTTGATCTGCGCGAGGGATTCGTCCTGAGGGCCACGGTGGTCGACCACGCCCAATGTGCCGCCATGCTTGAGCACCTTGTAGAAAGCTTTGAACATTTGCGGCGCGTCATCGGCCATGACCCAGTTGTGCACGTTGCGAAACGTCAGCACGGTATCCGCCGAGCCGGCGGCGCCGAAGCGTGGGTGGGCGGGCTGGAAGGTGACCACGCTGCTCTTGGCGTAGTGCGCGGGGTCGGCGCTGAACTTGGCGTTCAAGGTGCCGGGGCTGTCGACTTCGACGGCGGCGATGTAATGCCCCTTGTCCTGCAGCAGCGGGCCCAACACCTCGCTGTACCAGCCGCCGCCGGGGGTGATCTCGATCACGGTCTGCTCGGGGCGCAGGCCGAAGAACTGTAATGTTTCGCGCGGGTGGCGGTATGGGTCCCGGGCGCTGTTCTGCGCCGGGCGCCAGTCGCCAGCGAGCACCTTGTTGAATGTGGCGTCGTCGATGGTCGAGGCGGGCGCGGCGGCGAAGGACGGCAGTGAGGCCAAGCTCAGCAATGCGGCGGTCAGGAGCTGGAGTTTCATGTCGATCCTTGCATGAGGGGATCAGCCGAGGCTAGCACATGAGGCCATGGCCAGCAGAAACTTGCTTTGCTGATAGCCCCTCAGCCGCTCGGCCAGGGGCACTGGCAGCGGTGGGTCGGGGGTGAAACCGAGCTTTTCATAGAAGCCCTGCAGGTCCGGGTGGCAGAACAGCCAGACCGGGCCGTGGACGCTGAGCCTGGCGGCGCCCACCAGCCCGCGGGCGAGGCCCTGGCCGCGTTGCGCCTGGGCCACCAGCAGGCCGGTCAGCCAGTGGCCGTCGGCGATCGGCGTCAGGCTCAGGCCGGCGACGATGGCCGGGGCCCGGGCCACCCACAACGTAGCGCCATTGCCGGCGCGCATGGGCGAACGCTGGTCGCGGTAGAACTTGTTGAGTAGCTGGCGGGCGTCGAGTGGGGCGTAGGTGATGGGGGGCATCGGCAACCTTGCGGGGCAGAGAATGCTTGGGTGGGGCGGGCCGGGGCAACAGAGCTTTGGACTCTGCGCAGCCAATCGGTTGCATTCCTACCCACAACAGCGGTCGAGCACGGTACTATTTTCCGACCGACTTAAAAACAATGGACGTTGGCTTTTCGATGCAATTCACCCGTGGTTTTCTCCTGTCTCTTTCCCTGTGCCTGGACATCGGCATCGCCAATATCGCGATGATCACCCTGGCCATGCAGCGCGGTTATCTGCAGGGCTTCTGGCTCGGCCTGGGCACCTGCTTCGGCGACCTCGCCTACGCCATTCTCGCCCTGGCCGGCATGACCGTGCTGCTGCAATACAGCTGGATCCGCTGGGGCTTGTGGGTCGGTGGCTCGGCCTTGCTGATCTACTTCGCGATCAAGATGCTGCTCAACGCCTGGCGCGGTGCTGGCAGCGTGGAGCCGGGCGCCAGCGTGGCGGTCCATTCCGGCTGGCGTGAATTCGGCCGAGGGGTGTTTCTGGCAATGTCCTCGCCCACGGCGATTCTCTGGTTCGCAGCGGTCGGCGGGGTGCTGATTTCCCGGTCCGGGGCCAGCGGGCCGCTGGGCACCGGGGTGTTCCTGGGTGGGTTCTTCACTGCCGGGGTGCTCTGGTGCGCAGTGCTGTGCCTGGCCGCCAGCCAGGGCGGCAAGCTGCTGGGCGATCGGCTGCTGCGCTACTCCTACCTCGCCTCGGCGGCGATCTTCTGCTACTTCGCGGTGTACGTGATCGGTTCCGGCTATGCCGAGTTCATTCTCAAGGCCGGCCCCACGCTCTGAGCGATAGCTGCTATACCTCAAGAGTCATCCCCACCGGGGGACGACATCACGTGGAGCATGCCCCATGAAAGGCCTCGATTCGAAAAAAGCCGCGAAGAAAAAACCGAGCAAATCGGCCGACGAAAAACGCGCCGAGAAAAAAGCCAAGAAGGCCGGTGTCGGTCTGTTTGGTCATTGAGGAGAAAATTGACTATGGTGAGGCGACCTGTGAACAGAGCGCCCCACCATGTCAGAGAGCAGTGCAGAACAACCCGTCCTCACCCCGGCCCGTTTCGAAGACGGTCGCGGCCTGATCATCGCCGGTTTCGGCGAGCGCTTCACCCTTGAGACTGCCAGTGGCATCCCGGCCTTGTGGCAGGAGTTCGCCCCATTTCTGGGCAAGGTCCCCGGCCAGCAGGGGATAGTCAGCTATGGCGTGTGCTGCCACCCGGACGGCCACGGCGGCTTCGAGTACATCGCCGGCGTCGAGGTGAACACGCTGGAAGGGCTGCCCGAGGCGTTTCGCACCGTGCAGCTGACGCCGCAGCATTATGCGGTGTTCGAACACCAGGGCCACATTTCCACCATCGGCCAGACCTTCAAGGCAATCTGGCAGCAATGGCTGCCGGGCAGCGACTACGAGACGGCCGACGCGCCGGAGTACGAGCGCTACGGCGAGCACTTCGAGGCGCTCACCGGAACCGGCGGCCTGGAAATCTGGCTGCCGGTGCGGCCCAAGGCCCAGGCCTGACGGTCAGCGTGGTGCAGCGCTGCGGCAGCTGTGGAACATGTCCAGCGAAGCGTCGTAGACATGGGTTTCGACGCCCAGCAGGCCCAGCACCGAATGGAACATGTAGTCGTGGCTCAGGTCCGGCTGGTCGCGCTTGGCCTGCAGGCAGTCGCGGTCGACCCCAGCGTCCTTGAGGGTCTGGTCGCCGAACCAGAACACCATCGGCACGTGGGTCTGGCTCTCCGGGGCGATGGCATAGGGGGCGGCGTGCAGGTACATGCCGTTCTCGCCCAGCGACTCGCCGTGGTCGGACACGTAGAGCATCGAGGTGTCGTACTTCTCCTGATTCTTCTTCAGCAACGCCACCACCTGGGCCAGGAAGTGGTCGGTGTAGAGGATGGTGTTGTCATACACGTTGATCAGCTCGTCGTGGCTGCAGCTGCCCAGCTGGTTGGTGCGGCACACCGGGGTGAACTGCTCCTTGTCCTTGGGGTAGCGGTCGTAGTATTCCGGGCCGTGGCTGCCGTCGGCATGGAGCACGATGATAGCGTTGTCGGTCAGGCTGTCGATGTAGTCCTGCAGGCCCACCAGCAGCGATTCGTCGAGGCAGTTGGTGCCGTCGCAGAACGGGCTGGCCTGGCTCTTGGGGATGTCCTTGTGGGGCACACGCAGACAGGTGCCCTTGCAGTCGCTGTTGTTGTCCAGCCACAGCACCTGCACACCGGCGCGCTGGGCGATGTCCAGCAGGCCCTCGTAGGTTTTGCCCTTCCTGTCGCTGTATTCCTTGCGCGGGAACATCGAGAACATGCACGGCACCGACACCGCCGTGGAAGTGCCGCAGGAATGCACCTGGGTGAAGTTGAGGATGTCGAGCTGCTTGAGTTCCGGGTTGGTCTCGCGGCCATAGCCATCCAGCGAGAAATGGTCGGCGCGGGCGGTCTCGCCGACCACGAACACCATCAGGCTCTTCTTCGGCCGGGCCTGGGCGGCATTGCTCATGCGCGCATCCTCGCCCACGGTCTGCACCTTGATGTCCTGCTTGAGGCCCAGCTGGCCCTTGCCCAGCTTGCCGACCGCATAGATGTAGTTGGTCGGGTTGATGAAGTGGGTCAGTTTGTCCGGCTGGCGGAATACCGGGGCGTAGGTGGAATAGAAGGCGCCCACCGACACCAGGATCAGCACCACGCAGGCGACCATCACCAGCAACTTGTTGAGCAGCCCCGGCAGCGGTCGGCGGTAGGCCACCGGCCAGCGCCAGATGAGGATGATCGGCAACAGGCCGAGCACGGCGAGGTAGACTAACAGCTTGACGCTGAGCAGGGCCTTGGCCTCACCCGGGTTGGTCTCCAGGATGTTCTGGATCATCACCGTGTCGATGGCGATGCCGTAGTCGTTCATGAAGTAGGCGGCAGCGGCCGAGCACAACGCGATGATCGACAGCACCGGCTTGAGCGTGGGGCGGAATGAAAACGGCATCAGCAGCAGGCTGAAGGCGGCCCAGAGGAATACCGCCCAGGAAATGTTGAAGCCGATGGCCTTGATGCCGTCCAGTTGCACCAGCGAGTTGACGGCCTTCCACGTCTCCAGGTTGTACAACGCCACCAGCGCCAGTGAGAACAGCAAGACCAGCCGAGTGGAGCTGACACGCTTGAGCATGGATGTTTCCCCCTACTTGTGGATATCAAGGCCGGAATTCGAGAGCCTGCCGATGGTTACCGCGCCGGCGGCGGGAATTTAGCGGTGCGCTCGTCAAAAATGTGTCAAATCTTGAGTGAAAGGCGCCGTTCGTATCCTACACGCCCGCGATAGGCGGTCCCGGAGTCGACCCAGCCCTCGCTCAGGTACAGGCCCATGGCGGCCAGGTTGTCGCTATCGACCGACAGCATCAGCTGGCGTACCCGGGGCCACACGGCACGGCTGGCGGCGGGCAGGGCTCGCAGGCAGGCGCGGCCGTAACCGCGGCCCTGCTGCCGGCTGTCGACCTGCAGGGCGTGCAGGGTGGCGGCCTTTTCGTCGGCCCAGGGCGGCAGGAACGGCGGGCGCTTGAGCAGCAGGAAGGCCACCGGGCGCTCGTCGTCGAGCAGTGCGAAGCCCTTGATGCCGGGGCAGGGCGCGCTGGTCAGGGTGTGCAGGGCGCCGGCGATATCGCCCGACCAGCGTTTCTGCTCGGGCAGTATCTGCAGTTCGCTCAACTGTTGGCGTTGCTCTTCGTCGAGCAGGTCATGGTCCACGAGGCGGGTGGGCACGGCGCTATCCTTGCAGTGCGGTGGTCAGGTCAGCGCCAGGGTCGGCGCCGTGGAGGGCATATGGAAGCTGAACAGCGTACCGGCTTCGGCGGTGGACAGCACTTCCATGTGGCCACCATGGGCCACGGCGATCTGGTTGGCGATGTACAGCCCCAGTCCGAGGCCGCGATGGGTGGACTCCGCGCCCGGGCGGGTGAACGGCTGGAACAGCTGGGTCTGCACCGCCAGCGGGATCGGCTGGCCGAGGTTGTGCACAGCGATGACGAAGGCATCGCCGAGCATTTCCGCGCTGACGTGTATCGGGCTGTCGCTGGCGCCGTGGTTGATGGCATTGCCCAGCAGGTTGGAGAGCAACTGGCAGACCCGCTCGCGGTCGCAGACGATGCCCTGGGTGTCGCGCACCCGCAGCAGGATCACGCGCTCGGGGTGCACCCGCTGGATCTCGTGCACCACATGCTGGATAGCTTCGGCGAGGTCCGGGCAGGGCTGCAAATTGAGGGTGATGCCCTCGCCCAGGCGTCCGCGGGCGAAGTCGAGCACGTCCTCGACCAGCTGCGTCGCGCGCCGGCCGCTGGTGAGGATGTGGCGAATGATCGACAGGCGTTTTTCGTCTTCGTCACGGCGCTCGAGCAGCTCGGCACCGGCGGTGATGGCGAACAGCGGGTTGCGCAGGTCGTGGCCCAGCACCGCGATGAACTGCTCGCGCAGCCCGGCCACTTCGCGCTCGCGCAGCAGCGCGGCTTCGGTGCGCTGGACGTTTTCCTCGCTTTCCATCTGGATCGCCAGCAGCCGCGCGAACGACTCCATCATCGGCTGGATGGGGCTGTTCTTCAGGGCGGCGGGGCGTGGGTCGAGGGCGCAGATGGTGCCGAAGAAGCTGCCATCGGTGCGAAACACCGGCACCGAGATGTAGCTCTCGAACTGGTAGATGCGCGGCGTGTGGTGGTCGCAGTACGTCTCGTCTTCGCTGGCCTTGTCGATGATGATGGTCTGGTGACTGCCGCGGATCTCGTGGCACAGCGTGGTGGTCAGGTCGAGCTCGCCGCCGGCCTTGAGGCCGAAGCCGAGGTTGTCGAGCACCGCGCAGGCGGTCCAGGTGGTGTCGGTGACGCGCGCGACCGCCGCGAAACGCATGCCGGTGGTCTCGCAGATCACCTGCAGGATGGCCGGGACCGCGTTGATACGGCCAATGGTGGCGATGTCGGTGGCTACTGATTTGCCCATCTGCGGATATGCCTGAGGGCACCGGGTGCCATGTGGGGAGACCGGGAAAGTCTAATGGCCGGGGTGGGTGGCTGTCATCTGCTCTGCACGATTTGCCATCGACCCGACAATGCTGATCGAGTGGCTGCCCGCCCTACAGCCGCCCCACCCGCCGCTCAAGCTCCAGGGCCGGCTGGGCCTTGAGCAGGCGGCTGAAGGCCTGCTTGTCGATCGGGCGGCTGAGGAAGTAGCCCTGCACCTCGTGGCAATCGTCCAGGCCCAGGGTGTCCAGCTGCTCCTGGGTCTCGACGCCCTCGGCGGTGACGGTCAGGCCCATGGCCCGGCCCAGGTTGATGATCGCCTGCACCACCGCATGGTCGTTGGCGCCGTTGCCCATGGAGGCGATGAAGCGCTTGTCGATTTTCAGCCCGTCGAACGGATAGGTGCGCAGGTAGCCCAGCGACGAATAGCCGGTGCCGAAGTCGTCCATGTTCAGGCGCACGCCCAGCTCCTTGAGCGCGACCATGGTCGCCAGTGCGCCGTCGACATCATTGAGCATGACGTTCTCGGTGATCTCCAGCTCCAGGCGCGCGGCGGGAAACCCGGTCTGCACCAGCACATCGCGCACGTCCTTGACCACGTCGCTGCGGGCGAATTGCGCCGGCGACAGGTTGACCGACACCATTAACGGCTGCGCCCAGTCCAGCGCGGTTTCGCAGGCTTCGCGCAACACCCAGCGGCCCAGGGGCACGATCAGGTCGGTCTGCTCGGCCAGGGGAATGAACGCATCGGGGCCGATCAGGCCCTCGATCGGATGCTGCCAGCGCACCAGCGCCTCCACCGAAACGATTTCCTGGCCGTCGAGGCGATAGCGCGGCTGGAAGTGCAGGACGAACTGCCCCTGCTTGACCGCCTCGCGCAATTCGGTTTCCAGCTGGCGGCGGTGCTGGATGCGCTCGTTCATCTGTGCGGCGAAGTAGCGCCAGGTGTTCTTGCCGTCGGCCTTGGCCTGATACAGGGCGATGTCGGCGCAACGGATCAGCTCGCCGGCCTCGAACCCCTGCACGCCGCTCTGCGCCACGCCGATGCTGACGCCCACGTGCAGGGTGTGGCCATCGTGCAGGATCGGCCGGTGCAGGTTTTCGATCAGGCGCTGGCAGAAGCGGTCGATTTCCGGGCGGTTGTGCATGCTGGAAAGGACGATGACAAATTCGTCGCCGCCGATGCGTGACACCAGGTCCTGGTCGCGGGTGCTTTCGCGCAGGCGCCCGGCCACCTCCAGCAACACCGCATCACCGGCGGGGTGGCCCAGCGAATCGTTGATCGGCTTGAAGCTGTCGAGGTCCAACAGCAGGACGGTCAGCTGCGGCGAATGCTCCTTGAGTGCCAGGGCTTCATCCAGGTAACGGGTCAGGCGGTTGCGGTTGCACAGGCCGGTCAGCGCGTCATGCATCGACAGGTGCTGGATCTGCGCGTGGGCGGCGACCTCGTCGGTGATGTCGCTGGCGGTGCCGCGATAGCCCCAGACCTCGCCATGGCGCACCACGGCGCGCGCAGCGATCCGCGAATAGCGCAGCTGGCCGGCCTTGTCGCGGTAATGACAGCGCAGCGGGGTAACGTTGGGGCTATCGTGCAGGGTCTGCATCCAGGCGGTCAGCGGCGTGGTCTCGCATTCCAGCAGGCCGTCGATCGGCTGGCCCAGCCAGTTGTCGCCGGGGTAGCCGGTGACTTCGACGAAGCGCGCCGACAGGTAGGTGAGGTGAAATTGCGCGTCGGTTTCCCAGATCCAGTCGGACGCCGCCTCGGCCACCGCGCGAAAGCGATCCTCGCTGGCTTCCAGGGCCGAGTTGGTCTGCGCCAGGTCCGTGAAGTTCGAGGCGATGGTGCGCGAGCTGCGCAGGGCGAAGCGAAAGAAGTAGACCATCAGCACACACAGCACCAGCAGCGCCAGGCTCAGGGGCGGCAGCACTGCATGCAGCAGGCGCAGGCCGGGGCGGGGCGCCTGCCAGGTGAGGTTGAAGCCGGTCTGCGCCAGGCTCAGGCGCGGCTGATCGGCGGCCAGGTGCTGGTCGTCCACCAGGGCCAGGCCGTGCAGGTCGTAGTCCAGGCCCAGTTTACGCAGCTTGGTGGGGGTCAGCTGGTCGACGAATACCAGCATCGAGGTGCTGTCGCTGGGCACCGCTGGCCGGTCGTCGTCGGGCAGGATGGCGGCGGCGGTGACGATCGCCGGCCAGCCTTCGAACAGTGCGTAGCGGCTCACGGGCGCCCGTTGCGGCGCCTGGCTCTGCACCGCCTGGAGCAGCTCCCGGCGCGGCAGCGGTAGCAGGCGGTCGGCCGGTTGTGCGCTCAGTTGGCCGCGCAGCATGGCGTACTTGACCGCCGCCTGGTCGGCGACGAACACCCCTTCGTAGCCGCTCTCGGTAAACAGCGCCGGGCCCAGGTTGCGTTCGGTAAAGGCCCAGTCGATGTCCACGAGGCCATTCAAATGGTCGTAGCCGGAGGTCCAGAACGAGTTCTGGATCAGTTCCTGGGCGGTGGCCGCCATGCGATTGTCGAGGGCCCTGACGGCGTAGAAGCGGCTCTGCTGCAGGGCCTCCTGGTTCAAGGTGCGGGCCACGTTCCATAGCCCGCCCAAGGCCACCAGTGCGCCGAGGCAGAAGAGAATCGCCATGGTCAGGATGAGTTTGCGGGTGTGGCTTCGATGGTTCATGGCAACCGCGGGAGAGCCGGCGGATGTGTCCATTCGGGCTTATCCTTGAGACCTTGAGGAGAGACCTGAAGATTCCCTGTCGTAGCTGGAGTATGGATCCCGTGGCGCTGATGACCAGCCAGACGACCCTGTGTCAGACGAAATGCACTTTCGTACATTTTGTAAAAATTATTTAAAGGGCGATTTCGGCCGGTGCCCTTGCCAACGGCCGCCCACGGCCCCATACCCCTGTGCATGCCCATTCGAGGAGCAATTGCCCATGGCCAGTCATCCCGACCTCGCCTCGTCGCCTGCCGTCCCTGCCCACATGGCTTCGCAGCGGGTCGACGGCCAATACCGCAACCTGGTGACCCTGCCGCGCGACGGTTTCCTGAAAAAACTGCGCATCGGCGTCAAGTACCTGCTGCTGAAAAAGCCCAGCAATACCCGGCCCGACGCGCCACTGCCGGTGCAACCCTTGACCACCGATGACCTGACCCGAGCTCCAGACGACAGCCTCTGGCGGCTCGGCCACTCCACCGTGCTGCTCAAGGTGCGCGGGCATTTCTTCATCACCGACCCGGTGTTCGGCGAGCGCGCCTCGCCGGTGCAATGGGCCGGCCCCCGGCGCTTCCACCCTGCGCCGATCGCCATCGAGCAGCTGCCGCCGATCAAGGCGGTGATTCTCTCCCATGACCACTACGACCACCTCGACCGCGAAGCCGTGCTCAAGCTGGCGCCACGCACCGAGCATTTTCTCACCACCCTGGGCGTGGGCGACCGGCTGATTGCCTGGGGCATCCCGGCGGCCAAGGTGCGCCAGCTCGACTGGTGGGAGGAAACCGAGGTCGACGGCACCCGCTTCGCCGCCACCCCCACCCAGCATTTTTCCGGGCGCAGCCTGAGCGACAGCAACAGCACGCTCTGGGGGTCGTGGGTGATGATCGAGCCGAACTGGCGGCTGTTCTTCAGTGGCGACTCCGGGTATTTCCCGGGCTTCAAGCAGATTGGCGAGCGCTACGGGCCGTTCGACCTGACCCTGATGGAAACCGGCGCCTACAACGTCAACTGGCCCAGCGTGCACATGCAGCCGGAGGAGAGCCTGCAGGCCCATCTCGACCTGCGTGGGCGGCGCATGCTGCCGATCCACAACGGCACCTTTGACCTGGCGATGCACAGCTGGCAGGAGCCGTTCGAGCGCATCACCGCGTTGGCGGCGGCGGCCCGGGTGGCGCTGAGTACGCCGCAGATGGGCCAGCGCGAGAGCATCCTCGCGCCGGACGCGGGCCAGCCTTGGTGGCAGGGCATCGGCAGCGCGCCGGGCGAGCCGCTGCTCAGCCCGGACTAGGGGCGTTCGCGCTCGAGCTTGCGCCCTTCGCGCGCCTGTTTGTCAGCGCCAGTGCGCAGGCCTTTGCCCTTGGACTCGCTGCGCACCTGGGCGTGGCTGAGCAGGGCGAAGATGAAGCTGCCGCCGATGATGTTGCCGGCCAGGGTCGGGCCGGCGAAATGCACCAGGAATTCGCGCCAGCTCAGTTCACCGGCCCACACCAGGTACGACACTTCGGCCGAGCCGACCACGATGTGGGTGAAGTCGCCCAGGGCCATCAGGTAGGTGATGAGCACGATCACCCACAGCTTGGCGCTCTCCTGTGACGGGATCATCCACACCAGGGTGGCGATCATCCATCCCGAGATGATGCCTTTGGAAAACATCTGCGCAACGTCGTTTTCCATGACCTTGCGGCCGATCTCGAGGAAGGCCATGTCGGTTTTGGTGTCGAAGATCGGCAAATGCAACATCACGTAGCTGACCAGCAGCGTGCCGGCCAGGTTGCCGGCCAGCACCACGCCCCACAGGCGCAGCAGCCGCCCGAGGTTGTTCAGGGTCGGCTTGGTCATCACCGGCAGGACGGCGGTCAGGGTGTTTTCGGTGAACAGCTGCTGGCGCGCCAGAATCACCGCCAGAAAGCCCGCGCTGTAGCCCAGGCTGGCAATCACCTTGCTGGCTTCGGTGTCGGGCAGGCGCGAGTTGAACAGGCCCATGGCCATGAGCGACAGGCCCATGGTCAGGCCGGCCGCCAGTGCCGACCACCACAGCGCGGCGACGCTGCGCTCCAGTTCCTGGTCGCCTTCGGCACGAATGATCTCGTGCAGCAGGGCGGCCCGGGGGGCCTGTTTCTCCTCGGCTTCCTGCTCCTCGCCGGGTGAGAGGCCGGGGGTCTTTTCATGCTGGTCGATGTGATTGTCCATGGGGTGCTGGCCTGGTGATAGGTGAAGGGCTAGAGCACAGACCTGCCCCGGCTGGGTTAGTTGCCTGCGGCCTTACCGGGTACCCAGCACCGGCCCCAGGTTGAACACCTCGCGTACCGCCTCGGCATATTCGCGGCTGCCCAGCTGCATGCTGTTGTTGTGGTTGGCGCCCGGCACCAGCAGCAGGCGCTTGGGCTCGGCGGCGGCAGCGAACAGCTCGCGGCTGAAGCGCGAGGGCACGTACGGGTCATCAGCGCCGTGCACGATCAACACCGGCACGCCGACGTCAGCGATCTTGTCGATGGAGTCGAATTTCTCCGACAGAATCCAGCGCACCGGCAGCGAGGTATGAATGACCGCTGCGGCCACCGAGCCCAGGTCGGTAAAGGTCGACTCGATGATCAGGCCGGCGGCCCGCGCGTCGTTGTCCCTGGCCAGGCGGTCGGCGAGGTCCACGGCAATCGCCCCACCCAGTGAATGGCCGTAGATGAAGCGCTTGCCCGGGTCGGGCTGGAACTGGCGCAGCCGCTGCCAGCCGGCATCGGCGTCTTCGTAGACGCTGCGTTCGGAGGGCAGGTCGCCGGGGCTCTTGCCGAAGCCGCGGTAGTCGATGGCCAGCACCGCGAACCCCATGTCGTGCAGCTCGCTGATGCGCCGCACCTGCGCGGTGAGGTTCCAGCGGGTGCCGTGCAGGTAGAGCACGGCGGGCGCATTGGGCCGCCCGGCCGGCCACCACCAGGCGTGCATCGATTGGTTCATGCCCAGCGCGGTCTTGACCGGAATGTCCAGTTCCTGCACCCCGTTGGGTACGCCGGCGAACCAGCTGGCGGTGCCGGGCTCGATATTGAACAGCAATTCGCGCTCTTTCAGGTGCAGGCGCGAACAGCCGTAGGGCAGGGCCACCACCAGCACCAATGCCAGGCCCAGCAACAGCCGCCAGCCGCGCCGCCGGGCCGGTGGCAGGGAACCAGGGGCGGGGGACGGGGGATCGGTCAGCGTTGCCATGGGTTGCCCTCGAGGATGTGCCCTGTGTGCGGCATGGGGTCATGCAACTGCAACACGCTGTATCAGGATAGAGTTAGTGTTATTCAAATTATTTCAAAACATTTTTCATCGAACTGAAAAGGAGCTCCGGATGACCCCCGGTATTCGCATCGCGGTCACTGCCGCCGTTCTCTCCACCGGCACCTGGCTTGGCCTTGCCAGGGCCCAGGCGCAGGAGCAGCCGGGGGTGTATCAAGGCACCGTAGGCACGGCGGCCGTGGTGGTGGAACTGGACATGGCCGACCCCAGCCAGGTCAGCGGCCGCTACTTCTACCTCAAGCATCACCGCGACCTGGCGCTGGAGGGCAGCCTGGAGGGCGAGCAGCTGGAGCTCAACGAGGGCCTGGAGAACTTCGACGAGGCGCCGCGCCCGACCCTCAGCCTGCACGCCGATGGCGCCCAGGGCTGGAGCGGGCAGTGGCAGGACCCCAAGGGCAAGCGCCTGACCGTCACCCTCAAGCCGGCGCAATTACCCCCCGAGCAGGCCGATGCCGCGCCGTTCTGGCATGACCTGCGCAGCGCCTCGCCTTATGAATACCTGCGCCTGAGTGGCCTGAGCCTGGTCGACGGCAAGACCGAAGACAGCATGGGCTACCGCCTGCAGTGGCAGCAGGAGCCCGACTCCAAGATCAGCCTGTTCCAGGTCAGCAAAGGCTACCCGGCGGCCCAGCAGGCCCTGCTCGACCGCGAACTGCAGGCGCGTTTGTGGACCGAAGTCAGCGCCTATCACGCCTGCATGCTGGGCGCGAGCCGCATGGGCGAAGGCGAATTCGAGCAGACCGTCACCCCTGAGCTGCTGACCCCGAGCATCCTCAGCGTCAGCGTCTTCACCAGTTACAACTGCGGTGGCGCCCATCCGGATTTCGGCGACGCGCCGATCAATCTCGATGCGCGCACCGGCCACTACCTCTCCCTGGAGGACGTGCTGTGGATCGGCGAAGGCAAGCCGCTGCACTACGACGACCGCGACGGTGCCACGCCCACCGACCGCTCCGATGTCGACTTCGAGACCTTCTCGCACTACCGCGAGCAGGTGCTGGCACCCTGGCTGGTGGCGCAGTTCAAGCAGCTCTACCCGCAACAGATGACCAAGACCACCGACGACGACTGCGACTACAGCGACCCGGACATCTGGCGCTTCCCCTCCTGGCACTTCACGCCCCAGGGCATCTACCTGGGCCCCAGCTTTGCCCGGGTGATGCGCGCCTGCGAGGGCAGCGACTGGTCAGTGCTGCCCTACAGCGTCATCCGCCAGCACCCGGGGGGTGTTGCATTGCCCTTGCCGGCGACATGAGCGGGCGGGATGTTTTCCACCGCGCGCCGGAAATCCCCTACAACATTTTCGGAAAAGCCTGATGGTTAAATTCGAATGGGTGAGTTTTCATAAGAAAACTGCCCGTTCGGGTTTATCAGCGCAGGTCCTATCGTGAAAACAGCCATCCAGCGACCTCTGACCTCCATCAGCCTGCTCAGCCTCTGGCTGTGGCTGTTGTTCACCGGGTTGCTCAGCGGCCCCATGCTCGCCCGTGCCCTGGATCTGCGCGGCGCCTGGCCTGATTACCAGGCCATCATGGACAACCTCGACCACCCGGCCGCGCTCTGGCGCTGGATCGTCGGCGACCTCAGCGAAGTGATGTTCTACAAGCACGAGTTCGCCTCGCTGGGGCTGCTCGGCGGCGCCGCATTGGCCTGCTGGGCGACGCGGCATGGCAGGCCATGGCAGGGTTTCGCGCTGGCGCGAGGCAGCGGTCTGTGGCCATGGGTGGCGGCCAGCGGGCTGCTGGGCGTGCTGTTGGGCAACTTGCTGTGGAGCTGGGCCCTGACCCCGGCGCACTGGCAGCCGACCTTCGTCGCCTTCGCCTCGCTGCCGGCGGCCGCGGTGTTGCGCTACGGTCCGGGATGGCGGGTGGCCTGTTGTGGTGCGATCGGCGCCGCTGTGCTGGTAACGCCGCTGAGCATGCTCGCCGTGCACCTGGTGTGCGCGCCGCTGCAGTGGCCACGGCTGGTGGGGCAGGCGGCCGGGATGCTCGGCGGTTGCCTGCTGGCCATGCAACTGTTTCGCCGCTATCCAGGCCTGACCCAAACGCCGCCGCTGTCGGATAGCCCGCGCCCGGCGCCCGGCCTGGCGCCGGTTCAGGATTACCGCTGGGTCTTGCGCCGGGCACTGGCCGACTTTTCCGAGGCCCCCGCGTTCGGCAACGAGTGGGCCAGCGCCGGGCTGATCCTCGGCGTACTGCTGGCCTGGTGGCTCAACCCCTTGGCGCCGGTCTACGGCAGCGGCCTGTTGCTCGAGCTGCTGGGCGCCCAGGCGCTGGCGGCGCTGCTCGGGGTGCTGCGCTGGCGCCGGGAATGGGCCTGCCAGGGCTGGTACCCGACCTACGTCCCGCTGGTGTCGGTGGTGCCTTCGGCGATCCTGCTGCTCGGCGGGGCGCTCTGGGTGATGATTGCCAGCGCGCTGCTCGGGGCGCTGATCACCCCGCCGCTGGCAGCCCGGTTGCGCTGCCGCCTGCCCGCATCGGCGCCTGGTTGCGTGGCCGACCTGCTGGCGATGATCCTCGGCGTGCTGCTGATTCTGCCGCCGCTGGCCCTGCTGGCCAGCTGGCAGTAGCGGCATGACTGGCGATTGCGCTGCGGCTGGCGTTTAATACTGGCCTCATTGCCGTCGCATTTCCGATGACGGCACTTGCCGCCGGACTCTACATGGCTATCCCCCTGAGCAACGAACCCCTTGGCGAAGACGATCTGAACTACCTCGAGGACGTGCTCGAGAAATACCGTTCCGAGGCCTCGGTGTACAACGTCTCCGAACTGGACGGCTTCTTCACCGCCGTGGTCTCAGGCCCCGAAGCTGTCGGTTTCGACGACTGGTACTCGATGCTCTGGGGCGCCCCGGAATTTCTCCCGCAATGGAAGGACGAGCGTGAGTTCGAGCGGTTCTTCACCTTGTTGATCCAGCACATGAACCACGTCGCCACCCTGCTCATGGAACAGCCCGAGGACTTCGAGCCGCTGTTCAACGAAGCCGAGGTGGATGGCGAGATGGCGCTGATCGTCGAAGACTGGTGCTTTGGCTACATGCGCGGCATGAGCACCGGCAACGGCTGGCCGGACCTGCCCGAGCAGGAGCAGCAATACCTCTCGGCGATCATCATGCACACCGAGGAAGAGAGCCTGCTCGATGAAGACGGCCCACTGGCCATCGACCCCATGGAGACCGTCGCGCTGATCCCGGTGGCCGCCGTCCATCTGCAGCAGTACTGGCTGGGCCGGCGCGCCGAATTCCTGCCCCATCGCGCCGAACCCAAGGTCGGGCGCAACGACCCTTGCCCGTGCGGCAGCGGGCGCAAGTTCAAGCAATGCTGCCTGCATTGATTCGCTGTTGACAGGCGCTGCCAACTGCGTAGAATGCCGCGCCACAGCAGGCACGTAGCTCAGTTGGTTAGAGCACCACCTTGACATGGTGGGGGTCGTTGGTTCGAGTCCAATCGCGCCTACCAAACAAAATCCGCTCTGCTGGGCGGTGAAAGAAGGGCGATCCGAAAGGGTCGCCCTTTTTTGTGCAGGCGATTTGTCACCACTGTGTCACCATTTCCTGATAATGCCCGGGCCAGAGCCTTTCGGTAGATTTGCTGCATGCTTCACAAAAGCCATCACGTCAGGGAATTTAAATGCGGGTACCCCCTCTAAACCAGTTCAGCCAGACCCGACCTTCGGTACGGTCTCTTTTGACGTCAACATTGGACTGACTGTGACGCATGATTGAACACGCCATAACACCTATCGCTGGTGCTCGTATTCTGGTGGTGGAAGACGAAGAAGTGCTGCGGGTCCTGACCGACGACATCCTTTCCGAGGAAGGCTTCATCGTCAGCCAGGTGCCAAATGCCGAAGAGGGGCTCAAGTACCTGGCCCAGCACAGTCACGAGTGTGACGTAGTGCTGGTGGATGTGCGCATGCCGGGCGCCCTGGACGGGATCGACTTCGCCCATGTGGTGGAGGCCGTATGGCCGCACATTTCGATCGTCATCGTCTCCGGCTACTCCAACTCGCAGACTCCGGCGCCACGTTCGGCGGTGATGCTGCGCAAGCCCTGGCGGCTCGACACCCTGGTGGCCGCAGTGACCACGGCGAGCAAGAAGCGCCAGCTCTGATCAGCGCCCTGCCAGCACGCGCTTGACCATGGCGTCATGGCCGCCGCGGTCATCGGCCCGGGAGATGATCTGCACCAGCGACAGGGTCTGGCCGGAGCCGGCGATGAAGGTCGTACTCAAGGTCGGGCCACCGCCCAGAGTGGCGGTGCTGTCGACTCGGGTCACGCCCAGCTTCTTGAGCACCAGGGTGCTCTCGGCGGTTTTCTTGAAGTCGGGGGCAGCCTTGCTCTGGTCGGCGACGAAGTCGGCCGTGGCCTGTTGCAGGAACGCCGGATCGTTATCGCCGGCGCTCACCCCGGCAGGGGTAGGCACCTGAGTCGCCATCACCACCCGTTTGCTTTTCTCGCTGGCGTACATGGTGCCGGTGGAGCCTGCCGTGCCGCTTTTCGCGTCGCCCGGGGTCATGGCTTCGGCGGTGTAGCCAGTGGGCAGGGTGAAGGAGAATTTGCCACCCAGGGTCGAGACCTTGGGGCCGGTTTCGACATGACTGGCGGCCTTGGGGTGGTGCTTGGTCTGGCTGTGCGCCAGGGGCGCGGACAGGCCGATGGCTACACTCAGTAACAGTTGAACAAGGCGAATACGCGACATGGCAATCTCCGGAAACAATTGCCGGGGATTCTACATGGGTCTCGTTGAATGCGCGTGATGGCCGTTGCGAGACAGGGGGAGTACGACTCCAATTTTTTTCAACTATAGCGAATGTCTTACACGCCGTGCCTGCAATCTCCTCTATTGCCATTCCCACCCCAGCAGTAATCTAACCCCATCAACTGAAGCAACGGATCGCTTCAGGGTCAGGGACGACTGGCCATTGCATGGACGCTGCCGACAGGACGTTGGATGGCACACAAAGAACCCGCTTCGGCGGGTTTTTTGTTGCCTGCGGAAAACCGCGCGGGCTTTGCCCGTTCCTAACAGTGGACAGCTATTGATGTTCGACAACAGTCCGCCATGCACCAAGGCGGTCATAGGCAATGCCGCTGGAACGGCACGTTCGAAGTGATGTAGGAGCCGGCGCAGCTGGCGAGCGAAGCGACCCCGGACGCAAGGTTCGATTGGCCATGAGCCGCGATACCGTCAGATGATTCAATCGGCCACCGAGGTGATGCCCTCGCCAGCTGCGCCGGCTCCTACACCGGCCCAGTTTGCTGCGCGACAGCGCGGCGTCGTAGGCGAGGCGGCACCTCCCGCGGAGCTGCCCGCTCCTGCATGGCGAGCAAGCCTACCTTTCACCCCACCAGGGACGCGATCTCGCGCGTGACGCCATCCATCGGTGCATGCCCGGAATACTGCAGCGCCACCTCCTGGGCGATGTCCACCACCTCCTCGATCAATGCCATGCCCGAGCCGGTCCGCCAGCTGGCCACGATGTCCATTGGCGGCGGCAGCGGCACATGTTCGACCGCCTTGAGCACGCCGCTGGCCAGTTCGCTGCGCACCAGGGTCGGCGGCAGCGCGCCGATGGCGAAGCCGTCACGCACCAGCCGGGTGATGGCCGAAGCCGAGTTCACGCAGTTGATGCGCGGCGCCAACGCTTCGGACAGGTGCAGCAGGTTGAGCAGGTCCTGATGCGGGCGCGAGTTGCGTGAAAAGGTCACGATGCGTTCCCCGGACAGCTGGGCGAGGCTGCTGTAGGGGCGGTCGAGCGCCGAGCCGCTCGCCACCAGCCAATGCACCGGATAGCGGTCGAGCAGGCGGTTGCGCACGCTGTCCAGGCGCATCATGTCGGTCTGCAGGACGATGTCCTGATAGCCTTTTTCCAGTTGTTCGCACAGATTGCGCGCCGTGTCGGCGGTGATTTCGATCTCCACCTCCGGGTAGCACTGGGTCAGGCGTGTTACCAGTGGACTCAGCCAGGTGTGTATCACCGTGTCCATCGCGCCAATGCGCAGGCGCCCTCGGGCCTGGTGTGGGTCCTTGATCGCGGCCTTGAGGTGATGCAGCGTGTCCATCATGTGCTCGGCGTATTCCAGTACTCGGCGCCCTTCGCCGGTCAGTTCCACGCCCTTGGAATCGCGCACGAACAGCCGCGCGCCCAGCTCCTGCTCCAGCGCCGCGACCCGGCTGGACACGGACGCCTGGGTGGTGAAGAGCTTTTCTGCTGTCAGCCGAAAGCTCTTCAGGCGAGCGATCCAGACGAAGGTTTCGAGAAATTTGATGTTCATGCCCGGGCCTGTGCAAGCCAGCTTGAAGCGCCGGCAGTGGGCCTCTGGGCTGCAGGTTGTATGCCAGCCGACTGCAAGAAAAATTGATCGCGCCCGGACGATTTTTCTCGTTGGACGCAGGCCCTATCGCCTCTAAACAATCCCCCTACAAACAATGGCGCCGCAGCGCTTCCCTGCCACCGTCGAGAGGACCCTGTCATGCCCATTCCGGTAAACCTCTGGCCCTTGCTCGGCGTGGCCGCCATCGTGCTGGGCTTCGTGTTGCGCTTCAACCCGGTGCTGGTGGTCGCCCTGGCGGCGCTGATCACCGGAGTGGCGGCGAGCATGCCATTGGAGAGCATCCTGGCCACCATCGGTGGTGGTTTCATCAAGACCCGCACCTTGCCGCTGATCATCCTGCTGCCCCTGGCCGTGATCGGCCTGCTGGAGCGCCATGGCCTGCGCCTGCATGCCCAGCAGTGGATCGCGCGGTTTCGCAACGCCACGGTCGGGCGTCTGCTGCTCGGCTACCTGTTCGTTCGTGAAACAGCGGCGGCGCTCGGCCTGACCAGCCTGGGCGGGCATCCGCAGATGGTCCGCCCGTTGCTGGCGCCGATGGCCGAAGGGGCGGCCATCAGCCGCTACGGCGCATTGCCTGCAGCGGTGCGCCAGCGCCTGCTGGCGATGTGCGCGGCGACCGACAATGTCGGGCTGTTCTTCGGCGAGGACATTTTCGTCGCCTTCGGCGCCATCGCCTTGATGCACACCTTCCTGCTCGGCGCAGGCATCGATGTCGAACCCTTGCACATCGCGGTCTGGGGTATCCCCACGGCCATCGCCGCGTTCATCGTGCACGGCTTTAGGGTGTACCGCTTCGACTATTACCTGCAACGCCACCTGGGCGAGGGCGACCGGCCATGATCCTGTCCATTCAATACCTGTACTGGCTGGCCGGCGTGGTGCTGGCGATCACCACGCTGATGATCCTGTGCGACCGCGAGCATCCCAGGCGCTGGTCCAGTGGCCTGTTCTGGGGCCTGTTCAGCCTGGCGTTCCTGTGCGGCGAGCGCCTGCCACCGGTGTGGGTGGGCGTCGGCGTGCTGGTCATGGCGCTCATCGCCGGGTGTGGCGGGGTGGGCCTGGGTCGCCATCGCGAATTGTCGCCGCAGCGCCGCCAGGCCAGCGCGACACGCCTGGGCAACAAACTGTTCGTGCCGGCGCTGGCCATTCCCTTGATCACAGTGTTCTGCGCCCTGGCCTTGAAGAACTTCAAGATCGGCGACGCCTGGCTCCTCGACCCGGCCAACAGCACCTTCGTCGCCCTCGGCCTGGCCAGCGTGCTGGCACTGGGGCTGGCCTGCTGGCTGACCCGCGACACCCCGCTGCAAGCCATGGGCGAGTCGCGCCGCCTGACCGAAACCCTCGGCTGGGCGCTGGTGCTGCCGCAGATGCTGGCCATGCTGGGCCTGGTGTTCACCGACGCAGGCGTCGGCAAGGCGGTGGCGCACCTGGCCACCGCCTACATCAACCTCGACTACCGGCTGGTGGCGGTGATGGTCTATGTGTTTGGCATGGCGCTGTTCACCGTGGTCATGGGCAACGGCTTCGCCGCGTTTCCGGTGATGACCGGCGGCATCGGCGTGCCCGTGCTGGTCGGCGTGTATCACGCCAACCCGGCCGTCATGGCCGCCATCGGCATGTTCTCCGGCTATTGCGGCACCTTGCTCACGCCCATGGCGGCCAACTACAACATGATCCCCGCCGCGCTGCTGGAGTTGCCCGACAAGTACGCGGTGATCAAGGCCCAGGTGCCGACCGCGCTGGTCATGCTGCTGGTGAACGTCGGGTTGCTGTACCTGTTGATGTGAACTCCCTCGCTGGCAAGGCTTCCTAACAGAAACCCACCACGAGAGGATCTTCTCCCATGCTCGACTCCCGCCTCAGCGCCTGCATCAAGGATTGCCTGGACTGCGTCGTCACCTGCCAGGCCTGCGCCGCCGCCTGCCTCAAGGAACCCGATGTGCAGATGATGGCAGGTTGCATCGCCCTCGACCTGGACTGCGCCGACATCTGCGCCACCGCTGCCAAACTCATGGCGCGCAACTCGGCCAATGCCCAGCGCTACTGCCAGCTGTGCGCCGAAGTCTGCCGCGCCTGTGCCAAGGAGTGCGAACAGCATCCCGCAGACCACTGCCAGGCCTGTGCCAAGACCTGCCTGTTGTGTGCCGAGGCGTGCGAGAACATGGCGGCGTAACCGAGGGCAGACAACGCGCCCTCCAGGGCGGCGTTTCACAAGTTGCCTGCCCACCGCTTCCCTCTGCCAATACCCGCTCCTTGCGCCTAGAAACAGGCACTGGCCAGCTTGCCAGGCACAAGGAGATTCAGTCATGACCATAGGCACCAGCTACAATTATCCGGCGGCCGGCATTGCCGCCAGCCCCGGCACACCCTGGGCGGCTCCCTTTCCCAATCCTCCCGACCTGTGTTTCGACTATCGTCGCTTGCTCGAACAGCCCGGTGGCATCGCTACAGCCACGGCCACGGCGCACCGGATCGCTGTCATCGGGGCAGGAGTTGCCGGGCTGACCACTGCGCGCGAATTGCTGCGCTGCGGCTTCACCGACGTCACCCTGATTGAACAGTCGCGGCGTATCGGCGGTCGTCATCTGACCGTCGACACCCAGGCCAACCCGGCTGCGCCGCCGTCCACCCCCTTTGAAATGGGCGCGATGCGCATGCCCCTGTTCAACAGAACGGGCCAGGACCCCAAGGAAGGCCGCTCGTTGATGGCTTATTACGCCCATCTGTTCGACTTGCAGCTGTCCGATTTCCCCAACCCCGGTACGCCTGTCGTGGCCTCCACCGGCATCTATCTGCACGAAGGCCAACTGCTGGGCCAAGGCGAGCCCGCTCTGTTGATCTGGGACAATGCTAGCGGTGATGTGCCCCCGCCCACTCCACAGTTGGCGGCAGTTCATGACAAATGGCAGGCCTTCGCCAGACGCATGGTCGACCAGGTGGCGGCGGTGTACGGGGGCCCGCAATGGCCGGCTTTCTGGGCGGCGATTGTGCACCGTTACCAGAATCTGTCATTTCGTGAGCTGGTCATGCTGCCTGCCATCGGGCAGTGGCGCGCCGATGCACCAGGCGATTTTGGCGGGCTGGGCATGAGCCGGGAAGAGTCGGCGATCTTCTACGCCATCGGCATTGGCGATGGCAGTTGGGGTGCGTTTTATGACGTGTGCAGCCTTTACCCTTTGCGCACCGCTATATTCGGCTTCAGCAGCCACCTGCAACTGGTGCACGGTCGTGTCGACGAAAACGGCCAACCGCGCCAGGCGCCTTACCTAAACGCCCCGGTGTACGATGTGGACGGCAGCAAGTTCCAAAGGCCTGGCTACATCGGCCTGGTGGCATTGGATCAATGCCTTATGTTCCTGCCGGGGGAGGGGCTACCGCGCTCGTTCTACGATCACTGCCACGCGCGTGACCAAGGCCTGCACACCGACGCCCGGGTGACCGGGTTGACCCGGCTGGCGACCGGGCAGATCCGGGTCGACTACACGGCCTACGCCAGCCAGGGTGCCAATGCCCAGCCGCGCAGCGCGCAATTCGATGCGGTGATCATGACCCTGCCGTCATGGATCATCGAAACCCGCCTGCAACTGAGTGGCTTCGACTCCAACAGTCTGCCTTTGCGCATCGTCAACGCCTACAAGAACGCGCATTGGGAGACCAGTTGCAAGGTCTACGCGCCGCTCAAGGAGAGTTTCCTGCGCAACAATCCGGGTATCCCGCAGATACTGATAACCGACAGCTTCGTGCATGACGTTTACGCCTACCGCTACAACGCTCACTACGCCTACGATTGCATACTGTTGAGCTACACCTGGGAAGACGACGCCACCAAGCTGGCCGCATTCGACGATGCAGAGCTGGCGCGTCATTGCCTCGGCGAGCTTGATCGGATTCTGCTACGTTGCAGCAATGTTGGCACGGCGCTTTCGCCTTATGTCGACCTGTCCGGCGCGCGGGTGCAGCGCTGGGTGACCGATGCCAACGCCCTCGGCTGCGCCAAACTCTACCGCGCCGGAACCTACGATGACGCTGTCGGTTTGATGGCCTACAACCGTGACTACAGTGCTCAATCCAACCTGTATTTCGCCGGCGAAGGCTATTGCGTCGATGCCGGCTGGACTGAACCGGCCCTGCGGGGGGCAGTGGACGCGGTGATCCATCTCTGCGCGCAGACTGGCGCTGTCTTCAATGGCGGTTTCAGCCTGAGCGATTACCCGAGTTACCTGCGCAGTTGATCCTCTGTCAGCAAGCCAGCGAGCCAGCATCCACCGCCGCGGGGGTGGTTCGCTGGCAATCGAGGCTTTCAACTGTAGGAAATTTCCGACCCAAACTTCGGAATCGTCCTCTTTAATAAAATCATATGGATGGGTTTTCATCTGTTAACACCTCATTCGGGTGATAACAACAAGGAATCCTGTCATGCCCAGTTCAACCCATGCCGTCAGCCCCGTGCGAGTCGCCGTCGTGCAGTGCGACCCGCAGGTCGGTGTCGAGCACTGTGAAAGCAACCTGCGCCATGCCTTGCAGCTGGCGCGTCAGGCCGTGGAAAACGGCGCCAACCTCATTGTACTGCCGGAGCTGGTAACCACAGGCTATGCCTTCGCCAATCGCGCCGAAGCGTTCGCCCACTGCGAGAGCATCCCCACCGGCCTGTCTTGCCAGATGCTCCTGGATTTTGCCCATGAGCATGGCATCTACCTGGCGGCCGGGGTGGCCGAGCGCGATGGCATGCACCTCTATGACAGCGCGGTGCTGGTCGGCCCCCATGGTTACCTTGGCAAGTACCGCAAGGCGCACCTGTGGAACCAGGAGAAACTCTGGTTTACCCCTGGCGACCTGGGTTTTCCGGTGTTCGACACGCCCATCGGCCGGATCGGCCTGCTGATCTGCTGGGACATCTGGTTCCCCGAGGTGCCGCGCATCCTCGCCCAGCAAGGCGCAGACATCATCTGCAGCCTGAACAACTGGGTGTGGACGCCGCCGCCGCTGTTCGACGCTACCGGCAAATGCATGGCCTCGTACCTGACCATCACCGCCGCCCACGTCAATAACGTCTTTATCGCTGCGGCCAACCGCACCGGCATCGACCGCGGCGAACGTTTCCTTGGCTGCTCGCTGATCGCCGGCACCAGCGGCTGGCCGCTCACCGAAGTGGCCTCGGCCGAGCACGAAGCCATCCTCTATGCCGATGTCGACTTGGTGGCCGCGCGCAGTGCGCCAATCTGGAACAGCCTCAACGACCTGCCGCGCGACCGCCGCGCCGACCTCTACGACAGCATGCTCGGCTACCGCCTGCATCCTGCGCTGCCGCGCTGAGGAGGCCCCGTGGACAATCCTGCACTCAAGCCGGCGCTCACACCCCGGCTGCTGGGCGTGGTGGTACTGGCCGTAGCCGTGCTGAGTTTCTGCACCGGGCTGATTCTTTCCCACGGGCTGTACCTGGACATGCGCTGGCCCAGCTACGCCGACACCGCCGGCAACCTTGACCAGCCGATCGCCTGGCTGCGCTGGGTGCTGGGCGATCTCAGCGAGTATGCGTTCTACAAGCACGAGCTGGCGGGCCTCGGCCTGCTGGCCGGGGCCGGGCTGGCCTGGTGGGCCAACCGCAACGGCTGGGCCTGGCAGGGCTTTGCGATTGCCTATGGCAGCGGCTTGTGGCCGTGGATGCTGGCCAGTGCGCTGCTGGGGCTGCTGCTGAGCAACCTGCTGTGGGGGTGGGCGGTCAGCGAGCAGAGTTGGCAGGCCACCTTCGTGCCCTTTGTTTCGCTGCCAGCGGCCACGGTGCTGCTCTATGGCCGGGGCTGGAAGGTGGCGATCGCCGGCGCGCTGCTCGGCGCCTTGCTGGTGGCGCCGGCCAGCCTGCTGCTGATCAACCATGTCACGGCGCCGCTGGGCTTGCCCAATGTGGTCGGTGCCGTCAGCGGCATGGCATTGGGCAGCTGCCTCGGGCTGTGGCTCTGCCGACCGTTGGCCGCCTGGCTGCAGGCGACCGGCGAGCCTGCGGGGCCTGTACCGCCGGCTCGTCCAGTGGAGCAGAGCCACGGCCTGGGCTGGATGGCGCGGCGGGTGCTGGCGGACTTCTCCGAGGCGCCGTTCTTCGGCAATGAACTGGCCAGCCTCGGCCTGCTGGGCGGAATCCTGCTGGCGTATGCCCTGAGCCCGGACGCCACCGTATACGGTTCCGGGCTACTGCTGCCGATACTGGCCGCGCAGGCGCTGGCCTCGGCGGTGGGCGTGCTGGTGTGGCGGCGTCAATGGATTCGCCACGGCTGGTACCCGACCTACATTCCGCTGGTCTCGGTGGCGCCGGCGGCGGTGCTGGTGCATGGCGGCACTTGGCCGGTGGTGCTGATCGGCGCTACGCTGGGCGCCTTGATCGCGCCGCCGCTGGCCAAGTGGCTGGGCGGTTTTCTGCCGGGTTGGTTGCATGGCTTCATCGCCAACGTGATCAGCATGGCGCTGGGCACGCTGTTGATCCTGCCGCTGATCGGCCTCGTGCTGCACTGGAGTTCCTGATGCCTTTACCCCTGCTTGCCATCGCCGCGCTGGGCGGCACCCTTAGCATGACCGCCCGTGACGGTGCCCCCGGCATCCAGCCGAGCGTCGATGCCCAGGCCATGCTGGCAGCGCTGCCGCAGCTGGGCGCCATGGCGCGAGTGCAGGCGCAGACCCTGCGGCTGGTTCCCAGCGCCTCGCTGACCTTCGTGCAGCTGCTCGAAGTGTTCGATTGGGCCAACGCGCAGATTGCCGCCGGCGCCGCTGGCGTGATCGTCACCCAGGGCACCGACACCCTCGAAGAAAGCGCCTTTCTGCTCGACCTGCTGTGGCCGCACCCGCAGCCGCTGGTGTTCACTGCGGCGATGCGTGGCGCCGCCCAGGTCAGCGCCGACGGCCCGGCCAACCTGCTGGCCGCCGCCACGGTGGCGCTGGCGCCGGGCAGCGCCGGGCGCGGCGTGCTGGTGGTGATGAACGACAGCGTTCACGCCGCTCGCCACGTGCGCAAGACCCACACTCTGGCGTTGGACGCTTTCACCTCGCCCGGCCACGGGCCGCTTGGCAGCCTGGTGGAAGGCCAGGTGCGCTATCGCCACGGCGCAACGCCGCGCCAGCCATTGCCGCGCCCGACCCGCAGCGACCATCAAGTCGCCCTGCTGGAAGCCACCCTGGCGGCCGATACCTTGCTGCTCGAGCAACTGCCCGCGCTGGGCTACGCCGGGCTGGTGGTGGCAGGTTCGGGCGCCGGGCATGTCTCGGCCGAGTGGGCCGAGGTGCTCACAGGCATTGCCGCGGCCATGCCGGTGATCATCGCCAGCCGCACGGGGCAGGGCAGCACCGCACGGCAGACCTATGGCTATGTGGGCAGCGAAATCGACCTGCAACGGCGCGGCGCGCTGATGGCCGGCGAGTTGTGCCCGCGCAAATGTCGGCTGCTGATGTGGGTGCTGGCTGGCAGCGGTGGCGATGTGCGGGGCCGGCTGGGAGACTGGCTGGCGGCTATCTGATCGACGGCATCGATGGCCTGAAGGGAGGGGAGGCCGCAAAAGCTCGGGGCCATGCCCCTCCCACCTTCCTGGGAGGCCAGTGCCGACCCTCGGCATGGAACTGCGACCTCGACAACCACTCCACTAAATACCAGCGTCCCCAGATACACACCTGAGCGACCCCTCGACGCGTCTTATCGGCCGCCCCTGCAGTGCTGACGCTGCCCATTATCCGATGGAGCGCGACGATGAAGATTGCCCAGATTGCACCCCTTTACGAGTCGGTGCCGCCGGCGCTGTATGGCGGCACTGAACGTGTTGTGGCCCACTTGACCGATGCCCTGGTCGACCTGGGTCACGAGGTCACCCTGTTTGCCGCCGGGGGGTCCTGTACCAATGCGACCCTGGTAGCCAGCCGCGACCAGCCGCTGCGCCTGGACCAGACCCCGTTGAAATCGGACATGGCCAGCCACCTGACCATGCTCTACGAGCTGCGCCGGCGCGCCGACGAATTCGATGTGCTGCATTTTCACGTCGACCTGCTGCACTTTCCCTTTTTCGCCGACATCGCTCACAAGACCCTGACCACCCTGCATGGCCGGCTCGACATGAAAGACCTGGCCGGCGCCTATCTACGATGGAACCGTTTCGAACTGGTGTCGATCTCCCAGCATCAGCGCGAGCCATTGCCCTTCGCGCGCTGGCTGTCGACCATTCATCACGGCCTGTCTGCCAGCGCCTATGCCTTCAACCCGAAACCGGGTGACTACCTGGCATTTCTCGGGCGCATCTCCCCGGAAAAACGCCCCGACCGCGCCATCGCCATCGCCATTGCCGCCGGCCTGCCGCTGAAGATTGCGGCCAAGGTGGACGCCGCCGACAGCGAATACTTCGAGCGTGAAATCCGTCCGCTGCTGGCCCATCCGCTGATCGAGTTCATTGGCGAGATCGGCGACCATGAAAAGTCCGCCTTTCTCGGCAACGCCCGCGCGCTGCTGTTTCCCATCGACTGGCCGGAGCCGTTCGGCCTGGTGATGATCGAAGCCATGGCCTGCGGCACGCCGGTGATCGCCTGGCGTTGCGGCTCGGTGCCGGAAGTGGTCGACCATGGCGTCACCGGCTTTATCGTCGACGGCGAACGCCAGGCCATCCAGGCCACTCGCGCCGTACTGGAGCTGGATCGCGCGCGGATCCGGCAGGTCTTCGAGCTGCGCTTCTCCGCTCCGGTGATGGCTGGCCACTATGTGCACCTGTACCAGCAACTGGCGGCGGGCCCGTTGGACAACCTGAGGGAAATCGCATGAGCACGTCGGCGAGCAGTGAAGCAGCGCCCGTCACCGATCAGAAGGAAGCCAGCACCGCCAACCTGTTCGTGCTGGTCAACGCCAATTCCTTCCTGGTGGTCAATGCCATGGGCGACCTGGACGGCGGCGCGGTGGGCCTGTTTCATCAGGACACGCGCATCCTGTCCGAGTACCGGCTGCGGGTCGAGGGCCAGCGTCCGTCGCTGCTGTCGGCTACGGTGAGCCAGGACAACGTCTATTTCATTTCCCACCTGACCAACCATCCGCTGCCGGCGCTGGGCGAGGAGAGCACTCCGCAAGGGGTGCTGCACATCGAGCGCAAGCGCTTTCTCTGGGCCGAGCGCATGTTCGAGTGCATCACCCTGACCAACTACAGCGACCATCCCGACAGCATAGCCATCGACCTGCAGTTCGCTGGCGACTTCCTCGACATGTTCGAAGTGCGCGGCTCGCGCCGTGCCCAGCGCGGCACCCTGGGCGAGCCGCAGGTCGGCGAGCGCAGCGTGACCCTCGGCTACCGCGGCCTGGATGACGAGGAGCGCTGCATGGCCATCAGTTTCTCCAGCGCCCTGGACCACCTCGACGGCCGCAGCGCCAGCTTGCGCATGCCGGTGGGTGCCCACGGCTGCAACGCGCTGTACATCGAGGTCGGCGCCAGCGTCATCGCCCCCAGCCGCGAGCGTTATCGCTACGCCGCTGCCCAGGCGCGGCGCCTGATGCGCCACAAGCAGCAGCGCGGCGCCCGGCTCAAGGCTTCCGGGCGGCTGTTTCAAGCCTGGCTGGACAAGTCCCGCGCCGATCTGGCGCTGCTCACCGCCGAACTGCCCAGCGGCCCCTATCCCTATGCCGGGGTGCCCTGGTACTCGACCCCGTTCGGTCGCGATGCGGTTGTCACTGCCTACCAGTCACTGTGGCTCAACCCGTCACTGGCCTACGGTGTACTGGCCTACCTGGCCGAACACCAGGCCAGGGAAACCTCGACCTTCAGCGACGCCGAGCCCGGCAAGATCATGCATGAGACCCGCCAAGGCGAAATGTCCCGGCTCAAGGAGCTGCCGTTCGCGCGCTACTACGGCGGCGTCGACACCACGCCGTTGTTTGTCCTGCTCGCCGGCGCCTACGCCCGGCGCACCGATGACATGGCCTTCATCGACCGCCTGTGGCCGGCGCTGGAGCTGGCCACCCAGTGGATCGAAAACAACGCCAGCCGCAGCCCCGACGGTTTCGTCAGCTACGCCCGGGGGGAGAAGACGGGCCTGGCCAACCAGGGCTGGAAAGACAGCCACGACTCGATCTTTCACCAGGATGGCCGCAGCCCCGAAGGCCCCATCGCCCTGATCGAAGTCCAGGGCTACGCCTACCGCGCCTATCACAGCATGGCCGAACTGGCGCAGCGGCGCGGCAACCACGAGGCCGCCGAGCACTGGCAGCAGTGTGCGCAAAAACTCCAGGCCGCCGTCGAGCGACGGTTCTGGATGGAGGACCAACAGTTCTATGCCCTGGCCATCGACGGCCACGGCGAACCTTGCCGCGTGCGCGCCTCCAACGCCGGCCACCTGCTGTTCAGCGGCCTGCCCAAACCCGAGCGCGGCCGCGCCGTGGCCCGCCAGTTGCTGACTCGGCCGTTCGACAGCGGCTGGGGCCTGCGCACCCTGGAAACCGGCGCCATTCGCTACAACCCCATGAGCTACCACAACGGTTCGGTGTGGCCCCACGACGTCGCGCTGTGCGCCGCCGGCGTGGCTCGCTACGGCGAGCACAGCGGTGCCGTGCATATTCTGAGCAGCATCTTCGAAGCGGCCACCGAGTTCGGCATGCGCCTGCCCGAACTCTACTGCGGCTTCAAGCGCGCCCCGGGCGAAGCGCCCATCGCCTACCCGGTGGCCTGTCTGCCCCAGGCCTGGGCCGCCGGCTCGGTGTTCATGCTGCTGCAGGCCTGCCTGGGCATCCAGATCGATGCCCGCGATTGCCGGGTGGTGATCACCCAGCCGCGCCTGCCGATCGGGATCGATCGTCTCGAGGTGCAGAAACTGGAGTTTGGCCAACACCGCATCGACATCACCTTCGCGCGTATCGGCGACCGGGTGACGGCGTATATCGAAAGGCAGACGGGACCGACGCCGATCAAGATGGATGTGCGGTTTTGAGTTGATCAGGGGTGAAGATCAAACCGGCCTTGCGGCCTCTCGGGGGCAGCGTGCGGCACGCTGCTCTGGGCCTGCAGACACATTCGCTTGCAGAAGATCCGACATTGAACTGACCAACGCCTTGTAGGCCCCAGAACGGGAGAATAGTCTGGAACTCCGCCATTGACGTATAGTGTAAAAGGCATGATATTCATTGAGACGCCGACATTTACAGAAGACGTCAAGCAGTTGCTGAGCGATGAGTGCTACGGCGAGTTTCAGCTGTATATGTGTGGTAACCCCCATGCCGGAGACGTAATCCGAGGCACTAATGGCCTTCGGAAGGTACGCTGGGCCGGCGATGGCGGAGGGAAGCGAAGTGGAGTCAGGATTATTTATTACCACATCAGCTCGGCCTTTGAGATCAGGCTCATTTTGATCTATCGCAAAGGTATCAAGGACGATCTTTCACCCGCCGAGAAGAAAGTGCTTTGCGAGCTGAACAAGAGGTGGAAATGATGGATAAGCGTTTATACGAACGATTGGTCGGTAGCATGACTGAAATGGACCAGATTGATCGGGGTCAGGAGCAGCCTTCCAGGGTGTTTCATATCGACGCGTTGCAAATCAAGACGATTCGCGAGTCTACCGGGCTGTCCCAGGCCAGATTTGCGCAGGCAATTGATGTCGCGGTGGGCACGCTACAAAACTGGGAGCAAGGTCGGCGTGAGCCTGTGGGGCCTGCTCGCGCGCTGCTTCGGGCTATCCACAACGATCCAACTCACGTTCTTGCAGCGCTGGAGCGACGTTGAAACGCGATCCGGCGTGCAGTCCGAGCCGTCTTGCGCCCACCGATCTCAGCCCGTCGCCTGAGTGATGAGGGCAAATTGCTGAACGCCGCCCCGCGCCTGGGGCGCCGAGCCAAGGGTCATCTGCGCTGCGCTGGCGACACACTTCAGCCCTGCGCCGGCCAGTCGCTCACTCAACCCGCAGCCCGCTGCGATATCGATTCGCACAAACTCGCCGGCGACGCGGCTCAACAGCGTGCAAACCAGCTGCCACGCCTCGTGCTCGTCTCGGGCAATCACCGGGCCGATGCTCAAGCCCCGGCCGAACGGCCGCAGCAGGGCAAAGCTGGCAACCTGCCCCTCATGCTCGACCGCGATGCCCTGCAAGGCGCTGGCCAGCACCTCATCGAGCACCGCACCGCGCTGCAACCCGCTGCCCGCAGAGGCCAAGGCGTGCAGCCGAGAGCGATCAGCGGCGCGCAGATCGCGCGTGCCATTGGCCGCTGCGAGCGGTGTTGCCACTCCTTGCCATTGCTCGATGCGTGCGTACTCGCGAAAGCCCATCTTCAGGTACATCGGCGCCCCGGCAGGCGTTGCATTGAGGAGGGCGGTGCGTGGGGCCACCGTCGCCAGCGCCAATTCCATCAGCCGGCGGCCAATGCCCAGCCCCTGGTAGGCGTCATCGACGATGACCAGGCCGATCAGCGAGAAGTCGCCTTGATGGCAGGCAAACGAACTACCCACCACCTGGCCTGCACTCTCGCAGACGAAGCCGTCGGCCAGGCGTTGCAGCATCGCCCAGTCCTCCAGGCGATGGGACCAGCCCACGCGGGCCGACAAGGTGTGTGCGGCCGGGATGTCGGCGGCGGTGATAGGGCGGCAGGTGACGGCCGGCGGCAGGGGGGCGGACATGGGGGGGCTCCGGCGCAGACAGGTGAATGGGTGGCCATCATACCCGGCCGAGGCCGTGAGATGTCCTAGGCGCGCTGATCAGAGCGCCCCTGCTGTACCACTTCGATAAACGCCCGCAGCCCGCTCGGCACATGACGATGCCCCGGGTAATACAGAAACAGCCCGGGCACTGGCGGGCACCAGTCGGCCAGCACCGGCACCAGCCGACCCTCGCGCAGGTAAGGCGCCGCAATATGTTCGGCGAGATAGGCGATACCCAGCCCGCGCGCCGCGGCGTCGGCCATGATCTGCGGGTTGTCCAGGGTCAGGTTGCCGGATACATCCAACGTCAGTGCCTGGCCGCGGCGCTCGAATTCCCAACGATAAGGCTTGCCGCTGGGCATGCGAATGCCGATGCAGCGGTGCTGGCGCAGATCGTCCGGCGTCTGCGGCGAGCCATGGGCGGCGAGGTACGCCGGGGCGGCCAGGGCCATGAAACGCATGTCTGCAGTCAAGCGCACCGCGATCATGTCCTGCGGCACCGACTCGCCCAGGCGCACCCCGGCGTCGAAGCCTTCGGCGACGATGTCTACCAGCCGGCCATCGGTCACCAGGTCGATCGCCATATGCGTGAAGCGCGCCAGAAAGCTTGGCACCACTGCTTCCATCAGCACCCGTGCTGCCGGTTCGCTGGCGTTGATGCGCAGGATGCCGCTGGGCAGGTCGCGAAATTCATTGACCTCCTCCAGCGCCAGCTCGAAGCCGCGCAGGAGGGGAGCCGTGCGCGCCACCAGGCGCTCGCCCGCAGCCGTTGGCGCCACGCTGCGAGTGGTGCGGTTGAGCAGGCGCACGCCAAGGTTGGCTTCCAACGTGCGCATCATGTGGCTGAGGGTCGAGGCTGAGAGCCCCAATTCATCTGCCGCCTTGCGAAAGCTGCGATGGGCGACGATCAGGGCCAGAGCCTGCATTTCGGCCAAAGAGGGTTTCAGCTGATTCATGGGTCTATTTCACCAGTGCATCCATGATTCGCTGGATAGTAACAGCAGTGCGGCGGGGCTAGGGTGGAACACTCAATCACCCATTCGAGGACACATCACATGAGCGCCACCTGGCTGATCACGGGCAGCTCGTCGGGCATAGGCCTCGCGCTGGTCGAACAACTGCTGGCCCGCGGCGACCGAGTGGCTGCGACCTTGCGCCGCCCCGACGCGTTGAACGAACTGCAAGCCCGCTACGGCCAGCAGCTGTGGCTTGGGCAACTGGACGTCACCGACCCCGGCGCCGTTCGCCGAGTCATGCGGGAGGCGTTCGCCCACTTCGGGCGCATCGACGTGGTGGTCAGCAACGCAGGCTATGCGCTGTTCGGCGCAGGCGAGGAAGTCACCGACGAGCAGATCGAACAGCAGCTGCAAACCAACCTGATCGGCTCCATCCAGGTCATCCGCGCCTGCCTGCCGCATCTGCGGCAACAGGGCGGCGGCCGGATTCTGCAGGTCTCCTCGGAAGGCGGCCAGCTGGCCTACCCGAATTTCAGCCTTTACCACGCGAGCAAGTGGGGTATCGAGGGCTTCGTCGAGTCGGTGGCTCAGGAAGTGGCGCCGTTTGGTATCGGCATCACCCTGATCGAACCGGGCCCCACCCGTACCCATTTCGGCGCGGCGCTGGTGCGCCCGCCGACAATGCCTGCGTACGAGCACACGCCCGCAGGCGAAGTGCGCCGGGCCGTCGACAGCGGCGCCTTCGGCCTCAAGGGCGACCCGCAGAAGATGGCCCGGGCAATGATCGAAGTCGCCGCCCGGCATCCTGCGCCCAAACGCCTGCTGTTGGGTAGCGATGCCTACGACAGGGTGCACAGCATGCTGACCGAGCGGCTGGCGGCTCTGGAGGGGCAGGAGGCGGTGGCGCGCAGTACCGAGGTGGACGAGTAGGCGCCCGGCCTCAAGGCCGAAGTGGCGCGGCCGCGACGCCAGCCCTCTCGCTCGTCGAGCCCTCGACTGCATCCGCCTGCGATTGGGTACGGTAGCAGGCCTTGGGCACCGCCCAGATGATCAGGGCTACCGCTAGCAGACTGACCAGGCTCAACAGGTACAGCGCCGAGGTGGTCGCCCCCGTCAGGTCGCGCACGCGGCCGATCATGAACGGCGCGATCACCCCGCCCAGCTGCCCCAGCGAGTTGATCAGGGCAATGCCCGCCGCAGCCGCCACTCCGGCGAGAAAGCGCGGTGGAATCGTCCAGAAAATCGGCATCCAGGCGATGATCCCGGCCATGATCATGCTCATCCCCACCATCAGCGGCAGCAATTGCCCCGCCGTCATGGCGCACAGCAGATAACCTGCCGCCGTCAGCAGCGCGCAACCGGCCATGTGCCAGCGCCGCTCGCCGCGGCGGTCCGAGCTGTAGCCCACACACAGGTTGAACACCACTGCAACCAAGTACGGCACCATGGTCAGCCAGCCGATGCTCAGGGTATCGGTGACCCCAGCGCTGCGGATCAGCTGCGGCATCCAGAACAGCAGCCCGGTCAATGCCATGACCAGGCACAGATAGATGGCCGACATCACCCAGGTCGCCGGCTGCCGCCACACCTGGGCAAACGAAGACTTGCCCTGAGGCTTGAAGTCCTGGGCCATGCGGGTCGCCATCAGGCGCTTTTCTTCGAGGTTGAGCCAGGGCGCATCCTCGATGCGATCGGACACCAGCCAGAACACCACGCCACCCAGCACGATCGAAGGCAGTGCCTCCAGCAGAAACAGCCATTTCCAGCCGGCCATGCCCATGGCCCCGTCCAGGTGCCCCAGTACCAGCCCGGCCAACGGCCCGCCGACCACGCCGCACAGGCAGATGGAGCTCTTGAAGTAGCTGTTGACCTGCGCCCGACGATGGCTGGGGTACCACTGGGTAAAGAAATACAGCACCCCCGGGACGAACCCGGCCTCCATCACCCCGATCAGAAACCGCAGTGTGTAGAACCAGAACTCGCTCTGCACGAACATCATGCAGGCCGAGGTAATGCCCCAGCTGACCATGATGCGCGCTATCCAGATCCGCGCGCCCATCCGGTGGAGCAGCACATTGCTCGGCACCTCGAAGAGGAAATAGCCGACAAAGAACAGGCTGGCGCCCAGGCCATAGACGGTGTCACTGAAACCCAGGTCGCTCTGCATCTCCAGCTTGGCGAAGCTGATGTTGACGCGGTCCAGATAGGCGAATAGGAAACACAGGATGAAAATCGGCACAATCCGCCAGTTGACCTTGCGGTACAAGGCGTCTTCCAGAGACTTGGCGTCGGCGGCGGTGGAGGGGGAGACGGGTATGGCCATGTAGCACCTCTTGTTGTTATGGGGTGTCGACAGGGGCCGCCGGTAAGCGGTGGGATGACCATATAGTATTACTATTTTCGGGGCCAGCGTTGGGTGATGGCTGGTGGGAGCGCAGATCGGCGCTACCGCTACCAGTCCTTGAGCCGGGTGCCGTCCATACATTCCTTTACATCAAGATCGATCAACGCGCCCGGCTTCAAACACTCGGCCATTGTCTTGCGTGTCGCGCGGTTTGCCTGGGCTGTGGTCGCGGCGATCTGCTGCTGGTTGTGTCGGGCACCGTCACCGATGGGGCCTGGTGTACCGGCGAGGAAATCGTTGACGGTGTTGCTTACGGTTCTGGAAAACTGCGCCGCCAATGGTTGCACGGCTTCAGCGGCCTGAGTGGGGAGGGGTTTGTGCTGATCGGCCAGCGCAAGGGTGATGACACCCGCGCTGAGCAGCCCGAACACGATGAGGAAGATTTTCATGGGGGAGGCGTCCTGGCCGTTGCCGCTATGCAGAGGGGCCTGGATTTTCGATGACATTCGCCGGCGGCGCAACTGGCTCGACGTCTTCTCGAACAAGCTCGGTACTGCAAGGCCGCTCGGGCTGACACTGGCAGAGATCTGGGAAACACCCATCACTCTTCGGCCTGCGCAAATTTTTAAAACCACGCCGCAAGCGGCCGGTGTCGGATCGACACCTCAACCCCGACCCGCCCAATAATCGATCAACCGGTTCAACAGGATCGCCAGCACGATGATCACCCCGGTGATCGCCATCTGATAGAACGAGCCCAGCCCCAGCAGGTTGAAGATGTTGCGCAGGATCTGCAGCAGCATCACCGCCACGGCCGTGCCCACCACGCTGCCGCGGCCGCCGAACAGGCTGGTGCCGCCGAGCACCACCGCCGCGATCGCGTCGAGCTCCAGGCCCTGGGCGGCGGTGGGTTGGCCGACGTGCAGGCGCGAGGTCATCAGCACGCCGCCCAGGGCAGCCAGCAGCCCGCAGATGGCGAACACCGCGATGGTCACTGCGCGCACCGGCACGCCGGACAGCCGCGCGGCCTCCAGATTGCCGCCGGTGGCCAGCACGTATTCGCCGAAGACCGTGTAGCGCAGCACCAGCCAGGCCACGGCGGTGATGACGATGAACATCAGCCCCAGCACCGGAAAGACGATGCCGTGACTGGGCAGGATGTCGATCATCGCCGAGCCGATGCGGGTGAAACCCTGCGGCAGGCCGCCGATGGGGGCGCCGTCGGAAGCCAGGAAAGTCAGGCCGCGCAGCGACACCAGGCCGGCCAGGGTGACGATGAAGCTGGGCACCTTGCCGAACACCGTGATGCTGCCCATGAAGGTGCCGATTAGCAGGCCGGCCAGCAGGGTGCCAGGCACCGCGAGCCAGCCGCCGACCTGTTGCTGCAGTAACGCAGCGACAATGATGCCGCCAAAGGCGCACAGGCTGCCCACCGACAGGTCGATGTTGGCGGTGAGGATGACGAAGGTCATGCCGATGGCGACGATGCCGACGATAGCGCCTTGCTGGAACAGGTTGGCGATGTTGCTGAAGGTCAGGAAGTCCGGCGACAGAAAAGTCGCCACGGCCACGGCAAACAGGAAGATGAACACGAAGTTGTAGCGCATCACCCAATCGAGCACGGCGTTGCGGCGCAGGGCGGGCAGCAGGGTCGGGCGCTCCAGCGCCGGCAGGCTTTTGCTTGGAATAGTCATGATTCAGGCACTCGCTCCCATCAGGATGGTTTGCTCTATCTGATCGCGGGGGGTGGTGAGGGGGTCGAAGCAGGCGACGTTGCGCCCTTCGTGCATCACCCAGATGCGGTCGCAGTTGACGTACAGTTCGTCCAGTTCGCTGCTGGCCACCAACACCCCGGCGCCTTCTTCGGCCAGCGAGCGGGCCAGGGCGTAGAGGTCGGCCTTGGCGCCGACGTCCAGGCCGCGGCTGGGCTCGTCGAGCAGCAGCAGGCGCGCGCCGTCGATCACCCATTTGGCCATGACCACCTTTTGCTGGTTGCCGCCGGACAGCTGGCGCACCGGCTGTTCGAGGTTGTCGAATTTGGTTTGCAGACGCTTGAGCACCGGCGCGCTGCGCGCTTTGGCGCGGACGTGGGAGAACCAGGTGAGGTGGCGGGTGTGCACCAGCTCGGCGTTGCGGTAGATCGGCGCGTCCAGCAGCAGGCCTTCGCTCTTGCGGCTCTCGGGCACCAGGCCGACCCCGGCGCGGATGGCCTGGCGCGAGGTGCGCGCTGCATAGGGCTGGCCGAACAGCTGCACGTCGCTGGCCACCTTGCTGGCGCCGAACAGACCCTTGAGCAGGCTGCTGCGCCCGGCGCCGTTGAGGCCGGCGAGGCCGACGATTTCGCCCTGGCGCACTTCCAGCTCGCGCACGTCCAGGCCCTGCGCGCCTTGCAGGCGGGTGACGCGCAGGGCCAGGCCCGCTTGCGGCGGCTGGCGTGGGGCGCGTTCGAGCAGCTCGCGGTGTTCGCCGACCACGGCGGCCACCAGCGCGCGGTCGTCGACGTCGGCCAGGTTGACGGTATCCAGGGTGCGGCCGGCGCGCAGCACGGTGACGCGGTCGCCGATCTCGCGGATTTCATTGAGGCGGTGGCTGACGTAGAGCACCGCGACGCCGTCGGCAGTGATTTCGCGGATCACCTGGAACACCCGCTTGAGCTCGGTTTCGTTGAGCGCGGCGGAAGGCTCGTCCATCACCACCACCCGCGCCTCGCAGGTCAGGGCGCGGGCGATGGCGGCCAGTTGCTGATTGGCGATGGACAGTGTCTCGACCCGCGCGGTGGCGCTGAAACCGGCGCCGACCCGCGCCAGCGCCGCCTTGACCCGGGCGCGCCGGGCGGCCTTGGCGATGAGACCAAAGCGCTGCGGGGTGTAGCCGAGCATCAGGTTCTCCTCGACGGTCATCTGCCCGACCAGATCGAGCTCCTGGTAGATCATGGCGATGCCGGCGCTGCGGGCCTGCTGTGGGTTCTTGAGTTCGACGCTGCGCCCGCCGACGAACATTTCACCATTGTCCGGACGATGGGCGCCGGCGACGATCTTCAGCAGGGTGCTCTTGCCCGCGCCGTTGGCGCCGAGCAGGCAGTGCACTTCGCCGGCGCGCAGGGTCAGGCTGGCGTCGGTCAGGGCAATCACGTTGGGCGGGAAGCGCTTGGACAGGTGACGGATGTCCAGGGCCAATTGTTCGGGCGCGATCATGAGGCGGCTCCCAGCAGAAAATGCGCGGTGGCTTGGTCGGTGGCCAGCACGTTGGCGTAGCCGGCGCGCAGGCAGGCCAGCACCACGGCATGTTTGGCCGCGCCGACGCACACGGCGATGGACCAGGCCTTGTCGCGCAGTGCCTGCGGGTGCAGGCCAAGGGTGCGCTGGTCGAGTTCGGGCATTACCACCTGGCCATCGGCGCCGATGAAGCGGCCCATGATGTCGCCCACGGCGCCGCGCCGGGCCAGTTCGGCCAGCAGCGCTTCATCGATATAGCCGCTCTCCAGCAGTACCGAGCGCTGGCTCAGTTCACCGAGGCTGAAGCAGGCGACCGGCGCCTTTTGCCCCAGTTGCAGCACGCTGGCGATGATCGGGTCCTGCTCCAGCGCCTCGCGGGTGTGGGCGCTGCCAAGGATGGCTGGCACCGGCAGCAGGGTGGCCTGGCCGCGCGCGGCCTGGGCGAAGCGTTCGGCGACGTTGTGGCTGGGCTCGCCGACCGATCGGGTATTGATCGCGCCGTTGAGCAGCACCACATTGAGCGCCTCGTTCCAGCGCGGGGTCAGCCACTGGGCCATCTTGGTCAGGGTGCGGCCCCACGACACGCCGATCAGGTCGGGCGCCGGCTGCAGGTTGCACAGGTAGCGCGCGGCCATCTGGGTCACGCTGTTCAGCGCGCTGGCGTCTTCGTTGTCGGCCACCACCAGCGCTTCACGCAGGCCGTAGCGGCGCTGCAACTGGGCCTCCAGGTGCGGCAGGCGGGTGGAGCGGGCAACGATTTCGATGCGCACCACGCCGCTGTCGCGGGCGTCGCGCAGCAGGCGGCTGACCTGCCAGCGGGTCAGGCCGGTTTCGCGGGCGATATCGCTCTGGTTCTTCTCCAGGTCGTAATACAGCTTGGCCACCTGCACCATCAGGTCCTCGCGCTGGCTCTCGCTGGGCAGGCGCGGGGCCAGGCCCGATTGCTCGCCGGTGTGGTCGTCGAAGGTCGGGGAGGTGTTCATGCGGCAGGCCTCCGGGTGCCGACGCTGCTCGGCGCTGGCCGGCAGCTGATGGGCGCGACGCTCTGGGTGGCGTCGCGGTAGCGGCCGAGCAGCTCGACATAGCAGTCGTGGGCGTGGGGGTCGGGCTCGATCAGCTTGCCGACGGTGGTGAAGTCGGTGGCGGCCTCCTGCAAGGTGGCGAACTCGCCCAGCGCGCAGGCGGCAGCGGCGGCGGTGCCGATCAGGGTGAGGTTGTCGTGGGCGACCATCTCGAAGGGCACGCCGGTGGCGTCGACCGTGGCCTGCAGCCACAGCGGGTTGTTCTGGAAACCGCCGGCGGCCACCACCCGGGTGATCTCGATGCCTTGAGCGCGCCAGGTGTGAAAGATGTTCGCCGAGCCCAGGGCGATGGCCTCCACCGAGGCGCGGTAGAGGTCGTGGCGGTCGTGGTTGAGCGACAGGCCCATGATTGCCCCGCGCATGTCCGGCGCGCGGTAGGGGGTGCGGTTGCCCATCCAGTAGTCGAGCACCAGCAGGCCGGTGGCGCCGGGTTTGAGTGCCATGGCGCGCTGGATGAGTTGTTGATGGCCGGCGGCGTCGAGGCCGAACATCTTCTGCGCCAGCCAGTTGAGGATCGAGCCGGCGGACACCTGGCCGCCCTCCATCAGCCAATGGCCGTCGAGCAAGGCGTCGGGGTAGGGCCCCCAGATGCCGGGCACGTCGATGCGCTCGGGGGTGTGCATCAACTGCACCACCGAGGTCCCGCCGATGAACAGCAGTTCGCCGGCGCCGGTGGTGCCAGCGCTGAGCATGGCCATGTGCGCGTCGATGCCGCCCTGGGCGACCAGGGTGTCACGGGTGAGCCCCAGGTGGTTGGCGGCATCGCCGCTGAGCGGAGCTATCCTGCCGCCCACGGCGATCACTTCGGGCGGCAGCTTGTCGGCCAGCTCCGGGATGCCCAGTTGTTCGTACAGCTCCACGGGGAAACGCTGGCGCTGGGTGTCGTAGTTCCACTTGCAGCTGGCGTTCAGACGCGAGGCGACCCAACGCCCGGTGAGCTTGAAGTTGAGCCAGTCCACCGCTTCGCAGATATGCGCAGCAGCGGCGTACACCTGCGGCTCGTGGCGCGCCAGCCACATGGCCTTGGGCACCAGCCATTCCACGGCATCGCCGCCGGGGTTCATCATGGGGTGTGCGGTTTGCGCGGTGCGGGTGGATTCGGCGCCGGCGCGGCAGTCCATCCATAACAGGGCCGGGCGCAGCGGCCGGCCGTCGGCACCGGCGGCCACCACAGTGGACGCCGTGGTCGCCACGCACACCGCCGCCACCGCAGGGTGGCCGGCCGCCGCCATCAACTGCCGGCAGGCGCTGCCCAGGGCCGACCACCACTGGTCAGGGTCCTGCTCGGCCCAGCCCAACTCGGGGTAGCTCGTGGCATAAGGGGCTTCTGCCACCTGCACCAGCTTGTGGCTGTGCAGGTCGTACAGCCCGGCGCGCACGCCACCGGTTCCGAAGTCCAGCCCCAGCAATAACGTCATGCCGTCCTCCTGCGTCTGAGTCGACGCTTCTTGTTGTCAGGGTGCCGCCTGCTCGCGCCTCGCTCAGGGGCGGAAGATCACCTTGGCCGCCACTTCCTTGCGCTCGGCGTAGCGGCGGAACATGTCCGGCAGCTCGCTGAGGGGCAGGTCGTGGGTGATCATGAACTGCCACTTCAATTCACCGGACGCCAGCTTGTCGATCGAGGCGGTCCACTCGTCTCCCGGAAACGGCGCCGAGAAGGAGTTCCAGGCGCCGTGCAGGGAAATTTCCTGGCGCAGGAAGTGCGAGAAGGTCGCGGTGCTGATGGCCACATCCGTGACCGGAATGCCGATGAACACCACGTGGCCGCCCGACTTGGTCAGCTGCACCGCCTGGTTGATGGAACTGGGGTGCCCGGCCGCCTCGATCACCACCTGGCAGCGCGGCAGCTCGGTGTCCAGCGCGCCGCTCAACAGGGTCAGGGTGGCACCGGCTTCGCGGGCCATGGCCAGCTTCTCCTCGGCGATGTCGATGGCGACGATGTCCTTGGCCCCCATCAATTTAAGCCACTGAATCGCGAACAGGCCAATGGGCCCGCAACCGACCACGGCGCCGTTCTGCCCGGCCTTGAAATCGGTCTTCCAGAGGGCGTGCAAGGCGATGGCGGCCGGGTCCACCAGCGAGGCGGCGATCGGGTCCATGCCGGCTGGCACCTTGATCAGATTGCTCAGCGGCACGTTGACGAACTCGGCGTAGGCGCCGTCGCGGCGGCTGCCGAAGTAGTCGTATTGCTCCGAGCGCGATGGAAACCCGCGTTGGTACTGGTCGCTGGAAACGTCGGGAATCATCGGCGGCACGGTCACCAGCTCGCCGATGCTGTAGCCCTCGACACCGGCGCCGATCTGCTCGATAAAACCGGCGAACTCGTGCCCGCAGATCAGCGGCATGCGGTGCGCGCCTTTGCTCAGCATGCGCGGGATGTCCGACCCGCAGACCCCGCAGGCGACCACGCGAATCAACGCATGGCCGGGTTTGACTTCAGGTTTGGCGACTTCTTCGACGCGGATGTCACCTGGCTGGTACATGACGGCAGCTTTCACGATAGATCCCCTTGCTTTGAGATGGGCGGCGGATTGTCCGTAGCCATGAACTGGGTTACTGACCGCCTGGCCGGTACTCGCCGAACGTGGCCGTGTGCGGCACCTGGGCGACATTGGCCTTGGTCAGCAGCGCGGTGCCGGCGTCGACGAAGGTCGGTACCGATTGCTTGGCCACCACCTTGCGCGCGGTGTCGATGGCGGTCTGGCCAAGGAAGGTCGGGTCGTTGAGCGCCGTGGCCACGTACTGGTCGCCGTTGGCGATGGCATTGATGGCCTCGGACAGGCCGTCGACGCCGGCCACCAGCACGTCCTTGCGGCCGCGCTCGTCCAACACCTGCAGGGCGCCCATGGCCATGTCGTCGTTGTGCGCGAACACCGCCTTGACCTTGGGGTGGGCCTGCAGCAGGTCCTGCATGGCGGTCACCGCGTTGGCACGCATGTATTCGCTGTAGGGGCCGTCGATGATCTTGAACGGGGTGCCGGCGAACGCCGTGTGGAAACCCTTGCGCCGCTGCTGCATCACCGTGCCGCCGGCGTCGCCCTGGATCTCGATGATCTCGCCGTCGCTGATGTTTTTCGCTTTCAGCGCCGCCAGCAGGGCGCCACCGGACAGCTCGCCCATCTTCACGTTGTCGCGGCCGATGGTGGTGGCGACCGTGCCATTGATCGCGCGGTCTACGGCGATCACCGGCACGCCCTTGGCGTTGGCGGCATCCAGGGAGGCGCCGACCGAGTCGGGGTTGACCGGATCGATGATCAGCACGTCGACCTTCTGCGTCAGCAGGTCCTGGATGTCATTGTTCTGTTTGCTGATGTCACCGTTGGCGTCGAGAAAGATCAGCGTGTCGCCACCCTGGGCGGCCGCAGCCTTGGCGCCGTCACGCAGTTGCACATAGAAGGGCGATTGCAGGGTGACCTGGCTGAAGCCGATCTTCAGGTCCTTGGCCTGGGCGGGCAGGCTGCCCAGGGCGGTGGCGGCGATGGCGATGGCCAAGGCGGTTTTGTGACGGGCGAACAGACGGGCGAGCAGCATGATGAAGTCCTGTTTTTATTGTTGTTCGGAATTCTTGGCGGCCTCGATGGGCGCCACCAGATGTGACTGCACATCACATTTGAGAGCTGAGACTAGTCCTCGCCCTCGGCAGGGTCAAGGCAGTTTTGTGAAAATATTCACACGATATCTTGACGGAAATCTTAAGGTCCAGGCTTTCTGTCCCGATAAACGTTGAGCGATATCAAGCCTTGAAAATACTCGTGTTACTTTTATAACATTGGTGCTATAAATTTCTCAGCGTCGTCATTCTCAAGATCAAGCTTTTGGAGCCTTCACCATGACCACCCCTCACAGCCCTTATGCGGCCTATATCGACCACACGGTGCTGGCCGCCGATGCTTCCCAGGCCAGCGTGCGCCGGCTGTGCGAGGAAGCCATCGAATTGGGTTTCAAATCGGTATGCGTCAACAGCGCCAACGTGCCGCTGGCCGCCGAATGCCTGCGCGGCCAGGCGCCGCTGGTGTGCTCGGTGGTGGGCTTCCCGCTGGGCGCCGGCTTGAGCGCCGCCAAGGCTTTCGAAGCGCGCGCGGCGATTGCCGCCGGAGCCGGCGAAATCGACATGGTGCTGAACATCGGCTGGCTCAAGGACGGCCTGCTCGACCAGGTGCGCGCCGACATCGCCGAGGTATTGCAGGCCTGCGGTGACGTACCCTTGAAAGTGATTCTGGAAACCTGCCTGCTCGACGAAACGCAAAAGGTCCAGGCCTGCGAAATCTGCAGGGACCTGAGCGTGGCGTTCGTGAAAACATCGACCGGCTTCAGCAGCGGCGGGGCAACGGTCGAAGACGTGCAGCTGATGCGCCGGGTGGTCGGACCATCGATGGGCGTCAAGGCTTCGGGCGGGGTTCGCAGTGCCGAAACGGCGCAGGCAATGATCGAGGCGGGGGCTACACGATTGGGTTCAAGTTCCGGCGTAACGATCGTCAAGGCCGAGACGGCGGTAGCTGACGGATACTGATCACTGGCGATACCCGTACAGCATCAACACGCATCCCGGACAACCTTGCCCCGGGATGCGTGTCGTCGAGATCAACCATTCTGGCAGTTCACATCACCGGCCGCGAACGCCTTGTAGTTCAGGGTATGAGTCACGCCCGTGCTGTCCTGATACTTCAGGTGAGTACCGACCGGGTTGCAGCCACCGCCGTTGTCGGCATCATGGGTCAGGCTGATCACCTTGGCGATGTCCAGATGCTGCCCGGCGCTGACCTGGCCTGCGTCGGTCAAGCCGTTCTTGCTGTTGCCCTGGGCCGAAGCAAAGGCGCTGAAGAGCATCAGGGTGGCGATCATGGCGTATTTCATGGGGTGTTCCTCTTTCGATAAGGGTTTGAAGTTGGGGGTCAGTGGTTGGCCTCTGGTGTTCATTATCGGGAAGTGGGTGAATGCCGGGAAATTCACTGTGGGAATAGTGTGCATTGGTGGAAGTGATGGTAATGGGGTGAACTTGGGCGCTGACGCGCAGGAGCCGGCTCGTCGCGATAGGCCCACAGCCGGTTTGAAGCCTGGTCAAAGGCCAGGCAGCCAACCATTCTGTCGTCTACTCCAGCCATCGGTGGTGGGCGTTCAAGCCATAGAACATCACCAATGAAGCGATGATCAAACTGGTCCAGAAATGAATGATCAGGGTTCTTCTGAAAGGCGCTGGCAAGTGATCCGTCTGTGCAATTTCAGAGCGGCCCAGTCTCCTGCGCAAGCTGCTGAATACCACGCAGCCCATCAGCTCACCCATCAAGATCAACTTCCCACGGCTACCGCTGGCATGGGGCGTTCGTTTGATACAGCCTGACCGCTGACTCATGATCTGAAGTGCATCGTCGAGTTGGGTGTGCACGGTGTAGAGCATCATTCCCAACGAGATGAACATGCCGCCGAATGCCAGGCATCCGGTTATCAGGAGAAAGGTTTCGGTGGGGGTCATTGGCGCTTTCCGATGAGTGAGACTCAGCAGACTAGAGAGGCGAGGACAGGGCTTCTATAGGACTTTTCTGAAGATGAGGGGCAGGCTTGTTCGCAGCCCAGGCGACAGGGTTCGTCGCCAAGCTCGGATTTGAATGTGGGAGCGGGCGCAGCCCGCGAGAGGCCGCAGGCCGGTTTCAAGCCTTTCGCTCAGAGCTCAGGCCCCGCGTAACTGCACCGGCCGCCGATAAACCCTCTACACCGACCGCTTCCCAAAGCACTGCGGATACCCCACACACCCCCAAAACTGCCCACCCGCGTTCGCCCCGCGTCGCGCCGTGCGCAACACCATCGCCGACTGAGCGCCAAGCCTTGCGGCTAGCCAATGCCAGGGCCCGAGGCCCGACTCGGGCAGGCGGCCCCAGCCTCGTCCGACGACTCAGCCAAACAACCGCGCCGAAGCCTTCCACCAACCTGCCACCTTCGACGAAGGCTGCCCGTGCCGGATCTCCGGGCTATCCAGCATTTGCGGCAAATCCCGCATCCGCATCCACGGCTCGTTCTGCCAATGCAGCAGGCGCAACCGCAGCCCTGGCCACTGCATCACGCTGACGCTGGGCGCCGACTCATTGGCCGGCAGCTGGGCATCGCGGATCACCGCAATCACCTCGTGGGTCAGCCAGCGCCGCAGGCTGCGGTTTTCCGGCACGTGGTGATGGACGAGCAAGGAGTAGGCGCCAGACTCGCTGACCATCAGGGTGTCGTGGTACTCGCCGTACTGGAGAAGACAGAGGGTACGGGTCTGGTCGGCGTCGAGTTTGCGCAGGGCGTGTGCATCGAGATAGCGACCCATCAGGCGACCCAGGTCGCGGGCGTGAAACCAGGCCTGGGATTCGAGCCATAGGGTGTGCAGGGGGCGGTTGTGGCGGGTGAAGAGGGTGGGGGTTTGGGGGTTAGGCATGGGGGGCCTCCGGTATCCAGGAGATCCTGGCTGCGAAGGTGGTTGGGTTGAGGGGCCAATGCGTGAACGGCAGGCAGCTTTTTGACATGTCCTTGATCCTCTGGTCGCTTCTTAGGGCGTTGATTGGGTGTCGGGAGCTAAGAAACTCACCAGAGACGAGCCGGACATATTTCCCTTTCGGGTCTTGTATTCGCCCACTCCCGACATAACGAGGATTTCTGTGGGCGAATGATAGCCGCTGGCACAGGAAAGCCGCAGGATGTCGGGTGCGGATGGCCGCTCTGGGGATGCGTTTCTTAGGCGCCAAAGCAGCGTAGGGAAAGGCAAGGGGCAAGGCAATGATGGCGCTTGTAGGACATTTCTGAAAAATGGTGCAGGTCTATTTCGAGGGTTTCCCCGACAGCGCTGCCCGCTGCTGTTCTAGCTGGTCCGAAAGCTTCTCCAACGCCTGGCTGTCTTCCTTGAGCTGACATTCCCAAATAATCAGCACGTTCCATCCGCTGGCTTCCAACGCTTGAATGTTGTTGAGATCGCGCTCTACGTTTTTCAGGAATTTGTCATTCCAGAATTCTGCTCGGGTTTTGGGTGTGGTCGCATAGCGGCACCCCACGTGGCGGTGCCAAAAGCAACCGTGTACGAACAGGCAGGTCCTGAGCTTGGGCAGTACCACATCGGGGTTGCCAGGGAGATCCTTGCGGTGAAGCCGGAAACGGTAGCCGTTTGCGTGCAGGAAGCTTCTTACCAGCAGTTCAGGTTTGGTGTTCTTCCCGCGTATCCCTGACATCATCCGTGAGCGGGTAGCTGGATCGACTACATCCATTCTATTCTCCTGAAGCGGTATCTTTGAGCGGGGCCGAATGAGAACCGTAGGTGTCTTCACCCTCTTCTTAGGGGGCGGATCTCGGGGGACGTTCAAACGCCTGACCGGCCCCGGCATTGCAGGAATGTTGGGGCCCAAGGCAAGGGGGATGACCAGCAAAAAATACTTGGCTGGTCATGCCGGACATCCCGGTTGCGGGTTTTTGCAAGGCGTTCTGTGCTGTGCGACTATTCTTGGCCCTGACTTGGATGTAGGGCGGTCTCCCTGTTCAAGTCATCTTCAGAACACAGAAAGGATGCTCATGGCTGATTACACTATTGACCCAGCGTACGACAAATGCCGCGCGTTTATCGATGATTGGCGGCTCAAAGGCCGTAGCTGGGAAGAGATCGCCAAGCTCGGCCGGTTGGGGGCGTCACCGGAAAAGCTCGATGACTGGTTCCTCGCGCAAGAGGAAATGCAGGATTGGCCTTCACTGGGAGATAGTCCGGAAAAGCGTTTCGAATGCTGGAAGGAGATAGTGAATCGCAAAGAACAGGCCGAAGCCCAATCTGTCGCGGCGGCGAGGCCTTTGATTATCGTTGGAGCAGAGGAGACTGAGCCCGGCATGGCGGTGCCTCAAGACGCGCGTAGCGCATGGCAGCTTTATAGAAAATACCTGATCGCCCAAGGCTGGAAGCAACCTGCGGTCGATAACATTCAGGGATCTGCCGTACGCGTCCTCCGGCATCTACGGCAGACCACCAAAGATAGGATGGCTGTTAAAGGCTTGGTCGTCGGCCACGTTCAGTCCGGCAAAACGGCCAACATGGCAGGTCTGATTTCCATGGCAGCCGACTATGGATGGAATTTGTTCGTCGTTCTGACCGGTACGCTCGAAAATCTGCGTATACAGACCAATAAGCGTTTAGTGGGTGATTTGTTTCAGCATGATGGTAATGTCACCTGGAAGGCGATCGATCATCCATCTGGCAACAGTCCGTACGGGGCTCGCGCACAGGACATGCAGTTCGATGCCGGCCGTCGAGACCGACATCTCGCTGTTTGTCTCAAGAACCCTGCGCGATTGAATCATCTCATTGCGTGGATCAAGGCTCACCCGCACGGGATGTCGCAGATGCGCCTGGTGGTGATTGATGACGAGGCGGATCAGGCCGGCATCAACTCGAATGATGTTTTGAAAGCTGAGCGAACAAAAATCAATGGGCTCATTCTTAAGTTGATCCGGCTACCTCTCCAATGCGTGAACTATGTCGCCTTCACCGCTACGCCTTCCGCCAATTTTCTGAATGAGGGCCCTGGCGACACTCTGTACCCGAGCGATTTCATCGCAGCGCTGCCACAGGCGGACGAGCACTTCGGGCCTGTGCAGATTTTCGGCTATGCCGAAAACGAAAGGTCGCCGTTGGGAATTGTTCTTGAAGTATCAGATAACGATTTGAATCAAGTTGGTAAGCTTCACAAGGGGGAAAGTCTAAAGCTGCCAAAGGCATTGGAAGAGGGGCTGATCTGGTTCCTATGCTGCGTGGCCGTGATGCGGCAGTCCGTTACCGCCAGACCCGTCAGTATGCTGATCCATACCAGCGCGAGGCAGTTGCATCACGACCATATGAACAAAGCGGTGCACAGTGCGCTCAGGACTTGGTCACAATACTCGGAGGAGCAATTGGCCGATGCTTTTAAGCCTGTTTGGGACAAAATCTCGTCCGGTCTGGATGCCGATGGGTTCAGAGAGCGCTTTCCAGATTACGGGCGCCTGTCTGAACTCGTCGAACTGCCGTTATTTGATTCATTCTTTCCTGAGATTCGGACTCTTCTGGATGAGGTTACGGCTATTAAGCTAGACGCGGACTCTCAACCCAGGTACCACAAAGGTATCCATATCTGTGTTGACAACTGCGCTAATAATGGAGTAACTGATGAAAATGAGGTCCGTAGATTGTTTTACCCGGACGCAGCGCAGCAGTTGGATTTTTGCACTGCCTTCATCGTCATTGGCGGCGGAACGCTTTCACGCGGCTTAACAATAGAGAATTTGGTTAGCACCTTTTTCCTGCGAGGCTCTGCGCAAGCAGATTCTCTCATGCAAATGGGACGATGGTTTGGCTACCGGAAAGGCTATGAACTGATACCTCGCATCTGGATGTCGACCGAGACGAAAAAAAAATACGAGTTCATGGCTGTTGCCGAGGAGGAGCTTCGGGACGACCTTGAGCGTTTCATGCACGGTGGGGCCAAACCTGAAGATTTTGGGCCTCGGGTTCGTGTACATCCAAAGTTTGCATGGATTCGGCCAACCAGTGCTAATAGGATGCAAAGCGCTGTGAATACGAAATACGACTTTTCAGGTATCAACAGGCAGACAACGGTTTTCCACGATGGGGAAGGTGCCGCCTCGATCCTGGACGCGAACCTAAAGGTAACGGAAAAATTTCTCGGTTCATCAGATGCTCACCTTGAAAAGTCTCAGTTGAAGGGCGCAAACAGCTATGTTTGGCGGGGCGTCGACGTTAGCCGCGTAGCAGATTATTTGGCCGAATTGTCGTTCCATCCGGGAAATCAGTTTTTCTCCGACATGGGTGCCTTTCTGAAATGGCTCGGCGAGCATGCAGATAACGCAGGATATACAAAATGGAACGTCGTGATGGCTGGCAGCACGCCGAACCCGGATAATTCCTGGGAAATCTCGGGCAAGGCTGTCGGCCGAATCAATCGTAGTAGGTTGATTAGTGAACGTTCGGATGACGGTGTCTCCATTGGTGCGTTGCGAGACCCAAAGGATTTGCTTGCAGATGCCTGCAACCTTGCTCCCGATAGCATTTCCAAGATGAAATTCACCAGTTCTTCCATCTCGAAGAGTCGCATCGAGGGTGGAGTTGGCGCAGTACCACAATTGTTGATCTATCTAATCGACAAGACGGGTAACCGCGGACTGCAAGAAAAAGCAATTCTTGATCCAAAGGCAACGCGGGCACCGCTCATGGCTAAGGCAAACATTATCGGTGTAAGCATTTATTTGCCGGGCTCCCAAGGCGCCCAAAAGAGTTATGTCACCCACGTGACAGTGAATATCCCCGATAGCTTCAAGGCTTCAGAAGAAGACCTCGAAGAAGCGCTAGGCGCGGTCTAACTTATGAAATATCACAGCCTTCCATTGCAGCCTATGCAGGAATCCGGGGCATACCTCCTTCGTGCTTTACAGAACGAAGAAACCCCTCTGCTTGATTTGCTAGTCCGGGAATCCGTTCAGAACGCGCTAGACGCAGGATGCAAAGGGAAACCAGCTCTGCCAGTTTCGGTTGATTTCTATATTCGTGACCACTCTGTGAATGCCATCGCTTCTACATTCGGTGAGGGGCTTAACCAGCAAGTTTTTGCAACACGCTTTCCGCGCGCTCAAAAGCTTCTTGAGATCCGCGATTCAGGGACTGAGGGGCTGACGGGCCCGATGACTTTTGAAGGCGTGGAACCGCATGGCCAACACGGCAACTTTCTCAAGCTTGTGTTCGAGATTGGTCGGACCCGAAGCGATGAGGGTGCAGGTGGATCATGGGGATTGGGCAAGACCTGTTACTTTCGGATGGGCGCAGGCTTGGTTATCTACTATAGCCGAATCAGGGTCGGCGAAGAGTATGAAGAGCGGCTAGTGGCCTCTATCGTTGAGGACGAAAATCGTGTAGATCGGCTTCAATTGAACACCCAAACAGGTATTGCCTGGTGGGGAGCAGAAGGAGGCTTGGGTGCAATCACTTCCCCATCCCATATCCACGAAATTCTTGATGCGTTCGATGCCAAACCTTTTACCGGTAAGCAAACTGGCACAGCAATCATTATTCCGTTGCTCAAGGAGAAGCTGTTGCCCGTTTTCGACGGGGAAAGGGGCGCTACGCCATGGTGGTACGGTGATTATGAAAGTTATATAGCGGTTTCAATTCAGCGTTGGTTTAGCGCACGTCTGGATAACCCATTCTTCGCTACCGGTAGGTATCTGAAAGCGTCGGTGAACGGCAAAGAACTAGCTCACTTTGAAATGTTACCGATATTTCAGGTTGCCCAGAGTTTGTATAACCGCGCAATGAGCGATACGGCTAAGGAAGACTATCTGACCGGCAAAGGTATCAAGAGCGACCATCTGCTCTCCAAATCAATTCAACTGCGCGGTGAATTCGTAGGTAGTGGTCTGGCAGGTCGCCTGCTTGCTGTAGCGCTGACCCCGCGTCAGCTACAAATGGATGCGCCCGACAATGCGCCCAGCCCGGAAACATGCATTTTCTCACGGGCCGACTGCGGTGCACCCCATCGACCCGTAGTAACATTCATGCGGTCTCCGGGAATGAATATCTCTTGGGACGACAGCCTTGACTCCCGGAGCTGGGCGGGTGGGTTTGCTGGGTTTCCTGATGGCCGATACGTTGTGGCGCTGTTTTTGCCTGATTCGGAACAAGAATTACAGGCGTCAGAAGCCCGCGGCTTGCGCTCGACAATACAGACTCTCGAAGGATATCTCCGGAGCTGTGAACGTGCGGATCATGGCGCGTGGGTCGACATCAGCGGTGGACGTGTCATTGAAAAGATTCGCGCTCAGTGTGGCCGGGCCATCAAAGACTTCGGGTCACCGCCTACGCCCAGCTTGAAAGTCAAACCATCCATGCGGATGTCACGCAAGCTTGCTGAACTCGTATTACCCAACCGTGGATTTGGCGGGGATGGACGTTTTGGCAAAGCAGCGCCCCGAGCAGCTGCTACCCATATTTCCAAAGGCGCTGCAGTACCTTCACCGGAGCTGGAAATCACAGAGCTTGGATATGAAGATGATGCGATCGTCATGAAATGGCGATTGAGCTGGGGAATGCTGCACCAAGGTATGCCTAGGGATATCTGTGTTTCCGTAGACTCCGAAGGTGGCCCAATCACCTTTGACACTTGGGTCACGAACAGACTTGGCGCGTTTCCGTTCCATCTGGATTCATTCAAGCTTAGCGGTTCAGCTATTACTGTTGGAAGTGTCGGAATCGATGGTGGAACAGGTGTAAGGCTCACTTTGACTGGTCCGGCGATAGAGTCGGGTTTGATTTTCGAAGGAAAACTTCACGTCAGGATGAGTGATTCGGACCGCAAGCTATTGCGGCCCGTGATCGGGGTCCGGATTTCAGATGGAGGTGGAGCTGCGAAATGAGCACTCGACTGCCACTATATCGAATGTTGAATGCACCGCTTGGCAGGAGTAACGAACCAGCGGTGGACTACCTATTTTTATCAGATGAAGGTCTAAATCCAGGTGCGACCGAAGTCAACGGCAATCAATATGCCTTGGGTAAGGACAGCGACTGGAATCCGGCCGAACACCCTTTGGCGGTTCAATGTTTAATTCACCGGGCTCCATTATTGCATGCCATATTCGGTCCAGAGGGGGTAGCCGGCAGTGGCACCGAGGTGTTATTGGCGCTGGAGTGGGCATCCGCTGACTCATGCTGGCGAGCGCTAGGACCGGTTCATGGCTTACGACACGAAGATGGGGGCATCGTAGCGTTGGATATCACCTTGGAGCCGGGGACCGTTAGAGGTAGTGGTTTTCTCTCCGTTCAAGCGTTCCTCGGCAAAAGCCAGACAGATTCCGCTCCCGGATTTGCTCAGCAGGCAGGCGCCAGGCTAGGCCCATTGACCCAGCTTGTTGAAGTCGTAATTGACGGGGACGGCTCTCTTTTCCCGGTTCTGGAAGAGTCATTGGGTGCGGAGGGGCCATTATGGGAATTGAAAGCGTGCTGGAGCGACCCCCAGGATGAGCCGTTCTCCAGCGAATACGTTGCTCTTGTGCTGAACAACGCTCACGCGCATTTTGACCAGTTACGCGACAGGGGGGGGCTTAACTTCGAGCAGTCTCCGCTGTTGCGCCAAGTCTTCGCCGCGTGGCTGGCACTTGTCGTTGCTCAGGTCAAACACGATATGGGAGCAGATTTCGATACGTATCTGGCCGCGCCTGATGTGGACGACGGATTCGGAAGTATTGCTGACGCTGTGCGGTCGTTCATTCGGTTAGGCTCTCTGAATACCGCCTCGCTCAACGAGTTGTTTGTGTCAACTCAATGCTGGTTGGATCAGCGAGTTCGGGATTTGGAGAATGTAGAATGAGCTTCCCCACCCTGAACCTTAAACTTTCGCTGCGACGCTATAACGAAATGGTCAAAGGCGATGCATTTCTTCCCGAGGCGTCTAACGCAGAGATGGAGGAAATTCGCCGGCAGCTCTTCGCCGTCGTATCGCTGTACGACTCCATAAAGAAGGACACCGCTTCAGGTCCCGGCGCCTATGACATTCGGGTTGGCCTCGCTCTGTACCAGGTACTGGCGGACGCAGGCATAAGCATTCGTACTGCCGCAGATGACGGCTGGTGGAGATTTCTGTCTTTGCGTGTGTTGCCTGACCTGGTCAAGAGTCGCTGGGACGGCGCCCCCCCTGTTAGATTCTGGAAGGGGCGAAGCCGCATCTGGTTACGCGCGATGTGGTGGACGGTCCACCTGACTTGGCAAGGGAACCAGGAGAATACTCGCAGAGTGCTTGAGAGCGTGACCACTGACACCGTCGTTCAATTAGTAGAACGGCCCGGCAAGGGCGGCTTCAGGATTGAGCTGACACGGCTTATTTTCAGCATGCGTCAGCACCGCAAGCCTTCTCAGGATCAGTTCAGGGCAATCATGAAACTCAATACAGCTCAGATCGTGCTGAAGGAACCTGCATTCTGCGACGGGGGCCTGCATGGCTATGTGGATGCGCTATTCACGGACGTAGGTTGCGCGCCTGTCCTTCCGGATCTCAATCATGACTGAATTGCTGAAAGAAATTCAAGAGGGCTTTGCCAATCTCGATCAAAGCGGCCGAATGCTGCCGCTCAGGGCTATGCCAGTAGATTGTGCCGCATGGGTCTTCAGGGAGGGAACAGCCTTCGGAGTAGCTATTGAGTGTTCTGCAGCCCTGGAGCTCTCGGAAGGCTTCGCTGGCGCCAAGCTACGGACCGTGGACCGAGTCATCAGTCAACAGCACCGACGCTTCCTGCGGTTGGAGTCTTCTATAGAGTGGCTCCGCAACGAATTCGGCGTAATCTGCGCGCATATGGTTAGCGTCGAGGCCGGTGCCAGTGTGCGGCAGGCGCTGCTGGCTGATCCTCTGAACTGGTGGGAGCGGTGGCGACATCTCTTGGGTAATGCGGTCGTCGACAGGCATGGTTATGACGTACTTGCTGAGCTTTTAGCGCTGGAAACGCTGGTAACGGGGGGCGCTATTTATGAATGGAGTGGGCCTTTTGGGGGCGTGGTCGACATCAAGACTTCCGAGACCGACTACGAAATCAAATCAACCATCAGTCGATATGGAACTGTGATAAATATATCCGGGCATTTCCAATTGGCTGCCTCTTCGGGCAAGCCATTGCAACTGTTGTATTACAGGTTCGAACCGGCTCATGATGGCCTTTCGATCGATCTGGTTTGTGACCGACTTATCGCGCTTGGGGTGGACGCTGTGCTCCTCGAGACAGCGCTGCAACGGCTTGGGATGGAAGCAGGGTGCTCTGCAAGGAAAGAGGGCTACAACCTGCTTGAAAGTCTATCCTATGCGATCGATGAAAATTTTCCGAAAATAACTCCGGCGAGTTTCAAAGGCGGAGTACTTCCTCGCGGTATTGTTCAGTTCGAATATAAAGTGGATCTTAGTGGCCTCAATTCTTCACCGCTATAGCTAAATGGTTGAACTATTGGAGCAACTTGAAACTTAACGGCAGGAGCTGCTTGCATTCCTGCTCATCAAGCAATCTAGGGCAGCCCAGAAGGTTGCCCGTTTGCTAAGCCATATCTCGTAAAAAACTGAGCCGCTGATGTTCAAGGCTGTGCTTTAGCCCTGCGCTGACCTAGGGTAAGGATCAGGCCGGCCCGGAAGCCGGGTTTGTAGGTGCGGCTTACCCCGGCCCGTGCAGCCAGAATCGATCTGCAAAGGCTTCGACGTGGCTGCGCCTCTGCTCCAATCCTGGTAAAGTAACGGGGCTCGGCTGCCTATTGTGTTGCCATCACTGATTTTTTTGACAAATGAAGCCCATGATTCAATACCAGAATAGTCTTTTCCCGCCTAGGGTGGCCACCGAGCCAGCAGCTGCAGTTGAGCACGCTATCCAGATCGTCGACCTTTTCGCTGGTCCTGGCGGGTTGGGCGAAGGTTTTTCCTCGTCTGGTGAGGGTAGGCGCTTCGATATCATAGTTTCTGCCGAAATGGACCCTGTCGCTAGAAAGACCCTCAAGCTTCGTGCCTTCTATCGTCTGCTCAAGCGGGAGTTCCCTGAAGGGTTGCAGGATTACTATCGGTATTTCAATGGTGAGGCGCCCGAGCCTTATACTGATGCAACCGCGAAATTTTGGCATTACGCTGACTTGGAAGCGCGGCAGATCACCTTGGGTTCACTCGAAGGCGATAGGGAGCTTAATCATTTAATTAAGGAAAGGTTGAACAGCGATGGGCGGCCATGGGTCCTCATCGGCGGCCCGCCATGCCAAGCGTATTCAATCGTTGGTCGGGCGAGGAATCAATCGAAACTAGGTTACATCCCTGAAAATGATCACCGGCATTTTCTCTACAAAGATTATTTACGTATCATCAAGGATTATCGGCCAACTGTTTTTGTCATGGAAAACGTGAAGGGAATACTGTCTTCAAAAGTTGCTGGGAAGGGTATCTTTTCGCAGATTCTGAACGACTTGGTAGATCCTACTAAAGCTCTAGATAATATCGAAGGCGGGCAAAAATATAAAATTTGCTCTATTGTTTCAGAAGAGTCATTCAGCCCTTCAGACTGCATAGACAAAATAAATCCAAAGTCGTTTATCATTGAGGCTGAAAAGTATGGAATTCCCCAAGCCCGACACCGTGTAATCCTTTTAGGGATAGCGCTCGATGAACAGGGCAATGTACCCTCGCATGATCTTTTGACACAGGTCGAGCCAGTCTCAGTAAGTCAAGCGATTGGCAGTCTCCCAAAGGTGAGAAGCAAGCTCTCTCGCAGTTACGACCCCTACGATGCATGGTATCGCACGGTGGCGGACGAAGTAGATGACTTACTGAATCATGCACAGCTGGAAAACGGAAGAATGGTCGCACCATTGCGCGCTACTCGCGAAGCACTGTTTGATGCGCCGCTAACTTCGGGTGCTGACCGCGTCCAAAAAAATCTTGGCGAAGGCTATACAGGCATACCCTCATTGGATGCTTGGTATCAGGACTCGAATATCAAATGTTGGCTGAGTCATGATTCTCGAAGTCACATGCGATCGGATCTGCGACGGTATGCGTTTGCAAGTACTTTTGCGAAACACTACAAGTATTCCCCGAAAGGGCACCTAGAGTTTTCATTACCAGGTCTGGCACCGGCCCACAAAAACTGGGAGAGTGGAAAATTTAGTGATCGCTTCAGGGTTCAGCTCGCCTGGCTTCCGGCAACTACGATTACAAGCCATATCTCCAAGGATGGACATTACTTCATTCATTATGATCCAGCCCAATGTCGAAGCCTGACTGTTCGTGAAGCAGCTCGGCTTCAAACATTTCCGGATAACTACTACTTTGAAGGGAATAGGACGCAGCAATTTCACCAAGTAGGTAATGCGGTCCCACCTTTATTGGCAAACAAAATTGCTGAAGTTGTCTATCATGTCATTTGTCGGCGAGCTGCCGAGGGAAAAACCTAAGCAGAATCAAAGAAAATGATTCAGTGTTTCCCATCGAGAGGGAGTTTATAAATCATATGAAATAACGGCGCTGAGTTAGCGCCGTTATGGTGATTTGCTCAAGTTACTATCAGGTGGTTATTTAGACCACCTTACATAGAATATGAGGAGCTAAACAACCGGTTTTTCAGAAATTTTATCTTTGGTGATACTATTTCCGCATGCAGGGCACATATTTTTTTCCCAAGCGAATTTCATGGTTTGAGTTATTTCAAAATCGCAGGTAGGGCACGGAAACATTACGCCTTCCCTCAATTTTCGCTGTTTGATCAGCGTGCAAGGGTTGTATATATAACGCCGCACTCGGTTGTGAATATCTTCATATTTTGTTATGAATTGAAACTTTTTGTCTTTTTGGTGGTGGTCGTATGTGCAGGAGTAACTCAATGCATATATTGAGAGCTTGTTGGATATATTTGTGTCTTTGGCGCTGATTCGATCAGTCCTCTTGTGAAGAAGCCTCTGGTAGATCAGCTCTGAAAAATCGTCTTCAGCAAGAGCGGAATGGTTTTCGGCACTTTCCTCGACTGCTATATGGCTAGTCTTGTTTTTTATAGCAAAATCTTCAAGGTGTCTCCAAGCTGACATAGCATTCGAGCGGGCTTGGATATTTAGAAGTTTTTTCTCTCCGTCAGATTTTATCGCATCTTTGATCATGACTGCTGAGACATACTGATAAGCGCCACCCCTTTTTAGAGGTCTGTTTCTATAAGTGACAAATTCGTTCCACGCATGTACCAAGATGGTGCCGAAATCTCTCGGATTACCCATTGAGCCCATAATCAGCAGTTCAAAGTTCTTTTTGCTATTGATCAGCACCGAGTTTGAAATGTCCGGACGATGCAGATGGTGTTGTAATCGTTTATCGATAAAGTCTTGAAAATATTTAATGCAAGATTGCTGATCAGTCTCATATATTAGAGATTCATCCAAGTCAATCAGGTGTTGCAGGTCATTGCCGATCGACAGTGGATGCAAGTTACCACGATAAGGAAAATATGCAATCCAAAAATAAATGGGATTATCTATGATTTTATTTATATATGTTGCTAGATATTTTTGGGAGCTGCCTTCATAGTAAAGTTTTTCCCATTCGTCAATATAAAAAGTAATGGATTTAATTTGTAGCGTGCTAATAATTTTTTTTATTATCTCGGACACATGTGATATGTCTAGGTAGCTGATGAATTTCGTGGCTTCATCTTTGGTAATATTGCGTTCTGCCACAGATTTCTTTTTCGCAGAAAGACCGAACGAGGCAGTACTAAGCCCGATCTGAGCCGACATCTCTTCAAATGCCTCTATCAAGTCCTTCAACTGCGTATTGATTTTTTGTTCGCCTGCTTCATAATTCTCGATGATACGAGTTCCTGAAAGCAGTGCATCTTGCGATTTCAACAATATCTCGATCGTTTCTGCCAGTCGTTTTCCGATCGATTGAGGAGTGGCTTTGTCAAGCAGTCTATTCCAAAATCCTTGCTTTGATGCAATAACTAGTATTTTCTGAAGGTGCTCTGAGATCCCAGTAAGTATGAAGCTAGAGAAAAGTCTGTTGAAAATCTCTTGAGTGCAACCCTCCGGAGTTGTTAATTTTTTTGAATTTAGATATATTGTTAAATTGCCATTCTCGAATATGTCTTGATTGATATTATGTCGGGCAAGTAAGAACAGATGGGTTTTGCCGGTCCCTCTGAGACCTTGGATAACACCACTCGACGAACCAGTGTGGGAAATAAGCTTATTAAGATGATCCTTGATTTCGACGTGTGTTTCAGCTAGTTCCGTAATTTTTTCTGCTGATGCCTCAAGACTCAAATCAAAATCTGCTCTCAAGTCAGAGAACGATTGTGTGATTTTTTGAACCAGGGCTGGGTCTTTAACGATGTCTCTTAGCTTTGTTTTTTGGATAGCCATAACTAACTCAAGTCTTCGGAGGGCGCTCTATATCGCTAGATTTTGAATCCTTTTTATCATGGAGTTTTCAAGATTTCAACGGAAGTTACTTATTTTTTATTGGAGTGTAAACTTGCCGGTATGAGCTATTGCGATTGATGGATTTGACACACAAAAAAGGTCGCTCAAGGCGACCTTCTAGGCGTATGTAAAGAGTTCTTCAATCCCAGCTCAAAGCCCCACCAGTCTGATACTCAATAACCCGCGTCTCAAAGAAGTTCTTCTCCTTCTTCAAGTCCATGATCTCGCTCATCCACGGGAACGGGTTGGTCGTCCCAGGATATTCTTCCTTCAACCCAATCTGGCTCAAGCGACGGTTGGCGATGAACTTGAGGTAGTCCTCCATCATCGCCGCGTTCATGCCCAGCACGCCGCGAGGCATGGTGTCGCGGGCGTATTCGATCTCGAGCTGAGTGCCTTGCAGAATCATCTGCGAGGCTTCTTCCTTCAGTTCGGCGTCCCACAGGTGCGGGTTTTCGATCTTGATCTGGTTGATCACGTCGATGCCGAAGTTCAGGTGCATGGATTCGTCGCGCAGGATGTACTGGAACTGCTCGGCGACGCCGGTCATTTTGTTGCGGCGGCCCATGGAGAGGATCTGGGTGAAGCCGCAGTAGAAGAAGATGCCTTCCAGCACGCAGTAGTAGGCGATCAGGTTGCGCAGCAGTTCTTTGTCGGTCTCGACGGTGCCGGTGTTGAATTCCGGGTCAGAGATGGCGCGGGTGTACTTCAGGCCCCAGGCGGCTTTTTTCGCGACCGATGGGATCTCGTGGTACATGTTGAAGATCTCGCCTTCATCCATGCCCAGCGATTCGATGCAGTACTGGTAGGCGTGGGTGTGGATCGCCTCTTCGAACGCCTGGCGCAGGATGTACTGTCGGCACTCGGGGTTGGTGATCAGGCGGTACACGGCCAGCGCCAGGTTGTTGGCAACCAGGGAGTCGGCGGTGCTGAAGAAGCCCAGGTTGCGCATGACGATGCGGCGCTCGTCGTCGGTCAGGCCTTCCGGGTTCTTCCAGAGGGCGATGTCGGCGTTCATGTTGACTTCTTGCGGCATCCAGTGGTTTGCGCAACCGTCCAGATACTTCTGCCAGGCCCAGTCGTACTTGAAAGGCACGAGCTGGTTGAGGTCGGCGCGGCAGTTGATCATGCGTTTTTCGTCGACCGCGACGCGGGCGGCGGAGCCTTCGAGTTCGGCCAGGCCTTCGGCAACGTCGAGCTTGTCCAGCGCAGCCTTGGCGCGGGCTACCGCAGCGGAGTCGCTGGCGTTGACGGCGCGGGCTTCAAGGGCGGCGGCGCCGCCGGCGCTGTCGAGCTTGTCCATCGCGGCTTCGGAGGCATGGCCGGCGTTGGCGCCTTTGGCGGGTTCAGCTGCGTCTTCTTTGTCGAATTCGTCCCAGCTCAGCATGGGTGAGGCTCCTGCTCGAGTGGCCGCGTGGTAGCGACCATTGGATTTGATAGTGGGCTGCTAATGGTGCGAGGTACGCATCAGGCAATGGCTTTGCATCAGAGGCTTGTTCAGCCCCCTGCGATTCTTCTAATTCGGGTAGTGGGCGCGTCAGGCAGTGCCCGGGCCCGGGCATACGGACAAGGCAAAACTCGGACGGGACGTGCGGTGTTCGGCCGTGATGTGATCAACGGCTTGAGAGACGCAGGTAGTCATGGTTTCAGTCCTGTGTTGCGGCCGGCAATTATAAAGACTTTTGCATCACGCGTGTTCGCCGTGAGGCAAATCAATGGCAGCGTATTCGGGTTTTGCTCGATACGTCACGTGGTTACGACATCCGGGGGTTAATCAACGGCGTCGAGGTCGCAATCGCCTATGTAGTGGCTAAGCAGATTGTGAGGCACACGATATAGGTTTTGGGGGGCTGTGTGAAGGAGGTTTGCAGAGTCGAAAGGTCGCAATACCCATCAGCTGCGCTGTAGCTGAAGCGGGCCGGGGGGTAGGGTGGAAGCTGGAGCGCATGCCGTCTGTCGGCGGGGAAAGACCATGCGATTGGGCGCGGGGAACACTGTGACTTTACCGCATGAGTTGAGGCGAAAATCAGGAAGCTTTGCCTGATTGCTGTCATTGTCCAGGATGACATAGCAGCCGACTCGGGCAGAGGCGTCGGAGGACTTGGCGCAACGGCGATTCTGTTCCCCTGCCCGAAGGCTGGTCGTTTGGCTTCAGCCGTAGATAGCTTGTCCGACGCAGCGCTCGAAGCAGCGTGTCAGGCCGGAGTAATCGCAGACGACTGCATCTATGTTCGCTTGAGTCCATTGCTCTTGATCTATCGCCCACCAGCTGATTTCGTAGCCGGCATGGATGATGATATGTTCGAACAGGATGCGTAGCGCACGGCCGTTGCCGTCTCGAAAGGGATGGATGACGTTCAGATCACCAAATAATTGCGCACTTGCACTGATAAGCCCCGCGCGATCAAGCCCCGAAAAGTAGGCCGCTCTGGCTAGGCTACCGAATAGTTTTTCAGCCTCGGGCTCTATTCGCCCAACTGTACAGAAGTGGGTAGTGCCTTTGGATATTTCCACGATGCGGATTTCCCCTGCCCAAGCGTACAGGTCGGCAAAGAGATGCTGGTGGATTCGTCGCAAGCACGCTAGATCATACGGAGGAGGGGAAAACTCGAGCTCGTTCGCCGCAGCTGCGGACAAGTCGCGTTCAGCCAGGTTGAGCACTGGTTCGCTTTGAATGTGCAGCTTGTTATCGAAAACCGATGTGCCGGGGTAACAGTAGGGATCTTGACCGATACCGTACTTGTCGAGCATCAGCTTTCCTTGTTCCTGTACTGCTCCAACAGCGTCTCACGCGTCGGTAACCGGCGCTCACCGTCTTGGGGGGTGGAGGGGAAGCCTTCCAGGCGCAGGCTGGCGGCGTAGTTCGATTGGCGAACCTTGCGGTAGTAGGCTTTTTTGATCTGCAGGTCAGAAGGGGACATGGTGAAGGTCTCTTGAGCGAAGCTGAATTATAGCTGACCACAGTGCTGACGTTGTCAGGAGAGACCGCAGGCTGCTGAGGTCTGACGCCCACAAAAAAACCGGCTTTCGCCGGCTTTTCTGCAGTCAGTGCAACGCTGTTACTGGCAAGCCTCGCAATCCGGCTCGTCGATCGCGCAAGCTTTCGGCACAGGGGCTGGACCCGCTGGAGCGGTCTGGATTGGCGAAGTGTCGCTGCCGCTGGAAACGGCGTTTAGCTTGCCGGTGTTGATGGTCGACTTCTCGGTGCTGGTGGCGGCCAGTGCGCGGAGGTAGTAGGTGGTTTTCAGGCCACGGTACCAGGCCATGCGGTAGGTCACGTCCAGCTTCTTGCCTGAGGCGCCGGCGATGTACAGGTTCAGCGACTGAGCCTGGTCGATCCACTTCTGGCGGCGGCTGGCGGCGTCGACGATCCACTTGGTGTCCACTTCGAAGGCGGTCGCGTAGAGGTCTTTGAGCTCTTGCGGGATGCGCTCGATCTGCTGCACCGAACCGTCGTAGTACTTTAGGTCGTTGATCATGACCGAGTCCCACAGGCCGCGTGCCTTGAGGTCGCGAACCAGGTAGGGGTTGATCACGGTGAATTCGCCCGAGAGGTTCGATTTCACGTACAGGTTCTGGTAGGTCGGTTCGATCGACTGCGACACGCCGGTTATGTTGGCGATGGTGGCGGTCGGTGCGATGGCCATGATGTTCGAGTTGCGGATGCCTTTCTGCACACGGGCGCGGATCGGGGCCCAGTCCAGGGACTCGTTGAGGTCGACGTCGATGTACTTCTGGCCACGGGCTTCGATCAGGATCTGTTGCGAATCCAGCGGCAGGATGCCCTTGGACCACAGCGAACCCTGGAACGTCTCGTAGGCGCCGCGCTCGTCGGCCAGGTCGCAGGACGCCTGGATGGCGTAGTAGCTGACCGCTTCCATGGATTTGTCGGCGAAGTCGACGGCGGCATCGGAACCGTACGGGATGTGCTGCAGGTACAGCGCGTCCTGGAAGCCCATGATGCCCAGGCCCACGGGGCGGTGCTTGAAGTTGGAGTTCTTCGCCTGTGGCACCGAGTAGTAGTTGATGTCGATGACGTTATCGAGCATGCGCACTGCGGTGTTGATGGTGCGCTGCAGCTTGGCGGTGTCCAGCTTGCCGTTGACGATGTGGTTCGGCAGGTTGATCGAGCCCAGGTTGCAGACGGCGATTTCGTCCTTGTTGGTGTTCAAGGTGATCTCGGTGCACAGGTTCGAGCTGTGCACTACGCCCACGTGCTGCTGCGGGCTGCGCAGGTTGCACGGGTCCTTGAAGGTCAGCCATGGGTGGCCGGTTTCGAACAGCATCGACAGCATCTTGCGCCACAGGTCTTTGGCCTGGACGGTCTTGTACACCTTGATCTTGTTGTACTCGGTCAGGGCTTCGTAGTACTCGTAGCGCTCTTCGAAGGCCTTGCCGGTCAGGTCGTGCAGGTCTGGCACTTCGCTTGGCGAGAACAGGGTCCACTTGCCATCGTCGAACACGCGCTTCATGAACAGGTCCGGAATCCAGTTCGCGGTGTTCATGTCGTGGGTGCGGCGGCGGTCGTCACCGGTGTTCTTGCGCAGCTCGATGAATTCTTCGATGTCCAGGTGCCAGGTTTCCAGGTAGGCGCAGACCGCGCCCTTGCGCTTGCCACCCTGGTTCACGGCCACGGCGGTGTCGTTGACCACCTTGAGGAAGGGCACGACGCCCTGGGACTTGCCGTTGGTGCCCTTGATGTAGGAACCCAGCGCGCGCACGGGCGTCCAGTCGTTGCCCAGGCCGCCGGCAAATTTGGACAGCATGGCGTTGTCGTGGATGGCGCCGTAGATGCCCGACAGGTCGTCCGGCACGGTGGTCAGGTAGCAGCTGGACAATTGCGGGCGCAGGGTGCCGGCGTTGAACAGGGTTGGCGTCGAGGCCATGTAGTCGAAGGACGACAACAGGTTGTAGAACTCGATGGCGCGGTCTTCTTTCTGCTTCTCTTCGATCGCCAGGCCCATGGCCACGCGCATGAAGAAGATCTGCGGCAGTTCGAAGCGGATGCCGTCCTTGTGGATGAAGTAACGGTCGTACAGGGTCTGCAGGCCCAGGTAGGTGAATTGCTGGTCGCGCTCGTGGTTGATCGCCTTGCCCAGTTTTTCCAGGTCGAAGGTGGCCAGCACGGGGTTCAGCAGTTCGAACTCGATACCCTTGGCGATGTAGGCCGGCAGGGCCTTGGCGTAGAAATCGACCATCTCGTGGTGCGTGGCGCTGTCGGCCACTTCCAGGAAGCTCAGGCCTTCGGCACGCAGGGTGTCCATCAGCAGGCGGGCGGTGACGAACGAGTAGTTCGGCTCACGCTCGACCAGGGTACGCGCGGTCATCACCAGGGCGGTGTTGACGTCCTTGAGGTTGACGCCGTCGTACAGGTTTTTCAGGGTTTCTTTCTGGATCAGGCTGCCGTCGACTTCTTCCAGGCCTTCGCAGGCCTCGGTGATGATGGTGTTCAGGCGGCCCATGTCCAGCGGCGCGAGGCTGCCGTCTTCACGGGTGATGCGGATGCTCGGGTGCGGTTGGGCCGGGCTGTCGACGCTGCGGGTGGCGCGCTCCTTGGAGCGGGCGTCGCGGTAGATGACGTAGTCGCGGGCCACTTTCTGCTCGCCGGCACGCATCAGGGCCAGTTCGACCTGGTCCTGGATTTCTTCGATGTGGATGGTGCCGCCCGACGGCATGCGGCGCTTGAAGGTGGCAGTGACCTGTTCGGTCAAGCGAGCCACAGTGTCGTGAATGCGCGACGAGGCAGCGGCGGTGCCGCCTTCAACTGCGAGGAAGGCCTTGGTGATGGCGACGGTGATCTTGTCATCGGTATAAGGAACGACAGTGCCGTTACGCTTGATCACGCGCAGTTGACCAGGAGCGGTGGCGGCCAGGTCCTGATTCGCACCGGTAGCCTGCGGCGCTGGGGCCTGCGGGTTCTCGCGAGTTGTGTCGGTTTGCATTGAGTGACTCCACGTTCTCTATGTTTGTTTAGGCACGTTCACGTGCCTGCCGTTCTGCCGTGCGTCTGGCAACGCGGCGCTCCATGGGCTGGGGCCGTGTGTTGCGCAAAGCCTGCGGGCCACCGCCAGGGGTGGGCCGGGAGACGCAAGGCAGAGCAGGGAAGGATGAGGCTTGCGCCATTCCCTGGCTGAATTCCTCGGGGACTGATAAAACCCCGGTACTGCGGGTGCTGCCGGTAGTGTTGCTGCGGGTTGCCCACGCCGGGTTAAGGGGGGTAGGGCGGGCCCGATCAAGCGGCAGAAACTTTCAACAAAAGCCGGCAAAAAAAGCCAACGAAAAGGGTTGAACTGCGCGCTGAAGTTGTGCTTGGTTTTGACTGCCTAGCCACAACATGTAGTGGTTATGCGCGCTGGGGACACAAGATAGTGCGATTGCCGGGGCTTTGCAACCGGCGGATCTGTGGATAACTTGTGGGTAGTTTGTGCGCCAAACTGGCCATGGGCCCGCAGGCCGCAGTGGCACTGGGCGCGGGGCAGGCAAGAGGTTTTTTGTCGCGGCCAGGTATTTTTTCGGCGCTGGCACAGGCCCCATTCTGGGGCAGCGCTACCGGTCACAATACCGGTAAAATGTTGCACTTCCATAAAGGCTCGCAAGCGGAGCAACGCACCGATGGACCTGGACGAGTTGCTGCAGCCGGCCCACCTCGACACGCTGCTGTTGCGTATGTACGGCCCGGCGCTGTGCGCGGAGCACCATCCGGTGCTGGTCTCCCAGTGGTCAAAGTATTACTTCATGTCTCTGTGGCCCTGCCTGCTGGAAGCTGGGCCGCAACGCTCGGCGGCCTGGGAAATGGTGCGGGTGAAGCTCGGCGCCCGTGGCCTGCCCGAGCACATCAGCCTCGCCGAAGCACGCCTCGCCGCATCGCCCGATGAGCTGTATGCCAGTCACCTGCGGCCGTTGGTTGGCCGTCTGGCGGCCTATGCCAAAGTGCCTGCGGCGGTGTTCTGGAGCAACGCCGGAGACGCGCTGGAGCAGGCGCTGCCGGCCTTTCCTCAAGCCGCCTGGGCGCGTGCCTTGTTGAGTCCGTCGGCGGGCGTGCGACCGCGCCGCGGTTCGCTGCAGGGCACCGTCCACTACAGCGCCCAAGGCTGCCGAAAGGTGCGGGCCTGCTGCCTTGCCTGGCAGGTGCCGGGTATCGGCTACTGCGCCCATTGCCCGTTGCAGGATTGACCCCGCCAGGCGCCATCCGGGCCTTTGCGAATTTTTGACACAGTTTTCACCAATCCCCGCCTCGAAGATTTTTATATTCTCCCCACGCCCAAAAAGTTCCCCCGCAAATTTTCGGGCTTCCGTCGTGCTGTCATTTTTCTAGCGTAATCACGGCGTTACCAACATGAAAATCGGGGCATCCACCGTGGGAACTGAAATCAGCATGGCCGTCGCATCCGTCAAACCCAAGCCGTTCAAACGCTACTTCACCACGTTGACCACCCTGGCGGTGCTGCTGGCTTTGAGCGCATTGATTGCCGGCTTCGTGGTCTGGCCGCTATCGCCCACCAATCTGGGCAGGGCCGGCAGCGAGGCGGCCATGCAGTTGCAGCGGCATTGGCAGGCCGGCGACGTGGTGGTGCTGGTGCGCCACGGCGAACGCTGCGACCGCTCGGCCAATACCTGCATGGGGCCTCCCGACGGCATCACTCTGGTCGGGCGCGATGCCGCCGCCAACCTGGGTTCGGCGTTCATGTCGATGGGCATGGACAAGGCCGAGGTGCTGACCAGCCCCTTGACCCGTACGGCGCAAACCGCCCAGGCGATGTTCAATCAGGCCGGCAGGGAGCAAAACTGGCTGGTCGATTGCAACGTCGATATGGCGGCAGATATCAAGGCGCACAAGGTCAGCGGTCGCAACCTGGTGCTGGTGACCCACAGTGGCTGCATCGACAAATTTGAAACCGCCATGGGCTTTCCCCATGCCAAGGATTCCGAGTACACCAGTTCGTTGTTCGTGACACAGGGTGCCGACGGCAAGTTGCAAGTACTGGGTGTGGTCAACGTGCAGGACTGGCCCAAGGTCATCGCGCTTAATTCGGGATTGTAACAGGCTGTGTTCAGGCGAGTTCAGGTACAACCCTTCCCTATCAAGGCCCAATGAAGTATCAACGGCCGCCAGCCAGTTTTGCTGGCAGCGAAGGCCCGGCGAAAACGATGCAAGGTCTTGCTGTAGCTGGCATTTATGGTGATGCCGACTAGCCTAGAGCAGTACGGCACCCGGTGCCTTTGCCAGAATCGATGTTCGTGCCCAAGGATCGTCATGAGTCAGAATTTTCTTCCCTTTTCGCGCCCCAGCATGGGTGACGACGAAGTGGCTGCGGTAGAGCAGGTATTGCGCTCGGGGTGGATCACCACCGGGCCGAAAAACGCCGAGCTGGAGCAGCGCTTCGCCGAACGTACCGGGGCCCGGCACGCCGTGGCCTTGAGCTCGGCGACCGGCGCCATGCACGTGACCCTGCTGGCCCTGGGCATCGGCCCTGGCGACGAGGTGATCACGCCCTCGCAGACCTGGGTGTCCACCGCCAACATGATCTGCCTGCTGGGCGCCTCCCCGGTGTTCGTCGATGTCGATGCCGATACATTGATGAGCGACCTGGCGAGCATCGAGGCGGCCATTACGCCACGGACCAAGGCCATCATTCCGGTGCACTACGCCGGCGCCGCCTTCGACCTCGACCCGCTGTACGCGCTGGCCGAGCGCCATGGCATTCGCGTCATCGAAGACGCCGCCCATGCCGCCGGTACCCGCTACAAGGGCCGCGAGATAGGCGCACAGGGCACGGCGATCTTTTCCTTCCATGCGATCAAGAACATGACCTGCGCCGAAGGCGCGATGTTCGTCAGCGACGATCAGGCCCTGGCCGATCGGGTGCGCATGCTCAAGTTCCACGGCCTGGGCGTGGACGCCTACGACCGCATGACCCATGGCCGCAAGCCGCAGGCGATGGTCATCGAGCCGGGCTTCAAGTACAACCTGGCCGACATCAACGCGGCCATTGCCCTGGTCCAGCTCGAGCGTCTGGATGACATCAATCAGCAGCGCGAGAAACTGGCTCAGGCGTATCTGCAGCGGCTCAAGCGCCTGCCGGTACAGCCGCTGCAAGTGCCGCAGTACGACCAGCAGCACGCCTGGCACCTGTTCATCCTGCGCATCGACGAGCAGCGCTGCGGCCTGGACCGCGAAGCATTCATGAAGGGCCTGCAGGAGCAGGGCATCGGTACCGGCATCCATTTCATCGCTACCCACATGCACACCTACTACCGCAAGCATTTCCCGGCGGTGAGCCTGCCGGCCACCGAATGGAACTCGGCGCGCCTGTGCTCCATCCCCCTGTTTCCCGACATGACCCTCGACGATGTCGAGCGGGTTGCGTCCGCCATTGAACACACCCTGGAACACCGCCCGTGAGACCTTATCCGATCAACAGCGTGTCCGTCGTCATCCCGGTGTACAACGAGGAGCAGAGCCTGCCCGAGTTGTTGCGTCGCACCGAGGCAGCCTGCGCGCAGCTGACCACCCCTTATGAAATCCTGCTGGTGGACGACGGCAGCCGCGACGCATCGGCCGATATGCTCGAAGCGGCGGCCGCGCGCCCGGGCAGCCCGGTGGTGGCGGTCATTCTCAACCGCAACTATGGCCAGCATGCGGCGATCATGGCCGGCTTCGAGCAGAGCACCGGCGACCTGGTGATCACCCTCGACGCCGACCTGCAGAACCCGCCCGAGGAAATCCCGCGGCTGGTGGCCCAGGCCAGGCTGGGCTATGACGTGGTCGCCACGGTACGCAACAACCGCCAGGACTCGGCCCTGCGCCGCTGGCCCTCGCGGCTGATCAACAAGGCGGTGCAGCGCTCCACCGGGGTGGCCATGAACGACTACGGCTGCATGCTGCGCGCCTATCGCCGCACGGTGGTCGACGCCATGCTGGCCTGCCGCGAGCGCAGCACCTTTATCCCGATTCTGGCCAACAGCTTCGCCCGCCACACCACCGAGATCCTCGTGGAGCACGCCGAGCGTGAGCACGGTGACTCCAAATACAGCCCGATGCGCCTGGTCAACCTGATGTTCGACCTGGTCACCTGCATGACCACCACGCCGTTGCGCCTGCTCAGCATCGTCGGCTTCGGCATGGCGTTTCTGGGCATCGTCTTCGCGGTCATTCTGCTGCTGTTGCGCCTGATGTTCGGTGCACCCTGGGCCGGCAACGGCAGCTTCGTGCTGTTCGCCGTGCTGTTCGTGTTCACCGGCGGCCAGTTCATCGGCATGGGCCTGTTGGGTGAATACCTGGGCCGCATGTACAGCGACGTGCGCGCTCGCCCGCGCTTCTTTATCGAAAAAGTGCTGCGCGCCGCGCCAGCACCCCAGGCTTCGGCCGAAGAAACCTCTTCCAGCACTAAGGTTGTCTCATGACTCAAAAAGCTGTTGTTTTCGCTTATCACGACATCGGTTGCGCCGGTATCCAGGCCCTGCTCGACGCAGGCATCGAGATTGCGGCTGTGTTCACCCATGCCGATGACCCCAGGGAAAACACCTTCTACGGCTCGGTGGCGCAACTCTGCGCGCGCAAGGGTATCGCCGTGCACGCGCCGGAAGACGCCAACCACCCGATCTGGATCGAGCGCATCGCCAAGCTCGAGGCTGACTACATCTTCTCGTTCTACTACCGCAACCTGCTGGGTGATGCGCTGCTGGCCAGCGTCAAGGGCGGCGCCTTCAACCTGCACGGCTCGCTGCTGCCGCGCTACCGTGGTCGCGCCCCGGCCAACTGGGTGCTGGTCAACGGCGAAACCGAGACCGGCGTGACCCTGCACCGCATGGTCAAGCGCGCTGACGCAGGCGCCATCGTGGCCCAGCAACGCGTGGCCATCGAGCGCTCCGACACCGGCTTGAGCCTGCACGCCAAGCTGCGCGACGCCGCTGCCGCGCTGCTCAAGGACACCCTGCCGCGCCTGCTCGCCGGGCAAGTCAGCGAAACCGCCCAGGACGAATCCCAGGCCAGCACCTATGGCCGGCGTACCCCGGCCGATGGCCTGATCCAGTGGAGCCAGCCGGCCGAGCGCCTGTTCAACCTGGTGCGCGCCGTGACCCAACCTTACCCGGGCGCCTTCTGCCCGGTGGGCGAGCACAAGCTGATCATCTGGGCCGCCGAAGTGGTGCCAGGCAACGAAGGGCAGGAGCCGGGCAAGGTCATCAGCTGCGACCCGCTGCGCATTGCCTGCGGCCAGGACTCGTTGGTGATCACCGCCGGCCAGCGTGGCGAGAACGGCCTGTACCTGAGCGGCCCGCAGCTGTCGCGCGAGCTGGGCCTGGTCGAAGGCTCGAAGCTGGCCGGCGCCCAGGCGCGCAGCGCCAAGCGCAAGACCCGGGTGCTGATCCTCGGCGTCAACGGCTTCATCGGCAACCACCTGTCCGAGCGCCTGCTGCAGGACGAGCAGTTCGAAGTGTTCGGCCTGGACATCGGCTCCGACGCCATCGACCGCCTGCGCAGCCATCCGCGTTTCCACTTCGTCGAAGGCGACATCAGCATTCACTCCGAATGGATCGAGTATCACATCAAGAAGTGCGACGTGATCCTGCCACTGGTGGCCATTGCCACGCCGATCGAATACACCCGCAACCCGCTGCGCGTGTTCGAGCTGGACTTCGAAGAAAACCTGAAAATCGTTCGCCACTGCGTCAAGTACAACAAGCGCGTGATCTTCCCGTCCACCTCGGAAGTCTACGGCATGTGCTCGGACCCGAGCTTCGACGAAGACACCTCCAACCTGATCGTCGGGCCGATCAACAAGCAGCGCTGGATCTACTCGGTGTCCAAGCAGCTGCTGGACCGGGTCATCTACGCCTACGGTCAGAAGGGCCTGCGCTTTACCCTGTTCCGCCCATTCAACTGGATGGGGCCGCGCCTGGACCGCCTGGACTCGGCACGCATCGGCAGCTCGCGTGCCATCACCCAGCTGATCCTGCACCTGGTGGAAGGCACGCCGATTCGCCTGGTCGATGGCGGCGCGCAGAAGCGCTGCTTCACCGACGTGGCCGACGGTATCGAGGCGCTGGCGCGCATCATCGAAAACCGTGACGGCCGCTGCGACGGCGCGATCATCAACATCGGCAACCCGGACAACGAAGCGAGCATCCGCCAGTTGGGCGAAGAGCTGCTGCGCCAGTTCGAGGCGCACCCGCTGCGCTCCAACTTCCCGCCGTTCGCCGGTTTCCGCGAAGTCGAGAGCAAGACCTTCTACGGCGCGGGCTACCAGGATGTCGAACACCGCAAGCCGAGCATCGCCAACGCCCGCAAGCTGATCGACTGGGCCCCGACCATCGAGCTGGAAGAGACCATCGGCAAGACCCTGGACTTCTTCCTGCGCGAAGCGATGATCGAACTCGCGGAAAAGCGTTGATGCAAGCGGGACTGCGCATCGATGTGGACACCTACCGAGGCACCCGTGACGGGGTGCCGCGGCTGCTGGAAATACTCGACGAGGCACAGGTCAAGGCCACCTTCTTCTTCAGTGTCGGGCCGGACAACATGGGGCGCCACCTGTGGCGCCTGATTCGTCCGCAGTTCCTGTGGAAGATGCTGCGCTCCAACGCGGCCGGGCTGTACGGCTGGGACATCCTGCTGGCCGGCACCGCTTGGCCGGGCAAGCGCATCGGCCGCGACCTGGGGCACCTGATGCGCCAGGCCCAGGCCGCCGGCCACGAGGTCGGCCTGCACGCCTGGGACCACCATGGCTGGCAGGCCAACGCCGGGCGCTGGAGTGATGCCCAGTTGCACGAGCAGATTCGCCTGGGGGTCGACACCCTGAGCGACATCCTCGGGCAGCCGGTGACCTGCTCGGCGACTGCCGGCTGGCGCGCCGATGAGCGGGTGGTCCAGGCCAAGGAGGCCTTCGGCTTTCGCTACAACAGCGATTGCCGCGGCAGCCACAGCTTTCTCCCGCGACTGGCAGACGGCAGCCTTGGCACCCCGCAGATTCCCGCCGACCTGCCGACCTTCGATGAAGTGGTCGGCACCCAGGTCATCGCGGCCGATTTCAACAGCTTCATTCTCGACCGCTTCCAAGCGGACAGTCTGAATGTCTACACCATTCATGCCGAAGTAGAAGGAATACTCATGGCCGACGATTTCCGTCGCCTGCTGGCAGAGGCCCGGCAACGGGACATCCAGTTCAAGCCCCTGGGCGACATGCTGCCGGCGCAGCTGGACAGCTTGCCGGCCGGGCAGCTGTCGCGCGGTACCCTGCCTGGCCGGGAAGGCTGGCTGGGAGTGCAGCGTCCATGACCGCGCCAACAACGTTCAACACCCGCCATGCCTTGCTGCTGCTGGGCCTGGCCTTTGTGCTGTTCTACCTGGGGCCCCTGGCCAGTCATGGCCTGTGGATACCGGACGAAACCCGCTATGCCCAGATCAGCCAGGAAATGCTCCTGAGCGGGCACTGGGCGACCCCGCACTTCATGGGCCTGCGCTACTTCGAGAAGCCGGCCGCCGGCTACTGGATGATCGCGATCGGCCAGGCGGTGTTCGGCCAGAACCTGTTCGGCGTGCGCATCGCCTCGGCCATCGCCCTGGGCCTCAGCGTGGTGCTGGCCTGGGCGATTGCCGGGCGCATGTGGCAGGACCGCCGCGTGCAGCTGGCCGCGGCCGTGGTGTACGGCAGCCTGTCGCTGATCTGCGCCGGCTCCGGCTACGCCAACCTCGATCCGCAGTTCACCCTGTGGGTCAACCTGAGCGTGGCCGCCCTGTGGTACGCCGCCGATGCGACCACCACGCGCGCTCGCCTGCTGGCCTGGGTCGGGCTGGGCCTGGCCTGTGGCATGGGTTTCATGACCAAGGGCTTTCTGGCGTTGCTGCTGCCGGTGCTGGTGGCGCTGCCGTACATGCTCTGGCAACGGCGTTTCCTCGAGCTGGTGCGCCTGGGCCCGCTGGCGGTACTGGCGGCGGTGCTGGTGTCGCTGCCCTGGGGCCTGACCGTGCACTTTCAGGAAGCGGACTTCTGGCACTACTTCTTTTGGGACGAGCACATCCGCCGTTTCGCCGGGGACGATGCCCAGCACGCCCAGGCCTGGTACTACTATCTGCCGATCATGCTAATGGCCAGCCTGCCCTGGGTGGCGTTGCTGCCGGTGACCCTGGTGCAGGCCTGGCAGACCCGCCTGCAGCCGCAGGTGGGCTTTCTGTGGTTGTGGCTGCTGCTGCCGCTGGTGTTCTTCAGCATTGCCAAGGGCAAGCTGCCGTCCTACATCATGCCGTGCCTGCTGCCCCTGGCGCTGTTGATCGGCCATGCGCTGGCGCAACGGCTGGCCCAGGGCAGAACCCTGGCGCTGCGCAGCAACGCCTGGTTGAACCTGGCCATGGGCGTGGTCGGCCTGCTGGCGCTGGCCTGGCTGCAGTTGAAAAAGCCCATCTATCACGATGAGCCCGGCACCCTGGCCCTGCTGGTGGTGGCGTTGCTCGGCTGGAGCCTGGCCAATCTGCTGGCCCTGTGGCGTCCGCTGCGCTGGTGGATGACGCCGGCGGTGGGCATGGGCATCGCCCTGGCGCTGATTCCTGCAGCGCTGCCGCGCTACGTGGTCGACAACAAGACCCCGGACGCCTTCATCGCCCGTCACACCCATGACCTGATGCAGACCAGCGTGCTGCTCAGCAACGAGCTGGGCGCCGCCTCGGCGCTGGCCTGGCACGCCCGGTACCCCATGGTGACCCTGTACAACACCGGCGGCGAAACCCGTTACGGCTTGCAGTATCCGGATGCGGCGGGGCGCATGGTCACCCTGCAGGAAGTCGGACCCTGGCTGGCTGAAGCGCGCCGCCATGGCAGCGTCGGTGTAGTGCTGCGCATCAAGGGCGAGGACGAACAAGCCGAGCTGGCCGCTTTGCCCACCGACGCCACCCGCTACGAGTCCGGCAGCATCGTGATCCTGATCTACAGCCAGACGGCGTCATGATCCTGTTGCTGCTGGCAGCCTGTGCTCTCACATGCGTGGGGCAGATTGCCCAGAAACTGGCGGTGGAGAGCTGGAGAGGGCAGGTCTCGAGCGCCCTGGGCAAGCTGGCCACGCCCTGGCTGTGGCTGGCCCTGGCCTGCCTTGGCCTGGGCCTGCTGCTGTGGTTGCTGGTGCTGCAACACCTGGAGGTGGGCCTGGCCTACCCGATGCTGGGCCTGAATTTCGTGCTGATCACCCTGGTGGCGCGGTTCGGCTTCAAGGAGGCGGTCGATGCCCGCCACTGGTTCGGCGTGCTCCTGGTGCTGGCCGGCGTGGTGTTGCTGGGGTGGCAGGCGTGAGCCGCGCCATGGGCCTGAGCCTGGCCATGGGCAGCGTGGTGCTGGTCAGCGCTGCGCAGTTGGGCATGCGCTGGAGCATGAGCCGCTTGCCGGCGCCGTTGCAGTGGTGGCCGGCGCTGGCCGACGGCCGCCTGGCGCTGGCGGCGGTCGGCGTGGTGCTGGCATCGATCCTTGCCTATGCCCTGTCGATGCTGTGCTGGCTGGGGGCGCTGCGCGACCTGCCGCTGGGGCGGGCTTATTCGCTGCTGAGCATGAGTTACGCCCTGGTGTATGTGTTGGCAGCTTGCCTGCCGACGTTCAATGAGCATTTTTCCTTGGTCCGCACGCTGGGGGTGACCCTGGTCATCCTCGGGGTGCTGACCATCAATTCGCGACGACCCACTCGGGTCGAGCCGTAGGACCCGCGTATGAAAATCAGTGTGATCGGTAGTGGCTATGTTGGCCTGGTGCAGGCTGTGGTGCTGTCTGAAGTGGGTCACGACGTGATCTGCATGGACATCGACGAGCAGAAGGTCAAGCAGCTCGAGCAAGGCCATGTGACCATCTTCGAGCCGGGCCTGGCCAACCTCGTGCGCGAAAGCCTGGCCAGCGGCCGGCTGCATTTTTGCAGCGACGAGAAACGCGCCATCGAACACGCCGAGGTCCTGTTCATCGCGGTGGGCACGCCCTCCACCGGTGACGGCTCGGCAGACCTGGGCGCGGTGTTCGCAGTGGGTGACGCGATTGCCCGGCACCGCCAGAGCAAGCTGATCGTGGTGGAGAAATCCACCGTGCCGGTGGGCACTGGCGACGCCCTGCGCGAGCATATCGACGGGCAACTGGCCAAGGCCGGCCGCCAGCTCGAATTCGAGATCGTCTCCAACCCGGAATTTCTCAAGGAAGGCTCGGCGGTCAACGATTGCCGACGCCCGGACCGCATCGTCATCGGTTGCGCCAGCGACGAAGTGCGCCAGGTGATGCGCGACCTCTATGCACCGTTCAACCGCAACCACGACCGCATCATGTTCATGGACCTGCGCAGCGCCGAGCTGACCAAGTATGCGGCCAACTGCATGCTGGCGACGAAGATCAGCTTCATCAACCAGATCGCCGAGCTGGCCGAACACCTGGGCGCCGACATCGAGTCGGTGCGCCTGGGCATCGGCGCCGACTCACGCATCGGCTACGATTTCATCTACGCCGGCTGTGGCTATGGCGGCTCATGCTTTCCCAAGGACATGCGCGCGCTGATCCAGAGCGCCGAGGGCGCCAACTGCAACAATGACCTGCTCAAGGCGGTGGAAGCGATCAACGAGCGGCAGAAGCACAAGCTGTTCGACCGGGTGAACGCCTACTTCAAGGGTGACCTCAAGGGCCGCACCTTCGCCCTCTGGGGCCTGGCATTCAAACCCAACACCGACGACATGCGCGATGCGCCGAGCCGCGTGCTGATGGAAGCCCTGTGGGCGGCCGGCGCCCAGGTGCGGGCCTTCGACCCCGAGGCCATGCAGCAGACCCAGACGCTGTACGGCGAGAATCCGGACCTGGTGCTGATGGGCACGCCGGAATCCACCCTGCTGGGCGCCGATGCGTTGATCGTCTGCACCGAGTGGCAGCAGTTCAAGGCGCCGGATTTCGAGCTGATTCACAAGCGCCTCAAGCAGCCGGTGATCTTCGATGGCCGCAACCTGTACGACGTCGAGCGCCTCAAGCAGCTGGGCTTCGAGTACTTCCCGATTGGCCGGGGCGAGTCGTGCAGCCTGCCGATTCCGGACCGCAAGTGGTCGGCGGCCTGATTCCAGCCAGGTCACAGGAAAGGCGCCCCAGGGCGCCTTTTTTTGTGCAAATCAAGCCGGCCTACTGCTGAGCCAGGCGCAGCAGCACATAATCATCCTTGTCGAACTTGCCGCTGAGCACCGGTTGCAGGGCGCCGATCGGCGTGCCCTGGAGCTTGGCGTAGTCGGCGGCGCTCATCAGCGCGTAGGCGGGGCCTTTGACCGCTTGCAGCTGCTCGGCGGTGGAAGTGAAGAGTGGCTTGAGGTCGGTGTCGACGTTGACCATGAACTTGATCGCCTTGGCGTCCTTGCCCATGCCATGCAGCACCAGCGTGGCGGAGGCGGCCTCGGCGCGCTGCAGGGTGGCCTGAGACAGAGTGCGTGTGTCGAAGACCCGCCGCTCCGTAGGCTCGACCACCAGGATGTAGGCCACCCAGACCGCCGCCACTGCGCAGCCGGCCAGGCCCAGCACCCGCGCCTTGGGCCTCAACAGCAGACCGAGGGCTGCGGCCTGCAATACCCCCAGCGCCAGCAGCACCGACGGCGGCACGTTGAGGTCCTGGGGCATGCGCTTTTGCCCCAGCAGCAGGGCGATCAGCAACAGCCCGGGCAGCAGCAGCCAGATGCCCTGCGACAGCCCGCGCAAGACGGCGAACACCCGGCCGGCGGGCTGGGTGAAGGGGTAGGCCGCGACAATGGCAGCCATTGGCAACATGGGCAACAGGTAGCGGGCTTTCTTGGCCAGGGGTATCGACAGCCCGACCATGACCAGCAGGCCGGCAGCGGCGCAGGCGCCGAGCAGATACAACAGTGGCCCGCGTTGCTGGCGCCAGGTCGCGGCGACGCCCGCCAGCACCAGCAGCGCCAGCGGATAGGCCATGGCGTAGTTGCCCAACGAACTGGTGAAGTAGTACAGGCCACCACTGGCGCCCTCACTGCCGTCAATGCGCCCGGTGACCTGCATGCGCACTACGTCCTGGACAAAAGCCGGGCCGCCGCTGAGGTCGGCCAGCCACAACAGCAGGCCGATGCCGGCCAGCAGCAGGGCCAGCGCGGCGAAGCCGAAGCCCAACAGACGTTTGTACTGGCCGCTGAGCAGGTAATAGACGCTCAGCATGCCGGTGGGGATCACCAGGCCGATCGGCCCACGTATGGCGAAACCCAGCAGCAGCAATAGCAGCAGGGCCGGGGTGCGCCGCGCGGCGCCGAAATGGTCGCAAGCGTAGCCCAGGTAGAACACGGCGAAGGCCACGGCGGCCAGCATCAGGTCGAGGGACACCGCCCGCGCCTCGGTGATGAAGGTCACGCTGAGTAGCATCCACGCCACGCTGAGCAGCGCCCAGGTCTGCGACCAGCCGGCCAGCAGGCGGTACATGAGGGTCGCCAGCGCGGCGCCGGCCAGAGCGGTGGGCAGCCAGGCGGTGAAGCTGGTCACCTCGCCGAACGGCAGCGAGAGCAGGTAGATGAAGTAGGTCGAGGTCGCCGAATAGTCGGGGTAGGGCTCGCCATAGGTGGTGGGGAAGAAGCTGGGGCCATGGCGCAGCATCTCCTGGGCGAACAACACAAAGCGCGAGTCGAAGCCGATCGCGGCCAGATGGGTGTTGCCGATCACCAACAGCAGCAGGGTGAGCCCGCCCACCAGCAGTGATTGACGGTGCAGGGCCGGCCTGGACGGGTCGGAAAAGCTCAGAGACATCGATGCGCTCTCGAAATGGCAGGTGCGGGCAGACGCTTTTGCCCGTTTGGTATGTGAATGTCATGCCTCATTTCGTTACAAGACCATTCACCAGGTAGGTTACAAAGTAGTAGGTGCGGCCGCCGACCACGATCTTGTCGAGGACGTGCAGCGGCTCGGCAGGAGTCTGTTCGCGCTCCATTACCGCGACGTTATCCGGCGATGCACTGAGGAAAGTGTGCAAGCCGCTGTCGTCGGCCAGCGCCTTGAGCAGGCTGCGCGAGTAGAACACACCGGCTCCGGCCAGCCGCTCGCTGGGGTCGAACAGCACCACCGAGCGGCCCTCGGCCTGCAGTTGGGCGATGCGCGCGGTCAGCGGCAGCAGGGTCTGCTGGCGATCCTCGCGCGGCAGCACCCAGACGGCAATGGCGAGGTAGGCGCAGGCCACCGCGCCGGCCAGCCCAAGCGCCAGCGCACGCAGCCTGGGGCGTGGTTGGGCCAGGTAGACCGCGGCGAATTCGGCGCCGATCACCGCCGCAGCCGGGGTCAGCGACAGCAGGTAGACCATGCGTTTGCTCGAGGCCAGGGTCAGCAGGGTGAACTGCGCCACCAGCCACAAGGTGAAGAACAGCAGCTCGGGGCGGGCGCCCAGCTGCTTGCGAAAGTGCCAGAGCCCCAGATACACCAGCAGGTTCCACGGCAGGAAGGCTTCGGGCAGCTTGCCCAGGTAATAGTAGAAGGGCTCGTAATGCCCGGCGTCGCTGAACGACCCGCTGAAGCGCCCGACGCTGTTGGTCCAGAGCACGTCGCTGACCGCAGCCATGCCGCCGGCGCGATGCAGCAGCACCAGCCAGATCAGCAACGGCACCAGCCCGAGCAGGGTTACCGCTGCCGGCAGCAGCCACTGGGCCGGCCGCAGCTGGCGTTGGCGCAGGCTGGCCACCAGTAGCCAGGCGAAGATCACCACGCCGGGCAGGGCCAGGCCGAGCACACCCTTGCTGGTGGTGGCGATGGCGATCCCGCTGGCAAAGGCCAGCCAGCCGAGTACTCGCTGGCGGCTGCCAAGGGACCCGGGGCGGTACAGATGAAAGAACGCCAGCAGGGCCAGGCTGACCCCCAGGCTGAGCAGGGCGTCTTCGCCCACCTGGCGCACATTGCCCCAGAAGCTGGCGCTGGTCGCCAGCAGCAACCCGGCGCCGGCGGCGAGCCAGGCCGGCCGGCCCCAGGCGCGCAGCATGGCGTACAACAGCATGACGCTGAGCAGGCCGGCCAGCGCCGAAGCCAGCCGTACGCTCCAGGGTGTGAGGCCGAAAGTGCGCAGGGCGCCTGCGTCGAGCCACAGGCTCAGCGGAGGTTTTTCCAGAAACGGTTGGCCGTTGAGGCGCGGGGTGACCCAGTCGTCCAGCAGGTGCATCTCCATGGCGATGCCGGCCACGCGCGGTTCGGTCGAACCTTGCAGCTCGTGATTGCCCAAGCCGACGAAGAACAGCAGGCAGGTCACCAGCAGCAGCATGGGCGTGGGGCGCAGGATCATCGAGGTTGCACTCGGAGCAGATGGACAGAGGTGAGCGGGCAAGAGTGGCGCCAGCTTGAGTACGCGGGCGTGAAAATAAGGTGAAGTGACCGTCAGGGAAAAGGCCTGTCGCCGGGCTGTACAGGCAAGCGACAGGTTGGCTGAGGGATCGTCTGATCCATGTGGGTTTTCGTGACGAGTTTTGCCATTTGCATGACGGCTCGCTGACACGCGACCGCAGTGGGCGGCGTTGTGGTGCCGGGGTTGTAGCGGTCGCTGCGTGGGGGGCCGAGGCCGCACGCGGCCGGCAATTTGCGCTGGCTAGCAAGGGGGGGTGGAGTTGCCGTTGGTGCTCTTCAGCGGCCCGAAGCCGCGGGCCAGAGCGGGAGAGACCGGTATAGTGCCAATACTCTAAAGGTGACTGCCATATAATATTTAGTCACATTTGCAGCGCCATGGTCGCTCGCGCCCCTAGTCGCCCCCCATCAAAGCTGCTACTCTCGGCGCGCTTTCGGCCTTCATGCATAGGAATGAAGCCATGGCCAGATCAATAATAACCGCATTGAATGCGCAGAACGCCGTTGCTGGAGGAGTGGGCTTCCATGATCGAAAATTTTTGGAAGGATAAGTATCCGGCAGGTATCGCGGCCGATATCGATCCTGACGAATATCCGAATATCCAGGCCGTGCTCAAGCAGTCCTGCCAGCGCTTTGCCGACAAGCCGGCCTTCAGCAACCTGGGCAAGACCCTCACCTACGGCGAGCTCTACGAGCTGTCCGGGGCTTTTGCCGCGTACCTGCAACAGCACACCGATCTGCAGCCCGGCGATCGCATCGCCGTGCAGCTGCCCAACGTGCTGCAGTACCCGGTCGCCGTGTTCGGCGCGATTCGCGCCGGGCTGATCGTGGTCAACACCAACCCGCTGTACACCGCGCGGGAAATGGAACACCAGTTCAATGATTCCGGCGCCAAGGCGCTGGTGTGCCTGGCCAATATGGCCCACCTGGCGCAGGTGGTGGTGCCCAAGACCCAGGTCAAGCACGTGATCGTCACCGAGGTCGCCGACCTGCTGGCGCCGCTCAAGCGCCTGCTGGTCAACAGCGTCATCAAGTACCTGAAGAAGATGGTGCCCGCCTACCACCTGCCCAAGGCGGTGAAATTCAACCAGGTGCTGGCCAAGGGGCGCGGGCACGCGGTGCGCGAAGTCAGCCCGGGCGCCCATGACGTGGCCGTTTTGCAGTACACCGGTGGCACCACGGGCGTGGCCAAGGGTGCCATGCTGACCCACCGCAACCTGATCGCGAACATGCTGCAGTGCAAGGCGCTGATGGGCTCGAACCTCGACGAGGGTTGCGAGATCCTCATCACGCCACTGCCGCTTTACCACATCTATGCCTTCACCTTTCACTGCATGGCAATGATGCTGATCGGCAATCACAACATTCTGATCAGCAACCCGCGCGACCTCTCGGCCATGGTCAAGGAACTGTCGAAGTGGAAGTTCAGCGGCTTCGTCGGGCTCAACACCCTGTTCGTTGCGTTGTGCAACAACGACGGCTTCCGCAAGCTCGATTTCTCGTCGCTCAAGGTCACCCTGTCCGGCGGCATGGCGCTGCAACTGGCGGCCGCCGAGCGCTGGAAGGCAGTCACCGGCTGCGCCATCTGCGAAGGCTATGGCATGACCGAGACCAGCCCGGTGGCGACGGTCAATCCGATCCAGCACATCCAGGTCGGCACCATCGGTATCCCGGTGCCTTCGACCCTGTGCAAGGTAATCACCGACGACGGCGTCGAACTGGGCCTGGGTGAAGTCGGCGAGCTCTGCGTCAAGGGCCCGCAAGTGATGAAGGGCTACTGGCAGCGGGTCGACGCCACCGCCGAAATCCTCGACCAGGACGGTTGGCTGAAGACCGGCGATATCGCGCTGATCCAGCCGGATGGCTACATGCGCATCGTCGACCGCAAGAAGGACATGATTCTGGTGTCCGGCTTCAACGTCTACCCCAACGAGCTGGAAGACGTGCTGGCGGCTCTGCCGGGCGTGTTGCAATGCGCGGCCATTGGCATCCCGGACGAGAAGTCCGGCGAGTCGATCAAGATCTTCGTGGTGCCACGCCCGGGTGTGACCCTGACCAAGGAGCAGGTCATGGAGCACATGCGCAGCAACGTCACGGCCTACAAGGTGCCGCGCACCGTGGAGTTCCGCGATGCCTTGCCGACCACCAACGTGGGCAAGATCCTGCGCCGCGAGCTGCGTGATGAAGAGTTGAAGAAATTGGGGCTGAAGAAGATCGCCTGATGGCACGAGGGTACGGTCAGGAGGGCTCACAGGCTCCTGGCCGACGCTTGGATCAAGAGGACGGCAAAAGTGGGACGTGTTGTTCCATCCGGATGGAAACGGTTGCCTGACTTTTCTTGATCACGAACAAACCATCCCCCGCCATTTCCAGCGGCCCCTGTGCGTTGCCCAGATCCAACACCGACCAACGCGGGAAATGACCGATGTCGATTATCGCATTGCCCCAGCCGGCGAACTTGCCTTCGCCATGGCTGAGCATGGCATGGATCATCTGCTGTCGCTCATTCAAAAAAACGATCCGCCAGCCTGGCGGTATGCGCCGCAAGGTGCCGTAGTCGGCTACGGCATGCCCGCCGCCATTAAGGTACGCGCGAAAGTTGTCAGCGGTCGTTTCCCTTGCCAGACGCGAGCTTTGCGCGGGCGAAAGGTTCACAGCGGCCTCTTCAACCCGGAGCTCCGCCTGCCACGCCGTTGTCACCACCTCGGTTCCACCACCGTCGGGCTGCGGGCGTTGGGTAAATACCCGGGTTCGAATATTCGGGTCGCGTGCCACGTCGACACTGGATCGAAGGGTTCGCTGGCCAACGTCCAACTCGCTTCCCGGCGCAAGTCGATGGCGATGTGCTCTGATGTAGTCTTTTGCGTCTGCGGTTAGCAGCTCCTGCGCACGGTCAAGTTTTGCTGCCCTGGATTCGTTTGCAACAGGAGCCAGTTGAGCGGCGCGCTGAGCGATTTTATGGGTGGTGGGCTGGAGCTCGCCCAGCTCGGCATACCAATTATCCATTTTTTCCAGCATGTGCTCGACAGAGGCGGGGCTTCGATGAATGGATTGCAACAGCGAAATGTAGTGGGCGTAAGAGTCGGCATTGGCCATCGCTGATTGGCCTTTGTATAACCCCAGCATGACAATTTCCGTCAACTCGTAATCGCCGTCGCTCAGTCTAGGAACGTAGGCCAAGTCGATAACCTGGTGGGTATTCTGGAAGAAATCAACCGGCGGTTCCAAGTGGGTGTATTCATGCACCAACGTTCTTGCGAAACGCAAATTTGCGGCGCTTTCGCCAAAACGACTGATATCGTCTTCCAGTTTTTCCAACGCCAACTCCATGAAGACAGAGGTTCGCGACGCGGCGGTTCGATAGATTCCGACATGGGAACTGGCAACTACACTAGAGTTCGGGAATTCACCAGGGTGATATTGGATATTTTTCTTCACGTCCAGTGCGTTTAGCCGACGCCTCAGATGCTTCACGTAATTCCTGATATTTTGCATATTGCCTGTGACTGAGTTGCCTTCTCTGAAAGCCTCATCCCAGCCAAAGAAATAACGCCCCAGTCGGCGGGGCAGGTTAGAGGAGCTCTCCAGCACCTTGGTCGCCTGATCGAGCATTTGCAGCGCAGCCTTTTTTGCCTTCTGAGCCAGGCCGACCCCACGCTGATAACTTTTCAATGTCAGCTCCGCGCTGCCGTTGGCCATTATCGGGGTCAGGCGCTGACCTCCCTCGCCCCCAGCATCCAGATGACGTTGCCATTTGCCGGTCTTGGTGTCGTAACGGACCGGATCGTCGTTCCAGATTTGCCCGTTGCCCCGACGCATTCGCCATGTTTGGTTGTCCGCATCCCAGCGGATGGAGTAGGTGTATTGGCCATCCGAACAATAATGCAATTGGCGATTCATCACTTGCGGGTCCGGCAGGGAATACACGCCGGCGTATTTGCCAGCGTCGCCAGGTCGGGTTTCACCAAGGTCGACGGTGACCTTGTAAGCTGGATCAAGGTCAGCTGAATGTTGGGCGCTATCGAAAGGCTTGCCCTGCATGAATTCTCCGGGGCTTTGAGGGTCCGGTTCAACCGTGAATTCAGTGGGTCTTCCTGTCTCGTCGAGCAAGCGCAGGGTGCTACCGTGAGGCTGGATTTCGAACACATACTCGCCATCTTTGATGAAGAATCGCTCGCCCACGCGGATGGTGCCCCTTGCCACGCCAGCGTTGATCGGCACCCCTTTGGATATATCCTGGGCTGTGCGCAGCGCCGGATTGGGACGGCGCGCAAACTTGACGAGGCGCGGTCGCAAACGTTGGTACCCACTTATCCAGCGTGTTGCCAATTCGCCCGTTATATCGCGTGCCTTGCCTATAACTTGTGGCACGCCTGGCGCTGCGCTGATTCCGAGAGTGAATGCAGCAATGATTGCACTGCGCCTAGCCGCATCTTCTTCGTCAGGGGACAGCGCCTCGCCTATCTGAGCGAAGGCAGCAGCTGTGTCGACGGCGCTGGCCAAAAATCCGATCATGACGGCGATGCCCGGGCTTGCCGCAAGGGCTGAGAGGGCTGCAGCCGTGCTGATGAGCCTCACGACATCCAGCAGCAGGCGTTTTTGCCGCTCGGAACGGGTATATACCAACGCATCGATGTCGAGATCCATTCGCGCCGTCTTGTCTTTATGCAGCGCCGCCGGCAATTGAGCCAATGTGTAACTGCCCTCAAACGCGTAGGGCGAGGCCGAGCCAAAATAGGGGCGGTCGGAGCCTGGTTTACGGCCATAGTCAAATTGGGAGTCTACCAATGAGTATCGGTGGTAGACGGACAGGTGTGCAGTGATCCAGGCTTTGAAGGAGGGCGAGGTGTTCAGCACCGGTTTGGCTTCGCCCATTGAATAGTACGACTGGGAAGGGATGAAGTAGGAAGTTGCGCTGTCCGTGCTGAACAGCAGGCCTTCGGCTGACCCGGAGACCGGCAGGTAGAACATGCCACTCAGTGGCCATTTGTTGAAGGTAACCCGTTGCGCCTTCAATTTGTTCTGCAGAAAAAGATCAATCGCTGAGGTAACCCGGCAATCCGTGCGGCTCGTCTCGTGGCGTTCGAGCACGCCGGCCAGCAATTGTCCTGCAATGAACTCTTGCCAGTCTTCCACGCTTTTCGCACTTTGCGTAAACGTGTTGGCGGCGCTTCGCATGCTTTGTTCGATATCGTCCTTTTGGTGCGCCTCGATCCAGTCGATCATGTTTTCCATATCCCGAGGCACTTCAACCGCGTACCTCGATTTAGGGGACAATGCCTCCTCTCGCTTGTGATGCCCGGCCAATAGTTGCCAACGCTTGAAGGTTCTGGGCGTGCGCACAGCGGTAGTCGGTACGAGCAACCCATCAGCAGATCGCACGCTTTCGGTGACTACGATGTCATCGAGGGCACTGACGGCGGCCGCTGAGGGGTGCGCCCGCTTCCACTGGTCTAGCCGGCGCTGTGCCTCTGTGACCACCAGACGTTCAGGCTGGAGAATGGGCGTCTCGAAGTATTCAAGGCGTTGGCGGGCCCGCTTGAACAACTCGTCGTATTGGCTGCGGGTTTCGTAAACGTCCGGCACCCATACGCCGCCTGCGGCGTTGCCCGACACACTCGAAGCGAGTTTTGGCACTTCATAGACCGGCAAGGGCCGTGGGGTAGCCGAGTCCACCCAATAGCGGCCGGCGCGTCTTTCCGCTTGCTGGTAAGTCTCCAGGAAAGTTGCATCTTCGAGCGCTTTCTGAACCCCGAACACCTCGTCAGCAGTACCCGAATTGAAATGCTCCGGCCAAGTGACCACCCTGTACTGTGTCGATCTCAGCGTAGGCATTTTTTGCCGCATCAGATAGTCGTGCAAGGATAACGAATGTGTAGAGGACAACTCACCTACGCCCCGGCCACCGACGGAGTTGTAGACCTTCACTATCAGACCGTTCCAGCGCCGTAATGGCGAGGTGATGCCGCTGCGTCGGGTGATCTGGAGCAGCAGTCTGTCCCGGGTCCAGCTGCCCCACGGGGCATAATCGGGTGGCAGACCCGCCGCAAGCAGATCGCGAATTTCCGTCAATTCTCGGGAAGGAAATCCGCTCAGGAAGGCTATTTGTGGATCACTGCGGCGGGGATACCAAATATTGCTGAAAAGAGCCTTGAAGCCAGGATCCACCACATCGCGCAGAGGCAGCTGCTGATTCACCGGGGTTGGTGGCGTTTGGGGGGTCAGCTGCTCGGTGTATTGCACCTGTACGTTTGTTTCTGGCCCTAAAGTCAGCCCTTGGGCCCTGAGGTGCGCGCTGTGCAAAGCGTTGACTTCGGCGATAAACACCTCGACCAACCTGGCAGTTGCTCTGGGCGGCTGTTGTTTGATCGATATCAGCCGATAGCGCATCAAAGCCGAGTAGTCGGGGGGAAAGCGGATTTTCACGTTGTAGAGCGGGTCTTCGAGTAGCGCCTCGCGCTGCTTCAGGAATGCCTCGAGCGATAGATCGACAGCTTCCCGCGCACCGGCGCCAGTGCGTGGCGTGAAAGTTATGTGGATCCGGTCGTCATCCGGATTGACCCAGGCAGCCTCGCTGTCGGGTATCGCAAGTTCGCGAACCAGGCGTTCTCTCAACAGGGCGCGGGGGACGCTCCATGGGTGAGGGTAGCTGAAGCCTGTATAGTCGTGCCCCATGCCTTGCCTGAAAAGCGCTGACAACGCTTCAGGGTACCCGGCATAGGCAATGATGGCTGAGCGCCCGGTGCTCTCGTGCGCAGCAATGAAGTCAGGGCTGACCGTTTCGCGCAAGGGCACATAGTAGTCGGTGCCAGGGCGGTCGTAGCTCACGAGAGTCCGAGTATCGCCGGTCAACTGTCGAGCCGCGGGAAACGGCCGAACCTGCTCGGCAATCCAGGCATCGGCATGGGGGTGCGCATGCCAGCCGGCCGCAGCGGTGAGGCGCATGGCCCGGTAGTCCGGTGGCATCCGTTCAACCAGTGCGGCAAAGAGGTTGTCCGGCAGGCCGGCAGGACGTTCCAGGGACATGCTCAAATCTCTGGCGTCCGCAGGCGCCGGGCTGAGCTTGTCTGCATTGGCTGAAACCGCCACCCGCAATCGCTCAGTGAGTGTGAAGCGTGAGGTCGTGAGGCCGCCTTCAGCGTTGGTCCAGGAGAACTGCATGGTCACTCGGGTGTCGCCATCCAGTGGCGCCTTGACCATAGGAGGCATGAACCTGGCACAGGTCTCTGCGATCCATTCATCGGCGTCTTCTTGAACATGTTCCAGCGCCCTGGGGGATTGTCGGCGGCGTTCGCGGACGTCTTCCTCGATCTTGATCCGCTGGTTGTTCAGTTCGGTTCTCAATCGGGTCAGCAAATCGTCGGTCTGGGCTTGTGCATGCGGTGCGAGTTCGCCAAGACCGTCGTCGTCCGTGGCAGGATCAGCATCGCTGAACGCAACAACAGAAGGATCGCCGAGTACTTCATCCAGCGCAGTGTCCATCAGGGCCGAATCATCGAACACAGCATCGCCGTACCGTGCCAGCAACGTGCGATAGATCTCCTCGAAAGTGCTGGTATCGGGGAAGTCCGGACGTGGCTCGAACAGTTTGCGCTCCTGGTTTCTCGCCGACCCTATCTCATAGGCCTTCAATATCCCCGCGCCGCTAAAAAGCATCGCGGCCATCCCGCCCAGCATCTTGAACCACGCTGTGGCCCGGCTTGAAGGGGGCATCGCTGGGGTCGTTTCGGTGGCCGGTTCTTCAGGATCGACAGGTTGGTAGGGGGGCAAGCTCTTTGCATGCACCCCGCGCACGGCGGCAATCGTCCAGATCGTGCTGCCCATCATTGCCACCGCGCCAAGACTTGCACCGGCGGCCAGACCCCATGCACTTTCCAGACGGGGCGGTTGCCACGGCGCGGTGGCGGATACCTGGAGCTTGTTGGTGGTACCGCTGAACACTGCCGGCAGGGTGGCCGGAGCATCGGTCGAGGCGGCCTGCGCCCCGAGCCCTCGCCAGGCTGTAGGGGTGCGGCCGCCTGCTGGCAGGAGCATCAGATCGACAACCGAGTCGATCAATTTGGCTTGCAGCTTGCTGGCAAAGTCAGCCAGGACCGGGCTGGGGCTCTGTGCCAGGTATTCAATGGCCCGGGACAGACGTATCGGCACGTGGAGGTCCGGGGGAAGCCGGAGGTCCGCCTGTATTGCACCGAACAGGACCGGAAGCAAAGGCAGCAGGTCCAGCAAGTACTCGGCCTCGGCCGATATCTGTGTATTGGCCTTGAAGTCTCGAATGGCCTTTATCACCAGTTGCTCTGTCTGTTCAACCGGAGCCTTGGCGCTGGCCCATTGCTGGCACAGCTGGATGGCGTTGATACCGTAGGCGCGAAGGTACGAGGGCCAGCCCCGCAACCATTGGATTTGACTGGTAAGGGTTTTCCAAACCCTTTCGCTGAATGGGCCTTGTGGCGCGTCCTTGGGCAACTCGTCGATTTGCCGCAGGCAGCTGAGCAGCGTTATCAGGGTCAATGTGGTAGGGGTGGTCACAGCCAACGCCTTGAGCGTGGCCATCTGCGGATCCACAGCTATCCACCATAGACGCTCCCCCAGTGCCTTGGCCCAATGTCGCGCTGCGGGGCCCCAGGCCGTGGGCCAATCCTGCGCGACCTGATTGCTTGAGGTGTGCCCTGCCTTGTTGTCATCGCGAACAGGTAATGCAGACAACACCTGGATCGCTGGAATACCCCATTCCAGCAACGGCGAGGTAACTGGCACGTAGGCACTTATCAGACCTCTGGTGGCCAATGCGGTGGGACTCGAAGAGCTCGCCAGATCCTTTCCCGTTGTCCACGCTTTCTTGGCCAGTTTCTGCGGATGAAAGATCAACGGGGCCCACTGCAAAGCACTCTCCAGCTGCTCTACTCCAGGTAACAAGGCCGTGATGCCGGTATTCGCGCCGGCCATTGCCTTTGCCAGCCATTGGGCCTGCTCCCGAGCATCGGCTTCATGCGGAAAGTGCGAGATCTTGTTCATCCACTCAAAGGGGGCTAGCAAGATATCGGCCTGCTCGGCAGGAAGCAGCAATCCAAGGAGTGGACGCAAGCTACCCGTACCCAGCAAGTCGAGGCCCCATCCCAGTTGCTCATCCCAGCTGCCTGTCAGTGGGTAGTCCATGCAGCGGCGCAAGACCCCTTGCAGAGTGGCCAGCCCTTCGATCAGCTTGCCGAGTCGAGCATCAGGTTCAGGCAGCGCTTGCTGCAACCAGCCGCTCATCTCGGGATCGCTGAGTAGTCGCATCAGCTCGACCCACTGGTCACGCGCCGAGAGGTTTGCGAACCGAGCGATGCCCAACGCCGGTTTGAGGACCGACGTCAATTGCTGCGGCAGCTGCTCGAGCAGACTGTCTGCCATGGGGCTGGCCAACACCAGTGTCAGCAACTGCGCGGCGTGTGGCCATTCTGGTCCACTCCCTTGCGGTGGTCGGGCAATGGGTTCAGGTGTCATTTTGAGCTGATGACTCAATTCGGCCATCTGCTCGAATAAACTTTTGAGCCACTGCACCGACTCGGGCATCAGCTGGCTGACGAGGCCCCCCAGTGGGTCTTCGAGAGACGTAGCGGGGTCAAGGAATGCAGTCAGGGACGCCTGCCGCGCCTCGCCGATCAACATAATGGTCAATGCTTTACCATCATTGCTGCGCAGCCACTGTAGGCACCATTGCAGTTGTACGGCAACGGGCTGCCGAGCAGGGTAGGGAGCCAGGCTGCCTACGCTGAGCAATAGCTGCCCGAGACTGCGACGCCAATCATTGTCCGGTAAATCGCTGGCTATTTGTTCGCGCACCCTGATTGTCAGGTTGACCAGTGGCACGCTGTTGGCAACTACGCTCAAGAATAATGCGCCGTGCTCGACGAGACTAAGCTCTTTGCCCGCAGCTAAATCTAGGTATTCAACTACAGCGCTGCCCAGTGAGCTCATCAGGCGTAACGCCCATTGCAGTCGCAGAGGCAGATAGGCCAAGGCATTTTCATTGCCGCCTATCCGTAGAGTCATACGCAAGGCCGACCAGCCTCGAGATTCGAAGGTGGCCCCATGGGCATCCTCGAGCAAGCTGTCGAGCACATCCATGGCATGCGCCAGTCCCGGGACGTAATGGTCGGGCAGCAGCAGGCCTACAGCGTCTGACTCAAGCAGGATCTTCAGCTGGGCGAGACTGTTCTGCGCCTGGATCAAAGTCAATGTACCGGTGCGAAGCCCAGTACCTGCGCCGACTAGCGTGTCGGCGCAGCTCAACAGCGCTTTGATCAATGCCAGGGTGTTGCCATCTTCACCGGGGCGCTCAGGTAGCTGATCGATGCCGCGTCGCAGCACGTTCAGCTTCTCGTCGAAGGTGCCCTGATGATCATTCGCTACCCGGTACAGCGTGGGAAACGCCGCGATAACGTCGCCGGCGCCGCTGCCTCCCAATTTGTTGGCAACCGCACCGAGCAGGCTGAACAGGGTTTTGCAGAGCGTGTCCTTGACGATACTGAGGACGACGGCGCGTGCCTTGTCTGTACCCGCCGTTGGCGGCAACTGAGGTGCTGCGGTGTTGCCAGCGGGCGCCTGTGCAGGGCTACGGTCAGGCGTGCGTTGGTCAGCCAGGTCGGTTTCCCGAATTTTATACTGGCCTCCCATGCATTTGCCCCGCGCCGAGTTCAGGCTGCAAACAGACGACGGTACAGGCTGTCGCCCAAAACCATAGCAAGCCTAAATTCAGAGAGCGGCCGACGTCTATGAATTGAATTTTGCGTGCGTACAACGCTTGGAAAGATACGATCGTTGGCTGGCGCTGAGCCTTCGCCGATTGTTGCTCCCGCCCGCAGCGGGCTCTTAGCGCAGCCGCTCCAACATCCCGTAATACCACATCCCGACCGCCAGCAATGGGTTGCCCAGCACATCGCCCATCGGCACTTTTACCTGTTTGCACGCGGCAAAGGTGTCGTAGCGGCCCAGCGTCCCGGTCATGGCCTCGGCCATGATCTCGCCCATGATGTGGCTGGTGGCGATGCCGTGTCCGGAGTAGCCCTGGCAGTACCAGACGTTGTTCGACAGCTTGCCCAGTTGCGGGATGCGGTTGATCACGATGCCCATGGCGCAGCTCCACTGAAAGTCGATGGGCACGCCTTTGAGCCTGGGGAAGGTGCGTTCGATGCAGGGCCGCAGTTCGCCGGCGATGTCCCTGGAGTCCTTGCCTGAATAGTTGGCGCCGCCGCCGAACAGCAGGCGGCCGTCGGCGGTCATGCGGTAGTAGTCGAGCACGAAGCGGCAGTCATAGACCGCCAGGTCCTGGGGGTTGAGCTCGGCGGCCAGTTCGCCCAGAGGCGCGGTGGTGACGATGCCGCCCATGGCCGGGAAGATCTTGCCCTTGAGCTGCCGGGGTTCGAGCTTGTGGTACACGTCGCCGGCGAGCAGCACCTGCCGCGCGTCGATCCGGCCCTGGGCGGTGACCACTGCCGGGCGCTCGCCATGAACGATGTTCAGCACCTCGCAATTCTCGAAGATCAGCGCGCCCAGGCTTTGCGCGGCGCGGGCTTCACCCAGGCACAGGTTGAGCGGGTGCAGGTGCAGGTTGCGGGTGTTTTTCAGCGCCCCGCAGTACAGCGGGCTGTCGAGGTGCTCGCGCACGCCGGCGGCGTCCAGCAGGCTGACCTCGGCGCCCATGCCGCGGCGCTGGGCTTCGTCGAACGAGGCGCGCAGCTCGTGCAGGTGCGCAGGCTTCATGGCCGCGTGCAGATGGCCGTGTTTGAGGTCGCACGCGATGGCGTAGCGGGCCACGCGCTGCTGGATGATCGCGTGGCCGCGCCAGCGCAGGTGCCAGATGAAGTCGTCGACCTCGTCGCCGAGCCTGGCGCGCATCTGCTGGCGCATCGCGGCATCGCCCGACAGGCTGCCGGTGACCTGGCCGCCGTTGCGCCCGCTGGCGCCCCAGCCGATCCTGTTGGCCTCGACGATGGCCACCTTGAGCCCGCGCTCGGCCAGCTCCACGGCGCTGGCGACGCCGGTGAAGCCGCCGCCGATGATGACCACGTCCACCGAATGCTGGCCGGTGAGGGTGGGGTAGTCGCTGTCGCCATTGACGGTGGCGGTGTAATACGAATTGCTGCGAATAGCCATGAGCGCTTCCAGTGCGAATTCAGGGAGGAGAAGGGTCAAGCCTGGGTCAGATACCAGCGCCAGTCCTGTTCGCCCACTTCGGCCATGAACTGCCGATATTCGGCGCGCTTGATCGCCAGGTAGACGTCGAGAAAACCGCTGCCCAGTGCTTCCCGAGCCCAGCTGGAGCGCTGCAGGGCCTGCAGCGAGGTCAGCCAGTCGGTGGGCAGTAGCGTGGTGGCCTGGGCATAGCCATTGCCCTCGACCGGCTCGCCAGGATCCAGCCGGCCCCGGATGCCCGTGTGGATGGCCGCCAGCATCGCCGCCGCGGCCAGGTAGGGGTTGGCGTCGGCGCCGCAGATGCGATGCTCGATGTGCCGGCTCGCGGCCGGGCCGCCCGGCACGCGCAAACTGACAGTGCGGTTGTCGATGCCCCAGGTCGGCGCCAGCGGCGCGTAGCTGTTGGCCTGGAAGCGCCGATAGGAGTTGGCATTGGGACAGAACAGCAAGAGGCTGGCCAGCAGGTACTCGAGCATGCCGCCCACAGAGTGGCGTAGCAGCGCGGTGCCGGCCTTGTCCTCACTGGCATACAGGTTGGCGCCGGTGGCGTCGGCCAGGCTCACGTGCATGTGCATGCCGGTGCCCGCCAGGTGGTCGAACGGCTTGGCCATGAAGCAGGCCTGCATGCCATGGCGGTGCGCCACGCCCTTGACGATGCGCTTGTAGCGAACGGCCTGATCCATGGCCAGCAGGGCGTCGCCGTGCTCCAGGGTGATTTCGACCTGGCCTGGCGCGTACTCGGAGATGGCCGTGCGCGCCGGAATGCCTTGCAGTTTGCAGGCGGCGTAGAGGTCGGCGAGAAACGGCTCGATCTGCTCCAGCTCGCGCAGGCCGTAGACCTGGGTGCTGCGCGGCCGCGCGCCGTCCTGGTCCAACGCAGGCTGCGGTCGGCCCTGGGCATCACGCTGTTGATCGAGCAGATAGAATTCCAGTTCGCAGGCCATCACCGGGTGGTAGCCGTCGCCCCTGAGCCGTTCGATGACGGTGACCAGCACGTGGCGCGGATCGGCGACGGTGGCGGGCAAACCTTCGCTGGGGTGCATGCTGACCTGCACCGCCGCCGTGGGGATCTGCCGCCAGGGCATGGGCACCAGGCTGCCCGCCAGCGGGTAGGCACGGCAGTCGATGTCGCCGACCTCCCAGACCAGCCCGGAATCTTCGACGTCGTCGCCATTGAGGGTCAGGCCGAGCAGGGTACTGGGCAAGGGGCGGCCGCTTGCATACACGGCCAGCAGTTCGTCGCGGTGCAGCAGCTTGCCGCGCGGTACGCCGTTGGCGTCGAGGATGAACAGCTCGAACAGTTCGATCTGCGGGTGCTGCTCAAGAAAATCCAGCGCGTGCTGGACCGGGGCAAAAGTCGTCATGTGGCTCTCGCTTGCGCACTTCAGGCGCACAGGGATTCAGGCCCGGCGGCCATAGGCGCGCCGGGTCAGGCAGGCATCAGGCAGCGAGAGCGGTGTCCGGCGGGCGGGCGTGACGGCAATGAAACAGCGCCCAGAACGCGAGAATCGCCTTCGGTGACGAAGGGCAGGGGACTGGGCGAGGGCGCAGCGCGGGGGAAATCATGGTTGCAGAGGGTTACATGGGGCTTCATGGGGGTTAAATGCTGTTTGGCGGATGTTCAGGTGTGAAGGCGCTAAACATTGGCCCGCCGCCTGGGCCGCGCGGTGGTCCTGACGAGACTGCTGCAAATCTGCGACAATCCCCGACTATTTTTCGCGCGACCTCTACGTACCTGATGACCGACCAGACCGCTTCCATCGATCAGCTGCTGAAAAACCTCGACCAGGCCATGACCGCCGACCGCCATCGCCTGCGGCGCCAGCTGCATGAGCTGCGCAAGAAGCCCGACGAGGCCAGGCTGGCGCAGTGGGTGGCCAAGGTCGAGGCGTCGTTCGCCAAGGTCGTCGCCCGCCGCGCCAGTGTGCCGGTGGTGCGCTATGACGACAGCCTGCCGATCGCCGCCAAGCGCGACGAGATCAAGAAGGTGTTGGCCGAGCATCAGGTGCTGATCATCGCAGGCGAAACCGGCTCGGGCAAAACCACCCAGCTGCCGAAGATCTGCCTGGAGCTGGGGCGTGGCCAGCATGGCCAGATCGCCCACACCCAGCCGCGCCGGATTGCCGCACGCAGCGTCGCCAGCCGCGTCGCCGAAGAGCTGGGCACGCCGCTGGGCGGGCTGGTCGGCTACCAGGTGCGCTTCGAGGACCAGAGCGATGCCAACACCCTGATCAAGCTGATGACCGACGGCATCCTGCTGGCCGAGACCCAGCACGACCGGTTTCTGGAACGCTACGACACCATCATCGTCGACGAGGCCCACGAGCGCAGCCTGAACATCGACTTTCTGCTGGGCTACCTCAAGACCTTGCTGCCGCGCCGTCCCGACCTCAAGGTCATCATCACCTCGGCGACCATCGACCTGCAGCGCTTCTCCGAGCACTTCGACAAGGCGCCGATCATCGAGGTGTCGGGGCGCACCTTCCCGGTCGATACCTGGTACCGGCCGCTGACCAGCGAGCAGGATGAAGAAGGCAATCAGGTCGAGGAAGACCTCAGCGTCGACCAGGCGATTCTTGCCGCGCTGGACGAGATCGCCAGCCACGAACGCAGCGAGCGGCGCAACCCTGGCGATGTGCTGGTGTTTCTTCCCGGCGAACGGGAAATCCGCGACGCCGCCGAAATGCTGCGCAAGGCGCAGCTGCGCCACACCGAGATCCTGCCGCTGTACGCGCGGCTGTCGCCCGCCGAGCAGCAGCGCATTTTCCAGAGCCACCCGGGGCGCCGGGTGGTACTGGCGACCAACGTCGCGGAAACCTCGCTCACCGTGCCCGGCATTCGCTACGTGATCGACAGCGGCACCGCGCGCATCAGCCGCTACAGCTATCGCGCCAAGGTCCAGCGCCTGCCCATCGAGGCGGTGTCCCAGGCCAGCGCCAACCAGCGCAAGGGCCGCTGCGGGCGGGTCGAGCCGGGCATCTGCATCCGCCTGTACAGTGAAGAGGATTTCAACGCGCGGCCGGCCTTCACCGACCCCGAGATCCTGCGCACCAACCTGGCGGCGGTGATCCTGCAGATGCTGCACCTGCGCCTGGGCGAGATCGACCAGTTCCCCTTCATCGAGCCACCCGACGGCAAGGCCATCAGCGACGGTTTCAACCTGTTGCAGGAGCTCTCGGCGGTCAATCGCGAAAACCAGCTGACACCCCTCGGCCGTCAGCTCGCGCGCCTGCCGATCGACCCGCGGCTGGGGCGCATGCTGCTCGAAGGCACCCACCAGGGCAGTCTCCAGGAACTGCTGATCATCGCCAGTGCCCTGTCGGTGCAGGACCCCCGCGAACGGCCGCCGGAGCGCCAGCAGGCGGCCGATCAAGCCCACGCGCAGTGGAAGGACGCCGATTCCGACTTCGCCGCCCTGGTCAACCTGTGGCGTGGTTTCGAAGAACAGCGCCAGGCGCTGGGCTCGAGCCCGCTGCGCAACTGGTGTCGCAAGAATTTCCTCAACTACCTGCGCCTGCGCGAATGGCGCGATGCCCATCGCCAGCTCAGCCTGATCTGCCGCGACCTGCAGCTGAGCGTCAACAAGGATCCGGCTGACTATCCCAAGCTGCACAAGGCGGTGCTCGCCGGCCTGCTCAGCCAGATCGGCCAGAAGACCGAGGAGGGCGACTACCTGGGCGCCCGCCAACGGCGTTTCTGGGTGCACCCCTCGTCAGGGCTGGGCCGCAAGCGGCCGCAGTGGATCATGGCCGCCGAGCTGGTGGAAACCACCAAGCTCTACGCGCGCATGGTGGCCAAGATCGAGCCTGACTGGATCGAGCCACTGGCCGGGCACCTGGTCAAGAAGAATCATTTCGAGCCGCACTGGGAGAAAAAGCGTGGCCAGGTGGTGGCTTTCGAGCAGATCACCCTCTATGGGCTGATCGTGGTCGGCCGTCGGCCCGTGCATTTCGGCCCGATCGACCCGGCTGCCTCGCGCGAGCTGTTCATTCGCGAAGGCCTGGTGCGCGGTGAAATCCAGTCGCGGGCCAAGTGCCTGAGCGCCAACCGCGAGCTGCTCGAACAGCTCGACGAACTGGAGGCCAAGGCCCGGCGCCGCGACATCCTCGCCGACGAAGAGACGCTGTACGGCTTCTACGACGCCCGCCTGCCGGCAGAGATTCACCAGACCGCCACCTTCGACAGCTGGTACAAGGTCAACAGCCAGAAAGACCCGCAGCTGTTGATCATGCGCGAAGAAGACGTGCTGGCCCGCGAGGCCAGCGAGGTGACGGCGGCGCAGTACCCCGACGTGCTGCGCCTGGGTGACCTGACCCTGGCCCTGAGCTACCACTTCGAGCCCAACCACCCCCGTGACGGGGTGACCCTGCGTGTGCCGGCGCCGCTGCTGCCGTCGCTGCCCGGCGAGCGCCTGGAGTGGCTGGTGCCGGGCCTGCTGGAAGCCAAAAGCATTGCCCTGGTGCGCAACCTGCCCAAGGCCCTGCGCAAGAACTTCGTGCCGGTGCCGGACTTCGTGCGTGCGGCGCTGGCGCGTATTCCCTTCGCCGAGGGCTCGTTGCCCCAGGCGCTGGGCCGCGAGCTGTTGCGCATGACCGGCGCGCGGGTCAGCGACGAGGCCTGGGCCGAAGCGGCGCAACAGGTCGACAGCCACTTGCGGATGAACCTGGAAGTGCTCGACGGCCAGGGCAAATTCCTTGGCGAGGGCCGCGACCTGGCCGAACTGACTGCCCGTTTCGCGGCCGCCAGCCAGGCCGCGCTGGCGGCCCCGGCCAGCGCCCGCTCGCAGCAGCCGGTGGAGGCCAAGGCGTTTGCCGCGGTGGCGGCTACCACCCAGCAGAACATCGCTGGGTTGTCGATGACCGTCTACCCGGCGCTGGTGGAAGACCAGGGTACGGTCAAGGAGGGCCGTTTCTCCACCGCCGCCGAGGCCCGGTATCAGCATCGCCGGGCGCTGCAGCGCTTGTTGTTGCAGCAGCTGGCAGAGCCGGCCAAATTCCTGCGCGGCAAGCTGCCTGGCTTGACCGAGCTGGGCCTGCTGTACCGTGATCTGGGTCGCGTGGACGCGCTGGTGGAGGACATCCTGCTGGCCAGCCTCGACAGCTGCATCCTCGAGGGCGAGGCCGAGCTGCCCCGTGACGGTTCCGGCCTGGCGGCACTGGCCGAGCGCAAGCGCGGCGCCTGGGCCGAGCACGCCGAACGCCTGGCGCGGCTGACCCTGGACATCCTCAAACTGTGGCACGGCCTGCAGAAGCGCTTCAAGGGCAAGATCGACCTGGCCCAGGCGGTGGCGTTGAACGACATCAAGCAGCAGTTGGGCGCCCTGGTCTACCCGGGCTTCGTGCGCGAAACGCCCGGCGTCTGGCTCAAGGAGCTGCCGCGCTTTCTCAAGGCCATCGAGCTGCGCCTGGAAAAGCTCGGCTCCCAGGTGCAGAAGGACCGGGTCTGGAGCACCGAGCTGGGCGACTACTGGGCGCAGTACCAGTCGCGCCTGGCCAAGCATGCTCAGGAGGGCAAGCGTGACGAGCAGCTGCAGGTCTACCGCTGGTGGCTGGAGGAGTATCGGGTGTCGCTGTTCGGCCAGCAGTTGGGCACCAAGGTGCCGGTGTCGGACAAGCGTTTGAGCAAGCAGTGGGCGGCCGTGGAGGGGTGATCCTGACCTGAGGGCTTGATGTTGCCCTGATTGGGAGAGGCCGGTCCGGCCTGCGGGCCACGAGCGTTGCAGCCGAAGATCAAACCGGCCTGCGGCCTCTCGGGGCTCTGCCCCTCCCACGCTGCCGAACCCTTGGTAGCGTACTTGCAAACCGCGCGTTTTCGCCGGAGTTATGCCACAATTCGCCCCTGAATCACCTGCCCTGGCTGCGCCCGGGCCCCTAACAATAGAGGAACGACCGTGTACGACGTCGTTATCAGCGGCACCGGACTGTTCACCCCAGCCAACAGTATTTCCAACGATGAGCTGGTGGAATCGTTCAACACTTACGTGCGGCAGTTCAATGCCGACAACGCCGCCGCCATCGAAAGCGGTGAGCTTGAGCCTTTGGCAGAATCCAATGCGGCCTTTATCGAAAAAGCCTCGGGTATCCAGAGCCGTTTCGTCATGGACAAGGACGGCATCCTCGACCCGCAACGCATGAAGCCGCGCCTGCCGGAGCGCAGCAACGACGAACAGTCGATTCTCTGCCAGATGTCCGTGGCAGCCGCCGAACAGGCCCTAGCCCGAGCCGGCAAGACTGCGGCCGACATCGATGCGGTCATCGTCGCCTGCTCCAACCTGCAACGCGCCTACCCGGCGGTGGCCATCGAGGTGCAGCAGGCATTGGGCATCGCCGGTTTCGGTTTCGACATGAACGTGGCCTGTTCGTCGGCCACCTTCGGCATCCAGAACGCCTGCAACAGCGTCAAGCTGGGCCAGGCGCGTGCGGTGCTGATGGTCAACCCGGAAATCTGCACCGCGCACCTGAACTTCCGCGACCGCGACAGCCACTTCATCTTCGGCGACGGCGCCACCGCCGTGGTCATCGAGCGCGCCGACCTGGCCACCTCGGCCCACCAGTTCGAGATCGTCAGCACCAAGCTGCTGACTGAATTCTCCAACAACATTCGCAACAATTTCGGCTTCCTCAACCGCACCGGCGAAGAAGGCGAGGGCACGCGCGACAAATTGTTCGTGCAGGAAGGCCGCAAGGTCTTCCGCGAGGTCTGCCCGATGGTGGCCGAGCTGATCGCCCAGCATCTCGAGGAAAATAACCTTAACGTCAGCGACATCAAGCGCTTCTGGCTGCACCAGGCCAACCTCAGCATGAACCAGCTGATCGTCAAGAAGCTGCTGGGCCGCGATGCGACGGTAGAGGAGGCGCCAGTGATTCTCGATACCTACGCCAACACCAGCTCGGCCGGCTCGGTGATTGCCCTGCACAAGTATCAGGACGATCTGGCCAAAGGCTCGCTGGGGGTGCTCAGCTCCTTTGGTGCCGGTTACTCGATCGGCAGCGTGATCCTGCGCAAGCGTTGACAGCGTGCGCCCACTGCCCTTGGCAGTAGGCGCATCGGTTCAGCCGTGCAGGCGCACAGCAAAGGGTGTTTTGCGCCGCGTGTAGCCGACGGCCAGCAGCTGCCGGTTGGCTTGCACGATCAGGTTGCTGCCGATGGAGTCGAAGGCGTCCAGCTTGACCAACCCCTGCGGGCCGAAATCGAGGTCGGCTGTGCCGTCGCTGTGAAGCCGCCCACAGGCGGCCTGCAGGTAGCCGTTGGCCTCGTCCAGATACTCGCCAATGAACACCAGGCGACCCTCGCCATCGACCTGCGCATAGGTCAAGGCCGAGTAGGGCAGGCCCGGGATATAGGCGCCCTGGCCGGCGAACGCCGTGACCTGGCGGCCTGCGGCGTCGAAGCGCACGGCGATCGCCCGGGTTCGGCTGCCCACCCCTACGCCGTACAGGCAGCCGCTTGCGTCGAGCACGACGTCGTTGATCCGAAAGCTTTGCGCGGTGATGCCATAGCCGCCAAGGCCTTCATCGCCGAAGGCTGTGTCGTGATGCCCGCAGAAAGTGACCCGGGCGACCAGTGCCGGGTTGTGGCCACCCGAAGCACCGCCGGCGACGTAGATGCCCTCCTTGCCGACAGCTACCGAGCGCAGCAGGACGCTGTAGGACGGCGAGCTCAGCGCTACCACGCCACGGTCGCCAAAGCGCTGGTCCAGTTGGCCGCTGCTGGTCAGGCAGAAGACCAGCCCGCTCAGCCGCGCTTGATCGCCGACCCGGCCGGTGGCGATTACGTAGATCTCCTCGTTCGCCACCACCATGTCGAAGTTGACCTGGGTGAAATCCTGTTGCGTGGCGCTGGCCGCAGAGCTGCTGCTGCACAAGGCCAGGTTGGTCTGGAAGCTGATGGGGCCCATTGCGCAGTGGTTCTCTGCCAGCGCCTGAGCCAGGCTCAGCTGGCCGGTGCCGTTGAAACGGCTGTCACGATGGCCCTCGGCGGTGTAGCAGGCCAGCGCCGGCGAGTATTGCCCCGGGGCATGCTCGATCATGCCGCCGATCAGCACGCGGTCGCCGAGCCGAGCCACTCGGCGGCCGGGTTTGACGCCGTCCCCGCTGCTGTTGTCGAACGAATCGATCAGCCGGCCCTGGTCGCCGAAGGTGGGCACGCTGCGGCCATCGTCGGCCAGGGCAGCGAGGGCGAAATGGTTGCCTTTGCTCAGGGCGAGGTACAGCGTGGCGTCGTCCTCCGAGCGGGTGATGCCATGCAACTCGAAGCCTGCCAGCGCCTCGAGTGCAGTGGATGGGTCGAATGCCATATCCGCTTGTCCGGCCTGCTGCCGGCCAGGGGTGAGTATGCTGACCATGGAGGGTTTTCCTTGTTCCAAATGCGGTTCGGCACGAACCGTGAGCGTCATTCAAGCCCGCCGCAGAAGAGCCGTCCATAGCGCGTAATACGTACTCATACTTCAGCGCCAGGGGCGCGCTGGCGTGCCTCTGACGCTGCAACGTTAGGCAACGCATTAGCCATGTGCCACGTCTTGTGGCCGCGCCATCGATCTCCAATCATCGCTGCCAGCCAGTTCCGCCGGGTGACTCGTTCCATGCGAGTCCGGCGAGGGCTGAAGTTCGTACGGCGTGACTGCGCCGTACGCCAGCCAAGCCATGAGGCCGGGACGTATCGGCCTCATCGCCAAGGGAGTAGCGATATGAGTGATACCACTGCAACACTGCGGGCCGGTGACCTGGACCCCAGCTTCAATGCCGCTGAGGTCCTCGCCCATTACCTGGATTACCGTGGCCAGGATGTGGCCAGCGTCCAGGGCGATTCCCAGCTGTACGTTTCCTTGAGTCATGCCGCCACGTTCGTGGTTGCCGGGCTGACGGGCGAGGGTGCAGCGCAGGCCGAGTTTGGCCAACAGGGTGTGGTCGAAGGCGATTATGGGGGGGAGGAAGATCGCGAGGATTTCAACTCGCCCGGCCAGCGCGTGGTGGTCGGCGATGACCTGCTCATCGTCGGCGGCATGACCCTGCTGGACGGCGGCAAGGCCTACCCGGCGCTCAGTGCCTACCGCCGCAATGGTGGCCAGCTGCTATGGCAGAAGGTCCTTCGACCCGAGCCCGGCAGGCACGCCCACCTGGCGGCGTTGAGTTTCACCTGCAACGAGGCCGAGCTCTGCCCTTATCAGGCGCAGCCGCATTGGGCCAGCCTGGACAGCAGCGAACAAAAGCGCCTGACCGGCGAAAACTTCGATCTGCAGTTGCACGGCGAGCACATCTACGTACTCGCCAGCGGGGTCATCGGCCAGCGCCGGGTGGGCGCCTTGCTCAGGCTGAACCGGCAAGGTGAGTTCGATCGTGGCTTCGGCCTTGGAGGGCTGCGCATCATCGAGCACCCCTCTACCGGGCTTGACCTTTTCGGCCTGCTGGTGCGAGACGACGCGATCACCGTCGCCGGGGGCGCGACAGACAGCAACAAAGGGGCTTTCATCGCCCGGCTTGACTCACAGGGGCTGCCGGTCGCCGATTTCGCCGAGGGCGGCTTCCGCTTCAGCGGCCACAGCGGAGTGTTCTACCGAGTGGCCGGGCGTGCCGAGGGGCTGCTCGTAGCGGCGGGCACCGGCGGCAACGGTGTGGCATTTGGCGCCCTGGCCATGGCGGTCGATTCGCGCACCGGCGCAATGCTTTATCCTCCAGCGGTGCTCGAGAACAACTTCGCCGCCTTCTGGGGTGCTGACGTGGACGCATTCGGTCGGGTGGTGCTAGTGGGCGAATATTTCACCGAGCAGTGGCGACCACAGATGGTCATCGTCAGGCTGGACGCAGCAGGTCGCTGGGATCCGTCCTTCGGGGTTGATGGCAAGGTGGATGTCGGGGTGTCGGATTCGCTAGGCGAGAGCATCAAGGTGCAGGAGAACGGTCGCTTGCTGGTGGTCGGTTATCGCAACGGCGGGCTGCCGCTCGTGCTGCGTTACCACGGCTGAAGCCCGCCCATGAAAAAACGCGCCAGGCTGGATGGGTTCAGCCTGGCGCGTTTGTTCTTGCGGGGGCTGCGGCTTAGAACTTGGCTTCCAGATCCAGCTGCAGGGTGTTCAGGTCGACGTCGGTACGGTTCGCGACAGCGGTGTCGGTCTTGGCGAGGAAGTAGGTCACGCCCAGGCCGAAGTTCTTGTCGATGTCGTAGCCCAGCTTGATCTTGTGACCGCGCGAGCCGGTATAGCCGTTGGCGAAGTCGGAGTCGGTGAAGGCACCCACGACACCGTTCTTCTGCACGTCACGGTAGTTGTAGTCGACCGAGAAAGCACCCAGCTTCGATTTGATACCGGCCAACCAGGCTTCGTCCGCGCCGTCGGTGGAAGCACCGTTGTGCACGTATTGACCGTACACGGCCAGCGGGATTGGCAGGGTCTTTATGTCGACCTGGCCGAACAGTTCGTACAGCTTGAACTCGTTGGTGGTGTTGCCGTTCTGGATCAGCGTGCGCGTGGTGGTCGTGCCGTTGGACGCCACGGTGGTACCCGCAGCGGTGCCGTCATCGTTGGAGTTGTTGTAGTTGTAGATGCTGCCGCCGGCCGTTACGCCCACCACATCACCCAGGTTGAACTTGCCACCCAGCTGACCGGCGTACAGGCTCAGGTCGTGGTTGAACTGATAGCCTTCGCCGTCGACGTTGTCCTTGAGGGTGTAGTAGCCGATGCTGCCGAACAGTTCGGCGTTCTTGTTGATCGGCAGCTTGTAGGTCGCGGCCACGCCTTCGGGGTTGACGTCGCTGTCCCAGATGATGTCGCCCATGCTGACCCACGGCTGCAGCATCTTGCCGCCGATCAGGTGCAGGTTCTTGATGGCGGTCGGGTGCCAGTCGAGATAGCCTTCATCCAGCCACAGGCTTTTCTTGGTAAAGCCGTTGTTCAGGTCCTGGTTGGTCGAGCGCGAGTCGGCGCTGCCACCCGTGGCGACACGGATGCCGGCATCGACCTGCGGGTCGATTTCGCTGTACACACCGAAACGGGCACGAACGCGCTGGCGGTCGGCGGTACGGTTGTTGTCCAGGGTCGAACCTTCGGTCTTGATGTTCTCTTCGCGAACGCGCACGTCGCCGGTGATCCTGGTCTTGGAGGCCCAGGCCACTTTCTGGTCCCAGGCGTTCTGCTTGGCGACGGCGTCGGCGGTGGCCTGCTGGGTCACTTTCTGGTCATTGGCCAGGTCAGCTTGCAGTTCGGCATACTGGGCGTCAGTGATCGAACCGTTGGCCTTGAGCATCGCCAGCAGTTTCGCGTCGACCGCGGCATTGGCCGGGGTGCTCATCGCCATCAGCAGGGTCGAACACAGGCCGATACCGGTAAAGGTAGAAAGAAGACGCATACGTTGCTCCGTAATGTTTAAAGTTGCAGTTGCCTGCTCTGTAGGGGATTTATCCCGAAAGGCCCTGAACAGAAGGCTCTTGGTTCCAAAAGGTGGCGCAAGTATTGCGATTGGTTATTACAGAGTGATGGCAAATCGATGGCTTAGCGATGACATGAAAGCCCTTTGTCATTTCGCTGAAACCGCTCTGAAATGGCACTGTTGAGGGAGGCGATACACATTCCCGGCTGATCGGGCGATACTTGCGGCGCTGCCACCCATCTCGACCTGCATGGTGGAAAAAACCGATGTCGCTGACCGTGCTGCACCGTCTTGCCGACCTGCCCGCCGCACAGTGGGACGCCTTGCTGCCGGCTGCTCAGCCGTTCATGCGCCATGCCTTCCTCAGCGCCGTGGAAGACAGCGGCAGCCTGGGCAAGGGCTCCGGCTGGCGCGCCGAGCATGTATTGCACATGCACGAGGGGCAGGTGCTGGCGGCCTTGCCGGCCTACCGCAAGTGGCACTCCTATGGCGAGTACGTGTTCGATCATGGCTGGGCTGACGCCTGTCGCCGCGCCGGTATCGACTACTACCCCAAACTGCTGGCGGCGGTGCCGTTCAGCCCAGTGGCCGGGCCGCGCCTGTTGGCGGCCACGCCGGCCGACGGCCTGGCGCTGCTGCAGGCGTTGCCGGGTTATCTTGAGATCGAGGATCTCTCCAGTGCACACATCAACTTCACCGAGCCCACGCTCGATGCCATGCTGGCAGGCGAGGAAGGTTGGCTGCAGCGGCTAGGGTGCCAGTACCACTGGCAGAACCGCGGCTACGGCGACTTCCAGGATTTTCTCGACACGCTGGCCTCACGCAAGCGCAAGCAGATGCGCAAGGAGCGCGAGCAGGTGCTGGGGCAGGGCATCGGTTTCCAGTGGTACAGCGGCCATGAGCTGGGCGAAGCCGACTGGGATTTCGTCTACGCCTGCTATGCCAATACCTATGCCGTCCGGGGCCAGGCGCCTTACCTGACGCGCCTGTTCTTCAGCCTGCTGGCCGAGCGCATGCCCGAGGCCATCCGCGTCGTGTTTGCCGTACAGGGCGCCCAGCGGGTGGCCATGGCGTTCAGCCTGGTGGCCGGTGACACCCTCTATGGGCGCTACTGGGGTTGCCTGGCGGAGTACGACCGCCTGCATTTCGAGACCTGCTTCTATCAGGGCATGGACTATGCCATCGCGCACGGCCTGCAGCGCTTCGATGCCGGGGCCCAAGGCGAGCACAAGTTGATTCGCGGGTTCGAACCGGTGATCACGCATTCCTGGCACTACTTGCGCCACCCTGGATTGCGCGCGGCGGTCAGCGAGTTTCTCGAAGCGGAGCGGGTAGGGGTGCTGGCGTACGCTGAACAAGCGAGGGGCGCCTTGCCGTACCGGCAAGGCTGAGACCGGATGGGCCGTGGGAGGCTGCGCAGCGCTCCATTGTATCTAGATCAAACCGGCCTGGCGGCTTCTCGGGGGCTTTGCCCCCTCCCAGGGTCAGTTCAGCCTTCAGCCTGTCATGGCGGTCAATCCATCCCGACAAACCCGCCGGTCTGGTGATGCCACAGCCGCGCGTATAGCCCGTGCTGTGCCAACAATTCACTGTGGCTGCCGATTTCGACGATGCGGCCCTGTTCGAGCACCACCAGACGGTCCATCTTGGCGATGGTCGAGAGGCGGTGGGCGATGGCGATCACGGTCTTGCCCTTCATCAGGGTTTCCAGGCTTTCCTGGATCGCCGCTTCCACCTCGGAGTCCAGCGCCGAGGTGGCTTCGTCCATGATCAGGATCGGCGCGTTCTTGAGCAGTACACGCGCAATGGCGATGCGCTGACGTTGCCCGCCTGACAGCTTGACCCCACGCTCGCCCACATGTGCCTCGAAGCCCAGGCGGCCCTCGGCATCGGACAGCAGCGGGATGAACTCGTCGGCGCGCGCCTTGCGCACCGCTTCCCACAGCTGCTCGTCGCTGGCGCCGGGGCGGCCGTACAGCAGGTTTTCGCGGATCGAGCGGTGCAACAGCGCGGTGTCCTGAGTGATCATGCCGATCTGCGCGCGCAAGCTTTCCTGGGTGACCTGGGAAATATCCTGGCCGTCGATCAGGATGCGGCCGTCAGGCAGGTCGTACATGCGCAGCAACAGGTTGACCAGGGTCGACTTGCCGGCACCCGAAGGGCCGATCAGGCCGATTTTTTCGCCGGGGCGGATGTCCAGGGTCAGACCGTCGATGATCGCCCGGCTGCCTTTGCCGTAGTGAAAGTCGACGTCTTCGAAGCGCACGTTGCCGCGGCCGATCTTGAGGGTTGGCGCGCCTTTCTGGTCGGTCACGCTGACCGGCTGGGAGATCGACTCGAGGCCGTCCTGGACCATACCGATGTTTTCGAAGATACCGTTGACCACCCACATGATCCAGCCAGACATGTTGACGATCCGGATCACCAGGCCTGTGGCCAGGGCGATGGCGCCCACGGTGATCAGGCTCTCGCTCCACAGCCACAGGGCCGAACCCGTGGTGCCGACGATCAGCATGCCGTTGAGGGTGGTGATGACCGTGTCCATGCTGGTGACCACACGGCTGGCCAGCTGGGTCTTGACGGTCTGTTCGGTGATCGCTTCGCGCGCGTATTGCTGTTCCAGGTTGGTGTGGGCGAAAAGTTTGAGCGTGGCGATGTTGCTGTAGCCATCGACGATGCGGCCCATGAGCTTGGAGCGCGCTTCGGAAGACACCACCGAACGCTCCTTGACCCGTGGCACGTAGTAATACAGTACGCCGATGTAGCCGAAGATCCACAGGATCAGCGGGATCATCAGGCGCCAGTCGGCCTCGGCGAACAGCACCAGTGAGCCCACCGCATAGATCACCACGTGCCAGATGGCATCCACGGCCGCCACGGCCGAATCGCGCAGCGAGTTGCCGGTTTGCATGATGCGCTGGGCAATGCGCCCGGCGAAGTCGCTTTGGAAGAAATTCAGGCTCTGCTTGAGCATCTGGCTGTGGTTCTGCCAGCGAATCAGGCTGGTCATGCCAGGCGCGATGGTCTGGTGCACCAGCAGGTCATGCAGGCCGACGAAGATCGGCCGCAGGATCAGGGTCACCACCAGCATCCACGACAGCTCAAGGGCGTGGTTGCCGAAGAAGTGCGGATCTGGCGTGCCCTGGGCCAGGTCGATGATCCGGCTCAGGTAGCTGAACAGTGCCACTTCGATCAGCGCGCCGATCAGGCCGACCACCAACAGCGCGGCGAAGCTGGGCCAGACCTGCTTGAGGTAATAGATATAGAAGGGCAGGACCGTTTTCGGGGGCTCCTCCGTGGGCGCTTCGCGAAAGATATCGATCCATTGCTCGAAACGACGGTAGATCATCGGGGAAGGGCTCCTTTACAGCGCCGGCCCGTGAGGGGCCGGCTTTGAACGGAAAGCAGCGATCAGGGCAGGCGCTTGGCCACTTTGATCAGTACCGGGTCGACCGGCACGTTCTGCTGGCCTTGCTGGGTGGAGGTCTGCACGGCAGCGATCTGGTCGACCACTTCCATGCCTTTGACCACCTTGCCGAACACCGCGTAGCCGAAGTCGCGGCCGCCGTGGTCGAGGAAGTTGTTGTCCTTGTGGTTGATGAAGAACTGGCTAGTGGCCGAGTTGACGTCCGAGGTGCGCGCCATGGCCAGGGTGCCACGGGTGTTGTGCAGGCCGTTGTCGGCTTCGTTCTTGATTGGCGGGTTGGTAGGTTTTTCGACCAGTTGCGGGGTGAAACCACCGCCCTGAACCATGAAGCCCGGAATCACCCGGTGGAAAATGGTGCCGTTGTAGAAGCCTTTGTCCACATAGGCGAGGAAGTTGGCGGTGCTGATCGGCGCTTTCTCGCCGTCCAGTTCGACCACGACGGCGCCAAAACTGGTGTCCAGCTCTACTTGCGGGTGCTTGGCATCGGCGGCCAGCAACTGGCTGGCGAAGAGGACGGTACCGGCGGCAACGAGCAGTTTTTTCAGCATTGAATCGAATCCTTGTAGTCGATGGGGTCAGCGTCTGGCCAAGCGCAACGCGATACAGCGTGGGTGAGTTTTCGATAACCGCCAGTGCCGCAGCGGTTATGAGTGTTACCGGGTGTTCCTTCAAGCCGACCGGGGGCAGCATGGTCGGCGCTGATGATAAGGGTAGGACAGATGATAGGCGAGAGTCGTTCCAGCGCTGTCGGCGCCGGTCCATGGCTCAGGCCGGTTCGACCACGTGGAGCGGCAGGGTGGGGGGCAGTTCGTGCAGCGGCGCTACGTCGAATTTGCGCAGCAGATCGATGAGAATCTGCGTCGCCGGGCCCATGGGCTTGTCCTTGTTGGCGTAGAGATAGAAGGTGGGGTGGCGGCTGCCGCCTTGCTCCATGGGCAAGGCCTTGAGCACGCCCTCGGCCAGCTCGCGGACGATCAGGTGGCGCGGCAGCCAGGCGAAGCCCAGGCCGTTGCCGACAAAAGTCGCGGCGGTGGCCAGGCTGCCCACGGTCCATCGCTGCTCGGCGCCCAGCCAGCCGACGTCGCGCGGCTGTGAGCGGCCCGAATCGCGGATCACCACCTGCAACTGGCTTTCCAGGTCCTGGAAGTTCAAGGGCCGGTTGAGCCGGTGCAGCGCGTGTTCAGGCTGGGCCACGGCGACGAACTCCACGGCGCTCATCTCGGTGCCCAGGTACCCCGGGATGCTGAAGCCACTGATGGCCACGTCGGCGACGCCTTCCTGCAACACTTCTTCAACCCCCGACAACACCTCTTCGCGCAGGCGCACCCGGCAGCCACGGCTCTGGGGCATGAATTCGGTCAGCGCGCGCACCAGCCGCGTATTCGGGTAGGCGGCGTCGACCACCAGGCGTACCTCGGCTTCCCAGCCCTGCTCCATGTGGTGGGCCAGGTCCTCGAGTTGCGCAGCCTGCTTGACCAGCTGCCGCGAGCGGCGCAACAGCACGCCGCCGGCTTCGGTCAACACCGCCTTGCGCCCGTCGATGCGCAGCAGTGGCACACCGAGCTGGTCCTGCATGCGTGCCACGGTATAGCTGACCGAGGACTGCGAACGGTGCAACGCCTCGGCGGCCTGGGCAAAGCCCCCATGGTCGACCACCGCCTGCAGGGTTCGCCATTGATCGAGGGTGACACGCGGCGCTTTCATCGAAGACTCCTGCAGCTGGGATCGGGCGCCTGACGCGCCGGGCAACGTTGAACAATGTCGAGCAGAGTAGAGCATCGGCTCTATAAAACAACTTGTCTGATGTGTTTTGACTGTATCCTTGGCGATTCAATCGATTTTTCATGAAGGCTTTGGCCTCAGCCCCTGTCAACCAGACCTTCCCACAGAGCTGCGCAATGCCCTACCTGTTGCTTGTCACCCTTATTCAGGCCTTGTCCTTCAACCTCATCGGCGCCTACCTGGCGGGCCATGTCGACAGCTATTTTGCCGTGCTGGCCCGGGTGTTGATCGCCGGTCTGGTGTTCATCCCGCTGACCCGCTGGCGTCAGGTTCCAGCCAGCGTGGTACGCCGCCTGCTGCTGATCGGCGCCTTGCAGTTCGGTGTCACCTACGTCTGCCTGTATCTGAGTTTTCGCGTGCTCAGCGTGCCGGAGGTGCTGCTGTTCACCATTCTCACGCCCCTGCATGTGACCTTGATCGAAGACGCCCTCAACCGCCGCTTCAACCCTTGGGGCCTGCTGGCGGCACTGACGGCGGTGATTGGGGCAGCGGTGATCCGCTACGATCGCATCAGCACCGACTTCTTCCTCGGGTTTGTGCTGCTGCAGGTCGCCAATTTCACCTATGCGGCCGGGCAGGTGTTGTACAAACACCTGCAAGCCCGCTCGCCCGGCGACGAACCCCAGTATCGGCGCTTCGGCTACTTTTTCGTCGGTGCCTTGCTGGTTGCCTTGCCGGCGTATCTTGCCTTCGGCAATCTGCAACGCCTGCCCCAGACCTCGCTGCAATGGACCGTGCTGGTGTTCCTCGGCCTGATCGCCACTGCCTTTGGCATGTATGCCTGGAATAAAGGCGCCAGCCAGGTCGGCGGCGCGACGCTGGCGGCGATGAACAACCTGCATGTCCCGGTGGGCTTGTTGTTGAATCTGCTGCTGTGGAATAAGCAGGAGCCGCTGGCGCGCCTGGCCGCAGGCGCGGCGATCATTCTGCTGTCGGTATGGATTGCCCGGCGCTCGGCCCGGCGGCCGCTGGCGAGCGATCGTTCAGCACCAAGGGTCGATCACCTCTAGCCCCGCTGCCCTGTACGGGGCCGTGCCCCGGGAAGCGATGGCATAGCCGCGTGCCGCCGCCGTGGCGGCTATATAGCCATCCGGCGTTGGAAATCCCCGACCGTTGGCGCGTGCCAGAACAGCGAGCTTGGCGTGATGGGACGCGGCATCGGTGTCAAACGGCAGGACCCTTCCCTCGAACAACCCCAGCAGCCCTTTTATCGCCAGACCAAGGTTGTCCTTGCGCTGACCTTCGGGCAGAACGGCGACGCCAAACAACATCTCGGCGACCGTCACACTCGAGATGTACAGCGTCGCAGCCTCCTGGGCATTGAGCCAGTCGACTACAGCAATAGCGGGCTGGGGTCGAAGTGCTTCGCTTAGAACATTGGTATCCAGAACAATCATTCAAACCTCATGGGCTCGGCGGGCTCGGTGTCCCGCGCCTGCGTCAGTGCTTGGACATCTTCCTCATCAAGATCGAAGCTGCGACCCAGGGCCGTCAATGCGTCGCCCAGTTTCAGTCGCGCCTGCGGACGCACCGCCGTCGTCAGGATGTCTCTGACCTCCGCCTCGGTGCTGCGACCATGTTCGGCAGCCCTTAGTCGCAGGGCACGGTGTACTTCATCGGGCAGATTTCGCACTGTGAGAGTCGCCATCAGGTAAGCACCTTTGCTTTCATTGATAGCAATCATGATGCAGTGCTTTCATTAGTGCAATGGCTGAAGAGTGCCGTCGTCTGGCCGCGAACCTGACCCGCCAGAGCCACGCGCATATCCCCGCCACTCGGCTGTTGATACACCGCCAGGCCGAAATCCGGGACCAGCGCCAGTAGGTAGTCGAAAATGTCGCCCTGCACCCGTTCGTACTCTGCCCAGTCGGTGGTGCGGGTAAAGCAGTAGATTTCCAGCGGTACACCCTGGGCGGTGGGTTGCAGCTGACGGACCATGCAGGTCATGCTCGGCTGGATGTCAGGGTGGTTTTTCAGGTAGGCCAGCGTGAAGGCACGCAGGGTGCCGATGTTGGTCATCTGCCGGCGGTTGGCGGCGAGCTCGCCGCGCGGCTCGTTCCAGCTGTGCAGTTCGAGTTGCTTGCGCTGCAGGTAGTCGCCCAGCAGGTGCACCTGGCCCAGGTGGGCCTGTTGCGCCGGGTCGAGGAAGGCGATGCTGCTGGCGTCGATAAACAGGCTGCGCTTGATGCGCCGGCCGCCTGATTGTTGCATGCCGCGCCAGTTCTTGAAGGACTCGGCCATCAGACGCCAGGTGGGAATGGAGACGATGGTCTTGTCGAAATTCTGCACCTTGACGGTGTGCAAGGTGATATCCACCACATCGCCATCAGCGCCGACCTGGGGCATTTCGATCCAGTCGCCGACCCGCAACATATCGTTGCTGGTCAGCTGCACGCTGGCGACGAAGGACAACAGTGTGTCCTTGTACACCAGCAGGATCACCGCCGACATGGCCCCAAGGCCCGACAGCAGCAGCAACGGCGAGCGGTCGATCAGGGTGGCGACGACGATGATGCCGCCGAAGACGAACAGCACCATGCGCGCCAGCTGCACGTAGCCCTTGATCGAGCGGGTGCGGGCGTGTTCGGTGCGCGAATAGATGGCCAACAGCGCGTCGAGCAGGGCGCTGGTCGCCAGCAGCAGAAACAGTACGGTCAATGCCAGCGCCACGTTGCCCAGCACCGTGGCGGTGCCGGGTGCCAGCTGCGGGATACCGCGCAGGCCGAACTGCAGCACCAGCGACGGCACGGTTTGCCCCAGGCGATGGATGACCCGGTGCTGCAACAGGTCGTCGAGCCAGTGCAGCGCGGCTTGAGCACTGAGGGCTTGGGTCACCCGCAACAGGGTGGCGCGGGCCACCTTGCCGGCGAGCCACGCGCACAGCAACAGCAGGGCCAGGCTCAGGCCGGCGGCCAGCCAGGGTTGTTGGTCGAGGGCGCTCAACAGTTGCTGCACCTGTTGCCAGCCGTGGGAAATCATCATCGCAAGTCTGCTCGTTCATCGGGCGAGGCGGCGATTAAAGCGCATCGGCGCGCCGAAGCCACGGCTTGTACCGTTACAGGAAGTAAAGAAATTCGGCGCAGGCCGCGGAAACCGTTACGCTATGCAGTTGAATTCAAGTACTTCGCCGAGGTAACACCCGTGTTTTCCCAATTCGCCCTGCACGAACGCCTGCTCAAAGCCGTGGCCGAGCTTAAATTTGTCGAGCCTACGCCGGTGCAGACGGCGGCCATTCCGTTGGCCCTGCAGGGCCGCGACCTGCGGGTGACGGCGCAGACCGGCAGTGGCAAGACCGCCGCCTTCGTCCTGCCGATGCTCAACCGCCTGATCGGCCCAGCCAAGGTTCGCGTCGACATCCGCGCGCTGATCCTGCTGCCGACCCGCGAACTGGCCCAGCAGACCCTCAAGGAAGTCGAGCGCTTCTCGCAGTTCACCTTTATCAAGGCCGGGCTGATCACCGGCGGCGAAGACTTCAAGGTGCAAGCTGCGATGCTGCGCAAGGTGCCGGACATCCTGATCGGCACCCCGGGCCGCCTGATCGAGCAGCTCAATGCCGGCAACCTGGACCTCAAGCACGTCGAGCTGATCGTGCTGGACGAAGCCGATCGCATGCTCGACATGGGTTTCTCGGAAGACGTCCAGCGCCTGGTCGAAGAGTGCCCGAATCGCCAGCAGACCCTGCTGTTCTCGGCCACCACCGGCGGTGCAGGCCTGCGCGAGATGATCGCCAAGGTGCTCAAGGACCCCGAGCACCTGCTGATCAACAGCGTCAGCCAGCTCGCCGAAGGCACCCGCCAGCAGATCATTCCGGCTGACCACAACGTGCACAAGGAGCAGATCCTCAACTGGCTGGTGGCCAACGAGACCTACCAGAAGGCGATCATCTTCACCAACACCCGGGCCATGGCCGACCGCCTGTACGGTCGCCTGGTGGCCCAGGACTACAAGGTGTTCGTGCTGCACGGCGACAAGGACCAGAAGGACCGCAAGCTGGCCATCGACCGCCTCAAGCAGGGTGGCGTGAAGATCCTCGTGGCCACCGACGTCGCCGCCCGCGGCCTGGACGTCGAGGGCCTGGACATGGTGATCAACTTCGAGATGCCGCGCAGCGGCGACGAATACGTGCACCGCATCGGCCGCACCGGTCGTGCCGGCAACGAAGGCCTGGCCATCTCGCTGATTTCCCATGGCGACTGGAACCTGATGTCGAGCATCGAGCGCTACCTCAAGCAGACCTTCGAGCGCCGAGTGATCAAGGAAGTCAAAGGCAGCTACAACGGGCCGAAGAAGGTCAAGGCCTCCGGCAAGGCTGTGGGAGTCAAAAAGAAGAAAACCGATCCGAAGAAGGGCGACAAGAAGGCCGTGGCCAAGGGCCCGACCAAGCGCAAGACCGTCAACCGGCCGAAAGCCGACGCACCGTCGCTGGTCAGCGGCGACGGCCTGGCCCCGCTGCGCAAGCGCAAGCCTGCCGCACCGGCTGGCGAATAAGGCCGGCTGGCTTGCTCGCGCCAGCCTTTCCCGGAACGGCTGGCGCCTGTTTGGGTCACAACTGATGCAAAACCCTATCACTTGAGTGTTGGAGGTTTCATCAGCATGGATACCCCGAAAAAATACAATTGGGACCTGATCGAGCGTCTGTTGCACGAGGTGCAGAACGGTGCCGACCACAGTTTCACCCCGCGCCCCTATGCCGAGCAGCACGCTGCTGCGCAGGCCGCTCAGGGCGCCAGCGTCGGCGATCTGGATCGGCTCAAGGCCGATGCCAGCGAATACGAGAAGCTGTTGCTGGAGCGCGGCTTCATCGAGCCGCGCCCGGAGGGCGAGGGCGGCAATGGCGAGAATTTCGTCCTGACGCTGCGCGGTTCGAGCCTGTTGAGCCTGCTCGACAGCAGCATCCCGGGCAACGATCACCCGCGTCAGGTGCTCGATGAACAGCCGGACGCGCTGGCTCCCGCCACCTTCGACCAGGTGGCGAGCAAGGCGCAGATTGCCGGAGGCAGTATCTAGCTGCCTTGAAGATCGGGCCGGCCGGTGGCCGGCTTGATGCTATTGCCCTCTTTCAGCGCAATCCGCACCCATTTTGCGCGAATTGCGTCGACTTAATCCCGCCACCCCCCGCAAACTGGCCGTTCCAGGCAATGGCATACATCCTGCTCCACGTTTGGCTCAACAATCGTATACAACAGTGCTAGCGACTCGCCATGAGCCGTGGCCGTTGTCTCAAGGAGGCAAACGATGACCGAGCAATTGCCCAAGGGGTACAGCCCACGCCTGTACAACGCGGACCTGGGGCCCGTGCCGCAGACCTGGAGTTGGTACAACATTTTCGCCTTCTGGATGAGCGACGTGCACAGCGTCGGTGGCTATGTGTTCGCCGCCAGCCTGTTTGCCCTCGGGCTGGCCAGCTGGCAGGTATTGATCGCCTTGCTGGCGGGGATCTGTATCGTGCAGCTGATCGCCAACCTGGTCGCCCGTCCCAGCCAGCAGGCGGCGGTGCCGTTCCCGGTGGTCTGCCGGCTGGCCTTTGGCGTGTTCGGCGCCAACATTCCCGCCGTGATTCGCGGCCTCATCGCCGTGGCCTGGTACGGCGTGCAGACCTACCTGGCCTCCAGCGCGCTGATCATCGTGGTGCTGCGCTTCTTCCCCGGCATGGAAATCTACACCCACATGACCTTTGCCGGCCTGTCGTACCTGGGCTGGTTCGGCTTCCTCGCCCTCTGGGTGTTGCAAGCGGCGGTATTCTGGACCGGCATGGATTCGATCAGACGCTTCATCGACTGGGCAGGCCCCGTGGTGTACGCGGTGATGTTCCTGCTGGCGGCATGGATCGTCTGGAAAGCCGGCTGGAACAACATCAGCTTCACCTTGTCGGAAAAATCCTTGAGCGGCTGGCAGGCGTTCAGCCAGATCATCATCGCCACGGCGCTGGTGGTGTCGTACTTTTCCGGGCCGACGCTGAATTTCGGCGATTTCAGCCGCTATTGCCGGAGCATGAGCGACGTGCGCCGCGGCAATTTCTGGGGCCTGCCGGTGAATTTTCTGGCGTTCTCGCTGGTGACCGTGGTCATCGTCTCGGGCACCTTGCCTGTGTTCGGTGAAATGCTGCACGACCCGATCGCCACCGTGGCGCGCATCGATAACAGTGTGGCGGTGCTGCTAGGTGCCTTTGCCTTTGTCACAGCGACCATCGGCATCAACATCGTCGCCAATTTCGTCTCCCCGGCCTTCGACTTCGCCAACGTGTCGCCTAGCCGGATCAGCTGGCGCGCCGGCGGCATGATCGCCGCCGTGGCTTCGGTGTTCATCACGCCATGGAACCTGTTCAACAACCCGGCGGTGATCCACTACACCCTCGACGTGCTGGCAGCGTTCATCGGCCCGCTGTTCGGCATCCTGCTGGTGGATTACTACCTGATCAAGCAACGCCAGGTCGACGTGCCGGCGCTGTTCGACGACAGCCCGTCGGGTCGCTATTACTACACCAAGGGGTTCAACCGCACGGCGATCTATGCGCTGATTCCGGCCACCCTGATGGGCGTGGCGATCACCTTCATTCCCTGGTTGCAGGTGCTGGCCAATTTCGCCTGGTTCACCGGATGCGGCCTGGGAGCCTTGTTTTACCTGGGTCTGGCCTGGCGCGAGCGCAGCCGCTACCGAGCGCCGCTGGCCGCAGTCGGGGTCTGAAACGCTGGGGGGCGGCGCGCCGGCGAGCGCCCCCATTCATCCGAAGGAAGTGAACGCTTAGGGTCGGTTCGAGCTCTTTTGTAATAGATGTTGCATCTGGTCGCACTTTTTAGTGGTTCCAAATGTAATCCAAAGGACTATGATCAAGGCGAAGTGACGACAGAATTCCCGTCACTCAGGTTTACCCTTGAGGGGGGCATCATGAAATCCGACCTGTTTTCTTCCGGCCAACTGTACAACTGGCTTCATGACCTGGCTGTCGCGCTTGGCTTGATCCCACCGCCGCTGCAACCTGTGCCCATCCCCACCGAAGATGACCGCCGGCGGCAGAAGCCGCGGCGCTGATCGATTCCCGAAACGTCGAAGGGGCGGTACCGTCACGGTAACCGCCCCTTCGTCGTGGCAGCGGACTTCATGCAATCAAGCGTGGGCCTTGACTGCCGAGGTGGTCGAGTGCGAGCGGCTGCGTGGGTCCCCTGGGCCATACACCTCTGGCAATTCCGGGAACAGGCTGAGCAGCGCCAGGTACACCAGCGCGGCCAGGCCCAGGGTCACCGGCAGGCTGATGTCGATGCCGCCTGCCAGGTTGCCCAGGGGGCCGACGAACTGCCCCGGCAGGTTGACGAAGCACAGCCCGACCAGCGCACTGGGAATCCAGGCGCCCATGCCGCGCCAGTTCCAGCCGTGGCTGAACCAGTAACGCCCGCCGGTCTCGCCGCGGGTGAACACCTGCAGGTCGTTCGGGCAGTACCAGCCACGGCGGGTCAACAGGCCCAGTAGCATGATCACCATCCAGGGCGTGGTGCAGGTGATGATCAGCACCGCGAAGGTCGAAACGCTCTGCACCAGGTTGGCGGCAAAGCGCCCGATGAAGATGAACGCGATGCTCATGATGCCGATCAGCAGGGTCGCCCTGACCCGCGACAGCACTCGCGGGAACACGCTGGACATGTCAAGGCCGGTGCCATACAGCGAGGTGGTGCCGGTGGACATGCCGCCGATCACTGCCAGCAGGCACACCGGCACGAAGAACCAGGTCGGCGACACCGCCAGCAGGCCACCGACATAGTTATTGCTGGCGATGTAGTCCGGCGCCTTGACCGCGACGATGGTCGCCGTGGCCAGGCCGAACAGCGACGGCAGCAGGGTCGCCAGTTGCGCGAGAATCACCGCGCCTAAGATGCGTACCTTGGCCGTGTCGCGCGGTATATAGCGCGACCAGTCGCCGAGAAAGGCGCCGAACGAGATCGGGTTGCTCATCGACACCAGTGCGGCGCCGATGAAGGCCGCCCAGAACCCTGGCTGACCCATGCCGACGGTGCCGGCATAGGCGCTGTCGAAGGTCGGCGCGAACGCCACCACGCCCAGCAGGAACAGCACGCTGGCCACGGTCACGGCGATCTTGTTGACCCACAGCATGAAGCGAAAGCCGTAGATGCACACCACCAGCACCAGCAGGGCGAACAATCCATAGGCCAGGCCCAGCGTCAGGTCGGTTTCCGGCAGCCCGATCAGGCGCTTGGCGCCCCCCACCAGGGCATCCCCCGAGCTCCATACGGAAATCGAGAAGAAGGCGATGGCGGTCAGCAGCGAGAGGAACGAGCCGACGATGCGCCCGTGAACGCCGAAGTGCGCACCGGAGGACACGGCGTTGTTGGTGCCGTTGATCGGGCCGAACAGGCCCATGGGGGCGAGAATCAGCGCGCCGACCACGATGCCCAGCACGATCGCCCAGGCCCCGGCCTGGAACGACAGGCCGAACAGCACCGGGAAACTGCCGAGCACGGCGGTGGAGAAGGTATTGGCGCCGCCGAAGATCAGGCGGAAGAGGTCAAGCGGGGTGGCATTGCGTTCGTGGTCGGGGATCTGTTCGACACCGTTGGTCTCGATCTGGCTGATGCTCTGGTTCATGCTGGGACTTTTCGAGTTGTTATTAGTCATGGTCTGCTCCGATCATTGCGCCGCGCATCGTGTGCGGCGCTGGCTAAGGGGAGGGCAGTGGTTGTGCTACTGAAAGGTGTTCATGGCAGGCCAGCCAGCGGCCCTGGTTGTGTTCTTGTTGTTGTGGATCGTGTTGTGGATCGTGTTGTGGATTGAGCTGCGGACTCTGTTGCGATGACGAACGACGAAACACGATGGTCTCGCGCTCCTGGCTGCGGTACAGCTCCCCTTGCAGGCGCAGCTCGGTGGCCACGTCGTGGATGAAGATCGCCACGTCACCTTGCAGGCTGACGTAGGCATTGCGCGAGGTGCACGAGAGCACCTCGAAACCCTCGTCCCGGCGCCAGCCGTCCCACACTGCCTGGTAGGCGGCGCGGCTGAGCAACGGCTGCTCCAGGTTGTGAAAGACGAAACTGGCGTCCTCGCTGAAGGCGCCAAAATAGGCTTGCCGATCATTGCTGGCAAAGGCTTCGACGAGCGTGGCGGCGGCCTGCAGTACCTGCTCGACGCTCATCGGTGCACCACCCCTGGCAGCACGCAGAGCATTTCGTAGAGCAGGTTGGCGCCCAGCAGCGAGGTGTTGCCGGTGGTGTCATAAGGAGGCGAGACCTCCACCAGGTCACAGCCGACCAGGTCCAGGCCCTGGCAGCCGCGGATGATCTCGATGCCCTGGATGGTGGTCAGGCCGCCAATTTCCGGAGTGCCGGTGCCCGGTGCCCAGGCCGGGTCGATGCCGTCGATGTCGAAGCTCAGGTACACCGGGCCGTCACCGACCTTGGCGCGCACCTCTTCCATCAATGGGGTCAGCGACTTGTGCCAGCATTCCTCGGCCTGCACCACCCGGAACCCCTGTTTGCGGCACCAGTTGAAGTCTTCTGCGGTGTAGCCCTGGGCGCGCAGGCCGATCTGCACTACCCGGTCGCAGTCCAGCAGGCCTTCCTCGACTGCGCGGCGGAAGGTGGTGCCGTGGGCGATCTTCTCGCCGAACATGTGGTCGTTGACGTCGGCATGGGCATCGATGTGCACCAGCCCGACCTTGCCGTGCTTCTTGTGTATCGCCCGCAGGATCGGCAAGGTGATGGTGTGGTCACCGCCCAGGGTCAGGGGGATGACATCGTGCTCGAGAATGCTGTCGTAGGCCTCTTCGATGATGCGCACCGAGTCGAGCAGGTTGAAGGTATTGATCGCCACGTCGCCAATGTCGGCCACCGACAGCGAATCGAACGGGGCAGCGCCCGTGGCCATGTTGTAAGGGCGGATCATCACCGACTCGGCGCGGATCGAGCGCGGGCCGAAGCGGGTGCCGGCACGCAGCGATGTGCCGATGTCCAGCGGAATGCCGATGAAGGCTGCGTCCAGGCCTGCGGCGGTCTCGACCTGAGGCAGGCGCAACATGGTGGCGATACCGCCGAAACGCGGCATCTCGTTACCGCCCAGTGGTTGGTGCAGGATCTTTTCCACGGGTTTGCCTCATCTTTATGGTTATGCAGTGGGGTCGGAGTCTGCGCAAGGGCGTGCCTGGGAAGAATCCGCGACGGCAAATAGTTAGTTCAGAATTTTCTGAACTAATGCACAATTCACCCGACCACCCCAGCCACCCCCTCCTGCCGATACCTGTGAATCTTCCATGGCCAGTTCGCTCCCCGACCTGAAACTGTTGCGCATCTTTGTCAGCGTGGTGCGCCACCAGGGTTTCGCCAACGCCCAGCAGGAACTGAACCTCTCCACTTCGGCCATCAGCACCTACATGAGCCAGCTGGAATCGAGCCTGGGCATCGTGCTGTGCCACCGCGGCCGTGGCGGCTTCAGCCTGACCAGCAAGGGCGAGCTGTTTCACCAGGAAACCCTGCGCGTGCTGGGCGAGATGGAGGTGTTCGAGCAGTACACCGCGGCGCTCAAGGGCGAGCTGCGCGGCACCCTGAACCTGGGAGTGATCGATTCCACCGTCAGCGACAGCGCCTTTCCGTTCGCCGAGGCCATTGGCGCCTACAGCCAGGAGTACCCGGCAGTGCACCTGCACCTGTCGGTGTCCAGCCCCTATGAGCTGCAGATGGGCGTGCAGGAAAACCGCCTGGACCTGGCCGTGGGGTCGTTTTCCACGCGCATGAGCGGGCTGGTCTACCAGCCGCTGTACCGCGAGCAGCATTGGTTGTATTGCAGCAGCCGCCACCCTCTGTACAGCGAACGCCGCATCCCGGAAGAGGTGATCACTCAGCAGCGCATGGTCGGGCGCGGCTATTGGAGCCAGGCGGAGCTGGCGCGCCATGGCTTCAAGCACAGCGCGGCGACGGTGGAGAGCATGGAGGCGCAGCTGATTCTGGTGCTGTCGGGCGCGTACATCGGCTATCTGCCCGAGCACTATGCGCAGAGCTGGGCGGACAAGGGCGACTTGCGCGTGCTGTCCCCGGCCACCTTTGGCTACCAGGCGCCGTTCTCGATGATCGTGCGCCGCGGGCGCAGCCGGGAGCCGCTGATCCAGACGTTTCGCGATCTGCTCAAGAGCCAGGTCAATCCCGGGTGATCGGCATGCCTTTTCAGACGGGTCCTATTTTCTCTCACGGCCCTCAAGGCTAGCCTGCTGCATCTCCCCGCCGCAGGCCTGCCCATGAAACGCCTGATCATCGCCTCGCTCGTCACCGCCTGCGCCACTGGCTGCGGCACTATCAGCAGCACGTTTACCGACGACCAGACCGCTCGCCAGCGCCTCAAGGCCATGGGCACTCGCTGCGAGGCTGTCCCCAGGGTCTACAGCGGCATCGCTTATGATTTCTGCACCTTGCACGCCGACCCGGCGAGTGGCCCCGGCCCGGCGGGGCTGGCGATCAACAGCGTGCCGGTGGTGTTCTTCGATTTCCTGTTCTCCGGTGTAGCCGATACCCTCGTCTTGCCCTACAGCCTCTACCTGCAACACCGCGACGGCAGCCTTGAACTGCGCTGAGCAGCTTTGTGGCAAAATGCTCGACATGCCCAGACCCCAATGCCCGCGCTGCCTGCGCCCACTCGACCACTGCCTGTGTGCGCTGATTCCGGCGCTGCCCAGCCGTTCGCGGGTGCTGGTCCTGCAGCACCCCAGCGAGGTCGGCCACGCGCTGAACACCGCCCGGCTGGCGGCGCTGGGGCTGCGCAATAGCGAGTTGCTGGTGGGAGAGGTGTTCGAGGACCTGGCGCAGCGCTTGAACCTGCCCGGCTACCGGGCTTGTTTGTTGTTTCCCGGGCAAGAGGCGGCGATGCTCGAGCCGTATACCGCGCATCAACAGCCCCTGTTGCTGGTGGTGCCCGACGGCACCTGGCGCAAGGCGAAGAAACTGCTGCACCTCAACCCGCTGCTGGCGGGCCTGCCGCGAGTCAGCCTGAACCCTGTTGCGCCCAGCCGTTACCGCTTGCGCAAGGCCCCGGCGGCGGGCGCGCTGTCGACTATCGAGGCGGTCGCCCAGGCCCTGGAACAGCTGGAAGCGCCGGCCTCATTCGCCGCGCTGCTGCGACCCTTCGATGCCTTGATCGAAGGGCAGATCGCGGCCATGGGGCCGGACACCTTCGCGCGCAATCATCAACGCCACTCGTGAATCGGCCAGCCGGCCTGTTCGGCGTGGGCGCGCAGCACCGGGTCGGGGTTGACCACCTGCGGGTGGGCGACCTTGAGCAGCAGCGGCAGGTCGTTGCGCGAGTCGGAGTAGAAGCTTGCGCCGTCAAGGCTCTCGCCTTGTTCATGCAGCCATTGGGCCAGGCGCGTGACCTTGCCCTCGCGGTAGGTCAGCACGCCTTCGGTGCGCCCGCTGTACACGCCGTGGGCCACTTCCAGGTTGATCGCCAGTACCTCGTCGACCCCCAGGCGGTCGGCGATGGCCTGCACCAGGAACACTGCCGAGGCGGAGATGATCAGGATGCGGTCACCGGCCGCGCGGTGGCGGGCGATGGTGCGAGTGGCGTCGCTGAAGATGATCGGCTCGATGAAGTCCTCGACCCAGGGCCCCACCAGAAACTCGACTTCCTCGGGCGTGCGCCCGGCCACCGGCTCCAGGCTGAACGCCATGTAGTCCTCCATGGCCAGCTGGCCCTCGGCGTAGGCCTGCATCAGTTGCTTGTCCTTGCGCAGGAAGGACTCGGCGTCCACCCATTCCAGGCGCACCATCTGTTCGCTCCACAGGGACGCGCAGTCGCCATGGATAAGGGTTTCGTCCAGGTCGAAAATGGCTAACGGCATAACGGTCAATCTCCTAGTTCCTCAACCGAAGCGGCCAGCCCTCAGGCCACTTCACACAACGCCTCGGGGTCGATCGACAGCGATACCCGCTGACCGTTGGCCAGCAGGTCGCTGGCCGAGCGGTTGAGCACGTCGACCACCAGTTCCACCTCGCGCGCCAGCACCCGGTAACGGATCACGTTGCCCAGCAGGCTGTGGCTGCGGATTTCCCCTTCCAGCTCGCCGGACAGGCTCAGGCTGATGGACTCCGGGCGGATCGCCAGGCGCGAGCTCACCGGGCGTTGCAGCAGTTTACTCGCCCGCTCGGCATCGAGCAGGTTGTAACTGCCGATGAAGCCGGCGGCGAAGGCGTCCACCGGCGCCGTATAGAGGCTCTGGGCGTCGCCGCTCTGGACGATGCGGCCCTGGTTCATGAGGAAGATGCGGTCGCTCATGGTCAGCGCCTCTTCCTGGTCATGGGTAACGAAGATGGTGGTCAGGTTCAGCTCCTGCTGGATGGCGCGGATCTGCTCGCGCAGGTGCTTGCGGATACGCGCGTCCAGCGCCGACAGCGGCTCGTCGAGCAGCAGCAGGCGCGGGCGGGTCACCAGCGAGCGTGCGAGGGCCACGCGCTGGCACTGCCCGCCGGACATCTGGTGCGGATAGCGGTCGGCGAAAGCGGTCAGTTCCACCAGCCTGAGCACCTCGGCGACGCGCTGGCGACTCTCCTCGGCGGGGATTTTCTGCATGCGCAGGCCGAAGGCGACGTTCTGCTCGACGTTCATGTTGGGAAACAGCGCGTAACTTTGGAACACCATGCCGATGTCGCGCTTCTGCGGGCTCAGCGGCACTAGGTCCTGGCCATCGAGGAGGATCCTGCCGCTGTTGACCGAAGTCAGCCCGGCGATGCAACGCAGCAGGGTCGACTTGCCGCAGCCTGAGGGGCCGAGCAGGGTGATGAATTCGCCGCGGGCGATGGTGAAGTGGATGTCACTGAACACCGGTGTGGCGCCGTAGTGTTTTTCCAGCTGTTCGACACTGACGTAGCTCATATCAGTCCTTGTCCTTGTTCAGTCGGTTGGCGGCCCAGGTCAGCACCAGCACGAAGAGGAAATAGGAAATCACCAGCGCGCTGTTGAAGTGCCCGCTGCTGTTGCGCATGTTGTTGAGGTACACCTGCAAGGTTTCGTAGCGAGTGCCCACCAGTATGTTGGCGAACACGAACTCGCCGAACAGGAAAGAAAACGACAGCAGCAGCGCCACCATCAGCCCTTTGCGCAGGTTTGGCAGCACCACCAGGATGGCCGCCTGAAAGGTGCTGGCACCGAGCAGTTGGGCGGCGTCCATGAGGTCGCGCAGGTTGATGGCCTGCAGATTGTTGGTGATGGCGCGGTACATGAATGGCAGGGCCACGGTGAAGTAGCAGCCGATCAGGATCCACGGCGTGCCGACCATGGCCAACGGGCCCGAGCCGTACAGGTTGAGCAGCCCCACCGAGGACACCACCGGCGGCACGGCGAACGGCAGCAGGATGAGGATGTTCATCAGCGCGTCGAGCCTGGGGAAGTGGTAATGCACCACGAACAGCAGCGGCAGGATCAGCACTACCGAGAGGATCAATGCGCCCACGCACACCAGCAGCGACTGGCCGAAGGCGTGCAGAAAACGTGGGTCGCTCCACAGCGCCAGGTACCACTTGAAGGTCAGGCCGCTGGGCAGGATGGTCGCCGACCATTCGGTGGCCACCGAATAGAGCAGGGTGCCGGCCAGCGGCGCCAGCAGGATGAGGAACAGCAGCCACACCACCACCCGGTGGTAGAGGGCTGCGGGGCCGATTTCAGCGCGCGACATGGTAACTCCTCTTCAGCAGCCATTGATGCACTACGGTCACCAGGGTCATCAAGCCCACCAGGATCATCGCCAGGGCACTGGCCAGGTTTGGGTCCAGGCTGATGTCGCCGGCGACCATGGCGGCAATGCGGATCGGCAGCACGTTGAAGTTGCCGGTGGTCAGCGCGTACACCGTGGCGTAGGCACCCAGGGCGTTGGCCAGCAGGATGACGAAGGTGCCCAGCAGGGCCGGGGTCAGCACCGGCAGGCCGATGTGTCGCCAGTATTGCCAGCCGCTGGCGCCGAGCAGGGCCGAGGACTCGCGCCAGTCTTCGCGCAGCGCATCGAAGGCTGGGTACAGCAGCAGCACGCCCAGGGGTATCTGGAAGTAGGTGTAGAGAATGATCAGGCCGGTCTTGGAGTAGACGTCGAAGTCCTGGATCAGCCCGGCCTGCTTGAGGATCAGTGTCACGCTGCCGTTGAAGCCGAGCAGGATGATGAAGGCGAAGGCCAGGGGCACGCCGGCGAAGTTGCTGGTCATGTTGGCGAAGGCGCTGACGAAGTCGCGCAGTTTCGAATCGACCCGGCGTAGCGAATAGCTGCCCAGTACGGCGATAAGGATGCCGAACAGGCTCGACCAGAAGCTGATCTCCAGGCTCAGCTGGATGGCCTGGCGGTAGAACTTCGAGCTGAAGGCCTTGATGAAGTTGTCCAGGCCCCAGCCGTCGTCCAGCTGCACGCTATGGATCGCCACCCAGGCCAGCGGTGCGATCTGGAACACGATGAAGAACGCCGCGAACGGCAGCAAAAACAGCAGGGCCAAGCCGCGGCCTCGGGTCGGGTTACTCACTTTTCAACAGCTCCCGGCTCACGGGTTTGTCGTGGGGCACGCCCAGCAGTGCGCAGATCGTGCCGCACAGCTCGGTCTGCAACGGGCGCAGGTTGGGGTTCAGGCTGAAGGCATCGCCGAGCACGAACAGCGGCACTTCCCGCTCTTCGCTGAGCAGGCCGTTGTGCGAGCGATCGTTGTTCATGCCGTGGTCGGCGGTGACCAGCACCTGGTAGCCGGCATCCAGCCAGCCTTGCAGGTGGTCGGCGAGGATCACGTCGGCGCCGCGGGCACTGTTGCGGTACTGCGAACTGTCCAGGCCGTGCTTGTGCCCAGCGTCGTCGATGTTCATCGGGTGTATCAGGAGAAAATCCGGGTTGTGCCGACGGCGCAGGCTTTCGGCGTCGCTGAACAGGTGCGAGTCGGGGTAGTGGTCGACCCAGTAGAAATACCCATGCTGGATGGGCAGCGCGATGTCGCTGGTGTGGCGGTCGCGGTGGGCATCGAACGGCGAGCGGTTGTACAGCTCGCTGACCCAGTGGTACGCCGCAGCAGCCGTGGTCAGCCCGGCATCGGCGGCGTAGTGAAAAATACTGCGCTGGTTGGACAGGCGCGAAACCTGGTTGTGGACGATGCCGCTGTCGATCGGCGGAACGCCGGTCAGGATGCATTCGTAGAGCGGCCGTGACAGCGCCGGCAGGGCGCATTCAAGCTTGTACAGCACGGCGCGCTCGGCGGCGACATAGGCATGCAGGTGGCCCATGGCGTGTTCGGCCACCGAGTAGCTGAGGCCGTCCAGCAGGACCAGGATGACTTTGTGGGGCATGGTGTGCGGGTCCTGTGGAGGTAGGGTGCAAGGCTTGCCGGCGACGGGGCCCTCACGGGCACCCTCGCGATCAGCTGCAGAGCCTCAGTTCATCTCGATGATGACCTGCTCCTGCCATTGTTGCGGCAGCGCCTTGGAGCTCTTCTCCCAGGCAGCAGGGTCCTTGATCGGCTTCACGCTCTTGTACTGCTCGTTGGGCAGCAGCAGCGCCTTGACGTCGTCGGGCAGGGTGATGTGCTCGGCGCGGATTGGGCGGGCGTGGCCGCGGGCCAGGTTGATCTGCCCGGCGTCGCTGAAGATGTACTCACGCGCCAGCTTGGCCGCGTTCGGGTGCTTGGCGTATTTGTTGATGATCGTGGTGTAGCCGGAGATCACCGAACCATCGGACGGAATCAGCACGTCGAAGCGCTTGGGGTCGATCTTGTCGCGATAGCTCAGGCCGTTGAAGTCCCAGACCACGCCCACTTCCACCTCGCCTTTTTCCAGCGACTGGATGGTCGGGTTGCCCAGCGACAGGCGTTTCTGCTGGGCCAGCTTGGTGAACAGCTGCAGGCCCGGTTGCAGGTTGGTTTCGTCGCCCTTCATGGCGATGGCCGCCGCCAGTACGCCGTTGGCCGCTTGCGCTGCTGTGCTGACGTCGCCGATGGTGACCTTGTATTTGGCGCCTGGCTTGAGCAGGTCGGCCCAGCTGTGCGGTTCATCGCCCGCCTTGACAAGGTCCTTGTTGATGATGAAGGCGATACTGCCGGTGTAGGCGAGCATCCAGTGGCCGTCCTGGTCCTTGGCCCATTCCGGCACCTGGTCCCAGTGGCTCGGCTTGTACGGCTGGGTGACGCCCTTGGCGGCGGCGATCGGGCCGAAGGCGGCGCCGACGTCACCGATGTCGGCGCTGGCGTTGTCCTTCTCGGCGTCGAACTTGGCCACTTCCTGGGCCGAGCTCATGTCGGTGTCCATGTGGGTCAGGCCGTATTTGGTCGACAGGTCGCTCCAGGTGCCTTTCCAGTTGGCCCAGTCATCGGGCATGCCGACGCTGTTCACCGTGCCTTCGGTCCTGGCTGCGGCTTCCAGGGTTTTCAGGTCGGTGTCGGCCGCCATGGCGGCGGTGCACAGCGCAATACTCGAGCCTAACAGTGATGCCAGGAAAAGCTTTTTCATTCGAAGCTCCTATGGACGGACATTCAACGCGGTCTTTGGTCTAGGTCAGCAATACCTGAGCCAATCTAGGCCCTTGCCATGACAAAATTATGTCCGCGGCGTTGGCGCAGGCTTTGCATTGGCCCTGGCGACAGGCCTCGCCGCTAAGCGTAGACCATGCTGCAGGCCGCTGATTGCAAGGCTTTGGCGCAGCATGTGACGAGCCGATGGCAGCCCTGTCACGGCTCGGTCATTTTAATTGCCTAGTCTTGTGGCAGGAGGCGCCAAGGCAAAGCGGCCGTGCGCGTGCCCGAAGATAGCGCTGGTCTAGTCCAGATAAGGGTCGAGTGATGCAAGAGGGTGCACCCCGCGCGGTGACGGCAATCAGCAACGCGCTGCAGGAACAGATCGAACATGGCCTGCTGTCGCCGGGCTGCAAGCTGCCGGCCGAGCGCAAGTTGAGCGAGGTGTTCGCCACCACGCGCATCACCTTGCGCGAAGCGCTGGTGCAACTGGAAGCCAAGGGCCTGATCTACCGCGAGGAACGCCGGGGCTGGTTCATTTCGCCGCCGCGACTGACCTACGACCTGATCAAGCGCAGCCACTTTCACGCCATGGTTCGCGATCAGGGGCGCGAGCCCTCGACGCAGCTGCTCAGCGCGCGCCTGCAGCCGGCGCCGGCGGCCGTGTGCGAGGCTTTGCAGCTGGCACCGTTGTCCAGCGTGATTCAGCTCTGCCGCACGCGGCGTATCGACGAGCGCCTGGTGCTCTATGTGGAGCATTACCTCAATCCGCAGTTCTTCCCGGCGATTCTCGAGCAGGACCTCAGCCAGCCGCTCACCGAGCTGTATGCGCAGCAGTACGGCATCCAGTACGGGCGAGTGAGGTTCGAGATGATGCCCACTGCGCTGCACGCCGAGGCTGCAGGCGCGCTGAAGGTGTCGGTGGGCAGCCCCGGCTTGCGTATCACCCGGGTCAACTACGACCAGCACGGGCGGCTGATCGACTGTGACCTGGAATACTGGCGCCATGATGCGATTCGCTTGAGTGCCGATGTGCAGCCAGGGGAGTAAGCGGCCCGAGCGACTCGTCACTGCCGGCAATCACCCTGCCTCGGGCTTTTGCTCCGAAGCCCCGGTCACCACTTGCACACTCAGCCTCGGCGTGGCGATGTCCAGGCCGGCTTCGTCAAGCTGGCGTTTGAGCGCCAGGTTGAACGCCCGGGACACTTCCCACTGCTTGATCGGCGCGGTCTTGAAGCGCGCGCGCAGGATCGCCGTGCCCTGTTCGAAGCTCTCCACCCCCTGCAACTCCAGCGGCGACCAGATGTTGCGCTTTTGCAGCGGGTCGCTGCGCATCTTCTGGCCGACGTCGCGGATCAGCTTGATGGCGTCATCGATGCTGATGTTGTGCGGGATGGCCACGCGAAAGATGGCGTAGCCGAACTCGCGCGAGTAGTTCTTGATGCTCTTGATCTCGCTGAACGGGATGGTGTGCACGATGCCGTCGATGTCGCGCAGGCGCACCGTGCGGATGGTCAGGCCTTCCACGGTCCCCAGGTGGCCGCCGAGGTCGACGTAGTCGTCGATCGCCAGCGAGTCCTCGATAATGATGAACAGCCCGGTGATCAGGTCGGCCACCAGTGATTGCGCGCCGAAGCCGATGGCCAGGCCGATCACCCCGGCACCGGCCAGCAGTGGCGTGACGTTCATGCCCATGTTGGCCAGGGCGGCGATGGCCGCGATGATCGCGATGGCGATGAACAGGATGTTGCGGATCAGCGGCATCATGGTCTGCGCGCGGGCGTTGGCCAGGCCCTTGCGTGAGCGCGTCAGCGCATGTTGCACGCCGGTGTCGGCAAGTATCCAGGCCAGCCAGGCAAAGATCAGGGTGCCGGCCAGGCTCATCAGCTTGACGCTGATGTCGTGCCCATCGCCCTGGGTGAAGCGGATCAGCGACAACCCCCAGACCCGTAGCCCCAGCTCGGCGAACAGCAGCCAGATCAACAGGTGCACCAGGGTGTAGACGAAGTTCTTCAGGCGGTCGGAGTACAGCGCATGGCGTTTGTTGTGCCGCGCCGGGCGCTGGCCGTGGCGGCGGATCAGGCCGTTGATGACCATGCACAGCACCACCAGCACGGTGCAGATCAGCGACTGGCGCAGGGCGTTGCTGGTGTCACCGGCGGAGAAGAAGGTGGCGAACAGCGAGATGGCCACCAGCACCAGGGCCGGCAGGTACCAGAAGGTCCCGAGGATCTCGATGGTGTCGCTCAACGCGCGGCGGGTCAGGCGCCTCGACAGCGGCTGGTTGCGGATCAGGTGCGCCACCGGGCGGCGGAAGCGCAGGATGAACAGCCCGGAGAACAGTGCGGCCAGCACGTTGGCCGCAGTGGCGGCGACGTAGGCCAGGTGATAGCCCAGCGAGCTGACCAGCCGCGGGTCGCTGAACGCCTCGCCGAGGGCCGCGCAACTGCCGATCAGCCACAGCGGGCGAAACGCCTGGTGGCGCAGGATGTACAGCGCGGCATGGCGGTGCGGGCCGTCGAGCAGGGAGAAGGCGATGACGCAGATGGCCGAGAAGAAAGTGCCGACCACCAGCGCATAGGCCAGCACCATGGCCAGGCTTTTGCCCAGGGAGGAGGGCAGGGCGTAGCCGACATAGATGGTGATGATCAGCGCCACCAGCCAGGGCCCCAGTTTGCGCAGTGCGAAGCGCGCCAGGTCCCAGGTGCGCGGGTTGGGCGGCAGCTCCATGGTCAGGCCGAACCGCACCCGCAGGCGCTGGCTGAGCCAGATCAGGCCGTAGGCCAGGGCGCTCCACACGGCGATGATCACCGCGAAGCCGCCGATGATCGGCGGCCACTGGTTGATCGGCAGCACCAGCGCCTGCAGCTCGATGTTGGCCAGGTCCAGCTCATTGCCCCAGCGCTCGAACGGACTGTCGTCGCCGGAGAACTGCGCTTCCAGATGGTTCAGAGCGCTGCCGATCAGGCCGAGCACGCCTTCTTCCGGGTTGGCCTGGGCTTTTTTGGTGGTGTCGCGCAGCTTTTTCAGGTCGTCCAGCAGCTTGCCGCGCTGCTGGTCGTTTTCCAGATTCTGGATGACTTCATCCAGCGACTGCCCGAGCGGCTCGCTGGCCTGGGGCTGACTCTTGCTGGAGCCGCCGAGCAGGCCCGGCAGGCCGGCGGCCAGGGCCTGGGACATGCACGTGCACAGCAGCAGCGCCAGCAGCAGGCGCCAGGCGCGCATTTACGGCAGTTCCCGGGCGGCGTAGAACGCCTCCAGGACTTTTACCAGGTGGGCCAGGTCATGGCTGCCGGCCAGTTCGCGGATCGAGTGCATGGCGAAGGTCGGCACGCCGATATCGACGGTGCGCACACCCAGGTGGCTGGCGGTGATCGGGCCGATGGTCGAACCGCAGGCCATGTCGCTGCGCACCACGAAGCTCTGCACCGGCACTTCCTCGGCCATGCACAGGTGGCGGAAGAAACCGGCGCTTTCGCTATTGGTGGCATAGCGCTGGTTGCTGTTGACCTTGATCACCGGGCCGGCGTTGAGCTTGGGACCGTGATTGGCGTCGTGCTTTTCGGCGTAGTTGGGGTGCACGCCATGGGCGTTGTCGGCGGAGATTAGCAGTGAGCGTTGCAGGCAGCGTACATAGTCGTCGCCCTCGGGCAGCAGGCGCTGCAGGGTCTGTTCGAGCATCGGGCCGTCGGCTCCGCAGGCGGAGCTTGAGCCGACTTCTTCGTGGTCGGTGCACACCAGCAGGCAGGTTTCCTCGCCCTCGGCCTTGATCAGCGCCTGCAGGCCGGCGTAGCAGGACAGCAGGTTGTCCAGCCGCGCACCGGCGATGAAGTCACCGTGCAGGCCGACCACAGCGGCGGCCTGGGTGTCGTAGAAGCTCAGCTCGTAGTCCAGCACCACGTCAGCATTGAGGCCGTGCTCGCGGGCCAGTTGCTCGGTGAGCAGGGCGCGGAAGTCCGGACGCTCGTCGCCGGCCACCTGGGCCAGAATCGGCGGCAGCTCGTTCTGCGCGTTGATCGCCCAGCCCTGGTTGGCCTCGCGGTTGAGGTGGATGGCCAGGTTGGGGATGATCGCGATCGGCAGATGGAAGTCGATCAGCTGGCTCTCGACCTTGCCGTCGCGGCGGAAGGTCACGCGGCCGGCCAGCGACAGGTCGCGGTCGAACCACGGCGCCAGCAGCGCGCCGCCGTAGACTTCCACACCCAGCTGCCAGAAACCCTGGCGCTGCAGCTCGGGCTGCGGTTTGACCCGCAGGCAGGGGCTGTCGGTGTGGGCGCCGACCAGGCGAATGCCGCTGATCAGGGGCGAGTGCCGGCCCATGCGCCAGGCGATGATCGAGGAATCGTTGCGGGTGATGTAATAGCGGCCGCCGGCGACGACGGCCCAGCTGTCGCGCTCGTCGAGGCGCTGGAAACCGGCCGCGTCCAGGCGCTGGGCCATGCTCGCGGTGGCGTGGAAAGGAGTGGGAGAGGCCTTGAGAAAATCGATCAGGCCCTGGTTCAAAGCTTCGCGCATAAGTCGCTCCAGACGGCAATGGGCGCGAGTTTAACGTATCCGTGGGGCGGTGTCTGGCAGGCTTGAGATCGGCAGGTTGCGGGCCGATAACGTGGGGGGCAAGGCCCCACGAAAGGCCGCCAGGCCGGTCAGGGTCTGTATGAAATGTATTCCAGCGAAGGCCAGGCAAGGCGAAAACCGGCGAGGAAGCGGAGTTGACTGGTTGTCAATGAGCATTCCGACCGGGCTGGCGCACCAGCCGGTTTTCAACGCCGCATGGGCGAGCTGGGATGCATTTCATACAGAGCCTAGAAGGGCGCCGGGCACTCGAAGCGTACCCGTTCGCCACTCACCGGGTGGGTGAAACCCAGCATGCTGGCATGCAGGCACAGCCGCGGGTAGGCCGCCAGCGCTTCGGGGTGCGCGTACAGGCCATCGCCCAGCAGCGGATGGCCGATCGACAGCATGTGCACGCGCAGCTGGTGAGAGCGGCCGGTGATCGGTGTCAGTTCCAGGCGGCACCAGTGTTCATGGCGTTCCAACACCTTCCAGAAGGTCAACGCATGCTTGCCGTGCTCGTGGTCGACCACGTGGCGCGGCTTGGTCGGCGGGTCGTAGCGCAATGGCAGGTCGACGCTGCCGCTGTCCAGCGCCGGCTGGCCCCAGGCCAGGGCGGTGTAGGCTTTTTCGGTTTCGCGGTCGTGAAACTGGCGGGACAGTTCGCGGTGGGTGTCGGGGTCGCGTGCCAGCAGGATGATGCCCGAGGTTTCCCAGTCCAGCCGGTGCACGATGCGCGCCTCCGGGTAGCCGTTTTCCTGCAGGCGAGTGATCAGGCAGTCCTTGTTGTCATCGGCACGGCCGGGGACCGAGAGCAGCAAGGTCGGCTTGTCGATGACCAGGATGGCAGCGTCCTGGTGGAGGATGCGGATGTTGGATAGGGGCATGGGGGGTATTTTCAGGCATGCACAGCACAGGTGGGAGGGTGCGAGGCGCCCGAGCCATGAGAAGCTCGGGCGCTTCGCACCCTCCCACAGGGCCGGTGCGTTGCGCCAGTCTCAGCGGTCGGGCAGGGTGATATTCAGTTCCAGAATCGAGCAGCTGCCCTGGCTTTCCAGCGCGACGTGAACCTGGTCGTTCTCGATGGCAACGTACTTGCGGATGACCTCCACAAGCTCCTGCTGCAGGGCAGGCAGGTAGTCCGGGGTGCTGCGTTGGCCGCGTTCATGCGCCACGATGATCTGTAGACGCTCTTTCGCTACCGACGCGGTGCTGCCTTTCTTGCGGTCACGAAAGAAGTCAAAAATATTCATTCACGGCCTCCAAACAGGCGCTGCAAGAACCCCTTTTTCTGCACGTCGAGGAAACGATGGGCGACTTCCTTGCCCAGCAGGCGGTCGACGGCATCGCTGTAGGCCTGGCCGGCATCGCTCTGGTCGTCGAGGATCACCGGCACGCCCTGGTTGGAGGCCTTGAGCACCGCCTGGGATTCGGGAATCACGCCCAGCAGGCGGATGGCGAGGATCTCTTCGACGTCTTCGACACCGAGCATTTCGCCCTTGCTTACGCGCTCCGGGTTGTAGCGGGTCAGCAGCAGGTGTTCCTTGATCGGGTCTTCGCCTTTTTCGGCGCGGCGCGACTTGCTGGCCAACAGGCCCAGCATGCGGTCCGAGTCACGCACCGAGGAAACTTCCGGGTTGGTCACGACGATGGCTTCGTCGGCGAAGTACATGGCCAGGCTGGCGCCTTTCTCGATACCGGCCGGCGAGTCGCAGATGACGTACTCGAAGCTTTCCTTGAGTTCGTTGAGGACTTTTTCCACGCCTTCCTGGGTCAGCGCGTCCTTGTCGCGGGTCTGGCTGGCCGCCAGCACATACAGGTTCTCCAGGCGCTTGTCCTTGATCAGCGCCTGGCTGAGGGTCGCTTCGCCATTGACCACGTTGACGAAGTCGTACACCACGCGGCGTTCGCAGCCCATGATGAGGTCGAGATTACGCAGGCCGACGTCGAAGTCGACAATGACAGTCTTGTGCCCGCGCAGAGCGAGGCCGGTACCGATGGCGGCGCTGGTGGTGGTCTTGCCAACGCCACCCTTGCCGGATGTAACCACGAGAATCTTGGCCAAGGTGTATCACCCCTAGTGAAAAAGGGATTGCTAATCCCGAAAAAAATGACTTGAAAAAAACCAGCAGTGAAGACGGATTCGTCGTAAAAAACCGGCGCTTTCAACCCGCTGCAACACTATTGAAGATGCCTGGAAAAAGGCGGCAGTATCCGTTAAAGACGGGTGATGTTCAACACATCTCCGGACAAACTCACTTGTACCGGCGAGCCCCACAGGGGATCGCGCCGCAGGTCCTCGGAGACCTTGTAGGAACCGGCGATCGACAATAATTCGGCGCCCAGTTGCTGACAGAAAATGCGCGCCTTGCGGTCGCCCTTGATGCCGGCCAGCGCACGACCACGCATGGGGCCGTAGACATGGATGTTGCCGTCGGCGAGAAGTTCCGCACCGGAACTGACCGAGGAAATCACCAGCAGGTCGCCGCCCTGGGCATACACCTGCTGGCCACCGCGCACGGGCGTGGTGATCACCCGGGTCGGCTGGATGGTCGGCTCGGGTGGTTTTTCCGGTTTCTTTTCTTCCAGTTCCAGCGGCCGTTCGCGAGCGCCGGAAGGCGGCAGCACCGGCAGGTCGATGGCGATGGCGGCGGCGATGTCCTCGATGCGGCTGGCGCGGATGGCCAGGGTGCGCAGGCCGTGATGGCGGCAGACGCGCATCAGGCCAGGCAGGTCGATGTTGCCTTCGCTGGCCGGCAGTTTGTCCAGTGCCAGCACCAGCGGCGTGTTGCTGAAGAAGTTCGGGGCCAGGGCGACTTTGGCCGCCAGTTGCCGATCCAGGCTGTCGAGATTGTTGCGCGCCAGCTCCAGTACGGTGATGGCGAGCATGCTGCCCTTGAGCTGAAACACGGGTTCATGATCTTGCAGTTCGGTCTGGGTCATGTTCGGCAAAACGCGCTTTGTTACGAAAAGAGTGCGCAGACTTATAGCGAGAACCACCTCCAGCCGCAAGCCGCGCAGAACCCATGTAGAATGCCGGGCCTTGTTGTCTGTCCGGAATCTGTAATGGATCGCCCGCGTTTTAGCCGTTCTTTTCTGCACCCGCGCCACTGGCCGCTATGGCTCGGCCTTGGCGCGCTGTGGCTCACCGTACAACTGCCGTACCGCTGGCTGCTGGCCCTGGGCCGGGGGCTGGGCGCCTGCATGTTCGTGGTTTCCACCGAACGCCGAGTCATCGCCGCGCGCAACCTGGAGCTGTGCTTCCCGGAGAAAACCGCGCGCGAACGCCGGCGCCTGTTGAAGAAAAACTTCGCCTCCACCGGCATCGCGTTTTTCGAAATGGCCATGAGCTGGTGGTGGCCGCGCTCGCGTCTTGAGCGCCTGGCGCATATCGAGGGTCTGGAACACCTGCACGCGGTAACGGCGCAAGGCCAGGGCGCCATCCTCATGGCCCTGCACTTCACCACCCTGGAGATCGGTGCGGCGTTGCTCGGCCAGCGCCAGACCATCGACGGCATGTACCGCCAGCACGACAACCCATTGTTCGACTTCATCCAGCGCCAGGGCCGCGAACGGCACAACCTCGACTCGCTGGCGGTGGAGCGCGAGGACGTGCGGGCGATGATCAAGCAGCTGCGCAAGGGCCGCGCCATCTGGTATGCGCCCGACCAGGACTACGGCAAGAAACAGAGCATCTTCGTGCCGTTGTTCGGTATCCCGGCGGCCACCGTGCCCGCCACCACCACCTTCGCCCGCCTGGGCAAGGCGCGGGTGATCCCGTTCACCCAACGACGTCTGGACGACGGCAGCGGCTATCAGCTGGTGCTGCATGCGCCGCTCGAGGATTTTCCGGGGGAGAGTGAAGAAGCCGATGCCTTGCGCATCAACCAGTGGATCGAGCAGGCCCTGCGCGAGTGCCCCGAGCAGTACCTGTGGGCACACCGGCGGTTCAAGTCGCGACCGCCGGGCATGCCCAAGCTCTATCCCAAACGCCGGGGCTGATTACTCGGCGATCTGCAACTTGCGCGCTTCGGTGTAGACGTAGCGCACCTTCTCGTACTCGAACGGCGAGTTCGCCGAGCCGTAGCGGAAGCTGTTGGTGTAACGCCGGTCGACGATGCGCAGCGCCCAGATTTCCGGGTGCCGGCTGCTTTCCTGGCTGACGTTGAGGAAGTTGATCGCCGACTCCGCCGAGAAGTCGAACACCAGCCCGCCGGTGTCGCGCAGGTTGGACGGCCCGAGAATCGGCAGGACCAGGTAGGGGCCGGCGGGCACGCCGTAGAAACCCAGGGTCTGGCCGAAGTCTTCGCTCTGCTTCTGCAGGCCCATCCAGGTGGCCGCATCCCACAGGCCGGCAATGCCTACGGTGGTGTTGATCAGCAGGCGCCCGGTGATGTCCAGCGAACGCTTGCCCTTGAACTGCAACAGGCTGTTGAGCAGGTTCGGCACATCGCCGATGTTGCCGAAGAAGTTGCTCACGCCGGTGCGCAGGAAGCTGGGCGTGATGTAGCGGTAGCCATTGATGATGGGCAGGAATACCCACTCGTCGAAACGGTAGTTGAAGTGGTAGACCCGGCGGTTCCAGTTCTCGATGGGGTCGTAGACGTTCAGCGCGTCGAGGGTCGAGCGCTCGAACTCACGCTGGTCCAGCCCGGGGTTGAAGGTCAACGCCTTGAGCGGCTCCTTGAAGCCGTCCTTGTCCAGCGTCTGCGCGCTGTCGTCGGCATGGGCCGCGCTGGCGCAGAGCAGTGCCGCGATCAACAGGAATTTTCTAGCCACGGAAGAACTCCAGCATCGCGTCGGTGTTGACGCGGTAATTAATGTTGCCGCAATGGCCACCGTACGGGTACAGGGTCAGGCGATCGCCAAAGGTGGTGCGCAGAAAGCCGATGTCGCCAGGGCCGAGGATGACGTCGTCGGCGTTGTGCATGACGGCGATCTTTTTGCTGTCGTGCAGGTAGTCCTTGAGCGCGTACAGGCTGACCTGATCGGCCAGCTGCAGCACGCTGCCGCCGTCGGTGCGGGCGCGCCACATCGGGATCACCTGCTCGGTCATGTAGCAGTCGAAGTCGCACTGCAGGGCCTTGCGCAGGTAAGGCGTGAGGCTGGTGCCTTCGGTGATCGGGGTCTTGGGCGGAGTGATCAGGCCGCGGCGGTTGATCAGGTCGCTGGTGAAGGCGATGTCGGCCGCCGAAAAGCGGAACGAGGTGCCGATCAGCATCGCCAGTTGCTCGTTGGAGAGCTTCTGTCGGGACTGCTGCAGGTCGTAGACCAGTGCGTCGTTGAGGTCGATGTAGCCTTTCTGCTGGAAGTAGCGGGTCAGTTTGGCCAGCATCAGCTCATAGAACGTAGTGCTGTTGTTGATACCCTTGACCTGGGTCTGCACCAGCTTGTCGAGGTTGCTGATGGAGGTCAGCAGGTTGACCGGCGGATTGAGCAGCAACACCTTTTTGAAGTTGAAGGCGCGACGGGTCTCGTCGAGCTTGCTGACGAAGGCGGCATCCAGCGCACCCAGGCTGTAGCCGGTCAGGTAGAACTCGGTGACCTGCAGTTTGGGATGCTGGGCGCGGATGGCCTGCATGGCGCGGTACAGGTCTTCGGCGTCTTCGGTGCTCAGGCCCGGCGTGGCGAAGCGCGAGGCCGAGCTCATGAAGTCGAAGCTGGTCGGCGACGACAGTTGCACCACGTTGTAGCCGGCCTTGTAGTAGAGCTTCTTGAGAAACTCGTTGAGGCTGCTGGTGTAGGGCGCGCCGGTGCCGGCGATGAGGAAGATCAGCGGCGCCGGGTGGTCCTGGTGGGCCAGGCGGTAGCGCAGTTTCTTCACCGCCCAGAAGTTGTCGGGCAGGCTGAATTGGCGTTCGGGCAGCAGGTTGATGCTGTAGTCGGCCTGCTTGATGTCTTCGTCCTTGGGCAACTCGGGGCGCAGGGCGAGCGGCGTGGAAGCGATGGTCGCCTCGAACGGGTTGGTGAGCGGGTAGCCATAGGTGGCGGGATCGATGTCCCTGGCCATTGTGGACGCACTCAGGATGAGGCCACCCACCAGGGCAGCGAAGCGCAGTAATCGAAGCATGAGTTTGTCCCTAGGAGGAAAACGCTTTTTTGATGTTCGGGAGTCAGACCATTACAGTAGTAGCAAGTTGCCCACGGCACCTCGCCCAGCGCAAATATTTGTTCTCCCTCGAACGGCGCAAACGATACACCGATTTGCCCTGCGGACATCAGACGTGGTCGCGGTTTTCTCTGCTATTTACCCGGCTTTTACACTGCGATGCCCTTGCGCCCTGCGCCGGGGCGATTATGCTGGCCGGCCTTGCGCTTGTGGAGTGTGTTTATGTCTCGGCGGATGTCGCTGACCCTGCTGTCGTTATTGCTGCTGGCCGCCTGGCTGGCCGCCAGCTATGGCGTGCGTTACGGGCTGATGGAGAACACCCGCTGGGTCGGCGCCTGCCTGGAGGACGCTGCGCAGTGGCAGTGCCAGGTGCGCTCGGGGCTGGGGCTGATGATTCACTTCGGGGTGATCGGCTGGGGCGGTATCGCGCTGGCCGTGGCCGGGTTCTTCTGGCCCGGACGAGTGGGGCGGGTGCTGGCCGCATTGGCCTTGATTCCGGGGATCGTCGCACTGGTGCTCTATACCGCCAGCCTGGCGGTATTTGTGGTGGTGCTGGCGGGGTTGCGACTGGTGCGCGCGGGCTGAAACAGCATCACTCCGGCCTGACGGCCTCCCGGGGGCTTTGTCACCTCCCACGATCGTGCTCGTCAGCCTGGCTGGCGCCCTTGCCCATCAAGATCTGCGCAAGGACCGCCACAAGCCGACCACCATCACCACACAGACCGCCGCCCAGCCCCATGCCTGCTGGTTTTCCAGGCCTTCGCGCCAGAGCTGCAGCGGGATGCCCAGGCCGACGATCAGGGCCATCAAGCTCAGCTCGTTGCGCGGCCCGCGCACCGGCTGCAGCGCGAACACCAGCGCCGGCAACAGCAGCGAGGCGCTGGCGAAGCTGCGATAGCGCGGGTCGAAGACCATCGCCAGCATCATCACCGCCGCCGCGAAACCGGCCGCCGACAGCCACCAGCCCGCACGGGCCTGCAGCCATTGGTAGGCGCGCTCGCGCCAGCCACGGCGCCTCGCCAGGCCCAGCAGGGCATAGCTCAGCAGCAGCAGGTTGAGCCCGGTCAGCAGCGCCATCCACACCCATTCGCCGAAAAAGCGCACGTCGATCCGCGAGGTCTCGCCCCACACGCCGATGCACCCAGCGCCCAGTGCTGCCAGCGGCGGCATCAGCCAGGCGCTGCGACGGTCAGCCGGCGCACCGGCGAAGCTCAGGGCGACCAGCATCAACAGCCCGCTCAAGCCCAGCCACTGCGGCCAGAACGGCAGGTTGGACACCGGCCCCTGCAGCGTGCCCTTGTCGTGCCGATCGGCATCGAACAGTCCCCAGTAGCCGCCCACTGCGCCCTCGTTGGTGCGCTTCCAGGGCTGGTCGAACGCCTCGATCAGGTTGTAGTGCCAGCCATGCTCTTCGGCCATGTGGGCGAAGGTGCGGATGAAGCGCGCCTGGTTGACGCGGCTGGGCAGGGCGGTTTCGCGCTGGCGACCCTCGCTCGGCCAGCCGGTCTCACCGATGAGGATGTCCTTGGGTGCGTACTTTCTGCCGAAGGCCTCGCGCACGGCGGCGACGTGGGCCAGGGCGTCATCGATGCCCAGCGGCTGGTCTTCCCAGTAGGGCAGCAGGTGGATGGTCAGGAAATCCACGGCCGGCGCCACCTCCGGGTACTGGTCCCAGAACTCCCAGACGTCGGCATAGGTCACCGGCTGCTGGACCTGGGCCTTGACCTGGCGGATCAGCCCGGCCAGCTGGGCGCCGGTGACCTCCTTGCGCAGCAGCGTCTCGTTGCCGACGATTACCGCGCTGACCACATCGCGGTTGGCGTTGGCCGAGCTGATCAGGGCGTTGACCTCCTTGGCGGTGTCCACCGGGTTGGCATTGACCCAGGCGCCGAGCATCACCTTGAGGCCGTACCTGCGGGCCACGGCGGGAATGTCCTGCAGGCCGGTCATGGAGTAGGTGCGGATGCAGCTGAAACGCGTGGCCAGCAATTCCAGGTCGGCGTCGACCCGTTCCGGGCGGATGCTGAAGGGCTGGTCGAAGGGCGACTGGTCCTTGTCGAACGGCGTGTAGGACGCGCATTGCAGCTTGTGCGCGGCGTTGGCGGCGTCCGCCAGGGGCACCGGCTTGCCCAGCCAGTACCAGCCGCCGCCGAGGGCAAGCAGCGCGAGCAGGGTGGCGACGATATAGGGCAGCAGAGAGGAGCGAGCGATCGAAGACATGAAGGCGCCGAGGCAAATGCAAAGTCGCGCATATTACCTGTATTCGCCGAGGTTTTGCCCCGCTGTCGCGCACGGCCATGCAAAGTTCGAGCAACCTTGGTGCACAGGGCGCAGGGTGGGAAATTGATGGCGCGGTGATGTCGTTTCTCGCTGTTTCAATGTCGTTCGCAGAGCAGGTTGTTTCCCCCTGCGGGTTGATGATCGGGACGCTGCATGACAAGACGTTAGCCGTGCTCGCCAACCGTCGATCACGTTCTGTTTATCTTCCGGGGAAGTTTCAAGATGACAAAGCGACGAATTCTGGGGGCGGGCGCCGCTCTGGTGCTGGCAATCAGTTCTACCTTGGCCGGCGCGGCCGACAAATCCATCAGCATCGGTTATGTCGATGGCTGGTCCGACAGTGTGGCCACCAGCTTCGTGGCCCAGCAGGTGATCCAGCAGAAGCTGGGCTATGACGTCAAGCTGCAGGCCGTGGCCACCGGCATCATGTGGCAGGGCGTAGCCACCGGCAAACTCGACGCCATGTTGTCTGCCTGGCTGCCGGTGACTCACGGCGAATACTGGACCAAGAACAAGGACAAGGTGGTCGACTACGGTCCCAACTTCAAGGACGCCAAGATCGGCCTGATCGTGCCGGAATACGTCAAGGCCAACTCCATCGACGACCTCAAGACCGACGACACCTTTGGCAAGAAGATCGTCGGTATCGACGCCGGTTCCGGCGTGATGCTCAAGACCGATCAGGCCATCAAGGACTACGGCCTTGACTACAAGCTGCAGGCCAGCTCGGGCGCGGCGATGATCGCCGAACTGACCCGTGCCGAAAAAGAACACAAGTCCATTGCCGTGACCGGTTGGGTGCCGCATTGGATGTTCGCCAAGTGGAAGCTCAAGTTCCTCGAAGATCCTAAAGGCGTGTACGGCGCTGCGGAAACCGTCGACAGCGTCGGCAGCCTGGACCTGGAAAAGAAAGCCCCGGAAGTCGTGGCCTTCCTGAAGAAGTTCCAGTGGGCGTCGAAGGACGAGATCGGCGAAGTGATGCTGGCCATTCAGGACGGCGCCAAGCCTGAAGCGGCGGCCAAGGACTGGGTGGCCAAACACCCGGACCGCGTCAAGGAGTGGACAGGCAAGTAAGCAGTAGCCTGCAGGACCGCTTGCTCGGGAAGTAGGGGCAATCCCATTCCCGAGCAAGCTCGGTCCTACAAAGCAGAGCCGGCAGCCATTGCGGCATCGATTCATTGTTCTACCCGCGCATCTAAGACTAAGGTCGTCTGGAGCCTGTTCTACAGCAGCCTAAAGTGGAACTGTTCCACCCAATCTGTGCTGCGAGGACAAAAACAATGAACGACAGCATTTACCTCTCGATTCAAAACAGCCCCCGTTTCAAGGAGCTGGTTGCAAAAAGGGAGCGGTTCGCCTGGATTCTTTCGGCGATCATGCTCGGGCTCTATGCCGCCTTCATCTTCCTGATCGCCTATGGCCCGCATATTCTGGGCGCCAAGTTGAGCCCCGGCTCGTCCATCACCTGGGGCATTCCGATCGGGGTCGGTCTGATCGTGTCCGCCTTCGTCCTGACGGCCATCTATGTGCGCCGGGCCAATGGCGAGTTCGACGACCTCAATGCGCTGATCCTCAAGGAGGCGCACCAATGATCCGGCCTCTGCTCGGTACTCTCGCACTCACCGCCCTGGCCCCCACCGCCATGGCTGCCGACGCGCTGACCGGCGCGGTGCAGAAGCAACCCCTGAACGTCTCGGCCATCGTCATGTTCGTGGTGTTCGTGGCCTTTACCTTGTGCATCACCTATTGGGCGTCCAAGCGCAACAAGTCGGCCTCCGACTACTACGCGGCAGGCGGGCGCATCACCGGCTTTCAGAACGGCCTGGCGATCGCCGGCGACTACATGTCGGCGGCGTCCTTCCTGGGCATCTCGGCGCTGGTGTACGCCTCCGGCTATGACGGCCTGATCTACTCCATCGGTTTTCTGGTGGGCTGGCCGATCATCCTGTTCCTGATCGCCGAGCGCCTGCGCAACCTGGGCAAGTACACCTTCGCCGACGTGGCGTCCTACCGCCTCAAACAGAAGGAAATCCGCACCTTGTCGGCCTGCGGCTCGCTGGTGGTGGTGGCCTTCTACCTGATTGCGCAGATGGTCGGTGCCGGCAAGTTGATCCAGCTGCTGTTCGGCCTGGACTACTACGTGGCGGTGATCCTGGTCGGCATCCTGATGTGCCTGTACGTGCTGTTCGGCGGCATGCTGGCGACCACCTGGGTGCAGATCATCAAGGCGGTGATGCTGCTGTCCGGTGCCACCTTCATGGCCATCATGGTAATGAAGCACGTCAATTTCGACTTCAACATGCTGTTCTCCGAAGCCATCAAGGTCCACCCCAAGGGCGAGGCCATCATGAGCCCTGGCGGCCTGGTGAAGGATCCGGTGTCGGCGTTCTCCCTGGGCCTGGCGCTGATGTTCGGCACCGCCGGCTTGCCGCACATCCTGATGCGCTTCTTCACCGTTGGCGACGCCAAGGAAGCCCGCAAGTCGGTCCTGTACGCCACCGGCTTCATCGGCTACTTCTACATTCTGACCTTCATCATCGGCTTTGGCGCCATCCTGCTGGTCAGCACCAACCCGGCGTTCAAGGACGCGGCCGGCGCCTTGCTGGGCGGCAACAACATGGCGGCGGTGCACCTGGCCAACGCAGTGGGCGGCAGCATCTTCCTGGGCTTCATTTCGGCCGTGGCCTTCGCCACCATCCTCGCGGTGGTCGCCGGGCTGACCCTGGCCGGCGCCTCGGCGGTGTCCCATGACCTGTACGCCAGCGTGATCAAGAAGGGCAAGGCCAACGAGCGCGACGAAATCCGCGTGTCGAAGATCACCACCATCGCCCTTGGCGTGCTGGCGATCGGCCTGGGCATCCTGTTCGAGAACCAGAACATCGCCTTCATGGTGGGCCTGGCGTTCTCCATCGCGGCCAGCTGCAACTTCCCGGTGCTGCTGCTCTCGATGTACTGGCAGAAACTTACCACCCGCGGCGCGATGATCGGCGGCTGGCTGGGGCTGGTCAGTGCAGTCGGGCTGATGATCCTCGGCCCGACCATCTGGGTCACTATCCTGCATCACGAGAAGGCGATCTTCCCGTATGAATACCCGGCGCTGTTCTCCATGATCATTGCCTTCGTCGGCATCTGGTTCTTCTCGATCACCGACAAGTCGACGGCTGCGGACAACGAGCGGGCGCTGTTCTTCCCCCAGTTCGTGCGCTCGCAGACCGGGTTGGGCGCGAGTGGCGCCGTGGCACACTAAATGAAATGAAACCGCAGTAACGACAAACCCCGCCTAGGCGGGGTTTGTCGTTACTGCGATAGCCGCTACAGCATCGGGTTATATCTTCCCGAGCAGTACCAGGATCAGCAGAATGATCAAGACTGTACCGATGATGCCCGATGGCCCGTAGCCCCAGCTTCTGGAGTGCGGGAACACTGGCAGGCCGCCGACCAGCAGCAGGATCAGAACAATGATAAGTATGGTGCCCATGGCGATTTCCTTATTTGCACTTTTGAAGTTGTTGGCCAGTCAGGAAAGTCTTGACCGCTTACCAACTCCGACTGTGCCGGGGCTGGAAAGATTCCGTTGATCGCAAACTTTGTTGCGCGCCTGTGATGAGCGTCGCTTGTTTGTGCTCTCGGCTCGGCTTGAGCACGGGCGGTGGCTGAGGGCGGGGTATGCCTGGGCCATTCAGCGAGGTTATGAAGCTTTTCGCCAGGCCCTGGCTGGCTAGACTGCGAGCATTCCAAAGAAGGATGTTGCTATGCACAATCGCATGATGATCACTGGCGCAGGCTCAGGCCTGGGCCGCGCCCTGGCCTTGCGCTGGGCCCGCGAAGGCTGGCGCCTGGCGTTGTCCGACATTGCCGAGGAGGGCCTGGCCGAAACCTTGCGCCTGGTACGCGAGGCCGGCGGCGACGGATTCAGCCAACGCTGCGACGTGCGTGACTACAGCCAGCTGACCGCCCTGGCCCAGGCCTGCGAAGAGCGCCTGGGCGGCATCGATATAGTGGTCAACAACGCCGGCGTGGCCTCGGGCGGCTTTTTCGAGGAGTTGTCGCTGGAAGATTGGGACTGGCAGATCGCGATCAACCTGATGGGCGTGGTCAAAGGCTGCAAGGCTTTTCTGCCGCTGCTGCAGCAAGGGGGCGGGCGGCTGATCAACATCGCTTCCATGGCCGCGTTGATGCAGGGCCCGGGCATGAGCAACTACAACGTGGCCAAGGCCGGGGTCGTGGCCTTGTCCGAGAGCCTGCTGGTGGAGCTGGCCGGGTCCGGTGTGACGGTGCACGTGGTGTGTCCTTCGTTCTTCCAGACCAACCTGCTGGACTCGTTCCGCGGCCCGACGCCGGCGATGAAGGCCCAGGTGGGCAAACTGCTGGAGAGTTCACCGATCAGCGCCGACGACATCGCCGGCTACATTTACACTCAGGTCGGCGCTGGCGAGTTCATGATCCTGCCCCACGAGCAGGGGCGTCAGGCCTGGCAGCTCAAGCAGCAGCACCCCCAGGCGCTGTACGACGAAATGGCCGGGATGGCAGCGAAGATGCGCGCCAAGGCCCGACAGACCGGGCATTGATCCCGTATCCTCAGGCTTTGTTCCTGTGGAGGCCGGCATGCTCAATTACCTGTGGTTCCTGCTCGCGGCGGTCTTCGAGATCGCCGGTTGCTACGCCTTCTATCTCTGGCTGCGGCTGGGCAAAAGCGTGCTCTGGCTGTTGCCGGCGCTGCTCAGCCTGAGCCTGTTCGGGATGTTGCTGACCCGTGTCGAGGCGGCCTACGCCGGCCGGGCCTACGCCGCGTACGGCGGCATCTACATCCTCACCTCGCTGGCTTGGCTGGGCCTGGTCGAGCGGGTTCGCCCTGGCGCTTCCGATTGGCTGGGCGCACTGTTCTGCTTGGTCGGGGCGAGCATCATCCTGTGGGGGCCGAAGTTGCACAGCGCCTGAGCCGGACCGCAGTGCAAAAGCGTTCAAACCGGTTCGACAAGGTGCAGAAGCGTCCCAGTGGCCAGGGCTTTGTGGGAAATTTCTGTAGGAAGAGGTGCCAGGGGTTGTAGTCCATCTCGCTTTTTGCGCCCCTGTATTGTGCCGGGGCAACAGCGCCGCGCAGGCTGTGACTTCACACCTTATGGCTTGGAGTTACAGACATGTTGGTACTGACCCGAGAAGTTGGAGAACTCATCTGCATTGGCGATGATATCTGGATCAAGGTCCTGGAGGTGCGCGGCGGCAGCGTGCGCCTGGGCATCCGCGCGCCGGCGCATATCGAGGTGCACCGCAGTGAAGTGATGGAGCGCATTCAGGCCAAGCGCGAATTGCTCAATCAAAAAGCTCAGGTGGGATGTCGTGCTTGAGCATGAGCGTGCATTGCTGGCTTTCTGGATCGAAGACGATGAACGCCTGGCCCTTGTTCAAGGCCTGGCGTACGCGCTGAACCCGGGTTTCGAGCGGTGTTTCATCACCGTTGTCGGTACCGTCGCGGGTCACGAAGTCTTCGATCAGGCCGGTCAGGGTCTCGGGATGTAGCTGGTCTTGGGGGATAAGCATGCTGGGTCTCGGCGCTGGGGGCGCGATGGTAGCACTTCTGAATTCAAGGCTTGTATACAAGCCGCGATATCGCCACAGCGGCCCGGCGGCCCCGCAAGGCCGCCGGGCGGTTTCAACAAGCGTTTATTTGTGCCCGACCAGGGTGTCCACCGGCGGCACCCGGGTGTCGCTCTCCATCTGTGCATCGTGCTCGATCTGATGGCTGAAGCGCTCGAGCGAACTGTTGGTCGGTTTGGCGTCGCTGGCGAAGACCGGCGGGCTGAGGATGTAGGCCACCAGTATGCGGCTCAGGGCGCTCAGGCTGTCGATGTGGGTGCGCTCGTAGCCGTGGGTCGCATCGCAACCGAACGCCAGCAGGGCGATACGGATGTCGTGCCCGGCGGTGATCGCCGAATGGGCGTCGCTGAAATAGTAGCGAAACAGGTCGCGCCGCACCGGCAGCTCATTTTCCTCGCCAAGGCGCAGCAAGTGTCGCGACAAGTGATAGTCATAGGGCCCGCCGGAGTCGAGCATGGCCACGCTCACGGCGTGCTCGCTCGAATGCTGGCCGGGGGCGACCGGCGCAATGTCGATGCCGACGAACTCGCTGACGTCGAAGGGCAGGGCTGCTGCCGCGCCGGACCCGGTTTCCTCGGTGATGGTGAACAGCGGATGGCAATCGATCAGCGGCTCCACACCGCTTTCGACGATGGCCTTGAGTGACGCCAGCAGCGCCGCGACGCCAGCCTTGTCGTCCAGGTGGCGGGCACTGATGTGGCCGCTGTCGGTGAATTCAGGCAGGGGGTCGAAGGCCACGTAGTCACCGATGTTCACGCCAAGCGATTCGCAGTCGGCACGGGTCGCGCAATAGGCGTCCAGGCGCAGCTCGACGTGGTCCCAGCTCACCGGCAGCTGGTCGATGGCCGTATTGAAGGCGTGCCCGGAGGCCATGAGCGGCAGCACACTGCCACGGATCACCCCATTGTCGGTGAACACGCTGACCCGGCTGCCCTCGGCAAAGCGGCTCGACCAGCAGCCGACCGGCGCCAGGGTCAGCCGGCCGTTGTCCTGCACCGCGCGCACGCTGGCGCCGATAGTGTCCAGGTGCGCCGACACGGCGCGGTCTGGCGAGGCCTTCTGGCCCTTGAGGGTGGCGCGAATGGTGCCGCGCCGGGTCAGCTCGAAGGGGATGCCGATTTCTTCAAGGCGCTCGGCGACGTAGCGCACGATGGTGTCGGTAAAACCCGTGGGGCTGGGAATGGCGAGCATTTCCAGGAGGACTTTCTGCAGGTACTGCATATCCGGTTCGGGAATTTTGCGAGTCATGGAAACTCCTGATTGGATAAAGAAGAGGCCAGGCCACCCATGGCGGTGGCCTGGCGCAAGGTCAGCGGGGCGCCTTGCCGTTGGCAAAGGCCTGGCTGTGCGGGAACAGCAGGTCGATGAAGCGCTGCGCGGTCGGGCGCGGCTCATGGTTGGCCAGGCCGGCGCGCTCGTTGGCTTCGATGAACACGTACTCCGGCTGGTCTGCTGCCGGCACCAGCAGATCAAGGCCGACCATGGGGATGTCCAGCGCGCGGGCGGCGCGCACCGCCGCCTCGGCCAAGGTCGGGTGAAGGATGTCGGTGACGTCTTCCAGGTGACCGCCAGTGTGCAGGTTGGCGGTCTTGCGCACGGCCAGGGTCTGGCCCGCCGGCAGGACGGTGTCGTAGTCGACCCCGGCAGCCTGCAAAGTGCGCAGGGTTTCGTGATCCATCGGAATCCGGCTCTCGCCCCCGGTGGCCGCCTGGCGCCGCTTGCTTTGCACCTCGATCAGCGCGCTGACGCTGTTGTGGCCGTCGCCGACGATCTGCGCCGGGCGGCGGATGGCCGCCGCCACCACCTCGAAGCCGATCACCACGATGCGCAAGTCGGCGCCTTCGTGAAAGCTTTCCAGCAGCACCCGGCTGTCGAAGAGCAAGGCCTGCTCGATGGCGGCCTGCACTTCGTCCAGGGTGCCGAGGTCGACGGCCACGCCGTGGCCCTGTTCACCATCCAACGGTTTGACCACGATACGCCCGTGTTCTTCGAGGAACGCTTCGTTGTCATCGGCGCTGCCGGCCAGTTGCTGGGCAGGCAGCTGCAAGCCGGCGGCCTTGAGCACCTTGTGGGTCAGGCTCTTGTCCTGGCACAGGGTCATGGCCACGGCGCTGGTCAGGTCGCTCAGCGACTCGCGGCAACGCACCTTGCGCCCGCCGTGGCTGAGGGTGAACAGGCCGGCCTCGGCGTCGTCGACCTGCACGTCGATGCCGCGGCGGTAGGCTTCGTCGACGATGATACGGGCATAGGGATTGAGATCCGCTTCCGGCCCGGGGCCGAGGAACAATGGCTGGTTGATGCCGTTCTTGCGCTTGATGGCAAAGGTCGGCAGGTTGCGAAAGCCGAGCTTGGCGTAGAGGTTCTTGGCCAGGCGGTTGTCATGCAGCACCGACAGGTCGAGGTAGGCCAGGCCGCGGCTCATGAAATGCTCAACCAGGTGACGCACCAGCACTTCGCCGACGCCGGGTCGAGTACAGCGGGGGTCGACCGCCAGGCACCAGAGACTACTGCCGTGTTCCGGGTCGTCGAACGCCTTGCGGTGGTTGAGGCCCATCACGCTGCCAATCACCTGCCCGCTGTCTTCATCCTCGGCCAGCCAGTACACCGGGCCGCCCTGGTGGCGCGGGGTCAGCAGGCTGGGGTCGATAGGCAGCATGCGGCGCTTGAGGTAGAGCTGGTTGATTGCTTCCCAATCGGCCTCGTTCTGCGCGCGGCGGATGCGAAAGCCGCGAAACACGCGCTGCGCCGGGCGATAGTCGCTGAACCACAGCCGCAGGGTGTCGGAGGGGTCGAGAAACAACTGCTGTGGCGACTGCGCCAGCACTTGTTGCGGCGCAGCCACGTACAGGGCGATGTCGCGCTCGCCGGGCTGCTCCTGGAGCAACTCGGCGGCCAGGCTCTCCGGGGTCGGATAGGTATGGCCGATCAGCAGCCGGCCCCAGCCGCAATGCAGCAGGCGCGGCCGTTGTTCCAGCGCGCTGCCATCCTCGGCCAGGCGCGCCTGCAGGCGTTCGTAGGAGGGCGTCTGGCCGCGCAGCAGGCGCTGGTTGAGGGCTGAAGCATTGGCTTTCATCGGTCAGATTCCTTGTTCGCTGAGCCACAGGTTCAGCGCTGCCAGTTGCCATAGCTTGGAGCCGCGCAGCGGGGTCAATTGCCCCTGCGGATCGGTCAGCAGGCGGTCGAGCATGATCGGGTTGAACAGGCCGCGGTCCTGGCTGGGGTCCAGCAGCAGGTCACGCACCCAGTCAAGGGTGTCGCCCTGCAGGTGCTTGAGGCCGGGGACCGGGAAGTAGCCCTTCTTGCGGTCGATGACCTCGCTGGGGATGACCCGCCGCGCCGCTTCCTTGAGCACCTGCTTGCCGCCGTCGGGCAGCTTGAACTTGCCCGGCACTCGTGCCGACAATTCCACCAGGCGGTAGTCGAGGAACGGCGTACGCGCTTCCAGGCCCCAGGCCATGGTCATGTTGTCGACTCGTTTGACCGGGTCGTCGACCAGCATCACCGTGCTGTCCAGGCGCAGCGCCTTGTCCACGGCAGCATCGGCGCCTGGCATGGCGAAATGCTCGCGAACGAAATCGCCGGCCGCATCATGCTGGGTCAGCCAGCGCGGTTGCACGGTGGCGGCGTAGTCGTCGTAGCTGCGGTCGAAGAACGCCGAGCGATAGGCCGCATAGGGATCGCTGGCGCCGTCCACCTGCGGGTACCAGTGGTAGCCGGCGAACAGTTCGTCGGCGCCCTGGCCGCTCTGCACCACCTTGCAGTGCTTGGCCACTTCGCGTGACAGCAGATAGAAGGCGATACAGTCGTGGCTGACCATCGGCTCGCTCATGGCGCGGAAGGCCGCTGGCAGTTGCTCGATGATTTCGCGCTCATCGATGCGCAGCTGGTGGTGCCGCGTGCCGTAATGTTTGGCGATCAGATCGGAATACTGGAACTCGTCGCCCCGTTCCCCGCCGGCGTCCTGGAAGCCAATGGAGAAGGTCGACAGGTTCTCTACCCCGGTCTCGCGCAGCAGGCCCACGAGCATGCTCGAATCGACGCCGCCCGATAGCAGCACGCCGACGTCCACGGCTGCGCGCTGGCGGATCGAGACCGCATCGCGGGTGCTTTGCAGCACGCGGTCGACCCAGTCTTCGAGCGTCAGGTTGGCCTCATCGGCGTTCGGCCCGTAGGGCAGGGTCCACCAGGTTTTCTGCTCGGTGTGGCCGTTGGCGTCGATGCGCATCCAGCTGGCCGGCGGCAGCTTTTCGATGTTGGCCAGCAACGTGCGCGGGGCCGGCACCACGGCGTGGAAGTTCAGGTAGTGGTTGAGCGCGATCGGGTCGAGCACCGGGTCGATGTCGCCGCCCTTGAGCAGCGCCGGCAACGACGAGGCGAAGCGCAGGCGGCTGGCGTTGCGCGACAGGTACAGCGGTTTGACGCCCAGGCGATCGCGGGCGATGAACAGACGCTGGCTGTCGCGCTCCCAGATGGCAAAGGCGAACATGCCGTTGAGCTTGGGCAGCAGTGCTTCGCCCCAGGCGTGATAACCCTTGAGGAGCACTTCGGTGTCGCCACCCGAATAAAAGCTGTAACCCAGCGCTTCGAGTTCGGCGCGCAGTTCGGGGAAGTTGTAGATGGCGCCGTTGAACGCCAGGGACAGGCCCAGCTGGGCGTCGATCATGGGCTGCGCCGAGCCGTCGGACAGGTCCATGATCTTCAGGCGCCGGTGGCCCAGGGCAATCGGCCCCAGGCTATGGAAACCCCAGGCGTCCGGGCCGCGTGGGGCCAGGTCGTGGGTGATCCGTTCTACCGCGCCAAGGTCGGCCGGGCGGTTGTCGAAACGTAGTTCTCCTGCTAATCCACACATGGTTGGGTCAATCCGTTCTTTGTTGCCTGTTGCGGACCGGATGGAGGGCTCTGACTTTCACCGGTCCCTTCGGGCGCGAATGCTTGATCAGAGTGCGCCGCTGCGAGTGGTCTGGGTATTTCGAGTACCTTGACGAGCGTATCGTTCAACCCGAGCTGCCCGGTGCGGTCGGCGACTGAAAATTTTTTTTCATCGTGCAGTGCCGGGGAAATATTCAGTTACCCGACGCCGCAGGGGTTTAGCTAAGGTGAGTTAGGGTTTGATATTGCCCATTATGAAAACCCATGGGAATTCGCTCGCATGACGGGAAAGGGACTGTGCGATGCATCGCAAGAAGCGCCAGAGGGCACATTGATTCCGTGCGTGCTATCGGAGCGTGAACGTCAAGTGTTGAGCCTGACAGCCAGTGGCAAGACGGCTGCGCAGGTAGGGCAGGTGCTTTACCTGTCCGAACGGACCGTCAACTTTCACGTCGCCAACGCTGTGGCCAAACTGGCGGCAGCGAACAAGACCGAAGCGGTGGCGATCGCGGTGCGTTCGGGCTGGATTTAGCGGCTGCGCCACTGCAGATAGGAATCGGCCCTCCCTCAGTACCCGGTCATCTCCAGATAGCCCTCACCCTCCTGACTGCCGACGAAGCGGATCGGGCCCTCCCAGTAAGGCGTCGCCAGGCCCATCCAGGCGCGCTCGTTGAGGGGCTGGGTGCGGATGTCGAGGCCTTTGCCAGGGATTTTCACCGACCAGGCAGTGGGCACCTGATGGCCATCGATGTTGCTGAACATCAGCGGCTGCAGTTCGATATCGCCGGCCTGCAAGGCCTGGGTGCGGCCGTCGGCCTCGATCCAGTTGCCGCTCAGGTAGGGGCGGCCATCGGCGTGGCGCAGGCGAAACAGCATCAGCTGCCGGCCACCTTGCAGGTGCAGCGAGAACCAGTCCCAGCCCTGCTGGTTGGCGGCCATGTACTGGCTGCTCCACTCGCGGTCCAGCCAGGCGCTGCCTTCGACGTCCAGAGTGCGGCCGTCAATGGTCAATTGGCCGCGGGCTTGCAGGAACGGCTGACTGTAGTACCACGAAGCTTGGCCCTGATCGGACTTGCGGCTGTAGCCTTGCTCGCCCTGCAGTACCAGTGGACGTTCGCTGTGCAGCTGCAGGTCGTAGGCAAAATGCGCGTCACGGGCCTGCACTCGCAGTTGCTGCAGCGGATCGCCCGCGCGGGCGGTGCTGGCCAGGGTCCAGTCGTCGATCCAGGCGTGCCAGGGCTCGCCGGCCACGCCGGCCTGGCCGACGCCGCCACGGCCCAGGCGCTGGGCGGCGTATTGCTGGGTGGCGGTGGTCAAGCCGGCGTGGCCGAGCCAGAGGTTGGCGTTGTTCCAGCCGGGGCCGTCGGCGGCCGGCGCCAAGGCGCTGCGAAACAGCGTCCACTGCACGCCGTAGTGGTTGCCCTGGGCGTCGTGCAGGTTGGCGGTGACGTACCACCATTCGATGCGGTAGTCGGGGTGGGCGTAGTGGTCACGCGGGAACACCAGTGCGGCGCCTGGGCTGACGCTGGCGAACGCCTGTTGCGCGCCGCCCAGCCCGGCAAACCCGCTGGTGGCCCCTTTGGACGGCGCCGGCGCCGGGTCGCAGGCGCTCAATAGCAGGGCTACGGCCATGGCCATTGCGGTCAGCTTATTTCTCATCGATCAAGACCCTCAACAAGTCGGCGGGCCGGCTGCGCAGCAGGCGCCACAGCGGCCAGGCCGACGCCAGAGCGGTGGCCAGCGCGGCCAGCCCGAGCAGCTGCAGCAGTTGCGCCGGGAAGACCTGCAGCGGCAGGCGCCAGCCGAACGCCTGGACGTTGATCACCGCCACCAGGCACCAGGCCAGCAGTATGCCCAGGGGCACCGACAAGGCCAGGGTCAGCAGCGCCAGCAGCCAGGTCTGGCCCAGGTTGATCCACAGCAGATGGCGCCGTCGCACGCCCATGGCCCAGAGCGGCGCCAGTTGGCCCAGGCGTCCCTGGCTCTGGGTCAGCAGGCTGATGAACAAGGCCACGCCGGCCACACCCAGGGTCAGGCTGTCGAGGGCGCCGGTGGCGGCGAAGGTGCGCTCGAATACCTGGCCGGCCCATTGTTTCAGCTGGCTCTGATCGACGATGCGGCCTTCGTCGAGGCTGAATTGGCCGAGCAGACGCTGGCGCAACCCGGGCACGTCGGTGGCAGCCATGCGCACCGCCAGCCGGCTGACGGCGAGGGTCGGCCAGTGGCGCTGCATGGCCGCTGCGGCCACCAGCACGTGCCCGCGCGGGTTGCCATAATCGGCGTAGATAGCGATCACCTGCGGCTGCCAGGGGCCTCGCTCGCTGGGCAGGCTGAGGCGGTCGCCCAGCTTGAGGTGCAGATGACGGGCCAGTTGCTCGCTGAGCATCAGGCTGTCGCCGTCGAACAGGCGGTCCCAGGGCTGACTGTCCAACGCTTGCAGCAGCGGCCAATGCTCGCGATACGTGGGGTCGTCGAGCACTCCGGCGATGTCGGCCGGCCAACCCTGAACCCGGCTGTCGCGCTCCAGGGCGGGCAGCACGCGCTGCACCCCGGGCTGCTGCTGCAACCAGCTCTGCAGCGCCGCGCTCTGGGCGCTGTCGACCGGGCGCAGGTACAGCTCGGCGGTCAGACGCTGTTCCAGCCAATGGCCGAAGGTCTGGCGAAAGCCCTCGATCATGCTGCCGGCACCAATATTGGTGGCCAGAGCCAGCAGCAGCGCCATCAGCGCCAGGCTGATGCCCGGCAACTGCTGACGGCTGTCGGCGATGAACCATTGCGCCAATGGGCCCAAGCGCAGCTTGCCCAGCGCCTGCAACAGCAGCCCCAGCAGCACCGGCAGCCCGGCGGCGGCCGCCAGCAGCAGGCTGCCGAGCAGGACGAAGCCGCTGGCCAGGCTGTCACCGCACAGCCCGGCGCCGGCCGCTGTAAACAATGCCAGCAGCGCCACCATTGCCTGACGCCGCAGGAAGGCCCGATGGGCTCCATGCCAGGCTTCGTTGTCGGCCAGCGCCAGCACCGGCAGGCGCGCGGCGCGCCACAGGCTGCTGGCCCCGGCCAGCAGCGCGCCGAGCAGGCTCAGGCCCAGGCCGCTGAGCCACCAGCCACGGCTCAGGGTCAACGCCCCGGCGACCTGGGCGCCATACAGGCCGCGCAGGCTGGCGGCGACGTCGGGCAACAACCAGCTGGCCAGCAGGTAGCCGCTGGCGACTCCTGCGACACCGCCCAGCAGGGCCAGCGCCAGCAGCTCGAAGGTCAGCACGCCGACCAGCCCGCGCGCACTGACCCCGCAGGCGCGCAGTGTGCGCAGCAGCGGCCGGCGTTGTTCCAGGGCCAGGCCGATGGCGGCGTGGACGATGAACAGGCCGACGACGAAGGCCAGCATGCCGAGGGCCGCCAGGTTCAGGTGGAAGCTTTCGGTCAGGCGCGCCATGTCGGCATTTTCGCCCTGGGCCTGCCACTGCAGTTGGCTGGCCAGCGCTGCGGGCAGCTCGGCGTGATAGCCAGCCGGCAAGGTCAGCCGCGAGATCAGTTGCGGGGCTTGCAGCAGGCGCTGCGCCGCGCCGATGTCCATCAGCAGCAGGCCCGGTGCCATGCCGTCGCGCGGTTGTAGCGGCGGCAGGGGCTGACCATCACGGCTCAACGGTTGCTCGCCGGGATGCCAGCCCCATTCGCGCAGGGTCTGCGCCGCGATCCAGGTGCGCCCTGGCGTGCCGATGAAGGCGGTCAGCTCGTCGAGGTCGGGCACGCTGCCGGCCAGGGACGCGTTGGCCGGCAGGGTCAGCGGCTCGATGCCGAGCACGTCCAGCGAGCGCTGCGGGTCGGCCCCGGCCAGTTGCATGCGGCCTTGCAGGGCCGGTGATACAGGCCAGCCGAGGCGCCGCAGTTGCACGAAGGTGTCCTGGCTCAGCCGCCCGCCCACGCGGGCCACCAAGGTAGGCAGTGGCTGGCCGCCGATCAACTGGCTGGCCTGGGCGTAGCTTTGCCGCGCCTGGCCGTTGAGCGCCAGCACGCCGATGAACAGCGCCGTGGCCAGCCACAGGCCGGTGAACACGCTGATGAACTGCACCGGGTGCTTGCGCCAGTGGCTGAGCAGCGCGCGCAGGCTCCAGTAGAGTACGCTCACTGGACGATGCGCCCGGCATGCAGGCGCACGGTGCGCTGCAGCTGGCTGGCCACCAGGGGGCTGTGGGTGACCATCAGCAGGGTGCTGGCGCTGTCGCGCTGCAGCTCCAGGAGTAACCTGAGCACCGTGGCGCTGCTGCCTTCGTCCAGGTTGCCGGTGGGTTCATCGGCCAGCAGCAGGCGTGGCTTGGCGGCCAGGGCGCGGCCCAGGGCGACCCGTTGCTGCTGCCCGCCCGAGAGCTGTTCGGGATAGCGCTGCAGCAGCTCGCCGAGGCCCAGGCGCTCGACCAGCTGCGCCTGCCACGCAGCATCGAAACGCTGCGCCAGGCGCGCCTGGAAGGCCAGGTTGTCGGCCACGGTGAGGCTGCCCACCAGATGAAACTGCTGGAAGATCAGGCCGACCTCGCGGCGTCGCCAGTCGGCCAATTGTGCCTCGCCCAACTGCTCGAGCCGGCGGCCGGCCACCTGCAGGCTGCCGCTGTCGAAGCGGTCGAGCCCGGCCACCAGATGCAGCAGGGTGCTTTTGCCGCTGCCCGATTCGCCCATCAGCGCCAGGCTGGCGCCGGCTTCCAGGCTCAGGTCCACGCCCTGGAGGATGTTCAACGGCCCTTGGGGCGTTGCGTAGTGCTTGTGCAGATTCTCGATCAACAGCATCGGGCAGCCTTTTGGCGGTGGACGGATCACTGCTGGCGAATCAGCCGGCGCAGCGCGAAGCGGTTGGGATGGCAGGCCAGGGCAACCTCGAGGGGCACCGGCAAGGGTTCGTGGTCGAGCCAGGCGGCAATCAGTTCGCCGGCCAGCGGTGTGGTGATGAGGCCCCGCGAGCCGTGGCCGCTGTTCACGTAGAGGCCGTCGAGCCAGGGGCAGGGCGCCGCAGGCATCTGCCGGGCGTCCTTGGCCAGGGCGGCATAGCGTGTGGCGAAGGCCTCGGCGTCGGCCAGCGGGCCGACGATGGGCAGGTAGTCCGGGCTGGTGCAGCGAAACGCGGCGCGCCCTGGCAGCTCGGCCTGGCGGTCCGGATCCGGATCCGGATCCGGGTCCAGGTCCAGGCGCTGGCACAGGTCGGTCGAGATCTCCGCCAGCAGCGCCAGGTTGCTGGCCTGCTCGGCGGCGGTCGGGGTCAGGTCGGTGCTGTGAAAATCGAAGCTGGCGCCCAGTGTGTGCTCGCCGTTGCGGGCCGGCGCCACATAGCCTTCGGCGCACACCACCGTGCGCAGGGCGCTGCTGGCGGCAGTCTGCGCCAAGCAGGTGATCTGCCCGCGAATGCGTTTGAGCGGCAGCTGCGCGGTCACCGGCAGGCGGGTGACGTCGGCGGCGCCGCACAGCACCACGGTGGCGGCACTGGCCAGCAGTTGCTGTTCATCCCAGGCCTGCCACTGGTCGCCCTCGCGGCGCAGTCGCAAGAGGTGGCGATGGGGCAGCAGGGTGATCAGCGGGTGCGCCGCCAGTTGCTGGCATAGCGCCTTGGGGTGCACCCAGCCGCCCTCGGGGTAGAACAGCCCGCCTTGGGCCAGGCCGACACCGGCCAGGGTCTGGGCCTCGGCGCGGTCGACAGGCCGCAGCAGGTTGCCGGGGAAGGCATCGGCCAGCTTGCGCTGGCGCGCCTGTTCCTTGTCGTCGAAGGCCAGCTGCAACACCCCGCAGGCGTCCCAGGCGCTGCCCCGGGGCAGCTCCTCGAGCAGCCGGCGAGTATGGCCGAAGCCGCTGAGGATCAACCGCGATAGGGTCGTGCCGTGGGCCGAAAGCTTGAGGTAGAGCACCCCTTGGGGGTTGCCCGAGGCCTCTTCGGCCAGTTCGCCGTGGCGCTCCAGGAGGCTCACCCGCCAGCCGCGGGCAGCCAGGCTGGCGGCTGTGGCGCAACCGGCCAGGCCGGCGCCGACCACCAGCGCGTGACGTTCGCCGCAGGGCGCGGGCGGCCGGGCGAACCAGGGAGGTGTCGGTTTTGCGCCGGGGGCGTCGGTGGGCACGCCCAGGAATTCCCCGCGCAGGACCTCCCATTTATGGCCGATGCCGGGCACTCGCTTCATCTTGAACCCCGCCGCCGACAGGCTGCGACGCACCCAGCCGGTGCTGGTGAAGGTGCCCAGGGTCGCGCCGGGCGCCGACAGCCGGGCCAGTTCGGCGAACAGCTCGGGGGTCCACATCTGCGGGTTCTTGGCCGGGGCAAAGCCGTCGAGGAACCAGGCGTCGACCTGACCGTCGAGCTGTGGCAACTGTTCCAGCACATCGCCGATCAGCAGGGTGAGGCTGACGCGCCCGGCGGCCAGCGTGAGGCGCTGGAAGCCCTGGTGAATGGCCACATACTGTTGCAGCAGGCGCTCGGCCTGGGACGCCAGTTGTGGGAACAGCGCCAGCGCCCGGGTCAAATCTTCGCGGCTGAGCGGGTATTTTTCCACGCTGATGAAGTGCAGCCGCGCCGCTGCTGGCGCGTGAGCCTCGAACAGCTGCCAGGCGCAGAGAAAATTCAGCCCCGTGCCAAAGCCGGTCTCGCCGATGACCAAGGTCTGGTTTGCGGCCAGTTCGGCGAAACGCGACACCAGGCGGTTCTGTTCGATGAACACGTGCCGGGTTTCGGCGAGGCTGCCGTCCAGGGCGAAGTACACGTCGTCGAACACGCGTGAGCGTGGGCGACCCTGTTCGTCCCAGTCGAGCTGGGCGTGAAGGGGCGGTTGATTCATGGGGCGCTGATGTCTCGAGCTGGCGTCGCGGGCTGGGCAGGCATTCTAGCGGATCCTGATGGCAGACGGCTCGCGGGGCGATCTGGCGCTTGCGCGAACACAGCAAATGCATCGAAAATGTTACGAAATTGGTGCTGGCATAACAGAAGTATCGCGTAAGATTGTAAGCAATCTATATCGCTGTCCATCCGAAAGCAGGTTTCGAGAGCGCCCATGTTTGACCCTTTGGCCCTTTGCCTGGCCGGCGGCCTGGTCATCGGCCTGGTACATCGCCGTTTCTTCAGCGAGCAGGCTCGCAGCCGCCGCGCCCACAAGTTGATACAAAAACTGCCACGCATCGAGCGGGGTGCGGCGCGGTTCGCCCTGCAGTATCCCGAATATCAATACGGTCGCGGCAGCTATGGCCTACCGGTGGTGCATGACCACAAGCAAGGCGCCACCCTGAAGATCGGCGCCTTCTGCTCCATTGGCGGGCGCGTGCAGATTCTGCTCGGCGGCCACCACCGCACCGACTGGGTCACCACTTATCCGCTGTCCTATTACCTGCCGCAGATCGCCCACACCGGGCGGTACGACTACACCCGTGGCGACGTGGTGATCGGCAACGACGTGTGGCTGTGCGACGGCTGCACCATCCTTTCCGGGGTGACGGTCGGCGATGGCGCCGTCGTGGCGGCCAACGCCCACGTGTTTCGTGATGTGCCGCCCTACGCCATCGTCGGCGGCAACCCGGCCGGCATCATCGGCTACCGCTTCCCCGAGGCCATTCGCGAGGAGCTGCTGGCCATTGCCTGGTGGAGCTGGTCCGACGAGCAGATCATCGCCGCTGGCGACAAGCTGTGCAGCGACAACATCCAGGATTTCATCGACTACGCCCGCGGCAACGGCAGCGCCGCCGGCCGGGCGAGCGGGGCGACCATCCTGGGCTACCCGGAGAAGTCGCCCCGTGCCAGCGAGTCGGCGGCCCGCAGCCGAGCCAAGAACGGTCGGTTCTAGGCGCGCTGCGGGCCACTAGGCAAGGCGACATTCGAGAACTAACCGGGCTGCCGTCGGTCGGTTAGAAGGCGTCACGCTCTCTCATCGCCTGAGGATCCCGCCCTATGTTCGAATCCGCCGAAATCGGTCACGCCGTCGACAAGGACAGCTACCACTCCCAGCTCCCGGCTTTGCGCGAGGCCTTGCTGGAGGCGCAGTACGAACTGCAGCAACAGGCGCGGTTCCCGGTCATCATCCTGATCAACGGCATCGAAGGCGCTGGCAAGGGCGAGACCGTCAAGCTGCTCAACGAATGGATGGACCCGCGTCTGATCGAGGTGCGCACTTTCGACGAGCAGACTGACGAGGAGCTGGCCCGGCCCCCCGCCTGGCGCTACTGGCGCCAGCTGCCGGCCAAGGGCCGCATGGGGGTTTTCTTCGGCAACTGGTACAGCCAGATGATCCAGGACCGGGTGCACGGTCGCTTCAAGGACGAGGTGCTGGATCAGGCCATCAATGAAGCCGAACGCCTGGAACAGATGCTCTGCGACGAAGGCGCGCTGATTTTCAAGTTCTGGTTTCACCTGTCCCGCAAGCAGATGAAAAAACGCCTGGAAGCGCTCAAGGACGATCCATTGCACAGCTGGCGCATCAGCCCGCTGGACTGGCAGCAGTCCAAGACCTACAAGCGTTTCGTGCGCTTCGGCGAGCGGGTGTTGCGCCGCACCAGCCGCGACTACGCACCCTGGCACGTAATCGAAGGCGTCGACCCGCATTACCGCAGCCTGGCCGTCGGCAACATTCTGCTCGAAGGCCTGCAGGCCGCCTTGAAGAAGCCGGTGGTGCCGGTGCATCAAGCCATGGCGCCGCTGGGTGAGAGTATCGACCAGCGCAGTCTGCTCGGCAGCCTGGACCTGAGCAAATCATTGGAAAAGGACGACTACGAGCAACAGTTGGCGGCCGAGCAGGCGCGGTTTTCACGGTTGATGCGCGACAAGCGCATGCGCCGCCATGCCCTGGTCGCCGCCTTCGAAGGCAACGATGCGGCAGGCAAGGGCGGCGCGATCAAGCGCGTGGCGGCGGCGCTGGACCCGCGTCAGTACCACATTGTGCCGATCGCCGCGCCGACCCAGGACGAGTTGGCCCAGCCTTATCTCTGGCGGTTCTGGCGGCAGATCCCGGCGCGCGGGCAATTCACCGTATTTGACCGCTCCTGGTACGGGCGGGTGCTGGTGGAACGGGTGGAGGGCTTTGCCAGCCAGGCCGACTGGATGCGCGCCTATGGCGAGATCAACGACTTCGAGGAGCAGTTGCAGCGCGCCGGCGTCATCGTGGTGAAGTTCTGGCTGTCGATCGACAAGCAGACTCAGCTGGAACGGTTCAAGGCGCGGGAGAAGATCCCATTCAAGCGCTACAAGATCACCGACGACGACTGGCGCAATCGCGACAAGTGGGACCTGTACCGCGACGCAGTGAACGATATGGTCGACCGCACCAGCACTGAAGTGGCGCCCTGGACCCTGGTCGAGGCGAACGACAAGCGCTATGCGCGGATCAAGGTGCTCAAGACTTTGGGGGATGCATTGGAAGAAGCGTTTCGCCGCAGTGACAAGCACAGGTAGGTAGCGGCGAGGCGCGCACCCACAGGATGCTGGCAAATAGGGGGCGGACGGGCGCTGCCGGCCGCCCCCCGCAAATCAATGCTGACGCTGACGCAGATGCTCGGACAGCTTTTCGACGTATTCCATGCTGCCACGCTCAGCTTCCGCACGGCTGGCAAAGGGGCCCTCGAGGGTGTTCTCGCGGGTACTGAAATAGTAGGCGCCGTTGATCAGGCTGAACCGGTTGGCCCGGAAATGGGTAGACGGGACAGGATCTTGCGCACGTTTGCCATACATAGTCTGGGGTCTCCTCAATGAATGCCCTGAGGGGCCGTTCAAGTTTTGGCGATCAAAGTTTAGCCGGTACCGCCAGCCTGGGCCGTGGCTCCAGACCGGCGGTAGTGTGCCATCAATTGACGCGCCGGGGCATGTCTTATAGCCCTCAGCCGTGCCTGCCCGATTCCAGCATGTTCTCCGGGCGCACCCATTCGTCGAACTGCGCGTCGGTCAGATAACCCAGCTGCAGTGCCGATTCGCGCAGCGTCAGGCCCTCGGCATAGGCTTTCTTGGCGATTTCGGCGGCCTTGTCATAGCCGATGTGGGGGTTCAGCGCGGTGACCAGCATCAGACCGCGTTCAAGGTGGGCGGCCATCTGCTCGGCGTCAGGTTCCAGACCTGCCACGCAGTGCTGCTGGAAGTTGCTGCAACCGTCGGCCAGCAGGCGGATGGACTGCAACAGGTTATGGATGATCACCGGCTTGTAGACGTTGAGTTGCAGGTGCCCCTGGCTCGCAGCAAAGCCGATGGTGACGTCGTTGCCCAGTACCTGGCAGGCCAGCATTGACAAGGCCTCGCATTGCGTCGGGTTGACCTTGCCGGGCATGATCGAGCTGCCCGGCTCGTTGGCGGGCAGCTTGACCTCGGCCAGGCCCGCGCGCGGCCCGGAGCCGAGCAGGCGCAGGTCGTTGGCGATCTTCATCAGCGCCACCGCCAAGGTTTTCAAGGCGCCGGACAGCGCGGTCAGCGGCTCATGCCCGGCCAGCGCAGCGAACTTGTTCGGCGCGGTGACGAAAGGCAGGCCCGACAGCGCCGCCAGCTCGGCGGCTACCGCTTCGGAGAAGCCGTGCGGAGCGTTCAGGCCGGTGCCCACGGCTGTGCCACCCTGGGCCAGCTCGCAAACAGCCGGCAGGGTCGCGCGGATGGCGCGCTGGGCGTAGTCGAGCTGGGCCACGTAGGCCGAGAGCTCCTGGCCAAAGGTGATGGGCGTGGCGTCCATCATGTGCGTGCGACCGGTCTTGACCAGGTGCTGATGGCGCGCCGATTGCTCGGCCAGGCCGGCGGACAGCTCGGCGATCGCCGGCAGCAGCTGGTAGGTCACCGCCTGCACGGCAGCGACGTGCATGGCGGTGGGGAAGCAGTCGTTGGAGCTCTGCGAGCGGTTGACGTGGTCGTTGGGGTGCACCGGCAGCTTGCCGCCACGGCCTTTGCCGGCCAGCTCGTTGGCGCGCCCGGCGATCACCTCGTTGACGTTCATGTTGCTCTGGGTGCCGCTGCCGGTCTGCCAGACCACCAGCGGAAACTGGTCGTCGTGAGTGCCGGCGAGCACTTCGTCGGCCGACTGCTCGATGAGCCGGGCGATGTCTGCCGGCAGGTCGCCGTTGCGATCGTTGACCCGCGCTGCTGCCTTCTTGATCAGAGCCAGGGCATGCAATACGGCCAGGGGCATACGCTGGTCGCCGATGGCGAAATTGACCAGCGAACGCTGGGTCTGCGCGCCCCAATAGGCTTCTTCGGGCACGTCGACGGGTCCCAGGCTGTCTGTTTCGATCCGGCTCATCAAGTTGCTCCCTAAAAGTTGGAATCAGCAGTGTAGGCACTTCCCATTAGGGTACGCCGGGGCGCTGCGGTTCCGTCGGCTGGCTGGGCGCTCTGCCAGCTCGGGGTTGAGCGATCCCCCCGCTTGGGCGCAGAATGGGCAATTCCGGGGGATCCACCTCGCCTGACAATGAAGGAAACTCGATGACCCGTTTTCGTGCCATCTGTACTGCGGCCGTTCTGGTATGTGCCAGCAGCCAGGTGCTTGCTGATACTGCCAGCCACAATGCCGCTGCTGAAAACTTCCTGATGATGGCCCACGCCGACAAGGCGGGTACTCCGGTGTACATGCAGGTGCAGCAGATGTTTGCCCAGCGCTTCGAGCAGACCAAGGCGCCCGCTTCCAAGCAGGCTCTGCTGGAAACCTATCAGGCCAAGGCCAACGCTGCCCTGGACCAGGCGATCGGCTGGCCGAAGATCAAGCCGGACATGATCAAGATCTACACCGACAACTTCACCGAGCAGGATCTCAAGGACCTGGTCAAGTTCTACCAGTCGCCGCTGGGCAAGAAAGTCCAGGAAAAAATGCCGACCGTGACCCAGCTGTCTGCCCAGATGACCCAGCAGAAGCTGGAAAGCGCGGTGCCTGTGGTCAACAAGCTGCTGGCCGACATGACCAACGAGTTGGCCCCGGCCGACAGCAAGGCGGCCCCTGCCGCTCCCGCGAAGAAGCCGTAAGCGATGTCCATGCAGCAGCGTATCGAGTCCGCCCTGGGCCTGCTGCAGCCGCAGCATTTGCAGGTGCTTGATGAAAGCCACATGCACAGCCGCGGCGAGCAGACCCACTACAAGGCCGTGGTGGTCAGCGAGCAGTTCGCCGGCCTCGGCAGCGTCAAACGCCACCAGAAGGTCTACGCCTTGCTGGGTGAGCTGATGGGGCAGTTCCATGCCCTGGCGCTGCACACCTACACCCCCGAGGAGTGGCAGGCCACCGGCGCTGCGCCGGCCTCGCCGACCTGTGCCGGTGGCGATCAGCGTCACTGACAAATGGCCGCAAGGGTTTGCTAGAATGCACGCGCGCCGGCAGGGGCTCCCTGCCGGCGCGTCTGTTTTCAGCCCGGTTCCCCTTTGCGAGGGTGACCCCCCGGATAAGGTTTGTTTGTCATGACCCACCCCATCGTCGTCGCGGCGTTGTACAAATTCGTCTCCCTGCCCGACTACCACGACCTGCGCGAGCCGTTGCAGCAGGCCATGCTCGACAACGACATCAAAGGCACACTGCTGATCGCCGAAGAAGGCATCAACGGCACCGTCTCCGGCACCCGCGCCGGCATCGACGGGCTGCTGGCCTGGCTGCGCAACGACCCGCGCATGCTCGACATCGATCACAAGGAATCCTACTGCCAGGAGCAGCCGTTCTATCGCACCAAGGTCAAGCTGAAGAAGGAAATCGTCACCCTGGGCGTGCCCGGCGTGGACCCCAACCGGCAGGTTGGCACCTATGTGGAACCCGCCGACTGGAACGCCTTGATCGATGACCCCGAGGTGCTGCTGATCGACACGCGCAACGACTACGAAGTGGCCATCGGCACCTTCAAGGGCGCCATCGACCCGCAGACTACCTCGTTCCGCGAATTCCCCGAATACATCAAGCGCCATTTCGACCCGGCGGTGCACAAGAAGGTGGCGATGTTCTGCACCGGTGGCATCCGCTGCGAAAAGGCCTCCAGCTACATGCTCGGCGAGGGCTTTGACGAGGTGTACCACCTCAAGGGCGGCATTCTCAAATATCTCGAAGAGGTGCCCGAGCCGCAGAGCCGCTGGCAAGGCGACTGCTTCGTCTTCGACAACCGGGTCACCGTGCGCCACGACCTCACCGAAGGCGACTATGACCAGTGCCACGCCTGCCGCACCCCCATCAGCGTCGAGGATCGGCAGTCGGCGCATTACTCGCCCGGCATCAGCTGCCCGCATTGCTGGGACAGCCTGAGCGACAAGACCCGCAAGAGCGCGACCGACCGCCAGAAGCAGATCGAACTGGCCAAGGCGCGCAATCAGCCGCATCCTATCGGCCACAACTACCGCAAAGCTGCCGAGGGTTAACCGATGGGTGATCGCCGCCTGGTCTATGTCATGGACCCAATGTGCTCGTGGTGCTGGGGCTTCGCCCCGGTGGCCAAGGCCCTGATCGCCCAGGCGGCGCAGGCCGGGGTGGCCACCCACCTGGTGCTTGGCGGCCTGCGCACCGGCGCCGGGGCAGCGCTGGACGAGACCAAGCGCGCCTACATCCTCAAGCACTGGCAAAGCGTGGCCGAGACCACCGGCCAGGCCTTTCGCTTCGACGCTGCGCTGCCCGAAGGCTTCGTCTACGACACCGAGCCGGCCTGCCGCGCCGTGGTCGCCGCGCGCCTGCTCGACCCGGGCTGCGCCATGGTGCTGAGCGAGCTGATCCAGCGTGCGTTCTACGTCGAAGGCCAGGATGTGACCCGCACCCCCTTGCTGGTGGAGCTGGCGGAGGCCGCCGGGGTGCCGCGCATCGAGTTCGCCGAGGCGTTCGATAGCGTCCAGGCGCTGGACGCCACTCGGCGCGACTTCGCCTGGGTCGAAGACCTGGGTATCGCCGGTTTTCCGACCCTGCTCGCCGAGCGTGATGGACAATTGGCGCTGCTGACCAATGGGTATCTGCCTCTCGAGCAGATCGCGCCGCTGCTGGCGCGCTGGTTGGAGCGGGCGGCGCAGGGGTGATGGGGCAGGGGGCGAAGCCCCCGAGTTCTGGGGGCTGAGTCCATCACTCGGGGTCTTTGCTCCTTTCTGCATTTGTCCGCGTTGCTGACCTGTGCCAACCTTTCACTGAACGACAGTGACCTTTACGCCAAACTCTAGGGTCAAATGACACGACCCAAGGCAGGACTGGCTGTGCGCCAAAAAAGCATCGTATAGTCGTGCCGGTTTTTAGCCTAGTCTGTGCAAGCGCGAATCACGATTTGCCTTGCAGTTGTCTCGCTCAGCTGACGCATAGGACCTCATGAACCACAAACGGACGCTTGAAACACCGCGCTTGCTGGGCATCGTCTGGCCTTTTATTGCAGTGGTCATTTTTCTGGCAGTGCTGGGCTGTGTCAGCCTCTACGCACTCTCGGCGGTACGCAGTTATGTGGCCGGCGAGAGCCTGTGGTCCAAGGGCCAGAAAGACGCCATTTATTTCCTCAACCTCTACGCCGACGGCGGCGACGAGGACATCTATCGCAAGTATCAGCAGGCGATTGCCATTCCCCAGGGTGGGCACGCCCTGCGCATCGCCCTGGCGCAGTCCGAGCCCGACCTGCAGGCCGCACGCGCCGGCATCCTGCAGGGCGGCAACCACCCGGACGATGTCGAGAACATCATCTGGCTCTACACCAACTTCCACGGCATCAGCTACATGTCCCGGGCCATCGACCGCTGGACCGTGGGCGACGAATACCTGGTCAAGCTCGATCAGCTGGCGCGCCAGATGCACGAGCGCATGGCTGCCGGCCCCGCCAGCGGCGAGGAGGTCAGTCGCTGGAAACAGCAGATCATGGCCATCAATGACGGCGTGACCCCGGCGGCCATCGAGTTCAGCGATGCCCTGAGCGAAGGCTCGCGCTTTTTGTTGCATGTGCTGGTGTTCAGCAATCTGATCACTGCCCTGGTGCTGATCGCCCTGGCGCTGTGGCGCACCCACAAGCTGCTCGGCCAGCGGCAGGCGTTTGCCCAGGCGCTGCAACTGGAAAAGGAACGCGCCCAGGTCACCCTTGCCGCCATCGGCGACGGGGTCATCGCCACCGACTCCGAGGGCCTGGTGGCCTATATGAACCCGGCCGCCGAGCAGCTCACTCACTGGGTGGCCGGGCAAGCGCTGGGCCTGCCGCTGGCCTCGTTGTTCAGCTTGCAGGATGAAAAGCTCAACCTGCTCGACGACAAGGCCGGCGCCGCGGACGACGCTGCCGAGAAGGGCGACTTCGTGCTGCTCGAACAGATCCTCGAAGGCGACCTGTCGGCGGCCAGCGAGCACTCCAAGCTGCTGCAACGGCTGGACGGCAGCACGGTGCCGGTGACCCTGGTCGGGTCGCCGATTCACAGCCACGGGCACATCAGCGGTGCGGTGCTGGTGCTGCACGACATGACCCAGGAACGCCAATACATAGCCAACCTGTCGTGGCAGGCGACCCACGACGCCCTGACTGGCCTGGCCAACCGCCGCGAATTCGAGCTGCGCCTGGAGCAGTCGCTGGACGCTGTGGCGCGTCAGCAGGGACGTTGCTCGCTGATGTTCCTGGACCTCGACCAGTTCAAGCTGGTCAACGACACCTGCGGTCATGCGGCCGGCGACGAACTGTTGCGACACATCTGCGCGCTACTGCAATCGTGCCTGCGCGAAGGCGACACGCTGGCGCGGCTGGGCGGCGATGAATTCGGCATTCTGCTCGACGACACCCCGGGCGACGTCGCCGAGAAGGTCGCCGAAACCCTGCGCCAGACCGTGCAGAACCTGCATTTCGTCTGGCGCGGGCGACCCTTCGTGACCACCATCAGCGTCGGCCTGGTGCACATTGCCCAGGTGCCGATGACCCTGGAGGCGTCGCTGCGGGCCGCCGACATGGCCTGCTACATGGCCAAGGAAAAAGGCCGCAACCGCGTGCAGGTGTATCACGCCGACGACTCCGAGCTGTCCCTGCGTTTCGGCGAGATGGCCTGGGTGCAGCGCCTGCACATGGCCCTGGAAGAAAACCGTTTTTGCCTGTACGCCCAGGAAATCGCGTCGTTGCGCGAGGCCGACGAGCCGTTGGGCGGGCACATCGAGATTCTCCTGCGCCTGCACGACGAGTCGGGCCGAGTCATCATGCCCGAGGCCTTCATCCCGGCCGCCGAGCGTTACGGGCTGATGACCGCGCTGGACCGCTGGGTGGTGCAGAACGTGTTCAAGGTCATCCAGCAGTGCATGCGCGAGGGCACCCAGGGGCCATTGGCGATGTGCGCGATTAACCTGTCGGGCATCAGCATCGGCGACGACGAATTTCTCGAGTACCTGCACGAGCAGTTCGCCCGTTACGCGATTCCGCCGGAGCTGATCTGCTTCGAGATCACCGAGACCATCGCCATTGCCAACCTCGGTAGCGCGATCCGCTTCATCAACGAGCTCAAGGGCCTGGGCTGCCATTTCTCGCTGGACGACTTCTGCGCGGGCATGTCCTCGTTCGCCTACCTCAAGCACCTGCCGGTGGACTACCTGAAAATCGACGGCAGTTTCGTCAAGGACATGCTCGACGACCCGGTGAACCGCGCCATGGTCGAGGTGATCAATCACATCGGCCATGTGATGGGCAAACGCACCATCGCCGAATTCGTCGAGACCCCGCTGATCGAGCAAGCCTTGCTGGAGATCGGTGTGGATTACGCACAGGGCTATCTGATCGAGCGTCCGCAGCCCTTTACCAGTGACAGCCTGCAGCGGCGACGGGTCCGGCCTGCGCCGCTGCTGTTTCGCACGCCCGGCACGTTTCGTTGAAACGCCCGGGCCCACGTGCTTCTGCATATCAAGGAGATTTGCCTGTGATCGATGCGTTTACCCGGAGCGGCCCGTTGATGGAGGCCACCAGCTACCCAGCCTGGGCTCAGCAGTTGCTCGCCGATTGCCAGCCGAGCAAGCAGGCGGTGGTGCAGCACGAGCTGTATCGCCTGATGCGCGACAACCAGCTGGATACCGCCACCGTGCGCGAGTTTCTCATCGGCGGCTGGCCGGTGGTCGAGCAGTTCGCCCTGTATATGGCGCAGAACCTGACCAAGACCCGTTTCGCTCGCCACCCTGGCGAAGACATGGCCCGACGCTGGCTGATGCGCAACATCCGCGTGGAGCTCAACCATGCCGACTACTGGGTCAACTGGGCGGCGGCCCATGGCGTCACCCTGGCCGACCTGCAGGCCCAGCAAGTGCCCGCCGAGCTGCACGCGCTGAGCCACTGGTGCTGGCAGAGCTGCACGTCGGACCCGTTGATCGTGGCCATGGCGGCCACCAACTACGCCATCGAAGGCGTGACTGGCGAATGGGCGGCCGTGGTCTGTTCATCCCCGGCCTATGCCCAGGCGTTCCCGGAAGAGGGCCGCAAGCGCGCCATGAAATGGCTCAACCTGCACGCCCAGTACGATGATGCCCATCCCTGGGAAGCGCTGGAAATCATCTGCACCCTGGCCGGCAACCAGCCCTCGGCAGCGCTGGTGGACGAGCTGCGTCGGGCCATCTGCAAGAGCTACGACTTCATGTACCTGTTCCTCGAACGCTGCCTGCAGAACCGCCGCGATGCAGCAGGGCACGCGCGCCGCGCCACGGTCTGCTCCTGACGCCGGCTACTGGGCGTCAAGGGCCTGGCCGTTGACGCCCTGGCTGGCGGGCCCCAGCAGGTAGAGATAGACCGGCATGATGTCCGCAGGCAGCGGGTTGCGTGTCGGGTTCTCGTCGGGATAGGCCAAGGCGCGCATGTCGGTGCGCGTTGCGCCCGGGTTGACGCTGTTGGCCCGGGCCCGGCTGCCTTGCAATTCGTCGGCAAGCGTCTGCATCAAGCCTTCGGTGGCGAATTTCGACACGGCATAGGCGCCCCATTCGGCGCGGCCCTTGCGCCCGACGCTGCTGGAGGTGAACACCACCGAGCCATCCGTGGCTTGCTTGACCAGGCCCAGCAGGGCACTGGTGAGCATGAAGGTGGCGTTGACATTGACGTGCATGACCTGGACGAACTGCTCGCCAGCGATCTGCTCCAGCGTGGTTCTTGGGCCGATGATCGAGGCGTTGTGCAGCAGGCCGTCGAGGCGGCCGAACTGCACCTGCAAACGATCGGCAAGCGCCTGGTAATGCGCGGGTTCGGCGCTTTCCAGGTCGAAGGCGATGACCGTGGGCGTTGCGTAGCCGGCGCTCACGATCTGCTGGCTGACGGCGATCAGGTTGGCTTCGGTCTTGCCCAGCAGGATCACTTGCGCGCCGTGGGCAGCGCAGCTCAGCGCCGCAGCAGCGCCGATGCCGCGACCGGCACCGGTAATGAGGATGATGCGGCCCTGGAGCAGGTCGGGTGGGGCGGTATAGTCGTACATGCTCAGCACCCACACAATGCCTGGTCCAGCACCCGGCGCAGGTCCAGGGGATGGTCGACCACCACGTCGGCGCCCCAGTGGCTGGGGTTGTCGTGGGGGTGGATGTAGCCATAGCGCACGGCGGCGGTGCGGGTGCCGGCGTCGCGGCCCGATTCGATATCGCGCAGGTCGTCGCCGACGAACAGCACGCTGGCCGGGTCCAGGTCGAGCATCTTGCACGCCAGAATCAATGGCTCCGGGTGCGGCTTGCTGTGGGTGACGTGGTCCGGGCAGATCAACAGCGCCGAGCGTTCGGCCAGACCCAGCTGCTGCATGATCGGCTCGGCGAAGCGCACCGGCTTGTTGGTGACCACGCCCCACAGCAGGTTGGCCTTCTCGATGTCCACCAGCAGCTCGGCCATGCCTTCGTACAGGTGGCTGTGCACTGCGCAGCCCGCCTGGTAGCGCTCGAGGAACTCCAGGCGCAGGGCTTCGAATTGCGGCGCTTCGGGGGACAGGGCGAAGGTCGCGGCGACCATTGCCCTGGCGCCACCGGAGACCACGTCGCGAATCAGTTGCGGGTCGATGGCCGGCAGGCCACGCTCGGCGAGCATGGCCTGGCAGATGGCGATGAAATCCGGCGCGGTGTCGAGCAGCGTGCCGTCCATGTCGAACAATACTGCGCGCAGTCGCATGGTCATTCCCCGCGTACGGTCTGGATCATGTAGTTGACGTCGACATCGGTGGCCAGCTTGTAGTGCTTGGTCAGCGGGTTGTAGGTCAGGCCGATGATGTCCTTGACCGCAAGCCCGGCGTCGCGGCTCCAGGCGCCGAGCTCGGAGGGACGGATGAATTTCTTGAAATCATGGGTGCCGCGTGGCAGCAGGTTCATGATGTATTCGGCGCCGATGATTGCGAACAGGTAGGCCTTGGGGTTGCGGTTGATGGTCGAGAAGAACACCTGGCCGCCCGGCTTGACCATGCGCTGGCAGGCGCGGATCACCGACGAAGGGTCCGGCACGTGTTCAAGCATTTCCAGGCAGGTGACCACGTCGAACTGCTCGGGCATTTCCTCGGCCAGGGCTTCGGCGGTGATCTGCCGATATTCCACCTGCACCCCGGATTCCAGCTGATGCAGGCGGGCCACCGACAACGGCGCCTCGCCCATGTCGATGCCGGTCACCGTGGCGCCGCGCAAAGCCATGGCCTCGCTGAGAATGCCGCCGCCGCAGCCGACGTCCAGGACTTTCTTGCCGGCCAGCGAAACCCGCTCGTCGATCCAGTTGACCCGCAGCGGGTTGATCTCGTGCAGGGGCTTGAACTCGCTTTCGCGGTCCCACCAGCGGTGCGCCAGGGCTTCGAATTTGGCGATTTCGGCGTGGTCGACGTTACTCATGGACAGATTCCTCGAACTTCAAGATTCTTCAACTAATTGGGTAATCAGGTCGCCTTGTGCGCTGCGGCGGCGATTTTCGCGCCCCACTCGCAGGCGGTGGCGTGCAGCTGCGCAGCATCCATGCGGGTCAGGCGGCGGTCGTCGAGCAGCTGTTTACCAGCAACCCAGACGTGGCGCACGCAGTCGCGGTTGCTGGCATAGATCAATTGCGAGACCGGCTCGTAGACCGGTTGCTGAGCCAGGCCCGAGAGATCGAAGGCGGTCAGGTCGGCGGCCTTGCCCAGCTCCAGCGAGCCGATCTCGTCTTCCAGGCCCAGGGCGCGGGCGCCGTTGAGGGTGGCCATGCGCAGGGCGCGGTGGGCATCCAGGGCGCTGGCCGAACCGGCCACAGCCTTGGCCAGCAGCGCGGCGGTGCGGGTCTCGCCGAGCAGGTCGAGATCGTTGTTGCTGGCCGCGCCGTCGGTGCCGATGGCGACGTTGACCCCGGCCTGCCACAGGCGCTCCACCGGGCAGAAGCCGCTGGCCAGCTTGAGGTTGGACTCGGGGCAGTGCAGCACGCTGGTGTTGGTTTCCACCAGCATGGCGAGGTCGGCGTCGTTGATCTGGGTCATGTGCACGGCCTGGAAACGCGGGCCCAGCAGGCCCAGGCGGTAGAGGCGGGCGAGCGGGCGTTCGCCCAGCTGCTCCAGCGATTGCTGCACCTCGTAGGCGGTCTCGTGGACGTGCATGTGCACGGCCGCGTCGAGTTCGTCGACCAGCACGCGGATCTTCTCCAGGTTCTCGTCGCTGACGGTGTAGGGCGCATGGGGGCCAAAGGCGATGCTGATGCGCGGGTGGTGCTTGAGGTCGCTGTACAGCTCGACGCCCTGGTGCAGGGCCTCGTCGGCATCGCGGGCGCCGGGGATGGCGAAGTCCAGCACCGGGATGGTCAGTTGCGCGCGCATGCCGCTCTCATGCACACGCTCGCTGGCGGTTCGGGGGTAGAAATACATGTCGGAAAAACAGGTGATGCCGCCCAGCAGCTGCTCGGCGATGGCCAGGTCGGTACCGTCGCGCACGAAGTCTTCGCTGACCCAGCGCGCCTCGGCCGGCCAGATGTGCTGCTCCAGCCAGGTCATCAGTGGCAGGTCGTCGGCCAGCCCGCGGAACAGGGTCATGGCGGCGTGGCCGTGGCTGTTCACCAGTCCCGGGGCCAGCAGCATGCCGGGCAGCTCGCGGGTTTCGCCAGCCTCGAGGCGCAGGGCCTGCTCGCGCGGGCCGATGAATACGATGCGCCCGTCGCGCACGCCCAGGGCGTGTTCCTTGAGCACCACGCCCGCGGGCTCCACCGGCACCAGCCAGGTGGGCAGCAGCAACAGGTCGAGCGGGGCGTGGTGCTTGGGCATGAAGGCAATCCAGTGCTTTTTTCGGGCAATCGAGGGATAGTGGCGAAGTATACCCGAGCGTCCATGCCGGGGGATCGCTATAATCGACCGCTTTTGATCTGAGCACGGGGTGTGTCATGCGCGATCGACTATTGGCTGCAGAGAAAGTTAAAGCCATCGATTGGCGGGAAGATGCCTTGTACCTGCTCGACCAGCGCAGCCTGCCGTTCGAGGCCAACTGGGTCGCTTGCCTGAGCGCCGCCAGCGTTGCCCAGGCCATCCGTACCATGGTCGTGCGCGGTGCGCCGGCCATCGGCATCAGCGCCGCCTACGCCCTGGTGCTCGGCGCCCGCGAGCACCTGGCCGCCGGCGTCGACTGGCGCGCGGCGCTGGAAGCCGACTTCACCCTGCTGGCACAGTCGCGGCCGACCGCACCGAACCTGCTCTGGGCCCTGCAACGCATGCGCGAGCGCGCCGCCCGGGTCAAGCGCGGCGACGATCCGCTGCCCGCGCTGGAAGCCGAGGCCCGGGCCATTCACGAAAGCGACCGCGAAGCCAACCTGACCATGGCGCAGCTGGGCGTGGACCTGATCCGCAAGCAGCAGGGCAATGCCCAGACCATCCTCACCCACTGCCACACCGGCGCGCTGGCGACCGGCGGTTTCGGCACGGCGCTGGGGGTGATTCGCGGCGCGTTTCTCGAAGGCATGGTCGAGCGGGTCTACACCGGCGAGACCCGGCCCTGGCTGCAGGGCGCGCGGCTGACCGCCTGGGAGCTGGCCCACGAGGGCATCCCGGTGACCTTGAGCACCGACTCGGCGGCCGCGCACATCCTCAAGACCAAGGGCATCACCTGGGTCATCGTTGGCGCCGACCGCATCTGCGCCAATGGCGATGTGATCAACAAGATCGGCACCTACCAGATGGCCGTGGCCGCCATGCACCATGGCGTGCGCTTCATGGTGGTGGCGGCCAGTTCGGTGATCGACATGAGCGTGCCCACCGGCGACGAGCTGCCGATCGAGGAGCGCGATGCCAGCGAGCTGCTGGAGATCGGCGGGCGGCGCATCGAGGCCGACGTCAGCGCCTACAACCCGGTGTTCGACGTGACCCCTTCGGACCTGATCGATGTGATCGTGACCGAGAAAGGCGCGGTGGAGCGGCCCGATGCGGCCAAGCTGGCCCAGCTGATGTGTCGCAAGCGGTTGCACTGATGCAAAAAGCTCGGGGGCTCTGCCCCCTCCCACGGTCGATGTGGGAGGGGGCAGAGCCCCCGAGAGGCCGTCAGGCCGGTCCGATCATTCAGACCGCCACTTTGTGCGGCTGCTGCAGGCGGCGTAGGGTGCGCACCTTGTGCAGGGTGTCCACGCAGGTTTTCGCCGCTTCTTCGCCCTTGTGTACGAAGTGCTTGAAGAACAGGTCGTGGTGGTATTCGCCGTCATGGAAATGGTGCGGGGTCAGTACCACCGAGAACACCGGTACCAGGGTCTCCAGCTGCACTTGCATCAGCGCGCTGACCACCGACTGGGCGACGAACTCGTGACGGTAGATACCGCCGTCCACCACCAGCGCGGCGCCGACGATGCCGGCATAGCGGCCCGACTGCGCCAGCAGCTTGGCGTGCAGGGGAATTTCAAAGGCGCCGCCAACCTCGAAGAAATCGATGTCGCTTTCCTGATAGCCCAGGCGTGCCATCTCTTCGGTAAAACCTTTGCGGCTCTGATCGACAATATCCTTGTGCCAGCTGGCCTGGATGAAGGCGACGCGCTCGGTGGAGTGGCTTTTGCTATCGATTGCGGTGGGTTGCATCTACGTTGACTCCTGTTTGTGTGAAAAACAGGGCAGTGGATCGAATGGGATTCAAGGGTACGCAGCCGTGCTCGCACGCTGGACGGCCCCTGTGTGCCAATCCCGTTCTCTCTTCATCCGGACTATGACCGTCGGCCCTGGAATCACACCAGGTCTGCTGACCCCGCCAGGCCGGGAAGGCCCTGCAGGCGCTCGCGGGCTAGACGCATTGCGCGCCATTACCGCCGGTGGGGAATTGCGCCCCGCCCTGAGAACGTTTGCCACCCATTGTGGTGGCGCGGTTTTTTTAACACATTTTTTTACAGCGTGCACGGTGTACCGCTCTGAATCTGGCATTCCCAACGCCTCGCGGCTTCATTAAGGTGGAGCATCCAGGGAAAACCATCACTCGCCGGAGGCTGTTTCAGGATGAGCGTCATCGATTTGCGCAGCGACACCGTGACTCAACCCACGCCCGCCATGCTGGAAGTCATGGCACGGGCCCCCACCGGTGACGATGTCTACGGCGAAGACCCGACCGTCAACCGGCTGGAGGCCAGCCTGGCCGAACGCCTGGGGTTCGCCCGGGGCCTGTTCGTGCCCAGCGGCACCATGAGCAACTTGCTGGGCTTGATGGCCCACTGCGCGCGCGGCGAGGAGTACATCGTCGGCCAGCAGGCCCACACCTATAAATATGAAGGCGGTGGCGCTGCGGTGCTTGGCTCGATCCAGCCGCAACCGCTGGAGGTGCAGGCCGACGGGTCGCTGGACCTGGCCCAGGTGGTGGCTGCGATCAAGCCCGACGATTTCCATTTTGCCCGCACCCGCCTGCTGGCCCTGGAAAACACCATGCAAGGCAAGGTGCTGCCGCTGGGCTATCTGGCCCAGGCGCGCCAGGTCACCCGCGAGCATGGCCTGGCCCTGCACCTGGACGGCGCGCGCCTCTACAACGCCGCCGTCAAGCTGGGGGTGGATCCGGGCGAGATCACCCGCCACTTCGACTCGGTCTCGGTGTGCCTCTCCAAAGGCCTCGGCGCCCCGGTCGGCTCGGTGCTGTGTGGCAGCGCCGAGTTGATCGGCCGCGCCCGGCGCCTGCGCAAGATGGTCGGCGGTGGCATGCGCCAGGCCGGGATCCTCGCTGCTGCCGGCTTGCATGCGCTGGATCACCACGTCCAGCGCCTGGCCGACGACCATGCCAATGCCCAGTGGCTGGCGGCGCAGCTGGCCGGGCTCGGTTATGGGGTGGAGCCGGTGCAGACCAACATGGTCTACGTCGACCTCGGGCGGCACTCGGCGGCCTTGCAGGCCTTCGCTGGCGAGCGCGGCCTCAAGCTCACGGCCGCGCCGCGGCTGCGCCTGGTGACCCATCTGGACGTCTCGCGGTCACAGCTTGAACAGGTGGTGGCGATCTTTGCCGGGTTTCGCAGCCAGATTGATTGACCTAACCTCATAAACTCACTGCACCCTTGGCCTTTGGCCTATATAATGCGGCCCTTTGCGAGTTGCTTTTGCACTTGCGTCCGGCCGCAGTTTCCGTGGAAGAACCTATGAAAAGCGCAGAAATCCGTGAAGCGTTCCTTCGCTTCTTCGAAGAGCAGGGCCACACCCGTGTCGCCTCCAGCTCTCTGATCCCGGGCAACGACCCGACCCTGCTGTTCACCAACGCGGGGATGAACCAGTTCAAGGACTGCTTCCTTGGTCAGGAAAAACGCGCCTACACCCGCGCGGTCAGCAGCCAGAAGTGCGTTCGCGCCGGCGGCAAGCACAACGACCTGGAAAACGTCGGCTATACCGCGCGGCACCACACGTTCTTCGAGATGCTCGGCAACTTCAGCTTCGGTGACTACTTCAAGCGCGACGCCATCACCTATGCCTGGACCTTCCTGACCTCGGACCAGTGGCTGAACCTGCCCAAGGAAAAACTCTGGGTCACGGTCTACGCCACTGACGACGAAGCCTATGACATCTGGACCAAGGAGATCGGCGTACCGGCCGAGCGTATGGTGCGCATCGGCGACAACAAGGGTGCGCCGTACGCCTCCGACAACTTCTGGACCATGGGCGACACCGGCCCTTGCGGCCCGTGCACCGAGATCTTCTACGACCACGGCGCCGACATCTGGGGCGGCCCACCCGGCTCGGCGGAAGAGGACGGCGACCGCTATATCGAGATCTGGAACAACGTCTTCATGCAGTTCAACCGCACAGCCGACGGCGTGCTGCACCCCCTGCCAGCGCCGTCGGTGGACACCGGCATGGGCCTGGAGCGGGTCAGCGCGGTGCTGCAGCACGTGCACTCGAACTACGAGATCGACCTGTTCCAGAGCCTGCTGGCCGCCTCGGCCCAAGCCATCGGCTGCGCCAACGAAGAGCAGCCGTCGCTCAAGGTGGTGGCCGACCACATTCGGTCCACCGGTTTCCTGATCGCCGATGGCGTGCTGCCGTCCAACGAAGGCCGTGGCTACGTGCTGCGCCGCATCATTCGTCGCGCCTGCCGCCATGGCAACAAGCTGGGCGCCAAGGGCAGCTTCTTCTACCAGATCGTCGCCGCGCTGGTGGCCGAGATGGGCGAAGCCTTCCCTGAGCTGAAGAATCAGCAGGCGCACATCGAGCGCGTGCTCAAGGCCGAGGAAGAACAATTCGCCAAGACCTTGGAGCAGGGCCTGAAAATCCTCGAGCAGGATCTGGCCGAGCTCAAGGGCTCGGTGGTGCCGGGCGACGTGGTGTTCAAGCTGTACGACACCTACGGCTTCCCCATGGACCTGACCGGCGACATCGCCCGTGAACGCGGCCTGACCCTCGACGAGGCCGGTTTCGAGCGCGAGATGGACGCCCAGCGCGAGCGCGCCCGTTCGGCCAGCTCGTTCGGCCTGGACTACAACAGCCTGATCAAGGTCGACGAACCGACCCTGTTCAGCGGCTACGAAAACACCCACGGCAACGCCAAGGTCATCGCCCTCTATAAAGAAGGCGTGGCCGTGGACGTATTGAAGGAAGGCGAGGAGGGCGTGGTCATCCTCGACCAGACGCCGTTCTACGGCGAGTCCGGCGGCCAGGTTGGCGACCGCGGCTACCTGCTGGCCGGCGGTTCGCGCTTCGACGTGCGCGACACCACCAAGACCTCCGGGGCCTTCCTGCACCACGGCGTGGCCGCGCTCAGCGACCTGCGCGTGGGCAGCGAAGTGACCGCCCACGTCGATGCCAGCAAACAGAAATCCACGGCGCTGAACCACTCGGCCACGCACCTGCTGCACGCCGCCTTGCGCCAGGTGCTGGGCGACCACGTGCAACAGAAAGGCTCGTTGGTGGACAGCCAGCGCCTGCGCTTTGACTTCAGCCATTTCGAGGCGATCAAGCCCGAGCAGATCAAGGCGCTGGAAGACATCGTCAACGACGAGATCCGCAAGAACACCCCGGTGCAGACCGAAGAAATGCCGATTGACGAAGCCCGCAAGAAGGGCGCCATGGCGCTGTTCGGCGAAAAGTACGGCGACCATGTCCGCGTGCTGACCATGGGTGGCGACTTCTCGGTGGAGCTGTGCGGCGGTATCCACGCCAAGCGCACCGGCGACATCGGCCTGCTCAAGATCACCAGCGAAGGCGGCGTGGCCTCCGGCGTGCGGCGCATCGAGGCGGTCACCGGGGCCAACGCGCTGGCTTACCTGAACGCTGGCGAAGATCAGCTCAAGGAAGCCGCGCAACTGGTCAAGGGCAGCCGCGAAAACTTGATCGACAAGCTCTCGGCGGTGCTGGAGCGCAACCGTGCGCTGGAGAAACAGCTCGAGCAGCTGCAGGCCAAGGCTGCCAGTGCGGCGGGCGATGACCTCAGTGCGGCAGCGGTCGAGGTCATGGGTGTCAAGGTGCTGGCTTCGCGCCTGGACGGCGTGGACGGCAAGGGCCTGCTGGCGCTGGTCGACCAGTTGAAGAACAAGCTGGGCAACGGCGTGATCCTGCTGGGCGGCGTGCACGAGGAAAAAGTGGTGCTGGTGGCAGGTGTGACCAAGGAACTGACTGCCCGGCTCAAGGCCGGCGACCTGATGAAACAGGCCGCGGCGGCAGTCGGCGGCAAGGGCGGCGGTCGCCCGGACATGGCTCAGGGTGGCGGCGTCGATGCTGGCGCTCTGGACGCTGCTCTGGCGCTGACCGTGCCTTTCGTCGAGCAGGGCCTCTGATCCAGCCGGGCCTGCCTGGCCGGGCCTGCCTGTCTAGTAGGCAGGCCTTTGTGGTTTAACAGTTAATGGGTGCCCATCGCGGGCTGAGGCTGCTTTGAAATGGCTTTGATCGTACAAAAATTCGGCGGAACCTCCGTCGGCTCTGTCGAGCGTATCGAGCAGGTGGCCGACAAGGTCAAGAAATTCCGCGACGCCGGTGACGACCTGGTGGTTGTGCTGTCGGCAATGAGCGGCGAAACCAACCGCCTGATCGCGTTGGCCAAGCAGATCGACGACCAGCCGGTTCCGCGCGAACTGGATGTGATCGTCTCCACCGGCGAGCAGGTGACCATCGCCTTGCTGGCCATGGCACTGATCAAGCGTGGCGTGCCGGCGGTGTCCTACACCGGCAACCAGGTGCGCATTCTCACCGACAGCGCGCACAACAAGGCGCGCATCCTGCAGATTGACGACCAGAAAATCCGCTCCGACCTCAAGGCCGGGCGCGTGGTAGTGGTCGCAGGTTTCCAGGGTGTCGACGAGGAAGGCAACATCACCACCCTGGGCCGTGGCGGTTCCGACACCACGGGCGTCGCCCTGGCGGCGGCGCTCAAGGCCGACGAGTGCCAGATCTACACCGACGTGGACGGGGTCTACACCACCGACCCGCGCGTGGTGTCACAGGCCCAGCGCCTGGACAAGATCACCTTCGAGGAAATGCTCGAGATGGCCAGCCTGGGTTCCAAGGTGCTGCAGATTCGCGCCGTGGAGTTCGCCGGCAAATACAATGTCCCGCTGCGCGTCCTGCACAGCTTCCAGGAGGGCCCGGGCACCCTCATTACCATTGATGAAGAGGAATCCATGGAACAGCCGATCATTTCCGGCATCGCTTTCAACCGCGATGAAGCCAAGCTGACCATCCGTGGCGTGCCAGACACCCCCGGCGTGGCCTTCAAGATTCTCGGCCCGATCAGCGCGGCGAATATCGAAGTCGACATGATCGTGCAAAATGTTTCGCACGATAACACCACCGATTTCACCTTCACTGTGCACCGCAACGACTACCAGTCGGCCCTGGCCGTGCTGGAGAAGACCGCCAGCGAAATCGGCGCGCGGGAAGTCATCGGCGACACCAAGATCGCCAAGGTGTCGATCGTCGGCGTCGGTATGCGCTCTCACGCTGGCGTGGCCAGCCGCATGTTCGAAGCGCTGGCCAAGGAGGGCATCAACATCCAGATGATCTCCACGTCGGAGATCAAGGTCTCGGTGGTGATCGGCGAGAAATACCTGGAACTGGCGGTGCGCGCGCTGCACACCGCTTTTGAACTGGATGCCCCTCGCCAAGGCGAGTAAGTCGTGTCCTTGCAAGGCCGAGCTCGCTCGGCCCTGCGATTAGCAGGAGAAGAAGTATGCTGATTCTGACCCGCCGCAACGCCGAGAGCCTGGTCATAGGCGATGGTGAAATCACCATTACTGTGCTCGGGGTCAAGGGCAACCAGGTACGTCTGGGGGTAAATGCACCCAAGGATGTGGCCGTTCACCGCGAGGAAATCTACCTGCGGATCAAGAACGATCAGGACAAAGAACCAAGCCTTTAATTTTTATCGATTTTTAGGTTTGCAAACGCGGAAAAAGGTGGTTAATATACGCCCCGTGTTGCGGAGAGCTGGCCGAGTGGCCGAAGGCGCTCCCCTGCTAAGGGAGTACACCTCAAAAGGGTGTCGGGGGTTCGAATCCCCCGTTCTCCGCCATTATTTAGCAGGTCGCCGTAGTCTGGCTTTATCGGTAAGTTGTTGAAATTACTAGAAAAAAGCGCTTTACAAAAGAATACGACGGCCTATAATGCGCGGCAACAAATGCACTCGTAGCTCAGCTGGATAGAGTACTCGGCTACGAACCGAGCGGTCACAGGTTCGAATCCTGTCGAGTGCACCATTTAAGAGTCAACGTTTCAATCTTGCCAATGCTTCTGTAGCGCAGGCAAGAGAAAAGGGTTTTCTCGGTTTCAACCAGTGGTAATCTGGTCTATCAAATGCCACCTGCACTCGTAGCTCAGCTGGATAGAGTACTCGGCTACGAACCGAGCGGTCACAGGTTCGAATCCTGTCGAGTGCACCATACAAGTGAAAAGCCCGCCTAGCGCGGGCTTTTTGCTTTCTGCGATTTGTCACTCGGCGGCGCTGTAGCGCGGATGCCGAGTGTTCTTGCGCTTGGCGCGGCCCGGCGGCTCGCCGCTTCTGAAGCTCGCTGACGGGTTCGTCTGCCCGACTACCACGACCTTGGCGCCGATGGCGCGGTGTGCGGCCACTGGCGGGCGGTGACTGCGCTCGGGCAGCATGCGCCCGGCGTTGCCCAGCGGCGGGCTGTAGGCTGGCTGAAAGCTCAGGCTGTCATGCTCTGCGCACGCCAGGTCGGTGAAGGTCAGGTGGCCGTCCGGCGCTTCGCAGCGCTGCACGGTGTAGGCCTGGGCGCCGGCAGCGACCAGCCAGCCGCACAGCAGGTTCAAGAGCAGGAAAGGGCAGGGCAGCTTGCACATGGGGCGTCCTCCGTGACAGTGCGACAGTGCGATGTCCATCCTGGGCACTATCCTTGTCTGGCGCCAGCGACTTTCCCATGCACGATGTGTCTGCGTGCAGGGCTGCCGGCGCGTGCGGACCCACCGCGCAAGCCGTTGTTCTCTCCGGATTTATTGCGTCAAAAAAAATCTGGCAGTGTATGATTGCGCCCGTCAGCTCCGCCGGGGCTCTGGACCTCTTTCAATGGACTTACCCAGTCGTTACTCAATCGTTTTCATCAGCAATCACGCTTTGTTAAGTCGAAACATCACTGGTTGATCTCCTGGCGCGCTCCACTGCTGGGAGTGGAGTGCGCCCATGTCTGAAGTAGAAACAAAAAAAACGCAGGAAAGCCTGCAGGACCGTCTGGCCCAAGTGGTCGACCTGCTGCAGCGCCAGCGTATCGTCGCCGGCCTCGCCGAGCGCCAGGACGGCCCGCTGCCGCCCCAGGGTGACCCCCAGGCGCAGCAGCAGATCCTCGTGGAGCTGCAACGCAAGCTCGATGACCTGCACTCCGCCGACGTCGCCCACATCCTCGAAGCGCTGCCTTTGGAGGATCGCCTGACGGTCTGGCAGCTGATCAATGTCGAGCGCGACGGTGACGTTCTGCTGGAAGTGTCTGACTCGGTGCGCGAAACCCTGATCGCCGACATGGACGATCACGAGCTGTTGGCGGCAGCCAAAGAGATGGATGCCGACGAGCTGGCGGACCTGGCCCCCGAACTGCCCCGTGACGTGGTCCATGAGCTCATGGAAACCCTCGACGCCCAGCAGCGCGAGCGTGTGCGCTCGGTGCTCAGCTACGACGAGGAGCAGGTTGGCGCGCTGATGGACTTCGAGATGGTCACCATCCGCGAGGACGTCAGCCTGGAAGTGGTGCTGCGCTACCTGCGTCGGCTCAAGGAGCTACCGGGTCACACGGACAAACTCTTTGTGGTTGATTACGACGGTATCCTCCGTGGCGTGCTGCCGATCAAGCGCCTGCTGGTCAACGATCCGGAAAAACAGGTGGCTGAAGTCATGGCCAACGACCCGGTCAGTTTTCATCCGGATCACGACGGCTACGAGGCGGCCCAGGCCTTCCAGCGCTACGACCTGGTATCGGCACCGGTGGTGGACAAGCACGGCAAGCTGATTGGCCGCTTGACCATCGACGAGATGGTCGACCTTATCCGCGAGGAAAGTGAAAGCGAAGTCCTCAACATGGCCGGTCTGCGCGAGGAAGAAGACATCTTCGCCTCGGTCTGGCGCTCGTTGCGCAACCGCTGGTCGTGGTTGGCGATCAACCTGATCACCGCTTTCATCTCTTCACGGGTGATCGGCCTGTTCGAAGGCTCGATCGAGAAGCTGGTGGCCCTGGCGGCGCTGATGCCTATCGTTGCCGGGATCGGCGGCAACTCCGGCAACCAGACCATTACCATGATCGTGCGCGCCATGGCGCTGGACCAGGTCAGCCCGGGCAATACCAAGCGGCTGCTGCGCAAGGAGCTGATCGTTGCCACGGTCAATGGCCTGGTGTGGGGTGGGGTGATTGGCGTGGTGGCTTTCCTGCTTTACCACAGCTGGTCGCTAGGGGTGGTCATGACTGCCGCAATGACCCTCAACCTGCTGCTGGCAGCATTCATGGGAGTGATAATCCCCATGACCCTGACCCGCTTTGGCCGCGACCCGGCCATGGGTTCCAGTGTGATGATCACCGCCATGACCGACAGCGGCGGGTTTTTCATTTTCCTGGGTCTGGCCACATTATTCCTGATGTAACTAGCTGTACTCTTTCTCAAACTTGTACAAATGGAGCGCGCGAAGCGCTTCATGAAACTTTCATCAGGGATTAAGTTAGCTAACTAACGAATACAAAAAAGCCAGCTTTCGCTGGCTTTTTTGGGTGCCCGATAAACACTATGGCAGCGTTCCCGGTCAGGACGACGGCCTGTTTAGATCAAGAAGCGTCCGCAGCCAACTCGGCGTCGTGGGCAATCAGCGACACCAGGGCGTTTTGCTGTCGGTGGGACAGCTGGCGGAAGCGTTGCAGCAGCTCGCGCTCGTGCAGGGACAGCTCCGGGCTGTCGAGGCGCATGCTCAGGTCGTCACCCAGCGCGCCTTCCTGGATCAGGCTTTGTTCAAGACGTGCGATGATTTCGGAGTTCATGCTGCGATGATGATTCCGAGCTACTTCCGCAATACGTTCGCGCATCCCGTCGGGCAGTCGCACGACGAATTTGTCAGCCGTACGGCTGGAGTAAATAGCCTGTTTCATTGGGCGCATAGTTTTGACCGGTTAGTTCAGGGAAGCGGTTTTCGAGATTTGTCCGCACGATTTGTCTTCGACTCGGCATGCGGACAAATGTTCCTGAGTCATTGCAATAGGCACACATGATGCCTGATTTTTGCCAACTCCTTGGCGTCAATTCTGTGACAAATAGTGAACTGAGTAGCGGCATTTTGCCAGTCCAACCATCGGAAATGTGAACTGGTTGGAAAAAAAAGGGCAATCGAAGGCTAGCCTCGGCCCGTTCATTGCTGTATTCCGACCACATGCATGCAGTATGGCGTATTTGTCGGGCGAAGGTGTGCCCGCTTCAATGAGCATAGAGGCAATTAGACACTTTGCTAGTAACCTGACATCTGTGAAGGACGAGAGCTTGGAAATGGCTGGTTTGCTGGTGTACATCATGGGCCCCTCGGGGGCCGGCAAGGACAGCCTTATCGACGCCGCGCGCCCGGCATTGCAGGCGGCTGGCGTGCATGTGGCGCGGCGCGTCATCACCCGCTCGGCGGAATCGGCCGGCGAGCAGGCGGTGGGTGTCAGTTCCGAAGAATTCAGCAAACGCTTACAAAGCGGTGCATTTGCCCTGCACTGGCAGGCCAACGGGCTGGACTACGGTATCACCGCCGACATGAGCGAGAAGCTGGCGCGGGGCGAGTCGGTGCTGGTCAACGGCTCGCGCGCGCACCTGCCGCTGGCGCTGCAGGCGTACGCGCATTGTCTGCCGATATTGGTCGAGGTGGATCCCGGAGTATTGCGCGAGCGCCTGCTGCGCCGTGGTCGGGAGTCGCTGGAGCAGATCGAGCAGCGCCTGGCCCGCAGCGCACAGATGCCGGTGGTCGATCAGGTCAATGGGGTGAGCATCGAGCGTTTGGACAATTCCGCTGATCTGCAGGCCGGGGTCTGCAGGCTGCTGCAGCTGCTGCGCCAATATGGCGTGGCCGCAGCGCAGGATCTCAGCGCAGCAGCGGATCGAACTTGATCCGCCGGCCTACCACCAGGGCGGCGAGAAACAGCACCGTAAATACACCGCCCGCCCCGCCGAGGGTATTGCTGAGCAGAGTGGCCTGAGGAGGGGCGAGCAAGGCTGCGGCGAAGCAGGCCAAGGTGCTGAGCAGTAACAGGATTGCGGATTTCGACATGGCAGGTACCTTAGAACGTGTAGCGTTCGGTGTGCGGCTGGGTTGGGCCCTGCTCGGCACGGGCCTCAAAGGTTGGCGCCGGGCTCTGCGTGTCCAGCACGTCCTCGGCCTGGCTGAAGCTGCCTTGGCCGGCCTGGGCGTGCATCACTGCCAACTGTGCAACAGGGTGATGAACGGATTGTGAAGCCTGCACGTGAATTTCTGCGGGGTCGCGATGGTCGGAAGAGTAATGGAATGAAACCAGTGCCGTGAGAGCTACCGCATTGAGGAGGTACAGGGCGCTGTTCATGGAAATCTCCGAAAGGTTCGCAGCAGGGCGGGCCATCATTCATGGAGATAACTAGAGCAGACCTCGTGCCAATTTGCATGAATAAAATTTTCCATGCAAATCAATGTGTTAGGTAGTTTTCAGAGGGGGTCGTACGTGCATTCTGCAATGCGGGTGGTCCGGCCCATTGCAATTTGCATGATGGCCCTGTCTGGGTCCGGCAAAGCGCCGCCTAAGAGGGTGCCGCCGCCCTGTGTAGAAGAAACTCGAGCGCTTGCGCCACCCTTCATCCGCGCTCGATTCGCAGGAGCCCAGCCTTGAGCTTTTACTGATGAAGATCGAACCGGCCTGGCGGCAGCTCGGGGGCTGCGCCCACTACCACCGGTTCGTGCCATCACTCCTGACAGTTCACTTCAGCATTGCCGTTTGCAAGCCGCGCCGGGTAGTGATAGTTTTGCAGGCGCCGTTTGTCCGTAAACGGCCTTTAACCTTTGTGGATCAAGGTTTTAGCTGCAAACCACGCGTATAGATGTCCTTGTAGTTCAACGGATAGAACGGGGCCCTCCTAAGGCTCAGATGCAGGTTCGATTCCTGCCGGGGACACCATCTCTGCCATCGCTCGCGACTAATTCAAGTCGCCCAGCACCTCTCTGATTCGCTGCGCTATATAGCCCACATGGGTTTCCAGCGCGAAATGCCCTGTTTCCAGCAGTTCCACTACGGCCTGTGGATTGTCACCCGCGTAGGCTTCGGCCCCCGGTGGAATGAAGAAAGGGTCATGTTTGCCCCAGATGACCAGGGTCGGTAGCCGAGTGTCGCGAAAGAACTGCTGAAACGCCGGGTACAGCTTCAGATTGTTTTGGTAATCGAGGAACAGGTCGGCCTGGATCTCCTTGTTGCCGGGACGCTCCATCAGCAGCGCGTCCAGGTAATAGCCCTCGGGTTCCACCGCCCGCGGGTCGCTGACCCCTTCCAGGTATTGCCAGCGAGTGCCTTCCAGGTTCAGCACCGCGTCGTGGATCACCTGCCGGTTGGCCTGGGTCGGTTCGGCCCAGTAGCGGCGGATCGGGTCCCAGGCGTCGCCCAGGCCTTCCAGGTAGGCATTGCCATTCTGCGACACCAGCCCGCTGACCCGCTGCGGCTGGGCCAGGGCCAGGCGCAGGCCGGTCGGCGCGCCATAGTCGAACACATAGAGGGCATAGCGGGTCAGCCCCAGCGCCTCGACGAACGCGCCGAGGGTCAGTGCCAGGTTGTCGAAGCTGTACTGGTAGTTGCGCTCGGCGGGCACTTCGGTAAACCCGAAACCCGGCAGGTCCGGAGCGATGACCCGGTAGTGCTCGGCCAGCAGCGGGATCAAATGGCGATATTGATGCGAAGAACTCGGGTAGCCGTGCAGCAGCAGCATGACGGGCGAATCAGCGGCGCCCGCTTCGCGGTAGAAGACGCGCACGCCGTCGGCTTGGATGTATTTGCAGGCGGTGGCAGCAGGGACTGACTGACTCATGGCGGGTTCACCTGTAACTGTATAAATGGTTAATAGGGGTTACAGGCTTCAGTGTGCGCCTTTTTTGTAACTGGTCAAATCTTTTTTATAGGTTACAATTATGTCGTTGTCCTCTCTTGTGTGAAATCCGGAGCCGCCATGCCCACCCCTCACTCCGCCCAGGTTCTGCCGGCACCCCTGCTGCTGGCCGACCATCCTGTGCTCGACTTGCTCAATACACGGATGATGGTCGAAGGCCAGCGCCGCGATCTGCTGACCGACGTGCACGCCGCTACAGCCTGGTTCGAGCAGGCGGGCCTGGCAGATGGCGCTCTATTGCAGCAGGGCGTGGATGGCGATTGGCTGAGCGAGCTGCACCTGCTGCGCGATTGCCTCGAGACACTGGTCCAGGCACGACTGGACGGAAACTCGGCGGATACCCGCGGGCTCGACCACTTTCTGGCCCGGGCCGTGCCACGGCTGGTTTGGGAGCAGGGCGCCGCGCCGCAGCTGGATCGCTTCGGCGCCCTCGATCCGGCCAGTCGCGCGCTGGTCCAGCTGGCCTATCACGGCGCCGAACTGTTGGCCGAGGGCGATTTCAGCCTCGTGCGCCACTGCGAGAGCGCCGACTGTTCATTGATGTTCTACGACCGCACCAAGTCGCACAAACGCCGCTGGTGCAGCATGGGCCTGTGCGGAAACAGGCATAAGGTGGCGCAATATCGAAAGCGCCAGCTTTCGGGGTAGGTCAAAAAGAGTCGCAAGCGCCAGCTTGCGGGGTAGGTCAAAAAGAGTCGAAAGCGCCAGCTTTCGGGGTAGGTCAAAAAGAGTCGCAAGCGCCAGCTTGCGGGGTAGGTCAAGAAGAGTCGCAAGCGCCAGCTTTCCGGGTAGCCCTAAAGACTGACGCTTCCGCTGATCACGCCCTGCACCTGGCCCCCCACCCACACCTCCTCGCCCGTACGTTCAAGCTGTACCCGTCCGCGGCGACCCAGCAGTGTTCCCTGGCTGGCTGTATACCGCGTCGGCAGCCGCCCGCAAGCGATCAGCCATTGCGCCAGGCTGGCATTCAGGCTGCCGGTGACCGGGTCCTCGCAGCGCTCCTCGCCCATGAGGGCGCGCACCTCGACATCCGCCTCGCCGCCGGGCCAGGGCGCGATCACGCCGACGTTGAGACCGCCGAGGGCCAGATAATCCGGGCGGATGGCCAGCACCTCGTCCCGCGAGCCCAGCAGCACCCCGAGCCAGCCCGGGCCGTTGTCGACCCAGGCGCTGGCCTGAACCTGCGCGGCGCTCAGGCCCAGGCCCTGGCGCACTGTGGCCAAGGTCTGCGGGTCGACCTCACCACTGCGCACCAGGGGCGGCGCGGCAAAGGCCAATCCGCTGCCTTGGCGACGGATGCGGATGGCACCCGCGGCGCATTCCTGGACGATTTCCTCGGCGCTGCACTGGGGGTAATGCTGCAGCCATACCTGGCAACTGCCCAAGGTCGGGTGGCCGGCAAACGGCAGTTCGCGCAGTGGTGTGAAGATGCGCACCCGGTAATGCGCACCGGGCAGCGTCGGCGCCAGCAGGAAGGTGGTTTCGCTGAGCTGCGTCCAGGCCGCGAAAGCCTGCATCTGCGCCGTGCTGAGCCCGTCGGCGGCGAGCACCACCGCCAGGGCATTGCCCTGGCAGGCGCGTTCGGCAAACACATCGACTTGTTCGAAGCGCAAAACCTGGGGCATGGAAAGTCCTTATCAGTGAAGTGGAGGGTCAAGCGAACACCGCGAGCAGGTCTTCTTCGAACGCCCGCTGCGCCTCGCTGGCCGCCTGGCCTCGGCGCCCGGCGAGGTAGAAGGGCACTTCGAACACTGCCGTCTGGCCACCGATGTGGCGCAGCAGGCCTCGGGCCACCCAGGGCTCGGCGATGTGCCGGGGCAGGTAGCCGATGTGCTGGCCGGACAGAATGAACGCCAGGGTGCCATCGACCTGCTCCGAACGCGCCGAGCTCAAGACGATGCCCTGCGCCTCGCGGTTCTGCAGGAAGCGGTAGGGGTGCTCGACACGATCGGCCTGCAGCAGCAACTCACTCAGGTCGCCACGGGCCTCGAACAGCGGATGGCCCGGGGCGCAATACAGCTGCTGGACCTCGGAGAACAGCGCGCGGTAGTCGAACGCGACCTGGTTCAGGGAAAAATAGCCGATGGCCAGGTCCAGCCGCTGCTCCAGCAGCAGACGCTCCATGTCGGCGGGCATGGTGCTCGACAGCTCGATACGCACCGACTGGTCGCGCCGCCGGAAGCGTTCGATGGCCCGGCCCAGGCGCTGCAGCACCGCAGGGTCCAGCGCCTCGGAAAAGCCCAGGCGCACCTCCCCGAGCAGGCGCCCGGCCACGCCGTTGGACTGCTGGCGAAACTGCTCGATGGAGGCGAACAGGGTGCGGGTCGCCAGCAGCAGCTGTTCACCCTTGGCGGTCAGCCCGAATCCGGCCTTGCCGCGGCTGCACACCCGGTAGCCAAGGCGGGTTTCCAGGCGCGCCATCTGCTGGCTGATGGTCGGCTGGCTGAGCCCGAGCACACCCTGGGCGGCGCTGAAGCCGCCGGCTTCGACCACGCTGACGAACAGCCGCAGCTGTTGCAGATCGACATCGTGCAATTGACCCAGCATCAAACATTGCTCCGGATGAATGTCAGCTTGGCGAACTTGATATTTTTCCAATTTAAACGGCGCGTCATGCTCCTTGCACGTTCTTTTCGCGAGATCATCGTCATGCGCTCATGGTTGCTACCGTTGTCATTCGCCATCGCCTTGCCCCTTCACGCCGAAGACAAGGTGGTCAATCTGTACAGCTGGGCCGATTACGTCACCCCGCAGACCTTGCAACGGTTCGAGCAGCAGACCGGCTACAAGGTGCGCTACGACACCTTCGACACCCCCGAGGTGCTGGAAACCAAGCTGCTTACCGCCGCAAGCGGCTACGACGTGGTCGTGCCGTCCGCCAGCCTGCTGACCCGCCTGCTCAAGGCCGGGGCCCTGCAAGCCACCGGCCAGCAGGGCATGCCGGGCTATGCCGAGCTGGATCCTGACCTGCTCGACAAGCTGGCCGCCGTGGACCCCGGCAACCTTCACGCCGTGCCCTACACCTGGGGCACGCTGGGACTGGGGTTGAACGTGGAGGCGGTGCAAAAACGCCTGCCGGGGGTGGCGCTGGACAGCCTCGATCTGTTGTTCAAGCCTGAGTACGCGAGCCAGCTCGCCGACTGTGGAATCTCGTTGATCGATTCGCCCCAGGAGGTGATCGGCCTGGCCCTGCATTACCTCGGCAAGGATCCCTACAGCCATGACAAGGCCGACCTTGACGCCGCAGCCGCCCTGCTGCACAAACTGCAGCCCTCGGTGGCCTACGTGGCCAACGGCCGGCAGATCAGCGACCTGGCCAATGGCGCCACCTGCCTGGCATTGACCTACAACGGCGACGCCGCCACCGCCGCAGACCAGGCGCGCAAGGCCGGCAAGCCGTATCAGGTGGCGTACCGCATCCCCCGCGAAGGCACGCTGATCTGGCAGGACAACCTGGCCATTCCCAAGGATGCGCCGCACCCGCAGGCGGCCAAGGCCTTCATCGCCTTCATGCTGCGCCCCGAGTCGGTGGCCGACCTGACCAACAGCCTGTTCTTCGCCAACGCCAACCCGCAGGCCACGCCCCTGGTGGACGAGGCGGTGCGCAACGACCCGGACATCTACCCCGGCGCCGAAGTGCGCGCGCGGCTGTACGCCGACCAGAGCATGAGCCTGGAGGCCATGCGCCAGCGCACCCGCCTGTGGACCACCTTTCGCAGCCGCCAATAAAGGAGCACGCCTCATGGAACAAGCCATGGACAACGATCAGGCGCTGACCCGCACCAGCCTCTACGGCACGGCGGCGGAAAGTACCTACAGCGGTATCACCAGCTTCATGCGCCGGCGCTACAGCCGCGACCTGACCGGGGTCGACGTAGTGGTCAGCGGCGTGCCCTTCGACACCGCCACCAGCAACCGTCCGGGTGCGCGCTTCGGCCCGCGCGGTATCCGCAACGCTTCGGTGCAGTCGGCCTGGGCGCGGCACTGGCCGTGGCCGTTCGACCCGTTCGACCACCTGGCGGTGATCGACTACGGCGACTGCAGCTTCGATCACGGCCGTCCGGAGTCGGTGCCGGCCAGCATCGAGCGCCACGCCGAGCACATTCTCCGGGCCGGTTGCGCGATGCTCACCTTCGGCGGCGACCACTTCATCACCTACCCACTGCTCAAGGCCCACGCGCGGCGCCACGGACCGCTGTCGCTGATCCATTTCGACGCGCACAGCGACACCTGGCCCGACGAGGACGGCCAGCGTATCGACCATGGCACCATGTTCTACCACGCCGCCCGCGAGGGCCTGGTCGACCCGCAACGCTCGGTGCAGATCGGCCTGCGCACCACCAACGACGACACCCTGGGCTTTGCGGTGCTGGACGCCCGCCAGGTGCACCGCAGCGGCGTCGAGGCCATCGTCGAGGCGATCCGCAGCCGGGTGGGCGAGCACCCGGTTTACCTGACGTTCGACATCGACTGCCTCGACCCGGCCTTCGCCCCTGGCACCGGCACCCCGGTGTGCGGCGGCCTGAGTACCGTGCAGGCCCTGGAAATCCTCGGCGGGCTGCGCGGCATCAATCTGGTGGGCATGGATGTGGTGGAGGTGGCGCCGGCCTATGACCATGCCGAGATCACCTCGCTGGCCGCCGCGAGCCTGGCCATGGAGATGCTGTGCCTGTTGGCCGCGAGGAGGGTGGACGCAAAGGGTTAGGGATCGAACCGGCCTTGCAGCCTCTCGGGGGCTCTGCCCCCTCCCAAGTTAGCGGTCATCCAGGTGGCCCCCGACAGGCCGCATGGCCGTTTTGCCACCTCCACCGAGCAAACCTCTAGAGTATTCATTCGTTGTACGATAACGTATAACAAATGTTTCGGCGGCAAATTGTCGCACGCCAGAGAGAGCTGCCCGTGATCATTCGCAGTATCGAAATCATCCGCATCGGCATTCCCTTCAGCGCCGGTACGGCCGAGCGCAAGAGTGTCGGCGCGGTCCAGGATGACGACGCGTTCAACGCCGCCTCGCCACGCCATCGCCGCATGGAAAGCCTGATGCTCAAGGTCAGCACCGACGACGGTCACGTCGGCTGGGGCGAGGCGTTTGGGCATGGCGCCAACCCGGCGACCTTCAAGGCGCTCACCGACATGGTCGCGCCACTGTTCATCGGCAGCGCGGTCGGCGATCACCTGCGCACCCTGGAAGTGGCCCGCCGTGCCTTGCATGGTTTCGGCAGTACTGGCCCGGTGCTGTATGCGCTGTCGGGGATCGACATCGCCCTCTGGGACCTGGCCGCGCAGGCGGCTGGCAAACCGCTGTACGACTATCTGGGCGCCAGCCCGCGCACGCTGGAGCTGTACGCCAGCCTGGTCAGCTACGGCGGCGATCCTGACGAAGTGTTCCGCCAGGTCAGCCGGGCCAGGGCCCGAGGCTTTCGCAAGATCAAGCTGCACGAAACCCGCTACGAAGCCATTGCCGCTGCGCGCCGGGCCTTGCCCAGCAGCGAAGGCGAGCTGATGGTCGACGTCAACTGCCCCTGGACCGTGGAGCAGGCCGGGCAAATGGCCGACCAGTTGCGCGAGCTGGAGCTGACCTGGCTCGAAGAGCCGGTCTGGCCGCCGGACGATGCCCACGGCCTGGCCAGCGTGCGGCGCCACGGTGTACCGCTGTCCGCCGGGGAAAACGCCGCCGGCGTCAACGGCCTGCGCGCCTTGTTCGAGCAGCACGCCATCGACGTGGCGCAACCCAGCGTGGCCAAGATCGGCGGCATCGGCGCCATGCTCGAGGTATTCCGCCTGGCGCACGAGTACCAGGTCAAGGTGGTGCCGCACTGCTTCTATTTCGGCCCGGGCCTGCTGGCGGTGGCCCACCTGTGCACCTTGCTGCCCGCAAGCGTGGCGGTCGAAGTGCCCTTTATCGAATTCGAGCGTTTGCTCTTTCCGGCCCTGGACTTCCAGCCGCAGCTGCAGCTGGCCGCCGTGCCGGGCCTGGGTTTCACCCCGGATGAAGCGGTCATTGCCCGCTACTGCCTGGACCGCGCCCTGATCGACTGAACCGCCGCACCCGCACACCTTTACCCATCAAAAATAAAGGCCATAAAAAAATGATAGGCAAATACCGTTGGAGGATCGCCGCGCTGCTGTTTTTTGCCGGCATGCTCAATTACCTGGACCGCGCCGCGCTTTCCGTGGTGGCGCCGATGCTCAAGGGTGAGCTGCACATCGACGACGCCCAGATGGGTTTCATTTTCAGCAGCTTCTTCATCGGTTACTGCGCCTTGTGCTTCATCGGCGGCTGGGCGGCCGACAGGTACGGGCCCAAGCGCGTGTTTGCCTGGGCGGCGGGCACGTGGTCGATTTTCTGCGGCCTGACCGCCTTGATCAGCGGCTATGTGCAACTGCTGGTGTTCCGCGTGCTGTTCGGCATGGGCGAGGGGCCCATGGGCACCACCACCAATAAGGCTATCACCAACTGGTTTCCCCGCGAGGAAGCCGGCCGAGCGCTGGGCCTGACCAACTGCGGGCAGCCGCTGGGAGCGGCGCTGGCGGGGCCGATCGTCGGGCTGGTGGCGTTGAATTTCGGCTGGCGCATCTCCTTCGTGGTGATCGCCCTGCTCGGGGCAACCTGGCTGTGCGCCTGGTTGCTGATGTTCAAGGACACCCCGGCGCAACACCCCAAGGTCGGCGCCGCCGAACGCGAGATGATCGAGCGCAGCCGCGCGGAACCAGTGATCGAGGGTGTCGAGCAACAGCGCAGCCTGGCCAGCTGCATCTTCTCGGTGCCGGTGCTGGCCGTGGCCACGGCGTTCTTCTGCTTCAACTATGCGCTGTATTTCTTCCTGACCTGGTTGCCCAGCTACCTGATGGACTTCCAGCATCTGGACGTGAAGAGCATGAGCATCGTCGGCGTGATCCCTTGGCTGGGTGCCGCCGTAGGCTTTCTCGGCGGCGGTATTGCCACCGACGCGCTGGGCAAGAAGCTGGGCAGCGTGATTGCGGCGCGCAAGATCATGCTGGTGATCGGCCTGGGTGTGGCTGCCAGCTGCGTGCTGCTGACCACCAAGGTCTCGACCCTGAGCCTGGCCGTGACCTGCATCACCGTGTCCAGCGTGTTCCTGTTCGTCACCCCGCAGATCTGCTGGTCGCTGATCCAGGATATCGTGCCGCGCAATCGCGTCGGTGGCACCGGCGGCTTCGTGCATTTGCTGGCCAACCTGGCCGGCATCCTCGCGCCGTCGCTGACCGGCCTGCTGGTGCAGTTCGGGGGCGGCTACAACGTGGCCTTCATGGTTACCGCCGGGGTCTGCGCGCTGGGCATGGTGGTGGTGATCCTTGCGGTGCGCGGCCAGCAACCGCGCGTTGCGGCCGCTGCGGTCTGAGTGGCCTTGCAAGGTAGATGTGGTTGGGTTCTCATTGACGCCCTCTGCCATGCAACGGAGCACTCCCATGACCTGGTCTGCCCAGCAATACAGCACCTTCGAAAACGAACGCACTCGCCCGGTCCGCGACCTCGTCGCGGCGCTGGGACAGCAGCGCATCAGTAATGCGGTGGACCTGGGCTGCGGCCCGGGCAACTCCACCGAGGTGCTTGCGGCTCGCTATCCCGGGGCCTTGGTGACCGGCCTGGACAGCTCCGACGACATGGTCAAGGCCGCCCGCGAGCGACTGCCCGACATCCCCTTCGCGCTGGCCGATATCGCCCGCTGGGCGCCATCGGAGCCGTACGACGTGATCCTTGCCAACGCCTCGCTGCAATGGGTGCCCGACCACGACCAGCTGTACCCGCGGCTGGTGAGTTTCCTCAAACCCGGCGGCAGCCTCGCCGTGCAGACTCCGGACAACCTCGAAGAGCCGGCCCACAGCAAGGCCCGGGAGATCGCCGCACAAGGCCCCTGGGCCGCGAAGACCGGCAGCGTGCGCCATCCGCCGCGGCATTCGGCCTGGCACTACTATGAGCTGCTGGCCGAGCACTGCAGCCATGTCGACGTCTGGCGTACCACCTATTTCCACCCCTTGAGCGGCGGGCCCCAGGCCGTGGTGGAGTGGTTCAAGGGTTCGGCGCTGCGGCCCTACCTGGCGGTGCTCGACGAACAGGAGCAGGCCGGTTTCCTGCAAGCCTATCTAGAGGCCATGACTCAAGCGTATCCGGCTTCCAGCGACGGCAAGGTGCTGCTGCCGTTTCCCCGGCTGTTCCTCATCGCGACCCGCTGACACCCCAGGCGAGCCGCGTCCGGCGCTTGATCTGCTGTGCGGCGGGTGCGACTGTATCTGGCCTCGCCGCCGCGCGGCCAGATCACCCAAAAGGACAGAGTCATGACGACCGCAAGCCAGCCTTCGCTCCACGAATGGCTGATGGACATTGATGAAATCGAATGCGTCACCCCCGACCTCAACGGCGTGCCGCGCGGCAAGGTGATGACTGCCGAAGGCTTTCTTGAGGGCCGCCGCCTGCAGCTGGCGCGCGGCGTGCTGCTGCAGTGCATCATGGGCGGCTACCCGCCGGCGCGCTTCTACGGCAGCGACGATGGCGACCTGGCCCTGGTGGCCGAGCCGACCCAGATCCACCGCCTGCCCTGGAGCGAGCCGCCGCGGGCGCTGGCCATCTGCGATGCCGACGAGCTGGACGGCCGCCCCTCGCCACTGTCCACCCGCGGCCAGCTCAAGTCGGTCATCGCGCGCTACGCCGCGCGCGGCCTGGCGCCAGTGGTCGCCACCGAGCTCGAGTTCTTCGTCTTTGCCGCCAATGGCGACCCGGCCCTGCCATTCCAGCCGCCGCTGGGCCTGGATGGCCGGCGCGAGGAGGGCCATTCGGCGTTCAGCATCAGCTCGAACAATGGCCTGCGGCCATTTTTCAACGAGGTCTACCGCTGCATGGCGGCGTTGGGCCTGCCACGCGACACCTTCATGCACGAGATGGGCGTCAGCCAGTTCGAGATCAACCTGCTGCATGGCGACCCGCTGCTGCTGGCCGACCAGACGTTCCTGTTCAAGCACCTGCTCAAGGAGGTCGGGCTCAAGCACGGCGTCAACGTGGTGTGCATGGCCAAACCTTTGGCCAGGACCGCCGGCAGCTCCATGCACATCCATCAGAGCGTGGTGGAGCAGGGCAGTGGGCGCAATGTGTTCAGCGACGCCGACGGCGAGCCGACCGCAATGTTTCGCCACTTCATCGGTGGCCAGCAGGCCGGCATGGCCGACTTCACGGCGCTGTTCGCGCCGAACGTCAATTCCTACCACCGCCTTTGCCATCCCTTCGCCTCGCCGAACAATGCCTGCTGGTCCCACGACAACCGCGCCGCTGGCCTGCGCATCCCGGCCAGCGCCCCAGTGGCGCGGCGGGTGGAGAATCGTCTGCCGGGCGCCGACGCCAACCCCTATCTGGCGATTGCTGCCAGCCTGGCGGCCGGTCTGTACGGCATCGAGCAGCAGTTGGAGCCAACCGCGCCGATCCAGGGCGAGTTTGTCGTGCCGGATAATTTGTCGCTGCCCTGTACCCTGCATGCTGCCCTCGAGCGTCTCAAACGCAGCGATCTGGCCAAGGAACTGTTCGGGGCCGAATTCGTCGAAGGCTACATTGCGTCCAAGACCCTGGAACTCACCAGTTTCATGGACGAAATCACCCCTTGGGAACGCCGGGTCCTAGGCTCACAGGCTTAAAGGCAAGGCGTTCCGGTCGCTCTGATGCGTTTGCCACGCTACCCCACACGCCGTACACGACAAGGAGCCGCTCGGAACGCCGATGCGCCAGATCTGGAAAAACTTTCGCGCCCTCTACTTCGCGTCGCTGATGATGCTGATCGGCTCCGGCCTGCTCAGTACCTACCTGGCGCTGCGCCTGGATGCCGACCATGTCGACAGCCTGTGGGTGGGCGCCCTGATGGCGGCCAACTACTTCGGCCTGGCGCTGGGCGGCAAGATCGGCCACCGCCTGATCGCCCGGGTCGGGCACATCCGCGCCTACGCCACCTGCGCCGGCATCGTCGGGGCGGCGGTGCTCGGGCATGGCCTGGTCAACTTCCTGCCGGCCTGGATCATCCTGCGCATGATCGTTGGCCTGGGCATGATGTGCCAGTACATGGTCATCGAAAGCTGGCTCAACGAGCAGGCCGAAGTCAGCCAGCGCGGCAAGGTGTTCAGCGGTTACATGATCGCCTCCTATCTGGGCCTGGTACTGGGCCAGCTGATCCTGGTCATGCACCCGGGCCTGGGTCCGGAGCTGCTGATGCTGGTGGCGCTGTGCTTTGCCCTGTGCCTGGTGCCCGTGGCCCTGACCCGGCGCATTCACCCGGCGCCCATGCGCCCGGCGCCCATGGAACCGCGCTTCTTTCTCAGCCGGGTGCCGCAATCCCTGAGCACGGTGCTCGGTTCGGGCCTGATGCTGGGCTCCTTCTACGGCCTGGCACCTCTGTACGCCGCGCAGCAGGGCCTGAGCACCGAGCAGATCGGCCTGTTCATGGGCTCGTGCATCTTCGGCGGCCTGGTGGTGCAGTGGCCGCTGGGATGGCTCTCGGACCGCTATGACCGGGCCTTGCTGATCCGCTGCGCCGCTATCGGCGTGGCGGTGATGGCCTTGCCCCTGGCGCTGTTGCCGCAGGTGCCGATGCAGCTGTTGTTCGCCGCCGGTTTCGTCGTCTCGGCCCTGCAGTTCAGCCTCTACCCGCTGGCCGTGGCCTTCTCCAACGACCACGTCGAAAGCGAGCGGCGCGTGTCGCTGACCGCCATGCTGCTGGTCACCTACGGTGTCGGCGCTTGCATTGGGCCGTTGGCCGCCGGGGTGCTGATGAAGCTGTTCGGCAGCCAGATGCTCTATGCCTTCGTGGTGTTCTTCGCGGTAGTGCTGGTGTGGCGCATCAGGCCCAAGGCGGTCACCAACCTGCACCAGGTCGAGGATGCGCCGCTGCATCACATCGCCATGCCGGCGGCCAACTCGCCGCTGGCCGCAGCGCTCGACCCGCGGGTCGACGAGCAGGTGGTGCACGAGCAGATGCACACCGGCGAGCCGGCCTTCGAGGAGCCGGGGGAGGGCAAGGCTTCCTGATTCGAAAGCAAAAAAAAGGGGCCCAAGGCCCCTTTTTTGACATCACATGATCAGAAATCGTCTTTATCGAACCGTCGCGCTTCACGTTGCAGCTGATACACGAACCGCTCCACCTGACGCTGCACCAGCCCGCTCATGTTGTGAAAGCGTACGCCGGCAAAGGTGGTGTCGATACGCTCTTCGAAGTGCAGGTAACGCAGCTCCACCGGTGCAACCATGCTGCCGTAGGGCAGGGCGGCCGAGAAGCGTTCGTAGACCTGGCCCAGCTGCAGGCGCTCGGAGATATTGCCGTCAAAGCGCAGCTTGCAGCCAGTGGCGGAAATGTCCAGCAGCTTGCCGCGCACCGGGTACTTGATGATCTTGTCTCCGGCCATTTCCACATCGATCAGCTGCGACAGCTTGAGCGCCGCGCGAAAGGCATTGCGGCGCTGGTGGTACACCACTTCGCTGGGCATCGGGCCGTGGTAGCTGCGCTCACCGTCGCGGTCGACGATGCGCCAGGGTTCGCTGGACTCCCAGGCGATGCGCACACCGTCATGGAAACCCTCGACCTTGAACGGCTCGCCGGCACTCAGAAAGCGCTCGCCGTCGCGCGGGATCATCTCGTCCAGGGCCAAGGCCCCGGTGTCGCGATCGATCTGCACCAGGTAGCTCTGAAAGCGCTGGGTGCGTTCGTGGAAGGTGATGATCAGCGGGTCATGGCTCTCCTGGAGCATGCGCAGATTGGCCGCGATTTCCAGGGGTGTGGTGAGCACCTTGGGAGGCTGAGGTGCTTCTTCCGCAGAGGCATTAAACACGCTGATCAATCTCCAGGCGAAAAGGGGTATGGCTATGCGCCAGCATGTTCTACGGCTTGCCGTTGCCCGTCAAGCCTGGCTCAGCGGGCGGTGCTTGGCCATGCGCGCCGTCGACCCGCGCGCATCGTACAGCGACGGCGTGTCGCCACCGGTGAGGATGCGCACCTGGTTGGCAGTGGCCATCTGCTGCAGCTGGATCGACTTGCCGTTGCTGGCATTGACCGCCTGGCACTCATCGAGCACCTTGGTCAGCATGTCGCCACGCTCGAGCAGGGTGGTGCCCAGCGCCGAATGCTGGGCGAGGGTCTGCAGGCCGGCACGATCGGCGGTCAAGCCGAGGCCGACAAGGATCTCGCTGCGCTTGCGACCATGTTGTTCGAGCTGAACGATGAGCGACTGCTTTTGCGCAAGAATGTTTTCCAGCAGCACCATGTCCCGACCGTGCAGCGCCAGTGACTCGGCACGCAACAGTTCCAGAAGCTGATGCGCGGGAGCAACATCGTCTTCAATCAGCTGCAACAACAATTGATCTTGCATGGCGGCTCTGACTCTCGACGCAATGGAGAACCCCGACGCAGGCCGTGGCCTTAGCGCTGGGCTTCGAAGTTAAGCAGCTTGCTGGCAACCTTGGCACTGTCAACCTGGTAGCTGCCGTCGGCGATCGATTGCTTGATCTGGGCGACGCGGGCGCTGTTGACGGTCGGCTGGTCGGCCAGCTTGTCGGTAATTTTTTGCAATTGCTGTGCCCCATCGCTCAGCGTTACAGGTTCACCGCTGGAGACTGCGGCGGTCTTGGTGACACTGACATCAGTGCTGACCGCGGAGCTTTCCTTGGTGCTGCTGGTGCGAGTGGTGGATGACACCGCTGGGGCGTTGTTCAAACGACTTAAGTCGATGGCCATGATGTGGAACCTCTGGGTATTAGGACGCTTGCCCTTTTTTCGGCGCTGCCACCGAAAACTTTAGGGTTTTTTTTGCGGACGGCAGAAAAATGCCGCCCCACGCCCCCGATTCGAGCCGTCAATAGCGCAGTCTAGGAAAATTCGCGTCCTGACGCTAGCGGCTCTCCACGCCACGGGTCCTCGATACCACCACTACATCGACACTTCGACCTGCCCTGGCCCCGTCACCCGGGCCTTTACCACCCTCTGCGAATTGAGATTCTTGACCCGTATCTGTTCGCTCATGCCGCCGTCGCTCAAGGCTTCGCCGGGCATGCGCACGGCCAGGGTGCCGCTGCGGGCGGTGATCACCACCTGGTCGCCCTTGGCGATCACGGCCACCTGTTCCAGGTGTTGCGGGGTCAGCACCTGGCCATTGACCGTTGGTCGGACCAGCTTTTGCCCCACGGCCTGATCCAGCGCGGTCAGGTAGCCCTGGCTGAGCAGGCCGACGTCTTCTTCGTGCAGCGACACGTCGGCGTCGGCCAGCACCGATTCGCGTTTCAGTGGCCGGGTGGTGATGACCACCTGGCGGAATAATCTCACCTGGGCGCCGATGAATATCGTCCATGGGGCCGCGCCGTCACAGCGAACCTTGACCGTCACACGCCCCAGTGGCGCGCCCGGGCTCTGCTGGGTGGTGGTCAGCGGCTTGTCGCAGACGGGCATGCGCAGACGCGGATCCAGCTGCGCCACCTGGATGTCATAACGGCCTTCCATCTGGCTGGTCGCCAAATAATCTTCTACGGTGAACTCAAGAAACCCCTGGGTCGCACCGATAAGCTGTTCAGGCGTCGTTATTTCGTCGGCAAACGCCGTGGCGCCCGATACCATCAGGAGCAAGGCAGCCAGCAGTTCAAGCACTGAGCTTGCAAATGGCTGGCGGCGGGAAAATGTCGTTTGGTTGTTCATGTAACTTGAATAGCAAGCGCCGTGCCGAGTCTGGCGTCGTGGTTTTTGGCAACGTATCGAAGCGATCAGCGTGCTACAGAGCGAAAGCGTATCAGTGGTACAGAGCGAAAGCGTATTAATAGGAGGCTGGGCATGGCTGGTGTAATGGATTCAGTGAACCAGCGCACTCAACTGGTAGGGCAGAATCGTCTCGAACTGCTGTTGTTCCGCCTCAATGGCAAACAGCTGTACGGGATCAACGTGTTCAAGGTGCGGGAAGTGTTGCAATGTCCCAACCTGACCGTGATGCCAAGGTCCAGCCCGGTAGTGCGCGGTGTCGCGAATATTCGCGGGGCGACGATCCCCATTCTTGACCTGTCGCTGGCCACCGGTTCGCCGTTGCTGCCATCGGTCAAGGACACCTTCGTGATCATCACGGAGTACAACACCAAGATTCAGGGTTTTCTGGTGCACTCGGTCGAGCGCATCGTCAACATGAACTGGGAAGAGATCCATCCACCACCCAAGGGTACCGGTCGCGATCACTACCTGACGGCAGTGACGCGGGTGGACAACAAGCTGGTGGAAATCATCGACGTGGAGAAGATCCTCGCCGAGGTGGCACCGACCTCCGAAGCGATTTCGGCCGGTGTGGTGGAAGAAGAAGTGCAGCAGAAGGCGGTCAACCTGCGGGTGCTGACCGTGGACGACTCTTCGGTGGCGCGCAAGCAGGTGACTCGTTGCCTGCAGACCGTGGGCGTGGAAGTGGTCGCGCTCAACGACGGCCGCCAGGCCCTGGACTACCTGCGCAAGCTGGTGGACGAGGGCAAGAAGCCGGAAGAAGAGTTCCTGATGATGATCTCCGACATCGAGATGCCGGAGATGGACGGCTACACCCTGACGGCGGAGATTCGTTCCGACCCCAGGATGCAGAAGCTGCACATCTGCCTGCATACTTCGCTGTCCGGGGTCTTCAACCAGGCGATGGTCAAGAAGGTCGGCGCTGACGACTTCCTCGCCAAGTTCCGTCCCGACGATCTGGCCGCGCGTGTGGTCAATCGCATCAAGGCGAACTAATCTGCATCTGGCTGCAGGTTGCACGGCTTCATACAAGTGAAAACGGTCGGGGGCAGTCGCCCCTGACGTGACTGATTCAAGAGGCGGCATAGTGTCTACAGGTAATTTGGATTTCGAGCAGTTCCGGGTCTTCCTGGAAAAAGCCTGTGGCATTCTGCTGGGTGAGAACAAGCAGTATCTGGTCTCCAGCCGTCTGAACAAGCTGATGGAGCAGCAGGGCATCAAGTCCCTGGGTGAACTGGTGCAGCGCATCCAGACCCAGCCGCGCAGCGGTTTGCGCGAGCAGGTGGTGGACGCCATGACCACCAACGAAACCCTGTGGTTTCGCGACACCTATCCCTTCGAGGTGCTCAAGAACAAGGTGCTGCCGGAAGCCATCAAGGCCAGCCCGGGCCAGCGCCTGCGCATCTGGTCGGCGGCCTGCTCCTCGGGGCAGGAACCCTATTCGTTGTCGATGTCGATCGACGAGTTCGAGCGCAGCAACCTCGGCCAGCTCAAGGCTGGCGTGCAGATCGTTGCCACCGACCTCTCCGGCTCGATGCTGACCAACTGCAAGACCGGCGAGTACGACAGCCTGGCCATCGCTCGCGGCCTGTCGCCCGACCGCCTGCAACGCTACTTCGACCCCAAGGGCGCCGGCCGCTACGCGATCAAGGCGCCCATCCGCAGCCGCGTGGAGTTCCGCTCGTTCAACCTGCTCGACAGCTACGCCGCGCTGGGCAAGTTCGACGTGGTGTTTTGCCGCAACGTGCTCATCTATTTCTCGGCCCAGGTGAAGAAGGACATCCTTACGCGCATCCACGGCACCCTCAAGCGTGGCGGGTATCTGTTCCTCGGCGCCTCGGAGGCCCTGAACGGTTTGCCGGACCTGTACCAGATGGTGCAGTGCAGCCCTGGGATCATCTACCAGGCCAAATAGATTTTTCAGTTTTCAGGGGCCGCAAGGCCTCTTTTTTTTGTCTGTGGGCTATCGGGCGCTACACTGGGCGCCTGACATTGGTTGGCTGTTTGATATGGAATCCACTCTACGCGCCCCTTCGATCGATCCCGGCGCCTACCTGTCAGCCGATACCTTGGAAGAGGAACTGCACAGGATCTGGCCGTCGGCCTGGCATCTGCTGGCCCTGACGCGCGATCTGCCCAACGACAAGGATTACCTGCGCAAGCGGGTGGCCCGGACCGACCTGGTCCTGCATCGCCTGGGCGAACGCATCATTGCGTACGCCAACGTCTGCCCCCACCGCTTCTCCACCCTTGTCGACCAGCCCAGCGGCAACGCGCCGCTGCAGTGTCCTTATCATCTATGGTCGTTCGACACCGACGGCTATCCCTCGGCAGTGCCCCATCGCCAAGGCATTCCCCTGGCCGAGTTCACCCAAGGTGCCAGGCTTTCCACCTGGCAAGTGGCTTTGGTCGGCGAATTCATTTTCGTCAGCAAGCAACCGATCCAGTCCTGTGAGGACTACCTGGGAGCGCTGGGAGCGGACCTGGCCAGAATGTCGCGAGCCCTGGGCAACGAGTTGCCGCCGGTCACGCTGGATGTTGCCGCCAACTGGAAAATCATCGCGCAGAACACCGTGGAGTTGCAGCACGCCTACTCGGTGCACCCTGGGACCTTTGCCGCGTTGTCGAGCAAACCCATGCGAATCGACAGCGACCTGCCATTGGCGAACAGCATCTCCTACGTCATGCGCCTCAAGCCCGAACGTTTCGAGGGGCGCTTGAACGCCAGGCTGAAGTCGTTGCTCAGTCGCGTCGAGCAACCGTTTCCCGATGGCTATCGCCACCATTTGATATTTCCCGCGACCACCCTTGGCTATGTCGACAACCGCATGCTGACCATCATCGACTATCAGCCGCTGACGGCCGGGGCATGCCGCATGAGCGCGCGGATGTTCGAGTTCGTCGTGCCTGACCTCAGCCCGCTGGAAGCGTCGATTCTGGCGAGCATCCGCCCGCTGGATCATCAGTTCTCCTTGCAGGTGTTCGAGGAGGACGGCGGCATCTGCGAGGCGGTCCAGCGTGGGCTGCACAATCGCCCGGCGGATATGCCGGGCGTGTTGATGCCGGTCGAGCATATGGTGGCGCGGTTTCAGGATATGTATCAGCAGTGGATGGACTATAAATAACCGTGCCGCAGAAAAAACCACTGTGAACGGAGTCTGATCCCTATGTATCCATTTTTGTCCGAGCAGCAGTTGGTCAGGGAAGTGTTCGAGCTGCGAGATGCTTTCGCGCAGCCCGACGCGCTGTTCCCTGCCTGGCTCGACCAGGCGCCGCTGGATGTGCTGCGTAGCAAGCAATTCGTGGTATGCGGCTCGGTATGCCGCTCGGAGATCCGCGTGTTGGCCAAGGCGGCCAACGTGATCGCCATCGTCGATGACTTCCTGTGCCAGAAACAGAGCCATCTCTACGGCATCCCGGTGATCGACTCCGATGCCTGGATCGCCCTGGCAGGGGGGCAGGGTGACGTGCTCTCCTGCCTGCTGACCCCGGGTGGCAATGCTTATCAGCATTTCACCAAGCTGGCGACGCAGTGGAGCTTGCCGGTGCTGTTGCCGTTGCAGTTCCTGTATTTGATCAAGACGTGCGGCATCGATGTCACCGGCGAAACCGGTCGGTTTTTCTGGTACGGCTACGAGTTCTTCACGGCGGTGCGGGATAACGTGGATCAGTTGGTCAAGTTGGCCGATGGCTTTGCCGATCCGTTCTCCCGCATCTCCTGGCTGTGCGTGCTGCTCTACCGATTGACCCTCAACCCTTTCTACCTTGAAGCCTGTGCCGTGGGTCGCCATCCAGAGGGCTTTAAATTGAACTCCTACTCGACCAATCGCGAGTTTTTCAAGTTCAGCGACGAGGAGGTCTATGTCGACGGCGGTGCCTTCGATGGGGACACCTTGCAAGGCTTTCTGCAAGCCTGTAACGGCCGCTTCAAACACATTCATACCTTCGAGCCGTCGGCTGCGAATAATCAGTTGATCCGCGCACGGCTGGCGGGCTTGCGTGATGAGTACCTCCTGCCCCTGGAGCCACGCATCACTCAGCATGAGGCAGGCCTATGGAGTCGGACCACCACGTTGGCTTTCAACTCCGGCCTTACCGTCAGCGAATATGCAGGCAATGGCGGTGGCTATGCCCAGGTGCAGACGGCGCATCTGCTCGACACCGGGCTGCTCACGCACATTTACGATCCGGCCCATGAACAAAGTGTCGCCTCGACCATCCCAGTGACCACGGTTGATGAGGCAACCGACTTGCAAGCGACGTTCATCAAGCTGGAAATCGAAGGTGCAGAACTTGGTGCGTTGCATGGCGCGCGGCAAACCATTGCCCGCAACCGGCCACAGATGGCCATCTCCATGTACCACAAGCCCGAAGACTTTCTGACCCTGACTCAGTTCGTACATGAGACCGACCAAGGTTATAAATTGGGCTTTCGTCAGCATCCTCGTCTGTATCCGGATACCATGGTCATGTACTGCTCCTGACCGGTAGTTCCGCCCAAGAGGCCGCAAGGCCTCTTTTTTTCGACCTCTTTCCTCGGTTTTTCCATACCCGCCGCGACAGCGCCTTCAGCCCCCGCCCATTCCCTTGGCACACCTCCTGCAACCGGCAATACACCCTCGGCCGCCATTGCCGCTTTGCTGGCGCCAACCGGTCAACGCTTGCCGCTTTTCTGGCATTGCCGCTTGCCGGCAGGCGGCAACAGGGCCCCAAGCCCAGCAAAACCGGGGATTTTCCAACTTGGCACGCCGGTTGCTATACCCAAGATAAGAAACTTTTCATCACGTCAGTTCCGCCACGCAGGATCCACGACATGAGCATCAACTTCGACAGCGCCCTTGGCGTCAGTGAACAAGCCCTGAACTTCCGTGCCAAGCGCGCCGAGGTGTTGGCCAACAACATTGCCAACGCTGACACCCCGAACTACAAGGCTCGCGACATGGACTTTTCCGAAGTGCTGGCGGCCCAGGCCGAGAAAGGCAGCAAGGGCGCTTTCGGCCTGGAAACCACCAACTCCAAGCACATCGAAGCTTCGGGTTTCGATGACGTGGCGGATGCAACCCTGAAGTACCGCACCTCCACTCAGCCGTCGCTGGACCAGAACACCGTCGACGCGCAGATCGAGCAATCGAACTACGCGCAGAACGCGGTCGGCTTCAACGCCAGCTTCACCTTGCTTAACGCCAAATTCAAAGGGCTGGTTTCAGCCATTCGCGGAGAGTAATCCATGTCTTTAGCCAGTGTTTTCAATATCGCCGGTACTGGCATGAGTGCTCAGACCACTCGGCTCAACACCGTCGCCAGTAACATCGCCAACGCCGAGACCGTGTCCTCGAGCCTGGACAAGACCTACCGCGCCCGGCACCCGGTGTTCTCCACCGTGTTCCAGGACCAGGCCGGCGGCGCGCAGGAAAGCCAGTCGCTGTTTCAGGACTCCGACTCGTCCGGTGCTGGCGTGCAAGTGGCCGGTATCGTCGAAGACCAGAGCAACCTGGAGCCGCGCTACGAGCCCAACTCGCCGGCCGCGAACAAGGACGGCTACGTGTATTACCCCAACGTCAACGTGGTGGAAGAAATGGCGGACATGATCTCCGCGAGCCGTTCCTTCCAGACCAACGCTGATCTGATGAACACCGCAAAAACCATGATGCAGAAGGTCCTGACCCTGGGTCAGTAACTTGGGTCAGCCATTCGAGAGGCGTAGCTAAACCATGAGCACCACTAATAGCACCAGCAGCGTCGGATCTTCCGTACTCGCACAACTTCAGGCGTCGTCTACGGCCGCCAGCACTCCGGCCAGCACCACGGGCACTACCGCCCTGGGCAAGGATGCGTTCCTGCAGCTGCTGGTCACCCAGATGAAGAACCAGAACCCGCTGGACCCACAGGACAACACCACGTTCGTGAGCCAGCTGGCGCAATTCAGCAGCGTTGAAAGTTTGCAGAACCTGAATACCTCGGTCGGTTCGATCACCAGTTCCGTGGCATCGTCCCAGGCTTTGCAAGCCTCGTCGCTGGTCGGTCGCTCGGTCATCGCCCAAACCAGCACCGCCGTGGTCGACCCGGCCAAAGGCTTGTCCGGCTCGGTTGCGGTCACCGCCGCCAGCACCGACAACACGGTGAAGATCTACAACTCCGAAGGCACCCTGGTGCGGACCATGGACCTGGGCGCATCGTCGGCCGGTACCCAGAGCTTTACCTGGAACGGCCTGGACGACACCGGCGCCGCTGTCACTGCTGGCACTTACACCTTCAAAGCGTCGTCGGCCATCAACGGCACCGCGACCGACATGCTCACCTACCTGCCGGCAACGGTTAACAGCGTGACCATGGCCACCGCCTCGGGTGGCGAGATGACCCTCAATCTCAACGGCCAAGGCAGTGTTGCCCTGTCCAAAGTCCAATCCATCGGTATCTAAGAGCCGGCTTACGGCACAGGAGTCGAAACATGTCTTTCAACATCGGCCTCAGCGGGCTCTCGGCATCGCAAAAAGCACTGGACGTTACCGGCAACAACATCGCCAACGTCTCCACCACCGGCTTCAAGGCGTCGCGCACTGAATTCGCCGACCAGTACGCGGCGTCTCTCGCCGCTACCGCCGGCAAGACCACCAACGGCACCGGTGTGACCACCGCAGCGGTCAGCCAGGAATTTACCCAGGGCACTATCAGCTCCACCGGCCAGGCCCTGGATATGGCCATCAACGGCAGCGGTTTCTTTGTCCTGAGCGCCAACGGCACCAAGGAATACACCCGTAACGGTACGTTCAACACCGACAAGGACGGCTATATCGTCACTGCCAGCGGTGCCAACGTGCAGGGTTACAACGCGGTCAACGGTACCGTGCAGACCGGCTCGCTGACCAACCTGAAAATCGACGCCTCGAACCTGTCGCCCAAAGCGACTTCGAGCATCGACGAAACCATCAACCTGAATTCCAGCGCCGCCGACCCGACCGTTTCGGTGTTCGACGCCACCAACGTCAACAGCTACAACTACACCTTCAACACCGACACTTACGACAGCCAGGGCAACGCGCACCAGCTGAACCAGTACTTCGTCAAGAACTCGACGAACAACACCTGGACCATGTACACCACCGTCGACGGCCGCAACCCAGCCGACCCGACCTCGACCACGCCATTGGCCAACAGCGTTTCGTTCAACTCCGATGGCACGCTGAATACTGCTGCAATGACCGCTGGTGCGGTGACTGGCGGGCTGACCGTCAACGCTGACAAGACCTTCTCACTGACCAACTGGACCCCGGCGGTCAAGTCTTCGAGCGGCACCTGGGCGGCCAACGGCGCCAACGCCAGCACCACCGGCGTCAACATCGACCTGCTCAACGCCACACAGTACAACGCGTCGTCGGCCACCTCGGCCAAGACCCAGGACGGCTACGCGACCGGTGAGCTGTCCGGCCTGTCGGTCGACAGCACCGGCGTACTGTTCGCCAACTTCACCAACGGTCAGAGCAAGACCATCGGCCAGGTGGCCATGGCCAACTTCGCCAACGTGCAAGGCCTCGCACCTGCCGGCGGTACCGACTGGAAAGAGACCTACGCTTCGGGCGTTCCGGTGATCGGCACGCCATCGACCGGCACCATGGGCAGCCTGACGTCCGAGTCGCTGGAAGACTCCAACGTCGACCTGACCTCCGAGCTGGTGAACCTGATCAAGGAGCAGAGCAACTATCAGGCGAACGCCAAGACCATCTCGACCCAGAGCACCATCATGCAGACTCTGATTCAGATGACCTGATGATGAGGGGATGACAGGAGGGGCCGGCTTGCCGGCCCTTTTTGTTTGCAGAAGAATCGCTATGCAGCCATCTCGGCTCCAGGGAGCCCAATCGTGTACCGCTCGTTAGTCACCTTGCTGGGCGTGCTGACCCTCACCAGCCTCGCCATCGCCGCCCCGGCCCCCTGGTACCGCTACCAGAGCCTGGCCACCGGCCGCTTCATCTGCAGCCAGGTCGACCCCGGCCCGCACTACATGAAATTCTCCGGTCCCTGGACCAATGCAGGCTGTCGGCCCTGATTTTGACACCGGCGATTTCCCGTCAAATTATTTCTTCCAATTCAATCAACGGGTTACAGATCGCAAAGGTTTGTGGCCGACTTCTTGCAGCGTTATACGCAACAGGTTGAAACGTTATTTTCCTGACACAAAGACGCGTCAGGAACGACCCATCAGCCAGGCCCATGGTGGTCCTGTTGAGTATCGAATCCGGAAGGATGTGCTTGATTGAATAAGAAACCGATCACCGTGACGAGCCCGCTGCTGCCGCCTCTGGAGCAGTTCATTCCCTATCTGGAACAGATCTGGGCCAGCAAGCAGCTGACCAACAACGGTCAGTTCCACCAACAGCTGGAAGTGGCCCTGGCCGCTTACCTTGGTGTCGAGCATTTGTCGCTGTTCGCCAACGGCACCACGGCCTTGATCACCGCGCTGCAGGCCCTGCACGTGCAAGGCGAGGTCATCACCACGCCGTATTCCTTCGTCGCTACGGCCCATGCGCTGCTGTGGAACCGCCTGACGCCGGTGTTCGTCGACGTCGACGAAGACACCTTCAACCTCGACCCCGCTGCGGTTGAGGCGGCGATCACCGAGCACACCACGGCCATCATGCCGGTGCATTGCTATGGCCGGCCTTGCGACGTCGATGCGCTGCAGGCGGTGGCCGACCGCCACGGCCTCAAGCTGATCTACGACGCCGCCCATGCGTTCGGCGTCAAGGACGACAGCGGCGCGAGCATCCTGCGCCATGGCGACTTGAGTGTGCTCAGCCTGCACGCCACCAAGGTGTTCAACACCTTCGAGGGCGGGGCAATCATCAGCCCCGACGCAGCGACCAAACAGCACATCGATCATTTGCGCAACTTCGGCTTCGTCGACGAGGTGACCGTGGTCACTCCGGGCATCAACGGCAAGATGAGCGAGATCCACGCCGCCTTCGGCATGCTGCAGTTGCAGCACATCGACGGCGCGCTGCAGCGCCGCCAGCAAGTCGATCAGCTGTACCGGCATTTGCTCGCTGACGTGCCGGGCCTGACCCTCAAGGTCCGCGAACAAGGCTCCAACTATTCCTATTTCCCGGTGCTGGTGGGCGAGGCTTTTCCCCTCAGCCGCGACGAGCTCTATCAGCAGCTGCGCGACCAGCAGGTGCACGCACGGCGCTATTTCTACCCGCTCATCACCGAGATGGGCCCGTACCGGGAGATGCCCGAGCTGCGCGAACGGCCCTGGCCGCGGGCGCAGAAGATCGCCAGCCAGGTGATCTGCCTGCCGATCTATCCGGACTTGAGTGACGAGGATGTGGCGAGGATCGTGGGCATCGTGCGCAGCTCGGTGCAGGCGCCCTGCGTCAAGAAAGTCAGTTGAACGGCGGCTGCCCGCGCGCAGCCGCAGCATGCAATCAGAACACCTGAATCAGCCGGTCCATTTGGAGCAGTCGAATAATGAGTCAAGAACAATTCATCGAGAACTTTCTCACCGCTACCGACTTTCAGGAACCTGTAGAAGTGACCCCTGAAACCAAGTTCAGTGAGCTCCCCGAGTGGGACTCGCTGGCCGCGCTCGGCGTCATCGTCATGTTCGACATGGAGTACAGCAAGGCGATCACCGGCGACGACCTGCACAGCGTTGAAACCATTGCCCAGCTGTACGCGCTCAGCCAAGCGGAGTAAGCCATGCAAACCACCCTGAACAACGTACGTTTCGCCGGCATGGCGACCTGCGTGCCCAAGCGCGTGGTGTCCAACCTGACCGATTGCCGTCCGGAGATTCGCGCCGACCGTGAGCGCCTGGTGCGCAACATCGGCATCGAGTTGCGCCGGCTGTCCCATGACTGGCAATGCTTTTCCGACCTGGCCTTCGACGCCACGGAAAAACTGCTGGAAACCCTGGAGTGGAAGCGCGAGGAAATCGACGCGTTGATCGTCGTGACCCAGTCGCCGGATTACCTGGCGCCGTCGACGGCGATCATTCTGCAGGACCGCCTGGGCCTGTCGACGGGCGTCATCGCGTTCGACGTCAACCTGGGGTGCTCGGCCTATCCGTTCGGCCTGCACCTGCTGGGTTCGATGATCGCGTCGGGCGGGGTGAAGAAGGGCCTGGTGCTGGTGGGCGACAAGGCCGGCACTTTCAACGATCCGCTGTTCTCCGATGCCGGCACGGCCACCGCGCTGGAGTTCGACAGCAGCGCGCCACCCATGTACTTCGACCTGAACAGCGACGGCAGCGGCCACAAGGCGATCATTTTGCCGGTGGGCGGCAGCCGCGAGCCGGTGGGCCCGCAGCATCTGGTGCCCTTCAAGCATGGCGAGTTCGATCACTGGCGCCGCCAGGTCGATCTGGTGCTGGATGGCCCTGCGGTGTTGAGCTTTTCCACGCAACGCGTGCCGCCGGCAGTGAAGACCCTGCTGGAGTATGCCAACGCGCCCATCGACAGCGTCGACTATTTCATCTTTCACCAGGCCAACCGGATGATCAACGAGACCATCCGCAAGAAGCTCGGCCTGGAGCCCGAGCGGGTGCCGAGCACCTTGCGCGATTTCGGCAACACCAGTGGTGCCTCGCTGCCGGTGACCATGACTGCGCGAATCCACGAGCAGCTCGGCGCCGGCCTCAACCGCTTGATCCTGTGCGGCTTCGGTATCGGGCTGTCGTGGGGCACCTGCCTGGTCGACATCGAAAACGCCAAATTCCCGGCCCTCATCGAGTCCTGAGAACAGACCATGCCTGCGGTGCTTGAAAATTTCAGTTTGAGTGGCAAGACCATTCTGGTGACCGGTGCCTCGTCCGGCATCGGTCGGCAGATCGCCCTGAGTTGTGCCGAGGCGGGCGCCAGCCTGGTCATCAGCGGCCGCGACAGTGCACGCCTGCATCAGGTGCTCGAAGAGCTGGTGCCCGGTGAGCATCGCGCGCTGCTGGCCGACCTGAATCAGGACGCCGAGCTCGAGGCGCTGGTTCAGGAAGCGGGCAAGATCGACGGCATCGTGCACTGCGCCGGCTTCGCCGCGCTGGCGCCGGTGCGCCTGATTTCCCGCGCGCACATCGAGAGTCAACTGGGCACCAACCTGGTGGGGCCGCTGCTGCTGACCCGTCAGTTGCTGCTGCGCAACTTGATTCGCGAAGGCGGTTCCATCCTCTTCATTTCGTCCATCTCCGCGCACATCGGCGTGCACGGCGTGGCGGCCTATTCGGCGAGCAAAGGCGCGGTGGAAGCCATGACCCGGGTGCTGGCGATGGAAGTGGCGAAGAAAAAGATTCGCGCCAACTGCCTGGCCCCAGGCCTGGTGCAGACGCCGCTGCTGGAGGCGGCCAAGTCCACTGCCGGCGGGCTGGACCATACCTTGGCGCAATACCCATTGGGCGTTGGCCAGCCGGAAGATGTCGCCAATGCGGCGGTGTTCTTTCTCTCGCCGGCCAGCCGCTGGATCACCGGCACCACGCTGGTGATGGACGGGGGACATACCGTTGGCTGATTCCTCGCGCAAGAAACTCATCATCGTCGGCGCCGGCGGCCTGGGCCGTATCGTCTACAGCGTGCTGCTGGAGGACCCGACCCTGATGGCCGAATACCGTGTGGTCGGCTTTCTCGACACGCGGCCCGAGCTGACCCTGCCGGACGATATAGACGCGCCGGTGTTGGGCAACCCCCTGGATTATCAGGTGGGTGCCGACGAGTTCTTCATTCCCGCCGTCGGCTTGCCGGACTGGCGGGAAAAACTGGTGGCGCCCCTGCTTGCCCAAGGCGCGCGCTTCATCAGCCAGACTCGCCATTCGTCCATCGGCGCGCGGACCACCATTGGCCAGGGCAGCTTCATCACGCCTGGCGCCGTGGTCTCGGTGGACTGCCAGATCGGCGAGTTCGCCTACCTCGACACCTACGTGATTCTCGGCCACGACGTGGTGCTCGGGCCCCACTGCCAGATCGGCGCCATGAGCTTTCTCGCCGGCGGCGTCAGGGTCGGTCGTGGGGTCTCCATCCACCCACGCTCCACGATCGCCAAGGATGTCGTGATTGGTGACGGCGCCACTATCGGCATCGGCTCGGTGGTGGTCAACAACGTACCGCCAGGGGTGACCGTATTCGGCAACCCGGCGCGTGTCATTCAATCTGCCAAACGAGATCCTGCATGAGTGTGTCAAGGTCGCCAGGCCGTGCAGCCTGCCGGGCGAGGGCTGCCCATGGCTAAGCCGGTGCTTTTCCCCGAGTGTTATACCGAGCAGAAATGGTTCGATCTGGAGCAGGAAAAGCTGTTCGGCGAGTTATGGCTGTTCGTTGGCCTCAAGTATCAGCTGGAGCAACCCGACAGCTTCATTACCCGTGACTTCAGCGGCGTGCCGGTGCTGGTGCAGAACACTGGCGGCGAGCTCTACGCCTTCCGCAATGCCTGCGCTCACCGTGGCATGCCGATTCAGACAGAGGTCAGCGGCGTGCGGCGCATGACCTGTCCCTATCACGGTTGGAGCTACCGCGGTAACGGCGAATTGCGTGGCATCCCCAACCCGAAAATCTATGATTTATGCGACGCCGACAAGGCCGGTCTGCGCCTGCATGCCTACGCGTTGCAGACCGTTGGCAGCTTCATTTTCGTCAACCTGTCGGCCAACCCGATGCCGATCACCGAGCAGTACAAGCCCGAACTGCTCAAGGTGCTGGAGGTGCTGTCCGAGCATTTCTCGCCCTATGCGTCGTACACCCACTTCACCACCGACTACAACTGGAAGCTGAACTTCGAGAACGTGGTCGACTGGAACCACGTCAAGTTTGTCCATGAGCAGTCCTTTGGTCCGTCCATGGAGTACGTCGGCCCGGGTTGGATTGCGCCGGCTCCCCGTGAAGGCACCTATCTATTCGGTGAGGGCGGACCGCTGGAACATGTGCCATTCACTGTCGACCCGCCGGACAGCGAGGAGCTGCGCCTGACCGATCTCTCGCGCTTCGGCCGCGCGTATTTCCAGCACAGCCCGCGCTGGTTCCTGCCGATGCTGGAGCAAGCCTTCGACGTCGGCGGGTCGCTGACCTGCAGCCTCTACCCGAACGTCAATTTCGGCTGCATCCACGGCGAGCAGTTCTACCTGCAGCAGTTCGTGCCGCTGTCGCCTGGCCACACCGAATATCACTCATGGATGTTCACGGCGCGCTTCAAGGACGGTGTGCCGCCCCAGCCGCAGTTGTTGTGGGCCTTGCATCACGGTGAGAAGAACGTGCTCGAAGAGGACATCCAGTTGCTCAATGCGCTGCAGCGCTCGCTCCTGGCGGCGCCATCGTTGGGGATCATGGGTGCCCACGAAGGGCCATTGAACCGTATTGGCCGCTGGTACATGAAGCAGCTCACAGGAGAATCAGTGTGATGAAACCACTCTTGGTCCTGGGGCCCGACAGCACCCTGCGCAATGTCTTCGCCCTGGCGCAGCAGGCTTACCCGCAGCGCCGCATCGAAATGCTGGCCATCCCGTCGCGGCAATATTACCTGTTCGACCTGAGCGGGCTCGAGGCCTATTCGGCCGAGGAGTGGGACGTCTGCCTGGCGGTCAACGAGTTCTATATCAATGACGTGCGCCGGGCGTTGCACGACGCCGTGGCCGCGTTGGGTTATCGCAACGAATCGGTCATTTCGCCGCGGGCGGAAATCGACCCCAGCGCCACTCTCGGCGACAACGCGGTCGTCTACGCTGGCTGCGTCATAGGCCCCAATGCGGTGTTGGGCAAGCACTGCGTGCTGCGAGCCAACGTGGTGCTGGCCGAGGATGTGACCCTGGGCGACTACGTGACCCTGGAGGCCAATGTCGCACTGCGCGAGCTGGCCAACGTCGGCAGTTTTACCACGGTGTGCGCCAATTCCAGCCTGATGCGCCAGACCCAGGTCGGCAAACACTGCTACTTGAACATCCAGCGTCAATACAGCGGCGTGATCGCCGACATGACCTGGTTCTCGCCGGCCTTCCAGAACCCGGTGCGAGTGATCGGGCAGGTGTGACCGGCGGGCGTCGACCCTTTTGCGCCCTTTTGCAGTTCTTCGGAGGCAGTATGCAATTCAATCACAACAGCGCTACCGAGACCGTGGTCTCGGCGGACTACCGCAAGCTGCAGGCCTTGCTTGAGCAGGTTGTAGCTGCCTACAGCGTCAACCCGCGCTTTTGTGTGCCACCACTCGCCTGCGAGCGGCTGGCAGCTGCTGGCGGCAAGGTCAAGGTAGTGGTCTTGGGTGCGGCGATGTTCGCGCATATTTTTGTCATCCAGGCGAGCGCGCATGTCGAGATCGTCGGTGTGGTGGATGACTTCAAGGCCGGCACCGATCAGCGTTTCTATGATTATCCATTCATCACCAGCCAGGCCTTCGAGGAGCTTGCGCGCAGTGAGCCGATCGTCGCGGTGTATGGCTGTCGCACGGATTTCGCCCGGCGTCATTTCAAGCGTCTGTGCCTGCGTACGGGTGTGCCTGCGCTGACCTATGAGCAATCCCTGCGCTGGCTGGCCATTGACCCGACCAGCGACCATCGTGTCGCTGACTGGGGTGGTTACATCGCGGCGCACCTCGGCGAGTTCATCGGGTTGGCTGAGCGCATGGCGGATGACTACTCACGCTATACCCTTTATAGCGTGCTGCTGTCACACCTGACCGGTGACCTGGAGTGGATCCTGAACGCGGGCAAGCCGTATTCGTCGCTGTATTTTCGCTCCGGCCTGTGGACCTTGGGCCAAAACGAACGCTTCGCCGACTGCGGCGCGTCGATCGCCGAGTCCACCAGTGCCTTCATCGACGTCACTGACGGGGTGTTCGAGAAGATCTGGATGATCGAGCCGGACGAGGTCAACCAGAAGGTGCTGACCAGCTTTATCGACAAGTACCGCAGCGAATATTCAGTGGTGCCCAAGGGTGAAATCGAACTGCTCAAATATGCCATCAGCGATGAAGACGGCGAAATGCCCTTCCTCCATGAAGGCGGCCACAACGGCCATCTGCTGAGCAGCGCCACCGGCCTGGAAAACTGCCGCCCCGTGGCGATCCGACGGCTCGACGACATCCTCGACCAGGCGCCGACCCTGATCAAGATGGACATCGAAGGCGCCGAGCTGGGCGCCTTGAAAGGTGCCAGCCGCTACATTGCCGAGGCAAAGCCCAAGCTGGCGATTTCCGCCTACCACCGCAATTGCGATCTGCTGGAGATCACCCGCTATATCGACAGCCTGCGCAGCGACTACAAGGTCGGCCTGCGCCACCACACCGAAGAGCGCTGGGACACCTGCCTGTACTTCTATTGATTGCTGGGGAGCCGCATGCTCAAGACCGTATTGCCGCCGGCCTGCTATACCGAGCAGTCCTGGTTCGACCTGGAGCGCGAGAAGTTGTTTGGGCAGCTATGGTTGTTCGCCGGCTTCACTTATCAACTGTCGGTAGACAATAGCTTTATTACCCGGCGCTTGAATGGCATGCCAGTGCTTGTCCAGAACTGCAAGGGTCAGATCAGGGCGTTTCGCAATGCTTGCGCCCATCGCGGCATGCCGATTCAGACCGAGCCCTGTGGTACACGCAAGATGATCTGCCCGTACCACGGCTGGGGTTATGACGGCGAGGGCGCCTTGCGCGGCGTGCCCAACGGCACTTTGTACGGCATGTGCCAGGCCGAGAAGGATGAGTTACGGCTGCAGGGATTTGCAGTGGTCAAAATCGGCATCTTTGTGTTCGTCAACCTCAGCGCCGAGCCGATCAATATCGACGATCAGTATGACGAGGCAGTTCAGCGCGCGCTGCTAGCGATATCCGCCAATGCCGCCCCGCAAGCCTCCTATACCCATTTCGAGAAGCGCTTCAACTGGAAGCTGAATTTCGAAAATATTCTGGACTGGAATCACTTCCAGTTTATTCATCCCAATAGTTTTGCCGCGTTGCTCGAATATGAGCCATCGGGCGCACTCAAGCGGCCGAACTCACAGCGGTCCCATTGGTTCGGCCCTGAGGGCGAGCTTGGTGAAGTGCAGATGCCGTCGGGGCACCAGGATCTGAACCAGCTGAACCTGCGCGACATATCGCGCGTTATCCAAGCCCAGTTGCCGTACGAACCTCGTTGGTTCTCCTCGTTGATCGAGCATACGGCCGATCCGGGGGCTTTTCTCAATCTCCATCTATTCCCTAATTTGAACATTGGCTCGCTCAACGGCGAAACCTTCTACGTACAGCAATTGTGTCCCGCATCGCCCAATACGACCGATGTGCACTCCTGGGTTTTCACTGCACGCCTCAAGCCAGATGCAGCCTTCGCCCCACATTTGCTATGGGGCATGCACCACGCAGAAATGAACGTCATTCAAGAAGACGCCGTGCTATTGGTGCAGTTGCAGGAGGCCTTGGAGTCGGCCGACACCGTTGGGGTCCTGGGCTCGCAGGAAAACCATCTCGCCGCCATGGGCATCTGGTACATGAACCACCTCAAGGGAACCACCGAGCAATGACCGAGACTCTCGAAACCGGCCCGCTGGTCAGCATCGTCATCCCGGCGTACAAGGCCGAGTTTTTTCATCAGGCCCTGGCCAGCGCCTGTGCGCAGACCTACCCGCACATCGAGATCGTGGTCCGCGACGACTGCCCGACTTTGGACGTCGGCCTGGCCGTCGAAGCCTTGCAGCCGCAGTCACCCTTCGAGATCCGCTACTACCGCAACCCGATCCAGCGCGGTGAAACGCCCAACGCGGTGGACTGCATCCACGAGGCGCGCGGCAAGTACCTGAAGTTTCTGCATGACGACGACCTGCTCGAGCCGGACTGCATCGCCGAGCTGGTGCGGGCCATGGAGGCCAACCCGCAGGTGGCCCTGGCCTCGTCGCGGCGCCTGCGTATCGATGAGCAGGGCGACGTGCTGCCGGACATCTTCCAGACAGCCTTTGCGTTCCCGACCGATGTCATCCTCAACGGCGCCGAGCTGACCTCCTTTCTGGTCGACAACACCCTGAACTTCATCGGCGAACCGAGCTGCTACATGTGTCGCCGTGAAGACCTGCTGGTGTACAACGAGCACGACCTGACTGCGCTCAACGGCTGCGTGATCTACTGGGTGGGCGACCTGGCGCTGGCGGTGAAGATCCTGCAGGGCGGCGACCTGGCGTTTCTGCAGCGACCGCTTTGCCGCTTCCGGGTCTCCGCGCTGCAATTCAGCCAGAGCGGCCGGGAAATGGTCGGCATCGGCGATCGCGGTCACGAGGATTTCCGTCGCTCGATCCACGAGCTCGGCTGGTACGTGCCGGCCGAGCTGCCCCGCCTGATCACGGTGGCGCCCCTGAGTCAACCGCAGGCGGTGGAGCGGGTCGACTTGCTGGCCTTGATGGGCCAGGCTTTCGCGGCGCGCCAGGCGACCGAGGTCACCGAGCGCTGGATCGCCCACCGCACCCCCAGCCCGGTCCAGCAGCGCTTCATCACCCAGCACCTCGCCGACGCCGGCCCCGCGCCCTTGATCGAGATCATCGTCCTCGACCCCAGCGGTGACCGCGCCCGGCTCAAACGCACGCTGCACAGCATCGACCGGCTGAAGACTCACTATCCGGCAATCCAGGCGCTGGTGCTCAACGACATCCACTTCATCAACCCGATGATCGAGCAGAGCGACGCCGCCTGGGTGATGCTGGCTGAGGCCGGCGACGAGTTCACCGAAGGTGGCCTGACCGTCACCGGCCTGGAATTGCTGGGTGGCCCGGACATCCGTGCGGTGTATGGCGATGCCTTGTTGCGCAAGCCGGATGGCAGCCTGACCACTGGCATGCGTCCGGACTTCAATCTCGATTACCTGCTCAGCTTTCCGCTGGCCATGGAGCGCCATTGGCTGTTTCGCCGGGACGTCCTGCTGGCCGCAGGTGGCTTCGATCCGGCCTTCGCTCAGGCGCTGGAGTTCGAGCTGATCCTGCGCCTGATCAGCCAGGGTGGCATGGTCGGCTTCGGTCACGTCCACGAGCCCTGGGTGATTGCCGAGGCGCCTGCGCTGCGCGACAACCCTGCCCAGCGCGCGGCCATCGAGGAGCACTTGCGTCTACGCGGCTACGAGCACCCGGTGATCAAGAGCGCCGTGCCGGGTCAGTATCAGATCGATTATGGGCATGTCTGGCAGCCACTGGTGTCGGTGGTAGTGGTCATGCACGACGACGTCGCCAGCGTGCAGCGCTGCGTCATGAGCCTGTTCGAGCACACCACCTATGCGCGCTACGAACTGCTGATCGTCGACAACGGCAGTCGTTTGCCGGCCAGCCGCAGCTGGCTGCAGGCGATGGAAAAAATGGCGCCCGGGCGTATTCGCGTGGTCAGCGCCGCCAAGCGTCTGGCGGACAGCGCGGCGATGAACCTCGGTGCTGCCCAGGCCGAGGGTGAGTACCTGCTGTTCGTGCGCGCGGGCGTGGCTTTCGTGCAGCCGCAGTGGCTGGATGAACTGCTCAACCACGCGCTGCGTCAGGAGGTGGCGGTCGTCGGCGCCAAGACCGTCACCGGCGAAGGCCGGGTGACCCATGCCGGGTTGATCCTCGGGCTCAACGGCGTCGCCGCGAGCGCCTTCGACGGCGAACCGCTGGACGCGGCCGGCTACCTGGGGCGCCTGCAGGTGGAGCAGAACTACAGCGCCGTGGCGGACCTGTGCCTGATGGTGCGCAAGTCGGTGTTCGATGAGGTCGGCGGGTTCGATGCACTGACGTTCATCGAGCAGGGTGCCGACGTCGACCTCTGCCTGCGCATCGCCGCCCTGGGTTATCTCACGGTGTGGACGCCGCGTGCGGTGTTGCTCGACGGCGAGCCGCCGCTGCACTACAGCGCTTCGGCGCAGCGGGCCATGTTCGAGCGCTGGCTGCCGTTGCTGGCGCGCGACCCGGCCTACAACCTCAACTTCGCCTTGCACGAGCGCAGCAGCTTCGACCTGGTGGACGCCCGCATCAACTGGCGGCCATTGGGCTGGCGGCCGCTGCCGGTGGTCATGGCCATCCCGGCCGACCCCTACGGGGCAGGGCACTACCGCATCATCCAGCCGTTCAATGCCTTGAAGGCCGCTGGCAAGGTCGAGGGCATGCTCTGTGGCGCCTTGATGCAGCCAGCGGACCTGGCCCGGTATACGCCCGACTCGATCATCCTGCAGCGCCCGGTCACCGAGGGGCAGTTGCCGTTGCTGCAGGACATGAAGGCCTGGTCCAAGGCGTTCAAAGTCTTCGAGCTGGACGACTACCTGCCGAACCTGCCGCTCAAGAGCGTGCACCGCGGCAACTTCGGCAAGGACGTACTGCGCACGATTCGCCGCGGGCTGGACTGCGTCGACCGCTTCGTGGTCTCCACCGAGCCGCTGGCGCAGGCGTTCAAGGGCATGCACCCGGACATCCGCGTGGTGCCCAATCGGCTGGATCCGGCCGCCTGGGGCAACCTGCCGGCGAGCCGTCGCAGGGCAGGGGGCAAGCCTCGGGTTGGCTGGGTCGGAGGCACCGGCCATGACGGCGACCTGGCGCTGATCTTCGATCTGGTCAAGGGCTTGGCGGGGGAGGTGGAGTGGGTTTTCCTCGGCGGCATACCGGCGGCCCTGCAGCCTTATGCGACCTTCTTTCATCCCGGCGTGGACCTCAGCCTGTATCCGCAGAAGATGGCCTCGCTGGAACTGGATCTGGCCTTGGCGCCGCTGGAGCAGAACCTGTTCAATGAATGCAAGAGCAACCTGCGGGTACTGGAATACGGCATCTGCGGCTACCCGGTGATCTGCAGCGACATCGCCCCCTATCGCGGCGGCCTGCCCGTGGCGCTGGTGCGCAACCGCTACAAGGACTGGTTGGACGCGATCCGCGCGCACCTGGCCGACCTCGACGCCAGCGCGCGGCGCGGGGACGAGTTGCGTGAGGTGGTGCGTCGCGACTGGATGCTCGATGAACGCGGGTTGGCGCAATGGCGCGAGGCGTGGTTGGGCTGACGACAGGAGGCAAATCAAACCGGCCTGGCGGCCTCTCGGGGGCTGCGCCCCCTCCCACATGGGGAATGTGCTGAAGCTTGCATGTGGGAGGGGGCATAGCCCCCGAGAGGCCGCCAGGCCGGTTTGATCTTATCCCCGGTCATACCGGCAAACCGCCGCTTGCCGCTTGCCGCCTGCCTTGCCACCGACCGGCCATCTCGCGCCACATTAACGGCGCTCCTGTTTTGACGTCTGCTCTGTAGTTCTCTGTAACCCCCGAGATACAAGGGCTGCAGCGGACTTTTCAAGATTGGCCCACTAATTGCTCTATGTCCTGTCAGTACAGATCAGACGGCAGTCGCCCGTCAGCGGAGGATCACTGTGGACAAGATGCTTTATGTGGCAATGAGCGGTGCAAGCCAGAATGCCCTGGCCCAGAAGGCTCACGCCAACAACATGGCCAACGTCAGCACCACCGGCTTTCAGGCTGACCTGGAGCAGGCGCGCTCGCAATCGGTGTTCGGCGATACCTTCGCCTCGCGTGCCTATGCCATGACCGAGCGGCCTGCGACCGACTTCTCCGCCGGTGCGATGCAAGCAACGGGCCGGGACCTGGACGTCGCCGTCGGCGGCGACGGTTTCATCGCCGTGCAGACCCCGGACGGCAAAGAAGCCTACGTGCGTACCGCCAGCATGAACGTCGATGCCCAGGGCATCCTGCGCGCCGGCAACGGCTTGCCGATCATGGGCAATTCCGGGCCGATCGCGATTCCGCCAGACGAGAAGATCGAAGTCGGCTCCGACGGCACCATCAGTATTCGCGGCATGGGCGAAACGCCGAACGCGGTGGCCCAGGTCGACCGCATCAAGCTGGTCAACCCGCCGGTCAGCAGCCTGACCAAAGGCACTGACGGCCTGATTCACACCACCAGCGGCCAGCCCGCCACCGCAGACGCCAACGTCAAGGTGGACTCTGGTTTCCTGGAAGCCAGCAACGTCAACGCAGTAGCAGAAATGACCTCGGTGCTGTCCTTGTCCAAGCAATTCGAGCTGCACATCAAAATGATGACGACTGCCAAGGAAGACGACGAGTCCATGGCCCGCGTCTTGCAAAACAGCTAATAACCCGTTCAGTCGCGCCGTAAAGCAGGCGCCCGAGGAGATACTCAGATGATTCCAGCACTCTACGTTGCCAAGACCGGTATGCAGGCTCAGGACATGAACCTGACCACCATTTCCAACAACCTGGCCAACGCCTCGACCACCGGTTTCAAGAGCGACCGTGCCGAGTTCCAGGACCTGCTGTACCAGATCAAGCGTCAGCCTGGCGCCCAGTCCACTCAGGACAGCGCATTGCCATCCGGCCTGCAACTGGGTACCGGTGTGCGCATCGTCGGCACCCAGAAGAACTTCACCGCCGGCAGCCTGCAGACCACCGACCAGCCGCTGGACCTGGCGGTCAACGGCCACGGTTTCTTCCAGGTTCTGCAACCGGACGGCACCACCGCCTACACCCGTGACGGTACCTTCCACCTGGACTCCAACGGCCAGATCGTGACCGCCAACGGCGCTGCCCTGCAGCCGGCGATCGTGGTACCGACCGATGCCCAGACCTTCACCGTCGGCACCGACGGCACCGTCTCGGTGACCACCGCCGCCAGCGCCGCCGCGCAGGTGATCGGCAACATCCAGACCGCCGACTTCATCAACCCGGGCGGCCTGCAGGCTACCGGTGGCAACCTGTTCCTGGAAACCGCTTCGTCGGGCGCTCCGCAGGTCGGCACCCCTGGCCTGACCGGCCTGGGCACCATCCAGCAGAACACCCTGGAGAACTCCAACGTCAGCACGGTGAACGAGCTGGTGAACATGATCACCACCCAGCGTGCCTACGAGATGAACTCCAAGGTCATCTCCACCGCCGACCAGATGCTGCAGAACCTGACGCAGAACCTGTAAGCGTGATCGTCAAAGCTTGACCGTTCTTTTCAATCTACTGTCCGCTGCCCTGTTACACCGAGAGGTTTGTGTCATGAGTCGTGTCTTGAATGTACTCGCCTTGAGTGGGATCGCCTTGCTGGCCGGCTGCGTTGCCCCGCCGCCCAAGCCCAATGACGCCTACTTCTCGCCGGTGTTGCCACGCACGCCGCTGCCGGCCGCCTCGAACAACGGTTCGATCTACCAGGCCGGCTTCGAACAGGGCCTGTACAGCGACCGCAAGGCGTTCCGCGTCGGTGACATCATCACCGTGACCCTCGCCGAGAAGACCTCGGCGAGCAAGAGCGCCGACTCCAAGGTGGGCAAGGCCAGCACCAACTCCATCGGCCTGACCTCGCTGTTCGGTACCACGCCCTCCACCAACAACCCGCTGGGTGGCGGTGACCTGAGCCTGAACGCCGGCTACAGCGGCACTCGTACCACCAACGGCACCGCCAAGGCCGACCAGGGCAACAGCCTGACCGGTTCGATCACCGTGACCGTGGCCGACGTGCTGCCCAACGGCATCGTCTCGGTACGCGGCGAGAAATGGCTGACCCTCAATACCGGTCAGGAAGTTGTGCGCATTGCTGGCCTGATTCGTGCAGATGACATTGCAACTGACAATACTGTGTCGTCGACCCGCGTAGCTGATGCCCGGATCACGTACTCGGGCACCGGTTCGTTCGCCGAGGCCAGTCAGCCAGGTTGGCTTGATCGCTTCTTCTCAAGCCCATACTTCCCCTTCTGAGTGCGCGCCAACATGCTCAAGTTCAAACACCTGATTGCTGCTGTGTTCCTGTTGACCACTGCGCTGGGAGCGCAGGCTGAACGGCTCAAGGACATCGCCAGCATTTCAGGCGTGCGCACCAACCAGCTGATCGGCTACGGCCTGGTGGTGGGCTTGAGCGGCACCGGTGACCAGACCACCCAGACCCCGTTCACCCTGCAGACCTTCAACAACATGTTGGCGCAGTTCGGCATAAAGGTGCCGGTAGGCGGCAACGTGCAGCTGAAAAACGTTGCCGCTGTGTCGGTGCATGCCGACCTGCCAGCGTTCGCCAAGCCCGGTCAGCAGATCGACATTACCGTGTCGTCCATCGGCAACTCCAAGAGCCTGCGCGGCGGCAGCCTGCTGATGACCCCGCTCAAGGGTATCGACGGCAACGTCTACGCCATCGCCCAGGGCAACCTGGTCGTCGGTGGTTTTGACGCCGAAGGCCGCGACGGCTCGAAGATTACCGTCAACGTTCCGTCGGCCGGCCGCATTCCCGGTGGCGCCAGCGTCGAGCGTACGGTACCGAGCGGTTTCAACCAGGGCGACAGCCTGACCCTGAACCTCAACCGTTCGGACTTCACCACCGCCAAACACATCGTCGACAAGATCAACGAGCTGCTTGGCCCAGGAGTTGCACAAGCTATTGACGGCGGCTCGGTACGAGTGACCGCGCCGATCGATCCGAACCAGCGGGTAGATTACCTGTCGGTGCTTGAAAACCTTGAGATAGACCCGGGCCAAGCCGTTGCCAAGGTCATTATCAACTCGCGGACAGGCACCATCGTGATCGGCCAGAACGTCAAGGTTTCGCCAGCGGCAGTGACCCACGGCAGTCTCACGGTGACCATCACCGAAGACCCGATCGTCAGCCAGCCGGGTGCCTTGTCCGGTGGCCAGACCGCGGTGGTCCCTCGTTCCAAGATCAGTGCCCAGCAGGAAGCCAAACCGATGTTCAAGTTTGGCCCGGGCACGACGCTTGACGAGATCGTCCGTGCAGTCAACCAGGTTGGCGCAGCACCGGGAGACCTGATGGCCATTCTCGAAGCGTTGAAACAGGCCGGCGCCCTGCAGGCCGACCTGATCGTGATTTGAGGTAGCTGACCATGGAAATGAAGAGTGGAGTTTCGACCCAGAGCGACTCGGGTGCCTATACCGACCTGAACCGCCTGGCGGCCCTGAAAACCGGTAACACGACCAGCGATGCCAACCTGCGCAAGGTGGCTTCGGAGTTTGAATCGCTGTTCATGGGCGAGATGCTCAAGTCGATGCGTTCGGCCAACGATGTGCTGGCCAAGGACGATCCACTCAACACCGAAGAGGCCAAGCAGTATCAGTCGATGTACGACCAGCAGATGGCGGTGAACCTGTCGCGCAGCGGCGGCATCGGCCTGCAGGACGTGCTGATGCGCCAACTGTCCAAGAGCAAGTCGACTTCGCGCCCGGGCGGCAATCCGTTCGCCCAGGTCAATACCGCCCTGGGCACCAGCAGCGGCACTGCCGCAGCGGGCACCGATGCCTCCGGCAAACTGGTCAACAGCCTGGCGAGCACCGCCAACAAGAAGCTGACCTTTGCCGGCGACGCGGCCAAGACCGGCATCGTGCGCAACGACATGGCGCTGCTCAACCAGCGCCGCCTGTCGCTGCCGAGCAAGCTGTCCGACCGTCTGTTGGCCGGCATCGTGCCGGGCAGCGGCACCAGCGCAGCCACTACCGCTGCCGCGACCACCAAGGCCGTCACGGCGGACACCGCAGCGGTCTCGGCGATCGTCGCTTCCGTGGACAGCTCGAACGCCAGCGATGCCAGCCAGGACAGCGGCTTCCAGACCCACGCCATGAGCGCGGCCGACCGCACCCGCCTGGAAGACGACGGCAGCGTCGCGACCACCCAGAGCGTGGCGCAGATTCCGTTCGCGCCGAGCAAGACCAGCTTCGCCAGCCACGACGAGTTCGTCGCCACCATGATGCCGATGGCCCAGGAAGCCGCCGCGCGCATTGGCGTCGATCCGAAGATTCTGGTGGCCCAGGCCGCTCTGGAAACCGGTTGGGGCAAGTCGGTGATGCGTTCGAACGCGGGCGGCAGCAGCCACAACCTGTTCGGCATCAAGGCCGGCAACAGCTGGCAGGGCGACCAGGCACGGGCCATCACCAGCGAGTTCCGCGGTGGCCAGATGGTCAAGGAAACGGCGAGCTTCCGTTCGTACGACTCGTACGCCGACAGCTTCCACGACCTGGTCAGCACCTTGCAGAACAACGACCGCTATCAAGATGTGGTGAAAGCGGCCGATAACCCGGAACAGTTCGTAAAAGAGTTGCAGAAGGCCGGTTATGCCACCGACCCGAATTACGCCACCAAGATTGCGTCGATCGCCAAGCAAATGCAGGCGTATCAGAACTACGCCAGCACCAGCGGCTCAACCACCAGTTTATAAGGCTTGAAGCATGTCGAATCTGATCTCGATCGGTCTCTCCGGCCTCGCCGCCAGCCAGGCGGCGTTGTCCACTACCGGTAACAACATCACCAACGTGTCCACTGCGGGCTATTCGCGCGAGTCGGTTTCCACCACTTCCAGCGCCCTGCAGAACATTGGTGTGGGTTACCTGGGCACCGGCACGACCATCTCCGACGTGCGCCGCATCTACAACTCGTTCATGGACACGCAGCTGCAGACCAGCACCGCGCTGGCCTCGGATGCGACCGCCTACGGCACCCAGGCGAGCTCCGTGGACACATTGCTGTCGGACAGCAGCACCGGCATCGGCTCGGTGCTGAGCAGCTTCTTCGCCGCTGTGCAGACCGCATCGGCCAGCCCCAACGACGTGTCGGCCCGGCAGGCGCTGCTGACCCAGACCTCGACCTTGAGCAATCGCTTCAACCAGATCTCCAGCCAGTTGAGCCAGCAGAACGACGGGATCAATTCGTCGCTGAGCACCCTCTCGACCCAGGTCAACAAGTTGACCTCGTCAATCGCCGATCTGAACAAGCAGATCAGCGCGATGAGCACCAGCAGCAGCACCCCCAATTCACTGCTCGATGCGCGCAATGAGGCGGTTCGCTCGCTCAACGAGCTGGTCGGCGTGACCGTGCAGCAGCGCGACGGAAACTACGACATCTACTTGGGCTCCGGTCAGTCGCTGGTCAATGGCACCACCGCCAATACGCTTACGGCAGCGCCGAGCACCGCCGACAAATCGCAGTACTCGCTGACGGTCAACTATCAGGGCTTCAGCTCCGATGTCACCTCGGTCACCACCGGTGGTGAAATCGGCGGCCTGCTGCGGTTTCGCACCGACGTATTGAACCCGGCCATGAACGAGCTGGGCCGTACCGCTATCGTTGCCTCGGATACGATCAACACACAGCTGGCCCAGGGCGTCGACCTCAACGGCCAGTTCGGCGGCTCGGTGTTCGCCAGCGTCAACAGTGCCACGGCTCAAGCCAACCGCAGCATCGCCGCCAGCGGCAACAGTGCCGGCTCCGGTTCGCTGAACGTCGCTATCAGCGACTCGAGCGAGCTGACCACCTCGGATTACACCGTCAAGTTCACCAGCGCCACCGCCTACAGCGTGACGCGGTCGGACGGCACGGCAATGGGCAGCTATGACCTGAGTACCACGCCGGCACCGGTGATCGATGGCTTCACCCTGGCGCTCAATGGCGGCTCGCCGAGCGCTGGCGACAGCTTCAAGGTCATGCCGACCCGCAGCGGCGCTGCAGACATCAGCACCACCATGACCGATGCCAACAAGCTGGCATTCGCCGCGCCGCTGACCGGTACCGCCGCCAGCGGCAACACCGGCACCAGCAGCATCACCCAGCCGACCCTGACCAACACCGTCGACATCTACGATGCCTCGGGCCAGTCCGACCTGCAGACCGGGATCGCCAACTCCACGCCGGTCAAGCTGGTGTTCGGTTCGGTGAGCGGCGGCAGCCAGGGCTACACCGTGTTCAACTCCAAGGGCGTGAGTATTGGTACCGGCACCGTGGTGCCCGGCCAGGCCAACACCTTGAGCATCAGTGTGCCGATGGTCGATGCCAGCGGCGCGGCAATCAACGATTCGACCGGTACCCAGAAGACGTTCAGCTTTCAGGCCACCGTCAGCGGTACCGCTGCCAGTGGCGACAGCTACAGCGTGGCGTTCAACAGTGCCGGCAAGTCCGACAACCGCAATGCCACCTCGTTGCTGGCGCTGCAGACCAAGGCGACGGTCGGGATCAATTCCGGCAATGCCGGGATGAGTATGTCGACTGCCTATTCATCGCTGGTGTCCAACGTCGGCGCCAAAGCCAGCCAGGCTACCGTCGACACGACGGCGACTGCCGCCGTGCTGACCCAGGCCAAGGCCAACCGCGACTCGGTATCGGGCGTCAACCTCGATGACGAAGCCGCCAACCTGGTCAAATTCCAGCAGTACTACACGGCGTCTTCGCAGATCATCAAGACCGCCCAAGACATTTTCACCACCTTGCTCAACGCACTCTAAGGAGTACTGAATCATGCGTATTTCAACTTCTCAGTATTTCGAGACCAGCGCGGCCAACTACTCGAAGAGTTTTTCCGATACCGCCAAGACCCAGGAGCAGATCAGCTCCGGCTCGCGCATCCAGACGGCTGCCGATGACCCGGTGGGCGCGGCCAAGTTGCTGCAGTTGCAGCAGCAGAGTTCGATGCTCGATCAATACAACGGCAACATCACCACGGTGACTAATTCGCTGAATCAGTCCGAGAGCGTGCTGGACAGCATCAACACCGCGCTGCAGAGCGCTCAGGAACTCGCGGTGCAGGCAGGTAACGGCGGCCTGAGCGATGACGACCGTACTTCGATTGCCAATCAGCTGGGTGAAATCGAGAAAAACGTGTTCGCCTTGATGAACTCCAAGGACACCAGTGGCAATTACATGTTCTCCGGTTCGCAGACCAACACGCCGCCTTATGTGCAGAACTCCGACGGCAGTTACGCTTATCAGGGCGACCAGACTCAATTGAGCCTGCAGGTTTCCGACACCCTCAGTATCGCCACCAACGACACAGGTTTCAGCACGTTCGAGCAGGCGGTCAACACCAGCCGCACCTACTCGAGCATGACCGCGCCTGCCACCGATGACGGCCGCGTCAACGTCTCGGCGGGCAACATGAGCTCGCAGGCCAGCTACACCAATGCCTTCGTCAGTGGCCAGCCCTACACGCTGTCCTTCGTCAGCAGTACCCAGTACAAGCTGACCGATGCCTCGGGTAACGATGTGACCGCGGAAACGGCTGCCAACGGCACCCTGGACCCGAACAACACCGATGGCGCCACGGTCACCCTGCGCGGCGTCGACTTCAATATCAACGTCAATTTCAAGAGCAGCGATTCCTCCGTGACCGCCGACTCGGTGATTGCCGGCCATACGTTCACGCTGGGTAGCACCCCGGACACCATTTCCGCCAATCGCAATCCGAACAACACCTCCACTGCGCAGATATCTTCGGCCTCGGTGACCAGTGCGGCGAGCTACAACAGTACCTTTCCGGCCAATGGTGCGGTGGTCAAGTTCAGCGGTACCAGCCCCTCCAGCACCTATGCTGTCTACGCCCAGCCTTATGGCCCCGACAGCAAAGCCATTGCCACGGGAGCGGTGAGCGGCAGCAGCGTGACGGCGGCAGGCGTGACCTTCAACTTGAGCGGCACCCCGGCCAACGGTGATTCCTTCACCATTTCTGCCGACAGCCACAAGACGCAGAACGTGCTGGACACCATCCATCAGCTCAAGGCCGCGCTATCGACGCCGGTCACGGCTGACGCCGGCTCCAAGCTGGCCTTGAAGAATGCCGTCAGTTCGGCGATCAACAACCTCAAGAGTGCCAGCGTGACCATCGACACCACCCGTGGCGCCATTGGCGCCCGGGGCAACTCGCTGGACATCCAGAGCGCCGAAAATTCGAGCATTTCGCTGGCCAACAAAAGCACCCAGCAAGCCATTGGCGACACCGATATGGCCACTGCATCGGTCACCTTGAGCCTGCAACAGACCATGCTCCAAGCCTCGCAACTGGCGTTCGCGAAGATCTCCCAGCTGAGCCTGTTCAGCAAGCTGGGGTGATCGGCTCCACCAATGTCGAGCTTGATGGGGGAGGGGGCAGAGCCCCCGAGAGGCCAGAGGCCGGTGTGATCTTCAGCAAGATCACACCGGCCTCTGGCCTCTCGGGGAGCGCTGCCCGCTCCAGTGTTATTCCGCAAAATCCTTCCCTCCGCGCATGACATTGTCACAAAATGCTGTGACCCCACGGTCAAAACGCGCATCTTCACTGTATTGTGTTAGCCGCCAAACCGCTCACAGGGCTTTTCAGCCCGGTGTTCTGCGGCGCAAAATCCCGTATTTGTATACTTCTGTCTTGGGAAGCCACCAATGATTGGCATAAAAAGCATCGCGAGCTATGTGCCCGCCGCCGGCGTGGACAACTACGCGCAGGGTGCGAAATTCGCCAAGGACGAGGACTTCATTCTCGGCAAGATCGGCTCGGCGTTCCTGCCGCGCAAGGATGCCGAGCAGGAAACCTCCGACCTGTGCGTCGAGGCCGTCAACGCGTTGTTCGCCAGCAACCCGCAGCTGGCCCGCGATTCCATCGATGCCCTGATCGTCGTCACCCAGAACGGCGACGAAGAAGGCCTGCCGCACACCGCTGCCATTGTCCAGGACAAGCTCGGCCTGCCGACCCACGTGGCCGCGTTCGACATCTCCCTGGGCTGCTCGGGCTACGTCTACGGCATCTACGCGATGAAAGGCTTCATGGAAGCCGCCGGCCTGAAGAACGGCCTGCTGATCACCGCCGACCCCTATTCGAAGATCGTCGACCCTGAAGACCGCAACACCACCATGCTGTTCGGCGACGCTGCCACGGTGACCTGGATGGGCGAGGGCGCTGCCTGGCAGCTGGGCAAGGCCAAGTTCGGCACCGACGGGTCCGGCGCGCCGCACCTGAAGGTCACCAATGGCGTGTTCTTCATGAATGGCCGCCAGGTCTTCAACTTCGCCTCGCTGAAAGTGCCGGCGCACCTGCACGAGCTGCTCGACGAGTCCGGCCTGACCAGCGACGACATCGACGCCTACTGCATTCACCAGGGCAGTGCCGCCATCGTCGACGCCGTGGCGCGGCGCTTCGAGGAGCACCCGGAAAAGTTCGTCAAGGACATGGTCGAGACCGGCAACACGGTGTCGTCGAGCATTCCACTGCTGCTGGAAAAACACCTGCTCGACGCCAGCTGGAAGCGTGTAGCCATCAGCGGCTTCGGCGTGGGGCTGTCGTGGGGCTCGGCGATATTGCAGCGCGACTGACACAAATCTTGCAGTGAATGAACCCGGCCACCCTGCCGGGTTTTTTATTGGCGCCACATTTACATCTTTTTTGATACCCCACCCTAAAGAAAAATCCGGCAGGGCGGATAACTAGGGTGTGAGAGAAATGAGCAAGTGCTGCACAGCTCGTCGGTCAACGGTTTGATGGCAACCTTCAGAAAAAAGTCTGAAAAAAAGCCCTCAAGCAAATGAGCAAACCGACGATAACTACTACGAAGGTTCTCTAGGCCACACCCGGCGCTTGCCAGGGCCGGAAGCCACAGTAAACAACCCCTGAGGAATTTGTCATGTCGTTATCCGTAAACACCAACATTGCCTCGTTGACTGTTCAAAAGAACCTGAACAAGGCTGCTGACTCCCTGTCCACCGCAATGACCCGTCTGTCTTCCGGCCTGAAAATCAACAGCGCCAAAGACGACGCCGCCGGCCTGCAGATCTCCAACCGTCTGACCAGCCAGATCAACGGCCTGGGCGTAGCGGTAAAGAACGCAAACGACGGTACCTCGATCGCGCAGACCGCTGAAGGCGCAATGCAAGAATCGACCAACATCCTGCAATCGATGCGTGAACTGGCTCTGCAATCGGCCAACGGCTCGAACAGCGACGAAGACCGCGCTTCCCTGCAGTCCGAATACTCGCAGCTGACTTCGGAACTGACCCGTATCGCCACCACCACCACCTTCGGTGGCAAGAACCTGATCGACGGTTCGTTCGGCACCACCGCTTTCCAGGTTGGTTCGAACGCCAACGAAACCATCAACATCACCCTGGGTGACGTTTCTGCCGACAAGATCGGTACCGCTCAGGTCAACAGCGTTGCCATCACCCCAAGCACCGCCGGCATCGCCAGCGGCTCGATCACCGTGACCGGTGGCGGCGTGACCAAAGCTGTAGACATCGCCGCCGGCGCCTCGGCCAAGGACGCTGCTGCTGCCCTGAGTGGCGCAGTACCTGGCTTGACCGCCACCGCCAGCACCAACGCTCAGTTCACCGTCGCTTCGGGTTCGACCGCCAGCTTCAACATCTCCGTTGGCGACACCAACGTTGATATCGTCGGCGCCACCTCGGCTTCGGACCTGGCTGACCAACTGCAATCGAACGCCTCTAAGCTGGGTATCAGCGTCAACTACGATTCGAAAGCCAACACCGTGACCGTGACCTCGTCCACCGGCGAGAACATCAAGTTCGGCGATCCGACCACTACCGGTGTGACCGCTAACTACACTGGCGTGACTGTCAACGCCGCTGCTGGTGATGGTACCTACGCGGCTTCCGGTACTGCCATCGGTAACGGCGTGATCGCCACCGGTGCTGTGCAGCTCAACGATGCCAAGAGCTACTCGCTGGCTGGCGCAGGTGTGACCGGTCTGTTCGCAACTTCGGGCACCACTGCAAGCTCGACTCTGGTTTCTGTCAGCGACACCGACATCACCAGCGCTGCCCATGCTCAGAACGCTATCGCTGCACTGGACAAGGCGATCTCCAACATCGACTCCCAGCGTGCCGACCTCGGTGCTGTGCAAAACCGCTTCGACAGCACCGTGGCCAACCTGCAGTCGATCTCGCAGAACTCCACCGCTGCTCGTAGCCGCGTACAGGACACTGACTTCGCTGCCGAGACTGCCGAGCTGACCAAGCAACAAACTCTGCAACAGGCTTCCACCGCGATCCTGTCGCAAGCCAACCAGCTGCCAGCTTCGGTACTGAAACTGCTTCAGTAATTCCGGCGCCGGGTAACTGATAACGGAAGGGCGCTCACGTGCCCTTCCGTTTTTTTGGTTTTTGGCTCCTCATTGCCAAGAGGTAATTGGTTATGGACATGAGTGTCAGTACAACGACGCAGGCCCCTGCGAATGCCGTGCAGTCCACCCTTCCCGCAGGCGGCCAGGATGCTGCCAGCGTCGGCAAGGTGGCCGGTAGCGAACCTGCGGCAAAGGCCAAGCCCGAGCGTGCCGAGCTGGAAAAGGCGGTCAAGTCCATCCAGGACTTTGCCGACTCTTCACAGCGCAATCTGAAGTTCTCGATCGACGAAAAGTCGCACCAGGTCGTGGTCAAGGTCATCGCGACCCAGACTGGTATGGTGGTTCGCCAGATCCCCGATGAGGCTGCGGTGAAGTTGGCGCAAAGCCTGAGTGAAACGGGCAGCCTGCTTTTCGACGAGAAAGTATGAGGTTGGCATGCAATGTGATGGCTGACGGTAAACGGGCTGAATCAGTCAAAATATCGCCAGCCATCGAACCAGGAGTTAATCGATGACTACTATTTCAACGGGCACTACGTCCACCGGGACGACGTCGACCTCCTCGACGGCGTCCACGACGAGTTCCACCTCCAGCGGTACTACAACGGCCAGCACCACCGGGATCACCTCCACCGGTATCGGTTCAGGCATCGACACTGCGTCGATCGTGACCGCTCTGGTCAATTCCGAAAAAGCGCCCAAGCAGGCGCAGATCGACAAGCAGACGCTGGTCGCCAACACTTCGCTGACGGCCATCGGCCAGTTGACCAGCGCGTTGGACACCTATCGTACGGCAGTGGCAGGGCTGAACAATGCCACCACTTTCAACGGTATGTCGGCAACCATCGGCAATACCAGCGTCGCCACGGCAACCGTGGACAGCACGGCATCGGCCGGTAGCTACAAGCTGGTCATCAACAATCTGGCGACCTCTTCGAAGATCAGCTCCGGCGTGTTCACCGGCAAGGCCACCACGGTGGTCAACAGCGGCACTTCGGCGCAGGACCTGACCATCAGTCAGTCGGGCAACAGCACCAAGGTCAGCATTGCCGCAGGCGCGACCCTGAGCCAGGCGCGGGATGCAATCAACTCGGCCATGTCCTCCCAGGGTATCTCGGCGAACATCCTGACCGACGCCAATGGCTCGCGCCTGGTGCTCAGCTCGACGACCACCGGTGACAACACGGCGATTACCGTCAGCGCGGCGAGCGGTTCAACACTCGACAGCAATCTGACCACCTATACCACTCAGGTAGCGCCCGTCAACGCCAGCTATTCGCTGGACGGCATTGCCATGAGTTCGTCCACCAATACGGTGGCGGCTGCCGTCAGTGGCGTCAGCATCAAGCTGGTCGCACCCACCGATTCCAACGGCACCACGGTCACCGTGGGGGCTGACACCTCGACGTTGAAAACCAACGTCACGACCTTCATGGACGCCTACAACGCGCTCATGACCACGATGAATACCCTCACCAAGGTCACCGTCAACTCGGACGGTACTACCAGTGGCGGCGGCCTGACAGGCGATGCCACGGTGCGGCATATGGTGTCGGCCATTCGCAACCAACTGGTGTCGAGTTCCAACACCAGCGGCATCACCCTGGCGCAGGTGGGCGTGTCGACTGACCCGAACACCGGCCTGTTGACCATGACCGACGCCACCTGGAACAGCGCGGTGCAGACCCCGAGCCAGGTTGCGCAGGTGCAGGCGCTGTTTACTGGCAAGACCGGCCTGCTGACCAGCATGACCACGGCAACCGACTCGTTCGCAGGTTCTTCGGGTATTCTCGCGGTTCGCACCACCAACCTGAACAGCACGCTGGCCGACCTGACCAACCAGCAAACCAAGCTGGACACTCGGATCGCCTCGCTGCAGACGACGTTGTCGGCCAAGTACAACGCCATGGATACCCTGGTGGCGCAGTTGACGGCCACCAGCTCCAGCGTAATGACCACGTTGAACGCGCTGAACAAGGCTTCTTCGACGTAAGAGGGTGGGGCTTGGGCCCGCCTTCGGATTCAAGGGCGGCCAGCACCGGCCGCTCGCGCGGCCTGTCGCCAGCTACGCCGGCTCCCACATCTGTTTCGATCCATGTGCGTCCAGTGGCATCACCTATGACCGCTCTGGATGTTCGGCGGTACATTGCCAAGCGCCAAAGCGGTCATAGGCGATGCCACTGAAACGGCACGTTCGAAGCAAATGTAGGAGCCGGCGCAGCTGGCGACAGGCCGCGCGGGCGGCCGATCCCAGGCAAATTGAACATCAAGCCAGACCCTAAAGTTTGCCTCCCCCAAGCCGAAACAATTAACAAGCAGCAGAACATCTCCAATTTTCGTGTGACGAGGTCTATTCAAATGCATCCCATGAAAGCCATGCGCCAATATCAGAAGGTCAACGCCCACGCTCAGACCTCGGAAGCCAGCCCTCATCGTCTGGTGCAGATGCTCATGGAGGGCGGCCTCGATCGCATGGCCCAGGCCAAGGGCTTCATGGCTCGCGGTGAAATTGGCCGCAAGGGCGAAATGCTCTGCAAGGCCATCGACATCATCCACGGCCTGCGCCTGGGCCTGGACCCGGAAAAGGCCGAGCCTGGCTACACCGACGACCTCGAAGCGCTGTACGGCTACATGATCGAGCGCCTGACCGAAGCCAACCGTCACAATGACTCAGCGGCCATCGACGAAGTCGCCCGCCTGCTGATCACGCTCAAGTCCGGCTGGGACGCCATCGCCGATGTCCAATAGCCCGTTTGCCCTCGACGCAGATAGCCCCCGGAGTCCGCCCATGAGCGCACTGCAACGTATCGAAGAGACCCGCGACGCGCTGGTCGACGCCCTGGCTGCCGAAGACTGGCAAGCCATCGGCACCCTGGACATCGAGTGCCGTGCCTGCGTGGAAAGCGTGCTGGACAGCGGTGCCGCCGTGGATGAAGCACTGCTGCGCAGCAACCTGGAAGACCTGCTCGGCGTGTACCGCAAACTGCTGGAAGTGACCACGGGCGCACGCCAGGCCATCGTCGACGAAATGAAGCAGGTCAGCCACTCGCACAATGCGGCCAAGGTTTACCATCTGTTCCGATAAATGGTTAACGCCATAAATTTGACTATTGCTACTTTTTTGACTTTACTAGTGCCTGTTTACTGCGTTCTGGCGTCTTCACTCAGAATGTGGCAAAAAGTGTGTCGAGCTTGCCCGAATTCGGGTACCGAGTGGACTAGGGAAGTTGCTATTGCATGTGGCGTGAAACCAAAATTCTGCTGATCGATGACGATAGCGTCCGCCGCCGCGATTTGGCGGTGATCCTTAATTTCCTCGGCGAAGACAACCTGCCCTGCGCCAGCGATGGCTGGCAGCAGGTGTGCGAGAAATTGTCCTCCAACCGCGAGGCGCTCTGTGTGCTGATCGGTACGGTCAGCGCGCCGGGCGGCTTGAGCGCACTGCTCAAGACCCTGGGCGCCTGGGACGAATTCCTGCCGGTCCTGCTGATCGGCGACGTCGGCACCCCCGACCTGCCCGAAGACCAGCGCCGTCGCGTGCTGTCCAGCCTGGAAATGCCGCCCAGCTACAGCAAGCTGCTCGACTCGCTGCACCGCGCCCAGGTCTACCGCGAAATGTACGACCAGGCCCGCGAGCGGGGTCGCCACCGCGAACCCAACCTGTTCCGCAGCCTGGTCGGCACCAGCCGGGCCATCCAGCACGTGCGCCAGATGATGCAGCAGGTCGCCGACACCGACGCCAGCGTGCTGATCCTCGGCGAGTCGGGCACCGGCAAGGAAGTGGTGGCGCGCAACCTGCACTACCATTCCAAGCGCCGCGACGCGCCCTTCGTGCCGGTCAATTGCGGGGCGATCCCCGCCGAGCTGCTGGAAAGCGAACTGTTCGGCCACGAGAAGGGCGCTTTCACCGGCGCCATCACCAGCCGTGCAGGGCGCTTCGAACTGGCCAACGGCGGCACGCTGTTTCTCGACGAAATCGGCGACATGCCGCTGAACATGCAGGTCAAGCTGCTGCGTGTGCTGCAGGAGCGCACCTTCGAGCGCGTGGGCAGCAACAAGACCCAGAGCATCGATGTGCGCATCATCGCGGCCACCCACAAGAACCTCGAGAGCATGATCGAGACCGGGACCTTCCGCGAAGACCTGTACTACCGCCTCAACGTATTCCCCATCGAGATGGCCCCGCTGCGCGAACGCGTCGAGGACATCCCGCTGCTGATGAACGAGCTGATTTCGCGCATGGAGCACGAGAAGCGCGGCTCCATCCGCTTCAACTCGGCGGCGATCATGTCGCTGTGCCGACATGCCTGGCCGGGCAACGTCCGTGAGCTGGCCAACCTGGTCGAACGCATGGCCATCATGCATCCCTATGGCGTGATCGGCGTTGCCGAGCTGCCGAAGAAGTTTCGCTATGTCGATGACGAAGACGAGCAGATGGTCGACACACTGCGCACCGACCTGGAGGAGCGCGTGGCCATCAACGGCCATGCCCCGGACTTCACCAGCGGCGCGATGCTGCCGCCCGAAGGCCTGGACCTCAAGGACTACCTGGGCGGCCTGGAGCAGGGCCTGATCCAGCAGGCACTGGACGACGCCAACGGCATCGTCGCCCGCGCCGCCGAGCGCCTGCGCATTCGCCGCACTACCCTGGTGGAGAAGATGCGCAAGTACGGCATGAGCCGGCGTGAGGGTGAAGGCGAGGAACAGGCGGAGGATTGACGCCTGTAAACCCGCTTTACCGCAAACGGCGCCCGATGGCGCCGTTTGCCTGTCTGCGACAACGCTTGCGCTTGCGCGCTTAAGCCCTTGTCAGTCCTGCGCTTTGTCCTGCGCCGTGGGCGCCGTCACCAACCCGACAAAATCTTCCGGCACGGCTATTGCTAAGTCTCTGCTACGACACCGTTTTATGACGGTGAGCCACACGAGAGAGCATCATGCCGCAGGCCGCCCCCATGTCATCCGCCCAAGGGTTCGACAACTCCAGTGCATCTTCCTCGGTTGAAGAAGCCAGCCGGCTGGGGCTTGAACAGGCGTTCTCGCTGTTCAGCCAGATGTCCACGCAGCTGACCGACTCCTACAGCATGCTCGAAGCCCGTGTGGCCGAACTCAAGGGCGAGCTGGCCGTGGTCAGCGCCCAGCGCATGGCCGAGCTGGCGGAAAAAGAGCGCCTGGCCAACCGCCTGCAGCACCTGGTGGACCTGCTGCCCGGTGGCGTTATCGTCATCGACGGCCATGGCCGGGTCACCGAGGCCAACCCCACCGCCTGCGACCTGCTCGGCCGGCCGCTGGAAGGCGAGCTGTGGCGCCAGGTAATCATCCGCTGCTTCGCCCCCCGGGAAGACGACGGCCACGAGATTTCCCTGAAGGACGGACGCCGGCTGTCCATCGCCACCCGCTCATTGGGCTCCGAGCCCGGCCAGTTGGTGCTGCTCACCGACCTCACCGGCACCCGTCAGCTGCAGGAACAACTGGCGCGCCATGAGCGCCTGTCCTCGCTGGGACGCATGGTCGCCTCGCTGGCTCATCAGATTCGCACGCCGCTGTCGGCGGCCTTGCTCTATGCCAGCCACCTGGTCGAGCAGCCGCTGCCGGTGGAAACCCAGCAACGCTTCGCCGGGCGCTTGAAGGAGCGCCTGCACGAGCTGGAGCATCAGGTGCGCGACATGCTGGTGTTCGCCCGCGGCGAGTTACCGCTGACCGACCGGCTGACCCCACAGGCGCTGTTCAAGGCGTTGCAGGCCGCCGCCGAAGTCAAGACCCAGGACCTGGCGATCCGCTGGCAGTGCGACGTACGCCAGGGCGAGTTGCTGTGCAACCGCGACACCCTGGTCGGCGCCATGCTCAACCTGATCGAGAACGCCATCCAGGCCAGCGCCGGGCAGGCGCGGCTCAAGGTGCACATGTATCGCCGTGGCCACGAGCTGCGGGTGACGATCAGCGACAGCGGCGCCGGTATCGAGCCGCAGATTCTGGCGCGCCTGGGCGAGCCGTTCTTCACCACCAAGACCACCGGCACGGGCTTGGGCCTGACGGTGGTGCAGGCGGTGGCCCGCGCCCATCAAGGCGAGCTGCTGTTGCATTCGCGAGTCGGCCGCGGCACCTGCGCCATTGTCCGCCTGCCCTTGATCGCCGAGCAGGTGGTCAGTGTCCCGCCGCTCGAGGACTCGCTTGCAGAGGAAGGCATCTGATGAACATCAAAGTGCTGCTGGTGGAAGACGATCGCGCCCTGCGTGAAGCACTGGGCGATACCCTGGAAATCGGCGGCTACGAATACAAGGCCGTGGCCTGCGCCGAGGACGCCCTGGCGGCGGCCAGCGTGGAGGCCTTCGGCATGGTCGTCACCGACGTCAACATGCCCGGCATGGACGGCCACCAGCTGCTCGCTGCGTTGCGCCGCAAACAGCCGCAACTGCCGGTGCTGCTCATGACCGCCCATGGCGCCGTGGAGCGCGCGGTCGACGCCATGCGCCAGGGCGCTGCCGACTACCTGGTCAAGCCGTTCGAGCCGCGAGCATTGCTCGAGCTGGTCGCCCGCCACGGCCAGGGCACGATGCGCGCCAGCGACACCGAAGGGCCGGTGGCCATGGAGCCGGCCAGTGTGCAGTTGTTGCACCTGGCCGCGCGGGTCGCGCGCAGCGATTCCAATGTGTTGATTTCCGGCGAATCCGGCACCGGCAAAGAGGTGCTGGCGCGCTACATCCATACCCAGTCGAGCCGTGCCGACAAGCCGTTCGTGGCGATCAACTGCGCGGCCATCCCCGACAACATGCTCGAAGCCACACTGTTTGGCCACGAGAAGGGCTCGTTCACCGGCGCCATCGCCGCCCAGGCCGGCAAGTTCGAACAGGCCGACGGCGGTACCATCCTGCTCGACGAGATTTCCGAGATGCCTCTGGGCCTGCAGGCCAAGTTGTTGCGCGTGCTGCAGGAACGCGAAGTGGAGCGGGTCGGTGGGCGCAAGCCGATCAGCCTGGACATCCGCGTGGTCGCCACTACCAACCGTGAGCTGGCCGGTGAAGTGGCGGCCGGGCGGTTTCGCGAAGACCTGTACTACCGGCTGTCGGTGTTCCCGCTGGCCTGGAAGCCACTGCGCGAACGACGCGCCGACATTCTGCCGCTGGTCCAGCGTCTGCTGGCCAAACACGTCAATAAAATGAAGTTGGGTACCGTACGTCTATCGCCCCAGGCGCAGGCCTGCCTCACCGGCTATAACTGGCCAGGCAATGTGCGCGAACTGGACAACGCCGTACAGCGTGCGCTGATCCTGCAGCAGGGTGGGCTGATACAGGCCGAGGACTTCTGCCTGGCCGGCCCCATCAGCGGCCCGCTGACCCCGGCGCTCAAGGTGGTGGTGGACAATATCCACCCGCCGCTGGTCGACCACCACCACCCGCATCCACCCATGGCCGAGGCCGCTGGCGGGCTGGAAGACGACCTGCGCCGGCGCGAATTCGAAATGATCATCGAGACCCTGCGCAGCGAGCGCGGCCGGCGCAAGGAGGCCGCCGAGAAGCTGGGTATCAGCCCGCGTACATTGCGCTACAAGCTGGCGCAGATGCGCGACGCGGGGATGGATGTGGAGGCCAGCCTTTACGCTTCCTGAGCCTGGGACCTGTCCGGACGGGGTCGTGATCGATTGGCAGCCGCTAATGTATCTGTTTGCTGAACCACTCCACACAACTGGCACCGTCCTTGCTAACTCCACTGTACCGACCGCTTCACCGTCAAAAATTTGCGCGCCGCCACAGAGAGAGATTTCATGAGCCAGGGTATTGAATTCAATCGGTTGATGTTGGACATGCGCAGCATGCAGGCTGACGCCATGGCCATGCCCAAGGTCGCCAGCACCGACAGCGTGCAGGCCACCGGCCAGAGCAGCTTTGCCGACCTGCTCGGCAGTGCCGTGAGCAAGGTCAACGATACCCAGCAGGCGTCCAACCAGCTGTCCACCGCCTTCGAGATCGGCAAGAGCGGCGTCGACCTGACCGATGTGATGATCGCTTCGCAGAAAGCCAGCGTCTCGTTCCAGGCCATGACCCAGGTGCGCAACAAGCTGGTCCAGGCCTACCAAGACATCATGCAGATGCCGGTTTGAGGATTAATTGAGTCATGGCTGATGCAGTCCCGGATACAGTGCCAGCAAAGAAGCCAGGCGGGAAATCTTCCCTCCTGAGCATGTCCATGCTGGAGAAAATCTCGCAGATGACGATGCTGCGTCAGGTCGGCCTGTTGGTTGGCCTGGCGGCCAGCGTCGCGATCGGCTTCGCCGTGGTTCTGTGGTCGCAGCAGCCTGACTATCGTCCGCTCTATGGCAGCCTGGCGGGCCTGGACACCAAGCAGGTCATGGACACCCTGGCCCAGGCCGACATTCCCTACACTGTGGAGCCCAATTCCGGGGTGCTGCTGGTCAAGGCCGACGACATCGGTCGTGCGCGACTGAAACTGGCCGGCGCCGGCGTGGCCCCGAGCGACGGCAACGTCGGCTTCGAATCGCTGGACAAGGACCAGGGCCTGGGCACCAGCCAGTTCATGGAAAACGCCCGCTACACCCGCAGCCTGGAAGGCGAGCTGGCGCGGACCATTTCCAGCCTCAACAACATCAAGGGTGCCCGCGTGCACCTGGCGATCCCCAAGAGCTCGGTGTTCGTGCGCGATGAGCGCAAGCCGACCGCGTCGGTGCTGGTCGAGCTCTATCCCGGCCGCAGCCTCGATCCGGGCCAGGTGCTGTCTATCGTCAATCTGGTGGCGACCAGCGTGCCCAGCCTGGACAAGTCCAATGTGACCGTGGTCGACCAGAAGGGCACCTTGCTCTCCGACACCGGCGAGAACTCCGAGCTGAGCATGGCCGGCAAGCAGTTCGACTACAGCCGCCGCCTGGAGAGCATGCTCACCCAGCGCGTGCAGAACATCCTGCAACCGGTACTGGGCAGCGACCGCTACAAGGCCGAAGTCTCGGCCGTGGTCGACTTCAGCGCCGTCGAGTCGACCTCCGAGCAGTTCAACCCGGACCAACCGGCGTTGCGCAGCGAGCAGTCGACCAGCGAACAACGCTCCAGTGGCTCCAGCGGCCCGACCGGCGTGCCCGGCGCCTTGAGCAACCAGCCACCGAGCCCAGCCAGCGCGCCGCAGACTACCGGCGGCCAGGCCGGCGCCGCCGCTGCCGGGCCGATCGCCCCGGGTCAGCCGCTGCTCGATGCCAACGGCCAGCAGATCATGGACCCGGCCACCGGCCAGCCGATGCTCGCGCCATACCCGGCCGACAAGCGTCAGCAGTCCACCAAGAACTTCGAGCTGGACCGCTCCATCAGCCACACCAAGCAGCAGCAGGGTCGCCTGCAGCGTCTGTCGGTGGCTGTAGTGGTCGACGATCAGGTAGCCGTCGGCGCCGACGGCAAGCCGGTCAGCACGCCGTGGAACGCCGAAGCCCTGGCGCGCTTTACCCGCCTGGTGCAAGACGCGGTGGGCTTCGATGCCAGCCGTGGCGACAGCGTGACCGTGATCAACGTGCCGTTCTCCACCGCTCAGGGCGAGCCGATCGCCGAGACGCCGTTCTACAAGGAGCCGTGGTTCTGGGACATCGTCAAGCAAGGCCTGGGCGTGCTGTTCATCCTGGTGCTGGTGTTCGGTGTGCTGCGTCCGGTGCTCAACAACATTACCGGCGGCGGCAAGGGCGGCAAGGGTGGCGGCATGCTCGGCGCCGACGGCAGTGACGTCGAACTGGGCGGCCTGCCGGGCCTGGGTGGCGAGCTGGCCAATGACCGAGTCAGCCTGGGCGGGCCGCAGAGTATCCTGCTGCCCAGCCCGACCGAGGGCTATGATGCCCAACTGAACGCAATCAAGAGTCTGGTGGCCGAAGACCCGGGCCGTGTCGCCCAGGTCGTGAAAGAGTGGATCAACGCCGATGAGTAACAATCCCGCGCTTACCGCAAAACTGACCCGCGTCGACAAGGCGGCGATCCTTCTGCTCTCCCTCGGCGAAACCGATGCCGCGCAGGTACTGCGCCACATGGGGCCCAAAGAAGTGCAACGGGTGGGCGTGGCCATGGCGCAGATGCGCAATGTGCACCGCGAGCAGGTCGAACAGGTGATGAGCGAGTTCGTCGAAGTGGTCGGCGACCAGACCAGCCTGGGCGTCGGCTCCGACGGCTACATCCGCAAGATGCTCACCCAGGCGCTGGGCGAAGACAAGGCCAACGGCCTGATCGACCGCATCCTGCTGGGTGGCAACACCAGCGGCCTGGACAGCCTCAAGTGGATGGAACCACGGGCCGTGGCCGACGTGATCCGCTACGAGCACCCGCAGATCCAGGCGATCGTGGTGGCGTATCTGGACGCCGACCAGGCTGGTGAAGTGCTTGGGCATTTCGACCACAAGGCGCGCCTGGACATCATCCTGCGGGTCTCGTCGTTGAATACCGTGCAACCGGCGGCGCTGAAAGAATTGAACACCATCCTCGAGAAGCAGTTCTCGGGCAACTCGCAGGCGGCGCGGACCACTTTGGGCGGCGTCAAGCGGGCGGCGGATATCATGAACTTCCTCGACAGCTCGGTGGAAGGCCAGCTGATGGACTCGATCCGCGAGATCGACGAAGACCTGTCCGGGCAGATCGAAGACCTCATGTTCGTCTTCAACAACCTGCGCGACGTCGACGACCGCGGCATCCAGGCGCTGCTGCGCGAGGTGTCCTCGGACGTGCTGGTGGTGGCCCTCAAGGGCGCCGACGAAGGGGTGCGCGAGAAGATCTTCAAGAACATGTCCAAGCGCGCCGCCGAGCTGCTGCGCGACGACCTGGAGGCCAAGGGGCCTGTGCGGGTCAGCGACGTGGAGGCGGCGCAGAAGGAAATCCTCACCATCGCCCGGCGCATGGCCGAAGCCGGCGAGATCGTGCTGGGTGGCAAGGGCGGCGAAGAGATGATTTGATGGTGGGCAAGGGCTGACCCCGTTGCGATGGGGCCGGCCCTGGCTGGCATCCGCACTCTCTCAATCTCGCATCAGGAACCCGCTCAATGTCTCGCCCCAACGAACCGCTCAGCGACCTGATCCGCGCCAAGGATCTGGAAGGCCTGGATGTCTGGGCCTTGCCCAGCTTCGACCCGGAAAAACCCGAGCCTGAGCCCGAACCCGAACCTGCCGTGCAGGAGCTGATGGAGGAGGTGCCCCTCGACGAGGTGCAGCCGATGACCCTCGAGGAATTCGAAGCGATTCGCCAGGAGGCCTACAACGAAGGCTTCGCCGCCGGTGAACGCGACGGCTTTCACAGCACCCAGCTCAAGGTCCGCCAGGAAGCCGACGCGGCCCTGGCCGGGCGCCTGCAGGTGCTCGACGAACTGATGTCGCACCTGTTCGAACCCATCGCCGAGCAGGACAGTCAAATAGAGAAATCCCTGGTGACCCTGGTCGGCCATATCGCCCGCCAGGTCATCCAGCGCGAACTGAGCAACGACTCGAGCCAGATCGAACGGGTGCTGCGCGAGGCCTTGAAGCTGCTGCCGATGGGCGCCAACAACATCCGCATCTTCGTCAACCCGCAGGATTTCGAGCAGATCAAGGCCCTGCGCGAGAAGCACGAGGAGAACTGGAAGATCCTCGAGGACGACGTGCTGATGCCAGGCGGCTGCCGGGTCGAAACCGAACACAGCCGCATCGATGCCAGCATGGAAACCCGCATCAGCCTGGCCGTGGCGCAGTTGTTCGACCAGATGCACGAGCAGGCGATGCACCCCGAGCAGTCGGACATGGTGGTGGAATTGACCACCGCTGCCGCCGACCTGCCGGCAACCCAGGTTTAAGGTGACCAGCGCAGGGCGAGCCCGATGAAACTTGAACGCACCAGCTTCGGCAAACGCCTGAGCACCTACGAAGCCAATATCAACCTGCCGCGCCAGCCGGTGCTCGAAGGCCGCCTGCTGCGCATGGTCGGCCTCACCCTGGAGGCCGAGGGCCTGCGCGCGGCCATGGGCAGCCGCTGCGTGGTGATCAACGACGACGGCTACGACGCCGGCTCCGTGGAAGCGGAGGTGATGGGCTTCGCCGGCAGCAAGGTGTACCTGATGCCGGTCGGCAGCGTGGCTGGCATCGCCCCGGGCGCCCGCGTGGTGCCGGTGCCGGACACCGGCCGCCTGCCCATGGGCATGACCATGCTCGGCCGTGTGCTCGACGGCGCCGGCCGCGCGCTGGATGGCAAGGGCGGCATGAAGGCCGAAGACTGGGTGCCGATGGACGGCCCGACCATCAACCCGCTCAAGCGCGACCCTATCAGTGTGCCGCTGGACGTGGGCATTCGCTGCATCAACGGTCTGTTGACCGTCGGCCGCGGCCAGCGCCTGGGCCTGTTCGCCGGTACCGGCGTGGGTAAATCGGTGTTGCTGGGCATGATGACCCGCTTCACCGAAGCCGACATCATCGTCGTCGGGCTGATCGGCGAGCGGGGTCGCGAGGTGAAGGAGTTCATCGAGCACAGCCTCGGCAGCGAGGGCCTCAAGCGCTCGGTGGTGGTGGCCTCGCCGGCGGACGACGCGCCCTTGATGCGCCTGCGCGCGGCCATGTACTGCACGCGCATCGCCGAATATTTTCGCGACAAGGGCAAGAATGTCCTGTTGCTGATGGACTCCCTGACCCGCTTCGCCCAGGCCCAGCGCGAAATCGCCCTGGCCATCGGCGAGCCGCCGGCCACCAAGGGCTACCCGCCGTCCGTGTTCGCCAAGCTGCCCAAGCTGGTGGAACGGGCCGGCAATGCCGAGGCCGGCGGCGGTTCGATCACAGCCTTCTATACCGTGCTGTCCGAAGGCGACGACCAGCAGGACCCGATCGCCGACTCGGCACGGGGTGTGCTCGACGGCCACATCGTGCTGTCGCGGCGCCTGGCGGAGGAGGGCCACTACCCGGCCATCGACATCGAGGCGTCCATCAGCCGGGTCATGCCGTCGGTGGTCACCCCCCAGCACCTGGGCCAGGCCCAGCAGTTCAAGCAGATGTGGTCACGCTACCAGCAGAGTCGCGACTTGATCAGCGTCGGCGCCTATGTCGCCGGCGGCGACCGCGACACCGATCAGGCGATCGCCTTGCAACCGGCCATGGTGCGTTACCTGCGCCAGGGCCTGAACGACAATGAAAGCATGCAGGACAGCCGCGAGCGGCTGGCCGCCGTGTTCACCCCCGTCGCCCCGAGGTAAGCCATGGCAACCAGCCGCGCCGCCCGCCTGGCCCCAGTGGTGGAAATGGCCGAAAAGGTCGAACGCAGCGCTGTGCAGCGCCTGGGTCACTTCCAGGGTCAGGTGCGCCTGGCCGAGACCAAGCTGGCAGAACTCGAACGCTTTCGCAGCGACTACCAGCAGCAGTGGATTGCCAACGGCAGCAAGGGCGTGTCCGGGCAGTGGCTGATGAACTACCAGCGCTTTCTCAACCAGCTGGAAACCGCCGTGGCCCAGCAGCGCAAGAGCCTGGCCTGGCACGAGAACAACCTCTACACCGCGCGCACCGCCTGGCAGCAGGCCTACGCGCGGGTGGAAGGCCTGCGCAAGCTGGTGCAGCGCTACATCGACGAGGCACGGGCACTGGAAGACAAACGCGAGCAACGGCTGCTCGACGAGCTGTCCCAGCGCCTGCCGCGCCATGAGCAGCTGTAGCGTCAGGCTAAATTTTTCAAGGGCATTTGCTGGCACTGCCAGTCGGTGCTAAACCTCTGTCAGGACTGCCTTTCTCCCAAGGAGCTTCGTCAATGAGCGTCACATCAGAACTGTCCGCGGACGGCAAGACCCTTACCATTACGGTCACCGGACGCTTCGATTTCAGTGCGCACCAGGAATTTCGCCTGGCCTATGAAAAGGTCAACGAGCACCCGAGACATTTCATCGTCGACCTCAAGGGCACCACCTACCTGGACAGCTCGGCGCTGGGCATGCTGCTGCTCCTGCGCGACCACGCCGGGGGCGATCATTCCGACGTGCACCTGGTCAACGTGACCCCGGATGTGCAGAAGATCCTGGCCATCTCCAACTTCGACAAGCTGTTCAAGTTCGAGCCGTCCAAGGGCGAGGGCACGCGGTAAGTGATCGAGCCCTTCGAGCCCTTGACCATCCTGATCGCCGACGACAACGTCACCGACCGCCTGCTGCTGTCGAGCATCGTACGGCGCCAGGGCCATGCGGTGGTGACCGCCGGCGACGGCCAGGAGGCGGTCGACGTGTTTCGCCACGTGCGCCCGCACCTGGTCCTGCTCGACGCCATGATGCCGGTGATGGACGGCTTCCAGGCCGCCCGCGAGATCAAGCAGCTGGCCGGCGAAGCGCTGGTGCCGATCATCTTCCTGACCTCGCTGACCGAGGAGCAGGCGCTGGTGCGCTGCCTGGAAGCCGGCGGCGACGACTTCCTCGCCAAGCCCTACAACCAGGTGATCCTGGCGGCCAAGATCAAGGCCATGGACCGCATGCGCCGCCTGCAGGCGACGGTGATGGAACAACGCGACCAGATCGCCCGCCACCACGGCTACCTGCTCAACGAGCAGCGCGTGGCCAAGGCAGTGTTCGACCAGGTGGCGCACTCCGGGTGCCTCAGCTCGCCGAATATCCGCTACCTGCAATCGCCCTACGCGCTGTTCAACGGCGACCTGCTGCTGGCCGCCTTCACCCCGGCCGGCGACATGCACATCCTGCTCGGCGACTTCACCGGCCACGGCCTGCCGGCGGCAGTCGGTGCCATGCCGCTGGCCGAGGTGTTCTACGGCATGACCGCCAAGGGCTACGGCCTGGCCGAGACCCTGCGCGAGATGAACGCCAAGCTCAAGCGCATCCTGCCGGTGGACATGTTCTGCTGTGCGACCATGCTCGGTGTCAGCTTCCAGCGGCGCACGGTGGAGGTGTGGAACGGCGGCATGCCCGACGGCTACCTGCTGCGCCAGGACAGCGGCGAGCAGGTGCCGCTGGTGTCGCGCCATCTGCCCCTGGGCGTCCTGCCGCCCGGCCGGTTCGAGGGTGGCACCGAGGTGTACCCGATGAGTGAAGGCGATCGGCTGTTCCTGCTGTCGGACGGAGTCATCGAGACCAGCGACGGCGATGACCAGCAGTTCGGCGTCGAGCGCCTGTGCCAGGTGTTCAGTGCCAACCGCGCGCAACAGCGCGACCCCGACCGGCTGTTCGAGGACATTCTTCAAGCTCTCGAGGATTTTCGCGGCCAGGCTCGCGACGACGTCAGCATGGTGCAGATCACCATGGTCCCCGCCAACAGCCTGACGCCGCCGGCGTTGACCTACTCCGACAGTGGCGAGTCCAGCCCGCTGGATTGGTCGCTGAGCTTCGAGTTGCGCGCCGACACCCTCAAGCGCTTCAACCCCTTGCCCTACCTGTTGCAATTGCTGCAGGAAATTCACGGCCTGCGCAGCCGCGGCGGGGCGCTCTACAGCGTACTCGCCGAGCTTTACTCCAATGCCCTGGAGCACGGGGTGCTGGGCCTGGACTCGCAGCTCAAGCGCGATGCCACAGGCTTTGCCCAGTACTACGAGCAGCGCAACGAGCGCCTCACGCAACTGCGAGAAGGCTATGTGCGCCTGCATCTGGAGGTCATTCCGCAGCCGCGCGGCGGCGGCAAGTTGCTGATCAAGGTCGAGGACAGCGGTCCGGGTTTCGACGTCGGCGCGGTACTCGCGCGGGCCGCCGCCGAGCGCGGGCTGTCCGGGCGTGGCCTGAATCTTGTAAGGCAGTTGAGCAACAGTGCCAGCTGGGCCGACGATGGCCGCAGCGTCCACGTGGAGTTTTGCTGGGAGGCTCTGGCATAATCCGCGCTTGATCAAGGAGCGAACAAGTGTCTGTCATTCATCTGGATGAAGCCGTACTCGGCGCATTGCAGGAAGTCATGGAGCAGGAGTATCCGCTGTTGCTGGATACCTTCCTCAGCGACTCCAGTGCGCGCCTCAAACAGCTGCAGCGCGCCGCCGACGCCGAGGCCTTGAGCCAGGCTGCGCACAGCCTCAAGGGCAGCAGCAGCAACATGGGTGCTGTGCAGCTGGCCGAGCTGTGCCGCCAGCTCGAGCAGCAGGCGCACCAGCTGTCGCCGGCCGAGACCGCGCAACTGCTGCAGGCCATCACCGACGAGATGGTCGTGGTGCAGCGCCTCTATACCGAGGAGCGTCAGCGCTTTCTGTCTTGAAGTCCTTCCTTCGTATCCCGCTTGAAATAAAGTTGGCCCGTCTCTTGCTATAGCTCTGGTAACCGTATTCCACGATCCCAGCTTTGCGGAGATCCGTCATGTCCCTTGCGTCAAATCCATTGCTTCAGTTGACCAGCGTCACGACGACGCCGGTCACCAGTACCAGTCCTGCCAGCAAAGTGCTGGACGCCAACAGCGACGCGGCTTCCAGCTTTGCCGAGCTGTACGCCAAGCACAGCCAGCAGGCCCAGGCCCAGGCCGACAGCAGCGCGGCGCGCAACGCCGACAAGGCGGCGGCAGTGCGTCACGACGTGCCCGCTGCCAAGGACAAGACGGTCGCCGACAAGCCGGCGGTTGCCGACAGCGGCAAGAACTTGCCAGCCAAGGCATCCACCGTGGCCAGGGCCGACAGGAACGGCACTGCCGGCAAGAGCGACAAGGTGGCCAAGGCCGACAAACCCGACGCCTCGGACCCGGCCGACAAGACCAGCGCCGCCAGCGGCAGCGACGCCAGCGATGCGACTGACAAGGTGGCGCAGGCCGGCGATCAGGACGACGATCAGGCCAGCGCCGCCAGCGATGCCGCGCCGACCGACCCGTCCCTGCTGGCCGCCGCCACGCCCCCTGAGGTCAAGCCCGAGCCCGCCCCGGCGGCGGTCGACGCCAGCGCCCAGGCTCCGCAGGCCCCGCAGATGCTGGACCCTGCCGTGGTGGCGAGCATGATGCCGGCGGCGGCGACCACGCCACCGCCCGCCAGCGCCACCGACAGCAAGGCCAGCAGCGAAGACCCGGCGCCCGATGCACTGGCCGATCTGCCGGCCGTGCGCCTGGCGCTCGAGCAGAATGCCAAGGCCCAGGGCACCACCTCGGCCCATGCCAAGACAGACGACGCGGCGCCAGGCAATGCCAACGCCAGCACCGACGCCAGCCTCGTCAATGGACTGGCGGCGCAGGTCGTCACGCAACAAGGTTCTGACGCTGATGCCGGCAAAGGCGGCGACAAAGACTTCAAGTCGCTGCTCGACGACGGCCTCAAGGACGTCAAGGGCGCCTCGGCCGACACGCGCATGGACAACTTTGCCAACCGCCTGCAGAACCTAACCGACGCGACCACAGCCAAGACTGCCAACGCCGCCCCGCTGTCCACCGCCCTGGCGATGAACCAGGGTGGCTGGAGTGAAGGGCTGGTCAACCGGGTCATGTACCTGTCGAGCCAGAACCTCAAGTCGGCGGACATCCAGCTGTCGCCGGCCGAGTTGGGCACCTTGAACATCCGCGTCGACATGGCGCCGGACCAGCAGACCCAGGTGACTTTCGTCAGCGCCCACATCGGCGTGCGCGATGCCCTGGAAAGCCAGCAGGGTCGCCTCAAGGAAATGTTCGCCCAGCAAGGCCTGGGGCAGATGGACGTCAACGTCTCCGACCAGTCGCGCAACCAGCAGGGCCAGCAGCAACAGGCCGACCAGGCCAGCCGCGCGGCGAACAGCTCGCGCGGTGGCAGCAGCAGCGACAGCGGCGGCGTGGAAGGCATCGACAGCTCGGCTGGCGCGGCCGCCGCAGTGGCGCAGAGCGTGGTGATCGGCTCCAGTGCGGTGGATTATTACGCCTGACCGTGAATGCCGTGGCGGCTGACACCGGCCGCCATCGCGGCCTATCGCGGCCTATCGCGGTTTTCGCGCACTCCCACATTTGTTTCGGGCGCATGCATCCAGATGCATCACCTATGACCGCTTGGTGCCTGGCGGTCTATCGTCGGACGGCAAAGGCGGTCGCGGTGATGCCACGGAATGCAACAGATGGGGTGCTGCGCCTTCGACGTGGGAGGGGCATGGCCCCGAGAGGCCGCAGGCCGGTTTGATCTTCGATCAGATTAGGGCCTGACCTGGAATGCAATCACGGCTACCACCGGCCGCCCGCGCGGCCTGATCGCGGGCTTCGCGCGCTCTCACATTTGTTTCGGGCGCATGCATCCAGATGCATCACCTATGACCGCTTGGTGCCTGGCGGTCTATCGTCGGACGGCAAAGGCGGTCGCGGTGATGCCACGGAATGCAACAGATGTAGGAGCGCGCGAAGCCCGCGATCAGGCCGCGTGGGCGGCGGGTGGTGGCCATATTGGACATTTCGCCGGTCGCCAGGAAGATCAAACCGGCCTGCCGGCCTCTCGGGGCCATGCCCCTCCCACTTCGTGGGGTGTTGCGCCTTCGACGTGGGAAGGGCATGGCCACGATAGGCCGCAGGCCGGATTGATCTTCGATCAGATCCAGGGCCTGACCTGGAATGCAATCACGGCTACCACCGGCCGCCCGCGCGGCCTATCGCGGGCTTCGCGCGCTCCCACATTTGTTTCGGGCGCATGCATCCAGATGCATCACCTAGGACCGCTTGGTGCCTGGCGGTCTATCGTCGGACGGCAAAGGCGGTCGCGGTGATGCCACTGAATGCAACAGATGTAGGAGCGCGCGAAGCCCGCGATCAGGCCGCGCGGGCGGCCGGTGGTGGCCATATTGGACATTTCGCCGGTCGCCAGGAAGATCAAACCGGCCTGCCGGCCTCTCGGGGCCATGCCCCTCCCACTTCGTGGGGTGCTGCGCCTTCGACGTGGGAGGGGCATGGCCCCGAGAGGCCGCAGGCCGGATTGATCTTCGATCAGATCCAGGGCTAGGCCTTGAATTCAATCACGGCCACCACCGGCCGCCCGCGCGGCCTATCGCGGGCTTCGCGCGCTCCCACATTTGTTTCGGGCGCATGCATCCAGATGCATCACCTATGACCGCTTGGTGCCTGGCGGTCTATCGTCGGACGGCAAAGGCGGTCGCGGTGATGCCACTGAATGCAACAGATGTAGGAGCGCGCGAAGCCCGCGATCAGGTCGCGCGCGCGGCCGCTAGTAGCCATGTTGAACTCAAGGCCGAACCTCCCCGGAACAATCTGGCATAACCCTTGCTCAACTATCCCCAGCACTCGTAAATTCCTCGACTGGTGACGGATTATTGGCATGGCGACGACCGAAGCGGCAAAAGACACCACCGAAGCAAAGCCCAAAGGCAAACTCAAGCTGATCATCATCATCGTCGTGGCGCTGCTGGTGGCCATTGGCGGGTCAGTGGGCGGTACCTGGTTCTTCCTGCACAAGCCTGCCGAAGTGAAGCCGGCTGCCGACGCGGCCAAGACCAGCGGCAAGCAGCCGGCACTCTACGAGCCACTTTCCCCAGCTTTCGTGGTCAACTACAAACAGAACGGTCGCGACCGCTACATGCAGGTCAGCATTACCCTGCAAGCGCGCAACCAGGCTGATCTCGATGCGCTGAAAGTGCATATGCCGGTGATTCGCAATAACCTGGTGATGATGTTCTCCGGCCAGAGTTTCGACACCCTGAACACCCCGATCGGCCAGGAAATGCTTCGGCAGAAAGCCACGGCCAGTGTCCAGGAAGTCGCGCAGAAAGAAGTGGGCAAGCCGGTCATCGACCAGCTGCTCTTCACCAACTTCGTATTGCAGTAGGAACACGACATGGCCGTGCAGGACCTGCTGTCCCAGGACGAGATCGACGCGCTGCTGCATGGCGTCGACGATGGGCTCGTCACCACAGAAAGTTCCGGCGAGATCGGTAGCGTCAAGGCCTATGACCTGACCAGCCAGGACCGCATCGTCCGGGGGCGCATGCCGACCCTGGAAATGATCAACGAGCGGTTTGCCCGCTACACCCGCATCAGCATGTTCAACCTGCTGCGCCGTTCGGCGGACGTGGCGGTGGGCGGCGTGCAGGTGATGAAGTTTGGCGAGTACGTGCATTCGCTGTACGTGCCGACCAGCCTCAACCTGGTCAAGGTCAAGCCATTGCGCGGCACCGGGCTGTTCATCCTCGACGCCAAGCTGGTGTTCAAGCTGGTGGACAACTTCTTCGGGGGCGACGGCCGCCACGCCAAGATCGAGGGGCGTGAATTCACTCCCACCGAACTGCGCGTGGTGCGCATCGTGCTCGACCAGTGCTTCATCGACTTGAAGGAAGCCTGGCACGCGATCATGGACGTCAATTTCGAGTACATCAGCTCGGAAGTGAACCCGGCCATGGCCAATATCGTCGGCCCCAGCGAGGCCGTGGTGGTGTCCACCTTCCACATCGAGCTGGACGGCGGCGGCGGCGACCTGCACGTGACCATGCCGTACTCGATGATCGAGCCGGTGCGCGAGATGCTCGACGCCGGTTTCCAGTCCGACCTCGACGACCAGGACGAACGCTGGAGCAAGGCGCTGCGCGAAGACGTGCTGGATGTCAGCGTGCCGGTGGGTGCCACGGTTGCCCGGCGCCAGCTCAAGCTGCGCGACATCCTGCATATGCAGCCTGGTGACGTGATTCCGGTCGAGCTGCCCGACCACCTGGTGTTGCGCGCCAACGGCGTGCCGTCGTTCAAGGCCAAGCTGGGCTCGCACAAGGGCCACCTGGCCTTGCAAGTCATCGAGCCGATCGAGCGCCGCTAAGTCCCGGCACTCTCGGTTCACCCCAACTATTTTGACCGTCGAGGAAAACTGATGGCTGACAAGAACGATACTCCCCAGGACGATCAGGCCCTGGCTGACGAGTGGGCTGCGGCCCTGAGTGAATCCGGCGACGCCGGGCAGGACGACATCGACGCCTTGCTCGCCGCCGACGCAGCCAAATCCAGCGGCTCGCGCCTGGCCATGGAAGAGTTCGGCGCCTCGCCGCGCGGCAACGATCACGTGAGCCTGGAAGGGCCCAACCTGGACGTGATTCTCGACATCCCGGTGACCATCTCCATGGAAGTCGGCAGTACCGACATCAACATTCGCAACCTGCTGCAACTCAACCAGGGCTCGGTGATCGAGCTCGATCGCCTGGCCGGCGAGCCGCTCGACGTGCTGGTCAACGGCACGCTGATCGCTCATGGCGAGGTGGTGGTGGTCAACGAGAAGTTCGGTATTCGCCTGACTGACGTGATCAGCCCCAGCGAACGTATCAAGAAGCTGCGTTGATGAGCGGCCTGAGCCGGGTCGTCGCCAGCGTCGCGCTGTGGCTGCCGCTCGCGGCGCTGGCGGCCGAGCCCATGGTCAACCCGGCCGCCGGCCCGGCCACGGCGCCCGCGGCCGTCGCACCTATGACCACCGTTGCGACCACCGTGCCCATGGCCAACGCTGCCCTGAGCGGCGTCGGCGCCGGTCTGGGTGGCGAAGTGTTGCAGTTGATTCTCGGCCTGGCCCTGGTGCTGGGCCTGATCTTTGCCATGGCCTGGGTGTTGCGCCGGGTGCAGCTCAACGGCGGCCGCGGCGCCGGCCAGTTGATCGAGCTGGTCGGCTCGCGAGCCCTGGGCCCGCGCGACCGGCTGGTGCTGGTGCAAGTTGGCAGCGAGCAGATCCTGCTCGGCATCTCGCCCGGCCAGATCACCGCGCTGCACGTGCTCAAGGAACCCGTGATCAGCCCCGCCAAGACCGAGCAGGCCACGCCTGAATTCGCCCAGCGCCTGATGGAACTGCTGGGCAAGGATCAGAAGGATAAGAAGTGATGCGCGCGTTCCGCCTGTGCCTGACGCTGTTGCTGTTGATTGCGGCGCCCATGGCGATGGCTGCCGACCCCCTGCAGATCCCGGCCATCTCCATGACCAGTGGCGCCAACGGCCAGCAGGAGTATTCGGTCAACCTGCAGATCCTGCTGATCATGACCGCGCTGAGCTTCATTCCAGCGTTCGTCATGCTCATGACCAGCTTTACCCGCATCATCATCGTCTTCTCCATCCTGCGCCAGGCCCTGGGCCTGCAGCAGACGCCGTCCAACCAGCTGCTCACCGGCATGGCGCTGTTTCTGACCATGTTCATCATGGCGCCGGTCTTCGACAAGGTGAACAACGAGGCGCTGCAACCCTACCTGGCGCAGAAGCTCAGCGCCCAGGATGCGGTGGTCAAGGCGTCCGGCCCGGTCAAGGACTTCATGCTGGCGCAGACCCGGCAGAGCGACCTGGACCTGTTCATGCGCCTGTCCAAGCGCACCGACATCGCCTCGCCGGACCAGGCGCCGCTGAACATCATCGTGCCGGCCTTCGTCACCTCGGAGCTCAAGACCGCCTTTCAGATCGGCTTCATGATCTTCATCCCGTTCCTGATCATCGACCTGGTGATTTCCAGCGTGCTGATGGCCATGGGCATGATGATGCTGTCGCCGCTGATCATCTCCCTGCCGTTCAAGATCATGCTGTTCGTGCTCGTGGACGGCTGGGCCCTCATCATCGGCACGCTGGCCGGAAGTTTCGGTGGCGTCTGACGCCGCCGTGCCGCCTAGGAGAATCTCGCCATGACCCCTGAAGTCGCCGTCGATCTGTTCCGCCAGGCCCTGTGGCTGACCACCGTGATGGTGGCGATCCTGGTCTTGCCCAGCCTGCTGGTGGGCCTGGTAGTGGCCGTGTTCCAGGCGGCCACGCAGATCAACGAACAGACCCTGAGCTTCCTGCCGCGCATGCTGATCATGCTGGTGACCCTGATCGTGATCGGGCCGTGGATGGTGCGTACCTTCATGGAGTACATCACCAACCTGTACACCAGCATCCCGCAAGTCATCGGCTGAGCATGAACTCGCTGCTGCAGCTGACCGACACGCAGATCCAGAGCTGGGTCGCCAGCTTCATGCTGCCGCTGTTCCGGGTGGCGGCGATGCTCATGGCCATGCCGATCATCGGCACCACCCTGGTGTCGACGCGCATCCGCCTGTACCTGGCGGTGGCCATCACCGTGTGCATCGCCCCAGGCCTGCCGGCGATGCCGCCGGTGCATGCCCTGGACCTCAGCGGCCTGTTGCTGGTGGCCGAAGAGATCATCATCGGCACCATGCTCGGCTTCTCCCTGCAGTTTCTCTTCCAGGCCTTCGTGGTGGCCGGGCAGATCATCGCCACGCAGATGGGCATGACCTTCGCCGCCATGGTCGATCCCACCAACGGCACCCAGTCACCGGTGGTGGGGCAGTTCTTCACCATGCTGGTGACCTTGCTGTTCCTGTCCATGAACGGCCACCACGTGGTCTTCGAGGTGCTCACCGAAAGCTTCACCACGCTGCCGGTCGGCGCCACCTTGCTGACCAGCAAATTGTGGGACATCGTGCTGCGCATGGGCTGGGTGCTGGGGGCCGGTATCCTGCTGGTATTGCCGGCGATCACCGCGCTGCTGGTGATCAACGTGGCGTTCGGCGTGATGACCCGCGCCGCGCCGCAGCTGAATATCTTCTCCATTGGCGTGCCGCTGACCCTGGTGATCGGCATGGTCATTCTCTGGCTGAGCATGGGCGACATTCTCAACCAGTACGAGCCGCTGGCGACCCAGTCGCTGCAGTGGTTGCGAAGCCTGGCGGGAGGCGGCTGACATGGCGGAAAGCGAAAGCGGCGCGGACAAGACAGAAGACCCCACCGACAAGCGCAAGAAGGACGCCCGCGAGAAGGGCGAGATCGCCCGCTCCCGGGAACTCAATACCCTGGTGGTGATGCTGGCCGGGACCGGCGGCTTGTTGGCGTTTGGCGGCGGCATGGCGCAGATGATGCTCGACCTCATGCGCAGGAATTTCACCCTCAGCCGTGAGGTCATCGTCGACCAGCGCTACATGGGCATCTTTCTGCTGCAGTCGGGCAAGGCGGCGATCCTTGCCACCCAGCCGTTCATGATCCTGATGGTGCTGGCCGCCATCATCGGCCCGCTGTCGCTGGGCGGCTGGCTGTTCTCCATGGGCGCCATGGCGCCCAAGTTCAGCCGCATGAACCCGGCAGCCGGGCTCAAGCGGATGTTCTCGGCGCGCTCGGTCACCGAGCTGCTCAAGGCCGTGGGCAAGTTCTCGCTGACCTTGTTCATCGGTTTGATGGTGCTGCGCAAGGACCGTCCGGAGATCCTCGCCATCGCCCACCAACCGCTGGAGAGCGCCATCCTGCACAGTGTGCAGCTGGTCGGCTGGAGCGCGCTGTGGATGTCCTGCGGGCTGATCATCATCGCCGCGCTGGACGCGCCGTTCCAGCTGTACAGCTTCAACGAAAAGATGAAGATGACCAAGCAGGAGGTCAAGGACGAGCACAAGGATTCCGAGGGCCGTCCGGAGGTCAAGGGCCGCATCCGCCAGATGCAGCGCGAGATGTCGCAGCGGCGCATGATGGCCGCCGTGCCCCAGGCCGACGTGGTCATCACCAACCCGACTCACTACGCCGTGGCCCTTAAATACGACCCGGAGAAAGGCAACGCGCCGATGCTGGTGGCCAAGGGCAGCGACTTCGTGGCCCTGAAGATCCGCGAAATCGCCACGCAGAACCAGATCCAGCTGCTGGAATCGCCCGCGCTGGCGCGCTCGATCTACTACTCCACCGAGCTTGACCAGCCGATCCCCGCCGGCCTGTACCTGGCCGTCGCCCAGGTGCTGGCCTACGTCTACCAGATCCGCCAATACCGCGCCGGCCAGGGCAAACCCCGGCCCAAGCCGCCGGGCGATGACCTGCCGATTCCCGAGGATCTGCGGCGCGACGAGTAGGCGTGGGCATGCGCCCGGCGGGATGTCCAATATGGCCACCACCGGCCGCCCGCGCGGCCTATCGCGGGCTTCGCGCGCTCCCACGTTTGTTTTGCCCGCATTGCGCCAGTGGCATTACCTATGACCGCCTTCGCGTGGCGAGCTGAACACGTAGGAGCGCGCGAAGCCCGCGATCAATCTCCAATCCAGCACGCGTCCCACAGTGGATAATCTCCAATGCGTGCGACCAGGCCGGCCTCCAGCGGATTGCGCAGAATGTAACGCGCCACCTGCCGAAGATCCTCGTCACGCCGGAGCGCATGATCATGGAATCCCCGCTGCCAGATGGGGCCGCTTCGCCCAATGGCCTTGTTGACTGCCAGAGCGGAGCGGCCTTTGACCTGGCGCACGACTGTCTCGATGCTGCCCGACTGAAGCTCCACAAGCCAATGTAGATGGTCGGGCATGACCACCCACGCGATGCTTCGGGCACGGCCCTGGTCCTGCTGCGCTTTGAGCTCATTGACCACCCGTCTGCCAAGCCGCCAGTCTTGAAAGACCGGGAGGCGGCCCATTGTGACGGTTGTAATGATGTAGCAGCGCCCGATCTCGGATACTCGCGCGATTCTGAGTGTGTTCCCTTTCCATGGCATTCCGTTGCCCTCCTTATGTGTGGAGGGTAACCGTAGAGGGTTTACTGGTGGGTTGGTCCGGAAATGTGCTGGCGGATGTTTCATCGCGCCCGGCAGGATGTTCAATATGGCCACCACCGGCCGCCCGCGCGGCCTATCGCGGGCTTCGCGCGCTCCCACGTTCGTTTAGCCCGCGTTCCGCCAGCGGCCATCACCTATGACCGCCTTGGCGCCCGGCGATATGACGTCGAACATCAAAAGCGGTCATAGGAGATGCTACTGGACGCATATATATCGAAACAGACGTGGGAGCGCGCGAAGCCCGCGATAGGCCGCGCGGGCGGCCGGTGGTGGCCATATTGGACCTCTCGACGAACACTCACCCCCATATTGGACCTCTCGCTATTTCCCGCCTGTATCCCCCTCGACACAACTTTGCAATTCTTTAGGGAAAGTTGGAAAGCTTCTTGCACAAGCCTTGTTACAACGCCTTGGGCGTCAAAAGATTGCTTGCACAATGGGGTACGTCGGTGGATCGCTCACAACTGATCAATACGGTTCGCAGCAACGCCAAGGGCCTGGGGCAGGGCAGCCTCGGCGTGCCTCTGTTGTTGCTGGTGATGTTGGCAATGATGATGTTGCCGATTCCGTCGTTCCTCCTCGACGTGTTCTTCACTTTCAACATTGCCTTGTCCATCGTCGTGCTGCTGGTCTGCGTGTACGCCATGCGGCCGCTGGACTTCGCCGTGTTCCCGACCATCCTGCTGGTGGCCACCCTGCTGCGCCTGGCGCTCAACGTCGCCTCGACGCGGGTGGTGATGCTCCACGGCCAGGAGGGCCACGCTGCGGCGGGCAAGGTGATCCAGGCGTTCGGTGAGGTGGTGATCGGCGGCAACTACGTGGTCGGTATGGTGGTGTTCGCCATTCTCATGATCATCAACTTCGTGGTGGTGACCAAGGGCGCCGGGCGCATCTCCGAGGTGAGCGCGCGCTTCACGCTGGACGCCATGCCCGGCAAGCAGATGGCCATCGACGCCGACCTCAACGCCGGCATCATCGACCAGAACCAGGCCAAGGCCCGGCGTATGGAAGTGGCGGCAGAGGCCGAGTTCTACGGGTCGATGGACGGTGCCAGCAAATTCGTCCGCGGTGACGCCGTCGCCGGCCTGCTGATTCTCTTTATCAACCTGCTCGGCGGCATGGCCGTGGGCATGATCCAGCACGGCATGAGCTTTGCCGACGCCGGCAAGGTCTACGCCCTGCTGACCATCGGTGACGGCCTGGTGGCGCAGTTGCCTTCGCTGCTGCTGTCCACTGCCGCCGCCATCATGGTGACCCGTGCGTCGGGCTCCGAAGAAATGGGCAAGCAGATCCACCGGCAGATGTTCGCCTCGCCCAAGGCGCTGGCGGTGTCGGGTGGCCTGATGGCGGTCATGGGCCTGGTGCCCGGCATGCCGCACCTGTCGTTCCTCAGCCTGGCGGCCATGGCTGTGGGCGGCGCGTACCTGCTGTGGCAGAAACAGAACCTGGTCAAGGAGCAGGCCCTGGCCGAAGTGGCGCGCCAGCAGGAGATGCTGCCGTCGCCAACCCGCACCCAGGAAACCAAGGAGCTGGGCTGGGACGACGTCACGCCCATCGATATGATCGGCCTGGAAGTGGGCTATCGGCTGATTCCGCTGGTGGACCGCAACCAGGGTGGCCAGCTGCTCGCGCGGATCAAGGGTGTGCGCAAGAAGCTCTCCCAGGACCTGGGCTTTCTCATGCCCACCGTGCACATTCGCGACAACCTCGACCTGGCGCCCAGCGCCTATCGCCTGACGCTGATGGGGGTGATCCTCGCCGAAGCGGAGATCTACCCCGACCGCGAGCTGGCGATCAATCCTGGTCAGGTGTTCGGCACCCTCAACGGCATCACCGCCAAAGATCCGGCTTTTGGCCTGGACGCGGTATGGATCGAGTTGAGTTTGCGTAGCCAGGCGCAATCTTTAGGCTATACCGTGGTCGATGCCAGTACAGTAGTGGCAACGCACTTGAACCAGATCCTGTCCAAGCACGCTCACGAGCTGATTGGCCACGAGGAAGTCCAGCAATTGCTGCAAGTACTGGCCAAAGGCTCGCCCAAGCTGGCTGAAGAGCTGGTGCCGGGTGTGCTGTCGTTGTCGGCGCTGCTCAAGGTGTTGCAGGCATTGCTGTCCGAACAGGTCCCGGTCCGCGATATCCGCAGCATAGCCGAGGCTATCGCCAACAACGCGGCCAGGAGTCAAGATACTGCCGCTTTGGTGGCACACGTGCGGGTCGGTTTGTCCCGCGCCATCGTCCAAAGCATTGTAGGCATTGAGCCGGAGCTGCCTGTGATCACGCTGGAGCCAAGGTTGGAACAGATCTTGCTCAATAGTCTTCAGAAGGCGGGTCAGGGTCAGGAAGAAGGCGTTTTGCTGGAACCGAGCATGGCCGAGAAGTTGCAGCGTTCGTTGATAGACGCCGCACAGCGCCAGGAAATGCAAGGCCAGCCAGTGATCCTGCTGGTGGCCGGGCCGGTTCGAGCGATGCTTTCGCGGTTTGGGCGTCTGGCGGTACCGAATCTGCATGTGTTGGCTTACCAGGAAATTCCTGACAACAAGCAAGTGACTATCGTCGCGACAGTAGGGCCCAACGGCTGAGGGTGATGGGTTATGCAAGTGAAGCGTTTTTTCGCCGCCGATATGCGTCAGGCCATGAAATTGGTCCGCGACGAGCTGGGCGCCGATGCCGCGATTATCGGTAACCGCCGCATCGCCGGCGGTGTCGAGCTGACGGCTGCGCTGGACTACAAGCTGTCGGCGCTGGCCCCCCGCGTACCCAACATCGAGCTGGAAGATGAACTGCGCAAGACCCAATCGCGTATCGTTTCCGCCCAGGCCGAACTGAGCAACCGCAGCGACAGCGACGGCGCCAACAACCGCCAGCTGTTCGCCGGCCTGCCGTTGACCGCCTCCGAGCCGCTGGTCGAGCCCAATTTCGTCGAGCCGGTGCGCCCCGCCGCAGCTGTGGCCCCTGCGCAGCCCGCGGTCGACCAGCGTCTGTTCGACTCCATGCGTTCGGAGCTCAACGGCCTGCGCGAGCTGCTGGAAGTGCAACTCGGCTCGCTGGCCTGGACCCAGCTGCAAGGCAGCCAGCCGGAGCAGGCCAACCTCTGGCGCCGCCTGCAACGCATCGGCCTGTCCGGCCCACTGTCGCGCGAGCTGCTGAGCCTGACCGGTGAAATTCGTGAACCTCGCCAGGCCTGGCGCATGCTGCTGGCCCACCTGGCGCGGATGATCCATACCCCGGAAGTCGAGCCACTGGAAGAGGGCGGTGTGATTGCCATGGTCGGCCCGGCCGGCATGGGCAAGACCACCACCCTGGCCAAGCTGGCGGCGCGCTACGTACTCAAGTACGGCGCCCAGAGCATCGCCCTGGTGAGCATGGACAGTTTTCGCATCGGCGCCCAGGAGCAACTCAAGACCCTGGGGCGGATCCTCAACGTTTCGGTGACCCAGGTCGACCCGGGCCAGTCGCTCGGCCAGGCATTGGAGCCACTGCTGCGCAAGCGCGTGATCCTGATCGACACTGCCGGCCTGCAGGCCAGCGACCCGGCCCTGCGCATGCAACTGGAAAGCCTGGCCGGGCGCGGCATTCGCGCCCGCAACTACCTGGTACTGGCCACCACCAGCCAGAAGCAGGTGCTGACCGCCGCCTATCACAGCTACAAGCGCTGTGGCCTGGCCGGTTGCATCCTGACCAAATTGGATGAAACGGCGAGTCTCGGCGAAGTGCTGAGCCTGGCCATCAGTACCGAATTGCCAGTGGCCTACCTCACGGACGGCCCGCGCATTCCGGACGATTTGCACCTGCCGCGCCGGCACCAGCTGGTCAGCCGCGCGGTGAACGTGCAAATGCAGGAGGAGCCCAGCGAAGAGGCCATGGCCGATATGTTCGCTGACCTCTACCACAGCCCTGACAAGCGTGTGGGCTGAGGGAGATGGGTGAGATGACGTTCCAAACTACCTACATCGATGGTCTGCATGCCCTGGTTGTCCAGGCGCAGTCGGTCGTGTGGCCTCGGTCTAAGTGACAAGGTAAACAACGAACATGGGCAGCATGCATCCCGTACAGGTGATCGCGGTGACCGGCGGCAAGGGTGGCGTCGGCAAGACTAACGTGTCAGTGAACTTGTCTCTGGCGTTGGCCGAGCTTGGCCGCAGGGTCATGCTTCTGGACGCCGACCTGGGGCTGGCGAACGTCGACGTCCTGCTGGGGCTGACACCCAAACGCACCCTGGCCGACGTGATCGAAGGCCGCTGCGAGCTGCGCGACGTGATGTTGCAAGGCCCCGGCGGGATCCGCATCGTGCCGGCCGCGTCGGGCACCCAGAGCATGGTGCACCTGTCGCCTGCGCAGCACGCCGGATTGATCCAGGCGTTCAGCGACGTCGGCGACAACCTCGACGTGCTGGTGATCGACACGGCCGCCGGTATCGGCGAGTCGGTGGTCAGCTTCGTGCGCGCCGCTCAGGAGGTCCTGCTGGTGGTGTGCGACGAGCCGACCTCGATCACCGACGCCTACGCCCTGATCAAGTTGCTCAATCGGGACTACGGCATGAACCGTTTCCGGGTGCTGGCCAACATGGCCCAGAGCCCGCAGGAAGGTCGCAACCTGTTCGCCAAGCTGACCAAGGTGACCGACCGCTTCCTCGACGTTGCACTGCAGTATGTCGGTGCCGTGCCGTACGACGAGTGCGTACGCAAGGCGGTGCAAAAACAACGCGCGGTGTACGAAGCTTTCCCGCGTTCCAAATGTGCCCTGGCGTTCAAGGCCATTGCCCAGAAGGTCGATACCTGGCCGTTGCCCGCCAACCCGCGGGGGCACCTGGAGTTCTTCGTCGAACGTCTGGTTCAGCAAACTAGCGCAGGGCCCGTATCATGAGCGCGAGCGGATATCGTATGTACAGCAAGGCTTCCCGCGAGTCCCAGCAGTACGAGTTGATCGAGCGCTATGCGCCTCTGGTCAAGCGAATCGCCTATCACCTGCTGGCGCGCCTGCCAGCCAGCGTGCAGGTGGAGGACCTGATCCAGGCCGGCATGATCGGCCTGCTCGAGGTGTCCACCAAGTACGACTCGAGCAAGGGCGCCAGTTTCGAGACCTACGCGGGTATCCGTATCCGTGGCGCGATGCTCGATGAAGTGCGCAAAGGTGACTGGGCACCCCGTTCGGTGCACCGCAATACGCGCATGGTCAGCGACGCGATTCGCGCAATCGAGGCAAAAACTGGCCGCGACGCTAAAGATCACGAGGTTGCTGCCGAACTCAAGTTGAGTCTCGACGATTACTACGGGATCTTGAACGATACCTTGGGCAGCCGGCTGTTCAGTTTCGACGACCTGTTGCAGGACGGCGGCGAACACGAAGGCTTGCATGAAGATGGCGCCAGCGGTTCGCTGGAGCCCTCGCGTGACCTGGAGGACGAACGCTTCCAGGCGGCCCTGGCCGACGCGATCGCCGGCTTGCCGGAGCGCGAGAAGCTGGTCCTGGCGTTGTATTACGACGAGGAGCTGAACCTCAAGGAAATCGGCGAGGTATTGGGGGTCAGCGAGTCGCGTGTCAGCCAGTTGCACAGCCAGTGCGCGGCACGTCTGCGCGGCCGGCTGGGCGAGTGGCGAGCGCGATAGCGGGTAACGGGAATGCCTGACAGCAGTCGCTGGAAGATAAAAATCGGATTTGATTGAACGCCCGCCCAGGGTCTGGGCGAGTCAAGACTGCTTGGAGGTCTAATTGGACAAGAACATGAAAATCCTCATCGTTGACGATTTTTCGACGATGCGGCGGATCATCAAGAACCTGTTGCGTGATCTGGGCTTTACCAACACGTCCGAGGCCGATGATGGCAACACGGCGCTGCCGATGCTGCAAAGCGGTGGGTTCGACTTTTTGGTGACCGACTGGAACATGCCCGGCATGTCCGGCATCGACCTGCTCAAGCAGGTGCGTGCCGATGACCGCCTCAAGCACCTGCCGGTGCTGATGGTGACCGCCGAAGCCAAGCGCGAGCAGATCATCGAAGCCGCCCAGGCCGGCGTCAACGGCTATGTGGTCAAGCCTTTCACCGCTCAGGTGCTGAAAGAAAAAATCGAGAAGATTTTCGAGCGCGTCAACAGCTGATGACCGCCACGGGGGCGCAATGGACCAGAAAAAGAATTCTTTGGGGGACTTCGAGTCGACCCTGAAGAAACATGCCGTCGAACTGGTGGACAGCCTTGAAAAAGGCAAGTTCGGCGACGCGGTGCAGTTGATCCATGAGCTGAACCAGACCCGTGATCGCGGCTTGTATCAGGAAGTCGGCAAGCTGACGCGCGAGTTGCACAGCGCCATCGTCAGCTTCCAGATCGACCCGCACATGCCGCAGGCCGAGGAGGTCTCGCAGATCACCGACGCCACGGAGCGGCTGTCCTATGTCGTGCGGCTGACCGAGAACGCGGCCAACCGGACCATGGACCTGGTGGAGCAGAGCACGCCGGTGATGAACGCGCTGAGCGACGAAGCCCATGCCCTGAGCGTCGACTGGCAGCGCTTCATGCGCCGGGAAATCGGCGCCGAGGAGTTCCGCGAGCTGGCTCGTCGGGTCGACGGCTTCCTGACGCGCAGCGAGCAGGGCAACCGCGAGGTGGGCAGCCACCTCAACGACATCCTGCTGGCCCAGGACTACCAGGACCTGACCGGGCAGGTGATCAAGCGCGTTACGCAATTGGTCACGGAAGTGGAAAGCAACCTGCTCAAACTGGTGTTGATGGCCAGCCAGGTGGACCGCTTCGCGGGCATCGAACACGACCATCAGCAGCTTCGCGATGAAAAAGATCACGAAATACATCCTGCCAGGGGTGAAGGTCCGCAGATTCATGCCGATAAACGTGAAGACGTTGTATCCGGTCAAGACGATGTCGACGATCTGCTGTCCAGCCTGGGCTTCTAAGCAACACCCAGGCTCGTGATTACTTCATTCCAGGGAGCACCCATATGAGCTTCGGCGCCGACGAAGAAATCCTCCAGGATTTCCTGGTAGAGGCCGGCGAAATTCTCGAGCAGCTGTCCGAACAACTGGTCGAGCTTGAGAGCCGGCCAGATGATGCGGATTTGCTCAATGCAATTTTTCGCGGTTTTCACACTGTAAAAGGCGGTGCCGGGTTTCTCCAGCTCAACGAGCTGGTGGAGTGCTGCCACATTGCCGAGAACGTCTTCGACATCCTGCGCAAGGGTGAACGTCGCGTCGACTCTGAGTTGATGGACGTGGTGCTCGAGGCACTGGATGCCGTCAACGGCATGTTCAGCGAGGTGCGCGAGCGCACCGACATCACCCCAGCCTCGCCCCAGCTGCTCGAAGCCTTGGCGCGCCTGGCCGAACCTGCCGGTGCCGAGCCTGCGCCAGCCGTGGCGGCACCCGCGCCGGCGGCTGCGGCCAGCGCTGCGCCTGCCGGCGCAGCCGATGAAATCACCGACTTCGAATTCGAAGCGCTGCTCGACTCGCTCAACAACGTCCACGAAGCGCCTGCCCCGGCGGCGCCGCCAGCGTCTGTCAGCGCTGCGCCTGTTGCACCGGCCGCGTCCGGCAGCGACGAGATCACCGACGACGAGTTCGAGAACCTGCTCGACCAGTTGCATGGCAAAGGCCAGTTCGCTGCCCCTGCAGCGGCTGCGCCGGCCAGGCCGGCGGCGGGCAGCGACGAAATCACCGATGATGAATTCGAGAACCTGCTCGATCAGTTGCATGGCAAGGGCTCCTTCGCCGTCGACAACCTTCCCGGCGCTGCGCCTGCGGCCAGCACCGAGCCGAGCACCACCGGCACCCAGGCGCCGGTCAAGGCCGGTGAGTTGATCACCGACGACGAGTTCGAGAACCTGCTCGACGAACTGCACGGCAAAGGCAAGTTCAGCGAAGTGCCGCCGGCCGCCGCCGAACCGGTTGCGGCCAAGCCTGCGCCGGTGCCGGCAGCAGCGCCTGCGCCCGTGGCCAAGCCCGCCGCTGGGCCCGCTGCTGCGCCTGCCGCCCCTGCTCGCGCGGCGGCGCCTGCCGGTGACAAACCGGCCGCCAGCGAAGCGGAAACCACGGTGCGGGTCGACACCGCGCGCCTGGACGAAATCATGAACATGGTCGGCGAACTAGTGCTGGTGCGTAACCGCCTGGTGCGCCTGGGCAGCAACAGCGCCGATGAAGCCATGCAGAAGGCCGTGTCGAACCTCGACGTGGTGACCGCCGACCTGCAGACCGCGGTGATGAAAACCCGCATGCAGCCGATCAAGAAGGTCTTCGGGCGCTTCCCGCGCCTGGTTCGCGACCTGGCTCGCCAGCTCAAGAAAGAGATCAACCTGGAGCTGGTGGGCGAAGAGACCGACCTGGACAAGAACCTCGTCGAGGCCCTGGCCGACCCGCTGGTGCACTTGGTGCGCAACGCGGTCGACCACGGCATCGAGTCGCCGGAAGAGCGCGAGGCTTCGGGCAAGTCCCGTGGTGGCCGCGTGGTGCTGTCTGCCGAGCAGGAGGGCGACCACATCCTGTTGTCCATCTCCGACGACGGCAAGGGCATGGACCCGGCGGTACTGCGGGCCATTGCGGTCAAGCGCGGGGTCATGGACAAGGACGCCGCCGACCGCCTCAGCGACACCGAGTGCTACAACCTGATCTTCGCCCCGGGTTTCTCGACCAAGACCGAGATCTCCGACGTGTCCGGCCGCGGTGTGGGCATGGACGTGGTCAAGACCAAGATTTCCCAGCTCAACGGCACCATCAACATCCATTCGGTCAAGGGCCAGGGCTCGAAGATCGTCATCAAGGTGCCGCTGACCCTGGCGATCATGCCGACCTTGATGGTGATGCTCGGCAACCAGGCGTTCGCCTTCCCGCTGGTCAACGTCAACGAGATCTTCCACCTCGACCTGTCGCGCACCAACGTGGTCGACGGCCAGGAAGTGGTGATCGTCCGCGACAAGGCCTTGCCACTGTTCTACCTCAAGCGCTGGCTGGTGTCTTCGGCGGCCCATGAGGAGCAGCACGAAGGCCATGTGGTGATTCTCTCGGTGGGCACCCAGCGCATCGGCTTCGTGGTCGACCAGCTGGTGGGCCAGGAAGAGGTGGTCATCAAGCCTCTGGGCAAGATGCTGCAAGGTACGCCAGGCATGTCGGGGGCAACGATCACCGGCGACGGTCGCATCGCGCTGATCCTCGACGTACCGAGCATGCTCAAGCGCTACGCGACCCGGCGTATCTGACGCCTCGGCGTAGCTGACAAAGGGCGGCGCCGCCTGCGGGCAGGCGCCTTCCCATGGAGTGTTTATGGCAGTCAAGGTTCTGGTGGTGGATGACTCCGGTTTTTTCCGCCGCCGTGTCTCGGAAATTCTTTCCTCGGACCCCAACATCCAGGTGGTCGGCACCGCCACCAATGGCAAGGAAGCCATCGATCAGGCCCAGGCCCTCAAGCCCGACGTGATCACCATGGACTACGAGATGCCGATGATGGACGGCATCACCGCCGTGCGGCACATCATGCAGCGTTGCCCGACCCCGGTCCTGATGTTTTCCTCGCTGACCCATGAAGGGGCCCGGGTCACCCTGGATGCTCTGGATGCCGGCGCGGTGGACTTCCTGCCGAAAAATTTCGAGGACATCTCGCGCAACCCGGACAAGGTCAAGCAGATGCTCTGCGACAAGGTGCACAGCATCTCGCGCAGCAACCGCCGCTTCAGCAGTTACTCGGCGCCCGTCGCGGCGCCGGCCGTGGCTGCCCCCGCGTCGAGCGCAGGCAGCGCCGTGCCCCGACGCAGCGTGGCGCCAGCACCAGCGCCGCGGCCAGCGGCGCCCGCGCCGGCGGCCTCGCACAACTCACCGGCGCCCAAGCGCAAGACCTACAAGCTGGTGGCCATCGGTACCTCCACCGGTGGCCCCGTGGCCCTGCAGCGGGTGCTGACCCAACTGCCGGCGAATTTCCCCGCACCCATCGTGCTGATTCAGCACATGCCTGCGGCATTCACCCGCGCCTTCGCCGAACGCCTGGACAAGCTGTGCCGCATCAGCGTCAAGGAAGCCGAGGACGGCGACGTGCTGCGCCCCGGTCTGGCGCTGCTGGCCCCCGGCGGCAAGCAGATGATGGTCGACAGCCGTGGCACGGTGAAAATCCTGCCCGGTGACGAGCGCCTGAACTACAAGCCGTGCGTGGACATCACCTTTGGCTCGGCGGCCAAGTCCTATGGCGACAAGGTCCTGGCGGTGGTGCTCACCGGCATGGGCGCCGACGGTCGCGAAGGCGCGCGCCTGCTCAAGCAGGGCGGCAGCCATGTTTGGGCGCAGGATGAAGCGAGCTGTGTGATCTACGGTATGCCGATGGCCATCGTCAAGGCCAACCTGGCCGATGCCGTGTATGGCCTGGACGATATCGGTCGGCATCTGGTGGAGGCGTGTATCTGATGGATGTCCTGAGCCTGATAGGGATCATCATGGCGTTTGTCGCCATCATCGGCGGCAATTTTCTCGAGGGCGGCCACATGGGCGCCCTGCTCAATGCCCCGGCGATACTTATCGTCATCGGCGGTACCGTCGGTGCGGCGCTGTTGCAGTCACCCATGAGCGCGTTCAAGCGGGCCCTGGTGATCGTGCGCTGGGTGCTGTTCCCGCCGCGCGTGGACCTGGCTGGCGGCATCGACCGGGTCGTGACCTGGAGCCTGACCGCGCGCAAGGAAGGCCTGCTGGGCCTGGAGACCATCGCCGACGGCGAGCGCGACCCCTATGCGCAAAAGGGCCTGCAGCTGCTGGTGGACGGCGCCGAACCCGAGGCGATCCGCAGCATCCTCGAGGTGGATTTCTACACCCAGGAGAGCCGCGACGTGCAGGCGGCCAAGGTCTTCGAATGCATGGGCGGCTACGCCCCGACCATCGGCATCATCGGCGCGGTGATGGGCCTGATTCACGTCATGGGCAACCTGGCCGACCCCTCGCAACTGGGCAGCGGCATCGCCGTGGCGTTCGTCGCCACCATCTACGGGGTGGCCAGCGCCAACCTGGTGCTGCTGCCAGTGGCCAACAAGCTCAAGGCCATTGCCCTGCGCCAGTCGCGCTACCGGGAAATGCTTCTGGAAGGCATCCTGTCGATCGCCGAAGGTGAAAATCCACGTTCCATCGAACTGAAGCTGCAAGGCTTCATGGACTGATCATGGCCCGTCGACGTCAACCCGAAGAGCACGAAAATCACGAGCGTTGGCTGGTGTCCTATGCCGACTTCATCACCTTGCTGTTCGCCTTCTTCGTGGTCATGTACTCCATCTCCTCGGTCAACGAGGGCAAGTACAAGGTGCTGTCGCAGGCTCTGATCGGCGTGTTCAACGACCCCGAGCGCAGCGTCAAGCCGATCCCGATCGGCGACGAGCGCGTGCTCACCACCAAGCCGACCGAGCAGCTGGTCAAGGATGCCGACCAGCCGGACGCGGCGATCTCCTCGCCGATCACGCCGTTGCAGAGCATCGCCAACCAGGTCAACGACGCCTTTGGCGACCTGATCAAGTCCGACCAGCTGACCGTGCGCGGCAACGAGATGTGGATCGAGATCGAGCTCAAGTCCGGGCTGCTGTTCGGCAGCGGCGACGCCATCCCCAGCGACAAGGCGTTCACCATCATCGACAAGGTCGCGCAGATCATCAAACCCTTCGACAACCCGATTCACGTCGAAGGCTTCACCGACGATCAGCCGATCCGCACCTCGCAGTACCCGACCAACTGGGAGCTGTCCTCGGCGCGCTCCTCGAGCATCGTGCGCATGATGATGGCCGACGGTATCAACCCCAGCCGCATGGCGTCGGTCGGTTACGGCGAGTTCCAGCCGGTGGCCAGCAACGCCAGTGCCGAGGGACGCTCGCGCAACCGCCGGGTGGTGCTGGTGATCTCTCGTAATCTGGATGTGCGGCGCAGCCTGACCGGTGCCGGCAGCACGGGCGGGCAACCACCGCCGGTGATTGCGCCCAAAGGCGTATCAACTGGCACACAAACTGCACCGACGCCTGTAAAGCGCTCGCCGGGAGCCTGAGCCGTCAAAACCCCGTCGCGAACCGATCAACTTGCAACGACTGTCCCGGCAGCGGCCGGTTCCAACCGCGCCACCCCGGGGGGGAAAGCAACACGATGAGAGTCTGGGCAGTAGCCAATCAAAAAGGTGGCGTAGGCAAGACCACCACGTCGATCGCCCTGGCCGGGCTGCTGGCCGAGGCGGGCAAGCGTGTGGTCGTGGTCGATCTCGATCCGCACGGCTCGATGACCAGCTATTTCGGCCACAACCCCGATCAGCTGGAAAACAGCTGCTACGACCTGTTCCTGCAAAAGGGCCACGTGCCTGAAGGCCTGCCGGCGCAGTTGCTGCTGGGCACCAGTGAGGAGCGTATTGCCCTGCTGCCGTCCAGCTCCGCGCTGGCCACCCTCGAGCGCCAGTCGCCGGGGCAGAGCGGCCTGGGCCTGGTGGTCGCCAAGAGTCTGGCGCAGCTGTGGCAGCAATTCGACTACGCGCTGATCGACAGCCCACCGTTGCTGGGCGTGCTGATGGTCAATGCCCTGGCGGCCAGCCAGCAGCTGGCGATTCCGGTGCAGACCGAGTTTCTCGCGGTCAAGGGCCTGGAGCGCATGGTCAGCACCTTGGACATGATCAACCGCTCGCGCAAGCAGCCGTTGCCCTACAGCATCATCCCGACTCTGTTCGACCGCCGCACCCAGGCATCGCTGGCGACCATGCGCACACTGCGTGACAGCTACCCCGAGCATATCTGGCAGGGTCATATCCCGGTCGACACGCGTCTGCGCGACGCCAGCCGGGCAGGGCAGACGCCTTCCTCCTTCGACCCGAAAAGCCGTGCCGTGCTGGCCTACCGGGCACTGCTCAAGCACATGCTGGCCCAGCAGCTGCAAGCGCAGGTGGCTTGATGAGCCGCCCAGTCGACATCGCCACCAAGCCCCGACAGGCGCTGCAGTCCTACCTGGACGGCCTGCTGCAGGAGGCCACCGAGGAGCTGGAACTGGAGCTGGCGCCGGTACCTGTGCCCGCGCCCATTGCCGAGCCGCAGGACGATTTCGAGGCTGCCGTGCGCGAGGAACAGGCTCGTGACGCGTTGCTGAGCAAGGTGATTGCCGCCGAGCCTGTCCCCGTCTCTGTCCCGGCCAGTCTGCCGCCGGCTGTGGCCGAGATCGCCCCTGCGCCGCTTGCCCCTGAACCGCAGGCGCAGCCGCTGGTCGTCGCCGAACCGGTGGTAGAGCCTCTGGTCGAACTGCACGCGCCCGCTGCCGCCACCGGCCAACCGCCGCCGCCGGCCAGCTTCGACGGCCGCCCGGACTGGGCCAGCGAGCCGTTCGAGTGCCTGCTGTTCGATGTCGCCGGCCTGACCCTGGCCGTGCCGCTGGTGTGCCTGGGCTCGATCTACCCGCTGGCCGGCCAGGAGCTGACGCCGCTGTTCGGCCAGCCGAACTGGTTTCTCGGCATCCTGCCGACGCAGATGGGCAACCTCAAGGTGCTCGACACGGCGCGCTGGGTGATGCCCGACCGTTACCGCGACGATTTCCAGCAAGGTCTGCAATATGTCATCTCGGTGCAGGGCTACGAATGGGGGCTGGCGGTGCATCAGGTCAGCCGTTCGCTGCGCCTGGACCCCGACGAAATCAAATGGCGCGGCCAGCGAGGCCAGCGGCCGTGGCTGGCCGGGACCGTGATCGAACACATGTGCGCCTTGCTGGACGTGGCGCAGCTGGCCGAATTGATTGCCAGCGGCGCCGTCAAACAAATGCAGGCGGCCGCTGCGGCTGCGGCCAAGCCGGCCAAGCCGGGCAAGCTTTCCAAACGGCCTGCGGGCCAATGAACATGAACACCAACGAGGGGTCAGGGTTATGAAGAAGTCGTCTGCACAAGGTTCCGAAGATCCGATTCTGCAGTGGGTCACCTTCAAGCTGGACAACGAGTCCTACGGCATCAACGTGATGCAGGTCCAGGAAGTGCTGCGCTACACCGAGATCGCTCCGGTGCCGGGCGCCCCGGCCTACGTGCTGGGCATCATCAACCTGCGCGGCAATGTCGTCACCGTGATCGACACCCGCCAGCGCTTCGGCCTGCAGCCCAGCGACATCAGCGACAACACCCGCATCGTCATCATCGAGGCGGACAAGCAGGTGGTGGGTATCCTGGTCGACAGCGTGGCTGAAGTGGTCTATCTGCGCCAGTCGGAAGTCGAGACCGCGCCCAACGTCGGCAACGACGAGTCGGCCAAATTCATCCAGGGCGTGTGCAACAAGAACGGCGAACTGCTGATCCTGGTCGAGCTGGACAAGATGATGTCCGAGGAAGAATGGTCCGACCTGGAGAACATCTGATTGATCTTCGAGGTGGCGGTCATTGTTCTGGCGCTGTTGTGGGTGACCACCGTGGCGCTGTTCTTGAGTTTTGCCCGCGAGCAGAAACGCCTGCGGGCCTTGCAGGAAGCCGACGACGCCACGCGTGACCAGCGCCTGCGCGACCTGGCCAAGCGCGTGGATGCCTACCAGAACGGTACCGTGCGCATGGGCGAGGCGCTGCACGAACTGCGCGCCGTGGTGGCGCCGCTGCCTGACAAGCTCGAGCAGCTGCACCAGCGCGACCCGGCTAGCCTGTCCTTCGACCAGGCTGCCAAGCTGGTGAGCATGGGCGCCTCGATCGACGAACTGACCCAGGCCTGCGGCCTGACCCAGGCTGAAGCGGAGTTGATGAGCAAGCTGCATCGCAGTTGAGAAGATGCTGATCGTATTCATGTGGGAGCGGGCCAGGCCCGCGATGTCTGATGTTCCGGGTTTCAGGATCAAACCGGCCTGGCGGCCTCTCGGGGGCTTTGCCCCCTCCCACCTGGCGACCGCACAATGTGCAGACATTATGGAGATTGCCCTCAGCCCCTTGTAACCACCGGACTCAGCGCCGTTAATGTCAGCTTCGCAATACATTCCAGCGCGCGCGCCATGAAACTGACCCTCTCCAGCAAGCTGTTCGTCGCCGTCCAGGCGCTGTGTACCTTTGCCGTGCTGGCGATGGGCTTTGCCGCATACCTGAGCTTTACCCACGGCTTTCTCGGGTACCTCAACGACCAGGCGGTCGAGCGCCTGCGCAGTACCTTGCCGCGCTTCGAGCAGGCATGGACCGCCCATGGCGACTGGGAGTATCTACGCAATAACGGCCACGGCTGGTTCGAGCTGATCCGTCCGGAACCGCCTGCGGGCAAGACTACCTTCTACCCCGGCACGCCGCCGATTTCCGACCTCACCGGGGCGATCCTGCGCTTCACCCTGCTCGACTCCCAGAAGCATTACGTAGCCGGCTACACCGCCTTCGATCGCCAGGCCGTGCTGGTGCCCATTGCCCACGACGACCAGGTGGTCGGCTGGCTGGCCATGACCCCCTTCGAAACCGTCAGCGCCACCGGTGACAGCCGCTTCCAGCTCAACCAGATCCGCTCCAGTTTGCTGATCGGGCTGATCTGCCTGCTGATCAGCGCGGTGATCGCCTGGTGGATCACCCACCAACTGCTGCAACCGGTCAAGCGCGTGGCCCTGGCCACCCGCCGTCTGGCTGCCGGCGACTACAGCACCGTGCTGCCCGAGACCGGCAATGACGAGGCCGCGCAGCTGGCCCGCGACTTCAACGGCATGGCCGCCACCCTGGCCAGCAACGAGCAGCAGCGGCGTGGCTTCATGGCCGACATCTCCCATGAACTGCGCACGCCGCTGGCAATCCTGCGCGCCGAACTGGAGGCCATCGAGGACGGCATCCGGGTCATGGATGGCCCGGCGCTGCGCTCCCTGCAAGGCGAGGTCATGGCGCTGAGCAAGCTGGTCGACGATCTGTTCGAGCTGTCGCTGGCCGAACTCGGCGGCCCGGCCTACCGCCGCGACCCGGTGGACATTGGCGCGCTGCTGGGCATGGCCGTGGACGCCTACGCCACGCGTTTCGCCGAGCGTCAGCTGAGCCTGCACCTGCAAGGCTGGCCGCAACCGCTGCTGGTGCTGGGCGACGACGCCAAGCTGGTGCAGCTGTTCTACAACCTGCTGGAAAACAGCCTGCGCTACACCGACGCCGGCGGCGCGGTGAACCTGCGCATGGGTCGCTTCGACGACCAGGTCTGCATCGATTTCCAGGACAGCGCCCCCGGGGTGCCGCTGGAGCAGCAGAAGCGCCTGTTCGAGCGTTTCTATCGGGTGGAGAACTCGCGCAGCCGCAGCAGTGGCGGGGCAGGGTTGGGCCTGGCGATCTGCCGCGGCATCGCCCAGGTGCATGGCGGCGAGCTGTCGGCGCAATCCTCGCCGTTCGGCGGCCTGTGGCTGACCCTGCGCCTGCCGGCGCTGGAGGAGCAGGCATGAGCCAGCGGGTGATGGTGGTGGAGGACGAGCCCAAGCTGGCGCTGTTGCTGGGCGATTACCTGCGCGCGGCCGGGTATGAAGTCGAGCACCTGGCCGAAGGCCTGGGCGTGATCGCGGCGATCCGGCGACAGCCGCCGGACCTGCTGTTGCTCGACCTGATGCTGCCGGGCCGTGACGGCCTGGACATCTGCCGCGAGCTGCGCGGTTTCAGCCAACTGCCGGTGATCATGCTCACCGCGCGGGTGGAAGAGATCGACCGCCTGCTGGGCCTGGAGGCGGGGGCCGATGATTATGTGTGCAAGCCGTTCAGCCCACGCGAAGTGGTGGCGCGGGTCAAGGCGGTGCTGCGCCGCTCGGCGCCGCCCACCGAAACCGGGCGCCCGGGGCTGGTGGTCGACTGCGCAAGCTACGAGGCCAGCCTCAACGGCGCGGCGCTGGAGCTGACCCCGGTGGAGTTCCGCCTGCTGGCGGCATTGCACGCCCGCGCCGGCCAGGTGCTGTCCCGCGAGCAGTTGATGGATCATCTGTACCATGACCACCGGGTGGTGACTGATCGGACCGTGGACAGCCATGTGAAGAATCTGCGGCGCAAGCTGGAAGCGGCCGCGCCGGGTGACGACCCGATCCGCTCGATCTATGGGGTGGGGTATTGCCTGGAGGTGTGATGGGTTCTGCGCAACCCGCTTCCCGAGCAAGCCCGGTGCTATAGGAACCACAGGAACCACAGGAACCACAGGGACCGGGCTACCGTCCGCCGGCTTTCCACAGCTCCAGCAAGCCTTTGGGCAGCTTGGACTCCGGTACCCGCAACTCCAGCTTGCCTTGCACCACCAACCGAAAATAGCGCTGGTCACCCCGGCCGGCGTCCTCGGGCTTCTGCGCAAAAGGCAGCAAGCCGTTGATCAGCTCGCACAGATGCCCGCGCGCTTCGTCGTTCAGCTGCCCCAGCTCGATCCGGCGCAACCCGTTGAGCTTGGGCATGAAGGCCACGCCGCCTTCCTGGGCGAGCTCCAGCACGCTGTCGGGATGCAAGGCTGCAAGCGGCTCCATCACAGCACCTCCACGGTTTTCCAGGCGGTCTTCACCTGGGTCGCGGCTTTCTGCCCGAGCAGGGTCCTGGCGTGCTTGACCGTGAGCTTGGCGAACTCGTCGAAGCGCGCGGTGCGGGTCAAGGTCGGGTCGCACAGGGTCTGGTACCAGACCTTGCCGACGGTATCCCAGCTATTGCCACCCAGCGCCGTCGCCGCCAGGTAGAACGCCCGGTTGGGAATGCCCGAGTTGACGTGCACGCCGCCGTTGTCGGCGCGATTGCTGACAAAGCCGGCCATGGTCGCCGGCTGTGGGTCCTTGCCCAGCAGAGGATCGTCGTAGGCAGTGCCCGGGGCGGACATCGAGCGCAGGCCCTTGCCGTTGATGCCCTTGAACAGGATGCCGGCGCCGACGATCCAGTCGGCCTGGGTCACCGTCTGCTTGAGGTGGTACTGCTTGACCATGGCGCCGAACACGTCGGACATCGACTCGTTGAGCGCGCCGGACTGCTCGATGTACAGCAGCGCATTCTGGCTCTCGGTGACGCCGTGGGTCAGCTCGTGAGCGACGATGTCGATGGCAATGGTGAAGCGATTGAAGATCTTGCCATCGCCATCGCCGAAGACCATCTGCTTGCCGTCCCAGTAGGCGTTGGGGTAGTCGACTTCGTAATGCACCGAGGCCACCAGCGGCAGGCCCTTGTTGTCCAGCGAATCGCGCTGCAGCACCTTCCAGTAGAAGTCGTACGTCGCGCCGAGGTACTCGTACGCTTCATCGGCGGCGCGGTTGTTGATCGCCGCCTGACCTTCCTTGCGCACCACGCTGCCGGGCAGGGTGCCCTTGTGCTTGGCGTTGTAGAGGGTGCGCTGGACCACGCCAGGGGTGTGCTGCGGTGTGGTCGCCAGCAATGCCATGGCCGCCGGCGCATCGGTCGGCGCCTGCGGCTTGGCCATGGCCAGGCGCACATGTTCGAGGGTCTTCTTGGCCGAGTCACGTTGGGGCTCGTCACCGTGTTCGCCGATGTGTTCGAGCATATAGGGCGGGATGACGCTTTGCGGCCGGCGGGGCGGGAGAGTTGTCATTGTTGGGTCCTTGCCTGACGGATCAGTCAGCATAGACCAGTGGGTGATGGGAGGGGCTTTACCCCCCCCCCACGCACAGGCAAAAACCTATTCCCAACTGCCGCCGCTGCCGATCCGGGCAAAGAACGTGAACGGCATGTTTGCGCTGACCGCCTCGCTGTAGCGATCCTGCTCCAGCGGGCCCAGCGCGTCGTCCGCGCGGGGCAGGGTGACGTAGTCGCACAATTCGCGCAGTTGGCTCAAGGCCGGCAACTGGGTGTCGATCACATCATTGAGCAGCCCCGGTCCGGTCATGTAGTTCAGCTGCCGGGCATAGCGCTGGTGTGCCGGCAGGTCGACCTCGGCCTTGGGGCGCTGGTTGTAGAAATCCGGATTGGCCCGGTAGCGCGCCAGCATTTCATTGGAGATATCGTCCAGCACCGGGTTGCCAGCATGGCTGCCCAACAGGCTGCTGTTGAACTTGACCTTCATGCCCAGGCGCTCGTCCGACACCGGGAAGGACACCAGCAGGCCACGCTCGTCGGCGACCAGGGCCAGTTCGTCGATGTGCATGGCCGGCCCTTGCCCCGGGACGTCGATGCCGAGCGCGAGGATCTCGTCGTCGCAGTCCATGTACAGGCCGCCTTCCCATTTGAGCAGCCGGTAGCGCAGGATGTCGCTGGCCGAGGCTTCGTTGATGGCCACGCCACCATTGCCGTCCAGCGCCGCCTGGTACTGGGCGTAGTAGTCGCTGGCCTGGAACGCCTTGAAGCCTTCCTGGGCCTCCAGTTCGACGATCTCCAGCGAGGGCGCCACGGCCTTGATCTTCGCCGAATTGATGGCGAACATTTCTGGCGACTGTGATGAGAGAAACAGCCGGTGTTCGAACGTGCTGTTCTTGAGCCGCTGCGCATTCTTCGCCAGGGTGCTCAGATACGGCTCGCCCATCTCGCGCTGGCCGACCCACAGGCAGGAAACCTTCTTCGGCACGGGCGTTGCGCCAACGGGATGCATGGCAGGGTAATCGACAGGCAGGCGCAGGCGGGAGCCCAGCGCGCGCAGCGTACTCATGCGCTGTTCGTCGGTCACTTCACGGTCAAGATCGGTCAGCCGGACCATCGAATCCTCGCTAGCGGCGGACGCTGCGCGTTCGGCCGGCGCAATGTAATAGGCGCCGACCGGCCCGTTGCCCGACACCAGGCGAAAGGCGTTGCGCTCGATGTCGTATTCCACCATCGCCAGATAACCGCCAATGGTGCATTGCAGCTTGTCCAGTTCGCCTTTCATCGAAGGGATGCGCTGCACCGCACCGGCCAGCTGTGGGTCGGCCCCGGGGAGCGTGTCGACCAGATTCATGTCGCGAAAGAAGGGCTCCAGTTCTGCCAGTTCGCCTTGCAGTTGCGGCGGGGTCAAAGGGCTCAGCGGATAGCCGAGCTGGCCATTGATGCGGCGCGGGCTGACGAACCCGGGGCGCTTGATGCTGAACAGCTCCGGGGCCTTGCTCACCACGCCGTGCAGCAGAGGCAGGGCGTTGAGCAGGCCGAACACCTGGCCTTCGATGCCTTCCAGACGGTCCTGCTGGTTCCTGGCTTCGAGCACCTGGTCCAGCGCCAGGCCGAATTGCGCCACGCCGCCCAGCGCCAACAGCACTGCCAACTCCGGTGCCAGCACTGCCAATGGGGTGAGCATGTTCATCGCGGTGCCGACGTAGCCGCGCCACTTGGCCTTGGTGACCCGGGCGTCGGTGGTAATGACGAATTCGGCGTCGTCGGTAGAGCGTTTGCGATAGCGGTTGGCCAGGGCCAGAAAAACGTCGCCGTCGATCGGCGGGGTGTATTCGCCGTCCTTGTAGTTCAGGGTATGCGCCGGCTCCCACACGCCGCTGGTGGCAAAACCGGCATAGTGGTTAGGGTCCAGCAGGTGCGGTTCGGGGTACAGGCCCAGGCCTGTCAGGGCGTTTTCCACGCCGCTGAAGTCCGTGCCGGTAGGCAGGTCGGCGAGGCGGAAATGGCCCTTGAGCGATTCGCGCTTGTCGCTGCTCTGGCATTGGCTGGCGAACCAGTTTTTCATCGCTGCCTCGTCGACGAACTCGTGCAACGGCGACGAGTTGCCGGGGATGTACAGCAGCACCAGGCCGCTGGCGTTGTTGCGCAGGTACAGGATGTCGGTGCTGGGGTAGCCGTACACGTCCAGCGCCGACACCTGCACCACCTCATTGCGCCGACTGCGCTGGCCCAGGCTGCTCCAGGTCGGCTTGGGTTGCACGCCCGCCACCTGCCAGGCCAGCGCCTGGCCGGCCTGACTCAGGCTGCCCTGCTGAACCTGCCGGTTGCAGGCCGTCAGGAACGCTGCCTTCAGGGCGACGCGGTAATGCTCCAGGCCTGTGGCCCAGAAGTCGTGCAGGCTGGCCTTGTAGGGGGTGAGGAAGTCCAGTTCCCAGATGAAGCGCTGAAAGTCCTCGGCGGGGATCTGCACATGGTTGTCGGCACCGTAGTGCTCGGCGCCGGTCTGCCGATACAGGCCGTTGTAGATCTGATAATCGGCGCCGTACTTGAACAGCCCGCGCATCTTCAGCGCCGTGGCCGGGGTGATCGGCACCGGCGGCGGGTCGCCGGCCCAGCCTTCATGCAGCACGGCGCCGATCAGGTCATTGCTCGACTCGCCTTGCCAGTTGCCCAGCAAGGCCTGGGTCAGGGTCATTTTCGCGGCGACCACGCCGACCCAGTGCTCGCCCTGGCGCTGGTAGTGCAAGGTCACCGCATCGACCTTGTCGGGGTCCAGCGCCAGCCTGCGGCCCTTGGCCCACTGGCGCACGGCATCAGCTGCAGCCCGGTCCGGGCGGGGGAAGGTTTTCAGGGTGTTGGCGAGAAAGGTGCGGGTGTCTTGATTGCTGGGCATTGGCTCTGTCCTTGGATAGGCACCGGGAGTGGTGCGCCGCCATGATCGGCAGGGCGAGGGGGGGTGCAGCGGTAGATAGTGCTCGGTCAGTGGATCAAACCGGCCTGGCGGCCTCTCGGGGGCTCTGCGCCCTCCCACATGTTGGAGTGCCAGCGGTCAATGTGGGAGGGGTGCAACCCCGAGAGGCCGCAAGGCCGGTTTGCCATTCAACGAGGCGTCACATCCTTCTCGATCCCAACCTGCGGCTCGACGAAGCCCTGGGGGAATTTGCCCTTCAGGCGCCAGGCGAAGGCGATGATCTCGGCGATGACCCGGTACAGCTCCTGGGGAATGCTGTCGCCCAGCTCCAGGCGAGCGAGCATTTTCACCAGCTCGGCGTTCTCGTAGATGGGCACTTCGTATTCGCGGGCAATGGCGAGGATGGCTTCGGCCAGCTCGGCGTCGCCCTTGGCGGTCAGGGTCGGGGCCTGGTGGCCGTCGTAGCTCAAGGCAATGGCCTGGCGAGGGGCGCGGTCGGTCATGCGGTTTCGTCCACCCAGCGTTGTTCGAGGCGAGTGCGCGGGCCGCGCGGGGGGATGCCCTGATGGCAGTTCAGCTCGCTGACGTTGAGGCCGCAGTCGAGCAGGCGGGCGCGCAGCGTGCCCAGTTGCGCGGCGATCAGCTGGGCGGTGCTCGGCTGTTCGGCCCACAGGTCGCTGGACACCACGCCGTGCAGCAGCTGTGCCTGAACCTGCAGCGGGCCCAGCGGGGCCAGGTCGAAGGCCAGTTCCAGGCGCCAGAGCTTGTGCTGGGTCTGCGCCGGCGCCGGGCGTTCGTTTTCCCGGCGCGGCGGCGCCTCGTCGTCGCGCAGGTCTTCGCGTTGCAGCTTGACCTGCAAGGGCACGATGTCCTGCAGGTTGCGCATGGGGATTTCCAGCTGCCAGGTGGTCTGCACGCGGCCCTGGGGGTTGATGCCGGTCTGTTCCAGGCTGGAAAGCTGATGACTCTGCAGGCGCGAGATGGCCGCGCTGGCCAGGCGCAGCAGGTGTTCGATGTCACCTTCGCCATCGCCTTCGGCGAGCAGTCGCTCGGGCAGCGGAAAGCCGACCGGCTCGGGCTTGGCGCCGACCTGGCCGAGCATGCCCAGGGCGTTGCGCACATAGCCCGGCAGCCCCTGGGCCAAGGCATTGACAGCGTTATTCGGTGCTGCCGGGTTGAAGCTGCTGGCCGCAGGCAGCAGTGGCGTCAGCTGGGCGATCAGGCGCAGCAGGCCGGTCTTCAGGTCGACCGGCTGGCTGGCAGCCTGGCCGGCGAGCAAGGCCGGCTCCATGAACACGCCGCTGCCCTGCAACGCCTGGGCGAGAGCTTTTGGATTGGCCATGTCGGGCAGCTCGGGCAGGCTGGCCAGTAGCGTTTGCAGGCTGTCCTGGACGTCGGCGGGCAGCACCATATCGGCCTGTTGCAGGGCGGCCAGGCCCGCCAGCATCGACGGCAGCGAGGCCTGGCGGCCTTGTTGCGCCGCCAGCTGCTGGGTCAGCGCCAGTTGATCGAGGCGCCCGCTGAGGGGCACGAACTGCAGCTGCTGGCTGCCCTGCACCTGGGCACTGAGCAGGCTGCCCAGGCGCAGCGGCTGCGGGCTGTCGAGGGTCAGCACGGCGCCGGCCTGGGCGCTGTTGAGCAGGCTGACCAGGGCTCGATAGACCGCCGGTTGGCCATTGGCCTGGGGCAACAGCTGGCTGGTCAGGACCTTGCCTTGCAGCAAGGTGCCGACCGGCAACTTGCTGGTGTCCAGTTGCACCAGGGCGCTGACCGCATCGCTGCGCGCCTGCTGCACGGTGACCGCCAGGGTGCTGCTGGTCGGCTGGCTGACGGTCAGCGCGGTACCGGGCAGCAGCGGCTGGGGGCTGCTGGTCTTGACCGTAGTCTGCTGGCCGCTGGCCAAGGTCACCTGCAGGAGCAATTCGAAGGCTTGACCGGCCTGCTTGAGGGTCAGCACCTGGGCCGGCGCGGTCTGGTCGCTGGGGACCACGGCTTCGGGTTGCAACAGCTGAAGCAGGTCGCCCGTGGCGGCGGCGTTGCGCGCAGCCGTGGCCAGCGCGGGGGGCACGGCCGCGGCGCCGGAGGGTGGCGAAAGGCTGGTTATTTCACTTGTCATTGACGGCAAACCTGTCGAAATGGCGTTCTCGGGCCAACGCCGAACGTCGGCGCCAAAGGCGCGAACGTCTGATTGCTGAAAAGTGACGCGTGGTTTGTATACAGATTCATGGCAGTATATCGGCCTGCGAACACCAGACTTGAATGACCCTTTTTTTACGCATCAAGGCAGTTTTTTTGTGATTGGTTCTGCACCCGCCGCCCTCCTTCAAGCCAACGCCCTGACCTGCGAGCGTGACGGCCGCCTGCTCTTCGAAAACCTTGACCTGTGTTTGTGCCCCGGTGACATGCTGCAGGTCAGTGGCCCCAACGGCAGCGGCAAGACCAGCCTGCTGCGCCTGCTCGCCGGCTTGATGGCGCCAGCCGCCGGCAGCGTCGACCGGCCCGCCGGCGAGGCCCAGGCGGGGCTGTTGTGGATCGGCCACGCCGCCGGCATCAAGGAGCTGCTGAGTGCCGAGGAAAACCTCGCCTGGCTGGCGGCGCTGCACCGCCCGGCCGCGCGCGCGGCGATCTGGCAGGCGCTGGCCGCCGTGGGCCTGCGCGGTTTCGAAGACGTTGCCTGCCATGCGCTTTCGGCCGGCCAGCAGCGGCGGGTGGCGCTGGCCCGGTTGTATCTGGACAGCGCGGCCTTGTGGATTCTCGACGAGCCGTTCACCGCCCTGGACAAGCAGGGCGTCGCCCAGCTCGAGGAGCACCTGGCGCGCCATTGCGAAAACGGCGGCGTGGTGGTGCTGACCACCCACCATAGCCTGGGCCTGATGCCGCCCGGTTATCGCGAGCTGGACCTGAGCGGGGCACGGCCATGAGCGTGTTTCTCCTGCTGTTGCGTCGCGAGGCCCTGCTGCTGGCCCGCCGCCCGGCCGAGCTGGCCAACCCCTTGGTGTTCTTCGCCATCGTCATCGCTTTGTTTCCCCTGGCCGTGGGCCCCGAGGCGCAGCTGCTGAGCACCTTGTCGCCGGGGTTGATCTGGGTTGCCGCGCTGCTCGCGGTGTTGCTGTCGCTGGACGGCCTGTTTCGCAGCGACTTCGAGGACGGCTCGCTGGAGCAACTGTTGCTGTCGCCGCATCCGCTGGCCTGGCTGGTGCTGGCCAAGGTGCTGGCGCACTGGACGTTTTCCGGCCTGGCGCTGGTCGTCGTCTCGCCCGTGCTGGCGGTCATGTTGGGCTTGCCAGCGGCGAGCATCCCGGTATTGTTGGCATCCCTGCTGTTGGGCACACCGGTACTGAGCCTGCTCGGTGCGGTCGGCGCGGCGCTGACAGTGGGGCTCAAGCGAGGCGGGCTGTTGCTCGCGCTACTGATCCTGCCTCTATACATTCCGGTCCTGATCCTCGGTAGCGGTGCCCTGCAGGCATCGCTACAAGGCCTGCCGACCACAGGTTACCTGCTCTGGCTGGGTAGCCTGACCGCGCTGGCGGTCACCCTGACACCCTTTGCTATCGCAGCCGGCCTGAAAATCAGCGTCGGCGAATAACCTGGACCGGCCGCACAGACGGCTCGCCAGAAACGGGATGTGCCTGATGAAAAGCAGCATTTTTATGAAAAGCAGTATTTTATGAAGAGCAGCACGTTCAACTGGACCTGGTTCCACAAGCTCGGCTCGCCCAAGTGGTTCTACGGCATCAGCGGTCGCCTGCTGCCCTGGCTGTCTGGTGCTGCAGCGCTGCTGATCGGCATCGGCGTGGTCTGGGGCCTGGCGTTCGCGCCGCCCGACTACCAGCAGGGCAACAGCTTTCGGATCATCTACATCCACGTGCCGGCGGCCATGCTTGCGCAGTCCTGCTACGTGATGATGGCGGTGGCCGGGGTGGTCGGCCTGGTGTGGAAAATGAAGATCGCCGACGTCGCCATCCAGTGCGCCGCCCCGGTCGGTGCCTGGATGACTGCACTGGCACTGGCCACCGGAGCCATCTGGGGCAAGCCGACCTGGGGCGCCTGGTGGGTGTGGGATGCACGCCTGACCTCGATGCTGATCCTGCTGTTCCTGTATTTCGGCCTGATCGCCCTTGGCCAGGCCATCAGCAACCGCGACAGCGCGGCCAAGGCCTGCGCAGTGCTGGCCATCGTTGGGGTGATCAACATCCCGATCATCAAGTTCTCGGTGCAGTGGTGGAACACCCTGCACCAGGGCTCGACGTTCTCGTTCACCTCCAAGCCCGACATGCCGGCCGAGATGTGGCTGCCGCTGCTGTTCACCGTGCTCGGTTTCTATTGCTTCTTCGGTGCCGTGCTGCTGCTGCGCATGCGCCTGGAAGTGCTCAAGCGCGAAGCGCGCAGCAGCTGGGTCAAGGATGAAGTACGCCAGGCGCTGGGCCAGCCCCAGGTCAAGGAGGTGGCGCCATGACATTTGCTTCATTCGGCGATTTCCTGGCCATGGGACACCATGGCCTGTACGTCTGGTCGGCCTATGGGCTGGGCCTGTTCGTCGTTGCCTTGAACATCGCCAGCCCGCTGCTGGCCCGCCGCCGTTACCTGCAGGAAGAGGCGCGTCGTCTGCGCCGGGAGAAGTCGCTGTGAACCCGCTGCGCAAAAAACGCCTGATGATCATCCTCGGTCTGCTCGCCGGGGTCGCCGTTGCCGTGGGCCTGGCCTTGAGCGCCCTGCAACAGAACATCAACCTGTTCTATACCCCGAGCCAGATCGCCAGCGGCGAAGCACCGGCCGACACCCGTATCCGCGCCGGCGGCATGGTCGAGAAGGGCTCTTTGCAGCGCTCGACCGACTCGCTCGACGTGCGTTTCGTGGTCACCGACTTCAAGCATGAGGTCACCGTCACCTACCGTGGCATCCTTCCTGACCTGTTCCGCGAAGGGCAGGGCATCGTCGCCCTCGGCAAGGTCAACGCCGACGGCGTGGTGGTCGCCGATGAAGTGCTGGCCAAGCACGACGAGAAGTACATGCCGCCGGAGGTCACCAAGGCCCTCAAAGACAGCGGCAAGATGAGCGAGAGCGGCAAGACGAGCGACAGCACTGCCTTGCAGGGCGGCGAGCAGGTAGGGGCAGCGCGATGAACGCACAACTGCTGGTGCCCGAACTGGGCCATCTGGCGATGATTCTCGCCTTGTGTTTCGCCGTGTTCCAGGCCAGCGTGCCGCTGATCGGCGCCTGGCGCGGCGACCGCCTGTGGATGAGCCTGGCGCGCCCGGCCGCCTGGGGCCAGTTCGCCTTCCTGGTGTTCGCCTTCGCCAGCCTCACCTACGGCTTCATGAACGATAATTTCTCGGTCGCCTACATCGCCCAGAACTCCAACAGCGCCTTGCCCTGGTACTACAAGTTCAGCGCCGTGTGGGGCGCCCACGAGGGCTCGCTGCTGCTGTGGGCGCTGATCCTTGGCGGCTGGACCTTCGCCGTGTCAATCTTCTCGCGCCAGCTGCCGCAGGTGATGCTGGCCCGGGTGCTGGCGGTCATGGGCATGATCAGCACCGGCTTCCTGCTGTTTCTGATCCTCACCTCCAACCCCTTTGCCCGGGTGCTGCCGCAGATCCCGCTCAACGGTGCCGACCTCAACCCGCTGCTGCAGGACCCCGGCCTGATCATCCACCCGCCGATGCTGTACATGGGTTACGTCGGTTTCTCGGTGGCGTTTTCCTTCGCCATCGCCGCCTTGCTCGGCGGCAAGCTCGATGCCGCCTGGGCGCGCTGGAGCCGACCGTGGACTATCGTCGCCTGGAGCTTCCTGGGCTTTGGCATCACGCTCGGCTCGTGGTGGGCCTACTACGAGCTGGGCTGGGGTGGCTGGTGGTTCTGGGACCCGGTGGAGAACGCCTCATTCATGCCCTGGCTGGTGGGCACGGCGCTGATCCACTCGCTGGCGGTCACCGAAAAACGCGGCGTGTTCAAAAGCTGGACCGTGCTGCTGGCCATTGCCGCGTTCTCCCTGAGCCTGCTGGGGACCTTTCTGGTGCGCTCCGGTGTGCTGACCTCGGTGCATGCCTTTGCCTCGGACCCGGCCCGCGGGGTGTTCATCCTGATCTTCCTGCTGTGCGTGGTCGGCGGCTCGCTGACCTTGTTCGCCGTGCGCGCGCCGGTGGTCAAGAGCCACGTCGGCTTCAACCTGTGGTCGCGCGAAACCCTGCTGCTGGGCAACAACCTGGTGCTGGTGGTGGCCGCCTCGATGATCCTGCTGGGCACCCTCTACCCACTGGCCGTGGACGCCCTCAGTGGCGCCAAGCTGTCGGTCGGGCCGCCGTATTTCAACGCGCTGTTCGTGCCGCTGATGGGCCTGCTGATGCTGGTGATGGCGGTCGGCGTGCTGGTGCGGTGGAAGGACACGCCGGTGCAATGGCTGCGTGGCATGCTTACCCCGGTGTTGATCGGCAGCGCCGTGCTGGCGCCGATCGGTGGCCTGTTGCTCGACGATTTCGACTGGCCGGTGCTGACTGTATTTGCGCTGGCCGCCTGGGTGCTGCTGGCCGGCGCGCGCGACCTGCTCGACAAGACCCGGCACAAGGGCCTGCTGCGCGGCGCACGCGGCCTGACCCGCAGCTACTGGGGCATGCAGCTGGCGCACCTGGGCATTGCCGTTTGCGCCCTGGGCGTGGTGCTGTCGAGCAACAGCAGCGCCCAGCGCGACCTGCGCATGGCGCCGGGTGAGAGCGTCGATCTGGCCGGCTACCACTTCATCTTCCAGGGCGCGCAGCACGTGCAAGGCCCTAATTACACCGCCGATCGCGGCACCGTGCAGGTCTTGCGCGGGGACACCCAGGTCACCTTGCTGCATCCGGAAAAGCGCCTGTACACCGTGCAGCAGTCGATGATGACCGAAGCCGGCATCGACGGCGGCCTGACCCGCGACCTCTACGTGGCCCTGGGCGAGCCGCTGGACAACGGTGCCTGGGCAGTGCGCATCCACGTCAAGCCGTTCGTGCGCTGGATCTGGTTCGGCGGCCTGCTGACCGCGCTGGGCGGCGCCCTGGCGGCGCTCGACCGGCGCTATCGGGTCAAGGTACGCGCCAAAGTGCGCGATGTGTTGGGCATGACGGAGGCAGCGGCATGAAGCGCTGGATGTTGTTGGTGCCATTGGCACTGTTCCTGGTGCTGGCGGTGTTTCTCTACCGCGGGCTGTACCTGAACCCCACCGAATTGCCGTCGGCGATGATCGGCAAGCCGTTCCCCGAGTTCGCCCTGACCACCGTGCAGGGCGGCCAGCCGGCCACTCGTGCGACACTGCTGGGCAAGCCGGCGCTGGTCAACGTCTGGGGCACCTGGTGCGTGTCCTGCCGCGAAGAGCACCCGGTGCTCAACCGCCTGGCCGAGCAGGGCGTAGTCATCTACGGCATCAATTACAAGGACGACAACGCTGCGGCCCTGAAATGGTTGAGCGAATTCCACGATCCCTACCAGCAGAACATCAGCGACCCGGACGGCACCCTGGGCCTGAACCTCGGTGTGTACGGCGCGCCGGAGACCTTCCTGATCGATGCCAAGGGCGTGATCCGTGACAAGTACGTGGGCGTGATCGACGACAGTATCTGGCGCGACAAGGTCGCTCCCCGCTACCAGGCCCTGGTCGACGAGGCCCGGCCATGAAGCGCTGGCTGAGCGCTGCAGCGCTGACCCTGAGCCTGGCTGGCGTGGCCCAGGCCGCCATCGACACCTACCAGTTCGCCAACGACGCCGAGCGCGAACGCTTTGTCCAGTTGACCCAGCAGCTGCGCTGTCCCAAGTGCCAGAACCAGGACATCGCCGACTCCAACGCGCCGATCGCCGCCGACCTGCGCCGGGAGATCTTCCGCATGCTCGGCGAGGGCAGGAACAATCAGCAGATCATCGACTTCATGGTCGACCGCTACGGCGAATTCGTGCGCTACAAGCCGGCCTTGACCGCGCGCACCAGCCTGCTTTGGTTTGGCCCGGCCGGGCTGCTGCTGGCCGGCGTGGTGGTGATCGGCGTGCTGGTGCGCCGCCGCCGTGGCGCGCCCGCTGCCGCCACGGACGAGCTGGCGCCCGCCGAACGCGAACGCCTGGCGCAACTGCTTGCCCCTGGCACCCCCAACAGCACGCTGAACGAAAAGAGCACCCATGACTGATTTATGGCTTGGCGCAGGGCTGATGCTGCTGGTCGCCTTGAGTTTTTTGTTGATCCCCTTGTTGCGTGGCCGTCGTGGCCAGCTGGAGGAAGACCGCACCGCCCTGAATGTCGCGCTGTACCAGGAGCGCGTCGCCGAATTGAGCGCCCAGCAGGATGAAGGCGTACTCAGCGCCGCCCAGCTGCACAGCGGCCAGGCCGAGGCCGCTCGCGAATTGTTGAACGACACCGAAGGCGTCATGCCGGCTGGCACGACCAGGCTGGGCAAGGCCGTGCCCTTGCTGGCGGCGCTGTTGGTGCCGGTGTTGGCGCTGGGGCTGTACCTGCACTACGGCGCCAGTGACCAGGTCGAGCTGACCGAGGAATTCTCCCAGCCGCCGCGCTCCATGGAGGAGATGACGACGCGCCTGGAGCGCGCCGTGGCGGCGCAGCCGGACTCACCGCAAGGCCTGTACTTCCTGGGCCGCACCTACATGAACCAGAACCGCCCGGCCGATGCCGCGCGGTTGTTCGAACTCGCCGCCAAACTCGCCGGGCGCCAGCCCGAGCTGCTCGGGCAGTGGGCCCAGGCCTTGTACTTCGCTGGCAACAAGCAGTGGTCGACGCAGATCCAGGGTCTGGTCGACGAAGCCCTGCAGGCCGATCCGCGCGAGGCCACCAGCCTCGGCCTGCTGGGTATCGCCGCGTTCGAAGGGCAGCGCTGGCAGCAGGCGATCGATTACTGGCAGCGTCTGTTGGCCTTGCTGCCAGCCGACGACGCCTCGCGCGCGGCGCTTGCGGGCGGCATCGACAAGGCCCGCGCCAGCCTGCTGGCCGCCGGTGGTCAACCCACCGCTGCCGCGCCAGTGGCCCCACAGGCCACGCTCAAGGTACGGGTGCGGCTGGGCGCGGCGCTGGCGGGCAAGGTGCAGCCTGGTGACAGCGTGTTCGTCTTCGCCCGCGCGGTGTCCGGGCCGCCGATGCCGCTGGCGGTCAAGCGCCTGACCGTGGCGCAGTTGCCCCAGGAGGTCGTGCTGAGCGACAGCGATGCGATGATGCCGAACTTGAAACTGTCGAACTTCCCTGAAGTCCAACTGATGGCTCGCGTGTCCCGCGCCGGCCAGCCGACCCAGGGCGAGTGGGTGGCGCGTGGCCAGGCGGTGTCCAGCCGCAGCGACGCGGTGCAGTCCTTGACCATCGACAGCCCGGATCAATAAGCAACGATTTCAGTGAGAACCGCGAATGCCGGCCATTGCCCGTTTTACCCTGCTGACCCTGGTGCTGGGGCTGAGCGCCTGTGCGGTGCAACCGCAGCAGAGCGCGCCGCTGCCGCCGATCCAGACCTTGCCCTCGGGCACCCCGCCGCAGGGCACGCCAGGCCCGGTGACCCCGCCCAGCGCGCCGGTCAAGCCGATGCCCAGAACCTCCGCCAGCTTCGCGCCGCCGCCGGGTGGTGCCAGCCATTGGGACCCAAAGCTGGGCGTGTATGTGCTGGAAGATCAGCCTGACACCTTTTACCGCCAGCGCACCTATTACCATTGGAACGATGGCTGGGGCTGGTCGACCAGCCCGCAAGGGCCGTGGCAGGCGACCGACGCCACCGGCGTGCCACCGGGGCTGGGGCGTTTGCATCCCTGATTCTGTGGCGCTGTCAGCGCCCACCTGATAACCATGAAAAGGAACGCTCGCCCCATGAACAAGTACCTCGCTTCCTTCTGCAAGGGTTCGCTGCTGGCTTCGGCCCTGCTGCTGGCGATGACCCAGGCCCAGGCCGCCGACGACCAGCGGGTCGGTGTTCGTGGCGCCATCACTGCCGTCGACGGCGATACCCTCAAGGTCCACACCAACCGCGGCCAGGACCTGAGCATTGCGCTGGCCAAGGACCTCCAGGTGCGTGGTGTGACCCTGGCCAACATCGCCGACATCAAGCCGGGCAGCTACGTCGGCACCGCTGCCATCCCCCAGGCGGACGGCACCCTCAAGGCCCTCGAAGTCCACGTGTTTCCACCGGAACTGGCCGGTACCGGCGATGGCCACCGCGCCTTCGACCTGACCAGGGACAGCACCATGACCAACGGCAGCGTCGGCGACCTGGTCACCGCCAATGGCCGCACCATGACCGTCAACTACAAGGGCGGCGAGAAGAAAGTGGTGGTGCCGGACGACGTGCCGGTGGTCAACCTGGTGCCAGGCGACCGCAGCCTGCTCAAGCCGGGAGTGAAAGTGTTGTTGTTCGCGCAGAAGGCGGCGGACGGGTCGCTGAGCACCAAGGCGGTCTCGGCGGGTGAGAACGGCGTCACGCCGCCGATGTAACCGCTTGCAAAACTCGGGGTCTTCGCCCCCTCCCAAGCTCGACTCAGGAGGGGGTCGATACAGCTATTTGCCGGTATAGATCTGATCGAACACCCCGCCATCGGCGAAGTGGGTCTTCTGCACCGTGCGCCAGTCGCCGAAGGTCTTCTCGACCGAGAGAAAATCGACCTTGGGGAAGCGATCGGCGTACTTGGCCAGCACCGCCGGGTCGCGGGGGCGCAGGTAGTTGGCGGCGGCAATTTCCTGGCCTTCCGGCGACCACAGGTACTTGAGGTATTCCTCAGCGGCGGCGCGGCTGCCTTTCTTGTCCACCACCTTGTCGACCACGCTCACCGGCGGTTCGGCTTCGGCGGACACGCTGGGGTAGATCACTTCGAACTGGTCGCGGCCGAACTCGCGGGCGATCATCTCCGCTTCGTTCTCGAAGGTCACCAGCACGTCGCCGATCTGGTTGGTCATGAAAGTGGTGGTGGCGCCGCGACCGCCGGTGTCGAGCACCGGAACCTGCTTGAACAGCTTGCCGACGAAGGCCTTGGCCTGGTCCTCGCTGGCGCCGTGCCTGAGCTCGTAGCCCCATGCCGAGAGGTAGGTGTAGCGGCCGTTGCCCGAGGTCTTGGGGTTGGGCACGATCACCTGCACGCCGTCCTTGAGCAGGTCGGGCCAGTCTTTCAGGGCCTTGGGGTTGCCCTTGCGCACGATGAACACGGTGGCCGAGGTGAACGGCGCGCTGTTGTTGGGCAGGCGCGTGACCCAGTTGTCCGGCACCAGCTTGCCGTTGTCGGCGAGGGCGTTGATGTCGGTGGCCATGTTCATGGTGATGACGTCGGCGGGCAGGCCGTCGATCACCGAGCGGGCCTGCTTGCTCGAACCACCGAACGACATCTGCACGTTGATCGAATCGCCGTGCTCGGCCTGCCAGTGTTTCTGGAAGGCGGCGTTGTAGTCCTTGTAGAAGTCGCGCATCACGTCGTAGGAGACGTTGAGTAGCGGCGCGGTGGCCGCATGCGCCAGGCTGGCGAGGCCGATACTGGCAGCGAGCAACGAGGCGCTCAGAAGTTTTTTCACTGTGAATTCCCTTGGGTGTTTTCGATGTTATCAGGGTATTGGCGCTGCGCATTATGCCAGCGCGGCGTTGCGCTTCGATCGAACGAAACGTGCTGTGCTTATTCCCGTTTGGCGAACAGGCTGCTGCCACAGCGCGAGCAGAATGCCGCGTTCGGTTCGTGGTGGTCCTTTTTGCATGAGGGGCAGGCATGCACCAACTCGTCGCCACGCATGGCGTTGGCCAGCTCGGCGGTGAAGATGCCGGTGGGCACGGCGATGATCGAGTAGCCGGTGATCATCACCAGCGATGAGAGTATCTGCCCCAGCGCGGTGGTCGGCACGATGTCGCCAAAGCCCACGGTGGTCAGGGTGACGATGGCCCAGTAGATGCCCTTGGGGATGCTGGTGAAGCCGTGCTCGGGGCCTTCGATAACGTACATCAGGGTGCCAAACAGGGTTACCAGGGTCGACACGCTGAGCAGGAACACGATGATCTTCTGCCGGCTGCCGCGCAGCGCCGCCAGCAGGTAGTTGGCCTGCATCAGGTAGGGGCTGAGCTTGAGGATCCGGAACACCCGCAGCATGCGCACCATGCGCACCACCATCAGGTACTGCGCGTCGCTGTAGAAGATGGCGATGATGCCGGGCACGATCGACAGCAGGTCGATCAGCCCATAGAAACTGAAGGCATAGCGCAGCGGTTTCGGCGAGCAGTACAGGCGCACCAGGTACTCCACGGCGAAGATGAAGGTGAAACCCCATTCGATCCAGGCGAACAGCCCGGCGTACTGCCGGTGCACCGTCTCGACGCTGTCGAGCATGACCACCAGCAGGCTGGCGAGGATGATCACCAGCAAGGCCTTGTCGAAGCGCCGGCCGGCGCGGGTGTCGCTCTGGAACACGACGATGTAGACGCGTTCGCGCAGGCTCGGGGATGGCTGGTTCATGGTGGCTCGGTCGGCGGCAAAGCGCAGAGCCTAGGAGCTTTGGCCATCCGTTTGCAAGGGCAGGTGGTTGCGCGCCGCCTCGCGCAGCACCCGCTCGCCGGCCTTGACCAGCCAGCAGGCGAGAATGAACGGCGCGGTCAGGCCCGGCAGCGGCAGTATGGAGAAGCCTGGCTCCAGCAGCACCGCCAGCCCGATCGCCAAGGCTGGACGCAGCCGCCCGCTGCTGAAGGCCAGGCCCGCCAGTGCCGGGTTGAAGCCATACAGGCCGGTGCCTGCCGGCTGGCCCTGGAGCAGCGCAAAGCCCAGCCCGCAGGCCGAACCGAGCAGCGCCCAGGCGGCTGCACGGCGGTCAGCCAGCAGCAGGCCAAGGACGATCAGCAGCCCGGCCAGGGGTTTGCCGAGCACGAAGATCTCGCCGATACCGACCAGCCAGGCTTGCCACAACGGCAGGTTGGGCGGCGCGGCGCCCGCTGGCGCGGAATCATTCAGTTGCAAGATCGCCCAGGCGAGCAGCACGAAGGGCGCGGTGTAGGCGGGCAGGCAGCTGGGCCGGGTGCAGCGGCGCAGCCACTGTTCGACCAGGATGGCACTGAGGCCGCTGCTGGCCAGGATCAGCAACGGCAGCAGCGCCGACCAGGCCATCTGGCTGCACAGCAGCACGCCGATCAGCACGCCGTTGTAGCTGTACAGGCCGGCCTGGCGTTGAACTCGGGGGTAGTCGCGGCGTTGTGCGGTGAGCAGGCCGCCGAGGGCACCCAGCAGAGCGCCGCCGACCCATTGCGGCTCGGTCAGCAGGATGGCCAGCAGGCAGCACAGGCCGCACAGCGGGTTGCGCTGCAAGATGACCTGGGAAAAGCCGTTGAGCAGGGCGGTGGCCCAGTCAGGGCAGAAGGATTCGGGGGGAGTGAAGGGGCGCAAGATTCTTTGTCTCGCAGTTGTTGTCAGGGTGTGGCGTTGTCGGCAAACGCTCGGGGGCTCTGCCCCCTCCCACAGGGGGGGCAAGGCCTTCGACGGGTTAGGACTGCTTGCCGTCGCGGATCGAGAAGTTGGCCATGTGCTCCAGGCCCTTGATCAGCGCCGAGTGGTCCCAGTTGCTGCCACCCAGGGCGGCGCAGGTGCTGAACACCTGTTGCGCGTTGGCGGTGTTGGGCAGGTTGATCGACAGCTCGCGCGCGCCCTGCAGGGCCAGGTTGAGGTCCTTTTGGTGCAGGCTGATACGGAAGCCCGGGTCGAAGGTGCCCTTGACCATGCGGTCGCCGTGCACTTCCAGAATCTTCGAGGAGGCGAAGCCCCCCATCAGCGCTTCACGCACCTTGGCCGGGTCGGCGCCGTTCTTGGCGGCGAACAGCAGGGCCTCGGCCACTGCCTGGATGTTCAGCGCGACGATGATCTGGTTGGCCACCTTGGCAGTCTGGCCGTCGCCGTTGCCACCGACCAGGGTGATGTTCTTGCCCATGCTCTGGAACAGCGGCAGGGCGCGATCGAAGGCCTTCGGGCAACCGCCGACCATGATGCTCAGGGTCGCGGCCTTGGCGCCCACTTCACCGCCGGAGACCGGGGCGTCGAGGTAGGCAGCGCCGGTCTCCTTGATGCGGGTAGCGAAGCCCTTGGTCGCGGTGGGTGAGATCGAGCTCATGTCGATCACCACCTTGCCGGCGCTCAGGCCCTTGGCCACACCGTCTTCACGGAACAGCACGTCTTCGACCTGAGGGGTATCGGGCACCATGACGATGATGAATTCCGCTTCCTGGGCCACTTCGCGCGGGTTGGCCAGGCCAACCGCACCGCCGTCCACCAGCGCGGCCGGGGCCGGGTCGTGGTGGGTGGAGAGGAACAGGCTGTGGCCTGCGTTCTGCAGGTTCAAAGCCATGGGCAGGCCCATGATGCCGGTGCCGATAAAACCGATTTTAGCCATTGTTGTTGTCCTCAAATCGCGTTGTGAGTCTTGAGCCAGCCGAGGCCGGCTTCGGTGGTGGTCAGCGGCTTGTATTCGCAGCCCACCCAGCCCTGGTAGCCAATGCGGTCCAGGTGCTCGAACAGGAAGCGGTAGTTGATCTCGCCGGTGCCGGGTTCGTGGCGGCCGGGGTTGTCGGCCAGTTGCACGTGATTGATCTTCGGCAGATGGGCCGACAGGGTCGGCGCCAGGTCACCTTCCATGATCTGCATGTGGTAGATGTCGTACTGCAGGAACAGGTTGGCGCTGGCGACCTTCTCCTGGATGGCCAGGGCCTGCGCGGTGTTGTTCAGGTAGAAGCCGGGGATGTCGCGGGTGTTGATCATTTCCATGACCAGCTTGATGCCCACGGCCTGCAACTTGTCGGCGGCGTACTTGAGGTTGTCGACGAAGGTTTTCTCGACGTCGGCGCACTGCAGGCCTTGCGGGCGAATACCCGCCAGGCAGTTGATCTGGGTGTTGCCCAGCACTTGTGCGTAGGCAATGGCGAGGTCGACGCCACCGCGGAACTCCTGCACCCGGTCGGGGTGGCAAGCGATGCCGCGTTCGCCGCCGGCCCAGTCACCGGCCGGCAGGTTGAACAGCACCTGGGTCAGCCCGTGACGGTCCAGCTGGGCCTTGATCTCGGCCGAGTTGTAGTCGTACGGGAACAGGTACTCGACGCCGCCGAAGCCGGCGTCGGCCGCGGCCTTGAAGCGCGCGAGGAAGTCCTGCTCGGTGAACAGCATGGACAGGTTGGCAGCAAAACGTGGCATCGAGGCGTCCTCAGTCGAGCAGGGAAATGGCAGTCGGGGCGTCAGCGCCGACCAGCGCGAGGTCTTCGAATTCGTTGACCGCGTTGATCTCGGTACCCATGGAGATGTTGGTCACGCGCTCCAGGATGATTTCCACCACCACCGGTACGCGGAACTCTTCCATCAGTGCCTGGGCTTTCCTCAGCGCCGGCTCGATCTGCGCCGGTTCGAACACGCGCAGGGCCTTGCAACCCAGGCCTTCGACCACGGCGACGTGGTCCACGCCGTAGCCGTTGAGCTCCGGTGCGTTGAGGTTCTCGAAGGCCAGCTGCACGCAGTAGTCCATCTCGAAGCCGCGCTGGGCCTGGCGAATCAGGCCCAGGTAGGAGTTGTTCACCACCACATGGATGTACGGCAGGTTGAACTGCGCGCCCACCGCCAGCTCTTCGATCATGAACTGGAAGTCATAGTCGCCTGACAGGGCCACGACCTTGCGGCTCGGGTCGGCCTTGACCACGCCCAGCGCGGCCGGAATGGTCCAGCCCAGCGGGCCGGCCTGGCCGCAGTTGATCCAGTGACGCGGCTTGTACACGTGCAGGAACTGCGCGCCGGCGATCTGCGACAGGCCGATGGTGCTGACGTAGCAGGTGTCGCGGCCGAATACCTTGTTCATCTCTTCGTAGACGCGCTGCGGCTTGACCGGCACGTTGTCGAAATGGGTCTTGCGGTGCAGGCTGCGCTTGCGCTCCTGGCAGTCGGCCAGCCAGGCGCTGCGGTCCTTGAGCTTGCCGGCGGCTTTCCACTCGCGGGCCACGGTGAGGAACATGTCCAGCGCAGCGCGGGCGTCGGAGACGATGCCCAGGTCAGGGGTGAACACGCGACCGATCTGGGTCGGTTCGATGTCGACGTGGATGAAGCGACGGCCCTGGGTGTAGACGTCGACCGAACCGGTGTGGCGGTTGGCCCAGCGGTTGCCCACGCCCAGCACCAGGTCGGATTTGAGCAGGGTGGCGTTGCCGTAGCGGTGCGAAGTCTGCAGGCCGACCATGCCCACCATCTGCGGGTGGTCGTCGGCGATGGTGCCCCAGCCCATCAGGGTCGGGATGACCGGGATGCCGATCAGCTCGGCGAATTCCACCAGCTGCTCGCTGGCATCGGCGTTGATCACGCCACCGCCGCTGACCAGCAAGGGGCGCTCGGCTTCATTGAGCATGGCCAGGGCTTTTTCCACCTGCACGCGGGTGGCGGCCGGCTTGGCGATGCTCAGCGGCTCGTAGGCGTCGATGTCGAATTCGATCTCGGCCATCTGCACGTCGAACGGCAGGTCGATCAGCACCGGGCCTGGGCGGCCGGTGCGCATTTCATAGAAGGCCTTCTGGAAGGCGTAAGGCACTTGGCCCGGCTCCAGCACGGTGGTGGCCCACTTGGTCACCGGCTTGACGATGCTGGTGATGTCGACCGCCTGGAAGTCTTCCTTGTGCATGCGGGCACGCGGCGCCTGGCCGGTGATGCAGAGGATCGGGATGGAATCGGCCGAGGCGCTGTAGAGGCCGGTGACCATGTCGGTGCCGGCGGGGCCCGAGGTGCCGATGCACACGCCGATGTTGCCGGCGTTGGTACGGGTGTAGCCCTCGGCCATGTGCGAGGCGCCTTCGACGTGACGGGCCAGCACGTGGGAGATGCCGCCGACTTTCTTGAGGGCCGAATACAGCGGGTTGATCGCGGCGCCCGGAATACCGAACGCGGTATCAACACCTTCACGGCGCATCACCAGAACGGCGGCGTCGATTGCTCTCATCTTGCTCATTTTTTGTGCCTCTTTGGCTTTGTAATTGTATACAAGTAGCTGTGGGAGGAGTGTATTCACGACTGCGGGGGCAGGTCAATGGCTTTTCGCCAGAAGGCTTGCGTGCAGCACGGGCGGTCACCTGCGACAATTTGCGCTTTATTGATGAGATAATTGTATACAAATAGATTTTGATTTGTGCTCTATTGATAGCTAGCTTTTTCCGCCATTACTTCCAATAACAACAGGACTCAACCATGAGCACACTGGATCTGCACACCGCCAACCGCGTGGTCGAACGCGCCCTGGCCTATGGCCGCGAGATCAAGGCCGCACCCTTGACCGTGGCCGTGATCGATAGTGGCGGCCACCTGGTCAGCCTGCAACGCGAGGACGGCGCCAGCCTGCTGCGCCCGCAAGTGGCCACCGGCAAGGCCTGGGGCGCGATCGCCCTGGGCAAGGCGTCGCGCCTGCTGGCCCAGGACTCGCAGCAACGCCCGGCGTTCTACGCCGCGCTCAATGGCCTGGGTCAGGGGTCGGTGGTGCCGGCACCGGGTGGCGTATTGATTCGCGATGCGGCCGGCAAGGTGCTTGGTGCGGTGGGCATCAGCGGGGATACCTCGGACATCGACGAGCAATGCGCGATCAATGCGTTGCAGGGGCTGGGCTTCGTGGTGGAGTGAGGCGAATGCGCTGGTGGGAGGGGGCAGAGCCCCCTAGAGGCCGAAGGCCGGCTTGATCTCAGGGCTCGAGAAGATCAGAAGATCGGGGGCTTCGCCCCCTCCCACGATCCCTGCAGTCAGCTATTCCCGAGGCAGGCGCTGGTGGGAGAGGGCAGGCTGGTGGGAGGGGGCAGAGCCCCCGAGAGGCCGAAGGCCGGCTTGATCTCAGGGCTCGAGAAGATCAAAAGATCGGGGGCTTCGCCCCCTCCCACGATCCCTGCAGTCAGCTATTCCCGAGGCAGGCGCTGGTGGGAGGGGGCAGGCTTGTGGGAGGGGGCAGAGCCCCCGAGAGGCCGGAGGCCGGCTTGATCTCAGGGCTCGAGAAGATCAGAAGATCGGGGGCTTTGCCTCCTCCCACGATCCCTGCAGTCAGCTATTCCCGAGGCAGGCGCTGGTGGGAGGGAGCAGGCTGGTGGGAGGGGGCAGAGCCCCCGAGAGGCCGAAGGCCGGCTTGATCTCAGGGCTCGAGAAGATCAAAAGATCGGGGGCTTCGCCCCCTCCCACGATCCCTGCAGCCTCTGAGCTCACCCCTCAATCCGGGGCACAACCCTTGAGCACCATGCGGATGATGGTCTGCGCCGCCGCCTCGTAGTCGGCGTCTTCCAGCCTGGCCTTGCCGGTGACCACCGAGATCTGCCAGTCGAAGTCGGCGTAGGTCTGGGTCGCCGCCCAGATGCTGAACAGCAGATGATGCGGGTCGATAGGTGCAATCTGTCCGCGCTCGACCCAGGTCTGGATGCACTCGATGTTATGCCGCGCCTGGGCGTTGAGCTGCTCGACCTGGTCGGCGCTCAGGTGCGGCGCGCCATGCATGATTTCGCTGGCGAACACCTTGGAGGCGAACGGCAGGTCGCGGGAGATGCGGATTTTCGAGCGGATGTAGCTGCTCAGCACTTCGTTGGGCTCGCCGTCAGGGTTGAACGGCGTAGACGCCCTGAGGATCGGCTCGATGATGCTTTCGAGCACCTCGCGGTAGAGGTTGTCCTTGGACTTGAAGTAGTAATAGACATTCGGCTTGGGCAGCCCGGCCTTGATGGCAATGTCACTGGTCTTGGTGGCGGCGAAGCCCTTGTCGGCAAACTCCTCGCTGGCTGCGCGCAAGATCAGTTCTTTGTTGCGCTCGCGAATGCTGCTCATCGGGTAGGGTATTCCTTGTCTGCGCACAGCTCTGGGCGGACCGGCATGGTAGCACCGCGCTTGCACGGGGCTCAATATTGGCATGGAGGTGCCCGGCATCAGGTTCAATATGGCCGCCACCGGCCGCCCGCGCGGCCTATCGCGGGCTTCGCGCGCTCCTACGTTTGTTTCGATTCATAGGCGTCCAGATGCATCACCTATGAGCGCCGGATGCACGCGTCGCAAACCGGCAGCGTAGGAGCGTGCGAAGCCCGCGATAGGCCGCTTCAATGCGCAATCTTCTCCACCTGAATCCCGAGTTTCTTCAAGCGGTACCAGAAGCTGCGCTCGGAAATCCCCAGGCGCTGCGCCGCCGCTGCCTGCACCCCATGGCTCTGCTGCAGAGCGGCGAGGATGAAGGCCTTTTCCAGCTCGGCGAGGCTGGCGTCGAGGTCGTCCGGCACGGCCATCTCGGCGCTTGCCAGCAGCCCCGCCGACTGGCGCACCGGGGCCGAACCAAACAGATAACCCGGCAGGTCGGCTTGCTCGATCTGCGCACCGCTGGCGACGATGGTCGCGCGCTCCACGCAGTTCTGCAGCTCGCGGATGTTGCCCGGCCACGGGTAGGCGAGCATGGCTTGCAGCGCCTCGTCGCTGAAGCCGGCAATGCGCTTGCCGGCGTCAGCGCCTGCGGTGCGGGCAAAATGCGCGGCGAGGGTGGCGATGTCCTCGACGCGGTCGCGCAGGGCCGGTAGCGGAATTGGAAAGACGTTGAGGCGGTAATACAGGTCCTCGCGGAACGTCTTGTCGGCGACGGCCTTGAGCAGGTCCTTGTTGGTCGCGGCGATCACTCGCACATCGACCCGCCGCTCGTGGCTTTCGCCCACCGGTTCGATTACCCGCTCCTGCAGCGCGCGGAGAATCTTGGCCTGCAGCGGCAAGGGCATGTCGCCGACCTCGTCGAGAAACAGCGTGCCTTTGTCGGCCTGTACGAAACGCCCGACGCGGTCGCTGATGGCGCCGGTGAAGGCGCCCTTGCGGTGGCCGAACATCTCGCTTTCCAGCAGGCCTTCGGGAATCGCCGCGCAGTTGACCGCCACGAAGGGCTGGTCGGCGCGGCTGCCATGGCGGTGGATGGCGCGGGCGACCATCTCCTTGCCGGTGCCGCTTTCGCCGGTGAGCAGGATGGTCGCACTGCTTTCGCGTACCGAGTCGATGGCCGTCAGCACGCGCTGGAAGGCCGGGCTCTCGCCGACCAGACTGGCGATCGGCTGGCGCGCCTGCAACTCGTCACGCAGGCGCTGGTTGTCGCGCAGTACGTCGGCGTATTGCAGAGCCTTGTGCACGGTGACGTCGAGTTCGTCGATGTCGAACGGCTTGGCGATGTAGTCGTAGGCCCCGTTGCGCATCGACGCCACGGCGTTCTTCACGGTGCTGTAGGCGGTCATGACAATGACCGGCAGGCGTGGGTAGCGCGACTTGATCTCCGCCAGCAGCTGCGGGCCGTCCATGCCGGGCATGCGCCAGTCGCTGATGACCAGGTCGATGGCCTGCCGCTCGAGCACCGCCAGCGCCTGCAAGCCGTTGCCGGCGGTGCTGACCAGCAAGGTATCGGTGCTCAGGGCCGACACCAGCAGGTCGCAGAGCTTGGCCTCGTCGTCCACCACCAGCACATGATGGCTCATACCGGCGACGCCTCGGCCGGCGCGGGGGCGTGGCTGGGCAGGTACAGGTTGAAGGTGGCGCCCAGCCCCGGACGGTTGACGCATTCGACCCGGCCGTCATGGTTTTCCATGATCGAGAAGACCTTGGCCAGGCCCAGGCCGGTGCCCGAGGCTTTGCTGGTGACGAAGGGGTTGAAGATGCGATCGATCATGTCGCTGGGCACACCCTGGCCGCTGTCGGAAACACTGATGATGGTGGTTTGCTGTTGTTTTGCAATGCTCAGCAGCAGGCGACCGCCGTGGGGCATGGCGTCGATGGCGTTGAGCACCAGGTTCAGGCAGGCCTGCTGCAGCTGTCGGGCGTCGGCATAGAGCGTGGCGTCGGGGGCCTGGTCGTCGATGCTGGCCTGCACCTGGTGGTTGGACAGTTCCGGCGCGCAGAAGCCCAGCAGCTCTTCGAGCAGCGGGCGCGCCGGGATCAGTGTACGCATCGGCGCGCTGGGCTTGGCGAAGTCGAGAAACTCGGTGATCAGGTCGTTGATGCGGGTGACTTCGCTGATCACGTATTCCAGATGGCGCATGTCGGTTTCCGGCAGGGCGGCGCGGCGGTGCAACAGCTGCGTGGCGGTCTTGATGATGCCCAGCGGGTTGCGGATCTCGTGGGCCAGGCCCATGGCGACCTCGCCGAGGGCGTGCAGGCGGTCGCGGCGGCGCAGCTGGGCTTCCAGCGTGCGCAGTTCCTGCAGGCCAGCCGCCATGTGATTGAAGGTGGTGGAGAGGTCGGCCAGCTCGTCGTCGCCGCCCACCTCGACGCGCTGTGCGTAGTCGCCAGCGGTGATTGCCTGCACGCCCCTGGACAGAGCCCGCAGCGGTTGCGCCAGGCGCCGCGAGACCAGCCAGCCGACGCTCAGCGACAGCGCCGAGCCGAGCAGGAAGATCAGGATGAACAGGTTGCTCTGGTTGACCAGGCCCATCAGGCTGCTGTGGCGCAGCAGGCCGCTGAAGACAATGCCCTGCAGCTGCCCGCCGTTGTTGAACACCGGCCGGTACAGGCCGCTGTAGCGGCTGGTGAATTGCTCGCTGGGCTGGCGGGTGCTGCGCAGCAGGTCTTCGATGCGCTTGGGGATGACGTTCGGCGAGTCTTCGAAACGCTGGCTGGAGAACACCTGGGCGAAGCCCTCGGGGCTGGCCAGGTACAGGCGCAGGTCCAGCGAGTGGACGTCGGCGACGCTGGTCAGGAAGCTGTCATCCAGGTAGGTGCCGATCAGCAGCTGGTAGTCGTCGCCGTTTTGCGTGGTGGCGAAGGTGGAGATAACAGTGCCGGTGGCGGTGCCGGCGTTGTTGACGGTCTGCAGGACGGCGTCCGGGGCCAGGCTGATCTGCTGGACGATCTCATCCGGGGCGTTGCTGAACACCAGCTTGTGGTCGCGGCTGCGGATCAGCGCGATGACATCGACGCCGGTGGCATCGGCGATGTCGGCGGTCCAGCGGTTGTCGCTGAAGGTGCCGTTGGCCACCGGTTGCGAATGATTGAGCAGCAGCTTGGCCACGCGCGCGTTGCCGCGAGTGATCTCGCTGATTTCATCCTCGACGATCTTGGTCGACTCCTGCAGCCAGACCCGCACGTTGCTGTCGAAGATCTGCGAAAGAGTAGTCGCGGCGAGTTCCGCCGCGATCATGGTCGGCACCACGCTGACCAGCCAGAAAGCCAGCACCAGCTTGCGTTGCAGGCTCCAGTGGATCACGAAAGCTCCTGTCGTCCGAGAAAGTTCTGGCCCTGCTTGCGCCCTCACGAGGCCAGCGCGCAGGCCTGCTGCAGGTCGCCCGGCGTTGCGCGGGCGCCGCTGCGCACCTGGTCATCCATGAAGTCGGCGCTCAGGTCGATCACTGTGCGGTACTGCAGGTCGACGGTGATCATATGGTAACAATTGTCCAATAGCACCTTGCGCACCGGCCCGCCCAGCTTGCGCTCGATGTAGTCGGCGTTCCAGCGGCTGGTGATGTCGTCTTCGGCCGAGTGCAGCACCAGCGCCGGGGTGGTCAGCGCCGGCATGCCGCGCTTGGTGGCGGCGATCAGGCGGTGCAGTTCGCGCACGCTGACCCCGGACATCATCAGCAATCCGGCGGCATCGCTCTGGCCTTCCTTCATCTGCTTTTCGACGATTGCCCGCAGCCGCGGGTTCTTGATGCCGTAAGGCGAGGACTCGACGAACTTGCACAGGTGCACGCCGAACGGAATGGCCATCAACAAGGGGGTGAATACCGCCCACCTGGTCATGTTCCAGCCGTCGTAGCGCAAGGTGGTGGAATACAGCAACAGCCCAGCCACCTGGCCCGGGTACTGCGAGGCCAGGTACATGGACATCACCGAACCCATCGACAGGCCGCCAACGAACACCTGCCGGTGCCGCTGGCGGATGCCTTCGAAGGCGCGCTGCACGCCGGCGTACCAATCGGTCCAGCGGGTGGCCTGGAGGTCGGCGTTGTCGCCGCAGTGACCGGGCAGGGTGGGTACGTAAACGCTGTAGCCACGCTTGGCCAGGCCCTGCGCCACCTTGCGCAGTTCGGTCGGGGTGCCGGTCAGGCCGTGGATCAGCAGCACGGCCGCTGCGCCGTCGCCGACCTTGAAGCCGGCATCGCCTTCGCCCAGATCGATCTGCGCCACCATCAGCGTGTCGTCACGCGGTGCAGCAGTTGATCGAGCAGCGCCAGCGCCAAATCGATTTCCGGGTAGCTGATTTCCAGCGACGGCGCCAGGGTGATGACGTTCTTGTAGTAGCCACCGACGTCGAGGATCAGGCCCAGCTTGCGGCCGTCGACGAGCATGTCGCCCTTCATGCCTTCGTCGACCATCTCGTCGAGCTTGGCCTTGTCCGGGGTGAAGCCGTCATCGCCGCAGATTTCCATGCGCAGGGCCAGGCCCAGGCCGTCGACGTCGCCGACGATGCGGTAGCGCTTTTTCAGGTCCTCGAGGCCGGCGAGGAAGTATTTGCCCTTGGCCATGACCATCGCGCCGTAGTCGATCTCGCTGGTCATCTTGAACATTTCCAGACCCACCGCAGTGCCCAGCGGGTTGGAGGCGAAGGTCGAATGGGTCGAGCCTGGCGGGAAGATGCCTGGGTTGATCAGCTCTTCACGGGCCCAGATGCCGCCCAGCGGGTTGAGGCCGTTGGTCAGCGCCTTGCCGAACACCACCACGTCGGGTTTGACGTCGAAGTGCTCGATCGACCACAGCTTGCCGGTGCGGTAGAAGCCCATCTGGATTTCATCGCAGACCATCAGGATGCCGTGCTGGTCGAGCACGTGCTTGAGCTCGCTGTAGAAGTTCATCGGCGGAATCACGTAGCCGCCGGTGCCCTGGATCGGCTCGACGTAGAACGCCGCATATTCGCACTGGCCGGTTTTCGGGTCCCATACGCCGTTGTATTCGGTCTCGAACAGGCGGGCGAACTGCTTGACGCAGTAGCTGCCGTATTCTTCCTTGGACATGCCCTTGGGGCCGCGGAAGTGGTACGGGAACGGGATGAACTGCGCACGCTCGCCGAAGTGGCCGTAGCGGCGGCGATAGCGGTAGCTCGAAGTGATCGACGAGGCGCCGAGGGTACGGCCGTGATAACCGCCTTCGAAGGCAAACATCAGGCTCTTGCCGTTGCTGGCGTTGCGCACCACTTTGAGTGAGTCTTCGATGGACTGCGAACCACCGACGTTGAAGTGCACGCGACCGTCCAGGCCGAATTTGCGCTTGGCGTCGACGGCGATGTGTTCGGCCAGTTCGATCTTGCCTTTGTGCAGGTACTGGCTGGCGATCTGCGGCAGGGTGTCGATCTGCTGCTTGAGGGCATTGTTCAGGCGTGGGTTGGCATAGCCGAAGTTGACCGCCGAGTACCACATCTGCAGGTCGAGGTAGGCCTGCTCGTCGGTGTCGAAAACGTAGGAGCCTTCGCAGCGGCTGAAAATGCGTGGCGGCTCGACGTAGTGCACGGTGTCGCCGAATGAGCAATATCTGGCTTCCTTGTCCAGCAGCAGTTGGTCTTGCGGGCTGGCGATGCGGATGTGTTCAGACATGGTGGAAGAGTTCCTGGTGTTCAAAGGCAGTAGTGGGGGCCAGCGGGGCAGGGCTGGTGCGTTCGGCCGGCAGGCGCGAGAGCAGCTGCGCCAACTCGCCGAAGTGGTCGAAGCGGGCGTGCGCGATACCCTCGCGAGCGCAGTAGTCGGCCAGGCTGCCCTTGGCGAAGACGAAGTCGGCGCTGGAGGCCACGCACATGTCCGACTTGCCGTCGCCGATCACCAGCACGCGGCGATCCTGTGGAGTGGACTTGCATTTGCAGTTGCCGGAAGCCGCGCGGCAGGCGTCGCTGGAATACGGGAAGTCGATGCGCCAGCTGTCCGGGCCGGTCTGGCGCAGGCGGTTGGCCAGGATCGGCAGCAGGGTGCAGTAGTGCCGCGAAAGGATGCGCGCGATGCCTTGTTCGATGCCGTCGCTGACCACTTCGATGGTGGCGCCGCGTTCGCGGACCAGGTCGACGAAGTCGGGGAACTGCGGATCGATGTCGACGCTGTCGAAGTATTCCAGCAGTTGCGCGGGCGTTGCCCTGACCATGGACAGCTGGCGGCTCAGGCATTCGCGCGAGCCGATCTCGCCGGCCAGCCACTGTGCTTCGACCGTTTCCCATTCCGGGCCGGCGAAGCGTTGAAGAATGTTGTCGATGACGTCGCTGCGGGTGATGGTCCCGTCGAAGTCACACACGATATGCCACTGCATCATCTGCAAGCACCTAGTCAATGGAGCACGGTGTTCAAGGGCGCGCTGGGCGCTTGCAGAGGGCTATAGCAGGGGCCGTGCCAGCAGACGGCGGTCGGCCAGTCGAAAGTTCAACTCGTTGATTTTCATGAAGTAATTTTGAGTAGATAGAGCCGCCGAGCGCTTTCTGCAGGCTGGGGCAGGACCACCAAGCTACAATTTTTGTAGCTCGCTACAAAGAACATCAGTGCTTGCGCACCGGGGGACGGTCGCGGCTTCATGCGCGCCTGTATCTACAGAGTTGCCGTCATGAAATTCGTTCGTTGCTGGCTGCTGGGCGCACTGCTCAGCGGCGTCGTGCAGGCCGATGCACTGCAGGGTGAAGCAGGCGCCGGCTTGTCCTGGCAAGTTCGCGACCCCAGTGGCAGCCGCCACGAGGTCAAGCCGATGCCGTACTCCGACCTGCAGTGGCAAGGACTGGACCTGGACTCCGAAGACGGCCTGTCGTTGACTGCGGTCAAGGGCTACGGGCTGAGTGCCGGGCCTTTCGTCAACTATATTCCCGGACGCACCGCCAACGGTTCGCTGCGCGGCCTGCGCGACGTCGACGACATGGGCGAGGGCGGCGCCTTCATCGCCTTCAGCCTGGCGCCCTGGTGGCGCCTGTCGGCCCAGGCCGGCCATGCCTTCGGTGCCGGCAGTGGGCAGGGCGGGGCGCTCGGCAAGCTGGCCGGCGAACTGGACTACCCCCTGGGCGGCGGCCCCAGCGAGAAGGAGACGATTTACGGCAGCACCGAGCTGACCGCGCATTACGGCGACCAGCGCTACGAGCAGACTTTTTTTGGCATCGCTCCAGCGCAAAGCCAGGCTTCAGGACTGAACCCCTACCGAGCCAGCGGCGGCCTGCAGGACATCACCCTGAGCCAGGGCGCGCAGATTCCGCTGAGCGCCCATTGGTCGTGGCTGGGCAACGTCAGCTGGATACACCTTGAAGGCTCGGCGGCGGACAGCAGCCTGGTGCGCGTGCATGGCCAGGTCAACCAGGCGCAAGTGCAGACGGCTATCGCCTACCGCTTCGACTGAGGTTCTCTCAAGAAAGCCGCTGGCCAGTCGATAAATTGGGCACGGCGGTCTTCGGATCGTCATCAAGAGTCGGTATCAAGGGCTGACTTGCCGAGGACCACAGTTCATGAACATGCGTGCATTGCACATCGCTGCGTTTCTTTCCTTGTCGGCGCTGATCTTCTTCGCCCTGGATTTCACCGCGCGCGCCGGCAGCGACAACGAGCTGGCGCTGCACTTCGACCAGCATCCGGCTGCGGCGCCCTACCTGTGCGTGGTCAAGGGCAAGCCGGTCAAACGGGTGGTTTGAGTCGATCGTGCCGGCAAGCCAACATGCCTGGGCGGAATGACATCCTGCGCAAACCTCGCTTGTCCGCCGCCTGACCCCCGCCGATACTGCAGGCTCGATCTGGCCACCTGCGACAGCCCCCATGCCTGACTATCGTTTCTCCAGCGCGTTCCAGGCGCCCACCGGCTCGGTGATTCGCGAGCTGTTCAAGTACCTGTCCCTGCCGGGGATGATTTCTTTCGCCGGCGGTTACCCTGCCGCGCAATTCTTCGACCGTACCGCCCTGGCTGCGGCCAGTGCGCAGGCGTTTGCCGAGGCTCCCCTCGATTGCCTGCAATACGCCGCCACCGAAGGCCTGCCCGCTTTGCGTGAGCAGCTCTCGCTGCTGATGGGCCGGCGCGGTGCACAGGTGAGCATGGACCAGGTGCTGGTCACCACCGGCTCGCAACAGGGCCTGGACTTGCTGATCAAGGTGCTACTCGAACCCGGCGACACCGTGCTGGTGGAGCGTCCCGGCTACCCGGCGGCGTTGCAGGCCTTGCGCATGGCTGGCGCCCGGGTGCTGAGCGCTGTCACCGACCGCGACGGCCTGGACACCGAGCGCCTGGCCGCGCAACTGGCTGCGCTGGCGCCGGGCACGGTGCGCCTGCTGTACTGCGTGCCGACCTTCGCCAACCCCACCGGCGCCTGCCTGCCACTGGCTCGCCGTGAGCAGCTGCTGGCTTTGGCCGCGCGGCATGACCTGCTGATCGTCGAGGATGATCCCTACGGCGCACTGCGATTCTCCGGCCAGGCGTTGCCTTCGCTGCTGGAGCTGTCGCAGCGCAGCGACGACGCCCAGGGCCGGGTGGTACACCTGTCGAGCCTGTCGAAGGTGATTGCCCCGGGTCTGCGCCTGGGCTGGATGGTCGCGCCGGATGCGATCAACCAGCGCTGCCGCATCGCCAAGCAGACTGTGGACCTGTGTACGTCACCCTGGGCTCAGCAAATCGCTGCCGAGTATCTGCGCGGGGGTGCGCTTGAAGTGGCCTTGCCGGGATTGCTGGCGGGGTATCGCGACAAGTGCCAGCGCATGCTGACGGGCCTGGCGGAGCTGGAGGAATACATCGAGATCAGTCCGCCAGCCGGCGGCATGTTCATCTGGGGCAAGTGCCGCCAGGGGGTGAGTGCCCAGGCGTTGCTGGAGCAGGCGATCGAACGGCGCGTGCTGTTCGTGCCGGGGGCGGCCTTCTACGCCGAGGCGCCGGAACTGGACAGCTTGCGCTTGTCGTTCGCAGCGCCGGATCTGCAGCAGATCGATACCGGCCTGGAGCGGTTGGGCGAGGCGTTCAAGCGCCTCTGACTGGCCCCGGTGGGAGGGGGCAGAGCCCCCGATTTGTTGATCTTGCCCTTGAGCAGATCAAACCGGCCTTGCGGCCTCTCGGGGGCCTGGCCCCCTCCCACGTCAAGCAGCAGCCAGATTCATTTCTCCCCGCTTGCGCGCCTTACCAGAACACCTTGACCAGCAAGCTGGCGGTGTTCTGGTTGGTGTCGAAGTCCGAGGTGCTTTCGATGCCGTACTTGTCTTTCCAGTAGTCATACTCGAAACCCACATACAACTTCTGCGGCGTCATGTGCAGGGCCTTGCCCAGGTCGTACTTGACCTGCGGGTTGACGTGCACGTTCTTGTGGTAGGTGCCGCGGCTGTTGCTGTCGCTCTGGGTGACCCAGTCGATGTAGCCGTCGATGAGGATGTCGGAGTTGCCCACCGGAATGGTGTACGACCACACCGGGGTGATCTGCCAGATGTTGTCGCCCGGGCGGTCGCCGCGGCTGTGGCGGTTGTAGAAGTTCAGCTGGAAGTAGTCGAAGCCGGGAATCTTCAGGTCCAAGCCCGGGCCGATCAGCCAGGATTCGACGTCGCCTTCACCGAACTCGTAGGTGCCGGCCAGGAGCACGTCCTTGATCGGGCCGAAGTTGAAGTCATGGCCGCTAATCTTGGCCAGCGACAGACGCGGGCTGTACTCGCCGTACAGCGTATTGGCGCCGACGTCGGAGTCGGGCTTGCCGTTGTAGAAGATGTTGTCGACGAACAGGAAGTTGTCCCCGTACTTCCACGAGTCGGCGTATTCGAAGGTCACCGTCTGCTGGTTCGGCGGGTTGACCTTGAAGTTCTGCCCATTGAGGTAGGTCAGGCTGTAGCTCTGCCATTGGAAGATGCCGTCGTCGGCCATGGCATGGCTGGCGGCGAACAGACTGCCGGCAAGCATCAAGCTGGTAAAGGTGCGCTTCATTGTGTTGCTCCCTGTCATCGGTCTTTGGTGAGTTCTAATATTTTTGTTTTGTCTGGTTGGTCAGCTTTTTAAGGTGCGCGAGCTCTAGAGCAAAACCTGCGCCAACTTTGTCAGGGCCGTAAGACGGCCTTGCGCCGCCAGAAATCACGTCGCAATGCCGTTTGGGTGCTCCTTGATGGAGCGTGTGGAAAGTGGCGCAGACAAAAGTGGGGCGTTTGGTCAGCTTTGCGACCGACCCGCCCTGGCTAGTGGTGCGCGGCCTGGTTCATGCGCTCGCGCCCGGCGCCGCCCAATACGTTGAACAACAGGTTGAGCAGTACCGCGCTGAGCGTCGCCATGGCGATGCCGCTGTGGGTGATGGGGTTCATCCACAGCGGCAGGTGTGCGAAGAACTCGGGGCGCACCACCGGGATCAGCCCCATGCCGACGCTCACCGCCACCAGCAACTGATTACGACGGTCGCCGATATCGGCCTGCTGGAGGATCTTGATGCCGGTGGCCGCGACCATGCCGAACATGGCGATGGCTGCGCCGCCCAGTACGGCTGGCGGAATGGAAGCCACCAGCAGGGCCGCCTTGGGCAGCAGCGAGAGGGCGATCAGCAGCAGCCCGGCGACGGCGGTCACCGAGCGGCAACGCACGCCGGTCATCTGCACAAGGCCGATGTTCTGGGCAAACGAGGAATGGGTGAAAGTGTTGAAGAAGCCGGCCACGAACGACGCGGCGGCGTCGCACAGCAGGCCGCGACGGAGCATGCCGGGGGTCACTTCGCGGTCGGTGATGGTTCCCAGGGCGAGGAACATGCCGGTGGATTCGACGAAGATGATCACCACCACCAGGCACATCGACAGCACCGGCGCCAGGCCGAAGGTCGGCAGGCCGAAATGCAGTGGAGTGACCACACGCAGCCAGGGCGCATCGCTCAAGCCGCCGAGGTCGACCATGCCGAGCATGCCGGCCACGGCGTAGCCCACACCCATGCCGATCAGTACGGCAATGTTCACCCAGAAACCGCCCATGAAGCGGTTTACCAGAAGAATGATGCCCAGCACCATCGCCGCCACCGCCAGGTACAGCGGCGCGCCGAATTCGCTGGCGTGGGCGCCGCCACCAGCCCAGTTGACCGCCACCGGGAACAGCGACAGGCCGATGGAGGTGATCACCGTGCCGGTGACCAGCGGCGGGAAGAAGCGCACGATCTTCGACATGAACGGCGCGATCAGCAGGCCGAAAAAGCCGGCGGCGATGGTCGCGCCGAAGATGCCGGTCAGGCCTACGCCCTGCATGCCGGCCATGGCCACCATGCTGCCAACGGCGGCGAAGCTGGCACCCATCATCACCGGCATGCGGATGCCGATGCCGCCGATCCCCAGTGACTGGACAATGGTGGCGGCACCGGCGACCAGCAGGTCGGCGTTGATCAGAAAGGCGATTTCATCTCGGGAGAGGCCGGCGGCTTGTCCGACGATCAGCGGCACCGCAATGGCGCCTCCGTACATCAGCAGAACGTGCTGCAGACCCACAAGGATCAGTTGCAGCAGGGGCAGGGGCTGTCGTGGTGGCGGCGCGGGAATGCGCGCCTGGTCGGACTCGGACATGCAACACCTCGGTTTCTTGTTTTTGTTGTGTTGTAACGGTCTTGCGGTAAACGGTGCGGGACCGGGCCGCCCGCAAGCAGGCAGCGTCGATTGTCCGGGCGTGCCCGGCCCCGGCGGTCAGTTGATCGACGCCCCCTTGCTCACCCATTGGCCGATCAGGTCACGCTCTTCCTGGGTCATCTTGGTCATGTTGCCCAGCGGCATGATCTGGCTGGTCACGGCTTGCGCCTGGATGCGCGGGGCCATGGCCTGGATCTGCTGCGGGGTGTCGAACATCACGCCGGCCGGCGCGGTGCTGAACAGCGGGCTGGTCGGGTTGGCCGAGTGGCACACGGCGCAGCGCTCGTGAATCACGCTTTGCACCTTGTGGAAGTCACTGCCGCCCGCCGCAGCCGTCGCTGGCGCAGGCGCTGCTGTAGTTGCGGCGGCCGGTGCCGCAGCGGGTGCCGCAGCAGTGGCAGGCGCAGGCGCTGGCTGTTCGTCGGCACGTACCCCACCCACGGCCGTTTCCGGCATCGGCTGGTATTCGATCGGCGCATTGGCGGCGGCCGCAGCGGCCCCCGGGTGACGCTCGGGGCCGGTGGCGTAGGCCAGGCAGATGATGCCCAGGGCGGCTACAGGCATGACCCAGGCGTACTTGCCGCTGTCGTGGCGGGTGTTGAAGTAGTGTCGGACCAGGACCGCGCACACGGCAATGCCGGCCAGGATCAGCCAGTTGTACTTGCTGCCGTAGGTGCTCGGAAAGTGGTTGCTGATCATGATGAACAGCACCGGCAGGGTGAAGTAGTTGTTGTGACGCGAACGCAGCAGGCCTTTGGCTGGCAGGGTCGGGTCAGGTGTGCGGTTCTCGGCGATGGCCGCCACCAGCGCGCGCTGGGCGGGCATGATGATACGGAACACGTTGCCGACCATGATGGTGCCGATCAGCGCGCCGGTGTGCAGGTAGGCGCCGCGGCCGCTGAAGATCTGGCTGTAGCCGAAGCAGGCGAGAATGATCAGCACGAACAGGATCAGGCCGAGCAGGGCAGGGCGCTTGCCCAGTGGCGAGTCGCACAGCACGTCGTACACCAGCCAGCCGATGGCCAGCGAGCCCAGGCCGATACCGATGCCTTCGATGCCGGTCAACGAGCTGCCCGGCTGCAGCAGGTACAGGGTCGGGTTGGAATAGAACACGATGCACAGCAGGGTCACGCCCGACATCCAGGTCCAGTAGGCTTCCCATTTGAACCAGTGCAGGTTGTCCGGCATTTTTGGCGGGGCCAGTTTGTACTTCTCCAGGTGGTAGATACCGCCACCATGGATCGCCCAAAGGTCGCCCGACAGGCCGTCGCGCGGGTTGACCCGGTTAAGGTTGTTTTCCAGCCAGACGAAATAGAATGAGGCACCGATCCAGGCGATGCCGACGATCATGTGAATCCAGCGCACGCTCAAATTGAGCCATTCGATCAGATGTGCTTCCACAGTTACTACCTCTTGCCGGTGACCGTTGCGCGGTCACCGAGCCTTCTCTTATAGGTGGGGGGCGAGGATCAGCAATTCGTCCTCATTGAAAAAATGCTCATCGCAGTTGTTGCCTGTGCCACTGCGATCAACCACCAGGAAGTCATCCCGCTTTTCGATCGTCAGCACCGGGTGGTGCCAGACGCCGCGATGGTAATTGATGCCCTGCTTGCCATCAGTGATGAAAGCACGGACATGCCCTGATACAGGTACGTCGCCAACCGGCGCGACCACGATCAGAAAGGGGTGGCCAAGCAGCGGCACGAAGGCCTGGCTGCCCAGCGGATGGCGCTCCAGCATGCGCACGGTCAACGGCATCTGCAGCGCCTCGGCGCGAAAGATGCTGATGATCGCCTGGTCTTGCGGCTGCGCCGTTTCGACGGCGGCCAGCTTATGGAAACGCATGGTCGAGCCATTGTTGATCATGAAGTGGCTGCTGCCCTCGGTTTCGATCACGTCGCCGAAGGGGGCAAAGGCTTCCTTGGTCAGGGGCTCGATCACTAATGTGCGCATTTTGTCGTGTTCCGTCAGTAGATCTTGCGATGGCCTCTGCGCGAGCTTGAGCTCCCACAGCGGCCACCTGCCGATCGTGTAGGGTTGAGATCTTTACTTGGCCACTTTACCCAGCAGGCGCAGGCGGCTTACACCGCCATCCGGGAACACGTTCAAGCGGATGTGCGTGATCGGGCCGAGCGCCTTGATCTGCTCCCGGAAGCTGTGCTCCTGGTGCATTTCCAGCTTCTGCGAGGGCAGCAGGTCGCGCCAGAACAGGCTCTGGGTTTCGATCTGGCTGTCGGTGCCGCCTTTGACGAAGGCGCCCTGGATAGAGCAACTATCCGGGTAGTTACCCTTGAAGTGCAGGGTGTCGACGACGATCTGCTCGACCACGCCTGGGTGGCCGAGGGCGACGATGACCCAGTCGTTGCCCGGGGTGCGACGCCGTGCGGTTTCCCAGCCGTCGCCCATGTTGATGCCGCGGCCCGGGTTGAGGATGTTGCTCATGCGCCCGAAGTGCTCGTCGGAGCAGGCCAGCGCACGGCCACCGTTCATGGCGGCGGCGAGGTCGACCAGCTCGTTGTCGGCCACAGCCGACCAGTCGCGGTGCGGCACGCCGTACACGCGCAGGCGTGCGACGCCGCCGTCGGGGTAGATGTTGAAGCGCAGGTGGCTGAACGCCTGGGTGCTGCTGATTTCGTGGTAATGGTGGCTGTTGCCCTGCAGCTCGACGGCGCTCAGCACTTCGGTCCACTGCGTGCTGTCGGTGGGGTCGCCTTCGGCCAGGTAGCAGCCTTCCAGAGACGCCGACGGCGGGAAGTTGCCGGTGAAGAACGAGGTGTCGATGTCCACACCCTTGATGGTGCCGGCCACGCCCAGGCGGATCACCGCGCTGTCATACCCTTCGAAACGCTTGCGGCGCGATTCCCAGCCGTCCATCCACTTGCCGTTGTCGTCGAACACGCCTTCCTTCCACACCGCAGGGGTAGGTTGGAACAGGCGGTTGACGTCGGCGAACCAGTCGTCAGTGACCGAGAGGGCCTTGGTGCCGAGACGGGCGTCGGCCAGGTTGACGAATTTCTCGAAGGGTACGGCGTAAGCTTTCATTGTTGTCTGCCTTGAATGAGGGGGCTTGGGAGTCGCGCGCCGGGCGCGCTTAAAACGTCATCAAGCGGAACAGGGCGATCTTGTTGATCTCGGCCAGCGCGCAGGCGAACTCGGCGTCGACCGAGTGATGAATGCGCGTTTCGAATGCCGCGAGAATCTGGTGCCGATCGCTGCCCTTGACCGCCATGATGAAGGGGAAGCCGAACCGGGCCTTGTAGGCTTCGTTCAGCTCGGTGAAGCGCTGGAATTCTTCGCTGGTGCATTGGTGAATACCGGCGCCAGCCTGTTCGTTGGTGCTGGCTTCGGTCAGTTCACCCCTGACGGCGGCTTTGCCGGCCAGGTCCGGGTGAGCGTTGATCAGCGCCAGTTGCCGGGCGTGGTCACTGCTCAAGAGGATGTCGCTCATACGCTGGTGCAGGGTTTCGATGCTGTCCAGCTCCGGGCCCTGGCCCAGGTCGTAGGTCTTTTCGGCGACCCACGGCGAGTGCTCGTAGACGTCCTTGAACGCCTCGACGAACTGCTCGCGGTTAAGAGTGGAAGGCTTGAGGGTCTGGAACGTGCTCATGGCTGCGCCTCTTCTACGACGGGCTGTGCGGTGAATGACTGTTGGGTGAGCGGGTGAGTGGCGTGCCAGTGCCGAGCGATGTCGACGCGGCGGGCGAACCACACCTGCTCATGGCTTTTCGCGTATTCAAGGAAGCGCTTGAGCGAGGCCAGGCGTGCCGGGCGACCGATCAGGCGGCAGTGCAGGCCGATGGAAAGCATCTTCGGCGCTTCGCCACCTTCGGCGTAGAGCACGTCGAAGGCGTCCTTGAGGTACTGGAAGAACTGGTCGCCATTGTTGAAGCCCTGCACCTGGGTGAAGCGCATGTCGTTGGTGTCCAGGGTGTAGGGGATCACCAGGTGGAGCTTGCCGGTGGGGTTGTTGGGCTCCCAGTAGGGCAGGTCGTCATCGTAGGTGTCGCAGTCGTACAGAAAGCCGCCTTCTTCCATGACCAGCCGACGGGTGTTTGGGCCGGTGCGGCCGGTGTACCAGCCCAGCGGGCGCTCACCGGTGATTTCGGTGAGGATGCGGATGGCTTCGAGCATGTGCTCGCGCTCCTGGGCCTCGTCCATGTACTGGTAGTCGATCCAGCGATAGCCGTGGCTGCAGATCTCGTGGCCGGCGGCGACCATGGCGCGGATCACCTCCGGGTGACGCTGGGCGGCCATGGCCACGGCGAAGATGGTCAGCGGGATGTCGAATTCCTTGAACAGCTTGAGGATGCGCCACACCCCGGCGCGGCTGCCATACTCGTACAGCGATTCCATGCTCATGTTGCGCTGGCCCTGCAACGGCTGGGCCGCGACCATTTCGGAGAGGAAGGCTTCGGATTCCTTGTCGCCGTGCAGGATGTTGCGCTCGCCGCCTTCTTCGTAGTTGAGTACGAACGACAGAGCGATGCGCGCATTGCCCGGCCAGTGCGGGTGGGGAGGGTTGGAGCCGTAACCGATCAGGTCGCGTGGGTAGTCAGCGCTCACCGCAGTTTCCTTCTGTGCGTCATGGGGGTGGCGAGGGCAACGGCCGCTGCGCCACGGCGATGGAATGATTGTATACAACTTTATCGCCAGATTGTAAGCCTGTTTTTGCTCGGATTTGCCTTGCCTGGCATCCTTTTCAAGCTTGCAAAAAACCTGCCCGTTTGGTCAAGATATCACCGGCGCGGGCTGTGTGGCAGACTCCGTGCATTATTACTGGCTATTTTGGCAGCATGGTCAGAGGTTGGACAAAATTATCAATAAAATTGTGTACAACTTTTCTAAAAACTGTCTTAATAGGCGCATTCGCAACGCTCCCCGGCGCCAAACCGGTGCAGCCCACCCCCATTTCATAGAGGACCGCCTGAGCATGGGACGTTTGACCACACACGTACTGGATGCCGCCCACGGTTGCCCCGGCAGCGCCATCAAGGTCGAGCTCTATCGCGTCGAGGGCACGGCACTGACCCTGGTCGCCACTGCCCTGACCAACAGCGACGGGCGCTGCGACGCGCCGGTGCTGCAGGGCGACGAGTACCGCACTGGGGTCTATCAGATCCAGTTCAGCGCCGGCGACTACTACCGCGCGCGCGGTGTGGCCTTGCCGGATCAGGCGTTCCTGGATGTGGTGGTGCTGCGCTTTGGCATCGATGCCAATCAAGAGCATTACCACGTGCCCTTGCTGATCTCCCCCTACAGCTACTCAACCTATCGCGGCAGCTAGCACGACACATTTTGCAACAGCCTGATGAAGTTCCCCGACCGACTTCGTAGGTAACCTCGCCCGCTCACACTGCGGGCTTTTTTTTGCCTGTTGTTCGTGCCAAGGGGCAGGTAATCTTGCCCGTTCACATGGCGGGCCGCTGTAAGGCCCGCGCGAAAGGAACTCGTCGGGTCGAATCATGAATAAGGCAGTCAGCGTCATCGCAGGAGTCGTGGTCGTGGTCGGGGCAGTGGCTACCGCCGGGGCCTGGTACACCGGTACCAAGGTGGAGGAGGTGATACGCGCCGGGGTGGCGGAGGCCAACGTGCAGTTGCAGGAGCGCATGGCTGGCGACAATGGCTCCGCCAGCCTGGAGGTCACCTCGGTGGAGCGGCATTTCTTCAGCAGCGAGGTGCATTACAAACTGCTGCTGGGCGGCGAGCACTTCTCCAACCAGGGCCAGCCGCTGCAGCTGGACTTCGTCGATCACCTGGAGCATGGGCCGCTGCCGCTATCGCGGGTCAGGCAGCTGAACCTGGTGCCGGTGATGGTGGCCAGTCATTTCGAGCTGCTGCGCACGCCGTCGACCGAAAAATGGTTCACCGCCACCCACGACGTCGCGCCGCTGCAGGGCCAGGCGGTGGTCAGCTACGAGCGCAACGCCAAGGTCGACGTGAACTTCCTGCCGCTGAGCCTCGATGGCAGCAACGGCGCCCTGCGCTTCTCAGGCGCCGACCTGCACATCTCGGCCTCCGGCGATGGCCAGCGCCTGGACACCACCGGCAGCATGGATGAACTGCAATTCACCCTGCCCACCGAGAAAGGCATGCTGAACCTGCTGTTCAAAGGCCTGACCCTGAGCTCGGGCGGCAGCAAGGGCCGCTCCGGTTTCTATCTGGGCCACACCGACGGCAAGCTGGCGTCGTTCAGCGGCCAGGTGCAGGGCGGCCCGGCCGTCGAGTTCAAGGATTTCAGCAGCGCCAGCCTGCTGCAGGAAGTGGAAGGCAACCTGGCCGGCGAGGTCAATTACGACGTGGCGGCCATCAGCGTCGCTGGCAAGCCGATCGGCTCCTCGCACCTGTCCGGCAGGCTGAACAATTTCGATATCGCCGCCACCCAGGCGCTGGTGCAGTTCTACCGCGCCAAGGTGTTGCCGCAAGCCCAGGCCGTCAACGCCGCACGGGCTGCCGGGCAGGACTACGACCTGCACCTGAGTCCGGCCGACCAGGCCCAGCTGAACGCCAATCTCACTACCCTGCTGGCGGCCAAGCCCCATGTGCAGCTGGACAAGTGGTCGCTCAAGACCGCCCATGGCGAAAGCCAGATCAGCCTGGCGCTTGACCTGGCCAACCCCGGCAGCTTCGATCAGGCGCCGGCCGACCTGTACCGCCAGCTGGTCGCCGACTTCAAGGCCGAGGTGCTGTTGAACAAGCCGATGGTGGCCGATCTGGTCGCCTTCCAGGCCCAGGTCCAAGGCCTGACCGATCCTGCTGCCGTGGCCAAGCAGGCCCAGGGCACCGCTGACGGCCTGGCCGGCATGGCCCAGGTGTTCGGCCTGGCCAGGATCGAAGGCGAGAACATCGTCTCGCGCCTGCACTTCGCGCAAGGCATGGTCGACTTCAACGGGCAGAAGATGACGCCGGAGCAGTTTGCGGCGCTGATGAGCGCCAAGGCAGGGCAGCTGGCGCCGCATTGAGGGTTTTTGGGTCACACTGGAAGGCTTGACTGCAACACAGGCGAGGGGGCAAAGCCCCCTCCCGCCGGCTCACGCCCTGCTCAACAACGACACCGTCCCCGCCGCCCCAAACAACCCGGCGCTGACCCGGTTGAACCAGCTCTGTCCCTTGCCAGTGCGCAGGTAGCGCGCCGCGCTGCGGGCGCCCAGGCCGTAGCCGACCTTGCACAGCAGATCGAGTACTGTCCAGGTTGCAATCATCACCAGCAATTGCCCCGCCAGCGGCCGATCCGCGCTGAGAAACTGCGGCAAAAAAGCGGCAAAGAACAGGATGTCCTTGGGGTTGCTCGCGCCCAGCACGAAGGCTCGCCCGAACAGCGCGCCGAAGCGTGGCGCCGGCAGCCCACCGGGTACCTCGCGGGCGGCGGCCGGCAGGCGCGATTGCTGCCAGCTCTGCCAGGCCAGATAGAACAGGTACAAGGCCCCGACGATCTTCAGCAGCGAGAACACCCGTTCCGAGGCCATCAGCAGCGCCCCCAAGCCCAGCGCCGAGGCGCTGAGCAGGCAGATCGACGCGCTCACCCCACCCAGAAATGCCGGGTAGGAGCGGCGCAGGCCGTAGTTCAGGCTGTTGCCGATCATCAGCAGCGACAGCGGCCCGGGGATGACGATCACCACCCAGGCGGCGCCGGCGAACAGCAGCCAGGTTTGCAGACTCATCGCGCATTCTCCTTACATGCAAAAGCCCCGTCGCAAGGACGGGGCTGGTGATACCTCAGAGCGTTAAAGGTATACAAACTTGGCGATAAATATCGCACAAAGTACCCACAGGCTCAGCGAAATTTCTTTCCAGCGGCCGGTGCCGGCCTTGAGCACCACGTAGGTGATGAAGCCCAGTGCGATGCCGTCGGCGACCGAGAAGGTCAGCGGCATCATGATGGCGGTGATGATCGCCGGAATGCTGTCGGTGGCTTCTTCCCATTCGATGTGGGCCAGGCCGCCCATCATCAGCATGGCCACGTAGATCAGCGCGCCGGCGGTTGCGTAGGCCGGAATCATCCCCGCCAGCGGGGCGAAAAACATCGCGGCGACGAATAGGATACCGACGGTGACGGCGGTCAGCCCGGTGCGGCCACCGGCCGCCACACCGGCAGCGCTTTCCACGTAGCTGGTCACCGGCGGCACGCCGAGCAGGGCGCCGCAGACGCTGGAGGCGCTGTCGGCCTTCAAGGCTCGCGAGAGATTCTCGATGCGCCCGTCCTTGTTCACCAGGCCGGCGCGCTGGGCCACGCCCATCAGGGTGCCGGCGGTGTCGAACATGTGCACGAAGAGAAAGGCCAGCACCACGCTGATCATGCTGATGTTGAACACGCCCTTGACGTCCATGGCCAGCCAGGTAGGCGCCAGGCTCGGTGGCATCGAGTAGATGCCGCCATATTGCACCAGGCCCAGGCCCCAGCCGGCGAGAGTCACGGCGATGATGCTGATGAGGATCGCGCCGAACACGCGGTGGTAGCTGAGCACCGCGATCATCAGAAAGCACACCGCCGACAGCAGCGGGCCTGGCTCGCGCAGTGAACCGAGCTTGATCAGCGTGGCCGGGCTGGCGACGATGATGCCCGAGGTTTTCAGGCCGATCACCCCGAGAAACAGGCCGACCCCGGCGCCCATGGCGTAGCGCAGGCTGACCGGAATGCTGTTGAGCAGCCATTCCCGCACTCGCGAGACGGTGAGGATCATGAACAGCACCCCGGAGACGAATACTGCGCCGAGTGCCGTTTCCCAGTGATAGCCCATGGTGCCGACCACGGTGTAGGTGAAGAACGCGTTGAGGCCCATACCCGGCGCCAGGCCCACTGGCCAGTTGGCGTAGAGGCCCATGAGCAGGCAGCCCAGGGCAGCGGCGATGCAGGTGGCGACGAATGCGGCGCCATGGTCGATGCCGGCATCGGCCATGATGTTGGGGTTGACGAAGATGATGTAGGCCATGGTGATGAAGGTGGTCACGCCGGCCAGCATTTCGGTTTTGACGGTGGTGCCGTGTAGCTTGAGTTTGAAAATCCGTTCCAGCCAGCTGTTGCTGACGGGCGCGAGATCCAGCGTAGGGGCTTCGGATTTGGGGCTTTCCACAGCGAGTACTCCTCAAGACTTTTCTTGTTTTGCGAAGCGCTCTGGGCAGAGGTCAGCTTCGTGAGGCAATCGGGATCGAGCTTGGCGCACAGAGTTGACCTGAAGGTCAGGAAGTGGCTCGGATGCGATTATGCTTTTGTATACAAATAAAGCAAATACTGTTTTTAAGATTGTTCGCCGAGTCAGCTTCGCTCTCGCTATATACCGTTGATTTGCGGGCTTTTGCCGGCGATCGACGGGGTGATTGGCTGAACCGCTTTACCTGACAGATAATCACGGCCCTGTGTACAATGCGCCCACTGCCGGTCACTTCGCCCACGAGCTACCATGAACGAACAGCTGCAACCTCTGAAAAAAGTTTCACGCGCCAGCAAGATCGGGCGCAGCGGTACCCAGGACGACATCGTCTATGCGCACATCTTCGAGGCCATTCTCGAACAGCGCCTGGCACCGGGTACCAAGTTGAGTGAAGAGGCTCTGGGCGAGATCTTCGGCGTCAGCCGTACCATCATTCGCCGCTCGCTGTCGCGCCTGGCCCATGAGGGCGTGGTGCTGCTGCGTCCCAACCGCGGCGCGGTGGTGGCCAGCCCCAGCGTCGACGAGGCCCGCCAGGTGTTCTTCGCCCGGCGCATGGTCGAGAAGGCCATCACCGAGCTTGCGGTCGAGCACGCCAGTGCCGAGCAATTGGCCGAGCTGCGCCAGATGGTTCGTGACGAGCGCGACAGTTTCTCGCGCGGCGATCGTGGCGCCGGCATCCGCCTGTCCGGCGAGTTCCACCTCAAGCTGGCCGAGGCGGCGCGCAACGCACCCTTGATCAGCTTCCAGCGCAGCCTGGTTTCGCAGACCTCGCTGATCATCGCCCAGTACGAAAGCGGCAACCGCACGCACTGCTCCTACGATGAACACACCCAGCTGATCGACGCCATCGAGGCGCGTAACCTGAGCTTGGCGGTGGACCTGATGATGCACCACATGGACCACATCGACAGCAAGCTCAACCTCGACGAGGAAAGTGCCTCGGATGATCTGCACGCGGTGTTTTCCCATTTGATGTTGGGCAAGAAGCCGGGCAAGGGGTGAGGGCTTCGTGCAGGGCTCGACGCTGCTCGCCCGCGTCAGATTTGCTCCTGCAGAAACTCCAGCAACACCCGATTGAATACCGCCGTATCACTCACGCTCGACGCATGCCCGCCATACGCCAGCAGGTGCAACTGCGCCTTGGGCAAGCGCTCTGCGAGCCGGGCAGATTGCTGCCAGGGCACCAGCATGTCGTCGCGATTGGCGATCAGCAGCGTCGGCGTAGTGATATCCCCCAGGCGCGCATCCACATCGAACGCCTGCAATGCGGCGATCCTTCTCAGCAAGTTCGCCTGCGGTGGAAAATGCGCCAGGGCATGGGCATCGTCCTGCGCCAATTGCGCCGTGTTGGCGGCGATCCAGTCGGCCGGATAGAGAAACAGCGCCTGCGCCTGCACATAGGCGGCCGGCCCGCTGTCGCGCAGCAGGGTCTTGCGCACCGCGAAGCAGCGCGCGCTGTGGTCGTTGGGGCGGCTCCAGGCGTTGATCAGCACCTGGCTTTGCAGCAACGCAGGGCGCTGCAAGGCCAGCTCCAGGCCGACCAGGCCGCCCAGGGCATGGCCGATGAAGTGGCAGCGCTGCACCTCCAGGCTGTCGAGCAGCACCGCCAGTTCACCGGCCATATGGCCGATCGAATAGTCGTCGGGCAGCTCGGCCTGCGAGCGCCCGCAGCCGGCCTGGTCATAGACGATCACCCGGTAGTCCTGCAGCAGCACCGGCAGTTGCGGCGCCCAGAAGCGCGCCGAGCCGCCCAGCCCGGAGCTGAACACCAGGGTAGGGGCGGCGGCGTCCTGGCGGCCGAGAATTTCGTGATACATGGATGGCTCCTCGCTGAATGGGAAACGGCGTCAGCCGATGTGGGCGATGCTGGCGATCTCGATCAGCGCTTCGGGTTTGACCAGCCCGCACTGGATGCAATAGCGCGCCGGTTTCTCGCCGGCGAAATAGTGCGCGTACACCAGGTTGATGGCCGCATAGTCGGCCCAGTCGCGCAGCATGATCATGTTGAAGGTGACGTCGTCCAGGGTGCCGCCGGCGGTCTCGATCACGCCCTTGATGGTCTCCAGCACATGGCGGGTCTGCGCGGCGGCGTCGCCGACATGGACCACGTTGTTGTCCTTGTCGAACGGCAGGGTGCCGGAGACGTAGAGCACGCCGTCGGCCAGGGAACCGGGTACGAACGGCGCGATCGGCACGCCGCTACCGGCGGGAATGATGGCTTGCTTGGGCATGGCAGGGTCCTCAGTGGTCGGTGTCGGGGGCAAAGGTGCTGCAGAAGTCATCGACGCTGGAAACCCAGCCGAAGAAGGTCTCGATGTTGAACAGCGCGGCCTGCTGGGCGAACGGCGGGCCGGCCTGGTGGGTAGCGTCGGCCAGCACCACGCCGAAGTACTCGAGGAAGAAGCCGTCGCGCAGGGTCGACTCCACGCAGACATTGGTGGCGATGCCGGTGAACACCAGGTTGCGGATGCCGCGGCTGCGCATGAGGCTGTCGAAGTTGGTGTTGAAAAAACCGCTGTAGCGGGTCTTGGGCACCACCATGTCGCCGGGCTGCGGGGTCAGTTCGTCCACCAGTTGGTAGTCCCAGCCGCCCTTGGCCAGCAGTGTGCCTTGCAGCTCCGGGCGCTGGCGCATGGTCTTGAGCGCATTGGACTTGTGCCAGTTGGGCGAGCCGGGGCCGCCGGCCTCGACGTAGGCGCTGTCCCAGCCGTTCTGGAAGAACACCACCGGCATGCCGGCAGCGCGGGCGCTGGCCAGGGCCTTCTGGATGTTGGCGACCACCGGGCCCGTGCTGCTGACATCGAAGCCGGCTAGGTCCAGATAGCCGCCTTGGGTCGAGTAGGCGTTCTGCATGTCCACCACCACCAGCGCGGTTTCATGGGCCTTGAGGCTCAGCGCTTCCGGGCGCGCGGGCAGGGTGCGGGCAGGGCGGGCGGGCAGCGCCGGGGCGTAGCCGCTGACGTGATTGGTAGCAGTGCTCATCAAGCGGACTCCTGCAAGGTGTGGATGTGCTGGCGGCTGCTCATCAGCGGCTGGATCTTCTGGCCGAAGTTTTCCACCCCGGCGATGAAGTCGTCGAAGGTGAGCATCACGCCCTGGGTGCCGGGCACTGTGGCCACTTCGTCGAGCATGCGCGCAACGCTGGCCCAGGAGCCCACCAGGGTGCCCATGTTGATGTTGACTGCCGATGTCGGGTCGGCCATCTGCCGCATGTTCGAGCCCGGGCTCTGGTCGGCGGCGCCTTTTTCCCCCAGCCAGGCGATGGCCTCCTGGTCGGCGCCGGCCTTGATGTGTTCCCAGCGTTCGCGGGCGGCATCATCGCTGTCGGCGGCGATGATCATGAACAACGGAAAGGAAGTGACGTTGCGCCCAGTCTCGCGGTTGGCCTCGATCAGCTTCTGCGCGGTGGGGGCGAAGGCGGTCGGGGTGTTGACGCCTTTGCCGAAGCAGAAGTTGTAGTCCGCGTACTTCGAGGAGAAGGCCATGCCGGCTTCGCTTTGCCCGGCGCAGATCAGCTTCATGTCGGCTTTGGGTTTAGGGCTGACGCGGCAATCGCTCATGGTGAAGTGCTGGCCCTTGAGGTCGCTGCTGCCGGTGCCCCACAGGTCACGCAGCACTTGCGCGTATTCGGCGAGGTATTCATAACGGGTGCCGAAAAATTCGTCGCCGGGCCACAGACCCATCTGCTCGTATTCGGGCTTCTGCCAGCCGGTGACCAGGTTGACGCCGAAGCGCCCATTGGAGATGGAGTCGATGGTCGAGGCCATGCGCGCGACGATCGCCGGCGGCAGGGTCAGGGTGGCGGCGGTGGCGAACAGCTGGATGCGGTTGGTGACCGCGGCCAGGCCCGCCATCAGGGTGAAGGATTCGAGGTTGTGCTCCCAGAACTCGGTCTTGCCGCCGAAGCCGCGCAACTTGATCATCGAGAGGGCGAAGTCCAGCCCGTAGTGCTCGCTGCGTTGCACAATCTGTTTGTTGAGTTCGAACGTGGGCAGGTATTGCGGGGCGTTTTCCGAAATCAGCCAGCCGTTGTTGCCGATGGGGATGAAGATGCCAATATCCATGAAGCAACCCTCCGAGGTGTCTGGGGTAGGGTTTTGCATGGACCGGGCCAGTTTTTGAATTGTATTGTGTTTCAGTGGGTTAGTTGATTTGCCGATTAATATCGGACCATCTGGTCTGGAAAAGAGCACTTGGTTTGTGCGCGCTGCGCTGGATTGGGGCGTTGCCCGCCGCCCCGATAAGAAGGGTGCAAGGCCAACTTGATCGGCGCTGCATTGCCTCGGCAGGTACGCCTATACCCAGGCGATCAGGTAAAGTGCCACCATCGAGCCGTTCTGGAATGCCTGCCTTCATGAAAGACAAAGCCCCCACCAAGCGCACGCCCAGCGCCGCCACCCTCAGCCGCCGCACCCGCCTAGTCGAAGGCAAGCGCACGGCAATCCTGGACGCTGCCTTGCAGATCTTCTCGCGCTACGGCCTGCATGGCACCAGCCTTGATCAGGTCGCCACGCTGGCCGACGTGTCGAAGACCAACCTGCTTTACTACTTCGCCAGCAAGGAAGAGCTGTACCTCAGCGTGCTGCGCCAGCTGCTGGACGTCTGGCTGTTGCCATTGCGCGGCTTCAGTGCCGAGCAGGACCCGATCATTGCCATCAGCGAGTACATCCGCATCAAGCTGCAATTGTCTCGCGACCATCCGGCCGAGTCGCGGCTGTTCTGCCTGGAGATCATTCAGGGCGCGCCGCTGTTGCTGGGCGAACTCGAGCAGCCGCTGCGCGAGACTGTCGAGGCCAAGGTGGCGGTTATCCAGGGCTGGATCGACGCCGGCAAGCTGGCGCCGGTGGCGCCCTACCACCTGATCTTCTCGCTTTGGGCGACCACCCAGCACTACACCGACTTTCGCACGCAGATCGACGCGGTCACCGGCAAGACCCTCGATGACCCGCAGTTCTTCGCCGAGGTGCTGAGCAGCGTGCAGAGCCTGTTCCTTGATGGCATAAGGCCAAGGGTTTGACACACCTTTGAGACATAACCGCCAAAGTTCGTGCTGGGGCGCCCCGAAAGCGAGCAGCCTGCACAAACCGGGTGCTCCGAAGTAGATCGACTGGTCAAACTCTGGCATTGTCTTTGGCTCAAGCCAATGAATCCAAAGACAATAAAAACCATGGCACACAATCTGCTATTCCAAAGCCCAGTCTTCACCCGTCAATGCTTGCATGGCTCTTTCAAGACGAGTTTCAGAAGCTCGCCCTAGAGCGCTCGCAAGCCATTGAAGCGCATCGCGCGATGCGCACGACATCAAGCCTCGCCAGCGATTGTTCACCGGTTTTGACCGGCGACGAACCTGTGTGCGCGCTGAAAACCGGAAAACTTTGAAGGATCAAGGAGTGTGGCCGTGGCAGTGAATAAAAAAGTGAAAGTTGCAAACGTTTGCGTAGGCCTGTGGAGCCTGGCAGCAGCCAGCACCGGCTGGACGGCCGAGGCGCCAGCCAAGGGCGTCGACAGCGCCCAGGGCGAGGGCCTGAGCTACGAGGTGGCGCCGCCGGAGCCGAGCAAGGCGGCGCCCTGGTTCAACCAGAACCTGACCCTGATCGGCAGCAAGGACATCAGCTTCGGCCCGCGCCCCAGCGACGACATCTACCTGGAATACGAGTACTTCGGTCGCAAAGGCCCCTTCGAGCTCTACGGCTACATCGACGCACCGAAGATTCTCGGCATCGGCAACAGCCATGACAGCGGCGTCTGGGACAAGGGCTCGCCGTTGTTCATGGAACACGAGCCGCGCATCTCCATCGATGAATTGACCGGGCGCAAGCTGGGCTTCGGCCCGTTCAAGGAGTTCTACCTGGCGTTCGACTGGATCTACGACAACGGCCACAACCGCGCCGGCCGCGCCAACACGCTGTACAGCGGCTTTGGTACGGACATCGACACCCACAGCCGGGTCAACCTGTCGGCCAACCTCTACGCCCGGCGCCAGTTCGAGAACTACGGTGCACCCAACGAATATTCCTGGGACGGCTACCGCGCCCAGCTCAAGTATGTGGTGCCGATCTACAAGTACAATAATGGCGCTTCGCTGACCTACATCGGTTTCACCAACTTTGACTTCGGCTCCGACCTGCATGACCAGGCTGGGCCCTCGCGTACCGCCGACGCCACCGTGGCCACCAACGTGTTTCTGTATTCGTTCACCCATCTGCGTTTCATGGCCGTAGGGCGCTACTTTCACAACGGTGGCAACTGGAAGGACGGCAGCGAGCTGAACTTCGGCGACGGCCCCTTCGAGGCCCGCTCGAACGGCTGGGGATACTACTTCGGGGTCGGCTATTCATTCTGAAGGCAGCTGCACGCTGCACTACCATCACAAGACGAGGCAAGGCTGAGATGAACACGCAACTTTCCAGTGAGCATTTGCAACTGCTCGAAGCGGCCAAGGCGGCCGCCCAGGCAACCTATTCGCCTTATTCGCACTTTCCAGTGGGTGCGGCACTGCTGACCGCCGACGGGCAGATCGTCAAAGGCTGCAACGTCGAGAACATTTCCTACGGCCTGACCAACTGCGCCGAACGCAGTGCCTTGTTCAGCGCCATCTCCCAGGGCGGCCAGCCGCGCAGTTTCAAGGCCATGGCAGTGTTCGCGCCCAAGGTCGAGCTGATCAGCCCCTGCGGCGCCTGTCGCCAGGTACTGCTGGAGCTGATGGCGGCTGACGCCTTGATCCTCTGCCAGGGCAGCGACCCGGCGGCGACCCGGGTGTGGACCCTGGAGCAATTGTTGCCCGGCGCTTTCAACGCCTTCTGACCCTACCTTGGAATCCAATACATGATCAGTCTGCTTGGCATTGTGGTGCTTGTCCTTATTGCGCTGGGCCTCTCGCGCCAGCGCCGTTCCATCCAGTGGCGCACGGTAGGCGGGGCGTTTCTCATACAAGTGGTCATCGGCGCCTTCGCCCTTTACGTGCCCTGGGGCCAGAGCGTGCTGGCAGAGCTGGCAGGCGCCGTGTCATCGCTGCAGTCCTATGCCAACAAGGGTATCGAGTTCATGTTCGGCGGCCTCGCTTCGCCGCACATGTTCGAGGTGTTCGGCAGCGGCGGCTTTGTCTTCGCCATCAGGGTACTGCCGGTGATCGTATTCTTCGGCAGCTTCATCTCGGTGATGTACTACATCGGCGTGATGGGCTGGATCATACGCATCGTCGGCGGCTTCCTCCACGTCGTACTGCGCACCAGTCGGGTCGAGTCGATGGCGGTGACCTCGGCGGTATTCATCGGCCAGTCCGAAGTGCCGCTGGTGGTGCGTCCGTTCATTGCCCAGATGACCCGCTCGGAACTGTTCGCGGTGATGGTCGGCGGCTTTGCCGCAGTGGCCGGCTCGGTGCTGCTGGGCTACGCCGGGTTGGGCGTGGAGCTCAAGTACCTGATCGCCGCCTGCTTCATGTCGGCGCCCGGGGCCTTGCTGATGGCCAAGCTGATGGAGCCGGAGACCGAAGAAGTGGTCGAGGCCCAGGCGCTGGACGTGCTGCACGACAAGGCCAGCAAGCCGGCCAACATTGTCGACGCCGCCGCCGAAGGCGCTCAGGTCGGGCTGCGCCTGGCCATGGCGGTGGGGGCCATGCTGCTGGCGTTCATCGGCCTGATCGCGCTGCTCAACGGCCTGCTTGGCTGGGCCGGGGGCTGGGTCGGCTTCCCGCACCTGACCCTGCAGCTGATCCTTGGCTACCTGCTCGCGCCGGTGGCGTTCATCATCGGCGTGCCGTGGAACGAGTGCGTGCTGGCCGGCGGTTTCATTGGCCAGAAGCTGATCCTCAACGAGTTCGTCGCCTATGCGGACCTGGGCAACTACCTGACCGCCGAGCGCGCGGCCCAAGCCAACGTGCCGCTGTTGTCGGCCCATACGCAAGTGATCGTGACCTTTGCCCTGTGCGGCTTCGCCAACCTTTCGTCGATCGCCATCCAGCTGGCCGGCCTTAGCGGCATCGCCCCGCAGCGGCGCCACGAACTGGCGAAACTGGGCTTTCGAGCCATGGTCGGCGGCACCTTGTCGAACCTGATGAGTGCGGCCATCGTCGGCTTTTTCATTTCCATCTGAAGGGGAGCGCGCGTCATGTGGATGGCCCAGGAAGTGATTCGTCGCAAACGCGACAGCCAGGTGCTCGGCGAGGCGGACATCCGCCGCTTTGTCGCCGGCATTGCAGATGCCAGCCTGAGCGACGCGCAGGTGGCAGCCTTCGCCATGGCGGTGCTGCTCAAGGGTATGACCCTGGCCGAGCGCATCGTCTTCACCGCCGCCATGCGCGACTCCGGCGAGGTGCTGCACTGGGCGCTGCCAGGGCCGGTGGTGGACAAGCACTCCACCGGAGGCGTCGGCGACTGCGTGAGCCTGGTGCTGGCGCCGCTGCTGGCCGCCTGCGGCTGCTATGTGCCGATGATTTCCGGGCGCGGCCTGGGGCACACCGGCGGCACCCTCGACAAGCTTGAAAGCATCCCCGGTTACGACTGCTACCCCAGCACCCAGCGCCTTCGCGAGGTGGTGCAAGAGGTCGGTTGCGCCATCGTCGGCGCGACCGCCAGCCTGGCGCCGGCCGACAAGCGCCTGTACGCCATCCGTGACGTGACGGCGACGGTGGAGTCGGTCGACCTGATCACCGCCTCGATCCTTGCCAAGAAGCTGGCTGCCGGTCTGCAAGTGCTGGTGATGGACGTCAAGACCGGCAACGGCGCGTTCATGGAAAGCGCCAGTGCGGCGCGGGAACTGGCGCAAAGCATCGTCGAGGTGGCCAATGGCGCCGAGGTGCGCACCTGCGCGCTGGTCACCGACATGGGCCAGCCGTTGGCACGCAGCGCCGGCAATGCGCTGGAGGTGGCCGAGGCGGTGGCGTTGCTCAAGGGCCAGGTGCGCAGCGAGCGGTTGTGGCAGGTGGTACTGGCCGTCGCCGAACAGGCCCTGTTGCTGGCGGGGCTGGCCCCCGACCTGGCCGCCGCCCGCGCGCAATTGCTGCACGCGTGGCGCAGCGGCGAGGCCTTGCAGCGCTTCGCGCGCATGGTCGTGGCCCTCGGCGGCCCAGCCGACCTGTGCCAGCGCCCCCAGCACTACCTCCCTGAGGCGCCGATCCGCTTCGCCGTATGGGCCCAGGCCAGCGGCCACGTCACCGCCATCGACACACGCAACGTCGGCCTGGCGGTGGTCGCCCTCGGTGGCGGCCGCCAGCAGCCGGACGACGCCCTCGACCTGGCCGTCGGCTTCAGCGACCTGGCCTTGCCGGGCGACGCGGTGGGCGAGCAGCGCCCGCTGGGCTGGGTGCATGCCGCCACCCAGGCGCGTGCCGAAGAGGCTGCCAACGCGTTGCGCGCCGCCTACCGGCTGGGGCCGGAACCGGTGGTGCCCGAGGTACTGATCCACGAACACATCCATTGACCCGAATGAATCGAAAAGCAACCACAAGGAGTCTCATCCGATGAACTCGATCAACCGTTTCACCCTCGTCGGCAGCCTGACCCTGGCCGCCCTGAACTGCCACGCCTACGCCGCTGAGGCGCCGCCGGTGCAACCCAAGGTGATGCTGATCGCCATGTTCGGCCCCGAGTCGCAGCACTGGATCGAACGCCTCAAGCTGACCCGCGACATCCCCGTGCCCGGCCTCTCCGAGGACTATCCGGCGGTGCACTGCAACGACCAGCAGGTGTGCCTGATGACCACCGGCATGGGCCAGACCAACGCCACCGCTTCGACCCTGGCGCTGGCCCTGGCGCCGCAGTTCGACCTGCGCAAGACCTACTTCGTGGTCGCCGGTATTGCCGGTATCAACCCCAAGCTGGGTACCCTTGGCACCGCCGCCTGGGCCCACTACCTGGTGGAGTTCGGCACCCAGTGGGAGATCGATCCCAGGGATGCGCCCAAGAGTTGGCCTACCGGCTACCTGGGCATCAACACCAAGGGGCCCAAGGAGAAGCCGCCGCTGGACTACAAGACCGAAGTGTTCGAGCTCAATCCGGCGCTGCAGGCCAAGGCCTATGCCCTGTCCCAGCACGTGGTGTTGAGCGAGAGCAAGGAGTCTGCGGCCTGGCGCAAACACTACCCGCAGGCCCCGGCCAACCTGGCGCCGGTGGTCACCCGCTGCGACACCGTGGCCGGCAACACCTGGTTTTCCGGCACGCGCCTGAGCGAGCGCGCCGAAGAATGGACGCGTCTGCTCACCGATGGCAAGGGCGCGTATTGCACCACTCAGCAGGAAGACAACTCCACCTACGAAGCGCTGCTGCGCGCCAGCCGCCTGGGCCGGGTGGACATCCAGCGCCTGGCGGTGCTGCGCGCCGGCTCGGATTTCGACCGGCCTTATCCTGGCTACAGTGAAGTCGACAACCTGCTCAAGTACGCCGATCAGGGCGGCTTCGTCCCGGCCCTGGAAAACCTCTATCGGGCGGGCGAGCCGCTGGTCAAGGACATCATTGAGCATTGGGCCCAGTGGGAGCAGGGGGTGCCGGCTTCCTGAGCGTGCGTGCGGGGGCAATGCCCCCGCGTGTTGAAAGATCAATTAAATCCAACTAACGACTTCGCGAAATTCAATATTCATTATCTTTACAGTTGTTCTTCTTGAGCCAGCTCGATACTCACCTATGCTCTCACTCAGCCTTTGAACCCGGGTTTATCCCGTTCATCCCAAGCAAGCCATGAGTGAGGAGGGTGGGCATGCTCGACCACGATGAGTTCCCTCAATTTGCTCGAAAATCTCAGGCGGTCGAGATTGACGGTGTCGGCGACTCAGGCACGAGCAGCGCGGCGTCAGGGTCACAGATACTGCAGTTCGTCGCCGCCAATGGCGGCCGTTCGCCAGCCCCGTCACCACAGCCGGCTGAGAGCGCCATGCGCGTGCATATCCAGGCCAGCGTCGAGCAGTCCCTTGGGCAAATGCTGGAGTTCGAGCGTTTTGGCCACAACCGCCTGCTCCCCAAGGCGGTCGACCTCGATGAGCTTAAATCTCGCTTGCGGGCCATGAAATGGCGGCCTTTGCAACGCTGGCAGCGCGATGTTCTGCACCTTCTTGAAGCGCCCGCGCTGGCCTTTATCGACAAGTTCAAGCTGTACAGTAAAGGTCGCGGCCTGCCGGGGGCCAACCTCGATCTCATCAACTTCAAGTTGCGCCTGCTGCAGGAAGGGCTTGATGAAAACAGCGCCGATTACGAACTGTTCAGACAGGCCAACCTGCTGGCTGAGCACATCGGCGCCACCCTGGATCTGTTTCCGAGCCTGATGTTCTATGCCAATGCACCTTCCTGGCAGGGGCTTGTGCAGAAAACCCGTGGACGACTGTTTGATGAAGTGCTGCCGGTACCTGCCGAGCGCCCGCCGATCAATCGACCCTTCACGCAGCAATTCAACCAGATCGTCAATTCGGCCCTCTGGGAAGAACGGGTCAAGCGCGAAGTACGCGGTGGGGAAGTACGGAGTAAGGCCAACAAGCTGCTGACCGGGGTGCGGCTACGCGGCAAATTTGCCGACGAGGTCCGCGGCGAGTCTGGCGGTGGCACCGAGCTTGCCGATTACATCCACGACGTCTGTCAGGTACTGCCCGGGGTGCTGGAGGCCATCAAGCGCACCAGCAAGGTGTTGCTGCCGTCCCATGTCGATCCCGCGCCGCTGGCCGACTCGGCCCAGGGATTCTTCGCCAGAGCCGTAGACAGAGAGAGTGACCTGAACAAGAAACTGGACGCTCCAGCGGACATCATTCCCAAGGGCCTCAAGCCGCAGATGAGCGGGTTGACCCTGGCCACTACCGCCGAAAGTGCCTTCCTGAGCGTCAAGAACACCCTGGCGAAGCTTGGCTCCAAAACGGTGAAAACCGCTTATCGGGGTTTGCAGCTGGCCTATGTGGCCAACCCCGCCAGCAACCAGGCCGTGCTGGCTGCGGGCCTGATATTGCTCGATAGCCTGCAGCAGACGATGCGCGACGTGGGCAGGACAAGAAACGCCGTGCAACCCTTGCGCGACGCCGTGGCATTGCAGCGCGAGCTGCGCCGCGAAGCCGCGCAGCCGCTCACCCCGGCGTTGGGCGAACGCTTGCAGAGCGATGCCGACGGCTGGCAGCTCAAGGCTCAAGCTGCGGAGAAAACCCTCCTGGAAGAGCTCGAGAGGCTGACGCCGCTGGCTGTGGACAGTGGCTGGCAGGCCCTGTTGTCGGATATCCGCGACCAGCTGAAACAGGCGCCATCCGCTGCACGCAACACCATTGACCGCTTCGACGAAGTCATAAAGGAGCAGGTCAGGAACCTGGCAGCGATCCACAGCGAAGTGCGCGAGCAGACGCTGCGGCTTGCCAGGCTGGGGATGGCCGGACGTGCCGACTTCGACCTCTACCTGAGATACTGGACACAGCAGCTGCAAGCCAGCAAAAACCAGCTCAAAAGCGACCTGGTCAAAGCCACGGGGCATTCCGCCGCCAACTTTTCCCGGCATGGCATGCTCAGCCGCGGCTGGGCCGAGGCGGCCGAGGCGGACAAGCAGCGCTATCTGCAGCAGCTGCCCGAAGCGGATCGCGCCGAAGCGGGCGTCCTCTACCAGCGGCTGTTGCTGGAGGCCCTGGAAGACCACCTGCCGCTGTTCGCCAAAGAGACGGACCCCAACGGCAAGCGGCTATTGCACCGGCTGCGCACCGAGTTGGGCCATGCCGAGCGGGGCACTACCGTTTACCCGGCGACCATGGCCGAGATCCTCGCTGGCGTGAAGAGCACCAGCCAGGAGATAAGCCTCTGGTCGCGCAAGCGCCTGGCCACCGGCCTGCTGCTGGGCATCGCCATGGGGACGTTTTCACTGGCAAGCCTGGGCTGGAAGGTCACGGCGCGGGTCGTGCTCACCGGCCACAAGTTGGTGTCAGCCGCCCGCACCGCGAGTCAGGGCGTGCGCGTGGGCCAGGGCAAGGCCAGCGACGAACTGCGCGAATACGCCAAGCACAGCGTCAAGACGGCGGCGGTCAAGCTGGTCGTGTCGATGACGCCCGGGCTGTCCTCGGCGTTGGGGGTCGCGACCGTGGTATGGGACGCCTACGAGGGGGGGTTGGAAGGCGCGGTCGACAAGATATTGCTGGATATTGCAGAAGGGCTGCCGATGATGCCCGTTCACGAGGCCCGGGGGTTCGTGACCGACACCGCCTCCGATTGGGCGATCAGGCTCAAGGATCACCTGCAGCAAATGTTGCATGAGGCGCCGCGTGAGGAGGCCGCAAGCACCGATGCTGCGATCGATGAGCCGGCGGTCGCGGCAAAACTGTCGACATCGCTGAGCACGCATGACGAGCTGTCGCGCATCGCCCAGTCGCACGACCCTGCACGAAGTGCATTGGCCAGGCGCCTGCAAGCACAGCTGGGCGACGCCGAGGTGCCGATGTCGCGCTCCAATCAGGGCGGCACCAGCCTCTACAGCCCCACCCACCACCAGATCGAACTGGCCGCCGACGCGGACGACTGGGTGATGCTGCACGAAATCGCACACAGCCTGACGGCGAACAAGTTGCGCTTCGGGCTGCGCAACCCGGATTCGGAACTGGGTAAAACCGCCGCGAGCATTGAGGCGCTGCGCCAGACGGCACTCGCGGCTTACCAGGGCTCAGATACCGATACGCGGTATTACCTGAGCACGGCCGAAGAGTTCGTCGCCGGCCTGTACTCCGGCAAGGCTGATTTCATCGAGCACCTGAAAAGTATCGATACCGGGGGCGACAGTGTGCTGTCGCTGCTGGTCGATGCCATCTGCTGGTTGTTGGGCATTGCGGCTCAGCAGCAGAGCGCTTTGTTCAAAGCGCTGGGGTGGGCTGACGAGCTAGTCGGAACTGAGTTGCCCGAGGATGGACAATTCGACGCGATAGAGCCGGGGGAAGACCTGCGCAGTTCGCCACAGGGCGACACCGCGCCGGGATGGAAAAAAATAGGCACGCTCTACCCTTCCGAGCGACCAATTCCAGCTGGGCAGCATGTGCAACTCAGGTTCGGTTATGAAAACGGTGGAAACTGGGTAGTGGTCATCGAGATTCCTGACGGGAAGCGCGGCTGGCCAGCCTGGCTGGACTATCTAACTCATTACCTCAACACTGTCACGCCTTCGAGACCGAAGCCCTGGACCAACCCAGTGCGGGTCGGCGAGCTGAAAGGGGGCGAGATTGAGACGGCTTCGTCGAGCTCTGCACACGATGTCTTCGTTGTCGGCCATTCCACGGCAATTTGGGTGAACTACAGTTTTGTCGATGCCCCAGACGCTCGAAGGGGTGTTAACTTCGCACGAGCAGCGACCCTGCCGCCACAAGCGCCGCCGGCTGCTATACCTCAGCCTCAAACTGAATCGATTACAGAAGATGGCGGGGCGTTGCCGCCGGCTGCTATACCTCAGCCTCAAACTGAATCGATTACAGAAGATGGCGGGGCGTTGCCGCCGGCTGCTATACCTCAGCCTCAAACTGAATCGATTACAGAAGATGGCGGGGCGTTGCCGCCGGCTGCTATACCTCAGCCTCAAACTGAATCGATTACAGAAGGTGGCGGGGCGTTGCCGCCGGCTGCTATACCTCAGCCTCAAACTGAATCGATTACAGCAGATGGCGGGGAGTTGCTGCCGGCTGCGGAGGATGATGATGATGACGCTATTCCTGCGGGCGCAAGTGCGTTGGACCGGCTGCCCGGTATCCGGCCCATCGGTGCGATGGATAATTCAGACATGGACTTTCCCCCCGGTAAAAAGCTGTACTTGAACTTTCGCAAACGCAGTGGGCAAAGATTTTCCATCGTCATCGATATACCCCAAGACGCTCGGAACGATGGCGAATGGCAGCGTTATGCTGCCGAATACATCAACGATCGCGAATTGCACCATGGTGCTATCAAGATCGGCAGGGAAGTCGGCAAAGGCTATGTCGTTCTAGCCGACCTCGGTGCACCGAATACAATCTATGCGGGAAGTGATAGCGATATAGAACACGCCACATGGGGGATCGATAGCAGGGTCCAAGTGCCAGGCACAGATCTTGATTTTCCCATGCTCGATCGCTACGTTAGAGAAAGCAATAGTATCGCCGAGTGGGTGGCTGAGCGCCAACGGCTGGAAGTATCGAAAGCAGCGGCATTGGCGCAAGTAGCAGACGATGATCAAAAGCAGTATGTCGCTGCTATCAATCTGCGGCTGCAAGCAATAGCGTATAGAATAGAAACCGCTAACGCCATGCGCAGTGAATTGCGAGGTCCGGCACAAGCGGAAAATGACCTGATCGAGGGGTTGTCTGCCGAGCCGCCGCCGCAGGTCTCGACGGGCAGTCCAAATATTGATGCTGTCGCAAAGGCTAAGTCCGAGCGCAGCAGTGTGTCTAAGAAACTGTTGGCAATCCGTGCCTACCAGAATTACCTGGATAACCATAGCGTGTTGTACAGTGGTGCAGAGCATGATGCCCGACGCGCAAAGCTGAATACGCTTTACACTACTCTTGCACAGCAGGCGGCCAATATAGATGTGAGCCTGGTTGCGCTTTATGGACCGGCAGAAACTGAGAAGGCTAACATTGACATCAGGGCGCGCAACAAGTCGCGTTTGCAAATGGGACGACAGGACGCCATCTATCTGCTTGATTTGAAAACAGAGCTGCACGTCATCCAACTACGCCTTAAAGATGCATGGGATTGGGATCATCGACACAAGGTCAAGCTGAATGCCTGGCAAACCGCTCCTGTCATGCCCACAGGCAGGTTCACTGCCGCCGACTTCCGTCTACCTCAATCCGAAGGTCGCGCGCTCCTCAAAATGCGCGACGCGGTCGAGGCAGAAATCAAAGCGCAGGAAACGAAGATTGTGCAGTTCGCTATTGATAATCCTCAAGAGCCAGAACGCGCTGTGACTGGTGGCATTGCGCCCGCCGAGTCGAAACCTGCCGGGGGCAATCACGAGCGCGAATATGAGCAAGGCGTCGCGGCTATCATAGGGCGCAGGGATCAGGTGATCGTGCAAGGTGCCTGGGCCAAAAGCATATATATATACGAAGCTGACTTGGATAAGAAATTCGAGGTTTCGTATAACGCCAAGGCTGGGCTAGTTGGCAAGGACCCATTGGGCAGAATCGCGCGTATGAGAATATTCACGCTCAGAGAGATCTTGCTCGGCGAAGCGGATCGTTACGTTTCTGCCACCACCACAATCAGAGATATCGTCCCGGTAGCAGATAGTTCGGAGCCCATCACTGAAGACCTTTCCGATGCTCTGATCAAGCTATTGATAAGGAGAAATAGGCTCGACGTGGCCAGTGATTTCAGCCACCAGATGGAGGCGGCCGTCGATAAACTGATCGCGCAGCCCTACCTGCAGGAAACGTTCGCGGCGCAAGTAGTAGGCGCCACCTTGAGAACATTGAAAGATAATCACCAAGTGATTGGCGCGGGTAAACCGATTTATCAGGATATTTTCAAGGCCTATCTGATGGGATATCTTGAGCCCACTCCTGTCTATGTTCATGGGAAAGCCATCCCTGGCGTCGTGGCCATAGGCCAAGGTAACTTCAGGATCTTGCTTTCTGTGCAGACGGGCAAGGTCATATTGTTCGATGCGAATGAGAAAAATGTCTTGCTCACTGACTTCCTCAAAGGTCATGTGGCCGCCCTTGATAAAAACACCATTACCGATTCGGCGCTGTCGCCCCGAAAAATCCGTGGTCGGGGTAATCTTGCCATCTGGCCGAACCAAAATATTAACTTCGGTTCAGGAAGTGAAGTTCTTCACAGCACGCTTCTGCAGGCCTCAGCGGATAGGCTTAAGTCGAATTTGAGCGGGTTGGCCTATACTCGTGAGGAGGCGGATGACGACCGCTATCGGGATGTAAAGAGGGGCATCGCCGAGGCGTCGCTGGCCCTGCTTACAGTCGCCACTGTTGACGTACCTGCAGGGGTCCAGTTTATGCTCGCCCTGTGGGGTACTGCCGCCAGTTCATTGGTAAATATGCAGGTAAATCATGAGGATGCACTAAATTCAGATCGTCTAAGCGATCTGGAGAAATCCCGAAAAGATGTGCGGGTGGGCAAATTTTTGATGGGGCTTAAATTGGTGGTTCCACATTTCTCGAAAATTAATATGGGCAGCAAGATGGACACGGCGGTGGCGGGGCTCAGCGAACTGTTGACACAGGGCTCTGAGTTTCTCGCCATCCCTCATTATCACAAGTCAGTGGCTCCCGTGATTCCCATAGAGAAAATAGTCGAAGCTTCAAGTGCAACTGACGAAGAAGCCAGCAAACCGGCGAATAATGTGTGAGGGGCGGGGCAACCCGGCCTTGCAGGCTTTCGGAGGAGACCGCCGCCTCCCACCTAAGTCTGCCTGGACGAGATCTGCAAGAATGTCTCGTGTGAGAGTGACACGGTGACCCAGCTTCTCAGCGCTTGTGCACCAACCGCCCCGCCGCAAATGTCTCGCTCACCGTCCGGTCATCGCCCAGGGTCATCAGCACGAACAAGGTTTCCTCGAACGCCTTGGACTGCTTGATGCGGTACGACAGCAGCGGCGTGGCGTTGTAGTCGAGCACCACGAAATCGGCGTCGGTGCCCGGTTGCAGGGTGCCGATCCGGTCTTCCAGGCGCAGCGCGCGGGCCCCGCCGAGGGTTGCCAGGTACAGCGACTTGAACGGGCTGAGCTTCTCGCCCTGCAGCTGCATGACCTTATAGGCCTCGTTCAGCGTCTGCAGCAGCGAGAAGCTGGTGCCGCCGCCGACGTCGGTGCCCAGGCCGACGTTGACCTTGTGCTTCTCGGCCTTGGCCAGGTCGAACAGGCCGCTGCCCAGAAACAGGTTCGAGGTCGGGCAGAAGGCGATGGCCGAGCCGGTCTCGGCCAGCCGTGCGCATTCCTGGTCACACAGGTGCACGCCGTGGGCCAGTACCGAACGCTCGCCGAGCAGCTGGTAGTGGTCGTACACGTCCAGGTAGTTCTTGCGCTCGGGGAACAGCGCCTTGACCCATTCCACCTCCTTGAGGTTTTCGCTGATGTGGGTCTGCATGTACAGGTCGGGGTATTCGCCCAGCAGCTGGCCGGCCAGGGTCAGTTGCTGCTCGGTGCTGGTCGGCGCGAAGCGCGGGGTCACCGCATAGTGCAACCGGCCCTTGCCGTGCCAGCGCTCGATCAGCGCCTTGCTGTCGGCGTAGCTGGATTCGGCGGTGTCCACCAGGTAGTCGGGGGCGTTGCGGTCCATCATCACTTTGCCGGCGATCAGGCGCAGGTCCAGGCGCTCGGCGGCCTCGAACAGGGCATCCACCGACTGCGGGTGCACGCTGGCGAACACCAGTGCGGTGGTGGTGCCGTTGCGCAGCAGTTCCTTGAGGAAAATCTCGGCCACCTGGTCGGCGTGCGCCTTGTCGGCGAACTGGCTCTCGCAGGGGAAGGTGTAGTTGTTCAGCCAGTCGAGCAGCTGCTCGCCGTAGGCACCGACCATGCCGGTCTGCGGAAAATGGATGTGCGTGTCGATGAAGCCGGGGGTGATCAGCGAGTCCTGGTAGTGGAGGATCTCGACTTCGTCGTCGAGCTCGGCGAGCAGAGCCTCGGCCGGGCCGACGGCGACGATCTTGCCGTCGTCGACCACCAGCAGGCCGTCTTCGAAGTATTCATAGGACGCCTCCACGCCGACCTCGGCCGGGTCGGCGAGGCTGTGCAGGATGGCGGCGCGATAGGCTTTGCGGGTCAGGCTCATGGCAGTTTCCGGTAAAGATAGGTAGCAAGCATTATTGGACGGCCTGGCTGCGTCGCGACATGGGCAGCAGCTGGGCAACGGACGGGGCGCTCGAAGCACCCGAGCCGAAGGCGGCGTTGTAGGTGGCGATGATCTCGCCGGCGATCGACACGGCGATCTCGATGGGCAGCTTGCCCTTGACCTCGCCAATGCCCATCGGGCAACGCATGCGTTGCACCACGGCGGGTTCGAAGCCGCGGTCGCGCAAGCGGTGTTCGAACTTGGCACGCTTGGTTTTCGAGCCGATCAGGCCGAACCAGGTGAAGTCGTTGCGCTTGAGGATGGCGGCGGTCAGTTCCAGGTCCAGCTGGTGATTGTGGGTCATGACGATGCAGTAGCTGCCGGCGGGCAGGTTATCGACTTCGTCCACCGGCTCTTCGCTGACGATTCTACTCACTCCGGCCGGAATCAGCGCCGGAAACTCCTGTTCCCGGGAGTCGATCCAGCGCACCCGCACCGGCAGGCTGGCCAGCAGCGGCACCAGCGCACGGCCGACGTGGCCGGCGCCGAACACGGCGATCTGCGCCTGGGGTTGGCCCATGGGCTCGAACAGCAGCACGGTGGCGCCGCCGCAGCACTGGCCAAGGCTGGCGCCGAGGCTGAAGCGCTCCAGGTGGGTGTCCTGGCGGCCGCTGGCAAGCATCTCGCGGGCGATGTGCATGGCCTTGAACTCCAGGTGGCCGCCGCCGATGGTGTCGTACAGGCCGCTGGCGCTGACCACCATCTTCGAGCCGGCGTTGCGCGGCGTGGAGCCTTTCTCTTCGATGATGGTGACAAGTACGCAGGCTTCGCCGCGGGTCTGCAGTTCGGCCAGGGCGCTGATCCAGTGGTTCATGGTTGGATTTCCTTTGGTTGGCCTTGGGGGTTGGCCTCGGGGATTGCCTTGAGGGCCCTGCCTGCAGGACCGAGCTTGCGCTCCAGCCCTTCCCGAGCGAGCTCGGTCCTACAGGATTCCGGGGCCGGCCGATTAAACGACGCTTTCGGCGGCCGGCACAGCGCTCACCGCCTTCGCCACTTCACGCATCTGCTCGCAGCCCCACAACACTCGCTCCGGGGTCGCCGGGGCGTCGATCTTCGGCTGCACCTTGTAGTCGGCGATGCTCGCCACGGCGTCCTTGATCGCGCACCAGGCGGCGATGCCGAGCATGAACGGCGGCTCGCCCACGGCCTTGGAATGGAACACCGTGTCTTCCGGGTTCTTGCGGTTTTCCACCAGCTTGACCCGCAGGTCGATGGGCATGTCCGCCACCGCCGGGATCTTGTAGCCGGCCGGACCGTTGGTCACCAGCTTGCCCTTGGCGTTCCACACCAGCTCTTCGGTGGTCAGCCAGCCCATGCCCTGAACGAAGCCGCCCTCGACCTGGCCGATGTCGATGGCCGGGTTCAGCGAGGCGCCGACGTCGTGCAGGATGTCGGTGCGCAGCATCTTGTACTCGCCGGTCAGGGTGTCGATCACCACCTCGCAGCAGGCCGCGCCGAAGGCGTAATAGTAGAACGGCCGGCCGCGAGCCTGGGAACGGTCGTAGAAAATCTTCGGGGTTTTGTAGAAGCCAGTGCTGGACAGCGACACCTGGGCAAAATAGGCCTGCTGGATCAGCGCCTCGAAACTCAGCAGCTGCTCGCGCACGCGCACGTGGCCGTTGCGAAATTCGACGTCCTCGGGGCTGACGTTGTAGTGCCGCGCAGCGAATTCCACCAGGCGCTGCTTGATGATCTCGGCGGCGTTCTGCGCAGCCTTGCCGTTCAGGTCGGCGCCGCTGGAGGCTGCGGTCGGCGAGGTGTTGGGCACCTTGTCGGTGTTGGTGGCGGTGATCTGCACGCGGTCGATATCGACCTGGAACACCTCGGCCACCACCTGGGCGACCTTGATGTTGAGGCCCTGGCCCATTTCGGTGCCGCCGTGGTTCAGGTGGATGCTGCCGTCGGTGTAGACGTGCACCAGGGCGCCGGCCTGGTTGAGGAAGCTGGCGGTGAACGAGATGCCGAACTTGACCGGGGTCAGCGCCAGGCCCTTCTTGAGGATCGGGCTGTGCGCGTTGAAACGCCGGATCGACTCGCGCCGCTCATGGTATTCGCTGCTGGCTTCAAGCTCGGCGGTGATCTCCTCGAGCATGTTGTGCTCGACGGTCTGGTAGTAGTGGGTGACGTTGCGCTCGGTCTTGCCGTAATAGTTGGCCTTGCGCACCGCCAGCGGGTCGGCACCCAGGTGGCGGGCGATGGCGTCCATCACCTCTTCGATGGCGACCATGCCCTGCGGGCCGCCGAAGCCGCGATAGGCGGTATTGGACGCGGTGTTGGTCTTGCAGCGGTGGCCATTGACCGTGGCGTCGCCCAGGTAATACGAGTTGTCGGAGTGGAACATCGCGCGGTCGACGATCGACGCCGACAGGTCCGGCGAGCAGCCGCAGTTGCCGGCCAGCTCGAAGTTGATGCCGTGCAGGCGACCGCTGTCGTCGAAGCCGACGTCGTATTCGATGTAGAAGGGGTGGCGCTTGCCGGTCATCAGCATGTCTTCGACACGCGGCAGGCGCATCTTGGTCGGCTGCCCGGTCAGGTGCGCGATCACCGCGCACAGGCACGCCGGGCTGGCGGCCTGGGTTTCCTTGCCGCCGAAACCACCGCCCATGCGGCGCATGTCGACAACGATCTTGTTCATCGACACGTCCAGCACTTCGGCCACCAGCTTCTGCACTTCGGTGGGGTTCTGCGTCGAGCAGTAGACGATCATGCCGCCGTCTTCGGTGGGCATCACCGAGGAGATCTGCGTCTCCAGGTAGAAGTGCTCCTGGCCGCCGATGTGCAGCGTGCCCTGGATGCGGTGCTTGGCCGTCGCCAGTGCGCCTTCGGAGTCGCCGCGCTTGTGGGTGTGGCTGTCGAGCACGAAGTGCTTCTTGCGCAGCGCCTCGACCACGTCGAGCACCGGCTCGAGGTCTTCGTATTCGATCACCGCCGCCATGGCCGCGGCGCGGGCGGTGGCCAAGTCCCTGGCGGCGACGGCGAGCACCGGCTGGCCGACGAACTGCACGGTGTCGATGGCCAGCAGCGGGTCGCCGGGCAGCAGTGGGCCAATGTCCTTGAGGCCGGGCACATCCTCGTGGGTGATGGCGATGCGCACGCCGGGGAAGTTGTAGCAGGGCGCGGTGTCGATGCTGAGGATGCGCGCGTGGGCGCGGTCGGACATGCGCGCATAGACGTGCAGCTGGTTGGGGAATTCCAGGCGGTCGTCGATGTAGATCGCCTCGCCGCTGACGTGCTTGTCGGCGCTGTCGTGCTTGACGCTGCGGCCGACGCCGCTGGTCAGGCCCTGGGCGAACAATTCGGCCATCTCGGCCTGGGTCTTCTGTGCGTGATGGTTAGACATAGTCAGTCACCCGGGTCTCGATGTGCGGCGTCTGCAGCTCGATGAAGTATTTGCGCAGCAGGTTCTGCGCGCCCAGCAGGCGGTATTCCTTGCTGGCACGGAAGTCCGAGAGCGGCGTGAAGTCCTGCGCCATGGCCAGGCAGGCAGCCTCCACGGTGGCCTTGTTCCACGGCTTGCCGACCAGCGCCTGTTCGCAGGCCTTGGCGCGCTTGGGGATGGCGGCCATGCCGCCGAAGGCCGCGCGGGCGTCCAGTACCACGCCGTTTTCGATGCGCAGGTCGAAGGCGCCGCAGACTGCGGAGATGTCGTCGTCCAGACGCTTGGAAACCTTGTAGGCGCGGAAGGTGCGCGCCTTGTCAGCGCGCGGCACGATGATCTTCTCGATGAACTCGCTGTCCTGGCGCGCGGTGATGCGATAGTCGATGAAGTAGTCCTGCAGCAGCAGGGTGCGGGTGGCGTCGCCCTTGCGCAGCACGATGCTGGCGCCCAGTGCGATCAGCAGGGGCGGCGAGTCGCCGATCGGCGAGGCGTTGCCGATATTGCCGCCCAGGGTGCCCTGGTTGCGGATCTGCAGGGAGGCGAAGCGGTGCAGCAGCGCGCCGAAGTCGGGGTACTCGGCTTCGAGCGCGGCGTAGCAATCGGTCAGGGGCGTGGCCGCGCCGATTTCCAGGCGATCGTCGAAGTGCTCGATGCGCTTCATCTCGGCGACGTTGCCGACATAGATCATCACGGGCAAGGTGCGGTGGAACTGGGTGACTTCCAGCGCCAGGTCGGTGCCACCGGCCAGCAGCCGCGCCTCGGGGTGCGAGCTGTAGAGGTCGGCCAGGTCGGCCACGGTCAGCGGTACCAGGCAGCGCTTGTCGCCGCTGTTGAGCTCGCCGGTTTCGGTCGGGGCGATGGCTTGCAGGCGGGCGACGGTCTGCGCCTGGTCGGCGTCGAATTGGTCGGGCTGGCGGCACGGGCCGCAGGACTGCTCGGCAGCGGCAAGGATCGGCCGGTAGCCGGTGCAGCGGCAGAGGTTGCCCGCCAGGGCTTCCTGGGCGCGGTGCAGGTCGGGTTCAGCGCTGTTCTTCTGCAGGGCGAACAGCGACATGACGAAGCCCGGGGTGCAGAAGCCGCATTGCGAACCGTGGCAGTCGACCATGGCCTGCTGCACGCTGTGCAACTGGCCTTTGTGCTTGAGGTCTTCGACGCTGATCAGCTGCTTGCCGTGCAGCGAGGAGACGAAGGTCAGGCACGAGTTGAGGCTGCGGTAGCGCAGGGTCTGGCCGCCCTGGCCGTCGGCGGCCAGTTCGCCGACCACTACGGTGCAGGCGCCACAGTCGCCGCTGGCGCAGCCTTCCTTGGTGCCGGACTTGCCCAGGTGCTCGCGCAGGTAATCGAGCACGGTGAGGTTGGGGTCCAGGGCATGCTCGCTGCGCAATTCCTGATTGAGTAAAAACTGGATCACGGGAAGGCCTCGCTGAAGCTTTTGTTGTTGTTGACCGAAAAACGGGCAATGCGGGATAGCGCTGAATTTAGTCATTCCTGACTTTTCGGTCAATCGCTTCCTGACTTTTAGGTCAAGAAATTTGGCGCGCCGATTCCGGGCGCCGATTCCACACTTGTCCTTGCGTGTTTCATGCCAATTTTTCCTTCGGCATTTGCGGTACAATTCGCCGCTTCACCCCAACGCCCTCAGCGACCCTCACAAGGCAAGGACCATCATGACGTTCAAGGCGCCGGACAGCCTCTCCGAGCAGATTGCCCATTACCTGGCCGAGCGCATCGTGCGCGGCGAGCTGGGGCCCGGCGAGCGCATCCAGGAGCAGAAAGTCACGGCCGCGCTGAACGTCAGCCGGGGCTCGGTGCGCGAGGCGCTGCTGATTCTCGAGCGCCGCCATCTGATCGAGATCCTGCCGCGCCGCGGCGCCCAGGTCACGCGCATGACCGAGCACAATGTGCGCAGCCTGTGCACGCTGATGAGCGAGCTGTACATCCTGCTCGGCAATGCCGTGGCCGCGCGCTGGCAGACCCGCGAGCAGCTGGCGCCGTTCGTCGAGATCCAGGCCCGGCTGAGCGCGGCCTACCAGCGCCAGGACATCACCGCCTTCGTCGAAGACAGCTTCAACGTGATGCGCGCCGCGTTCCCCTTTGCCGACAACCCGTACCTGCAAGAAACCATCGAGAACCTGCAGCCGGCCATGAGCCGCAGCTACTTTCTGGCCCTGGAGCAACGCAAGGCGTCCATGAGCGAGTACCTTACCCTGTTTGGTCAATTGCTTGACGCCGTGCTCGCGCGCGACCCGGCGCGCATTCGCAAAGTGCTCGGCGAATATGGTCAGCGTAGCTGCCAGTTGGTGCTTGCGGCATTGGCGAGCAGCTGACCCATGCGCTTGAAATGCATCCGCCTGGCCGGCTTCAAGTCGTTCGTCGACCCTACCACGGTCAATTTCCCCAGCAACATGGCGGCGGTGGTCGGCCCCAACGGCTGCGGCAAGTCCAACATCATCGACGCCGTACGCTGGGTGATGGGCGAGAGTTCGGCGAAAAATCTCCGGGGCGAGTCGATGACCGACGTCATCTTCAATGGCTCCACCAGCCGCAAGCCGGTCAGCCAGGCGAGCATCGAACTGGTCTTCGACAATTCCGACGGCACGCTGGTGGGCGAGTACGCCGCCTACGCCGAGATCTCGATCCGCCGCAAGGTCACCCGCGACGCGCAGAACACCTATTACCTGAACGGCACCAAGTGCCGTCGCCGCGACATCACCGACATCTTCCTCGGCACCGGCCTGGGCCCACGCAGCTACTCGATCATCGAGCAGGGCATGATCAGCAAGCTGATCGAGGCCAAGCCCGAAGACCTGCGCAACTTCATTGAAGAGGCCGCTGGCATCTCCAAGTACAAGGAGCGCCGCCGCGAGACCGAGAGCCGCATCCGCCGCACCCACGAGAACCTCGAGCGCCTGACCGACCTGCGCGAAGAGCTCGAACGCCAACTCGAGCGCCTGCACCGCCAGGCCCAGGCGGCCGAGAAATACCAGGAGTACAAGGCCCAGGAGCGTCAGCTCAAGGCGCAATTGGCGGCATTGCGCTGGCAGGCGTTGAATGAGCAGGTAGCCCAGCGCGAAAGCGTCATCGGCGACCAGGAGGTCGGCTTCGAGGCGCTGGTGGCCGAGCAGCGCAACGCCGATGCGAGCATCGAAAGGTTGCGCGACGGCCACCACGACCTCTCCGAGCGCTTCAATCTGGTGCAGGGGCGCTTCTATTCGGTGGGCGGCGACATCGCCCGGGTCGAACAGAGCATCCAGCACGGCCAGCAGCGCCTGCGCCAGTTGCAGGACGACCTGCAGGAAGCCGAGCGCTCGCGCCAGGAGACCGAATCGCACCTGGGCCACGACCAGACCCTGCTGGCCACCCTCAGCGAAGAGCTGGACATGCTCGAACCCGAGCAGGAGCTGCGCAGCGCTGCCGCCGAAGAGGCCGCCGTCGCCCTGGAAGATGCTGAAATCGCCATGCAGGGCTGGCAGGAACAGTGGGATGCTTTCACCGCCCGTTCCGCCGAGCCGCGCCGCCAGGCCGAGGTGCAGCAGTCGCGCATCCAGCAGCTGGAAACCTCCATGGAACGCCTGGGCGAGCGCCAGCGCCGTCTGGGCGAAGAGCGCGAGCAGCTGGCGGCCGACCCGGAAGATGCGGCCATCCTTGAGCTCGGCGAGCAGTTGGCGATCCGCGAGCTGGCGCTGGAAGACCTGCACGGCGAAGAAGAGCAGCGGGTCGAGCAATTGGCCCAAGTGCGCGAGGCCTTTCAGCACGCTACCCAAGCCCAGCAAAAGGCGCAGGGCGAGCTGCAACGCCTGAACGGTCGGCTGGCCTCGCTGGAGGCCTTGCAGCAGGCGGCTCTGGACCCTGGCACCGGGACGGCCCAGTGGCTGAGCGAACAGCAGTTGGCCGAGCGGCCGCGCCTGGCCGAAACCCTCAAGGTCGAGGCCGGCTGGGAGCTGGCGGTGGAGACGGTGCTGGGCGCCGACCTGCAGGCCGTGCTGGTGGACGACCTCGGCGGTTTCGATTATGCCCATTTCGACCAGGGCGAATTGCGCCTGCTGGTGGCGGGGCAGGGCGGGCAGGGCGTGGCTGGCAGCTTGCTGGATAAGGTCAGTTGCGACGTCGACCTGGCCCCGTGGCTGGCCCGCATCAAGCCGGTCGCCAGCCTCGACCAGGCGCTGGCGCTGCGCGGCCATTTGGCTGAGGGCGACAGCCTGATCAGCAGAGACGGCTATTGGGTTGGCCGGCATTTCCTGCGGGTGAGCCGCGCCAGCGAAGCGCAAAGCGGGGTGCTGGCGCGCGGCCAGGAGCTGCAGCAGCTGAGCGAAGAGCTTGGCGAGCGCGAGGCAGCCCTGGCCGTGCTCGACGAGCAGCTGCTGCAACTGCGCGAGCGCCAGGGCAGCCTCGAAGACAGTCGCGAGCAACTGCGCCGGCAGCTGCAGGACGAAGCGCGGCAGCAGGCCGAACTCAAGGCGCAACTGTCCGCCGGCAAGGCCAAGGTCGAGCAGTTGGTCCTGCGTCGCCGGCGTCTGGACGAAGAGCTGGCGGAGCTGGCCGAGCAGCGCGCCGTCGAGCACGAACAACTGGGCGAGTCGCGCCTGCAGCTGCAGGATGCCCTCGACGCCATGGCAGAAGACACCGAACAGCGCGAGCTGCTCGCCGCCGGGCGCGAGCAGTTGCGCGAGCGCCTCGAACGCATCCGCCAGGACGCCCGCCAGCACAAGGACCAGGCCCATCAACTGGCCGTGCGCCTGGGCTCGCTGCGGGCCCAGCACAGCTCCACGCGCCAGGCCCTGGAACGTCTGGAGCAACAGGCCGAACGCCTCACGGAAAAACGCGAGCAACTGAGCCTGGGCCTGGAAGAAGGCGAGGCGCCGCTCGAAGAGCTGCGCCAGAAGCTCGAGGAGCTGCTGGAACGGCGCATGGTGGTCGACGAGGAGATGCGCCAGGCGCGCATGGCCATGGAAGACGCCGACCGCGAGCTGCGCGAGGCCGAGAAACGCCGCAGCCAGGCCGAACAGCAGTCGCAACTGCTGCGCGGCCAGCTGGAACAGTACCGCATGGAATGGCAGGCCCTGAGCGTGCGCCGTACCGCCCTGCAGGAGCAACTGCGCGAGGACGGCTACGACCTGCACGGCGTGCTCGCCAGCCTCGACCCGTTGGCCAACGAGAAGGAAGCCGAGGCAGAACTGCAGCGCATCGACGGTCGCATCCAGCGCCTGGGCGCGATCAACCTGGCGGCCATCGACGAGTATCAGCAGCAGTCCGAGCGCAAGCGCTACCTCGACGCCCAGGACGCCGACCTGGTGGAGGCGCTGGACACCCTGGAAAACGTCATCCGCAAGATTGACAAGGAAACCCGCAACCGCTTCAAGGACACCTTCGACCAGATCAACGGCGGCCTGCAGGCGCTGTTTCCCAAAGTTTTTGGCGGCGGTAGCGCTTATTTGGAACTGACGGGCGAAGATTTACTCGATACAGGGGTCTCAATCATGGCAAGGCCCCCCGGCAAGAAGAACAGCACCATCCACCTGCTCTCCGGCGGCGAGAAAGCCCTGACCGCGCTGGCCCTGGTGTTTGCCATCTTCAAGCTCAACCCGGCGCCGTTCTGCATGCTCGACGAGGTCGATGCGCCGCTGGACGATGCCAACGTGGGGCGCTATGCCCGGTTGGTCAAGGAAATGTCCGAAACGGTGCAGTTCATCTACATCACCCACAACAAGATCGCCATGGAAATGGCCGACCAGTTGATGGGCGTGACCATGCACGAACCGGGCTGCTCGCGGCTGGTGGCGGTGGACGTGGAAGAGGCGATGAAGATGGTGGATGCCTGAGCGAAAGGGCGTGCCGGCGTCTGATTTTTCGAGAAATTCCCGGCAGCGGCGACAAGCGGTGTAAAGTTGCCCTGTGTCGTGCTAGCTTAATGTACATATTTCCCTACACGTGGGTAAAACGCCTGTCAGAACATAGAGTTGGCGCCACGTCTTAAAGGTGTTTAAACCCTTTATTTTTCAGCATTTTTTATTAGAGGCACAGGAATTACATGGAAATCGGTCTGCGCGAGTGGCTGATGGTCATCGGCATCATTGTTATCGCCGGTATTCTTTTCGATGGCTGGCGGCGCATGCGCGGCGGCAAGGGCAAGCTTAAATTCCGTCTGGACAAGAGTTTTGGCGAGGTCTCGGACGCGCCTGACGACGCCGGCAGCGCCGAAGTCCTGGGCCCGCCACGGGTGCGCGAGAGCCACGAGCCTCAGCTGGACGAACACGAACTGCCTTCCATGAGCGCCCCCCTGCGCGAGCCAGCGCCCAAGCGCGGCAAGCCGGTGGTGGAAAAACCCGAGAAGGCGGAAAAAACCGCCAAGCGCGAAACCCCGCTGGACTTGAACTTCAACGAGCCGAGCCTCAGCACCCGCGACGACTTCGCCGACGACGCCAAGCCCGGCACCTTCGGTTCGAGCACCGGCGCCCCTGAGGCCAAGGAGCTGCCGCCGGTGGAAGAGGTGCTGGTGATCAGCGTGATCTCCCGGGACGAAAGCGGCTTCAAAGGCCCGGCCCTGTTGCAGAACATCCTGGAAAGCGGCCTGCGCTTCGGCGAGATGGACATCTTCCATCGCCACGAAAGCATGGCCGGCAACGGCGAGGTGCTGTTCTCCATGGCCAACGCGGTCAAGCCGGGCATTTTCGACCTCGACGACATCGACCACTTCAGCACGCGCGCGGTGAGCTTCTTCCTCAGCCTGCCGGGCCCGCGTCATCCCAAGCAGGCCTTCGACGTCATGGTCGCCGCCGCCCGCAAGCTGTCCCAGGAACTGGGCGGCGAGCTCAAGGACGACCAACGCAGCGTGCTGACGGCGCAGACCATCGAGCATTACCGTCAGCGCATCGTCGAGTTCGAGCGCCGCGCGCTGACCCAGCGCCGGTGATGGCCGCCCAGCGGAGCCTGTAGGACCGAGCTTGCTCGGGAACCAGACCAGAGAGCAGCCCCGGCTGCTCTTTTGCATTGAACGAGAGCAGAAAAAAGATGAACGCCGAAACCCGGATCCTTGAGTTGCGCGCCGAGCTGGACCTGCACAACTACCGCTACCATGTGCTCGACGAGCCAAGCATTCCGGATGCCGAATACGACCGCCTGTTCCGCGAGCTCAAGGCGCTGGAGGCCGAGCACCCGCAGTGGGTGACCGCCGACTCGCCGACCCAGCGCGTCGGCAACGCGGCGCTCACCGCGTTCAGCCAGGTGCGCCACGAGATCCCCATGCTCAGCCTGGGCAATGCCTTCGAGGAAGACGACCTGCGTGAGTTCGGCCGCCGGGTGGTCGAGGGCCTCGACCTGCCTTCCGGCGACCTGTTCGGCGACGCCGCCAAGGTGCAGTACAGCTGCGAACCCAAGCTCGACGGCCTGGCCGTGAGCCTGCTGTACCAGGACGGCGCGCTGGTGCGCGGCGCCACCCGTGGCGACGGCACCACGGGTGAAGACATCAGTGTCAACGTGCGCACCGTGCGCAATATCCCGCTCAAGCTGCACGGCAGTGGCTGGCCCGCAACCCTCGAAGTACGCGGCGAGGTGTACATGTCCAAGGCCGGCTTCGAGCGGCTCAACGCGGCCCAGGCCGAGGTCGGCGGCAAGACCTTCGCCAACCCGCGCAACGCCGCCGCCGGCAGCCTGCGTCAGCTCGACTCGAAGATCACCGCCAGCCGGCCGCTGGAGTTCTGCTGCTACGGCATCGGCCAGGTCTCCCACGACATCGCCAGCACCCATGTCGACAACCTCAAGCAACTCAAGGCCTGGGGCCTGCCGATCAGCCGTGAGCTGAAGCTGGCCGAGAGCATCGAAGATTGCCTGGCCTACTACCGCGACATCGGCGAGCGGCGCAATGCACTGCCCTATGAAATCGACGGCGTGGTGTTCAAGGTCAACAGCATCGCCTCGCAGCGCGAGCTGGGTTTTCGCGCCCGCGAACCGCGGTGGGCCATCGCCCATAAATTTCCGGCCATGGAGGAGATGACCGAGCTGCTCGACGTCGAATTCCAGGTCGGCCGCACCGGCGCGGTGACGCCCGTGGCGCGACTCAAGCCGGTCAAGGTGGCCGGCGTCACCGTGGCCAACGCCACCTTGCACAACATGGACGAAGTGGCCCGGCTGGGCCTGATGATCGGCGACACAGTGATCATCCGCCGCGCCGGCGACGTCATCCCGCAGGTCATGCAGGTGGTCAGCGAGCGCCGCCCGGCCGACGCTCGGCCGGTGCACATCCCTGAAACCTGCCCGGTGTGCGGTTCGCACGTGGAGCGCACCCAGTTGATCAAGCGCAGCAAGGGCAAGGAGACCGTCAGCGAAGGCGCGGTGTACCGCTGCGTTGGCCGCCTTGCCTGCGGCGCGCAGCTCAAGCAGGCGATCATCCACTTCGTCTCGCGGCGTGCCATGGACATCGAGGGCCTGGGCGAGAAGAGCGTCGAGCAGCTGGTGGACGAGGGCCTGGTGGGCTCGCCGGCCGACCTGTACACCCTGAGCTTCGAGCAGGTGGTGGAGCTCGAAGGCTTTGCCGAGGTGTCGAGCAACAAGCTGTTGCAGGCCATCGAGGACAGCAAGCAGCCGACCTTGGCCCGGTTCATCTACGCGCTGGGCATTCCCGACGTCGGCGAGGAGACCGCCAAGGTCCTGGCCCGCTCCCTGGGTTCCCTGCAACGGGTCGGCGAGGCGCTGCCGCAGGTGCTCACCTACCTGCCGGATGTCGGCATGGAAGTGGCCTACGAGATTCACAGCTTCTTCGAGGACGAGCACAACCAGAAGGTCATCCGCCAGCTGCTCGAACGCGGGCTCAAGTTGCAGGAGGAGGGCGGCGTGCACGCTGAATACGCCGCCAGCACCACTTTGGCCGGGATGATCGCCAAACTGGACATCGCCTCGATCGGCCCCACCGGCGCCGAGAAGCTGGTGGCGAAACTGGACAGCCTCGATAAAATCATCGCCGCCGACGGTATCGACCTGCGCCAGGCACTCAACACCCGGCAGGCGGACGCGGTGCGCGAGTATTTCAAGGACCCGGCCAACGCCGAGCGCGCGCGCCAGGTCGAGGCCCAGCTCAAGGCCTTCGGCATGCACTGGGCCAGCGAGAAGAAGGTGGTCGAAGGCCTGCCCCTGACCGGCCAGACCTGGGTCCTCACCGGCTCCCTGGAGCAGATGAGCCGCGACGTCGCCAAGGACAAGCTGGAAAGCCTTGGCGCCAAGGTGGCCGGCTCCGTGTCGGCCAAGACCCACACCGTGGTGGCGGGGCCGGGGGCCGGATCGAAACTGGCCAAGGCCAACGAGTTGGGGATCAAGGTGCTGGATGAAGCGGCGTTCGTGAGCTTTTTGCAGGGACAGGGTTTGATCTAGGGTAAGGGCTGCCAGCGGCCGTTACGCGGCCTGTCGCGGACTCCTACGTTCGAAACACCCGTAGGAGCGCGCGAAGCCCGCGACAAGGCCGCCACGCATCGCCCCGTCATCCTGCGGAACACAACTTGCATCGTCACCTCACCAGCTCCCCCAGTGAGGTCCCCACCCATGCGCCATCTCGACACCGACGCCCTGGCGGCATTCGTCGCCGTGATCGACTACGGCGGCTTCACCGCCGCCGGCGACCGTATCGGCAAGACCCAGGCGGCCGTCAGCCTGATGGTCGCGCGCCTTGAAGCACGCGTCGGGCGCAAACTGCTGGAACGCTCGCGCAAGGGGGTCAGCCTCACCGAGCATGGCGAGCGGCTGATGGGCTACGCCCGGCGCATCCAGATCCTCGAAGACGAGGCGCTGCTGGCGCTGCAAGGCGAGACCGAAGCCTCGCGCATCCGCATCGGCATGCCTGACGACTACCTGGAATCCATCGGCTGTGTGCTGATGCAGACCTTCACCGCGCGCCATCCGCACCTGCAGGTGGAGATCATCTGCGATTTCTCCAACCGCCTGGAAAGCCAGCTGGCCGACGGCAGCATCGATCTGGCCATCGTCACCCGCGCCGACGACCGCGACAACGGTGAGCTGTTGCGCAGCGAAGCCCAACTTTGGTGCGCCGCACCCGGGCATCGACCGGAAGTGGGCGGCGTTTTGCCATTGTCGCTGTTCGCCGACACCTGCCGTGCCCGCCCGCGCATCCTTGAAGCGCTGGACAAGGCCGGCGTGCCCTGGCGCGTGGTCAGTTCCTCCTCGCACCTGCCCGGCGTGCTGCACGCCGTGCGCACCGGCCAGGCTGTCACCGTGCTGCCGGCCTCGGTGGTTCCCGAAGGATGGCGGGTGCTTGGCCGCGCCGAACGGCTGCCGGACCTGCCAGCTTTGCCGCTGGCCCTACTGGTGCCGGACAACGCCCGGCTCAGCGCGCGGCGTCTGGCGCAGTGCGTACGCGAGCATTTCAGTGGCTCAGCCCTTGGCCAGGCGAGCGGCGGCGCGGCGGTAGCCCGCTAGCAACTCGGCCAGCACCGCCTGGGTGTGGGCAAAGGTCAGGTACACCCGGCCGTAGGCGAACGGCATGCTCATCACCTGCTCTTGGCGCAGGGCCTTGTGCAGCTGCAGGGTCCAGGCCGGGTCGGCGACCTGGCTGGCCTCGGCATAGTTGCCTGGCGCCATGGCCCCCGGCCAAAGGGTGAACACGCTGCCGTAACCGGTGGTACGCACGCTGATGCCGCGATCGGCGAAGACCCGGACAATGTCCGCACGCAGTTGCTCGCCGCGTGCCAGCAGCCCGGCATAGTCGGCGCCGGCCAGGTGTTCAAGGGTGCTGACCACTGCCGCGCAGGCCGGCGGCGCACCGCTGTAGGTGCCCGCGCGCACCACCAGGCCTTGCTCGAACAGCTTCATGTACCGAGCCTTGCCAACCAGCGCTGCCACCGGCACTCCGCTGCCGATGGCCTTGCCGACCGTGGCCAGGTCCGGCTCGGCGCCGAGCAGGGTGCCGCTGAGGCCGGCATGCAGGCGAAAGCCCATCAGCACCTCATCGAGAATCACCAGCGCCCCGTGCTGGTGGGCCAGGTCGCTCAGGTGCTTGAGGTAGCCAGGCGCCGGTTGCACGCAGCCGGCATTGGCCAGCACCGGCTCGATCACCAGCGCGGCGATGTCAGTGTGATCGCGGAACAGCTGCTCGGCGTCGGCGAAATCGTTGTAGCGCAGCAGCAGAACGCCGTCGCGCTCGGGGCGCTGGGCATCCGTCATCCGCGCGGTATCGGCGCCGGCGTTGCCAAAGGCGACCTGGTCGTACCAGCCGTCGTAGCCGGCGGCAAACTTGACGATGCGCGAGCGGCCGGTGGCGCTGCGCGCCACGCGGCAGGCCAGGTGCACGGCTTCGCTGCCGGTGTTGACGAACACCACCTGGTCCAACTCGCCGGTAAAGCGCGCCAGCGCGGCTGCAGCGCCTTCTTCCAGGTCGTGGGCAAAGGAGGGCATGGGCCCGGCCATCAGGGCCTTGCTGGCCGCCTGCATCACCGGGGCAAACCCGTGGCCGAGCATGGTCGCGCCAAAACCCATGGCAGTGTCGATGTAGCGTTCGCCCTGGCCGTTCCACAGGTAGGGGCCCTGGGAGCTGAGCACCGAGAAGGCCTGGCCGTCGATTTCCGGCAAAGCGCGGCCGGCGCTGGAAATTCCACCGATAAGATGCGTCATGTGAGGTCTCGATCAATAAAGGGAAAGGGTCAGTAGCCCATCAGGCGTGGCAGCCACTGCGTCAGGTCGGGCAGTGCCACCAGCAGGCCGATGGCCACGGCCGTGGCCACCCAGAATGGAATCAGCCGGCGCGACACCGCGCCGATGCCGACCCGCCCGACGTTGCAGACGACAAAAATGTTGGTGCCGATCGGCGGGGTGAACAGGCCCCAGCCCAGGGTCATGGTGAAGATCAGGCCGATCTGGTAGGGCTCGAAGCCGGCGGCCTTGGCCACGGGCACCAGGATCGGCGCGAGGATGATCATCGCCGGGCCGAGGTCGAGCCAGAATCCCACCACCTTGAGCACCAGGATCACCAGCAGGATGGTCGCGATGGGGCCGGCGTGCATGTCGACGATCCACGAGGCCACGGTGTGCGGCACCCGCTCGAACGTCAGGATCCAGCCAAACGGCATGGCCACGGCCATGATGATCATCACCGAGCCGGTGATGGTCACCGCTTCTGTCATCGCCGGAAACAGGTCGCGCCAGCTCAGTTGCCGGTAGACGATGCTGCCCACCGCCAGCGCATACAGCACCGACAGCGAGGCGGCCTCGGTGGCGGTGGCGAAACCGCTGACGATCGAGCCGAGCACCATGATCGGCATGGCCAGCGCCGGCGCCGCGACCCACAGGTCCTTGAGCAGGGCGCGGCCGTCGAACCGGGCGTCGACCTTGGGGAAGTTCTCGCGCAAGCCAACCAGGTAGGCGGTGAGCATGAAGGTCGCCGCCAGCATCACCCCCGGCACCACGCCCGCCATGAACAGTCCGCCGATCGAGGTGTTGGTCAGCACGCCGTACATGATCAGGATCACGCTGGGCGGCACGATGATGCCCAGGGTGCCGGAGGCCGCCGTCACGGCTGCGGCGAAGGCACGCGGGTAACCGCGTTCCTCCATCACCGGGATCATCACCTTGGCTACGGTGCCGGTGTCGGCGGTGGCCGAACCGGTAAGGCCGCCGTAGATGAACGCCGTGGCCACGTTGACCAGGCCCAGGCCTCCACGCAGGCGACCGAAGCAGTGCTCGGCGATGCGCATGATGCGGTGGGTCAGGCCGCCGCGGTTCATCAGTTCGCCGGCCAGCAGGAACAAGGGGATCGAAGCCAGCGTCGAGGAATCGGCGCCGCGCAGGGTCTGCTGCGCCAGCCACGCCAGGGGCATGTGCAGGTCGCCGAAGGTCAGTGCGGCGATGCTGCCGCCGGCCATCGCCCAGACCACCGGCAAGCCGGCCATCAACAGCACGAAGAAGGCGCCGAACAGGATCAGTACAGTCATGCTTTCGCTCCACGGTGCATCAACAACTTACCCAATCGCAGCAGGGCAATGATCGCCAACATGGCCGCCGCGCTGATCAGCGCGGCGATGGTCAGGCCGGCCGGCCAGCGCAGCACCGGGCTGGGGGTCCAGCCGCTGCGGCCGATCATCGCCACGCCGCTGTACAGCAGCCAGGCGCTGATGATCAGCAAGGCCAGGCTGGCGACGCCGTCCAGCGCCGTTTGCATGCGCGCCGGCAACATCGACACCAGGCCCTGGAAGCGCACGTTTTCATGCTTGATCTCGGCGATCACCGTGCCGATGAAGGTCACCCAGATGAAGCTCAGGGTGGCCACTTCGAACGACCACTCGAAACCGTGCAGGTTGAAGTAGCGCGAGAACACCCCGGCGAGGGTCGACAGCAGGGTGATCAGAAACATGACCACCCCCAGCACTGCCAGCACCCGCTCGGGCCACGCGTGCGGCGCGGGGTCGGTGTGCAGCGTCAGCGACATCGCTTAGTGCCCCTGTGCGTCGTGGCGCAGCTGGGCGACGAAGTCGGCGCCCCAGAGCTTGCCGAACTGCTCGTACACCGGCCCGCTCATGGCCAGGAAAGCGGCGGTGTCGACCGCGTTGAACTTGACGCCCTTGGCCTGCATCTCGCCCTGGATCCTGGCGTACACCGCGTCCAGCTGCGAACGGTACCAGGTGGTGGTGTCGCTGACGGCCTTGTCCACCGCAGTGCGGTCGGCGTCGCTGAGGGCCTCGTATTTGTCCTTGTTGATGAACCAGAAGTTGGCCGACCAGACGTAGTTGGACATCGACACGTTCTTCGCCACCTCGTACCACTTCTGGTCGTAGAAGTCGCGCAGCTCCGGCTCGACGCCGTCGACCACCCCCGACTGCAGCGAGGTGTACACCTCACCGAACGGAATCGACTGCCCTAGCGCGCCCAGCTGCTTGATGGTGGCGAGGATCACCGGGTTGGGCGGGGTGCGGATCTTCAGGCCGGCGAGGTCGGCGGGCTTGGTGATCGGGTGCTTGCTGTTGGCGAACTGGCGAAAGCCCGAGTCCAGCGCGGCGAGCATGACGAAGCCCTTGTCCTGGCCCATGGCGAGGAATTTCTTGCCGGCCGGGCTATCGAGGAAGGCATGCACCGAGGCGGCGTCCTTGAACAGGAAGGGCAGCGACAGGGCGTTGAGCTTGGGGTCGATGGCATCGGTGGAACCGCCCAGGCCGATGTCGATGGCGCCGGCGCCAACCGAGTCGACGATGGGCGCTTCGTCACCCAATTGGCCGTCCGGGTAGATCTGCACCTTCAGTTCACCCTGGGTGGCCGTGTCGACTTGGGCGGCGAAGCGAACCATCGCCTGGTTGATCAGGCTGTCGGTGCTCGAGGCATGCGCCAGGCGCAGGGTCTGCTCGGCCTGGGCCAGGTTGACGGAGGAACACAGGGCCAGGCCAATGAGGGTGGCCAGCAGAGACTTGCGCTTGAGTGACATTGCAGATACCTCGCTGATGGTCGATGAGCGAGTTATGCTTTTTTGCCACTAGCGCCGTCAAGGAAAGCCGGGCCGCGGCCCATCAAGATTTCAAATGCGCCCATACGATTATTAATGCGACCAACGGTTGTTCTGCCAACTAATTGAATTTATTGGATAAATATTTGATTTTTGGCGATTCGCCAGCACTGGGGCGATCTGTCGCACAAGCGCCCTCGGCCGCTCGATCATGCCGACGGAACTGCCGTCGATGCGTCATGATCTAGTCTTGGCGAGCACACACGGAGGCCGCCCATGTACAAGTTTTTCGAACAATTGACCACACGCATCACCGCGCCCTTCATCAAGCCTGAAACCCGCCACAGCAAAGTGTGGGAATGTCAGTGCGGGCAGTCGATTTTCTTCGCCAACAGCCAGTGCCTGGCCTGCAGCTCGATGCTCGGCTACTGGCCGCAGCGCAATGAACTGGCGTCCCTCGACGCCGGGCCGCAGCAGGGCACCTGGCAGCTGCACGCTGCCCCCGAAGCCGGCCTGTTCCGTCGCTGCGCCAACCTGGACACCCCAGCGGCCTGCAACTGGCTGCTGCCCGCCGACGCCCCCGGCCAGTTGTGCATCGCCTGCAGCCTGAACCACACCATCCCCGACCTCAGCGTGCCGGAAAACCCCGAGCGCTGGCGCAAGGTGGAAACCGCCAAGCGCCGCCTGGTGGCGCAGTTGATCAGCCTCGGCCTGCCGGTGGTGGCCAAGACCGAGAACGAAGCCACGGGCCTGTCGTTCGACTTCATCGGCATCGACCTGGACGGCAACCTGCCCACCACCGGCCACGCCAACGGCCTGATCACCCTGGACATCCGCGAAGCCGACGACGCCTACCGCGAAAAGGTCCGCATCCAGATGCGCGAACCCTACCGCACCTTGCTCGGCCACTTCCGCCACGAAGTCGGCCACTACTACTGGGACCGCCTGATCGCCGACAGCCACTGGCTCGGCGAATTTCGCGCGCTGTTCGGCGATGAGCAGCAAAGCTACGCCGAAGCCCTGCAACGCCACTACGACCAAGGCGCGCCATTGGACTGGAACCAGACGCACGTGAGCGCGTATGCCACCATGCACCCTTGGGAAGACTGGGCCGAGACCTGGGCCCACTACCTGCACATGATGGACGCCGTCGACACCGCCCTGGGCTTCGGCATGAGCACCCGGGAAATGGACTTCGACTACACCCCGTTCCCTCTGGAAACCCTCTACGACCCGCAACACGCCAGCGGCCCGGCCTTCCTCGCCTTCGTCAACGCCTGGATCGAACTGGCCGGCATGCTCAACGAACTGTCCCGCGCCATGGGCCAGCCGGACTTCTACCCGTTCGTTCTGCCGCCCGCCGTGATCGCCAAGCTGCACTTCATCCACCTGGTGATCCAGGAGAAGGGCGGCCGGGCGGACGAGGTGTTGCAGGTGGGGTGAGGGTCGTTCTGGCCCCTCCCGCCTGTGCGGGGGGGGGGCCAAGGGCGGCTTGATCTGTGGCCCGGCAGGTAATATCTGCCGCGCCCCTCGCCAGCTTCGCGGGCTGTGGGGCATCCCGGGCCGCTGTAGGAGCCGGCGCAGCTGGCGAAGGCGTCACCTCGGTGGCCTGGTGGATCATCTAACGGTATCGCGGCCCATGGCCAGAAAACCTGGCGATCGGGGTTGCCTCGCTCGCCAGCTTCGCCGGCTACATCGGGGGGCAACGTTCCGAACGGCTGCCACGGCGGTGCGGTTTCGCCCTCTGATCCAGGGCCGTGAAATATCAGAAATTTCCACCCGATCAGCCAGAAATTTCCTACATCTTTTCCCATCCCAAGCCCTGCATAGTTCGACCTGCGCATCCGCTCACAAGGACAACAGGTCATGGACAAGCTCATTTGCTGGTCAGATATAAGCGATTACAAGCTGGAGAATATCGAGTCACCCTTTTTCGCAAGCTTCAGAGTCGAGGACTATCTCGAGGATGAACTCAGTTATCCCGGACTCGACGCCGAAGACTTTGAGGAGGAGCACGAGATTGGGGAATTCTACCCCCGCAGTGGTCCGGATGAGCTGGAGGCCGCGCTTGAGTCAGTCGAAGAGGGCAGCTGGCTGCTCGTCACCGACGAGCCCTTTTCACCGCTCAGTGACCCCGACAACCTCGCCGACTACCCGCACATCGCCAGAGCCCACCGGCAGCACCACGCGCCGCAAGACCCACCCATGCCCACCTTCACCGACTACGCCCGCCGCCCACCCCAACCCGTCGGCGCTGACCCTGGTTTCTACGTGGTCCCGCGCACCAGCACGCAGAAGGAGGTGCTCGCGGAGCTCTTCGGCGACCGCGCCACGGACTTCCTCCGGCCCATGCGCCAGCTGAATTCCGACACTGGCGAAATCAAGGCCGGCGAGATATTCATCCTCACCGACGAGAACAATTTCAACTGCCAATTCGAGACGACCAACCTTACTCGCGCCGCGAGCAAGGTGCGCTCAGCGCAACACAACATCGCTCAGGAGGATGCCGAGTTCCAGGTCGACCATCACTCCGCAATCCAGGACTTCCTCAGCTACGCCTCCACGGGTGTCGGCATCGGCGAAAGCATGATCGCCTACCACCTCAAAGCCATCGAAGGGTTGCTCAAGGAAATCGACGCTTTACACGTGCGCACCTACGTGATGCACGGCAACCTGCGTAACCCGGCATTCTTCGCCGAGCGCAAGGTCTTGTTCGACAAGCTCGACGCCAGCCTGTCGAAGCTGGTGCGCAAGGGCATCGGCTTTCCCGACCATCCGGATCTGAAAAAGGCTTTGGGCATCTCCAGCCGCAGCCTGGTCCACCACTGGAAATACGCCGGCGCCCCGGGGCCAATTCCGGGGTATACCGCGCATTTTGATGGGGTCAGCAGGGCTGCGAAATATCTGAAAGCAGGCGGTTATATTGGCATTGGGTTGGGGGCTGGCGCGGCTTACATGAACGTCAGGGAAGTATGCCAAGCTGGCGAGACGCAGGAGTGCAAGAAGATTCGTGTTTCTGAGGCGGGTGGCTTTTCAGGAGCGTTAGGGGGCGCGATGGCCGGGGGTTATTTCGCGGCCAGGGTTGCACCTGCTTGCGTAGTTCTTGGATTTCCAGTGGCCATCGCAGCCTGCGGGATTGCATTGGTGGGTGCGGGGTCATTGATAGGCGGAGTAGGTGGCGGCGCAGGCGGCGAATTCATCGCGGATTTTATCTACGAACATACACCATGACTCCGAGAAATCTGTTAGGAATTAGTGCCATATTGGTGATGACGGCATTGTTCGTTCATTTGGCTTGGATGCTGTATTGCGCCTACACCAAGCTCGACCCTGTGCTGGATCGAATGGAAGAGGCCTCAGGCAAGCGCATGACATCCTTCTATTCCGGACCCAAAGGCCGTTTTCTTTTGCTGCGTGATGTCTCCGTGATTGCTGTCGATCCTCGGCTTGCATTGAAGCTGGGTCTGGTCACTGAAGCTGAAGTAGGTGCCATTCCCGAGTCGTTTCGCCGACTGTCACGGATTAATCATCGAATCAATGCGACGGTGTTCATGGCAATGCTTCTCGTGGCAGGTCTTATCTGGACGGGATGGTTCGACTAGGGCTTTGATGCGCTGGGCGAGTCCGCTGCACCGAGAACGCTCCGGCAGCCTCTCGCGGGCTACGCCCATTCCCATATCGGATCGCGTTCCAAGATGGGAGGGGCTAAGCCCTCAAGAAGCCGTTTTGGCCGGTCAGATCTGAGCGCCTCATTCAAAACCTGCGAAATATCAGAAATTTCCACCTGCTCGGCCGGAAATTTCCTACATCTTTTTGCCCCTCAAACCCCGCATAGTCTGGCCTGGCTATCCGCTGGTGGGAAGAAAGGGGCATGGGCAAGTATGAAAAACAGGTGTACAGCAGGCCGCCATGTTGGCATTGGATGGGGGGCGACGGCTTCCTGCATGAAGGTCGAGGAGGTTTGCCGGGCGGGAGATGCAGGAGTGCAAGACGATACGGGTGACGGAGGCGAGTGGGTTTGCGGGGGCGTTGCGGGGGGGGAACGGCTGTAGCGGCACGTGCCGCTCAGCTAACTTAGCGGATGGAGTTATCGGCGGCATGGCTGGTGATGAAATCGGCCAAATGATCTACGAGTATATCCATGAGCGCGAGACTGATTTTTGAGCTTATAACAGTTGTTGTCACACTTGCTCTGTTCATTAACGTTCCATGGTTGATGTACTGCGCCTACACAAAACTCGACCCGGTTCTGGATGTGATGGAAAAAGTCTCTGGAAGGCGACTGACTCCCATCTATTCCGGCCCGAAAGGTCGCTTCCTGCTGCTCTGCGAAGTCCAGGTGATAGCCACTGACCCTCGTTACGCCCTGAAGATATATCGGGTGAACGAAGCGGAGGCCGCAGCCATACCGGATGGGTTTCGACGACTGGCCAAGATCAATCATCGGTTAATCGGGATTATTAATACTGGGCTGGTGCTGGTCGCCGGCATGAGCTGGTCGGGATGATTTGAATAAGGTCCCTTCCACCGGTCAAGTCTGCTCAAACCAAAACCGGCCTGCGGCCTCTCGCGGGCTACGCCCACTCCCACATAGGATTGCGTTCCAAGGTGGGAGGGGGCAAAGCCCCCGAGAGGCCGCCAGGCCGGTGTGCTGTGGCTTACACGTCAACCGGTAGCCAGGCGCTCCTCGATCAACCCCATGACCCCGCACCCATCCTCCAGCAACACTCGGGCCGCATTCGACACCTGTCGCAGGTCACAGTCGTCTGCGCCCTCCAGACTTGCCAGCAACTGGCGGGCCATACGGAAACGGTGGTCGGCGAAATCAAGCATGTCCGGCAGGCTGGCTTCAGCGTCGATGTGCAGGATGGCAGGGGAAGAGGAGTCCAGATTCAGCGAAACGTAGCGTGGTTCTTTCATGGAAGTATTCCTTTCAGGCTCAGTCATCTCACGCCGCAGCCTGGCTGGATGCTCACCGCCAGAGCGTCACGGTCGTGACCGTTTCCTGTAATTTCGGGCTTCCACCCCCGGCCCAGGCTGCAAGCCCCGGCATCGGCGACTATACGATTTCCCCGGGGTCTGGTCCAACCCTGACCTCAAGTGCTTGACCCCTATCGAATTTTTTATCTTCACCGATGGGTTGTAAGTTCTTCTGAGACCGGTACAATGGCCCCGCTCGCTGCCAGGCGAGCACTGCGTTATGGTGACCCCATCGGTCCCCCCGCAACGATTACCCGTTAACCTGGTCAGGCCCGGAAGGGAGCAGCCACAGCGGGAACATTGTGTGCCGGGGTGTGGCTGGTGGGGTTGCCTCCATCGACTCAAGCGCCAGACGCTTAACCTCGTTGTCCTGTCACTGCACTCAACATAATCGATCATTTTGCCTGGCTCACGTCCGTGTGAGGGCGTATCTAATACATCCTCAAGTGACCATGCGGAGTATGTTCGAGCGAGACCAAGTCTAGGTACTCACCCCAAAAACGTCTCCGCCGTCACCCCAAACCGCTTCGCCAAATCCTGCACCTGCCGCACACTCAGCTTGCGCTTACCCGCCAACAACTGCGAAACCGTCGACTGATTCCCCAGCTCTGGCAGGTCTCCTTGCGTCAGCTGATGTTCTTCCATGAACGACCGAAGCACCTCTATCCCTGAGGCTCGGCGCATCGGGTGCGTGCGCAGGTCGTAGGCCTCGATCAGTAGCGCGATAGCATCTGCCAGACCATCCAGCGGATGGCCGCAATCGTACCCCGATATGGCTTGAATCTCGTCCAGCGCCTCTACCAGGGTGTTGTATTGGATTTCGTTGGTGGGTGGGCTCAGCAGCGGAGCCGGATACGGCCAATGTTCTTTGGCTTGTTCTACCAGAGCAGACATCTGTCTATACCTTCCGGTTGTTTCTGTCGTATTGCGCGTGGTTGAGTACGTGCTTTATGAAGACCTGCTGTGTCGAGTACGCAACCCCGGCAATCAGGCGGATCTTGTTGCCGCCGATATCGAAAACATGGAATTCGCCCACTAGATCGGTTGCGGGAAAAATCGATTTCATCTGCGCAAAATTCTGCGGGTTATTCAGTCGGATTTGGTCATCCCAACTGATGAGAGCGGTTGAGCAATAGGGCCATTTCGCCTGAGCCTCCCTGATCCGCGCGACCGTGGTCACTCGCATCGACTGCCTCTCTATTTGTTTTTGCAATGACCTGAATGGTAGCCCTGCGTGCAGGGCTATTGCAGATTCGAATAGTGAGATTTCGTGTGCGGCCTGTGCGATGGCTCTACCACGGGCCTCTTGCCCCCAGTTCTCTGGAACTCCGCCTGCTAATTCCCCCTCCATTGCACATACCCCAAGCTTCGGAGACCCCCTCATGCAGCGCCGCGAATTTCTCATCAAGACCGGCCTGGCCGCCGCCACCGTCCCGCTCTCCGACGTCCTGCTCGCCGCCCCCGAACCTGGCCAGCCTGCGCCACCCAACAGCACCCCGCGCGCAACCGCCATCCTGCAGATCAAGGACCTGGAAATCGGCAAGGGCGCGCCGAAGATCATCGCCTCGATCACTGCCAGCAGCGCCGACCAGGCGCTGCAGCAGGCCGATGCCATCGCCAGGTCCGGCCAGGTCGACCTGGCCGAGCTGCGTATGGACTACCTGCCCAACCCCGGTGACCACGCCGCCATGCTCGACCTCATTGGCCGCGTGACCTACAGCCTGCAAGGCAAGCCGCTGCTGGCGACCTGGCGCAGCCAGCAGGAGGGTGGCAAGCAGCCGTTGAGCGACGACGAGTATTTCGCGCTGTACCGGGCCATTGTCGAAGGAGCCAGCGTCGATCTGATCGACTTGGAGATGAGCAAGCCTGAAGCGCAGGTCACCGCGCTGGTGGACGCGGCCCACGGCCGCGATATCGCGGTGATCCTATCCAACCACGACTTCAACGCCACCCCGCAGCAGGCGGTGATCGTCGAGCGCCTGCGGCGCCAGCAGGCGCTGGGGGCGGATATTCTGAAGATTGCGACCATGCCCAACAGCCCGGCCGACGTGCTGACGTTGATGGCGGCCAGCCAAGAGATGTTTACCCGCTACGCCGAGCGGCCCTTGCTGACCATGTCGATGGGGCCGCTGGGGGTCACTTCACGGGTGGCGGGGCAGTTGACCGGTTCGGCGCTGACCTACGCCAGCGTCGGTCAGGCGTCCGCCCCGGGGCAGTTGCAGGCGGACTCGGTGCGCTCGGTGCTGCAGATCATCGACCAGGGTTCGCGGGCTTGAGCTTCACTCGGCCAGCTTGCCGCTGTGCATCAGGGCGGCGACCTCGGGCTCGATCTGATTGAGCGCGCCCAGGTAGTCGATCAGTTCCGCCGCCCGGCTACCTCGCAGCCCGGCGGTGGTCAGCTGGCCGTCGCGTACGTAGGTATACACACCCGACACGGCGAAGGCCTTGAGGCTGGCGATGTGTACGGCCTGTTGCGCCTGCGAATCAAGGAACGCACCGCTGGCGAAAAACTGCCGCCGCTGCATCGGCGAGGCGAAGGCGACCTCCACCACGGCCAGTTGCTGGCGGTCGGCACTGGCGGTGTGTGCGACGCCCGGCGATGGCGGCCGCTGGCCGTCGTTGACGAATGGGGCGCACAGGTGCAGCTGCAGCTTCATCAGGCCCGGCGCGGCGCTCAGCAGCCGGCTGAAGTCGCCCTGCAGATAGCCGTGCAGGTCATCCAGAGTGTTTTTCGCGCTCAGGTGCAGGTGAATGCGGTCGAGCCGATCGGGGCCGTTATGGGTTTGATCGGCGCAGTGGTTGACCAGGGTGCTGGAGCCCTGCGGCAGGTCGTAGGCCAGGGTTTCGTCGAACATGTTCTGTTCGTCGCTGAACAGGATGGGGCTGGCCGCCTTGAACCGTTGCTGGTCGTCGGCCGAGCTGAAGCCGATCTCGACTCCGCCGTCCAGTTCGTAGTCGGCGATTTCGCTGATGCCGTCGGCCAAGGGCCACAGGTGCGCGTCCTGATTGCGCTCGAAGTGGTGCTGGATGTACAGGCCAAGCCCCGGCAGCCGGGCGCACAATGGCCCGTGCACGTCGCGCCAGTAGTGGGCGAATACCTCATGGGGCACGCGTTCGCGGCGCTTGACGGTAGTGTAGCTGTTGAGGGTGATCATGAGTCGATGCTCCAGGCCAGTGTGTTGAAAATTTCGGCGCTGCGCTCGACGGCAGCCATCAGCGTCGGCTTGTCGCGCCACAGCGAGTCGGCAACGCCCTCGGAGAAAATCTCCAGCACGTAGTCGCCGTCGTAGCCAGCGTTCGCCAGGCTACCCAGCAAGGGCGCCAGGGCCAGCTCGCCGTCGCCCAGGGCGCGCCGGTCGTGCAGCGAGCGCGGCCGGCGCCAGTCGGCCACTTGCACGATGAACAGCTGATCGGCGCTGATGGAAGAGAGCAGGGCAGGGTCCTGCCAGCTGTTGTAGAGGTCCAGGCACAGGCCCAGGTGCGGGTGGTCGACGGCGCGCACCATCTCCTGCGCCTGGCTGAAGCTGAACAGGATCGAGTTGCGGTTCATCAGCGACGGGCCAAGGGCTTCCAAGGCGATGCGCATGCCGTGGCTGGCGGCGTGGCGGGCGAGGCTGGCGTAGTGTTCGAGGCAGCCGTCCCAGACTTTTGCCTCATTGCCCTCGGGGTCGGCGCCGGTGTTGCTGAGCAGCGCCAGCCCTGGCCAATAGGGTGCAAACAGCTCGACCGAGGCGGCCAGCAATTCCAGGCGCGCCTGGGGTTCGGCAGGTTCCTTGGCCGAGGCTGACGGGAAGAGGGTCAGGGTGCGTGGCTGGATCGAGGTGATCGGCACGCCGCTGTCCTTGATCATCGCCAGTTGATCGCGCGCTTGGCCAGGATCCCGGGACAGCTTTTTTTCGGCGATCTCCAGGCCGCAGCCCAGGCGCTGGCACAGGGCGAGGTCTTCGCCGAGGGTGAGCGGGGCAGTGGTGATCTGGCTGATGGCGAGTCTGTGCATGGGTGCCTCGTCGACAAAAAGGGGAATGAGCCTTGTGCAGAAGAGGGCGCGCGGGTTGGCGAAGTTCAGGTGCGATTGTCGCAGGCAGCCGTTTCGAACCCGCGCGATCTGGCCGGGTCCTCTGATCAAGGAGGGCAAAACCATGAAGAAATCGGAAATCACGGCGCGCGAGTTGGGCCTCGACCCGGCCAGTCACCACGAACCCGACCTGTTCGCCTGGCTGATCGCCAGTTTTCTGTTCGGCAAGCGCATCCAGCAGGACATCGCCAAGGCGGCGTTCGAGGTGATAGTGCGCAAGCACCAGGTCGACAGCGTGGCCAAAATGGCCAGCTGCAGCCACCGCCAACTGGTGGCCATGCTCGGCGAGGGGCGTTACGCGCGCTATGACGAATCCACCGCCACGCGCCTGGCGGCCTTGGGCCAAGGGCTGCAGCGGGAGTATCACGGCAAGGTCGGCGAGCTGCTCAGGCACAGCACCGACCGGGCCGACTGCGCCCGGCGGCTGCAGGCGTATGCCGGCATCGGGCCGAAGACGGCGCAGATCTTCTTGCGTGAGGCTTGGCCGGACTAGTCAGCTGGCGCTTGGGTCACCGTGACCGACTTGCTCGTCGTATTGCCCCCGATATGCCTGGTCGCCTTGCCCTTGAGCTTGTCGAACGAGCGCATGCCGGCGATGCCCAGCATGCCGGCCGTCAACGAATACAGCTGCGAAGCGTCCAGATGCACTGCAGGGTGGCCCGGAAACAGCCAGACCAGCAGCGGGTCGAGCACAAATTGGTAGCCCAGCCCCGCCGCGCAGACCCAGCCGATCGCCGGTCGCCAGCCGGCGACGAACCAATCCGGATTGGCCGCTTCGATCTTGTTGATCTCGACCTGGGCCAAGTCGCGCTGCTGGGCGGCCTTGTCCAGCTCGATCCGCCAGTCGGCCTGCTCGGCCGGGCTGTCGACGAATTTCTCGACGGCGTTGACCACCGTGTTTTTTCCGCCATCCCCGGCCGCCAGGGCGTTGCTGACGACGCTCATCATGCTGCTCCCAGGGCGCGGTTGAGCCAGCCCAGCAGGAACCTGTCCTGCGAGCGATTGCGGTTGCACAGGCCGACGTAGCGCATGACCTTGGCCAGGGTGTAGTCGGTCAGAAAGGTCTCCACCACGCATCGATTGATGGCCGTCAGCGTCGTCGGCGACATGCAGCCGTCGACAGGATGCTCACCCAGGGTGACCTGGGCCAACTTCACCGCGCGGCTGACACCCATGTTTACCGCCGTATCGAACAGGTTCTCGGCAATGGCCTGGGAGAGGATGCTGTTGCCACAGAGCGGGTCCCAGTAATCGCGCTGGTAAATGGCGGTGGCTTGTTGTTCGGTCAGGTTCCTGATGTCCAGCGACGGGTAGGCGCGCTTGGAGATGCCGTACCGGGTCGCGCCGCCGGCATCGCCCGGGGTTTCGGTGTAGCGGGCGCCGCCCTCGCGGGCCAGGGTCTTGGGGATTGCTTCGTCGAAGTTCGCCATGTTTTTGTACTCCAAAGCCGATACGGCATGCTCCTGCCGCGGGTACTGAGAAGTGTGGGTTCGTTATCTGGCTAGCGCTGAGCACCACCCCTGCGATGACCATCGAGGAGGCAGCGGGCCGAGCACGCTGTACAACGAACGTCGAAGCGATCAACGTGGGAGGGGCCTTGGATGAGCAAGCTAGTACAGGCGCAGAGAACCCGCCACGTCCATTGACAAATTGGCGGGTTGTGACTGGAGGATACGGTCTAGCCTTGTCATCGCCTCCAGTGCTTTGCTGGTGCATCCATTGACTGACCGACTGGCCGACTGGTGTACCCAGCGTGCCGGCTTCGTGAAATGTCCCGAACTATCACCCGTGACCATGATGTAATCGTTCAGATGAACACACTATCGAACTATTGCAGCAGTTTGGCGTTTGCGCTCTTTCTGCTCGCCCCCCTGGCCCAGGCCCAATCCACCGCCTATGGCAACGGCGCCGCCAGTTGCGCCTTGTTCGTCACCGCCGTCGAGGCCTCGCGCCAGGGCGATCGCAGTGTCGACAGCTACATGCAGTGGTTCAGCGGCTATGCGAGCCTGGCCAGCGCGCAGACCGGCATCGATTACTTCGACGGTACCGACAACCCGCGCATGCAGCACTGGCTGGAAACCTGGTGCCGGGCGCACCCGCTGGGCATGTTCGACGAGGCGGCTGCCGAGTTGATGGGTGAGTTGGGGCGCCACCAACTCGGCGAGTGAGGCTAGCGGCTCTGGCCTACCGGCAGGCCGTTGTAGTGGCGCACCAGGTCGTCGACCTCGCCGGACATTTTCATCCGCAACAGGGTGCGCAGCACGCGCTGCACGGGCACCGCCGGGTCATTGCGCACGTAGCAACCCAGTTGCAGGTCCTGGATCTCGGCCACTTCATGCAATTGTTGGGCGGGGGGCAACTGGTGGTTGAGCCAGTTGACGGTCAGTTCGTTGCTGGCCGCATAGCGATAACGGTGAGCCAGGAGTTTTTCCAGCACCTGATACTGGTTGCGTGCGTCGTCGCGTTGCAGCAGCCCTTTATCGAAGCCCGGCTGCAGTATCGGATAGATGAAACCCAGCACGGTACCGATCTTTTCGTCCTTGAGCCGGCTGATGTCCACCGGCGCGTCGTCGCCGACCTGGGCGACGAGGATGTCGCGCTGCTGCATCACCGGGATGCTCCAGATGTAGTCGCCGGACAGGTTCGGCAGCCATGACTGGGCGGCGTAGCAGCGCACGTCGATCTGGCCGTTTTCCATCGCCGCCTGCAGGCGCTTGCGCGGGATGACGTAGAACTCGGCGGGCACGCCCACCTGGCGCGCCAGGCTGCTCATCAGGTCATAAAGGATGCCGCCGTGCGCCTGACCGTCGTCGACCTGCACCAGTGGCATGGTCCAGCTCTGCGCGATGGAAAAACGCAGCGCCGGTTCGGCGGCCAGTGCGCAGCTTGTCAACAGCAGTGCCAGAGCACTTGAAGCTAGTCGCATGCAGTGCCTCTCAGGCCTGTGGAACCGCTGATCACCGGCGCGCGCCAATATAGCGGTGCCACCGGATGCAATTTTTCCCCTGCTCCGCTACGATTAGCGGTCTTCCGCTTCCCAGTTGCGACGGTTTTTCATGAGTTATCAGGTTCTTGCACGAAAATGGCGTCCGCGCTCGTTCCGCGAAATGATCGGCCAGACCCATGTGCTCAAGGCCCTGATCAACGCGCTGGACAACCAGCGCCTGCACCACGCCTATCTGTTCACCGGCACCCGCGGTGTCGGCAAGACCACTATCGCGCGTATTATCGCCAAGTGCGTGAATTGTGAAACCGGTATCACCTCGACGCCCTGTGGTGTCTGCTCGGTGTGCACGGAGATCGACGAGGGCCGCTTCGTCGACCTGATCGAAATCGACGCCGCCAGCCGCACCAAGGTCGAAGACACCCGCGAGCTGCTCGACAACGTGCAGTACGCGCCGAGCCGCGGGCGCTTCAAGGTCTACCTGATCGACGAAGTGCACATGCTTTCCACTCATTCGTTCAACGCCCTGTTGAAGACTCTGGAAGAGCCGCCGCCCTACGTCAAATTTATCCTCGCCACCACCGACCCACAGAAGCTGCCGGCGACCATCCTCTCGCGTTGCCTGCAGTTCTCGCTGAAGAACATGACACCCGAGCGTGTGGTCGAACATCTGACCAACGTCCTGACCGTCGAGAACGTGCCGTTCGAGGACGATGCCCTGTGGCTGCTCGGGCGTGCGGCGGACGGCTCCATGCGCGACGCCATGAGCCTGACCGACCAGGCCATTGCCTTCGGCGAGGGCAAGGTGCAGGCCGCCGATGTGCGCGCCATGCTCGGCACCCTCGATCATGGCCAGGTATACGGCGTGCTGCAGGCCTTGCTCGAAGGCGATGCCAGAGGTCTGCTCGAAGCCATCCGCCACTTGGCCGAGCAGGGGCCGGACTGGAACGGCGTGCTGGCCGAGATGCTCAACGTGCTGCACCGCGTGGCGGTGGCTCAGGCGCTGCCCGAGGCGGTAGACAACGGCCAGGGCGATCGCGACCGGGTGCTGGCCGTGGCCCAGGCGCTGCCGGCTGAAGATGTGCAGTTCTACTACCAGATGGGCCTGATCGGCCGTCGCGACCTGCCGTTGGCGCCGGACCCACGCAGCGGCTTCGAAATGGTCATGCTGCGCATGCTGGCATTTCGCCCCGCTGACGCCGAGGACGCCCCGAGGCAGACACTAAAGACAGTGGGGATCAGCCAGGCCACAGCTGATTCCACCCCCACCGTGGCGGCGCCAGTGGCGCCCATCGAGCCTGAACCTGTGGCAGCGCCTGGCGCCGTGCCGGCGCCGGTTGCGCCCACTGCAAACGAGGCAGAAGGGGCCCCGGCCAAGGCGGTGCAGGCGCCCGACCTGCCGTGGAATCCGTTGCCGGTGGTCGAGCCTGAACCTGCGCCCGAACCCGCTGCGCTCGCCCAGGCCATTCCCGAGCCGATTCTGGACACCGTTGCCGAGCAGCCCGAGCTGACGCCCATGCCCACGCCGGTGCCGGCCAGCGCCGTGCCGGATGCACCCGAGGTCGAGCCGCAAGTGCTTGAAACGGTCGTCGAGCTGGGCCCTGGTGCCCTGGCCGATCCCGTGCCGCCGGGCCACCCTGGCGATTTTGCTCCCGCCGGCATGGACCGCGACGACGAGCCGCCGCTGGACGAAGACTATTACGAACCGGACCTCGACGTTGGTGCTGCCTACAGCTACCTCGACGAGCTGGCCAGCGAGGCCACCCCTGCGCTCGTCGCCGAGCCCGAGGTATTGCCGGCCGCCGCGCCGGCCACGGGGCTTGCCCTGCAATGGCTGGAACTGTTCCCGAAGCTGCCCATCTCCGGCATGACCGGCAGCATCGCCGCCAACTGCACCTTGATGGCAGTGGACGGCGACCAGTGGCTGCTGCACCTGGACCCGGCCCACAGCGCGCTGTTCAATGCCACCCAGCAGCGGCGACTCAACGACGCCCTGAATCAGTACCATGGCCGCACCCTGAGCCTGCGCATCGAGCTGATCCGCCCCGAGCAGGAGACCCCGGCCCAGGCTGCGGCGCGCTTGCGTGCCGAGCGTCAGAAGGACGCCGAGGCGTCTATTCACGCTGACCCTTTTGTCCTACAAATGATGCAACAGTTTGGCGCGGTCATTCGTGACGACACGATTGAACCAGTCGATACCATGGCCAGCCCAACCCCATAACCGAGACGGGCGCCCGCCACACCTGGCGGGTCCCGGTGCAAGACCAATCAACCGATGAGGTGATCCCCATGATGAAAGGTGGCATGGCCGGCCTGATGAAGCAGGCTCAGCAAATGCAGGAAAAGATGGCCAAGGCCCAGGAAGAACTGGCCAATGCCGAAGTGACCGGGCAATCGGGTGCCGGCCTGGTCAGCATCGTCATGACCGGTCGTCATGATGTCAAGCGCGTGACCCTGGACGACAGCCTGATGCAGGAAGACAAGGACGTACTCGAAGACCTGATCGCCGCTGCCGTCAACGACGCAGTGCGCAAGATCGAGGCCTCGAGCCAGGACAAGATGTCCGGCATGACCGCCGGCATGCAGCTGCCGCCGGGCTTCAAGATGCCTTTCTAAGGGGCACTTGCTGCACCACGGACCGGGCCTCGTGCCCGGTTTTTTGTCCGCCGCGTATGCCGTCCGGCTGCCTTGACGCCACCGGGGGGCGGGCGTATAAACCGCGTTCTCGTCGTTAGCCAGGCCTATAAACATGAGCTTCAGCCCCCTGATCCGCCAACTGATCGACGCCCTGCGCATCCTGCCGGGCGTGGGCCAGAAAACCGCCCAGCGCATGGCCTTGCAGTTGCTCGAGCGCGACCGCAGTGGCGGCAGCCGCCTGGCGCAGGCGCTGGGGCAGGCGATGGAGGGGGTCGGCCATTGCCGCCTGTGTCGCACCCTGACCGAAGAAGAACTGTGCCCGCAGTGCGCCGACACGCGCCGCGATGACACCCTGCTGTGCGTGGTCGAAGGCCCGATGGATGTCTACGCGGTGGAGCAGACCGGCTACCGCGGCCGCTACTTCGTGCTCAAGGGCCACCTGTCGCCGCTCGATGGCCTGGGTCCGGAGGCCATCGGCATCCCGCAACTGATGGCGCGCATCGAGGAGCAGGCCAGCTTTGCCGAAGTCATCCTGGCCACCAACCCGACGGTCGAAGGCGAAGCCACCGCCCACTACATCGCCCAGCTGCTGGCCAGCAAAGGCCTGGTCGCCTCGCGCATCGCCCACGGCGTACCGCTGGGGGGCGAGCTGGAACTGGTTGACGGCGGCACCTTGGCGCACTCGTTTGCCGGACGCAAGCCGATAGCGCTTTGAAGGTGACGGGCCTTGCCCCTGTGGGACCGAGCTTGCTCGGTCGTACAGGTCAGGGCTCTGTGGGACCGAGCTTGCTCGGCAAGCGGACAGCCGCGATCCGACGATAGGACGCGTGGGCGCCTGCGTCAGTCAATACTCGCTCAACGAAAACTGCGTCAACGTGAATGCCGGGATACCCATGTCCTGCAAACGGCGCGAGCCGCCCAGTTCCGGCAGGTCGATGATCGCGGCGGCTTCGTAGACACGGGCGCCCATGCGCCGGGCCAGGTTGGCGGCGGCGATCAGAGTGCCACCGGTGGCGATCAGATCGTCGAACAGCACCATGGCGTCGCCGTCGCAGAGGCTGTCGGCGTGCACTTCCAGGAACGCTTCGCCGTATTCGGTCTGGTAGCCCTCGCTGAGCACGTCGGCTGGCAGCTTGCCTTGTTTGCGGAACAGGATCAGCGGCTTGTTCAGTTCGTGGGCGACGATGGAGCCGATCAGAAAACCACGGGCGTCCATGGCACCGATGTGGCTGAAGTCGGCGTCGATGTAGCGGTGCACGAAGCTGTCCACCACCAGACGCAGGGCTTTGGGCGACTGGAACAGGGGAGTGATGTCGCGAAATATCACCCCCGGCTTGGGAAAGTCCAGCACGGGGCGGATCAGGGATTTGAAGCTGGGTTCGTCGAAGACCATTCGCGAAGTGTCCTGGCAGGCTGTTGAATGGCCAGCATTATAGCCGAGCGCACGCCCTAGCCGTCATCAGCCGTCCAGCGAGCCGCCGGCCAGGGTGCACAAGGCCTCGGGCTGCAGGATGTGCACTTCCTTGCCCACGGCGGCGATCAACTGCGTCTCCTGCAGCCGGGTGAACACCCGCGACACGGTCTCCACGGCCAGGCCGAGGAAGTTGCCGATGTCGTTGCGCGACATGTTCAGGCGAAACTGCAGCGGCGAAAAGCCGCGGGCGCGAAAGCGCGACGACAGGTTGACCAGAAAGCTGGCGATGCGCTCATCGGCGGTCTTTTTCGACAGCAGCAACATCATCTGCTGGTCATCGCGGATCTCCCGGCTCATCACCCGCATCAATTGCCGACGCAACGCTGGCAGCTGGGCGGCCAGCTCGTCGAGGCGCTCGAAAGGAATCTCGCAGACCGTGGTGGTTTCCAGCGCCTGGGCCGACACCGGGCAGGTCTCGGTGTCCAGCCCGGACAGCCCGACCAGCTCGCTGGGCAGATGAAAACCGGTGATCTGCTCTTCGCCGGAACTGCTGACCTTGAAGGTTTTCAGGGCCCCAGAGCGGACCGCGTACACCGAGGCGAACGGATCGCCCTGGCGAAACAGCAACTCGCCTTTGCGCAGCGGCCGGCCGCGCTTGATGATGTTGTCCACCGCGTCCATGTCCTCCAGTTGCAGGGACAAGGGCAGGCACAAGGTGGCGAGGCTGCAATCCTTGCAGTGGATCTGATGGCTGGTACGGGCTTTGAGTAGCTCGGACATCGCGTCGTGCTCCTGGCAATCTTTGGCCGTGCCGGGACGGCCTTGAACATATTGCCGGGCAGCTTAACCTGTCCCAGCTCAATGCTGCGCAGTGTAGGCACGCCGTTCACCGCAAATATTGACCTGGGTCAATGTCCCATCGAAGCGTGATCCATTTCAGCGTGACCCATTGCATTGTGATCCATGGCCGCGTGGTCCATCGAAGCATGCCCCATCGAGCCATGCCCCATCAGCCACTGCTGGTGCGGCCCCGGCAGCGTCCACAGGCCGAACAGGATGACCAGCAGCCCGCCTGCCTGGCGCACGCCACGCCGGCGCAGCAGGGCGGTCGTGCGCTCGGCGGCCAGGCCGATGGCCAGCAGCACCGGCCAGGTGCCGACGCCGAAGCCGAGCATCAGCGCCGCGCTGTGCCAGGCATTGCCCTGGCTCGCCGCCCACAGCAGGGTGCTGTAGACCAGCCCGCATGGCAGCCAGCCCCAGACCGCGCCCAGCAGCAGGGCGCGCGGCAGGCTGGACACCGGCAGCAGGCGCCGCGCCAGTGGTTGCAGGTGTTTCCATAGACCGCGGCCCAGCGCTTCGATGCGCGTCAGCCCGCTCCACCAGCCGGCCAGGTACAGGCCCATGGCGATCAACAGCAGCGCCGCGACGACCCGCAGCAGCATGGCCGCCGGGCTGTTGGCCAGGGCCCAGCCGAGGCTGCCGAGCAGCAGCCCGGCCACGGCGTAGCTGGCGATGCGGCCCAGGTTGTAGGCCAGCAGCAGGCGCAGCCGGCGCGCGCGCTGCTCGGCCGGGATGGCCAGGGTCAGCGCGCCCATCAGGCCGCCGCACATGCCCAGGCAGTGGCCGCCGCCCAGTAGCCCGAGGATCAGCGCCGAGGCCAGCAGGGGCAGTAGTTCAGTCATGCTTGTGTTCGTCGCCCTGGCCGGAGCCGGCCAGGTGGTCGGGGTCCTGGTCGTCGAACAGGATGCTGTGGGCCGGGCTGTCGAGGTCTTCGTACTGGCCGCCGTCCACGGCCCAGAAAAAGATGTAGAGGGCGACGCCGACGATCAGCATCGCCGCAGGAATCATGATGTACAGCGCAGGCATCAGCCGGCCTCCTTGATACGGGTCAGGCGCAGGGCGTTGAGCACCACGGTCAACGAGCTGAGCGACATGCCCAGGGCCGCCCACACCGGTGTAACCCAGCCCAGTGCCGCGAAGGGCAGCATAAGCCCGTTGTACAGGCTGGCCCAGAGCAGGTTCTGCCAGATCACCCGGCGCGTGCGCGCGGCGACGTCCAGGGCCTGGACCAGTGCACCGAGGCGGTTGCACAGCAACACCGCGTCGGCGCCGACCCGCGCCAGGTCGCTGGCCGAGCCCATGGCCACGCTGATGTCGGCGGCCGCCAGCACCGGTACGTCGTTGACCCCGTCGCCGATCATCAGCACCTTGCGGCCCTGGCCTTGCAGGTCGCGCAGCACGGCCAGCTTGTCAGCGGCGCCCAGGCCGCCGCGGGCGTCGTCGATGCCCAGTGCGCCGGCCACCAGGCCGACCTGCGCGGAGCGGTCGCCGGACAACAACAGGGTGCGCCAGCCACGGGCGCGGCAGCATTCGAGCAACTGCAGGGCATCGTTGCGCAGCGGGTCGTCGAGCACCAGCCACGCCAGCGCACCTTGGGTATCACCCAGCAGCAGCCATTGGCCAGTCTCGTCGGGCGCCAGCGGTGGCGCCATGCCGCTCAGGCCGGCGACGAAGCCGGGTTCGCCGATGCGCAGCCGGCGTCCGTCGACCCACCCCTCCAGGCCCAGACCGGGCACGTTGAGCACGGCTTCGGCGGTAGCACTTGACTGGCCAAAGGCCCGGGCGATCGGGTGTTCGCTGCGGTTCTCCAGCGCCGCAGCGAGCATCAGGCAGTCGTCGCTCGCCAGCCCGCCCAGGGGCTGCACGGCCCGCAGGCTGAGGCGGCCTTCGGTGAGGGTGCCGGTCTTGTCGAAAATCACCGTGTCGATCTGCTGCAGGCCCTCCAGCACGTGCCCGCGGGTCAGCAGCACACCTAGCCGATGCAGGCTGCCGGTGGCGACGGTGAGCGCGGTGGGGGTGGCCAGCGACAGCGCGCAGGGGCAGGTGGCCACGAGCATGGCCAGCACCACCCAGAAGGCCCGGGCCGGCTCCAGTTGCCACCACAGCAGGCCGACGCCGGCCGCCAGCAGCAACGACACCAGCACGAAGACCTGCGCGGCGCGGTCGGCCAGGCGGGCCAGGCGTGGTTTGTCGGCCTGGGCGCGTTCGAGCAGGCGGACGATGGCCGACAGTCGTGTGTCATGGCCCAGGGCCAGAGCCTGTACGGTGAGCGGGCCTTCCACATTGAGGGTGCCGGCAGTGACCGCATCGCCAGGGCCGCGCGGCAGCGGCAGGTATTCGCCGGTGAGCAGCGATTCGTCGACGCTGGACAGGCCGCTGACGATGCGTCCGTCGACGCTGATCACCGCGCCGGGGGGCACCAGCACCTGTTCGCCCAGCTGCAGTTCGCTGAGCAGGATGCGTTCGCTGCGGCCATCGGCCGCCAGGCGCAGGCACGACATCGGCAGCACGCTGACCAGCTGCGCGGTGGCCTGGGCGGTGCGTTCGCGCGCGCGGCGCTCCAGATAACGGCCGGCCAGCAGGAAGAGCGCGAACATGCCCACCGCGTCGAAATACAGCTCGCCCTGGCCGCTGATGGCGGTCCAGATGCCGGCACCGTAGGCCAGGCTGATCGCCAGCGACACCGAGACGTCCATGGTCAGCTGGCGCTGGCGCAGGTCGCGGGCAGCGCCCTTGAAAAAGGATCGGCAACTGTAGAAGACGATGGGCGTGGTCAGCAGCATCGCCACCCAGCGCAGGATCACGTGCAGTTGGGGGCTGAGGTCGAGGTTGAATTGCGGCCAGGTGGCCATGGTCGCCATCATCGCCTGGAACCACAGCAACCCTGCCACGCCCAGTTCGCGCAGGGCGCGGCGGTTGTCGTCGGCCTGCTGCACGGCGGCGCGGTCGGCCTGCCAGGGGTGGGCGGCGTAGCCGATCTGGCGCAGTTCGCCGAGCAGCTGGCTGAGGGCCAGGGCCGGCAGCTGCCAACGCACCAGCAGGCGATGGTTGGACAGGTTCAGGCGCGCCTCGGCCACCGCCGGCAGGCCGCGCAAGTGTTTCTCGATCAGCCAGCCGCAGGCGGCGCAACTGATGCCCTCGACCATCAGGGTGATTTCGCTGAGGTCGTCCTGGCGGTGCAGGAAAGGGCCTTGCACGTCGCCACGGTCATACAGCGCCAGCTCGTCAGGCAGCTGCAGCGGCAGTTCCTGGGGGTTGTGCGAGGCCTGGCTGCGGTGCTGGTAATAGTGCTCCAGGTGGCCAGCGACGATGGCTTCGGCCACCGCCTGGCAACCCGGGCAGCAGAAGTCACGGATTTGCCCTAGCACCGGCGCACGGTAGCGCTGGCCGGCGGGAACCGGCAGCGCGCAGTGGTAGCAGGGCAGGGGCGGGGTCAGGTTCACGGGTTCTGCTCGGCTTGCAGCGGCTCGTCGCCCAGTTCCAGTGGCCTATCGTGGGTAACCTGTTCTTCCTCGAACAGGCGCCAGGTCTGGCCGTCCTGCTGGCCGAGCAACTCGACGAAGCGGCGACCCTCGACGATGTCCACCAGGTTGCCGACGTAGCGCCCCGGCTCGGCCGGGCTGCGCTGCAGGGTGACCTTGCGGTCGCGCTCGGGCTGGGTCGGCGACACCAGGTTGAGCTCCAGTGTATCGGGTTGGCTGCGCCCGCGCAGGCGCAGGTCGACCTCGCCGGTCAGCTCGTCCAGGCGCACGGTGGCGCGGGCGTCGAGGGTGTGGGCGAGCTGTTCGCGGTCCAGCGAGCGGTTGATGCCTTTGCCGGCCTCGTAATAGTTGTCGCTGACCAGGTTGTCGGGGTGTTGCACGGCGATGGTGACCATGGCCAGGGTCAAGGTCACCGAGGTGGCAAGCACGCCAATGATGATCCAGGGCCAGAGGTGCTGGTACCAGGGGCTGGTGGCGGTGGCGGCAGGCACGGTGCGATCTCCTCAGCGAAGGGTAGGGCCGGTGAAGCGGCTGGTGGCGTCGATGCTGTGGTCGGCGCCCGGGTGGTCGGCGTCGGTCAGGGTGAACACGATGGCTTGTGCAGCGCTGGGCGCCTGGTCGACGGACAGCTGCACCACCAGCGTGGCGATCTCGCCGGCGCCGACCTGCACTTGTCGCGCGCCTTGCCAGTGCAAACCCGCCAGGCCGCTGGCAGCCAGCTGGTAGCGGTGGGCGCGCTGGTCCTTATTGATGACCTTGAGGGTGTAGACGTTTTCCACTCGCCCGGCGCTGTCGAGCCGATAGAGCATGCGGTCCTTGCTGACGTCCAGCGCGGCAAGCGGGCGCAGGGTGAAGGCGGTGCTCAGCACGCCGAGCATCACCAGCAGCACCGCCGCATAGCCGAGCAGGCGCGGGCGCAACGTCTGGCTGGGCTGGCCGGCCAGCGCGCGCTCGGTGGTGTAGGCAATCAGCCCGCGCGGATAGTCCATCTTGTCCATGATGCTGTCGCAGGCGTCGACACAGGCGGCGCAGCCGATGCATTCGATCTGCAAACCGTCGCGAATGTCGATGCCGGTGGGGCAGACCTGCACGCACATCGTGCAGTCGATGCAGTCGCCCAGCCCGCCGGCACCGCGCTCGGCCTCCTTGCGTCGGGCGCCGCGCTGTTCGCCACGGGCGGCGTCATAGGAAACGATCAGCGTGTCGCGGTCGAACATCACGCTCTGGAAGCGCGCATAGGGACACATGTGGATGCACACCTGCTCGCGCAGCCAGCCGGCGTTGCCATAGGTGGCGACGGTCAGCAGGCCGACCCAGACGTAGGCCCAGGCGTCGGCCTGGCCGCTGAAGAACTCCACGGCAAGGGCGCGGATAGGCGTGAAGTAGCCGACGAAGGTCAGCGCCGTGGCCAGCGCCAGCAGCAGCCAGAGGCTGTGCTTGGCGCACTTGCGCACGATCTTGGTGAGGCTCCAGGGTGCCTGGTCGAGCTTGATGCGCTGGTTGCGGTCGCCTTCGATGACCTTCTCGCACCACATGAACATCCAGGTCCACACGCTTTGCGGGCAGCTGTAGCCACACCACACGCGCCCGGCGTAGACGGTGATGAAGAACAGGCCGAAGGCCGCGACGATCAGCAGCCCAGACAGCAGGATGAAATCCTGCGGCCAGAAGGTGGCGCCGAAGATATGGAACTTGCGCGATGGCAGGTCCCACCATACCGCCTGGCGCCCGTCGACCGTCAGCCAGGCGGTGCTGAAATAGATGAACAGCAGCACGGCGCCGCCGATCCTGCGCACGTTGCGAAACAGCCCGGTGAAGGCCCGGGTGTAGATCTGCCGACGTGGGGCGTACAGCTCGACGGTCAGGTCGGTGTGCGGGATCAGCTCGCTCATGTCATTTCACATCCGGGCTGCCTTCGCCATGGGACAGGCTGTAGACGTAGGCCGCCAGCAGGTGCACGCGGTCGTTGCCTTGCAGCTGCGCCTGGGCCGGCATCACGCCCTGGCGGCCATAGCGGATGGTCTGCTGCAGCTGGGCGAAGCTGGCACCGTAGATGAAGCCGTCGGCGTGGGTCAGGTTGGGCGCGCCGAGCATCGGGTTGCCCTGCCCGTTGGCACCGTGGCAGGCCACGCAGGTGCTGGCGAACAGCTTGGCACCGTTGCCCGGGTCAGCCTTGATGCCGTCGGGCAGGGCGCGGTTGTTCAGGCCCTTGATGACGTACGCCGAGACGTCGGCCACGCCCTGCTCGCCGATCACCGCCGTCCAGCCGGGCATGACCGCGTGGCGGCCGTTCAAGATGGTGGCCTTGATGCTGGCCGGGTCGCCGCCCCAGCGCCAGTCGGCGTCGGTCAGGTTAGGGTAGCCGAACTGGCCGCGGGCGTCGGCGCCGTGGCACACCGAGCAGTTGGAGGCGAACAGCCGGCCGCCCATTTGCAGCGCCTGCGGGTCCTTGGCCACCTCTTCGATGGGCATGGCCGCGAACTTGGCGAAGATCGGCCCGTACTGCTGCTCGGCCCGGTGCATTTCCTTTTCCCACTCATGCACGGCGCTCCAGCCGGTCTGGCCGTTGGCGAACTGGGTCTTCTTCTCGGCGTCGAGGTAGTCATAGCCGGGCAGCAGGCCCTTCCAGTTGCCCAGGCCCGGGTACAGCGCCAGGTAGCCGAGGGCGAAGACGATGGTGGCGATGAACAGCCAAAACCACCAGCGCGGCAGCGGGTTGTCGTATTCCTCGATGCCGTCGTAGGCGTGGCCCACGGTCTGCTCGGTGGTTTCCTGGCGCTGCCCGCGACGGGTCGAAAACAGCAGCCAGAGCATCGCCACCAGCGTGCCCAGGGTCAAAACAGTGACGTACAGACTCCAGAAGGTGCTCATTGCTCAGGGCCTTTTTCTTGTTTTTTTTGTGCGTTCAGCTTGGCCAGCGCCTCGGGGTCGTCGGCAAAAGGCAGCAGGTTGGCTTCATCGAAGTCCTGCTTGCGCCGGCCGCTGAACACCCAGATCGCCAGGCCGACGAAGGCCAGGAACACCAGCAAGGTGCCCAGACCGCGAATGGTTCCTGCGTCCATGAATGAAGTGTCCATCGTCGTTCACCGCTTGCTTTTGATCAGAGTGCCCAGCCCTTGCAGGTAGGCGACCAGGGCGTCCATCTCGGTCTTGCCCTTGACGGCTGCGGCCGCTCCGGCAATGTCGGCGTCGGTGTAGGGCACGCCCAGCGAACGCAGGACCTGAAGCTTTCTGGCCGTCAGCGTGCTGTCGATCGGCGTGCTGACCAGGAAGGGGTAGGCCGGCATGATCGACTCTGGCACCACGTCGCGCGGGTTGATCAGGTGGGCGCGATGCCAGTCGTCCGAGTAGCGCCCGCCGACCCGCGCCAGGTCCGGCCCGGTGCGCTTGGAGCCCCACAGGAACGGGTGGTCCCAGACGCTTTCGCCGGCCACCGAGTAGTGCCCGTAGCGCTCGGTTTCGGCGCGAAACGGGCGGATCATCTGCGAGTGACAGCCGACGCAGCCGTTGGCGATGAACACGTCGCGGCCTTCGACTTCAAGGGCCGGGCGCGGCTTCATGCCGACGATAGGCTTGTTGGTGACGTCCTCGAAAAACAGCGGGACGATCTGTGTCAGGCCGCCGATGGCCACGGCCACGACCATCAGCAGGGCCATCAGGCCGAGGTTCTTTTCGATGATTTCGTGTTTCATCAATGCGCTCCCACGACGGCGATCTGTGCAGCGGCTTCAGCCTGTTCGGCACTGGCGCCCCGGACCGTGCGCCATACGTTGTAGGCCATCACCAGCATGCCGCTGGCGTAGATCAGCCCGCCGGTCATGCGCACGATGTAGCCCGGGCCGCTGGCTTGCAGCGCTTCGACGAAGGAATAGGTGAGGGTACCGTCCTCGTTGATGGCCCGCCACATCAGGCCCTGGGTGATGCCGTTGACCCACATGGCGCAGATGTAGAGCACGGTGCCCACGGTGGCCAGCCAGAAGTGCAGGTTGATCAGCTTGATGCTGTGCATGTGGTCGCGACCCCAGATGCGCGGGATCATGTGGTACATCGAGCCGATGGTGATCATCGCCACCCAGCCCAGGGCGCCGGCGTGTACGTGGCCGATGGTCCAGTCGGTATAGTGCGACAGCGAGTTGACTGTCTTGATGGCCATCATTGGCCCCTCGAAGGTCGACATGCCGTAGAAGGCCAGCGACAGCACCAGAAAGCGCAGGATCGGGTCGGTGCGCAGTTTGTGCCAGGCGCCGGTGAGGGTCATCATGCCGTTGATCATGCCGCCCCAGCTCGGTACCAGCAGGATGATCGACATCACCATGCCCAGCGATTGCGCCCAGTCAGGCAGGGCGGTGTAGTGCAGGTGGTGCGGGCCGGCCCAGATGTACAGGGTGATCAGCGCCCAGAAGTGCACGATCGACAGGCGGTAGGAGTACACCGGGCGCTCGGCCTGCTTGGGCACGAAGTAGTACATCATGCCCAGAAAACCGGTGGTCAGGAAAAAGCCCACGGCGTTGTGGCCGTACCACCATTGGATCATGGCGTCGGTGGCGCCGGCATAGGCCGAGTAGGACTTGGTCACGCTGACCGGCAACGACACGTGGTTGACGATGTGCAGCAGCAGGGTCACCACGATGAACGCGCCGTAGAACCAGTTGGCCACGTAGATATGCCGGGTGCGCCGGCGCATGATAGTGCCGAAGAACACCATGGCATAGGCGACCCAGACCACGGCCAGCAGGATCGCGATCGGCCATTCCAGTTCGGCGTATTCCTTGGTGGTGGTATAGCCCAGTGGCAGGCTGATCAGCGCGCCGACGATCACCGCCTGCCAGCCCCAGAAGGTGAAGGCGGCCAGGTCGTCGTTGATCAGGCGCACCTGGCACGTGCGCTGGACCACGTAATACGAGGTGCCGAACAGCGCGCAGCCGCCGAAGGCGAAGATCACCAGGTTGGTGTGCAACGGGCGCAGCCGCCCGAAGGTGGTCCAGGGCAGGTCGAAGTTCAATTGCGGCCAGACCAGTTGCGAGGCGATCAAGACGCCCACGGCCATGCCGACGATGCCCCACACCACTGTCATGATGGCGAACTGGCGCACCACCTTATAGTTGTAGGCAGTCGGACTGATTGCTGTGCTCATGCTAGTGTCCACGGTTCGGATGTTGTTGTTTTCTTCAGGCAGGATGGCCAGATCGAAATTGGCCAGGCAGCGCGCGATCATAGGCGCGGTGCCAGTATCCTTGTCAAGAAAAAGCTGACCAAACGGTCAGCAATCGAAATGTGCAATTGCCTTATGATAAGCGACAAACCCTTGATCCAGAGCGCTTGCACTGTGACATCAAGTTGCCATTGATGCGCGTTCGCAACTCGCTCACCAGCCGTTCATCCGGAGCCCAGAGACCCTCATGAAAAAAACCTCCAGCGACGTTTCGCCCAGTGCAGTGGTCGATCCCCAGTGGGCCCAGCGGGTCGCCGACAATGGCTGGCTGTGGAACCCCGCCCCAGCGCGCAGCGACGGCAGCGAGCCGCCTTGCCTGATCCTCTCCCATGGTGCCGGAGCGCCGATGGACAGCCCCTTCATGCAGCGCATGGCGCAGTTGCTGGCGGCAGGCGGCGTGAGTGTACTGCGCTTCGAGTTCCCGTACATGGCGCTGCGCCGAGCCCAGGGTGGCAGGCGACCGCCTGACCGTCAGCCGGTGTTGCTGGAGAGCTGGCGCCAGGTGTACAGCCTGGTGCGCCCACTGGTGGGCGGCAGGCTGGCGATCGGCGGCAAGTCGATGGGCGGGCGTATGGCCAGCCTGGTGGCCGACGAGCTGGGCGCCGATGCCCTGGTGTGCCTGGGCTACCCCTTCTACGCCGCCGGCAAGCCGGAAAAGCCGCGAGTCGAGCACCTGGCCGAGCTGGCGACGCCCACCGTGATCGTGCAGGGCGAGCGTGACGCCTTGGGCAACAGCGCAGCGGTCGGCGAGTACCTGTTGAGCGAGCAGATCGAGCTGTTCTGGCTGGCGGCCGCCGATCACGATCTCAAACCGCTCAAGAGCAGCGGTCATACCCATGACGATCATCTGCAGACGGCGGCCGACCGGGTCAGCGCGTTCCTCGCCTGAGAGGCCGGCGGGCGGCTGCCCACCTGTTAACGCCATGTAGTACAAGACTGACGGAAAATTCCTACAGCCTACGCCCCGATCCCCTGATTTGCCTCCCTGCGGCAGGCGCGGATGATGCCCCGCGCGCCAATGCCCATCCGTGATCGAGGTAATCCCTGCATGTCCATTCTTCGCCCCCGCCATGTCCCCGCCGCCCTCGCGCTCGCCATCAGCCAGGTGCTCTGGCTGGCCAGCCATGCCCACGCCCGAGACCAGCCGGTGCTGGCTGAAAACGGCGCCCGTGTCGATGCCCATGACCTGTTCATCGCCACCGTCGGCAACAACCAGATGGCCATCACGGCACGCAGCGGGGGGCAGGTGGACGCCCGCGACAATGATGTGGCGACCTCCGGCAATGCCTCGATGGGGGTGTACGTACACGACGCCGGCAGCCAGTTCACTTCGCAAGGGCGCTTGAACATCTTCTCCTCGGGCAACAACGCCTCGGCGGTGATGGTCGAGCAGCAAGGCACGGCCTCGATCGAAGTGCTGCAGGCGGTCACCACCGGCGATGGCTCCTACGGCCTGCACGTGTTGAGCGGTGGGCAGGTCGATCTGCAGGGCGGCGCGATCACCACCTATGGTGGCACCAGCTACGGCTTGATGAGCCAAGGCGGCGGGTCTTCGATCAGCGCGAGCAATCTGTCGGTCGAGACCTTCGGCGCACGCGCCACTGCCGTACACGTCAACGACAACTCCTCGACCCGCCTCACCGACGTTACGCTGGCCACCGAGGGCGCGCAGGCGCGCGGTGTCTATGTGATCGGCCGTGACGCCGGCTTCGAGGCCGAGCGTCTGCAGGTCACCACCCGTGGCGACGGCGCCGCCGGGGTCTACGCGCTGGCCACCGATCGGACGCTGTCGCTGCGCGATTTCAGCATCACCACCCAGGGCGCCAACAGCCACGGGGTACAGATCGACCAGTCCCACGCCCAGCTTGAAGGCGGGCGCATCCATGTCGAGAACGGCTACGGCCTGTGGGCCGGCGGCCGCGATGCCGCAGGGCAGGGGGCTTCCATCATTGGCCGCGACCTGACCATCAGCGGCAGTGGTGTGGCGGCGATCGTGGGCGCCCGGGTCAACCTGGCGCAAAGCAGCATCACCACCACGCGAGACGGCGCTGCGGCGCTGGTGGTCAGCCGCGATGGGCAGATCGACCTGGACGGCGTGCGGGTGCACACCGAGGGTGACGACGCGCCGGTGGCGCGCCTGGCCGGCGGCATCATCAACGCGCGCAACACTTACCTGCGGGCCGACAATGGCCTGGCCTTGCACGCCACCACCGCTGACAACACCTTCAGCCTGGACAACGGCGAGCTGCACGGCAGTGTGCTGGTGGACGACGGCGCAACGCTCGACCTGACCTTGAACGGCTCGCTGCTCGACGGCCATGTCGAGAACCTCTCGAGCCTGCAGGTGCTGGCCGGCTCGCAGTGGAACATGGACGCCAGCAGTGACGTCGGCGCGCTGCACCTGGACGGCGGCCTGATCACCTTCGGCAACCCGCAGCAGTTCTATACCTTGACTGCCGGCGAGCTGACCGGCAACGGCATTTTCGAGCTGAGCCTAAACATGCAGGAGCGCATGATCGACTTCCTCGATATCACCGGGCAGGCCAGCGGTGACCATCTGGTGCGAATCCAGAACAGCGGTGCGGAGCCCGAGCCCGACTTCGACCCCCTGCACGTGATACGTACCGGGGGCGGCGATGCGCACTTCGGCCTGCTCGGTGCCCGGGTCGATCTGGGGGCGTTTTCCTACGACCTGGAGCGTAGCGACGATGACTGGTTTCTCTCCAATCAACGCGGCGGCGTCAGCCCCTCGACCCGCACCGTGCAGGCGCTGTTCAACACCGCGCCGAGCATCTGGTACGGCGAGCTGAGCACCCTGCGCAGCCGCATGGGCGAGGTGCGCGGCAGCGGCCAGGGCGGGGCGTGGATGCGCAGCTATGGCAACCAGTACAACGTCGACACCGGTGGCGGCCTGGGTTATCGGCAGCGGCAGATGGGCCTGTCGCTGGGGGTCGATACCGTCGCCCGCAGTGCCGACAGCCAGTGGCTGGTGGGGGTGCTCGGCGGTTACAGCCATTCGGACCTGAGCCTGTCGCGCGGTTCCAGCGGCCAGGTCGACAGTTACTACCTGGGCGCCTACGGCACCTGGCTGGCCGACAGCGGCTGGTATGCCGACGCGCTGGTCAAGGCCAACCAGTTCCAGAACCAGGCCGACGTGCGCATGAGCGACGGCGCCCGCGCCCGCGGCGACTATGTCAGCCACGGTCTTGGCGCCTCGCTGGAGCTGGGCAGGCACATCAAGCTGGGCGAGGAGCTGTTCGTCGAGCCGTTCACCCAGTGGTCCGGCCTGCTGGTCGGTGGCCGCCAGTTCGAACTCGACAACGGCCTGCGTGCGCAGAACGCCAGCACCGGCTCGCTGCTCGGCAAGGCTGGCGCGACCCTGGGCCGTACCCATCAGCTGGCCCAGGGCGGCATCGTCCAGCCGTACCTGAAGGCGGCGCTGGCCCATGAGTTCGCCCGTGGCAACGGGGTCAAGGTCAACGGCCATCGCTTCAAGAACGACCTGGCAGGCAGCCGTGGCGAGCTGGGCGCCGGGGTGGCGGTGGCGATGTCGTCGAACCTGCAGCTGCACGGGCATGTGGATTACATGGGCGGCGAGCAGATCGAGCAGCCGTGGGGGGTGAATGTGGGGATGCGCTATGCGTTCGATTGATTCAGAACGAGCCTGATACCGGGTCGCCTGCATCGCGAGCAAGCTTGGCTCTGCCCAGGCCGATGGCAAATCGGCCTTTCGCCCTCTCAAGGATATGCATATGACCTCGTTCCGACCGCTCAGCTTGCCGCCGCTGCTCTGGGCGCCTCTACTGATGCTCTCATGGACCACGGCATTGGCCGCTGACGACGATCACCTGGTGGTCGGGACCGGTGAGCGTGTCGAGGCCAATGACCGGGTCATCGATACCACTGGCGCCGGGATCGATGCCGTTCTGGTGCAGGCGGGGGGGCAGCTGCACACGCACAACCTGAGCCTGTCGACCTGGGGCGCGCAGGCGCGTGGAATCCGCCTGCAGCACCCCGGTAGCACCTTGGTGGCCAGCGGAAGGCTGGAGATCACCACCTGGTATGACGCCGGCCACGGCGTCTGGGCCAGCGAATCGGCCCAGGCCCGGATCGAACAGGCCGCCATCCAGACCCATGGCGACCAGGCTCACGGGGTCTACCTCAGGACAGCGGAAGCGACCTTGGGCGGTGGCAGCATTCATACCCGAGGCGCGCAAAGCCATGGGTTTTATGCCCGCGACCAGTCACAGCTGAGCGCCAGCAACCTGCAGATCGTTACCGAGGGCGAACGGGCGCATGGCGTGGTCATCAAGGACAGCAGGGCAGCGCTCGAGCAGACCCATGTTCACGCCCAGGGCCAGGAGGCCAGCGCCGTCTCCATGGATGGCGCAAGCCTTGACGTGCAGGGCGGTTCGTTGCAGTCGCAGTCGGGCCCGGCGGTGCGCATCGCCGGCGTCGGCAACCAGCTCAGCATTGGCGGCGCCTATGTGGCGAGTGCTCAAGGCGCTGTATTTCGGCTGGAGAACGGGACCCGCGCCACTGTTCAGGTCAACGACTCGACCCTGTCTGCTGCTGGTGGCACTGGCGAGATCCTCGACCTGGGAGAAAACGTGCAGCTGGACCTGGTGATCGACCGCAGCGTCGTCCACGGCAATCTCACGGTGGAGCAGGGCAGCGAGGTCAACGTTTCCTTGCGCAACGGCACCCGGCTGGAAGGGCAGCTGAGCGGGGTCGGCGAGCTCGAAGTGGAGGCTGGCGGTTATTGGCAGGTGGCGGGCAACAGCCAGATCGACCGACTGCTGATGTCCGGCGGGCAAATCAGCTTCGGCGACGTCGGGGCCTACCAACGCCTGGCACTGGGCGAACTGAACGGCGAAGGCCTCTTCAACCTGCGACTGGATGCCAACCAGCGTCTGACGGATTTGCTCGACGTCAGTGGCCGAGCCGAGGGTCGTTACCAGGTCAGGCTGCAGGCCAGTGGTGCCGAACCCGAGGCCGGCTTCGAGCCGCTGGAGGTGATTCGCACCGGCGGGGGTGACGCCGAGTTCAGCCTGGTCAACGGTCGGGTCGATCTCGGCGCATTTTCCTATGGTCTCGATCGCCAGGGCGACAGCTGGTACGTCTCGGCCGAGCGCGGCGGCGTCAGCCCCTCGACCCGCACCGTGCAGGCGCTGTTCAACACCGCGCCGAGCATCTGGTACGGCGAGCTGAGCACGCTGCGCAGCCGCATGGGCGAGGTACGCGGCAGTGGCCAGGGCGGGGCGTGGATGCGCAGCTATGGCAACCAGTACAACGTCGACACCGGTGGCGGCCTGGGTTATCGGCAGCGGCAGATGGGCCTGTCGCTGGGGGTCGATACCGTCGCTCGCAGTGCCGACAGCCAGTGGCTGGTGGGGGTGCTCGGCGGTTACAGCCATTCGGACCTGAGCCTGTCGCGCGGTTCCAGCGGCCAGGTCGACAGTTACTACCTGGGCGCCTACGGCACCTGGCTGGCCGACAGCGGCTGGTATGCCGACGCGCTGGTCAAGGCCAACCAGTTCCAGAACCAGGCCGACGTGCGCATGAGCGACGGCGCCCGCGCCCGTGGCGACTATGTCAGCCACGGTCTTGGCGCCTCGCTGGAGCTGGGCAGGCACATCAAGCTGGGCGAGGAGCTGTTCGTCGAGCCGTTCACCCAGTGGTCCGGCCTGCTGGTCGGTGGCCGCCAGTTCGAACTCGACAACGGCCTGCGTGCGCAGAACGCCAGCACCGGCTCGCTGCTCGGCAAGGCTGGCGCGACCCTGGGCCGTACCCATCAGCTGGCCCAGGGCGGCATCGTCCAGCCGTACCTGAAGGCGGCGCTGGCCCATGAGTTCGCCCGTGGCAACGGGGTCAAGGTCAACGGCCATCGCTTCAAGAACGACCTGGCGGGCAGCCGTGGCGAGCTGGGCGCCGGGGTGGCGGTGGCGATGTCGTCGAACCTGCAGCTGCACGGGCATGTGGATTACATGGGCGGCGAGCAGATCGAGCAGCCGTGGGGGGTGAATGTGGGGATGCGCTATGCGTTTGATTGAGAGCCGCCAGATCAAACCGGCCTGGCGGCGAGAAGCCGCCGGGCCGAATGATCTGGCTACCGGTTGAACCGTTCTACCAACGAATACTGACTGTTGGCCGTACGGGTCAACTCCTCGCTCAACAGCGCCGAGCTCTGCGCCTGTTCGCTGGTGGCGTCGGCCAGGCTCGAGATGGTGCTGATGTTGCGGCTGATTTCCTCGGCCACCGAGCTCTGCTGCTCGGTGGCGGCGGCGATCTGAGTGGCCATGTCGGTGATATGTGCGACGGCCTGGCTGATGCCCTGCAACGCCTCGTCGGCCTGCTGGACCCGCGCCACGCCTTCTTCGGCCTGGCGATGGCCGGCGTCCATGGTCTGCACTGCGGCCGTCGCGGTCTGCTGCAACTTGGCGATCAGGCCGTGGATCTGCCCGGTGGATTCGGCAGTGCGCTGCGCCAGTTGGCGCACCTCGTCGGCCACCACGGCGAAGCCGCGGCCCATCTCGCCGGCCCGCGCCGCTTCGATGGCGGCGTTCAACGCCAGCAGGTTGGTCTGGTCGGCGATGCCCTTGATCACATCCACCACGCCGCCTATCTCGTCGCTGTCCTTGGCCAGCTGAGTCACGGTGCGCCCGGTGGCGCCGACCGAGTCGGACAGTTTCTGGATGGCCAGGCGGGTCTCGCCGGCGATGTCACGGCCCTGGCCGGTCAGGCGGTTGGCTTCCTGAGTCGCCTCGGCAGTGCGTTGCACATGACTGGCGACGTCCTGGGTGGTGGCGGCCATCTGGTTGATGGCGGTGGCCACCTGCTCGGTCTCCACGCGTTGGCGTTCCAGGCCCAGCGAGCTCTGGTGCGCCAGGCTGTCGGACTGCCGGGCCTGGTCAGTGAGGTGTTCGGCGGTGTCCTGCAGGCGCGTCAGGCAGGTTTTCAAGCGCGCTTCCTGGCTCAGCAGAGCCATTTCCAGGCGCGCCTGGGAGCCGCGGCTGTCGGTGTACATCTGGGCGATCAGAGCGTCGGAGGTGGTCTGGTCGGCCAGTTTGAGCAGGCGCTTGATGCCGCGTTGCTGCCAGCGCAGGCCGAGCAGGCCCAGTGGCACCGAAAGCACGGCGGCGAGGGCGAAGCCCCAGTGGGTGTTCAACCAGGCGCCGATGAGAAAGCCGATCTGGCTGATCAGAATGAACGGCAGCCAGTCGCGCAGCACCGGCAGCCAGCGGTCGCTGGTCGGAATCGCCGATTTGCCTTGGTTGAGCCGCTGATACAGCGCCTGGGCGCGAGTGATCTGCTCGGCGCTAGGCTTGATGCGCACCGACTCGTAACCCACCACCTGGCGGTTCTCCAGGATCGGCGTGACATAGGCGTTGACCCAGTAGAAATCGCCGTTCTTGCAGCGGTTCTTGACGATGCCCATCCACGGCTCACCGCGCTTGAGGGTGGCCCACATGTGTTCGAACACGGCGACAGGCACGTCCGGGTGGCGCACGGTGTTGTGCGGGGCGTGGATCAATTCCTCCCGGGTGAACCCGCTGATCTCGACGAAGGCATCGTTGCAATAGGTGATGGCGCCCTTGGTGTCGGTGGTGGAAATCAACCGCTGCTGCGCCGGGAAAGAGCGTTCGCGTTGGGTGATGGGCTGGTTGTTACGCATGAGTATGATCCCGCAAGGCTTTGTGAGAGTGTCGGCCCCGATGCGAAGGAGTTGAGCAGCAAATGTCGGGTTTCGCGGGTTTGGTTGATCCAGGTCAATAAAAACCCGGTTTCTCAAAGCTTCAGCGGATAGCTGAACAGAGTGAAGTGCAGCAGATTCACGCAGAAGTGGCACAGCACTGCGCAGGCCAGCCCGCCTCGCTGCCAGGCGACGCCATAGCCAATGCCGGCCAGTGTCGCCAACGTGAACCAGGCCCAGCCGCCGCCCAGGTGCGCCAGGCCGAACAGCAGTGATGACAGCAGCACGGCCAGCAGTGCGCCATGGCGGTGTGGTTGCAGGCGCTTTTGCAGGAATGACAACAAGTACCCACGAAACAGCAGCTCCTCGGTCAAGCTCACCAGCAGCAGGTTGTTGGCAACCCACAGCCCTCCCGCCTGCGGCCATTTCGGTGCCCAGGCCACGGCACCGATGAGCAAGGCCAGGCCGAACACCAGGGCCATGGTCAGGCTGGCAATCACTGGCGTCTGAGCTGCTACCGCGCGCCATGGCCTGGCAGCGATCACCCAGGGGCAGAACAGCAGCAACCAGAAGCCGATCAGAGGCTTGTCCAGATTGAGGTTCATGGAGAACGGCGGCGCGTCGGGACTCAGGGTGACTTGATCGATCACCAGGGCGTTATCGAAGCCAGGCAGGGCATGGAAGCCTAATGCCATACCTACGAGCACGAAGCCGGCATGGCCTATGGGCCGCACCCTGGCGTGTCGAGTCGCCAGGCCAAGCAGTACCAGCAAGACCAACACTGGCACGCTGGCCTTACCCAGATGGCCGTAGTGCCAGGCCATGGCATAGCCAAGGCTGAGAAGAACAAGGGCGATCCCACGCCAATACTGCATAACGGCATTCCCGAGCGATGGCGGCCCATGGCCTGGCTTCTATCCTGCAGCGAGGGTTGGCACGGGGAGAGAAAGAACCTTCCCGGGCCAGCCCTCGCTCAGACTGGAAGCCGAGGTTAACACCTCAAGCCGCGATCAACTGCCGCAAAACATAATGCAAGATGCCACCGGCCTTGAAGTACTCGATCTCGTTCAGGGTATCGATGCGGCACAGCAGCGGCACGGTCTGCGTGCTGCCGTTCTCGCCGGTGATGTTCAGGGTCAAGGTCATGTGCGGTTGCAACTGCGCGCCGGTCAGGCCGACGATCTCAAGGGTTTCACGGCCGCTGAGTTCGAGCGTCTTGCGGCTCTGCCCGCCGGTGAATTGCAAGGGCAGCACGCCCATGCCCACCAAGTTGGAACGGTGGATGCGCTCGAAGCTCTCGGCGATCACCGCCTTGACGCCCAGCAGGTTGGTGCCCTTGGCTGCCCAGTCGCGGCTGGAGCCGGTGCCGTATTCCTGGCCGGCGACCACCACCAGCGGCGTGCCGTCCTGCTGGTAGCGCATGGCGGCGTCATAGATCGCCAGCTTTTCACCGCTAGGGATATACACGGTGTTGCCGCCTTCCTCGCCGCCGAGCATTTCGTTGCGGATACGGATGTTGGCGAAGGTGCCGCGCATCATCACTTCATGGTTGCCGCGGCGCGAGCCGTAGGAGTTGAAGTCGCGCGGCTCCACGCCCTTCTCGCGCAGGTAGCGGCCTGCGGGGCTGTCAGGCTTGATGTTGCCGGCCGGGGAGATGTGGTCGGTGGTCACCGAGTCGCCCAGCAGCGCCAGAATGCGGGCGCCGCGCACATCGCTGATCACCGGCAACGGCCCGGCAATGTCTTCGAAGAAAGGCGGATGCTGGATATAGGTGGAATCGTCCTGCCACACGTAGGTAGCCGCCTGGGGCACTTTGATGGCCTGCCATTGCGCGTCGCCGGCGAACACTTCGGCGTACTCCTTGTGGAACATGGCCGTGTCGACCTGGGCCACCGCGTCGGCGATCTCCTGACTGCTCGGCCAGATGTCGCGCAGGTACACCGGCTCGCCATCGCTGCCGGTGCCCAGCGGTTCACTGCTGATGTCGATGCGCACGCTGCCGGCCAGGGCGTAGGCGACCACCAGGGGCGGCGAAGCCAGCCAGTTGGTTTTGACCAGCGGGTGCACGCGACCTTCGAAGTTGCGGTTGCCGGACAGCACCGACGCCACTGCCAGGTCGCCGCTCTGAATGGCTTTTTCGATGGGTTCGTCCAGCGGGCCGGAGTTGCCGATGCAGGTGGTGCAGCCGTAGCCCACCAGGTCGAACCCCAGCTCGTCCAGATAGCGCGTCAGGCCAGCGGCTTTGTAATAGTCGGTGACCACCTTGGAACCGGGGGCCAGCGAAGTCTTGACCCAGGGTTTGCGTTGCAGGCCTTTTTCCACGGCCTTTTTCGCCACAAGCCCGGCGGCCATCATCACGCTGGGGTTGGAGGTGTTGGTGCACGAGGTGATGGCGGCGATCACCACGGCGCCATGGCGCAAGTGGTGGGTTTCGCCGCCCCAGGTGTAGAGGATGTCGCCTTTCTGGTCGGCGTTGCCGACCGCCACGCCACCGCCGCCTTCGCTCTCCAGGCGGCCTTCGTCTTGGCCCGATGGCTTGAGCTGCAGGCCGCGGAAGTCGTCGAAGGTCTGCTTGACCTTGGGCAGGGATACGCGGTCCTGAGGGCGTTTGGGCCCGGCCAGGCTGGCTTCGACGCTGTCCATGTCCAGCGCCAGGGTGTCGGTGAACACTGGCTCCTGGCCGGGCAGGCGCCACAGGCCCTGGGCCTTGCTGTAGGCCTCGACCAGCTTGACCGTGGCCTCCGGGCGACCGGAGAGGCGCAGGTAGCCCAGAGTGATGTCGTCGACCGGGAAGAAGCCGCAAGTGGCGCCGTACTCCGGGGCCATGTTGGCGATGGTCGCGCGATCGGCCAGCGGCAGGTCGGCGAGGCCGTCGCCGTAGAACTCGACGAACTTGCCGACCACTCCGTGCTTGCGCAGCATCTGCGTGACAGTGAGCACCAGGTCGGTGGCGGTGATGCCCTCCTTGAGTTTGCCGGTGAGCTTGAAGCCGATCACTTCGGGGATCAGCATCGATACCGGCTGGCCGAGCATCGCGGCCTCGGCCTCGATGCCGCCCACGCCCCAGCCCAGCACGCCCAGGCCATTGATCATGGTGGTGTGCGAGTCGGTGCCGACCAGGGTGTCGGGGAAAGCGTAGGTGCGGCCATCCTCTTCCTTGGTCCAGACGGTGCGGCCAAGGTATTCCAGGTTGACCTGGTGGCAGATGCCGGTGCCCGGCGGCACCACGCTGAAATTGTCGAAGGCGCTCTGGCCCCAGCGCAGGAAGGCGTAGCGCTCGCCGTTGCGCTGCATCTCGATGTCGACGTTCTCGCCGAACGATGCCTTGTTGCCGTAATGGTCGACCATCACCGAGTGGTCGATCACCAGGTCCACCGGCGACAGCGGGTTGATCCGCTGCGGGTCGCCGCCGGCCTTGGCCACGGCAGCGCGCATGGCGGCGAGGTCGACCACCGCTGGCACCCCCGTGAAGTCCTGCATCAGGACGCGGGCAGGGCGGTACTGGATCTCTCGGTCAGAGCGCCGTTCGTCGAGCCAGCCGGCCAGCGCCTTGAGGTCATCGCCAGTGACCGTCTTGCCATCCTCCCAGCGCAGCAGGTTCTCCAGCAGGACCTTGAGCGACATGGGCAGCTTCTGCAGGTCGCCCAGCTGACTGGCGGCATCGGGCAGGCTGAAGTAGTGATACTGGCGCTCGTCGACCTGCAGCGTCTTGAGGGTTTTCAGGCTATCGAGGGAGGGCATTGACCTTCTCCTTGCGCGGCCCGCACGGCACGGGCCTGTGGCTTCGGTTTATAAAAAGGACTGTCTGGCATGTCCGGGGTTCCGATTTCCTTTATCATGCGCCGATTTGCACGGCCTGCCTGTGAGCGTTAGATGAATACGTTGTTTATGCACTGCCGCCCCGGCTTCGAAGGCGAAGTCTGCTCGGAGATCGCCGACCACGCTGCCCGCCTGGGGGTGGCCGGCTACGCCCGCGCCAAGCCGCAGACCGCCTGCGCCGAATTCATCTGCCATGAGCCGGCGGGGCCGTTGCGGTTGATGGAGCAGCTGCGTTTCGCCCAGTTGATCTTCCCGCGCCAGTGGGCCCGTGGCAGCCACGTCGAACTGCCGGAAACCGACCGCATCAGCGTGCTGCTGGCCCAGCTGCAGGACTATCCGCTGTTTGGCAGCGTCTGGCTGGAGGTGATGGACACCAACGATGGCAAGGAGCTGTCGAACTTCTGCAAGAAATTCGAAACGCCGCTGCGCAAGGCCCTCGAGAAGGCCGGCCGGCTGCAGGACAATCCGGCACTGCCGCGCCTGCTGCTGACCTTCAAGAGTGGTCGCGAGGTGTTCCTGGGCGTCGCCGAAGCCGACAATTCGGCGATGTGGCCCATGGGCATCCCGCGCCTGAAGTTCCCACGCGAGGCGCCGAGCCGCTCGACCCTCAAGCTGGAGGAAGCCTGGCACCATTTCATCCCGCGCGAGCAGTGGGATGAGCGCCTGTCCGGCGACATGACCGGCGTCGACCTGGGTGCCGCGCCCGGCGGCTGGACCTACCAACTGGTGCGCCGCGGCATGCTGGTGACCGCCATCGACAACGGCCCGATGGCCGAGAGCCTGATGGAAACCGGGCTGGTCCAGCACCTGATGGCCGACGGCTTTACCTACAAGCCCAAGCAGCCAGTGGACTGGATGGTCTGCGACATCGTCGAGAAGCCGGCGCGCAACGCCGCCCTGCTCGAGACCTGGCTGGGCGAGGGCCTGTGCCGCGAAGCGGTGGTCAACCTCAAGCTGCCGATGAAGCAGCGCTACGCCGAAGTGCAGCGCCTGCTCGAACGCATCGAGGAGGGCTTCGAGGCACGCGGCGTGAACGTGGCGATCGGCTGCAAGCAGCTGTACCACGACCGCGAGGAAGTGACCTGCCATCTGCGGCGGCTGGATATCAAGAAGCGCTGAATCTGTTTGAACGAGTGTCTGGAGCGAACATGAGCGAGATCAACCAAGCCACCCCGGTCGACGGCGTCCTTGACGCCACCGGCCTCAACTGCCCGGAACCGGTGATGATGTTGCACCAGCATATCCGCGACCTGACCCCCGGCGGCCTGTTGAAAGTCATAGCCACCGACCCGTCGACCGAGCGCGACATTCCCAAATTCTGCGTGTTTCTGGACCACGAGCTGGTGGGCAAGGCGGTAGAGGGCGGGACATATCTTTACTGGATTCGCAAGAAGGCGGGGTGAGCCGGTTGATACGCCTTGAGATTCGGTCATGGCTACCAACGGCCGCCCACGCGGCCTCTCGGGGGCTTTGCCCGCTCCCACGTCGAAGGCGCAACACCCCACGACGTGGGAGGGGCATGGCCCCGAGAGGCCGCCAGGCCGGTGTGATCTTCCGAGCGCCTGGCGAAATGTTCAATATGGCCACCACCGGCCGCGCGTGCGGCCGGTGGTGGCCATATTGAAACCTCAAGCCATGCCCGCCGACCATCAAGCCCCCCGCCGAATCCGCTTGCGCGCACTGCGCACCACGCGAATCGCCAGCATGATCGCCGCGCAGGTCAGGCCGACGATCAGCCCTTGCCATAGCCCACTCGGGCCGCGCGCCGCGCCCAGCCAGTCGGTCAGGCCGAGCACGTAGCCCACCGGCAGGCCGATGCCCCAGTAGGCGAACAAGGTCAGCAGCATGGTCACCCGGGTGTCCTGGTAGCCGCGCAGGGCGCCGGCAGCGGTGACCTGCACGGCGTCGGAGAACTGGAACAGCGCCGCGTACACCAGCAGCATCGCCGCCAGCCCGATCACCTCGGGGTCGGCGGTGTACACCGCAGCAATATGCTCGCGCCCCAGCAGCATCAGGCTCGCCGAAAAGCAGGCATAGACCAGCGCGGTGGCGATGCCCACTCCAGCGGCGTAGCGCGCCTCGCGCGCCTGCCCACGGCCGAGGGCCTGACCGACGCGCACGGTCACCGCCATGCCCAGCGAAAACGGCACCATGAACACCAGCGAGCTGACGTTCAGGGCGATCTGGTGTCCGGCCACCACTGTGGAGCCCAGGCTGCCGATCAGCAGGGCGATCACCGCAAAGATGCTCGACTCGGCGAACACCGCAATGCCGATGGGCATGCCGATCGCCAGCAGTCGCTTGAGAATCGCCCACTGCGGCCACTGGAAGCGCCCGAACACCGCCGCCTGGCGATAGGCTGGGGCCCAGCGCACCCAGCCGGCCATGCCCAGCAGCATCGCCCACATGACGATGGCCGTAGCCCAGCCGCAGCCCACGCCGCCCAAGGCGGGCATGCCGAAGTGGCCGTAGATGAACACGTAGTTGAGTGGAATGTTCAGCATCAGCCCGCACAGCCCCAGCACCATGCTCGGGCGGGTGCGGCCCATGCCGTCGCTGCAGCAGCGCAGCACGTGATACAGGGCCACCGAAGGCAGCCCGCTGGCGATGCCGCGCAAGTAGTCCATGCAGGGGCCGACCAGCAGCGGATCGACCTTCATCAAGTGCAATACCGGCTCTGCATTGAGCAGCAGGGTAGTGGCCCCAAGCCCGGCGGCGAGTGCCAGCCACAAGGCCTGACGCACGATCGGGCCGATCTCGGTGACCTCGCCGCTGCCATAGCGCTGCGCGACCTTGGGCGTGGTCGCCAGCAACAGGCCGGTCATCAACAGGAACACCGGCACCCAGATGGAGTTGCCCAGTGCCACGGCGGCCAGATCGCGCGGCCCGACCCGACCGGCCATGACCGCGTCGACGAAGCCCATGGCGGTGTGCGCCAACTGGGCGATGATGATCGGCCCGGCGAGGCTCAGCAGGGTGCGCAGTTCCAGGCGCAGGCGCGGGCCTCGGCCCAGGCTGAGCCCGGTGTTGTTTGAGTTGAGGAGTGTCTGGGTCATAGGATCCGTCGCAGCCAGGTGTGCGACCCGGCAAACGCGGCATTCTACGCCTTGACGCCTCGGTCAGGAAATAGTCGCTGCGGGCGGGATGACGACCACGGCGCCAGCGCCTACACTGGCGGGCTTGTTCAGGAGCCCTTGCATGTTGATCGTAGCCGACGAAAATATCCCGCTGTGTGAAGCCTTCTTTGGCGGTTTTGGCGAGATTCGCCGGGTGCCGGGTCGAACCCTGACCCGTGACAGTATCGGCGACGCCCAGGTCCTGCTGGTGCGCTCGGTGACCCGCGTCGACCGCGCGCTGCTCGAAGGCAGCCAGGTGCGCTTCGTCGGCACCTGCACCATCGGCACCGACCATCTGGACCTCGCCTGGCTGGCTGAAGCGGGTATCGAGTGGGCCAGTGCCCCGGGCTGCAATGCCCGGGGAGTGGTCGACTATGTGCTGGGCAGCCTGCTGACCCTGGCCGACCTGGACGGCGCCGAGCTGGCCGCGCGGACCTATGGCGTGGTCGGCGCCGGCCAGGTCGGCGGCCGCTTGATCAAGGTGCTGCGCGGCCTGGGCTGGACGGTCAAGGTCTGCGACCCGCTGCGCCAGGCCGAAGAGGGCGGTGACTATGTCAGTCTCGACGAGGTGATCGACAGCTGCGACGTGATCAGCCTGCACACGCCCCTGGCGCGCGGCGGCGAGCACCCCACCTGGCACCTGTTCGACGCGCCGCAGCTGGCGCGCCTGCGTCATGGCGCCTGGCTGATAAACGCCGCGCGCGGTGCGGTGATCGACAACCTGGCCCTGCGCGAGCTGCTCACCGCGCGCGACGACGTGCAGGCGGTACTCGACGTCTGGGAGCACGAGCCCGGCGTCGACCCCGCGCTGGCCGACCTCTGCGTGCTGGCGACGCCGCACATTGCCGGCTATAGCCTGGACGGCCGCCAGCGCGGCACCGAACAGATCTACCGGGCGCTGTGCCAATTCCTGCAGCAGGCGCCGAGCATCGAGCTGGTCAGCCTGTTGTCCGCCGCCTGGCTCAGCGAGCTGCGCCTGCATGCCAGTGCCGATCCAGCCTGGGCCCTGGCGGCGGTGTGCCGCAGCGTCTACGACCCGCGCAGCGACGACAACCGATTTCGCCGCACCCTGGGCCTGGACGCCGCCGGCCAGCGCGCAGCGTTCGACGCTCTGCGCAAGAATTACCCGCCGCGCCGCGAGATCGACGGGCTGGCCGTGAGCATCGCTGGCGATTGCGAGGTATTGCGGGGGATGGTGGAGGCGTTGGGCTGCCGACGCGTCTGAGCCGCTGCACAAATGGCAGTGCCGGCCCGTAAGAATGGGAAGCGCACCTGAGAGGCCGGTTTGGCGCTGCATGAAAAAACCCGGCGCAATGGCCGGGTCATTTATTCACGCGCGACTCAATTATCCTTGACCGGCCTTGCCGGGTTGACCAGGCGCTTTTCCAGTTCCAGGCAGGCACTCTGGATCATTTCCTCGGTGATCGGCACTTCGCGGCCGTCGACGTCGATCCAGGAACCGCCCAGGGTCGGGGCCGAGCGGCTGTGTTGCGCAGGGGCGGCGCGTTCGCCGCTGTGGTGCAGGTTCATATCGATCTCCTCATCGGTTGCACGCAGGCTAGCGCCGCTGGATGTCTTGCGTGTGACAACGGCTGCAGCGGCGCCTGTGCATGCTGACTCAAGGATGAAATTGGAGTTCCACGAGGTCCATGAAGGCCGACAAGGTGTAGGCTTGCAGCCTTCTTCGTCCGCTGTGAGTCTTCGATGATATCGCTGTTCTCCTCTCGTCAGCGCCATGCGGTGCGCCTGGCCTGGCGCTTCATGCGGCCGTATCGCTGGCAGGCGCTGGGCGCGCTGCTGGCGCTGGTGGTCACCGCCGGCATCACTTTGTCCATGGGCCAAGGCATTCGCCTGCTGGTCGACCAGGGCTTCGTGACCCGTTCGCCCGAACTGCTGCAGCGTTCGATCGGGGTCTTCCTGCTGCTGGTGCTGGGGTTGGCTGCCGGCACGTTCACGCGCTTCTACCTGGTGTCATGGATCGGCGAGCGCTGCGTGGCGGACATCCGTCGGCACGTATTCAATCACCTGCTCGAACTGCACCCGGGGTTCTACGAGGACAACCGCAGCTCGGAGATCCAGTCGCGCCTGACCACCGACACCGGCCTGCTGCAATCGGTGATCGGCTCGTCGATGTCGCTGTTTCTGCGCAACCTGTTGATGGTCATCGGTGGTGTGGTGCTGCTGTTCATCACCAATCACAAGCTGACCTTGATCGTGGTGCTGGCCCTGCCACTGGTGCTGCTGCCGATCCTGCTGTTCGGCCGACGGGTGCGCGGTCTGTCGCGCCAGAGCCAGGACCGCATCGCCGATGTCGGCAGCTACGTCGCCGAGACCCTCGGCCAGATCAAGACCGTGCAGGCCTACAACCATCAGGCTGAAGACCGTCGGCGCTTCGCGCTGACGGTCGAACAGGCCTTCGACACCGCCCGCCAGCGCATCCTGCAGCGCGCCTGGCTGATCACCCTGGTGATCCTGCTGGTGCTCGGCGCCGTGGGGGTGATGTTCTGGGTCGGTGGCATGGATGTCATCGCCGGGCGCATCACCGCCGGCAACTTGGCGGCGTTCGTGTTCTACAGCCTGATCGTCGGCAGTTCGTTCGGCACCCTCAGCGAGGTCATGGGCGAGCTGCAACGGGCTGCCGGCGCCGGTGAGAGGATCGCCGAACTGCTGCAGGCGCGCAGCCAGATCCACGCCCCGGCCAGCGGGTTGCAACGCTTGCCCGAGCGGGTCAAGGGGCGCCTGGAGCTGCAGGACGTTCAGTTCGCCTATCCCATGCGCCTGGATTCGCCGGCGATCCGCGGCCTGAGCCTGACCGTCGAACCGGGCGAAACCCTGGCCCTGGTCGGCCCTTCCGGGGCGGGCAAATCGACCCTATTCGAACTGCTGCTGCGCTTCTACGACCCCCAGCACGGGCGCATCCTGATCGACGGCCACCCCTTGCCGGACCTGGACCCCAGCGACCTGCGCCGGCATTTCGCCGTGGTCGCGCAGCACCCGGCGCTGTTCTTCGGCTCGGTGCAGGACAACCTGCGCTACGGCCGGCCCGATGCCAGCGACGCACAGGTGCGCGAGGCGGCTCGTATCGCCCATGCCGACGAGTTCATCATGGCGCTGCCCAATGGCTACCAGACGCACCTGGGCGAAGCCGGGCTGGGCCTGTCCGGTGGCCAGCGCCAGCGGCTGGCAATCGCCCGGGCATTGTTGGTGGACGCCCCCATCCTGCTGCTCGACGAAGCCACCAGTGCCCTCGACGCGCAGAGCGAACACCTCATCCAGCAGGCGCTGCCCAGCTTGATGAAGGGCCGTACCACCCTGGTGATCGCCCACCGCCTGGCCACGGTGCAGGGCGCCGATCGCATTGCGGTCATCGAGAATGGGCAGGTACAGGCGGTGGGAACCCACCGACAATTGATTGCGCAGAACGCGCTGTACGCTCGGCTGGCGGCGTTGCAGTTCGCCAGCTGAGGCAGGTCAAGGGGTCAGCAGCGGGCGCCGACCGCTGCGTGACTTAGCGGTATTGGCACAGGTAGGCGGTTTCCACTGCGACCTTGAGCTGGAACTTGCTGTTGGCAGGCACGTTGAACTGGCTGCCGGCCTCGAAGGTTTCCCAGTCGTCGCCGTCTGGCAGCTTGACCACCAGGGCGCCGGATACCACGTGCATGATCTCGCGTTGGGCGGTGCCGAACTCGTACTCGCCTGGGGCCATCACGCCGATCGTGGCAGGGCCCTCGGGGGCTTCAAAGGCGATGGACTTGACGGTGCCATCAAAGTACTCGTTGACTTTGAACATGTAGCGATCTCCTCGAAATGTGCGTAGATGAACGGAACGGCTGAAAAAAACGCTCGCCAGTATGCCCAAGCAGCCGGAAGCCGTCACCCGTATTCAGCGTAAAATTAACTCTCCGGTCGGTTCATTGTGCCGGCAGCGTCAACGGCAGCAGCCGGGCGGTGTTGCGCGCGTCCTCCAGCGCTCGGTGCTGCTGCCCGCAAAACTGCAGCCCGGCCAGCTGCAGCGCGCTGTGCAGGCCCAGCGGGCGTTGCAGCTGGCGGGCCTTGGCGAAGCGCTGCTTGAGGTTGATGTGTGGCAGCTCCTGCATCAGGCTGTGCAACTGCTGGCGCTGCCATTCCAGGCGCAACTGCTGGCGGTCGTAGTCGCCCCAGCTGACCCACGCCTGCAGCTGCGGCTGGTAATGGCTCAGCCACCGCTCGAACTGCGCCCAGACCGCGCTCAGCGGCGCGGCGCTGTCGATGTCGGCCTGGCCGATGTGGGTCAGTTGACGGCAGAAGGGCGTCAGCAGCGGCCGTCGCTGCGGCTTGACGAAGCGCTGGAAGTGGTCGATTTCGCGGCCTTCACGGTTGACCAGCGTGGCGCCGATCTCGATGATTTCCATGTCCTCGACCGGCCAACCGCCTTCGTCGGTGGTGGCCTCCAGGTCGATGACCAGCCAATGCGGCATATAGAGCTCCCAATCCGGTGCTCGTTCACCGGCGGCTTGAGTGATCGACAGGGGCGCGAACGGGCGCTCACGACACAGTGCCAGAAACGTGCTGAACACGTACACCGATCCACATTACGCCAGTTGCGTCGTCGCTGCCTATGGGGGCCGCAGCCTCGCCACCGCGCGTGGCTATTGCCGCACGCTCTAAAAAAGCCTAGCTTCATTCGGATCCAACGGCTACGTAACAGGAATCGCTCTGTGCCCGCACCTTTCTCTCGCCCGCCCCGGGGGCTTTTCCGCTGGCTGATCCTGGCTGCAGCGGCCGTCTTGAGCGCCAGCGCCCTGGCGGCCCAGGAAGTGCGTATCGGTGCCGCGCATTTTCCGCCCTACGTCAGCAAGCCGGAGGAGGGCGGGAACATCGGCCTGCTGCCGCAGATGGTGGACGCGTTGAACAACCTTCAACAGGAGTATCACTTCGTCATCGTGCCGACTTCACTGCCGCGGCGGTTCCGTGATTTCCAGCAGGGCCGGGTCGACATGGCCATCTTCGAGAATCCCGACTGGGGCTGGCAGGACATCCCCCACGTCAGCGTCGACCTGGGGTTGGAGGACGCCGAAGTCTTTGTCGCGCACCGCAGCGAAGGCCGTGAACAAAGCTATTTTCGCAACCTGGACGGCAAACGTCTGGCCCTGTTCAGCGGCTATCACTATGCCTTTGCCGGGTTCAACGCCGACCCCCGCTACCTGCTGCAGCGCTTCAACGCGACCCTGACCTACTCCCACGACAGCAACCTGACGTTGATCCTGCGCGACCGCGCCGACATCGCCTTGATCACCCGTTCGTACCTGAGCGACTTCATGGCACGCAACCCGGACACGGCCGAGCAGTTCCTGGTGTCCGAACGGGTCGATCAGGTGTACCACCATTACGCGCTGCTGCGGCCCAACGGCCCGATCAGCGGCGAGGAGTTCAACCGCTACCTGCGCAGGCTGCATGACAGCGGCGAACTGACCCGCATCTTCCAGCCCTATCGAATCGCCGTGGTGCCCCTGGCCGCCAGCGAGAGCCTGGCACGCAATGGCCAGGCCGGGCGTTAAGGGCGTCCTGAGCGATATCTACTGCCACTCACTGCGTCACCTTCGGCAACCTGCATTTTTGTCGATCAGGAGCGCCGTCAATGAGCACCGAACTGCTGGGTTACTCCGAGGCCCACTGGCAGGCCGTCGCCGGGCAATGGGCCAATGAGTTTCCGGATATCCATGCCCTGGCTCGCGAGCAGGCGGCCGCTCTGCTCAAGCGTCTGGGCGTGCCCGAGCTGGAGCCCGACCAGGTCTGGTGGCATCGCTTCGACCGCGCCAACAGCAGCCCGCACACCTATACCGGGTGGGAGCACAGCGGCCGGCCGGTAGAGTCGCTGACACTGGTCGAGCTGCTGATGCAACGCTATGCGGCCAAGGATCAGGACAGTCTCGACAATCTCCAGGTAGAAGGTGGGTTTTACCGCGACGGGCCAGCCCATGGCGTTTTCGACGAGCGCAACGAGGTGCGCTTGCTGGCTGTACAGGTATCCGAGGAATTCTGGAACATCGATTTTGCGGCCCTCTACCAACGACGCTTGACGAACTTCTGGCAGCGACAGGGCCACAACTTCATGCTGCTGGCCAGGCTGGCCTTGCGCGCGGCCATCCTGGCCGCGCGGCAACGTCGCCAGTTGCAGGTTGCCGACCTGAAGTTGCTGCAGGGTTTGTACGACGGAACATCCAGCGCGGCGGTCCATCCCTTCAGCCTTGGCGCCTATCAAGCGCGGGACGTGCTGCGCGTAGTCGGCGCCGGCGGCCGGCAGATTCTCTATGTGCCAGGCGACAGCCGCGCGGTGCAAGCCTTTGCCAACCTCGACGAGCTGTACCAGTGGTTGCGCGAAAGCCTGGCCGACGAGGCCGGTCGCGAACGCCTGGCCAATCATTTCTCGCCCATCAGCGGCGAGCCTGGCGAACCGTTGGCCGATCTGCACGGGCTGTTGCTGAACATCGCCGGTGACGCCGAGCACGCCTACCGCCCGCTCCTCGACCAACAGCCCGCGGCAATCGACGGCGACCCCTGGCGCTGGCTGCGCGAGGAGGCCCAAAAGCAGATGCACGAGCAGGCGCGGACCCTGCTGACCAGCAATGCGCACTTGCGCCAGCAGATCTGGCTGCGCTATCTGGGCGCCTTCATCAGTGTCGGCGGCGCCTTGGCGCCTCTGGGTTGGCCGGCGGCTTTGGTGGTGGTCGGGGCGGGCTTCGTCAGCTTTGTGATGAACCTCGACAAGGCCGTCCAGGCCAGTACTGCGCAGGAGCGCCGCGAGGGCATCAGGGGGGCGATCATCAGCGCGGTGGCCATGGTGTTCAACGCACCGATGCTGTTCGAAGCCCGGGCCCCACTGGGCGAAGAGCTGGCGCAGGTGCCGGAATTGACCGAGCTGGCCACCGGCGACGTCGAGGCACAGTGGCGGCCGTTGAACGTGCTGCCGACGTTGCCCGCGCACAGCCAGGTCAATGCGTTTGGGTTGCTGCAACGCAGCGACATTGCCGTGCTCTATCATGTCGAACCCTTGCCTCGCGGTACCTCGCCCGCCGGCCTGGCCGAGCGCCTGCAGCCCACCCCGCATTTCGCCCAGGCCCCGCGGATGCTCGACGAGCCGGCCCTGCGCACCTTCGCCAGCGCGTCCGGCGCCGCCCAGTTTGCCAAGGCCGAGTTCGACGGGCCGTTCGTCATGCTGGAGATCGACAGCCAGGGATTGACGGCGGTGGCGTTCCGCGAAAATGTGTTGCATAACCCCGCCGCCCTGCTCAGGCACTGCGCGCTGGCGCCCGATGCACTGCAACATCAGGTGTTGGACGAAGTGGCCGGTGGCGCCTGGCTGTTCGACGAAGTGCACCTGGCGACCGACGGCCTGGACCCCAGTCACTGCCTGCCAGTGGCCGCCGAAGAGGTCGAGCGGCTGTCCGCCAGCCTGCCCGAGCTCGCCGGTCAGGCCGACCCCAGCGGCGTACTGCGCGGCGTCTACATTGCACCGCCGGGGTTCGGGCGCTACCTCACGGATTATTACATCGAGTTCGGTGGCTTCCAGCACCCCGTGCGCTATGACCCGCTTGGCGACTGCTGGCGTACCGAGGCCGGCCGCGGGTTTCGTTTCGATGAGGTGCAGGGGCGCTTTGTCGAATGGCCCGACGTCGCCGGCGCACTCCAGCGGCCGGCGATGGACATCGATCGCGCCGTGCAGCAGCTGGGCATCGAGGCTAGCTGGCCCTGGGACCTTGCGCCGCTGTCCGACACCGGGGGGCTGCCGATTCCACGCAAGCTGCACTGCGTCTGGCTGGGCAAGCAACTGCCGCGGCAATTCGTCAAGCGCGTCATTCATAACGCCGAAGCGGCCGGGCAGGGGCCCAACCCCTTCGATACCCACCTTTATCTGCACATCGAGGACCCGGCCGAACTCGAGAGCACCCTGCTGCGCCTGGCCGCCGGGCCGGCCCGCCTGAAGGTGCACATGCTCGAGCAGACGCCGTTCTTCGAGGCCTTTCGGCAAACCCGCTACTACGCGCAATATCGCGCCGCCGCCAGCGGTCCGGCGGTCAACTACGCGAGTGCCGTGGATGTGCTGCGCTACCGCCTGCTCCACAGTGAAGGGGGCGTGTATATGGACGTCGACGACTGGATCGAAAGCTCGGGCGATGGGCGGGGCAACTTTGCCGATGGCGAGTTCAAGGTGCAGCCCGGACAGCTGCTACTGAACAACCTGGTGTTCTTTCGCCGCCTGCAGATGCTGCTGGATTTCAATACCAGCAATTTTGGCTCGTTGCCGGACAATCCGTTGCTGGAGCAGATCAGCGCGGAAAGCTATCGCCGTTTCCTCGCCAACCCGGCTCTGTATGAGACGCGGCCTTACGATTACCTGCACACGGCGGCGCAAATGGATGCCTATGGCCGGCAGATCAGCCACACCACCGGCCCCGGCGTCTTCAATGACGTGATTGCCCGGCAGTTACCCGCCTGGCGACAGTTTCGCGGGCTCAGCCGCATTGCCCGAGGCGGCCTGTACCTGCGCCCCGCAGCGCGTGAAGCCTTGCTCGCCCAGTTGCGCGAACGAGCCAGGCATTACAGCGCGCTGGGCGGCCTGATTCGTATCGGCACCACGGGGAGCTGGTTGTACACCTGACGCGTGCGAAGGATCATAATGTGGCGTTAATGCACTGGCGCCACAGTGCCTTCTTTTGCGTGAGTCAGCCGATGCATATATTGCTCTGCGAGGACGATGACCTGATTGCCAGCGGTATCTGCGCCGGCCTCGACGCCCAAGGCCTGACCGTGGACCGTGTGGCCAGCGCTGGGGCGGCCCAGGCCCTGCTGCTGGCGGCGGATTTCGACGTGGTCATCCTCGACCTCGGGCTGCCCGACGAGGACGGCCTGAAATGGCTCAGGCGCGTGCGCCAGCAGGGTCAGAGCCTGCCGGTGCTGGTGCTGACCGCGCGCGACACTATCAGCGACCGCGTGGCGGGGCTTGAGGCCGGCGCCGACGATTACCTGCTCAAGCCTTTCGACCTGCGCGAGCTCAGCGCCCGTCTGCACACCCTGGTGCGGCGAGCAGCCGGGCGTGCGGTCAACCTGATCGAGCACGGGCCGCTGCGCTACGATCCCAGCCGGCGCGAGACCTGGCTGGCCGGTCAGCCCGTCGACCTGTCGCGCCGCGAACAGGCGCTGTTGCAGGCCCTGCTGCACAATCGCGGCCGGGTGCTGTCCAGCGAGCAACTCAAGGACAGCGTCTACGGCTTCGCCGACGAGGTCGAAAGCAACGCCTTGAACGTCCATATTCATCACCTGCGGCGCAAACTGGGCAGTCGCATCGTCGAGACGGTCCGCGGCCTGGGCTATCGCCTGGGCCCGGCCGAGGCGGCGTCGTGAGCCTGCGCCTGCGCTTGACCCTGACCTTGGGCAGTGCGTTCATCCTGATCTGGGCGCTGGCGACTGCCTGGATGTTTCGCGACCTGCGCAGCCAGATGATGGTCTCCCTGGACCAGCGCCTGGTCGCCTCGGCGCGCATGGTCGCCGGGTTGGTCGACCAGCTGCCGCAACCCTTGTCCAGCGCCGGCAACGGCACGCGGTTCAGCGCCGACCAGCTGAGCATTCCGGATGGCATGGCTTGCCAGGTCAGCTCGTTGCGCGGTGAAATCCTTGCGCGCAGCCATGCCAGCGCCCCGCAGAATATCGACGACCAGCGCAGCGGCTTTCACGATCAACAGATCGACGGCGCGCCCTGGCGCAGTTTCACCCTGGCCCGCGGCGATGTGCGCATCACCACTGCCGATCGCCAGCAAGAGCGCGAGGCCCTCAACCGCTCGGTGGTGCTGGCCACCTCGGCGCCGGTGCTGATGGCCCTGTTCGGCAGCCTTGCAGTGCTGTGGTGGGGGCTGGGGCAAGGCCTGGCTCCCCTCAAGCGCATGCGCGAAGCGCTGACCCGGCGCAGCCCCGATTCGCTCGAACCGCTGCAGTTGCCCGATTTGCCAGCCGAATTGCAGCCGTTGCTCGACACCCAGAACCAGCTGTTGCTGCGCACCGCCCAGGCCTTGGAGCGCGAACGCCGCCTGACTGGCGATGCCGCCCATGAGCTGCGCAGCCCGCTGACGGCCATCAAGACCCACCTGCAGGTGGCCCGCATGACCGCTGGCGATGCGCGCGAACAGGCTCTCGAACACGCCGAGCAGGGCACCGACCGCCTGCATCGTACCCTCGAGCAATTGCTGATGCTGGCGCGCGTCGAAGGCAGCCTGTCGTTCGACGACGGCCTGCACTGCACCATGCAGCAGGTCGCCCGTCTGGCCCTGGAGGACGCCCACCATGGCAGCGGGCAGATCGAAGCGTACGAGACCCCAGCCTTGCCTCAGGTGCCCCTCGCGGTTCCGGCCAGCCTGGCGGTCGCCGCCTTGCGCAACTTGCTGGAAAACGCCCTGCGCCACGGCCAGAGCGCGGCGGGCAGGGCGGTGCAGTTGCACCTGTCGGTGGTCGGCGGCCGGGCGCGGTTCGAGGTCCGCGACCAGGGCCCGGGCATCGCCGCGCACGATCTCGAAAACCTCACTCGGCGCTTCTGGCGCACCGGGCAGGGCGCCGGCTCCGGGTTGGGGCTGGCCATCGTCCAGGCGATCGTCCAGCGTTGCGGCGGGGCTCTGCATTTTGACAGCGAGCAGGCCGGGCTGCGGGTGACCCTCGAGCTGCCGATGGTGGGCGCGAGTCATTGATGGTTACACAAGCGGCCTGTCCCGGGGCGGCGCTTGGGAGGTAACCTAGCCTGGCTTGTTGCCCAAGCACTCAACTCATGGATGGAGAGAGCGCCAATGACCGGCTGCCCCGCTGTATCTGCCCACAAGACTCCCGGCATTACCCTGCTTGACGCCCTTGGCAGCGACGCCATGGCAATCAGCCGCCTGATCGATCACAGCGTCCGCACCGGCTGCGCGGTCGACCACCGCAACGATCCCCAACTGCTCAACACCTGGCTGCGCAGCAGTTCACCCGCGCGCCTGTTGCGACTGCTCGATCAGGGCCACATCCACGCCCGCCTTGCACTGATGCACAGCCGACCGGTGGGCGTGGCCCTGGCCCACGCCGATGGCGAAATCCTGCATTGCTACGTGTTGTCGGAATTCAGTCGGCGCGGCGTAGGCACCGCGCTGATGAGCGAGCTCGAAGAGCAGCTGCTCGAGCGCGGCTGCGTCACAGCATGCCTGAGCAGCAACCTGACGGGCCAAGGGTTCTATCGGCACCTGGGCTACCGCGAGGTCGGCCAGCCGTTGCGCATGGGCGGCCTGACGCTGACGCCGATGGAAAAGAGCCTCGTGCGCCCGGCGATGGGTGAGTGGGTAGAGCGCTTGTCGCATCGGCTGGTGGGGGGGTGAATGTGATCAATCCTGTGGCGGCGGGCCAAGCCCGCGACCTTTTGCTGTGGGTGCAGTGGCTCGTGGGCCTGGATCGAGACCATAAAAAAACCCGAGCCTCGCGGCCCGGGTTCTTTCACTTCAGCTGACCCCGCCGGTTGGGCGGGTGCTCAACCTCAGGCCTGCACGACCGGGATGTTCGCATTGGCTGCGGCATCGCGGAATTCGGCGATCTGGTCGAAGCTCAGGTAGCGGTACACGTCCGCCGCCATGCTGTCGATGCTCGCCGCATAGCCCATGTATTCCTCGACACTCGGCAGCTTGCCGAGAATCGAAGCGACTGCGGCCAACTCGGCCGAAGCCAGGTACACGTTGGCGCCATCGCCCAGACGGTTGGGGAAGTTGCGCGTGGAGGTCGACACTACGGTGGCGTTCGGCTCGACCCGTGCCTGGTTGCCCATGCACAGCGAGCAGCCCGGCATTTCCATGCGCGCGCCAGCCTTGCCGTAGATGCCGTAGTAGCCTTCTTCGGTGAGCTGGTGGGCGTCCATCTTGGTCGGCGGCGACAGCCACAGACGGGTCGGCAGCTGCCCCTTGACCTTGTCCAGCAGCTTGCCTGCTGCGCGGAAATGGCCGATGTTGGTCATGCACGAACCGATGAACACTTCGTCGATCTTCTCGCCAGCCACGCTCGACAGCAGGCGGGCATCGTCCGGGTCGTTAGGCGCGCAGAGCACAGGCTCCTTGAGGTCGGCCAGGTCGATTTCGATGATTTCTGCGTATTCGGCATCGGCATCGGCGCTGAGCAGATCCGGCTGGGCCAGCCAGGCTTCCATCGCCAGGGCGCGGCGTTCCATGGTGCGTGCATCGCCGTAGCCTTCGCTGATCATCCAGCGCAGCAGGGTGATGTTCGACTTCAGGTACTCGGCGATGGCCTTTTCCGGCAGCTTGATGGTGCAACCGGCGGCCGAGCGCTCGGCCGAGGCGTCGGACAGCTCGAAGGCCTGTTCGACGGTCAGGTCGTCAAGGCCTTCGATTTCCAGGATGCGCCCGGAAAAGGCGTTGATCTTGCCCTTCTTCTCGACGGTCAGCAGGCCTTTCTGGATGGCGTAGTAAGGGATTGCATGCACCAGGTCACGCAGGGTGATGCCTGGGTTGAGCTTGCCCTTGAAGCGCACCAGTACCGACTCCGGCATGTCCAGCGGCATCACGCCGGTGGCGGCGGCGAAGGCGACCAGGCCGGAACCGGCCGGGAACGAGATGCCGATCGGGAAGCGGGTGTGCGAGTCGCCGCCGGTGCCGACCGTGTCAGGCAGCAGCATGCGGTTCAGCCAGCTGTGGATGATGCCGTCGCCAGGGCGCAGCGACACGCCGCCACGGGTGCGGATGAAATCCGGCAGGGTGTGGTGGGTGGTGACGTCGATCGGCTTCGGATAGGCCGCGGTGTGGCAGAACGACTGCATGACCAGGTCGGCGGAGAAGCCCAGGCACGCCAGGTCCTTCAGCTCGTCGCGGGTCATCGGGCCGGTGGTGTCCTGCGAGCCCACGGTGGTCATCTTCGGTTCGCAGTAGGTGCCAGGACGCACACCTTTGCCTTCAGCCAGGCCGCAGGCCTTGCCGACCATCTTCTGCGCCAGGGTGTAGCCCTTGCCGGTGTCGACCGGGGCTTCGGGCAGCTTGAACAGGTCGGTAGGGCCCAGGCCCAGTTCGGCGCGAGCCTTGTCGGTCAGGCCGCGGCCGACGATCAGCGGAATACGGCCGCCAGCGCGGACTTCGTCGAGCAGTACCGGGGTCTTGAGTTCGAAAGTGGTGATCACTTCGTCGCTGTCGTGCTTGCAGACCTTGCCCTGGTGCGGGTACAGGTCGATCACGTCGCCCATGTTGATGTTCGATACATCGAATTCGATCGGCAGAGCGCCGGCGTCTTCCATGGTGTTGTAGAAGATCGGCGCGATCTTGGAACCGAAGCAGAAACCACCGGCGCGCTTGTTCGGCACGTAAGGGATATCGGTGCCAAAGAACCACAGCACCGAGTTGGTCGCCGATTTACGCGACGAACCGGTACCCACTACGTCACCGACATAGGCGACCGGGAAGCCGTCGCCGTACATCTGGGCGATCTGCTTCATCGGGCCGATCGAGCCTTGCACGTCGGGGACGATACCGTCGCGGGCCATTTTCAGCATCGCCAGGGCGTGCAGCGGGATGTCCGGGCGCGACCAGGCGTCAGGGGCAGGGGACAGGTCGTCGGTGTTGGTCTCGCCGGTGACCTTGAAGACTCGCAGGCTGATCTTGTCAGCCAGGGTCGGACGCTTCTTGAACCACTCGCCATCGGCCCAGGACTGCAATACGCCCTTGGCGTGCTGGTTGCCATTCTTGGCTTTTTCGGCGACGTCGTGGAAGGCGTCGAACATCAGCAGGGTGTGCTTGAGTTGCTCTGCGGACACGGCGGCGAGGTCGGCGTCGTCCAGCAGTTCGACCAGAGTGGCGATGTTGTAGCCGCCCTGCATGGTGCCGAGCAGCTCGACCGCACGTTTCTTGTCGAGCAACGGCGAGGTCGCTTCGCCCTTGGCCAGCGCGGAAAGGAAGCCGGCCTTGACGTAGGCGGCTTCGTCCACTCCCGGCGGCACGCGGTTGGTAATCAGGTCAACGAGGAACGCTTCTTCGCCGGCAGGGGGATTTTTCAGCAGCTCGACCAGGCCTGCGGTTTGTTCGGCGTTAAGCGGCTGGGGCACGATACCCTGGGCGGCACGCTCTTCAATGTGTTTGCGGTAGGCTTCAAGCACAGTTATTACCCTCATCAGTGGTCCCGGTCCGGGACGCTCATCCAGAGAACACCGACACCCGTGCGCATCCGACGGCTTTTTGAGCCGTTCAGCCAGGGTGGCGGATATCCCTTGCAGAAGCTGTTTTCAAAGTTTTACGCCTGTAGAAGGGCGGAGCTTGATGAGGGCCGACGACCGGGCGGATTGACCACCCGGACGCCAACACCCTTCTACTGGATGACTGTGCTCGTGACGCTTTGAAAACAGCTTCCAACGGACATTGGCGCCTTAATAAGGCCGGATGATTCTACGGCAATTTATCGATAAAGGTAAGTTAGGCCCCACATGTTCTGGGGTGTAAGTGGCTGGACAAAGGGCTAACATGGGCTTCGTTTCGCCGCCGGGCCCTGTTTCAAGCCATGTCCAACCAATCCATCAAGACGCCCTGCGTGGGCCTGTGCTCCACGGTCTACGGTGACCTCGTGTGCCGGGGCTGCAAGCGTTTCCACCATGAAGTGATCCACTGGAACGGTTACGACGAGGAGCAGAAACGCGCGGTCTGGACCCGCCTGGAGCACCTGTTGGTGCAGGTGATGGAGGCCAAGCTCGAGGTCTTTGACCCCCGGCGCCTGCGTGAACAGCTGGAGCAGCGCAAGATCCGCTTCGTCGCCCATCAGTCCGAATACTGCTGGGCCTACCAGTTGCTGGCCCGCGGTGCGCGGGTGATCAAGGAGCTGGAGGCCTACGGCATCGTGCTGCTGCCGGAGTTTCGCGACTGGGAGCTGCCGCAACTGCGCGACGCCATCGATCGGGAATTCTTCCTGCTGTCCGAGGCCCACTACGAGCGCTACATCGCTCCAGGTTTCCTGCGCGACGCCCTTTAGGGTCGAGCCTGCTCGGCAACAGGAGGGTCATCCCCCTCAGCGCCTCGCCAATTCCACCAGATGGTCGATGATCTCCTCGGTCTTGAGCACCAGCACATCGCTTTCCAGCGCATCGAGTACCGCCTCGGCAGTGTTGCCGATCAGCGCCCCTGACAGCCCGCTGCGGGCCACGGTGCCGATCACTGTCACCGCCGCTTCGAGCTTGTGCGCCATATAGGGGATCAGCACATCGGCCGGCCCCTCCTCGATGTGCAGGTGCAGGTCGTCGATGGCAAAGCGCTGTTGGAACGCGCGACACGCCTCGCGGTAGCGCGCCTCGACGCTGTCGGCGCGCGGCGCCAGCGGGTCGGGGGCCGAGAGCATGGGCGCCGGGTGCGCACAGACCACATGCAGCGCGCCCTTGGCCAGCTGGGCCAGGTCCTGGCCGTGGTCGATGATGCCATCGTGCAGATGCTGGTGACCGTCGTCGGGATTGCCGACATCTACCGCCGCGAGAATGTTCGCGGCATGCCAGGGCCGCTCGGTCTTGACCATCAGCACGGCGCTCGGGCATTCGCGCAGCAGCTTCCAGTCGACCGGCGTCAGCAGGGCCTTTTTCAGCGACTGCTCGGCGCGATGACGCTTGATCACCAGGGCGCAGCCCTCGGCCTGCTGTACGCCGATGATGGTCTCATGCAGGCTGCCACTCCAGGCCTGTTCGGCCGAGGCGCTGTAACCTTGTTCTACCAACCCCAGCTTGAGCTCGGTGAGCAGGGTTGAGTGGTCCTGGCTGCGGTCGCAGATCAGCAGATGCAGGTGGGCGCCCGTGACCCGGGCGATCAGTTGCCCGCGGACCAGGGCCAGGTCGTGTTGCCCGGCGGACTCCAGAACCACCAGGATGCTGCGGATGCCTTGCATGGTGCGGTCTCCGGATGCTCATCATCTATGCAGGATAGCCGCAGCTTCCCCGGCGTCCATCGCGCCGTTGCTCTGCCTCGCATATCCCGGCTGCGCGGCCTTGCGTATAATCCGTCGCTTTTGCTCCGGGGACTGGCTCATGCTGCCTGAAATTCATGCCTTTCTGGGTTGCCGCACGCCGGCCGCCTGGGTCGAGGCGGCGCTGGCCGACCAGCCGACCATGCTGATCGACCACAAGAATTGCGAATTCAAAGCCGCCAGCACGGCCATGAGCATGATGGCCAAATACGGCGGCCACAGTGACCTGGTGATGATGATGTCGCGCCTGGCCCGCGAGGAACTGGTGCATCACGAACAGGTGACGCGCCTGATGAAGAAGCGCAAGGTCGAGTGGCGCCAGCTGTCGGCCAGCCGCTATGCCTCCGGCCTGCGCAAGCTGGTGCGCAGCCACGAACCGGTCAAGCTGGTGGATACCCTGGTGGTCGGGGCCTTCATCGAAGCCCGCAGCTGCGAGCGTTTCGAGGCGGTGGTACCACACCTGGACGAGGAACTGGGCAAGTTCTATTTCGGCCTGCTGAAAAGCGAATCACGGCATTTCCAGGGCTACCTGAAGCTGGCCTATCAGTACGGCGACGCGGCCGACATCGACAACACCATCGAAAAGGTGCGGGCTGCCGAAGCCGAACTGATCGAAAGCCCGGACGTGGAATTTCGCTTTCACAGCGGCGTGCCAGCCTGACCCTCGCCACCAGGCGCTCATGAGCTAGTGGCGGTGTCTGTGGTGGATGTCCGGGAAGTGCGGATGGCTATGGGTCATCTGCGCATGTTCGTGGACATGGCTATGGGCCCCACTACCGCTCCATTCGAAGTCATGCTCGTGCTGATGGTGTTCATCGTGGACGTGACGATGCCCGTGAGTCAGCGGTGCGTGTCGGTGCTCGTGCAGATGAGTTTCGGTGAGGTGCAGCCAGACGCCGACGGCCATCAGCAGCGCGGCGATCCAGAACGACAGGGAGACGGATTCACCCAGCGCGAAGACGGCGATCGCTGCCCCCAGAAACGGCGCGGTGGAAAAGTACGCCCCGGTGCGCGCCGAGCCCAGGCCGCGTAGCGCCAGTACGAAAAATACCAGGCTGACGCCGTAGCCCAGAAAGCCCAGCGCCAGGGTTGGCGCCAGCAGCCCAGGGTCGTCGAGCCGGGCACCCAGCAGCAGCGCCAGCGAACAATTGACCAGGCCGGCGACCAGGCCCTTGAATCCGGCGACGAACAGGGCGTCCGACGCCGACACCTTGCGGGTCAGGTTGTTGTCGATAGCCCAGCACAGGCAGGCCAGGGCGACGGCGCCAAGCCCTGGCCAACTGTCGACCTGCACGGCTTGCCCCGGCCAGGCCAGCACCAGGCCGCCGGCGATGATCGCGAGCATGCCCCAGACGATCCGCCGGTCGGCGTTTTCCTTGAACACCACCCAAGCCAGCAACGCCGTCAGTACCGCCTCCAGGTTGAGCAGCAGGGATGCGGTGGCGCCGCTGGTTCGGCTCAAGCCATACATCAGCGCCAGCGGCCCCAGCACGCCGCCGAAGGCGACGGCGCCGAGCAGCCAGGGCCATTCTGCAGACGGCAGGCCGACGCGTTTCCAGCCCCGGTCGCGAATCAGGCGGGCGAGCGTCAGGCCCAGGCCGCTGCCCAGGTAGAGCAGGCCTGCGAGTAGCGCTGGAGCGATGTCCAGGCCCAGCCGCTTGGCCAGCGGCGTACTGGCGCCGAACAATGCTGCCGCGCCCAGTGCGTAGATGATGCTCAGATTCATTCCTGGCTCCTGCTGATGACTGCCTGACCTGCGACTCCCGCTAGCTTGTACGCCAGTGCGGGCGTGGGAGAAAGCCCTGCAGCGTACTTTGCCGCGTCGTCTGGCGGGTGAACCGAAGCAGGCTAACTATTTTGTTGACATCAGCTGCCTAGGCAGTAACATTGTTTGCAGTTAACTGCCTAAGCAGGCTTTTGCCTTCATGAAACATTTCACTTGCGAAAACTTCCCCGAGAGCAACCTCGGTCTGTTGATCGGGCGCGCCCACGCGCTCAAGGATCGACTGCTGGAAAAGCACCTGGTCGACGAGGACATCACGGCCGCGCAGTTCAAGGTGCTGATCATCATGCAGATGACCGACGTGGATACCCCGGCTGAACTCTGCCGTTACCTGGCGCTGGACAGCGGCGCCATGACGCGCATGCTCGACCGCCTGGAGCAGAAGGGCTTCATAGTGCGCGAGCGTTGCGACGATGACCGCCGGCAGATTCGCCTGGTATTGACCGGTGAAGGCCAACGTCTGGCCGGACGCCTGCCGCAGATCGGTGCCGAAGCCATGAACGAAATGGTCGGAGTGCTGGAACCTGCCGAATTGGCCAGCCTCGAACAGATTCTAAAAAAGATCCTGCTGACGGCTGGCGATAGCGTGACCGTCATGCGCATAGGTGATAAATGAGCCGTAACCTACCTTTCAGCCTGCCCCTGCTGACGCCGATTCTGACGGCCCTGATCCTGGCCGGCTGTGCCAACACCCATGGGCTGCACCCCGGCGGCCCGAGCCTGGACGCCAAGACCCTGCAGGCCGGCCAGTCGCTGAGCGGCATCAACCTGTCGCCGGCGGCCTGGCCGCGTGCCGACTGGTGGACCGGCCTGGGCGACCCGCAACTCGACGGCCTGATCCGCGAGGCGCTGCGTGACAGCCCTGACATGGCCATGGCCCAGGCGCGCGCCCACCAAGCCAGCGCCCAGGCCTATGCGGCCGACGCTGATCGCATGCCTACGGTCAACGCCGAAGGTGGTGTAACCCGCTCGCGGCTGGCCCGCGAACAGGACCCGACCGGGCAGGGCGACCTGTACGGCACCGTGCGCACCCTGGAGGCCACCTTCAACTACAACTTCGACCTGTGGGGCGGCCAGCGCGCCAACTGGGAAGCCGCGCTGGGCCAGGCCCGCGCCGCCGAAGTCGACCGCCAGGCGGCCGCCTTGACCCTGGCCGCCGACGTCGCCCGCGCCTACAGCGACCTGGGCCAGGCCTATATTGTCGACGACCTGGCCCAGGACGACCTCAAGCGCACCGGGCAGATGCTCGACCTGGGCAAGCGCCGCCTGGCCGCCGGGGTCGACAGCGACTACCAGTACCAGCAGACCGAGAGCCTGGTAGCCACCTCGCAGGAGTCGGCCCTCGATGCGCGCAAGCGCGTACAAAGCGCCCGCATCGCCTTGGCGGTATTGCTCGGCAAGGGGCCCGACCGGGCCGGCGAGATCGCTCGCCCGCGGGTACTGCAACCTGCCGCCGTGGCCCTGCCCAGCGTGCTGCCGGCCGAACTGCTTGGGCGCCGCCCGGACCTGGTGGCGGCGCGCTGGCGAGTCGAGGCCGCGAGCAAGGGCATCGACGCCAGCAAGACGCGCTTCTACCCCAACCTCAACTTGAGCGCCCAGGCCGGCACCCAGTCGATGGTGGGGGACGCGCTGTTCGGTGCACCGAGCAAGTTCTTCAACATCGGCCCGACCGTCTCGCTGCCGATCTTCGACGGCGGCCGCCTGCGCGCCGACCTCGACGCCCGCGATGCCGACTACGACCTGGCCGTGGCGCAGTACAACAAGAGCCTGGTGCAGGCGCTGGGCGACGTCAGCGACACCATCTCGCAACTGCGCGCCATTGGCGGGCAGATCACGGCCCAGCAACGGGCGGCCGCAGTGGCTCAGCATTCCTTCGAGACCGGCACCCAACGTTACAGCTCGGGCATCGGCAACTACGTGGACGTGCTGACCATCGAACAGCAATTACTGCAGGCGCAACGGCAGCTGGCCAGCTTGAACGCCGAGCAGATCGATCTCTCGATCAAATTGATGCAAGCCCTGGGCGGCGGTTTCCAGGATGCCAACCTTGCCTCCGCCGCCCCTGCAGCCACCGCTGCTCGCACCAACGACTGAATTGACTCAAGGTATCTGCCATGGCTAGCGCCTCTACCCCCCATAACGATTCGCCGAACGTCGGCAGCCCGGACGCCAAAGAGCAGCACGCGCCGCAGGAACCCGGCAAGCAGCAAGAGCAAGGCAAGCAGCAGGACCCCAAGGCGCAACCGGCCAACAACCGCAAGCGCAAGTTCTGGCTGATCGGCCTGGTAATCCTGATTATCCTGGTCGGCGTCGGCGTCTGGCTGTGGTACGACCTGTATGGGCGCTACAACGAAAGCACCGACGACGCCTACGTGAACGGCAACGTAGTGGAAATCACCCCGTTGGTCACCGGTACCGTCACCAGCATCGGTGCCGATGACGGCGACCTGGTGCACGCCGGCCAGGTGCTGTTGACCTTCGACCCCAGTGACAACCGCATCGCCCTGCAGAGCGCCGAGGCCAACCTGGCCAAGACCGTGCGCCAGGTGCGTGGCCTGTACAGCAATGTCGATGGCATGAAGGCCCAGGTCGCCGCGCGCCAGTCCGACGTGCAGAAAGCCCAGGACAACTTCAACCGTCGGCGCAACCTGGCGGCAGGCGGGGCGATCTCCCAGGAAGAGCTGTCCCATGCCCGTGACGACCTGTCCTCGGCGCAGAGCGCGCTGAGCAATGCCAAGCAGCAATTGAGCAGCTCACAGGCGCTGGTGGACGACACCCAGGTGTCCAACCATCCGGACGTCATGGCCGCTGCCGCGCAATTGCGTCAGGCTTACCTGGCCAATGCCCGCAGCACGTTGATCGCGCCGGTCACCGGCTATGTGGCCAAGCGCACCGTGCAACTGGGTCAGCGTATCCAACCGGGCACCGCGACCATGGCGGTGATCCCGCTGAACCAGCTGTGGATCGACGCCAACTTCAAGGAAACCCAACTGGGCCATATGCGCATCGGTCAAGCCGTGGAAATCACCGCCGACCAGTACGGCAGCGACGTCAAGTACAGCGGCACGGTCGACAGCGTCGGCGCCGGTACTGGCAGTGCCTTCGCCTTGCTGCCGGCGCAGAACGCCACCGGCAACTGGATCAAGATCGTCCAGCGGGTGCCGGTGCGCATTCACATCAACCCTCAGGATCTGGAGCAACATCCGCTGCGCATCGGCCTGTCGACCGTGGTCGACGTCGACCTGCACGACCAGAGCGGCCCGGTGCTGGCGCAGAAACCGCCACAGCAGGCGTCCTACACCACCAACGTGTATGACCAGCAGCTGGGCGAGGCGGACGCAATGATCGCCCGTCTGATCCATGACAACAGCGCCACCATGGGCAAGTCCGCCCAGCGTTGATTCGCTGGTTTCCCGGCCCGTCCTTGCTGTCGACGGGCCGGGCCGGCATCCCCTAGATTGCAGGATTCGCGATGAGCTCCAAAGCGCAATTCACGCCGCCCAGCCTGGTGTTGGCGACCATCGGCCTGTCCCTGGCGACCTTCATGCAGGTGCTCGACACCACCATCGCCAACGTGGCGTTGCCGACCATTTCCGGCAACATGGGCGTCAGCTCCGACCAGGGCACCTGGGTCATCACCTCATTCGCGGTGAGCAACGCCATCGCCTTGCCGCTGACCGGCTGGTTGAGCCGGCGCTTTGGCGAGGTGAAGCTGTTCATGTGGGCGACCTTGCTGTTTGTGATCGCCTCGTTTATGTGCGGCATCTCCACCTCGATGCCGGAATTGATCGGCTTTCGCGTGCTCCAGGGCATGGTCGCCGGCCCCCTGTACCCTATGGCGCAGACTCTGCTGATTGCCGTTTATCCTCCGGCGAAACGGGGGATGGCCCTGGCGTTGCTGGCCATGGTCACGGTGGTGGCGCCGATTGCCGGGCCGATCCTCGGCGGCTGGATCACCGACAGCTACAGCTGGCCGTGGATCTTCTTCATCAACGTGCCGATCGGCATCTTCGCTACCCTGGTGGTACGCCAGCAGCTCAAGGAGCGGCCGGTGCAGACCAGCCGCCAGCCCATGGACTATGTCGGCCTGATCACCCTGATCATCGGCGTCGGGGCGCTGCAGGTGGTGCTCGACAAGGGCAACGACCTGGACTGGTTCGAGTCCAACTTCATCATCATCGGTACGGCGATATCAGCGATCGCCCTGGCGGTGTTCATCATCTGGGAGCTGACCGACAAGCACCCGGTAGTCAACCTGCGCCTGTTCGCCTATCGCAACTTCTGTTTCGGCACCATCGTGCTGGTGGGGGGCTACGCCGGATTCTTCGGCATCAACCTGATATTGCCGCAGTGGCTGCAGACCCAGCTGGGCTACACGGCCACCTGGGCCGGGCTGGCGACCGCGCCGCTGGGCGTGCTGCCGGTGCTGATGTCGCCGTTCGTGGGCCGCTATGCGACCAAGTTCGACCTGCGCATCCTCGCCGGGCTGGCATTCACCTTCATCGGTGCCAGCTGCTACATGCGTTCGGGGTTCACCACCGATGTCGACTTCTTTCACATCGCCATGGTGCAGCTGTTCATGGGCGCCGGGGTGGCGCTGTTCTTCATGCCGACCCTGACCATCCTGCTGTCCGATCTGCCGCCCCAGCAGATCCCCGACGGCTCGGGCCTGGCCACCTTCCTGCGGACCCTGGGTGGCAGCTTCGCCGCCTCGCTGACCACCTGGATCTGGGACCGCCGGGCCATCCAGCACCATGCGTACATGAGCGAGAACGTCAACGTCTATGCGCCGGCCACCCGCCATGCCATCGACCAGCTGGGCGGGGCCAACCCCAGCACCTATGCCAAGCTCGAGCAGATGGTCAACGGCCAGGCATTCATGCTCTCGACCGTGGACTACTTCATCATGATGACTTGGATCTTCGCCGGGTTGATCGTGATTGTCTGCTTCGCCAAGCCGCCGTTCGCCGCGAAAGCGGGGCCCGAGGCGGCGGGGCACTGAAAGCCTCCGAAAGGCCGCCAGGCCGGTTTGATCTTTGGCCTGCCTGGGCGAAATGCAGCGCCCCCCTCGCCAGCTTCGCCGGCTCCTACTCGCCTGGGTTCGCTCGAAGTCAGCGTGGGAGGGGGCAAAGCCCCCGAGAGGCCGTCAGGCAGGTTTGATCTGGGGGTCAAAAGGCAAATGGCGCCAGGGCATAGCCCTGCTCGTCGACCTGCAAGGCCCAACCCTCACGGTCCCAATCGCCCAGCACGATACGCCGCGCGGCGTGCTCGCCAACCTGCAAACGATGCACCGCAGGCCGATGGGTATGGCCATGGACCAGGGTCTGCACATTATGGGCCTGCATGATCAGCGGCACCTGCTCGGGCGTCACGTCGACGATGTCGTTGGCCTTCATGCGGGTCTGCGCGCGGCTCTCGCTGCGCAGCTTGCGTGCGAGCTTGTGACGCATGGCAAGCGGCAGGTGGCGCAGAATGAACAGCGTGACCGGGTTGCGCAGGATCCGCCGCATCTTCATATAAGCTTCATCGCGGGTACACAGGCTGTCGCCGTGCATCAGCAGCACCGGCTGGTCGTTGAAGTGCACCACGCTGGGGTCGGGCAACAGCGTCGCCCCGGCGGCCTTGCAGAACGCCTGGCCAAGGAGGAAGTCGCGGTTGCCGTGCATCAGATAGATCCGCGTACCGCTGTCGCTCAGCTGACGCAGCGCCGCGCAGATCGAAAGTTGGTAGGGGGTCATGGCATCGTCGCCGATCCAGGCTTCGAAGAAGTCCCCCAGGATATACAGCGCCTCGGCCGAGCGCGCGCGCCCGGCGAGGAAATCCACGAACGCCCGGGTGATATCCGGGCGTTCTTCCTGCAGATGCAGATCGGAGATCAGCAGAATCACTCAACGATCTCGGCTTTCTCGATGATCACGTCGTCTGCTGGAACGTCCTGGTGGCCGCTTTTCGAAGTGGTTTTCACTTCCTTGATCTTGTCGACGATATCCTGGCCTTCGACCACTTCACCGAACACCGCGTAACCCCAGCCCTGCGCGGTCGGTGCGCTGTGGTTGAGGAAGGTGTTGTCGGCGACGTTGATGAAGAACTGCGCGGAGGCCGAGTGCGGCTCCATGGTACGGGCCATGGCGACGCTGTACTTCTTGTTCGGCAGGCCGTTATTGGCTTCGTTCTTGATGGTGGCGCGGGTTTTCTTCTGCGCCATGCCTGGCTCGAAGCCACCGCCCTGGATCATGAAGTTGCTGATCACGCGGTGGAACACGGTGTTGGTGTAGTGACCTTCTTCCACGTATTGCACGAAGTTCGCCACGGTTTCCGGGGCTTTGTCCTTGTTCAGCTGCAGGACGATGACACCGTGGTTGGTGGTCAGTTTGACTTTGGACATGGGAAAAATCGCTCTTCTCTGAGAATCGGTTAAGGCTCGCAGCCAGTTTACAGCGGGCGTTACACACGTTGCGGCGGTTTTTTTCACACCCCCGGGGATTTCCCCGGTAGTTTCTGGAGCCTGGCCTGTCAGCCGCTGGACCGCTTGGGCTATGATAAGCGCTTTGATTTAGTCGGCCTACCCCGGCCGAAAACCGTATGCCAAGGATCCTATGAGCAAGCCCACTGCCGATACCGCTCCGAATGCCGCCAATGCCAAAGGCAACGGCCCAGTCGTACCGACCAATTTCCTGCGCCCGATTCTTCAGGCCGACCTGGATTCGGGCAAGCACAGCAGCATCGTCACCCGCTTCCCGCCGGAGCCCAATGGCTACCTGCACATCGGTCACGCCAAGTCGATCTGCGTCAACTTCGGCCTGGCCAAGGAGTTCGGCGGCGTCTGCCACCTGCGCTTCGACGATACCAATCCGGCCAAGGAAGACCAGGAATACATCGACGCGATCCAGAGCGACGTCAAGTGGCTGGGCTTCGACTGGGCGGGCGACGTGCGCTATGCCTCGCAGTATTTCCAGCAGTTGCATGACTGGGCGGTGGAGCTGATCAAGCGTGGCGACGCCTACGTCGACGACCTGACCCCCGAGCAGGCTCGCGAATACCGCGGCAACCTCACCGAACCGGGCAAGAACAGCCCGTTCCGTGACCGCTCGGTGGAGGAGAACCTCGACCTGTTCGCGCGCATGAAGGCCGGCCAATTCAAGGACGGCGAGCGCGTGCTGCGGGCGAAGATCGACATGGCCTCGCCAAACATGAACCTGCGCGACCCGATCCTCTACCGCATCCGTCATGCCCACCACCACCAGACCGGTGACCAGTGGTGCATCTACCCCAACTACGATTTCACCCACGGTCAGTCCGACGCCATCGAGGGCATCACCCACTCCATCTGCACCCTCGAGTTCGAAGGCCACCGGCCACTGTACGACTGGTTCCTCGAGCACCTGTCGGTGCCGGCACACCCACGCCAGTACGAATTCAGCCGTCTGAACCTGAACTACACCATCACCAGCAAGCGCAAGCTCAAGCAACTGGTCGATGAGAAGCACGTCAGTGGCTGGGACGACCCGCGCATGTCGACGCTCTCCGGTTTCCGCCGCCGCGGCTATACCCCGGCATCGATCCGCAATTTCTGCGAGATGATCGGCACCAACCGCTCCGACGGCGTGGTCGACATGTCGATGCTGGAATTCTGCATCCGCGACGACCTCGACCATAACGCGCCGCGTGCCATGTGCGTGCTGCGGCCGCTGAAGGTGGTCATCACCAATTACTCGGAAGGCCAGGTCGAGCACCTCGAACTGCCGCGCCATCCCAAAGAAGACATGGGCGTGCGCGCCTTGCCGTTCGCCCGGGAAATCTACATCGACCGCGACGATTTCATGGAAGCGCCGCCCAAGGGCTACAAGCGCCTGGAGCCCGCAGGTGAAGTGCGCCTGCGTGGCAGCTACGTGATCCGCGCAGACGAGGCCATCAAGGATGCCGACGGCAACGTCGTCGAGCTGCGTTGCTCCTACGACCCGGACACCCTGGGCAAGAATCCCGAAGGCCGCAAGGTCAAGGGCGTGATCCACTGGGTGCCGGCACAGGCCAGCATCGAATGCGAAGTGCGCCTGTACGATCGCCTGTTCCGCTCCGCCAATCCTGAAAAAGCCGAAGAGGGTGCGACCTTCCTCGACAATATCAACCCCGAGTCGCTGCAAGTGCTCACCGGTTGTCGTGCCGAACCTTCGCTGGCCAACGCCCAGCCGGAGGACCGCTTCCAGTTCGAGCGCGAAGGTTATTTCTGCGCTGACCTGAAAGACTCGCAACCCGGTCGTCCGGTATTCAACCGTACCGTGACCCTGCGTGATTCGTGGGGCCAGAGCTAAGGATTCGTCGTGCTGAATACTCCCAAACCGCTAGCGCTGAACATTTACAACACGCTGACCAAGAGCAAGGAAGCGTTCAAGCCTCTGGATGGCAACAAGGTGCGCATGTACGTCTGCGGCATGACCGTGTACGACTTCTGCCACCTGGGCCACGGGCGCAGCATGGTCGCCTTCGACCTGGTCACCCGCTGGCTGCGGCATAGCGGCTACGAGCTGACCTATGTGCGCAACATCACCGACATCGACGACAAGATCATCAACCGCGCGCGGGAAAATGGCGAATCGTTCGAGGCGCTGACCGAGCGCATGATCGCCGCGATGCACGAGGACGAGGCGCGGCTGAACATTCTCAAGCCGGACCTCGAGCCCCGGGCCACGGCGCATATCGCGCAGATGCACGCGATGATCCAGACCTTGATCGACAAGGATTATGCCTACGCGCCGGGCAATGGCGATGTGTACTACCGGGTCGGCAAGTTCGCCGGCTACGGCAAGCTCTCGCGCAACCGCATCGAAGACCTGCGCATCGGCGCGCGCATCGATGTCGACGAAGCCAAGCACGACCCGCTGGATTTTGTCCTGTGGAAGGGCGTCAAGCCCGGCGAGCCGAGCTGGGAGTCGCCGTGGGGCCCGGGGCGCCCTGGCTGGCACATCGAGTGCTCAGCCATGTCGACCTGCTGCCTGGGCGACACCTTCGACATCCACGGTGGTGGCAGCGACCTCGAATTCCCGCACCACGAAAACGAGATCGCGCAGAGCGAGGCGGCCACCGGCCAGACCTACGCCAACGCCTGGATGCACTGCGGCATGATCCGCATCAATGGCGAGAAGATGTCCAAGTCGTTGAACAACTTTTTCACCATTCGCGACGTGCTGGCCAGCTATCACCCGGAGGTGGTGCGCTACCTGCTGGTGTCCAGCCATTATCGCAGCGCCATCAACTACTCCGAAGACAGCCTCAAGGAGTCCAAGAGCGCGTTGGAGCGTTTCTACCATGCGCTCAAGGGCTTGCCGCAGGTGGCCGCCAGCGGTGGCGAGACGTTCGTGGAGCGCTTCGCAGCGGCGATGAACGACGACTTCGGCACCCCGGAAGCCTGCGCTGTGCTGTTCGACCTGGTGCGTGAAATCAACCGACTGCGCGACACCGACGCCCAGGCAGCGGCCGGCTTGGCCGGTCGTTTGCGCGAACTGGCGGGTTTGCTGGGGGTGTTGCAGCTGGAAGCCGAGGACTTCCTGCGTGCCGGTGCCGAAGGCAAGGTCGATGCCGCGCAGGTCGAGGCCTTGATCCAGGCGCGCCTGGCGGCGCGGGCCGGCAAGGACTGGGCCGAGTCCGACCGCATCCGCGATCAGCTGACCGCGCTGGGTGTGGTGCTGGAAGACGGCAAGGGCGGGACGACCTGGCGTCTGGCTGACTGATCGGCCTGGGAGGCCTCATCGCCGGTTCCCGGGCAAGCTCGGTCCTACGGTGATGAGGCGGGCCTCGCCAGCGCAGGCCCCTTCAGCAATCAAGCGTGCAGCGTCTCGGCCGCATACAGGGTATTTTCCAGCAGGCAGGCCCGCGTCATCGGCCCCACTCCGCCTGGCACCGGCGTGATCCAGCCGGCGCGGGGCAGGGCGGTCTCGTAGACGACATCACCGACCAGCTTGCCGTCATCCTGACGGTTGATGCCGACGTCGATGACAATCGCGCCTTCCTTGATCCACTCGCCCTTCACCAGCCCAGGCTTGCCAGCGGCGACCACCACCAGATCGGCACGGCCGACATGCCCGGCCAGATCCTTGGTGAACCGGTGGGTCACGGTGACCGTGCAGCCCGCCAGCAGCAGCTCCATGGCCATCGGCCGGCCGACGATATTCGAAGCGCCCACCACCACTGCGTCCATGCCGTACAGGTCCTGCCCGGTGCTTTCCAGCAGGGTCATGATGCCCTTGGGGGTGCAGGGGCGCAGCAGGGGGATACGCTGCGCCAGGCGGCCGACGTTATAGGGGTGGAAGCCATCGACGTCCTTGTCCGGGCGGATACGCTCCAGCAGCGAGGAGGCGTCGAGGTGCTCGGGCAGCGGCAATTGCAGCAGGATGCCATCGATTTCCGCAGCGTCATTCAAACGGTCGATCAGGTCGGTCAGCTCTTGCTGGGTGGTGCTCGCCGCCAGGTCGTAGGCTTCGGAGATGAAGCCGACTTCCTCGCAGTCCTTGCGCTTGTGCGAAACGTAAACCTGAGAGGCCGGATCGCTGCCGACCAGGATCACCGCGAGGCCCGGCGTGCGCAGACCCTGCTGGCGACGCTCGGTGACGCGTTGGGCGATCTGCTGGCGCAGGCTGGCGGCGATCGCCTTGCCGTCGATTAGTTGTGCAGTCATGACGCGTGATTAACCATCGAAAGGGAGTGAAAAAGGACGCGCATTCTCGCATGCAACGGCCCATGGGCAAAGGCGCCCCGTCCGCCAATTCTGCTAAGCCCTTTAATTAAATGAATTTTTTTCAAAAAGGTGTTGACGACCTTCGAGCTCGTCTATAAGATTCGTCGCACTTGTCGGGCAGGACCTAGCACTGGTCAGGAAGGTCAAGCAGAGTAGCGTCGAAGGTTGACTTGCTCAATGTGATCGACCGAAGCTGTTTGTTCAAACGCCGCAAGGCGAATGCAGCAAATAAGCGCCCGTAGCTCAGCTGGATAGAGCATCCGCCTTCTAAGCGGATGGTCGCAGGTTCGAGTCCTGCCGGGTGCGCCATTAGGCAGCTTTGGCACCACAAGTACTGCAACACGCAACAAACGCAATATGGTGGGCGTAGCTCAGTTGGTAGAGCACAGGATTGTGACTCCTGTTGTCGTGGGTTCGATCCCCATCGTCCACCCCATATTCCGAAAAGGCGCCTGATTTAACGATCCGGCGCCTTTGCTTTAAACGGGTTATGCGGATGTGGTGGAATTGGTAGACACACTGGATTTAGGTTCCAGCGCCGCAAGGTGTGAGAGTTCGAGTCTCTCCGTCCGCACCAATAGGTAAATCAAGGGGTTACAAGCTTTAAAGCGGGTCCTCCTTGATGCACTGGATTAGCTGCGTGAACTGAACGTGAACAACCCGGTTCACGCAGCCCGTCCAACTCGTACTGCATCGCGCACTCTTGCCGGTGCCAGAAGGGCGTAACGCTCGGTCATCATGACCGTTGAGTGCCCTAGCAAGTCCCTGACTTCCGCCAGCGCAACGCCGGCACTGATCAGATGCGCCGCACAGGTGTGTCGCAGATCATGAATCTTGAAGTCCTTGATCCCCGACGTTTTGCAAGCCCGCTCAAATCCATTGCGCACACTCACCACCCGTTCGCCGTTTCCGCGCATGAACACCCAGGGTGCGGCATCACCATAGTGGCGTGCTTGCTCTCGCGGGAGCTCTTGCGATGCCTGATCTTAACCACTCGCCGAGGCTCATCGGCGCGAATTGCGCGACACATGTTGCCGGCGCCCATGCGCATTCCATCACTACCAATTCTTCGGGCGATCACCATCATTCAGTGACTGTCGGTGCAGTGGGTGATCACGTGCATGGCATTGCTGTGTCCGATGCGGACGATCATACCCACAGCATCTCAGTCGCAGAATCGGGCGGGGCTGGAGCACGCCCCAGGAATGTCGCCCTGCTGTATGTCATCAAATACTGATAACGAGCGCTGACTCGTTCAACTCAAGCGCCAAATATCGAGGAAAAAAGCCCCCTCAAATGCTCGTTGCCGAAGTCCAGCAGGTGGTTATCGTCGAAGTACAGCGAAACGCCGTTTTTGGAGCCAAAGCATTCACCTGCTGAGCACAAGTAAGGGGTGGGATCTACGATCACCGCAGCGCATTGATTAGCGGCAGCGTCAATCGCCGCTAGCGCAACCCGGTTACGCTCTTCGTAGGCTTGCAGAGGGGCAATTATGTCCGAAGGTTTTTGAAATATCCGCTGCTGTAGGTTCATGCCTTTAGGAATGGCGAATGGCATCTCCGGGATGGGCTTGACCAGATAGACCGGGTGGGTTTGAGCAATGGTGCAAACTGTTCGGGTATATTCAGCGATGTAGGTCTTTTCGAACGATAGCGGCGTAACCAGCGAGTCACCGGAAAAGGACACGCGATAAGAGTTGCTCCGGCTTTGATCCGTATACAAGCCTGCACGGTGAAACATGACCACTGGAATATCTGTATAGGATGTTCCGAGAACGTTCATCTTGTCGGCCATGAAGTCGCGGCACTGTTGCTCTCGCTCCTGATCGTGGGTGTGGAACTCCATCAAGGGCGGGCACCCACCGCGAGCCCACGAAAGCGAAGCCTGCGGGTTCTCCATTTGTACTGCGGCAGCGGTGGACTGTGCATGGCTGTCGCCAAACAGAATGGCCTTTATTTCGCCAGTGCCCAACTTGCAGTCGGAGGCGCCATAGGTGTTGGGAAAGCACTCTTGTGAGTACATGGTGCTTGCGTATTCCGGCTGCGGCCCCTCGACATAGGCAAACCTGAGTCCCGGATGGTGCTTGACCAGCGACGCAGTGATAGCCGCCACGCCAATCACGGATGCCACTGCTGCAGCGTGTTTCGCCAAGGACTGGGCAGGGGACTGACCGCGTTTCGTTCTGGTTTCGACGGTCAGGAATGACAGCGAGCCCAGCACAAGCGACAGCACGATTCCCCCGGCCAGGTGCGCAGGGCTGTTCAGCAGGCCGCACATGTAGAGAAGTACCACCACGGGCCAATGCCAAAGGTAGACGGAATACGAAATAGTACCGGTGAACAGTATTAACCTGTTTTCGAACAGCCTCGAAGAGGCCTGACCGTACAGCAGCAATACTGTGCCCAAGACAGGAACCAGAGCCAGGTAGCCCGGCCACAGGTCTTGCTCACTGAAAGTCACAACGCCGCCGGAGAGGGCCAGCAAGCCAATGGTTGCAGATGTCCGCATGGCCGGACGACTTAGGCGCAGTGGTAGGAGAAATACCAAGCCGCCTGCCAGCATCTCCCAGGCTCTTGTGGGCAGCATATAGAAAGCGAACACCGGATTGCTGTTGCTGATCTGAACCGATGCTGCGAAAGAAATCGCCGCGGCTATTGTCAGCACTACCAGCAGGCCCTTGGCCTGAAACCTTTGGTACAGCATGGTCATCAGGATGGGGTAGAGCAGATAGAATTGCCACTCAACTGATAATGACCAGGTGTGCAATAGCCAGTTTCCCTGGAGCGGTGTATCGAAGTAACCGCCGGCCTCGGCGAAAGAGAAGTTTGAGAGAAACACCAGAGTACCTTTCAGCGTTCTGATGAGTTCGCGCAGGTCGTCACCGGGCAAAAGACAGAAGCCCAGCAGGAGGAGGCCGGTGCAAAGCCCAATCAGGGCCGGCAAGAGGCGTCTTGCGCGTGAAGCATAGAATCCGAGGAGTGAGAAATTGCCAGCTTCAAGGCCGTTGGCGATGATTTTCGTCATCAAAAAACCTGATATGACGAAGAACACATCAACCCCTATGAAGCCTCCATTGAAGCCAGGGATTCTGAAGTGGTACAGCATCACCGAGACAACCGCGAACGCCCTCAAAGCGTTGATGTCCAGCCTGAAATCCGATTTCATGATTTTTGTATCATCTCCTGATGAGAATTATCCGAGAGGATTATAGGAATCCCTTGCCGAGCTTATCTGTAGGAAATTTCCCAAAAGTAGGGGGGAGGATTCGCCTCCCTTGACACATTCAAAAGATCCCGGCCTCTGTGCCGGTTTTTTTTGCCTGGAGCAATGCTATGTCCAGCGGTAGCCGCGGTATTCGCAACCACAACCCCCGGAAACATCGAATTTCACCCGCGCAACCGCTGGCGTGGCCAGCTCGGGCTGGAGGAGGGCTAGCAAGGCCGCGGTTCGTTCGATTCGACACAGCGGAGAACGGAATCCGCGCACTGGCGAGGCTGCTGCTCAATTACCGCAGCAAACGGGGAATGCCTGGCGTGGGCGCTTCCGGCATCGACACCGTGCGGGAAACCATCAGCCGCTGGGCTCCCGCCGACGAGAACGACACTGAGGCTTACATCAACGCTGTGGCGCCCAGCGTGGGGGTGCTGCCGAATGTCGTAATCGACATCCTGTCACTCGTCAGGATGCGGCTATCTTCCACGTTCAGCGCGCCCGCCAGGCAGCGCTCAGTGTTGCCCGACACCTTATTTGGCGCGAGCACCTTGGGATAGCTCAGAGCAATGCTCACGTATTCGATCTACTTGGTGGGGCAGGGTGGTGTGAACTGGAGTTGCTCGATTCTGTGAAGGGTTTGGTTGAGCTGAGTGATACCGCCGTGCGCAAGCCCCGAGTGCTGCAGATATCTATGCTGATTTCGGCGATCACCCATGAGGCCGGCAAGCTCCAGGCGTTTGCGTGTGCCGTTCTTCGCCGTGAGCGAAGTGGTTGAGTCATGGGGGTTGAGGTGGCCCAAGCTCAAACCGGCTCAACAGCCTCTCCCGCCGAGGCCGCGGGTGCGCCCCCAAAGCTGTAAGGCGGTTTACCCGCCCGAGCTCGGGATAACCAGACTGAAGGTGATCAGCCCGTCTGCCTGCTGCACTTCGATACGGCCCTGATGGGCGGCGGCGATCGCCTGCGAGATGTACAGGCCGATGCCCAGGCTGCCGCGGTTGCGCGGGTTGCTGACGGGCTGGGCCTTGAAGGGCAGGAACAGGTTGGCGACTTGCTCGGGAGCAAGGGGGGCGGTCTGGTTGCTGATTGCCAGGCGGCTGGCCTGCGGCTCGGCGCGCAGCTTCAAGCGTACCGAGGTGCCCGGGGTGCCGTGGTGCAGGGCATTGCCGAGCAGGTTGGTGATGACCTGGGCGTAGCGGTCGGGGTCGATCAGGGCGTTGACCCCTGGCGCGATGTCGGCCTCGATGACCAGGCCGGGGAAGGCCAGGCAGGTCTCGTCGACAATGCTTTGCACCAGGCCTGACAGGTCGCTCTCGATCCGTTGCACGAGGATGCTCAGGCCTGACTGCAGCCGGCTCATCTCCAGCACCTGGCTGATCAGGCGCTCCATGCGCCCGCTGGAGTGGCTGATGCGACGGCGCAGCTCGGTGTCGCGCGTCTCGCTTGAGGACAGCATGGAGGCGGCCATGGAGATCGACTGCAGCGGGTTGCGCAGGTCATGGCCGAGCATGGCGATCAGGCGTTGGCGCATGCCATCGACTTCACCGGCGCGGGTCAGGCTCAGTTCGACCAGCTCGCCGCGCAGTTTCTCGGCGATCGTCAGGTCTGTACGGCCCCAGGCCGGGGAGCGGCCCTTGACCACTTCTTCCCAGGCTTCGAACGAGCCGCGCGGGGTCAGGCGCGGGCCCGACGGGCCTACCTTGAGGATCTTGTCCGGTTTGCCAGCCCAGCGCACATGGCTGATCTCTTCGCGACGGAACCAGAACACCCAACCGCCTTCCTGGCGGTGAAAGCGCACGGCGAGTACGCCGCAGTATTGTGTGTCCGGGCTGCTGGCATCGGTATGTGCCCACTGTTCGGTATGGTAGAGCTCCAGGTCAGGGTCGACCTCCAGGCGCTCCATGATGCTACGGGCGAGGTCGTCGAATTCGCCGTCCAGGCTCTGGATGCGCCCGGCCAGGGCCACTGCCGCGCCGTCGCACGGCAGCAGCGTGGTGATGTTCACGGCGCCTGCGGTCAGCGCTGCCAGCAGGTCTTCGCTGTCGCGGGCGGCGCGGCTGATGCTTTGCTGGGCCAGGCTGGCGTTGTGCAGGGTCAGGGTCGATTGGTTGTGTTCCAGGCGCTCGACCAGTGCGCTGCACAGCTGCGAAATAACCTGAAATGAAATTCTGAGCGGGTGCGCGATGGTCTTCGGTGACATGTGATGGCACGAAAACAGCCCCCACAGCTTGCCCTCGACCACGATGGAAACGCTCATCGAAGCCTTCACGCCCATGTTGGTCAGGTATTCGCAGTGGATGGGCGAGACGCTGCGCAGCACGCTGAAGCTCAGATCGAAGGGCTGCCCGTCCAGCGGGTTGAGCGCCGGCAACAGTCGCGACGCTTCGTAGGAAACGTCGGCGATAAGGCGAGTCGGATTGAGTATATATAGAAGGCGGGCCTGGGCTGGGATATCCGACGCCGGATAGCGCTGGCCCATGTAGGTTTCCAGGTCCGGGCGGCGTGCTTCGGCGATCACCTCGCCGGACAGGTCCGGGCGAAAGCGGTAGGCCATGACACGGTCGTAGCCGGTCAGGTGGCGAATTTCCTCGGTGACTCGCGCCAGCAGGCTATCGATGTCGTGGCGCCGCTGCATCTGGCTGATGATGCGTTGAGCATAGAGCGCCACCTGGCTGAACGAGGCGTTGGAGCTCTGCCGCGGTTCGAACTCAAGATAGAGCAGCGCCTGGTGCCGGTGGGCGACCACGTCGAACAGAGTACCGCCCTTGTGCAGCTGTGCACTGTCGACCCAGGTGCTGTCCGCAGCCAGGCCTTCATTGAGCATGTGCATCACACCGTCGCCGATGTCCTGGGCGCTCAGGCGGCTGCCCGGCTGGGCATCGAAACCCAGGTGTTCAGCGAAATTTGCGCTGCGGGTCAGCACTCGTCCGCTGGGATCCAGAGCCACCAGTGCGCCGTGAGGCTGGATGCCGCCGGGCTGGTGGATCGGCTCGTCTTCGCAATTGGCGAGGGTCACGGTCGGCACGACGAACGCTTCCGGTACTGAATGAGGAGATACTGCCATGACGGTCCTGCAGCTGAATTCGAATACGTGGCGTCAAGGTCTGCGGTTCGGCGCGCAGTGCCCGGGCGGTGATGCAATATACGACGCCTCTCACCATATCAGTGATTGGCGCGCAGGCTCAAAAGTTTATCGATCAAGCGCCGCCCAGAGGGCTGCGCGGAGCCTTTGTTTGCGGCCTTTTTCATGAGGGTTTTCCATAGGGTGACTTCTGGTGTTCGACCCACTAGAATGCTTGCCCTTGATCTGGGGTCGGAAATGGCCGGCTAACGTCTGTGCAACGAGGAAAATCCATGCAAGTTTCTGTTGAAAATACTTCCGCTCTCGAGCGCCGCATGACCATTGGCGTGCCTGCCGAGCGCATTGAGGCCGAAGTCAACAAGCGTCTGCAACAGACCGCCCGTAATGCAAAAATCCCTGGCTTCCGTCCAGGCAAGGTGCCGATGAGCGTCATTCGTCAGCGCTACGAGGCCGATGCACGCCAGGAAGCCCTGGGCAACGTCATCCAGGCTTCCTTCTATGAAGCTGTGGTCGAGCACAAGCTGAACCCGGCTGGCGCTCCTGCCGTCGAGCCGAAAGTGGTCGAAAAGGGCAAGGACCTGGAGTACATCGCGACCTTCGAAGTATTCCCTGAATTCGAAGTGGCCGGTTTCGAGTCCATCGCCGTCGAGCGTCTGAGCGCCGAGGTAGCGGACAGCGACCTGGACAACATGCTCGACATCCTGCGCAAGCAGAACGTGCGTTATGAGTCCGTCGAGCGCGCCGCGCAGAACGAAGACCAGGTCACCATCGACTTCGTCGGCAAGATCGACGGCGAAGCCTTCTCCGGTGGTTCGGCCACCGGCACCCAGCTGGTGCTGGGTTCGAACCGCATGATCCCGGGCTTCGAAGACGGTCTGGTCGGCGCCAAGGCCGGCGAAGAGCGCGTGCTGCAGCTGACTTTCCCGGAAGACTACCAGAACCTCGACCTGGCCAAGAAAGCCGCCGAGTTCACCGTCACCGTGACCGCTGTGGCTGAGCCCAAGCTGCCTGAGCTGAACGAGGCGTTCTTCGCCCAGTTCGGCATCAAGGAAACCGGCCTGGAAGGCTTCCGCACCGAAGTTCGCAAGAACATGGATCGCGAACTGCGCCAGGCGATCAAGACCAAGATCAAGAATCAGGTCATGGACGGTCTGGTTGCCAGCAATCCGGTCGAAGTGCCCAAGGCCCTGATCGACAACGAAGTCGACCGTCTGCGCGAGCAGGCTGTGCAGCAGTTCGGCGGCAACATCAAGCCTGACCAACTGCCGGCCGAGCTGTTCAGCGAGCAGGCCAAGCGTCGCGTGGTACTGGGCCTGATCGTCGCCGAAGTGGTCAAGCAGCACGACCTCAAGCCTGACGAAGCCCGCGTTCGCTCGATGATCCAGGAAATGGCCTCGGCCTACCAGGAGCCTGAGCAGGTCGTCTCGTGGTACTACAAGAACGACCAGCAGCTGAACGAAGTGCGTTCGGTTGTGCTGGAAGAACAAGTTGTGGATACTGTTCTGCAGAAAGCGAGCGTGACCGACAAAGCGGTCTCCTACGAAGAAGCGGTAAAGCCGGCTGAAGCTGCACCAGCCGAGTAATAGCGTTAAGCGTTGGAAAACACCCATAAGCCAGCCTTCGTGCTGGCTTATGTGTATTCAAGAAATGACTATTTGGGAGTGAGTGCAGGACATGTCCGGCAATTCTTATATTCAGCAGAGCTCTGACATCCAGGCCGCAGGCGGCCTGGTCCCGATGGTTATCGAGCAATCGGCTCGTGGCGAACGCGCCTATGACATCTACTCGCGACTGCTCAAGGAACGCGTCATTTTCCTGATCGGCCCCGTGGAAGACTACATGGCCAACCTGATCGCCGCGCAGTTGCTGTTCCTTGAAGCGGAAAATCCGGACAAGGACATCCATCTTTACATCAACTCACCGGGCGGTTCGGTGACCGCAGGGATGTCGATCTACGACACCATGCAGTTCATCAAGCCGGACGTTTCCACCATCTGCATCGGCCAGGCCTGCAGCATGGGCGCCTTCCTGCTTGCAGGTGGTGCCAAGGGCAAGCGTTACTGCCTGCCGAACTCGCGCATGATGATCCACCAGCCCCTGGGCGGTTTCCAGGGTCAGGCTTCGGACATCGAGATTCACGCCAAGGAAATCCTGCTGATTCGTTCGCGCCTGAACGAGCTGCTGGCTCACCATACCGGCCAGGACCTCGAGACCATCGAGCGCGACACCAACCGTGACAACTTCATGAGTGCCGCTCGCGCAGCCGAATACGGCCTCGTCGATTCGGTACTCGACAAGCGGCAAATGCCAGCCTGAACAGGTAGATAAGTCCGGCAACCCGCTTTAATGGTTGCCGGCGGGCTTGAAAAAGCCCGCAATAGCCTTCATCTTGTGTTTCAAGCCTATCGGATTTGGATCGATCGAATGACTGACACCCGCAACGGCGAGGACAACGGCAAACTGCTCTATTGCTCCTTCTGTGGCAAAAGCCAGCATGAAGTACGCAAATTGATTGCCGGCCCCTCGGTCTTTATCTGCGACGAATGCGTCGACCTGTGCAACGACATCATCCGCGAGGAGGTGCAGGAAGCGCAGGCCGAGAGCAGTGCCCATAAATTGCCTTCGCCCAAGGAAATCAGCGGCATCCTCGACCAGTACGTGATTGGTCAGGAGCGGGCGAAGAAGGTGCTCGCCGTAGCGGTCTACAACCACTACAAGCGGCTGAACCAGCGCGACAAGAAAAACGACGACGTGGAGCTCGGCAAGAGCAACATCCTGCTCATCGGGCCTACGGGTTCGGGCAAGACGTTGCTGGCCGAAACCCTCGCGCGTCTGCTCAACGTTCCTTTCACCATCGCCGATGCGACCACGCTCACCGAAGCCGGTTACGTGGGTGAAGACGTCGAGAACATTATTCAAAAACTGTTGCAGAAGTGTGATTACGACGTCGAGAAGGCCCAGATGGGTATTGTCTACATCGACGAAATCGACAAGATTTCCCGCAAGTCGGATAACCCTTCGATCACCCGCGACGTTTCGGGCGAAGGCGTGCAACAGGCCCTTTTGAAGCTCATCGAAGGCACCGTTGCTTCGGTACCGCCGCAGGGTGGCCGCAAGCACCCGCAGCAGGAGTTTCTCCAGGTCGACACGCGCAACATCCTGTTCATCTGCGGTGGGGCATTCTCGGGGCTCGAAAAAGTCATCCAGAATCGTTCGACCCAGGGCGGCATCGGCTTCAACGCCGAAGTGCGCAGCAAGCAGGAAGGCAAGAAGGTGGGCGAATCCCTGCGTGAAGTCGAACCTGACGATCTGGTCAAGTTCGGTCTGATCCCTGAATTCGTCGGCCGTCTGCCGGTGCTGGCGACCCTCGACGAGCTCGATGAAGCTGCGCTGATGCAGATTCTTACCGAGCCGAAGAACGCCTTGACCAAGCAATACGCCAAGCTGTTCGAGATGGAAGGGGTCGACCTCGAGTTCCGCGCCGACGCGCTGAAGTCGGTGGCGCGCCGCGCTCTGGAGCGCAAGACCGGGGCTCGTGGTCTGCGTTCGATTCTTGAAGGCGTACTGCTCGATACCATGTACGAGATCCCGTCGCAGACGGATGTCAGCAAGGTGGTCATTGACGAGAGCGTCATCGAAGGTACGTCCAAGCCGCTGTTGATCTACGAAAACAGCGAGCCGCCTGCCAAGGCGGCTCCGGACGCATAGCAGAAGCCGGCCTTTTCCAGGCGGCTTGTTTCACAAAAGGGGCCTACGGGCCCCTTTTGCGTTTCAACGTGTTACGAGAGAAGGGCAAGCGGCGCATCTTGTTTTTTATCGACTTGTATTTTTCCCGCGATGCCCCCACATTGAATTCAGGTTCACTTTTATCAGTTCACGGCCTTGAGCCGTTGTAGAGGCGAAATCATGAAGACAACCATCGAATTGCCTCTCCTGCCATTGCGTGATGTCGTGGTTTATCCGCACATGGTTATCCCGCTGTTCGTGGGGCGCGAGAAATCGATCGAAGCCCTCGAGGCAGCGATGACCGGCGAAAAGCAGATCCTCCTGCTCGCCCAGAAGAATCCGGCTGACGACGATCCAGGCGAAGATGCCCTGTACCGCGTCGGCACCATTGCCACCGTATTGCAATTGCTCAAGCTGCCCGACGGCACCGTCAAGGTGCTGGTCGAAGGCGAGCAGCGCGGCAGCGTCGAGCGCTTCATCGAAATCGATGGTCACGTACGCGCCGAAGTCCAGCTGATCGACGAAGTCGAGGCCCCGAGCCGCGAGTCCGAAGTGTTCGTGCGCAGCCTGTTGGCCCAGTTCGAGCAGTACGTGCAGCTGGGCAAGAAAGTCCCGGCCGAAGTGCTGTCCTCGCTCAACAGCATCGACGAGCCCGGCCGCCTGGTCGACACCATGGCCGCGCATATGGCCTTGAAGATCGAGCAGAAGCAGGAAATTCTCGAAATCATCGACCTGTCGGCCCGTGTCGAGCACGTGCTGGCGCTGCTGGATGCCGAAATCGACCTGCTGCAGGTCGAGAAGCGCATCCGCGGCCGGGTCAAGAAGCAGATGGAGCGCAGCCAGCGCGAGTACTACCTGAATGAGCAGATGAAGGCCATTCAGAAGGAACTCGGCGACAGCGACGAAGGCCACAACGAAGTCGAGGAGCTGAAAAAGCGCATCGAAGCGGCCGGGCTACCGAAAGACGCGCTGACCAAGGCCACCGCCGAGCTGAACAAGCTCAAGCAGATGTCGCCGATGTCCGCCGAAGCCACGGTGGTGCGGACCTATATCGACTGGTTGGTGCAAGTGCCGTGGAAGGCGCAGAGCAAGGTGCGTCTGGACCTGGCCAAGGCCGAGGAGATCCTCGACGCCGACCATTACGGTCTGGAAGAGGTCAAGGAGCGTATCCTCGAGTACCTCGCCGTGCAGAAGCGGGTGAAGAAGATTCGTGGCCCGGTGCTGTGCCTGGTCGGGCCGCCCGGTGTCGGCAAGACCTCGCTGGCCGAGTCGATCGCCAGCGCGACCAATCGCAAATTCGTGCGCATGGCGCTCGGCGGCGTACGCGACGAGGCCGAGATTCGAGGCCATCGGCGCACCTACATTGGTTCCATGCCCGGCCGCCTGATCCAGAAGATGACCAAAGTCGGCGTGCGCAACCCTCTGTTCCTGCTCGATGAAATCGACAAGATGGGCAGCGACATGCGCGGTGATCCCGCGTCGGCGCTGCTTGAAGTGCTCGACCCCGAGCAGAACCACAATTTCAACGACCACTATCTGGAAGTCGACTACGACCTCTCCGACGTGATGTTCCTCTGCACCTCGAACTCAATGAACATCCCGCCAGCGCTGCTGGACCGGATGGAAGTGATTCGCCTGCCGGGCTACACCGAAGACGAGAAGATCAACATCGCCACCAAGTACCTGACGCCCAAGCAGATCCAGGCCAACGGCCTGAAAAAGGGCGAGCTGGAAGTGGAAGTCGAGGCGATCCGTGACATCATCCGCTACTACACCCGCGAAGCCGGTGTACGCGGCCTCGAGCGGCAGATCGCCAAGGTCTGCCGCAAGGTAGTCAAGGAGCATTCGGCCGCGAAGAAATTCTCGGTCAAGGTCAATTCCGCCTCCCTGGAAGCCCTACTGGGCGTGCGCAAGTTCCGTTATGGCCTCGCCGAGCAGCAGGACCAGATCGGCCAGGTTACCGGCCTGGCCTGGACTCAGGTCGGTGGCGAGCTGCTGACCATCGAGTCGGCGGTGGTGCCGGGCAAGGGTCAGTTGATCAAGACCGGTTCGCTGGGCGACGTCATGGTCGAGTCCATCACGGCGGCACTGACGGTGGTGCGCAGCCGTGCCCGCAGCCTGGGCATCCCTGCGGACTTCCACGAGAAGCGCGATGTGCACATCCACATGCCTGAGGGGGCGACTCCCAAGGACGGCCCTAGCGCGGGCGTGGGCATGTGCACGGCGCTGGTCTCGGCCTTGACCCAGATCCCGGTACGCGCCGACGTGGCCATGACCGGGGAAATCACCCTGCGTGGCCAGGTGCTGGCGATTGGCGGTCTGAAGGAGAAGTTGCTGGCGGCCCACCGCGGTGGCATCAAGACGGTGATCATTCCGGAAGAGAACGTTCGCGACCTGAAGGAAATCCCCGACAACATCAAGGCCGACCTGCAGATCAAACCGGTTAAATGGATTGACGAAGTCCTCCAAATTGCGCTGCAATACGCGCCGGAGCCCTTGCCCGATGTGGCCCCGGAGATCGTGGCCAAGGACGAGAAGCGCGATTCTGATGCCAAAGAAAGAATCAGTACGCATTAATGCGCACGGTGTCGGGGGCTTTCTTGACAGCATTTTCAAGCCCTTGCTATAAAGCGGCACTTTATGTGTCAGCAGCCTCCGACATTTGTTTCAGAATGGCTCGTCACAGCTCAACATACTTAGAAACAACTCAATATAGATAAAGGGGACTTACGAGTGAACAAGTCGGAACTGATCGATGCAATCGCCGCATCTGCTGATATCCCGAAAGCTGTAGCTGGCCGCGCGCTGGACGCAGTGATCGAATCCGTCACTGGCGCTCTGAAAGGTGGTGACTCCGTAGTTCTGGTCGGTTTCGGCACTTTCTCCGTGACCGATCGCCCAGCCCGCGTTGGCCGTAACCCGCAAACCGGCAAGACGCTGGAAATCGCGGCGGCCAAGAAGCCTGGTTTCAAAGCTGGTAAAGCCCTGAAAGAAGCTGTCAACTAAGGCTCATCAGCGCCTTGCCGATCCGGTTCAGGCTCTGTCCAGAACCGGCAGCGCAGCGGTCGTCCGGTCGGTTACACTACCGATTCGTGCCGGGGTCGTGATACCAGGCCCCCAATCCGCTCCGCCAGTTACGAGAAGGCGCATCCCCGGATGCGCCTTTCTTCTATCCGGATTCCACCCACTCTCCGCGGTCGCTCATTCAGTTCGGCCGTCTTCGGGGGACGCATGCTGCAAAACATCAGGGACAATTCACAGGGCTGGATTGCCAAAACCATCATCGGCGTCATTGTGCTCTTGATGGCGCTGACCGGCTTCGACGCGATTTTCCGCGCCACCAGCCACAGCCAGGACGCTGCCAAGGTCAACGGCGACGAGGTTACCCAGACCGAACTCGGCCAGGCCGTGGAAATGCAACGCCGCCAGCTGGCACAGCAGCTGGGCAAGGATTTCGATCCCGCCCTGCTCGACGAGAAAATGCTGCGTGACTCGGCCCTCAAGGGGCTGATCGACCGCAAGCTTTTGCTGCAAGGCGCGCACGACTCCAAGTTCGCCTTCTCGGAAGCCGCCATCGACCAGCTGTTGCTGCAGACGCCTGAATTCCAGGTCGACGGCAAGTTCAACGCCGAGCGCTACGACCAGGTGCTGCGCCAGCTGGGCTACGGCCGCTTGCAGTTCCGCCAGATGATGGCTGACGAGATGTTGATCGGCCAGCTGCGTGCAGGCCTGGCCGCCAGCAGCTTCGTCACCGACGACCAGGTGCTGGCGTTTGCCCGCCTGGAAAAACAGACCCGTGATTTCGCGACGCTGACCTTCAAGGCCGACCCGTCCGCCGTGCAGATTTCGGATGCCGACATCAAGGCCCAGTACGACCAGCACGCCAAGGAGTTCATGAGCCCCGAGCAGGTGGTGCTGGACTACGTCGAGCTGAAGAAGTCATCTTTCTTCGACCAGGTCACGGTCAAGGATGAAGACCTGCAGGCGGCGTACAAGAAAGAAACCGCCAACCTGGTCGAGCAGCGTCGCGCTGCTCACATCCTCATCGAAGTCAACGCCAAGACCACCGACGCTCAGGCCAAGGCCAAGATCGAGGAAGTGCAGGCGCGTCTGGCCAAGGGTGAGGATTTCGCCAAGCTGGCCAAGGAGGTCTCCCAGGACCCAGGCTCCGCCAACAATGGTGGTGACCTCGGCTACGCGGGCCCAGGCGTCTATGACCCGGCGTTCGAGAAGGCCCTGTACTCGCTGAACAAGGATCAGGTCTCTGCGCCGGTGCGCAGCCAGTTCGGCTGGCACCTGATCAAGCTGCTGGGCGTCGAAGCCCCGCAGGCGCCGAGCTTCGCCAGCCTCAAGGAAAAACTGACCCACGACCTCAAGGACCAGCAGGTCGAGCAGCGCTACGTGGAAGCGGCCAAGAAGCTGGAAGACTCCTCCTTCGAGGCGTCGGACCTGGCGCAGCCAGCCCAGGAACTGGGTCTGAAAGTGCAGACTTCCAAGCCGTTCGGCAAGGAAGGCGGCAGCGAAGGCGTCACCGCCAACCGCGCCGTGGTCACCGCGGCGTTCAGTCAAGAAGTGCTGCAGGACGGCGCCAACAGCTCGGCCATCGAGCTGGACCCGGAAACCACCGTGGTGGTGCGGGTCAAGGAGCACCACATGCCTGAGCAGCTGCCGCTTGAAGCCGTGGCCCCGGCGATCCGTGCGCAACTGGCCAAGCAGCATGCCAGCGACGACATGAAGAGCAAGGGCGAGGCGTTGATCGCCGGCTTGCGCGACGGCAAGATCCCATTGGCGACGACCCAGAACGGTCAGGCCTGGAAGACCGTCGAAGCGGTCACTCGCAATCAGGAAGGCATCGATCCGGCCGAGCTGCAGGCGCTGTTCCGCATGGCCAAGCCGCAGGGCAAGGACAAGCCGGTCTACGGCAGCGTGACCTTGCGCGACGGCAGCTTCGTGGTGCTGCGCCTCAATGGCGTCAACGAAGCTGCCGCACCGTCCGACGAGGAGAAAGCCCAGTACCGCCGCTTCCTGTCCTCGCGCGTCGGCCAGCAGGACTTCGCGGCCTACCGCAAGATGCTGGAAGCCAAGGCGAAGATCGAGAAGTATTGATCCCTGCCCTGAAATGAAAAAACCGCCCCAAGGGGCGGTTTTTTTGTGCCCGGGCCAAGCCCGCGCTCCTTTCAGGCCTGCGAGACCTGCTCAGGCACCAGAAACGCTGCCTCGAGCAACTGCCGGGTGTAGGCATGCCGGGGCGCGGCAAAGATCTGTGCGGCATCGCCTTGCTCCACCACCTGGCCATGCTTGATCACCAGCAACTGATGGCTCAGGGCCTTGACCACCGCCAGGTCGTGGCTGATGAACAGGTAGGTCAGGTTGTACTTGCGCTGCAACGAGCGCAGCAGCTCCACCACCTGGCGTTGCACGGTGCGGTCCAGCGCCGAGGTCGGTTCGTCCAGCACGATCAGCGCCGGCTTGAGCACCAGGGCGCGGGCGATGGCGATGCGCTGGCGTTGCCCCCCGGAGAACTCGTGGGGGTAGCGGTGGCGGCTGTCGGGGTCCAGGCCCACCTCCTGCAAAGCGGCGATGATCGCCTGCTCCTGTTCGGCCGGGCTGCCGATGCCATGGATGCGCAAGCCCTCGCCGACGATCTGGCTGACGCTCATGCGCGGGCTGAGGCTGCCGAACGGATCCTGGAAGACCACCTGCATCTGCCGGCGCAGCGGGCGCACCTGTTCTTGCTTGAGGCAGTCCACGGCCTGCCCTTGGAAGCGAATCACGCCCTGGCTGGCGATCAGCCGCAAAATCGCCAGGCCCAGGGTGGACTTGCCCGAGCCGCTCTCGCCGACGATGCCCAGGGTCTGCCCCTGGCGCACGCTGAAGCTGATACCGTCGACCGCCTTGAGGTGATCCACCGGGCGGCGCAACAAGCCTTTCTTGATCGGGAACCAGACCTTCAGGTCCTCGACCTCCAGCATCGGCGCGCCGGCGTCGGTGGCGGCGGGGCGGCCGCTGGGTTCGGCGCCCAGGAGCATCTGCGTGTAGGGATGCTGCGGCGCGTTGAAAAGTGTGCGGCAGTCGGCCTGCTCGACGATCTGCCCGCCCTGCATCACGCACACTCGATGGGCGATGCGCTTGACCAGGTTGAGGTCATGGCTGATCAACAGCAGCGCCATGCCCAGGCGCGCCTGCAGCTCCTTGAGCAGTTCGAGGATCTTCAGCTGCACGGTGACGTCCAGCGCCGTGGTCGGCTCGTCGGCGATCAACAGCTCGGGCTCGTTGGCCAAAGCCATGGCGATCATCACCCGCTGGCGCTGGCCTCCTGAGAGCTCGTGGGGCAGGGCCTTGAGGCGACTGCGCGGGTCAGGTATCCCGACCAACTCAAGCAGCTCCAGGGTCCGTTCGGTGGCCGCCTGGCCGGTCAACCCTTTGTGCAGGGCGAGTATCTCGTTGATCTGCTTGCCGACGTTGTGCAGCGGGTTGAGCGACGTCATCGGCTCCTGGAAGATCATCGCGATGCGATTGCCGCGAATATGCTGCAACTGCCTTTCGCCAAGGCTCAGCAGGTTCTGGCCGTTGTAGCCGATGCTGCCGCTTGGATGGCGTGCCAGCGGGTAGGGCAGCAGGCGCAGGATGGAATGCGCGGTGACCGACTTGCCCGAGCCGCTTTCGCCGACCAGTGCCAGGGTTTCACCGCGGCGGATATCGAAACTGATGCCCTCGACCGCGCGTATGCAGTGCTCGCCGTTGACGAACTCCACGGCCAGGTCGCGGACCTCGATGAGAATGTCCTGGCTCATGTCATTTCCTCGGATCGAAGGCGTCACGGGCGGACTCGCCAATGAACACCAGCAGGCTGAGCATCAGCGCCAGCACGGCGAACGCGCTGATGCCCAGCCAGGGCGCCTGCAGGTTGGATTTGCCCTGGGCCACCAGCTCGCCCAGCGAGGGCGCGCCAGCGGGCAGGCCGAAGCCGAGAAAGTCCAGCGCGGTCAAGGTGCCGATGGCGCCGGTGAGAATGAACGGAAGAAAGGTCATGGTCGAGACCATGGCGTTGGGCAGGATATGCCGGAACATGATGCCGCCATCCTGCATGCCCAAGGCCCGGGCTGCACGCACGTACTCCAGGTTGCGCCCGCGCAGGAACTCGGCGCGCACCACGTCCACCAGGCTCATCCAGGAAAACAGCAGCATGATGCCCAGCAGCCACCAGAAGTTGGGTTGCACGAAGCTGGCCAGGATGATCAGCAGGTAGAGCACCGGCAGCCCCGACCAGATCTCCAGAAAGCGCTGGCCGGCGAGGTCGACCCAGCCGCCATAGAAACCCTGCAGGGCACCGGCGGCCACGCCGATCAGCGAGCTGAGCACGGTCAGGGTCAGGGCAAACAGCACCGAAATGCGAAAGCCGTAGATGACCCGGGCCAGTACGTCGCGGGCCTGGTCGTCGGTGCCCAGCCAGTTGTCCGCCGAGGGGGGCGCAGGGGCGGGCACCTTGAGGTCGTAGTTGATGCTCTGGTAGCTGAACGGAATCGGCGCCCAGAGGATCCAGGCCTGCTTCCTGGCCAGCAGGTCGCGCATGTACGGGCTCTTGTAGTTGGGCTCCAACGGGAACTCGCCGCCGAACGCGGTTTCCGGGTAGCGCTGCAGCGCCGGGAAGAACCACTGGCTGTCGTAATGCACCACCAGCGGCTTGTCGTTGGCGATGAGCTCGGCGCCCAGGCTCAGGCCAAACAGGATCAGGAACAGCCATAGCGACCACCAGCCGCGCTTGTTGGCCTTGAAGCGGGCGTAGCGGCGGCGGTTGAGGGGGGACAGGTTCATCTCAATGCTCCCGGTGGCCGAAGTCGATGCGCGGGTCGACCAGGGTGTAGGTCAAATCGCCGATCAGTTTCACCACCAGCCCCAGCAGGGTGAAGATGAACAGGGTGCCGAACACCACCGGGTAGTCACGGTTGATCGCCGCTTCGAAGCTCATCAGGCCGAGGCCGTCGAGGGAGAAGATCACCTCCACCAGCAACGAGCCGGTAAAGAAAATGCCCATCAGCGCCGAGGGGAAGCCGGCGATCACCAGCAGCATGGCATTGCGAAACACATGCCCGTAGAGCACCTTGCGGTTGCTCAGGCCCTTGGCCTTGGCGGTGATCACGTACTGTTTGCTGATCTCGTCGAGAAAGCTGTTCTTGGTCAGCAGGGTCATGGTGGCGAAGTTGCCGATGACCAGCGCGGTAACGGGCAGGGCGAGGTGCCAGAAGTAGTCGCCGACTTTGCCGGCCAGGCTCATCTGCGCGAAGTTGTCCGAGGTCAGCCCGCGCAGCGGGAACCAGTCAAGGTAGCTGCCGCCGGCAAATACCACGATCAGCAGGATGGCGAACAGGAATGCCGGGATGGCGTAGCCGACGATGATCGCCGAGCTGGTCCAGATGTCGAAGTGGCTGCCGTGCCGGGTGGCCTTGGCGATGCCCAGCGGGATCGACACCAGGTACATGATCAACGTGCTCCACAGGCCCAGGGAGATCGATACCGGCATCTTTTCCTTGATCAGGTCGATGACCTTGGCGTCGCGAAAGAAGCTGTCGCCGAAATCCAGGGTGGCGTAGTTCCTGAGCATGATCCACAGGCGTTCCGGCGCCGACTTGTCGAAGCCGTACAGGTGTTCGATTTCCTTGACCAGCGCTGGGTCCAGGCCCTGCGCGCCGCGGTAGCTGGAGCGCCCGGCGCTGACCTCGGAGCCGCCGCCGGCGATGCGGTTGGTGGCGCCGTCGATGCCTTCGACCTTGGCGATCATCTGCTCCACCGGGCCGCCGGGTGCGGCCTGGATGATCACGAAATTGAGGATGAGGATGCCGAACAGGGTCGGGATGATCAGCAGCAGTCGGCGAACGATGTAGGCCAGCATGTCATTGCGCTCCGCTGTCGGCGGTAGGGGCGGCGGGAATGGCCGTCTTGATCGGCACGGCGGGGGTAGCGTCGGGCTTGATCCACCAGGTGCTGGTGCCGATGTCGTAGGTCGGGGTCACCTTGGGGTGGCCGATATGGTCCCAGAAGGCCACTCGCCAGGTATTGATGTGCCAATTGGGAATCACGTAATGGCCCCACAGCAGCACCCGGTCCAGGGCGCGCGTATGGTCGATCAGGTCCTGGCGCGAGCCGGCGTTGATCAGGCCGTTGACCAGGCTGTCCACCGCCGGGTCTTTAAGGCCTATGTAATTGAGGCTGCCTGGCTTGTCGGCGGCGGCCGAGGTCCAGTAGTCGGTCTGCTCGTTGCCGGGCGAATTGGACTGCGGGAAGGAGGCGACGATCATGTCGAAGTCGCGCGAGCGGCGCCGGGTGATGTACTGGGAGACGTCCACCCGGCGGATCACCAGGTCGATGCCCAGGTCGGCAAAATTGCGCTTGAGCGGCAGCAGCACCCGCTCGAACTCGGTCTGCGCCAGAAGGAATTCAATGGACACCGGGTTGCCATGGGGATCGACCATGCGGTCGTCCTTGATCTTCCAGCCGGCGTCCAGCAGCAGATGGTAGGCGCGGCGCTGCTGGTCGCGGATGATGCCGCTGGCTTCGCTGACCGGGTTCTTGAACGCTTCGCTGAAGACCCGCGGCGGCACCTGTTGGCGCAATGGCTCCAGCAGCTTCAGTTCGTTGGGGCCGGGCAGGCCGCTGGCGGCCATGTCGGAGTTCTCGAAATAGCTGTCGGTGCGGGTGTAGGCGCCGTTGAACAGCTGCTTGTTGGTCCACTCGAAGTCCAGCAGCAGGCTCAGGGCTTCGCGCACGCGTGGGTCCTGGAACACCGGCCGGCGCAGGTTGAAGACAAAGCCCTGCATGCCGGTGGGGTTGCCGTTGGGGATTTCCTCGCGGCGCAGGCGGCCGTCACGCACCGCCGGGGTGTTGTAGGCGGTGGCCCAGTTCTTCGCGCTGATCTCCAGCCAGTAGTCGAACTGGCCGGCCTTGAGGGCTTCCAGGGCGACGGTGTTGTCGCGGTAGTAATCCACGGTCATCACGTCGAAGTTGTACTGGCCGCGATTGACCGGCAGGTCCCTGGCCCAGTAGTCCTTGACCCGCTCGTAGCGAATGGAGCGCCCGGCCTGTACTCCGGCCACTTTGTAGGGGCCGCTGCCCAGCGGGATCTCCAGGTTGCCCTTGTTGAAATCCCGGCCTTGCCAGTAATGCCTGGGCAGCACCGGCAACTGGCCGAGGATCAGCGGCAGCTCACGGTTGCCGTCATGCTTGAATTTGAACAGCACGGTCAGCGGGTCTTCGGCCACCGCCTGATCGACGTCGGCGTAGTAGTTGCGGTACACCGGCGAGCCGTTCTTCATCAGGGTGTCGAAGCTGAACACTACATCGTCCGCGCGCATGGGCTGGCCGTCATGAAAGCGTGCCTGAGGGCGCAGGTAGAAGCGCACCCAGCTGTTGTCCGGGGCCTTCTCCATGCGCTCGGCCACCAGGCCGTAGACGGTCATGGGCTCGTCCAGGCTCTGCACGGCCAGGGTGTCGTAGATCATGCCGATGCCGGAGGCGGCAACGCCCTTGTTGATGAAGGGGTTGAGGCTGTCGAAGCTGCCGAAACCGGCCTCGCGGAAGGTACCGCCCTTGGGCGCGTCGGGGTTGACGTAGTCAAAGTGCGGAAAGTTTTCCGGATATTTCGGCGGTTCGTCGTAGAGTGTCAGGGCGCTATGCCCGGCGGCGCTGGCCAGGCCGGCGAGGCTCAGCATCAACAGGCCGCCGGCCCAGGGCAACAGGGCGCGCAGAGGCATCATGATGGGTTCTCCGAAGGCTGGCTGGAGCATGGGGTTCCAGAAGCAGGGGGCAGTCGCGAATCTGCCGGGTACCATAACAGCTTGTTGGATATGGAAAAAGCTCGGGGGCTGGGTGCCCTCCCACGCCAACGGTGGGAGGCGGCCCGGCCGCCGCAAGGCCGTTGCCGATCAGCGATCGACGTAGACCCGCAGCGTCTGCCCCGGCTTGAGTGCGTGGGCGCTTTGCGGGTTCCAGCGCTTGAGGTGGTCGACCTCGACATTGAAGCGCCGGGCCACCACGTACAGCGAATCGCCCTTGCGCACCTTGTACTGGGTGCTCTTCTGCTTGCTGTCCGCGGCCTTGGCCTGGGCCACCACGCGGCCTTTGCCGGCCTTGCTCGCAGCCTTGCTGGTGTTGTCCTGCATCACCAGCATCTGGCCGACCTTGAGGTGCTTGCCGGTCAGCTTGTTCCAGCGCTGCAGGTCGTGGGTGTCGACCTTGTTGGCGCGGGCGATGCTCGCCAGGTTGTCGCCCTTGCGCACTTTATAGCTGCGCGGGCGTGACGGCCGGGCCACGCTGGTTTCCTCGAACACCGGCTCGACCGGCGCCAGGCTCAGCAGCTCCTCGGGGTTCATCCGCGACAGGCTCGTTGTAAGCAGTTGCGCCTTGGCCGTTGGGATCAGCAGGTGCTGGGTGCCTTCCACGGTGGTGCGCTTCTTGAACGCCGGGTTGAGCTGGAACAGCTCGTCCTCGTCGATGTTGGCCAGTGCCGCGACCCGCGACAGGTCCATGCGCTGGTTGATCTCGACGACCTCGAAGTAGGGCTTGTTCTCGATCGGGTTGAGGTTGATGCCATAGGCCTGCGGGGCCATCACCAGTTGCGACAGGGCGAGCAGCTTGGGCACGTAGTCACGGGTTTCCTGGGGCAGCGGCAGGTTCCAGTAGTCGGTGGGCAGGCCGAGCTTTTCATTGCGCTCGATGGCCCGGCTGACCGTGCCTTCGCCGGCATTGTAGGCAGCCAGGGCCAGCAGCCAGTCGCCGTTGAACATGTCATGCAGGCGGCTCAGGTAATCCAGCGCGGCGATGGTCGAGGCGGTCACGTCGCGGCGGCCGTCGTAGGCCGAGGTCTGGCGCAGGTTGAAGTAACGCCCGGTGGCCGGCACGAACTGCCACAGCCCGGAGGCGTCGCTTCGCGAATAGGCCATGGGGTTGTAGGCGCTTTCGATGACCGGCAGCAAGGCCAGCTCCAGCGGCATGTCGCGCTCTTCAAGGCGCTCGACGATGTAGTGCATGTACAGGCTGCCGCGGTCGCTGGCGTTTTCCAGGAACGTCGGGTTGCTGACGAACCACAGCCGCTGCTGCTCGATGCGCGGGTTCACGCCCAGGCCTTCCTGAAGCTTGAAGCCCTGACGCATGCGTTCCCAGACATCCTGGGGCGGGGTCTTGTGGTTCTGCTGAGTGACGAAGATCGGCTTTTGCTTGAGCCGCACGTCGAAGTTGTGACCCAGGCTGTCGTCCGTGCCCGGAGCATGGGTGGCGGCGCTTTGGCAGCCCACCAGCGTCACCGATAGACCCAGGGCAACCGCCTGGGCCAGCCGCGTCAATGCGTCGGTTTTTGGGGTTTTGCTTATAGATGACGACATTGGCTGGAAGGTAGTTCCGGGCGAAAATGTCGGGCGATTCTAGAAAGCAGCCACCGGTCGGTCAACCTTTGAGAAGTTTTTGCGACAAAACCGTGCCGCTTAGAACTTGTCCTTCCAAGCCCGCAGGGCGGCGAAAGTTGCCGCCGAGCCGCGTTCGGCCGGGCCTTCGCGGCGATCCACCGCCTGTTTGACCGCCGCTTCGTCGACACGCAAAAAAGGATTGGTCCGGCGTTCGAGGGCGAGGTTAGAAGGCAGGGTGCAGCGATCTTCGGCGCGCAATGCGGCGACCGCTGCCACGCGCTCGGCGATGTCGGCGTTGTCCGGTTCCACTGCACTGGCAAAACGCAGGTTGCTCTGGGTGTACTCGTGGGCGCAATAGATGAGGGTGCTGTCAGGCAGCGTGGCCAGCGTGCTCAGCGATTGATGCATCTGTGCCGGGGTGCCTTCGAACAGTCGTCCGCAGCCCGCAGCGAACAGCGTGTCGCCGGGGAATAGCAGTGGTTGCGCGCTGGCGCCGTGGTAGAAGGCGATATGGCCGAGGGTGTGGCCGGGCACGGCGTGCACCTGAAATGGCAGGCCGAGTACCTGCAACGTGTCGCCATCGGCCAAGGCCAGGTCGCGTGCCGGGATGTGCTCGGCGCCCGGCCCGGCGACACGCGCGCCGGTCTGCTGCTTGAGGGCCTGCACGCCGCCGACGTGGTCGTTGTGGTGATGGGTGATGAGGATATCGGTCAGCTGCCAGTCGCCGTGCGCGGCCAGCCACGCCTGCACCGGACCGGCATCGCCCGGGTCGACCACTGCGCAGCGTTTGCTTGCAGTATCTTGTAACAACCAAATGTAGTTATCGCTGAAAGCGCGCAGGCCGTCGATCTGTATCATGGTCAGGTTCGCCAAGCTGAAGACAATGGTGCATCTTAGGGCCTTACGGGTTGCACGAGAACCCGACAGGGGAAGAAGGCATGAACGATATCGCGTTTGCCCAGGCAGATCCCGAATGGCTGGAACTGATCGGCCAGGCTCGCCAGTGGTTTGCCGGCCCGCTGGGGCAGCTGCTGTTGCGTGAGGAGCAGCAACTGCTGGAAGAAGAGCTCGGGCGCTTCTTCGGCGGTTATCTGGTGCATTATGGCCCCAGCGCCGAGCCGCCGCCCACGGCCCGCCAGGTGCAGCGCAATGTGCGCCTGGGCGCGCCGCTGCCGGGTGTGGAGATCGTCTGCGAGGAGCAGGCCTGGCCGCTCAGCGAGCACGCTGCCGACGTGGTGGTGCTGCAGCACGGCCTGGATTTCAGCCTGTCGCCCCACGGCCTGCTACGCGAGGCGGCCAGCGCCGTACGCCCGGGCGGGCATCTGCTGATCGTCGGCATCAACCCCTGGAGCGCCTGGGGCGTGCGCCACCTCTACACCAGCGACGCGCTGCGCAAGGCCCGCTGCTTCTCGGCCTCGCGGGTCGCCGACTGGCTCAACCTGCTGGGCTTCGCGCTGGAGAAACGCCGCTTCGGATGCTATCGTCCGCCCGTCGCGTCGGCCGCCTGGCAGGCTCGCCTGACCGGCTGGGAGCGTACTGCCGGGCAATGGCAGGGCCCCGGCGGCGGCTTTTATGTGCTGGTGGCGCGCAAGCTGGTGGTCGGCCTGCGGCCGCTGCGCCAGGTGCGCCGCGAACCCATGGGCAAGCTGCTGCCGTTGCCCATGGCCAAGGTCAACCGTCGCTCCAGCGACTGACCGAGTCTTGAATTCCGGAAAAAAAGTCAAATGACCGACAGCGTTGAAATCTTCACCGATGGCGCCTGCAAGGGTAACCCCGGCCCCGGTGGCTGGGGCGCCTTGCTGATCTGCAAGGGGGTGGAAAAGGAACTCTGGGGTGGCGAAACCGCCACCACCAACAACCGCATGGAGCTGACCGCCGCCATTCGCGGCCTGGAGGAGCTCAAGCGGCCCTGTGAAGTGATGCTGGTGACCGATTCCGAGTATGTGATGAAAGGCATCCAGGAGTGGATGGTCAACTGGAAGAAGCGCGGCTGGAAAACCGCCGCCAAGCAGCCGGTGAAAAATGCCGACCTCTGGCAGCAGCTCGACGAGCAGGTCAACCGCCACCAGGTCAAATGGCAATGGGTGCGCGGCCACAATGGCCACCCCGGCAACGAGCGCGCCGACGAACTGGCCAACCGTGGCGTCGACGAAGTGCGCGCCCTGCGCCGCGCGCAGAGCCCGCAATAGCCGCTTGTGGTAAAGTGCCCCGCTGCCGAACCGTATCAACCGCCGGGATCTTCATAAATGGCCACTCGCTTCGTCGTACTCGATACTGAAACCACCGGTATGCCGGTCACCGATGGCCATCGGGTGATCGAGATCGGCTGCGTCGAGCTGCTCGGCCGGCGCCTGACCGGGCGCAATTTTCACGTCTATCTGCAACCTGATCGCTCCAGCGACGAGGGCGCGATCGGCGTGCACGGCATCACCGACGAGTTCCTGCTCGACAAGCCACGCTTTGCCGAGGTCGCCGACGAGTTCTTCGAGTTCATCGAAGGCGCGCACCTCATCATTCACAACGCGTCCTTCGACGTCGGCTTCCTCAACAACGAATTCAACCTGATCGGCCAGACCCACCGCGCCGACATCACCCAGCATTGCAGCATCCTCGACTCGCTGGCCATGGCCCGCGAGCGCCACCCTGGCCAGCGCAACAGCCTCGATGCGCTGTGCAAGCGCTATGGCGTCGACAACACCAACCGCCAGCTGCACGGCGCCTTGCTCGACTCGGAGATTCTCGCCGACGTCTACCTGGCCATGACCGGCGGCCAGACCAGCCTGTCGCTGGCTGGCAATTCCAGCGACGGCGCCAACGAGGGCGGTGCCGCCAGCCGTGGCAGCGAGATCCGTCGCCTGCCGGCCGGGCGACGTCCGGCTCCGGTGATCATGGCCTCTGCGCAGGAGCTGGCCGAGCACGCCGCGCGCCTGGAAGTCATCGCCAAGTCGGCCGGTGCCCCGGCGCTGTGGACGCAACTGCTGCAAGCCTGATGGGCGGCGCGCAAGCAGGGTTGGTGGTGCGCCTGGCGGACCACAGCTTCGCCGATTACGTGCGCGGCAGCGATTACGGCTTTCGGGTCCAGGCCTACGCCACGGCGGTGCCGGGCCAGCCGGTGGCCGATTGGCCGCGGCGGGCGGTGCCCCCCTATCGAAAATGCTACGGCATCGACCCCGACGAGTTTCGCGCCTGCCTCGATTCGCCGGACGCCGCAGTGTTCATGGCCTGGCTGAATGGCCGTGCGGTCGGCCACCTGGTGGTGACCACTCACTGGAACGGCCTGGCCCAGGTCGACGAGTTGGCGGTGGATGCCAGCGCCCGGCGCAAAGGCGTGGCCCGGGCCCTGCTGGAGGTGGCGGGCTTCTGGGCGCACAAGAAGTTTCTGCCGGGAATCGTCCTGGAGACCCAGAATAACAACCTCGATGCCTGCCGACTGTACGAGAGCTGTGGCTTCGTGCTGGGTGGCAGCGACTGCCTGCGCTACAAGGGTATCGATCCGCAGACCGAGGAAGTGGCGTTGTTCTGGTATCGGCTATTCTGAGGCAGGCACCGGCCTATCCCAGCATCACCTTGGCGTGTTCGGCGACGATCTCCAGCAGCGCGCGCAACGCCGATGACGGCGAGTGCTCCTTGAGCGTCAGGGCATACAGGGTGATCGGCACCGCAGGCGCCAGCGGGCACACGTCCAGGCCGGCAGCCTTGGCGCCCAGCGCGGTGAAGGGGTCGACGATGGCCAGGCCCTCGCCGGCTTCGACCATGCTGCGCATCATCTGGTAGGTCTGCACCCGCGTCTGCACGATCGGCACCGGCCGCAGTGCCGTCAGCCGCGCATCCAGCGCCGCGCTCAACGGGTCTTCACCATCGAGCCCGACCATGGCCTGGCCGGCCAACTCCTGCACGCCGACGTATTTTTGCCGCGGCTGCAGCCAGCCATGGGGCGCCAGCAGCTGCAGTTTGCCCTGGGCCAGCGCCTGCTGATGCAGGCTGGGGTGTTCCGGGGCATGCAGGCTGAAGCCCACCTGGCTTTCGTGAAGCAGCAGGCTGCGCACGATCGCCTGGGTGTTGGCGCTGGCCAGGTGACAGGGAGTTTCCCGATAGCGCCGGCGCAGGGCGGCGAGGCTCTGGGGCAACAGGTGCTGGCCCAGGGTCGCGGTGCTGACCACGCGCAGGGGCGGGTCCTGGTGCTGGCGCAGGGCACTGGCCTGCTGGCGCAGCTTGTCGAGCCCGGCGTACAACTGCTCGATACCGCCCTGCAGCTCGCGGGCCTCGGGGGTGGGTTGCAGTTTGCCACGCACGCGGGCGAACAGCAGGAAGCCCAGTTCCCGCTCGACGTCATTGAGGAGGTGATCGGTCGCTTCGACCGTCAACTGCAACTGTTCGGCAGCCGCACCCAGGTCGCCGCTTTGCAGGGTCGCCTGGATCACTTCGATATGGCGCAGTCGCATGGGGGTAGTCCGTGCCCGATTAGCTAGTCGAGCAGCATCCTACCGCAAACGAGCCGTTGGTCGGCCCGTTCGATGCCGGAAAAGTCATTCGGCGGCAGGTTCGGCCTTGACCGTACCGTGTTCGGTTTCGCGGGTGATTTCGACGTTGCTCTGCACGACCACGAACAGGTCGCCTTCGATGTGCTTGACGCGGTCACCGATCGCCAGGCGATAAGTGGTGATCGGCGCAGAGAGGCTGCCCCCATCGGCGTCGAGTGTCGATTCCTGGAATTCGTGAACCGGGTACACCCGGCCTGCGGCATCCCTTGCATGGAATTGTCCGACGAGTACTGCAGCCATTTGATACAACCTCTGGAAAAAGCGCGACTTGATTTGCGCTTTGTAGACCACTGTTTTTGTACGGAGTTTTACCGCAATACAAATAAATCTGGGCAAGCGAGGCGGGCGTTGGCCGGCCAGCGCCCCAGTATGGAGGTTTTCGCTGCGCTTGGATGCAGGCATTGGTCGCAACGGCCGCCCGCTGCATCTCGCATGCGCTGCGCAGGGCGTATAAACTGCCCGGCAGCGTGCCGAGCCCCCAGCGCCTCGGCACACCTGCAAGCGATCGAGAAGCGAACAAGAGAGTCTGCCATGGGCGCACAGTGGAAAGCTAAACACAGAGAAGCAGCAGCCAACGCCAAAGGGCGGATCTTCGGCAAGCTGGCCAAGGAAATCCAGATCGCCGCCCGCGCTGGCGCCGACATCGACATGAACCCGCGCCTGCGGCTGGTGGTGGAGCAGGCGAAGAAGGCTTCGATGCCGCGCGAAACGCTGGAGCGGGCCATCAACAAGGGTGCGGGGCTGTCCGGTGAGACCGTGCAGTACACCCTGGTCAAATATGAAGGTTTCGCGCCGCACCGCGTGCCCTTGATCGTCGAGTGCCTGACCGACAACGTCAACCGCACCGTGGCGGAAATCCGCGTGCTGTTCCGCAAGGGCCAGTTGGGCGCGGAAGGTTCGGTGTCGTGGGACTTCAACCACGTCGGCATGATCGAGGCCTCGCCGGTGTCGCCGGACGCCGACCCTGAGCTGGCCGCCATCGAAGCCGGTGCTCAGGATTTCGAACCGGCCGAGGAGGGCGCCACGCTGTTCCTCACCGAGACCACCGATGTTGACGCCGTGTGCAAGGCGCTGCCCGAGCAAGGTTTCACCGTGGATTCGGCGAAGATCGGCTACGTCGCCAAGAATCCGGTGAGCCTTAGCGATGACGCGGAAATGGCCGAAGTCGAAGCCTTTCTCGATGCCATCGACGGGCACGATGACGTGCAGAACGTTTATGTAGGCCTGGCCTGACGTTGGCTGGCCTGTAGGTGTAGGACCGAGCTCGCTCGGGAACCGGTGCAACGCCATTCCCGAACGAGCTCGGTCCTACAGGGCAGCCGCCAGGCGCTGCACCACTTCGGCAAACACAGGCCGAGCCAGCACCTGAGCCTGCACGCAGTCGCGCTGCAAGGCCCACAGCGGCTCCAGCGGCTGGTCGCAGCGCTCCAGCCATTCGCCCAGCAGCAGGCCGTAGGCCCGCACTTCGATGCGCTCCACCGCCTGCGCCGCCAGGCTGCCGTCGCGCGGGTAGAAGCACGCCGCGCCGAAGTCGCCGAACAGGCAGTCGCCGTTTTCGTGCCAGAGAATGTTGTGCGCGTACAGGTCGCCGTGGTTGATGCCGTGGCCGTGCAGCTGCGCCGCCACCGAGGCCATGCCGGCGGCCATGCGCTTGAGCACCGGCGCGCTCAAGCGCAGGTCATCGGCGTAGACGTCGCGGGTGCAGGAGGTAAAGCTCGGCGCGCTGGCCAGGTTCAGGTAGGACGGGTCGATCAGGTCCATCACCAGGCCGTGGCTGCCTTGCGGATGGCCGCCGACCTGGCCCTCGACCTTGATCAGGTTGGCATGTTCGCCGGCGGCGATGCACGCCGCCATCTCGTTGAGCGGCGAACCGTCGCTGGTCATGCTGCCCTTGTAGAGCTTGACCGCCACTTCCAGCCCACGGCTGCGCCACAGCCCCTGCTGAATCACCCCCGAAGCCCCTTCGCCCAGCTGGCGGTGCAGTTGCAGGTCGCTCCAGTCGATGGTTGGCACTTTGCCCGGCGCATGGGGCGTGCAGAATTCTTCGCGCAGCGGGTTGCCGGCGTAGGCCAGCCAGGCCAGCCGCGGCAGGCGGTAGATCCACTCGGGCAGCTGCTCCAGGCGGTTGGCCGACAGGCGCAGCAGCTCCAGGTGCTCCATGGCCGCCAGGTTTGGCAGGGCCGTGAGGCGATTGCCCGAGAGCATCATCTTCTGCATGCGCGTGCATTGCCCGAGTTCTTCGGGCAGCTGCTCCAGGCAGTTGTCGGTGAGGATCAGCCAGCGCAGCAGGGGCGGCAGGGCGGCCGCCGGCAGGTGGCTGATGCGGTTGGCCTTGAAGCCGACCATGCTCAGCTGCCGGCAGTCGCCGACGCAGGCCGGCACTTCTGTGAAGTCGTTGAACGAGCAGAACAGGATCTGCAGGTGTTCGAGCCGGCCCAAGTCTTCGGGCAGGCTGCTCAGGCGGTTGCCGGTCAGATCGAGGATCTGCAGGGTGTCAGCCAGATCGAAAATTTCCCGTGGAAATTCAGTGAGCCCGCAGTTGAGGGTGAGTCGCGTGCTGCCGGCCAGTTGACCGGCCTTGAGGCGTGCCAGGGTGTCCATCGTCGGGAAGATCTCGCAGTCGTGTGCCATGTATTCTGGGCCGCATCATAGCGGTTGCTGCCGGTTTCGACATGGGGCAAATGGCAGCCTGCCCAGCAGCAGCCATACTCAAGTTCGACCGCCTATAACAACAACGCCCGGGTCCCTGCATGAACTATACGGACAGCTATGCACGCTCGCTTGCCAACCCCGCCGCCTTCTGGGCCGAACAGGCACGCCGCCTGGCCTGGTACCGCGCCCCGCTGCAGGCCCTGCTGGAGCAGGCCGACGGCACCCACCAATGGTTCGCCGACGGTCGGCTGAACACCTGCTACCTGGCCCTGGACCGCCACATCGAGCTGGGCCGCGGTGACCAGCTGGCGTTGATCCACGATTCGCCGGTGACCGGCGAGCAGCATCAATACAGCTACCGGCAACTGCGCGACGAGGTGGCTCGGCTGGCCGAGGTGCTCCGCGAGCTGGGGGTCAAGCAGGGCGATGGCGTGATCATTTATATGCCCATGGTGCCCCAGGCGGTGATGGCGATGCTCGCCTGCGCGCGCATCGGCGCCGTGCATTCGGTGGTGTTCGGCGGCTTTGCGCCCAACGAGCTGGCTGTGCGCATCGATGACGCCCAGCCGCGCCTGCTGCTCACTGCCTCCTGCGGCCTGGAGTTCGACCGGGTCATCCCCTACAAGCCGCTGGTGGACAAGGCCCTGGCCCTGGCCCATCACCAGCCGGCGCGGGTGCTGGTGCTGCAGCGCGCGCAACAGGCTGCCGAGCTGCAGGCGGGCCGCGACCTGGACTGGCAGCAGGCCATGGCCGACGCCCGGCCGGTGCCACCCGTGGAGCTGGCCAGCGGCGACCCGCTGTACGTAATGTACACCTCCGGTACCACCGGGCGGCCCAAAGGCATCGTGCGCGACAACGGTGGCCACGCGGTGGGCCTGTTGTACGCCATGCACAACGTTTTCGGCCTGCGCGCCGGCGATGTCTGGTGGGGCATTTCCGATGTCGGCTGGGTGGTCGGCCATTCGCTGATCGTCTATGGCCCGTTGCTCGCCGGTTGCACCACGGTGCTGTACGAGGGCAAGCCGATCCGCACCCCGGACGCCGGCAGCTATTGGCGGGTGATCGAGCAGTACCGGGTCAATTCGTTGTTCTGCGCCCCCACGGCCATGCGCGCCATCCGCAAGGAGGATCCCCAGGGGCAACTGTTGCAGCGCTACGACCTGAGTTCGCTGCGCCAGCTGTTCCTGGCCGGCGAGAAGCTCGACTCGGCGACCCATCACTGGCTGGAGCACTACACCGGCAAACCGGTACACGACCACTGGTGGCAGACCGAGACCGGCTGGCCAGTCACCGCGCCCTGCATGGGCCTGGCCGGCAGCCGCAGCCGCGCCGGCTCGAGCAATCAGCCAGTGCCGGGCTACGCGGTGCAGGTGCTGGACGAGCGGGGCCACGTACTGGGCGCCGACGAGCAAGGCTCGATCGTCATCCGCCTGCCGCTACCGCCCGGCTGCAGCCAGACCCTGTGGCGCGACCACGCTCGCTATCTGGAGGCCTACCTGGCCGCCTTCCCCGGCTACTTTCACACCGGCGACGGCGGTTACGTGGATGGCGAAGGCTTCGTGCACATCATGGGCCGCACCGACGACGTCATCAATGTGGCCGGGCATCGCCTGTCCACCGGCGAGATGGAAGACCTGGTGGCGCGCCACCCCAGCGTGGCCGAGTGCGCCGTGATCGGCGTGCCCGACGAGCTCAAGGGCCAGCGGCCCCTGGCCCTGGTGGTGCTCAAGGACGGCGCCGACAGCGGCCCCTTGCAGGCGCAGATCGTGGCCAGCGTGCGTGAGCAGATCGGCGCCTTGGCCTGCCTGCGCGAGGTGCGGGTGATCAAGCGCCTGCCCAAGACCCGCTCGGGCAAGATCCTGCGCGCGGTGCTGCGCAAGATCGCCGCCGGCGAGGACGTGGTGGCGCCGTCGACCATCGACGACCCGGCGATCCTGATGGAAATTGCGCAGGTGCTGAATCGGCTGGAGTGATGGGAGGCTGCGGTTGCGAAGTGGCGGGGTGGCGAAGTGGCGGGGTGTCAGTGCTCGCCAGCTTCGCCGGCTCCTACTTGTGAACCTGAGGGGCTCGGCAGCGTTGCTCACACTTGCCGCAGCTGCCCCAAGCGGCTGCGCGTGCGCATCAGGTCGATTGCCTGCGCCTGCAGCGCCTGCTCCAGCGGCCACTGGCTGATCAGGTGCAGACATTTGTCCTGGTCGTACAGCACGTCGATCAGATTGATGAAGCGCTGCTGCACGGCGATGGAGCAGTCATCCAGCAGCGGCAGGTGATCGATGATCCAGACGTCGAAACGCTTGCACAGCGCCAGATAGTCCATCACCGCCGTCGGCTGCTCGCACAGGTCGTCGAAGTCGAACCGCACGCTGCGTTCGTGGCTCATGCGCGCGCGCAGCAGCCGCGTGCCGACCTGCAGGGGGAAATGCGCCAGCTGCGCCGCCGGCAGGCCCAGCGCCGCGCGCTGCTCGGCGCTGCCCGGGCACACATAGTGGCCGCGGGTGAACTGCTGTTGCGTCCCGGACTGCGGCAGCTGCCGGTAATCGGTGGCGCCGCCGACCTCCAGCACTTCCATGTCGGCGTTGATCAGGCGGATCACCGGCAGGAACCGCTCATGGTACAGCGGGTTGGGCAGCAGCCCCTCGGGCGGGTAGTTGGAGGTGACGATCAACAGGATGCCGCGGGCGAACAGCGCCTTGAAAAGCCGCGTGATCAGCATGGCATCGCCGATGTCGTGCACGTGAAACTCGTCGAAGCACAGCAGCCGGCAATCGCTCAGCAGCTCGTCCAGAGTGGCGCTCAGGGCATCCTGGCGTTCGCGGTGGCGGAACATGCCCTCGTGCAGCTGGGCGAAGAAGTCATGAAAATGGATGCGGCGCTTTTGCCCCAACGGCGCGGCCTGGAAAAACCCGTCAAGCAGCCAGCTCTTGCCGCGTCCCACCGAGCCGTACAGGTACAGGCTGCGCGCCGGGGTGCTGCTCGACAGCGGTGCCGCGCGCCCGGCCAGGCTGTCGATGACCCGCAGCTGGCCTTCGCTGAGCTGGTAGCCCTGCTGCTGCGCGCGCTGGTCGAAGAAGTGCTTGATCGCCTGGCCAGCCGGGTGGTTGGCGGACGCGGCCGGCGCTTTGGCAGCCCGTTTGAACCAGGATTTCTTTGGCGGTAGAGCAGTCACGAACGGCACCTTGAGCCCGGTGAAGATGCGCCAATCTATATGCTCGGCAGCGCTTGCAGCAAGGGCAGGGCGGGATTGTCCACTGGGCTGACCATGGCGTAGTTGTAATGCGCGCTGGACCAGTATTCGGCCTGCAGCTCGCCATCGCGGCGCGAACCGCGCGGCAGCAACAGGTTATTGCCTCCCGGCGGGCGTATATAGAAGGTCACGCGCCGGCCCTGGCCGTCCTGATACAGCACCATCGCCGCCGGGCCCTGCTCGGTGCTCATCAGCCGTGCACTGACCGCCGTGAAGCCTGCCGACTGCAGGTCGGGCAATGGGTTGGCGCCGCTGAAATAGCGGTCCAGCCAGGGCTGCAGCTCGCGGCTGTCGCTGACCTTGAGGTCGGCGGGTACCGCGCTCTGCTCGGCAAACAGGCGGTAGGCCTGCAAGGCATCGGTCATAGGCAGCTGCCTGGCCAGGGTCAGCTCGCGCGCTTGCCAGCCGCTCAGCGCGCCGACGCCCACCGCCAGCACCAGCACTGCGGCGCTGGCCAGCCGGCGCTGGCGCCGGGCGCGCAGGCGGCGGCGGATGGCTTGTGGGTCAAGCGCCGGATTGGCCGGCTGCTGCGCACCCTGGCCCAGGGCCGCGCGCAGTTGCCGCGCCTGCTCCTGCCACGCCGCCACCGTGGCCGAGGCTTGCGGGTGATTGCTCAACCACTGCTGCACGCGCTGGTGATCATCGTCGTCGAGTTGCCGATCGACGTAGGCGTGCAGCACGTCGTCGTTGGGGGGCAGGCTGATCATTTGAGAATTCGCAGGAGGGGGGGACGTTGCGAGCCGGGGCGGGTGATTTCGCCCTCGCTCAGTTCACGCAGGGCCTGGCGCGCCCGCGACAGCCGTGACATCACGGTGCCGATCGGCACCTCGAGCATCTGCGCCACCTCCTTGTAACTAAGGCCTTCCACCGACACCGCATAGAGCACGGCACGCTGCTCGGCGCCGAGCCGCTCGAAGGCGGCGAGGGTCGACTGCGCCAGCACGCTGCGTTCGGCCGAGGGCTGGCTGTCGTCGCGCCCGGTGAGCAACTCGAGCATGCGCGCCATGCGCCGCCCGCGACGATGCTGGTCGACGAATTGCCGGTAGAGAATGGCGAACAGCCAGGCGCGCAGGTCGCCGTCGGCGTGCTTGCCGTCCCAGCGGGTCAGCGCGCGCTCGAGGCTGGCCTGCACCAGATCGTCGGCGCTGCTCGGCTCGCGGGTCAGCGACAAGGCAAAGCGGCGCAGGCGCGGCAGCAATTCTCGCAGCTGTTCGTCGAATTCGTGCATGGCCATCCCGAGCAGGTTGAGGCGGTGGTGAACAGCAAGACGACCCGTGCGGGAAATTATTCCACCGCCAGGAGAAAAAACCGAGTCCAGCTTTAATGGGTGATAGCCGGGAATAAAACGCGCAGCCCTTCGTCCCATTGCATCCGAACCATCCTCATCATGGGCCAAAGGCCCGGGAGACCACCATGCCGGAGCCTACACCGGGCAACAGATCCGACCAGCCCCACCTTCCCCTGAGCACCGGCAGCACGCTGCTGCGCCTGGCCGCCATCGCTGTGGTGGTGGCCGTTTGCGCCGGTGCCCTGGCCTACGTCAAGGGCGTGTTCGATCCCGGCCGCCTGACCCCCGAGGCCTTCGTCGACCAATTGCAGACCGACAATGGCATCCACCCCGGCTACCGGCGCAACCACGCCAAGGGCGTGTGCGTGGTCGGCTACTTCGAGAGCGCCGCGCCGATTCGCCCGTATTCCGCAGCCGGTGTGTTCCAGGATGCCCGCACGCCGGTGGTCGGCCGTTTCGCCCTGCCCACCGGCAGCCCCTATTCGCCCGACACCGCCGCGCCGATCCGCAGTTTCGCGCTGCGCTTCACCCAGGCCGACGGTCAGCAATGGCGCACCGGCATGAACGCCATGCCGTCATTCCCGGTGGCCACCCCGCAAGCCTTCTTCGACATGCTCAAGGCCAGCGCCCCGGACCCGGCCACCGGCAAGCCTGACCCGGCAGCCATGGGCCGATTCTTCGGCGCCCACCCGGAAGCCGCGCCGTTCCTGGCCTGGGTCAAGACCGCCAAGCCGTCCGCCAGCTATGCCACCGAAACCTACAACAGCGTCAATGCCTTCTATCTCGTGGGCGCCGATGGCCAGCGCCATGCCGTGCGCTGGAGCGTGGTGCCACAGCCCGGCAATGGCAGCAGTGCGCCCGCCACCCAGAGCGGCGATTTCCTCGACAGGGACCTGCAGCAGCACCTGGCCAACGGCCCGCTGCGCTGGGACCTGCGCATGACCCTGGCGGACCCCGCCGACCCGGTCGACGACGCTACCAGGGCCTGGCCCGCCGAGCGCCCGGTAGTGGCCGCCGGCACCCTGGTGATCGAAAAAGCCGAAGCACAGAACGACGGCGAATGCCGCGATATCAACTACGACCCGCTGATCCTGCCGAGCGGCATCCAGGCCTCCGCCGACCCGTTGCTGCCGGCGCGTTCGGCCGCCTACGCCAGCTCCTACCTGCGCCGCACCAGCGAAGTCGACCAGCTCAAGACCGCCCATGCCGACCCGCAGTCCGCCCAGGAGGCGCGCCCATGAACAAGCACCCCGAACACTTCGCCCCGCTGGCGCGTCTGCTGCACTGGAGCATGGCGCTACTGCTGATCGCCCAGCTGTTCATCGGCGCCGGCATGGTGGCCTCGGTCTCCGCGCGCCACGAGTGGTTGATCCACCTGCACAAACCCTTGGGCATCGCCTTGCTGGCGCTGGTCATCGTGCGCCTGATCGTGCGCTTCAGCACCCGCCAGCCGCCGCTGCCAAGCGACCTGCCGCCGGTGCAGAAACTGGCGGCCAAGGCTTCGCACTGGCTACTGTATGGCCTGATGGTGGTGCTGCCGCTGGTGGGTTGGGCGATGCTCTCGGCGGCGGGCGACCCGATCATGCTGACCGAGTCGCTGCGCCTGCCGGCCCTCATCGCGGCCGACCCCCACAGCTTTGCGTTCTTGCGCAAGGCCCATGGGTACCTGGCCTATCTGTTGTTTCTGACGGTGCTGGTGCATTTGGCGGCGGCGCTGTTTCATGGGCTGATACGGCGCGATGGGGTGTTGCAGAGTATGGCCAAGGGGGAGGGCTGAAGTCGCCGCTAACGCGTGAACGAGCGGTCTGGCAGCAAATGTGCCTGACCGCTTTTTCATTTGCTTACACTTCAGGCTTTGGGTTTTCGTCTTAGCTGTGTCAGTTTTCCGCCGTCAACAATGAGAGCGGACAACGCCGATGACCCTGGCTTCCCACACCCGCACAGCCACCACCGAATGCGCGCCTTCCATCAAAGGCTGCCGGGTCTGCCAGCGTCCGGGCCTGGCGATTCTTCCGCTGCGCCGTTCGCTGGTCCCCAAGCCGCACTTGTGGAAGCACCTGCCCGAGCCGGAGATCTCCGACACCGAGCTCGGCCTGCGGGTGCTGCGCGCGGGCTACCTCTACGTGCTGCTGGACGACCGGGTCTGGCAAGCCTATCAGGTGACCGTCGACGGCTACCTGCGCCAGTTCAACCCCTACCAGCCGCGGTACTGCAACGAACGTCGCCTGACCCGGGCCTGCGTCAATCGGGACCACGATATCCCTGCCTCATTTCTCAACATCGACACCGATCAATACCGCACGGCCTCTTTCGCCTTTTCCAGCGACCCCTGGCCAGTCAGCGTGCTGGACGCCTACAAGGCGCTGCGCAACATCGAGCGCATGCAGATGATCGATCTGGCCACGGCCCGGGACAACCCGACTCGCTATGGTGACTACCTGACCCCCGAGGAGCCCTGGATCCTCAAGCAGGTCTACGAATACCGCGACTTCGTCCCGGGTTTCCCCAGTGTCCATGGCTTCCACAGCCGAGGCCATCGCCAGAGTGCCATCCGAAACTACCTGCGCACGGCCCGCGTGCACCCCACGCTCGGCCCTGGCGTGCTGGCCATCGAGGTGGATGACGACGTCGGCCTGGTCCAGGAATACAACGCCATGCGCGCCAGTTGGGCCCATGCGCGGCAGGTGTGGCTGGAGGAGCCGGAGCGGGCGTATCAGCATCAGACTTCGCAGATTCTGCTGGCGATTCGCGCGTTGCATCGGCAATGGGCGAACGCCAAAGTGCCGGTCAAGGAGCCCAATGTAATGCCTCCGGACTGGGTGATCCCGGGCGCGTGGGCCATCGAGCGCCAGCGGCGTGTCGACCAGCTGGCCCTGGAATCGGACCAGCGTCTCGAAGAGCGCTACGACGAACCGAAACGGGCAGACTTCCAGAAAACCTACGACACCGTTCTGCAGGTGTATCAAAAGCAGATCGACCACTACGGCGAGCGCTATGCCAAAGCGTTTCTTGCCGCCGACTTCCACGTGGCCATGGCCCACGACTACGACCCGGACGACAGGCAATCGGCGATTGCCTACAGCAAGACCATGGCGCTGTGCCTGAGCGGCGGTATCAGCGAGGCCCCAGGCAATGCCAGCGGCCCGACGGTGATGCTCTGGCAGGAGCTGCTGCAGGACCCGCAGAGCCCGATCTACAAGGCGCTGCTGATGCGCGACAAACATTTGGTGGCCGCCTTGCTGCCGAGCTTCGACGCCACCGGCGTCGATGACTGGAACGACAGCGGCAAGCTCTACGCGGCCCTGCAAGCTGCCATCAACAGCGATGAAGCAGGGGAGTTCAAGCGCAGGAACCTGCAGGAAGCGATGGCGCAGATGCTCGCGGCACTCAACGCGGCCAGCACGCGCCTGAAGGCGGTACTGGGCGCCGGAGTGGAATGCGCCGTGTCGCGCCTCAATAGCGCAACCCAGTTTCTCTACAACGGGTTGTCCTTGATCGAGCTGCATGTCCCGATGAGGCTCGGGGACTACTACGCGCTGCAGTCCAGGCACATTCGCGAATTGCAACATAAACACGCCAACGGCGCAGACCGCCCTCGGCCAAAGTCGCGAGACAAGGTGCAGCCGCTGATCCTCGGTGGCGTATTGAGCCTCTCGGTGATGAACCCGAAGATCGCCGATCTGGTAGTGCAGGTTTCAGTCTGGGTCGAGGGTACGGTGGAGGACCTGAAAAAAGCGCTGAGTGCCGAAAGCAGATTGCCGCCCAGCGACCTGGGTCTCGACGCCAGCGCGCGTTTGGTACCGGTAGGGGTCGGCCTGGCCACGTTGGACCCAGCCGCGCGCAAGGCGCTGGAGGGGGTGCAAATGACCTTGCCACAAGCGCGGAAATGGGTAAGGACCGGGTTTGGTGGAGTGATGGGGGTTGCAGGGAGTGCGGAGGTGCTTCTGGCAGTCGGTGGACTGTATTTGATGCATGATTCGATGGGGAAGAACCTGGAGGCTGCGCGCAAGGCTGTGGGGGATCGGTCGATCGAGGCGGAGATGGCGTTGGCCGGTAGCGCACTGGGCGTGATTGGAGGCGGGATCGAGCTGATTGGCATTGCCTTGGAGACGGGCCTAAAGGGAGCGGAGGCCAGCAGCCTGATTACGAGTAGTTCGGTTATTGCTTCTCGGATGGCTTCGTTGGCTGATCGTTTGATTAGGGTTGGTGGCATGGCAATAGCTGTTTCCAGTTTTCATGATGCGGCGCAGGCTGTGCTCGCAGCGAGTCGCGCGGCGAACCAAGGCGATACCAAGGCAGAAGTAGCATATTTCTCAGCCGCTATGTTTTCGGCCGTCGCCGGCGTTACAGGGGGGGTCGCTGCGGTTCTGCGAATCACCTCTATAGCTGGTCCAATGGGCATAGCCATTATCGTTGGGCTATTGGGATATGCTTTGTATAATTGGGCTCAACATCGAGAGTCGTCGCCGATAGAGCTATGGGCCAAACGATGTTTTTTCGGTGTGGCGGATGAAATACCAAAAATACATTGGGCTGCATCTGATTCGGGAACTAAAGCGATTGCTGAGCTTAATGCTATCACTATGGCTCTGGATGGAGAACTTGAACTCAAGTTTGAACATCTAGGGTATGCGCCTGGAAATATTCCGATTGAAAGACCGCACTGGTTTTACAGAATTAGACTTCCGCATTACTCAGTATTGGAGTCCGCCTACAGATGGAGTTTGCTCATTCATAGAAAGGACGATAAATTCGCTGGAGAATACATAGCGGGTGAGATCGTCGCTCGGAGCGAGCAGGCCGTTCCTGAGATCTCAACCCAGGCAAGCCGGCGACCACCTGCGACGCCCATTACTCTTGCTCCGACCTCGTCGGGTTATCGGCTGAAAAATCCTCATCCGTTCGGGTTGGAATTAACGGATCAATCTAAAGATGGCGCTGCGGTAAATTTCCTTGAATTTTCGGGTTCGCTGCAAGGGGAGCAAGTGATAGATGGGCGTGAGATTGAAGCAGTTACATTGTCGGTGACGTATTGGCCTGAAAAGGCTGTTGTCGACGGCTATGCTGAAATAGTCCGGACCAGGCATATGCCCGGATCTGAAGGAAATTAAAGTCAAGGTCAAACCATGTTTAGTGATGAAAGCCGTAGCTTTCCAAGACGCCCGGAAGGCTGGCGTTATGATCTATCCTCACCGAATGATGATTGCATACTGCCGCCGCACCCTAGCGGATTACCCTACCCGCCGAATCACCTTGACGCAGTCTATATGGAGCTTCCTAGATCTACATTCGAAGTCAGGGGCGTAGCGGTGTGGGGAGCGCTATGCCTTTTTGGATTGGCAATATGTATGGTTGTCAGGTGGGTGGGATTCAAAATTGAGTCGGTATATCTGGAATTTGGCGTCCTGGATGCTTCTGCCCTATTTATCGTTACTACAGCAGGCTGGGTCGGAGTGGTCCTTTGGCGGATTGACATGGAGGCACCGAGGGATGAGCCGATTCGCTTCAATCGAGTACGAAGGAAAGTGTATGTTTACCAGTTTCATTACAGCTGGCTCAGGCCGTTCTGCCGAAACTCATGGGGTATAAAGGCTGTAGCCTACGACTGGGACAGCCTCAAGGCAGAATTTTGCAGCATTTACGGTCCGATGGGAACGGGAGGCTTGATTCAGTTTGTGAATCTCGCGGTCGTTGATGCGCAGGGCGAAAAGATTGTCGACCGTTTTTTATACGCTCGTGGTCGACAGTCTGGCGAAATGTATTGGGCCATGGCCCAGCTCTATATGCAAGAAGGTCCCAGCGCTGTGCCGAAGTTTGAAAAACTACCACGCGATTGGAATAACGAAACTCACTTCGAGAACATTGCTCGTCGGTTTGCTCCGAGGGTGCAATGGCCTGAGGAGATGGACCTTGAATCAAGGAGTGCTCCTGATGCCTCTAGTCAGTCGAGTTCTGAAGAAACCACGCCAGATAGTCACGCTGGCCATAATCAAGGTAAAGCAGCTTTGCAGAAAGTGAAGTCAATAGACGATAGAGGTTAGGAGTGTCGAGTGGTGAGGCGATAATCCATAAGCTCCGTGCGTCAGGCTGGAGGTATGATCTTCCTTCCCCTGGCGAGGCTCCCGCATGTCTCCCTGATGCAAGTGTACTACCCTATCCACCAAATCATATTGATGAGGTTTATATGGAGCTTCCTAGAGCTACTTACGAGATAAGGGGGCTAGCGGTATGGGGTGGGATTATGTATTTTGCGCTAGGATTGTGTTTATTTATAGTCTGGCTGTGGTTGGGGCATGGCTCGTTTTTTCATAAGTTGGGGGCGGTGGACGCTATGGTGTTGGCGGGTGTGTTAATGATGATCTTGGTAGGCGTGTATTTCTGGCGAATGGATATGGAGGCTCCACTTGATGAACCCATTCGCTTCAATCGTGCGCGAAGAAAGGTTTACGTTTACCAATTTTATTACAGTGGCCTGAGATTATTTTGCCGGAAATCTTGGGGGGTCAGGGCGGTGGCCTATGACTGGGATACGCTGAAGGCGGAGTTCTGCAGTATATATGGTCCTATGGGTTCTGGCGGTTTGGTGCAGTTTGTTAATCTGGCAGTAATAAACAGAGAGCAAGGAAGAGTTATCGACCGGTTTTTGTACGCCCGTGGTCGTCAATCTGGAGAAATGTACTGGGCCATGGCCCAGCTCTACATGCAGCAGGGTCCAGGTGCTGTGCCGAAGTTTGGAAAACCTCCGCGTGACTGGAATAACGAAGCCCACTTCGAAAACATTGCGCGGCGCTTCGCCCCCAAGGTGAAGTGGCCCGAGGCGATGGACCTCGAATCGCGCACAGCTCCATAGGAACGGCCAATCTCGCCTTACCAAGCTTCAGCGTATTCCTATAAACGGAATTTCATGGTCTGCAGGAGTCTTTCGGTAAATAGTCAGGAGTTAGAGGGGGATAGTTCAGGCTGATTGTTAAAAAGGGTTCTTCGGGTATTACTGATTCAGATTTTCTGGCTCGGAACACGGCGCACAGCACGAGAGCCCTTCAGATGGATGGCGCGAAATTATGAAGCCCTCGTCTACAGTCTGAATAGTGGAGGGATTGGACGGGCCCAAAATGGAGTTTCTCGAAATAAAGGGCTCAGTTCAGCAGGATCTCAAATCAATTGACCGGATCGAGGGGGTGGCGCTGTCGATTATATTATGGCCAGATGAAAATGTTGTTGATGGGTGCGCCCCAATGACGGTCAACAAAGTACTATAAATCTAGGCGTATTGCTAGCGAGCATGGAAAGTTTTGAATAAATTTATTAAGGATCCGGGGCTGCCGCAGCACCCTCGAGGATGGGAATATGATTTACCTAGCCCTAATGAGCCTGTACTTGATGGGATGGTTTCATCTTTTATCAATAACCCGCCCAGTTACGTTGATCCTATTTATATGGAGTTGGCTTGTTCGACGGTGAGTGCGCGTGGTGTTGGCGCATGCTGTGCTATAGTGTGGGTCATGTTTTGCGGTGCAATATTATTGTTCATTTTTAGCGAAATGGTTTCTGATGGCTTTTATTCGTTGCAGTTGATGTGTGCTCTTCTTCTTGGGCTTGGTGCTGCAGCATGGGTGTTCACATGCATTTGGCGACTAGATACCGAAGCTCCCCGGGATGAGCCCGTCAGATTTAATAGGGTGCGGCGGAAAGTCTACGTCTATCGCTTCCTTTATAGCGCTCGACGCCCCTTTAGCCGCCGCGCGTGGGGCGTATCTGCAAGAGTTTACGAGTGGGACTGTCTTCGCGCGGAATACTGCACTGTCTACGGCCCAATGGGTGCCGGTGGCCTGATACAAACTGTCTACCTTGCGGCGGTCGATTCAGCGACTGGCAAGGTCGTGGATCGGTTCGTTTTCGCCCATAGCCGGCGAGAGGGCGAGATGTACTGGGCGATGGCCAAGCTCTATATGCAAGAAGGCCCTGAGAGCGTTCCGAAATTTGATAATCCACCCCAGGGCTGGGATAGCGAAGTTCAGTTGGACAAGGTTGCGCGTCGTTTTGCTCCGGAGGTGGATTGGCCGGAGGCTATGGACATCGAATCGAGGACAATTCCTTGATTCAAACGCCTTGGAAAGATGACAGTTTATCGCTCGTCGGCATTGTGCGAAGCTTGATTAGTTGTACGGTGGAGTGATTGTAGGTGCAAGGCGCGAAGTATTGTTGAGGGGCTGCGGAGGGCAGATTGTCTAGTCCGACGCAATGGCTCCAGCGGGGCAGGAACGATCAGCGCCATAGTATTGGACGGCTTCAACTCGGTATTTAGAGGACTGATATGTATGATCTTATTGAGTTAAAAGAACTGTGATCTTAGTACCAGGATCCATGATCAGAGCCCGTGCTCCCGGATGGCTTTATGACTTATCCGGACCTAACGAGCCAGCTGCAAGAAGCCCAGTGCCGGCAGAGTTGAGTTATCCTCCAAATCATATAGATAAACATTATATCGAGCTGCCCCGTTCGGACTTTAAAGTGCGGGGTGTAGCCGCTTGGGCTTCACTGACGCTGGTTCCGCTTGTTTTATATTTGTGTTACTTCAGTTGGATTGGTCCGGACGCTATTGTCCTGAAATATGCTTCGCTGGTGGAACTGGGCATTGTCATATTGATTTCATGGACTGGACTGTATTTTTGGCGGTTGGATACTGAAACACCGCTTGATGAGCCTATCCGCTTTAACCGTGCTCGACGGAAAATATACGTCTATCGGTTTCGGCATAACGCCTTGAGGCCGTTTAGTCGCGCTGCATGGGGTGTCTATCCCCAAGTCTATAACTGGGATGATCTGCGAGCAGAGTTTTGTAGTATCCGTGCTGTAGGTGTACGCGGTCTCGTAGAATTTCTGACAATTGCCGTGATCGAACCGACTAGCGGCAGAGTCGTTGATCGCTTCATTTTCGCGCATGGTCGCCAGGAAAGTGATATGTACTGGGCAATGGCTCAGTTGTACATGCAAAAAGGTCCAGGTGCAGTACCGAAGTTTGAGGCAGCGCCCCGGGACTGGAATAACGAAATTCACTTCGAAAATATAGCGAGGCGTCTGGCTCCAAAAGTGAAATGGCCAGCTGTTATGGATATCGAGTCAAGGACAAGCTTATGACATTGGTTGAGAAAGTAAGGTATAAGGCATAAGAGGGTTATCGAGTGATAAATAATAGTAGGCGCTCGGTAAGTTTCCGTCCCGTTGGGTGGAAGTATGATTTGCCTGGTCCAAACGCGGAGCCAGCAATCGTGCCTATTGCAGAGGTTCTCCCAAATCCGCCTAACTTTCTTGATGAGGTTGTCATGGAATTGCCACGCTCTACACTAAGCTCACGGGGAGGCGGAGCTTGGATGGCGGTGATATCGGCAGTTTTTTTGGCGTGTTCGGCGGTCGTTTATACGGCCGGCCTCGTGTACCAGAAAGGTCCCGTCACTGCCGAGGCTATTATTTATCTAGTGGTTATCATCATGCTCGGCTGGGCGCCCATACATATGTGGCGCTTGGATATGGAAGCTCCTGTTGATGAGCCTATACGGTTCAACAGGGCTCGGCGCCGGATTTATGTATATCGCTTTCGCTATAATGGTTTCAAACCTCTCAGTCGTGAGGCTTGGGGGGTCTCTGCCGAGGAATACGATTGGGACCACCTGCGAGCTGAGTTTTGTAGCGTATACGGTCCTATGGGAACAGGGGGGTTGGTGCAGTTCGTCAATCTTGCGGTCGTTGATCCCAGTACGGGGAAAGTCCTTGACCGCTTCATTTTTAGCCAAGGCCGTCAGCAAAGTGAAATGTACTGGGCCATGGCCCAACTCTACATGCAGCAAGGCCCCGAAGCTGTTCCGAAATTCGCCAAACCACCACGCGATTGGAATAACGAAACTCACTTCGAGAACATTGCTCGTCGTTTTGCTCCGAGGGTGAAATGGCCTGAGTCCATGGATCTTGAATCCAGGACTGCCCCTTGATGCTTCAAATGGTTACGCCAAAATAGCGTCGTGAATGAAAAAAACTTTTAAAATAATTCGATATTAGTAGCGGGTTGCCAATGTTTAGCGATGGTAAAGATAGCCTGCAATCACGCCCGTTTGGATGGGAGTATGATTTGTCAGGACCCAATGAGGAGTCTGTAGCGCAACCGCACGCCTCGCTGCTTTCTCCACCGAATCACCTTGATGAAATTTATATGGAACTACCTCGCGCTACCTTGCAGGCTAGGGGCCTTGGCGTTTGGTTGGTTATATGCGTTTGTCCGACTATGATTTTTGTGATCATAGATACCTTGGGAGGAGGGAGTGCGCTACCATTCGGATTAATACACTTATTTTTCTTGGCTATTTCTGCGGTCGGCTTTTGCATGTTGGGTTATATTTGGCGCATGGATATGGAGGCGCCGGTTGATGAGCCAATTCGATTCAACAGGCTTCGCCGTAAAATATATGTTTACCACTTCCGCCACAGCGGGCTCAACTTCTTCAGTCGTACCAAGTGGGGCGTTTTTCCAAAGGCCTACGACTGGGACATGCTCCGTGCAGAGTACTGTAGCGTTTATGGCCCAATGGGTACAGGGGGGCTTGCTCAATTTGTTAATTTGGCGGTTGTGGATCCAGGGACCGGGAAAGTTATTGATCGCCTGCTCTTTGCGCATGGCAGGCTGAAAGGCGAAATGTACTGGGCCATGGCCCAGCTCTACATGCAGCAAGGCCCCGAAGCCGTACCCAAGTTCGACAGACCCCCTCGCGATTGGAACAACGAAGTCCACTTCGAAAACATCGCCCGGCGCTTTGCCCCCAAGGTGAAGTGGCCTGAGGCGATGGACCTCGAATCGCGCACTCCCCCATAGGGGCAAGCCAACCCTCACCTCAACAAATGCACCACCTTGCCAATCGCGCTCAACACATCCTTGCCCAACTGCGCCGAGCGCTTCCCGCTCCAGCCGGTCACCTCGTTGGGCGCGTCGTCGTGATCCTTGAACGGCATCTCCAGAGTCATCGCCAGGCAATCGAATCGCGCGCCTACCGAGTTGCAGGCCAGGGTCATGTTGGCCTGGCCCGGTTCATCCAGGGTGTAGCCGTGCAGGGTCTGGAAGTCCGGGGTCTGTGCCTGCAGTACCTGGCGGAAGGTCAGTTCCAGGTCGGCGATGCGTGGGGTGTAGCCAGGGTTGCCTTCGCAGGCGGCGGTGAACACGTGGGGGATGGCTTCGTCGCCGTGGGCGTCGATGAACAGGTCGACGCCGTATTTGTCCATCTGCTGCTGGGCGAAGAAGACTTCCGGGGTGTATTCGGCGCTGGAGTCCTGCCAGGCGCGGTTGAGGTCCTTGCCCATGGCGTTGGTGCGCAGGTGGCCATGGAAGGCGCCGTCGGGGTTCATGTGCGGGATGAGGTAAATGTCGGCGACGGCGAGCAGGGCGTTGAGCTCCTTGTCGTCGGTCTGCTGCAGGCGCTCGATGATGCCCTCGATGAACCATTCGGCCATGTGTTCGCCGGGGTGTTGCTGGGCGATCAGCCAGATCTTGCGTTTGCCGGGAGCGCCGTCGCCTTTGCGCAGCAGCGGGATTTCGCGGCCTTCGGCGCTCTTGCGGACGGCGATCAGCTGCATGCCGGCCAGGTTGAGGGCCTGTTCCACCAGCCAATCGTGGCGTTCGCGGCTGTAGGGTTCGAAGTAGGCGAACCAGATCTGCTGCTGGGTCGGCTCGAGGCCGAAGCGCAGGGCGCTGCCATCGTACTGGCTGGGCACGCGGAACCAGACTTTCTGATCGTAGGACGCAACCGCGTGGTAACCGTGCCAGGCATCGTTGTAGGAGGACTGCCCGGCGTTTTCCAGGACGAAGTCATGGCGCTCGCCGAGGCTGAGGTTGGCGACCTTGAAGTGAAACCACTGGAAATGGTCACTGTGGGTGTCGGGGCGAATCGCCAGGCGCACGTGGCGAGGATCGCTCGCGTCGATGACCTGGATGTTGCCGCTGTCGAAGTCGGCGCTGATGTTGAGCATGGGCCGGGTCACGGTCATGATCTGGTTACCCTGTAAAGTTTTTGTCGTAATACTTTACACCTAACCCGGCAGTGGTTTCCCGTTCGCTTTAAACAGGCGTGCACACGGAGGCGCGGATGGGCTTCCGTTTGGCAATATTTGTTTGCTAGTATGCGCGCCAGCCAAAGCGCACCCTCTTCATTAGCCTGAAGACCAAAAAAAAGACCCGGTAAAAAACCGGGTCAAAAACCGTGATTAGCCTGATGAGGAGATAATCTGGAAGTCCGACCAAGGTCTTCCGGATTATCCAACCGATCTCGCGATCAGTTGCCTCAATAATAATCGTTATCATTTGCATGTCAAATGTTTTCTGCGCGCCTGCGTCAGGGCATTTGTGTGTAAATGTGCCATCGTCCGCACCTGCCCAGGTGCCTGGCTTACCAGACTGGCTTACCCAAGCGGCAGTTCCGTGGTGCGTTTGACCTCGCTCATGGCGATGTTCGAATGCGCCTCCTGCACGTGGGGCTTCTGCAGCAGGTGGTCGCGCAGAAAGCGCTCGTAACTGCCGATATCCCGCGCCACCACCTTGAGCATGTAGTCCATGCCGCCCGCCATGGTGTAGCACTCCAGTACCTCCGCGTAACCGGTGATGGCCTCCTCGAACTCGGCAAGGTTGCGCCGCCCGTGGCTCGACAGCTTGACGTTGACGAACACAGTCATGCTCAGGCCCAGCTTCTGCGGACTGAGCAGGGCGACCTTGCGTTCGATCAGGCCTTCTTCCTGCAAGCGATGGATGCGCCGCCAGCAGGGCGACTGTGATAGCTCGACGCGCTCGGCGACGTCGGCCGCCGAGAGGTCGGCGTTGTGTTGCAGCAAGGCGAGGATACGCCGGTCGATGGGGCTCAGCGGGTTGTGCATGAATAGGTCCGTCTTGTCGTTATGGGTCATGCTTTCATGCAGATTATCAGCTGTGCCCGCACGATGTATTCAGGTGCTCGTCTCAAGCTCGATCAACACGCTGCCCTCGGTGACCCGCTCGCCGGGCTCGGCGGCGATGCGTTTGATGACCCCGGCGTGGGGTGCGCGCAGGCTGTGTTCCATCTTCATGGCCTCGAGCACTACCAGTAGCGCACCGGCTTCCACTGGCTGGCCTGGCTCGACGGCCACGCGCACGACGCAGGCGTTCATTGGCGCGCTCAAGCCGCCTTGCGCCACCGGAGCGCTGCTGGCCGCGGCGATCGGGTCGAACAGTTGCACGGCCAGCCACTCGCCTTGCCATTTGACGAACAGGCGCTCGCCGCGTCGATGGCTGGGCAAGGGCGGGGCGGGCGTTCCTGCTTCGATACTCGAGGGTTCGAAGCTCAAGGCGTGCTGCTGGGCGCCGCAGGTCAGGTGCAAGCGCACCCGGGCCGGCAGGCCGGCCCGCCATCCGTCGACCCGTGACCAGGGTTCCTCGCTGCTCGGCGACCCCGGCAGCCACGCGCGCGCGGCGCCTTGCCAGAAGGCTGGCGGCAAGGGTGTCGGGGCCGGCAGCAGCTCGGCCTGATGGCGTTCGATAAAGCCGGTGTCCAGGTGCGCTGCGGCGAATGCCGGATGGCCGATGATGCGCCGCAGGAATGCCAGGTTGGTGCGCACGCCGCCCACGGCGAACTCGTCGAGCATGGCCAGCAGCCGCAGGCGTGCCTGCTCGCGGTCTTCACCCCAGGCGATAAGCTTGCCCAGCATCGGGTCATAGAACGGCGATACCTGATCGCCCTCGACCACGCCGCTGTCGACCCGGCGCCCGGGCCCCGGCGTCGACTCGCGGTACAGCGCCAGCGGGCCGGTGGCCGGTAGAAAGTCGTGGGCCGGGTCCTCGGCGTACAGGCGCACCTCGATGGCGTGGCCGTGCAGGGGCACCTCGCCCTGGGTGATGGGCAGCGCCTCGCCACGGGCGACGCGGATCTGCCAGGCGACCAGGTCCAGGCCGGTGATGGCTTCGGTGACCGGGTGCTCGACCTGCAGCCGGGTGTTCATCTCCATGAAGAAGAACTGGCCGCTGGCATCCAGCAGAAACTCCACGGTTCCGGCGCCGACGTAGCCGACCGCCTGGGCCGCGCGCACGGCGGCCTCGCCCATGCGCCGGCGCAGCTCGGGCGCAAGGCCCGGCGCGGGAGCTTCTTCGACCACCTTTTGGTGGCGGCGCTGGATCGAGCAGTCGCGCTCGTTGAGGTACAGGCAATGACCGTGGCGGTCGGCGAATACCTGGATTTCCACATGGCGTGGGCTCAGCAGGTACTTCTCCACCAGCATGTGCGCGTCGCCGAAGGCCGCGTGCGCTTCGCGCTGGGCCGAGGCGAGGGCTTCGGCCAGCTCGTCCGGGCTCTGTACCACTTTCATGCCCTTACCACCGCCGCCCGCAGCGGCCTTGAGCAGCACGGGGTAGCCGATGCGCTCGGCGGCGGCGGCGAAGGTGGCCAGCGCCTGATCGGCACCGTGGTAGCCGGGCACCAGGGGTACGCCGGCGACCTCCATCAATGCCTTGGCGGCGGACTTGCTGCCCATGGCGTCGATCGCGGCCGCAGGTGGGCCGATGAACACCAATCCGGCGGCCTCGACGGCGCGGGCGAAGTCGGCGTTCTCGGAGAGAAAGCCGTAGCCGGGATGAATCGCCTGGGCACCGCTGGCCTGGGCGGCGGCGATGATCGCCGGGATGTTCAGGTAGCTGTCCTGCGCGCTCTCGCCGCCCAGGTCGACGCGGGCGTCGGCCAGTTGGCAATGCTGCGCGCCCCGGTCGATGCGGCTGTGCACGGCGACGCTGGCCAGGCCCATGGCCTTGGCGGTGCGCAGGATGCGGCAGGCGATTTCGCCGCGGTTGGCCACCAGCAGGCTGTGCAGGGCGGTCATGATGGGTCCTCCACAATGAGCTGCCAGTGCGCTGGGCGTTTTTCCAGGAACGCCCGCAGGCCTTCCTGGCCTTCGCTGCTGACGCGAATGCGGGCGATGGCGTTCTCGCAGTAGCGGCGCAGCGCCGGGCTCAGTTCGCCGGGGCCGACTTCGCGCAGCAGCTCCTTGCCGGCGCGCAGGGCCTGCGGGCTGTTGCCCAGCAGCTGGTCGACCCAGTGCTGCACCCGGCCTGCCAGCTCGTCGGCCGCGCAGACTTCGGCCAGCAGGCCGAGCTCGCGCGCCTGCTCGCCATTGAAACGCTCGGCGGTGAGCAGGTAGCGGCGGGCGGCGCGCTCGCCGATGGCCTGGACCACGAACGGGCTGATCACCGCCGGGGTCAGGCCGATGCGCACTTCGGACAGGCAGAACTGCGCGTCCTGGGTGCCGATGGCCATGTCGCAGCAGGCCACCAGGCCCAGGCCGCCACCGAATGCCGCGCCCTGTACCACGGCCAGGGTCGGGACCTTCAGGCGCGCCAGGTTGTACATCAGTTCGGCCAGCTCGCGGGCGTCGTCCAGGTTGGTCTGGAAATCCAGCTCGGCGGCCTGGCGCATCCAGGCCAGGTCCGCGCCGGCGCTGAAGTGCCGGCCACGCCCGCGCAGGATTGCGAAGCGCAGCGCCGGGTTAGCGTTGATCTGGTCGAGGGCGATGATCAGTTCGCGAATCATCTGCGCATTGAAGGCGTTGTGGGTTTCGGCACGGTCGAGCCACAGGGTGGCGAAGCCGCGCGGGTCGAGCTCGAGTTGCAGGGTGCTGAACGTGCTGCTGGGAGCGGTCATGGGCATCACATCCGGAAGACGCCGAAGCGGGTCGCTTCGATCGGGGCATTCAACGCGGCGCTCAGCGCCAGGGCCAGCACGTCGCGGGTCTGCGCCGGGTCGATGACGCCGTCGTCCCACAGCCGCGCGCTGGAATACCAGGGGTGCGCCTGGCGCTCGTACTGCTCCAGGATCGGCTGCCTGAGGGCGGCTTCCCGGGCGCTGTCGAAGGCCTGGCCGGCCCGTTCGCTCTGCTCGCGCTTGACCTGTACCAGCACGCCGGCGGCCTGTTCGGCGCCCATCACGCCGATCCGCGCGTTGGGCCACATCCACAAGAAGCGCGGGTCGTAGGCGCGCCCGCACATGCCGTAGTTGCCGGCGCCGAAGCTGGCGCCGATGATCACCGTGAATTTCGGCACCTGGGCGCAAGCCACGGCGGTGACCAGCTTGGCGCCGTGCTTGGCGATGCCGCCGGCCTCGTATTTCTGCCCGACCATGAAGCCGGTGATGTTCTGTAGGAACAGCAGCGGGATGCCGCGCTGGCAGGCCAGCTCGATGAAGTGCGCGCCTTTCTGCGCGGCCTCGGCGAAGAGGATGCCGTTGTTGCCGAGAATGGCGATCGGCATGCCTTGCAGATGGGCGAAGCCGCAGACCAGCGTGGTGCCGAACAGCGCCTTGAATTCGTCCAGCCGCGAATCGTCGACCAGCCGTGCAATCACTTCGCGCACGTCGAAGGGCTGGCGTGCATCGCCGGGGATCACCCCGTACAGCTCGTCGCTGGGGTAGCGCGGCGGCAGGGCCGGCTGGCGCCGCAGTTGCTCGGGCTTGTGCCAATTGAGGTTGGCCACGCAGCGCCGGGCGATGGCCAGGGCGTGGGCGTCGTCTTCGGCCAGGTGGTCGGCCACCCCCGAGGTGCGGCAGTGCAGGTCGGCGCCGCCGAGGTCTTCGGCGCTGACCACTTCGCCAGTCGCCGCCTTGACCAGTGGCGGGCCGGCCAGAAAGATAGTCGCCTGGGCGCGGACCATGATGGTTTCGTCGGACATCGCCGGCACGTAGGCGCCGCCTGCGGTGCACGAGCCCATCACCACGGCGATCTGGGGGATGCCGCGGGCGCTGAGGTTGGCCTGGTTGAAGAAGATCCGTCCGAAGTGTTCGCGGTCGGGGAAGACCTCCTCCTGGCGCGGCAGGTTGGCGCCGCCGGAATCCACCAGGTACACGCAGGGCAGACGGTTTTCCAGGGCGATGGCCTGGGCGCGCAGGTGCTTCTTCACGGTCAGCGGGTAGTACGAGCCGCCTTTGACCGTGGCATCGTTGGCCACCACCATGCACTGCACGCCTTCGATACTGCCGATGCCGGCGACCAGGCCGGCGGCCGGGACTTCTTCGCCGTACACCTCATGAGCGGCCAGTGCGCCGATTTCCAGGAACGCCGAGCCCGGGTCGAGCAGTTGCTCGATGCGCTCGCGCACCAGCAATTTACCCTTGGCGCGATGGCGCTGCTGGGCCTGCTCGCCGCCGCCCTCGGCGACCCTGGCGAGCAGTTCGCGCAGGGCATGGACCTGCTCGAGCATGCGCTGGCGGTTGTCGGCAAACTCGCCGCTGCGCGGGTTCAGGCGTGACTGAAGCACGGTCATGGCGGTTCCTCAGCGGGTTTCGTTGAACAATTCGCGGCCGATCAACATGCGCCGGATCTCGCTGGTGCCGGCACCGATCTCGTACAGCTTGGCGTCGCGCAGCAACCGGCCGGCAGGGAATTCGTTGATGTAGCCATTCCCGCCCAGGATCTGAATCGCCTCCAGGGCCATCTGCGTGGCGCGTTCGGCGCTGTAGAGGATGACCCCGGCGGCGTCCTTGCGCGTGGTCTCGCCGCGCTCGCAGGCCTGGGCCACGGCGTACAGGTAGGCGCGGCTGGCGTTTAGCTGGGTGTACATATCGGCGACCTTGCCCTGGATCAGCTGGAACTCGCCGATGCTCTGGCCGAACTGCTGGCGGTCATGGATGTAGGGCAGCACCAGGTCCAGGCAGGCCTGCATGATGCCGGTAGGGCCGCCGGCCAGCACCACGCGCTCGTAGTCCAGGCCGCTCATCAGCACTTTGACCCCGCCGTTGAGGCCGCCCAGCAGGTTTTCGGCTGGCACCTGGACGTCGTCGAAGAACAGCTCGCAGGTATTGGAGCCACGCATGCCGAGCTTGTCGAACTTGTTGCCGCGGGTGAAGCCCGGGCTGTCGCGTTCGACGATGAAGGCGCTGATGCCGTGGGCGCCGCGGTCGGGCTCGGTCTTGGCGTAGATGACGTAGGTGTCGGCGTCCGGGCCGTTGGTGATCCAGGTCTTGCTGCCGTTGAGTACGAAGCGGTCGCCACGCTGCTCGGCGCGCAATTTCATGGAGACCACGTCGGAGCCGGCGTTGGGCTCGCTCATGGCCAGTGCACCGACCTGCTCGCCGCTGATCAGGCCGGGCAGGTACTTGAGCTTCTGCTCATGGCTGCCGTTGCGGTTGATCTGGTTGACGCAGAGATTGGAATGGGCGCCATAGGACAGCGCCACCGAGGCCGAGCCGCGGCTGATCTCCTCCATGGCTACCACATGCGCCAGGTACCCCAGGCCGGCGCCGCCGTAGGCTTCGGGCACGGTAATGCCGAGCAGGCCCATCTCGCCGAACTGGCGCCACAGGTCGCTGGGGAACAGGTTGTCGCGATCGATCTGGGCGGCGCGCGGTGCGATGCGGTCGGCCACGAAGGCCTGGACCTGGTCGCGCAGCATGTCGATGGTTTCGCCCAGGGCGAAATTGAGGGAGGGGTAGCGCATGGGGCACCTGAATTGTAGTTATGGGCGGTGGCTTACCTTTACGTTAACGTAATGCTGCGGGTGAGGGGTTGTCAAGTTGGGTGAGGGAGGGGGAATGGGAGAGGCAAACCGGAACCGGAACCCCAGACAGCACCAAGGGGAGCCTGGGCTCCCCTTGGAAAGATTGCTGCGCGTGCTCTTTTTTTATTATTGAGGGGCGGACTGTTCTTGTTGTTGTCGACCGTGACCCTGTGTAGCGGTAGTGTGCGACCCCCAGTCGGGGGTCAAGAGCAAACGTATTTTTTTGAACGCTGACCTGCTTTCATCCACTGATCCAACCGATTCGGACGCTACCTCGGGGTAGTTTTATTGTTCTCTGTCCGGTTGCGAGGGGCGACCCTCTGAAAAGCAAACCTTCTTCAAAAAAATCTGTTAGCTGCGCCTCTGTCGCGTTTGTTCTTGTTATGTCAGAGCCGTTTCGTCTTATTTTTATTAGGTGTTCTACATTTTTTATTCTTGTTGTACCAAAGCTATAGCAGCGCCCGTGCCAACTTTTCAAAAATCCTTGTAAATCAATGCTTTGGTTATTTTGTTCGGTGCGACATCGGGTCGCAGCGCGCTGATCTGTTTCCGTGTTACCCGTTTGGGGCCTGCGACAAATCAGCGCGGTAACACTATGTGTCAGAGAGCGTTACCGTGCAAGGCCTGGCCGACGCGTGACCCGTTGCGCCGCTCCAGCACGGCACTAATGCGTTGTCCGGCTGCTGCGAGCAGGGGCAGGTCGATGCCGGTATGGATGCCCAGGCCGTGCAGCAGGTAGACCAGGTCTTCGCTGGCCAGGTTGCCCGTGGCCCCCTTGGCATAGGGGCAACCGCCCAGCCCGGCGACCGAGCTGTCGAACACGGCAATGCCCTCCAGCAGGCTGGCATAGACGTTCGCCAGCGCCTGGCCGTAGGTGTCGTGGAAGTGCCCGGCCAGCTGCGCGCGTGGCACGCGGCGGGCCACCACCTCGAGCAGGTGGCGAGTGCTGCCAGCGGTGCCGACGCCGATGGTGTCGCCCAGCGAGATCTCGTAGCAGCCCATGTCGTACAGTTGCCCGGCCACGGCGGCCACCTGTTGCGGGTCGATTTCGCCCTCGTATGGGCAGCCCAGCACGCAGGACACGTAGCCGCGCACGGCCACGCCCTGGGCGCGGGCGGCGTGCAGCACCGGCTCGAAGCGCTGCAGGCTGGCGGCGATCGAGCAGTTGATATTGCGCTGGGAAAAGGCCTCGGAAGCCGCGGCGAACACCGCCACCTCGCGCACGCCTGCCGCCATGGCCTGTTCGAAGCCTTGCAGGTTGGGGGTCAGCGCACTGTAGGTGACGCCGGGGGCGCGGCGGATGGCGGCGAACACCTCGGCCGAGCCGGCCATCTGCGGCACCCAGCGCGGCGAGACGAAACTGCCCACTTCAATGGCGCCCAGGCCGGCATCACCCAGGTCGTCGACCAGGCGTACCTTGTCCGCCACGGCAATGACCCGGGCTTCGTTCTGCAGGCCATCACGGGGCCCTACCTCGACCAAGCGTACGTGCGCGGGAAGATTCATCAGGGCACCTCAAGAGGTTGTGCGCCGGGGTTGCCCTGGGCCAGCGCTTGCTGGCAACGCTCCTCGGCGGTGTCGAGCTCCAGCTGCATCTGCTGGATATCGAGCAATTGCTGCTGCAGCTGCCCGCGCCGCTCGGCGATCTTCTCCAGCATGCTGGTCAGCTGGCGATGGTTGCCACCGGCCGGGTCGTACAGGCTGATCAACTCCTTGCATTCGGCCAGCGAGAAGCCGATGCGCTTGCCGCGCAAAATCAGCTTGAGGGTGACCTTGTCGCGGGCGCTGTAAATGCGCTCCTGACCACGGCGCTGTGGCGCCAGCAGGCCTTGCTCTTCATAGAAGCGGATGGCGCGGGTGGTGATGTCCAGTTCCCGGGACAGGTCGGAAATGCTGTAGGTCAGGCTCATGATCGGCTCGCAGGGGCTGTTGCCCCCTAAGCTAGGTCTGCTTGACGTTAACGTCAAGCGGCTACATAGATAACGCCTGCCGGGCACCGATGAGCGCTGCAATAGCGGCCTCTGCGCCGTTGCGCGCTCGACATGGAAGTGACCCCGATGAACGCCCACTCGCCCGGCGATGCCCGCAACCCTGCCTATCACCTGCTGTTCGGCAGCCTGTCCATGGACCTCGAAGCGCATTGGCGCGAGGCCGCGCTGAGTCGTCAGCGGGCCTTACTGCAGGCGTTGCTCGACCGCGACCCGACGTCAATCGACCACCTGCGTACCGCGCAACGGCAGCTGCGTGCCGCCGATGTTGCGGCTCGGGCGGCCGCGCGGCAGTTGTTGGCGCTGCCCACACTGTGGCAGATCGTCGGGGTCGGCCATCCGGCGTTCGACAGCCTGGTTGCAGCGCGCGGCCAGGGCCTGCTGGCGGAGGCGCGGATGCAGGCCGCCCTGGGCCTGCTGGACAGCACCGCGCTGAGCCGGGTCGAGGCCTGGGTCGCGGGTACCTTGCGCGAACATGACCAGGTCTACCAGGTGGCGCACAGCCGCGACGGCAGGCGCGAGTACCTGCAGGGCGTGCTGGTGTTGTCATCGAGCCAGGCAGATGCCCCGGCCTTGTTGTATTGGCCCGGCAGCAGCGGCGGCCTGCAGGTGTTCGACGCCGGCGCCGCCTTGCGCGAGGCGTTGCAGCACGGCGATGCCGAGTTGCTGCTGTTGCCGCTGGCGGCCAACCATTTCGCCAACAGCGTGCGCGCGCAGTGGCAGGAGGTGCAGGCGCGCGCCTCGGCAATCCAGCGTGGCGAGCGCTGGTACGACGACGCCCCCAGCCGCCAGGAGTCTTTGGAGCGCCTGCGCCTGGAGGCCGGCGAAGACTTTGCCGTCGGCCTGCAGCCGGCGCGCACCCGCGCCTTGGCGCAGACCCTGGAAGAAGTGCGCAGCGGTCTGCTGGCCGAAGCCGTGCCGAGCTGGTGGTGGCAGCTGCCGCTGGTCGACCGTGCCGCCATGGGGGAAACCCTGAGCGCCTATGTCAAGGCGCAACGCGAGAGCGAGGCGCTGCTGCAACGCGACCTGCCCGCGCGCGCGCAGCTGGTGCGGCGCTTGATCGATGGCCGCCTCATCGAGGCCTTTGACGCCGTTGGCGTTTGGCAGGTGGAGCTGGACCTGCCCCGCGAGGTCACCTTCGACAAGCAGCCCATCGCCGGTTCCGGGGCGCCCGGGGTGCCAGTGCGGCGGTTACCGCGGCCGAGCACCGAGCGCGAGCGCCTGAGCCTCGATCAGTTCGCCCTGGAAGGCGTGGACGATGCCATGAAGCTGCGTCTGGACTATTTGCAGCTGTCGGTCGAAGCCAGCGACGATGCCACCCGCCAGGCACTGAACAAGGGCATCGACAAAGCCTGGCTGGTAGCCACCGTCGAGCAGCTGGACGTCGCCCAGGCTTATGAAGATGCCTTGGTCAATGCATTTCTGGCCATGCCTGGGGAAGATACCGAGGCCGCGCGCAAGCGGCGCGCCTGCATCGCCGCACCCTGGCTGCACCGCCTGCAGTGGCAGGCGTCCAGTGCCCTGGCGCGCGGGCTGATAGAGGAGCAGGGCTGGCAGATGGTGCACTGCGCGCTGCACGGCCAGACCCCCGCTGACTGGCAACCGGACGGCTGGCAGCTGACGATGTGCACGGCCACGCTCAGCTCCGGTTCATGGGCCGGGCTGGACCAGGACAGCGTTGGCCTGGCGGGTGTCATGCTGCTGCAGGAGCGCCAGTCCGGGGTAACGGTGCTGTATCAACCGGATGCGCCCGACGGCCGCGATTTCATCCAGTACGCCACGCTCGACGCGGCCTGCCAGGGCCTGGCGCAGATGGCCGTGAACAGCCGACACCTGGACTACCTGGCAGGTCGCCCGGTGGAGGGCGAGCCGACGGCCCATGCCGGCTATCTGCGTGAGGCGCAGCGCAACAACTTCGCCAACTTCATCAAACCCGGCCCGGCCTGGCCGGCGACCACCTCGCTGGCTCAGCACCAGGCCAATGTCCATATGGGCCGACTGCTGCGCAGCCACCGCTCGACCTCGCGCTCGCAGGCCCAATCGTATCTGCAAGAGGCGGCCGTTCAGCACGGCGCGGTGTTCGACTACGTCAGGATCGCCCTGGGCCTGGTGCCCTTCGTGGGCGTGGCGGTCAGCGTGCATGACGGCTGGAACAGCGCCAATGCCGCCGTCGCGGCGTTTCTCGCAGGCCGTCCGGGCGAGGGTCTGGACCATATCGAGTCGCTGCTGCTGAGCGTCATCGATGCCGGCATGGACGTGGCGCCAGGGGTGGTCGCCGGGCGCCCGCTGCGGGCGCGTTTGCGCGCGCGACTGCGCCAGCAACGGCACAACGTAGCCGCCGTGCAGCGCGCCGACCAACCGGCGCTGTCACGTTTTCACGGGTATGAAAGCACGGTCAACCTCAAGGGGCTGGCGCCGGGCACGCTGGGCCGTTACCGCGGCATCTACCGCCATGCCGACGGCGATTTCATCTTCCAGGACGGCCGAACCTGTCGCGTGCAATGGGATGAAGGCCGGGCCTTGTGGCGTCTGGCGGCGACCTCGCACAAGGGCTACCGGCAGGCCCTGGCCCTGGATGACGGCGGCCAGTGGACCACCTACGGCGCGCTCCATGGCCAGCTGGTGCCCGGCGGCGCTGGTGGCGGTGCAGCGCTGGGGCGCATGGCCGAGGAGGGTTGGTTGGGGCTGGCCGGCTGGCTGCGGCGCCGGCTGCTGGGCGCCGAAACCGAAGCGGCCCGGGCCAGCCGCCTGCACGCCGAGCTCACTCGCCATCTGGCCTTGCAGGACAGTATCGTCACCCGCCTGGAGCGCGCCCGCCAGCAGCTCGCCGGCGCGCGGCAGTCGGCATCGGCGCTGGCCGAGCTGGTGGGCGCACGCCAGGCGGCGCTGCGCTTCTATCAGCAGCTGGTCGATAAATCGTTGGCGGCGGTGGGCAACGCGCGGGCCAGCGCGCAGTTCGCCCACAGCTTTGGCGCAGCAGTGGACAACGTCATCGTCCAGGCGCGGGTCATGCGCATCCATCTGGGCAACGAGCTGAGCGATGCGGTCGAGCGCATGCGCGCGCAGATCCCCGACGTCGAGCTGCCCGCCAGCCAGGCGCGGGCGGCACAACGGCGGCTGTATCAGGCCATCGAGCAGGTGCATCAGGCGTCGCGGGCCGCCTTGGACAATCGCCAAGCCTTCGAGGCCTGGGTCGCTACGTTGCGCAGCCAGCGCCATGCCCAGCCGCAGCTGGGCAGACTGGACGCGCTGCTGGCTGAGTCGGCGACGGCGCTGGACTACCAGACCGCGCACATGGGCGTTCTGAGCACCGTGATCATGGATGCGCATATCGGCAACAGTCCCGCCTCGCGGCTGGTCATGGAAGTCTACATGCCGCTGCGCAAGGCGTTCATTCGCGCGTCCATCGCCTATCGCGAGCTGAAGTCGGGGCTGGTCGTGGTATCGCTCAACGAGCGCCATCGCCTGCTGGAGGACATCTTGCGTCAGTTGCGCCGGTTCGAAGCCAACCAGATGCATCTGCTCGAGACGGCGGCGGGGGATTTTCACCGCGCTTACTGGTTGGAGCTGCAAGGGCTGAACAGCGAGCTGATGGCCGCCATCGGTGAAGAGTTGGCGACCCTTGAGAACAGCCTGACCCGCATGAGCGCGAACAAGGCCGCCAGCCGCCCGGGCAAGGCCAGTAGCAAGCGGCTGTTCGAAACGGTCGACGACAGCCTGCTGGTGGGCCGCGCGCGGCGCGGCGACGACGGCGCACAGCTGATCGACATCGCCGACCCGGTGTCGGGACAGGTCATCGACACCTTCAGCCAGAGCCCTTCGGGGCGCTGGCAAGTGCTCCATGGCGCTGGCGCAGCGACCACCTTCAGCGCCGCAGACCTGCCCGGGTTGATCGACGGCGCGCGCACGGCCCTGGACGATCTGCCGGGGCTGGTGCGTCGGGTCGAGCGTCTGGCCGAGAGCGCGCATGTGCACGAGCCTCGCGACCTGCAGCATATGCTCGACAGCCACGCCGAGCAGCTGCGCACCTACGCCCGCCAGTTGCAGCGTTTCGCCAGCCAGTCCACCGAGGCGCTGGTGCGGCAGTTGCAGGAGCGCGCCGAGCACCTGCTGGGAGAAGGCCGGCGCATCCGCCTGAGCCAGACCAAACGCGCGCTGCCCACCGGCAGCCGCTTGAGCTACTTGATCGAGCACCAGCAGGCGCAGATCCAACGGGTCGGTCCGCGCATCGGGTTGCGCAATGCACGCGGGCGCATCGTCGATTACCTGCAGGAGTATGTGGTGCTCGACACGGCCAGCCGGCAACCGATCTGGTACGCACACTTTCACTATCCGCGGGCCGAGGGCGGCTTTGCCGACTACAGCCGGGCGCACCTCAAGACCGTGGCCCAGCGCAAGCAGGGGCGCACCTCGCAGATGCTGCAGGAACAGAGCGGGCAGAGCGTGACGCCGATCTGGCGCGAACAGCTGCTGGAGCCCCACGTTTCCTTGTTCGCCGCTGCCGACTAACGGGGGGACGGGTCGCTGGCGCGGCGGTTCTCGTCGGCGGTCACCGCCTGGCACAGCTCGATCATCTGCTCGCGCATCCAGCGGTTGGCCGGGTCCTGGTCGGTGCTTTCGTGCCAGAACAGGTGGGTCTCCACCGCCGGCACGTCGTGCACCGGCAGGGCCACGTAGGACAGCGCGTTGCGCCGGGCGAAGCGCTCGGGCACGGTCATCACCATGTCGGTCTGCTGCAGCACCTGTGAGGCCATCAGATAATGCTGCGAGCGCAGCGCGATACGCCGCTGCAGGCCCAGCTTGCCCAGGGCCAGGTCGATGTGGCCAAGGCCGCCGCGCCGGCTGGAGATGTGGATGTGGGTCAGGCCCAGGTACTCGTCCAGGCTCAGCGCGTCCTTGAACAGCGGGTGACCGGCGCGCATGGCGCAGACGTAGCGATCTTCCATCAGCTTGACGTGGCGCACCTGCGGGTCAGTGTTGAGCGGCGCGTCGACGGCAAAATCCAGGCGCCCGGCGGCCAGGTCCATGGTGGTTTCGCGGCGCTTGCTGAGGAAGCTCTCGATCACCACCTTGGGCGCCAGGCGGCGCAGGCGCTGGAACAGCGGCGGCAGAATGACCGCCTCGGTAAGGTCGGTCATGCTGATGCGAAAGGTCTTGCCGGCCTGCAGCGGGTTGAAGATGCGGCTTTCCTGCACCGACACACGCAGCAGCGCCAGCGCGCTGCGCACCGGGCCGATGATGTTCTGCGCCATGGGGGTCGGCACCATGCCTTGAGCGGTGCGCACGAACAGCGGGTCGTTGAAGGTTTCGCGCAGCCGCGACAGGGCGTTGGACACCGCCGGCTGGGTGATGCCGACGATCTGCCCGGCGCGGGTCAGGTTGGCTTCGGTGTAGATGGCATCGAAGACGATGAACAGGTTGAGGTCGACCTTGCTCAGGTTCATGGCGAGTTCCGCAGCGGCTGATTCAGGGGTTCTATATGAGTTATGAATGTTCATACACGTTGAGAATAGGTTAGATAAATCCAAGGCGGCAGGTCTAGGCTGTGTCCGAACGATGGCCGATATGGCCGCTGAAAAGACTCAGAAAGGTAGCCACCGATGGATTTCGCCTATTCGCCCAAGGTCCAGGAACTGCGCGAGCGCGTCACTGCGTTCATGGACGCCCATGTCTATCCGGCGGAGGCGATCTTCGAGCGCCAGGTTGCCGAGGGCGATCGCTGGCAGCCCACCGCCGTCATGGAAGAACTCAAGCAGCGCGCTCGCGATGCCGGCCTGTGGAACCTGTTTCTGCCCGACTCGCAGCTGGGCGCCGGGCTGAGCAACCTGGAGTACGCCCCGCTGGCCGAGATCATGGGCCGCTCGCTGCTGGGGCCGGAGCCGTTCAACTGCTCGGCCCCCGACACCGGCAACATGGAGGTGCTGGTGCGCTATGCCAGCGAGGCGCAGAAGCAACAGTGGCTCGAGCCCCTGCTGCGTGGCGAGATCCGCTCGGCGTTCGCCATGACCGAGCCGGACGTGGCTTCCTCCGATGCCACCAACATGGCTGCCCGGGCCGTGCGCGACGGCGACCAGTGGGTCATCGATGGACGCAAATGGTGGACCTCCGGGGCCTGCGACCCGCGCTGCCGGATCCTCATCTTCATGGGCCTGAGCGACCCGGATGCGCCGCGCCATCAGCAGCATTCGATGATCCTGGTGCCGATCGACACGCCCGGGGTCAAGGTGGTCCGGCCGCTGCCGGTGTTCGGCTACGACGACGCGCCGCACGGTCACGCCGAAGTGCTGTTCGAGAACGTGCGGGTGCCCTATGACAACGTGCTGCTGGGCGCCGGGCGCGGCTTCGAGATTGCCCAGGGCCGGCTGGGACCAGGGCGCATCCACCACTGCATGCGCTCGATCGGCATGGCCGAGCGCGCCCTCGAACTGATGTGCCAGCGCGCCCTGCAGCGCACCGCGTTCGGCAAGCCGCTGGCGCGTCTGGGTGGCAATGTCGACAGGATCGCCGACTCGCGCATGGAGATCGACATGGCCCGGCTGCTGACCCTGAAGGCGGCCTACATGATGGACACCGTGGGCAACAAGGTGGCCCGCAGCGAGATCGCCCAGATCAAGGTGGTGGCGCCCAACGTTGCCCTGCGGGTGATCGACCGCGCCATCCAGATGCACGGTGGCGCCGGCGTCAGCAACGATTTCCCGCTGGCCTACATGTACGCCATGCAGCGTACCCTGCGCCTGGCCGACGGCCCTGACGAGGTGCACCGCGCGGCGATCGGCAAGTTCGAGTTGGGTAAGTATATGGCCCAGTAAATGTGGGGCCGGCGGTCAATACACCCAGACCTCCACCCGCCGGTTCTTGATCCTGCCCTCGTCCAGATCGTTGCCCGCCACCGGCATCTCGCTGCCCAGGCCCTGCACGTCGCGCAGCACCACGCCCTGTCGAACCAGCTCGCGGCGTACCGCCATGGCGCGCAGGCGCGAGAGCAGGCGGGCGCGCTCGGGGTCATCCTTTTCGTCGCCGAAGCCGACCAGGGTGACCTGGCTCTTGAGCTTGTTGTGCCGGGCCAGGTAGCCGATCACCCGTTGCAGGTCGGCGCGCGCCTTGTTGTCCAGGGTGGCGCTGCCCTCGGCGAAGCGAAAGTTGACCGACAGGCGCTGGGCCTGGCGCGCGAGGTCGCGGTAGGTCGCGGGCATGCGTGGCGTCGCGGCCACATCGATCGCCTGCACCGTCTGCGCGATGAACCCGGCCTGGGCGACGATCGCCTGGCCCTGCTCGCTCTGGGTAAAGCGCACCAGCGCCTGGGCCCAGGGATTGCTGCGCTCGGGCGGCAGATAGAAGAACAGGCGCCGCGACAGCGGGTAGTCCTCGGTGGCGATCAGGCTGCGAGTTGGCAGCATCGGTTGTCCGGCACCGTCGGCGATGGCCAGGGCGCGGGCCTGGCGCACGTAGGGCAGGCCGATGAAGCCGATGGCCTGGGGGTCGTGGCTGACTTCGTCGGACAACTGTTCGCTGGACTCCAGGCGCCGCGCGCTGGCCCACAGCGCCTTGCCGCGGGGGGCCAGGACCAGCTCGCGGAAGGTTTCCCAGGTGCCGGACTGATCGTCGCGGGCATACAGATGCACCGGGCCCTTGCCGCCCAGGCTGTCCCAGGAGGTCAGCTCGCCGCTGAACAACTGCGCCAGTTGCGCGGTGCTCAGCTGGCGGATCGGGTTGTCGGGATGCACGATCACCGCCACGCCGTCGATGGCGATCACCTGCTCGGCTTCGCTGCTTTTCAGGTCGCCCAGCGATTGCAGATTCTTCACTTCCCGTTCGTTGATCGGCCGCGAGGAGGCTGCCAGATCGGCGTCGCCGATCTTCAGCGCGGCAAAGCCGGTGCTTGAGCCGTGGGCCGCGAGGTCGACGTCCAGCGGCTGGCCGCGGGCGTCATCACCGTTGATGTGTACTTCATTGGCCAGGGTGCCCGGCCGGGTGCTGATATTCGTGGCGCCTTGCTGTTGCAGCAGCGCGCGCACCAGCGCCGGCCCCAGTTCGGCACCGATGGTATTGGAACCCTGGATGCGCAGCACCGGGGCGGCGCTGGCAGGCAGGGCCAGCAAAGGCGCGAGCAGCAGCGCGAGGGCAAAAGCGGGGAATTGCATGGCGGGCACCCTGGCAAAGTGCCCGCAGATTAAGACAGCCTGATGTCAGCTGGATGACAGCTCAAGCCAGATTGGCGCATGGTCAGACGGTTTTTCCATCCCGCGCAGCTCATAGTCGACGCCGCCAGCCTTGACCCGCGGCAGCAGCCCCTCGGAGGCCATGATCAGGTCGATGCGCAGGCCGCGCTTGGGCGCGTCCTCGAAGCCGCGGCTGCGGTAGTCGAACCAGCTGAATTGATCGACCACTTCCGGGTACAGGTGGCGAAAGCTGTCGACCAGGCCCCAGTCCTTCAGGCGCGCCAGCCATTCGCGCTCCTCGGGCAGGAAGCTGCACTTGCCGGTCTTCAGCCAGCGCTTGGCGTTGTCGGCACCGATGCCGATGTCGCTGTCCTGCGGCGAGATGTTGATGTCGCCCATCACGATCAACGGCTGGTCCTTGCGATACTCGCTTTCCAGCAGCGCCTGCAGGTCGCTGTAGAAGCGCTGCTTGGCCGGGAACTTGGTCGGGTGGTCGCGGCTTTCACCTTGCGGGAAGTAGCCGTTCATGATGGTCACCGGCATGCCGTCGGCGTCTTCGTAGGTGCCGCGAATGAAGCGCTTCTGCGCTTCTTCATCGTCGCTGGCAAAGCCCTTGTGCAGGCTCAGTGGCGGCTTGAGGGAGAGCAGGGCGACACCGTAGTGGCCTTTCTGCCCATGAAAGTGCACGTGATAGCCCAGGGCTTCGACTTCGGCGCGCGGAAACTGCTCGTCAGAGACCTTGGTTTCCTGCAGGCCGATGACGTCGGGGCGGTGCTTGTCGATCAGCGCGGCGAGTTGGTGAGGGCGCGCGCGCAGACCGTTGATGTTGAATGAGACGATCTTCATGAGGCGGCAATCCTGAACAAAAGCGCGATGCTAACGGAGCAGCCTCGCCATCGCCAGCCTGTTTGCCGGCGTGCTGCGGCCCCTGAAGCCGCCACGGGAAGGAACTGCCGGCGCGCACCGCCCTCCATTACTGGGCATGCAGCGCACCGCTGGCACCTCGTTCAAGGAGTTTCACCATGTCTGGCCAAGCCACTGCTGACATTCGCACCCTCGATAGCGGCTATTCGCGAGAGATCCGCGCCCTGTTGTTTCAGACCTATCGCCACGACTCGACCTTCGCCTGGGTGTTCGAAGCCGAGCGTGAAGGCTACGAGCAGCGGGTGCTGGCCACTGTGCGCCAACGCGTCAAGCAGCACTTCCTGCAGGACCTGCCGGCCCTGGGCCTGCTGCTCGACGATCGCCTGGTGGGCGTGGCGCTGATCGCGCCGCCTCAGCGCCGCCTGGGCGTCACTGAAAGTTGGGCCTGGCGCATGCGCATGGTCATCGACACGGGCCTGGACTGCACTCGCCGTTACCTGGAATACCATGACGCGGTGATGGCCTGTGTGCCCACCGATGCCGTGCACGTACTGCCGATGCTCGGCCTGCACACCGATTTCGAAGGCGCGCATTTTGCCGGGCAACTGCTGGCCGCAGTCCATGACTGGTGCGCCGAAGACCCGCACTCCGAAGGCGTGGTGCTGGACACCGGCAACCCGCACTACCTGGATTTCTATGAGCGTAACGGCTACCAGCAGATCGGCGAGATCGCCGTGGGCCCGGTGCTCGAACATGTGTTCATGCACCCCAGCCCGCAACTGGTCGAACGCATGGTCGCCGAAGGCTAGCCTGGGCGACAGGCGCGGGAGAAACACCTTTTACAAATCTGCGTGTTAGCATCCGCGCCTATGAGATTTTCAGTTCCCATTACCAGCGGCCTGGTGCTGCTGGTCGCAAGCATAGGCGCGCAGGCCCAGGGGCTGCTCGACGTGCGTGTGCAGCCGGCCGACCCGGCGCTCAAGGCCAACATCGAAGGCTACATCGGCAGCGTCGCCGAGCGCGACGAGCGGGCCCTGCGCCGCTCGCGCCGGGCCGCCACCGAGCAGGCGAAAAAGGCCGCTCAGGCCCTGGGCTTCTACCAGGCGCAGATCGACGCCAGCGTGCAGCCGGGCAGCAACCCGACCCTGATCCTCACCGTGCAACCGGGCGAGCCGGTGCGCCTGCGCCATGTGACGCTGCGGGTCGAAGGCGGCCTGGCCGAGCTCAAGGGCTTTCGCCTGCCCGACGTCAAGGCCCTGCGGCCGGGCATGCCGCTGAACCACGGCCTGTACGACGACGCCAAGCGCCTGATCCTCAACCAGGCCTCGCGCTACGGTTTTTTCAGCGGTCACTTCACCGCCCAGCGCCTGAGCGTCGACCCGGCGGCCAACGTCGCCGACATCGAGCTGGTCTACCAGAGTGGCCCGCGCTACACCCTCGGCGCGGTGCAGTTCGCCGGCGATACGCCCTTCGACCATGAACTGCTGCAACGCATGGTGCCGTTCAAGGAAGGCGCGCCCTACGACTCCGACTTGGTCAACGAGCTGAACCAGGCGCTGCAGTCGAGCGGCTACTTCGAAGGCGTGCGGGTCGACGCCTCACCCACCGCAGCGACGGCGCAGAAGGTCATCCCGGTGCAGGTCAACCTGACCACACGCAAACCGCGCACCATGGGCCTGGGGGTCGGCTATTCGACCGACGTCGGCCCGCGCCTGAAGGCCAACTGGACCCGCCACTGGGTCAACTCGGCCGGCGACAGCTACGGCGCCGAGGCCGAGGTGTCGTCCCCGCGGCAGAATATCGGGCTGTGGTACGACACCCCGCTGGACCCGCCGCTGACCGACAAGCTGCGCTGGGCCGGCGGCTATCAGTACGAAGAGATTGCCAACACCGACGCCCTCAGCAAGCTGCTCACGGTCGGCCCGGAATGGCACAGCAAGCTGCCCAGCGGCTGGGAGCGGGTGATCTCGCTCAAGGCCCAGCGCGAGGAGTACCGCCTGGGCGACGATTCCGGCCTGAGCACCCTGCTGATGCCCGGTATCAGCTACGGCTACCTGAAAAGTGACAACAAGGTCGACCCGCACAACGGCTACCGGCTGCAGTTCGACGCCCAGGTGGCCAAGCAAGGCCTGCTCTCGGACACCAACCTGGTGCACGGCAACGTCCTGCTCAAGGGCCTCACCACCGTCGCCGACAACCACCGCCTGCTCGGCCGCCTGCAACTGGGCGGCAGTGTCACCAACGGCTACAAGTCGATCCCGCCGTCACTGCGCTTCTTCGCCGGTGGCGATCAGAGCGTGCGCGGCTATGCCTACCAGAGCCTGTCACCGGAGAACTCCGACGGCGACCGCATCGGCGGCCGCTACATGGTCGCCGGCAGTGTCGAATACCAGTACTCGATCGCCGAGAAGTGGCGCATCGCGACTTTCGTCGACCAGGGCAATTCGTTCAACAACCTTGAACTGCCCAGCCTCAAGACCGGGGTCGGCGTCGGCATTCGCTGGGTCTCACCGGTCGGGCCGATTCGCGTCGACCTGGCCCACCCGCTGGACGACGACGGCGGCATCCGCCTGCATTTTTCCATGGGACCTGAACTGTGAACCAGGCTGTGCGCCGTACCTTGAAATGGACCGCCATCGCCGGCGCCAGCCTGCTCGCCCTGTTACTGCTGGCGGTGCTCGCGGTGTACCTGACACTCACCAGCGAAAGCGGCAGCCGTTGGCTGCTGGCACGGGTGCCAGGCGTGCAGGTCGAGCAGTTCAGCGGCCAACTGGCCGGCAGCTGGAGCGCGACCCGGTTGACCTGGCAGCAGGGCGCCGATCGCGTCCAGGTGCAGGCGCCAGCGTTGGCCTGGACCCCGGCTTGCCTGTTGCGCGGAGCCCTGTGCATCGAGCGCCTGCACGCTGACAAGGTGGAGCTGAGCTTTCCGGCCTCCGCTGCCCCGGCCGGTACTGAACCCACTCGCCTGCCGGCGCTCAAGCTGCCTGTGGCCATCGAGCTGGGCGAGCTGCAACTGGGCAGCCTGTGGCTCGACGGCAGCCAGCTGCTGGAGAACGCCCGGCTGGCGGCGCACTGGCGCGGCAGCGAACTGCGGATCGACAGCGCCCATGTGCAACACGGCGACCTGCAACTGGACCTCAGCGGCACGCTGCAGCCCAATGGCGACTGGCCGTTGCAAGCGTCGGCGCAGTTGCAGCTGCCCGCGGTCGATGGCCGCTCCTGGCAACTGGCCTTGCAAGCCCAGGGCCCGCTGCAGGGCGCGCTGCAATTGAGCGGGCAGAGCAGTGGCTACCTTGATGGCAAGTTGGTAGGCCAGGTGCAGGCCCTGGCCGAACATCTGCCGGCCCAGCTGCGGATCAGCGCCGATGCCTTCAAGGCCAGCGCCGGTCTGCCCGACACCCTGACCCTCGAGCAATTGGTGCTGGACGCCAACGGCGACCTGCTGCAGGGCTACCGCATCGATGGCACGGCGCAGTTGCCGGCCCAGGTCAGCCTGCAGCACAAGGGACCCATCAGCCTGGCGCTGCACGGCCGGGCCGACGCCCAGAAGGCGCGCATCGACGCCCTGCAATTGCTGGCCGCCGATGACCAGCGCCTGGAACTCAGCGGCCTGATCGACTGGCAGCAGGGCCTGCTTGCCAATGCCAAACTGCATTGGCAGGATTTTCCCTGGGAGCGGCTGTACCCGCAGCCGCAACCGGTGCCGGTCAAGCTGCGCCGCTTCGATGCCGAGATCGACTACCGCGACGGCAATTACCTGGGCAACCTCAACGGCGATCTGGACGGGCCGGCCGGCGCCTTCAGCGTGCTGACGCCGTTCAGCGGCAACCTGCAGCAGCTGTTCCTGCCACAGCTGGAAGTCACCGCCGGCAAGGGCAAGGCCAGTGGGCGCCTGGCCTTGCAGTTCGCCGACGCGATCAAATGGGACACCGCGCTGGAATTGGCCAATATCGATCCTGCGTACTGGCTCGCCGAGTTGCCAGGCAACCTTGGCGGAACCCTGAACAGCACCGGCCAGCTGCACGATGGCCAACTGGACCTCGACCTCGGCGCCGATATCAAGGGCCGCCTGCGCGGCCAGCCGGCGCTGCTGCAGGCGCAAGTCAAGGGCACCGGGCAACGCTGGGAGGTCAGCGCCCTGCAAGCGCGCCTGGGCGACAACCGAATACAGGGTACAGGCCGCCTGGAACAGAAGCTCGCGGCGCACCTGGACATCGATCTGCCGCGCCTCGGCCAGCTCTGGCCGGGCCTGCAAGGCCAGCTCAAGGGCCAGTGGGATGCCGCCGGCAGCCTGCAAGCACCGCAAGGGCAGTTGCAACTGCGGGGCCAGCAACTGGCGATGTCCACTGCTCGTCTGCAAACCCTGACCTTGAGCGCCGCGGTCGACGCGCGTCAGCATGGCAGTCTCGACCTCACGGCGACCGGCCTGCACAGCGGTGACACCGACCTGGGCACTCTGACCGCCAAAGGCGGCGGCGACCTGCGCCAGCAGGCGCTGCAATTGGGCCTGCAAGGGCCGCTGCTGAAACTGGCGCTGGCGCTGGACGGCGGCTTGGCGCAGAACGATTGGCGCGGCCGCCTGGTCAGCGGCCAGGTGCAGAGCGGCGGGCAGAACTGGCAGCTGCAGGCGCCTGCCCGGCTGGAGCGGCTGGCCAACGGCACGATCAACTTTGGCGCGCATTGCTGGCGCTCCGGCCCGGCCAGCCTGTGCGGCGAAGACCAGCGCCTGGCGCCGGAGCCGCGCCTGCGCTATCACCTCAAGGACTTCCCGCTGGACAGCCTGCGGCCGTGGCTGCCGCGCGACCTGGCCTGGCAGGGCAGCCTCAACGCCGACCTCGCCGTCGACCTGCCGGCGTCCGGGCCCAAGGGCCGCATCGTGGTCGACGCCAGCGGCGGCAGCCTGCGCATCCGCGATCAGCGCCAATGGCTGGACTTTCCCTACCAGGCGCTCAACCTGACCAGCCAGCTAAGCCCGCAACGGGTCGACACCGAGCTGATCTTCGCCGGCGGCAAGCTGGGCAACCTGCGCGTGAGCACGCGGATCAACCCGCTGGCCAACGGCAAGCCGATCTCCGGTGAGTTCAACCTGTCCGGGCTGGATATCTCGGTGGCGCGGCCCTTCGTACCTCAGGTCGAGAAACTTGCCGGCCACCTCGATGGCCATGGCCAGCTCGCCGGCACCCTGCTGGCGCCTCAGGTCAACGGCACCCTGACCTTGAGTGGCGCCGAACTCTCCGGTGGCGATCTGCCGACGCCTTTGCAGGACCTGCGCATCAACGCCGCCATCAGCGGGGAACACCTGCAGCTGGACGGCGGCTGGAAGGCCGGCGACAGCGGCCAGGGCAGCCTTGGGGGCCAGGTCGACTGGGCCAGGGGGCTGGCGGCGCAGCTGTGGCTCAAAGGCACGCGCCTGCCGGTCACGGTGGAACCCTACGCGACCCTGGAGGCACAGCCTGACCTGAAGATCGAACTGGCGGACAACCGCCTGGCGGTGTCTGGAAAGGTCAGTGTACCCAAGGGCGCGATCACCGTGCGCCAGTTGCCGCCCACGACGGTGAAGCTGTCCGACGACACCGTGATCGTCGGCGCCCAGGCGCCTGCTGCCGAGAAGCCCATGGCCATCGCCATGGATATCGACGTGGTGGTGGGCGAGGACAAGCTGTCGTTCAACGGTTTCGGCCTGACCGCCAACCTGGCCGGGCGCGTGCACATCGGCGACAACCTCGACACCCGCGGCGAGCTGAACCTCAACGACGGTCGCTACCGGGCCTATGGCCAGCGCCTGACCATTCGCCGGGCGCGGCTGCTGTTCGCCGGGCCCATCGACCAGCCCTATCTGGACATCGAGGCGATTCGCCAGGTCGACGACGTCATCGCCGGTATCCGCCTCAGCGGCAGCGCCGAGGAGCCCACCAGCACGGTGTTCGCCGAACCGGCGATGGATCAGCAGGAGGCCTTGTCATACCTGGTTCTGGGGCGGCCCTTGAGCACCAGCGGCGAGGACAACAACATGCTCGCCCAGGCGGCCCTGGCCTTGGGGCTGGCCGGCAGCTCCTCGACCGCCGGCAAGCTGGCCAGCGACCTGGGCATCAAGGATTTCCAGCTTGACACCCAGGGCAGCGGCAACACCACCAGCGTGGTCGCCAGCGGCAACCTCACCGACAAGCTGATCCTGCGCTACGGGGTCGGGGTCTTCGAGCCGGCCAACACCATTGCGCTGCGCTACCTGCTGAGCAAAAAGGTGTATGTCGAGGCGGCCAGTGGGGTCGCCAGCTCTCTGGACATCTTCTACAAGCGTGACTTCTGAGAAGGGCGAGGGACGGCGGCAGAGCAGGCTCTGCCGCAGGGTTCAGGCGCTCAGGGCCTGGCGGCGGATGTTGCCGATCTGGCGCAGGCTCAGGCCGTAGCGGTCGGCGAGGATGCTGCGTGAGCAGCCCTGTTCGGTGGCCTGCTTGATCTGCAGGTTGCGCAGCTGGCGCTCGAAATGATCCACCTTGGGAATCTCCAATGCCGCGCCAGCATAGCGCTGGATCAACCGGGCCAGGGCGTCGGGCGGCAGTATCAGCGCCAGCGAGGTGCGCCGGGCGTGCTTGGGGATGTACTTGGGGCGTCCGCCGTAGCGGCAGGTCATGTGATAGGCGCATTCCAGGCCGATGCAGTCGATCAGGGCCTGTAGCGAGGCGGGGAGTTGGCTGATGTCTATCTGCTTGAGATCGTGAACGTCCATGTCTGCTTCCTTGTAGGAATGATTGCGCTGATGGCGCCGGCAGGGGCCGACGCCGCCCGATCATTCTCCGGTGCTGCGGCAGACCGCCGCCAGCCGTCAAAAGGGGCGTGGAGGGGTCAGTTAACCGGACAAGGGACGTAGGATTTGTGTAAGGCGGATGTAGGAAATTTCTTTATGATCAGCCTGCAGGCCGCGTTGGCTCGTTGCGAGGCCCAAGCAAGGGTGCAAAGGGTGGGTCAAGGTGCAGTCCTGGCCAACCGCACCGCAGCGGGTCGACCAGGGTCAGCGGGTCAAGCGTTGGTATCAGCCGCGAAAGCCAGGGCCGGGACCACCGCCGCCGCCACCACCACCCCCGCCGCCGCCACCATGGTAGCCGCCGCCTCCACCCCCGCCGCCGCCATGGCCGCCACCGCCACCCCCGGGCGGGAAGAACAGCCAGCAGCCGCTCAGGCTGAGGGTCAGAATCAAGGGAATCAGCAATGTGATTCGACGAAGCATCAGCAAGTCCTCATGTTGAAAGTGCCTGCTCCCTAAGCGGAGCTGGCACTGTAATATGAGACCCTTTCCTGCCCCGACCATTGCGCCTGTCGCGTAAGTGCTTGGTGTGGCAGGGGATACAAAGCCGATACAGAGTAATCAGGAACTCTCAATGACCCAGAAGCAACGACTCAAATATTCCATCCTCATGTCCCTGGTGGTCCTGCTGATCATGTTCGGGCTGACCTGGCTGCAGCGCCAGGGTCAGCTGAGCGAAGAGACCTTCAAGTACATCGCCATCGGTGTGGCCATCGTCGTCGTCTTCATCAACGGCATCATGCGCCGCAAGGTCAAACCGTAGGTTCGGGGCGCCCCAGCAGCATGATCAGCATGGTCACCGAATCGGCGTTGGCGAGGATCACCGCTGCACGTTTTTGCGCGTCGGCGTAGAAGATCCGTCGCGCATCGGCCAGATCCACCCCGCCGGTTTCAGCAAGCACACGCTGCGCCGCCGGTGGGTCGATCAGGTCCAGCGACACCCAATAGCCGCGATCACGACGCATGAACAACTCGGTATCCGGGGTGTTCACCGACAGTCGATCGGCCAGTTCGCGCAGCTCGTCCCTGAAACTGGGATCAATCGGGTCGTTGCTGGCCACCAGGTCCAGATAGGGTGCGCCGGGCTCGATGTAGGCAATGTCCTCGCAGTCGTTGGTCAGGTGCGACACCTCGTGGAGCAGGGTCGCCGCGCGCACATGCGATGGCAGGTCGAAGGGGCGCAGCAGGCGCGTGCTGTGATAGCGCAGGCGAGAGGGCAGGTCGAAGAACAGCTCGGTGACGAAGATGCGCCGTGCCGGATCGCCCTGGGAGATCATGCCCATCATCCGTTCGCCGGTCCTGGCGATATTTTCGCCGTAGACGAAGCGCTGTGAAGTGCCCGGGGCAAGGCTCGGATCGATCATTTCGATAAAGATCTGGCCAATCGCACGCTTGACCTTGTCCAGCAGTTGCGGCGACGGCTGCGCGACCCCGAAGAAGTCGGCGATCACCTGTTTTGGTCGCGCTCCCAGCGCCTGTGACGGGTCCTGCACATTGAGGTTGTCCAAGGCGGTGATCAGGCGGCTTTTGGCGTAGGCGTGGGCCTGGCCGATGCGCCGCGCCTTGTCCCTGGAGAAGCGGCGGATATCCCGCATGCCAACGGCCCGTACCCTGAGCAATTGCGCGATGGACGAGCTGGGTGTGGCCGGGCGTGCTCGTTTGGTCAGGGCACCGCCGTAGCGCAGGTCCCACAGCCGTTCAAGCTGCCACTGGCCGTCGCCGACCGTCTCCAGCCAAGGCCCGGGGTGCGCCTGGCTGCCGATGCGCCAGCGCCCGTTGGCCAGCCACACCGGGTAGACCTTGCCGGCTACTGCCGCGTATTCAAGCCCATGCCGGGCTTGATAGAGGCCGGTCGCCGGCTGGTAGAGCATCTGCTCCAGCGCCTGATCGGTTTCGAACTCGCGCAGCTCGTCGGCCTGCAGCGAGTCCTGGGCCACGTGCGCCGCTGACGTCGACGGCGCTTGCCCGGTGCTGGCGGTCAGCGGCGCCAGCAGCACCAGCGCGTAGGCCAGCCGGCCCAGGGCGTTGCCCCACTGGTGGCGGCGGGTGGCCTCGGCTGCCGAATCGAGCTGGGCGATCCCGGCCCACAGGCTCAGCAGTTGCGCCAGGCGGCCTTCGGCAAGGAAGCCGACCTGTTCGATCCCCAGGCCCATCAGGAACTGGAACGACTGCCAATGAGCTTCTGCGTTGCTGACGGTCTGGGTTTTCGCCAACCGGTGCAGCAGCTGCACGCGATCGTCGAACAGCAGGTGCCAGGCGTTGCCGGTCCAGGGTGTGGGGTCCAGGGTGGGCGGCCCGGAGGGCAGAGGGATGTCGAACGGGTCGGCGGCGTCGGTGGGCAGGTGCACTTCGCGCAGGCCACCATGGGCGTAGCGGCTGCGCACGTCGTCGGCCACCTGCTGCACGATCAGTTCCTGCAGCGGCCCGGCGGTTTGCGCCTGGCGCAGCAGGTCGGCGGCGTCGGCGAACTGTTTGAAGACAAAGCCGGCGCCGGCGCTGGCGTAGAGCACCAGCGGGCCCTTGTTCGGCTCCTGTGGGCCGATCAGGCACAACCCGGCGACGCGGTCGCTGCTGCGGCCAGGCCCGGGCACCAGGCTCAGCGGCCGAAATGTCACCGCTTGCCCAAGCACCGGCTGGCGGGCCACGCCATCGGGCATGTCCAGCACGGCCTGCACGTAGGCATAGGCGGTGGCGTCCAGCTCCCCCGCCAGGCGCGCCTGCAGCGCCGCGACCCGCAGCTGGGCGTGGGAGTGCTCGCCGAACAGCGCGCGGCGGCGCTGGAAGTCCGGGTCCTGGCTGCTGAGTTTTTCCGCCAGAAGCTGGCGGTAGCGACCGCCGATGTCCAGCCGGTCGACCAGTTGGTGCAGGGCCGGTGGGGTCATCCAGCTCGGGGCGGGGCTGCCATCGGCCATGCGCGCGCGCAGCACAGCCGTCTGGCTGCGCGAGAAGTGACTGATGGCGTAGGCGGTCAGGCTGTCGCGCTGCACGCTGCTGGCCGCCGGAATGCTTTCCGGTACCAGGCCTTCATGGCTGAACAGCCAGGGCACTGCAGGCGTGTAGGTCGGCAGTTCGATCAGTACCTGGTCGGGGTCCGGGGGGTTGTCCGGCTGCACTCGGGCCAGGCGTTCGGCGATGCGGCTGCGGGCGTATTCGTGCAGTGGTGCGATGCCGAAGCGGTAATCCTCGCGGCTGGCCTCCAGGTGATCCAGCGCCTTGAGTGCGGCGGCGTACTCAAGGCGCTCGTTCGCGCTCGCCTGCTTCAACCAGGCGGGCAGGACCTGTTCCAGGCGGGCGGCGCGCAACTCGCTGATCTGTTGGTCCAGGCGCTCGTCCAGAGCCGTGTTCGCGCAGGCCGAGCGCAGCAGTTGGTCGAACGGCGCGGGCGCCAACTGCAGCGCCATGGCCAGGGCCCAGGCGGCTTGCGCCTGCTCGACAACGCGCAGGTTCTCGCGTTTTTGCAGCTCCTGGGCGAAGCGAAGCGGCTGCTGCTGGGCTTGCTCGGGCCACCCCGGCGGCTGCGAGTCGAGGCGGCCCAGCAGGCGCTGCTGCTGCAACGCGAGGTTCAGGGCCTGCACCCGCAGGTCGGCCAGCAGCGCCAGGTTGTCCTCCTGGGTGCGCTGCAGCAGGCGGCGCCAGGCAGGTTGCACGCGCGGTGCACAGGTCTGCAGCAGAGCCCGCAGCAGCGCTGTCGGCACCTTGACGCTGCTGCTGAGGTTCTCGAGGGAGGCCTTGGCGGTGAGCCGGTGCAGCAGCAGATCCGCCAGGCTGCCACTCACGCCATCGGCATTGACGGTTACCCCGGTGGCAGTCAGCGTGTTCCAGCCCATGCAGGCCAGGCCGCGGTCGAGCAGGCGCGCGGCGCAGCCACGGGGGTCCGGCAGCCGCGCATCGATGGCGTGCAGGCGGCGCTGCAGGGCCTGTGCCTGTTCCGGCAGGGCCAGCGCCGGGTTGGCAGACGGCAGTGCAGGTGGCGGCGCTGGGCTGAACCGCAGCAGAGTCGGGTCGATCAGGCTGCGCACGTCGACGACGGCGGCCAGGTCGGCCGCCGCGCCAGCCCCGCCGAGGCTGAAGGCCAGGTTGCGGCGCTGCAGGCCGATCACTGAGTTGGCGCGGTCCAGAAACAGTTCGTGGCTCGGCGGGTCCAGGCGCAGCAGCGGCCTGGGCATCTCGCGCAGCCTCGCGTGGTCGTCGAGCGAAAGGTAGTCGCCGAGGTTGGCGAGCCCGGTGAGGGTATTCAGCACGGCCGCCTCGTCAGCGCAGTGATGCAAGCCTTCTTCGGGCAGGTACAGGAACCAGGCGGCGTTCGGGCGCTCATGGTCATGCAGGACGAAGGCGCCGGCCAGCTTGATCGGCTCGCCGCCCTCTACATACAGCGAAGCTTTTTGTGCATCGACCAGCGGTGCCTGCTGCAACCACCGGGCTTCGTCGCGACGGATCAAACGTTCATGCGCCGCCTCGATCAGCGTGTGCTGGTAGGCCTCTTCCAGCACGGCGGCCAACCGCTGGCGGCGGCTGCTGGCCTTTCCCGAGGCCGCCGCCCAGTAGTCACCGAGGGCTTGTTCGGCTACGGCCACCGAGTCGCTCGACTGCGCTTTGGGCAAGCCCTCCCAGTCCTGCCAGAACTCCTCCAGGCGTTGCAGGCGGTCGACGAAGATGCGTTGCATGCGCTCCTCGAAACACTCGGCGCCAGCGGGCACCTGGACCCAGTCGGTGCCCGGCTGGCCCAGGCGATCGTCGAGCACATGGGTCAGGGCGGGCATGTCGTCGAAGGGCTCCAGCCCGGCCCAGCTGCTGTGCAGGTAGATCGTGCTGGCGCTGCTTTGCAGGTCGCGCAGCACAATCGCGCCCGAGAGTGAACAGGGCAGGGCATGGCCGTCGGCCGGTTGCAGGTGATGCACGCTGAAGGCGCCTGCGCTGCCAGCGGCATCGGCCCAGGCGAGCAGGGGCTGGCGCTGTGCCGTGGTGAGGGCGGCGTCCTGCACATCGCGCAGGAAATCGGCGCGCAGCGCCTGGCTCAGGAAGTATTGGTTCTGGAAGTGTTCGGTCGGCATGGCCGGCTCCTCGGTGGCATGCCCTTCACCGACGAAGGGCGAGGACGGCACTATTGCTCGGGGTTGCGGACAGCCGGTGTTACATAACGCTGAGGCTGGCCCGTTGACGTCGGCGCCAGGCAACTGCTAACAAGGATGTTTTTCCCGACAGGGCGCCAATGCCCCTGGAGCCCCGCCATGACCGACGCCCTATCCCCCGCGCCAACCCTTGCCTTCAACGAACTGGTCGAGCTGCTGCAACAGATCTTCGTGCGTCATGGCGTGGCTGCATCCGTCGCTCGCTGCCTGGCCGAGAACTGCGCCACTGCCGAGCAGGACGGCGCCCATAGCCATGGGGTGTTTCGTATTCCCGGCTACCTTTCGACCCTGGCCAGTGGCTGGGTCGATGGCCAGGCGAGCCCGCGGGTCGAGGATGTCGCTGCCGGGTTCGTGCGCGTCGATGCCGCCGGTGGCTTTGCCCAGCCAGCGCTGGCGGCGGCCCGCGAGTTGCTGGTGGCCAAGGCCCGCGAGGCCGGCATCGCGATTCTGGCGATCCGCAACTCGCATCATTTCGCCGCCCTGTGGCCGGACGTCGAGCCATTCGCCCGCCAAGGGCTGGTCGCTCTCAGCGTGGTCAACAGCATGACCTGCGTGGTGCCCCACGGGGCCCGCCAGCCGCTGTTCGGCACCAATCCGATCGCCTTCGCCGCGCCCTGTGCCGGTGGTGACCCGGTGGTGTTCGACATGGCCACCAGCGCCATGGCCCACGGCGACGTGCAGATTGCCGCGCGCGAAGGGCGGCCGGTGCCACCTGGCACCGGGGTTGATCGCCACGGTGAGCCTACCACCGACCCCAAGGCGATTCTCGATGGCGGTGCACTGCTGCCGTTTGGCGAGCACAAGGGTTCGGCCCTGTCGATGATGGTCGAGCTGCTGTCGGCGGCCCTGACTGGCGGGCATTTCTCGTTCGAATTCGACTGGTCGCAACACCCGGGGGCTCGCACGCCGTGGACGGGCCAGCTACTGATCGTCATCGATCCAGACAAGGGCAGCGGCCAGAGCTTTGCCGTACGCTGTCGCGAGCTGGTGGAAAGGATGCAGGGGGTGGGGCTGACGCGGCTGTCGGGTGACCGGCGTTACCGCAACCGGGCGCACGCGCAGGTCAGTGGCATAGCCATCGCGAGCGAAGAGCTGGCGCAGCTGCGTGCGTTGGCGCTGGCCTGAAGGGGCGGGGTGATGGGTGCAGGATAGCGTCTGCTCGGGAACCGGCGGCAAGGTTCCCGAGCGAGCTCGGTCCTATGGGGTCAATCGCGGCGAGCGAGCAGCAATCCCACTACCAGGCCGAAACCGGCAGAAATGGCCACGGTCTGCCACGGATGGCCACCAATATAGGTTTCGGTAGCCTCGACCACCGGTTGGGCGCGGGAGCTGAGCGCGGCCATGGCGTCCTTGGCTTGCTGCAGCTTGGCGCTGATCTGTACGCGCAGACCTTCGCCGTCTTCACCGACCAGCGAGGCGGCATCGTGCAGCAGTTTTTCCGACTGTTCGATGAGCGCCTGCAGCTCGCTGAAGGCCTGATCCTTGATTTGTTCCCCGTGAGCCTGGGCGGCGGTCTTGCGGGCCATGGGCATACTCCTTGGCGTCTGATGGCATTGATCAGTTGAACATCCGAGGCCTTGAAAGTTGCACCGTCAGGCTGAAGGTTTCATCAAGGCGAGTCAGAAAGCCCTGACATGCGTGTAAGATGTTTCCCACATTTTTACCGTGACACGCAGGTGATCCTTCATGAGCTTCAATCTGGCCAACCGCAGCCTGGCCGAGCGCGCGACGCTCGAAGACGAAAAATCCCGCCTGTTCGAACTCTGGCAAGCCAACCTGGGCAAGGCCAAGGCCGATGCCTCGCGGCTGATCGGCGAGAAAGCCAAGCGCAAGGGCAAGTGGTCGGAGTGGGTACGCAGCGAACTGGACGGCATGACCCCGCCCGAATACGCCAACATGGTGCGCGCCGAGGTCAACCGCTTGATGGCTGCCGCGCGCTAGCGGGGCCGTCGCGTCTAGTTGCCTGCCGGCAGGCGCAGGCGGCCACTGTCGCTGAAGCGCACGGTGCCGAACAGGCCGCCGGCCAGCTTGCCATCCAAAGTGTAGGGCAGGTTGTCTAGGCTCTGGGTCTGGCTGAGCCCCAGGGTCTGGCGCAGCACGGAAAACGCCGAGACGCTCAGCGGGATGTTCAGCACGGTCTCTGAAAAGCGTTCCAGGCGCCCGTGCTGGTTGCTGACCCCCGAGGCCAGTGGCTGACCGTTGACCGTCAGGTTCAGCGCCAGGCCGTCATAGTCGATGGCGCTGTCATTGGGGTTCTGCACCCGCAGCTTGACCGCGAACCGCACCTCCAGATCCTGTGAAGGCAGCGGGTCGATGCCCACCACGGTGATCTGCAGGGGGTCGCGCTGGGGCAGCAGAGCACAGGCGCCCAGGGTCAGAATCAGCACAAGCAAGGTCAGCCATCGGCGCATGTCGAGTCCTCTCGGTGAATAGGTTCAGCCTGGCCGCGAGCGGCTACCGCAAAACCCGGATCGGCTGGCCGCTGTGCCAGGCCAGCACGTCCTCGATCATCTGACGGTAGAAGACCTGGTAATTGGCTTGGCTGACATAGCCCACGTGGGGCGTGGCCAGCACATTGGGCAGGTGGCGGAACGGGTGGTCGGCCGGCAGCGGCTCCACGGCATAGACGTCCAGCGCCGCGCCGCCCAGGCGCTGTCGCTGCAGCGCCGTGATCAGTGCGGCCTCGTCGACGATCGGCCCGCGTGAGGTGTTGACCAGCAGTGCATCGGCCTTCATCCAGGCCAGCGCCTGGGCGTCGACCAGGTGGCGGCTGCGCTCGCTGAGCACCAGATGGATGCTGAGCACGTCGGCCTGTTGGAACAGGCTCTGCTTGTCGACGTAGGTCACGCCCACTTCGCTGGCGCGCTGCTCGGTAAGGTTCTCGCTCCAGGCGATCACGCGCATGCCGAAGGCCTGGGCAAATTGCGCCACCCGCTGGCCGATGCTGCCCAGGCCGAGCAGGCCCAGCGTCTTGCCGTACAGGTCACGGCCCAGGCCCACCTGCCAGCCACCGTCGCGCACCGATTGCGCTTCGACCAGCAGGTTGCGACTCAAGGCCATGATCAGCGCCCAGGTCAGCTCCGGAGCCGCCTGCTTGTAGCTGTCACCGCCGCTGACCACGATTCCCAGTTGCGCGGCGGCGGCCAGGTCGATGGCGGCGTTGCGCATGCCGCCGGTGACGATCAGCTTGAGGTTGGGTAGGGCGCGCAACAGCTCGGCGTCGAACAGCGTGCGCTCGCGCATCACGCAGAGCACCGCGTAGGGCGCCAGCCGCGCGGCCAGGGTGGCGGTGTCGGCCGGGTAGTCGTGCACAAAGGTCAATTCGCCGAGCGAAGCCAGCGGGCTCCAGTCGACGACCTGCTGGGCGACGGCCTGCCAGTCGTCGATCACTGCGATACGCAAAGGCTGTGGCATGGGTGCTCTCTATTTGCGGGCTGCTCAGGATCCGGGCTTGCTCAGCCAGCCCAGCAGCGCCTGATGAAAACGCGCCGGTTCTTCCATTTGCGGCGCATGGCCCAGCCCCTCGAATTCGATCAGGGTGCTGTGGGGAATCTGCTGGCTGACCTGCTTGCCCAGCACGTTGTAATGCCCGACCCGGGCCTTGACCTCGGCGGGGGCGATGTCGCTGCCGATGGCCGTGGTGTCGGCGGTGCCGATCAGCAACAGGGTCGGCATCTGCAGCTTGCTGAATTCGTAGACCACCGGCTGGGTGAAGATCATGTCGTAGATCAGCGCCGAGTTCCACGCCACCACGTTGTGCCCGGGGCCCTGGTTGAGGCCGGCGAGCATGGTCACCCAGCGGTCGTATTCGGGTTTCCAGCGCCCGCCGTAATAGGTGCTCTGCTCATAGCGCTTGACGCTCTCGGCGTTCAGCTTGACCTCACGGGCGAACCAGTCGTCGACGCTGCGCCAGGGCACGCCGAGGGCTTTCCAGTCTTCCAGGCCGATGGGGTTGACCAGCGCCAGGCGCTCGACATCGCCGGGGTACATCAATGCGTAGCGCGTGGCCAGCATGCCGCCGGTGGAGTGGCCCAGCACGATCGCCTGTTCGACGCCGAGCTTGTCCAGCAGATCGTGGGTGTTGCTAGCCAGCTGTTGGAAACTGTACTGGTAGTGCTCCGGCTTGCTGGAACTGCAGAAGCCGATCTGGTCGGGGGCGATGACCCGGTAGCCGGCTTCGCTCAGGGCCTTGATCGAACTGCCCCAGGTGGCGGCGCAGAAGTTCTTGCCGTGCAGCAGGACCACGGTGTGACCGTTGGCCTTGCCCTGCGCGGCCACGTCCATATAGCCCATCTGCAGGGCGGTGCCCTGGGATTCGAACGCAAAGTGTTGCAGCGTGTAGGGATAATCGAAACCTTGCAGCTCGGGGCCGTATACCGGGGCGTCGGCGGCGGCCAGGGCTGGGTGGGCCATGAGCAGGCCCCAGGTCAGGGCTGACAGGCAAAGAGCGGGCAGGCGAAGCATCGATGTTCCTTGTCGACGGCGGTGAATGTGCAGCAGGTGCTCAGGCGCCTCGCAAGGCCTCGACCCGGCGCTGCAGATTGGCCATGGCCTGCGCCGAGATGTCGCGCATGCGCACGTTGAGCTTGGGCAGCGGTTCGTTCAGTTCGTAGGTCAGGGTGCGCTTGAACAGCGTGCCGGTGCCTTGATGGTGAAGGTCGTAGCGTACTGAACCCTGGCCCTTGCTGGAAGTGAATTGCGTGGCAAAAGCCAGTGGCCGCTCGTCCAGGACCACGCGGTGGTTGAGCGTCAGCTCCACGCCCATCAGGTCGACCACCTCGACAAATTGCACGTCGCTGGCCGGAGTGCCGCCGTCGCCGACGTCGGCGCGCAGCGAGGTCGGATGCCATTGCGGCCAGTGTTCCGGCTGGGTGGCGTAGTCGTAGACGGCGTTGATGGGTGCTTCGATATAGATTTCAGCAACACTTTGCTCGAGCATGATGGGTTTCCCGCTGCTGGATAAAAAAGCTGGCTGACAGGCAATGGCACAAGCCTAGACCTGCGCGATGACAATTGCCTGCTCTGGGCCTAAGATCGCCAAGGCTCTGATTAAGGCATCCCATGGCGCAAAAAGATTCCATCTCCATGCAAATGGTTGGCGAAGCGCTGCAACAATGCGCCCTCGGCGAACGCGAGCGCCAGCAATTGCTGGCCGCTGCCGGCATTGCCGGGCCGACCCATGGGCGGGTCTCGGCCCAGGCCTACGCGCGATTGTGGCGGCGCCTGGCGCAGGTCACCGACGATGAATTCTTCGGCATGGACCCGCGCCCGCTGCGCTCGGGCAGCCTGGCCTACCTGTGCCGCGTGGCGGTAAGCCAGCCGACCCTGGCCGATGCGTTGCAGGTGATGCTCGGCTTTCTCTCGCTGATGCTCGGGCAGACCCCGGCGCAGCTGGATGTGCATCAGAGCCTGGCGCAGATCGTACTGGGCCGCGACGGCGGCCCGCCGCAGCGACCCTTCACCTATTTCACCTACTGGCTGATCGTCCAGGGCCTGGCCAGCTGGCTGGTGGACCGGCGCCTGCCGGTGGTGGCGGTGGAGCTGCCCTGTGCGGCGCCCGAGTACCTGGATGACTACCGCGTGCTGTTCAGCGACAACCTGCGCTTCGAGCGCCCGCAGGCGCGTCTGGTGCTCGCCGCCGAGTGCCTGGACTGGCCGGTGCGCCGCAGCCTCGCCGAGGTGCCACGGTTTCTCGCGCGGGCGCCCGGCAACATCCTCGTGCGCTATCGCGACCCGGACAGCCTGGCCCAGCGCATCCGCGGACAGCTGCGCCGGCTCGACCCGGCGCAGTGGCCGGAGATCGAAACGTTGGCGCGCCAGCTGCACATGTCTGCCTCGACCTTGCGCCGCCGCCTTGGCGAGGAAGGCCAGGCCTGGCAGGGCCTCAAGGACAGCGTGCGCAAGGAGCTGGCCACCGGCTGGCTGGCCGACGCGGCGCTGCCCGTGGCCGAGATCGCGGCGCGCCTGGGTTTTGCCGACAGCCGCGCGTTCTACAAGGCGTTTCGCAAATGGACCGGCGCCAGCCCCGGGCATTACCGCAGCCTGATGCTCGGCGGTGTCCAAAACGCGCAGGCCGATTGAGCGATCCGAGCCTTGTTGGCGCCCGGTTGCAGCGCGAGTATCGGCGCATCCCTGCATTCGAGGCTTGACCATGCGCATCCACGATCACGTCTTTCTCGTCAGCGGCGGCGCTTCGGGCCTGGGCGCCGCCACCGCGCAGATGCTGGTGCAAGCCGGCGCGCGGGTCATGCTGGTGGACATCAACGCCACGGCGTTGGCCGAGCGCGCCGCCGCGCTGGGCGACAACGCCGCGTTCCAGGTCGCCGACATCAGCCAGGGCGCTGCCGCCCAGGCCGCGGTGCGGGCGGCCGTTGACACCTTTGGCGGTCTGCATGGGCTGGTCAACTGCGCCGGTATCGTCAGCGCCGAGAAGATCCTCGGCAAACAGGGCCCCCATGGGCTGGACAGTTTCGCGCGGGTCATCGACGTCAACCTGATCGGCAGCTTCAACCTGCTGCGCCTGGCCGCAGCAGCCATCGCCGAGACCGCCGCGGATGAGGATGGCGAGCGCGGGGTGATCATCAACACCGCGTCGGTGGCCGCCTTCGATGGCCAGATCGGCCAGGCCGCCTATGCCGCGTCCAAAGGCGCCATCGCCGCGCTGACCTTGCCGGCCGCCCGCGAACTGGCGCGCTACGGTATTCGCGTGATGACCATTGCCCCGGGCATTTTCGAGACACCGATGATGGCCGGCATGACCGAAGCGGTCCGCGCCTCGCTGGCCGCCGGGGTGCCTTTTCCGCCACGCCTGGGGCGCCCGCAGGAATACGCCGCGCTGGTGCGGCATATCCTGGAGAACACTATGCTCAACGGCGAGGTGATCCGCCTCGACGGGGCCTTGCGGATGGCTGCCCGATAGCGCAAGGCTCGGGCTCCTGGTCCCGCCAGGGCGGTTTGGCCTTGATGCCTTGCACCGATAAAAACAAGAGAATCCACCATGAACCAGGATCCGATCGTCATCGTCAGCGCCGTTCGCACCCCCATGGGCGGCCTGCAGGGTGAACTGAGCAATGTCACTGCCCCGCAACTGGGCGCCGTGGCCATTCGCGCCGCCGTCGAGCGCGCCGGCCTCGACTTCGCCGCCGTCGACCAGGTGCTGTTCGGCAACGTGCTGTCCGCCGGCCTCGGCCAGGCGCCGGCCCGCCAGGCGGCGCTGGGCGCCGGCCTGCCCAGCGCCACCCCTTGCACCACCTTGAACAAGATGTGCGGCTCGGGCATGCAGGCCGTGCTGCTGGGCCATGACGCGCTGCTGGCGGATTCGGCCAGGGTGCTGGTGGCCGGCGGCATGGAGAGCATGTCCAACGCCCCGTACCTGCTCGACCGCGCCCGTGGTGGCTACCGCATGGGCCATGGGCGGGTGCTCGACCACATGTACCTCGACGGCCTGGAAGACGCCTACGAACCCGGCCGGCTGATGGGCACCTACGCCGAAGACTGCGCCCAGCGCCTGGGCTTCAGCCGCCAGGCCCAGGACGACTACGCCCTGCGCTCGCTGCAGCGAGCGCGCCAGGCCATGCAGGAAGGCGCCTTCACCGACGAGCTGGTGCCAGTGCCGGCCACCCGCGGCAAGGAGCGGGTGCTGATCGAGCAGGACGAACAACCGCCCAAGGCGCGCCCGGAGAAGATCCCCACCCTCAAGCCGGCGTTTCGCGAGGGCGGTACGGTGACCGCTGCCAATTCCAGTTCCATTTCCGACGGCGCCGCAGCGCTGGTGCTGATGCGCCGCAGCGAGGCCGAGCACAGGGGCTTGGCGCCGCTGGCGCTGATCCACGGCCATGCCGCCTTCGCCGACGCCCCCGGGCTGTTCCCCACCGCACCCATCGGCGCGATCCACGCCCTGCTCAAGCGGGTCGGCTGGCAGCAGGGCGAGGTCGACCTGTGGGAAATCAACGAGGCCTTCGCGGTGGTGGCCATGGCCGCCCAGGCGCAGCTTGAACTGCCCGTCGAACGCCTCAACGTGCACGGCGGCGCCTGCGCCCTGGGCCACCCCATCGGCGCCTCCGGGGCGCGCATCCTGGTGACGCTGCTCTGGGCCCTGCGCCAGCGCCGGCTGTCACGCGGGGTTGCGGCCATCTGCATCGGTGGCGGCGAAGCCACCGCCATCGCCATCGAATGCCTGTATTGAGGAGCTCGCCATGCTAGCCACCGCCGAACAACAACAGATTGCCGACGCCGCGCGCCATTTCGCCCAGGAGCGCCTGCGGCCTTTTTCCGAACAGTGGGACCGCGACCACAGCTTTCCGCGCCAGGCTCTGGCGCAAATGGCCGAGCTAGGCTTCTTCGGCATGCTGGTGCCCGAGCAGTGGGGCGGCAGCGACACCGGCTACCTGGCCTACGCCATGGCCCTGGAGGAAATCGCCGCCGGTGACGGCGCCTGCTCGACCATCATGAGCGTGCACAACTCGGTGGGCTGCGTGCCGATTCTGACCTTTGGCAGCGAGCAGCAGAAAGCCCGGTTTCTCGAACCGCTGGCCAGTGGCGCGATGCTCGGCGCCTTTGCCCTCACCGAAGCCCAGGCCGGCTCCGACGCCAGCAACCTGAAGACCCGCGCCCGCCGCGATGGCGACCATTATGTGATCAGCGGCAGCAAGCAGTTCATTACCTCCGGCAAGAACGCCGGCGTGGTGATCGTCTTCGCCGTCACCGACCCGGCGGCCGGCAAGCGCGGCATCAGCGCCTTCCTGGTGCCCACCGAGACCCCGGGCTACCAGGTCACCCGCGTCGAACACAAGCTGGGGCTGCATGCCTCGGACACCTGCCAGATCGTCTTCGACGAGGTGCGCATTCCCGAGAGTTATCGGCTGGGCGAGGAGGGCCAGGGCTACAGGATCGCTCTGGCCAACCTCGAGGGCGGGCGCATCGGTATCGCCGCCCAGGCCGTGGGCATGGCCCGCGCGGCGTTCGAGGTGGCCCGCGACTATGCCCGCGAGCGCCACAGCTTCGGCAAGGCGCTGATCGAACACCAGGCGGTGGCCTTTCGCCTGGCCGACATGGCCACCCAGATCGCCGTCGCCCGGCAGATGGTCTGGCATGCCGCCGCCCTGCGTGACGCCGGCCAGGCGGCGCTCACCGAAGCATCCATGGCCAAGCTGTTCGCCTCGGAAATGGCCGAGAAGGTCTGCTCCGACGCCTTGCAGACCCTGGGCGGCTACGGTTACCTGAATGACTTTCCGCTGGAGCGCATCTACCGCGACGTGCGCATCTGCCAGATCTACGAAGGCACCAGTGACATCCAGCGCATGGTCATCGCGCGCAACTTGTGAAGGAGGCTTGTGACATGACGTACGACACGCTCTTGCTGGAAATCCACGACCGCGTGGGGCTGATCACCCTCAACCGCCCCGAAGCGCTGAACGCACTCAACGCGCGCCTGATCGACGAGCTCAACCAGGCTTTGGACAGTCTGGAGGGCAATCCCGAGATCGGCTGCATCGTGCTGACCGGCTCCGCCAAGGCCTTCGCCGCCGGCGCCGACATCAAGGAAATGGCCGGCCTGGGCTATCCCTCGATCTACCTTGACGACCTCTTCGTCGAAGGCGACAAGGTGGCCAACCGGCGCAAACCGCTGATCGCCGCCGTGGCTGGTTTCGCCCTGGGCGGCGGCTGCGAGCTGGCGATGATGTGCGACTTCATCCTGGCCGCCGACAACGCGCGCTTCGGTCAGCCGGAAATCAAGCTCGGCGTGCTGCCCGGGATGGGCGGCACCCAGCGCCTGACCCGCGCGGTGGGCAAGGCCAAGGCCATGGAACTGTGCCTGACCGGGCGCCTGATGGACGCCGCTGAAGCCGAGCGCGCCGGTCTGGTGGCCCGGGTAGTGCCGGCCGAGCGCCTGCTCGAGGAGGCCTTGCAGGTGGCGGCCGACATTGCCGGCAAGTCGCTGCCGATTGCCATGATGGTCAAGGAGAGCGTCAACCGCGCCTTCGAAGTCAGCCTGGCCGAAGGCGTGCGTTTCGAGCGGCGGGTGTTTCACGCCGCCTTCGCCACTGAAGATCAGAAGGAGGGCATGGCAGCCTTCGTCGCCAAACGCCCGGCGCAGTTCAAGCACCGCTGAGCGACGCGCGACAGCGCTCTACTCTATAAGGCGGGCAGCGGCTCGCTGCTGCCCGGCCAGCGGCTGAGCACTTCGAAACCATCGTCGGTGACCGCCACCATGTGTTCCCACTGCGCCGACAGCGACTGGTCGCGGGTGACCACAGTCCAGCCATCGCCCAGGGTCTTGACCCCGGCCTTGCCGGCGTTGAGCATCGGTTCGATGGTGAAAATCATCCCGGTCTTGAGCCTCAGGCCTTCGCCCGGGTTGCCGTAGTGCAGCACCTGCGGCTCGTCGTGGTAGACCTTGCCGATGCCGTGGCCGCAGTACTCGCGCACCACGCTGTAGCCGTCACGCCGGGCCACGCTCTGGATGGCATGGCCGACGTCTCCCAGGGTGGCGCCCGGGCGCACCGCACGGATGCCGGCGCACATGGCTTCATAGGTGGTGGCTACCAGCTGCCGGGCTTGCGGGCTGGGCTCGCCGACGAAGTACATGCGGCTGGTATCCCCGTACCAGCCGTCCTTGACCACTGCGATATCGATATTGAGGATGTCGCCATCGACCAGCGGCTGGTCGTCGGGGATGCCGTGGCACACCACCTGGTTGACCGAGGTGCAAACCGTCTTGGGAAAGCCGTGGTAGCCGATGTTGCCGGGGATGGCACCCTGAACATTGACGATGTAGTCGTGGCACAGGCGGTCGAGCTCGTTGCTGGTGACGCCTGGCACCACGTGGGCGGCGATCATCTCCAGCACCTGCGCGGCCAGTTGCGCTGCCTGGCGCGACTGCGCCACCTCGGCGGCAGTCTTGAGAACCACACGACTCTTGCTCATGAATAACACTCTGGAAGTCAGCGAAGCGCCGCAGCGACCGGTAGCGGCGCTGGCGGCAATCTGCCAAGTATATTTAAAGCGCCAATCTTTAACACCTTTCGTCCACTCGACGGCGCCGCTTGAAATTTTCCCCGAGCCGCAGACTCCTAATTAGGCGAGCACTGGCTCGGCTTGTCCTGCCTATTTATCGAGGTAAATGCAAAATGGCTAATACCGGAAATAACAACCCAGGCAACTTCGCTAACGACAAACAAAAAGCATCCGAAGCTGGACAGAAAGGGGGGCAGGCCAGCACTGGCACCACCCGCGACAACAACACCGGCAACAATCAGCAAGGTAACCAGACCCAGCGTGACCAAGGGCAGAAAGGCGGCCAGGGTCAAGGTTCTGGCGGCAACTTCGCGAACGACCGCGAAAAAGCCTCGCAAGCCGGGCAGAAAGGCGGCCAGCACAGCCACGACAACGACCGCAAATAAGCCCGAAGCCTGGCCCTGAGGGGCCGGAAGGGCACGTACGGCGACCGTCCGTCGTGCCCGCTACCGCCTATCCGTGAGTGGTTCAAGCCACTGGGTAATGGGCCGATGAATTGCATGAGCGTAGTCAAGGTGCGTGGTTTGAACCGCACCCGCTCTTCACTTCATTCGGCCTCTTGCCACGGGTATTGCGATGACCACTCATATCGTTCACTTCACCGGCGCGATCAATTCCACCACCTGTGGCCAGTTGATCGACAAGTGCTCCAAAGCCATCGCGCAAGACGCCTCGGAAATACTGCTGACGGTCGCCACCATGGGCGGCGAATGCAGTTACGGCTTCACCATGTTCAACTTTCTGCGTTCATTGCCAATTCCGGTACATACCCATAACCTGGGCACGGTCGAGTCCATGGGCAATATCCTGTTCCTTGCGGGAGAGCGCCGTACCGCCGGCAAGCACAGCAAGTTCCTGTTCCACCCTTTCCACTGGAACCTGCACGGCGCCATCGACCACGCGCGCATGTCGGAATACTCCATGACCCTGGATCACGACCTGCAGGCCTACGCGCGCATCGTCGCCGAACGCACCGAAGGGGCGCAGGAATCCCTGGACATCGCACGTTATCTGATCGCTGCCCCGCGCATCCTCGACCCGGAACATGCCGTGACGACCGGCATGATCCAAGCCGTGGAAGAGCTGCGCATCAATCCAGGGTCAGTGGCCTGGGGCATTCACGAGTAAGGTCTGTTCTTCGTCACGCACCGGGTGCACGAACAGAAAGTCGTGCTCCGGCTCACCGCCCATGGTCTGCGGGCTGACCTGGCCGGTTTCCAGTTGCGCCTTCAAGCTGCGCAGCAGGTTGTGCACTGCCTTGTCGGCGAACTTGCCGAGCAGCGCCGCCAAGGCGTGGCCAGCCGCGCCGGCCGGAGCCTTGCACGCCACCATCACGCGAATCAGGGTGGTCTTGCCGTCATTGCCCTCGGCGAAGTCGGCGACCACGTCATGGTCCCACGGGCCCTGCCAGGCGGAGGTCCAGCGCAGCCGCTGGGCGCTGCGCGACACGCTGCGCACCTGGGTGCAACGCAGCGTCTGCTGCAGCGGGCCGTGGGCGCGCCATTCGTAGGTGCCTTCGCCGACCTCCTCGATTTCGTCGATCCACGGGATCAGCGCACCCAGGTTGGCCGGCTCGCGGCAATAGTCGAACACTTCTTCCAGCGGCCGCTCGATGGCGATGCTGCGGCTGACCACGCGGGTGGCCGGGCTGCGCAGTTGCCGCGCATGGGCCTTGCGCTCGGCGAGCGCCTGCTTGACCTGGCAATTACCCGAATAGCCGCGCCACGCCGCGCCGGCGCCGGCCACCAGTTGTGCCAGGCCGAGCACGCCACCCTGGCGTACGCCGTTGAGCAGCAACAAGGCGCCAGCCACCATGGACACGCCGCGTTCACCTCGTGACAGGTTGGCCTGCGGCCGCTGCTCGATAACCTGTGGCAGTTGATCCGTCATGATTGTTTTTCCTCTGCGATATCACCTAGTTCACAGAGTGAAGAGCATGCGGGGTCGTTCCCTCGATCCGACCCAAGGTAGCCCGCCTAGAAATCCGTTGGCAGTGGCTCGCGCAGCCACTTCTCGGCCAGCCCGTTCAAGCTGCCATCGCTCCTGGCCGTGGCGATCACCTCGTCGACCTTGGCCGTCAAGGCGCTTTCGCCCTTGGCGATGCCCACGTAGCAGCCGGAATCCTTGAGCTTGAATTTCAGCAGGGGCGGGCGCTTGGGGTTTTTTTCGGCGATCACGGCCATGGTCGCATTGCCACTGGCGATCAGCTGCACCTGGCCGGCGAGAAAGGCCGAGATCGAGGTGTTGTTGTCTTCGAAACGCTTCACTGTGGTGCCTTCGGGCGCCACCTTGCTGACTTCCAGGTCTTCCAGGGCGCCGCGCGCCAGGCCGATGCTCTTGCCGGCCAGATCGGCCGGGCCGTGCACCTGTACCTCCTGCGGCCCGTACACGGCCATGTAGAAGGGTGCGTACTTGTGGCTGAAATTGATCACCTCTTCGCGTTCGGCGGTCTTGCCCAGGCTGGAGATGGTCAGGTCGACCTTGCCGGTGGTGAGGAAGGGGATGCGGTTGGCCGAGCTGACCGGGGTCAACTGCAGCTTGACCCCCAGCCGGTCGGCGATCAGCTGCGCCATGTCGATGTCCAGGCCGCGTGGCTTGAGGTCAGGGCCGACCGAGCCGAAGGGCGGAAAATCCTGCGGCACGGCGACCTTGAGCACGCCGCGCCCGGTGATGTCGGACAGCGCGTCGGCGTGGGCGGTGCACGCCAGGCCGGTGAGGATCAGGGCAGGCAGGAAACGGCGCAATGCATTCATGGGGCCTCGGTGCGGGTTGCGAGTGAATGCATTCTTCTAGCAATTCATGGGCCGGCCTCGTCGCGTGGGCAGAGCCCCCACGCCAAGCGCTTCAGAATCGCGGCTTGAGCGCCTGCCAATCCGGCTTGTACTTGCGCATCTGGCGCACATCGTCGCGCTGGCGGATGCCGCAGCTGAGGAACTGCTCGTGCAGCTTGGCCAGCTGGTCCTGATCGATTTCCAGGCCCAGCCCCGGCGCGCGAGTGATCTGCACGCAGCCGTCGACGATCGGCAGCTTGCCGCCCTTGATCACCTCTTCGTCGGGCTCCTGCCAGGGGTAGTGGGTGTCGCAGGCGTAGTCCAGGTTGGGCACCGAGGCGGCGACGTGGGCCATGGCCATCAGGCTGATGCCCAGGTGCGAATTGGAATGCATCGACACCCCCAGACCGAAGGTCTGGCACATTTTCGCCAGCATCTGGGTGTCGCGCAGGCCGCCCCAGTAATGGTGGTCGGCGAGCACGATCTGCACGCTGCCGAGGGCCACGCTGCGGCGAAACTCGTCGAAGTCGGTGACCACCATGTTGGTCGCCAGGGCCAGGCCGGTGCGCTTGTGCAGTTCGCTCATGCCCTCCAGGCCGGGGCAGGGGTCTTCGTAATACTGCAGGTCGTCACCCAGCAGCTCGGCCATGCGGATGGCGGTCTCCAGCGACCAGTTGCCGTTCGGGTCGATGCGCAGCGGGTAGCCGGGAAAGGCTTTCTTCAAAGCCTTGATGCACGCCACCTCATGCTCGGGCGGCAGGGTGCCGGCCTTGAGCTTGATGCTCTTGAACCCGTAGGCCTCGATCATGCGCCCGGCCTGGGCGACGATCTGCGCCTCGCTCAGCGCTTCGCCCCAGCTGTCGGGCGCGTAGGGCGCGTCGATGTGCTCGGCGTACTTGAAGAACAGGTAGGCGCTGAACGGCACCCGGTCGCGGATCGCGCCGCCCAGCAGGTCCACCAGCGGCACGTTGAGGTAGCGCGCCTGCAGGTCGAGGAAGGCCACTTCGAACGCTGAGTAGGCATTGCTCGCCGCCTTGCTGGCGTGGGAGCCGGGCGCCAGTTCGGCACCGGCCAGGCTCGCCGGCTTGTGCGCCGCGACGGTGGCCTGGACCACGCTGCGCAGCTGGTTGAGGTTGAAGGGGTCCAGGCCCAGCAGTTGCTCGCGGACCTGCTGCTGGATCAACAGCGCCGGTGCATCGCCGTAGCTTTCGCCGAGGCCGATGTAGCCGTTGTCGCTTTCGATTTCGATGATCGAGCGCAGCGCCCAGGGTTCGTGGATGCCGCTGGCGTTGAGCAGCGGCGGGTCGCGAAAGGCGATGGGAGTAACGGTTACGCGGACGATTTTCAAGAGGCGGCTCCCGAGAGGTCAGGGTCGAAGGTCTGGCAGTGCGCAGAGGAACTGGCTGGCGGTTCGCCGGCGCGCCCGGGCGCCGCAGCGTGCACAGGCAGGTCGCCACGCGGCTTGGTGCGGGCGAAAAACACCACCGCAGCGGCCACCAGCGAGGTGATCGCCAGGCCATACAGGCCGCCCTCGATCGAGCCGGTGGTCTGTTCGAGAAAACCGAAGGCGGTGGGCGCGACGAAGCCGCCGAGGTTGCCGATGGAGTTGATCAGGGCGATCACGGCGGCGGCGATGCGGGCGTCCAGATAGCCTTGTGGAATCGGCCAGAACAGCGCCGAGGCCGCCTTGAAGCCGACTGCGGCGAAGCATATGGCGACAAAGGCGAACACCGGGCCACCGGTGGTGGACATGAACATGCCGACGGCGGCGATCACCAGGGTCAGGGAGACCCACGCCTGCTGGTGTTTGAAGCGCGCCGCCAGGGCGGCAAAGCCGTACATGGCGACGATCGAGATCAGCCATGGGATAGAGTTGAACAGGCCGACCTCGAAGTCGCCCAGGGTGCCCATCTTCCTGATCATGCTTGGCAACCAGAAGGTGGCGCCGTAGATGGTCAAGGCCACGGAGAAATAGATGAAGCAGAACAATGCGATCTGCCGGTCCGCCAGCAGCTTGAACATCGACGGCCGCACGCTGTGCTCGGCCTCACGCTCAAGCTGCTCCAGGGCGATGGTCTCGACCAGGGCCTGCTGCTCGTCACGGCTCAGCCACTTGGCCTGGTTCGGGTACGATTGCAGCCAGAACCAGACGAAACCGCACAGCACGATGGAGGCGAAGCCTTCGATCAGAAACATCCACTGCCAGCCGTGCAGCGCCAGCCCGCTGACCTGGAGCAGGGCGCCGGACACCGGCCCGGAGATGACCGAGGCCAACGCCGAGCCGCTGAGAAAGACCGCCATCGCCTTGCCGCGCTCGGACGCCGGCAGCCACTGGGTGAAGTAGTAGATGATGCCAGGGAAGAAGCCGGCTTCGGCGGCGCCCAGGATGAAGCGCAGCACGTAGAAGCTGGTCTCGCCCTTGACGAAGGCCATGGCCATGGCTGCCGCGCCCCAGGTCAGCATGATCCGCGCCAGCCAGGCACGGGCACCGTAGCGTTGCAAGAGGATGTTGGAGGGGACTTCGAACAGCGCATAGCCGATGAAGAACAGCCCTGCGCCCAAGCCGTAGGCTGCGGCGCCGATGCCCAGGTCGGTTTCCATATGGCTGCGCACGAAGCCGATGTTGACCCGGTCGATGTAGTTGACGATGAACATCACCACGAACAGCGGCAACACATGGCGTTTGACCTTGGCGGCAGCCCGGGCAAGGGTGGCCGGGTCGATCGAGCGGGTGGTATCGGTCACGGGCAACTCCAGGAATTATTTTTTTGGTTGGCGTCTGGCGTGGCATGATCATGGGCCGGGGCATTGATCCCCGTCCAATTCAACTTGGCTCATGATTGATACCCGGAATGGATCAATGTTCGAACTTGCCCAACTGCGCTGCTTCACCACGGTGGCCACGGAACTGAACTTCCGCCGTGCCGCTGAACGCCTGAACATGACTCAACCGCCCCTCAGCCGGCAGATCCAGCTGCTTGAGCACCACCTGGGCGTGTCGCTGTTTACCCGCAGCACGCGCAGCGTGGCGTTGACCGCCGCAGGCCGGGCTTTTTTCGCCGAGGCGCAGAGCCTGCTGGAGCAGGCCCAGGCCGCCGCGCTGTCGGCCAAGCGCTTCGCCGCCGGTGATATCGGCTCGGTGACCATCAGCTTCGTGGCCAGCGCGGTGTACGAGTTTCTCCCTCAGGTGATCGCCGAGGCCCGGCTCAAGCAGCCGGACATCAGGATCTCGCTGAGCGAAATGAACACCTACCAGCAACACGAGGCCCTGCGTTCGCGGCGCATCGACCTCGGCATCGCTCGCTCTGCGCTGCGCCAGCCGGGGTTCGAAAGCGAGTGCCTGGTGCGCGAACCCTTCGTGCTGGCGGTGCCGGCCGGCCACCGCCTGGCCGCAGGGCCGGTGCAGGTCGGCAACCTGCAGGGCGAGCCGTTCCTGATGTACGCCCACTCGGCGTATCAGCCGTGGAACGAGCTGCTGACCGGCATGTTCCGCTCGGCTCGGGTCGCTCCGGAATATGTGCAGTGGCTGGGTTCGTCGCTGACCATCCTGGCCCTGGTCAACGCCGGCATGGGCCTGGCCCTGGTGCCGCGCTGCGCGTCCAGCGTGGTGTTCAGGAACGTGGTGTTCCGCGACATCGACCTGGGGCCGGGAGTGGAGAGCGAACTGCACCTGATCTGGGGCGCAGACAACGACAACCCGGCGTTGCTGATGCTGCTGGATGCACTGCGCGGGGCGATGCGCGGGGTGAATCCGGCCTGATATTCATCACGGCCACCATTGGCTATCGCGGGCTTAGCGCGCTCCTGCGCTGTTCCAAAAATCATCAACCGTAGGAGCGCGCGAAGCCCGCGATAGGCCGCTCGGCCGGCCGGTGATGGCCATACTGGCATATCAGGAAACACATCTGCCACGCCCCTCAACCCTCCACGACCCCCTCCCGCTTGCGGAACTGCCCCGGCGGCAGGCCATGGGCCTGGCGAAAGCGCCGTGAAAAGTAGGCTTCGTCGGCGAAGCCGCACAGCCGTGCGATTTCGCCGACCGGTTTGCGGCCGTTGAGCAGCAGGCTGCGGGCCAGATGCATGCGCCGTTCCAGCAGCATGTCGCTGAAGCTCTTGCCGCTGTCCTTGGCCAACCAGTGGCTAAGGTAGTCGGGCGCCAGATAGGTGGCGGCGGCGACCTTCTTCAGGTTCAGCTCGGGGTCGGCCAAGTGCCTGCGCACGTAGTCGTTCATCCGCGCCATGGCGTCGCGGCGGCTGGCCTGGGCGGCGTTGGTGGCGGCCAGCGCCTGCAGTGGCTCGGCATAGTGCTGGCACACCGAGCCGATCAACTGTAGCAGGCACCCCTTGAGGTATTCCCGCGAGCCAAAGGCGCGGCTGCTGTCCAGCCGGCGCATGCGCTCGATCAGGGCGCGGGTTTCGGCGAACTGCTCGGTATCGAGGATGAAGTCCAGGTGCTCCTGGAAACGGAACGGCGACAGTTCTGGTGCCTGGGTGATGGACACTTCCTCCAGGTCCAGTGGCGAGCAGGCCAGGTGCGGCAGCAGGAAGTTCTGGTCGAAGTTGATGACGATGAATTCGCCGTCCTCAGGGTGCGGAATCAGGTGCACCCGATGGGGCAGGATGAACGCCAGGGTGCGCCGCGGGAACGGCCGTTGCACGTTGCCGATGTGCTGCACGGTGTCGCCGCCCAGGTTGAACTGGATCTGGAAATATTCATGGCGATGGGGCGTGGTGGCGGTGGCGCCGCCGCGCTTGTCGCGTATGTAGAAGTCCGGCCGCTCGCTGCGCTGCTGCATGGCGAAGGTCGGCACCGGGGGCGTGGCGGACATGGCAGGGCCCTGCTGTTGTTTCTTGCAATCATACGATGACTACTCGCCAGTGGTCATGCTCGAGAAAAAAGTAGCTGTCACCCGCTGTCCAACTTTCATCACTCCCTGGAGCCGGCGCGGGAGGCTCTGGAACAGGCATTTCAGCGATAAAAAAAGCGCCGGTGGCAGTCGCAGAATGCCGTCATTTTTTTTGGACAAGTCAAAAGAGTCCAAGCGACTGATGCAAAACGGTATAAGCAGACCGTTGCACTGCTGTGGTTGTACGATAACTTAGAGGCTCGCTTCAGGACCATCTCTAAAAATAACGAGGTCTAACATGTCGAGCATTTCCGATACCCGGCCGGCCGCCGCCGTCGAGGCTGCGCCGCCCAGAGACGCCGTATCATCCCGCGCACTGCCAACCCGGCGCCGCTGGTTCATGCTGTCGCTGCTGCTGGTCGCCACCATCATCAACTACGTCGACCGGGTCAACATCTCGATCGCCGCGCCTTTCATGGCCAAGGACCTGGGCCTGGACAAGATCCAGATGGGCCTGATCTTCTCCGCCTTCGCCTGGACCTACGCCTTCGCCCTGGTACCTGCCGGTTTCATCGCCGACCGCTTCGGTTCGCGCTTCACCTACGGCGTCTCGCTGCTGTCGTGGTCGGCGGTCACCGTCTGCCAGGGCCTGGCCGGCGGCTTCACTTCCTTGTTCGGCCTGCGCCTGGCCATCGGCGTAATGGAAGCGCCGGCGTTCCCGGCCAACACCCGCGCGGTGGCCGTGTGGTTCCCGGCGCGCGAGCGCGGCATGGCCAGCAGCATCTATGTCTGTGGCCAGTACCTGGGCACGGCGCTCTTCACCGGCGCGCTGCTGTGGCTGGCCACTACCTATGACTGGCGTCACGTGTTCTACAGCACCGGCATCGCCGGCATCCTGTTCGGTGGCCTGTGGCTGTGGATCTACCGCGATCCGCTGTCGTGCAAGAAGGTCAGCAAGGAAGAGCTGCAGTACATCGAGGACGGCGGCGGCCTGGTCAAGAGCAGCCAGGAGCGCACCCGATTCAACTGGCGGCAGATCACCGAGCTGTTCCGCTATCGACAGATCTGGGCCATCTGCATCGGCAAGTTCGCCAGCACCTCGGCACTGTACTTTTTCCTGACCTGGTTCCCCACCTACCTGATCGAAGAGCGCCACCTGACCACCATCAAGGTTGGCATCTTCGCCGTGATGCCGTTCATTGGCGCCACGGTCGGCATTCTCCTGGCCGGCATCGTCTCCGACATGCTGATCCGCCGCGGCGTGTCCCTGTCGTTCGCCCGCAAGCTGCCGCTGGTGGTGGGCTCGATGCTCGGCATGTCGATCGTGCTGATCAACTTCACCGACTCCAACGTGGTGTGCATCGCCATCCTCACCGTAGCCTTCTTCGCCCAGGGCATTGCCTCGGCTTCGTGGGCGGCGGTGGCTGAAGTGGCGCCCAAGGAACTGATCGGCCTGACCGGCGGCGTCACCAGCCTGGCGGCCAACATCGGCGGCATCGTCACGCCAATCGTGATCGGCGCCATCGTCCACGAAACCGGCTCGTTCGCCTACGCCTTCTGGTTCATTGGCGGCGTCGCCGCGATCGGCACCCTGGCCTACTCGCTGCTGCTGGGCAAGCTCTACCGGATACAGCTGCAGGCACGCTGAACGTGCCCCCTTTTCGAGATGAGGAATTGACGTGAGCGACCTGATTTTTGCCCCTGCCGTGGCCAGCCTGCCGATTGACGGCAGCTCGCAGCGTTTCCCGATTGCCCGGGTGTTCTGCCTCGGCCGCAACTATCACTGGGGCGCGACCAGCAGCGAGCCGCGCAGCTTTCCGCTGTTCTTCATGAAGCCGGCCAGCTCCGTGGTCGAAGCCGTGGGCGAGGTTGAATACCCGCCGCAGACCAACGAATTCTGCCACGAGATCGAGTTGGTGGTGGCCATCGGTACCGACGGCTTTCGCATCAGCCCGCATCAGGCCCTGGAGCACGTCTGGGGCTATGCCGCCGGCCTGGACATGACTCGCCGCGACCTGCAGATGGCGGCCAAGGCCGTCGGCCAGCCGTGGGAAGCGGCCAAGGCCTTCGACGGCTCGGCGCCGATCACTGCGATCGTGCCGGTCAGCCGCATCGGCCATCCGCAGCAGGGTGCCGTGTGGCTCAGCGTGAATGGCGTGGAACGCCAGCGGTCGGACCTCGACGCGCAGATCTGGTCAGTCGCCGAGGTGGTCAGCCAACTCTCGCAGTCGGTGCGCCTCAAGGCCGGCGACCTCATCATGACCGGCACGCCGCCGGGGGTCGATGCGCTGCTTCCAGGGGATGTGATCACCGCCGAGATCGAGGGCGTGGCCCGTTTGCAGGTGAAGGTCGGCGCACGCCAACCCGCCTAGACTCAAGCTTTCTTCAAGATTCTGCCAAGGAGTAATCAACATGAGCCAATCCTCCAACAAGATCGCCCTGGTCACCGGCGCCGGCAGCGGCATCGGCCGCAGCGTGGCCCTGGGCCTGCTGGCCGACGGCTTTAAGGTGGTGCTGGCCGGGCGCCGGATCGAGCCGTTGCAGGAACTCGCCGAACTGGCCGCCAGCCAGGGCGGCGAAGCGCTGGCAGTGGCCACCGACGTGCGCGATGCGGCCAGCGTCAAGGCGCTGTTCGCCACGGTCGAGGAAGTCTATGGGCGCCTCGACGTGATCTTCAACAACGCCGGCATCAACGCCCCGGCCATACCGGTCGACGAGCTGGAAGTCGACAACTGGCTCAACGTGCTCAACACCAACGTCACTGGGGTGTTCCTCTGCTGCCGCGAGGCGTTTGGCCTGATGCGCCGCCAGGTGCCCCAGGGTGGGCGCATCATCAACAACGGCTCGATCTCGGCGCACACCCCGCGGCCGTTTACCGCGCCCTATACCGCCAGCAAGCATGCCGTGCTCGGCATCACCAAGAGCCTGGCCCTGGACGGCCGCGAGTACAACATCGCGGTCAGCCAGATCGACATCGGCAACGCGCTGACCGACCTCTCGGTGCGCATGACCAAAGGCGTGCGCCAGGCCAATGGCAGCATCGCCGTGGAGCCGATGGTCGACGTGCAGCACGTCGCCGATGCGGTGCGCTACATCGCCGGCCTGCCGCTGTCGGCCAACGTGCTGAACATGACCGTGATGGCCACCAACATGCCCTTCGTTGGCCGTGGCTGATCCCAACCCCCTAGATTCCCGAGGTCTTCGATGAAGCCTGAAATTCTCCAGCTCAGCCCCATCCTTATTGCCTCGGTACGCGAGAAGCTGGCGGCCACCTACACTGTGCGGCCTTATTACGAGCAAGCCGACAAGGCCGCCTACCTGCGCGAGCATGGTGCCAACATTCGTGGCGTCGTCACCGGGGGGCACACCGGCATCACCCGCGAAGTCATGGCGCAACTGCCGAAGCTCGAAGTGGTAGCGGTCAATGGCGTTGGCACCGACGCGGTGGACCTGGCCTATGCCCGCGACCGCGGTATCGTGGTCAGCGCCACCATTGGCGCGCTGACCGAAGACGTCGCCGATCTGGCCATCGGCCTGCTGATCGCCAACTGCCGCGGCCTGTGTACCGCCGACCGTTTCGTGCGGGCCGACTTGTGGCACCAGAGCAAGACCCCGCTGGCGCCGATCCCGCTGGCCCGGCAATTCAGCGGCATGCGCATCGGCATCGTCGGCATGGGCCGGGTAGGGCGGGCGGTGGCCGTGCGCGCCGCTGCGTTCGGTTGCCCGATCAGCTACACCGACTTGCAAGCCATGGCCGACGTGCCCTATAGCTTCGTCGCCGACCTGGTCGAGCTGGCGCGCCAGAGCGACGCGCTGATTCTGGCGGCGGCGGCGGACAAGGCCGAGGGCATCATCGACGCCAAGGTGCTCGACGCCCTGGGCGATCAGGGGTACCTGATCAACGTCGCGCGCGGGCGCCTGGTCAACGAGCCAGACCTGGTGGCCGCACTGCAACAGGGCCGCATCGCCGGTGCCGGTCTCGATGTGTTCGTAGATGAGCCACGGGTGCCCGAGGCCTTGTACTCGATGGAGAACGTGGTGCTGCAACCGCATCGCGCCAGCGCTACCGAGCAGACCCGCACGCGCATGGGCGAGATGGTCCTGGCCAGCCTGGCCGCCGCTTTCGCCGGGCAGCAACCCGTCGGCTGCGTGACGGCCTGAGGCGCCAGGAGGTCCAGCCTGCGGGCTTGCCATCAAAAGCAGACGGGCCTTGCGGCCTCTCGGGGGCTCTGCCCCCTCCCACGGTCAACGCCCGCTTTTCCAATCATCGCTACAATCAATAGTGACCATCAACTATTGCAAGTTCTGTTTTCCACGCAAGAGAGCAAGATGGCGTCATACCCAACCTCTTCTTGAAGGAAATCGGCGATGAGGATCTCTACGCTGTTGAAGTTCGCCGCAGTACTGCTGGGCTTGTCCATGGGCTCGGCCTGGGCTGACGCTGGTGACAGCTGCCACCTGCTGCCGGTGGGCAGCAGCAGCCTGCAGCTCAAGCCATCGCAAACCGTGGGCGTGCTCTACAGCGAGAACACCACCGGCACCCTGGCCTACCTCGAACGCTACCACGCCATGGCGCTGCAGGGTGCCAAGGGCAGCGCGCTGGACGGCCGTATCCGTGAAGCCTTTGCCCGCAGCTCCGACCCGCGCCTGGCCATCGACTGGCTGCAAGCTTCGTTGCACAAGCACTTCGCCGCGGTCACCGTCTACCCCAACCTCGATGCGCTGGTGCAGGCGCACCCGGACGTCACGGTGATGCTCGATGCCTACAGCCAGTTGGTGACCTCGCACAACACTCAGGTCGAAGCCCGCTACAGCGCCACGTTCTATGACGCCAACCTGCAGTACATCGGCCGCGCCGCCGGTGCCGGCAGCGAGCGCCTGTCCGCCGTTTGGGTACATGATAAGACCGCACCCCAGATTGCTGCGCAGATCGACCGTCAACGGCTGTTGCAGGTCGATGCACTCAAGCAGTTCGATGGGTCGTTGCGGGCGTTGGTCGCCCCGGGTGAGGTTGCCGCCAGGTAATCAGCCAGCGGCATGTTGGTCACAAAGGCTTCACAGGACTGCAGGACACCCGCTTCAACCGGCGTAGGCCCTGGGCGACTTGAGCACCCCGCGCAGGCTGAACACGGCCAGCAAGGCGCCGCCAAACGCCAGCCACATGTCGATCTTGGGCCGCAGCGAAGCGGCTTCCAGGGTCGCGAACAGCGAGCAGGGTTGCGCCTGGTCGTTGGCCTGGTAGGTGTCGCCCGCCAGGGTCTGGAGCTGATACACCTCGCCGGCCGCCCGCCAGACCTTCACCGTTTGTCCGCCCTGAATATTCGCCTCGCCACGCCGGTAGCCCGAACAGCCGCCGTGCAGACTTTGCAGTTGATCGCCGATCCGCACTTGCAGGGTATACAGGCGCGGGTTGGCCATGCGCACCAGTTCGGTGGTAGCGGTAAACACTTGCAAGTTATCCAGGGTGGGCATGGTCATCTGATAATAAAGCGCCTGCAGTGAGGCGCTCAATGAAAGCAGTACGCCGACGCGAAGCAGGATGACCAAATGTGACCGGTCAACCCGCTCGCGCCATCGTTTGAGCCAGGACAGTGGTTTATCGGCGGCAAGTTGCATGGGGACGCTCCTATGAAAGCCTGAAACTTCAAGAGTTATGGTGACGCACAGGCAACCCACTGCATAAACAGCAACGACGCGACGACGGGGAGTCTTGTGAGGTAAGTTGACAACTAAAACACTGCAGGCCGGGCTGGCGAACAGGCGCGCACCGGGGTTCGCCGACCCAAGGGTGCGTGTCTGCTACAGACAGGTACAGGCGTGAGCCCAGGCTGCACTTCCACAGGGGAGGTCGGGACGATCCCAGAACAGGACCGCCAGAAGTACCGCAATTCAGTGGAAACTGGGCCTACTTTATATTTACCCTAATAAAGTACAAGCCCCTCCGGAGAATATTTTTCAGGGAATAAAAGCCGGCTGTCAGAAAGTAGCACTTTGCCAAACAGTGCCACTATTTTGATATCAAAAAGCTATATTTTACAGGATAACATGACGAGAAAGTGCCACTACGCGCTGTAGCATTGACGTCATGATTAAAAATTAATTTTCAATTTCAATAAATTTGGCGTCATCCAAATGGCGTATTTTCTTGAGTAAATTCATAAACTTATGACCAACAAGTCATAATACTGCAAGCAGATGGCGGAATCGTTTCCCCTGGTGAGCGTTGGTATGGGTTCGGGGGGTGGAACTTGACTATGCTGGGTACGTCCGAACTAGTGCTTTCCGGACTCGTTACCAGGAAGTTTCACGACCCCCTTCATTCGCTCAGGAACGAGATATGAACCCCTTCACATCATTCCAGGACCCCAGCGCCTCCGGCCCCGGCAGCGCTTGCCCAGCGAACTCGTCGAGTTTCGATCGCCACGCAGAACGCCAGCCCACACCCGCCAGCCACTCCTCGGGGCAACGCCAGGCGCCATTCTGTTCGTTTCAGGATCCGTCAGCATCTGGTCCGGCCGTTGCTTCTTCGCCAACCACTGCCAATGGTGGCAAGACTTTGGATGAGTTCTTTGTAGCCGGCCAGGACGCCGGTGCCACGACGCCAGGTTATCGCCCCAATGTCGCGCCGGGCACCCGTGCCTGGTCATTGCTCTGAATCAAACCTTGTAGCGCCAGCCATTGATGTTCGAGTTTGCGGAGCCGGTAGTCCCGCCTCGTTCATCCATGCCGGCCCAGCCAATACTTGCAGCGGCGCAGTTTATTGCATCTATAACGATACAGCGTTGCATCTTTCTCTCTGAACTCCCGCCGACTCCCTCCTGACTAAAACCCATACGCGCTGCAACCCTGTCCGAGGAGGCCTCCATGGCTAGCAAGAAAGTCGCCGAGATAGTGATCGAAACGCTCCAGGCCGCCGGTGTGCGCCATTGCTACGGCATTGTCGGCGACACGCTCAACCACGTCACCGATGCCATTCACCGTAGCGACATCCAATGGGTGCACGTGCGCCATGAAGAAGTGGCGGCGTTCGCTGCCGGCGCCGAGTCGTTCATCAGCGGGCGCCTGACGGCCTGCGCCGGGTCCTGCGGCCCAGGTGGGCTGCACTTCATCAACGGGGTCTTCGAAGCGCAGCGCAACGGCGCGCCCATGGTGCTGATCGCCAGCCAAGTGGTGACCAGCGAACTGGGCATGGACTTTCCCCAGGAGGTCGACTTCAAGGCCATCTACGGTCCCTGCACAGTGTTCTGCGAGCAGGTCTACACCCCGGGCCAGGCTCGTCGAGTCACGGCGCTGGCGGCGCAGACCGCGCTCAATGAGGGCGGCGTGGCGGTCATCATCCTGCCGTCGGACATCAGCATGGCCGAGGTCAAGGACGACCAGCCGTTTGCCGCCCACCACCCCCGGCCGGTGTTGCAGCCCAGCCCCGAAGAGCTGGTGGAAGTGGCGAGGCTTTTGGCGGCCGGCAAGAAGGTTTCGATCTACGCCGGCTTTGGCTGCGAGGGCGCCCATGACGAACTGGTGGAGCTGGCGCGCCTGCTCAAGGCGCCCATCGCTCACACCTCGCGGGCCAAGGACTTCGTCGAATACGACAACCCCTACAACATGGGCATGACCGGGGTATTCGGGGTCGAGTCCGGCTACCACGCCATGATGGAGTGCGACACGCTGTTGTTGCTCGGCGCCGACTTTGCCTGGAAACAGTTCTACCCGCAGAAGGCCAAGGTCATCCAGGTTGATCGCAAGGGCGCGCACCTGGGCCGGCGCCACCCGATCGACCTTGGCGTGGTCGGCGATGTGCTGGCGACTCTGCGCGCACTGCTGCCGCTGGTGGAGGAGAAAACCGCCGTCGACTGGCTCGAGGAGTGTCTCAAGCACCGCCAGAACACCCTCAAGACCCTGGCCCACGACCAGCGTCACAGCGACGGCGAGCTGATTCATCCGCAGTACCTGACTCATCTGCTCGACAAGCATGCCAGCGCCGACGCGCTGTTCACTGCCGACGGCGGCTCTCCCATGGTCTGGGTGTTGCGCCACATCAATGTCAACGGCGCGCGGCGCACACTCACCAGCCTGCGCCACGGCACCATGGCCAACGCCATGCCCCAGGCGCTGGGCTTGCAGAAAGCCTATCCGGGGCGCCAGGTGATTTCGCTGTCCGGTGATGGCGGCCTGGCCATGCTGCTCGGCGATCTGTTGACCGCTGTGCAGGAAAAACTGCCGATCAAGGTGGTGGTGTACAACAACGCCTCGCTGAACTTCGTGCAGATCGAGCAGAAGGTCGAAGGGCTGCTGGACAACTACACCGACCTGCTCAACCCCAACTTTGCCGAAGTGGCCAGTGCCATGGGGCTGTACGGTCAGCAGGTGACCGATGGCGCCGAACTTGAAGGTGCAGTGGCGGCGTTTCTTGCCCACCCGGGGCCGGCCCTGCTGGACGTCAAGGTCAATCCGGAGGAACTGGTGATGCCGCCAAAGGTTGAGTTCGCGCAGGTCGCGGGCATGGCGCTGTACTCGGCGCGGGCAGTGCTGGGTGGCCGCGCTGCGGATGTCAAGGACCTGCTGGTGGATAATTTCATCAAGTAGCAGTCCCCTGCGGGGCCGTTTGCCATTATCCTGACCCTTTGGCCGGTCGGGATGACGGCAGCATTGGCAGACGGCTCATTCAAGGGACAGCATCGTGGCTCGAATTCTTCAGCAGCACCCCGCCTACCGCGACGACATCGCCGACCTGGTGACCCGTCGCCCGGTGCCGGGCCCGCAGCTCGAGCAGCTGGACCCCTTCCTGTTTCTCAACCACCACGGCCCGCAAACCTACGCGCCAGGCAATCGCGGCCTGCCGTTCGGCCCACACCCGCATCGCGGCTTCGAAACCGTGACTTTCATCCTTGCCGGCGAGCTCGCGCACCTGGACAGCGGCGGCCACGAGAGCATTATCAAGGCCGGCGGCGTGCAGTGGATGACCGCCGGTTCAGGCCTGGTGCATGCCGAATTATCGCCGGCGGCGTTCAAGCGCCAAGGTGGCCCGCTGGAGATCCTGCAACTGTGGGTCAACCTGCCGGCGCGCCTGAAGATGACCGACCCGGCCTATATCGGCCTGCAACGCGAGCAGATTCCGCAGCTGAGCCTGGACGCCGGCCGGGTCGAGGTGGCGGTGGTCAGTGGCGAGTTCCAGGGCACTCTAGGCGCCATCCAGTCGCTGACCGGCATCACAATGCTGACCGTCACCCTCAAGCCGGGCGGCAAGCTCGAACTGCCGACCCCGGCCGGTCGCCAGGTGTTCTGCTACACGGTCGGCGGCGAGCTCAGCGTGGCGGGCGAGCCGGCGCAGCTGCATCATCTGTTGCAGCTGAACGACGGCGGCGAGAGCCTGGTGGTGGAGTCTGCCCAAGGCGCGGTGCTGTTGTTCGGGCATGCTGCGCCGATCGGCGAGCCGGTGGTGTCCCATGGGCCGTTCGTGATGAACACGCGCGAGGAGATCGTCCAGGCGATCGATGACTATCAGCGCGGCCTGTTCGGTTCGATACCTGGCTGACCGAGGCCCGGGATCTTTTCCCCGGGCCGTCGATCCAAGCAGACGTTCACACTCCCTCAAAGACCCGCAAGAGTTTTCCGATGCATTTTTTGACCGACAGTCACGGCTGTGAAGGTTGGCGCGGCGAGATGGCCGGGCGCATCCGTGAGTTTGCCTGGGAGACCACCCAACTGGGGCCAATCGAGCAGTGGGGCCAGGCGCTCAGCGGTGCCGTGCAGTTCCTGCTGGGCTCGCCGGTGCCGCTGGTCATGCTGTGGGGCGAGCCGGGCTACATGCTCTACAACGACGCCTACTCCGGCTTTGCCGGGGGCCGCCATCCTTTTCTGCTGGGCAAGCCGGTGGAAGTCGGCTGGCCGGAAGTCGCCGATTTCAACCGCAACGTCGTCAACACCTGCCTGGCCGGCGGCACCTTGTCCTATCGCAGCCTGCAGCTGCAGCTGTTTCGCAACGGCCAGCCGGAAGATGTCTGGATGGACCTGTACTACAGCCCGGTGCCCGGCGATGACGGGGCCCCGGCCGGGGTCATGTCGATCGTGGTCGAGACCACCGCGCATGTGCTCTCTGAACGCCAGCGCAAGGTCGCCGAGCAGTCCCTGCGCGAGCTCACCCGCCACCTCGAGCAGCGCGTGAACGACGAAGTGCAGGCACGCTCGGCCGCCGAAGAACAACTGCGCCAGTCGCAGAAGCTGGAAGCCATCGGCGGCCTGACCGGCGGCGTCGCCCACGACTTCAACAACGTGTTGCAGGTGATCGCCGGCAACCTGCACCTGCTGGCCCGCCAACGCGCGGACGACGAGGTGATCCAGCGTCGGGTGCACTCGGCCGTGGCGGCGGTGGAGCGCGGCGCCAAGCTGTCCGCGCAACTGCTGGCCTTCGCCCGGCGCCAGCCGCTGTCGCCGGCGGTATACAACGTGCACCGGCTGCATGACAGCCTCGGCGAACTGCTGCAGCGCGCGCTGGGCGAGACCATCCACCTGCAACTGAGCCTGCCGGCCGAGGCCTGGGCCATTTACGTCGACCGCAACCAGCTGGAAAACGCCGTGCTCAACCTGGCGATCAATGCCCGTGACGCCATGCAAGGCGAGGGCATCATCCAGTTGACCGGGCGCAACCTGCGGCTGGACGAGGAATTCTGCCAGGGCAAGGACATAGGCCCAGGCGAATATGTGTGCCTGACGGTCAGCGACGAGGGCTGCGGCATGAGCAGCGAGGTGCTGGAGCATGCCTTCGAACCCTTCTACACCACCAAGCCCGACGGCCACGGCACCGGCCTGGGCTTGAGCATGGTGTTCGGTTTCGTCAAGCAGAGTGGTGGCCATATCGAGATGCTCAGCACCCCGGGAGTGGGCACCACGGTGCACCTGTACTTTGCCCGCAGCCATCAGCCCGAGGCGGCCGAGCCGGCGGCCCTGGAGGCCGCTCCGGCCGCCGTCGGCGCGCGGGTGCTGGTGGTCGAAGACGATCCCCAGGTGCGCGAGACCGCTGTCGAGCTGCTGCGCCAGGCCGGTTACAAGGTGCAGGTCGCCGGCAACGGCGACGAGGCCCTGCGGCTGCTGGAGACTGGCGAGCCGATCGACCTGATCTTCACCGACGTGGTGATGCCCGGCCGCGTCAAGAGCGCCGACCTGGCCGTCTGGGCCAAACGTCAGCAGCCTCCGGTTGCGGTCCTGTTCACCTCGGGCCACACTCGCGACATCATTTCCGACAACCATCAGCTCACCCCTGACACCCACCTGCTGAGCAAGCCCTACTCACCACAGACCCTCTGGTCGATGGTGCGCGCGGTACTCGGCAGCGACCAAGACCCTGGAGATACTCATGCCTGAAGCAAGCGCAAGCCTGGACCTGCCGGTGTCGGCAGAGGATGTATGGAAACTGGTCGGCGGCTTTCAGAGCCTGCCCGACTGGCTGCCGCTGATTGTCGAGTCACGCCCGGAGGAGGGCGGCCATGTGCGCCACCTGCGCACCGCCGACGGCGCCGTGGTGGTCGAACGCCTGCACAGCTACGACGCCGAGGCGCGCACCTACAGCTACACCATCGTCGAAGGGCCGTTTCCGGTCAGCGACTACCTGGCCACCCTCAAGGTCGAGGCCACCGGTGACAAAAGCTGCAAGGTCACCTGGGGCGGCCGCTTCAAGCCGGTCGGGATCAGCGACGCCGAGGCCGAGGCCTTGTTCAAGGGGGTCTACGAAGGCGGCCTGGAGGCCTTGAAGGCGCATTATCAGGCGTGAACCCGTTTGGCTCGGGGGCTTGGCCCCCGAGTTTTACGGCGACCTCAATCCATGCGCAGATGCACAGTCTCGCGCAGGCTGTAGCCATAGCCGCGCAAGGTCTGCAGCGCGTTCGGCGCATCGAGCACCGCCAGTTTGCGCCGCAGATTGCACACGTGCCGTTCGATCAGCGCACTGCGTGATTCCTGGGCGTCGCCCCACAGGTGCTGTTCGATCAGGTCGCGGCTGACCGCGCCCGGGTTGCGCGCAAGAATCGCCAGCAGGCGCTGCTCGCTCACCGTCACCGCCTGGTGGCGACTGCCGCGGCCCACCAGCAGCCGCGTCGGCGACAGCCAGAGCAGGCTGTCGCCCAGGTTCACCGTGCTGGAAAACTCTCGGGACAGGGCCTGCAAACGCGCCTGCAGTTCGACGAAGGCAATCGGCCGCGACAGGCACAGTTCGGCGCCGCCGCGCAGGGTGTCGATGCGCGCCTGGCGGTCGCCTTCGGCCAGCAGCACCAGCACCACCGCCGGGCCCGCGCCGGCCAGGCAGCGCTGCAGCAGCTCGGGCTGCGGCGCCTTGAGGTCGAGCAGGATGAAGCGATACTCGCCGCCCTGCAGGGCCCAGTCGGCTTCCGCCGTATTTGCCGCCTGAACCAGCCAGCCGCCGTCGGCGAAGGCGCGCAGCAGGGTCGGGTCAGCTTCTTCGCTGAGATAGAGCAGACTCATGATTACACCAACGCCTTGCTTTGACGGCAATGAAGGGTCAGGCGTGCGCCGCCCTGATCGCTGCCGCCTACGTCCAGAGTGAAGCCGTGCAGCGCGACGATCGCCGCGACGATCGACAGGCCCAGGCCGAAGCCCGAGTACTTGCTGCCGTCGTCGGTGCGGTAGAAGCGCTGGAAGATCGCCTCGCGCTCGGCTTCGGGAATGCCCGGCCCGCTGTCGCTGACCTCGATCACCGTGGCGTCGTTGACCCGTGTTGCGCGCAGCACCACGATGCCGCCCGGCGGGGTGAACTTGATCGAATTGCTCAGTAGGTTGCCCAGCGCCTCGAACAGCAGGGCGTGGTCGCCATTGAGCACTGGCAGGTCATCCTGCACGTGCAAATGCAGGTGCACTTCGCTTTCCTCGGCCAGCGGCAGGTAGAAGTCATACAGCTCGTGCAGCAGCGGCCGCGGCGCCAGCTTGACGAAGCCGGAGCGGCGCTGGTGGTCCTCCAGCTCGGAGATGCGCAGCAGGCCGCGAAAGCGCGCCATCAAGGTGTCGGTTTCAGCGATCACTTCGTCCAGTTGCAGGGCCTGCTGAGAGTCTTCCGGCGCCTGCTGCTGGATGCGATAAAGCTGGGCGCGCAGGCGTGTCAGCGGCGTGCGCAGGTCGTGGGCGATGTTGTCGCTGACACTCTTGACCTCCATCATCAGGCGTTCGATGCGGTCGAGCATGGCATTGACGATCGCCGCCAGCATGTCCAGCTCGTCGCGCCGATCGGACAGCGGCAGGCGCCGCGTCAGGTCGCCGGCGACGATCGCGTCGGCACTGGCCTGGATAGCCCGAATGCGCCGGATCGGCCGGCGCCGCAGCAGGTGCCAGCCGGCCGCGCCGGGCAGGATGGTCAGCGAGGCGCCCCAGAGCAATGCATGGAGAATGATGCGGGTAACCGCGAACAGCGAACCGTTGTCGCGCACCAGCACCAGCCAGCGCCCATCGTGGGTGCGGGTGGCGGTGGCATCGCAACTGCTTTGCGGCACTTTCGGGTCGTCCGAATCGATGCAGTCGTCCAACTCGTGGATGCGGTTGTCCAGCGGCAGCCCCCTGGGCACCGAGCGCAGCTGGCCGCCCAGCGGCTTGAGCTCGTTGTCGAACAGGCCATAGGCGTCGAAGGCGCGTTCGTCGAAGGTTTCGCTGGCGGCCAGCGCCTCGTCCAGAGCCTCTCCGCGAAAGCGCATGAACAAGTGTTGACGCTGCATCAGCGAATGCTTGGCCAGGCTGGCCAGGTAATCGGACACCTCGTAATACAGCACTCCCATGAGAATGCTGCTCCAGGCCACAAACAGAAAGCTGTAAAGCGCCAGCAGTCGACTGCTGGAGGAGCGCCAGCCCTTAGAGGGGTTCGGCGATGACATAACCCGAGCCTCGTACGGTCTTGATCAGCGGGGCCACGCCAGGTGGATCGATCTTCTTGCGCAGGCGCCCGATGTGCACGTCGATCAGGTTGGTGCCGGGGTCGAAGTGGTAGCCCCAGACTTCCTCGAAAATCATCATGCGGGTGAGGATCTGCCCGGCATTGCGCATGAGGAATTCCAGCAGCTTGTATTCGGTGGGCAGCAGGTTCAGGGACTGGTCGGCGCGGCGTGCCTCGCGGCTGATCAGGTCCAGCTCCAGGTCGGCAACCTTCAGCGAGGTGTCGGCGGCGGTCACGGTGCTCTTGCGCCGCAGCAGCACTTCAACGCGGGCGGCCATCTCGTCGGAGGCGAACGGCTTGGTCAGGTAGTCATCGCCACCGGCGCGCAGGCCGCGCACCCGTTCGTCGACATCGGATAACGCACTGATCATCAAGATTGGCGTGGACACGCCGATAGTACGCAAGGTGGTCACGATGGCCAGGCCGTCCAGCTCGGGCAGCATGCGGTCCAGGGTGATTACGTCGTAGGCGCCGCTGACGGCCTTGACCAGGCCTTCACGGCCGTTGTCAACCCAATCGACTTGCAGCCCGTGGCTGCTGAGTTCGGCGACGATTTCCTTGGCTGTCACGGCATCGTCTTCGATGGTCAATACGCGAGTCATCTTCGTTTTACCCGGGGATTTGTCCAGTAGAGGCCTCCATTGTGCCAAGTAAACCCAGATGACTTTCTGAAGATTAATTTACGTAGGCTGATGACCTGAGCCTATGTGTGCCTCGTGAAGTGCGCAAGGAAACCGCGCCCGGTCGTCCAATTTGCTGCTGCAGGGGCTAGCTTTGGCCGGGGAATATGACTATGTTGCCATTAGATTGATATCATTCTGGCATTATGCTGATTGGAGATTCACGAGTGTTTATGTCACCGGCGACGCGCGCCCAGGAACAAAGGCTCGCCGCGCTCCATGCGCTCCAATTGCTCGATACCGCAGGCAATGAATGCTTCGATCGAATCTGCCGCCTGGCCGCCGCCTATTTCAAGGTGCCGACCGTGCTCATCTCGCTGCTGGACCGTGACCGCCAGTGGTTTCTCGGCCGGGTCGGTTTCGACCTCTGCGAAACCCCGCTGGAGCAGTCGTTCTGCGCCTATACCGCGCAGGGCGAGCGGCTCATGGAGATTGCCGACGCCAGCCAGGACCCGCGCTTCTGCGACAACCCGCTGGTGACCACCCCCGGCGGTATCCGCTTTTACGCCGGCACGCCGCTGCGCACCCGCGCCGGCGTGGCCATTGGCTCGCTGTGCCTGATCGACAAGCAGGCGCATCAGCTCGACGATGCCGAGCGTGACCTGCTGGTGGACCTGGGCGCCATGGTCATGCAGCAGATCGAGCAGCGCCATGCTTCGCTGCGCCATGACCAGGTCAGCGGGCTGCCCAACCGCGAGCAGTTCGCCAGCGACCTGCAGGATCTGGCCCGCGACGCCCTCGGCGAGCGCCGCTCGCTGGTGGTGGTCGACGCCCTGGACATGAACTGGGCCCATGAGCTGACCCTGGCCATGGGCATCCGCCCGTTCGAAGACATCATTCGCTGCATCGCCCGGCGCCTGGACCAGCAGCTGGGCCAGGTCGCCTCGGTGTACCACATCGGGGTCAAGCGCTTTGCCTTCATTGCCCCGCCTCAGGTGCAGGACTTCGCCCTGTTCATCGAGACCCTGGTGACCTCGCTGCGTGAGCCGACCATGGTCGACGGCTTGCCGATCCGGCCGATGGTGCGCGCCGGCAGCGTCGACTTCATGGTCAACCCGCAGGTGCTCAAGGACATCGTGCGCAAGGCCATGTACGCCGCCGAACTGTCGCTCAGCGCCCGCCAGTCCTGGGCGCTGTACGACCCGGTGCAGGACGCCGTGCACCGACGGGCCTTCAGCCTGGCATCGGACATCGGCGAGGCCATGGCCACCGAGCAGCTGTACCTGATGTTCCAGCCACGCTTCGCCATTCCCGACGGCAGCCAGGTGAGTGCCGAGGCCCTGCTGCGCTGGGAGCACCCCAAGCTGGGGCCGATCTCGCCGGTGGAGTTCATCCCGGTGCTGGAAAAGAATTCGCTGGTGCACGAGGTGACCCGCTGGGTCATCGATACCGCCATCGGCAAGCTGGCGGCCTGGCCGGCGGCCTGCGCCAGCAAGCTGTCGCTGAACCTGTCGCCGCAAGACTTCGAAGGCCATGACATCGCCGGCGTGCTCAAGCGCGCCTGCAGCCGTTACAGCATCGCGCCGACGCGCATCGAGGTGGAAATCACCGAAGGCGAGTGGCTGCGCTCCAACCCCCAGGTACTGGCCGAACTGGGCGAGATCCGCGCGCTGGGCATGGACGTGGCCATCGACGATTTCGGCACCGGCTACAGCAACTTCTCCTACCTGCACGAAATCCCGGCCAACATCCTCAAGCTCGACAAATCACTGGTCACGGCGCTGGAAACCGACACCCGCTGCCAGCTGATAGTGAGCTCGATCATCGACCTGTCGACCAAGCTGGGCTACCGCACCGTGGCCGAAGGCATGGAGACCTTTAAGTGCCTGCAGCTGCTCAAATCGTTCGGCTGCGACGAGGCCCAGGGCTACTTCTTCTCCAGGCCCATGGTGGAATACGACTTCGTCGCCTGGAGCTGTGCTTCGCAGTTTCCGTTGAAGCAGGTTTAGCGGCCTATCGCGGGCTTCGCGCGCTCCTGCGTTTGGTTCGGGCGCATGCTTGCAGCGGCCATCGCCTATGACCGTCCCGAGCATCAAAGGCGATCATAGGCGATACCACTGGATGTACATAAATCGAAACAAATGCAGGAGCGCGCGAAGCCCGCGATAGGCCGCGCGGGCGGCCGGTGGTGGCCATATTGGACATTTCGCCAGGCGCCAGGAAGATCAAACCGGCCTGGCGGCCTCTCGGGGCCATGCCCCTCCCAGGTCGTGGGGTGTTGCGCCTTCGACGTGGGAGGGGGCAAAGCCCCCGAGAGGCCGCAGGCCGGTTTGATCTTCGATCAGATCCAGGGCCTGACCTGGATTTCGATCACGACCACCACCGGCCTATCGCGGGCTTCGCGCGCTCCCACATTTGTTTCGGGCGTATGCATGCAGATGCATCACCTATGACCGCCTTGGTGTCTGGCGGTCTATCGTCGAAGATCCAAAGCGCTCATAGGCGATGCCATTGAATGCATAAAAATCGAAACAAGCGTGGGAGCGCGCGAAGCCCGCGATAGGCCGCACGGGCGGCCGGTGGTGGCCATATTGGACATTTCGCCAGGCGCTCGGAAGATCACACCGGCCTGGCGGCCTCTCGGGGCCATGCCCCTCCCACGTCGTGGGGGGTTGCGCCTTCGACGTGGGAGGGGGCAAAGCCCCCGAGAGGCCGCAGGCCGGTTTGATCTTCGATCAGATCCAGGGCCTGACCTGGATTTCGATCACGACCACCACCGGCCTATCGCGGGCTTCGCGCGCTCCCACATTTGTTTCGGGCGTATGCATGCAGATGCATCACCTATGACCGCCTTGGTGTCTGGCGGTCTATCGTCGAAGATCCAAAGCGCTCATAGGCGATGCCATTGAATGCATAAAAATCGAAACAAACGTGGGAGCGTGCGAAGCCCGCGATAGGCCGCACGGGCGGCCGGTGGTGGCCATATTGGACATTTCGCCAGGCGCTCGGAAGATCAAACCGGCCTGGCGGCCTCTCGGGGCCATGCCCCTCCCACGTCGTGGGGTGTTGCGCCTTCGACGTGGGAGGAGGCAAAGCCCCCGAGAGGCCGCAGGCCGGTTTGATCTTCGATCAGATCCAGGGCCTGACCTGGATTTCGATCACGACCACCACCGGCCTATCGCGGGCTTCGCGCGCTCCCACATTTGTTTCGGGCGTATGCATCCAGATGCATCACCTATGACCGCCTGGGTGCCTGGCGGTCTATCGTCGAAGATCCAAAGCGCTCATAGGCGATGCCATTGAATGCATAAAAATCGAAACAAACGTGGGAGCGCGCGAAGCCCGCGATAGGCCGCACGGGCGGCCGGTGGTGGCCATATTGGACATTTCGCCAGGCGCTCGGAAGATCAAACCGGCCTGGCGGCCTCTCGGGGGCTTTGCCCCCTCCCACGTCGTGGGGTGTTGCGCCTTCGACGTGGGAGGGGGCAAAGCCCCCGAGAGGCCGCAGGCCGGTTTGATCTTCGATCAGATCCAGGGCCTGACCTGGATTTCGATCACGACCACCACCGGCCTATCGCGGGCTTCGCGCGCTCCCACATTTGTTTCGGGCGTATGCATGCAGATGCATCACCTATGACCGCCTGGGTGCCTGGCGGTCTATCGTCGAAGATCCAAAGCGCTCATAGGCGATGCCATTGAATGCATAAAAATCGAAACAAACGTGGGAGCGTGCGAAGCCCGCGATAGGCCGCGCGGGCGGCCGGTGGTGGCCATATTGGACCTATCGCCAGGCGCCAGGAAGATCACACCGGCCTGGCGGCCTCTCGGGGCTTTGCCCCTCCCACGTCTGTCCTGAGATTCAATCATGGCCGCACGCGCGGCCGGTGGTGGCCATATTGGACCTATCGCCGGGCGACCAAACTCGCCCTACCGCCGGTCATCAGACCTTGAATCGGCCCACCATCGAATTCAACTCCACCGCCAACCGCGTCAGCTCGTTGCTGGCGGCGCTGGTCTGGTGGGCGCCGGCCGAGGATTGCACCGACAGGTCGCGGATGTTCACCAGGTTGCGGTCGACCTCGCGGGCGACCTGCGCCTGTTCTTCGGCGGCGCTGGCGATCACCAGGTTGCGCTCGGAAATCTCGCCGATGCTGCGGGTGATTTCCTCCAGCGCGTCGCCGGCACTGCGGGCCACATCCAGGGTGCCCTGGGCGCGGTCGCTGCTGTTCTGCATCGACTCCACGGCGCGGCCGCTGCCTTGCTGGATGCCGTGCACCATGCTCTCGATCTCCTGGGTCGACTGCTGGGTGCGGTGGGCCAGCGCGCGGACTTCGTCGGCGACCACGGCGAAACCACGGCCGGCTTCACCGGCGCGGGCAGCCTCGATGGCGGCGTTGAGCGCCAACAGGTTGGTCTGTTCGGCGATGGCGCGAATCACGTCGAGCACCTTGCCGATGTCACGGCTCTGCTCGGCCAGGCTGCGCATCTGCTCGGAGGTGACCTGCACGTCGCTGTTCATCTGCTGGATGGCCGCGACGGTTTCGCGCACGCGCTCACGCCCGGCCATGGCTGCCTCGCTGGACTGCTGCGAAGCGCTGGAGGTGTTCACCGCGTTGCTGGCCACCTCTTCCACGGCGGCGGTCATCTCGTTGACCGCAGTGGCGGCCTGTTCGATTTCGTCGTTCTGCTGGCTCAGCGCACGTGAGCCTTCCTCGGTCACCACGTTGAGCTCCTCGGCGGCGGACGCCAATTGGGTGGCCGAGCCGGAGATCTGCTGCAGGGTGTCGCGCAGGTTGCCCTGCATGGTGCTCATGGCCTGCTGCAGGCGCGTCACCTCGTCGCGACCCTGGACCAGCACCGTCTTGGTGAGGTCGCCGTTGGCCACCTCTTCGGCCGCCTGGACCGCCTGGCCCAGCGGGCGAACGATGCTGCGGGTCAGGACCATGGCGAGGATCGCCGTGAGCAGCGCCACCAGCACCAGCACGCCGATGATGATCAGGCGCGCCTGGCTGTAGTTGGCGGCGGAGCTGGCGACGGCGGCGTCAGCGCCCTTGCGGTTGATGTCGAGCAGTTGCTCGAGCAGCGGCGACATCTGGTCGGAGAACTGCTTGAGCTCGCCATTGATCAACCCGGGGATGTCGGCGTCGCGATGGCCGAGGGAGGCCTGGCGCAGCCTGGCCTGGGCGCCGAGGTAGTTGGCCAGGGCCTGCTTGAACTGGGTGAACGCGGTGCCTTCCTCGGAGCTGCTGACCAGCGGCGCATAGGCGGCGACCGTGGCATTGGCCTGGTCGGAGAGGGTCTGCAGCCGCGCTTCGGCCTTGTCGATGTCGGCTTGGCTACGGTTGACCTGCATGAAGTAGGACAGCGTGCGAAAGCGCGAGGTCGTATCGGTCAGTTGGCCGAGCAGGCGCGTGGACTTGAGCCAGTTCTCGCTCATGTCCACGGTGTTGTCATTGAGGCTGGCCATCTTGTTCAGGCTCATCAGCCCGAGGAACAGCACGAACAGGGCAATCAGGGTAAAGCTGAGGGTGGCTCGCGGAGCGATGCCCAGGTTTCGCAGCGACATGGCGTCTGACTCAAGAGTATTGATAGCCAGCTATCGGCGCCAAGGGCCGAAGCTGGATACCGCCGGTCGTGGATCCTATACCCGGCCCTACCCGGCCCTACCCGGCAGAGGCCGGTTGTGGAAAGTCCAGGGCAAAGGCGATCAGCCCCGGCTGCGGCTGTTCGACGCTGACGCTGCCGCCGTGCAGGTGCATGATCGCTGCGACAATGGCCAGGCCCAGGCCATTGGAGTCCGAATGCTGGTGGCGCGAGGCATCGCCGCGGTAGAAGCGGTCGAACAGCCGGCCCAGCGCAGCGGCTGGCAGCGCAGGGCCCTGGTTGAGCACCTGGATGCGGCAACCCTGGGCATTGGCGGCGACTTCGACAAGCACCTCGCTGGCCGGATCGGCGTAGCGAATGGCGTTGGCCACCAGGTTGCCCAGGGCCCGGCGCAGCAGCAACGGGTCGGCGCTGAGGGTCGCCTGGCCGCCGATGCGCAGGCTGATCTGGCGCTCTTCGGCCAGCCCCTCGAAGTACTCGGCCACCCGCAGCAGCTCGGCGTGGCCATCCAGCGGCTGGCGCTCGAGCACGGCTTGCGGCTCGTCGGCACGGGCCAGGAACAGAATGCTCTCGACCATGCGCGAGATGCGTTCGAGCTCTTCCAGGTTGGAAGCCAGCAGTGCCTGGTATTCGTCGACGCTGCGTGCCTGGCGCAGGGCAACCTGGCAGTGGCCCATCAGCGAGCCGACCGGCGTGCGGATCTCGTGGGCCAGGTCGGCGGAGAACTGTGTCAGGCGCTGATAGCCATCAGCCAGGCGGTCGAGCATGGCATTGTAGGCGGCGCTGACCTGTTGCAGCTCGACCGGGGTGTCGGTGCTGCTCAAGCGGCTGTGCAGGCGCGCCGGGGTGATGTCGGACGCGTGCGCGGCCATCTGCCGCAACGGCCGCAGGCCGCGGCGCAGGAGAATGAAGCCGAGCAGGGCGGTGAGGGCGAAGGCCAGCGCCATGGCCAGGTAGATGCGCTGGCGGAACTCGCCGAGCATGGCCAGTTCCTTGACCATGATGTGCGCGGCCGTGAGCTTCACCGGGTGCCCGGCGGAGGTGGTCTGCACGCTGGCAGCGCGCAGCGGCGCCCCGGCAGGGGAGGTTCCGGTGCGCAGGTCAGCCACGCTCAGGGGCGCGTCCAAGGCCACCAGCGGCAGGTCCGGCAGGCTCGCCTGCAGCGGGTTGACGCTGATCACCGGGGGTTGCCCGGGCTGCTCGATGATGAAGATGTCGTCCTCGCTGTCGAGCATGTTCTCGAACAGTTGCGGGCTGCCCTGCAGCTTTTCCAGGGTCAGGTCGTAATGCAGAAGCTTGCGAAAGTGGTCGAGCCGGGCCAGCACGGCGTGGTCGCTGCGCAGCAGCATCGAGGCTTTCATCGAGCCATACAGATAGACCCCGGCACCGGCAACGGTGAGCATCGCCACCAGGGCGAACGCCAGGGTCGAGCGCAGGGTCAGGGAAGGGGAGCGTCGAGCGCGCATGGGCGAACCTCGCAGACGTAGCCGATGCCGCGCACAGTGTGGATGAGCTTGACCGGGTAGGGCAGGTCGACCTTGTTGCGCAGGCGCTTGACCGCGACGTCGACCACATTGGTGTCGCTGTCGAAGTTCATGTCCCACACCTCGGAGGCGATCTGCGCCCGCGACAGCACGTCGCCTTCGCGGCGCAGCAGCAGGTGCAGCAGGGCGAACTCCTTGTTGGTCAGGGTAATCACCTGTTGCTGGCGGGTGACGCGGCGGCGCAGCAGGTCGAGCTCCAGGTCCGCCAGGTGAAAGTGATCGGCCTCGCGCACGGCGCCGCGGCGCAGGATGGTGCGAATGCGCAGCAGCAGTTCGGTAAAGGAGAACGGCTTGACAAGGTAATCGTCGGCGCCCAGTTCCAGGCCGCGAATGCGGTCGTGCAACTGGTCGCGGGCGGTGAGGAACAGCACCGGCACGTCCTGCCGCGCACGCAGCACTTCGATGATCTGGAAGCCGTCGATGCCGGGCAGCATCACGTCCAGCACGATCAGGTCGTAGCGGGTTTCCAGGGCCAGGTGCAACCCATCGGCGCCATGCTGGGTCCAATCGACGTTATAGCCGGATTCGCCGAGGCCCTTTTTCAGGTACTCGCCGGTTTTCGTGTCGTCTTCGATGAGCAGGATGTGCATGGTCGGGCTCGTTGGGGGCTTTTGCCGAGCGGGCTCGGGCCGACTGGGCCAAGCTTGCTCGCGAGGGTGATTGCGCGGAGTCTACCCAATGCCACCCGGCGAATCCGGCAAATGACAGAAATGTAATCCCTCGGTCATCGTCCAGTCCCGGTTTCGGGTCGAGGATGGCTGCACTCTCACTGCAAGGAAACTGCCCCGATGAAGATCAAGACTGCCCTGTCCAGCACCTTTGGCCTGCTCCTGCTCAGCGCTGCCGTCATCGCTTCGGCCGCCGACATGCCGGTGGTCAAGCCGCTGCGTGGCACCGTCGACAGCCTCGACAACAACACCCTGACCTTCACCACCCGCACCGGCGCGCACCAGAGCATCGGCCTGACCGACAAGACCGGCATCCGCCTGGTGTCCAAGACCGACATCGACCAGATCAAGTCCGACAGCTTCATCGGCTCGGCCGCCACTCCCCAGCCCGACGGCTCGCTCAAGGCCCTGGAAGTCACCGTGTTCGAGCCTAGCCTCAAGGGCAGCGGCGAAGGTCACTATGGCTGGCAGAACGCCGACGGCAGCACCGGCACCATGACCAACGGCACGGTCGGCAAGGTGGCCAACACCAATGGCCGGACCCTCACCGTGGCCTACAAGGGCGGCGAGAAGCAGCTGATGGTGCCGCAGGACGTGCCGATCGCCTACGTCGAAGCCGGCAAGCCCGAGCAACTGGTCAAGGGTGCCAAGGTCGTGGTGTTCCCCGGTGAAGACGGCAAGACCGCGCGCGGCGTGGCCGTGGGCAAGGACGGCTTCCAGCCACCGATGTAAACCGTAGCCAGACTGCCACAAGGAGCGCCATACGATGGCCAAGCGTCGCATTCACAGCTGGCCCGTGCGGCTCACGCACTGGGTCAATGCGTTCGGCATGACCTGCATGTTCATGAGCGGCTGGGCGATCTTCAACGCCTCGCCACTGTTCGCCTTCCGTTTCCCCAAGGAGCTGACAGTGGGCGGCTGGCTCGGTGGCGCGCTGGCCTGGCATTTTGCAGTGATGTGGCTGCTGGTCATCAATGGCCTGGTCTATCTGGTCTACGGCCTGGCCAGCCGGCACTTCAAGCGTGACTTGCTGCCGGTGACGCCACAGGCCGTCAAGCGCGACCTGGTGGCGGCCTTGCGCTTTCGCCTGGTCCACGAAAAGGGCGTGTACAACGCCGTGCAGCGCCTGATGTATTGGGGGGTGCTGGCGGCCGGGGCGCTGATCGTGGTGTCCGGGCTGGCGATCTGGAAGCCCATTCAATTGCAGGAGCTGGTGGCGCTGCTGGGCGGCTATGACATTGCCCGCTATGTGCACTTCGCCGCCATGGCGGCGATCGGCGCCTTCGTGCTGGTGCACCTGGCCCTGGTGCTGATGGTACCCAAGACTCTCCTGCCGATGATAACCGGTGGAACGCTCGATCATGACTGAACCGAAGAAACGCGCCAGCCAACGCATCCAGCTGGAGCCGGCGCAGCACAACCAACTGGCGAACCTGCAGCGTCGCCATTTCCTCAAGGGCGGCTTGAGCGTGGGCGCGCTGGCCATGCTCAGCGGCTGCAATCTGCAGGATGGCGACCAGGTGGACAAGGTCCTGTGGGCCATGTCGCGCTGGAACGACCGGGTCCAGGCCTGGCTGTTCAGCGGCCAGAAGCTGGCGCCGACCTTCAGCAAGGCGCAGATGACCCAACCCTTTCCCTTCAACGCCTTCTATGGCGAGGAAGACATTCCCGACCTCGACCTGTCGAGCTACTCGCTGGCCGTCGGCGGACTGGTGCGCGACAAGGCACCCTGGACGCTGGAAGGCCTGCGCAAGTTGCCGCAACGCACCGACATCACTCGGCTGATCTGCGTCGAGGGCTGGAGCGCCATCGGCCAGTGGGGCGGGGTGCCGCTCAAGACCTTCCTGGAGCACGTGGGCGCCGACACCACAGCCAGATTCGTCGGCTTCAAGTGCGCCGACCGCTATTACTCCAGCCTCGACATGCCCACCGCACTGCACCCGCAGACGCTGCTGGCGCTGGACTACGGCGAAGTCGCCTTGCCACCGGAATACGGCTACCCGTTGCGGGTGCGGGTGCCGACCAAGCTGGGCTTCAAGAACCCCAAGCACATCGTCGAGATCTTCGTCAGCAACGATTACCCGGGTGGCTACTGGGAGGATCAAGGTTACAACTGGTTCAGCGGAATTTGAGCCCGAGCCGATAAAGAGCTCTTCTCAAGGGGTGCGCAAAAGAGTACAAATGTACTCCATGAGCACACTATCTCCACGCCGCAACGCCATTCTTGCCTTCATCCGTGAGCGCATCACCGAACAGGGCCAGCCGCCGAGCCTCGCCGAAATCGCCGAGGCGTTCGAGTTCGCCTCACGCAGCGTGGCGCGCAAGCACATCGTCGCGCTGGCCGAAGCCGGTTTGATCGAGGTGCGGCCCAACCAGGCCCGCGGCATTCGCCTGCGCGAGGCCCAGCCGCGCCCCGAGCTCTTGCATCTCCCCTTGCTGGGCAAGGTCGCTGCCGGGGTGCCGATCGATCCCGACGTCGGCGTCCACGACCAACTGCTGTTCGACCCTCGGCTGTTCGCCCGGGTGCCGGACTTCCTGCTGCAGGTGGCCGGCGACTCGATGATCGACGACGGCATCCTCGACGGCGACCTGGTTGGCGTAACCCGCCAACTCGAAGCGCGCAACGGCCAGATCGTGGTCGCCCGGCTCGACGGCGAGGTCACCATCAAGCGCTTCGAGCGCCATGCCAACGGCGTGCGCCTGTTGCCGCGCAACCCGGCGTATGCCCCGATCGAGGTTGGCGTCGAGCGCGACTTCGTCATCGAAGGCGTGTACTGCGGGCTGGTGCGGCGATGATCGGCGCACTGCAGGACAACCGCCTGGGCAACGTCACCAGCCTGGCCGGCCTGCTCGACGAGCGCAGGGTCTGGAAGGGCCGCCAGCCGGCGCGGCCCAGCGGCCTGCAACCTACTGGCCACGCCGAACTGGACGCCGCCTTGCCCACCGGTGGCTGGCCGCCCGCAGCGCTCAGCGAGATTCTCCTGCCCGCCGTCGGCAGTGGCGAGTTGCGCCTGCTGTGGCCCACTTTGGCGCGCCTGACCCAGGCCGGTGAACGGGTGGTGCTGGTGGCGCCGCCGCATATTCCCTACCCGCAGGCCTGGCTCGCCGCCGGGGTCGATCTGCGCCACCTGTCCATGATCAGCGCAGACGATCAGCAGGCGCTATGGGCGGTCGAACAATGCCTGCGCTCGGGCAGTTGCGGTGCCGTGCTGTGCTGGCCGAACAAGGCCGACGACCGCAGCCTGCGGCGCCTTCAGGTGGCGGCCGAAACCGGCCAGACCCTGGCGTTCGCCTGCCGCCCGCAACTGGCCGCGCGCAACCCGTCGCCAGCCGCCCTGCGCCTGGCCGTCGACCTGCACCCGGCGCAGTTGCGCGTACTCAAATGTCGCGGCGGGCTGGCCCCCGCGCAACCCTTGGCGTTTTGAGGCGACCATGCTCTGGGCCTGTATCGTCCTGCCACAGCTGGCCATGGACTCGCTCAGCCGTCGGCGCAACGACAGCGAACAAGCCCTGGTGCTGCTCACCGGCCCCGCGCAACGGCGCGTGCTGCAGGCGGTGAACCCGGCTGCGCGAGCGCTGGGGCTCAAGCCCGGGCAGTCGGTGGCCGCCGCGCAGATGCTCAGCCGCGACTTCACCATGTTCGACTACGACCCGGCCGACATCGAGCTCAACCAGAACTTCCTCGCTGCCTGGGGCTACCGCTTCAGCTCCCAGGTCAGCCTGCATTACCCGCGCGCCCTGCTGCTGGAGATCGAATCGAGCCTCGGTCTGTTCGGCCCCTGGGCGCAGTTCGAAGCGCGCCTGCGCGGCGAGCTGCAGGCGCTGGGGTTTGCCCACCGCATCGTGGTCGCGCCCAACCCGGTGGCCGCGCGCATGCTGGCCAACGCCCATGACGGCCTGGCGGTGCTTGACGCGGCGCAGCTGGGCGAGCAACTGGCGCCGCTGTCGGTGGAGCGCATCGGCCTGCCCGGCGAGGTCGCCACCGCCTTCAAGCGCATGGGCCTGCGCCGCCTCGGCGAGGTGCTGGCCTTGCCCCGCAACACCCTGGCCAAGCGTTTTCCCGGCCAGGTGCTGGCTCACCTCGACCGCCTGCAGGGGCTGCGCCCGCAGGCGCTGGCCTTCTATGTGCCGGCCGATCGCTTCGACCAGCGCATCGAGCTGAATTTCGACGTCGAGTCGCACCAGGCGCTGGTGTTTCCGCTGCGGCGCCTGATCAACGACCTGGGCGCCTTTCTCGCCGGGCGCGACGGCGGCGTGCAGCGTTTCACCCTGCACCTGGAACACCAGGAGGGCGAAGACACCCTGCTGTCGGTGGGGCTGCTGGGTGCCGAGCGCGATCCCGAGATGCTCTTCGAACTGGCCCGCGGGCGCTTCGAACAGCTTCAGGTGCCGCGCCCGGTGCGCAACCTGCGCCTGCTGGCCGAAGATTTACCGCCCTTCGTGCCCACCCACAAGGAGCTTTTCGAGCAGCGCCCGCAGCAATTGCAGCCCTGGCAGCAGCTGCGCGAACGGCTGCGCGCGCGCCTGGGTGACGACGCCATCGTCAGCTTGCAGGCGCGCGCCGACCATCGCCCTGAATGCGCCTGGGCCGCCCTGGCCGAACTGCCGGCCGCGGCCCCTTCGCCCATGCCCGGCGCGCCACGGCCTGGCTGGCTGCTGCGCGAGCCGCAAGCGCTGCATGACCCGCGCCTGCGCATCCTTGCCGGCCCGGAACGCATCGAATCGGGTTGGTGGGACGGCGGCGACGTACGCCGCGACTACTACCTGGTGGAAACCGTCGACGGCCTGCGCGGCTGGGCCTTTCACAGCGTCGGCGAGCCCGGCCCGCTGCAGTTGCAAGGCTGGTTCGGCTGATGGCCGCCTACGCCGAGCTGCACTGCCTGAGCCATTTCAGCTTCCAGCGCGGTGCCTCCAGCGCCCGCGAGCTATGCGAAAGGGCCGCGCGCCTGGGTTACCAGGCCCTGGCCATTACCGACGAATGCAGCCTGGCCGGCATCGTGCGCGCCTGGCAGGCGGCCCGTGAATGCCAGGTAGCGCTGATCGTCGGTAGCGAGGTGCAGATCGATCAGGGTCCCAAAGTGGTGCTGCTGGTGGAGGATCTGGCCGGGTACCAGGCCCTGTGCCAGTTGATCACCCTGGCCCGCCGGCGCGCCGCCAAGGGCGAGTACCAGGCCCTGCGCGAAGATTTCGCCAGTCTCGACCTCAGTGGCCTGATCGCCCTGTGGGTGCCTGGCGAGGAACCCAACGCCGGCCATGGCCACTGGCTCAAAGGCCTGTTCGGCCAGCGCCTGTGGCTGACCGTGCAGCTGCACCGCGGCCCCGACGATGGCCTGCGCCTGCAGCGCCTGCTCGACACCGCGCGCCTGCTCGGCCTGCCGGCCGTGGCCAGCGGCGACGTGCACATGCACGCCCGGGGCCGGCGAGCCTTGCAGGACACCATGACTGCCATCCGCCATCACGTGCGCGTGGCCGAAGCCGGACCCTGGCTGTTCGGCAACGGCGAGCGGCACCTGCGAGCGCTGCCGGTGCTGGCCGAGCTGTACCCGGCGGCCTTGCTCGAGCAAAGCCTGGTGATCGCCCGGCGCTGCCGCTTCGATCTTTCCCAACTGCGTTATCAATACCCCCATGAACTGGTGCCCAGCGGGCATACGGCCACGTCGTGGTTGCGCCAGCTGACCGAACAGGGCATCGCCTGGCGCTGGCCGCAGGGGGAAAGCGCCAAGGCCCGGGAATCGATCGAGAAGGAGCTGGCGCTGATCGCCGAGCTGGGCTACGAAAGCTACTTTCTCACGGTCCAGGACATCGTTCGCTTTGCCCGCGAGCGCGACATCCTCTGCCAGGGCCGGGGTTCGGCGGCCAACTCGGTGGTGTGCTTCGTGCTCGGCATCACCGCCCTCGACCCGCAACGCATGAACATGCTGTTCGAGCGCTTCATGTCCCGCGAGCGCAACGAGCCACCGGACATCGACGTCGACTTCGAACACGAGCGCCGTGAGGAGGTGCTGCAGTACATCTTCAACCGCTACGGCCGTGGTCGCGCTGCCCTGACGGCGGTGGCCAGCAGCTACCGCGGCGCCGGTGCCGTGCGCGACGTGGCCCGGGCGCTGGGCCTGCCGCCTGACCAGATCAACGCCCTGGCCGATTGCGCCGGGCGCTGGAGCGACGAGGCGCCGCCGCTCGAGCGCTTGCGCGAAGCCGGCTTCGATACCGACAGTCCGTTGCTGCGCCGGGTCATCGGCCTGACCTCACAGCTGATCGGTTTTCCCCGGCACCTGTCCCAGCACCCTGGCGGTTTCGTCATCTCCGAGCAGCCGCTGCACACCTTGGTGCCGGTGGAGAACGCGGCCATGGCCGAGCGCACCATCATCCAGTGGGACAAGGACGACCTCGACGCCGTCGGGCTGCTCAAGGTCGACATTCTCGCCCTTGGCATGCTCAGCGCCATTCGCCGCAGCTTCGACCTGATCCGCCGCCATCGCGGCCTCGACCTGAGCCTGGCCAGCGTGCCGGCCGAGTGCCCGAAGACCTACGCCATGATCAGCCGGGCGGACACGGTGGGGGTGTTCCAGATCGAGTCGCGGGCGCAGATGGCGATGCTGCCGCGGCTGCGCCCCAGGCAGTTCTACGACCTGGTGATCCAGGTTGCGATCGTCCGTCCCGGACCGATCCAGGGCGACATGGTGCACCCCTACCTGCGCCGCCGTAACGGCGAGGAGCCGGTGGTCTACCCCTCGGAAAAACTCAAGGCGGTGTTCGAGCGCACCTTGGGCGTGCCGCTGTTCCAGGAGCAGGTGATGGAAATGGCCATCGTCGCCGCCGACTATTCACCGGGCGAGGCCGACCAACTGCGCCGCTCCATGGCGGCCTGGAAGCGCCACGGCGGCCTCGAACCGCACCAGATCCGCCTGCGTGAAGGCATGCTGCGCAACGGCTACAGTGAGCAATTCGCCGCGCGCATCTTCGAACAGATCAAGGGCTTTGGCAGCTACGGCTTTCCCGAGTCACACGCCGCCAGCTTTGCCCTGCTGACCTACGCCAGTTGCTGGCTCAAGTGCCATGAACCGGCTGCGTTCGCCTGTGCCCTGATCAACAGCTGGCCCATGGGTTTCTATACTCCCGACCAGGTGCTGCAGGACGCCCGCCGCCATCGCCTGGAGATCCGCGCCCTGGACATCCGCTACAGCGACTGGGATTGCAGCCTGGAAGCAGGCGACGGCGCACAGCCAGCGATTCGGCTCGGGCTGCGCATGGTCAAGGGCTTTCGCGAGGTCGACAGCCAGCGCATCGAGGCAGCTCGGGCCGAACGGCCGTTCGCCGATGTCGCCGACCTGTGCCTGCGTGCCGCGCTCGACAGCCGGGCCCGCGAAGCCCTGGCCGATGCCGGCGCGCTCAAGCCGCTGGCCGGCAACCGCCATCAGGCGCGCTGGGAAGTGGCCAGTGTGGTGGCCCAGTTGCCGTTGTTCGAGGGCGTCGCCGAGCCGGTCGAAAGCCGCGTGCAACTGCCCCGGCCGACGGTGGGCGAGGACCTGTTCGCCGACTACGCCAGCGTCGGCACGACCTTGGGCCCGCACCCCATGGCCTTGCTGCGCCCGCGCCTGGATGCCTTGCGCAGTCGCAGCTCGCGCGCCCTGGCCACGGTGGAGCACGGCCGGCCGGTCAATGTGGTCGGCCTGGTGATCGGCCGCCAGCGCCCACAGACGGCCAGCGGGGTGATCTTCCTCACCCTGGAGGACGAATTCGGCATGATCAACGTGGTGGTGTGGCACGATTTGGCCGAACGCCAGCGGCGGGTGCTGGTCGGTTCACACCTGCTCCAGGTGCGCGGCCGGCTCGAGTCGGCCGATGGGGTCAGGCATGTGATCGCCGGGCATCTGCAGGACATGACCCCGCTGTTGAACGGGCTGGATGTGGGAAGTCGGGATTTCCGCTGATCGCGGCAAAGCCCCCGATCTCTGGTTGTCGGCTTGCCTATCGAGCCAGCCAAGCGGCCTCGACGGCTATGACCCGTCTCGCAGAATTCCCAGCCGCGGTACTGATTTAACGAAATTTTCACATCTCGATGACCTGACCGTGACGCCCCCCGGACTATCTTCGCGGCATTACTCGAATCGTCATCACCCTCACAGCGGACCCTCATGGAGTTCAAGCAAAGCCTCAAGCAGCGTATCGTCATTGTCTTTGCCTTGATGTCGGCGTTGGTAGGCGGGGTGTTCGCCAGTGGGATCGTCGCCACCGTGCACGTGGTCGAGCGCAAGCTGACCACCATTGGCCTGAACGGCAACCTGCATCGCCTGCTGGTCAGCGATTCGGTGGAAACCTGGACCCACCAGCCGCAGAAAGACGAGTGGTTCTTCGTCCAGGGCGGGGTTGGCGACCTGGCCATGGATGACAAGCTGGCCCGGCTGGAGCCCGGTTTCCAGGAAATCACCCGTGACCACCATCCCTATTACGCGATGGTGCAGGAAGTCGACGGGCGCAAATACGTGCTGCTACGCGACCGCGAGAGTTTCGACAAGCGCCAGCATCTGCTGTTTACCGTCGCGATCATCGGCTTTGTCCTGTGCATCCTGCTGGCGATGCTGCTCGGCTGGTTGCTGGCGCGCAAGGTGATGGCGCCAGTGGTCAAGCTGGCCGGCCAGGTGCGCCACCGCGACCAGTCGCTGGAGATGGCCCCGGCCTTGGCACCGCACTACGCCCGCGACGAAGTGGGCGAACTGGCCGCTTCGTTCGACGGGGCGCTGGGCCGCCTGCGTGATGCACTGCGCCGCGAGCGCCTGTTCACCGCCGATGTCAGCCACGAGTTGCGCACCCCCTTGATGGTGCTGGCCAGCTCCTGCGAACTGCTGCAGGTCGACCCCAGCGTCGACAGTCGCGCCCAGGCCCAGGTGACGCGCATGGCCCGGGCCAGCCTGGGCATGAGTCAACTGATCGAGACCTTCCTGATCCTTGCGCGGGCCCAGGGCGATGGCAGCGGGCGCCTGTGCAGCCTGGCCGCGGTGGGCGACGAAGTGGTCGAGATCTGGCGCCAGCCCATCGAAGAGAAGGGGTTGAGCTTTGCCTATCTAGCGGATAGCCGCTGTACCACCCTGTATAACCACACGTTTCTCTATTCAGTGATGAGCAATCTGGTGCGCAACGCCTGGCACTACACCGATTCGGGGTTCATTCGTCTGACCCTGCTGGATGACGGATTCACCGTGCAAGACAGCGGCATCGGGATACCCGAAGAAAAGCGTCAAGCCATGTTCCAGCCTTTCGTACGCGGCGACGAGCAGCGCGGCGAGGGCCTGGGACTGGGCCTGTCACTGGTCCAGCGGATTTGCCAGAACCAGGGCTGGAGCGTCAAGTTGTCGGGCCTGGAGCCCCATGGCTGTTGTTTTACCGTCGAGTTGGCCGCCCTGGTCGACTGACAGTGTGTTTCGAGATCCATTGAAGATACGAGTGCCCAACCCATGCGGATCCTGGTTGTAGAAGACAATCGCGACATCATGGCGAATATCATCGAATATTTGCAGCTCAAGGGATGCGAAACCGCAAGTGCACTGGATGGCTTGACGGGGCTGCACCTGGCCGCTACCGAGCACTTCGACGTGATCATTCTCGACATCATGTTGCCCGGCATCGACGGCAACCAGATATGCCGCAGCCTGCGCGCCAGCAGCAAGCGCCACGTGCCGATCATCATGCTCACCGCGCGCGACGAACTGAGCGACCGCCTGACCGGCTTCAAGGCCGGGGCCGACGACTACGTGGTCAAGCCGTTTGCCCTGTCCGAGTTGCTGGCACGCATCGAGGCGCTGTCACGGCGCATCAATGGCGGCGGCCGGCGCGTGTTGCAACTGCATGACCTGAGCTATGACCTGGACACCCTGGAGATCCGCCGCGCCGGAATCAAGCTCAAGCTCAACCCGACCAACCTCAAGCTGCTGGCCATCCTGATGCAGAAGAGCCCGGCGGTGGTAACCCGCCGCGAGCTGGAGGATACGCTGTGGGGCGACGATCCACCCGACAGCGACAGCCTGCGCAGCAACATCCATCTGCTGCGCCGGGCGCTGGACAAGGGTTTCGACCAACCTTTGCTGCACACCGTCCATGGCGTGGGTTTCCAGTTGTGCGTCAAATCGCGCTAGCGGCTATTTCTGCATCTGCTCGCGGGCCAGCTTGACGACGTTGTCGACGGTGAAACCGAACTTGGCCTGCAGCTTTTCGATCGGCGCCGAGGCGCCAAAGCTGTTCATCACCACCTTGGCCCCGGTGTTGCCAACGTAGCGGTCCCAACCCATAGGCCCGGCCTGCTCGATGGCGACCCGGGCGGTAACGGCCTTGGGCAGCACCTGCTCGCGGTAGGCCGGGTCCTGGTCTTCGAACAACTCCCAGCAGGGCATCGACACCACACGCGCGGCGACGCCGTCGGCCTTGAGCTTTTCGTACGCCTGCACGGCCAGGCCGACTTCGCTGCCAGTGGCGATGAGAATCACCTCCGGCTGCTGGCCCGCCACTGCATCGGCGAGCACATAGGCTCCCTGGGCGACCCCTTCGGCTGCGGCATACACCGAGCGGTCAAGGGTGGCCATGGGCTGGCGCGAGAGGATGATGCAGGACGGCCGGTTGGTCTGGGCCAGGGCGGTCTTCCAGGCCTGGGTAGTCTCGTTGGCGTCGCCCGGGCGCAAGGTCAGCAGGCCGGGGGTGGCGCGCAACTGGGTCAGGTGCTCGATGGGCTGGTGGGTCGGGCCGTCTTCGCCGACGCCGATGGAGTCGTGGGTGAAGACAAAGATCACCGGCAGCTCCATGATCGACGCCAGGCGGATCGGCGGCTTCATGTAGTCGCTGAACACCAGGAAGGTCGAGGTGTAGGGCCGAATGTAGCTCAGCGCCAGGCCATTGGCGATCGAGCCCATGGCATGTTCGCGGATGCCGAAGTGCAGGTTGCGGCCGCTGTAGTCCTTGGCCGAGAAGCTGCCGGCGCCCTCGAACGTCAGGTTGGTCTTGGTCGACGGCGAGAGGTCGGCCGAACCGCCGATCAGCCAGGGGATCTGCTCGGCAAAAGCGTTCAGCACCTTGCCCCCGGCAGCGCGGGTGGCCTGGCCCTTGGCGTCGGCGTCGAACACTTGCTGGGCATCGGCCCAGTGCTCGGGCATTTCGCCCTGGCGCATGCGCTCGAACTCATCGGCCAGGTTCGGCTCGCTCTGCTTGAGGGAGGCGAAGGTGCGCTGCCAGCCTTCGTATTGCTCGGCGCTGCGGGCCAGCAAGGCCTCGCGCAGGTGCGTGCGCACTTCTTCGGGCACCAGGAAGCTTGAGTCTTCCGGCCAGCCGTAGGCCTGCTTGGTCAGCTTGATTTCATCCACGCCCAGCGGCTCGCCATGGGCGCCGGCGGTGTTGTGCTTGTTGGGCGAGCCGTAGCCGATCACGCTGTCGACCACGATCAGGGTCGGCGCATCGGTGGTCTGGCGGAAGGTTTCCAGGGCCCTGGCCAATGCTTCGGTGTCGTTGGCATCGGTCACGTGCAGGGTGTTCCAGCCATAACCCTTGAAGCGCGTGGCGACATCCTCGTCGAAGGCCAGCTCGGTGTGCCCTTCGATGGTGATGGTGTTGTTGTCATATATCCAGCATAGATTGGCCAGCTTCAGGTGACCGGCAATCGAGGCGGCCTCGGAGCTGACGCCTTCCATCATGTCGCCGTCGCCGCACAGGTTGTAAACCTTGTAATCGAACAGGGTCGCGCCGGGACGGTTGAAGCGCTCGCCCAGCCAGCGCTCGGCCATGGCCATGCCGACGCTGTTGGCGCAGCCCTGGCCCAGCGGGCCGGTGGTGGTTTCCACACCGGTGGTCATACGGTATTCGGGATGGCCGGGGGTTTTGGAGTCCAGCTGACGGAACTGCTCGATGTCGCTCAGGCTGACCGCAGGCTTGCCGCTGGCCTTGCCGTGTTCGTCGATTTCCACCACGCCGGCCAGGTGCAGCAACGAATACAGGAGCATGGAAGCGTGGCCGACGGACAACACGAAGCGGTCGCGGTTAGGCCAGTCCGGATGCTCGGGGTGGTAGCGCAGGAAGCGGCTCCACAACGTGTAACCCACTGGCGCCAGCGCCATGGGCGTGCCGGGGTGGCCGGAGTTGGCCTTCTGCACGGCGTCCATCGCCAGGGTGCGAATGGTGTTGATGCTCAATTGGTCGCGGTCGTGGGAATTGGATGAAGAGGTGCTGGGGGTAGGCATGCGTTCGATCTCACTCACGATTCTGGCGGGCGGCAGCGCCCGGGAAAGAGCCACGCGAGACGGCTCCCGGTGATGATGTCCTTGGGGTTGACCGCAAGGGCAGGGGGGAAGTTGCCGTGGATTGGATGAAACCGGTGGCGCCTGACCCACGCGGCGCAGTCACCTCGGCCAACCTGAAAAAAAGTTTAGCTATTCAGCAACATGTCAACGCGCTGTCATCAAACCGAAATATAGAAAGCATTAAATCGTCATCGCCGAACCACGAAGACCCAATGAATGGCGTCCGGTTCCCCAGCTTTCTCAAAAGCTTCTTCACACTAGTCAAGCCGAGGTAATGCCTGATGTTGCTGAGCAAAAATCGTCTGTCGCTTCTCCTGGCCGCCCTGTGCCTCAGCGGTGCAGCGCACGCCACCGACGTGACTGGTGCCGGTTCCAGCTTCGTATTCCCCGTCTTGTCCAAGTGGTCGCAGGACTTCAGCAAGAGCTCGCCGCACCGCATCAACTACCAGTCGATCGGTTCGGGCGGCGGTATCGCGCAGATCAAGGCCGCGACCGTCACCTTCGGTGCCTCGGATGCCCCGTTGTCGGCCGATGACCTCAGTGCCGCCGGCCTGGGCCAGTTCCCCAGCGTGATCGGCGGCATCGTGCCGGTGGTCAACGTCGAAGGCATCAAGCCTGGCGAGCTGAAGCTCGACGGCCAGACCCTGGCGAAAATCTTCCAGGGCCTGGTGATCAAGTGGAACGACCCGGCCATCGTCGCGCTCAATCCGGATGCCAAACTGCCCGACAGCACCATCACCGTGGTGCACCGTTCGGACGGCTCGGGCACCACCTTCAACTTCACCAACTACCTGTCCAAGGTCAGCACCGACTGGGCCACCGTGGTCAAGTTCGGCACCACCGTACCGTGGCCGGTGGGTGTCGGCGGCAAGGGCAACGAAGGGGTCTCGGCCTACGTCAAGCAGATCAAGAACTCGATCGGCTACGTCGAATACGCCTACGCCAAGCAGAACAACATGTCCTACACCCTGCTCAAGAACGCTGCCGGCAAGTTCGTCGCGCCTGAGGCCAAGACCTTTGCCGCCGCCGCCGACACTGCCGACTGGGCCAGCGCCAAGGACTTCAACCTGATCATGACCAACGCGCCGGGCGACGCCGCATGGCCGATCACCGCGACCACCTGGATCATCATGTACAAGACCGCCAAGAACGCCGAGCAGAGCGGCGCCGCGTTCGACTTCTTCAAATGGTCGCTGGAGCACGGTCAGGAGCAGGCCGCTTCGCTGGACTACGTAGCGCTGCCCAGCTCCCTGGTCAGCCGTATCGAAGACTACTGGAAGACTCAGTTCACCCGTTGATTCAAAACCCGGACATCCTCTGCCCGAGCCGCCACGGCGGCCTCGGCCAGGGGATGTTCTTGCGAGTGGTCTTTCATGACTGAACAAACACCGACCCTGTCTGCACCTATGACCCAGACCAAAGACCTCGGCGAGGCCCGCGCGGCCCGCGATCAAAGCCACGACAAGTGGTTCCGCCGCACCATGTGCGGCGCAGCCATGCTGGTTCTGGCGCTGCTCGCGGCCATCGCCTTCTCCACCCTGTGGGGTGGCAGCCTGGCCTTGCACACATTCGGCTTCGGTTTCCTCACCAGCACCGACTGGGACGCGGTCAATGGCAAGTTCGGCGCATTGGTGCCGATCTACGGCACGCTGGTCACCTCTTTCCTGGCGCTGCTGATCGCCGTGCCGGTGAGCTTCGGCATCGCCATCTTCCTCACCGAAGTGGCGCCGCCCTGGCTGCGCATGCCGATCTCGTCGGCCATCGAATTGCTGGCCGGCATCCCATCGATCATCTACGGCATGTGGGGCCTGTTCGTCTTCGGTCCGTTCATGGCCGAGCACCTGGCGCCCTGGATCAACGACTACCTGGGTGCCGTGCCGGTGATCGGCCCGCTGTTCCAGGGCCCGCCGCTGGGCATCGGCATGCTCACTGCTGGCATCGTGCTGGCGATCATGATCACCCCGTTCATCACCTCGGTGATGCAGGAGGTGTTTCGCAGCGTGCCGACGACCCTCAAGGAATCGGCCTACGCCCTGGGCAACACCACCTGGGAGGTGGTCTGGGACATCGTGCTGCCCTACACCCGCTCGGCGGTGGTCGGCGGTGTGTTCCTGGGCCTGGGTCGCGCCCTGGGGGAAACCATGGCGGTGACCTTCGTGCTGGGTAACGCCCACCAGTTCTCGGCATCGCTGATGATGCCCAGCAGCTCGATCGCCTCGGTGATCGCCAACGAGTTCAGCGAGGCCTACACCGACCTGCACCGTTCGGCGCTGATCGCCTTGGGTTTCCTGCTGTTCATCGTGACCTTTATCGTGCTCGCCGCTGCGCGAATCATGCTGATGCGCCTGTCGCGCAAGGAGGGCCTGTGAGCCAGGACGATAGCCTTTATCGCAAACGCCGTCTCAAGAACAGCATCGCCATGGTGCTCAGCTGCGGCGCCACGGCGTTCGGCCTGCTGTGGCTGGTGTGGATTCTGATCACCACCATCGTCAACGGCTTCGCCGCGCTCAACGGCGCGCTCTTCACCCAGATGACGCCGCCACCGGGCACCGCGGGCGGCCTGGCCAACGCCTTCTACGGCAGCGTGTTGATGTCCGGGCTGGGCCTGCTCATCGGCACCCCGATCGGCCTGATGGCCGGGGTCTGGCTGGCCGAGTTCGCCCGCTACACCAAGCTGGGCACGGCTGTGCGCTTCATCAACGACATCCTGTTGTCGGCGCCGTCGATCGTGCTCGGCCTGTTCGTCTACACCGCCGTGATCCTGCCGCTCAACGCCGTGACCAACCACCAGGTCGGCTTCTCGGCCATCGCCGGTGCGCTGGCGCTGGCCCTGCTGGTGATACCGGTGGTGGTCCGTACCACCGACGAAATGCTCCAGCTGCAACCTTCGACCATGCGCGAGGCGGCCCTGGCCTTGGGTGTGCCGCAGTGGAAGCTGACCCTGCAGATCGTCCTGCGCGCCGCCAAGGCGGGCGTGGTCACCGGCATCCTGCTGGCCCTGGCACGCATCACCGGTGAAACCGCGCCGCTGCTGTTCACCGCCTTCGGCAACCAGTTCTGGAGCAGCAACCTGCTCAAGCCGATCGCCAGCGTACCGGTGGTGATCTTCCAGTACGCCATGAGCCCCTTCGACGACTGGCATGCCCTGGCCTGGGCTGGCGCCCTGGTGCTGACCCTGTTCGTCCTGCTGCTGAGCCTCGTGTCCCGTCTGATCCTTTTGCGCAATAGGTCCGCCTGATGACTGTCATTCAAAGTAACAGCCTCGTTAACGAACGAACCAAGATCAAGGTCCGGGACCTGGAGTTCTTCTACAACGGGCACCGCTCGCTCAAGTCCATCAACATGGACATTCCGGAAAAACGCATCACCGCCATCATCGGCCCATCGGGCTGCGGCAAGTCGACCCTGCTGCGGGTGTTCAACCGCATTTATGCGATGTACCCCAAGCAGGAAGCCAAGGGCGAAGTGTCGCTCAACGGCGAGAACATCCTGGCGCCGGGTTACTCCATGAACCGCCTGCGCAGCCAGGTCGGCATGGTGTTCCAGAAGCCGGTGCCGTTCCCGATGTCGATCTACGAGAACATCGCCTACGCCGTGCGCCATCAGGAGAAACTCTCGCGCCGCGAGATGGACGAGCGGGTCGAGCAGGCGCTGCGTGGCGGGGCGCTGTGGGACGAGGTCAAGGACAAGCTCAAGCAGAGCGCCCAGAGCCTCTCCGGCGGCCAGCAACAACGTCTGTGCATCGCCCGCACCATCGCCCTCAAGCCCCAGGTGCTGCTGCTCGACGAGCCGACCTCGGCGCTGGACCCGATCTCCACCGGGCGCATCGAGCAGCTGATCACCGAGCTCAAGGAACAGTTCACGGTGATCATCGTCACCCACAACATGCAACAGGCCGCGCGTTGCTCGGACTACACCGCATTCATGTTCATGGGCGAGCTGATCGAGCACAACGACACCGACATCATCTTCACCAAGCCTGGCAAGACCCAGACCGAGGATTACATCACCGGGCGTTTTGGTTGATTGCAGCCTGGCCAGGACCGATGTGGGAGGGGCAACCACCCTGAGCGTGTGCGTTACCCCGAATCCCCGCTGACCTTCCAATGCACCGCATCCTTGTCGAACACCACCTGTTCGATACGATGGGCGATGCCGCAGGCGACCGAATCCTGCGCGGCGATGACCTTTTCTTCCGCCGAAAGGCATTTGAAGATGTCCAGTTTGCGCTCGGCGTGTTCGGTCTCCTGTTCGAATATCCTTACATACCGGTCCAGGTCGTTATTCAGGCTGGACAGATATTCGCGCAACCGCGAATGATCCACTGACGCCTGGTTGAAGTACCAGTTCATCGGGTGAATCAAGTAGCGCGAGTGGGGCGAAGTAATGCGCTCGCTGGCCGCGAGAAACAATACGATGCCCATCGATTCTATATTGCCAGCATTGATCGCGGTGACCGGCACCGGCAGCGACTTGAGAAAGGTATAGAGGGTGAAGCCGAAGTTGGTGCTCCCGCCGGACGTTGACAAGTTGAGCAGCAAGGCACTGGCGCCCTCGGCCACAGCGGCCAGGCACTGGTCGCGAAAGCGTTCGCTGGTGCCCTGGTCGATCTGGCAGTGAAAATGCACGATATGCTGGCTCATGAGTGGCCCGCCTATCCAGAGAATGACAACCAAAAAAAAGGCCGAGGCGTCAGCCCCGGCCTTTGCGCTGCACGCTAGCGGCGGTCAGCTGCGGCCACCACCGCCCGAGCTTTTTCCGCCTTTCTTGCCGGCGTCGGAGGCTTTCTGCCGGTCGTTGGCGAAATTGTTGCCGCCCGAGGCTTGTCCGCCCTTGGCCTGGCCGCCTTTCTTGCCGGCTTCCGAAGCCTTTTGACGATCGTTGGAGAAGTTGCCTGGGTTCTGTGTGTTAGCCATGATCGATTCTTCCTTTGTCGGGTGCAGACACGGCGAGTGCCGGAATGCAAGACTGCTGGTAAGCATGGAGTGAAGGTCATCCCTCACACTTACTCTGAAAAGAGCATTGTCATAAAGTTTTCGCCGAGCGCTCGAGTCGGACGAGTGGTCGCAAAGTTAAAGTAACAATAAGTTTGTGCTCAAACTAAAAATCGCAGTAACCATTAGTTATAAGTTGCCGCAATAAGTTGCCTGAGCTGCGTTATAAGCCGCACGGGCGGGGGTTTTGTCGCCTGCGGCGCGGCATCCTTGACCATAAAAAAAGCCTTGGCAGGCGATTTTTTCTATACAGTGGCGTCTGAATTTCAGGGCTCTGGCAGTACGCACGGCCTTTATCCGCTACAAGGTGTTCCCATGCCCCCCGACCTGCCTTGCCATCTTCCCGCCCAGGCCAGCGCAACGCGCTTTGCGGTGGTCGGCGTGGGAGCGTCGGCGGGCGGCTTGCAGGCGTTGCTCAGCCTGTTCGAAAGCCTGCCTGCCAACCCCGGGATGGCCTTCGTGGTGGTCATGCACCTCAATGCCACGCACAAGAGCAGCCTGGCGCAGATCATCGGCAATGCCACGACCATGCCCACCCTGCAGGTCAGCGAGGCCGTGCACATCGAGCCGGACCACGTCTATATCATTGCCCCGGGCAACGACCTGCTGATGGCCGACGGCGTGCTTTCGCTCAAGCCGGTGCAGCGTGCCATCGGCCCGCAGGTGGCTATCGATCTGTTCTTCCGCCAGTTGGCCATGGCCTACCAGAGCCACGCGGTGGGGGTGGTGCTGTCAGGCGCCGGCGCCGACGGCTCGGTGGGCATCGCGCAAATCAAGGGGCAGGGTGGGGTGACCCTGGCGCAACTGCCCGAAGACGCCGAATACGAGTCCATGCCGCGCCACGCCATCGACACCGGCATGGTCGACATCGTGCTGCCGGTGGCGCTCATGGCCGAGCGCCTGATGACCCTCAACAGCAGCATTCGCCGCCTGCATGACCAGCCGCCGGCCTGCCTCGAGCAACCGGCGCACGAGCCCGAGGAGCTCAACCAGGGGCGGGCGCTGCGTGAGGTGCTGGCCTTGCTGCGGGTGCGCACCGGGCACGATTTCAAGCTGTACAAAGGCGCCACCGTGCGCCGGCGCATCGAGCGGCGCATGCAGGTCAACGGCATCGCCGAGCTGAGCGCCTATCACACGTATCTGCGCGACAACATGGCCGAGACCCAGGCCCTGCTCAAGGACATGCTGATCGGCGTGACCAATTTCTTTCGCGACGCCGAGGCCTTCGAGGCGCTGGAGCGCGATGTGCTTGCGCAACTCTTCGACGAAGAGCGCCTGCAGGAGCAGGAGCGGGAGATTCGCGTGTGGTCGGCGGCCTGCTCCACCGGGGAAGAGGTCTACAGCCTGGCCATGCTTCTGCTCGAACAGGCCGACCGGGCGAAAGCACCGGTCAACGTGCAGATCTTCGCCACCGACATCGACGAGCAGGCGCTGCAGGTCGGGCGCAAAGGCCAGTACCTGCCCGGGGTGGTCGCCGACATCGGCCAGCGCCGGGTCAAGCAGCACTTCACCGTGGAAACCGACCTGCTGCGCATCAAGAAGGAGATCCGCGAGCGGGTGCTGTTCGCCAAGCACAACCTGCTCAACGACCCGCCGTTCTCGCGTCTGGACCTGATCAGCTGCCGCAACTTCCTCATCTACCTGGACCGCGAGGCCCAGGCCACGGTGCTGCAGATCTTCCACTTCGCCCTGCGCCCCGGGGGTTACCTGTTTCTCGGCAACTCCGAGTCGGCCGAAGTCTGTTCCAACCTGTTCGTGGCGGTCGACAAGAAGCTGCGCATCTATCGCGCGCGCAACGCCTCGCGGGTCATTCGCGCCACCACCATGAGCCAGCCACCACCGCCACCACGGACTGTAATGGAGCCGGCCCTGCCGGAACCAGGGAGAAAGAAAATTTCCTTTGCCGACATTCACCAGCGGGTGCTGGAACAATACGCGCCACCCAGTGTGATCATCGACCAGGCGTGCAACATCGTGCACACCTCAGCGCGGGTCGGCCGTTTTCTGCGTTACGTCGCCGGCGAGCCGACGCACAACCTGCTGGCGCTGGTCCAGCCGGAACTGCGCCTGGAATTGCGCACTGCGGTGTTCCAGGCCTCGCAGAGCGGCAAGAGCGTCGAGGCGCGGCGGGTGCGTACCAGTCGCGACGAGCGCCAGTACTACATCAACATGATTGTGCGCCCGTTCAGTGACAGCTCGGCCATGGCCGAGTACATGCTGGTGTTGTTCGACGAGGTCGAAGACGTGATGGGCACCGAGGTCAGTGCCTCCCACGAGGGTAAGGACAGCGTGCTGACCCAACTGGAGGCCGAGCTGCAGCGCACCAAGGAGCAGCTGCAGTTCACCATCGAGCACTCCGACACCTCCACCGAAGAGCTCAAGGCGTCCAACGAGGAGCTGCAGGCGATCAACGAAGAGCTGCGCTCGGCTTCCGAAGAGCTGGAAACCAGCAAGGAAGAACTGCAGTCGATCAACGAGGAGTTGAGTACGGTCAATGCCGAGCTCAAGGCCAAGATCGAAGAAACCGGCAAGATCAACGACGACCTGCAGAACCTCATCACCTCGACCAACATCGGTACGGTGTTCGTCGACCGGGTGATGCGCATCAAGTGGTTCACTCCGCAGGCGGCGCAGGTCTTCAACATGATCGAAAGCGACGTCGGCCGCTCGCTGCTGGACATCACCCATCGCCTGGATTACCCCGGGCTGGCTGACGACGCGAGCAAGGTGTTCGAGTCGCTGCACCAGATCGAGCGCGAGGTGCACAGCCACGACAACCGCTGGTACCTGGCGCGTCTGCTGCCCTACCGCACCCTGGACGACCGGATCGAAGGCGCGGTGCTGACCTTCATCGACATCACCGAGCGACGCCTGGCCCAGGAGCAGGTACGCCAGGGCGAGGCGCACATGGCGCTGATTGCCCAGAGCACTCGCGACCACGCGATCATCACCACCGACCCCCAGGGCGTCATCACCTCGTGGAGCCGGGGCGCCGAGGCGATTTTCGGCTACAGCGAAGCGCAGGCGTGCGGCCAGGACATTGCCCTGATCTACAACGACGAGGATCGCCAGGTCGGCCGGCCCAAGCTGCAATTGCGCCTGGCCCAGGAACGCGGCTACGCCGTGGACCAGCGCTGGCACCCACGCCAGGATGGCCAGCAGATCTACTGCAGCGGGGTCTTCAACCCGCTGGAAGATGGCGCGGTGCGCGGTTTCGCCTTCATCGGCCGCGACACCACCCGCGAGCAGGAGCACTTGAAGAAGCAGCGCGTGCGGCTGAAAAAGACCCAGGCCACCAGCCTGCTCAAGGACGAGTTCATGGCAGTGATGTCCCACGAGCTCAAGCACCCGCTGAACCTCATTCAGCTCAACGCCGAGTTGCTGGCGCGCAGCCCGGGGGTGGCCGCTACCGACACCGCAGTGCGCGCCACGGCAGCGATCCAGCGCGCGGTGCGCAGCCAGGCGCAGATCATCGACGACCTGCTGGACATCTCGCGGCTCAAGACCGGCAAGCTCAAGCTGGAACGCCAGCAGGTCGATTTCGCCCAGCTGATCGCCGACATCGTCGCGGTGGTCAAGCCTGCTGGCGAGAGTGCCGGGGTCGAGCTGAGCTATGACGCCGGCGGCGCCGAGGTATGGCTGCAGGCCGACCCGGTGCGCCTCGAACAGATTGTCTGGAACCTGTTGAACAATGCGCTCAAGTTCACCCCGGCGGGCAAGCGCGTCGAGTTGAGCCTGGGCCTCGAGCAGGGCTCTGCCGTGCTGCGGGTGACCGACGAGGGGCAGGGCATCGAGGCCGACTTCCTGCCACGGCTGTTCGACATGTTCGGGCAGGCCGAGCTGCAGCACAGTGCCCGTGCCAAGCATGGCCTGGGCATTGGCCTGGCGCTGGTGCGGCAATTGGTGGAAGCCCACAACGGACGGATCGAAGCGACCTCCGAAGGCCTGGGCAGGGGCTCGAGCTTCTGCGTCTGGCTGCCCCTGCCTGCGGTAACGCCGGCCATGCTGGCGCTGGCAGCCAGCGGGCCCGGTGGCCTGAGCGGGTTGCGCGTGTTACTGGTGGACGATGCCGATGAAGTGCTGGAGATGATGTGCCTGCTGCTGGAGTCGGAGGGCGCAGTGGTATATGCCACAGCCGACCCGCTGCTGGCGCTGGCGGCGGCCATGGCCGAGAGCTTCGAGGTCATTCTGTCCGACATCGGCATGCCGGGGATGGACGGCCATCAGCTGATCCGCGAGATCCGCGCCGAAGGGCTCAACCGCAACACCCCGGCCATCGCCCTGACCGGCTATGGCCGCGAGAATGACGTGGCGCTGGCCCGGGAAGCGGGCTTCAACCTGCACCTGAGCAAGCCGGTCAGCGTCGAGGCGCTGATCGAGTCGGTGCAGCATTTGATGATTCGCTAGGGGCCGGTGGTGGCCGTATTGGACATCTCGCCAGGCGCTGGGTAGATCACACCGGCCTGGCGAACTCCCGGGGGCATTGCCCCCTCCCACATTCAAGGCCCGGCCAGATTATTGAGCTAGCCCAAGCGCTTTTTCATGGCGCCGGTGATGCTCTGGCGGGTGCTGAAGAATTTCTCCCAGGGGTCTCCTTCCAACGTTTGCAAGCGTTCGTGGACGTTATGGATATCCCACTGGTTGGCGCTCTTGATCTCGGTCAGTTCCTCGCGATAGATCGGCACCGACACCGGCAAGCCTTCGCGCGTCCGAGCGGCAAAGGCGCAGATGGTGGTGGCGCCAAGGCCGTTGCGCAGGTAGTCGATGAAGATCTTGCCGACGCGGTTCTTCGGCCCCGAGACCGCCGAGAAGCGCTCGGGCACCAGCCTGGCGATGTGCTTGACGATGGCATGGCTGAAATCCTTGACCTCGTCCCAATCGCCCTTGCGGGTCAGGGGCACCACCACATGGATGCCCTTGCCGCCTGAGGTCTTGAGGAAGGCGGTCAGGCCCAGCTCATCGAGCACCGTCAGCACCAGCTGGGTGGCCTCGACCATGCTCTTCCACGGCAGCGCCGGGTCGGGGTCCAGGTCCAGGGTAAAGCGGTCCGGGTGCTCGAAGTCCTTGGCGGTGGCGTTCCAGGTGTGCAGTTCGACGCTGCCCATCTGCACCGCGCCGATCAGCGCCTCGGCATTGTTGATGACCATGGCCGCCTGGCCGGCCTCGGCCTTGGTGTAGGCCTCGATGCCCGGGATGGCCAGGTGCTCGGCGTTCTTCTGGAAGAACAGTTCGCCGGCAATGCCCTCGGGCGCACGCACCAGGGCGACCGGTCGTTGCTTGAGGTGCGGCAGGATCCAGGGGGCGATGCGCGCGTAGTACTCGGCCAGTTGCATCTTGGTGGTACCGCTGCTGGCATCGATGACCCGCTCGGGATGGGTGATGCGCACCTGGCCGCCGAGGTCGGCGGGGTCGGCCTGGGCCGGCTTGGCGGCCTTAGCCTTGCGGGTCGAGGGTGTTTTGGGCTTGGCTGGCGCATTGGCCTTGCCTGGCTTGCTCGCGGTTTCCACGGTGATGTCCTCGGCGGGTTTGTCCTGGCGCAGGCCGTGGAACACGGCGTGGCGCACCGAGCCGTCACGGGTCATTTCGGCATAGGCGACCTCGGCCAGCAGGCTGGGCTGCAACCAGTGCACCCCGCGCAGCTCGCTGCCCGTGGGCGGGTTGCTCACCGCAGGCTTGGCAGTCTGCAAAGGCTGCAACTGGCTGTGCAGGGTGCGCAGGGTGGTTTCATTGAAGCCGGTGCCGACCTTGCCGGCATAGCGCAGTTCGCCACTGTCGGCGTCGTGCAGGCCCAGCAGCAAGGCGCCAAAGGCGCTGCGGCTGCCCTTGGGGTCGGTGTAGCCCACGATCACGAATTCCTGGCGGCGCTTGCACTTGAGCTTGACCCAGCTGCTGCTGCGGCTGGAGGTGTAGGCGCTGCCCACGCGTTTGCCGATCAGGCCCTCCATCTCCAGCTGGCAGGCGCTGTCGAGCAGTGACTCCGGGGTCTGGGCGAAATCATCCGAGTAACGCAGCACGCTGTCCTTGCTGACATGACCCTTGAGCAACTCGCTGAGGGCGGCGCGGCGCTGCTCCACTGGCACCTGGCGCAGGTCCATGCCATTGAGGTAGGGCAGGTCGAACAGGTAATAGACAATGGCGCCGCTCTTGCCGGTCTCGAAGGCGTTCTGCAGAGCCTGGAAATCCGGCACGCCGTGCTCGTTGGCCACCACCACTTCGCCGTCCAGCCAGCCTTCCTGCAGGCCGAGGGCGGCCAGTGCTTTGGCCTGTTCGGGCATCTTCGCCGTCCAGTCGTGGCCGTTACGGGTGAACAGCTGCACCTGGTCGCCCTCGATGCGCGCCAGCAGCCGGTAGCCGTCGAACTTGATCTCGTAGCGCCACTCGCCACCTGGCGGTGACTCCACCAACGTCGCCAGCTGCGGCTTGAAGCTGGCCGGCAACTTGGCCGGTTCGGCGCCCTCGAGCAACTTGCCCTTGGCGGGCGTCCGGCGCTTGGCCGGGGCCTGTTTGATGGGACGCACCTTGGCGGCTGCCGCGGCCTTGCCTGGCGCCGCTCGGTCGGCCTGGGTCGGCGCCACCAGGGTACGCTCGCTGAGGACGCTGTCGGGCAAGGCCTCGGTCACGCTGTATTCGGCCTCGGGCCGCGCGGCCTGGTCCTTGGATTTGATCAGGAACCATTGCTCTTTCTTGCCTTGCAGATGGGTCTTGACCAGGTTCCATACGCCCGCAAGCTTCTCGCCCTGCAGGCTGAACTTGAGCTTGCCCTTGGCGTAGCCCTCATGGGGATCGCCCTCGGGCTGCCAGATGCCACGGTCCCAGACGATGACATCACCGGCGCCATAATGCCCTTCGGGGATCTGCCCCTCGAAGCTGGCGTAGTCCAGCGGATGGTCCTCGACATGCACCGCCAGACGTCGGGCTTTGGGGTCCAGCGAGGGCCCCTTGGGAATCGCCCAGCTCTTGAGGGTGCCGTCCAGTTCCAGGCGAAAGTCATAGTGCAGGTGGCTGGCGTCGTGCTTCTGGATGCAGAACTGCAGGGCCTGTTCGCCGGCCTTGCGCCGCTTGCCCTTGGCGCCGGCCTTGGGGCCGGACGGCTCCGGGGTGGCGTCGAAATTGCGCTTGCGGTTGTATTCGTCCAGCGCCGTGGCCATGGCCCGTGCCCTCGCTCAGGTTAATACAGACAGAAGATGCCCACCTGCGGCGCGTCGCTCAGCCACTGGTGGCTGACCCGCCAGCCCGCCAGCGCCGCCAGTTCGGTGAACGACTGGGCGGTGAACTTGTGGGAGTTCTCGGTGTGCAGGCGCTCGCCTTCGGCAAAATGAAACGCCTGCCCGGCGACTGTGACCTGCTGATCGCGCAGGCTGACCAGGTGCATTTCCATGCGCTCCAGTTCGGCGTTCCAGCAAGCCAGGTGGCGAAACGCCTCGAGGTCGAAGTCGCCCTGCAACTCGCGGTTGAGCCGAGTCAGCAGGTTTTTGTTGAACGCGGCGGTGACGCCTGCGGCATCGTTGTAGGCCGCTTCCAGGATTTGCGGCTCCTTGACCATGTCGACACCGATGATGAACGCCGCGTCGCGCCCCAGCAGCGTGTGCGCCGAGCGCAGGAAATCCACTGCCTGGGCACGGGTGAAATTGCCCAGCGTAGAGCCCGGGAAGAAGCCCACCCGCGGCAAACCGCGGGCTGCGGAGGGCAGGCGCAGGGCCCGCGTGAAGTCATCCACCAATGGGGCGATGCTCAGGCGCGGGTAGCGGTTACGCAACTGCGAGGCCGCCTGGTCCAGGGCGTTGCGGCAAATGTCGATAGGCACGTACAGGCCGACCTGCGGAGCGGCATCGAGCAGCAGACGGGTCTTGTCGCTCGCGCCACTGCCGAACTCCACCAGGGCTGCACCGGTGGGTACCACGGCGGCCAGGTCGGCGGCGATGCGTTGCAGCAGGGCGGTTTCGGCGCGCGTCGGGTAGTACTCTGGGGTGGTGCAGATGTCCTCGAACAGCCGCGAGCCGGTGTCGTCGTAGAAGTACTTGGGCGACAGGTGCTTGTGCTCGGCCGACAGGCCTTCGATGACGTCGCGGGCGAATTCGCTGGCCGCCGGTTCCTTGTGCCGTGGCTCGACTGTCCCCGGCAGGCGCGCGTCACGGGCCAGGCGCAGGCCCGAGCACATCCAGCGCAGCCCAGGGCCGAAGAAGTTGCGGTAGGTCGGGCGACTGTGGCCCGGCGCGCTGATACTGGCGCCCCCGCGCAGGACCATCTGGTTGATCATGAACTTGCCGTTGTACTCACCGACTGCGCTGGCCGCCGGCTTGAAGCCGGGGTAGGCGCTGTAGGCACTCTGGGTCCATTGCCAGGCGCTGTCGTCGATTTGCTCCAGCTGGCCGCCGGCAGCGGCTGTTTCCCATTCCGCTTCGGTCGGCAGCCGGGCGCCGGCCCACTGGGCAAAGGCGGCGGCTTCGTAATAGCTGATATGGGTCACAGGGGCATTGGGGTCCAGCGGCTGCAGACCCCGCAGGGTCATTTCGTGCCAGCCTTCCGGGGTAGCGACCCAGTACATGGGAGCCTTCCAGCCTTCGTTCTGCACCGTCGCCCAGCCATCGGACAGCCACAGGTTGACCTGCTCGTAGCCGCTGGCTTCGATGAACTCCAGCCACTGGCCGTTGGTCACCAGCCGGTCGCTGATCTCGAAGGGTTGCAGGTAGGTCTTGTGGCGCGGGCCTTCGTTGTCGAAGCTGAAACCGTCGCCGTCATGGCCGATTTCCACCAGGCCGCCGTTCAGCGTCTTGAAGCGGCCACGGCGCCCAGCCGGGTCACGTGGCCAGTTGGCGTCGTAGGCGGGCTTGAGCGAGGACAGGCTGAACAGGTGATGGATGTCCATCAACAGCAGTTCCTGATGCTGCTCCTCGTGGGCCAGGCCCAGCGTGACCATCTGCTGAGCCTCGTCACTCAGAGGCTGGCCTAGCAGGCTATGCATGTGCAGGTCCACGTATTGCCGGTAGGCGACCACTTGCTCCAGCGCCGGGCGGGTCATCAGGCCGCGCTGCGGGCGTGGATGGCGCGGGCCCACGGCTTCGTAATAGGAGTTGAAGAGGTAGCAGAAGCTGGGGTCGAACGGGCGGTAGTCGGGCAGGTGTTCACTGAGCAGGAAGGTTTCGAAGAACCAGGTGCAGTGGGCCAGGTGCCATTTCGCCGGGCTGGCGTCGGGCATCGACTGCACCACCATGTCCTCGGCGCTGAGCGGGGCGACCAGGCTTTCGGTGCGTCGCCGCACCTGCTGGTAGCGTTCCAGCAACGGGTCGCTGTGCGGCGTGACGGCTGGGGCGCGGGCAAGGTGCAGGGCAGGACGGTTGTGACTGATCATCTGGCGGCTCCGACGGCTCCGTCGCTGGCGACGATAGGGGACGAGGGTCAATTGAGTGGTCTAGGTGTGACTGCCTCGGCTGCACAGGGTTCGGCGCAGGTGGCGCAAGCGCGATAGACGGCGCTTGGCCATCATTCGCCCAGCAAAAACAAGGTCTTGGCGTCGGCGTCCGCAGCGAAGAAGTGCTCCAGTGCCGGCGCGAACAGCGGATGCTCCGGAGCAATGCTGGCGAACAGGGTCAAGCAGGAGCGCAACTTGAGGTCGTCGGGGTGGCCGAGTATCTCCAATGCAGTCTTGTCGCGGTGCGCCAGCAGGGCGCTGACGCATTCCTCCAGCTGCGGGCCGAGCAAGGGGTGCAGCAGGTACGCCTGGGCCTCGGCAGCCCCGGACAGCGCATAGCGCTCAGCCATTTCGCTGTGCCCCAGGCCATGCAGCTGCGGAAATACGAACCACATCCAGTGGCTGCTCTTGCGCCCGCGCTGCAACTCTTCCAGCACCCGCGCATACACCGGCCGCTGGGCCTCGACGAAACGGTGAAGATTGAATGGGTCGTGCATGATCCACGCCTCCTGGGTAATGGAGTTGTGAATGGGCTGGGCGCGGGGAGTTCCATTTTTCGCAGGTCTGGCCGGTATGGCTGGGAGAGGGCAGACCCCCGAGCGGCGGTCTGCCCGGTTTGATCCCGTCCGGTGACTCAACGTGCGCGCAAAGCCCGCTCCATCCGCGTCAATCCTTCTTCGAGCAAGGCCCGTGGGCAGCCGAAGTTCAAGCGCACGAACTGCGCCTGGCCGCTGCCGAACTCCGGGCCGGCGCTGAAGGCCACCTTGCCCTGTTCGACAAAAAAGCGCTGAGGGTCGTCCAGGCCCAGCGCCGAGCAATCCAGCCAGGCCAGGTAGCTCCCTTGCGGCACCGTCATGCGGATGCCCGGCAGGCGTGTGGCCACGGCCTGCACCAGGTAGTCGCGGTTGCTTTGCAGGTAGGCGAGCATGGCCTGCAACCATTCACCACCATGGGCGTAGGCTGCCTGGGTCGCCTCCAGGCCAAAGGCGTTGACGCTGTCCACCAGGCCCAGGCGCGAGGCATTGAAGCGCTGGCGCAGCTCGGGGTTCTGGATCACCGCAAAGGCGGTCTTCAACCCGGCGATGTTGAACGCCTTGCTCGCCGACATCAGCGTGACCGTGCGTGCAGCGATCTGCGGGCTGAGCGAGGCAATAGGGACATGGCGGCGGCCGTCGAAAAGAATGTCGGCGTGGATTTCATCGGAGATGATCAGCGCGTCGGCGTCGACGCAGGCCTGGCCGATCAGGTGCAGCTCTTCACTGGCGAACACCTTGCCCAGCGGGTTGTGCGGGTTGCTGAACAACAGTGCACCGGCGTCCTTGAGGGCGCGGCCGAGCGCGGCAAGGTCGGTGGGGTATTCGCCATTGGCGTCAACGTTGAACGGCAGCTCGATCAGCGGCAAGTCCCAGTGCCCGGGTGCCACTCGCAGGGGCTGGTAGTTGGGCGTCTGCACCACCACGCCGCTGCCCTTGGCCAGCAGGCCGTTGAGGGCCATGTTCACCCCTGGCTCGACGCCTGGCAGAAACACCAGTTGGTCGGCCTCGACGCGCCAGGCATAGGCGCTCCAGAGGTACTCGACCAGGGTCTCGCGCAGGGCGTCCTGGGGCACGCAATAGCCCATCAATGGGTGTTCAAGACGTTGGCGCAACGCCTCGACCACTGCCGGCGCCATGGCAAAATCCATGTCGGCCACCCACATCGGCAGCACGTCGTCTGGGTACAGGCTCCATTTCTTGCTGCCTGTGCCCTGGCGGTCGAAGGTCTGGTCGAGGTTGAAGGTCATGGCAGGCTCTCGCAAATCAGGCAGGCTGCCTGATTGTGGCGGTGACGGCAACCCGAGGGTACTCCAAGGGGCTTGATGCCGAGGGCAACGTGATCCGGTGGAACTATTCCCCACCCCCCGCCCCCTAACTCATCAGGACCGGCAGCTCCATACGGATGCTGACCGCTCGTCATCGAGCGACTGACCGGGCACTTCAGCCATATGGGGAACATCATGAAAAGCGAACAAGTGGAAGGCGCAGCAGAGAAACTGGCAGGCAAGGCGCAAGGCGCATTCGGCAAGCTGGTCGGTGATCCCGGCGTGGAAGCCGAAGGCAAGGGCCACGAGGCGGCTGGCCACCTCAAGGAAACCTATGGCGACGCGCTGGACGGCGTGACCACCTTCGTCAAGGAAAACCCGATTGCCGCACTGGCCATCGGTGCGGGCATCGGCGTGATCATCAGCCGTCTGCTGCGCCGCTAAGCGTCAGCGCTGGCATAAAAAAACCTGGGCTAGCCCAGGTTTTTTCACATCTGCAGCAGGGACTCAGGGTTTGCTCACCCGGGTGACCTGCGACAGCAGCAGTTGCTTGTGCTGACCGCTGGAATCGGTGAAGGAGTAACCGCCATCGGTGAATTCCGGCGCGCCTTGGGTGGCGTAGGTCTTGCCATCGGCAGTGTGGATCACGTAGTTGCTCGAGCAACCCGTGGCCCCGAACAGGCAGGCTGCGGTCAGAGCGACGGCAGCGCAGGTGCGGGACAGAATGGAAACAGTGGTAACGTTGCGCATCACGCCTGACGCAGTGGCCTCATCCATGAGCTGACCGATAACCGGCAGCGATTTGTAGTTGTTCATGAGGACTCCAGAAGATAGCCAGAGATAAATGCGCAGGATGCTGTCTCGGGCTTGGGAGGGAGAATATCAAAGCCAACGGGAAAATCACTGGCCCGATGATATCACCTGACAAATGGTAGTTGCAGGAAATTGGATCCTGAACTATGGATTGGATCCTATAGGCCCACGTATCTTCCAGCTACCGCTCGAATGCCGGCTTTCCCAGCAGATCCAAGAGAATGGCCACCAACTTGTCCAGCTCGATCGGCTTGCCAACGTGCTCGTTCATGCCGGCTGCGAAACATTCCTGGCGATCGCTCTCGGTGACATTGGCGGTCATGGCGACGATCGGCAGGCGGTCGAAGCGCTCCTGGGCACGAATGCGGCGGGTGGCCTCGAAACCATCGATGTCCGGCATCTGCACATCCATCAATACGGCGTCGTAGGGCAGGGTGGCGGCCATGACGCTATGGACCCCCTCGATGCCGCCGCCGGCCACGTCGACCTCCGCGCCCTCGGCCCGCAGCATGGCCGAGGCGACCAGCTGGTTGACCTTGTTGTCCTCCACCAGCAGCAGGCGCCGGCCCAGCAGGCGGCGGGGTAATTGCGGCGCACTGATGCGTTTTTCGTACTGGACCATGGCCAGGCCGCGGGCGGCGTCGCCCAGCGCGCGTGCCAGCTGGCTGACGGTGACCGGCTTGCTCAGCACGCCGACATAGGGCCGCTCGCCGAAACTGTGCGCCTGCATCAAGGCCTCCTGGCCATAGGCGGTGATCATCACCACCGGTGGCGCCGGTTGCAGGTCTGCGCGTTGCTTGAGTTGGGTGGCGGCGTCCAGGCCGTCGACTTCAGGCATGCGCCAGTCCATCAGCACCACATCGAAGCGCGGGCCCTGGGCCGGGCGGGCGGCCAGTGCGGCGAAGGCCTGCTCGGCGGTGCTGGCATGCTCGCCGTGCCAGCCCAGGCCCTGCAGGGTACGCAGGAGGATTTCGGCGCTGATCGGGTTGTCGTCCACCACCAGCACATTCAGCGCCCGGGGGGTCGCCACCTGTTGCTGGGCCAACAGTTCGGCGGGCTCTCGGCCCAGTGCCAGGGTGATATCGAACCAGAACCGGCTGCCCACGTGCAGGTCGCTTTCAACCTTCAAGTCGCTGTTCATCATGCGCGTCAGGCGCCGGCAGATCAGCAGGCCCAGGCCGGTGCCGCCAAAGCGGCGGGTGATGGACACCTCGGCCTGGGTGAACCCTTCGAAGATGCGCCGCAGTTGTTCGGCGTTCATGCCGATGCCGCTGTCGACCACGGCAAAGCGCAGGGTAATGTCCTCGGCGCTGCGTTTGAGCTCGCGCACGCTGAGCACCACCTGGCCGAGGCTGGTGAACTTCAGCGCGTTGCCGGTGAGGTTGATCAGCACCTGTTGCAGGCGCAGGCGATCACCGATCAGCACCGCCGGCAGCTGCGGGTCGACATCGAAGATCATTTCCACGCTGCTGTTGGTCTGGTTGCCGGCCAGTACCACCGCCAGGTCCTGCAGCAGCACGTCGATCTCGAACGGCAGCTGTTCGATGTGCAGCTTGCCGGCCTCGATCTTCGAATAGTCGAGGATGTCGTTGAGCAGCCCCAGCAGCAGCCGCGCGGCGGTCTGCGCCTTGCTGATGAAGTCGTGCTGGCCACGGCTCAACTCGGTCTGCAGGACCAGGTGCAGCATGCCCAGCACGGCGTTCATCGGCGTGCGGATCTCGTGGCTCATGTTGGCCAGGAACGCCGACTTGGCGCGGTTGGCGGCGTCGGCTTCTTCCTTGGCCAGCTGCAGGCTGAGCTCCAGCTGGCGCTGCGCAGTGACGTCGATGGCAATGCCGAGAAAGCCGCTCAGCTCGCCGTCGACGTCGCGGATGGTGCTGACCAGCAGCTGCACGGCAAAGCGCTCGCCACTCTTGCGCACCAGCTGGCATTGGTAGTGCTGCGCGGGTCCCTGGCTCAGGGCGTTGTGGATGAAGCCATGCACACCCTCCAGTGGCCGTCCGAAGCGGCTGGCCATCGCGGCGTTCATCGCGGCCAGCTCCTCGGCATCATGGTAGACCGCCGGGGTGCACCGGCCGATCATCTCGGCGGCGCTGTAGCCGAGCATCTGTTCGGCGCCCTTGTTGAACAGGCGGATGATGCCCTGGGTGTCGGTGGCGACGATGGCCACGTCGATGGCGGCGGCCAGGATGCTGTCGAACAGGGTGTTGAGCTCGGACAGCTCGCCCGTGCGCTGCTGCACTTGGCCTTCGAGGATGTGGTTGAGCTCGAGGATCCGCGCCTGGGCGGCCTTCTGCTCGGAGATGTCGCGCACGGTCTTGGACAGGCCGATCACGTGGCCGTCGGCGCCATGGATCGGCGACAGAGTGATGGACACATGCAGGGAACTGCCGTCACTGTGCCGGCGCACGGTTTCCAGGCCATGGACCACCTCGCCCTGGGCCACGCGCTGAAAGTACTGCTTGCGCAGCGCCAGGTCGCCCTCGGGGTCGAGCATCAGGCCCAGGTTGCGGCCCATGACCTGGTCGGCGCTGTAGCCGAACAGTTTCTCCGCGCCGCGGTTCCAGCTGGTGATGGTGCTCTTCAGGTCCATGCTGATGATGGCGTCGGCCGAGCTCTCGACGATAGCGGCCAGGCGCGCCTGTTGCGCGGCCACCAGCCGTTCGCGACGCTGATTGACCTTGAGCAGCTGCACCAGCAGCGCCAGTACCAGGCTGGCCAGGGTGCCGAGCACGGCCACCAGCAAGGCGGAGGTCTGCCGCACGCCGGCGACGAATTTCGGGTAGGCGGTGAATTGCAGCCGCCAGACCCGGCCGAACACCGGCCGTTCGATGACGTAGTGGCCAGCGCCGTCCAGGTCGTTGCTCGGCTTCTCGCCGCTGCTGTAGAAGGACAGCGGATTGTCGCCGTAGGTGACGTCGAAGAACTCCAGGTGCAGGCGCTGGCGGTCGATGTCCAGGGCCTGGAGCATTTCGCTCATCACCAGCGCGACATAGGTCCAGCCCAGCGAATGATCGATACGCGCCTGCTCGGTGGCTGGCACCTCGGGCGGGCTGTACAGCGGCAGCAGCATGAGGAACGACTGGCTCGGCTGGCCGAGATCCTGGACCAGGGTGATGGGCGCGGTGATCTGGGTCTGGCCGAGGCGGGTGGAGTCCAGTGCCGCCTTGAGGCGGCTGGGTTCCGAGCCGATGTCCAGGCCGACCGCGCCGAGGTTGCGTTCGGGGGGTTCCATGTACTGGATGATCAGCCGGTCGCCGCTGTGCGGATTGAAACCATGCACGAGGAACTGTGGCCAATGGTCGGCCCGGGCGCGCTCGCTGAAGGCGGCCAGTTGCTCCTCCGGCACCCGGCGGACCACGCCGAAGCCGCGCGCGCCGGGAAACTCGTGGGGCAGGTCGCGGGCAGCGATGTAGGCGCGAAACTGCTCGCGGCTCATGCTGTCGACACCCACGGCATAGACCGCTCCGGCCGCGGCGCGCAGACCGTACTGGTACAGGCTGACCCGGCCGATCACGGCATCGGCCAGGCGCGTGGCCTCCTGGGCGACCGCCTTGGCGATGGTCTGCTGGTTGTCCCGCCAGGTCTGCACCGCACCCACAGTCGTGATCAACAGCCCGGCCATCAGGGTCAACATGGCCCATGGCGCGCGATTACGAAGATAGGCCAGCAGTGCGGTTGGGTTCATGGGAATTGGAATGGCCGCAGGCAGGGAAAGTTCTGCGCTGGGAGTATAGGTGCTGCACACCAAACCGGCCTTGCGGCGTCTCGGGGGGCATGGCCCCCGAGGTTCCCGGGCCGGTTGCCGGTCAGCCTGGCATGCGCGGCAGTTCCTGTGCGCGCAGGTCGAACACCAGCACCTCGGCATCCAGGCCGCGGCTGAGGGTCAGCGCCTGTTCCTCACGCACCCGCACACCGTCACCGGCCTCCAGGCGCTGGCCGTTGAGCTCCACCGAGCCGCTGGCCACATGGACGTAGGCGTAGCGGTCCGCTGCCAGTTGCAGGGTGGCCTGCTCGTCGCCGTCCAACAGCCCGGCGTAGACCAAGGCGTTCTGCCGCACGCTGAGCGAGCCATCGGCGCCGTCCGGGGAGATGATCAACTGCAGGCGGCCACGCTTGCTCTCCCGGCTGAAATGCTCCTGCTGGTAGCGCGGCTTGGCGCCGGCCTCCTGCGGCACGATCCAGATCTGCAGGAAGTGCACCGGCTCGGTGGTCGAGGCGTTGTACTCGCTGTGGGCAACGCCGGTCCCGGCGCTCATCAGTTGCACATCGCCTGGGCGGATCACCGAACCGGTGCCCAGAGTGTCCTTGTGCTCCAGTGCGCCCTCCAGCACGTAGGAGAAAATTTCCATGTCGCGGTGCGGGTGCTGGCCGAAACCGCCGCCTGCCGCCACGCGGTCATCGTTGATCACCAGCAGGTCGGAAAACCCCTGCTCCAGTGGGTTGCGGTAGTGACCGAAGGAAAACGTATGGTAGGACTTCAACCAGCCGTGGTTGGCGACACCGCGTTGCGAGGCTTTTCTGAGCGTCAGCATGTTCTATCTCCATCACTGCCCGGTGGAGTCACGGCGCCTTGAGCGGTCGGCGTGTCTGGGCGTGTTGAAGTGAAGGTTACGGTTTACCGGAAGGTGGATAAACCGGCTGCAATGAGCATGACTGTCATCAATGGGTTGACAATATGCCTGCGTCCTTAACAGTTCCTGCCCCAAGGGGTAATTGCGCCGGTGGCATTGGCTCTCTACCCTGAAGCATCGATGTGATGCGCCCGTCATCTTCACGAGCCTGCACGAGTTGCGAGAGCACCATGATCCGAATCGGCAAACTCAGCGTTTCCCTCGAACGCCGCGAAGTGTTCGACCCCCACGGCGTGGTCAAACTGGGCAGCCGCGCCTTCGACGTGCTCGCCGAGCTGATCGCGGCCAAGGGCCAATTGGTGTCCAAGGACCAGTTGCTGGCGCGGGTCTGGCCGGACCTGGTGGTGGAGGAAAACAACCTGCAGGTGCACGTCTCGGCCCTGCGCAAGCTGCTGGGCAACGAACGCGAAGCCATCCGCACCGTGCCAGGGCGTGGCTACCGGCTGATCCTCGAGCCGCCCGTGCCGGCGCCGGTGCAGGCCTGGTGGGCGCCGCCCGGGCCAGTGCCGGTCAGCGCCGAGATCGCCGACGCCACGCTGCCGGCCGATGATCACGCTCAGGTCTATATAGTCGACGACGAGCCCGGGGTGCGTTCGGCCCTGGCGCGCCTGTTGCGTTCGGCCGGCATCCCCAGCCAGACCTTCGCCTGTGCCGAAGACTTCTTCGCCGAGCCCCGCGACGGCGCGGTCGCCTGCCTGCTGCTGGACGTCAACCTGGCCAATGCCAGTGGCTTCGACCTGCAGGAGGCGATGGCCGCGCGGGGCCTGGAGCTGCCGATCATTTTCATGACCGGCTACGGCACCATCCCCATGTCGGTGCGTGCGATCAAGGCCGGCGCGCAGGAGTTCCTGACCAAGCCGTTCGACGAAACCCAGCTGCTCGATGCGGTGGCGACCGCGTTCGCCACGGTGCGCAGCGAGCGCCAGGCGCGTGCCTCGCGCCAGCTGCTGCGCGCTCGCTACCAGTCGTTGACGCGCCGCGAGCAGCAGGTGCTGATGCTGTTGCTGCAAGGGCGCATCAACAAGCAGATCGCCGCCGACCTGGGCACCCGCGAGGTCACCGCCAAGGTGCACAAGAAGCACATCATGGCCAAGATGCAGGCGCGCACCCTGGTGGAGCTGGTACGCCAGTGCCAGCGCATCGGTGTGCTGCCCGAACTCGACGAGGCCTTGGCCGGCGCCGAGCGCTGGGCATGAATCCGATCGCCGTGGCGCCGGTGCTGAATCGACGCGAGACCGGGCACTTCAACGAGCAGTGGTTGCAGCAGTTGCAATGGCAACTGCTGCGGGTGGACGGCGAAGTGGCCTGGTACCGGGTGCGTTCGCCCAATGCCTTGCGCCCCTGGGTGATCGTGCGGCCGACCGGCAGCGCCACCGAAGACGTGTTCCGCCGCCTGCAACATGAGTATCAGCTGCGCGAGGCCCTCGACCCGGCGTGGGCAGTGGTGCCCACGGCCCTGCTGTACAGCGCCGAAGGGCCGCTGCTGGTGCTCGACGAGCCGGGCGGCCGAGGCCTGGAGGACACCCAGGGCGACCAGCTGTCGATCAGCCTGTTCCTGCAGTTGGCCTTTGGTGCGGCGCAGGCCCTGGCCGGCCTGCACGGCCAGGGCGTGCTGCACCGCGACCTCAAGCCCTGTCAGTTCATCGAAGGCGAGGACGGCGTGGTGCGCCTGGCCGGGTTTGCCTTGAGCAGCCGCCAGGACGTTCGGGCGCCTCGCTCCCAGGTCCCCGCTTGCGCGACCGGCGGCCACGACCCGGCCAGCGCTGCGGTGATCAGCGGCAGCCTGGCCTACATGTCGCCAGAGCAGGCCGGGCGGGTCGAGGGCGCGGCGGATGGGCGCAGCGACCTGTACAGCCTGGGGGTGACGCTGTACGAGCTGCTCACCGGGCGTCTGCCGTTCGTGGCCAATGACGCGGTGGAGTGGTTGCACCAGCATCTGGCCCAGCCGCCGCTGCCCCCCGAGCAACTGCGCGGCGACGTGCCGCCGGCGTTGAGCGCGATCATCCTGCGTCTGCTGGCCAAGGACCCGGCACAGCGCTACGCCAGCGCCAGCGCCCTGGCACAGGTACTGCGCCGGGCCCTGGTGCAGTGGCGGGAAACCGGCGAGCTGGCCGCCGACGCCGGTGCCGCCGAGTCCGACCCGACTCGGGCGCTGACCGCGCACTGGGCGCCGGTGCTGGTCGGCCGCGAAAGCGAAATGGCCCGCCTGCATGCCTGCGTGCGGCGTCTGAGTGAGCAGGGGGAGCCGGGGCCGATCCTGGTCAGCGGGCCCTACGGCAGCGGCAAGACTCTGCTGCTGCGCCAGTTGCATCAGGACCTGGCCGCCAGCGCCTTGCGCTTCGCCGCCTGCCGCTTCGATCCGGGCCGTCAGGCCATGCCCTATGCCGCAGTGTGCGCTGCGTTGCGCGGGTTGCTGCTGCAAGTGCTGGGCGAGCGCCCGACGGTGTTGCAGCGCTGGCGCCAGCGCTTGCAACGGGCGCTTGGCGGCCGCGCGCACTGGATGGTGGCAATGCTCCCGGAGATCGAATGGGTGCTGGGCCCGTTGCGCGCGCCTGCGACCGGCGACGATCCGGCCGGGCAGGGGCCGCTGGACGAGCTGCTGCTCGACTGCCTGGCGGTGTTTGCCCGCCCGCAGAAGCCGCTGCTGCTGTTTTTCGACGACCTGCAGTGGTTGGATCCGCAGAGCCTGGACTTCTTCAACCTGCTGGCCACGCGCCGGCTCGCGCATCTGCTATTGATCGGCGCCTACCGCGAGCGGCCCGGCCGCGCGGCGCCCGAGGAATTCGCCAGCGCCGCCCAGGCCGCCGCCTTGCAGCGCCTGCTGGCGGGCGCCGGGCACCAGGCCGGTGTGGCGATCAAGCTGGCGCCCCTGCGCCATGACACGGTGCAGGCGCTGCTCGCCAGCCAACTGCGCTGGCAGGCGCCGGCGCTGGCCGAACTGGCGACGCTGCTCATGGCCAAGAGCGGCGGCAACCCGCTGTTCGTGCAGCAACTGCTCTGCGGCCTGATCGACGACGGGTTGCTGCGTCATGTGCCGGCCGCGAGCGAGCCGGCCCATTGGCAGTGGGAAACCGAGCGGCTGGCCGAATACCCGGTGGCACCGGACGTGCTCGAGCAGCTGCTGAGCCACCTGGGCCGTTTGCCCGGCGTCACCCGGCGCCTGCTCGGGCTGCTGGCGTTGGTGGGCAGCCGCGCCGACGGGCAGTGTATCGCCCGCCTGGCCGAGCGCAGCCTCGACGACCTGCGCCAGGACCTGCACCCGGCGCTGGCCGCAGGCCTGCTCACGGCCGACCGCCAGGGTTGGCGCTTCAGCCACGAGCGCTTGCGCGAAGCGGCCTACCGGCTGGTGCCGGCCGCGCAGCGCAGCAAGATCCATACGCGCATCGCCCGGGTGCTGATCGCCGACCTGCTGGCAGCCGACGCGGCCAGCGCCGAGTTGACCCTGCCGTGGGTGCCGCTGCCGTCGCCGTCAGCCAACGACTCACGGGTGCTGCTGTTCCGAATCGCCTTGCACATCCAGCAGGCGGCCCGCGACCCGGTGCTGGAGGCCGACCGCACCGCCTTCATCCAGGTGCTGCTGCAGGCGGCGCAGCGCGCCCGCGACACCGCCGCCCTGCCGTTCGCCCTCGAGTACCTGCGCCTGGCCCGCGAGCTGGGCAGCCGGCAACGCTGGCTGGAGCATCGCGGGCAATGCCTGGCGGTCGAGCGCCTGTATATCCACTGCCTGATCCAGGCCGGCGACCATGAGCCGGCCCAGGCGGCCATCAGCCAATTGCTCGAGCGCGTCGACAGCCTGCAGGAGCGCGCCATGCTGCATGTCCTGCAAGTGCATTCGCGCAGCCTCGCCGGTGACTATGCCGCCGCCGTGAGCGCCGGGCTCGAGGGCCTGGGCTTGTTCGGCCTGGCGTTTGCCGACCTTGACGCGCACGGCGCGGACGCTGCAAACGCCTTGGCGCGGGTCGAGCAGTTGCTCGACCAGCGTCCGGTGGCCGCCTTGATCGAGCTGCCGGAAAACCGCGACCCGCGTATCGACGCCGCCCATGAACTGCTCGCCTGCCTGTTGGCGCCGGCCACCTTCAGCCAGCCGGGGCTCAGCTGGCGGCTGGTGTGCAAGATGGTCGAGCTGACCTTGATGCATGGCCTGGCCCCGGCTTCGGCGCGCGGCCTGGCCTGGTTCGGCGTGATGCTGGCGCAGCACAGTGGCGATTATCAGCAAGGCCTGCGCTTTGCCGACCTCGGCCAGCGCATCGTCGCGCGGATGCCCATACCGGCCCACCAGGCCTCGGTGCTGCTGGCCCTGGCGCGGGTCAGCGTGTGGATTCGCCCGCTGGATTTCGCCGCCGAGTGCGCCGAGCGCGCGGTGGCCGCCGGGCGCAACGAGGGCGTCCCTTACATCAGTTGCCATGCCCATCATCAGTGGGCCTGCCTGTTGCTGGGCCAGGGCGTGCCGCTGCTCCGGGTGCAGGAGCAGGCCGAGGCCGGCCTGGCGCTGGCCGGGCTGCCGGGCACCGGCGATGGGCAGCTGTTGCTGCACAGCCTGGTGCACTTCGTTCAGCGCCTGCGCGGTCTGCCCACCACCCATGCCTCACAGGCGCGCCCGGCGGCCCAGGCGAATATGGCCGCCGCGCGTTTCTGGTGGTGGCTGTTCGAGGCCATCGAGGCGTTCCATCAAGGCGCTCACGAGGTGTCGCTGCAAAGCCTCGACCGCGCCCAGGCGCTGGCCTGGAGCGTGCCCGGGCACCTGCATCAACAGGACCTGGCGCTGTATCGGGCGCTCAATCTCAGTGCTCTGGCGCCCGCCGAAGACCGCGAGCCGACCCTGGCGGCGCTGGCCGAGCCGCTGGCGCAGCTGCGCCATTGGGCCGAGCTCAACCCGGCCGTATGCCTGGACCAATGCCTGCTGGTGGAGGCCGAGGCGGCGCGCCTGGCCGGCCAGCCGCTGCGCGCCCTGGGCCTGTACGAAGCGGCCATCGCCCAGGCCGGCAGCACCGGCTCGGCCTCGCTGCAGGCGCTGGGCCATGAACTCGCCGCGCGCTGCAACCAGCAGCTGGGCCTGGTCACTGCGGCGCGCAGCCACTGGCGCCAGGCACGCGAGCAGTACCAGCGCTGGGGCGCGCAGGCCAAGGTGCGCGCCCTGGAGGCCCAGCACCAGTGCCTGCACGACCAGCCCGGCGACGCGCGCTCCTCGGTGGACCTGCGTCAGGGTCAGCATTACCTGGACCTGATCTCCGTGACCAAGGCCTCCCAGGCGCTGTCGCGTGAAGTGGTGCTGGACCGCCTGATCGAAACCCTGATGGCCAACACGGTGATGCATGCCGGTGCCCAGCGCGGTGCGCTGGTGCTGTTGCACAAGGGTGAGCCGCTGGTGGTGGCGCGTGGACAGACCTGGGAGGGCGGGGTGCAGGTAGAGCTGGCCCGCGTGCCGCTGGATCAGGCGCAACTGCCCATGGAGGTGGTCTACCGCGTGCTGCGCAGCGGCCAGTGGCTGGCACTCAACGACGCCGACCAGGTGCAGGGGCAGGGCGATGGCCTGCTGCACGTGCCTACGGCCGGCTCCATGCTGTGCCTGCCGCTGCTCAAGCAAGGCGAGGTCAGCGGGCTGATCTACCTGGAGAACCCGCTGGCACGCGGGCTGTTCAGCGAAGCGCGGATCGCCGTGCTGGAGGTGCTCGCCGCCCAGGCGGCGATCTCTCTGGAGACCTCGAGCCTGTACGCCGAGCTGCTGGAAGAAAACCAGCGCCGGCGCGACGCCGAGGTGCAGTTGCGCAACGCGCGCGCCGAGCTGGCCCAGGCCAACCAGGCGACCTTGATGGGCGAGCTGGCGGCCTCCATCGCCCATGAGATCAACCAGCCGCTGGTAGCCATCGTCGCCAATGCCAGCGCCAGCGTGCGCTGGCTCAAGCGGGCCACGCCGCAGGTGGAGGAGGCCCTGGAGGGCTTGCACGACATCGTCGGCGACGGCCGCCGCGCCGCCGACATCGTCGTCGCCCTGCAGGCCCTGGCCAAGCAGCGCGCGCCCAACCGCAGCCGGCTGATCATCGACGACGTGGTGCGCCAGGTGCTGCGCCTGGCCGCCAGCGACATCGAGCACCGCCACGTTCAGGTCGACAGCCGCCTGGACACGGCCGGCAGCCGGGTCTTCGTCGATGGCGTGTTGATGCAGCAAGTGGTCTACAACCTGGTGATCAACGCCCTGGACGCCATGGCTGGCATCGACGAAGGCCGCCGACGCCTGACCCTGACCTCCAGCGTGCAGGCCGGGCAGGTAGTGGTCAGCGTCGAAGACACCGGCAACGGCATCGATGCGGCGCACCTGCCCAAGGTCTTCGACGCCTTCTTCACCACCAAGCCCGGCGGCATGGGCATGGGCCTGGCGATCTGCCGCTCGATCATGATCGCCCAGGGCGGCACCCTGCACCTGACCCATGGGCGGGCCGGGCAGACCATGTTCGTGTTCACCTTGCCGCTGCTGCCGGCCACCTGTCTCTGAAGGTTTAGGGAGGGCTCAGGTTTCAGAACGTTTAACCTCCAGGCCAAGGACGTTCAGGGGCGTGAGCACGCAGCATGGTCGGGTCGCTATCTTGCAAGGAGCCCGCGCCATGAATGCGTTGACCACCCCCGGCCCCCAGGCCGGCCCCGTGCCCCTGGACGCCGTTGCCTATCAGCTGCTGCATTCGTTGCAGACCGCCCTGGCCGAAGGCAGCGCCAGCGCCGCACCGGGCCTGTTCGCCCATTGCCAGGCGCTGTGCAGCCACCTGCTCGGCGAGCCGGCCTGCAGCGTCCCGCCGGCCAAGGTGGCGCTGTCGCCCTGGCAGGAGCGGCTGGCCAAGCGGACCATGATCGAACACATGGCCAGCGGTATGCCGATCGCGGCGGTCGCGGCCCAATGCGCCTTGTCGCGCAGCCATTTCTCCCGAGCCTTCAAGAAAACCACCGGCCTGTCGCCGCGCGACTGGTTGCAGCAGGCGCGGATCGAGCGCGCCCGGCACCTGCTGGCCGCCAGCAGCGTGCCGATCGCCGAGGTCAGCCTGGAGTGCGGCTTTGCCGACCAGTCGCATTTCACCCGGGTGTTCACCCGCGCCACCGGCGCCACGCCGTTCAACTGGCGGCGCGCGGCGGCGGCTGTTGCCCGCAGGGATAGCATCCTTATGGATAAGAGCTCTGCAGATACCCCGCCGCTCGCCAGCCTGAGGCCTTTGCAATGAACCGCAACGATCTGCGCCACGTCGACATGAACCTGCTGGTGATCTTCGAGGCGCTGATGTTCGAGCGCAACCTGACCCGAGTCGCCGAAAAGCATTTCATGGGCCAGCCGGCGGTCAGCGCTGCCTTGGGCCGCCTGCGCGACCTGTTCGACGACCCATTGCTGATCCGCAACGGCCGCGGCATGGACCCCACGGCGCGCGCCCTGGCCATCCTCGGCGAACTGCAGCCGGCGCTGGACACCATCTCCGGCGCGGTCAGCCGGGCCAAGGATTTCGACCCGGCCAGCAGCTGCGCGGTGTTTCGCATCGGCCTCTCGGACGACGCCGAGTTCGGCCTTTTCCCACCCTTGCTCAACACCCTGCGCGAAGAAGCGCCTGGGGTGGTCATCGTGGTGCGCCGCGCCAACTACCTGCTGACCCCGGCGATGCTGGCTTCCGGCGAGATCTCCGTGGCGGTCAGCTACACCACCGAGCTGCCGGCCAACGCCAAGCGCCGCAAGCTGCGCGACATCGGCTGCAAGGTGCTGCGCGGCGACGACCGCCCCGGGCCGCTGAGCCTGGACGAATACTGCGCGCGGCCGCACGCCATGGTGTCGTTCTCCGGGGACCTGTCCGGCAACATCGACCTGGACCTGGCCAAGGTCGGCCGCAGCCGCCGGGTGGTCCTCGGGGTGCCGCAGTTCAACGGCCTGCGGGCGCTGCTCAAGGGCACCGACCTGATCGCCACGGTGCCCGACTACGCGGCCTGCGCGCTGGTGGAGGACAGCGCGCTGCGCGCCGAAGAGCCGCCGTTCCCGATCGACCCGGCGGAGTTGTCCATGGTCTGGAGCGGCGTGCACGACAACGACCCCGGTGAGCGCTGGCTGCGCGGCCATATCGACCGCTTCATGTCGGCGGCGCTGCCGGCGGCAGCCTTGATATAGCCGTAAAAGTGCTCGTCGGCAGGTTCACCGGGGTTGCCCCCGGTGCTCATGACCCGAATCCCACAGCACACCACCCCCATGCGCAGCACACCCATGCAATCGTCCCGGCGAGCCGGAGTGCATCCTCTACCGCTACATTCGCAGGAGCCCGCGCCATGCCAGCAAGTCCCCACGAGGAAGTCGTCACCCTCGTCGTCAAGCACCGCATCAAGCCCGGCCAGGAGCCGCAGTACCAAGCCTGGCTCAAGCGTACCGTGGCCACCGCGCAGGGTTTCGCCGGGCACCTGGGCGTCGATGTGATCGGCGGCCAGGAGGGGGCTGCGCAGACCTTCACCAGCGTGCTGCGCTTTCGCTCCATCGACCTGCTGCAGCAGTGGATGGACTCGCCCGAGCGCCTGGCGCTGATCACCGAGGCGGCCCCGATGCTGGCCGACGGAGACCAGGTCCAGGTACACCCGCTCAACGAATTCTGGTTCACCCCGGCCGCCCCCGCGCAGCCGCCGCGGTGGAAGCAGGCCTGCGTGACCCTGTGCGTGATCCTGCCGCTGACCTCGCTGCTGCCGCTGGCCTACGCACCCTTGTTCAAGGCCGTGCCCTGGTTGGGCGGCTACATGCCCAGCACCGTGGTGGTCACCCTGACCATCGTGCTGTTGGTGGTGTACCTGCTGATGCCGGCCGCCACGCGGCTGTTCGCCCCCTGGCTGCAGCCGCGCGCCGCTGCGCCGACCCTGCAGGCCCGCAGCGTTGCATCCCCACCCCTTGCCAGCAAGCTCGAGGAACACCCATGAACGCCGAACTGATCCTGTTCAACGGCCGCTTCCATACGGTCGACGCCACCAAGCCCAATGCCAGCGCCGTGGCCATCAGCGCCGGGCGCTTCGTCGCCGTCGGCAACGACGCCGAGGCCATGGCCCTGCGGGGTGCGGCCACCCAGGTCATCGACCTCAAGGGCCGCACGGTCATCCCCGGGCTCAACGATTCGCACCTGCACCTGATTCGCGGTGGCCTCAATTACAACCTCGAGCTGCGCTGGGAAGGCGTGCCGTCGCTGGCCGATGCCCTGCGCATGCTCAGGGAGCAGGCGTTGCGCACGCCAACCCCGCAGTGGGTGAGGGTGGTCGGCGGCTGGAACGAATTCCAGTTCGCCGAAAAGCGCATGCCCACCATCGAGGAGCTCAACCAGGCGGCGCCCGACACCCCGGTGTTCGTGCTGCACCTTTACGACCGCGCGCTGCTCAACCGTGCGGCCTTGCGTGTGGTCGGCTACACCCGCGACACGCCCAACCCGCCGGGCGGCGAGATCGTGCGCGACAGCCACGGCGAGCCGACCGGCATGCTGGTCGCACGGCCCAATGCGATGATCCTCTACGCCACCCTGGCCAAGGGGCCGAAGCTGCCGCTGGAGTACCAGGTCAACTCGACTCGCCAGTTCATGCGCGAGCTCAACCGCCTGGGCCTGACCAGTGTGATCGACGCCGGTGGCGGCTTTCAGAACTACCCCGACGACTATCAGGTGATCGAGCAACTGGCCAAGGCGCAGCAGCTGACCGTGCGCATCGCCTACAACCTGTTCACGCAAAAACCCAAGGAAGAGCTCGCCGACTTCAGGAACTGGACCTCCAGCGTCACCCTGCACCAGGGTGACGACTTCCTGCGCCACAACGGCGCCGGCGAGATGCTGGTGTTCTCTGCCGCCGACTTCGAGGATTTCCTCGAGCCGCGCCCGGACCTGCCCCAGGCCATGGAGGACGAGCTGGAACCGGTGGTGCGCCACCTGGTCGAGCAGCGTTGGCCGTTTCGCCTGCACGCCACCTACGACGAGTCGATCTCGCGCATGCTCGACGTGTTCGAGAAGGTCGACCGCGAAATTCCCTTCAACGGCCTGCCGTGGTTCTTCGACCACTGCGAGACCATCAGCCCGAAGAACATCGAACGGGTGCGGGCGCTCAACGGTGGCATTGCCATCCAGGACCGCATGGCCTTCCAGGGCGAATACTTCGTCGAGCGCTACGGCGCCAAGGCTGCCGAAGCCACCCCGCCGATCAAGCGCATGCTCGCCGAGGGCGTGCCGGTAGGCGCGGGCACCGATGCCACCCGGGTCTCCAGCTTCAACCCCTGGACCTCGCTGTACTGGATGGTCAGCGGCCGCACCGTCGGCGGCCTGGCGCTCTACCCCGAGGGCCTGCCGCGCGCCACCGCGCTGGAGCTGTACACCCGCGGCAGCGCCTGGTTTTCCTCGGAACAGGGCAAGAAGGGCCAGATCAAGGTCGGGCAACTGGCGGACCTGGCGGCGCTGTCGGCGGACTTCTTCAGCGTCGAGCCTGAAGCCATCAAGGCCATCGAATCGGTGCTCACCGTGGTCGGCGGGCAGGTGGTATACGCCGCCGACGAATTCGAACCGCTGTGCCCGGCCAGCCTGCCGGTGCTGCCTGACTGGTCGCCGGTGGCGCGGGTGCCCGGCCATTGGCGACCGCACGCCGGGTTGCAGAACCAGGCGCACGTCTGCAGCGGGCCGTGTGCGGTGCACCAGCACGGCCATCAACGCGCCCGCCATTCCACGGCACCGATCAGCGACTTCCAGGGTTTCTGGGGTGCGTTCGGCTGCTCTTGCTTCGCTTTCTGATCACCCATTCATTCACTGAGGAATACCCCATGAGCACTCCCTACAAGCGCTTGAACAAGGACGAAGCGGTGGTTCTGCTGGTCGACCACCAGGCCGGGCTGATCTCGCTGGTGCAGGATTTCACCCCCAACGAGTTCAAGAACAACGTGCTGGCGCTGGCCGACTGCGCGAAGTTCTTCGGCCTGCCGACCATCCTCACCACCAGCTTCGAAAAAGGGCCCAACGGGCCGATGGTGCCCGAGCTCAAGGAGCTGTTTCCCGACGCGCCGTACATCCCGCGGCCGGGGCAGATCAATGCCTGGGACAACGAGGATTTCGTTCGCGCAGTGAAGGCCACCGGGCGCAGGCAGCTGATCATTGCCGGCGTGGTAACCGACGTTTGCGTGGCGTTCCCGACCCTCTCGGCGCTGGCCGAAGGCTTTGAAGTGTTCGTGGTCACCGATGCTTCCGGCACCTTCGACAAGACCGTGCAGCAAGCCGCCTGGGCGCGCATGAGTGCGGCGGGCGCGCACCTGCTGAACTGGTTCGCGGTGGCCTGCGAGCTGCAGGTCGACTGGCGCAACGACATCGAAGGGCTGGGCAACCTGCTCTCGCAACGCCTGCCCAACTACCGAAACCTGATGAACAGCTATGCGGCGGTGAGCAAGGGCTGATGGCAGGGCTTTCGCCAGCCGGCTGGCGAAAGCCCTGCGGGCGCCCGGGGACCTCCCGTGATATAAGCAACCCTTTGTCCACCAGGAAGTGACAATGAATGCGTTTGAAGACATGCGCCTGTTTGTGCAGGTCATGGAATCGGGCAGTTTCACGGGGGCCGCGGAGCAGTTGGGGTTGTCCAAGCAGTATGTCAGCCGGCGCCTGATGCAGCTGGAGGAGCGGCTTGGCGTGCGCCTGCTCAACCGCTCTACCCGGCGCCTGGATGTCACGCCGCTGGGCCAGGGCTACTACGAATCGGCGGTGCGCCTGCTGGCCGAAGTACTGCAGGTGGAGGAGGGGATCGCCGGGCAGAACAGCCAGCCGCGCGGCACCTTGCGCCTGAGTGCGCCGCTGTCGTTCGCCATGGAACACCTGGGCAGCCTGCTGCCGGAATTTCTCAAGCGTTACCCGGACGTGTCGGTGGAGGTCGACCTCAGCGATCGCCCGGTAGACCTGATCGGCGAGGGCTACGACCTGGTGCTGCGCATCGGCCTGCTGGAAGATTCCAGCCTGATCGCCCGCCACCTGGCGGTCATCCCGCGGGTGTACTGCGCCAGCCCCGAATACCTGGCCGAGCGCGGCACGCCCCAGGAACCCCAGCAACTGAGCGAACACGACTGCCTGCCGTACGGCCACAGTCGCCAGGTGCACTGGCGTTTCGAAGGCCAGGGCGGCAAGGGCAAGCCCAGCAGCCTGGCGGTCAGCGGACGAATTCGCGCCAACAACGGCGAATTGCTGCGCGATGCGGCCATCGCCGGCCTGGGTATCGCCTACCTGCCGTTGTTCATCGTGGGCGCCGCATTGCGCGACGGGCGCCTGGTCCGTGTGCTGGACGATTACACCAGCGAGCCGCTGCGCCTGTCGGCGGTGTACCCGCAGCATCGGCAGAGTTCGCGGCCGGTGCAGGCGCTGATCGAATTCTTGCGCGAAGGGCTCAACCGCGCCTGATTCGGCACGGCGCTGGTTGCCGGGCGAGGGCGGCTCTACACTGTGCCGCACGCCGCACCTCGAGAAGCCCCGATGAACACCGTTGCCCTGGTCCTGTACCCCGATTTTCTGCTGCTCGACATGGCCGGCCCCGTCGAAGTGTTTTCCATCGCCAACCGTTACCTGCCGGCCGAGCGGCATTACCGCATCCTCACCCTCAGTGCCCGCGAGCGACGCATCCGCGCGTCCAACGGCATCATCCTGTGCACCGACCACCTGCTCGAAGACGCGCCCATGGCCCATCACCTGCTGCTGGTGCCGGGCGGCCCGGGGGCCTACGGCGCGAACCATGCCGAGCTGCTGCCGTGGCTGCGCGATGCTGCCGGGCAAAGCCGGCGCTATGGCGCGGTGTGCACCGGGGCGTTCATCCTCGGCCACGCCGGCCTGCTCGACGGCCATCGGGTGACCACCCACTGGCACTACACCGAACGCCTGCTCAAGGCCTTTCCCCTGGCGCAGGTGGGCAGCGACCAGATCTACGTGCATGACCGCAAGCTGATCACTTCGGGTGGGGTCACGGCGGGTATCGACATGGCCTTGTCGATCGTGGCCGAAGACCATGGCCGCGCGGTGGCCCTGGACGTCGCCAAGGTGTTGCTGGTGCTGATGACGCGCCAGGGCGGCCAGGCGCAGTTCAGCCCGCTGGTGGCGGCGATGGCTGGCCAGGACTCGCCGGTGGCCCGGGCCCAGGCGCACATGCTCGAACATTTGCACGAAGCCTTGACGGTGCAGCACCTGGCGCAGCTGGCGGCGATGAGCACCCGGCATTTTTCCCGGGTGTTCCTGCGCGAGACGGGCCTGACGCCAATGGAATTCCTGCAGAACGCGCGCATCGACCACGCCCGCCAGCTGCTGGAAAGCAGCGAATTGCCGCTCAAGACCGTGGCCTGGCGCAGCGGTTTCGGCAGCGTGCGGCATATGCGCTTTCTGTTCGGCGAGCGTTTGGGCCTGAGCCCCAGCCAGTACCGTCAGCAGTTTGCCTGAGCGGCTGGCGCCGACCATGGCCGGATGCGGCCCGCCGTTGTCCGTTCTGCTCCGCTCGGGCCACCGACGTGGCGTGCGGCATCTGCCATGCTGAGCGAGACAGCCAGTTGGGAGCCATTATCATGCAGAGCGAAGGGAGAGCCGCAGCCGACAGCTTGGTGCTGGCCGAAATCACGGCGGCGCTGGGCGACAGCATCAGCCCCTGCGACCGCCTTGCGCACTGGACCCTGCGCTGGGCCCTGGCCCGTGGCCAGCTGACCTGCAACCGCTGCGGCGCCAGCCAGCCGACGCGGCGCGCCGGCGAGCCGTTCGAGCACCGCAGCGCCTGCACCGGCAGTGACGAGCACCGCTACCCGTTGCAGGAGTTGAAGGGCCTGCTGGGGCATCTGCCCGGCCAGCCCGTGCCTACTGCAAATGACTGGCAAACTGGCCGACGGCGCTGACCACCTGCTTGGCGCCGTCCTGAATCTCGACGATGACCGCGCCGGCCTGGTTGGCCAGGTCCAGGCCTTGCTCGGCCTGGGTGCGGCTGTTGGCCATGCCCTTGACCGCTTCGTCGGCCAGCTTCTGGTTCTGCTGCACCACGTTGATGATCTCTTCGGTGGCGCTGCTGGTGCGCCCGGCCAGCTGGCGTACCTCGTCGGCGACCACGGCAAAGCCGCGACCCTGTTCGCCAGCGCGTGCCGCTTCGATGGCCGCGTTAAGCGCCAGCAGGTTGGTCTGCTGAGCGATGCCGCCGATGGTCTGCACGATCGAGCTGATCAGCAGCGACTGCTTGCCCAGCGCCTCGATGCCCTGTGACGCCGACTCCATCTCGCTGGCGATGCGGCGCATGGTCTGCACCGTGTCGCTGACGACCGAGGCGCCGCGCTGGGCGCTCAGGTCGGTGCGCTGGGAGATGCTGAAGGCGATGTTGGCCGCTTCGCTGACCTCCTCTTCGCGGTTGACCTGGTCGGTGACCAGGGTGGCGAACTTGACCACCTTGTACAGCTGGTCGCGGGTGTCGTGCACCGGGTTGTAGGACGCTTCGAGCCAGATCACGTTGCCGCGGCTGTCGACGCGCTTGAAGCGGTTGGCGACGAATTCGCCGCGGTTGAGCGTGGCCCAGAAGTCGCGGTAGCCCTGGGAGGCGACTTCCTCGGGTTCGCAGAACAGGCTGTGGTGCTTGCCCTGGATCTGGTTCAACGAATAACCCATGGCCTGCAGGAAACGCTCGTTGGCGGTCAGCACTTCGCCCTTGAGGTTGAATTCGATGACGGCGGTGGAGCGCAGCAGCGCGTCGATGATGCCGGCGTTTTCCTTGGCTGCGACCACGCCTGAGGTCACGTCCATGCTGGTGAACTGGGTGCGCGCGGGGCGCCCGTCGGCGCCCTTGAAGGTCTGCCACATGCCGCGCAGCCAGACTTCACTGCCATCGGCGCGAATCAGCCGATACAGGTCGCTGACATGCCCGCCATTGGCCATCGAAGCCTGCAGGTTGCGGTAGCAGCTGAGCTGCTTGACGTAGGGTGGCACCAGGTCGTCCACCGGGCGACCGAGCAGGTTGCTTTCGGTAAAGCCGATGGCCTGAAGAAACTTGGCATTGGCCGACTCGACCCGCTGGTTGCCGTCGAGGACCAACGTCAGCAACTCCTCACGGACGCCTTGCTCGGCTTGGCGCAGTTGCGCGACTTCGGCGCGCAGGGCGGCCAGTTCCTGCTTCATACGACGGTTGAACATGAAGAATTACCGAAAAGTTGCTTTGGATCCTTTGCTATCGGCGCTACCGATCAGCGCTGAAGGGACCGTTGATCGGCGTTCAGTCAAATAACAGACGAGCGTTGGCATGGTTCTTTCATTGGTGCGTTCAGAGCCACTTTATTGACGATGCAAACCATGCCAGCCAGCCACCCTTCCAATCGACCCGCCACAACCGGCAGCTCCCTCAGGAGCTTGCTGAGCTTTATCGTGCTGGTGGCGGTGGTGCTGGTGGCAGCCACCGCCTGGCAGGATCTGCAGGCCCGTGATGTGGCCTTGCACAACGCCCAGACTGCCGTGAGCAACCTGACCAGTTCGGTCGCTCGCCAGGCCGAGGACGCTATCCACCAGGCCGACAACGTACTCATCGAGCTGGCCGAACGGGTCGCCGAGGACGGCGTGACGCCGGCCAATCGCGAGCGCCTGAGCCGCCTGATGCGCCGCCACGTCCAGGCCCTGGAGGGTCTGCAGGGGCTGTTCGTGTACGACGAGCAGGGTGATTGGCTGGCCACCTCGTTCGGCGAGCGCGGCGATCACCCGAACAACAGCGACCGCAATTATTTCATCTACCATCGCGACCATTCCGACCCCGGCGTGCACATCAGCCCGGTGGTGTCCAGCCGCACCACCGGCGAGGCGATCATTCCGATCAGCCGCCGCCTGGAACACGCCGACGGCAGCTTCGCCGGCGTGGCCCTGGCAACCATTCCGGTCAGCTACTTCGAGACCTTCTTCCACCGCCTGTCGCTGGACGGCAAGGGGGTGATCTTCCTCGCCATGCGCGACGGCACCATTCTCGTCCGCCGCCCGGCCAGCGCCCCGGGCCAGGCGCAGACGCTGATCAACGGCGAGATCTTCAGCCGCTACCTGCCGCGCTCACGCCAAGGCACGGCGATGGTCACCTCAGTGGTCGACGGCGTGACGCGCCTGTATGGCTACAGCGAGTCCGAGCAATTTCCGTTGGTGGCGGCCGCCGGCCTGTCGCGCGAGTCGATCCTCGCCGACTGGAAGCTGGACGCCTACCGCGACACCCTGCTGGTCAGTGCGGTGATCCTGCTGTTGTGCCTGATCGGCTCGGTGCTGTATCGCCAGGTGCGCCAGGCCGAGCGAGCCAAGACGCGCCTGGCCGATGCCTACCTGGAGCTCGAGTCGCTGGCGCAGTCGGACAGCCTGACCGGCCTGGCCAACCGCCGGCGCTTCGACGCCGCCTTGCAGGTGGAGTTTGCCCGGGCCTTGCGCAATCGCACCTCGCTGGCGGTGATCCTGTTCGATATCGATCTGTTCAAGCAGTACAACGATGCCTATGGCCATCTGGGCGGCGATGAGTGCCTGCGCCAGGTGGCGCAGATCATCCAGCGCTTCGTACGCCGTCCGGCCGATGTTGCGGCGCGCTACGGTGGTGAGGAGTTCGTGGTGCTGCTGCCGGACACCGACATCGCCGGCGCTCTTACCGTTGCCGAGCAGATTCGCTATGCCGTCAGCGAAGCGGGCCTGGCGCACCGGGCCGCTCCGCTGGGCCGGGTGACCATCAGCGGCGGCGTGCACGCCATCGATCGCGCGGCGGCGACCAGCGCGCTGGGCCTGCTGGAGACCGCCGATGCAGCGCTATACCTGGCCAAGCAGAACGGCCGCAATCGGGTCTGCCAGGAGGCTGACCGACCCACTGCCTCGGTGGTCAAGCTGCCCACGCGCGGCTGACTGGAACAAGCGCGCCGGAACCGTTAAGGTTGGGGCCTTTGAACCGCCGGTCGCCCGCCATGACGCGTTGTCTCTCGCTGTTGCTGCTTGCCCTGTTGCCCACCCTGGCCTGCGCCGAGGACTCCGCCCCGGCGACGGCGCCCTGGACCCTGCTCGACCAGTTCGACAAGGCCTACACCCTGGACGATCAGGCCCACGTGTTGCTGGTGGCACGCAGCATGTCAACCGCCAAATTGGTCAATGCCGCCCTGGAAACCCGCCCGGCCGGCTACCTGGAAGCGCGCCACACCATCTATGTGGCCGACATCGAGAAGATGCCAGCCATCGCCAAGGCTTTCGCCGTACCGGCCATGCGCTCGGCCAGGTACCGCATCTTGCTCGACCAGACCGGCCGCGTCGCCCCCCGATACGCCGGCGACCGCGACACCGTGCAGTGGCTGGAATTGAAGAACGGCCAGGTGGTGCACGAGCAGAAGTTCTCCGATGCCCAGCAGCTGAGCCAGGCACTGGAGGGGTTGGCGCCCTGAGTAGGGCTCAGGATCGGGCTGGGTGCGATGTCCAATAGGGGTAGCAGCGGCTGCCTTGGGATTCAATCATGGCCACCACCGGCCGCCCGCGCGGCCTATCGCGGGCTTCGCGCGCTCCCACATTTGTTTCGGGCGTATGCATCCAGATGCATCACCTATGACCGCCTGGGTGCCTGGCGGCCTATCGTCGAAGATCCAAAGCGCTCATAGGCGATGCCATTGAATGCATAAAAATCGAAACAAACGTGGGAGCGTGCGAAGCCCGCGATAGGCCGCGCGGGCGGCCGGTGGTGGCCATATTGGACATTTCGCCAGGCGCTCGGAAGATCAAACCGGCCTGGCGGCCTCTCGGGGCCATGCCCCTCCCACGTCGTGGGGTGTTGCGCCTTCGACGTGGGAGGGGGCAAAGCCCCCGAGAGGCCGCAGGCCGGTTTGATCTTCGATCAGATCCAGGGCCTGACCTGGATTTCGATCACGACCACCACCTGGCGGTCTATCGTCGAAGATCCAAAGCGCTCATAGGCGATGCCATTGAATGCATAAAAATCGAAACAAACGTGGGAGCGCGCGAAGCCCGCGATAGGCCGCACGGGCGGCCGGTGGTGGCCATATTGGACATTTCGGCGGGCGCTAGGAAGATCAAACCGGCCTGGCGGCCTCTCGGGGCCATGCCCCTCCCACGTCGTGGGGTGTTGCGCCTTCGACGTGGGAGGGGGCAAAGCCCCCGAGAGGCCGCAGGCCGGTTTGATCTTCGATCAGATCCAGGGCCTGACCTGGATTTCGATCACGACCACCACCGGCCTATCGCGGGCTTCGCGCGCTCCCACATTTGTTTCGGGCGTATGCATCCAGATGCATCACCTATGACCGCCTGGGTGTCTGGCGGCCTATCGTCGAAGATCCAAAGCGCTCATAGGCGATGCCATTGAATGCATAAAAATCGAAACAAACGTGGGAGCGGGGGAAGCCCGCGATAGGCCGCACGGGCGGCCGGTGGTGGCCATATTGGACCTATCGCCAGGCGCCAGGAAGATCACACCGGCCTGGCGGCCTCTCGGGGCCATGCCCCTCCCACGTCGTGGGGTGTTGCGCCTTCGACGTGGGAGGGGGCAAAGCCCCCGAGAGGCCGCAGGCCGGTTTGATCTTCGATCAGATCCAGGGCCTGACCTGGATTTCGATCACGACCACCACCGGCCTATCGCGGGCTTCGCGCGCTCCCACATTTGTTTCGGGCGTATGCATGCAGATGCATCACTTATGACCGCCTGGGTGCCTGGCGGTCTATCGTCGAAGATCCAAAGCGCTCATAGGCGATGCCATTGAATGCATAAAAATCGAAACAAACGTGGGAGCGCGCGAAGCCCGCGATAGGCCGCACGGGCGGCCGGTGGTGGCCATATTGGACATTTCGGCGGCGCCAGGAAGATCAAACCGGCCTGGCGGCCTCTCGGGGCCATGCCCCTCCCACGTCGTGGGGTGTTGCGCCTTCGACGTGGGAGGGGGCAAAGCCCCCGAGAGGCCGCAGGCCGGTTTGATCTTCGATCAGATCCAGGGCCTGACCTGGATTTCGATCACGACCACCACCGGCCTATCGCGGGCTTCGCGCGCTCCCACATTTGTTTCGGGCGTATGCATCCAGATGCATCACCTATGACCGCCTGGGTGTCTGGCGGCCTATCGTCGAAGATCCAAAGCGCTCATAGGCGATGCCATTGAATGCATAAAAATCGAAACAAACGTGGGAGCGTGCGAAGCCCGAGATAGGCCGCACGGGCGGCCGGTGGTGGCCATATTGGACCTATCGCCAGGCGCCAGGAAGATCAAAACGGCCTGGCGGCCTCTCGGGGCCATGCCCCTCCCACGTCGTGGGGGGTTGCGCCTTCGACGTGGGAGGGGGCAAAGCCCCCGAGAGGCCGCAGGCCGGTTTGATCTTCGATCAGATCCAGGGCCTGACCTGGATTTCGATCACGACCACCACCGGCCTATCGCGGGCTTCGCGCGCTCCCACATTTGTTTCGGGCGTATGCATCCAGATGCATCACCTATGACCGCCTGGGTGCCTGGCGGTCTATCGTCGAAGATCCAAAGCGCTCATAGGCGATGCCATTGAATGCATAAAAATGGAAACAAACGTGGGAGCGCGCGAAGCCCGCGATAGGCCGCGCGCGCGGCCGGTGGTGGCCATATTGGACCTATCGCCAGGCGCCAGGAAGATCACACCGGCCTGGCGGCCTCTCGGGGCTTTGCCCCTCCCACGTCTGTCCTGAGATTCAATCATGGCCGCACGGGCGGCCGGTGGTGGCCATATTGGACATTTCGGCGGGCGCCAGGAAGATCAAACCGGCCTGGCGGCCTCTCGGGGCTTTGCCCCTCCCACGTCTGTCCTGAAATTCAGTCATGGCCGGTGGTGGCCATATTGAACCTAAAATTCATTCCAAATATTTCTCAACCCAGCACCGTCTTCGGAAAAATCCGATTGGATAGCATCCCACTTTCCGCTGGCTAGCCACATTGTCGGACGAATTTCCTACAGGATCGTCGGAATTTTCCTACAAATCTCGCCGTTCAAAGAATTTAACAACATATTTCCGTGCTTTGGCGCATCTGACATTCCTGCTATAGCTCTGCGTCGGCCGCCCTGATCGATTCATTCGGGGGGTGGCCGTCCATGATCAGTCAGAGAGCAGAATTCGATGAACAGCACGACCCGGCGCAAGCGCCTTGGCCTGATGGCTGCCCTGGCTCTGTTCGGCAGTAGCGTTGCCGCCCAGGCCAACCCCAGCTTCGTCAACATCCTCACCGGCGGCACCAGTGGGGTGTATTACCCGATCGGCGTCGGCCTGTCGCAGATCTACGGCCAGCATATCGACGGGGTGAAGGTCTCGGTGCAGGCTACCAAGGCCTCGGTCGAAAACCTCAACCTGCTGCAGAGCGGCCGTGGTGAACTGGCCCTGGCACTGGCCGACTCGGTGGGCGATGCCAGCCGCGGGGTCGCGGAGGCCGGTTTCAAGCAGCCACTGGACAAGCTGCGGGCGATCGCCAGCGCCTACCCCAACTACATCCAGATCGTCGCCAGCGAGCAGTCGGGCATCACCACCCTGGCCGACCTCAAGGGCAAGCGCATCTCCGTCGGCGCGCCCAAGTCCGGCACCGAGCTCAACGCCCGGGCCATTCTCGCCGCCGCAGGCCTGAGCTACGCCGACATGGGCCAGGTGCAGTTTCTCGCCTATGCCGAGTCGGTCGAGCTGATCAAGAACCGCCAGCTGGACGCCACCTTGCAGTCCTCGGGGCTGGGCATGGCGGCCATTCGTGACCTGGCCGCCAGCGTGCCGATCCGTTTCGTGCCGATCCCCGCCGAGGTGGTGGCTGCCATCGACAACCCGGCCTACCAGGCGCTGCCAATCCCGGCCGGCACCTACGACGGCCAGGACGCCGACGTGCCAACCGTGGCCATCAGCAACATCCTCGTCAGCCACAGCGGCGTCTCCGACGAGCTGGCCTACCAGATGACCCGCCTGATGTTCGACAACCTGCCGCGCCTGGGCAGCGCGCATTCGGCGGTCAAGGACATCGATGTCAAGCATGCCGCCGCCAATCTGCCCATCGAACTGCACCCCGGTGCCCGGCGTTTCTATGAAGAAATCGGGGCGCTGTGAGCATGAGCCAAGCGCAGATCACCGCCACCGAGTCACCGCCATGGACGCGAACGCTGTTCGCGGTGGCCATTGCCTTCTCCCTGTTCCAGATCGTCACCGCAGCTTTTCATCCCCTTTCCAGCCAGGTGCTGCGGGCGGTGCACGTCGGCTTTCTGTTGCTGATGGTGTACCTGGCGCTGCCGGCCCCCGGGCAACGTCCGCTGGCGCGTGTCGCTAGCTGGATGCTGGCTGCGGCCGCACTGGTGACCGCCGGTTACCAATGGGTGTATGAGGGCGAACTGATCCAGCGCTCCGGTGACCTGACCGAGGCCGACATGGCCGTCGGCCTGGTCCTGTGCGTGCTGGTGTTCGAAGCGGCGCGGCGCCTGATGGGGCTGGCGCTGCCCAGCATCTGCGCGCTGTTCCTGGCCTACGCACTGCTCGGGCAGCACCTGCCCGGCGACCTCGCCCATCGCGGGTACGATCTCGATCAACTGGTCAACCAGCTGGCCTTCGGTACCGAAGGCTTTTACGGCACACCGACCTACGTTTCAGCGACCTACATTTTCCTGTTCATTCTGTTCGGCGCGTTTCTCGAGCAGGCCGGCATGATCAAGCTGTTCACCGACTTTGCCATGGGCCTGTTCGGGCATAAGGTCGGCGGCCCGGCCAAGGTTTCGGTGGTGTCCTCGGCGCTGATGGGCACCATCACCGGTTCCGGGGTGGCCAACGTGGTCACCACCGGCCAGTTCACCATCCCGTTGATGAAGCGCTTCGGTTATGGCGCCGGCTTTGCCGGCGGGGTCGAGGCTACGGCGAGCATGGGCAGCCAGCTGATGCCGCCGGTGATGGGCGCCGTGGCGTTCATCATGGCCGAAACCCTCAACGTGCCTTTCGTCGAGGTGGCCAAGGCGGCGCTGTTGCCGGCCTTGCTGTACTTCGCTTCGGTGTTCTGGATGGTGCACCTGGAGGCTCGCCGGGCCGGTCTCAGCGGCCTGCCCAAGGCGCAGTGCCCCGACCCCTGGGCGGCGGTGCGCCAGCGCTGGTACCTGCTGATTCCGCTGGGCATCCTCGTCTACCTGCTGTTTTCCGGGCACACGCCGCTGTTCGCCGGCACCGTTGGCCTGGCGCTGACCGCCATCGTCGTGCTCGGCTCGGCGGTGGCCCTGAGGGTCTCGGCGTTCAAGCTGCGCTGCGCCTTCTGGGTTGCCCTGGGCCTGCTGTGCACGGCGTTCTTCCAGCTGGGCATCGCGGTGGTGTTTGCGGTGATCGCTGGCCTGATCGGCCTGTGCGCCTGGCACAAGGGCTCCCACGCGACCCTGCGCCTATGCCTGCAGGCCCTGGTCGAAGGCGCACGCCATGTGGTGCCGGTGGGCGTCGCCTGTGCATTGGTGGGGGTGATCATCGGCGTGGTGTCGCTGACCGGCGTGGCTTCGTCGTTTGCCGGCTTCATCCTGGCCATTGGCGAGCAGAGCCTGTTCCTTTCGCTGCTGCTGACCATGCTCACCTGCCTGGTGCTGGGCATGGGCATCCCGACCATTCCCAACTACATCATCACCAGCTCGATCGCCGCCCCGGCGTTGTTGGAACTGGGCGTGCCGATGCTGGTGTCGCACATGTTCGTGTTCTATTTCGGCATCCTCGCCGACCTCACGCCACCGGTGGCGCTGGCCTGCTTCGCAGCTGCGCCGATCGCCAAGGAGAGGGGCCTGAAGATTAGCCTGTGGGCGGTACGCATCGCGTTGGCCGGGTTTGTCGTGCCGTTCATGGCGGTGTACGAGCCGGCGCTGATGCTGCAGGGCGGCGGGGTGCTGGCGGTGCTGTATGTGCTGCTCAAGGCGGCACTGGCCATCGGCCTGTGGGGCGCCGTGTTCACCGGCTATCTGCTGCAGCCGTTACGCCGCTGGGAGCGGCTGCTCGGCCTGCTGGTCGGCGTTAGCCTGGTGGTGGCACTGCCCTGGAGCGACGCGCTGGGCTTCGTTCTGGCGGCGCTGCTGATCGCCCAGCACTTCTGGCGTGCGCGAGGCCAGGCACGAGTGCCAGCATGATCGGCGTGTGCCTGGGCCTGGCTGGGGTGATCTGGGCGCAGCTGCCGGAGGCCGAGTTCACTCTCGGCTGGCAGCACAGCGTCGAGAAGCTGCGCTGGGAGGAGGATTACCAGGTGCAGGGCCGGCAGCTGCTGCTGGCCCGGGCGCGGGTCGAAGGCAGCGGGGCGGGGATGGAAATTCCTGCCGATGCCCGCTGGTCCCGCGGGCGCTGGCACTATGCGCCAGGGTTGCACCTGGATGTGCTGCGCCTGGCACGCAGCCCGGCAGCCGGTGACTACCAGATCTGCCAGACGGGCGTCTGCCATGATTTGGCGCATTGGCTGGGGCCGCCGAGCGAGCAGAGCCCGGCGCTGGAACTCTGGGTCTGCGACCTCGGCTGACCGACCACCCATTCAGGCTTCCCAGGCGAAGAACGCATCGACCCGTTCCGGCTTCAATTCCTGCACGGTCGGTGGGTTCCAGCGTGGGCTCTTGTCCTTGTCGATCAGCAGGGCGCGCACCCCCTCGATGAAGTCGCCATGGGCAAACCATTGGCGATCCAGTTGCAGCTCCATATCGAAACATTCGTCCAGCGACATCTGCCGGCCGCGGCGCAGCATCTCCAGGGTCACCGACATGGCCAGGGGCGAGCGCCCGCGCATCAGCTGCGCGGTGGCGCGCGCCCAGGGCTGGCTGTCGCCGATGGCCACGGTGTGCAACTGCTCGATCATGCTGGCGATGTCCGGCAGGGCGAAATAGTGGTCGATGGGCTGGCGCAGTTTGTCCAGCGGTGGCTCGGGCAGCACCTGCACGCCGAGGCGGGCGAGCACGCTTTGCAGGTCCTTGAGCGGGTAATCGGTCCAGACGATCCGCGCCAGCCGCTCGTGCAGGGTGGCCAGCCGATCGGAGTCGACGAACCAGTTGGCCAGGCCGCAGTACAAGGCGTCGGCGGCCTCGATCTGCACCCCGGTCACGCCCAGGTAGATGCCCAGCTCCCCGGGCAGGCGCGGCAGGAAGTAGCTGCCGCCGACATCCGGGAAGTAGCCGATGCCCACCTCGGGCATCGCCAGGCGACTGCGCTCGGTGACGATGCGCAGGTCCGCCGCCTGCGCCAGGCCCATGCCACCGCCCAGGGTCAGGCCGTCCATCAGCACCACCACCGGCTTGCGGTAGTTGTGCAGGGCAAGGTCCAGGGCGTACTCCTCGACGAAGAAGTCGGTGTGCAGGCTGTCGCCGGCCTGGTAGCTGTCGTACAGCGAGCGAATGTCGCCGCCGGCGCAGAAGGCCCGCTCACCGTTGCCGCTGAGCAGCACGGCCTGGATGTGGGGGTCGTCGGCCCAGGCATCCAGGCACCTGCGCAGCGTGCGCACCATGTCGAGGGTCAAGGCGTTCAGGCCGGCCGGGCGATTGAGCGTCAGATGGCCGATGCGGTTGCGTACCTCACTGAGCACATGACCTTCGCCCACGGTGGTCGGATGCTCGGTGGAACCTTGGCCTTCTTCGGACATGTAGTGCAACTCCCTGTTTTTGGCCGCCCTGTTTTGGCTGCCTGTTCTGGCTGACGAGTGATGGACGCCCGCGTCCCGGCGGGCCGGGGACCGGAGATCCTGACAGGCGCCAGGGACCGCGACAACCGTCGTACTGGTCATGCCGGACGACGACTGTGCCCTGTCGCTCTACCAGAGTAGTTGACCGGTGCCGTTGGGCACTGGTTCGTCCTGCATTTAAGGGAGTTGCGCGCCGCACCGGCCGGCCAACGGACCAGTTGCTGACAAATAAAGATTGAATAATCACACCGAATGTTATTTAAATAACAAAAATAAAAAGCGCCAGCCCGTTGGCCGGCGCGCTAGAGGGCATGACCACAATGAGCAGGATCGCAGTCATCGGCAGCAACATGGTCGACTTGATTACCTATATCGAGCGCATGCCCGCCCAGGGCGAAACCCTCGAAGCGCCCCGTTTCGCCATGGGCTGCGGCGGCAAGGGCGCCAATCAGGCGGCCGCGGCTGCGTTGCTCGGCGCCGACGTGCTGATGATCAGCAAGGTCGGCGACGACGCCTTCGCCGACACCACGCTGGCCAACTTTCGCCGCCTGGGCATCGACAGCCGCTTCGTCGAGCGCGTGCCGGGCGTGTCCAGCGGCGTAGCGCCGATCTTCGTGCAGGCCGACTCGCACAACAGCATTCTCATCGTCAAAGGCGCCAATGCCCACTTGACTGGCGCCGATATCGACCGCGCCGAGCCGTTGCTGCGCGAATGCCGGCTGATCGTGCTGCAGTTGGAAATCGAACCTGCCACGGTCTACCACGCCATCGAATTCGCCCATCGCCACACCATCCCGGTGCTGCTCAACCCGGCTCCGGCGGTGGCGGCCCTGAGCCGCGAGCATCTGGCCCTGCTGGACTTCCTGATTCCCAACGAGAGCGAGCTGGCGCTGCTCAGCGGCCAGCCAGTGGCGTCGCCCGAAGCGGCGGCTCGGGCCGCGCGCAGCCTGGTCGCCGAAGGCGTGCGCCACGTCATCGTTACCCTGGGCGAGCAGGGCGCCTTGTATGTTGGCGAGCAGGGCGAGTGGCACGTGCCGGGCCAGCGCGTCCAAGCGCTTGACACCACGGGCGCCGGAGACGCCTTCATCGGTTGCTTCGCCCATCACTGGAGCGAGGACGGCGACATCCGCCGGGCCATGCAGCAAGCGGTGGCCTATTCCGCCTGCTCGGTCACCGGGCTTGGCACGCAATCTTCCTACCCGGATGCGCAAACCTTTGCGCGGTTCAAGCTGGCTCACTCGGCCTGACCTTCGAGCCTGACTTTCCCAGCCTTTCGCGGAGAACAATAATGAACAAGCCTGCGTTGCAACACACCCCGGACGGGTTCTACCTGAACCGCACGCCCTGGTTCGCCTTCATCCTGCTGTGCTGCATCTTCGCCCTGTGGGCGGCGGCGGCGAGCATGAATGACGTGCTCATCGCCCACTTCAAGAAAGCCTTCCTGCTCAGTGATTTCCAGACCGCCTTCGTGCAGTCGGCGTTCTACCTGGGCTACTTCTTCGTGGCCATCCCGGCCGCGCTGGTGGTCCGCCGCTTCAGCTACAAGACCACCATCCTGATCGGCCTGTTGCTGTACCTGTTCGGGTGCACGCTGTTCTTCCCCGCAGCCTCCACCGCCAAGTACGGGATGTTCCTGATGGCGCTGTTCGTCATCGCTGCCGGCCTGTCGTTTCTGGAAACGGCTTGCAACACCTACTCGACGCTGATGGGGCCACGGGAAACTGGGACGCGGCGCCTGAATATCTCGCAGACCTTCCACCCGTTCGGCGCCATGACGGGTGTGTACGTCGGCAGCTTCGTGATGTTCAAGGACACCGACGCCACCCGAGAGCAGTTGACCCGGATGAGCGCCAGCGATGCGGCGGTGCAGCAGTTGCAGATGATCCAGTCGACCCTGCTGCCGTACAAATGGATGATCGCGGTGCTGGTGCTGATGTTCATCCTGATCGCCATCACCCGCTTCCCGGCGTGCAAAGGCAACCGCCAGGCCAGCGAAAAGCGCGCCAGCATCGGCGAGAGCCTTGGCCGCCTGCGGCGCAACCCGCGGTTCTGCTTCGGCGTGCTGGCGCAGTTTCTGTATGTAGGCGCGCAGGTCGGCGTATGGAGCTTCACCATTCGCCTGGCCATGCAGATGGGCGGCATGAACGAGCGCAGCGCCTCGTGGTTCCTGTTGACCACCTTTGCCGCCTACTTCGTCGGCAAGATGGTCGCCAACCTGCTGATGCGCAGGATGCATCCGGCGCGGGTGCTGGCCTTGTACAGCGTGCTGAGCATCGTGCTGCTGGCCTATACCATCCTGGTGCCGAACATTTCCGCCGTGTATGCCGCGGTGGGCGTAAGCATTTTCCTCGGGCCCTGCTGGCCGACCATCTACGGCCTGACCATCGATGGCCTGGGTGAAGACACCGGGGTGGGTGGCTCGCTGCTGGTGATGAGCATTGTCGGCGGCGGCGTGCTGCCGATCTTCCAAGGCCTGCTCAGCGATGCCAGTGGGGGCAACATGCAGATCGCCTACAGCGTGCCGCTGCTGTGCTTCGTGGTCATCCTGGCCTATGCCGTGCGCTGCATGCGTCAGCCACAGGCGCGGGCGCTGGCGGGCGCCGCGGTGGCCGCGCAATGAGCGGGGCAGGCGGCGACTCGCTGCGCATCCCGTTGTACCCGCAGGACTTCGGCCAGGCGCCGCGCGTCGTGCTGGAATCAGCGCACTTCAGCGTGCGCGCCTGGACCTACCCCAGCGGGGTCAAGGCGCTGTCGCTGGAAAACGCCCGCGGCCGGTTGGTGGTGCTGCCCTGGCAAGGGCAAATGATCTGGGCCGCCGAGTTCGATGGCTGCAACCTGACCATGCACAACATGTTCAGCCAGCCGCGGCCCAGCGCCACGGTCATCGGCACCTACGGCTGCTTCATGTTCCACAGCGGTTTGCTGCGCAACGGCTGCCCGGCGCCCGAAGACGATCACCCGCTGCACGGCGAGATGCCCTGCGCGCCCATGGACAGCGCCTGGCTGCAGGCCGGCGAAGACGAGCAGGGCGCCTGGCTGCGCCTGGGTGGCGATTACGAGTATGTGCAGGGTTTCGGCGATCACTACCGGGCCAGTCCCAGTGTGACGCTGCGCGCGGCCAGCGGGCTGTTCGAGATCGCCCTGCAGGTGGTCAACCTGGCTGGCAAACCCATGGACCTGATGTACATGGCGCACATGAACTACGCCTACGTCCCAGGCGGGAGCATGAGCCAGCCATTGGGCTGCGCCCGCACCCGGGTGCGCAGCAGCGTGCCGGCCCATGTGCGCCCGACCCCGGCCTGGAGCGCCTATATGGAAGAACTCACCGCCGACCCCGAGGGGCTGCAGGTGCTTGATTCGCCGCAGTTGTACGACCCGGAAATCGTCTGCTTCTTCGACCAGGTACGCAGCGACGCCGACGGCCAGGCGCATTTTCTGCTCGAGCACCCGGACGGCGCAGCCTTCTATACCCGCTACAGCCCGCAGCAGTTCGAGCATGCCGCGCGCTGGGTGCTACACAACGCCGATCAGCAGGTGGCGGCGTTCGTCCTGCCAGCCACCTGCGAGCCGGAGGGCTACCGCGCCGAGCAGGCCAAGGGAAACGTGCACAGCCTGGCCCCTGGAGCCAGCGCCCGGTTCAACCTGAGCACCGGCTACCTCAGCCCCAGCGAGCGCCGCACGCTTGAGGCGGCCCTGGCCTAGACCACCAGCTGTGCGCCACCGGCCAGGATGGCGTCGCGGTAGGCGCGCGGGATCTTCTTGTCGCTGACCACGCAATGAAAGTCGCCCAAGGCGCCGAAGTGCGCGGTGCGCACCGCGTCGAACTTGGAGTGGTCGGCCAGCAGCATGGATTGCCGGGCCTGGCGGATGACCTTCTGCTTGACCTCCACCTCGTGGAAGTTGAAGCAGGTGACGCCGAAATCCAGGCTTACCCCGGCTGCCGAGACGAACGCCCAGCTCAGTCGCACACCGTCGAGAATGCTCGCCTCGGCATGGCTCTCGAACACCTGGTTCTTGCGGTGAAAGGTACCGCCACAGAGGATGATGCTGCACTGCGGCTTCTGCTGCAGCTTGAGCAGTACGTTCAGGGAGTTGCACACTGCGGTGAACTCGAGGTCGTCGGGAATGAAGTCGACCACGAACGGGATGGTCGTGCCACAGTCGAAAAACACCGTGTCGCCGGGCTGGATGAAGGCTGCCGCGAGCTTGCCGATGCGGCGTTTTTCCTCGACATGGCGGGCGTCCTGCTCGCTGACGCGGTAGTCACCCGGCTCGGGGTCGTCATGGGCGCGGGTAATGTAGCCACCGAGCAGGCGCAGCTGTTCGGGGTGCCGACCGAGGTCGCGGCGCAGGGTCATTTCCGACACTTCGAGCAGCGCGGCCATTTCCCGTAGATGAATGGCCTTCTGATCTTGCAGAGCCTGCTGGATGAGCTTGATTCGATCGGTTTTCTTGGCGTCCACGGGCGTACCGGCAGTCCATTGAGAGGGCAGAAGAATACCATTGCGCGGGGGTGGGGAGGACTATAGGGAGGCTTGCAGTGGGAGGGGTACGGCCGCCGAGTTTTTGAACGTGTGAATCAAAAGCTCGGGGCGCTGCCCCTCCCACAACGAAGTCCCCACAGCTGCGATGCAGGCGTCAGGCAGTCTTCAGCAACTTGGCAAAATGGTCGATCGCCAGCTTGTAGCCATGGGTGCCGAACCCGGCGATCACGCCGACGGCCACCAGCGACACATAGGAGTGATGGCGGAAGGCTTCGCGCTTGTGCACGTTGGAGATGTGCACCTCCAGCACCGGGACTTCGGCGGCGGCCAGGGCGTCGTGGATGGCCACCGAGGTGTGGGTCCAGGCGCCGGGGTTGATGACGATGCCGGCCACCGTGCCGCGCGCGGCGTGGATGCGATCGATCATCACGCCTTCATGGTTGGTCTGCAGGCATTGCACCGCAAAGCCATGGCCGCTGCCCACTTCGACGCACAGCTGCTCGACGTCGGCCAGGGTTTCGTGGCCGTAGATGGTCGGCTCGCGCTTGCCGAGCATGTTCAGGTTGGGGCCGTTGAGCACCAGAATCGTGTGAGCCAAGAGCGTAATCCTCGTATCGATGAAGGGTGGGGTTGCCGGCGTCAGAATATACCTGATCGGCGCCTTTATTGGCCGCTGCGCGGCACTGCCATGAAGCGTTCGTGCATCTCCACGGTCAGCGCTTCGACGCGCTGGGTCAGTTGCTGGGTCAATTCCGTCAACCGAGTGTTCTGCTCCAGCAGGGCCAGCAGTTGTGTGCTGGTGGCGGCGGCCGCTTCCTGACGCTGGGCATTGGCCTGGGCCAGGTCCTCGCGGTGCTGGGCATCGGCTTCGGTTTGCGCCTTGTCGCGCGCCGCCTGGCGCGTCTGCGCCAGCAGGATCAGCGGCGCCGCGTAGGCCGACTGCAGGCTGAACGCCAGGTTGAGCAGGATGAACGGATAGACGTCGAACTGCACCAGCCCGGTGACATTGGCCACCACCCACAGCACCACCACCAGGGTCTGCGCGCCCAGAAAGGTCGGCGTGCCGAAGAAGCGCGCGAAGGCTTCGGCCTTGAGGGCGAAGGTGTCGGTGCCAAAGGTGCTGGTCAGGTGCTTGTAGTTCTGATGAAAGCGCAGATGGTCGGTGACTTTCGGTGCGGTGGACATGGAGGCGGTTCCTGGCGGCGGGGAGTGAACGGCTAAGCGGTCGGGCCGATTTCGGGCTGAACTCGCGCCCCGTTGGCGACCTCTGAAGTTGTATCTCAACGTGCAAGTGTGCACTCAAATCATCAGGAGACGTCATGAAAGTAGTGATCAAGGCCGCAGACATCCCCCGTACCGATTTCAGCTCGGCCAGCGAGATCTGGGTAGCGGACCTCAACGCCGCACTCGACGTCGAGAATACCGACGACGGCCTGTGCCTGTGGCGTGGCCAGCCCGTGGTGACCCACGACATGCTCAGCGAAGGCACGCACGAGCAGAACGTGCGCCGCATCTGGCTGCAGGTGCCGCATATCGAGGACCGCGAAGCTGTAGCGGCCATCGAGCAGGCCCTGCGCGAACGGCTGGAGGGCCAGCGCCTGAGCGGCGAGTTCTACCCGGCGCAGCGTGGCGACACGCTGGGTAACGGCTGACGGCAGTTCAACGATGCAGAACGCACGTTACCGGCGCGCCCTATCGGGCAGTCTGCATGATGGCACCGACAGGAAGCTTTTGTAGGTCTATGATTTATAAGAAATAAATATTTTGTAATGTTTGGCATGAGCGGTGCAATAACGCTCTTGTAAAGGAAAACCTGCCTTTGTTCACTGCCGGGAGCACCACAAAAATGATCACCCAAGCTGAAACACTTAGCTCTGCCCACGCCGAAAGCTCAAGCCGTTCAGGAGTCTCCTGGGCGGCCATCTTCGCTGGCGCCGCGGGGGCCGCTGCGCTCTCGCTGATTCTTGTACTGCTGGGCTTCGGCCTTGGTTTCTCCGCCGTGTCGCCATGGGCGAACGAAGGCGCCAGCGCCAAGGCCCTGGGGATCTCGACCATCATCTGGCTGGCGTTGACCCAAATCATCGCCTCTGGCCTGGGTGGCTATCTGGCTGGCCGTCTGCGGGTCAAGTGGGCCAACATGCACGGTGACGAGGTGTACTTCCGCGATACCGCTCACGGCTTCCTGGCCTGGGCTGTGGCGACTCTGGTGGCAACCGTGCTGGTGGTCAGCTCTGCTGGCAGCGCCATTGGTGGTGGTGTGCAGGCGGGTGCCAATGTCGCTTCCGGCGCGGTGACTGCTGCGGGCGCTGCAGCCAACAGCTCGGGCAACGACCCCTACGGTTACTTCGTCGACACCCTGTTCCGTGACAACCGTCCGGCACCGGTTAGCGATGACGCTTCCCATGGCATCGTGACCCGTATTTTCGCCAAGACGCTGGCCAACGGTGGCCAACTGGCCAGTGATGACCGTGCCTACCTGGCGCAACTGGTGGCCCAGCGTACCAACCTGACTCAGGCCCAGGCCGAACAACGTGTCGACCAGGTCTACGGCCAGGCTCGCCAGGCTGCCGAAGACGCCAAGGTCGCTGCGCAGAAGGCTGCTGACACTGCCGCCAAGGTCGCTGCCTACGCTTCGCTGTGGACGTTCATCTCGCTGTTGATCGGTGCTTTCGTCGCCAGCTTCGCCGCTATCTACGGTGGTCGTCGCCGCGATGCCGTGCAATGGCATGATGTGGACCACCTGGGTCATGGCGAGCGTTATGTGGCGCCAACCGCCACCGCACCGATTCGCTGATCCGCGATTCCGCCAACGGTCACAACACAGTTCAAACAAGGAGATACATCATGCGTTCATTACTGCTTTGGTTCCTCGGCATTCCAATCCCGATCATCATCCTGATCGCACTGTTCATGCACTGATCCTGTGCTGACAGCCGCGCTGTAGCGCTCAAAGCCGCTGGTCTCCGGACCGGCGGCTTTTTATTTGCACGGGATTCGTTGTACGAATTTTTTCTTTTGTATAGGATCGGTTCATGAAGGCTTTTTAACATTAACTTCAGGATTACCCGCTCAAGGTCGAGCGCCACGCCCGCCGTCGTCCATGCGAGTAATGTCACCATGCTGTTCAGCACCCATAAGAAAGTCATCAACGCCTTGCAACACGTCGTCGCCGAACAGAACAGCCTGCTGCAGGCCATCAGCCGCTCCATGGCGGTGGTTGAGTTTGACCTGAACGGCGTGCTGCTCACGGCCAACGACAACTTCCTCAAGACCCTGGGCTATCGCCTCGATCAGGTGGTGGGCCAGCACCACCGCATGTTCTGTGAGGGTCGCTACGCCGGCTCCGCCGAGTACGGCCAGCTTTGGCAGCGCCTGCGCAACGGTGAGTTCATTGCCGATATTTTTGAACGCCGCGACAGCCAGGGCCGGGCGGTGTGGCTGGAGGCCAGTTACAACCCGATCAAGGACGCCGAAGGGCGGGTGACGCGGATCGTCAAGTACGCCACCGACGTCACCACCCGCATCCACCAGGAACACGACGCCCTGGCCAAGCTGGCCGCCATCGACCGCGCCATGGCCGTGATCGAATTCAACCTCGACGGCACCGTGGCGCGCGCCAACCGCAACTTTCTCGAGCTGATGGGTTATCAGGAAGGCGAAGTGCTGGGCAAGCATCACCGCCAGTTCTGCCCGGCCCATGTGCTCGCCGGCAAGGAGTACGCGCAGTTCTGGCAGCGGCTGAATCAGGGCGAATTCTTCCACGGCCAGTTCGAGCGTGTCGGCAAGCGCGGGCAGGCACTGTGGCTGGAGGCGACCTACAACCCGGTGTACGACGCCAGCGGCAAGTTGTGCAAGGTAGTCAAGTACGCCAGCGACATCACCTCGCGCATCGTCAAGCAGGAAGAGGACGGCCATAGCGCTGCCCAGGCCTGGCAGATCTCGCTGGACACGCGCAAGGTCGCCGAACAGGGCACTGCAGTGATTCAACAGGCGGCCGGGGAGATGCGCAATATCGCCAGCAACATCGATGACTCGTCGCTGATTCTGGCCAAGCTCGGCGAGCGCTCCGAGCAGATCACCACCATCGTCAACACCATCCGCGGCATCGCCGACCAGACCAACCTGCTGGCGTTGAACGCGGCGATCGAGGCGGCGCGCGCTGGCGACCTGGGTCGCGGCTTCGCCGTGGTGGCCGACGAGGTGCGCCAGCTGGCCGGGCGCACCAGCCGTTCGACGGCCGAGATTTCCGAGATGATCGGCGTCATCCAGGGCGAAACCCGCCAGGCCATCACCAGCATGGACAGCACCCGCGAGCGCGCCGGCAACAGCGTGGAGCTGGCCGACGAGGCGGGGCGGGTGATCGTGCAGATCTTCGAAGGCACCAGCCGCGCCGTGGACGCGGTGAGCATGTTTGCCGGCAACGGTACTTAGGCGACGGTACTTAGGCAACGATACCTAGGCGACGGCTTCCGGCCGGCCCAGCTGCGCCTGCGGGTAGTATTGCGCGAAGCTGACGTTGTCGTGCTGGTCCACCAGCTTCTTCAAGCGCTCGTTGAACGCCCGACTGACGCCGTACTGACCGCCGGAAATGGTGCGGAACTGCGCCGTCAGGACGATGCCGTTGAGGTCCATCCGGTCGACCCCGAACACCTGCAGCGGACCTTGCAGGTTCTGCTTGAGCAGGATGTCGTCGGTAATCGACTGGCCGGCGTCGCGAATCAGCTGCAGCGCGGTGTCGATGTCGGTCTCGTAGGTGAACTGCACCGAGAAGAATGCATAGGCGAACTGCCGCGATTGGTTGGTCACCGCCTTGATCTGGCCGAACGGCACTGAATGCACGAAACCCTTGCCGTCGCGCAGGCGCAGGGTGCGGATGGTCAGGCTTTCCACGGTGCCGGCGTGGCCGGAATCGAGCACCACCCAGTCGCCGATGGCGATGGTGTCTTCGATCAGGATGAACAGGCCGGTGATGACGTCCTGCACCAGTTGCTGCGAGCCGAAGCCGATCGCCAGGCCGACCACACCGGCACCGGCCAGCAGCGGCGCGACGTTGATGCCCAGGTTGGCCATGGTGGTGATGGCGCAGATCACCACCAGCACGATCTTGATGGCGTTGCGCAGCATCGGCAGGATGGTCTTGACCCGAGTGCTCGGCTCACGGGAGGCGCGCCTGCCGACGGCGGGCTTGAGCGCTTCCTGAATGGCCGTGTCGAGCACCACCCAGAGCAGCCAGGTCACCAGCAGGACCATGCCGATGCTGCTCAGCGAATCGCTGATCGCCCGGCCCAGGGTGTTCTTCGCCGCAAAGGCGAGTATCGACACGCCCCAGATGCGCCCCAGCAGTTCAATGAACGCAACAGCCATGACGATCCGCAGCAGGGCGTGGCTGAGGCTGCGCAGCAGCTCCTTGTAGGGCCGCAGGCGCGCGGCGTCGGCCATCGGCGGGCGGAACAGGTGCTGCAGGAGGGTGCTCAGGAACACCGTGCCGACCAGCAGCACGGTGATCAGCAGGGCGCTCTGCAGGGCCTGCTGACTGCCTTCGCCGGCGCCGATCAAATGCACCATCGACACCAGGATCATCAGCAGGATCGGCAGGTACCAGACCGCCGAGAAAATCCGCAGGGTTTCCTGCACGGCGCGGTGATGCAGGCGCGCCGGCAGGTCGCGATTGCGGATCAGGTGGGCCACCGGGCGCCGCACGCGCAGCACCAGGATGGCGAATATCAGGGTGGCGATCAGGCCGGTGATCACGGCCACACTGGCGGTGATGTTACCGCCCAGCTGGCGAGCGATCTGCGGGCTGTCGAGGGCGTCGCTCAGGGCGGCCAGAAAGCCGATGCCGAACAGTGGAATCGGCGTGGTGCGGCGCAGGATGCGCACGGCGGCGTGCTTGTGGCCGCTGTTGAACAGGGTGACGAAGCATTGGATCAGCGAAGTGGAGAAGATCCCGCTGCCGGTGGCGTAGGCGAAGCACAGCGCCAGCGCGCGGGCCACCGAAGGGTCGAGTTGGTGGCTGACCCCCAGGGTCACCGGCAGGCTGATCAGCGCCGGGGCGGTCCAGCGCAGCAGGTAGCCCAGCACCGCATTGGCCCGCGGCCGGTTGCGCAGTGGCCGGCGTCGGCTCAGGCGCGTGTGGATCAGCCGGCCGAGGCCGTGCAGGATGACGAAGGTGATGATCCAGCAGGCCGAGAGCAGGGCGAAATCGCCGGCCAGGCTGAGCACCGAGCGGGCGTCATGCTGGTTGACCAGGGTATCGACCTCGTCTGCCGCGCGATCGGTGCGCAGGCGCCAGAACTCGATGACATGCTGGTCCAGGTTGAGCTTGTCCTGCACGTCGTCGATGCCCGAGGTGAGGGCGCCGAGCAGGCCACCCTGGACCAGCACTTCCTTGGGCGCAGGCGCGGTGCTGGCGGCTGGTGCGGCGGCGGAGGCATGGAGGTCGATGCTGAACAGGCCGGCGAGGAGGGCGAGAATGATCGGGGCGGCTCTGGCGGGCAGAGCCTTCAAGGTTGAACTGAACACAGGGCGCGGCACTCCTAAAGGCGTTATTGAACTGATCGACAAAATGCCAGCAAGTTCGCCGAGGCGGGCCTACCAGCGGCGTTGCCAAGGCCCTCTAACTCACTTCCCAGCACAAGGTCGTGCCCATGTCCGCCTCTACCCCCGAGCCCCTCGCCGCCAGCCGTCAGGCGCGCCAGGCCACACGCATCGCATTCTTCATCGCCGGTTTTGCCATGGCCAGCTGGGCGCCGCTGGTGCCGTTGGTCAAGACTCGCGCCGGGCTCGACGACGGCGCCCTGGGGCTGTTACTGCTGGGGCTGGGCTGCGGCTCGATCGTGGCCATGCCACTGGCCGGCTACCTGACCACACGGCTGGGCTGCAAGCGGGTGATCCTCGGCTCGGGCCTGCTCATCTGCCTGATGCTGCCGCTGCTGGCCTGCCTGGCCAACGTGCCTGCGCTGGCGGCGGCGGTGCTGCTGTTCGGTGCCGGGATGGGCTCGCTGGACTGCGCCATGAACATCCAGGCGCTGATGGTCGAACGCGCCGGTGGCAAGCCGCGCATGTCGGGCTTCCATGGCCTGTTCAGCTTTGGCGGAATTCTCGGCGCGGTGGGCATGACCGGGCTGCTCAGCCTGGGGCTTTCGCCGTTGCTGGCGGTGCTCTGCGTGATCGCCCTGACCCTGCTGGTGATGTACCGCGCGGCCGCGCACCTGCTGCCCTACGGCAACGAGCGCGAAGGGCCCTTGTTCGCCATCCCCCATGGGGTGGTGCTGTTTCTCGGCATCCTGTGCTTTATCGTGTTCCTCGCCGAGGGCGCCATGCTCGACTGGAGTGCGGTGTTCCTGGTGTCCTGGCGCAGCATCGACCCGACCTACGCGGGCCTTGGCTATGCCGCGTTTGCCGTGACCATGACCCTCGGCCGCCTGCTGGGCGACCGCGTGGTTGCCCGCCTGGGTGGCGTGCGGGTGGTGTGGCTTGGCGGGCTGTGCGCGGCGGGCGGGCTGGCGCTGGCCTTGCTGGTGCCAGTGTGGCCGGCGGCGCTGGTGGGCTTTGCGCTGCTCGGTGGCGGCTGCTCGAACCTGGTGCCGGTGTTCTACAGCGCCGTCAGCCGGCAAACCCTCATGCCCCAGAGCACCGCCATCCCTGCCATGACCTCGCTGGGTTACGCCGGCATTCTGGTCGGCCCGGCGGCCATCGGCGGCGTGGCGCACCTGAGCAACTTGCCGGTGGCGCTGGGCATGCTGATCGTCGCGCTGTTGTTCGTCGCCTTTTGCTCGCGGCTGCTGCACACCGGGGAAACCGCCTGAGGTGCACCAGGGTCCATTGCTGAACAGCCTCGCTCATTCGTTTACCGAGAGGAGAAACCCATGCACCTGGAAGGCTCCTGCCACTGCGGCTCCGTCACCTTCAGCCTCGACAGCGCCCATCCGTATCCCTATCAGCGCTGCTATTGCTCGATCTGCCGCAAGACCCAGGGCGGTGGCGGCTATGCGATCAACCTGGGGGGCGATGCGAAAACCCTGAAGGTCCACGGCAAGCAGCACATCACGATCTACCACGCGAAGATGCGCGACGCGTCCGGCAAGCACGTGCATGCCAGCTCCGCCGAGCGGCATTTCTGCAACCTGTGCGGCAGCGCGCTGTGGCTGTTCAGCCCAGAGTGGCCGGACTTGATTCACCCGTTCGCCAGCGCCATCGACAGCGACCTGCCGGTGCCGCCGGAGCACACTCACTTGCTGATCGATTCCAAGGCGTCGTGGGTCGAAGTGCAGGCTGGCAAGCACGACAAGACCTTCGAGCAATATCCCGAAGAGTCGATCGCCGATTGGCATGAGCGCCTGGGTCTGGTCAGCTGAGCTAGTTGATCGCGCTGTTGCGCCATTGCCGGGGGCTGACCCCAAGCCAGCGCTTGAAGGCCCGCGAGAAGGCGCTGGTTTCCGAATAGCCGAGCAGCGGCGCCAGCTCGCTGATCGACAGGCTGCCCTGGCGCAGGTAGCGCAGCGCCAGTTGCTGGCGACTCTGTTCGACCAGTTGGCTGAAGCACAAGCCCTGCTCGCGCAGCCTGCGCTGCAACGTCGGCTCGGACAGCTGCAATGCGCTGGCAATGGCTTGCAGCGTCGGTTCACCGGCGGGCAGGGCGGCGTTGATCAGTTGCCTGGCCTGATCGAGCAGGTCCGGGCCAGGGTTCACCTCGCCCAGCTGGCGGATGGCATCCTTGACCAACATCAGCAGCACCGGGTCGTGGCCCGGCATGGCGTGGCCGGCCAGGTCGCGCTTGGGGATCAGCACCGAGTTGCCGGCCTGGTTGAAGCGTACCGACGCATCGAACACGTCACGATGCTCCTGCCACTGCTGCGGCCGGCCATGCTCGAATGCCACCTCGCGCGGCGCCCACTGCGGCCCGAGCACGTGGCGGATCAGGTTGACTGCCATGCCCATGGTCAGCTCGGCATCCTGACGCCGTTCGAGGATGGCGCCGTGCTCGATCCGATAGTCGAAACGGTAACACTCACCCAGATCCATGAGACGAATCGACGTGCTGTGCTGGTGGAATGGAAACACTTGGGCGAAGTTGATCAGGGCATCTTCGAGCGTTGCCGAGCACAGTCCGACGTAGCCCAGCAGGCCGAGGGCCTGGGGCTGGAATTGCTGGCCGTAGCGCAGGCCGAAGTTGTCGCAACCGGTCTGCCGCGCGGCCTCTTCCAGTACCTGGCAGTAGTTGGGCAATGCCAGGCTGAGGGTGGGGTGCAGCAGTTGCTCAGGGTCGATGCCGGCATGCCCGAACACCCGGTCGAGGTCGCCGCCATGGCGCGTGATAAAGCCGTCCAGGCCGTTGGCCGCTGCCGACAGAACGCCGCGATTGCTCGCCCCGCTGGTGGCGGTGGGTGCTGTGTGCAAGAGGGCAGGGTTCATCAACGTGAATGACCTTGGGAAGATGTGTGCAGATGTTTCAAGCAAGAGTCGGGCCGAGGGCTCTTGGTGTTCGACGGTATATCGCCAGGCACCAGGGCGGTCATAGGTGGTCTGTCTGGAACGGTACGTTCGAAGCAAATGTAGGAGCCGGCGAAGCTGGCGATAGGCCGCGCGGGCGGCCGGTGGAGGCCCTCACCGGACTTCAAGGGCAATCGAGACAACACCACAGCCCCCCCGCAACAGTGCACGCCCGCCTCGCAACGCCCCAACCTTGTGCCCGCTCGACTACAGTTGACCGCAGACGACAAAGGCGGGGTTGGCCGGTCAAGTCTTGCGCGCCAGGCTGTGGTTATGCTCGTCAACGCCGGGCGCGGGGAGCTCCTGGCGCCATTCGGGTAGCTTGCGAGGTGCAAACGCGATGACTGTGACACAACTCAAACCGACACTGGGCACCCTGCATCTATGGGGCATCGCTGTAGGGCTGGTGATTTCCGGCGAATACTTCGGCTGGAGCTACGGCTGGGGCACGGCCGGCACGTTGGGCTTTCTGGTGACCACGCTGCTGGTGGCGGTGATGTACACCTGCTTCATCTTCAGCTTCACCGAGCTGACCACTGCCATCCCCAACGCCGGCGGCCCGTTCGCCTACAGCCTGCGCGCCTTTGGCGTGACCGGCGGGATGATCGCCGGCATGGCGACCTTGATCGAGTTCGTCTTCGCCCCGCCGGCCATCGCCATGGCCATCGGCGCCTATCTCAACGTGCAGTACCCCAGCCTGGACCCGAAATGGGCCGCCGTCGGCGCCTACATCGTGTTCATGACGCTGAACATCGTCGGCGTCAACATCGCCGCCACCTTCGAGCTGGTGGTTACCGTGCTGGCCGTGCTTGAACTGCTGGTGTTCATGGGCGTGGTCGCCCCGGGTTTCAGCTTCAGCAACTTCGTGCTGGGCGGCTGGGCCGGTGCCGACACCTTCAGCCTGGGTTCGATTTCCGGGATCTTCGCGGCCATTCCCTTCGCCATCTGGTTCTTCCTCGCCATCGAAGGCGCGGCCATGGCCGCCGAAGAAGCCAAGGACCCCAAACGCACCATCCCGCGCGCCTATATCGGCGGCATCCTGACCCTGGTGGTGCTGGCCATCGGCGTGATGATCTTCGCCGGCGGCGTGGGTGACTGGCGTGCACTGTCAAACATCAACGACCCGCTGCCTCAAGCCATGAAGGCGGTGGTCGGTGGCAACTCGAACTGGATGCACATGCTGGTGTGGATCGGCCTGTTCGGCCTGGTGGCGAGCTTTCACGGCATCATCCTCGGCTACTCGCGGCAGTTCTTCGCCCTGGCGCGGGCCGGCTTCCTGCCCAAGGGCCTGGCCAAGCTGTCACGCTTCCAGACCCCGCACCGGGCAATCATCGCCGGCGGCGTCATCGGCATCGCCGCGGTGCTCAGCGACGGCGTGGTCAACCTGCAAGGCATGAGCCTGACGGCTGCGATGATCACCATGTCGGTGTTCGGCGCCATCGTCATGTACATCATCAGCATGCTCAGCCTGTTCAAGCTGCGCAAAAGCGAGCCGCACCTGGAACGCAGCTTCCGCGCCCCCGGTTTCCCGGTGGTGCCGGCGATTGCCCTGGTGCTGGCGGTGGTCTGCCTGGTGGCCATGGTCTGGTTCAACCTGCTGATCGGCGGCGTGTTCCTTGGCCTGATGCTGTTCGGCGCGCTGTTCTGCAAGCTGGTGCTGGGCCGTGCGCCGGGCGCTGCCGTCGTGGCCGGGGCCTGAACCATGGGCGCCTTCGTGCACACGGTGGGCGGCCTGGTGTGGCGCTTCGAGAGCCTGCGCGAGCTGCTGGCCAAGGCCAGCCCGGCGCGCTCCGGGGACTTCCTTGCGCAGCTGGCGGCGACCAGCGACGCCGAGCGGGCCGCCGCGCAGATGGCCCTGGCCGAGGTGCCGCTCAAGCACTTCCTGCAGGAGTTGGTGATCCCCTACGAGGCCGACGAGGTGAGCCGGCTGATCGTCGACAGCCACGATGCCCAGGCTTTCGCGGCGGTCAGCCACCTCACCGTCGGTGGCCTGCGCGACTGGCTGCTCGGCGACGAGGCCGACGAGCACAGCCTGCGCGCCCTGGCGCCGGGGCTGACGCCGGAGATGGCGGCGGCGGTGTCGAAGATCATGCGCATCCAGGACCTGGTGCTGGTGGCGCAGAAGATTCGCGTGGTCACGCGCTTTCGCAACACCGTGGGCCTGGCCGGGCGCATGTCCACCCGGCTGCAGCCCAACCATCCCACCGACGACCCGGCGGGCATCGCAGCCAGCCTGCTCGACGGCCTGCTGTACGGCAATGGCGACGCCATGCTCGGTATCAACCCGGCCAGCGACAGCCTCGGCGCCATCAGCGAGCTGCTGAAGATGCTCGACGAGGTCATCCAGCGCTATGAGATACCCACCCAGTCATGCGTGCTGACCCATGTCACGTCCTCCATCGCCGCCATCGAACGCGGCGTACCGCTGGACCTGGTGTTCCAGTCCATCGCCGGCACCGAGGCGGCCAACGCCAGCTTCGGCGTCAGCCTGCAGCTGCTGCGCGAAGGCCATGAGGCCGGTCTGAGCCTCAAGCGCGGCAGCGTCGGCCAGCAGCTGATGTACTTCGAGACCGGGCAGGGCAGCGCGCTGTCGGCCAACGCCCACCATGGCGTCGACCAGCAGACCTGCGAGGCGCGCGCCTATGGCGTGGCACGGCATTTCAACCCGTTTCTGGTCAACACCGTGGTTGGCTTCATCGGCCCGGAGTACCTGTACAGCGGCAAGCAGATCATCCGCGCGGGCCTGGAGGATCACTTCTGCGGCAAGCTGCTGGGCGTGCCCATGGGCTGCGACATCTGCTATACCAATCACGCCGAGGCCGACCAGGACGACATGGACATGCTGCTGACCCTGCTGGGGGTCGCGGGGATCAATTTCATCATGGGCATTCCCGGCTCCGACGACATCATGCTCAACTACCAGACGACGTCGTTTCACGACGCCTTGTACGCACGCAAGACCCTGGGCCTGAAACCCGCGCCCGAATTCGAGGCCTGGCTGGCGCGCACCGGTATCCTGCAGCAGGACGCCGGTGGTCTGCGTCTGGGCAGCGGCTTGCCGCCGGCCTTCGGGCGCGCGCTGGCGCAGCTGGCCTGAGCCTGTGGCCATCCCGCAATGCAGATGAGGACCGAGCATGAGTGACACGCCCAAACCGCCCAGCCAGGCCGACGCCTGGCATGCCTTGCGCGGCCTGACCCCGGCGCGCATCGCCTTGGGCCGCGCCGGAACCAGCCTGCCCACGGGCGCCCAGCTTGACTTCCAGTACGCCCACGCCCAGGCCCGGGACGCAGTGCACCTGCCGTTCGATCTGGCCGAGCTGCAACGCGGGCTGGCCGAGCGCCAGCGAGCCTGCCTGACCTTGCACAGTGCAGCTGCGGACCGCCACACCTATCTGCAACGTCCGGACCTGGGCCGCCGCCTGGACGCGGCCTCGGTCGAGCGGCTGGGCGAACAGCCGGGCGGCTACGACCTGGCGCTGGTGGTGGCCGACGGCCTGTCTTCGCTGGCCGTGCACCGCCACAGCTTGCCGATGCTGCAGCGCATCGACGAAATGGCCAGCGCCGAGGGCTGGAGCCTGGCGCCGGTGTGTCTGGTGGAGCAGGGGCGGGTGGCGGTGGCCGACGAGGTGGCCGAGCGGCTCAAGGCGCGCATGGTGGTGATCCTGATCGGCGAGCGTCCCGGCCTGAGCTCGCCGGACAGCCTGGGGCTGTACTTCACCTACGCGCCCCGGGTCGGGCTGAACGACGCCTCGCGCAATTGCATTTCCAACATCCGCCTGGAGGGTCTGAGCTATGCCATGGCCACCCACAAGTTGCAGTACCTGATGCGCGAAGCCTGTCGGCGGCAGCTGTCGGGGGTCAATCTGAAGGACGAGGCCCAGGTGCCGGTGCTGGACAGCGGCGCGCGGCCAGGCAACTTCCTGCTGTAGGACCGGGCTTGCCGGGGAATTGCATCGCTCTGATTTTACGGCGAGGCCCGCCCTGCAGTAATTCAAGAACCCGCCACACAGGCCGATGCATAGGCAAGACCCCTCTGCCTATGCGAGCCGCACCATGCGCGTCAATCAATCCCTGAAAGCCCAGATGCTGTTGTTGATCGGGGGCAGCCTGCTGGCGATCCTGGTGATCGCCCTCAGTTGCTTCAACTTCCTCTCAAGCAACGTGCGCGACTATCGCCAGCTGGTCGAAGGGCCGCTGCGCACCTCGCAGCTGATCGACCAGGCCAACCTGCAATTCAAGGCGCAGGTGCAGGAATGGAAGGACGTGCTGCTGCGTGGCAAGGACCCGGCCGCCCGTGACAAATACTGGGGCCAGTTCGAAGACCGCTTCCGTGATGTGCAGGGCATCCTTGGCCAGCTGGCTGCGCAGCCTGACGTCGACCCGCAGTTGCAGCAGAAGATTGCCCAGCTGCGCGATGCGCACAAGACCCTGGAAAACGACTACGCCCGTGGCCGCGACGCTTTCCTTGCCGCCGGTGGTGACCCCAGCGCCGGCGACAATGCCGTCAAGGGCCTGGACCGTCCGGTCAGCGCCGGCATGGCCGAGCTGGTGGCGCAGATGCGCAAGGCTGCCGACAGCCAGTCGGCTGCCATCAGTGCCAGCGCCGAGCGTACCGTGTGGGTCGGCCTGTTGGTGCTGCTGGTGTCGGGCATCGTCATCGGCCTGTTGAGCCTGTGGCTGGTCAGCCGCCGGTTGGTGCAACCGATCACCCAGTTGATCGCCTACGTTGCCGACCTCAGCAAGGGCCGCCTGCAGGAGCGCGTGGCCAACAGCCGGGCCGACGAACTGGGCCAGTTGGCCATCGCCGCCAACACCCTGCGCGACTTCCTCGCCGACACCTTCGGCCGGCTCAAGCACAACGCCGCGCAGCTGGACGGCGCCAGCTCCGAACTGCACCAGATTGCCCACCAGATGGCCCAGGGCACCCAGGAGCAATTCCACCGTACCGACCAGGTGGCCACGGCGATGACCGAGATGTCGGCCACCGCCCAGGAAGTCGCACGTCACGCGATCGATGCCGCGCAGGCCGCCGATGACGCCGACACTTCGGCGCGGCAAGGCGAGCAGGTGATGCGCGCTACTGTCGAAGCCATTACTCAGATGAGCGCCGCCATCGAGACCACGGCAGCGGTGATCCGTCAGCTGGAAAGCGACAGCGGGCGGGTTGGCAAGGTGCTGGAAGTGGTGCGTGGCATCGCCGAGCAGACCAACCTGCTGGCCCTCAACGCCGCCATCGAGGCCGCGCGTGCCGGTGAGGCCGGGCGTGGCTTTGCGGTGGTGGCGGACGAGGTGCGCAGCCTGGCGCAGCGCACGGCGTCGTCGATCAGCGAAATCAACCAGATCATCGACGCCGTACAACTGGGCGCCACCGATGCGGCCAAGGCCATTGGCAACGGCCAGGCCCAGAGCCAGCAGAGCGTAACTCAGGTGACCCGCACCGGCGTCATGCTGCAGCGCATCACCAGCGCTGTGGAGACCATTCGCGGCATGAACCGGCAGATCGCCACGGCCGCCGAAGAGCAGACCTCGGTGGCCGAGGACATCTCGCGCAACCTGACCGAGATCACCACCATCGCCAGTGCCAACCAGCACAGCGTGCAGCGCACCGAAGAGGCCAGCGCGCGGCTGCATGACCTGTCCGGCCAGCTCAACGAAGTGACCGCGCGCCTGTCCCAGGGCTGAGTGTTCAGCCCAGGCGCTGCTCGATGGCGTGCCACAGCTGGGGGTCGTTGAAGTCGTCGATCACCAGGTGCGCGCCGGCCGCCAGCAGGGCTTCACGGCTCTGCGCGGTGGTCAGCGCGACCGTGAAGATGCCGGCGGCCACGGCGGCGGTCAGGCCGGGCAGGGAGTCCTCGAACGCCATGGCGTTCTGCGCCTGGGCACCGAGGCGTTGCAGGCCGGTGAGGTAGGGCAGCGGGTCGGGCTTGGCGCGTGCCAGCTCCTCGGCGACCACCACGCTGGCGAAATGCTCGACCAGGCCCAGGGCACCGAGCATGTGGTCGGCGTTGGCCCGCGGGGCGTTGGTCACCACCACCCGGCCGATGCCGCGCTCCTTGGCGAACTCCAGCAGGCGCACCAGGCCGGCGATGGGCTTGAGCTCTGGCGATAGGTCGCGAAAGCGTTGTTCCTTGCGGTCGGAAAAGGCCAGGTGGTGCTCGACGCTGCGGTCGGGGAACAGGTAGCGGCACAGGTCGGCGTTGGCCCGGCCACTGACGTGCTGTTCGAACTCCAGTTCGGTGAAGACCCGGCCTTCTTCTTCGAGCAATTGTTGCAAGGCCAGCAGATGCAAGGCATCGGTTTCGGTCAGGGTGCCATCGAGATCGAACAGCAAAGCGTCCAGCATGATCGTTTCCAGTGCGTCGAGAGGGAAGGCCGATGTTAGCAGCCTTGAGCGCGATCGCGCTGCGTCCATGGCGGTCGAGAGCGCCGGCCATGTAGCAAAAGTTGTCTTTGTCGTTACACGATAGTGTTCAAGTTGCTCGCTGCGAGGTCGATGCACAGAAACCCTCTACAGGTAATCTCCAGGCACAGGAACCCAACCATGAGCAGTATCAGTAATCTCGCTTCGAACCTGCATGTGCAGACGAGCACGGCCAGCACCGTGAAAACCTCCAACACCAGCGCCAGCACCTCCGACAGCACCACCAGCACCACCAATGCCGATGGCACCACCACCAGCGCTGCGGGCACCGCCAGCGGCACCGCGCAGACCGGCAGCGGCCAGGCAGCCGGTGGCGGTGGTGGCGGCGGCGGTTCGTCGTCCAGCGACAGCAGCAGCACCACATCCGATACCGTCAAACAGCTGCAGAAGCAGATCGCTGAATTGCAGAAAGAGCTGCAGGCGGCCGAGCAGACCATGCAGAAGGCTCAGCAGACCCAGCAATCGGAAGATGCCAAGGCGGCGGCGGTAGCGGCAGCGTCGAGCCAGGTGTCGTCGATCAGCGCGGCGCTGGAAACCGCCACGGCGTCGTTGACCCAGGCGCTGACCGAGGAAGGTTCGAGCACGTCGGGCTCGGTGGTCAATACCACCGCTTGATCGCTTTGGGCTCAAGCACAAGACTCGGGGGCTTGGTCCCCTCCCACGATACAGGTGGGAGGGGGCCAAGCCCCCAAGTCGTTGGTGCAGGCCGGAAAGTGCAGAACGCTTAGTCCGAAGCCTGCGCCGCGGTCTTGCGCAAGGCATGTTTCTCGGTCTTGTAGCGCAGGGCCACGGCCGGCACGTTATTGCCCCGGCCAGTTTCCACCCAGTTGCGCAGACGGCTGGCATCGGCAAAGTGTGTGTACTTGCCGTAAGCATCGAGAATCACCATGGCCACCGGGCGCCCGCCCATGCTGGTGAGCAACACCAGGCAATGGCCCGCTTCATTGGTGAAGCCGGTCTTGGTCAGGCGAATGTCCCACTTGTTGTTATTGAGCAAGTGGTCGGTGTTATGAAAGCCCAGGGTGTAGTTGGGGTTGTGGAACGCCACGGTCTTTTCCCGGGTGGTGCTCAGTTCTCTAAGCATCGGATAGCGCTGCGCGGCAATCAGCAACTTGGTCAAGTCGCGGGCAGTGGACACGTTCTGTGTCGACAGGCCGGTCGGCTCGACGTAGCGCGTGTGACTCATGCCCAGCGAGCGCGCCTTGGCGTTCATCGCCGAGATAAACGCGGCGTAACCGCCCGGGTAATGGTGGGCGAGGGAGGCGGCGGCACGGTTTTCCGAAGACATGAGTGCGATCAGCATCATGTTCTTGCGGTCAAGTTCACTGCCGAGTTTGACCCGCGAGAACACGCCTTTCATCTCCGGGGTGTGGCTGATATCCACCGAGAGCATTTCGGTCATGGACTGCTTGGCGTCCAGCACCACCATGGCGGTCATCAACTTGGTCACCGAGGCGATGGGCATCACCGTGTCAGGCTTGTTCTCATAAATAACGTTATTGGTTTGCAGGTCGATCAGCAGAGCACTGCCAGACGCCAGTTTCAACGGCGCGGGCTGATGGGCCGCCGCCGGTTTGACATGTTCCTTGGCGTTCGATGCAACGGCAGTGCCCGTGAAGACCAACAACAGGCTCAAGACCGAAAGAGATATTTTCAAGCGCAACGCTCACTAAAATGAAGAGATGAAGTAAAACGGATCGGCACAAGCCCGGCCTCTCCCGATAAAAAAGAAGAGATCGGTCACGTCTGGCGTTTCCGCAAATTGATTCTCGTGAAAAACGTTACATTTTATGTGCAAGCCCGGCTGGCTGTCGATTGCCCAGCGTCTTGATTAACAGGCTGCTGAAGAAAAAATAATGTGTCGCACGGCCCATCTTGTCAATGCGAGATGTTGCGCCGGCAATTGATAGCCAATAAAAAGCCCCGCACTAAGAGGCGGGGCTGGGCAAACAGCAGAGTGGCGGGGCTCAGGCGGTCAGGGTGCCGGGTGGCGCCTGCAGGGTTTCCTGAACGGCCTGGGCCTGGCCCAGGGTGGTCAACGGGCCGCTGATCGGCTGCCCGTCCCGGACCACATACCAGCATGCCAGCAGACCCTGGTGGCGCAGCGCCTGGGGCACTGCGCTACCGACGACGGACATGATTGCAACTGTATTCATGCTTGTGTTCATAAAGCACCTCCTGAAACCGGTGGCCTTCGCGCGTTGTGCGCGTCGGGCCGTGGGGTAAAGGTACGGTGCGGCATGTTGCGAGAGAAATTGTCACTGTCGATAGTCACAATCGACGCAGTCCATTGGTCACTTCGGGCCCGTATACGAGCCCGACCTCACGGCGCCGCGCAGCGATTGATCAATAGCGACCCGGGCCGTAGTAACGGGGCGGTCCGTAGTAGCCAGGTGGCGGTGGCGGTGGCGCATACACCGGCTGGTAGTAGACCGGCGGTGGCGGCGCCTGTACATATACAGGCTGCTGCACGTAGACCGGCTGCTGAACATAGACCGGACGTGGCTGCGAGTTGGAAACGATCGAGCCGACCACGGCTCCACCGACTACGGCTCCCAACAAGGCTGGACCTACACCGTAGCCATAACCGCCGCCACCATGGGCGGAGGCTTGACCTGCAACGGCAAGGGCGCCGATGAGCAAGGCAATCTTGGGAATCTGACGAATCATGATGGTTCCTCGTGTTTCTACCCCTGCGCTCGGGTCTGCAATAGACACGAATACGGTCGCGGGGATAACACTATGACAGCGAATTTGTAAAAATCTGCGCCGGTGATTGGTAAATTTTGTGTAAGGCTTGGTCCAAGCCTTTCTTATGCGACATCAAGGAGATAACAGGTTGCAAAGCCCCAATCGAGACACCGTTCTATGCATGTCCCTGGCCGGTCGCCCGGGCAATTTCGGCGTGCGCTTCCATAACCACTTGTATCGGCAGCTGGGCCTGAATTTTTACTACAAAGCCTGCACCACGCGCGACCTGCCGGCTGCCGTGGGCGGGATCCGAGCCCTGGGGGTGCGCGGCTGCGCCGTGTCCATGCCGTTCAAGGAAGCCTGCATTGCCCTGGTCGACGAGATGGACCCTTCGGCCCAGGCGATCGACTCGATCAACACCCTGGTCAACACCGATGGCCATCTCAAGGCTTACAACACCGATTATATGGCAATACGCCAGTTGCTTGTCAGCCATGAGGTGGCTACCACCAGTCGGTTTGTCCTGCGCGGCAGTGGCGGCATGGCCAAGGCGGTAGCCTGCGCGCTGCGCGATGCCGGCTTCGCCAACGGCGTTATCGTCGCCCGCAACGCCGTCGCCGGCCCGGCACTGGCCAAGGCGTGCGGTTTTGACTGGCAGGCGCAACTGGGCAACCTGCAGGCGCCATTGCTGATCAACGTCACCCCGGTCGGCATGGAAGGTGGCGCCCAGGCCGATGAGTTGGCCTTTCCCGAATCGGCGGTCGCCGTCGCCGAGCGGGTCTTCGATGTTGTGGCCCTGCCGGCCGAGACGCCACTGATTCGCCTGGCGCGCCAGCTTGGCAAGCCTGTCATCAGTGGTTTCGAGGTCGCCGCCATCCAGGCGCTGGAGCAGTTCGTGCTGTACACCGGGGTGCGTCCTAGCGACGAGCAGGTGCGCGCCGCCGCCGAGTTCGCGACTTCGCCCGTGCAAGGCTGATCAACCTTCCAGGCGCGCCAGCCGCTCTTCGAGCGCTGCGATACGTGCCTCGAGCTCTTCCAGAAGCTCGGCAGACACCGCCGAGCCAGCCGGACGTTCGCTGGCGGACTGCCGCGCCTGGAGAATCGCCTGCTGCTCGGCCGGGTCGCCCAGCCCGTGGCTGTAGCGGTCTTCGCGCTGCCCCGCCTGGCGCGGCAGGTGCACGGCCAGCTCGCGGGCGATCAGGCGTTCGAGCTGGTGCACGACCTGAGCGGCGTCCTCGAAGGGGTGCAGGCGGGCGCTGCGGGTCAGCAGCTCGCTGACGGTCTGCGGGCCGCGCAGGAACATCAGGCCCAGCAGGGTCAGCTGCGCCGGCACCAGCTCCAGCGCCTTGTCCAGGCGCTGCTCCCAGCGGTCGGCGCGGCTGCCCATGACCAGCCGGGCCATGCCGCGGTTTTCCAGGCCGCGCAGGCTCTGTCCGACCTGACCCTGGGTCAGCTGGGTGACCGGCTCGCGGCTGGTCTTCTGGTTGCAGGCAAGCACCAGGGCGTTGAGGGTCAGGGGGTAGGTCTCGGGATTGCTGGCCTGTTTTTCGATCAGCGAACCGAGTACACGGATATCCGTGCTATTGAGCTGCGCCGCATCTGGAGTATCGTGTTCGGCGGACATGGCACGCATCCTCTTGAAGTTCGTTTAAGGGGGCGATCAGCAAAGCTGATAGTGGTTGGCCAGTATGCAATAAAAGGCCTGCCGTCGCTGTGCTCCTGTCCCTGCCGTCTCACTCTCCAATCAGGACTACTCATGAGTATCTCTCTGTACGCTGCCTCCGTTCCGGTCTTCAAGCAAATGCTGGGAAGCCTCGCCGACGTCTTGAAAAAAGCCGAAGCGCACGCCGAACAGCGCAAGATCGAGCCCGATGCCCTGTTGCAGGCCCGGCTGTACCCGGACATGTTTCAACTGGTGCGCCAGGTGCAGATCGCCGTCGACTTCGCCAAGGGCGTGACCGCGCGCCTGGCCGGCGTCGAGGTGCCGTCCTACCCCGATGCGGAAAAGACCTTCGCCGACCTGCAGGCGCTGCTGGCCAAGGTCCAGGCTTTCATCGCCAGCATCGAGCCTGCGCAGATTGACGGTCAGGAAGCGCGCGAGATCGTTACCCGCCCGGGCACGCCCAAGGAAAAACGTTTCACCGGCCAAAGCTATCTGCTGACCTACGGCCTGCCGCAGTTCTTTTTCCACGTCACCACGGCCTACGCCATCCTGCGCCACAACGGTGTTGAAATCGGCAAGATGGATTTCATCGGCAAGCCTTAACGCCTGTCGGTGAACAGCTCCCGGCGTGCGCCTTCGGTGATGGCAACGACGCCGGGGTGGCAGACCTTGCGCTCCACGGAAATCGCGTGGAACGACTCGCGGACCGCCTCGGTCTGCCCGATGAGTACCACCGCGTACTGACGGCAGACCTCCTCGGCGATCACGCTGGGGGCGATAAAGATGCCACTTCCCGATTGGCCGAAGGCCTGCATCAACGCGCTGTCGTCGAATTCACCGACAATGCGCGGGCTGATGTGCAGCTCGCCGAACCAGCGCAGCAGACGGCTGCGCACCACGGTCTCGGGGCCGGGTATCAGCAGCGGGGCGCCGTGCAGGCATTGCGGAAAGGCACCGGCGTGGCGCTCGGCCAGGGCCGCGGTGGCGAAGAAGCTGATGCCACACTCACCCAGCTTCTGGCTGAAGCCCTTGATGTCCAGGTGGCTGGGCATGGGGCTGTCGGACACCACCAGGTCCAGGCGCTGGATGGCCAGGTCTGCCAGCAGGCGTTCCAGCTTGTCTTCGCGGCAGCTCAGGCGCAGCGGCTCGGCCTGTTCCATGGTCGGCGCGAGCAGGCGATAGACGATGGACTTGGGCACCACATCGGCCACGCCGACCCGAAAGGGCGCTTGCTGCTGGTCGGGCTGGGCGCGCAGCAGGGTCTCCAGCTCTTCGCCGAGCTGGAAGATCTGCTCGGCGTAGGGCAGGGCCTGGCGCCCGGCTTCGGTCAATTCAAGCTGGCGGCCGACCTTGCGAAACAGGTCACTGCCCATGCTTTGCTCAAGCAGGCTGATCTGGCCGCTGATGGTCTGCGCCGTGAGGTTCAGCTGCTCGCTGGCGCGTACAATGCTGCCAGTGCGGGCCACCACCCAGAAATAATGCAGCTGTCGATAGTTGAGCATGGCCATCCAATACTTCGGTTTTAACGAAGTATATAGCGAAAAAATACGAATTTTGCGGATGATTGCAAAAGCCTACTATGCTCGACGTCATCCCTTCCGAGCATTCACCATGGAATACCTTCTCGAACTCGCCCTCAGCCCTACCGCGTGGCTGGCCCTGGCCACCCTGATCGTCATGGAGGTGGTGCTGGGCATCGATAACCTGATCTTCATCTCGATTCTCACCAACAAGCTGCCGGTGCAGTTCCAGGCCAAGGCGCGGCGCATCGGCATCAGCCTGGCACTGATCATGCGTCTGGCCTTGCTCAGCACCGTGGCCTTCATCGTCAAGCTGACCGAGCCGGTGATCGAGATCATGGGGCAGGCGTTTTCCTGGAAGGACATGATCCTGATCGCCGGTGGCCTGTTTCTGGTGTGGAAGGCGACTCGCGAGATTCACCACAGTGTCGACCCGGTGACCAAGCAGGAGGACAGCGTGGGTGGGCAGGTGGCAATCGGCTTCGCGGCGGCCATCGGGCAGATCCTGATGCTGGACCTGGTGTTTTCCATCGACAGCATCGTCACGGCGGTGGGCATGACCCAGCATCTGCCGATCATGATCATCGCGGTCATCGTTGCGGTGCTGGTGATGCTGCTGGCAGCCGAACCGCTGGCCAAATTCATCGACGCCAACCCGACCGTGGTGATGCTGGCCCTGGGCTTTCTGATCATGATCGGCATGACCCTGATCGCCGAAGGCTTTGGCGTGCATGTGCCCAAGGGTTATGTGTACACCGCCATGACCTTCTCCGCCGCCATCGAAGCGCTGAACATGTGGACCCGCCGGGCCCGGCAGCGCAAGTTGGAGCAGCCCGAAGGGTAAGGCGGCTCGGGTGCCCCCAGCTGTTCAGGCCGAAGCGGACTTGTGCTCGGCCTTCGGCGCCTCGCCCCGGGGCGCCGGGTGGCGGCGCCGTGATACCCGCAAGACGCCCCAGAGCATCGCGGCCGCCACGCTCAGCCAGGCCAGGACCATCAAAACAATCATCAATGTCAGGCTCATACCGCCTCCTGCGAACGTGTCGCCTGATACAAAGACCATTGTACCGTACGGCATGTTTCAGGCTATTGACCAAAGGTAGCGCCCAGGCGCACTGACGGTGCCCACTAGGCTATGATCCGACCACCGGTCGCCGATTACTGAGTGATATATGCCGTCATTGTCGTCATCGCTGTTAAAGAATTTGATCAGTGCAGGGTTTGCCCTGGGTATGCTGGCCGGTTGCGCCAGTCACAGTAACGGTCCGCCGTTGCCCGGGCTGGCCGACCGGGTGGAATTGGGCGCGGTGCCGTTCTACCGCGGCGACGAGTACCAGGGCAGCTCTCTGGCATTGGCGGCTTTGCTGACCCTGCAGGGCGTAAGCATTACGCCGGGCCTGCTGGAGCCGACCTTGCATCTGCCCAAGGACGTTGACGGCCTGCCGAGCGCGGTGCCCAACGCCGCGCGTGAGTTCGGCTTCATGGTCTATCCGCTGGATCCTGCCTTGAATGCGCTGCTCGCCCAGGTGGCCGCCGGTTACCCGGTGTTGCTGCGCTACGATGCCGGCTCCATGGTCTGGAGCCAGCCGCGTTACGCCTTGCTGATTGGTTACGACCGCTACAAGCGCCACGTCATCCTGCGTTCCGGCGACGAACGCCGCGAGTTGCTGGATTTCGACGCGTTCGCTTCGGCCTGGAAGAAAGCCGGCAGCTGGGCGGTGCTGGTGCAGCGGCCGACTCAGCTGCCGGCCCAAGTCGACCGCCAGCGCTGGCTGCGGGCGGCCAGCGAACTGGGCCAGGCTGGCCATGAACAGGCGGCGGCCCAAGCCGTGCGGGCGGTGGCCGGGCACTGAACGCCGGTCAGAAGCCGTACTTGTCGCGCAGGCTGTAGTACCAGGCGCCCAGCGCGGTCAGCGGGGTACGCAGCAGCTGGCCGCCCGGGAAGGGGTAGTGCGGCAGGCCGGCGAAGGCCTCGAAGCGTTCGGCCTGGCCGCGCAGGGCCTCGGCCAGGACCTTGCCGGCCAGGTGGGTATAGGTCACGCCGTGGCCGCTGCAGCCCTGGGAGTAATAGATGTTGTCGCCGAGGCGGCCGACCTGGGGCAGGCGCGACAGGGTCAGGAGGAAATTGCCGGTCCAGGCGTAGTCGATCTTGACGTTCTTGAGCTGGGGGAAGGCCTTGAGCATCTTCGGGCGGATGATCGCCTCGATGTTGGCCGGGTCGCGGGCCCCATAGACCACGCCACCGCCGAAGATCAGGCGTTTGTCGGCGGTCAGGCGGTAGTAGTCGAGCAGGTAGTTGCAGTCTTCGACGCAGTAGTCCTGGGGCAGCAGGGTGCGCGCCAGCTCATCGCCCAGCGGCTCGGTAGTGATGACCTGGGTGCCGCAGGGCATGGACTTGGCCGCCAGTTCTGGCACCAGGTTGCCCAGGTAGGCGTTGCCGGCGACGATGACGAACTTGGCCCTGACCTTGCCTTGAGCGGTGTGGACAACGGGGTTGGCGCCACGATCGATGCGGACGGCTGCCGACTGTTCAAAAATCTTGCCACCCAGCGACTCCACCGCTGCGGCTTCGCCCAGTGCCAGGTTGAGCGGGTGAATGTGCCCGCCGCTCATGTCGAGCATGCCGCCGATGTAGCTGTCGCAGGCGACCACTTCGCGAATGCGACGCTGGTCGAGCAGCTCCAGCTGGGTGTGGCCGTAGCGCTCCCAGAGCCGCTTCTGGCTCTCCAGGTGGCCCATCTGCTTGGGCGTCAGGGCGGCGAACACGCCGCCGTCCTTGAGGTCGCACTGGATCTGGTACTTGGCCACGCGCTCGCGGATGATACGCCCGCCCTCGAAGGCCATGGCGCCCATCAACTGCGCCGGTCGTGGGCCTACGGTGCGCTCGATGACATCGATGTCGCGGCTGTAGCTGTTGACGATCTGCCCACCGTTGCGCCCCGAGGCGCCAAAGCCTACCCGCGCCGCTTCCAGCACCGTGACCGAAAAGCCCTGCTCGAGCAGGAACAGTGCGCTGGACAGGCCGGTATAGCCGGCGCCGATGACGCACACGTCGGTCTGCAGCTCTTCCTGCAGGGCAGGGCGCAGCGGGGCAGGGTTGGCTGAGGCGGCGTAGTACGACTGGGGGTAGGAGGTGTTCGCCATTTTTAGAGTACCTGTTTAATATTCTTTACGGATGCGGCGATCCTACCTCAGATAAAAAATGCCTGCCAGCGTCTCGGTGATATTCCTCGGCAGCACGCGGATAAAAAAATTCGCATATTCATGGGCTTAGCGAATAAAAAGATATTGACAGGGCCTCAGGATTACGTAGAATGCCGCCTCACAGCAGGCACGTAGCTCAGTTGGTTAGAGCACCACCTTGACATGGTGGGGGTCGTTGGTTCGAGTCCAATCGCGCCTACCAAACAAATCCGCTCTGCTGGGCGGTAACAAGAAAGGGCGACCCGAAGGGGTCGCCCTTTCTTGTTTGCGCGTGGGTGACCCCCCGATTCGTGTTATCGGATCCATTAACTATTCTCTATTCAAGTCATCCTGTGACCGTGCCGACATATTAGAAGCGGTTGGCGCACGGTATAGTTGCGCCCCCCCTTTATTTGCCCATGGCGCTAAATACTGTTGCGCTCATTGAATGGTGTATCGATGCTCCCTACCAGCTACAGCGGCGTACTGGTCGCTTTCTCCCTGCTCGTTGCCATCCTGGCGTCCTATACGGCGCTGAACATGGCCGGGCGTGTGTCCAGTGCGCATGGCAAAGCGGCGGGTATCTGGCTGGCCGGCGGCTCCTTCGCCATGGGTTTTGGGGTGTGGTCGATGCATTTCGTCGGCATGCTGGCGTTCAGCTTGCCGATCAGCATCAGCTATGACCTCTTGTACACCGGCCTGTCGCTGTTGATCGCCATTGCCTCTTCGGCGTTCGCCCTGTGGGTGGTGTGTCAGAAAGAGCTGCCGACCTTACGCCTGGTGCTCGGCGCAATCTTCATGGGAGCGGGCATCGCCGCAATGCATTACACCGGCATGCACGCGATGCTGATGGAGCCCGGTATCGTGTATGACCCGCTGTTGTTCGCGGTCTCGGTGCTGATCGCGATGCTCGCCTCGGGCGCGGCCCTGTGGATCGCTTTCCGTCTGCGCCGTGATACCGCCAGGGTGGTGTACGCCCGCATTGGCGCCTCGCTGGTGATGGGCTGCGCCATCGTCGGCATGCATTACACCGGCATGGCCGCCGCCGAATTCCCCTTGGGCAGCTACTGCGGCGCGGCCAACAACGGCATGGAGAACAAATGGCTGGCGGTGCTGGTCATCGTCGTCAGCCTGGCGGTGTTCGCTATCGCTTTGATCGTCTCGATGCTCGATGCGCGCACCAATATCCTCGCCACCTCGCTGGACGAAGCCAACAGCGAGCTGGTCAAGCTGGCCTTGCATGACACCCTGACCCGCCTGCCCAATCGGGTGCTGTTGGGCGATCGCCTGGACCAGGCGATCCAGAAGACCAATCGCGGCAGCAAGAAGCACTTTGCCGTGTTGTTCATGGATCTGGACGGCTTCAAGGGCGTCAATGACGTCTACGGCCACCATATCGGCGACCTGTTGTTGATCGAAGTGGCCCGGCGCATTTCCGAAACCAAGCGTGGCGAGGATACCGTGGCGCGCCTGGGCGGCGATGAATTCGTCCTGCTGATCGACCCGGGGGAGCCGGAAGACGCAGCCGCACTGGCCCAGCGCCTGGTCGAGTCGATCGGCAAGCCCTACAACATCTCGCGCAACACCGTGCACGTCACCGCCAGCGTCGGCATCGCCATCTACCCGCTGGACGGGGCGACCGTGCATGAGCTGATGATCAACGCCGATGCGGCCATGTACCACGCCAAGGAGCTGGGACGTAACAGCTATTGCTTCTTCGAGAAGGCGATGAACACCAACGCGCACCAGCAGCTCAAGCTGCAGCAGGACCTGCGCAAGGCCATCGATGCCCGGGAGTTTCTCCTGCACTACCAGCCCAAGGTGCTCGCGCCCAACGGCCCGATGATCGGGGTCGAAGCGCTGCTGCGCTGGCAAAGCCCGGAACATGGCCTGGTGCCGCCGGACCGTTTCCTGCCGCTGGCCGAACGCACCGGCATGATCGTGCCGATCGGCAACTGGGTGATCGACGAAGCCTGCCGGCAGATGCGTGAATGGCAGAAGCAAGGGCACCTGGAGTGGAGCATTGCCGTCAACCTGTCCACGGTGCAGCTGGCGCACGCCGGCCTGGTCGACGTGGTGCGTTCGGCGCTGGAACGCCATCAGCTCGATGCTCGCCACCTGGTGCTGGAAGTGACCGAGTCCACCGCCATGCGCGACGCCGAGGCCAGCCTGATTATCCTCGACCAGCTGGCCAAGTTGGGCGTGAGCATTTCCATCGACGACTTCGGCACCGGTTACTCCAGCCTGCTGTACCTCAAGCGGCTGCCGGCCAATGAGCTGAAGATCGACCGTGGTTTCGTCACCGAGCTGGCGCAGGGCAACGACGATGCGGCTATCGTTTCAGCCATTGTCGCGCTGGGCCAGACCCTGGGCCTCAAGATCGTCGCCGAAGGGGTGGAAACCGCCGAGCAGCAAGCGCTGTTGACGCGCCTGGGCTGCAACACCCTGCAGGGCTATCTGTTGGGTCGCCCGGTGCCAGCGGAGCAATTGACCACATCGTTGGCGGCGCTGGGTACCTCTCCAGTTGGCGTGGCAACACCCTGACGGGCGTACTCGGCGCAACGTTTTCCTGACTTGGTGGTCAACTTGTTGGCTGATCACTTACACAAACAAGGAATGCGCTCCATGACTGAACTGCACCGTTTCGATGTTCACTACACCTTCAACGGCGAGCCGCGCGAGCACCGGTTCGAGCTGCCTGAGGCATCGCTCAGCCTGGAGGAGGCTGCCATGCACCTGATGCAGCTGCATTTCGGCGATGGCGAGAACAGCCTGCTGATGCCCTCGGCCGATGCTACCGCGCAAGAGATTCTCGAGCAGGCGGCCAATCTGGGGATCGAGTTGCGCCGGCCTCATTTGTAGGGCCGAGCCTGCTGGGGAAAGCGTCGCGCCTGTTCCCGAGCGAGCTCGGTCCTGCGGGCGATGGCCGAGAGGCATGGGCCGGGCTCAGCCCAAGCCCATGGCACCGTCTTCCAACAGGTCATCATCGAGGATGTTGGGGTCGAGCCCCGCTTCGCCGTCGTCCAGGTCGTTGAGCGGCGCCTCGTCGATGCCGGGACCGTGGTCCAATTCGTTATCTTCTTGCGGGGGCGTGGTGGCCGTGGCCATGGGTAGGCTCCTTTGAGGTGCAAGCCCCGAAGCGGGGCCATGCCGATTGGACAGCGGCCGCGCCCATCGTTCGCCCTGCGCGCCTCAGTCCTCGATTTCGTTGAGCTGGCGATACTCTTCCCATTCCATGCCCAGTGCCTCGGCCACCTCCTGATGCACCTCGGTGCGCATGGCCTTGAGCTCTTCAGGGCTGCGGGCGATGGTCTGCAGCACCAGTTCCCACACCTCGAGCCCTGCATCCTCGGCGTGCGCCTCGAACTCCCACTCCACCTGCTGGGCCTGTTCCCGGGGGCTGAGGTCCTTGATCTGCGCTTGCAGGTCCGGCTGGCCGGCGAGGAAGGTGTCGAGCGCCGCCTGATGGCGCTGTTCTTTGGGGATGAGGGCGATCTGGGTCATGGTCGGGCCTGTAGCGGAGGCTGAAATAAACCCGGCCATGATGCCACAGCCGCGACGTCGAGGCCCTGCGCTGTGGCTCGCGAGATGATAAAATCGCCGGCTTATCTTGCGGAGGGCATGTGGTGCGCAACTTGACGGTGATGGCGATGTTCCTGGTGCTGGGCGGCTGCGGCAGCGCGGTGGAAAACGCGGCCAAGGCGGTACTGGCCCAGGTGGACAATCCCAAGTCGGCACGTTTCAACAATGTCCGCTCCACCCCGGAGGGCAACATCTGCGGTCAGGTCAAATACAAGGACGCCAGCGGCAACTACAGCGGCTACATGGCTTACGCCGCCATTCGCCATGACGACGGCTACGAGGCGGTAATCGACCGCGACGGCAACAATGCCACCGTACGCGCCATCTGCACCGCGCCCCAGGATCTGGCACTGGCGCAGATGTCCGGCAATGCTGGCGCCCAGGCCAGCACCGGCAAATGGCAGGTGCGCATTGCCTCGGGCAGCAACATGGGCAACATCACCGACATGGCTTCGCGCCTGGTCGAGGGCGGCTTCATGGCCAACTTCGTTCAGCAGAACGGCGAGACCCAGGTATACCTGGGGCCCTACGACAGCAAGGCCGAGGCCGAGCAGAAGCGCGGCGAGCTGATGGCGTCCAAGGGTATCGACTCGCTGGTGCTGCCGTTCGACAGCACTGCCAAGTAGGCCAAAGAGTTACAAATAGGCGCTGGTTCAGCTGCAGGCCTTGAGGTTCACCGCGCCGACGAACTCGTTGCCATGCCCCATCACGCAGGCCACCTGCTGATTGCGGTGCTGTTCCCAGCCCTGCACCGGGTAGGTCTTGTTCCAGGCCTCGTAGAGCTGGCGATCCTGGCGCGACAGCTTCAGCCCGTAGCGCTTGCTCATGTAGAAGTAGGTGCGCGCGATCATTCCGCGGATCGACGGGCGCGGCATGACCTTCTTCGCCTTGAAGTCGACCTGTGTCAGGCAGGAGCCGTATTGGCCCGGTTGCGCCGGGACCCAGCCGAAACTGAAGTTGTTACGATCGCCATTGACCTCGCCAATGCTCGGCACCAGATTGTGCAGGTCGGCTTCGGCCCGCTGGTAGACCTGATCGTTGCGCGTGCAGTTCTTGCGCCCGCCGTTCTGCCAGCACTGGCGTTGGTGGCCGATCTGCCAGGCCGGGACAATGTGCTCCCATTCGATTCGCGCAGCGCGGGCGGCGTTCTTGCGCGGCACATAACCGCAGGCGGCAAGATGGACGCGATTGCCGCTGTATTTGCAGCCGCAATAGAATTCGGTGGACTGCGGCGCATACAGTTGCCAAGCGATCTTCTTGGCTTCGCTGAAGGTACGCGGTGCCTGGGCAGCTGCGGCGCAGCTCAGCAACAGCAGGCTGGCCGCCAGTAAAACCGATTTCACGGGTCAGTCTTCCTGGGGCACGACCCAGAATATCTGGATGCCGCCATCATCGCGCCAGGCGAGGGTGACGTTGTCGTTCTCGGCGATCTCCGCAAGCATCTGGTCCCAGTCAGCCGGCGACTCGTGAGGCATTCTAAAGATCAGCGCCGAGCGGGCTTTCTGCGCGTTGGGCGAGTTGATGATTTTCTGGATGCGCACGCCCAGCTGCTCATAGCTGCTGGGGAGAGAAGCGGCGGAGGAGGCTGCCACGGGTCGTTCCTTGTAGAGGCGTTGATGATGGTGTGCTGTATGCGCATACAGTATTTCACATTTGAGCGATCCGCAAGCTATTGCAACATTTGCTTGCACCATTTTTGGGTTAAACGATTCTCCTGCTTGACGGCGATTGACAAAGTTTTGGAGTGTTCGCATAGTCGCACTACGCAAACGTTTGCGACTGAAGGCTTCATCGGCTTTTGCCGCGATCGCCTATAGTCATCAGCGCAACCTGTTGCTCCAAAACAATCATAAGATCGGAGTGTTTCCCATGAGTCTGCCATTCCCCGGCCGTCTGCTTGCTGCATCCCTGCTCGCTGCTGCCTGCGCCCTCGCTCCGCTGTCCCCGGCCATGGCCGACACCGCCAAGCCCAAGGTGGCCCTGGTGATGAAGTCCCTCGCCAACGAGTTCTTCCTGACCATGGAAGACGGTGCCAAGGCCTATCAAAAAGACCACAGCGCCGACTTTGACCTGGTGTCCAACGGCATCAAGGACGAGTCCGACACCGCCGCGCAAATCCGTATCGTCGAACAGATGATCGTCTCCAAGGTCGATGCACTGGTCATCGCCCCCGCCGATTCCAAGGCCCTGGTGCCGGTGATCAAGAAGGCCAAGGACGCCGGCATCATGGTCATCAACATCGACAACCAGCTGGACCCCGACGTGCTCAAGAGCAAGAACCTGGACGTGCCTTTCGTAGGCCCGGACAACCGCAAGGGTGCGCGTCTGGTGGGTGACTACCTGGCCACCAAACTGCAGAAGGGCGATGAGGTCGGCATCATCGAAGGCGTGTCTACCACCACCAACGCGCAGATGCGCACCGCCGGCTTCAAGGACGCCATGGACGCGGCCGGCATGAAGATCGACTCCACCCAATCGGGCAACTGGGAAATCGACAAGGGCAACGCGGTGGCCGCCGCCATGCTCAACGAATACCCCAACCTCAAGGCTCTGCTGGCTGGCAACGACAGCATGGCGCTGGGCGCCGTGTCGGCGGTGCGCGCCGCCGGCAAGGCGGGCAAGGTGCAGGTCGTTGGGTATGACAACATCAACGCCATCAAGCCGATGCTCAAGGACGGCCGCGTGCTCGCCACCGCCGACCAGTTCGCCGCCAAGCAGGCGGTGTTCGGCATTCAGGCGGCGCTCAAGCTGGTCAAGCACGAAAAGGTCGACGTCGACGCCAATAACGTCATCCAGACCCCGGTCGAGCTGGTCACCAAGCCGTAACCCGCCTTTGTCCTTCTAGTAGGCGCCCGCCTCACAGCGCGGGCGTCATGGAGAGCTGCCATGTCAGGCAATGCTGAAAACGTCGTGCTCTCGGTCAGCGGCATTGGCAAGACCTACGCCCAGCCGGTGCTGGGCAGTATCGACCTGCAACTGCTACGCGGCGAAGTGCTGGCGCTGACCGGTGAAAACGGCGCGGGCAAGAGCACGCTGTCGAAGATCATCGGCGGCCTGGAATCGCCCACCACCGGCACCATGCTTTACCAGGGGCAGCCCTTCGCACCCACCAGCCGCACCGTCGCCGAAGGGCAGGGTGTGCGCATGGTGATGCAGGAACTCAACCTGCTGCCGACCTTGTCGGTCGCGGAAAACCTGTTTCTCGACAACCTGCCCAGCCGCGGTGGCTGGATCAACCGCAAGCGGCTGCGCCAGGCCGCCCTGCAAGCCATGGAGCAGGTGGGCCTGCAGGCCATCGACCCGGACACGCCGGTGGGCGAGCTGGGGATCGGCCATCAGCAGATGGTCGAGATCGCCCGCAACCTGATCGGCGACTGCCGCGTGCTGATTCTCGACGAGCCGACCGCCATGCTCACCTCGCGCGAGGTGGAAATGCTGTTCGAACAGATCACCCGGCTGCGCGCCCGTGGCGTGTCCATCGTCTATATCTCGCACCGCCTCGAAGAGCTGGCCCGCGTGGCGCAACGCATCGCCGTGCTGCGCGACGGCCAACTGGTGTGCGTGGAGCAGATGTCTCGCTACGACAGCGCCCAGCTGGTCACCCTGATGGTCGGCCGCGAGTTGGGCGAGCAGCTCGACCTGGGCCAGCGGCAGATCGGTGCACCGCTGTTCAAGGTCCAGGGCATGACCCGCGCCGGCAAGGTCGAAGACGTCTCCTTCGAAGTGCGGGCCGGTGAGATCTACGGAATTTCCGGGCTGATCGGCGCCGGGCGTACCGAGTTGATGCGGCTGATCTTCGGCGCCGACAAGGCCGACAGCGGCAGCGTCTCAGTCGGTTCGCCGCCGGTGCCGGTGGTCATTCGTTCGCCCGCCGACGCCGTGCGCCACGGGATCGCCTTGATCACCGAGGACCGCAAGGGCGAGGGCCTCCTGTTGTCGCAGTCGATTGCTGGCAACGTGGCGCTGGGCAACATGCCCGCCATTTCCCATGGCGGCATGGTTGATGGCAACGCCGAGCACGCGTTGGCGCGGCGCCAGGTGGAGGCCATGCGCATCCGCAGCTCGAGCACCGAGCAGCGGGTCAGCGAGCTGTCCGGTGGCAACCAGCAGAAGGTGGTGATCGGCCGCTGGCTGGAACGCGACTGCCAGGTGCTGCTGTTCGACGAGCCGACGCGCGGCATCGATGTCGGCGCCAAGTTCGACATCTATGCCCTGCTCGGCGAGTTGACACGCCAGGGCAAGGCGCTGGTGGTGGTGTCCAGCGACCTGCGCGAACTGATGTTGATCTGCGACCGCATCGGCGTGCTGTCGGCCGGGCGATTGATCGAAACCTTCCAGCGTGACAGCTGGACTCAGGATGAGCTACTGGCCGCGGCTTTCGCGGGCTACAAGCGACGTGATGCGTTGGTGGATGCACCAGCGCCCAGGAATCAAGCATGAAAACCTCAAGTACTGTAGTACCCCAAGCCACCCCGGCCACCCGCCGCAGTGGCACCTATTTCGGCCTGGGCACCTACCTGGGCCTGGCCGGCGCGCTGCTGGCCATGGTGGTGCTGTTCTCGCTGCTCAGCGACCACTTTCTGTCGTACGCCACGTTCAGCACCCTGGCCAACCAGATCCCCGACCTGATGGTGCTGGCAGTGGGCATGACCTTTGTACTGATCATCGGCGGCATCGACCTGTCGGTCGGCTCGGTGCTGGCATTGGCGGGTTCGGCGGTCAGCGTGGCGATTCTCGGCTGGGGCTGGGGCGTGGTCCCGGCGTCGATCCTGGGCATGGCCTGCGCCGCCCTGGCTGGCACCATCACCGGTTCGATCACGGTGGCCTGGCGCATTCCGTCGTTCATCGTTTCACTGGGGGTGCTGGAAATGGCCCGTGGCGTTGCCTACCAGATGACCGATTCGCGCACGGCCTACATCGGCGATGCCTTCGCCTGGCTGTCGGACCCGATCGCGTTCGGCATTTCGCCCTCGTTCGTGATCGCCCTGGCGGTCATAGTGGTTGCGCAACTGGTGCTGACGCGTACAGTGTTCGGCCGTTACCTGATCGGCATCGGCACCAACGAAGAGGCGGTGCGCCTGGCAGGTATCAATCCCAAGCCCTACAAGATTCTGGTGTTCAGCCTGATGGGGCTGCTGGCCGGGTTGGCGGCGCTGTTTCAGGTCTCGCGCCTGGAAGCGGCCGACCCCAATGCTGGCTCCGGGCTGGAGCTGCAGGTGATCGCCGCAGTAGTGATCGGCGGCACCAGCTTGATGGGTGGGCGCGGTTCGGTGGTCAGCACCTTTTTCGGGGTGTTGATCATCTCGGTACTGGCGGCCGGATTGGCGCAGATCGGCGCTTCCGAACCGACCAAACGGATCATTACCGGGGCTGTGATCGTGATTGCCGTGGTGCTCGACACTTACCGCAGCAACCGCGCCAGCCGCCGCGTTTAGTACAGGGCCATAGGTTTCAGGGGCAATCAGGCATGGCAACAATCAAGGATGTGGCGGCCCTGGCGGGAATTTCCTATACCACGGTGTCCCATGTGGTGAACAAGTCGCGCCCGGTCAGCGACCCGGTGCGGCTCAAAGTCGAGGCGGCGATTGCCCAGCTCGACTACGTGCCGAGCGCCGTCGCGCGTTCGCTCAAGGCGCGCAGCACGGCCACCATCGGTTTGCTGGTGCCCAACAGCATCAATCCGTACTTCGCCGAACTGGCGCGTGGCATCGAGGATTACTGCGAGCGCAAAGGCTACTGCGTGATCCTGTGCAATTCCGACGACGACCCGAAAAAGCAGCGCAGCTACATTCGGGTGCTGCTGGAAAAGCGGGTCGACGGCCTGATCGTCTCCTCGGTGGGTGGCGAGAGCGCACTGGCCCAATCACTGGCCAGTACGCGGACCCCGGTGGTGATACTTGACCGTGTGCTGCCCGGGCTGGAAGCGGATCTGGTGTGCATCGACAACGAACTGGGTGGCTACCTGGCCACCCGGCACCTGCTCGAGCTGGGCCATCGCGAGATCGCCTGCATCACTGGCCCACTGCTGACCAGCAGCGGCCAGCAACGCCTGGCCGGGTTCCGGCGGGCGTTGGCCGAGGCGCAACAGGTGGTCCCGCCATCGCGGGTCGTCGAAGGCGACTTCAGTGTGCCGGGTGGCTACGACGCCGCCGCCAGACTGCTGGCACCGGCGCCGGGACAGGCGGCGCCTACGGCGATCTTCGCCTGCAACGACATGATGGGCATGGGCGTGCTGCGCGCCGCTGCCGAACGTGGCATCCGCGTGCCGGAACAGCTGTCGGTGATCGGTTTCGATGACATCCAGATGTGTCGTTTCGTCTACCCGGCGCTGACCACGGTGGGCCAGTCGATTCGCCAATTGGGGGAGACGGCGGCCGAGCGTCTGCTGCAGCGTGTGCGCAAGACGGTGAGTGGCGCCTGCGAGCAACGCCTGGTGGCACCGGCGATCGTCGCGCGCGAATCGACGGCGGAGCTCAGCCCGCTGTTTTCAGAATATCGCTGAATTATTGAAGAGCCTCACGAGATGCAAGCAAACGTAGTGGTAGTCGGCAGTTTGAACATGGACCTGGTGGCGCGCGCCGAGCGCCTGCCGCGCCCGGGCGAAACCCTGGCCGGCGACAGTTTTGCCACGGTGCCCGGCGGCAAGGGCGCCAACCAGGCCGTGGCTGCCGCACGCCTGGGCGCCTCGGTGGCGATGGTCGGTTGCGTGGGCAGCGACGCCTATGGCGAGCAATTGCGCCAGGCGCTGCTGGTCGAGCGCATCGATTGCCAGGCGGTCAGCACCGCCCAGGGCGCCTCCAGCGGCCTGGCGATGATCGTGGTGGATGCCAACAGCCAGAACGCCATCGTCATCATTCCTGGCGGCAACGGCCTGCTGACCCCGGCCAGTGTGCAAGCGGCGGACGCGCTGCTGCAGGGCAGTGAGGTGGTGATCGCCCAGCTGGAGGTGCCGTCTGCCACGGTCGGTCATACCTTGCAGCGCGCCCGCGAGCTGGGCAAGACCGTGATCCTCAATCCGGCCCCGGCGGCGCAGCCGTTGCCCAGCGAGTGGTACCCGCACCTGGACTACCTGATACCCAACGAAAGCGAGGCGCAGGCCCTCACCGGCATCGCCGTGTTCTCCCTCGACACTGCCAGGCTGGCCGCCGAGCGCCTGCTGGAGCTGGGCGCCAGGCGGGTGATGATTACCCTGGGCGGGGAGGGCGTGCTCTATGTCGATGCCCAGGGCAGCGAACATTTCGCCGCGCCGCGGGTGCAGCCCGTAGACACAACGGCGGCGGGGGACACGTTCGTTGGCGCCTTCGCGGCGGGCCTGGCCAGCGGCAAGTCGCCCCGCGAGGCGATCCTGTTCGGGCAGATCGCCGCTGCGCTGTCGGTCACCCGTGCCGGCGCGCAACCTTCCATACCCACATTGGCTGACGTGCAGGGGTTCATCGCCGCATGAAAAAGACACCCGTCCTCAACATTGCCCTGTCGCGGGTCATTGCCTCCCTCGGCCATGGCGACATCCTGGTGATCGCCGACGCCGGCCTGCCGGTGCCGCCCGGGGTGGAGATCATCGACCTGGCCCTGACCCCGGGCATTCCGGACTTCGCCAGCACCCTGGGGGTGGTGCTCAGCGAGATGCAGGTCGAGCGCCACGTGCTCGCCGAGGAAATCCTGCAAGCCAGGCCCGGTCCGCTGGCCAGGCTCGAGCAATGGCACGATGAAGGCGCAATCGGCGAGCGCCAGCTGCTCAGTCACACCGAGTTCAAGCAGCTGACCGCCCACGCGCGCGCCATCGTGCGCACCGGTGAATGCCAGCCGTACTGCAATATCGCGCTGGTTTCCGGGGTATTCTTCTGATTTTCCACTGGCGAGGACTGCCCATTGGCTGGCGAGAGCAACGTTGTGCCCATTGATCTGATCATCGACACCGACCCCGGCGCGGACGATGTCGTCGCGCTGCTGCTGGCCATGGCGTCACCGGCTGAACTCAAGCTGCGCGCCATCACCACCGTTGCCGGCAACGTGCGCCTGGAGAAAACGTCGCGCAATGCGCGGCTGGCCCGCGAATGGGGTGGGCGCCCGGAGGTGCCAGTGTACGCAGGCGCCGGGCGCCCGCTGTTGCGTACCCCGATCTATGCGGCCCATGTTCACGGTTCCGAAGGCTGCCCTGGCGTGCCGGTGTACGAGCCGACTGCGCCACTGGCGCCGGGCAACGCTGTTGACTACTTGATCGAGACGCTCGGCAAGGTGCCGGAGCAGAGCATCACCATCGCCATGATCGGTCCGCAGACCAACCTGGCCCTGGCCTTGATCCAGGCGCCGGAGATCGTGCGCGGCATCAAGCAGGTGGTGGTCATGGGCGGCGCGCATTTCAACGGCGGCAACATCACCCCAGTGGCCGAATTCAACCTGTTCGCCGACCCGCACGCCGCCCAGGTGGTGCTCGACAGCGGCGTGCCGCTGGTCTATGTGCCGCTGGATGTCACTCACAAGATGCTCACCAGCGAGTCCCGTCTGGCGCAGATCGCCGCCTTGGGCAACCGCGCTGGGCAGCTGGTCGGCTCGATTCTGGAAGAGTACGTCAAGCCGGACATGCTGCATTACGGCCTGCCGGGCGGGCCGGTGCACGACGCCAGCGTGATCGCCTGGCTGCTGCGGCCCGAATTGTTCAGTGGGCGTAAGGTGCACCTGTGGATCGACACCCGCGAAGGACCGACCTTCGGCCAGAGCATCGCCGACTGGTACGGCAAGACCGGGCTTGAGAAGAAGGTGCTGTGGCTGCTGGAGGGGGACGCGCAGGGCTTGTTCGATCTGCTGTGCGAGCGGCTGGCGCGCCTGGATTGAGCTCGATGTGCGCCCACCAGGACGGGCGGTTCAAGCCCGGCAATGACTCACGGCGCTCGCATCGAAGCCCCGGCGGGCGCCCCAACGCCTAGCAGATGCTCACCGCTGTAGCGCTCGAACACCTGCCCGATGAACGAGCGCGCCGCCGCGGTGCCCAGCTCCTTGACCAGCAGGTCTACCGCGATGATCGCCAGCTCTTCGGGGTTGCCGGGGCTGTAGGACGATTGCCCCTGGGGCCATTTGACCTTGATGTCGGCGTCTACGGAAACGTTGGCCATGATGATCTCGTGGAAGCTTGGGCGAACCTGCCCGGGATGCGTTCAGTAAACCACGCGCAGCCAGGTTTTGGCATCCCCGCCAGACGGCGAGCTTGAGCGGCACGATGATCAACCGCTGCCGAAATATTCTGAAAAACACTCATACAGATTTAACAGGGTCGTGCTGCGGACCCTCGGGCAAACTGCGTTGGGTGCAACAAAGCGACCAGGCCGGGGTCGGACCTATTCACATTTTCCTATGGGGAGGCTTCATGCCTTGCAAGCATGCAACATCGTTGACCACTGTGCTGATGGCCGGGCTGCTGGCCTTGGCCGGCTGCTCGACGGGCGAACGACACACACCTGAAGTGGCTGCTGCGCCAGTGGTCCAGGATGGCCGTTGCCATTCCGAGCAGGCGCAATATACCGTTGGCCAGAAGGCGACCTCGGCCTTGCTGGAGCAGGCGAGGACTCGCTCCGGCGCGCAGATTGCCCGCGTGTTGAAACCCAACGACATGGTCACGATGGACTACCGGTCCGAGCGGCTGAACCTCAACACCGACGCCAATGGCGTTGTGCAGCGCGCCACCTGCGGCTGATCGGTTGGCGCAAGCCGTAAATCGCAGGCAAAAAAAACCCGTCTATTCGACGGGTTTTTTCGTTCGGTCAGAATATTATTCTGGGCGAACTTGAGCAGCTTGCATGCCCTTTTGGCCTTTCTCAGCTACGAAAGAAACCGTTTGGCCTTCTTTCAAGCTTTTGAAACCGTCAGATTCGATAGCTTTGAAGTGTACGAACAGGTCGTCACCGCCACCTTGAGGAGTGATGAAGCCGAAGCCTTTCTCATCGTTGAACCATTTTACGGTGCCGGTTTGGCGATTAGACATGGTGTATCTCCAAGAAACATAATATTCAGTAGTGCTGTGCTGCTCAGGCCAACTGGGCACACGAGAGGTATCATAGTCTAAATGCAGGTTCAGTAAGCCTTTTAGATGCGCTGATTCCTGTCTTTATCGTGTTTTTTTTTGTGACACTGGCCAAACCCCTGATTTTGTTGGGTCTGGCCGACCTCTGACGAATGCGAAATATCCTCAAAAAGCCTACTGCTTCGCGTTTTTCGCCATCATTTTGCCCTGTGGCGACCCTGCTTCGGGGCGTTCAGGAGCAGAAATCAGCTCTTCGTACGGCACACCTGGGTGTCTTTCATCAGCCGCGCACGCACCTCTTCGTTGGCGTTGGAGGGTGGCGTGTTGAGCATCGACAGCTCCTTGTCGGTGAAATTCTTGGTTGCCTGCTGGGCGCTGCAATCGCACAGCTGCTTGGCGCGCGCCGGGTCGACTTGCTTGCTTGCACTGGTGACGCAGTCCTTGGTAAAGCTTTCTTCGGCGCCGGCCGGCCATTTGCCGGCGAAGGCGGGCAGGGCGGCGGTCAAGGCCAGGGTCAGGGTAGCCACTTGATGGAAACGCATCGCGGATGCTCCTTTTTGCGGATGTGTTTGACGAATCGGTACCCCTGGTTTGAGGGGCGCAGGGGGGCTTGAGTTCAGCTCATGGGTCGCGAGCACACACAAAGATGCATTAAAACCTGCGTTGCGGCGATGGGGCGCGATATCTGTGTTAGGATGCTCGGCCGCGACCTTGCAAGGCGCGGATTACCGGATTGCACCCAAGTATTGATTCATCAAAAACCAGTCACTCTGGTTCGATCTGCGGCTGGCCCCCGGGCTCCTGCCAATGTAAGGCAGGCAAGTTACACGGCCTGGATCGAATCGCGTACTGGCTCATCCCAACCCACGTGACCTTTGGTAGGGGTCACCACTAGGAGAGGAGGCGCCATGCCAACTATTACTCTTCCTGACGGCAGTCAGCGTTCGTTCGACCACGCGGTTTCCGTGGCCGAAGTAGCAGCCTCCATCGGCGCCGGCCTGGCCAAGGCCACCGTGGCCGGCAAGGTCGACGGTCAGCTGGTCGATGCCAGCGACCTGATCGAGCACGATGCCAGCCTGCAGATCATTACCCCCAAGGACCAGGAAGGCGTCGAGATCATCCGCCACTCCTGCGCGCACCTGGTGGGCCATGCGGTCAAGCAGCTGTACCCGACTGCGCGCATGGTGATCGGCCCGGTCATCGAAGACGGCTTCTATTATGACATCGCCTACGAGCGGCCCTTCACCCCCGATGACCTGGCGGCGATCGAACAGCGCATGCAGCAGCTGATCGACACCGACTACGACGTGATCAAGAAGGTCACGCCGCGTGCCGAGGTCATCGAGGTGTTCAAGGCTCGTGGTGAAGAGTACAAGTTGCGCCTGGTCGAGGACATGCCCAACGAGCAGTCCATGGGCCTGTACTACCACGAAGAATACGTCGACATGTGCCGCGGCCCGCACGTGCCGAACACGCGTTTCCTGAAATCGTTCAAGCTGACCAAGCTGTCCGGTGCCTACTGGCGCGGCGACGCCAAGAACGAACAGTTGCAGCGTGTGTACGGTACTGCCTGGGCTGACAAGAAGCAGTTGGCGGCCTACATCCAGCGCATCGAAGAAGCCGAGAAGCGCGACCATCGCAAGATCGGCAAGCGCCTGGGCCTGTTCCACCTCCAGGAGGAAGCGCCGGGCATGGTGTTCTGGCACCCGAACGGCTGGACCCTGTACCAGGTGCTCGAGCAGTACATGCGCAAGGTGCAGCGCGACAACGGCTACCTCGAAGTGAAAACTCCGCAGGTGGTCGATCGCAGCCTGTGGGAGAAATCCGGGCATTGGGCCAACTACGCCGAGAACATGTTCACCACGCAGTCGGAGAACCGCGACTACGCCATCAAGCCGATGAACTGCCCGTGCCACGTGCAGGTGTTCAATCAGGGCCTGAAGAGCTACCGCGAGCTGCCGATGCGCCTGGCCGAGTTCGGTGCCTGCCACCGCAACGAGCCATCGGGTGCGCTGCACGGCATCATGCGGGTGCGTGGCTTCGTTCAAGATGACGCGCACATCTTCTGCACCGAAGAGCAGATGCAATCGGAGTCGGCCGACTTCATCAAGCTGACCATGGATGTGTACGCCGACTTCGGCTTCAAGGACATCCAGCTCAAGCTGTCCACTCGTCCGGAAAAGCGCGTCGGTTCCGACGAGTTATGGGACCGTGCCGAGGCTGCCCTGGCTGCCGCGTTGGACAACGCCGGCCTGGCCTATGATCTGCAGCCGGGCGAGGGCGCCTTCTACGGCCCGAAAATCGAATTCTCGCTCAAGGATTGCCTGGGTCGAGTCTGGCAGTGCGGCACGCTTCAGCTGGACTTCAACCTGCCGATACGCCTGGACGCTGAATACGTTTCGGAAAACAACGACCGTCAGCATCCTGTGATGCTGCACCGTGCGATCCTGGGTTCGTTCGAGCGTTTCATCGGTATCCTGATCGAGCACTACGAAGGTGCATTCCCGGCCTGGCTGGCGCCAACCCAGGCGGTGATCATGAATATCACTGATAAACAAGCCGATTTTGCCCTTGACGTAGAAAAAAATCTGCTTCAAAGCGGGTTTCGTGCCAAGTCCGACTTGAGAAATGAGAAAATCGGCTTTAAAATCCGCGAGCATACTTTGCTCAAGGTTCCCTATCTCCTCGTCATCGGAGATCGGGAGGTTGAAACGCAAACTGTCGCTGTGCGTACCCGTGAAGGTGCAGACCTGGGCTCCATGCCCGTCGCTCAGTTCACCGAGTTCCTCGCACAAGCGGTTTCCCGGCGTGGTCGCCATGATTCGGAGTAATTATTATTAAGCGTGAAATGAGACAAGATAAACGAGCTGCACCGAAGGCCCCGATCAACGAGAATATCTCGGCACGCGAGGTTCGGTTAATTGGCGCTGACGGCGAGCAGATTGGCATCGTCTCGATTGATGAAGCGCTTCGTATTGCTGAAGAAGCCAAGCTGGATCTGGTAGAGATTTCTGCCGACGCCGTCCCGCCCGTTTGCCGGGTGATGGACTACGGCAAGTCGATCTTCGAAAAGAAGAAGCAGATCGCTGCCGCGAAAAAGAACCAGAAGCAGATTCAGGTAAAAGAAATCAAGTTTCGTCCAGGGACGGAGGAAGGGGATTACCAGGTAAAACTACGCAACCTGGTACGTTTCCTTAGTGATGGGGACAGGGCCAAGATCTCCTTGAGATTTCGCGGCCGTGAGATGGCGCATCAGGAGCTGGGGATGGAGCTTCTCAAGCGGGTCGAACAAGACCTGCTCGAGTACGGCTCGGTCGAACAGCATCCTAAGATGGAAGGACGCCAGCTGATTATGGTCATCGCCCCCAAGAAAAAGAAATAACCACCAGGGCACGGCAGGCCTTGCGGTTATGTTTATCAACTGAATGCGGAGTATCCGAACATGCCAAAGATGAAAACCAAAAGCGGTGCAGCCAAGCGGTTTCTCAAAACTGCTAACGGCATCAAGCACAAGCACGCTTTCAAGAGCCACATCCTGACCAAAATGTCGACCAAGCGTAAGCGTCAACTGCGCGGTAGCAGCTTGCTGCATCCGTCTGACGTGGCAAAAGTCGAGCGCATGCTGCGCCTTCGTTAATTTCGGTCAAAGATAGAGGACTAACTCATGGCTCGTGTTAAGCGTGGCGTCATTGCCCGTAAGCGTCACAAGAAAATTCTGAAACTTGCTAAAGGCTACTACGGTGCACGCTCGCGCGTATTCCGTGTTGCCAAGCAAGCGGTAATCAAGGCAGGCCAGTACGCCTACCGTGACCGTCGTCAGAAAAAACGTCAGTTCCGCGCTCTGTGGATCGCTCGTATCAACGCTGGTGCTCGCGTCAACGGTCTGTCCTACAGCCGTCTGATCTCGGGCCTGAAAAAAGCGTCGATCGAAATCGACCGCAAGGTTCTGGCTGATCTGGCAGTGAACGAAAAAGCGGCGTTTGCTGCGATTGTCGAGAAAGCTAAAGCCTCGCTGGCTTAAGTACCCACGACAATCACCCTGGGCTTCCGCTGGCGGTTCAGGGTGCTAAACGTCAGTAAATAGGGGAAGAGCCTTCTAAAGCTCTTCCCCTATTTCGTATCTGGAGTCTGTACATGGAAAACCTGGATGCGCTGGTCTCCCAAGCTTTGGAGGCCGTGCAACAAGCTGAAGACATCAATGCCCTGGAGCAGATCCGGGTTCATTACCTTGGCAAGAAAGGCGAACTTACTCAGGTGATGAAAACCCTGGGCAACCTGCCGGCCGATGAGCGTCCGAAAGTCGGCGCGCTGATCAACGAAGCCAAGGAGCGTGTTACAGAGGTCCTGAATTCGCGCAAGGCCGGTTTCGAAGAAGCCGAGCTCAGCGCCAAACTCGCTGCCGAACAGATCGACGTCACTTTGCCGGGCCGTGGCCAGACCACTGGCGGGCTGCACCCGGTGACGCGGACCCTGGAACGCATCGAGCAGTTCTTCACCCATATTGGCTACGGCATTGCCGAAGGCCCCGAGGTCGAAGACGACTACCACAACTTCGAAGCGCTCAACATCCCAGGCCACCACCCGGCCCGGTCGATGCACGACACCTTCTATTTCAACGCCAACATGCTGTTGCGCACCCACACCTCGCCGGTGCAGGTCCGTACCATGGAAGCGCAGCAACCGCCGATTCGCGTGGTCTGCCCGGGCCGCGTCTATCGCAGTGACTCGGATATCACTCACTCGCCGATGTTCCACCAGGTCGAAGGCCTGCTGGTCGATCGCGACATCAATTTTGCCGACCTCAAAGGCACCATCGAAGAATTCCTGCGGGTGTTCTTCGAGAAAGAGCTGGCCGTGCGTTTCCGGCCGTCCTATTTCCCCTTCACCGAGCCGTCGGCGGAAGTCGACATGCAGTGCGTGATCTGCAACGGCAACGGCTGCCGTGTCTGCAAGCAGACAGGCTGGCTGGAAGTGATGGGCTGCGGCATGGTCCACCCGAACGTGCTGCGCATGTCCGGCATCGACCCGGAAGAGTTTCAGGGCTTCGCCTTCGGTATGGGCGTCGAGCGTTTTGCCATGCTGCGGTACGGCGTCAACGACTTGCGGCTGTTCTTCGAAAACGACTTGCGGTTCCTCGCGCAATTTCGCTAATTATTCCAGGAGAGCAGCATGAAATTCAGTGAACAGTGGCTGCGCGGCTGGGTCAGCCCGCAAGTCTCCCGCGACGAACTGGTAGCGCGCCTGTCCATGGCCGGCCTGGAAGTCGACAGCGTGACCCTGGCCGCCGGTGAATTCACCGGGGTGGTCGTGGGCGAAGTGCTTTCTACCGAACAACACCCGGACGCTGACAAGCTGCGCGTATGCCAGGTCAGCGACGGCCAGGAAACCTTCCAGGTGGTGTGCGGCGCGCCCAACGTGCGCCCCGGCCTGAAGATTCCGTTCGCCAGGATCGGCGCCGAACTGCCGGGCGACTTCAAGATCAAGAAGGCCAAGCTGCGGGGAGTCGAGTCCAACGGTATGCTCTGCTCGCAGTCCGAACTGCAAGTGGGCGAGGGCAACGACGGCCTGATGGAACTGCCGGCCGACGCGCCGGTAGGCGAAGATTTCCGCATCTACCTGCAACTGGACGATGCCAGCATCGAGGTCGACCTGACCCCCAATCGCGGCGACTGCCTGTCGCTGGCTGGCCTTGCCCGTGAAGTCGGCGCCCTGTACGCCGTGCCGGTCACCCGTCCGGCCGTGCCTACCGTGGCCCCGGTCAATGACGAAGTGCGCTCCATCGACGTGCTGGCACCCAATGCCTGCCCGCGCTACCTCGGCCGCGTCATCCGCAACGTCGACCTCTCGCGCCCGACCCCGCTGTGGATGGTCGAGCGCCTGCGCCGCGCTGACGTTCGCAGCATCGACGCGGCCGTCGACATCACCAACTACGTGATGCTCGAACTCGGCCAGCCGCTGCACGCCTTCGATCTCGCCGAAATCAACGGCGGTATCCGCGTGCGCATGGCCGAGCAGGGCGAGAAGCTGGTCCTGCTCGACGGCCAGGAAGTCTCCCTGCGCAGCGACACGCTGGTCATCGCCGACCACTCCCGCGCGCTGGCCATTGCCGGCGTGATGGGCGGCGAGCACAGCGGTGTCAGCGCCACGACCCGCGACGTGTTCCTTGAAAGCGCCTTCTTCGACCAGATCGCCGTGGCCGGCAAGGCCCGCTCGTACGGCCTACACACCGATGCCTCGCACCGCTACGAGCGCGGCGTCGACTGGCGCCTGGCCCGCGAAGCCATGGAGCGCGCCACCGGCCTGCTGCTGGAAATCACCGGCGGCGAGCCCGGTCCGGTCATCGAGGTGGTCAGCGAGCAACACCTGCCGAACATCGCGCCGATCATCCTGCGTGCCGAACGCGTCAGCCAGATGCTGGGCATGCAGATGAGCGCCGTGGAAGTCGAAGGGCTGCTGGTCGGCCTGGGCCTGGGCGTGACCGCTCAGGGGCAAGGCCAATGGCTGGTTGAAGTGCCAAGCCATCGCTTCGACATCAGCCTGGAAGTCGACCTGATCGAAGAACTGGCTCGCCTCTACGGCTACAACCGCCTGCCGGTTCGCTACCCCCAGGCGCGCCTGGCCCCGCAAGCCAAGGCCGAGGCCAAGAGCGAGCTGCCCGCGCTGCGTCGCCTGCTGGTCGCCCGCGGCTACCAGGAAGCGATCACCTACAGCTTCATCGATCCCAAGTGGTTCGAGCTGTTCAACCCAGGCGTAGAGCCGCTGCTGTTGGCCAACCCGATCTCCGCCGACATGGCCGCCATGCGCTCGACCCTGTGGCCCGGCCTGATCAAGGTGCTGCAGCACAACCTCAACCGCCAGCAGGATCGCGTGCGTCTGTTCGAAAGCGGCCTGCGCTTTATCGGCCAGCTCGACGGCCTGAAGCAGGAAGCCATGCTCGCCGGCGTCGTCTGCGGCAGCCGCCTGCCGGAAGGCTGGGCTCAGGGCAAGGACGGCGTCGACTTCTTCGACGTCAAGGCCGACGTCGAAGCCATTCTCGGTTTTGCCGGTGCTCAGGGCGCGTTCACCTTCGTACCCGGCCAGCACCCGGCCCTGCATCCCGGCCAGACCGCGAAGATCGAGCGTGACGGTCGCGAAGTCGGCTACCTGGGTGCCCTGCACCCGGAGCTGGTGAAGACTTTGGGCCTGGATCGTCCGGTTTTCGTCTTCGAGCTGATCCTGGCCGAAGTGGCGGCAGGCAAACTGCCGAAATTCCAGGAGCTATCGCGCTTCCCTGAAGTGCGCCGCGACCTGGCCCTGATCGCTGATCGCGAGGTGCCATCCGCCGCGGTTCTTGAAATCATCCGCGAGAATGCTGGCGAATGGCTCACAGACCTCAGGCTATTTGATGTCTACCAAGGTAAAGGCATTGATCCGCATAGAAAAAGCCTCGCAGTCGGCTTGACCTGGCAGCATCCATCGCGCACTCTTAACGACGATGAGGTGAACTCCACGACGCAAGCCATCCTCACCTCGCTCGAACAAAGGTTGAACGCCACGTTAAGGAAGTAGCGCATGGGGGCTCTGACGAAAGCTGAAATGGCGGAACGTCTTTATGAAGAGCTGGGCCTGAACAAACGGGAGGCCAAGGAATTGGTCGAGCTGTTTTTCGAAGAAATCAGGCACGCTCTTGAAGACAACGAGCAGGTCAAATTGTCGGGTTTCGGCAATTTCGACCTTCGGGACAAACGCCAGCGGCCCGGCCGCAACCCGAAAACGGGTGAAGAAATCCCGATCACGGCTCGCCGTGTGGTCACCTTTCGTCCAGGGCAGAAGTTGAAGGCCCGAGTTGAGGCATATGCTGGAACCAAGTCATAACGACGAACTCCCGCCCATTCCCGGCAAACGCTACTTCACCATCGGTGAAGTCAGCGACCTGTGCGCGGTCAAGCCCCATGTGCTGCGCTACTGGGAACAGGAATTCACCCAGCTCAACCCGGTCAAGCGCCGCGGCAACCGACGGTATTACCAGCGCCAGGACGTGCTGATGATCCGCCAGATCCGCGCGCTGCTTTACGAGCAGGGCTTCACCATCGGCGGCGCACGCTTGCGCCTGTCCGGCGACGAGGCCAAGGACGACACTACCCAGTACAAGCAACTGATTCGGCAGATGATCTCCGAGCTGGAAGACGTACTGGTTGTGTTGAAGAAATAAAGCGCGAAAAGTACTTCCTTAATCGTCGGGGTTAGGGTATATTTTTCAACGTTTTCAGAGGCTTGGAAACGCTCTAGGCTTCAACACCGGTAGTTTCAGGTTTGTATCGCCTTCGTCGGGGCGTAGCGCAGCCCGGTAGCGCACTTGCATGGGGTGCAAGGGGTCGAGTGTTCGAATCACTCCGTCCCGACCATTATTTTCAATGACTTAGGCCATTTCCGCGAGGGGTGGCCTTTTTCATGTGCGTGACTTTTGCGTGACATCTCTGTTTTTCATGCTTGCCTCCGCTTCAAAATTGTTAGCACCGGCCTTCGCGAGTCGGTCGCTGATACCTTGTTGGCCGCTTCAATCAGCTGATCCAACTCCGCCGCGGAGTAGTGGCTGGTGATGCTGCCGTTCTTGTGCCCCAAGAGCGCTTTGCGATCTTCCTCAGTCACGCCTGCTGCACGAAGCCTTCTCCCAAAGGTGTGGTTCAGGTCGTGAATGCGGATATTCGCGAAACTCTCATGGGCCGGCCGCAGGTACGTCTACTGCCATTTCTTCGTCGCTCTGACCCGCGCCTTCTTCCAGGCTGAGTCGTTCATGCGGTGGACCATCGTTTCATTCCCTTCCCCATCTGGCTTGCCAAACGGGAACACGAACCGCGTGTGTTTGCCGCGCTGCTGGTCGATGACCGACTTGGCAACCCCGTTCAGCACCACCAGGCGTATCTCCTTTCGGCACTCGCTGGCGCTCGCTGCGATGCGGATTGGTGTCCTGATTGGCCGCTTTTACAATCGCGCGGGATTCGATGTAGGCGTCTGCCCAGGCATCGAGCTCATGCCGATCGAACGCCACGCCCTGCTTTCCGATGGGGAATTCGCGAACGTGGCAACTGTGCAAGATCTGCAAACCAATGACTATCATTGCTTTGCAAGAAGAGCCTGAGCATCGTGTTTTAGAAGCGGTGGACTGTACAAAAATCCCTGGACATAGGGGCAACCAAGACTCTTCAGCCGATGCAACTGGCTCTGCGTTTCCACCCCTTCAGCTACGATGGCAAGATCCAAGGCTTGGCCGAGCGAGAAGATGCTTTTCACGATCGCAACGGTTCGCTCGTGGTGCATCATGCGGGAAATAAATGACCGATCAATCTTGATCACGTCGATGGGATACCGATCAATGTAGCTGAGCGAGCTATAACCCGTACCAAAATCGTCCAGCGCTATGCGAATCTGTTGAGCCCGGAGCTTTTCCAAGGTCAGTGCGATGACTTCTGGCTCATGCAGGAAAACCGATTCGGTGATTTCGATCTGAAGAACCCGTGGATCGAAGCCGGTCTCAGCCAGAATACCTGCGACCTGAGCCGCAAAGTCCAGTCGGTTAAGCTCGACCCCGGACACATTCACGTTGAGCTTGATTGGCCTGTTTGGCATCTGGTCACTCCAGCTCTTGACCTCTTTGCAAGCCGTGCGCATCACCCACCGCCCAAGCTCGTAGATGACCCCGATGTCTTCAGCCAAGCTGATGAAAACGTCAGGAGCGATGTTCCCCAAAGTTGGATGAGACCACCGAACAAGTGCTTCAAAGCCCACAACTTCTTCAGTCATGACTGAAAATATTGGCTGATAGACGAGGTAGAGTTCATCACGAGAAATGGCATGCTTGAGTGCATTCTGCATGACCAGCATATCGATCGACGCCTGACGCATCGACAAATCAAAAATGGCCCAGCGTCCTCGACCCTTCTTTTTTGCCGCGTACATGGCCACATCGGCATCGCGAACGAGGTCCTCAGCCGTATTGTGCTGAGCGTCAAGCGTCACGATACCAATGCTGCAAGAAGTAAAAAGCAGTTGTCCGTCGATCTCGATGGTGGAACTCAACGCCTGTGTTACTCGGTCCGCCGTCAAAACCGCCCGCTCATGATGCGACTCGCCGCTGACAAGAATGGCGAATTCATCCCCGCCGATGCGTGCAACCAGCGCGTCGGGATCCACACAACGACTCAAACGATTGGCGACACGTTTGAGCAACTTGTCACCTGCATGATGCCCCATACCATCGTTAACGTATTTGAACCGATCAAGATCCAGATAGAGCACTGTGGCTGCCCCAATGCTGTCGGGTGACGATTGGCTGAACACCTGTTTCAAGCGCTCCATGAAACAGGCTCGGTTTTTGAGTTTGGTGAGTTCATCGTGGGACGCAGCGTAGGAGAGCTCATCCTGTATGCGCTCGCGCTCGACCAGCCGAGACTCAAGCTTCAAACGCTCTTCCCGGTCCACCTGCAATTGCAGTAACACTTGCTCAGCTTTTTTCCGCTCCGTAATGTCCCGTTGCACGGAAACCCAGTGAGTGAACCAGCCTTTCTCGTTTGCCACAGGGACGATGCTTAGCTGCACCCAAAACCGGGTTCCGTCCCGACGGGCATTGATGAGCTCTACTTCGACGGGTTTCCACTGCTGGAGTGCTTCTTTCAGTTGCCGAAGGGTCTCACGGCTCGTTTCCTCACATTGTAAGATCCGCGGCGTTTGACCCATGACTTCGTCGAGAGCAAAACCAGTGGTAGCCAAGAAAGCTGGATTGCAGTAGACGATCCGCGGTCCAGGAAGGTCGATAGGTTCAGCTTCGGTAATCAGTATTGCATCCTTGGCATGAACAACCACTGATTCGAGGAGACGAAGACGTTCAATGGCTGCCAAGCCGCCAGATGCGGTGTCGGGTCCAGGCTGGATGATCGTATGCAAACCAGCGGCATGAGTCTGAAGCCCATAGACTTGGGCAGCGCTGAGCCTTTTATGAGGCAATGGGATCATTACCAGCACCACGCCAATCAGTTCGCCTAGAGGGCTACGTACGGCCGTGCATATCAGAAATTCATTGGCCACCTGTAACAGACCCGTCGGGACTGGCAGGTTGGGGGGCATTACCTCAGCAACATCGACCACATCGCCGTACGACAGAATCATCTGAAGCCACACATCTACGGCATGGTCGTCGCTCAAACCCGTCACTTGCGCTTGGGCCGATGCAACGCTCCAATGGGCACCATTACGCACCATGAGGAGGGCGCTTGAACACCCAGTCAGGTAGGAGACAGCCTTGACGAAACGTTCAAAAACGGCCTGCTCATCGGAGCCGAGGACGGGCATGGGCATGGGAGCCATGGGAATTACCTTAAAGGGGAGACAGATGTCCAATCCGGGTTTCGATCCATCCAGATATCCAGTCGCTGCATACCTTACGAGACATCTTCCCTAACCTCTGCGGCATCACACGCTTACACCAGGGTTATGAGGAATGCTTGGAAAGCTGAGATCAGACACACACGAGGGTTCTGTACCATCTGATCCCATCATGATGACTAAGTGCCACTACTGCTTGATGTTATTTTCTATGAGCCCAATTCGTATGGATGATTGGTGCCGTTCGTGCCAAACGCCTAACGACCGGAACCGGCCACCATTGCCCAGATTCAACCAAGGCAGTGGGCTAGCCGGCACCCTATACAAAAACTTTCCGTCCGCAGATCAATGCAGAGCGCGTAGGGCATGTGATTAAGTCCCCAGCGCAAAAAAATCATTACCTAAGTTCGATGGCTTCGATCCGCAGGCGACGCTCAATGACCATTTTGTCAGCGATTCGAGCGGCGAGCTCCACTGCTTCCTCCCACTGGTTATCCAGTCCTTTCGTAGTGGGCAGACCATTACTTTTGGCGGTGGCCAGGGCCGCCGAGAAATAAGTATCCCACGCCACCTTCTCATCTTCATTCAACCGGATAGCCATGCTTCGATCCTTAAACAACGCTGAGTTCAATCGCCCGGGATTCCGGCTCGAAATGTCTGGAACAGACGCATAGACCCTGTAGCGATTCCATTTTCGGTAAGGCAGCGGTTCCTGATCACTCGTTCAATTTGGTGATAGGGCCAAGGTTGATGAGCGTGAACAGTCCACAACTGATCGAGCCTAGTCGTGTAGCTCTGGCTCCATGAGCTCTCGGCGCATCGCCCAGTCCGGGTTGGCCAGCACGCTTGCAGCTTGCAGCGCCCAGCGTGCCGCGTACCCAGCGCCCATTGATCTCGTCCAAGACGGCCATCAGCCTGTTGGTGGTCACCGGCTGCTGGACGGAAAACAGATCATCCGTGAATCGCCCGGCTGCCGCAGATCGAGCAGTAGCACCTCGGCCTTGCTGTATCGAAAGCCCGGCCGGTAAAGGTAGTCGATCGCCGGCACTGAAGGCCACGATGCCGTGCTTGCGTAGCTGGTCCTTGATCTGGAAGTAGGGCGCGCACATCTTCACGAACGGATTGGCGTCGTAGCTGCGCGCGATCACGCAGCCATCGTTGTTCGACAGCACCACGATCGGCACCTTGGCCAGGTCAGGCCGAAACACCCGCTCGCAGGAAGCGTAGAACGAGTTGCAGTCGATCAGGGCAAAGACCGGCTCATGCGTAGGTATGGTCGCGCAAGTCTTTGCATGCAATTGAGTCGGCTGCGAGAAATATCGGGCGATCCGTTACTGTTGCCCGGCCCCCGGGGCATGTCGCCCACCGAGCGTGCCCGCCAACTGCGCGTGCCACTGCGTGGAGCGCTGGTAGCTCTGGAAAGCGCACTGAGTCCTGGTGGTACTTTCGAGCCTGCACTGTCCAGCCAGACCTGGAGGGTGGCTGCCAGCGATTACGCCGCGACCGCTTTGGTCTGGCCTTCGCTGGCGGCGCTCAGACGATTGGCCCCAAACACACGCCTGGCACTGTTGAATAAAGCTCCCGTCAGCCTTGCCCATGATTTGGAAAACCGCCAGCTTGATATGGCGCTGCACACCCGCGATGACGCACCGCCGAAAATGCGTCAGCGCTCGCTGTTTCAGGAACGCTATGTATTGGCAGGGCGCCGCGGGCATCCCGCTTTGGCAGCCCAGCCATCGCTCCAGGCGTTCTGCGATCTTGAACATGCAGTTATGTCGCCCAATGGCGCCGGATTCATCGGGAGTACTGACCAGGCACTGGCCGCACAAGGTCTGAAGCGGACGGTCGTATTATCGACCTCCAATTTCAATTCGCTTGTCTCGGCATTGGCTCACAGCGACCTGGTTGCGGTGGTGCCAGAACGGTTGGTGCGAGATGAGCCTGCGCTTCATGTCCGGGTGCCGCCACTCGCCATTCCAGGTTTCGAAATGCTCATGTTATGGCCCGAGCGACTGCATCGAGATCCCGCGCATATGTGGCTACGCAACCTCATCGCCTCGACGTGCAAACTGCTTCCAGCGCAGAGCAAGATTGAATTGCAGTAATGCCCTCGGGTCGTCCAATCGCGCTCGATCACACCCCATCATCCGAGTGAAATATCGAAACCCCTGCGCACCGCGTCGGGCAAACTAGTATGACGACAATTTGGCGGAATTAGCGGTGTCGTTCAAATCATGCCAGTGCATTGTCGTTTACCTCACCAGTCCTTGGATCCACAATCCATAGCGAAATCGAATAAGCCAAAAAAACGTCGAAAACCCAAATGTGAAAATTTCGAAAAAATAATCCGCCGGTACATTGACGATCCGTCGTTGTGCAGCTAGAAATGTGTCTACTCCAGCACATCTGGCGACAATCGCTCTTGCACAGGACTCAATTCAATGAACAAGGTTCACCGGGTGATATGGAGCAGCGTGCGCTGCGCTTTTGTGGTCACGGACGAGCATGGCAAGGCACACGGCAAACCTTCTTCCACTCGCAGAGCCTTGGCGACCGCCGCTGCCCTGGGGCTTGGCAGCCTGGTGGGGGTCCCTTATGCCCTTGCCGAAGGCATCGTCCTGGACCATACCAGCACCGCCGGCAACGTGGTCAATTCCGGGCCGCTGCTGGCCACCAACGGCATCACCATCAACAGCTCGACAGTTGGCGGCTCGGTGCTCAACCCCGGCAATATTGTCAGTGATCTGGATGCAATCACCGCCAGCAACAGCTTGATCGCTGGCGACATCAAGCTTCAGGGCAGCACATCCGGTGGCGCCGACGCCCTGAGCTTGTCGGGCACCACTGTCGGTGGCTCGATCAACAATACCGGGACCCTGTGGGGCCAGACCAACGGTATCCATCTGGACACCAGTGCGCTGGGTGGCGACATCACCAACAGCAATCAACTGCTCGAAGGCGCCACGGCGATCAACGTCACCGACAGCAGCCTGGGTTCGATCATCAACACCGGCAGGCTCAACGGGCTGGGCGTGGGTTCTACTGGTGTGCTGGTGCAGGGATCGACCCTGCGCGGCAACCTCGACAACCAGAACGCCATTACCGCGTTCTACGGACTGCACGTCACCGATGGCTCGACCGTCGACGGCTCGATCATCAACAAGGGCAACATCGTCGGCCAGTGGTACGCCGTGGCGGTGGATGGCAGCCATGTGCTCGTTGACGTTGTGTTGTCGGGCAGTGCGTCCGGCGGCGCCGACGCCGTGACCCTGACCAACAGCGCGGTCGACGGCTCGGTGAACAACACCGGCACGGTCTGGGGGCGCGATGTCGGGGTGCTGGTGTCCGGCACGCAGATCGCCGGCAGCCTGAGCAACAGCAACCTCATCTATGGCGGTGACGAGGGGCTGGTGGTGCAGAACAGCACCCTGGGCAACCTCAGCAACAGCGGCGTATTGAACGGCGGCCGCTACGCTTTGCAGGTCAGCGGCAGCACCATCACGGGCGTGCTGAACAATGCCGGCACGCTGTCGGCCAGTACCGCTGGCATCGACTTGGCAAACAGCCAGGTGGGCGGTATTACCAACAGCGGCGTGCTGGGAGGCAAGTTTGGCTTGCAGCTCGACAACACTGTGGTCACCGGGCAGGTACTCAACAGCGGCAGCGGCGTGGCCAATGGCATCGCGCTCAACGCCAGCACGGTAGAAGGCGGGCTGACCAACAGCGGCGCACTGTACGGCACGACCAACCCTGACGGCTTCGGGCACGTGCGCAGTGAAAACGCTTTGAGCGTCAACGACAGTACGATCATCGGCAATCTGGTCAACAGTGGGGAGGCCAGTACGTCCCGCGCCTATGCACTGTCCCTGGGCAGTAGCACGGTGTCGGGCGACCTGATCAACAGCGGATCGCTGTCGGGTGCGGTGGGGATCAATGTGCAGCAATCGCTGGTGGCGGGGAATCTGACCAACTCGGGCGTCATTGACGCGTCGTACGGCCAGTACGCCATATGGCTGGAGGGCGGCACCGTCGGCGGCGCCCTGGTCAACAGCGGCACCGTCACCGGTAACCGCGACATCTATCTGAACAGCTCGTACGTGGGCAATGGGCTGACCAACACCGGCCTTGTAGGCGGGCGCATTCAGCTCGACGGCTCGACCTTGGCAGGCGGCGGCTTGAGCAACAGCGGTGTGGTCGGCCAGGGCATCAGCGTCACTGACAGCACACTGGCTGGTATCCACAACGACGGCACGGTCTACGGTCAAACCAACCTGCAGCTCACTGGCAGCCAAGTCAACGGCGACATCGTCAACAACGGCGACATGCAGGGGTCCACCAGCTTCCTGCTCGACCACTCCACGGTCACCGGCCAGCTGCTCAACACCGCCCAGGGTTCGGTCAATGCCGCCTTCCAGTTGCTCACCAGCAGCGTCGCCGGCGGCGTGACCAATAGCGGCACCCTCGAGGGCGTTTCCGAGAACCTCATCAACAACAGCACCCTGGGCGGTTTTGCCAACACGGGCACCATGGGCGGTGGGTTGTACAACCTGGAGATCAACAACAGCACGATCAACGGCGACCTCGACAACAGCGGCACCATCCACCGCGTAGGCCTGCTGGGATTGAGTGTCACCGGCAGCTTGATCACCGGGCAATTCAACAACAGCGGCTACGTCGACGGCGTGGCGCTCAATTCCAGCACCGTGGGCGGCGGGCTGGTCAACAGCGGGACCATCAACGGCGTCTTCTACTCCAATGGCCAGGCCCAGGTGTACCGCCAGAGCGCATTGGAAATCGCCAACAGCACGCTGGGCGGGGACATCGTCAATACCGGCACCCTCAGCTCGTCCCGTGGCGGCTATGGGTTGTCGTTGGTGGGCAGCACCGTCAACGGCGACCTCTACAACAGTGGCTCGGTCAGCGGCTCGGTCGGGCTGAATGTGCAGCAGTCGCTGGTGACCGGTGACCTGATCAACGCCGGCGCCATCAGCTCGGATGGCTTCTACGGCGTCTGGCTCAACGGCAGCACCATCGGCGGTGCGCTGATCAACAGCGGGACCCTGGCCAGCGGCAATGCCATTTACGTGGATGCCTCGCGCATCGCCAACGGCGTGACCAACAGCGGAACCGTTGGCGCCAGCCTGCTGCTGCACAGTTCGACCCTGGCCAGTGGCGGCCTGACCAACAGTGGTGTGATCGCCGACGGCCTTGGCCTGACCAACGTCAGCGACTTTGGCGACATCGTCAACTCGGGCCAGATAGGCAGCGCCACGTCGGTGCGTGGAATGGTGCTGGACGCCAGCCTGATCAGTGGCAATGTGCTGAACAGCGGCACGCTGTCAGGTCCGGTCGATGCCCTGAGCATCAGCAGCTCGGCGGTCACCGGGAACGTGCAAAACGCCGGCACCATCGCCGCCCCCGCCACCGGCATCAGCGTCAACGGCGTGTCCATCGGCGGCAGCCTGGTCAACAGCGGCACCATCACCGGTGCCACCGGCATCAGCATCGTCAACGCCGCCAACCAGATGGGCTCGCGGGGGCAGACCACCTTGGCCGGCTACCTTGCCAACCTGAATGACGGCGTCATTGCCGCCACCACCACGGGCATCGCCACCAGCGGAACCCTCATCGAGGGCAGCGTGATCAACGATGGCCTGATCACCAGCAGCGGCGGCTCGGCAGTCTCCCTGACCCGCACCGAGATCGATGGCAACCTGCTCAACTTCGGCACCTTGAGTGGCACGACCACCACCTTGAGCCTTAACACCAGCAACATCCTGGGCCAGCTGGTGAACGTGGGCGTGATCGGCGGCAACAATAACGGTGTTGACGTGAGCTACTCCACCTTGGCGCAAGGACTGGTCAACACAGGCACGGTCACCGCCGACATTGCGCTGCACAGCAGCACCATCACCAGCGGTGGTATCGAAAACAGCGGCGTCATCGGCCGGCAGCTGTACATGATCGATGGCGTGATCAACGGCAACATCAACAACTCGGGCAGCATCGGCACAAACACCACCGCGGCACTGGAACTGTACGATTCGACCCTCAACGGCAACCTGCTCAACAGCGGCTCCGTCAGCGGGCTGTTCAATGCGTTGTATGTGTTCCGCTCCAACATCAACGGCGATATCGACAATACCGGCGTCATCGCCGCCAACACCAATGCGGTGGTGATTACCCAGGCGAAGATTGCCGGCAATCTGATCAACAGCGGGGTGTTGACGGGCAATGGCGATGGGCTGACTCTGTCCGGCACGTCCATCGCCGGTCAGCTGCTCAACAGCGGCAGCATCACCAGCGGCGACGCGCCGTTGGCGATCTACACTTCGACCATCGCCGGCGGCCTGGTCAACAGCGCCACGGGCGTGTTCAGCGGGCCTGAAGGTGTGAACATCAGTGGCAGCACTCTGGGCGGTATCGACAATGGCGGCTTGATCACGGCCGGCAACGCCGGCAACCCCTACACCCCCCAGCTGAACCCGGCGGCGCTGTCGATCAGCGGCAGCCTGATCAGCGGTGACCTGAACAACAGCGGTACGCTCTACAGCGGCTTCGGCAGCGGCCTGTCGTTGAAGAACACCACGGTCAGCGGCAGCGTTGACAACAGTGGCGTGATCAGCGGCAGCACCAACGGGGTCGTGGCCACCGGCAGCTCGGTGGGTGTTTTGGTCAACAGCGGCACCCTCAGCGGTGGCCAATACGCCGTGCTGTCCAACGACGCCAGCCTGTCGCAAATCGATATCGCGGGCAACAATACCGCGGTGTTCAGCGGTGAAGTGCATGCGCCTTCGGCCACCGTCGACCTGCTCAGCGGCGCGACCTACACCTTGAACAACGGCAACCTGTTCACGGTCGCCAGCTTCGACAACCAAGGCACCCTGCGCCTGGCTTCGGACGCCACGGCTACCATCGCTGGCAACTACGTGCAAGGCAGCGCTGCCACCCTGACCACCGAGGCGGTGGACGCCACGCACTTCGGCAAACTGGTGGTCACTGGCACGGCCACCTTGCCGGATCAGGCCAAATTCGACGTCGATGTGGTCAATAGCGGCCAGTCCTTCCAGGGCGCCACCCTGGCCAACGTGCTGAGTGCCGGTACCCTGAACTCCAATGGCACTTACGCGGTGACCAGCAATTCGGCCCTCTATAACTTCAGCGGCGTGAAAGACGGCAACAGCGTCGATCTGGTGGCCGCGCCCAAGTCCGCCACTGCCGTGACCCAGGCGGTGTCCGGGATCGGCACCGCCAACCTTAGCGCCGCCCGTGCGCTGGACAGCGCCATTGCCACCAACAGCAGCCTGACGCCGTTCTTTGTCGGCGCCACCAGCGGCAGCAACGTGGCCAGTGCCATATCGCAGACCTTGCCGTCCAACGCGGTGGCCGCCACCCAGGTCAGTCAGTCAACGCTGTCGACCATTGCCGATGTGGTGCAATCGCGGATCGACGCCAACACCGGTCTGGCATCGGGTGATGGTTTCTACGGCGACAAGAACCTGTGGATGAAGCCGTTCGGTTCGTGGATCAACCAGAGCCAGCATGGCAACACCCCGGGCTATGACGCTTCGGTCTACGGCATGGCCTTCGGTGTGGATGCGCCGGTCAACGAACTGCTGCGCCTGGGCGTGTCGTTCTCCTACGCCAACGCCGACACCAACAGCAAAGCCGATGTTTCCGCGCAAAGCGCCAAGGTCGATCTGTATCAACTGATGGGCTACGGCAGCTACACCCTTGCCCCCAACACCGAGTTGAGCTTCCACGCCGGTGTCGGGCAGAACCGCAACGACGGCAAGCGGGACCTCGATCTGAACGGCATCAGTGGCCAGGCCAAATCCAACTACGACAGCCGCAGCGTCACGGCCGGTGTTGCCTTGGCCAAGGCCTACGTCATCAGCCCGGCCACGCGTTTCATCCCGTCGGTACGCGCCGATTACACCTGGATGAAGGACGACAGCTACCACGAAAGCGGCAGCGCGGCGATCAATCCATTGCTGCTCGACGTGGACAAGCATCAGACCGACCAGCTGATTCTGGGGCTGGATGGCAAGGTGGTGCATGAGGTGATTCCGGGCACCCAGTTGACCGCGAATTTGGGCGTGGGCTACGACGTCATTCACGACGACTCGATGCTGACCTCCAGCTATGCCGGCGCGCCGGGCAATACCTTCAACACCGTCGGCCAGAGTTCCAGCCCATGGCTGGCACGAGGCGGTGTGGGGGTGACCACCAGGATCGCGCAAAACGGCACTGAGCTGTCGGTGAACTACGACGCCGAAGCGCGCACGGACTTTACCAATCAGACTCTGTCGCTGAAGTTGAAGCTGCCGTTCTGATCGGTCGGCTCTCGCGGGCAAGCGGTGCCCCTAGATTCGCACGCGCGTCGTAGGAGCCGCCCTTGGTCGCGAGGGCCGTTACCCGGTCAAACTGGAGCACCATCTGTGGACATTAGCTGAACCACACAGCTGGTGCAGACAGCGCCTGTGACGTCAAGGTTTGATCGGCCGGGTGTCCAAGCCGAATCGCTCCTGGCTGACAAGTCGATACTTGCCTTGGGCCAAGTCGAGGCTGATCAGCAGATTCCATGAATGTTGCGTCACCGCCGATTGAATCAGTACGAACGGATGCGTAGCCAACAAGTCGTCAGCAAACTTCTGCTGGTTGGGTGAGGCAGCGGCGCTGGTAAGCCACACCGGATTAGGAACGTCCTCGCGCTGCACGACCTTGATAAGGCTCTGATCCAGCACTTCGAAGCATGTGAGAACATGGGGGACGGTATCGAGCACGTCAAAGCCTGAATGCACCGCCACCTCAAGGATGGCGGTTGACGGATCGGCGGATGCGTACACCACATTGCGGCCGATCGAGTTCCACCGACCCCCTAGCTTGTAGGCTCCAATCCCGCTGTCCCAGGTGTCTTTGTAATGCTCGCGGTCGAGGCGCCAAGCGCGCCAGGAGGGTGACCAGGGCAGTGGATTCATTGATAGACACCCAGCTCCATGCGCTCCAGGTAATCCTCGACAGCCTGAAACCCTACCGCGTTTTCGATCAGATCAAGCGGCACCCCGCCTTCAAGAAATTTGCAGGGCTTGGCCAGCCAGTCTTCAGCCGATTTCTGGCTTCCGAACACGGTGGTTGCGTGTTCAAGCACCTTGGCGTATTGAAATGCTACGGCGCTCTGCTGTGAGGTCAGTTGCGTCGGCTGCTTGCTGCTACCTTGGCGCTGGATTGTTTGGACCGACTTGCCCACAATTTTGCTCAACACCTTCTGGTTCGAGTACAGGACAGAACTCGAAAGCATATCCTGCACGTCTTTCAGGTCGAAGCCATCTTTCGTCATCATATAGATGCGGATAGCGCTCATGTCCCCGGCTTCGCCGCCAATCAGGTTAGCGCCACATGTCACCCCTGGATAGGCTTGCGGGACCAGGCGGCTCCGCGGCCAGAAGTCCAGAGCACAGGGGTAAATGGAAGATCGGTTGCGCTTTTCCCCGCCCTGAACCGCGCCTTCTGAAGCGCTCTACACTTGCGCATTTCCATTGAACGACTGTTTGAGTTTTGGCTCTGATGCTCGCAACTACTGTTGGATCATCTTGATCAGGGCGAGCAATGAAGACTGTATGGATTGTGATGCTGGGCTTGTTGAGCGTTTATGCAATGGCTGCGCGGGGGCCTCATGCTCCTGCCGCTTCGCGGTGTGACGCCCTGGCCAGGGAGGTCCTGGACCGGCAGCTGCAACCGCTGCGCTATGACCGAGAATATGATTATTCACCTCATAAAAGGTGCATCAGCTTTGGGCACGCTGAACCATGACCATCCCGGTCGCCAGCCTCGCTCGTACTTGACCGTCCCGCCGTCCCTCGACGGCGCGCCCGGTGAAGAAAACACGCTGTCTTGGTCTGATGCCCGCTTCACTCCTCGTGGGCGAGCCTGGGGTATTTTTCGGGTAGACTCGCGCCCGACTTCAAGATTGCGCTTATCTCATGCCTATTTTGCCTCCTGTAACCTCGGCGCTTCGCCGCGCGCTGACACGGCTGAAGGCCTTCTGGCCCACGCCGGTCGCTATCAGTACTCAAGAGAAAGGCCGCGCAACGCTCGGAGCGGCGCTGGGCCTGTTGCTGGTAGCGCTCGCGGCCGGGTTGCTGCTCGAGGGCTCGGTGGCCTCCGAGCACGGCGCGCTCGCGCTGATGCTGGTCGCCCCCATCGGCGCCAGTGCGGTGCTGGTGTTCGCAGTGCCGTCCAGTCCTCTCGCTCAGCCTTGGGCGGTGGTGGCCGGCAATACCTTGTCCACCTTGGTGGGTGTGGCCTGTGTGGCCTGGGTACCCAACGCGACCTTGGCCGGCGCTGTCGCGGTGGGGGCGGCGATTGCGGTGATGTTGCTCGGCCGCTGCCTGCATCCCCCGGGCGGCGCCGCAGCGTTGCTCACCGTGCTCGCCGGCAACAGTCGCTGGCAGTTCGCGTTGAATCCTGTGCTGGTGGACTCGCTGCTGCTGGTTGCCGCTGGCCTGATCTACAACAACCTGACTGGCCGCCCCTGGCCGCATCTGCAGCCTGCCAAGGCGCAGGAGCCGGCGCGCTTCACCACGCAGGATCTGGACGCGGCGCTGGCTCATTACAACCAGGTGCTGGACGTCAGCCGGGATGATCTGCAGTCGCTGCTGGAGCACGCCGAAGGCTTTGCCTATCAGCGCAAACTGGGCGGGCTGCGGTGCGCCGACGTAATGAGCACCACCCCGGTGGTCGCCCGCCAGGAGATGGCGCTGCGCGAGGCCTGGGCGCTGCTGCGCTCGCACAAGGTCAAGGCGCTGCCGGTGGTGGACCGCCAGCAACACCTGGTGGGCATCGTGACGGTGGCGGACTTCATCGGTTCCACGGGGCTGGATGCCCTGGCCGACAAGGTCGTTGCCAGCATCATGACCCGCACCGTGCGCGTGGCCAGCGCCGACCGGTTGCTGATCGATCTGGTGCCGGTGTTCGCGGACCACGGCCACCGGCACATCCCGATCATCGAAGCCGACCGCCGCGTGGTCGGCATGATCACTCAGTCCGACCTCATCCGAGCCCTGTACCGGGCGGTGCGCAGCTGAGCTCAACCGAGCCCTGCGAGCTCCACGCTGTCGCCGCGAATGCGCGCCGGCCAGACCTGCAGGCGCTGCTCGGCCGACTCCAGGCAGGTGCCGTCTTGCAGGCAGAAATGCTGTTTGTACAGGGGCGAGGCCACTACGCGCCTGCCGTTCAGGCTACCAAGCAGGCCGCGGCCGATGACGTTTGCGCCGGATTGCGGGTCGCAGTTGTCGAGGGCGAACACCTGCTCGCCGTCAGACCCCTGGGGCACGTAGAACAGCGCGATCTGGCGGCCCTGCAGCCACGCCACCACGCCGGAGTTGGCCACCAGATCGGCACGGTTGCACACCACTTGCCAGGTCTGCTCGAGGGGCGTTGCAAGGGGTGATGATGGGCTCATGACAGCACCTCCATGATGTTGACGACCTCGGCGGCGACCAGAGGGATTTCATCGGCCCGCGCGGGGCGACGCTGACCGCGTTCGCGGACGAAGCGCAGGTCTGGGTCGGCGCCCTGGGCGTTGACGAAGGTGCGAAAGCGCTTGAGCTTCTCGGGATCTTTGAGAGCGTTGGCCCATTCGCATTCGTAGCGGTCGACCACCTGCTGCATCTGCGCCTCCAGTTCTGCGGCCAGGCCCAGGCTGTCGTCGATGATCACGCCCTTGAGGTAGTCCAGGCCGCCTTCCAGGCTTTCACGCCACACCGAGGTGCGCTGCAGCTTGTCGGCCGTGCGGATGTATAGCATGAGGAAACGGTCGATGTAGCGGATCAGCGTTTCGTCGTCCAGGTCGGTGGCGAACAGTTCGGCGTGCCGCGGGCGCATGCCGCCGTTGCCGCTGATGTAGAGGTTCCAGCCGTTTTCGGTGGCGATCACGCCAACGTCCTTGCTCTGCGCCTCGGCGCACTCGCGGGTGCAGCCCGAGACCGCAAACTTGAGCTTGTGCGGCGAGCGCAGGCCCTTGTAGCGGTCCTCGATGCGCAGGGCCATCTGCACGCTGTCCTGCACCCCGTAGCGGCACCAGGTGCTGCCCACGCAACTCTTCACCGTGCGAGTGGACTTGCCGTAGGCGTGGCCGGTCTCGAAACCGGCGGCGATCAGCTCGCCCCAGATGTCGGGCAGCTCATGCAGCTGCGCGCCGAACAGATCGATGCGCTGGCCGCCGGTGATCTTGGTGTAGAGGTCGAACTTCTTCGCCACCGCGCCGATGGCCAGCAGGCCGTCGGGGGTGATCTCGCCGCCAGGGATGCGCGGCACCACCGAGTAGGTGCCGTTCTTTTGCATGTTGGCCATGAAGGTGTCGTTGGTGTCCTGCAACGGCACCAGCCAAGGCTCTTGAATCGGGCGGTTCCAGCACGAGGCGAGGATCGAAGCCACCGCCGGCTTGCAGATGTCGCAGCCCAGTTCGCCACAGCCGTGGCCTGCGAGCAGCGCCTCGAAGGTTTCGATGCCCTCCACCCGCACGATGGAATACAGGGCCTGGCGGGTGTAGGGGAAGTGCTCGCACAGGCTGGTGTCCACGGCCACGCCACGGGCCGTGAGTTCATGCTCGAACACCTGCTTGAGCAGGCTGGCGCAGCCGCCGCAACCGGTCGCCGCGCGGGTCTGTGCCTTGAGCCCGGCCAGGTCGCCGCAGCCGGCGTCGATGGCGCAGCAGATGGCACCTTTGCTGACGTTGTGGCAGGAGCATACCGTGGCCGTGGCGGGCAGGGCGTCGACGCCCAGCGCCGGCGCTGCCCCAGTGGCCGGGAGGATCAGGCTCGACGGGTCCTGCGGCAGGGCGATGCCGTTCTGGATGTATTGCAGCAGGGTGTCGTAGTAGCGGTTGTCGCCCACCAGTACCGCGCCGATGGCGCGCTTGCCGTCGGCCGAGACCACCAGGCGCCGGTAGCTGGAGGTGGCTTCGTCGATGTAGCGATAGCTGCGCGCGCCGGCTTGGGCCGCGTGGGCATCGCCGATCGAGCCGACGTCGACGCCGAGCAATTTGAGCTTGGTCGACATGTCGGCGCCGACAAAGGGCTGCGCGGTCTGGCCGGACAATTGCGCGGCGACGCAACGGGCCATTTCGTAGCCGGGGGCGACCAGGCCGAATATCGCGCCGTTCCAGGCCGCGCATTCACCAATGGCATAGATGGCCGGGTCGCTGCTGCGGCAATGGCTGTCGATGGCGACGCCGCCACGTGCGCCCAACTCCAGGCCGCACTGGCGGGCCAGTGCATCCTGGGGGCGAATGCCCGCCGAGAACACCACCAGGTCGGTCTCCAGCGACTGCCCGTCGGCAAAGCACATGCGGTAGCGATAGTCGCTGCCGGCGGTGATCGACTGGGTCGCGCACGACAGATGCACGCCCACCCCCAGGGCTTCGATGCGGGCCTTGAGCGCCACCCCGCCGAGGTCGTCCAGTTGCACCGGCATCAGCCGCGGGGCGAATTCCACCACATGGGCTTCCAGGCCCAGGCTTTTCAGGGCATTGGCCGCTTCCAGGCCGAGCAGGCCGCCGCCCACCACCACGCCGCGGCGCGCGCCTTGCGCCGCCAGGCGAATGTTGTCCAGGTCGGCGAGGGTGCGGTAGACCAGGCGCGAATGCCCACCAGCTCCCTCGATCGGCGGCACGAACGGATAGGAACCGGTGGCCAGCACCAGCTGCGCGTAGTCGAGGCGGCCGCTGGCGGTGACCACCTGCTGGCGGGCGCGGTCGATCTCCAGCACCGCTTCGCCCAGGTGCAGGGTCACGCCGCCTTGCTGATAGAGCGCGGCATCGCCCAGGGCGAGGGACTCGGCGTCGCGGCCGGTGAAGTACTCGGAAAGATGCACGCGGTCGTAGGCGCGCAGCGGCTCCTCGCTGAACACGTGAATCCGCTGGCGGGCCAGGGCGCCGTTCGCCATCATCGCCAGCAATTGCTCTACGCAGTGGTGGCCGACCATGCCGTTGCCGATGACCACGAGGTTGGTAAGGTCACTCACGTCGAGGCTGTTCATTTCTTGGCTGTTCATCGTTGCACCCATCGAAGCCGATCCGGTTTTTTCAAGGCAAAAAAAAACGCCTGGAACCAAAAGGTTCCAGGCGCCTTTGCCTGTTCTTGCCGCGGGGCCCGCAAGCCGTCCGCAGTCGTGCGTGCCCAGGCCTTGAGGCCAAACGATCGGCGTTGATCGCGCGGGCTTCCCGCACGCTGCTGCGCGGCGAGATGACAAAACCCATGCAGCGGTTATGCCAGAACCGGCAACGGCCACAGAGCCGGGCGCGGCGGGAGCTAGCAGCGGTTACCACCTGGCAGGCGAGGATCTGCAATGGTGCACATACACTCTTGTTGCACTATCGCAAGGCATCCGGCGGGCTTGCGGCGCCGCAGGCCCTGCGGCCCGGCGGCACCTGCCGGGTTGGCCCAGCCATTGCAGCGCCATGGCAAAGGCCGTCAACGACGATGGCCATCCATCAGGCAACACCCACGACAAAGGCGCCGTGCCGCTCCCGTTGAAAAACGGTCGAGCTGCCGGCGCTTTTTGCGTTTTTTGCAAGAGAGAGAAGGGCGATGGCGCAGGCCTCAGGTTCAAGCACCCCCACAGCTGTTCCCACCGCAGTGCGCAGCGTATGCCCGTATTGCGGCGTCGGCTGCGGCATTGTCATGCAGGTGGAGAACAATCTGATCGTCAAGGTCAGCGGCGACAAGCAGCACCCCAGCAACGCCGGGCGTCTGTGCACCAAGGGCAGCACCTGCGGCCAGGCGGTGGCCAACAGCGGGCGCATGGAGCATGCGTTCGTGCGCCAGCAGCGCAGCCATGAACCGGTGCGCATGGGCATCGAGGCGGCCATCCAGGCCACCGCCGTGCGCCTGCGCTCGATCGTCGACGAGCACGGTGGCGATGCCGTGGCCTTGTATGTCAGCGGGCAGATGTCGCTGGAGGCCCAGTATTTGGCGAACAAGCTGGCCAAGGGGTTCATTCGCAGCCGCCATATCGAGTCCAACTCACGACTGTGCATGGCCAGCGCCAGCAGCGGCTACAAGTTGTCGCTGGGCGCCGATGGGCCGCCGGGCGCCTACGACGATTTCGACCACAGCGATGTGTTTCTGGTGATCGGCGCGAACATGGCCGACTGTCATCCCATTCTGTTCCTGCGTCTGCTCGACCGGCTGAAGGTCGGTGCTCGGCTGATCGTCGTCGACCCGCGGCGCACGGCCACCGCCGACAAGGCGGACCTGTTTCTGCAGATCGCCCCCGGCAGCGACCTGGCGCTGCTCAACGGCCTGCTGCACCTGCTGGTGAGCAACGGCCATACCGATGCGGACTTCATCGCACGGTTCACCGAAGGCTGGGAGGTCATGGAAGACTTCCTGCAGGCGTACACCCCCGAGTTCGTCGCCCAGGTCACCGGCCTTAGCGAGACGGCGATTCGCCAGGCCGCGCAGTGGATCGGCGAAGCCGGCAACTGGATGAGTTGCTGGACCATGGGCCTCAACCAGAGCGTGCAGGGCACCTGGCACACCAATGCGCTGTGCAACCTGCACCTGGCCACGGGGGCGATCTGCCGCACCGGCAGCGGGCCGTTTTCCCTGACCGGCCAGCCCAACGCCATGGGTGGCCGCGAGATGGGCTACATGGGACCCGGCCTGCCAGGGCAACGTTCGGCGCTGGTCCCTCAGGACCGCGCCTTCATCGAGCAGCTGTGGGGCGTGGCGCCTGGCACCCTGCGCGCCGAAGCCGGCAGCGGTACCGTGGCGATGTTTCAGGCCATGGCGGCGGGGGAGATCAAGGCCTGCTGGATCATCTGCACCAACCCGGTCGCCAGCGTGCCCAATCGCCAGCAGGTCATCGACGGCCTGCGCCGCGCCGAGCTGGTCATCACCCAGGACGCCTACCTGGACACCGAGACCAATCGCTTTGCCGACATCCTGCTGCCCGGTGCGCTGTGGGCCGAAGCCGAGGGGGTCATGGTCAACTCCGAGCGCAACCTGACCCTCACCCAGCAGGCGGTGCAGCCACCCGGCGAGGCCATGGCCGACTGGCAGATCATTGCCCGCGTCGCCGGTGCCATGGGCTACGGCGAAGCCTTCGATTACGCCGACGCATCCCAGGTGTTCGAGGAAATCAAGGGCGCCTGCAACCCGGCCACCGGTTACGACCTGCGCGGCGTCAGCCATCAGCGCTTGCGCCAGCAGCCGTTGCAATGGCCCTGTGCGAGCGAGCAGGCGCCGCCGCGCAACCCGATCCGCTATCGCTGCGCCGCCGCGGCGATGGCGTCCCCCTCCATCGTCTTCGCCACGCCCAGCGGCAAGGCGCAGTTCTTCGCAAGGCCGCACCTGCCGCCGGCGGAGTTGCCCGACGAGCAGTTTCCAATGGTGCTCAACACCGGCCGCCTGCAACACCAATGGCACACCCTGACCAAGACCGGCAAGGTCGCGGCTCTGAACAAACTCAACCCCGGCCCCTTCGTCGAGGTCCATCCCAGTGACGCTGCCAGGCTCGGCATCACGGCTGGCAGCCCGGTACAGATCCGCTCGCGGCGCGGCACTGCCGAGCTGCCGGCAGTCATCAGCGACCGGGTGCGCCCCGGCACCTGTTTTGCGCCGTTCCACTGGAACGACGTGTTTGGCGAACGGTTGGCGATCAATGCGGTGACGGCCGATGCTGTCGATCCGATTTCCCTGCAACCGGCGTTCAAGTATTGCGCCGTCGAGCTGCAAGCCAAGGCTGGGGCGCCCGTCGCCCAGGCCTCCATCCAGGAGCCAGCCAGCGTGCCGATCGATGCCCTTGCCCGCCTGCTCGACCTGCAAGGCGCTACGCCACCGAGCCTGAGCGCCGACGAGCAACAGTACATGCGTGGCTACCTGCTGGGCCTGCGCAGCCGCGAGCGGGTCGGGCAGGGCGTGCCGACGATACCCGCCAGCGCACCCTTCGGCGTGCAGCAGAGGCTGCTGCTCAACGGTGTGCTGGCGGGGCTATTTTCCAGCGCCAGCGATGCTGGTGCGCAACAGCAGGCTGCAACGCTGCCCGATGCCCAGGCGCCGCAGCTGCTGGTGCTGTGGGCCTCGCAGACCGGCAACAGTGAGGTGCTGGCCGCCGCCTGCGCAGAGCGCCTGGGCAAGGCAGGCCGACCCGCGCAGGTGCAGGCCATGGCCGAGTCCAGCCTGGAACAACTGCGCAGCGCTGCCGGTGTGCTGCTGGTGACCAGCACCTTTGGTGATGGCGACCCCCCGGACAACGCCGAGCCGTTCTGGCAACTGCTGCAGGATGCGCCGCCCCAGGCGCTGGCGGCCAGCCGCTTCAGCGTGTTGGCGCTGGGGGATTCCAGCTACCAGCAGTTCTGCGGCTTTGGCCGCAAGCTGGACGAACGGCTGGCGGCGCTTGGGGCCGAGCGGATACAGCCACGGCTGGAGTGCGAACCGCAATATCAGGAGCTTGCCGAGCAATGGCTCGGGCAACTGTGCGCCAAGCTCGCGCCCGGCGCACCGATTCAGGCCGGCACGGCATCCTCCCCGGGGGCGGCGAACAGCGCCAACCCCTACACCCGCCAGCAACCGCTGCACGCACGGCTGTTGCACAACCGTGTGCTCAACGGCAAAGGTGCGCAGAAGGAAACCCGGCATCTGGTGTTCGACCTGGCCGGCCATGACTTTCCCTATCAGGCCGGCGATGCACTCGGCGTCTGGCCGAGCAATGACGCGGCGCTGGTCGAAGAATTGTTGAGCCTCATCGGCCACCCGGGCGACACGGCGGTGCAACTGCCGGGCCACGGGCCGATGCCCTTGCGCCAGGCGCTGAGCGAGCATCTGGAGATCGCCCGCATTCATCCGGACCTGCTGCGCCGGGTCGCCCATCACAGCGCCAACGCGCGCTTGAGCGAACGCCTGGACGACGAACCCGCGGCCCTGCAGGCCTGGCTGTGGGGCCGGCAGCTGCCGGACCTGTTGCGCGAGTATCCCCTGCAGCTCGAGGCGGCGCGCTGGGTGGAGATGCTCAAGCCGTTGCAGCCGCGCCTGTACTCGATCAGCTCGAGCCCCGCGCTCACCCCCGATGAGGTCCACCTGACGGTCGCGACGGTCCGCTATCAGCACCAGGCACAGGCCAGGGGCGGGGTGTGCTCGACCTTTCTGGCCGACCGCGCCGAGGCTCAAGGCGCGCGGATTTTCCTGCAGAAATCGGCGCATTTCCGCCCGCCCCAGGATCCGGCAACGCCCTTGATCATGGTCGGCCCGGGCACCGGTATCGCGCCGTTTCGGGCGTTTCTGCAAGAGCGCCAGGCCCGTGCTGCCCAGGGCCCCAACTGGCTGTTCTTCGGCGAGCAGCGTGCCCGCTGCGACTACTACTACCGCGAGGAATTGCGCGACTGGCAACGCAGCGGCCTGCTGCAGCGTCTGGACACGGCGTTCTCGCGGGATCAGTCCGACAAGATCTACGTGCAGCAGCGCATGCTCGAAGCCGGCGCCGAGCTCTGGCAGTGGCTGGAGCAGGGCGCGTGTCTGTGTGTGTGCGGCGATGCCGCGCGCATGGCCAAGGACGTCGACGCGGCGTTGAAGCAGATCGTCCAGCGCCATGGCAAGATGAGCAGCGGTGCTGCGGCGCTCTACGTCAGCAGCATGAGCAAGGAGCGTCGCTACCTGCGTGATGTGTATTGAGCAGGTGGCCGTCGGCGCAGGTTTTTTTCAGGCAACACAGGCAGGACGAATCGGCATGAGCGACAACAGCGATACCCTTGCGCAGCTGCATGCCCTGGCATGGGTGGCCGGCAGCGACGGCCCGGAAAAGCCCGAATTGAATATCGGCTTCATGCCGCTGAGCGACTGCGCCTCGGTGGTGGTGGCCGCGACCCAGGGTTTTGCGCAACCCTATGGGTTGAGCCTGAACCTGCGCCGGCAGACCTCCTGGGCGGGGCTCAACGACAAGCTCCTGAGTGGCGAACTGGACGCCGCCCACGCCCTGTACGGCATGGTCTATGCCATCGAACTGGGCATCGGTGGGGCGCCGGCCACGCCCATGGCGGTGCTCATGGGCCTCAACCAGAACGGCCAGAGCATCAACCTGTCGCAGCCGCTCAAGGCGGCAGGCGTCACGGACGGCAGCGCGCTGCGCCAGCACGTGCTGGCCAATGCCCGCAAGCTCGACTTTGCCCAGACCTTTCCCACCGGCACCCACGCCATGTGGCTGTACTACTGGCTGGCGAGCCTGGGCATCCACCCGCTGCAGGACGTCAACAGCGTGGTCATTCCGCCGCCACAGATGCTCGCCCACCTGCAGTCCGGGCGCATCGACGGGTTCTGCGTTGGCGAGCCGTGGTGCGCCGATGCCGTCGCCCATGCCCAGGGCTTCACTGTGGCGACCAGCCAAAGCATCTGGCCCGACCACCCGGAAAAGGTCCTGGCCTGCACTCGCGAGTTTGTCGAAGCCTACCCCAACACCGCCCGCGCCCTGGTCATGGCGGTGCTCGAAGCCAGCCGCTTCATCGATGCCAGCACGGAAAACCGCCGCAGCACCGCGCAGTTGCTCAGCGCCAGCGATTACCTCGACCTGCCGGCCAGCCGCATCGAGCCGCGCCTGCTCGGCCACTACGAGGACGGCCTGGGCAACCAGTGGCAGGACGCGCACCCGTTGCGCTTTCATGGCGATGGCGCGGCCAATTTCCCGTACCTGTCCGACGGCATGTGGTTTCTCACCCAGTTCCGGCGCTGGGGGCTGCTGCGCGACGATCCGGATTACCTGGCGGTGGCCAGCCGGGTCCAGCAGATCGACCTGTACCGCCAGGCGGCCGGCAGCCTGGAGATCGCCGCGCCCGCCGGTGCGTTGCGCTGCTCAAAGTTCGCTGATGGCCGCGTCTGGGACGGCAGCGATCCGCTGAGTTATGCACGCAGCTTCGCCGTGCATGCCCGTCATGACCAGTAACCGGAGGCCCGCATGCTGCGCATCCTGCTGATCAACGACACCTCGAAAAAGGTCGGCCGCCTGCGCGCTGCCCTCAGCGAAGCCGGCTTCGAGGTCATCGACGAATCGGGCTTGACCATCGACCTGCCGGCCCGGGTCGAGGCGGTGCGGCCCGACGTGGTGCTGATCGACACCGAGTCACCCGGGCGCGACGTGATGGAGCATGTAGTGATGATGACGCGCGATCGCCCGCGGCCCATCGTGATGTTCACCGACGAGCATGACCCCGGCGTGATGCGCCAGGCGATCAAGTCGGGCGTCAGCGCCTACATCGTCGAAGGTATCAATGCGCAACGGCTGCAACCGATCATGGACGTGGCCATGGCCCGTTTCGAGTCCGACCAGGTGTTGCGTTCGCAGCTGCACGCCCGTGAGCAGCAACTGGCCGAACGCAAGCGCGTGGAGTTGGCCAAGGGCATGCTGATGAAAATGAAGCAGTGCAGCGAGGAGGAGGCCTACACGCTGATGCGCCGTCAGGCCATGAGCCGGCAGCAGAAGTTGATCCAGGTGGCCGAGCAGATCATCGCCATGAACGACATGCTCGGCTGACCTGCACCAGCGTGCGGCACCCGGGCTTTGCCCGTGCCACGCCGCAGGGCAGAACGCCACGGCCTGCTCGACCGCGCGCCGCGCGCCAGAGCCTGCGCCGCCACTTGGCACACAAACTGCTGTATCCCGCTCAACGGTAACCAACGGCGGTTGCCCCACCACGACAAAGACGTCGCTCTTCTCTGCCCGCACGCGGGCAGGGGAGGCGGCGTCTTTGCGTTTCTGGCCTCGAAGACGAGGCGGTGGAGTGGCCGTCGGCGGTCACTCACCTGCACACACGACCTTCACAGTTTTTTGCAGATGAGGTGCTGGATGAACAACAATTTCTGGAAAGCCGGGCACATACCAACATTGTTTGCCGCGTTTCTGTATTTCGACCTGAGCTTCATGGTCTGGTACCTGCTGGGGCCGCTGGCCGTACAGATCGCCGCCGATCTGCAGCTGACCACCGAGCAGCGCGGCCTGATGGTGGCCACGCCGATCCTCGCCGGGGCGGTGCTGCGCCTGTTGATGGGCGTGCTGGCCGATCGGTTGTCGCCGAAAACCGCTGGCATCATCGGCCAGGTGATCGTCATCGCGGCGCTGCTGGCGGCCTGGCAGCTGGGTATCCACAGCTATGCCCAGGCGCTGGGGCTGGGCGTGTGCCTGGGCATGGCCGGCGCGTCCTTTGCCGTGGCCTTGCCGCTGGCCTCGCAGTGGTACCCCGCCGAGCATCAGGGCAAGGCCCTGGGCATCGCTGGCGCGGGCAATTCCGGCACCGTGCTGGCGGCCCTCGCCGCGCCGTTGCTGGCGGCCGCCTTTGGCTGGACCAACGTCTTCGGCCTGGCGCTAATTCCGCTGGTGCTGACCCTGGCGATCTTCAGCCTGCTGGCCAGGAATGCGCCGGGCCGCAGCCCGGCCAAGTCGGTGGCCGACTACCTCAAGGCCCTGAAAGACCGCGACAGCTGGTGGTTCATGTTCTTCTACAGCGTCACCTTCGGTGGTTTCATCGGCCTGGCGAGCGCCTTGCCTGGGTACTTCCATGACCAGTATGGGCTCAGCCCGGTCACCGCAGGCTATTACACCGCGGCCTGCGTCTTCGGTGGCAGCCTCATGCGCCCGCTGGGCGGCGCGCTGGCCGACCGCTTCGGCGGCATCCGCACCTTGTCGGGCATGTATGCGCTGGCGGCCATCTGCATTGGCGCCGTGGGCTTTCACCTGGCCAGCTCGATGGCAGCGCTGGCCCTGTTCGTCAGCGCCATGCTCGGCCTGGGCGCCGGCAACGGCGCGGTTTTTCAGCTGGTGCCGCAGCGCTTCGCCAAGGAGATTGGCGTCATGACCGGCCTGGTCGGCATGGCCGGAGGGATTGGCGGCTTCCTGCTGGCGGCGGGGCTTGGCGCAATCAAGCAAGGCACCGGTGATTATCAGCTGGGCCTGTGGTTGTTCGCCGTGCTGGGTGTGGTCGCCTGGTTCGGCTTGCAGAGCGTCAAGCGTCGCTGGCGCACCACCTGGGGTTCGGTGACCTTGACGGCGGCGCGGGTCTGATTGCCGGCACCGTTGCAGGTTTTGCGGGGATGGACACTGTCGCCAGTACTGGCGACAGACCGGCGGTCATGCCGATAGGTCGTAAGCCCAAAGAGGGTGTCGAAGGTGTGACGGGACTGGCTTACGGAACCGCACCGAGGTACCTCTTTATGGATAAAGGCCCTGAATTCCGCTCCCGCGCCCTGCAACTGGTATTGGATGTGGACGCCTCGACGATCATTGTGATGCACCTTGTCCGCGCCCATCAGATGGCAGGGCAGAAGTGGTGCACAGCCATCGCCCATCAGGATGACTGCATCGACAAGTGGCAGTCATACATCACCGGTCTGAATCGCCACCACACAAACCGTCAGCCACCGCGTATCGATTGAATGCCGTCGCCCGCGTCAGCCTCTGGCGGCATGCCCCAGGTGAGAAAACCTGGAGCCAAGGCGGTTTTCCAATTCGGCAATGCGCGCCTGACAGCTCGCCAATTGCCGGGCAAGGGCGTCGTAATCGTCGGCCAGGACCACCCACGGCCTGACCCCTGCCCTGGAAGCACTTTCGATCCCGGCGGCGCTTTCCTGCAGTTGCCAGCGCAGTGCTTCCCGGGGCGGGCGCTCAGGGGTGCGATCGCCCTGGGCCTCGCGGATCCGCCGGATGCCCTCCCGGCACTCCAGCTGCGAGATTTCCCCACGCTCCAGGCGCGCCTGCCATTCGACGATGGCGGCCCTGGCCAGGGTTTCGAGGTTCATGGTTGCTCCTTGAGGCCAGCGCGGCCTGGCGACGTGTGGATCTTGTGGGTACCGATGGCGACTGCACAGGCCCGCCTCAGCGGCGCGCACGCTTATATTGCTGAATGGACGGGGCAGAAATCGAGTACTGGATCCAGGCTGAGCAAAATTTCATGAATCGAATCAGCCTCGCCGTGGTCACGGCCCCTGCAGCGCCCGGATCAGCGACATAAGGGCCCTTCACAGTGCAACGAATTGAAATCGTAGACCGCCGAATGTCCCCGTTGCCCGGTCGGTAGCGGGACGCCCCTGGGCACGTAGAACGTGACCGCATGGCCGCCATACAAGCCGGCCGGGAAGGTGAAGGCTTTGAGCACCACATAGGCCCCGGATACGCTCGGCAAGGGGCGCGCCGCGGCGCCACCGGCCACCGGCGGAACGTCGCGTTCAGCGGGTGTGGCCGCCGCCCTGGCGTCGACCCAGGCTTGAACGTCGTCGCGGGTGGCCGCGCGCAGCGAGCCATTGCGCACGGCTTCGTCGATCCCGGCCTGGCCCGCCAAAGGCCCTTGTTTGTCGCGAAGGGAGTCAGGGGTGACGGCCGAAGAGGTCACCAGCCGGGGATTGGGGCCCAAGGGCGAACCAATCAGGATCTTGCCGGATTTATCGCCCGGATAGACCATCGACACCGGCTGGCCGAACAGGCGTCGCGACAAAGGGTTCAAGCCCACGGTGGAATCCCTGCTCACGTAGGAATAACCGCAGGGTCCCTTGTTTTCGTAGCTGCTGTTGAGCACGGGCACCGTCGAGTCAAGCCCGGCCAGCACTTGCCGGTTATAGCCGGAAACATAGACGGCGACGATCCGGGTGCCCGGCGTCCAGCCGATATTCCACACGGTGGGGTCATAGGCGCCGAGAATCAGGGCCACGGGTTTGTCCGGGCTGTTGACCGCGATGTCGAATTGCGTGGCCTGATTGCCACTCTGATCGATCTGAAACCCCACCTCGCGTCCTGAATAGCCGCCAGCGGCGTAAACCACCAGATCGGCCGGGGCGGTGAAATTTTCAAAACCACAGATCGGCGCAGCGCTGACCTGAGCGGGCGGCGGATCCACCTCGAACTTGAACGGTTTCAGGTCGTCGGCGCAGGCAGCGCCGGCGATCATCATCAATGCTGCAGCCATCCTTGCTTTCATGCCTGTTCCCTGAGCCTGTGCCAATGGCGCACACATTAATGCAGCGTGGTGAAAATCACTAGCCACGCTCGCCTGATGGGCGGCTGGCTGCATCGGCCTTGCTCTAGCGAGTGGGCAGCCGTGCGGTGGTCCCCACGGCCTGCGTGCCCCCCCGCAGCTGTAGTACCACAGCCGATGCATTTTGCGCTGAGCTGCGCCGTGGGACTCTGCCGGCGCCAACGATCGTTGGCTCCACGGCGGCGCAAAGGCATCCAGCTGGGTGGCAACTGCTGTTGGCTCAGGATGGTTCGGACCGGACCTTGAACCGCACCTGAGTCCTGCATGACTGGCTGATCCGGCTCGCAGGGTGCCTGCTGCATGGACACAGGCCTGGATCAGCCGTCACTGCAAATGAATAGGCCCCTCATCGGCAATCGCTGGCTATCCACCGGCAAACGGCGCATTCATGTCATCCGGCATTTCGCTGGGAAAGGAAAATCATGCCTCGTGATTTCACCGCCCCATCCGAAATGGCCTGCCCCAAATGCGCCGCCATTCCATTCGATACCCATGACCTCAATATCGACAAGATCAGCGACCTGGTCGAACTCATTGGCCACAGTTGTGTGCGCTGCGGCTATGAGGTGGTCGAAGAAGACGTCGAGGTCGCCATCGTCGCCGCACTGGAGCGCCTGCTGCTCAGGCGAGCCGGTGCAATCAAGGTGTCCGACTGATTGCCTGGCGCAGCGGCGTTGTGCGCCGCTGCGCCAACTCGCTCAGAGCTTGAACGGGTAAGGTGAGAAAAAGTCGCTGCCCAGCCACTGCGGCACGCTGCCCTGGCTTTGCAATTGGGCCGGGCGGTAGGCGTCGGCTTTGCGGGGATCGCCCTGGCCGCTGTACACCGCCGTATAGGGGTAGGGGTAGAGGGGGCGCGAGCGGCCGGCATTGGCGGCATCTGCCGGGCTGACCGGCAGGCTGCCGAGGCCCGGCGGCGGACCCTTTCGGTTTGGCGCGGCTTGGCCTGGCTCATCAGGACGGCTCAGCGGCGCGCCGAAGCCGCGGCCGCCGGGCGGTGGTGCGTCCACCTGGGTGGCGATGATCGCTTGGGGCGCCTGCCCCTGTTCCACCCAGGCCAGCATTGGCGTCAGCAGGTCCATCTGGCTGGGGCCTTCGCCGCCTGCGCAGTGGTGCACGCCGGGCAACAGGTACAACCGTTCGAACGCCTGGGTGGCCGCCTGGCCCATCTGGCGCTGCACCGCCTCGTGGTAGGCAATGCTGTTGATCGGCGAGATATGCGGGTCGGCCCAGCCGTGCCAGATGATCAGCTTGCCGCCGGCAGCCGCGAAGCGCGACAGGTCCGGGTTGGTGGCATCGTAGAGTGCATGCAACGGGCGCAGGCGATCGAACGTGGCCTGGTCGAACGCCAGGTCCGCGAGCTTGAAACCGGCCGCCGGGTTGTGCTCGAACACCACGCTTTGCAAGGCCTGCAACGCAATCATCGAACTGAACACCGGTTGGTCCCGGTTGGCCGGCACGAACACGCCGGCCCAGGCCAGCTCCGAGCCGGGCAGCAGGCCGCTGATGATCAGCCGCTTGCCGCTCACCGGGTCCACGGGGCCGCTGTAGAACCGTGTGACTGCGGTGACCTCCTGTTGACTGAGGCATTGCTCGCCGGCTTGGCCGTCGGCGCACTGCAGCACGGCCGGGTCGAAGTGGCAGGCGCGCGGGTCGCTGAGCAGGCGGTCAACCTGGCCGTCTGCCGCGTCGCAGGCCTTGAGCACGGCTTCATGCAGCAGCGGCAAGCGCGCGGCGGTGACGATCGCCTTGCCGTCGGCCGCCGTGTTGGAGCGCGCCAACCAGGCGTGATAGAGCGCATTCTGGGTCTGGAAGTTGAGCGCCGCCGCACCGGCGATGACCCCGTTGAAGTCCTCGGGATACCGCTGCGCCTCCATCAGTGCCTCGCGGCCACCGTCCGAACAGCCGCTGAAGTAGGCGTAGCGCTGCGCCTGACCGTAATAGGCCTGGATCACCCGCTTGGCCACCGCCGCAGTCAGGTGAACCGCGCGGTAGGCGAAATCGCTGCGCTTGCGCGGGTCCTCGCCGAATTCGGCGCCGTTGCCGTGATGGCCCATGTCGGTGGACGCCTGGACGAACCCTCCTGATGCCAGTGGAGCGCAGCCTGCGGCGGCCCCCACTTGCTCGGACACCCGCCCGCACAGGCCGCCGCAGCCGATCTGCAGATAGCGCTGGGTCCAGCTGTGGGTGGGCAGCAGGATCTGGAAACCGATCGTGGGTGCCAAATTGCCCCTGACTTCGCAGACGGCGGTGCCTTGATGGTCGATCTCGCGGGCCGAGTCGATGCGGCTGCCGGCGCCGCCCATGTCATCGAGCGTTATCGACGCGAGGTCTGCACATTGGCTGACTGGCGCCACGCTCGCCAGTTGTGCCGGCGCTGCGGACAGGGGCGCCTGTGCGGCGAGGGTGGGCAGGGTGACCGCGAGCAGTGTCCATACGCAGCCCAGTAATCCGGCTTTCATGGTGTTTTTTCCAATCCTGATAAGAAGGCGAGCCATCTGGCTCGGCGCAAGGTTATCAAGCGAGCGGCCGCCGGCTGATGGGAAGTCGGTGACTCATGGGTATCGGCCCTGACATATTGCGGCGGCGGCCGATAAAAATAGATGGGAGGTAGTGGCACTATGCTATGTATCTGCGGTCAAATGCGTTACAGACAACAAGAAGAGCACCCCAGGGGCCATCATGACACCAGCGCAGCAAGCCGATCTGCAATTCATCAGCGCGGAAATCTCCCGCCTCTCCCGTGAAATCCTCTCCCTGCGTGGCGCCTGCGCCGACCGCCGCGTATTCGTTGGCCTGGTGCTGGCCCGTGATGAGCTCATCCACCGGCTGATGGCGAGCGAGGGCGGCCCGGCCGACTGATCGGCGCCGGCGACCGGCAGCTTATCGCACGGCTCGACAGGCCTGCGTCAACAAGGCTCGCACCCATTGCTGGCCAGGGTCGCGGTGGGTGCGCTCGTGCCACACCAGGGTCTTGCGAAAGCCAGGTATCTCCAGGGGCGGTTCGAGCATGACCAGACCTGGCTGGCGCAGCGCCAGCCGGCGCGGCACCACGGCGATCAGGTCGCTGGCCAGGAGGATCTCCGGCACCACCAGAAAGCTGCTGACCGAGGTGACCACTCGCCGACTCCGGCCGATCCGCGCCAAGGCCGCGTCGGTCACCCCCTTGAAAGCCGCCCCCGAAGACGAAACCAGCACATGGTCCAGGGCACAGAACCGGTCCAGCGACAGGCTGCCAGCGGCGGCATCTGGGTGATCGGCGCGCAGCACGCACACGTAACGCTCATCGAACAGGTCGCTGGCACGCAGCCCCGGTGCAGTGGTCTCAGGGGTGAGCAGGGCCATGTCGACGTCACCGCGGTCCAGCTGGCCGTGCAGTTCCCGATGGTCGACCGGTTGCACCGCCACCCGGATGTTCGGCGCGCGCAGGCGCAGGCTGCCCAACCAGGGCACCACCACCGCCCGCAAAGCGTAATCGGTGGACGCGATGACCAGAGTCATGCTCGCGGTAGCCGGATCAAAGGCTGCGGGCCGCAACATTGTCTCGATCTCGCCCAGCAGCCGCTTGACCGGCTCCGCCAGCTGCTCGGCCCGCGCCGTCGGCACCATGCCGCGCTGGGCGCGGACGAACAGCGGGTCGTCGAAGCTGTCACGCAGCCGCATGAGCATGCCACTGACGGCTGGCTGGGTCAGCGCCAGGCGCTGCGCCGCGCGGGTCACGCTGCGTTCGTCGAGCAGGGCGTCAAAGGCCTTGAGCAGGTTGAGGTCGAGGTTTCTGATATCAGGATTCATGATGCTTCGCATAAAGAACGGCGATTGGCGTTATTTCAAGCTAGCACTTAGCCTTTGCAGCGTCCATTCAGTCGAGGCAATCCATGAACGCAATCCACTGGCCGCAAGGCTTCGAACCCGGGTACACGGATAATTTCGTTTCCAATGAGGTGATAGTCGCCGGCCTGACAGCAGCCCAGGTCTGGCCGTTGTTGAGCTTCGCGCACAAGTGGCCCAGCTACTACGGCAACAGTGCCAACGTGGGCTTTCACGATGGCAAAGGCCCGGAGCTGGCCGACGGCGTGCGCTTTCATTTCGAGACCTTCGGGTTTCCAGTTCAGGCGCAGTGCAACGAATGCGTGGCCCCGGCAGCCGGTGAACCGGCGCGCATCGCCTGGCATGGCTGGGCGGGCGAGGGTGACACGCGGCTGGACGTGCACCACGCCTGGCTGATCGAAGACCTGCCGGGTGGGCGCGTGCGCATCCTCACCCAGGAGACCCAGAAGGGTAGACCGGCACAAGAGTTGGCTCGCACCAGGCCCAACCCGATGCTCAACGGGCATCAGGATTGGCTTGACGGCCTGGTTCAGGCGGCGCGGGCCAACGGCTTGTCAGCCCCTCTATAGGGGGGCGGTTGGCCGGCGCTGGCGCCGAATCACTCCGGCGTGGCCTTCGCTTGACCGTCGTTGATCAGCAGCATGCTCTGCGGTGCGGACAGCTTCACGCCCAGCTCGCGCAGACGGTCCAGCACGGTGAACAACAGGTCGCTGCGCGCGTTGCCGACCAGGCGCGGGCTGTTCACGTAGCCGCTGACGCTGATGATCAGGCCGCTGCTGGTCAGGTCCTTGAACGTCACCGAAGGCGCCGGGTTGTCGAGCACCGCTTCGTGCTCGCTGAACGCCTTGAGCAGCAGGTCGCGGATGGCCATGACGTCGGTGTCCAAAGGCAGGGTCAGGGAAATGCCGACCACGCCCAGGGCGTTGCCCATGGTCACGTTGCGCACGTTCTGGGTGATGAACTGCGAATTGGGCACGATGACGGTGGAGCGGTCACCCATCTGGATTTCCGTGGCGCGCACATTGATCCGCCGGATATCCCCTTCGACCCCGGCCAGGCTGACCCAGTCGCCCACCTTGACCGGCCGCTCGGTGAGCAGGATCAGGCCGGAAATGAAATTCTGCACGATGGCCTGCAGGCCGAAGCCGATGCCCACCGACAGGGCGCTCACCACCCAGGTCAGGTTGGTCAGGCTGATGTTCAGGGTGGACATGACCACGGCGGCCAGCACCACGAAGCCGATGTAGCCCACCAGCGTCACCAGCGAGGCGCGCATGCCGGCGTCCAGGTTGGTCTCCGGCAGCAGCCGCTCGCCCAGCCATTCCTTGAGTACCCGCAGGCAGAACAGGCCGCCGGCGAGCAGCACCAGTGCCAGCAGGATGTCGCCAGGCACCAGGTTGAGCTTGCCCAGCGGTTGATCGTTCAGGCTGATCTGGGTGAAGCGCTCGAGCAGCTCGCCGGGGCTCGAGCCGGACGGCACGAACGCCAGCAGGATGGCGCTGAGCAGCAGCAGGGTCCGGCCCACCCCGGCCAGCAGCGTGCTCGCCTGGGCCTGGTGGCGCTCGGTCAGGCCCAGCGCCGCGCCCAGTGCGATCCCGCCCGGTTGCCGGGGCGACAGCAGGGTCTCGCAGATATCGCCGAAGCAGGCGATCACCAGGTACGCGGTCGCCGCCACCACGCTGATCCACAGCAGCTTGACGGCGAGGAAATAGGCCAGGGTCAGGTACCCGCCCAGCAACGCCAGCAGGCTGAAGCCGACCCAGGTGGCGATGATGAACGGCAACAGGCGGGCGAAGCCGGACGGCCGCTGCAGGCCCAGGCGCCGGCGGGTGCGGCGGTAGCGCCAGAGGGCGAGCAGGAAGGCCAGGGAGATGGCCAGCGCCGTCAGGCCGTTGACCGCCACGGTCAACGCCAGGGTGCTGGCGATGACACTGTTGATGCGCTCCTGGGTGCCGATGATCAGCAGCGCCAGGGCCAGCGCGGCGGGAAAACGACCCAGCGCGGCGGCGATCTCGTCGGCCAGCGGCGTCAGGCGCCAGGATGGATAGGCCACCAGGCACAAGGCGCGGCCCAGGCCGACAATGAAGGCGCAGAACACCACCAGGGTCTGCAGCTGGTCGAGCAGGTTGAGCAGGTCGTCGCTCAAGTCGGCGTCGCCGACCACCGCCCAGCGCAGCAGGGAAGTGGACACGACGATGATGACAATGGTCAGCAGGCCGATGGCCAACGCCAGCGCGCTGCGGCGCAGGCGCCCCTCCGGCAGCCAGCGCACCATCGCCCAGATCAGCAGACGCTCCAGCAGGCGCCGGCCCACCGCCCACAGCAGCAGGGCGCCGACCACGATCGCACCGAACACCAGGCGCTTGCCGGGGGCCAGGGCGGCGGCGAACACGTCCTTCACTTCGCTGAACAGGCCATGCATGCGGCCCAGGTCGTCGTCGGTCGGGCGAATCAGGTTGGACCAGAACAGCGAGCTCAAGGGGCTGGCCGAGCGCGAGCTGATCTGCGAGTCGAACAGGCTGCGGCGCAGGCTGAAGATTTGCGTGGCCAGGTTGCGCGCCGATTGGCTGAGGGTGTTGGTCTCGGTCTGATCCTTGACCAGGCTGTTTTTCTGCGCGGTCAGCGCCTTGCGTTGGGTGGTGAAGTTCGCCGCTTCGTCCGGCTGGGGGGGGCCAAGAATACTCAGCTGTTCGTTGAGGTGCTGCAGGTCCAGCGCCTGCGTGGCCGAGAGCGCATCGGCCTGCTTCTGGATCTGCAGGGCGCCCTGGCGTAGGTTGGCCAGCAGGTCGTCGTTGGCCTTGACCGAAACCTTCTGGCGGATCTGGTCGAGTTGATCGCTGAGCTCGTCGAGGCTGGGACCCTGGGGCGCAGTCGTCTGCTCGGCGGTGGCGGGGGCTGGCGAGTCCTGCGCGGCCTGCGCCGCCACGGGCACAGCGGCGCACAGCGCCAGCCAGGCCAGTAGCCCGATGATGAATGAGGAGCGCAACTGGCGCGGCATGGCGGTTCTCCGATTGACGACTGGCGCCAGATTGACCCTGGGATCACTCGGAAATTCCCGCCATGGGGCGGTAGTGCGGTAAATGTAAAGGTGGCGTGACCTTGGGGGGTGGTCGGTCCGGCGCTCCGCAAGCAGGTTTGATCTTCAGGTGTCAACAGCTTGCGGTTGTGCCCCCCGCGCTGCGCCTGTCAGCGCTCAGCCATTGCAGGCCCTCTGCCCGCCGCCGGTGACGGCGGCATGGGCGTCCTTGCCGACTACCGAATCCAGGGTGTAGTCCAGCTTGATCGCCTGGATCTGCACCACCTCGATACAGGTGACGCGGCTGTCCCGGATCGAGGTCACTTTCTCCAGCGGGCCGATGCTCTGGCCGCGCAGGATAGGGCCCAGCACTTCGATCACTTCGTCGTTGCCGCTGAGTTTCTGTCCCTTGGCATCGAAGGCAGCGATGGTGACGCGAACGGTCTTCAGCGGCTCGCGGTACTCGCTCTTGACCGTGATCGATACCTCCACCTGGGAGTTGGCCGGGCTGACCGAGGACGTCAGGTGCGGGATGGTGACGGGAAATCCGCCGCTCGACGTGCTGTCCTGCGAGGTGCTCGAGCAGGCAGCGAGGGAGCAGCATAAGAGCAGGGTTGCGACCGTTTTCATGGGATTCCTTCCAGACGGTAAATTTTTACAAAGGGTAGCAGGCTTACCGGTAGTAGCCCGCCGATCGAAAAAACCGCTTCAGCGCTGGGCTGTCATTTACACAACGGCTTAATGGATCCTAGCAACAATCTTCAATAACAAAGGATCCGGCATGAAAGTCAGCGCTCGTAACGTTTTCAAAGGTACCGTCAGCCAGGTCACGCCCGGCGCCGTCAATGCCGAAGTCGAATTGAGCTTCGGTGGCGGCGAGAAGCTGGTCGCCGTGGTGACCATGGCCAGCCTGCAGAGCCTGGGCCTGGCCGTGGGCAAAGAAGCGGTGGCGCTGGTCAAGGCGCCTTGGGTGATGTTGATGACCGATGCCGAGGGCTACCGGTTGTCCGCGCGCAACTGCCTGGAAGGCAAGGTGCTGCGCGTCACCGACGGTGCGGTGAACTGTGAAGTGGTCGTGCAGCTGCCCAGCGGCGCCGAAGTCTTCGCCATCGTCACCCGCGACGCCGTGCAGGAGCTGGGTCTGGCTGCAGGCGTCAAGGCAACCGCAGTGATCAAGGCCTCGCACATCATTCTCGGGGTGGCTTCCTGAGTTCTGTTCGCGCATTGATCGGCTCGCGCCGATAAATTCTGAACCCGCTCGCTTCAGTCCATGCCCAACGCTCTACAGGCGCCCGATGACTGGAGCCCAAGCGGAGCGAACATGCTGATTGCCACCGAAGAACTGCAAAGAATTGCCCTCGTCGCGCTTATCCAACAGCTGCAGGCGATGAACGTCGACCTGTCGACTGCCGCCGAGGGCGCCAAGCTGCGCATCCTCGGCAGCCCGCAGCTGTGCATGCTGCCGGCCGAATTCCGGGTGCGCTGCGCTTCGGCGGTCGACACCATGATCGCCGAGGCCGCGCAGCCCCCCGTCTCAGCCGATCAGCTTTGATAATTCGGCGAATAGCTATGGCGCAGAACGGCCCTGAAGGCGTCGAACGCGGCCGTCGAATAGCCGGCTCGCCACACCAGCCAGGTGGGGTAGGGGATCGAGTCGCCCAGTTCGACGCTGGCCAGTTCTGCACTCAGTTGCAGCACGCTCTGTGGAATCACACTGAAACTTTGCCCGGCCGCCACGCACGCCAGCATGGCGTGGTAGGAGCCGACTTCATGCACGTCCAGCGCATTGCCTGAACCCTGCGCCGCCAGCCACTGGCCGGCCAGCTGCCGGTAACTGCACCCGGCCTGGAAGGCCGCCAGCGACATGCGCCCGGCCTGCCCGAGCAGATCGCCCGGCGTGCAGCCCTTGGGCAACACCACGCGCAGCACTTCGGCATAGGCGCGCTCGCCTGCGAAAGCATAGCTTTGCAGGATATCCTCGGGCTCGTCGTCGCCTTCGTACGGCATGGCCAGCAGCGCACAGTCGATCTCGCCACGATCGAGCAGGTCGATCAGGCGCTGCGACGGGCCGGTGGTGACCCGCAAGATGACGCCCGGTGAAGCTTGATGGAACTGGCTCAACGGCACAGGCAGGCGGCTGGCTGCTGTGCTTTCCATCGAGCCCAGGCGCAAGGTGCCCTGGGGCGTGGCCGGGTGCATCGCCTGCTGCGCTTCGTTGGCCAACGCCAGTAGGCGATGGGCGTACTGGAGAAAGACCTGCCCCTGATCGGTCAGGCGCAGTTTCTTGTTGTCGCGGTTGAACAGTGCGACCCCCAATTGCCCCTCGAGGCTCTGAATGCGCGTAGTCACATTCGACTGCACACGCCCCAGCTGCGCTGCCGCTCGGGTGATGCTGAGCTCGGCGGCGACGGTCTTGAAGATTTCCAGCGTGACGATGTCCATGACAAGCCTCAAGCAGGGGGTCAGCCACGTGACCGGTTGATGTCATCGAGCGGCACCTCGACGCGCATTTTCAGCGTGCCGGGTTCCAGCTCGCGCTCGGAGAGGCTGTTGAGCCAGGCGGTTGTCGGCGTTGCGCGGTAGAAGCGCTTGATGCCGCCCGCAAGAAACATCGACAGGTCGACCTGCTCGTCCGGGTACAGCAGTTCGGCGGCCTTGGCCGCTTCGGCCGGGTCGGGCACTTCCCGGGCTTCGCAGCGCAGGTAAAGGCACATCTTGTTGTTGGTGCCGCGCGCGCGGGTCGAGTCATAGAAGGTCAGGAAGGCCTGGCCGTTGGCGCACAGGTTTTTCGAATGCACCGCATTGACCCAGGACGACCAATAGAAATTCAGCCCGGCGTCGGGCAAAGCAGTGGCCGGGGTGTTCCAGGGGCCGTCCTCACCGCTGGTGGCGATGTTCGCATAGATGCAGGCGCTCAGGATTTCGGCGGCCCGTTGGCCCAGATCTATCTCTTTCATGATGACCTCTATAATCTTTCTATGGGAATGTAATTACAGAAACGTTCTCATAAAGAGATTATCACTTCACCCGCAGGATGCAACCATGGCGTCGCTCGAGGGCGACTAGACTGATCGTCTAGCAAGCATTACCATGGCCGCCATGAGCACTCCAAAGACCCGTGAAACCTCAGATGTCCGCCAGGGAATCCTTGACGTAGGCCAGCGCATCATGGCCGCCAAGGGGTATTCCGCCGTGGGCCTGAACGAAATCCTGGCCACGGCGGGGGTGCCCAAAGGCTCGTTCTATCACTACTTCGAATCCAAGGACGCCTTTGGCGAGGCGCTGCTGGAGAGCTATTTTACGGTCTACCTGGCCGAGCTCGATGAAGTGCTCGCCCTGCCGGGGCTGAACATGGCGCAGCGTCTGACCCGCTACTGGCAGATCTGGCAGGACACCCAGTCGTTCCAGGACTGCCAGGGCAAATGCCTGGCGGTGAAACTCGGGGTGGAAGTGGCCGACCTCTCCGAGGCCATGCGCGCGGTGCTCAAGCGCGGCACGGCTGGCGTCATCGAGCGCCTTGCCCAGGCGATCGAGACCGGCCAGGAGGAAGGTTCGCTGACGGTGCGCGACACGCCCCATGCGGTGGCTCAAAGTCTTTACCAGCTGTGGTTGGGCGCCAGCGTCATGGTCAAGATCAGCAAGACCACGCAACCCTTCACGACCGCGATGGCCACCACCCGGCAGGTGCTCGACCTGGCTGACTGACCTTTCTTGCACCACACTGCAAATGCACTGAAAAAAAACCCGAAGAAAACACTAGACGACTGGTCTAATTGAATTTAAGGTAGCACCAGATCCAGCGCACTTTCGGGTCGCCTTGCAAATAGACGACTGGTCTAATCCAAGCAAGCACTCTCACTCTGGCACAGGAAAAGCATAATGAAAGTTCTCATGGTACTGACCTCCCACGACACCCTGGGCAACACCGGCCGCAAGACCGGCTTCTGGCTCGAAGAGCTCGCCGCGCCTTACTACGCCTTCCTCGATGCCCAGGCCGAGATCGTTCTCGCCTCGCCCAAGGGCGGCCAGCCGCCGCTCGATCCGAAGAGCAACGAGCCGTCCTTCCAGACCGACCTGACCCGCCGTTTCGAAGCCGACGCCGCCGCCAACGCCGCGCTTGCCAGCACCGTGCGCCTGGACAGCGTGTCCCCAGCCGACTTCGATGCCGTGTTCTACCCGGGTGGCCACGGTCCGCTGTGGGATCTGGCCGAAGACCCGGTCTCGATTCGGCTGATCGAAGGCTTCATCGCCGCAGACAAACCGGCCGCCCTGGTCTGCCACGCTCCCGGCGTGCTGCGCCATGTGAAGAAGGCTGACGGCACGCCGCTGGTGCAGGGCAAGCAGGTCGCCGGCTTCACCAACTCCGAGGAAGAGGCGGTAGGCCTCACCGACGTGGTGCCGTTCCTTGTCGAGGACATGCTCAAGGCCAACGGTGGCCTGTATTCCAAGGGGCCGGACTGGGCTTCCTACGTGGTCCGCGACGGCCTGCTGATCACCGGGCAGAACCCCGGTTCGTCCAGCGAAGCGGCGCAGCTGCTGATCAGCCAGCTGCAGCAAGGCTGAAGTTGCCCGCCGGCGGGAGAGGTCACGGCGTCTCCCGCCCCCCGACGTTTCAAGGAAATCCAATCATGCAGCACCGCTCTCTGTTCGAGCCCACTTCGCTGGGCGCCATCACCCTGAAGAATCGCATCGTCATGCCACCGCTGACCCGTCAGCGCAGCGGCCAGCCGGGCGACGTGGCCACGCCGCTGATGGCCAGCTACTACCAGCAGCGCGCCAGCGCCGGGCTGATCATCAGCGAAGGCACGCAGATCGAACCGCGCGGCCAGGGCTATGCCTGGACGCCGGGCATCTACAACCAGCGCCAGATCGACGGCTGGCGCACGGTGACCGACGCCGTGCACGCTGCCGGCGGGGTGATCTTCGCCCAGCTGTGGCATGTCGGCCGTGTGTCGCATCACGCGCTGCAACCGGACCAGGCCGCGCCGGTGGCGCCGTCGCCGATTGCCGCAGACAAAGCCAAGGCGTTCATTGAAACTGCGCCCGGCAGCGGCACCTTGGTGCAGCCGTCGATGCCGCGTCAGTTGAGCGTCGAAGAGATCAAGGCGCTGGTCGAGCTGTACGCCCAGGCCGCCCGCAATGCCCTGAGCGCCGGCTTTGATGGCGTCGAGATCCATGCGGCCAATGGCTATCTGGTCAACCAGTTCATTTCCACCCACGCCAACCAGCGCACCGACGAATACGGTGGCTCGCTGGCCAACCGCCTGCGTTTTCTGCGCGAAGTGGTGCAGGCGATGAGCGCCGTGGTCGGCCCGCAGCGGGTGGGGGTGCGCTTCTCGCCATTGTTCAGCAGCACCGATGAAGATCGTGTGTACATCGGCTTCGTCGAAGAAGACCCGCACCAGACCTACATCGAGGCGATCCGGGTGCTGGAAGAGCAGGGCATCGGCTACCTGTCCATCGCCGAGGCCGACTGGGCCAACGCACCCGACCTGCCCGAGGCATTTCGTCGCGAGGTGCGCGACACCTTCAGTGGCCGCATCCTCTACGCCGGGCTGTACACCGCAGAACGCGCCGCGCGGCTGGTCGAGTCCGGGCTGGCCGACCTGGTGGCGTTCGGCAGACCCTTCGTCGCCAACCCCGACCTGCCGCAGCGCATCGCCCAGGGCTGGCCGCTCAATCCGTTGAACGCTGAAGGCTTGTATGGCGGCGGGGTGCAGGGGTTCACCGATTACCCGCGCTATTCACCGGCCTCGCAGGTCGGCTGAAGGCTGGGGAGAAGCGGTGCGTCGGGGCAAGCGTAGCTTTCCTGGCCGCGCGGTGATGGTTACCGGCGGCTGAGCGACTCGCCTGCTGTCAGGCGCCGTGGCTCCCGGACGAGGGAGGTTCGGTAGCCGCGTTGCCTGGCTGCACGAGCCCCTCTTGATCTCGTGCCCATTGCCTTACAGCTTCGGCAAACATCCTCAAGGCCATGGGCGGGTGCCGGTTGGCAGGATAATAGAAGCATGCGCCCGGATAGTACGGGCCCCAATCCGGTAACAGATGAACCAAACGCCCCTCACGAAGGTGATCATCGACCTGGTGCACTGGCAGCCATGCGATACCGATTCCGGCCAGGGCTGCCTCCTCCATCAAGTTGATATTGTCCATGGTCATCGGCCCGTCGACATCGATGCTGGCCGTTCTCCCTGAGTGGCCAAAATCCCAACGGAACAAGGTACCGCTCGCGAAACGAAACCGGATACAGCGATGGGCTTTGAGGTCGTGGGGCGCTAGGGGTGCCGGGTGCCGACCAAGGTATCCAGGAGAGGCCACGGCTGCAAAGCGAATGTCAGGGCCGAAACGGACAGCGACCATGTCGCGCGGAACGTCATCGAACAGACGGATGCCCGCATCGAACCCATCGGCGACGATATCGACCAGGCGGCTGTCGGCGATGCATTCAATGTGTATTTGCGGGTTGTCCTGGAGGAACTTGGGCATCACGTGACGGATCAGCGGTTTGAACGATGACTCCGACGCGCTGAGCCTGATCGTGCCCGAGGGCGTATTGCGCTCGGAGGTCACATCGTTGACGGCGCACTCCAGGTCACCGAGCAAGGGCTGGACACGATTGAACAGCTGCTCTCCGGCTTCGGTCAGCGCTACGGAGCGTGTGGTGCGGTTGAACAATCGCAGCTCAAGACGCGCTTCGAGTCCACGCATTGAATGACTGAGCGCAGAAGGCGATACGCCCAGCGTTCTCGCCGCGCCGGTGAAGCTGCGCTGTTCGGCAATGGCTACGAACGCCGTGAGCTCTGGAAGGCCAGCACGGATCATTGATGAATTCCTCTCATCTAGCCGTGAAACGCCAGGCAGATTGTTGAAGTGAGCACAGGAATTTAAAGTGTAACTGTCAATTACCACTCTGCGAAGGTGACGAGAAATGCTGAAACGACAACTGGGCAAAAGCGCTTTGCAAGTGTCCTCGATGGGTCTGGGTTGCATGGGCCTGAGCTTTGCTTATGGCCCCGCCCTGGAAAAGAAAGCCGCCATCACCCTGCTCCGGGATGCCTTCGACAAAGGTGTCAATTTCTTCGACAGCGCTGAGGCCTATGGCCCCTACACCAACGAAGAATTGCTCGGCGAAGCATTGGCTCCCATCCGTGACCAGGTGATCATCGCCACAAAATTCGGCTTCAAAAATGCTGTGCCAAACGAAGGTCTGGACAGTCGGCCCGAAACTATCAAAGCAGTGGTCGAAGCCTCCCTCAAGAGATTGAAAACCGACCGTATCGAGCTGCTCTATCAACACCGCGTCGACCCCCAGGTGCCGATCGAAGAAGTGGTAGGCACAGTCAAGCAGCTGGTCGAAGAAGGGAAAGTCTTGCATTTTGGGATGTCAGAAGCGGGCCCTGATGCGATTCGACGTGCACATGCGGTGCTTCCGGTCGCAGCCCTGCAGAGCGAATATTCCTTGTGGTGGCGCGAACCCGAGGAGCAGATTCTTCCCTTGCTGGAAGAATTGGGTATCGGCTTCGTCCCCTTCAGCCCGCTGGGTAAAGGCTTTCTAACCGGCGCCATCGATGCCGACACGAAATTCGCTGCTGACGATTTCCGTAATATGGTGCCTCGCTTCACTGAAGAAAATCGCAAGGCCAATGCACAGCTGGTCGAAGTGCTGGGGCAAATTGCCGAGGGCAAAGACGCTACCCGAGCTCAAGTCGCTATCGCCTGGCTGTTGGCACAGAAGCCTTGGATCGTACCTATCCCGGGTACTACCAAGCTGAATCGACTAGAGGAAAACATTGGGGCTGCAAACGTCGTGCTCAGCAGCAACGATCTGGCAGCCATTGCACAAGCACTTGAGCAAATCAAGGTGGTGGGTGACCGCTATCCGGCCCATCTGCAACAGAACGTCAATCGCTAACGCAACCTTCCCTTGTGCCGCCGGCCAGGAAAATCAGAGGCTACAGGCTTTGGCCCCGACCCACTGAGCCAACCATCTTCCACCTTTGTCCACGTCGCTACCACGTCGAAGTATATCGGTTGTTCAACCCGCTGAGGTGTGGTGCGGCTGCAGTGGTGAGGGTGCAACGGGGCTGCTGCGCACGCTCGCTGCAAGCGCTGCTCAAGCCTCTTCGCGCAGCTCGCGCACGTACTTGTAGACCGTCGCCCGGCCCATGCTCAGAACGTTGGCGACATAGTCTGCCGAGCTGCGCCCGTCGAATGCGCCTTCGGCAAACAGCGCCCGCACCAGCGTGCGCTTGTGTTGCCTGGACAGGGTGCTCAGCGACAGCTGCTGTGTGCCGAGCCAGCTGTGCAGAAAGGTGTTGATGCGTTCCTGCCAGTCATCGCGAAACAGCGCCTCGGGCTGCGGCAGGATGCGCCCCGGCTGGAAGAAACCGACCAGCGCATCGCGCGCCGCTTCGAGCAGGGCAAAGTTGAGGTTGATGCAGAGGATGGCCACGGCCTGGCCTTGCTCGTCCTTGAGGACGGTGGATATCGAGCGGATCTTCTGGCCGTTCCAGTTCAGTTTTTCATAAGGGCCGAAATTGGGGCCGATGGGCTGGGCAAACCGGGTGTCAGGGTTGTCTTCCGACTCCAGTGCCCCGGCCAGCTCCTGCAGCGACGAGTCATCGCCCAGCTGGCGCTTGGAGATGTTGTTGGCGATGTGGGCCACGGTCTGCGTCTCAAGGTCATGCAGGATCACCTCGGCATGGGGGAAAAACAGGGTCGCAATGCCGTCCGCGATGTTCTTGTAATTGTCGAATCGAGCCATGCAGGGACCAAGCACCGTGTTGCAGCAAAAGGGAAGGGGCCGAATATAGCAGCTCGGCCCCAGGCCTTCGACCTTGTGCCGGGCCTACCGCTTGACCAATTCCGGTGCGTTGACCATGGCCCACTGCTCGAACTGCTCGGCCACCTTGCCGCTGGCGTACTCCGAGTAGTGCTGGTACTGATCGCGGAAGATCGGCATGCCGTCCACGGTCATGGAGCACCGGTGCGCATCGCACAGCGCGGCGTTCTGGTCGAAGAACTGCACGTCAGGGTCGCGGGCCAGGAGGTAATCCATGGTGGGCTTGAACTCGGCCAGCAGGTCGTCGTGCTGTTTGGCGCTGACCACGCAGGCCGGGCTCGGCTCGACCCCGGCAAACCGCGAGAAGCACTCCTTGATATCGGCGTCGAAGCGCAGGTGCGGAACGAACACGATGACCTTGAAATGGTTGGCCAACAGCGCCGCCACCCGCTTGTCGATGCTCGCCCGATAGCTCTCGTCGCCCTTGAGCGACAGCCCGTCGATGATCACGTACTTGAGGCTGACATTATGCTTGACGATGTCGAAGACAAAATCCTCCTGCTCCTTGGCCCTGGCGCCCATGCACGGTGACACGCCTTCGTCGTCCAGCGCAGTGGTGCGGTCGGCCGAACCCACCGCGCAGTTGCCCACCGACAGGTAGGTCTGCTCGGCCAGCTGCTGGTTCTTCACCAGGCCGGGGTAGAGGTGGTTGGCGTAGCTGTTGCCGTACAGCAGCACGGTGGGCGGCTGGTCGTTGTTGGTCATGCAGAACCACCAGCTGTCCTTGTTGGGCCCCTTGTACGGGTAGCGCGCCTGGCACACCGGGTTGTTGGTGAACTGCCAGACCGGCCCGACGAATTGCGCGAAGGCTTCGCTGGAGCCGGCCATGATTGCGCGCTGCTTGAAACCGTTGACGAAGGTGCTGGCGCCGACCAGCCCCACGACCAGCAGCGCGAGATACAGCGAAGCGGCCGACAGCTTGACGCGCTTGCGGCGGATCGGCGTTTCGACGAAGCGATAGGTCAGCCAGGCCAATACCCCGGCCAGCAGCACCATGGCCAGGCGGATTCCGCGCGAAGGCAGCTGGCCTTCGAGGATGTGCGCGAAGGTCAGCAGCGGCCAGTGCCAGAGGTACAGCGGGAAGCTGATCAGGCCAAGCCAGACCACCACGCGGTTGCCCAGTACGGCGCGGTTGAGCCAGCTGCCGTTGCTCGCCATGATGATCAGCAGCGTGCCGAGCACCGGCAGCAGCGCCCAGGCGCCGGGGAATGCCGAGTTGCTGGTGACGCTGGCGAAGGCTACTACCAGCAACAGCAGGCCCGTGCCGGCCACGCCGTTGCGCAGGTAGCGCTCGTGCAGCGGCCGCTGCTCGACATAGGCCTTGAGCTGGCGCTTGCAGCGGTGCAGCCAGGCGGCGCTGCTGTCCACCGGTTGCGCCCAGTAGGCCAGGAAGGCGCCGCTGAGCAGTTCCCACATGCGGGTCTGCGGCATGTAGAAGGTGAACGACGGATCGCGGTGCACCATCGCCATGTTCAGGCCGAACGAGAGCAGCCACAGCGCTGCGATGGCCATCAATACACTGAAGCCGCGCTTGCAGATGACCCAGGCGATCAACGGCCAGACCAGGTAGAACTGCTCTTCGATGCCCAGCGACCACAGGTGCAGCAGCGGCTTGACCTCGGCCGTGGTGTCGAAGTAACCGCTTTCGTCCCACAGGAAAAAGTTCGAGGCAAACAGTGCGCCGCCCAGGATGTGTTTGCCCAGTTCCTTGAACTCGTCGGCAAACAACACGAACCAACCCGCCACGAAGCAGCAGAGCAGCACGATGCACAGGGCCGGGAAAATCCGCAGGGCGCGTTTCTTGTAGAACTCGGCAAAACTGAACTGATCGGTTTCCAGGCTTTTGAAAACAATGCTGGAGATCAGGAAGCCGGAAATCACAAAAAAAATATCGACGCCGATGAAGCCACCGCGCAGCGACGACGGGAAGGCGTGGAAGCACACCACCGCCAGCACAGCCACGGCGCGCAGGCCGTCGATGTCGGGGCGGTAGGCGGGATGGTACAGAGCGGTTTCGCGCGCCTTGTCGGTAACGGCTGTGGTGATTGTGGTCATGTTGGCTGCCCCTGCGCGAATGAGGCGGCCAGGACGGCGAGGCAATCATCAGGAAGAGCGAGGACGGGTAGAGTCATGCAGATGCGGTGGGGCTGAGGTGCGGGCATCACGAGTATTTGCGGCGCTGAACATCGCTTCATGGAAGGCCTCCTGCTTCGTCTGAACGGCTTGGGTTCGTCGGGCTGTTGTGGGTGTCCGGATACTCACGCGCGCAGCAGTGCCCGTTCCGGTTCGGGCACGGCATGGGTCAGGGCAAGTCGTGGAAACGCCTTGCAGAAGTGCAAGGCGACAGCTCGGCAGGAGCGCAATGGGGGTGGCGGCCATCGACATCGCAATGATGGGGGTCGCGGTGCCTTGGCGTCCGGCAGGCGTTGCAGGCGGACGGCGGAGCACTCTGGTGCGGGGTGGCGGACGGCTCAGATGAGAATCTGGCAGCCACCCATAACTCGCAGGATCCAACTTAGCCAGCATGATGGCACTTTTCGAGAAAGTTCTGACGAGCGGTAAAACTTTTTCATGACGCGCTTGTCGTGCCAATTTTTTGATGGCGGTTCGCTATTGCCGGCCTTGGGCATCGACCACTATTCTCCGTTCACATGTGCCCTGGTCGAGAGGGCGAGCACAAGGAGCCGTGGCGTGAGCGATCTACAGCAGGTGGTGGAGTCTGCCTTATCCAGGCTCGTGGGCCAGCCGCTGACCGGCGCTGCCCGCGCAGTGGACATGCTGACGCTGCAGCTCGGCACGCTGGGCCAGCGCCGCACGCCCCTGGGGCGCCTGGTTGAGGCGGGCCAGTGGGCGTTGCATGTTCAATGTGCCTGGAGAGTCAGCACGGCAGCGGGTTTCTACGTCGGCCGCGAGGATTACTGGCACCCCGCGGGTGCATCGGCTTCGAATAGGTCACCAGGCGACTGGACTCCCGACCTGGGCAATCGCTGGGATGAACGGATGTCCGCCTGGATCGACGCCCGCTCAGCCTGCGCTGCGAGCATTGCATCGGTTGGCAGTGACAGCTGCGGCGGGCTGCGTCTGCGTTTCGACGACGGCTACGTGCTTGAGGTGTTCCCGGGTGGGGGTGAAGGTGAGCAGTGGCGCTTGATTACCTGGGGCAGTGGTGACGGCCAGGGCCAAGACGAGTACTTCGTCATAGCTGGCGGCAGGGTTGAAACCTGAGGCCGGGTCGTTTCCGCAATCGTCGGGCCGAGCACCTGTTACATGACCTTTCGTCGTCAAATAGCAATATGCCATATCTCTCTCCGGAACCGCTTAGGTTTGCTGACGTCATAAAAACGTCGCCGATCAGGATCTGATTATTTCATTCCCTCATGAGGCGCACCACGCCGAGCCTAGGGACCAGGGCTCATTCGTCACCCCATTCGATTCGCAGGTCCACCCATGAAACTGGTCATCGCCTTCTCCGCAACTCTTCTGTGCCTCCTCGGCGGCTGTACCACCGGCTCCATAGGCGTCGGCAGCATCTTTCACACCGCCTCAGGCCAGCGTCTGACGGCCGTGACCTCGCCGACCTTTGCCGATGGCCATTACCAGTTCATCGACGCCAGCGGCCAGCAGCAGTCGCTGTATCTGTCCCAGGTCACCAGCGTTTCCCAGCGGTAAGGGCAGAGGGTTCAGCGCTGGCGCGTCAGTTGCATTGCCTCGATGATGGCGCCGCCTGGTGCGCGGGATGGTGGGGAAGGGGGAGCACTCAGTGCGCTTCGGGGCCGTCGTGAAGCTGATGAAAGATGTCGCGTTTCATGCGGATAAACTCCGGGTCCATGACCATGTCCAGGTGGCGTGGCCGGTTTATGGGCACGTCGAGCACTTGCTTGATCCGCCCCGGCCGGGCACCCATCACGAAGATCCGATCGCCGAGCAGGATGGCCTCGTCGATGTCATGGGTGACAAAGAGCACGGTCTTCTTGCTGTGCTCCCAGACCCTGAGCAGCAACTGCTGCATCTGCAGGCGCGTCTGGCTGTCCAGGGCCCCGAACGGCTCGTCCATGAGCAGAATCTGCGGGTCATTGGCCAGCGCCCGGGCGATCGCCACCCGCTGCATCATGCCGCCGGACAACTGTTTGGAGTAGTTGTCGGCGAAGCGCTGCAGGCCCACTTCGTTCAGGTAGTATTCGACGATGTCCTTGCGCTCTGCGGCCGGCATGCCGCGCCGCTTGAGGCCGAACTCGATGTTCTGGCGCACTGTCAGCCAGGGAAACAGGGTGTAGCCCTGAAACACCATGCCGCGGTCGGCGCCGGGCCCGTCGACCTGTTGGCCACCGACGAAAATCTCCCCCGAGGTGGGTTCGTTCAAGCCGGCGGTCAGGTACAGCAGGCTCGATTTGCCGCAGCCCGAAGGCCCGACCAGCACCGCGAACTGCTGGTCGGGCACCTCGAAGGAGACCTTGTCCAGCGCGGTGAAGGTATCCCCCGACGGCGTACGGTAATGCAGGCTGACCTCAGCCACCTTGAGCCGTGGTTCGGCTTGCGCCTGGGCCGCAAGGCCCGGCAGGGTACGCGGCGAAGTAGCGGTTACTGAGCCCATGCGGCCACCTTCAAGCGAAGAAAACGGAACAGTTGATCGGTGATCAGCCCCAGCAGGCCGATCACCGCGATGGCCAGGAAGATCACGTCCACCTGAAAGCCACGCATGGCCTTGAGGCTCAGGTAGCCCAGGCCACTGGAGGCCGCCACCAGCTCGGCCACCACCAGGTAGGTCCAGGCCCACCCCATGGTCACTCGCAGGGTGTCCAGCACCCCGGGCAGCGAGGCCGGGGCGATGACGTGCAGCACGGCATCGGCACGGTTCGAGCCCAGGGTGTAGGAGGCATTGATCAGGTCCTTGGAGACCCCTTTGGAGACGTCGGCGATCATCACCAGCTGCTGGAAGAACACGCCGAAGATGATGATCGACACCCGTTGCTCCAGGCCGATGCCGATCCACAGGATGAACAGCGGCACGAAGGAGGTCACCGGCAGGTAGCGGATGAAGTTGACCAGCGGCTCCAGAAACGCCTGTACAACCCGGAAGCTGCCCATCAACAGACCCACCGGCACGGCGACCAGCGAGGAGATCACAAAGCCCATCATGACCACCTCGACGCTGGCCCACACGTGGGTCCCCAGGGTGCCGTCGCGGGCCAGGCGGGCGGCCGCGGCGAACACCGCGCCAGGGGTCGGCAGGAACATCGCCGGCACCACTTCGCCGTAGGACAGCACCGCCCACAGCCCGATCAGCAGGACCCAGGCCAGGCTGCTGGCACTCCAGATGACCGGCATCGGGATGCTCGCCTTGGGGGTCAGGCAACGGTTCAGCCACGAATTGCGCTTGGACATGGGCGTTCCTATTTCGGGCTGATGAAGCGGTTGTCGATCAGGTCACCGTAGCTGACGTTGTAGGGCTTGCCCTGCAGCTCGGTGGCGGTCTCGTTGGCCAGCTTGATCACCGCCGCAGCGTCGCCCTGGCTGCCGTTGCTGCCCAGCAGCTTCTCGCTCATGGCCTGGTCGTAGAAGCGCACGCCCTTGGCCGCCGATTCCAGCTCGCCGGCATCGGCCAGGTAGCCGCCCACGCCCTTGGCCATGATCGCGTAGGCCTCCTTCGGATGCTCCTTGGTGTACTGCACGGCTTTGTACAGGCCGGCCACCAGGGCCTTGACGTCGTCCGGCTGCTTGTCGACCACGTCGCAGCTAAGGGCGACCACGTCGACGATCACGCCCGGGGTGCTGCTGCTGTCGACCAGCACCTTGCCGGTTTTCTTCTCGCGCACGGTGCTCAGGTGCGGCTCCCAGGTCACGGCGGCCGGGACGCGGCCGGCGATGAAGGCGGTGGCGGCGTCGTCGGCGGTCATGTTCTGGATGGTCAGGTCGCTCATCTTCATGCCGGCGTTCTTGAGCAGGTAGTTGAGCCAGAATTGCGACACCGAGCCTTCGTTGACGGCCACCGCCTTGCCCTTGAGGTCCTGCAGGCTGTTGACGTCCTTGCCCACCAGCACGCCGTCGCCGCCGTAGCTTTCATCCAGGGCCGCCACGGCCTTGAAGCAGAACTGCGGGCGGTACTTGAGGATCTCGTCCAGGGTCGAGGCCGAGCCCGAGAGCTTGCCGGAGGCCTGGGCGGCCATGTACATCGAGGCTTCCTCGATGGTCGGCAGTTCGACGCTCAGGCCTTTTTCCTTGAAGTAGCCCAGGTCCCGGGCCAGGTACAGGGTGCCGTAGCCGACCCAGGTGGTATGACCGATCGAAAGCGTGCCCGCCTGGGCAGCGCTGGCAATGCCGGTTGCCAGGGCGGTGAAGGCCAGCGGACGGATGCAGCGCGAGACGAATGACTTGACCATGAAGCACTCCCGGAATGATGGTGTTTTTTTAGTTCGTGCGATTCGGGGGCAGGAAGGCGAGACGCCAGGGCAACGACGGATTGGTCTCTGTGTGGACCTTGTGCCTCGGACGGGCGAGGCTGATGTTGGCGCAAGTGGTGCAGAAGGAAAATTAGTAAATATGTGGTCGTTGACGAGGAAAAAACTGGGCTCGACAGCCGTTTCAGCGACGCCTGCGCGAGCCTGCGCCGGGCCGATCGGCCATGGCGCAGGAACCGCAGCGAGCGCTCTTCGCCCGCTTCCTCATTGACGACGGCCAGCCCAGGCTAGACAGCGCCCGGTGGTGTGCGGCGCAGGATCAGGTCGGCGGCTTTTTCGCCGATCATGATGCAGGGCGCGTTGGTGTTGCCGCTGATCAGGGTCGGCATGATCGAGGCATCGACCACCCGCAGGCCTTCGATGCCGTGCACCTTGAGTTCGGGGCTGACCACGCTCATGGCATCGCTGCCCATCTTGCAGGTGCCCACGGGGTGAAAGACCGTGGCAGCGTAGTCGCGCACATACGCCAGCCATTGCTCGTCGGTCTGCACCGCTTTGCCCGGCAGCATCTCCTCGCCGCGAATGCTATCGAACTCGGCCGAGGCCAGCACACGCCGGGCCAGCTTCAGCCCTTCCACCAGCACCTTGGCGTCCTCGGGGTCGGACAGGAAGTTGAAGTCGATGAGCAGTTGCCGGTCGCGGCCGATGCGCACCTCGCCGATACTTCCGGGCCGCAGCACGCAGGTGTGCACCGCGTACCCATGGCCCCATTCGAACAGCCGCCCGCGGTGGCTGCGGTAGCCGGGCACGAAGTGGAACTGCACGTCCGGCAAGCCGTCGCTCAGCGCGGTTCGGGCAAAGCCGCCGGCCTCGACGTAGTTGGTGGTCAGCCAGCCCATCCGGGCCCTCAGGTAGCGCCAGGGCGAAGTGACGATGCTCGGCAGCGCGCCGGCCGAGAAGCCGAGGGTCAGCGGGCTTTTCGAGCGCACGGTGATCAAGCCGTCCAGATGGTCCTGCAGGTTCTTGCCGACCCCCGGCAGGTCATGCCGGACCTCGATGCCGGCGGCCTGCAGGTCCTGCGCCGGGCCGATGCCGGACGCCAGCAGCAACTGCGGGCTGCCCAGGGAGCCGGCGCAGAGGATGACTTCGCGGTTGGCCTGCAAGACCTGCCGGGTGCCCGCCATCTGCACGTTGACGCCGGTGGCGACACCCCCGTCGACCACCACCGAGTGCACCGTGCAGTCGGTGATCACCTTGAGGTTGGGCCGGCTCAGCACCGGCGCGACGAACGCCCGGTAGCTGGACAGGCGCCGGGCATTCTTCTGCGTCAGGTTGTAGATGCCGCAGCCCTCGAGCTGCTCACCGTTGAAATCGTCGTTGCGGCGGATACCGACCTTCTGCGCCGCGCTGACGAACAGCCGCGACACCGGGTTGGGATCGCGCGCCGCCTCCACGTTCAGCTCGCCGCCCGTGCCATGCCGGCCAGGGTCCTGGCCGAGGCGGTTGTTCTCCGACTTCTTGAAGTAGGGCAGCACGCTGTTCCAGTCCCAGCCGGGGCAACCCGCTTGTGCCCAGCGGTCGTAGTCGCTGGCGTGGCCGCGGATGTAGATCATGCTGTTCATCGAGCTGGAGCCGCCCAGGGCCTTGCCCCGGGGCGTATGCAGGCTGCGCCCGCCGAGATGCTGCTGCGGCGCGCTGAAGAAATTCCAGCTGTAGGTCTTGCTCTTGTACAAGGTGATGGTGCCCGCCGGCGTCTGGATGCGCTGGCTGTTGTCGTTGCCGCCGGCTTCGATCAGGCACACCTTGACGGCCGGGTCGGCGCTCAGGCGGTTGGCCAGGACGCAGCCGGACGAGCCAGCCCCGACGATCACGTAGTCGAATGGCGTGTTCATGCGCTTTTCCCCATGACGTTCAGTGCCTGCACGCGATTGCGCCGCCGGCTGGCCAGGTAGTACACCGGCGAGATCACCGCCAGGCCGACCATCCAGGAGATGTCCGCGCCGCCCATGGCCCGCGCGATGACCCCGGTGTATAGCTCGGTGGCCATGAAAGGCACCTGAACCAGGATGCCCAGCAGGTAGCAACCGACGGCGGTCCAGTTGACGTAGCCGTAGATGCCGCCGTCGCGACGAAAGAACGAAGCGACGTCGTAGCTGCCATGGGCGACCAGGTAATAGTCGACCAGGTTGATCGCGGTCCAGGGCACCAGCACATACAGCAGCAACAGAATGAAGTTGGTGTAGTTGGCCATGAAATCATCCTGGCCCAGCAGCGCCAGGGTCAGGGCGATCGAGAACAGCAGCAGGGCGGTGATGGCGCGCGACAGGGCGCCGGCCGACCATTTAGGCACCAGGGTCTGGCCGACGGTGATCGCCGAGAGCGTGCCGCAGTACAGGTTCATGGCGTTGGTGGCGGCGATGCCGATGGAGAACACCGCGACCACCAGGGTGGCCAGGCTGCCGGTCAGCGCGATCAGGCCGGCGGTGATATCGCCCTCGACGCACAGGCCGACGATCACGCCCAGCGCCATCGGCAGGATCGAGCCCAGGCAGCATCCCCAGTAGCTCGACCAGAAGGCCGCGCCGCCGCCGGTATTGGCCGGCATGTAGCGCGAGTAGTCGGACACGTAGGGGGCGTACGCCAGTTGCCACAGCGCGGCGATGGACAGGGTGCCGAGAAAGCCGGTCAGGTTGAGTTCGTTGCGCTGCATGAAGTCGGCCGGCAGGCCGTGCACGCCAACGATCCAGATGAAGCACAGCAGCAGCGTCGCTCCCGATACATAGGACATGATCCGCGTGTAGGCGTGGATCAGGCGGTAGCCGAACACCGTGGCCACCACACTGATCAGGCCCACCAGGATGATCCCCTGGTTGGTCGAGAGCAGCGGGTAGCGGCTGTGCAGCGACTGCCCGCCCAGCACCAGGTTGGAGGCGAAGAAGCCCAGGTACATGATCACCACCAGCGCCACCACCAGCAGCGAGCCATACGAGCCGAATTGGCCACGGGTCTGCACCATCTGCGGTACGCCCAGCTGCGGGCCTTGCGCCGAGTGCAGGGCCATGAAGATGCCACCGACCAGGTTGCCGAGGATCAAGGCGGTCATGGCCGCCAGGAACGGCAGCTTGAACACGGTCACCGCGAGCGCGCCGGTGACCACGGTCAGCAGCATGATGTTGGAGCCGAACCAGATGGTGAACAGATCGCGCGCCCGTCCATGCCGTTGATCATGGGCGATGGGCTGGATGGTACTGAGTTCCAGGGTGGCGGGTGTGGAGTCGTTGCTCTGCATGGAAAGTGCACTCTGTTGGCACCCGGGTGCATGCCCGGGATCAATGACTGGCTGGCAGGTAATACAGAAAACAGCTGCGCTGCCGGGACGGTTTGCGGGGACCGACTTTCTTGTTGTTCGCCGCGCCTGGCAGCGGCCAGGCGCGGCGGATGCAGCACACCTGCTCAGCGCAGCTGAAACCAGGTGGTCTTCAATTGCGTGTACTTGTCGAAGGAATGCAGCGACAGGTCGCGGCCGAAGCCCGACTGCTTGCCGCCGCCGAAGGGCACGCAGACGTCCAGGGCGTCCACGGTGTTGACCGAAACGGTGCCCGCGTTCAGGCGGCTGGCGACCCGGTGGGCACGGTTCAGGTCGTCACTCCACAGCGAGGCGGCGAGACCGTAGATATGGTCGTTGGCCATCTGCACCGCCTGATCCTCGTCGTCGAACGGGGTGATCGCCAGCACCGGCCCGAACACCTCCTCACGGGACAGGCGCATGTCATGGCCGACGCCGGTGAACAGGGTCGGTTGAATGAAGTTGCTCGAGCCGTTGATCACCACCTGCTCGCCGCCGGCCACCAGGCGGGCCCCCGAGCTTGCGGCCTCATCGATGTACGCCATGACCCGGGCGGTTTGCCGGGCATCGACGATGGCGCCCATCCGGCTGGCCGGGTCGAGGGGATCGCCGGGCTGCCAGTGGCGAGCCTTGTCTTGCAGGCGCTCGACGAACTCATCGTGAATCGAGCGCTCCACCAGCAGGCGCGAGTTCGCCGAGCACACCTCGCCCTGATTGAAGAAGATACCGAACGCGGCTTTTTCGGCGGCCAGGTCCAGGTCCTGGCAGTCGGCGAACACCAGGTTCGGGCTCTTGCCGCCGCACTCCAGCCACACCTGCTTGAGGTTCGATTGCGCCGAGTAGTTCATGAAGCACTTGCCCACCTCGGTGGAGCCGGTGAACGCCAGGGCGTCGACATCCGGGTGCAGTCCCAGGGCGCGCCCGGCCTGCTCACCGAGCCCGGTCACGACGTTGAAAACACCCGCCGGAATGCCGGCCTCGGCGGCCAGCTCGGCCAGGCGCAGGGCTGAAAAAGGCGATTGCTCGGCAGGCTTGAGGATCACGCTGTTGCCGGCCGCCAGGGCCGGCGCCAGTTTCCACGCGGCCATGTCCAGCGGGAAGTTCCACGGCACCACGGCCGCGATCACGCCCAGGGGCACGCGGGTGATGGTGGCAAGCGTGCCGGGGCCGGTGGGCGCCACCTGATCGTAGAGTTTGTCGAGGCTTTCGGCGTACCAGGCGAACACGTGCGCGGCGCCGGGCACGTCGATGCTGTAGGCGTCCATCACCGGCTTGCCCATGCTCAGCGAATCCAGCAGCGCCAGTTCCTCGCGGTGGGCCAGGATCAGCTCGCTCAGGCGCAGCAGGATGGCCTTGCGTTCGCGCGGCTGCATGCGTGCCCACGGCCCGCTTTCATAGCTCTTGCGTGCCACCCGTACGGCCGCGTCGACGTCCGCCTCGGCGCAGGCGCTGACGTCGGCCAGCAGCGCGTTGGTGGCCGGGTTGATCACCGCGAAGGTGGCACCGCTCAGGGCCGTGCAGGGGCGGCCATCGATCCAGGCGGCCTGACTCAGGGTTTGCTGGCTGGCCAACCGTTGCCATGCGTTGAAGTCTGTCACTGCACGCTCTCCGCTCGCTGCTCAATGGGCTGTTCGACTGACGATGGGGCCGATAGTGGAGCAACTGGGCGGAGTGAGAAACCAGTAAAAATGTGGTCCTTATCGATAAAAAACCTCGCCAGAAGCGCACTGTTCTGGTGCGCCCAAGGCCATGTTTTTTAAGGTCAACGCTTAGGAAATTGCTCCTTTGCGAACCCCGCGCAAACTTGCAGAATGCACGGCTGGATTGAACTGGAGCGCGCTGGCGCGTGGTTTGCGCGACGGCGCCATATCGAGGGCGACATGGCTGTCTACAATCTGCGGCAACTCAAGTATTTCGTGACCACGGTGGAATGTGGCAGCGTCGCCGAAGCGTCGCGCAAGCTCTATATCGCCCAGCCTTCGGTGTCCACGGCGATCAAGCATCTGGAAGAAAGCTTCGCGGTGCAGCTGTTCATCCGTCATCACGCCCAGGGTGTTTCGCTGACCCCCAGCGGCGCGCGCTTCTATCGCAAGGCTCAGGAGCTGCTGCGGGTCGCCCATGAGTTCGAGCAGAACGCCTTGGCCGACAACGATGTGGTGGCGGGGCAGATCGATATCGGCTGCTTCGAAACCGTCGCGCCGCTCTATCTGCCGCAGCTGATCGCCGGCTTTCGTGACCGCTGGCCCGGCGTCGAGGTGCGCATTCGCGACGGCGAGCAGCAGGAACTGGTGCAGGCATTGACGTCGGGCAGCATCGACCTGGCGATCCTCTACGAGCACGATCTGGACAGCACCATCGTCACCGCGCCCCTGATGCCGCCCCAGCAGCCTTATGCACTGCTGCCCGAGGGGCATCGCTTCGCCAGCCAGGCCAAGGTGTCCTTGACCGACCTGGTGCTCGAGCCGATGGTGCTGCTCGACGTGCAGCCCAGCCGGACCTATTTCGTGAGCATCTTCGAAGAGCTGGGCCTGAACCCGCACATCCTGTTCAGCTCGCCTTCGATCGAGATGGTCAGGGGCACGGTCGGTCGCGGGTTCGGCTTCGCCATCCTGGTGACGCGGCCGCATTCGCCCTATACCTACGACGGCCAGAAGGTGGTCTGCGTGCCGCTGGTCGAGCAGGTCACCGGCTCGGGCCTGGCGGCGGCCTGGCTGCGCCGCTCGCAGCTGACCAAGCCGGCGCAGCTGTTCATCGATCACTGCCGTGAGGTGCTGGCAACCCAGCCAGGGGCCAGCGAACCGATCACCCGGTGAAGCGGTATGGGGGCGCCCGGGTGCCCTCAGCGCTCATCGCCGGGCACGCCGTAGCCCGGTGCCTTGCTGGGGTCGAGCGCGCGGGTAAGGTAGTCCTGCACCTGAGGGCTGTAGTCCAGCCACAGGGCGGCGAGATTGCCGACCGGGTCCTCATCGGCCCAGTCGACCCGCAGGTCGATGATCGGCCAGGTGTGCTCGCCGACCACCACCATGGCTGCTGAATGCACCGGGCCTGCTTCCCCACCTGCGGCCATCGCCGCCTGCATGGCGGCGATCAGGCGATCGGCCAGGTGGCCCCCGCTGGTCTCGAAGGTGTGCACCAGGGCTTCGATGACTGCGGTGCCCGCCAGCATATTGCCGGCTGCCACGCACTGCTCGCCCGACAAGGCGTGGTGGCAGCCCAGGGTGTTGGCGCCGCTGAAGTGAGCGGTATTGCCCAGGTGGTCGATGGCGGTCAGCTGGCGAAACTGGCCATAGCCGTTGCGGGTCAGGGCCTTGTCCAGCGCCTCGGCAGGCGAGGCGCCCTGTTCCAGGTGATCCAGCACCTGCGGCCCCAGGGCCGGCAGGGTGATGTTCTGCGTGGCCACCGCACCCACCCCGGGGCGCAGCCAGGGGCAGCGCGCACCGACGGCAATGCTCGAGGAGCTGATGGCGATCCCCAGTTGGCCGGTTTCGGCGCAGCGACCCACGATTGAAAATGTCATGACGGCGATCCTGTCTGGTCTGAACTGGGCATCTGAAACGGCCAGGGACGGGCATTGCGCCCCGGGTTCAGAAAGGCAATGGCTGCATTCTGTCGGCCGACAGCGGCCAGCGAAACGAGGTTTTTTATGGTGCTTGCTTATCGAAAAGATTGCTTGTGGGCGGGCAGGGGAGCAGCGGTTGGTCGGCTAGCCGCCCTGGCGCAGCAACGCCAGAGCGGCTGGGCGCCGCTGGCGGCCTAAAGAAGGTTCAGCTCGCGGGCTGTCCGGTTCACCGAGCGCAGGGTCTTCTCCACCAGCTCGTCCAGTTCGGCATGGTTGGCGACCAACGCCGGCGCCATGATCATGCGGCCCAGTGTCGATCGGATGATCAGCCCTTCTTCGAAGCCGACGGTGCGGCAGTGCCAGGCAATTTCGTTCTCCTGGGCAAAGCGCTGGCGCGTGGATTTGTCCTGGGCGAACTGCAAGGCGGCCACCAGGCCGGTGCCCTGGATATCGCCAATGACGGGGTGGTCGGCGAACGCTTCGCGCAACAGCTGGTGGAAATACGGACCGGTGTCGGTCTTCACCTGGCTGACCACGCCTTCGTCACGCAACGCAAGGATGTTGGCGATCGCCACGGCCGCTGCCACCGGATGACCGGAATAGGTCAGGCCGTGGGCGAACACACCGCCCTGGTCGACCAGCACCTCGGCCATCTTGCGGCTGAGGATCAAGCCCCCCATGGGGATGTAGCCACTGGTCAGGCCCTTGGCAATCGACAGGGTGTCGGGCTCGAAACCGAAGTGCTGGTGGGCGAACCACTCCCCGGTGCGGCCGAACCCGCCAATCACCTCGTCGGCGCACAGCAGCACGTCGTACTGGCGGCAGATACGCTGGATCTGCGCCCAGTAGCTGGCCGGCGGGAAAATCATGCCGCCGGCGCCCTGGAACGGCTCGGCGACAAAGGCCGCCACCTGGTCGGCACCCAACTCGAGGATCTTGGCCTCGAGTTCCGCTGCCGCCTTGAGGCCGAACGCCTCTTCGCTGAGCTCGCCGCCCTGGGCGTACCAATAGGGTTCGCCGATGTGCGCGAAGCCCGGCAGCATGCCGCCCATTTCATGCATGAAGCCCATGCCCCCCAGCGCCGTGCTGCCCAGGGTCGAGCCGTGATAGCCGTTCCAGCGGCCGATCATCACGCTCTTCTCGGGCTTGCCTTGAATCTGCCAATAGCGACGCACGGTGCGGATCAGCACCTCGTTGGCTTCAGACCCCGAGTTGGTGTAGATCGCGTGGCTGTAGTGGCTGGGCAACAGGCTGAACAGCAGCTCCGACAGCTCGATGACCCGCGGGTGGGTGGTGTGGAAAAACAGGTTGTAGTAGGGCAGTTCATGCAGCTGCCGCGCGGCCGCCTCGGCCAGGTCCTTGCGGCCATAGCCCAGGTTGGTGCACCAGAGCCCGGACATGCCGTCCAGATAGCGTTTGCCGTCCGTGTCCCACAGGTGCAGGCGCTCGCCGCGTTCGATCACCAGCGCGCCCTGGGCGTTGAGGGCTTTCTGGTCGAGAAACGCATGAATGTGGTGTGCGGCGTCGAGTTGCTGGTATTCGGCGGTGGCACGTGTTGTTTTGCTCATGGCTGATCTCCGCAGGCGCCAGCGCTGTGGTAGGTGTGTCCAAAACGGCAATGAACGGGCAAAGCAGGCGCTGGGCTTGCGCGATAGTGACCAAGTGCGGGCTTTTGGAAAACCAGTAAATATGTGCTCTCAAGCGATAAAAAAGCTGGTCAGGGCGGGTGGGCGGCGGGTTTTTCGATCCCTAGTTTTTTCCTCTGCTGCGACCACAAAAATCATATTTTCGCTATCGGGCGTAACTGCACAGAATGCCTGCACTCCCGCCTTCGAGAAGGAACAGGCAATGACAGCTGCAGTCGTGGAAACAGATACCCTTGTGGTGGGCGCCGGCCAGGCCGGCGTGGCCATGAGCGAGCACCTCAGCCGACTGGGCGTTCCCCATCTGGTGCTCGAGCGCAACCGCATCGCCGAGGCCTGGCGGACCTGCCGCTGGGACTCGCTGGTGGCCAACGGGCCAGCCTGGCACGACCGTTTTCCCGGGCTGGAATTTCCCGGCCTGGACCCCGACAGCTTTGCGCCCAAGGAGCAGGTCGCCGACTACTTCGAAGCCTACGCCAGGCAGTTCAATGCGCCGATTCGCACCGGCGTCGAGGTCCGGCAGGTGGTGCGCAACGCCGGCCGGCCCGGTTTCACGGTCGACACCTCGCAAGGCCCGATCCAGGCCAGGCGTGTGGTGGTCGCCACCGGGCCTTTCCAGATTCCGGTCATCCCCGGCATTGCCCCGCAAGACCCGGCGCTGCAGCAGCTTCATTCGGCGCACTACCGCAACCCCGAGCAGCTCGCCGCCGGTGCGGTGCTGGTAGTCGGCGCGGGTTCGTCCGGCACCCAGATCGCCGATGAACTGCAGCGCGCGGGCAGAACCGTGTACCTCTCGGTGGGCCAGCACGACCGTCCACCCCGGGCCTACCGCAACCGCGACTTCTGCTGGTGGCTGGGCGTGCTCGGGCTGTGGGACGTGGCGGCCATGCAGCCGGGGCGTGAGCACGTGACCATCGCGGTCAGCGGCGCCCATGGCGGGCGCACCGTGGATTTTCGCGAGCTGGCGCAGCGCGGCCTGAAGCTGGTCGGCCTGACCCAGTCCTTCCACGACGGCGTGGTGACCTTCCGGGAAGACCTGGTGGAGAACCTGGCCAAGGGTGACGAAAACTACCTGTCGCTGCTCGATGCAGCCGACGCCTACGTGCAGCGCAATGGCCTGCAGCTGCCAGCGGACCCCCAGGCGCGGCGGGTGTTCGCCGACCCCGACTGCGTGACCCGGCCCATCCTCGAACTGAATCTGGCGCAAGCCGGCATCACCACGATCATCTGGGCCACCGGCTTTACCAGCGACTACAGCTGGCTGAAGGTCGACGCCTTCGACGCCAAGGGCAAGCCGCAGCATCAGCGCGGGGTGTCCACTGAACCGGGTATCTACTTTCTGGGGCTGCCCTGGCAGTCGCGCCGCGGGTCGTCGTTTATCTGGGGCGTGTGGCACGACGCCAAATACGTCGCCGACCAGATCGCCATCCAGCGTCAATACTCGACCTACCACGAGGCCGCTGAACGCAAGACCGATGCCGCGCTGCTCGACCCATCGTCCGCCAAGGCCGCCCTGGGCGCCTGATGTTCATGGCCGCAGCCGGCCTGCGGCACACCGTTGTCTTCGTTCAGGAGTGTTCCATGTCCAAGCCCACCCATACCCGTATTCGCATGTTCAACACCAAAGAGACCTACCCCAATCAGTCGCTGGACAACGACCTTTGCCAGGCGGTCAGGGCAGGCAACACGGTGTACGTCCGCGGCCAGATCGGCACCGATTTCGACGGCAACCTGGTCGGCCTGGGCAACCCCCAGGCCCAGGCCGAACAAGCGATGAAGAACGTCAAGCAACTGCTGGAAGAGGCCGGCTCCGACCTCTCGCACATCGTCAAGACCACCACCTACATTATCGACCCGCGCTACCGGGAGCCGGTGTATCGCGAAGTCGGCAAATGGCTCAAGGGGGTTTTCCCGATTTCCACCGGGCTGGTGATTTCCGGGCTGGGGCAGCCGGAGTGGCTGATGGAAATCGACGTGATTGCGGTGATTCCGGATGACTGGCAGGCAGCGGCGCCTGCGCAGGAATAGCGTTCAGGTCGGTCGCACCGTCGCATATCCCATCCGTACCCTAGGGGGAGGCCGCGGGCCGGCCTGTTCCCGGACGTATGACTCGAGTGTCCAGCCCGTCAGTGAGCCCGCCCAAGCCCTTGCATCAGCTGTTCGACCACACGGGCTTCCACCGCCTCCTGACGCCCGTGCGCCGCAAACACCGCGCAACAGGCCGACGCATCGCCGTCACACACGCGATAGACCGCAATGACACTGCCCGGCCCGCTGCCGGTGTGCCCGCACAGCGTATAGCCGCCGACAATCGCCCCCTGCATCACACCCAGTCCGTAGCCTGGCGCGAGCCATGGGCGCCCGGGTAGCGGCCCGCCGAGGATTCGCGCGGTCTGCATCTGCTCGAGCAGGGTTACCGGCAGCAGGTCGGTGCCGAGCAGGCGATCGAGTAACCACGCGGCCTGCGAAACCGGGCCGATCAACAAGCCGTGGTACACCCAGGCGGGGTCATAGTTTGCCGTGCCTGCCGGCTGGGCGCTTTGCATGTCGGCTCGGGTCCTGGCAAAGCGGACATTGGCCAGGCCCAGCGGCGAGAGCACCCGCTCGGCGACCGCCTGGTCCAGCGGCCGCTCGGTGAGCCGTTCGATGAGCCTGGCGACGAACAGATAGCCGACGTTCGAATAGCCCCAACCGGCTCCGGGGCTGTAGCGCAGCCGAGCCGCGTCGAGGCGCTTGAGCATGTCATCGGCCGGCCAGGCCGGCTCGTCGTTCTCGACCGCCGCGTGATAAGCCGCCAGTTCGCCGTAGTCGGCCAGACCGGCCTCATGGCGCAGCAACTGGCGCAGCGTGAACGGCTGGCCGGGTATCAGCTCGTCAAGCCGGACCCGCCCATCACGCACCAGCGTCAGGGCCGTGGCAGCCAGCACGGTTTTGCTGAAGCTCCACCAGGGCACTACCGGCTCAAGCCGATCCGGTGTGGTCGGCTGACCGTTTGACAGCAGTGAACTGAGCATGGGCGTCCTTGCACGATTGAGCGGGTCGACGGTTGGGCAGGATAGCGCATTCACCGCGCAAGGCTGACGACGCGCGGGCCGACCAGATCGCGGCAGCGTTGATCCGCGAGGGCATTCCGGTCTCGACCGCAGAACCCTTCTGCACCTCGCCCCACGTGCCCCACGCGCTGCGCCTGGCCCTGGGTTCGGTAGGTGCGGGTGAGCTCGAGCAGGCGCTGGGCCGGGTGCGTTGGTGGGTCGAGGCGCATCGGTGATGAGGCGTACCTGGTCGGTATGACCTCGACGGTCGGTTGCGAATAAAACCCTTGTTACCGTCTCCAGGTGGGGGTCAGACGCCGACCCATACCGTCTCGCCTGGATGATGCTCGCGGATGGTTTGCACGGCGTGTTGCATCGCATCGCTTTCATGGGCTGATAAAGAATAAGTGAAGCAGCTGACAGGGACGCCGGTGCTGCGTAAAGACTGCAGTTCCTGTTCGCTGAGGACGTCAGCGGCCAGCCATAACGCTGCGCCAGGGTGCGCAAGGCGCACATAGTCGTCATAACCTCGACGGTCGATTGCGAAGAAAATCATTGTCAATGTCTCCGGGTAGATGGATCACCGCTGTGCCTGGGCTTCGGGCACTCACGGAAAATGCACTGCGGATGCCGGTCATGTCGCTACGCGGGCAAACTCGGCACGGCTGACAAGCCCTGCGGATACCAGGCCGCGCAATTGCTCGATCAGCTGCGCCCGCGTGGCGCTGCCAGTGGTGGGATCGACGGCCCGATACTGCTGTTCGCACCACCGGCTGATCTGCTGCGCCCAATACGTGCCAGCCGTAGGCTCTGCAGTCATTCGTGTCAGCAGGTAGGCCACTTGTTGCCATTGTGGGCGCAGCCCCATGAGGGCCTGCCGGCGTTGGTCGGACAGCTCATGCCAGTCCTTGTCCAGTTTGGCGTCCAGCCTGGCCTGCAGCGAAGCCCAGGGTAGTGAGTTCAGCTGGTTCGCCGCTGCCAGAAAGACCGAGTCGGCAGGGTCGTCGAGCGCCGCCAGCAGCTCGGGTGAATGGCTTTCGCCGAGTTGCCTGATCACCGCCTGGCGCACGGAGGGGTACCGGGAGCGGGTGGCTGCCGTCACCCAGCGGGGCTGCAATTGGACCTCGAGTTCTGCCGCCAGCCCAAGGATACCCAGCCACTCGCGCTTCACTTCGGGAAGGACGTTTGCCTGGCGCTCGAGCAATAGCGCGTGTGGGTCGACATCCTGTGCCGGCGCGGCCCAGCGTGCCAGACGGCGGATGGACCGCGCAGAGTCCAGCAACGCCTGGCGCAACAGCGGTTGTGGCTGCTCCAGCAAGGGCAGCAGGGCACGAATGACGCAGACCCGGACCTTGGCGCCCTGGTGAGGAAGGGCTTGTTCCAGCAATTCCAGGGCTTGCCCATTCGGCAAGCGCTGGCTGGCAGCCACGGCTGCCAGGCGCACCGTCAACTCGCGATGGGCCAATGCGTCTGTGAGCAGCGCCTGCCTATCGAAGCTCTGCTCCAGCAACAACTCGAACAGGTAGCGCGCCGCGCGGCCTTGTCGGGTCAGAAAGTGTGCATGGACAGCGTCGCGAGCCTCGGGCGCCTCTAGCAGCTGGCGCACCTGCCTTAGCGTTGGGTTGTGGTCTGCCCTGTAACGCGACGCCAGCGCCATGAGCGGCTCGAGCACCAACAGCCAGGTCTGAACATGGGCGGGCGATAGATAATCATCCAGGCCCTGCCTGGCCAGATCGCGAACTTGTGGCACCCAATCGTTCAATCGCTCGATCAAGGCGGCCAAGGCACTGGGGGAGGGCTGGTCGCGCAACGTCCTGACCGCCACCTCGCGGATGAAGCCGTTGGGGTGCGTGGAAAATGCCAGCCAGTCCGGGCGCTGTTCGGCGTTGCCGAGCCAATGCATCGCCTCGTCAAGGCGTTGGGCGGCCCATGGCGTGACGGGCGCTTGATGATTGCGCAGTCGGGTCAGCCATTGCTTGATCAGTGCCACACTTGCATCCCTGGTCGTAATTTGCGTGCGCCGCGAAATATACACCAGCGCTGATCGCTGACGGTTGGCCGGCAGCGGTGCAGCCGTCATGCATTGCAGGCGACCATTACGGCTCACACCACGCCTTGGCATTGAAGAATTCCGTCGCGCGACCGACACAGGAGATAACGAGTTCTCCCCTGGTAGCTGGCGATGGAATGGTTTGACCCGATGCGCGACTTCTTCGCTTCACGAGGTATGCGCCACTATGCAATGACCGTATCGCTACCCGAGGTGGACATCGTGGCGCGGCGGGTAAAGAGCCAGGCCCACAGCTTCGCCTATCCGGCGCCTGCGTACATGGCATTGATCGAGGCGAACGGGGTGGTGGGGCATGTTCACTATGGCCTGAGTCCGCTGCGCGATCGCCTGTACATCTACAGGCTCGAGATCGAGCCGGAGCATCGTCGGCAAGGCTTGGCGCTGTCCACGCTATGGCGCTTGCACCTGCAATATCGCCTGCCCCTGGTGTCCCTGCAGCCGGTCTCGGCGTTCTGGGCTTCGGCGGCAGTCATCCTGGGGCAGGCCGGGGCGCATATGTCCACCGCCCATGCCAGCCTGGAGTCCTGCCGCTGGGCATTCTTGCAGCCCTTCGAAGAATGTCTGCCGCCCATCGGCGAGTTCCTGGAGTCGCCGCAGTGGGCTGGCATTCTCAACGCCATGGGCGCTGCGTGAAATTTCTCTTATAGCCTGTTATTGTTGTGCGCCAACTATAAGTTCGCCATTAGTTGCGGTTTTACTCCGCCTCATTACCATCGGTCACGAACTAGATAGATAGCTTTTATGGGCTCGATTGCCGAGGTTTATGGAACGTTTCGTCCCGCGCCGCTCGTCTCGCCGTATAAAAATCAATGAATAACTTTTCATCCTCCGCCTCTCTGAGTTCTGACTGCGTTGCAGTAAGCCCTTGAAATGGGCAAACGCTTCCAACAGAGAAAGCCTGAGGAATCGACATGTTCATTCACAACAAGCGTCTTCAATATACCGTGCGCGTTGCTGCGCCCAATCCTGGCCTGGCCAACCTGCTGCTAGAGCAGTTCGGTGGCGCCCAGGGCGAACTGGCGGCGGCCGCGCGTTACTTCACCCAGGGTCTGGCCGAAGACGATCCAGGGCGCAAAGACCTGCTGATGGACATCGCCACCGAGGAGCTCAGCCACCTGGAGATCGTCGGTTCAATCATCTGCATGCTGAACAAAGGCGCCAAGGGCCAGCTGGCCGAGGGCGTTCAGGAAGAAGGCGAGCTGTACCGCGCCATCAACGGCGCCGGCAACGACTCGCACATCACCAGCCTTTTGTACGGCGCCGGCGCGCCCCTGGTGAACTCGGCCGGCGTGCCCTGGACCGCCGCTTACGTGGACTCGATCAGCGAACCCACTGCGGATTTTCGCTCCAACATCGCCGCGGAGGCGCGCGCCAAGATCGTCTACGAGCGCCTGATGAACGTGACCGATGATCCTGGTGTGAAAGAGGCGCTGGGCTTTTTGATGACCCGCGAAATCGCCCACCAGCTGTCGTTCGAAAAAGCGCTGCATGCCATTCAGCCGAACTTCCCCCAAGGCAAACTGCCGGGCATGCCGGAGTTCACCAACAAATACTTCAGCATGTCCGAGCCAAGCCTGCGTGGCCCGTGGAACGAGGGCGGGCAGTGGGAATACGTCGAGTCGCCGACGCCGGCCGTCGATGGCGGTGACGGCTCGGCGTCGGTTGAATTGAGCAGCGCTGATATGCAGGTGCTGGAAGCGCTGAAGTTGCGTACCCAGTCCGACCCTTCGGCCAACCCGGTGACTGGCGCCGATCTGGGCTCAGGGCTGGTGCAGGGCAAGGAATAAGTCTCAATGACCCTGCCGCGCGGTGACCGCCGCGCGGCACTGTTATAGCCACTATGGAGATCCACCCATGAAATCATCAGAACTTCGCGCGGCCAAAACTATGGCCCAGCTTTACTCGTCGAGTTTGCAGGCATTTGAAAATGAGGCGGTCCTGGCGTGCAGGGCGTTACAGGTGACGATGGCAATCAATACGTTTGGCGTAGGAAAGTTGCTGCCGAACAACTTGCCTAATCATTTTCCAACATCGCTCGAACGCTCGCCTGCCAACCCTTGACGCGCCATTTATTCTGGCCGCCGCGCGGCACCGTTCAGCGGGGCGGCGAGAACCCGTCTAAAGCAGAATGAACGCGCTGCGCAGGCCTTGATCACTTTTAGATCATCCTCATCGTGCAGAGCGAACCATGCCTAGACACCTTCCCTCGACGGCAGTCACATCTGTCGCCCCGTCGCGCGAGCATCCAAACCTGGGACCTGCGCAGCGGCTGTTTTCGATATCTGCTGGCCTGGCCCTGATCCTCAACGGCCTCAGGCACCGTAGCCCTCTGGGCGTCGTGCAGGCGGCCGTCGGCCTGGGCGCCGCCTGGCGCGGCTATACGGGTGTGTGCAAGCTGACCCATCAGCTCGACCACACGGCCTATGAGCACTTCCTGCAGAAGGACGCCGGGTGGAGCAGCAGCAAGGCCGTGTCGCGGTCCGTCACCATCAACCGCCCGCGCGCAGAGGTGTTCGCCTTTTTTCTTGATCCGCACAACCTGGCGCCGCTGATGCCCTGGGTTCAGAGCGCCCAGGCCATCGATGCCCACAGCTCGCGCTGGACGGCATCCGGCCCGCTGGACAGGCAACTGAGCTGGACGATCAAACAGAACGTCATCCGCCAGGACCAGGCCCTGCAATGGGACACCGCTTACCAAGGGCCCTGGAAGCACCGCATCGAGGCCAGCTTCAGTGACGGGCCTCAGGGCAGGGGGACGGAGGTGAGGGTGGTGCTGGCCGTCGAACCCTACCCCGGCAGCGCCGCCTATGCGCTGGCCAGCGCCATTGCCCAGTTCACCGACCGAGCCGTGCTCAACCTGTTGCGCCAGATCAAGCAGCAGCTGGAAACCGGCGAAGTGGCCACCAACCGGATGCATGCCGATCACCAGGCGGCCAAGGCCAGTGCGCCGATTACCCTCGATCAGCCGCAGGAGGATTGGTGATGCGCGCATTGACCTGGCAGGGCCCCAACCATCTGCAAGTCGACACCGTCGATGACCCCACGATCCTCAATCCGCGCGACGTGATCATCCGCGTGACCTTGTCCTCGGTGTGCGGCTCCGACCTGCATCTGCTGGGCGGCTACGTGCCGAGCATGCAGGCGGGCGACATCATCGGCCACGAGTTTCTCGGCGAGGTCGTCGAGACCGGATCAGCCGTCACTGGCCTGCACAAAGGCGACCGGGTCATCACCATCTCTATCATCGGCTGCGGCGAGTGCGAACACTGCCAGCGCAGCGACTTCTCGTGCTGCGACAACTCCAACCCCAACCCTTCGGCCACCGACCTGGCCTATGGGCAGCCCTGCTGCGGCATCATCGGCTACAGCCATGCCTTCGGCGGCTACGCCGGCAGCCATGCCACCTACATTCGAGTGCCCTTCGCCGACGTCAACCTGTTCAAGGTGCCCGAAAGCGTCACTGACGAACAGGCGGTATTCGTTTCGGACGCCGCGCCCACCGGCTACTTCGCCGCCGACCAGGCCGGCATCCAGCCCGGTGACACCGTGGCGGTGTGGGGCTGCGGCGCGGTGGGCCTGATGGCCATCAGCAGCGCCTGGTTGCTGGGCGCCGGCCGAGTCATCGCCATCGATCGCATCCCCGAGCGGCTGCGCCTGGCTCGGCAGAAGGGCAGGGCCGAGGTGATCAATTACGAGACCACCGATGTGCACCAGGCGCTGCTGGAAATGACCGGAGGCCGCGGCCCGGATCGCTGCATCGATTGCGTGGGCATGGAAGCCCACGGCACCGAGGTCGACTACCTGTACGACAAGACCAAACAGCTGCTGCGCCTGCACACCGAGCGCGGCACCGTGCTGCGCCAGGCGATTCGCGCCTGCCGCAAAGGCGGCACGGTGTCGATCGTCGGGGTCTACGGCGGCCTGCTCGACAAATTTCCCATGGGCGCCATCGTCAACAAGGCGCTGACACTGCGCGCCGGCCAGCAGCCCGGGCAACGCTATGCCAAGCGTCTGTTCGAGCACATCGAAAAGGGCGAACTGGACACGGCTTACCTGCTCACTCACCCGATGAGCCTGGAGGATGCAGTGCAGGGCTATGCCATGTTCAAGGAGAAAACCGACCATTGCCTGCGGGCGGTTTTCAAACCCTGAAGGGCTTGCAGCAGAAAGAGCGGTTAAGCCGGAGGGCCGCTGTTTCAGCCGCGTCCGGCATTTAGAGGGCATGTGATGGTGCCTTTTGACCAGTTGTTTGGGCGGCTGGATTATTAACAAAGAGCGGCGTACGCTGCCCGCGCACAGGTGTAATGCGCTCACCGGATTGGCAGGCCGTGAGACTCTGACGGTGCGTAATGGTAGCCACCGCCAACGGCGAGAACGTTTCAGTCATATTCACCCGGGAGACTCGCGCCTTGCTGGACGGATTGCTGAGCGCGCTGGCGGAGTTCATCACTGAGCTCATTCTCTATCCCATTGGATGGCCAGTGCTGAAACTGCTCACCTTGGGCAAGTACCCCGTCAAGGGCTCATGGTTGGCTGAAACCAATCAGGCCAACTGGACCCGAGCTACAGGGCTGGCTGTTCTGGTAATCGCGGTGATGGCTGCAGCTCACCAGTTTTCCGGCTATTAGCCTGCGTTTCCATCCACCGACCGAGTGAGTTCCCCATGAATCGCCGTCAATTTATTCTGGGCAGCGGTACGGCAGTGCTGATGCTGAAGTTTGCGGCCGCTCAGGCCAAGGATCAGATCACCCAGCGCGAAACCATCGAACTGTGGGGCGGCCAGCCGCCAGGGGGAGGGGGCCCTTCGGGTGACGAACAGCTGACGTCGAGCGGCGCTCTGAGCAACATTGCTCGCCCTTGTCTGCAAGTGTTCAGGCCGCTCAAGCCCAATGGCAAGGCGGTGATGGTCGCTGCCGGCGGGGGCTATAAACGAATGGAAATGGCCAGTGAGGCATGGCCAGCGGCGACCTGGCTGACGGATCGAGGCTATACCGCTTATGTGCTGGTCTACCGTTTGCCAGATGAGGGTTGGCACGACGGCAACGTTGTGGCGCTGCAGGACGCGCAGCGGGCGCTGCGCATCGTTCGTAGCCGGGAACCTCATGTGACCCTGCTGGGTTTTTCGGCGGGGGGGCATCTGCTGGGTATGGTCGCCACCCAGGGTGACGCCCAGTCCTACCCACCGCAAGACGCTGTCGATGCCCAACCGGCCATGGCTGAAGGCGCGGCGTTGATCTATCCGATCATCACCTTGCAAAGTCCCTACACCCATACCTCGACCCACAAGATACTGGTGGGGCCGCACGCCCGGGCGCAGGACGAAGCGCAGTGGTCGGTGCAAAACCGTGTCACTGCCCGCACACCGCCGATGTTCCTGGTGCAGGCAGAAGACGATCCGATCTCCGATCCGCAGAACACGCTGATCATGGCGGCGGCCTGTGAGCATCAACAGGTTGCAGTGCAGATGTATCGGTACACCACAGGCGGCCACGGCTTTGGTCTCGGCAAACCGGGCACGCCGACGATGCAATGGCCTGAACACTATGAGCAGTGGCTGAGCCGCCTGGGTTCGGCTTAGCCACGGTGCTCATCTACCCGATGACCCAGAGCAGCGACGATCAACCCTTCCAGGGCGCCAGAAACTTCAACAACAGCGCGTTCACCTGTTCCGGCTGCTCCTCCTGCGGCAGGTGGCCGCACTGCTCGATGGCGTGGGTCTCCAGGTCGTCGGCCATCTCGGCCCAGACCTTGGGCATGTCGAAGAGCTTGCCCACCGCCTGAAAGTCCGCGCCCCACAACGACATCGTCGGCACCGAAATCTTGCTGTCGGCATCTTCCTGGTCCTGAGCGACGTCGGTGGCGTTGGCGCGGTAGTCGGCCATCGCCCCACGCACAGCGCCCGGCGCCTGATAGGCCTTGACGTAGGTGTCGAAGGCTTCACCGGTGATGGTTTGCGGGTCGTGGCACCAGTCGGAAAAGAAATGCCGCAGCCAGATGTGCTCGCGTCCAGCGATCAATGCCTCCGGCAGGTCCGGGACCAGGTGAAACAGAAAGAACCAGTACGCTTGGGCAATCTTGGCGTCCAGCTCACGGGAGACGACGCGGGTGGGCACATTGTCCATCACCACCAGTCGATCGAGCAGCGGCGCAAAATCCTTGGCAAAGCGTGTGGCCACCCGAGCGCCGCGGTCATGACCCACCAGCGCGACCTTGGGAATGTCCAGCTCGCGCATCAGCTCGCGGATGTCCAAAGCCATGTTGCGCTTGTCGTAGCCGGTGGCAGGCTTCTCGGTCTCGCCGTAACCGCGCAGGTCCGGCACTATGACCCGGTAACGCTCGGCGAGCACCGGAATCTGAAAGCGCCACGCATAGCCGGTTTCCGGAAAACCATGCAGCAGAATCACCGGCGGCCCATCGCCGGCCTCGACGACATGCTGGCGAATGCCGTTGGCGTTGACCGAATAGCTTTTCAAGCTGGACATGACGACCCCTGTGAGATGTGGTGCTGTGATGGCAGGCCAGCGTCGGCGAGCAAAAAACGGCCTTGGCCGTGCGGGCTTTGAATGCTGGACAGGATGATGGGTATGACGGGCGTGGGGGGCGGGTCGTTCAGTTGGAAGGGGCGATGGGGGTGGATTCGTTTCAGGGCTTTGGTGATGGTTGTAGTGGTCGACTGATCTCGGACACTGCGTTAATTTTTCTGGGGAGCGGCAGGCGCAAAGCCTTCGTTGAACTGGTCACGTGGCAGTCAATTGAATCAATTGAAGCAATGTGCATTATCAATACTTAATGCATGAGTTTCTGTAGTGGCTGATTAAGATTGTCGCCCTGATACAAATAAACACAAGAGAGGGGCCTGCATTGGCCCCTCTGAGTACAGCAGGATTTTCAACTCGAGTTAGCTTATGTATTTTTTGAGTCGAAGACGAAGTTCATCCAACCCTAGCTTAAAGGCTTCCACGAGGTCCTCATCAACCCCTTCCTGCTTCTTGATTGTGCCGTGAATGTGTGCAAGCGTTTCGAGCTGAACGTTCATTGCGGCTTCGGTTTTCGCGTTAAAGTCATCACGCTGCTCGACTGCATCCCACCACGCTTTAAGATACTCCAAGCCTATGTAGAGGATGCGCGGGCTTCGAACAAACGAGTCAAAACAGAATACTGAGGCAAGCCAGATGTCGATGTAATCGTCTGCATCAGAGGTATTGTTCTTTGTTAGATAAAAATAAGTTGCTAAAAGGTTCTTTCGGGCCTGTTTGAGATCTACAACTGCTCCGGTAGCCTTGTTCATTTTGAAAACATTATTAATTTCAATGCCTGCTTCTCGACAACGGGAAGCCGCAGACATGTAGCTCCGAGCCTTAATGTCGATTTGAGCTAGGTTTTCAACGGCATTAGCTCTTGCGAGCAAAATGTCCACATCAGGCACTTTTTTCTCGCTGAAAGCTGTAATGTCTAATACTCCACTCCAATCACCCATTAACGATTTAGCTTCTATCCATAATGTTAGTAGCTCTGGGCGTCTACATTCGAGTTCATGTGCAGTGCGCAAGTTGACCTCTGCCTTTCGAGGGTCCGGTTGCTCGATTTGCAGGTAGGCACGCCCAAGGAGACATTTTACGTCAGGATGATTTGGGTGCTGCTTGTCGAGTACAATACTGTGTTCCAGAGCTTCGTCTGGTGCTCCAGCTGCCCACAACGACACGATTCGTTTCACGTCATAGCCAATGTCTTTTTTTGACTTGCCATTTTTTGATCTCGACTTAGCGCAATCTGATTCAATCCGTTTTGGATTCTTAATTTTTTCTTTCAGGATGTCCTTCATCATACGGATGCTTGAAGGGACTGCGATCCGGTTTCCGCCCGGAAGATGAGATTCTGCGTTAGTGATGAGGTGGTATCGCCTTAGCTCCGCAAAATCGTCTCTTACCTGTTGCTCACTTCTAGTGAGTATAGTGCTAAGTTCAACTAAGTGGCTCTCGGAGAGAATGCACAACGCGTACAAGGTTGCGCGTGCAGCGTCGGAAAGTTGGTCAAGTTCCCTCTGAAAAGCGAAGCGGCGTACGTCTTCTCCATCGGCGTTTTGCCATTTGATCAACGCCTTTTCAACTGACTCCCCTAGAGATACCAATCGAAGTACCGAGGAAGCAAATGTTGGAGAACCTTCAGTCAAGACATGGAACCGTTCAGTACGCTTTGCATTGGCCTCAAAGCGTGTATGTAGCTCTAGCGCTTCTGACGTCATGTTAATGAAATCAACAAACTCGTCGAATTCTAGGCCCTTTACTCGGATGACTTGCCCTGCGCCGGCACCCAAATCCAAACGAGCTGTTAGCAACGCTCGTGAACCTACAGGAGACTTTCCTATAGTTTGGCTGAATATGGATAGCAGTGTATGGAAGGTGTCGTGTTGCTGATCTGGCTCGAGTGAATCGATATCATCAATGACTATTAGTGCTGGCATATCACGCAGTGCGTTGATGGTTAGCTCGATTAACTCTTCTCGTGAGGCGTCTTCCTTGACTTCTTCTTCTAGCAAGCCCAGCTCAAGGCAAATTTTTCTGAGCATGCTATCAGTGCCTTCAAAGTCTACTCGCGTGGAGGCGACGTATTTTCCCTGCACTGCGGTAAAAAACTGCTTCTTCGCGCTGAGCCAGACAATCTTCTGGAATTCGAACGGTGCTGCGCGCGCTACCTGCTCGCTAAATTCGCGGGCAAGAGCTGTCTTGCCAACGCCCCCAATCCCAGCAAGGAGTTTCACTGGATTGAAACGGTCGACGAACCATTTCCATAAACTTGATATGTAAGCCTCTCGTCCTACAAAGTCGATGAAACCAGGATCCCTAGGACCCAAATTAGTATCTAGGATCGGCAAATTCGTAACATAACGCTCAGCATTTATAACACGCCTGCCCGGCGTGTACAGAAGCGCAAAGTTTTCTGTGGACTTGGCCGGAATGCATTGGTCGTCCACTCGTAGGTAGATGTCATTCCGGCTGAATGCGCGCTTAGTATTTTTTTGATCAGCGTCTTTAGTGAATTGGACCGGGATTTCATTGTCACCCCGTTTGGGAATGAAAAGCAGACCAACTGTATATCTTTTAGCTTGTGCGGTGACGGCGTGTTTCTCAAAGAAACAAGGGATTTTCCGCCCCGTGAAAGCGGTAATGCGCTTGTTAAATTCGTCGCAGTCGAATTCCCCTTCGAACCCAACAATCTCCTTCGGGCTGTCCTTAACGCCTACGACAATATATCCACCGTAAGAGTTATGGAAGGCAACAGCGTCTTTGATGATTTCGCAAAGCGCACCATCGTATATCGCTGATTCTTCTTGCGTAAGCTTCTTGCCCTTGGTTTTCTGTGGAAGGAGAAGCTTGTAGTCCCATAACTCACGCTCATACTCCAACGGTATACCCTTGGGCAGCAAAGCCTCAATCACAGCTGAGCCAATTTCACCTTGAGTCGCCAGGGTGTAAAGGGTATGGCGATGCATGAAAACATTGCTACTTGGTTCGTTAGAGCTCATTGATTCCCTTCCTATGATCAAAACTGGCTGGCACGATTACAGCTGTTAGCCCGAGATTTGCCATTATCAGTGTTTCCAGGGCAAAAGGCTATCATGCGGATAAGGATATCATTAAGCTCAAATTATGTAAGTCGACGCCATCACTGATATTCAAGATCAAATGACTGCTCCGTGTCGAAATCGATATCTTCGTCCTAGCCCCCAGGTTTGGCATCGAGTTGCCGCCCGACTCGCACTCTGCCGCACGCGCTAACGATATCGCTTTGTCTACCCTACTGAAGCCTGCCACTAACCGTACCTGATTCCTGGGAAGCGCCTGACTGGCCTCTTTTGGCCGATCGCTGCCCCCGAACGAAGGGCCGCTTCGGGTCGTTATCTGCCCCTACGGCACCTACAGAACCTTCCCCCAACCCCCACCCGTCACCCACCCAATCCAACCCAACGCCATCCCCGCCACATTCAACGTCACCGGATTGAACGCATCGACCAGCATCGCCGGCTGCACCACCGCCACATCCACCAGCAATGCCAGCAAGATCGCCCCGCTGAACAGCAACGGCCACGCCAACCTGGGCAAAAACACCAACACCGCCGCCAGCACCAGCTCGGCCACGCCGGCCGCCTGGGACAACCAGGCCGCGTTTTCCAGGCCGTGGGCGCGCAGCAGCAGCTGTTCGCCGGGGCTCAGCTGGATGAGTTTCGGCACCAGGCCGTGGTAGGCGAACATGAACGCCAGGCTGCCCCGTGCCAGCCAGTGCACCTGGCGGACCGGGTTCACTGTGGGCCCTGGAGAAAGCGCCGCGGGTGATCGGCGGTGGGCAGCAGGCAGACGTCGTGTTTGCCGAACAGGCGATAGCGGTTGAAGGCAATGCGGTCGTAGGCCCAGTCACGCAACCACTGCGGCACCACCCGCAGCCCGCGCAGCAGCGGCCAGGCGGCGGGTAACTGCGCAGCCACCTCGAAGAACGCCTCCGAGCGCACCCAGTAGTGCCGGTCGCGGATCACTGCCATGGTGTCGAAGGCATCCTCGGGCAAGCCGGCCCAGGCCAGCAGGGCCTGGCCTTCAGGGGACTGGACCGTGGCCAGGCGCACGCGATGCTGGCGGTCATGGCGGATCAGAAACTTTGCCCAGCCGTTGCACAGCTTGCAGACGCCGTCGAACAGCACCACGGTTTCACCCGCGGCCTGCAGCGGCGCGGGAGTAGGGCGGACTCGTGAGGTCGGCATGGCTGAGGCTCAGGGGGTGGATGAGGGGCATTGTATGCCGCGCGCGCCATTGAACGGCAAGTCACACCTAGTTACTCTTGCCCGGGCAATCACTGCACCCAGCATCGCCGCATCCAACGCCGCGACTATTGCCGCAACCGCATTCAAGGAAGAGCCATGCGCATCATTGTCATCGGAGGGCTGGGCAACTTTGGCGCGCGGATCTGTCAGCGGCTCGCGCAAGTGCCTGGCTTGCAGGTCATCGCTGCCAGTCGCAGGCCGCACCACAGCGTGCACAGGTTCGAGTCGGGCGTGACCCTGGCGACGGTCGCCCTGGATATTTTTGCTGCCGACTTCCAAGCCCGTCTGGTTGCCGCGGCGCCCGAGCTGGTCATTCACTGCGCGGGGCCGTTTCAGGGGCAGGACTACCGGGTGGCGCTGGCGACCTGCGCGGCGGGCGCGCACTACCTGGATCTGGCCGATGGCCGAGATTTCGTTGCCCATTTCGCGGCCCAGGTCGATGCAGCGGCCAAGGCGGCGGGGGTGCTGGCGGTGTCCGGCGCCAGCAGCGTTCCCGGGTTGTCTTCGGCCGTGGTCGACCAGCTGGGCCAGTCGCTGGCGCGCATCGACGCCATTGGTACGGTCATCGCCCCTGGCCAGCAGGCGGCCAGGGGGGTCGCCACCATCCAGGCGGTGTTCGGCTACGCCGGCCAGGCGTTCGCCCGCTGGAACGGCGGGCGCTGGGCCCGGCAATATGGCTGGCAGGATATCCGCCGCTTCAGCTTCGCCGGGTTGGCGCCACGCTGGGGGGCGGCGTGCGACGTACCGGACCTGGCGTTGTTCCCCGAACGCTACCCCAGCGTGCGCGATGTCGAGTTTCATGCCGCCCTGGAGTTGACCGTGCAGCATGTTGCGCTCTGGGTGGCTGCGGCGCTGGCCCGGCTGGGCATCCGCCTGCCGATGGCGCGTTGGGGTGCAGGCCTGGACCGGCTCAGTGCGCTGGTGCTTGACCGTTTTGGCAGCGACGTCGGCGGCATGCGCGTGCAGGTGAGCGGGCTGCGGGCGGACGGCGCAGCGCGTTGCCTGACCTGGGAGCTGACCGCGCCGGCCGGGCACGGGCCGCAAATCCCTTGCATGGCGGCGGTCCTGCTGGCCTGCAAGCTGGCCAGGGGCGAGCTGGCGCTTCGCGGGGGCCGCACCTGCATGGGCTTGCTGACTCTGAAGGAATTCGACGCCGAGTTTCAGCGCTGGAATATCCAGACGCAGATCACCGAGCAAGCGCGATGAGCCGGCGCCGAATCGTGCTGGTCATGCCGGCCAGCGCTGCCCAGGTCTTCGAAGCCTTTCACAACCACAGCCTGCGTACGCAGTGGGACACGCTGTTGTCGCGGGCGGCGGTGGAGGGCGGCGGCTCGCATCCCTACATAGGGGCGATCAGCGTGAATGAGGGGCGCGGCTGCAAGCGCCTGTTCGCCATGCGCACTCGCTTCGTCAACTACCGGCCGCCTTTGGTGGCCGCAGCGGTGCTGGTGGAGCCGGCAGGTTGCTTTCACGGGTGGGCTGCGTCCATGCGCCATCGCGAGATCGATGGCGCGTCTTCGCAATTGATCTACACCTTCAGCGTGCAGTTGCGGCCCCGCTGGCTGGGTCGTGTGCTCGACCCGCTGGTCAACCGGATCTTCGAATGGGAAACCCGCCGGCGGTTCGCGGCGATGGCGCACTGGCTGCGAGCGCGCAGAAGTCAGGCAGACTGAATGCCCCGGCGTAATGCTGTTACTCGAGCAGAAAAATAAACGGGCTGCCTGCCTCGCTGTTGCTAGGCTCGAACTCTGGCTATGGCCATGGCATCGACCGACCATGCCCGTGATACCCCACCCAAGAGTAGCGTCCGATGAACACAGCGTCTGGTTACCTGCTTGGTTTTGTCTTGAGCAGCCTGCTACTGGGGGGGTGTACCTCGCAGATCACGCAAACGCAGGAGTATTCCGGTTACCTGAGCGCCTACAACAACCTGCAGCCGGTCACCACCAGCAGTGGCCAGACCGCCATGCGTTGGGTCAGTCCGTCGTGGAACCCCAACGCTTACGACACGGTGGTCTTCAACCGGCTCGAACTCTACCCGATGCCCCGGCCCAACGAGCGGGTCAACCGGCAGACGTTCCAGCAGCTGCAGGACGAGATGACCGACAACGCCCGTGGTGTGCTGGGCCAAAAGTATCAGCTGGTGCCCACGACGCAGTACGCCAGGCCGGGCGCGAAGGTGCTGATCCTGCGCGCGGCCATTACCGGGGTCAATGCCTCGAACCAGGGCATGCGCTGGTATGAGGTGATTCCGGTAGCGGCGGTGATCGGCGGCGTGTCGTCGATCACCGGGCATCGCGACCAGGATACCGAGCTGTACATCGAGGCCGAATTCATCGATGCCGTCAACCATCAAACGGTGGCCAGAGTGGTGCGCAAGGTGTTCGGCCGGACACTCGACAACGCCAGTCAACCGGTCACCAGCGATGACTTCAAGAGGGCGATCGGCGCGTTGACCCGCGATTTGCAGGCATTCACCAGCAACGCCCCAGGCTATTGACCGCGGTTGGCCTGGAGGCGGGCTACGGGGCCTCGAACGGGTAGACGCGCTTCCAGTCCCTGGCCATATCAACGACGGTCCAGCCTCGCTCGTTCGCCTCGTCCAGCGCCTTGTTCAGCGTGCCGACTCTGGACTGGCGATCATAGGCCCACTCGCGTCTCGCGTCGGTGTGGTGCACCAGGCCGGCGAAACGCTTGCCGCTGCCGGCGGCGGTCCACTGCAACATCTGCAGGTCGCCGTCGGAATTGCCGAACGCCAGGATCGGCCGCCGGCCGATGATCGCTTCGATGCTCTCCGGTTTGCCGGGGCCGTCGTCGTTGTGCGCAAGCTTGGGCAGTCGCAGGATGGACGGTTGGCCTTCATCCGGCTGAAACCGGGTCTGGAATGTGCTGCCGATCACCTGTTCCGGCGGTATGCCGTAGACCTGCTCGGCAAAGGCGCGCATGAAGGCGACTTCGCCGCCTGACACGATATAGGTCTTGAAGCCGTTTGCCCGCAGGTAGTCGAGCAGTTCCAGCATGGGCTGGAAGACCATTTCGGTATAGGGTTTGCCGGTTTTTGGGTGCCTGGCCTGGGCCAGCCAGGCCTTGGCATTGGCCGTGAAGGCCTCGCTGGTGATGCCGGTGCTGGTGGCCGCGACGATTTTCAGTAAACCGTCGACGCCTGCTGCAGCCAATGCCTGACGGTCATTTTCCAGCACCGCCTTGAACGGCTGCGTCGCTTTCCACTCTGGATGTTGGGGCGCCTGGCGCTTGACTTCATCGAGGGCGAACAGCAGCTGGAAATACAGCGGTTGCTCGCTCCACAGCGTGCCGTCGTTGTCGAACACCGCGAGGCGTTCGCCGGGGCGGACGAAGTCCTGGCTGCCCTCGGTGGTCACGGCCTGGACGAAACGGGTGATCGAAGCCTTGGCTGGCCCGTCGTTCCACGAGGCCAGGGGTTCGCCGGCCTGGGCCAGCACGGGCAGCAGCAACGCCAGGGTCATGCAGCGCAGCCAGTTCACACAAAGGATTGCTTTCAATGTGATCATCCTTGAAGAAATTCTCTGGAGGAATTCTTTGAAGAAAGTGTCGGATGCCGCTCGTGCAGCCTGCGGGCCTGCACCAGTATAGGATGCATAACCGTTTTCCAAGTCACGTTGCCGGAGCCTGCCCCATGAATGCCTTGTCACCCCGTTCCGGGGCCCTGTCCCGGGTACTGCTCGATGTACTGATCCGCGCCGGCTTGATCGCGGCGCTGGCGATGTTCTGCTTCGACCTGTTCCGGCCCTTCCTCAACCTGGTGATGTGGTCGCTGATTCTGGCGGTCACCCTCTACCCGCTGCACCAGCGGTTGGCCGCGCGGCTGGGCCAGCGCCGCGTCATCGCCTCGATCATCCTGGTGGCCCTGGGCCTGGTGTGCCTGATCGCTCCTGTGGGGCTGCTGGGCGCTTCGATTGCCGAGACGATTCGCACCGGGGTCAAGTCATTCGAAGCCGGGCAGCTGGAGCTTCCCGCGCCCCCGGCCAGCGTCGAGCAATGGCCGATGGTGGGCGAGCCGCTGTACTCGCTCTGGCTGCAGGCCTCGCAGAATCTGACCTGGGCATTCCAGCAGCTGATGCCGCACCTCAAGGGCTGGAGCGGCATCGCGCTGCATCACGCGGCCGGCATCGGCACCGGCATTGTCACCTTCCTGCTGGCGTTGCTGATTGCCGGCTGGGTCATGGCCGAAGGCGCCGCCGGGCGACGGGTGGCGGAGGCGATCGCCTCGCGCTTGTTCAATCCGGCACTGGGTCCGCAGATGGTCGACCTGTGCACGTCCACCATCCGCGCCGTGGCGCAGGGCGTGGTCGGTATTGCGTTCATTCAGATGGTGCTGCTCGGGGTCGGCTTTGTGGTCATGGGCATCCCGCTGTCGGGGCTGCTGGCACTGATCATCCTGCTGATGGGCATCGTGCAGCTGCCCGTGGTGATCGTCGTGGTGCCGGTGGTGATCTACGCATTCGCCCATTTTGGCAGCGGTGTCGGCACCATTGCATTTGCGGTGTGGACGGTGCTGGCCGGGCTGGCCGAACACGTGCTCAAGCCGTTGCTGCTGGGCCGAGGGGTGGCCGTGCCGATGCCGGTTATCTTGATTGGCGCGCTGGGAGGGATGATCAGCAATGGCATCATTGGGCTGTTCATTGGCCCGGTGATGTTGGCGGTGGGGTATGCATTGTTCAATCGCTGGGTGCAAGGCCCTGAACCCGTGCCGAGCGTGATCCTGCCGGCTGATTGACGCGAAGCCAACCAGGCTCGGTCTGCCAGGGCGCAAGGCCATGGCAGACCGCAGGGGTCACTTCTTCTTTTTCGCAGGCTTGTCGGCTTTTTCGGCCTTGTCGGATTTCTTCGACTTTTCCGGCTTGCTGTCAGCGGATTTCAGCGACTTTTTAGGCGCATCATCCTTCTCCTTGTCTTTCTTGTCGGAAGACTTGGACAGGGCAGCCGAGGCAGCCGACTTCTTCAACGGCGAAGCCTTTTTGTCTTTCAGGTCTTTGCTGGTTTTCGCAGCATCACTTTTGCTTTTCTTGTCATCTTTAGCCACGGTAACCACCTCTCGAATTTTGCCGTTATTGGCATATTGCCCAGCTAATTTTGCATGGACTGAACATTAGGCGACCGTCTACCAAGGCGGTTCAGATTTTTTTCAAAGGTTCGGTCGGCGGCTGGGTAAAGGTTTCCTGGTGCAGGGTGGAGGCGGGGTCGACCGCAAGCTCGGCCTCGTCAGCGCGCACCGGAACCCGAGTGACCCGAGCGGGTTCGGCTTTGCCCACCAGCACATCCTCGCCGGCCGTCGGCACCGGCGCGTGGCTGGCGGCGTTGTCGAGGTTGCGATCCAGGGCCTGCGAACGGTCGATGTCCAGGTGAGTGCCGGCCAGATGGGTAGTGGCGCTGACATCCGCCCCCTCGGCATTCCACGACGCGGAGCGCTCATCGATATCGATCGCGCCGTGGCGCTCGAGGATCTCCTCCACCAGGTCAGCCTGTTCGTCGGTGACGGTCGTCACGGTCAGCACCGTGGCACCGCGGTGATAAGCCTGGGTATAGGCCACACCGTGGCGGTGGGGCTTGTCATCTGCATCGTTGCCGAACAGCGAGCTGAAAAACTGGCTGATCTTGTGCCCGAGCGACTCGTCGTGCGCCGGCTCGGCCGTGCTGGTCACGGTGGCCGCCGCCTGCTCGGAGGATGAAGACAGCTGGATCTTGCTGTCCAGCACCTGCTGGACCAGCAGTTCGGCTTTGGCGGCCTGGGCGGCGGCTAGGGTATCGAAGGCAGCTACTAAAGTGTGAGTCATGATGGATCTCGCTGTTTGAGCCTGATGTTCATCGGGCAGCTCGGCCGGCGGTGCCCCAGGCCTAGGGGGCCATGGCGCGTTCGGCGCGCTGCATCTGATCAGCTGAGTGCTCGTTTCGCGGTTCCGTTCAACCCATGCGCCGGGCGGTGTGTAGTCTCGAATTGGAAGGCGGCGCTCCTTCCAGAAGGCAGGTTCACTTCCGCATGGAGTGGGGCCGGCCACCCTGATCAATCAAAAAGCTCCATAAGTTATAAGTAATCAATATAAAAAACGCCCCATCCTTAATAGCGTTTTAAGTACTTACCCCAAGGGATAAGATCGTTGTTCATTATCGTCTTACTTTATCTTTTCACACTTTGGTTTTTATGCTGTCATGCCTCAAGTTGACAATCCAATGAATTAATCGCTCAGCCAGCACCAGGACGGTAACCGAGCCCATGACCACCAGGCCCCCCCACAACCCGCTGAGCCCCCAGGCGCATGCGCGGGCGCAGGTCGAAGGCTTCGATGAACACTGGCTGCGGCATCTGCATTGGACGCTGCTCGACGAAGACGGCGGCCTGGTGCGCTGGCGCGTGCGTTCGCCGATCGCCACCCGCGACTGGTTGATCCTGCGCCCGCGTTCGGACGCCAGCGACGCCGACTTTCGCCGCATGGAGCGCGAGTGGAACCTGGCCGGTGAGCTGCACGCCGCCTGGGCGCTGGTGCCGGTGGCCCAGCTGCACACCCCGGAAGGTCCGATCACGGTGTTCGACGACCACGGTGGCCAGCCGCTCACGGCCTTGGCCGACGGCAAGATTTCGGTGGAGCGCTTCCTGCGCCTGGCCACTTCGGCGGCGGCGGCCTTGGCCGGTGCGCACCGCCACGGCCTGGTGCACTGCGACATCAAGCCGGCCAACCTGATGCTGGGCCGCGACGATCAGGTGCGCCTCAGCGGTTTCGCCCTGGCTCGGCGCCTCGGCGAGCACCCGGCCAGTGCCGGCGGCATCTACGGCAGCCTGCCCTACATGTCGCCCGAGCAGGGCGGCCGGCTGGCGCAGGTGGCAGACCAGCGCAGCGACTTGTACTCCCTGGGCGTGAGCTTCTACGAACTCTTGACCGGCCACCTGCCGTTCGACGCCCACGACCCCGTGGCCTGGCTGCATCAGCACGTGGCCGTGCCGGCGCCAGCCCTGTCGCTGTGGCGTGACGACCTGCCGCCGGCCTTGCAGCCGCTGCTCGAAGACCTGCTGGCCAAGACCCCGGACGCCCGCACGGCCAACGCCGATGCCCTGGAGCTGCGCCTGCGCGAAGCCTTGAGCGAGTGGAACGAATTCGGCCACCTCAGCGCCCAGCGCCTGGCGGCGACGCCGGCGCGGACCCAGCACGAACTGCCCTTGCCCAGCCGCACCGCGCTGCTCAACCAGTTGATCGACGCCAGCCAGCGCCTGCAACGCCGGCAACCGGGTGGCGTGATACTGCTCGGCGCGGCGGCTGGCATGGGCAAGACCACGCTGGCCAGGCAACTGCGCCGGCACCTGGGCAGCAGCCCGGTGCTGTTCGCCGGTGCGCGCTTCGAGGCCGGCCAACAGCATCGCCCATACGCGGCCATCGCCGGCATGCTCGGGGCGCTGCTCGCGCGCCTGGCCGGGCTTGGCGCCAAGGCGCTGGCCGACTGGCGCGAACGGCTGTTGGCCGCCACCGCGCCCCACGGCCAGCTGCTGGCGCGGCTGGTGCCCGAACTGGAACAGGTCACCGGGCCGCTGCCGCCCAGCAACGAGCCGGCCGAAGGCGATGCGCGCGGCCGTCTGCGCCACTTGCTGTTGCGCACCTGGCGCGCCTTGACCGGCCCGCAGCATCCCTTGATCGTGCTGCTCGACGACCTGCACTGGCTGGACGACGCCAGCCTGGCGCTGCTCTGCGAGTTGCGCCGTGAAGACTTCGACCACCTGTTGCTGCTCGGTGCCTGCCGCGATGACCAGGCCCATCGCAACCCGCTGCTCGAGCAGTGGATCGCCCACTGCCACAGCCTGCAGATCCCCTTGACCCTGTTGCCCCTGCCGGACCTGACCCTGGCCGACACCCGGGCGCTGGTGCACGCCTGCCCGGGCGTGGCGGAGGCGCAGGTGGACCAGCTCGCCGAGTGCCTGCACCCGCGCACCGCCGGCAATCCCTTGTTCATCAGCCAGCTGTTGCAGGCGATGCAGGAGTTGCCCCATGCCGGCGAGGGGCAGGCCGATGCCGCGCTGTCGGACATCTTCGCCCTGATGGGCACGCGCCTGGCCCGGCTGCCCGAACGTACCGCGCAGCTGCTCTACCGCATGGCGCTGTTCGGCCAGCACGCGCCGCGCGCCGAGCTGGCGCTGGCCGGGCAGCTGTCGGTCAACCAGCTGCCGCCGGTGCTGGCGCCGGCGATCCACGCGGGGTTGATCCGTGAGGACCACAGCGGCTTGAGCTTCTGCCACGACAGCGTGCGCGACGCCGCGCGCGCCCTGCAGCCGGCCGAACGGCACGGTGCCGAGCACGCTGCCATTGCCTGGCGCCTGGTCGGCAGCCTCGGCCCGGCGCCGAGCTCGGACAGCCTGTTTCGCCTGGCCGCGCAGGTGCTGCAGGCAACCGTGAGCGGGTTGCCGGCGCTGTGGCGGCGGCGCTTTATCGAGGTGCTGGCGCAGGCCGCGCTGCGCGCCAAGGAGGCCGCCGCCGCACCCTTTGCCCTGCAGTACCTGGCCCAGGCGCAGCACCTGCTGAGCCTCGACGGCCGCCAGCGCGACCGCGACAGCCAGTATCAGCTGGGCTACCTGCAGGCGCAGTGCCTGATCCTCAACGGCGACTACGGCCAGGCCGACGCGCAGATCGTCGAGCTGCTCGAGCTGGCCCGCAGCGCGGTGGCCGTTACGCCGTTGTACCTGCTCAAGAGTGAGGTCATGGCGCTGGCAGGGGACTATCCGGCGGCGGTGCAGGCGGCGGTGGACGGCCTGGCGGTGGTCGGCCTGCGCATCGCCAGCGACCCGGACGACGCCCAGGTGCAGGCCGCGGCGCAGGCGCTCGACGAGCACCTGGCCGGGCGCAGCATCGCCAGCCTGATCGACCTGCCCGAGCTGGACAACGCTACGGTCGCCCGGCAGATCGAGCTGCTCGCGCGGGCGGTGATTCCTGGCTCGTTCATTCGCGCCAACCTGATGTTCGTGCTGCTGTGCCACGCCGTGCGCCTGACCCTGCAACACGGCATCAGCCCAGCCGGAGCGCAGGCGTGCGCCTGGTTCGGGGTGGCTTCGGCGCACCGCAACGACGCCCATGCCCGCGGGTTGCAGTGGGCGCACCTGGCGCTGCAGCTGGTCGAGCGCCACGCCTATCACCCGCACAAGGCCCCGGCGCTGCTGGTACTCGGCCAGCTGAGCGTGTGGCAGCAGCCGTTGTCCCAGGCCCTGGGCTATGCCGAGCAGGCCCTGCGCGAGAGCCTGGCCAGCGACATGCCGAGCATGGCCTGCTACGCCAACAACCACATCGTCTCCGACCTGCTGGTGATGGGCGCGCCGATCGAGCGCATCCTGCGCCAGATCGACACCGGCCTGGGCATGGCGCGCAACCTGGAATTCGCCGACTCGCAGAACATCCTGTTCATTCAGGCGCTGTACATCCGCCGCCTGGCGGGCACCCCGCAGGGCGCCGTGAGCATCCCCAGCCGTGCCGAGCTGGGCCGCCGCCTGGCGCACACCCGTCATGGTCGCGCGCTGTTCTGGTGGAGCCTGTTCGAGGGTCTGTTCTTCTACCTGGAGGGCAACTTCGCCGAGGCCGGCGCGCACCTGGACCGCGCCTGGGCGCAGAGCTGGGTGACCCCGGCGCACATTCACCTGATCGACCTGGCGCTGTTCTCGGTGCTCAACGCTGCCGCCAGTCTCGGCCAGGCCGCCGGGGCCGACGTGCAGGCCCGCGCGACCCTGCAGCGCGGCATGCAGCGCCTGCGCTATTTCGCCGACCTCAACCCCAGGGCCTTCGCCGACCGCCATGACCTGGCCCTGGCCGAAGTGCTGCGCGCCGACGGCCAATTGCTCGAAGCTTTGCAGCAGTACGACCGCGCCATCGCCCGGGCGATTGCCTGCGGCGCGGTGCACATCCAGGGCCTGGCCTACGAACTGGCCAGCCGCTGTCATCTGCAGTTGGGGCTGCAGGTGTCGGCCCGCGCACACCAGCGCCAGGCCCGTGACGCTTGGCGGCGCTGGGGTGCGCTGGCCCTGGCCGAGCAGATGGAGGCGGCCCATCCGCACTTGCAGACGGCACCCAGCGCCACCCGGGCCTCGGTGGAACTGCCCGGCGGCCAGCAGCAACTGGACCTGTTGTCGATCACCAAGGCCTGCCAGGCGCTGTCGCGGGAGATCGAGCTGGACCGCCTGATCGAGACCTTGCTGAGCAACACCTTGGTGCACGCCGGGGCCAGCCATGCCGTGCTGCTGTTGCTCGACGAGGGCGGCTTGCGGGTGCGCGCCAGCGGCCAGGCCGGGCATGGCGGCGTGGAGTACAGCGCGCACAACCATGTGGCCGAACCCGAGGAGCTGCCCCTGAGCCTGATCCGCAGTGCCGTGCGCGGCCGCCAGCCGCTGGTGCTCGACGACGCCGGCAGCCACCCGCGCTTCGCCGACGACCCCTACCTGCGCCGCCACCCCTGTGGCTCACGCCTGTGCGTGCCCTTGCTGCAGCAGAACGAAAGCATCGGCGCGCTGTACCTGGAGAACCCACTGACCTACGGGGTGTTCAGCCCGGCGCGGGTCGATGTGCTGGAGCTGCTGGCCGCCCAGGCGGCGATTTCCATCAGCACCGCGCGCCTGTATCGTGACCTGCTCGAAGAGAACCGCAGGCGCCGGGACAGCGAGGCCACCCTGCGCACCTCGCGGGCGCTGCTGGCCCTTGGCGAGACCGGAGGGCGGCACGGTTCGTTCATCTGGAAGCCGGCGCTGGACCGCTCGTTCTGGTCGCCCGAACTGTTCGCCCAGCTGGGCCTGGTGCCGGCGCCGAGCGCCCCCGGGCAGGCGCGCCGGCTGGAGCTGGCGGCCCACGTGCACCCCGACGACCGCGCGCGCTTCGACCGCACCTTGCAGCAGGCCAGCGCCGCGCACGAGCCCTTTCGCCTGGACTTTCGCGTGGTCAGCCAGGGCGGCGAGATCTGCCACCTGCAGGCCTTGGGCGAACCCGATGGCGAGCAGCTGTACCTGGGCGTGGTCTTCGATGTCAGCGAGCGGCGCCGCACCGAGGCCGCGTTGCGCAGTGCCCGCGCCGAGCTGGGGCGCACCAGCCAGGCCACGGTGCTGGGCGAGCTGGCGGCGTCGATCGCCCATGAGGTCAACCAGCCGCTGACCGCGATCCTCAGCAATGCCGGCGCCGCGTTGCGCTGGTTGCGCCGCGACACCGCCGTGCTCGACGAGGCGGTGGCGAGCCTGGAAAGCATCGTGCTGGACGGCCAGCGCACTGCCGCCATCGTCGGCGCCCTGCGCGCCCTGGCCCGCCAGGCGCCACCCGAGCGCCAGGCGCTGGACCTGGGCGGGCTGATCCGGCATGTCCTGAGCCTGACCGCCAACGAGCTGCAGGACCGCTACACCACGGTGGCCCTGGACCTGGCCGACCTGCCGCCGGTGCAGGCCGATGCCGTGCAACTGCAGCAGGTGATTCTCAACCTGGTCAATAACGCCGCCGACGCCGTGCAAGGCCTGCCGCCCCTGGCGCGGCGCCTGCGGGTGCAGACCCGGGCGATTCCCGGCGGTGTCCTGGTGCTGGTGGAAGACAACGGCTGCGGCCTGGACGCAAGCCTCGGTGGCGACATCTTCAAGGCTTTCTTCACCACCAAGGCCAACGGCACCGGCATGGGCCTGGCCATCTGCTCGTCGATCGTCACGGCCCATGGCGGGGTGCTCTTGGCGCTGAGCGGGCGGCAGGGCGAGACGGTGTTTGCGTTTACCTTGGCGGGTGGGCAGGGCTGGCCCGGGTAGGTCAGAGCGTTCAGGGCTTGGCTCTTCCCATCGCTTGTTAATATACAGTCAGACTGTATATATTGGACCTTCAATCATTGATCGATCGAGGAGGCCCCATGTCGCAAGCCAACAAAGCCGTCGTCATTGCCTTCAATCAGCAGGTCATCGAACAGTGCAGCCGCACGGCGTTCGAGTCGCTGGTCGCCGAAAACTTCGTCAACCACTCGGCGCCGCCAGGCCAGCCCAATGGCCGTGAAGGCTTGTGGAACACCTTCAGCCGGGTGCTGCACCCTGGCCTCACCGGGCTCAAGGTCCAAGTGCTCGACCAGATCGCCGAACACGACAAGGTCACCAGCCGCAAACGCATCACTGGCCGCCACAGCGGTACGCTGCTGGGCGTGGCCGCGACCGGGCGCGAAGTGGTCATCGAGGTCATCGACATTGTGCGCATCGAGCACGGCCAGTACGTCGAGCACTGGGGCATCAACTCGTTGCCCAGTGTGCTGGCGGCCTTGCAGGGTGCCTGATCAGCCGGGCGCGGCGTTGGTCAGCAGGCGCTCGAGGATCTGCACGGCACCCGCCAGGGTCTGGCGTTCGGCGGCGCTGCTGTGCGCAAGCCTCAGGGCCAGCCAGTCGCTGCGCTGCAGACGGTCCTGGGCCAGCGCCGCGCGGCCTGCTGCGCTCAGGGCAATCAACTGCTTGCGCGCATCGCCGGGGTCGGCGGCGCGGGTCACCAGGCCTTGCTGCTCCAGCTGCGCGACCACCAGGCGCATGCTCTGGTGCTTGACGTGCCGGTGGGCGGCCATGTCGCTGATGCTGCTGGGGCCGTGGCGATCGAGCAGGCCCAGGGTCTGCGACTGCGCCGAGGAGGGCGTCTGCGCGCCGCTGCGCACCTCGCGTACCAGGTTGCCGATGACTCGGCGCAGGTCTTCGGCCAGTTGCTCGGTGGGCAGAGAGTCTTCGTGGCGGGGGTTGAGCATGTGCAACGGTTTCTCGGGCGGGATGGGAGGCGGGTCAGGATAGCTCAGTCTGTCAGGCGGGCGGCCGTTTTGGCGGCCTTGTCTCCTTCCACCTGGCCAGCAGAGGGCGTGACAAGAGTTTCACAAACGCGCTGGAACGCCCTGCCAGAGCGGTACTCAGATTCTTGCACTCACCCACTTCAAGGAGCCTGCACCCATGCCTACCGCTGCCGATTTCATGGTTGAAACCCTCAAGCACGCCGGCGTCAAACGCGTCTATGGCGTGGTCGGTGACTCGCTCAACGGCTTCACCGACTCCATGCGCCGCCTCGGCGGCCTGGACTGGATTCACATGCGCAACGAAGAAGCCGGCGCCTTTGCCGCCGGCGGCGAGGCGCACCTGACCGGCGAGCTGGCGGTGTGCGCCGGCAGCTGCGGGCCGGGCAACCTGCATCTGATCAACGGGCTGTTCGACTGCCACCGCAGTGGCGTACCGGTGCTGGCCATCGCCGCGCACATCCCCAGCAGCGAGATCGGCATCGACTATTTCCAGGCCACTCATCCCGAGTCGTTGTTCAAGGACTGCAGTCACTACGTCGAGCTGGTCTCCAATCCCGCGCAGTTGCCGCAGGTGCTCGAGCGCGCCATGCGCGTGGCGGTCAGCCGCCGGGGTGTGGCAGTGGTGGTGATCCCCGGCGATGTCGCCCTGGCCCCGCTGGAGGCCAGCGTCAGCCAGTGGCATGCGCCTACGCCGCCAGTGGTGGTGCCCGAGGCCGCGCAGCTCGATGCGCTGGCCAGCCTGCTCAACAGTGGCCAGCGCATCACGCTGCTCTGCGGTGCCGGCTGCGCCGGAGCCCACGCCGAAGTGGTGGCGCTGGCCAAGCAGCTCAAGGCGCCGATCGTCCACGCCCTGCGCGGCAAGGAACACCTGGAGTACGACAACCCGTTCGACGTCGGCATGACCGGGTTGATCGGGTTTTCCTCCGGCTTCAATGCCATGAAGGACTGCGACACCCTGCTGGTGCTGGGCAGCAACTTTCCCTACCGGCAGTTCTACCCCGAACATGCGCGCATCGCCCAGATCGACCTGCAGCCGGAGGCTCTCGGCAACCGTTGCTCGCTGGCCCTCGGCCTGATCGGTGATGTCAGGCACAGCCTGCAGCAGCTGCTGCCGCGGCTGCATGAACGCACCGACAGCTCCCACCTGAACAAGGCGCTGGCCGACTACGCCAGCGCGCGCAAGGACCTGGACAGCCTCGCCGAGAGCGGCCCGAACAGCAGCATCATCCACCCGCAATACGTCAGCCGGCTGGTCAGCGAACTGGCCGCCGAGGATGCCGTGTTTACCTGCGACGTGGGCACGCCGACCGCCTGGGCTGCGCGCTACCTGAAGATGAATGGCAAGCGCCGCCTGATCGGCTCGTTCAATCATGGATCGATGGCCAACGCCATGCTCCAGGCCATCGGCGCCCAGGCCAGCCATCCGCAACGCCAGGTGGTGTCGATGTCCGGCGACGGCGGTTTCGCCATGATGATGGGCGACTTCCTGACCCTGAGCCAGGCCAACCTGCCGGTCAAGGTCATCGTGCTCAACAATGGCACCCTGGGTTTTGTCGAGATGGAGATGAAGGCCGGTGGCTTCGTCGACGTCGGCTGCGAGCTGAAGAATCCCAACTTCGCCACCTTTGCCGAGGGCATGGGCATCAAGGGCATCCGCGTGGAGAAACCCCAGGACCTGGAGCAGGCCTTGCGCACCGCGTTCGCCCACGATGGCCCGGTGCTGGTGGATGTGGTCAGCGAGCGCCAGGAGTTGATCATGCCGCCTGAGATCACCGCCGCCAACGTCAAGGGCTTTGGCCTGTTCATGCTGCGCGCGGTGCTCGATGGCCGGGCCCGGGAACTGGTGAGCCTGGCCAAGAACAACTGGTTGCGCTGAGCCGCAGGGCCCCGGCAGGTCAGATCTGTGCCTGGCCGCCGTCGACGAACAGCTCGATGCCGTTGACGAAGCTGGCATCGTCCGAGGCCAGGAACAACGCGGCGCTGGCGATCTCGTCCGCTTCGCCGACCCGGCCCATGGGGATCAACGACGCCAGGTAGTCCAGCAGGCCCTGCTGCTGCGCCGCGTCGGGACCGGCCAGGTCGACCAGGCCAGGGGTGCGGGTGGCGCCGGGGCTGATGGTGTTGATGCGCACTTGCCGGTCCTTGAGGTCCAGGATCCAGTTGCGGGCGAAGGCCCGCACGGCGGCCTTGGAAGCGGCGTAGACGCTGAAAGCGGCGGTGCCCGAGCTGCCCGCCGTCGAGCCGGTGAGGATCACCGAGGCCTTGGCTGCCAGCAGCGGCAAGGCTTTCTGCACAGTGAACAGTACGCTCTTGACGTTGCGCTCGAAGGTCTCGTCGAAGTGCTGCTCGGTGATCTCGCCCAACGGCACCATCGAGCCGCCGCCGGCGTTGACGAACAGTACATCGAGATGGCCATGGGCAGCGCCGATCTGGCTATACAGCTGGTCCAGTTGCCCCAGGTGGGTAGAGTCGACCTGCACGCCGGTGGCGTTGCCGACCGCCGCGACGGCGGCGTCGAGTTCGGCCTGGCGGCGGCCGGTGATGTAGACGTGAGCGCCTTCGGCGGCGAACCGCTTGGCGGTGGCCAGGCCAATGCCGGTGGTGCCGCCGGTGACCAGGGCGATCTTGCCTTCGAGCTTACGAGTCGATTGGATAGCCGTCATGATGTTTCTCCACAGTCGTTGATGATCAGTTGGATTGAGTTGCGGTGTGGGAGAAGCATATCGACGGCCGTGAGACTTCAAAATAGAATTGTCGGCAATATATCGTTGCAAAAATGAAAGGATAACCAGGGATGAGCAAGCTTCCGGATTTCGAAGGCCTGGCCATGTTTGCCAAGGTGGCGGAGGAGGGCTCGTTCGCGGCGGCGGCGCGGGTGACCGGGGTGTCGGTGCCCACCGTGTCGCGCGCCGTGGCGCGCCTGGAAGAGCGCCTGGGTGGACGCCTGTTCAATCGCACCTCGCGGCAATTGGCGTTGACCGAGTTTGGCGTCAGCCTCGCGGCCAGGGCCGGGGACATCTATCGGCAAGCCGAGGAGGTGCAAAGCGAGGCCCAGGAGATGGCCGTGCAGCCGCGTGGCCAGGTGCGCCTGGCGGTCCCCATGTCGTTCGGCCTGCGCTGGGTGGCACCGCTGATGCCGCAGTTGCTGCGCCAATACCCCGAGCTGTCGGTGGATCTGCACCTGTCCGACGCCTCGGTCGACCTGATCGCCGAAGGCTTCGACGCGGCGCTGCGCATTGCCGTACTGCCCGATTCTTCACTGGTGGCGCGGCGCATCTGCGCGGTTGCGCAATACCTGGTAGCGTCCCCCGGCTACCTCGCCGAACACGGCCACCCCGGCCACCCACGGGAGCTGGCCGGCCGCCGCTGCCTTAGCTATGCCTACCGCGCCCGCAGTCAGGTGTGGCGTTTTACCCACGGCGATGGCGCTGAAGAAGACGTGGTGCCCAACGGGCCGCTGCGAGTGACCAACGCCGACGCGCTGTTGCCCGCGCTGCTCGACGGCCAGGCCATCGCCGAGCTGCCGGAGTTCATCGCCAGCGAATACCTGGCGGACGGGCGCCTGGTGGAGGTGTTGCCCGAGTGGCACATGATGCGCGGCGGCCTGTACTTCGTGACGCCCTCGGCGCGCAGCCGCCCGGTGAAGATCAAGGCACTGTCGGACTTTTTCGCCAGGCACCTGGCAGAGCCCAGCTGGCGATGGCCGTCCTCATGAACCTTCATGACGGAAAGGATAGAGCCGGCGGCCATCGCGTGATCGAGCCCGCAAGCCAACCGGCCTGACGGCCTCTCGGGGCTTCGCCCCTCTCACCTTGACTGCGTCGCCAACGGGAGGGTGCGAGCGTCTCGGGATAGGGATAGGGACCCGCGTCCCACCCAGCAACGTCAGCGGACATCGTCCCGCGTGGCCCCACACCGCAGGCTTGAGCCTTGCGCCGATTGCCAATAACCCGTCGTTATCAAACCCTGATTATTCTTCATTGGCGCTTATCGCCGCAGGCTTCTAGCGTGAACCTCGTTCGGGACAGACCGCATTATAAAAACAACAGCGAGGCTCATCATGAACCCAGTCACCCGCGATTCGCGCGCCCCGGCGCCGGATGCGAAGCAGTTGCGTCGAGCGATCTTCACCGGGGCGGTCGGCAGCGCCCTGGAATACTATGACTTCGCCCTTTATGGCCTGGCGTCGGCGCTGGTCTTCGGGCATATCTTCTTTCCCTCCCTGGGCACCAAGGGTGCCTTGCTGGCCAGCTTCGCCACCTACGGTGCGGGCTTTCTGGCGCGGCCTTTCGGCGGGCTGTTCTTCGGCTCGCTGGGGGACCGCAAGGGGCGCAAGATCGTGCTGCTGCTGACCATCGGCCTGATGGGCGTGGCCACCACCTTGATCGGCGCCCTGCCCACCGGCAGCGTTGGCGCGGTGCTCCTGGTGTTGCTGCGCTTGCTGCAAGGGTTCGGTGCCGGCGCCGAGCAGACCGGCGCCGCCACCTTGATGGCCGAGTTGGCGCCGCCCAAGCAGCGAGGCTTCTATGCGGCCTTGCCCTTCGTTGGCATTTTTACCGGCCTGGCGCTGGCCACCGTGACCTTCCGGGTCATGCAGGCGTTGCTGACCCAGGAGGAGATCCTCGAATGGGGCTGGCGCCTGCCGTTTCTGTCCAGCATCGTGCTGATCGCCATGGCGGTGTGGGTGCGCCTCAAGCTCAAGGAAAGCCCGGTGTTCAAGGACCTGGCCGAATCCAGGCATGTCATCCACGCGCCGATGCGTGCGGTGCTGCGCAATGGTCGCCGGCCCCTGCTGGCGACCTGCATGATGCGCCTGGCCGAGCAGGGCTGCTCGACCCTCTATACCACGGTGGCGATCGCCTTTTTGACCGGTTTTGCGCTCAAGCAAGGAGCGCCCGACGGCGCCAACTTCGGCACCATCGGCACCAATGCCGTGCTGTTGGCCAGCACGCTCAGCGTATTGACCACGCCGCTGTTCGGCGCCTTGTCGGACCGCCTGGGGCGGCTGGCGGTGTACCGCTTCGGCGCGATTTTTACCCTGCTGTGGGCCTACCCGGCCTGGTGGATGATCGACAACGGCAGCCCCCTGCTGGTCTCGCTGGCGGTGGTCGGCGGCTTTGCGATTGGCGCCAACAGCATGCTGGGCTCGCAGTGCGCGCACTTTTCCGAGTTGTTCGGCAACCGCTATCGCTACTCAGGGGTCGCCCTGTCACGCGAAGTCGGGGCCATGCTGTCGGGCGGCCTGGCGCCGATCCTCGGGATCTTTCTGGTGGGCATTGCCGGCGGGGCATTCTGGGTGATGGCGGTGTACACCATGGTCCTGGCCGGCTTGACCCTGATCGGCACCTTGCTGTCGGTGGAGACGCGCGGGCGCAGCCTGACCGACCTGGCCGACGCGGTCGGCAGCGGCTCGGTGTTGAGCGCCGAAGAGCAGGGTATAGAGCAGGCCGGGAGCGCTCGGCAAGCCACCGCCTGAGTCAGAAACCGAGGTGATGCCCTCGCCAGCTGCGCCGGCTCCTACATGGGTCCTGGATGCCACACAGGTGGCGTAGGAGCCGGCGAAGCTGGCGAGCGAGACAACACCGAACCAGTTGACACCGGTAGCCCTCATAGCGTCGCTGCAGCGGGCCCTATCACCGCTCGATCGAACGGCTCCACCGCGCATTCCACTCCGGGCGCAACTGGTTGACCTGGTCCCAGTCGATGGAAATCGCCGTCTCCAAGTACTTGTTCATGGCCTCTACCTGGCCGCGGGTCTTGTCGGTGGTCGGGGTTTTGGGGTTCGACGGGATTTGGTCACCTTTCTCCAGGGCCGGCCCTTGCGCCTCTGGCGACAGCAGGAAGGCGGCGAGCTTTTGCGCCAGAGCCGGCTGATCGTTGTTGGCGATCGCGCATTCGGCGACGTTGAGCACCACAGCGCCTTCCTTGGGCTGCGCGTAGGCCACCGGGATGCCCTTGAGTTGCAGGGTGGTGACGCCGGTCGGGGTCAGTGGGAACACGGCGGCTTCGTCGGTCTGGACCATTTCCGAGATCTTCGCCGAGCTGGCGATGTACTCCAGTACGTTGGGCCCGACGGTGTTTGGCCAGGCCTTGAAGCCGGGCTCGACGTTGCCCTCGTTGCCGCCCTGGATGCGGTTGAACATCAAGAAGCCGTGCAGGCCGAAGGTGGAGGACGGCAGCGACTGGAACACCACCTTGTCCTTGAAGCGCGGGTCGGCCAGGTCCATCCACGAGGTGGGCGCGGTCCAGCCCTTGGCCTGGAACAGCCGGGTGTTGTAGGCCAGGCCCGTCACGCCGAGCGTCACGGCGGCGGCCTGGTCCTTGATCCGCGCCTTGGCCGGGATGTCGGCCAGCTGCGGGCTGTCTTCGAGCTTGCTGCACAGGCCCATGGAGATGGCGCGGTACATGATGCCGTCGTCGAGGAACATCACGTGGATCTGCGGGTGGTCCTTGCTGGCCTGGACCTTGGCGAGGATGTCCGAAGAGGTGCCGGGCACGATCACCACCTTGACGTTGTTGGCCTTCTCGAAGATCGGCAGCACTTCGTCGGCATAGACGCGCTCCATGGTGCCGCCGTTCATGCCCAGGTAGAGGGTCGGCTCGGCCTGGGCGGCGCCGGCGCCGAGCAGGGCGAGGAGGGGTAAGGTTCGAGCGATGCGGTGGATGGGTTTCATGATGCGACTTTCCTCTAACGGGCATCCAAAGGGGCAATGGCGGGAAAACGGCAGATGGAAAACGAGTCGATGGGCTGTGTCGTGTGGCCGTCGCAGACCCACTCGGCGAGGGCTTCGCCCACGGCCGGGCCGATCTGGAAGCCTGCGCCGGCGAAGCCGAAAGCGTGCAGCAGGCCAGGCTGGGTGCGGCCGGGGCCGATGATCGGTTGGCGGTCGGGCAGGTAGCCTTCGGTGCCGCTCCAGGTACGGATGGCCTGGGCGCCGGCGAGAAAGGGGTAGAGCTCGGCGGCGTTGCGCAGGATGTCGAGCACGGCGGCCTGGCCGGGGCGCGCGCGGGCCGGGCCCAGCGCGAAGCCCTGGCCGCCACCCAGTACGCAGTTGCCGCGGGCGACCTGGCGGGCATAGATGCCGCCACCCTCGACGCCGGTGCTGACGTCCATCACCCGCGGCAAAGGCTCGGTCACCAGCATCGCCGGGTGGCCGCTGGTCAGCGGCACGCCGTCGCCGAACTGCGCGGCCAGCTCGCCCGCCCAGGCCCCGGCGCAGTTGAGCAGCCAGGGCGCGCGCCACTGCAAACCATCGGCCGTGTGGACAAGGAACCGCGAGCCATCGTGCTCGACCCTGCCGACGGGCGTCTGCTCGAACACCTCGGCACCGGCCCGCCGCGCCGCCTGGGCGAAGGCCGGGGCCACCAGCCGGGGGTTGGCGTGACCGTCGTCGGGGCACAGCGAGGCGCCCACGGCGACGTCGCCGACCCAGGGGAAACGCTGGCGCAGCTCGCTGCGGTCGAGCAGTTGCAAGTTCAGCTCGAAGCCGCTGCTGGCCTGCGCGTAGTGCTCCAGCGCGGCCATGTCGGCGTGGCTGCGAGCCAGCTTGAGGTGGCCCGAGCGGACATACTCGCCGTCGATGCCGAGCAGCGCCGGCAGCTCGCCCCAGATCTGGTGAGCCCGCTGCGCCAGCGCCAGCTGGTTGAGGGGGCGGCCCTGGCGGCGTACGCCGCCGTAGTTGACGCCGCTTGAATGCGAGCCGCAGAAGTCGCGCTCCAGCAGCGTCACGCGCCGGCCGCGGCGGGCCAGCCAGAGGGCCGCCGAGGCGCCGACGATGCCGCCGCCCAGCACGATCACTTCGCTCTCGTGCACGCGGCTCATGACTCGTTCTCCACGCCGAACGGCAGCGGCTTGATCGGCGCCTGGGCGCGCAGGCGGCCGACCTGATCGATGCCGCGGCCGCTGCACTGGGCGATGATCTCGGCCGCCGCCGCGCCGCACATGCGGCCCTGGCAGCGGCCCATGCCGACCCGGCAGTGCGCCTTGACCCGGTTGATTTCCCAATGGCCCTCGCGCACGACCTGGCGGATTTCGCCGGCGCTGATTTCCTCGCAGCGGCAGATCAGCGTGGCGTCGGCAGTGGCGGCGGCCCATTGCGTAGGGAAGGGGAAGGCGCTTTCCAGGCCGTCGCGAAAGCGCGCGATGGCCGCCAGTTGCCTGACCAGGCGCTGCACCCGCTGGCCATCGACGGCCACACCGCTGTCGCCGAGCAGGCTCAAGGCGGCCAGCTCCCCGGCCAGCTCGGCCGCGTCGGCGCCCATGATGCCGGCACCATCGCCCGCCAGATACACCCCGGGCACGCTGCTGCGGCCTTCGCCGTCTCGGCTGGGCAGCCAGCTGCGGTTCAGAGGGCTCCAGGCGAACCGACACCCGAGCAGGTCGGCCAGCTGCGTTTCGCTGCGCAGGGCGTGGCCGATGGCGACGGCGTCGCAGGCCAGCAGGCCTGCGCTGCCATCCACCCCGGTGACGCGCTGCTCGCCGTGGATGGCATGCAGCACTGCGCCATTGTGCACCGGCACGCCATGGGCGCTCAGCCAAGCGCGGTAGTACATGCCCTTGGCCAGGGTCGAGGACTGCCCGAGCAGGCCCGGCAAGGCGCGCACCTGGGCGCTCAAGGGGGCGCTGTCGAGCACGGCCACCACCTTGGCCCCGGCCTTGGCGTATTGGTAGGCGACCAGATACAGCAGCGGGCCGCCGCCGGCGAACACCACCCGCTCGCCGATCGCGCAGCCTTGGTACTTGAGGGCAATCTGTGCAGCGCCCAGGCTGTAGGCGCCGGGCAGGGTCCAGCCCGGCACTGGCAGAATGCGGTCGGTGGCGCCGCTGGCAACGATCAGTTGCCGATACGCCAGCCGCTGGGCACGCCCCTGGCTCAGGGTGTCGAGCTCGCCGTGTTCGGCGTTCCACACCAGCGTGTCCGAGCGGTAGTCGATCTGCCCGGCGAGGCGGTCGATGACCTGGTGCACGCGCGTGGCCTTGGCCGCCTCCAGGCCGTACAAGGCCTTGGCATCGCGCTGGAAATTGGCCGGCGGGCGGCGGTAGATCTGCCCGCCGCCGCGCAGGCCTTCGTCGATCAGCACCGGCCACACCGCATGTTCGAGCAAGGTCTGCGCGGCGCGGATACCAGCCGGCCCGGCCCCCACGATCACCGGCTTCACAGCACGGCTCCCGGTTCCCGGCAGACACTGTCGCCGGCCTGCAGCAGGGTTGCGCAGGCGCGCACGCGGCGCCCGTCGCCCAGCTTCACCCAGCAGTCCTGGCAGGCGCCCATCAGGCAGAAGCCGGCGCGCGGCGCGGCGCTGAAATCGCTGCGGCGCAGGTGCTCGGCCTGGGTCAGCACGGCGGTCAGCAGGGTGTCGCCCAGCAGCCCGCTGGCCGGTTGGCCGTCGAGGGTGAAGGGCAGCGCCGGGCGCGCGGTTTCGGTCAGTCGCTTGAACAAGGCCATCAGTGTCTACCCACCAGCACGCGGTCGAGGCCGTAGACCCGATCGAGCACGATCATCGCCACGGCGGTCAGGGCAATCACCAGCGCCGAGACGGCCGCCATCATCGGGTCGATCGACTCTGTGGCGTACACGTACATGCGCACCGGCAGGGTCTGGGTCGCTGGCGAGGTGACGAAGATCGACAGGGTGACCTCGTCGAAACTGTTGATGAACGCCAGCAGCCAGCCGCCGGCCACGCCGGGCAGGATCATTGGCAGGGTGATCTGGCGAAACAGCGTGAAGCGTCCGGCGCCCAGCGATTGGGCCGCCTGTTCGGCGCTGCGGTCGATGCCGCGCGCCGAGGCCAGCACCAGGCGCAGCACGTACGGCGTAATGATCAGCACGTGGGCGAACACCAGCCAGGTGAAGCTGCCGTTGACCCCCAGCAGGGCGAACAGCCGCAGCAGCGCCACCCCCAGCACCAGGTGCGGGATGATGATCGGCGAGAGGAACAGGCCGTTGAGCCAGCCACGGCCAGGAAATTGATAGCGGGTGATGGCCAGCGCAGCGGGGACCGCAATCAGCGTCGCCAGGCTGGCGGCGATGAACGCCAGCAACAGGCTGTTGTAGAACGAGTCGATGAAGTCGGCGCGGTCGAACACCGCCTGGAACCAGCGCAGGGAAAAGCCGTGGGTCGGCAGGGTCAGGGTATTTTCCGGGGTGAACGCCACCAGGCACACCACCACCAGCGGCGCCAGCATGAACACCACCACCAGGGCATGAAAGGACAGCGCGAGCGGGCCATTGCGCGACATGGTCATTCCCCCAGGGCTTTCTTGAAGCGGCCTTCGACCATGCGGTTCCACGACAGCATGATCAGCAGATTGGCCAGCAACAGCACCACCGCAATGCTGGCGCCCATCGGCCAGTTCAGCTCGGAGAGGTACTGGTCGTACACCACCGTGGCGACCATCTTCAGCCGCCGCCCGCCCAGCAGGCCGGGGATGGCGAAGGAACTGGCCGCCAGGCCGAAGACGATCAGGGTGCCCGACAGCACCCCCGGCATCACCTGCGGCAACACCACCTGGCGCATCACCGTGGCCTGGCTCGCACCCAGCGACAGCGCCGCCTGCTCGGCCGCCGGGTCGAGTTTCTGCAGCGAGGTCCACACCGGAATGATCATGAACGGCAGCATCACGTGCACCAGGGCGATGATCACCGAGAACGGCGTGTAGAGCAGCTTCATTGGCCGCCCGCCCAGGGCCTGGATGGCCTGGTTGACCAGGCCGTCGGCGCCCAGCAGCAGGCTCCAGCCAAAGGCGCGGACCACTACCGAGATCAGCAAGGGGGTAAGGATCACGATCAGGAAAATCGAGCGCCAGGGCGGGCCCATGCGGCTGAGCACATAGGCCTCCGGCACGCCGATCAGTACGCAGAGCAGGGTCACCAAGGCGCTGATCCAGAAGGTGCGCCAGAAGATGCCGTAGAAGTACGAGTCGCTGAACAGCGCCAGGTAGTGGTCCAGGGTCCAGGCGTCGTTGCGCACGCCGACGCTGTAGTCGAACACGTTGAACGACAGCGCCAGGGTCAGGCATAGCGGCACCACCAGCAAGGCGCCGAACAGCAGCAGCGCTGGGGTCGACAACCCGTAACCGCGCAGGCTCTGGCTCATGCGCGCACCTCGTCTTCGGCCAGCACCCGCAGCAATTCGGCCGGCCAGTCCAGGCCCACCGCGGCGCCTACCGGCAAGGGCGCGCTGCCGTCGTTGCGGCGCACCACGGTGAGCTCGCCCAGGGCCGTGCCCAGGCGATACAGCCACTGGCTGCCGAGAAAGTAGCGCACGTGCACCTGGCCTTGCAGGCGGCCGCTGCCGGCGGGCAGCAGGTCGATCTTTTCCGGGCGCAGGCTGAGCACCAGCTCACCTGCACCGGTGGCGTTCGCCACCTCGACCGCGCCCCGCGCATCGAGCCGACCGGGCAGCAGGTTGGCCTTGCCGACGAAGTCGGAGATGAAGCGCGTGCGCGGGTGTTCGTAGAGCTTGTACGGCTCGTCGATCTGGGTCACCCGCCCGCCCTGCATCACCACCACACGGTCGCTGATCGACAGGGCCTCGGCCTGGTCGTGGGTGACCATCAGCGTGGTGATGCCGACCTCGGTCTGGATGCGGCGGATCTCGAACTGCATTTCCTCGCGCAGGTTGGCGTCCAGGTTCGACAGCGGCTCGTCGAGCAGCAGCACCGGCGGCGCGATCACCAGCGCCCGGGCCAGCGCCACCCGTTGCCGCTGGCCACCCGACAGCTCGCGCGGATAGCGCTCGGCGTGGGCTTCAAGGCGCACCAGTTGCAGCACCCGCGCCACGCGGCTGGCGATCTCGCTGGCGGCCACCTTGCGCATGCGCAGGCCGAAGGCGACGTTGGCCTGCACGGTCATGTGCGGGAACAGCGCGTAGCTCTGGAACACCACCCCAAGGCCACGGCTGCTGGGTTTGGCATGGGTGATGTCGCGCCCGTCGAGCAGGATGCGCCCGGCGCTGACCTCGACGAAGCCGGCGATCATCTGCAGCGTGGTGGTCTTGCCGCAGCCGGAGGGGCCCAGCAGGGAGACGAACTCGCCCTGGTCGATGTCCAGGTCGGTGGCAACCACGGCCTGCATCGAACCATAGTGCTTGGACAGACCTTGCAGCTGCAGAAAAGCCATGGGCGCGTTCCACCAGTGTGTCGGCCCCTGAAGCCGGGGCGCTGTGCAATGAGGGCAGATGCGAAGCAATGCTGTGTGGGGGAGTTGCCTGGCGCGCGCTCTGCGGTCGGCTGCCGGCTGTTGTTATTCGTTCGCCCCTGTAGACCCGAGATTAGGGCGAGAGCTAGGATGGGCTCAAGCGCAAATTTCACTGAAAGGTATTTATTTTCATTTCCTTTCACTTAACGAAATAGCTATGGGTTTATTGGGTTATGAATTCCACTGAGCGGAATATCGAAGGGTCGGAGCCGGGACCTGGCAGCGTGTCGCGACTGTTCGCTCTGCTGCGCTGCCTGGGGCAGGTGGCGGAGAACGGCGAGAAGGTCTCGCAGTTGGCCCAGGCGGTCGGGTTGTCGCAGCCGACCACCCACCGGCTGCTGCGCGGGCTGGTGGAAGAGGGCATGGTGGAACAGGACGCGCGCAGCAAGCGCTACCGCCTGAGCCTGGAGTTCTTCGCCCTGGCCGCTCGGGCCGGGCACAGCGGCAACCTGCGCGAGCTGGTGCGGCCCAGCCTGCTGCGCCTGTCGGCCGCACTGGGTGATTCGCTGTTCCTGCTGGCGCGCACCGGCTTCGACGCCATCTGCCTGGACCGCAGTGAAGGCCCGTACCCGATCCGCACCTTTACCGGTGACATCGGCGGCCGGGTGGCGCTGGGGGTCGGTCAGGGTAGCCTGGCGATCCTGGCATTCCTGGCGTCAGAGGAGCGCGAGACGGTGATCCGCTACAACCTGCCGCGCTTGCAGGACTTTCACCTGTACGACGAGGTGTTCCTGCGCGCCGAGATCGAGACGGTGCGGCGGTTGGGTTACGCTGGGCGCAACACCAATGTACTGCCGGGTATGGCCGGCCTGGCGGTGCCGATCCTCGACCGCAACGGCCACGCCGTGGCGGCCTTGAGCGTCGCCACCCTCAGCGACCGGCTGGGGCCCGATCGCCTGCCCACGGTGGTGCAGATGCTCAAGCGCGAGGCGGCTGCCATCGGGCCGCAGATCAACCCGTTCGACCCGACCTTGCGCTATCCGTCACAGGCGTTCGGCACGCCGGGCGGCTGAGCGCGGGCGGGCTCAGGTCTTGAACTTCCTGACCATCTGATCCAGCCCCACCGCCAGCGCCGACAGCTCGCTGCTGGCCGCCAGGGTGTCGCGGGTGCCGGCGCTGCTCTGCAGGGCCAGGTTGCGGATGCTCATCAGCGCACGGTCGACTTCGCGGGCGACATGGGCCTGCTCCTCGGAGGCGGTGGCGATCTGCTGGTTGCGCTCGTCGATCACCTGCACCGAATCGCTGATCACCTGCAGCGACACCCCGGCCTCGTCGGCCGAGCGCTGGGTGGCGTGCACCTCCTGGGTGCTGCTGCCCATCGACGCCACCACCTGGGAGGTGCCGGCCTGGATGCTCGAGATCATCTGTTCAATTTCCTGGGTCGAGGTCTGGGTGCGGTGGGCGAGGGCGCGCACCTCATCGGCCACCACGGCAAAGCCGCGACCTTGCTCACCGGCGCGTGCCGCCTCGATGGCGGCATTGAGGGCCAGCAGGTTGGTCTGTTCGGCGATGGCCCGGATCACGCCCAGTACCTTGCTGATGTCCTGGGCCTGGCCGGCCAGGCCTTGCACCTGCTCGGACGTCAGCTCGACGCGATCGGTCAGGCTGCGCATGGCTTGCAGGGTCTGCCCGACCTTCTGGTTGCCGGTCGCCGCCGCCTGGGTGGAGTCCTTGGCGGCCTGGGAGGTGGACGTGGCGTTGCGCGCCACTTCGTCCACCGCCGCGCTCATCTGGTTGACCGCCGTGGCCGCCTGCTCGATCTCGCTGTTCTGCTGTTGCAAGGTGCGGTTGGCGGTGTCGGTAATGCTGGTCATGTTGTCCGCCGCGCGATTGAGCTGCGCCGAGGAGCCGGCGATCTGCTCGATGGTGGCTTTGAGGTTGGTCTGCATCAGTTGCAGCGCCTGCATCAGCCGAGCCGCTTCATCGGCGCCGTGGCTGTCGATGCTGCCGGTCAGGTCGCCCTGGGAGATGCGTGTGGCCAGCACCAGCGAGGCATTGATCGGGCGGGTGATGCTGCGGGTCAGCAACACCGCCAGCAGCACGGTCAGTGCCAGGGCGATCAGCACCACGCTGATCACCACCGTCACGCTGTTGTTGTACACCTGCAGGGCGGTCACCCCGGCCTGGGCCACGTCCTGGTTGTCGGCGTCGCGCAGCGCGGTGAGCTCTTCCTGGTAGTTGGTCGCGTTCTGGGCCTGGGTGGTGTTGGCGAATTCCACCGCCTTGGCGTGGTCGCTGGCGTCCAGGCTGACGATCTGATCGAGGCCGGCCATGTAGGTCTTCATCAACGCCGAAGCCTGCTCGAACTTGACCACGTCGCCCGCCTCGGTGACGAAGTTCTGCCGGTACACCGCCGTGCGTTCATTCATCTGCTTTTTCGCCGCGTCGATATTGGCCAGTACCTTCTGGTGAGCGGCCGGGTCGCTGGTGGCCAGCAGGCGGATACTTTCCAGACGCGCGTGCAACAGCGCGATCTGCAGGTCGTCACCGACCTGAATGCTGGGCAACAGGTTTTTCTCGATCCACTGCTCGGTCTGGCGCAGCTGGTTGAGCTGAACATAGGCGAACACGCCCAGGGCGATCAGCAAGCAGGTGATGGCGGCGAAACACAACGAGGCACGGGGGGCGATATTGACGGAACGCAGGTTCATGGGTGGCCTCGGGAGGCAGGGCTTAACTTATGCACAATTGCATATTTGTATAGGTGTCGGCGGCGCGGGGGAAACCTTGATGGCAAGTTGCCTTTAATTTTGCTGCCGGGGGTGGGCACTGCCCATAAGAAAAACCGATACCTGCTTAAGCATTTAGCGCAGGCGTGGCCGCCGGCCCAGGCCTAGAGTCAGGCTCTCGGTGTTTCTCCCACAACAATAAAAAGGTGAAAGCATGAGTCACGACACAAGCTTGGGCGTCAATGGCGCGGCCTTGCACAGCGGCCTGGCCGGTTCGGCGGACCGTCAGAACCTGGCCGCCACCGTGCGCGCCGGCGCCATCGGCGGGCTGACCGGTGCGGTGTGCATCTGGGTGTACGAGGCGCTGGTCTGGGTCGGCGTGCAGCACCTGATGCCCTTGGCCGGAATCCCGCGCAACGCCACCGGGCTGGTCTTCGGCAAGGACGTGCAGCAATCGCTGGGGCTGTGGGCCTACCTGCTCGGCACGCTGATTCACTTCGTCTTCGCCATCGGCTGGGGCGTGCTGTTCGCCGCCGTGTGGCCGTATTTTCGCCGCCGCGGTTACGAGGCGACCTTCATCGCGCTGTTCTACGCGATCATCGCCTGGATCGCCATGCACGTGGCCATCTCCATCGCCTCCGACAATCACCCCAACTACTACGACCCGGCGGTAATCATCGGCGGCTTCATGTCGCACTTCGTCTTCACGGTGCCGCTGGCCTTGACCGTCAAGCGCCTGCTCGCCGGGCGCTAGGCGGGCGTCGCGCGCCAGCACTCTTCAGCGAGGTTGCCGACAGCCCCGCCACCCGCGCCACCATGACCGACCGGCTGGACGCCCAGCAACAGACGGTGGCCGCCGACCAGCGCGCCTATGACCTGTGCCCAGCAATCCCAGATGCATACGCCCGAAACAAATGTAGGAGCGCGCGAAGCCCGCGATAGGCCGCGCGGGCGGCCGCTGGTGGCCATGATTGAATTTCAGGCCGGAGGTGGGAGGGGCAAAGCCCCGAGAGGCCGCCAGGCCGGTTTGATCTTCCTGGCGCCCGCCGAAATGTCCAATATGGCCACCAGCGGCCGCCCGCGCGGCCTATCGCCAGCTACGCCGGCTCCTACATCTGTTTCGATTTATAGGCATCCAGTGGCATCGCCTACCTTTGAGGCCGGTGGTGGCCATGATTGAATTTCAGGACAGACGTGGGAGGGGCAAAGCCCCGAGAGGCCGCCAGGCCGGTTTGATCTTCCTGGCGCCCGCCGAAATGTCCAATATGGCCACCACCGGCCGCCCGCGCGGCCTATCGCCAGCTACGCCGGCTCCTACATCTGTTTCGATTTATAGGCATCCAGTGGCATCGCCTATGACCGCCTTTGAGGCCGCTGGTGGTCATGACTGAATTTCAGGACAGACGTGGGAGGGGCAAAGCCCCTAGAGGCCGCCAGGCCGGTTTGATCTTCCTGGCGCCCGTCGAAATGTCCAATATGGCCACCACCTACCGCCCGTGCGGCCTATCGCGGGCTTCGCACGCTCCTACATCCGTTTCGATTTATAGGCGTTCAGTGGCATCGCCTATGACCGCCTTTGAGGCCGGTGGTGGCCATGATTGAATTTCAGGACAGACGTGGGAGGGGCAAAGCCCCGAGAGGCCGCCAGGCCGGTTTGATCTTCCTGGCGCCCGCCGAAATGTCCAATATGGCCACCACCGGCCGCCCGCGCGGCCTATCGCGGGCTTCGCACGCTCCTACATCTGTTTCGATTTGTAGGCATCCAGTGGCATCGCCTATGACCGCCTTTGAGGCCGGTGGTGGCCATGATTGAATTTCTGGACAGACGTGGGAGGGGCAAAGCCCCGAGAGGCCGCCAGGCCGGTTTGATCTTCCTGGCGCCCGTCGAAATGTCCAATATGGCCGCCACCGGCCGGCCGCGCGGCCTATCGCGGGCTTCGCACGCTCCTACATCTGTTTCGATTTGTAGGCGTTCAGTGGCATCACCGCGACCGCCTTTGCTGTTCGACCATAGACCGGCAAGATTGAATTTCAGGACAGACGTGGGAGGGGCAAAGCCCCGAGAGGCCGCCAGGCCGGTTTGATCTTCCTGGCGCCCGCCGAGATGTCCAATATGGCCACCAGCGGCCGCCCGCGCGGCCTATCGCCAGCTACGCCGGCTCCTACATCTGTTTCGATTTATAGGCATCCAGTGGCATCGCCTAAGACCGCCTTTGAGGCCGGTGGTGGCCATGATCGAATTTCAGGCCGGACTGATCTTCACCCCAGCAAGGCATCCACTTCATCGCGCCCCGGCGCTGTCGCCGGACCCCAGCGGGTGACGGCGATGGCAGCGGCGGCGTTCGCGCGCAAGGCGGCCTGATCGGCGCTGCAGCCGTTGGCCAGGTTGGCCAGCAGCACGCCGGCGTGGGCATCGCCGGCGCCGTTGGTGTCGACGGCGGTGATGGCAATACCCGGGATGTGGCGGGTCTTGCCGGCATGTTGCAGCCAGCAGCCGGACGGGCCGTCGCGCACCACGATCAGCGCGTTCGGCTGCAGGCTCGACGCCAGGCTCTGCAGCGCCTGGTCGATGTTCTCGCAGCCGGTGAACTGCAGCGCTTCTTCACAGTTGCTGGTCCACAAGGTGATCAGCGGCAGCACAGCCTGCACCTCGGCGCCGGCGGCGCAATCGATCAACGGGCCGGGGTCGAAGGCCACGGCGGTGCCCCGCGGCAAGCCGCGCAGCCAGGCGAGCAGCGCCGAGACCTTGTTGGCGTGGACCAGGCTGTAGCCGCTGACGAAGACGATGTCCTCGCCGGTAACCGTGACGCCGGCGAGGTCGGCGGCGGACAAGCCGCCCTCGGCGCCGACGTGGGAGATGAACGAACGCTCGGCCGAGGCTTCGACCAACGCCACCGCCAGCCCGGTGTCCTGGCCGGGCGAGGGCGCCGTGGCGATCTCGATGCCTTCGGTGCCCATCGCCTGGCGCGCCAGGTCGCCGAAGCGACCCTCGCCGTGGCGGCCCAGGTACAGGGTGTGCAAGCCATTGCGCGCGGCCGCCGCCATGACGTTGAAGCCGCCGCCGGTCTCGAAGCTGGCGCTTCTGGCGAGGACATCGCCGCCCGATGCCGGCAGGTGGTCGATGGCCATGACCAGGTCGACCACGACCTGGCCGGTGTAGAGCAATCTAGCGGGCATGAGCAGCCTCTTGGTTGACGGCGCGGCGGTCGCGAGAACCGCCCAGCAGCGCGTAGAGGCCGCCGGCGACGATGAAGGTGACGATCCAGCCGAGGCCGTTGTGGCCGAACCACGAGTCAGCCAGCAAACCCTTGAACACCACGTGTTCCGCGGTGGTGGCGACGGTGGTGAAGCTGAAGCCGAGAACGATGGCCAGGGCCCACGAACCCAGGGCACGCCATTCGATGCCGCCGCGGTACCAGTAGGCGCTGCGCGGGCTCAGGTCCATCAGGTCTTTGGGTGCATAGACCTGGCGGTGCAGCAGGTCGACGATGAAGATCCCGACCCAGGCGGTGATCGGCACGGCCAGCATCGAGATGAAGGTGATGAACGGGCCGTAGAAACTGTCGGCGATCAGCATGAAGTAGATCGAGCCGGCGAAGATCGCCACGATGTCGACGATCACCGCGTGCACGCGCTTGATCTTCAAGCCCAGGGTCAGGGTGGTCAGGCCGGCCGAATACACCGACAGGTTGTTGGACAGCAACAGGCCACCGAAGGCGGTGATCAGGTAGGGCACGGCCATCCAGGTCGGCAGCATCTCGCGAATGGCGATGATCGGGTCCGTGGCCGAGGCGAGGTGGTCATTGCCGACCGAAAGCAGGCCGCCGAGGGTAATCAGCAGCACCAGGGGAATGCCTGCGCCGAAGGCGGCCGAGGCCACCAGCCGGGTGGCCTTGACGCTCGCGTGTTGGTAGCGCGACATGTCGGCGCCGGCGTTGGCCCAACCGATACCGGTGCCGGCGGCCATGGTGCCGACGCCGATGATCATCGCGCTGAGCGGCGCAGGGGTGGCATTGAACACAGCCGTCCAGTCGATGTGTACCAGCAGGAAGCCGCCGACCACAATGTTCAGGGCGCCGAAGATATAGGTCGCCCATTTCTGGATGACCAGCAAGGTGGCATGGCCCAGGCCTGACACGGTAAGGGTCAGCAGGACGAAGATGGCGATGAACAGCAGGGTCAGCCCCGGCGAGCTCTTGGCCTCCACCGGCGTCCCGAACAGGATCGCGCACAACGACAGCAGGACGAACGCTGCGGTGGTGGTATTGACGGTTTCCCAGCCCAGCCGCGACAGCAGCGAGACGATGGTAGGGCCAATGTTGCCGCGCACGCCGAAGATCGCCCGCGACAGCGTCAGGCTCGGCGCGCGGCCACGGCGCCCGGCGATGGAGATGACCCCGACCACGGCGAACGACCCGGCCGCGCCGAGAATGGCGACGATGATTGCCTGCCAGATGGCCAGGCCCCGAAAGGCTACCAAGGTGGCGCCGAGGGGCAGGCCGAGGATGCTGATATTGGCGGCGAACCAGACCCAGAACAGCTGCAGCGGATGGCCGTTGCATTCGTTTTCCGGGACCGGCTCGATGCCGCGGGTTTCCAGTTGGCCTGCGCCTTGATGTTGTGACGTTGAACTCATGAGGGTTGCTCCTGTTGCCTTTATTCTGGTTGTGGGCAGTTCGTCAGCAAGTGCGATCCATCGTAAAAGGGCTTTCTCCTGGGCGAGAAGGCCCGGTCGCCGCTCCAGCGAGGGAGCGCGACAAAGGTCTTGTTGTATTCGGCAGGCGGCGCTGTATCAGCCCGCGCGCAGTACCAGCAGTTGCTCGACCAGCGGTTCGAGGTCCAGCGAATTCACCGAGTCGAGTTGCTCGATCAGCGGTTTTGGCCAGGCCTGCATGCCTTCGCAGGCGCCGAGCATGGCGCCCAGCACGGCGGCGATGGTGTCGGTGTCGCCGCCCAGGCTGGCCGCCGTGCACAAGGCATCGAAGGCACTCAGCCGACCGTCCGCGACGCGGTGGGCGAGGGTGAACGCGGCCACTACCGACTCCTGCGAGGCTACCGAGGTGCCGATCACGTCGTGCACCCGGTCAGCCAGCTCGGCGTCGCTGCAGTCGGCGCACAGCGCTTTGGCCCAGTGAATGCGCGCAGCGATGCGTCCGCCGGCGATCCAGTGACCATGCTCTTGGGCGGCGAGGGCGACATCGGCGCCGATCGCCAGTGCCTGGCTCAAGTTTGCGCCGTTGATACCGGCGGAAACCACTGCGGCCACGGCGGCCGCGCTGGAAATGCCCAATGTGGTGTTATGGGTCACCTGGCAGGCCTGTACCACGTGGGCGATGAAGCCCTGGCGGTCGTCGACGTCAGCGGCGATACCCACCGGGGTGATGCGCATGGCCGCGCCGTTGGTAGTGCCGAACCGCCCGGCTTCTTCGGGGCTGTGGCCGGCGAGGATCATCTCGATGGCGCGCTTGGTCGAAGGCCCAAGCAGGTCATGCGAGCCCTTGGCTTTCATCGCCGCTTCCCATTCGATCAGGCTGTGGGCCAGCGCCGAGGGCTCGATACGACCGTTACCTGCGATCAGCAGTTGCGCGACCAGCACGGCCTGCTCGGTGTCGTCGGTGATCGAGCCGGCAGGCATGTTCGGGGCGATGGGCTGGTCGGCATCGGCGGCGATCAGGCCGGTGATGCGGCCGTAGCGCTGCTGGATAAGCGCGCGCGGTAGCGATTGCGTCGGCATGCCCAGGGCGTCGCCCAAGGCCAGGCCGTAGAAAGCGGCCAGTGCTCGATCATGATTAACGGCGGCGGTCATGTGGACGATCCAAAGGCGAGGTGTAGACGAAAATGCACGGGGTCCAGCAGGCTCTCCACGTGCTCCATGAAACGGGCGCGGCGGTCGAACGTGGTCCGCACGGCCTTGAGAAAAACCGAGCCGGGCTCGCGACCGAGCAGCGTCGCGTCCTCGCGATTGAGCGGTTCGGCGCCGATCCATTGATCGCCCTTGTCGCCAACGAAACCGTGGGCGGCCATGGTGACGGTCAGTGACTGCTCCAGCAGGCCGTCGCGGGGCAGGTGTTCGAGGCCATCGACGGCCGGAATCAGCGCGCGCTCCAGCGACACCACATGGCCTTGGCCGTCGATACGCCGACGGTCCAGGGCAATGAAGCTGCTGGTGCCGAATCGCACCTCCAGATCAGGGCGCTCCACGGCCACCAGGCGCAGGGTTTCGGTGCGCACACTGGCGCCGCTGTCGGCGAGCGCCTGGGCCCAGCCGGCACGCTGGTCCAGCGAGAAGCCGTCATAGGTGACGATCGAGCCGACGCCGGTCTGAGTGGCAATGAACTTGCGCCGCTTGAGCTCCAACAGCGCTTCGCGCAGGGTGCCGCGGCTGACGTTGAACTCCTGCGCCAGCATGTTCTCGCCGGGCAGCAGATCTCCGGAGTTCATCTGGCCGCTCTTGATGCGACGCACGAGCTCGTTGATCACCTGGGTTTTCTTGTCAAATCGAACCTGTCTAGTCATGTACAATTTATAGGCCTGGTGAGCGGCGTGAGGCAAGCTTTTTTTATGCCGGTGGATGAAGTGGATAGAGCCGTGCGCTGTCGCGGTGCCGTCGGCAGGGAACGCGCACTGTTTTCGGGATAAGAAGCGTATACGCTATTAAATGAGTATTCTTTATCGGCATCTCAGGGAGAGGCGTATTGGAATGGCTATTAGAAATAACACGTTAAATCAGACAGGTAAAAATTTCTATACGGTGAACTGATCGGCTATTCCGTGTGGCCCGGCTTTTGCTTTGACTGGTATATCAAGCGTGTAAATTATTTACGCCGGTCCTCACAGGAGATTCACCATGTCTACCAGCAGTGTAGCCTCGGCCGAGCTGGGCGCGTCCGACACCCAGCCGATCTACCGCAAGGTGATCTGGCGGCTGATCCCGTTTTTGTGCTTCTGCTATCTGGCGTCTTACCTGGACCGCATCAACGTCGGCTTCGCCAAGCTGCAGATGCTCGACACTCTGCACATGAGCGAGACCGCCTATGGCCTCGGTGCGGGCCTGTTCTTCGTCGGCTACATCCTGTTCGAAGTGCCGAGCAACCTGGCGCTGGAGAAGTTCGGTGCGCGGATGTGGATCGCGCGGATCATGATCAGCTGGGGCCTGTTGTCCGGCCTGACCATGTTCGTCTCCAACGAGTGGCAGTTCTACTCGCTGCGGTTTGCTCTAGGTGTGGCCGAGGCCGGCTTCCTGCCGGGGGTGCTGTATTACCTGAGCCAATGGTTTCCATCGTGGCGGCGCAGCCGCATCATTGCCCTGTTCATGATCGGCTTGCCGTTGTCCAGTCTGCTCGGCAGCCCGCTGTCCGGCTGGATCATGGGCAACTTCAACGGCGTGTCGGGTCTGGCCAGCTGGCAGTGGCTGTTTCTGCTGGAGGCGCTGCCGACCGTGCTGCTGGGCTTTCTCTGCCTGGTGGTGCTGCCCAATGGCATCGGGGATGCCAAGTGGTTGAGCGACAGCGAGAAGGCCGAGCTGCGCGGTGTGCTGGCGGAGGATCAGGCCGAGAACAAGGGTGGCCATTCCTTTCGTGACGGCTTCTTCGATATCAAGGTGTGGATGCTCGGTGGCATCGACTTTTCCATCCTGCTCAGTGCCTACGCCATGGGCTTCTGGCTGCCGACCTTCATTCGCAATGCTGGCGTTGCTTCGCCGGCCCAGATCGGCCTACTGGTGGCGATCCCCAGCCTGGCCGGCTTGTTCGGCATGCTGGCCATCGGCGGCAGTTCGGACCGCCATCGCGAGCGGCGCTGGCACATCGTGGTGCCATTCATCATCGGCGCCGGTGCGATGTTTCTCAGTACGTTCTTTACCCATAACGTGGCGGTAACGGTGTTGCTGTTCTCGCTGGCGTCGCTGACCATCATCGGCGCGGTGCCAGTGTTCTTCAGCCTGCCGGCCACTTTTCTCAAGGGCACGGCGGCAGCCACAGGCTTCGCCCTGGCCTGTTCGGTGGCGAACATTGCCGGGCTGGTGAGCAATTCGTTGATGGGGGCGGTGATGGACCATTTCCACAGCCCGCAGGTGGCGATGTGGATCTTCGCCGGTTGCCTGCTGCTGAGTTCGTTGCTGGTGCTGGCGTTGCCGGCGAAGACGGTCAATCGGTAAGGACGGATACGCGAGGGCGGCTGGCGAGATGTCCAATATGGCCACCACCGGCCGCCCGCGCGGCCTCTCGGGGTCTTCGCCCCCTCCCACAATGGATTCGCGATCAAAGTGGGAGGGGTCGCAGACCCCGAGAGGCCGCCAGGCCGGTTTGATCTTCGGGCGCCTGGCGAAATGGCCAATATAGCCACCACCGGCCGCCCGCGCCGCCTATCGGGGTCTTCGCCCCCTCCCGCAATGGATTCGCGATCAAAGTGGGAGGGGTCGCAGACCCCGAGAGGCCGCCAGGCCGGTTTGATCTTCGGGCGCCTGGCGAAATGTCCAATATGGCTACCACCGGCCGCCCGCGCGGCCTCTCGGGGTCTTCGCCCCCTCCCGCAATGGATTCGCGATCAAAGTGGGAGGGGTCGCAGACCCCGAGAGGCCGCAAGGCCGGTTTGATCTTCCTGGCGCCTGGCGAAATGTCCAATATGGCCACCACCGGCCGCCCGCGAGGCCTCTCGGGGTCTTCGCCCCCTCCCACGATGGATTCGCGATCAAAGTGGGAGGGGGTCGCAGACCCCGAGAGGCCGCCAGGCCGGTTTGATCTTCGGGCGCCTGGCGAAATGTCCAATATGGCCACCACCGGCCGCCCGCGCGGCCTCTCGGGGTCTTCGCCCCCTCCCACAATGGATTCGCGATCAAAGTGGGAGGGGTCGCAGACCCCGAGAGGCCGCCGGGCCGGTTTGATCTTCGGGCGCCTGGCGAAATGGCCAATATAGCCACCACCGGCCGCCCGCGCGGCCTATCGGGTCTTCGCCCCCTCCCGCAATGGATTCGCGATCAAAGTGGGAGGGGTCGCAGACCCCGAGAGGCCGCCAGGCCGGTTTGATCTTCCTGGCGCCTGGCGAAATGGCCAATATGGCCACCACCGGCCGCCCGCGCGACCTCTCGGGGTCTTCGCCCCCTCCCACGATGGATTCGCGATCAAAGTGGGAGGGGTCGCAGACCCCGAGAGGCCGCCAGGCCGGTGTGATCCTCCTGGCGCCTGGCGAAATGTCCAATTTGGCCACCACCGGCCGCCCGCGCGGCCTATCGCGGGCTTCGCGCGCTCCCACGATGGATTCGCGATCAAAGTGGGAGGGGTCGCAGACCCCGAGAGGCCGCCAGGCCGGTTTGATCTTCGGGCGCCTGGCGAAATGGCCTTGACGCGATCCCTAAACGTTCCCGCGCCCCTGCAAATACTCCAACACCTCTTCACGCAACACCACATCTCCATACTTGCTGTCGATATCGAACAGGTTGGCCTCGTGTGGCGCTTCGTGGCGGTCGCCGACGCATTCGCGCACGACGATGCCGCGAAAGCCGTATTGCACGGCATCGACGGCGGTGGCGCGCACGCAACCGCTGGTGGAGCAGCCGGCCATGATCAAGGTGTCGATACCCAGCGACACCAGCATCGGCGCCAGGCTGGTGCCGAAGAACGAGCTGGCGTACTGCTTGGTGTACACCACCTCTTCAGGCAGCGGCTGCACCTCGCTGCAGAACGCGGCCAGCGGGTTGCCTTCGACCATGTCCTTCATCACCGGCGCCTTCTTCACCCACATGCCGCCATCGGCGAAATGCCCGGGGTGGTAGCGGATGTTGGTGTGGATCACCGGGATGCCGGCAGCACGCGCTGCCGCCAGCAACGCCACACTGTGCTCGACGGCGCTGACCACGCCCGGCGCATACAGCGGCGCGCCGAGGGTGGTGTAGCCCTGCATGAAATCGATCATCAGCAGCGCCGGGCGCTGGCCGAAGCCGATGCGGTTGCCCCAGACGCCGGCGTAGTTGTCCTGTGCAGTGGTCATGCCGATTCACTCCTGATCAGTTCAATAGGCGCCGGAGAGCAGGGCGCCGGCGCCGGGAACGATGGGTTCCAGCTGCAGGGCCTTGAGCATGGCGTAGGTGGTGGCGATGGCGGCGGTGAGCACCGGCTTGCCGGTCTGTGCCTCGACCTTGGGTACGGCGCCCAGCGAAGGCATCTGCACGCAGGCCGAGAGCACGATGACGTCGACGCCTTCCAGGTCCAGGCCGGCGACGATGCCTGGCAGGTTGGCCGGGTCGTGCCGGGCCACTTCCAGGTTGTCGGGAATTTCCAGGGCGTGCCAGACCTTGACTTCGATGCCTTCGTGCTCGATGTAGTCGACCACCAGTTCGGTCAGCGGCTTCATGTAGGGGGCCACCAGGGCGATGCGCTTTGCGCCGAGCACCTTTAGGCCGTCGACCAGCGCGCCGGCGCTGGTAATCACCGCGGCCTGGCTGTCGTTGTCACGCACCACCTGGCCGAGACGCTGCTGGGATTCGCGGTGGTAGCCCCGGCCCATGGCCATGATCGCCACCAGGCAGGCGTAGCCGAGCACGTCGACCCGCGCGTCGGAGAGCTCCAGTGCGCAGCGGTCGGACTGCGCGTCCATGGCTGCCAGCTCGTCCTTCTTCACGTGCTTCATGCGCATCCGCGCGCTGTGAAAGGTAAAGCGCTCGGGGCGGATCAACTGGCGCGCGGTGAGCATCGCCGGAATCTCGGTTTCCATGGTGGTGTTGGAGCTCGGCACGATCTGGCCGATGCGGTAAGGCTTGTTCATGGGCGCTCCGCTGAGGTAGGCGTCGTGGTGCTGAAGGGGTTGCCGAGGAAGGTGCCAAAGGCCTTGAAGAAGCCTTCGAAGTCGTCCCACGGAATCATGTGGCCGCCGTCAGGCACCCGCACCGTTTCGATCGAGGGTTGCAGGCTGCGGATTTCCGCTTCGTCCTGGGCATCGATGACGCCGCCCTTGCCAGCAATCATCAGCAGGGTCGGCAAGGTGTTTTTCGGGAAGTCCTGGTGGATGTCGACTTCGTGGAAGTCGCGGTGGGCCTTGAGGATCGCCGGCTCGTAGCAGGTGTGCAGCCATTCGGCGCGCAGCGCGCGCTGCTCCAGGGTCCAGGTTGGGCAGAAGGTCAGCATGTCGTCGGCGCTCATGCCCTTTTCGGCCTGGCGAATCGAGTCGACGTACCACGGCAGCTTGCCCGGGTACTCGCGCCGGCCCGGGCCGGACACCGGCGGGTCGACCAGCACCAGGCGGCTGATGCCCGCGTCAGGGTGGCGAGTGGCGGCGCGCAGGATGAAGCGCGCGCCCATTGAATGGCCGACCAGCACGTAGTCCTGCAGCCCCAGCACCTGGGCGAAGGCGACGATGTCATCGGCGCAGGCGTCGGTGCCGTAGTCAAGGTCGGGCCCGCTGGCCGACAGGCCGCGGCCGCGGGCATCGAGCACGTAGACGTCGAAGTGCTCGGCCAGGCGCTCGGCGACGAAGCCCCAGGTGATCGCCGGGCTGGTGATGCCGGGGATCAGCAGCAGGGCCTGGCCCTGGCCGCCGTAGCGCAGGTAGTGCTGGCGGATCTGGTTGGCGTGCACGTTGGCGCCGTGAACGAAGCGGCTCATGCCGGTACCTCTGTCTTGAGCGGGTGGTCGAACAGTTCGTAGCCATAAACCCAGGCCGGGTCTTCCTGGGTGCGCAGCCAGGTGTTGGCGTTGGACACCGCCTGCACCCGCGAGGCGCGGTCCTTGCGGTTGGCTTCATAGAGGCGGAACGCGGTGCTGTAGTCGCTGAGCCCGGTCTCCTGCAGGCAGCGGGCGAGCATGGCGCCGTCCTCGATGGCCATGGCCGCGCCCTGGGCCATGTGCGGCTTCATGGGGTGGCAGGCGTCGCCCAGCAGGACCATGCGCCCGCGGCTCCACACCGGCAGCGGCTGACGGTTGAGCAGCGGCCACTTGGTGATGCTGTCGGCGTTGGCGATCAGCGCCTGCACCGTGGGGTGGTAGCCGGTGAAGGCTTCGTACATGGCTTCGCGGCTGCAGTCGACAAAGCTGGCGTCGCCGCCTTCCCACTGGGCCTGGGGCACGCCGCTGACGAAGTAGTATTCGTCGCGCTTGCCGGTGGTGTAGTAGACCATCAGGTGGCGGTCGGACGACCACCACTTCACACAGTCTTCGAAGTTGAAATCGTACTGGGCCAGCTTCTCTGCCGGGATCAGCGCGCGGTGGCCGACCCAGCCGCTGTAGGTCGGCGCTTCGGCGCCCAACAGGTGTTCGCGCACGCGCGAGTTGATGCCGTCGGCACCGATGACGATGTCGGCGCGGGCGGTGCTGCCGTCGGCGAAGGTCAGCAGCACATCGTCGCCGCTTTCGTCCAGGCTCAGCAGGTGCTTGCCCATGTGCACGCTGTTCGGCGCGATGGCGGTCATCTGCAGGGCGTGCAAGTCGCCGCGGTGCACCGTGAGGTAGGCCGCGCCGTATTCCTTGCGGGCGAACTCGCCCAGGGGGATGCGCGAGAGGTATTCACCGTCGGCGTCGCGGCTGAACCAGAAGTCCGGATGCGAGCCCATCGCCTCCAATTGCTTCTCGATGCCCTGGCGGCGAAAGATCTTCAGCACGTTGGGGCCCATGTGGATACCGGCGCCCTGGCGGGTGAACTGCGCCGCCTGCTCGTAGATGTTGACCTCGAAGCCTGCCTGTTGCAGCGACGCTGCTGCAGCGGCGCCGCCCAGGCCGCCGCCGACGATGGCGATTCTTTGTGTTGCCCGCATGGGGTGTCTCCTCGTTAGCCTGTGCCGGTGAACCCGGATAATGGTGAAACTAAAGTGTGTACGTTGTTTATTTGCAATGCGAAGAGCGTGCCTGAATCGACGGGTGGAGGTCCGCTATTTGCCTTGAAAAGCTTCATAGCTGTGCTATCTCGGGGAATTTGCTCGGGCCTGGGGATTGGCTCGGGCATTGCACGGGCTTTCGGGAGAAATTCGGATTTGTTGAATAACTAGCGTACACATTGCAGCTATTGCACCATTCAAGCGCTTGCTGCTCCCCGATGGTGCATTTTGCCCAACGATTTCAGAGAGGAAACAGACGATGGCCGTCAGTGATGTTGAATTGACCCAGATGTTCGAGCACGTGCTCAAGCTGTCCAAGGTCGATGCCACGCAAAGCGTCGCCTTACTCAAATCCCATTACTCCAACCCGCGTACCGTGCGCGCCGCCACCGAGGCGGCACAGCGCCTCGGCGCCCAGGTGTACGCCGTGGAGCTGCCGTCGTTCAACGCGCCGGTGGCCATGGGCAACGACATGACCGCCTACTGCGGCGACACCGCCCTGACCGGCAACCTGGCCGCGCAGCGTGCGCTGGAAGCGGCCGACCTGATCATCGACACCATGATGCTGCTGCACTCGCCCGAGCAGGAGCAGATCCTCAAGACCGGCACGCGCATCCTGCTGGCCGTCGAACCGCCGGAGGTGCTGGCGCGCATGCTGCCCACCGAAGCCGACAAGGTTCGCGTGCTGGCCGCCGAAGAGCTGCTGAAGAAGGCCAGGACGATGACCGTGCGCTCGGCCGCCGGCAGCGATTTTCGCGCCGCGCTGGGCCAGTACCCGGCGGTGACCGAATACGGTTTCGTCGACCAGCCCGGGCGCTGGGACCACTGGCCGAGCGGCTTCCTGTTCACCTGGCCGAACGAGGAAACCGCCGAAGGCGTGCTGGTGCTGGACGTCGGCGACATCCTCCTGCCGTTCAAGACCTACTGCCGCGAGCGCATCACCCTGGAGATCGACAAGGGCTTCATCACCGGCATCCACGGCGGCTTCGAGGCCGAGTACCTGCGCGACTACATGAAGTACTTCAAGGACCCCGAGGTCTACGGCATCTCGCACATCGGCTGGGGCCTGCAACCGCGAGCGCAGTGGACCGCCATGGGCCTGCACGACAAGAACGACGGCATGTGCATGGACGCCCGGGCGTTCTATGGCAACTTCCTGTTCTCCACCGGCCCCAACACCGAGGTCGGCGGCAAGCGCAAGACCCCGTGCCACATGGACATCCCGCTGCGCCACTGCGATATCTACCTTGACGACCAGGCCGTGGTGCTGGCCGGCGACGTGGTCGCGCCAGAGGCATCCATCGCCCGTTGACGGCAGGCCCTGCGACCCTCGCACGCCATCTCCAGGCATGGAGATCGAGGGTCGAGCTGGGGTATCTTATGGCGCTTTCGTCCGCCCAATTCGAGCCTGTACCCATCCATGAGCCTGCCTCCAGCGCCCTACGTCTTTTCCGAGCAGATCGGCCACTTGCTGCGCAAGGCCTACCAACGCCACCTGGCGATTTTCCAGCAGAATGTCGGCGACTCGCAGCTGACCGCCGTGCAGTTCATCACCCTGTGTGCCCTGCGTGACAACGGCCCCTCGTCGTTGACCGAGCTGGTGGCGCTGACCGCCGTCGACCAGGCGACCATCCGCGGCATCGTCGAACGCCTCAAGGCCCGCGAACTGGTGACCCTGGGCCATGATCCGCAGGACAAGCGCAAGGTCATCGTGCACCTGAGCGACAGCGGCCTGCAGGCGGCCGAGCAGACCGTGCCCAAGGCGCAGACGATCAGCGAACTGACCCTGCGCAACCTCAACCCGGGGGAGCGCGTGGCGCTGACTTTTCTGCTGCGCAAGATGATCGAAGACCCGGTCGAATAAGGCTTTTTGCAAAGCTGGCATCGCTCTTGCTGTTCACCCATGCAGTACTTCATGAGTGAAGAGCCGAGACATGAACAAACCCCTCACGCGCACGGCCACCGCCAGCGTCAGCTGCACGGTCAATGGCCAGCCGGTGACCTGCACGGCCATGCCCGACACACCGCTGCTGCTGGTGCTGCGCAACGACCTGCAGCTCAACGGCCCCAAGTACGGCTGCGGCCTCGGTGAATGCGGCGCCTGCACGGTGATCGTCGACGGCAAGGCCGCGCGCTCCTGCGTGATCCCCATCGGCGGCATGGCCGGGCGCAACATCACCACCCTCGAAGGGCTGGGCAGCCGGCAGCACCTGCACCCGGTGCAACAGGCCTTCGTCGACTGCCAGGCCGCCCAGTGCGGCTACTGCCTGAACGGCATGATCATGACCACCAAGGCCTTGCTCGAACGCAACCCCGACCCCAGCGAAGAGCAGATCCGCCGCGCCTTGTCGGCCAACCTGTGCCGGTGCGGCACCCACCTGGAGATCCTCGCGGCCGTGCGCCGCGCCGCCCAGCTGTGCCGTGCCCAGCCTTGTGATGCCCAGCCTAAGGATGAGAGTTCCAGCGATGCGTGACGCCACCACCCCGATTCCGACCCAGGCCGAACTGCTGCAGCGCGATGGCGTGCTGCTGGTGGTCGACCAGATCCAGCCGCCCTCAGGGCTGGTTCCCAAGGGCCAGACCCCGGTGCTCAAACCCAGGGAGCTGGGCCTGTTCATCGCCCTGTGCGCCAGCGGCGAATACTATGCCTTCAACGGCCACGTCGACCTCGGCACCGGCATCCAGACCTCGCTCGGGCAGATCGTCGCCGAGGAGCTGGACCTGCGCATGGACCAGCTCAGGGTGGTGCTGGGCGACACCGCGCGGGCGCCGAACCAGGGAGCGACCATCGCCAGCGCCACCTTGCAGATTTCCGCGATACCGCTGCGCAACGCTGCTGCCGAGGCGCGCCGCTGGCTGCTGGCGGCGGCGGCCGCGCGCCTGGGCAGCGAAGCCTTGAGCATCGAGGCTGGGGTGATCAGCGCCAGCGACGGTCGCTCGCTGAGCTTTGCCGAATTGCTCGAAGGCCAGCACGTCGAATTGACCATCAGCGGCAGCGCACCGCTCAAGGCCGCCGCCGACTACAAGCTGGTCGGGCAAAGCTCGGCGCGGGTCGACATTCCAGCCAAGGCCACCGGCGAGCGCACCTTCGTCCACGACATGCGCGTGCCCGACATGCTCCATGGTCGCGTGGTGCGGCCGCCCTACGACGGCTACGACACCGGGGTGTTCGTCGGCAGCAGCCTGCTCGATGTGGAGCGCGATTCGATTGCGCACATCGAAGGCGTGGTCGAGGTGGTGGTGATCGGCGACTTCATCGGCGTGGTCGCCGAACGCGAAGAGCAGGCGATCAAGGCCGCCCGCGAACTGGTGGTGCACTGGAAGCCCTGGCAGCAACACCTGCCGGATCTCAGCGACATCGAGCAGGCGCTGCGCAACAACCCGTCCATCGAGCGCGTGGTGCACGACACCGGCGGCGTCGACGCGGCGCTGGCCAGCGTCGCCACCCGCCTGACCCGCCGCTACCTGTGGCCGTACCAGCTGCACGCCTCGATCGGCCCGGCCTGCGCGGTGGCCGACTATCACCCTGAAGCGACCCGCATCTGGTCCGGCACGCAGAACCCCCACGCCTTGCAGGCTGACCTGGGCTGGCTGCTGGAATGCGACGAGAAGCGCATCGAGATCATCCGCATGGAAGCGGCCGGCTGCTATGGGCGCAACTGCGCCGATGATGTCTGCGCCGACGCGGTGCTGCTCTCGCGGGCGGTGGGCAAGCCGGTGCGGGTGCAGCTGACCCGCGAGCAGGAGCATGCCTGGGAGCCCAAGGGCACCGCGCAGTTGATGGACGTCGACGGCGGCATCGACGCGGCCGGCGACCTGGCTGTGTACGATTTTCGCACCCATTACCCGTCCAACGGCGCGCCGACCCTGGCGCTGCTGCTGACCGGCCGGGTCGAGCCGGTGCCGGTGGCCTACGAGATGGGTGACCGCACCGCCGTGCCGCATTACCGCTACCCCGAAGTGCGGGTCAGCATCGAGGACATGGCGCCCATCGTTCGCGCGTCCTGGCTGCGCGGGGTCTCGGCGTTGCCCAACGTCTTCGCCCATGAATCCTATATCGACGAGCTGGCCCATGAGGCCGGCGTCGATCCGGTGGAATACCGCCTGCGCTACCTGCCCGACGAGCGCGCCGCCGAGCTGGTGCGCGCCACCGCCGAGCGCGCGCAGTGGGCGCCGCACACCCAACCGCGGCAGACCCCCGCTGAAGACGGCGTGCTGCGCGGTCGCGGCTTCGCCTACGCGCGCTACATCCACAGCAAGTTCCCTGGCTTCGGCGCCGCCTGGGCGGCCTGGGTGGCGGACGTCGCCATCGACAAGAGCACCGGCGAAATCGCCGTGACCCGCGTGGTGGTCGGCCATGACGCCGGCATGATGGTCAACCCGGCCGGGGTGCAGCACCAGATTCACGGCAACGTGCTGCAGTCCACCAGCCGCGTGCTCAAGGAGCAGGTGACCTTCGAGGAGTCGCGGGTGACCAGCAAGGAATGGGGCGGCTACCCCATCCTGACCTTCCCCGAGGTGCCGCAGGTGGACGTGATGATGATGCCGCGCCCCAGCGAACCGCCACTGGGCGCCGGCGAATCGGCCTCGGTGCCGAGCGCGGCGGCCATCGCCAACGCGGTGTTCGACGCCACCGGCATCCGTTTTCGCGAGTTGCCGATCACCGCCGAGCGGATTCTCGCCGCGTTGCAGGCCAATTCGCCCAAGGACCCGACCGACCCGGTAGGGCTGCCGTATGCCGCGCCGGTCAAAAGCAAAAGGCGCAAGTGGCTGTTCGGCGGCCTCACCGGGCTGCTCGGCGCCGCCTTGGGCATCGGCCTGACCGCCATGCCCTGGCGCATGGAGATCGCCCGGGTGGCCCCGCCGGGCGCCGGTACCTGGAGCGCCGCGACCCTGGAGCGTGGCCGACAGTTGGCCGCGGCCGGCGACTGCGCGGTGTGCCATACCGCGCCCGGTGGGGTGGCCAATGCCGGCGGCCTGGCCATGCAGACGCCGTTCGGCACGCTGTTCAGCAGCAACATCACCCCCGATGCGCAGACCGGCATCGGCAACTGGTCGTTCGCCGCCTTCGACCGCGCCATGCGCCAGGGCATCAGCCGTGACGGCAAGCACCTGTACCCGGCCTTTCCCTACACCGCCTTTCGCAACATCAAGGAAGCCGACATGCAGGCGCTGTATGCCTACCTGATGTCGCAACCGGCCGTGCCGAGCACGCCGCCGGCCAACCAGATGCAGTTTCCCTACAGCGCGCGGCCATTGATGGCGGGCTGGAACAGCCTGTTCCTCAAGCAGGGCGAATACCAGGACGACCCCACACAAAGCGCCCAGTGGAACCGTGGCAGCTACCTGGTCAACGGCCTCGGCCACTGCGCCGCCTGCCACTCGCCACGCAACCTGATGGGGGCGGAGCAGGGCGGCGCGCGCTTTCTCTCCGGGGCCATGGTCGATGGCTGGGAAGCGCCGGCGCTGACCGGGTTGTCGAAGGCGCCGACGCCGTGGACCGAAGACCAGCTCTACGCCTACATGACCAGCGGCTTTTCTGCCGAGCACGGTGTCGCGACCGGGCCCATGGGTCCGGTGGTCAGCGAGCTGGCGACCCTGCCCGACGAGGATCGCCGGGCCATCGCCCACTACCTGGGCACGCTGGAAGGGACGCCGGCTGCGGCGCCGCGCGCGGCTGTGGCGACGGCCCCCAGCGCCGCGAGCCTGGCCAACGGCCGGCGGGTCTTCGAAGGCGCCTGCCAAGGCTGTCACAGCGCCCAGGACGGTGGCCCCGAGTTGTTCGGCGTGAGCCCGTCGATGGCCGCCAACACCAACGTGCACAGCGACCGCCCGGACAACCTGATCAAGGTCATCCTGCAGGGTATCGGCAACCCTGCGGTCAAGGACCTGGGCTATATGCCGGCGTTCAAGGACAGCCTTTCCGACACCCAGGTCAGCGATCTGGCGGCGTACCTGCGCTCGCGCTTTGCTGCCGACAAGCCCGGCTGGCCGGCGCTGGACAAGCAGGTGGCATGGTTGCGCGCCAATCCCGGGACGCATTGACGGTGGCGCGCTGCTCAGCTCTATAGAAATTAAACGGCCAATCAATTAATTTGGCGGCTACGACTTCCCAAGGTAGCCAGCATTGATGGAAACGCTCAGCGGGCCGGCGACGGCCAAGGGTAAAGGCAAAAGAAAAGGACCGGGCCGCCCGGAAGGCGCGAGCAACCTGCGCGATGTGATTCTGGACGCTGCCGAGGAGTTGTTCGCCAACCTGGGATTCGCCGGCACGACGATGCGCGAGGTGTCGGAGCAGGCCAAGGTGACCCAGGCGCTGATCACCTACTACTTCGGTTCCAAGTACGGGTTGTTCGAGGAGGTCTTCCTGCGCCGTGGCAGCGCCATCTCCGATGAGCGCCTGAAGAATCTGCAGGCGCTGCAGCAGCAGGGCGGCGCGGTACCGGTGCGAGAGATCGTGCGGGCGTTTCTGCTGCCCACCGTGGTGCTGCGCACCAGCCTGCAGGGGCGGCATTTTCTACGTCTGCAGGCGCGCCTGCACACCGAGCCGCCGGAGATTTCCTATGCGCTGCGCGACCGCGCCTACGGCACCTCGACCCAGCGTTACGTGGATGCGTTGAAGGAAGCGGTGCCGGGGCTCAGCGACCTCGATGCGAATTGGCGGATTACCTTGATGGTCGGCACCTACCTGTATGCCTTTTCCGACAGCCATCGCATGGAAGAGCGTTTGCCCGATGGGCAATACGACCCGGATGACTGGCAGTCGCTGATCGAACAGGTGACCAGTTTCGTGGTGGGTGGCATGTCAGCCTGAGCGCCTGGGCTTGGCGATAGGGAGGGGTAACCGGCGTGGGAGGGGGCAAAGCCCCCGAGAGGGAGCGCCAGCGACCGGTTTGATCTTCAAGGCACCACAATAGGCAGCTCGGCCCAATGCAGTGCACCACACCCTCGGCAAAATCACTCAGCAATCCCGGAAAACCCATAATAATTAGCTAGTTAATTAAATTGCACGAGAGGGGTAACCGGCGTGGGAGGGGGCAGAGCCCCCGAGAGGGAGCGCCAGCGACCGTTTTGATCTTCAAGGCACCACAATAGTCAGCTCGGCCCAATGCAGTGCACCACACCCTCGGCAAAATCACTCAGCAATCCCGGAAAACCCAAAATAATTAGCTAGTTAATTAAATTGCACGGGAGGGAAAACCGGCGTGGGAGGGGGCAGAGCCCCCGAGAGGGAGCGCCAGCGACCGGTTTGATCTTGAAGGCACCACAATAGTCAGCTCGGCCCAACGCAGTGCACCACACCCGCGGCAAAGTCACTCAGCAATCCCGGAAAACCCATAATAATTAGCTAGTTAATTAAATTGCACAACTTGGCATGACCCCTGCTTAACGTTAACCACAAGAATTAAACGGTTGACCAATTAATTAGTGCTCCGCCCCGGAGCAGAGGAGTCGTGATGAACCTGATAGCCGTTTCCTCACATCAGCCCGTTACCGCCGCCGATGGCTGCCAGGACCCGGTGCTGCTCAATGAATGGCACGTGGTCGGCTACAGCAGCGACTTTGTCCCAGGCACGATCTACCCGGTACGCTTGCTCGAACGCGAACTGATCGTCTGGCGCAGCGATGACGGCCAGGTGCATGTCTGGGAAGACCTGTGCATCCACCGTGGCGCGCGCCTGTCCAAGGGCTGGATCAAGAACGACCAGGTGGTGTGCCCCTACCATGGCTGGCAGTACAACGGCGAGGGGGCCTGCACCCTGATGCCGGCGGCGCCGGACGAAAAGCCGATGAAGAAGGCCCGCGCGTTTCCCTACCAGGCCGTCGACCGCTACGGTTTCGTCTGGACCTGCCTGGGCACCCCAAGCGCGGACATTGCGCTGTTCCCGGAGTGGCAGGACGACAGTTTCAAGAAGGTCCACAGTGGCCCTTATGCCTACGCCGCGAACGGCTTTCGCGCCGTGGAAAACTTCATCGATGCCTCGCATTTCCCGTTCGTACACGCCGGCCTCAATGGCGTCATGGACAACCCCGACCGCCTCGAGCCCTACACCGTGGAGGAGGTCGACACCGGCCTGCGCTCTTCCGAAGTGCGGGTGTTCCAGCCGTGGGGCGATGCCCGTGGCAAGCCACTGGTTGCCTTCTACACCTACCATGCGTTTCGGCCGCTGGTGGGCTACTTTTCCAAGCGCACCCAGGACGCCGACGCCAGTGGCCAGGTCATCAGCGACCAGTCCGACACCTTCTGCACCTTGTTCACCGTGCAGCCGCTGGATGCCGTGAACTGCATCGTGCGGGTCTGCGCGGCGCTCAACGTCAACCCCGCACCGGACGCCGAGTCGGTGCGTGCGCGAGCCGACGTGGTGTTCGGCCAGGACCGCGAGATCGTCGAAAGCCAGCGCCCCGAGCGCATCCCCACCGAGCTGCGCTACGAACTGCACCACCGCACCGACCTGATGGGCCAGCGCTACCGCACCTGGCTGCGCAACAAGGGCATCAGCTATGGGGTTATCTGACGGCATGCTCCAGGTCCGCCTGCAGGCCATCGAATACGGCGCGCCGGGTGTCAACCTGTACACCTTCGCCAGCCTCGACGGCCAGCCCCTGCCGGTGTTCGAACCGGGCGCCCACGTCGACGTGGCGCTGGCCCCGGACCTGCTGCGCCAGTACTCGCTGCTGTGGCCGCCGAGCGATCCGGCGCAGTACCGCATCGCCGTGCAACTGGCCGAAGTGGGCAAGGGCGGTTCGCGCAAGCTGCACTTCGAGTCGGTGGTGGGCGCGACCTATCAGGTCTCGGCGCCGCGCAATCACTTCGCCTTGCAGGCAAGCGAGGATCCCTGTCATTTGTTCGCCGGCGGCATCGGCATCACCCCGATCGTGTCCATGTACCGCCAGCTGAAGGCGGCCGGGCGAGCGGTGGTGCTGCATTACTGGGCAGGCGATGCGCAGCACATGCTGTTCCACCGCGAGCTGTGCGCCGATCCTGCGGTACGTCTGTATCACACCCGGGTCCCTGGGCAAGCCGCGCCACGCCTCAAGGATGTACTCGCCGCCATCCCGGCCCAGGCGCAGCTGTACTGCTGCGGGCCGCAGGCAATGATCGACGAGTTCGACCAACTGACGCTGCAGCGCCCCGCAGGGACCGCCCACCGCGAGCGCTTCAGCGCCACCACCGACGCCTTGCAGCCGGGCGATACGTTCCGCGTGCACCTGCAGCGCTCGGGATTGACCCTGAGCGTGGCGGCCGAGCAGAGCCTGTTGCAGGTCTGCGAGGCGGCCGGTGTCGACGTCGCCTACTCCTGCGAGGAGGGCGTGTGCGGTGCCTGCGAAGTCAAGGTCCTGGCCGGCAGCGTCGAGCATCGCGACACCGTACTCAGCCCGGCCCAGCGCCTGCGCAACGACAGCATGATGATCTGCTGCTCGCGCGGCATTGGCGACAGCCTGGTACTGGACCTGTAGCGCGTCTGCGGCAGGTCGTGACTGAACCCCATTGACAGCCCCGGCGGCCTGCGTCCGCCGGGCAAGAGGAACACCCATGGACAGAGCATTGCGAGTCGGCATCATCGGCGCCGGCATCGGCGGCGTCACCCTGGCCCGCGCCCTCGCGCAGCAAGGCATCGAGGCGCGGATCTTCGAGCGCGCGGCGATGTTCGGCGAGGTGGGCGCGGGCGTGCAGATGACCCCCAACGCGGTCAAGGTGCTCAGCGCGCTGGGCCTGGACGAGCAGTTGAAAAAAATCGGCTTTCTGCCTGAGGCCATGATGGGGCGCAACTGGAAGACCGCCCGCGAGCTGTTTCGCACGCCGCTCAAGGCCAGCTGCCGCGAGCTGTACGGCGCCGACTTCTACCACGTGCATCGCGCCGACCTGCACGCGGCGCTGGCCAGTGGCATCCAGCCTGGCCAGGCCAGCTTTGGCGCGCACTGCGTGGGCCTGGAGCAACGCGCCAATACGGCGGTCGCGCAGTTCGCCGACGGCAGCGAGTTCGAGGCCGACCTGATCGTCGGCGCCGACGGCGTGCGCTCGGTGATCCGCGAGCGGCTGTGGGGCCAGGAAGCGGCCAACTACACCGGGCACATGTGCTGGCGTGCGCTGGTCAAGGTCGACCAGCATCCGCTGCCCTTCGTCAGCCCCGACTCCAATTTCTGGATGGGGCCCAAGGGCCACGTGGTCACCTACTACGTCAAGGGCGGGGCGATGGTGAACATCGTCGCGGTCAACGAAAGCCCGGCCTGGGTCGAGGAGTCATGGAATGCCAAGAGCTCACAGGCCGAGTTGCTGGCAGGCTTCCAGGGTTGGCACCCGAACCTCATCGAGCTGTTCAAACGCGCCGACCCCGACGCCATCTACAAATGGGGCCTGTTCGACCGCGACCCGATGCCCACCTGGTCCAAGGGCAACGCCACCCTGCTGGGTGACGCCGCGCACCCGATGCTGCCGTTTCTTTCCCAGGGCGCGGCCATGGCCATCGAGGACGGCTATGTGCTCGCCCGTTCGTTGGCCCACCACGGCTCGCAGCACCTGCAACAGGCCTTGCAGGCCTACGAGGCAGAGCGCCTGCCGCGCACTCGCCGGGTCCAGCTGGAAGCTCGCGAGCGCGGCCGCACCTATCACCTGCCTTCGGCCTGGTCGCAGCTCAAGCGCGACATGGCCTACCGCTGGCGGCAGTTGCTCAATCCCAATGCGGTGGGCATCCAGGCCAACTGGGTCTACGAGTACGACGCCCGCGACTGCGGCTCGCGCTTCTCCGCTTTTCAGGCACCTGCGGCCCGCCTGAAAAGCGCCTGAATCATGGCTGGCAAGCCAGTTGGCATAGCTGTTGCTCTGGCCTGTACTGCCCACGTGAAGCACCCGGAAACGCCCTGATGCTGTGCAAGCCTTTGAATCGATCAGTTGGAGAACACCATGGATACGCGTGCACGTTTCACCCAGTCGAACCTGCTGGCGGGGGCGATCGCTTTATGGATCAGCGGAGCTGCCTGGGCAGCCGACACCATCAAGATCGGCGACATCAACAGCTATAAATCCCAGGCCGTGTTCACCGACGGCTATAAAAAAGGCATGGAGCTGGCGGTCGAGCAGATCAACGCTGCCGGCGGCATCGATGGCAAGAAGCTGGAGCTGCTGACCCGCGACGACAACGCCAACCCCGGTGACGCCATTCGCCAGGCCGAAGACCTGATCGAACGCGAACACGTCGACGTACTGGCAGGCGCTTTCTATGCACACATCGGCACCGCGCTGTCGGACTACGCCAAGCAGAAGAAACGCTTCGTGCTGATCACCGAAGCGCTCAGCGACAACATCGTCTGGAGCGCCGGCAACCGCTACACCTACCGCCTCGATGCTTCCACCTACATGCTCACTGCCGCCCTGGTCGACGAAGCGGCCAAGCTTCACAAGAAGCGCTGGGCGCTGGTGTACCCCAACTATGAATTCGGCACGGCGGCGGCCAGTGCCTTCAAGACCCTGCTCAAGGCCCGGCAGCCGGACGTCGAGTTCGTCACCGAGCAGGCGCCGCCGCTGGGCAAGGTCGACGCCGGCAGCGTGGTCCAGGCCCTGGTCGATGCCAAGCCGGACGCGGTGTTCAACGCCCTGTTCGGCGCCGACCTGGCCAAGTTCATCCGCGAAGGCACCACCCGCACCTTCTTCAGCGAACAGCTGCCGGTGCTCAGCATCATCACCGGCCAGCCGGAATACCTGGAGCCGCTCAAGGACGAGATACCACCGAACTGGACCGTTACCGGCTACCCCTGGTACAGCATCGACACCCCGGCGCACAAAGCCTTCGTCGCGGCCTACCAGGCCAAGTACGGCAAGGAGAACCTGCGCTTTGGTTCGGACATCGGCTACTCGGCGATCCAGTCGATCGCCGCCGGGATCAAGGCCGCAGGCGGCAAGACCGACTCCGAGTCGATGGTCGAGGCGTTCAGTGGCCTCAAGCTGAAGACCCCGGACGGCCCGCTGGAATTTCGCAAGATCGACCACCAGGCCACCTGGGGCCTGTACGTCGGCAAGCTGGCGGTCAAGGACGGCGGCGGGGTGATGGAGAACTACGTGTTCAAGCCAGGCGATACCTTGCTGCCCTCGGATGACGAAGTGCGCAAGCTGCGCCCGGCCGAGTAAGCGGCTGGCGGGCGTATGGGTGCAGGTTGGCCCGTGCGCCACGCCGGCCGGCTGTTTTGCGGTGTGACCTCCAAAGGTGGGACCCATGGATTTTTCAGCTTTTCTTGCGCAGATGCTCAACGGCCTGGCCGAGGCGTCGTCACTGTTTCTGGTGGCCGCCGGCCTGTCGCTGATCTTCGGCGTGACACGCATCGTCAACTTCGCCCACGGCTCGTTCTACATGCTGGGGCTGTACATCGCCTATTCGCTGGTCGAACACCTGGTCGGCAGCCTCGGCGCCAGCGGTTTCTGGCTGGGCCTGGCGCTGGCGGCGATCAGCGTCGGGGTGATCGGCGCAGCGGTGGAGATCGTGCTGCTGCGGCGCATATACAAGGCGCCGGAGCTGTTCCAGTTGCTGGCGACTTTCGCCCTGGTGTTGGTGATCAACGACGCGGTGTCCGGCTACTGGGGCGCCGAGGAGTTGCTGGGCCGGCGGGCACCGGGTCTGTCCGGTTCGCTGAGCATCCTCGGTCGGCAGTTTCCCACCTACAATTTTTTCCTGATCGTCATCGGTCCCGTGGTGCTCGGCCTGGTCTGGTTGCTGCTGGTGCGCACGCGCTGGGGCGTGCTGGTGCGCGCTGCCACCCAGGACCGCGAGATGCTCGGCGCCCTGGGGGTCAACCAGGCATGGCTGTTCACCAGTGTGTTCGCCTTGGGCGCGATGCTCGCCGGGCTTGGCGGCGCGGTGCAGCTGCCGCGCGAGCCAGCGAGCCTGGCGCTGGACCTGCGCACCATCGGCGAGGCCTTCGTGATAGTCGTCGTCGGCGGCATGGGCTCGCTGCCGGGTGCCTATGTCGCCGCGCTGCTGATCGCCGAGGTCAAGGCGCTTTGCATCGGCCTGGGCACGGCGACGCTGTTTGGCGTGACCCTGTCGTTCTCCAAATTGACCCTGGTCATCGAGTTTCTGGTCATGGCCGTGGTGCTGGTGGTACGCCCCTGGGGCCTGCTCGGCAAGCCCCAGGCCGGCAGCCGCAACTCGGCGCCGGTGGAGGCGCCGCTGCGTCCCGGCTCGGCCTCGTTCAAGGGCCTGATGGCGGCCGTGCTGGTGTTGCTGGCAGCATTGCCGCTGCTGTCGACCTGGCTGCCCTACGCCAGCGTGCTGGCCCAGGACGTGCTGGTCACCGTGCTGTTCGCCGTGAGCCTGCACTTCATCATGGGCCCGGGCGGCATGCACTCGTTCGGCCATGCTGCCTACTTCGGCCTGGGGGCCTACGGCGCGGCGGTGCTGTTCAAGGTGCTGACCATGCCGATGCCGCTGGCATTCGCCTGCGCGCCATTGGTGGCGGGGCTTGGTGCCTTGCTGTTCGGCTGGTTCTGCGTGCGCCTGTCCGGGGTGTACCTGGCCATGCTGACCCTGGCGTTCTCGCAGATCGTCTGGTCGGTGGTGTTCCAGTGGGAGGACGTCACCGGCGGCTCCAACGGCATCACCGGCATCTGGCCGCCGAGCTGGCTGTCGAGCACGGGCTATTACTACCTGACCCTGGTGCTGGTGGCGGCCAGTGTCTGGCTGGTGCGGCGCATTCTCTTTGCGCCGTTCGGCTACAGCCTGCGTGCGGCGCGTGATTCGGCCTTGCGTGCGGACGCCATCGGCATCGACGTCAAGCGTGTGCAGTGGCTGGCGTTCGTCATCGCCGGGCTGTTCGCCGGGCTGGCCGGCACGCTGTACATCTTCTCCAAGGGCAGCATCTCGCCGGACGCCATGGCGGTCGGCAAGTCGGTGGACGGCCTGGTGATGGTGCTGCTGGGCGGCATCCAGAACCTGTTCGGGCCGGTGGTCGGCGCTACGGTGTTCAGCGTGCTGCAGGACTACATCATGCGCGCCACCGATTACTGGCGCGCAGTATTCGGTGGGGTGATCCTGCTGCTGGTGCTGGTCTTCCCCCAAGGCATCGCCGGCTTTTTCCAGCAGTTGGCCCAGGGGTGGCGTGGGTGGCGGGCCAGGCCCCTGGCAACACCCCGCGTGGTAGTGGAGGAGCGGTCATGACGCTGTTGCAGGTGCGCGATCTGCACAAGTCCTTCGGTGGCGTGCGCGCCGTCGACGGTATCAATTTCGACTTGCACGAGGGCGAGCTGCTGGCGCTGATCGGGCCCAACGGCGCGGGCAAGTCGACCACCTTCAACATGGTCGGCGGCCAGCTCAAGGCTTCCGGCGGCTCGATCAAGCTGCTCGGCCAGGAACTGATCGGCCGGCGGCCGCGCGATATCTGGCGGATGCAGGTAGGGCGGACCTTCCAGATCGCCGAGACCTTCGCCTCGCTGAGCGTGGTGGAAAACGTGCAGATGGCTTTGCTCTCCCACCACGGCCAGGGCTTTTCCCTGTTCAGCGCAGCGCGCAGGCAGCACCGCGAACAGGCTCTGGACCTGCTGGCCCAGGTGGGCATGCAGGCCCATGCCGAGCGCCCGTGCAGCGAGCTGGCCTACGGCGACGTCAAGCGCGTGGAGCTGGCCATGGCCCTGGCCAACGACCCGCGGCTGTTGCTGATGGATGAACCGACTGCCGGCATGGGCCCTGAGGAGCGCAACGCGCTGATGGCCCTGACCAAGCGCCTGGTGGTCGAGCGCAAGATGGCCGTGCTGTTTACCGAGCACAGCATGGACGTGGTGTTTGCCTACGCCGACCGCATGATCGTGCTGGCCCGCGGGCGCTTGATCGCCGAGGGCGACGCCGGGTACATCCGCAACCATCCGCAGGTGCAGGAGGTTTATTTCGGCACCGGCAAGACCTTCGAAAACCCAACCCCGACCGCACAGGTGACGGTATGAATGCGCTCCATTGCCCCGCGGCGGTGGCCGAGCCGCTGCTCGAAGTCGCCGCGCTGAACGCCTGGTATGGCGCCGCGCAGGTGCTCTATGACGTCCACCTCAACGTGCGCCGGGGGGAAGTGGTGGCGCTGATGGGGCGCAATGGTGCGGGCAAGTCGACCACCCTCAAGGCCCTGATGGGCATGCTCGCCAAGCGCCGGGGCGAGGTGCGCTTCATGGGGCGCGAAGTCGCCGCGCTGGCGCCTTACCAGCTGGCGCGCCTGGGTTTGGGCTTCGTGCCCGAGGACCGTCGGGTGTTCACCCATCTGACCGTGACCGAGAACCTCGAAGTCGGTCGCCAGGCCGAGCGCCAGTGGCCCGACGGCACGCCGGCCTTGAACTGGACGCCGGCACAGCTGTACGAGTTCTTTCCCAACCTGGGCGCCATGCAGAATCGCCCGGGCGGGCAGATGAGCGGCGGCGAGCAGCAGATGCTCACTGTGGCGCGCACCTTGATGGGCAACCCGTTCCTGATCCTCTTGGACGAGCCTTCCGAAGGCGTGGCGCCGGTGATCGTCGAGCAGATGGCGCACATGATCCTGGCGCTCAAGGCCAAGGGCGCGAGCATCCTGCTGTCCGAGCAGAACTTGCACTTCGCCGGGCTGGTGGCTGACCGCGCGTACGTGCTGGAGAAAGGGCTGATTCGTTATGAAGGCAGCATGGCCGAGCTGGCCGACAACGAAGAGGTGCGCAAGGCGTACCTGACGATGTAGGCGCCGCGTATGGGAGGGGCAGGAGCAGCGCGCCAGCAGCCGGTCTGCCCTACCACCTCTGGCCGATAGGGGTAAACTGCTTTGCACCATCCTGTCGAGGAGCCACCATGCCAGACCGCGAAATCATCGTACCCGAGTCCATGAAGCTGATCCCCGAGCGCATCGGCTACGTCCCGGCCGTGAAGGTCGGCGACACGCTGTTCTGCGCCGGCCAGATCGGCCGCACCGCAGAACTGGTGGTGATCGAGGACCCCGAGCAGCAGTTCATCGCCGCCTGGGAAAACCAGCGCACGGTGCTCGAGGCCGGCGGTTGCAGTTTCGACGATGTGGTCGACATGACCACCTACCACGTCGACCTTGCCACCCACATGGACCTGTTCCGCCGGGTCAAGGATCGCTACTTCCCCGACAGCCAGTGCGCCTGGACCTGCATCGGCGTGCAGGCCCTGGCGCATCCGGCGCTGTTGCTGGAAATCAAGTGTGTGGCCGTGCAACGGCGCAGCTGATTCAACCGGTTTCAACTCACTCGGCGGGCCGTGCCGAACAGCGCGACACCTTGCAGCGCACCGTCCTGTTCGACCAACCGCACCGGCGCCGTGCCGCCCGGCATGCGCACTTGCACCTGGCCCGCCTCGATCCATCCCGCGCGCCAGGCCGCACAGGCCACGGCGCTGGCGCTGGTGCCGGAGCTGGCGGTGGCGCCTTCGCCTCGCTCGAACACGCGCGCCTCAAGCACCCCCGGGGTCACTGGGAGGTTCATTGCTGCGACTGCGCCAATGCCCGCAAGACCGCCAGCGCGCGAGGCCCATCCGCCTCGCCGACGAAGATATGGTCGTGATAATACGCAGCGATGACATTGCAGCTGATCCCGGCATCGGCCAGGGCGCGGGACACTGCCGCAGTCAGCCCCACCGCCTGCAAGGAAGAATGAATTTTCAGGGTGATCCATGCCGCGATGTAGTCGTAGCCCAGGCCCGCCTGCTGCGCCTGTTCAAGCGGCAGGATCAGGGTCAGCCCTTCGGCCTCGCGAAAGCTGCCAATGATCTCCAGGCCGCTGGGCAGCTTGGCATCCGCGAGGGTGCAGAACACGTAACGGCCATCGTTGAGCTGTGGGCTCATGCCGCTGAGCAGCTTGTGCATCGAGGTTTCGCCGGGCATGGTAGGTCTCCCTGTAGGATTCGCGAAGTGGACGAAATGTCCAGGCCGGCGGCATTATTGATCAGGTTGTTGTGGCACAAGGAAATGAAATTGATGCAAAAGGAAACATCTCCCGTGCTGGCCCCCTGTGTTTCGATAACGAGCAGGGTGCCGGCCCCGAGAGGCCGCCAGGCCGCTTCCAGTCATCCACCGGTTTACCAGGCCCAGCTCCCCGATGCCCTGCATGCCAGCCGACACCGCCGAACAAACCCCGTTGACCCTCGCCGTGGTGCTGCGCTACCACCTGGCCTGGAAGCACCGCGACCTGGAGGCGATTCTCGCCCTGTACCACCCTCAGGTGCAGTACCACGACTTTTTCCAGAACCGCTGCATGGGCCTGGCCGAGCTGCGCGAGTACGTCGGCGGCACCTTGCCGCGCCACCCCGACGAGTACCTTGAGCACAGCGACCGCATCCGCGTCGACGGCAGCACGGCATTCATCCAGTACCAGACAGCCCTGCAAGGCAGCGGCGAGCGCCTGGTGTTTCGCAGTAGCGAGGCGATCACCGTCAGCGACGGTCTGATCCTGCGCATCAACGAATATGCTTCGCTGCTACGCGAAGGCCAGGCGCAGGCGGGGCGCCAGGTGCCGGCGATCAGTAAGCTGGGGCTGTCGGCGCGGCAGTTGAGCTTCATGGCCCGGGATCTGGCCGACTATTTCACTGGCCAGCAGCCGTTCCTCGACCCCGAGCTGGACCTGGCCCGGGTGGCCAGTGCCACCGGCTACAGCCGCAACCAGCTGTCGTATCTGCTCAACCAGGTGCTGGGGCAGAGCTTCTACCGCTACGTGACCCAGGCCCGCCTGGGCTACCTGCTCGAACGCCTGGCCGAGCAGGGCGAGGCGGCGCCGGTCGAGCGGTTGGCGGCCAGCGCCGGGTTCAATTCCACCTCGGCGTTCTACAAGGCGTTTCGCAGCCACACCGGCAGCACGCCCAAGGCCTGGCTCAAGCGCCATTGCGCGCGTGCCCGCAGATAACACAAAGGCCCAGCGCTGCCCGTAATCTCTGCCGGCAATCAACCGGTGGAGAGCGAGATGAGTGACTGGGGTGGCGTGAGCCTGTGGATGGAGCAACTGGGCGAGCTGCAGCCGCGGCCCACCTTGCAGGGGCAGTTGCAGGCCGACGTGGTGATCATCGGCGCCGGCTACAGCGGGCTGTGGACGGCGTACTACCTCAAGCAGCAAGCCCCGCACCTGGACATCGTCATCGTCGAAGCGCAATGCGCAGGTTTCGGCGCTTCGGGTCGCAACGGCGGCTGGCTGATGGGCAACCTGCTCGGCGAAGACCGTCTGCTGGGCCCGCTGCCGGCGGCGCAGCGCCACGCCAGTCATGAGTTGCTGCATGGCATCCCGGATGAAGTGGCGCGCGTTTGCCAGGTCGAAGGCATCGACTGCGAACTGCGCAAAGGCGGGGTGCTGTACTGTGCCGCGCGCTACCCCGAGCAGGAGCGGCGCCTACGCGAACAACTCGATGCCGCCCGTGCTCAGGGTCTGGGCGAAGATGACTATCGCTGGCTCGACGCCCAGGCATTGCGCGAGCAGCTCAACGTCGCCGGTGCCTATGGCGCCTTGTATTCCCCGCACTGCGCGACCGTTCAGCCGGCCCGCCTGGTGCGCGGCCTGGCCGACGCCGTCGAGCGCCTCGGCGTGCGTATTTTCGAGCGCAGCCCGGTGCTCGACTGGCAGCCCGGCGCGGTCCGCACTGCCCATGGCCGCGTCAGCGCCAATTGGGTGGTGCCTGCAGTGGAGGGCTACGCCAGCGCGCTGCCACCCTTGAACCGCTATCAACTGGCCGCGCAGAGCTTGATCGTTGCCACCGAACCCTTGCCCGCCGATGTCTGGGCCGAGATCGGCCTGGCGCGCGGCCAGGCCTTCAGCGAGAACAGTCGCCAGGTCACTTACGGCCAGCGCAGCCGCGACGATCGGCTGATCTTCGGTGCGCGCGGCGGCTACCGCTTCGGTGGCCGCCTGCGCAGCAATTTCGACCTCACTGACGCCGAGCGCACGCTGCGCCAGCAGCTGTTCGGCGAGCTGTTCCCGAGCCTGCGCAAGGTGCGCCTGACCCACGCCTGGGGCGGCAACCTCGGTGTCGCCCGGCGCTTTCACCCGCACATGCTCGCCGACCGCCGCCAGCAGGTGGCGCTGGCCGGTGGCTACGGCGGCGAAGGGGTAGGGGCGAGCAACCTCGGCGGGCGCACCCTGGCGGCGTTGATTCTCGGCCAGGACAACCTGTTGACCCGCCAGCCGTGGGTACTGGGCGATCGCCCCCTCACGGCGCTGCCGCGCTGGGAGCCCGAACCGCTGCGCTGGCTCGGCTACAACGCCATCATCCAGAGCTTCGTCCACGAAGACCAGGTGCTGGCCAACCCCCAGGCGCCGCGCTGGCGCCGGCACATGGCCGAAGGCCTGGCCGGCTGCATGGAGCGCCTGATGAAGTCCAAGGAGCCCTTTGCATGAAGATCGAGCATTTTCGCGACGCCATCCATCTGCCGCTGGACCCACCGACCTCGGTCGGCGTCCCGCTCGGCGAGCCGATAGCCCAGGTCGCAACCACCAGCGTCAGCCACGGCGACCGCGTCGAGGCCGGGGTATGGGAGTGCACCCCGGGCCGTTGGCGCCGGCAGATCGTGCAACAGGAGTTTTGCCACTTCGTGCAAGGACGCTGCACCTTCACCCCCGACGATGGCGAAACCCTTCATATCCAGGCCGGCGACGCGTTGATGTTCCCTGCGAACACGACGGGCATCTGGGATGTACAAGAAACCGTTCGCAAGAGCTATGTGCTGATTTTCTGAACTGCCTTCATCCATAACGCCTAGAACAAAGGTTGAGGTCCCGCATGTTGAAGTCGATCGCTGCGTTGCTGTTGGTTGCATCCACCGCCCAGGCGGCGGACACCGTCCGTATCTATAACTGGAGCAGCTACATTGCCCCGGACACCTTGCAAAACTTCACCGCGCGTACCGGGCACGCCACCCAGTACGACGTCTACGACAGCAACGAGGTGCTCGACGCCAAGTTGATGGCCGGGCACTCGGGCTATGACGTGGTCTTCCCGTCCAACCACTTCATGGCCCGGCAGATCACCGCTGGCGCGCTCAAACCGCTGGACCGCAGCCGCTTGCCCAACTGGAAAAACCTCAACCCGACCCTGCTCAAGGCGCTGCAGGCCAATGACCCCGGCAACCGCTACGGCTTCCCGTACCTGTGGGGCAGCACCGGCATCGGCTTCAACGTGGCCAAGGTCAAGGCGGTGCTGGGCGACGTGCCCATCGACTCGTGGGATATCGTCTTCAAGCCGGAAAACATGCAGAAACTGGCCCAGTGCGGCGTGGCCATGCTCGACAACGGCCCGGAGATCCTGCCCATCGCCCTCAACTACCTGGGCCTGCCGCACCACAGCCAGAACAAGGCCGACTACGACAAGGCCCAGGCCTTGCTGTTGAAGATCCGCCCCTATGTGCGCTACTTCCACAACTCCAAGTACACCAGCGACCTGGCCACCGGTGACGTCTGCCTGGTGGTGGGCTTCTCCGGCGATGTGATGCAGGCCGCGTCCCGCGCCAACGAAGCCGGCAACGGCCAGCAGATCGCCTACACCATTCCCAGGGAAGGCTCGCCGATGTGGTTCGATATGGTTGCCATGCCCGCCGACGCACCCGACGAAGCCGCCGGCTACGCCTACCTCGACTACCTGCTGGAACCCAAGGTCATGGCCGGCATCAGCAATGCCGTGCACTACGCCAACGGCAACAGCGCTGCCGAAAGCCTGGTCGACCCGGCCATCCGCAACGACCCGATGGTCTACCCGCCAGAGAGCGTGATGCAGAAACTCTTCGTGCTGCAGGCCATGCCGCTGCAGACCGACCGGCTGCGGACCCGCGTCTGGAGCCGCATCAAGAACGGCGAGTAAGGGTTCAGCGACGCAGGTTGTCCCAGACCTGCATGACCTGAGTCACCGCGGCATCCAGCGTGGTGTGTGGCACGCCGTCGCGCGCCTGCGTCGACAGCCCCAGCATGAAGCTGTCGAACACCGCCGCCACGGCCTCGGCCGCAGTATCTTCGGCCAACTCGCCCGCGGCGATCGCGCGCCGCACGCACGCCACGATGCCCGCCCGGTTGAACGCGCGGGCATCGGCCAGCGGCTGCGACGCCGCGCGGCTTTCTGCCGATCCCGCGCTTATACCGCCCAGCGCCACCAGGCAGCCTGGTGGATGCTCCCGTTCACATTGCATCCGCGCCGAACAGCGCAGCGTGCGCTCAATCGCTTCACGCGGCTGCAGGGTGGCATCGAACAGGCTGTCGGTGACCCGGCCATGGGTCTCAAGGTAGCGCTCGATGACTTCTTCGAACAATGCCTGCTTGGAGCCGAACGCGGCGTAGAAACTTGGCGCGGTGATGCCGCCGCCGATACCGGCCTTGAGCAGGCCAAGCGTAGTGGCGTCATAACCATGCTGCCAGAACAGATGCAGCGCCTGGGTGATCGCCACGTCCCGATCAAATGTCCGGGGGCGTCCCATTCGAGCCATGAACCATTCTCCTGAGTGAAGAGATACATACTACTCGATACATAAGTCGTTGCACATCTCGCTCCCTGCCTCTATATTTATATCGATCAGTATATTAATAAGGGGTCTCGCATGATCGAAGCACAGCAACACCGCAGGCTGCCGATGAGCGCGCTGCTGGCACTGGCGATGACCGGGTTCATCTGCATCCTCACCGAGACTCTGCCGGCCGGGCTGCTGCCGCAGATTGGCCAGGGTCTGGGCATCTCCCCGGCGCTGGCAGGGCAGATGGTGACCGCCTATGCGTTGGGATCGTTGCTGGCGGCCATTCCACTGACGATTGCCACCCAGGGCTGGCGCCGGCGGCGGGTGTTGCTGCTGACCATCTTCGGCTTTCTCATCTTCAATTCGATCACCGCAATGTCCGCCGATTACTGGCTGACGTTATTGGCGCGTTTTTTTGCCGGCATGTCCGCCGGCCTCGCCTGGAGCCTGATCGCGGGCTACGCGCGGCGTATGGTCGAGCCGCAGTTGCAGGGGCGGGCACTGGCGGTGGCGATGGTCGGTACACCGGTGGCGTTGTCGCTGGGCGTGCCTTTGGGCACCTGGCTGGGCAGCCTGCTGGGCTGGCGGATGGCGTTCGCCTCGATGTCGCTTCTGACCCTCGTGCTGATCGCCTGGGTGCTGATCAAGGTGCCCGACTACCCGGGCCAGTCGGCCGCCTCGCGCCTGCCCTTGCGCCACGTCATCCGCACGCCGGGGGTGCGGCCGGTACTGGGGGTGGTCCTGACCTGGATGCTGGCGCACAACATTCTGTACACCTATGTCGCCCCGTTTGTCGCGCCCGCCGGGTTGGTCGGGCAGGTGGACCTGGTGCTGCTGGTGTTCGGGGTCGCGGCGCTGCTGGGGATCTGGCTGACCGGGCGCCTGGTCGATCGGCACCTGCGCAGCGCAGTGCTTGGCAGCCTTGGCGCTTTCGCCGGCGTGGCGCTGCTGTTCGGCCTGTTCCAGCAGCTTCCGGCGGCTGTCTACCTCGGGGTGTTCATCTGGGGCCTCAGTTTTGGCGGCGCGGCCACGCTGCTGCAAACCGCCCTGGCGGATGCCGCCGGGGAGGGCGCCGATGTGGCGTTGTCGATGAATGTAGTGGTGTGGAACAGCGCGATCGCCGGCGGCGGGCTGTCGGGCGGCTTACTGCTCGGGCAATGGGGCGCCGGGAGTTTTGCCTGGGTGGTGTTGGTGCTGGTTGCAGGCAGCCTGCTGATCGCCGCGCGAGCGCGGGTCAGCGGCTTTCCGGGTGGGGAGCGGCAGTTGGGTGGGATGGTGGTGGGGCATTGAGTTGGGGCGAGTGGACTGTGCAATGAGCTGCCCTTGCGGCCTCTCGCAGGAATAACCGAACGCCGATGGAAAGGCGCAAAGCCGCCGAGCGGCCGCATGGCCGGGTTTGTCCCTGACGGCGGCGCGGCAGCCGTAGCTTATGGATTCATCAGAGGATGCAGCGACTCGAGCACTTCCAGCGTGATACTTTCCAGGCGCATGGAATAACTCGTGTAGATGATCGCCATCACCACGGCGGCAGCAGCATACGGCGACCACCACGGCCATTCCCGGCGATGGCGTCTCTTGCGATGCACCACATGGGCCAATGGGTCCGGGAATTCGCGCACCGGGCCTCGCTGTTTCCGGATGACGCGATGCATCCGTACCAGCAGGGCCTGGGTTTGCTCATCGCAGTCCTTCTCCTGGGCATATTTGCCTTCCAGCCCTAATGCGACGCAGAAATACATGAACTCCAGAACGTCCTGATACTTGGCCGGCTCCTCACTCATGCGCTCGATCAGGATGAAGATCTTTTCGCCGCCATTGGTTTCCTGATGAAACTCGCTGAGCAATGAGTGCTCGCTCCAGATAGACGATGCGCCCCAAGGCCGGCTCATGACCGCTTCATCCATGAACAAACACATGCAGTAGGAGAAGGCCTTGAACGAAGCGTCGTCATAGCCGCACTGCCCGACCTCCGCGAGGATGTTGCGGATCTGGTCGCTGACCTGTTGGTACAACCGTGGCACGTCGTCGTGGCCGTCCAGCGTGCCCAAGCGAATGGCGAGGCCGAACAGCACGTTGTTGGTGTCGAGCATGATGTTCGTGAATGCGCCACGCAGCATGAACGGCGCGTCAACCTCCAAGCCCAAGCCTTCATTCACCTGTGGAGGCGCCTCGTCGTAACCGCTGGGGGTCAATTCCCTGAAGGATGGCGGCAATTGCGCGGCAATACTCGGCTGATCCTTCATCAATCGATCTTCCATCCGCTATCGCCTTCTTCCAGTGTGCCGCCATGGCTGGTGCTGTCACCCACGCGTGCAATCGGCCGACCTTCATCCAGATGATGCGGCGAGCCGGTCTCGATGACAGCACCGCAACTGATCAGATCGCCAACTCGAGCGATCGGGCGGCCGTTGCTCAAGGTGCTGGATGAACCGGTGATGACTTCGCCATCGCCGTGGATAGGACAGTGATGACGGTGGCCGACCAGGACTATTGCTTTCATAAGGGGGTTCCTTTTGCACGGTCTTGTTGTTTTTGGTTGCTGGTTGAACGATGATGACGGCAACTAGTGCAACCCAGCAAAGTTCCTCGGGGTAGCTCTAGGTTGACGTCGTCTATGTGCTTCGGAGGATAGGTGAAACTGTCAGGATATATGCCGGTTGTGGCTGGAAAATTTGGCCCTGGTAGATCATATTTCCAGCCGTAGGCGCGAGGTGAAAGCAGGGGATTATTTTCTTTCACCGATGATCCTCCACCAGTGCTACCGGTGCTGTTCGTGACTCGATATCTATATCGGCTGGCCAGCACACTCGTGGGGCAAACCGCCGTGCAATGTTGAAGAATTGAGGTTCGTTATTCCAATCCCGTGGAGGCTTATCGAACTTGGGCAAGGCTTCGGGGCCCTGTTGCATGAATAACTGTGCCATGGCCCAGTACATTTCGGCCTCATAACCGCGATGGGCAAAGAGAAAGCGATCAACCAGTTCGCCACTCTCGGGATCTTTGATAGCGAGACTGACTGTCTCGGCTAAACCGCCTGTCCCCATCGGGCCATATACGCTGCAGAATTCGGCGTGCAGATTGTCCCAGTCGTAGACCTCCACCCGAACACCCCACGCGGCGGAGCTCAGCGGTTTCAATCCGCAGTGGTGGAATCGGTAGACATAGATTTTTCTGCGGGCTCGATTGAATCGAATGGGTTCGTCTACAGGCGCATGCAAATCCATTCGCCAGAACCATATTCCCGCCCATATTGAAGTTATCCAGAGGAACAGTAACGTGAAACTATCGATTAGTTTCGGGGACTGTCCATTGGGAAGTGTGAAGTCGAGTGCAATTATTATAGGTGCGAATGACAGTGCAAAAAAAGCTAAGCTACTACATAAAGGGAAACCTCGAGCCAGCAAAGTTCCTCGGGTTAGCTCCAGGTAGACGTCGTCTATGTGGTTCGGAGGGTAGGTGAGACTGCCAGGATATACGCCGGTTGTGGCCGGAGAATTTGGTCCTGGTAGATCGTATTTCCAGCCGTACGCGCGAGGCGAAAGCAGGGGATGATTTTTTGTCACCGATGACCCTCCACCGGTGCTTCGGGAGCAGTTCGTGACTCGATATCTATATCGGCTGGCCAGCACACTCGTGGGGCAAACCGCCGGGCAATGTTGAAAAATTGAGGTTCGTTATTCCAGTCCCGTGGAGGCTGATCGAACTTGGGCAAGGCTCCGGGGCCCTGTTGCATGAATATTTGCGCGATGGCCCAGTACATTTCGGCCTCATAACCGCGATGGCCAAACAGAAAGCGATCAACCAGTTCGCCATTTTCGGGATCTCTGATAGCGAGATTGACTCCCTCGACTAAACCGCCTGTGCCCATCGGGCCATATACGCGGCAGAATTCGGCGTGCAGATTGTCCCAGTCATAGACCTCGACCCGGACGCCCCACGCGGTGGAGCTCAGCGGTTTCAATCCGCAGTGGTGGAATCGGTAGACATAGATTTTTCTGCGGGCTCGATTGAATCGAATGGGTTCGTCTACAGGCGCATGCAAATCCATTCGCCAGAGCCATATTCCAGACCATATTAGAGTGATCCACAGCAACAGTATCCATATAGTTAACTCCATTTCAGGGAGGCGCCCATCGGCGAGCACGGAATCGATCGCAATGTCTATAGCGCCGAATGCCAGTGCAAAAAAAGCTAAGCTACAACACAAATGGATACCTCGAGCAAGAAGAGTTCCTCGGGGTAGCTCCAGGTAGACATCGTCTATGTGATTCGGAGGGTAGGTGAGACTGTCAGGATATACGCCGGTTGTAGGTGGAGAATTTGGTCCTGGTAGATCATATTTCCAGCCGTACGCGCGAGGCAAAAGCAGGGGGTTCTTTTCTTTCACCGACGATCCTCCACCGGTGCTTCGGGAGCAGTTCGTGACTCGATATCTATATCGGCTGGCCAGCACACTCGTGGGGCGAACCGCCGTGCAATGTTGAAAAATTGAGGTTCGTTATTCCAGTCCCGCGGAGGCTGATCGAACTTGGGCAAGGCTTCGGGGCCCTGTTGCATGAATATTTGCGCGATGGCCCAATACATTTCGGCCTCATAACCGCGATGGCCAAACAGAAAGCGATCAACCAGTTCGCCGTTTTCGGGATCTCTGATAGCGAGACTAACTGTCTCGACTAAACCGCCTGTGCCCATCGGGCCATATACGCGGCAGAATTCGGCGTGCAGATTGTCCCAGTCGTAGACCTCGACCCGGACGCCCCACGCGGTGGAGCTCAGCGGTTTCAATCCGCAGTGGTGGAATCGGTAGACATAGATTTTTCTGCGAGCTCGATTGAATCGAATGGGTTCGTCTACGGGTGCATGCAAATCCATTCGCCAGTACCATATACCAGACCATATTAGAGTGATCCAGAGCGACAGTATGCCTATAGTTATCTGCATTTCAGGGAGGCGCCCATCGTCGAGCACGGAATCAATCGCAATGTCTATAGGGCCGAATGACAGGGCAAAAAATACCAAGCTAAAATACATAAGGAAACCTCGACCAAGAAGCGTTCCTCGGGGTAGCTCCAGGTAGACGTCGTCTATGTGGTTCGGAGGGTAGGTGAGACTGTCAGGATATATGCCGGTTGTGGGTGGACAATTTGGTCCTGGTAGATCATATTTCCAGCCGTAGGCGCGAGGCAAAAGCAGCGGGTTCTTTTCTTTCACCGATGATCCTCCACCGGTGCTTCGGGAGCAGTTCGTGACTCGATATCTATATCGGCTGGCCAGCACACTCGTGGGGCAAACCGCCGTGCAACGTTGAAGAATTGAGGTTCGTTATTCCAGTCCCGTGGAGGCTGGTCGAACTTGGGCAAGGCTTCGGGGCCCTGTTGCATGAATAACTGTGCCATGGCCCAGTACATTTCGGCCTCATAACCGCGATGTGCGAAAAGAAAGCGATCGAGAACTTTGCCACTCCCCGGCTCTGTGATAGCAAGGCTGACGGTCTCGACAAGGCCTCCAGTCCCCATCGGGCCATACACGCTGCAAAACTCGGCATGCAGGTTGTCCCAGTCATAGACCTCCACGCGAACTCCCCAAGCAGTGGTACTCAGGGGTTTCAAACCGGCGTGATGGAAGCGATAGACATAGATCTTTCTCCTGGCACGGTTAAATCGGATTGGCTCATCAACGGGGGCATGCAAGTCCATACGCCAGAAATAAATCCCATACCAGATTCCAGATACAAAAAGGGTTATTAGCAGAAATGTCAGCATCGGATCCGGCAGGCGGCCGGTACCGTTGTAATGATTGATGGGGATCACGATCGACATAACAGAAGCTCCAAAGAATACAAGGCTCCCGCAAAGAGGCGCACCCCTCGCCATCAAAGTGCCGCGTGGTAGCTCCATATAAATATCATCAATGTGGTTTGGGACTGCTGAGAGACTCTGGGGGCAGATAGGACCGGCCGGGGGCGAGTTTGGGCCTGGCAAATCGTATTTCCAACCATAGGCGGGAGGTGAAAGCAATGGCTGAAATTTTTTCACAGACGATTCCCCGTAATTCCCTCGGGTGCTGTTCGTGACTCGATATCTATATCGGCTGGCCAGCACACTCGTGGGGCAAACCGCCGTGCAATGTTGAAAAATTGAGGTTCGTTATTCCAGTCCCGTGGAGGCTGATCGAACTTGGGCAAGGCTCCGGGGCCCTGTTGCATGAATATTTGCGCGATGGCCCAATACATTTCGGCCTCATAACCGCGATGGCCAAACAGAAAGCGATCAACCAGTTCGCCATTTTCGGGATCTCTGATAGCGAGACTGACTGTCTCTACTAAACCGCCTGTGCCCATCGGGCCATATACGCTGCAGAATTCGGCGTGCAGATTGTCCCAGTCGTAGACCTCCACCCGAACACCCCACGCGGTGGAGCTCAGCGGTTTCAATCCGCAGTGGTGGAATCGGTAGACATAGATTTTTCTGCGAGCTCGATTGAATCGAATGGGTTCGTCTACAGGCGCATGCAAATCCATTCGCCAGAACCATATGCCAGACCATATTAGAGTGATCCAGAGCGACAGTAGGCATATGGTTAACTCCATCTGAGGGAGGCGCCCATCGGCGAGCACGAAATCGATCGCCATGTCTATAGCGCCGAATGACAGGGCAAAAAAAGCTAAGCTACAGCACAAAGGGAAACCTCGAGCTAGAAGAGTTCCTCGGGGTAGCTCCAGGTAGACATCGTCTATGTAATTTGGAGGGTAGGTAAGACTGCCAGGATATACGCCGGTTGTGGCCGGGGAATTTGGCCCTGGTAGATCATATTTCCAGCCGTAGGCGCGAGGCCGGAGAAGTGGTTCGTTTGTCATCTTTTTTCCATGCTCAAAATGGCTTGTAATGTTCAAGGGTATGTGCGACATCGTCTAACTACGAACCGCAGTGCATGTTATGGTTGCAAAAGCGTTTTCTGATGATAAGTCTGGCCAGTAGATGAGTGTGAGCGTGGCTGCCTCGATGTAATCATTTCCAGTGGGCGGAAGAATGTCGAATTCTTCGAAAAAATCCGTGAGCGCTAGCGCGTCCCGATTCTCTTGGCTGACGGTCCGCTTAGCGACTGAAGGAGTAGCAAGTGGTTTGGCGGTATTATGGGTTTCGGTGTTGAGAATGGATCTACCCCATACTTCACTTTCTAATCCCTGGTTCAGATCGTTTAGCATGCCTTGGGCGATGATCTCTCCGCCTTCATACCAATCTTTCAGCTTTTCTTTGCCACGGTGAGCTCTGAGACTCCAGCGTAGGGCTGATCTGATTTCGTCATAATGAGGAAGTGAAAAGTGATATCGAAGCTTATATTTCCACTCGTATTTTATCTCCATAGATTCATACGCTCTTAGCCCACCGGCATGCACGCCGCTTGTAAGTGTTCCGTCACGATGGAATTCGACGGCCGCGTTCACTCCCAGGGTTATCGCGTTGAGTTCTGAAATCGCACTGTTCGCTTGTGCAGAGCTTTTCCAATGAACCTTCGGTGTTTCATTGGCGTTTCCAAAGAAACTACGGCGTGCCCAGCGTTCCAGTGGGGTTGATTCTTGGTTTTGCCCGAGCTTGCTTAAAGAATAGCCGAGCAGGCTGAGAGCTAGCGCTATGCCAAGAAATCCCCACAAAAATATGGATGCGGCGAAGGCGGCAGCTACTCCGAAGAACGCTCCGCCTACCGTCGGGAGTGTGGAAATTCGATAAACTTTTGATGCGAATTCGTCTCCATTTCGTGTAGCTCTATCGCCAGCAATATTCGCAATCGCCGCATCATGCAAACCCGTTAAAGCCATTATTACCCCGCCCGCCATAGCAAAGCGGCTCCCGATTTTGGCATATTCCTTGGCCAAGTCGGCCGCCTGTGTCGAAGGCAAGAGCGACCGGGTGATAGCTGGGCCGCCGTCTCTGATGGCCAATCCAACTAACTCGACTCCACCCCCGAATACACCCAACATGCTTCCCTGCAAGGCCAACACAGCCTCGGGAGCCTTATCGCCTATCACCTTTTCTGCCGCTTTCAAATTCTTGCCCAGCGAGTCATTCAATAAATACAGCGACCCCACCGAGATCAACAAATCGGCACTTCCGGCTATCCCCCTCAGCCCGGCGAACCCGCCTCGCACCCAGCGTCCTGCCAGTTGCGAGCTGACCTCGAAGCCCTGCAGGAGCTTGCGCGTCTGCATATCCAGGGTGCCGACCTCCACGGCCACCGGCAGCAACTCGCGGCTCGACACCAGGCCGTGGTTGCTCGCCGGTCTGGCGTCTTGTGCCAGGCTGCTCTTGAGGTCCTCCAAGGTGCCTTCGACCCAGACTGATACCCCGACCACCAGGTGCGCCAGCTTGGGGTCCAGCACCGAGAGGCTGAGTACGCCGCCCATGATCAATGGCTCGACCTTTTCGCGGGTGCGCTTGACTGCTCGGTCGGCGCCATTGGCCAGCTTGTGTTGCAAGCTGCGGATGTGTGCCGACTGCAGCGCGTAGTACTCGCTGAGCTTCATCTGCACGCGCAATTCGGTCAGGTGCACACCGTTGTAGAGCAGCTGGCTGGCCGAGTTGAGGCGCGAGATGGCCAGTTCCACACCGGGGCCCAGTAGCTCCTTGAGGCGCGCTCCGGCGGAGTTCATGGCTGCCAGCAGTTGCGCAATGGCTTCCTGCAGATGCGCGCGGCGCAGCTTTTCCGCTTCCTTGCTCAGGAGTGTCTTGGTCAGCAAGGTGTACAAGCGGTTGCTGTCCTGCCAGTCGATCGGGCCATCGATTTCGAATATCGGCAGCAGACAGGACAGCAGGTTCTGGTCGCGCAGCAGCAGGGCCTGGTAAACCGGGCCTTTGGGGTCCTGGAGCAGCTTGAGCCATAGCTGCGCGGTCGGCCCGTCAGCGTTGCCCGGGGCCTCGCTGATGCCGCCGCGAAGGCACAGCGAGAGCATCTTGGCGTAGGCGATGGCGCAGTTCAGGTCGTTGGCGGCGTAATCGTGCTGCTGGATGAGTGCGAATTTTGCCGAACCGAACGCAGCAGCGTAGAGCGCCGCATAACGGTCGATCTGCTGCTGATAGTCTTGCAGCTGCTGGTCGTAGGCGGCCTGGAAGGCGGCGCGGCGAGGTTCGTCGTAGCGTTCTTCCAGGCGTTCGTTGGATTCGTTGACCAGGGCGTCGACCAGGCGTTGGCGCTCGGTGGCCCAGGGCACGATGTGTGGGTAGGGCTGTTTGCTCATCGGGCGGTGCCGGGGCACCTTGGGCTCGGCCCACTGCCGGTTCAGCTCGCGGATGGTCAGCAAGATCTGTGAAGTCTGCTGCTGGTAGGCCCGCTCCGGCTCCTCCAGCCAGTATTGCCGGGCGTGCGCCCAGCTGGCGCGCAGGCCGTTGTATTCCTGCACCAACCCTACCGTATCGTCGATGATCACGGCCACCAGGCCGTGCGCTAGATTGTGGCGGGCCATGCCGTCGCGCAGGTACTGGCGCAGGGGCATGCGCCGATCCGCCCTTGAGTGAAAGCCGTGGACGCTGGTGAAGCCTGGGACGAAGTCGCGGTATTCGTAGACGTGCTCGAGGACCTGCGGCTGGTCGCCGGTCATCGCCAGGCCGGTGGCGGCGGGGTCGTTGCGCGCGGTGGCGAGGTCGAGCCTCTGCAAGCGCGCAAAGCCGGTGCCGGCCTTGTAGGCGTCGAGCACGCTCCTGGGCCATGGGTCGCCGGAAAAGGCGATGTCAGCGGTACTGTATCGAGCGGTGTCGATGTTGAGGAAGGAGGCGGGGATATCGTGATCGCCGTGAATGCAGGTGCTCGACAGCACGTTGTAGCTGGCCGCCCGCCGGCGGTACGGGTCGATCTGGCGCAGGTAGCCGTCGGCCATGACCTCGTAGGCCTGCCAGACCTTCTGGTCGAGCAGGACATAGAGATAGCCGGCGCGCAGGGTGCGCAGGCCCAGTTGCGTGTCGGGCAACTCGGTTGCAACTTCTGGCCATACCGGCTCCTTGGGCACCAGCGCGCGGCGCAGGGGCAGGATGGGCAAGCCGCTGCGCTGGCAGACGTTACAGGCTTCGAGGCAGAAGTTGCATTCGTTTTCGAGGGTGGTCAATTGGGCAATGTCGCGGATCATCGGGCCACTCCATGATGGTGGTGCCAAAGCACATCGTCCCAGGCGTCCTGGGTCATGCTGTCGAAGGCTGCCGCGAGGCTGCGGCGGCCGGCACCGGCTTGGGCGATGAAATCGCGGATCAGCGAATGTCGATGCAGGTCCGGGTGCACAGCCAACTGATGCAGGGCGAGGGTGATGATGTCCCGGGGCTCGTACAGCTTGAGTTGGCGCGCCTGCTGCACCTGGCGCAGCACATCGGGAGTGGCGGTCGGGGGCAGCGCCCCGCAGCGGTGCCACCACAGGCGCATGATTCTGGCGATGAGCGGGGCCTCGGCCAGGGTCGAACTGGCGCGGGCATCGAGCATCAGGGGCTGAGCCTGATCTGTACTCAGCACACAGGGTTCGCCGTGGCTGGCTGGATACAGCCAGCGGCGGACCGGCCACCAGGGAACGGGGCCCCCAGCCTGGTGACAGGCGGCCAGCAGTTCCAGGCGCAGCGGTTCGTGGATGGGGCAAAACCTGCCTTGGGGCGCCCCCGCCAGCCGGCCGAGCTCGATCAGATGCCGACCGATGGCTTCGGCAGGTTCCGTGCTGCTCAGCCAGCCGCAGACGTAGCGGCGGAATCCGGGCTCATCCTGCTCGCCGCTGCGGGCCGAGCGTTCCAGCAATGGCTGCGGCGCGGATTCACCCGCTGCGGCCAGGCGCACCAGCAGCGGGCAGGACAGCAGGGCATGGGCCAGGTCGGGCCTGGGCACGGGAGTCAGCGCCTGGCTGCCCAACTGTTCGCGCAGATGGTCGGGGTGCAGCGCGTCGTCTGTCGCGCAGCCGGCCAAGGGATCGAGCAACAGGTACAGGGGCCAATGGTTGGCGAGGCATTCGTGGGCAAGGGCTTCGAGGCGATGGAGGATCATTCGTCGCCCACCTCGCAGTCCCTGGCGACCTGGGGCTCAAGCTGCACCCGCGACGGCGTGGCGACGCCTCGGGCGGTCCGATTGAGCGGGCCAAGCACCTGGATGCTCACGCCTTGCAAGTGAACGCCCTCGGCATCCACGGTGAGGCTGCCGCCCGGTGCCTGAAACACCAGGCGCTCGCTGGCCTCCAGCCGCCAGGTGGTGCTCTCGACCTTGACGCCACCACTGACCACCAGGCTTTGTTCGCCCTTGACCTGCTCCTCGTAGTCGCCACCTATCTCGATAAGGTGGTCAGCACGGGTGACATCGAAGCGGTTGTTGCCGACGCTGTCGCGCAGGTCGCCCCCGACCTTGGTATCCAGGCGGGTCTGGACGTTCACGAAGCGGTTGTTGCCGACGCTGATCGACTGATCGTTGCCGACGCTCACCCGCTCGTCATGCCCGACGCTCTCCGTACGGTCATGCCCGACCTCGGTCGTTTCGTCATGCTTGACCCGGTTGTTCTGGTCCCGCTCGGCATGGATGAATACCTCCTGCTGGCCCAGTTCATCTTCGAAGCGCAGCTCATTGAAGCCTTCGCCCTTGTGGGTCTGGCTTTTCAGCGACATGCGCGTCTTGTGCCTGGGCAGCTCATAGGGCGGCCGGTTGTCGGCACGGTAGGCTCGGCCGATGATGATCGGCTGGTCCGGGTCGCCGTCATTGAAGCCCACCAGCACCTCCTGGCCGACTCGCGGAATGGCCATGGCACCCCACATGGTGCCGGCCCAGCCCTGGCTGACCCGCACCCAGCACGAGCTCTTGTCGTCGTTGCTGCTCTCGCGGTCCCAGGGGAAGCTGACCTTGACCCGGCCCCACTCGTCGCAATAGATCTCCTCGCCGGGCGGTCCGGTGACGGTTGCGGTCTGAGTGCCGCTGATGCGGGGTGGGGGCAGCAGTTCGGCTTTCCACTCGGCGCGGCCATCGACCAGTTGGGCGGTCTGGGTGTAGTAGGTGCCTGAGGGCGCGCCCACGGCGTCCTCTTCCTGACTCAGGGCTTGGGCGCCTTGGTGCTCGACATAAACGGGCCGCCACCAGGCGTTCAGCGCCTGGCGCGGATGCTCGACCAACTGGAATTCGCGGCCCGGCCGCACCCGTGGATCATCGCCCGTGGCCTCGGCCACCCGCGCGCTGTTGCGCAGGGCCAGCAGGCGCGTCTCGGTGAAGGGCTGGCCGGCGGCGTCGCGCTTGTAGCGGCCGGGGTAGTCGAAGCGTTCGTAGTCAGGCCCCTGGCGTTGCAGGTCGCGGCCCTGGTGCGAGTGCTGCAGGTTGTAGCGCGGGTGGGTGAAGGTGTAGTCGCGTTGCACCTGGCGGGCGGTGCAGACCTTTTCGGTGTAGCTGAAGCGGTTCAGGGCTGGCTGCGGCTGATCACCGCCTGCGGCCCCCTGGTAGAGGACGCTGCATGCGTCTTTTTCGCCGATGGCGGCCAGACACAGGATGCGGTCGGTGTAGACCAGGCGGTGGCCCTTGTCATCGTGTTCGAAGCTGTACAGCAGGCCTTCTTCGGCGGCGAGGCGGGCGAGGAAGGCGAGGTCGGTTTCGCCGGCCTGTACGCAGTATTCGCGGGGCTGGTGAGGCGAGGTAAGGTGTTGCTCGCGGTTGAGCAGGTGATGCTCGCCGAGCACCTGGTCGATGATCTGCGGCACGCTCTGGTGCTGGAAGATGCGCCAGTTCGAGCACAGGGCCAGGCGCGCCAGCTGGGGTTCGATCACCACTTGGTATTGGGTGCGGCGAAAGCCGCTCTGGCCGACCTGCACGCTGCTGATCAGGCCATGGACGTGGCGGACCGGGGTGCCGCCGTGCCACAGGGTGAACAGCGCGGCGCAGTCGAGCAGGCCGGCGAAGTCGATGTCGGGGTCATGGCTGGACAGGGTCAGGCTGAGGAGGAAGGGCTGGGAGAGGCCTTCGGTGAGGTGGAAGCTGACAACCTCGAATTTCGCCTCGCTGGCGAGGGCCGCAAAGGTGTAGCGCAGGTCTGATTGGCGTGCCATGGAATCCCGTCCATTCTTTTATTTTTTGACGTCGGGAAAATGGCATATCTGCAGGCGTGCGCCAGCGCTAAATTGTAAGTAATTGATAATGATCGGGTCGGTGCATCAGCGTCGGGCTTTGCCTGGTTTCGGTTTGGCCACCACGGTGATCTGCCTTCCATCCCGTGGGTCGCTGAGTTGCAGAATCATCTGGTCATCCTGCTCGACCACTGAGTCCAGCGTGACGCCGCGCTTGGCATTCTCGATAAAAGTTTGGGGCGCAGTCACCTCGACGAAGATTCGCCAATGGCGCTGGAAATCGCTCAGGCGACGTTTTTCGATCATCAGGGTCAACAGCTCCGTTCGGTCGCCAACGCTGTACAGGAAGGCTGAATCGGTCTGGCAAAATAGCTTTGGCTCACCGATACGGCGGGCAAAGAACCATTTGTCACCGATGCGCAGGCCGTCGCGGCGGCTGATGAAATCCGGGGTGCGGTCGGCCCGGGCCGATACCCAGCCGACGGTGGCAGGGCAGCCAGGGTTGCGGCTGCGTCCATCCACCGGTGCGGCCATGCCTTGGGCGGTGACCACGCCCTGATAGTCGACCGAATCGGCGACGGCATAGCGGTCGAACGGGATGACGGGCTTTGCCGGCAACCCCAACGCCGAGGTCAGCAGCGCCCGCGGCTGTTGCTCCGGGGCCGGGAAAGGGGAAAAGTCCGGGCAGCCGCTGTGCCCGTAAGCCGGAGAGCGTTTCCAGTCCTGTTTGAACAGCACCACCCCGCCCTCGGCCTGCAGCAGGGCGCTCAGGTTGGGTCCGTCGGTGCGTATCAGCAGGCCCAGCGGGGTAGGGCCCGCCGCCGGCACTGAGGTCATCATGCGCTCCCCGCCCACGTCGCTCAGCTGATAGTCCCGGTCCTGCACGCGGATCGCCGGAATGCCCCAGCTCAGCAGATCTTCGAGGTCTTCGAAAGGGTACGCGCTGGCATGCTCGCGCGCTTCGATCAGCAGCGTCAGCGGCCCGCTGATGTGCGCGACGGGGTGCTCGACCGGCGGCACTTCCCGGGTGCATACAGCGTCGCGCTTGAAGGCGAAGGCGGCCAGGGCAGCCTGTTCGGTGTGGTTGGCGATCTGCCGCTGCTCCATGGCCAGGGCGCCGGCTGCGGCCACCACCAGCACGCCGAGCGCCAGCCCCAGTGGGCGAAGCCAGGGCTGGGGCCGTACGAGGGCCACCGGCGAGTGCGGATGGGCAGTTCGCACGCTGCCGCAGGCCGCCAGCAGCAGGGTCATGGACAGCAGCCACAGCACCGCGCCCCAGCCATAGCCGTAGACCTGGTATTGGCCACCGCCCTCGTCGGCCAGGTAAGTGTCCAGCCGCCAGGTGTCGAGCGCGAGCACAAAGGCTAAAGGGCCAGAGACAAGGGTTCGGCGCCGGGTGCTTAAACGCACCAGCGTCCAGAGGAACAGAGGGTTGGCCAACCAGGCCAGGGTCTGGCCCAAACCCAGCCAACCCCAGGCCAGCAGCTCGCCGCCATACCACATGTGCTTCTGGTCGGCGCCCAGCCCCCTGAAGCCCAGGGACAGCAGCCAACAGGCCAGGGCCAGCGCGCAGAGCACATTGCACGAGAGCCAGCGCGGCCGGATCGGCGCTCCGGGGGAGTGAAAGCGCGCGCAATAGAGCTGCAGCAGCAAGCCGAAGAGGGCCGCTGCGGCGACTTCGCCAAGGGGCAGCTCACTGTGCCGAAGGTAGCCGATATACAAGGCGGCCCAGCTGGCAGCGTTGAGAATCCAGAACGCACAGGCGGCGAACTTCCTGCGCACGATGGAGCCGTGGCCGGCTATGATTTTTTGCAACACCCTTAGCAGGGTGGCGAGTAGAAACCCCGCGCTGGCGCCCAGCATGAAGGGGGAAAGCGTTTTGATGAAACCCGGTATCAGGTCAGCCGGCGCCACTGGATCGTCCTTGGAGGGGCACACCGTCGGAAGGCGCGGCGTCCTGTTGCCAAGGTTTTCGGCCGGTGACCGGCCAGCTTTAGGCAGATCACCACAGGCGTGCCTGCCGGGCCAGGCTCAGGGGCGCCTGGCCTGGCGAGTTCATCCAGGAACGGGGGTTACGCTGCCTGCAGCGCTGCGGCGATGGCCTGGTTGAACGCCGGGATGTCCTTGGGGGTACGCGAGGTGATCAGCGTCCAGCCGTTGGCGGGGCACTGCTTGACCTCGGCATCGACCCAGCCGGCGGCACCGGCATTTTCCAGGTCAAGCTTGACGCTCGGATAGGAGGTCAGGGTCTTGCCAGCGATTACGCCTGCGTTGATCAGCAGCCAGGGACCATGGCAGATCGCGGCGATGACCTTGCCCGCGTCGGCGAACTCCTTGACCAGGCGCTGGGCGTTTTCGTCCAGGCGCAGGGTGTCGGCATTCACCGTGCCGCCGGGAATCACCAGGGCGTCGAAATCTGCTGCCTTGAGCCCGGCCAGCGCCGCCTGCGACTCGACGGTGCGATCCTTCTCGGTGTCCTGGACGAAGGTCTGGGTGGTGCCGCCGTCACTGGAACCGTGGGTCACCTCCGCCCCCTGGGCCTTGAGGGCTTCCAGCGGTTTGACCAGTTCGTCCCGTTCGATCCCGGTGTTGGCGGTGATGAAAAGAACCTTCTTGCCTGCCAATTCGTTGCTCATGAGTGCTGCTCCATCTTCATATCGAGGGAAGTCGCGCCGGCGATGATTGCGCCGATGCGTTGAAGATGGGAGGGTGCGGCGATTTTGAAAGTTCAGCCTGATTGCGACCCAGGTTTGTCGCGCAGGCTCAGGTTGCTCAAGCGTTCTGCACCTTGTCCAGGTGTTTGAAACGCTCGACGAGGAAGTCGATCAGGCTGCGCACCCTGATCGACAAGTGCGCCGTCTGCGGGTAGACCGCGTAGACGTCGGCCCGCGCCGGGCTCAGGTTTTCCAGCAACAGTTTGAGGCGCCCGCTGCGCACATAGCGGGCGATGTCCCACTCCGCCCGCAGCAGCACGCCGTAGCCCTCCAGTGCCCAATTGAGCGCCACTTCACCATCGTTGCAGGCAAGGGCGCCGTGCACCTTGACGTTTTCGGTGCGCCCGCCGCTGTTGAAGCTCCAGACGCCGAAGGGAGTTTCGTTCTGGCGAATGAAGATGCAGTTGTGACCTTGCAGCTCACTGAGGGTCTGCGGCGTGCCATGGCGTTCCAGATACTGCGGGGAGGCGCAGAGCAGCCGGCGATTGGAGGCAATCTTGCGCGCATGCAGCGCGGCGTCCGGCAGGGATCCGAAGCGGATGCCGAGATCGAAACCGTGAGTGGCAAGGTCGAGCGGGTGGTCGCTGATTTCCAGCTGGATCTCGACCTCCGGGTAGCGGGCGAAATAGCCAGCCAGTGCCGGCGCGATATGCCGCCGGCCAAAGCCCAATGACGCATTGACCCTGATCAAGCCTTTGGGCGTGGCGCGGCTGCTGCGCACCAATTGTTCGACCTCGTCAATCTGCGTGAGGATCCGCGCGCAGTGGGAAAAGTACACTTCTCCTTCGGGCGTGAGGCTCATGGAACGCGTGGTTCGATGGACCAGGCGCACGCCTAGCCGGGCTTCCATGGCGGCCAGGCGTTTGCTCACCGCCGGCGGTGTCAGGCCCAACTCGCGGGCGGTGGCCACCAGGCTGCCCTGTTTGGCCAGCAGATGGAAGAAAGACAGATCCTGGGTCGAGCTCATTGATAACCTCAGTTCATGAGTGTAGTTATTTCAGGTTAACCAAAAGCTTATTTTCACTACATATACTCCAGGCGTACCCCTGCTGAACAGCTGTCTGGCGGGGCTAACGGCAGAACAACAACAAGCGACTGGAGTACATGATGGCGACTTACAAGATTGCGGCAGTACCTGGCGACGGCATTGGCGTGGAGGTGATCGCGGCCGGCGTCGAGGTGCTCGAGGCATTGGCCCGCCGCGCGGGCACCTTCACCCTGCAGTTCAAGCATTTCGATTGGAACTCCGAAAACTACCTCAAGCACGGCTACTACATTCCCCAAGGGGGGCTCGAAGAGCTCAAGTCGTTCGACTCGATTTTCTTTGGCGCGGTGGGGGCGCTGAATGTGCCGGACCACGTTTCGTTGTGGGGCCTGCGCCTGCCGATCTGCCAAGGCTTCGACCAGTACGCCAATGTGCGTCCGGCGCGGGTACTGCCCGGCGTCAAGAGCCCGTTGCACAACGGTGACCAGATCGACTGGGTGGTCGTGCGGGAAAACTCCGAAGGCGAGTATTCAGGCAACGGCGGGCGCGTGCACCGCGGGCTGCCGGAAGAGGTGGCGACCGAAGTCTCGGTGTTTACCCGCACCGGCGTCGAACGTATCCATCGCTTTGCCTTCGAGTTGGCGCGCAGCCGACCTCGCAAGCATCTCACCCTGGTGACCAAGTCCAATGCCCAGCGCCACGGCATGGTGTTGTGGGACGAGATTTTCTACGAGGTCGCCAAAGACTTTCCCGACGTCCAGCATGACAAGGAACTGGTGGATGCGGTGACCACGCGCATGGTGCTCAAGCCGGCGACGCTGGATGTCATCGTCGCCACCAACCTGCATGCCGACATCTTGTCCGATCTCGCCGCAGCGCTTTCCGGCAGCCTGGGCATCGCTCCCACCGCGAACCTGAACCCCGGTCGCCGGTTCCCGTCGATGTTCGAGCCGATTCATGGCTCCGCGTTCGATATCACCGGCAAGGGCGTCGCCAACCCGATCGCCACGTTCTGGACCGCAGCAATGATGCTCGAGCACCTTGGCGAAATCGCCGCCGCGCGCCAACTGATGTCGGCCATCGAGGCGGTCACCGAGGCGGGGGTGCACACCCCGGACCTGGGCGGCACGGCCACGACGCGCCAGGTCACCGACGCGGTGCTGCAGCTCATCGCCCGCTGATCGACCTCCCAGCACAGAAGTATTGCGCCACGGAAGTCGGCTGCCGGTCGGCCGAGCTTCCGGGCTCTCCTGAAAAAAACAATAACCAGGGCCCGTCATGAAACGCATCTTCGGCAAACTCTACGTGCAAGTGCTCATCGCCGTGATCTGCGGCGCTATCGTCGGCGTGCTGTATCCCGGCGCCGCCACCGATCTCAAGCCGATCGGCGACGCCTTCATCAAGCTGATCAAGATGCTGCTGGCGCCGGTGATCTTCCTCACCGTGGTCACCGGCATTGCCCGTATGGAAAACATGAAGGAACTGGGACGGGTAGGGCTGCGCGCCCTGCTGTATTTCGAAGTGGTCTCGACCCTGGCGCTGGTGGTGGGCCTGGTGGTGGTCAATGTGTTCAAACCCGGCGCCGGCATGAATGTCGACGTTGCCTCACTCGACACCGGCAGCCTTGCCACTTATACCTCGGCGGCCAAGCATTCATCGTTCATGGACTTTCTTCTGGGGATCATTCCCGACACTGTGGTAGACGCCTTTGCCAAGGGCAATGTGTTGCAGATCCTGATGTTTTCCATCCTCCTGGGCATTGCCTTGGCCCAGGTGGGCGCGCGTGCCGCTGCGATAGTCGAGGCTTTGGAAAGTCTGATGCAGGGGATGTTCCGCATCGTCAACATGGTCATGCGCCTGGCACCCTTGGGCGCTTTCGGCGCCATCGCCTTCACCATCGGTAAATACGGATTTGCCTCGCTGTTTTCCCTCGGCAAGCTGATGGCCTGCGTCTACCTGACCTGCGTCGTCTTCGTGGTGCTGGTGTTGGGCCCCGTTTGCCGCTATTGCGGTTTCAGCCTGTGGAAATACTTGCGTTTCATCAAGGAAGAACTGTTCACGGTGCTCGGCACCAGCTCGTCCGAATCGGTGCTGCCGCAGATGATCACCAAAATGCAAAAGGCCGGCGTCTCGAAACCGGTTGCGGGCATGGTCATTCCTTCCGGCCTGACCTTCAACCCTGACGGCCAGGCGATCTATTACACCATCGCGGCTATCTTCATCGCCCAGGCCACCAACACACCATTATCGCTGAGCGACCAATTGATCGTGCTGGCCGTGCTGATGTTCACTTCCAAGGGCTCCGCCGGGGTCACAGGCTCGGGGTTCATCATCCTGGCCGCGACCTTATCTTCGCTGGGCACCATCCCGGTGGCAGGCATGGTGCTGTTGCTGGGTGTTGATCGGTTCATGTCGGAGGCGCGCGCCATCACCAACACCATCGGCAACGGCGTCGGCACGTTGGCGATTGCCAAGTGGGTGGGTGCGTTGGACAGCGCCAAGCTGCACCGCGCACTGAACAATGCGCCGGAACCCGAGCCACAGCCCAGCGCCGCCGAGCGCAGGGATGACGGGCACCGGCTGGGGCGCCGCGAAGCGACCCCAGGGGCTGGACTCGACAGGGCGCCAGTGCAGGCCAGGCCGGTGGCCGGCATGGCGGGGGCGATCAGCCGCGAGTGATCGATCGCGCTTGATCACGCTGCGCGAGCAGGGCTCAGCAGGGTTCGGCCACCAGCTCGTTGCTGACCTTGCGCCCCAGCACCAGCACCGTTGCAAATCCGCAGCCGACCAGCGCGGTGGCCAGGCTCATCAGCACCGAGCTGCCCAGCTGGTCGACGATCTGCCCACCGAAGAACGAGCCCAGGGCGATGATCACCTGGAACAGGGCGACGAACAGCGGCATGCCCCGTTCGACGTCCTTGGGGGCGACGACGAACATCCAGATGCTGGCGCAGGCCGGGAAGGCGCCAAAGGCGAAACCCCAGAGGCCGATCAGCAGGGCGGCGCCGGTCAGCCCGGTGGCAAAGTGCGGGAACAGCGCGGTGCTGACGCCGATCATCACGGCGACCAGCAGCAAGGTGTTGCGCACGCTGCGGTTGGCGGCGAAGCCGGCGAAGATGTTGCCCAGCACGCCGGCCATGCCGTAGAGCAGCAGCAGCGAACCGATGGTCGGCCCATCGAAGCCGGCACTCTTCTTGAAGAAGGGGGCGACGTAGGTGTAGGCGGCGAAGTGCGCCAGGCCGATCAGCAGCACGGCGATCAGGCCGACCCGCGCCTGGGAATTGATGAACAGCGCCGGCAGGTCCTGGATACGAATGGCCTTGTCCGGATTGAGCCGCGGCAGCAGGAAGACCTGCGCCAGCAGCACCGGCACCCCCAGCAGGGCGGTGACCAGGAACGTCATGCGCCAGCCCATCAGGCCACTGAGCCAGGTGCCCACGGGCACACCCAGGACCGTGGCCAGGGTCACCCCAACCATGATGATCGAAGTGGCCTGGGCCACGCCCACGCCCTTGGGCGCCAGGCGCCCGCTCAGGGCAATCGCCGTGGCCCAGAACCCGCCGATGCTGATGCCCAGCAGCACGCGGCCGAACAGCAGCAAGCTGAAGTCGCTGGCGTAGGCCACCACCGAGTTGGCGATGATCATGATCAGGGTCAGGCCGATCAGCAGATAGCGTCGGTCCATGGCGCCAATGCCAATCGACAGCAAGGGCGCGGCGAGGGCGGCCATGATCCCGGGCAGCGTGACCATCAGGCCGGCGTGGCCGGCACTGATGCCCAGGTCGCTGGCGACGTCGTTGAGCACGCCCACCGGCAGAAACTCGCTGGTGACCAGGGCGAAGGCGCCCACGGCGACCGAGAGGATCGCCAGCCACTGCTGCTTGACGCTCTGTTGACTGTGTTCAGGGAGGCCGCGAGGGGCCTGGCTTGCGCTTGGCATGGTACTGGGTTCCAAGGGTAAGGGGCGTCTGCAGGCAGGCGCGAGAAGCGGGGAATCGAGGCAGGCGATTATAGGGGCCGGTTCGGCCAGGTACAGAGGCGGGCAGTTTGATAGTCATCATCAGCGTCATCGATAGGACGCCTCAATCGCAGCGGGGATTGTAACGGTTGCAGCGCCAGGCAAACGGCAGCGACCGAGCGTCGCCGCCGTGCCGGTCATCAGCCTCTGCGCATCATCAACAACGCAACGATGACCGCCAGCGCAGCGATCAGCGTGGCCAGGATGCCGATCGAGCTCAGGCCATAGTGGCCGATGCCGATGCCGCCGATAATGGCGCCCAGGCCGATGCCGGCGTTGGCGGCGGAGATGTTCATGGTCGCCGCCAGGGCTTGCGCCTGGGCCCCGGCCTGCATGACGCGAACCTGGCAGACCACGAACAGGGCGGTGTAGCCGATGCCCCAGGCCACCAGCGCGACGATCAGCCAGAGGTGTTGGGTGGCCAGCGGCACGGCCGCCAGCATGCCGGCGCCGGCCAACAGCAGAAACAGCACCATGGCCGCCAGCGGCTTGCGGTCGACCATGCTGCCGCCCAGGTGGTTGCCGAGCATGCCGATTGCGCCGAAGCCCATCAGCCACCAACCGACCTGCCCGGCGGGAATGCCGCCCAGGCGTTCGAGGATGTCGGCCAGGTAGGTGTAGGCGGTGAACAGCGCGGTGAAGGTCAGCACCGACAGCAGCAGGTGGGCGAGAAAGCGCGGCTGGCGCAGGATCGCGGTCTGCTTCTGGTCGGGGTGGGCGCTGGCCGACACCGGCAGCTTGGGCATCACCAGGTGCATGAGCACGCCGATCAGCAGCGAGATCGCCGCCAGAATCCAGAAGCTGCCACGCCAGCCCACCGAGTCTGCGGCCAGGGTGCCCAGGGGCACGCCGAATACCAGCGCGGCGGTGATGCCCAGATAGACCCGGCCAACGGCCTTGCCTGACTGGCCCGGGCCGGCGAGTTGCCCGGCGGTCTCGCTGGCCGTGCCCCAGAACACTGGCAAGGCGAGCGCCGGGATGAAACGCGCCAGGGCCATGACCCAGATGTTGGTGGACACGGCGGCCAGCACGTTGGCGCCGGCGAACACCATGAGGATCAGGGTGAAGAGCTTCTTGCGCTCGACGTGGGCCAGTTTGGCGGTGAGCAGCGGGCCGAACAGCATCACGGTGAAGGCGAACAGGGTCACCACTTGACCTGCCAGGGCGATGGAGATGCCCAGGTCACGGGACAGCGCCGGCAGCAGACCGACGATGAGAAATTCAGTGGTCACGATAATGAAGGCCGCCACGGCCATGATCAGGATCTGCAAGCCTGAGCGGGAGGTTTCGGCCGGGGCCAGGGCGGCGTTTGCCACGGGTGAGGACTGCATGGCGCTTGACTCCAGAGAGGTTTGCCATAGGCTATTGGAGAAATCGCAGTGGAATCTGGCTGCTTTTTACCAAGTGGCTGGAATTGGATTCACTAATCGGAGGCTCGATGTTTTCCTCGGAACGGCTCAAGGGCATCGATGTGTTTGTGATCGTCGCCGATCTGGGCAGCTTCACCGCGGCCGCCGAGCGCCTGAACCTGACCAACTCGGCGGTCAGCAAGAGCATCGCCCGCCTCGAAGGGCGGCTGGGTACGCGGTTGTTCCAGCGCACCACCCGGCGTCTGTCGCTGACCGAGGCCGGCGAGACCTTCTACCGGACCTGCACCACCGTGCTCTCGGACCTGGAGGAGGTCGAGATTGCCCTGACCTCGACCCAGACCGAACCGCAAGGCAAGGTGCGCATCGACCTGCCGGCGTCCTATGGGCGCCTGCACGTGCTGCCGCTGATTCTGGAGTTCATGAAGCAGCACCCGCGGCTGTCGCCCCATGTGTCGTTTTCCGATCGCTACGTCGACCCGGTCCACGAGGGCATCGACATCGTCGTCAGGATAGGCGGCTCGAATGCCTGGCCAGCGTCCATCGGCCATCAGTTCTTCGGCACCCAGAAACTGATCTTCTGTGCCTCGCCCGATTACCTCGAGCGCTACGGCGAGCCCCTGGCCGAGGCGGACCTGGATGGTCATCTGTGCGTCGGCTATGGCCTCAACGACGGCATGGCCATCCCCTGGTACTTCAAGGGGCGCCAGCCGGGGGACATGGAACGGCGCATCATGCACCCGCACATTGCCGTCGGCGATGGTGAGGGGGAGGTGATGGCCGTGCTCGCCGGCCTGGGCATCGCGCAATTGCCCACCTGGCTGGTACAGGCCCATCTGCACAGTGGCAGGCTGGTCGAAGTGCTGCCGCACCTGGCCACCGAAGGCCTGCCGATGAACCTGGTCTGGCTGAAAAGCCGCGAGGCGCTGCCCAAGGTGCGAGCCTTGATAGAGTACCTGGGTGCCCATCTGACTCCCGCCGGGCGGCGCTGATTGCCCGGCCTTATTTCGCTTGTTCTGGAGACCACCATGCTTCGTGTATTCGAACGCAGGCTCGACCCCTTTCCCCCTGACGAAGTGCCGCCGCCGCCCGAGGGGCTGGCGCGCTTTCTATGGGCCTGCACCCGCGGGGCGCGCGGCTATGTACTGGCGCTGGCGGTGCTCAGCGCCGCCGTGTCGATCTACGAAGCCTGGCTGTTCTCGTTTCTCGGCCAGGTGGTCGACCTGCTGACCACCTGGCAGGCCGGCGGTGCGGCGGCCGAGCACGAGCGCCAGGTGTTGTGGGGCATGGGCCTGGTGATGCTGGCCAGCATCGCCCTGGTGGCACTGCGCACCATGGTTCAGCACCAGATCCTGGCGATCAACCTGCCGCTGCGCCTGCGCTGGGACTTCCACCGGCTGATGCTGCGCCAGAGCCTGTCGTTCTTCTCCGACGAATTCTCCGGGCGCGTCACCACCAAGGTGATGCAGACCGCGCTGGCCGTGCGCGACGTGCTGTTCACCCTGATCGAGATCATTCCCGGCATCGGTGTGTACTTCATCGCCATCATCGCCCTGGCCGGTGGTTTCGCGCTCAAGCTGATGTTGCCGTTCCTGGCCTGGGTGGTGCTGTTCGGCCTGGCGATGTATTACTTCGTGCCGCGCCTGGGCCAGGTCGGTCAGGAGCAGGCCCATGCTCGCTCGTCGATGACCGGGCGGATTTCCGACGCATACACCAACATCACCACGGTCAAGCTGTTCTCCCACTCGCGCCGCGAAGCGCATTTCGCCCGGGCGGCCATGGAAGACTTCAAGCTCACCGGCTTGCGCCAGATGCGCCTGGTCAGCCAGTTCGAAATCGTCAACCAGGCCCTGGTGGTCGCCTTGCTCATGGCGGCGGGGGGCTATGCCCTGTGGCTCTGGCACCTGGGCGAAATCGGCACGGGGGCGGTGGCCGCCATTACCGCCATGGCACTGCGCATCAACGGCATGTCGCACTGGATCATGTGGCAGATGACCTCGCTGTTCGAAAACGTCGGCACCGTGCAGGACGGCATGGGCACCCTGACCCAGGGGGCCAAGGTGCAGGACGCGGCGGATGCCGGCGTGCTGGTGACCCGCGGCGGCGCGGTGACCTTCGACAACGTCAGTTTCAACTACGGTGGCGAGCGCCAGGTGCTCGATGGCCTGAGCCTGAACATTCGCGCCGGTGAGAAGATCGGCCTGGTGGGTCGCTCCGGCGCCGGCAAATCGACCTTGATCAACCTGCTGCTGCGCTTTTATGACGTCGACAGCGGCGCGATTCGCATCGACGGCCAGGACATTGCCCAGGTCACCCAGGACAGCCTGCGCAGCGCCATCGGCATGGTCACCCAGGACACCTCGCTGCTGCATCGCTCGATCCGCGAAAACATCGCCTATGGCCGCCCGGACGCCACCGACGCGCAGATTCGCGCGGCGGCGGCCAATGCCCAGGCCGATGGCTTCATCAGCCGCCTGAGCGACAAGGAAGGCCACACCGGCTACGACACCCTGGTCGGCGAGCGAGGAATCAAGCTCTCGGGCGGCCAGCGCCAGCGCGTTGCGATCGCCCGGGTCATGCTCAAGAACGCCCCGATTCTGCTGCTCGACGAGGCCACCAGCGCGCTGGACTCGGAGGTCGAGGTGGCGATCCAGGAAAGCCTCGACGAAATGATGCAAGGCAAGACGGTGATCGCCATCGCCCACCGGCTCTCGACCATCGCCGCCATGGACCGGCTGATCGTCATGGATGACGGGCGCATCGTCGAGCAGGGCAGCCACAGCGAGCTGCTGGCCAGAAATGGCATCTACGCGCGCCTGTGGCAGCACCAGAGCGGTGGCTTCCTCGGCGAGGACCAGGGCGTGGCCGAGGCTGCCGATTCGGAGTGACAGGGCGGCTTGATCCGCCGCGGGCGAGGCGTGTCCCTGCGGGCCAAAAATGTGGGAGGGGGCAAAGCCCCCGAGAGGCCGCCAGGCCGGTTTGATCCGTCGTTTGCGAGGCGTGTCCCTCGCCAGCTTCGCCGGCTTCTTCGTCACCGGGACGAGATCCAATGGCGTAGCGGTGGGCAGGCAGCCCAGGCGTCGCCGACTGAACTGTGCCGGCACGGCGTGGACTGAACTAGATACCCGCTCAAGGAACCCGCCCCATGAACAATGACACCTTCAATCAATACGACGCCGAACGCCTGCACCAGCGTGTGGCGGCAGAGTTGGGCCTTACTGTCGACGAGTTGCGCCAGTGGATGATCAACGACATCGAACGGGTGACCGAGGGGGGCGAGCATGTGGGGCATATGGTGGTGTTCCGCGAGTCGACCCCGCCCGAGATCCTCGACAAGGTCCAGCACAAGCAGAGCCAATTCACCGCGATGACCGGCGTGATCGACGACGGCTGAAGCGCCGTCGACCACGCCAGCCTGGCCAGGGGCCGGTGGCCTAGGCCGCTTTCAGGTTGGTGAAGAACGCCAGCGACGGCATGAAGAAGTACTCACCGCCTTTCATGGTCACCGCTTGCGGGACGCTGGGCACGCTGATGATCTCACCAGGTTTGCCCCAGGCGGCAGGGCTGCTGACATCCCGGCGCCCCTGGCCTACGGGCAACTGGCCGATGACCGGATCGATTCCCGGCGCATGGGTGCCCGCCGGGCTGTCCGCTGGCAGCTGCGGGAAGTCGGGATTGTTGGCCCAGTTGATCTGGGTGAATTCGAACTGATCGCCGATATTACTGTTGAATGCCATGAATAAAAGGCCAACGTCCTGTTCCGGCTTGTTGTCGGTTTTGCCGTCGTTCGGATTGTCCAGTCTCTTGCCATAAGTCAATCCACGGCGCGCCATCAGATGCGCACGCTCCTGCTCGGCGGTCTGGCCAAACCCGCCACTGCCCCGTGGGTTGGTCTTGCGGATATGGCCCAGGAACGGACACTTGGCACCTTCCGCGTCACTGCCATAGTTGAAGTTGTTGGGCACCGGGTGGTGATTGCCGTCGGCGAACTGCGAAGTCACCGGTGTGCCATCCTCGAAGCGCCCCAGCACCATCGCGCCGGCGCGTTCCCTGTCCACGCCGGCAAGCTTCAGGCTGTCGGCGAAGGCCAACTCCTGCTCCTTGAACCTTTTGACGTTCTGTTCGAGTTTGCGAAAGATGAAGTAACTGCCGAAGTGCCTGGACGGGTCGGGCGCCGCCGGGTCGCTGACGATGGCCTGCTGCAATGGGAAATCAGGGTTCCAGGTGCTGGTACCGTCCTTGAGCAGCCGCTCCGCTTCGAGATCCTCGTGCAGAAACAGCGGCTGGCTGCGGCCGTCCACATAGCCGAAATGCTCGATGCCATCACCGTTGCTGTTGTGCATGGCGCGGCCCTCCTGGGTGCCAAGAATGTTGACGCCGGGGTGCGCAGCGATGAGGTGGTGGATCTGCGCCAACTTGTGCGCCATGGGGTCGGACTTCGCATCGCCGATGATGACCAGCCCATGCAATGCCTTGGGGTCGTGAAAATACCCGTCCCAGGTATCCGGGTGAGGATCGTTGAGGCCGGTGGTGGCCTGCATGCCTGCCGCAAACGACGGGTCGGCCGGGACCGCAGTCACCTGCAAGGCCGCATAACCGGCTGCGGTCAGCCCGACCCCGACATAGGGCGTGCCTGAACCTCTGCCGCACTTGTAGGCGTTGATTTCCTGCAGGTGGGTCAGGGTCGATTTCAAATGGGCGGCGATGGCAGACAGAAAACTCCTGCCTGCACTGGCCGAGGCAAATTGCAGGAACAGCAGGGTAGAGTGGTCCCGCGCATGCTCTTTCAAGATGTTGGGTTGCAGATTTTCGAGCATTGCCAGATCGTCACCACTGGCATCTTTCCAGGCGATCGAGTTGGTCAATGTCACGGTCATGTCGATAGGCTCCATTGTTATTAGATAATGAGGCTATCTTCCTGCGGACAAGGGCGGCATAGACAATACGAGGAGGGAGGCGCGAAGTTGCTTCCCGGGCGACGGCATTCCTTCATTCAATGCACGCGCTTGGCACCGTTCGAAAACGGTGCCACCACGCGACAGCGAAAAAAGCTTTACAGAGCATAGCAGGGCTTTGCCGACCGGCAGTCGGCAGGGGTGCCCTACAGGCCCATTTCAATGGTTTCGGGATCCGGCCCCAGACGTCCGGTTTGCTTGATCCCGGCAATCGCCTGCAGTTCGTCGCGGCTCAGCTCGAAGTCGAACACATCGATGTTGGCGGCGATGCGCTGCGCATTGGACGAGCGCGGGATCACCACATGGCCGTTCTGCAGGTGCCAGCGGATGATCACATGCGCGGACGTCTTGCCGTGGCGCTGGGCGATCTCGGCGAACAACGGCAGCTTGAGCAGCTCGCCGCCCTGGCCCAGCGGGCTCCAGGATTCAGTGACGATGCCTTTGTCGCGGCACCATTGGCTCAGTTGCGCCTGGTTGAAGTCGGGGTGAATCTCGATCTGGTTGACCGACGGCGTCACCCCGGTGTCGTCGATGATGTGTTGGAGGTGGTCGGCATTGAAGTTGGACACGCCGATAGAGCGCACCCGGCCTTCCTGCTGCAGGTGCACCAAGGCTTTCCAGGTGTCGCGGTAGGCGGCTTTTTTCGGGATCGCCCAGTGGATCAGGTACAGGTCGAGGGTTTCCAGGCCCAGCCGCTGCAGGCTGGCATCGAAGGCGCGCAGGGTGCTGTCGTAGCCCTGGTCGGCGTTCCACAATTTGCTGGTGATGAAGATCTGCTCGCGGGCCAGGTCACTTTCGGCCACGGCGCGGCCGACCCCGGCCTCGTTGCCGTAGATCATCGCGGTGTCGATGTGCCGGTAGCCGGCTGCCAGGGCGGCCTTGGACGACGCGTACGCCTGAGCGTCGTCCAGCTGCCAGACACCGAGGCCCAGTTGCGGAATCTGTACGCCGTCGTTGAGTGTGATCAGTGGGGCGGATGGCATGAGGGTCTCCTGCTCGTGGTCAAGGGGATTCTAAAGGGTTCGAGAGCAGGTGAAGCGATAAAGTTGCGTCCCGGGCCTGGAGCGTCGGCCGGCCTCGGTCAGTCACTGGCGCGCAGCGCGGCGATCACCCAGCGCACCGCCAGTGACGATTGACGCCGGCTCGGGTAGTAGGCGTGCACCCCGGCGAAGGTCGGGAACCAGTCCTCCAGCACCCAGCGCAGGCGGCCGGCCTTGACCTGTGGCTCGGCCAGGGTCCTGGGCACATAGGCCAGGCCGAATCCTTTCAAGGCGGCGTCGAGCATCTGATAGCTGTTGTTGAACACCAACTGGCCGCTGACCTTGACCTCGATGCGCCGTTTGCCCTTTTGCAACTCCCAGGGCAGCAGCGCGTCCCGGGTCGGCAGGCGCAGATTGATGCAGTTGTGCTGGGTCAATTCCTGCGGCTTCTTCGGCGCCGGTGCTCGCGCCAGATAGTCCGGCGAGGCAACGATCGCCAAGGTTTCATCAGGGCCGATGCGCACCGCGATCATGTCCTTCTCCACCTGGTCGCCCAGGCGCACGCCAATGTCGATGCGCTGCGCGACGATGTCCGCCAGGCCATAGTCGTTGATCAGTTCGATATGCAGTTCGGGATGGTCGCGCAGCAGCGGCTGGATCTTCGGCCATACGTAGGTGTTGGCGGTGTAATCGGTGGCGGAAATGCGTACGGTGCCCACCGGTTTCTCACGCAGTTCGGCCACTGCCTGCAGCTCCAGCTCGATCTCTTCGAGCTTGGGCGCGACCGAGTCGAGCAGGCGCTGGCCGGCTTCGGTGGGGGCCACGCTGCGGGTCGTGCGATGCAGCAGGAGCATCCCCAGCTTGGTCTCCAGCGCGGTGACCGTACGGCTCAGGGAAGACTGCGATACGCCCAGCTGTGCGGCGGCGCGGGTGAAGCTGCGCTCGCGGGCGACGGTCAAAAGGGCGACGAGGTTGTTCAGGTCCGGCGTGGCCATTTATTCACCAGTGCAAGAGTGTATGCAGATTTTGCCACCTAGTCGCTGGAGGCTCAACGCATTAGATTGCCCTTGAATGCTTTCAGTTGGCCATCCTTGGCCCATCGACCCGTGAGTTGAACCATGAGCACCCTGACCCAGACCATCACCCGCAGCGCCAGCCAGCCTTCCGTCAAAGGCCCCGACACCCTGTTCACCGGCAACGTGCGTATCGACTACGCCTTCCAGCTGCAAGCCCCGGGCCGTGCCTGCGGCGCCATCGTCACCTTCGAACCGGGCGCGCGCACGTTCTGGCACGCCCACCCGCAGGGCCAGGTGCTGGTGGTGTTGAGCGGGGTCGGCTGGACCCAATGCGAAGGCGGCCCGCGCACTGAAATCCGTGCCGGCGACGTGGTCACCTGCGGCTGCGGCAAACGCCACTGGCATGGCGCTGCCGCGACCACGGCGATGTCGCACATGGCCGTGACCGAAACGGTGGATGGCAAGAACACCGACTGGATGGAGCCGGTGACCGACGAGCAGTACCTTGGGGGCGAGCTGGTGACCGATTGAGCCGACGGTTAGCCGCTGTCAGCGAGCCCCTGTCCGGCCGGGCGCGCGCGACAGGGCCAGGCCCAGCAGCAGGCCGCCGGCCAGTCCGCCGAGGTGGGCGCCGTTGTCGATGCCTTGCTGGGTAAAGCCGAAGAACAGGTTGTAGCCGATCAGGATCAGGATCGAAGTCAGTTGCCGTTTCGCCGTCGCGGCAGGCAACTGGTGGCGATACTTGAGCATGTACACCAGCAGCCCGCCGAACACCCCGAAAATGGCACCCGAGGCCCCCGCGCTGTTGATGGTCGGGTGCCAGAAGATGCTGGTCAGGCTGCCGGTGATTCCGGCGAACAGGTACAGGCCCAGCAGGCGCCAGCTACCGTAGAGGCGCTCGGTCAGGCGGCCGACCTGATACAGCGTGACCATGTTGAGCAGCAGGTGGAGCAGGCCGAAATGCACGAACATCGAAGTGATCAGCCGCCACCACTCGCCGCTCAGGGTCAGCGGGCCGAAGTTGCTGCCCCATTCCAGGGTCATGGCCGCATTGGGCGACATCACGCCGACGCCGCTGGCGCACATCGCCAGGAAGACCAGTGTGTTGACAGCGATCAGGGTGTAGGTGACCCAGGTCGCCGGGGCCGTCTTCACGCCGCTTGCCGGGTCCGGGTGCAGGGGGGCTTCGATCATTTGCAATAGCCTCGTTTACGCTGGTGCTTGCTGCAATAGGCATTGTCGTCGTTGCTCGAGTCGTGCTGCAAGGGGGCGGCTTCGCGCGGTGACTGGCAACTGTGGTAACCCCGTACCCAGCCTTCGGCGTAGCTGTCCTGAAGGTGCACACGGGCGTCGCCGACCCGGGCGTCGTAGCCCAGCTCGCGCTTGCGTGCGTCGCATCCGGCGGCATAGCCGTCGCTATAGGCGCCCGGTGGTATCGGTCGGTAGAACAGGCAGGAGGTTTGCAGAAGGCAGGCCAGCAGCAGGCTGGCGAGTGCAAGGCAGTGGTTGAACATTCAAGCGTCCGTTTTTGATCTGTCGCCCAGCGTATCGGCGTGGGCCGAGGATGCTTGAGGCGCCTCGATCCCCCCTGCGTTTGAATCCACGGCTGGAGCGAATACAATGTGCGGCCTTATTCACGCCATGAACAGTGGCCGCCGACTACCAGGAATCACGCCGCCATGGCTTCTTCGGACAAACAGCAAAAACGTGCCCAGCGGGCCAAGGCCAAAGCCAAGCAGAACCGCACCGGCCGGGCCAAGGCCAACGTCGCCCACCCACTGCTGGCCAACCCGCTGATCAACGAGCCGTTCGACGACGTCGAGATCGACCTGAGCACGTTCGACTTCGAGGACATCCAGGAGAACGGCTTCGACCCGGCGGACTTCGATGATCTGTTCGAGGCCATGAAGGCCGCCGAGGGTATCAGTCTGCTCGCCATGTGCCTGGTGTTCCTGCAATACCCGGTGCTGGAACTGGTGATCGCCGAGGAAGCAGAGGACCCGGCCACCGACTTCATGATGGGCCTGCTGATCACCTATCGCGGCATCTTTCACGATGAGGACGAGGACAGTGCCGTCGAATGGGTCGGCGGCGAGTCGTTCCAGAAGGCCTACAACGAAGCCTCGATGATCCTGCAGAAGAAGAACGCCAGGCGCCCGGCCGCGAAAGACAGTGGCCGTGATTGATTCCGAGGCCGCCAGGCTGGTGTGATCTTCCCGCGCCTGGCGCGATCTCCAATATGGCCACCACCGGCCGCCCGTGCGGCCTATCGCGGGCTCCTACGTTTTGGGGTGCGCCCCTTTGATTGGACAGTCTCCGGCTAGGCTATAGCAGACTGAGCCCTGTAAGCCACAGGGCTCAGTCCGCCAAGCGTCATTTTCATTCGATCATGGTTGTAATAATGGATGTACTCATCGATTGCAGCACGCAGGTCGGCAGTACTCTTGAAGCGCTCACGGTAGAACATTTCTGATTTCAACGTGCCGAAGAAGCTCTCCATTCTGGCGTTGTCCAGGCAGTTTCCCTTGCGGGACATGCTCTGCTCCAACCCCATTTCTTCCAGTCGATCTCGATAGCGATAGTATTGGTACTGCCAGCCTTGGTCCGAATGCAGCATGGGCTTGGCGCCTTGCGGCAATCCAAGCAGCGCCTGTTCAAGCATCTTGCCAACCAATTCGTAGTGCGGCGAGGTGTCGACCTGGTAGGCCACGATTTCGCCGTTGTACAAATCCAGCACCGGGGACAGGTACAGCTTTTCCCCCGCCACTTTGAATTCAGTGACGTCGGTGACCCATTTTTCATTCGGCCGCTCGGCGGTGAAATTGCGTTCAATCTTGTTGTCCGCAATACGTCCGGGCTGACCGCGATAAGACTTGTACTTTTTCTGGCGTACCGTGCATTTGAGGCCCAACTGCGCCATCAGCTTGCGCACGACCTTGTCGTTGACGACCTGGCCGTCGCTACGCAGGGCCAAGCCCATCCTACGATAGCCCAGGCGACCCTTGTGCCTGGCCTGGATGGCCTGAATCCGGGCTTTCTGCGGCGCATACTTGTCCCCGGTCGCAAGCAGCTTGAGCTGGTGGTAGTAGGTGCTGCGAGGCAGTCCCGTTATCTTGAGCAGACGATCCAGCGGGATCTCCTGACGCAGGGCTGAAACTATCCGGGCTTTCTCTTCTCGACTTTCTTGAGCCTCGCCTTCTCCTCTCTTAAGGCTTTGAGCTTTTTTAGGACGGCGTTCTCCGCCTGAACCCATCGAAGCTTGTCCAGCAACTCGGCATGGGAGAGCTCCTCATCGTTGACTGCTTTGGTTTCAGTGGAATTGGCCGTGGGCTTGAGTGGTTTGGGCATGACGGGGCGCGATCCTTTCTTGACTGCCGCCAGGGCATTGGTTGCGCCACTGTAATACTGAGACTGCCATGCCGCTATCTGGGTGGAGTTGCCGAGGTTGAAAACGGCCGCCGTCTGGCGCAGGGAAAGTTTCTCGCGCCACATGCGCTCCAGAACAGTGAGCTTGAACTGGGGAGTGTAATATTTGAAGCGCTTTTGCAGGCTGGCAGCTCCGTGGATGCGGTAGGCCTGCACCCAGCGGCGAAGCAGCGAGGGATCTATCTGGAACCTTCCGGCAATGGGCCGGAAGCCGTAGCCCCGCTCCAGGAAGGCCTGAATAGCGGTCAGCTTGAACTGCTGGGTGTACTTGATCATGCAAGAAGCCCCTAAGGTTGGATTTGATGTCCAATCTCAGGGGCGCAGTTCATTTTTTTCGATTTACAGGTATGCATGCAAAACAGTCGTAGGAGCGCGCGAAGCCCGCGATCGCTTGCACCAGCGTGCTTTCGGCCAGCGCGGCCTGGGCGCTGAAGTCGGGTAGCAAGGCAATGCCCAGGTGCGCCAGCGCCGAGTCGCGCAGGGCGGCGTCAGCTGCTTCCCCCGCGACGGCAACATCGCCCGCGAGTTCTCCCGGCGGGTGCAGGCAGGCATGGTCGAAATCAACGTGCCGATCCCGGTGCCCATGGCCTGGCACGGTTTCGGCGGCTGGAAGAAGAGCCTGTTCGGCGACATGCACGCCTACGGCAGCGAAGGCGTGCGCTTCTACACCCAACAGAAGTCGATCACGCAGCGATGGTCGGAGAGCATCGACACGGCCGCCGACTTCGCCATGCCGGTGGCGAAGTGATCAACTGGCCTTGACCGTGGGTGCCGGCACTTCGCCCGGCGCCCGCTTCATCGCCGCGATCTCCCGCTCGGCCATGCCCAAGTCCAGCGCGCCATCCCACTTGGCGATGGCGATCGTGCCGATGCCGTTGCCGATCAGGTTGGTCACCGCCCGCGCCTCGTTGAGAAAGCGGTCGACGCCGAGCAGTAGCACCATGCCCACCAGGGGAATCTCGGGCATCACTGAGAGCGTTGCCGCCAGGGTGACGAAGCCGGCGCCGGCGACTCCGGCCGAGCCCTTGGAAGTCAGCAGCAAAACGCCAAGCACCACCAGCTGATCGCTGAAGCTCAACGGCGTATTCGTCGCCTGGGCCACGAAGATCGCCGCCATGGTCAGGTAGATACAGGTGCCATCGGAATTGAAGGTGTAGCCGGTCGGCAGCACCATGCCCACTACCGATTTGCGGCAGCCGAGTTTCTCCAGCTTGACCATCATGCGTGGCAGCACCGCCTCGGTGGAGCAAGTGCCGAGGGTCACGAGAATCTCGTCCTTGAAATAGCGCAGGAAGCTCAGCAATGGGATCCCCGACCAGCGCGCGATGGAGCCCAGCACCACGACGATGAAAGTCAACGTGGTCAGGTACAGCGCCAGCATCAGGTGGCCCAGCGAGAGCAAGGTGCCGATGCCGTATTTGCCGATGGTGAAAGCCATGCCCGCACCCGCGCCTATGGGCGCCAGGCGCATGACCATGGCAACGATCTTGAACAGGCCCTGCAGCAGCAGGTCGATGATGTTCACCAGCGGCTTGGCCGGTTCGCCGATCTGCACCAGGGCCACCCCGAGCAGCACCGAAATGAAGATCACCTGGAGCATGGCGCCCTTGGCGAAGGCGTCGACGAAGGTGGTGGGGATGATGTTCATGAAGAAGTTGATTGCGCCGCCCTGGTCATGGGCGGCTTGCGCATAGCCCTTGATGGCGTCGCCGTTGAGCGAGGCGATGTCGATGTTCATGCCCACGCCCGGCTTCATTACGTTGACCACCAGCAGGCCGATGAGCAGTGCCAGCGACGAGACCACCTCGAAATAGATCAGCGCTTTGCCGCCAATGCGTCCGACCTCCTTGATGCTGCCCATCTTGGCAATGCCCACCACCACGGTGCCGAAGATGATCGGCGCCAGGAGCATCTTAATCAGTTTGATGAAGCCATCGGCGAGCGGCTGCAGTTTGGCCCCGAGGTCGGGAACGATGTAGCCGATCAGGCCGCCGATGACGATGCCGATCAAGACTTGCACGTATAGAAGTTTGTACCAGCGCGTGGCTGTGTTCATGGCTGTACCTCAGTGTTGTTTTTGTATGAGGACGAGCACGGCCCCGCTGTCGGGGCCGTCTGTAGCAGAGAGGTGGATCAGGCTTCGCCGAGTTCGCGCATGACCTGGTACAGCGCGGCTTTGGCTTCGAAACCGACGCCGGGGATATCCGGCAGGCCGACGTGGCCGTGTTCCACCTGGATACCGTCGGCAAAGCCGCCAAACGGCTGGAACACGTCGGGGTAGGACTCGTTGCCGCCAAGATGCAGACCCGCCGCGATGTTCAGCGACATCTGATGGCCGCCGTGCGGCACCACCCGGCGCGACGACCAACCGAGGTCCTTCATCACCTCGAGGGTGCGCAGGTACTCGACCAGGCCATAGGACAGCGCGCAGTCGAATTGCAGGTAGTCGCGGTCGGGGCGCATGCCGCCATGGCGCAGCAGGTTGCGCGCGTCTTGATGCGAGAACAGGTTTTCGCCGGTAGCCATCGGCAGTTCGTAGTGGTTGGCGAGTTCGGCCTGCAGAGCGTAGTCCAGCGGGTCACCGACTTCTTCGTACCAGAACAGGTTGTACGGTTTGATGGCTTCGGCGTAGGCGATGCCAGTCTTGAGGTCGAAGCGGCCGTTGGCGTCCACGGCCAGGCGCTGACCATCGCCGACCACTTCGAGCACCGCTTCGATGCGGCGGATGTCTTCGTCGAGCGGCACGGCGCCAATCTTCATTTTCACCACGTCATAGCCACGGTCCAGGTAGCTCTGCATTTCCGCCTTGAGCTTGCTCTGGTCCTTGCCGGGGTAGTAATAGCCGCCGGCGGCGTAGACCCAGACCTTGTCGTCGGCCACGCCGTCGCGATAGCGGTCGGCGAGCAGGCGATACAGCGGCTTGCCTTCGATCTTGGCCACCGCGTCCCACACCGCCATGTCGAGGGTGCCCACTGCCACCGAGCGCTCGCCGTGGCCGCCGGGCTTTTCGTTGGTCATCAGGGTTTTCCAGATGGCGAACGGGTCGAGGTTGTCGTGAACGCTGTCGAGCAACGACTCCGGGTCAGCCTCGCTGATGCGCGCGAGAAAGCGATCACGCATCAGCGCGCCCTGGCCGTAGCGGCCATTGGAGTTGAAGCCATAGCCGATCACCGGCTTGCCGTCGCGGATCACGTCGGTGATCACCGCGACCACCGAGCAGGTCATTTTGGAAAAGTCGATGTAGGCGTTGGCGATGGGCGATGCTATGGAAACCGTCTTTTCCCGAATGTCGACGATGCGCATGATGGTCCTCTCTGTTTTTTATAGGGCCGGGTGGCTCACAGGCCCTGGCTGGGCAAGCCACCCCGGGTGCAGGAGAACTCTAGGGCTGGACGCTATTTTGCGGCCAATGCTATTAATGGAAGACCCTATGTGTACAAGGCATCACCCATGGAACTCGTGTGGCTGGAAGACTTTCACGTGCTGGCGCAGAGCGGAAATTTCTCCCGCGCGGCTGAACTGCGCCACGTCAGCCAGCCGGCTTTCAGCCGCCGTATTCGCGCTTTCGAGAGCTGGATCGGCGCCGAGCTGTTCGAGCGCAGCGCCCAGGGCGCGACCCTCACCGAGGCCGGCAAGAGTGTGCTGGACAACGCATCGCAGTTGACTCGGCAGCTTTACCAGATGCGCAGCGAGGCCCGCGAGATCGCCGGCAAGGCGGCGCGCACGCTGCACTTTGCCGCGACTCACTCTTTGTCATTCACGTTTTTTCCGGCATGGATTCGCCAGGTCGAGGGCGGGGCACCCATCGAGGGGTTGAGCCTGCACTCGGACAATATGCTCGAATGCGAGCAGCAGTTGCTCAGTGCCAAGGTGCAGTTCCTGATCTGCCACCAGCACCCGGGCGTGCCGCCGCGTTTCGCCAGCCAGCAGTTCGAGAGCAAGGTGATTGGCGCGGATGTCCTGCTGGCTTTGCACTCGGCGCAGCTGGCGCCCGGCGATCCGGCGCCGTTCCTGGCCTACACCGAGGAGTCGGGCCTGGGCCGGATCGTCGCTTCGCACCTGGCCACGCACCCGACTGGGCCAGCGCTGGAGACGGTGTTCAGTTCCCATCTGGCAGCGGTGTTGTTGTCCATGGCCGAGCAAGCCAAAGGCATCGCCTGGTTGCCTCTCAGCCTGGCCGGCGGCGAAGTGCAAGCAGGGCGCCTGGTCCGCTCGCGGGTACCGCTGGCGGACATTGACACCGAGATTCGTATCTTCCGCGCCAGGACGCCCTTGGGCCGGTTTGCCGAGGCGTTCTGGGCGGGGCTCGGCTAGCCTGCGCGACGCCTGCTGTCGAAGCTATGCGAATATCGAACAGATCGCGTCTGCCAGGAACCACGCAATCCAGATTGCCAGCAGCATGATCAACACCCCGGCGAAGGCGCGGGACAGGGCTTTTCTCACGAATTGATGACGGGAAGGGTTGGGCAACTGGGCTTTCACGGTTTGCTCTCCACCCATGGGTTTACGGTTCGCAGCAAGCGCACGATGCGCTCGAGCCCGGAATGGCAGATAGGCAACGTATGGCAGTTCACGACAACTTATCCTCTGAAAGTGTAGGTCGTGATCAGACAGCAACCGCAGTAAATAAATTTCCGTATCCCCACCATCGAACAAATTTAATCCCGGCGTGCACGACCGGGTGGGGAGGCCGGGAAATCAATCGCCGGTATACTCGCAACCGCTGGTGCAGGTCTCGTGGATGCGCACCTTGGAAAGCTCTGGCAGCAGCGGTTTCATCTGCGCCCAGATCCACTTGGCCAGCACCTCGCTGGTGGGGTTTTCCAGGCCGGGAATGTCATTCAGGTAATTGTGGTCGAGCTGCTCGTACAACGGCTTGAACACCGCCTTGATTTCCGAAAAGTCGCGAATCCACCCGGTGTGCGGGTCCACGGGGCCGGTCAGGTGCAGGGCCACCTTGAACGAATGGCCGTGCAGGCGCCCACATTTGTGCCCGGCGGGCACATGGGGCAGGCGATGGGCGGACTCGAACGTAAATTCCTTGAAGATTTCCACGGTGTATTCAACTCGCAAGCAGCTTAGGGCAGGCGCGCAGTTTAACAGCAAGCGCGCCCGCCTGCAGTTGCTAGCAATCAAGTGGGCAGGGGGGCGGACGTTCAGCTTGATTTAAGTTGCGCCCGTTAGTCTGCACGGGTTGAATCCCAAGACAGCAAAGGAAGACACACCATGAAAGCCATCACCACCCTCTTCGCCGCCGCCGCTCTGCTGGCCGCCAGCCCCCTCGCCCTGGCCAAGGATATCGGCCCTGACCAGGCACTGCGGCTGCGCGATGCCGGCACCATCCAGTCGTTCGAAAAGCTCAACGCCGCCGCCCTCGCCAAGCATCCGGGGGCGACCGTGGGCGATACCGAGCTGGAAGAGAAATACGGCAAGTACGTCTATCAGCTGGAGTTGCATGACGCCCAAGGCGTCAAGTGGGAAGTGGAAATGGACGCGGTAACGGGTGAAGTGCTTGGCAATCACCAGGACGCCTGACGCCGCTGGCCGCTGGCGCCAGTGCCTGCTGGCGTTGCCGCTGCTGGCCTGCTGCTGTGCGGCGCAGGCCCGTGACCTGGATCAGGACGAGGCCTTGCGGCTGCGCCAGCAGGGTGTGATCCTGTCCCTCGAACACTTGTTGCAGCAGGCCATGGCACGTTACCCCGGCGCGCGGCTGCTGGAAGCGGAGCTCGAGGAGCACGATCAGCGCTACGTGTACGAGGTTGAACTGCTGACCCCCGAGAACCGGGTCCGGGAAATCAAGATCGACGCCAGCAGCGGGCGCCTGATCACCGATAAGGAAGACGACTGATGCGTTTGTTGCTGGTGGAGGACAACGTGGCGCTGGCGGACGAGCTGCTCGCGGGCCTCAATCGTCAGGGCTACGCGGTGGATTGGCTGGCCGACGGGCGCGATGCCGCGCGCCAGGGCCTGACCGAGCCTTACGACCTTGTCGTGCTCGACCTCGGCCTGCCTGGCCTGCCGGGGCTTGAAGTGCTGGGCCAGTGGCGCGCCGCCGGCTGCCACGTGCCGGTGCTGGTGCTCACCGCCCGCAGCGCCTGGGCCGAGCGCATCGAGGGGCTCAAGGCTGGCGCCGACGACTACCTGAGCAAACCCTTTCACCCCGAGGAGTTGCACCTGCGGGTGCAGTCCCTGCTGCGCCGCGCCCGCGGCCTGGCCAACCAGCCGCAGCTGCACGGCGCCGGATTGCAACTCGATGAAGGCCGCCAGTGCGTGACCCAGGCGGGCGAGGAGGTGCAGTTGACCTCGGCGGAGTTTCGTCTGCTGCGCTACTTCATGCTGCACCCGGGGCAGATTCTGTCCAAGGGCCACCTGGCCGAGCACCTCTACGACGGCGAGACTGAACGCGACTCCAACGTGCTCGAAGTGCACGTCAATCATCTGCGCCGCAAACTCGGCCGCGAGGTGCTGGAAACGCGCCGGGGCCAGGGCTACATCTTTGGCGGCAACCCCGGCCAGGTCAGCGCCGTGGTGCCCGGGTGAAACCCATTCGCTCGATCCAGGGGCGCCTGAGCCTGGGGTTGTCGGCGGTGCTGGTGGTGGTCGGGCTGGGCGTGGCGCAACTGAGCCTGTGGCTGTTCGAAGGCGGCCTGCAACGCTACCTGGAGATCGGCCTGCGCACCGAGAGCGAAAGCCTGCTGATGGCCCTGGTGCGCGGCGACAACGGCTTGCAGCTGGACGAGCGGCGCCTGCTGCCGGCCTACCAGCGGCCGTTCTCCGGGCACTACTTCAGAATCGACGCCCACGACGGCGCCGGCGCCGGGCTGCACTGGCGCTCGCGCTCGCTCTGGGACCTGCAGCTGCCCTGGCCCGACGCCCCCGGGCTGCACAGTGACTTGACCCTGGGCCCCGAAGGCCAGGCGCTGCTGACGCTGCGCGCCGACTATCGGCGCCTGGGCGAAGACCTGTCGATCAGCGTGGCCCGCGACTACACGCCGGTACGCGCCAGCTTCCAGCGCCTGCAAGTGCTGGGCCTGGCCATTGCGGCGGCGGCCCTGCTGCTGATCCTGGCGTTGCAACGGATCACCGTGAAGCGCTCGCTGCGCCCCTTGGAGCGCGTCCGCGAGCAGATCGCCCAGCTGCAGCAGGGCCGGCGCAGCGCTCTGGATACCCAGGTACCCGAGGAGCTGGCGCCGCTGGTGGGGCAGATCAACCACCTGCTGGCCCACACCGAAGACAGCCTCAAGCGCTCGCGGCGGGCCATGGGCAATCTGGGGCACGCCTTGAAAACTCCACTGGCGGTCCTGCTCAGCCTGGCCGAAAGCCCGCGGCTGGCCGATCAGCCGCAGGTACGGGCGACGTTGCAGGAACAGTTGCAGCAGATCCAGCAGCGACTGGACCGCGAGCTCAACCGCGCACGGCTGGCCGGCGATGCGCTGCCCGGAGCGCCATTCGATTGCGCCATCGAATGGCCGAATTTGCAGGCCTCGCTGCGCAGCGTGCATGGCGATCATCTGCAACTGCGCTGCCAGCATCCGCCAGGTGCGCGCCTGCCCTGGGACCGCGAAGACCTCCTCGAGCTGCTCGGCAACCTGCTCGACAACGCCTGCAAATGGGCGGATGCCGAGGTCAGCCTGACCCTCGACGAAACCGACCAGGGCTGGACTGTGCAGGTCGACGACGACGGCCCGGGCATTGCCCCGGCACGCCGCGCTCAGGTGCTGGGGCGTGGCGTACGGCTGGACGAGCAGATGGCCGGGCACGGCCTGGGGCTGGCGATCGTGCGCGATATCGTCGACAGCTGGCACGGCCAGCTGGCGCTCGGCGACAGCCCGCTGGGCGGTCTGCAGGTGCGTATTCATCTGCCGCGCACATCCACTTAAACTCATCGGCCGTTCCACGGACTAACCCTCATGGCGGCATGCAGCCGCCCCGGGCCATTCCAGGGACTGAACGATGAACAAAGAAACTGCACAGAACCACTCCCTGCGCGTCCTGCTGGTGATCGTCTCGCTGGCCTTCGTATGGATCATGCTGCCGTTCTACGGCGCGGTGTTCTGGGCGGTGATCCTCGGCATCCTCTTCGCGCCCCTGCAGAAGCGCCTGCACCTCAAGTTCCAGCGCCGGCGCAACCTCAGCTCGCTGGTGACCCTGCTGGCCTGCCTGGTGATTGCCATCCTGCCGGTGATCGTGGTCAGCGCGTTGCTGGTGCAGGAGGGCGCCGCGCTCTACAAGAACATCGAGAGCGGCCAGCTGGACATCGCCGGCTACATCAACCACGCCAGGCACATGCTGCCCACCGGCCTGCAGCACCTGCTCGAACGCATGGGCGTGGCCGACCTCGACGGCCTGCGCGACAAGATCAGCAAGGGCGCCATGCAAGGCAGCCAGTATGTCGCCACTCAGGCGTTCAGCTTTGGCCAGGGCACCTTCGACTTCATCGTCAGCTTCGGCATCATGCTCTACCTGCTGTTCTTCTTCCTGCGCGACGGCCACGACCTGGTCCGGCGCATCCGCGCGGCCTTGCCACTGGCCGACGAACAGCAGCGGCGCCTGCAGCTCAAGTTCAACCGCGTGGTGCGTGCCACGGTCAAGGGCAACATGCTGGTGGCAGTCACCCAGGGTGCATTGGGCGGCTGCATCTTCTGGTACCTGGACATCCCCAGTGCGTTGCTCTGGGCCGTGCTGATGGCGTTCATGTCGCTGTTGCCGGCGGTTGGCGCGGGGATCGTCTGGGGGCCGGTGGCCGCGTATTTCGTGCTCGGCGGCGACACGGTCGACGGCATCATCCTGGCGTTGTTCGGGGTGTTCGTCATCGGCCTGGTGGACAACGTGCTGCGCCCGATCCTGGTGGGCAAGGACACGCGCATGCCCGATTACCTGGTGCTGGTGTCGACCATGGGCGGGCTGGCGGTGTTCGGCCTCAACGGTTTTGTGATCGGCCCGCTGATTGCGGCGTTGTTCATGTCCAGCTGGTCGATCTACACCGAAACCAAGCAGCAGGTGCGCCTGCCCCGCGACCTCGACTGAGGCCAGCGGCGACCGGCTATCGGTCACCCCGATGGACGCCAGCCTTGAGGCTGGCGTCGGCATTTCGTACCATCGCGCACGCCGGCCGCTCTGCTGGTTTTTTTGTGTGCAAATTTTTCATCTTTTCTTCAGTTTTTGATTCTTTTTCGAGTGGCCCATGCCTCAACCGATACCCCTCAAAGACCACGGCAAGGAACAGGGCCTGGTCAATCGCCGTCTGGTGGCCTGCGCCATCTTCGTCCTGGTGCTGAGTTTTACCCTGATCGGCCGCCTGTATTTCCTGCAGGTCATCGAATACGACTATCACTCGACCATTTCCGAGAACAACCGCGTCCATGTGCTGCCGATCGCCCCGGAGCGCGGCTTCATCTATGACCGCAACGGGGTGATCCTGGCCGACAACCGGCCCAGCTTCAACCTGACCCTGACCCGCGAGCGCGCCGGCGATTCGGCCCAGGTGCTGGACACCGTCACGCAGATCCTGGGCCTTGGCGAAGACGAGCGCCGCCAGTTCGACAAGGACTTGAAGCGGGTCCGTCACCCGTTCGAGCCGGTCACCCTGATGTACGAGCTGACCGAGGAGCAGATCGCCAAGATCGCCGTCAACCAGTTCCGCCTGCCGGGGCTGGATGTCGAGGCGCAGTTCGTGCGCGAATATCCCCAGGGCGACCACTTCGCCCACTCGGTCGGTTTCGTCGGGCGGATCAACGAAAAGGAATCGCGCCAGCTCGACTCGGTGGAGTACCGCGGCACCCAGTCGGTGGGCAAGACCGGCATCGAGCGCTTCTACGAAGCCCAGCTGCACGGCCATGTCGGCTATGAAGAGGTCGAGACCAACGCCCAGGGCCGGGTCATGCGCGTGCTCAACCACCACGACCCGGTGGCCGGCAAGAACATCACCCTGAGCCTGGACATCAAACTGCAGGAAGCCGCCGAGCACGCCCTGGGCGACCGGCGAGGGGCGGTGGTGTGCATCGACCCGGACACCGGCGAGGTGCTGGCCATGGTCAGCAAGCCGAGCTTCGACCCCAACCTGTTCGTCACCGGCATCAGCTTCAAGCAATATTCGGCGCTGCGCGATTCCATCGACCGCCCGCTGTTCAACCGCGTCCTGCGCGGGCTGTACGCACCGGGTTCGACCATCAAGCCGGAAGTAGCGGTGGCAGGCCTGGACAGCGGCGTGATCACCCCGCAATCGCGCGTATTCGACCCTGGCTACTACGAGCTGCCCAACTACGATCACAAGTACCGCAACTGGAACCGCAGCGGTGACGGCTGGGTGGACTTGAACGCGGCAATCATGCGTTCCAACGACACCTACTTCTATGACACCGCGCACAAGTTGGGCATCGACCGCCTGCACGACTACCTGGTCAAGTTCGGCCTCGGCCAGAAGGTCTCGCTGGACATGTTCGAGGAAGCGCCGGGCCTGATGCCGTCCCAGCAATGGAAGCGTGCCACCCGCCGCCAGGCCTGGTTCCCGGGCGAGACGCTGATCCTCGGCATCGGCCAGGGCTACATGCAGGTCACGCCGCTGCAGCTGGCCCAGGCCACCTCGCTGATCGCCTCCAAGGGCGTCTGGCATCGTCCGCACCTGGCGCAGACGATTGGCGGCGCCGCGCCGGTGGACGACAACCCGATGCCCAACATCGTGCTGCGCGACACCGCCGCCTGGGAGCAGGTCAACCGCGGCATGCAGGCGGTGATGCATGACCCGCGCGGCATCGCCCGCGCCGCAGCGCTCGGCGCCCAGTACCGCATTGCCGGCAAGAGTGGTACCGCGCAAGTGGTGGCGATCAAGCAGGGCGAGCGCTACAACCGCCTCAAGACCCTGGAGCGCAACCGTGACAACGCCTTGTTCGTCGGTTTCGCCCCGGCGGAACACCCGAAGATCGTGGTGGCGGTGATGATCGAGAACGGTGAGGCCGGCGGCCGGGTCGCCGGCCCCGTGGTGCGCGAGATCATGGATGCCTGGTTGCTGGATCAGGACGGCCACCTGAAGCCGCAATACGCCGTGCCGGCCAAGCCAGCAGGTGATCCGAAGGTCTAGGAGCTTGCCGTGCAATGGGCTGCACCCATGCAGGGGTAACGGCCCCCTCGGGTCTCAAAGCCCCGCGTTCCACCCCGGCTCCAGCGCTGCCAGCCCATAGGCGGCCCGCGCCTTGTCGCAACTCTCGCTCGGCTGGCCGAACTCCCAGGCTGCCTCGAATTCGCGGCAGGTGCTCGACCGCTCGGCGTACATCGAGCAACTGACCGCCTTGCCCACTTCACCGCTCAAGCTGATGCAGCGGCTGGGACGGCTTTCGGTGCCCAGCATCGCCACCCGCGAGGGGGTAACCTGGACCACTCGCTCATCGGGCACTAGGCCGCCGCCGGAGACGCATTCGCCCCAATAGAACGACACGCGAAAATGCGCGCAGCAGGCACCGCAACTCAGACACGGGTGGGCTTGGGACATGGGTTCACACAGAGGGGCAGGGAAGGGGGGGACTGGCGCCATTCTATGCCGGCGCGGCGATTTGAAAAGAGCCTGCCAGCGGTATTTCGATCGAACACATCGAATTTCCCTGGGTGTTATTCGTCCGATGCCTGTGGCAAGTTGTTTCTCGCGGTCAGCAGTCGCTGCCGCCTGCCCCACTCCAGGAGAACGATATGGCTAAGGTACTGGTACTGTATTACTCATCCTACGGACACATTGAAACCATGGCAGCGGCCATTGCCGAGGGCGCGCGCAGCGCTGGTGCCACGGTCGACGTCAAGCGGGTGCCGGAAACCGCCCCGGAGGAGGTGGCAAAGAACGCGCATTTCAAGCTCGACCAGGCCGCGCCGGTGGCCACTGTCGCCGAGCTGGAACACTACGACGCCATCATTCTCGGTTCGCCGACCCGCTTCGGCCGAGTCAGCAGCCAGATGGCCAGTTTCCTCGATCAGGCCGGCGGCCTCTGGGCGCGCGGCGCTCTGAACGGCAAGGTTGGCGGCGCCTTTACCTCCACCGCCAGCCAGCACGGTGGCCAGGAAGTGACGCTGTTTTCGTTGATCACCAACCTGATGCATTTCGGCCTGACCATCGTCGGCCTGCCCTATAGCTACCAGGGCCAGATGAGCCTGACCGAGATCGTCGGCGGCTCGCCGTACGGCGCCACCACCATCGCCGGGCCGGACGGCTCGCGCCAGCCAAGCGAGATCGATCTGGCCGGTGCCCGCCATCAGGGCGAGCTCATTGCCAAGACCGCGGCCAAGTTGTTTGGCTAAGCCTTGAAAAGCTCGGGGCGCCGCCCCCGAGCCTTTTGCCCCATGACACTTTCTTCAGAGAGCGGTCAGGGCGCCAACCCACTGTTCCACTTGGCGAATTTAACCTTCGACGACCTGTCTGAGCTGTAACACCCACAGCAACAGGTGCACCATGAACTTCAGCAAATTCTCCCAATCCCTGGCCGTGGTCGCCGGCAAGCCCGGTACCTTCATGCTGGCTGCCGCCGCCATCGTGGTCTGGGCCTGCACCGGGCCCTGGTTTCATTACAACGATACCTGGCAACTGATCATCAACACCTCGACCACCATCATCACCTTCCTCATGGTGTTCGTCATCCAGCACACTCAGAACCGCGACAACGACGTGCTGCACATCAAGATCGACGAGCTGCTGCGGGTGACCCGCGAGGCGCAGAATGCGGTGATGGACCTCGACGACCTGGACTCCAAGCAGCTGCAGGTGATTCGCAAGAAGTACAAGAACATCGGCGCCAACGAGACGGTGGAAGTCTCCGCCGAGACCACTACGCTGCAGGCCGGCCCCCTCGAAGAGCCGGACCTGGAAAAGGAAGCCCAGGCGTTGAAGCAGACCGGCCACTGATCAATTGCCGTGGGTGTGCTCACGGCTGCTGATTTCCCCAGGCACCCCGTCGCCGGCCATGCGCTTGCGAAACAGCGCCGCACGGGCCAGCAGCAAGGTGGTGACCGGCATGGTGATCGCCAGCAGTATCGGGATCAGCCAGGCGTGCACCACCGGCGCCTCGGCCAGGGCCGAGAAGTACAGGATCGAGGCCAGCGCCACGCACCAGCTGCCCAAGGTGGACGCCAGCGCCGGCGGGTGCATGCGCTGGAAGAAATCCTTCAGGCGCAGCAAGCCCAGCGCACCGATCAGCGCCAGCACGCTGGCGAACACCAGCAGGCCGGCGGTGGCCCATTCGGCCCATGGCGGCAGCGCGATCATTCGATCACCTCGCCGCGCAGCAGGAATTTGGCCAGGGCGAAGGAGCCGACGAAGCCCAGCAGGGCGATCAGCAGCGCGGCTTCGAAATAGGTGTCGCTGGCGTAGCGGATGCCCAGCACCAGCATCATCAGCATGGCCAGCAGGTACAGATAGTCCAGGGCCAGTACCCGGTCCTGGGCCGAGGGGCCGCGAAACAGGCGAATCAGCGTCAGCAGCATAGCCAGGCTGAACAGGCCCAGGCTCAGCAGGATGGCGTTGGCGAGCAGGGGGGTCATTGGAATATCTCCATCAGCGGCCGCTCGTAGGTGGCCTTGAAGTGCTCGATGAAACGCGCCTCATCGTCGAGGTCGAAGACGTGCATCAGCAAGGCGCTGCGATCCAGTGCCAACTCCGACCAGACGGTGCCGGGGATCACCGTGCAGACGGCGGCCAGCGCGGCCAGGCCGTTGGCGTCGTGCAACTGCAGGGGCACGGTGACGAACGCTGAGCGCGGCTCACGCCGGCCCAGGGCCAGCACGCTGCGCGCCACCTGCAGGTTGGACACCAGCATGTCCACGGCCACCCGGCCCAGCAAGCGCAGGACGGTGCCCGGCTTGCGCAGGCGAATGGGCAGCGGCCGCAGCGGTGCCATCAGCAGCGGTGCCAGCACGGCGAACAGCAGGCCGAGCAACAGCTGGCCCCAGCTCAGCGACAGGTTGAGCAACAGCCACAGCAGCCACAGGGCCAGGGTCAGCCAGGGGGCCGGGAGCAGACGCTTCATGGTCGAGCCTCCAGCAGGGGGTTGGCTGCGGTGGGACGGGTCGCCATCACTGCGTCGATGTACTGCGCCGGCTGCGCCAGCATGGCGGCGGTGGCCTGGGTGTAGCGCAGCAGGCTGTCGCCCTTGACCGTCAGGGCCACGCACAGGCCCAGCAGCAGCACAATGGGGATGCATTCATTGCGCCGCAGCAGCGGCGATGGCCGTTCGCGCGGGGTCCAGAAGCGCTTGACGCCCAGGCGCACCATCGCCAGCAGCGAGGCCAGGCCCGAGGCGATCAGCAGCGCTACCAGCACCCAGGCCGCAGTGCCGATGCCTGGCGCCGGGCTGGCACCCAGCCCCTGGGGATCGAACAGGGCGCTGATCAACGCCAGCTTGGCGATGAAGCCCGACAGCGGCGGCATGCCGATCACCAGCAAGGCACAGGCGACGAAGCTGAGCCCGAGAAAGGCCATGGTCCAGGGAATGACCTTGCCGACCAGCGCCTGCTGCTCGTCGTCCAGGTTGATGCCCGGTGGCGGATGCAGCGATTCCAGGGGCTTGGGCAACAGATCGGCGTCCTCTTCCAGGGGCAATTCATTGGCCGAGCGCGAACGCTCGATCAGTTCGGCCAGCAGAAACAGCGCGCTCAGCGCCAGGGTCGAGCTGACCAGGTAGAACAGCGCCCCGGCGGTGACCGCCGGGCTGGCCAGGCCGATGCTGGCCAGCAGGATGCCGGCCGACACCAGAATGCTCTGGGCGGCCAGGCGCTCCAGGCGTTGCGCGGCCAGCACCGCGATCGCCGCGCAGGCCAGGGTCAGCAGGCCGCCCCAGACCAGCCAGGTGCCACCGAAAGCCGCCGAGGCGCCGGCGTGCGTGGAAAACAGCAGAGTCCACAGGCGCAGCAGGGTGTAGATGCCGACCTTGGTCATGATCGCGAACAGCGCCGCCACCGGGGCGCTGGCCGAGGAGTAGGCCGGCACCAGCCAGAAGTTCAGCGGCCACATGCCGGCCTTGGCCAGGAATGCCACCGCGAGGATTGCCGCCCCGGCGTGCAACAGGCCGCGGTCGGCCTCGGGCACCAGGGGAATCTTCAGCGCCAGGTCGGCCAGGTTGAGGGTGCCGGTGACGCCGTAGACCAGCGCCGCGCCTATCAGGAACAAGGAAGAGGCCAGCAGGTTGATGGCGATGTAGTGCAGCCCCGCCGAGACCCGCGCGCGTTCGGAGCCGTGCAGCATCATGCCGTAGGAGGCCGCCAGCAGCACCTCGAAGAACACGAACAGGTTGAACAGGTCGGCGGTCAGGAAGGCACCGTACAGGCCCATCAGCTGGATCTGGAACAGTGCATGGAAGCTGGCGCCGGCGCGGTCCCAGCGGGCGTTGGCGAACATCAGCGCGCAGCTGCCGATGATCCCGGTCAGCACCAGCATCAACGCCGCCAGGCGGTCGACCACCAGCACGATGCCGAACGGCGCCGGCCAGTTGCCCGGCAGGTAGACGCCGATCGAGCCGCTGGCGTTCTGGCCCTGCACCCACTCGAGCAGTGCCACCGACACCACCAGGCCGAGCAGGGTCGAGGCGAGGTTGATGTGCGCTTTCAGCGGGCGGTGTTTTTCCCCCAGCAACAGCAGGCAGGCCGCAGTCAGCAGCGGCAGAAGGATCGGCGCGATGATCAGGTGCGACATCAGGCTCATCGACCGCCCTCGTGGCCATCGACGTGGTCGGTACCGGTCAGCCCGCGCGAGGCCAGCAACACCACCAGGAACAGCGCGGTCATGGCAAAGCTGATGACAATGGCGGTCAGCACCAGCGCCTGGGGCAGCGGGTCGGTGTAGTGCAGCAGGTCCTGGGGCACGCCGTCGCGAATGATCGGCTCCTTGCCGATGAACAGGCTGCCCATGCTGAAGATGAACAGGTTGACCCCATAGGACAGCAGGCACAGGCCCATCACCACCTGAAAGGTCCGCGGGCGCAGCACCAGCCACACTCCGGAGGCACTGAGCACGCCAATGGCGATTGCGATCACTTCTTCCATCAGCGGGTTGCTCCTGGGGCAGCGGGCAGTGGGCGCGGCAGGCCGTGGCTGCCGCTGCGATGGCTGCGCACCGATTGGTGGGCCAGCGCGGTGAGGATCAGCAAGGTGGCACCCACCACCACGGTGTACACGCCGATGTCGAAGAACAGCGCACTGGCCACGTGCACCTCGCCGAACAACGGCAGATGCAGGTGCGCCGTGTGCGTGGTGAGGAAGGGGTAGCCGAACGCCAGGGCGCCCATCCCGGTCAGCGTGGCGCAGAGCAGCCCGGTGCCCATCCAGCGCAGCGGCCGCAGGCGCATCTGCGCCTCCACCCACTGGGTGCCGGCGACCATGTATTGCAGGATGAACGCCACCGACATCACCAGCCCGGCGACGAAGCCGCCGCCCGGCTGATTGTGCCCGCGCATGAACAGGTACATGGAAATCACCAGGGCCACCGGCAGCAACAGACGCACCAGCACCGCCGGCACCATCATGAAGCCCAGTGCGGTGTCGCTGGCATGGCGCGGGTTGACCAGGTCGGTGACCACATCGGCGGCCAGCAGGCGTTGCTGCGCCGGCAGCTGAATGCTCTCGCGCGGCGGTCGAAAGCGCCGCAGCAGGGCGAATACGGCAAGGGCCACGGCGGCCAGTACGGTGATTTCACCGAGGGTGTCGAAGCCGCGGAAGTCCACCAGCATCACGTTGACCACGTTGGTGCCGCCACCTTCGGGCAGCGCTCGGCTCAGGTAATACGAAGAGATATGGTTGGGGGTGGGCCGGGTCAGCATGGCGTAGGCCAGCAGCGCCATGCCGCCACCCACCGCGCCGGACAGCAGCAGGTCGCGCAGGCGCCGAACCTTCGCCCGACGCTCGCTGGCGGCGCTGGGCTGGGCATCTTCCAGGCGGCGCGGCAGCCAGCGCAGGCCGAGCAGGATCAGTACCGTAGTCACCACCTCGACCACCAACTGGGTCAGGGCCAGGTCCGGCGCGCTGAACCAGACAAACGTGATGCACGTCATCAGCCCGCACACGCCGACCATGGTCAGGGCCGCCAGGCGGTGGTACTTGGCCTGCCACGCCGCGCCCAGGGCGCAGGCGATGGCGATCAGCCAGAGCATGACGAACACCCCGGAACCGGCGATCTTCGGCCGCTCGCCCCAGCTCAGGCCGCTCTGCACCATGGGCAGCAGCCCCGCCAGCACGGCCACCAGTACCAGCATGAACAGCTGCAGCTGCAGGCGGCGGGTGGCCAGGCGCCGGGTCAGGCGTCGGGCGCCGCGCAGCAGGATGATCAAGGTCTGTTCGAACAACCGCTTGCCGTTCAGCCGGCCGGTCAACGGCGGCGCACTCAGGCGGCCCTGGCGCAGCGGTCGGCGCAGGGCCAGGTACAGCAGCACGCCGCAGACCATGGCGATCAGGCTCATGATCAGCGGCGCGTTGACGCCGTGCCAGATGGCCAGGCTGTATTCGGGCAGGGCAGCGCCGACCACCGGTTGCGCGGCCGCCGCCAGCAGCGGGCCCACCGACCAGGCGGGGAACATGCCTACCACCAGGCAGGCCAGCACCAGCAACTCCACCGGCACGCGCATCCAGCGCGGCGGCTCGTGGGGGGTGTGCGGCAAATCGGTGGCGGTAGGCCCGAAGAACACGTCGACGGTAAAGCGCAGCGCATAGGCCACGCTGAAGGTACCGGCGACCGTCGCCACCACCGGCAGCGCCGCCTCGACCCAGGCCGTGGAGCTGATAAACACGGTCTCGGCGAAGAACATTTCCTTGGACAGAAACCCGTTCATCAAAGGCACGCCGGCCATGGCCGCGCTGGCGACCATGGCCAGTGTCGCGGTGTAGGGCATCAGCCGCAGCAGGCCGTTGAGGCGGCGAATGTCACGGGTGCCGCTTTCGTGGTCGATGATGCCGGCGGCCATGAACAGCGAGGCCTTGAAGGTGGCATGGTTGAGGATGTGGAACACTGCCGCCACCGCCGCCAGCGGGCTGTTGAGGCCCAGCAGCAGGGTGATCAGGCCCAGGTGGCTGATGGTCGAGTAGGCCAGCAGGCCCTTGAGGTCGTTCTGGAACATCGCCGAATAGGCACCCAGCAGCAGGGTGCAGGCGCCCGCGCCGCTGACCATCCAGAACCACTGGTCGCTGCCCGACAGCGCCGGCCATAGCCGCGCCAGCAGAAACACCCCGGCCTTGACCATGGTCGCCGAGTGCAGATAGGCCGACACCGGCGTCGGCGCAGCCATGGCGTGGGGCAGCCAGAAGTGGAACGGGAACTGTGCGCTCTTGCTCAGCGCGCCCAGCAGAATCAGGGTCAGCAGCAATGGGTAGAGGCGATGCGCGCGCAACAGGTCACCGGCGCCGAGCACCGCGTCGAGGTCGTAGCTGCCGACCACATGGCCGACCAGCAGCACGCCGACCAGCAGGCACAGGCCGCCGGCACCGGTGACCATCAGCGCCATGTAGGCGCCGCGGCGGGCGTCGCTGCGGTGATGCCAATAGCCAATCAGCAGGAAGGAAAAAAGACTGGTCAGCTCCCAGAAAAACACGATTTGCAACAGGTTGCCGGACAACACCAGGCCGAGCATGGCGCCCATGAAGGCCAGGAAGAACGAGAAGAACCGCGGTACCGGGTCCTGGGGCGACATGTAGTAGCGCGCGTAGAGCGCCACCAGGGTGCCGATGCCCAGCACCAGCATGGCGAACATCCAGGCGAAGCCGTCCATGCGCAGCACCAGGTTGAGCCCCAGCGACGGCAGCCAGTCGACCTGCTCGCGGATCACCCCGCCGTGGGCCACCTGGGGGAACAGCAATGCCACCTGCACGGTACCGGCAAGGGCAATCAATCCGGCCAGCAGGGATTCGGCGTTGCGTGCGTTATGAGGCAGCAGGGCGGCCAGGCAGCTGCCGATGAAAGGCAGAAGCAGTAGGACAATCAATGACATGGCATTCCGTTGTGCTACATAGAGCGAGGTGGCTGTAGGGCCCGATCATACGGACCCGGTCTGCGTTCACCAACCCGTAGAGGCCGCGCATTGCAGGCAAGTGTGGTTCATTTCCCCGGGTTTTTTATGACATTTCATTTCCAGAACCTCAATCAAGCGGCTTGCGGGCCAGGCCGACGGCCCCGACAATGGCGCGACCATGAGCAGTAATGAGCAACATAGTGCGCACTTTCAGGTGATCGACTCCCCATGACCAGCAAGGATTCCAGTGCGCTGCTGCAGCACGTCAGCCAGAACATCCGCCGCCTGCGCCACGCTGCCGACCTCAGTCAGAGTGCGCTGGCCGAACGCTCCGGAGTCAGCCGGCGCATGCTGGTGGCGATCGAGGCCGGCGAAAACAATGTCAGCCTGACCACCCTCGATCGTCTCGCCGAAGCCCTGGGCGTGGCCTTCAGCGACCTGATCCAGGCCTTCGACAACCGTGACCCCGCGCGCATCAACGAGCTGGCGTGGGCCGGCGTGCACCCTCGGAGCAAGGCCGTGTTACTGGCCAGTGCCCGCGCCAGCAGCGAGGTGGAGTTGTGGGAATGGCGTCTGGAGCCTGGGGAGGAATATGTCTCGGAGGCCGACCCCATCGGTTGGAGCGAACAGCTGTATGTGTTCGAGGGGCAGTTGACGGTGGTGCTGGGGCAGGCGGTGCAGCAGCTGGCCGCCGGCGAGTTTCTCGCCTACCCGAGCAATCAGCCCCACGCCTATCGCAACGAGGGGACGGTGAGTGTGCACTTCATGCGCAATGTGGTGATCTGAGCTAGGCCAGGCCAGGCGCGATTCGCGCCCTGCTAGACCATCGCCAAGCGCTGCTTGTGCCGAGGTCCAGGGCACGCCTCATCGATGGCCCGCAGATCCGCCTCGCTCAGGCGCAACTCACCGGCCGCCGCGTTCATCTTCACGTGGAGCGGATCGACCGCCTTGGGAATGGCGATTACCCCGGGCTGACGGATCACCCAGGCCAGGCACACCTGCGCCGGGGTGACGTCGTGGCGCCCGGCAATCTCGGCGAACACTGGGTGCTTGAGCAGGCGGCCGGCCTGGGCGATCGGGCAGTACGCCATGACCGGTTGCTGATGCTCGCGCATCCACGGCAACAGGTCATACTCGATGCCACGGGCCTCGGGGTTGTACAGCACCTGGTTGGTCGCACAGCGCGGGTCGGCGAGGTCGAGCATGTCGGCGACATCGAAGTTCGACACCCCCCAGCGGCCGATCTTGCCGGCCTCGCGCAAGCGCTCGAAGGCTTCGACGGTTTCTTCGAGCGGGTGCGAACCTGGCCAGTGCAGCAGGTACAGGTCCAGTCGCTCGACCTTGAGGCGCTTGAGGCTGCGCTCGCAGGCCAGGGGGATGCCCTTGCGACTGGCATTGTGCGGGTAGACCTTGCTGACCAGGGTGACCTGCTCGCGCAGCCCGGCGATGGCCTCGCCCACCACTTCTTCGGCGCCGCCCTCGGCGTACATCTCAGCGGTGTCGATCAGGGTCATGCCCAGCTCGATGCCCTGGCGCAGGGCGGCCACTTCACGGCTGCGCTGGCCGGGGTTCTCGCCCATGTGCCAGGTGCCCTGGCCGATGAGCGGGACGCTGCGGTCTGCCAATTGAATCGATTGCATGCTGCCTCCAGTGTTTGCAGAGGGATTTGTCAGGGATCTATGCAATGGAGCGCTCCAGGCGCCGAGAGGTTCGACTGCATGTCGCGGGTCAGACGCTGTGCAGGGGCAGGCTCGGCGCCGTGGCACATTCGATCAGCACGTCCTGCAACGCCTGGGCCGCCGTCGACAGCTTGTGCTCGGCCAGGCGCATCAGGCCGATGCGCCGCTCGATACGCGGGCCTTCCAGGGCCACGCAGCGAGCGCCCAGCTCCTGCATCTGGCGGATACACAGCGAGGGCACCGCGCTGACCCCCAGGCCATTGGCGACCATGCGCCCGACGGTGCTCAACTGATGGCTTTCGAAGGCTACCGACAGCTTGCCATGCTCGGCGCGGATATCCTGCTCCAGCAGCAGGCGCACCGCCGAGGGGCGTTGCAGGGCGATGAAATCGTCTTGCAGCAGCTGCTTCCAGGTCACCACTTCAAGCAGCGCCAGCGGCGAATCAGCCGCTACCACGGCAACGAAGCGGTCCAGGTAGAACGGGGTGAAGACCAGCGTGGAGGTGCTGTCCGGCTCGAAGCCGATGCCCAGTTCGACCCGGCGATGGCGGACCATTTCCAGCACCTGCTCGTTGATCACGTCGTGCACGGCCACGTTGACCCGCGGATGACGGTCGCGAAACACGCGCAGCACGCCGGGCAGCGGATCGCCGGCGAAGGAGGGCATGGCGGCGATCGACACCTTGCCCAGTTGCAGGGTGAAATGCTGGCGCAACAGTTCTTCGGTATTGTCCCAGTCCGCCAGCAGGCGCCGGGCCAGCGGCAGCAGCGCTTCGCCCTCCGGCGTCAGGCTGACGCTGCGGGTGGTGCGGATCAGCAGCGCGCCGCCGAGGTCTTCTTCCAGCGCCTTGATGGTCAGGCTCAGCGCCGGCTGCGACAGGTGCAGGCGCTCGCCGGCCTGGGCAAAACTCAAGGCCTGCGCCACCGCCAGAAAAGCGCGCAGCTGCTTGACGTTCATTGATAAGCGTCCATCATCAATCGATCAAATAAACAAAATTAACAAATGACTCGTGCAGGGCCAAGATAATCTTCACTTCATCCAATAAAACAACAACAGGCGAACAGGCATGGCCGGACTCGACAAGCGCGTAGCCACCTACGAAGAGGCCCTTGCCGGCCTGACCGACAACATGACCATCCTCAGCGGCGGCTTCGGCCTGTGCGGCATCCCGGAGAACCTCATCGCCGAGATTCGGCGCCGCGGGGTCACCGGCCTGACCGTGGTCTCGAACAACTGCGGGGTCGATGGTTTCGGCCTGGGGGTGCTGCTCGAAGACCGGCAGATCCGCAAGATGATCGCCTCCTACGTGGGTGAAAACGCCCTGTTCGAGCGTCAGCTGCTCGATGGCGAGCTGGAAGTCGACCTCACCCCCCAAGGTACCCTCGCGGAAAAACTGCGCGCCGGCGGCGCTGGCATCCCGGCCTTCTACACCGCCACGGGCGTGGGCACCCCGGTGGCCGAAGGCAAGGAGGAGCGCGAATTCAACGGCCGCCGCTATATCCTTGAAGAAGCCATCACCGGCGACTTCGCCATCGTCAAGGGCTGGAAGGCCGACCACTTCGGCAACGTCATCTACCGCCACACCGCGCAGAACTTCAACCCGCTGGCCGCCAGCGCCGGGCGAATCACCGTGGTCGAGGTCGAGGAAATCGTCGAACCCGGCGAGCTGGAGCCGAGCCAGATCCACACCCCGGGCATATTCGTCGACCGGCTGATCCTCGGCACCTTCGAAAAGCGTATCGAAAAGCGCACGCTCAAGGGCTGATCGCCTTCCCCCGCTACAGCTATAAAAAAAGAGGCTGAACATGGCACTTTCCCGCGAACAAATGGCAATGCGCGTGGCCCGCGAGCTGCAGGACGGCTTTTACGTGAACCTCGGCATCGGCATCCCGACCCTGGTCGCCAACTACGTGCCCGAGGGCATCGACGTCATGCTGCAGTCGGAGAACGGCCTGCTGGGCATGGGCGAATTCCCCGACGAAAGCACCCTGGACGCCGACATGATCAACGCCGGCAAACAGACGGTGACCGCGCGCAAGGGCGCGTCGATCTTCGACTCGGCGACGTCCTTTGCGATGATTCGCGGGGGGCACGTCGACCTGACGGTGCTGGGCGCCTTCGAAGTCGACGTGCAGGGCAACATCGCCTCGTGGATGATCCCCGGCAAACTGGTCAAGGGCATGGGCGGGGCCATGGACCTGGTGGCGGGCGCCGAGAACATCATCGTCACCATGACCCATGCTTCCAAGGACGGCGAATCCAAGCTGCTGCCGTTGTGCAGCCTGCCGCTGACCGGCGCCGGCTGCATTCGCAAGGTGCTGACTGACCTGGCGTATCTCGAGATCGAAGGCGGCGCCTTCATCCTGCGCGAGACGGCACCGGGGGTCAGCGTCGAAGAAATCCAGGCCAAGACCGCCGGCAAGCTGATCGTGGCCGAGGACGTGAAGGAGATGACGTTCTAGCGCGTTCAAAGGGTTCAAGGTGGGATCACCGTTTGCACACTCAATAACAAAACCAATAAAACGAGCCTGATCATGTCCGTTGCACTCGAAGAAAGCCGTTATGCCCGCTTTGCCTTGCGCTGCTCCAGTTGGGCCGAGCGCTGGTTCCCTGATTCCTGGGTGTTCGCCGCGCTGGCCGTGGTCATCGTTGCGGTCGCCGCACTCGCCACCGGGGCTTCGGCGCCGGTAACCGCCACCGCGTTTGGCGACGGCTTCTGGAGCCTGATCCCCTTCACCATGCAGATGGCTTTTGTGGTCATCGGCGGTTATGTGGTGGCCAGCTCGCCGCCGGCCGTCAAACTCATCGACTGCCTGGCGCGGCTGCCGAAGAATGGCCGCTCGGCGGTGGCCTGGGTGGCGTTGATCTCGATGCTCGCCTCCTTGCTCAACTGGGGGCTGTCGTTGGTGTTCGGTGGCCTGCTGGTGCGGGCTCTGGCGCGCCGGGTAGAGCTCAAGATGGACTACCGGGCGGCTGGTGCTGCCGCCTACCTGGGGCTGGGCGCGGTCTGGGCGCTGGGGCTGTCGTCCTCGGCCGCGCAGTTGCAGGCCAACCCCGCCAGCCTGCCACCGTCGATCCTGGCGATCACCGGCGTGATTCCCTTCACCCAGACCATCTTTCTCTGGCAGTCGGGCGTGTTGCTGGCCATCCTGGTGATCGCTTCACTGCTGATTGCCTACGCCACCGCCCCCGGGCCCAATTCGGCGCGCGACGCCCAGGCCTGCGGCATCGACCCGGCCTTCAACCTGCCGGCGTTGCCGGCGCGCAGCCGCCCTGGCGAATGGCTGGAATACAGCCCGCTGCTGATCCTGCTGCTGGTGGCGCTGGCCGCCGGCTGGCTGTTTCACGAGTTCTCGAGCAAACCAGCCATCACCGCCATCTCCGGGCTCAATACCTACAATTTTCTGTTCATCATGCTCGGCGCCTTGCTGCATTGGCGCCCGCGCAGCTTTCTCGATGCCGTGGCCCGTGCGGTGCCGACCACCACGGGGGTGCTCATCCAGTTTCCCCTGTACGGCTCGATTGCGGCGATCCTGACCACGGTCAAAGGCGGCGACGGCTTGACCCTGGCCCATCACATCTCGACGTTTTTCGTGCAGATCGCCTCCCACGACACCTATGCGCTGCTGATGGGGGTGTACTCGGCAATCCTCGGCTTTTTCATCCCTTCGGGCGGTGGCAAGTGGATCATCGAGGCGCCCTACGTGATGCAGGTGGCCCATGACCTCAACTACCACCTGGGCTGGGCGGTGCAGATCTACAACGCCGCCGAGGCGCTGCCGAACCTGATCAACCCGTTCTACATGCTGCCGCTGCTCGGCGTACTCGGCCTCAAGGCGCGCGACCTGATCGGCTTTTCGTTCGTTCAGCTGCTGGTGCACGTGCCGCTGGTGCTGTTGCTGCTATGGGCCCTGGGTACCACTTTGACCTATGTGCCGGCGGTGCTGCCCGGCTGACGCGGCGCACCGCGCACCGAGCAGGCCAAGCTGCTAGGCTTGGCCTGTCGTTCATCCCTGGCCCGTCAAGCATGTCCCACTACTGGCGTCACCCAGCCGTTGCACACATCGAGATCCGCAATGTCGTCGACGGCCGAGGGTTCAGCCATGAACCTCACGCCCACGCGACCTTTTCGATCGGCGCCATCATTGGCGGTCGCAGCACCTACCTCAACGGTCACCATACTCGCGAAATCGGCGCCGGCAGCCTGGTGCTGATCAACCCGGGGGTGGTGCATGCCTGCAACCCCTTGACCGAGGAGCCCTGGGCCTACCGCATGTTCTATGTCGATGCGACCTGGCTGGCGACCCTGCAGCGCCCGTCGGGCACCAGCACCCAGGCCGCCTTCCAGCCATTTGCCGAGCAGTACAGTGACGATGCGCAGTTGTTCGCCGGGCTGGAACAGCTCTACCGGCAACTGACCGCCCCGGCCGCCAGCGCCGGCGAGCTGCAGGCGGCGGCCCGTGAGTATTTCCAGCAGCTGTTGCGACGCCTGACCCCCAGTGCCCAGCCGCCGGTGCAGGACAAGCTGCTGCGGGCCGCCGAATTGATCCGCCAGAGGTGCCTACAGCCGTTGCCTTTGGAGGAGATCGGCGCGGCGGTGCAGTTGTCGCCGTCTTACCTGATCCGGGCATTCAAGGCGCAATACGGCCTGACCCCCCACGGTTATCTGATCGACTGCCGTCTGCAACTGGCCCGCGAAGCCCTGCGGCGCGGCGAGCCGATCGCGGCCGTCGCCGCCCAGGCCGGCTTCGCCGATCAGGCGCATTTGCAGCGTCAATTCAAGCGCGCCCTGGCCGCGACCCCCGGCCAGTACCGCAGGCCGTCAGTCCAGCAGCATTAGCCACGCCGCGCAGCCGGCCAGGAGCGTCGCCATGCAGCGGTTGAACCAGCGCAGGCCGGCTGTGTGGTTCAGGTACGGACGCAGGAAGGCGCCGGCCCAGGCCCAGCTGGCCAGCGACAGCCAGCAGATCACCAGGTAGAGCAGGGCGAACACCCAGACCCCGGCCACGTCGCCATCGGCGACGAAGGCGCCCATGCCAGCCACGCAGGCCAGCCACGCCTTGGGGTTGAGCCACTGCATCAGCGCGCCGCCCCAGGCCGAGGGAACAGGGCAGCTCTGCTCGGTGCGCAGGCGGCCATCGTCACTGGCCAGTTTCCAGGCCACATACAACAGATAGATCACTCCAGCCACGCGGATCAGTCGGGTCAGCAGTGGCCACTGCAACAGCACTTCATGCAGGCCCAGGCCCACCAGTACCAGCAGCAGGGTGAAGCCAAGCGTCGCGCCGCTGACGTGGGGCAAGGCAGCGCGCATGCCGTGCCTGGCGGCGCAGCCGAGCGAGACGATGTTGACCGGGCCCGGGCTGATCGACGAGGCCAGGGCAAAGGCGGCCATGGAGAGAATGACGCTCATGAAAAAACCTCAGTGCTGATAGTCAGGCACTGAGGTTATGGGGGGCACGGCTCGGGGTATTGAACGAAATGACCCTGCGGCTCGGGCCGCGCCTGGCTGCTAGCCGCCGTCGACGTCGATATCGGCGTCGGTGGGCTTGCCCTTGGTGCGCTCGTCCTGGCTGGGCGGCGAAATGTCGTCCGGGCTGTAGCGATTGCCTTCGGGCGTATCGGTGGCCTCGCCCGGTTCGCCTTGCGGATCGATGGCCGGGTCGTTGCGCTCACCGTCTGCCGGGGCAGGGGTGCGCGGCACGTCGTCGTTCGGAGCGGGCGTCTGGTTGCTCATGTGGCCTCCACTGATTCAGACCGGGATTCAGACCGGGGAGAGTCTATACGGGGAAAAAGACAGGCTGCCGCGCGGCTTATTTGGAGCCTTCGGAGCCGGTGCCATCTTCGTCGTCATCGTCGTCACGCACGCCATTATTGGGCAATGTACCCGTCGGCGAGGCCATGACATCGCCCTTGGGCGCAGCGCCGGGCGCGTTGCCCACCGAACCGTCGGTGTTGCCGTTGCGCTTCATGTTGTTGGTGCCTTCAGGCACGCCCACCGAGCCAGGCACGGCGCCGCTGTCGCCATTGGTGTCTTTGGTGGCAGGGTTGGTCGGGCCGGTGCTGTTGTCAGCGAGGGCGGGCAGCGCGGCAGCGCCAAGCAGGGCGGCGAGGGCCAAAGCGGTGATTCGAGTCGTCTTCATGTCGAGATGCTCCATTGTTGTTGGCTACCTCATTTGGGTTGCGCGACAGCCTCGGGGTGCCATGAATCCGACCAGCGGTAGGGTGGCGGCTTCGTGAAATCTATTGACACATATTTTTCAGCGCGATAGGTTGCGTCCATGACATCCCATTCGCCGATGAACGCCAGCATTATTATTACCGCCATTCCTTATCTGGCGGGCTAGCTGACATCTGCACCCAACCCGCCCAAGAGGCGGGTTTTTCTTCTCTGTCTCCTGGGCTCCACGCTCCGGAGACATGCCTGATGCCCACCCTCGACGCCGCCCCGACCACCGACCTGCTCGCCGGCTATGTGCGCAAGACCCTTGCCGCCCCGGTTTACGACGTGGCCATCGAGACGCCGCTGCAGCCAGCACCGGCGCTGTCCGCGCGGCTGGGCAATCAGGTGCTGCTCAAGCGCGAGGACCTGCAGCCCATCTACTCCTTCAAGATCCGCGGCGCCTATAACCGACTGGCCCAGCTCACGGCGGCCGAGCGGGCTCAGGGGGTGGTCACTGCCTCGGCCGGCAACCATGCCCAGGGCGTGGCACTGGCGGCGGCCAAGCTGGGCGTGGCGGCGATCATCGTCATGCCCACCACCACCCCGGCGCTGAAGATCGACGGCGTGCGTTCGCGCGGCGGTATCGTGGTGCTGCACGGCGACAGTTTCCCCCAGGCCCTGGCTCACGCCCTGCAGTTGGCCGCCGAGGGCTACACCTTCGTCGCGCCGTTCGACGACCCCCACGTGATCGCCGGGCAAGGCACCGTGGCCATGGAGATCCTGCGCCAGCAGCCAGGCGCACTGGACGCCATCTTCGTTCCGGTGGGCGGGGGCGGGTTGATCTCCGGCATCGCCGCCTACGTCAAATACCTGCGGCCCGAGGTGCGCGTGATCGGCGTCGAGCCGCACGACTCCAACTGCCTGCAGGCGGCGCTGCTGGCCGGCCGGCGCGTGGTACTGCCGCAGGTCGGCACCTTTGCCGACGGGGTGGCGGTGGCGCAGATCGGCGAGCATTGTTTCGAAGTCTGCCGCCAGTACGTCGATGGGGTGATCACCGTCAGCAGCGACGAGCTGTGCGCGGCGATCAAGGACATCTATGACGACACCCGCTCCATCACCGAGCCATCCGGGGCCCTGGCGGTGGCCGGCATCAAGAAGTACGTGGCGCAGACCGGCGCTCGTGGCGAGACCCTGGTGGCCATCGACTCGGGCGCCAACATCAATTTCGACCGCCTGCGCCATGTCGCCGAACGTGCCGAGCTGGGCGAGCAGCGCGAGGCGATCATCGCCGTCACCGTGGCCGAAGAACCGGGCAGTTTCCAGCGCTTCTGCCAGGCCCTGGGGCGGCGCCAGATCACCGAATTCAACTATCGCTATCACGCACAACATGCCGCCAACCTGTTCGTTGGCGTGCAGACCCACCCGCAGAACGATCCGCGCCAGGCGTTGCTGGAGGGCCTGGAGAGCGCCGGTTTCGCCGTGGTCGATCTCACCGACAACGAGCTGGCCAAGCTGCACATTCGCCACACCGTGGGTGGGCACGCGGCGGGCATGGCCGGCGAGGTAGTCGTGCGCTTCGAGTTTGCGGAACGGCCAGGGGCGCTGCTGGGCTTTCTTGAGGCCTTGGGACAGTGCTGGAATATCAGCATGTTCCATTACCGCAACCACGGGGCGGACATGGCTCGGGTGCTGGCGGGGTTCGAAGTCGCGGAGGGGCAGCAGGGCGAGTTGCTGGCGGTGCTGGAGGGGCTGGGGTATCGCTACTGGGACGAGACGCAGAATCCGGCGTATCGCTTGTTCATGGGGTAAGCAGCAGGGCGAATGCGGGAGAGGGCAAGGCCGCCTCCCGCAACACCCGGGTGATCAGACCACCAGCGACAGCAACATGATCAGGATGATGCCCACCACCGACAGGATGGTCTCCATCATGGTCCAGGTCTTCAGCGTCTCGGCCACGGTCATGTTGAAGTACTGCTTGACCAGCCAGAAGCCCGCATCGTTGACGTGGGACAGGATGACCGAACCGGCGCCGGTGGCCAGCACCAGCAGTTCGCGGTTGACCCCGGGGATCATGTCCACCACCGGCGCGACGATGCCGGCGCCGGTGATGGTGGCCACGGTGGCGGACCCGGTGGCCACGCGGATCACCGCCGCCACCAGCCAGGCCAGCAGAATCGGGTTGATCTGCGCGTGCACGGCCATGGTGCCGATCACGTTACCGACGCCGGTGTCCACCAGCATCTGCTTGAAGCCGCCGCCGGCGCCCACGATCAGGATGATCGCCGCGGTCGGTGCCAGGCTCGAGTCGAGCAGTTTCATGATCTGCTGACGGTTGAAGCCACGCGCGGCACCAAAGGTGTAGAAGGCCAGCAACAGCGCCGCGAGCAGGGCGGTGATCGGGTGACCGATCAGGTCCATCCACTGGCGGAAGATATGGTCGGCGGGCAGCACCACGTCGGCGCCGGTCTTGAGCAGCATGAGGAACACCGGCAGCAGCACGGTGATCAGGGTCACGGCGAAGCTGGGCAGGTTCTCGTGGCTGGTTTCCTTGGCAATCTGGTCCATCAACTCGGTGGACGGGTTGCCCGGAATGCGCTTGGAGATCCAGTTGCCGAAGATTGGCCCGGCGACGATGGCGGTGGGCAGGGCAATGATCAGGCCGTAGAAGATGGTCTTGCCGATGTCGGCCTTGAACACGCCGATCGCCAGCAGCGGGCCTGGGTGCGGCGGCACCAGGCCGTGCACCACGGAGAGGCCGGCCAGCAGCGGGATGCCGACCTTGACCAGCGACACCCCGGAGCGGCGAGCGACGATGAACACCAGCGGGATCAACAGCACGAAACCGATCTCGAAGAACAACGGAATGCCGACCAGGAAGGCCGAGAACATCATCGCCCAGTGCACGTTCTTGACGCCGAACTTGCGGATCAGCGTCTGCGCGATCTGGTCGGCGCCGCCGGAGTCGGCCATCAGCTTGCCGAGCATGGTGCCCAGCGCCAGCACGATGCCGACGAAGCCCAGCACGCCGCCGAAGCCGTCCTGGAAGGATTTCATCACCTTGGCCACCGGCATGCCCGAGGTCAGGCCGAGAAAGCCCGCGGCCAGGGTCAGGGCGACGAAGGGGTGCACCTTGAGTTTGGTGATGAGCAGGATCAGACCAATGATGGTGACCAGCGCATCGAGCAATAGATAGTTGTCTGTGGATAGGCCCAGCATGTGCGTATGCCTCGTGTTGTTGTTTTAAGTGTTGTTTTGAGTGATTGACGCAGGTAGCGCTGTCTTGGTTGGCCCAGGCAATGCCTTGCTCATGCCAGGGTCTTGGCGCCGTGCCCTACCAGCCAGCCGTCGACCTGCACCGCCAGGGCGTCGATCGGGCGAGTGGCGTCCACGGTCAGGGTACGGTCTTCGCCGGTGGGCGATTCCAGCGTGGCGAACTGGCTGTCGATCAGGCTGGCCGGCATGAAGTGGCCCGGGCGGTGCGAAACCCGGTCCGCCGCTTCGGCGCGGGACAGTTCGAGGAAGACGAAACCCAGATCCGGCACGGCGGCGCGCAGCTTGTCGCGATAGGCACGCTTGAGCGCCGAGCAGGTCAGCACCGCGCGCTCGCCACCCTTGACGCAGGCATTGAGCTCTTCGCCCAGGCGGGTCAGCCAGCCGGCGCGGTCGTTGTCGTCGAGGGGAATGCCGGCGCTCATCTTTTCGATGTTGGCCTTGGGGTGAAACGAATCGCCTTCTATCAGGCGGCCGCCGCTGTGCTGGACGATGGCAGCGCCGACGCTGCTTTTGCCGCAGCCGGACACGCCCATCACGACGAGGGCAGAAAGAGGGGAAACCATCGCTATCTCCTGCAGGCTGACAACACGTAAAGCCGCCCTTGTGGCGACTTCGACCGGTGCGACCTGCTCTTATTGATCTTGTCCGCACGATTTGGTGCGGTGTCTTCGCCGGTGTTGCAACAAGTCAGCGAAAATTCCCCGTTGCCCTGTTTCCGAGACAGCGCTACCTTAATGCCCGATTTCCCCCCATGCAAGCAGAACAACAAGAACCATGACTCGAATCGGCTCACGTACTACCGGGCGCCCGACCCTTGCGGAGGTCGCGCGCCTGTCAGGTGTTTCTCCCATTACCGCCTCGCGCGCGCTGCGGGGCGTCAGCACCGTGGCCCCGGAGCTGGTGCGCAAGGTCGAAGAGGCAGCGGCGGCCCTTGGCTACGTGGCCAATCCGGCAGCCCGGGCGCTGGCCTCGGCGCAGAGCCAGTCGGTGGTGGTGCTGATTCCTTCGCTCTCCAACCAGCTGTTCATCGACACCCTGGAGGCCATCCACGGGGTGATGCGCCCGCGCGGGCTCGAAGTGCTGATCGGCAATTTTCACTACGACGTCGCCGAAGAAGAGAACTTGATTCGCAATTATCTTGCGTACCAGCCGCGCGGCATCCTGCTGACCGGCTTTGATCGCACCGAGCAGTCGCGGCGCATGCTGGCAGCGAGCAAAGTGCCCTGCGTGCACATGATGGAGCTGGCGGACGACGGCCCCTGCGTCGGCTTCTCCCAGGAGCAGGCCGGTGTGGTGGCGGCGCACAACCTGCTGCAGCGCGGGCGTCGGCGCCTGGCCTACGTTGCCGCGCAGCTGGACCCGCGAGTCATGCAACGGGCCGAGGGCTTTCGCCGGGCGCTGCGCGAGGCCGGCCTGCATGACGCCAGCTTGGAAGTGATGGTGCCGCAGCCTTCGTCCATCGCCCTGGGCGGCGAGATGTTTCGTCAACTGATGCGCGAACACCCCGACGTCGACGGGATTTTCTTCTGCAACGACGACCTCGGCCACGGCGCCATCTACGAGGCGCAACGGCTGGGCATCCGCGTGCCCGAGCAGGTTGCCATGATCGGCTTCAACGACCTGCCGGCTTCGGCGCAGTTGGTGCCACGGCTGACCTCGATTCGCACCCCGCGCGCAGCCATCGGCAAGGCCGCGGCGCTGATGCTGCTCGAACGCCTGGACGGCAAGACCGGCGGCGTGCAGGCACGCGACCTGGGCTTCGAACTGGTGGTGCGCGAAAGCTAGGGCGCTATCCGACCACCCGCCCTTCATTTTGCGCGCAGGCCAGCTAACCTTGCTGCCAGCGACGTTCGGCATTTTCGTTCGTTGTAGTCGTTCGTTGTATTCGTTCGTTGTAGCCGGCGGGGGCAGTTGCGCATGTTAGACACCGACACCCAATCATCCTTGCACGCCCTGGCCGAGCGCCTGGCGGTGGGCCCGTTGCTGGTGCTGACGGGAGCGGGCATCAGCACCGGCTCGGGCATTCCGGATTACCGCGACACCGATGGTGTGCGCCGGGGCAACGCACCGATCATGCACCAGGACTTCGTCAAGTCGGCGGCCACCCGCAAGCGCTACTGGGCGCGGGCCATGGTGGGTTGGCAGGCGGTGTGCAAGGCCCAGCCCAATGCCGCACACCGTGCATTGGCCGGGCTGCAGAACCGCGGGCTGGTCTCGGCGGTGATCACCCAGAATGTCGACGGCCTGCACGACGCCGCCGGCAGCCGCAAGGTGATCGAGCTGCACGGCAACCTGCACCGGGTCGTGTGCATGGATTGCAGCCGGCAGATGCTGCGCGCCCATGTGCAGGAGGTGCTGGAGAGCGAGAACCCGGCGCTGCAGCACGTGCATGCGGTACTTGCTCCGGACGGCGATGCGCAACTGGCGGCGGAGTTTCTCGCCGGCTTTCGCATGCCCCATTGCCCCGGCTGCGGCAGCGACCGCTTGAAGCCCGATGTGGTGTTCTTCGGCGACGGGGTGTCGGCCCAGAGTGCCAGCGATGCCTGGCGCGCGGTCACCGATTCGGCGGCGTTGCTGGTGGTGGGCAGCTCGCTGATGGCGTACTCCAGCTTTCGCCTGTGCCAGGAGATGTCCCGGCAGGGCAAACCGTTGCTGGCGATCAACCTGGGCAAGACCCGCGCCGACGGCTTGTTCGGCATCAAGGCCCGGGTGCCCTGCGAGGAGGCGTTGCCCTGGCTGGCCGAGCGCCTGGCCTAGGTCAGGCCAGACGTGGCTGCGGGTTTTGCGTGGCCGTGCGGCACACGCGGTTGCGGCCCTGGCTCTTGGCCCGGTACAGCGCCTGGTCGGCGGCCTGGATCAGCGCCTGGGCACGCACCGCCGGGTCGTCGGCGTGCATCACGTGCACGCCGGCACTGATGGTGACATGGCCCGCGTCGTTGCCGGCATGGTTGATCTGCAGGCTGCGCACCGTCTGCAGCACCCGCTCGGCGACGCGCGCGCTGCCGTCCTCGTCGCATTCGGGCAACAGCACCAGCAGCTCCTCGCCGCCGTAGCGCACCACCAGGTCGCCCGCACGGCCGACGCAGGCGAGCACCGCCTGGCCCACAGCCTTGATGCACTCGTCACCCGCAGGGTGGCCGTACAGGTCGTTGAAGCGCTTGAAGTGATCGATGTCGAGCATGATCAGCGCCAGCGGCCGGCCACTGCGCCGCGCGCGGCCGATTTCGTCGGGCAGCGCCGCATCCAGTTGGCGGCGGTTGGCCAGGCCCGTCAGGCTGTCCTGCATGGCCAGCTTGTGCAAGGCGGCATGGGCGTTGCGCAGTTCGGACTCGGTTTTCTGGCCGTAGCGAATCTGGCGCAGCAGGACCATGGCGCACAGGCCCAGGGCCAGCAGCACCGCGGCAACAAAGCCGGTCGAGCGCAGCAGGTTGTCCTGCCATTCGGCAAAGATCGCCTCTTGCGATTGCGCGGCCATGACCACCACCGGGTACTCGTCGGCCTGGCGGTAGCCATACAGGCGCACCACGCCGTCGACCATCGAGCGGGCCATCTCGCTGCCCATGGGCGAGGCCGGCAGCAGGTCGGTGAACACCCGCGCCTTGGCGATGCTGGTGCCCACGGCGTTCTCGTCGAACGGGCGGCGGGTGAGGATGGTGCCGTCGCGCAGCGCCAGGACCATGACCCCCTTGTCGTCCAGATCGAAGCCGCTGTAGAACTGGTTGAAGTAGGCCAGGCTCAGGGTGGCCAGGGCGACCCCGGCAAAGCTGCCGTCCGGATGGTTGATGCGCCGTGACAGCGGGATCACCCATTGATGGGTCGAACGGCTGAGGATCGCCGGCCCCAGGCGTGGCCCCAGGTCGGGGTTGTTGCGATGAAAGCGGAAGTATTCGCGGTCGGCGTTGTTGACGTTGGGCGGGTCGACATCGTTGGAGGTCACCACCCAGCGGCCATTTTCGTCGTAGACGAACAGCCCCGCCAGCTGCCCGATGAAGCGTTGCTGGCTCTGCAGCACGGCGTGCAGCCGCGGGATCTGCGCGGCATCGATGCCGTCGGCCTGCACCCGCTCGATGATCCCGGTGAGCGCCGCGTCGGCTTCCTCGAAAGCGTCGTCGGCGTGCTGGGCCAGGGAGTGGGCGAGGTTGGTCGCGTCCATTTCGGCTTCGTGCAGCGCCCGCTCGTGGGCGGTCCAGGCCTGCCAGGCGACCAGGCTGAGCAGGGCGATCATGACCAGCAGAACGAACAGCAACGCCAGGCGCTGGGTCGAAAGCCCAGGGTGCGGCGCATGGCGGTGTTGGCTGTCAACGTGCATTCACGGTCACTTTCAAAAGAAATGAAGGCTTGCGGTCATATCAATACACGCTGGCTTCCTTGACGCGTGGAGGCAATCCCGATGGGGGGCGCTGGCGCTTTTTCACCGCGCATGAAGCCGCCCCTCAAGGCTATCGGCCGCAAGCGCGATAGCCTGAGGCCCAAGACAGGATTTGTCGGGCAGCCGCCGTACAGCGGCTGCGGCTCAAGGCGCCGAGCTGCCCTTGTGCTGCAGGCTGCCGACCTTCTCCAGCCACTGCGGGGCATGCTGGTCGAGCCACTGCCGGGCTTGCGCCGACTGCTTGACCGTGGCGTCGAGAAACGCGGTGGTCACGGCGGCGACGCTGGCGGCCTGGCGCACGTCGAAGTTCTTGTCGAACGGGTTGGGCGCCGGCTCGTGCCCTCCGGAACGCGGATGCGCGCCGCCGTCGCCACTGGCGTCGCTGGCGACCGCCGGGGCCTTGTCATCCTTGTCCTTCTTGCGCTGGTTCAGCGCCATGGTCCCGGACAGGCCCTGATGGGTCGCATCCTGCAGCTTGAGCTGGTAGCCACCCAGCGCGCCGAGGTTGTTGTACAGGTCTTCGCGCTGGCGGGCCGTGGCGACCCAGCTGAACGGGTCTTCGTCGAGCGGGCCGGTCACGGTCAGCACCGGCGTGTCGATCTGGCCGAAACGCGCCGGGTCGCTGCCGCCCTCCACGTAGGGGCTCAGCAGGATGCTTGCCAGCGGCTTCCAGGCCACCGTGCGGGCCTCGCCCGGTTCGCGTTCGCCGGACAGCGCGGCCGCCGTCTGGGCGCCCAGGTCGAAACCGGCGAGCACCACGCGCCCGCTGTCCAGGGCGCTGTAACCGGCCTCGCCGGCGGCGGCGCGGCGTTTGACCTCGGCCATCACCTGGTTCACTTCCTCGACCCGCGCGCGCAGGGAAGGCGCCGAGAAGCTGCGCTGGGCTATGGTCTGGAAGGCCCCGGCCTGGGCGTCACTGGTGCTGTACAGCGAATGCTGGAAGCGCGGCGCCTGTAACGACAGCACGGCGTAGCCAGCATCGACCCAGGTCTGGCGCCACAGGTCGCCAGCGCTCGGGTCTTCACCAAGGCCCGGCAGGTAGATGATCAGCGGCACGTTCTTCTGCTCGCTGGGCACGATCAGCGCCACGTCGAGCTGGTGACCGGCCCAGCTCCAGTGGCTGTTCCAGCCGTCGTACTTGTAATGCTGCGCGGGCTGGTAGGCGGTCTTGAGGTAGTCCTGCACCGAGACGAACGTCGGCGCATCTTTTTCCGGGCTGCTCGAACAGGCGGCGAGCGAACCCAGGGCAACGGCGAACAGCAAGGAGCGCAGCAGGGCAGAACGTTTTGGCATGACAGACATGGCGACTCGAACCGATCGGACAGAAGGAGGCCGCAAGCGGCAGTGGGGCGATTATGCGCAAACTGACGGGCGGATGCTGTAGTGACGGGTAAAGGGACGGTAAATTTTTTGATACGCCGCCGTCCATGGCATCCGCTATCATTCCCGCTTCCCACCCGCGAGCCCGCGCCATGTACAGCCTCCAACACCACGCCAGCCCACCGGATGAGGCCCTGGAGGCCCAGATCAGCCAACTGGTCATCGACAATCTCACCGACATCAGCGCCGTCGCGATCGCGCCGAGCAACCCGCTCTATCCGCTGTACCAGTACGGCGTGGGGCTGGAAGTGCACCGCTATCTGCAAACCCTGGGCGCCAGCGAAGAGGTCAGCGCCGAGTTGCTGGTGGCGATGCAGGGCGAAACGCTGCTGGGCTTTGCCTTGTACCTGCCGGTCAAGGGCGATCCGCAGGCCTGCGCTCTGGCTTACCTGGCCGTGGCCGCGCAGCATCGGCGCCAAGGCATCGCCCGGGCGCTGCTGGGCGAGATGACCCGGCGCTATCCGCACGCCGAGCTAGCCTGCGTGGTGGCGCGGGTACCCTGGTTCCAGGCCATGGGCTTTCAGGTGCTGGGGGTGCGCGGCTCGCACGTCTGGATGAACACCCGCGCCCATGGCAGCGAAGGTTGGGTGGCGGTGCTGGACGTGGCGGCCATCTACCAGACCCTGGAAGTGCGGCAGATTCATGCCTCCTGCTCAAGCAGCATGGCAAGCGGGCCATGGTCGATGCGGAAAAGCAGCGCGACCGGCAACTGGACCGGATGGCGCGCGAAGCGCGGGCGTTTGTCGAGGGCCTGGGAGCGTAGCGCGGTGACCTTGGCCGGCGAAGCTGGCGAAAGGTGCGACGCGTTTCTCCCGCCATCGCAAAGATCAAACCGGCCTGGCGGCCTCTCGGGGGCTTTGCCCCCTCCCACGTGATGAACTGTGCCCCTGAGATTGGACATCCAATCCAACCTTAGGGGCACAGTTCAGGATGGTTGCGCCCAGGTGCCCGGTGTCGATCAGACCCCGGTATTGCGCGGACGCGGTTCGTGGATCGGGCAGCCGTTGTGTTCGGCGCGAAAGCCTGCGGACATTTCATAGCTGGGCTTGCGCACGCGCATGACCCCACCCAGTGGCCGGTGTGCGGCCAGGCCGTGCCAGGGGCTGAACGACAGGCCGTCGTCGATTTCCTTGGCCCGCTCGGCGTTCCAGGCCGGTTGTGCCGGCACTTCGATGCGCGCCACTGTAACGTAGGGGCTCAAGTCCTCGGGCCAGGTGACCGAGGCGTCTTCGATCGGCATCTTCTCGATGTCGGTGGCCAGCTGAATGCGCACTTCCCATACCCCGCCATGGGCGCTGAAGTACTCGTTGACCGCCGCGCGCAGGCCGTCCGGCTTGCCGTCCAGGTCCACTGGCTGGTCGGTCAGCGCGGTCAGCTCGGGCGCCACCGGCACCACGGCCAGCTTGGCGTAGTACGGACCGTACAGGATTGGCACCACGGTATTGAAGCTTTCGCCGAGAATGTGGGTCTGCGGGTGGCCGCCAAGGCTCTTGATAGTCGGGCTTTCGCCGCCCATGGCTTCGATGGTCGACTCCACACCCCGCAACACGGCGGACAGGGCCTTCTTCATTCCCGGTGCCTTGTCGGTGGTCTTGGCCAGCATTTTCAGGCTTTTCAGGAAGGCCTTGGGCGTCGGCGCGGTGAACGCCTTGGCGTTCTGCATGACGAAGTCCTGGGTTACGTCCGCTTCGCTGCCGGGCAGCCGCGCACCTTCCACGCCGATGATCTTGATGGCCAGGCCGCGCGGCGTGGACACCTTGTCGTCGAGGATGTCACCGGGGTTGGTGGAGAAACGCAGGGTCAGGCCGTAGGTGCCCGGCTTGGCGAAGGCGCCCTGGGCCAGTTCGACCGGCAGGTTGTCCAGGACCTGGAGCTGGCCGTGCAACAGGCCGTGGCTCTTGGCGTGCACGCTGCGGTTGGCGTGCCCCTCGTCCTTGAAGGTGGTCTCGAGGATGCCGTGCAGGGTCTCTGCCAGCTCCTTGCTGGTTTGGGCTTCATCATCGGGAATCTGCTCGAAGCCGGGCTGGAAAGGCAACGGATGCAGGGTGCTGACAGGGTGCTCGCTCATGGGAGGTACTCGCTCAGGTCGTGGTCACGGTTGGCACTGCGGGCGACGGGCACTGTTATCGTGCCACTATCGCCGGCGTTCAATCAGATGACTCGGCCCATCGAGCAGCGTTCAAATCAAATGGCCATGTCCAGGACCGGCGGCCCGCTCGCCCGCGCTGTCCTCGCCATGCAGCGAGATGCGCGAGGTCTCCGGCAAGGCCATGCCCCCGGCCAGTGCCAGCAGGGCGACGGCGATCAGATAGGCCGCCGGCGACAAGCTGCTGCCGGTCAGGCCGATCAACCAGGTGGCCATCAGCGGCGCGGTGCCGCCGAACAGGGTGTAGGCCAGGTTGTAGGTGATCGCCGAAGCGGTGTAGCGGGTGCGGGTCGGGAAGGTTTCCGAGAGCAGCGCGGCGGTGACCACGCCCGAGAGCACGGCGCCAACGGCCAGCAGCATGACCCCGGCAATGGCGGCGGCGAACGAGCCCGAACGCGCCAGCAGAAACGCCGGGTACACGGCGACGATCAACAGCAGGCAGGTGCAGAGCATGGTCGTGCGCCTACCGACGCGGTCGGAGAAGGCACCTGCCAACGGGCAGATCAGGGCGGCGAACAGCAGGGCGATCACCGACACCAGCAACGCCCCGGCGCGACTGAGGCCGCCGGCCACCTGCAGATAAGTGGCGAAGTAGGTAGTGAACATGTAGAACGACAGGGCCGTCAGCGATACGAATGCCCCCAGGCAGAGAATGGCCCTGGCATGCTTGCGCAGCGTCTCGGCCAGCGGCGAGTGGGCCACCGCGTGTTCCTGCTCAACGGCCTGAAACGCCGGGGTTTCGCCCATGTGCAGGCGCAGGTAGAGGCCGACCAGGCCCAGCGGCGCAGCAATCAGGAACGGCAGGCGCCAGCCCCAGCTGGCCATCGCCTCGCTGCTGAGGCCGGCGTCCAGGGCATAGGCGATGACGGCGGCGGCGGCGAAGGCGCTGAAGGTCGAAACTGGCACGAAACTGCCATACCACGCCCTCTTGTGGCGCGGCGCGTGCTCCATCAGGTAGGCGCAGGCCCCGGCGTATTCGCCGCCGGCCGAGAAGCCCTGCACGCAGCGGATCAGGGTCAGCAGGGCGGGCGCCCACAGGCCGATGGCGCTGTAGGTGGGCAACAGGCCGATCAGCGTGGTGGCGCCGGCCATCAGCAGAATGGTCAGGGCGAGGATGCGCTTGCGCCCGAGGCGGTCGCCGAGCATGCCGAAGACGATGCCGCCCAGTGGCCGAAAGGCGAACGCCACGGCGAACACCGCGAAGGTCTTGAGCAGCGCCACGCTGGCGTCGCCGCTGGCGAAGAACTGCTGGGCGATGGTGGTGGCGAGAAAACCGTAGACGGCAAAATCGAACCACTCGACGAAGTTGCCGATCGCGGCGGCGACGATGACGCGCCTGAGGGTCCCCGGGTCAACCACTCGCGGGCTGCGGCTGGGCTCTGTTGCTGCATTCATGCTGTGCGCTCCTGCATCGTTGACTGTCACGATTATCGGCAGTAGCGCGACCCGGGGCTGCGGGAAAACCGTCGCTCACGTGTCCAAAGCCGAAGCCGCTGCCGTCTGCAGGACACAGCGCAGCAGTTATCGTGCCGCCTGCACCTGTTCGCGCAGCCAGGCGAGGAACTCACGCAACGGCGCCTGGCGCTCGCGCCCTGGCACGCACAGCGCACTGTACTGGCCGGCGGGCAGGCGGATCTCGCTGCGATAGGGTTGCAGCAGCCCGCGCTGCACGCTGCCCGCGACCAGTACATCGCTGGCCAGCACCAGGCCGTGGCCGGCGATGGCTGCCTGCAATGCGTAGTCTTCGTCGCTGTACTCGCGAAAATGCGCCCGCTCCAGCCAATCCTCGTGCCCGGCGCGGGCGCACCACAGTGGCCAGTCGATCGGTGCGCTGGTGGCCGAGTACCACGGCACCTGGATCAGCTCCAGGTTGTGCGGCGCCGCCGGCGCTTGCCAGCCGGGCGGTGCATAGACGGCAAAGTGCTCGTCGAGCAGCGCCAGGCAGTACAGCCCCGGCTGTGGCTGGACGTGCACGCGCAGGGCGATGTCGATGCGGCTGTCACGGGCCAGGTCCACCACCTCGTTGGTGGTCTCGACACGTACGTGGATACGCGGGTAACGCCGATGGAAGTCACCCAGCCGGGCGATCAGCCAATGGCTGGCGAACGCCGGCGTGGTGGTCAGGGTCAGGCTCTGGCTGTCGCCGGCCGGCTGCCAGCGCGACAGGCCAGCCGCCATGCCGGCGAAGGCCGCGTGGACCTCGGCGAACAGCTCGTGGCCTTCGCGGCTCAGCGATACGCCTTGCGCGGTACGGGTGAACAGCAGCGTACCGAGGCTTTCTTCAAGGCTTTTGATCTGATGGGAGACGGCGGCAGGGGTGACGGCCAGTTCATCGGCGGCGGCCTTGAACGCGCCCAGGCGGGCAGCCGATTCGAACGCGCGCAGGGCAGTCAGGGGCAGCTTGGTGAACACAGGCATTACTCAGGTTGAGCGAGGCTCAATTTAGCTCAATTGCGCGCAGCGCCTCAACTGGCGAGGATGCAGGCTCTTTCCGGCAGAGACCGCTTCCCATGCAAGGCACTCCACGCAAGATCGTCCAGGCACTGGCCTACGAGGGCATCGCCGTACTCTGCGTCGCGCCGGCGCTGCAACTGGTGTATGCCGAAGGCGCCGGTCATTCGCTGCTGCTGTCGTTGATCATTTCCGCCGTGGCGCTGGCCTGGAACGTGTTGTTCAACGCCGGCTTCGAACGCTGGGAAGCGCGCCAGCGCCAGCGTCAGCGCACCTGGCAGCGGCGGCTGCTGCATGCCATCGGCTTCGAGGGCGGGCTGACCCTGATCCTGTTGCCGATCATCGCCGGCTGGCTGGGCATCAGCCTGCTCAGCGCCCTGCTGACCAACCTGGCGTTGTTCGCATTCTTCTTCGTCTATGCGCTGGTGTTCCAGTGGGGCTTCGACCGCGTGTTTGGCCTGCCGCAGTCTGCCGCACCGAGCCGGCTGTGAGTCAGTGCGCGATCCGCTCCAGGGCCAGGTTGCGCGTGCGCGGGCCGAATACGCCGATGGTCAGCATCACCACCAACATGCTGGCAACGATGAAGGCAAGCACCCCTGGCGTGCCGAAATGCTCGAGGAAGAAGCCGATCAGCAGGCTGCTGAACACCGTCGACAGGCGACTGAACGAATAACAGAAGCCTACCGCTCGGGCGCGAATGTGGGTGGGGAACATTTCACTCTGGTAGGCGTGATAGCTGAACGTCAGCCAGGCGTTGCAGAAAGTGATCATCACCCCGCAGACGATCAGCCCGAGCGCCGAGCTCTGCAAGGCGAACAGGGTGCCGAACAGCACGGTGCCCAGCGCCGAGCCGACGATGCCCCACTTGTTCTCCAGGCGATGCGCCACGCGCACGAACAACAGCGGGCCAAGGGGGTAGGCGAGGGTGATGACGAAAGCGTAGGCCAGGCTATGGGTCAGGCCGACACCCTGGCCATTGAGCAACGCCGGGAGCCAGTTGCCGAAGCCGAAGAAGCCGATGGCCTGGAAGATATTGAACGCCACCAGCATCAGTGCGCGGCGCCGGTACGGTGGCTGCCAGATATCGGCGAAACGTCCTGCGGCCACCAATGGCACCACTTCGACCTCGGGCGTCGCCAACGGTGCCTTGGCATCCTTGGCGCAGCGGGCTTCGATGGCCCCGAGCACGGCCTCGGCTTCATCCAGCCGCCCATGCTGCGCCAGCCAGCGCGGCGACTCGGGAAGGGCGCGGCGCAGCCACCAGATGAACAGCGCGAACACTGCGCTGGCCAACACCACCCAGCGCCAGCCGGCCACGCCGAATGGCGCGTGCGGCACCAGCCACCAGGACATCAGCGCCACCGCCGGCACCGACAGGAACTGAATGAAGAACGCGAAGGCAAAGGCCCGACTGCGCATGGCCTTGGGCACCAGTTCGCTGAGGTAGGCGTCGATGGTCACCAGTTCGATGCCCAGGCCGATGCCGACCAGGAAGCGGCACAGGATCAGCCCCATGGCGCTGTCCTGCAAGCCCATCAGCACGGTGGCCGACGTGTACCAGAGAAGCGCGAAGGTAAACACCGCCCGCCGGCCATAGCGGTCGGCGAATGGACTCAGCAGGCTGGCGCCGATGAACAGGCCGAGGAAGGTTGCCGAGGCGAACGCGGCCTGGTCGGAGACGCCGAAGGCGCCGCCGCTGCCACTGGCGAAGATGCCGGCCTGGATCAGACCGGGGCTGATGTAGGCGGTCTGGAACAAGTCGTACAGCTCGAAGAAGCCGCCGACCGACAGCAATGCCACCAGCTTCCATAGCGCCGCCACGGCAGGCAGGCGATCGATGCGGGCACTGACATGGGCGACTCGTGAGGCAAGGGCGACGGACATCGGCAGGATCCAGCGAAGGTGATGCGCTGATTTTAATTGTTTGTTACGAGATATGTTTGTGATCGGCGTGCAAATGAAGGGGTATTTTGGTGGTGTGTTGCCGTTGAGCGCCTTTCATCGCATGAAATTGCCGAGCCAAGCGCCCAAGGGGTGATTGGCTTGGGCACTTTGCGCCGGTTGCGGCAGTCACTTGCTTGTCCCTTCAGGCTGTACGAGGTTTGCTGCCATGCTCCCCGGATTCAAACGTGACCTGCGCCCGGTCAACGACATCGAGATTGCCTACCGCATCGCCGGGCATGGTCCCGGTCTGCTGTTGTGGCATGGCCATCCGCAGACCCACGCCATGTGGCACAAGGTCGCCAGCCGCCTGGCCGAGCATTTCACCGTGGTCGCCGCCGACCTGCGTGGCTACGGCGACAGCTTTCGCCCCGAGGCTGACCCGGAGCATCGAAACTACTCCAAGCGCGAAATGGCCCAGGACGGTTTCGAGCTGATGCTTTCGCTGGGCTTCGAGCGCTTCAGCGTGCTGGCCCATGACCGCGGCGCCCGCGTGGCTCACCGGCTGGCGCTGGATCACCCGGGGGCCGTGGAGCGCATGGTGCTGCTCGACATCGCGCCCACCCTGGCCATGTACGAGCAGACCAACGAAGCCTTCGCCCGCGCCTATTGGCACTGGTTCTTCCTGATCCGCCCGGCGCCGCTGCCGGAAACCCTGATCGAGGCTGACCCTGAGGGCTACCTGCGCAGTGTGATGGGCACTCGTCACGCCGGCATGGCACCGTTCACCGAAGCCGCCTTCACTGAATACCTGCGCTGCCTGCGCCGGCCGTGCTCGGCGCGCGGTATCTGTGAAGACTATCGCGCCAGTGCCTCGATTGACCTTGAGCATGACCGCGCCGATATTGCCGCCGGGCGTCAGCTGGATCTGCCGTTGCAGGTACTGTGGGGCGCCGAAGGCACCGTCGGCCAGTTGTTCGACCCGCTGGCCGAATGGCGCAAGGTGGCCAGCGACGTGCGCGGGCAAGCGCTGCCGGCTGGCCACTACCTGGCTGAAGAGGTGCCCGACGAGGTGCTGGAGCAGGCGTTGCCGTTCCTGCTGGAGAGTCGGCAGTAAGTATGTAGGGCCAGCGCGCGCGGGTCATCTGGTGTCCTGAGGCTTCCGCTCACTCAGGACGTCAGCCCCATGACCGACAGCAACCACCCCATCTCCCTCTTCGTCGCCGAGCGCCTGCCCAATTGGGTCAAGGCGTTGGATGCCAGCAGCCTGAAGGTCCTTGGCCAAAGCCTGCTGCTCGAACAAACCACTGCCCCCGGCGACTGGTTCGATAATGCGGCGCCGTTCGACCGCCAGGCCCTGCTTGATCGCCAGACACAGCGCGAGCAATGCCGGCAGACGCTTTCTGCGCTTATTCCGGACTTCAAAGGTGTCATGGCGTTCGCCGAGCAGCCATTGCGTGCAAAGATCAAGCAGACATTCGGGCAGGATCTCGACGTCCACACCACCTCGTTGCTGTACGTCAGCGCCAGCACCTCATTTGCCGGCCTGGTCAGCCATTACACGGCCATGGAGCAAAGCCTGCTGCAGGCCGCTCTGCACAATTTCGACGCCGGCCAGGCCTTCGACAGCAATGCCGGGGTGGCTACCGCCAATGGCTACTCGCTGGAATATCTCCCTCACGAAGAACTGCAGTTGACCCCGCCGCAGAATCATGGCGACTTCCAACTCGACTTCACCGAGCTGACGCCCACCGCCGAACCCTATCCCTTGTTCCGCTACAACGAAGGGGCCAAGTTGGCGATCGCTCCGGCCAGCTTTGCGCAAATGTGTCGCGAACTCGACCTGGGGCAGCAGTATCAGGATTACCTGAGCGCCACCTTTGCACCCTCTGCTGTGGGGGAGGCCCTGCAGGCGCTGCGCGAGGCCGAGTTCTCCGTGCTGTGCCAGGTGGCGCTGATGCAGGATCACATCGATGCCGACGACTTCGCGATGCTCGAGGGTTGCCGCCTGGGCCGCCCGTTGAGTCACGCCGGCCGGCCGATGGAGGCATTGCGCTTGAAAATTTTGGCCACCGAGTTGCATGACGTCGTGGTGTTCTTGCCCACTGGCGGCAGTACCGAACCGTGCATCGTCTGGGTGCCGGGCGATTCGCGGGCGCCATTGAAACGGTACCGCAACAGCGGCGAATTCATGAGCGAACTGGTCAAGCGCCTGCGCCAGCCTGGGTACCTGGCGGAATTTCTTGGCCGGGTGCATCTGGCCGACCGCGTCGCCTTCGGCCAACGGCTGGCGCAGCGGCTGGTAGACAGCTCGCCGAGCCTGGAGGTTACCCATGCGACCTGGGAGCCGGCGCTGATCGAACACATGCACCGTCGCCACCTGCTCTGGCTCAGCAGTCAGGCCCAGCATCAGGCAGTGCCGACCGCCGAGGCTGACAAGCTGGCCAGTATCGAGCGCTGGCAGGGCTACCTGGACACCGGCATCAACGTGTTGGGCTTCGCTGCCTTGTTCATTCCCGGGCTGGGCCCGGTGTTGCTGCCGATCATGGGTGCGCAGATGATGGGCGGGCTGTACCACGGCCTGGCGGACCTCGCCGAGGGCGACAAGGCCCAGGGCTGGAGCCATCTGGCCGGGCTGGCGTTGAATCTTGGACTGATGGGGGTGTTCCATCAAGGCATGAAACTGACCACCGAGATCAGCCCATTCACCGACAACCTGCTGCCGGTCGAGGGGCCGGATGGCGTCGCGCGCTTGTGGAACGGCGACATTCGGCCCTACGCCGCCGAGCTGGCCATCGATCCGGCCTGGCGGCCCAACGCCTTGGGCCTTTACGAAGTCGAAGGCGTCGAGTACCTGCCGCTGGACGGCAAGCTGTACCGTACCCGCGTCGACGAACTGACCGGTGAGCGTGTCATCACTCGTGCCGCGCAGCCGGATGCCTACGAACCCAGCCTGCGCGGCGGCGTCGACAGTGGCTGGCTGCATGCCGGTGACCGACCCGCGCAGTGGGACGCGTATGCCCTGCTGCGGCGTCTCGAACCACGCGCCGTAGCCCTGGACGATGCCCGCCTGGAGCAGGTGCTGAAGATTGCCGATATCGACGAGCAGACACTGCGCAGCGCCGTCGCCGAGGGCGGCACGGTGCCGTTCGAGCTGCTCGATACACTTGAGCGGGCCGTGACCGCTCAAGAGCTGGACCGGGTGATCGCCGCCCTCGCCAATGGCGACGCAGTGAGCAGCCTGCATTCGATACCGGTCGAGGCCATGGTGCAGGCGCCGACCTGGCCGCAGGACATCGTCCTCAAGGTGTTCGAAGGCAGCGAGCCCTGGGGCGAATCCAGCGAGTATGGAGACACCGTGCTGCCGCAGGGGCGGCGGATCGCGCTGATGCGCGACGACTTTACCCGTGCCGACCGTCTCGCGCCGATCCTCAAGGGCCTGGGCGAGGAGGGCCTGGAGACCCTGTTGGGGCAAAGCACCAGCGCCGCCGAGACTCAGACCGTGCAACTGCAAAAGCTGCTGGCCAGCGAGCTGCAGACTCAACGTGCACGCCTGTTCGAGCAATGGCACGCCACCGAGCTGGCCAGGCCCGGGTCGACTGCCGTGGCCAGTGCCGAGGAGCAGCTGGTGATGCGCCAATTTGCGCGGCTCGATCAGCCGCTCGCACGCTCTGTGGTGGACAGCGCCAGTATCGCCGAACAGGCGTTGCTCAAACAGGGCCGGTTGCCGCTGCGCCTGGCCGAACAGGCCCACCATCTGCAGCGCAACCTGCGCTTGAACCGTGCCCTGCTGGAATGCACCTATGCCCCAGGGCAGAGCGCCGACAGCCAGCGGCTATTGCTCGCTGCCCTGGGCCGGCAGGAAGGTTGGGGTGACCACCTGCGCATTGAACTGCGCAGCAACGATGCGGCGCGTACCCTGCTCGCAGCGGCAGGGCCGGAGCAAGCCACGCTGCAGCGCAGCATCACGGTAGGGGCAAGGGGCTTCGTGACAGCCAGCGGGCCCGCAACCCGCAGCTTGAGCGAGGCACTGCTGGCGGTGCTGCCCACAGCCGAACGCTCGGCCCTGGGTGCTTCGGCCGACGATGCGTCGACGCTGCAAAAGGCGCTGACCGAGCAGGCGCTGGCCGACCGCCAGGCCAGCGCTCGGGCGCTGGGGCAGGCCGACGCGCAGCCCTGGTTTCGCCCACCGATGCGCAACAGCCGCGGGCAACTGGGCTACGTGCTGAGCGGGCGCGGGCCGAGCTGGGCTGATCCGTTGCTGTTCCCGGGCTCGCGTGAGTACCGTCTGCGCGAATTGTTCCCAACCCTCAACAGCAACGCCCGCAACCACATCGTGCGCAGCCTTCGGGGCCCCTTCGAGACTGCGCTGATGCGGCTGGAGACCGAGCTACAGGTGCTCAAGGACAGCCTCGGGGTCTGGGAGAGCCAGGCGCAGACGCCTGGGCACCAAGGCGTGCGCCAGGAGATCAGCCGCCGCCTGGTGGCAGCCTGGCGTCGGCAGGAACTGCCGCAACCTCGAGCCCCGTACAACGCCAATAAAGTGGGGATAGGCCTTGATCTGTCGGGTCTGCAAGGCGGCACGCTGCCGGTATTGGTGGCCGACTTCAGCCACCTTCAGTGGTTGGACTTACGCAATATGGGCCTGGGCGAAGCTCAGCTCGAAGGCTTTCTGCCGTCATTCAAGCGCTTGACCAACCTCAACCTGAGCTACAACCAGCTGACGCAGCTGCCCGCCGGCTTGCCCGAGCTGCAAAACCTGCTGATTCTCGACCTCAGCGCCAACCAACTGCAATGGCGCACGGGCCTGCTTGCGCCCCTGGAGGAAACCTCGGTGGCAGTGCTGGGCCTGAGCGGGAACTCGCTGGCGCTGTCGGGCGAGGGCATGCAGGCCTTGGCGCAGCTCAAGTCCCTGCGCGAGCTGGACTTGCGCGACGCCGAACTGGTGCTCGATGCGGCCGATATCGAGCACCTGGCGCAAATCAATCTGCGTCACCTGGATCTGCAAGGCAACCAGATCGTGCTCTCCGAAGCGGCAGCTGCCGCGTTTTCCGGGATGACCGAAATGGCCCGCATGCGCCTGGCGGACAATCCCCTGGGTCGCTCACCGCAGCTGGCCAACATGATCAACTTGCGCTATCTGGACCTGGCCGACACCGGCTTGACCGAGTGGCCGGATGGCCTGACGGCGTTGATGGAACGCACGCCGATGCTGCTGCGCCAGGTCAGGCTGCCGGGCAACCCGCTGGTCGAGGTGCCGTCACTGGTTGACAGCGCATTCGCCACGGCGCCGCGCACGCCTTATCTACTGCCCTTGGTGATCGACGATGCCGCACTGTCGGCGCAAAGCCTCGTGCATCTTCGCCAGATAGGCATCGAACCGGTGCTGGCCAACCCGCCAGACTGGATGATCGAGGCGGGCCCTGAGCTGCGTGACCGCTACCGAATGTTGCGCGAAGAAGCGGGCTCGGCCAATTTTCTCGAGGCCATGCGCCGTGCCACCCTCAGCGCCGATTATCAGGCCAACCCCGCCTATCAACGTCAGCAGATGCAACGCCTGCTGCGGGACCTGACCCAGCAGCCGCCACCGATCGGCCTTGCCGACCTGCGCGCCCAGCTCTATGAGGCCGCCGATGGCGCCGAGGCCACCTGTGGCGATGGCCTGGAATTGTTGTTCAGCCAGGCGCGCAACCTGATGGAGGTATTTCGCCTGGCCACCGATCCCGGCCTGGTCGGGCCCCACGGCTTGCTGCCGGTCGTGGCTTATAGTCGGCGGCTGTACCGGCTGGAACTGGTGGATGACTACGCCCGCGCGATCAGCAATGCGCGGGTGCGCCGGCGCGCGATCATCTACCCCGGTGCCGCCGCGGCGGACGCCGCAGGCGGGCTCAACTTACCCCTGCTGACCGACGACCCTGCACTGCTGGGCGCCGCGGATGCACAGCTGCTGGCCTATGACCGCATTCATGACGAGGACCTGCAGATCGCTCCCGACGAGGCCGAAATCCGCCTGCGCCTGCGCCTGTTGCTGGCCGATGACCTCGAGCTGCCGTATCAGCCGCAAAGCATGCTGTACGAGGGGATGGGCTTCATCCAGGAGGCCACGGCCAGGCAGATCAGGGTGATGATCAACCAGCGGGTCACGGCCGCGAACATGCTTGACTGGCTGATGTTGCAGCAATATTGGGAGTTTGCCTTGCAGCGGGTCTACCCCGTCGAGTTCGCGGCGTTCGATGAGCGCTGGAACGCCGGTGCCGAGGCTATCTACGAGCTGGGCAGGCCGGACCCGGACCCGGTGGTGCTGGCTGAGGAAGTGCTGGCGGTGTTTCGCCAGACGCTACCCGAACAGGACTGGTCGAGCGGTGATCTCGCAGGTCGCATCAGGCTTACGCCGGCCAACGCCGATGTGCTGCGTGGCGCCCTGAACCATGCCACCACGCTGGCCCGGCAGGCCCTGGCCCGGCGGCTGAGCGAACCCTTGGTCCAGGCGTTGCTGCCAGCGCAGTGATGTAGCCGCTGGGCCCGCGGCGTGAGCGACGCGGTCCAGCATTATGTAAAACCTGCGAGCCACTTCGCTCTGGTGTCCTGAAGCCCCTTCTTCAGGACACCTGCACCATGACCAACCACCCCAACTCGGTCTTCGTGGCCGAACGCCTGCCCAATTGGATCAAGGCGCTGGATGAAACCAGCCTCAAGACCCTGGGCGACAGCCTGTTGCTCGAACAAACCCTGGATCCGGGTGCCTGGTTCAGTGCTGCCGCGCCATTTGATCGCCAATCGCTGCTGGATCGCCAGGCCGAGCGCGAGCGATGCCGGCAGACGCTGTCGACCTTGCTGCCCGACTTCAAAGGCGTCATGGCGTTCAGCGAAGGCCCGCTCGCCGAACGGATCAAGCAGACTTTCGACCAGGACCTCGACGTTCATACCACCTCGCTGGTCTACGTGCGCACCAGCAGTTCTTTTGCCGGCCTCGTGCAGCAGTACACCGCCGTCGAGCAAAGCCTGTTGCAGGCCGCACTGCACAATTTCGATGACGGCCAGGCGTTCGACGCCAGTGCCGGGTTGGTGGCGGCCGACGGCTACTCGCTGGAATATCTCTCCCACGAGCAACTGCTGCTGACTCAGCCGCAGAACTACGGCGACTTTTTGCTCGACTTCACCGATCTGCAGCCCGATGCCCCACCTTATCCAGTGGTGCGCTACCAACCCGATGCCCGGCTGGCGATCACCCCTGCGAGCTTCGCGCAGATGTGCCGCGAGCTGGACCTGGGCCAGCAATATCAGGACTACCTGACGCAGACATTGGCCGCGCCTGGGGTCGGCGACGCCATGCTCCAATTGCGCAAGGCCGAGTTTGCCGTGCTGTGCCAGGTGGCGCTGATGCAGGACGCGATCGACGCCCACGACTTCGCCATGCTCGAACGCTGCCGGCATGGCCACGCGCTGACTCGCAATGGGCAGCCGATGCAGGCGTTACGCCTGCAGATCCTCGCCACCGAGCTGCATGACGTCGTCGTCTTCGTGCCCACAGGCGAGAGTACCGAGCCCTGTATCGTCTGGATGCCGGGTGACTCCCAGGTGCCCTTGAAGCGCTACGCCGACAGCGGTCAGTTCACCGCCAGGCTGGTCGAGCGTCTGCAACAGCCTGAGTACCTGGTCGAGTTTCTCGGGCGGGTGCAGCTAGCCGATCGCGTCGACTTCAACAAGAACCTCACAGCGCGGCTGCTGGAAAGCCCGCCGAGCCTTGAAGTCACCACCCCGGGCTGGGAGGCGGCGCTGCTGGAGCACCTGCATCGACGTCATCTGCTCTGGCTTGGCAGCCAGGCCCAGTACCAGGCCATCCCTACCGCCTGGGTCGACAAGCTGGCGAAGATCGATCGCTGGGAGGGTTACCTGGAAAGCGGCATCAACCTGCTCGGCTTCGCGGCGATGTTCATTCCCGGCCTCGGCCCCTTGATGCTGCCGATCATGGGTGCGCAAATGATGAACGGGTTGTACCACGGCCTCGCGGATTTGGCCGAGGGCGACAAGGCCGAGGGCTGGAGTCATTTGGCGGGGCTGGCACTGAACCTTGGCTTGATGGCGGTATTTCACAAAGGCATCCAGCTGGCGGCAGAGATCAAGCCATTTACCGACAACCTGCTGCCGGTCGAAGGCCCGGATGGCGTCACTCGACTCTGGAATGCCGATCTGCGGCCCTATGCTGCGGACCTCGCCATCGAGCCGCACTGGCGGCCCAATGCGGCCGGGCTATATGAAATCGACGGCACCGAGTACCTGCCGGTGGAGGGCAGGTTGTACCCGACGCGGGTCGACGAATTGACCGGCGAGCGCCTGATCGTGCGCCCCGGCGAGCCCGGCGGCTACCAGCCGAAATTGCGTGATGGCCCAGGTTCGGCGTGGCTGCATCCGGGCGAGCGTGCGCAAACCTGGCCGGCTGAGCGCTTGCTCAGGCGTGTCGACCCGCGCCTGCACAATGCGCCTGACAACAAGCTCAACGACCTGCTGCGCATCGCCCAGGTCGAGCCGGACGTGCTGCGCCAGGCCGTGGTACAAGGCGGCCCGTTGCCGTTGTCATTGACCAGCACCCTGGAACAGCAGGCCACGGCTGGGGAGATCAATCGGATCATCGGTGCCATTGGGGCGGGCTTGCCGATCAGCAGCCAGTATGGCTTGCCGATAGATGACATGGTGCAGTTGCCGGGCTGGCCAGAGGGTGTGGTGTTGAAGGTCTTCGAAGGCCCCGAACCTTGGGGCGCAGCCACTGAGTACGGCGACACCGAGCTGCCCCAGGCGCGGCGGGTCGAAGTGATGCGCGAGAATTTTCCTGATGCCAGGCGCGTCGAAGCGACTGCATTGAAGTCACCGGAAGATGACGTGCTGGCACGCCAGCTTCCCGAGTTGACCGTGGAGCAGCGCCGCGAGTTGATCCAGGGCGCCAGCCCGGAGGAGCTGGAGCGGCTGCAAAGAGGCAGCGTGCCCCTGCGCATGGCCGAGGAGGGGCGCGAGCTGCAACGCGATGCCCGCGTCAGCCGCGCCTTGATGGGCTGGTACAACCCCGAGCTGGCCAACGCCGACAGCGCCTTGTTGCGCGCCCAGTACGGCGAGAACTATGAGGCGGCGCTGGCCGACCGCCCGGGCATGGACCGATTGCTGGGCATCCCGCCTCGGCGCAGCTCGGTGCTGAGCCCGGCCCGTGCCGCCAGCCGCCTGGGTTACCCGCAACGGCCGGCGCCTGCCATACCGGCCCAGGCCCGTGAGCGTCTGGCGGCGCTGTATCCGACTCTGCAGGCTGGCGAGCTCGACGCCCTGCAGGCGGAGCTGGGGCTTGCCGAAGTGCAGTTGCACGGCTGGGCCGCCGAGCGCGAAGCCGAGTTGGCCGATTGGTTGCCCAAGCTGCAAGCCTGGCGCGACGAGCCGACGCTGCCGCGCGCCGACACCGCCAACCGCCAGGAGATCGCCCGCCTGCTGGAGTTGGCCTGGCGCCGCGGGACACCGCGTGTGGTCACGGCCGATGGCGCACGCGTGGGCTACCAATTGACTCTGGACGGCCTGGAACTGGACAGTATCCCGCCGCTGCCGAGCAACCTTGAGCACATCAAGCTGATCAGTCTCAACCGCTGCCGCTTCAGCCAGCCGCCCGAAGAGCTGCTGCGCCAGTGCCCGCAGTTGCGCCATCTGTTCATCAGCGAGACGCCGTTGGAGGTGATCCCTCAGGCGACGACGCAGATGCGCGCGCTGACCCGCCTGCGTCTGACGCGCAATCGTATCGTCTGGAACGATGCCTGCCAGGCCGTGATCGATCACGTGCCCAGCCTGCGCGAGCTGAGCCTGAGCCACAACCCGCTGGGCCGCACGCCCGAGCTTGGCCGCCTGCTCAACCTGCGCGGCGCGCTGCTGAGCAACGCGCAGTTGGTCGATTGGCCGCTGGCGACGCTGGAATTGCCGCAGATGGAGATGCTGCAACTGGATGACAACCTGATCCGCCAAATACCCGAGCAGGTGCTGGCGCCGAGCACGGCAGCGCTCGATCGGGTTATGCGACTCAACCGTGGCACGCGGCTGACGGGCAATCCGCTGTCGGCCGATGCCTTGCGGCTGGTGCGCGTGTACCGGGAACTTCGCGCGGAGCGCGGAGGCGACTTTGGCCTCGGCGCAAGCCTGTACGGGGCTGTGGCGGGGGCGCCCACGGGCATGGGTCGCTGGCTGATCGACCTGGTTGGCGAACAGTTCGTAGCGCGCTCGGCGCAGTGGCAGGCATTGGTCCAGGAGCCAGATTCGCGGGCGTTTTTCGAGGTGATCGAGCAGTTGTCCACAGCTCGCGACTATCGCGGAGCGGGCTATCCTGGGCTAAGGGAACGGGTCTGGAAAGTCATTGGCGCGGCCAGTGAGAACACTGAACTGCGCGAACAGTTATTCGAGCAGGCCGCCCACCCTCAGACCTGCGGCGATGGCGCGGCCTATCTGTTCAGTACGCTTGAGGTCAGCACCCTGGTCTACGAGGCGTCGCTGGCCGGCAACGGCGAGGCCAGCCAGGCGTCGCTGTTGAAGCTGGCCAAAGGGCTGTTCCGTCTGGATGAAGTGCAGAAGCTGGCCTATGCCGAGATCGCCCAGCGCTCCAACGTCGATGAAGCGGAAGTGATCCTGCGCTACCGCACTTTCCTCGCCGACGCGCTGGAGTTGCCTGGCCAACCCAAGGGCATGCTGTACACCCTGACTGCGGGAGTCAGCGACCAGACACTGCTGCAAGCGCAAACGCAGATACTCGCGCTGGAAGGTTCGGGGGAGATGGTCGAATCAATCGCTGGGCGCGAGTTCTGGAAGGCCAACCTGCTCAAGCTGCCTGCCCATGCCAAAGCCCTCGAAGAGCTCGACACCGGTCTGCAGCACCGCATGGCGGTATTGATGGCCGATGCCGAAGCAGGCGACGTGGATCAAGGCAGGTATCTGAAGCTGAGCAACAAACTCCTTCTGGAGAAGGAGCAGGCGATCAAGCGCCTGGTTCTGCAATGGACCCGCGAGGCGCTGGACGCCGAGGTCGAGGTGACCGAGCTGTAGCGCCGGCAAAACCTGAGCAAAAAAATACCCCGCCATGGCGGGGTATTTTTTGTCTCAAGCCGGCATCAACCCGCCAGTTGGAACCCGGCATGCTGCACCAGATCCAGCAACGGCTGCGGATACACGCCCAGCACGAACACCAGGATAGCCACAGCCAGCAGCATGACGCCACCGGTGCGCTGTTCCCAGTTCAGTGGCGCGTCGCGACGGCGGATGGATTTCTCCATCAGGTACAACGTCACCATCACGCGCAGGTAGTAGAACACGCCGATGGCGCTACCGATCACCAGCGCGCCGGTCAGCCACCACTGATGCGACTGCACGCCGCTGGCAATGATGTAGAACTTGCCGATGAAGCCGGCAGTCAGCGGGATACCGGCCAGCGACAGCATCATCACGGTAAGCACCGCGGTCAGGTACGGCCGGCGCCAGAACAGGCCGCGGTATTCGTACAGCGCATCGGCGTCGCGGCCGTTGTAGGGCGACGACATCAAGGTGATCACGCCGAAGGCGCCAAGGCTGGTCAGGGTGTAGGTGACCAGGTAGACGCCGATGGCTTCCAGCGCCAGGCCCTTGCTCGCCACCAGGGCAATGATCAAGTAGCCGAAGTGGGCAATGGAAGAGAAACCCAGGAGGCGCTTGAGGTTGCTCTGGGCCACGGCCAGCAGGTTGCCGACCAGGATCGACAGCACCGCGATCACACTCAATACGTCGCTCAGCACGCCGCTGCTGGCCGCAGGGGAGAGCTGGAACAGGCGCACCATCACCGCAAACACCGCCACCTTGCTCGCCGTGGCGAGGAAGGCTGCCACCGGGGCCGGGGCGCCTTCGTAGACGTCCGGGGTCCACAGGTGGAACGGCACCAGCGACAGCTTGAATGCCAGCCCGACCAGCATCATGCCCAGGCCCAGCTGTGCCAGGGTGGTCGGCATGCCGTTGGCTTGCAGCGCCGCACCGATGCCACCGAAGCTCAGGGTGCCGGCGTCGGCGTACAGCAGCGCCATGCCGAACAGCAGGAAGGCGGAACCGGCGGCCGACAGCACCATGTACTTGATGCCGCCTTCCAGCGAGCGCTTGTTGAAGAAGGCATAGGCGACCAGGCCGTATACCGGGATCGACAGCAGCTCCAGGCCGATGAACAGGCCGGCCAGGTGCTGCGCGCAGACCAGCACCAGGCCCCCGGCGGCGGCCATCAGGATCAGCAGGTACAGCTCTTCGCGGTTGCCGGGGAAGCCCGCGCCGCCGCCACCTTCGCCAAGGTAGGCGTGGGCGAGGGTGACGCAGGCCAGGGTGGCGACCAGGATCAAGGCCATGTACAGCGCGGCGAAGTTGTCCACCTGCAGCAACATGGTGACGCTGATGGGGGTGACTTTCAGTGCTGGCAGAATCGACAGCAGCGCCAGGTTGAGGCCGGCACAGGTCAGCAGGAAGGTTTGTGAATGATTGCGCCGCCAGGCGATCGCCAGCATCACCACCACAACGGTGGCGCTGGTGATCAATAGCGGAGCAAGCGCGATAAAGTGTTGAATCGTCAGGTCCATAGCGCTCTTACCGGGCCGAAGCGAGTTGAGTGAAGGCGGTGCCGAGCCACTGGCTGACACCGTGCATGGTGGCCGCGCTGGTGTCCAGGAACGGCTGCGGGTACAGACCCAGCAGCACCAGCAGGCCGGCAAGGCCCAGCACCATGGTCAGTTCGCGGCCGTCCATGCCGGCCAGTACCGTGTCGGACTTGGCCGGCCCGAAGTAGGCCCGGTGGATCATGATCAACGAATACACCGAACCGACCACCAGGCCAAAAGTGGCGATGGTGATGACGATTGGCGAATGTACGAAGGCGCCCAGCAGGATCAGGAACTCGCCGACGAAGTTGCCGGTGCCCGGCAGGCCCAGCGAGGCCGCCGCGAAAAACAGGCTGATGGCCGGCAGGTAGGCGATGCGTGACCAGATGCCGCCCATTTCACGCATGTCGCGGGTGTGCAGGCGTTCGTACAGCTGGCCGCTGAGGATGAACAGTGCTGCCGCCGAAAGACCGTGGGCGAGCATCTGGATCACCGCGCCCTGCAGCGCCTGCTGGCTGCCGGAGTAGATGCCGATCAGCACGAAGCCCATGTGCGAGACGCTGGAGTAGGCGATCAGGCGCTTGATGTCGGTCTGCGCGAACGCCAGGAAGGCGCCGTAGAAGATGCCGATCAGGCCGAGGGTCATGGCGATCGGCGCGAACTCCGCCGAGGCATTCGGGAACAACGGCAGGGCAAAGCGCAGCAGGCCGTAGGCGGCGGTTTTCAGCAGGATACCGGCCAGGTCCACCGAACCTGCGGTCGGCGCCTGGGCGTGCGCGTCCGGCAGCCAGGAGTGCAAGGGCACCACTGGCAGCTTGACCGCGAAGGCAATGAAGAAGCCCAGCATCAGGATGTATTCGGTGTGCGGTGCCAGCTTGGTCTTGAGCAGCTCGCTGTAGTTGAAGGTGATGTGCCCGGTGGCGTTGTAGTTGACCAGTACCAGGCCAAGGATCGCCACCAGCATGATCAGGCCGCTGGCCTGGGTGAAGATGAAGAACTTGGTGGCTGCGTAGATCCGGGTCTTCTTGCCATCGGCCGAGCTGTGACCCCAGAGCGCGATGAGGAAGTACATCGGCACCAGCATCATTTCCCAGAAGAAGAAGAACAGGAACAGGTCGAGTGCCAGGAACACACCGACCACGCCGCCGAGAATCCACATCAGGTTGAGGTGGAAGAAGCCGACGTGGGCCTGGATCTCTTTCCACGAGCACAGCACCGAGAGCATCCCGAGCAGGCCGGTGAGCAGGATCATCAGCAGCGACAGGCCGTCCAGCGCCAAATGCACGCTGATGCCGAAGCGCTCGATCCAGTTGACCTTGAATTCCACCGCCCAGACGTGATCGGCGCCGGGCGAAGGGGCGAGGTGGTAGTCACCGTGGGCCCAGAGCCACAGGCCCAGGGCCAGCTCCAGGGACATGGTCAGCAGCGCGATCCAGCGCGGCAGGGTGGCGCTGGAGCGCTCCGCCAGCCAGCACAGGAGGCCACCGATAAAGGGGATCAGGATCAGCCAGGGCAAAATCATGACAGGCTCATTTCCTTTTCAAGAGTCGCAGGACGTTGCGCACGCGCAGTGTTCATGTTCATACGGTCACCAGAATGGCGCCGAGCACCAGCACCGCGCCGGCGGCCATGGAGATCGCGTACCAGCGCAGCTGACCGGTCTCGGTGCGGCTCATGGCGCCGTTGCCGGCCTTGGCCAGGCGCGGGATCAAGCCGATGGTGCGGTCCAGCGGGTCGCGACGCAGGATGTGGCTGATTGCCAGGTACGGCTTGACCAGCAACTTGTCGTAGATCCAGTCGAAGCCCCAGGCGGCGTACCACCAGGCCGAGAGCAGACGGCCCGGCCCGCTCTGGGCGATGGCCGTGGCGACCTTGCGCTTGCCGAGGAACAGCAGCGCGGCCAGCAGGATACCGGCCAGGGCAATGGCGCCCGAGGTGATCTCCAGGCTGTGCTTGGCTTCGCCACCGGCGTGCCCGGCGCTTTGCGGCAGCACGCCGGCCAACGGTGGGTGAATCCACGCACCGATGAAGGTCGACAGCACGATCAGCACGCCCAACGGCAGCCAATGGGAAACCCCGTGGCCGGCGTGGGCGTCGGTATGCGCCTCACCATGGAAGGTGATGAAGATCAGGCGGAAGGTGTAGATCGAGGTCATGAACGCGCCGAACAGGCCGGCGTACAGCAGGTAGCTGTGGCCGCTGGCGAACGCCTCCCAGAGGATCTCGTCCTTGGAGTAGAAACCCACGGTGATCAATGGCAGGGCCGACAGGGCGGCGCCACCGACCAGGAAGCTGGCGTAGGCCAGTGGCAGCTTCTTCCACAGGCCGCCCATCTTGAAGATGTTCTGCTCGTGGTGGCAGCCGAGGATCACCGCACCGGACGCCAGGAATAGCAGAGCCTTGAAGAAGGCGTGGGTCATCAGGTGGAAGATCGCCCCGTCCCAGGCGCCAACGCCCAGGGCGAGGAACATGTAGCCGATCTGGCTCATGGTCGAGTAGGCGAGGATGCGCTTGATGTCGGTCTGCACCAGCGCGGCGAAGCCAGCCAGTACCAGGGTGACCGCACCGACAATGCCGACCAGGTGCAGCACGTCCGGCGCCAGCAGGAACAGGCCGTGGGTACGGGCGATCAGGTAGACGCCGGCGGTGACCATGGTCGCGGCGTGGATCAGTGCCGACACCGGGGTCGGACCGGCCATGGCGTCGGCCAGCCAGGTCTGCAGCGGTAGCTGGGCGGATTTACCGACCGCGCCGCCGAGCAGCATCAGGGTGGCCATGACGATCCAGAACTCACCCGCCTGGAAGTGCTGCGGCGCGCGCACCATCAACTCCTGGATGTTCAGCGTACCGAGCTGCTGGAACAGGATGAACAGGCCGATGGCCATGAACACGTCGCCGATGCGGGTCACGATGAAGGCCTTGAGCGCGGCGTTGCCGTTGTTGCGATCGTGGTAGTAGAAACCGATCAACAGGTAGCTGCACAGGCCCACGCCTTCCCAACCCAGGTAGAGGAACAGCAGGTTGTCGGCCAGCACCAGGAACAGCATGCTGGCGATGAACAGGTTGGTGTAGGAGAAGAATCGCGAGTAACCCTCTTCACCGCGCATGTACCAGGAGGCGAACAGGTGGATCAGGAAGCCCACGCCGGTGACCACGCCCAGCATGGTCACCGCCAGGCCGTCCAGGTACAGGGTGAAATTCGGTTCGAAGCCATCCACCGACATCCAGCGCCATAGCAACTGGGTGTAGACACCGCCCGGGGGCGGGGACACGTTGAACTGGTAGATGGCGATGGCGGCGAACAGCGCCGACAGGCCGATGGCTCCGACGCCGATCAGCGCCGAAAGGTTTTCCGAGAAGCGCCCGCGAGAAAACGACAGCAGCAGGAAGCCGAGCAGAGGAAATACGAAAGTCAGAAAGATCAGGTTCATCCGCGCATCTCACTGGCAGCGTCGATATCAAGCGTGTGGAAGCGGCGGTACAGCTGCAGCAGGATCGCCAGGCCGATACTGGCCTCGGCAGCTGCCAGGCTGATGACCAGGATGAACATGATCTGTCCATCCGGTTGGCCCCAGCGGGCCCCCGCCACGATGAACGCCAGAGCCGAGGCGTTCATCATGATTTCCAGGCTCATCAATACGAAGAGAATGTTACGGCGCACCATCAGGCCGGTCAGGCCGAGGCAGAACAGGATGCCGGCAACTGCCAGGCCGTGCTCGAGAGGGATAGCGGGCATAGAATTACTCCTTCGCCTCGTTGCGGCCAAGATGGAAGGCCGTGACGGCGGCGGCGAGCAACAGCATCGACGCCAGTTCCACCACCAGCAGGTACGGCCCGAACAGGCTGACGCCGACGACCTTGGCGCTGACCGTGGTCTGCCCGATCGGCACATTGCCGTCCATGCTGAACAGCACGTACAGCAGTTCGAACAGCAGCATGCCGGCCAGGAACACCGGGCCGGCCCAGATACCCGGCTTGAGCCAGGTTCGTTCCTGCTGCACCGAGGCGGGGCCGAGGTTGAGCATCATGACCACGAAGACGAACAGCACCATGATGGCGCCGGCGTAGGCGATGACTTCCAGTACCCCGGCAAACGGTGCGCCGAGAGAGAAGAAGGTCATGGCCACGGCAATCAACGAGATGATCAGGTAAAGCAGGGCATGCACGGGGTTGGTGTTGGTGATCACCCTGAAGGTGGACACGACAGCGACTCCGGATGCGAAATAGAAAGCGAATTCCATCTTTCTTCCTTAAGGCAGCAAGCTCTTCACGTTGATCGGTTCGGCTTCGTTCTGCGCAGCGCCCTTGGGCTTGCCCGCAACCGCCATGCCGGCGACTCGATAGAAGTTATAGTCAGGGTTCTTGCCGGGGCCGGAGATCAGCAGATCTTCCTTCTCGTACACCAGGTCCTGACGCTTGAACTCGGCCATCTCGAAATCCGGAGTCAGCTGGATCGCCGTGGTCGGGCAGGCTTCCTCGCAGAGGCCGCAGAAGATGCAGCGTGAAAAGTTGATGCGGAAGAAGTCCGGGTACCAGCGACCGTCCTCGGTCTCGGCCTTCTGCAGCGAGATGCAGCCGACCGGACAGGCCACGGCGCACAGGTTGCAGGCCACGCAGCGTTCTTCGCCGTCGGGGTCGCGGGTCAGGACGATACGTCCGCGATAGCGCGGCGGCAGGTAGACCGCTTCTTCGGGGTATTGCAGAGTGTCGCGTTTGCGGAAGCCATGGCCGAAGACCATGATCAGGCTGCGCAACTGGGTACCCGTACCCTTAACGATGTCGCCAATATATTTGAACATGGGTCAAATCCTCACTGGGCCGCAACAGCTGGCGTGTTGAGCAACACGATCGCAGCGGTCACCAGCAAATTGAGCAGGGTCAGCGGCAGGCAGAACTTCCAGCTGAAGTCCATCACCTGGTCATAGCGCGGGCGCGGGATGGAAGCGCGCAGCAGGATGAACAGCATGATGAAGAACGCGGTTTTCAGCACGAACCACATGAACGACAGTTGCGGCAGGATGTTGAACGGACCGTGCCAGCCACCGAAGAACAGCGTCACCAGCAGGGCCGAGATGAGGATGATGCCGATGTATTCACCGACGAAGAACATCCCCCATTTCATGCCCGCATACTCGATGTGATAACCGTCGGCCAGTTCCTGTTCCGCTTCCGGCTGGTCGAACGGGTGGCGGTGAGTCACGGCCACGCCAGCGACGAAGAAAGTACAGAAGCCGAAGAACTGCGGAATGATGAACCACAGGTTCTGCGCCTGGTACTCGACGATGTCGCGCATGTTGAACGAGCCGGCCTGGACCACGATGCCCATCAGCGCCAGGCCCATGAACACCTCGTACGACACGGTCTGCGCCGAAGCGCGCAGGCTGCCGAGCAGGGCGTACTTGTTGTTGCTCGACCAGCCGGCGAACAGCACCGCATACACCGAGAGACCCGCCATCGCGAAGAAGAACAGCAGGCCGATGTTGAGGTCGGCAACGCCCCAGGTCTGGGTGACCGGGATGATCGAGAAGGCGATCAGCAGGGCCGACATGGCCACCACCGGCGCCAGGGTGAAGATCACCTTGTCGACGAAGGGTGGGTTCCAGTCTTCCTTGAAGAACATCTTCAGCATGTCGGCGGCAATCTGGAACATGCCGAACGGGCCCACGCGGTTCGGCCCGTAACGGTCCTGCCACCAGCCCAGCAGCCGGCGCTCGACGAAGCTGAGCAGCGCACCGCAGACCACTACGGCGAGCAGGATGACGATGGCCTTGAGCGCGGCGATGATCGAATCGATCACCTCGGGGGTAAACCAGCTCATTGTGCTGCCTCCTGCAGGCCTTCGACGCTTGCGCCGGCGAACACCGGCGGAATACCGGCCAGGCCCGCAGGCAGGCCGACCAGGCCGGCGCCCAGTTCCTCGTCGACGCGCAGCGGCAGGCGCAGCGCCTGGCCGTTGACCGTCAGGCTGAGCAGTGCGCCGTCATTGACGCCCAGGCGATCGGCCTCGGACTTGGCCAAGGCCACGTAGGCGGCTGGGATGCGTTCCTGGACTGGCGCGGCGCGCGAGGAGTTTTCCTCGGAACCGAACAGGTGGTAGAACGGCACCGCCTGCCAGGTGCCGCGGGCCGGGGCGAACGCACTGGGGACAGCGCTGAACCAGCCCAGCTTGTCGCCGCTGCTTTCGATCAGGCGGGTGCCCGGGTCGCCAGCACGCAGGTGACCACCGACTTCGTCCTGAAACTTGTTCCAGGCTTGCGGCGAGTTCCAGCCCGGCGACCAGGCGAACGGCACCTGCTGGCGCGGCTCGGCGGAGCCCGAGTAGCCTTCCATGGAGAAGGAGAACGCGGTGTCGATGTCTTGCGAGGTGCGCGGCTCGTGCACGCTGATGTTGGCGCGCATGGCCGTGCGACCGCTGTAGCGCAGCGGCTCGCGGGCAAGTTTGAGGCCCTTGATGCGGAACGCGGCGGACGGTGCGGCGTCGACGATGCGCGCCAGTTGCGGCTGGCTGCCGGCGACGGCGGCGGTGACGTGGTCCAGCTGGGTCCAGTCCACCGGCTTGTTCAACAGGGTGGCGCGCAGGGCATGCAGCCAGCGCCAGCCTTCGTGGACCAGGATGCTGGCATCCAGGTAGGTTGGGTCGAACACCTGGAAGAAGCGCTGGGCACGGCCCTCGGCGCTGACCAGGGTGCCGTCGCCTTCGGCGAAGCTGGCAGCCGGCAACACCAGGTGGGCTTTGTCCACGGTGCGGGTGCTTTGGTGGTCGGCGACGATCAGCACTTTGGCGGCGTTGAATGCAGCGTCGACCTTGGTGGCGTCGAGGCGGGTGTAGAGGTCGTTCTCCAGCACCACCAGCGCATCGGCACGGCCGTCGATGACGGCCTGCAAGGCCGCGTCGGCCGAGTCGCCGCCGAGCATGGCCAGGCCCAGGCTGTTGGCTTCCGGGACCACCAGGCTCAGGGAGCCGGCCTTCTCGCGCAGGGCCAGGGCCTTGGCGATGTTGGCGGCGGCTTCGATCAGCGCCTTGGAGCCCAGCGAAGTGCCGCTGACGATCAGCGGACGCTTGGCCGCGAGCAGGGCGTCGGCGATGCGTTGCGCCAGGTCCACCGCGTCGCTGTCCAGGCCGACAACGGCCGGGGCGCTGGCGTCGATGGCGTGGGCCACGGCAAAGCCCAGGCGGGCGAGGTCGTCGGGGGCGGCGTGCACACACTCCTCGGCGACGTCGTCCAGGCGGGTATCGGTCAGGCTGGCGATGAACAGCGGGTACATCTCGTGCTGACCGATGTTCTTCACCGCAGCATCGAGCCAGGGTTGCACGCGCATGGCGTCGGCCATGGCTTCGGCCTTGCCCTTGACCGACTGGCGCAGGCTCAGGGCCATGCGCGCGGCGGTCTGGGTCAGGTCTTCGCCGAGCACGAAGACCGCGTCGTGGTGCTCGATGTCACGCAGGTTGGGCACCGGCAGCGGGCTGTCGTTGAGCACCTGCAGGACCAGGCGAATACGCTCCAGCTCACCGGCCTCGATACCCGAATAGAAATGCTCGGCACCGACCAGCTCGCGCAATGCATAGTTGCTCTCGAGGCTGGCACGCGGCGAACCGATGCCGACGATGTTGCGTCCGCGCAGCAGTTCGGCGGCCTTGTCCAGCGCCGCATCGAGGCCCAGCTTGAGGTTGCCCTGGCGCAGCAGCGGCTGACGTGGGCGGTCCTTGCGGTTGACGTAGCCGTAGCCGAAACGGCCGCGGTCGCAGAGGAAGTACTGGTTGACCGAGCCGTTGAAGCGGTTCTCGATGCGCCGCAGCTCGCCGTAGCGCTCGCCAGGGCTGATGTTGCAGCCACTGGAGCAGCCATGACAGATGCTCGGGGCGAACTGCATGTCCCACTTGCGGTTGTAGCGCTCGGAGTGGGTCTTGTCGGTGAACACACCGGTCGGGCAGACCTCGGTAAGGTTGCCGGAGAATTCGCTTTCCAGCGCGCCGTCTTCGACCCGGCCGAAGTACACGTTGTCGTGGGCGCCGTAGACGCCCAGGTCGGTGCCGCCGGCGTAATCCTTATAGAAGCGCACGCAGCGGTAGCAGGCGATGCAACGGTTCATCTCGTGGGCAACGAAAGGGCCGAGGTCCTGGTTCTGGTGGGTGCGCTTGGTGAAGCGATAACGGCGCTCGTTGTGGCCGGTCATCACCGTCATGTCCTGCAGGTGGCAGTGGCCGCCTTCCTCGCACACCGGGCAGTCGTGCGGGTGGTTGGTCATCAGCCATTCGACGACGCTGGCGCGAAACACTTTCGCTTCCTCGTCGTCGATGGAGATCCAGCTGCCGTCGCTGGCCGGGGTCATGCAGGACATGACGATGCGGCCGCGCTTGTCGTTCTCGTCGGTGTACTGCTTGACCGCGCACTGGCGGCAGGCACCGACGCTACCGAGCGCGGGGTGCCAGCAGAAGTAGGGGATGTCGAGGCCCAGCGACAGACAGGCCTGTAACAGGTTGTCTGCGCCATCGACTTCGAGCGCTTTGCCGTCTACGTGGATAGTGGCCATGGTTCAAAGGTCTTCGTTGGCCCGCTTGGTGGGCGGGCGTGGCTAATGGAAATCTTGTTATGGGCCCGGCGCCTGCCTGCACTCACGTGGGCGGCATCGCGGGCCGAGGCTCGGCGTTGTACGCCGAACCCTTGCTGTCTTATGCGCCGACCATGGTCGGGCTGACCACCTGGGTCAGGCTGCCCGGGGGCGTCGGCGCGATGCCGGCCTCGAACTCCGAGCGGAAATATTTGATTGCGCTGCCCAAGGGCTCCACGGCGCCCGGTGCGTGCGCGCAGAAGGTCTTGCCGGGGCCGAGGAAGCCGACCAGGCCGAGCAGGGTCTCGATATCGCCCTGACGCCCCTGACCGGTTTCCAGTGCACGGAGGATCTTCACGCTCCACGGCAAACCGTCGCGGCACGGGGTGCAGAAGCCGCAGGATTCCTGGGCAAAGAACTCTTCCATGTTGCGCAGCAGCGAGACCATGTTGACCTTGTCGTCCACCGCCATGGCCAGGCCGGTGCCCATGCGGGTCCCGACCTTGGCCACGCCGCCGGCATAGAACTGGCAATCGAGGTGCTCGGGCAGCAGGAAACCGGTACCGGCACCGCCAGGCTGCCAGGCCTTGAGCTTGAAGCCGTCGCGCATGCCACCGGCGTAGTCTTCGAACAGCTCGCGGGCCGGCAAGCCGAACGGCAGCTCCCACAGGCCAGGGTTCTTGACCTTGCCGGAGAAGCCCATCAGCTTGGTGCCGTGGTCTTCGCTGCCTTCGCGGGCGAGGGATTTGTACCAGTCGTTGCCATTGCCGATGATCGCCGGCACGTTGCACAGCGTCTCGACGTTGTTCACGCAGGTCGGCTTGCCCCACACGCCGACCGCAGCAGGGAAGGGCGGCTTGGAGCGCGGGTTGGCGCGGCGACCTTCCAGCGAGTTGATCAGCGCGGTTTCTTCACCGCAGATGTAGCGACCGGCACCGGTGTGCACGAACAGCTCGAAATCGAAGCCCGTGCCCAGGATATTCTTGCCCAGCAGCCCCGCCGCCTTGGCTTCGGCCACGGCGCGATTGAGGTGTTTGGCCGCGGTGACGTATTCGCCGCGCAGGAAGATGTAGCCACGGTAGGCTTTCAACGCGCGGGCGCTGATCAGCATGCCTTCGATCAGCAGATGGGGCAGTTGCTCCATCAGCATGCGGTCCTTCCAGGTGTTGGGCTCCATTTCGTCGGCGTTGCACAGCAGGTAGCGGATGTTCAAGGACTCGTCCTTGGGCATCAGGCCCCACTTCACGCCGGTCGGGAAGCCCGCACCGCCACGACCCTTGAGGCCGGAGTCCTTGACCATCTGCACGATGTCGTCCGGCGCCGATTGGGCGAACGCCTTGCGGGCGGCGGCATAGCCGTCCTTGGTCTGGTATTCGTCGAGCCACACCGGCTCGCCGTCGTCGCGCAGGCGCCAGGTCAGCGGGTGGGTCTCGGGGGTACGGGCGATGCGGTTGGCAGGGCCGAACGAGGTGAGGGTCATGGGTAAGCCTCCAGCATCTGGGCAACGCCTTCAGGCTGCACGTCACCGAATGTATCGTCGTCGACCATCACGGCCGGGGCCTTGTCGCAGTTGCCCAGGCAGCACACCGGCAGCAGGGTGAAACGGCCGTCTGCGGTGGTTTCGCCAGGGCTGATGCCGAGCGTGTTCTTGATTTCGCTGACCACCGACTCGTGGCCGGCAATGAAGCAGACCATGCTGTTGCACACCCGGATGATGTGCCGACCGACCGGTTGGCGGAAGATCTGGCTGTAGAAGGTGGCCACGCCTTCGACGTCGCTGGCAGGAATGCCGATCAGCTCGCCGATGGCATAGATGGCGCCATCCGGTACCCAGCCGCGTTCCTTCTGGACGATTTTCAGGGCTTCGATGGACGCCGCGCGTGGGTCCTCGTAGTGGTGCAGCTCGTGCTCGATGGCCGAGCGCTCGGTTTCGCTGAGGGCGAAACGGTCAGTCTGGATAAGCGTGCTGTTCATGCTTAACGGTCCACGTCGGCCATAACGAAGTCGATACTACCCAGGTACGCGATCAAGTCCGCGACCATGCTGCCTTTGATCACCGAAGGGATCTGTTGCAGATGCGGGTAGCTTGGAGTGCGGATCCGGGTACGGTAGCTCATGGTGCCGCCGTCGCTCGTCAGGTAATAACTGTTGATGCCCTTGGTCGCTTCGATCATCTGGAAGGATTCATTGGCCGGCATCACCGGGCCCCACGAAACCTGCAGGAAGTGCGTGATCAAAGTCTCGATGTGCTGCAGCGTGCGCTCCTTGGGCGGCGGCGTAGTCAGCGGATGGTCCGCCTTGTACGGGCCTTCGGGCATGTTGCGCATGCACTGGTCGATGATCTTGATGCTCTGGCGCATTTCCTCGACGCGCACCATGCAACGATCGTAGGCGTCGCCGTTATGGGCCAGCGGTACTTCGAACTCGAAGTTCTCGTAACCCGAGTACGGGCGGGCCTTGCGCAGGTCGAAGTCGCAGCCGGTGGAACGCAGGCCGGCACCGGTGACGCCCCATTCCAGGGCCTCCTTGGTGTTGTAGGCGGCGACGCCGATGGTGCGACCCTTGAGGATGCTGTTCTGCAGGGCGGCCTTGGTGTATTCGTCGAGGCGCTTGGGCAGCCATTCGACGAAGTCCTTGACCAGCTTGTCCCAGCCGCGCGGCAGGTCGTGGGCGACGCCGCCGATGCGATACCAGGCCGGGTGCAGGCGGAAACCGGTGATGGCTTCAATCACCGTGTAGGCCTTCTGGCGGTCGGTGAAGGTGAAGAACACCGGGGTCATGGCGCCAACGTCCTGGATGTAGGTGCCCAGGAACAAGAGGTGGCTGGTGATACGGAAGAACTCGGCCATCATGATGCGGATGGTGTCGACCTTCTGTGGCACCTTGATGCCGGCCAGCTTCTCGACTGCGAGCACGTAGGGCAGGTTGTTCATCACCCCGCCGAGGTAGTCGATGCGATCGGTGTAGGGGATGAAACTGTGCCACGACTGGCGCTCGGCCATTTTCTCGGCACCACGGTGGTGGTAACCGATGTCCGGCACGCAGTCGACGATCTCTTCACCGTCCAGCTGCAGGATGATGCGAAATGCACCATGCGCCGAAGGGTGGTTGGGGCCCAGGTTGAGGAACATGTAGTCCTCGTTGCTGCCCGAGCGCTTCATGCCCCAGTCTTCCGGCTTGAAGCGTGCAGCCTCTTCCTCGAGCTGCTGCTTGGCCAGGGTCAGGCTGAACGGGTCGAATTCGGTGGCCCGCGCCGGGTAGTCCTTGCGCAGCGGGTGGCCTTCCCAGGTCGGCGGCATCATGATGCGCGACAGATGCGGGTGGCCGGCGAAGTCGATGCCGAACATGTCCCAGACTTCTCGCTCGTACCAGTTGGCGTTGGGCCAGATGCCGGTCACGGTGGGCAGATTGAGGTCGCCTTCGTTGAGCGCGACCTTGAGCATCACATCGCTGTTACGTTCCACCGAAAGCAGGTGGTAGAACACGGTGAAGTCGCTGGCGGCCGGTACGGCGCGGCGATGGGTGCGCAGGCGCTCGTCCACGGCGTGCAGGTCGTACAGCATGCTGTACGGCTTGGCCGAGTTGCGCAGGAAGGTCAGGACTTCAACCAGTTTGGCCCGGGCAACCCAGAGCACCGGCATGCCGGTGCGGGTTTCCTGGGCGCTGAAGGTCTCGGGGCCGAAGTGGTTGTGCAATTCGACGACCACATCCTGGTCGTCAGCCTTGTAGGGCGGGATATACAGCGCGGTGTCCGCTTTTGTCATGATCTGGGTCGCTATCGGTCAACGTTGAGAATGCATCCAGCGTCTGGTCTGGCCCAGCCAGGTTCTTGTGAAACCTGGCGTGGCAAAACCGGGGCAGGATCAGACTTCGTCGGGGCTGCGCAGGTTGGTCACAGCAATACGCTGTTCGCGACGTTGTTCCTTTTGCGAAGGCATCTCGGCGCGGTAAACGCCTTGATCGCCCACGACCCAGGACAGCGGTCGCCGCTCTTTGCCGATGGATTCCTGCAGCAGCATCAAGCCTTGCAGGAACGCTTCGGGGCGAGGCGGGCAGCCCGGCACGTAGACGTCCACAGGCAGGAACTTGTCCACGCCCTGTACCACCGAGTAGATGTCGTACATGCCTCCGGAGTTGGCGCACGAGCCCATCGAGATGACCCACTTGGGCTCGAGCATCTGCTCATAGAGGCGCTGGATGATCGGCGCCATCTTGATGAAGCAGGTGCCGGCGATGACCATGAAGTCGGCCTGGCGCGGCGACGCCCGGATCACTTCGGCGCCGAAGCGGGCAATGTCGTGGGGTGCGGTGAAGGCCGTGGTCATTTCCACGTAGCAGCAGGACAGGCCGAAGTTGTACGGCCACAGGGAGTTCTTACGTCCCCAGTTGACCGCGCCACTGAGCACGTCCTCGAGCTTGCCCATGAAGATGTTCTTGTGAACCTGATCTTCTAGGGGGTCGGAAACAGTTTCCCGCTTGCCGATTGGATACTGCTCGTTAGGCGCATCCGGGTCGATCCTGGTGAGATTGTATTGCATTGCCAAAGCCTCATTGTTTCAGCATCGCTTGCCGCTTGCGGCGACCTTCGGGCGCCCAGTCGAGAGCCCCCACCCGCCAAAGGTAGACAAGTCCTGCCAACAGAATTGCTATGAAAACGAGTGCTTCGACAAAGCCGGCCCAGCCGCTTTCGCGTACCGACACCGACCAGGCGAACAGGAAGAGGGCTTCGATATCGAAGATCACGAAGAGCATCGCGACCAGATAGAATTTTGCCGAAAGGCGCAGCCGGGCGCTGCCGACCGGCAGCATCCCGGATTCGAAAGGTTCGTTCTTGCTGCGGCCGAAGGCCTTGCTGCCCAGCAGGCTCGAGAGCCCCAGCATGAAGGCGCACAAACCGATGACACCCAGCAGGAAAATGGCGAAGCCCCAGTTGTGGGCGATCATTCCAGTCGAATCGGGCATGCTCTCGAATCCTTAACAGAGGGCTCTGGCCCGCTGTGCTTGAATGTGGTGTCGCAGTGACGATATGTCGCAGTGCTGCTATCGCGCTGATTTTATGGGTAAAGCGACAGCAAGTAAATTTCCCTAAGCAAATTAATTCGTAGCATTACGTACATAGCGACCTTCAATGTAGCTCAACGCCACGGTTTGTGGGGATTACCGGGCAAATTGTTAATTATGTTTCTGCGACAGCGTAACGACCGCTGTTAAAGTAAATGATAAGTAATCGCATTTGATTGGAGTTGAGCTTAGTGCGCCGGACCTTTTAGCGCAGCCGTTCTAATTAGAGGGTGATCTGGATCAAGGTTCGGGTGCTGCTGGCAGGTGTGCAGGGGCCGGCGATGCTGGCGAATGGCCCGTCAGCGAATATGCAACCCACGAAAAAGCCGCCCGAAGGCGGCTTTTTCACAACGTCACAGCCATTTCATCAATGAAACTGCTCTTCCTCGGTCGAGCCGGTCAGCGCTGTCACCGACGAAGCGCCGCCCTGAATCACCGTGGTCATGTCGTCGAAGTAGCCAGTGCCCACCTCCTGCTGGTGCGCGACGAAGGTGTAGCCCTTGGCGGCATCGGCGAACTCCTGCTCCTGCAGCTTGACGTACGCGGTCATGTCGTTGCGTGCGTAGTCATGGGCCAGGTTGAACATGCTGTGCCACATGTTGTGGATGCCGGCCAGGGTAATGAACTGGTGCTTGTAGCCCATGGCCGACAGCTCGCGCTGGAATTTGGCGATGGTCGCGTCGTCCAGATTCTTCTTCCAGTTGAAGGAAGGCGAGCAGTTGTACGACAGCAGCTGGTCCGGGTACTCGCGCTTGATGGCTTCGGCGAAGCGACGAGCTTCGTCCAGGTCCGGCTTGGCGGTTTCACACCAGATCAGGTCGGCATAGGGCGCATAGGCCAGGCCGCGAGCAATGGCCTGGTCGAGGCCGGCGCGTACTTTATAGAAGCCCTCTGGGGTACGGCTGCCGGTTACGAACGGCTGGTCGTACGGGTCGCAGTCGGACGTCAGCAGGTCGGCGGCGTTGGCGTCGGTGCGGGCCAGGATAATGGTCGGCACGCCGGCAACGTCGGCCGCCAGGCGCGCGGCCACCAGCTTCTGTACCGCTTCCTGGGTGGGCACCAGCACCTTGCCACCCATGTGGCCGCATTTCTTCACCGAGGCGAGCTGGTCCTCGAAGTGCACACCCGCCGCGCCCGCTTCGATCATGCTCTTCATCAGTTCGTAGGCGTTGAGTACGCCACCAAAGCCTGCTTCGGCGTCGGCCACGATTGGCGCGAAGTAGTCGATGTAGCCTTCGTCGCCCGGGTTCTTGCCGGCTTTCCACTGGATCTGGTCGGCGCGGCGGAACGAGTTGTTGATGCGCTTGACCACGGTCGGCACCGAGTCCACCGGGTACAACGACTGGTCGGGGTACATGCTCTCGGCCGAGTTGTTGTCGGCAGCCACCTGCCAACCGGACAGGTAGATGGCCTGGATACCGGCCTTGACCTGTTGCACGGCCTGGCCGCCGGTCAGGGCGCCCATGCAGTTGACGAAATCCTTGTCGGGACGGAACGACGGCTTGGCGCCTTGAGTGACCAGGTTCCAGAGTTTTTCTGCGCCTTGCCTGGCGAACGTATGTTCCGGTTGTACCGAGCCGCGCAGGCGCACCACGTCAGCGGCCGAATACGTACGGGTTACGCCTTTCCAGCGAGGATTCTCGGCCCAGTCCTTTTCAATAGCAGCAATTTGTTGTTCGCGTGTCTGTGCCATGGAGATCAGCCTCGTCGCTATGATTTCATATCCAGGAAATCCCTACTTATCAGTGGGTTGAAACAACTATCTCATGCGTGGTGAGAAGTTGTTTCGCGCCACTGATCGGCGGGAGCGAGGCCATCATGCCTAGCCGTTTGGAGGGCGTCAACGAAAATGTAGTGAAAAAAACAGACCACTACATAATGAGTGAAAACGCGACTGAACAGTCAATTTCGGAGGCTGGAGTCAGCACCGGGCAGTCACTCGCAGCTTCAGTCGACAGCATCGACCTTGACCCGCAAAGTCATGTCGTTCCTGCCCTGCGTGGAATATTGACGGGTTTGACCGTTGCGATTGGCCTGGCTTTGCTCGTTGACGCCCGCCAGGGTTATCCACTCGCCGAGCTTGCCGCTGACATTTGTGTCGGTGCTTTGAACGTCCACTACATCCTGACGATTCGCGTTGACTCGGTCATTATTGGTGCTGATGCTCAGGTGGACGATCTCACCGGTAACGCTGGCGGTGACATAGAAGCCCTGGGTGACGTTGCGGTACTGCGTGGAATTCTGCTGGTAGCCGTAACTGTCGGTCTGGCTGGTGGTCAGCGGTATGCTCTGCCCGACCTGGATCAGCGCCGGCGAGCCTTCGGTGGCCTGCACCTGCTGGACACCGCCGCTGCGGTTGGCGGTGCCGTACTGGATGATCCGCGTCTGGCCATTGCTGCCATTGACGCTGTAGCCAGCGCCGTTCTGGTCGTTGGAGTCGCTGGTGTCGACACTGATCAGCAGGCGCCGCGCGGGCTTGTCGAGCTGGCCGAGCAGGGTGGTCAGGTCGCTGATGCGCGCCGGGTCGGCATTGACGATCAGCTGGTTGCCGTAGGCGCTGACGTTGCCGTCGTGGCCGATGAAGTTGCGCGCGATCGGCAGCATGTCGTCGGCGGTGCGGTAGTTCAGGGGGATGACCTGGGTTGCGGCGAGCGCCGGCAGGCAGAGGGCCAACAACCAGATGGCGAGCAAGGGGCGCAGCATGTCCGTTATCTCCACAGGGGGTGTGGGGACAGTATGGCAGGACCGCTCCTTCAAGCCAGCGGCATCAAGCCAGCACGGCCACCGACTTGATCTGTGCCCACAGCACCTTGCCCGGTTTCAATTCCAGGGTGTCCGAGGAGTAACGCGTGATGCGCGCCAGCAGCGGCGTGCCGGCGGCGTCCAGGCCGACCATGACATGTGCGGCGTTATCGGTTGGCGTCAGCGCCGTGATGGTCACCGGCAGGCGGTTGAGGATGCTGCTGGCAGCATCGCCGGTCAGGCTCAGGCTGATGTCGCGGGCGCGCACCTTGAAGCGCAGGCGGGCGGCCATCGGCAGGGCCGCATGGGCGACCTTGACCTGCAGGCTGCTGTTGGGCAGCTTGAGGCTGAGCAGTTGGTATTGGCTGTCGTAGCTGCACACCCGGCCTTCGACCACCACGCCGGCGTCATCATGCAAGGCGATCGGCAGGTCGAGGCGCGCGAAGGTCTCGCCTACCGGGCCGCAGGCCAGCAGTTTGCCGCCCTCGATCAGCGCCAGGTGATCGGCCAGCCGCGCTACCTCGTCATGGGAATGACTGACGTAGACGACAGGGATATCCAGTTCGTCGTGCAGCCGCTCAAGGTATGGCAGGATTTCGGCCTTGCGCTGGCTGTCTAGGGCGGCCAGCGGTTCGTCCATCAGCAGCAGGCGGGGGCTGGTCAGCAGGGCGCGGGCGATGCCGACCCGCTGACGCTCGCCACCCGACAGGTGCAGCGGCTGACGGTCGAGCAGGGCGCTGATGCCCAGTAGTTCGCAGGCGCTTTGCAGCTGTACGCGGCGCTCGGCGGTACTGATGCGCTGCCAGCCATATTCCAGATTCTTTCGCACCGAGAGGTGGGCGAACAGGCTGGCTTCCTGAAACACATAGCCGATAGGGCGCTTGTGCGGCGGCACGAACACCCCAGCCTGGGAGTCCTGCCAGACCTCGCCGTTGATTTGCACGTAGGCCTGGGGCGCCTTGACCAGCCCGGCCAGGCAGCGCAACACGGTGGTCTTGCCCGAACCCGACGGGCCGAACAGGGCGCTGACGCCGCGTCCGGGCAGGCGCAGGTCCAGGTCCAGGGAAAAACCCGGGTACTTGAGTTGCAGGCGGGCCTTGATGGCGTCTGGCACGGGTCAACTCCAGGCTGAGCGACTGCTGCGGCTGGTGTGCAGCGCCAGCAGCACGACAAAGGAGAACACCAGCATGGCGCCAGCCAGCCAGTGGGCCTGCAGGTATTCCATGGCCTCGACATGGTCGTAGATCTGCACCGAAACCACGCGAGTCTTGTCGGGAATATTGCCGCCGATCATCAACACCACGCCGAACTCGCCTACCGTATGCGCGAAGCCAAGAATGGCGGCGGTGATGAAGCCTGGGCGGGCCAGCGGCACCACCACGCTGAAGAAGCAGTCCCACGGCGAGGCGCGCAGGGTGGCGGCCACTTCCAGCGGGCGGTCGCCGATGGTGCTGAAGGCATTCTGCAGCGGCTGCACCACGAACGGCATCGAGTAGATGACCGAGCCGACCACCAGGCCGAAGAAGCTGAAGGTGATCCGCCCCAGGCCCAATGCGTCAGTCAGATGGCCGATGGGCCCGTTGGGGCCGAGCAGCAACAATAGATAGAAGCCGATCACCGTAGGCGGCAGCACCAGCGGCAGCGCCACCACCGCGCCGATCGGCCCGCGCAGCCAGGAACGGCTGCGCGCCAGCCACCAGGCGATCGGCGTGCCGATCACCAGGAGGATGGCGGTGGTGAGCGTTGCCAGCTTGACGGTCAGCCAGATGGCCGACAGGTCGCTCGCCGTCAGCGGCATCAGATTTCGTAGCCGAACGACTTGATGATCGCCACGGCCTTCGGACCCTTGAGGTATTCCATCAGCGCCTTGGCGGCAGCGTTGTCCTTGCCCTTGGTGAGCACGACCGCATCCTGGCGGATGGCGTCATGCAGGTTGGCCGGCACGATCCAGGCCGAACCACTGGTCAGCTTGCCGTCCTTGTAGATCTGCGAGAGGGCGACGAAGCCCAGTTCGGCGTTGCCGCTGGAGACGAACTGATAGGCCTGGGTAATATTCTGGCCCTCGACGATCTTCGGTTTGACCGTGTCGCTCAGCTTGAGCTTGTCCAGTACCTGAGTGGCGGCCAGGCCGTAGGGCGCGGCCTTGGGGTTGGCGATGGATAGATGCTGGTATTGGTTCTTGGCCAGTACCGCGCCCTTGTCGTCGACATAACCTTCCTTGGCCGACCACAGCGCCAGGGTGCCGACCGCGTAGGTGAAACGCGAACCCTTGACGGTATCGCCCTCGTCTTCAAGCTTCTTCGGCGTGCTGTCGTCGGCCGCGAGGAACACTTCGAAAGGCGCCCCATTCTTGATCTGCGTATAGAACTGGCCGGTGGCGCCGAACGAGGCGACCAACTTGTGCCCGGTATCCTTCTCGAACTGGGTGGCGATGGCTTGCACGGGCGCGCTGAAATTGGCCGCCACGGCCACTTGCACTTCGTCCGCCCAGGCGGTGTTGAGGGCGAGGGCAGCGAACAGGGCGGCCAGCGGTGCTGTTATTTTCATTGGTTTGCTCCGAGGGGTTGTCGTTATATAAACTAATATATAGCGGATGGCCATGTGCTGAACAGCCCCTGGCGGACACTTTTGCTGAACTATCCGCAGCGCCCGGTGCTCTGGAATAAATAGCAAGACTATTGAAGCGATCATTCGACCGGAGTGGACCATGAAGCCCTACATAATCTGCCACATGATGTCGTCCATCGACGGCCACGCCTTGACCGATGGCTGGGACCGCGCCTTCAAGAAAAATGCCGGCGAACTCTACGAGAAACTTGCCGAACAGTTCAAGTTCGACGCCTGGCTGTGCGGGCGTGTGACCATGCAGGAAATTGCCCACGGTGAAGGCTATGCCAAGGGCCTGGCGCAAGGGCCGATACCGCGTGAGCATTATTTTGCCGAACGCAATGCCGACAAATACGCGATTTCCATCGATCCCCACGGCAAGGTCGAATGGAAGAGCAACCAGGCGCTGGATTCCCATGTGGTGCAAGTGCTTGCCGAAGGCGTCAGTGATGACTACCTGGCCTATCTGCAATCTATTCAGGTGTCCTATGTGTTCGGCGGCAAGAGCGAGATCGATCTGGGGCTGGTGGTCGAGCTGCTGGCCCGCGAGCTGGGCATCGAGCGGCTCTGCGTCGAGGGTGGGCCGCTGGTCAGTGGCTCGTTCGTCAATGCCGGCCTGGTGGATGAAGTCAGCGTGGTCATACTGCCGTTGGTCGACGGTCGCGGTGCCCACCCGGCCTCGTTCGAGGTGCCCGAGCAGGCCTGGCAGCAGCCGGCCTATCTGAGCCTGGTGTCGGCCGAAGTCCAGGACGGTGGCGCGGTGTGGTTGCGTTACAAAAAACCATGAGCAGGGTGCAGTCGAGTCGATACCACATAGGGATCTCCGGCTGGCGCTATGTGCCCTGGCGAGGTGATTTCTACCCCGCGGGCCTGGCGCAGAAGAACGAGCTGCCCTTTGCTGCGCGCGCCGTGAACAGTATCGAGATCAATGGGTCCTTCTATTCGCTGCAAACGCCGGAGCACTACGCGCAGTGGTATGCGGCGACACCCAAAGGCTTTGTCTTCAGCGTCAAGGGCGGTCGCTACATCACGCACATGCGGCGGTTGAAGGACATCGAAACACCGTTGGCCAACTTCTTCGCCTCCGGCCTGTTTCAACTCAAGGAGAAGCTGGGGCCGATACTCTGGCAGTTCCCGCCCAACTTCAAGTTCGACGCCGAGCGCTTCGAGCACTTCCTCAATCTGCTGCCGATAAACATGCAGCAAGCGCGCGGCCTGGCGGCGCAGTGCGAGGAGCGCCTGCGCAAGCCTGGGTATCTGGATATTCCCGCGCGCGGCAAACTGCGTCACGCGGTGGAAATACGCCATGAAAGTTTTGCCGTGCCCGAGTTTGCACAGCTGTTGCGTCGCTATAACGTGGCGCTGGTCAAGGCCGACACGGCCGGCAAGTGGCCCTATGCCGAGGACCTGACCGCAGACTTCGTGTATATCCGTTTGCACGGCGCCGAGGAGCTGTACAAGAGTGGCTACAGCGAAGCGGCCATCGAACGCTGGCGCGAGCGCATCCGGTGCTGGGCAGACGGTGGCCAGGTCGCCGATGCGCAGTTGCTCGACCCACGAAAGGGCCGGGCGGTCAAGCAGCGCCAGGTATTCTGCTACTTCGATAACGACGTCAAGGTGCATGCGCCCTACAACGCTCGCCGCCTGCTGGAGCTGCTTGGCGCTGCCGAGGGGTTGACCGTGACGCCGGGCGAGCTGGGGCCTTTCGCCGCGCCAACCCGCTGAACCCTTGCAGCCAGCGCCCCCCTTGGGGACAATGCCGGCCCTTTTTCAGGGCCGGGGCACTGCCTGCTGCATGTCTGACTCGCTTCCGGCCATCTTCGAACGACCGGCAAGGGAGAACCTCCGGATGATTGACCAGGCCAAAAGCCTCGATGCGGCTCACGTGGCGCCACAAGCGTCGAGCTCCCCTTGGAACCGTCACGACACCACCTGGATGCTCGGCCTGTTCGGCACGGCGATCGGTGCCGGTACCCTGTTCCTGCCGATCAATGCCGGCCTTGGTGGCTTCTGGCCGCTGCTGGTACTGGCCGTGCTGGCGTTTCCGATGACCTATTACGCCCACCGCGGACTGACTCGGTTCGTGCTGTCAGGCAGCGGCGGTGGCGATATCACCGATGTGGTCGAAGAGCACTTCGGGCGTCGAATTGGCGCGCTGATCACGCTGCTGTACTTCTTCGCGATCTTTCCCATCCTGCTCATCTACAGCGTGGCCCTGACCAACACCGTCGGCAGCTTCATCGAACACCAGTTGGGCTTGCAGGCGCCGCCGCGGGCCCTGCTGGCACTGGTGCTGATTCTCGGCCTGCTGGCCGTGGTGCGCTGTGGCGAGCGCTTCATCGTCAAGGCCATGAGCCTGATGGTTTATCCGTTCATCGTGGCCCTGCTCCTGCTGGCGCTGTTCCTGGTGCCGCACTGGACCGGTGGCATCCTCGTCACCGCCCATCAGGCCCCGCAACCCATGGCGTTCGTGCGCACGCTGTGGCTGGCGATCCCGGTCATGGTGTTCTCGTTCAATCACTCGCCGATCATCTCGGCGTTCGCCGTGGCGCAGAAACGCCGCTATGGCCAGCAGGCCGAGCGGCGTAGCGCTCGGATACTGCGCGGCGCACATGGTTTGATGGTGCTGATGGTGCTGTTCTTCGTGTTCAGTTGCGTGCTGACCCTGGCCCCGGAGCAACTGGCCGAGGCCAAGTCGCAGAACCTGTCGATCCTGTCTTACCTGGCCAACCATTTCAGCAACCCGACCATCGCCTTCGCCGCGCCGCTGATCGCCTTCGTGGCGATCGCCAAGTCGTTCCTCGGCCATTACATCGGCGCCAGCGAAGGCCTCAAGGGTTTGGTGCAGAAGAGCGGTCGACGGCCGAGCCCCAAGGCGCTGGACCGGGGAGTGGCCGCGTTCATGCTGGTCGTGTGCTGGCTGGTGGCGACTCTCAACCCGAGCATTCTGGGCATGATCGAGACCCTGGGTGGCCCGGTGATCGCCGCGCTGCTGTTCCTGATGCCCATGATTGCCGTGCGCCGGGTGCCGGCCATGGCTCGCTATGCAGGGCAGTGGTCCAATGTCTTCGTGCTGGTGATCGGTCTGATATCGATCTCGGCGCTGATCTGCTCGTTGCTGGCGTAGGCTGGCACCGCACCTCTCCCACTTTCGTTTGCGCCGCAACCTGAGGGTGGGGGGAGCCCCCCCGGAAGGCCGCCAGGCCGTTTTGACTTTGATCCACTGCACACCAGCGGCGTAGAATGCCGCCTTTGAGCCGTTTGCCGGGAGTCGCATGCCGCAGATCTACCTCGCCGGTTTCGATGTATTTCGCCGCGACGCCATCGAACAGGGCGCCCGGCTCAAGCAGTTGTGCCAGCGCCATGGCCTGCAGGGCCTGTATCCCATGGACAATCAACTGCCTGCCGGCCTGGTCGGCCAGGCCGCAGCCCGGCGCATCTACCAGGACAACCTGCGCATGATCGCCGATTGCGATGCCGTGCTGGCCAACCTTGAGGTGTTCCGTGGCCTTGAGCCCGATTCCGGTACCGCTTTTGAAGTTGGCATGGCCGCTGCCCTGGGCAAACCGGTGTGGGGCTATTTCTCGCCGGTGGCCGACCTGCGCGCGTTGCACGGCGCCCACCGGCCGAGCGTCGACAGCCTGGGCTTTGTCATCGAGGATTTCGGCCTGCCGCGTAATCTCATGCTGGCCTGCAGCTGGGCAGGTTACAGTGCCACGGCGGAGGAGGGGGTGCAGGCGTTGGCAGGTTTACTCGCTGACCGACAAAGTTGAATGGCGTGGCTGCACAGTGAAGATTCTTTCATCCTCTTTGCCGGGTGAAACTCAACTGAAATACCTTACATGGCCCTCGGCAAAGTTGTAGCACGACTGTCATGCCCGAGCGCAACAGGAATAATTACACTGTTCAGCCGAGGGCCATTGGCCCTGCGACCTGAGCTACGTCGTGCCGCTGTGGTAATCGCCAAGGCTGCCGGTCAGCCAGAAGCAGGCGCGGCCCGGCCCGCGAAGGCGTAGAGTACAGGTGTCGAACAGCTGGCGGGGTTTACCGTCGGCTGTTTTCGGCCTTCAGCACGAGGCACATCGGATGGACGAGGTACGGCAACTGGGCGAGCTGCTGGCGCAACACGCCAGCAGCGAAGAGAGCAAGAAGCAGCAGTTCAGCCAGCAGTGCGAGCATTGGCGAGTGCACATCAATCGTCTGTTCGACCAGATCGAGCAATGGTTCGAGCCGCTGACTGGCTCTGGCCACCTGCTGATTACCCGGGAGGCCTGGCGGGCGCGCAACGCGTCCTACGTCGAGGGTGATTCCCCGTTCCATACCCAGAAAATGCTGATCAGCCTGGCCGCCCGTACCGTCGAGCTGGTGCCGGAGGTGATGGGCCCCAAGGGCAGTATCCAGGTCGCGGTGCAGGGTTTGACCTCTGACCGCCACGGCAGCATTTCGTTGGTGAGCACGCCACCGTCGAACGATTGGCTGTGGCGCAAGGAAAGAGGCGCCAAAGATCCCGAAGTCATTGTTTTGAGTGGTGATTTACTGGCATTGCAGCTCCAGGCTCTAATACCTAAAACTCGAGATTGACCTTCTATCGGCGAGAGAGTTCAGTGGTCATGGCAAAGTTGTGATCAAAGAGAAAAAAAGTCAAAATGATGGCTCATTGTTTGAGTATCTCTGCCGATTAATTGATACGATATGTGTCACATGGCACGGGCAGTATCGGATCCTGTTTGCAGGTTCCGGCCCCGTGCCTTTTTTGCGCTGTTCTCTCGCAGCATCTGTTCAAGGTGAAGCGCCAAAGAGGCGTGATTCTTATTTCTCGGAGAACTGCACCATGGAGAGAGATTTGTCCTCTGAGGGACTAGGTAAAGGCGGCGGTTGGCGCGGCCTTGTGGCGCAGTTGCGCCAAGCGACGTTGTTCCGGCACATCCTTACGGCGATTTCCGGCAGCGCCGGCGCGCAGTTGATCAACCTGGCACTGATCCCGGTGATCATGCGCATCTACGGCCCCGACGCCTTCGGCGTGGTGGGGGCGTTCCAGAGCTTGAGCATTATCCTCATCCCGGCTTGCGCCTTGACCTACCCGATCGCCATCGTGCTGCCCAAGTCGGACTCCGACTCCCGTGGCCTGATCAAGGTCTCGCTGGTCATGGCGGCGATCATCGCGGTGCTGACGGCGCTGGTGTTCTTCTTCTTCGGCGAACGCATTGCCGAGCGTCTGAACCTGCAATTGCTGACGCCTTACCTGATGCTGCTGCCAATGGTGATGTTCACCTCTGCGGCCCTGGAGATCACCCAGCAGTGGCTGTACCGCAACCACAAGTTCACCCTGACCGCTCGCGCCACCACGGCGCACGCGCTGTGCTACAACAGCCTGCGCACCATTGGTGGCTGGCTGCAGAACTCGGCGCCGATGCTGGTGATCACAAGCTCGCTGTATTACCTGATCAACACCCTGATGCTGTTGATCGGCATGCAGTACAAGCGCGTGCCGCACGTTCCAGACCCCGCCGAGCCGCCACCCAAGTCGTTCTGGACCCTGGCGCGTGAATACCGCGACTTCCCGCTGTATCGCGCCCCGCAGGTGTTGATCAACGCGCTGTCGGTGCACATGCCTACGCTGGTGCTGGCCTCGGCATTCGGCGCGGTGCCTGCTGGTTACTTTGCCTTGTGCCTGCAAGTGCTGAGCATGCCGAGCAATTTCATCGGCAAGGCGGTCAGCAGCGTCTTCTATCCGCGTATCGCCCGGGCCATCCATGCCCAGGAGTCGGTCACCGGGCTGTTGCTCAAGGGCGTCGCCGCCCTGGGTGGCCTGGGTCTGATTCCGTTCGCGACCCTGGCCATTGCCGGTCCCTGGCTGTTCCACCTGGCCTTCGGCGAGCATTGGACCAATGCTGGTGAATATGCTCGCTGGCTGGCGATTGCCGAGCTGACTGGCTTCATGAACCTGCCTTGCCTGGCTGCCGCTCCCGCGTTGTCATTACAAAAAACCTTCCTGATATTCGAAGTGTTCAGTACCAGCCTGCGGGTCGGTGGGGTGCTGCTCGGTGCCTTCGTATTCAAGGATGCCATGGCAGTGGTCAAGGCCTTTGCCCTGACCAATATCACTGTAAACCTGTTGGCGATCCTGATCGTGCTGATCGCTTCCAAGCGCTGGTACGGTCGCCAGATGCCCGGACCCGTTACCAACCCTGTCTTGAATTGAATGGCGTCGCGACGCGGCTGCCGTGCTTAGACTTTGGAGAAATTTATGATTAGTCACGACAAAGTGTGTGCCTTTGTACTGAACTGGAACGGTGCCGACCAGACGATTGCCTGCATGGAATCCCTGAAGGCGCACTGCGACATACCGGTGGTCATCATCGACAACGGCTCGAAGGACGACAGCATCCAGCGTATCACCGCCTACCTGCGGGCCGAGGGCGATGACGTGCTGGTCGCCACCGAGCACGAGATCAAAGGCATTGCCGCGCAACACAAGCGCACCTTCATCATCAACGATGGCAACTACGGCTACGCCGGGGGCAACAACATCGGCCTGGAATACGCGCTGCGTGCCGGGTACGAGTACTTCTGGATCCTCAACAATGACATCGTCCTCGAAGCCGGTGCCCTGGATGGGCTGCTCAAAACCATGGAAGAGGACCCCAAGTGCGGTTTTGCCGCTTCGGTGCTGGTATACACCAACAACCCCAACATCGTGCAATGCGTTGGCGGCGGCACCATCTACCCCTGGCTTGGCAAGACCAAGCTGATCGGCAAGAACGCCAATCGTTCGGAGCTGACCCCAGGCCTGCCGAGCTTCCCCAAGCCCGACTACGTAATGGGCGCCTCGATGTTGATCAGCCGCGCCGTGCTGGAGCAGGTCGGCCTGATGGAACACCGCTACTTCATGTACTCCGAAGAGCTGGACTGGCAGTACCGCGCCGCCAAGGCCGGTTTCAGCTTCAAGGTCTCCGAGCACAGCTTCGCCCAGCACGGTGACAGCGGCAGCAGCAAGGGCCGCAGTCACATGTTCCATTACTACCGCAACCGTGCAGCGATCATGTACAACAAGAAGTTCCACTCCTTCCCGGTGTGGTTGCTGTCCGCGATCACGCTGTCGGCGATTACCATTCTGCAGAATCGCAAGAGCCCGAAGAACATTCGTTACGGGATCAAGGGTATTACCGAAGGGCTGTCCTATTCCTGGAGATAATGACCGGGTTTGGAACATGACCCCGCGCCGGTCCTCGATCTGCGCGGGGTTATTTATTTGTAGCGCAGTGGCCCCCGGATGACATTATCTCGAATAGCAATAACAGCTAGGTTTTGCATATGCTTAATCGTTTTAATCGATCACTGAACAGTGCGCTGAATCAATACACCGCCAGAGTGTAATGATTTTGATCGATGGGGCATTGCGCAACTAGGATCATGGGTATATATCTGCAGGAACAAGAATAACGTCACCCTCAGGATTTGGTGCGCTTGTTCCAATATCCTGATTTGCGCCACTGCCGAGGATATTGATCATGTTACCGATTGGACTATCAGCGCTGGAACTTCGCAATATAGTCGAATGCGCTTTCCTGCCCTTGCATTGCACCTGCTCGACGGCTGACAACGCCACGCTCAGCGTGGACATCAGCGACCCGCAGACCGGCAAGGTTCACCTGCTCAAGACCGGTATCGCCCCGGAGCGGCTGGCCAGCAGCCGGGGCATCTGCAACCTGATTGCCGAGTTGCGTACCGAACTGACCGCCGAGCAGGCGGCGCTGGTCGAGCCGGTGACCCATGCCCAGCGTCAAGTGCGCTACGCCTGAGTCAGGCACCAGCCGGCCCGCATTCGTTGTAGTCGAGATTGCCGTCGAGATTTTTGCCGTGGTTCGTGGTTAACTTCCGAGGTCTCCATCCACCTCAAGAAGGACTACGTCAATGACTCAGGTCACACATCGCGGCAACCCCATCACCATCAATGGTCAACTGCCCGCCGCTGGCGCCAAGGCGCCAGCGTTCGACCTGGTGGGCAAGGGCCTGTCGAGCGTCACCCTCGAAAGCCTGAAGGGCAAGCGCAAGATCCTCAACATCTTCCCAAGCATCGACACGCCCACTTGCGCCACTTCCGTGCGCACCTTCAACAAGCAGGCCAGCGGCCTGAACAACACCGTCGTGCTGTGCATCTCGGCCGACCTGCCGTTTGCCCAGGACCGCTTCTGCGGTGCCGAAGGCCTGGAAAACGTCAGCAACCTGTCGACCTTCCGTGCGCCGACGTTCGCCAGCGACTATGGCGTGCAAATCACCAGCGGCGCCCTGCAAGGCCTGACTGCGCGTGCTGTGGTAGTACTCGACGAAGAGGATAAGGTCCTGCACAGCGAGCTGGTCGCCGAAATCGGCCAGGAGCCGAACTACGAGGCGGCGCTGGCGGTCCTGAAGTAAGTTGCAACCCTGCCGCAATGGCGGCCTGGATTCGTTCAGGCCGCTGTTTGTTGAAACACCTTGTTGCCATTGCAGGGGTAAATTGCCGTCAAAGCCACTTTGCTAACCCCCTCGCACTCATTATCGTTCCGCCTCACGCAGAAACGCCCCGCTCAAGGCTGACCACTCCATGCAATTCTCCGCTCCACGCAAATCCATCCGCTGGTTGTTCGGCCTGCTTGCCGTGCTGATCCTGACCGCGTTGGCCTGGCATTACTGGCAGGGGCGGCCGCAAGCTTCGGCATCGGCCAAAGGCCAGCAGTCGGCGACCCGGCCCGGTTTCGGCAGCTCCACGGTCGCTACCCCGGTGCGGGTAGCCGCAGCCACTCGCGAAGATTTCGCCATCTATTACAAGGCGCTGGGTACGGTGACCGCGACCAACACCATCAACGTGCGTAGCCGGGTGGCGGGGGAGCTGGTGAAGGTGGCTTTCGAGGAAGGGCAGAGGGTCAAGGCCGGCGACCTGCTGGCGCAGATCGATCCACGCAGCTACCAGATCGCCCTGCAGCAGGCTCAGGGTACCTTGCTGCAGAACCAGGCCCAGCTGAAGAACGCCCGCCTGGACCTGCAGCGCTACCAGAACCTGTTCGCCAAAGACAGCATCGCCAAGCAGACCCTCGACACCCAGCAGGCCCTGGTCAGCCAATACGAAGGCACCTTGAAAACCGATGAGGCCGCCGTCAACGACGCGCGGCTGAACCTGGAATTCACCAGCATCCGCGCGCCCATCAGCGGACGGGTCGGGCTGCGGCAACTGGACGTCGGCAATCTGGTGGCGGCCAACGACACGGCCGCCCTGGTGGTGGTGACCCAGGTCCAGCCGATCACGGTCAGCTTCACCTTGCCCGAGACGCAGCTGACGCCCGTGCTCGCGCGCTATCGCCAGGGTGCCCAGCTGCCCGTACAGGCCTGGGACCGCGGCGACCGGCAATTGCAGGCCACCGGCGTGCTGGCCAGCGTCGACAACCAAATCGACACCAGCACCGGCACCCTGAAATTCAAGGCGCGCTTCGACAATCAGGATGAGGCGCTGTTTCCCAACCAGTTCGTCAGCGTGCGCCTGCTGTCCGACACGCTCAAGCAGGTGGTGGTGGTGCCCAGCGGCGCCGTGCAGTTTGGCACCAATGGCACCTACGCCTACGTCATGGAGGGCGATACCAAGGTGCGCATACGCGCGCTCGAAGTCGGCGCCAGCGACGGCGTGCGCACGGTGGTCCAGGCCGGTCTGGCGGTGGGCGACCGGGTAGTGCTGGAAGGCACTGACCGGCTGCGCGATGGCAGCGATGTCGAGGTGGTCGGCCCTGCCGAGCCAGGCGCAACCGACGCCAAGGCCGCTGAGCTGCAGGGCAAGCCGGCCGCACAGGTGCCCGGCCAGCCGAACAAAAGCGCCGAATGAACATCTCCCGCCTGTTCATCCTGCGCCCGGTGGCGACCACCCTGACCATGCTCGCCCTGGTGCTGGCCGGGATCATCGCCTACCGACTGCTGCCGGTGTCCGCCTTGCCCCAGGTCGACTACCCGACCATCCGGGTGATGACCCTGTACCCCGGTGCCAGCCCGCAGGTCATGACCAGCTCGGTCACCGCGCCACTGGAGCGTCAGTTCGGGCAGATGCCCGGGCTGACCCAGATGGCCTCGACCAGCTCCGGCGGGGCGTCGGTGCTGACCTTGCGTTTCAGCCTGGACATCAACATGGACGTCGCCGAGCAACAGGTGCAGGCGGCGATCAACCGGGCGACCAACCTGCTGCCTACCGATCTGCCCGCGCCGCCGGTGTACAACAAAGTCAACCCGGCCGACACTCCGGTGCTGACCCTGGCCATCACTTCCAGCACGCTGTTGCTGCCAAAGCTCAACGATCTGGTCGACACGCGCATGGCGCAGAAAATCGCCCAGCTCAGCGGCGTCGGCATGGTCAGCATCGCCGGCGGCCAGCGCCAGGCCGTGCGCATTCGGGTCAACCCCCAGGCGCTGGCGGCCAACGGCCTCAACCTGAGCGACGTGCGCAGCTTGATCGGCGCCTCCAACGTCAACCAGCCCAAAGGCAGTTTCGATGGGCCGGAGCGGGTCTCGATGCTCGATGCCAACGACCAGATGACCTCGCCCGAGCAGTACGCCAACCTCATCCTGGCCTACAACAATGGCGCACCGCTGCGCCTGCGCGATGTCGCACAGATCGTCGACGGCGCCGAGAACGATCGGCTGGCGGCCTGGGCCAACCGCAACCAGGCGGTGCTGCTCAACATCCAGCGCCAGCCTGGGGCCAACGTGATCGAGGTGGTCGACCGGATCAAGGCGCTGCTGCCGTCGATCACCGACAACCTGCCGGCCGGCATCCAGGTGACCGTACTGACCGACCGCACCCAGACCATCCGTGCCTCGGTCGACGACGTGCAGCATGAATTGCTGCTGGCGATCGCGCTGGTGGTGATGGTGACGTTCCTCTTCCTGCGCCGTTTCGCCGCCACCCTGATACCTTCGGTGGCAGTGCCGCTGTCGCTGGTGGGAACCTTTGCGGTGATGTACCTGGCCGGGTTCTCGATCAACAACCTGACCCTGATGGCGCTGACCGTCGCCACCGGCTTCGTGGTGGACGACGCCATTGTCATGCTGGAGAACATCTCGCGGCATATCGAGGAGGGCGAAACGCCGCTGCAGGCCGCCCTCAAAGGCTCGCGGCAGATCGGCTTCACCCTGCTGTCGCTGACCTTCTCGCTGATCGCCGTGCTGATTCCATTGCTGTTCATGGCTGACGTGGTCGGGCGGCTGTTTCGCGAATTCGCCATCACCCTGGCCGTGGCCATCCTGATTTCCCTGCTGGTGTCCCTGACCCTGACGCCGATGATGTGCGCGCGGCTGCTCAAGCGCGAGCCCGAGCCCCATGAACAGGGGCGCTTCTACAAGGCCAGCGGGGCGGCCCTCGACTGGCTGGTCAGCGGCTACGGGCGCGCCCTGACCTGGGTCTTGCGCCATCAGCCGCTGACCTTGCTGGTGGCGGTCGCGACCCTGGTGCTGACGGTGGTGCTGTATCTGATCGTGCCCAAGGGCTTCTTTCCCGTGCAGGACACCGGGGTCATCCAGGGCATCTCCGAGGCGCCCCAGGCCATCTCGTTCAAGGCCATGAGCGAGCGCCAGCAGGCCCTGGCCGCGATCATCCTGGAGGATCCGGCGGTGGCCAGCCTGTCCTCCTACATCGGCGTAGACGGTGACAACGCCACCCTCAACAGTGGCCGCCTGCTGATCAACCTCAAGCCCCACGCCGAGCGCAACCTGAGTGCCAGCCAGGTCATCCAGCGCCTGCAACCGCGGGTCGACAGCCTGGTGGGAATGCGGTTGTACCTGCAGCCGGTACAGGACCTGACCATCGAGGATCGTGTCAGCCGCACCCAGTACCAGTTCAGCCTGGCCTCGCCCGATGCCGAGCTGCTGGCCCTGTGGAGCACTCGCCTGAGCGACGCCCTGCAGCGCCTGCCGCAGCTCACCGATGTGGCCAGCGACCTGCAGGACAAGGGCCTGCAGGTGTACCTGGACATCGACCGCGACGCTGCCAAGCGCCTGGGGGTCAACGTCGCCGACATCACCAATGCGCTGTATGACGCCTTCGGCCAGCGGCAGATCTCCACCATCTACACCCAGGCCAGCCAGTACCGGGTGGTGCTGCAGAGCCAGGATGCCGACGTGCTCGGGCCCCAGGCGCTGGAGCAGATTCACGTCAAGAGTGCCAGTGGCGAGCAGGTGCGGCTGTCCAGCCTGGGGCATATCGAACAGCGGCAGGCGCAGTTGGCGATCGCCCACATCGGTCAGTTTCCCGCAGTGATGATGTCGTTCAACCTCGCTCCGGGCGTGGCGCTGGGCGAAGCGGTCGAGCTGATCAACAAGGCGCGCCACGACATCGGCATGCCGTTGGGCGTGCAGACGCAATTCCAGGGCGCGGCGGCGGCGTTCCAGGCCTCGCTGTCGAGCACGCTGCTACTGGTTCTGGCAGCGGTGGTGACCATGTACATCGTGCTTGGCGTCCTCTATGAGAGCTACATCCATCCGATCACCATTCTCTCGACGCTGCCGTCTGCGGCCGTGGGGGCGCTGCTGGGCCTGCTGCTGACCGGCAATGACCTGGGCATGATCGCGATCATCGGCATCATTCTGCTGATCGGCATCGTCAAGAAAAACGCCATCATGATGATCGACTTCGCCCTCGAGGCCGAGCGCGAGCAGGGCATGGACCCGCAGACGGCGATCTTCCAGGCGGCGTTGCTGCGCTTCCGGCCGATCCTGATGACCACCCTGGCGGCGCTGTTCGGCGCCATTCCGCTGATGCTGGCGAGCGGCTCGGGCGCCGAGCTGCGCCAACCGCTGGGCCTGGTGATGGTCGGCGGCTTGCTGGTCAGCCAGGTGCTGACGCTGTTCACCACGCCGGTCATCTATCTGTACTTCGATCGCCTGGGCCGGCGCTGGCACAGGCGGCCCAGGGCTGGCGAGGCGCAGGCATGAACCTGTCCGGGCCGTTCATCCGGCGGCCGGTGGCCACGGTGCTGCTGAGCCTGGCGATCATGTTGCTGGGCGGCGTGGCATTTCGCCTGCTGGCAGTGTCACCGCTACCAAACATGGATTTTCCGGTGATCGTGATCTCGGCCAACCTCGCCGGCGCCAGCCCGGAAGTAATGGCCGCCACGGTGGCCACGCCGCTGGAGCGCGCGTTCGGCAGCATCGCCGGCATCACCACCATGACCAGCCGCTCCAGCCAGGGCACCACGCGGATCGTCCTGCAGTTCGAACTGGGCCGTGACATCGACGGCGCCGCCCGCGAGGTGCAGGCGGCCATCAACGCCTCGCGCAACCTGTTGCCCAGCGGCATGCGCAGCATGCCCACCTACAGCAAGTTCAATCCGTCCCAGGCGCCGGTGATGGTGCTCAGCCTGACCTCCAGCACCGTGCCCAAGAGCGAGCTGTACGACCTGGCCTCGACCATCCTCGGCCAAAGCCTGTCACAGGTGCCGGGAGTGGGTGATGTGGCGATCGGCGGCAGTTCGCTGCCGGCGGTGCGGGTCGAGCTGCAGCCGCAGTTGCTGGCGCAGTACAAGGTGCCGCTGGAAGACGTGCGCCTGGCCATCGCCAATGCCAATTCGCGCCGGCCCATGGGTTTCGTCGGCGACGCCGAGCACAGCTGGCAGGTGCAGGCCAACGACCAGCTGGAAAAAGCCCGCGACTACCGGCCCCTGGTCATTCGCTACAGCGATGGCGCGGTGCTGCGCCTGTCCGATGTCGCCCGGGTCAGCGACGCCGTGGAGGACCGTTACAACGCCGGTTTCTTCAACGACCAGCCGGCCATCCTGATGGTGATCAACCGCCAGAACGGTGCCAACATCATCGAGACGGTCAACCAGATCAAGGCGCAGTTGCCGGTGCTGCAATCCCTGCTGCCCGGCGGCGTCGATCTGCAGCTGGCGTTCGATCGCTCGCCGGTGATCAAGGCGACCCTGCACGAAGCCGAGATGACCCTGCTGCTGGCTGTGGCGCTGGTCATCCTGGTGGTGTTCCTGTTCCTCGGCAAGGTGCGCTCGGCACTGATCCCGACCCTGGCGGTGCCGGTAGCGCTGGTCGGCACCTTCGCCGCCATGTACCTGTGCAATTTCTCCCTGAACAACCTGTCGCTGATGGCCTTGATCCTGGCCACCGGGCTGGTGGTCGACGATGCCATCGTGGTGCTGGAGAACGTCTCCCGGCACATCGACGAAGGCGTGCCGCCCATGGAAGCCGCCTACCAGGGCGCGCGCGAGGTGGGCTTCACCTTGCTGGCAATGAACGCCTCGCTGGTGGTGGTATTCCTGTCCATCCTGTTCGTGGGCGGCATCATCCAGGAGCTGTTCCGCGAATTCGCCATCACCCTGGCGGTGGCGATCGCCATCTCGCTGCTGGTGTCGCTGACCCTGACGCCGATGCTCTGCGCACGCTGGCTCAAGCCCCACGTGGCCGGCGAGGAAAACCGCCTGCAGCGCTACAGCCGGCGGCTCAACGAACGTCTGGTCAGCGCCTATGATCGCAGCCTGGGCTGGGCCCTGCGCCACCGCCGGCTGACGCTGCTGAGCCTGCTGGTGACCATCGGCATCAATTTCGCGCTGTACGTGGTGGTGCCCAAGACGCTCATGCCCCAGCAGGACACCGGGCAGCTGCTGGGTTTCGTGCGCGGCGACGACGGCATGTCATTCAGTGTGATGCAGCCCAAGATGGACATCTTCCGCCAGGCCCTGCTGGCCGACCCGGCAGTGCACAGCGTGGCGGGCTACATCGGCGGCTTCAACAGCATCAACAACGGCACCTTGATGATTCGCCTGGCGCCGTTGCAGGAGCGCGGGATCAACGCGCAGCAGGTGATCGAGCGTCTGCGCAAGGAGATGCCCCAAGTTCCCGGCGCCCGGCTGTTCATGATGGCCGATCAGGATCTGCAGTTTGGCGGGGGGCGCGAACAGAGCACCGCGCAGTACCAGTACATCATCCAGAGTGGCGATATGGGCCTGCTGCGCCTCTGGTACCCGAAGATCGCCGCCATGTTCCGCGGCCTGCCCCAGGTGACGGCGGTGGATGCCAAGGAGGGCAGGGGTGCGCCCCAGGTCACCCTGGTGGTCGATCGCGACCAGGCCAAGCGTCTGGGCATCGACATGAGCACCATCAGCGCGGTGCTCGACAACGCCTACAGCCAGCGGCAGATATCCACCATCTACGACAGCCTGAACCAGTACAAGGTGGTGATGGAGCTCGACCCGCTGTTCGCCCGCGACCCCATCACCCTCGACCAGGTGCAGGTCATCACGGCCGAGGGTGCCCGGGTGCCGTTGTCGGCCGTGGCCCATTACGAGAACAGCGTGGCGGCCGACACGGTCAGCCACGAGGGGCAATTCGCCTCGCAGAGCATCAACTTCGACCTCGCCGAAGGCGTGTCGCTGCAGGCGGCTTCGGCCGCCATCGAGCGCGAGCTGGCGCGCCTGGGCCTGCCGGAAGAGGTCATGGTCAAGGTGGCGGGCACCGGCGATGCCTTTGCCGCCGCGCAGAAGACCCAGCCGCTGATGATTCTTGGCGCGCTGGTGGTGGTGTACCTGGTGCTGGGCATACTGTACGAAAGCTATATCCACCCGCTGACCATTCTTTCCACGCTGCCGTCGGCCGGCGTCGGCGCGCTGCTGAGCATCTACCTGACGGGTGGGCAGTTCAGCCTTATCTCCCTGCTGGGCCTGTTCCTGCTGATCGGCGTGGTGAAGAAGAACGCCATCCTGATGATCGACCTGGCCCTGGAGCTCGAACGCCAGCACGGGCTTACGCCCTTGGAGTCGATCCACCAGGCCTGCCTGATGCGCCTGCGGCCGATTCTGATGACCACCCTGGCGGCGATCCTCGGCGCCGTGCCCTTGTTGCTGAGCAGCGCCGAAGGAGCGGAGATGCGTCACCCGCTGGGCTTGACCATCATCGGCGGGCTGATCGTCAGCCAGATCCTTACGCTCTACACCACTCCGGTGGTGTACCTCTATCTCGACCGCCTGCGCCATCGCTACCACCACTGGCGCGGCGTGCGCACCGATGCCGCTCTGGATACCGCACCATGAATCACCTCGACTCACCCCAACGCCGGGCCGCTGGCTGCGCCCTGCCACCGCGCGGCGGCCGCTTTTGCCTGCTGATGCTCGCCGGCCTGGTGCTCGGGGGCTGCGCTGCAGGCCCTGACTACCAGCGTCCGCCGTTGGCCACCCCGGCCCATTTCCAGCAAGCCGAAGGCTGGCGCCAGGCCCAGCCCGGTGACAATCTGCCGCGTGGCGCCTGGTGGCAGCTGTACGGCGACCCGCAGCTCGACAGCCTGGTCGAGGCGCTCAACCAGTCCAACCAGACCGTCGCTGAATACGAGGCGCAGTACCGCCAGGCCATGGCGCTGCTGCGCACCAGCCGCGGGGCGCTGTTGCCCAGTGGCAGCCTGAGCGCCGGCAAGACCCGCTCCAGCCAGGGTACCGGCAGCAGCGATTCAAGCCTGAGCCGATCGGCCAGTGGCATGCGTGACACCTACAACGCGCAGCTGGACATCAGCTGGGAAGCGGACGTCTGGGGCAAGCTGCGCCGAGGTCTGCAGGCCCATCGCGCCGACGCCCAGGCCAGCGCAGCTGACCTGGCCAACATGCGCCTGAGCCTGCAGTCGCAGTTGGTGCAGAACTACTTGCAACTGCGGGTCATCGACCAGCACAAGCGCCTGTTGCAGGACACCCTGCAAACCTATAAGCGCTCTGTGCACCTGACCCGCAACCAGTATCGCGCCGGCATCTCCGGCCAGGCTGCGGTCGCTCAGGCGCAGACCCAGCTCAAAGGTACCGAGGCCGACCTGGTCGACCTGGCCTGGCAGCGCGTGCAGTACGAAAATGCGATTGCCGTCCTGATGGGGCGTGCCCCGGCGGATTTCAGCCTGGCTGAAAGCAGTGAGGTGCCAGCGCTGCCGAGCATCCCGCTGAGCGTGCCGTCGCAATGGCTGGAGCGACGCCCGGACATCGCCTCGGCCGAGCGCGCGATGATAGCCGCCAATGCGCGCATCGGCGTGGCGCAGACGGCCTGGTATCCCGACCTGACCCTGAGCGTGAGCGGTGGCTACAGCAGCAGCGCACTGGCCAACTGGGTCAGCCTGCCCAACCGTTTCTGGTCGCTGGGTCCGCAACTGGCCGTGACCTTGTTCGACGGTGGTCAGCGTTCGGCCGAGGTGCAGCGTACCGAGGCGGTCTACGATCAGACCGTGGCGCAGTATCGCCAGACCGTGCTCGATGGCATGCGCGAGGTGGAAAATGCCCTGAGCCAGCTCAATGTCTACGAAAACGAGGCGCAGGTACGCGCCGACGCCCTGGACGCGGCGCGTCAATCGCTGCGCTTGACGAGTAACCAGTACGAAGCCGGAATGATCGGCTATCTTGATGTGGTCAACGTACAAACCACGGCTTTGGCCCATGAGCGCAGCGTGCTGGACCTGCAGCAGAGTCGTCTGCTGGCCAGCGTACAATTGGTCGCTGCGCTCGGCGGTGGTTGGGAGAATCAACCGGTGGATCCAAATTGAGGTAGCCGTGCAGGCAGGCGTCTGCTTGAATAGCCCACACTTGCCCGGCGTCCGTCATGCGCCGGGCTTCTTGGCTGGAAACGCAAATGCTGACAGGAAGTTATTCCCCGACCATGGTCGCCATATCGCTGGGTGTGGCGATACTGGCTTCCTATACCGCGCTGGACCTGGCGGGGCGCATTGCCACTGCGCGGGGTCATGCCATGACCCTGTGGATGGCGGGTGGCTCGCTGGCCATGGGGATCGGCATCTGGTCGATGCATTTTATCGGGATGCTGGCGTTCAGCCTGCCCATCAAGCTGGGCTACGATACAGGGCTGACGTCGCTGTCGCTGCTGATCGCGGTGCTGTCTTCGGGCTTTGCCTTGTGGCTGGTGCGCCAGCCGCGCCTGCCCTGGCCGCAACTGTTGATGGGCGCGCTGGTGATGGGCGTTGGCATCAGTAGCATGCACTATACCGGCATGGCCGCCCTGGACATGCAGCCGGGCATCATCTACGACCCGCACCTGTTCTTCGCCTCGCTGGCGGTCGCCGTCGCTGCGGCGGGCGTCGCACTCTGGGTGGCGTTTCGCCTGCGCGAGCGCATGTCGGGGGTGCGCCTGGCCCGCGCCGGTGCGGCGGTGGTCATGGGCCTGGCCATCGTCAGCATGCACTACACCGGCATGGCGGCGGCGCAGTTCCCCGAGGGCAGCTGGTGCGCCAGCGCCACCTCGGGGCTCAGCGGCAGCGGCCTGGACTACCTGGTGCTGGTCACCACCCTGGCGGTGCTCGGCTTGACCTTGCTGACCTCGGTGCTCGACGCGCGCCTGGAGGCCCGTACTTCCTTGCTGTCCGCTTCGCTGGGCGAGGCCAACCAGGAGCTGATCAGGCTGGCGCTGCATGACAACCTGACCGGGCTGCCCAACCGGCTGTTGCTCGACGACCGTATCGCCCAGGCGATCGAAGCCACGCGCGAGACCGGGGGCAGCTTCGCCCTGATGTTCATCGACCTGGACGGCTTCAAGCCGGTCAACGATGCTTTCGGCCATCATGTCGGCGATCAGTTGCTGCAACAGGTCGCCGCACGCCTGCGGGAAAAATTGTCCAGTCAACACACCCTGGCCCGGATCGGCGGTGACGAGTTCGCCTTGTTGCAGCTGCTCGACTCCCCGCTGGAAGCTGCGGCCATCGCCGCACAGCAGGTCAGCCTGCTCGCGGCGCCTTTCGTGGTCGGCGACCAGACCCTGCTGATCTCCGCCAGCATCGGCGTGGCGGTGTATCCCGCCAACGGCGTGGACCAGCATGAACTGCTGATGAACGCCGACGCCGCGATGTATCACGCCAAGGGTGCCGGCAAGAACGGCTACCGCTTTTTCGACGCTTCGATGAACAGCAACGCGCGCAGGCAACTGCAATTGCTCCAGGACCTGCGGGGGGCCATGCTCGACAACCAGTTCCGGCTGTACTACCAACCCAAGTTCGATGCCGTGACCGCAGCGCCATTGGGCGCGGAGGCCTTGTTGCGCTGGCAGCACCCGCAGCTCGGCCTGCTGCTGCCCGACAGCTTCATTGGCCTGGCGGAGAAGAGCGGCCTGATCATCGGCATTGGCGAATGGGTACTGGACGAAGCCTGCCGGCAGATGCAGCTGTGGCTGGAGCAGGGCTACGGCCATTGGCGGGTGGCGGTGAACCTGTCGGCACTGCAGTTCTCCCACGCAGGGCTGGCCGACAGCGTGGCGGCGACCCTGGCTCGTCATCGGCTGGCGGCCAACCACCTGACCCTGGAAATCACTGAGACCACCGCCATGAATGATGCCGACGCGAGCGTGACCGTGCTCAAGCGTCTGTCCGACATGGGCGTGGACCTGTCCATCGATGACTTCGGCACCGGCTATTCCAGCCTGATGTACCTCAAGCGCCTGCCGGCCAATGAGCTGAAGATCGATCGTGGTTTTGTCCGTGACCTGGAGCACAACGGTGACGACGCCGCGATCGTCGCCGCCATCGTCGCGCTCGGCCGCGCACTGGGGCTGCGGATCGTTGCCGAAGGGGTGGAAACAGGCAGCCAGCAGGACTTCCTGACCCGTGTGGGCTGTGATTCGCTGCAGGGTTACCTGTTGGGGCATCCGCTGCCCCCGGATCTGTTCATGGCGGATGTCAGGGCGGGGCAGGCGAGAAGGGCGTAGCCAGGGGTAGGCCACGGCAAACCCCGAGCGAGCAGCCTTGGGTTGTACCTGGCGCCCACACCCCCTAGGCTAGCGGCTCTGGCCCATAGCCATCTGGAGCAAGCGCTTGAACATCGACGGCATCATTTTCGACAACGATGGCACCCTGGTCGACAGCGAGCATCTGGCCGCCGGCCTGCTGCAGCGGATGCTCGCCGAACGCGGCGTGCCGATGGCCGCCGACGAGGTGCTGGCACGCTTTCGTGGCGTGCAGTTCGCCCACTTCATGGCCCACGTCGGCGAACTCGACCCGGGCTTCGCGATCGAGCCCTTTGTCGAGTCATTTCGCCAGCGCAGCCTTGAACTGTTCCGCGCCGGCATGGCGCCGATGCCAGGGGCGCTGGAGTTCGTGCAGGGTTTGCAGGTGCCCAGCTGCGTGGCGTCCAACGGGCCGCGCAACAAGATAGAGACCACCTTGCACGCAGCCGGGCTGTTGCCCTGGTTCAAGGAACGGATCGTCAGCGCCTATGAAGTGCAGTCATGGAAGCCTGCGCCCGGGCTGATCCTGGCGGGCTGCGACCTGCTCGGCCTGGCGCCGGAACGCTGCCTGCTGGTGGAAGATAGCCATGCCGGGGTGCAGGCCGGGCTGGCGGCCGGGGTGCAGGTGGTCGGCTACGGGCTGGACACCGACTTCAGCGGTTACCTGCATCTGCCGGGTTTCCACCGCGCCGAACACTACCGCGACCTGGCCGCGCTGCTGGCGGCGGCCTGATCGCGCTTGAGCCGGTCACGCGCCAGGCGGCGCTCGTAGTGCTCGAGCAGCGGCTGGGTGCTGACGCCGTGCAGCAGGATACTCAGGGCCACCACCGACAGGGTCAGGCTGATGCAACTGCGTTCGATGCCTTCGGGCAGGTGGGCGCTGATGGCATAGCACAGGTAGTAGATCGAGCCGATGCCGCGGATGCCGAACCAGCCCAGCAGCAGGCGCTGGTGACGATCGAGCAGACTCGGGCCGGTGAACAGGTAGACGCACACGGGGCGGATCACACAGAACAGCACCAGGCCCAAGGTCATGGCGCGCCAGTCCCAGTAGGTGGCCAGGGCAGCGCCGAGGAAGAAGATCAGCAGCACCTCCATCGAGCGCTCCACCAGGCTGCCGAAAGCCAGGATGTCGCCCATCATCACTCCGGCGGCCAGTTGGCTGTCTTCCAGCTCCTCGCGCTTGCCGACGATGGCCTTCTCCGGCTCCAGATGGCTGTGGCCCAACACCGGCTGCGCCAGGTGCTCGGCGGGGATGTCGGTGTTGGAGGTGCGGGCCTCGGCCTGGCGCAGGCCAAGGCCGGCGGCGAACACGGCGAGGAAGCCGAACGCACCCACCGAATAGGCGACCACGTAGGACACCGCGATCAGGGCCAGGGCGAGAAAATCGTTGGGTGAGGTGGTGCTGTCGGCATTGCGGATGCGCAGGCGAATCATCAGATGGCCGATCACGCGGCCCAGGCCGTAGCCGATCAACAGCCCGGCCGGCACGCCCCAGACGATGTTCTTCACCGCCCACATCGAGACCCAGTCACCGGCGAAGCTGCCTTGATGGATCAAGCCCAGAGCGAGGATGACGAAAGGGAACGCCGTACCGTCGTTGAGCCCGGCTTCCCCGGACAGACCGAAGCGCACCCGGTCGAAGTCATTGGCGCTGTTGACCTGGACCATGCTGGCCAGGACCGGGTCGGTCGGGGCCAGCATGGCCCCGACCAGCAGCGATAGGTCCCAGCCCAGACCCAGCAGAAAGTGCGCGGCCAGGCAGGTGCCGAAGATGGTGGCGATCATCACCGGACCGGCAAGCAGGTACGCCGAGCGCCAGGCCTTGCGGTGAAACGGCAGGCGCAGCTTGACGCCGGTGCTGAACAGGGAGAACAGCACGGCCACTTCGGTCAGCCGTTCGAGCCAGGGTGCGGCGTCCTGGATATCCAGCTTCAACAGGTCCAACCCCCAGGGGCCGGTGGCCAGGCCAAAGCCCAGGCACACCGCCGAGGTGGTCACCGGCAGCCAGCGCAGATAGGAAGAGGCGAGTGCCAGCAGCAACAACAGGGTGCCGAGCACGGCCATGCACAGAATGAAACTCATCATGCCTCGATAGGGCCTGGGCCCAGGGTGATGGAGGCTTGACCTCACGCGATAGACAAACCAGCTATCAAGCTGTGACTTTGCCGGGCGCCGATAGTTGAGTCGCTGTGCAAATAACCTCAGAAGTTGTCGAGAGGGATTTTCAGGTAGCGCACGCCGTTGGCCTCGGCCGGGGGCAATTCGCCGGCGCGGATGTTGACCTGCACGGCCGGCATCAGCAGCACCGGCATCGGCAAGGTGGCGTCGCGGGCGGTGCGCATGGCCACGAATGCCTGCTCGTCGATGCCGTCGCGCACGTGGATATTGCCCTGGCGCTGCGCGGCCACGGTGGTCAGGTAGTGGGCGGCGCGGCTGGCCGGTGGGTAGTCGTGGCAGATGTACAGCTGGGTCTGTGGCGGGTAGGCCAGCAGCCGCTGGATCGAGCGGTACAGCTGGTGCGCGTCGCCGCCGGGGAAGTCGCAGCGGGCCGTGCCGACGTCGGGCATGAACAGGCTGTCGCCGACGAAGATGATCGCCTGTTCCAGCACATAGGCCATGTCCGCTGGCGTGTGGCCGGGTACCGGCAGGGCACGCGCGCAGAGGTTGCCGATGTGGAAGACTTCATCGGCGCCGAACAGATGGTCGAATTGCGAACCGTCCAGGCGAAACTCCGGCTCCAGGTTGAACACGCCCTTGAACACCGACTGCACGGTGCGGATGCCTTCGCCGATGGCGATCTTGCCGCCCAGTCGCGAGCGCAGCAGCGGGGCGGCAGACAAATGGTCGGCGTGGGCGTGGGTTTCCAGCAGCCATTGCACACTCAGGCCGTTGCTCTGGACAAAGGCGGTGATCTCGTCGGCCTGGGCAGTGCCGGTGCGGCCGGATTTGTGGTCGTAGTCCAGCACCGAGTCGATGATCGCGCAGACACTCCCCGGGCCTTCATGCACCACGTAGCTGAAGGTCGAGGAACTGCTGTCGAAGAACGGTTGGACAAGGGCAGGCATGAGGGCTCGGGCGGCGGGTGGTCGTCCGGGCAGTTTAGGGGATTTTGCCGGGGAAGGGTAAATGTGGCGGCCAGGCCTTGAACGCGGTCAGGGCCGCCACCTTGAATCGGCTGGCAAACAGCGACGGTTCACATCACGACAAAGCCATGGGTGCCATCGCGCCCCAGCTGCTCTACCAGGCCGAATTCCCAATCCAGATACGCCTGCATGGCTTCGCGCGGCGCGTCGGTGCCTTCATAGGGCCGGCGATAGCGATCGATGCGCGGCGAGGCCACACGGTCGTCACCGGCTTCGGTGGGGCGGCCGGCGGCCAGCCAGCTGGCGCTGCCGCCGTGCAGCACGAACACCGCCTTGCCGGTCAGCGCCTGCACCTGGGCCACGGCGAAGCGGGCCAGCAGGCTGCTGCCGCAGGTCAGCACATAGCGCTCGGCGCGCGGCACCTTTGCCAGGGCGTTGGCCAGGTCGGCGCGCAGAACCCACCAGGCGCCGGGGATGTGCGCCTTGACGTGGTTGGCGCTGGTGGTGAAGTCCAGCAGTTGCGTGTCGCCCTCGGCCAGCCAGTCGGCCAGGGTGTCGGGGCTGATGGTTTCGAACGGCGCCACGGCGGCGATGGCCGGCTGCCAGGCGCCGGTGGCGCTGAAATCAGCGGGCCGCAAGCCGTCCAGCACATGCACCTCCCAGCCCAGCTGCGCCAGCCAGGAGGCGCTCATGTTGGCGCGCACGCCGTCGTCGTCGGCCAGCACGATGCGCGCGCCCCGCACGCTGGCGTAGTGATCGGTCTCCTGCACCAGCTGGCCGCCCGGGGTCGAGCGTGCATGGGGCAGGTGGCCGGCGGCATATTCTTCGGCGCTGCGCACGTCGAACAGGTAGCTGGTGCGGCTGCGGTCGGCGTGCCACTGCTGCCAGTCAGCCAGGCTGGCGCGCTGCACGCCGGCCTTGTCGGCGACCCGGCGGGCATCCTCGGCAGCCTGTTGCCGAGTGGTGTCACGGGTGGCGCCGAATTGTCGGGCCTGGCCGTGGTCCAGGGTCTGCCCGGCCAACAGCCAGCCGATGGTGCCGTTGCGCAGGGCGCTGATCGGGTTGGGCAGGCCGGCGTTGACCAGCGACTGGGTGCCGATGATGCTGCGGGTGCGCCCGGCGCAGTTGACGACGATTCGCGTGGCCGGGTCGGGCGCCAGTTCGCGGGCGCGAAGTACCAATTCGGCGCCGGGTACGCTGATGCCGGTGGGGATGCTCATGGTCTGATATTCGTCGAACCGACGGGCATCCAGCACCACCAGATCGGCGCGCTGGTCGAGCAGCGCCTTGAGCTCCTCGGCGGCCAGGGAAGGCGTGTGGCGCTCTTGCTCGACCAGCTCGCCAAAGGCCTTGCTCGGTACGTTGACGTCGATGAACAGCTCGCCTCCGGCGTCACGCCAGCCGGCCAGGCCGCCCTGCAGCAGCGCCACATCGCTGTAGCCCAGCTCGCGCAGGCGGTGCGCGGCGCGCTGGGCAAGGCCTTCACCGTTGTCGTAGAGGGTGATGGCGGTGTCGCGCCGCGGCACACGCGGGTAGACCTCGACCTCCAGCCTGGACAGCGGAATATTGGCGGCGAACAGGGGGTGGCCCTCGGCGAAGGGGGCTTCTTCACGCACATCGATCAGCGCCACCTCCTGGCGTTGCAGCAGCGCGTGGCGGATCTGGGCGAAAGTACGAACGGGCGTGGCACTCATGAGGCAGGGGTCTCTTTGGACAGGTCCCAGATGTTGGGCAACGTGCGATTGGAATAACCGGAAATGAACAGCTTCTCGCTGCCGTCGGGCTGGTACACGGCGCGGTGGACCGCGCCGATGTTGGCGCCATAGACGTGGATGCTGACCGAGACCTGATCGTCGAAGGCGTTGCTGACCTGATGGATGTCGCCAGCAGTGGGCGACAACGCCTCGACGTGCCCCGGCTCCAGGCGGATGCGCGGGCCATCGGGCACCAGCGGGCCGGCGGGCGTGCGGCGATAGCCTTGCGAATGCTCGGCACCGCGCAGCATGCCGATCAGGCCCCAGACCCGATGGTCGTGGATGGGTGTCTGCTGGCCTGGGCCCCAGACAAAGCTGACGATGGAAAAGCGCTGGCGTGAATCGGCGTGCAGAAGAAACTGCTGGTAGCGCTCGGGGTCGGGCTGGGCGTACTCGTCGGGCAGCCAGTCGTCATGGCTGACCAGTTGCCCGAGCAGTTGCCCGCCGCGGCGCAGCTTGTCGCCTTCACGGGGCTCGCTGTCGAGCAATTCGGCCAGGGCACCGATAAAGGCGCGTAGGCGTTCGGGGTGACGAACCTGGGACATCGAAACTCCTGGGGCGGCTGGATCGCAATGCCGATGACGATAAGACGCGGATCCTGCCGTGGGAAATTCGATTTGGTTCTATGCTAATTATCAGTTTAAGGAATGTATGAGGCGGGCTTTATGATCTATTTGCATTTAGTCGAGCGGTGCATCGCCTGCACGCTGTGCCCCTACAGGGCGATAGCGTGCTGGCGATGACGAGGGTGCCGGCGGACGCGATCAGCCCAGCCGATCCTCCCACACCGTCTGCGCATTGCAGAACTCGCGCAGGCCGAAGTGCGACAGTTCGCGGCCATAGCCGCTCTTCTTGATGCCGCCGATGGCCACCCGCGGGTCGGAGGCGCAGTAGCCGTTGATGAACACGCCACCGGTTTCCAGGCGCGCAGCGATGCGTCGGGCGCGTTCGACGTCGGCGCTCCAGACGGTGCTGGCCAGGCCGAATTCGCTGTCGTTGGCCAGCTGCAGGGCGTGCTCGGCATCGCGGGCGGCAATGATCGAGGCCACCGGGCCGAACAGTTCCTGGTCGAAGGCGGTCATGCCCGGCACCACGTCGGCCAGCACCGTCGGTGCATAGTAGTTGCCGGCACCGGGCAGCTTGTCACCGCCCAGCAGCAGGCGCGCACCTTGGCCAATGCTCTGCTGCACCTGGCCGTGCAGCTCGTCGCGCAGGTCGTAGCGGGCCATGGGGCCGACGTAGTTCTCGTCCAGCAGCGGGTCGCCGACCTTCAAGGCGCGCACGCCTTCAAGGAAGCGTTCGGTGAAGGCCTCGAGCAGCGGTGCCTCGACGATGATGCGCTTGGCGGCCACGCAGACCTGGCCGCTGTTCTGGAAGCGGCCGACGATGGCGGCCTTCACCGCCTGTTCGAGGTCAGCGTCGGCCAACACGATGAACGGGTCGGCGCCGCCCAGTTCCAGCACGCATTTTTTCAGCGCCGCGCCGGCCTGTGCGGCGATCGCCGAGCCCGCCCGCACGCTGCCGGTGACCGCCACGGCGGCGATGCGCGGGTCGGCAATGGCCGTGGACACCCTGGCCGGGGTGACATTGATCACTTCGAACAGCCCCCGTGGCGCCTCGGCCTCCTCGAAGGCCTGCAGCATCAGGGCGGCGCAACCCATCACGTTGGGGGCGTGCTTGAGCACATAACTGTTGCCGGCCAGCAGAATCGGCACAGCGCCGCGCAGCACCTGCCACACCGGGAAATTCCACGGCATCACCGCCAGCACCGGGCCCAGCGCTCGGTATTGGATAAAGGCCTTGGCCACCTGGGTAGGCTCCGGCGCCAGCAGAGCAGGGCCGTGTTCGGCGTACCACTCGCACAGGGCGGCGCATTTCTCGATTTCGGCGCGGGCCTGGACGCTGGGCTTGCCCATTTCCAGGGTGATCATTCGGGCCATGGCCGCGCTGTTGCGCCGCAGTGCTGCGCCAAGGCGTACCAACATCGCCGCACGTTCCTCGACTGGGCGGTAGCGCCACTCGGCAAAGGTGGCGGCGCTGCGGGCCAGGGCCTGGTCGAGGGCGGCGTCCGTCTCGAACGGGTAGCGCGCCAGTTCTTCGCCGGTGGTGGGGTTCAGGGAGATCGCGTAGTCAGTCATGGTTGGGCTCCTGTAGAAGATGGAGCCAGCATAGGCGCCTGGATCATTCTTCGATATTGAATAATAATGAGTGAAACCGTCTCTCGGAGAGAAAGATATGGATCTAACCCAGTTGGAGTTATTTCGCGCTGTGGCCGAGGAGGGCAGCATCAGCGCCGCCGCGCAACGCATGCACCGAGTGCCGTCGAACCTCACCACGCGCATTCGTCAGCTGGAGAGCGAGCTGGGCGTGGACCTGTTCATCCGCGAGAAGCTGCGCCTGCGCCTGTCGCCCAGCGGCTGGAATTTTCTCGACTACACCCGGCGCATTCTCGACCTGGTCGAGGAGGCCAAGAGCGCCGTCAGCGGCAACGAGCCGCAAGGCGCGTTCGTGCTGGGTTCTCAGGAAAGTACGGCGGCGGTGCGCATCCCGCCGCTGCTCGCGGCTTATCACCACCGCTACCCCAAGGTCGAGCTGGACCTGTCCACCGGCCCTTCCGGCGACATGATCGACGGCGTGCTGGCCGGGCGCTTCGCCGCCGCCTTCATCGACGGGCCGGTCAACCATCCGCTGCTCGAAGGCGTGCCGGCCTACGACGAGGAGCTGGTGATCATTGCCGGCCGCGATCACCCGCCGATCACCCGCGCGCAGGAGGTCAACGGCCGCGCGCTGTATGCCTTTCGCGCCAACTGCTCGTACCGCCGCGACTTGGAGAATTGGTTCGTCGCCGATGGCGCCACCCCTGGGCGGATCTTCGAGATGGAGTCCTACCACGGCATGGTCGCCTGCGTCAGCGCCGGTGCCGGGTTGGCGTTGGTGCCGCTGAGCATGCTGCAGAGCATGCCGGCGGCGCACAACGTCAGCGTCTGGCCCATGAGCCAGCCGCAGCGGCCGGTGCAGACCTGGCTGACCTGGCGGCGCGGCATGCGCTCGGCCAACCTGCTGGCCATGCTGGAGCTGCTCGGTGCCGAGCAACCCGAGGCAACGACCGCCGATCTGCCGGCCGGCGCATCGCGCTGAACGAACCGGCCCCCGGCGCTTTCCTCTGTTGGCTAGTTCAACAATTCGAGTTGCCACACAGAGGAAGCCAGCATGCGTGCATTGACCTATCACGGCGCCCATTCGGTCAAGGTCGACACCGTCCCCGACCCGCAGATCGAGCAGCCCGACGACATTATTCTGCGGGTGACCGCCACGGCCATCTGCGGCTCGGACCTGCACCTGTACCGCGGCAAGATCCCCACCGTGGAACACGGCGACATCTTTGGCCATGAGTTCATGGGGGTCGTCGAGGAAGCCGGCAGCGCCGTCACCGCAGTGCAGCCGGGTGATCGCGTGGTGATTCCGTTCGTCATCGCCTGCGGTTCGTGCTTCTTCTGCCAACTTGACCAGTTCGCCGCCTGCGAGACCACCAACGACGGGCGCGGCGCGATCATGAACAAAAAGTCCATCCCGCCGGCGGCGGCGCTGTTCGGCTTCAGCAAGCTGTACGGCGGCATCCCTGGTGGCCAGGCCGAATACGTGCGCGTGCCCAAGGCCAACGTCGGTCCGTTCAAGGTGCCGGGCACCCTGGCGGACGAGAAGGTGCTGTTTCTCTCGGACATCCTGCCCACGGCCTGGCAGGCCGTGCTCAACACCGGCATCGGCGCCGGGTCCAGCATCGCCATCTATGGCGCCGGGCCGGTCGGCCTGCTGGCGGCCGCTTGCGCCAAGGCCCTGGGCGCCGAGCGCATCTTCATGGTCGACCACCATCCCTATCGCCTGGCCTATGCCCAGCAGGCCTACGGTGTGATCCCGATCAACTTCGACGAGGACGACGACCCGGCCGACACCATCATCCGCCAGACCCCGGGTTCGCGTGGTGTCGATGGCGTGGTCGATGCCGTGGGCTTCGAAGCCAAGGGCAGCACCACCGAAACGGTGATGACCACGCTCAAGCTGGAGGGCAGCAGCGGCAAGGCGTTGCGCCAGTGCATCGCGGCTGTGCGTCGAGGGGGGACGGTGAGCGTACCGGGCGTATATGCCGGTTTCATCCACGGCTTCCTGTTCGGCGATGCCTTCGACAAGGGCTTGACCTTCAAGATGGGCCAGACCCACGTACAGCGTTACCTGCCGGAGCTGCTCGGGCATATCGAAACCGGCCGCCTGGTGCCGGACGCGATCATCACCCATCGCATGTCGCTGGAAGATGCCGCCGAGGGCTACAAGATCTTCGACAAGAAAGAGCAGGAATGCCGCAAGGTCATTCTCACCCCAGGGCGCAGCGATATTCCGCTGGCCGTGCCTTTGGCCGACGGTGCCGAGCCGGTGCCGGTCGTCTGACTGATCGCGGCCCGGCACCCTGGGGTGGCGGGCCGCTCGTTCATCCATGCAAGAGAAGAGTGCCCAGTGTCAAAAATCATCACCCAGCCACCGCACGACATTCCCCCTCCCAGCAACAGCAGCAGTGACTCGCTGTTGTTCGGCACGCCCAAGGAGCGTCTGGACTTCTACCGCAAGGAGATCCAGTACGAAACCGCGATTCTCTCCAACCGCACCAACGCCTATCTCTCGGCCCAGTCTTTTCTGGTGATCGCCTACTGCTCATCCATGGGCAACCTCAACCCGGAATGGGGCAAGTTGTTCACCCTGGTCGTCCCGCCCTTGCTGGCGATGCTGGGCCTGGTCAGTTCGATGCATGCCTGGCCGGGTATTCGCGCGGCCTACGAGATCATCGACCACTGGCACTTCAAGCAGAGCCAGCTGCTGCGCAGCGAACCGGCCATGGGCCTGGCCTACGACGACTCGCCGTTGTTCAGCAAGCATGAGTCGAGCGAGAAGGGCTATCGCGCGTCGTTGATGTTCTCGTTGCGCACGCCATGGCTGTTCAGCATCTTCTGGTGCCTGCTGGGCGGTTTTTCGGTGTATGTGCAGTACACCCGACCGGGCGCATGAAGCGGCGCTCATAAAAAATGGGCCACGAAGGCCCATTTCCTATTCAGAGACTTCTCGGTTACTTGTTGTACTTGGCCTGCAGTGCCCGCGCCTGGTCCAGATGCGCCTGCAGTTTTGGCAGTGTCTTGGTCGCCCAGGCTTTCAGCTCGGCGTTGTCCGAAGACTGGCTCTCTTTGGTGAACAGCGCCACGGTGTCTTCGTGAGCCTTGACCTGGTTGTTGACATAAGCCTTGTCGAACGACTCGTCGCGCAGTTCCAGGATCTCTTTCTTGGCTTTGGCCACCAGCGTGGCGTCATCTTCGACCTTCAGGTCGAGCTTTTGGGCCAGGCCGGTCAGTTCTCCGTTGGCGGCGGTGTGATCCTTGACCATCATGGCTGCAAAGGCCTTGATATCGGCCGATTGGCTTTTCTGTTCGGCCAACTTGCCGGCTTGCACTTCAGCCACGCCACCTTCGGAGGCCTTGGTCACGAAGTCGTTGGAGGTGGCGGCAAATGCGGTGACGCTGGCGCCCAGCATGAGGGTGGCGAGGGCCAATTTGGCAGCTTTGAAATGATGCATGGCAGTTCTCCGTAACAAGGCAACGCAAACGATGATAAGAGGGGCGCCAGTGCGCGGCGCCTACTGCAATGGAACGTGCCGCCGACAGAAGGTTTAATAAACTTTCAGGACGGCTGCAGCGTCGCTGGTCGGGCCCATGCGACTTGCATGACCGCCTGCCGCTTTCGTGCAAGCTGCAATGCAACAGCTCATCCGCACCGTTCGTAAATTATTGATTTTATTGATTTAACTTCAGATCCATAAGTTGGCCCAAGGCCTGCAATATCCCCAGGGTATCTCACCGTAGCCCGAGGATTATTATAATGAACGCTATCGACCTTCTGATGCAGGACCATGTACGTGTCAAGGACCTGCTGAGCCAACTGGCTGAATCCACCGAGCGCGCGATCAAGAAGCGCACGGATCTGTTGAACAAGTTGGAAATGGAGTTGACCGTGCACACTCAGCTGGAAGAGGCGATCCTCTATCCAGCGTTCAAGGAAGCCGGCGACAAGGAACAGGCCATCATGTATTACGAGGCCAAGGAAGAGCACCGTACCGTCGATTCGCTGGTCGTGCCGGACCTGAAAAAGACCGATCCCAGCCAGCCCGAATTCGCCGGGCGGGTGAAAGTCTGCAAAGAGCTGCTGGAGCATCACATCGAAGAGGAAGAGTCGGAAATGTTCCCCCAGGCCAAGAAGCTGCTGGGCAAGGCCAAGCTCGACGAGCTGGGCGCGCAGATGGAAGCGATGCGTGCCGAAATGAAGAAGAGCATGAGCCTCAAGGCGGCCTGACGCTCGAAACGGCCCGCCCCGTAAAGTGAGTCGGGGTAGGGCCGGCGCGGCTTGCCAGGGCTTGGCTTACGAGGTTGCTGCGTTCGCCAGCTTCGCCGGCTCCTACATCACCTGTGGCATCCCGGGTCGTTGTAGGAGCCGGCGCAGCTGGCGAAGGCGCCACCTCGGTGGCCGGGTGGATCATCCGCTGGTATCACGGCCCGATCACACCGGCGGCTGGCGGACCACCTCGGCGTTCTCGCTGCTGAGTACTTCGGTCGGCGTTGACTTGGTCGAAACTTCAGCGCGCACCTGCGGCAGACACTGCGGATAGTGCTGGTTGATGAAGGTGATCAGCCGCTCACGCATATGGCAGCGGGCATCCCAGCTGCGTGAGGAGTCCACCGAGCTGAGCAATATCCTCAGCTGCATGGATTTCTCGCTGGTCTCGGTGACCTGCAGCACGCAGACTCGCCCATCCCACAGCTGCGGTATGTCATTGCACACCCGTTGCGCCTCTTCGCGCAGGACGTCCAATGGTACTGAATAGTCGACCCAGAGAAACACCGAGCCAATCAGGCTGGAGGTGCTGCGGGTCCAGTTCTGGAACGGCTTTTCGATGAAGTATTGCAGAGGCACTACCATGCGCCGCTCGTCCCAGATCTTCACCACCACGTAGGTGCCGCTGATCTCCTCGATGCGTCCCCATTCGCCTTCGACAATGACCACGTCGTCCAGCCGGATGGGCTGCGAAATCGCGATTTGCAGGCCGGCGATCAGGTTGCCCAGCACCGGTTTGGCGGCAAAACCCGCCGCAAGGCCGGCCAGCCCGGCCGAGGCCAGCAGGCTGGCGCCGATCTGCCGCACCGGGGGAAAACTCATCAGGATCAAGCCGGTGCCGAAGATCAGCACCACGACGTTCAGGCACCGCACCAGCACCTTGGCCTGAGTCTGGATGCGCCGGGCGTTGAGGTTGTCTTCCAGGTCCAGTGGGTGCTTGATGGCGATGGCATCGCCAAGCGCCAGCACGCACTGAAAGCCCAGCCAGGTGATGGCAGCGACCACCGCCATGCCGTTGACATGACGCACCGTGCCGATCAGTGCCAGATCATCGGGGGCAGAGGTCCACACCGCCTGCAGGGCCAGCAGCGGCATCAACCATACCGTCGGACGTTCCGAACGCAGCACCAGTTGCCTGGCGAACACCAGGTTCTTCGACAGGCGTCGCAGAATCACCAGGCCGATCAGGCGGATCAGCAGGGTCACGCCGATCGCCACCACGGCGACCATCAGGGTGCTGAGCCAGGGCAGGGGTACGTTGTCGAGCCAGGTCGCGCTGGGTATTGCCAATTGCATAGGGTGCGCTCCACGAGGTTGACAGGGTCCAGGTGAATCGACCCATGGCCGCGCGCGTCAGTTCCCCAGCCGCGCGCCGCTTGAAGTTGGCGGAGGCTCAAGTTAGAGCGCTGCAGGCTGTCGGAGAGATTGAAACCGCGCCCCCGGCTCTGCGAGACTGTCGGCTTTGCGGCCCTAACCCTCTAACTCATCGATAGCCCATTGCAGGTTCGCTTCGTGTCCCAGTTCAAACCCCTGCTCGGCGCCGCCCTTCTGGCTGCACTGGGCTGCACTGCGCCGGCCGGCGCGGCCGACCTGCTGATCACCTGGCCTGCGGACTGGCAAGTGCAGCCCCTGCCACCCGGTCCCGAGGACAACCAGGCCAGCCGCCAGCGCGCAGTGAAGAACGACGCCAATGGCGACCCGCTGATGGTGGTCGAGCTGACCCGCACCAACCTGCAGCCGGGGCATCAGGTCAATCTGCAGGCGGTGCTGCTGGAAATGCGCAAGAGCGTGCAGATCCACTTCAGCCACGGTGGCTACCAGAGCCTGTGCACGCGCATCCATGACAGCATGCTCGGCGACATTCCGGCGCTGGAGACCACTTGCAAGATCCAGCTCAACGGTGGCCACGTAATGACCCAGACATTAGTGGCGGCGGCCCAACAGAGTGCAGCCTACTCGTTGTCATACGCGGGATCTGCCGCTGGCTATGACGCGACCGAAGAGCAAGTGCGCGGGATTCGCGCCAGCCTCAAGCTGCTCCAATAGGACACCGCAAACCGGCCCTTGCGGCCGGTCAGGTCCTGACCAGGCTAAGCCACCAGTCCGGAACTCGGCATCTGGCACTCCACCTGGCCTTCACGCTTGACCGCCTTGGCCAGCACCACCGGCACCGACTTGGACGCCGGCACCTTGCTCTTCTCGGCGTGATGCCACAGCGGCACCAGAGGGTTGCATTCCGGGTAATAGGCGGCGCAGCAGCCCTGGGGGATGTCGTACGGCAGGATCTGCAGCGGCCCTACGGTGCGCAGCACCTGCGGCTCGATGGCGGTGGTCAGCTGCACCCAGTGGCCAGGCTCCAAGCCCAGGCGGAAAATGTCGTCGCGGTTCATGAAGATCACCTCGCGGCTGCCGCTGACCCCGCGAAAGCGGTCCTCGTAGCCATAGATGGTGGTGTTGAACTGGTCGTTGCTGCGGATCGTCATCAGTTGCAGCACGTCACGGCGGTCGCTGCCGGTGGCAACGTCCTCGTCTTCGTCGAGGGTCTTGGGGTTGATGAACTGGGCCTTCTTGCTCGGCGTGTTCCATTGGCGTTCGCACGCTGGCAATGGGCGGTGGAAGCCGCCTTTTTCCCACATGCGCTGTTCCATGTCGTGGAAGGCCTCCGGCAGGGCCGCAGCAATGGCGGCGCGGATCAAGCGGTAGTCCTGGCTCCAGGCCTGCCAGTCGAGCAGCGGGTTGGCGGGCAGGGTGGCCTGCGCAATGCCGGCGACAATGGCGGTTTCTGCGCGCAGATGTTCGCTGGCGGGCTCGGCGTGACCCCACCAGCCGTGCACGCAGCCGGTGCTGTCTTCGGTGCTGTGGGCCTGGGCGACGCCGTTTTGCCGGTCGATCTCGATGCGCCCCAGGCAGGGCAGCAACCAGCTGTGTTCACCCGGCAGCAGGTGGCTGCGGTTGAGCTTGGTGGCGATCTGCACGTTGAGTTGCAGGTTGCGCCAGGCCGGCTCCATGCGGGTGGTGTCGGGGATCGCCCGCAGAAAATTGCCGCCCAGGCTGATGAAGCCGCGAACGCTGCCATCGAGCAGGCCCTCGCAGGCATCCACCGTGGCCAGGCCCTTTTTCTCCGGCACCTTGACGCCGAACAGTTCGGCGAACTTGTCGGCTGGCACCTTGGCCGGGTCTTCACTGATGCCCACGGTGCGCTGGCCCTGGACGTTGGAGTGACCACGCACAGGGCACAGGCCGGCGCCGGGCTTGCCGATGTTGCCGCGCAGCAGGGCCAGGTTGACCACCATCTGCACGTTCTGCACGCCATGCCGGTGCTGGGTCAGGCCCATGCCGTAGACCATGATCACCCGCTGGCTCTGGCTGTAGACCTTGGCCACTGCCTCCATGGCGCCGCGGCTCAGGCCCGAGCGGCGCTCCAGCGTAGCCCAGTCCAGACGCCGGGCGGTGGCGAGGAATTCGTCGAGACCCTCGGTGTGCTGGTTGATGAAGTCATGGTCCAGCAGGCTGGCGCGGCCGGCCGCCAGCTCTGCTTCGTCCAGCGCCAGCAAGGCCTTGGTCACCCCGACCAAGGCGGCGCTGTCGCCGCCGATCGCCACCTGGTGGTACTGGGTGCTGATGGCGGTGGCCTTGGGGGTGATCATCTCCACCGGCGACTGCGGGTTGGCGAAGCGCTCCAGGCCGCGCTCGCGGATCGGGTTGAAGGTGATGATCGGTACCCCGCGCTTGCGCGCCTCCTGCAGCGGATGGAGCATGCGCGGAGCGTTGCTGCCGACGTTCTGGCCAAAGAAGATCAGGCAATCAGTGTGCTCGAAGTCTTCCAGGGTGACCGTGCCCACCGGCACGCCGATGCTCTCCTGCAGGCCGATCGAGGTGCTCTCGTGGCACATGTTCGAGCTGTCCGGCAGGTTGTTGGTGCCGTAGGCGCGGGCGAACAGCTGCCAGGTGAAGGAAGTCTCCAGCGAGGCGCGGCCAGAGGCATAGAACACCACGCTGTCAGGCGCCAGGCCTTTGAGCTGGGCGCCGATCTGCTGATAGGCTTGCGGCCAGGAAGTGGGCAGGTATTTGTCGCTGGCCGCGTCGTAGCGCATCGGGTGGGTCAGCCGGCCTTTCTGTTCCAGGTCGAAGTCCGGCCATTGGCGCAGCTCGCTCAGGGTATGCTGGGCGAAGAACTCGGGTCCGGCCTGCAGCGTGGTCAGCTCCCAGGCGGTGGCCTTGGCGCCGTTTTCGCAGAACTCCATGCTGTGGGGGTTGCCCGGCTTGGCCCAGGCGCAGCTGACGCAGCTGACGCCAGCGTGCTTGTTCTGCTTGAGCAGGGCGCCGGTGGCACGGCCGAAGGCGCGTTCGCGGCCCAGGATGGTCATGACCGAAATGGCCGAGCCCCAGCCGCCAGCGGCATTGGTGTAGGGGCGAAAGTGGGCTTTGGGGTGAATCAGCATGTTTGTCTGTCCTTCAACGAGCACGCTACGGAAACGTCGCGTTACAATTACCGACGCAAGTACAGGGATAAAGGTTCGACCGGGCTGCTGTCCGGCAACACCGGCGCAGAGCCGGCGCGGAACGAATCGTCAGGGGCAGGGGTCGACCGGTTATGGAAAAATTTGTGCACTTTGCCGCCAATCAGATCGGCCGCGACTACGCCGTGGGAGACATACACGGGCATTTCTCGCGCTTGCAGCTGGCGCTGGAACAGCTGGGGTTCAACCCAGCGTGTGATCGCCTGTTCAGTGTCGGCGACCTGATCGACCGTGGCCCGCAGAGCGAGGACAGCCTGCAGTGGCTGGAACAGCCGTGGTTCTTCGCCGTGCAGGGCAACCACGAGGTGCTCGCCGTGCAGCTCGATGCCGGGCAATGGCTGGACGAGGCCAATTACCGCAGCAGTGGTGGTGGTTGGCTGCTGGATGCCAGCACCGAGAAGCGCCGCCTGTACGCCAGGCGTTTTGCGCAGATGCCGGTGGCCATGGAAGTCGAGACCGACTCGGGGCTGATCGGCCTGGTGCATGCCGATTGTCCGTTTCCTGCCTGGGCGCAGTTGCGCAGCTACCTGCAAGGTGACGGCCTGCCAGACAGACGCACCGACGAAATCTTCCAGTGGTCACGCACGCGCCTCAAGCGTAACGACCGCCGGGGCGTGGAGGGGGTGCGCGCGATGATCGTCGGGCATACCCCGCTGCGCGTGCCCAAGCGCCTGGGCAATGTCTACCACATCGACACCGCCGGCTGGAGCGAGGGCTATTTCAGCTTCATCGACCTGGCCACCCTCGAGGTGCTGCCGGTCCGCGCCGCAGAGGGCGCGGCGGATGTCAGTCGTCGAAGCCCACCTGCTCGTGCATCTCGTCGACCTTCAGTTCCAGCCGATACGCCACCGCGATAAACAGCGCCTGGCACAGGCATAGGGTGGCCGACAAAGAGCGGAAGGCGAACGAGCTGCCCTCGTTGACCAGCAGCACGGCGTTGGCCCGCTTGGCCAACGGCGAAAGATTGCTGTCGGTGATGATCAGGGTTTTCGCCTGATGATGCTGTGCGATGCGCAGGCAGTGCTGGGTCTCCTTGCCATACGGGGTGAAGCTGATGGCGATCACCAGGTCGCCGGCGCGCACGCTGCGCATCTGCTCGCGATAGCTGCCGCCCAGGCCTGAAATCAAATGAATGCGCTTGTTGGTGTGCTGCAGGTTGTAGACCAGATAGTCAGCCACCGCGAACGAACGCCTGACCCCCACCACATAAATGTTGTCGGCGTTGACCACCAGGTCCACGGCTTTCTCGAAGGCCGCCGGGTCCAGTTCGCTGCCCAGGCGTTCGATGCCCGAGAGGGTGGCGGCGATGCATTCGCCGGCCAGCTCCACGCCGCTGGACTTGTGCGACTTGTTGGCGATCAGATTGCGGATGCGCTGCTGGTAATTCTGGACCGGAGTGGCCTTGTGCGTGTAGGCCTCGCGGAACAGTGCCTGCATCTCGCTGAAGCCGCTGAAGCCGAAGCGCTGCGAAAAGCGCACGATGGCCGATGGATGCACCTGGCATTGGCCGGCGATGTCGCTGATGCGGTCAACCATGATGCGATCGCTCTGCTGGCTCATGTAGCTGGCGATACGCTTGAGCTGGCGCGGCAGCTTGTCGAACTCCTGAGTGATCGATTCCAGCAACTGCTCGGCGCTGGCGGGCGCGCTCGGCAGGTCGCTGCTGCTGGAGACCTCCGCGGACTGGGCGGCGGGCGCTGGGGTGTCGGTACGAGACATCGATGATTTCCTTGAGCCAGGCGGGCGGGCTTTCTGACGCTGGCGTTTTTCAGATCCAGTGTGCTTTGTATGTATTTATTGTTGTTCGAGCAAGCGTGACCGGTGCAGCTTAAAGCGAAACGCCTTGCGCTGTCTTTAGAATAAAAATTCCGATTAAAAAATAATTGGAAGAAAAGTTGATCCGGTGAAATTCTCGTTCTAGTCTGGCTCCTGTGATTCGGCATCCACAGCAGCCGGCGCGTGGCTTCATGCCATCCGCCGCCGTTGCATCTCAAACAATAACAGGAGCCAGCATGGGCCAGACTCGTTTTGCCAACGGACGTCAACTGGATGTGATCTGCCTTGGACGCCTGGGCGTCGACCTCTACGCCCAGCAGGTCGGCGCGCGGCTCGAGGACGTCAGCAGCTTCGCCAAATACCTGGGTGGCTCCTCTGCCAACATCGCCTTCGGCACCGCTCGGCTCGGGCTCAGGTCGGCCATGCTGAGCCGGGTCGGCGACGACCACATGGGGCGCTTTCTCTGTGAATCCCTGCAGCGCGAAGGCTGCGACGTCAGCGCCATCAAGGTCGACCCCGAGCGCCTCACGGCGATGGTGCTGCTCGGGCTCAAGGACCGCGAGACTTTCCCCCTGGTGTTCTACCGCGAGAACTGCGCGGACATGGCGCTGCGCCCGGAAGACATCAGCGAAGACTTCATCGCCTCCAGCAAGGCGTTGTTGATCACCGGCACGCATTTTTCCACCGAGGGCGTGTTCCGCGCCAGCAGCCAGGCACTGGACTATGCCGAGCGGCACGACGTGCGGCGTGTCCTCGACATCGATTACCGCCCGGTGCTCTGGGGCCTGGCCGGCAAGGCCGACGGCGAAACCCGCTTCGTCGCCGATGCCAAGGTCAGCCAGCACGTGCAGCGCATCCTGCCGCGCTTCGACCTGATCGTCGGCACCGAAGAGGAATTCAACATCGCCGGTGGCAGCGACGATCTGCTGCAATCCCTGCGCAAGGTGCGTGAACTGAGCAGCGCCACCCTGGTGGTCAAGCTCGGCGCCCAGGGGTGCACGGTGCTGCATGGCGCGATTCCGGCGAGCCTGGACGACAGCCCGCGCTACGCCGGCACCCAGGTCGAGGTGCTCAACGTACTGGGCGCCGGTGATGCGTTCATGTCCGGCTACCTCAGCGGCTGGCTGCGTGAGGCCGACGACCGGCGCTGCTGCGAGTTGGCCAATGCCTGTGGTGCCCTGGTGGTGTCGCGGCACGCCTGCGCGCCGGCGATGCCGACTCCGGCCGAACTCGAGTACCTGCTCGACAGCCCGGTGCCCATCACCCGGCCTGACCAGGACGCCCACCTGCTGCGTCTGCACCGCGTGACGGTGCCGCGCAAGGCCTGGCAGCCGCTGTTCATCTTTGCCTTCGATCACCGTGCGCAGCTGGCCGAGCCTGCCCGCGAGGCGGGGCGCGACATGGACAGCCTGTGCCAGCTGAAAAAGCTGTTCGTGAAGGCCGTGCAAACCGTGCAGGCGCAGCTGGCGGCGCGGGGCGTGCAGGCCGACGTCGGCATCCTCGCCGACCAGCGCTTCGGCCAGGACGCCCTCAACGCCGCCACCGGTCGTGGCTGGTGGGTGGCGCGCCCGGTGGAGACCCAGGGCTCACGACCCCTGGCGTTCGAGCATGGCCGTTCGGTGGCGAGCAACCTGATCGCCTGGCCGCAGGAGCAGATCATCAAGTGCCTGGTGCAGTTTCACCCCGACGACGAGCCGCTGCTGCGCCTGGAGCAGGAGGCGCAGATCCGCGGCCTGTACGAAGCCTCGATCACCAGCGGCCATGAGCTGCTGCTGGAAATCATCCCGCCCAAGGACCTGCCCGGCGCCCATCCAGACGTGCTCTACCGCGCCATCAAGCGCCTGTACAACCTGGGCATCTACCCGGCGTGGTGGAAGATCGAAACCCAGAGCGCCGAGCAGTGGGCCGCCCTCGATGCGCTGATCCAGGAACGTGACCCCTGGTGCCGCGGCGTGGTCCTGCTGGGCCTGAACGCGCCGTTCGAGCAGCTTGCCGCAGGTTTTCGCGAAGCCGCCCGAAGCCAGACCTGCCGAGGCTTCGCCGTGGGCCGCACGATCTTTCAGGAGCCAAGCCGCGCCTGGTTGCACCGCGAGCTGGACGACGCCGGGCTGGTGGCGCACATCGGCGAGCGCTTCACCGGACTGATCGACGCCTGGCTGGCGGCACGCCCGCAAGCCTGACCAACCTGTCACTGACATTACAGCGCTGACACAACAATAAAGGTACAGCCATGGCCATCCACGACGCCGCGAGCGGCATTCGCATCGGCATCAACCCGATCTCCTGGAGCAACGACGATCTGCCGGCGCTGGGCGGTGAAACGCCCTTGAGCACCGCGCTGAGCGAAGGCCAGGCGATCGGCTACCAGGGTTTCGAACTCAACGGCAAATTCCCCAAGGACGCCAAGGGCGTCGGCGACGTGCTGCGGCCCTATGGCCTGGCGCTGGTGTCAGGCTGGTATTCGGCGCAACTGGCGCGCCGCTCGGTGGCCGAGGAAATCGACGCCATCGCCAGCCATGTGCAGCTGCTCAAGGAGAACGGCGCCTCGGTGCTGGTCTACGGAGAAGTCGCCGATGCCATCCAGGGGCGGCGTATCCCCTTGGTCGAGCGGCCGCGCTTTCATACCCAGGCGCAGTGGCTCGAGTACGCCGGCAAGCTCACCGAGCTTGCGCGCTTTACCCTGGCGCAAGGGGTGCGCCTGGCCTACCACCACCACATGGGCGCCTACATCGAGAGCCCGGCCGACATCGACCGGCTGATGGAGCTGACGGGGCCCGAGGTCAGCCTGCTCTTCGACAGCGGCCATTGCTACATGGGCGGCGGCGAGCCGCTGGCGGTGCTGCGCAAGCATATCGGGCGAGTCTGTCATGTGCATTTCAAGGATGTGCGCGCCGCGGTGGTGCAACTGGCGCGCAACAACCTGTGGAGCTTTCCCGACTGCATCGTCAACGGCACCTTTACCGTACCCGGTGACGGCGACATCGACTTCGCCGCCTTGCTCGACGAACTGCTCGATGCCGATTACCAGGGCTGGCTGGTGGTCGAGGCCGAGCAGGACCCGGCGGTGGCGCCGAGCTATTTCTACGTCAAAAAAGGTTTCGACACGCTCAGCGCCTTGCTTGCCCAGGCGCAGCAACGGAGGACTGGCGCATGAACCTGCTGATCAAGAGTGCCGGCCAGGGGCGGGAGATCGTCGCGTTGCCAGCCGGGGCGCTGGAATACGTGGGCTTCAGCGCCCAGCGCCTGGTTGCCGGGGAAACCTTGGCGCTGGATGCCGGCGAACGGGAACTGTGCCTGGTGCTGCTGGCCGGGCACGCCGACATCGCCGGCGAGGCGCCGGGGCAGGGCAGTTTTGCCTGGGACAATATCGGCGAACGACAATCGGTGTTCGAGGACAAGTCGCCTTATGCTGTGTACCTGCCGGCCGGCTCGCAGGTCCGCGTCAGCGCCCGTGACGCGCTGCAACTGGGGGTCTGCGCAGCGCCGGGCAATCCAGACGGTCGCTTGCCGGCGCGCTTGATCACCCCGCAGAGCATGAAGCGCAGCGTGCGCGGCAAGGGCGCTAATACCCGCTTCGTATGCGACATTCTTCCGGACACCGAGCCGGCCCATTCGCTTTTGGTGGTGGAAGTGCGCACGCCCTCGGGACACAGCTCCAGCTATCCGCCGCACAAGCACGACCGCGACAACCTGCCAGCCGAAAGCTTTCTCGAGGAGACCTACTACCATCAGGTCAACCCACCCCAGGGCTTCGTGTTCCAGCGGGTCTACACCGACGACCGGCGTATCGACCAGGCCATGGCCGTGGAAGACGGCAACCTGGTGGTGGTCCCCGAAGGCTATCACCCTGTAAGCGTGCCCTACGGTTACGAGTCCTACTACTTGAACGTCATGGCCGGGCCCAAGCGCGTCTGGCAGTTCCACAACGACCCGCAGCACAGCTGGTTGCTGGATCTGTGAGCCCGGCGCGACGGGTCCCGCAGGCTGGCCAGACGGTGTCCGGGGCGAGCCGACAACACAAGGAACACTCATGAAAACAACAAGATTGACCATGGCCCAGGCCCTGGTGAAGTTCCTCGACAACCAGTACCTCGAAGTCGACGGCGTGCAGAGCAAGTTCGTCGAGGGGGTATTCACCATTTTCGGCCATGGCAACGTGCTGGGCCTGGGCCAGGCCCTGGAGCAGGACAGCGGCGCACTGGTGGTGCATCAGGGCCGCAACGAGCAGGGCATGGCCCACGCGGCCATCGGCTTTGCCAAGCAGCACCTGCGCCGGCGCATCTATGCCTGCACCTCGTCGGTGGGGCCGGGCGCCGCCAACATGCTGACCGCTGCGGCCACCGCCACGGCCAACCGTATCCCGCTGTTGCTGCTGCCCGGCGACGTCTACGCCAGCCGCCAGCCCGACCCGGTGCTGCAGCAGATCGAACAGTTCCACGACCTGAGCATCAGCACCAACGATGCTTTCAAGGCGGTCAGCAAGTACTGGGACCGCATCAACCGCCCCGAGCAATTGATCAGCGCGGCGCTGGCCGCCATGCGGGTGTTGACCGACCCGGCGGAAACCGGCGCAGTGACCCTGGCACTGCCCCAGGATGTGCAGGCCCAGGCCTGGGACTACCCGGACAGCTTCCTGGCCCGGCGCGTGCATCGCCTGGACCGCCGGCCACCCACGGCGGCTGCCCTTGGCGATGCCCTGCAGGCTTTCGCCGGCAAGCGCAAACCGCTGATCATCTGCGGCGGCGGGGTCAAGTATTCCGGCGCTGGCGAACAGCTGCAGGCCCTGGCCGAGCGCTTTGCCATCCCCTTCGCCGAGACCCAGGCGGGCAAGGGCACCATCCTCTCGGAGCATCCGCTGAACGTCGGCGGGATCGGCGAAACCGGCTGCCTGGCGGCCAACCTGCTGGCCCGCGAAGCGGACCTGATCATTGGCGTCGGCACCCGCTACACCGACTTCACCACCTCGTCGAAATGGCTGTACCAGCACCCCGAGGTGAGCTTTCTCAACCTCAATATCCAGCCGGGCGATGTGCTCAAGCTCGACGCCGTGCAGGTGCTCGGCGACGCGCGCCTGAGCCTGCAAGGGCTGCATGAAGCGCTGGGGCAGAGTGGTTACCAGGCGGCCTGGGGCGAGCAGGTCGGCCAGGCCCGCGCCGCCCTGAGCGCCGAAGTCGACCGGGTGTACGCGGCGCACTACAGCGCCAGCGATTTCGTCCCGGAGGTGGTCGACAGCCTTGACCCTGCGGTGCTGCGTGACTTCATCGAGATGACCGGCTCGGCGCTGACCCAGAGCCAGGTGCTCGGCGTGCTCAACAGCCGGCTGGCCAGCGATGCGGTGATCGTCGCCGCCGCCGGCAGCCTGCCCGGCGATCTGCAACGGGCCTGGCGCACCCGCTCGGTCAACAGCTACCACGTCGAATATGGCTATTCGTGCATGGGCTACGAGGTCAATGCGGCGCTGGGGGTCAAGCTGGCCGAGCCCTGGCGTGAGGTCTACGCGCTGGTGGGCGACGGCTCCTACATGATGCTGCATTCGGAGCTGGCCACCTCGGTGCAGGAACGGCGCAAGATCAACGTGGTGCTGCTGGACAACATGGCCTTTGGCTGCATCAACAACCTGCAGATGGGCAACGGCATGGGCAGCTTCGGCACCGAGTTCCGCTTTCGCGACCCGCAAAGCGGCAAGCTGAACGGCGCCCTGGTGCCGGTGGATTTTGCCATGAGCGCGGCGGCCTATGGCTGCAAGAGCTACAAGGTCAGCACCGTCGAGCAGCTCGAGGCGGCCCTGCTCGATGCCAGCCAGCAGACGGTCTCGACCCTGATCGACATCAAGGTGCTGCCCAAGACCATGATCCACGGCTATCTGTCATGGTGGCGGGTGGGCGTGGCCGAGGTCTCGCGCAGTGCCGCCACGGCCGAGGTCCGCCGCCGCCAGGACGAGGAACTGGCGCGCGCCCGGCAATACTGAGCGCAGCCAGGGGCTGGGCACCGAGCGATCTTCAAGGAGCAGGGACATGCGTATTGGTTTGATGGGCTACGGTTTTGGCGGGCGATATTTTCATGCACCGCTGCTGGCCAGCTTGCCGGCCGCGACCTTCGTCGGCGTGGTCACCCGTTCACCCGAGCGGCGCAGCGAGCTGGCCGCCGATCATCCCGGCGTGCCGGCGTTCGACGACCTGGCCCAGCTGGCCGGGGCGGGCGCCGAGGTGGTGGTAATCTCCACTGGCCTTGCGGGGCGTCAGGCCCTCTTGTTGCAGGCGTTCGAGCTAGGCCTTGGGGTGGTCAGCGACAAACCCTTCGCCCAGGATGCGGCCCAGGGCCAGGCCCTGATCGACGCGGCCCAGAGGGCGGGGGTACTGCTCAGCGTCTACCAGAACCGGCGGTGGGATTCGGACTTTCTCACCTTGCGCAAGCTGATCGACAGCAACGCGCTCGGCCAGGTGCGCCGTTTCGAATCGGCGGTCGAGCGGTTCGTTCCGGATAATCAAGGCAACCCAACGGGCGGCGGCTGGCTGCGTGACCTGGGCAGCCACCTGGTCGACCAGGCGCTGCAGTTGTTCGGCCCGGTGGCACGGGTCTATGCCGAGCTCGACCGGCTGCCCGCCGAGGGGCTGGACCGCGAATTCTTCGTCGCCCTGACCCATGCCAACGGGGTGATTTCGCACCTGCGCAGCAGTGCCCTGCAAAGTGCGCCGCAGCCGCGCTTTCGGGTGACCGGGGACGCCGCCTGCTACACCGTCGAAGGCTTCGATGGCCAGGAGGCACGCGCACTGGCCGGTCGCTCACCGGCCACCGACGGCGACGACTGGGGCGCCGAGGAGCACCGCAACTGGGGCTGGCTGGTGCGTGGCGACGAGCGTGAGCGGGTGCCGTCGGAGCGGGGTTGCTGGCCGCAGTTCTACCAGGCGCTGGCCACGGCCGTGGCGGGCAAGGGCGCGGTCCCGGTCGATCCAGCCGATGCGGTCAAGGCCCTGCGCGTGCTCGATGCAGCCCGCCGCAGTGCCGAACTGGGGCAGGTGGTGCACCTGCAGAATGAATAAAAAATTGGAAAAGAAAAAAATTCCAAAACGATTTGATTTGGAAACTATATTCCAATAGAGTCAATTTCAGGTTCCCGAGACACGCGTCCCTACAACAATAATCAAGGTACCGTCGATGAAAACCGCAATCTCCGCACTCTCCTTATGCTCGCGCACCTCCCGTTTCTGCCTGCCCACCGCGCGTCGCCTGCTCGGCGGTGTCGCCCTGTCGATGTTGCTCGCCAGCGGCGTCATGGCCGCGCCACTGAAGATCGGCGTCGCCATGTCGCAATTCGACGACACCTGGCTGACCTACCTGCGCGAATCCATGGGCAAGGATGCCAAGGCCGTGCCTGGTGGCGCCGACCTGCAGTTCCAGGACGCCCGCGCCGACGTGGTCAAGCAACTGAGCCAGGTCGAGGACTTCATCAACCAGAAGGTCGACGCCATCATCGTGGTGCCGGTGGACACTGCCGCCACCAGCAAGATGATCGAGGAGGCTACCCAGGCGAAGATCCCGCTGATCTTCGTCAACCGCCGCCCTGACCAGCCTCACCTGCCCGCAGGCGTCGTCACGGTCACCTCCGATGACCTGGAAGCCGGCCACCTGCAGATGAACTATCTGGCCGAGAAAATGGGCGGCAAGGGCAACGTGATGATTCTGCTGGGCGATCTTTCCAACAACAGCACTGCCAACCGCACCAAGGGCGTGAAGGAAATCATCGCCAAGTACCCGGATATCAAGGTCCAGGAAGAACAGACCGGCGTCTGGCTGCGCGACAAGGGCATGAATCTGGTCAACGACTGGATTACCCAGGGCAAGCCGTTCAATGCCGTGGTCTCGAACAACGACGAGATGGCCATTGGTGCTGCCATGGCGCTGGAGGCCGCCGGGATGAAAGGCAAGGTGCTGGTGGGCGGCGTCGACGGCACGCCTGATGGGCTCAACGCCATAAAAAAAGGCGACCTCGCCGTGTCGGTCTTCCAGGACGCCGCCGGCCAGGCCAAGGGCGCGGTGGAGTCGGCAGTGAAAATGGCCAACAAGCAGCCGGTCGAGCAATCGGTGGTGATTCCCTATCAGTTGATCACCCCGGAGAACGTTGCGCAGTTCGCCCAGAAGTAGCGAGCCTGCCACGCCAACCGCCAGCCCTTTCTCGTAGAGGTCGCGCCCCGCGCGCGGCCTGACAGGAGTGCCAGACCATGACTGCCGCCGCCCAACTTGCGCCGCCACCGCAGCAGGACCACGTCCCCTCGCCGTACCTGCTGGAAATCAGCAACATCACCAAGCGCTTCCCCGGCGTGCTGGCCCTGGACAACGTGCAGCTGCGCGTGCGTCCGGGCAGCGTGCTGGCGCTGATGGGGGAAAACGGCGCGGGCAAATCCACCCTGATGAAGATCATCGCCGGCATCCACCAGCCCGACAGCGGACAAATCCTGCTGCATGGCCGCCCGGTCGTGCTGGCAACGCCGCTGGCGGCGCAGCACGCCGGTATCGCGATGATCCACCAGGAACTGAACCTGATGCCCTTCATGAGCATCGCCGAGAATATCTGGATTGGCCGCGAGCAGCTCAACGCGCTGCACATGGTCGACCATGGCGCCATGAACCGCGCCACCGCAGCGCTGCTGGCGCGTCTGCGCATCCGCCTGGACCCGGGCACGCCGGTGGGCGAGCTGAGCATCGCCGAGCGGCAGATGGTCGAGATCGCCAAGGCGGTGTCCTATGACTCGGACATCCTGATCATGGACGAGCCGACCTCGGCAATCACCGAGACCGAGGTGGCGCACCTGTTTTCGATCATCGCCGACCTGCGCGCGCAGGGCAAAGCCATCGTCTACATCACCCACAAGATGGATGAAGTGTTCGAGATCGCCGACGAAGTCGCGGTGTTCCGCGATGGCACTTTCGTCAACCTGCTGCCGGCGGCCGAACTCAACGGTGACAAATTGATTTCGATGATGGTCGGGCGCGAGCTCAGCCAGCTGTTTCCGCCGCGCACCCAGGCGCTCGGCTCGCACCTGCTGAGCGTGCGCGACCTGCGCCTGGACGGGGTGTTTTCCGGGGTCTCGTTCGACCTGCATCGCGGCGAAGTGCTGGGCATCGCCGGGCTGATGGGCTCGGGGCGGACCAACATCGCCGAGACCCTGTTTGGCATCACCCCGGCCAGCGGCGGCCAGGTGCTGCTCGACGGCGTGACCATCACCCCTGCCGATCCGCGCCAGGCCATCGCCCGAGGGTTTGCCCTGTTGACCGAAGACCGCAAGCTCAGCGGCCTGTTTCCCTGCCTCTCGGTCATGGAAAACATGGAGATGGCAGTGCTCGGCGAGCATTGCTCGAACGGTTTCGTGCAGCAGAAAGGCCTGCGCCTGATGTGCGAGGACATGTGTGCCAAGCTGCGGGTGAAGACGCCGTCGCTGGAACAGTGCATCGACAACCTGTCGGGCGGCAACCAGCAAAAGGCGCTGCTGGCGCGCTGGCTGATGACCCACCCGAAGATTCTCATCCTCGACGAGCCGACCCGCGGCGTCGATGTCGGCGCCAAGGCCGAAATCTACCGCCTGATCCGCCAATTGGCCGGGGAGGGCATGGCGGTGATCATGATCTCCTCGGAGTTGCCCGAGGTGCTGGGCATGAGCGACCGCGTGTTGGTGATGCACGAAGGCCAACTGATGGGCGAGCTGGACCGCGAGGCCGCCACCCAGGAGCGCGTGATGCAGCTGGCCTCGGGCCTGGCATTGCAGGAAGGAGTGGGAAATGACCGTACTCACTGAAGACAAGCCGGCTGTCACGCCGGTGCGCATGAAACGGCGGCTGCCCACTGAGCTGAGCATCCTCGGTGTGCTGGTGGGCATCGCCCTGGTGTTCGAGCTGTTCGGCTGGATCGTGCGCGACCAGAGCTTTTTGCTCAACAGCCAGCGCCTGGTGCTGATGATCCTGCAGGTGTCGATCATCGGCCTGATCGCCATTGGCGTGACTCAGGTGATCATCACCACCGGTATCGACCTGTCTTCAGGGTCCGTGCTGGCGCTTTCGGCCATGGTCGCCGCGAGCCTGGCGCAGAGCTCGGATTTTGCCCGGGCGGTATTTCCGCACCTGACCGACCTGCCGGCGTGGATGCCCCTGGTGGCCGGCCTGGGGGTAGGATTGCTGGCGGGGGCCATCAACGGCAGCATCATTGCCCTGACCGGCATCCCGCCGTTCATCGCCACCCTTGGCATGATGGTCTCGGCCCGTGGCCTGGCCCGCTACTACACCTCCGGGCAGCCCATCAGCATGCTCACCCCGCAATACACGGCCATCGGCCAGGGCGCCATGCCGGTGATCATCTTCCTGGTGGTGGCGGTGATCTTCCACATCGCCCTGCGCTACACCAAGTACGGCAAGTACACCTACGCCATCGGCGGCAACATGCAGGCCGCGCGCACCAGCGGCATCAACGTCAAGCGCCACCTGGTGGTGGTGTACAGCATCGCCGGGTTGCTGGCGGGGCTGGCCGGCGTGGTGGCGTCGGCGCGGGCGGCCACCGGCCAGGCCGGCATGGGGGTTTCCTATGAACTGGACGCCATCGCCGCGACGGTGATCGGCGGCACCAGCCTGGTGGGCGGGGTCGGGCGCATCAGCGGCACGGTGATCGGCGCGCTGATTCTCGGGGTGATGGCCAGCGGATTTACCTTCGTCGGCGTCGATGCCTACTTGCAGGACATCATAAAAGGCCTGATCATTGTCGCCGCGGTGGTCATCGACCAATGGCGCAACAAGCGCCTGATCAAGCGCTGAGACCAGCGCTGTACCGCACACAGGGACAGAGTCGATGAGCCCGCCCGGCGCCGAGATGCGCCGGGCGGGCTTTTTTCAGTTGCCCGGTGGCGGTGGCGGCCTTAGACTGCCGCCCCTCTCAAGCGGGCGCCGCCCCGGCCGGCCACGGCCCTTGGGTACCGGTTTGACAGGGGCGCCCCCGGGCATGCCTCGATTGGCCTTAATGCACGTATTTTTGATAGAGAAATCAATGACAAAGGAAAAGTTGCTGGCCATGCCGGCCGATGACTACATGAACGCCGAGCAACTGGCCTATTTCGCTGACCTGATCAAGGCGATCCGGCAGGAAACCCATGAGCGCATCGAGCAGAGTCGTGTGGCCATCGAGAGCCTGGACACGCCGGCCGATCCTGCCGACGCCGCTTCCGTGGAAGAAGAGCGGCACTGGCTGGTCAATGTGATCGACCGCGACCAGCGCCTGCTGCCGCAGCTGGAAATGGCCCTGGGCCGTATTGCCGACGACAGCTTCGGCTGGTGTGACGACAGCGGCGAGCCCATCGGCCTCAAGCGCCTGCTGATCAGCCCGACCACCAAGTATTGCATCGAGGCGCAAGAGCGCCACGAACAGATCGACAAGCACCAGCGCCAGGCCTGACAACGAACTCGGGGGCTCTGCGCCCTCCCACGGTCAACATGGGAGGGCGCAGAGCCCCCGAGCTTTAGGCCGTCGCTTGAGGTCAGACCTGGTTGCCGACCTGAGGCGCCTCGTGCAGGCGCGCGTTGAGCTCGTCCACGATCGGTGCCCATGGACCGTCGTCGCGGATGCTGTCGGCCAGCAGTTTCTTCTGGGTGGGTGTCCAGAAGCTGGCTTCGGAGATCTTGATGTCATCGGGCAACTGGTGGGCGTCGATGAAGTCGTCGATGGCATGGCCTTCGGAATCGAGCCCCAATTGATCGAATAGCAGCTTCAGGTCCGGGGTATCGGTCGAACTTTCCATATTGTCTCCTGTGTTCGGCTCACGGCCGAATGTTGCGTGGTGTGTCTCAGAACATCTGAGACGCAACCGCGCCAGGAGTTCGATCGACCCTCGTGCTCAGACGCTGGTCACCAGAATTTCCGTGCTCTGGCTTGATGCCGGCGGCTCGGTCACCAGTTTGAGCGCCATGTGCGCGGCCAGCATGCCGGCGTGCGCATCGCGAATGGCCGCCTGGCGCTGCAGGTCGTTGTCGTATTTCGCCGCCTTGGCCGCGAGCAGGCGGGCCTGCTCGCGACGAATCTGGCTGTGCATCTGTTCAACCTTGCGGTTGTGCACGCGCTCCAGGCGGCGGCTGGCAGCCTCGCTGTCGTCCTTGCGCGCCTGCTGGGCCTGGGCCTGGGCGCGAGCGGCGAGGATCAGGTCGGCGGCGGCGCCGTCCTCTTCGCTGATGCCGTTGTAGAGAAAAAGTGTGCTACTGGTCGCATTGATTTCAAGCATCTTGGCCTCCGGCGAGGCAGAGTGGTATATCGACACTTGTAATATCGACGGCCAAGCGGGGGACTTGACCTCGATCGGTCGGTAAAAAGACCGGCGGCAACTGGATTGCGCGGCGCGCAAAACGCTAGAATGCGCCGTTGCATCCTGTATTGGGCCGCCAGCGGTCTATCCATACCCTGTCATCTATTCCAGCCAGTCGTTCGCCATTGCCGCGATCGAGCATTTGGCCCTGTGCCCGTATCGTTCTGTTTCGAGGATTTTTCATTGGCTGTAAGCAATCTGGAAATGCACGCACTGTTCGTGCTGGGTGACTTGCGGGCGAAGTTGGTCAAGTTGTTTCAATCACGCTTCGTCTACATCACCGAACAGACCGCCGAAGGTCTGTACATGGCTGAGATCGACACCGAGAGTGCCTTGGTCGTCGATGACAAGCCGGGCCTTGAGTTGAAAGTCGGCGACCATTTTCGCGCCGCCGTATTGGCCAGCCGCGAAGGCGGCAAGTTCGAGATCAAGTTCCGCGACATCAAGCTGGCCGTTTATGGCCTGGGTGAATATGCCTTCGTCAGTACGGCGCAAGGCAATGGCATCGTGTTCAAGGAAGGCCAGACGGTGGTGTTGGTATTTGCTGCCAACGAGCAGATCCAACTAGGGCTGGCAAAGATTCTCAAGGCCGCCACCAGCAAGGCTGCCAAGTTCCGCAAAGGCGAACTGGTGTTCAAGGCCAGCGAGTGATCGATCGGGCGGGTCACAGGGCATCAGCCGTCAATGGCGGCGCATAAAAAGGCCCGCAATGACTGCGGGCCCATTTTGCCTTGTCTTACTTGGTTAGATCGGCCTTGAGGCGCTGCCCGGCGTATTCCTGCGCCTGCTGAGCCTTGGCCACCACGGCGGCGGTGCCAAAGAACTCATGGGTCACCCCGGTGTAGAGCTTGCGCTCCACCGGCACGCCGGCGCTGCGCAGGGCAGTTTCCAGCTGCGCGCCGTCATCCTGCAACGGGTCGATCTCGGCGTTGATCAAGGTCACGGGCGGCAGGCCTGTAAGGTCGGCATGGATCAGGTCCAGGCGTGGATCCTTGAGGTCGGCGGCGCTTTTGGTAACGTGTGCAACGAACCACAGCATCATTGGCCGGTTGAGCGGCACGGCGTCCGCGTACTTCATGTACGACGCCGTCGTGGTGGTGGTCTGGGCCACCGGGTAAACCGCCAGCACGTGCCGAGGCGCCGTCAGGCCAGCCTGGTGCGCGGCCACCGCGGTGGCGACGGCGAGGTTGCCGCCGGCACTTTCCCCGGCCAGGGCCAGCCGCTTGGGGTCACCATTCAAAGAGGCGGCATTGTTGGCGACCCAGCGGTAGGCCGCCAGGGCGTCGTCGTGGGCCGCCGGGAATTTGTATTCCGGTGCTTCGCGGTAGTCCACCGACACGACAATGGCGTTGGCCTGTTTGGCCAGCCCGCGTGCGCCACCGTCATACACCTTGCGATCGGCGATCACCCAACCGCCGCCATGGAAGTACAGCACCACGGGGAAGGGACCGGCGCCTGCGGGTGTGTATACCGTGGCTGGCAGGTTACCGGCGGCGCCGGCGACCGTGCGATCGGTGGCCGTGACCCCGGGTACCAGCGAGCTGGGCGAGGTGTCACGTTTCTGATCGGTCAGCACGCCCTTGACCGCGTCGGCGATGGTCGGCTGCTGGCGGGCTTCCTGCGGGGTCGACTTCTCCACCGCCTTGCCATCGAAACTGGTCATTTTGTTGAGGACGGTCTGCATGTCCGAATCGGTGCGGAACATGCTTTTGGTGCCGCTGACGGCGAGCTCCGACAGCGAGTGTTTCTCCGGGTCGCGGGCGCAGGCGGACAACGCCAGCGCGGCGCTGACCGCGGCCAGAATGACGAAAGCGGACCGCAGTGGATGGGTCTTGTAGGGAATGTTCTGGGGCATAGTGGCTTCTCTTCAATGAGTCATGGGCTCGGCCGGCGCCCCCCGGCGCCGTCCGTATGGCAATCGGTCAGGCGGCAGGCTTGAGGATGACCTTGGTCCAACCTTCGTCGCGGGCGTCGAAGTGCTTGTAGGCGTCCGGGCCTTCGGCCAGTTTCAGGCGGTGCGAGATGATTTGTGCAGGGTTCGCCCGGCCGTGGTGAATCAGTTCGGCCAGCTGGCGGTTGTAGGCCTTGACGTTGGCCTGGCCGGTGCGAATCTGCTGGCCCTTGAACCAGAACTGACCGAAATCGAAGGCCATCTTGCCTTCCTTGGCCAGGTCGCTCGTGGCCCCCGGGTCCTGGGGCACGAACACGCCGACCACGCCGATGCCACCGGTGGGCTTGGTCGAGGCCACCAGGCTGTTCATGGTCACGTGATTGGCCTCGTGGCCGTGGCGGTCGCAGCACTGATAGCCCACGCATTCGCAACCGCGGTCGGTGCCTTTACCGTGGGTCAGGTTCATGATCTGCTCGACGGCGTCGGCGTCGGCCGTATTGACCGGCGTCGCGCCCATGCGCCGGGCCAGTTGCAGGCGGTCAGGATGATTGTCCACGACGAACACCTGCGAGGCGCCCTTGATCATTGCCGAATGGGCAGCCATCAGGCCCACGGGGCCGGCGCCGTAGATGGCAATGCTTTCACCGGGGCGCAACCCGGACAGTTCGGTGGCGTGCCAGCCAGTGGGGAAGATGTCCGACAGCATCACGTAGTCATCTTCCTTCTCCTGGGCGTCTTCGGGCAGCAGCAGGCAGTTGAAATCGGCGTAGGGCACGCGCAGCAGTTCAGCTTGCCCGCCCTGATACGGGCCCATGTCGGCGAAGCCGTAGGCCGCGCCCGCGCTGCCCGGGTTGGCCGTGAGGCAGAAGCCGGTCAAGCCTTTCTCGCAGTTTTCGCAGAAACCGCAGCCGATATTGAACGGCAGGCAAACCCGGTCGCCGACCTTGATGCGGTCGACGCCAGCACCCACGGCGATGACTTCGCCAAGGTTTTCATGGCCGAACACCCGGCCGGTTTCCATGCTGGTGCGGCCTTCGTACATGTGCAGGTCGGAGCCGCAGATGTTGGTGGTGGTGACGCGCACCAGAGCGTCGGTGGGTTTCTCGATGCGCGCGTCCGGCACGTCCTGCACGCTGACGTCACGGGGGCCGTTGTAGACGATGGCTTTCATGAAATTTCTCCTGGCGTTGTCGCTCTTGAAAGGGGATAGCGCGTGGTCTCGAAATCGGGCAGGTCGTAGTTGGCGCCTGTTGGGATATAGGTGACTGCATGATTGGCGAGGTTCAGAGATTGTATTTTTCGGCGGACGAACGGTATGGCGTCTTGCCACTCACGCTTGCGGCCTGAACTCCCATCTGTATTGCGATCTCTAACGGGCACACACGAACGAGAAGGACTATTGTCATGAGCAGCGAATACAAACAAAGCCAGCCCAATGGCCAGACCGAAGACAGTTCCGGCAAACCGGTGAATGTGGTGGAGCGCGACCTGGAAAACCGCGACCCGTCCACCCACGACGTCGACGAAGTGATCACCCCCACCTCGATCAAGCGCGACGAGCAGGACGCCGAGACCCTGGAGCGCGCGGACGCGGCCATCGAGCGCAAGCTTCGCCAATGACCTGCCAGCAGTAATGACAAGGTGACCCCATGAGTTCCCACCCGCTGTACATCCATTATTCCGGCCCCGCGCTGCTCGAGACGCCTCTACTGAACAAAGGCAGTGCCTTCAGCCCGCAGGAGCGTATCGATTTCAACCTGGTCGGCCTGCTGCCGCAGAACGTCGAGAGCATCGAAGAGCAAGTGGCGCGCGTGTACCACCAGTACACCCAGTGCGCCACCGACCTGGACAAGCACATCTACCTGCGCTCCATCCAGGACAACAACGAGACGCTGTTCTTTCGCCTGCTGGAGTCGCACCTGGAGGCAATGCTGCCGATCATCTACACGCCGACCGTTGGCCAGGCGTGCCAGGAGTTTTCCAGCATTTACCGCACCCACCGCGGGTTGTTCATCGCCTGGCCGGATCGCGAGCGGATCGACGAAATCCTCTTCAGCGCGACCAAGGACAAGGTCAAGATCGTCGTGGTCACCGACAGCGAGCGCATCCTCGGCCTGGGTGACCAGGGCATCGGCGGCATGGGCATTCCCATTGGCAAGCTGTCGCTCTATACCGCCTGCGGTGGCATCAGCCCGGCCTACACGCTGCCGATCGTGCTGGATGTCGGCACCAACAATCAGACGCTGCTGGACGACCCCATGTACATGGGCTGGCGTCATCCGCGCATCACTGGCAAGGACTACGACGAGTTCATCGAGCTGTTCATCAAAGGCGTGCAACGCCGCTGGCCAGATGTACTGCTGCAGTTCGAGGACTTTGCCCAGACCAACGCCATGCCGTTGCTCGAGCGCTATCGCCAGCGCCTGTGCTGCTTCAACGACGATATCCAGGGCACTGCGTCGGTAGCCGTGGGCACCTTGCTCGCTGCCTGCAAGGTCAAGGGCGAGCAGCTCGGCCAGCAGGTGGTGGCCTTTGTCGGTGCGGGTTCAGCCGGCTGCGGCATCGCCGAGCACATTGTCGCCGCGATGCAGATCGAGGGTTTGTCCGAGCGCGAGGCGCGCCGACGCATTTTCATGGTCGACCGCAATGGCCTGTTGACCGACCAGATGTCCGGCCTGCACGACTTCCAGGCGCGCCTGGCGCAGCAGCGCGATGACCTGGCCGGGTGGGAGGGTGGCGCCAACGGCTTCGAACTGGCCGAGGTGGTCAGTCGCGCCAAGCCCACCATCCTGGTCGGCGTGTCCGGGCAGAAGGGCCTGTTCACCGAGCAGGTGATCCGGGAAATGGTCCGGCACTGCCCGCAGCCGCTGATCATGCCATTGTCCAACCCGACCTCCAGGGTCGAGGCGACCCCCGCCGAGATCCTCGAGTGGACCGACGGCCAGGCGTTGGTCGCCACCGGCAGCCCGTTCGCGCCGGTGCAGCTGGGCGACCGCCGGGTGCATATCGCCCAATGCAACAACGCCTATATCTTTCCGGGGATTGGCCTGGGTGTGGTCGCTGCCAAGGCTACGCGCATCACCGAAGAGATGCTGATGGCGGCCTCCAATGCCTTGGCCGAGTGTTCGCCGGTAGTCACCGGGGAGGGCGATGCGGTATTGCCACCGCTGCGCGACATTCAGAAGGTTAGCCGCAAGATTGCCTTCGCGGTAGCCAAGCAGGCCCAGAAGCAGGCGGTGGCCCTGGAGACCAGCGACGAGCAGCTGCATGAAGCGATCGAACGCAATTTCTGGTTCCCGCGGTATCGGGATTACCGGCGGCGTTCGATCTGAATGTCATTGCCGATAGGCTGTCCCCTCGACCCACCTCGACAATGGACACCAACGGATGTGCCGCAACGATGGATGACAGCCGGTCGATAGTCACTATCGACACAGTCAATACTTCAAGGCGCAATCCCGGTGGTAAAGTTTGTCTCGAAGAACGAACAAGCCTGAAGTGCCCAACTCTTCCCCCGCGTGGCACTTCAGGCGTGCTCTCCCTTCGAACTCTCTTTGGTTAAGTTTTCGCCACCTCACTTGCGTGCGGTGGCTTTTTTTTTGCATCGGATTTATTGCGCGCTGAACTTCAGCAGCGTGGTCTGGGTGTAGGCCTTGCCTGGGTCAAGTCGAGTGCTGGCGAAGTTCGGCTGGTTCGGCGCATCGGGAAAGTGTTGGGTTTCCAGGGTGAAACCGCCCCAGTGTGAATAGATCTTGCCGCCCTTGCCGTGCACGCTGCCATCGAGGAAGTTGCTGGTATAGAACTGCACACCCGGCTCGGTGGTGTAGAGCTGCAGGCGGCGACCCGATTCGGGATCGCTGACCTGGGCCGCCAATTGCTTCACGTCGCCACCGGTGTCCAGTGCCCAGTTGAAGTCAAAGCCGCCCTGTTTGGGTTCGGCAAACTTCAGCTGCGGATGATCGGCATGGATGTTCTTGCCGATCGGCGTGGGTTTGAGGAAGTCCATGGGCGTGCCGGCCACTGGCGCCAGTTCACCGGTTGGAATGAGCTTTTCGGTAACCGGCGTGTAGTGCGCCGCATGCAACATGGCCACCTGCTTGAGCACATCGCCGTTGCCCGCACCGGCCAGGTTGAAGTAGCTGTGGTTGGTCAGGTTGAGCACCGTCGGTTTGTCGGTGGTGGCATGGTACTCGATGCGCAGCTCATCCTTTTCGTTGAGGCTGTAGGTCACCTGGGTCGTGAGGGTGCCAGGAAAACCCATTTCGCCATCAACGGAAACATAGGTCAGTTTCACCCCGACCCAGCCGTTGCTCTTTACCGCCTCGGCCTTCCACACATGCTTGTCGAAGCCTTGGGTGCCGCCGTGCAGCGCATTAGTCTTGTCGTTTTGCGGTACCTGGTATTGCTTGCCGTCGAGGCTGAACTTTCCGTCGGCCAGGCGGTTGCCGAAGCGGCCGATGGTGGCGCCGAAATACACGGTGGGGTTGGCGCGGTAGCCCTGGATGTCGTCGAAGCCCAACACCACGTCGGCCGGTTTGCCGTGCTTGTCCGGCACTACCAGCGACTGCAGCACGCCGCCCCAGGTCAACACGCTGGCTTGCATGCCATGGGAATTGGTCAGGGTGATCTTGTCGATGGCGGTGCCATCGTCCAGTTTGCCGAACTCGCTGCGCTGGCTGGTCAGGCCGGTGGCCTGGGCGGAGAGGGTGTTGAGCATCAGAGACAGTCCAAGGGCAGAGAGCAGGGGGAGGGTTCGGGTCATGGAGCTTTCCTCGCGTTTTTATTATTGGGATTGCTTATCGAAGGTCATTCATGTGACCGCGCTGTTGCGGTCGCTTTGCACTCGGTCACGGGGCCGGCGATGCGCGTTGCGCATGACCGAGAAAAGGATTTATAGCCGATATTCGACGTCTGTGAAAATAAATGGTAATACTATTTACCAGGCAAGCGGCGCCGACCTCTGCACCTCGACCAGCGGTGGTGAGAAATCCCCTTTGACAGCCAATCATATGATGATTAGCGTTAGGCGGATTAATCCCCCCTGTAGTGTCGTGAGGTCAGGATGTCGAACAATGTGCATGCCGCCACCGTCGATCGGCTGGGCGCCTGGATCGCCTCCGGGGCGGTGCTGCCCGGGCAGACGTTGAAGGTCGAGGCGCAGCTGTGCGAGGAGTTCGGCGTCAGCCGTACCGTTGTACGCGAGGCGATCAAGACCTTGGTGGCCAAGGGCATGGTAGAGGTTGGGCCGAAGGTCGGCACGCGGGTACTGCCGGTCCGCGGCTGGAACCTGTTCGACCCGCAGGTCGTGGGCTGGCTGGCCGAGGAGGGCTTGCCTGAGAATTTCGTCATGGACTTGCTCGACCTGCGCCGCGCCATCGAGCCGATGGCCGTGCGCTGGGCCTGCGAACGGGCAACCCCGGCACAGATCCTGGCGATCGAGCAGGCGTATCGGCAGTTGGCGGCATCGATGGATGACAAGGACAGCTACAACCACGCTGACCAACAGTTTCATGAGGCGGTGCTGGCGGCCAGCCATAATCAATTCATCGAGCAGATGTTGCCTGCTCTGGGCGCCTTGCTGGCCATCTCCTTTGAGGTGTCCTCGGCGGTGCCCGATGAATTGGGCAAGACGCTGCCGCTGCACGAGGAGTTGGCCAAGGCCATTGCCAGCCGTGATCCGGCGCGTGGCGTGTGGGCCTGCATGAGCCTGATCGAGCGGGCCGCGACAACGATTTCCGAGCACTACCGCTAGACGCAGCAGACAAGAACAATAACGGCAAGCGAGAGTTACATGGATTGGCAGCCCATCACCCCGCAGCGTTTCAAGCTGGCCGAAGGCCCGCATTGGGACGCCGAGCAGCAAGCCCTGTACTGGGTCGACATCGCCGCGCTCCAGGCCTGGCGGCTGGCCGCCGATGGCCAGCGCCACTGGCAGTTCAGCGAACCGGTGTCGGCCATCATCCCCACCGTGCGCGGCGATGCCCTGGTGACCCTGGCCAGTGGCGTGTACCGCCTGGACCTGAACTCGACCAGCACAGCGCCGTTCCTGAACCTGCTGGTGCAGGCGGACCCCGTGGCGGGCAACCGGGCCAACGACGCCCGTTGCGACGAGCGTGGCCGGCTGTGGCTGGGCACCATGCAGAACAACCTCGATGCCGAGGGCGGCGACTTGCCGCTCGAGCGCCGCTCCGGCGGGCTGTTTCGCATCGACGTCGACGGCAGCGCCACCCAGCTGCTGGCGGGCCTGGGCATCGTCAACACCCTGCAATGGACCCGTGACAACGCGGCGCTGCTCAGTGCCGACAGCCTTGACGGCATCATCTACCGCTACCCGATCGACGCCGACGAAGGCCTTGGCCAGCGCCAACCGTGGCTGGCCAAGCACCCGCGCGGAGCCCCGGACGGTTCGGCCATGGACGCCCAGGGCTACCTGTGGAACGCCCGCTGGGGTGGTCACTGCCTGTTGCGCCTGGCCCCCGACGGCTGTGTCGATCAGGTCGTCGAGCTGCCGGTCAGCCACCCGACCAGCTGTGCGTTCGGCGGTCCGGGGCTGGACCGGCTGTACGTCACCAGCGCCTGCCCAGACGACGCCAATGGCCGGCTGGACGGTGCGGTGCTGGTGGCCGAGGTGGCCGTCAGCGGCTCGCCAGGGCAGCGCTTCGCCGGGTGACATTTGGTTACAGAAGTCATATTGATACTATGATAAGACTGTAAATGCGAAAAAGCTGGACGCTGTAGCTCATCAATAAAAATAAGGAGTCAGCTATGTTGAGTCGTGTCGGGATTCGTTCCCTGTGCTGTGCCGCCGTGACCGCAGGCCTGGTCGGTTTTGCCACCCAGGCGCTGGCCGATCAGCCGAAGATCGGTTTTCTGGTCAAGCAACCCGAGGAGCCCTGGTTCCAGACCGAATGGGCCTTCGCCGAAAAAGCCGGCAAGGAACATGGCTTCACCGTCATCAAGATCGCCGTGCCGGACGGTGAAAAAACCCTCTCTGCCATCGACAGCCTCGCCGCCAATGGCGTCAAGGGCTTCGTCATTTGCCCGCCGGACGTCTCGCTCGGCCCTGCCATCGTGGCCAAGGCGCAAGCCAACGACATGAAGGTCATGGCGGTCGATGACCGTTTTGTCGATGCCAATGGCAAGTTCATGGAGGACGTGCCGTACCTGGGCATGGCTGCGTTTGAAGTCGGCCAGAAGCAGGGCGAAGCCATGGCTACTGAAGCGAAGAATCGCAAGTGGGACGACCAGGGCTGGCAAAATACTTATGCCGTGATCAACACCTTCAATGAACTGGACACCGGCAAGAAACGCACCGACGGTTCGGTCGATGCGCTGAAAAAAGCCGGCCTGCCGGAAGATCACATTCTCTTCACCGCACAGAAAACCCTCGACGTACCTGGTTCCATGGACGCCACCAACTCGGCGCTGGTCAAGCTGCCGAGCGCAGCCAAGAACCTGATCATCGGCGGCATGAACGACAACACCGTGCTGGGCGGCGTGCGCGCCACCGAAAGCGCCGGTTTCAAGCCTGCCAATGTGATCGGTGTGGGCATCAACGGCACCGACGCCAAGGAAGAACTGAAGAAGGCCGACAGCGGCTTCTTCGGCTCGATGCTGCCCAGCCCGAACATTGAGGGCGCAAAGTCCGCCACTGACATGTTCCTCTGGGTGACCAAAGGCACCGAGCCAGCCAAGTACACGGCCATGAGCGACGTGACGCTCATCACCCGCGCGAACTTCGAGACAGTGCTGAAAGGCATCGGTCTGTGGAATTGATTTAAGGCCATCGCGGGCTTCGCACGCTCCTACGGATTTTCACCGTAGGAGCGTGCGCAGCCCGCGATCGCAGCACGCCAATTTCATTTCAGTTCCAGAGGACAGGTTCATGGCCCCACAACCCCACGCCGGCGAAAGCCTGCGCTTCAACGCCATCGGCAAGAACTTCCCGGGCGTGCGCGCGCTGTCCGACATTACTTTCGAGGCACGCCCCGGCACCGTTCACGCGCTGATGGGCGAGAACGGCGCCGGCAAATCCACCCTGTTGAAGATTCTCGGCGGCGCCTATCAGCCCACCACCGGCCATCTGCAACTGGGCAACGACGAGCTGAGCTTTCGCTCCGCCGCCGAAAGCATCGCCAGCGGCATCGCCGTGATCCACCAGGAACTGCACCTGGTGCCGGAAATGACCGTGGCCGAAAACCTGCTGCTCGGCCACATGCCGTCGCGCTATGGCCTGGTCAACCGCCGCGCCATGTTCCGTCGCGCCGCCGAACTGCTCAAGGGCCTGGCCGACGAGATCGACCCCGCCACCCGCCTCGGCGACCTGTCGCTGGGTCAACGCCAGTTGGTGGAAATCGCCAAGGCGATGTCGCGCAATGCCCATGTCATCGCCTTTGACGAACCGACCAGCAGCCTGTCGGCCCGCGAGATCGAACGCTTGATGGCGATCATCGCCCGCCTGCGTGACGAGGGCCGGGTGATCATCTACGTTTCGCACCGCATGGAAGAGATCTTCCGCATCTGCAATGCCGTCACCGTGTTCAAGGACGGACGCTTCGTGCGCACCTTCGAGCAGATGGACCAGTTGACCCACGATCAGCTGGTGACCTGCATGGTCGGCCGCGACATCGAGGACATCTATAACTACCGCGCCTGCGAACACCGCGGCGAAGCCCTGAGCGTCAACGGCCTGCTGGGCCACGGCCTGCAGGAGCCGGTCAGTTTTTCCGTGAGCAAGGGCGAGGTGCTGGGCTTCTTTGGCCTGGTCGGGGCAGGGCGCACCGAACTGTTGCGCCTGCTCTCCGGGCTCTCGCCGATCAAGGCTGGCACGCTGCGCCTGGGTGGCCAGCAGTTGCAGCTCAAGTCACCGCGTGACTCCATCGCCGCCGGCATCCTGCTGTGCCCGGAAGATCGCAAGAAAGAGGGCATCGTGCCGTTGGCCAGCGTCGCCGAGAACATCAACATCGGCGCGCGCAGCCAGCACGTCAATTTTGGTTGCCTGATCCAGGGCGACTGGGAGAAGAGCAACGCGGCCAAGCAGATCCGCGCGCTGAACGTCAAGACGCCATCGCCCGACCAGCAGATCATGTACCTCTCCGGCGGCAATCAGCAAAAAGCCATTCTCGGTCGCTGGCTGTCGATGCCGATGAAGGTGCTGCTGCTCGACGAACCGACCCGCGGCATCGACATCGGCGCCAAGGCCGAGATCTACCAGATCATCCATAACCTGGCCGCCGATGGCATCGCCGTAATCGTAGTGTCCAGCGACCTGATGGAGGTAATCGGCATCGCCGACCGCATCCTGGTCATGAGCGAAGGCGCGCTCACCGGCGAAGTGCCGCGCGAACTGGCCGAAGAATCGCGCCTGCTGCAACTGGCCCTGCCGCGTACGCGGCACTGAAACCATCATGCCTAACGACAAAGACAACAAGAACGAGGTGAATATGTCCCAGCAAACGACTCTCCAGGCGCCGCGCCAGGGCCTGAACATGCGCCGCTTCCTCGATGACTGGGTCATGCTGCTTGCGGCCCTGGCGATCTTTCTCTTGTGCACGGTGTTCATCGACAACTTCCTCTCGCCGCTGAACATGCGTGGCCTGGGCCTGGCCATCTCCACCACCGGCATCGCCGCCTGCACCATGCTCTATTGCCTGGCGTCCGGGCATTTCGACCTGTCGGTGGGCTCGGTCATCGCCTGCGCGGGGGTGATCGCCGCCGTGGTCATGCGCGACACCGGCAGCGTCGGCCTGGGCGTGGCAGCCGCCTTGGCCATGGGCCTGATCGTCGGCCTGATCAACGGCATCGTCATCGCCAAGCTGCGCATCAATGCCCTGATCGCCACGCTGGCGACCATGCAGATCGTCCGTGGCCTGGCCTACATCTTCTCCAACGGCAAGGCCGTGGGCATCAGCCAGACGCCATTCTTCGTGTTCGGCAACGGGCAACTGTTCGGCGTGCCGGTGCCGATCCTGATCACCATCGTCTGCTTCGTGTTCTTCGGCTGGCTGCTCAACTACACCACCTATGGGCGCAACACCATGGCCATCGGTGGCAACCAGGAAGCGGCGCTGCTGGCGGGCGTACACGTCGATCGCACCAAGATCATCATCTTCGCCGTGCACGGCTTGATCGGTGCGCTGGCCGGCGTGGTCCTGGCTTCGCGCATGACCTCCGGGCAGCCGATGATCGGCCAGGGCTTCGAGCTGACGGTGATCTCCGCCTGCGTGCTGGGCGGGGTGTCGCTGGCCGGCGGTATCGGCATGATCCGCCACGTGATCGCCGGGGTGCTGATCCTGGCGATCATCGAGAACGCGATGAACCTGAAGAACATCGACACCTTCTACCAGTACGTGATCCGCGGCACCATCCTGCTGATCGCGGTCATCATCGACCGCATGAAGCGCCGCTGAGCGACCTTGATGGTGCTGACTCAACCTGAGCCAGCGTAGAGATCAGGCGCGGCGAACGCTCCCGGACGTACCCATCTACAGCGAGGATTTATCCTGCGGCTGTTCATGGGTGGGTCCGTGACCGGTTGGCTGCCTGTCAACCACCCGCGCCGCCGATCAGCCCGAATCCTGAGCTTCGTGGATCCTTTGTCGCCTTTTCCTACAGGTCGCGCGGCATTATTCGCATTCCGCGCCCCAGACGCCCCCCCTAAGATTCGCCGCACGTCCGCGCTATCGAGACCTGCCGATGAATCTGCCTCCAACCGCCCTCGGGCTCTTTACCGCCGTCTGCCTGCTGGGCAGCAGCCTGGCCCATGCCTCCAGCGCGAGCCTGGCCGTCAAGGGCAGCGTGGCCCCGGTGGCCTGCACCATCGCCTTCAATGAGGGGGGCGCGGTCAACTTTGGCGCCATCACCGTCGCGGCCAATGACGACTACACCCTGCTGCCGGCGCAGAACCTGACCTTGGCCATTGATTGCCCCAACCCGACACTGCTGGCCATACGGGTGTACCCCCGTGCAACGGCCACCATCGCCGATGACCTGGCGGGCCAGCTGAACACCACGCCCCGGTGGGTCACACCGCTGACCCACGATGGCCGAGCAGTGGGGGGCTACACCCTGCGCTTCGATACCGCTACCCAGATTGGCGACGGTGACAGGGTCACCCCGCTGTCTCGCAACGCCACGGCCGTTGTGTGGGGAATCAATAACGATCTGCCCTTGACCTCGGTGAGCGGGGGGCTGCGGCAATTGGCCTGGGGACCGACGACCCAGGCGGCTGCCTACGTCAATATTCGTTCGGCCCTGACCCTGCAAGCGGTGCTCGAGCGCCGCTCGCAGCTGCCGGCTCCAGGCCAGGATCTGGCCTTGGCAGGGCACTCGACCTTCCTTCTGGAATACCTCTGATTTCACGCCCTTTATTCGCGAGAACCGACATGACCCCTGCTTGCGTGTACAAACCCTGTCTGGCGCTCGCCCTCGCCTTGGCCGCCGGCTATTGCAGCGCCGCCGATCCGACCTTGAGCGTGACCGGCACCATTCAACCTGCCGCTTGTACTCTGGGCTTCCCCGAGGGTGACCGGATCGATTTCGGCGGTATTCACCTCGATGCCCGCGATGATCACCCCACAGCCTTGCCCCCGCAATACTTCACCCTGAGCGTCGAGTGCCAGGCACCCACTCGTGTCGCGTTGAGCACCAGCAATGGGACGCCCCACGGTTTCAATGGCGCCGATGGATTGCACAACCATCTGGGGGCGCACTCGCTCGATGTGTTTTCCATTCGCACGTCCGAGCACGTACTGGCGGCTTACCTGTTGCGCCCCGACCTGAGCCAGCAGGACGGTGACAGCGCGCCGGTATCGCTGCTCGAGGCCCTTGGGAATTTCGAATGGATGGCGGCCCATGCCGGGAGCACCCTGACACGACAACCGGCGGTACCGACCTATTTCTCATGGGGCGACACCACTGCGCAGTCCTATACCCGCATGACTTCGCGGCTGGGCCTGTACGCGGTAGTCAACAGCCGCGAGAAATTGCCTGCGGTCAGTGACCAACTGCTGATCGATGAAGCCATGACTTTCAAGTTGACCTACCTGTGAAATCGAATCCATGAAATCGAATCTGACTCCCCCGTCAGCACCCAACCGTCGGCTGTCAGCCGCCGTGTGGGCATTGTTGACCCTCATGATTGCCCCCGGCGCCCAGGCCGCCGGCATGGTGCCGGAAACCTCGGTGGTGATCATCGACGCCGGCAAGGGTGAGGGGGTGATCAAGGTGACCAATACCGACGACCATGCGGCCCTGTTGTACACCACCATCGAACGGTTGGCGGGCGACGAGGAGGAGCTGGTGGTGGTCAATCCACCCATCACCCGGGTCGAGGCCGGCCAGGTGCAGCAGGTGCGGTTCATCGTGCAGAACGCGCAACCGCTGACGGTACAGCGCCTGCAGCGGGTCAACTTCGAGTCGATCGCGCCGCAGCAGGCCGATGGCAGCGCCGGCGTCGCGCTGCAGGTGGCGCAGAACCTGCCGGTGCTGATCAACCCAGCGGACCTGCCGCGCAAGACTGACCCCTGGGCCTTGCTGGAATGGTCGCTGGAGGGCGATCAGGTGGTGGTGAACAACCCCAGCCGCTATGTGGTGCGCCTGCACCAGAAGGTGCTGCTTGCCCCCGGCGAACTCGAATTGACCCTGCCGCGAACCTATCTGCTGCCGGGTGACCAGGAGCGCCTGCCACTGCCGGAGGGGCAGCGCCCGGGCACCGATGCACGAGTGAAGATTTTCCCGGCGAGCGTCTACGGCTACCAGGTCGCTGAGCATGAAAGTGTGTTGGCGCGATGAGCGGCCGGCGGTGGCTGGCACTGACCGCCATGGCGCTCAGCGCGCAGTGCCTGGCTCAAGCCCAAGCTCAGGCCCAAGCCCAGTGCCATATCGCCTTCGACGCCGCGCGGGCCGAGCTGGGGGAGTTGCGCCGGCCGTTGGCCGCGCCACCGGCTTGGCTGGAGTTGCCCCAGCGCCTGCACGTGCTGACTGCGACCTGTCAGCCCGGGGCGGCCATGGTGGTCAATTTTGTCGGCATGCCAAGGCAGCAGGGATTTGCCTTTGGCAGCGACGGCGATGTGCAACTGCGCGTCGCGCAAGCCTTGCTCGATGGCCAGCCGGTTGAGTTGCAGACGCTCGAGGCCGCAGAGCCCGGGCAGGGCGGAGCTGATCTACGCGTCGTGCGCCCGGGCGACAGGCTGGTCGCGGTCCGCGATGGGACGCCGCTGCAGGGTGCGCAGCTGGTGCTGCACCTGATCTCGACGCCCAGGCTGCGGCCCGCGCAGTTCAACGTTCGCGAGCAGCGAACGGTGGAGGCGAGCCTGGCGGTTCACGTCAGCACCTATTAAGCCCGCAACGAAGAACAACCGAAGAACAACCGAAGAACAACCGAAGAACTACCCAAGCACAACTCAACCACGATTCAACTACAACTCAAGCACAGCCATCGGCAAGGCTTTCACCTGACGCCTTGCCCATCGATATCACCCACAGAGAGAAAGCTCATGAAAAATACCCTGCGTTCCCTGGTCCTCGTACCCGTACTGGCGTCTGTGCCAATGGCGGCGCTGGCCACCAGCGCCGAGTTGACCATCACCGGCACCATCACACCAGCAGTGTGCACCCCGTCCTTCTCGGGCGGCGGGACGATCAACCATGGCCCGATCGCCCCGGCCGACCTGTCTGCCACCCAGTTCACCCTGCTCAATGCCGAGACCGTGCAACTGACCATCACCTGCGACGCTCCCGGCGCCTTTGCGGTGTCCATTCGCGACGAGCGTCCAGACGCGATCCCGGCCGGCATCGAAACCTTCCTCAACGCGCCGGCCGGGGCGGTGTTGGGTCTGGGCGGCAGCACCGACAAACCGACCGGTGCCTACACCGTGTCGTTCGCCGAGGGCGGCCAGCAAGGCGACAGCGGCGCCATCACGCCAATCTCCCGGGCCACCAGCAGCGGCGCCTGGACAGCGTTGAGCGGCAACCAGATCATCGTCAACCAGGCCAGCGACATGCAGTACAGCTGGGCCTCGACCGGCACGACCCCTGGGGCGTACAACCGAGTCGATGCCACGCTCAACATCGCCACCGCCCTGAACCGCACCGGCGACCTGCCGAGCCTGAGCAATGAGCTCGAGCTCCAAGGCCGCGCTACCCTGACCCTGTTCCACCTCTGATCGTGCCGATGCCCAAGCCACTCTGGTTCTACCTCGGTTTGGGCATCGCTCCTGTCGCCGCGGCCCAGGGGGCCGCCACCGCAGTAGCCAGCGACGATGCCGTGGTGTTTGACGGCGAAGCCCTGCGCAGGCGTGGGCTCGATCCCGCGCTCGCCGCTTATTTCAAGAATGCCACGCGCTTCCTGCCCGGCGTGCAGTGGGTCGAATTGCAGGTCAACGGCCGGTCCCGGGGGCGCAGCCGTGCGACCTTCGACGCCGCCGGCGAGCTCTGCGCGACCCGTTCGCTGCTCGAGGCCGGGCACGTGCAGCTCCCCCGCGAGCCTGCGTTGCGTGACGCGGCCCAAGGCTGCATCGACCTTGTCGCGCTGCATCCCCAGGCCCAGGTCAAGCTGCATCCTGCCACGGCCCAGGTCGCGCTGCTGTTGCCCGCCAGTGCCCTGCGCGAGACACATGCCGGCGTGGAATTTCAAGGAGGCGGCACAGCGGCCATGCTCAACTACGACCTGTTGGGCCTGCGCGGCGAGAGCGCTGCCCGGGTCAACCGCTACCTTTCGGCAAGCACCGAGGCAGGCCTCAATGTGGCGGACACCTTGATCCGCAGCCGCCAGACGTTCACCTCCTACAACGGCCGGGCCCATTTCCAGCCACTGCAGACCTACGCCCAGCGCACCTTCGCCGAGCACGCAGGCTCGGCCCAGGTCGGGCAGATCAACCTGCTCGGTTCCGCCTTCGCCGGCACGGCGTTCACCGGCGCGCAGTGGTTTCCCGAGGCGGCGCTGCGCGCCAGTGGCGCGGCCGGTGTGCAAGTGCAGGGCATCGCCAACGGACCGGCGCGAGTCGAAGTGCGCCAGGCCGGCGCGTTGCTGCATGACACCCTGGTGCCGGCGGGCCCGTTCACGCTGCCGGGCATCGTGCCCCTCGACGGGCGTAACGACTTGCAGGTGACGGTCATCGAGGAGGATGGCCAGCGCCGCAGTTTTACGCTACCGGCCAGCGCCTTGTCGCGTTCGCGCCCCAGCACGCCGGGGCTGGCGCTGGCGGCCGGCAAGCTGCGCACTTTCAGCCAGGACCAGGCGCCCGAGCCCTGGCTGCTGACCGCTAGCCAGGGCTGGGCGCTGGGGCGCGACAGCCTGTTGTCCGGCGGCCTGATGGCGTCCGATCATGGCTATCAGGCGGGCGCCTTTACCTTGGGTACGCCGCTGAGCCCGGAGACCAGTCTGCACCTTCACGGCGGTGTAGCGCGGGTGCAGCGCGAAGACCTGGCCGGCTCACGCCTGGGCGCGACGCTCAACAACCGGCTGAGCGAACAGCTGACCAGCACCTTGAACTGGCAGGGACAGACCCGTGACTATCGCGATGTAGCCGACGCCGTGCGCCGCGCGCAGGACGATGACAGCCTGGGGCGCCAGCGCCAGCAGGCCGGTCTGTCACTCGGCTGGGCAGCGCCGCGCTGGGGCAGCTACCAGGTCGGGCAGGCCTGGAGCCAGACCTGGAACGGGCATCGCAGCCAGCATGTGCACGCCGGCTGGAGCCACAAATGGGCTGCGCTGAGCGTCAACCTCAATGTCCAGTACAGCCTGGGCAGCGCCGCGCGTCGCGACACCTCGGCCATGCTCGGCGTCAGCCTGGCCCTCGGCGGGCAGCGCAACCTGCGTGGCTCCGCGAGCCAGCGCAACGGCCAGGCGCGCCTCGACAGCAGCTACAGCGCGCGCTTCGGTCAATCGGGCCACTATCGAGTCAGCGCCGCCGAAGACCTGACAGCGGCTCGCCAGAGTTTTTCCTCCCAGGTCGACTGGAGCAGCGCGCGCAGCCGGCAGCTGCTGGGCTACTCGTACGCCGACCCGTCCAGCCAGAGCTACAGCGGCCAACTGGCGGGCGGCCTGGCCTGGCACAGCGGCGGCGTGACCTTCTCGCCGCAGGCCTTGGGCGACACCTACCTGCTGGCCAAGGTCGGCGAGCTGCCCGGGGTGGAGCTGCAAACCAGCAACGGTTCGGTGTGGACCGACCGTCGCGGGCACGCGTTGATTGCCCGGGTCAATCCCTATCAGCCGACGGCGGTGACGGTACAGACGGCAGGCCTGGCGCGGCATGTCGATATCGACAACAGCTACCAGGCGATCACTCTCGGGCGCGGCTCGGTGCAGCGCCTGGACTTCGCAGTCAGCGTCACCCGGCGCCTGCTGTTGCACATCACCGACAGTCAGGGTCAGGCGCTGGCCAAGGGCTTGACCCTGGCCGATCAGAGCGGTGCCTACGTGACCTCTGTGGGCAACGACGGCAAGGCCTACGTCAACCAATACTCTGCGACCAGCGCGCTGCGTGTGCAGTACGCGCCGGGGCAGTTCTGCGAAGTGCAGGCCAGCGTGCCCGAGCAGCCGGACCCGGACGCCTATTACGAAACCGTCGCCGCCGTCTGCGTGGCGGCCGATGAGCTGCCAGTCCCAAGGGCGGCCGCGTCGTGAAAAAAAGCCAGCGAGGCCAGCTCGCCGTTTTCGCCAGGCAAACCCTTTGCGGCGAAAGACTCGCTGCATCCCATACCACCACTGGAGGCCCTGAAATGGCCGCAATACCGACTCACCTACGCTTGTTCCGCCGTGTGCTGCTCTGCGCCGCAGGCGCTGCGTCCTTGAACGCTGTCGCCCAGCCCGTCCAGCTGGCCATCACCGGCACTGTCTCCCCACAGGCCTGCCAGTTGAACACGCAGGAGGAGGGCATCAATTATCGACAGATCGCCAGCGGTCTGTTGCACCCTACCGGGTTCACGCCACTGCCCCCTGCAGAGATGGCTATATTGATCAATTGCCAGCGCCCGACGCTGTTCGCCGTCAGTCTGCGCGACAACCGTGCCGGTACCGTGCCGGATGGCATGGACGCGCAGTTCGGTGAATTGCCAGGCCGCTTGTTCGGCCTGGGCGAAGTGGCTGGCAAACGACTGGGCGCCTATACCGCCACCTTCGGGCGAATGCAGATCGGGCCGATGCCGCTTTACCCGATCAGCGCGCCGAGCGATCGCTCTGGCTGGACCCTGGTGGGGGAGCAGACCTTGAGCCCGGACCCGGGAGAAGGTCTGCAATACGCGTGGAGCTGGGGCAACGCGCCTGGACGCCACACGCCAAGTTCGATTGACCGAGTCGTTTCCAACATCTGGATCCGGCCTTACCTGAATCGCGTCGCCGACCTGCCCGACGTGGGTAACGATAGCGCGCTGGACGGTTCCATGACGATCACGCTGCACTATCTCTGATCACGCCCTGGCCATCGCTACTTCTTCAGGATCACGACGATGCAACGCTTTGCCCTACGCCCAGGCCGCACCGCAACAGCGGCCCTCCTGTTTTTGACTGGCGCAACGGCCATGGCCGCTGAAACCCGGCTGTCGGTCTCGGGCCACGTGCGGCCGCCCAGCTGCACGATGCAGCTGCCGCAGATCAATCACGGCGCCATCAATCTGCACAGCCTGTCACCGACGGGCTTCAGCCAGCTGAGCCCGACGACCTTCGAGTTGAGCATCCACTGCGCCGGGCCGGCCAGTTTCGCCCTGAGCTTTCGCGACCGCCGTGCAGGTTCGGTGCCTGATGGTATCGAGGCCGAACTGGGTGAGCGGACCCTGCTGTTCGGTCTGGGTCGCCTGGAGGGCAAGTCGATCGGCGCCTATGCGCTAAGGTTCCTGTGGGCGCACTGGGACGGGCCGGGCGTGGCGTACGGGATCTCCCGGGTTGGCGCCGACGGCAGCTGGGCGGACGACTACGGATCGATGATCAACCCGGCTTCGGAGGAGGATCGCCAGTACAGTTGGTCGCGGCCTCGGGACATGGGCGCGCCTGGTATGTTCAGGGTGCTGCAGGCCAACCTCGTGATGCTGACCGCCTTGAACCCAACCGAACAGCTGCCCGGCGCTGCAACCGGACTCACCCTGGACGGAGAAGCGACAGTGACCTTGTTCTACCTCTAGGCCGCACAGGCCCCTTCAGCGCGGGGCTGGAATGGAGCGGACTAGACCATCACCCTGAACAGCGCATACAGCACTCCCGACAACGCCATCGCTGCCGGCAGGGTGAACACCCACGCCAGCATGATGTTGCGCAAGGTGCCCAGTTGCACGCCGCTGCCATTGGCGGCCATGGCGCCGGCTACACCCGAGGACAGCACGTGGGTGGTCGAGACCGGCAACCCGTACATGTCCGCCGCGCCGATGGTGGCCATTGCCACCAGCTCGGCGCTGGCGCCCTGGGCGTAGGTGAGGTGGGTCTTGCCGATGCGCTCGCCGACGGTAATCACGATGCGTCGCCAGCCTACCAGGGTGCCCAGGCCCAGGGCGATCGCCACCACCACCTTGACCCACAGCGGGATGAACCGCGTGGCTTCGTCGATCTGGCGCTGAAACTCGTTGAGGTTGTTGCGCGTGTCGTCGCTGAACTTGTCTAGGTGCTGCTGGTTGAGCAAATGGATGCTCTGCGAGGCGAGGAACATGTCGTTGCGCACGTTGGTCATGGCGTCCGGGGGCACCTGCACCAGGCTGCCATAACTTTTGACTTCCTCGGCGATCAGGTCGGTGACGCCGGCCAGGGCCGGGATCAGTTCGCCGGTGGCCTTGCGGCTGTGCAGGTAGTCGAGCAGCACGCCGCGCGGATCGGCCGGGGTCGCAGCCGGCACCGCGCGCTGCAGGCCGTCACGGGTGACCTGGGCGACGGCGACGAACTGGGTGGTCTGGGTCACCGGCACGGCGCGGTTCAAGGCATAGGCCATGGGCAGGGTGCCGACCAGGATCAGCATGATCAGGCCCATGCCTTTCTGGCCGTCGTTGGAGCCGTGGGCAAAGGACACGCCGCTGCAGGTCAGCACCAGCAGGCCGCGAATCCAGGCCGGTGGCGGCGCGGCCTTGTGGGGTTCCTGGTACAGCTCGCGCTGCTTGATGAAGGCGCGCATCAGCAGCAGCAGCGCGGCGGCGCAGAAGAAACCCACCACCGGCGACAGCAGCAGGGCATAGCCGACCTTGGTCACCTGGCTCCAGTCCACGCCGTCCAGGCCGTTGCGCCCGTCCAGCCAGGCGCTGGCGATGCCGACGCCGAGGATCGAGCCGATCAGGGTGTGCGAGGAGGAGGCCGGCAGGCCCAGCCACCAGGTGCCGAGGTTCCAGACGATGGCGGCGATGAGCAGGGCGAAGATCATCGCAAAGCCGTTGCTGGTGCCCACCTGCAGGATCATGTCCACCGGCAGCAGGGCGACGATGCCGAAGGCCACGGCGCCGCTGGAGGTCAGCACGCCAAGGAAATTGCACAGCCCGGACCAGACCACGGCGACGTTGGCGGGCAGCGAGTGGGTATAGATGACCGTGGCCACGGCGTTGGCCGTGTCATGGAAGCCGTTGACGAATTCAAAGCCCAATGCAATCAGCAGCGCCACGCCGAGCAGGCCGTAAGGCAGCCAGGACTTGGCGACATTGCCGGCGGCGATGACGTCGTGAAAGATGCCCCAGCCGCTGATGACCAGGCCGACGGTGAGCAAGGCGAAGAACAGCACCAGGCTGCGCTTGGTCATGCGCCGGCCCAGCTGCGGGTGGCTGGACGAGGTATGACGGGAAGAAGTCGCGTGGGCAGTGGTCATGGGGCGCTCGCTTGGCAGGCTGAACCTCCAAGCTAAGCGCAGATTGTGACGGTTATCTTGCAGCCGCACCGCCGGCGGACCGGCGGCGCGGGCTTGTTGCGTGCCGGCTTGTGGCGCTCAATAGACCTGGGGAATGATCAGCTCGGCCGGAGTCGGGCTGCGCCGGTAGGCCTCGTGGCGCATGCGCTGGGGCAATTCGATCGGCGGCTGTTCGATTTCTTCGTAGGGCATCTGGCCGAGCAGGTGGTGAATGCAGTTCAGACGCGCCTTCTTCTTGTCGTCGGCCTGCACCACCCACCATGGCGCCTCGGCGCTGTGGGTGCGGTCGAGCATGATTTCCTTGGCTTTGGTGTAGTCTTCCCAGCGCCGCCGCGACTCCAGGTCCATGGGGCTGAGTTTCCACTGCTTGAGCGGGTCGTGGATACGGCTGAGAAAGCGCAGGTGTTGTTCCTGGTCGGAGATCGAGAACCAGTACTTGATCAGCTGGATGCCGGAGCGGGCGAGCATGCGCTCGAATTCCGGAACGTCACGGAAGAACTCTTCGTACTGGCTGTCGTTGCAAAAGCCCATGACCTTTTCCACGCCGGCGCGGTTGTACCAGCTGCGGTCGAACAGCACGATCTCGCCCGCCGCTGGCAGGTGCGAGACGTAGCGCTGGAAGTACCACTGGGTGCGCTCGCGGTCGCTCGGGGCGGGCAGTGCGGCGACGCGGCAAACCCGCGGGTTGAGCCGCTGGGTGATGCGTTTGATGACGCCGCCCTTGCCGGCCGCGTCGCGGCCTTCGAACAGGATGACCACCTTGTGGCCGGTCTTGACCACCCAGCTCTGCAACTTCACCAGTTCGCCCTGCAGGCGAAACAGTTCGCTGAAGTACAGGCGGCGGGCTTGTCTTTCCGGGCTGTCGGCCACGTGGGCATCGAAGAATTCATCGGTCAGGCCGTCTTCGGCCAGCTCCAGTTCGAGCTCTTCGTCAGCCTGGTCGAGCAGTTCGCGATGAATGCGGTTCGCCAGTGCGACGGTCGAAGGAGACATGGGTGCAGCCTCGCGCAGGGTGGGGTGAGAGGCTGAAGGCTAATGAAAAAAAGTTACCGGGCGATGACCGTTGGCCACTACGGAGACTGTTTGCCCGCCGTCACCTGTGGTTCATCCCCGGCCTTGACCAGGCCACCGGCAGCCTTGAGTCGCTCGAAGGCGGCGCGGGTGCGGGCCACCACGTCGTCAGGCGTGGACTTGCTGTAGGCGAAATACAGCCCGCTGCTCAGGTCATCGAGGCTGTACACGCTCTCCAACTGGTCGTAGTCGATCCGCGCCGCCTCGCTCAACACCCGGGCCTCGCGCTCGGGCAGCACCACCAGCTGCACCTGATGGTTGAGCAGCTTGCGGAAGTTGTCGGCGTTGTTGGCCGACACCACCATGCGCGAAAAATCGTGCTCCTCCAGGTACTGCTGGCGCACATCGTCGCGGATCACGCCGATGGTGTAGCGGCGCGCGTCGTCCAGTTGCGTGACGACAATGTCGTGTTCCTCGCGCAGCTTGTAGAACCGCGGGGCGATGCGTGCCAACTGGCCGATCCACTTGAACTGTGATTCGCGGGTGGGGGTGCGCACAATCGGGTAGATCAGCACGTTGGGCTGCAGCAGCGCCATGTCGTAGGCCCGCGCCCAGGGATAGAGCGCCAGGTGATAGTCGTCCAGGCCGGCCATATGCAGCATCTGTTCGACGATCTCGCTGCCGACACCGGCGACCTTGCCGCCCTGCAGGAAGCTGTAGGAAGTTTCCTCGGTGACCGCCTCGATGGTTGCCGCCAGGCTCGCCTGGGCAAGCGTCAGCAGGCCGAGGGTGAGCCACACTGCGCCGTATGCCAGGCGTCTGCGAGCGGCGCGCAGTGGCCGCCAGCCGCCCGGGGAGCGGTTCATACCACCACCCGGTCACGGCCCTGGCTCTTGGCCCGGTACAGTGCCTGGTCTGCGCTTTGCAGCAGCCGGTCGAAGTCGTGCATGGTGTCAGGGTCCAGTTGCGCCACGCCGATGCTCAAGGTCACGAACGGCGAGACGCTGGAGGCGCCGTGCAACAGCCGCTCTTCGGCCAGGGCCAGGCGCAGGCGGTCGGCGGCATGCCGGGCCTGTTCAGTGTCGGCGCCGGGCAACAGCACGGCGAACTCTTCGCCGCCCAGGCGCGCCGGCAGTTCGCCGGAGCGGGTGAAGACCTTGCGCAGGATCTGCGCGACGGTGCGCAGGCAGTCATCACCCATGGCGTGGCCGTGGGCATCGTTGTACTTCTTGAAGAAATCGACGTCGCACATCAGCACTGCCAGCGGCTGGTGATGGCGGGTGGCGCGCTGGAATTCGACGGTCTTCATCTCGTCGAAATAGCGCCGGTTGGCCAGCCCGGTCAGTGAATCGTGGCGCGACAGTTCCTGCAGGCGCACGTTGGCGGCGAGCAATTCGGCGGTGCGTTCCTGGACCAGCTCGGCGAGGCGGTCGCGGCTGGCGGCCAGGGCCACTTCGTCCTGATGCTGGCGCTCGATGTAGGTGGCCAGCTTGTCCTGCAGGTCGTTGACGCCGACCTCCAGCAGCTGGAGTTCATCGTTGTCGGAGGCTGTGGTGCGGCCCAGCGACAGGCGCTCGCGCAGGTTGGCCGGGGACAGCCGGCCCAGGTGCCAGGCGATGTGCTGCACATGCACGGTGACCGAGCGGTTGAACATGCCCATGATCAGCCCGGCCAGGGCCAGCGACTGGATCACCTGGGTGATGACGATGCTGGCCACCTCTTTCCACAGGCGCCGCCACAGCAGGGTCTGGTCGCCGACGATGGTGAACTCGCCGACCAGTTCACTGGCGCCGGGGTACGGCTCGACCGTCAGCTCGCGGTGCAGCCGCGGCGCGTTGCCGTCCTGTTCGGTGCGGCTGCGTTCGAGCACCTCCGGGGCCCGGCCGGCGCGCAGGATGCGCAGTTCCACATGGCCCACCGGGGCGGCCTTGGCGATGCTGTCGAGCTGGGCCTGCAAGGCGTCGCGATCCATCTCCCAGACTGCACGGGACAGGGTCCCCTGGAACACCTGGTCGATCAGTTGCAGCTCACTGTTCATCGTGCCCTGGTTGTTGTCCCAGGCGAACCAGGTGCGCACCGCCACCGTGGCCAGGGTGAACAGCAGGCAGAACATCAGGGTCGCGCCCACCAGCCGACGGCCCAGCGAGCCCACCGGGGTGGACAGCGGCAAGGCCAGGTCGTAGATCTCGTGTTCGGGAGGCTGGCTCATGTCTACAGCCACTTGCGCATGATGGCGTCGTACTTGCCATTGCGATGGATCGCCTCAAGCGCGGCGCGGTAGCGCTCGACCGTCGCCTGCGGGGTCTTGAGGCTGAACGCCAGGCTCAGGTCTTCGCCCAGGTCGGCCAGCGGCAGGGACTGCACCAGCACCCGTTCCGGCTGATCGCCGGCCTGGCGGGCGAGGTAGGCAGCGTTGCGGTCATCGGAGATCCACAGGTCGACCCGGCCGCCCTTGAGTTTGTCGTAGTTCAATTCGTACTTGCTGCTCGACTGCAGGTTTTCGCCCACGGTGAAATGGCGGGCGGTCAGGTATTCCTCGCCAACGTCGTCCTTGACCGTGCCGATCTGGTAGCGCCGGGCGTCCTCCAGGCTGTTGAGGTGCACCGGCCGCGCGGCCGACGAGTACAGGCAGGTATGGGTCGAGACGATCAGCCCGACCCAGTTGAACAACGGCTCGCGCTCAGGGCTGCGGGTAATGGAATAGATCAGCACGTTCTCCTCGTGCAGGGCCATGTCGTAGGCGCGTGCCCAGGGCATCACCTGGATAGGCGCGGTCTCGCCGACTTCTGCCAGCACGGCCTGCACCACCTCGGTACTCAAGCCGGTGATTTTGCCGTTTTCGGTCATGTTGTACGGCGAGAATTCTTCGGTGACCACCCGCAGCGGCTCGGCGTTTGCCACAGGCAGCCCGACCCAACCCGTTGCCAGCCAGAGCAGCAGGCACAGGGTTTGAGCGCGGAGCGGCGACAAGCGCGTAAGGGTCGTGAGCATGGTCAGGCCTGCGTGACGGGGCCGGCGGAGGCTGGCAACAAGCTTATCGGCAGCTTCGCCCGGCGCTTGAGGCTTTGTCATCAGCGTGGGGACGCAGCGATGTTAAGCTGGGCGTTTTGTGACTCGGGAGTCGACCGCGTGGGCAGAATCACTCTATCAACTTTGTTTCTGGGCGCCGCCTTGCTGGCCCCCGGCCTGGCCATGGCCGGCCCCGATGGCCTGCAGCATGACCTGCCGGTGCCCTATCTGGAGCAGGCCAGTGCCACGGCGGGCCAGCCGCTGGTGATCTTCCTGCACGGCTTCGGCAGCAATGAGGACGACCTGTTCAGCCTGCGCGAACAGTTGCCCGCCGGCTACAACTACCTGTCCCTGCGGGCGCCACTGGACGTCGAGCCGGGGGCATATAAATGGTTCACCAGAAAGCCCGGGGAGGGCGACTACGACGGCGTCACCGAGCAATTGGCGGACAGCCAGCGGCTGCTGGGCCAGTTCATCACCCAGGCCCAGGCCAAGTACCACACCGCCGCCAACAAGGTAATCCTGGTGGGTTTCAGCCAGGGGGCGATCATGGCCTATGAAGTCGGGCTGCGCCGGCCAGGCAGTGTCGGCGGCATTGCCGCACTCAGTGGCAGCCTGTTGCCCGTGCTGCACGCCGAGATCAAGCCGTCCCCGGCGCTGGCCCGGTTGCCGGTGTTCATCGGCCATGGTACCGACGATCCGCAACTGCCGGTCAAGGATGCCGCTGCGGCCGATCAGGTACTGCGAGGGTTGGGCCTGCAACCGCAGCTGCATGTGTACCCGGGAATGGTGCACACCATCAGTGGCGTGGAGGTGAAGGATTTGCGTGCGTGGTTGGCGCAGGTACTGGCGGGATAAGGTCAAACCGGCCCGGTGGCCGCTCGGGGGCCGGTCCGGCACTCCGGCAGCCCCGAGTTTCTCCATAGGCTGTGATCAGTTGGCCAGCCAGCCACCGCTCACCGCCACGATCAGGAACACACCCAGCACCGCCCGGTAGACGATGAAAGGCCAGGTGGAGAAGCGCTCCAGGAACTTCATCAGGCCCCAGATCGCGAAGAACGCCGAGATGCTCGCAATCACCAGGCCGAAGATCAAATGGCCCCAGGCGTCTGCACCAATGTTGGCGTGCACCAGCACCCACATTTCCTTGAGGCCGGCCAGGGCGATCGCCGGCAGGCCGAGCAGGAAGGAAAAGCGCGCGGCTTCTTCACGCTTGAAGTTGAGGAAAAGCGCCGCAGTGAGGGTCGAGCCCGAACGCGACACACCGGGGATCAACGCGCCGATCTGCGCGACACCGACGATCAACGCATCGCGCAGACGCATCTGGCTCATGTCCCGTTCGTGTTTGCAGGTCAGCTCCGACCAGGCCAGCAGGGCGGCCAGTACCACGCATGAGCCGCCGATCACCAGCAGCCCGCGCAACGGCGAATTGCAGCTGTTGAGCACACCGGACAAGGCAACCCCGGCGATGCAGATGGGGATGGTCGCCAGGATGATCGCCACCGCCAGCTTGAACCAGCGGTTGTCGTAGTCGCGGTCGCGAATGGCGCCGATGCTGCCGGTGACCACCTGCTGCACGTCGCGCCAGAAATAACTGATCACTGCAGCGAGCGCGGCCATCTGCATGGCGGCGGAAAACGCCGAGCCTGGGTCCTGCCAGCCGAGCAGGGCGGGGATGATGCGCATGTGTGCGGTGGAAGAGATGGGCAGCAATTCCGAAATTCCCTGGATTACGCCCAAAATCCCGATCTGCAGGTAATCAAGTGAAGCAAAACCGGTATCGAGACCGCCGGAGCACATGGTTGCCAAAGGGATATCCTTTCGTGGGTTGGTCGGAAAACTGGATCATAGCCTGAAGTGGTTACTGCAAACTTTTCGTTACGAATCTGTCAAAAAATTTCATCTGCCGGGGCTCCGATCGGCCAGGTCCGGTGCGCCGCACCGGACCTGCGGGCCTCAGGCCACGGCCGGGCGACGCGCGTACCAGCCGTAGCTGGCGATGATCGCGTAGCACACCGCTGGCACTGCCAGCGACAGGGCCAGGCTGCTGTAGTCGGCGACCAGGCCGGTCAGTGGCGGCACGATGGCGCCGCCGACGATGGCCACGCAGATCAGCCCCGAGCCTTCGGCCGCGCGCTTGCCCAGGCCTTCGGACGCCAGGGCGAAGATGGTCGGGAACATCACCGAGTTGAACAGGCCGATGGCCAGGATCGACCAACCGGCCTGGGCACCGTGGCTGTTGGCAGCGCTGGCGATCAGGGCGATGGCGATCAGCGCGGCGCAGGCCAGCACCTTGCCCGGGGCGAAGGCGCGCAGCAGGCCGGCACCGATGAAGCGGCCGATCATGGCGCCGCCCCAATAGTAGGCGACGTGCTTGCCGGCCAGTTCGGCATCGAAGCCGAAGGTGGTCGGTTGCATCAGGAAGTTGGTCATCAGGCTGCCGATCGCCACTTCCGCGCCGACGTAGCAGAAGATGCAGGCCGCGCCGAAGGCGAAGCGTGGTTGCTTGAGCAGGCTCAGCGCCGACAGCGGGTTGGCGCCCTCGGCCGCGCCTGAGGCTGGCAAGTGTTTGCGTTGCTGCCACACCAGCATGGCCACCACCACCAGGGCAATCGCCAGCCCGGTGTAGGTGCTGCTGATGACCTTGGCTTCCTGGGCCAGGTAGCTGGCCAGCTGCGAGCCGGCCAGGGTGCTCGGGTCGACCTGGCTCAGCGAGCCAAGAATCAGCATCGCTCCCAGGTACGGCGCCACGGTGGTGCCCAGCGAGTTGAAGGCCTGGGCGAAGGTCACCCGGCTGTGCGAGGTGGCGGTCGGGCCCAGCAGCGAAATCAGCGGGTTGGACACCACCTGCACCACGGTCACGCCGATGGCCAGCACGAACAGGGCGATCAGGAAGGCGCCGAACAGGCCGACCAGCGCGGCCGGAATGAACAGCACGCAGCCTACGGCCATGGTCACCAGGCCCAGGGCAGCGGCGCGCATGTAGCCGACGCGGGTGATCAGCAGGCCGGCCGGAATCGAGGCGATGGCGTAGGCGACGAAGAACGACGACTGCACCAGCATGGCTTCGGCGTAGCTGAGGCTGAACAGGCTCTTGAGTTTGGGGATGAGAATGTCGTTGAGACTGGTGATCCCACCAAAGATGAAAAACAGGGCGAATACGAACAAGCTCAAGCGCTTGACGTTGGCGATGCCGGGGGCGTTCTGTTCCGGGGGGGTAGCAACGGCGCGAGCCGTTGTATCCGTCATGTCCGTCATGGCCACGGTGGTCTCTCTTACATTGAATGGTTATTTTTTTGCTATCAACGCCGGTAGCGGCCATATGCCGCATTGCCTCTGCATCTTGGGATGAACTGAAAACGCCAAGGCGGGAAAGTTCACCAGGCAACATGAAGAAGTGGCTCTAGGCTGCGGTTTTTGCCAACCAGTCCAGCATTGGACGGGGTATGACGCCGATCAGGGCAGGGAAGGCACGGCAATGATGGTTAAATGCCAGCTCGCATTGCGATTAGCGATTCGCGATCAAGTGGGAGGGGTCGCAGACCCCGAGAGGTCGCCAGGCCGGTTTGATCTTCGGGCGCCTGGCGGAATGTCCAATATGGCCACCATCGGCCGCCCGCGCGGCCTATCGCCAGCTGCGCCGGCTCCTACGTCTCAAGACCGGCCTGGCGCCCTCTCGGGGTCTTCGCCCCCTCCCACAAGGAATTCGCGATCAAAGTGGGAGGGGTCGCAGACCCCGAGAGGCCGCCAGGCCGGTTTGATCTTCCTGGCGCCTGGCGAAATGTCCAATATGGCCACCATCGGCCGCCCGCGCGGCCTATCGCGGGCTTCGCGCGCTCCCACGTTTGTTTCGAGCGTGCCGTTCCAGGCAGATCTCCTGTGACCGCCTTGGTGCTTGGCGGTCTATCGTGGAACATCAAATGGATGCATGTGCCCGAAACAGTCGTAGGAGCGCGCGAAGCCCGCGATAAGGCCGCGCGGGCGGCCGGTGGTGGCCGTGATTGAGTCTTCGTCACTGCGCAATCGTGAAGCTGTACCCGCCCTCGCTCTTGTGTGTATCGACCGACACGGCATGCCACTGGACCTTGTAGGCACCAGGCTTGAGGGGCTGGGTCGGCGTCACGATGAGGATCTTCTTGTCGGCTGGGTCGGTGGCAAGGCTTTTGATGGTGACCGGCTGGCCGTCTTCGGTCACGGTGACCTGGGTGAAGTTGGCTTCCACGCCTTCGGAAAAAGTCAGGCGCAGGTCGGCCGGCGCCGGGCCGCTGCTGTCGGCAGCGGGGGTCTGGCTTTGCAGGTGGGCGTGGGCCATGGCGGCACTGGCGCAGGCCAGCGAGGCGGCGAACAGAGCAGTGCTCAGGGTGCGTTTAAACGACAACATTGCGGGTTCCTTCTGTAGCGTGGGCTGGCCGTAAAGGCGCGGGTACAGGCGGTCGCCATCATAGCGCCTCTGCGGCCAACCAGTCTGCGATGAACCTGGCGATCAATGTCGGGATCTGTGCCGGGGTTGTCGCGATGCCGATCAGTAGGTCCAGGTCAAAGACGCGGTGACGTTGCGCGGTGCGCCATAGTTGGCCGTGGTCGCGCTGTTGTACAGCGATTGCAGGTACTTGCGATCGGTGACGTTGTTCAGGTTCAACGCCGTGCTCCAGTGCGAGTCGATGTCGTAGCTGGCCATCAGGTCGACCAGCGCGTAGGCGTTCTGGCGAATCTCACTGGTCACGTCGCTCTGCACCGGACCCTGCCAGCTCAGGCGCGTGCCGACCTTGGCCTTGGGCATGAACGGCAGGCGATAGGTGGCCAGGCCGCGAACGCTGTGGGTCGGTACGTACCTGCGCGCCCGATCACCGTTGTCGTCGTCGATGCGTACATAGGTATAGCCGGCCAGGATGTCCAGCCCGGGGGCCAGTTCGCCGTCGGCTTGCAGCTCGATACCGTGGCTCTTGTAGTCTTGCGGATCGTAGATCGCCTGGCTGCCGATGTAGGCACCGGTGGCCTCGCCGACGTTCTGCTGACGGGTCTTGAACAGCGCGGCGGTGACATTCAGGCCACTGTCCAGTGCCCCCTTGACGCCGATCTCTTCGCTGACGCCTTCCAGTGGCGCGAGCAGCTTGCCGTTGGCGTCGACGATGTAGTTCGGCGCGTAGATCTTGGTCCAGCTGCCGTACAGACTCCACTGATCGTTGAGGTCGTAGACCAGGCCGGTGTAAGGCGTGACCTTGCCGTGTTCGCGGGTGTAGTAGTCGCTGCCGTAGTTCAGGCCCGACGCATCGGCGCTGAGCATGCGCGCACCGACGATCCAGTGCAGGTCATCGGCCAGGCTGAAGCGAGCGCCGGCGTACAGGCTTTTCTCGGTGTCGGTGTAGTTCTGGTTGTCGGTGTCGTAGGTGTAGTTCAGGTCCGGACGTGTCAAGGTTCCCGCCAGGGCACCGGCGAAGCTGGGGAGGTAATAGCTGCCCAGCTCCTCGGTAGGAGTGAGGTCGTGTTCGTTGGCCTTCAGATGACTACGACCATAATTCGCGCCGAACGTCAGGTCATGCTCGCGGCCGAACAGGCTGAACGGACCAGACACCTGTGCCTCGCCGATCAGTTGGTTCGACTTGCTGGTGATGTGCGTCGGGTAGGACAAGGCGTCGTCGCCCGCGACGCTCTGGATGTAAAACATGTCGGTGTCCTGGGTCTGGCGGACCCCGGTCACGGTCAGCTTGCTGTTCCAGCCATTGCCGAAATCGTGCTTGAGCTCGGCGAAGGCGCGCTGCGTGTGCACGTCCCAGTACGTCCACTTCTGGCCGATGTTCGAGCTGCGGCTGCTGTAGTGGATGGCGTTGCCATCAGCGTCCACCAGCGGCAGGTTGCCCCAGGTGCTGCCGTTCGAATCGCTGTCGTGCTGCGAAAAGCCGACGGTCAGGGTGTCGGCGTCAGTCAGGTCGAAGGCCAACAGACCGGCGGCCACGGTGGTTTCGTGGCTGTAGCGGTCCAGGTAGGAGTTGCCCTTGTCGTGGGCGTAGATGAAGCGCCCGCGCACGTTGCCGCTGTCGGTCAGCGGGCCGGACACGTCGACGTCTTCGCGGTAGGTGTCCCAGGCCCCGACGCTGATGCCGACCTTGGCCTGCGCGGTGTCGGTCGGGCGTTTGCGCACGAAATTGACGGTCGCCGAGGGGTTGCCGGCCCCGCTCATCAAGCCGTTGGCGCCGTGCAGGATGTCCACCTGTTCGAACTCGGCCATGTCCTGGTCGCCCGCCAGCAGCGTCTGGGTGAAGGGCATGCCCATGCCGTCGTACTCGAAGGTGCCGATATCGAAGCCGCGGGAAGTGAATTCGGTACGGTCGGTCTCGGTCTGCTCCACCGTCACCGAAGGCGCGGCGCGCAGGGCCTGCTTGACGCTGTTGAGGCGAAAATCATCGAGCTCCTGGCGGGTCACGGTGGTGACCGCCTGCGGGTTTTCCTTGTCGCTCAGGCCAAGTCGGGTGGTGCTGCTGGCGGTCTTGCCGGCGTAGCCCTGGCTTTGGCCGTCGGCCTGGTCGCTGCTGCTCTGGATCTGGGTGGCGGGGAGGGCGAGTTCGTCGGCAGCATGGGCCAGCGGCAATACGCCGCAGGCGCCAGCCAGCAGCAGGCTGGCAGAGAGGCAGGGTTTCACGAGGGGCAATCCTGAACAATCGTTGATGAGAATGAGATTCTGACGCATTCGTCCTTTTATCACCAGAATTATCTAGTAACAATTCTTCGACATTTCTTTGACGTTCGTCTTGTTAGGCGGCGCAACCTCATGGAATCGCGAAACTATTGGCGCGGACTACAATCTGAAAGTCACAACAATCCACCACTGGAACCGTACGCATGAGCAAGATCATTGAGTTTCTCTGGGAATGCCCTGAGTGGTTCGGCAATAAAACCTGGTGGCGTGCCGTACAGGTGGTGCGCCTGTTGCCAATGGTCCTGCTCACGGTGCTTGGCACGGTGATCCTGATCGGCGCCTGGACCGATCCGAACGGGCGAATGGATGCGGTACTGCTGGGCCTGCTGTGTTTCGAGGCCGGACTGTTGGTGTTGGGTGTAACCCATTTGACGTCGTGGGTCGTGGCCTGGTTGGCCAGTCATCTGAAGCGCCGGCCGGTAGCAGCGGCGTTGGCAGGCTTGACTCACACCGCCTGACGCTTTAACAGAACTCGGGGGCTAGGCCCTCGAGTTATTCATGAGATGCCCCGCACATAAGCCGCAAACATATCAGCCATCGCATCCGCGTATACGACGATTTCAGCCTGCGTTCTGGGGCTGCTCGAGTAGCTTCTGCCGACCTCACTCAGGGTCGCGGTGATCAATTCACCGGCGAGCCCCCTGGCTGCCTCATCGACCTCAGGCAGCAGCTCGCGCATGAATGCGGCGATGATCGATTGTCCTTCCAGCCTGATCGCCTGAGCCTCGGGCGCGTCCCGGTAGAGCGGGGCGGCATCGTGCAGGGCGCTGCGCATTGCGGCCTCGGCGCATTCGGAATGGATGAAGGCTTGCACCAGTTGCCTGAGTCGCACCAGCGCTGGCGGGCCGGGCTGCTGCAGAATGTTGCGTAGCATGTCAGTGGTCTGACGCCACTCATCACTTTGCAGGCGAAACAGAATGGCTGCCTTGTTGGGGAAGTACTGATACAGCGAGCCAATGCTGACCCCAGCCTTTTCCGCAACCCTGCCGGTGGTGAAACGCGCCGCGCCTTCCTCCGCCAGAACCTGAGTGGCGGCCTGCACAATAGTCTCCACCAGAGCCGTCGAGCGCGCCTGACGCGGCTGTTTGCGCGAGGAAACTCGCGGGGTTGCGGGATTTTTCATGGCAACGGTCGAACCTCTGGGGGAATGCGATTAGCGAATGTGAAGGATTCCTCGCATCATTTCAAGGCGACGAATTGATCGCATTGACTCTATTGGATGCCCTCATGAACACCCTCACTAGCGAACCTCTGGCCGCGCTCATCGAACGTCTCTACCAAACCGCCGAAACCGCCACCAGCCCGGCGCTGGACAACATGAGCGACGCTACCCGCGAAGAACTGCTGTCGAGCAAGACACGCTATCTGGAGCTGTACTGGCAACTCAAGGACCTCTGGCTACCGGTGTCACGCGAAACCGGCAAGCTGCTCTACTTGCTGGCGCGCAGCAGCAAGGCGCGCAATATCGTCGAGTTCGGCACCTCGTTCGGCCTGTCGACCCTGCACTTGGCGGCTGCGTTGCGTGACAACGGTGGCGGCGTGTTGATCAGTAGCGAGTTCGAAGCGGCGAAGATCGAGATGGCCCGCCAGCATCTGCAGGAGGGTGGCCTTGCCGACCTGGTGCAGATCCGAGCCGGCGATGCCTTGCACACCTTGGCGCGGGATCTGCCGGAGCGCATCGATCTGGTCCTGCTCGACGGTGCCAAGGCGCTGTACGGCGATATTCTGCTGTTGCTGCAGAGCCGTCTGGCGCCGGGCGCGCTGATCGTCGCCGACAACTCCGACTACAGTCCCGACTACCTGGCGCATGTCCGCTCGCCGGCCAACGGCTACCTCTCGGTACCCGTGGCCGACGACGTCGAACTGTCGATCCGCCTGCCCTGACTCAGTTGACCCGAGGGTGCTGTTGCACCAGATGTTCGCGCCGAGCTTGAAGCTCGGCGATCTGCGCATCGATGTCCTCGATCTTCTGCTCGATGTTGTCGTGATGTTCCTCGAGCAGTTCGCGCGCTTCGTCCAGGTCCGAGGCGGTCGGAGCGGCGCCGCTCAGCGGCTTGTTGGCGGTTTCCTTCATGGTCAGGCCGGTGGCCAGGCCGATCAGCGCGATGAACATCAGGTAGTACGCCGGCATGTACAGGTTGTTGGTGGTCTCCACCAGCCAGGCGGCTGCGGTGGGGGTCAGGCCGGCGATCAGCACCGAGACGTTGAAGGCGCTGGCCAGCGCGCTGTAGCGGATGGCGGTGGGGAACATCGCCGGCAGCGTCGAAGCCATGACGCCGATGAAGAAGTTGAGCAGGACCGCGAGAATCAATAGCCCGGCGAAAATCAGGCCGATCTTGGCGCTGATGATCAGCATGAATGCCGGGATCGCCAGGAAGAACAGACCGACGCTGCCGATGATGATGAACGGCCGGCGTCCGAACCGATCGCTCAGGCGGCCGAACAGCGGCTGCACGAAGAGCATGCCGACCATGATCGCGATAATGATCAGCACCCCGCGATTCTCGCTGTAGTGCAGGTTGTGCGAGAGATAGCTGGGCATGTAGGTGAGCAGCATGTAGTAGGTGACGTTGGTCGCCACCACCACGCCGATGCAGGTGATCAGGCTGCGCCAGTGCTTGGTCGCTACTTCCTTGAACGACACCTTGGGGCCTGCCGACAGGCCTTCGCGGTCGCCTTGCTCAAGCTTGGCGACATGCTGCTGGAACGCCGGGGTTTCTTCCAGCGCGTTGCGCAGGTAGAGGCCGAGCATGCCCAGCGGCAGGGCGAGAAAGAACGGCAGGCGCCAGCCCCATTCCTGGAACTTGTCTTCGCCTATGACGGTGGAGATGCCGACGACCACGCCCGCGCCGACAACGAAGCCGGCGATCGAGCCGAAGTCCAGCCAGCTGCCAAGAAAGCCGCGCTTGCGGTCTGGCGCGTATTCGGCGACAAAAATGGAAGCGCCGGTGTATTCGCCACCGACTGAAAAGCCCTGGGCCATCTTGGCCAGCAGCAAGAGGATCGGCGCCCACACGCCGATGCTCGCGTAGGAGGGGATCAGGCCGATGGCGAAGGTGCTCAGCGACATGATGACGATCGTCGCCGCGAGCACTTTCTGGCGACCATAGCGGTCCCCCAGGGCACCGAAGAACAGACCGCCCAGCGGCCGCACGAGGAAGGGCACGGAGAAGGTCGCCAGCGCTGCGATCATCTGCACGCTCGGCGCGGCGCTGGGGAAGAAGACCTTGCCCAGCACATAGGCGACGAAACCATAGACGCCGAAGTCGAACCATTCCATGGCGTTGCCCAGCGCTGCGGCGGTGATCGCCTTGCGCATCTTGGCATCGTCGACGATGGTGATGTCATTCAGGCCGATCGGCTCGACGTTGGGCTTGCGTGGTTTTTTGCTCAACAAACTCATACACGTTCACTCTCTGGCAGATAGTGCGCCCGCATTCGGCGGCGGGCCCTGCCTTATCAGAGAGGTTGGTGCGCAAAATAATTCACTGCGCGCTGCTGTCTTCTTGCCATGATGGGGCCGCAGGTGGCTGAACTCAGGCCAGCTGGCGTTCGATCGGTACGCTGCCCGCGACCACCTCGGCGCCGGTGTGCAGGGTGGTCACCGTCTCGATCAGGACGATCGCGCATTCCTCGTCGGCGACCGGGTTGTGCCGTATCTGGCGGGGGATCACGCAGAACTCGCCGGGCATCAGGTGAATGTCGCGGTCTTCCAGCTGGATCTTCAGGTGGCCGTAGACCACCAGGAACATTTCGTCTTCGTCGGCATGAGCGTGCCAGACCAGTTCCCCCTTGAGCTTGGCGACCTTGATGTACTGGTTGTTGACCTGGCCGACGACTCGGGGCGACCAGTATTGGCTGACTTGCGCGAGAGCAGCCTGGATGTTGACGGTGGTGCCGGCGATAAACATGCGGTCAATCCTCGAATGAACAGGCCTCACGGTAGCGGCCCGTGGTGGGCCGCCGTAGCGAATGTTTATAATGCCGCCATCAGCATTGCTAATGGCGTTGGCTCATGGCCCGATCCCCTCTTGTCGACTTGACCTTGCTGCGCACCTTCGTCGCGGTGGTCGAGGCGGGCAGCATCAGCGCGGCGGCGCGTCGTCTGCATTTGACCCAGGGCGCGGTCAGCCAGCAATTGCAACGCCTGGAAAACTTCTTCGACTGCGCGCTGCTCGCCCGCGACAGCCGCGGCACGCAGTTGACAGCACGGGGCAACGACCTGCTGGCCCGCGCCCACGACCTGCTGCAGCTCAACGACAGCCTGTGTGCGGCCATGCTCGGCGCGCCCTCGGCACAGGTCGTGCGCGTCGGCGTGCCGTATGACATGGCTGGCGCGCACTTCGCGCCCATTCTCAAGACGTTCGCGGCGAACCATCCGCAGGTGCAGGTCAGCCTGGTCAGCGGCTCCTCGGTGCAACTGCTGGAAGATTTCGCCCAGGGGCGGGTCGACCTCGCCATCAGTCAATGCCCGATCGGCCTGGCCCACGGCGAGCGCCTGGCCCGGGAGCCACTGGTGTGGCTCAGCGCAGCGCCTGAGGAGACTTGGCCGCGGCCTTTGCCGCTGTGCTTCGTGACCCCGACCTGCACCTTCCGCCACACGGTGTTCGCATCCCTGGCGCAGGCCGGCATCGAATGGCGCGTGGTTTATGAAAACGCCTCGGTCGACGCGACGTTGTCCACCGTGCGCAGCCAACTGGCCTTGACCCCCTGGCTGCGGGCACTGGTGCCGGAGGACCTGAGAGTGCTCGGCCACAGCAGCGGCCTGCCGCAGTTGCCGGACTTCGCCATCGAGCTGAACGTCGCCGCGCATGCGCCGGCACCCGTGCGCGAGATGGCCGAGGCGATCCGCCGGTTCTATCAGGCTCGCCACGCGCAGTGATGCCCTCGCCAGCTGCGCCGGCTCCTACGCCAACTTGGGTGACGCCACAGGTGGCGTAGGCGAGGACGGCGACGCATTTCTCCCACCAAGCCAAAAATCAAACCGGCCTGACGGCCTCTCGGGGGCTTTGCCCCCTCCCACGTCATCTGCGCTCGCTCACACGGTTGGCGTAGGAGATTCTATGGTGACAGACCGCCATGCACCAAGGCGGTCATGTAGGAGCGCGCGAAGCCCGCGATAGGCCGCACGGGCGGCCGGTGGTGGCCGTGATGAATTTCAGGACAGACGTGGGAGGGGCAAAGCCCCGAGAGGCCGCCAGGCCGGTTTGATCTTACCAGCGCCTGGCGAGATGCCCAATATGGCCACCACCGGCCGCCCGCGCGGCCTATCGCGGGCTTCGCGCGCTCCTACGCATGTTTCGATTTGTATGCATTCAGTGACATCTCCGCTGACCGCTTTTGATCTCCGACGATAGACCGCCATGCACCACGGCGGTCATAGGTGATGCATCTGGATTCATACGCCCGAAACAAATGTGGGAGCGCGCGAAGCCCGCGATAGGCCGCGCGGGCGGCCGGTGGTGGCCGTGATTGAATTTCAGGACAGGCGTGGGAGGGGCAAAGCCCCGAGAGGCCGCCAGGCCGGTTTGATCTTACGAGCGCCTGGCGAGATGCCTATGGCCACCACCGGCCGCCCGCGCGGCCTATCGCCAGCTACGCCGGCTCCTACATTTTGAACTGCGCCCCTGAGATTGGACATCAAATCCAACCTTAGGGGCTTCTTGCATGATCAAGTACACCCAGCAGTTCAAGCTGACCGCTATTCAGGCCTTCCTGGAGCGGGGCTACGGCTTCCGGCACATTGCCGGAAGGTTCCAGATAGATCCCTCGCTGCTTCGCCGCTGGGTGCAGGCCTACCGCATCCACGGAGCTGCCAGCCTGCAAAAGCGCTTCAAATATTACACTCCCCAGTTCAAGCTCACTGTTCTGGAGCGCATGTGGCGCGAGAAACTTTACCTGCGCCAGACGGCGGCCGTTTTCAACCTCGGCAACTCCACCCAGATAGCGGCATGGCAGTCTCAGTATTACAGTGGCGCAACCAATGCCCTGGCGGCAGTCAAGAAAGGATCGCGCCCCGTCATGCCCAAACCACTCAAGCCCACGGCCAATTCCACTGAAACCAAAGCAGTCAACGATGAGGAGCTCTCCCATGCCGAGTTGCTGGACAAGCTTCGATGGGTTCAGGCGGAGAACGCCGTCCTAAAAAAGCTCAAAGCCTTAAGAGAGGAGAAGGCGAGGCTCAAGAAAGTCGAGAAGAGAAAGCCCGGATAGTTTCAGCCCTGCGTCAGGAGATCCCGCTGGATCGTCTGCTCAAGATAACGGGACTGCCTCGCAGCACCTACTACCACCAGCTCAAGCTGCTTGCGGCCGGGGACAAGTATGCGCCGCAGAAAGCCCGGATTCAGGCCATCCAGGCCAGGCACAAGGGTCGCCTGGGCTATCGTAGGATGGGCTTGGCCCTGCGTAGCGACGGCCAGGTCGTCAACGACAAGGTCGTGCGCAAGCTGATGGCGCAGTTGGGCCTCAAATGCACGGTACGCCAGAAAAAGTACAAGTCTTATCGCGGTCAGCCCGGACGTATTGCGGACAACAAGATTGAACGCAATTTCACCGCCGAGCGGCCGAATGAAAAATGGGTCACCGACGTCACTGAATTCAAAGTGGCGGGGGAAAAGCTGTACCTGTCCCCGGTGCTGGATTTGTACAACGGCGAAATCGTGGCCTACCAGGTCGACACCTCGCCGCACTACGAATTGGTTGGCAAGATGCTTGAACAGGCGCTGCTTGGATTGCCGCAAGGCGCCAAGCCCATGCTGCATTCGGACCAAGGCTGGCAGTACCAATACTATCGCTATCGAGATCGACTGGAAGAAATGGGGTTGGAGCAGAGCATGTCCCGCAAGGGAAACTGCCTGGACAACGCCAGAATGGAGAGCTTCTTCGGCACGTTGAAATCAGAAATGTTCTACCGTGAGCGCTTCAAGAGTACTGCCGACCTGCGTGCTGCAATCGATGAGTACATCCATTATTACAACCATGATCGAATGAAAATGACGCTTGGCGGACTGAGCCCTGTGGCTTACAGGGCTCAGTCTGCTATAGACTAGCCGGAGACTGTCCAATCAAAGGGGCGCACCCCATTTGTTTCGATTTATATGCAGCCAATGGCATCGCCTATGAACGCTCTTTATGTTCGACGATAGACCGCCATGCACCACGGCGGTCATGTAGGAGCCGGCGAAGCTGGCGAGGGATGCGCCGCGATTCTCCGCAGCCCGGTGCATCAGCCCGGCAGCGGCGCCAGGCTGATCAGCCATTCACCCTGGTTGACGATCGGATGGTTGACCACCATCAATATCAGCCCGGCATGCGGCGCCAGCAGTTCGCCTTGCGGGTCGCCATAAATGTCCTGCAAGCGGCCCAGACGCTGGCCGGCCGCAACCCGGTCGCCGGCCGCGACCTCAAGGTATAGGCGACCGCTGATGGGTGCCTCGACCTTGCCGAAGTTGCTGACCACGACATTATTCCTGCGCCGCGCAGCCGGCGCCTGATCGTCGGTCAGGCCAAGGTACCGGCCGATATTGGCCACCCCCTGGAAATGAAACTCGATGCAGCCGGGGTCGAGCACGCCATTGGCGCCGCCTTCGGCCATCACCGCGTGGCGGCCCAGCCACGGCAGCTCATTGGTGGCGCGGCCACGGTTGCTGGTCTGGTCGCTAGCAAATTCGACGATGCTGTCGGCATCGAACTGATGCGCCAGGGCGCGGGTGCGCTGGTCGAACTCGGCATTGCCGGTCATCTGGCACATGACGAAACGTGCGACTTCCTCGCGCAGGTCGCCGCCGTGCAGATCGATGAACACCTCGGCGTGCGCCGCCCACTCGTGCAGCACGCTGTGCACCAGCACCTGGCTGAACGAGCCGGCGGGGTCGCCGGGGGCGAGGAAGTTCATGTTCTTGCCATCGATCGGGCAGACGAACTCGGCGTGTTCGAACAGCCCGGGCATGTTCAGCACGGGGATGATCGAGACGCTGCCCTTGAGCAAATGCTCGGCGAAATGCGCCTTGAGCCGTAGCGCCGCTTCCATCGCGTCGACTTCGTTGGGGTGCATGCCGGCGATGATCGCCAGCTTCGGGCCGGGCGCATCGGCGACGATGTCGAAGTAGGGCAGGTGCAGGTCGGCCAGGGCCGGATGGGCGAAGCGCAAGGTGCCCCAGCTGAGCAGGCCGCGGGTGCCGATGAGCTGTTTTTGCGGGGAGGTCATGGTGCTTCCTCGGGGGGACAAGTCTGTTAATGTTTCAGACTTTCGCTCACTTGTCAGGAGTCGCCGATGTCGAGCCTCGAATCTTCACCTACGGACAGCGCCACAGCGGACTTCGAACAGGGCCTGCGCGCCGGCCGGATCAAGCCGGTGCCGCTGGACAAAGCCTACCGCCTGGTCAACCACGGCCCGACGGTGCTTGTCTCGGCGCAGCATGCCGGCAGCGCCAATGTGATGGCCGCGGCCTGGGCCTGCGGGCTGGATTTCGCGCCGCCCAAGGTCACCGTGGTGGTCGACAAGATCGCCGCCACCCGCGCCCTGATCGAGGGCAGTGGTCATTTCGCCTTGCAGGTACCCACCGTCGAGCAGATGCAGCTGACCTATGACGTCGGCAACCTGAGCCTGGCCGACGATCCGCAAAAACTCCTGCATTGCGGGGTCGAGCTGGTTAGCGTGCCGGGCCAGGAGACGCCGCTGGTGGCCGGTTGTTCGGCCTGGCTGGTGTGCCGGGTGATCGAGGAGCCGCACAATCAGCAGGCCTATGACCTGTTCATTGGCGAAGTGGTGGCGGCGTGGGCCGACACCCGGGTATTCCGTGACGGGCATTGGCAATACCACGATGCGCCGGCGCAGTTGCGCAGCCTGCACTATGTCGCCGGTGGCCAGTTCTATGCGATCGGCGAATCCTTGCACGCCCGTACCAAAGAGTGACGCCAGCCCTGGCAAGTCCCCCCGAGGCGCTTGCCAGGCAGGCGATCAGGACTTCTCGTACGCCATGTACTCGTTCTGCAGGGCGATATGGTCGGCCACGTACTTGGCGTCGTGCCACACGCCATAGATGAACGATGAGGCGCGGTTGACCAGGTTGGGCAGGCCGAGAAAGTAGATGCCGCTCTCGGCCGAGATGCCGCGCTTGTGGTAAGGCTCGCCCTTGTCGTCGAAGGCGTTGACCTGCAGCCAGCTGAAGTCGAACTTGAAACCGGTGGCCCAGAGAATCGTCGTAACACCCGCTGCCTCGAGGTCCAGGCTGAGGATCGGCCGGGTCAGGCATTCGGGGTCGGGCAGCAGCTCCCAGGCCTCGGGCTCCGGCGGGAAGGACAGGCCGTTGTCCTCGATGTAGGCGTCGGCGTCGCGCAGTACGTCGAAGTAGGCGCGGTCACCCTCGGCGATGTTTTCGGCCAGGCCAGGCTCGAAATGCATCACGCCGTCTTCCAGCGCGCGGGTCAGGCCCACTAGGTTGATGCCCAGGTGCGCCAGACGGCGGAAGTCGACCGTCTTGCCGCCTTCATAGCCGCTGACGGCAAAGGCTACGTGCTTTTTCTTCGGCTTGATCTTGACCTCGTCCCACAGGCCCAGCGCGCCCAGCCACCAGCAATAGTCGCGGCCACGGTAGGCGCGCGGCGGGCGATAGTGCTCGCCCACCGACAGGTAGACCTGCTTGCCGGCCTTGCGCAGCTCTTCGGCGATCTGCGAGCCGGAAGCCCCGGCGCCCACCACCAGCACCGCACCTTCGGCCAGTTGCCCGGGGTTCTTGTACGCCGAGGAGTGCAACTGCTGCACCTTGGCCTGCGCCGGCACGATCGGCGGAATCGCCGGGCTCTGGAACGGCCCGGTGGCCGCCACCACGTTGCGCGCCTCGAATTCGCCTGCCGAGGTGCTCACCCGAAAGCCCGGGCGACCGCTCAGGCGTTCGACTTTGTGCACTTCGACACCGGTGCGCACCGGAGCCTGGAGCATGGCCACGTACTCTTCGAAATACTCGGCCATGCGCTCCTTGGGCGGGAAGGTCTCGGGGGAGATGCCGGAAAATTTCAGGCCGGGAAAGCGGTCATGCCAGGCCGGCCCGTTGGCCACCAGCGAGTCCCAGCGCTCCGAACGCCAGCGCTCGGCGATGCGGCTGCGCTCCAGTACCACATGGGGAATGCCCATCAGTCCCAGGTGTTCGCTCATGGCAACGCCCGCCTGGCCCGCGCCGACAACCAAGGTGTTGATTTTTTCCACTGACATTTGAGTTTCCTGAATTGATCGGCTTGCGCACGGTGTTCATTGACAGCTTCAGTGTGCGCAAGCGGGGCGGATAGCGAAATTCTGCTTTTTGAACCCAGAGCTTCGGAAAAACCAAAGCCTGCGCATCGGCTCAATAACCGCGCGCAGGGTCGATGACATGCAACAGGGGGTCGCCGCGTTCCAGGCGCAGGATGTTCTCGGCGATCTGCGCCGCCGCCGAGGCGGGGATGGCGATCGAGGCCATGTGCGGAGTGATCAGCACGTTGTCGAGCGCCCACAACGGGTCCTCGGGCGGCAGCGGTTCGCGGTCGAACACGTCCAGGGTGGCCTCGGCGATCTGCCCGCTGGCCAGTGCTGCAGTCAGCGCCGGCTGATCGACCACTGCGCCGCGCGAAACGTTGATCAGGCAACTGCCGGGTGGCAGCAAGGCCAGCCGCCGGGCGTCGAGAATGCCCTGGGTGTGCGGCGTCAGCGGCAGCATCACCACCAGGATGTCGCAACCGCCGAGAAAGCCATCGAGCTGATCCAGGCCATGGAAGCAGTTCACGGCGGGCAACTGCTTGGCCGAGCGTGACCAGCCACGTACGTCGAAGCCCTGGCGGGTCAGCTCCTGGGCGGCGCGGGCGCCCAGTTCACCGAGGCCCAGCACGCCGACGCGGATGCTCGACGGCAGGCGCGGATGCAGGTAGTGCCAGCGCCGTTCGCGCTGGGCGCGCTCGAAGGCCGGGATGTCGCGGGCGTAGCGCAGCACGGCGAACAGCACGTAGCTGGCCATCATGCGCGCCATGTCCGGGTCCGAGACGCGGGTGATCGGGATCGCCGGCAGGTCGTCGCGGGCCACCAGAGCGTCGACGCCGGCGCCCAGATTGACCAGCAGCTTGAGGTTGGGGTACTGCGCGAAGAAGCCTTGCGGCGGTTTCCAGGTCAGCGCATAGCGCACGCTGGCCGGCTCGGTCACCTCGTCCATGCGGCAGATACGCACGCCCGGCAGGCGCGGCGCGAGCAGTGCGTGCCACTCCTCGAAACTGTCGAAATCGCTTTGAAACACCAGGGTCGTGCTCATGCCTGGCCCTCCAGCAATTGAGCCACAGCGTCCAGCGCCAGGCGATAGCCCATGGCACCGAGCCCTGCGATCACGCCGGTGGCGGCCTTGGACACGTATGAACGATGGCGGAAGCTCTCGCGCTTCCAGATGTTGCTCATGTGCGCTTCGATGATCGGGCCTTCGAACGCCAGCAAGGCGTCGAGAATCGCTACCGAGGTGTAGGTCAGGCCGGCGGCGTTGATCACGATGGCGTCGGCCTGCAGCCGCGCTTCCTGAATCCAGTCCACCAGCACGCCTTCATGGTTGCTCTGGCGGAACTGCAACTGCAGGCCCAGCTCGGCGGCATGCGCCTGGCACCGTTGCTCAATGCTGGCGAAGCTTTCGCTGCCGTAGGTGCCGCGCTGGTCCAGCCCGTACAGGTTGGCGTTGGGGCCGTTGAGAAAGAATACGCGGTGGGGCATAGGGGCTTCTCCAGAAAAAGGCTCAGGCGACGGGTCGCGTCGCGAGCATGGCCGGGTGCTGTTCGAATTCGGCGAACCAGGCGGCCGCATGGGGATGCCCGGTGCGCCAGTCAACGCACTGCACCGGATGCGCTGCCGATGCAAGCAGTTCGATCTGATCGGCCACGCCCAGGCAATGGGCGCTGACCATGACCTTGCGCACATAGGGCGAGGTGGCGGCGTGGAACAGGCTGAACATGGCGGCTCCTTCAGAAACTGCTGACGGTGAGCAGGACCTTGCCGATGTTGGCATTGGCCTCCAGGGTGCGATGGGCCTCGGCGGCTTGCTGCAATGGCAACTGCGCATGAATCAACGGTTGCACCTGGCCGCTGGCGAGCCACGGCAGCACATGCTCGCGCAGGCAGCCGGCGAGGCGAGTCTTCTCCTCGCGGCTCTTGGGGCGCAGGGTCGAGGAGGTCAGGCACAGGCTCTTGCGCATGACGGTCTGCAGGTCCAGTTCGATCTTCGCCCCCTGCAGGAATGACAGGCTGACATGCCGCCCGCCCATGGCCATGGCCGCCAGGTTGCGTGCCACGTAGGGGCCGCCGACGTTGTCGAGGACCACGTCGACGCCACGCCCGTCGGTGCATTGCTCGACCACCTCGACAAAGTCTTCGTGGTAGCGGTCAATGGCGCGCAGGATGCCCAGCGCCTCGAGCATGGCGACCTTCTGCGCGCCGCCCGCCGTGGCGATTACCCTGGCCCCGGTGGCCTGCGCGCATTGCACTGCGAAGCTGCCGACGCCACTGGCGGCGCCGTGGATCAGTACGCTATCCGCGCGGCCCAGGCGGCCCAGCTCGAACAGGTTGTGCCAAACGGTGAAGGCCGCTTCCGGCACCCCGGCAGCGCTGACCAGCGACAGCCCGGCGGGCACCGGCAGGCAATGCCCGGCGAACGCTACGCAGTACTCGGCGTAGCCGCCACCACCGAGCAGGGCCATGACCCGGTCGCCGGGGGCGAAATGCTCCACGCCGGGACCCACGCTGACCACCGTGCCCGAGGCTTCCAGGCCGAGGATATCGCTAGTGCCTGGCGGCAACGGCATGCCGGCGCGCTGCATCAGGTCGGGCCGATTGACGCCGGCGGCGGCCACGCGGATCAGCACCTCGCCGGCCTGCGGCACGGGCAGCGGTCGTTCCACCCATTGCAGGACTTCCGGGCCGCCGGGCTTGCGGGCAATCACGGCGTTCATGGTGTCGGGTAAGGTCATGGCAGTTCTAGTTCTCTTGCGAAGGGGTGGCGGGCCGGGGGGTGTCTGGCCCATAGGTTGAGGCCCACGCTGCGCGCGGCTCATGCCGTACGGCTGGCGAAGGCGCTGACGCCGTCGCTGTCAAAGGTCACTCCAGCCACCGCACCGGTTGGCCAGCGCGCCAGGGCATCGAGCCCGGACTGGCGTACGCACAGGCGCGCCTGGCCGAGCGCAGGCACATCCAGGTGAATGTCGACGTGGTCGCCCTGGAACACATGGGCAACCACGGTCGCGCTCAACTGCGAGCGCGCGGTCAACGGGCTCAGGCGGATGTGCTCGGGGCGCACGTACAGGTCGATGCGCGCGCCGACCTCGGCATGCACCCGCTCGGCAGGCACGCGCAGCGGGCTGTTGCCCAGCTCCAGATTGACCCGCGGCGCCCGGCTGGCGCGAGGGTCGCGACTGACGCAGCGCCCGGCGAGGACGTTGACATCGCCCACGAAAGCGGCGACGAAAGGGTCGACCGGGTAGCGGTAGAGGACGTCCGGCCGACCAACCTGATGCACGCGTCCGGCATTCATCACCGCCAGTCGATCGCTCAGGCCCAATGCCTCCTGTTGATCATGGGTGACCAGCAGCATGGTCAGGCCCAGGGTGCGTTGCAGGTGCTTGAGCTCGCCCTGCAGCGCCAGGCGCAGCGGGCGGTCGAGAGTGGCGAACGGTTCATCGAGCAACAGCACCCTGGGCCGTGTCACCAGCGCCCGCGCCAAGGCCACTCGCTGCTGCTGGCCGGCCGACAACTCGCGCAGCACACAGGCGCCGTGGCTGCTCAGTTGCACCTGGGCCAAAGCCTGTTCGACGCGCACGCCAAGCTCGCCTGGCGAGACGTGCGCGAGCATGGCACCGACCCATTGCGCGGCGGTGGAGCGTTGCGCGCAAGCTTCGCCGAGCCCGATCGGCTGGTCGACCACAGCCACCCCGCGCTGGCGCAAAGGCGCCTCGGTGACCCTTTGCCCGTCGATGAGAATCTCGCCCTGGTCGGCCTGCAGCGTGCCCGCGATGAGCTTGAGCAAGGTGCTCTTGCCGCATCCGGAGGGACCCAGCATGGCCAGCAGTTCACCCTGGTGAATGGCCAGCGACAGAGGCTGCAGGGCGATGTGCGTGGCGAAGCGCTTGCCCACGCCGTCCAGTTGCACGGCGACCGGGGTAGGACGAAGCGAGGTCTGTGCAGTCATGGGCGCTCCGCTGCCGCAGGTGATGTAGCGAGTGTTGCCGCTCTTCGAAAACGCCAGGTATCAGGCCGGCGTCCAGTCGTCCGGGACCACGGCGATGACGTCGATCTCCATTAGCCACTGCGGCTGGCCGAGCGCCGAAATCACCAGCCCGGTGGAGATCGGGAAGACCCCCTTGAGCCACTTGCCGACTTCCTGGTAGACCGGCTCGCGGTAGCGCGGGTCGATGATGTAGGTGGTGGTCTTGACGATGTGCGAGAGGTCGGAGCCGGCCTCCTCGAGCAGCTGCTTGACGTTTTTCATGGCCTGTTCGGCCTGCGCACGCGGGTCGCCGAGGCCGATCAGGTTGCCGGCGAAGTCGGTGCCCACCTGGCCACGCACGTACACCGTATTGCCAGCGCGCACCGCCTGGCACAGGTCGTTGTCCAGCGATTGGTTGGGGTAGGTCTCTTTGGTGTTGAACATGCGGATGCGGGTATGGGTGGGCATGCTGCGGGTCTCCTGGCAAGCGTATGCCACAAGCTTTGCACCGTGCGCCTGGAAGCGAAACCAGCATTTGCGCGAGGCAGTGCTTAGGAAAAACCGAAGCCTGCAGGCCCAGGCTCTGCGTCGATAATGGCGTCCGTCGCTTGTCACCGGTTGGCCACGGCCAGCGGCATGAACCATGCAAAGCGGTATAGACAGCTGGCCGTCGTGCCAGCGCTGGAAAGATTGTGGAGGCGTCATGCTCAGTCGTATCACCCAACGCCAACTGGAATATTTCGTCGCTTCCGGTGAGGCCGGCAGCATCAGCGCGGCGTCCGAGCGCATTCATGTGTCGTCGCCGTCGATCTCTGCGGCCATCACCCACATGGAAGCCGAACTGGGCATACAGCTGTTCATTCGCCACCACGCGCAAGGCGTTTCCCTGACCGCCGTGGGGCGCCAGGTGCTGCAGGAGGCCAAGCTGATTCTGGAGCAGATGAACAACCTCTATACCATCGCCTCCGAGTCGCTGAACACCGTGCGCGGCCCGTTGCGGGTCGGGGTGCTGGAGTCGCTGGCGCCGATGATCACTCCGGAGCTGGTGTTCGGCTTTGGCCGAGCGTTCCCGGGGGTGCGCATCAGCCAGGTGGAGTGCAACCACGAGGAGCTGCTGGAAAAACTGCGCAGCGCCGAGATCGACATCGCCTTGACCTACGACCTGGCCAGCAGCGACGACATCGACTTTCAGCCCCTGGCGCAGCTGCCGCCCTATGTCATGGTGGGCGACTACCACCCCTTGGCGACTATGTCGGCGGTGACCATCCAGGACCTCGAAGCCCACCCCATGGTGCTGCTGGACACGCCGTGGAGCCGCGAGTATTTCCTCAGCCTGTTCATGAGCGCAGGATTCACGCCCAACGTGGTGATGCGCTCGAGCAACCTGGAGACGGTGCGCGCCATGGTCGGCAACGGCATCGGTTTCACCATCGCCAACGCCCGGCCCAAGGCGACTGTGTCGCAGGATGGCAAGCGGCTGATCCGCATTCGCCTGGCCGGCGAGGTGCGGGCGATGAAGCTGGGCTACGCCACCGCCACCAATGCCCAGTTATCGCGCGTGGTGGCGGCGTTCACCGAGCGCTGCCGGATGTTCGTCTCCGACCAGTACATCCCCGGCATGGCGGCGCCAAGCTTCTTCGATCCACACGCTGTGCGCGCGCTCACCTCCGTCAGCTGAGCCGGCCTGCAGCCGCGACCCCGGCGGCTGCTTCGGATTTGCTCGCCCCAGTCGTAAACCATAAACGAATTTAAGCGGCTGCCTGCACTGGGCAGACTGCACACATGCGATGCAGCCACGGCGGCCATCGCAGGCCGCGCACCAAAGGGTGGCGGTCGCCGCACGGCGGGGCCTGCGCTGCGCTTTGATGGTGCGTCGGCGGCCAACGCTGCGGCTGAATAGGTTCTGCCTACTCACTACGCCGGTTATTCCGAATTGACCGTGCAAGGCTCGCTCGCGGACTCTGGCGCCGTAGCGTCAAGGGTTCGGGCCGAACGCTCGGTTGTACCTCCCGATTTATTTGTTGAGCGCGGCGACGATGACATTCAACTGGAATTACATGTTCAGCCTGCTGGGCGATGCCGAATTCTGGCGAGCGACCTGGACAGTGATCAAACTGAGCTTTCTGACCTGGGTGATCAGCATCGGATCGGGCTTCTTCGTGGCTTTGGCCAAGCAGTCCAGGCGCCCGTTGCTCAGCGTCCCGGCGCGCGCCTACATCTGGCTGTTTCGCAGCGTGCCGCTGCTGGTGCTGCTGATCTTTACCTACAACATTCCCCAGGCGTTCCCGGCTTCCACGGTGGTGCTGGGCGACCCGTTCTGGGCCGGCCTGCTGGCCATGGTGTTGTGCGAGACGGCCTATGTCGCGGAGATCCATCGCGGCGGCCTGCTGTCGATTCACAAGGGCCAGACCGAGGCGGCGCGGGCATTGGGCCTCGAGTTCTTCGGCATCCAGTGGCGGGTGATCATCCCCCAGGCGCTGCGTGTGGCCTTGCCCTCGCTGGCCAACGAATACATCTCCATCGTCAAGCTCAGCTCGCTGGTGTCGGTGATCTCGCTGACCGAAATCCTCATGGTCGGCCAGCGCCTGTACTCGGAAAACTTCCTGGTGATGGAGACCATGGCGGCGGTGGCGTTCTACTACGTGCTCATCGTCACTGTGTTCGACTTCCTGCTCAAGCGCCTGGAGCGCTATTTGGACGTCAACCAGCGCAAGATCTCGCGGGTGCCGGACGCACAGGTGCTGGCCCTGGCCACCCAGCAGGCGGTGGCCGTGCAGCGCCCGGGCAGCCTGCCAGGGCAGGGCCCGGCGTTGCAGGCGAGCCGTCTGCACAAGGCCTACAACAACGTCGAGGTACTGGGTGCGGTGGACCTGTCGATCCAGCCCGGTGAAGTGGTGTCGGTGATCGGTCCGTCCGGCTCGGGCAAGACCACCTTGATTCGCCTGCTCAACGGCCTGGAACAGATCGACAACGGCGAGATCCGCATCAACGGCCAGCCGTTCATTCACCTGGAGCGCAAGGGCGCGCAGAAGCCGCTGTATGTCGAGCATGCCGAGCACCGCCTGAACATCGGCATGGTGTTCCAGAGCTTCAACCTGTTCCCGCACCTGACGGTGCTCGACAACCTGCTGATGGCGCCGAAATACCACGGCCTGGGCAAGCTCGATGAGCTCAAGCAGCAGGCCTACGCGCTGTTGCAGAAGGTCGGCATGCTCGACCATGCCTGGAAGTATCCCCATCAGTTGTCCGGCGGCCAGCAGCAGCGCGTGGCGATCGCCCGGGCCTTGATGATGCGTCCGCAGATCATGCTGTTCGACGAGCCGACCTCGGCACTGGACCCGGAGAAGGTCAACGAAGTGCTGCAGGTCATCGAGACCCTCGCCCAGGACGGCATCACCATGGTCATCGTCACCCACGAGATGAACTTCGCGTTCAAGGTCTCCGACCGCATCGTGTTCATGGAGAAAGGCCGCGTGGTGTGCGACGACAAACCGCAATTGCTGCGCAACGGCCAGAACCCGCGAGTGGAGTCCTTTCTCAAGGACGTTTCACTGGCCTGACCTTGCACCCTTTTACTTTCGCATCCGGGAGCCCACATGATCGAGCAATGGCAAGTTGAACAATTCCAGCGCGATGGCGTGCTGGTGGTCGAAGGGGTGCTGTCGGCCGATGAGGTCGCGGCCCTGCAGACCGATTTCGATCAATGGGTCGAAGACAGCCGCAGCCATGACCAGGGCTGGGGCGAGACCGTCGACGGCCGCGCGCGTTTCGACCTGGAAGGCGATCACCGCGCCGATCACCCGTCGCTGCGCCGGGTCAGTTCGCCCACCGAGATTTCCGCGAGCTATCGCCAGGTGGCGCTGCAGTCGCGCATGGCGCAGATCGCCGCGCAACTGGTGGGCAGTGAGGGCGCGCGCTTTCACCACAGCAAGATCAACTCCAAGCTGCCGCACACCGCGACCCAGGTGAAATGGCATCAGGATTTTCTGTTCACCCCGCACAGCAACGATGACCTGGTCACCGCGCTGCTGATGGTCAGCGAGGTGACCCCGCAGAACGGCCCACTGAACGTCATCCCCGGCAGCCACAAGGGCCCGCTGTGGTCGCACTGGCACAACCAGCGCTTCACCGGTTCGGTGGACGATCAAGTGGTCGAGGAGCACTGCCAGGCGCCATTAGCCTGCTTTGGCCCGGCAGGCTCGGTGTGCTTCATGCACACGCGCCTGCTGCACGCCTCCAGCCCCAACGAAACCGAGCTGCCGCGCACCCTGTTCATCAGCGTCTACGCCGCCGAGGACGCGTTGCCCTACGGCGAGAATCCGCTGCCCAGCGAGCATTCCGGGCTGATGGTGGCGGGCCGCGAAACCGGCCTGGTGCGCACTACGCCCAACCAGCTGCGGCTGCCGCAGAAACCGCGCGGCGCTTCCTTCTTCGTGCAGCAGGCCGGGCAGGACCTGGCCGCTACCTGAGTCTGTTCAGCAGCGCTTCAACCGACATTTCAACCCACCTTGCAGGTAATGATCATGACAGCACCCCGTACCACGCTTCGCCCGTTCGCCCTCGGCCTGCTTGGCGCTGTGGTGGCAATGACTTCGCTGGGCGCCTCGGCGGCCTTCCTCAAGGACGGCAAGATCGTCGCCGGCTCCGACGTGACCTTCGCCCCGTATGAATACATGGTCGACAACAAGCCGGCCGGCTTCGACATCGAATTCATGGACGGCCTGGCCAAGACCATGGGCCGCACCGTGGAAACCCAGGACACGCGCTTCCCCAACCTGATCACCGGCCTCACCGGCGGGCGCTTTGACGTCACCAACTCGTCCATGTACATCACCGCCGAGCGGGTCAAGGTCATCGACATGATCCCTTACCTGAAAAGCGGCGAATCGATCATCACGCTCAAGGACAGTGCCTACCAGCCCAAGCGCCCGGAAGACTTCTGCGGCCACAAGATCGGCTCGATGGGCGCCACGTCCTGGCTGCAGCAGATGCATAAGCTGTCTGACGAGTACTGCGTGAAGAATGGCCTCAAGCCGATCGCCATCAGCGAATACAGCACTGACCCGCAGACCACCCAGGCGATGCTCGCCCACGCCGTGGAAGCACAGATCACCGACGCCGCCGTGGCGCGCAGTGCGGTCGACAAGCTGGGCGGTCGCATCGTGATTTCCTCCACCGATCTGATCTACCCGGTGCTCAACGGTTTCGGCGTGAAGAAAGGCAACGACGAGGTGAAAACCGCCCTGGTCGACGGCATGGCCAAGTACCGGGCCACTCCGGAGTACGCTGCGCTGCTGAAGAAGTACAATTTCATCGCGCCGACCGACGCGGACATCGCCGCGCTGATGCCCAAGCCCTGATCTGAACAGCAGACCCCTGCCGCGCTTCGATGCGGCAGGGGTCCTCGTGGAGACCCCCCATGGCTTTATCCCTGGAAGAACAGATTCGCATCGACCTGGCCGCGACCTTTCGCATCGTCGCCCACCTGGGCATGCACGAAGCGGTCGCCAACCACTTCAGTGCGGCGGTGTCGGCCGACGGCAAGCAGTTTCTGACCAACCCGAAGTGGAAGCACTTCTCGCGCATCCGCGCCAGCGACCTGTTGCTGCTCGACGCCGACGACGCCAGCTGCGCCAGCCATCCGCAGGTCGACTCTACCGCCTGGTCGATTCATGGCCAGATCCACCAGCGCCTGCCCGACGCGCGGGTGGTGCTGCACCTGCACCCGGTGTACACCACGGCCGTGGCCTGCCTGGCCAAGCCCGAAGTCCCGCCCATCGACCAGAACACCGCTCGCTACTTCAACCGCATCGCGGTCGATGAGATGTACGGCGGCATGGCCGACACCGAGGAGGAGGGTGCCCGCCTGGTCAGCCTGCTCGACGGCAAGCGCCGCCTGCTGATGGGCAACCACGGCGTGATGGTGATCGGCTCGGACATCGGCGAAGCCTTCGACGACATCTGGACCCTGGAACGCGCCTGCCAGATCCTCGTCACCGCCTGGTCCACCGGCCAGCCGCTGCGGGTGCTCTCGGATGAAGTGGCCGAGCGCACCGCGCGCGGCTGGGAACAGATCACCGACTTCTCGCGCCAGCACTTCGACGAGATGAAGCAGCTGATGATCGAGGCGGATCCTTCAGTGCTGGATTGAGGCGTTCACGCCCCGCGACCTAATGCCCATGCAAGGCCGGTGTGATCTTCCTGGCGCCTGGCGAAATGCCCAATATGGCCACCAGCGGCCGCCCGCGCGACCTCTCGGGGTCTTCGCCCCCTCCCACAAGGGGTTCGCGATCAAAGTGGGAGGGGTCGCAGACCCCGAGAGGCCGCCAGGCCGGTGTGATCTTCCTGGCGCCTGGCGAAATGTCCAATATGGCCACCAGCGGCCGCCCGCGCGGCCTCTCGGGGGCTTCGCCCCCTCCCACAAGGGGTTCGCGATCAAAGTGGGAGGGGTCGCAGACCCCGAGAGGCCGCCAGGCCGGTGTGATCTTCCTGGCGCCTGGCGAAATGTCCAATATGGCCACCACCGGCCGGGCCGCGCGGCCTCTCGGGGTCTTCGCCCCCTCCCACAAGGGGTTCGCGATCAAAGTGGGAGGGGTCGCAGACCCCGAGAGGCCGCCAGGCCGGTGTGATCTTCCTGGCGCCTGGCGAAATGTCCAATATGGCCACCACCGGCCGCCCGCGCGGCCTCTCGGGGTCTTCGCCCCCTCCCACAAGGGGATTCGCGATCAAAGTGGGAGGGGTCGCAGACCCCGAGAGGCCGCCGGGCCGGTTTGATCTTCGGGCGCCTGGCGAAATGTCCAATATGGCTACCACCGGCCGCCCGCGCGGCCTCTCGGGGGCTTCGCCCCCTCCCACAAGGGGTTCGCGATCAAAGTGGGAGGGGTCGCAGACCCCGAGAGGCCGCCAGGCCGGTTTGATCTTCGGGCGCCTGGCGAAATGGCCAATATAGCCACCACCGGCCGCCCGCGCGGCCTCTCGGGGTCTTCGCCCCCTCCCACGATGGATTCGCGATCAAAGTGGGAGGGGTCGCAGACCCCGAGAGGCCGCCAGGCCGGTGTGATCTTCGGGCGCCTGGCGAGATGTCCAATATGGCCGCCACCGGCCGCCCGCGCGGCCTCTCGGGGTCTTCGCCCTCTCCCACAAGGAATTCGCGATCAAAGTGGGAGGGGTCGCAGACCCCGAGAGGCCGCCAGGCCGGTTTGATCTTCGGGCGCCTGGCGAAATGTCCAATATGGCCACCACCGGCCGCCCGCGCGGCCTCTCGGAGTCTTCGCCCCCTCCCACAAGGGGTTCGCGATCAAAGTGGGAGGGGTCGCAGACCCCGAGAGGCCGCCAGGCCGGTGTGATCTTCGGGCGCCTGGCGAGATGTCCAATATGGCCGCCACCGGCCGCCCGCGCGGCCTCTCGGGGTCTTCGCCCCCTCCCACAAGGAATTCGCGATCAAAGTGGGAGGGGTCGCAGACCCCGAGAGGCCGCCAGGCCGGTGTGATCTTCGGGCGCCTGGCGAAATGTCCAATATGGCCACCAGCGGCCGCCCGCGCGGCCTCTCGGGGTCTTCGCCCCCTCCCACAAGGGGTTCGCGATCAAAGTGGGAGGGATCGCAGACCCCGAGAGGCCGCCAGGCCGGTTTGATCTTCCTGGTGCCTGGCAAAATGGCCAATATAGCCACCACCGGCCGCCCGCGCGGCCTCTCGGAGTCTTCGCCCCCTCCCACAAGGGGTTCGCGATCAAAGTGGGAGGGGTCGCAGACCCCGAGAGGCCGCCAGGCCGGTGTGATCTTCCTGGCGCCTGGCGAAATGTCCAATATGGCCACCAGCGGCCGCCCGCGCGGCCTCTCGGGGGCTTCGCCCCCTCCCACAAGGGGTTCGCGATCAAAGTGGGAGGGGTCGCAGACCCCGAGAGGCCGCCAGGCCGGTGTGATCTTCCTGGCGCCTGGCGAAATGTCCAATATGGCCACCAGCGGCCGCCCGCGCGGCCTCTCGGGGTCTTCGCCCCCTCCCACAATGGATTCGCGATCAAAGTGGGAGGGGGCGCAGACCCCGAGAGGCCGCCAGGCCGGTTTGATCTTCGGGCGCCTGGCGAAATGGCCAATATAGCCACCACCGGCCGCCCGCGCGGCCTCTCGGGGTCTTCGCCCCCTCCCACAAGGGGTTCGCGATCAAAGTGGGAGGGGTCGCAGACCCCGAGAGGCCGCAAGGCCGGTGTGATCTTCGGGCGCCTGGCGAAATGTCCAATATGGCCACCACCGGCCGCCCGCGCGGCCTATCGCGGGCTTCGCGCGCTCCCACGTTTGTTTCGAGCGTGCCGTTCCAGGCAGATCTCCTATGACCGCCTTGGTGCTTGGCGGTCTATCGTCGAACATCAAATGGATGCATGCACCCGAAACCACCGTAGGAGCGCGCGAAGCCCGCGATAAGGCCGCGCGGGCGGCCGGTGGGGGCCTTGATCGAGCCTCAAGACAGGGCCGCCGACCTCAACGTCTGCCTGGCAACAAGATCCCTTGATCCACGTCGCGGATATCCGTCCTTCCGCAAAAAGCCATCGACAAGTCCAGCTCGTTGCGGATCAGCTCCAACGCTGTGCTCACCCCGCGCTCGCCCATGGCGCCAAGCCCATACATCATCGCCCGGCCAATGTAGGTACCCGTTGCCCCCAGGGCGATCGCCTTGAGCACATCCTGGCCCGAGCGTATGCCGCCATCCAGATGCACCTCGGCGCGCCCGGCGACCGCTTCGACGATGGCCGGCAGCGCCGCGATCGATGACCCCGCGCCGTCCAGCTGGCGGCCTCCGTGGTTGGAGACGACAATGGCATCGACCCCGCATTCCACTGCCAGGCGCGCGTCATCCGGGTCGAGGATGCCCTTGACGATCAACTTGCCGCCCCAGCGCTGCTTGATCCAGACGATATCCTGCCAGGACAGCCGCGGGTCGAACTGCTCGCGCGTCCACTCCACCAGCGAACCAATGCCGTCGACGCCCTTGGCATGCCCGACAATGTTGCCGAACTGACGGTTGCGCGTGCCGAGCATGCCCAGGCACCAGCGCGGTTTGCTGGCCAGGTTGACCAGGTTGCGCAGGGTCGGCCGGGGCGGCATCGACAGGCCATTCCTGCGGTCCTTGTGGCGCTGGCCGAACACCTGCAGGTCCATGGTCACCACCAGCGCTGAACAGTTGGCCGCGCGGGCGCGTTCGATCAGGCCTTCGACGAAGCTCTTGTCGCGGGTCACGTACAACTGGAACCAGAACGGATGGCGGCCGGTGCCCTCGGCCACCGCCTCGATCGAGCAGATGCTCATGGTCGACAGGGTGAATGGAATGCCGAATTTCTGCGCCGCGCGGGCGGCGAGGATTTCCCCATCGGCATGTTGCATGCCGGTGAGCCCGGTCGGCGCGATGGCCACCGGCATGCTCACCGCCTGGCCGACCATCTGCGAAGCGGTGCTGCGTTCGGTGATATCGAACGCCACCCGCTGGCGCAACTCGATGCGCTGGAAATCCGCTTCGTTGGCGCGGTAGGTGTATTCGGTCCAGGAACCGCCGTCCACATAGTCATAGAACATGCGCGGCACGCGTTTGCGCGCCAGGCAGCGCAGGTCTTCGATGCAGGTGATTTCAGCCATGGTGCGCAATAGTCCGGGAAAGGTGTGAGTGCAGCTTCCCACCCCGCCTGTGGCCGGCAAACCAGCATTTGCCACGCCGGTGCTTAGGCAAAACCGAATTATCACGAAACGTTTAACCCTGAGTGAGGATTCGGCGATCAGCCATGCCCTAGTCTGTAACCCTGCAATGTATCGGGAGACATTCATGTATTCACGGCGAAGGTTTTTGACAACCAGTGTGCTCGGCGGCCTGACGGTAGGCGCCCTGGCCTTGGCCCGCCATGGTTCGGGCAGCCTGCTGGGCAGCCTGGGCCTGGTGCCCCAGGCGCAGGCCGAAGAGGCGTTCGCAGTGACCCATAGCGCCGAAGAGTGGCAACGTCTGCTCGGACCCGAGCAGTACAAGGTGCTGCGCGAAGCTGACACCGAGCGCCCGTACAGCAGCCCACTGAACGACGAGCACCGCACGGGCACCTTCAGTTGCGGCGGTTGCCAGCTGGGGTTGTTTTCGTCCGAGACCAAGTTTGACAGCCATACCGGCTGGCCAAGCTTCTGGGCGCCGCTGGACAAGGCGGTGGCGGTGCGCGATGACCGTTCGTTCGGGGTGTTGCGCCAGGAGGTGCATTGCTCGCGTTGCGGTGGCCACCTGGGCCATGTGTTCGACGATGGGCCGCGGCCCACCGGTCTGCGCTACTGCATGAACGGCCTGGCGATGAGCTTTGCGCCCATCGCCAGCTGAAGCTGGCGCCCCCTAGCGCTGGGCGCCGGCCAGGTGCGCGGCCGGTACGGCCGGTTGGGCGGCTTCAGGCGCCGGCCAGGCTTGCGGGTCGATGTCCAGGTCGCTGAACTGGCGCGCATCGAACACCGGCTGGGCGATGCCGTCGCGGCGCTGCCGGTCGTAATCGCGCATCACCCGCAGGCCGACCTTGAACAGCATGAACAGGCCGACCAGGTTGACGAAGGCCAGGCAGGTCATGGTGATGTCGGCGAAGGCGAACACGGTGGAGAGGTTTTCCACCGAACCCCAGAGTACCAGTACCAGCACCAGGCAGCGGTAGCCGATCAGCGCCGCGCGGCTGCGGGTGAGGAAGTGCAGGCTGGTTTCGCCCAGGTAGTAGTTGTAGAGGATGCAGGTGAAGACGAACAGCGACAGCGCAACGCTGACGAAGATGCGACCCCAGTCACCGACCACGGCGGCCAGCGAGTTCTGGGTCAGGACGATGCCGTCGATCTCGGCGCCGGGGGTATAGAAGCCCGACAGCAGGATCAGCAGGGCGGTGCAGGTGCAGATCACGAAAGTGTCGAGGAACACGCTGAACGCCTGCACCACGCCCTGGGCTGCCGGGTGCCGCACGGCGGCCACGGCGGCGACGTTGGGCGCGCTGCCCAGGCCCGCTTCGTTGGCGAACACACCGCGCTTGACGCCCATGACGATGGCGCTGCCCAGCAGGCCGGCGAAGGCCGGGTCCAGGCCGAAGGCGCTCTTGACGATGGTCTCCAACATGGCCGGCACGTGGCTGATCTGGCTGATGATCACGTACAGGGTCACGCCGATGTAGGCCAGGGTCTTGACCGGCACCAGCAGGTCGGACACCGAGGCGATGCGCTTGATGCCGCCGATGAAGGCCGCACCCAGCAGGATCGCCAGAGCGATGCCGGTGTACTGCGGCTCGAAGCCGAAGGCGTTCTGCAGCGAATGCGTCACGGTGTACGACTGCAGGCCATTGAAGGTGAAGCCGTAGGTCACCAGCAACAGCACCGCGAACACCACCGCCATCCAGCGCAACTTCAGGCCATGCTGCAGGTAGTAGGCCGGGCCGCCACGGTACAGGCCGTCGCCGTCAGCGCGTTTGTAGACCTGGGCCAGGGTGCATTCGAAAAAGCTGCTGGACATGCCCACCAGCGCCGTCACCCACATCCAGAACACCGCGCCCGGGCCGCCCAGGGTCACGGCGATGCCGACCCCGGCGATGTTGCCGGCACCCACACGGCCGGCGAGGCTGAGCATCAACGCCTGGAACGAACTGAGTTGGCCCGCCTGGCCGCGCAGCGATTCCTTGAAGACGGTGAACATGTGCAGGAAGTGGCGAAACTGGATGAAGCGCGAGCGGATCGTGAAGTAACTGCCGAGCCCGACAATCAGCACGATCAGGAGCTTTCCGGAAAGGAAATCGTTGAGCAGTTCGAGCATGGTGTGACCTCTATTGTTGTTCTATTCAGGGGATAGACAAACGGGCAGGGGATGGAAAAACGGGCCGACGCCAACCCGCCGCCCCCAAGGCGCGCCATGTTTGGTGAATACACCGATTGTGACAATTTCGCGTGTTGATTCGATCTGATGCGAGTTGATGCTACTATTGCGCCATCCGCATCACTTCAAAGCGTTCCCATGAGTCAACATTTCGCCATCAACCTGAAATTTGCCTGCAGCCATTACCGCTCCATTTCCGAGGTTTGCCGCCTGCTGGCGATCAACCGCGCGCAGTTCAACAAGTACCTGAGCGGGCAGAGCCAGCCGACCGCCCACAATCTCAAACGCATCGGTGACTTCTTCGGGGTCGAGGGCTACGAGCTCAACCTGCCGCCCGAACAGTTCGCCGAGCTGCTGGGCCGGGCGGCGCCGGCCGTGCCCAGCGTACCGGCGGCCCTGAGCAACCTGCTGCTGCCGCTGTTGCAGCATTCGGCGGGGTTGGCGCGCTACTGCGGTTATTATTTCGAGTATTCCAACTGCATGTCGGTGCCCGGCTACATCCTGCTGTCGCTGGTGCGCGTCTGGGAGGAGGGCGGCTGTTACCTGTTCGAGCGCCAGGAGCGCCAGGAAAGCACCAGCAGCCCGGACATGCACTCCGACGACTGGCTGCGTTGCCGTTACCTGGGTGCCAGTTTCCAGCTGCAGGACCGCCTGTTCTTCATGGACTACGAGTCCATCACCGTCAACGAGATGAGCCAGACCATCCTCATCCCCAGCTTCAAGAGCCGCGTCACCCGCCTCAACGGCCTGAAAAGCGGCGTCGCCAGCAGCGACGACCGCATGCCCACCTGCACCCGAGTGGTGTGGGAGTACTTGGGCCATGAAATCAACCGGGCCAACGCCTACCGCCAGGTGCGCCTCTACCGCCCCGACGACCCGCGCATCGACGATGACCTGCGGGTCCGCCTGGCCGCCATCGTCAATCCGCACGGGCTGTTCGAAGGCGAATAGGGCACCGGCACGCACAGTGATGCTGCCAACCGCCGCGAGCCGTGGTCAAAGCCTGCACGACCCCCTTTCGGAGATGCGCTGATGCCTTTGCCAGAGACCATGAACTACATCCAGATCAGCCAGCCCGGCGGCCCTGAAGTGCTGCAGCTGACTGAAGGCCCGGTGCCGCAGCCAGCCGCTCATGAAGTGCTGGTCCGGGTGCACGCCGCCGGCATCAACCGTCCCGATGTCATCCAGCGCACCGGCAAGTATCCGATGAAGCCGGGCATGAGCCCGGTGCCGGGGCTGGAGGTAGCCGGCGAAGTGGTGGCAGTGGGCACCGAGGTCAGCGACTTCCAGCCGGGTGACCGGGTCTGCGGCCTGACCAATGGCGGCGGCTACGCCGAGTACTGTGTGCTGCCGGCCAGCCAGACGCTGGCGATCCCGACGGGGGTCGACATGGTCCACGCCGCCGCCATTCCCGAGACCTTCTTCACCGTCTGGGCCAACCTCTTCGAGATCGGCCAGGCGCAGGCCGGGGCCAGGGTGCTGGTCCATGGCGGCACCAGCGGCATCGGCACCACCGCCTTGATGTTGTGCCAGGCGCTGGGCATCCAGGCGTTCGCCACGGCGGGCAGCACCGGCAAATGCGAGCAGATTCGCCAGCTTGGCGCGCAGCCGATCAACTACCGCGAGGCCGACTTCAGCACGGTGATCGCCGAGCAGACGTCCGGCAAAGGTGTGGATGTGATTCTCGACATCATGGGCGGCAGCTATTTCGAGGGCAATCTCGCGGCGCTGGCCAGGCGCGGCCGGCTGGTGATCATCGGCTTCCTCGGCTCGAGCACGGTCAAGGATTTCAACCTGATGGCCCTGGCCGACAAACAGGCAGTGGTCACCGGTTCAATGATGCGCTCGCGCACCCGCGAGGAAAAAGCCGAGATCGCCAAGGCCCTGCTGGCCAATGTCTGGCCGTTGCTGGCCAAGGGGCAATGCCTGCCGATGATCGATCGGGTCTTCCCGTTGGCCGATGCGGCCGGGGCCCATCGGCGCATGGAAGAGGGCGAGCATGTAGGCAAGATAGTGCTGCAGGTCATCTGACGCCGGTGCCGGGCTGCGCTGCGGCGCTGCCCTCGATGAACGCCACCGGCGACAGGCCGAAGCGCCGGGCGAGGGCGTAGGCCATCTTGTGGCTGAGCGGGCGGCGGCCGCTGAGAATGCGCGACACCGAGGTCTTGTCGCCGATTTCCGGCAGGTCGGAGCCGGTCAGCTGGTGGGTGTGCATCAAGTCCTTGAGCAGCTGCAGCGGAGTGAAGGATTGTTGAAATTCGCGATTGGCCTGAGCGAATTCCTGGCCGGCGCGCTCGTAGGCCAGAATGGCCTGCTCCAGCTCGATCAGGATCAGCGCCTCGTAGCGATTGAGCGGGTGACCGTCGGTCAGCAGGTCGAGCAGCGCGCAAGCCCGGCCGTAGTCGGCCGCATCGCCAATGCCGTCGACGTACTCGCCGCGCAGCTGCTCGACGGCGCTTTGCAGCTGCTCGAGTGCGGCCTTGACCTGCGGCCGGGGACGGTGCATTGAGCTCATGGCATGACTCCTTGAGGATGGCCGGCATACCAGCGGCTGGCTGCGGCGTAGTCGGCATGGGTGAAGATATGTTTGCCGTAGAACTTCTGCCGCGTGTAGTTCAGGCCGCCGATAAGCCGCAGGTGATTGCCACCTATGTCGATGACTACCCAGTGGTCGTCAGCCCTTGGGCGGAGCAGGTCCAGCCCTCGGCCGAACAGCTTTTGCAGGTCCTGATAATGCTGGGGTTGCGCAGCGCTGAGCAGGCGCAGGCAACGTAGCAGGGCGCTGCTGCAATTGGGGTACAAGCTGGCGGCCTCGATGAAGCAGCTCTTCTTGAGCACGTCCATATACATCCCTGTCGTAAAGTCGATGTTACTCGAGTTGAATATATTTACAACCTGGCGAGCCGAAGCAGTATGTTGCGGCAGATGACAGGTTGCCGGGGAAAGGCATCCGGCTGCCTTCCTGTTCACTGGAGGAGTGTTGCACGACGCCTGCGGATGTGAAGGGCGGGCTTGTTGCATGAGGTTTCGCAGCCGCAGGCGAAGGAATGAATCAGGCGCGTGCCCAGGCTCTTCTGCTGGCCACCAGGCCGCCGTCTGGCAGGTCCTTGCCATTGTCGCGAACCGAAAACACCAAGGTGTCGACATCGCGCCGCAGGGCCACGGCGATGGTGCGGTCGGTGTGCTGATCGTCGAACGCATGCTTGATTGCATTGAGCACCAGCTCGACGGCCAGCAGGCCGAGGGTGGTGCAGCGTTCGGCGGGCAGGTATATGCCCTCATCGCTGGATACCAGGAGCCGCAGGCTTTTCTCCGAGGCGAAGGCCTGGGCGAGGTCGGCGACCAGGTCTTCGAGAAATCGTGAAACGTCCAGCCGTTCGGCCGAGACATCCTCCTGGGAAAACAGCTTGTGGTGCAGCGCGGGGACGGGCTCAGCCGACGCCGGGCGGCAGGGGATGCAGGTCACAGTTGCGCCCGGCCTTGGCCACCTGGCCCGGCAGCTCGTGGCCGAGCAGGGCCGGCAGGGTCCGCGACAGGCGCAATAGATGCTCAAGATCGATGCCGGTGGGGATGCCCATCTCGGCGCACAGGTTGACCAGGTCCTCGGTGCAGATGTTGCCCGAGGCGCCCGGCGCGAACGGGCAGCCGCCCAGCCCGCCAAGCGCGGCGTCGAAGCGCCGCGCGCCGGCCTCGTATGCCGCCAGCACGTTGCTCAGGCCCAGGCCCCGGGTGTTGTGAAAATGCAGGGTCAGCGCCGCCGCCGGCACTCGATCGAGCACGCGGCGCACCAGGTCATGGACCTGGCGTGGGTTGGCCATGCCAGTGGTGTCGGCCAGGGTCACGCCTTGCAGGCCCAGCGCCTGGTAGTCGTCGATCAGGCGCAGCACCACGTCCTCGTCGATGCGCCCTTCGAAGGGGCAGCCGAAGGTGGTGGCCACCGTGCCGTTGAGCTGCACCGGATAATCCTGCGCCAGCGCGACGATCTCGCCAAAGCCGGCCAACGATTGTTCGCGGGTCATGCGCATGTTGGCGCGGTTGTGGCTCTGGCTGGCCGACAGCACCAGGTTCAGCTCATCGGCCCTGGCCGCCACGGCGCGCTGCGCACCCTTGAGGTTGGGGATCAGGGCGACATAGATCACCCCAGGTTGGCGCTGCACGCCAGCGAACACCTCGGCGCCGTCACGCAGCGCCGGGATGGCCTTTGGCGAAACGAACGAGCCGGCCTCGATGCGGCTGAAGCCCGCCAGCGAGAGCTGGTCGATCAGCGCGATCTTGTCGGCCGTTTCGACCCAGCTCGGTTCGATCTGCAGGCCATCGCGGGGGGCGACTTCCTGCACCAGCAGGCGCTCGGAATAATCGCCGATCATTGCACCACCCCCTCGTCCTTGAGCCGCTGGATGGTCCGCGCGTCCAGGCCGAGGCTGTCGAGCACCGACTCGGTGTGCTGACCGAGCCCCGGGCCCTGCCAATTGACCACGCCCGGGGTGGCGGAGAGTTTCGGCACGATGCCGGGCATCTTCACCTGGGCACCCCCGGGCAGTTGCGCGTCGAGGATCATCTCGCGGGCCTGGTAGTGCGGGTCGGCGACGATGTCGGCCACCGAATAGATGCGCCCGGCCGGCACCTGGGCCGTTTCCAGGGCCGCCAGCACGGCATCGACCGGCAGCTGCGAGCTCCAGTCGGCGATGGCCTGGTCGAGCAGCGCCGCCTGGGCCGCACGCCCGTCGTTGTAGGCGAACGAGGGGTTGTCGGCCAGTTCCGGGCGGCCGATGGCGAGCATCAGGCGCTTGAAGATCGGATCGCTGTTGCCGGCAATCACCACATAGCCACCGTCGGCGGTCGGGTAGGTGTTGGACGGGGCGATGCCGGGCAGGGCGCCGCCGCTGCGCTCGCGGACGTGGCCGAGCATGTCGTACTCGGGTACCAGGCTTTCCATGACGTTGAATACGCTTTCGGCCAGCGACACGTCCACCACCTGGCCGTCGCCCTGGCCGGTCTTGACCCGCAGCAGCGACATCAGCGCGCCCATCACCGCGTGCATCGACGCCAGCGAATCGCCCAGGCTGACGCCGACCCGCGCCGGTGGCGAACCGGGTGTGCCGGTGGTGTAGCGAATCCCGCCCATGGCCTCGCCGATGGCGCCGAAGCCCGGGCGGTCACGGTAGGGGCCGGTCTGGCCGTAGCCGGAAATGCGCACCAGGGTCAGCCTGGGGTTCAGCGCATGCAGTACGTCCCAGCCGATGCCGAGTTTTTCCAGGGCCCCGGGTCGCAGGTTCTCGATGATCACATCGGCGCTTTCGGCCAGCTGCTTGATGATGGCGATGCCGTCGGCGGACTTGAGGTTCAAGGCCAGGGATTTCTTGTTGCGCGATTGCAGGTACCACCACAGCGAGGTGCCTTCGTGGAGCTTTCGCCACTTGCGAAGGGGGTCGCCCTGGCCGAGGGATTCGATCTTGATCACCTCGGCGCCGAATTCGGCCATGATTCGCGCGGCGAAGGGCGCGGCGATCAAGGTGCCGATTTCGATGACGCGAATACCGCTGAGAGCCGTCATGCTGAAGCCTCTATGTGTTTCTTGTTGGAATGGGTGTTGCGCTGGGTCGTAGATTAGAGCGCGATAGAGGGCGCACGCCAGCCATCAGTCGGCAAGCGGCGTTCGCGCCTGGCGAACGCCAGGCCGGTCGTTGCAGGTGGTCGACCAGCAGGGCGATCAGCTCAAGGCGGCGGATCAGCTGCCTGTGCTCGCGGGTCTCGTCGGGCATCGCGGCTTCCATGGACAGGTGGCAGAGGCCCCAAGCCCCGACCGACCGACCGACCGACCGCTTCGATTTTCCTCCTACAGGGGACGAGGACTCAAGGAAAAGCCGCCACCTCGTCCAGATGCTGCAGCAGGTCAAGAGGGTCATCGTACACCCGCAGCGCCCCGGCCCGTTCCAGTTCGCCGACGCCATAGCCGCCGCACAGCAGGCCGATCCCGGTGGCCTTGCAGCGCCGGGCGGCGAGCATGTCCCAGATGGCGTCACCGATGACCAGGCATTCTTCGATGGGCGCGCCCATCTTCTGCGCGGCGGCGACGAACAGGCCGGGGTGCGGTTTGCCGTACTTGACCTCGTCGCGGGTGATCAGGTTGATCTTCTTCGGGTCCAGCCCGAGCACCTTGAGGTTGATCTCGGCGGTGGCCATGGCGCCGCTGGTGGCGATGCACCAGTCGAGTTTTTCGCGGTCCAGGGTCTCGAGCAGCTCGTTGGCGCCGGGCAGCGCGATGATCTGGTGCTTGAGCTGGTCGTAGGCTTCGGCGTGACGCTCGTTGAGGCGCTCTGCCTGTTTCTCGTCGATGTCCACGCCTGTCTCGCGCGACAGGTTCTTGAGCATCATGCCGCCGGCCATGCCGATCTTGCGATGGATGCGCCACATCGCCAGGGGGATCTTTTCGGCGTCCAGCGCCTGTTTCCAGGCGGCGACGTTCTGATAGACGCTGTCGGTCAGGGTACCGTCCAGGTCGAAGATAAAGGAGGTTCTGTCTTGCATGGGGGGCTCACCGATGAGCCGGGCGTTGTCTGCCAACCAGCGATGCCCGGCTTTCTACTGTGAGCTACCCGGCCAAAGGTTGGTTCAAATCCACCATCTGCAGGCTGTCGCGGCCGCCGCGCTTGGACGCGTAAAGCGCCGCGTCACCGCGCTCGATCAGCTGCGCCAGGCTGCCTGGATGACGGTCGAACAGGCTGGCGCCCAGGCTCAAGGTCACCGGCTGCGGGGTGGCATAGCTCTGCGCGGCGGCCTGGCGAAACTGCTCGCGCAGAGTCGCCGCCAGTACCTGCAAGGCATTGGGCGAAGCGTTGGCCAGCAGGATCGCGAACTCGTCGCCGCCCAGGCGCGCGGCCAGAGAACCCTTGGGCAGCGCGGCAAGGATCATCTCGCCCAGGGCGATCAACAGCCGGTCTCCTGCCGTGTGGCCATAGAGGTCGTTGACCAGCTTGAAGTGATCGATGTCGATCAGCAGCAAGGCGGCCGGGCGCGCGTCGCTCACTTCCTCGAACAGCCGCAGCGCCCGGCTCTCCAGGGCGCGGCGGTTGTACAGCGCGGTCAGCGGGTCACGCGCGGCGAGGCGGGCGATGCGCCGTTCGCGGCGATGGCGCTCGGTGCCGGTCATCGACAAGGCGATGAGCATGATGGCCATGGCGCCCTCGACCAGCGACACCTGGATGATCTGCCCACGAAAGGCGCCCAGGTCGATGACCGTGCCCGGCACCGCCGCCGTCACCGCCTTGGCCCCGTAGAACAGGCCGTGGACCAGCAGCACATAGCGCAACTGCACCGCGCCGACGCTGAGCGAGCGACCATGGGGGCGCAGCAGCGTGCTGGCGCGCAGCATCAGCACCATGACCATCAGCGAGTTGACCGCCAGCATCAGCTTGGACCAGGGCTGGTCGGCCGGTTGCAACACCAGCGGCAGCAGCAACTGGCCCAGCCACACCGCGAAGATCAGGTACCAGCCACGCGACAGCCGAGCTTCGGTGAAGCGCGCGACCCCGAGCAGAAACAGCCAATGGGCGACCACCAGGAGCCCGTTGGCAAACCACACGCCCACCAGCAGCAGGCCGCTGCTGCGCAGCAGGGCCAGCACCGAGCCGACGGAAATGATGGCAAAGCCCGCGCTCCAGAACAGCAGCGAGGCCTCGCGCACGCTGCGCCACTCCACCATCAGGTACAGGGCGGCGGCAGCGGCAAGGGCGATGGTCAGGGTGAGCATCGTCAGGGGGTCTAACGCCATGGGTCTACTGGCCTTTCAATGGCAATGAAAGGCCGATTGTAAAGGCTTGGCGGATTTTTTTCGCGGCGCTCGGATCAGCCGTTGGTCATGGCGCCCAGATGCCCACGTCCCTGGCGTCCACGGCCTTGGGCAGCAGCCCGGCGGCGAAGAAGGCATCGGCGATCTTCTGCTGCTCGCTCAACCCGTCGGCCATGACCGGTTGTACCTGGTAGGTACGGTGGTCATTGGCGGCCTGTACCGTGGTGCTGTCCAGGTTGCCCCACAGCGGCCCCAGCACCCGCGCGGCGTCGGCGGGATTGGCCTTGACCCACTGGCCAGCCTGCTGCAGCTGGGCGAACACCAGCTTGAGCACCTGCGGGTGAGCTTTGGCGTAGTCCGTTGCGGTCAGGTAGTAGCGCTTGTAGCTGGCCAGGCCCGCACCGTCGGCCAGGGCTCTGGTCGGCAGCTGGCGCTCGACGCTTGAAAGGTAGGGCTCCCAGGTCACCCAGGCGTCGACCTTGTTGTTTTCGAAAGCCGCCCGGCCATCGGCGGGTGTGAGGTAGGCCGGCTGAATATCGGTGAATTTCAGGCCAGCCTTGGCCAGCGCGGCGATCAGCAAGTAGTGGGTGCCGGCTGCCTTGGTCACCGCCACGGTCTTGCCTTTGAGGTCGGCCAGTTGGTGGATCGGCGAGTCGCTGCGCACCACGATGGCCTGGGCGGCGGGCGAGGGCGACTCCTGGGCAAAGTAGGTCAGCCGGGCCTGGGCCGCCTGGGCGAAGATCGGCACAGTGTCGGCAACATCGGCGCTGATGTCGACATTGCCGGTGTTCAGCGCCTCCAGCAGCGGCAGGCCGCTGGGAAACTCGTGCCAGCTGACCTCGATGCCTTGCTCCTTGAAGGCCTGCTCCAGGGTGCCCCTGCTCTTGAGCAAAGTCATCAGCGTGGAGGATTTCTGATAGCCGATGCGTACGGTTTCATCGGCCTGGGCGGTGCTGGCCAGGCTCAGGGCGAGGCCGCAGAGCGCGGTGGCGAAGATTTTGCGAAAGGTGAGGGGCATGGCGTGCTCAAGGTCGAAGGAAAATACACGGGCGTCAAGAGCATAAGGTTTTAAGAAAAGGGATCTAAATATCGATTGGATCTTAGGTTATTCGCTATTGACATCCCGCCGCCAGGGCTGGCGCACGTCGCAAAGTCGGCAAAAAGTGTCATCCGCCCTTTCGGTATGGGTCAAGTGCGGGCACAATTCGGGTCCTTTTTTTTGGCCGACCCGGCCTGGGGCCCAGCAATGATCAAGACGCCTTACTACCTCATCGACAAACAGAAGCTTCTGGCCAACATGCAGAAGATTGCCTACGTGCGTGAGCAGTCCGGCGCCAAGGCCCTGCTGGCCCTCAAGTGCTTCGCCACCTGGTCGGTGTTCGACCTGATGCAGCAGTACATGGACGGCACCACTTCCTCGTCGCTGTACGAGCTCAAGCTCGGCCGCCAGAAGTTCGCCGGCGAGACCCACGCCTACAGCGTCGCCTGGGCCGACGACGAGATCGATGAGATGCTCGCCAACTGCGACAAGATCATCTTCAACTCCATCGGCCAGTTGCAGCGCTACAGCGCGGCCAGCGAGGGCAAGGTGCGCGGCCTGCGGGTCAACCCGCAGGTGAGCAGCTCCGACTATCTGCTGGCCGACCCGGCGCGGCCGTTCAGCCGCCTCGGCGAGTGGGACCCGGCCAAGGTCGAGCAGGTGATCGAGCAGATTTCCGGCTTCATGTTCCACAACAATTGCGAGAACGGTGATTTCGGCCTGTTCGACCAGATGCTCGGCACCATTGAAGAGCGTTTCGGTCATCTGTTGCACAAGGTCGAATGGGTGAGCCTGGGCGGCGGCATCCATTTCACTGGAGAGGGCTATGCCATCGACGCGTTCTGCGCGCGGCTCAAGGCCTTTTCAGAGAAGTACGGCGTGCAGGTCTACCTGGAGCCGGGCGAGGCGGCCATCACCCAGAGCGCCTCGCTGGAAGTCACGGTGCTCGACACCCTGTACAACGGCAAGCACCTGGCGGTGGTCGACAGCTCGATCGAGGCGCACATGCTCGACCTGCTGATCTACCGCCTCAACGCCAAGCTGGCGCCCAGCGCCGGCGAGTACACCTACATGGTGTGCGGCAAGTCATGTCTGGCCGGGGATATCTTCGGCGAGTACCCATTCGATCGTCCGCTGGCCATCGGCGATCGGCTGTCGTTCATCGACGCGGCAGGCTACACCATGGTCAAGAAGAACTGGTTCAACGGCTTGAAAATGCCAGCCATCGTAGTGAAACAACTTGACGGTACCGTCGAGGTGGTTCGTGAGTTTGGTTTTGACGATTACCTGTCCAGCCTTTCGTGAAGCTGGCAGATAAGGAGAGATAAAGAGATTGAAGAAGAACGTTCTTATCATTGGAGCAGGAGGTGTCGCCAAGGTGGTGGCCCACAAGTGCGCGCAGCACAACGACGAACTCGGTCGTATTGCTATCGCGTCGCGCAACATCTCCAAATGCCAGGCCATCATCGACAGCGTCAAGGCCAAGGGCAGCCTCAAGGTGCCCGCCGACATCACGGCGTACACGCTCAATGCCCTTGACGTCGAAGCGACCAAAGCGCTGATTCGCGAAACCGAATCGCAGATCGTCATCAACGTCGGCTCCTCGTTTCTCAACATGTCGGTGCTGCGTGCCTGCATCGATACCGGCGTGGCCTACCTGGACACCGCCATCCACGAAGTGCCGGGCAAGGTCTGCGAGACGCCGCCCTGGTATGGCAACTACGAGTGGAAGCACCTCGAGGAATGCCAGCAGAAGAACATCACCGCGATCCTTGGCGTCGGTTTCGACCCGGGCGTGGTCAATGCCTATGCCGCGCTTGCGCAGCAGGACCATTTCGACCGCATTGATTCGATCGACATTCTCGACGTCAATGCCGGTTCCCACGGCAAGTATTTCGCCACCAACTTCGACCCGGAAATCAACTTTCGCGAGTTCACCGGGCAAGTCTGGAGCTGGCAGAACGGCCAGTGGACCAGCAACAGCATGTTCGAGGTCAAGCGCACCGACGACCTGCCAGTGGTCGGCTCGCAGAACCTGTACCTGACCGGCCATGATGAAGTGCACTCGTTGTCGAAGAACCTCGACGTGCCCAACGTGCGCTTCTGGATGAGCTTCGGCGAGCACTACATCAATGTGTTCACGGTGCTGAAGAACCTCGGCCTGCTTTCCGAGCAGCCGGTCACCACCGCCGAAGGTCTGCAAGTGGTGCCGCTCAAGGTGGTCAAGGCCGTGCTGCCGGACCCGGCCTCGCTGGCGCCAGGCTACGTCGGCAAGACCTGCATCGGCGACCTGGTCAAGGGCACCCGAAACGGTCAGCCACGCGAAGTGTTCATCTATAACGTGGCCGACCACGAGGAGGCTTTCGCCGAGACCGACAGCCAGGGCATCTCCTACACCGCCGGCGTGCCGCCGGTGGCGGCTGCCTTGCTGGTGGCCCGTGGCGAGTGGGACGTGCAGCGCATGGTCAACGTCGAGGAGCTGCCGGCCAAGGCCTTCCTCAAGGCGCTGGATGTCATGGGGCTGCCGACCCGCATCAAGGACGAGCACGGCGACCGTGCGTGGGATGCGCCCGTAGCCCGCTGATCCTCTGCCCCTGCCGATCGATCGCCTTCGCGCACGCCCTGTGCGCCGAGGCGATCACCGCTGGACCTCGGTGCAACGCCTGCCGATCCGTATGCTGCAAATTACGCATATTAGGTTATGCCTAATTTGAATTTCACAAATATCTCCCGCGCCGTTAGCTTATGCGAAATAGTTGTTATGGAACCTGCGTCTATAACCGCTCCTTCGAACCGCGCGACGACTTCCGGAGATCTGCGTGAGCAAATTCCTGCAACTGGCCAGCGCCTTGCTGGCAGCCACTCTTAGCCTCAAGGCCTCGGCCCTGACCTTGACCGTGGGCGACCAGAGCTATAACACCCAGGCGGTGATGGAAGCGGCGGGCGTGCTCCACGACTTGCCGTACACCCTCGACTGGAAGCAATTCACGGCCGGCTCGCCGGTGGCCGAAGCGCTCAATTCCGGCAGCCTGGACCTGGGCCTGCTGGGCGACGCGCCGCCCTTGTTCCTCGGCGCCCTCGGGGCGCCGATCAAGGTGGTGGCGGTGACCCAGCAGAACCTTGCGGGGGTCGCCATCGTGGTCGGCAAGGATTCGCCGATCAGGAATATCGCCGACATTCGCGGCAAGCGCGTAGCGATCTGGAAGGGGTCCTGGAGCCAGCAGCTGTTGTTCACTGCTCTCGACAAGGCCGGTATCCCTCGCGATGCCGTCGAGGTGCGCTACCTCAGCGCGCTGGACGCCTCCCATGCGCTGGACGGCGGCTCTGTGGATGTCATCGCCACGTGGGAACCTTACGTGACCCAGCAGGAACGCCAAGGCGGCCATGTCATAGCCACCGCCCAGGGGTTGATCCCGGCGCAGAGCTTCGTGGTCGCCAACAACCGCGCCATCGACGACAAGCGCGCGGCCATTACCGACTTCCTCCAGCGGCTGAAGAAGGCTCGCGCCTGGACCACCAGCGACCCGGCCCACGATGACGCCTACGCCGACGCCTGGGCCGAACGCACCCGTGCCAACCCCGAGATCGCCCGCGCCTGGTTCTCCCGGGCCAGGACCGACCTCGGCCCGGTGGACGACCAGAAAATCGCCCAGGCGCAGACAACCATCGACTTCTTCAGCGGCCTGGGGCTGATCAAGTCCTATCCGGCAGCCAGCCTGTTCGACAATTCGTTCAACGCCGCCGTGCAGGCGCCCCCGACTCAAGCTCAGTGAAAAAGGACCACCTGTCATGAGCAAGCGACAACTCAAACTCGGCGCCCTGACCATGGGCGTCGGCGGCCCCGGCCGGCACAACCTGTGGCTGGACCCGCAGCTGCCCAGCGATGCCAGCGTCAATATCGACTGGTACATCGATATCGCCCGCCAGGCCGAAGCGGCCTGCTTCGACCTGATCTTCATCGTCGACAGCCAGTTCATCACCCCGGGCTCGCCACCGCATTACCTCAACCGCCTGGAGCCGCTGACGCTGCTTTCGGCGCTCGCGGTGAGCACCCGCCATATCGGCCTGGTCGGCACCCTGACCACCTCCTACAACGAGCCGTTCAACGTCGCCCGCCACCTGGCCTCGCTGGACCTGATCAGCAAGGGCCGCGCCGGCTGGAACGTGGTCACCAGCGGCGATGCCGGCACCGCCGGCAACTACGGACGCGACGAGCACTACGACTACGACACCCGCTACAGCCGGGCCAAGGAGCACGTACAGGTGGTGCAGGGGCTGTGGCAGTCCTGGGAAGACGACGCGTTCGTGCGCGACCGCAGCACCGGGCGCTATTTCGACCCGGCCAAGCTCCACGCCCTGGAGCACAAGGGCGAGCACTTCAGCGTGGTCGGGCCGCTCAACATCCAGCGTTCGCCACAAGGTCAGCCGGTGATCTTCCAGGCCGGCGATTCCGAGCAGGGCCGCGAGCTGGGCGCAGCGATCGCCGACGTGGTGTTCACCCATGCGCCCGACATCGAGCAGGGCCAGGCCTTCTACAGGGAGGTCAAGGACCGCGCCGCCAGGCTGGGCCGTGACCCCGAGCAGATCCTCGTGCTGCCCGGCGCTGAAGTATTCGTCGGCGACACCGACGACCACGCCCGCGAGATCGAGCGGCATCATCACCAGACCGACCACAGTTTCGAGCAGGCCTTGCTGGAGTTCGGGCGCTCCTTTGGCTGGCATGACTTCAGTCAGTATGAGCTGGACGCGCCGTTTCCCGTGCAGGCGCTGGAAGCTGCCCGCAGCAGCTTCTTCACCGTGGCCAAACGCATCACCGATCGGGCCGTCAGCGAGAACCTGAGCTTGCGCCAGGCCGTCCAGGCTTCCCGCCAGCTGCGCCCCGGCGCCTTCGTCGGCAGCGCCGAAACCGTGGCCGCAAAAATGACCGCGTGGTTCGAGGCGCGCGCCGTGGATGGCTTCAATATCTACATCGGCCACCCCGGGCAGTTCCGCCGCTTTACCGAGGAAGTGGTGCCGCTGTTGCAGGCACGCGGGGTGTATCGCCGCGAGTACCCCGGCCATACGCTGCGCGAAACGCTGGGCCTGGAGATCCCGCGCAATGTGCGCTGAGGGGGCGCGAAGCTGCTAGGCTCTAGCGCGTCTTCCCCTTGCCAGCGTTCGCCATGACCCGAGAAATCGCCGAGGACCTGCAATGCATCGCCCGTCAGGAGCAGCTGCTGCAGTTCCCATCGTTCGACCACGCCAGCGCCTGGGACCTGGGCCAGCGGCTCAAGCTGGCCTGTGAAGCCGCCCAGGTCGCCACCACCATCGAAGTGCGCCTGAACCGGCGCACGGTCTTCCTCTATGCCATGCCCGGTACCGCCCCGGCCAATGCCCACTGGGCCCGGCGCAAGCGCAACGTGGTGGAAATGATGGACCAGAGTTCCTATGCCGTAGGCCTGGCCGGGCAGGAGGAGGGCATCAGTATGGAGCTGGCCATGGGCTTGCCTGCGGCCGACTACGCCAGCCACGGCGGCGCCTTTCCGCTCAGGGTGCGCGGCGTGGGCTGCATCGGCGTGGTCACCGTGTCCGGCCTGCCGTCGCGCGAGGATCATTCGCTGCTGGTGCAGGTGCTTGCGCAGATGTGCGGGGTGGACCCGGCCCAGGTGGCGTTGCCAATGGACTGACTGCCCGCTGCGCTGGCCTGGTGGGAAGGCCAATGGCCGGTTTGCGCTTCGGCCCGTTCCGGATCAAGATCTCGCTGCGCCCACTCCTGCAGGGCCGGCGCCGACTCCATACTTCCCCCACAACAAGAGGCCCGAAAAAATGACCCGGCTGTTCGCCCCTCTGCTCCTGGCCTGCCTGACCTCGGTCAGCCAGGCCGCCGAACTCAACGTCATGACTTCCGGCGGCTTCACCGCCGCCTACCAGCAACTGGCTCCTGGCTACAGCGCGGCCAGCGGCGACACCGTGCAGACCATCCTCGGGCCGTCGATGGGCAAGGCGCCCGAGGCGATTCCCAACCGCTTGGCCCGCGGCGAGCCGGCCGATGTGGTCATCATGGTCGGCTACGCCTTGGACGACCTGATCAAACAGGGAAAGGTCGACCCGGCGTCGCGGGTGGAGCTGGCCGACTCGCGCATCGGCATGGTGGTCAAGGCCGGCGAGCCGCGGCCGGCCATCGACACCGACGCCGGGCTCAAGGCGGCGCTGCTCAACGCCCCCTCGATCGCCTATTCCGACAGCGCCAGCGGCGTGTACATCGAGAAGGAGCTGTTCAGGAAACTCGGCGTGCAGGACCAGGTCGGCCCCAAGGGCAAGATGATCGAACGCATTCCGGTAGCCTCGGTGGTCGCCAAGGGTGACTACAGCCTGGGCTTCCAGCAGGTCGCCGAGTTGCTGCCGGTGCCCGGCGTGACCTTCGTTGGCAAGATCCCCGAGGACCTGCAGTCGGTGACCCGCTATGCCGCCGGGGTTCCGGTCAATGCCGAGCATCCGAACGAAGCCCGGGCGCTGTTGGCCTACCTGTCTTCGGCCCAGGCTCAGGAGATCGTGCGCAAGACCGGGCTCGACTCCGTACCCGCTGGCGCGCAATAGCGGATGCACGGTCCGACGGCCTGGCAGCCGCGCTGCTAGGCTCTGGCTGCGTGAATCGCCGCGAGCGTCGGGGGCAGCATGGCATTGCATCACTGGGTCATGTTCTTCCTCACCTACCTGGCGACCACGCTGTCGCCCGGACCGAACATCCTGCTCAGCGTGCGCAACACCCTGCGCCACGGCGCCTGGGGTACCGCCGCGACCCTGGCCGGCAACCTCGCGGCACAGGTGCTGCTGACCTCGGCGGTGACACTGGGCGTGGGTGCCCTCCTGCTGTCGGTGCCCGGGGCGTTCATGACGGTCAAGATCATCGGTGCGGGCGCGCTGATCTTCCTTGGCGTGCGTCAGTTGTTCGCCCGCCCGGCGGCGGCCGTCGCGCTCGGCCAGCTGCCCGTGGCGGCCCCGGCGTCGCCCTGGCAGCTGGCCGGGCAGGCGTTTCTGGTTTCGGCGAGCAACCCCAACACCCTGATGTTCCTCTGCGTGTTCCTGCCGCAATTCATCGACAAGGGCCAGGCGCTGAGCAGGTTGCTGCTGATGCTCGCGACCATGGCGGCCACGATGGTGCTGGTGCACTCGACCTACTGCCTGCTGGCTTACCATTTCAGCCGGCGGCTGGGGGCAGGGCGCTGGGTCGGGTTGCTCAAGCGCGCCTGCGGGGTGATTTTCATCGGTGTCGGGGTGCACCTGCTCGATGCCCGGGTGCTTTGAGCTAGACTGCGCAGGCCGCCCACCGCTCATGCAGGATGCCCCTCGATGCCCATGCACCTCTGGCTGACGTTCGCTCTCGCCTACCTGGCCACCACCCTGACCCCCGGCCCCAACGTCCTGCTGATCGTGCGCAACGCCCTGCGCCACGGTCCGTCCGCCATGGGCGTGACGCTGCTGGGCAATCTGCTGGCGCAACTGCTGGTCACCAGCGGTGTGGCGTTGGGCGTGGGCGCGCTTCTGCTGGCGGTACCGGCCGCCTTTCTGGCCTTGAAGCTGGTGGGGGCGGGCTACCTGATCTATCTCGGCCTGCGCCAGCTGCTGGCGCCGAAGGCGAGCGCCGCGCCAGGCGAGCTGCCCCCGGCCCAGCCCCGCTCGCAATGGCGCATCGGCAGCGAAGCCTTTCTGGTCTCGGCCAGCAACCCCAAGACGATGATCTTTCTCTGCGCCTTCCTGCCGCAGTTTCTCAGCCATGATCGGCCGCTGTTCGAGCAGTTCGCGGTGATGTACCTGAGCATCGCCGCCACCGTGGTGCTGGTGCATTCGCTCTACTGCCACGCGGCGTACCGCCTGCGCGGCAGGGTCGGCGCGGTGCGTTGGGTGGCTTCGCTCAAGCGGCTCACCGGCGCGCTGTTCATTGGCCTGGGGGTCAGGCTGCTGAACGCTCGGGCGCTCTAGGCGGTCTGTTACATGCGCAGACGACCCTGAACGGGTCGGCGCTTGACTTTGAATTGTTACAATATAACATCTTGCCGCGCTGGCCTCGGCAATGTCCCGAGCCCGACCCCCGCTTCATTCTTCGCGTTCCGAGGGCACTGCCCTCGGCGCCTACTACTGCCGCCTCGAAACGGAAACGTGCCATGTCCTTTCCTGCTCCACGCACCCTGCGCCTGGGTGCAACCACTTCCTTGATGCTTGGCTTGTGCAGCGCTTCGCTCGCCGTCCATGCCGACGAACCCACGCAAGGCATGACCGGCGACTGGGGCGGCCTGCGCAGCGCCTGGCTGGCGCAGGGCATCCAGGTCCAGGGTGACTACACCGGCGAATCGTCCTCCAACCTGCGCGGCGGCTACGACAAGCGCCACACCACCCGCTATGCCGATCAGTTCACCCTGGGGGTGGGCCTGGATCTGGAGAAGCTGCTGGGCTGGCAGGACACCCAGTTCATGCTCCAGGTGGCCAATCGCAACGGTGACAGCCTCAACGACAAGCGTCTGGACGACCCGCGTGGCGAATCCTTTGCCGACACCCAGGAGGTCTACGGCGGCGGCAGCGTGACCCGCCTGAGCGAGCTGTGGCTGAGCAAGGGCTGGCTCGACAAGCGCCTCGAGCTCAAGGCCGGCCGCTTCGCCTTCGGCGATGAATTCGCGGTGCAGGACTGCCAGTTCCAGAACCTGGCGCTGTGCGACTCGCAGACCGGCAACTGGATGGACAGCGCCTACAACGGCCCGGTCAGCACCTGGGCGGCGCGGCTCAAGTACGCCCTTGGCGATCAGCTCTACGTGCAGGCCGGGGTGTTCGCGGTCAACCCGTCATACCTGGCCAACGACAACGGCTTCAAGCTGGCAGGCTCGGGCACCGAAGGCTCGCTGCTGCCGCTGGAAGTGGTCTGGACACCCAGCGTGGCGGGCTTGCCGGGCGAATACCACGCCGGCTACTACTACAGCACTGCCAAGGTCGATGACCTGTACAAGGATGAGAGCAACCAGCCGGCGGCCGTGACTGCAGACGACTACCGCCGCGACAGCAGCCGCCATGGCTGGTGGCTGATCGGCAAGCAGCAGCTGACCACGGTCGACGGCAACGCCAGCCGCGGCCTGGTGCTCACTGCCAGCGTTGCCGCCTACGATGCCGCGACCACGCCGGTCCAGAGCTACCAGAGCCTGGGCCTGGTGTTCAAGGGTCCGTTCGCCGCGCGCCCGGATGACACGCTGGGCCTGGGCGTCGCCCGCCTGCAGGCGAGCAGGCAGTTCCTGCGCAACGCCCGGGCGGCGAATGCCGTCGGTGGCTCGAGCTACGCCGATGACGACTACCTGCCCGAGCAGCACAGCGAGTACAACATCGAGCTGAACTACGGTGTGCAGGTGACCGACTGGCTGAGCGTGCGGCCCAACCTGCAGTACGTTGCCCACCCGGGGGGTGTGCGCGAAGTGCAGAACGCGGTGGTGGCCGGCCTGCAGGTGCAGTCGACCTTCTGATGCCGGGCGGCGCCTTGCCTGGAGCAGGCCGCCGCTTATGCAATTAAAGTATTACCAAATAATATTATATTCCTTTTGGTTTTTTCGACTTGCTGCAAAGCTTTGCACTCGGGCATTTAGCCCAACTGCCAATCACAAAAGTCGAATCGCCATGAAAAAAATCGCTGCCATCGCGTCCCTGTCTGCCCTTTCCCTTGCGTTGCTGGCCGGTGTCGCTCAGGCCGATCGCCTGGACGACATCAAGAAATCCGGCGTACTGCGTGTCGCCGCTTTCGACAGCAACCCGCCGTTCGGCTTCATCGACCCGCAGACCCGCCAGCTCGAAGGCCTGGACGTCGACTACGCCAAGGCCATCGCCGGCAAGCTGGGGGTCAAGCTGGAGCTGCAGCCGACCAACCCGGCCAACCGAGTGCCGCTGCTGGTGGCCAACAAGGTCGACCTGGTACTGGCCAACTTCACCATCACTCCCGAGCGCGCGCAGCAGGTCAATTTCAGCACGCCGTACTTCGCCTCCGGCCAGCAGTTCATCGTCAAGAAGGGCACCCTCAAATCCCTGGACGAGCTCAATGGCTGGCGCGTCGGCGTCGACAAGGGCACCACCAACGAAATCGTGCTGCGCGCCAAATTCCCGGGCGCCAAGGTGGTGGCCTATGACGACACGCCGTTCGCCTTCACCGCGCTGCGCAACGGCAACGTCCAGGCGATCACCCAGGACGGCCCGAAACTGATCGGCCTGCTGGCCAACGTTCCGGATCGGGACAAATACGAAGTGCCGCCCTTCACCGTGTCCAATGACCTGATCGGCGTAGGCCTGCCCAAGGGCGAGACCGCCTTGACCGATGTGGTCAACCAGACCCTGGTGGAACTGGAAGCCAACGGCCAGGCGCAGAAGATCTACGACACCTGGTTCGGTCCGCAGACCAGGACCCCTCTGGCGCGGCTGTTCAAGATCGGCGACAAGGGCTGATCGCAGCCGGGCAGAGCCAACCGGCCTGGCGGCCGCTCGGGGGCTTTGCCCCTCCCACCTCCAAGGCCTGTTGCCTGCCGTTGTCTATGTCGTGGACTGTTTTCTATGTTTGGTGAATGGCTGGCCCCGCAATACCTGCACTGGTTGTTCGATGGCTTTCTGCTGACCCTGGGCCTGTCCCTGCTGGTGTGCCTGGCAGCCACCGGCCTGGGCGCCTTGCTGTGCCTGGCCCGTTCGGCGCCCGTGCGCTGGCTGGCCTGGCCGGCGCGGCTTTACCTGCTGCTGGTTCGCAACACGCCGCTGCTGGTGCAGCTGTTTTTCTGGTACTTCGGCGTCACCGCCATGCTCCCCGATGACCTGATCACCTGGCTGAACACCCCGCGCAGCCTGTCCCTGGGCCCGTGGCAGGTGGATTGGCCGTCGTTCGAGTTCATCGCCGGGTTCTGGGGGCTGACCCTCTACAGCACGGCATTCATTGCCGAGGAGCTGCGCGCCGGGCTCGACTCGGTGCGCCGCCAGCAGCGCGCCGCCGGCCTGGCTTTGGGCCTGCGCCCGAGCCAGGTGTGGCGCCACGTGATTCTGCCCCAGGGCTTGCGCACGGCCCTGGGGCCGCTGCTGGGGCAGTACATGAATGCGCTGAAGAACTCGTCGCTGACCATGGCCATCGGCCTTGCCGAGCTCTCCTATGCCTCGCGCGAGGTCGAGACGCAGACCTTCAAGACCTTCCAGGCCTTCGGCTACGCCACCTTGCTGTATGTCGCCAGCATCGCGGTGATCGAAGCGCTCGGGCAATTGATCCAGCACAGTCGGCGTTACCGCCAGGGAGCGGCTTGAGTCATGGACTTTTCGGTTATCAGCGACAACCTGCACTATCTGCTGATCGGCGCCTGGCCGGACGGCCCCCTGGGTGGCGCGGCCCTGACCCTGCTACTCAGCGTGCTCTCCGGGCTGGCGGCCGGGGTGCTGGGCCTGGGCCTGGGCATCGCCTTGGTATTGGCGCGCGGCTGGCCGGCGGCGCTGCTGGTCGCGGTGCTGGGTTTTCTGCGCGCGATCCCGGTGTTGATGTTGATGTTCTGGAGCTATTTTCTGCTGCCCATCGTCTTTCACTATGACGTGCCGGCCCTGGCCACCGTGGTCTGCGCGCTGGCGCTGATCGGCGGCGCCTACCTGGCGCACTCGGTGGCGGCCGGCATCCGCAGCCTGTCGGCGGGGCAGTGGGCGGCGGCCAAGGCGCTGGGCCTGCGGCCCGGCCAGGTGCTGCGGCTGATCATCCTGCCGCAGGCCTTGCCGATCATGCTGCCGTCGTTTCTCAACCAGTGGGTGTCGCTGATCAAGGACACTTCACTGGCCTATGTGATCGGCGTCGGCGAGCTGTCGTTCGTCGCCACCCAGGTCAGCAACCGGGTCATGGTGCACCCGGCACAGATCTTTCTGTTCGTGGCCCTGGTCTATTTCATTCTCTGCGGCGCCCTGCAACTGCTGGCCCATCTGGCCACGCGGCGTCTGGCGGCGCGGGCGCAGGCGTTCCTGTCGTAGATTCTGGTGCATTGAGGGGGGGCTGAGGTGTTTCTGTCGCCAGCTTCGCCGGCTCCTACGCCACCCAGTGCACCGTCGCCAATGGCGTAGGAGATTCTATGGTTGCAAACAACGGTTGACCGCTCTTGATGTTCGACGACAGACGGCCCATGCACCAAGGCGGTCACAGGTACTGCCACTGAAACGGCACGTTCGAAGCAAATGTAGGAGCCGGCGAAGCTGGCGAAGGGCAGGTGAACCCGTTGCGACCACGGCCACATCAGATCACATGCGCCTGCTGCAACCCGGTCAGCGCCCGGGCCTTGAGCTCGGCCAGCAGCGGGTCGCGACGGTCGCGTGGATGGGCCAGCTCTACCAGCAATTCGTCACGCACCTGGCTGGGTCGATGACCCATCAGTAACACCCGATCACTCAGGTACAGCGCTTCGTCGATGTCATGGGTCACCAGCAGCAGAGCGATGCCATGGCGCTGGGCAAGCTCGAGCAGCAGGTCCTGCAACTTGAAGCGGGTGAAGGCATCCACCGCGCTGAAGGGCTCGTCGAGCAGCAGCACCTGGGGCCGCGCATACAGCCCGCGGGCTATCGCCACGCGCTGGGCCATGCCGCCGGACAGCGCCTTGGGCAACGCCGCCTCGAAACCGGCCAGGCCGACTTCGGTCAGCAGCTGCCTGACCCAGGCCTTGTCGTAGCGCGGGTCGTCGGCGAAACCGACGTTGCGTTCGACACTCAGCCAGGGCATCAGTCGCGGCTCCTGGAAGACCAGGCCGACTTCGCTGGCGTTCAGTTGCAGGCGCCCGCTGTAGTCGCGCTCCAGCCCGGCGACGATGCGCAGCAAGGTACTCTTGCCGCAGCCGCTGGGCCCCAGCAGCGTGACCACTTCACCTTGCCGGAGCTGGATGCGTACGTTGTGCAATACCAGCGTGTCGGCGAACGCCTTGCGCTGCACTTCAAGATCGAGAAGGTTCATGCTTGCCCCGTGAACGTGTCGCGCCAATGCAGCCAGCGCCGTTCCAGGCCGGCCAGCAGCCCGTCGCTGATTTTTCCAAGCAGCGCCAGGACGATGATCGCCGCCAGCACGATATCGGGCCGCGAGGTTTCCCGGCCATCGCTGAGCAGGTAGCCCAGGCCCTTGGTGGCAGCGATCAATTCAGCCGCCACGAGGAACATCCAGGCCATGCTCAGGCCGCTGCGCAGGCCGGTGAACAGCCCGGGCAGCGCCGCCGGCAAGAGAATGCGGCGGATCAGGCGGGTGCGTCCGAAGTTGTACATCTGCCCGACCTCGACCAGGCGCCGGTCGATGTCGCGGATCGCCGCCACGCCGTTGACGTACACCGGAAAGAACGCGCCGATGGCGATCAGGACGATTTTCGCGGTCTCGTCGATGCCCAGCCACAACAGCAGCAACGGCACCCAGGCCAGGCTCGGGATTGCCCGCAGGCCGGCGAAGGTCGGCTCCAGATAGGCCTCGGCTTCGCGGCTCAGGCCCACCCAGGCGGCGAACAGCAGCGCCAGGCTGGCGCCAATGACGAAGCCCAGCAGCACCCGCACCAGGCTGGCGACGATGTGCTTGCCCAGTGCGCCGTGGGCGAGTTCCCAGAGGGTCACGGCAACGTCGCTGGGCGCGGGCATCTGGTAGGCGGGCAGCCAGCCGATACGTACGACGCTTTCCAGCAGCACAATGATCAGTGCCGGCAGCAGCAGACCCTTGAGGCGACGGCGCCAGCGCAGGGCCGTTGCGGTCGGGGGTGCTGCGGTGGCGGTGGCGGCCAGCCGTGGGGAAGGTATGGCCATGGTCGAAGAGCTCCGTGCGGCCAGGGGGCCTAGGGTTTGATGAGTTGGCTGGCGAACTGCGGATCGATCAATTGATCGACCACCTGGTCGACATCGACGCCCTTGCGCACCAGGCCTTCGGACACCAGGATCGGCGCGGCCGCCTTCAAGGCCTTGACCTGCTCGGCACCTGGTGTGCCATTAGTGAAGTCGGTGCGCGACAGCTGCAGCTTGGCCACTTCCAGCGGTAGCCCGGATTCCTTGGCCAGCAGCTCGGCCAGCTGGTCGGGATGCTGACGCGCCCAGTCGCGGGCTTTTTCGTAGGCGCCGAGCACTGTCCTGATGGTGTCGGGCTGGGCCTTCTCGTAGGCATCAGTGACGCTCAGGACGTCATAACTGTTGAAGTCGACATTGCGGTACAACAGACGCGAACCGGCCTGGATCTGGCTGGCGGCCAGGTGCGGGTCGAGCCCGGCCCAGGCGTCGACGTCGCCTTTTTCCAGGGCCACCCGGCCGTTTGGATGCTGCAGGTGCACCAGCTCGACGTCGTCCTTGTTCAGCCCAACCGTCTGCAAGGCGCGCAGGGTGAACAGGTAGGGGTCGGTGCCCTTGGTGGCGGCGATCTTCTTGCCCTTGAGATCGGCCAGGGTCTGGAGCGGCGAGTCCTTGCGCACCGCCAGCGCGGTCCATTCCGGGCGGCTGGCGACGTACACGGTCTTCAGCGGGCTGCCGTTGGCGCGGCTGAGCACGGCGGCGAGCCCTGCCGTGGAAGCGAAGTCGATACTGCCGCTGTTGAGGTATTCCAGCGAGCGGTTGCTGCCCTGGCTCAGGGTCCAGGTCACCTTGCTGTCCGGCAGCGCCTGCTCCAGCCAGCCAAAATGCTTGAGCACCAGGCTGGTGGGCGAGTAGTAGGCGTAGTCCAGGTGCACTTCGGCGGGCGCGCTCGCGGCCTGAGCGCCGGGAGCAAACAGGGCCAGCAGGGCGCCGGCGGCGAGCAGCGGGCGGGTGAAGCGGGCGAGGGTACCGAGCGACATGGCGATCCTTGTTATCAGTCAGGTGCAGATGATGGCGATAGGCCAATGCTAAATGACATAAGAATGAGCAAATAAATAACTTTTTAGAATTAGGATAGATCCGTGCGTATGCAACGGTGGCGGCCAGACCCTGGCTGCGGTGTTCCGTCTGGCTGGGTCCCCTTCGCCCGCCAAGCACCGGTCGCTAAGCACCGCCCGCTAAGCACCGCTGGCTATAAGCCGCAACGATTGGCTATTGGACAAGCAGCAGCGCCCATGGAGAAGCTCGGATGTCTTGCAGCCACTCCAGCAGAGGTACAGCCCTACATGACCACCCCTCGGCAACTCAAGCTCGGCGCGTTCATGCGCCCGATCAGCATCCATACCGGCGCCTGGCGCTATCCGGGTGCCTGGGCGGACGCCAACTTCAACTTTCAGCACCTCAAGCAGTTGGCCCAGACCCTGGAGCGTGGCCGGTTCGACGCGTTCTTCATGGCCGACCACCTGGCGTTGCTCAATATGCCGCTGGAGGCCCTAAAGCGCAGCCACACCAGTACCTCGTTCGAACCCTTCACCCTGCTGTCTGCCTTGAGCCAGTGCACCGAACACCTGGGCCTGGTCGCCACGGCCTCCACCAGTTTTGATGAACCCTTCCATGTGGCCCGGCGCTTCGCCTCCCTGGACCATCTGAGCAACGGCCGCGCGGGCTGGAACATCGTCACCACCGCCAACCCGGATGCGGCACTTAACTTCGGCCTGGAGCAGCACCTGGACCATGACCAGCGCTATGCCCGGGCCCGCGAGTTCTATGATGTGGTGACCGGCCTGTGGGACAGCTGGGCCGACGACGCTTTCATCCGCGACGTCGACAGCGGCGTGTTCTTCGACCCCGCGCGGTTGCACACCCTGGACCACAAAGGCCCGCACCTGTCGGTGCGTGGCCCCCTGCACATCGCCCGGCCGCCCCAGGGTTGGCCCGTGATCGTGCAGGCGGGGGCTTCCGAACCCGGCCGGCAACTGGCCGCCGAAACCGCCGAGGTGATCTTTGCCGCGCCGCGTTCGCTGGAAGAGGGGCGCAGCTTCTATGCCGACGTCAAGGCGCGGCTGGCGCCACTCGGGCGCCAGCGCGAGCACCTGAAAATCCTCCCGGCGGCGTTCGTGGTGGTGGGCGACACGCTGCAGCAGGCCCAGGCCACCCGCGCCCGCTTGGACAGCCTGGTGCACTACGCCAGCGCCATCGCCTCGCTGTCGATCGCGCTGGGCACCGACGCGGCAAAGTTCGACCCCGACGGCTACCTGCCGCCCATCCCGGAAACCAACGACAGCAAGACCAGCCGTGAACAGGTGCTGGCCTTGGCCGACCGCGAAGGCCTGACCGTACGCCAGCTGGCCCAGCGCCTGGGCGGTTACGCCGGGCTGGCCTTCGTCGGTACGGCGCAGAGCATTGCCGACCAGATGCAGGCCTGGCTCGAGCAGGAGGCCAGCGACGGCTTCAATGTGATGTTCCCCTGGCTGCCCGGCGGCCTCACCGACTTCGTCGACAAGGTGGTGCCCGAGCTGCAGGGGCGTGGGCTGCTGCGGCGCGAGTACGAAGGCCGCACGCTGCGGGAGAATCTCGGCCTGCCGCGCCCCGCCAATCGTTTCTTTGCCGGCTGAAGACTAGTGCCAGGGGTGCTGCGGGCTGTCGATGGGGCGCAGGCCGTGGCGAGCGAACAGCTCGGCGTAACCCTTGACCAGGAACTGCCCGCTGCGCGCCAGCCACTCCTCGCGACGCTCGGCGTAGACCCGCGGCAGGTAGTACCAGGGCAGGCCGGGCAGGTCGTGGTGCACCAGGTGCAGGTTGAGGTTGAGAAACAGCCAGCGCCACGGCCAGCCAGCCTCGTTGAGCACCGAACGTTGCTGCGGCTCGGCCGCCGGACGGTGCTCGTAGTAGGAGCGCACCATCGACACCGCCAGCGCCAGCAGGGTCGCCAGCACATAACTGGCGATCGCCAGACCTTGACTGTTCACGAACCATAGCAGCACGCCGACCCAGGCGCCGTGGCTCAGCCACATGCCCAGGGCCTGGAGGTCGCCACGGCGCAGGCGCGCCCATTCGCCGCTGGCCAGCCCGCCCAGCGCCAGCAGCGGGCCGACCAGCAGGCGGCCGCACAAGGTCTTGTTCAACCAATGCAGGCCGCGCAGAGCCGCGCCGCTTCGCTGCCATTGCGGCACATCCAGGTAACGGCTTTCCGGGTCCAGTTGCGGGCGGGTCAGGGCTTCGTCGCGGTGATGCAGCAGGTGGCTGTCGCGGTACAGCGTGTAGGGGTACCAAAGGGCGAAGGGCGCATACCCGAGCAGCTTGTTCAGCCAACGCCAGACGCTGGGGTGGCCGTGCAGCAGCTCGTGTTGCAGCGACATCCACAACACGATGACCGGCACCAGCAGGGCCACGGTCGCCAGCTGGCCAAGTTCGCGCACGTGCAGCACCAGGGCGAACCAGGCGCTGTAGGTGGCACTCAGCAACAGCCAGGTCGGCCAGTCGCTGCGCGCCGTCCAGCTGCGCTGCAAGGCATGGATCTGTTGGCGGTGGTGGGCATCGAGATAGTTGGACATGGCCGTGACTGCTGGCTGGGTGTGTATGCAGGCACGTTAGCAAGGTTTTTTATCGCTGAATAATCACTGATGGCTACTTTGAGCTATTTTTTGGCTATATGCGGCGACGGCCACCGGGCCGCCAACCGCCCTTGCATTCACAGCCCCAACAGATTGCCGGCCGCCGCGCCGAACACCTCCACTGCGTCCTGGAGATTGCCCAGGTACCTTGGGTGGAACAGCCACAGGTCGACCTGCGGCTTGAAATCCACGAGCTTGATCACTTTCAGGCGGTCGCGGTATTCGCTGATGGCCAGCAGCGGTTCAGGCACCAGGCCCAGGCCCTGACCATTGGCCACCAGGCCCAGCTGCAGCTCGGTGCCGAAGGTCTCCAGGTTGATCTGCAGGGCCAGGCCCTGTTCGCTGAGGGCCCGTTGCAGGCCGGCGCGAAAGCCGCAACCGTCGGGGTTGAGTACCCAGCCCTGGGCGTAGCACTGCTTGAGCTTGAGGCTGCGGCTGCCCAGGCTGCCCTTGGCGGCCACCACCTGCAGGGCCATGTGGCCCAGCGACTGGCTGGCGATGCCTTCGGGGAAGATCTTGCCACTGGGAAACAGCGCGGCGGCGGCGTCCAGGTCGCCGTTTTCCATGCGCGCGATCAGGCTGCTGCCCCAGCCACTGACCACCTGGGTACGCAGCTCCGGGTAGCGCTCGCGGATCTTTGCCAGGGCGTCGAGCAGCACCACATCGCCGAGGGTCTGCGGCACGCCCAGGCGCAAGGTGCCACTGGGCGCCCCGTCGTTGGCCACCAGCTCGCGCAGCGAGTCGATCTCGCGCAGGATGGCCTTGCACTGCTCGTACACGCGCCAGCCCATGGGCGTGGGCTTGAGCGGTTTGGTCTGACGGTCGAGGAGGGTGGCGCCCAAATCCTGCTCGAAGTTCTGCAGGCGCCGGGTGATTGCCGGCTGGGTCAGTTGCAGGGCCTCGGCGGCCTGGTTGGTCGACTGGCAGCGGACGACGGCGACGAAAGCGTCCATGTCATCGATCTTCATATGAGCAGCTCACATAATTTCGGCAGGGAAAATCAGCCCACAGAATAATCTGGAAGGCCGCAGATGGGAAATGCGCACTCGCCGCCGGCGCCCATGCTTGTCACAATGGCGCCCTGCGCCGATGCCACGCGATCGGCCGGCCAAGCCCTCATCCAGACCTGACCCGCGGAGGCCCCTTGTACAAAGGTGTCGTGTTATCGGTGGCTTCATCCTGCCTGTTCGCCTCGTTGTATTTCTACACCACGCTGCTGTCGCCGTTGGGCGGCGACGCCATCTTCGGCTGGCGCATGCTGCTGATGCTGCCGTTGATCAGCCTGTTCATCGTGGTGACGGGCGAGTGGCAGCAGGTCACGCAGATTTTCTTGCGCATCCGCCAGCGCCCGGCGCTGCTGGGCCTGCTGTGCCTGAGCAGCGCCTTGCTGGGCGTGCAGCAATGGCTGTTCATGTGGGCGCCGCTCAACGGCCATGGCCTGGACGTCTCGCTGGGGTATTTCCTGCTGCCGCTGGCGATGCTGGTGATCGGCCGGGTGCTGTATGGCGATCGGCTGTCCTCGCTCAAGAAGCTGGCCGCGCTGTGCGCAGCGGCTGGCGTGGTCAACGAGCTGTATCAGGTCGGCCGCCTCGCCTGGCCGACCCTGGTGGTCGCCGGCGGCCTGCCGCTGTATTTCATGCTGCGCCGGCGCCTGGCCACCGCGCACCTGGGCGGCCTGTGGTTCGACACCCTGCTGGCTTTGCCACTGGCCGCCTGGTTCGCCTGTGCCGAGGGTGGGGCGGCCTTTGCCGAGGCGCCGCGCCTGTATGCCCTGCTGCTGGGCTTGGGTGTGCTCAGCGCCACGGCCTTCATGAGCTACGTGATCGCCGGCCGGCTGTTGCCGTTCAGCCTGTTCGGCCTGCTCGGGTACGTCGAGCCGGTGCTGCTGGTGGGCGTGGCAATCGCCCTGGGCGAGCAGATCCGCCCGGCGCAGTGGCTGACCTACCTGCCGATCTGGGTGGCGGTCGGGCTGCTGATCGCCGACGGCGGCCGCTATCTGTGGCGTAACAGCCGTCAGCTGGTGGCCTGACGCATCCGTGCAGGGGCCGGCGGCAAAATTGCCGCTGGCCGAGCTGAGCTGCGCGGCCATACTGGTGGTCTCTGATAATGACCGTCGCGGATTTGGCCGGCACCGAAGTGGCTGCCTTCGCCAGTTTCGCCGGCCCCTGCACGATTGCGCACGCCCCACCGACGGGGCAGGCGCCGCGGGAAACGATACCCGGCGGCTCGAACAAGACCCCAGACAGGAGATCACCATGGCCATTGCAATGCGCTTCAGCGAACCCGGCGCCCCCGAGGTGCTCCAGCCGGTGCAGGTGGAGGACGCCGCGCCGGGGCCCGGCGAAGTGTGGCTGGAGCAGCAGGCGGTCGGGGTCAACTACCTCGATGTCACCCAGCGCAACGGCGCGGTGCGCGTGCCGCTGCCTTCGGGCCTGGGGCTGGAGGGCGCCGGGCTGGTGGCGGCGGTCGGCAGCGGGGTGTACAACGTGCGCCCGGGCGATCGCGTGGCCTACGCCACCGGGCCGCTGGGCGGCTACGCCTCGGCGCGGCTGTACCCGGCCGAACGGCTGGTGAAACTGCCGGCGCAGTTGTCCTTCGAGGACGCTGCAGCGGTGCTGTTCAAGGGCATCACGGCGCAGTACCTGCTCAAGAGCACCTTTGCCGTAGGGCCGGGCAGCACGGTGCTGATGTATGGGGTGGCCGGTGGCCTGGGCGAACTGATGGCGCCCTGGGCGCGGCACCTGGGCGCTTTCGTGATCGGCGTGGTGTCACGCCAGGCCAGCGTGGAAAAGGCTCGTGCGCTGGGTTGCAACGAGGTGCTGGTGTTCGACCCGGCGACGCTGGCGGCAGAGGTCGCGCGCATCACCGACGGGCGCAAGGTGGACGTGGTGTACGACCCGATCGGGCGAATTTCCTTCGAGGCGTTGCTGGACAGCCTGCGCCCGCGCGGGCTGATGGTGTCCTTCGGCGCGTCGTCCGGCGCCCCGGCGGCGGTGGAGATGGGCACCCTGAACAGCAAGGGCTCGCTGTTTCTGACCCGCCCGTCGATCGTCGCCCATACCGCCAGCGCCGCCGAGTATCAGGAGCGCGCCGCCGATGTGCTGGCGGCGGTGGCCGACGGCATCATCACCCCGCGGATCTGGGGCAGCTATGGGCTGGAAGACGCCGCTCAGGCCCATGCGGACCTTGAGTCCGGGAAGTCATCGGGGGCCATCGTGCTGCGGCCTTGAGCGGCTTTCGCACAACGGGCGCAGCGCTGTGGGGGGCCTGGTGCGCTCATCCCCGGCGGCGATTTCGGCATCGGGTATAGCGAAAGGCTTACACGCCACGACGGCAAATGGCCGTTTACACCAGGGCTTGGATCCCATAAATTGAACCCATCGACGTAGCGCAGGAGCGCTTCGAGAGTCACGGAAGATTCACCATTGGCCTGGAAGGCCGCCGACAGGATGTTGGAATGGTTGCGATACGAAAAACGACCCGCCTCGGCGGGTTTTTTTTTGCCTGCCGATCAGCCGCCGGGGTGCCGACCCAAGGTGGGGGAGGGACCAGACCCTTCCACAGCGCTGAACTGCGGCTATGATGGCAAGTCCGAGAAAGACGCCAAGTCCGCATATAAGGTCCCTCCCATGAGCAACGCTGCCTACGTTCCGCCCAAAGTCTGGAAACCCGAAGCGCCTTCGGGCGGGCATTTCGCCAATATCAACCGGCCGGTCGCCGGGCCCACCCACGACAAGGAGCTGCCACGCGGCGAACACGCGCTGCAGCTGTACTCGCTGGCCACGCCCAATGGCGTGAAGGTCGCGGTGATGCTCGAAGAGCTGCTTGCCCTGGGCCACAGCGGCGCCGAGTACGACGCCTGGCTGATTCGCATCGGCGAGGGCGACCAGTTTTCCAGCGGCTTCGTCGAGGTCAATCCCAACTCCAAGATCCCGGCGTTGCTGGACTACAGCGCAGTGCCGGCGACCCGGGTGTTCGAATCCGGCTCCATCCTGCTGTACCTGGCCGACAAGTTTGGCGCCTTGCTGCCGACCGCACCTGCCGAGCGCGCCGAAACGCTGAACTGGCTGTTCTGGCAGATGGGCGCCGCGCCTTACCTGGGCGGCGGCTTTGGCCATTTCTATGCCTATGCGCCGGAAAAGCTGGAGTACCCCATCAACCGCTTCACCATGGAAGCCAAGCGTCAGCTGGACGTACTGGATCGGCGCCTGGCGCAGAGTCGCTACCTGGCCGGGGATAACTACAGCATCGCCGACATCGCCGTATGGCCCTGGTATGGCCAGCTGGTGCGCGGCAACCTGTATTCGGCGGCCGAGTTCCTCGACGTGCAGAGCTACACCCATGTGCAGCGCTGGGCCGAAGAGATTGCCCAGCGTCCTGCCGTGCAGCGCGGCATGCGGGTCAACAGGACCTGGGGTGACGAGGCCAGCCAGGTGCCGGAGCGCCATTCGGCGGCCGACCTCGACTGAGCTGACAGGGCTGCACCGCTGGCCGCCGATGGGCCAGCCGTGCAGCGGGTTCATTGCAGATCGACGTTGAGCATGGGCTTGCCGAAATCCGCCAGGGTCGCGGCGGATTTGCTGACCAGTGGCGTCCCGGAAAGGCGGCGAAGCGATATCAGCTGTCGATTCTTTTGCCGAGGGCCGAATTGCGCCGCTGAAGCTCCACGACCTTGCGTAAGGTACGCGACAGCTGTTCCACCGAGTAGGGCTTGTGCAAAAGCTCGAAGCCCGAGCTGCCGGTATGGGCCAGCACATGGCTGTAGCCCGAGGTCAGCAGCACCGGCAGGCCGGGGTGCTGCAGGTGAATCAGCCGGCCCAGCTCGATGCCGCTCATGCCGGGCATCACCACGTCGGAGAACACCACATCGAAGCGCCCGACGTCACGGGCCAGCTCGGCCAGCGCCTGTTCGGCGTTCTGGGCGAGCACAGTGACATAGCCCAGCTCGCGCAGGGTCTGGGTGGCGAAGGTGCCGACATCCTCGTTGTCTTCCACCACCAGCACGCAGGTGCCGTGGCCGTCGGCCAACGGCTCGGGCTCGATCAGCTGGACCCGCTGACGGGGCCGCTCGCTGACGCGCGGCAGGTAGAGCACGAAGGTGCTGCCCTTGCCCACTTCGCTGGTGACCAGCACCTCGCCGCCGGACTGCTTGGCGAAGCCGAACACCTGGCTCAGGCCCAGGCCGGTGCCTTCGCCGACGCCCTTGGTGGTGTAGAACGGCTCGAAGATATGCTCGATGCAGTCGGCGCCGATGCCCACGCCGGTGTCGCTGATCGACACGGCAACGAAGGGCGCGACCACGCGCTGATGCATGCGCACGCCCGGCATGAATTCCACCGCTTCGACCTTGATCGTCAGGCGACCTTCGCCCGCCATGGCGTCGCGGGCGTTGGCGACCATGTTCACCAGCGCCGTGTCGAACTGGTTGGGGTCGGCGTTGATCAGGCAGGCGTCCTCCGGCAGCTGCATGTCGATCTCGACCCGGGAGCCGGCCAGGGTGCCGACCATCTGGCCGATCGCGCGCACACCGTCGCAGGCGGCGAACACCTCCGGCTTGAGCGCCTGGCGGCGGGCAAAGGCGAGCAGCTGGCCGGTCAGGCGGGCGGCGCGTTCGACCGTGTCGGAGATGGCGTTGACGTAGCGACTGCGGCGCTCCTCGGTCAGGTTGGGGCGCTTGAGCAGGTCGGTGGACGAGCGGATCACCGTTAGCAGGTTGTTGAAGTCATGGGCCACGCCACCGGTCAATTGCCCGACCGCTTCCATTTTCTGCGACTGGCGCAGGGCCTCGGCCTGGGCTCGTTCGACCGTGACGTGGCGTCCGGCAGCGTAGATCCGGCCTTCTTCATAGGTGCCGGTCCAGCTGAACCAGCGGTAGCTGCCGTCACGGTGGCGCAGGCGAAATTCGTGGGGCAGGGTCAAGGGCTTGATGAAGATGCTGTTGAAGGCGGCGAGCGTCGCGGCCAGGTCGTCGGGGTGGGTGAAGTGCGGAAACGGCTGGCCCAGCAGCTCGCTTTCGTTCCAGCCCAGCTGCTCGGTCCAGCGGGCATTGACCGCCTCGAAGCGTCCGTCGGGCATGGCGATCATCAACAGCTCCTGGGACAGGCCCCAGGCGCGATCGCGCTCGCGGGTGCGCATGTCGAGCATGGTCGCGTGTTCCTTCTCCTGGGTAATGTCCCGGGCGCTGCAGTACAGGCGGCCTTCTTCGAGCACGGCCACCCACGACAGCCAGCGGTAGGAGCCGTCGCGGTGGCGGTAGCGGTTCTCGAAACGCAGGATCGGCTCGCCGGCCATGGCCAGGCTGAAGGTGGCGGCGCTGGCCTCGACGTCGTCGGGATGCAGGAAGCTGGCATAGGAGGCGTGCAGCTCCTCGGCGCTCCAGCCCAGGGTCACGCCCCAGGCCGGGTTGGTCGATTGCAGGGTGCCGTCGGCATCCAGCACCGAGAGCAGGTCGGGGCTGATCAGCCAGGTCAGGCTGCGCTCGCGGGCGCGCTCGTTGACCTTCTGTTCAAGCTGCGCGTTGAGGCTGCGCAGCTCATCCTGGCTGCGCCGCAGGCTCAGGTCCGAGCGGTGCCGTTCGATGGCCAGGGCCGCCGTCTGGGTGATGACCAAGATGGCCTCGATGTCGCCCTCGGTGGGCGCTCGCGGTTCGTGATAGTAGATGGCGAAGGTGCCTAGCAGGTCGCCGGTCGCGCCCTTGATTGGCATCGACCAACAGGCGTGCAGGCCGAAGCCCAGGGCCAGGTCGACGAAGTCCTGCCATAACGGGTCGGTGGCAATCTCGTTGACGTACACCGCAGTGCCGCGGGCCATGGCCGTGCCACAGGAGCCGATGCCCTCGCTGGCGGGCAGGCCGTTGACCGCCTGGTTGTAGGCCGCAGGCAAGCTGGGCGCAGCACCGTGAAGCATGGTCTGGCCGTCGTCGCTGAGCAGCAGCACCGAAGTCATCATGCTGTTGCCGCTGGCGACTTCGACCGCCCGCAGCAGGTTTTCCAGGACCTGACCCAGGGGCAAACCGGTGGCAATTTCGCTGAGGACTTGACGCTCGCGGGCGATCAGTGCGATCGGCGAATAGCCTGCGCCCAGCATGCTGAGGTCGTCCAACGACGAGTTGCCTGGCTTGCTCGACACGATGTGCTCACCCATTGTTTTAGTAGTCGTCAACAGGTCTGACTGCATCGATCCAGCAGGCGTTCCCCTTTATTCAGTGTGGGTTTGCGCCGGGTGACAGGCCACGCGGGCAGCCGGTTTCAAGCCTGCTTGATGAACTCGACAAACGCCCGCAACGGCGCCGGCAGGTAGCGGCGCCCCGGGTAGTACAGGAAGGGGCCGGTAAAGCGTGGCCACCAGGGTTCCAGCACCGGCTCCAATGCGCCGCTGTCCAGGTAGGGGCGCAGCCAGTCCTCGAACAGGTACACCAGCCCCAGGCCATCCACCGCCGCCTGCACGGCCAGGTCGACGGCGCCACCGAGCCGCACCAGCAGGGGGCCGCTGGGCTCGACGTTGATCACTTGCCCGGCCTGCTCGAACTCCCAGGCCGGCATGGCGCCGCTGGGAAACTGCCCGCGCAGGCAGGCGTGGGCGAGCAGGTCGCGCGGGTGCTCGGGGCGCCCGCGCAGGTCCAGGTAGCCCGGCGCGGCGGCGCAGGCGAAGCGTTGCTGGCGCGGGCCGATGGGCACGGCGATCATGTCCTGCTCCAGGCGCTCCTCGTAGCGGATGCCGGCGTCGCAGCCGGCCGCCAGCATATCCACGAAGCTTTCTTCGACGATCACCTCCAGGCGAATGTCCGGGTAGGCCTTGAGGAACGGCGTGACGATGGCCGGCAGCACCAGCCGCGAGGCGCTTACCGGCACGTTGAGGCGCAAGGTGCCCGAGGGCCGCTCGCGGTAGTCGTTGACCACGTCCAGCGCCGATTCGACCTCGGCCAGGGCCGGCACGATGCGTTCCATCAGCCGCGCTCCGGCCTCGGTCGGCGCCACGCTGCGGGTGGTGCGGTTGAGCAGGCGTACCCCCAGGCGCGCCTCGAGGCGGCGCACCGCATCGCTGAGGCTCGACGCCGATTTGCCGCTGGCGCGCGCGCCGTCGCGAAAGCCGCCAGCCTTGACCACGGCGACAAAGGCCAGCAAATCTTGAACATCCATTGCCACTGTTCGCTCTCCCGTACAACCCGTGCCGATTGCAGCGGATTATCACCGCACCGGTCAATCCCTATAGTGGGCCCACACACTCACTGAGCAAGGCATTGGTCATGACTACAGCAAGCAAAGCCGGCACCTTCACCCTCGGCAGCCGCCGCGTCAACCGCCTCGGCTACGGCGCCATGCAACTGGCCGGCCCCGGCGTGTTCGGCCCGCCACAAGACCCGCAGGCCGCCCGAGACGTGCTGCGCGCCGCCCTCGAGGCCGGGGTCAACCATATCGACACCTCCGACTTCTACGGCCCGCATGTCACCAACCAGTTGATTCATGAAACCCTGCACCCCTATGCCGACGATCTGGTGATCGTCACCAAGGTAGGCGCCGTGCGCGGCAGCGATGCTTCGTGGAATCCGGCGCAAAGCCCGGCCGAATTGACCCGCGCGGTGCACGACAACCTGCGCAACCTTTGCCTGGAGCAACTGGAGGTGGTCAACTTTCGCGCCTGGGGCAATGTCCACGCGCCGGATGAAGCCTCGATCCTGGAGCAGTTCAGCGCCCTGGCCGAGTTGCAGCAGCAAGGCCTGATCCGTCATCTGGGCCTGAGCAACGTCAGCGCCGTGCAAGTCAGGCAGGCGCAGACCATCGCCCCGGTGGTGTGTGTGCAGAATCACTACAACCTGACCCACCGCGACGACGAGGCGCTGATCGCCGAGTTGGGCGCGCAGGGCATCGCCTACGTGCCGTTCTTTCCGCTTGGGGGCTTCACCCCGTTGCAATCCCGGGCGCTGTCGCAGGTGGCCGAGCAGTTGGCGGTCTCGCCCATGCGCGTGGCGCTGGCCTGGCTGCTGCAGCGGGCGCCGAACCTGCTGTTGATCCCCGGCACCGGCTCGGTAGCGCACCTGCAGGACAACCTCGCGGCCAGCGAGCTGAGCCTGGGTGCGGATCTGCTGCGGCAGTTGGATGAGCTGGCCTGATGCGACTCCCGCGCCCCATGGCCAATCGAGCCTGACGTTCGGGGTTGCTGCGCTCGCCAGCTTCGCCGGCTCCTACGCGGCATCGCGGACCGCGGTAGGAGCCGGCGCAGCTGGCGAGGGCGTCACCTCGGTGGCCGGGCGGATCATCCGGCGGGACGGTCCCGGATGGCGGTATTTATCTGCCATTTATTTGGCGTTCGTATCGCTGTTTACAGATATGGAAATATTCTTCGTCAGTCCTTTGACAACCTCCGAGGCCCCAGCTATCACTGTATCCGCCCCGTGACATCGCCAAGGACGCCCCGCCATGAACAGAACCCATCGCGTGCTCTGGAGCGACAGCCTTCAGGCTTTCGTCGTGACCTCGGAACATAGCAAGACCCGCGGCAAACCCGGCAGCACGCGCAAGGCACTGGCGACGGCGGTTGCGCTGGGACTGGGCAGCCTGATGGGTAGCCAGGCATTCGCCGCCGGCAGTTGCGCCAACGGCGGCGCCAGTGTGATTCGCCAACCCGTCACCATCACCTGCACCCTGGCCAGCGGCGGCACGTTGAACGTCAACACCACCGGCGCGATCACAGTCGCGTCCGGGCCGGCCGTGCTGCTTGGCCAGGCCGCGACCACCGTCATCAATGGCAGCGTCAACGACGCCCTGTTGGTGCGCAACGCCGGGCAGTTGAGCGGCGACGACGGCATCCTGCTCGACCACACCGCCGCCAGCGGGCTGATCAGCAATGCCGCCGGCGGGGTCATCCACAGCGACGCCGGGGCCGGGGTGCTGGTCAGCCAGTCGGCGCTGGATGGCCGGATCATCAACGCCGGGGTCATCCGCACCGAAAGCGGTACCGGCATCCAGGTGCTCGACTCGGCGGTGGCCGGCGACCTGGACAACCGCAACGCCATCTCCTCCACCGTCGGCATCGGCGTGCTCGGCTCCAGCATCGGCGGCTCGATCCTCGATCGTGGCAACATCAACAGCGACGGCTATGCGATCGACGTCGAGCAGAGCAGCATTGCCGGCAGCCTCGGCGTGCAGGGCAGCGCTGCAGGCGGGCAGGGCGCCATTCGGCTGAGCCAGGACGCGCTGGGCGGCACCTTGACCAACAGTGGCAGCCTCTGGTCACAGCAAACCGCCGTGGCCCTGGACCGCACCCTCGTGCAGGGCAATATCGGCAACAGCGGTACCATCGCCGGCAGCACCGGCCTGGCGGTGGAACAGGGCGGCTTTCGCAGCTTCGCCAACAGCGGCAGCATCACCGGCAACGACTTCGCCGTGCAGATCAGCCAGGCCCAGGTGACCGGCGGCATCAGCAACAGCGGCCTGCTGGCGATCGTCGCGCCGAACTGGGCCGGCGCGCCCAATCCGAACATCGGCACCGGCCTGGACATCGAGCTGTCCAGCGTGGCCAAGGACATCGTCAACTCGGGCACCATCAGCGGCGGCAGCCAGGGCGGCGCCGGGGTCAAGATCGGCGGGTCGGGGCTGGCCGGCAATATCCTCAACAGCGGCACCATCAGCGGCCAGGACCTGGGGCTGCACCTGTTCAGCAGCAGCCTCAAGGGCTCCATCGTCAACGACGGGGTCATCACCGCCAACACGGCCTTCAGCGGCACCACCGGCACCGCGCTGCGCCTGACCGGTGACGTGGTCGGCGGCAGCGTGGTCAACAACGGCCTGCTGGGCGGCTGGAACACCGGCCTGCAACTGGACCGCAACCTGATCAAGGGCGACGTGATCAACACCGGCACCATCTTCGGCAACCTGAATGCCGGCGTGCTGCTGACCTACACCGACGTCGATGGCGACCTGCACAACAGCGCCAGCGTCATCGGCGGCCTGCAGGACGGCATCCGCCTGGAAAACAGCAGCCTGAGCGGGGGCAGCCTGATCAACGATGGCTTCGTCGGCGGCTGGCGCGGCATCGTGCTGCAGAGCGCCAGTGTCGCCAAGGACCTGGTCAACACCGCGCGGGTGCAGGTGTCCACTGCCGCCATCGAACTGGATGGCAGCCGCGTGGGCGGTGCACTGATCAACAGCGGTTCGCTGTCGGGGCATTCGCTGGGCGTGCTGTACGTCAACGACCATTCGAGTGTCGGCAACGGCATCACCAACAGCGGCAGCATCAGCAACGCGGCTGGCGGAGCGGCGATTCTGCTACAGGATTCACAGGTGCTGGACGGCGGCATCGTCAACACTGGTAGCGCGAGCGGCTCTGGCGGCGGCTTGCTGGTGCAGGGCAGCACCGTCATCGGCGGCATCGCCAACGCCGGCACGATCGACGGCGGCAACGCCTCGGTCAACGGCAACGACGGCCTGCGCCTGAACGCCAGCACGCTGATCGGCGACTTGAGCAACGTCGACGGCGGCACCATCAGCGGCCGCACCGCCATTGCCATCGGCAACAGCACCCTGGCCGGCGATCTGTACAACGCCGGGACCATCACCAGCCCGACGCTGGGCGTGCACCTGTACAGCAGCAGCCTGCTCGGCTCGATCGTCAACTCTGGGCAGATCACGGCGAACCCGGATCTGGTAGGGCAGACCGGTACCGGGATGCTCCTGAGCGCCAGCGTCATCGGCGGCTCGATCCGCAACAACGGTTCGATCTTCGGCTGGAACACCGGCCTTGAGGTCGACAACAGCCAGGTCACCGGCAGCCTGATCAACAGCGGCTCGCTCTTCGGCGATTTCAATGCCGGGCTTGCGGTGACCAACAGCACCATCGCCGGCGACCTGCAAAACAGCGGCCGGATCAACGGCGGGCTGATGGACATGATCCGCCTTCAGGGCAGCACCGTGGGTGGCAGCCTGATCAACACCGGTTACCTGACCGGCGCCGGCCGCGGCATGGCGCTGCTCGATTCCTCGGTCGGCCAGGACGTGGTCAACAGCGGCAGCATGGCGCTGGGCACCTATGGCATCCAGATCGACCACAGCCAGGTCGGCGGCACCGTCAGCAACTCGGGGTCCATCTCCGGGCATTCCACGGCCATCCTTTACGTCAGCAACGGCTCGACAATCGGCAACGGTATCGTCAACAGCGGCTCGCTGGTCAACTCATCCGGCGGCGCGGCGATTGCCGTGCAGGACTCGCAGATACTCGCCGGTGGCATCAACAACAGCGGCAATGCCTTGGGCGTGCGCGGCGGGCTGGTGGTCAATGGCAGCACCCTGGCCGGTGGCATCAGCAACAGCGGCCTGATCAGCGGCGACTACAACGGCGCTGGCGGCACCGGCGGCAACATGAATGTCGGCACCGGCGCCATCGAGCTGAACAACAGCACCCTGAGCGGCGGTTTCTCCAACAGCGGCACGGTGCAGAGCGCCGACGCGCTGATCCGTGGCAACAATGGCCTGTCTGTGAGCCAGAGCGTGATCAATGGCACGCTGGTCAACAGCGGCAGCATCACCGGCCATGACGGCATCAGCCTCGACCATTCGACCGTCAATGGCGACCTGGTCAACAGCGGCCTGCTCAGTGGCTACATCGCGCCGATCAACCTCAATGCCAGCGTGATCAACGGCAGCCTGGTCAATAGCGGCAATACCTTCGGCCTGACCTCGTTCTGGCTGCAAGGCAGCACCATCAGCGGCTCGGTGCAGAACAGCGCCAGCATGAGCGGCGGATTCCAGGGGCTGGTGGTGCGCGACACGGTGATCGGCGGCGACCTGATCAACTCCGGGGCGATTGGCGCGCACCTGGACGAGAACGAGATCAGCAACAGCTCGCTGCACGCCATCGTCAACTCCGGCAGCCTGTATGGCTACGACAATGGCTTGTCGATCCAGGGCAGCCAGGTCAGCGGCGGCATCGTCAACTCCGGGACCATTTCGGGGAGCGGGGTGGGCGTCAACATCGGCAACAGCACAGTCGCCAGCTTCGTCAACAGCGGCACCCTGAGCGGCTTCAACTACGCCCTGTTGGCCGACGCCAGCCTGCAGCAGCTGACCATCACCGGCGCCAACACCGCGGTGTTCTCCGGCGCGGTTCAGGCCCCTGAAACCCACGTGAGCATCGCCGAAGGCGCCGCCTACACCATGAACGCCGGCAACCTGTTCACCGTCGCCGACTTCACCAACTACGGCACCCTGACCCTGGCCTCCAACGCCACCGGCACCATCGCCGGCAACTACATCCAGGACGCCAACGGCACCTTGAGCACCCAGGCGGTCAACGCCACCACCTTCGGCAAGCTCAACGTCACCGGCACCGCCACCCTGCCGGACCAGGCCAAATTCAATGTCGACGTGGTCGACAGCGGCCAGTCGTTCAACGGCGCCACCCTGAACAACGTGCTCAGCGCCGGCACCCTGAACTCCAACGGCACCTACGCGGTGACCAGCAATTCGGCGCTGTACAACTTCAGCGGCGTCAAGGACGGCAACAGCGTCGACCTGGTCGCCTCGCCCAAATCCACCAGCGCCGTGACCCAGGCCCTGCAGAGCAGCGGCGCCAGCACCAACCTCAGCGCCGCCCGCGTGCTCGACAGCGCCATCGCCAGCAACAGCAGCCTGACGCCGTTCTTCGTCGGCGCCACCAGCGGCGCCGGCGTCGCCAGCGCGGTCTCGCAGACCCTGCCGTCCAACGCCGTGGCCGCCAGCCAGGTCAGCCAGTCGACGCTGTCGACCATCACCGACGTGATCCAGTCGCGCATCGACGCCAACACAGGTCTGGCCTCCGGTGACGGGTTCTACGGCGACAAGAACCTGTGGATGAAGCCGTTCGGCTCGTGGATCAACCAGAGCCAGCACGGCAACACCCCGGGCTACGACGCTTCGGTGTACGGCATGGCGTTCGGCGTGGACGCACCGGTCAACGAGCTGACTCGCCTGGGCGTGTCGTTCTCCTACGCCAACGCCGACACCAACAGCAAGGCCGACGTCGCCGCGCAGAGCGCCAAGGTCGACCTGTACCAGCTGATGGGCTACGGCAGCTACACCCTGGCGCCGGACACCGAGCTGAGCTTCCACGCAGGCGTGGGCCAGAACCGCAACGACGGCGAGCGCAACATCAGCCTCAACGGCGTCGGCGGCAAGGCCAAGGCCGACTACGACAGCCGCAGCTTCACCGCAGGCGTGGCCCTGGCCAAGGCCTTCGACCTGAACCCGACCACGCGCTTCATCCCGTCGGTGCGCGCCGACTACACCTGGATGAAGGACGACAGCTACCACGAGAAAGGCAATGCGGCGCTGCAACCGCTGCTGCTGGACGTCGACAAGCACCAGACCGACCAGCTGATTCTTGGCGTCGACGGCAAGCTCAGCCACGAAATCGTCCCGGGCACGCAAGTGACCGGCAACCTCGGGGTGGGCTACGACGTGATCCACGACGACTCGATGCTGACCTCGGCCTATGCCGGCGCGCCCGGGCAGACCTTCAACACCGTGGGGCAGAGCTCCAGCCCGTGGCTGGCGCGCGGTGGTGTCGGCCTGACGACCAAGATTGCCGCCAATGGCACGGAGCTGTCGGTGAACTACGACGCCGAAGCGCGCACCGACTTCACCAACCAGACGGTGTCGTTGAAGTTGAAGATGCCGTTCTGATGCTTCGCGGCCAGGCCGGATGTGGTTGACTCGGCGCAGGAGCAGCCACCGGTGGGAGGGGGCAAAGCCCTCGAGCTTTTGCTCTCGACCCTTGTTCGCACTGAGGCTTGGACTTGCAGATGCAACCCCCCGGTCACACGCGCTACTTGCCCCGCACAGGAGGTGCCGGTACCTGCATCTTCGGCAGCACCGGCGACCAGGGCGTCGAGGCCGGGCCCTGCAGGCTGGCCGCGCTCCAGCCAAGACTCATCCCCAGCACCGCCAGGGTGCCGACGGCCGCCACGACCATGAAGACCCGCTCGGCCCTTGCGCAGGGCTGCGCCACCATCTGCTGGTAGTCCGCCTCGGTCAGGAAGCGGTACAGCCGGGTCTGCCAATCACTGCGCAGCCGCCGTTGCTGGAATATATGGGCCGCGGCAGGGCCGGCAACCAACGCGTAGCAGATGCAGATAATTGTCATGACCAGGCCCACCAGCCAAGGCTGGATGGGTAGATTCAGCTGCGCTGCCGCAAATCCGGTACCCAGGGTCAGAGCGGTGGTAATCGCCAGGGCCGTCTGCCGCGTCGCTTCTGTCGCTCTGGCGGTCTCCTCGCCAACGGCCTTGCGCAGGTCGCTCAACAGCTTCAGCGTATCGCGCGAGACCTGCGACAAGGACAGCTGATAGGCGATGCGAGCATTGTCCAACGCGCTCTCCATGTGCTGGCCAAGGTAGCGGCATGCAAGATCTTCGTCCTGGCCAGACTGGGCAATAGCCACCGCCAGCAGCCCGTGCCTGAGACTCGACTCGGGCGGATTTTCGTAGACCCAGGTCGCCGCCTCCTGCAAGCCTTGCAGGCCCGGGGCGGGTCCCGACAAGGTTTCCAGGCCAATGCGGGTCAGTTTCAGGCGCGGTGGCCCGTGGAAGATCAGGCCGTGGTCATGGCCATCGATCTCATTGGCAAGGCTGCTGGCCAGGGCGTCGAAGGCATGAAACGACCAGATCCGGTGTGAGGGGTCACTTGGCTGCGTCGCCGCATCCGGGCTCAAGAGCCACGGCCGGATGTCAGCAGGCACCCTGCGCTCCAGGCGTGTTTCCTTGACCAGCCGACGGGGTGACACCAGCGCCTGGCTGGCCGGGCAGGGCGCTACCGAAGCCCAGTCCGTTAAGAGCCGCCCCCGGGTACAGAGGGGAGTGCGCAAGCCAGCCACACGCCAGGTGCCCGCGCCATGCCCGCGTGTCAGCCATTGATGCAAGCCGGCGCCGGTCAGGATGAACAAGACACCCGGCGCAGCCAGGGGTTTGCTCAGGTCCAGGCGAAACGGCGCAAAGTCTTCGGTGATGTCCTCTGGCTGGACCGGATTGTGCTCGCTGTCGAACACGGCATGCTGCCAACCCAGCTGTTGACTCAGGCGCATGACGCCAAGGACGTCGGCTGCGGCCATGAGCGAAACCGTGACCAGCTGCTCACTCTCGGTGACCAGGGCAGCATTGCGCTGCGCAAGGCCGTCGAGCCACTCAGCGAGCTCGATCGGCGACAATGTCATCGTCGGTCACTTTGCAGGTGTCAATGATGATCTGCTCGCCGCCGGCTACCGTGACGCGCTTGACCAGCGCGGCCTTGCCGTCCGGGAAGAATACGCTCACCCCCTCGGCCGTACGCAGGCGTCTTGTCGCAGGTCGCGCCAACACCTGGCGGTCGGGCACGAAGCTCAGGTTGTCGAGCTTCTGTTTCTTGATCCTGCGCTTGGTGGCGTTCTCCAGGCGCTTGCGCAGTTTGTCATCCTGCGGGTTGCCGGCGGCGAAGATCACCGCCTCGACCAACGCCTTCTGATTGATGAAGGTGCGGGTGGCCAGCAGATCCTTGGCCTGCGCCAGCGCCCTGGGCAGGCCACCCTTGGGCAGGTCGGCCTTGCACGAGGCCAGGGCCGTCTTGACCACATCGAGCGCGCGCGCACTCAGCTCTTCGTTGGAGCGACAGCGCGTCACGGCGAGAAAACGCGCGAAGTACTCGGTGATTTCCGGCGGATGCTTCATTCGATCGCGAGCGGCCACCGCCCCATCGGCGACCCCATTGACCACTCGGATCAAGGCGCTTTTCTGCACGGCCCGCTTGTCGTCGACGAAGGCATTGACGATTCGGCGCAACATGCCATCGGGATCCTGACTGTCCTGTTCCAGCGCCTCGCGGTAGTCGTACTTGATCAGGCTGTAGATCGAGGTATCCGGGTCCAGGGTGCGCAGCTCGAACAGGAACAACGCGCCGTCGGCGCTGCCCGCCACGTGCTGGCGAGCGAAGCTGGCCGCCAGACTCTGAGCGCCGGGCTCGAAGGCTACCCGTCGGCTGGCGATGCCCTCCAGTTGGCGCTGGGTGGCCGAGTTGTCATCGAAGGCCCACACCGGGTCCACCGCCGTTTCCACGATCTTGTCGATGAAAAAACGCTCATGCTCGACCTTGCGCGCCCTGGCGGCCTGGAAAGGCTCGGGCCCCACCACATGCAGAATCATGTTGCTGATGCGCAAGGATGCTTTTTCCTTGTCGGTGAAAAATCCCACTGCTCGCTCCTCATGACAGCTGCCCTAGTGCGGGGCGTCACTGCCAAGTCCATGAATGGGGCCACTTGGGCCTGCAGTCCTATGGTCGGGGCTTTGGGGGGCTGCGTAACAGGGAACTTTTCCGAAAGACAGCTGGGAAAATTCCTACAAATCGGCGTCGGGAGGAAGGGGCTGGTGGGCGGTGTGTGGTACCTGGCCTGTCGGCCACCGTATCAGGGGAGATGGTCAGCTGCTTGGCGTTGAGCATCAGCTAGCCGGGCAGTGAGCTGTCAGTGCCCAAAGCTTCCAGCTTTTGTTGTCGTCAGTTGGATGTCCGTAGTGTCCGGAGTGTCGCGTGGTCTTCCGGTGTCTCGCGGTAGAATGCAAGGGCCGGATGCTGGCGAAAGTCTGCTCTTGGCCGAAAGCGGACGGCCGTCATAGGCGGCTCCTGACCCAAAGCAGACTCTGAGCGGGATCTTGGTTACAACCTGAAGTTAGGAGCGCCGCTTGCTGATCGGCGCCCACCATGACGCTCGTGCGCTGGGCGCGATTGAATCCGTCTCTTTCATCTCCCCCATCAAGCCTCGGGCGATGAATCGGAGTGGGGCCTATATGGACACCGCTCGCGGCTACCCACGTCGCGAGCCGGCAAGATCGAGCAGCGGAAGCTGCATCTCGATGGCTCAATGCCTAAGCAGTGCAACAAGTATTCAATGGTCGTGTAGATCATTGCTGCATTTGGTGCAGCTATACGATGCAATTAGTCTATCTTGTATGCGTAGGAATGAGTTTCCATACTGATCGTGATTTCTGACCAAGTGGAGCAAAGCCGTGGCCCAAGCAATCCGTTTTGATCACCATGGGGAACCGTCCGTTCTATCCATTGAACCAGTGACTGTGCGGGCTCCGGGAGCTAATGAAGCTCTCATCAAACATGAGGCCATTGGAGTCAATTACCTCGATGTGACACAACGCAGTGGTGCTGTGAAGGTGCCCCTTCCTTCTGGCCTAGGCCTTGAAGGCGCAGGCACTGTTGTGTCGGTAGGTTCGGGTGTTACGAATGTTCGGCCAGGTGACCGGGTGGCCTATGCGACTGGCCCGCTAGGCGGCTATGCAACGGAACGGCTTTATCCAGCTGAACGACTGGTCAAGGTTCCCGACGGAATAACCTTTGCGGAGGCCGCCGCTGTGCTGTTCAAGGGTATTACGGCTCAGTACCTGCTCAAATCAACATATCCTGTGGGCGCAAGCACGACAGTGCTGCTGTATGGCATAGCTGGAGGCCTTGGCCAAATCATGGGGCAATGGGCCAAGCACCTGGGGGCTTTCGTCATTGGCGTCGTCTCCAAGCCAGAAAGCATTGAGCGTGCTCGATCTGTGGGATGTGATGAGGTGCTGGTGTTCGATCCCCAGACGCTTGCGTCAGATGTTGCAAAAATTACCCAAGGACGCAAGGTCGACGTCGTTTACGATCCTATTGGCAGAATCTCTTTCGAGGCTTCTCTGGACAGTCTTAGGCCTCGCGGGTTGATGGTGTCGTTTGGGGCATCATCGGGTGCGCCATCTGCAGTGGAAATTTCGACCCTTAACACCAAGGGGTCTCTGTTTCTAACGCGTCCCTCTATTGTTGCGCACACCGCTTCCACAGCTGAATACCAAGATCGCGCCGCTGATGTATTTGCAGCGGTCGAGGCAGGTATCATCACACCCCGCATCTGGAACACCTATTCACTTGCCGACGCTGTGGCGGCACACGAAGCGCTCGAAACGGGAAAATCAGTAGGGGCGATTGTGCTAACGCCATGAGCTTTGACGCCCTTGATAGTCAGCATAGTGATGAGATAGCAGCCTTTCTTGCGGTGGCTGGCCAAGGCTCTTTCGTGGCCGCTGGGAAATTGCTACAACGTCATCCGACGATAATCTCCAAGCGCCTGGCCGCGATGGAAAAGCGGCTGGGTGTTCGCCTCATGGAACGTTCTACTCGCCAAGTCCGCATTACAGAAGTGGGTGCAAAGCTTGAGCAGCGGTTGAGGTCTGCGCTTGGACTGATTGCTGACGCTGAGCAGGAAGCCACTTCTGGTGCGACGGAAGTCCGTGGGTTATTGCGATTGACGTTACCGGCCGCTATGGGCAGGTTGTGGCTGGGTCCAATGCTGCCAGATTTCCTACGCTCACATCCCGGTGTCTCAATCGTCGCGGATTACAGTGAGCACGTGGTCGATATCATTGAACAAGGTTACGACATCGCCGTACGTATAGGTGAGCTTGAGGACAGCAGACTGATCGCGACTAAGCTTTGTGATCACCATCGTATCTTGTGCGCTTCCCCTGCGTATCTCGACAAGTTCGGTTTACCTCACGCACCGAGAGACCTCGCCAGTCATAACTGCCTTCGCTTCAGCGGCCTTGCATCCTTTCCTGAATGGAGATTGCACCAAGCAGACCGTCAGGAAACTGTGATGACCCGGGGGTCGTTGACCTCGAACGACAGTGAGACTCTCTTGGCGGCCGCTTTAGCAGGGCATGGAATTCTAGGCGCTGGCGAGTGGCTAATGAGCCGTCAAATTGCCTCTGGGGATCTTGTCCGCGTGCTGCCCGAATGGCGGCTCGATCCTGTGGGTGGGGTTTACCTGGTGAGGCCGTCGTCGAAATTTTCTTCCGCCACGGTGCTTGCGTTCAAAGGCTGGATTGAATCTAAATTTTCAAGCGCGCCGCCCTGGGTAATAACCCCACGGTAATCACGCTTCAGCCAAGTTCAAGAGGAGGCACCTTGTTAAAAGGCGTTAGTTTATCTGTTGCGTCATCTGCAATTTTTGCAGGTCTGTATTTCTACGCGACGTTGCTCCACCCACTCGATGGCCAGGCAATATTTGGATGGCGGATGCTGTTAATGCTTCCCGTCATCACGTTATTTTTGATCCTCTCCAAGGACTGGGGCAACGTAGTTGAACTATGCAAGCGCATTCGAACCGACCCGGCATTATTTCCACTGCTGTGCATAAGCAGTGCGCTATTGGGAACCCAGCAGTGGCTGTTTATGTGGGCACCTCTCAATGGCCATGGCCTGGATGTATCATTAGGTTATTTTCTCTTGCCGCTTGTGATGTTGTTCGTTGGACGTATTGCCTATGGCGAGCATCTCACCAGCCTGCAGAAATTTGCGGCTCTCTGCGCCGCGGTAGGCGTAGCGAATGAGATCTATCAAGTCGGTGGTATCTCATGGCCCACGCTAGTGGTCGCGATCGGATTTCCTCTCTATTTCCTTTTGCGCCGGCGTCTGCGGTCCGCTCATACCGGAGGGCTCTGGTTCGATATTCTCCTGACTTTTCCAGTTGCCGCCTATTTCGCCTTTGAGCACGGCGCAGGCATCAGTGCCGTCGTAGAAGAACCCCGTCTGTATCTGCTGATGCCTCTCCTAGCGATCATCAGCGCCGCCGGATTCATTTGTTACACCGTGGCTAGTAAGCTCTTACCGTTCAGCCTGTTTGGGCTTTTGGGGTACGTGGAACCGGTGTTGATGGTAGGCGTGGCGCTTATGCTAGGTGAGCAAATCCAAACGGAGGAATGGATGACGTTTTTGCCGATATGGCTCGCGGTCGGTGTGTTGGTATGCGAGGGGCTACGTCATTTAACGAGTATATCCATTCGCCAAAAATTACCTCGGAACGGTTCTGGCGTGAAGTGTGAAGGGTGAAAAAATGAGATTAACGCCACGGAGCCGATGGCAACATAAGTAGGTTTACTGATCAACAGCAGGAGCTCAGAGACATGGGCGTTTGGTAAAGACGCTTTGTAGATCACCCTGACATGAACTACACAGGTATCGAGATGAACGTGCTTATCGTCCTGGCTCACCCGGAGCCTCAATCCTTCAACGCGGCACTGAACAGTACCGCCGTCGACACCCTGCAGAAAGGTGGGCACGAAGTGACTATCAGTGACTTGTATGCTATGGGTTGGCAGGCTGCACTGGGTGGTGATGATTTCGTCGGCGAGCGTGCAGACAAGCGTTACTTGAATCTTCCTCGCGAGCAAGAACATGCATTTGCCCACAATACCTTCGCGGCGCAGATCAAGGCCGAGCAGGACAAGGTCAGCCGAGCCGACTTAGTCCTGTTTCACTTCCCGGTCTGGTGGTTCTCGATGCCGGGGATCCTCAAAGATTGGGTGGACAGAGTTTTTGCGCGGGGATTCGCCTACTCCACCGGCACGGCTTCATCGCTGTATGAACCAAATGGCATCGACGGCGACCTGCACCACATTCTCTGGCCGATCCACAACGGAATATTGGCTTACACAGGCTTCACCGTACTGCCGCCGTTTACGGCCTGGATGCCGGCCAGCGTCACCGAGCATGAGCGCCAGGACTATCTGACCGGGTATGCCGAGCAACTCAACTGCCTCGACAGCCTGCAGCCCCTATATTTCCACCCCTGGGAAGATTATGACGATTCGCAACGGCTCAAGCCCGGGGTGATTGCCAAATCGGGCGTGCAGTGGAACCCGCGGGCTGAACAGAACAAAGTGCAAGCGTGGTCGGAGTTCACCCCTGAGGATAAGCATTAAGCCGGTCTCGCCGCTACATCACCGCTGTCCCTCAGTGCACGACCGGCTGCTTTCGACCCAAAGCGGACACTGACAGTTAAACACTCTGTCCGCTTCTCGTCATGCTCGAGCGAGATGCACATACTCGTTGCTAATATTCATTGAGTGCTTCACCAAGCCTTTAATGAATGGCAGTCGAGCCTGCTCATAACGCGCAAGCACAGTAGCAAATGTTTCTCCGGGGCTTCGCCTCGCCAGCAGATACGCCACGGTCGAAGCGTCCTCCATTCCAGTCAAAAGCCTGTTCAAGTACACGAACCCTCAAACCTGATGCTGCGCAGGCGAGCGCCAGGGTGAGTCCGGCGAGTGAGCCGCCGATGATGGTGATCTCTTCGTCCGAAGCCATTGATCAAGTTCCGCTGATGGTTCCAGCCAGGGAATAGGGTGCTGTCATGTCGACCAGAAACAGCACGAGCGAGCTGTCCCCCTCCGCCTGGATGGAGGGCAGTGGTGCCTGCGCGGAGCTTACGCCGTCGCCTTTGCCAAGCGAGTGTTCACCCACGGTCACCTCGCCATCCAGCACATATAGCCAGGACACCAGGCCGGGCCGCTCGACCGGCGTTATCTGTTGGTCTGCGTTGAGCACCGTATCGTAGACATAAACCTGGTTGCGGATAATCAAGGGTGCCTCGCTGCCTTCCGGGCCCGCGACCCAACCCCATTCCCCGACCGGAGTGCCTTCAGCGCGTTCCAGAAAATGTACGTGCCCCGACAGGTCGGCCTCACGGGGGCGAACGAAGATCTGAAGCATCTCGACCGCTTCATCGGGGGTGCTTTCTTCATGCCAGAAGCTCTTACCGGCGTTCATCATCATGAGCTTGTTGCGGGAAATCGGGATGATGTTCCCAGCCTTGTCCTCGTGAAGCATGCTGCCTTTCCACATGTAGCTGAGGATCTCGTCGTTCACATGCTCATGCATCTTCACGACTGTGCCGACGCCCAGGGTGGCGTGGTCAAATCCACTGAGTGGCCCCAGCGCCGGGTCTTTGCTGTTGGCATAAGCCAGGCCCGGTTTGACCCGTTCGATGTGAAACGAGCCTTGGCCATGTGTCGTACGTTGTTCGGCGCGGAAAATTTGCATATCAAGCCTCCAGTTTCAGCGATGCTATCGAACACTTCAGCGCATTGACTGCTACTGAACCCCGATGGCGGACACCTTCGACATCATCGGTGTAACCAGAGGCGCCATCAGACAGCGCCTCGGGTTGCCATGGCGTATCAGTCACCAAATGCTTCCATCAACACTTGAACCAACTGACCGCCCTCCGGAGTAGCCCAGCTGCCTGCCAATTCGGCGATCAGCTGGTTGGTCGTGGTAAGGGTCACACCGGCCTTATCCATACGCCGCAAGGCAATGTCGTCAGCCATTTTGGTAGGGGAAGCACCCCCGTCAGCCACGACCTGAACCTCGAAACCACCGCGTACCAGCGACAGCGCTGGATAGACCGTGCAGACATCGTTGGTCACGCCAGCGATGATGAGTTTCTTGCGGCCGGTAGCGTGCACCGCAGCGGCGAAGTTTTCATCGTCCATGGCATTGACGATGCCCAGGCGTTTGATGCGACCGGCGTATTGGTTCGGAAGGATCTCTTCCAGTTCGCTCAGCAGAGGCCCCTGGGCGTGCTCTTCCATGCTGGAAGTCAGCACTACAGGAAGCTTGAGGATGCGAGCGGCCTTGGCGAGCATGAGCGCATTGCGTTTGAGTTCTTCAAACGGCATGGATTTAGCCCAGCCCATGGTGCCGACCTGGTGGTCGATCAGCAGAAGCGCCGCATTGTCGGCACTGAATTTTTCGTACGTCATGGTGATTCTCCTGGCGATTGTGTGAGGGTGGATCGCCTCGATTGGGGATCGTCTGTATCAGTTCACGCTGTGCAGCTTTCCGAATGCGCCGCGTTGATAGCCCGTGACGGCTTTGACCAACGCGTCGGCGGAGGCAAGTGCCAGCGGCCCTTGCCAAAAAACCGGCTGATTCAAAGGCACACCCGAAAACATGACCGCCTTGGCGTTACCCCTTTTTGCAGCCAGCTTCACCAATCGATCTGCGGTCTGGGGCAGGTTCACCGCCGCCTTGGGCTCAGTCAGATCAAAAGACTGGTCGTCCACAGTTATCTCCCCGTCAATTGGCATGACAAAGGCGACATGGCCCTGTGGAACAGAAATCAAGACTTCCCCGCCATCTTCCAGTGAGATGTCCAAAAGGCGTACTTCTGTAGGCACCGTCAGGGGGGAAGCAGCTCCCTCAAAGCTGCCTAGCGGCACGCGAATCTTTGCTCCTGATTTATAGATGACGGGCACGTCTTGAGCTTCGAGACTCAATGCAAACGGCGCAGCGTCCTGTTTCGGCTCTGGCAAATTGATGAATATCTGAAGCATGTGGACTGTCTTGCCGGGTTCAGCCGGAACTTCCTCATGAACGATGCCTTGCCCCGCCGCCGTCCAGTGCAGCCCACCCGGCTGAATCACGTTGCGATTGCCCAGGGAGTCGCGATTGTCGATGCCTGTTTCCGAGTCCAGAAACAGGTAGGAGACTGCCGAAAAACCGGCATGAGGGTGCGGTGGAAACGTCGGCCCGCTGATCCAGGCGTGATCAACACCCAGGAATGGATCAATAGGTTTTGCGTACTGGTCGCCGCGCAGGTTGAAGGCCCTGAATTGGCTGCCATGGTTCATGCGCTGCAAACGTGCACTGGATATCATGACCTTCTCCTCAGGCCCTTTCGGTAAGGGCGGGGTAGTCGATATAGCCTTCAGCGCCAGGGGCGTAGAAGAGGTCTTTGTTCGGGGCGTTCAGGTCGGCATCGGCGCGGAAACGTTCAGGAAGGTCAGGGTTGGCGAGGAAGGCGCCCCCAAACACAACAGCGTCTGCTTTCGTCCCCGCGATCAGCGACTCGGCACTGTCTTTGGTCTGGCCACTGCCGATCAGGTAGCTGCCGTTGAACAGCGGGCGCAGGGCAGTGTGGTAGTCAAACTGGGCACCGAACAGGGCAACGTGCAGGTACGCCAGCTTCAGGTCGCGCAATTGCGTAACGAGATAGGTGTACGTCTCCTGCGGGTCGGCATCAGCGATGTCGTTGAAGTTCATCTCCGGCGAAATCTTGATACCGACGCGATCACCGCCCACCTCGGCGACCATCGCGGCGAGCACTTCCAGCACGAAGCGGGCACGGTTTTCCACGGAACCGCCGTATTGATCGTCGCGCTGGTTGCTGCCGGTAGAAAGGAACTGCTCGGGCAGATAGCCGGACGCGGCATGCAACTCGACGCCATCGAAACCCGCTTCAATCGCCAGACGTGCAGCGTTGCGATACCCCACGACGACGTCTGCAATCTCGGCAACGGTGAGCGCATGCGGGGTGACAAAGTCCTGCAACCCGGTCGCGGTGTAGGTCTGACCCGCTGCCTTGACCGCTGATGGCGCCTGCGGTTGTGCGCCGTCCGGCAGTAGCGAAGGGTGCGACACGCGTCCGCAATGCATCAATTGCATGAAGATCCGACCGCCGCGAGCGTGCACGGCGTTGGTGACCTTCTTCCAGGCCGCCACTTGCTCGGCGGTTTCGATACCCGGCGTGCGGACGTAGCCCTTGCCCATGGCAACCGGGAACACACCTTCACTGATGATGAGACCAGCAGAAGCGCGCTGGAAGTAGTAAGTGGTGACCAGATCGGAAGGTACGCCAGCATCGTCAGAGCGCGAGCGAGTCATTGGCGCCATGACCATACGGTTGGAGAGGGTGTAACGACCTACTTTGACTTCGGAAAAAAGAGAGTTCATTGCGGAGTTCCTCAGTGGTGATGTGCCTATGATTAATCAATCCGTATCCGGGATAAATCCGGTAAAATTGAAATCACTGATCCACTGATGGAGCAATACGTTGGAGTATCTGAATGACATGGCGTTGTTTGTCGAGGTTGTTAAAGTCCGCAGCTTTCGAAAAGCTGCCGAGGGACTGGGCATGCCCAACTCAACGCTTTCAAGGCGAATCAGTGGCCTGGAAAAAGCCATTGGCCTGCGGCTGCTGCATCGCACAACCCGGAAAATTGAACTGACCGAGGCGGGGCACCTGTATTACGAACGCTGCAAGCGGATCGTTGATGAGGCGAGACTCGCTCATGAACAATTGGGAGAGATGCTGGCTCGTCCTAGCGGCCTGTTGCGAGCGTCCCTTCCCGTGGATTTTGCCAATGTCTACCTGGCACCACTTATCGCCGAGTTCGCTCATCAGTACCCTGGCATCAGCTTCGATTTCGACCTCACGCCCCGGCAGGTGGATCTGATCAGCGAACCAGTCGACGTCGTGATCCGCATGGGTGAGCCTCCAGACTCCAATCTGATTGCGCGGAAGTTGGCGAGCTTGCAACGCTTCTTGTACGCCTCACCGCAGTACCTGGAAGTCTCGGGTGAGCCACAATCTCCCCTGGAATTGACTCACCATGAGTGTTTGCGGTTGCGCGGCCCGAGTTCGGATCGCTGGACGCTTGCAGGCAAGGGTGAAACGGAGCAGGTCGATATCGGCGGGCGATTCGAACTCAACAGTGTTGGGATGTTGCGACGTATGGCGTCGTTGGATCTGGGGGTCACTTTGCTCCCAGAGGGCATCGCCGCTCAGGACGTGGCGGAAGGGAAACTGCGAAGGATTCTCCCTGACTGGCAGGGATCACCTGTCTCGGTATATGCCCTGACTGAAACTCGATTGCTTCCTGCCAAAACCCAGCGCTTCATTGAATTTGTGCGCGATAAGCTAGCCACTCAATAGCGAAACCGGATTGCTATGTTAATAGCGGGAGTCCGCTTTGGGTCGATATCGGACAATTCCCAGAACGCCCACCCCACTCATTCATCGCAATGAAAACCAAAGCTGTAACGCAGAACCGCAATGACTTCATCGATCAATGGGCCATCTATGGGTGGCGGATCAGGCCGCTCACAGAATTCTCTCCACACGAACAGCGTCAGCTCTGCACCATCAGTCTGGGGTGAAGCAGCATCGATTGAGCTGAAGTTTTGCAGCAGTCTGTACCTGGCATCGCGCCAGAACATTGCTTCTACCCAGGCATGGATCGGGATGAAGTGAAAGTGAATCGAGTAGCCGGCATCATGACCAAACCGACCGATGTAGAGCCTTCTCGGTTGAAAATTCGCTTCGATAGCCTTCTGGATCATCGCCTGCAGTACGCCCAGCTCAGCCAGTGCTTCGGCAGGCAACGCTGCCAGGGAGTTGGTCATCTGCTCGGCACTGAGCATCAGGTAGCCGGGCAGGGTGCTGTCGATGCGGTGGTTGACCGTCCAGTACAGGGTCTCGTGGATGATGTAGCGCGCTGGTATTTCCATGAAGTGGCCTTGACGCAAGGGTGGCGCAGTTTATCAGGCGAATCCGTTGCCACCCTGACCCTGTTTCAAGGTGTCAAAGCTCAGGTGTCTGCAGGGGGCGCCAGATCACGCTGATATCCCTGCACTCTATCAGCCACAGCGCCTGTGCCAGCTCAATTTCGTGGATGACTTGGCCGTGATCAGCGGCCCGAACTTCATCATAACGCCAGTCCCCATGATGAGAGGCGTTGCCGGCCATCTGATATCTACTGACCCCTTCGTAGTGAATATCAATGTAACCGTCGTGATAGGCTCCCAGCAGGGTCAGTTGAATCGAGAGTGTTCGGTGCTGGTGGCGGTCACCGCTGCCTTGCTCGGTGATGCGCAAAGATTCGACCCAAGCATCATGCGGGCATTGGGAATGCTGAGGGTCGTAATGCCAATCCGCCGTCGCAAACGCGTATGCGCTGGGGGGATCAGGCCTTTGAGGCCCTCAAGGTAGGATTCGTAGGCTGCCCACTGCAACCGTTGCTGCTGAAGGTCGGCATCTCGAAGGTCAGCGGTCAGGATGAACATCGTCTGTCTCAGTAAGGTGGCTTCGCCCTACGCTACGGGTGCACGGGTTTTCTGTCGAGGGCTGCTTCTGGCATGAAGCAGCCTTTGCCCCGGCGAGCGGCTGCAGACCATCGTTGCAATGATGCAAGACAATGCGCGCCCACCGCCTATCGGCCTCCTGGCTGACCAGACAGTCTCAGAGACGAGGAACAAGACATGGAATATCGGCTGCAGATTGCTTCGGACGTGATTCGTGATGGTTTGGGGGTAGAGCTCATCGACGCCACCCATCGAGTCTGCGCCGAGGTCTTCAGGTGCGACGCTGACAACACATTGAAAATATCGCTATTCGCTGAAGATCTGCCATTCGTACAGGTTGAACATCTGCTGCTGATCGCCCGAAAAGAGTTGGCTCGCTACGAGGACGGCACACCCTTGCCCCCCGCTATCGCTCTCCCCGGTTAATAGCCCGGCTGAATGCCAAGGCCACAGACCTGACCCATCAGTCACCGTATTAAAGTGCCGCCCCGGCGCTTTTTCCGTACACTCGCGCGCAAATTATCGCGGGTCAGTGAAAAGCTCATGCTGGACTTTCTGTTGGGTGGGGGCGAGATGGGCGCGAGCATCCGTGCCCATGACTGGTCCTCCAGCGCCCTGGGCGCGCCGGCCGCCTGGCCGCAATCGTTGCGCTCGGCGCTGAGTATCTGCCTGAACTCGAGTTTTCCCACGGCCATCTATTGGGGGGCGGACCTGTGCCTGCTGTACAACGACGCCTGGGCGCCGATCCCCGGTGAGCGTCACGGCGCGGTACTCGGGCACCCGGCGCGGGAGGTCTGGGCGGATATCTGGGCGGTGGTCGGGCCGCAACTGGCGCAGGTGCAGGCCACCGGCAACGGCTTTTCGACCTTCGACCAATGGCTGCCCATGCTGCGCGACGGCGTGGTCTGCGACACCTGGTGGAATTACAGCTTTACCCCGATCCGTGGCGAGGCCGGCGAGGTCGCCGGCATTTTCAACCAGGGGCACGAGACCACCACCCGCGTGCTCGGCGAGCGTCAGCGCGCGGCAGAGGCGGCGCAGCAGCAGCGCATGTTCGAGCAGGCGCCGGGTTTCATCACGGTGCTCAAGGGCCCGGAGCACGTCTACGAGTTCGTCAACAAGGCCTATCGCAGCCTCTTCGGTGATCGGGACTTCGTTGGCAAGACCATCCGCCAGGTCTTTCCCGAGCTGGTCGGGCAAGGCTTCTATGAGTGGCTGGACCGGGTCTACAGCACCGGCGAGCGGTTCGTCTCCGAGCGCACGCCGATCTGGCTGACCACCCCAGGCCAACCCGCCGAGCAGCGCTACCTGGACTTCATCTACGAGCCGCTGACCGACGAGCAGGGCCGCGTCATCGGTATCTTCTGCGAAGGCCACGACGTCACCGAAGCGCACCTGGCCCGCGCCGCCATGCAAGCCAGCGAGCAGCGCCTGCGCCAGGCCTTGAGTGCGCTGCAGACGCTCAACCGGATCAATACCGTACTGGCGGGGGACCTGGATCTGGAACGGGTGGTGCAGACCGTCACCGATGCCGGGGTCGAGTTGACCGGCGCGCGGTTTGGCGCCTACTTCCACAACCAGCTGGACGAAAGCGGCGAACGCCTGCATCTGTTCACGCTGTCGGGGGCCGACCGCGAGGTCTTCAGCCGGCTGGGCCGGCCGCGGGCGACACAGGTCTTCGCGCCCACCTTCAACAACCTCGGCGTGGTGCGCAGCGACGATATCCAGCAGGACCCGCGCTATGGCCAGGCCGAGCCCCATCGCGGCATGCCCGAGGGCCATTTGCCGGTGCGCAGCTACCTGGCCGTGTCGGTGGTGTCACGCTCCGGGGAAGTGCAGGGCGGTCTGTTCTTCGGCCACCCGCAGCCTGGCCAGTTCACCGCCGAGCATGAACACCTGATGTCCGCGCTGGCCGCCCAGGCGGCCATCGCCATCGACAACGCGCGGTTGTTCCAGCAGGTGCAGGTCGCCAACGAGACCCTTGAGCAACGGGTGGCCGAGCGCAGCAACGAGCTGACCCAGGCCCACGAGGCCTTGCGCCAGGCGCAAAAGATGGAAGCTGTCGGTCAGTTGACCGGCGGCATCGCCCACGACTTCAACAATCTGCTCGCCGGTATCATCGGCAGCCTGGAGTTGCTCGACAAGCGCCTGAGCCAGGGCCGCCACGAGGGCGTCGAGCGCTTCATCAAGGGCGCGCAGACCTCGGCCCAGCGTGCCGCTGCGCTGACTCAGCGCCTGCTGGCGTTCTCACGGCGGCAGACGCTGGACCCCAAACCCACCGACGTCAACCGCCTGGTGTTCGGCATGGAAGACCTGATTCGGCGCACGGTAGGACCGGCGATCAACGTTCACGTACTGGCGGACGACAGTCTGTGGCCCGCGCGCATCGACGCCGCGCAACTGGAAAGTGCCTTGCTCAACCTGGCCATCAACGCTCGTGATGCGATGCCGGCCGGGGGCTGCATCGGTATCCAGACGCGCAACGTCGAACTCGGCGGCCTGGCAGCCAAGGAGCTCGACCTGGTGCCCGGCGACTACTTGTGCCTGGCCGTCAGCGACAGCGGTACCGGGATTGCCGAAGACATCATTGCGCGCATCTTCGACCCGTTCTTCACCACCAAGCCGATTGGCCAGGGCACCGGGTTGGGGCTGTCGATGATTCATGGTTTCGTGCGCCAGTCCGGCGGCCAGGTGCAGGTCCATTCGCGGATCGCCGAAGGCACCACCATGAGCCTGTACCTGCCACGCCACAGCGGCGCGCTGGCCGACGAAGGCGATGCGGCGCACACGCCGTTGACGGCCGGCAGTGGGCAGCAGGTGCTGGTGATCGACGACGAAGAAACGGTGCGCATGTTGATCGTCGAGGTGCTCGAAGAGGCGGGTTACCGGACACTGCAGGCCGACAACGGCCAGGCGGGCCTGGACATCCTGCGCTCCAGCGCGAGGGTCGACCTGCTGGTCAGCGACGTCGGTTTGCCCGGTGGCATGAACGGGCGGCAGGTCGCCGATGCGGCGCGGGTCTTTCGTCCGACGCTCAAGGTGCTGTTCGTGACGGGGTTTGCCGAGTCGGCGGTGCTGGGCAGCGGCAGCCTGGATGCGCGCATGCAGGTGATCACCAAGCCCTTCGTGATGGCCGAGCTGGTGGCTCGGGTTGCCGAGATGATTGACGGCTGAGGCCGGCGAGGGTGGGAGAGGGGGCAGGCCCCCGCGCTTTTGATCAAGGTCAACAGCAAAAGCTCGGGGGCTTTGCCCCCTCCCACCGGTGGCTGCTCCTGCGCCGAGTCAACCCCATCCGGCCTGGCCGCACAGCATCAGAAAGGCATCTTCAACTTCAACGACACCGTCTGGTTGGTGAAGTCGGTGCGCGCTTCGGCGTCGTAGTTCACCGACAGCTCCGTGCCATTGGCGGCAATCTTGGTCGTCAGGCCGACGCCACCGCGCGCCAGCCACGGGCTGGAGCTCTGCCCCACGGTGTTGAAGGTCTGCCCAGGGGCGCCGGCATAGGCCGAGGTCAGCATCGAGTCGTCGTGGATCACGTCGTAGCCCACCCCGAGGTTGCCGGTCACTTGCGTGCCCGGGACGATTTCGTGGCTGAGCTTGCCGTCCACGCCAAGAATCAGCTGGTCGGTCTGGTGCTTGTCGACGTCCAGCAGCAGCGGTTGCAGCGCCGCATTGCCTTTCTCGTGGTAGCTGTCGTCCTTCATCCAGGTGTAGTCGGCGCGCACCGACGGGATGAAGCGCGTGGTCGGGTTCAGGTCGAAGGCCTTGGCCAGGGCGACACCTGCGGTGAAGCTGCGGCTGTCGTAGTCGGCCTTGGCCTTGCCGCCGATGCCGTTGAGGCTGATGTTGCGCTCGCCGTCGTTGCGGTTCTGGCCCACGCCTGCGTGGAAGCTCAGCTCGGTGTCCGGCGCCAGGGTGTAGCTGCCGTAGCCCATCAGCTGGTACAGGTCGACCTTGGCGCTCTGCGCGGCGACGTCGGCCTTGCTGTTGGTGTCGGCGTTGGCGTAGGAGAACGACACGCCCAGGCGAGTCAGCTCGTTGACCGGTGCGTCCACGCCGAACGCCATGCCGTACACCGAAGCGTCGTAGCCTGGGGTGTTGCCGTGCTGGCTCTGGTTGATCCACGAGCCGAACGGCTTCATCCACAGGTTCTTGTCGCCGTAGAACCCGTCACCAGAGGCCAGACCTGTGTTGGCGTCGATGCGCGACTGGATCACGTCGGTGATGGTCGACAGCGTCGACTGGCTGACCTGGCTGGCGGCCACGGCGTTGGACGGCAGGGTCTGCGAGACCGCGCTGGCAACGCCGGCACCGCTGGTGGCGCCGACGAAGAACGGCGTCAGGCTGCTGTTGCTGGCGATGGCGCTGTCGAGCACGCGGGCGGCGCTGAGGTTGGTGCTGGCGCCGCTGCTCTGCAGGGCCTGGGTCACGGCGCTGGTGGACTTGGGCGAGGCGACCAGGTCGACGCTGTTGCCGTCCTTGACGCCGCTGAAGTTGTACAGCGCCGAATTGCTGGTCACCGCGTAGGTGCCGTTGGAGTTCAGGGTGCCGGCGCTGAGCACGTTGTTCAGGGTGGCGCCGTTGAACGACTGGCCGCTGTCGACCACGTCGACATTGAATTTGGCCTGGTCCGGCAGGGTGGCGGTGCCGGTGACGTTGAGCTTGCCGAAGGTGGTGGCGTTGACCGCCTGGGTGCTCAAGGTGCCGTTGGCGTCCTGGATGTAGTTGCCGGCGATGGTGCCGGTGGCGTTGGAGGCCAGGGTCAGGGTGCCGTAGTTGGTGAAGTCGGCGACGGTGAACAGGTTGCCGGCGTTCATGGTGTAGGCGGCGCCTTCGGCGATGCTCACGTGAGCTTCAGGGGCGGACACTTCGCCGCTGAACACGGCGGTGTCGCTGCCGGCGATCATCAGCTGGGTCACGCTGCCGTTCTCCGACAACAGCGAGAAGCGGCCGCCGCTGATGGTGCCGCTGTTGATGACCAAACCGTTGATGGTGCTGTTGGCAATGTCCAGACCAATGGCGCCGCCGCTGATGGTGCCGCTGTTGATGACGCTGCCCACGGTGCTGCCGGTGATGGCGTTGCTGTCCTGGGAGACGATGCTGCCGCTGTTGTTGATGCCCCCGCTCAGCACGCTGTTGCTGACGCTCAGGGCGCTGTTGCGCGCGGAGATCGAACCGCTGTTGACCAGCATGCCGCCCACGGTGCTGCTGTTGACGATCAGGCCCTGGAGTGCGCCGCTGATGCTGCCGCTGTTTTTGAAGGCGCCGGTGATCTGGCTGCCTTCGATGTCCAGGCCGTTGCCGCGGCTGTTGATGATGCCGCTGTTGCTGAAGCTGCCCAGGCTGCTGGTGCTCACCGCGTTGCTGCCGAGGCTGTCGCTCAGCGTGCCACTGTTGCTGATGCCGCCGGTGATGGTGCTGTCGCTCAGGCTCAGGCCACGGGTGCCGCCGCTGACCAGGCCACTGTTGTTCAGCTGGCCGGCAACGCTAGTGCCCTGCAGGACAAGGGCGGTGTCGCCGCTGATGACGCCGGTGTTGACGATGTCGCCGCTGATCGTGCTGTTGCTGGCCAGCAATCCGCCGCCGACGCCGGTCAGCGTGCCGCCGAGGTTGCTGATGCCGCCACTGCCGATGCTCGAGTCGTAGATGCCGATGGCCGGCCCTGCCGTAGTGCTGACGCCGTCGCCAGTGTTGGTGATGGTGCCGCTGTTGACGATGGCGTTGGCACTGGAGCCATTGGCCAGCCAGACCGCGCCCAGGTAGTTGGCGCTGATCAGGCCGCTGTTGGTCAGGGTGCCGCCAACACTGCTGTGATCCAGTTGCAGGCCGGTGATGGTGCCGCTGTTGTTCAGGTCATGGGTGATCTGCGAACTCTGGATGTCGTAGCCGTCGCCGATGCCGCGGATGTAGCCGCTGTTGACGAAGCTGCCCAGGGTGCTGTTGAGGATGGTCCCCGAACCCATGTAAGTGTTCAGGGTACCGGTATTGGTGATACCGCCATCGATGCTACTGTTGATCACGCTCAGCGAACTATTCTCGGTCCCGATCGAGGCGCCGTTGAGCAATTGGCCTGTGATCGAACTGCCGGTGATGAGCATGCCGCCGCGACCGGTGATGGTGCTGCCGGACTCGTTGATCAGATTGCCTTGCAGCCGGCTGTTGGTCAGCGCCACGCCGACATTGGAACCGCCAATGGCGCCCGAGTTGTCGATGTTGCCGATCACAGTGGACTGTTGCAGGTTCAGGCCGATGCGGCCCTGCACAGACCCCCGGTTGATCAGGTTGCCGGTCAGCACACTATTGCTCAGGGCCAGCCCGTCATTGCCCGTGGTGGTGAAGTTGGTGCTGTAGATCAGCTTGCCGGCGTTGTAGATGTCGCCATTGACCCGGCTGTTGCTGATCTCCAGCACACCGGCCGTGCCGCTCAGGTCCGCGCTGTTGCGAATGCCGCCGCTGCCGATCACCGAGTCGCTGATGCTGATGGCCGCCCCGAAGCCGTTGGTCATTTGTGCGCTGTTGACGATGCCGCCCACGCTGGACTGGCCAGCGACGTTGATCACCGCAGGGCCATAACTGCTCAGGCTGGTGCCGGAAATCGCCAGGGTGCCGCCGATGGTGCTGCCGGACAGGCTGACGGCGCTGCCGTTGGCGGCGATCAGACCGCTGCTGACGACGTCGCCAGTCACGGTGGAGTTGGACAGCAGTACCCCCGTGTTGCCCGTGAGGGTGCCGGTGTTGCGGATGCCAGCATTGCCGATGACCGAATCGTAGACCCCGATGGCCGGGCCGGGCAGGCCGTTGGCGCCATTGTTGGTCAGGCTGCCGGAGTTGACGATGCCGGCAATGGTGGAATGCCCCTCGATGTCCAGCGGGCCATGGTAGTTGAGCGTCATGGTGCCGCTGTTCTGCAGGGTGCCGCCGATGGTGCTGGCGCTGATGTAGAGGCCGCCCATGGTGCCGGCATTGACCACGTCGCCTGTGACCCGATCGGCGTTCAGGTAGAGCGACGGGCCCTGGCCAAAGATGCTGCCGCTGTTGACGAAACTGCCCAGGGTGCTGTTGGCAATGATGCTGGAACTTTCGTTCGAGCGCAGGGTGCCGGCGTTGGTGATGCCACCTGTGACCACGCTGTCGTTGACCGCCAGGCTGCTGAACTTGGTCGAGGCATTGCCGTTGTTGTCCAGCTGGCCACCGATGGTGCTGTTGTTCAGGTTGATGCCATAGCGGCCGCCCACGCTGCTGCCGATCTCGTTGGTCAGGTTGCCGGTCACCAGGCTGTCGACCAGATTGATGCCGGTGCCGAAGGCACCATTGGCAGCCCCCGAGTTGTCGATATTGCCGATCACCGTCGACTGCTCCAGCGACAGCGCATTGAAGCCTGAGAGCACGCCGCTGTTGATGATGTCGCCGTTGAGCGTACTGCCCTTGAGGCCCAGCCCGTCCACGGTGGCGGTCACGAAATTCTGGGTGGTGACCATGCTGCCCGAGTTGTTGATATTGCCATTGACCAGGCTGTTGCTGATCAGCACGCCGCCGTCGGTGCCACTCAGGCTGCCGCTGTTGGTGATGCCGCCGCTCTGGATCGCCGAGTGGTCGAGGTCGATGGCCACGCCGTTCTTGCCTACGTTGCCGGTGTTGATCAGGCCTTTGCCGATGGAGGAGCCGCCGCTGATGTACAGCCCGCCCGTCATCGTACCGCTGTTGTTGAACTGGCCGCCGATGCTGCTGCCGGTCATCACCAGCGCGGCACCGCCGGTGTTGATCGAACCGGTATTGATCAGGTCCTTGGCGATGCTGGAGTTGCTCAGGCTGATGCCCATCGAGGCGCTGGTGTTGCCGTCGTTGACCAGGCTGCCACCCAGGTTGCTGCGGTCGAGGCTGACGGCGAAGTAAAGCGCGCCGATGCTGCCCTTGTTGATCAGGTCGCCGCGCGTGTCGGTCTGGGTCAGCACCAGGCCGTTGGCGTTGTTGCTCTGGATGCTGCCGGTGTTGAGGATGTCGCCATCGAGCGAGCTGCGGTTGAGCTGCAGGCCGCTGGTGAAGCCGGCGATGCTGCCGCCGTTGACGATGTCGCCGCGCAACACGTCGGTGGTCAGCAGCAGGCCGGTGCCATTGCTCGAGGAGATCACCCCGGTGTTGGTCAGCGAACCTTTCAGGCTGCTGCTGTACAGGTGCATGCCCTGGTCGGCGCCGGTGATGGTGCCGCTGTTGACGATGTTGCGCCCCAGCACCGAGCCACCGATGTGCGCGCCGGCGCCGCCGGCCGTGCCGCCGGCGATGGTGCCGGAGTTGTCGATGTCCTTGGCCACGCTGGACAGCTGCACGTCCAGGCCGTTGCCGATGTTCGGGTTGGGCGCGCCTTGCCAGTTGGGCGCCAGGATGCCCAAGGTGCCGGTGTTGGTGATGCCGCCGCCGAGGTGGGCCTGGGTGACCTGCACGGCGAAGTCGCGGCCGGTGATGCTGCCGCTGTTGCGCAGAGTGGTGAGGCTGCTGCCGTCGGCGATCTTCAGGCCGGTGCTGCCGTCGATGCGGCCACTGTTGTTGACGTTGCCGCTGACCTGGGTGTTGTCCAGCAGGACTGCGGTCTGCTGCGCCCACAGGCTGCCACTGGTGGTGACCGAGCCGCCGACGCTGTCGTTGGTGAGGGTCAGGGCATTCTTGCCGCCCGCCGCGCTGCCTTGCACGCTGACACTGCCGCCGACCTGGCTGCCGTCAACAATGATGGCGTAGTCGCTGCTGTTGATGTTGCCGCTGTCCAGCACGCTGCCTTTGATGGTCGAGGCTTGCACGTTGAGGCCGGTGTTGGCGGAAATGGCGTTGCGGTTGTCGAGGTTGCCGGCCAGCACCGAGCCCAGCACGGAGATGCCGTTGCCGGTGCTGGCGATGCTGCCCAGGTTGCGGATGTAGCCATCGAGGCTGGAGTTCTGCAGGCGGATGCCGTCGCCACCAGTGCTGGCGGTGAGCCGGCCGCCGGCGGCATTGAGCACCGAGCCACTGGCCGAAGTGCCGTCTATCAGCACGGCCGAGCTGCCGTTGCCACCGCTGAGCAGGCCGGCGTTGCGGATCAACACGCTGTTGTTGACCACACCGGTGGTCGGCACGCTGGCGGCGGCGCCCAGCAGCACGCCAGGGCCGTTGGCGACGATCGAGCCGTTGGAGGTGACATTGACCGTGCCGCCGCTGGCCAGGGTGCAGGTAATAGTGCGGGCGCCATTGATGGTGCTGGCTCCACCGCTGGCGCAACTGCCGGCCGCCATGGCCGCGCCGGGCAGCAGGCCAGTGAGGCCAACGCCCAGGCCCAGCGCGATGGCGCTGGCCAGCAGCTTGCGCCCGGAGGTGGGTTTGCCACGCGACTTGGCGTTTTCATGGGTCACCACGAATGCACCTTGGGCGTCGCTCCAGACAACACGGTGGGCTTTGTTCATGCAGCGACATCCTTGTGCGGTGGGAGTTTATTAAGAAGGTTTCATACTGGACACATTCATATCCGTGCCCGTGACGAATGTCAAAGTCCTGACAGAAATATTTTGAAATGAGGCGACGGACGTGATAATGGCGGAATACTGGCGTTTTCGCCGTATGGCTCGGGCTAGAGCGGGCCGATAAGGATAGAGATGAATGAGTATGTGGCAGAATTTCGGCGGATTGGCCGATTTAGGCAGATCTGGCGTCAAATAAATGTTGGCTTGGCGGGGGCTGGCCGGGCCTTGCTCGGCGATTCAGCCCCCGGGCCGTCCCATAGGGGGGCAGGGTCCGGGCGGGCGTGCACCCAGCGACCGATTTCAGGGCGCGCGGGCGTCCTGGACTTCGTGCAATACCGGCTCGACCAACCCGGCCCAGTCCCGGGCCCAGCAACACTGGTGCTGAAAACCGTCGACCACCACCACCTTGGCCCGGGGCAGGCCGTCGGCAAAACCCTGGGCCAGCTCAGCGGGCATGTTGCTGTCGCGCCCGCCGACAAAATGCCATTGCGCCAGCGCAGCCAGGCGGCTGCGCTGGGCCATGGGGTCGAGGGAGCCGGCCAATGGTGTAACCCGATGGATACGCGTCCAGCCTGCCGGGTCGAGGTTGCCGGCCACCGTCACCAGGGCGGCGATATCGCTGCGCCGCTCGGCCAGCAGGGCCGCCACCGCACCGCCGCCGGAATAGCCGACCAGCACCAGGCGGCGGGCGCCGGCGCGGGCCTTGAGTTGGTCGACGGCCTGGTTGCTGGCGTCGATCACCGCTGGCGAGAAACGCTGGACGGTCCAGTCGGCCTGGTTGCAGCGTGGGTCCTGGCGGCCGCTGTACTGGCATGGCCGGGCCAGGTAGGCCACCGCGCCGCGCGGCTGCGCCACGGCCAGGCGCAGGCCCACTGGGTCGAGCGGCGTGGGGTCGTCGGAGGCAGTCGAGGAGGAGAGCCAGGCCAGGCCGTCACCTTCGATGTAGACCGTCAGCAGCCCGTCGCCAGCGGCGGCTTGTGCAGGTCCGGCCCAGGCGGCGAGGGTAAAACTGCCGGTGCGCAACTCCAGGGCCTGCCACTGGGCGGCCGCGGTCAGGCCGCTGGCGGTCTGTTCGCGGCTGGCATGGGGCGGTACCCCGGCGCACGCGGCCAGTAGGGCGAGGCCCCAGGCCAGGCTCAGGCGGGCGTTCATGGGCGCACCGCCGGCGGCGTCGCCAGGGCGGCCGGCAAGGCCTGACAGACCTGCTCGATGACGCCCGGCCAGGCGCCAAAGGTGGCCTGGCGAAAGATCCGCAGGCGCGGGTACCAGGGGCTGTCGAGGCGGTCCTTGAGCCAGCGCCATTCGTTGTCGAAGCGGTCGAGCATCCACACCGGCACGTCGAGGCCACCGGCCAGGTGCACCAGCACCGAGTCCACGGAGATCACCAGGTCGAGGTTGGCCACCAGCGCGGCGGTGGTGGCGAAGTCGCCCAGGTCGCCGGTCCAGTCCAGCCAGTCGACCTCGGGCCCGGGGCGCGAGGCTTGCACCCCGGCGGGCCATTTCTGCAGATTGACCCAGCTCACGCGTCCGGCAGCGGCTTCGAACAGCGGCTGCAGGTGGGCGAAATCCAGGCTGCGCCGCTGGTTGTAGCGATAGTCGGCGCGCCCGGCCCAGGCCAGGCCGATGCGCAGGCGCCCAGGCGCGGCGGCCTGCAGCCGGGACCGCCAATACTCGGCCGCAGGCTGCGGCACTTTCAGGTACGGCAGCTGTGCCGGCACGCTGTCCACGCGGGTGGCGAAGGCCCCCGGCAACGACATCAGCGGGCACTGCCAATCCCAGCCCTCGAAGTGCTCGGGCAGGCCGTGGAAGATCACCACCTGCTCGCCGAAGGAGTCCTGCATCAGGCGCAGCACCGGGGTCGAGCAGGCCAGGCCGACCCGCGCGAAGCGCGTCACCAGCAGGTTCAGGTAACGCGCGAACTGAAAGGTATCGCCAAAGCCCTGCTCGATGATCACCAGCAGGCTCTGCCCGCTGGCCGGCTGGCCGTGCCATTGCGGCAAGGGGCAATCGGGGCGCTTGAAGGTCTCGAGCGAGGCTTCGGCAGAGCCGGTCCAGCGCGCCTCGTAGTTGGCCCAGCCGGCCTGCCAGTCGCCCAGTTTGAGTTGCGCCAGGCCCAGGTTGAGCCGCGCCATGGCCAAGTGCGGGTCCAGCGCCAGGGCCTGGGCGAAGCAGTCGCGCGCCGCTTCGGTACGGCCCAGGTCCTGCAGGGCGAAGCCCTTGCTGTTATGCACGCTGGCGGCCTGGGGCAGCAGGGCAAGGGTTTGCTCGAAGAGGGCCAGTGCCTGCTCGAAGCGGCCCTGGTGGTAGAGCGCGATACCGGCCTGGTGCAGGCTGTCGGCCTGCGCCAGCTGCATGGCCTGCAGCAGCTGCGGTTCGTCGTCGCGGCTGTCGCGCCAGGCCTTGACCTGCTGATACAGCGGCCACAGGTGGCGGGCGAAATGTTTCCAGCGCGCCACCGAGCTGCTGTACAACGGACGGCGGACCTGGGCCACGCTGGCGGTCTTGACCGGCCGCGGGTTGCGATGAAACTCCAGGCAGCGGGGGTCCCAGGGCAGGCCGACGAATTGCAGTACGCGCCGGGCCTGGCCCTCGGGGTCGGCGATCAGCGCCTCATAGTCCAGGTCAAGGAAGGTGCCGGCCGGCAGCACCTGCTGCCAGTGCTCCATCAGTTGCCGGTAGCGCACGTAGTAGCGGCCCAGCGCCTGCTGGTCGTAGGCAAAGTCCATGGTCTCGCCGAACAGCCGCGCATAGCAGGAAAAGCACGAGTCCATGGGGTCGCGGCGGGCATGGATGATGCGCGCGCCGGGCAGGGCCAGGTGCAGCAGGCCCAGATAGAAGAAATTGGCCGGCATCTTGTCGGTGATCAAGGCGCTGTCCGGCGCCAGTTGCCACACCTCGCGCAGGTAGGCCTGGCCAATGTCGCGTATCTGGTCTTCGTCCAGGCCCGTGGCGCCCTCCGGGTAGCCTGGCGCGCCGCAGCCGGCGGTGATGACCGTGCCCAGCGTCGGCAGCTCGCCGGCGCCATGCACCTGGGCATGGCTGCAGAGGATCTGCTCGAGCAGCGTGGTGCCGGAGCGCGGCATGCCAACGATGAACACCGGGCGCCGCTGCGGGTCGACAGCGCCTTGCCAGTGCGCGCGGGCGGCGAAGAAGTCGGCGTCGAAAGTGGCGATGATGCGTTGCTGCAATGCCTGGGCCGCGCTGTCGTCGTAGCCATGGGCGGCGTACTGCAAGCGGTTGCCTTCGTCATAGGCGGCGAACGCCGCGTCATAGGCGCCGGCATCGTCCAGCGCCTTGCCCAGGGCGAAGCTGTAGCGCACGCGGGTCTCGTAGGGCCATTGTTCGCGCCCGGCGTGCAGGCCTTGCAGCAGGGCCAGATGCGGGTCGTCCGGGCGGTAGGTGTGCAACGACGAGTAGTTGTAGTGGGCGGCGACGAAATCGCCCTGGGTGGCGATTGCCGCTTCGAAGCAGGCACGGGCCTCGTCCAGACGGCCTTGCTCGGCGTACAGCGCACCGAGGTTGTTCTGCGCCTGGGCATGGCGCGGGTCCAGGCTGATGGCCTGCCGATAGGCGACCTGCGCCGCCTCGCGGTCGCCCGGCGCGTTGCGCAGCTCGAGCAGCGAACCGAGGTTGTTCCATGCCGCCCCGTAGCCTGGCGCCAGCGCCAGGGCGCGGCGATAGGCCGGCTCGGCGCGCGGGTGATCGCCTTGTTCGGCGCACGCCAAACCCAGGTTGTACCAGGCCAGCGGGTCGTCGGGCAGCAGTTCGCAGGCCTGGGTGGCAGCTTGCGCCGCGCCGGCCAGCTGCCCCTGGCGCCGACGGATTTCGCCCAGGTTGCGCCAGTACAGGCCTTCGTCGGGGCCGTGCGCCAGGGCCTGCTCGATCAGCTCGCCAGCCAGCGGCAACTGCTGCGCGGCGACCGCCAGCAGCCCCAGCGCGTGCCAGGCCGGGTGAAAGTCGGGCTCCAGGGCCAGCAGTTGCCGATAGGCCTGCTCGGCCCGCTGCGCCTGGCCGTCGTGTTCCAGTTGCCGGGCTTGTTGCCAGAGTTGCTGCACCTGAAGGGATGGGCTCATTGGGTATTCTTGTTGGACGAAGGTGGGGGGATTCTATAGGCAGGCGCGCGGTGTATGGCAAGCCAGATGTGCGAGGGGGCAGAACCTGTGCGCCTGCGGGCTTATGGCGACAACGGCGCGAACACCAGCGCCAGCTGGTGCAGCTCGCGCAGGCTGTCGTCGCAGAGCAGGTGGATGATCGGCAGGTCGATCAGGTTGTCCATCGGTTCGGCATTGGACTGCACGCGGATCTGCGGCTCGAGGTGGCCCGCCAGGTTGGCCAGGGCCTGCGCGCCCATGGTGCCGGCGCAGCCTTTGATCGAGTGCAGCACGTCGCCGGCTTCGCGGCGGTTGGTCGTGCCCACGGCTTGCTCCAGGCGCGTCAGCAGATGGCCCATTTCCACCTCGAAATGGCCCAGGGCGCCACGAAACAGCTGACCGTCGCCGCCAAAGCGGTCGATGATGGTCGCCACCGGTTGCAGCGGCGGCTCGCCCGGCGCAGTGGAAGGGGTAAGCAGGGCGAGCAGGAAGCGGCGCAGCACCTCGACCACATGATTGATGTCGATGGGCTTGCCGATGTGGTCGTCCATGCCCGCCGCCAGGCAGGCATCGCGGTCGGCCTGGGAGGCGTTGGCGGTCATGGCGATGATCGGCAGGTGGGCAAAGCGCGGGTTGGCGCGCAGGCGGCGGGTGACTTCGAGGCCGTCCAGGTCAGGCATCTGCACGTCCATCAGCACCAGGTCGTAGAGTGGGCTGGCGGCGTCGAGCATGGCCAGCGCCTGCACGCCGCCTTCGGCCAGCTCGATCCCGGCGCCTTCGCGGCGCAGCAGCTCCAGCGCGACGAAGCGGTTCAGGGCGTTGTCTTCGACCACCAGCAGACGCACGCCCTCCAGGCGCGCCACTGGCGCCGGCGGCGTCTGCAGCTCGGGCAGGGCGGCCGGGTCGGCTTTCAGCGCCTTGAGGATGGCGTCGTGCAGCTGGCGCGGTGTGGCCGGTTTGGTGATCAGCTCGACGAAGGGCGGGTCGCCGGCTTCGCGGGCATCGGCCAACACTTCGCGGCCATAGGCGGTGACCATGATGACCACTGGCGCCGCAAAGCCGACGCAGCGCTCGTGGATCGATCGGGCGCTGCTCAGGCCGTCACTGCCGGGCATTTTCCAGTCCATCAGCACCACGTCGTAGGCCTTGCCGGCGTGGTAGGCACCCACCACCTGGGTGGCCGCGTCGCCGCCGTCGGGCAGGTAGTCGGCCTGCCAGCCCAGCGCCTGCAAGGTACGCTGCAGGATATGCCCGGCCTCGCGGTTGTCGTCCACCACCAGCAGCTTGACCTGCCGCGGGCTGTGGCTGGGCAGGCTGGGGGCGTGGCTGCCGGCGCCGACGCCCAGGGTGATGTCGAACCAGAAACGGCTGCCGACCCCGGGCGTGCTTTGCACCTCCAGGTCGCTGCCCATCAGGTTGAGCAGGCGCCGGCTGATCACCAGGCCCAGGCCGGTACCGCCGAAGCGTCGCGAGGTGGAAGGCTCAGCCTGATTGAACCCTTCGAAGATCCGTTCCAATTGGCTGGGGTCGATGCCGATGCCGGTGTCGGTGACCGCCACGCGCAGCTGCACCTCGTGCTCGAGGTGCTCGAGCAGCTGCACGCTGACCACCACGTGGCCCTGCTGGGTGAATTTCAGCGCATTGCCGCCCAGGTTGATGAGGATCTGCTGCAGGCGCAGGCTGTCGCCCACCAGCAAGGCCGGCACCTGGGGATCGATGTCGAAGGCGACCTCGACCACCGCGTTGACCTCGTTGCCGGCCATGACCACGGCGAGGTCCTGCATCAGGCTTTCGAGCTCGAACGTATGGGCGTCGATCTGCATCTTGCCGGCTTCGATCTTCGAGTAGTCGAGGATGTCATTGAGCAGGCCCAGCAGCGAGCGCGCCGCCGATTGCGCCTTGCCCACGTAGTCCTGCTGGCGAGGGTTGAGCGGGGTGTTGTTGATCAGCTGGAGCATGCCCAGCACGGCGTTCATCGGCGTGCGGATCTCGTGGCTCATGTTGGCCAGGAAGTACGACTTGGCGGCGCTGGCCGCGTCGGCCTGCTCCTTGGCGTACAGCAGGCCGGCCTCCAGGGCATGGCGGGCGGTGATATCGCGGTTGATGCCGGTCAGGCGCAGCGGTCTGCCCTGGGCATCGCGTTCGATGCGCGCCGCCGACTGGATGTAGGTGATGCTGCCGTCGTTGCGCAGGATGCGGTAGACGGTCTCGTAATTCCCGCTGCCTTCGATCGCCGCCGCCAGCCGCGCCGCCACGGCCTCGGCGTCTTCGGGGTGCAGGCGCGAGTACCAGTAGGCATAGCTGAGGTCGGCGTCGGTGATCGGCGGGTCGAGCTCGTAGAGCTCGTTCATGCGCTCGCTCCAGTGCACCGTGTTGTCGACCATGTTGATGGTCCAGATGCCCAGCTCGGCGATGTCCGTGGCCATCACCAGGTGGTCGCGCAGGGTCACCAGTTCGTTGTGCTGGTGCTGCAGCTGCTCGACGCTGGCGGCCAGCTCGCGCTCGGCGGTGCGCCGCTCGGTGATGTCGACGGCGATGCCCAGGTAGCCGATCAGCGCGCCGTGGTCGTCGCGCATGCTGGTGATCACCAGCGACACCGGTACCTGGCTGGCGTCCTTGCGCAGGTAGGTCCACTCGCGGGTGTCCGAGCCCTGCACTTCGGCCTGGTGCACCAGTGCGCGAAAGCCGTGGATGGGCATGCCATAGAGCTGCGAGAGCTCGTCGCCACGGGCCTGCACCTCGTCGTGCAGGTGGATGATGGCCGGGGTACTGTGGCCGATCAGCTCATGGGCCGAGTAGCCGAGCAGGTACTCGGCGCCGCGGTTGAAGATGGTGATGATGCCGTGCAGGTCGGTGGCGATGATCGACACTTCCGACGAGGAGCGAAAGACGTTGGCGAACAGCACATTGAGCCGGGTCAGTTCCTCGGTGCGTTGCCCGACCAGCTCCTCGAGGTGGCTGTTGAGCTCGCGCAGGCGGACATCGGCGGCCTTCTGCGCGCTGATGTCGCGCATGCTCTTGGAGGCGCCGATGACCCGTCCGGCGGGGTCGCGCACCGGCGACACGGAGATCGACACGTCGATCTCGTGGCCGTCGCGATGGCGCCGGCGGGTTTCCAGCATCTGCACCGATTCGCCACGTTGCACGGTGGCGAGCATGGCGCGCTCCTCGGCCTTGTAGCGATCGGGCACCAGCAGCTGCGAAACCGACTGGCCGATCGCTTCCTCGGCGCTGTAGCCCAGCAACTGCCGGGCGCCGCCGTTCCACGAAGTGATATGGCCGTCCAGCGACTTGGTGATGATGGCGTCGGTCGAGCTTTCGACGATTGCCGCCATCAATCCCTGCGCCGCCAGGGCCTGCTGGCGCCGCAGCCGACCCATCTGCGAGGCCATCAGCAGGGCGCTCAGCATGACACTGAGCAAGGCGCCCAGGCCCAGTACCGGGTAGGGCGAAAGCAGGTGCAGGCCGCGCACGAATTCGCGGTTGACGCTTATCTCCACCTGCCAGCGCCGGCCGAATACCGGCTGCTCGACACTGGCGCTGGCGACGGCCTCGAAACCTTCGGTGTTGCCGTGCAGCAGCGGCTGGTTGTCGGGGTTGGTGACGTCGCGCAGGTGCACACGATGACTGGCGTCGTCCAGTTGCAGGCTGCCGATGACTTCTTCCATCACCAGCGGCGCGTAGGCCCAGCCAACGCCCTCGGCCAACCGCTGCTCGCGGCTGGCCGGCGCGGTGCTGCCACGGTAAACCGGCAGCAGCACCAGGTAGGACTGCTCGGTATGGCCCTGGGTCTGCATCAGGGTGATCGGCGCGGTCAGGCGCACCTCGTTGTTGGCCATGGCCGCCAGCGCCGCCTCGCGGCGGTAGGGCTCCGAAGCGATGTCGTAGCCGATGGCCGACTGGTTGGACTCGCCCGGCTCGATAAACTCGATGATGAAGCGCTCGCCGGCGTGCGGGGCAATCTGCTTGAGGGTGAAGTCGGTCTGGCCGCTGGCGCGGACCCGCTGCACGTAGGCATCGAGTTGCCCTTGCGGCACCCGGCGCACGAAGCCGAAACCACGAGCCCCGGGAAACTCGGTGGCAAAGTCGCGGCTCTGGCTGTAGCGGCGAAAGATGTCGCGGGTCACCTGCTGTTCACCGGCGGTCAGCACCGCGCCGCGCGCACCCAGCAGGCCGTACTGGTAGAGATGCAGGCGCGTGGCGATCTCCTGGGCCGCTTGCTGCGCAGAGGCCGTGACGGCCTGGCGCGTGTACTCGCGGTTGGAATAGCCCACCAGGCTGGCGACCAGCGCACTGACCGCCAACCCCCCCGCCAGCGCCAGAAGGCCCCAGCGGGTCAGCCCTGTATCGCCCCTTTTGCTCACCGGCAACCTCGCGACTTCCGCTTCTGCGACACCTGATCCTTGGATTGTGCCTCGCTGCCCCAAGCGTAGCGGATCCCTGCTGGAGCTGCCCGGGTGAAAAATCTTTTACTGCAAGCCGTGCCTAGACGTGAGCCAATGCCACGGCAAACGAGAAGACAATGGTGCACACTATTATCAGGTTGATATTCATCAGGTTTCCTTTCCCAAGGCCAGTCGATGGATGCCATCCTGCCCGCTTGCTGCACCAATGAATAATTCCGAATGGCGATTTGAATGATCAATCGAATTGATGATGGGTCTATGGGGAAGTTCAGAATGAATGCCTGGCCGTTGTTCCTGCTGCTGGCAGCGCTGCCGACACTGGCTCGCGCCGATGGCGATGCGGCGGCCGGCCAGGTGGTTTTCGAGAAGACCTGCAAGGGTTGCCACACCATTGGTCGAGCTGCCCAGCATGCGTTCGGCCCCGAGCTCAATGGCCTGATCGGGCGCAAGGCCGGCACCACGGCTGGCTACAAGTATTCAGACGAAATGCAGGCGTCGGGCATCGTCTGGTCGGACACCAGCCTGGCCGCCTTCGTTGCGGCGCCGACCGACGTGGTGCCGGGCACGCGCATGCACTTCTGGGGGTTGTCCGACCCGCAGAAGGTCGCCGATTTGCTGGCCTGGCTAAAGGCGAATCCCTGAGCAGACGACCCGGACCGATTAGTGCTCGCGTGGAAACAGCTTGCGACCGATGGACTGTTGCTCCGGCGTGAGTGCGTTGTACACCTGGTCATACTCACGTCTGGCTTTTGCCATATCCGCGATGCGCTGATTGCGCGCCAGTATTTCGTAAGCCGGACCCTGTTCGATCACCCGCAACTCTTCGGTGACGACCTGGATTCTGCGGCTGGCCATATAGAGTTGGAGGAACGCTACGGAGTTGTCGTCATAGATATTGAGTTCGTTTAATGACCTGTTCAAGCTGTCAACATTTAGCAGCAGGCGTTCCTTGAGTTCAAAATAGACTTCTCGATCAGAATATCTCCCGTCGGGATGCAATGGAGCTGCGTCCAGCTCCTTGGCCATCTGCTCCAAGGCTGTCTGTATCTGCTGCTTGGCCAGACTGATACTCTGCCTGTAGTCTGTAGTCGCTATAAGGCTTGGATAGCTATCAGGTCCGACCATGACCAGTTCCTCGTACCGGGCAAGCTCTGCCAGTAGTGCAGCGGCACTGGCGCTCTTGTCCCGAGCATTATTGAAAGCGGTCAGCGCCGGACGGTCGCTTGGAATCTTGTCGACGATCACCTGGTCGAAATAGGCCTTGCGTTTGAGCGGGTCCATCAGAGCGAAGCCATGTTTCTGTAAAGCGTCGGGCACCTCATGGCCTCGGGCTTTTATCAAGACCTCATGGACGTATGCTCCATTCATTTGCATTTTGTAAAGACCATTGAACGCTGCACCATAGCCCAATAACTGCTCCGCGCGTGTGGCGAGTTTGTACAGTGTATGACCGATCATCCGGTAAACCCCGGTGCCCAGTACCTGGTGCCGATCGTAAATGTACCAACGGTCGGTGTCGCTGCGCTGATAACGCAATGGCGTCACCGTCGAAGCACTGTCTGCCGGTCGTGCTGCAAGATCTTCAAGCTCGAGGTCCAGAGTGCCCAAGGGAACTTGGCGGTAGTGGAAATCCATTGGCGAGTCGCGGTAATCCAGGTAGTCGAGGTCCACGACATAACGCTGAAAAGGTTGAACCACAAGGGGGTGATAGATACTAGGTTGCGCGTTTGGCGTCGAGGGTAATCCGCTGGCATCGTCGACAGCCTCCTCTGCTAGGCGCTTGGCCTCCGCCTCGAACTCGGGCTTGTTCAGCTTAGCCATGTAGTCAACGCCTATCGGGCCGCCTATCACCGCCCCGAGGACGATCATGGGGCCGAGGATGTCGCTCATCGCGTTTTCGCTAATGCTGTTGTAAAGCGCAGGATTGTCCTTGATCCAAGTCTCGATATTGAAGGGTTTAGGGCTATTGTTGAGGCGTGTCTTGCTGTTCAAGATCCGCTTTATCTTGTCGTCTTCCAGTTTTTTTGCCTTGGCTGCCGCTTCGGCGACTTTTTCCGCCTTTGTTTTCGCTGGGCCCGCAGGGATGCGCGCAGCATGCTCCTGGAGCTTCATCAACCTGGCCTTGGTTCGCTTTTTGATTGCTGCGAACGCGGTGCCCAAGGCTTTGGGCAGCCTGAACACATCGCCCACTTTCAGGCCGGCGCCCAAAGCAAAGAGCTCAAGCATAATGTTGAGCATGATGGTGTTTCTGTAATAGGTGGCGTCCTCGACGGTGTCAGCATGCAATATTCGCTGCGAGTTGCTGCTTGCGGCTGAAGCGATGGCCGATATCGCCGACATGGCGGCGAGGGTACCGGACCCGGCGGTGGGGATCAGGGATACGGCGGCGAACGCCATTGCGACGATGCCGAAAATCCAACCCGCGACGTCGCCGTTATAGATATCCGCCTGTTCCTGTTCGTTGCGGGTCGCCTTATCCATCTGATTTTTCAAGTCGAGTTCCAGATCTGCAATCTGCCGTTCGGCTATCTCGCTCAGCGTCCGCCGAGGTCCGAGGGAGATCGCGACCCCATCGTAGGCGTGGTATTTGACCGATTCCGGAAGGGCATCGTATGGCCCCAATCCCGCCTGTAACCTCTGGTACTGCCCGATCAAGCCGGCATCGAACCGTGGGCTGCCATCGCTGCGTTTGGCCTTGAGCGCTTCCTGTAGAACTTCAGCGGGGATTCGTTTTGCAACGTAATCGGTGGGGAAAACTGTAGAGCGAGGCTTTTTTCCGTCCATGATCCCGACCAAAGTGGAATAGTCGCGAATTTGAAATTGATGGATCCGATGTGGGTTGCGTCCTTCGCCGACGCCCTCGCTATAACGCTCTCCGAATAACCTACGGGCCCTGCCGCCGGCCTGGGACACATCCGTCAGTGTTCCACTTTGCAGGAATAAAAGAAATTGCAGGTCCCAGGTTCTGTCGACGAACCCGACCACATTGCGCACTGTATCCGAAGCGGTTGCCCTGGCTTTATCCTCGAGCAGATCAACTTCGTGCAGCGATGCTTGCCCTGATTTCAATGCCTGAATCGGATTGTAGCCGGGTATCTTGACTCTGAGTCGAAGCATGTCCTGGATCAACTTCATACGGCCGTCCTGAAGGGCTGGACGGAGCCTTTCGAATTCCGGAGCCAACGCTTTCAGGTAGCTGGCTTCAAGATCCGTTGTCAGCATTTCCTTGTACAACTCTTTCGGTTCAGGCCCTCCAAGATCGTATCTGGATGCATCCTTCTTGACGTACAGCAGTGCATTGGTCTGTTCGGCTAGCTTGCCGGTCAACATATCGTACTCACTGATCTCTACTTCTTCGTCGATATACATGCGCCCGTCAGCAATCATCGGCTGGTAGGTGTAAGGGTTGCGCTCACGGGCTGCAAGCGACTGAAAGTGAGAAGTTCCCAGGGTCAGCACCCCCAACAGTGGCGAGCGCAGATCTTTATTCTGGCCGGAAACGTTCAATACGTGAGTGCGTTCGGCGTTGTAAGACTTTCGATCGGCGGGTAACTGGTCAGCGTATTTGCTGTAAAGCTGGTTGCCTATATGTTCCGCGTAACCCTCCGGCGTGAAGAGGTGGGCCGGCATTGTCGGTTTCTTATCCATGTGCTGCTGCATTTCGTCCTTGAGCACGATCTTGATCGCTTCCTGGATCATCAATTCCTGTTTCAATACCTCGACGATATCCGAAAGGCGGATCGCCGCCTCGACGGACAATTGCACAAGCTCCGCGCCCGCCGACAGCGCGTCGAGGATCGCATCGGTATCGCGAGCTTCTCTGGAGCTCTTTTTCTGCAACGAGACCGTGGGCCATTCGGCTTGCTCCGCTTCGGTGGGAACGTAGCCAGCGGCCGTTGCCAGCTCGATCATGGCCAGCTCCATGGCGTCGTCGTCTTCCCACAACTGCTGCATGTCGTACTCGGCCTCCAGCGCCACCGCCACGTTGTCGATAACGGGTTTGCCGTTCTTGCCGGGTTTGTGCAGCAGCGCCGCAATTTCTTTTTCGCCAAGCTTGCTGGCCATGCCATGCCACACCAGCCCGACTCCCACGACCGCTGCGGTAGCGGCAGCTCCCGCAGCAATCCATTTGCGCTGATTACTAATGCTTTGGCCCACGCTCCTGATACCGTTTGCCACGCGCTCGCTCAAGGCAACCGGTTGCGTGGTGGCTTTGAACACCGAGTTATCGTGCTCCCAGGATTTATCGTAGGGCGCCAGCAGCGCGCCGGATTCCGCCGCCGTCGCCTCTGGCTGCTTCGCGCTGCTACCGGCGCCAGCCGCAGTCGGCGCAGACGCCTCACCATGGTTTCGCCAGCGGTACGCCATTGCAGCGAACAGCAACGCCGCCGCCAGTGCGCCGACGCCGCCGTAGATTTCGGCGTTGGCGCGGGCGTTATGGGCCGCAAGGCTCTCGACGGCTGTCGGAATACCCGCCATCTCCTGCAATTCACCGTGGTCTATCACGGTCGACCCGTCATCGTCCGCGGCTGACGCCATCGGGATGTTGAGCATGAACCCGGCGAGCATTTTGCTTAGTTTGGAGGCAGTCGTAGCGGGTACCAAATAATCGTACAAGTTGCGCGCCCCTTGCAGATGCTCTGCAATCGTCCTCGCGCTGGACTGAGTGACTGTGGCGGGCCCCAGGTAGCTCTGTTCACTGGGCGTGCCAGACCGGTACTGCTGATCAAGGTCCGAGTCGGTGCCGGCGGTGGTCGGGATGTAAGGACTGATCTGCTCTTCGCTCAGGCCGGTCACCAGGCTGATGGCCAGTATCTTGAGCCGCCGCAGCCAGGCCTGCACCACTGGGTTGCTGCTGTCGTGCAGCTTGGTCACGATCAGGCCGATGCGTTCCAGCGCACCTTCTTCAGCCACCTCATCGCCTTGCGCCTGATACATCGCGAGCAGCGGGGGCAGCAAGTAGAAAAGCTCGCGCACTTGGATGATCAGCGGCGTCACCCAGCTCCATAGGCCGATGGCGTCCGCCAGGTAGGTAAATAGCTTCTGCTCGCGAGCAGCGCTGGGTGGTTGCTGGTAGACCTGCCAGAACTCACGGAATGTCCAGAGATAGCTATTGACCTTGCGGAGCCACAGAGCAGCGTTCAAGGCCCCATAAACTTGTGGAAACAATCCCTTGATGACCTTCTTTACCACCAGTTCGGCAAGCTCCCCCATAGTTTGCGGGACCTTGTAGCCCCCTAGCATGAATCCCCAAACCGCGAGCGGTATGACCACTTCACTGACCAGTTCGCCATCCTGAACCGTTCTATCGAGGTACGCCTTGGCCTCTTGGGTAACCATCTCCCACAGGCCCATGCCGATAATGCTGACACGCGACCATGCCTGCGAATCCGCAGTCTCGTCGTTCAGGCGGGTGATTCGCGAAGTCAACGGGCTCCAGCGTTCGAATTGCTCGGCCAACTGCGCCAGAGGCATCGGCAAATGCGCTTCGAGCAGGTGGCGGTGGGGTGACTGGGCAATGGCGTTGGTGACTTCATCGAGCAGGACGTTCACTGAGGCATCGTCAGGAAGCCTGGCCAGCCGCGCGCCGATATCGCCCGTGGCCAGAATGGGTGTGGCGATACGCTCGGGCATCAACAGCTGCATGGCTTGCCGGGTTTGCGGAGCCTGGAGAAAGTCGAATCCCCAGCCCAGTTGTGCACTGACGCTCAGCTGGTATGGAAAGCTGGACAGCGCGCGCAGCGCCTGGGCGGCGCTGGCCAGGTCGCTCAGGTAAGTGATCGCCTGCAGCGAGCCGGGGCTGTTGCGCATCGTTGCATCCATGAACAAGGGTACGGCTTGGGTGGCCAAGGTTTCTTCCGGCAGGCGGACACCGAAGCGCTCGTCGAGGAAATCACGAACCAGGCCGGCAAGAGGACTTTGCAACGCTGTTTCGAGAAAGGCAGTACCTTGCTCGATGGCCTGGCTGGATTGGGCCGCCAGCGCATCGGTCTGCGATTGCAGAGTGGTAGCAACGAACAGCGCCGGATCTTGCAATGCCTCAAGCAGTTGCCCCCAGCCCCAGAAGAAGTTCGGCAGCCATTGCAAGTTGTCAGGCAATACCACCCTCAGCACCTGCTGGTTATCGATGCTGTTGATTGACTGCAAGTAGTTGGCAACTCCCTCCATGTCCGGCACGCCGGCGCCATTGAAAAACTGTCTGAGCAAGCGCAGTACCCCCGGTACTGCCACCTGCATGACCTTGTGCACCGAGTCGCCGCTGTGCCGGGAGGAAAGACCCAGCAAATGCGGTTCAAGCTTGCTCAGGGGTTCTTCCAGTGCCTGCACACTGAAGTTCGAACCCCCTGCCCAGATGATGTGGTAGGCATGCGCTATCACTTCGACCAGTTGCAGTGTCCGCGGGTCGATGTAGCTGTCCCGGATTGACTCCAACAGTTGTTCCATCCGCTCTTTGCCGGAGAGATGCACGGGTTGCTGGTCCAACCCCGTCAAAATGTCCTTGGCCAGCCCGGGGTCAACCCATATACGCAGCAGCTTGATAGCCATGGCGACGAAAGTTGGCAGCACCATGGTCTTGAACAGCTGCGGCCATGTCGAGGCCGTTGATTTGGGCACGTCTGCGGCTGAGGCGGGGGCTGGCAATGGCGGCTGGAGGACATACTCGGGTTCAGCTGGGGCATTCGAGTGAGTGGCAGGCGACTTGGCAAACGTGGAAGAAGGGAAGCTCATGCCGACCTCTCGGGATCTCCAATGCACGCGGGCGATGGCGGGCATCTGGGCGAATTCAGTTGTGTGCCGAGTCAATATAGGCCGGTGGCAGCGTAGCTCGATGACTGTTATCTGCCGGTCAAAAGCGGCCTGAAAAGAAAGTGTCGGCGTCCACCGACTCAGCGCGTAGCCGGGTTCGCTGGAGCCGACCACTGAGCCGCAGGCATAAACAAAACGCATCACCTCCCAAGCCCAACGCATTGGCTTGGAGCGCCGCCGGCTGCCACTCTGGTGCTCGAATCACCCGTTACTCAAAAACAATAACGACGGTCGAGCGCAATGAAACTACTTGGCAAACTGTATATCCAGGTGCTGATCGCGATGGCCCTGGCCATCGCCTTGGGCCTGCTGGCACCGGACCTTGCGGTGCGCATGAAGCCGCTCGGCACGGCGTTCATCGCCCTGCTGAAAATGGTGCTTGGGCCGATCATCTTCTTCACCGTGGTCCACGGCATCGCCCACATCGGCGACTTTCGCCGACTCGGGCGCATCGGTATCAAGACCCTGGTCTACTTCGAGGTGGTCAGCAGCCTGGCCATGCTGGTGGGCTTCGTCGTGGTGTCTTTGGTGCGGCCGGGCGATGGCCTGCATGCGCACATGGGCGACGAGCTGGCCGCCGGGCAGGCGGCCACGGTCAATGCCGCGTTGGCCGGCGGCAGTTTCAACCTCGAACACTTCCTGCTGACGATCATCCCCAGGACCCTGGCGTCGGCCTTCGTCGATGGCGACATCCTGCCGGTGCTGTTCGTCTCGATCCTGGTCGGCCTGGCCCTTGCCCAGTGTGCCAAGCCCGACTGGGTGGGCCTGCGGCTGTTGAACGAAGGGCAGACGGTCATCTTCAAGCTGCTGAGTTACATCATGCGCCTGTCGCCGTTGGGCGCGTTCGGCGCCATGGCCGCCGCCGTGGGGAGTTTCGGCTCGCAGACCCTGCTGTACCTGCTGCGCTACATCCTGACCTACTACGCCAGCGCGCTGATCTTCATCTTTCTGGTGCTCGGCAGCGTCGCCGCGCTGGCTGGCTTTTCTATCCTGAAAATCCTTCGGGTGATCAAGGAGGAGGCGGTCATCGCCATGGGCACCGCGTCCAGCGAAGCGGCGTTTCCCAAGCTGGTGGCCAAGCTGACCCAGGCTGGATGCGACGAAGCGGTGGTGGGATTCGTGCTGCCGGCCGGCTACAGCTTCAACATCGATGGCGCCTGCCTGTACATGGCCTGCGGCCTGGGCTTCCTGGCCCAGGCGACCGACACCAGCCTGTCCTTGGGCCAGTCGCTGAGCCTGCTGGGGGTGATGCTGCTGACCTCCAAGGGCGGTGCGGGCGCCGCCGGTGGCGCGGTGATCAAGCTGGCCGCCACCCTGGAGTCGGTGCGCGTGCTGCCCCTCGGCGCCCTGGGGCTGTTGTTTGGTATCGACCGGGTGCTGGCGATCGCTACCTCGACCACCAACGTGATCGGCAACAGCGTGGCGGTGTTCGTCATCTGCCGCTGGGAGAAGCTGTTCGACCGCGAGCGCTTCGATGCCTGCCTCAATCCTGCGGCTGCGGCTGCGGCTGCGGCTGCGGCTGCGGCGCCACGGGCCACCCGCACCCATCCTTCCACCCTCGACAACCCGCAAGAAGGAACGCACCCATGAGCGTATTGCAGACAGTGGCCCTGATCGGTTTCGGTGAGGCCGGCGGCATTCTTGGCCAGGACCTCGCCGCGCAGGGGGTGCAGGTGCGCATCCACGACCGCCTGCTCAATGATCCGGCGCAGCGCGATGCCATGCTGGCCAAGGCCCGCAAGGCCGACGTGCAGCCGTTCGACTCGGCCGAGCTGGCCATCCAGGGCGCGCAGCTGGTGATCTCGGCGGTGACCGCAGGCTCGGCGCTGGCTGTGGCGCAACAGGCAGCCGCGCACCTGCAGGCCGGCCAGGTGTTCATGGACATCAACTCGGTGGCGCCGACCACCAAACAGGCCGCCAGCGCCGCCGTCGGCGCGGGGGCCGCGCATTATGTGGACGCGGCGGTCATGGCCCCGGTGCCGCCTCAGCGCCTGCAGACGCCGATCCTGCTGGGCGGCGGGCGGGCCCAGCAGGCCGCGCAATGGCTCCTGCCGCTGGGTTTCAATGTGCGGGTGGTGGCCGAACAGGTCGGTGTCGCTTCGGCGATCAAGATGTGCCGCAGCGTGATGATCAAGGGCCTCGAGGCGCTGACCACCGAGAGCCTGGCCACCGCGCGCCAGTACGGCGCCGAAGAGCTGGTGCTGGCCTCTTTGCACAAGAGCTTTCCGAGCATGGGTTGGGACGCCCGCCAGCCGCACTACCTGATCAGCCGCGTGGCCGAGCATGGCCGCCGGCGCGCCGAAGAAATGGAGGAGGTGGCCCGCACCGCCGCCGATGTCGGCATCGAGCCGCACATGAGCCGCGCCATCGTCGCCACCCAGCGTGGCCTGGTGGACGCCATGGCGGCCCAGGGCATTGCCTACGCCGAGCCGTTCGACTGGATGGCCCTGGTCGACCAGCTGTACCCAGGGCGCCGTCAGTCTGGCGACTAGACCAGGTACTTGTTGAACCACTCCAGGGTGCGGTCCCAGGCCAATTGCGCGGCGGGTTCGTCGTAGCGCGGCGTGGAGTCGTTGTGAAAGCCGTGGTTCACCCCGGGGTAGATGTAGGCCTGGTACAGATTGCCGTGGGCCTTGAGCGCCTGCTCGTACGCCGGCCAGCCGTCGCTGATGCCTTTGTCCAGTTCGGCGTAATGCAGCAGCAACGGTGCCTGGATGCGCGGCACGTCTTCGGCCTTTGGCTGGCGGCCGTAGAAAGGTACGGCAGCGGCGAGCTCCGGGTAGGCCACGGCGGCGGCGTTGGCCACGCCACCGCCATAGCAGAAGCCGGTGATGCCGACCTTGCCGACGTCGTTCTGCTTCATCAACCACTCGATGCCGGCGAAGAAATCGTTCATCAGGCGGGTAGGGTCAACCTTCTCCTGCAGCGCCTTGCCCTTGTCGTCGTTGCCCGGATAGCCGCCCTGTGAAGTCAGGCCGTCGGGCGCCAGGGCGATGAAACCGGCCTTGGCCACGCGTCGGGCGACGTCCTCGATATAGGGGTTCAGGCCGCGGTTCTCGTGCACGACCAGCACCGCCGGGGTCTTGCCGGAGGCCTTGGCCGGCCGTACCCGATAGGCACGCACGGCGCCGTTCCCGGCGGGCGAGGGGTAGGTGATGTACTCGGCGACGATGTCCGGGTCGGTGAACGGCACCTGCTCGGCCAGGGCGTAGTTGGGGCTCAAGGCCGCCAGCAGCGCCGGGGCAGTGAGGCCCATCACCGCGAAGGCGGCGGCGCGGTCGAGAAAGGCGCGGCGGTCGATGCGGCCGTGGGCGTAGTAGTCGTACAGCTCCAGCAGCTCCTGGGGAAAATCCTTGGCGGTGAGACGGCTCATCGCTGCGCTCCGGTCTTTGATAGGCATGGAAGACTCAGTAAAGCAGCCTTTGCCGGCTCAGTGGGTCAATTGCAGCGCGGCCAGGCTGGCGAGCAGCGCGGGCGGCATGACCAGGGCTCCCAGCTTGAGGAAGGTCCAGGCGCTGACGTGCTCGCCTTCGCGGCGCACCGCGATCAGCCACAGCACCGTGGCCAGTGAGCCGGTGATCGACAGGTTGGGGCCCAGGTCCACGGCCACCACCAGCGCCCGGGTGGTCTCGCTGGGCAAGCTGGCCAGGTGGCCCACCGAGCCTGCGATCAGCCCGGCAGGCAGATTGTTGACCAGGTTGCAGGCGATCCCCACCAGCACTCCGGCGCCCCAGGTGACTTGCACCGGCGCGGCCTGCGCCCACTGTTCCAGGGCCTTGGCCAGGGCGCCGACCACGCCGGTCAGGGTCAATGCCTCGACCAGCACGAACAGCCCCGCCACAAGCGGCAGCACCCCCCAGGACACGCCCTTGAACACCGGCCAGGGGTTGCTTTTCTGCAGGCTGTGCACCAGCACCACCGTGGCCAACCCGGCCAGGCAGGTCGGCAGGCCCAGCTGCAGGTCCAGGGCCGACACCACCAGCAGCAGCACGCCGGTGACGGCGATGCCGCCGGCGGTCAGCCGCGCGCCCAGGCTCAGCGGCGGCAGGGCGTCGACCTGCTCCAGCGGCTGGCGCAACGCCTGGCGCTGGCTGAGGCGCAGCACCAGGTAGGTCAGGGCGATGGCCGCCAGCGATGGCAGGCTGAACTGTGCCAGCCATGGCCCCAGCGCCGGCATCTGGCTGCCGAAGATGACCAGGTTGGCCGGGTTGGAGATCGGCAGCACGAAGCTGGCGGCGTTGGCGATGAAGGCGCAGATGAACAGATAGGGCAGCGGCTCGGCTTTGGCCGCTCGGGTGGCTGCATACACCGCCGGAGTCAGCACCACGGCGGTGGCGTCGTTGGAGAGAAACACGGTGACCAGGGTGCCGACCGCGAACACCAGGTCGAACAGCCGCTGGCTGGAGCCCCGGGCCTGGCGCGCGGCCAGGGTCGCCAGCCAGTCGAACAGTCCTTCGCGGCGAGCCAGCTCGGCCAGCAGCATCATGCCGGTGAGAAACAGATAGACGTCGTCACCCTTGGCCACCGCCGCCAGCGCAGCGGGCCAGGGCACCAGCCCGCACACCACCAGCAGCAGCGCGCCGCCCAGGGCCCAGACGTACTCGGGCAGCCGCCAGGGCCGCAGGATGACGCCGGCAGTGGCCAGGGCGGTGATGCACCAGGTGATAGCGGATAGCGGCATGGGGCAGACTCAATCGGAGGCGGGTTGGCGGGTTTCCGGCAGCAGGAACAGCAGCAGCAGGGCGAGCGCAGCAATCGCCCCGAGGGTCAGGAAGGCCATGCTGAAGCCGGCGGCCTGCACCACCAGCCCGGCCAGGCCGTTGCTCAAGGCCGCGCCCAGGCCGAACGCCGTGGTCAGCGCACCGAGGCAGATATTGAAGCGGCCGCTGCCTTGGGTCAGGTCCTTGACCACCAGCGGGAACAGCGCGCCGAACAGCCCGGCGCCGACGCCATCGAGCATCTGCACCGCCACCAGCCAGTAAGGGTTGTCGGAAAGGGTATAGAGCACCGCACGCACCGGGAGGATGGCGAAACCTGCCAGCAGCAGCGGCTTGCGCCCCCAGCGGTCGGCGCGCGCGCCGACCAGCATCGCTGCCGGCACCATTACCAGTTGCGCGGCGACGATGCAGGCCGAGGTCAAAGGCGTGGCCAGGCTCATGTTCAGCTGCGACAACTTCTGGCTGACCAGCGGCAGCATCGCCGCGTTGGCCAAATGGAACAGTGCGCAACACAGGGCAAACAGCAGCAGCGAGCGGCTGCCCAGCAGCGCGCGCCAGCCAGGCACAGCATCGGCTGGCGCAGCGGCGCTGGCATCGAAGCCGCGGGCCAGGTCGTGGTCGATGGCTTGCGGGGCGATGTTGGCGATGGCCACCACACTGCACAGGGCCATCGCGGCCATCAGGTAGAACACCGCCACCGGCCCGAACAGATAGGACAGGCCGCCGGCCAGCAAGGCGGCACAGGCATTGCCGGCATGGTTGAAGGTCTCGTTGCGACCGGTCCGCCGCGTGAACGCCTTGGGCCCGGTCATGCCCAGCGAAATGGCGGCGATGGCCGGCGCGAAGATCGACGCCGCTGCCGCGCTCAGGGCCTGGGTCACCGCTACCACGCTGAAGCCGTGGACCCAGGGCAGGATCACGCAGCATCCGGTCACCAGCATCGCCGCCACCGCCACGGCGGCGCGCTTGCAGACGATCCGGTCGATCAGGCCGCCCGCCGGCGTCTGCGTCACCAGCGCCGCCAGCCCGGCCAGGGTCATCACCAGGCCAATACTGGCGGGCTCCCAGTGATGCACGGCCAGCAGGTAGATCGCCAGATAAGGACCCAACCCATCGCGCACATCGGCCAGAAAGAAATTCAGGGCGTCGAGCGCGCGGTTGCTGCGAGGGGTGGGCGACTGGACCATGGCGGCTCGCACGGTGGGAAGGATTGAAGCTCAGTGGGGGTTTTGACGGTGGAAGTTCCGTGAGAAGCCGCAAGGCTCGTCTCGAGACTCAATCACGGCCACCACCGGCCGCCCGCGCGGCCTTATCGCGGGCTTCGCGCGCTCCTACGGTTGTTCCGGGCGCATGCATCCATTTGATGTTCCACGATAGACCGCCAGGCACCAAGGCGGTCATAGGAGATCTGCCTGGAACGGCACGATCAAAACAGACGTGGGAGCGCGCGAAGCCCGCGATAGGCCGCGCGGGCGGCCGCTGGTGGCCATATTGGACATTTCGCCAGGCACCAGGAAGATCACACCGGCCTGGCGGCCTCTCGGGGTCTGCGACCCCTCCCACTTTGATCGCGAACCCCTTGTGGGAGGGGGCGAAGACCCCGAGAGGCCGGCGGGCCTGTCTTGAGACTCAATCACGGCCGCCAACGGCCGCCCGCGCGGCCTATCGCCAGCTTCGCCGGCTCCTACATTTGCTTCGAACGTGCCGTTCCAGTGGCATTACCTATGAGCGCCTTGGTGCATGGCGGTCTATCGTCGAACATCAAAGGCGGTCATAGGAGATGCCACTGGATGCATATAACTCGAAACAGATGTAGGAGCCGGCGCAGCTGGCGATAGGCCGCGCGGGCGGCCGCTGGTGGCCCTATTGGACATTCCGTCAGGCACCAGGAAGATCACACCGGCCTGGCGGCCTCTCGGGGTCTGCGACCCCTCCCACTTTGATCGCGAACCCCTTGTGGGAGGGGGCGAAGACCCCGAGAGGGCGCCAGGCCTGTCTTGAGACTCAATCACGGCCGCCAACGGCCGCCCGCGTGGCCTATCGCCAGCTTCGCCGGCTCCCACATTTGCTTCGAACGTGCCGTTCCAGTGGCATTGCCTATGAGCGCCTTGGTGCATGGCGGTCTGTCGTCTAACACCAAGAGCGGTCATAGGCGATGCCACTGGATGCATATAATCGAAACAGATGTAGGAGCCGGCGCAGCTGGCGATAGGCCGCGCGGGCGGCCGCTGGTGGCCATATTGGACATTTCGCCAGGCACCAGGAAGATCACACCGGCCTGGCGGCCTCTCGGGGTCTGCGACCCCTCCCACTTTGATCGCGAATCCCTTGTGGGAGGGGGCGAAGACCCCGAGAGGGCGGCTGGCCTGTCTTGAGACTCAATCACGGCCGCCAACGGCCGCCCGCGCGGCCTATCGCCAGCTTCGCCGGCTCCTACATTTGCTTCGAACGTGCCGTTCCAGTGGCATTACCTATGAGCGCCTTGGTGCATGGCGGTCTATCGTCGAACATCAAAGGCGGTCATAGGAGATGCCACTGGATGCATATAACTCGAAACAGATGTAGGAGCCGGCGCAGCTGGCGATAGGCCGCGCGGGCGGCCGCTGGTGGCCCTATTGGACATTCCGCCAGGCACCAGGAAGATCACACCGGCCTGACGGCCTGGCGGCCTCTCGGGGTCTGCGCCCCCTCCCACTTTGATCGCGAATCCATTGTGGGAGCGCGCGAAGCCCGCGATAGGCCGCGCGGGCGGCCGCTGGTGGCCATATTGGACATCGCGCCAGGCGCCAGGAAGATCCCAGGCAAAAAAAAGCCCGTGATGGGGGCACGGGCGGGAACACTTGAAGGAGCGAGTTCAGACTATGCCCAGCCAGTTGAAAAAATCGTGATAAGGATGTGAGCTGGTTTTCACATTTGCATCAGGTTGATCGCGGTGGCCGAGCTATAGGCCGCATGGAGCAGCCCCCGATAGGCAGTAAGCCCGGTTTCACGCAACGCTGTGGATCAATCCCCATAGAGCCTTACCCCGGCATCGGCAGTGAAGTCCAATACGGTCGGCTGGCCGCTTTCATAGCGCGGCCAGCGCGCCAGGCCCGCGCCGTTGGGGTTGCCGGTCCTGACGAAATTGACCAGATAAGCGCTGGCCAGCTCGCTGGCCCGGCGGTCCTGAGCGCTCAGGGCTGGCCCAAGCCAAGCGTCGAGGGTGCGCAGGAAGTAGGGAATCTCACTGGCGTGCCGGGCGCCCTGTGGTGACTGCGCCCGCGCCGCCTGGGCGACGTAGGAAAAACGATAGCGGTACAAGGGCACCCCTCGCCCGACCAGAAGGTCGGCTACCGTCCTGGCGCCTTTGATCATGGCGCCTTCGGCGCCGAACAGGTCATCGCTGACCACGCCAAGCATCACCGGCACAGGGGCGAAACGCCTGGCCTGGTAAGCCTTGAGCGCATCCACGGCGACCTGGCCGTCGCGCATCGGCAGGGTATAGGTCGGCACTGCCTGGGGCGGCTCGAACAGGGTCGAGAGATTGAGCTCGCCGGTGACTTGCGCAGCGCTCAGCCGGCGCAAGCGGGCGACGGCCTGGGGATCGTCGGCAGCGATGCCCTGCGTGGCCGCGAAGGCCAGGCCGGCCTGTTCCGCCTTGCCCAGGTCGTTCATGAACAGCTGGCCGTCGCCACCGGACTGAATGACTGCGCGCTGAAACAGTCCGTGGTTCTGCGGCGAGGTCAACAGCGCATGGATCGACATGCCGCCCGCCGATTCGCCCACCACCGTCACCTGGCCCGGGTCGCCGCCGAAAGCGCCGATGTTGCGCTGCACCCACTGCAACGCGGCCAACTGGTCCATCAGGCCGTAGTTGCCGAGGGCTTCGTGCGCGCCCTGGTCCCGGCTGAGCTGGGGGTGGGCGAAAAAGCCGAAGCGCCCGACCCGGTAGTTGAAGCTGACCACCAGCACGCCCTGGCGGGCGAGCGGCTCGCCGGAATACACCGCTGCCGAGCTCCGGCCATTGACGAAGCCGCCGCCGTAGATCCACACCAGCACCGGGGTCCGGCCAGCGGCCTGGGCCGGCTTCCAGACATTGAGGTACAGGCAGTCCTCGGCGGGCGGCGCGCCTGCCGGCGAGGCGCTGCTTTCAAAGGCTTTCTGCATGCAGTCGGGGCCGTAGCGCTCGGCCGAGCGGACCTCCTGCCAGGGGCTGACCGGCTGCGGCGGGCGCCAGCGCAGCTCGCCCAGCGGCGGTTGGGCCAGGGGGATGCCCTTGAAGGCTTCGACCCCTGCGCTGCGCACGCCGCGGATCAGTCCGGGCTCGATGGCGACGATGGGGGCCTGCAGTTCGCTGGCGTGGGCAGCGAGCGCTGCCAGCATGAGCAGCGCTGGTGAGGTGGGCAAAGCGTGCATGATGACATCCTGTAGTGACGGTACAGGCTCAGTTTCTCGAGGCCACCGCTGACAGGGGTTTTAGCATGAGCTGGATCGACGGGCGAATTGCTGCAGCAAATTGCAGGCAAAAAAAAGCCCGCGATGGGGGGGAGCGGGCGGTAAAGCTTGAAGGAGCCAGCACAGACTAAGCCCGGGCAGTTGAAAAAATCGTGATAAAGATGTGAGCTGGTTTTCACATTCTCAATGGGCGACTCAGCACGCCAGGTTCTGCGCGACGAACCGATACCCCGTCTGACCCGCCGCCGGCAGCGGCGCATGGCCGCGTTGCCGATAGCCCTGCGGGCTGTCGCCCAGTTGCTTGTGGAAGGCTCGGCGCATGCGTTCTTCGCGGCCGAAGCCGACCGTCTCGGCGATGCGCTTGATCGGTTCGTTGCTGGTTTCCAGCAGGCGGCAGGCGGCTTCCAGGCGTAGGGTCTCCACGGCATGGGCGGGGGTGTCGCCGGTGGCGGCGACGTAGGCGCGGGCGAAGTGCCGCGGGCTCATGCCGAACTGTTCGGCCAGGCGCTCGACGCGCAGGTCTTCGTTGAGGTGGGCGGCGATCCAGGCGTGCAGGCGCGCCAGGCGCACCTGCGGGTCGGTGCCCAGGGCCTTGGACTGCGCCTGCAACGACGCGCTCAGTTGCGGCTGTTCGGCCGAGCGCCAGATGAACACGGTGAAATAGCGCGCCAGCGCCAGGGCGGCATGGGGGCCCAGGTCCTGTTCGACCAGGGCCAGGGCCAGGTCGATTCCGGCGGTGGCGCCGCCGCAGGTCCACAGCGGGCCGTCATTGAGGTACAGGGCGTCCTGCTGGCAGCGCACCCCGGGATAGTCGGCCTGCAGCTGCTCGATGAACTTCCAATGGGTCACTACCTGGCGGCCTTCCAGCAGGCCGGCGGCGGCCAGCACGAAGCTGCCGGTGCCGATCGAGCACAGGCGCCGCGTGCCGGGCTGGCGTCGGCGCAACCATCGGCAGATCTGTGCGTCGTGCTCCAGCACGGTCACCCCCGGGCCGCCGACCACGATCAAGGTGTCGATGGCCGGCACCTGGGCATCGAGCCAGGCCAGCGACTGGGTCATCACCTCGACGCCAGACACCGAGGTCACCAGGCCGCCTTCCGGGGAAGCGAGGACCAGGCGATAGGGCGGTTGGCTGGCGAAACGGCCGGCCAGCACCCGCGGCACGGCAGCGAATACTTCCATAGGGCCGCTGCCGTTGAGCAGCAGGGCATCGGCGAAGGTCAGCACCACCACCGTGCGAGTGTCAGGCGTGGCAGCAAAGGAGGGGTGTTTGGCATGGATCGGCACGACGGGACTCCACATACTCGGCGCAACACAAAACGAGAACCTGACAATGCCGTCAATTTTCCTGCCTGCCAAGCGACTTCGTCGTGCCTTGTTCGGCTGCGCGGCGCTGGTGCTGGCGGCCCACGCCAGCGCCGCCGAGGTCTTGCAGATCGGCGACCAGAGTGGCCTGGTGCAGGCCCTGCTGCAGGCGGCCGGGCAAGCGCGGCCGGACAGCGACCGCTGGCACCCCTTCAGCGCCGGTCCGGCGTTGCTCGAAGCACTCAACAGCGGCGCCATCGACGTCGGCGTGGTCGGCAATGCGCCGCCGGTGTTCGCCCAGGCTGGCGGCTCGGCGGTGCGCATCATCGGCGTCGCCGAGGGCGCGCAGAACAACAACGCCTTGCTGCTGCCGGCCGGTTCCAGCGTGCAGCGAGTGGCCGACCTCAAGGGCCGGCGCATCGCCGTGGCCAAGGGCTCCAGCGGGCATTACCTGGTGCTGGCGGCGCTGCACGAGGCGGGGCTCGAGCCCCGTGACGTGGAGCTGGCGTACGTCAGCCCGGTGGACGCGCAGAACGCCTTCGCCAGCGGCCATGTCGATGCCTGGGCCGTATGGTATCCCTACGTCGGCCAGGCCGTGGCCCAGGGCGCACGGGTGCTGGTGGACGGCAGCCCGTGGCCGGAAAGCGGATTGAGCTTTGCCGTGGCCAGCCAGCAGGCGCTGGCCGACCCGCAGCGCTCGGTGCAACTGGCCGAGCTGCTTGGGCGCCTGGCCCGGGCGCAGGACTGGGCCACTGCGCACCCGGCCGAGTGGGCCGTCGCGCTGGCCGCCGCCACGCACCTGCCGCTGGCGCTGGTGCAGGACATGCTCGCTCACCAGCACCTGCGTTATGTGCCCATCGACGCTGGAATCATCGCCTTGCAGCAACACCTGGCCGATGCCTTCGCCGCAGCCCGGTTGATCCCGCGACCGGTCCAGGTGCAGACCCTGTTCGACGCCGACTTCAACGGCGCGCTGCCCGCGCCACACTGACCTGAAACCTGAAAACGCCATGCCGCTTGCCCCGGCAGGGCCTCGTTCACCCGGAGAAAAGCCATGCCAACGCTCGATCGCACCACCCTCAGACGCCAGAAGACCGGCTTGATCGCCGTCGACCACGAACGCAGCGCCGGGGGCTACACCCTGTTTGCCCCGCAGACCGCCAACGGCCAGGTCTTCCTCGTCGACCTGGACGGCGAAGTGGTGCACCGCTGGCAGCTGCCGCAGCGGCCCGGGCGCGATGCCGTGCTGCTGGCCAATGGCAATCTCGGCTACAACGGCAACCACCCGGATTCGCCGAACCTGTTTCCCGGCTGGTCGGTGTGGCACGGCGGCGCTTTCAGCGAAGTCACCCCCGAAGGCGAAGTGGTGTGGCAGCACACCGACCTGATGCACCATCACGATGCGCAGTGGCTGGACAACGGCCACCTGCTGTACACCACCGTCGAGCCGCTGAGCGCCGAGCTGGCGCGCCGCGTGCAGGGTGGCATCCCCGGCAGCGAAGCCGCCGGCGGGGTGATCTACGCCGACGTGGTCAAGGAGGTCGATCGCCAGGGCCAGGTGGTGTGGGAGTGGCGCAGCTGGGAGCACCTGCGGCCCGAAGACTATCCGTTGCACGACAGCTTCGAGCGCTACCACTGGCCGATGACCAACGCGGTCAGCCCGGGGCGCGACGGCAAGGTCATCCTCAGCCTGCGCAGCGTCTCGGCGGTGATCGCCGTGCAGCGCGTGAGCGGCGAGGTGCTGTGGCGCCTGGGCCACGACCTGGTGGCGCAGCAGCATTGCCCCAGCGAACTGGACGACGGCCGCATCCTGGTGTTCGACAACGGCATCTCGCGGCCCCACGTGTCCATGCCGTTCTCGCGGGTGCTGGAAATCGACCCGCTGGCCCAGCGCATCGAATGGCAGTACGCCGACACCCCGGGCTACGCCTTCTTCACCCCGTTCATGGGCGGCGCGCAACGGCTGCACAACGGCAACACGCTGATCACCGAGGCCAACTTCGGTCGGCTGTTCGAGGTCACCCGGGCCGGCGAGGTGGTGTGGGAGTACGTCAACCCGCACTTCGCCGCCTACCCCGACGCACCGTCGCGGCAATATCTGCCCGGCGAAAACAACGGCATCTTCCGCGCCCACCGCTACCAGCGCGAGGACATTGCCTGGCTGCGTGATTGAGCCAACCCCCACCCACCGTCCTGACCAACGCGCTTACGCCAGCCACGCGCAGCGAGGAGTCGACTCATCCCGAGGAACACCGATGAATCCGTATTACCCGCGCTGCCTGGCCCTGGTCGCCATGCTGCCAACCTGTCACCTGGCGGCCGCCGAGAGCGGCAGCGACACCGCGACCACCCTGCAGGCCGTCACGGTCGAGGCCCGACGCCGCAGCGAAGATGCCCAGCAGGTGCCCACCGCCATGAGTGTGCTCAGCGGCCAGACCCTGGAAGCACAACGGCTGTATCGCCTGCAGGATCTGCAGCAGGCGATGCCCAGCCTCAACGTCGCCTTCATGAACCCGCGCCAGGCCAGCCTGTCGATCCGAGGCCTGGGCAACAACCCGGCCAGCGACGGGTTGGAGGGCAGCGCCGGGATCTATCTGGACAACGTCTACCTGGGCCGTCCCGGCATGGCCGTGTTCGACCTGCTCAGCGTCCAGCAGATGGAGCTGTTGCGTGGCCCGCAAGGCACGCTGTTCGGCAAGAACACCACGGCTGGCGTCTTGAACATCAGCACCCGCCAGCCCAGTTTCACGCCCCAGGGCAGTGTCGTCAGCTCCCTGGGCGAGCACGGCTATGTGCAGAGCCAGGCCAGCTTCTCCGGCCCGCTGAACGACAGCCTGGCCGGGCGCATCGACCTGTACCGCAGCCATGAGAACGGCTACGTGACCAACCAATACAACGGCAACACCCTGGGTGGCGGCATGCGCCAGGGCGTGCGCGGGCAGCTGCTGTTCAAGCCCGACGAGGACTTCAGCCTGCGCTGGATCGGCGACTACAACGAGGAAGACTCCAGCGCCGGCACCCGCTCGCTGTTCAGCACCGGGCCGCTGATCAACGGGGTCAACCGCTACCAGCAGCGCGCGGCCGCGGTGGGCGCGACGCTGGTGGACGGGCGGCGAGTCAACCTTGACGCCGACCAGAGCATCAAGGTCTACCAGGGCGGCACCTCCCTGGAGGCCAACTGGCGCCTGCCCAGCGACTTTCAGCTGACCTCGATCAGCGCCTGGCGCTGGTGGGATTTCACCCCGCGCAACGACGACGAGCTGAACGTCGACGTGATGCACAATGTCGGCCAGTCGGCCCGCGACCAGCAGTTCTCCCAGGAGCTGCGGCTGGCCTCGCCGCTGGGCGAGCACTTCGACTACGTACTGGGCGCCTACTACTTCCGCCAGCTGATGGACAACAAGGTGTTCACCTATTACGGGCCGCTGGCCGACACCTGGAACGGCACTGCGCAAGGGGCCTTGAACGACGTCACCAGCATAGGCAATGGCAGCGTCGACACCGACAGCTTCGCCACCTTCGCCCAGGGCACCTGGCATTTGACCCCGCAGCTGGATTTCAGCCTGGGCGTGCGCGGCACCTACGAGCGCAAGCAGTCGACGGTTACCCGCAACGCGCCGGCAGGCGGGGCGCCCGTCAGCGCTGCGGCGGCGGCAGCGCGCCTGGCCCGCGCCGGTGCCTACGACTCCGGCGACCTCAGCCAGTACAGCTTCAGCCCGTCGCTGCTGGCCAGCCTGTCCTGGCACATCAGTGAGCAGGTGCTGGGCTACGCCTCGCTGGCCCACGGCGAGAAGTCCGGTGGGGTCAACCTGGGGGTTGCCAGCGCGCCGGTGGCCGGGGCCGACTCCCTGCTGATCGGCAGCGAGCGGGCCAACGACGCCGAGCTGGGGATCAAGACCACCTTGCTGGACCAGCGCCTGCTGATCGACGCCAACCTGTTCTGGACTCAGGTCTACGGCTACCAGGCCAACGCCTACGACGCCGCCAGCCAGGCCAGCTACCTGACCAACGCCGGCACCGTGCGCAGCCGCGGCCTGGAGCTGGACAGCAGCTGGCGGCCGGTGCGCGGCCTGACCCTCAACGCCAACGGCTCATGGAACGATGTGCGCTACCTGTCCTACGACAGCGCACCATGCCCGGCCGAGGTCGCGTTGCAGGCCGGCGCACCGGCGTCCTGCGACCTTAGCGGGCATGCGGTGGTGGGTGCCTCGAAGTGGATCTTCAACAGCAACGCCAGCTACCAGTGGAATCTGGCCAACGGTCTGCAACCTTATCTGAACGGCAGCTATGCCTGGCGCTCCCACGCCGTCGGCACCCTCGACGACTCGCGCTACGCACAACTGCCGGGCTATGCGCTGGTCAACCTGAGCACCGGGCTGCGCGGTGATCTGGGGCAGGGGCAGTGGGATGTCTCGCTGTGGCTGAAGAACGCCTTCGACAAGACCTACTACACCACCCTGTGGAACTCGCCCAACGGCGCCTACACCGGCGTGCTGGGCACCCCAAGGACCCTGGGCATGACGGCCCGGTACGACTTTTGAAGCCCGCTCTTTTTTGCAAGCCAGCGCTGGGAGCCAACTCACCGGAGCCCGCTCAAAGCGTCGAATCCGCCGCCGGCCTTTGCCCCAGCCACCAGGTCAGCCCCAAGCCGGCCAGGGCCAGTAGCGAGGCCAGCAGGAAGATCCAGCCATAGCCCAGGTGCAAGGCTACCGCCCCCATCATCGGCCCTGCGATGGCCAGGGCCAGGTCGAAGAACACCGCATAGGCCCCCAGCCCCGCGCCACGGCTGGCGGCCGGCACGCGGGCGATGGCCAGTACGCCGAGTGCCGGGTACACCAGCGACAGCCCGAACCCGGCCAGGCCGGCACCGAACAGCGCGGTCAGCGGCGACGGTGCCAGCCACAGCAGCACCAGGCCGAGGGTCTCCATGCTCATGCAGCTGATGGCCACGCTGAAGCCGCCAAAGCGGCTGATGGCGTTGATGAACACCAGCCGCGAGATGATGAAACACAGGCCGAAACTGGTCAGGCACCAGGCCGCCCCGACCCAGCCGCGGTCCAGGTAATACAGGGTGATGAAGGTGGTCAGGGTGCCGTAGCCGATGGAGGCCAGGGTCAGGCTGAGGCCGAACGGCGCCACCCGGCTGAACGCCGCCCAAAAGGGCAGGCGCTCGCCGCGCAGCACCGGCACGGCCTTTTTATCCCGGATCAACCACAGCGCCAGCAGGGCCAGCACGCTCAGGGCGATACCCAGGGTATTGAAACCCGCCGCGCCGACCATCAGCACCCCCAGCGGCGCGCCGAGGGCGATGGCGCCGTAGGAGGCAATGCCGTTCCAGGAGATGACGCGGGCGGTCTGCTCGCTGCCGACCAGGCCGATGCCCCAGCTGATGGTGCTGACACCGATCAGTCCCTGGGAGGCGCCGAGTACCAGGCGGGCGATGATCAGCAGGCTGAGGCTGGCATCGGGCAGGCTCTGCAGCAGGGTCGAGAGCAGGGTCAGCGCGCCGCTCGCGGCAATCCCGGCCAGGCCCACCACCACCGCCTTCTTGGTGCCCAGGGTATCGGCGGCGCGGCCGGCACCAGGGCGGCTGATCAGGGTGGCCAGGTACTGCGAACCGATGGTCAGGCCGGCGATCATCGGGCTGAAACCCAGCTGGTCGTGCACATACCCCGGCAGCACGGCGATGGGCAGGCCGATGCAGAAGAAGGCGATGAAGGTGTAGAAGACGATCGAGACGATTTGCAGGGTGACGTTGTGTTGTGTGTCTGCAGTCATGGGGGCTTCGCTGGCCTGGGAGGTTGTCGTATGACCACATCCTAGCTGAAATTATCGGCGGCTCGAGGTTGCCCGGGGCAATCGGGGCAAACTTTGCACGCACCCCCGGGTCGGTTATAAGACTCTTTCTATCAGGCCACCGACTTTTCCATGAAACCCAGCCCCCCAGCATTGCCCGGCTATGTGCGGGTTCGCGGCGCTCGCGAACACAACCTCAAGAACGTCGACGTCGACATTCCCCGCGATGCGTTGGTGGTGTTTACCGGCGTATCCGGTTCGGGCAAGTCTTCGCTGGCTTTCGGCACCCTGTACGCCGAGGCGCAGCGTCGCTATTTCGAATCGGTGGCGCCCTATGCCCGGCGCCTGATCGACCAGGTCGGCGTACCGGCCGTGGACAGCATCGAGGGCCTGCCGCCGGCGGTGGCCCTGCAGCAACAGCGCGGCACGCCGAGCACGCGCTCGACGGTGGGCAGCGTGACCACCCTGGGCAGCCCGGTGCGCATGCTCTACTCGCGGGTCGGCGAGTACCCGCCCGGGCAGCCGCTGCTGTACGCCGAGGACTTCTCGGCCAATACGCCCCAGGGCGCCTGCCCCGGTTGCCAGGGCCTCGGGCGGGTCTATGAAGTCACCGAGCAGACCATGGTGCCGGACGACTCGCTGACCATCCGCGAGCGCGCGGTGGCCTCCTGGCCACTGGCCTGGCAAGGGCAGAACCAGCGCGACATCCTCGTGACCCTGGGCTACGACGTCGACATCCCCTGGCGCGACCTGCCGAAAAAGGACCGCGACTGGATTCTCTTCACCGAAGAGACGCCCACCGTGCCGGTGTACGCCGGCCTGACCCCGTCGCAAACCCGCGAGGCGCTCAAGCGCAAGGTCGAACCCAGCTACCAGGGCACCTTCACGGGTGCCCGTCGCTACGTGCTGCACACCTTCAGCCACTCGCAAAGCGCCTTGATGAAAAAACGCGTGAGCCAGTACATGATCGGCGCGGACTGCCCGCTGTGCGCGGGCAAGCGTCTCAAGCGCGAAGCCCTGAGCGTGACCTTCGCCGGCCTGGACATCGGCGAGTTCTCGCAGCTGCCACTCAACCGCGTGGCCGAGCTGCTGACACCCATCGCCGAGGGCCACGGCGACAGCGCGCTGGCCCCGGAGAAACGCTTGGCCGGCCAGCAACTGGCGGCCGAGCTGCTGCTGCGCATTCGCGTGCTGACCGATCTGGGCCTGGGCTACCTGGCGCTGGAGCGCAGTACACCGACCTTGTCTTCCGGCGAGCTGCAGCGACTGCGCCTGGCCACCCAGCTCAATTCGCAGCTGTTCGGCGTCATCTATGTGCTCGACGAGCCGTCGGCCGGCCTGCACCCGGCCGACGGCGAGGCGCTGTTCGACGCCTTGGCGCGGCTCAAGGCGGCCGGCAACTCGCTGTTCGTGGTCGAGCATGACCTGGAGACCATGCGCCGTGCCGACTGGCTGGTGGACGTCGGCCCGGCCGCCGGCGAGCATGGCGGGCAGGTGCTGTACAGCGGCCCGCCGCAGGGCCTGCGCAAGGTGCAGGCGTCGCGCACACGGGTGCATCTGTTCGCCGAACAGCAAGCCGTGCAGCGCACGCCCCGGCCAGCTGGCCAGTGGCTGGCACTGAGCGGGGTCAGCCGCAACAACCTGGAGAACGTCGACGCGGCGTTCCCTCTGCACTGTTTCACCGCCGTCACCGGGATTTCCGGCTCGGGCAAATCCAGCCTGGTCAGCCAGGCCTTGCTGGAGCTGGTGGGCGAGCGGTTGGGGCAGGCACCCTCGGCGCCGGAGGCCGACGACAACCCCTTGCAGGAAAGCGCACCGCAGACCCGCTCGGGCGCCATCACCGCCGGCATGGAGCACATCCAGCGCCTGGTGCAGGTGGACCAGAAGCCCATCGGCCGCACGCCGCGCTCCAACCTGGCCACCTACACCGGCCTGTTCGATGCGGTGCGCAAGTTGTTCGCTGCCACGGACGCGGCCCGCGAGCGCGGCTTCGATGCCGGGCAGTTTTCCTTCAACGTGGCCAAGGGGCGCTGCCCGGCGTGCGAGGGCGAGGGCTTCGTCAGTGTCGAATTGTTGTTCATGCCCAGCGTCTATGCTCCGTGCCAGACCTGCCACGGCGCGCGTTACCAGGCGCAGACCCTGGAGGTGCAGTGGAATGGCCGCAACATCGCCCAGGTGCTGGACCTCACGGTCGAGCAGGCCTGCGCCTTCTTTGCCGAAACGCCCAGTGTGCTGCGCGCCCTGACCGTGCTGCGCGACATCGGCCTGGGTTACCTGCGCCTGGGCCAGCCGGCCACCGAGCTCTCAGGCGGCGAGGCGCAGCGCATCAAGCTGGCCACCGAGCTGCAGCGCAGCCAGCGCGGGGCGACCCTGTACGTGCTCGACGAGCCGACCACCGGACTGCATCCCAGCGATGTCGACCGGCTGCTGGTGCAGCTGAACACTTTGGTGGATGCCGGCAACACGGTGGTGGTGGTCGAGCACGATATGCGCGTGGTAGCCCAGTGCGACTGGGTGATCGATATCGGCCCGGGCGCCGGGGAAGACGGCGGCACCGTGGTGGCGGCGGGGCAGCCCGAGGCCGTGGCAGAAGTAGCGGCGTCGCGTACGGCGCCGTACCTCAAGGCGGTTCTGCAACACTAGAACAGGCTTGCGGCCTGACAGCACCACGGCTGACGCCCGTGATCAAACCCGGAGCGGGCAGAGCGCCGATGCGTTCAGCGCCCCGCCTGCTTCGGATCGGCCGGCGTGCCCGGCCTTTGCTGCTCGCCCTGCTGGTTGAGCTGCTTGTGCTTCTCGCCGACCTTGCCGGCGTTGGCCGGTTGGTCCTTGAGGTCTTCGCGTTTGGATTCTTGTGTCATGGTCGGCTCCTTTCAAGTGGCCTGTAAAACTTGGGCAACCGCAATTGCCGAAGGTGCCCTGAACTCCCGCCGCCACCCCTAGTCAGTCTCTAGAGACCCTTATGGAGACAATGGCGCACATGCACATCTCACTCGACAAGCAAGTAGCGCTGGTCACCGGGGCCAGTTCCGGGCTCGGTGCTGCCGCAGCCAAAGGCCTGGCCGCAGCGGGCGCTGCGGTAGTGATCAACTACAACGCCCACGCCGAACCCGCTGAACGACTGGCCGAAGAAATTCGCCAGGCTGGTGGCAAGGCCATCGCCGTGGGCGCCGACGTGTCCCAGGAGGCGGACGTCGAAAAGCTTTTCGCCAAGACCCTCGACACCTTCGGCGCCCTCGACATCCTGCTGGCCAATTCAGGGATGCAGAAGGACGCCGCCACCGTCGACATGACCCTGGCCGACTGGAACAAGGTGCTGGAAGTCAACCTGACCGGGCAGTTCCTCTGCGCTCGCGCCGCCCTGCGCCAGTTCGCCAGCCAGGGGCCACGGCCCTGGGTGTCGCGGGCTGCCGGCAAGATCATCCACATGAGCTCGGTGCACCAGCTCATCCCCTGGGCCGGCCACGTGAACTATGCGGCCTCCAAAGGCGGCATCGACCTGTTGATGCGCAGCATCGCCCAGGAAGTGGGCGAGCAGCGCATCCGCGTCAATTCAATCGCCCCCGGGGCGATCCGCACCGCGATCAACAGCGCCAACACCCAGGGGGAAGCCGAGCGCAAGCTGCTCGAGCTGATCCCGTACGGGCGCATCGGCGAGGCCGAAGACGTGGCCAATGCGGTGGTCTGGCTGGCCAGCGATGCGTCCGATTACGTACACGGCACTACCTTATTCATCGACGGCGGCATGAGCCTGTACGCGGGGTTTCGCAACAATGGCTGATTCCAGCACTCGAGAATCGTTCGACCAGGAGCCGCAGAGCATCATCGAGGCCCACGGTGTCATTGGTGACATGCGCAGCGCGGCGCTGATTGCGGACACCGGCAGTGTGGACTTCTTCTGCTGGCCTGACTTCGACAGCCCATCGCTGTTCAGCGCCTTGCTCGACAGCCCCAAGGCGGGAATCTTCCAGCTGGCGCCGCAACTGGACGATGCCCGCCGATTGCAGGTGTACCTGCCCGATACCAACGTACTGCTGACCCGCTGGATCAGCGAAAGCGCCGTGGTGGAAATCACCGACCTGATGCCCATCGGCATCAGCGAGGACGACCTGCCGCGTCTGGTGCGGCGGATCGTGGTAATCAACGGCAGCGCCGACGTGCGCATGTGCTGCCGGGTGCGCCACGACTACAGCCGCGCCGACACCCGCGCCGGCATGGACGGCGACGATGTGTGGTTCGAAGCCGATCAGCAGCCCACCCTGCGCCTGGCCAGCACCCAGCCAATGCGCCTGGATGAGCACGCCGCCATCGCCGAGTTCACCCTGCAGGAAGGCGAAAGCGCCGAGTTCATCCTGGGCGGCAGCGAAGACCCGCTGGTCAAGGCCGGGCAGGGCAGCCAGTGCCTGACCGACACCTTGGCGTTCTGGCGTGACTGGATCGGCAAGTCCAACTACAACGGCCGCTGGCGCGAGGAGGTCAATCGCTCGGCGCTGGCGCTCAAGCTGCTGACCTCGCGCAAGCACGGCGGCATCGTCGCCGCCGCCACCTTCGGCCTGCCGGAAACCCGCGGCGGCGAGCGCAATTGGGATTACCGCTACACCTGGATCCGTGATGGCTCGTTCACCGTCTACGCCTTCATGCGCCTGGGCTACACCAGCGAGGCCAATGCCTTCGTGCAGTGGGTCCGCGAGCGGGTCGGCGCCTGCTGCGAGGAACAGGCCAAGCTGGGCATCGTCTACAGCCTGCAGGGCGAGGAGAAACTGCCCGAAGCGACCCTCGACCACCTTGCCGGCTACGCCGGCTCGCAGCCGGTGCGCATTGGCAACGGTGCCTACAAGCAGCATCAGCTGGACATCTATGGCGAACTGCTGGACGCAGTGTACCTGGCCAACAAGTATGGCGAGGCGATCTCCCATGAAGGCTGGAAACATGTCATCACCCTGGTCGACCGGGTGTGCGAGCAGTGGCAGGAAAAGGACGTCGGCATCTGGGAGATCCGTGGTGCAGGGCGGCACTTCCTGCATTCGCGGCTGATGTGCTGGGTGGCACTGGACCGCGCCCTGCGCCTGGCCAACAAGCGGTCGCTGCCGGCACCCTTCATGCGCTGGGACGAGGTGCGCCAGGCCATCCACGATGATATCTGGAGCAATTTCTGGGACGCCAAGGCCGGCCATTTCGTGCAGAGCCTGGGCAGCCAGGAGGTCGACGGCGCCATGCTGCTGATGCCGCTGGTGCGCTTCGTCGGTGCCAGCGACCCGCGCTGGCTGGCCACCCTGGAGGTCATCGAGCGCGAGCTGGTGCGCGATGGCATGGTCTATCGTTACCGCAACGACGGCGTCAACAGCGACGGCCTGCAAGGCGAGGAGGGCGCGTTCACCGCCTGCTCGTTCTGGTATGTCGAATGCCTGGCCAGGGCCGGGCGCGTCGAACAGGCGCATCTGGAATTCACCCAGCTGCTGCGCTATGCCAGCCCCCTGGGGCTGTACGCCGAAGAATTCGACCGCCACGGCCGGCACCTGGGCAACACGCCACAGGCGCTCAGCCATCTGGCGTTGATCAGCGCTGCCAGTTTTCTGGACCGCAAACTCAGCGGCAAGGCGACGCAGTGGCAACCTTGAACACTTGGAAACTGCAAGAGGATAGCGTGATGACCGTGACCAACGAGCTGGAAAAAGAAGTCCTGACCCGCCTGCTGCATGCCGGCAGCGCTGGCCTGGGCAAGGAAGTGCTGGACAACTACCGCGGGCCGGAGCAGGTCGCGCTGTGCCTGCAGAGTCTGCAGGACAAGGGCTGGGTGCAAGGCAGCAGGGAGCCGCTGGAATACCCGATCAAGTTGAGCGCGGCGGGGGTCGAGGCGGCCAAGGCCCTCTGATTCGGGCGTCACTGGCCTTGCGGCCTTCCGGGGGGCTTCGCCCCCTTCCCTCCAGCCGCCCGCCTAGGCCAGCAGGTCCTCGTAGAACGCCCCATAGGCCCCACTCGGGTGGGCGATCTGGATTTCCAGAATCCATAGCCCAGGGTTGGGGTAGTGCTCGAAGGCACCCAGGTCGCCGCCGCGGTGGATCGCGTGGGGGAAGTCACTGACGCGGTGGCCCTGGATGTTCAAATTGAGTGTCCAGCCCATCGCCTGGGCTTGCTCCTGGGCGTAGCGGTACAAGGCCTGGCCCGGCACGCGCTCCTGCTGCCAGCGCGTCTGCACGCGCTCGAACAGCGTCCTGGCGGCATCGGCGCAGGCGCGCCTCTGCGGGTCGTTGCCGGTGGTGAAGGTCTGCCCGGCGTCACCCTCGTGGCCCTGCCACACGGCGCCCATGTCGATGAAGTAGATGTCATTCTCGCCCAGGGCCGGGTCGCCGTCCGAGCGTTCCTTGAAGGTCTTCAGGGTGTTGGCGCCGAAGCGCACCAGCAGTGGGTGCCAGATGCGCTGGGTGTCGAGCTCGGCCAGCACCTGCTTGCCCAGCTCGCGGGCCTCGGATTCGAGCATGCCAGGCTTGATGCGTTGCGCCAGGCGCTCGATGGCCTGCCAGGTCATGTGCTGGGCATGGCGCATGGATTGGATGTCGTAGGCCTCGCCAGTGGCTTCCTTGGGCTGTGCACTCACGGTGGGGGTCTCCTTGGGGGATGGTCGGATGGCTGAGGCGCTATAAATGTGACTATATAGCGAGTGCGGCGGCGCGATTATCACAAATTGTTTAAACGGCCGTGAGGACTTGCTCAACGGGCGCTCGCTAGGCTGCCAGCACATCACAACCCCGGTCACTCGAACAAGGTCCACCTCACCATGCTGCTCATCATTCTTGCCTACCTGGGCGGGGTTCTGACGATTGTCAGCCCATGCATCCTGCCTGTTCTGCCGTTCGTATTCGCCCGCACTGGCCAGCCGTTCGTGCGCAGCGGCCTGCCGCTGCTGGCGGGCATGGCCATCACTTTTGCGCTGGTGGCTTCGCTGGCCGCCGTCGGCGGCGCCTGGGTGGTGCAGCTGAACCAGTACGGGCGCTGGTTGGCGCTATTGTTCGTGGCGCTGTTCGGCCTGACGTTGCTGTTCCCGCAGCTGGCCGACCGCCTGACGCGGCCGCTGGTGGCCGCCGGCAGCCGCCTTTCCCAGGCGGCGGGCAACGACAGCCGCCCGCGGCCTGGCGCTTCCTTCCTGATCGGCGTGGCCACGGGCCTGCTCTGGGCCCCTTGCGCGGGTCCCATTCTGGGCCTGGTGCTTACCGGCGCGGCGCTGCAGGGCGCCAGCGTTGGCAGGACCTTGCTGCTGCTGGCCTACGCGGCGGGGGCCGCGACGTCGCTGGCGGTCGCCTTGCTGCTGGGCGGCAAGGTGTTCGCCGCCATGAAACGCTCCATCGGCGCCGGTGAATGGGTACGCAAGGCACTCGGCGCGGCCATGCTGCTGGGGGTGCTGGCCATCGCCACTGGGCTGGACACCGGCATCCTGGCCCAGGTCTCTAGCGCTTCGACCGACGGCCTGGAACAGAGCCTGGTGGACAAGGTGGTCGGGCGCAGGGACAACTCGCCGGTCGTCGGCGCCGACGGCCAGCTGCCCGTCGAAGGCCAGCTGCCGGACCTCTCCGGCGCGGTGCAATGGCTCAATTCGCCGCCGCTCAGCGCCGAGGCGCTCAAGGGCAAGGTGGTGCTGGTGGATTTCTGGACCTACTCGTGCATCAACTGCCTGCGCACCTTGCCTTATGTCACGGCCTGGGCGCAGAAGTACCGCGACCAGGGCCTGGTGGTGATCGGCGTGCATTCGCCAGAGTTCGCCTTCGAGCAGAACGTCGACAACGTCAAGGCGGCCATGGCCAAACTTGGCGTCCATTACCCGGTGGCCATCGACAACGGGTTCAAGATCTGGCGCTCGTTCGACAACCAGTACTGGCCGGCGCACTACTTCGCCGACGCCCAGGGCCGCATCCGCTTCCACCATTTTGGCGAGGGCAACTACGCCGAGTCCGAGCGGGTGATCCAGCAGCTACTGCGTGAAGCCGGGCAAAAGGATGTCGCCAGCGACCTAGTCAAGGCCGACGCCAGCGGTGTGCAACAGGGCACGGACGCCGGCGACATGCAGTCGCCGGAAACCTACATCGGCTATCAGCGGGCAGAAAACTTTGCCTCCAGCCCAGCCGCCAGCGCCGACCAGTCGGCCACCTACCAACTGCCCGCCCAATGGCAACTGAACCAGTGGGGCCTGCAGGGCCAGTGGCGGGTGGGCGGCGAGCAAGCCATGCTGGACGGCGCCGGGGGCCGCATCGCCTATCGCTTTCACGCCCGCGACCTGCACCTGGTGCTGGGCCCGGGCAGCGATGGCAAGCCGGTGCGCTTTCGGGTCAGGATCGATGGCCAGGCGCCGTCCCAGGCCCATGGCAGCGATGTGGCGCCGGACGGCAGCGGCACCGTCACCGAGCAGCGCCTGTATCAGCTGATTCGCCAGAGCGGGCCGGTGAGCGATCACACCTTCAGCATCGAGTTTCTCGACCCCGGGGTGCAGGCCTACGCCTTCACATTTGGCTGATGCCTGGCCAGGGTCGCACCGTAACAGGGCGCTGAAACAATACCGGGCTTGCGATTTTGTGGCCCGGCATTATGATCAGAGGTCTGTTCACGTCCAGGAAAGCACTATGCTCCTGCGAGGCATCCAGCTCAGCAAGCCCCCCCTGCGCCGCCGCATGCTGCCCATGCTCGGCGTGGTGGTGATCGGCGCCACGTCCCTGTTCGTCGCCCATTACGTGTGGGGTCAGGTGTCCTATATCCACGGTCAACTGACGCCCAAGGGCACGGTGGTCAAGCCAGCGCCGCAGTGGACCGCCGACGAGCCCGGGTTGCGCCCGCTCGGCGAACAGGCCGATCTCAACGCCGGCGACTTTCGCCAGGCGAGGAACTGACGGGCGGTATTGCCGCCCGGGCTTGCATCACGAAGTTTTCACCTGAAGAGGCGTAGGTTTGATCCTGCTCCTTTGATATCCCCAGCCCGTGCCCCCATCACGGGCTTTTTTTTGCCTGCGATTTGGCCAGGGCTCGCCAGCAGGCGGGCCTTACCCTCATCGGCGACATGGTAGGCGTGCGGCTGCAAAACAGCGCTAGGTTATCGCTATATACCTTTGTATATTGCGCTCTGGATGCCTTCAGGGGCAGGCAATAACAGAGGCAATAACAAGAGTACCGCCATGTACATCATGCCGTTCCATCCACGCCTGGACGCCGACGGGCAGGGCGCCGCTCGCGTCCAGGGCCTGTTCGACTCGCTCAAGGCGTCGCCGGAGAAGGTTCGCGAGCAGATCCTCCTGGCAGCCGACGTGGTCTTCGCCAATGATGGCTACGCCGGCACCACCGTGCAGGGCATCGCTGTCCAGGCCGGATTGCCCAAGTCCAATGTGCTTTACCATTTCAAATCCAAGGACAAGCTCTACGCCCGGGTGCTTGAGCGCATCGCCGTGCCTTATCTGAAAGCCTGCTCGGCCTTCAGCGCCGAAGACGAACCGCTGCAGGCGCTGGCGCGGCACCTGCGGGCGATGATCCGGCTGTTTCGCGACGAACCCCATGCCGCCAAGGTGTTCATGGTGGAGCTGCGTGAAGGCGCGCCGCGCCTGCCCAGCCAATACGCCGACCAGTGGCGCGACCAGGCCAGCATCAGCGTGGGCTGCCTGGGCCGCTGGATCGAGCGCGGTCTGTTGGCACCCATGCACCCGCACTTTCTGCTGCTGTCGATCTGGTCCATGGCACAATCGTCGGTAAGCCTGGGGTGGCAGATGTCCGGCATCAGCCAGCCCAGCGTCGCGGCCATCGATCATGAAGCGGCGATCGAAACCGCGACCCGTCTGATCCTGCGCGGGTTGATCCCGGTCGAGCAACTGGCGCACCTGCCCGCCGCCTGAAGCTGAAGGAGTGGCAGTGCCACCTCACCGCGAATTTTCCGGCGCCAAACTATCTGGACAGCGGCAGGCCGGCGCCTGGCCAGTTGCAGGACAAGGCCGACAGCTGATTCACTGCCAGTTGCCCAGCCATCTGTGTCAAGATGTACAACAAGCTGTTACCCGATAGAGTTGAAGCGGTGAACGAGGTTGCCGATAGAGATCATAGCGGCCGAATAACGGCATGCGGATCTCGATGAATTGAGACGTCCTGGGCCAGGAACGCCCCATCATCAACAGTGCAATTCGGAGCAAGGCCATGCAGATCGAACGGTTGGACAACATACAACATGACCTGGAGGACACCGCCGCTCATCTCGACGCGTTGTCGCGCATGCTCCGCGGCCACGCCTTGTACCTGCGCCATTCGCGCCTGGCCGACAACTCCGCCGATATCGCCTTTATCGAACGCCACCTCAGTGGCCTGGACCTGTCCATCAGCGACCTGCGCGGGGTGGCTCGCAACATCGCCAAGGTTGCCTGACGCCCCAGGCATCAGCGGCAGGGGGCATCGCCCCCCAAGCGGCCGCCAGGTCGATCGGTAATGCCTGCACAGAAATTTTTCATGTTTTTTTTCATTGCCCCGCAGCCCCCAGCCCACATGGCCTAGCGCCATTACCTCGGACATATCGTCGCAGGCCGTCTCTGCCCCGGCGGTTGTGCTGAATCCATTCAGGTGCGATAACAAAAAGGCAACAGACGCCAAGATCCCAACAATAGTGGATATGAGCGTCGCTGCCTGCCGCCGGATTCGTCGAGCCTCTGGCCCGACCCGGTGACCGCCAACGGCGCGCGTTCAAGCCTGCCCACACAGTCAACCTCGTAGAGGCCATTCATTTGGCGCGCCCAAGCGCCAGCAGCAAAAAAGGACCGGACCATTGAGCGATCAATCCACTCCGCAATCCCCATTCGTACGCCTGTGCGACAGATTCGGCATCCCTCCAGCGTTGTTCTGGGGCTTCGTCGGCCTGCTGATCTTCATGATCGGTGACGGTGTCGAGCTGGGCTACCTCTCGCCCTACCTCAGTAGTCGTGGCATGGACGAAAGTCGTATCGCCACCGTCTTTACCCTCTACGGCGTCACCGTCGGAATCTCCTCCTGGCTCGCCGGCGCGCTGTCCAATCTGTGGGGCCCGAAACGGGTCATGCTACTCGGCCTGATCATCTGGAGCCTGTTCGAGGCGTTGTTCCTGATCTACGGCCTGAAAACCCTCAGCTACTCGATGATCCTGCTGACCTACGGCCTGCGCGGGTTCGGCTACCCACTGTTCGCCTACGGCTTTCTGGTGTGGATCGCCGCCGCCACGCCTTCGCGCAAGATGGGCCTGGCGGTCGGCTGGTTCTGGGTGGCCTACGCGGCTGGGCTGCCGACGCTGGGTTCCCTGGTGGCCAGTTTCGCCATCCCGCTGATCGGCGCGCTGAACACTTTCTGGCTGTCGTTCGCGCTGGTGGTATTGGGCGGCATCGTCGGCCTTGTCGGCCTGCGCGAAGCCCACGGCATGCGCCGCCTGGCCCCCGAAGGGGAGCGGCCGCTGGTGTCCATGGCCAAGAACGTCACCATCATGTGGCACCGGCCCAAGGTCACCCTGGCCGGAGTCGTGCGGATCATCAACACCTCGTCGATGTTCGGCTTTCTGGTGGTGCTGCCGGGCTTCTTCATGCACACCGTCGGCTTTACCCTGGAGCAGTGGCTGCGCCTGCTGACCATCGTGTTCGTGTTCAACATCATCGGCAATATCACCTCCAGCGTCGTCAGCACTCGCCTGGGCTATCGCAACACCATCCTCTGGCTGGGCGCCATCGGCAGCACCGTCAGCACGCCGCTGTTCTTCTTCATGCCGCAGATGTTCCCGCACAACTTCCTGCTGGCTTCGCTGTTCGGCGCGTTCTACGGCCTGACCCTGGCCTGCTTCGTGCCGCTGTCGGCCCTGGCGCCGGCGCTGGCACCGCAGAACAAGGCGGCCGCCCTGTCGGTGCTGAGCCTGGGCGCGGGGGCATCGACCTGGGTCGGCCCCGCCGTGGTGGCCATCTTCAGTGAGCGCTTCGGCCTGGCCGGGGTGGTCTGGGCGTTCACCGGCCTCTACGCGCTGAGCGCGGTGCTCATGCTGTTTCTCAAGGACCCCGAGCCGGTGCACGAACCGTTGTACCTGTGGCAGCGTCTGACCAAGACCCAACGCCGGGTCAAGGTGCGCGCACCGCGCCTGGACACCCGCTGGGCCCACGCCGCGCGCAACGACTGAAATGGCCTGCCCGAGCACCAGCGGCCGTGAGGGCCCGCTGCGTGCCCCATCCCGGGGCATCAGGCGGCGCTCGGGCGGGGTTGCCAGCCGGTGATTCCTGCACGCGGCGGCTTGGCGCGCCGCTTGCTTGACCTGTCTATACCGCTCTGTCACTTCAGGATTAGTCGATGCGCCGATACCACACTGGCAATGATCTGGCGCGGGTGCAGAGCATCCCCGAGCTGGCCGACCTGGCCCGGCGGCTGCTGCCGCATTTCGTTTGGGAGTACCTCGCGGGCGGGGCGGAGGAAGAGATCACACTGACTGCCAACGGCCGCGACTTCGAGCGCCTGGGCCTGTGCCCGCGAACCCTGCGTGGTGTGCACTCGCCACAGCTGGACACCATCTTGAGCGGCCGCCCCTCGGCGCTGCCGCTGGCCATTGCGCCCACCGGCTACAACGCCATGCTGCGACGTGACGCCGACCTGCTGCTGGCCCGCGCCGCCACCGCCAAGGGGGTGCCGTTCTGCTTGAGCACCGTGTCCACCAGCGCCATGGAGCAGATTGTCGAGCAGGTGCCCGACGTCAACCTGTGGCTGCAGCTCTATTGTCTGCGCGACCCCAAGGTGCAGGAAGATCTGCTCAAGCGCGCCGAGCGTCTGCAGGTGTCGACCCTGCTGCTGACCAGCGATGCCACCGTGCTCGGCAACCGCGAGTGGGACCGGCGCAATTTCGTGCGCCCGCAACAATTGACCCTGCGCAACAAGCTTGACGTGCTCGGCCACCCGCGCTGGATGCTCAACACCTTGTGGCCGCGCGGCATGCCCAGCCTGGGCAATCTCAATCGGTATCTGCCCAGGGAGGCGCAGAACGCCGCCGGCGCGCAGAACTTTCTCGGCAACCAGATGGACACCGCACTGGACTGGCAGGCCCTGGCCAGGTTGCGCGAGCGCTGGTCTGGCCTGCTGATTCTCAAGGGCGTGCTGCACCCGGCCGATGCCGAACGAGCCCTGGCCCTGGGCCTGGACGGCATCGTCGTGACCAACCACGGCGGTCGCCAGCTGGACGGCAGCCCGTCGTCGATCTCGGTATTGCCGACGATCGCTGCAGCGGTCAAGGGCCGGATGCAGATCCTGCTCGACAGCGGCGTGCGCCGTGGTAGCGACATCGTCAAGGCCATGGCCCTGGGCGCTGATGGCGTGTTAGTGGGGCGGGCCACGCTGTTCGGCGTCGCCGTGGGCGGCCAGGCGGGGGCGCAGAAAGCGTTGCAGCTGCTGGCCGACGAGTTGCGTCGCAGCCTGATCCTGCTGGGGTGCGAGGGGGTGGGGGAGTTGGCGGGGCAGGAGCTGATCAGGTATTGAGGTGGTACAGCGCAGCTACGCAGGCGCGCGATGGGGCCAGCCACGACAACGATGAGTGGCTAGCTGGCACTCTCCGGGGGGGCGATGGCGGCCATGATTGAATTTCACAACAGACGTGGGAGGGGCAAAGCCCCGAGAGGCCGCCAGGCCGGTTTGATCTTCGAGCGCCCGGCCAAATGTCCAATATGGCCACCACCGGCCGCCCGCGCGGCCTATCGCCAGCTTCGCCGGCTCCTACATCGGTTGCGATTTATATGCATCCAATGGCATCGCCTATGACCGCTCTTGATGTTCGACGATCGCTCGCCATGCACCAAGGCGGTCGTAGGCAATGCCACTGGAACGGCACGTTCGAAGCAAATGTGGGAGCCGGCGAAGCTGGCGATAGGCCGGGCGGGCGGCCGGTGGTGGCCGTGATTGCATTCCAGGTCAGACCCCGGACCTGATCGAATCAAACCGGCCTTGCGGCCTCTCGGGGGCTTTGCCCCCTCCCACATCACAGGCGCAACACGCCACGACGTGGGAGGGGCAAAGCCCCGAGAGGCCGCCAGGCCGGTTTGATCTTCGAGCGCCCGGCGAAATGTCCAATAGGGCCACCACCGCCCTATCGCGGGCTTCGCGCGCCCTTGTTCGTTTCGAGTGCGTGCATCCAGTGGCATCGCCCATGACCGCTCTTGATGTTCGGCGACAGACCGCCAAGCACCAAGGCGGTCATAGAAGATCAGCCTGGAACGGCACGTTCGAAACAAACGTGGGAGCGCGCGCGGGCGGCCGGTGGTGGCCGTGATTGAATCTCGAGGCGGCCGCTGGTGGCCATATCGCACCTCAAGCCAGGCAGCCCCAGCGGTCGCCACCTAGCCATCATTAGACCAGCAACGAGTCCGTCAGCGCCCTGGCCGCTTCGATGCTGTTGATCGTCGACCACAACAATCCCCGGTCCGCCATCGGCGTGTCGCACATTTCCAGGGCCGACGCGTGGCCGCAGGCAAGGAGGTGGGCGATATGAGTGAGGGCATCTTTCAACGGGATGCCGGGATTGACGCTGAAGGGGTCGGGCGTGTCGATGTTGGGGCTGCCGAAGGGCAGGGCGGTGGTAGTGACGATGCGGTGGGGGTCGAGCTTGGGATCGGTCATGGTGGAGCTCCTAGGATTGAAGAAGCCGCCACAGATCGCTACTAAACGATGGGGTGGCAGCTGTGACACAGGTTAGTAGACCAGAGACCTAGGACCCGGCGCACACGAGGTGCCCTGCGCACAGCTGCCATAACGATTTTTCTGCAGACGTGAGTCGGCAAAACGCTATGTAGCTGAAGCGCCTAGGTTTGGTCGGGCTACTAACCCCGGCCGCTGATTTGGCAGCGGCGGCAGAAGGTTAGCCGAGCGGGGCAGCGAACACAACCGGACTCCGGTGGGCGCCTGCCAGATCGATCTTCTGGCCTTTCGGGGTCCATGATCCGACCCACATTAGATCGGCGCCCGACATAGAAGGGGGCCGGCCGGGCGCTCCCGACGCCCCCGAGCGGCCGCAAGGCCGGTTTGATCTTCGAGCGCCCGGCGAAATGTCCAATATGGCCACCACCGGCCGCCCGAGCGGCCTATCGCGGGCTTCGCGCGCTCCTACGTTTGTTTCGATTGCGTGAATCCAGTGGCATCGCCCATGACCGCCTTTGATGTTCGACGATAGACCGCCAAGCACCAAGGCGGTCATAGGAAATGCCACTGAAACGGCACGTTCGAAACAAACGTGGGAGCGCGCGAAGCCCGCGATAGGCCGCGCGGGCGGCCGGTGGTGGCCGTGATTGAATCTCGAGGCGACCGCTAGTGGCCATATCGCACCGCAACCCAGGCAATTCACCTCAATAGTCGCGTTTTGCATTTGCTTACCCGGCATGGCACTCTTCAATGCCCTGCCGCGTTCGCACTTGCCCATGTCCCCCTGGATAACACGCCTGTTCAACGGCCTTGAGCCCAAGGTCCATATCGTCTGGCTGGCCCTATTTTTGGCCTATCCCATCGCCGACTGGATCGCCGGGGAGCCGGTCATGATCGACAGGCCCTTGGCCCGCAGCGAGGGGCGTATCACCTGGGTAGACAATCAGCGAAATGGCTACAAGCTGTTGATCCGAGCGGATGACGCCGGTGAAGCGTCCGAGCAGCTGTTCATCTGGCATAGCCGCAGCCTGGTCCATTCCCCGGCGTTGATCGCCTCCGGCCAGAAGCTCAAAGTCGAGCGCTATGGCAACGCCGTGGCGAACTGCTGGGTAGGGGACACGCAAGTCTGCTTTGCCCGATGCTCAAGCGAGCTGCAATGTCAGCAGCAGGAGCACGCCAGCGACCGCTGGTTACTGCCGGGGTGGATGGCCGTGACCTTGTTCGGCTACCTGTTCACCTTGGCATGGGTGGCCTGTGGCGGCCAGATTTTCAAGACACCCCACAGACCAGGCAGATAAAAGGGCCACCACCGGCCGCCCGCGCGGCCTATCGCCAGCTTCGTCGGCTCCTACATCGGTTGCGATTTATATGCATCCAATGGCATCGCCTATGACCGCTCTTGATGTTCGACGATCGCTCGCCATGCACCAAGGCGGTCGTAGGCAATGCCACTGGAACGGCACGTTCGAAGCAAATGTGGGAGCCGGCGAAGCTGGCGATAGGCCGCGCGGGCGGCCGTTGGTGGCCGTGATTGCATTCCAGGTCAGACCCTGGATCTGATCGAAGATCAAACCGGCCTTGCGGCCTCTCGGGGGCTTTGCCCCCTCCCACATCACAGGCGCAACACGCCACGACGTGGGAGGGGCGAAGCCCCGAGAGGCCGCAAGGCCGGTTTGATCTTCGAGCGCCCGGCGAAATGTCCAATAGGGCCCACCACCGGCCGCCCGCGCGGCCTATCGCGGGCTTCGCGCGCTCCCACGTTTGTTTCGAACGTGCCGTTCCAGCGGCATCACCTATGACCGCTTTTGATCTTCGGGGCGTTCATCGGTGATGGCCTCTGAATGCTTACGCCCGAAACAAACGGAGCGCGCGAAGCCCGCGATAGGCCGCGCGGGCGGCCGGTGGTGGCCGTGATTGCATTCCAGGTCAGACCCTGGATCTGATCGAAGATCAAACCGGCCTTGCGGCCTCTCGGGGGCTTTGCCCCCTCCCACATCACAGGCGCAACACGCCACGACGTGGGAGGGGCAAAGCCCCGAGAGGCCGCCAGGCCGGTTTGATCTTCGGGCGCCCGGCGAAATGTCCAATAGGGCCCACCACCGGCCGCCCGCGCGGCCTATCGCGGGCTTCGCGCGCTCCCACGTTTGTTTCGAACGTGCCGTTCCAGCGGCATCACCTATGACCGCTTTTGATCTTCGGGGCGTTCATCGGTGATGGCCTCTGAATGCTTACGCCCGAAACAAACGGAGCGCGCGAAGCCCGCGATAGGCCGCGCGGGCGGCCGGTGGTGGCCGTGATTGCATTCCAGGTCAGACCCTGGATCTGATCGAAGATCAAACCGGCCTTGCGGCCTCTCGGGGGCTTTGCCCCCTCCCACATCACAGGCGCAACACGCCACGACGTGGGAGGGGCAAAGCCCCGAGAGGCCGCCAGGCCGGTTTGATGTTCGAGCGCCCGGCGAAATGTCCAATATGGCCAACACCGGCCGCCCGCGCGGCCTATTGCGGGCTTCGCGCGCTCCTTGTTCGTTTCGAGTGCGTGCATCCAGTGGCATCGCCTATGGCCGCTGGATGCCTACGCCCGAATCAACCGTAGGATCGCGCGAAGCCCGCGATAAGGCCGCGCGTGCGGCGGGTGGTGGCCTTGATTGAGTCTCAAGACCGGCCTGGCGGCCTCTCGGGGTCTTCGCCCCCTCCCACAAGGGATTGGCGATCAAAGTGGGAGGGGTCGCAGGCCCCGAGAGGCCGCCAGGCCGGTTTGATCTTCGAGCGCCTGGCGAGATGTCCAATATGGCCACCCCCGGCCGCCCGCGCGGCCGGGGGTGGCCGTGATTGAATCTCGAGGCGGCCGCTAGCGGCCATATTGAACGAGCGAAAAAGCCGGTGTGATCTTCCAGCTCCCGTGACCCCCTCACAGCCGCGGCAACTCGAACCGGCACTCCACCCGCCCCACGGGCTCGCCACGTACACTGCGCACCTGGCTGTCGAGCCACGGCGCAAGGGCCGGATGCTCGGCCACCAGCCCCAGCTGCAACAGCGCGCGTACCACTGTCACATACAAAGCGCCAAGCCCACCGTCGGCAATCTTCACGGCAAGTCCCAGGCCGCGACTGCGCACGGCAACGGTATAGATCCCGTCCGCGCCCACCTTGCCGATGCAGTCACCCGCCGATGCCTGCGCAATGGCATGATCGCAACGCCCACTCCCGGAGACTATTTGCGGATGCTCAGCCATGGCGGTCGCCACTGTGTGCAAAGCCTTGTCGTAGTCGCCATCGATACCTGAGTCACCCGCCGCCAACCTCGCCCACAGCCTGGCCAGGCTCGACAAGGGCATGCCGTAGTTCAAAGCGCTGCAGCCGTCGATGCCGGTCCACAGCCGAGCCTCGGCGACACCGGCGAGTTCGGCCACGCTGCGGCGAATATCCTGTTGCAGGGGATGGTCGGGGTGCAGATAGTCCTGCCCATGACCGTGCAGCGCGCAGAATCCGAGAAATCCTGCATGTTTTCCTGAGCAGTTGTTGTGGCGTTGATCGAAGCGGCTCCCGGCTGGCGGCAGGTTGGATTCGCCATAATAGATGGGAACCTGGCAACCACACTGCAGATCGGCTTCAACGTGGCCTACCTTCTTCAACAGAGACTCGACGGTGTCGATATGAAAGCCCTCGCCCGAATGGCTGGCGCAGGTCATGGCGATCTCCGCCGGGATCAGGCCGAAGTGCTGTTGGCCGCCGTCGCGCAGCAGCGCCAGCGCCTGAAAAGGCTTGAGGGTAGAGCGGGAAAAGACGTAGGCGCCTGGGTCACCCAGCTGAGTGACGATGGCCCCGGCCGTGTCCGTGATCACCAGCGAGCCGTGGTGAATGCGCTCGATGTGGTGGTTGCGGGTGGCGACAGCCAGAGGGATATGGGCAGGTGTGAGCATGAGCTGAGCCGTGTTGATTTTTGATTGTGGTGAGTAGAGCAGGGTCCGGCGAGGTGTGCCACGGCCATTCGCCACAGTAAACCCGGGGTTCTTGACTCTTGCCGGGACGGCGCGCACCCCCCAACCCCCACTGTTACCAGATTGGCAATGATCCATATCAATCTTTCATCTTTTTTAACTGGCCCCGGGGGCCTACTCTCCCAACCCATTGCCCAACCGCTCGCCCCGCTCTGGCCCGGGCCTTCTGGCGGGGCATGCCGTGCCCCGCTGAGCGCCTCGAGGGCAGGAGGTGCGCGGCAGGCTGAACCCTTTCCCCTGATGAACTCGAACTAACCGACGCTTTGCAACGTCGGATCAGCGACCATCCTTTTTACGACATTTTTTGTTACATCCCTCAATCACGGAGAACTTCACTTATGAGCACTGACGGTGCTGTGAGTCAACGCCGCCTGCTTCCGACCTTGCTCGGGCTGGTACTGGTGTTGATGGGCCTGGCCATGTTGGTGGGCGGCATCAAGCTGGCCACCCTGGGCGGCTCGCTGTATTACCTGATTACCGGTGTGCTGGTGGCCATTACTGGCGGCCTGGTGATCACCCTGCGGCGCTCGGCGCTGGGGCTGTATGCCCTGGTGCTGTTCGGCAGCACCTTGTGGTCGTTGTGGGAGGTGGGCCTGGACTGGTGGCAGCTGGTGCCACGCCTGGCCTTGTGGTTCGTGCTGGGCATTGTGCTGTTGCTGCCGTGGTTCCGCCGCCCCCTGGTGGTCGGTCAGCCTTCGGCCAAAGGCACTGCCGGTTTGACCTTGGCGGTGGTGTTGGCGGGCGTTTGCGCGATTGCCAGCCAGTTCACCAACCCGGGTGAGATCAAGGGTTCGCTGGACCGCGACAGCGCCGGGACCAGCAACACCGCCCCGGGCATGCCCGATGGCGACTGGCAGTCCTACGGCCGCACGCCGTACGGCGACCGCTACTCGCCGCTGGCGCAGATCACCCCGGAGAACGCCAACAAGCTGGAACCGGCCTGGACCTTCCGTACCGGCGACATCCCGGGCCCGAACGACCCGAGCGAGACCACTGCGGAAAACACCCCGCTCAAGGTCAACGGCATGCTCTATGTGTGCACGCCGCACAGCCAGGTCATCGCCCTGGACCCGGACAGCGGCAAGGAAATCTGGCGCTTCGACCCGAAGATCAGCACGCAGAACGCGGCCAACTTCAAGGGCTGGGCGCATATGACCTGCCGTGGCGTGTCGTATCACGATGACGCGGCCTACGCCGACGCCAGCGCGACGACGCCAGCCCAGAGCCCGACGCCGGAAGCCGCTGCCGCGAGCAACGCCTGCCCGCGCCGGATCTTCGTGCCCACCGCCGACACCCGTCTGATCGCCCTGAACGCCGACACCGGCAAGATGTGCGAAGACTTCGGCGACAAGGGCCAGGTCGACCTGCACGCCAACATCGGCACCTTCAAGGCCGGTGGTTACTACTCCACCTCGCCACCCGCCGTCACCAAGGACCTGGTCATCATCGGCGGCCACGTCAGCGACAACGTTTCCACCGACGAGCCTTCCGGTGTAGTGCGCGCCTATGACGTGCACGACGGCCACCTGGTGTGGAACTGGGACAGCGGCAACCCGGACGACACCGCGCCGATCGCCCCGGGCAAGACCTACACCCGCAACTCGCCGAACATGTGGTCGCTGATCGCCACCGACGAGAAGCTGGGCATGCTGTACCTGCCGATGGGCAACCAGATGCCTGACCAATGGGGCGGCAACCGCACCCCCGAGTCGGAAAAATACAGCGCTGGCGTGACCGCGCTGGACATCAACACCGGCAAGGTCAAGTGGACCTACCAGTTCACTCACCACGACCTGTGGGACATGGACGTCGGTGGCCAGCCGTCGCTGGTCGACATCAAAACCGCCGACGGCATCCAGCCTGCGGTCATGGCATCGACCAAGCAGGGCAGCATCTACGTGCTGGACCGCCGCAACGGTCAGCCGATCGTGCCGATCAACGAAGTGCCGGTGCCGCAGGGCGCTGTCGCCGGCGACCACACTGCACCGACCCAGCCCAAGTCGGACCTCAACTTCATGCCGCCGCCCCTCAAGGAACGCGACATGTGGGGCGTAACCCCGTTCGACCAGATGCTCTGCCGGATCGACTTCAAGTCGCTGCGCTATGACGGCCCGTTCACGCCGCCATCGCTGCAAGGCTCGATCGTCTACCCAGGCAACTTCGGGGTGTTCGACTGGGGCGGCGTCTCGGTCGACCCGATCCGTCAGGTGGCCTTCGTCAACCCGAACTACATGGCCTTCCGTTCCAAGCTGGTGCCGGCCAGTGAAGTGGATGCCGGTCCTGGCAGCAAGAGCGAAACCGAAGGCGTGCAGCCGAACAAGGGCGCGCCTTATGGCGTGATCCTCGAAGCGCTGCTGTCGCCGATCGGCCTGCCGTGCCAGGCACCCGCCTGGGGTTATGTGGCAGCGGTCGACCTGACCAACCACAAGACCATCTGGATGCACAAGAACGGCACCGTGCGCGACAACTCGCCGGTTCCGCTGCCGCTGACCATGGGCGTACCGGCGCTGGGCGGCACCTTCAACACCGCCAGCGGCGTGTCCTTCATGAGCGCCACGCTGGACCAGTACCTGCGTGCCTATGACATTCGCAACGGCAAGCAGCTGTGGGAAGGGCGCCTGCCCGCAGGCGCGCAGACCACGCCTATGACCTACACCGGCAAGGACGGTCGCCAGTACGTGCTGGTAGTGGCTGGCGGGCATGGCTCGCTGGGCACCAAGCAGGGTGACTATGTGATGGCGTTTGCCCTGCCGAAGTGATCTGGCGCGGTAGATGAAAAAAAACGGCTCCCACTTCGGGGGCCGTTTTTCTATGCAAAAATGCCTGACTTCTTGATGGGACGATATCCATGACCGAACAGACCCAAGCCCGCCTGGCCTCCCGCTACGGCCAGCCCGACATCCAGCCGCCAGCCAGCTGGAGCCCGGTCCTCGACCAACTGCTGGAACACCGCAGCGTGCGCTCCTTTGCCGATACGCCGCTGCCCGAAGGCACGCTGCAAGCGCTGATCGCCGCCGCGCAATCGGCCGCCAGCTCGTCCAACCTGCAGGTGTGGAGCGTGGTCGCGGTGCAGAGCCCGGAGCGCAAGGCGCGGCTGTCGGCGCTGGCCGGCAACCAGGCGCACATCCGCCAGGCGCCACTGTTTCTGGTGTGGCTGGCCGATCTCTCGCGGGTCGAGCGGGTGGCCGAGCGCCAGAACGTCGAGCTGGCGGCGGTGCCGTATCTGGAGAGCCTGCTGCTGGGCACCATCGACGCCGCCCTGGCTGCGCAGAACGCCGTGGTGGCGCTGGAGTCGCTGGGCCTGGGCAGCGTCTACATCGGCGCCATCCGCAACGACATCGAGGCCGTGGCCAAGGAATTGAACCTGCCGCCCCAGGTGTACCCGGTGTTCGGCCTGTGCGTGGGTTACCCCTCGGCGGACAACACCGCCAAGGTCAAGCCGCGCCTGCCCCAGGCGGCCGTGCTGCACCACGAAACCTACCAGGCGGGCGATGCGGCGGCGATTGCCCAGTACGATCAGAGCCTGGGCGCCTTCTACCAGAAAGAGGGGCTCAAGGCCCAGGGCTGGTCGGAGCAGGTGATCAACCGCCTGCAGAACGTTGCCAACCTGCACGGGCGTGAGCGCCTGGTGGAAGAGTTGACGCGGTTGGGGTTTGGCATGAAGTAAGCGTGCAGCCCGAAACGTCAGTCGCCGCCACGCATCCGCCGGGCCAGGAAAAACACCCCCAACCCAGCCAACGCCGTCACTGCGCCAATGTACCCGGTGCTGGTCCAGCCCAGCCCCGCGGTAATCGCCATGCCGCCGAACCAGGGCCCCAGCGCGTTGGCCAGGTTGAACGCGGCATGGTTGGACGCCGCTGCCAAACTGGGCGCCTCATGGGCGATGTCCATCAGGCGGATCTGCAACGGCGCGGCGAGGGCGACCATGGTGCCGATCAGGCCGATGCCCAGCAGCACACCCCATAGCGAACCGGCGGCGAACGGGAAGAACAGCAGCACGGCGATTGCCCACACCAGCACCACGCCGACAGCGCGAAACTGCAGGCGGTCGAACAGTTTGCCGCCGGCGATGTTGCCGATGATGCCGCCCACGCCAAAGGCCGCCAGGCCGAAAGGAATCCACTGGGCGGTGACGTGGGTGACGTCGAGCATGGTCGGCGCCAGGTAACTGAACACGCAGAACATCCCGGAAAAGCCCACGGCACCAATCGCCAGCGCCATCCACACCTGCGGCTTGGTGAATGCGCGCAATTCCTTGCGCGGGTCGCTGCGCGGCTCGTCGCGGCGGTCGGGTACGTACTGCCAGACCAGCACAATCGTCAACAGAGCGATGGCCCCGACCAAAGCGAACGCCGAGCGCCAACCAAACCACTGCCCCAGGAAGGTGGCGATCGGATTGCCCAGCAGCATGGCCGAGGTCAGGCCGATCATCACCCGTGCCACGGCGCTGGCGCGGTGGGCCGCCGGGACCATGCTCGAGGCGACCACCGCCGCGATGCCGAAGTAGGCGCCGTGGGGCAGGCCGCTGATGAAGCGGAACACCAGCAGGGCGTTGGCCGAGGGAGTGAACGCGGTGGCGAGGTTGCCCAGGGCATACAGCACCATCAGCAGCATCAGCATGTGCTTGCGCAGCAGCTTGGCGCCGAGAATCGCCAGCAGCGGGGCGCCGACCATGACCCCCAGGGCGTAGGCGCTGATGGCGTGGCCGACCTGCGGCTCGCTCAGGTGCAGGTTGCTGGCGATATCGGGCATCAACCCCATGATGGCGAACTCGCCGGTACCGATGGCAAAGGCGCCCACGGCCATGGCGGCTTCCATCTTGGCCGCTTCGCGCGCGGGCAGAACCTGCCCCAGGGTTTGCTGGGTGGACATGCGTGGCTCCAGTGACAGTACGAAAAAAAGCATTGAAGCGTCTAGAACAGGCATCCGCGCCAGAGTTCCGGGCGCAGTGCGACCTGCGCGAGTTTGCCACAGGCAGGGCCTGCAATCGGCCAAGCGGCTGGCACAGGTCGGTCAGGCAGTGCATGCTGTCGGCCTTTTCCGCTCACCGAGGACATTGCCGCTCCATGGCTCATTCGCTCAACCCACGGGTCTACGTACTGACCTTCACCGCCTTTGTGATGTTGTCTTCGGAGTTCATCGTCGCCGGCCTGTTGCCGCAGATCGCCACGGCGTTGCAGATCAGCATCGGCGACGCCGGCTGGCTGGTGACCGCCTTTGCCGTGGGCATGGGCGTCAGCGCGCCGGTGATCGCGGCCTTCACTCACAAGGTCAGCCTGCGCCACCTGCTGATTGCCGCCTGTGTGGCGTTGGTGCTGGGCAACACCTTATGCGCGGTGACGCGCCAGTTTCCCCTGCTGCTGCTCGGCCGCGCCCTGGGCGGGGTCGGCGTGGCCATCTTCTGGACCAACGCGGCGCTGACGGCCGCAGCGATCAGCGCGCCCGAGGTCAAGACCCTGGCCATGTCGCGGGTGCTGATCGGCGTGTCGATCGCCTCGGTGGTCGGTGTGCCGTTGGGCAAGGCGGTCAGCGACCTGTGGGGCTGGTCCGAGGCGCTGGTGCTGATGGCCGTACTCAGCGTGCTGGCGCTGCTGATGGTCATGCGCTGGGTGCAGGTGCCGGCCGGCGACCCTCAGCAGGCCCATCCGAGCCTGGCCCAGAGGCTCAAGGCGCTGGGCAGCCGGGAGATTGCCCTGGCGCTGCTCAGCTATCTGCTGGTGTTCGGCGGCATCATGGCGCTGTTCAGCTACCTGGCGACTTTTCTGATCCGCTACAGCGACCTGCCGGCCGGCTATGTCACGCCGCTGCTGGCGCTGTACGGGGTCGCCGATATCGTCGGCAACCTGCTGATTGCCAAGCGGGTACCCGACCCGCTGGACGGCCTGTTCAAACGCCTGCTGGTGGTACTGGGCCTGGCGATGCTGGCGCTGTCGCTGTTCGGCACCCGGCTCTGGCTGCTGCCACTGGTGATCGTGGTGATCGGCGGCTGCCATGCCGCCAGCGGCCTGCTGACCGGCCTCGACATTCTGCGCCGGGCCGGAGCCAACGCGCGTCTGGTCGGGGCCTTCAATGTGGCGGCCATCAATGTCGGGATCGTGCTGGGGGCATTGACTGGCGGCCTGCTCATCGACCACGTTGGCCTGCAGTTCATCGGCTGCCTGGGCGCAGCCTTCATCGCCCTGGCACTGCTGACCCGGGCCTGCATGCCGCCAGCCCGGCCGGCCAGCTGAGCGCGGCCGGCGTTGCTGGCACCTGCGGGGTTACTTCTTGTCGGCGTCAGCGTCGGACTTCTGCATCTGCACCGAGGCCTTGCTCTTGTCGGAGTTGTCGTTGTTGTTCTTGCTGCTGCTGTCGAAGCAGCCGTTGAGGGCGGCCATGCAGACAATCAGGATCAATGGGCGGATCAAGGAAGTGGTCATGTCGTGCTCCTGAGGATAGAAAGGTCGTTTACAGCATGGGTTTGCCGCCGGTGACGCCGAACCGCGAGCCGGAAACATAGCTGGATTCGTCCGACGCCAGCAGCACATACAAAGGCGCCACTTCCACGGGCTGGCCAGGGCGTTTGAGCGGGGTCTGCGAACCGAATGCCTTGACCTCGTCGCTGGGCATGGTCGAGACGATCAGCGGCGTCCAGATCGGCCCTGGGGCCACGCTGTTGACGCGGATATTGCGCTCGCCAAGCATCTGCGCCAGGCCGCCGGTAAAGTTGGCGATGGCGCCCTTGGTGGTGGCGTAGGCCAGCAGCGAGGGGCTGGGCATGTCCGAGTTCACCGAGCTGGTGTTGATGATCGAGCTGCCCGCCGGCATGTGCGGCAGCGCCGCCTGGCAGATGCGGAACATCGCCGTGATGTTGACGTTGACCGTGCGCAGCCATTCCTCGTCGGGGATTTCCTCGAGCGTGGCATGGGTCTGCTGGAAGGCGGCGTTGTTCACCAGCACGTCGATGCGGCCGAACTGCTGCACGGTGCGTTGCACCACGTCCAGGCACTGACTGCGCTCGGCCAGGTCGCCAGGCAGCAGCAGGCACTCGCGTCCGGCGGATTGCACCCAGTGTGCGGTCTCGCGGGCATCGTCGTGCTCGTCGAGGTAGGCGATGGCGACATCCGCGCCTTCGCGGGCGAAGGCAATGGCCACCGCGCGGCCAATGCCGCTGTCACCGCCGGTGATCAGCGCCACCTTGCCGGCGAGGCGGCCATGGCCGACGTAACTGTCCTCGCCGCAATCAGGGACGGGCTGCATGCGCTGCTGACTGCCGGGCACGGCTTGCGGCTGCTCGGCGAAGGGCGGGGTGGGGTAGGTTTTCATGGCGTTGCTCCAGAAGAGGAATCGGGCCTGCTAGATTTTCCGACTGGAGTGGGTGGAGCAGGGTTCAGGATTTTTTCTGTGGGGTAGGCTGTGCAGGCGGTTGAGCCGCGCTCAATCGAGCAGCGGCCCACACATCCGGTAGGTTTCGATCAACGAGTCGAACAAGCCGATGTCCGAGCGGCTGCGGGCCAGCAACTGGGCGCCCGCCACCGCAGCGAAGATGGCCCGGGCGCGGGCCTCGTGCTGCTCGACCGGGCCGATCCGGGCGGCCGCCAGTTGTCGCTGCAGCCACTGGATATTGACCTCGGCGAAGGCCTGGATCTCCCGGGTCAGTTCGCTGGGCAGGTTGTCGGTTTCCGCGCCGAGGAAACTGCCCAGGCACAGGCGGTTTTCGGCTTCCAGGGAGCGGCGAAAGATTTGCGGAAAACGCTGCAGGGCTGCCGCAGGCCCGGTTGATTCGGCACTGAGGGCCTCAAGGGCGGCAGCGCCGTCCTGCCAATAGCGCCGCGCCACCTCCACGCCCAGGTCTGCCTTGCTCGGGAAGTGGTAGTAGATGCTCGCCGCCTTGATGCCCACGGCCTGGGCCAGGTCGCGGTAGTTCAAACCGTTGTAGCCCTGGGACTGGGCGATCCGGGTGGCAGCCAGGAGAATGGCCTCTCGGGCGTTGCTGTTCATGTCAGGGCCGGCGTGCGCTCGTAACGATGTCTGGGGGCCGCCAAGATAGCGGGGTTTTCCCGGCAAGCCAATAAGCGGCTGGCCGGGCACCGGCACAACCGCCGGGCCGCCATCAAGGACAGCGGCCCGCTTGCGGTCACTTGCCATCCAGCTCCGCCACGCCGCTCTGGCCATCTGCATACGCCGCCTTGAACGCCGGCCGTTGCTGCCAGCGCTGCCAGTAGCTGTCCAGGTGCTCGAAGCGCTCGTCGAGCGGCGTCGCGTTGACCGGAAACTTGGAAAAGGCGATGGCGGTCGCCAGGGTGATGTCGGCGAAGGTCGGCTCGGCGCCGCCCAGCAGCCACTCACGGCCGTCAGCCAGGTGTCGGTTGACCAGCGCGGCATGGGCCAGCGCCTCCTTGCGGCAATGCTCGCCCCAGGCTTCGTTGCGGGTCAGCTCCAGCTTGAAGCCCAACCCGGTGTGCAGGACATGGAAGGCGGTGACGATGCGGTACAGGATGTGCACCCACACGCGGTTGTCCCACATGCTGTCCAGCCCTTGCTCCAGCGGCGTTTCACCCATGATCTTGCGCCCAGGCCAGGCCTGGTCCAGATAGCGCGCGATGGCTGCCGTCTCGGCGAGGTAGCTGCCGTCGGCCAGCTCCAAGGTCGGCGTTTCGCCCCACGGGTTCATGTTCAAGTGCCGCCAGCCACGCTGCTGACCACCGGGCGCCATGTCGTAGATGATCTCTTCGAACTGGTCGGCGATGCCTTTTTCATGCAGGAACAGGCGCAGGCGCTGCGGGTTGGGGAACGCCGAGGGTGAGGTATACAGCTTGAGGGGAGCGGGCATAAGGGAGGACCTTGGAAGGATGATGAAGGGGCCTAACAGTTGTTAGGCTGGAGTGCAGATTGCGCCCTGGCGGCAATTCGGTCAATGACTAACTAACAGTTGTTAGGTTTGCCTGGACCAACGGTCGATCCTAGCCTGGATTGATCGCTGTACCGGGCGAGGGGGTAGGGGGCACAGCCCCCCTGGAGCCGCCAGGCCGTTTTGGTCCTGGAGATCAGACACCCGGCACCAGCGATTCACGACCGATTTCGGCCACCGATCGCGCCCCGGTCAGCACCATGGCGACGCGCATTTCCTTCTCGATCAAGTCCAGCAGATTGCTCACGCCGGCCCCCCCGGCTACCGCCAGGGCGTAGATGAAGGCGCGGCCCAGCAGCACCGTGTCGGCGCCCAGGGCGATCATGCGCACGATGTCCAGGCCGCTGCGGATGCCGGAGTCGGCAAGGATGGCCAGCTGGCCCTTGACGGCGTCGGCGATGGCCGGCAGCGCGCGGGCGCTGGACAGCACGCCGTCGAGCTGGCGGCCGCCGTGGTTGGAGACGACGATGCCGTCGGCGCCGAAGCTGACAGCGTCGCGGGCGTCCTGCGGGTCGAGGATGCCCTTGATGACCATCGGCCCCTGCCAGTAGTCGCGAATCCACTCCAGGTCCTTCCAGGAGATCGAGGGGTCGAAATTGCTGCCCAGCCAGCCGATGTAATCGGCCAGGCCCGTGGGGTTGCCGCGATAGGCGCTGATATTGCCCAGATCATGGGGCCGGCCGAGCAGGCCGACGTCCCAGGCCCAGGCCGGATGGCTGAAGGCTTGCAACATGCGTCGCAGCGGGCCGTGGGCGCCGCTCATGCCGGAGTGGGCATCGCGGTAGCGCGCGCCGGGCACGGGCATGTCGACGGTGAAGATCAGTGTGGTGACCCCGGCGGCCCTGGCGCGCTCCAGCGCGTTCTTCATGAAGCCGCGATCCTTGAGCACATAGAGTTGAAACCACATCGGCCGGCTCAGGTGCGGCGCGACTTCTTCGATCGGGCACACCGACACGGTCGACAGGGTGAAGGCAATGCCCTTGGCGTCGGCCGCCTTGGCCGCCTGCACTTCACCGCGGCGGGCGAACATGCCGAGCAGGCCCACCGGGCCCAGCGCCGCCGGCATGCTCAGGGTCTGGCCGAACAGGGTGGTGCTCAGGTCGAGTTCGGACATGTTGCGCAGCACGCCCTGGCGCAGGGCGATGTCAGCCAGGTCGCTGACGTTGTGCCGCAGGGTGTGCTCGGCATAGGCGCCACCGTCGGCGTAATGGAACAGGAAGGGTGGCAGTTTGCGTTCGGCGGCGGCGCGGTAGTCGGTGGAGGCCGAAATGATCATCGGTAACCTGCTCTCTTGTGGGATGGGCTGCTCTGTATATAGCCCATCTGACCGCTCGAGCGCCTATCGCTGGGAAAGAATCGCCGCCAGCAGCCCGGGAAAGCGCGCCTCCAGCACGTCGCGGCGCAGGGAATTCATGTGCGTGGTGCCGGCGCTGCGGGTGTGCACCAGGCCGGCGTCACGCAGCACGCGAAAGTGATGGGACATGCTCGACTTGGGCCGCCCGCCGTCCAGTTCGCCGCAGGTGGCCTCGGTAACCCCGGCCAGGCAACGGACGATTTCCATGCGCACGGGGTCGCTCAACGCGTGCAACAGGCGTTCGAGGGTCAGGTCTTCGGGGGTAGGGTGGAGGAAGGCGCGCATGGGGCGAATGATAACAGGGGTATCGCTGATTACCATAGTTCGATTACTATCGAACCATTGCCACTTGTCATTCACCCATCTTATGGAGTCTCACCATGGCTGCTTTGTTCGAACCCTACACGCTCAAGGACGTCACCTTGCGCAACCGCATCGCGATTCCGCCGATGTGCCAGTACATGGCCAATGACGGCATCGTCAACGATTGGCACCAGGTGCACCTGGCCGGCATGGCTCGCGGTGGCGCCGGCCTGCTGGTGGTGGAAGCCACCGCCGTGGCCCCTGAAGGCCGCATCACCCCCGGCTGCGCGGGTATCTGGAGCGATGCCCACGCCGAGGCTTTCGTGCCCATGGTCAAGGCGATCAAGGCTGCCGGCTCCGTGCCGGGCATCCAGATTGCCCACGCCGGGCGCAAGGCCAGCGCCAACCGTCCGTGGGAGGGCGATGATCACCTGGCTGAAAATGACCCGCGCGGCTGGCAGACCCTTGCGCCGTCGGCCATCGCCTTCGGTGCCAACCTGCCGAAAGTGCCCAAGGCCATGACCTTGGACGACATCGCCCGGGTCAAGCAGAACTTCGTCGACGCCGCGCGCCGCGCCCGTGATGCCGGCTTTGAGTGGATCGAGCTGCACTTCGCCCACGGTTACCTGGGCCAGAGCTTCTTCTCCGAGCACTCCAACCAGCGCACCGACGCCTACGGTGGCAGCTTCGACAACCGTTGCCGTTTCCTGCTGGAGACCCTCGCTGCGGTTCGCGAAGTCTGGCCGGAGCATCTGCCACTGACCGCGCGGTTCGGCGTGCTGGAGTATGACGGTCGTGACGAGCAGACCCTCGAAGAGTCCATCGAACTGGCGCGCCGCTTCAAGGCCGGCGGCCTGGATCTGTTGAGCGTCAGCGTCGGGTTCACCATCCCTGAGACAGACATCCCGTGGGGCCCGGCTTTCATGGGGCCGATCGCCGAACGTGTGCGCCGCGAAGCGGGCCTGCCGGTGACCTCGGCATGGGGCTTCGGCACCCCGCAACTGGCTGAAGCAGCGTTGCAGGCCGGCCATCTCGACTTGGTGTCGGTGGGGCGCGCACACCTGGCCGATCCGCACTGGGCGTACTTCGCCGCCAAGGAATTGCAGGTCGACAAGGCCTCCTGGACCCTGCCGGCGCCCTACGCCCATTGGCTGGAACGCTACCGCTGAGGCCGGCAGTTCAAGGGGTGCCCTGGAAAAACCGACCCAGCCGGTAGGGCTCCACGGCCGGCACGCCCTGCCAGCCGGCCGTCGGCGTGGCCAGTCTGCCGACCATCTGCGCGGTCACCGCCGCCTGGGTCAACCCCAGGTGCTGGTGACCGAAGGCAAGCAGCACTTTGCCGTCGCACAGGCGGTCGATGACCGGCAGCGAATCGGGCAGCGATGGCCGAAAGCCCATCCACGGGCTGGCGCCCTCGCAGCTCAGGTCACGCTCGAACAAGCCTTGGCTGAGCCTGTGCAACTGCCACGCCCGCTGCATGTTGGCCGGGCGTTGCAAGCCGGCGAACTCCACCGTGCCGGCCAGGCGCAGGCCGCCGCTCATGGGCGTCATGATGAAGCGACGTTCCAGCGAGGTGACGGCAAACGGCAGGCGTCCGGTTTCCTGGGGCAGCATCAGGTGATAGCCGCGCTCGGTTTCCAGTGGCACCGCCTTTCCCGTTAGTTGCCGTACCAGCGGCGCCGAGTGCGCCCCACAGGCCACCAGCACCTGCCTGGTCGTGAAGGGGCCGTCGGCGGTCATCAGGCTCACGCCGTCGGCGGTGACCTGCGCCCCCTCCACCCGTCGCTGCATAAACTGCACGCCCAGCGCGCCGGCAGCAGCGGCCATGGCCTGCACCACTTGGTACGGGTCGATGAAATGCCCGGTTTTTGCAAAGAACAGCCCGCCCTTGATGCGCGAGTGCAGCTGTGGCGCAGCGTCGCGCACGACGGCTGCGGGCCATAGCTCCACAGGCACCTGTTGCTCACCCATGCGTCCTTGCACAGCGGCGATCGCCCGCGCTGACTCGGCGTGCTCGAACACCAGCAGCGAACCGTCCAGCTTGAACAGATCAGCCTGCCCGATCGACTGCAGCAACTGCTGCCAGGCGCTCAAGCTGTTGTCGTTGAGTGCGCGCAAGCCCGCGACGGTGCGCTGCATCGGCGCCTCGCGCAGATTGCGCAACAGGCGCAGAAACCACGGCGCAGCCTGGGGCAGGTAGCGCCAGTCCAGGCGCAAGGGACCCAGGGGGTCGAGCAGCATGGCAGGCAGGCGCCTGAGAATCGAGGCATCGGCGATCGGAAACACCTGCTCGGTGGCCAGGTGCCCGGCGTTGCCGAACGAGGCGCCGCGCCCCGGCGGCTGCGGGTCGATCACCGTGACCTGCAGGCCCTGGCGCGCCAGCTGCAGGGCGCAGGCAACGCCGATCACGCCGGCACCGACCACGGCGATGTCGCAGTGAGTGGCCACCGGCATCAGCGCAGCGCTTCGGCCGACCAGTTGGCGTACCACTGGCGGAACAGCTGGTACTGATTCTCGGCGTAGCGGCGCTGGGCATCGCTGAGCACGTCGCTGGCGTTGAAGTGCAGGCGATATTCCTGGTCGCCGTTGAGCACCATCAGGTACTTGTAATACAGCACCAGGTCGCCGCCTTCGTCGAAGGAAGACAGCACTGCCAGCGCCGTTTCCAGCTCGCTGGCCTGGCGCCGCGCCTTGGCGTCGCCCTGGGCGGCCTGCCGACACAGCTCGACCAGCTGCAACACCTCGCGCGGCAGGGCGTTGCCGATGCCGGTGATTGCGCCGGTGGCGCCGCAGTTGACGAAACCGTGCACGACCTGGGTGTCGACGCCGACCATCAGGGTCACCTCGTCATCGCCCGAGGTGATGTGCTCGGCGGCGTAGCGCAGGTCAGTGGCGCCGCCGAACTCCTTGAAGCCGATCAGGTTGCGATGCTCGCGGCGCAGTTCGAAGAACAGCTCGGCGCGGGTGGCGAAGCCGTAGTAGGGGCTGTTGTAGATGATCGCCGGCAGATCGGGTGCCGCTTGCAGGATCGCGCTGAAGTGGGCCTTCTGGGCGGCGGCCGAGGTGCCCCGGGACAGCAGGCGCGGGATCACCATCAGGCCTTTGGCGCCGACCTTGGCCGCATGCGCGGCGTGGGCCACGGCTTCGGCGGAGTTGACCGCGCCGGTGCCGACGATGGTCGGGATGCCGGTCGCCACCAGGCGCGCCACGCCTTCCTGGCGCTGGGCCTGGCTGAGCAGCGGCCAGTCGCCCATGGAGCCGCAATAGACCACGGCGCTCATGCCCAGGTCGATCAGTTCGCGGGCCTTGGCCACCAGCGCGTCGAAATCCGGCTGGCGGTCGTCGGTGCAGGGCGTCATCAGGGCCGGGATGCAGCCGGTGAACACATTGCTCATGGAAAGCTCCTCGCTAGGAATGAAAGGCAGGTACGGGGCTCAGATGCCCCAGGCAAAGGGATCCTGCTCGTCGATCAGCAGGGTGCTGTCGGCGGTAATGAAGGCGCGACCGGTGATCAGCGGGCTGATCTGCCCGTCGCCGAGGCTCTGGTAGGTGCCGACGAACTGGCTGCCGGTGATGCTCGCCTGCACCCAGGGCTCACCCTCGGCCAGCTTGCCGTCGGCGGCCAGGCACGCCAGCTTGGCGCTGGTGCCGGTGCCACAGGGCGAGCGATCGTAGGCGCCACCGGGGCACATGACGAAGTTGCGGCTGTCGGCGCTGTCGTCGTCGGCAAACAATTCGATATGGTCGATCACCGCGCCGCCTTCGCCGGTGATGCCTTGCGCTTGCAGCGCCTGGAGCATCTGCCAGGTGAACTGGCTGAGGGCGGCGACGTTGTCCAGCTGCAGGGCCTGGCCATGCTCGGCCACCAGGAAGAACCAGTTGCCGCCCCAGGCGACGTCGCCCGTGACCTGGCCATGGCCTGGCACCTGCACCGCGACCTGTTGCCGGTAGCGCCAGGCCGGCACGTTGCGCAAGGTCACGTTGCCGTCCGGGTGCAGGGTGGCATCGACCGGGCCCACCGGTGTGTCGATCTTGTGCACGCCGGGGCCGATCATGCCCAGGTGATGCAGGGAGGCGACCAGGCCGATGGTGCCGTGGCCGCACATGCCCAGGTAGCCGGCGTTGTTGAAGAAGATCACCCCGCACACGGCGTCCGCCGACAGCGGCGGGCAGTACAGGGCGCCGACCAGCACGTCGTTGCCACGCGGTTCGAGCAGGCAGGCGCGGCGCCATTGGTCATGCTCCTCGCGCAGCGCACCGAGCCGCTCGGCCATGGTCCGGCCGGGCAGCGCCGGAAAGCCCTTCATCACCAGCCGGGTCGGCTCGCCGCCGGTGTGGGAATCGATAACGCGAACCTGCTTCATGGTGCACCTGCCGTTGCCTCGGGACTGCTCACAGCCTGAGCTTCACGGCGGCATTTTTATTGATGCCTTGCCACTGGCGCGATGACGAAATCGGCACAATGCTGTACATCTTCCCGCTCGCCCATCGATGGAGATCAACCATGACCGCGCAGGCCATGACCCCGCAGGCGCTGGCCGCCCTGTGCGCCCCCGGCGCGCAGCCGGCCCCGGACAGCCTGGAGCAGTGGCTGGGCAACGTGGCGCTGTTGCTGCCGATGCTCGACCTGATCGGCAACGCCGCCATCTTCGTCAAGGACAGCCAGGCGCGCTACGTGCTGGCCAATCGCACCCTGGTGCAGCGCTGCGGCTTCAAGCAATTGCAGCCGCTGCTGGGCAAGACCAGCGCCGAGATCTTTCCGGCGCAGCTGGGTTCGGCCTACACCGAGCAGGACCGCCAGGTACTGGAGCAGGGCCTGGTGCTGGAAGATCAGCTGGAGTTGCATCTGTATGGCAGCCGCGAGCCGGGCTGGTGCCTGACCCACAAGCGCCCGCTGTACGACCGCAGCGCCCGCATCATCGGCCTGGTAGGTATTTCCCTCGATTTGCACGCCGCCAGTGACAGCCACCCGGCCTACCAACGCCTGGCCGCCGTCGACGACTACATTGCCCGCCACTTCCAGCAGCGCATCGCCCTGAGCGAGTTGACCGCCATCGCCGGCTGCTCGGTGGCGCAGCTGGAGCGGTACTGCAAGCGGGTGTTCCAGCTGACCCCACGGCAGATGATCCAGAAGGCGCGCCTGGGTCATGCACACCGCCTGCTGCTGTCCAGCGTGCCGGTCACCGAGGTGGCGCTGCAGTGCGGCTACACCGACCACAGTGCCTTCAGCCGGCAGTTCAAGAGCCTGACCGGGCTGACCCCACGGCAGTATCGGCAGGCGGCCGCAGGCTCTGCGCCTGCCTGACCAGCCAGTCGTGCACGGCGCGCCGGGCGGGGTTGCGCAGGGCATCCTCACGGTAGGCGATGACGTATTTCTTGCGGGCGGCGATGGGCGCGCCGAAGGGGATGAGCAGGGCGCCACGCTGCAGCTCGTCGGTGATCAGGCTCTGCCGGGCGATGGCCACGCCCATGCCCATGATCGCCGCCTCGATGGTCAGGTGGTTGCGGTTGAAGGTGTGGCCGCGGCGCACGTCGATACCCCGCGCGCCGATGGCGCTGAGGTAGAACTCCCATTCGGCGTATTCGTAACTGCCGCGCCAGGCGGTGATGTCGTGCAGCACCGGGTAGTGCACCAGTTGTTCAGGGCCGTCGAGCGGCACGTCGGCGCGCAGCAGGCGCGGCGAACACACCGGGAACAGCCGTTCTTCCAGCAGCGAGGTGCTGGACAGGCCCGGGTAGCTGCCGTCGTTGAGGTCGATGGCCAGGTCGAAGTCGTCGTCACGCAGCGAGCCGCTGCTGTCTTCGGCGATGATCCGCAGTTGCAGGTCCGGGAAGGCCTGCTCCAGCGCCGGCAGGCGCGGCATCAGCCATTTCTGCAGGAACGAGGGAATGCAGCGCAGCTTGAACACCCCGCCGATCCGCCCGGAGTGCAGCAGGCGCAGCTCATCGTCGATGCGGCTGTGCACTTCGTTGGCGACGATCGCCAGGCGCTGGCCTTCGGCGGTCAGCTCCAGGCCGCGGCCGACCCGCAGGAACAGGGCAAAGCCGAGTTTCTCCTCGAGTTGCTTGATCTGCTGGCTGATGGCGCCGGGGGTGACGTGCAGTTCGTCGGCGCAACGGGTAAACGACATATGCCGCGCGGCGCAGGCGAAAACCTGCAGCCAGGCGTGCATCTGGGCGGTAAGGATACGGCTCATGGAACGCAGGGCCCTGTGAAAGCTGAGGGGCCATAGTAGCGTCATGCAGGGGTGATGTGGACCCGGCAAGCTCCTCATCGTCTTCCTGGATCGAACCGGCCTGGCGGCCTTTGAGGGCTGTACCCCCTCCCACCGGCGTGGGAGGGGGTACAGCCCTCAACTATTGCTTCGGGCAGAGCCTCAAAGAGGATGCCTAGCGCACCAGGCAAGGGTTCTTGTTATCGAACTTCCACCCGGGAATCAGGAACTGCATCGCCACGCTGTCATCGCGCGCGCCCAGGCCCATGCCCTTGTACAGCTCGTGGGCCTTGGCCACCGCGTCCATGTCGATGTCCACGCCCAGGCCAGGCTTGGCCGGGACCTGCACCAGGCCGCCGACGATCTGCAGCGGCTCCTTCGTCAGGCGCTGGCCGTCCTGCCAGATCCAGTGGGTGTCGATGGCGGTGATTTCGCCCGGCGCCGCCGCGGCGACCTGGGTGAACATGGCCAGCGAGATGTCGAAGTGATTGTTGGAATGCGATCCCCAGGTCAGGCCCCACTCGTGGCACATCTGGGCTACGCGCACCGAGCCCTGCATGGTCCAGAAGTGCGGGTCGGCCAGCGGGATGTCCACCGATTGCAGCTGGATGGCGTGGCCCATCTCGCGCCAGTCGGTGGCGATCATGTTGGTGGCGGTGGGCAGGCCGGTGGCGCGACGAAATTCGGCCATGACCTCGCGGCCCGAGTAGCCGTTCTCCGCGCCGCAGGGGTCTTCGGCGTAGGCCAGCACGTGATGCTGGTCGCGGCACAGGCCGATGGCTTCCTTGAGCGACCAGGCGCCGTTGGGGTCCAGGGTGATGCGTGCATCGGGGAAGCGCTCGGCCAGCGCCGTCACCGCTTCGATCTCTTCGCCGCCGCGCAGCACGCCGCCCTTGAGCTTGAAGTCGTTGAAGCCGTAGCGGGCCTTGGCCGCCTCGGCCAGGCGCACCACTGCCTCGGGGGTCAGCGCCTTCTCGTGGCGCAGGCGGGTCCAGTCGTCGCTGGCGTCGGCCTCGCTGCGGTAGGCCAGGTCGGTCTGCTGGCGGTCACCCACATAGAACAGATAGCCAAGCATCTTCACCGCGTCGCGCTGCTGGCCTTCACCGAGCAGGGCCGCCACCGGCACCTCCAGGAACTGCCCGAGCAGGTCGAGCAGCGCCGCTTCCATGGCGGTCACGGCGTGGATGGTGATGCGCAGGTCGAAGGTCTGCAGGCCTCGGCCGGCGGCATCACGGGCGGCGAAAGTGCTGCGCATGGCATTGAGCACGCTCTGGTACTGGCCGATGGACTTGCCCACCACCAGGCCGCGGGCGTCTTCCAGGGTTTCGCGAATACGCTCGCCACCTGGAACCTCACCGACGCCGGTGCGCCCGGCGCTGTCCTTGAGGATGACGATGTTGCGGGTGAAGAACGGGCCATGGGCGCCGCTGAGGTTGAGCAGCATGCTGTCATGGCCAGCCACCGGGATGACCTGCAGGCTGGTGATGACCGGGGCCTTGGCGGCGTGGTGCTGAAGTTCGCTGTTCATGGTCTTGTCCTTGTTGTTGTAGTCGGGAATGGTCGTGGTCAGGAATGCGCGGTGACCGGCTGGGCGTCGCTGCCCGCCGGCGTGCCGGACTTGGGCAGGGTGCGTGCGAAGAACACCAGGATGGCCGCCAGCACCGAGGTCCCGGCCAGGCCGTAGAGGCCGCCCTGGATGGAGCCGGTGGTCTGTTCGAGAAAACCGAATGTGGCCGGGGCGAAGAAGCCGCCGAGGTTGCCGACCGAATTGATCAGGGCGATCACCGCTGCGGCGATGCGCGCGTCCAGGTAACCCTGGGGAATGGGCCAGAACAGCGCCGACGCCGACTTGAAGCCGATGGCGGCGAAACAGATGGCGACGAAGGCGAAGACCGGCCCGCCGGTGGTCGACAGGAACATGCCCAGCGCTGCGATCAGCAGGGTGCCGGCGACCCAGGCCTGCTGGAAGCGGAACTTGCCGGACAAGGTGGCGAACGCGTACATGGCGATGATCGAGATCAGCCAGGGGATGGAGTTGTAGAAGCCGACCTGCATGTCGGACAGGTCACCCATCTTCTTGATGATGCTCGGCAGCCAGAACGTCGCGGCATAGATGGTCAGCTGGATGCAGAAATACAACACGCAGAACAGCAGGATCTGTCGGTCCTTGAGCAGCCGGCCCAGGCTCGGCTTGACCGTCTGCACCGCGTCGCGCGCCTGCTGCTCGCGCTCGATCTCGCCCACCAGGGCGCGCTGTTCCTCACCGCTCAGCCATTTCGCGTCCTGGGGCCTGGAATCGAGCCAGAACCACACGAACACACACAGCAGCACCGAGGCCAGGCCTTCGATCAGGTACATCCATTGCCAGCCGTGCAGGCCCAGCCCGCTGATCTGCAGCAGGGCACCGGACAAGGGCCCGGAGATCAGCGAGGCGAAGGCCGACCCGCTGAGAAAGATGGCGATCGCCTTGCCGCGCTCGACACCGGGCAGCCAGCGGGTGAAGTAATAGATGACGCCGGGGAAAAACCCGGCCTCGGCGACGCCCAGCAGAAAGCGCAGCACATAGAACTGGGTCTCGCTCTGGATGAACGCCATCAGGGTGGCGGTGATACCCCAGGTGAACATGATGCGAGTCAGCCACAGCCGCGCGCCGACTTTTTGCAGGAGGATGTTGGACGGCACTTCGAACAGCGCATAGCCGATGAAGAACAGCCCTGCGCCAAAGCCGTAGGCTGCGGCGCCGATGCCCAGGTCATGCTCCATGTGCGAACGGACGAAGCCGATGTTGACCCGGTCGATGTAATTGACGATGAACATGATGACGAACAGCGGCAGGACATGCCGTTTGACCTTGGCGACGGCGCGGGCCAGGGTCGAGTCGTCGGCCACAGGGGTGGATGTGCTCAAGATGCTGACTCCCGATCATTGTTTTTTTAGGCGGGGAACGGCTTTGCCAGCCGCTGTTGCCAGTCATCATACAAGTGCATATCGAATGGTCGCAATGGCCTTTCTCATGATTTTTTCCATTGGCCATTGGGTTTTTTAGAACCGTGCCCCGCTACAGCGGCGTTTCCGGGGGGCGCGACTATTGTGGTTGTCAGACGTGTATCGCGCCTGTCCTGCCCCCTGACTCATGGCCGCCGTAATCCGCCAGGAACGCTTCGGCCATCGCCACGAAAGGCGCCAGCACCGGGTTGTCGTTGTTCTGCCGCCAGGCCATGTACAGCTCGGCCTGTGGCTGCGCATCCGCCAGCGGGCGAAACGCCAGCTGGCCTGGATACAGCTCGCGGGCAGCGCTCGGCACGATGGCCAGGCCCAGGCCAGCGCGTACCATGCTCAATACCGAGTGGGTCTGGCCAAGGTAGTACGCGTAGCGCGGCGTCACTCCGGCCACGGCGAACAGCCCGGCAATGCAGTCGTAGAAATAGCGGCCCGCCTCGGGTGAGTACATGACGAAAGGCTGCTGGTCGAGGTCGCTGATGGCGATCTGTGTGCGTGCCGCCAGCGGGTGCCCGAGGGCCATGGCCACCAGCAGCGGCTCGCGGCTGACGCAGCGGTATTGCAGGCCGACACCGCCGACCGCGCGGCGGACCAGGCCCAGGTCGATCATGCTCGCGGCCAGGGCCTCCATCTGCTCGCCGGACACCAGCTCATGCATGTCCACCTGCACGTCCGGCAGCTGCCGGGCCGCCTGCCCGAGCAGGGCGGGGACCATGGCGTAGCCGCTGACCGCCGTGAAACCCAGCGCCAGCCGGCCGGCTTCGCCACGGGCCAGGCGCCGGGCCGAGTTGCCGGCCTGTTCGGTGTAGCTGAGCACGTGCCGGGCGTCGCGCAAAAAATGCTGGCCGGCCACGGTGAGGCTCACCTGGCGGTTGCTGCGCTCGAGCAGGGTCACTCCCAGGGAGCGCTCCAGCAGCTGGATCTGCCGGCTCAGCGGCGGCTGGGTCATGAACAGGCGGCGGGCGGCACGGCCAAAATGCAGCTCCTCGGCGACCATGACGAAACAACGCAATTGCTGCAGTTCCACGCGCGGCACTCCCCGGTTTCAGCGGCACGATTCAATTGTTGAATCGAACGATTCATTAACTGTGCTGGACCGGCATCGTTGCATTTTTTACATTGTGAGGACAGCAGTCATCATACATCTGCTGGCAGCATGGCCCCCATTCCAACAATAAAGCCTTCCTCGATGAAGGCCGGAGAGCCACATGAACGCCAAGTCCGCTCCATTGGCCGTACCCCGCGACGAGGCTCGCATCGGCCGGCGTCGCTTCGTCGTCCTGAGCCTCATCTTTTTTGTCACGGTGCTCAACTACGCCGACCGCGCAACCATGTCCATCGCCGGCACGGGCGTGGTCAAGGACCTGGGGCTGGACCCGGTCATGCTCGGCATGATCTTTTCCGCCTTCGCCTGGGCCTATGCCCTGGGGCAGATCCCCGGTGGCTGGCTGCTGGACAAGTTCGGCGCCCGCCGGGTGTACGGCTGCAGCCTGTTGTTGTGGTCGCTGTTCACCATGCTGCAGGGCACGGTTGGCTGGCTTGGCCTGATCGGCTCGACGGCGGCGATGGTGCTGTTCGGCATGCGATTCATGCTCGGCCTGGTGGAATCGCCGGCCTTTCCGGCCAACAACCGAATTGTCTCCTGCTGGTTTCCCACCAGCGAGCGCGGCACCGCCTCGGCGCTGTTCAACTCGGCGCAGTACATGGCTGTGGTGGTGTTCACCCCGATGATGGCCTACCTCACCCATTCGCTGGGCTGGGAGCACGTGTTCATCTGGATGGGCGCGCTGGGCCTGGTGGCGACCGTGGTGTGGTTCGCCCTGTACCGCGAGCCCCTCAGCGACAGGCACCTGAGCCCCGGCGAGCTTGACTACATGCGCGAAGGCGGCGCGCTGGTCGACCTGGAAGCCAACCGCAAGCAGAGCAAACCCAAGCTCAAATGGCCGGAAGTGGCCCAGCTGTTCACCAACCGCACGCTGTGGGCCATCTACCTGGGGCAGTACTGCATCACCGCCTTGACCTACTTCTTCATCACCTGGTTTCCCATCTACCTGATCAAGGGCCGCGGCATGACCATCATGGAGGCCGGCTGGGTCGCCGCGCTGCCGGCCATCTGTGGTTTTTCCGGCGGGGTGCTGGGCGGCTTCGTCTCCGATTACCTGATCCGCCAGGGCATGCATCCGTCGCGGGCGCGCAAGACCCCGTTCGTCATCGGCATGGCGCTGGCGGCAAGCCTGGTCTCGGCCAATTTCGTCGATGCCAACTGGATGGTCATCGCCCTGATGGCCCTGGCGTTCTTTGGCAAAGGCCTGGCCGCCGTGGGCTGGGCCGTGTTGTCCGACACCGCGCCCAAGGGCATGGTCGGCCTGAGCGGCGGGGTCTTCAACGGCATCGGCAACATCGCCGGCATCGTCACGCCAGTGGTCATCGGCTACTTCGTCGCTGCCACCGGCAACTTCAACGAAGCGCTGTGGTTTGTGGCCGCGCACGGGCTGATCGGCATCTTCGCCTATGTGGTCATGGCCGGGCGCTTCGAACGGGTGGAAATCAGGATGGATTGAACGGGGGGCCGTTGATCGATCATTGCTTTGGCGCCCGCGAGGGCGCCTTTTTTTGCTTCGCGATACCGTCAGATGATCCACCGGGCACCGAGGTGATGCCCTCGCCAGCTGCGCCGGCTCCTACGCCAATCCGGGTGACCCCACAGATGGCGTAGGAGCCGGCGAAGCTGGCGAGTGGAGCACCAGAGGTCGCCCGGTTTGATTGGCCATGGGCCGCGATACCGTCAGATGCTCCACCCGGCAGAGGTGATGCCCTCGCCAGCTGCGCCGGCTCCTACGCCAATCCGGGTGACCCCACAGATGGCGTAGGAGACGCCAGTTTTGATTGGCCGTAGGTCGCGATACCGTCAGATGATCCACCCGGCACCGAGGTGATGCCCTCGCCAGCTTCGCCGGCTCCTACGCCAATCCGGGTGACCCCACAGATGGCGTAGGAGACGCCAGTTTTGATTGGCTGTGGGTCGCGATACCGTCAGATGATCCACCCGGCACCGAGGTGATGCCCTCGCCAGCTGCGCCGGCTCCTACGCCAATCCGGGTGACCCCACAGATGGCGTAGGAGCCGGCGAAGCTGGCGAGTGGAGCACCAACGGTCGCCCGGTTTGATTGGCCATGGGTCGCGATACCGTCAGATGCTCCACCCGGCACCGAGGTGATGCCTTCGCCAGCTGCGCCGGCTCCTACGCCAATCCGGGTGACCTCATAGATGGCGTAGGAGCCGGCGAAGCTGGCGAGTGGAGCACCAGCGGTCGCCCGGTTTGATTGGCCATGGGCCGCGATACGGTCAGCTGATCCATCCGGCCACCGAGGTGTTTGCTGCGCGCCAGCGCGCCGCTTAGTACTTCCAGGCCAGGGTCAACGTGGCGTTGCGTGATGGGGCGTAGTAGGACTGCGACCAATACAGGCTGGTCAGGTACTTGCGGTCGAACAGGTTGTTGACGTTGAGCGCCAGGTTCCAGTGCGAGTCGATGTCATAGCTGGCCAGGGCGTTGGCCACGGCGTAGGAGCCCTGCCGGCTGACGATGGTTTCACCGGTGGTGGCCGTGCCCTGGTCGCGGTAGATGTCGCTTTGCCAGTTGAGGCTGCCGCCCACCTTCAGGCCCTTGACCCGGGCGATGCGGTAGGCGCTGCTCAGGTACAGCGAGTTGACCGGGATGTAGGTGCGTGCTCGCTGGCCATCGGCGTCCTCCAGGGAGAACAGATGGGTCAGGCCGCCGTTGACCTCCCAACCCGGGGCCAGCTCACCGGCCAGGGTCAGCTCATAGCCCTTGGAGGTGGTGTCCACCGGGTTGTAATACGAGATGCCATCGGCAAACCCGGCGTACTCTGCGGTGTTGTCCTGTCGGGTACGAAACAGCGAGAGGCTGGCGTTCAGGCGCTTGTCGAACCATTCGCCCTTGATCCCGCCCTCCAGGCTGTTGCCCTCGATGGGGTCCAGCAGCCTGTTGGAGGCATCGACCTGGGTCTGCGGGTTGAAGATTCTGGTGTAGCTGACATAGGCCGAGTAGTCAGGCGCGAAGTCGTAGATCGCGCCGTAGTACGGGGTGAGCTTCGACTTGCGGTAGTCGTTGGGTGCGCCGGTGCGTTCGCCGCTGCTGTCCAGGGTGGTGAAGTTGGCCCCGGTGACCAGTTGCAGCTCGTCGCTGAGGTTGAAGTGGCCGGCCGCGTAGTAGCCATGCCGGTAGGTGGTGTAGTCCGCCCCGCTGGTGACGGTGGCGAACGCCGGTTTCGGGAAGTCGCCGTCGTATTCCCATACCGGGGGCAAGGCCTCGCCCTGGGCATCGTCGCGAGAGGTCCAGTGGGTCTGATCACGCGACCAGTTGCTGCCCAGCACCACTTCATGGGTGCGCCCGAACAGTTCGAACGGCCCCTTGAGGTAGACGTCCCCGAGCAGCTGACGCTCGCTGCGGTCGAATTTCGAGGCGTAGGAGGTCAGGCCCAGGCCGGTGACTGCGTCGGGCACGCCGCCGGCCATGAGCATTTCGGCGTTGGAGGTGATCTCCCGGTAGTTGAGAGAGGCTTGGCTTTCCCAGCCGCCGCCCCAGTCGGTGTGCAGTTCAGTGAAGGTCTGGCTGTCGTTGGTATCCCAGTAGCTCCAGTCCGGCGCGGTGTTGTGCGAGCGGCTGTAATGCACCTTCGAACCGTCGGTGTTGTACAGCGTCAGTGCGCTCCACATGATGCCGTCGGGACGGTTGCGCTGCTGCGAATAGCCCAGGGTCGCCGTGGTGCTGTCGCTCAGGTCGGCTTCCAGGATGCCCGAGAACGCCTGCTTGTCGGGGGAGTAGCGGTCCAGGTAGGAGTTGCCGGCCTGGCCGGCGAACAGCGCCCGGCCGCGTACGCTGCCGGAGTCGTTCACCGGCCCGGAGACGTCCAGCTCGCTGCGCCGGTTCTGCCAGGAGCCGTAGCTCACCGAGCCCTCGGCCTGAAAGTCGCGGGTCGGGCGTTTGCGCACGAAGTTGACGGTCGCGGCCGGGTTGCCGGGGTTGGAGGTCAGGCCGTTGGCGCCCTTGAGCACCTCGATATGGTCGTAGAGAAAGGTGTCGATGTCGCCCATCTGTTCTTCGGAGCTGAACGGCATGCCGATACCGTCGAGCTGGAAGTTCGAGACATCGAAGCCGCGAACCGAGTAATAGGTGCGGTCGGTCTCCACGCGCTGCACGTTGACCCCGGCCGCCTGCAGCGCGTCGGTGGCGCTGTCGAGCTTGAAGTCCTTGAGCTGCTGGTGAGTCACCGTGGTGGTGGTCTGCGGCGTCTGGCGTGGCGTCAGGTCCAGGCGCGTGGCGGTACGGGTGGCGCCGATGGTGTAGGAGTCGCTCTGTTCGGTCACGCCGGGGGCGCCGGCTTGCTCGGCATCGATGTTCAACGGCTGCAGTGTCAATTGCCCTGAGTCGCTGGACGCCACGGCGGCGTCGGCCTGCGCTTGCTCGGCCGCCAGCGGCAGGCTTAGCGCCAGCCCCAGCACCAGGAGCGTCGGGCGGCCACTGGCCAGGGGCGTGAGGGGAGGGTGGTTGCTCATGTTCTTGCCTACATCCGTGTGGGGGCGGCAAGGGTAAATAAGATGGGAATGAATATCAATACGAATTAGGTTTTGCAGCTAGTCGGTAACATAGTGCTGAAAAAAACGGGAAGAGTACTGGTAGTCAGGAATATATTGCCGACTATAGGCACAAAGCGCATGATAGTCAGCATCTTGATACCGATTGGTCATTCGAGCATGTGTGATCAACTTACCCTCCAAACCTTTGTGAACGGCGTCGCCCAACTGGGCCTGTCCACCGTGCCGACTGTCGGACTGGTGTTGGAGGAGGCCGAAAAACCGAGCCTGTGGATGCCGCGCTTTGATCGGCGAGTGGTCGGCGGGGGCGTGCAGAGGGTCGCGGTGGAGTCGATCTATTCGGTATGCGGCAATACCGAGCCCGGCTCCCGACTGAGCCATGAAGCGGTGCTCGGCCGGCTGATCGACCTGTGGCGCAGCAACGGCCAGCAAGCGCAGCTCGAAGCGTTGATTTTCGAATACCTGCGCCGCGACCTGCTCAACCGGGTGCTCGGCAACTCCGACAACCACGGCCGCAATATGGCGATTTTCCGCGCCGAGGGCCGTTTCGAGCTGGCGCCGATCTATGATCTGGCGCCCATGGTGCTCGGTCCGCAAGGGATCACCCGAGTTACCAAATGGAACGCAGAGCACATGGGCAACCCTGACTGGAAAACCCTCTGCGGGTATTTCCCCGGCCTGGTCTCGGCCGACCTGCTGTTCGAGCGCCTGCGCGCTGCCGCCGAGAGTTTTCGGGCGCTGCCCGACCTGCTGGTCGAGCTTCCCGCCGAAATCAGGGCGGCACCGTCCATTCCCTTGAACAGACTCGATCAGCGTCTGGCTGAATGGGGGCTGCGATGAGCGAACAACCCGCAGGCGGGCGTCAGGCCCTGATCGACGACATCATGCTGCAGCATGCGGCGGGGCGTGAAACCCTGGGCGCGGCGATCCGGCGCCTGCGCCTGGAAGTCACCGGCCTGGACCAGCAGACCTTCGCCGCCATGTGCAGCCTGTCGACCAAGGCCCTCTACCAGATCGAAAAGGACAAGGGCAATCCGAGCCTGGCCACGCTGGAGGCGATCCTGCGCAAGTTCGGGCTGCGCCTGGGGTTGGTGCCAATGGCCAAGGCCCCCGTGACCCCCGTCGGGCCACCTGCGGCAGTGCCCAGAAGACCCGCGCGCGGCGCCAACCCGCGGCGTGCTTCCACGGCCCGGGCCACGCCCGATTAATTTCTGCCGCTGCCGTTCGTCTTCGTAGTAGCGCCCGGTTCATTTCCGATCGGGCGGTCGCTGCGAGGATCGTTCATGAACATCAGCACCTTTGCCCACGCGCCCTGGCTGCACCTGGAACAGGGCCTGCCGTTGCGGGTCACGCCCGGGCAGCCAGGCGTGTCGCTGGCCGATGCGGCGCAGGCGCTGCGCGAGCTCAGCGACAGCGCTCTGGAACGCACCGGCGCCATCCTCTTCAGCGGCTTCGAGCCGGCCGGCGTCGAGGGCTTCCAGCAGTTCGCCAGCTCCTTCGGCCACCCCCTGCTCAACTACGAGTTCGGCTCCACGCCGCGCAGCAAGGTCAGCGGCGGCGTCTATACCTCCACCGAATACCCGGCCCATCGTTCGATCCCGCTGCACAACGAACAGGCCTACACCAACCAGTGGCCGATGCGCATCTGGTTCTACTGCGCCCAGGCGGCGCAAAGCGGCGGGCAGACGCCCATCGCCGACAGCCGCGAAGTGTACCGGCGCATCGATCCGGCGTTGCGCGAGCGCTTCGCGCGCAAGCGCCTGATGTACGTGCGAAATTACGGCAACGGACTGGATGTGGCCTGGCAGCAGGTGTTCAACACCGAGGACCCGGCCCAGGTCGAACACTACTGCCGCGAGCGCGGCATCGAGTGCGAGTGGAAGGCCGACGGTGAACTGCGCACCCGGCAACGCTGCCAGGGCGTCGCCACGCATCCGCGCACCGGCGACCGGGTGTGGTTCAACCAGGCCCATCTGTTTCACCTCAGCGCCCTGGACCCGGAGATGCGCGAGGTGCTGCTCGACACGGTCGGCCACGAGGACCTGCCCCGCAACGTCTATTACGCCGACGGCAGCCCGCTGGAAGACAGCGCGCTGGATGAGGTGCGCGGCGTGCTGGACGCCTGCCGGATCACCTTCGACTGGGCCAGTGGTGACGTGCTGCTGCTCGACAACATGCTCACCGCCCACGCCCGCGCGCCGTTCAGCGGGCCGCGCAAAGTGGTGGTGGCGATGACCGAAGGCCACGGCGAAAGCCTGGCCGCCGACCACCCGACCCATCCTCAAGGCCGTTGAGCCAGGGAAGCCAGAGATCATGCAGGACAGTTCAGCCCCATCCTTGCCATTGGCCGACGGCCGCCATATCGCCTGCGTGGCAGACGACCATCAACTGACCTTCACCTTGGGTGGCGCGCCACTGTTGCAGGTACGGCGCGACGGCGAGTGCCTGGTGGCCGTGGAACACTACCCGGGCGACCTCGAACAGGCGTTGTGGGCGGCGTGTTATTGGCTATTCGCCCATGACCCCGGGCTGCGCCGCCTGCACTGGCGCGGCCTCGACGCGGGCCGTCCGGGCCTGGCCGCGGCGCTGCGCAGCGGCCTGCTGTACGCCGCCGAACCGGGCTGGACCAGCGAGCGTCAGGCGTTCTGGCAGATACCCGCGCCCTGGTTGCGCCAGCTGCCCGGCTACGGCTACCCGCAGCAGCCGCTGATCAGCGCCGGCAAGCGCCACCCACGGCGCGCGCCCAAACCTTTTGGCGAGCTGTATCGACGCTTCGATGCACGGCTGCAGGCCTGGGTGTCGCTGCGCACGCTGGACGTCGACAGCGACCTGTCACGCTTCAACCGCTGGCAGAACAACCCGCGCGTCGAAGCCTTCTGGCAGGAGGGCGGCAGCCTGGAGCAGCACCGCGACTACCTGCACAAGCTGGCCGCCGACCCCCACAGCCTGACCCTGATCGGCTGCCTGGATGATGAACCGTTCGCCTATTTCGAGGCGTACTGGGCGCGCGAGGACCGCATCGCGCCGTTCTACGAAGTGGGCGACTACGACCGTGGCATCCACATGCTGGTCGGCGAGGAGCATCACCGTGGCCCGCACAAGGTCGCGGCCTGGCTGGCGGCCCTGGTGCACTGGCTGTTTCTCGACGACCCGCGCACCCAGTACGTGGTCGCCGAACCCCGCGCCGACAACGCGCGGATGATCGGCTACCTGCAGGCGGCAGGTTTCTACCGGGAGAAGGAGTTCGACTTCCCACACAAGCGTGCCGCCTTGATGAGGATCAGCCGCGAAGTGTTCTTCGACCAGGCTGGTCTTTGTTGAAGCGCGCCGTCGCACTGTTGATGGCGTTGTCCCTGGCCGCGTGCGACGGGGAGGCGCCGGCGCCGCCCAAGCACGAGCTGGCTCAGGTCAGCACCGAGACGGTGGCGCCGGCACCTCTGGCGGCGGTCGATGAACTGACCGGGCGTATTCGTGCACCGCGTATCGCCCAGGTGCGGGCGCGGGTGCCCGGCATCGTCCTGCGCCAGGTGTTCGTCGAAGGGCGCGAGGTCAAGCGCGGCGACGTGCTGTTCCAGATCGACCCGGCGCGCCTGCTGGTCGAGCGTGACCGCGCCGCGGCCGGGCTGCGCAAGGCCCAGGCGGTGCTGGCCGAAGGCGAGGGCAAGCTGCAACGTTATCGCCAGCTGATCCGCATCAACGCCGTCAGTGCCCTGGAGTACGAGCAGGTGGCTTCGAACCGGCAGCAGGCCGCTGCCGACGTCGACCTGGCCCGCGCCGCGCTGGAAAAGGCCCGCCTGGATCTGGCCGACGCCACCGTGACCGCGCCCATCTGCGGGCGTATCGGCCGCGCGCAGGTGACCGAAGGCACCTTGGTGGGCGAGGGTGAAGCCACCCTGATGGCGCAGATCCAGCAGCTGGACCCGGTGTACGTCGACCTGACCCAGTCCACCGTGGCGTTCGCCGCGCTGCGCCGGCGCCTGCGCGAAGCCGGCGCGCCTGCGGCGAGCCAGGCCGCGCGGCTGATCGAAGAAGACGGCAGCGCCTACCCCCGGGTCGGCCGGTTGCTGTTCAGCGACATCAATGTTGACGAGTCCAGCGGGCAGGTGGTGCTGCGCAGCGAGTTCCCCAACCCCGACGGCGAGCTGCTGCCCGGCACCTTCGTGCGCGTGCAGCTGGAACGGCCCTTGCAGGCCGGGGTGATCAGCGTGCCGCAGCGCGCGGTCAGCTTCGACGGTGCCGGCCAGGCTCAGGTGCAGGTGGTGGCCGCCGATGGCACGGTCGCCAACCGCCTGATCGCCACCGATGGCGCCAGCGCCGGGCGCCTGATCGTCAGCGCCGGGCTGGTGGCCGGCGAGCGCGTGGTCGTCGATGGCCAGCAACACCTGCGCGAAGGCCAGCGCGTGGCCGTCGCCGAGCCGCGGCTGGTGGCCGCGCCCGCCGCCCGCTGAGGCCCTGAACCTATGCCCGGCTTTTTCATCGAGCGCCCGATCTTCGCCTGGGTCATCGCCTTGCTGGTCATGCTGGCGGGGGGTGCAGCCCTGACCCGCCTGCCGCTGATGCAATACCCCGATGTGGCGCCGCCGCAGGTGGAGGTGCTGGCCCTGTACCCCGGCGCTTCGGCGGCGGACATGGACCAGAGCGTGGTCAGCCTGATCGAGCAGGCGCTCAACGGCATCGACGACCTGCAGGACTACCGTTCCCAGAGCGGCCTTGGCCAGGCAGTGGTGACCGCCCGCTTTGCCCCGGGCAGTTCGCCGCAACTGGCCCAGGTGGCGGTGCAGAACCGCCTCAAGACCATCGAGTCGCGACTGCCGGCGGCGGTGCTGCGCCAGGGCCTGCAAGTGCAGGCGGTGTCCTCGGGCTTTCTGGCCATGGTCACCCTCAGCGCCCCCCAGGGGCAGCACGATGAAGCCACCCTCAACGACTACCTGGCGCGCCACGTGGTGGACGAGATTCGTCGCCTCAAGGGTGTCGGCAAGGTCCAGTTGTACGGCGCCGAGCGGGCCATGCGGGTCTGGCTGGACATGCCCCGGCTGCGCCAGTACGGGCTTGCGCCAGCCGACATCGCCACGGCATTGCAGGGCCAGAACGCGCAGATCGCCGCCGGAAGCCTGGGCGACCTGCCCGGGCCTGCCGACCAGGACAGCACCGCCGCGGTGGTGCTCAGCGGCCAGCTCGACACCCCGCAACAGTTCGCTGCCATCGTTCTGCGCAGCAACGCCGATGGCTCCAGCCTGTTGCTCGGCGATGTCGCCCGCATCGAGATCGGCAGCCAGGAGTACCAATACGGCACGCGCCTGAACGGCCAGCCGGCAGCGGCCTTCAGCGTGCAACTGAGCCCCGGCGCCAACGCCCTGCAAACCTCGAACCGGGTGCGCGAGCGCCTGGACCAGCTGGCCCGCTGGTTTCCGGCGGGCATGCAGTACGCCATCCCCTACGACATCGCCCCCTTCGTCAAGGTCGCGGTGCTCAAGGTCTGCTTCACCCTGCTCGAAGCCATGGTACTGGTGTTCGCGGTGATGTTCGTGTTCCTGCAGAACCTGCGCTGCACGCTGATCCCGGCGCTGGTGGTGCCCATTGCGCTGCTGGGCACCTTTGCGGTGATGGCAGTGCTGGGCTATTCGATCAATGTATTGACCCTGGCGGGGATGGTGCTGGCCATCGGCATCCTGGTGGATGACGCCATCGTGGTGGTGGAAAACGTCATGCGCCTGATGGTCGACGAGGGCCTCGACGCGCGCCAGGCCACGCACAAAGCCATGGGCCAGATCAGCGGGGCGATCATTGCCATCACCCTGGTGCTGACTACGGTGCTGGTGCCCATGGCGTTCATGCCGGGGGCCACCGGCATCGTCTATCGACAATTTTCGCTGTCCATGGCCACGGCGATCCTCTGTTCGGCCTTCCTCGCCCTGAGCCTGACCCCGGCGCTCTGCGCCAGCCTGCTGCGGCCCATGCCGGCCGCCACGGCCGGCTGGCGCGCGGCGGTGGAGCGCGGCCTGGGGCGCCTGAACCAGACCTTCGAGCGACAGGTGCGCCACGCGTTGGCCCACCGCCGCCTGTACCTGGGCCTGTTCGCCGCCCTGGGCGTGCTCGCCTTTGGCCTTTGGTGGCGCCTGCCGACGGCCTTTCTGCCGGTGGAAGACCAGGGCTATGCCATGCTCGACATCCAGCTGCCGCCGGGCGCCAGCCTGCAGCGCACCCTGGCGGTCGCTCGGGAGGTGGAGGCACACAACGCGGCGGATCCGGCCATTGCCAACACCACGATGCTGCTGGGTTTCGGCTTTTCCGGCAGCGGGCAGAACGCTGCGCTGGCCTTCAGCACCTTCAAGGACTGGGCCGAGCGCGGTGCCAAGGACTCCGCCCAGGCCATCGCCGAGCGCGCCAACAACGCCCTGGGCGAGCTAAAAAGCGCCAGCATCCATGCCTTGCTGCCGCCGCCGATCGATGGCGTCGGCACCAGCGCCGGGTTCGAATTGATGCTCGAAGACCGCGGCGGGCTGGGCTACCCGGCGCTGCAAAAGGCCCGCGACCAACTGCTGGCGCTGGCCGCCGACGAACCCCGCATCAGCGGCCTGCGCGAAGACGCCCTGGCGCAGACCCCCCAGGTCAACCTGCAGGTCGACCGGATCAAGGCCAGTGCGCTGGGGGTCGACTTCGCCCAGGTCGGTGAGTTGCTGGCAACCGCCGTGGGCTCGGCCTATGTCAATGACTTCCCCAACCAGGGCCGCCTGCAGCATGTGGTGGTACAGGCCGAAGGCGACCAGCGCAGCCGCGTCGCCGACCTGTTGCGCATGAGCGTGCGCAACGCCATCGGCCAGATGGTGCCGCTCGATGCGTTCGTGCGCGCGCGCTGGAGCAGCGGCCCAAGCCAGCTGGCCCGCTACGACGGCTACCCGGCCATCAGCCTGAGCGGCGATGTGGTCGACGGCTGGACCACCGGCCAGGCCATGGCCTGGCTGGACCAGGCTGCACGCCGGCTGCCGGCCGGCATCGGCATCGAGTGGACCGGGGTGTCGGCCCAGGAGCGCATGGCCGGTGCCCAGGCGCCGTTGACCTTCGGCCTGTCGCTGCTGGTGGTGTTCCTGTGCCTGGCGGCGCTGTATGAAAGCTGGTCGCTGCCCCTGGCGGTGCTGGCGATCATTCCCCTGGCCATCCTCGGCGCGGTGCTGGCGGTGACCCTGCGCGGCATGCCCGATGACCTGTTCTTCAAGGTCGGCCTGATCACCACCATGGGCCTCTCGGCGAAGAATGCCATCCTTATCGTCGATGCCGCACGCCAGGCCCAGGTGCCGGGGGCCAGTGCCACCGACCGCGTGGTGCAGGCTGCGCGCCTGCGCCTGCGGCCGATCCTGATGACCTCGTTAGCCTTCGTGCTGGGGGTATTGCCACTGACCCTGGCCAGCGGCGCCGGCTCGGCGGCGTTGCGCGCCATGGGCACCGGGGTGGTCGGCGGCATGCTTGGCGCGACCCTGGCCGTGGTGCTGGTGCCACTGTTCCACTGGCTGCTGCTGAGCCGAGGCGCCGGGGTGCGCGCGCCGGCCGTCAGCCGTGAGCCTGTACCGCCTGGTGGCAGTGCACCTGGGCATCGCGAATCATGAAATTGACCAGGGTCGGCGAAACCCCCAGCTCGGCGGCCAGTTCTTTCTGCGGGCGACCGTGGATGCGGTACATCTCGAAGGCGTAGCGGGTGCGCTGAGGCAGCTGGGCCAGGGCGACGTCAATCAGCGCCAGGGTCTGGCGATCGTCATGAATGGCCTCCGGCGTGGCGCTGGCGATCGCCGCATCCAGACCTTCCTCTGCGGGGGCGGCGTAGCGCCGCTCGAGGATCTGCTTGCGGTAGTGATCGATGGAGAGGTTGCGCACCACCTGGAACAGGTAGCTGACCTGGGACTTGACGGTGGCGGCCATGGGCGAGCGATTCAGACGGATGAAGGCATCCTGCACCACGTCCTCGGCGTAGCTGCGACAGCCAGTGATGCGCATGGCGACCTTGACCAGCAGCGGATAGTTGTCGAGAAACAGCGCGTTGACCGGGCTGAGCGAGGTGTGGACGGGTAGGGGCGTGGCGTGGTGATTGCGACTTGACATCATAGGACTCCACTGGGCAGGGCAGAGAATTTATTGTCAATGAGAATCATTTGCAAGAGTATTTCGATTTGTGTGCGGGGTTTGATACAAATCCCCGATCGCGCTATGTGCGCAGGCGCGAAGCCCCCGGCGAGTCGCTAGGCGGGTTTGCTCGGCACCAGGAGCAGCAGAGCGCGCTGCCGCGAGCCCGCAGATGATTTTGGCTAATTAATTCCGATTCTCATCCGTCAACTCTGTAACTGCGCTGCAATCCCTGCCGGCGCCGACTGAGATGAGGAGCACCCCCATGGCTTTCGATCGTGAAGACGCGCTGTTCAAGGTACTGGTCAACCACGAAGAGCAGTACTCGCTGTGGCCCGACTACAAGACGGTGCCCGGCGGCTGGCGCGAGACCGGCACCCGGGGGCCGAAGCAGGCCTGCCTGGACTACGTCGAGCAGGTCTGGACCGACATGCGCCCCTTGAGCCTGCGCCAGGCCATGGCGGCCCAGGACAGTGGCAGCACGGCGGCGGAGTGAGGCATGCCTGTGCAACTGTTCTGCCTGCCTTATTCGGGGGCCAGCGCCAGTGTCTACGCGCGCTGGCAGCGTGAGCTGCCGATGGCGCTGCAGGTTTGCCCGGTGGAATTGCCGGGCCGTGGCAGCCGCTACGCCGAGCCGTTGGCCAGCGACCTGATGGCCCTGGCGCGCCAGTTGGCCAGGGAGCTGCTGCCGCGCACCGGGCGCCCCTACGCGTTGTTCGGGCACAGTCTGGGCGCCTTGCTGGCGGTGGAAATCGCCCGGGCCCTGCGCGAGCTCGGCGCCCCGGCGCCGTGCCTGCTGGTGGCTTCGGGCACCGAGGCGCCAAGCGCCCGCGATGACGCCGACTGGGCCGAACCCTTGGGCGACAGCCAGCTGCTCGAACGCCTGCGCGAGCTCGGTGGCACCGCCCCCGAGGTGCTGGCGAGCGACGAGCTGCTGGCGTTGATCCTGCCGGTGCTACGCGCCGATTTCCTGCTGTGCGGCGGCTACCGGCCGGCGCCGCGTGCGCCGCTGAACTGCCCGATCCAGGTGTTCGCCGGGCGTCAGGACAGTGCCCCAATGCCGGCGTTGCTCGCCTGGCAGCGCGAAACCCATGGCGCTTTCGCCCTGCACTGGTTCGACGGCGGTCATTTCTTCATCGCCAGCCAGCAGACCCAGGTGCTCGCGGCGCTGGCCGAGCAGGTGCTGCGCCATGCCGAGCGCGGCCTGCCGGCCTGATTCCTATTCAAGGCGCCCCCGCCGGGGCGCTTTCATTTCTCTTGCTTGAAGGTGATGCAATGGATGCCCGTTTCGACGATGCAACAGGTCTGGCAGCGGCACTGGCCCAACACGCGCGCCAGCGCCCACAGCAAGTGGCCCTGCGGTTTGTCGACGAGGAGGGCGTCACCACCCTGACCTGGCGCGAGCTCGACGGCCATGCCCGGGCCATCGCCCGCACGCTGTTGCTGCACACCGAGCCCGGCGAGCGCGCAGTGCTGGTCTACCCCAGCGGGCCGGACTATGTCGCGGCGTTCTTCGGCTGCCTGTACGCCGGCGTCATCGCGGTGCCGGCCTATCCTCCGGAGTCGCACCGCAGCCAGCACCTGGCGAGGCTGCAGGGTATCTTTGCCGACGCCGAGCCTACCCTGGTCCTCAGCCACGCGGCGCTGGCCGAAACCCTCGGCCAGGCCTGCGCGCAGCTGCATGCGGCACCGACCCTGCTGTGCACCGACCGCGCCCTGCTGACCCCGGCGCCGGACTGGGCCGGCGAGCTGCCCGCCGCCGATTGCATCGCCTTCCTGCAGTACACCTCGGGCTCCACGGCAACCCCCAAGGGCGTGCAGGTGAGCCACGGCAACCTGGCGGCCAACGAAGCGGCGATCCGCGAGGGCTTCGCCGTCGGCGCCGACGACGTCATCGTCAGCTGGCTGCCCCTGTACCACGACATGGGGTTGATCGGCGGCCTGCTGCAAGCCATCTACAGCGGCATCGAATGCGTGCTGATGTCGCCGGCCTACTTCCTGCAGCGGCCGTCGCGCTGGTTGCAGGCCATCGCCGAGTACGGCGGCACCATCAGTGGCGGCCCGGATTTCGCCTACCGCCTGTGCTGCGAACGGGTGCGCGACACGGCCCTCGCCGAACTCGACCTGAGCCGCTGGCGGGTGGCGTTTTCCGGCGCCGAACCGATCCGCGCCGACACCCTCGAGGCCTTCGCCCAGCGCTTTGCCGGCAGTAGTTTCCAGGCCGCCTCGTTCATGGCCTGCTACGGCCTGGCCGAAGCCACCCTGTACGTCAGCGGCGGTGCGCCACGCTCCGGCATCCAGGTGCTGGAGCTCGACCGCGCGGCCTTGGCCGAGCAGCGCGGCGTGCCCGGCGTCGGCCTCAGAATCGCCAGTTGCGGCCAGGCCCGTGGCGGCCAGCAGCTGCGCATCGCCGACCCCCTGAGCGGCGCCGAACGCGCCCCGGGCGCGGTCGGTGAAGTCTGGACCTGCGGCGCCAGCGTGGCCCAGGGCTACTGGCGCAACGCCGAGGCCAGCCGCGACACCTTCGTCGAACATGGCGGGGCAACCTGGCTGCGCACTGGCGACCTGGGCCTGCTGCACGACGGCCAGCTGTACATCACCGGGCGCCTCAAGGACCTGCTCATCGTGCGCGGGCAGAACCTCTACCCCCAGGATCTGGAACACAGCCTGGAAGGCGCCGTGGCCGGGCTGCGCGCGGGCCGGGTAGCGGCGTTCGCCGTGCTTGACGAGGGCGGCGAGGAGGGCGTCGGCATCGCCGCCGAAATTGCCCGCGCGCAGCTGCGCCAGCAGACCCCGGGGGAAATCGTTCAGGCCATTCGCCAGGCCCTGGCCGACAGCCACGGCCTGTTGCCGCTGGCGGTGGCGCTGCTGGAGCCGGGCGCCATGCCGCGCACCTCCAGCGGCAAGCTGCAGCGCTCGGCCTGCCGCCAGCAACTGGCCAGCGGCGAGCTGACCAACCTGGCGGCTACCGACAGCCCGCCGCCGGCCGTGCGCAGCGCGCCGCTGAGCGCGGCCGAGCAGGCGCTCGCCAGCGGCTGGGCAGAGGTGCTGGAAAGTCCCCCAACCAGCGCCGAGCAGTCGTTCTTCGGCCTGGGCGGCAACTCGCTCAAGGCCATGCTGCTGGTTGGCCGGCTGCGCGAGCAGTACGCCGTACCGGTCACGGTCGCGGTGATCTTCGAGCAGCCGACCCTGGGCGCGATGGCCGCCTGGCTCCAGGCCCAGCCCCGGGAGGTGCCGCGCGAACCCCTGCGGCCACGGCCTGCCGGCAGCCCGCCGGTGCTCTCGGCCGCCCAGAGCCAGTTGTGGTTTCTCTGGAAGCTTGATCCCCAGGCCGTTGCCTACAACATCAGCGGCCAGGTCAAATGGCGCGGCAGGCTCGATCGCCCGGCGTTGCGCGCCGCCTTGCAGGCGTTGGTGACACGTCACCAGGTGCTGCGCACGCGTTTCCCGGAAGCGCAGGGGCGGCCGCAACCGACCCTGGCCGCACCGGGCCCGGTGACCCTCACCGAGCATGACCTGCAGGCGCAGGATCCCGGCGTGCGCGAGGCCAAAGCGCGCGAGTTGGCGCTGGAAGCGGCCCATCGGCCGTTCGATCTGGGCGGCGATGCACCGTTGCGCGTCGAGCTGACCCAGCTGGATGAGGCCAGCTTCTGGCTGCAACTGACCCTGCACCACATCGTCGCCGACGGCGCTTCGATGAATCGCCTGATCGGCGAACTGGCCGAGCTGTACGCCGCCGCGCTGCAGGGCCGCGAGGCGCAGCTGCCGGCGCTGGCGGTGCAGTACGCCGACCATGCGGCGTGGCAGCAGGCCTGGCTGAGCGGCGGCGAAGGGGCGCGGCAGTTGGCCTGGTGGCGCGAGCAGCTGGGCAGCGAGCATCCGCTGCTGGCACTGCCCAGCGACCGGCCACGCCCCGCCGTGCAGGGTTTCGCCGGCGGCCAGGTCGAGGTATGCCTCACGCCGGCCCTGCTGAAGGCGCTGCGCAGCCTGGCGGGCCGTCATCAGGCGACCCTGGCCATGGTCCTGCTGGCCTCGTTCAAGGTCTTGCTGGCGCGCTACAGCGGGCAGACCGACCTGCGCGTCGGCACCACCGTGGCCGGGCGCAACGTGCCCGAGGTCGAAGGCCTGATCGGCCTGTTCGTCAACCTGCTGGTGCTGCGCAGCGACCTGCAGGGCGGCCAGTCCTTCGCCCAGCTGCTGGGCCAGGTCAAGCAAGGCCTGCGTCAGGCCCAGGCGCATCAGGACCTGCCGTTCGAGCAGTTGGTCGAAGCCCTGCAGCCGGAGCGCAACCTGGGCCACAACCCGTTGTTCCAAGTGGCTTTCGACCACCAGTGGCCGCAACTGGACAGCCTCGGGCAGTGGCCCGGCCTGCACTTGCAGGCGGTCGAGCATTTCCAGCAGCACACCCAGTTCGACCTGACCTTGCACACCCTGGAGCGCGACGATGCGCTGAGCGCCCATTTCACCTACCGCCAGGACCTGTTCGACGCTGCCAGCATCGAGCGCCTGGCCGGCCACTGGCAGCAGTTGCTGGCGGGCATCGTCGCCGCACCCGAGCTGCCGATCGAGCGCCTGGCGCTGCTCGGCGCAGGCGAGGGCGAGCAACTGCTGCAGCGCTGGAACCCGACCGGCGCGCAGCCGCTGCCGGTGGCCACGCAAGACTCGCTGCACCAGCGCATCGCCTTGCAGGCTCAGCGCCGGCCCGGGGCAATCGCGCTGACCTGCGAGGGTCGGCACTTGACCTACGCCGCCCTCGACCAGCGCGCCAATGCCCTGGCCTGGGTGCTGCGCGAGCAGGGGGTCGGCCCGGACGTGCTGGTGGGGCTGGCGATGGAGCGCTCGTTCGAACTGATCGTCGGCCTGCTGGCGATCCTCAAGGCCGGTGGCGCCTACCTGCCCCTGGACCCCAGCTACCCCCACGAGCGCCTGGCCTATCTGCGCCAGGACAGTGGCGTGCAGCTGCTGCTGGTGGACCAGGCCGGGACCCCGGCGTGGGCGGCCGGCCTGCCGACGCTGTGCCCGGCGCAACTGGCGCTGGCACCGCGCAGCGATGCGCCGCCCGCCGCGCAGCATGCCGACCAGCTGGCCTATGTGATCTATACCTCCGGCTCCACGGGCCAGCCCAAGGGGGCGATGATCAGTCACCGCAACGTGCTGCGCCTGTTCGACAGCGCGGCGCAGACTTTCGCGTTCGATGAGCGCGACGTCTGGTCGCTGTTCCACGCCTATGCCTTCGACTTTTCGGTGTGGGAAATCTTCGGCGCGCTGCTGCACGGCGCGCGTCTGCTGCTGGTGCCCTACCTGACCTCGCGCGATCCGCAGACGTTCTACAGCCTGCTCTGCCGCGAAGGCGTCACGGTGCTCAACCAGACCCCCTCGGCGTTTCGTGGCCTGATGGGCGCGGCCCTGAGCCCGGCGGCGAGCACCGAACCGGCCCCGGCGCTGCGCTACGTGGTGTTTGGTGGCGAAGCGCTGGACATGCCCATGCTGCGCCCCTGGCTGGCACGCTTGGGCGAGGACTCGCCGCAGCTGATCAACATGTACGGCATCACCGAAACCACCGTGCACGTGACCTTCCGACGCCTCTGCGCCGCCGACCTGCACGGCCAGAACAGCCCCATTGGCGCGCCGCTGGCGGACCTGCGCTGGTACTGCCTGGACAGCCAGGGCGAGCCGGTGCCCCTCGGGGTCGCGGGCGAGCTGTACATTGGCGGCGCCGGCCTGGCGCGCGGCTACCTGGGCCGCCCGGGCCTGACCGCCGAGCGCTTCTGCGCCAGCCCCTTCGCCCCCGGCGAACGCCTGTACCGCACTGGTGACCTGGCGCGCCTGGGCCACGACGGTTCGGTGCAGTACCTGGGGCGCATCGACCAGCAGGTCAAGCTGCGCGGGTTCCGCATCGAGCTGGGCGAGATCGAGGCGCAGCTGTATGCCCAGCCGGCGGTGCGCGAGGCCGTGGTGCGGGTCAGAAACGCTGCCGGCGACAGTCAGCTGGTTGCTTATGTGGTGGCCGATGCGCAGGCCCTGCGCGGCCAGGACGAGGCCGACACGCAGGGGCAGGCCGAGCGGGTCGGGCAGTGGTCGACCGTGTTCGACGGCATCTATTCCGGCGCCACCGCTGCCAGCGTCACGGACGCCGAGCACCGGGTAGTCAGCGCGCCCAGCTTCATCGGCTGGAACGACAGCTATGGTGACCGGCCGATCCCCGAGGCGCAGATGCAGGAATGGCTCGATTGCACCACCGCGCGAATTCTTGCCCTGAACCCGCAGCGGGTGCTGGAAATCGGCTGTGGCGTCGGCCTGCTGACCCAGCAACTGGCGCCACGCTGCACGGTATACCGCGGCACCGACCTGTCGCACCAGGCGGTCGCCAACCTCTCGGCCTGGGTCGCCACCCGGGCCGACCTCGGTCACGTGCGGTTGAGCCAGCAGCCGGCCACCGACTTCAGCGGCATCGAAGCCGGGGCCTACGACACCGTGGTGATCAACTCGGTGGCGCAGTACTTCCCGGATGTCGACTACCTGGTGCAGGTGCTCGAAGGCGCGCTCACCGCGCTGTGCCCCGGTGGCCAGCTGTTTCTCGGCGACCTGCGCGCGCTGGACCTGCAGCCGACATTCCACGCCTCGGTGCAATTGCACCAGGCCGACCCCGAACTGCCCTTGGCCGACCTGCCGATCCGCATCGAGCGCAGCATCGCCGAGGACGCCGAGCTGCTGCTGGCGCCGGGCTTTTTCGCCGCGCTGCGCAGCCGTCTGCCGCGCCTGGGCGCGTGCCGCCTGCAACTGCGCCGCGGCCGCGCCGGCAACGAGCTGACCCGCTACCGCTATGACGCGGTGCTGCAGGCCGGTGCGGCGCTGCCCGTCCAGGCCCAGCCTGACCACGCCTGGCAGGCCGAGGGCAACGACCTGCAACGCCTGGCCACGCTGCTCGAACAGCAACGCCCGGCGCGGGTGCAGGTGCAGGGCCTGGCCAACGCCCGGCTGGCGGCGGATCAGGCCATTGTCCACGGCATGCAGGTCCCCGGGCTGCGCACGGTTGGCGACCTGCTGGCCTGGCGCGCCGCGCAGTCCTGGCCCGCAGACGACCCCGAAGACTACTGGGCACTGGCCGAGCGCCACGGCTACGCCGCATTGGTCAGCTGGAGCACCGGCAGCGAAGGGCGCTTCGACGTCCTGCTGCACGACCTCGCGGCTACGCCGGCGCTGGATTATCCCGTCTCCAGCGCCGGCAGCGCCGCCTCGACCCGCGCCGACTGGCACCGCTTCGCCAGCGATCCGCAGCTGGCCCGGCGCCGCCAGCAACTGGGCCCGCGCCTGCGTGAAGCGCTCAAGGCCAGCCTGCCGGCGCACATGCTGCCGGCGCACATCTGGGTGCTCGGGCGTCTGCCCTTGACCACCAACGGCAAGCTCGACGAGCGCCAGTTGCAGGCCCTGGAGCCGCAGCGCAAGGCCGCTGCCGCCTGGCAGGCGCCCCAGGGCGACGTCGAGCAGACCCTGGCCCGGCTCTGGGCGCAGGCGCTGGGCCTGGAGCAGGTCGGGCGCGACGAGCACTTCTTCGAGCTGGGCGGCCACTCGCTGCTGGCCACTCAAGTGGTTGCGCAGATCAACCAGCAGTGCGCGGTGCAGCTGGCGTTGCGCGATTTCTTCGCCGCCAGCGACCTCGCCGCCCTGGCCCGGCACGTCGAGCAACTGCAGGCCCAGACCTTGTCGAGCGAGGCGCTGGACGCCGAGCTGAGCGCCGCCCTGGCGTCGATCCAGGGGCTTTCCGAATCTCAATTGCAGGCGCTGATTGCCAGCGCCGCCGAGGAAGTACCGTCATGAGCAAGTTGCAAGACGCGCTGCAAAACCTCACGCCCAGCCAGCGCCAGGCGCTGGAGGCGGTGCTGGCGAAAAAAGGCCTGGCCGGCCAGGTCAACCTGCCGATGCCCCAGGCCGATCGCAGCCAGCCGCTGGCGTTGTCCTTCGCCCAGCAGCGCCTGTGGTTTCTCTGGCAGCTGGACCCCGACAGCGCGGCCTACAACATTCCCGGGGCGATTCGTATCCACGGCGCGCTCGACCCGTTGCGCCTGGAGCAGTGCATGCAGGCCCTGGTGCAGCGCCACGAAGCTTTGCGCACCACCTTCCACAGCGGCGAAAACGGCGACGTGCAGGTGATTCATCCGGCCCTTGCCGTGGGCCTGACCCGCGTCGATTTGCGCGACCAGCCGGCGGCGCTGCGTGAATACGTCCAGGCCGAGGCGCAGGCACCGTTCGACCTGCGCAGCGGGCCATTGCTGCGCCTGACCCTGCTGGCCCTCGGCGAGCAGGAGCACCTGCTGTTGATCACCTTGCACCATATCGTCGCCGATGGCTGGTCAGTGGACGTGTTTCTCAAGGAGTTCTGCGTGCTGTACGACGGCGCTGCGGGCGGCGCTGTCCCGGCGTTGCCGCCGCTGGCCCGGCAATACGCCGACTACGCCTGCTGGCAGCGCGACTGGCTGGCCGCCGGCGAAGGCGCGCGGCAACTGGCCTGGTGGCGCGAACAGCTGGGCGCTGAGCAACCGCTGCTGGCGCTGCCCCATGATCGCCCGCGCCCGGCTGCCCTGAGCGGTCGCGGCGCCAACCTCTCGGTGCAGCTGGACCGGCCGCGCAGCGAACGGCTCAAGGCGTTCGCCCAGAGCCGCGGCATGAGCCCGTTCAGCGTCTGGCTAACGCTCTACAGCCTTTTGCTGCAACGCCTGAGCGGCAGCGACGACCTGCGCATCGGCGTGCCGGTGGCCAACCGTGGCCGCGCTGAAATGGCCGGGGTGGTCGGCTTCTTCGTCAACAGCCTGGTGCTGCGCACGCGCTACGACAGCCAGCTGAGCTTCGAGGCTTGGCTGGTCGAGGTCAACCAGGTCTCGCAGCAGGCCCAGGCGCATCAGGACCTGCCGTTCGAACAGTTGGTCGATGCCCTCCAGCCCGAGCGCAGCCTGAGCCACAACCCGCTGTTCCAGGCGAAATTCAACTACGGTTTCGACACCTCGCAGCTGCCCAGCCCGCAAGGCTTGCGGCTGAGCTCGGAAACCGTGGAGCAGCTGGGCGCACATTTCGACCTGGCGCTGGACATCGCCGACAGCCCGACGGGCTTCAGCGGCTTCTTTACCTATGCCTGCGACCTGTTCGACGCCAGCACCGTGCAGGGTTTCGCCCGCCTGCTGGAGCAATTGCTGGACGCCGCGCTGGCGGCGCCGCAGACGCCGTTGCACCGCCTGGCGGTCGCGCCCATCGAACCACTGACCGATGCGCCGGCGGCGCGCCTCGATCCGCTGCAAAGCTGGCAGTCGCTGCTGCAATCGGCGCCCGACGCCCTGGCGGTGGTCGATGGCCACGTCAGCCTGAGCCGTGGGCAGCTGGATGAACAGGCCAGCCGCATTGCCGGGCATCTGCAGCGCGCCGGCATCGGCTGCGGCGCTGTCGTTGCCGTGGCCCTGCCGCGCTCGGCGTCCTGGCTGGCGGCCCTGCTGGGGGTGCTCAAGGCGGGCGCGGCCTACCTGCCGCTGGACCCCAGCCAGCCGCCGCAGCGCCTGCGGCAACTGCTGCAGGCCAGCGCTGCGCGGCGGCTGATCGGCCGTGACCCGGCGCTGGCCAGCAGCCAGTGCCCGCTGCTGCACCCTGACGAGGCCGGCCCGGAGCTCGCCACGCCAGCGGCGCCAGTCCCGGCCGGCAGCCCGGCCTATGTCATCTATACCTCAGGCTCCAGCGGCCAGCCCAAAGGCGTGCTGGTCAGCCACGGCGCGCTGGGCCAGTACCTGCACGGGCTGCTCGAACGCCTGGCGCCGCTGCCGGCGGGCGGCATGGCGATGGTCTCCAGCGTCGCCGCCGACCTGGGCCATACCACGCTGTTCGCCGCCCTCTGTGCAGGGCGGCCGCTGTACCTGCCGGGTGACGAGGTGCTGCGCGACGCCGAGGCGTTCGCCCAATTCATGGGCCGGCACGCGGTCAGCGTGCTGAAAATCGTTCCCAGCCATCTCGACGGCCTGCTGCAGGCCTGCCCCGACGCGTCGCTGTTGCCCCGCGAGCTGCTGATTCTCGGCGGCGAGGCCAGCTCGCCGGCGCTGCTGCAGCAGGTGCGCGCGCTGGCGCCGCAGTGCCGGGTGATGAACCACTACGGCCCGAGCGAGACCACGGTCGGCGTGCTGACCCACGAGTGGCCGCTGGATGCCGCTGTACCGGTGCCGCTGGCGCTGGGCCGGGCCTTGCCGGGGGTGCGCCTGCAAGTGCTGGACGCCGACCTCAACCCGGTCGCTGCGGGTGTCACCGGCGAGCTGTACATCGGTGGCGGCAGCCTTGCCCTGGGTTACCTCGGACAGCCAGGCCTGAGCGCCGAGCGTTTCGTCGCCGACCCGGCCGGGCAGGGCCGGCGGCTGTACCGCAGCGGGGACCGGGTGCGGTGCAACCGCGACGGCCTGCTGGAATTCGTCGGCCGGGTCGACGACCAGCTGAAGATCCGCGGCTACCGGGTCGAACCGGGCGAGGTGGCGCGGGTGCTGGCGGCGCTGCCCGGCGTGCGCCAGGCCACCGTGCAGGTGCATGAGCAGCAACTGGCCGCCTGGTGCGTGCTGGCCGCCGAGGCCAGCCTGGCGCAGGTTCAGGCGCAGCTGCGCGAGGCGCTGCCCGACTATCTGCAACCGGTTCACTGGACCTTGCTGCAGGCACTGCCGCTGACCGCCAACGGCAAGCTCGACCGCCGTGCCTTGCCGGCGCCGCAGGTGCAGGCTGCAGCGAAGCCAAGCCAGCCCGAAGGGCCGGTGCAGAGCCTGCTGGCCGAGATCTGGAGCGAAGTGCTCAAGTGCGAGCGGGTCGGCGTCGACGACAATTTCTTCACCCTGGGCGGCGACTCGATCCTCAGCCTGCAGATCATCGCCCGGGCCCGCAAGCGCGGGCTCAAGGTGCTGCCGCGCCAGCTGTTCGAGGCGCAGACCATCCGCGCACTGGCCGCGCTGCTCGACGCAGCGCCCACCCCGGCGGGTGGCTTGCCGGCCATTGCCCGAGTGGCCGAGCGCGGCCGCGCGCCGCTATCGTTCGCCCAGCAGCGCCTGTGGTTCCTCTGGCAGCTGGCGCCGCACAGCGCGGCCTATACCATTGCCGCCGCCGTGCGCCTGCGCGGCCAACTGGATGAACCAGCCGCACGGGGCGCTTTCGCCGCGCTGCTGGCGCGCCACGAAAACCTGCGCACGCGCTTTGTCGAGGAGCAGGGCCAGCCGTGGCAGGTCATCGATGCCGCCAGCCAGGTCGAGCTGGACTGGCAGCGGCAGGTGCTGACCAGCGCCGAGCAGTTGCCCGAGCGCCTGGCCGCCGATGCCGCGCAGCCGTTCGACCTGGCCAGCGGGCCGTTGCTGCGCCTGCGCCTGTATGTACTGCCGGGCGAGGAGGCGGTGTTGAGCCTGGCGCTGCACCACATCATCGCCGACGGCTGGTCGATGAATCTGCTGATCGAGGAATTTGCCGCGCACTACCGCCAGGCGGTTCAGGGCCAGGCTGTCGAGCCTGCGCCCCTGGCGTTGCAGTACCTGGACTATGCCGCCTGGCAACGCCAGTGGCTGGCAGCAGGAGAAGGCCGTCGCCAGCTCGACTGGTGGCGCGCCTACCTGGGTGACAGCCAGCCGTTGCTCGAACTGCCCGGCGACTTCGCACGTCCGGCCGTGCAGAGCTACCGTGGCGCCAGCCTGGCCTTCAGCGTGCCGCGCAGCCTCGCGGCGGCCCTCGCGGCCCGCGCCCAGGCACACGGCAGCACGCCGTTCATGCTGCTGCTGGGCGCCTTCGCCGTGCTGCTGCAACGCTACAGCGGCCAGCACGACCTGCGCATCGGCGTGCCCCAGGCCAACCGCAGCCGCGTCGAGTTCGAAGGCCTGATCGGGCTGTTCGTCAACACCCAGGTGCTGCGCGTGCAGTTGCACGGCAGCGAGACCTTTGCCGCCTTGCTGGCGCGCATCCAGCATGACGTCGGCGCTGCCCAGGCGAACGCCGAGCTGCCGTTCGAGCATCTGGTCGAGGCCTTGCAGCCGCAGCGCAGCCTCAGCCACAACCCGTTGTTCCAGGTGATGTGCAGCCACACCCGGCTGCGTTCGCAAGCCCTGAGCGGACTGCCCGGGCTGCAATTGGAGGTGCTGCCCCAGCAGGAGCGCACCGCCCAGTTCGACCTGGCGCTGAACACCGAAGAGCTGGCCGACGGCAGCTTCAAGGCGCGCTTGACCTATGCCACCGACCTGTTCGCCGCCGCCAGCGTGGAGCGCCTGCAACAGGCGTTCATGCTCGTGCTCGAACAGTTGGCGGGCGGCCTCCGGACGCCGCTCGAACAGCTGCAGTTGCTGCGCGCCGAGCAGGCGCCACGGGTGGAAAGCGACCCGCGCGGGCTCGGTCCGGACCTGCTCACGGCGCTGGCCGAGCAGGTCGCCGAGCGGCCCGAGGCGCCCGCCCTGAGCATGGCCGGGCAGACCCTGAGCTATGCCGAAGTCGAACGCCGGGCGAACCAGATGGCGCAGCGCCTGCGCGCGGCGGGGGTCGGTCCCGAGGTGCTGGTGGGGATCGCTGCCGAGCGTTCGCTGCAGCTGGTCATTGCCCTGCTGGCGATCCTCAAGGCGGGCGGCGCCTATGTGCCGCTGGACCCGGATCACCCGGCCGAGCGCCTGGCCTACATGATCGAGGACAGCGGCCTGCAGCTGCTGCTCGGCGAGCGCGCGCTGCTGCCAGGGCTGGCGGCGGGTGCGGGTTCGGTGCAGGTGCTGTGCCTGGAGGACCTGACCCCGGACAAGCTGGCGCGCTACGGCCACACGGCACCGGCGCTGCGGGTCGAGCCCCAGGCCTTGGCGTATGTGATCTACACCTCCGGTTCCACCGGGCGGCCCAAGGGTGCCGGCAACAGCCACGCAGCTTTGGCCAACCGCCTGCACTGGATGCAGCAGGCCTACGGCCTGGGGGCCGGCCAGCGCGTGCTGCAGAAAACCCCGAGCAGCTTCGATGTGTCGGTCTGGGAGTTCTTCTGGCCGCTGATCAGCGGTGCCTGCCTGGTCCTTGCGCCCCCGGGGGCGCACCGCGAGCCGGCGCGCCTGGCCGAATTGATCGCCGCCGAGCGCATCACCACGCTGCACTTCGTGCCGTCCATGCTCCAGGCCTTCATCGATGAGCCGCGCGCCAGCCTGTGCAGCAGCCTCACCCAGGTCTTCTGCAGCGGCGAAGCGCTGGCGCTGGCGACCCTGCAGCAGGCCCAGGCCTGCCTGCCCAAGGCCACCTTCTACAACCTGTACGGCCCTACCGAAGCGGCCATCGATGTCAGCCACTGGACCTGCGGCCAGGAGCAGGGCAGGGTGCCGATCGGCCGGCCGATCAGCAACCTGCGCCTGTACCTGCTCGACGATCGCCTGCAAGCGGTGCCGGCCGGCGCCATCGGTGAGCTGTACATCGGTGGCGCGGGCCTGGCCCGTGGTTACCAGCACCGCGCCGGGCTCAGCGCCGAGCGCTTCGTCGCCAACCCTTTCGTCAGCGATGGCGGGCGCATGTACCGCACCGGCGACCTGGCGCGGCTGCGCCCCGACGGCGCCATCGACTACCTCGGTCGCAGCGACCAGCAGGTCAAGCTGCGCGGGTTGCGCATCGAGCTGGGCGAGGTGGAGAACTGCCTGCGCCAGTGCCCGCAGGTGCAGGCCGCCGTAGTCGACGTGCGCCTGTCACCGGCCGGCCCGCAGCTGGTGGCCTGGATCTGCGGCAGCGCCAGCCGCGAGGCGCTGCTGGCGCAACTGCGCCGGCAACTGCCGGAGTACATGCTGCCGGCGCTGTTCGTGACGCTGCCGAGCCTGCCCTTGAACGTCAACGGCAAGCTCGACCGCAAGGCCCTGCCGGCACCGCTGTGGCAGGCCGCACCCGCCTTCCGCGCGCCGCACACGGCGGTGCAGGGCGAGATCGCCGAGATCTGGCGCGACCTGCTGGGCGCCGAGCGGGTCGGCCTGGACGACAATTTCTTCGCCCTCGGCGGCCATTCGTTGCTGGCGACCCAGGTGCTGGCGCGGATCAAGCGCCAGCTCGCCGTGGACCTGCCGCTGCGCGTGGTGTTTGCCAGCGACAGCCTGCAGGACCTGGCCGCCGAGGTGCAGCGCACACTCGACAGCGCCGGCAGCGGCGATGACATCGACAGCATGAGTGCATTGTTGGCACAACTGGAGGCGCAAGCATGAACAACCCATCGCACGCCGCGTTGCGGCAGATCGCCGAGCGCCTCAATGCCTTGCCGGAACACCTGCAGGCGCAGTTTCTCGAGCAACTGGCCGCACGCGGCATCGACTTCGGCCAACTGCCCATCGTGCCCGCGCCGCGCAGTGAGGCCTTGCCGCTGTCCTACGCGCAGCAACGCCTGTGGTTCCTCTGGCAGCTGGACCCGCACGGCACGGCCTACCACATACCCTGCGCCCTGCGCCTGCGCGGGCACCTCGACCCGCAGGCGCTGAGCTGCGCGCTGAACACCGTGGTGGCCCGCCATGCGGCGTTGCGCAGCCGCTTTCCCAGCATCGACGGCCAGGCCCGCCAGGTCATCGAGCCGCCTGCCGCGCTGGCGATCGAACAGCTGGATCTGGGCGAGGTCGCCGCCGCCCAGCGCGAGGCCCATGCCCGGGCACTGATCGAGCTGCGCAGCCGGCAGACCTTCGACCTGGAGCGCGGCCCGTTGCTGCGAGTGTGCCTGATGCGCCTGGCCGACGACGACCATGTGCTGCTGCTGACCCTGCACCATATCGTCGCCGACGGCTGGTCGCTGAACCTGCTGGTGGCCGAGTTCACCGAGCTGTACCGCGCGTTGCTGCAGGACTGCCAGGCGCACCTGGGCGACCTGCCGATCCAGTACCACGACTACAGCCAATGGCAGCAGCGGCTGCTGGCGGCCGGCGAGCGCGAGCGGCAACTGCGCTGGTGGCGAGAGCAGCTGGGGGGCGAGCAGCCGCTGCTCGACCTGCCGCTGGATCATCCGCGCCCGCGCCAGCCCGGCGGACGTGGCGCCAGCCTGCAGCTGGAACTCTCGCCACGGCTCGGCGAGGACCTGCAGCAGCTGGCGCGCAGCCAGGGCGCGAGCCTCTTCCATGTGCTGCTGGCCGCCTTCCAGGTGCTGCTGTACCGCCACAGCGGGCAGCGCGACGTGCGCGTCGGCGTGCCGGTGGCCAACCGCAACCGCGCCGAAACCCGCGACCTGATCGGCCTGTTCGTCAACACCCAGGTACTGCGCAGCCGGCTCGAGGGCCAGCAGCCGTTCAGCGAACTGCTGCAGTCGCTGCGTGACACCGCGCTGGCCGCGCAGGACCATCAGGATCTGCCCTTCGAGGTGCTGGTCGATGCCCTGGCGCCCGAGCGCGATGTCAGCCGCACGCCGCTGTTCCAGGTGATGTTCAACCATCAGCAGCGGGCCTTCGGCGCCCTGGCGCAGTTGCCCGGGCTGCACGCCGAGGTTTTCGCCCAGCCGCCACGCAGCGCCCGGTTCGATCTGTGCCTGGACACCGAGCAGAGCCCCGACGGCAGTTTGCAGGCCACCTTGACCTACGACTGCGACCTGTTCACCGCGCCGCGCATCCGCGCCCTGGGCGAGCAGTACATCAGCCTGCTCGCGCAGTTGTGCCGCGCGCCGCAGACCTGCCTGGACGCTTTTACCCTGCTGGACCCGGCCCAGCGCCAGGCGGTGCTGGCCAGCGGTCGCCGTGCGCCGCGCCCGGTGGCCGACGCGCCGCTGCACCGGCTGTTCGAAGCCCAGGTGCGGCGCAGCCCCGACGCAGCGGCCGTGAGCGGCGCCGGCGAGCGTCTGACCTATGCCCAGCTCAACGCCCGGGCCAACCGCCTGGCGCACCACCTGCGCGGCCTCGGCGTGGGCGCCGACAGCCTGCTGGGTGTGGCCTTGCCACGCACGCCGAACCTGCTGGTGGCCCTGCTCGGGGTGCTCAAGGCGGGCGCTGCCTATGTGCCGCTCGACCCGCAATACCCGGCCCAGCGCCTGCAACTGATGCTCGCCGACAGCGGTGCGCGCTGGCTGCTGACCGAGCCGGCGCTGGCCGAACAATGGGCCGGTACGACCGCGCAGCTGCTGTGCCTGGAGTCACTGATCGCGGGTGAGGGCGACGGCCTGAACGAGGACGATCTGGCCGCTGACGGGCACGATGGCCACGCCGCACAACTGGCCTACTGCATCTACACCTCCGGCTCCACCGGCACCCCCAAAGGCGTGGCGGTGGCCCATGGCGCAGTGGTCAATTTTCTCGCCAGCATGGCCAGCGCCCCCGGCATCGGCGCCGGCGACAAGGTGCTCGGCCTGACCTCGCTGTCCTTCGATATCGCCGTGCTGGAGCTGTACCTGCCGCTGCTGGCCGGGGCCCAGGTGGTGCTGGTCGACCGCGATCAGGCGCGCGATCCCCAGGCCTTGTCCGACGTCATCGAAAGCGCCGGCGTGACCCTGGTGCAGGCCACGCCTTCTACCTGGCGGCTGCTGCTCGACGGCGGTCGGCCGCAGGTGCTGCGCGGGCGGACCCTGCTGTCCGGCGGCGAGCCGCTGGCGGCCGACCTGGCCCAGCGCCTGCTGGCGCTGTCGCCGAGCCTGTGGAACCTCTATGGCCCCACCGAAACCACGGTCTGGTCGGCGCAGTGGCGGCTGACCCCGGCGGCGCCGACGCCGCTGCTCGGCCGGCCGCTGGACAACACTCAGCTGTACGTCCTCGACGAGCAGCTGGAGCCGGTGCCCCATGGCGTGGCTGGCGAGCTGTACATCGGCGGCGCCGGGCTGGCGCGCGGCTACTGGCGGCGCCCGGGCCTCAGCGCCGAGCGCTTCGTCGCCGACCCGTTCGGCGCTCCCGGCGCACGCCTGTACCGCAGCGGCGACCTGGCGCGCTTCGACGCCAATGGCGTGCTGGTGTACCTGGGCCGCATCGACCAGCAGGTCAAGCTGCGCGGGCACCGCATCGAGCCTGGCGAAGTCGAGGCGCGGCTGCTCGAATGCGCTGGGGTGCGTGAAGCCGCCGTGGTGGTGCGCGGCACGCCCCAGGGCGAGCAGCTGGTTGCCTATCTAGTCGGCCCGGCGCCTGGAGCTTGGCCGCAACTGGCGGCGCACCTGGGCGCGCATCTGCCGGCGCACATGCTGCCGACCCAGGCGGCCATGCTCGCAGCCTTGCCGCGCACACCCAATGGCAAGCTCGACCGCAAGGCCCTGCCGGCGCCCGTCGCACTGATGCCCGAAGAAAGTTTCCAGGCGCCGCGCGGTGCCGCCGAACAGGCCCTGGCGCAGATCTGGCAGGCCTTGCTGGGCGCCGAGCGGATAGGGCGCGAGGACAGTTTCTTCGCCCTGGGTGGCGACTCGGTCGGCTCGATCCAGATGGTCAGCCGCGCGCGCAGTGCCGGCTGGCTGATCGAGCCGCGCCAGGTGTTCCAGGCGCCGCAGCTGGCCGCCCTGGCTGCGCTGGCACTGCCGGTGCAGACGCCGCCGACCACTGCGCTGGCGCCGTTCGCCCTCGCCGGGCTGACCGATAGCGAGCGCGAGGCGCTGGACCTCGGCCGTTTCGAAGATGCCTACCCGCTGTCGCCGCTGCAGCATGGGCTGCTGTTCCATGCCCGCCAGTCAGGCGCCGATGACGTCTATGTCAACCAGCTGCGGCTGGACGTCGAGGGGCTCGACGAAGGGCGCTTCGGCGCCGCCTGGCAGGCGCTGATGGACCATCATCCGGGCCTGCGTGTGCAACTGGACTTCGCCCGCGAGCAGCCGCTGCAATGGATTCACCGGCGCCTGCACGTACCGATCACGGTGCTGGAGGGGCGCGCCGCGCACACGTTGGATGAACTCGCCAGGCAGGACCGCCAGCGCGGCTTCGACCTGGCCGCCGCGCCCTTGTGGCGCCTGACCCTGGTGCGCCTGGGGGGCGGGCGGCACCACCTGATCTACACCTGCCACCACCTGCTGCTCGATGGCTGGAGCACCGCGCAACTGCTGGGGGATGTGCTGCGTCACTATGGTGATCAGGAGCATGGCCATCAGGAGCATGCCGGTGAGGAGCTGCCCAGCCTTGCCGCGCTGGCTCATCCGCGCCAGTTCCACGCCTGGCTGCAGGGCCTCGATGAGCAGGCTGCGCAGGGCTTCTGGCGCCAGCAGTTGCAGGGTCTGGAGCAACCGACGCGGTTGGCCGACGTGCTGCCGGCACCTGCCCAGCCGCCGGCCGTGGGCGCCGAGCAGGGCCGCTGCACCTTGCGCCTGGACCGCGCCGACACGGCACGCCTGAATGCGTTCGCCGGGCAACTGGAGGTGACCTTGAACACCCTGGTGCAGGGCGCCTGGGCGTTGCTGCTGCAGCGCCTGAGCGGCCAGGCCACGGTGGCCTTCGGCACCACCGTGGCGGGCCGGCCGGCGCACCTGCCGGGCATCGAGCAGCAACTGGGGCTGTTCATCAATACCTTGCCGGTGGTCTGCGCACCGTCGCCCCAGGCCAGCGTGGCCCAGTGGCTGCAGGCGGTACAGGGCCAGGCCCTGGCCATGCGCGAGCACCAGCACACGCCGCTGGCGCAGATCCAGCAATGGGCCGGTGGCCGTGGTGCAGGCGCCGATGGCGCGCTGTTCGACAACCTGCTGGTGTTCGAGAACTACCCCCTGAGCACCGCGCTGGAGCACGGCCGCCGTGCCGGCCTGAGCTTTGGCGAAGTGCTGAGCGACGAGCGCACGCATTACCCCTGGACCTTGATCGTGGTGCCCGGTGAGCAACTGACGTTCAGCGCCCGTTACGCACCCGAGGCTTTCAGCCAGGCGTCGGCCGAGACTCTGCTGGCCGCGCTGCAACAGCTGCTGCTGGGCCTGGTCGAAAGTGCCGGGCAGGCTCTGGGCAACCTGCCGTTGCTCGACCGCGCGGCCCTGGCGCAGCAGGTCCAGGGCTGGAACCGCGACAGCGACCTGCCGCTGGCGCTGACCCTGCACCAGCGTTTCGAGCGCCAGGCCCAGGCCAATGCCGACGCCGTGGCGGTCATCGACGGCCAGCAGCGCCTGACCTATGGCGAGCTCAACGCCCGCGCCAACCGCCTCGCGCATCGTCTGCGTGCCCGTGGTGTGGGGCCCGGCAGCCGGGTGGGGGTGGCGCTGGCGCGCACCCTCGCGCTGCCGGTCGGCCTGCTGGCGATTCTCAAGGCCGGTGCCACTTATGTGCCGCTGGACCCGGCCTATCCCGCCGTGCGCCTGGGCTACATGCTGCGCGACAGCCAGGCGGCCTGGCTGCTGGCCGATGCCGGCCTGGCCCTGGAGGTGCCAGCGGGCGTGGCGTTGCAGAGCATGGCCGAGGACCTGCAAGACTGGCCGGCGCACGACCCGCAGCCGCTGGCGACACCCGCTGACCTTGCCTATGTGATCTACACCTCCGGCTCCACCGGCCAACCCAAGGGCGTGGCCATCACCCACGCCAGCGCCAGCGCGCTGGTGCAGTGGTCGCTGGCCAGCTTTGCCAGCGAGGACCTGAGCGCGGTGCTCGGGGCGACTTCGGTGTGCTTCGACCTGTCGGTGTGGGAGTTCTTCGTGACCCTGTCGGCCGGTGGCACGCTGCTGCTGGCCGAGAACGCACTGGCCTTGGCGACGCTGCCGGCGCGCGAGCAGGTGCGCCTGATCAACACGGTACCTTCGGCCATCGCGGCACTGTTGCACAACGGCCAGATTCCGCGCAGCGTGCGGGTCATCAACCTGGCCGGCGAGGCCTTGCAGCAGAGCCTGGTCGACCGGCTCTACGCGCTCGGCCACGTGCAGGCGGTCAACGACCTGTACGGGCCCTCCGAGGACACCACCTATTCCACCTGGAGCCGGCGCACGCCGGGCGGGCGCGGCAATATCGGCCGGCCCCTGAGCTGGACCCGCAGCTACGTGCTCGACGCCACGCTGCAGCCATTGCCCCTGGGGGTGGCCGGCGAGCTGTACCTGGGTGGGGCCAAGCTGGCCCAGGGCTACCTGGGCCGCAGCGGGCTGACCGCCGAGCGATTCATCGCCAGCCCCTTCGTGCCCGGCGAGCGCCTGTACCGCACCGGCGATCTGGTGCGCTACACCGCCGAGGGCGTGCTGGAGTACGTCGGCCGCCTCGATCATCAGGTGAAGATCCGTGGCTTTCGCATCGAGCTGGGCGAGATCGAGGCGTCTCTGCTGGCGCATCCCCAGGTGCGCGAAGCGGCGGTGCTGGCCCGCGAGGCCGGCTTGATCGCCTACGTGGCCGGCGTTGCCGAGGTAGCGCAGCTGCAGGCACATCTGCGGGCGCGCTTGCCGGCGCATATGGTGCCTGGTGAGTGGGTGCTGCTGGCGCGCCTGCCGCAGACGCCCAACGGCAAACTCGACCGCCACGCCCTGCCTGCCCCGGCGCCACGCGCGCATCGCTACCAGGCGCCCAGCGGTGCATTGCAGACGCAGCTGGTAGCCATCTGGGAGGACCTGCTGGAGGTCGAGCGGGTCGGGGTCGACGACGACTTCTTCGAACTGGGCGGCCACTCCCTGCTCGCCACCCGGCTGCTGTCACGCCTGCAGCGCGAGTTGCAGGTGCAACTGAGCCTGGCCGAGGTCTTCGGCTGCCACACGGTGCTGGCCCTGGCTGCCCTCATCGAACGGCGCCAGGCGCCGGTGGACGCGCAGAGGATGAGCCGGCTGGAGGATTTGATGGCGCAGTTGGAGGAGTGAGGGTTGGGGTTCGGTGGTGGGGCCCCTATGCGCCCGGCGGGAGGTTCAATATGGCCACCACCGGCCGCCCGCGCGGCCTATCGCCAGCTTCGCCGGCTCCTACATTTGCTTCGAATGTGCCGTTCCAGACAGACCACCTATGACCGCCCCGAACATCAAAGGCGGTCATAGGAGATGTCACTGGATGCATATAACTCGAAACAGATGTAGGAGCCGGCGCAGCTGGCGAGAGGCCGCGCGGGCGGCCGCTGGTGGCCCTATTGGACATTTCGCCGGGCGCCCGAAGATCAAACCGGCCTGACGGCCTCTCGGGGCTTTGCCCCTCCCACGTCTGCCTGAAATGCAATCACGGCCACCACCGGCCGCCCGCGCGGCCTATCGCCAGCTTCGCCGGCTCCTACATTTGCTTCGAACGTGCCGTTCCAGACAGACCACCTATGACCGCCTTGGTGCTTGGCGGTCTATCGTCGAACATCAAAGGCGGTCATAGGAGATGCCATTGGATGCACATAAATCGAAACAGATGTAGGAGCCGGCGAAGCTGGCGATAGGCCGCGCGGGCGGCCGATGGTGGCCATATTGAACCTCCCGCCAGGCGCATGGCGGCCCTACCGTATCCCCGCCAAACACCCCCCCGTTAAAGATCCCCCCACCCCCTTCGTCAACCTTGATGAACCACAGCCTCGCAACAGGCTGTCAGTCGATCAATACGGCGCTCGCTGGAGCGCGGCGATGGGATGAACCTGATGAACGCACACGAATCCGCGCAACTGGCCCGCCGTTTTATCGGCCTGTCCGCCGACAAGCGCAGCCGCTTCTGGCAGACCCTGCGCGCTGAAGGCCTGGACATCGGCCAGTGGCCGATTCCTGGCGGTGTGGCGGTACAGGGGCCGACGCCGTTGTCATTCGCCCAGCGGCGCATGTGGGTGCTCTGGCAGATGGACCGCGACAGCGGCGCCTACAACCTCGGCAGCGCGGTGCGGATGAACGGCGCGCTGGACCGGGCGGCGTTGACGGCCACCTTCGAGGCACTGCTGCAGCGCCACCCGGCGCTGCGCACCACCTTCGCCCAGCACGACGACGAGGTGTTGCAGACGGTGCAGGCCGACGCGGCGCTGACGTTGGCCGAGGCCGACTTCAGCCAGCTGCCGGCCCCGGCCCGCGAGGCCGCAGCCCAGGCGCATCTGCAACAGGCGGCCGCCGCGCCATTCGATCTCGAACAAGGCCCGCTGCTGCGGGTGCACCTGGTGCGTCTGGATGAACACCAGCACCTGCTGTTGCTGGCCCTGCATCACATCGTTGCCGATGGTTGGTCGCTCAACCTGTTGATCGGCGAGTTCGCCGCGCTCTACCCAGCCCTGTGCGAGGGACGCGCCGCCACCTTGCCAACGCTGCCGATCAGCTATGCCGACTACGCGCTGTGGCAGCGCAGCCTGCTCCAGGCCGGCGAAGCCGAACGCCAGCTGGATTACTGGCGCGAGCAGCTGGCCGCGCCACGCCCGCCGCTGGAATTGCCAAGCGATCGCCCGCGTGGCGCCTTGCAGAGCAACCGAGGCGCCAGCCTGGCGTGGACCTTGCCCAGCGAATTGGCGGCCGGTCTACGCGCCCTGGCCAGGCAGCAGGACGTCAGCCTGTTCATGCTGCTGCTGGCGGCGTTCAAGGTCCTGCTGCAGCGCCACAGCGGCCAGCAGGACCTGTGCCTGGGAGTGCCGGTGGCCAACCGTCACCGCCTGGAATGCGAGGGCCTGGTAGGCTTTTTCGTCAACACCCAGGTGCTGCGCAGCCGGTTGGACCCGCGCGAGCCGTTCAGCGCGTTGCTGGCCCGGGTCAAGGACAGCGCCCTGCAGGCCCAGGCCCATCAGGACTTGCCGTTCGAGCAGTTGCTCGACGGCCTGGGCCTGGAGCGTAGCCTGAGCTACAACCCGCTGTTCCAGGTCATGTTCAATCACCAGCGCCGCGACCTGCGTGCCTTTGATTCGTTGGCGGGCCTGAGCGTCGAACCCCTGCCGCTGGAGAGCCCCTGGGCCAAGTTCGACCTGGGCCTGGACACCCTGGAGGACGCGCAGGGTGGCCTGAGCGCGACCTTCAGCTACGCCACCGACCTGTTCGACCGTGCCCGCATCGAGCAGTGGCGCCAGCACTTCGAGACGCTGCTGGCCGGCATCGTCGCCAACCCGCAGCAAGCCTTGGGCGAGCTGCCGTTGCTCGGCGCTCAGGAGCAGGCGCAGTTGGCGGCCTGGAACCGGCTGGCCCCCGCTGCCCCGCGCGAACCGATGCACACCTGGCTGGAGCGAGTGGCGGCCGAGCAGGGCGACCGCGAGGCGCTGCGCTGCGGCGAGCAGGTCCTCAGCTTTGCCGAGCTGGAGCGCCAGGCCAATCAGCTGGCGCATCATCTGCTGGGCGAAGGCGTCGGCCCGGAAGTGCGGGTGGCTGTGGCGCTGCCGCGCAGCCCGCAGCTGATCGTCGCGCTGCTGGCGGTGCTCAAGGCCGGCGGCGCCTATGTGCCGCTGGACGCGACCTATCCACGCGAACGCCTGGCCTATCTGCTGGACGATTCCGGGGTGGCCTTGCTGCTGACCCACCGCTCGCTGCTCGACAGTCTGCCGGTGCCCAACCATGTGCAGGCGCTGTGCCTGGATGCGCTGGACCTCAACGCCCAGCCGGCCGTGGCGCCGGTGGTGCCGGTGCAGGCGCAGAACCTGGCCTACGTCATCTACACCTCCGGCTCCACTGGCCAGCCCAAGGGCGTGGCCGTGGCCCACGGCCCGCTGAGCATGCACATCGCCGCCATCGGCCAGCGCTACGAGATGAGCGCCGCCGATTGCGAGCTGCACTTCATGTCCTTCGCCTTCGACGGCGCCCACGAGCGCTGGCTGACGGCGCTGGCCCACGGCGGGCGCCTGCTGCTGCGTGACGATCAGCTCTGGACCCCCGAGCAGACCTACCAGGCCATGCACGCCCACGGCGTCACCGTGGCGGCTTTCCCGCCGGTGTACCTGCAGCAGCTGGCCGAGCACGCCGAACGCGAGGGCAATCCGCCGGCCATGCGCATTTACTGCTTCGGCGGTGACGCGGTGCCGGAGGCCAGTTACACGCGGGCGCACCAGGCCCTGCGGCCGCAGTACATCATCAACGGCTACGGCCCGACCGAGACGGTGGTCACGCCGCTGATCTGGAAGGCCGACGCCGCGACGCCGACCGGCGCCCCCTACGCGCCGATCGGCAGCCGTATCGGCCAACGCAGCGCCTGGGTGCTGGACGCCGACCTGAACCCGGTGCCGGTGGGGGTGGCTGGCGAGCTGTACCTGGGCGGGGAAGGGCTGGCGCGGGGTTATCTGAACCGCGCCGGGCTGACCGCCGAGCGCTTCGTCGCCGACCCGTTCGACGCCGCTGGCGGCCGGCTGTATCGCACCGGCGACCTGGTGCGCCAGCGCGCCGACGGCACCCTGGACTACCTGGGCCGGCTTGACCATCAGGTGAAGATTCGGGGTTTTCGCATCGAGCTGGGCGAGATCGAAGCGCGCCTGCAGGCCGAGCCCGAGGTGCGCGAGGCGGTGGTGGTGGCCCGCGAAGGGGCCAGTGGCAAGCGCCTGGTGGCCTATGTGGTCGCCCATCAAGCCGATGCGCAGTTGTGTGAAACCTTGAAGGCACGCCTGCAGGCCAGCCTGCCGGACTACATGGTGCCGGCCCAGTGGCTGCTGCTCGAGCGCCTGCCGGTCACGGCCAACGGCAAGCTGGACCGGCAGAACCTGCCGCAGCCCGAGGCGGTGCAGAGCCAGCGGGCCTACGTGGAGCCGCGCAGCGAAGTGGAGCGGGCCCTGGCCGCCATCTGGCAAGCGGTGCTGAAGGTCGAGCAGGTCGGCCTGCACGATAACTTCTTCGAGCTGGGCGGTGATTCGATCATCGCCATTCAGGTAGTCAGTCGCGCCCGCGCCGCCGGCCTGAGCCTGACCCCCAAGGACCTGTTCCAGCACCAGAGCCTGCAAAGCCTGGCGAGCGCTGCGGGCGAGGCCCGCCCGAGCCTGATCGTCCAGGCCCCGGCTGAGGGGCCGTGCCGGTTGACGCCGATTCAGCAGTGGTTCTTCGAAACCCACGGCCTGCAGCCGCACTGGAACCAGTCGGTGCTGCTGCAGACCGACGGCAGCCTGCAGCCGGCGCACCTGAGCCAGGCCCTCGACGCCTTGCTGCAAGCCCACGATGCCCTGCGCCTGTGCTTTGCCAGCGACGGCAGCGCGCGCTACGCCGCTGCGCGCCCGCTGCCACTGTGGCAACGCCAGGCCGCCGACGCCGAGCAGCTGCTGGCCCATTGCGAGGAGGCTCAACGCAGCCTCGATCCCCAGGCCGGCCCGCTGTTGCGCGCGCTGCTGGTGGCGATGGCCGACGGCACTCAGCGGTTGCTGCTGGTGGTGCACCACCTGGTCATGGACGGCGTGTCCTGGCGCATCCTGCTGGACGACCTCCAACAAGCCTGCGCGCAGTGCGCGGCCGGGCAGACACCGACCTTGGCGGCCCGCACCAGCGCCTTGAGCGCCTGGACCGAGCGCCTGCAAGCCCATGCTCGGCAACCGCACCTGCTCGCCGAAGCGGCGTTCTGGCAGCGCCAGACCCGCACCCGCGAACTGCCGTGCCCGCGTCCGCAAGGGGTATGCATCCAGGCCCAGGCCAGGCGCGTGGTGACCCGCCTGGACCGCGAGCTGACCCGGCGCCTGCTGCAGGACGCCCCGGCGGCCTACCGCACGCAGATCAACGACCTGTTGCTGACCGCCCTGGCGCGCGTGTTGTGCCGCTGGAGCGGCGAGCCCAGCGCGCTGATCCAGCTCGAAGGTCATGGTCGCGAGGCGCTGTTCGACGACATCGACCTGTCGCGCACCCTCGGCTGGTTCACCAGCGCCTACCCGCTGCAGCTGACCCCGGCCGATGACCTCGGTGATTCGATCAAGGCCATCAAGGAGCAGCTACGCGCGGTGCCGCACAAGGGCATCGGCTACGGCCTGCTGCGCTACCTGGGTGACGCTGCGACCCGGGCGCTGCTCGCCGAGCTGCCGGCACCCCAGGTCACCTTCAACTACCTCGGCCAGTTCGACGCCAGCTTTGCCGCCGACGGCGCGATCCGCCCGGCCAGCGAGGCCCGTGGCGCCGAGCAGAGCGCCGACTCGGCGTTGGGCAACTGGCTGTGCATCAACGGCCAGGTCTATGCCGGCGCCTTGAGCCTGGACTGGAGCTTCAGCGCGGCGATGTTCGATGAAGCCGACATGCAGGCCCTGGCCGACGCCTACGGCACGGAATTGAGCGCGCTGGTGGCCCACTGCGCAGCCCCCGAGGCAGGCGCGCTGACCCCCAGCGACGCGCCCTTGACGGGCCTCGACCAGGCGGCGCTGGACGCCCTGCAACTGCCCGTCCGGCAGGTCGAGGCGGTGTACCCGCTGGCCCCGCTGCAGCAGGGCCTGCTGTTTCATGCCCTGTATGCGCCGCACAGCGCTGCCTACGTCAACCAGCTGCGGGTGGACATCGAGGGGCTTGACGTCGACGCCTTCCGCCAGGCCTGGCAGGGCGCGCTGCTGGCCCACGACAGCCTGCGCGCCAGCTTTCTCTGGGACGGCCTGGCCGAGCCGCTGCAAGTCATCGCGCGCCAGCCGCAACTGCCCATGACACTGCTCGACTGGCGTGCACAGGTTGATCCGCAGCAAGCGCTGCAGGCCCTGGCCGAGCGCGAACAGGCCGAGGGCTTCGATCTGGCCCGGGCGCCGCTGCTGCGCCTGACCCTGATACGCCTTGACGCCACGCGCTACCACCTGATTTTCACCTGCCACCACATCCTGCTGGACGGCTGGAGCACCTCGCAGCTGTTCGCCGAGGTGCTGCAGCGCTACGCGGGCCAGACCCCACCGGCGGCCGGGCGCTTCGGCGACTACCTGGCCTGGCTGGGCGGCCGCGATGGGCGCCAGGCCGAGGCGTTCTGGCGCGGGCAACTGCGCCCGCTGACGGCGCCGACCCGCCTGGCTGGCGTGCCATCGTCCGCCGTAGGCCACGGCGAATCGCGTTTGCGCCTGGACCACGCCCAGACCACGCGCCTGCAAGGGTTCGCCCGGGCCCGCAAGGTCACCCTCAACACCCTGGTGCAGGCGGCGTGGCTGCTGCTGTTGCAGCGCCACAGCGGCCAGCAGGCGGTGGCCCTGGGCGTTACTGTGTCCGGGCGGCCGGCGGAGCTGGCCGGGGTGGAGCGTCAGTTGGGCTTGTTCATCAACTCGCTGCCGGTGATCGTCGCGCCGCCGCCGAGCCTGGCGCTGGGCGAACTGTTGCAAGGCCTGCAGGCGCAGAACCTGGCCCTGCGCGAATTCCAGTACACGCCGCTGGCGGACATCCAGCGCTGGGCGGGCCACGCCGGCGAGGCGCTGTTCGACACCCTGCTGGTGTTCGAGAACTACCCGGTGGCCGAGCAGCTGCAGGGTCACTCGGCACTGTCGATGCCCCGCTTCGGAAAGGTCACGGTGCAGGAGCAGACGCACTATCCGCTGACCCTGAGCGTACTGGCGGGCGCAACGATCGACATCGAATTGGCCTACCGGCGCAGCCACTTCAGCGCCGCCCAGGTCGAGCAGTTGAGCCAGCAGCTGGCCGCTCTGCTCGACGCCATGCAGCAGCGGCCCGAGGCGCCGCTGGGTGAGTTCGCCCTGCTGGGTGCAGCCCAACAGCTGGCGCAGTTGAACCCGCAGCCGGCCCTGTTCAACTATCAAGGCAACATTTGCACCCTGATCGAAGCCCAGGCCGCCCGCCGGCCCGAGGCCCTGGCGCTGGCCTGCGGCGCCGAGCAGGTCAGCTACGGGCAGATGAACGAGCGCGCCAACCGCCTCGCGCACAAGCTGCGTGAGCTAGGCGCCGGCCCCGAGGTGCGGGTCGGCCTGGCCATCCGCCGCTCGGTGGACATGGCCATCGCCCTGCTCGCGGTGCTCAAGAGCGGCGCCGCCTACGTGCCGCTGGACCCAAGCTACCCGGCCCAGCGCCTGGCCTACATGGCCGAGGACAGCCGCATCGCGCTGCTGCTCAGCGACGGCCTGCAACTGGACGTGCCGACCCTGGCGCTGCCGCCCTCGGCCGAGTGGTTCGCCGACAGGCCGGCCGGCAATCCTGCGGTGGCCCTGGCGCCGCACAACCTGGCCTACGTGATCTACACCTCGGGTTCGACCGGCCAGCCCAAGGGCGTGCTGATCGACCACCTGGCCCTGGCCGATTTCTGCGCGCTGGCGGTGGACTATTGCGCCCTGAGCGAACAGGACCGGGTGCTGCAGTTTGCTACCTACAGCTTCGACGGCTTCGTCGAGCAGCTGTACCCGGCGCTGTGCGTCGGCGCCGGCGTGGTGATCCGCGACGGCGAGCTGTGGGACAGCGAGCGGCTGTACCGCGAAATCCTCGAACAGGGCATCAGCGTGGCCGACTTGCCCGCCGCCTACTGGCACGTGTTCGTGCAGGACTGCCTGCAGGCCGGGCCACGGGACTACGGGCCGCTGCGCCAGGTGCATGCCGGTGGCGAAGCCATGTCCGTGGAGGGCGTGCGGCTGTGGGCCCAGGCGGGCCTGGGGCAGGTGCGCCTGCTCAACACCTATGGCCCGACCGAAGCGACCGTGGTCTCCACGGTGTATGACTGCGCCGCCGGGGCGGGCGACAGCGTGCCGATCGGCGCGGCCCTGGCCGGGCGCCGCTGCCTGGTACTGGACGCCGAGCTGAACGCGGTGCCGCCGGGGGTGGCCGGCGAGCTGTGCATTGGCGGCCTCGGCCTGGCGCGCGGTTACCACGGGCGCCCGGGGCTCAGTGCCGAGCGCTTTATCGCTGACCCGAGCACCCACGAAGGCGGCCGGCTGTACCGCACCGGCGACCTGGTGCGCTACCGCGCCGACGGCGTCCTGGAGTACCTGGGGCGCATTGATCATCAGCTGAAGATCCGCGGCTTTCGCGTGGAGATCGGCGAGATCGAGGCGCACCTGCTGGCCAGCGGGCGCCTGCGCGAGGTGGTGGTGGTGGCTGTGGGCGAGGCCGGCCGGCAGTCGCTGGTGGCCTATCTGGTGGCCAATGCTCCGCAGGCCGAGCCTGATGAGCTGCGTCAGGTGCTACTGGCCGAGATCGGCGCGGCATTGCCCGACTACATGATTCCGACGCACTGGGTGGTGCTCGACGCCTTGCCGCTCAACCCCAACGGCAAGGTCGACCGCCAGGCCCTGCCGGCGCCGAACCTGCAGCGTGCCGCTGGCGTGGCCCCACGCACGGCGCTGGAGCAGGCGCTGGTGGACATCTGGCAGCCGTTGCTGCGGGTCGAGACGGTGGGGGTCACCGACAACTTCTTCGAGCTAGGCGGCGACTCGATCATCTCTCTGCAGGTGGTCAGCCGCGCGCGCCACGCCGGCATCCTGCTGACCCCCAGGGACCTGTTCCAGAACCCCACGGTGGAACGCCTGGCCCGGGTGGTGCAGCAGGTCGAGGCCGCCGTCGCCGACCATGCCAGGGTCAGCGGCGGCTGCGCCTTGACGCCGATCCAGCAGTGGTTCTTCGACGCGCCCATTGCCCATCGCGACCACTGGAACCAGGCGCTGCTGCTGCAAAGCCGCACACCGCTTGAGCCGCGCCTGCTGGCGGCGGCGCTGGAAGCGCTGGTGCAGCACCATGACGCCTTGCGCCTGAGCTTTGCCGAGGACGGCGCGGCCTGGCACCGCGATGAGCCCGGCGAGCTGTTGCATCAGGCCCAGGCGGCCGATGGCGCCGCCGTGGAACGCCTCTGCGCTGCGGCGCACACCGCGCTGAACCTGCGCCATGGCCCGCTGCTGCGCGCCACCCTGATCGACCTGGCCGACGGCAGCCAGCGCCTGCATCTGGTCATTCACCACCTGGTGGTCGACGGTGTGTCCTGGCGGCTGCTGCTCGAAGACCTGCAATTGGCCTACGAGCAGCAGCAACGCGGCGCGGCCATCCGCCTGCCGGGCAAGTCCAGCTCATACCAGGCCTGGGCCGAGCGCCTGGTGCAGCTGGCGCAGGAGCCGGCGCAGCACGCCGAGCTGGCGTTCTGGCAGGGGCATCTGGCGGCTGCCGAGGCGACCCTGCCCGGGGCCGACAGCCGCGCCAGCCTGGCCGGGAAGCAGGCCGCGCAGGCGTTCACCCGGCTGGATGCCGAGAGCACCCGGCGCCTGCTGCAAGAGGCGCCGGCGGCCTACCGCACCCAGGTCAACGACCTGTTGCTGACGGCCCTGGGCCGCGTGCTGTGCCGCTGGAGCGGTGCTCAAGCCTGCCTGGTCAACCTGGAAGGGCACGGCCGTGAACAATTGTTCGACGACCTCGACCTGTCGCGCAGCGTCGGCTGGTTCACCAGCCAGTACCCGGTGTGCCTGAGCCCGCTGGGCGAACCCGGCGCGGCGATCAAGGCGGTCAAGGAGCAGCTGCGCGCGGTGCCGCGCAAGGGCGTGGGCTATGGCCTGCTGCGCTACCTGGCGCCGCCGGCGGTGCGGGAGGCGATGGCCGCGCTGCCGCCGGCGCGCGTCACCTTCAACTACCTCGGGCAGTTCGACGCCGGCTTCGCCGACGCGCTGCTCGGCCCGGCAGCCGAACACAGCGGCCCGAGCCAGAGTGCCGAGGCGCCGCTGGACAACTGGCTGAGCCTCAACGGCCAGGTGTACCAGGAGCAACTGAGCATCAGCTGGACCTACAGCCGTCAGATGTTCGGCGCCAGCGACATCGAGGCGCTGGCCAGCGCCTTCGCCGACGAGCTGCGGGCGTTGATCGAGCATTGCCGCAGCCCTCTGGTCGCGCGCCTGACCCCCAGCGACGTGGCCTTGGTGCGCATCGACCAGGCGCGTCTGGACAGCCTTGGCGCACCAGGCCTGGACGACCTTTACCCGTTGGCGCCGATGCAGCAGGGCATGCTGTTCCACAGCCTCTATGCCAGCGACAGCCAGGCCTACGTCGACCAGCTGCGGGTGGACATCGACGGCCTCGACCTGGCGCGCTTTCGCGCGGCCTGGCAGGCCAGCCTGCAGGCCCACGACGTGCTGCGCGCCGGCTTCGTCTGGGATGCCGACCAGCCGTTGCAGGCGATCCATCGCCGGCTCGAAGTGCCAATGCAGGTGCTGCACGGGCCCCTGGACCTCGACGCCCTGGCGGCAGCCGAGCATGCCCGCGGCTTCGACCTGGCGCGGCCACCGCTGCTGCGCCTGACCCTGGTGCCCACAGCGGGCGACCGTCATCACCTGATCTACACCAGCCACCATATCCTGCTCGACGGCTGGAGTACGTCGCGCCTGTTCGCCGAGGTCATGCAGCGCTACAGCGGGCAGACGCCGCCGGCGGCCGGGCGTTTCGGCGACTACCTGGCCTGGCTGGCGCAGCGCGATGCCGCCGCCAGCCAGCGCTTCTGGAGCGAACAGCTGCGCCCGCTGGCGGCGCCCACGCGCCTGGCCAGCGCCTTGCCCCGTGGTGCCTGGCCGCCGCTGGACGGCCACGGCGAGCATGCGCAGGCGCTCGACGCCGCCCTCAGCCGGCGCTTGAGCCAGGCGGCCAAGGCCGCCAACCTGACCCTCAACACCGTGGTCCAGGCGGCCTGGCTGTTGCTGCTGCAACGCTGCACCGGGCAACCTGTGGTGGCCATGGGCACCACGGTGTCCGGGCGCCCGGCAGACCTGCCCGGGGTGGAAAGCCAGTTGGGCCTGTTCATCAACAGCCTGCCGGTGATCGCCGAGCCGCGCCCCGAGCTGAGCTGCCGCCAATGGCTGCAGCAGGTGCAGGACCGCAACCTGGGCCTGCGCGAGTTCGAATACACGCCGCTGGCCGACATCCAGCGCTGGGCCGGCCAGGCCGGCGAGGCGTTGTTCGACACCCTGCTGGTGTTCGAAAACTACCCGGTGGCTGCGCAGCTGCAACAGGCAGCCGGGCAGGGGCTGCGCTTCGGCGCGGTGCGCGTCGAAGAGAAAACCCATTACCCCTTGACCCTCAGCGTGCTGGTGGGCGAGTGCATCCACCTGGAGTTCGGCTACCTGCAGCAGCATTTTGCCGCGCCGACCATCGAGTGGCTGGCCAGCCAATTGCAGCGCCTGATGACCCACCTGCTCGAACAGCCTCATGCGCTGCTGGGCGAGCTGGCCCTGCTTGGCGCGGTCGAGCAGCTGAAGCAGCTCAACCCGCAGCCGGCCCTGTTCAACTATCAAGGCAACATTTGCACCCTGATCGAAGCCCAGGCCGCACGCCGGCCCGAGGCCCTGGCGCTGGCTTGCGGCGCCGAGCAGGTCAGCTACGGGCAGATGAACGAGCGCGCCAACCGCCTCGCGCACAAGCTGCGTGAGCTAGGCGCCGGCCCCGAGGTGCGGGTCGGCCTGGCCATCCGCCGCTCGGTGGACATGGCCATCGCCCTGCTTGCGGTGCTCAAGAGCGGCGCCGCCTACGTGCCGCTGGACCCGAGCTACCCGGCCCAGCGCCTGGCCTACATGGCCGAAGACAGCCGCATCGCGCTGCTGCTCAGCGACGGCCTGCAACTGGACGTGCCGACCCTGGCGCTGCCACCCTCGGCCGAGTGGTTCGCCGACAGGCCGGCCGGCAATCCTGGGGTGGCCCTGGCGCCGCACAACCTGGCTTACGTGATCTACACCTCGGGTTCGACCGGCCAGCCCAAGGGCGTGCTGATCGACCACCTGGCCCTGGCCGATTTCTGCGCGCTGGCGGTGGACTATTGCGCCCTGAGCGAACAGGACCGGGTGCTGCAGTTTGCCACCTACAGTTTTGACGGCTTCGTCGAGCAGCTGTACCCGGCGCTGTGCGTCGGCGCCGGCGTGGTGATCCGCGACGGCGAGCTGTGGGACAGCGAGCGGCTGTACCGCGAAATCCTCGAACAGGGCATCAACGTGGCCGACCTGCCCGCCGCCTACTGGCACGTGTTCGTGCAGGACTGCCTGCAGGCCGGGCCACGGGACTACGGGTCGTTGCGCCAGGTGCATGCCGGTGGCGAAGCCATGTCCGTGGAGGGCGTGCGGCTGTGGGCCCAGGCGGGCCTGGGGCAGGTGCGCCTGCTCAACACCTATGGCCCGACCGAAGCGACCGTGGTCTCCACGGTGTATGACTGCGCCGCCGGGGCGGGCGACAGCGTGCCGATCGGCGCGGCCCTGGCCGGGCGCCGCTGCCTGGTGCTGGACGGTCAGCTGAACCCGGTGCCGCCGGGGGTGGCCGGGGAGCTGTGCGTCGGCGGCCTCGGCCTGGCGCGCGGTTACCACGGGCGCCCGGGGCTCAGTGCCGAGCGCTTCATCGCAGACCCGAGCAGCCGCGAGGGCGGCCGGCTGTACCGCACCGGCGACCTGGTGCGCTACCGCGCCGACGGTGTGCTGGAATACCTTGGGCGCATCGATCATCAGCTGAAGATCCGCGGCTTTCGCGTGGAGATCGGCGAGATCGAGGCGCAGATCCTCGCCCAGAGCCAGGTGCGCGAAACCCTGGTCATGGCTCGCGAAGAAGGCCAGGTTCGCCTGCTGGTGGCCTACCTGGTACCCGCCGTGGCCGGCGCTGACCCGCTGGCGCTGCGCAACGCCGTGCAGAGCCATCTGCAACAGGAACTGCCGGACTACATGGTGCCCAGTCACCTGGTGGTGCTCGACGCCTTGCCGCTCAACCCCAACGGCAAGGTCGACCGCCAGGCCCTGCCGGCGCCGAGCCTGCAGCGTGCCGCTGGCGTGGCCCCGCGCACGGCGCTGGAGCAGACGCTGGTGGACATCTGGCAGCCGTTGCTGCGAGTCGAAGCGGTGGGCGTCACCGACAATTTCTTCGAGCTGGGCGGCGACTCGATCATCTCCCTGCAGGTGGTCAGCCGCGCGCGCCGCGCCGGCATCCTGCTGACGCCCAAGGACCTGTTCCAGCACCAGACCGTGGAGAAACTCGCCCGCGTCGCCGGCGCTGTGCCGAGCCTTGGCGCGGATCAGGGGCCGGTCACGGGCGGCTGCCGGCTGACGCCGATCCAGCGCTGGTTCTTCGAGGAGCCGATCGCCAACCGCGACCACTGGAACCAGGCGCTGCTGCTGCACGCCCGGGCGCCATTGCAGGCGGCGTGGCTCGAGCGCGCGTTGCAGGCAATCGTCGAGCAGCATGATGCCTTGCGCCTGAGCTTTGCCGAAGGCGCCGAGGCGCGCCACCTGGCCCAGGTGCCCAGCGGTTTTGCACAGGCCCAGGCGGCCGATGCCCAGGCCTTGGCGCGAATCTGTGCCCAGGCCCAGGCCAGCCTCAACCTGGCCAAGGGCGAGCTGCTGCGTGCCACCCTGGTCGACATGGCCGACGGCAGCCAGCGGCTGCACCTGGTGATTCACCACCTGGTGGTGGACGGTGTGTCGTGGCGGATCCTGCTTGACGACCTGCAGTTGGCCTACGAGCAACAGCAGCGCGGCGAGGCGCTGCGCCTGCCGGCCAAGTCCACGTCGTATCAGGCGTGGGCCGAGCAGCTGCACGAATATGCCCGCAGCCCGGCGCTGGCGGCCGAGTTCGATTACTGGCAACAGCAACTGGCGCAGACTTCAGTCGACCTGCCATGCGATGGCGACGGCGAGGCAGCCGTGGTTGTGGTCCAAACCCGGCTCGACGCCGCGCTGACCGAACGTCTGCTCAAGCAGGCGCCGGCGGCCTATCGCACCCAGGTCAACGAGTTGCTGCTGACGGCCCTGGCGCGGGTATTGTGCGCCTGGACTGCCACTCCAACGGCGCTGGTGCAACTGGAAGGCCACGGCCGCGAAGACCTCGGCGCGGGCCTGGACCTGTCGCGCAGCGTCGGCTGGTTCACCAGCCTGTATCCGCTGCAGCTGACGCCTGGCGCGGGCCTCGACGGAGCGATCAAGGCGGTCAAGGAACAGCTGCGCCGCGTGCCTGGCAAAGGCCTGGGCTACGGCGTGCTGCGCTACCTCGGCGCGCCTGAGCGACAAGCCGCCATGGCCGCCCTGGCGCAGCCTCGGGTCACCTTCAATTACCTTGGCCAGCTCGATGCCAGCGCCGATGCCCAGGCCCTGCTGCGCCTGGCCGACGAGAGCGCCGGCGCGAGCCAAGGCGCCGATGCGCCGCTGGGCAACTGGCTGAACATCGACGGCCAGGTGCAGGGCGGCCAGCTGGGCATGACCTGGGTGTTCGACCGCCAGCGCTTCCAGCCCTCCACCATCGAGGGGCTGGCCGCAGCATTCAACCAGCAGTTGCAGGCGATCGTCGAGCACTGCGCCAGCGCCAGCGGCTGCACCCCCTCGGACTTCCCGCTGGCCGGTCTCGACCAGCTCCAGCTCGACGCGCTGCTGGCGGACCAGGCCGCGGTCGAAGACATCTACCCACTGTCGCCCATGCAGCAAGGCATGTTGTTCCATGCCCTGGACACGCCGCAGTCGGGGCAATACGTCAACCAGCTCAGCGTCGCGGTCAGCGGCCTGGACCCGCAACGGTTGCGCGCGGCCTGGCAGGCAGCAGTGGACCGCCACGCGATCCTGCGCAGTTGCTTCGTCTGGCAGGGCGAGGCGCCCTTGCAGCTGGTGGTGCGCCAGCTGGCGGCGGCGGTGCAGGTCATCGATGGCCGGCACTGGAGTGCCAGCCAGCTGCAAGGCTTCGAACGCGAGCAGCGTGAGGAGGGCTTTGACCTGGGCCGCCTGCCGCTGCAGCGGGTGATGCTGGTGCAACGTGGCGCGCAGGACTGGCAGTTGATCTGGACCAGCCACCACATCCTGCTCGACGGCTGGAGCAGCGCGCGCCTGCTCGGCGAGGTGCTCGGCGCCTATGAGCAGCCGCAGGCCTTGCCGGCAGCGCCGAGCTACCGCGACTACATCAGCTGGCTGGGACGTCAGGACGACGCCGCCGACGAGCGCTTCTGGCGCGAGCGCCTGGCGCAGCTGCAAGCCCCGACGCTGCTGGCCGAGGTCATCCCCAGCCGCGACCCGCAGCCTGGCCACGGCGCCGTGCACACCCGCCTGAGCGAGGCGCAGACAGCGCAGTTGCAAGCCTTTGCCCAGGCCCAGCGCATCACCATGAACACCCTGGTGCAAGGTGCCTGGCTGCTGTTGTTACAACGCTACAGTGGGCAGGACAGCGTCGCCTTCGGCAGCACCGTGGCCGGGCGCCCGGCGGACCTGGCGCAGGCCGAGGACATGCTCGGCCTGTTCATCAACACCCTGCCGGTGATCCAGCGCCCCCAGGCGCAGGCTGCGGTGGGTCCATGGCTGCGCGAAGTGCAGGAGGCCAACCTGGCCCTGCGCGAGCACGAGCACACGCCGCTGTACCGCGTGCAGCGCTGGGCCGGGCAGAGCGGCCAGGCCTTGTTCGACTCGATCATCGTGTTCGAGAACTACCCCCTGGGCGAGGCGCTGGACCGCGCCGGCGAAGGCTCGCTGCGTTTCGGCGCCAGCGAGTCGGTGGACGTCACCTCGTTTGCCATGGACCTGGCCGTGTCCGTCGGCCGCTGCCTGGAAATCGAATACCTGTACCGTCGCGATTGCCTGGACGGCGCTGCATGCGAGACCTTGCGCGGGCATTTCGAAACCTTGCTGCTGGCGATGGCCGCCGACCCGTTCCGGGCCCTGGGCGACCTGCCGATGCTCGGCGCCGAAGAACAGCAGCGCCTGCAACAATGCAACCAGCTGGCCCCGGCTGCCCCGCGCGAACCGATGCACAGCTGGCTGGCGCGGGTGGCGGCCGAGCAGGGCGACCGCGAGGCGCTGCGCTGCGGCGAGCAGGTCCTCAGCTTTGCCGCGCTGGAGCGCCAGGCCAATCAGCTGGCGCATCATCTGCTGGGCGAAGGCGTCGGTCCGGAAGTGCGGGTGGCGGTGGCGCTGCCGCGCAGCCCGCAGCTGATCGTCGCGCTGCTGGCGGTGCTCAAGGCCGGCGGCGCCTATGTGCCGCTGGACGCGACCTATCCGCGCGAACGCCTGGCCTATCTGTTGGACGATTCCGGGGTGGCCTTGCTGCTGACCCACAGCTCGCTGCTCGACAGTCTGCCGGTGCCCAACCATGTGCAGGCGCTGTGCCTGGATGCGCTGGACCTCAACGCCCAGCCGGCCGTGGCGCCGGTGGTGCCGGTGCAGGCGCAGAACCTGGCCTACGTCATCTACACCTCCGGCTCCACCGGCCAGCCCAAGGGCGTGGCCGTGGCCCACGGCCCGCTGAGCATGCACATCGCCGCCATCGGCCAGCGCTACGAGATGAGCGCCGCCGATTGCGAGCTGCACTTCATGTCCTTCGCCTTCGACGGCGCCCACGAGCGCTGGCTGACGGCGCTGGCCCACGGCGGGCGCCTGCTGCTGCGTGACGATCAGCTCTGGACCCCCGAGCAGACCTACCAGGCCATGCATGCCCACGGCGTCACCGTGGCGGCGTTCCCGCCGGTGTACCTGCAGCAGCTGGCCGAGCACGCCGAACGCGAGGGCAACCCGCCGGCGATGCGCATCTACTGCTTCGGCGGCGATGCGGTGCCGGAGGCCAGTTACACGCGGGCGCACCAGGCCCTGCGGCCGCAGTACATCATCAACGGCTATGGCCCGACCGAGACCGTGGTCACGCCGCTGATCTGGAAGGCCGACGCCGCGACGCCGACCGGCGCTCCCTACGCGCCGATCGGCAGCCGTATCGGCCAGCGCAGCGCCTGGGTGCTGGACGCCGACCTGAACCCGGTGCCGGTGGGGGTGGCTGGCGAGCTGTACCTGGGCGGGGAAGGGCTGGCGCGAGGTTATCTGAACCGCGCCGGGCTGACCGCCGAGCGCTTCGTCGCCGACCCGTTCGACGCCGCTGGCGGCCGGCTGTATCGCACCGGCGACCTGGTGCGCCAGCGCGCCGACGGCACCCTGGACTACCTGGGCCGGCTTGACCATCAGGTGAAGATCCGGGGTTTTCGCATCGAGCTGGGCGAGATCGAAGCGCGCCTGCAGGCCGAGCCCGAGGTGCGCGAGGCGGTGGTGGTGGCCCGCGAAGGGGCCAGTGGCAAGCGCCTGGTGGCCTATGTCGTTGCCCATCAAGCCGATGCGGACTTGTGTGAAACCTTGAAGGCACGCCTGCAGGCCAGCCTGCCGGACTACATGGTGCCGGCCCAGTGGCTGCGGCTCGAGCGCCTGCCGGTCACGGCCAACGGCAAGCTGGACCGGCAGAACCTGCCGCAGCCCGAGGCAGTGCAGAGCCAGCGGGCCTACGTGGAGCCGCGCAGCGAAGTGGAGCGGGCCCTGGCCGCCATCTGGCAGGCGGTGCTCAAGGTCGAGCAGGTCGGCCTGCACGATAACTTCTTCGAGCTGGGCGGTGATTCGATCCTCAGCCTGCAAGTGGTGGGCAAGGCCCGCGCCCTGAAGAAGCTGGGCCTGAACCTGAAGTTGCGCGACCTGATCCAGCGGCCGACCATCGCCGAGCTGACCGGCACCGCGCCGACCTCGCCGCGCTCGTCGCTGCTGGCCCTGAACTCCGAGGTGGCCCAGGTGGCGCCGCTGTTCTGCGTGCACGCGGGCTACGGCACGGTGTTCGACTATGAACCGTTGGCGCGCCGCCTGGACGGGCAGCGGCAGGTCATTGCCATCCAGGCGCGCAAGCTGCTGGACCCCAGCTGGGATGATCAGTCGTTGCCGGCCATGGCCGCCGACTACGTGCGGATGATCCGGGCTCGCCAGCCCGAAGGGCCTTACCACTTGCTCGGCTGGTCGCTGGGCAGCACCCTGGCGACGCTGATGGCTGCGGCGCTGGAGCAGGACGGCGAGGAAGTGGCGTTTCTCGGCCTGGCCGACCCCTTCGTGCCGGCGCCCTGGGTGCGTGAAGCGCCGCTGCCGGACTGGCGCGCAGACCTCGCCGGCTTTGCCAGCGTGCTGTTGCCGGAGGGCCCGGCCTTGCCGGCGCTGCCGCCGACTGAAAGCGCCGCCAACGTACTCGCCGCGCTGCACGCCGCGTTGGTGGCCGGCGGCTCGAACGCCGAGGGCCGCTATGCCGCATTGGGCGCCGAAGAGATGGCCCAGGTGTTTGCCGTGGCCCGTCAACTCAAGCGCCTGTCCCGCGAGCTGGACCGCTGCCCGGCGGTGCAGGCGGCTGCGACCTGCTGGTGGGTCGCCGAGCGCGACGATGACCGCGACCTGCTCGCCGAGCAATTGCAGCAACCCGGCCTGCGCGGCTGCCTGCTGCCGGGCGGCCACTTCGATGTGCCGCACGCGGCCAAGTTTCTCGACACCCTTGAACACGCCCTGGAGTTGTGCAATGCCGTTGAACCCTGAAATCGCCGCTTACCTGCAACTGGTCGAGGCCGGCCGTGAGCAGCGCACGCCCATGCACCAGATGACCGCCGAGCAGGCGCGGGCCGAATTTGATCGCTCGGCCGCCCAGTTCACGCTCGAGGGCGCGCCGCTGGCGCGGGTGGAAAGCCACTGGATCAGCGCTCGCGACGGCGCGCAGCTGCAAGCGCGGCTGTACAGCGCCCAGGTCGGCGCGACCGGGCAGCCGGCGTTGCTGTACCTGCATGGCGGCGGTTACGTAGTGGGCAGCCTCGATTCCCACGACAGCCTGTGCCGCGGCCTGGCCGAAGCGGGCGGCTACGCGGTGCTCGCCGTGGCCTACCGCCGTGCCCCCGAGCAGCGCTTTCCGGTGGCCTGCAACGATGCCCTCGACGCCTGGCACTGGCTCACCCGCCAAGCCCCGGCCCTGGGCCTGGACCCCCAGCGCCTGGCCGTCGGCGGCGACAGTGTCGGCGCCAGCCTGGCCACGGTGCTCGCCCGCGAACTGGCACTGGCCCAGGCGCCATTGCAACCGCGGCTGCAGGTGTTGATCTACCCGGTCACCGACGCCACTGCACAGACCCCGTCATTGCAGCGCTACGCCGAAGGCCACCTGCTGGAAAGCGCCACCCTGGAGTGGTTCTACCAGCAGTACGCCCGCCAGCCAGCAGACCGCCACGACCCACGTTTTTCACCGCTGCTGGGCGCCGTCCCGGCCAACAGTGCGCCCGCCCTGGTGCTGCTGGCCGAGTGCGACCCGCTGCACGACGAAGGCCTGGCCTACGTCGCGCACCTGCGCGAGGCGGGGGTGGCGGTGCAACTGCATGACTATGAAGGCATGACCCATGACTTCATGCGCATGGGGTTGATCGTGGAAGAGGCCGATGACGCGCTGCAGGTGATCGGCGAGGCGCTGGCGACGGTTTTCTAGGTTCATGCCACCGGCCTTGCGGCCTCTCGGGGGCTGCGCCCCCTCCCACATCGGGTTGCGGTGGCGGTTTCAGCGCCCATGAAAAAGCCCGAGCCGGGGTCACCGGCTCGGGCTTTTTCATGGGCAGGGCTCGATCAGAAATCGTAGCCCAGGGTGGCGATCACGTTGCGGCGGTTGCCGTAGAACACCGAGTCCTCGTAGAAGCCAGGTTCGAAGTAGTGCTTGTCGAACAGGTTGGTGGCGGTCACCGAGAGCTTGGTGCCGGTCAGGCCCAGCTTGCCCAGGTCGTAGCGAACGGTCGCGTCGGTGAGGAAGTACTGCGGGGTGGTCAGGGTGTTCTGCTGGTTCTGCGAGGAGCCGATGTAACGCTCGCCGGCGCCGATGCCCAGGCCGTCCAGCGGGCCGTTACGGAAGCTGTAGTCGAGCCACAGGGCCGCAGTGTTGCGCGGGATGTCGCGCGGGGTGTTGCCCTGGTAGGTGTTGTCCTTGGTGATCTGGGCGTGGGTGTAGGCGTAGGAGGCGATCACGTTGAGGTTTTCGTTGAGGCTGGCCTTGCCTTCCAGTTCCAGGCCCTTGGACTCGACCTCGCCGGTCTGCACCGAATAGCCGGTGTTCACCGGGTCGACGGTGGTGACGTTGCGCTGGGTCAGGTCGAATGCCGACAGGGTGACCGAGGCGTTGTAGCCCTCTGGCTGATATTTCACGCCCACTTCGTACTGCTTGCCGGTGGTGGGCTTGAACAGCTTGTTGTTGATGTCGGTGTCGGGGTTGGGCTGGAACGAGGTGCTGTAGCTGGCGTACGGGGTGATGCCGTTGTCGAACAGGTAGGCCAGGCCGATGCGGCCGGTGAACTTGTGGTCGTTCTGGGTACCGCTGGTCGCACTGACCGCGTCTTCTTCGTGGTCGCGGGCATAGTCCTGGCGGCCGCCGATGGTCAGCGCCCAGCGGTCGAGCTTCATCTGGTCCTGCACGTAGACGCCAACCTGCTGCATCTTCGAGTCGGTGTCGCGTTGCAGCGTGTCGAACCACACCGGGGCGCCGCCGTGCACCGGGTCGTACAGGTCGATGTTGTTGAAGGCGTCTTCAGGGTCGCCATTGCGCCGGGTTTCCTCGGCTTTGTAGTGCGAGTAGTCGATGCCGGTGATCAGGGTGTGACGGATCGCGCCGGTGTTGAAGCTGCCCTGGATGTTGTTGTCCATCAGGAATGTGTTGCTGCTCTTGGGCCGGTATTGCAGGCCGATGTCCTGGGTGCGGCCGTCGTCGTTGAGCACCACGTCCGGGCCGCTGGAAAGAAAGCCCACCACCGAGTGCATGTAGCGCAGGTTCTGCTGGAATTTCCAGCCGTTGTCGAATTCATGCTCGTAGATAGAGCCGATCGAGGTGGTCTCGACGTGGTAGTAACTGCCCAGCCAGCCCAGGTTGGTGTCGGAATTGATGTGCCCGTAGGGGCTGCTCTTGACCGTGCCTATGGCAGGAAAGCTCTGCTCCGAGCCGCCGGTGACGGTCTTGTTGTAGGACGCCAGCACGGTGAGGCTGTCGCTGTCGGTGGGTTTCCAGGTGATCGACGGGGCGATGTAGGTGCGATCGTCCGGCGAGTGGCTGACCTGGGTGCCGCTGTCGCGGCGCAGCATGACGATACGGCCGGTGAGGCTGCCGTCGTCGGTGAGGCGGTCGTTGAGGTCGATGCCGTACTGCTGGCGGCCGTAGCTGCCGACCTGGTATTCGATGTGGTGGATCGGCTCGTCCTGGGGACGCTTGCTGGTCATGTTGACCACGCCGCCCGGGGCCATCTGCCCGTAGAGCACCGAGGCCGGGCCCTTGACCACGTCGATGCGCTCCAGGCCGAAGGTTTCGAAGTTGGTGTCGTACTGGTTGAAGCCGGTGCGCAGGCCGTCCTGGTAGATGCCGAACAGGTTGAAGGCCCGAAAGCCGCGCAGGAAGATGTCCGGCGCGCCCTGGCCACCGGCGTAGTCGATGGCGCGGATGCCGGGGGTGTAGGCCACGGCGCTGTTGAAGTCCTGGACGCCGCGCTGGTCCATCTCGTCGCGGGTGATCACCGAGATGGTCTGCGGGATTTCGTTGATCGGGGTGTCGGTCTTGGTGCCGGTGGTGGTGCGCTTGGCAACGTAGCCCTTGACCGGGCCGTCGCCGGTCTCGACTTCGCGGTCGGCGTTGATCTCGATGTTGTCGAGGGTCAGGCCGGCATCGGCGGTCTTGCCGTCGGTGCTGGCGGCGGCCATGACCAGCCCGGGCGAGCCGGCAAGCACCAGGCCGACGCCGGCCACTTGCATCGGGCGGCGCAGGCGCTGGGCCAGAATCGAAAGGGTAGAGGGAAAAGCCGAGACCGCCATAACCGTTTATCCTTAACAGAGGTAGTAGTGCGAGTGATTCGCAATTGTAATTGTATTGTCGGGAACTTACCGAGGAATTATTTCCTCTGATACAAATTTTTCACCTGCGCCTCGGGGCCTTGAGCAGGGGACAGTCCACGCAATGCGGTAACGGCTCCAGGCAATAGCGCAGGCAGCACACCCGGCGCCAGCCTTGGCCGTCCAGCTGCTGGGGGAACTGGTAGGCACGTTGCACGGGGTTGAGCCAGCCATCGGGGTAGGCGGGCTGGCTAAACAGTTGCAAGGCTTGCTGCAGGCTGGCCAATGGCAGCCCGAGGCGCTCGGCCAGAAGGCGCATCGCCCAGGCCAGGTAGGCCGCAACGTTGCCCCACAAGGCTCGCGCCGAGAGCCGGGCATGGCGCGCCAGCTGCTCGACGAAGGGCTGCAGGTTGCCGTGCAGCAGCGCCTGGCAGCGGCCGTAGAGGTCGCTGCCGGCGGGTAGCCGTTGGCTGGCTGCGCCGAGCAGCAGGGTAGAGACGCTGCCGTCTTCATCCAGCCGCAGGGCGACGTTGTCCAGCGCCAGCGGCAGCTGCCGGTCGAGCAGCAGGCAGGCCAGCAGCGCGCCGGGCAACAGGGCTTCCAGATAGCTCTTGGACCAGTGCGAGAGCAGGGCGCGACGGTCGGCGCCGGGGTACTCGCGGGCATGGCCGGCGACGATGGTATCCAGGGTCGCCGGGGCCCACAGCTGCTGGCCACGGATGGCCGCCTGGCCCTGATCGAGGGCCAGCGATTGCAGTGGCGCCAGCTGCGCCGCCGCGAAGCGTCGGTCGAGTTCGGCGAGGACTGCCGCCGTCGACGCGCCGCCGCTCACGCCGCGTTCCTGCGCAGCAGCCACATGAAATACGGGCAGCCGATGGCCGTGGCGACCAGCCCGGCCGGGATCTGGAAGGGGTAGATCAGGTTGCGCCCCAGCCAGTCGGCCAGCACCATCAACAGCGCGCCGATCAGTACCGCGCCGGCCAACTGGGGTCCGGGTCGGCGCAAGCCGAGCAGGCGCGCCATGTGCGGCGCCATCAGACCGACGAAGCTCAAAGGCCCGACCACCAGGGTGGCGGCCGCGCTGAGCAGGGCGATCAACAGCAGCAGTGCAGTGCGCGCCGGCCGCACCGCCAGCCCCAGCGCCTGGGCCTGGGGGGCGCCCAGCTGGAGCAGGCCCAGCCAGCGCAGCGACAGCGGCAGACACGCCAGCAGCACGGCCATGCTCGCCAGGGCGAACAGCGCCTCGTGGCCGGAGACCTGATAGGTCGAGCCCGCCAGCCAGGCCAGCAGCCCGCCCATGCGCGGATCACCCACGGCCATCAGCACCGCCACCAGCACGCCGAACAGCGTGCTCAGGGCGATCCCGGCGAGGATCAGGCGTTCGGCTGCCAGCGCCGAGCGCCGCTCCAGGGCCAGCAAGCCGAGCAGCACCGCCATGGCCCCCAGGGCGCCGGCCAGCAGTTGCTCGCTGCGGGTCGCGGCGCTGACGACAAAGGCCAGCACCACCACGCCGAAGGCGGCTCCGGAGCTGACGCCGATGATTTCCGGGCTGGCCATGGGGTTGTGGGTCAGGCGCTGGACCAGGCAGCCGGCGCCCGCCAGCATGGCGCCGGCGGCCAGCGCGGCAGCGATGCGCGGCGCGCGCAGGGCCTGCAGGGAAGCCTCGAGGCTCACATGCCAGCCGTCGGGCCCCTGGCCCAGTGTCAGCGCGCCGAGCACGGCCAGCAGCAGGGCCAGCAGGCAGCCGAGCAGCAACAGGTTGCCCTGCAGGGCACTGAGCGCATGCTTGAGGCCCGCGGGTGCAGCGTTGGGGCCGCCGGGACGCAGGCGCGGCAGCAGCCAGACCAGCAGCGGCACGCCGAGCAGGGCGGTGGCGGTGCCGGTGGGCACCTCGTGGTAGCCGGCGGGAATGCGCACCACCAGGCTGTCGGCCAGCCACAGCAGGGCGGCGCCGAGCAGCGTGGCCCAGAGCATGCGGGGCACGAAGCGCCGCGCGCCCATCAGCCGCGCCAGGTTGGGCGCGGCCAGGCCGATGAAGCCGATCACCCCGACGCTGGCCACGGTGATCGCCGCCAGGCCGACGCAGAGCACCAGCGCCACCGCGCGCAGTGCGCCCGGCGAGCCGCCAAGGCTGCGGGCGTTGTCGTCGTTGAGTTCGAACAGGCTCAGCGCCCGCGACAGCGGGCGGATCAGCGCGACGAAGATCAGCAGCGCGGGTAACAGCAGCAGCACTGCCGACCAGTCGTTCTGGCCCAGGTTGCCGCTGCTCCACATGAACATGCCGCGCAAGAAGCTGTGGTTGAACAGGATCAGCACGTTGGCGAAGGCGTCGCAGCACAGGCTCACCACCAGCCCCGCGAGGATCAACGCCAGGGGCGAGAAGCCGCGCCCGGCGGCCAGGCCGAACACCAGCCCGGCCGCCAGCAGCGCGCCGATCAGCGCCGGCCAGACCGGACCGTGCAACATCAGCGCCGGCGCATGGAGCGTGGCGGCGGTCACCGCCAATTGCGCGCCGGCGCTAATGCCCAGGGTGGTCGGCTCGGCCAGCGGGTTGCGCAGGACCTGCTGCAGCACGCAGCCGACCAGGCCCAGCGCCGCGCCACAGAGCAGCGCCACCGCCAGGCGTGGCAGCGAGCTGTAATGCACGATCAGCTGGCGCATGTCGTGGGTATCGGGGGCCCAGAGCGTGGCCCCCAGGGGCGCGCCGCCCAGCTGCTGGCGCAGCGTGGCCAGGCTCAGCAGCAACGCCAGCAGGGCGAGCAGGCCGACCACCCAGGCCACCAGCGGCACCCGCAGGCGGTCGCGTTGCCCAGGATAGCGGTCGCTCAAGGGACGTTCAGCCATGCTCGGCCTGCATCAGGTGGGATGACAGAAGCTCGGCGAAGCTCACCGCCGAAGGCATGGCGCCGTAGAACAGCACTTCCGGCAGCTTGATCGCCTGCTGCCGGCGTACGCTGGGCAGGTTGCGCCACAGCGGGTTGTCGGCCAGGCGCTGCTCCAGCCCGGGGGTGGCATTGAAGTACACCAGGCGCGCCTCGGGTTGCTCGGCCAGCTGTTCGAAGCCGATGGTGGCAAAGCCCCAGCCATTGGTCTGGCCCACCCAGGCATTGCGCTGCCCCAGGCGTTGCAACACGTCATCGAACAGGCTGTTGCGGCCAAAGACCATGGCCCGGCGCTCGTCGATCACGCTGATGACCTGCAGAGCGGCCGGCGCAAGCGCCAGGCAGCGCTGGCGGGCCTCGGCCAGGCTCGCCCAGGCGTGCGCCAGGTAGCGCTGCGCCGCCTCGCTGCGGCCGATGCGGTGGGCCACTGCGAGGGTCAGGCGCGCGACCTGCTCGCAGGGGCTGCCCTGGTCATCGGTCTCGAACACCTCGCTGGCGGCGATGCTCGCCAGCCGGTCCTGCAGCACCGCCTGGTCGCTGCCGAGCAGGATCAGCTCGGGCTGCAGCTCCTGCAGCAATTCAAGATTGGGCTCCGAGCGCAGGCCCAGTTCCAGCACGCTGGCGGGCAGTTGCGGTTCGCGCACGCTGCTGCGGTACAGCGCGTTCTCCGCCGTCGCCGCCGGGGTCAGGCCGAGCGCCAGCAGGGTCTGCACCAGGCCCCAGTCCAGCGCCGCCACCTGGCTCAGCGGGGCCTGGGCGGCGCTGGCCTGGGCGCGCGGCAACAGCAGCAGGGCGGCCAGGCCGATCAGGCAACGGCGCCGCACCTGGCACACCTGCCCGGGCGCTCGGTTCATGCCGGCGCGAACTCGCTGACCCGTTGCCCGGCCGCCAGGCGCAGCAGCTGGTCGGCGCAGTCGAAATAGCGATCGTCGTGGGAGATGACGATGATGGTCTTGCCCAGCGCCTTGAGGCTGGGCAGCAGGTCGGCGTAGAAGATGCCGCGAAAGGTCGGGTCCTGGTCGGCGGCCCACTCGTCGAACACCAGCACCGGGCGGCCTTCGGTCCAGGCCTGCAGCAGCGCCAGGCGCTTGCGTTGGCCGGTAGAGAGGTCGGTGGTGGAAAAGTTGTTGTCCTTGAGGCTGACCTTGTGGCCAATCTCCAGGCGCTCGAGGTACTGGACCGCGTCCTCGGGCACGCTGTCGCCGTCCTGGATCAGGTCATCGAACAGGAAATAGTCGGAAAAGATGGTGGTGAACAGCTGCCGGTAGTCATCGCGGTTCTGCGCGCTCACCGGCTCGCCGTTGAGCAGCACCTGCCCTTGTTGCGGCTCGTACAGGCCCAGCAACAGCTTGATCAGGGTGGTCTTGCCACAGCCGTTCTCGCCGACGATGAAGAGAATTTCGCCCGGGCGGATGCTCAGGTCCAGGGGGCCGACGGCGAAGGGTGGGTTGCCGTCCACGGCCGGGTAGGCGTAGCGCACCCCGCGCAGCTCCAGCGAATGCAGCGGCGCCGGGGGCTGCTTGGGTTCATCGTCAAGCAGATGGGGTTCGGGCGAGGCGAACTGGGCGGACAGCTCGGCGATCCGGCGGAACGCCACCTGGGCTCGGCTGACCACCGGCAGGTTGCCGATCACGCTTTCCAGCGGCCCTTTCATGTACAGCAGCACCAAAATGAAGCCGCTCAAGGTGGCCTTGTCGGTGCTCGGCCACAGGCTCTGGAAGAACAGCGCAACGCCGATGACGATGAAGAACAGGGTCGAGCCGAAGCCCTTGGCGATGACGAACAGGTTGATCGAGCTGATCTGGATGGCGCAGATGCGCTCGATGGTGGCCTGCATCTTGCGGTTGTACAGGCGCAGCCGGCGCGGGCGGTTGATGCGCAGTTCCTTGGCGCCTTCGGCGATGGCGCGGTAATGCTTCTGCAGTTCGTCCTCGTGCTCGCGGGCGTCGAAGAAACCGTTGATGCCACGGTTGCGCGCCAGGTACTGGATGATGCTGCCGATAATGATGGCCACCGCCGTGGTGAGGAACATGGTCCATGACAGCCACGCCATGTAGCCCAGGCAGCCGAAGGTCACGCTCAGCGAGACCGCCAGGGGCGAGAAAGCGAAGGCGAAGTCGCTGATGGTGTCCACGTCATGGGTCAGCACCGGGATCAGGCGGTGGCTGCGGTAGCGCTCCAGCTGCTCGATGGGCGCTGAAAGAATCCGCGTGCCGAGGTCCTTGCGCAGGCGCGCGATGACGTGCTGGCCGACATGGTTGGTGCCGATGTCGGAGAGGATCGAGCCCAGCAGCGCCAGGGCGCACAGCGCGGCGAACGCCAGCAGCAGGGTGCGCGAGGTGTCCCCGTCAGCGTGCAGGCTGTGGTTGATGGTGGCCAGCAGCGCGGTGATGCCCAGCCCCCCGAGCACGCCCAGCACGATCGACACGCAGAGGATCAGGCGAAAGGGCCGCAGCAACTGCAACAGCGCGCCGAGCGAGCTTCTTGGTGGAGTCTGCATCAATCATTCCTTCACTGGACAAGAGCGTACGAGGCGGCCCGCGCGGTTTGCAGGCGCTGCGTCGTGTGTCCTTGTAAACGACTGGCGTGGCAACGGATTTAGTCGCGGCGCCGCTGGGTTGCAATGGTAACGAGAATTTCTAGTATTCGCATTATTTACCCTTCAGCGCTAAATCTGCCTCACTGCGTCTCGTCACCCTTGTGAATTTGGCCATGAACCTGGACTGCCAAGGGAGCGGGTCGGCCAAACCCCTTAATGGCTTGTTACATCAAGAGGTGTGCGAGATGACACAACCGATGAGCGTCGCTTCGGCGGCATATGACCTGCTGGGCATCGGCTTCGGCCCGTCCAACCTGGCCTTGGCGATAGCCCTGGAAGAGTTCGGCCAGCAGCGTGGCCAGCCGCTGCGCTCATTGTTCATCGACCGCCAGGCCGACTACCGCTGGCACGGCAACACCCTGGTGGCGCAGAGCGAATTGCAGATTTCCTTCCTCAAGGACCTGGTGACCCTGCGCAACCCCACCAGCCCCTTCAGCTTCGTCAATTACCTGCAATCCCAAGGCCGCCTGGCCGACTTCATCAACCTGGGTACCTTCTATCCCTGCCGCATGGAGTACAACGACTACCTGCGCTGGGTGGCCGGGCATTTCAAAGAGCAGAGCCGCTACGGCGAGCAGGTGTTGCGCGTCGAGCCGGTGCTCAACGGCGGGCGACCGATCGAGCGCCTGCAGGTCATCTCGCGCGACGCCGAGGGCCGTGAACATGCACGCCAGACCCACGCGCTGGCCTTGAGCACGGGCGGCACGCCAAAGATCCCGGCGGTGTTCCAGGGCCTGCGTGACCACCCGCGGGTGTTCCACCATGCCCAATACCTGCAGAGCATGGCCGGCCTGCCGTGTGGCCAGGGCCAGGCGATGCGCATCGCCGTGGTCGGCGGCGGGCAGAGCGCCGCCGAGGCGTTCATCGACCTCAATGACAGCTACCCCTCGGCCCAGGTCGACCTGATCCTGCGCGCGGCGGTGCTCAAGCCGGCCGACGACAGCCCGTTCGTCAACGAGATTTTTTCGCCGGAGTACACCGACCTGGTGTTCAACCAGCCCGAGGCCGAGCGCGACCGGCTGATCAACGAGTACCACAACACCAACTATTCGGTGGTGGACCTGGACCTGATCGAACGCATCTACGGCATCTTCTACCGCCAGAAGGTCTCACGGCAGATGCGCCACGGCTTCCTGTGCCGCCGGCGCATCGAGGCCGCCCGCGCCGACAATGGCCAGATCGAGCTGCGCCTGAACGACAACGCCACCGGCGCCGTCGAGAGCCATCGCTACGACGCGGTGATCCTCGCCACCGGCTACGAGCGCTCCTCGCACAAGCAATTGCTCGAGCCCCTGAGCGAGTACCTCGGCGACTTCGTTGCCGGGCGCGATTACCGCCTGGCCGCCGACCCGCGGTTGCAGGCGCCGATCTTCCTCCAGGGTTTCTGCCAGGCCAGCCACGGTTTGAGTGATACCCTGTTGTCGGTGCTCCCGGCCCGCGCCGGCGAGATCGCCGAAGCCTTGTTCCAGTTGCCGCAGACCCGCCGCGCCAAGTCCCTCGCCGCCGTGGCCGTGGGCGTCTGATGGGAGCGTGCATGTCTGATCGAAGGTGTTTTCGCGGCGTCAGGTGGTCGCTGACCTGGCTGTTCTGCCTGCTGCCCGCCTGGGCTCAGGCGGCGCAGCCGGGCGAGGTGATCGACAGCCAGGTGTTGAAAACCTTCAGTGCGCAGGCCATGAACGCAGGCCTGGGTGACCAGCGCAGCTACATCGGTGCGGCGCGCTGCGATGTGCAACTGGTGGACCTGACCTACGCCACCCGCGGGGTGCATGGCGAGCCGGCGACGGCCTCGGCCATGCTGCTGTTGCCCGAGGGCGAACACTGCGCCGGGCCATACCCCTTGCTCGGCTGGGCACGCGGCACCGATACCCAGCGCAGTTCGGAGCAGGCCCAGGCACTGCTGGCCAGCGGCGACAGCGCCTTGCTGGCGTTCTTCGCCGCCCAGGGCTACGCCGTGGTGGCCACGGACTATCTGGGGCTGGGACGCTCGGATTATCGCTTTCATCCCTACCTGCACGCCGACTCCGAAGCCAGCGCGATCATCGATTCGATGCGCGCGGCCCGGCACCTGAGTGCAACCCTTGGCCATCCGTTGTCGGGCAAGGTGCTGCTGGCCGGTTATTCCCAGGGCGGGCATGCGGCGATGGCGGCGCAGCGGGCGATGGAGCGCGACGACGCCGGCGAATTCGACCTGGTCGCCAGCGCGCCGATGTCCGGGCCCTATGCCCTGTCGCAGACCTTCCGCGACAGCTGGTCCGGGACCACCGCGGCCGGCGCCAATGCCCTGGCACCGTACCTGCTGGCCTACGCGCTGGCGGGCATGCAGGGGGTGTACGGCGACATCTACCAGCACCCCGACCAGGTGTTCCGCCCGCCCTGGGCCGCGTTGCTGGACAGCGATTTCCCTGGCCCGGCCAATCTCTTCGACCTGCTCCATCGCCAGGCCTTGCCGGCGGTCACGCAGATCGAGCAACTGCGCCAACCGGCCTTCACCCGGGCGTTTATCGACGACCCGCAGAACCCGTTCCGCCAGGCCCTGGCGCGCAACGACCTGCTGGACTGGACGCCACGCACGCCGACCCTGCTGTGCGGTTCGCAACGCGACGGCGTGGTGGCCTACGCCAACAGCCAGGCCGCCGCAGCCGCATTCACCGCGCGGCATGCCCCGGTCAAGCTGCTGGATGTCAGCGCCCAGATCCCGGCCGACGTCGACGGCGTGCACGTGCACACCAGCGCGACCGCCTACCTGTGCCTGGGCGCGGTGCGCACGCAGCTGTTCGAACCGGCGCTGGGATTGCGCTGATTGCGAGCAGTGCGGGCGGGGCACAGGCCGGTTTGATCTTGGTAGGAAACCCCAGATCGCAGTCTAGAAATGAAAACTCAGCGGGCTGCCATCCACCGGATGCGGCAGTACGCCCATGGCGATGCCGTAGATGGCTTGCAGGGTAGGGCTGTCGATGATCTCGGCCGGGGCGCCCTGGGTCAGCAGGCGGCCGCTGTGCAGCGCCACCAGATGATCGCAATAACGGCCGGCCATGTTGATCTCGTGCAGCACCACGATCACCCCCAGCCCCAACTCATGACTGAGCTGGCGCACCAGCGCGAGCACCTCGACCTGGTGGGCGATGTCCAGTGCCGAAGTCGGCTCGTCGAGCAGCAGGTAGCGACTGTTCTGCGCCAGCAGCATGGCCAGCCAGACGCGCTGGCGCTCGCCGCCGGACAACTCGTCGACCCGCTGCCCGGCATAGCCGGACGTGGCGGTCAGCTCCAGGGCGCGATCGACCTGGGCGTGGTCCTCGCGGCCGAAGCGGCCAAAGGCCCCGTGCCAAGGATAGCGCCCCAGCCCCACCAGTTCGCGTACGGTCAGCTCGTCGGCCGGCGGCGGGTTCTGCGGCAGGTAGGCGACCTGGCGGGCAAAGTCCCGCGCACTCCAGCGCTGCAGCGGTACGCCGTCCAGGTGCAGCTGGCCGCTGCTGGGGGCGTGCTGGCGCGCCAGCAGCTTGATCAATGTCGACTTGCCCGACCCGTTGTGGCCGATCAGGCCGGTGATGCGCCCGTGCTGCAGTTGCAGGTCCAGGGGCTGCAGGAGCTGGCGTTCGGCAACGCTGAAGGTCACGGCTTGAAGGTCGAACATAGGCATCCGGATTGAGCGGGGGATGGGCGATCCTAATGCTTATGATTCTTATTGTCACCTCTCGGGGCGTTGCCCTCCCACAGGGCAGGCCTGCGCCCCTGTATCGGCGATCTTTACCTGACATTACACATCCTTGACAGTGAGGCCGGGCGCACGAGGCGGCATGGCCCGGTAGAGCGCGAGGGCAAATGCCAGGGGCCGGCACAGCGCCCCTGAGCCTTGCGGTCTGACGCCTGCGCCTTACTCCGGCTTGCCCCCCGGCATCCATTTCTCCCGGTGCTCAAACAGAAAATACTGCGAGGTATCGGCCGTCGACGGCGCCACTCGTGGCGCCCAGCTGTCGTCGTGCAGGTCCATGTCGGCGTCGTACTCCACGTGGCAGCCCAGCGGGCTGTTGAAGTACCAGAACCAGTTGGAACCCAGCTGGTGGCGGCCCGGGCCCCAGAACGACTCATAGCCCTTTTCGACGAAGCGGGTGCCGGCGAGCATCACTTCGGTCGGCCCGGCCATGTGGAAGGTGAAGTGCTCGATGCCCTTCATGAACGGCGGGGTCTGGATGAAGAACAGGGTGTGGTGGTCCAGGGTGCCGGCCGGGCGCAGGAACGGGCCGGTGCCGATGAAGCGGTCGGTGCAGACGAAGCCCAGTCGGGTGTAGAAGGCCTCGGCGCGGTCGGCGTCGGGGACGAAGTACACCACGTGGGACAGGCTGCGGGGCAGGGCCGCCATCTCGTGGCTGGCACCCAGGCTGTTGACCCGCCGTTGCACGCTGGAGCCCGGCGCGTTGCTGATTTCGCCGGGCAGCGCCAGTGGCCGGCGCTGGCTGATGCGAAAGCCCAGGGCAAAGCCCATGTCGTCGACGGCATGCAGCACGCCATCGTCACTGCGCGTGACCTCGCGGTCCTTGCGCAACTCGTCTTCGATGGCGCGCAGCGTGGCTTCGTCGGCCACGCCGTAGACGGTTTCGCGCAGGCTGCTGGCGGTGTCCATGGCGGCGGGCAGGTGGGCGTCGTCGCGGCGGCGGATCAGCACGCCGGTGCCATCCAGCGCTTCCAGGTAGCCGCCCTGGGCGCCAACGTCGAGCGGCTTGAGGCCGTAGTCGATCAGGTACTGCACGCAGGCGGCAACGTCGTCGACGCCGAATACCAGGTATTCCGGTCCGATAATGTTCATGTTGAGGTTCTCGTGGAAGGCGTTCGGGTGAAGGGGCTGTGAACGGCATTCAGGCCGTGCGGCCGCCCAGGGTTTCAGCGACCCAGTCGGCGATGTAGTGCCCGGCGTTGATGCTGTTGTCGAAGCTGGAGTGCTGCACGCCGCCCTCGCGCGCGGTGAAGATCTTCAGCTCGCGCTGCGGGCTGTTGACCAGCTGCTCGTAGGTGCGCTCGGCCCACTTGAGCGGAATCTGGCTGTCCTGCTCGCCGTGGGTCACCAGGAAGGGCACCTTGATGCGGTCGAGGATGCCGTCCAGATGCACCTGCTCGGCCAGGGTCATGAACCCCTCGATGTCCTTGGCGCCCCAGACCCAGCACACGTGCTTCCAGTAGTGCGGCACCGGCAGGTTGCCTTCGTTGGCCAGCCGGCGCTTCTGCACGTCGCGCCAGTCGTGGTTGGCGCCCCACACCACGCCGCAGGCGAAACGCGGCTCGAAAGCCACCGCGCGCGGGCAGTAGTAGCCACCCAGGGACACACCTTCCAGGCCGATGCGGCGCGGGTCGATGTCGTCACGCTGCTCCAGCCAGTCGACCACGGGGCTGGCCCAGTGCTCGCTGTCGTGGCGGGCGGTGAGGTTGTGCAGGCGCAGCGCCTCGCCGGTGCCCGGCTGGTCGATGACCAGCGACGCCACGCCGCGCCGCGCCAGCCAGGCCGGCAGGCCGACGCGGTATTTCATCTCCTTGGTGGAGTCCAGTCCGTTGACCTGGACCAGGATCGGCGCCCGACCCTGCACGCCTTCGGCGCGGGTGTAGAGGCCCGACAGCACGGTGCCCTCATAGGGGATTTCGACCCGCTCGCAGTTCTCGCCCGAGAGCCGCAGGCCGCGGGCGAAGGTGCCGAGAAAGCGCTGGTAGAGCGCCTCGCGTGCCGGGGCGCCGTGGGCCTGGAGGCGCTCGCAGGTGATGTAGTACGTGGCGGCGCGGTTGTATTTTTCGCCCGCCGAGAGCAAGCGGCCGCGTGCTTCGTCTTCCTCGGCCAGGCCGCAGAGCTTGTCGGCCATTTGCGACCAGGTTTCGCGAAAGGCCTGGGTGCCGGCGGCATCCGGATGGCGGGCGCTTTCCTGCAGAGGCGCGCACATCTCCTCGATTTCGCCGATGCGCGCGCCCATCTCGATGGCGAGGTCCACGGAGAGGTTCCAGACGTAATTGGTGGGGAAGTAGCGGAACATGATTGTTATTGTCCTTTTGACGATTGCGGGGCGCGGCACAGCCGGCACCCACCTGTGGGCCAGCAGGCCGCTCGGTGTGCCACGGGCCGAAACTCGCACGCCGGCCGCAGATCGACAAATTGCAAGTACCGATGCCAGCCATCGCGGTTCGCGATGGCTGGGCGGTGAGGCAGCGCGCTGATGGCGCTGCACGGGGCGTCAGGCCAGGGCGGGGTTGCTGAAGGTCTGCACGGTTTCCAGCAGCTTGGCGCGCAGCCAGATCAGCATCGCATCGCCATCCAGGCTGCGGTGCCAGGCCATGTATTCGCGCATCACCGGCAACTTCACCGGCGGCGCCAGCAGGCGCAGCGGCAGCAGTTGCGCGTAGAGCGCGGCCAGGCGGCTGTGCATCGTGGCAATGCGCTCGGTGCCGATCAGCAGGTGCGGGATGGTGTTGAAGTCGTGGGTGATCACCTCCAGCCGCCGCTGGCAGCCGTACTGGTGCATGAACCACTGTTCGATGGCAGGGGTGCGGCTGCGGCCGAAAGCAGCCGCCACATGCCCCAGCTGCAGGTAGTTCTCCAGGGTGAAGGGCTCGCTGACGCTGCTGTTGCCTTGCCACACCACGCACACGTGCTGCTCCTCGAACAACAGCTGCGAAGGATGCTCGGTGTTGATGTGCTGCTCAGGGGCGATCATCAGGTCGATCTCGCCGCGCATGAGCATCTCGACAGCGGTTTCCCCGGGGCTCATCAGTTCGAAGGTGACGTTCGCCGCTTCCGCGCCAATGCGGTGGATGACCTCGGCGAACAGCACGTTGATCAGGTAATCCGAGGCCATGATGCGAAAGTGGCGCTTGCTGGTCGCGACGTCGAACACCGGCTTGGCGGCGATCGAGGTCTGGATCTTGAGCAGCACTTCGCGCACCGGGATCTGCAGGTCCTTGCCCAGCAGGGTGGGGGTCATGCTGCGCCCGACCTGGACCAGCAATTCGTCTTCGAAGTAGGTGCGCAGCCGGCGCAGGATGCCGCTCAGGGCGGACTGGGTCATGTGCAGGCGCACGGCGGCGCGGGTGATGTTCTGCTCTTCGAGCAGCACATCGAGAGCCACCAGCAGGTTGAGATCCAGATGGTTGAAGCGCATGAGGTCGGGCTCTTTGTTGTATTTATTTTTGAAATACTTTCCATGGCAACTCCCGATTAGTCAACGCCAGCGTTCCTGCCTATTGTCGGCCCCAGCTGCAACCTGTGAACGACGGCAACGACAACAAAAACAAGGGAACGCCTCATGAGCGAAGTCAACAAGGTGCTGGTGGTGGGCGGTGGCATCGGCGGGTTGTGCGCCGCCATTGCCCTGCGACGCGAGGGTGTGGCGGTGGACCTGGTGGAGATCAAGTCCGACTGGACGGTGTACGGCGTCGGCATCATCCAGCAGAGCAATGTGGTGCGCGAAATGGCCCGCCTGGGCGTGCTCGACCGCTACCTGGATGCCGCCTACAGCTTCGAGGACGTAGGCATCTACGACCTCGAAGGCAACCCTTTGGCGCGCATCCCCGGCCAGCGCCTGGCCGGTCCGCAGTACCCGGCCAACGTCGGTATCTCGCGCCTGGCGCTGCACCAGGTGCTGAGCGGCAGCGCCATCGAACTGGGTGCGCAGATTCGCCTGGGGCTGACCGTCGAGAGCCTGGAGCAGGACGACGAGGGCGTCGACGTCCTGTTCAGCGATGCCAGCCGCGGGCGCTACGACCTGGTGGTGGGTGCCGACGGCGTCTATTCGAAGATCCGCAGCCTGCTGTTCGGCGACAAGTATCGGCCGCGCTTCACCGGCCAGGCGGTGTGGCGCTACAACTTCCCGCGCGACCCGTCCATCGACCACCTGGCCAGCTACATGGGGCCTGCCGGCAATGCCGGGCTGGTGCCGCTCTCCGACACGCTCATGTACATGTTCTCCACCTCCCACGAGCCGGACAACCCCTGGTACCCGCCCGAGCAGCTGGCGCCGTTGATGCGCCAACGCATCGCCAACATCGGCGGCCTGGTCGGCAGCCTGCGCGAGCAGATCACCGACAGCCGCCAGGTGGTCTACAAGCCCATGGAAGTGGTGTTCGTCGACGAGCCCTGGTTCAAGGGCCGGGTCCTGCTCATCGGCGACGCTGCCCACGCGACCACGCCGCACCTGGGGCAGGGCGCCGGCATGGCCATCGAAGACGCGCTGGTGCTGAGCATGGAGCTGGTGGCCGGCGGCAGCCTGGAACAGAAGCTCGGCCGTTTCATGCAGCGACGCTTCGAGCGCTGCAAGTTCATCAGCGAAAAGTCGGTGCTGGCGGGCGATCGGGAAATGGCCCGTGACGCCAGCTTCGATCGCATCGGCCTGACCCGGCAGATGCTGCACCTCACCGCCGAGCCCATTTGACGTGAGCCGCCAGCCGCGCCCGGGCGCGCTGTACCTGTGCCCCGCCGACAGCCTGGACGAGGGCCGCGCGCGCGGCTTCGACCCGTACGGCGAGGGCCGCGACACCGTACTGGTGGCGCGCTGGCAGGGCCGCCTGCACGCCTGGCTCAACCGCTGCCCGCACCTGGACGTCGCCATGCAATACCGCAAGGACCGCTTCATGTCTGGCGATGGCCAGCACATCGTCTGCTTCGCCCACGGGGCGCTGTTCCGGCCCGACTCCGGGCTCTGCGTGCTCGGCCCGTGCCTGGGCCAGTCGCTGCAGGGCCGCGAGCTGGTGATCGACGACGACAGCGCGGTGTGGCTGGTGAACGTCCCGCAAGCGGCCTGCACCCTATAACTGAGAGAGGATCGCGCCATGTCACGCACCCAATCCCTACAGACCCATGCCCCACGTATGCATGTCAACTGCAACACCCTGTTCACCGGCCTGGAGGACAGCACCCGGCAGGGCCAGCGCCTGGTGATCGAGAACGGCGTCTTCACCTACGTCGGCCCGCAGGCGAGCGCGCCGCTACCGGCCGCCGAGGATCAAGTGATCGACGCCAGCGCGCATTTCGTCATGCCAGGGCTGGTGGACGTGCACACCCACCTGGTGTTCGGCAACGCCAAGAGCGAGGAGGACATCGACCTGCACGTCTCGCCCGAGTTTCGTGCGCTGCGCGGGCTGTTCTTCACCCAGCACGTGCTGGCGGCCGGCTACACCTCGGTGGTAGTGCCCGGTGATGCCGGCCAATGCAGCATCTCGGTGCGCAACGCGATCAATGCCGGCTTGTTCACCGGGCCGCGCATCGCCGCCAGCAGCAACGTCATTGCCAACCGCCAGAGCCTCAACGACTGGTTTCCCAGCTGGGTCGGCACGCCGGAGTATTTCAGCGGCCGGCTGTGCGCGACCCGCGACGAGCAGCTCGCGGAAATCCGCCGCCAGGCCAAGGACGGCGTCGACCTGATGAAGATTGCCATGGACGGCCCGCACTTTCGGCCCAACGGCGAGCACATCGCCGCCTTCACCGAAGACGAAACCCGCTTCATGGTCGACGAGATTCACCGCCTGGGCAAAAAGGTCGCGGTGCACGCCTATGGCCGCGAAGCGGTGTTCTACGCCGCCAAGGCCGGGGTCGACGTGATCTTCCACGGTTTTTTCATGGACGACGCCTGCATCGAGGCCATCCTGCAGTCGGGCAGCCACGTGGCGCCGACCCTGACCATGCTGGCCAACAACACCGAGTTCGCCGAACCCTACGAAGCCTCGACCAAGTCCGGCTATGCCGCCATGCAGCGACGGGTGATCGACGCCGGCTGCCGCAACCTGCGCCGGGCCTTCGAGGCCGGCGTGCCGTTCATGACCGGCAGCGACAGCGGCTTTGCCATCACCCCTTATGGCGAATGGCACGCCCGCGAGATCGAGATTCTGGTCGACTGGCTCGGCCTGACTCCCGCCCAGGCCCTGCGCGCGGCCACCTCGGTGTCGGCGAAGATGATGCCCGGCCCGCAGCCGGTCGGGGCCCTGGAAGTGGGCCGGCGGGCCGACTTCATCTTTGTCGACGGCTCGCCGCTGGACAACGTCGGGATCCTGCAGGAGCGCTCGCGCCTGGCCGGGGTGTACCTGGGCGGGCGGCGCATCGAGGCCCAGGTGCCGGGCTACGACCCCAACCGGGTCAGCGATTTCAACACGGTGAAGTGGTCGGAGCTGCACACCCGCCAGCGCGCCATCGACCTGGGCAAGCGCGCGCCATCTGCCCTGAAACCCCATTGAGGAGCCTGCCATGACTCGATTGACCCTGGCCGTGGCCGACCGCATGGTCGACGCGGCGCTGCTCGAAGGTACGCGCCTGCAATTGCAGCCGCTGTGCGTTGCAGTGCTCGACGCCGGCGGCCACCTGCTGGCGCTCAAGCGCGACGAGCGCGCCAGCCTGCTGCGCCCGCAGATCGCCAATGGCAAGGCCAGCTCGGTGCTGGGCATGGGCCTGGGCGGCCGCGAGCTGGCGCGCCGCGCCGAACGCATGCCGGCGTTTTTCAACGCCTTGAGCGACCTGGCCGCCGGCAACATGGTGCCAGTGGCCGGCGGCGTGTTGATACGCGCCGAGCACGGTGAGGTGCTGGGCGCCATCGGCATCAGCGGCGACACCTCGGACAACGACGAGCGCTGCGCCCTGGCCGCCGTAGAGGCGTGCGGCCTGCTCGGCGACGGCGGCGGCAGCTGACCGCGCAGCCATCGCCCCGGGACGTTGCCGGCCGCACAGGTATCGAGCTTTGCAATACATCGCATCTCAAGAGTCGATTAGTCAAAGCCCCCTGAGCAGCTGAATCTGTAGCCGGCAGCGCCTGATGGCACCAGGCACGCAAAGACCTCAGTCCTACCGATAAAAACAAGAAGAGGGATAGTTGATGGCCACTCGCAAAGAAGCGACCGGATTGCCGCGCCCGCAGTTTCACCCCCAGCCACTGGTCTGGGCCCTGGCCGCACTGTGCGGCAGCGCGCCGCTGGCCCAGGCGTTCGATTTCGACACCGGCAACCCCGACCTGCGCACGCGCTGGGACAACACCGTCAAATACAGCTCCGCCTGGCGCACCAGGAGCCAGTCCGGGCAGCTGACCGAGGGCAGCAGCGCGCTCAACGTCGACGACGGCGACCGCAACTTCGACAAGGGCCTGATCTCCAGCCGCCTGGACCTGCTCTCCGAATTCGACATCAGCTACAAGGACTTCGGCGCGCGCCTGAGCGGCGCGGCCTGGTACGACGATGTCTACAACCAGAAGAACGACAACGACTCGCCGGCCACCGTCAACAGCTACTCGGTGAAATACGACCATTTCACCGATGATACCCGCAAGCTCCATGGCCGCCAGGGCGAACTGCTCGACGCTTTCGTCTACGGCAAGGGCGAGCTCGGCGACGTACCGGTGTCCGGGCGCATCGGCCAGTACGCCATGCAGTGGGGCGAGAGCCTGTTCTACGGCGCCAACGGCATCGCCGGCGGCATGGCGCCGATCGACGTGGTCAAAGCGGTGTCGGTGCCCAACACCCAGTTCAAGGAGCTGATCCGGCCGGTCAAGCAACTGTCCGGGCAGCTGCAGCTGACGCCTGATGTCTCGGTGGGTGCCTACTACCAGCTGGAGTGGGAGGCCAACCGGTTGCCCGGCGCCGGCAGCTATTTTTCCTCCTTCGACGCCATCGGCGACGGCAGCGAGCGGCTGTTCATCGGCTCGCCGCTGTTCCCCGGAGCCCAGCCGCTGGCGTTCTACCACGGCCAGGACAAGGACGCCAAGGACACCGGCCAGGGCGGCCTGCAGGTCAAATGGCGTACCGAGGATTACGACTTCGGCCTGTACGCCATCCGCTTCCACGACAAGAGCCCGCAGCTGGTCACCACCTCCGATTTCGCTCACCTCAATGCCTTGACCGGGTATGCCGGCGAATACAGCTGGGTCTACCCGCAAGGCATCACGGCGCTGGGGGCGAGCTTCTCGACCACGGTGGAGAGCTTCAACATCGCCGGTGAATTGTCGACTCGCTGGGACCAGCCCCTGGCCTCGACCAACCAGCGCACGCTGGTGGCGGGCGAGGGCCTGTCCAACGATGCCGACGACGCGGTGTACGCCACCGGCCGCACGCTGCACGCCAACCTCTCGTGGCTGGCGACCTTGAGCCCGAACGTTTTTGCCCGCGAGACCAGCTTTCTCGGCGAGTTCGCCTGGAACCGCACCCTGAGCGTGACCCACAACCCCTCGGCCGTGGACCCCAATGCCGACCGCGATGCCTGGAGCTTTCGCACCGTCTACGAACCCATGTACCGCCAGGCGTTCTCCGGCATGGACATCAGCGTGCCGCTGGGCCTGAGCTTCACCCATGGCGCCTCCGAAGCGCTGGGCACGGCGTTCGGCAGCAATCGCGGCGGCGACATGAACATCGGCGTCAAGGGCAACTACCTCAATACCTGGAACCTGGGCCTGACCTACACCCATTACTACGGGCCTGCCAGCACCTTTCTCGATGCCAGCAACAACTACAGCTTCGAACAATCGCTCAAGGACCGGGATTTCGTGGCCTTCAGCGTCAGCCGAACCTTTTGAACCGGGGACCCACTGCCATGAACGCGCCTGAATACCTGAGCTTTCGCCTGCCTCTGACCATCCTCGGCACCGCACTGACCGCGGCCCTGTTGCTGGCCCCGCTGTTGACCACGGAGTCTGCGCTGGCGGCCGACGCCGCCGACCTCAAGACCACGCTCACGCCCATGGGCGCCGAGCGCGCCGGCAATGCCGACGGCAGCATCCCGGCCTGGACCGGCGGCCTGACCAAGGCTGACCCTGCTTTCAAGGATGGCGGCAAGCGCGGTGATCCGTTCGCCGCCGAGAAGCCGCTGTTCAGCATCACCGCGAAGAACCTCGGCCAGTACGCCGACAAGGTTACGCCGGGCATCCAGGCGATGCTGAAAAAGTACCCCGACACCTACCGCCTGGACGTCTACCCGACCCATCGCACCGCAGCGGCGCCCGCTTCGGTGTACGACGCCACCTTCGCCAATGCCAGCCGCACCCGCCTGGTCGACAGCTCCGCAGGGCCGATTCCCCAGGGGGGCGAGGGCGGCGTGCCCTTTCCGCTGGCCAAGGACGGCACCCAGGCCATCTGGAACCACCTGATGCGCTGGCGCGGGGCCTCGTGGCATGCCGACTTCACCCAATACCTGACCACCAGCGACGGCAAGCATGTGCTGACCAACGATTCGCGCGCCGACTACCAGATGCCCTGGTACCTCGCCGACAGCTCGAACAAGAGCGATGGCACCTTCTGGAGCACCCGCATGATCAACGACGGTCCGCCCCTGCGTGCTGGCGAGGCGATCACCGGCCGCGAGAACGTCAACGCCGAAAACACCGGGGTGTGGACCTACCTGCCAGGCCAGCGCCGCGTGCGCCGCTTGCCCAATGCCTGCTGCGACACGCCGACCCCGGCCACTGCTGGTGTCATGAGCTTCGATGAGCTCTACGTGTTCAACGGCCGGGTCGACCGTTTCGACTGGAAGCTGGTGGGCAAGAAGGAAATGTACATTCCCTACAACGCCAACAAGGTCTTCACCGCCGCCAGCCCCACGGACCTGCTCGGCGAGCATCACCTGAACCCCGATGTGCTGCGCTGGGAGCTGCACCGCGTATGGGTGGTGGAGGCGACCCTGAAGGCCGGCAAGCGCCATGTCATGCCACGCAGCACCTATTACCTGGATGAAGACACCTGGGCCGCCGTGCTCGGCGAGCGCTACGACGCGCAGAACCAGCTGGCCAAGGTGCTCTGGACCACCCCGGTGGTGCTGCCCGATTTGCCCGGCGTGGTGACCGTCACCAACGGCTTCTACGATCTGCTCTCCGGCACCTGGTTCACCGGCGACATCTTCGCCGGCAAGAACGAGCAGTACCGGGTCATGCAGGCCTACAAGGACTCGGTGTTCACCCCCGATGCCCTGGCCGGCGAAGGGGTACGCTGACATGGGGCGCAGCGCATGGCTGGCCTTGTGTTTGACGCTGTCGAGCGCGCCGCTGCTGGCCGCGCCCGCCGCGGACGTGCTGGCCCAGCCCGCGGTGCAGTCGCCCCAGGCCCTGCACGCGGTGTTGCAGGCGATTGCCCGCAGCGGCGAGCGCCTGGTGGCCGTCGGCGAGCGCGGTAGCGTGCTGCTGTCCGACGACAATGGCGCCAGCTGGCGCCAGGTGGCGGTGCCGGTGAGCAGCACCCTGACCGCCGTGCAGTTCGTCGACGGCCAGGGCTGGGCCGTCGGCCACGCCGGCGCGGTGCTGCACAGCCGCGACAACGGCGAGCATTGGCAGCTGCAACTGGACGGCCGACGCATGGCCGCACTGGAGCTGGCGGCCGCCCAGGCGGGGCAGGACGAGCGTCGCCTGGCCGCTGCCCGCCAGGCGGTCAGCGATGGCGCCGACAAGCCGTTGCTGGCCTTGAGTTTCAGCAGTGCGAATCGGGGCCTGGTGGTGGGTGCCTATGGCCTGGCCATGGCCACCGAGGACGGCGGCGCCCACTGGCAGTCCCTCGCCGGGAGGCTGCCCAACCCCCAGGGCCTGCACCTGTACGCCGTGGTGCAGGAGGGCGCGCGGGTCTATATCGCCGGCGAGCAGGGCCTGTTCCTGCGTTCGCTGGACGCCGGCGAGCACTTCGAGGCCGTGAGCACCGGCTATGAGGGCAGCTATTTCAGCCTCGCCCTGGCCGCCGACGGCAGCCTGGTGCTAGGCGGCTTGCGTGGCAAGTTGCTGCGCTCCACCGACCAGGGCCAGCGCTTCAGCATGCTGGACAACCCCGTGCCGGTCTCGATCAACGCCCTGCAGCCCTCGGCTGCCGGCCTGTGGGTGGTCAACCAGGCGGGCGGGCTGCTGCAGGCGTCCGCCGACCTGGCGCACCTGACGCCCATGGCCCTGCCGCCCGGGCCGCCGCTGACGGCGGTGATCCAGGCAGCGGACGGCGCCCTGGTGGGCGTCGGTTTCGCCGGACCGGTGCGCCTGCGCACGCCCATCAACGCTGCGGAGTAACGCTATGCATGTCGAACGTGAACCCGGTGCCGTGCCCGTCAGTGGCCGGCTGGCCGATTTCGATCAGCGCTCAGGCTCGCTGCTCGAGCGCGCGCTGTTCAACCATCGGCGCACCGTGCTGCTGCTGTGCCTGCTGATGACCCTGCTGATGGGGTGGCAGGCCACGCGCCTGCAGCTCAATGCCAGCTTCGAGAAGATGATCCCCACCGGGCACCCCTTCATCGCCAACTACCTGGCTCATCGCCAGGAGCTGTCCGGGCTCGGCAATGCCCTGCGCATTGCCGTGATCAACACCCACGGCAGCATTTACGACGCCCATTACCTGCAGACGCTGCAGCGCCTCAACGATGCGGTCTATCTGCTGCCGGGTGTCGACCGCGCCTACATGCGCTCGCTATGGACCCCGGCCACCCGCTGGGTGGGCGTGACCGAAGACGGCCTGGAAGGCGGCCCGGTGATCCCCGACGGCTACGACGGCCAGGCCGCCAGCCTCGAGGCGCTGCGGCGCAACATCGAGCGCTCCAACGAGATCGGTCAGCTGGTGGCCTTCGATCAGCAATCGAGCATCCTCTATGTGCCGTTGCTGGCGACCACGCCGGACGGCCAGCCGCTGGACTACAGCGCACTGTCCAGCCAGCTGGAAGCCTTGCGCAGCCAGTACCAGGACCCGGCCATCGAGATCCGCATCACCGGCTTTGCCAAGGTCATCGGCGACCTGATCCAGGGCCTGCGGCAGATTCTGCTGTTCTTCGCCGCCGCCATCGCCATCACCGCCATCGTGCTGTACGGCTACACCCGCTGCCTGCGCAGCACCCTGCTGGTGATGAGCTGTTCGCTGGTGGCGGTGGTCTGGCAGCTGGGCCTGCTGCCGCTGCTGGGGTTCGAGCTGGACCCCTATTCGGTGCTGGTGCCGTTCCTGATCTTCGCCATCGGCATGAGCCACGGCGCGCAGAAAATGAACGGCATCATGCAGGACATCGGCCGTGGCACGCACCGCCTGGTGGCAGCACGCTTGACCTTCCGCCGGCTGTTCCTCGCCGGGCTGACCGCCTTGCTCTGTGACGCGGTGGGCTTTGCCGTGCTGATGATGATCAAGATCCAGGTCATCCAGGACCTCGCGCTGATCGCCAGCATCGGCGTGGCGGTGCTGATCTTCACCAACCTGATCCTGCTGCCGGTGCTGCTGTCCTACCTGGGGGTCAGCCCGCAGGCGGCCCGGCGCAGCCTGCGCGGCGAGCAGGCCGAGGCGGCGGGGCAGGCGCGGCACCCGGCCTGGCGCTTTCTCGACCTGTTCACCCAGCCACGCTGGGCGGCACTGTGCGTGGCGATGGCCGGGCTGCTGGCGGTGGGCGGCTACCTGGTCAGCCAGCACCTCAAGGTCGGCGACCTCGACGCCGGGGCGCCGGAGCTGCGCGCCGACTCGCGCTACAACCAGGACAACGCCTACCTGACCCGGCACTATGGCGCCAGCAGCGACGTGTTCGCGGTGATGGTCAAGACGCCGCCCGGCACCTGCTCCAACTACGCGACACTGCAGCGCGTGGACAACCTTGACTGGCAGCTGCGCAGCCTGCCCGGGGTCGATTCGACCAACTCCCTGGCGCTGCTCAACCGCCGGGTGCTGGTGGGGCTGTCCGAAGGCAACCCCAAGTGGTACGAGCTGCTGAACAATCAGGCGACCCTCAACATGGTCACCGCCGGCGCGCCGCGTGGCCTGTACAACGAGGACTGCAGCCTGCTGACGCTGTATGCCTACCTCACCGACCACAAGGCCGACACCCTGGAGCGGGTGGTCGCCAACGTGCAGGCGTTCGCCCGCGACAACGACAGCGAGCAGGCGCAGTTTCTCCTCGCCGCCGGCAGCTCGGGCATCGAGGCGGCGACCAATATCGTGGTCAAGCAGGCCAGCCATGAAATGCTCTGGTGGGTCTACGGCGCGGTCTGCCTGCTGTGCCTGGTGACCTTTCGTAGCTGGCGCGCGGTGCTCTGCGCAGTGCTGCCGCTGATGCTCACCTCGATGCTGTGCGAGGCGCTGATGGTCGCGCTCGGCATCGGCGTCAAGGTCGCGACCCTGCCGGTGATCGCCCTGGGCGTGGGCATCGGCGTGGACTATGCCTTGTATGTGATGAGCATCGTGCTGGCCGAAATGCGCCGTGGCTCGAGCCTGTCCCAGGCCTACTACCGCGCCCTGCAATTCACCGGCAAGGTGGTGATGCTGACCGGCATCACCCTGGCCATCGGCGTCGGCACCTGGGTGTTTTCGCCCATCAAGTTCCAGGCGGACATGGGCATCCTGCTGGCCTTCATGTTCATCTGGAACATGGTCGGCGCCCTGATGCTGCTGCCGGCACTGGCGTATTTCCTCCTGCCTGGGCAGCGGCCCGTGGCCCAGGCGCCGGTGCCGGTCGCGTCAGTGGCGCAACCGCCGCAGCACGCAGCGGTGTTCAAGCGGCGTGCCGCGTTGGAGGTGCGTCATGGTCTCTGAACACGCCCAGGCGGGCGGGCGCCAGTCGGCGTTGCTGTTGCTCGGCAGTTGCCTGCCGGTGCTCGGCGCGGTGCTGTTGGCGCCGGTGCTGCCGCGCATGCAGGCGCACTTCGCCGACAGCCCCGGGGCCAGCGTGCTGGTGCCGGTGGCGCTGACCCTGCCGGCCCTGGTGATCGCGCTCCTGGCGCCTCTGGCCGGGTGGATCGCCGATCGCATCGGGCGCAAGCCGTTGCTGCTGCTGGCGATGCTGGTATACGCCCTGTGCGGGACCCTGCCGCTGTGGCTCGATTCGCTGCCTGCCATCGTCCTCAGCCGTGCCGGGATCGGCGTGGCGGAAGCGGCGATCATGACCTGCTGCACCACGCTGATGGGCGACTACTACAGCGGCGCACGGCGCGAACGGCTGTTCGCCCTGCAGATGGTCGTCACCTCGCTCTCGGCCGCACTGTTCATGGCCGTCGGCGGCCTGCTGGGCGAGAGCAGCTGGCGCACGCCTTTCGGGTTGTATGCCCTGGGGCTGCTGTTCCTGCCCTTGATGGCGCGCTGGCTCTGGGAGCCATCGGTACGCCAGGCGGCCCGGCCGCAGCCAGCCGCCATGCCCTGGCGCCGGCTGCTGGCGCTGCTGGGCCTGGCGCTGCTGGCCGGCTTGAGCCTGTTCATCGTGCCGGTGCAGGCCGGCTACCTGCTCGACCTGCTGGGGGTCGATGGGCCGCAGCAGATCGGCATGACCATGGGCGGCAACCAGCTGGGCGTAGTGCTCGGTGCCTTGAGCTTTCGCTGGATCGGCCGCGCGCGGCCAGGTTGGCTCTTGCTGCTGGCGTTCGCCCTGGCCGGCAGCGGCGGCCTGCTGATGGCCGGCGCCGCCAGCCATGCCGGGGTGTCCCTGGCGGTGTTCATCAACGGCCTGGGCATTGGCCTGATGTTGCCGACGCTGATCACGCGAATCATGGCGCTGGTGGATTTCAGCCAGCGCGGGCGCGCCAGCGGCCTGTTCACGGCGGCGATTTTCGCCGGCGAGTTCGCCAGCCCGCTGGTCGTACTGAGCCTCACCGCAGGCGTCAGCTCGGCCTTGCCCACCGCCCTGGCGCTGATCGGTGCACTGCAATGGCTGGTGGCCCTGGGCTGCCTGCGCCTGCCCAACCTCGTCGTCGGCCCTGGCACCCGCCTGGGCGACGGTCACTGACAAGGACTCTTTCATGCATTCACTGCCTGGCTTCAAACGCGTCGTCACCGGCCACTCGGCCCAGGGCCGCAGCCTGATCGTACACCGCGCCGCGGCGCCCAATACCTTCGCCTTGCAGGCGGTACCGGGCACGCTGTTTCACGAAATCTGGAACACCGATGCCAGCCCGGCGCCGATCGACAACGGCGCGGACCCCACCGCCCGTGCCCTGTGCCTGAGCCCGGCGGCGCTGGGCAGCCTAATTCGTGTGGTGGACATTCCGCCCGACAGCGTGCAGAACCACATCAGCGCCGAAGACGCTGCGGCTGCCTTCGCCGAGATCGGCCAGGCCCAGGCCGGCACCGGCCATGCCGATTCCCGGCACAAGCTGATGCACCGCACCGAGACCGTCGACTACGGCATCGTCACCGAGGGCGAGGTGTGGCTGGTGCTGGACGATGACGAGGTGCAGCTGGGCCGCGGCGACATCGTCGTGCAGCGCGGCACCAACCACGCCTGGAGCAACCGCACCGAGCAGATGGCGCGCATGGTCTTCATCCTCCTCGACGGCCGCTTCGCCGCGCAGGTGCAGCCATGAAGCTGGCGACGCTGCGCGACGGCAGCCGCGACGGTCAACTGCTAGTGGTCTCGCGCGACCTCGCTCGCGCGCTGCCGGCGCCCATCACCACCCTGCAGGCGGCCCTGGACGACTGGCCGCAGGCCGAGCCCCGCTTGCGCGAATGCTTCGACGCCCTGCAGGCCGGCACGGCCGCCGGCAGCTTTGCCTTCGACCCGCAGCAGGCCATGGCGCCGCTGCCTCGGGCCTATCAGTGGTGCGACGGCTCGGCCTTTCTCAACCACGGCACGCTGATGCAGCGGGCCTTCAACCTGGCGCCCATCGAAGGGGTCGAGCACACCCCGTTGATGTATCAAGGCGCGGGCGATGATTTTCTCGGACCCTGCGAGGACATCCGCCTGCCCAGCGCCGCCCAGGGCATCGATTTCGAGGGCGAGTTCGCCGTGGTGGTCGACGACGTGCCGCTGGGCTGTTCGGCGCAGCAGGCCCTGGGGCACATCAAGCTGCTGGTGCAGGTCAACGACGTCAGCCTGCGCGCACTGGCGCCGCGGGAAATGCGCACCGGCTTCGGCTTTCTCCAGGCCAAGCCCTCGTCGGCCTTCGCCCCGGTGGCGGTGACCCCGGACGAACTCGGGCCGGCCTGGCGCGACGGGCGCGTGCACCTGGCTTTGCATATCCAGCGCAACGGCCAGTGGTTCGGCCACCCCGACGGTGGTGAGATGAATTTCGGCTTTGGCGAGCTGATCGCTCACGCCGCGCTGACCCGGCGCCTGGGGGCCGGCACCCTGGTGGGCTCGGGCACGGTGTCCAATGCCCAGCGCAGCGCCGGTTCGGCCTGCATCGCCGAGCGCCGCGCCATCGAGACCCTCGACCACGGCGCGCCGCGCACCGAGTTCCTGCAGTTCGGCGAGCGGCTGCGCATGGAAGTGTTCGGCGCCGACCGGCAATCGCTGTTCGGCGCCATCGATCAACGCGTGGTGCAGGCCAATGGCTAAGGGGCGCCCATGCGAGTATTGATCACCGGCGCCAACGGCTTCGTCGGCCGCCAGCTGGTCCAGCAGCTGCTGGAGCAGGGGCAGTTGCGCGACCGCCCGATCACGGCGCTGCTGTTGCTGGACACCCGCTTCGACGAGCTGCCCGCAGACCCGCGCCTGCGCCTGCATGTCGGCAGTCTCGGCGAGCCTGCACTGCTGCGCCGGGTGCTGGCCGACGGCATCGACGTGGTGTTTCATCTGGTCAGCGTGCCGGGTGGCCAGGCGGAGCAGGATTACCCGCTGGGCTACCAGGTCAACCTGATCGCCAGCCTGGAGCTGCTCGACCAACTGCGCCAGCAGGCGCGCCCGCCGGTGCTCGTCTATGCCAGCAGCGTGGCGGTGTACGGCGCCGACCTGCCGCTGCGCATGAACGAGGCCGCGCCGCCCCGACCCCAACTGTCCTACGGCGCGCACAAGCTGATGGTCGAGACGCTGCTCTGCGACCTGGCCCGGCGCGCGGACGTCGACGGCCGCGCCCTGCGCCTGCCCGGCATCGTCGCCCGACCGCGCCAGGCCAATGGCCTGCGCTCGGCGTTCATGAGCGACCTGCTGCATGCCTATGCCGCTGGCCAGTCCTACACCTGCCCGGTGGATGAGCAGGCCACCGCCTGGTGGATGTCGGCGCGCTGCTGCGTCAATAACCTGATCCATGCCGCCGAGTTGCGCGGGCTGGCGGCCGACACCGAGCGGGTCTGGCAGCTGCCGGTGCTGCAGCTGTCCATGGCGCAGGTCCTCGACGCGCTGGCCAACCGCTTCGGTGACGCGGCGCGGGCGGCGATCGGATTTGCCCCCGACGCGCAGCTGCAAACCCTGTTCGCCAGCCTGCCGCCCCTGCGCACCCCGCGCGCCCGCGCCCAAGGTTTCTGCCATGACGGCAGCGCCGCGAACCTGGTGCGCAATGCCCTCGAACCTGTAAGGAGATGCCTGTGACTTCAAGCCAACGTCGCCTGGTCGACCTCTCGGTGACCCTCGACAATAACCCCTACACCGATCCGCCGCCGCTGCTGCCGCGCATCGACTACATGGACCACCAACAGGGCTGGCCGGAAATGGCCGCCATGTTCCCCGGCCTGGCGCTGGCGCAGATGCCGGGGCAGGAGGCCTGGGCAGCCGAGCGCCTGCAGATCACCACCCACAGCGGCACCCACATGGACGCACCCTGGCATTACGCATCCACCACCGACGGCGGCCAGCCGGCCTGGGGCATCGACGAGATGCCGCTGGAGTGGTGCCTGCAGGCCGGGGTCAAACTCGACTTCCGCCAGTTGCCTGACGGTCACGTGGTCAGCGCGCAAGAGGTCGAGGCCGAGTTGCAGCGCATCGGCCACGCGTTGCAGCCGCTGGACATCGTGCTGGTCAACACCCGCGCCGGCGCCTTGTTCGGCCAGCCCGGCTATCTGGAGGCGGGGGTCGGCATGGGCCGCGAGGCCACCCTGTACCTGCTCGAGCGCGGGGTGCGGGTGGTCGGCACCGATGCCTGGAGCTGGGACGCACCCTTCAAGTACACCCGCGAGCGCTTCGCGCAAAGCGGCGATGCCTCGCTCATCTGGGAAGGGCACAAGGCTGGCCGCGACATCGGTTACGGGCAGATGGAAAAGCTCGCCAACCTGGAGCAACTGCCCGCCCACGGTTTTCAGGTGTCGTGCTTCCCGTACAAGATCAAGCGCGCCTCGGCGGGGTTCGTGCGCGCGGTGGCGATTTTCATGGAGTGAGGTCCGCGTGGCTCAGCCCCTTCAGGGTCTGCCAGCAAACCTCGCGCGACTGTTGCAGCACCTGGCGCTGCCACGGCTCGGTTTGCACATAGAACGCCCGGCGGATCTGCTGCTTGATCTGCGCGTGCTGTTGCGCGCCGGTGCGTGGATGGCGCTGCAGCCATTGCTCGGCGCGCAGGGCCTGGAGCACTTCGGGGCCGGGCAGGGTGCCATATTCCAGGGTCAGGCCGTTGTATTGCGCCTGGGGGCATTCCTCCATCACCGCCAGGTCCAGGGTGCCGCGCAGGTGCGCCGAAGTGGAGCTGCCGTCGAAGCTGTTGGTCACCTGCGGGCCCCACCAGGCCTTGGCCCGGGCCAGGTCCTCGGCGCTGCCGGCGCCCTTGTAGATGCGCTCGCCGACGCCCTGGGAGCCGAGGCCCGTGTGCACATCGATCCAGCCGATGCGCTGGCACTGCCGGGCATGCTCGCGCAGCACCTGGCGCAGCTGCCGGTTGCTCCAGGTGGGCTCAGTGCCGCTGAAGAACAGGCCGTCCGGGTGGCTCTGCTGGCCGCTGGAAATGGCCGATTGCAGGGTTTTGCGGCCCTTGCGCGCGGCGAACCAGAGCAGCTGCAGCAGGTTCCAGCGCGACGGTGGCCACTGCTCCGGCAGCAGCAGGTCGGCGATCGCGGCGTAGCCGGGGTTGGCGATGGGGGGCTGGCTGAAGTCGAGAAAGTTGCGGTTCAGGTCGACGTTTTCGTGGGTGACCCGGCGCAGCCAGGAAAAGCCATAGGGGTTGAGTGCGTGCAGGTAGAGCACGGCCAGGTCTGGCCGGGCACTGCTGGCGGCCCAGTCGTCGCTGGCGAGCAGGTCCAGCTGCACCGCCGAGCCGCAGAAACCCTCGATGCCGTGGCAGCCGCTGCTGACCACCAGCAGGTTGCGCGCCGTCGCCGGGCCGACTCGGCACACGTCCAGCGCCAGGGCTTCGCCGTCACGGCCGGGCAGGGGATGCAGGTGCGATTGCACGGGGTAGCCGCGTTGCCCGCAGGCGTCGAGAAACTGCTGTCGCGCCTGGGCGTAGCTGTCGCTGAAAACGGAAAGGTTCATAGCTGTCCTGAAGGTCGTGGGCGGCAGGCGCGCGCACAGCCGCCCCGCAGGGCCGCGCGCCATGAATAAAGGAAAAGGAGTGGAGCGCCAGGGCGAAGGTCAGCGGCTCCAGCGGGCCTGCAGCTGTTGCCGGGTGCTGCCCGGGGTGATCAGGTACAGCCCGAGGACGGCGCCGATCAGCGCCGTCAGGCCGATGCCCTGCAGCGCCACTTCAAAGCCTCGGGCAATGTCGTCGTGCCAGAAGGTGATCAGGCGCCCGACGGCCCAGGGTGCGAGCACGCCGGCCAGGGTCATGCAGCCGACATGGATGGCCAGCATCGCGCCGCGCTGGCGCAACGGGGCGATGTGCGAGGTGATGGTCATGCCAAAGGCGAACACGCCGTTGAGCAGGACGCTGCCCAGCACGTAGCAGGTCAGTTTCGGCAGCAGGCCCGCAGCGCCGGCCACCGCCAGCCCGCACAGGGCCAGGCCACCGAGCATGCAGCAGGCCATCGGCGGCAGCACCAGGCTGCGCTGCAGGTTGTGGCCACGCTTGAGCAGGCGCTGGGACAGGGCCGACAGCAGCAGGTTGACCAGGATGATGCAGGAGGTAGCGCCCAGCAGCACGTAGCCGGCCTGCATCGCGCTCAGCCCCAGGCCTTTTTGCAGGTACACCGCCGACCAGCTGAACGACAGCGCGTTGGGCAGGTAGGCGACGAAGCACATCAGCGAGATCCAGACAAAGGTGCGGTTGAGCAGCAGGTGGCGGTACGGCACATGGCCGACGCCGCCGCTGTCGGCGAGGCTTGCGCCCTCGCGGCCTTCGGCGCCCCAGCGCCACCAGGCGAGCATCCACACCAGGCTCAGGGCCGCCAGCAGCAGGTAGGCGGTGCGCCAGCCGAAATGGCTGATGCTCAAGGGCAGGGCGATGGCGCCGAGCAATCCGCCGAGCATGATCGACACCTGGATCAGCGAGGCCGGCAGCACCTGGCGGTCGGCACCGTACCATTTGAAGCTGGCGTGCTGGGTGACGGCGGTGCCCGGGCCGCAGGCGGCGCCCAGCAGCAGGCGGCTGGCAGTCAGCGCGCCCAGGCCGCTGGCGCAGACCACCAGCAATTGCGCGCTGGTCCACAGCAGCGCCATCAGGCCGAGGATCCTGCGCGTGGCAAGGCGGTTGGCGAGAAAACCGACCAGTGTGCCGGACAGCGAATAGAGAAAGAAGAACGCGCTGCCGACAAAGCCGAACTGCTCGGCGCTCAGGTGCAGCTCGTCGATGATCTGCGTGCCGGCGAAGGCGAAGATGGTCTTGTCCAGCACACTGATGACCATCACGGCCATCAGCAGGGCGATCACCAGGCGGCGGCGCCCGGCGGGCGCGGCGGCCGGCGGTGGAGCGGGATGACTCATGGGGTGTCCTTGTGCGTCTGGCTGAAGTGGAGCCAGCATGCCGCACCCCCGGGCGCCTGGATAATCACCTCTGCACATGCTTATCAGGGCTGGTTATCAAGGCGGCCCGGTCAGGCGGTGACCGCGTGGGGGCTCTTGTAGATGTACACCAGTTCGTCGGCCAGGGCCTTGGCCTCGCGGGTCATCAGCTCCTGGTCGCGGCACACCAGGGAGATGTTCATCGGCGGCACGCGCTCGCCGATGTCGAGCACGTGCAGGCCATCCATGAAGTTCTGCGTGCGCTCGAGAATGCGCTGCGACCAGTAGCTGACGGCGTCGCTGGTGGTCGCCAGCTCCGAGAACAGCACCACCGAGGCGCACTCGATGACGTTGTCCGGCGGGGCGATGCCATGCTCTTCGAACATGATGCCGACCTTGGACTGCTCCAGCGAATCCTGCAGCAGCCAGTCGAGCTGGCCCAGCTGCGCCAGCGAGGTGGCGCCGGCCATGGGGTGGCCCTTGCGCACCGCCAGCACGCCGGGCTGCTCGAACAGTTCGACCCAGTGAAAGCCGTCGGTGCTGCGGGTGGCGGGCAACGAGGTGAGGGCCATGTCCAGCAGCCCCTCGCGCAAGCCCTCCATGAGTTTGGAGGGGCGCAGCTCGTGGATCTGGATGTGCACCTTTGGGTAACGCTTGCGGTAACGGTTCAGGCTGGTGACGAACTGCGGGCCTGGGGTCACCGGGGACACGCCGATGGACAACTTGCCGTCCATGACGCCTTTGAGGGTTTCGATTTCTTCACGGGCGCGGCGCACTTCCTCGAGAATCAGCCGGGCCCGGCGAACCAGGCGTTCGCCGTATTCGGTGGCGGTGATGCCGCGGTTGGAGCGCAGCAGCAGCGGCACGCCAAGCTCGGCCTCCAGTTCCTTGATGCCCTTGGACAGGGCCGGCTGGGAGATGTGCAGCAGCCGCGACGCCTCCTGGATGCTGCCGCTCTCGCAGATGGAGAGCAAGGCCCGCAGTTGATGCAGCTTCATGAGAACTCACTGGACTTCAGGGATGTTCTTGAATTCAAAGCAAAAAGCGGGCCTTTCTTGACGCAGGGCGGGCGCGGCCGTCAGCGAATCCCGGTGACCCGCAACGCCGACGGGGTGAAGTCGTTGCCGCTCATGGGCAGGTTGAAGTGGTAGGCGTTCTTTTCTTCGTTGTGCAGCGAGTTGACCGCGTAGCGCCCGGACAGCAGGTCGTAGTGCACCTCGGCGGCAAAGGAGGGCACCTTAACGTCGTAGAAGAAATTGGCGTGGCCTTCGGCGACTCGCCACAGGGTGCCGCGTCCGTCATAGGCCTCGGTCTCGGCGCCTTGCCAGCTGTCTTCGTCGATGTAGATGTCGCGCCGCGAGTAGATGTGCCGCTCGCCGGGCTTGAGGGTGGCGGTCAGGTGCCAGACGCGGTGCAGCTCGTAGCGGGTCAGGTCCTGGTTGATATGGCCGGGCTTGACGATGTCGCTGTACTTGTAGGCGGGCGACTCCAGGCGGTAGCTGTTGTAGGGGATGTACAGCTCCTGCTTGCCCACCAGTTTCCAGTCGAAGCGGTCGGGCGCGCCGTTGAACAGATCGAAGTCGTCGTAGGTGCGCAGGCCTTCGGCCGCCGGGCTGTCGTAGGCGATCTGGGGCGCGCGACGCACGCGGCGCTGGCCGGCGTTGTAGAGCCAGGCCTCGCGGGGCTCCTTGATCTGGTCGACGGTTTCATGCACCAGCAGCACGCCGCCGGCCATGCGCGCCGGCGAGAGGAACTCCTCGCGGTACAGGCTGAGGATGTTGCTCATGGCCTTGGGGTCGTAGTCGCTGAGGCCGGTCGGGTAGGCCAGTTCCTGTTTGAGCACGTTGGGCGTGAAGTCGCCGTTGGCCTGGGGCGAAGCCTGCATCACGATGCGCTTGAGGGTGTCGCCGCGGTAGCGGCCGATCAGGTTCCAGATGACTTCCAGGCCATCCTTGGGGATCGGGAAAGGCACGGCGCCGGGGTGGTACTGGGCCAGGCCGTTGCCGCCGGCGATCAGCTGGGTGTCGGTGGCGTTCAGGCGCGTGGCCGCCAGGCTCTTGTCCGGCAGGCCGACGGTGCGGTGGCTGGGATAGACCGGGATGCGGTAGCTGTCGGGGTAGCGGGCGAACAGCGCCAGCTGGCCGGCGGTCAGCTTGTCCTTGTACTGCGCGGCGGTGCTGGCGGTGATGACGAACAGCGGCTTTTCGCTGGCGAAGGGGTCGGCCAGAAAGCCGTTTTCATCGGCCTTGCCGGCGTTGGTCGGCAGGCCGCCGGTCCAGGCCGGGATGCTGCCGTCGGCGTTGCCGGCCTTCTGCGCGCCGACCGGGGTCAGGTCGGCGCCCAGGCGCGCGGCCTGGTCGGCGGGCACCGCCGCCTGGGCCTGGCTGGCCAGCAGGCACAGGGTGAGGCTGGCCAGTGTCAGGGTGTGTGGATGTTTCATGGTGGACCTCTGTCAGGGTCGAGCGGGTTGTGCTCGAGCGGGTTCTTGTGGATCGCCGGCGTCTTGACCAAAGATGGGCAGGCGGCCTAGAAGCTCATGCCGACGCTCAAGGCAACGAAATCGCGGTCGGTGGTGGTGTTGTAGTCACCGCCGAAGAAGTTGGTGTAACTCAGGCTCGCGGTGTATTTGCTCAGGTAGTCGGCATCCACCCCCAGGCTGACCGCCTTGCTGCCCTCGGTGAAGCTGGGGCCGTTGCCGCGCACGTCGTGGGAGAAAGTCAGGTTGGGCTTGAGGTTGACCCCGGCGAATACGTCGCTGTATTCCTCCACCGCCCGCAGGCGGTAACCCCACGAGATCGGTGTGTAGTAGCCCTTGCTGTTGCATTCGCCCGGGTTGGCTGAGTTCAGCGCCTTGCAGATGGCGTTGCCGGACAGCCCGCCCAGCAGCAGGGCGGTGCCGGCGTCGGCCAGCGAGCCGTTGCCGTAGACACTGCTGCGGCCAAACCGCAGGTCCGAACCGTCGGTGGCGCCCAGCCCGCTGATGTAGCCCACGCCCGCCTCGGCCACCAGGTTCAGGCGATCGCCGCCCAGTACGTGGTCGAAGGTGCGCACGGCGGTGGTCTGCGCCTGGGTGTAGGGCATGCGCTTGTAGCCCTGGATGGTCGAGCCATAGCTGGAGCTGGCCCAGCCGGTGCTGAACACCGGCAGCCCGGCATTGACCAGCGGGCTGGTGGCCGCCGAACCGAGCACGGCGGCGTTGGAGACGTCGCTGGCGTTGAGCGACATCGGCATGTTGGGCCGGTAGCTCAGCTCGCCGGACAGCGCGGTGGCGCCGACATTGGTGGCGAAGCTCAGGCCATAGAGGCGGATGTCCTCGGGGTAGGTCAGATAATAGCGCGCGCTGCTGACGCCGCCGGCACCGCGCAGGCCGCCGACCGGATCGGCCAGCGCGCCCTTGCCGACCACCCAGTTGAACTCCGGGTTGCGCGCGTGATAGTTGAGCGCGTAGAGGCCGAACTCGGTGTCGTTGAGCTGAGGTACGGTCCAGCGCAGGGCCACGCCGAACTGCCCGCTGTTGCGCGCGTCGTTGTCGCTCAGGCGCGGCACGTAGCCGTAGCTGCTGGCGCTGCGGTCGAAGTCGCTGCCGTTGATGGTCATGCCTTCGGTGCAGCCCTTGGCCGCCACGTCGCTGCCGAAATAGGTGCCGCAGTTGTCCAGCTCGGTCTTCTCCCAGCTCAGCTGATAGAAGCCTTCGAGCGACAGATTGCTGCTGACCCCCTGGTTGAAATACAGCATGTTGACCGGGATCAGGCCTTCCTTGACCTCCGAACCGGGACGGCGCAGCGCCGAGACGTCGAGCGGGTTGATGCTGTTGATCGAGTTGCCGATGAAGGTGCTCTCGCCCCAGCTGACCACCTGCTTGCCGGCGCGCACGCTGCCCGGCAAATCGGCGATGGTGTAGTTGTGGTAGATGAAGGCGTCGAGGATCTCCGCGCCCGAGGAGCGGGCGGCGGTGTCGCGGCCGCTGTCGTCCACGTCGTACAGGTGCTGGTGGCCGTTCTCCAGGGCGAAGTCATACCAGTACTTGGCGCGCACGAACACGCCGGTGTCCTGGTATTTGAGCTCAAGGTCGTGCACGCCCTTGAAGATCTCGGAGAACGCCTGGCCCTTGTGAAAGTTCAGGCGCCCATCGTCGCTGGTGCGCGAGGATGCGGTGCCGCCGTTGGCCACACCGATGAACTTCTTGTCGGCGTTGCTGGTGCCGATGCTCGTGCCGATCGACAGGGTCGAATCGAAACGGCCGGTGATTTCCCCAATGTCGAAGTCTGCGGCGTGGGCCGGCATTGCGCTGGCAGCCGCTACGGCCATCGCCAGGGCGTGGGGATACATAGTCCTCGTACCTTTCGTATTGTTCATGCTGCTCTGCGCCCATACCCGCTATGTCAAAGACCCGGGGCCTTGGCCCCGCTGGCTGCTGATGTCGGTAGCCGAGATCAGGTCTGGCGCATGGTAGGGAGCCAGGGGCGTTCTGCCTTCCAGCAAATTCTTATGCCTATAGCCAAAGGTGAACTGGCCGTGGGGCAGGCGCCATCCGGGGGCGCCTTGCCTCTTCCCGGTGCGCGCGACTGGCTGGCTATTCCCCCCGGGTATAGCCATGAAAACTAACGTGATGCGCGAAATCGAACGCTCCCTAGAATGCCCCCAGGCCCGCTTTGCCAAGGGGCGCATAGTCAACGGCAGTGGGAGTGGATGTGGTGGCAAGGCAGGCGATGGGGGCGGTAAGGGCGGTGGCCTGCGGGCTGTTGCTGGCGGCAGGGGCGGGCACGCAGGCAGCCGAGGCGAGGCCGGCGGCCCTGCTGCTGACGGATGTAGGCAGTGCCGGGGCGCGGCAGGTGGCGGTCGGCGATCGCGGGCAGATACTGCTCTCCGATGATCAGGGTCGGCACTGGCAGGCCGCGCGAACGCCCGGCGGGCCGTTGTTGACGGCGGTGTATTTCGTCGACGACCGGCACGGCTGGGCCGTGGGCCACGACGCCCGGATTCTCGCCAGCGCCGACGGCGGCGCCAGCTGGACCCTGCAGTTCCAGGACCCGGGCCGTCAGGCGCCCTTGCTCGGCCTGTGGTTCGCCGACCCGGATCACGGCCTGGCGGTGGGTGCCTATGGCCTGCTGCTGGCCACCGACGATGGCGGTGCGCACTGGCAGGACGTCAGCGCGCGGCTGGACAACCCCGAGCAACTGCACCTCAACGCGATTACCGCGGTGCGCGGCGCCGGGCTGATGATCGTCGGCGAACAAGGGGTGATGTTCCGCTCCGCCGACGCCGGCCAGACCTGGCAGCGCCTGCAGGGCCCCTACAGTGGCTCGTGGTTCGGCGCCATCGCCACGGGGCAGGCGTCGACCCTGCTGGTGTATGGGCTGCGCGGGCACCTGTACCGCTCCAGCGACTTTGGCGCGAGCTGGCAGGCCTGCGCCTTGCCCGGCGACACCGCGCCGCTGGACGCCGGCCTGGCCGGCGCCACGCGCCTGCCCGACGGCTCGTTGGTGCTGGTCGGCAGCGGCGGGGCGGTGCTGCGCAGCCTCGACGACGGGCGCAGTTTCAGCCGGGTGCAGCGGCCCGACCGGCGCGATCTCGCCGCCGTCGTGGCGTTGCCCGAGGGCCTGCTGCTGGTGGGCCAAGGCGGCGCGCACCGCGCCGCCAACAGCGGCCTTGAGGAGCCACAGCCATGATCAGCCAGCAACCCATTGCCGCGAAACCCACGCGCCTTGAACAACTCATCTTCAACCATCGCCCCCTGGTCATCGCGCTGTGCCTGCTGCTCAGCCTGGTGCTGGGCTGGCAGGCCAGCCTGATTCGCCCGGCCACCAGCTTCGAGAAGATGATCCCGCTGCAGCATCCGTTCATCCAGCGCATGCTCGAGCATCGCCAGGACCTGGCCAACCTGGGCAACACCGTGCGCATCTCGGTGCAGGCGCTGCACGGCGATATCTTCGACCCGGCCTACATGGACACCCTGCACCGGATCAATGACGAAGCCTTCTACCTGCCGGGCGTCGACCGCGCGGGCCTCAAGTCACTGTGGAGCCCCAGCGTGCGCTGGACCGAGGTCACCGAGGAGGGGTTCGCCGGCGGCGAAGTCATCCCGCAGAGCTACGACGGCTCGGCGCCAAGCCTGGAGCAGCTGCGCAGCAACGTGCTGCGCTCCGGCCAGGTCGGGCGCCTGGTGGCCAATGATTTCAAGTCGAGCATCGTCGAGATCCCGTTGCTGGAGGCCTACCCGGACCCGGCCACCCCCGGCAAGCTGATCGCGCTGGACTACCAGCAATTCTCGCACCTGCTCGAAGCGCACATCCGCGAGCCGTTCCAGGCGCAGAACCCCAACGTGCAGGTGCACATCGTCGGCTTCGCCAAGAAGGTCGGCGACCTGATCGACGGCCTGGCCATGGTCGTGGTGTTCTTTGCCGTGGCCTTCGTCATCACCCTGGTGCTGCTGTACGCCTTTACCCGCTGCGTGCGCAGCACCCTGGCGGTGTTGAGCACTACCCTGGTGGCCATCGTCTGGCAGCTGGGCCTGATGCACGCACTGGGCTTTGGCCTTGACCCCTATTCGATGCTGGTGCCGTTCCTGATCTTCGCCATCGGCATCTCCCACGGCGTGCAGAAGATCAACGGCATCGCCTTGCAGTCCGGCGACGCCGACAGCGCCCTCACCGCCGCGCGGCGTACCTTCCGCCAGCTGTTTCTACCCGGGATGATCGCCATCCTGGCCGACGCCGTGGGCTTCATCACCCTGCTGATCATCGACATCGGCGTGATCCGCGAACTGGCCATCGGCGCCTCGATCGGCGTGGCGGTCATCGTGCTGACCAACCTGGTCCTGCTGCCGGTGGCGATTTCCTACGTCGGCATCAGCCCGGCGGCGGTGCGCCGCAGCCGCCAGGACGCGGTGCGCGAGCATCCGTTCTGGCGCCTGCTGGCCAACTTCGCCAAGCCACGGGTGGCGCGCCTGTCGCTGGGCCTGGCGCTGCTCGCTCTCGGCGCCGGCCTGTGGTACGGCCACAACCTGAAAGTCGGCGATCTCGATCAGGGCGCGCCAGAGCTGCGCGCCGACTCGCGCTACAACCGCGACAACCAGTTTCTCGTCGAGCACTACAGCAGCAGCGCCGACGTACTGGTGGTGATGGTCAAGACAGCGCCCGAGGGCTGCTCGCGCTACGACACCCTGAGCGCCATGGACGAGCTCATGTGGCAGCTGGACAACACCGCCGGGGTGCAGTCGACACTGTCGCTGGTCAGCGTGGCCAAACAAGTGATCAAGGGCATGAACGAGGGCAGCCTGAAATGGCAGACCCTGTCGCGCAACCGCGAGGTCCTCAACAGCGCCACCGTGCACGCCGACGGCCTGTACAACGGGGACTGTTCGCTGACGCCGCTGCTGGTCTACCTCAACGACCACAAGGCCGAGACCCTCGACCGCGCCGTGGCCGTGGTGCGCCAGTTCGCCGCCAGCCATGACCGCGACGGCCTGGAATTTCAGCTGGCGGCGGGCAATGCCGGCATCGAGGCGGCCACCAACGAGGTGGTCCGCCAGGCCGACCTGCGCATCCTCCTGCTGGTCTATGCCTGTGTCGCGCTGATGTGCCTGGTCATCTTCCGCTCCTGGGCCGCGACCCTGTGCATCGTCCTGCCGCTGGTGCTGACCTCGGTGCTGGGCAACGCGCTTATGGCGTTCATGGGCATCGGCGTCAAGGTCGCCACCTTGCCGGTGGTGGCATTGGGCGTGGGCATCGGCGTGGATTACGGCATCTATATCTACAGCCGCCTGGCCAGCTTCCTGCAGGCCGGCCTGCCGTTGCAGGAAGCCTATTACCAGACTTTGAAGTCCACCGGCCGCGCCGTGCTGTTCACCGGCCTGTGCCTGGCCATCGGCGTGTGCACCTGGATCTTCTCGGCGATCAAGTTCCAGGCCGACATGGGCCTGATGCTGACCTTCATGTTGCTGTGGAACATGCTCGGGGCGCTGTGGCTGCTGCCGGCACTGGCGGTGTATGTGCTGAGGCGGCGTGGGGTGGTGGGGGTGGGGTGAGGGCGGTTCGAGCTCAGCTCAGATTGTTGTCGCGCTGCGCTGATGCGATCAAGGCATCCCAGTCATCGGGTGGGTTGCCCCGGCCCAGCATCCTCTCGAACACGGCGTAAGGATCTGACCGGCTGCCTGCCGAGCGCAGGGTCTGCTCATCGTTGACCCAAGCGTAGACGATGACCCTGGACTTGGAGTCATAGCGGAAGAACAGTCGAAATCGCCGGCCGACCTTCGCTCTTCGCCAGTGGCGGTAAGCGGTACCCAGCGTATTGCCCTGGCGGAACTCGTCTCGCGCCGGATCGCCGGGAACCGTGTCGAGCATCAACTGACTCAGCGCGCGCAGCAGTTTGACGTTGGCGTTGTTTGCGCATCCCTCAGGATCATGCTGCTCGGCTCGCCGGGCGGCCTCTTGCAGCCGGCGTAATTGTGCGACCACGCCTTCGTGAAACAGCAGTGTCCAGCCATGGCGCTGCGTCAAAGCGCAACCTCGCCCTCGATATCTTCATCCAGGTTCAAATCATGGCCTGTATAGCCCTGCAAGGTATGGGTCAAATCGGCTGGCAACGCCGTCAGGTGGCGCCCCGCGCGAATGTCCGCCTCCAGCAGGTCGAGAAACGCGCCAATGGCCGGGTCTTCATGCGGTGTAGCGGCTCGCGTGACGATGATCTCGCCATCGCGAAGGTCGAAAGCGATCTTGCCGCCCGTATCAAGCCCTAACAGTTGTCGAACGGCCTTGGGCAAGGTGATCTGCCCCTTGGAGGTCAGCGTGGCGGTTTCATGGATGGCTGGCATGGCGGTGCTCCGGGTCCGAATGGTCATAAAGTAAGGAAATATCCTTACTTAGTCAAATGGGTCACGTAGAGCCGAAGCGTGTAGATGGGTCAATTTGCCTTCCTTGGCAATGGTACCCGACGCAGCATCCTTGATCGGCTAACGGTGAGCGATGATCGAGAAACGCGATGGCGTACCAGGAAACCAGTCCAGAGCCAGGAGCACCGAGGATGCCCTAGTACACCTGCCTCGCCGCGACATGCTTCGATTTCGATCGCTTGGTCTTCAATGCGCTTATAAGTCTGCGTATGAACATCGGTGGTGTCAGCGAGCCTGTCTGGATCGCTGGGCCTGCCATTCCGGTTGTCAGAGGCTATCCGGATCCCCAAAAAACATCTGAATCCGCGACCGCAACCAACGCTCACCCGGATCATTATCCTGCGACCCGCGCCAGGCCATGTGCAGCTCGTAGGTCTGCATCTCCAGCGGCGGATCCTCGGCGCGAACGCCGCCAGCGGCGGTCAGGGCCTCGGCGGTGTAGTCGGGGACCATGGCGATGATGTCGGTACCGCTGATCAGCGTGCTCAGGCCGTTGAACTGCGGCACGGCGAGGACCACGTGGCGCTTGCGGTCGAGTTTTTCCAGGGCGGTGTCGATGAAGCCGCTCAGGTCCCCGGCGTAGGACACCAGCGCGTGCGGGCGGGCGCAGAAGTCGTCGAGGCTGAGTGGGCCGGGCACGCTGTCGGCGCGCAGCAGCTTGGGGGTGCTGCGGCGCAGCACCTTGCGCTTGGCGTTGGCTGGAAGTTCGTTGGTGTAGCTGACGCCGATGGAGATCTCCCCGGAGGCGAGCAGCGCTGGCATTAGGATGTAGTTGGCGCGGCGCACCACCAGCACGATGCCGGGCGCTTCGGCGCGCAGGCGCTTGAGCAGCAGCGGCAGCAGGGCGAACTCGGCGTCGTCGGACAGGCCGATGCGAAACACCGCGGTGCTGGTGGCCGGGTCGAAGTCGGCGGCGCGGCTGACGGCGGTGGAGATAGAGTCCAGCGCTGGCGACAGCAGGGCGAAGATCTCCACCGCGCGCGCCGACGGCTCCATGCTGCGCCCGGTGCGCACGAACAGCGGGTCGTCGAACAACCCGCGCAGACGCGACAGCGCGGCGCTGATGGCCGGCTGGCCGAGGAAGAGTTTTTCCGCGGCGCGGGTCACGCTGCGTTCGTGCATCAGGGTTTCGAAGACGATCAAGAGGTTCAGGTCGACGCGGCGCAAGTCGTTTCGATTCATCCGGGTTCGCTTCGCTGAAAATGAAGAAGATGGGACGCGGCGTGAATCTTACGGGTAAAGGCTGTTAATCTGCACCGGAAAAATGAGTTTTCCTGCAGCCTGCAGGTCCATTAATCAATGGCAGGCATGGTGACTATCAATCGCCACTGATGGTCTGGCGGCCTAAGCCCGTATAGAGTTCAGGGCATTAGAGGTTCAATAAGGCGAGGTTTGCGATGTCCCGCACGATTCGTTTCCACAAGTTTGGTCCGGCCGATGTGCTCAAATGCGAAGAGCATGCGGCGCCGTCTCCGGCAGCCGGGGAAGTGCAGGTGCGGGTCGAAGCGATCGGCATCAGCTGGTACGACATTCTCTGGCGGCAGAACCTGGCGCCCTCCCAGGCACGTCTGCCGGCTGGTATCGGTCAGGAAATGGCCGGGGTGATCACCGCCGTCGGCGAGGGTGTCAGCGAGTTCGCCGTGGGCGACAAGGTGGCCAGCTTCCCCGGTCAGAGCCCCAACGACTACCCGGTCAGTGGCGAGCTGATCCTGATGCCGACCCACTCGCTGACCCGTTATCCGGAGATCCTCACCCCGGTCGAAGCCGCCGTGCACTACACGCCGATGCTGCTGGCCTGGTTTGCCTACGTCGAACTGGCCCGCACCAAGCCCGGGCAATACGCTCTGGTGACGGACGCCAGCCACTGCGCAGGGCCGGCCTTTGTCCAGCTGGGCAAGGCCTTGGGCATCAAGGTGATCGCCGCGACCAAGCAGCCTGAACAGCGCGAATACCTGCTGGCCCTGGGCGCCGAGAAGGTCATCGTCACCGAAGAACAGGATCTGCTGTTGCAGATCCGCAAGTACACCCAGGATCGTGGCGTGGACATGGTCCTCGATGGCCTGGGCGGGCCGCAGATGGCCCTGTTGGGCGATGTCCTGGCGCCGCGCGGCAGCCTGGTGCTGTATGGCCTGCAGGGCGGCAACCAGACGCCGTTCCCGGCCTGCGCGGCGTTCCAGAAGAATATCCAGTTCTTCGTGCACTGCCTGGGCAACTTCATCGGCAAGCCTGAGCTGGGCATTGCCCAGGACAGCGAAGCGGTGCAACGAGCCCTGCGCGACATCAACCAGCTCACGGCCGATCGCGTGCTGGTGCCCCAGGTGACCAAGGTGTTTCCTTTCGAGGAATTCGTCGCGGCCCACCGTTACATGGACCAATGCCCGTGCGGAGGCCGTGTGGCCCTGCAGATCGGCTGACCACTGCCGATCGAACCTGTAAAACGGCTCACGCCGCCTGCCTGAAACCCTGTGGAATCTGACCGATTCCACAGCCCTCGCAACATTTGTCAGAAATTTCCCTATTCATTTTCGGAAAACGGGCGTTGTTCCGCACCCGTCCCATGGGTTGTCATCACCTGGCGAATTTTCAGTGTCGGTCGCTGACACTCCAGCCGTCGGGTATCTCCATGAGTGCAACTTCCAGTCGTAGTGCAATTCATAGCCAGGCCATGTGCCGCATCCATGAACAACTGCTCACCCGCCTGTGCGCCGCACTGGCGCCCAGCCAGCGGGCGGCGGTGCAGTTGCTGGCCCAGCGGGTACGGATCGCCGCCGGGGGTGGTGGCAACCTGGGCCGCTTCCGGGTCCTGGTCGGCTGTACCGGTGGCAAGGACAGCCTGCAGGCCCTGGCATTCCTGCGCGCGGCGCAGTTGAACATTGCCCGCAGCCACCCGCGCACCTTTATCCTGCGCGTGGCCCTGTGCCGGCCCGCCGGGGCCCATCCGCAGGCGTTCGACAACCTGATGCGCGCCTGCGACGCGTTGTTCCTGCAGGAAGATCACCGCGTCGAGCTGTTGCTGCACGAGGGGCAGGAGCTCACGCTGCTCGGTGCCGCCGATGCGCCGCCGGCGCCGAACGAGGCCGCTGAAGTCCAGGTCAAGGGCGAGCCGCTTGACGAGCGCCTGAATCTGCTGGTCAGCGGCCACCTGAGTGGCGGCAACGAGCGGGTGATGTTCGGCAACGGTCATTATTTGGCGATGGCCGCGACCTGCCAGCGGGCGCTGGCCTGGGGCGGCCAGGTCGGCGCCATGGTAGTGGCCGAACCGCCGCGCCGGCTGCGTCACTACCTGGCCTGGGGCCTGCGTGCGGCGCGCCAGGCCGGTTTGCCGGCCCATGCGGGCAACCTGATGGCAGCGCTTGAGGGGCTCGCCGACGCTTATTATCGTGAGCTGCACGGCCGGCCAATACCGCCGCCCAGCGGCCTGGCGGCAGGCGCACGCGCGGCGGTGGAGCTGATTGGCCTGCACGATGTCCTGGAAGGGCACAGCCCCGAACACTGGCGTCTGCTGACGGATTTTCTCGGTTACCGCTACCTGGGCCTGGACAGCGCCTGTCATGAGCTCGACAGCGCGCGGCCATCGTTGCTGGCGCACCTGCACGGGTTGCGCTGCGAATACCTGCGTGGCAAGGGCTACCCGCGCGGTGTGCACGACTACCTGCGTGCGGCGGTGCCGCTGTTGCGCTCGCGCGGCATGCCGGAGGCGTGGATCCGCCGCAGCCTGGCCGAGTGGCACGGCGACAGTGGCACTGCCGAGCAGCGCGCGCTTGCCAACCAGGACGCCCTGGCCGGTTACGGCATCGACGAGGGGCAGTGGGTGTGCATGCTGTTTGCGCCCTTCGTGGGGCATGGCGCGGGCCTCAAGCATTATCTGCAGGTCTGCCACCCGCAGCGTCTGCCGGCACTGGCCGAGCTGCATGGCGCTCTGCAAGGCCAGCCGGCCACGGCGCGCAGCCGCGCCTGGCTGACGGCGGTCAGTGGCCTGTCGGCCGCGACCTTGCGCCGGCTGTACCACTTGCCGGCGCTGGCCCAGCGCGATGGCCGGCCCAGCCTGCTGGCGGGGCTGCTGGCCAGCGACCCGCAACGTTACCTGCGCCCGCCGGCGCCCTTGACCGGGCCGGCGGTACGCGACCTGATCGCGGGGCGCTCATGAACGGCGCACGCTCGCAGTTCGCCTACCAGGCGGTGTATCGCTACCTGTGCGGCCTGATCGACGCCGGCGACAGCCAGCCTGGGCAACGCCTGCCGGCCCTGCGCGCACTGGCCCGACAGCTGCAGGTGTCGATCGCCACGGTACAGGCCGCCTACTCGCTGCTGGAGGCCCAGGGCCGAGTCTATTCGGTGGTCAAGTCCGGTTATTACCTGAGGCATCCTGCCGTTGACAGCGCCGGTGACGGTGACGGTGACGATCCGCTGTTGCAGCGCATGAACGCCTGCGCCCAACAGGCGCGCATGTGCGTGCTCAGCCACAGCCACGACCCGGGGCTCACCGGCGCCTTGCAGCAGCGCGAGCGCGAGCTGTGGCGCCGCAATGCCAGCAGCCGGCCGGCACATCCCTGCGGCGACGCCGTCTTGCGCCGGGCATTGGCGGCGCGCTACAGCCGCTCGCCGGGCGACTGCTGGCATGCCGACCAGGTGTACGTCGCCGCCGACGCCTGCGCGGTGTTGCAGGCGCTGGTGCTGGCCCTGGCGCTCAAGGGCGCCACGGTGCTGGTCAGCGTGCCCTGTGCCTGGCCCTTGCTGCACAGCTTGCGCAGCTGCGGTGTGCGGGTGCTGGAGGTCGCCCTGTGCCCGCGCGGGCGGCTGGACCTGGAGCAGCTGGCGCACCTGCTCAAGACCCATGCGGTCAAGCTGATACTGCTCGACTCGCGGGTCAGCTGGCCCCAGGGCACGCTGATGCCCTTGAGTCAGCGCCAGGCGCTGGTACGGCTGTTGGCCCTGCACGGCACCTGGCTGCTGGAAAACGACAGCATGGGCGACCTCTGCGTGCGGCCCAGCCCCTGCCTGCGCGAGCTGATGGACCCCGACCGGCTGCTGGTGTTCGCCTCGCTGCAGCCCACTCTGGGCCCCGAAGGCGCCTACGGCTATCTGCTTGCACGGCATCTGGGCCGCGAGCTGCGCAGTGTATTCATGGCCCGGGCGGGCAGCCTGGCGCCGCTGCGGCAGCAGGCGATCGGCCAACTGCTGGACAGCGGCCAGGCCGACCGCCATCTGGAGCAGCTGCGCGCCAGCCAGCCGGGGCGGATGGCCGCCATGCACCGCGCCCTGGCGCTGCACCTGCGCGACCACCTGGACTACCGCCTGCCGCTGGCCGGCAGCGCACTGTGGGTGCGCAGCCGGCGCCCGGTGGAGATGCCGCAGGTGTTCGAGCAACTGCTCGAGCGCGGCATCGTCATCGCGCCGGGCGAGCTGTTCAGCCTGCAAGGCCACTGTCGCCAGCACCTGCTGCTGGCTCAGCCCGCAGCCGACGTGCACGCCGCGCCGTGGCCGGCGCTGGCCGAAGTGCTGGCCGGACAGGCCGCTGGTCCAGCGGATTTGCCATGAGGGTGGTCTGTATGTATAACCAGTGTCCTGCCGTTCTTGATAACCCGCTGATACCGCCGTGCCGTGAACATCGACGCCTTCGACGACCCTTTCTATTACCTGGCCAACTTCCGCCGTGTGCTGGCCTGGCTGGCGCAGCGCTATGCCGACTTGCTGGATGCCGAGGAGCAGGCCTTCATCGCCGGTTTCGAGCAGGCGCCGCAGGCCTCCCAGGCCCTGCTGGTGCGCATGGTCATGCGCAAGGGCGAGCATTTTCGCGAGAGCGCGCTGGCCTACGCCGAAATCGGCTGCCCACGACAGGCTGCCCAGGCCTTGCTGGCTGCCGGCTGGCTGCAGGGCCAGGCGCCGATGAGCCTGGCCGAACTGTTCGATGTGCTGCGCAAGGCCGAGCTGCTCAGCTGCTTCACCGAGCAGTTCGCTCGCCTGGGCGCCCGCGCGGCGCTGCGCAAGGCCCAGCTGTATGACGCACTCAGCGAGTGGCATGAACAGCAGCAGCCGTTCGCCCAGTGGTGTCCGCAGCATCCTGAACAGGTCTACAGCCTGCAGGTGCGAGCGCTGTGCGATCGACTGCGGCTGATGTTCTTCGGCAACCTGCGCCAGGGCTGGAGCGAGTTCGTGCTCGCCGACCTGGGTGTGTTCCGCTACGAAAGCGTCAGCCTGGACAGCGCGTCCCGGGCCTTGCGCCACCGCCATGACCTGCAGCAGTACCTGGCCCTGCATGCCTGTCGCCAAGCCCTGGAGCAGGGCGCCGACCTGCACCACAGCGGTCGCGCCATCGCCGCCCTGGACAGTGACAACCCCTGGCTGCTGGCGCGGCGCGACAAGGCCCTGTTCCAGATCGGCCAGTTGCACGAAAAACAGCAGGATTGGCCGGCTGCGCTGCAGGTCTATGAACAGTGCACCTGGCCGGGGGCCCGCCTGCGCCGCATCCGCGTGCTCGAACGCAGCGGCGCCGATGCCTTGGCCCTGGCCCTGGCCGACAGCGCCAGCGCCGCCATCGAGAACGCCGCCGAAGCCCAGGCCTTGCAGCGCATCGTGCCACGGCTGCGGCGACGCCTGCAGTTGCCGGTGCCCGCGCGGGCCCGCGCCGCCAGCGTCGCCCGGCTGGACCTGACCCTGCTGTTGGACGCCACTCCCGCCAGCGTCGAAGTACGCGTGCGCGATCATCTGCATCAGGACCAGGCGCCGGTGCATTACGTGGAAAACACCCTGATCAACTCGCTGTTCGGCCTGTTGTGCTGGCCGGCGATCTTCGCCGCCGTGCCGGGGGCCTTCTTCCATCCGTTCCAGAGCGGCCCGGCCGACCTGCATCAGCCCGACTTCCACAGCCGCCGCGCGGCGCTGTTCGACGCCTGCCTGGGGCAACTGGACGATGAGCGCTGGAAAGCCAGCATCCGCACTTGCTATGCGCAGAAGTGGGGGTTGCAGTCGCCCTTCGTGTACTGGGGTGCGCTGACCCCCACGCTGCTGGAGCAGGCCCTGGCCTGCCTGCCGGCGCAGCACCTGCGCCACTGTTTCGTGCGCCTGCTGGAGGACATCCGCCACAACCGAGCGGGGATGCCCGACCTGATCCAGTTCTGGCCCGAGGAAGGGCGCTACCGCATGATCGAGGTCAAGGGGCCCGGCGATCGGTTGCAGGACAACCAGCTGCGCTGGCTGGAGTTCTGCGCGCTGCACCAGATGCCAGTGGAAGTCTGCTATGTCCAGTACACCGTGCAGTACACCGGCGGCGCCGGCGCGGCCGAATGCGCCTGATCTACCAGATCGCCGTGCGCGCGCTGTGCGAGTTCACCGCCAAGGTCGGCGACCTCGACCTGCGTTTCACCCCGTCGCCCACGGCCCAGGAGGGCATGGCCGGGCACCGTCGGGTCGCGGCCGGGCGCGGCGGCGACTATCAAAGCGAAGTATCGCTCAGCGGCGGCTACGGGCCGTTGCAGGTGCGCGGCCGCGCCGACGGCTATGATCCGCGGCTCAACCGGGTGGAGGAGATCAAGACCCATCGTGGTGACCTGGCCCGGCAGCCGGCCAACCACCGCCAGCTGCACTGGGCGCAGGCCCGGGTGTACGCCTGGCTGCTATGCGACCAGCTGCAACGCAGCGAAATGCGCGTGGCGCTGGTCTACCTGGATGTCGACAGCGACCGCCAGACCCTCTTCGAGGAGACCTGGAGCGCCGCCGACCTGCGCACCTGGTTCGAGCAGCAGTGCGAGATCTTCCTAGCCTTCGCCCGCCATGAGCTCGAGCGCCTGGCCGAGCGCGACCAGGGGCTGCGCGAGCTGCGCTTTCCCTATGCCGATTTTCGCGCCGGCCAGCGTGACCTCGCCGAGACCGTGTACAAGGCCGTCAGCACCGGCCGCTGCCTGCTGGCCCAGGCCACCACTGGCATCGGCAAGACCCTGGCCACACTGTTCCCGCTGCTCAAGGCGGTGGTGCCCCAGCAGCTGGACAAAATCCTCTTCCTCACCGCCAAGACCCCGGGCCGTCAGCTGGCCCTGGACGCCTTGCAGCAGCTGCAACGCAGCCAGCCCGGGCTGGCCCTGCGCAGCCTGGAGCTGGTGGCCCGCGACAAGGCCTGCGAATACCCGGACAGAGCCTGCCACGGTGACGCCTGCCCGCTGGCCAAGGGGTTCTACGACCGCCTGCCCGCCGCTCGCACGGCGGCCCTGGCGCGGCCCATGCTCGACCGCCAGAGCCTGCGCGAGGTGGCCCTGGCCCATCAGGTCTGCCCGTACTACCTGAGCCAGGAGCTGGCGCGCTGGGTCGATGTGGTGGTCGGCGACTACAACTACTATTTCGACCTGACCGCCTTGCTGCATGGCCTGGCCCTGGCCAACCAGTGGAACCTGGCGCTGCTGGTGGACGAGGCGCACAATCTGGTCGACCGCGCGCGCATGATGTACAGCGCCACCCTCGAGCAATGGCGCCTGAAGGCGCTGCGCAAGGCGCCACCGGCGCGGCTCAAGAGTGCCTTGCAGCGCCTGGACCGCGAGTGGAACGCGCTGTACCGCGAGCAGGGCGCGCCCTACCAGGCGTATCCGCGGCTGCCGGACAAATTCCTGCTGGCGCTGCTGCGCTGCGTGTCGCTGATCGGTGAGGAGATGAACGAGCAGCCGTTGACCCTCGATCGACCCTTGCTGGACTTCTACTTCGAGGCGCTGCAATTCACCCGCGTCGCCGAGCTGTTCGACGAGAACTATGTGTTCGACATCAGCCTGCGCGAGACGCCCGGGCGCAAGCCGCTGGCCAGCCTGTGCGTGCGCAACGTGGTGCCGGCCAGCCTGCTGGCGCCCAGGCTCAAGGCGCCGCGCAGCAGCGTGCTGTTTTCCGCCACGCTCAACCCGCAGCGCTACTACCGCGACTTGCTGGGCATGCCTGCCGACTGCGCGTGGCTCGACGTCCAGTCGCCGTTCCATTCGGCGCAGCTGCAAGTGCGCATCGCCGATCACATATCCACCCGTTACGCCCATCGCCAGGCCTCGCTGGCACCGATCGTCGAGCTGATGGCGCAGCAGTACGCGCAAGCGCCGGGCAACTACCTGGCGTTCTTCAGCAGCTTCGACTACCTGCAGCAGGTGGCGACGCTGATGGCCCGCGAGCACCCGCAGATCACCCTGTGGCAGCAGCAGCGGCAGATGGACGAAGCGGCGCGGCGGGGCTTTCTCGAGCAGTTCGCCGAACACAGCCAGGGGATAGGCTTCGCCGTGCTGGGCGGCGCCTTCGGTGAGGGCATCGACCTGCCGGGCCGGCGCCTGATCGGCGCGTTCGTCGCCACTCTGGGGCTGCCGCAGCTCAATCCGGTCAATGAGCAGATCAAGCAGCGCATGGCGGCACTGTTTGCCGCCGGCTACGACTACGCTTACCTCTACCCCGGCCTGCAGAAGGTGATACAGGCGGCCGGCCGAGTGATCCGTGGGGTCGAGGACCAGGGCGTGGTGGTGCTGATCGACGACCGCTTCGCCGAGGCCAAGGTGCAGCGTCTGTTTCCGGCGTGGTGGGCCTTGCAGCCACCGCCCTGAGTTATTTGTACGGGGCCGGGGATAGAACCGCGGGCAGGATAGTCAAAGTGCCAGTAAACTGTCACACGATCCTTCACCGTCATCTTTTTGTACCCGAGGTTTTGCATGAAGCTCAGTCCGTTTGCGGGCAAACCTGCTCCCGCCGAGTTGCTGGTCGACATCCCGCGACTGGTCACTGCCTATTACACTGGCCAGCCCGACGCCAGCGTCGTTACCCAGCGCGTCGCCTTCGGCACCTCCGGCCACCGCGGCAGCTCTTTCGACCTGGGCTTCAACGAAGGCCATGTGCTGGCTATCAGCCAGGCCATCTGCCTGTATCGCCAGAGCAAGGGCATCGATGGCCCGCTGTTCGTCGGCATCGACACCCACGCCCTGTCGACTCCGGCCGGGGCCAGCGCACTGGAAGTGTTCGCCGCCAACGGCGTACAGGTGATGATCGCCGAAAACGACGAATACACCCCGACCCCGGCGGTGTCCCACGCCATCATCTGCTACAACCGCGGTCGCGAGCGTGGCCTGGCCGACGGCGTGGTCATTACCCCGTCGCACAACCCGCCGCAGAGTGGTGGTTTCAAGTACAACCCACCCAACGGCGGCCCGGCTGACACCGACGTCACCAAGTGGATCGAGGCCAAGGCCAACGAACTGCTGGGCGAGGGCCTCAAGGGCGTCAAGCGGATCAGCCTGGAGCGTGCCCTCAAGGCCGACACCACGCACCGCCATGACTACCTGAACACTTACGTCGCCGACCTGGAAAACGTCATCGACTTCGCCGCCATCCGCAACGCCGGCCTGCGCCTGGGCGTCGACCCGCTGGGCGGGGCCGGCGTGCGCTACTGGTCGGCGATCGCCGAGCACTATCAGCTCGACCTGACCGTGGTGAACCAGTACGTCGACCCGACCTTCCGTTTCATGAGCGTCGACTGGGACGGGCAGATCCGCATGGACCCATCCTCGCCCTATGCCATGCAGGGCCTGATCGGCCTCAAGGACCGCTTCGACGTGGCATTCGCCTGCGACCCGGACCACGACCGCCACGGCATCGTCACCCCCAGCGGTGGCTTGCTGGCACCGAACAATTACCTGGCCGTGGCCATCGACTACCTGTACCGCAACCGTCCGCAATGGCGCAGCGATGCCGCCGTGGGCAAGACCGTGGTCAGCAGCGGGCTGATCGACCGCGTCACCGCACGCCTGGGTCGGCGCCTGTACGAGGTGCCGGTGGGCTTCAAGTATTTCGCCGACGGCCTGTTCGAGGGATCGCTGGGCTTTGGCGGTGAAGAGAGCGCGGGCGCCTCGTTCCTGCGCCGTGATGGCACGGTGTGGAGCACCGACAAGGACGGCCTGATTCCATCGTTGCTGGCCGCCGAGATGACCGCCACCCAGGGCAAGGACCCCAGCCAGCTGTACCTGGACCTGACCGCCGCGCTGGGCACGCCGTATTCGACCCGGGTCGAAGCCAAGGCCAACCCGCAGCAGAAGGCGTTGCTGGGCAAACTGTCGCCCGAGCAGGTCAAGTCCAAAGAGCTGGCGGGCGAGCCGATCGAACAGATCCTCAGCCACGCACCGGGCAACAACCAGGCGATCGGCGGGCTGAAGGTCAGCACCGCCAACGGCTGGTTCGCCGCGCGGCCATCGGGCACCGAGGATATCTACAAGATCTACGCCGAGAGCTTCGTCGACGAGGCGCACCTGCAGCGCCTGGTGGCTGAGGCGCAGGTGCTGGTGGATACCGCCATTTCCTGATGGGTCTGCCCGGGAGTTGCCAGGCCCCACCGGCCGCCTGCGCGGCCTGTCGCCAGCTACGCCGGCTCCTACGTCCCGATCCATATGCATCTAACGGCACCGATAACCGCCTTCGATGTCAGGCGGTCTATCGCCAGGCACCAAGGCGGTCATAGGTAATGCCACTGGAACGGCGCGTTCGAAGCAAATGTGGGAGCCGGCGAAGCTGGCGATAGGCCGCGCGGGCGGCCGGTGGCGGCCGTGATTGAGTCTAAGGCCGGCCCAAGCTGGCCAACCCTCAAGCCACATCCACCAGCACAATCTCGCTGTCCTGCAGCGCCGTCACGCGCAGCAGGCGCTCGTCTTGCACGGCCACGCCATCGCGCTCGGCCGCCTGCAGCCCGTTGACCTCGATCAACCCGGTGGCCGGCACCAGATAGGCCTTGCGCCCGGCATCCAGGGCATATTGCGCAGTGTCCCCAGCCTTGAGCTTGGCTGCCACCAGGCGCGCGTCGGCGCGGATGCGCAGGCTGCTGTCATCGTCCGCACGGCCGCTGGCCAGGGTCACGAAGCCTTCGCCGCGCTCGCCCTTGGGAAAGGGTCGTGCGCCCCAGCTCGGGGCTTCGCCGGTCTTGTCCGGGATGATCCAGATCTGGAAGATGCGCGTGTCGCCGTCTTCCAGGTTGTATTCACTGTGGGCGATGCCGGTGCCGGCACTCATGACTTGCACGTCGCCCGCTTCGGTGCGGCCCTGGTTGCCGAGGTTGTCCTGGTGGGTAATCGCCCCTTCGCGCACGTAGGTGATGATTTCCATGTTCTGGTGCGGATGCTGCGGGAAGCCGGTGCCGGAGGCGATGACATCGTCGTTCCACACCCGCAGGTTGCCCCAGTGCATGCGCTGCGGGTCATGGTAGCTGGCGAAGGAAAAGTGGTGGTGGGCGTCCAGCCATCCATGGTTGGCGGCGCCAAGGGTGTCGAACGGTCTGAGTTGCAGCATGGGAACTCCGATGGGTTGACTCGGCACGTCAGCATGACCGAGTACTACGGGCGGAATGATCGATCAGCCCCTGTCCGAATAAAAGCGCATATATTCCACCGAACCTATCGATTAATCAGATGCAAAACCTCAGGCTTCAGTGTGGCATAGTGGTCCAATTCATTGATCTGCCTCGAATGTTTCCGTTTTGTGTGCCACTGGAGCCCGAATGTCGCCATCATCGCCCGACCGACCGTTCATCCAGCGCCTGTCGCGGCGCCTGTTCGGCGCCCGTGAGCCAGCCACGGTAGGCGAACCGGTGATTGCCCAGGTGCCTGCTGCGACGCTGCCAGAGACGCCGGTGCTGTTCGACGACTGGACCCTGCCGTTGCCCTCTGCGCTGCGCAAGCGCATCCAGGCTGAGGTAGCGCAACGCCTGCCAGCGCAGGCCCAGCCCAGCGCGGCGCAATGGCGGATGATCTTCAGCCGCACCCCGGCCACCCAGGTGGTGGCGGGCGCCGGCGCCGGCAAATCGACCTCGCTGGTGCTGCGCCTGCTGGTGCTTCACCACTACCTGGGCTACGAGCTGGCGAGCACTACGGTCATAACCTTCACCCGCGAGTCACGTAACGACTTCATCAAGAAAATGCTGCAAGTCTTTGATTTATGGGAAATAAAGCTAAGCCAGCAGCAGGCCGGCGAGGTGGTGCGCACCTTTCACTCGCGGCTGCTGCCGCTGGTGCGCAGCCTGCCCGGGCTTGCGCAGGTGCAGGCCTTCGAGACCCTTGGGGTGCAGGAGCAGGGCGCCAGCGGTAACCCGTTCGATCTGCGTATCAATGACGCCCAGCGCGCCTTGCTCAATGCCTGCTACAGCGCCTTGCTGACCCGCGACTCCCGGTTTCGCCAGCTGATCGCGGCGCTGCGCCTGCAAGCCTTTGCCCTCAAGCGCCTGGATCGCGACCACCCCGAAGTGCGCAAACGCATGACGGTCACCGCACTGGCCGCCGGGCGTGATGAAGAGCTGTGCGACCTATTGGAAGATCAGTGGTACCACGCCGGGGTCTGGCCCATCGAAGGCATCGAGCCGCAGCGCAAGGCCGTCACCATCAACGGCGGTACCTTTCATTGCCACGGCTACATCGCCGAGCTCGACGCCTGGGTCGTGCTGGGGGTGGACCCCAGTGCCGACGCGGATATGACACGTAAGGGGGCCAGGCTGCCAGTCCGTGCGGAGTGGGCGGTCAAGCGCACCCTGTTTCAAGCTTTCTGCGATAAACCCTTGATATGGTTGGATACTTATCAGCAGGGTCAGCGCCTCTGGGGCGCCCTGGCCGGCAGTTCGGTGGCCGGTCCCGGTTTCGATTATCAGGTCAAGGGCGATACCGCCGCAGCGCCGTTGCTGGACGCTTTCGCGGCCACCGCCGGCTTTATCGAAAACCTCGGCCTGGACGTCAGCGCCGCGATCGGAGCCATGGACCACGCGCTGCTCGGTGATGACAGTGGCTTCCTGCAGGCGCTGGCGCTGTTCTGGCCGACCTTCAACGACTTCCTGCACCAGCAGCCGCCGCCGGTCATGACCTACAACGCCATGTTCGCCACCCTGGGCGAGCAGGCGCCGGAAAATCTGGCGTTGGTGCCCGATTCGCTGCTGCAAGGCATGACCCATCTGATGGTCGACGAATTCCAGGACATCTCCCCGCAAATCGTCGGCTGGGTGCGCGCTTGCCTGACGGAAGTGCGTCGCCGCGCGGTGCAGCGGCCGGCGGCGACGTCGTTGTTATGTGTCGGTGATGATTGGCAGTCGATCTATGGCTGGCGGGGCAGCGCCGCGCATTATTTTCTCGCGTTCGATCGTGAGTTCCCCGCAAGCAAAACCACCCGCGTGCTGCTCAGCGACAACTATCGCAGTCACCAGCACATCATCGACGCCGCCGAGCATCTGGTGCAGCCGGTGCGTTCGTTGCCAGGCAAGCGGGGCAAGGCCCGTGAGGGCCTGCCGACAATTGCGGTGCAGGTGTTCGAACGCAATGATCGGCAGTTGGCACAGCAGGTACGAGCGCACCATGAAGCAGGCGATTCGATCTTGATATTGTTTCGAAAATCCTCAGATAAATCACTGATCTATAACGAATTATCAAATCTACTTAAAGTGGATTATAGCAGTGGCGAACGGCGCATTCGCCTGCTCACCTACCACAGTGCCAAGGGCCTGCAGGCCGATGCGGTCTTTCTGGTGGGCGACTGCCGCTATGCCAGTGAGCCGCCGTATCGCAATGAAGTGTATCGCCTGGCCGGGTTTGCCGAGCCGGGGCAGGCTGACGCCTACGATGCGGCCCAGCGAGAGGAAATCCTGCGGCTGGCCTATGTGGCGGTCACCCGCGCCGTGCGCCATTGTTATTGGTATGTGGAACCCGCCCGTGGGGAAACGGCCGCTGTCGCCCGGGCCAGTGACAGGGTCGCGGGCAACAAGCCGTGGTTCGAGGATAGGCGCGGGGCGCAGTGAGTCGGGCCTAGCCGACTTCGCACAAGGTCCGTGGGGGTTCGAACGCTTCAAGTTCGGCCTCGACCGCCTCGATGATGCGTTCGACATCGGCTGCGTTCATCACGCTGGCGCAGGGCAGGCCGGCAATCGCGATGCGCGTCTCGCCGGTGGCGCGGTCGAACAGGCGCGCGACCATACTGGTGGGTGTGTCCATGCTGCCCTCGAAGCCGAGGGGGTGAAAGTGCCAGCGCATCACCTGGCAGGCGTTGGGAAAGGTCATCTTGTTCATGGTGCCCACCTTGAAGAAGAGCGGCCTGTGGCAGCCGCTGGCAGGAAAGACCAGAGCGTGAACTCATACGTGCAGTGCAATTAAACCTAGCATTGGTGCGCGACAAAGTTGTGAATATTTTGCCCCTTCCATCAACTATTCCCGGGTTTGTTGATGACGATCACGTTTGCGCCGACCGGTGGCATTTTTTATACGCATCAGTGGCAAGTGCCACTATTTTGATACTTTGCCACACAAGCGATGAACTTCAGTGGCTCAGCCCGGGTACCTCGGTAACAACCTTATTTATTTGCTGCAAGCCCTTCATTTGCTGGAGATATGGCCGATAGACCGGTAACCGCAGGAAGCGACAATCAGATTCTCCTCCCTTACAAGAGCAATCGGCCATGTCCTTCAGATCGCTGAATATCGCGCCTCGTGCCTTCCTCGGATTTGCCTTTATCGCCTTGCTGGTCGTTGCCCTCGGGGTATTCGCTTCCAGTCGCATGGCCATCATTCGCCAGGCGTCCATCGACATGACCAGCAATCAGCTGCCAAGTCTCGAGTACCTGGGCAACATGACCGAAGACGTGCTGCGCCTGCGCATCGTCTCCTTCCGCGTGCTGGTCAATCGCGAGCCGGCGGCCTTGAGCGACAGTGAACGGCGCATTGCCGAGCTGGTGGGCAAGCTGCGTCAGGCCCAGGGCAGCTATGCCGCATTGCCTGCCGATGCCGACGAGGCCGCACTGTACAAGACCTTCACGGTGACCCAGGAGGCCTACCTGCAGGCCCAGAACGACATGCTGGCGTTGTCCCGCGAGAACAAGCTGGAGCCCATGCGCGAGCTGATCAACACGCGGATCAAGGGCGGCACCGACCAGATGGGCGAGCAGCTCAACGGCCTGGTGGCGATCAACAAAGCCGGCGCCCTGGCCGCCGACCGTGCGGCAGCCGCGCGCTACGAACAAGCCAACTGGACGGTCATCGGCGTGGCGCTGTTCGCCTGCCTGGCCACGGTGCTGCTGGCCTGGCTGCTGACCCGCAGCATCGTCGCACCGCTGCAGCAGGCGCTGGCCGCCGCGCAGCGGATCGCCGGGGGCGACCTCAGCCAGGCCATCCCGGTCGACGGCGGCGACGAGCCGGCCCGGCTGCTCGGCGCGTTGGCCGAGATGCAGACCAGCCTGCGCCAGACCATCGAACGCATTTCCGGCTCGGCAACTCAACTGGCGTCCGCCTCGACCCAGTTGTCGGCGGTCACCGAGGAGGCCTCCCGCGGCCTGCTTCAGCAGAACAACGAGATCGAGCAGGCGGCCACTGCCGTCAACCAGATGACCAGCGCGGTGGAGGAGGTGGCGCGCAACGCCGTGTCCACCTCCGAGGCGTCCCAGGACTCCAGCCGCGTCGCCCAGCAGGGCCGCGACCGGGTCGGCGAAACGGTCAGTGCCATCCAGGCCATGACCGGCGACCTGGGCCACACCGCGACCTTGCTGCAAGGCCTTGCCGTGCAGGGCCGCGACATCGGCAAGGTGTTGGACGTGATCCGCGCGATCGCCGAACAGACCAACCTGCTGGCCCTCAATGCCGCGATCGAAGCGGCCCGTGCCGGTGAAGCCGGGCGCGGCTTCGCCGTGGTGGCTGATGAAGTGCGCGCCCTGGCGCACCGCACTCAGCAGTCGACCCGGGAAATCGAACAGATGGTCGCCGGCATCCAGCAGGGCACTGGCGAAGCGGTGAGCTCGATGCAGTCCAGCAGCGAGCGCGGGCAGACCACCTTGCAGCTGGCCCAGGCCGCTGGCGGTGCCCTGCAGCAGATCACCGAGTCGATCGGCATGATCAACGAACGCAACCTGGTGATCGCCAGTGCCTCGGAAGAGCAGGCCCAGGTCGCCCGCGAGGTCGACCGCAACCTGGTCAACATCCGCGACCTGGCCAGCCAGTCGGCTGCCGGCGCGCACCAGACCAGCGCTGCCACCCACGAGCTGTCGCGCCTGGCCGTGGACCTCAACAACCTGGTGGCCCGTTTCGTGATTTGACCTGCCGGCGCAAGGTGTTAGGGTCGTGGTTTGACGCGTATCGACAGGGAGCCACGCATGCGCTTTTCGACCTTGACCCAACGCATTGCCGGTGACGGCGCCGATGCCTGGAAGATCCACTACCGGGCGCTGCAGATGCTCGAAGCCGGCCGCGACGTGCTGCTGCTGTCGGTGGGCGACCCGGATTTCGACACCCCGGCGCCCATCGTCGACGCTGCCGTCGCCAGCCTGCGCGCCGGGCACACCCACTACGCCGCCGTGCGCGGCAACTTGTCGCTGCGCCAGGCGATCGCCGAGCAACACAGCCGGCGCAGCGATCGGCCGGTGGACGCCGATGCCGTGGTGGTGCTGGCCGGCGCCCAGTGCGCGGTGTTCTGCGTGGCCCAGTGCGTGCTCGAGCCGGGCGACGAGGTGCTGGTGCCCGAACCCATGTACGTGACCTACGAGGCGGTGTTCGGTGCCTGCGGGGCGCGTGTGGTGCCAGTGCCGGTGCGCCCGGAAGACGGGTTTCGCGTGGCCCCGGCCGAAGTGGCGGCGCGCATTACCGGCAAGACCCGCGCGCTGATGATCAACAGCCCGCACAATCCTACCGGCGCTGCCCTTGACCTGGCCATCTGGCAGGGCCTGGCCGAGCTGTGCGTGGCCCATGACCTGTGGCTGATCAGCGATGAGGTGTACAGCGAGTTGCTGTTCGAAGGCCGGCACATCAGCCCGGCCAGCCTGCCGGGCATGGCCGAGCGCACGGCGACGATCAATTCGCTGTCCAAATCCCACGCCATGACTGGCTGGCGCGTGGGTTGGGTGATCGGCTCCCGTGAATTGGCCGCGCACCTGAGCCACCTGGCGCTGTGCATGCTCTATGGCCTGCCGGGGTTCATCCAGGACGCCGCCGAGGTGGCGTTGCGCAATGAGCTGACGCAAGTGGCGCAGATGCGCGAGATCTACCGCGAACGCCGCGACCGGGTCTGCGCCGCACTGCAGGATTGCCCGGGGGCGCGGGCGCTCAAGCCTGACGGCGGCATGTTCGTGATGGTCGACATTCGCGCCACGGGTCTGAGCGCCCAGGCCTTCGCCGACCGCCTGCTGGACGAGCAGGGGGTGTCGGTGCTCGCCGGCGAGGCGTTCGGCCCGAGTGCGGCCGGGCACATCCGGCTGGGCCTGGTGCTGGACGCAGACCTCCTGGAGGAGGCGTGCCGGCGGATAGCGGCCTGTGCCGCGCCGCTGGCGGGGGCTCGGGGCTTGTCTTGAGAGTCAATCACGGCCGCCAACGGCCGCCCGCGCGGCCTATCGCCAGCTTCGCCGGCTCCCACATTTGCTTCGAACGTGCCGTTCCAGTGGCATTGCCTATGACCGCCTTGGTGCATGGCGATATGCCGTCGAACATCAAAGGCGGTTATCGGCGATGCCACTGGATGCATATAAATCGAAACAGATGTAGGAGCCGGCGCAGCTGGCGATAGGCCGCGCAGGCGGCCGCTGGTGGCCATATTGGACATTTCGCCAGGCACCAGGAAGATCAAACCGGCCTGGCGGCCTCTCGGGGTCTGCGACCCCTCCCACTTTGATCGCGAATCCCTTGTGGGAGGGGGCGAAGAACCCGAGAGGTCGGCGGGCCGGTCTTGAGATTCAATCACGGCCGCCAACGGCCGCCCGCGCGGCCTATCGCCAGCTTCGCCGGCTCCCACATTTGCTTCGAACGTGCCGTTTCAGTGGCATTGCCTATGAGCGCCTTGGTGCATGGCGGTCTGTCGTCGAACATCAAGAGCGGTCATAGGCGATGCCACTGGATGCATATAAATCGAAACAGATGTAGGAGCCGGCGCAGCTGGCGATAGGCCGCGCGGGCGGCCGCTGGTGGCCATATTGGACATTTCGCCAGGCGCCAGGAAGATCAAACCGGCCTGGCGGCCTCTCGGGGTCTGCGACCCCTCCCACTTTGATCGCGAATCCCTTGTGGCAGGGGGCGAAGACCCCGAGAGGTCGGCGGGCCTGTCTTGAGGCTCAATCAAGGCCACCACCGGCCGCCCGCGCGGCCTATCGCCAGCTTCGCCGGCTCCCACATTTGCTTCGAACGTGCCGTTCCAGTGGCATTGCCTATGAGCGCCTTGGTGCATGGCGATATGCCGTCGAACATCAAAGGCGGTTATCGGCGATGCCACTGGATGCATATAAATCGAAACAGATGTAGGAGCCGGCGCAGCTGGCGATAGGCCGCGCGGGCGGCCGGTGGTAGCCATATTGGACATTTCGCCAGGCGCCAGGAAGATCACACCGGCCTGGCGGCCTCTCGGGGTCTGCGACCCCTCCCACTTTGATCGCGAATCCATTGTGGGAGGGGGCGAAGACCCCGAGAGGTCGGCGGGCCTGTCTTGAGGCTCAATCACGGCCGCCAACGGCCGCCCGCGCGGCCTGATCGCGGGCTTCGCGCGCTCCTACGGTGGTTTCGGGCGCATGCATTCATTTGATGTTCCACGATAGACCGCCAAGCCCCAAGGCGGTCATAGGAGATCAGCCTGGAACGGCACGTTCGAAAAAAACATGGGAGCGCGCGAAGCCCGCGATAGGCCGCGCGGGCGGCCGGTGGTAGCCATATTGGACATTTCGCCAGGCGCCAGGAAGATCAAAACGGCCTGGCGGCCTCTCGGGGTCTGCGACCCCTCCCACTTTGATCGCGAATCCATTGTGAGAGGGGGCGAAGACCCCGAGAGGTCGGCGGGCCTGTCTTGAGGCTCAATCACGGCCGCCAACGGCCGCCCGCGCGGCCTATCGCCAGCTTCGCCGGCTCCCACAGTTGCTTCGAACGTGCCGTTCCAGTGGCATTGCCTATGAGCGCCTTGGTGCATGGCGATATGCCGTCGAACATCAAGAGCGGTCATAGGCGCTGGCACTGGATGCATATAAATCGAAACAGATGTAGGAGCCGGCGCAGCTGGCGATAGGCCGCGCGGGCGGCCGCTGGTGGCCATATTGGACATTTCGCCAGGCGCCAGGAAGATCAAAACGGCCCGCTGGTCTCTCAGGCACATAGCCCCGAGGTATTCAGGCAAACGCCAGCGGGTTCACCAGGTTGGCCGGCCGCTGGCCCTGCAGCGCGGCGATCATGTTGCGCACGGCGCAGGCGGCCATGGCTTCGCGAGTCTCCTCGGTGGCCGAGCCGATGTGCGGGGTGGCGACCACGTTGTCCAGTTCAAGCAGCGGCGAATCATGCCCCAGCGGTTCGCGTTCGAACACATCCAGCCCGGCACCGCGAATGCGCCGCTGTTGCAGCGCGTCGATCAGCGCCGCCTCGTCGACCACCTTGCCGCGCGAGATGTTTACCAGGATGGCCCCGGGCTTCATGAGGGCGAGCTGCGCGGCGCCGATCAGGCCCTCGGTGCGGGCGGTCAGCGGCAGGGTCAGGCAGACGAAGTCGGCCTCGCCCAGCAGCTGCTCCAAACTGCAATGGCGCGCGCCGAAGCGCTGCTCCACGGCGGGCTTGGGCGAATGGCTGTGGTACAGCACCGGCATGCCGAAGCCCAGATGCCCGCGCTGGGCAAGGGCCTCGCCAATGCGGCCCATGCCGACGATGCCCAGGGTCTTGCCGTGCACGTCGGTGCCGAAGTGCGCCGGGCCGATGTTGCGGGTCCATTGCCCGGCCTTGACCAGGCCGGCCAGCTCCACCACCCGCCGGGCGCTGGCCAGCAGCAGGGCGAAGCCGGTGTCGGCGGTGGTCTCGGTAAGCACATCGGGGGTGTTGGTCAACAGGATGCGGCGGCGGGTCAGGTCGTCCACGTCATAGTTGTCGACCCCCACCGAGACGCTGGCCACGGCGCGCAGCTGCGGCGCCAGGTCGAGCAGCTCGGCGTCCAGCGCCAGGCTCGCGCCCAGCAGCCCGTGGGCGCCGGGCAGGGCCTCGCGCAGGCGCTGCAGGCCGTCACGCTTGGGCTCGTCGATGAACACCACCTCGGCGTGCTGCTGCAGTTCGGCCAGCAGCGGGGCGGAGAGTTTCTTGTACAGTACGACAGTCGGTTTCATCAGCTCAGGGCCTTGTGCAATTCATGGGTGCGCCGTGGCGGGGGCCGGGGCGGGTGTGGCGACGCGGACCTCGCTGTCCGAGCCGCTGGGACGCAGCAGCAGCGTCAGCACCGCCGAGACCAGCAGCGCCGCGCTCATCAGCAGGTACGAGGCGCCCGGGTTGCCGGTGCTGCTGTTGAGGTAGCCGACCAGCCACGAGCCGCCGAACGAGCCCAGCGCGCCCATGCTGTTGATCAGCGCCATGGCGCCGCCGGCGACGTTGGCCGGCAACACTTCCGGGACGATGGCGAAGAACGGCCCGTAGGGCGCGTACATGCAGGCGCCGGCCAGTACCAGCAGCGAGTAGGACCACCAGAAATGCTCGCCGCCCAGAGCGTACGAGGCATAGAAGGCCAGCGCGCCGAGCAGCAGCGGCGGCCAGACGAAGCGTTTGCGCCGCTGCAGCTTGTCCGAGCCCCAGGACACCAGCAGCATCGCCAGCGCCGCTGCCAGATACGGCACCGAAGCCAGCCAGCCGGCCTCGACCATGTCCATCTGCGCGCCTTGCTTGAGGATCGACGGCAACCACAGGACGAAGCCGTAGACGCCGATGCTCCAGCAGAAGTATTGCAGCGACAGCACGATGACCTTGCCCGAGCGGAAAGCCTGGGCGTAGTTCTTCACTGGCTTGATGCCCACCTGCTCGGCGGCCAGGGCGTCATCCAGGGCCTGGCGTTGCGCGTCGTCGAGCCACTTGGCGTCGGCCGGGCGTTCGTCGACCAGGCGCCACCAGATGAAGGCCCAGACGATGGCCGGCAGGCCTTCGATGATGAACATCCAGCGCCAGCTCAGGTGCTGGATCAGGTAGCCGGACACCACCGACATCCACAGCAGGGTCACCGGGTTGCCGAGAATCAGAAAGGTGTTGGCCCGCGAGCGTTCGGCACGGGTGAACCAGTGGCACAGGTACACCAGCATGGCTGGCATCACCACCGCCTCGACCACGCCCAGCATGAAGCGGATGGCGATCAGCCAATAGGCGCTGTCGACCATGCCGGTGAGGCTGGCCAGCACGCCCCAGGCGATCAGGCTGACGAAGATAAGCTTCTTGACGCTGCGCTTTTCGGCGTAGATCGCTCCCGGGACCTGGAAGAAGAAATAGCCCAGAAAGAACAGCGCCCCCAGCAGCGACGACAACCCCGGGGTGATGTGAAGGTCCTCGGCCATCCCCGAGGCAGCGGCGAAGCCATAGTTGGCGCGGTCCAGGTAGGCCAGGCTGTAGGTGATGAAAACGATCGGCATCAGGAACCACCAGCGACGGGTGGCGAGTTTTTTTATAGTTTGCATGATCTCGTTCCTAAGCAGCGTTGGGCTTCACGCCGGCCGTTTCAGGCTGGCCGCCAGCAGTTGGTCACGGGTGGGCAGGCCTTCCATGTCACCGGGGCTCTGCACCGCCAGGCTGCCGACCCAGTTGCCGCGATCGACCGCCTGGGCAATGTCCAGGCGCTCGAGCAGGGCGCTGATCACGCCCACGGCAAAGCCATCGCCGGCTCCTACGGTATCGACCACCCGCGCTACCGGATGTGCGGCGGCCAGGCCTTCGCGGGTGGCAGTGCGGTAGTACGCGCCTTGGGGGCCCAGCTTGATGGCCACCGCTTCGGCGCCCAGGTCCAGGTAGAACGCGGCAATGTCGCGCGGCTCGTCGAGGCCGGTCAGCAGCTGCCCCTCGGCCAGCCCCGGCAGCACCCAGTGGGCGAGGCTGGCGAGATCGTTGATCTGCTCGATCATGCGCGCCTGGCTGCCCCACAGGCTCGGCCGCAGGTTGGGGTCGAAGGACACGCTGCGCCCGGCCTCGCGCATGCTTTGCATGAGGTGGCGCGACAGCGCGTTCATGCTCGGCGACAGCGCCGGCGGGATGCCGGTGGCGTGCAGGTGGCGGGCTTGCAGCAGCGCCGCCGGGATGTCGGCGATACCCATGTGGCTGGCCGCCGAACCGCGTCGGAAATATTCCACCGCCGGGTCTTCACCGTCGTCGGCCAGGGACTTGAACTGCAACCCGGTGGGGTGCTGCGGGTCAACGCCCACGTGGCGGCAGTCCAGGCCTTCACGCTCCAGGCTCTGCACCACGAAGCGGCCCAGCGAGTCGTTGCCGACCCGGCTCAGCCAGGCGACGTTGAAGCCCAGGCGGGTGAGGCCGATGGCGACGTTGTTGTCGGCGCCGGCAATGCGTTTGTGAAAGTGCTGCACCTGGGCCAGGTCGCCCGGTTCGTCGGCCACCAGCATGGCCATGGTTTCACCAAAGCTCAGAACGTCGAAATCAGCCATGGGCCACCTCCTGCCGGGGTTCGATGGCGGTGGGTTGACCGAGGCGGGCGAGGGTGGCGCAGTGCTCGGCAGTCAGGGCCAGGAGGTCGTCGCCCTGCAGGGGAAACTCCACGGCGCGGACGATGCCGCCGGGCATGCGGGCCAGCAACTGCTGCCAGAGTTGCAGGTCCTCGGGAGTCGGCGGCACCGCATGCCATTTGCCCTCACGGCGCTGCACGCCCTTGCAATGCAGGTACTGCACCCGATGACCCAGCTCCAGCGCGGCGGCAAAGGCCGACTCGTTCTGCCAGTGCCAGTTGCCGGCGTCGAAGGTCATGCCCACCGGCACGTCCAGCGCGGCGGCCTTGTCGAAGAACTGAACCAGCGGGGCAATACGCCCGCCCTGCGGGGTCTGGTCGTTTTCCACCAGCAGGCGCACCGGGGTTTCGCGCAGCAGCGGCTTGAGCGCGGCGACATCGGCCAGCGGCGAGTAATGCCCCAGGGACACCTTGAGCCAGACCGCGCCGAAGCGCTGCGCCTGCTGCAGCGCTTCGGCCACTGCCGGGTTGGGGGCGGCCTGATCGAGCTGCCAGAGCTCCAGCGGCGAGGAATACACGCACGTCAGCCCGGCATCGGCGATGGCCGCCGCCGTGGCAGCAGGCTCCGGCAAGCCGAGCTCTTCGCGCAATTCGATCCAGGTGACGCCGGCGGCGGCCAGCAGGGGGATGAAACTGGCCTGGCCGCGACGGCGGACATAGTCGGCACCGTAGGCGCCCAGGCTGATGGAAACGGGGTAGAGAGTCATTATTGTTGGGCCTCTGAAACCGATTACATTGTCAGGAATGTCGACCGCATCGCGTCGCCTTGATTCAATCGCTCAAGCGGTCTGTACCGGGGTGGAGCCGCGCACGATGAGCTGCGCGGCAAAGTCGTGGGTCTGCACCGGCGCGGTGCTGCCGCGCAGGCGTTCGAGCAGGCATTCGAAGGCGCGTGCGCCGATGTCGTGGGTCGGCTGGGCCAGGGCGGTGATGCCGCCGGCCACCAGTGGGTACCAGTCGAGGTCGTCAAGGGCGATCAGGCCCAGGGTGTTCAGGGCGTCCGGGTAGTGCTTGCGCAGCGCCAGGGTGCAGGCCAGTGCGGCCATGCCGTTGGCGCAGAACAGCGCCTTGGCGCCGGCGGTAGGCTGGGCGAGAAACCTGCCCAGGGCGATCACCAGGTCGTCACCGAGCTCCAGTACCGGTGCGCCAGGCACCAGGCGGGTGAAGGCCTCGATGCGCTCGATGCGCGAACTGGTGAAATCACGCGGCTCACTGACCAGCGCCAGCTGGCGGTAGCCGCGCTGTTGCAGGTGCTCGACCGCCTGGCGCACGGCGTCGGCGTTGTCCAACCCGACCAGGTCGCCCGGCAGCTGCTCGACCTTGCGGTCGACCAGCACCATGGGCAACTCGCGCTGCAACTCGCGCAGGGCGTCCAGGTGGCGCCCCAGCGTGTTGACGATCAAGCCTTCGACGTTGTACGAGCGCAGCGCCTGCAGCTGCAGGCTCTCCTGTTCGGGGTCGCGGTCGGTGTTGCACACCACCAGGCTGTAGCCGTGACGCCGGCAGGCAGTTTCCACACCGTGCATCACCGCGATCGAGTAGGGGTTGCGGATATCGGCCACGAGCATGCCGATCAGCCGTGTGCGCCCGCGTTTGAGGCCGCGGGCCATCTGATTGGGGCGGTAGCCGAGGACGGCGATGGCCTGTTCGATGCGCAGGGCAATGGCGTCGGAGAGCAGCGCCTTGTCGTCGCCGATGAAACGCGACACGCTGGCCTTGGAGACGCCGGCATGGCGGGCGACGTCGAGCATCGTCACGCGAGCGCGGGGGGAAGAGCTGAGAGATGTCACGGCCTGATTCCTGCTGTTGCTATTGTTATGGGTGATGCCAGGCGGTTGAAACCGGTTTCAAGGCGTCATCAAATCACCAAAGCTGCGGCCCGTCAATGCGCTTCAGTTGATCAGGCCCGCCGCGATATTGATCGAGAAACCGAGGATGGCGGTGTTGAAGACGAAACCCAGCAGCGAATGCCCCAGCACTACCCGGCGCATGGCGCGCGAAGCGACACCGACGTCGGAGGTCTGCACGGCGACGCTGATGGTGAAGGAGAAATACAGGAAATCCCAGTAGTCAGGCCGGCTTTCTTCTTCGGGAAAGCGCAGCACCGGCTGGCGCGCGTCACTGGTGTAGAAATGCCGGGCGTAGTGCAAGGCGAAGATGACCCCGGTCAGCAGCCAGGAGCCGACGATGGTCAGCCCGGTGACGCCATAGTGCAACGCCTGCACGTCGGGCTTCATGCCCTTGCTGCCGGCCAGTTCCACGCCGATGGCTGCCAGGCTGGCGATGATCGCCACGCACACGGTAATCAACACCATGCCCGCGTTCTCGTCCTCGACCTGCGCGGTCTCACGCACCTGATCGGCGCGGGCATGCAACGTCAGCCACAGCACCAGCGCCAGATAGAACCACACCCCGGCATTCCAGCCGGTGAGGATGCGCATGCCCAGATCATGGATGGGTACCAGCGCGCCGATGACGATGCCGAGCAGGGCGGCGCCGGTCAGGCGTGGATGGGTACGGGCGAGGGTGTGCAGGGCCATGGGATTTTTCTTGGGAGGGGGGCGCTTATCTGGCAGTGCGCAGCGGTTGGAGTTCCGCCATGGACCTGTACGCTTGAGGGCCTCTGTCGATCGCCAATGGCGCGGACGGTGCCAGCCCGCACACCGTCCGCAGCCAGGCCCTAGACAGTCACCGGCACCCGCCCGCTGACAAAATGCCCGACATCATTGAAACCATGGGTCGAGGCATGCCCCGGCGTCACCAGCGAATCGATGAAGGCTTCATCCTCGGCGGTCAGCTGCACCTCCAGCGCCTTGCCGTAGGTGTCCCATTGCTCCTCGGTGCGCGGGCCGACGATGGCGGAACTGACGGCGCTGTTGTTGAGCACCCAGGCGATGGCGAACTCGACCATGCCGACGCCTTTCTGTGCGGTCCAGGCCTGGACCTTCTGGGCGATGGCCAGCGATTCCTGGCGCCATTCGACTTCCAGGATGCGCTTGTCCTGGCGCCCGGCGCGGCTGTCGGCGGCGGGTTCCACGCCCGGCGCGTACTTGCCGCTGAGCACGCCGCGGGCCAGGGGGCTGAACGGCACCACGCCGAGGCCGTGATAGGCAGCGGCGGTCAGTTGTTCGGTCTCCACCTGGCGGTTGACGATGTTGTACAGCGGCTGGCTGGCCACTGGCGGCTCGACCCCCAGCTGCCGGGCGACGTGGGCGATCTCGGCGATGCGCCAGCCACGGAAGTTGGACACCCCCCACTGGCGTACCTTGCCGGCGCGGATCAGGTCGCCCATGGCGCGCACGGTCACTTCCAGCGGCACCTTGAGGTCGTCGCGGTGCAGGTAGTACAGGTCGATGTAGTCGGTGTCCAGCCGGCGCAGGCTGCCGTCCACGGCGTCGAACATGTGTTTGCGGCTCAGCCCGCTGCGGTTGGGCAGGCCGTCGGTGGGGCCCATGGCGACCTTGGTGGCCAGTATCCAGTGCTCGCGGTGGTTGGCGATGCCTTCGCCGACCACCTCCTCGGAGCGCCCGGCATTGTAGACGTCGGCCGTGTCGATGAAGTTGATGCCCTGGTCGCGGGCCTTGTCGATGATGCGCAGGGATTCATCATCGGCGGTCTGCTGGCCGAACATCATGGTGCCCAGGGTCAAGGCGCTGACTTGCAGGCCGGACTGGCCGAGTGAACGATAGAGCATGTCGCAATCCCTTTGCCGGTGAAGTGAGGCGCCAGTTATGCCATGACTGGCGCTGTGGGGGCACCCCCGCCAGATGAAAATTTGCACCTGTGGCCCTCGGCCATGGCGGCGCGCTATCCTTCTTGGTTTCACCAGGCGCATTGCTATGTTCGAACTCGATCACGACCTGGCGCAGGACATCGTCGACCGCGCCATGGCGATTCTGCCGTTCAACGTCAACGTCATGGACAGCCAGGGGTTGATCCTGGGCAGCGGCGAGCCGCAACGGGTCAATACCCGCCATGAAGGCGCACAGTTGGTGCTGGCCAACGGTCGGGTGGTCGAGCTGGACTCCCAGGCGGCGGCCTGCCTCAAAGGCTCGCAACCGGGGGTGAACCTGCCGTTGCTGCTCGATCAGCGCCTGATCGGCGTGCTGGGCATCACCGGCGAGCCGGACCAGGTGCGGATCTACGCCGAACTGGTGCGCATGACTGCCGAAATGCTGGTGGCCCAGCGCCACATGCAGGCCGAACAACAGTGGCGCCGTCAGCGCAGCGACGACGTACTTGGCTTGCTGCTGGGCGGTGAAGGCGATGCCGCGCGCCTGCTGGAAGAGGCCCGGCAGCTGGGGCTCAAGCCGCAGCTGGCGCGCACGCCGTACCTGCTCGAACTGGCGCCGCGTCATTCCAGCGAAGGTTTGGCGGCCTGGTTGAGCGCCCATTTCGCCGACAGCTGGTGCGTGAGCATGACCGGCGCTGCCTTGCTCTGGTGCCGCCCGGCGCAGGGCTCGCTGGACCTGCCGCGTCTGCTCGAGCGCCTGGCTGGCAACGGTTGGCCAGTGCTGCGCCTGGCCAGCGCGGGGCCGGCGGCGGACCTGGCCGGCCTGCGGCGCAACTGCCGACGGGTGGGCGACCTGCTCGCCTACGGTCGCGACGTGCTGCCCCAGGTGCAATGGCTGACCCTCGAACGCTATCGCCTGCCGGCCCTGCTCTGGCGCCACCGCGGCGACGATTCGCTGGAGGAGTGGATCGAACCGCTGCAGCGGGTGCAGGCCCGCGACGCCAACGGCCAGTTGCTCGGCACCCTGCGCGCCTGGTGCGAACACGACGGCCAGAGCCAGCACTGCGCCGATGCGCTGGGTATCCACCGCAACAGCCTGCGCTACCGCATGGAACGCATCGCCGAGCTCAGCGGCCTGGACCCCATGACCCTGCAAGGCATGCTCGCCCTGTACATCGGCGTGCAACTGCTGCCGGCCGCTGCGCCTTTGTAGAAATGACCAACAACCGGGGATGCCAGTTGTGCACGGGCCAGACGCCTGGGCGGCCGGAAATCGGCATATTGTGCCTGACCACTTGGGCAAAATAACAAGGAGCACAACCCCATGAAAATCGTTATCGCCCCCGATTCGTTCAAGGACAGCCTCAGCGCGGCCGGCGTCGCTGCCGCCATTGCCCAGGGTCTGGCCCAGGTGCTGCCGGACGCCCAGCTGCTGCAATGCCCGATGGCCGACGGCGGCGAAGGCACCATGGAAGCGATTCTCGCTGCCTGTGCCGGGCAGATGCGCAGCCTCGTCGTCAGCGGGCCCTTGGGCCGGGAAGTGCAGGCGCGCTGGGGTTGGCTGGCGGACAGCCACACCGCGATCATCGAAATGGCCGAGGCCAGCGGCCTGCAACTGGTGGAGGTCGCCCAGCGCGATGCCTGCGTCAGCAGCACCTTCGGCACTGGCCAGTTGATTCTCGCGGCGCTGGACGCCGGCGCCCGGCGCATCATCCTCGCCATCGGCGGCAGTGCCACCAACGATGCCGGCAGCGGCATGCTCAAGGCGCTCGGTCTGCAATTGCTCGACGCCCAGGGCAGCGACCTCGCCCCGGGTGGCCTGGCACTCGGCGGCCTGGCCCGGCTCGATGCCAGTGGCCTGGACCCGCGCCTGGCCCAGGTGCGCTTCGAGGTGGCGGCAGACGTCGACAACCCGCTGTGCGGCCCCCAGGGTGCCTCGCACATCTTCGGCCCGCAAAAAGGCGCCTCGCCCAGCCAGGTCGAGGCGCTGGACCAGGCCCTGGGGCACTTCGCCGATCACAGCCTGCGCGCCCTCGGGCGCGATGTGCGCGATCAGCCGGGTAGCGGCGCGGCCGGTGGCATGGGCTTTGCCGCCAAGGCCTACCTGGGCGCGACCTTCCGCCCGGGGGTGGAAGTGGTCGCCGAGCTGACCGGCCTGGCCGCTGCCGTGCAAGGCGCCGACCTGGTGATCACCGGCGAAGGCCGTTTCGACGCGCAGACCCTGCGCGGCAAGACCCCCTTGGGCGTGACCCGCATCGCCCAGGCCGCCGGCGCGCCGGTGATCGTCATCGCTGGCACCTTGGGCCAGGGTTATGAGGAACTGTACGAACACGGCATCAGCGCCGCGTTTTCAGTGGCCAGCGGGCCGATGACCTTGCAGTTCGCCTGTGAAAACAGCGCGCGTCTGCTGGCCGAAAGAGCCCGGGACGTGGCGCGGGTGTGGCTGTTGCGCTCGGCGTGAGGGGCGTGACGCTTTTCGCCAGCCATGCCCGGATCAAACCGGCCTGGCGGCCTCTCGGGGCGTTGCCCCTCCCACGGGCGCCGATCCTGTGGGAGGGGTCGCAGACCCCGAGAGGCCGCCAGGCCGGCTTGACTTGGGGGCTCTTCAGCCCTGACGCATGAAAAAACCCGCCACAAAGCGCTTGAACGTCTCCAGGCTCTTGAAGTCGGCCAGGCGCTTGAAGGTCTCCGAGCTGGGCTCCGGGCCCTGTGGCGACGTACGAACACGGTATCAGCGCCGCGTTTTCAGTGGCCAGCGGGCCGATGACCTTGCAGTTCGCCTGTGAAAACAGCGCGCGTCTGCTGGCCGAAAGAGCCCGGGACGTGGCGCGGGTGTGGCTGTTGCGCTCGGCGTGAGGGGCGTGACGCTTTTCGCCAGCCATGCCCGGATCAAACCGGCCTGGCGGCCTCTCGGGGCGTTGCCCCTCCCACGGGCGCCGATCCTGTGGGAGGGGTCGCAGACTCCGAGAGGCCGCCAGGCCGGCTTGACTTGGGGGCTCTTCTGGCCGAAAGAGCCCGGGACGTGGCGCGGGTGTGGCTGTTGCGCTCGGCGTGAGGGGCGTGACGCTTTTCGCCAGCCATGCCCGGATCAAACCGGCCTGGCGGCCTCTCGGGGCGTTGCCCCTCCCACGGGCGCCGATCCTGTGGGAGGGGTCGCAGACCCCGAGAGGCCGCCAGGCCGGCTTGACTTGGGGGCTCTTCAGCCTTGACGCATGAAAAAACCCGCCACAAAGCGCTTGAACGTCTCCAGGCTCTTGAAGTCGGCCAGGCGCTTGAAGGTCTCCGAGCTGGGCTCCGGGCCCTGTGGCGACTGGGTCAGGGATACCGACAGGATGCGGTCGCCGGTCGCGCTGAGCACCAGCTCGTCCATCACCGCCGCGCCGATCACCGGGCGGCGCATGGTGACCTTGACGCCTTTGCCGGCCATCCAGTCGATCAACCCGACCAGCATTTTCAGCGGCTCGCGCTCGTCGTCGCGAAACACTGGGAACAGCTGCGCCCGTGACAGCACCGGCAGCGTCGCCAGGTGGATCATCTCGTAGAACTGGCGGTGCGCCTGGGTGGTCGAGTACAACGCCAGCGCCAGCAACGGCCCGGGCGTGCGCGCGCCGCCCCACAGCGAATGATGACCCTGGAAGTCGAAGCCGGCGGGCTGAGGTTCGGTGATCACCTTGCGTGCGCGTACCTCGGTGACACAGTCGAGCAGCAGCCCATGGCGGCGCTGCTCGCCGAACGCCTCGGACCCTTGCAGGCGCGCCTTGAGCATCATCATGTGCTTGATGTCCAGGCGTGTCTGCAGGTAGTGGCTGGCCGGCACCCGGTCGATCAGTGGATAGCGCGCTGCGGCGTCGCGCAGCGCGGCGAACTGGGCGCTGAGGTCGCGCTTGCCGGCAGTGGCGTAGACGTTCAGCGCCGAGGCCTCGACCAGGGTCAGCAGCAGCGACAGCAGCCTATGCGGTTCGCGGCTTTGATCGGCGAGGGTGGAGGTTTCGCCAGTGCTCGCCACGCTGGCGGCGCTGAATTCGCCCAGCAGGCGCAAGGGACGATCCGGTGCCAGCCAGCTGGCAGGTGCTTCATGGGCCTGGGTGTGGCGTTCGCCCGGCTCGCGCAGGTCCTTGGTGAAGGGGCAGTCGGGGGCGTGGTCCGGCGTGCCGGGGTTGTTCTTGAGGAACAGGGTGCCGGTGTCGCTGTTGAGGGTCACGTTGAGCACCGGCCGGCGCTGTGGCTGGCAGTCGCAGGCCAGCCACTGGCCTTCACCGCGCAGCTTGAGCAGCCACTGGTTGGCTTGCAGCAGCCGCACGTTCTCCAGGCGGTTCTGGACGAAGCCTTCGAGCAGGGACTGTTCGGCGGGGGTCAGACTGCGCACGGGCGCGCCGGTCTTTTCGATGATGTGCATGGTGGTCAGCGTCCGAGCAGGGTTTTCAGGGTCAAGCCGGCTGGGCCCGTTCCCTCGTCTGCCGGGCAAGCGGGCCAAGCTCCGTGCAGCCTGCTAACATGCCCGGCCTTCAGTTGCGACACAAGGTCCCACGGTTTGCTCGACCCGCACAATCCCCTGCAGCAGTACCTCGCCCGGCTGATGCCGTCCAGTCAGTTGACCTTGCGCTATGTGCTGCAGGACGCCGCCGATCGCCTCGGCTTTGGCGACAGCGACATCAACGAGGTGCCCTGGCACCAGCTGCAGCCCGGGCATATCGGCAGCCTGGTGGCGGCGTTGCGGGAAGACGGCTATGCCCCCAACACCTCGTCGTTGTACGTCAATGCCTTGCGCGGGGTGATCAACGAGGCCTGGCGCCTGGGGCTGATCGAGCACGACCACCTGCTGCGCATGCGCTCGGTCAAACCCGCCGCAGGCACCCGGCTGGGTCAGGGGCGCAACCTGCGGCGCACGCTGATTCGCGAACTGATGGCGGTGTGCGACAGCGACCCGCGGCCCCAGGGCCGTCGCGACGCGGCGGTGATCGCGCTGCTGTATGGCTCGGGCATGCGCAAGTCCGAATCGGTCAACCTCGACCTTGCCCAGGTCGACTTTGCCGAGCGCAGCCTGCAAGTCACCGGCAAGGGCAACCGGCAGCTGCTCAAGTACGCCCCGGCGTGGGCCTTCGAACGCCTGGGTGCCTGGCTCAAGCTGCGCCGTTCGCTGCTGCCGGCCGGCGTCGGCGACGATCCTTTCCTGTTCAACCGCATCCGCCGCGGCAGCCATGTCACCCGCGAGCGCATCACCAAGCACGCGATCTACTACATCGCCCGCCAGCGCGGGGCCCAGGTCGGCGTGAAGATCATGCCCCACGACTTTCGTCGCTCGTTCATCACCCGGGTCATAGAGGAGCACGACCTGTCGATCGCCCAGAAGCTGGCGCACCACAGCAACATCCAGACCACCGCCAGCTACGATGTGCGCGACGACAACGAGCGGCGCCGGGCGGTCGACCGTTATGAGCTGTGAGTGGCGGCCGTGTTGTCGCAAAAAGCCCATTGACCTGTCTCGCCGAGCGTGACGATGAGGCCCCAAGCCTTGGGCTGACGCCAGGCACCGTCTTTCACACGCTGGCGGGCAGCCTCAGCACCGGGCGCGCCGTTAGCCAGGCTTCGAACTGCGCGGCCGGCATCGGCTTGCCGATCAGGTAGCCCTGGCCGGTGTCGCAGCCGGCCGCGCGGAGGAAGTCGTACTGCTCCTGCGTTTCGATGCCTTCTGCGGTGACGTGGAAGTTCAGCGCGCGGCCCAGGTCGATGATCGCCCGGGTGATGGCCACGTAGGTGCTGTCGCCCGGCAGGTCGCGGATGAACGCCCGGTCGATCTTCAAGTTGTCGATCGGCAGCATCTTGAGGTAGGCCAGCGACGAGTAGCCGGTGCCAAAGTCGTCCACTGCAGTGGTCACCCCCAGGTGTTGCAGGCGGGTCAGCACTTCGCTGGCCTGGTCCTGGCTCTCCATCAGCAGGCTCTCGGTCACTTCCACTTCCAGCGCGCAGGCTGGCAGGTCGTGGCGTTGCAAGGCCCGGCGCACGCTTTCGACGAAGTCGCTGCGATCAATCTGCGGCGCGGCGACGTTGATGGCGATGCGCCCGTCGAAAATGCCGCGGTCCAGCCAGCAGCGAAGTTGCGCGCAAGCCTGGTCGAGCACCCATTCGCCGATGGCGATGATCAGCCCGGTGCGTTCAGCCAGAGGGATGAAATCGGCGGGCATCACCATGCCATGCTGCGGGTCACGCCAGCGCAGCAGCGCCTCGGCGCCCTCGACGGCGCCGCTGGCCAGATCGAGCTTGGGCTGGTACCAGAGTTCGAACTCGCCGCACTGCAGGGCGCGGCGCAGTGCCGCTTCCATGGACACGCGCTGCTGGATGAACTCGGTCATCTGCCGCTGATAGAAGCGGAACCCGTTGCGGCCGGCTTCCTTGGCGCCGTACATGGCAGTATCGGCATGGCGCAACAGGACTTCAGGCGACGCGCCGTCGCTTGGGCAAATGGCTACGCCGATGCTCGCGGTCACCAGCGCGTGGGTGCCGTTGAGGTCGAACGGCCGCTGCAGCGTGTGCAGCAGGCCCTGGACCAGGCTGACGGCGTCTTGCGGGCTGTCCAGGTCGTTGAGAATGAAGGCGAACTCGTCGCCGCCCAGGCGCGCCACGGTGTCGCTGGCCGGCGTGGCCGCCAGAAAGCGCTGCGTGGCCTGTTGCAGCAGCAGGTCGCCCATGGGGTGGCCGAGGGTGTCGTTGACCATCTTGAAGCCGTCGACGTCGAGGATCAGCACCGCCATGCAGCTGTCGTTGCGCAGCGCCCGGGCAATGCTGTCGGCCAGCCGGCGCTGAAACTGCACACGGTTGGGCAGGCCGGTCACCGCATCGAAGTGGGCCAGGCGCTCGAGCTCGGCCTGGGCATGCTTGATGCTGCTGATGTCGGAGAACACCCCGACGTAGTTGACCCGTTCGCCACGCTCGCTGGTCACGGCGTTGATGGTCAACCACTGCGGGTACTCTTCGCCATCTCGGCGCCGGCTCCAGATCTCGCCGCGCCAGTGGCCCTGCGCGCGCAGGCTGTCGCGCATGCGCCGGTAGAAGTGCCGGTCATGGCGGCTCGAACGCAGCAGGCTGCGGCTGCCCAGCACCTCATCGGCGCTGAAGCCGGTGATGGTGGTGAACGCGCGGTTGACCCGCACGATCATGCCGTTGGCGTCGGTGATCATCACTGCATCACCGGTGTTGTCCATCACCAGGCCGGCCAGGCGCAGCTCTTCGGTGGTCTGGCGGATTTCGGTGATGTCGTTGGAAATGCCCAGCACGCCGAGCAGACGGCCGTCAGCGTCGCGCAGCGGGCACTTAGTGGTCAGGTAGGTGCGCAGGCCGCCGGGTTCATGGTGGGTGTCCTCGAAGCGCTGGGCAGTGCCGCTGACCAGCACTGCCTGGTCGTCGAGCTCCTGCAGGCGGGCGTCCTGGGTCTGCATGAAATGGCTGCGCCGATGGCCGACGATCAGCTCGCTGGGGTGGCGCACCGAGCGCTCGTAGAGGTGGTTGCACAGCAGCAGCCGCGCCTCGGTGTCGAACATGTAGATCAGCGACGGGGCGTTGTCGACGATGGCCTGGAGCAGGGCCTTGTGCTCGAGCAACTGCGCTTCGGCGTGCTTGCGCTCAGAGATGTCGCGGGCCACCGCGTAGGTGACGCAGGCGTTGCCCAGCAACATGGTGCACAGCGTGACTTCGGTGGGGAAACTGCTGCCATCGGCACGCTGGAACTGCCACTCGAAGCGTTGCACGCCCTGTTCGCCGGCCAGTGCCCGCATGCGGCTGGATTTGTCGGTGGAACGCTGGCCGTCCGGCTGCCAGATCGGCGACAGGTCGACCGCCGGCACCGCCTGGAACTGCGCCGCGTCGGTATAGCCGAAGGTGCGCGCGGCGGCGTCGTTGGCTTCGATGCATTGGCCGTGGTGATCGACGATCCACACGGCGTCGGGGGAGTGTTCGAACAGGTTGCGAAAGCGGTCTTCACTCTGCATCAGCGACATCTGGATGGCGCGGCGGTCGTCGACTTCCAGCTTCAATTCGCCGTTGCGCTTGTGAATCAGCCGGTAGCTGCGCGCCAGTTGTGCGGCGAACAGCGACAGCAGTGCCGTGGACACCAGGCACAGCAGGAACAACGGCGAGTCCAGCACGCTGAACCGACTCCAGCCGCCGCGCGGGCGGCCGACCAGCTGCCAGGTGCCGCCCGGCACGTCGATCTGCACCCGCGAGACTTCCTGGTCGAACAGGGCGCCATTGCCCCAGATGCGATCGCCATTGGCACCCTGGCCGTCGCGCCCACGCAGGGCCAGGTCGAGGTCGTCGACCGAGCCCAGGCCGGCGGCCCGCACGAAGTCATCGACGTCGGCCACCACCGAGACGCTGCCCCAGTAGCGCGGCCCGGCGGAACCGGCGACGAAGATCGGGCGACGGTAGACCAGGCCTTCGCCGCCCAGAATCAGCGGCACGGGGCCGGCCAGCACCGGCATGCCGAGCATCCGGGCGCGGCGCACCATGGGGTACAGCTCGGGGTAGTCGCGGATGTCCAGGCCAATGGCGCGCTCGCTGCCTTCGCGCGGATAGATATCGTGCACCACGTCGCCTTGTGCGGTCACGATGTTGCGCAGGTACGGCGAGGCGTTCAATACTTCCCGGGACATCGCCTGAAACAGCCCTGCACTGATTTCACCGTTCACCGTGAGCAGCTGCGCAATCCCTTCGATTTCGCTGAACGCCATGCGCACGCGGCTGCCAACCTCGGTGCGCAGGGCGCTCAGGCGCAGATCCACGCCGGCGCGCTGTTCGCGCTGGCGGGTCTGCACGTCCAGGCTGCCAACGCACCACGACAGCACACAGCCGATTACCAGGATGCCCAGCGGCAGCAGGTAATAGGCATAGGCACGACGCGTTTCGCGGGTTGCCGAGGCGAATGGGGTGGACAGGTTGGTCATCGATGCCTGTGAAGTCAGCCAGTGGAAATAGGGTTGCCTGGCTTATCTATCGGATCGGCTTGGCAAAAATTGAGCCGCATCGGGGAACAGCCGACGAGCAGTGCACCAAGGCGGTGCCTCTCGGGGCTTGATAATGTCATATTGCCACTATTTAACGCAGGCGGTGGCGGTCGATGGAATATGGCCATTTGCCTATTGCCAGTTCACACGAACATGCGCACAGTCTGCTTATGAGCACGGAGCACTTATGAGTTCACCGGTTACCCATCCATCTGGCCAGCCCATGACACCCCGCGAGCAGTCCGTGACCACCGCGTCGCTCGACGACCCGGGCACGCTGCTGGGCGTGGCCGGGCAGGGGGCCATGACGCGCTGGGTCGCCTACCGCGTGGGCGACCAGTGCCATCTGGTCGGGCAGGGCGACCCTCTGGCGCAGTGGCCGGCGAGCATCGCCCATGAGGCGTTCGAGGCGTTCTGCGTCACTCGCAACCTCTGCCGCTGGCCGACCGGGCGCGGCGAGAGCGTGCTCGGCTGGCTGCTGGCACCGCGCGAAGAGGCCGGCAACCCGGCCCTTGCCGACCTGGCCCGACGCCTGGGCCTGAAGGTGCAATCCGAAGCCCTGGCGCGCGCGCAGAACACCCAGCGGGTGCTGTACGAAATCACCTATCTGGCCAGCTCCACCTCCGATCGCGGCGCCTTCCTGGAGGGCGTGCACCGCCAACTGGCGAGCCTGATCGATGCGGAAAACTTCTACCTGGCGTTGTACGAGCCCCACAGCGGCAAGATCACCTACCCGTATTACGTCGACATCATCGATGTCGAGGCCATCGAACCCGAGGCCTACGAGTTCCTCAACCCCGATCACCTGTCGCTGACTGGCGTGGTGCTGACCAGCGGCCAGCCGCTGCTCACCGACGCCGCCGGCATCGAGGCGGCGCACGCTGAAGGGCGCTTTCATTGCGTCGGCCATCGCCCGGAGTTCTGGATGGGCGCGCCTCTGAAAAACGCTTCGGACGAAGTGTTTGGCATGCTCGCCATGCAGGTCTACGACGTGTCGCGGGTCTACAGCGCCGAAGACCGCGCCTTGTTCCTGGTGGTGGCGCGGCACGTGGCCATGGCCCTGGACCGTATCCTGCACCGCGCCGATCTCGAAGAAACCGTCTCGCGGCGCACCCAGGAGCTCTCCGAGCTCAACCACGCGCTGCGCCAGCAGGTGGCCGAGCGCGAGCGTGCCGAACACTTGCAGAGCGCGCTGTTCCAGATCGCCGAGCTGTCCAGCCAGCCCGGCGACATGGCCGAACTGTTCGAGAGCCTGCACGGCATCGTCGGCGACCTGCTGTCGGCGGAAAACTTCTACATCTCCCTGTTCGATCACAGCACTGGGCTGGTCACCTTCCCGTACTACGTGGACGAGAAAAAGGACGCCAACCCGCCGCCCCGTCGTGGCCGCCGCGGCCTCACCGAGTATGTGATCCGCCAGCGCCGGCCGTGCCTGGTCGACTACGACGACGCCACGCTGCTGACCGAGCGCGGCGAAATCGAGGTCAGCAACGATCCGATCCGCTCGCAGTCCTGGCTGGGCATTCCGCTGTTCGACGGCGACCTGGTGCGCGGCATCCTCGCCGTGCAGAGCTACACCCCGGCGATTCGCTACACCCAGCGCGACCAGGAGCTGCTGACCTTCGTTTCACGGCACATCGACACCGCCCTGTCGCGGCGCAGCGCCGCCGAAGCCATCCATGCCGCCAACCTCAAGCTCGAAGCGCGGGTGCAGAGCCGCACCCGCGAGCTGGACCACGCCAACGCCAAGCTGCAGCACGAGAACGCCCATGATGCCCTGACCGGGCTGCCCAACCGCACCCATCTGCTGCAACGCCTGGACGCCGCCTGGCAGGAGTTTCTCGACAGCGAGCGCCAGGTCACGGTGATGTTCCTCGACCTGGACCGGTTCAAGATGGTCAACGACAGCTTTGGCCACCACTACGGCGACCTGCTGTTGACCCAGGCCGCCGAGCGGCTGCGCGGCTGCCTGCGTGAGGGCGATCTGCTGGCGCGGCTGGGCGGCGACGAGTTCGCCGTACTGGCCCCCGAGGCCACCCTGGAGGGTGCCGTGGAGATCGCCGAGCGCATCCTGGTGGCCTTCGACCTGCCGTTCTTCATCGACGGGCACACAGTGTTCTCGTCCTGCAGCGTCGGCATCGTCAACGCCGACCGGCAGTTCCACAACGAGCCGGCCGATTTGCTGCGCGACGCCGACACCGCCATGTACCGGGTCAAGAACGGCGGGCGCGACAGTTATGCGGTGTTCAACCAGGAGCTGCGCCGCGAGGTGTCCGACCAGGTCGAGCGCGAGGGCGCGCTGCGCAACGCGCTCAAACGCGACGACGAGCTGCTGCCGTACTTCCAGCCGATCGTCGACGTCGACAGCGGCCGCCTGCTGGCGCTCGAGGCGCTGATCCGCTGGCGCCAGCCCGATGGCCGCATCACCCCGCCCGGGGATTTCCTGCCGGCCCTGGAAGGCCTGCGCCTGATCGGTCGACTGGACCTGTACATGCTCACCTGCGTCGCGCAGATCCTCGCCCAGCCGCAGCATGCGCATTGGCCACCGGTGCACATCAACTGCTCGAGCTACAGCATCACCCGGCCGGAATTCGCCGACGAGGTGCTGGCCTTGCTCGCCCGCCACGAATTGGCGCCGTCGCGCATCTGCCTGGAGCTCACCGAGGGCGCCCTGGTGGCCGAGCCGGACCTGGCCCGCAAGACCATGAAGCAGCTGGCCGACGCTGGCGTGTCGGTGGTGCTCGATGATTTCGGCGCCGGCTTCTCGTCGCTCAGCTACGTGCACCAGTACCATTTCAGCGGCTTGAAGATCGACAAATCCTTCATCCTCGAACTCACCAGCAGCTCGCGCAGCCGTGCCATCGTGCGCGCCATCGTGCGCATGGCCGAGTCGCTCGACCTGACGGTGGTGGCCGAAGGGGTCGAGGACGAGGCCACCCTGGCGCTGCTGCGCGAGATCGGCGCCGGCCAGGCCCAGGGCTATTACTTCGCCCGGCCGCTGTCGCAGGAGGATCTGGTAGCGCGGTTTCTGCCTGTGCAAACCCAATGACGGTTCAGAGCGTGATGTTGGAGGGCCTCAGCCCCCTGCACACAGACCGGCAAACCCGCCGCTCTATATGAGGCCCCACATCTAATCCTTGCCTGCGGGCAGCATCAGGCCTAAAGTTCTCGGACTCATATCCAAAGGCAAACTTTATGCGTGTGCTGATTGTCGGGGCCGGTGCGACCGGTGGCTTCTTCGGGGCGCGGCTGGCGCAGGCCGGGCGCGACGTAACCTTCTTGGTGCGGGCCGGCCGCGCCGCAGTACTGCGCCAGGAAGGCCTGCAGGTGCTCGGCCCCCACGGCGATTTCACGGTGACGCCCAAGCTGGTGACCGCCGCCGACCTGGACCGCCACTACGACCTGATCATCCTCACGGTCAAAGCCTACGCCCTTGATCAAGCCATGGCCGACATCGCGCCCGCCGTCGGCCCGCACAGCCTGATCCTGCCGGTGCTCAACGGCGTGCGCCACCTCGATGCACTGGCGACGCGTTTCGGCGCCCAGGCGGTGATCGGCGGCGTCTGCAAGATCATCGCCACCCTCGACGGGCAGGGTCGCATCGTCCAGGGCGCGAAAATCAACGAACTGTTCTACGGCGAGCTCGACGGCCAGCGCAGCGAACGCCTGGGCAAGGTGGACGAAACCCTGGCCAATGCCGGCTTCACCACGCGCTGGGCCGACGACATCCAACGCGACCTGTGGGACAAATGGATACTGCTGGCCTCCCTGGGCTGCATCAACAGCCTGATGCGCGCGACCATCGGCGAAGTGGCCAGCACCGAAGCGGGCCTGGCCTTCAGCAATGCTCTGATCGACGAGGTGGTCAGTGTCGCCGCCGCAGCTGGATATCCGCCCGGCGAGGAGTACCTGGCGCAGACTCGCCGCGCCCTGACCTTGAAAGACTCGGCGCAGACCTCATCTATGTACAGGGACCTGCAAGCCGGTCAGCCCATCGAGGCCGATCAGATCGTTGGCGACCTGCTGGTCCGTGCGCGCCAGGCGCACCTGCCGACGCCCTTGCTGGCGGCGGTCTACGCCCATCTTTCGGTGTATCAGCAGCGTCTGCGCTGAGCACCGCGTTCAATATTCTCGAGGGGAACCCGCACCATGTATCCCGACGTACAGCTCTACATCGATGGCCAATGGCGGCCAAGCCTCAGCGGCGCCAGTCTGGCCGTGCTTGACCCCGCCAGCGGCGACACCCTGGGCAGCGTCGCCCATGCCGGCATCGCCGACCTCGACCTGGCCCTCGCGGCCGCCGAGCGCGGCTTCCAGGTGTGGCGCAAGACCTCGGCCTTCGACCGCTACAAGTTGATGCGCAAGGCCGCGCAGATCGTGCGCGATCGCGTCGAAGTGATCGCCCGCATCATGACCCAGGAGCAGGGCAAGCCCCTGGCCGAATCCCGCGCCGAAACCCTGGCTGCCGCCGACATCATCGACTGGCTGGCCGAAGAAGGCCGCCGCAGCTACGGCCGGGTGGTGCCACCGCGCAGCGACGGCGTGGAGCAGAAGGTGATCATGGAGCCGGTCGGCCCGGTGGCCGCCTTCACCCCGTGGAACTTCCCGATCAACCAGGTGGTGCGCAAGCTGTCCTCGGCACTGGCTGCCGGCTGCTCGATCATCGTCAAGGCCCCGGAGGAGACCCCGGGTTCGCCGGCCGAGTTGATTCGTGCGTTCGCCGACGCCGGGGTGCCGGCCGGTGTCATCGGTTTGGTCTATGGCGTGCCGGCCGAAATCTCCAACTACCTGATCCCGCACCCGATCATTCGCAAGGTGACGTTCACCGGCTCCACACCGGTGGGCAAGCAGCTGGCCGCCCTTGCTGGCCAGCACATGAAGCGCGCCACCATGGAGCTGGGCGGGCATGCTCCGGCGCTGGTGTTCGCCGACGCCGACCTAGACAACGCCGCCAAGCTGCTGGCCGCGTCCAAGTTCCGCAACGCCGGGCAGGTGTGCGTCTCGCCCACTCGTTTTTTGGTGCAGCGCGAGGTGTTCGAGCCGTTTCTGGCCAAGTTCATCGAGCACGCCAAGGGCATCAAGGTCGGCAACGGCCTGGAGGAGGGCGTGACCATGGGCCCGCTGGCCATCGACCGCCGTGTGCCGGCAGTGGCCGCGCTGGTGGATGACGCGCGCGAGAAGGGCGCCACCGTGCACCTGGGCGGCAAGGCCATCGACGGCCCCGGCTATTTCTATGCGCCAACCGTCCTCAGCGGCCTGAACCAGGGCATGCGCATCATGAACGAGGAGCCCTTCGGCCCCGTGGCGCTGCTGATTCCATTCGACACCCTGGAAGAAGCACTGGCCGAGTCCAACCGCCTGCCGTTCGGCCTGGCGTCCTATGCCTTCACCACTTCGACCCGGACTGCCCAGGCCTTGAGCAGTGGCATCGAGGCGGGCATGGTCACCATCAACCACCTGGGCATCGGCTTGGCGGAGTTGCCGTTCGGCGGCATCAAGGATTCGGGCTATGGCTCGGAGGGTGGTACCGAGGCCATCGAAGCCTATCTGAATACCAAGCTGGTCACTCAGCTGGGTTGATGGATCTGTGGGGCCAGGCTTGCCCGGGAACAGGTGGACGCCGTTCCCGGGCAAGCCCGGTCCCACAGAAAATATTTAGCAGAGGGGGATAGTCATTCCTGTAGTTGTACGATAACGTAACACCCAGATTCGCAACAAAGCGATTCCATCCTCTTACCGTGCGTCCAGGGTGATCTAACAATGACTCCACAAGAACTCAAATCCATCGTCTCCGAAGGCCTGCTGTCTTTCCCGGTGACCGATTTCAACGCTCAAGGCGACTTCCATCAGGCTGGCTACATCAAGCGCCTGGAATGGCTCGCCCCGTACGGCGCCAGCGCGCTGTTCGCCGCCGGTGGCACCGGTGAGTTCTTTTCCCTGGCCGCCAGCGAATACTCGCAAGTCATCAAGACCGCCGTCGATACCTGCGCCAAGAGCGTGCCTATTCTCGCCGGTGTCGGTGGTGCCACCCGTCAGGCGATCGAATACGCTCAAGAGGCCGAGCGCCTGGGCGCCAAGGGTCTGCTGCTGCTGCCGCACTACCTGACCGAAGCCAGCCAGGACGGCGTTGCCGCCCACGTCGAAGCCGTGTGCAAATCGGTGAAGATCGGCGTGATCGTCTACAACCGCAACGTCTGCCGCCTGACCCCTGTGCTGCTGGAGCAACTGGCCGAGCGTTGCCCGAACCTGATCGGCTACAAGGATGGCCTGGGCGACATCGAACTGATGGTCTCGATCCGCCGCCGCCTGGGCGACCGCTTCAGCTACCTGGGTGGCCTGCCTACCGCCGAAGTCTTCGCGGCGGCCTACAAGGCCCTAGGCGTGCCGGTGTACAGCTCGGCGGTGTTCAACTTCATTCCGAAAACCGCGATGGACTTCTACCACGCGATTGCCAAGGACGACCACGCCACCGTGGGCCGCTTGATCGACGACTTCTTCCTGCCGTACCTGGACATCCGCAACCGCAAGCACGGTTACGCCGTGAGCATCGTCAAGGCAGGCGCCAAGATCGCCGGCTATGACGCAGGCCCCGTGCGTACCCCGCTGACCGACCTGACCGGCGAAGAGTATGAAATGCTCGCCGCGCTGATGGACAAGATGGGCCCGCAATAACCCGCTGGTTGCTTCACGCAGCACCCTGCACCGGTAAAGCCTGCTCGCGATTGCAGTCACTGGGGTCTTGATCGAACCTGTGGCTGTAGAGCGGGCAAGCCGCGTTCGTGCAGTGGGAAGGACACACAGAAGTATTCCCCGCAAAAAAAATAATGAGTGGGAGCACCACCTGCATGCTAGCCAACAAGAAAACGCATGTCCGTTATCTGATCCTGTTCATGCTGTTCATCGTGACAACGATCAACTACGCCGATCGCGCGACCATCTCCATTGCCGGCTCCAGCCTGCAAAAGGACCTGGGCATCGACGCCGTCACCCTCGGCTTCATCTTCTCGGCGTTCGGCTGGGCCTACGTCATCGGGCAGATCCCCGGCGGCTGGCTGCTCGACCGTTTCGGCTCGAAGAAAGTCTACTTCTACAGCATCTTCATCTGGTCGCTGTTCACCATTCTCCAGGGCTTCGTCGGCTACATGCCGGTGGCCAACGCCGTGGTCGCGCTGTTCATGCTGCGTTTCATGGTCGGTTTCGCCGAAGCCCCGGCCTTTCCAGGCAACGCGCGGATTGTTGCGGCCTGGTTCCCCACCGCTGAACGCGGCACCGCTTCGGCGATCTTCAACTCCGCGCAGTATTTCGCCACCGTGCTGTTCTCGCCGCTGATGGGCTGGATCGTCCACAGCTTCGGCTGGGAGCACGTGTTCATCGTCATGGGCTCGCTGGGCGTACTGTTCTCACTGGTGTGGCTCAAGTACATCCACAACCCCAGTGACCACCCGATGATGAGCCAGGCCGAACTGGACCTGATCCGCAACAACGGTGGCGTGGTGGACATGGACAAGGGCGCCAAGCAGGGCGGCGGTCCCAAGTGGGGCTATATTCGCCAGCTGCTGACCAGCCGCATGATGCTCGGCATCTACCTGGGCCAGTACTGCATCAACGGCATCACCTACTTTTTCCTCACCTGGTTCCCGGTGTATCTGGTGCAGGAACGCGGCATGACCATTCTCAAGGCCGGCTTCATCGCCTCCTTGCCGGCCATCTGCGGCTTCATCGGCGGCGTGCTCGGTGGGATCATCTCCGATGCCTTGCTGCGCCGTGGCCACTCGCTGACCTATGCGCGCAAACTGCCGATCGTCTGCGGCCTGCTGCTGTCCACCAGCATGATCATCTGCAACTACGTCGAACTGGACTGGGTGGTGGTGGCGTTCATGGCCCTGGCTTTCTTCGGCAAAGGCGTGGGTGCGCTGGGTTGGGCGGTGATGTCGGACACTTCGCCCAAGCAGATCGCCGGCATCAGTGGCGGCCTGTTCAACATGTTCGGCAACATCGCCTCGATCACCACGCCAATCGTCATCGGGTTCATCATCAATGCCACCCACTCGTTCAAGTGGGCGCTGGTGTATGTCGGCGCCAACGCGCTGGTCGCGGTGTTCAGCTATCTGGTGATCGTCGGCCCGATCAAGCGTGTAGAGTTGCGTGACGAGGACGGTCGCCTGGTCGAGGATGCCCCGGCGCCGCTGCCCGCTCGTTGAACCCTGCTGCAGCATCATGCAACACCCCCCGTCGACGCAGAGCGACGGGGGCAGAAAACAGCCTAAGCCTGAGCGACAACAAGAAGGTGCCCCCATGCAGTTGATCGAACATTCCGACTCCCCGCGTTACGTGCGCCTGCACCCCGACGACAACGTGGTCGTGGTGGTCAACGACCAGGGCGTGGCCGAGGGCAGTCAGTTTCCCGACGGCCTGACCGTGATCGAAGGCGTGCCGCAGAGCCACAAGGTGGCGACCGTGGACATCCCCAAGGACGGCAAGGTGCTGCGTTACGGCCACATCATCGGCTACGCCCTGCAGGACATCCGCCAGGGCAGCTGGGTGCGCGAGACCATGCTGGCCATGCCTTCGGCGCCGCCGCTGGACAGCCTGCCAATGTCCGACGCCGTGCCGGCGCCGCTGCCACCACTGGAAGGCTTCACCTTCGAGGGCTACCGCAATGCCGACGGCACCGTCGGCACCCGCAACATTCTCGGCATCACCACCACGGTGCAGTGCGTGACCGGCGTGCTTGACCACGCGGTCAAGCGCATCAAGGCCGAACTGCTGCCCAAATACCCCAACGTCGATGACGTGGTGGCGCTGACCCACAGCTACGGCTGCGGCGTGGCCATCACCGCGCGCGATGCCTATATTCCCATCCGCACCGTGCGCAACCTGGCGCGCAATCCCAACCTGGGCGGCGAAGCGCTGGTCATCAGCCTGGGCTGCGAAAAGCTGCAGGCCGGCCAGGTGATGCACGAAGACGATGCTTCGGTCGACCTCAGCGAGCCATGGCTGTACCGCTTGCAGGATTCCAGCCACGGGTTCGGCGAGATGATCGACGAGATCATGACCCTGGCCGAGACCCGCCTGAAAAAGCTCGACCAGCGCCGCCGCGAAACCGTGCCGGCCGCCGAGCTGATCCTGGGCATGCAGTGCGGCGGCAGCGACGCCTTCTCCGGCATCACCGCCAACCCGGCGCTGGGCTTTGCCTCCGACCTGCTGATCCGGGCTGGCGCGACGGTGATGTTCTCGGAAGTCACCGAGGTGCGCGACGCCGTCTACATGCTGACTTCGCGGGCCGAAAGCCAGGAAGTCGCCGCCGAGCTGGTGCGCGAGATGGACTGGTATGACCAGTACCTCGAGCGCGGCGCCGCCGACCGCAGCGCCAACACCACGCCGGGCAACAAGAAGGGCGGGTTGTCGAATATCGTCGAGAAATCCCTGGGCTCGATCGTCAAGTCCGGCAGCAGCGCGATCAACAGCGTGGTCGGTCCCGGCGAGCGCTTCAAGCGCAAGGGCCTGACCTTCTGCGCCACTCCGGCCAGCGACTTCGTCTGCGGCACCTTGCAATTGGCGGCGGGGATGAACCTGCACGTGTTCACCACCGGCCGTGGCACGCCGTATGGCCTGGCCATGGCGCCGGTTGTAAAGGTTTCGACCCGCACCGAACTGGCCGAGCGCTGGCCGGACTTGATCGACGTCGATGCCGGGCGCGTAGCCACCGGCCGTGCAACCATCGAGGAGTTGGGCTGGGAGTTGTTCCACTACTACCTGGACGTGGCCAGCGGGCGCAAGCAGACCTGCGCCGAGCATTTGAAGCTGCACAACGATATCGTGCTGTTCAACCCGGCGCCTATCACGTAGGGGCTGGCTGAAGTTAGATAGCGCCAGGTGCCCGAAGATCAAACCGGCCTTGCGGCCTCTCGGGGCGTTGCCCCTCCCACGAGCTGGGGTGCGAATCCTGTGTGGGAGGGGTCGCAGACCCCGAGAGGCCGCAAGGCCGGTCTGCAGATTCAGCCGACCACTATCACGTAGGGGCTGGCTGAAGTTCGATAGCGCCAGGCGCCCGAAGATCAAACCGTCCTGGCGGCCTCTCGGGGCGTTGCCCCTCCCACGAGCTGGGGTGCGAATCCTGTGTGGGAGGGGTCGCAGACCCCGAGAGGCCGCAAGGCCGGTCTGCAGATTCAGCCGACCACTAAAGCCCCGCCAGGGTCTCGCGCAAGGTGTCTTGGCGCCTATCACGTAGGGGCTGGCTGAAGTTAGATAGCGCCAGGTGCCCGAAGATCAAACCGTCCTGGCGGCCTCTCGGGGCGTTGCCCCTCCCACGAGCTGGTGCGAATCCTGTGTGGGAGGGGGCGCAGACCCCGAGAGGCCGCAAGGCCGGTCTGCAGATTCAGCCGACCACTAAAGCCCCGCCAGGGCCTCGCGCAAGGTGTCTTGGCGCCTATCACGTAGGGCTGGCTGAAGTTAGATAGCGCCAGGTGCCCGAAGATCAAACCGGCCTGGCGGCCTCTCGGGGCGTTGCCCCTCCCACGAGCTGGGGCACGAACCCTGTGTGGGAGGGGGCGCGGACCCCGAGAGGCCGCAAGGCCGGTCTGCAGGTTCAGCCGACCACCACATTGGCGCCTATCACGTAGGGGCTGGCTGAAGTTCGATAGCGCCAGGTGCCCGAAGATCAAACCGGCCTGGCGGCCTCTCGGGGCGTTGGCCCTTCCACGAGCTGGGGCACGAATCCTGTGTGGGAGGGGGCGTAGACCCCGAGAGGCCGCAAGGCCGGTCTGCAGGTTGAGCCGACCACTACAGCCCCGCCAACGCCTCGCGCAGGTTGACTTCCGGGGCCGTCGGTTCGTCCAGCGCCAGCTGGTTTTCCAGCTCATCCAGATGCGCCATCAACACCTGCACGGCCAAGGCCTGATCGCCCGCACTCAGGGCATCGAGAATCTGCTGGTGCTCGTTGGAGGCGCAGGCCGGCACGTCGTTGCGCTGGTACAAGGCGACGATCAGCGAGCTGCGCACCATCAGGTTGTCGAGGATCTCGGCCATCACCGCATTGCCACTCAGCTGCGCCAGCAACAGGTGAAACTCACTGAGCTCGCGCACGATCAACCGGCGGTCGCTGCTGGTGGTGGCTTGGCGCTCGTTGGCCATGTGCTGGGCGATGCGTTCGCGCTGCTCGTGGAGGGTCTGCGCCGAGATGCTTTCGACGATCGCCCGCTCGATGGCGCGCCGTGCGGCGAACACCTCGCGGGCTTCCCGGGCGCTGGGTTGGGCAATGATGGCGCCGCGGTTGGGCTCGATGGTGACGATGCGCTGCATGGCTAGGCGCTGCAGGGCCACCTGCACGTGATTGCGGTTGGCCTGCAGGGTGTCGACGATCTGTGCCTCGATCAGGCGGGTGCCTGGGCGCAAGCGATGCTGGGCGACGCCCCTGGACAGCACATCGACGATGCGCTGGACTTCGAGCTGCTTGGCGGTAACCGTGGTGAGACCCATCTAATCCTCAATCATCAGGCGCTGAATCGATTGCGCGCATTATCCGTCAGTGCGCCCTTCGACGGCAAACCCGCCGCCGGGCGGCAGAGCGTGCAGCGCCGCCAGCGGCTCTTCTACGCGCAGCAGGCGCCCGGCGTTGCCCAGCACCAGCAAGGTGCTGAGATTATGCAGGATAGCCGCGATCATCGCCCCGGCGGCGCCCAGCCAGCCGAAAGCCGCTGCGGCGACGATGGCCAGGGTCCAGCCCAGACCGATGGCCACGTTGACCTGCAGGGTGCGCCGGCACTGGCGGCTCAGGCGCACGCAGGTGCCCAGGCGGCGCAGGTCACTGCCGATCAGCACGATGTCGGCCGAGGCCAGGGCAATGTCCGAGCCGCCGGCACCCATGGCCACGCCCACCACGCCGGCCTTGAGCGCCAAAGAGTCGTTGATGCCGTCGCCGACCACCAGCGGGCGGAAGCCGCCACGGATCTCGTCGGTGACCCGGCTGAGCTTGTCTTCCGGCAGGGCCTGGGCCACCACCTCGCTGATGCCGACCTGCCGGGCCAGGGTCTGCGCCACCGGCAGGCGGTCGCCGGTCAGCAGCAATTGCCGGCCAAGGCCCAATTCACGCAGGTCGGCCATGGCCAGGCTGGCTTCCGGGCGCACCTGGTCGGCCAACAGCAGCCAGGCGCAGAAGCGCCCATTGAGCGCCAGGCCAGCGATCGGGCCATCGTGCTCGGGCACCGGCGGCAGGTCGATGCCCAGCTGGTTGAACAGCTCGGCGCGGCCCAGGGCCGCTTCGCCTTGCCCGGTGCTGGCGATCACCCCCAGGCCCTGGCGTTCGCGCAAGTTGTCCAGCACGAGCCAGGCTTGGGCCGGCACCGCGCTGGCCAGCGCGCGGCTGACCGGGTGGCTGCTGGCCGCGCCGAGGCTGGCGGCCAGGGTCAGCAGCAGGTGTTCGTCCTGCTGGGTGCCGACTGGCTGCTGCAACTGTTGCAGGCGCAGGGCGCCGTAGGTGAGGGTGCCGGTCTTGTCGATCACCAGCGAGCTCAGGTCGGCGAATTCTTCAAGGAATGCCGAGCTGCGAATCAGGATGCCATGGCGCGCCGCCACGGCGATCCCGGCAATCGCCGTGGCCGGCGCCGACAGCACCAGCGCGCAGGGGCAGGCAGCCACCAGCACGGCGAGCATGGCTTGCGGGTCTTTGCTGATGAACCAGGTCACTGCCGCGATCAGCAGCACCAGAATCATGTACTGCCCGGCATGGCGCTCCAGCAAGCGGGTGATCGGCGGCTTGGCCCGTTCGGCTTTTTGCATGAGCGCAATGACCTTGCCCAGCGTCGAGTCCTGCCCGGTGCGCGAGACTTCGATGCGCAACAGGCCGTCGAGGTTGATCGCGCCACCGAACACTTCCATGCCCGGTGCCACCTGCACCGGCACCGATTCGCCGGTAATCGGCGCGGTGTCGAGGCTGGCTTCGCCGTCGCGCACCCGGCCATCGGCGGGGATGCGGTCGCCGGCACGCACCTCCACCAGGTCGCCGCTGCGCAACTGGCTGTTGTCCACTTCGCTGACCGTGCCGTTGGCAGCGATCAGCCGCGCCTGGCTGCGGGTCAGCTTGCCGAGGGACTCGATGGCCTCCTGGGAGCCGATCACGCTGCGCTCCTCGAGCACGTGGCCAAAGATCATCAGCACCGGCAGCAGAGCGGCGGTCAGCAGGTCGCCGGTGGCCCAGGCGCCGAGCAACGCCAGGGCGACCAACTGATCGGTAATGCCGTGCAGGCTGGGAAAGCGCAGGCTGTACCAGGCCGAACGCAGCACCGGCACCGCCACCAGCAAGGACGCGGCGCCGAACAGCAACTGGCCGACGCCGTCCTGTTGCGGGTCGAACCAGCGCCTCAGCAGGCCCAGGCCGAGCAGGCCGAGGGCGATCATGGCGATGCTCAGCTGGCGCGCGGCCGAGCGTTGCTCGTCGCGGGTCAGCATGGCCCCGGTCAGGTGACCGTGGTTGTGGCCGCAGTGGCTGTGGTCATCGTGCTCGTCATGAGCATGGTCATGGCCATGATCATGCGCAGGGTCGTGCGTCGGAGTGCTCATGGTGGGCTGCCTTGCAGGATCAAGCGGCTGTCGTCGCGCGGGTCGACGGTGGTCACCGAGCCGGCCTTGGAGAGGATGCTCGGCACGCGTTCACGGTACAGGCGCTGGAGCAGGCCCGGATCGCTGCGGTCGCGCTCGGTGGCGGCCAAGCTGCTGATGGTTGCGGTGTCGCTGTTGGCCTTGGCCAGGCGTTCGCTGGCCTGGGCGTGGGCCACTTGCAGGGTGCGGTCGGCGTCCTGGGTGGCGGCCTGGCTGACCCGGGCGGCGTCGTTGCGGGCGCTGGCGATGTTCTGCTCGGCGCGCTGGCTGGCGGTGAGGACGGCATTGAAGGCGTTCACCGCGCCCTCGGGCAGGCTGGACTGCAGGTCGACCCGCTCGATGTGAATACCCAGGCCGCTGCCGCTGGTTTGCAGCGCTGCGAGGCTGTGGTTGATGCCTTGCACCAGGTCACCGCGCAGGCGCTCACGGCGTTCGGCGGCCTGGCTGTCGCTGCCGATCAGCTCCGGACGCGCCACCAGAATGGTGTCCAGGTCGCGCGAGGCGCACACCGCGACCGCGCTGCGGGCCACCAGGCGGTCGAGGGCAGCGGCCAGGTTGGCCTGTTGCAGCACGTAGGCGTAGGGGTCGGTCACCTTGTAGAACACCCGCACGTCCAGCTGTACCACGCCGGAGTCGCCGGTCAGCAGGTAGCCGGCGCCGGCCACTGCGTCGTTGGACAGCAAGGTGTTCATGTCGGTCTTGCTGGCCGGGTTATCGCGCAGCAGCGTCTGCACGCGCTGGTCGATCACGCGGTCAGGGGAGGGCAGCAGCACCACCTGCTCGAATGGCTCGGGCCAGGCCAGCAGCAGGCCGGCGCCTTGCACCCGTTCCAGGGCGCCCATGCGGATGACCACCGCGCGGCTCTCGGGGCCGACCTGGCGGATGTTGCCCAGGCCCCAGGCCAGTGCGGTGAGCAGGGTGATTGCGTAGAGCGCTAGAAACGCCAGCCGCCCGGCTTGCCACCACGGCCCTTGACCGGCGGCGGAGGGCGCTGCACTCATGGTTGATTCCCCGCCGGCGCCGGCAGTTGCGGCGGGCCGTCGACCAGGGCGCGGAACGGCGCAGCGTCGGTGCGCAGGACCAGGCGCGTGCCGGCATTGACGATGCTGCCCAAGGTGTCCAGCGAACGCAGCAGGTTGTACAGCTGCGGTGCGCTGGCGTAGGCCTTGCCGTAGATCTGCGCGGCTTCGACGCGCGACTGCGCCTCGACGTCGGCGGCCTTGACCGTGGCGTCGGCTTGCAGGATGCGCGCGTCGCGTTCGGCCGCCGAGCGGATCTGCGCCGCTTGACGCTTGCCTTCGGCGGTGCGCTCGGTGGCGATGGTCTCGCGTTCGGCGCGCATGCGCTCGACGGTGGCGTTGAGGGTCACGGCGGGCAGGGTCAGGCGCTCGATGCCGACCTGCTGCACGCGCACCCCGTAGGTGCTGAGCAGGGGCCCAGCGATCTGCTGGCGCACATGTTCCTCGAAATCGGCGATGTGCACCTGGTTGGCATCGGTGTTGACCAGATTGGCCAGGTCGAAGCCGCTGGCGCTGGTCTCCAGCGCCGAACCCAGGAAGGTGCGGATCTGGCGCGCCGCTTCATCGGGCTGGTTCTGCACTGCGCGCATGAAGCGCTGCACGTTGTCCGGGTCACCCTGCACCTGCCAGGCCACGTAGGCCTGGACAATGATGCGCAGGCCGTCGCGCGTGCCGACGTCCTGCAGGCCGCTGGAGGTGGTGTGCAGGCGCAGGTCGACCGGCACCGCCGATTCGAACGGAATCGGCAGGCGCCAGGCCAGGCCCGGTTCCAGCAGCACACGGCCCGGGTTGCCGAAGCGGGTGATCACCGTGGCTTCGCCGGAACGCACCTGCACCAGGCACGCAGTCGCAAGGCCGAACAGGGCAAGCACGCCGGCCAGGGCCATGCGCCGCCAGGGGCGTGCGCGCGGGCCGGCCGGTGGACTCGACAGCGGCGGGTGGTGGTGATCGTGGCCATGGTGATCGTGGCCGTGGCCGGGCTCGTGATGCTCGTGCCCGGCGTGGGAATGGGGTGCGCTCAAGGGGCTACTCCTGCGGCAGAGCGGTCAACGCCCGTTGGGGTGGGGGCGGGGTCGACCGGCGCGGCAAAGCTTCTCAGGTCGATAGTCGGCGGCTGGCTGCCGGTCAGGCGGTGATCGAGGATCAGCGCGTGGGCGTGGCTCAAGCCGAGCGCCAACTGGGTGAAGTATTGTTCATCGATGAACGCCTGCCCGGCGCTGCGCCAGGCCTGCTCCTCGGCGCCGAAGCGCAGCTGCGCGGCGCGGGCCGTGCCCAGGGTTTCCTGATGGGCAGCGCTGGCGGCATCGGTGAGGTCGGTGGCCTGCATCTGCGCATCGTTGAGCGCCTCGCTGGCCTTGCCGCGTTCACGCGAGATCAACGCCTGGGCGCTGATCTGCGCGGCCTGCACCGAGTGGTAGGCATTGGCGGCGCCGGCCGGTGGGTGAATGGCCTCGACCACCGTGGCCAGCAGCTCGACGCCGCTGTCGAGGCCGTCGAGATCGGCCTGCACGGCCTTGCCGATGTTCGCCGACAAGTCGTTGCGGCCTTCGCCCAGCAGGTCGTCGAGGGTGCGCCCGGCAAACTGGTGCACCAGCACGCGGCTGGCGGTGCTGCGGATCAGGGCCGGGATGTCGGCGCTGTGGTAGGTGGCGGCCAGCGCCGCCTGGTCGCTCAGGCCGATGCGGTAGACGAAGCGAATGTCCATGTTGACGATCTGGAAGCTCTGCTTGTCGTTGGCGGCGCTGGCGATGACCTGGGATTTTTCGCTCTGGTGGGTGGCGTCCCACAGGCGGTTGGCGCTGACCGGCGCCGGCCCGTCGGTGCCCGCCAGCTCTTCGCTGGCAGTGTTGCCTTCGCCGCTGGTGGCCAGTTCATGGATCACGCCGTTTTCCACCGCGCGCACCTGGCCGAAGGGCCAGGGCAGGCCGACATGCAGGCCCGGGCCGTAGACCTGATCGGGCTTGCCGAAACGCTCGTAGATGCCACGGCCGTTCATGGCGATCTGGGTCACGCCGCTCAGGCCCCAGCCGATCAACAACATCAAGCCCAGCACCGGCAACAGCGCGCGGCGCATGAAGCCGAACGCCCAGATCTGCCGCAGGTCAATGCCGAAACGCTCGTGGACCTGGTCCTGCAGGCGCCCCAGCGGCCGTGGCGGCCATTGCAACAGGCCGGCCAGCAGGCTGTCGGCGACGATCTGTGGCTCAAGGCTCGGGCGCTGGGGGTTGAACATGGAAAAACCGGCGCGCACCAGCAGCTCGATCGCCACCAGCCCGGGCAGCAGCCCGGCGAGCACCGCCAGGCGCAACGGCCAGACGCTCTGCGGCCCGGCGAAGAACAGGCAGAGCACGGCGATGGCCAGGCACGCCAGCACGACGCGCAACTGCAGGGCCAGGCCGTGGGCCTCGGGCCATTCCTGGGCGTCGGCGTGGGCCATGTGGCGCTCGAGTACCAGCAGCGCGAACGCGAGCACCAGGCCCAGCCCGGCAACCACATAGGCGCTCTGACCCACGGCGGCGGGCATCAGGTTCAGCTGCCAGGCGCTCTGCAGCACCCACAGCGCCAGCAGGCTGGCGGCGATCATCCACAGCGCGCTGACGCCCAGACGGCCGACCAGGCGCTGGCCGCGGGCGACCACGCGATTAAGCAGGCGATCGTAGGCGCTGAGGGAGGTATCGAGCACTGCCGGCTCGCTGTTCGCCACGGCGCCGAGGCCCGACTGCAGGGCGCGCTCACGCCACTGTGCGATACGCCAGGCCCAGTGCACGTTGCCCGCCAGCAGCAGGCCGGCGCTACCGAGCAGATAGAGCAGGGGAGTCCAGAGCGTGTCTGCCGCGAACAGGCGGATGAAGACCCCGGCCAACAAGGCCAGGCCCAGGCTCACGGCCAGGGCGATCAACAACCATGACAGCCGCCGCGCTTGCCAGCCTGCGCGCTGAAAGCGCGGCAAGCCGTGCAGGTCTTGCCCGCCGGCACTCAAATCTACCCTCACACCGAACGCCTCTGTAGAAATCGCGGCGAGTCTAGCCGTTTGCGCGTAACTTTATAACAATACGTGTCAAAGTTTCATCTTGCCGATTATCGCCAGTTTTTATTCAGTGAGTTCACCGTGGATTGACTATCTTCAGGGAACTCCACGGCCACGGCAGTCCATCCCTTGCAAAAGCCTGCTCCACCTTTCTTCGCTGATCCGTACGTACTGGGGCTGGCGCTGCTGGCCCTGGCAGTACGCCTGGTGCATTTGCCCGAGCGGGCGCTGTGGTTCGACGAGGCCTACAGCGTGCTGATCGCCAAGCAGCCAGTGGCGCAGATCTGGTCACTGGTAGCGGCCGACGTTCATCCGCCGCTTTATTACACCCTGTTGCATCTGGCCATGGCGCTGTTCGGCGACGGCCTGTGGGTGGTGCGCGGCTTGAGCGCGCTGGCTGGCACCCTGGCGGTACTGACCGGCGGCTACTGGGCGCGGCGCATCGCCTCGCACCGCGCCGCCTGCCTGGTGCTCCTGCTGCTGGCGGTGCAGCCGATCGCGGTGCGCTACAGCCAGGAAGCGCGGATGTACGCGCTGCTGGCCTTCTGGCTCATGGCAGCCAGCCTGATGCTGACCCTTTGGCTGCAGGCGCCCCAGCGTTGGTACTGGCCGCTGCTCTATGGCGTTCTGGCGGCTGCGGCGCTCTATACCCATTACTTCGCCGCGCTGGGTCTGGCCGGGCACTGGGTCGTAGCGTTCGGCAGCGCCCAAGGCCGCCAATTGTTGCTGCGCCGCCCATCCTGGTGGCTGGCGCATGGGCTGGTCCTGCTCCTGCTCGCGCCCTGGCTGCCGAGCCTGTGGCTTCAACTGCATGCGCTGGGCAACATGGACTGGGTCGCGCCCCTCAGCACCGAGCGGGTGCTGAGCACGCTCTGGGAATTCTTCTGGATCGTCGACACGCCGCTGCCGCAGACGCTGCTGTGGCTGGGACCGCTGCTGATCGCCTGGACGCTCTGGCTCAACCCGCCACGCAACCCCGAGCGTTCGCTGGTGACCCTGCTGGCCTTGGCACCGCTGGTGCTGGCCATCCTGGTGTCGCTGTACCGCCCGCTCTTCACCCCCCGCTTTTTGAGTTTCTGCGCCTTGCCACTGGTGATGGTGCTGGGGCTGGCGCTCGATCGGTTGTTCACCCGGCCCCATCGGTCAGCCGCATGGGCAGCACTGGCCCTGACGTTGGTGGTGCAGGGCGGGGGGCTATTGAACGCCTATCGCCACGGCGAGCAACTGAACGGCGACGGCTACGCCCATGCGGGTGTGCCGGGTCTCGCTGCCGCGCTGCTGCGCGAACGCCAGCCCGGCGACGAGGTGGTAGTGCAGAGCCTCGACTACCTCAGCCTGCTCTACTACTTGCGCGCCTACCCGACGCCCTGGCTGTGGCTCACCGGTGACCCACCGCCTTTCCGCGGCCCGGACGTGCTCCTGTACCTCACCCCTCGTGCGCCCTGGCTCTGGCGCTTCAGCGAACTGCCTTTGTCGGCCTGTGGCCTGTGGCTGTTTTCGCCGAGCAGCGCCGAGGTCGCACGACCGCCTGGGCGGGACTGGCAAGCGCAGCGACACCGTGAGGCCAGCGGCCTGCGGCTGGACTATTTCAGCCGCCGCGCCTGCACCGCTGGCGAGCCGCTCGGTCAGTTGCCCTGAGCGTGTTGATCGACAGCGGGCGTGCGCCGTCCTATGGTAAGGGTACTATCCCCGGCAGAGGCATCGCCCGCAGTGAAACAACGCCTGGCGCCGGTTTTCACCGACCCCGTGGTGGCCGGCCTGCTTCTGCTGGCCCTGGGCTTGCGGCTACTGTGGCTGCCCGAGCGTACCTTGTGGTACGACGAAGCCTACGGGACGCTCATCAGCGCTCACCCGCTGGGCGACATCTGGGCGTTGGCCGGCAACGACGTGCACCCGCCGTTTTATTACTTCTGTGTGCACTTGGCCATGGCCTGGTTCGGCGACAGCCTGTGGGCCATCCGCGGGGTCAGCGTGTTGGCCGGCACCCTGACAGTGCTGCTCGCCGGTTACTGGGTTCGCCTGTTCGCTTCGCGCCGCGCCATGCTCGTCGCTTTACTGCTGCTGGCTATGCAGCCCATGGCCGTGCGCTACAGCCAGGAGGCGCGCATGTATGCGCTGCTGGCCTTGTGGCTGGTCGCGGCCGGGCTGCTGCTTTCCCTCTGGCAGCGCCGACCGCAACATTGGCGTTATCCGCTGCTGTACGCGCTGGTGACTGCGGCGGCGATGTACACCCACTACTTTGCGATCATGGGCCTGGCCAGTTTCTGGGCCTACGCGCTGCTCACCACCCGCGGCCGCGCCAGGCTGCTGCGCAACCCCCGCTGGTGGCTGGCCAACCTGCTGGCCGCCTTGCTGTATCTGCCATGGCTGCCGCACCTGTGGCAGCAGTTGCATATGCCCGAGGACCTGGAATGGATACCGCCGTTGACCCTGGCCACGGTGCCGACCACCCTGTGGGAGTTCTTCTGGATACTCGACAAACCGCTCGCAGACCTGCCGCCCCTGTGGCTGCTGGTGCCGCTGCTGTTGGGTTGGAGCCTGTGGCGGCTGCGTGGCGCGCAGCGCGGGGGTGATCGACATTTGCTGACGCTGCTGGCCTTGCTACCCCTGGCTTCGGCCTGCCTGCTGTGCTTGATCCAGCCGCTGTTCGTCGCCCGCTACCTGAGCTTTTGTGCCATCCCGATGGTGCTGCTGGTGGCCCTGGCCATCGACGCGCAATGGCAACGCAACGCTCGCGTCGCCGGATTGCTGCTGGTGGTGGTCTGCGCTGTGCAGGCCGCCGGCCTGGCCAACGGCTATCAATACGGCGAGCTGCTGGACAGCCCGCAGGGCGACCGCAGCGGCGTCGGCCCGCTGGCCGAGCAGATCCGGCAGCATTGGCGGCCCGGTGACGAGACCGTGGTTTACGCCGACGACGCCTACATGAGCGCCCTGTATTACCTGCGTCACCACCCGCTGCCCTGGTACTGGCTGAACCAGGGCGGCGCGCCGCCTGATAACGACGGCGATGCGACCCTGCTATACGAGCTGCCCCGGCCGCCCTGGCTCTGGCAGTATCAGCAGCTGCCGACCGGCACCTGCGGCGTCTGGCTGGTCTATGACGCCGGCGACTCGCCGCCCTTGCCGCCGCCTGGCGAATGGACGGTCATGCTGCATCGCAAGGTCTATGACAACGAGATGCAGTACTTTCGTAGGCGCAGTTGCGGGTGGACTCACTGAGTCCGCTTGCGCAACTCGCCCAGTAAACTGAAGCACCGCGTCAGGGAATCAAGCGCTCGGCACGCAATGTGGCGAAGACATCGAAGAACGCCTGGTCACTCGGCTCGAAGTCGAGGAAGCCGAAGCGTCGGCTCTTCGATACATCGGTCACCACTTCAATCGGTCGCCCCAAGTCTGCATCGGTGTGCCAAGGAGAAACCAACCGGCTGATGTCCGCCTCTTTCAATCTATGCTCGGCGGCCAGTTTCGACCAGATTTCGCCATCGCCGGTCATCTGCTCGGCCAGCGGCGAAGGCTGCGCAGGGAAGGGCGCCGGCGTCAGCTCGAACCATTCGGCGATGCGGCTCCACATCCACTTCCAGCGGAACACGTCGCCATTGGTGACGTTGAACGCCTGGTTGGCTGCCGCCGGCGTGGTCGAGGCCCACAGCAGCTGGCGCGCCAGCAGGCGCGCATCGGTCATGTCGGTGAGGCTGTCCCACTGCACCTGCGAGCCGGGGAACACGAAGGGCCGGCCCGTCGCCTTGCAGACTGAGGCGTACACCGCCAGGGTAGTGGCCATGTTCATGGCATTGCCCACCGCCACGCCGGTGATGGTGTGCGGGCGGTGCACGCTCCAGGTGAACCCGTCGCGGGCAGCGGCGGCGAACACTTCATCTTCCTGGGCGTAGTAGAAGTTCTCCACGTCCAGGCGGCCCTGATCTTCGCGAAATGGCGTCTGCGGCAAGGCGCCCTTGCCATAGGCTTCGAACGGGCCCAGGTAGTGCTTCAGGCCGGTGACCAACGCCACGTGCTGCAGGCTGCCGGCCGGGCGCAGGGCGTCCAGCACGTTGCGCACCATCGCTGCGTTGACCCGGATGTTTTCGGCCTCGGTGGCCTGGCGCGACCAGGTGGTAAGAAACAGATGAGTCGGCTGCTGCCCAGCCAGGGCCTGCTGCAACGCCGCAGGGTCTTGCAGGTCGGCGCTGATCGGCGTCAGGTCGGGCAGGGCGCTGGGCTTGCGCGCCAGGCCGGCGACGGTCCAGCCATTATCGATCAACAGGCGGGACGTGGCGCTGCCGACGATGCCACTCGAGCCGACAACCAATGCGGAACGGGTCATGAAACCTCCAGGTGAAACGGTTTATGTTGGAAGTTCGACAACCCGTTGGCCGATCTGTCATTTTTTAATGGCGTATCAAGCCTGGCTGATCTGGTTGACGCTGGTGATCCCCTGGTTCCAAATCATTTCATAGTGGGCGCTCTGCACGATCGAAGTCACCACCTTGGGCGTCAGCAGTGCCCAGCACAGGTCACCTGGCCGGCGCACCGAGCGATAACGCAGCCCGTTGCGTCCGGCAGCTCGGGTCGCCTGGCCGAGCAGGCGCGCCTGGCTGTAGTCATCTGCGGCGTGTACCGGGTGACTCAGGGGCAGCACGGCGGCGTCGAGCATGTCCGCTTCGTTGAAGGTGCAGGTCAGGCCGCGAAAGACGAAGCGGTCATAGCCCAGCCCCGCCACCCCGGACCAATAGTGGTCCTGATGGTGGCGCACTTCGGCCAGCGCGGTCTCCAGGGACTCGCCCAGATACAGCACGCCGAAGCTGCCGTCGCTGAAGCGCGAGCCGGCGGGGTTGACATGCGTGAAGGGCGCCGTGGCGTAGGAGCAACCGGGGATGCCGAAGGGAATCTGCTGGCGCGGGATCAATTCCAGGCGTCCGGCTTCGTTCAGCAGGCGCGGGTTGGTCAGGGCCTGGATCTGGAACAGGGTGTCGAACTCGCTGGCGTCGGCGACATCGTCGAACAGCGCGATAGGCGGGAATTTCGAGTTGACCAGCCGGTAGGCCTGCAGCGAGTGGACGCCCAGGCTGGGCAATTGGGCGGGCGCTACCATTGGCCACCGCGCAGCGCATCCAGACGGCGGAAGGTTTCGTACAGGGAGATCATGTCGCCCTGGGCCATGATTTCCAGCGGCGTGCGGCCGTTGAAAAACTCGTTGTGGTTGGCCATGGCGACGAAGCCGTAGACGTTCTGCGGGTTGTCGAACACCAGACGCAGTGCAGCGTGCATGTTCAGGACCAGGCTGATGCGCTGCATCTGATCGGCATCCAGGCTCACCGACCAACCCGCCTCACGCTGCCTGGCGCGCGTTTGCGTGCTACGGGAAATGCGCAGGATGCGACAGGCCTGATCGCCTGAAGCCTGCCATTTTTCCAGAATGCTCACGGCAGCGTGCAGGCCGGCTGCGCACTGGTCACGGCTGAAGGCGGGAGCGGGCAGAAGGGTGGACATGCAAAGACCTCGCGGCGATCTGTAGTGTGTCTGTAGACGCAATATAGCATCCATTGCGTCTACAGACCAGGCACAGGTTGAATGTCAGCTGGCGACCGGTTCCACCGACTCCACTCGGTCCCTGACCGATTTGGCGCGGTACAGCGCCTGATCGACGGCATGCAGCACTGTCTCGAACGCCGATTGAGTGTCCATCTCGTGGGTCTGCGCCAGGCCGGCACTGAAACGGATCGGCGCCGGGCTGTCCTTTGCCTCACCCAGCGCCTGGCGCAATTGCCCAAGAAACTGGCGGGCGGTGTCGAGGCCGGTACGGGGAAACACCAACAGAAACTCTTCGCCACCCCAGCGGGCGAACAACACCTCCTTCGGCTTGAGCCGCAGGACGCTGCTGGCGAACACCGTCAGGGCGATGTCGCCGGCGGCGTGGCCGTACTGGTCGTTGATCTTCTTGAAGTTGTCCAGGTCCAGCAGGGCCACGCACATGGGGTAGTTCGAGGGGCCGACGAGACGGCGGGACTGCTCGAAGAGCTGCACCGACGCGCCACGCCGGTTCAAGGCACCGGTAAGGGTGTCGGTGAGGCTCATCTGCAGGATGTCCAGGCGCAGTTGCTCTTGCAGCATCAGGCCAAAGCACAGGGTAAAGAGGAACGAGACCATGAAGTCCATGCCCAGCGCCGCCAGCGAGAACATGTCCGGCTCGTCGAACGGCAACGGCGGCAGCGGTTCGATCAGCAGGCCCAGCGTGTTGTAGCCATGAAACAGCAACAGCGCCGCCTGGCCGGCCAACAGTCCCCAAGCGCCACGGTAACGCCGCTTGAGCGGCCAGGTCACGCCCAGCTGCAGGCCGATGGATGCCAAGGCCAGCAGCAGAAACCACGGCACTACATAGGCGCCATGCAGGAGCAGGGCAACACCCACCCCATAGATCGCCGCCGGCCCGCACAGCACAACCAGCTGGCGCAACGGGCTGCCAGCACGGCCGGCCAGATGCCCCAAGGCCAGGGTGTGACCACCGATGGCCAGCATCAGCAGGGAAGTGTTAGCCACAAAGGCGCTGACTGGAGAAAGCACCGCCAGCCAGGCGTAGCTGCCGGTCGCCACCCCAGGTTGCAGGAAATCGACGCTGCGATAGGCCGCCAGCAACAAATCACCGGCCAGCCACCACAGCAGCGGGGTATGCCGCTTGCCGATGCCGACACCGGAGAGGCAGAGCATCAGGGTGGTCAACAGCCCGAAGGGGGTGATGAGCAGCAGCAAGGTCAACGGATCGTTCAGCAGCATGGGGAGCCGGGCTTGTCGAAAAGGCGCGAACTTGGCGCAAAGGCCCATCCTAGCGGGGCTGGCGGGGTTTGACGAGATGCGGATTGCTGCGATGAAGTAGGGGGGTAGAGGTGTCTGGAGTGTCGACTCAACTAATAGCCGTCCAGTTGAGTGGGCCAGGACGTCGGTGGAAAGTCAGATGATGAGGAACGTCCGCAGCATCTGTTGCCCAAGTTTCGAGCTGCCAACCGCTCACTTCGGCCAGCCTCTGGCCGAAGTGAGTGGGATCGGGAAAAAGGCGTCGGATCAGCTTCCTTGGGTATCGGAGTTGATCAATCCCCGAGTACTGCGTGCCTGATCCTTTGGCGCATTCCCGTTGTCTTTTGGGTCGGTAGCACTCGTTGGATCGGTCGCGTGGGATCAGGCAGCTCGCCAATGGTCCGGGTTACCCTTGTCAGTATCCCTAACGCGCGCCACCAGAGGTTTGTGACCCAGTTTTCTGGCGTCGTCGATCGCTTCCTCCTGAGTCTTGTATTCGGTTTGAGAAGCCTTCGCTCCGCCTGCCAGTTCCAGAATGTAACCGGTGATGGCGGCGCCTTCAGGTCTTCCTTTCGGTTGAGGCTCTACATAGACGTTAACCATTCGATCTCTCCTGCAATCGGGAAATGATAGATAAGTGATGCCGGCGAGAGGGCAAAATTCACATTCTTTGCCAGCATCAGGGTGTTCGGGGCACGTCGATATTGAATGGGCCCACGATCACTTGATTCCCTGTCGCCGCGGTTGGCGAGCAGCCCTTCATGTGCCCGAACTACTTCGAGCAGTTTGTTCGCTTTTGCGAAGACCGCAGTTGCCTGGCCACAGCGATCCGCGACCCGGGTATTGATGCCATCTACAGGCAGCCCAGACCTATCCATCTGCCCAAGATAAAAATGAATTTATTCATAAAGAAATATTTAAGTTTTGACGCGTAGCGCCGAGAACTTTTGAAAGGATGTGCTGTCCCGGGCGCTAAAGCGCCGTCCCAGAGCCTTCAAGGATTGAAAATGCTAAATCGGACCCGCTTCGGCTTCGTCATGATCGCCACGGCAACATTGCTGCCTGGATTGGCTAGTGCAGTCGCATTCAGCGACGATGCCCGCAAAGCTGACCTGCTGGGTGTCTATCAAGCGGCCGTGAAGAATGATCCGCAGCTGTCTGCTGCTCGCCACACGTTCGAAGGGCAGGTCGAAGCCATTCCGCAAGCCATGTCAGGGTTGCTGCCCAGCATCAGCGCCGGTACCAAAACCGAAGTCACGCGCCTGGACCGCGATCGCCCTGCGCTGACGCGCGAACGCAGCGGCAATACCTTTCAGGCCAACTTGAGCCAGCCACTGTTCCATGCGGACCGCTGGTATCAACTCAAGGCGGCCCGCTCCAGCGTCGACCAGGCCGAGCTGGAACTGGCCGCCAAAGAACAAGCGTTGATTCTGACTTCTGCGCAGGCCTATTTCGAAACCCTGCGCGCGCTTGATGCGCTGGCGGCTGCCAAGGCCGAAGAAGCCGCATTGCTTCGTCAGCGCGACCAGGCCCAGGGCAAGCTGGATGACGGCGCTTCGAGCATCACCGACGTCTATGACGCCCAAAGCCGCCTACGATAACGCGCGGGCGAATCGCCAACTCGCTAAACGCAAGGTCGATGATGCCTTTGAAGCGTTATCCCGTCTGACCAATGTCAATTACGAATCCATCGCCGGCATGGGCCACCAGTTGCCTACCGAGCCACCTGTCCCCAGCAACCCAAGTGTCTGGGTCGACAAGGCTGTTCGACAAAACCTGCGGCTGCTGGCCACCGCCAAGGCAGTCAACGCCGCCCAGCTGGGTGTGCAGCAGGCCAGCCTGCTGCAGTCTTCAGCCGCGCGGCAGGAGGCTGAACGGCGCTCCGACGGTATCGTCGCGCAGACCAGAAGGGCCATGCTTGATTTGCTTCAACAGGCTGAGCAGAAAGCCAACTCGTTGGCTCAGGATCTGGCCAAAGCGCAGTACCAGGATCTGCTGACAACGCTGAGAGCACCTGTGAGCGGCACGGTCCAGCAGCTGAACGTACATACCATAGGAGGCGTGATCACTCCTGCCCAGCCGCTTTTGACCCTGGTGCCCGATAACCAGCCGGTCGAAGTCGAAGCCATGCTGGAAAACAAGGACATAGGGTTTGTGCATCCACATCAGAAAGTTACCGTCAAGGTCGAGACGTTTACTTTTACAAAGTATGGGACCGTACCTGGGGAAGTGATGAGCGTTTCTGATGATGCTATCGATGATGAAAAGAAAGGGCTCATATATAGCACTAAAGTCAGGTTGGATAGTGACCATTTATCGGGGGGCGCAGTGGATTTTCCGCTCAGTCCTGGTATGGCAGTCACCGTCGAGATAAAAACAGACGAGCGCCGCATCATTGATTATTTTATTAGCCCCCTTGAACAGCAATTGCGGGAAAGCATTCACGAAAGGTAAATAGCCATAAATGACGCCTAAAATCAGCCACCTCGAACGTGATAAATCATGGGATCTCTAAGTCTTTATGTATCTTTTAATATATATATTCGCATTTACTCTGATAACGGCATTGATTGTCATCTTATCACTAAAAGCCTACAAATGGAGTGCCTCATATCGCACAGGATCTCTGACATTCATACTGCTTTTTGGACTGATTTGGGGTGGTGATATAACATCGCTTGTAAGTTTTAGCTACGACTGTCAGCGGGCGGGCATCCATATTATGGAAACCTCGCCAAGACCAGGATTTTACTTGAAAGAAATGACTGATAGAGATATAGCTTATTATCTAAAATCAGGTTACGCATATGTAGAATCCGACAGGACAGATCAGAACTCGAATACCGCAAAGAATTATAGATTCACGGAGTCTGCGAACGGAGAAATCCACGCAGAGGCTATTGACAAACCTGGATCAGTAATATATGTGGCGAGCGATCTAATAGCTCACGAAAAGGGCGTTTTGGAGACGAGGGTCACTCTTATGAATCGCCTAGAAGGTAAAGTGCTAGCAACTAAGTCTAGTTTCATGACCTATGGCGAAGGGCTGTTTGGAATGCTTCATGCCTTGGTAGATATTCGTCCAGAGCCGCTTGCATGCGATGGTCCCAGGGCAGAACAGATTACCAATGTTATCATGAAAGCGATCCCCCCAAAAAATTAAAATTAAAGGAATAAATAATGTCTATTCAGAAGATAGCCGAGTATAGCGAGTTGGCGGATGCTTCCTACGCCAACTTTGGTGATTTGACGGACTCAGCCATCAAGGCTGGGCTAGAAGCGTTTTTGCCTATTCCTATCACGTGTAACGTAAGCGTCTGCTCAACACACCTTGTAGCCAGCATTCGGGGATGCCTCATCTTGTATCGCCCAATCCAGCGCGGTTCGGATAAGATTGCGAGGCATGGCAGCACACCATTATTTTCCATTCGCATTTGCATAGGCTCTCTCGCTTGGGACAGTCAATAGGGAGGTTGCATGCTTCAGGTCTGGGGACGACGCTCGTCGCTCAATGTTCAGAAAGTGATGTGGCTCATTGGCGAGTTGGGCCTGGCTCACCAGCATATTCCAGCGGGCGGCCAATATGGTATCAAGGATTCTCCAGAGTTTTTGGCCATGAATCCCCATGGCCGAGTGCCCGCCATTAAAGATGATGATGGAACGGTTGTATGGGAGTCGCACAGTATTCTCAGATATATGTCGGCGCGTCATGGGCAATCTGATTTCTGGAGGGATGATGCCGTTCAGCGCTCTCAAGCTGACCGCTGGATGGATTGGTCTCAAACTAGCTTACAACCGGCTTTTTTAAGTGGGGTATTTTGGGGGTTTTATCGAACGCCCGAAGCTCAGCGAGATACCCACGCGATTGAGAAAAACATCAGTGAGTGTGCCCAATATTTTAAATTACTTGAGCAGGTCTTGAGCGGGCAACCGTTTCTGGGCGGTAAGAGCTTAACGTTGGCAGACATACCTGTTGGCACACATTTGTACCGATACTTCACGTTGGATATTCCCCGACCGCACATTCCTCACGTTGAGGCGTGGTATCAAAGACTCCAAGAGCGCGAAGCTTACCGACAACACGTCATGATCCCTTTCGAAGAGCTTTTCGGGCGGCTTGAGTACTAGCTGTAGCTCATCAGAAGCGATTTTCAAACCCCTGACATTGGAAGGTTAGTTGTCCACCTATGAGGCAGCAATTGATCGATCTGGCGCGCCTGCTGCGTTGGCAGGGAAACCAATTTTGCAGTAGGTGAATGCGCAGCATGCTCTCCAGTGGGTAGGGGGTGCGACCGCCGCCGGCCTTGGGGGAACAAGGTTTGATCAACCTCAGCAGGCCTGTCCAAGGCATGACCTGATCCATCTCGGCAAGCAAGCGCTCGCTACGGGTTTGCTTGCGCTTGCCGGCGTATTCGAAGTCGGAAATGCTTATCTGACCCATCTGGCTCATGGGCGGCTCGGACAGGTGGTCATGCGACTTTCGCATACCCTGAATTTGTACGAAGAGTCCCTAAACCCCCGCCGGTACTTGCCGATAAAAGAAAGTCGTCAGGGATCAAAGGCCTCGGATCAGCGCATGGATAGATGGTTATCAGGACTGCTTACCCCCTGGGAGCAGTTGCTATCGGGATGTCTCCACGGGATTGTGATGTTGGTTCTGCTCAAGGCAGTCAAGCGCCTGATCACCTTGCACCCCAGCATCATTGCCCGTGAGTTCGCGACCTATGCCTACTGGATTCTGGCGGGGACAGGGGCTGTGGCGCTTTATTTCATTTCATTGCGGCACAACCCCGTTGCCCGGACGTGGTACGTCATGGTCGCGTTCTACGTCGGCGTTGCGTTGCCCTTTGCTGTCCAGGCGGGTGGCTTCAGGTATCTGAGCAAGATGTTATTTCGCCGTCGGAGGCCGATAGAGAGGGCCGCCGATCCCGCTGCAGACAATCTTCAGCTACCGCCCTCTCGCGGATTTTTCGAGCGGACGGTCTTGTCATCGGCGGCGCTCTCGACTGCTGCGCTGAGTCTCTGGGCGGTTTCGCTGGTATTGCCGACGTGGACGGACGCCAACGGTACCGATTTCCCAAGCGGCGGCACCATCCTCATGACGGGCTGGGTAGGCGCTCTGGGCTTGCAGTTCGCCTGGTTCGCCAATCCCATGCTGTGGTGGGCGTTCATTCGCGTTCAGGACAATCGCAGTGCGGCCGTGCCGGCCTGGCTTGCCGTGGTTTTATCTTTGAATACCATGACCTTGAAATACACCCCGGGGGTCGGCGTGGTTTACGGCTATGGTTGGGGGATGGTCGTCTGGTTCATGGCCATCGCGCTGATGCTCGCGGCGGCGGGTGCCGTGGAGTTGCGAGGGGGGCACCACGCTACGTTCGAAAATGGGGGTTGGCTGAGGCCGCTGGGCCTTGGTCTCTGTGCGGTGATAGGTATTGGCGCGGCAGTCCTTTCGGCGGCCGATCATCAAGGCGCCAACGCCGACGAGCAAGTCCGTTTGCAGCACGTGGCGATCAAGGCAGACGAAGTCTGCCGAACGGAATTTTCCAAGGTGGTCGAGCCGCTCACGGCGGGCGATGGAACCGTTGAAGTGCGGCTTGTTGATCACACGCCAGCCAGAGAATTTTCGACAGGCAAAGGTCTGGTGGCCGCACTGTTGGACTGGGGCGTTGAGAAGGTTCGCTTCGATGGGCGGGACTTCTTTTACACGCAGCCCGGTCCTCATCGAGTCCAGGCTTCCCTGCCTGCCAGCGGCGACGCCCGGGCGCTCATCGAGCTGACCGAAGACAGGGAGACCTTGCTCATGCGAATCCACGCGGCTGATGGCCGGCAAATCGTCGAGCAGTCCTGGAAAAAATCTGTGGGTAAGCGGCCCGCTTGCCCTGCTTACTCTCTCGAGGCTTCAACAGGGCAGCAGCCTCATTTGCTGGTGTCCAAGGCACTTTCGATAGCACCGACCGCAGCTGTAGCCCATCAGCCCTCGACAGTGCAGACTCGCGCCAATGGGCAGATCTTGAACCGAACAGTGGGGCCTGTTACGGCTCCGGTTCGGTATGGCGCCCTCGGCTGCCCCGATAGCATCGGATGGCTTGATCAAGATAGACCGCCGGCGGCTGTTAAATCGTACTCCTCGCGCCCGTTGCATATCGGCGAGCGAAGATTTTATCTGGATTCATACCCTGCGGGAAACGCCCTGTGCGAAGGCGATTACCTTTACTTGTATCAGGATAACGGCTCGACGGACTTGCATGAACTAAGTATCGAAAAGCGGCGTTTGTCGGATTTCGCTTGGGCAGGCTCCACCGTTATCAGTGTTCAGGATCATGATTTGCGCTCCGCCGCGTTGCAGCTTAATCACATCACTGAAAGCCCCGAGGGATATTCAGTTGATATCAGCAGCCCCGCCAAGGGGCTGTATTTCACGGTGAAGGCTTCTTTTGGTCTAAATCCATAAGGCATTGCTGGTCGGCCAAGGCTCTCAGCGTCGCTTGCCTAGCCCGTACTCTATGGGGCTATTGGCTGCATTTCTAGTGGAACAAAGGCGGGCAACGCTGAGCCTGAACATCTTGATAAAGAAGTACCACTTGCGAACCAGATTGGCATTAGTGCCGTGGCGCAGGGCAACACTGGCCATCTACACGCCGGGTTGCAGGCATTCCTGGACTATCTGGGCCTTGAGAGGGTTGGGATAAGAGGTTCTTTGGCGGATGGGAATCTGACGACAAGGGTGATGGTGTCCGCGTATTTTTAGGTGGGGAACATCGCCCTTATTGCTGGGATCGGTCAGGTGACTTTGCCGGACGGTTAAACACGTCGATCAGTAGGTCCCACCATGCCTTCATGGGCCGCGGCTGCGGGGGGCGGGGGCAGGGCGCGGACTATGTTGTCCCACCGAGTTTTACGTTTGAATTCGGTAGTGAAGGTACGTCGTTGTGTGCTCATCGAACACCTCTATCCCCACAGCATCTGAAGCTGGGCAGTCCTTTGGGGGCGGGCAGAAGTGATAGCCCTTTTTAGCTCCTTTTGGCTTATTCCTATCACGTGTAACCACAGCTGCATACGGTGTCGCGAAGTAAATACCCCTGTTGATTTTCCTGATCTCAGAATCGCTCAGTGTTAACTCAACTAAATAGTCATTTAGTTGAGTTGGCCAACGGCAAGAGGATTTTCAAGCGAAGGAGAAAACAGGGCCAGGGTCGTCTGTTTTTCGAGGTTGATCGAAGCGCTAGTCAGGGACTTGGTACTCGTATCGTTTACGACAGTTTAGCGAGGCGCCGTCGGGGGTGAAAACCCCATTCTCAATAAGTTCGCCGGTGCATAACGCGGGACAGAATCAGAGAATGGACAACCTGCCAATATTAGAAGGAGCCACATATTCGGTCATCAGCTTTCTGCGGTGAGTTGATAATGGACGGCAACCGATGCATCAGAGGGCTTTGTCTTGTCTGCGCGGTATTGCTGTTAGAGCACGGGAATCTCGTTGGAGTCTCATGGGCTTGGCGCTAAAGCAGGATGACGCGCTGCGCTTGGCCGTCGCTGGCTGCTTTGTCCAATGGCAAGCGGATCGCGTGGTTCGTGCAGACAACCTCAAATCATGATGCGTACCAGCACGTTGTCAGTCGAGACCTGTCGTTCAATTGGTGCTGCGCGTGGTTTCGCCCGCGAACGTTGAACCTGATGCGCGACAGCCATTGGCCGCTCGATAATGGCTTTTCACTGGGAGCTGATGTTGAACAGATGCACAGATGCACAGATGCACAGATGCACAGATGCACAGATGCACAGATGCACCCAGGATGACGCCGCTTGGTACGAGATGGGCTTAGCCCATTAGGCTTTTCCTCAGGTGCAGGAGGCCGGCGATGAGCAGACCTTCATGGCGGAACGGATTTCTTTATGAATTCGGTTCTTCCAGCAGAAAACCTTACGGCACGGCCAGTGGGGGCCGTTCAAATGTGCGGGTGGCTGGCGGGACCAGCGACTACAAGAGTACGTATAATGTATATTATGTTAAATCGTATAGGATGTAAGGTTACGCCGATCTGATCGACCCTCTCAACATCGGGTGTTCATGACGCGTTCGCGAAACTAGTAGAAAACTACCCCGGCCTTCCCTGAACCCCGCGTCAGACGTGACCTCCAGCGGTCTTGATGTGTTTGCACGGCGCGTCAATTTTGCAAAAACCTGTAGTGCTCTGAAGTAAAAGTAACCCCAGATTCCCTCCCAACCGCCGGATCTGGACGATGTACGCCTTAAACACCGTTCCCTTCAAATCTCCGACAGCTTTTCCCTCTCTGTACGCTTTAGGTTGCATTTACTTCCAAACCTAGCAGATCTATCCAGTTGGATGAGAGAAAGCGTGAAATCTCGTTGATCTACACGTCAACGCAACCATACAGCCGACGATACTGGAAAAAAGTATAGTCCATGGCTGATGCTTCCGATCCCCGCTTAAGGGCTCAAGGTACATGTAGGCCTGGAGCAGACATTTACTTCAGAATCACATGCCCTAGCTTCAGCGTTCCTTCAAAACCACATGCCTTAGCACCAAAATTCTTTCAAATTGTATGCCGTAGCACTCAATTCTCTTCAAAACCGCATGCCTTAGCATCAACTTCTCTTCTCGCTGAAATTGTCAGGCTAAGACTTCCGGTCGGAAGTTTGGCGAGATTTTCGACCCGACGGGCTCACGTTAACGCGATCCCTCAAGTCTCTTTTGCCGAACCTGCCGAGGTAAGCAAGCGAAGCCCGTTCAGCAGCGTGCCGAAGTCAACCAAATGGATATCGTAGTATTGCCTCGCCGCTTCTCGGTAACCTATGTAGGCAGCCGCTTCATCCACGTTGTCCGGCATGAGCCCGGCAACGACGACGCACCGCGGTTTTTGGATCTGTCCTTTGATATCAGGTAGCAGCCTTCTACCTTCCGCTATCGCAGATGCCAACTCGGGATCGGGCATCCACCTTTCAGGCGACTCCCCAGCGGCTTCGAGGTCAGCGTCACTGGCTAGGCCTAAGACGCCTCGTGTCATGAGCGTCGCATGAGGCGACCTCACAGTCAGCACCAACGCCTCATGCCCATAAATGATTGGGCTCCCTACAGCGGATTTGGGTTGCGCGCCAAGCGGTGGATCCAGCACCCCGCAGTCCGGATGCTGCAAGCATTTCACGACGAAATCGATATTTTGGCTGAGGAACGTTTGCCACTCTGTAGCGCTAAGGTTTTGCGCGAGCAGTATTTGATAATGGTGGATCATGCGGTATAGCTCGTCCCGATCCATCGATTCTCGCATTGCCTTGAGGTCTTCTGGCATCCCCAGGGGCAAGTAGCGAATGTATGCTTGCAGTGTTGCTAGATAATCTCGCTCGGCTTCGGTAAACCTGCTGAAAAACTGCCCCCCACGATCATCAAAGTGTTTTAGCTCAGGAGCTAGCTTTTCTACAATTTCTTTGTAAATGTATGAGCCGCGTGACCCTGATTTTTGACGATTCCAAAAAGCATCCGCAGAGTTGAAGGCCTTCCTGAGATCATTTAGGGTAGCTTCCGAAACGCAAACCACGTTCTTGCGCCTGAAGAGCTCGCCTTCAAAATGTATTTCAATCGTATCGACACTCTTGTCGATCTGAAGCGCGCTGAGTACCGCGTTGAAGGACGGCTTGAACCCCAGTCCTTCGGCGCAGGAATTAAATATCACAGAGTCGAATACGCGTTCGATGTGAGACACCGCCGAATTAGGATCGCTTGGCAGTGGCCCAGCAAAGGGTTTTGGAAGCCGATATACAACGTGAGGATACGGCTTCCTCTCCCGAGGATATTCTGAGAAGAAGCCGGGGTTGATGACTGTTGGCCAAGTCTCGATTCGGTCTGCAAAAATCCTCGCAAGCACATGCGAATCAGCGCCCGATGATCTGGTCGTCGGGTGTTCGCGCGCCGCCGAGGACGGCATTGATAGCTCGACGTAAAAAGCTCGATTCACGACCCCCTTTCGGATACTAGGCTGTGGCAAGCTCTTCGCCCGTCCTCGCCGTTGCTTTTTTTGGGAAGAGTCATCACTGCCATTTTTCACGCGCTGCTCCCTTAGCCTAGAAGTTTGAGTATGCATCATCCCAAAGCCGTATGAGGGATCGTATGATCAGCGAGATCCCATTTGATGCGGCACTAAGCGCCGGATATCTCAAATATTGCGCGAGTAGCTAATAACTTTCTGCGCCTCATACCAGGGGATCGGATCGCCTCGCCGAATCGCCACGTTACAGCCACCAATATACAAGCGACGTCACCCATCATTTGCCGCCCCGGTAACGACAATGACCTTAATCGACCGGTTTCACGGTGACCTGATAGACCTACGTGCCCATGTACGTATCTTAGCATCGTAGTAAGAAAGCCCTACGCGTCAGCTAGTATGGGCGGTGCGCGAGGGAGTGGCTCTACGAGCTCGCTGGTCGTGAATCAAGCCTCCCGCGAGGCGGTCGTCTTGACCCTGCGGGCTTCCATTCTCACCCCTGCGCGCTCCCCTTGCCTGGTCTTGCATTGCAAGCGGTCATAGCATTCGGCGCTACGAAGGCTGCTCTCTAGAAGCCCCCTGCCCCACGCTTGGATCTTTGGAATCTCTAGGGAGACAAAGCTACGCATGGCGTTAAATGATCGATAAGATGGGCCGTATATCAATTGTGCGAGCCAGGTATGGCAAGGCCTCCAAAGGCGAAGGAACAGAAAGCTTCCAGCCCTAAACCGAAACCTCAGCAGAAAAAGGTCGCAAGTCCTATTTCCACGGGCGGGCGCGGTGGTGCATTCGAGCAACGCGTGCAGGCGGTGCGTCTGCTCGCCATGTGCCTGGGCATCCCGTGTGCGGGGTTGCGCGAAGGATTTGTCATTGTAAGGTTGCTGTTTCAAGGTCGAGGATTTGACCACAACACTGACGACCTGGTTGTCCATGCTGCCTCGCTGAGCACCGGGCAGAAAGCAACAATAAGAATGCAGATGAAGCGCTCGCTCAAGGCGACCGCCAATGATGTTTTCATCGAAGCTGTAGGGCTCGCGTGGTTGGATTTCATCAAACCAACTTTCCTACGAGGACTGGACGACAACCTTATCGTTTACCACGTGTCTAGCTCGTCATCCATGGAAGGTGCCGTGGAGGTGGTCAGGCTGGCGTTGGCGTCCCTATCGCATGAGTCTTGGTACACCCGCGTGCATTCAGAGGGGCTGAGTAACGCTCGGAACCGAACTGCTTACGCCGCCATCAAGGCTGCAGCTGATCGGTATAATGAGGCGACGGTTAGCGACGAAGACCTGCGCCAGTTCGCACTGCACCTGAAGTTTGTGCCCCACGATCTTGACTCGGATCGCACTCAGGAAGCCGGATACCAAAAGCAATTTATCGCCCAGGCGTTGCCAAGCCGAGACAGCGGCGCAGTATGGTCGCAGTTGTTATCGGTGTGTGCCGAGCTCAATGGCACGGCCGGAGAAATTGATCTTTCTTCCGCTTCAGCCCACCTGGGAGAGCTTGCCCGGGAATTTCATACGGCCAAGTTGATACGTGAGAGTGTGCGCGCCTATCAAGTGGGCACGATCCCTGTCAGCCAAGAGCGCGCGTCAGAGCTCACCCCGCTGGCGGAATACCTCGCTCCCCTCCTCTCCGTTGGCCGCGCTCCCGGCAGCACACTACTGACTGATGATCTGCCCATCGCAAGCCAAGGGTCGGAAACCACGTTTGCTACGCGCCAGCTTGACCGCATCAGCACGCTACACAACGACCGCCGATACAAGGACGCCTTGACTCAGCTGGAGCTTCTCGAAGAGGAGCTGAACACGTTTGATGTTCACCAGAAGGCCCGATGGCATTTTCTCCGTGGGATGTGCTTCTGGCATCTTGGGGACGATGAGACCGCCTCGACAGATCTTGAGACAGCCGCAAACCTGTACACCGACGATGACCGGATTACTGCGGGTCATGTCCGGGCTCAGATGCTTAAAAATGATGTGCAAGCTGCAGTTCAGGTTGGCCAGGCGGCACAGGCACGGTTTCCGGAGTCGTATTCTGTATGGATCGCTTTCACCAATGCCAGGATCCTCAATCGAGGACAGCTGACTGAAGACGAGATACCCGCAGCCTTTCGCGACAAGTCCGGCGCTTGGCAGATGTTGGCCAGTTCCAGGGCCGGCGCCGGGGACGACCTTGGTGCCGTCGACGCTATAAAGACAGCTCTGGAACAGCCTGACAGTTCCATCTTCATCGTCGAAAATTACCTGCGTTTTGCCCTGCGACTCGCTACAGATAACCCGTTTCACGTGAACACGCGTTCTCAGCCCCGGGATCGACGCGAGCTCATCCTGGATGCGATCTCCAAGTTTGAGGATCGCGAGGGTGCGCTGTGGGCCGAGCAAAGTCCAAGGACAAAAACTGACGTCGTGTTTCACCTCGCCTATGCGTATCTGCTAATAGGGCAGCCGAGTCAGGCATTGGACATGATCGAGCAGGGAAGGCAGCGTGGCGTCCCAGAACATGAGACTTCGGCCCGAGTGGAGCTTGAGGCTCTTTGCGATTTGAAGCGAGAAAGTGAGGCTGTTGACCGCTTCTCTGGTCGCCTTGAGCAGCTTGCGGATGACGCACTGGTTATATTTGGCCAGGCGTGCCTGGTTGCGGGTAAAGAGCCATTGCTTGAAGCTGCCTACGATATCCAGGTGCAGCGGCCTGTCACGGATGAGTCGGCCAAAGTGCTTCGGATCCTGCGTCACATGCGCTGGGAATCCTTGCTGCGCCAACACCGCAATAATGCCGTTCAGCAGGAGCTTTCGCAGCTCGGTGTTACCCCCCAGAACAGCAATATCACCGATGGAGTTTTCGCTGCCCGGGCCTTCATCGATAACGATGCAATGCGGCAGGCATTTGAGAATCGTGTGGCCGAACTCGCACCACAGAGCAACGATTTGCTGGAGCTGTCCATGGCATCGCAGTGGATGCTCCATGCACGGCGTCACGATGACGCTATTGCAATGCTCGAACGTGTGCTGCCTCACGACTCGTTCACTCCGTTGCATGTTGATCTTCTTCACTCTTACGCACTCACAGATCAGCGTGCGAAGGTTCGAGATCTGCTGGATTCGCTCCCTGGTGAGTGGCGCCAGTCTGACGATGCGCGGAATGTGGCGTTGAACGTTTACGGTAACGCCGCTGACTGGCCGAAGATGCGCGAAATCGCAGAGATGATCGTTTCATTGCACCCTCTAGATGCCAGTGCATGGCTGTTACTGATCCAAGTCCTAGCCAACGTAAACCCTGAGCAGATGGACGCCTGTATAGCCGAGCTCCCCCCCTTTATGGAAGGATCCGCTCAGGATCTGCTGAAACTCGCTAACGCGGAGATCAGCCGGGGGAAGCCTGATCGAGGTATCGGCCGCATCTACCGAACCATGCGAGCAAGTTCGGGTAACCTTGAGGCCGCGGCCGGGCACATTTCGCTCATGGTTATGGCATCCGGCAGTGTGGACGCTTTCCTCACCAACCCAGTTGAGGCCGCCCGCGGGACATCGGTCGAACTCGAAGACAGCAACGGCGGCAGTGGTTACGTTTCAATAGACTTTGACGTTGACCCACCGCTCTCGCCAACCGCGGAATTCATCCCTGCAGACTCGGCGCAGGCTGTCGCGCTGATTGGTCTCAAAGTTGGTGAAACCACATCTGTTCGAAGCTTGATTGGAGAGCAGACGCTCAAGGTTAAGCAGATAGTGACCATTCACCGGCGTCTGCTCGACCTGTCATATGGGCAGGTCTCAAGCTCAGTCGTTCCGAGCAAAAATTTAGTCGCCATGACCATCCCAACGCGTGAAGACGGCGAGCTGGATATCTCCTTCTTCATCAAGCAAGTCGAACAGAAAAAAGAACAGGGTCTGACCACAATTGGTCTCTACGGCCAGCACATGGCTACGCTTGAGCTGATCGCGCGGATGCTCGGTGTGGATGTGATCGATCTCGTAAGAGGCTGGCCCGATGAGGGGCCACTGCTTGAGGTCTCGATGGGCGTGGGCCAGACCCACGATGCATTCCCCGTTGACGCTGCACGCGATCTCCCATGGGTAGTCGATCTCTCAATGTTGGTTGAGCTTGCGACGCTGGGAATGCTCGATGTACTGGAGCACATCCCAAGGCTGTATGTAGCTGCTGGCACCAAGCAAACCATCGAAACAAAGATCGAGTCTGCAGCGCGGTTTCGCAAGGGAGGGACGCTCTTCTCACACGACGGGCAACTCGGTATGCAGGAGCAAACTGAGGACAGTTGGCATCGGGAGCGTGCTTTTCTCGATTCAATCTGTGCAGCTGTCGACGAATATTGTGAGGTGGTACCGGCCTACGGCCCGCCTCAGCTACCGGCACAGATGCATACGCTCAGAGACATTCTTGGTGACGGAGAGTACGCAACGCTACTTGTCTGCTTGGAATACGGCGGTGGCCTACTGTCGCTAGATGCCCGCCTCCGCGCTATAGCAGGGTTCTTGGAGATCAAAGGGGCATCTCCTCAAATGCTACTAACGAATGAGCTGATCTCAGGGCGTTTGGCGCAAGGCGAGTACTCCCGGGCAATTGTTCAGATGGTGATGACCAGGCGCAGCTTCGTCTCGATCCAAGCTGCCGACCTTATCGCCATGATGGGCCAGGGTGAGACGTTTGCAAACATAGGTATCAACCGGTTGCGCGGCTATCTGGCCGAGCCGAACCTCACATTTGATAGTGCCGTGCCCGTCGTAACCGATTTTGTCTGTTTGATGTTCTTGCAGGTGCGCTGCAATCTTGGCGTGATGCTGCAACTGATTGAATATTGCTTTGAACCGATGTTTCGCCACCCACGCTGTCCTGATGATTTCCAGCGGTTGGCGTACACACGGATCCAGCTCACGTTGGCGGGTGTGGAGATCAATTCTATCGCGCGCAAAGCCATAGGGTACAGACTCCATGTTGCGAGGCAGCGAGCTGATCGACCTAGCAAGCCGGTCAAGCTGGAAGCGAAGGTTTGCTTTGCTTATGCAGTCCCATTTTGGGCGGTAGCGGTGCCTTCACCAGTGGCTTCTATTCGGCTAGAAGCCCAAAGTCCCGCACTCGCATCGGTTGAGAGCGGTCATACCGAGGAAAGCAGGAAGGGCGACTAGCTTTCGTACGAGAGGGCATGCAAGCCTGGCATAGAATTGCACAGCATCGATCTAATCTTACGGCTGCGCCGCTTTTATATTGGCGTGGCTCTACGAGCTCGGCTGTCGTGAATCAAGCCTCCCGCGAGGCGGTCGTCTTGCCCCTCCGGGCGTCCATCCTCACGCCTGCACGCTCCGCTTGCCTGAGACGCATGATGATGGGCAGTGGGGATGCACACATTCCTGCGCCGGTTACGTTAATGCGCCCTCACCCTCCCCTGGTGTATCGCGCTTCAAATTTCCAAGCACGGGTGCGGGGGGTAAAGGGCCACAGTGGGGCCTTGTATCTGACGTTCAGATGAGAGGCAGGGACGGTCAACCCGAAGCGCGCGGCTTGAGCGTCCAGTCCGTAGGCTATCACTGCCAGCTGTTGCGCTTTAGCACTTGCGGTTTGATTTCCTCAGACTGGCTTGAGGCGCAAATACCACACTATGAGAAGACGGCCTCAACGGCAATCTTGAAATAGCGATCACAAACGCTTCACCAGCGCATCTAACTTCCTTTTGACCCCAATCTTCGGGTTCAGTCGCAGCGCCTCCTCATAACACCCGATAGCCTCGCGACCTTGACCAAGCTCCTCATGGGCTAACCCTTGCACCTTCAACGCTGTCGGTTTCCACGCTGGGTTATCGTCCGCCCCCAACGCTCGCGATCCAATCACCGCGGCCAGAATCCTCTCCAATTCAGACGTGGAGCATCCATCCTTTAGCATGGTCTCGGCAGTTAAAATGACGTCCGTATAGTTGGCCGAGCTCAGCAAGGCCGCATCCGCGGCGTCTTCATCGACCAGAGCCCCGTCAGCCGCGTAACGGTACTCGCCTCCTCCTGAGACCTTGACCACCAACTGCATCAACTTCTCATCAAACCCGATCCGCTTAAAGGCACGCTGCGGAGTCACGGCGAAAAGCTCCACGCCTTCTTTGAGGTCATACAGAGCGAGCTTACGCCCATCCTCAGTCGGGCTGTTTGCGGTGAGGCAGTACGCCAGGAGGCCATTGCGCGAAATCCCACTCTGCAGAATATTTGCGGTCAGCGCCTTGGTAATTATCGGTAGCCCCTGAGAAGTGAAGACGTGAAATGTGCCGGACAGCGTGCTTCCGAAGTGCCAGTCTTCCAAGCAAAAGCTGCCGTTGTCCGCGACTGCGCCATTGTTCGGACGGGACATGAGGGCATTAACCACGATGGCGTTGTTGATGAGGTCGATCAGGATGTACCTACCCTCGCCCTCCTCTCGATGTCCGCCGCGTCGGCCATCAGGCGTAGCGTCATTCCAGGACACCGCCCATGATTTTCCCGGCGCGTGCTTGCACAGCCCGTGGTAATCATTCGAGGGTGAAGAAAGGAATCCGCCGGCAATCTCAAAACTCTTATCTGCGTGGGCCTTAGCGGGCTTATGATCGCGGGGCTTATGCATGCGGAACAGCCAATCGAACATACCCATCAAGTTTTCTCCATCAGTCCAAGCACGCCGCCGCAGGGGGAGCTCTGATTAGCGCCATCCGCCGTAGTATGGTCGTCTACATGCCGGCCTCGTGCGTCACCAGACGTGGGCTAAGCACCCGGTTCAAAGGGACTGCAGAATGCTATCTTAACCACCTGTCATGGAGTAGGTGCCCGAGTGAACGACTACGACTTTTCGCGTCTGAACGACAAAGAGTTCGAGGTGCTATGTACTGATCTGATAGGCGCCGACAAAGGCGTCCGGTTTGAACGGTTCAAGCCTGGTCGCGACGGTGGCGTTGATGGCAGGTATTTCACGCCCAGCGACACCGAATGGATCTTGCAGGCCAAGCATCGCCCTGGCACACCTTTGCCTCAGCTTGTCACCCACCTACGCAACTCTGAGGCGCCAAAGGTCATTGCGCTCAACCCCGAGCGCTACATTCTAGTCGTCTCGCATTCGCTTACGAGGTTGAACAAACAGGAACTGGCCGACGCTCTGGATAGCCAGACGTCTTGTCCTATTGAGGTCTATGGCCGCGAGGATCTGAACGATCTGCTTGCCACCCACACCCATGTTGAGCGCAGGCACTTCAAGCTCTGGATAAGCAGCTCTGCCGTGCTCGTTAGCATTTTCAATCATGCAATCAACGGCCGAAGCGAGGCCATGATGCGTGACATTGTTGAGAAGTCGAAAATCTTCATCCACACCGCTAATTTGGACTCGGCAGTGGACAGGCTCAACAAGCTCGGTACGGTGATCATCACTGGCCTAGCAGGCATTGGAAAAACGACTTTGGCTGAGCAACTCATCCTTCTTCACGCCAGCGATGGCTTTGAGCTCGTATGCATCAGTGAGCACATTCAAGAGGCTGAGCAAGCGTACTCCCCCGATGAGCGCCAGCTCTTCTATTTCGACGACTTCCTGGGGCGGAACTATCTCGAAGCCTTGTCAGGGCATGAGGGCAGCCAGATCGTCAATTTCATGAGGCGCGTAGGCCGAGATAAAGCCACCAAGAGATTCGTTCTAACGTCGCGTTCGACGATCCTGAATCAAGGCCGGATCCTTAATGACGTCTTTGAGCATAACAACGTTCACCGAAACGAGATGGAGATCAGGCTTGAGTCGCTTGCAGGCTTGGATAAAGCGCAGATTCTCTACAATCACATATGGCATTCAGGGCTTTCCCCGGAACACATCGACGAGTTTTACAATGGAAAGCGCTACCGTAAGATAATCACTCACCGGAACTTCAATCCTCGGTTGATTCAATTTATTACGGACATTCAGCGACTGGATGATGTGCCAGTGGCAGGATACTGGGCCTACATTCAAGAGCTCCTAGATAACCCCGCAAAAATTTGGGCGCATCCTTATGATGCTCAGTTGGATGACTTCGGCCGATTCCTTGTGCTGTTGGTGGCCTTCAACGGGCAAAATATCCTCGAGCATGATTTGGCTAAAGCGTATGCCAGCGGCTTGCTCATGGCGGGACATGCTAATTTCTCGGGCAAGCGTGACTTCCACCACGCCATACGACACCTGTCGAATTCCCTGATCACACGGGTGGTGGTAGGTGATTTCGTCTATTACAAATTGTTCAACCCATCCTTGGGAGATTTCTTACTGCATCGTTACTCGGCGTCACCAGATTCACTTAAAGGTGTGTTCCAGAGCCTCCGCAACCTTAACGCCCTAGATGTGCTGGTTGACATGTCAGACAACGAATTGATCGCCCGCAAAACAAAGGGCGAACTGCTTCTCTCGCTCCTGGAACATGAGGAGAAATCGAATTTTCAGGGCGCTGATCCTGAATATCTAGCGAAACTCTATCTGCTGACAGTCTCAGCCCATCCTTCTCTAGCAGCTCAGCGATCGCACGACCGGAAAGCGGCGAATCTTTTACGGATGAGAAATGTCACCCAAGTAATACTTGAAGGCCCTGTCTGCTCAAAATATTTCAATTGCCTATGCTTGGTTAAAAGTGCTTTCGACGAAGACATTATGTCTATCGATGTGCTAGAGGCGTTCACCCTAAAAGTCATCAGCGTCGGTGTGGGGGATGATGAGTTACCTGCTCTCGGTGAGCTTGTGGCGAAACTCGAAATAGACAATGTATTTCAGGCCAGTGAGCCTTTCTCAGATCTCGCTTACAACTACATCTGCGATGGACTTGACGATATATTCTCCGAGGGAGACGTATTTACAAACGGCGATGACTACTACGCTGCGTGTAAAAAGCTGGGGGCTATGATCGAGGATAAGTTCGCGAGCTGGCAAATCGCGCCTAGCCGCGCCATGGTCGATGAGATCGTGGATGCGTTCGATGTACGAGATCGAATGAAAAACTATTTTGACGACTCAAACTCACACTACACCTCGCGTGCGGCTGAACCACGCCTGCTTGAGACGATGAGTATTGATGACCTTTTTTCTAGGGATCGGTAAGCGCTCCAGCTAGTCGTGGTTCCCGCTTGCTGCCCACTCATATGGCTCCGCCGGCGATAGGCTGCAGGGGCGCTAACCCCCTGCACTCTCAAGCTCCTGCAGCAACCTCAGTCTCAACAGCGAGCCATGCACGTCCGAAAGCACGACGCTTGGCCGATCAGCGCAGCCCAAACCCCATCCGCTTCAGCTCCTCAACCAGCTCTTCCCGCCCGTGCAGGTTTGAAACACTGCGAAGTCGATTGACCACCTGCTCCGACCACCCGGTAGCCTTCATGCCCTCACGCTGGTAAAACGCGCCCAGGCGCTCATCGTATTCAGCCACCGCTTCCACATCTGCCGCTGCCGAGTAGGTCTCGTGGTGAAGCACTGCGCCTTGGGGCAGCCGTGGTTTTACCTGCGCTGGTCGCTCGGTAGATGGATAACCTACGCAGAGGCCGAAAACCGGATAAACCTGCGGAGGCAGACCAAGCTCTTTGGCCACGCCTTCAATGTCGTTTCGGATAGCGCCGATGTAAACGCTGCCTAGTCCCAGAGATTCCAGAGCGACCACGGCGTTCTGAGCAGCCAAGGCGGCGTCGATCGTACCGAGCAACAGGCTTTCCAAGTAAGGCACTGCTTCGAGCTCTACACCCTGCTGCTCAGCAACGCGGGTGACCCTGGACAGGTCGGCAAGCCATACAAAAAACAGAGGCGCCTGGCGAATGTAGTCCTGGCTTCCTGCTAGCGCCGAGAGACGCGCTTTCCGATCGCTGTCCTGAACAGCGACAACGCTCCAGACTTGCAGGTTTGACGAGGTCGACGCTGATTGTGCCGCGGCGACCAGGGTCTCTATTGTGCCGTCAGGCAGTGGCTGATCAGTGAAAGCACGAACGCTGCGATGGTCGAGCAACTGATCGATCGTCTCGTTCCAGGGCATGAGAGGCGAGATGTCCGCGGCGCCGTAGCGGGAAGCCAGTTTTGATTGTGCGTTGACTGTCATTCGAGATCTCCAAATAGTGCCCGAGGCTACCAAATCGACGGCAGTGCGACACGCTTCCCGCGCGAAGTTTCATATACCATGGGGCCCACACAGTCCCACAAAGGCACGTTTCGATTGTCAGCAAAACCGCTTTCTGCCCGCGAGACCTATCAGGTGCTTCGCGACATCGCTTTGGGCGTTCGCACCATGCGCCGCTTGGGTGAGAAGTCATGGACTGAAATGTACAGCGGCATGATGACCGTTGAAACCGATGGCTGGGTCATCACGTTCTACAACGATTGCGAGTCGCTGGATTACTGCGATAGCTGCTATTGCCCAGACGGTCGTGCGTACACTTTCGACTCATCGCAGCAATTTGGTACTGACCCGGTCGAGCTGTTGAGCACGTGGGAACATGGCCAACTAGAGAAGCTGCTCGCCGATCTTTAATAGGTCGCAGCGCTCCCTCGAGGACATCTTCTTTCAAGATCGCGTCCGGCCATATCTTCAGAAAGTATCGGGGAGGTCGGCCGGAGCTGCGGGCGTCAGGTGCTCGGCCAGCATCCGCAGCTTGCCTAGCAGCTCATCAAAGGTAACGACCTCGACATCTTTGCAGGCGTTGCGGAATATCTCGAAGCTGCGCCGGCGGCCTTCCTCGGTTGGCTTGGTACCGGCAATGACAACGCACCTCGCTGTGTCTGGATTCAAGTCTCGCATCGTTGGATCTCGAAGGTGCGACAGCCAGTTGGCACGCATCAGGCCTTGCTGATATAGCACCTGTGTAATTGCTCCACTGAGCTGCAAATTCGGGCCAAAGACATCCTGGTTGCGATACGGTCGGCTTTGCATCAAAGGGGTGGAAGGTTTCTTGATTTCCACGATGGCCAGTTCGCGTCCTTGTGAGAAAAGCAAATCGCCAATATGAGCGCCTGCTCCATTGATCGTGGAGCCTTGGGCATGGAACTGGGTATGCAGAAGCGCCACAGGGCGTGCGAACACCATCGCTAGGATGAACAGGTTGGCTTCGAAAAAATGCTGCCAGTGGCCCTCGCTAAGGTTCTGGCTCAGCATGCTCTCGAACTTTTCGATCATTACGGCCAAGGTGACCCTCTCGATCTCCGCGTGCAATTCGAATAGTTCGCGAGGCGCTTCCTTCGCCAACATCTCAACGCCGACCTTCACTTCTCTGAGCTGATGACGCCGCGCCCGCACAGCCGCCTGCGCAACTTGATTACTGACTCTGCGAGGGGTCGTATCGCTCGCCAGCACTGGACGGCTGCCTTCAAAGACCACATTGGGCATCAGCGTCGGAAACACTTGGCTCAGCACCCAATGCATCTGGGCTGACGTCTCACTCTTTTTTCGAGCCCGAGTGATCCGCATGCATGTTCTACGGCATTCATCCACCCGTGCCTCACTGACAAAGACGACGTCGTCCGTGATCGAGGTGTCACCATCATCCGATATGACTAGGGTTTTTAGGCTGGGAGCGAATCGCAGCCCTCGCCAGAGCGGCGTAAGCTGTTTAACCAGCCCCAATCCTTCCTCACAGGGATCAAACAGTTTTCTAGGGAGGCTGACGTCGATGTAGAGCACGGCGTCCTCTGGAGTGTCTGGAAGATCGTGCGTCGGCTGATGGCTGTACAAGATGCAGCCCACGTTTCCGTTCTTCGGGCTCCGATAGCGCTGAGTATGGGGGTTGGTGTAGATGGGATACATCGTGATCCAACCCGGCTCGATCGTGGCTAGCCGATGCCATCTGTCTTCGGGCAATGACTGCCATTTATCTGAGGAGATTTTGTCAAAAACCTGAAGGTACAAGTCAATGCAAAAGCCCGCTTCCACTGGCCGCCGGATGATGCTGAAACTAGGCTCCAACACGTCCTCCCCGTTCCATGTGTCCTGCAAGGTCTGCTGAGTCCCTTCCATAGTGCTCTCCATGCCAAATGTTGTTGAAATTATTGATCGCTCGGTCTTGGAAGTACGCGCGGGGTCGACCACAGATATCCCCCTATTGCCCCTTCTTGAATCAAACGGCGCGCACCAGGCTCGCATACTCACGGCGCTACGGAAGGCGATGACGCCGTGACTCAATGACCAACTGCGCAAATTGAACCAAATCCCGCACGCCCCCCCTGCCCGACCTGCCCAAATGAAACCCCAGCATCCCCACTGCGCGGGGCCCATCTTGATCGCACTTCAGCGAATCCCCTACCATCGCGATCTGGTCATGCTGATCGCCGAACAGGTGCCCAGGCGTAACCTGTAATGCATTGCAGATGGACTGGTAGATCAAGGCGTCCGGTTTCATCGCCCCGACCTGATAGCTAAAGGCGTACCCATCGAGATCAGGAAACGCTTGAAGGACTGCGGCCCCATAAGGCTCGCAAAGGTTGGAGCATATCCCCACTCGCACGCCCTCTGCGCGCAGCAAAGCCACCGCTTCAATGCCATCCTCGAACGGAGTGATAGATGCGACTTCGCGATCCAGATCGTCTTGCAACGCTTGCAGTCGAATGACTGATACGCGGATACCCAGTTGATCCGCAGCATCCTTTAGCGACCATGGGTTGCTCATCAGCACCCGCACATCGCCCGGGCTGGCTCGGCGGCCACCGACGATCCCTTCCTTGAGCAATTGCCTGAAAGGATGACGCTTGCTTCGGAGGTCGACCAGGGTGCCAAAGGCGTCAAAGACCACAGCTGAAATCATGGATTTACCTAATGGGTTTGCACAGGCCAAGCCGCCGGCAGCACGTACAGTCGACTGGCATATGACCATACCTTCCCCAAAGCATTTGTCGAGTGGCGGAAATCAATAGGATTCCACCGGCCCACCACCCTGCTAACTTTTAGCAAGCGTCGCAAGTATGCTGCGTCGGGGGTGAGAATGGCGGTACGAGTGGTAATGCCGGCTCCGGCCGTTGCGCACCAATCAGGGGAGTACAAATGTACTCCCTCTCGGCTCTACCATATCTTTCTGCCATCCAGACGGACGACAGCCAGCCACGCTCCCGGTCTACAAGGAGACTTTGGGCCGGCTCCCCCGCGTTAATACTTCGAGGACAACAATAGAAAATTTAAGCGCAGCCTCCAGACTTGGCAGCCTCTACCCTCCGGAAACATTGGTTCATGCCAGAAATGTAGCGCTTTTTACCCTGGCAGAAGCTGTCCTCGGCACTGTCAGCCTTCAGAGGAGCGACCACTCCCTCTGCAACCGAACCCCGTCAGGTAGGTCGTCCAGCCGTCGTTCGAAACTGGCAGATAGCTTTATTCCCGTGTACTGTATATATATCCAGTGTTACAAGAAATGCTCCTATGAACCTCATTTCACTACGCCAAATCACCGAATCTGAGCTCCCCACCCTCCTCCAGGTTCTCTCCGGCCGAGCCTCTGGCGGCTTTCCCAGCCCTGCGGCCGATCACTACGAAGCCCCGATCTCCCTGGACGACCTGGTAGACCTCAGAGCCCCGCACGTCTGGCTGGGTGAAACCGAGGGGGACAGCATGTCGCCGGCGGGCATTTTGAATGGGACGAAGCTCGTCATCGACAGAGCACGGACGCCGCAGGTTGGGAATGTGGTCGTCGCCTACATAGACAATCAACCGGTGGTCAAACGTCTGGATCGACAGCTCAATGGCGGCTGGATGCTGAGCTCCGACAACCCCAAGTACCCTCCGATCCAGGGCCTCGAGGAGATCGAAGTCTTTGGTGTGGTGACCTGGAGTCTGACCCTCCATGTCCCCTAAGCGCCCCACCTATGCACTGGTGGACTGCAACAGCTCCTACTGCTCGTGTGAGCGGCTGTTCCGTCCCGAGCTTCGGCAAGTCCCGGTCGTGGTACTCAGCAACAATGACGGTTGCGTGATTGCCCGGACACCTGAGGCCAAGGCGCTCGGGATCAAGATGGGCGATCCGTTCTTCAAGATCCGGGATGCTTTGAAAGCAAAAGGTGTGGTCGCTTTCTCCAGCAACTATGAGCTCTACGGTGATATCTCTTCACGCGTGCAGCGCACCATCGAATCCTTGGCCCCGCGGGTCGAGGTCTATTCAATCGATGAGAGCTTTGCGGATCTCACTGGCATTGCGGAGCCGCTTGGGGATTTCGCGCGGCAGATCCAAGCGCGTGTCCGGAGCTGGACGGGCATGCCGGTGGGCATAGGTATCGGCCATACAAAGACCTTGGCCAAGGCTGCTCAGAGAGTCTATGGGTCACTTCCTTGATGGCTTGCTGTTAGACTGGGTTGAAGGTGGGTTTGGATCCTGCTCCTCCAGGTCACGCCCGCGTAGTCGGCGCAAGTGCTCAGTCTCCGACTGGGCAGCTGCCAGCAACAACCGAACCTCCAGCTCACGCTCACTGCTCTGAGTTGCAGCCGCACTGAGCGCCTTGGCATCTTGTCGAAGCGTAGCAATCTGTTCCTGGAGCTGCTCGGAGATGCCGGCGGTTTTCGCTTCGGCCAGCTTCAAACCTTGAATCTCTCCAGTTAGAGCCTGAATGCGGGCCTCATGTGCATGGAGCGTCTTGACCTGCTGGCGGGACTCTCCCAGCAAGCGCTCGTTGTCACGATTCAAGCGGGTCAGGTCATCCTGTTTCAGTACCAGGGTTTCCTGAAGCTTGCGCTGCTCCACCTGGGACTCATGTAGCTGGGATTCATGGCGTCGTTGATCTTGATCGCGCTGTTCCTTCACGGACTCCCGGTAATGCTCCAGGGCGCCACGCGCATGAACATGCTTCTCCTCGAGGGATTGGATCTGTTTATCCCTGTCACCGACCAAAGCTTCGAGGTCAGTACAGCGCTGGCTGATCCCGGCATTGCGCGTCAGCTCAGCCTGAAGCGAGGACTGCGTGGTTTGAAGGTCAGCGGTTTGAGCTTCGATGGCTGCTTGCTGGGCGTCCAGCTGCCGGCGTGCAGAGGTCAGCTCAGCCTGCAGGCTAGCGATCTGGGCCTCAAGCCCCACGCGCTGTAAATCGAAAGCTGATCGAGCCTGCTCGATCGACTCATCACCCTCCTCCATTAGCCGATCCAGAAGGCTGGCAACCATCGCTGAAAGCTCTTCTCCCATTCGCTCCCGGGACGACGGCGGGCGCGGATCAAAGGACTCGATCTCCTTCAAATAGCGGGAAATAGTGGTTTTTGAACCGGTATTTCCAAGCTCAACGCGCACGGCGTCAATGCTCGGGTACATGCCCTTGGCGAGCAAGGACTGCCGAGCTTTTTGCACTACTGCCTTGTTTATGCCGCCGCGCGCCATGGGAGCTCCTACGATTTCGTTGTGTAATACGTGTCACGTAATTACGTCTCATGATAGGCGATTTTAAATCTTTAAAAAAAGAAGGTTCTGTAAAGCTATAATAATGTCTTATGGCTTCTTGAACCTCAAAAAGGCATTTAGCTGCCGCTGAAAGTGTGGAATGCTGGAATCACCCAGATTTTGAAGGCAAAACGTGATGGACAAGGCTGACCGGTACCTCAAGGCAGGCACCCGGGAGAACACACGCAAAAGCTACCGCGCTGCGATCGAGCACTACGAAGTGACGTGGGGCGGCTACCTGCCCACTACAGGCGACGGCATCGTTCGCTACCTGGCTGAATACGCCGACAAGCATGCGATCAGCACGCTCAAGCAGCGGTTAGCCGCGCTAGCGCAGTGGCACATCACCCAAGGATTCCCAGATCCGACTAAGACGCCTAACGTGCGCCAGATGATCAAGGGCATCCGTGTCGTACATCCCGCCCAGGTCAAGCAGGCCGCGCCCCTCCTGCTCACGCATCTCGAACAAGCCGTGAAATGGTTGGAAGTAGAAGCCGCCGCCGCTCTTGATCGCGGTGACTACAAGACGCTCCTGCGCCACCGCCGCTCGGTGGCAATGGTGCTGATCGGATTCTGGCGTGGGTTCCGCGGGGATGAGTTGGCCAGACTCACAGTGGAAAACACCAAAGCCTATAGCGGTGAAGGCATCACATTCTTTCTGCCGCACACCAAGGGTGACCGCCTGCACGAAGGGACAACCTTTCAAACGCCGGCGCTGACGATGCTGTGTCCGGTCGAGGCCTATCTCAACTGGATTACCGTTGCAGGTCTCGCGAAGGGCCCTGTCTTCCGCCGCCTGGATCGCTGGGGGAATTTGGCGGACAAGGCCATCCAACCTCATAGCTTAATTCCCATGCTGCGCCGAATTTTCAAGGAAGCCGGGCTGCCTGAAGAACTGTATAGCGCGCACTCGATGCGACGGGGTTTCGCAACCTGGGCGTCTGCGAATGGGTGGGACATCAAGGGGTTGATGAGCTATGTGGGCTGGAAGGATATGAAGTCGGCGCTGCGTTACGTGGACGCCGGAATGTCGTTTGGAGGGTTAGCCGCAAGCACTATTCCCGGGCGTTTGAAGACGATTGGGCCATGACGGATACGAAGCTGCTCAGGCAGCCAATTCTCTCCACCAGATGAATTGGCGACGAGTCCAGGACGCCAATTCAGCTAATGGTTTCCGAGCCTGCCTTCAAGGCGCCGGGGCGGTGCTAAGCATTGACGTCGAGTGGCCCTACAAGGTGGCCTTGATTACCCCCGGCATGTCTTTGATTCCGGTGGCATTAAAAAACGAGGCCCGGTTTAACGGTGCGACGAGGTCGAAGCTTACCGTATGATGATTTGAAACTGACACAGTTGACGACCACATAAACACACCTACCTCGCTTGAATCTAGCTCAACCGTCAATGCAGAAATATCTAAGTCGTAACATGACTTTAGGGTCTTGAGCTTCGTGGACGGGAATTTGATTTTGAATTTGTCATTATACTCGGACTGAAAATATCGAATTAAGGCAGCCTCAATCATGCCGACGGATTGTTTTTTCTTAGGAGGATTTCTGACAGCATTAACGAAGCGAGCGTCGTTCTCGTCATTGGCTATTGCGCCTACCGCTCGGCCATCCATTGAAGAGATCACTTTGGTGTGACCGAACTCATACATGAAGAGCACAATCTCCTGGTCGGGGTGATCATAAGGCGCGCGTGCCAAGATACGCTGGAGGGTCGAGTGGCTGCTCAGCCGATCGACGGCATAGCGGCTTCCATCTCCAATGGCTTGACCTATATAGAGAACTTGAAAGGTATTGAGAATATGACGTTGAGTGTCGCTTCGCGCTCGCAGCATAGCCATCATGTTAGCCGGCATGTGGGTGGTAACCTTGCCCTCCGGTGTAACCGCGTTAACCACCAAGTGAGGATACGGGCACTCTAGCTTGACTGCACCCCCCTCCAATTCCCAGCTGTAATTAGCAAATTCGTATTCACATTCTTTGCCGTTAACTTTATAAATTAATGTACCCGAGAATTTGTTTTGTTCGTGCCTTATCGACTCAGGCTTATATCTGACAGACGGGCGGGCAGCAATCGCATAAATGTGGCAACTCGACAGCCGCTGCTCTTCCTCCACGGGAAGAGTACCTCCGCTCATAAGCTGATCCGCCGTTATTATCCCAGTCAAGCTGTTCATGTAACAAATCGCGTACTCTGTGAGGAACTTACGTTTCATAATCTCGATTCTGGGAAAAATGTTTGAGGGGGGGGGATGTGCGGAGGAGTTGTCTTTTCCGGCCCCGGGCATATCCATGTCTAGATACCACCGTCGGCGTCAGTCGCAATGCTCAGCACTTTTCTGACTGTGGCTGAGCAGCGCGCGCATCTTTGTTGCTGTAACGGTCATCGTGGTCGCCGCAATTTCGACCCTTAATGCATACAGACCAGCGTAGCGACGCTCAGAAAAGACCTGATCTACATATGCCGCATATTGGTGAGCCAGCGTTAAGTCGTCGAGGTATAGGGTGGAGTAGGTCAGGCGCCCGGCCGGGGATACATAAAGGCCAGCAACCAGGTCATCATCCTCGTAGCCTGGGTTACGCAGGTTGGCGGGCAAAGGCTTGTGGGGAAGGTCAACCAGGATGGTCGCGTATTCCACCGTGCGCTTGTTCGCGAAGTCGCCTGGACTGCGAAGTGTCCCCTGACTCGTCATCACCCTGCTCCCTCATGGCGTACAACCGATTTGTAGGCTCCATTAGGCGGAGCAGCTTGCATTATGACGAATATTGAACCAGCCTCAACATCGACTTTTTACGGGGATCTACAGGCGCACGCCAGCCTGACATAGTGTGCGCGCGTTTCGGAGGGCCTATGGTTCCTATGGAAAGCAACGCTCAGCGCTTGATGCGCGTGCTGGCTGCAGCTACTAAGGTCGATCCGCTTTTGGTTGCGGAACGCACCGCACTCCCATGTGGCGCAGGAGGGCCTTACGTCAACGAAGAGCTCGTGGGTAAGGCACTCAAACCCTTTCGCGACCAGGTTCAAATAGCGACCAAATTTGGCTTCGCGATCGACGGCACCATCGGTTTGAATAGCCACCCTTCACACATCAAAAAGATGGTTGAGCAATCCCTCAGGCGATTGCAGACAGACCGCATCGATCTCTACTACCAGCATCGAGTAGATCCCAATGTACCGATTGAGGATGTCGCAGGTGCCATCAAAGACCTGATAGCGGAGGGCAAAGTCCTCCACTTCGGCTTGTCGGAAGCCAGCGCTAAAACAATCCGCCGGGCGCATGCCGTGCAACGCGTCTCAGCCATTCAATCAGAATACTCATTCTTCTGTCGTGACCCCGAGCGCAATGGGGTGCTGGCTGCGTGCGAAGAGCTCGGGATCGGATTTGTACCTTGGGCCCCGTTGGGCGAAGGCTACCTCACCGGAAGGATGGACAAAAACACCACGTTTGACAGCAAAACAGACTTTCGAGGCAGCTTCCCCAGGATGTTTCCTGAAAACCTGGCGGCCAATATGCCGGTCGTGGATATTTTGCGGGCAGTGGCCACTGCAAAGAATGGGACACCTGCCCAGGTCGCCCTAGCTTGGTTGCTTGCCCAAAAGCCATGGATCGTTCCGATTCCAGGCACACGCCGAGTCGATCATCTCACCGAGAATCTCGGCGCCGTGGGGATACATTTGACCGCTGAAGATCTGCTTGGCATGGAGCAGCAGTTTGCGAAGCTAACCGTGCATGGAGAGCGAATGTCGGACATGCACATGCAGCAGATTGACCCATCCTAAGTTGACTTGTCGCGGTCGTGGAGACTCGTTGAGTACCGCCACGACCGCTGCACCGCGGATGCAGGCCGCAATCACTAGCTCATCCAGTTACCGCCATCGACGTTGTAAGTCTGCGCGACGATGTAATCGCTTTCCGGGCCTGCCAGGAAGATCGCCATGCCCACTAGATCCTCAGCAGTGCCCATCCGCCCGTAGGGGACTTCCAACCCGACCAGCCTTTTCTTCTCGCCCAATGGACGGTTTTCGTGCTTCGCGAACATCGCGTCGACGCCATCCCAATGCTCGCCATCCACGACGCCGGGAGCAATCGCATTCACATTGATCTTGTTCTTGATGAGGTTCAGGCCGGCGGATTGGGTAAGACTGATGACCGCAGCCTTGGTCGCACAGTAGACGCCTACCAGTGCCTCACCGCGACGACCTGCCTGGCTGGCCATATTGATGATCTTCCCCCCATGACCTTGTGTGATCATTTGCTTGGCCGCTGCCTGGAGCGTGAAGAGCGTGCCGCTAACGTTGATTGCAAAAAGCTTGTCATAGCTTTCCCGAGTGATCTCCGTAATCGGTGCTAGATCGAACAACGCGGCATTGTTCACCAGGATGTCGAGCTTGCCGGCATGGGCAACGACAGCGCCAATTGCAGCGTCAATGGAAGCCTGGTTGGAGACGTCCATCTCCACAGCATAAGCTTGCTCACCCAGCTCGGCCGCCGTGGCTTGGGCGCGTTCCAGGTTGATGTCGGCGATTGCAACCGTTGCGCCCTCCCGAATGTAGGCTTGAGCGAACGAGCGACCGATACCGCGCGCGGAGCCTGTGATCAGCGCGCTTTTTCCTTCGAGACGTTTCATAGGATCTACCTCTAATTTCGTGACGCGCTTGTTCAGTGAGCACGCCTGATGGGAATTAAGCTGCGCGCGATACGGCAGAGCTGACAGCAAGGCCGTTGTCGTCAAACAGGTGGCAATGAGCGACATCCAAGTTCAGATAGCGTTTGGCGCCATAAGGCACCTCACAATCGCCGTGAACACGGACGGTCAGGCTCTCTCCGGAATCCACATTCACGTGGCAGAACGTATCGCTTCCCAGCCGTTCCGTGACGTCAGTCGTGACCGGCACATGCCCTTCGCTTCCAAGCGTCAGATGCTCAGGCCTTACACCAACCGTGACGGACTGGCCGATCGACAACGCGCAGTTGTCGCGAGGAATAAGCAAAGTGGTTCCAGAGGTGAACCTGACCTCTACGCCTGATGCATTGACGGCCTGCACGTGCGCCTGGAGGAAGCCCATCTTGGGTGTCCCGAGAAAGCCCGCTACGAACAAATTGGCCGGATGATGGTAGAGCTCGAGCGGCGAACCGATTTGCTCGATCCGCCCGCCGTTCAACACCACAACCTTGGTCGCCAGTGTCATGGCCTCGACCTGGTCATGAGTCACATAGATCATCGTCGCCTGGAGTTCCTTGTGCAGCCGCGACAGCTCCAGCCGCGTTTGTACGCGCAGTGCCGCATCAAGATTGGACAGAGGCTCATCGAACAGAAAGATTTTTGGATTGCGGACAATGGCGCGGCCAATAGCTACCCGCTGGCGCTGGCCACCCGAAAGCTGTTTAGGTTTACGATCCAGCAGCGCGTCGAGCTCCAGAATTCTCGCTGCCTCGGTGACTTTCCTATCCACATCCGGCTTCTTCTCGCCTGCCAGATCCAATGCAAAGGACAGGTTCTTGCGTACCGTCATGTGCGGATACAGGGCATAGGTTTGAAAGACCATCGCCAGGTCTCGTTTGGCAGGGGTGACCTCGGTAATATCCCGACCATCGAGCTCGATGGTGCCGCTGGTGACGTCTTCCAGGCCTGCGATCAACCTCAACAGGGTTGATTTACCGCACCCCGACGGCCCAACGAACACCACAAATTCCTTGTCTCTGACCTCCAGATCAATGCCCTTGATGATGGACAGTCCCTCGAAACCTTTCTTCAGATTTTTTATTTTCAAAGTGGCCATGCGTAAAGTCCTGTGTGAAGTTTGAGCCTTCGCCGCTTAACGAGCTGTCGCGGTCATCATTTGACGGCCCCGAATGACAGTCCGCGGACGAGCTGCTTCTGGCTGATCCAGCCGAAGATCAAGATCGGGGCGCAGGCCAATGTGGATACGGCTGAAAGCTTGGCCCAGAACAAGCCTTCGGGGCTTGAGTAGGACGCGATAAGCGCGGTGAGAGGTGCAGCGCTGGAACTGGTCAAGTTGAGCGACCAAAAGGCTTCGTTCCAGCACAGGATCAGTGACAGCAACATGGTTGATGCCAACCCGCCCTTGCTGATCGGCAGCAGCACCCGCAGCATCTCCTGTCCTAGGGTCGCCCCGTCCAACCTGGCCGCTTCGAGGATCTCCCGCGGTATGTCTTTGAAGTACGTGTAAACCATCCACACCACGATCGGCAGGTTGATCAGCGTGTAGATCACGATCAGCGCCAGCCGTGAATCCAGCAGACCTGCCCCCTTGGCCAACAGGTAGATAGGCATCAGTACGCCAACGGGCGGGAGCATCTTGGTCGACAGCATCCACAGCAGCGTCTGCTTGGTGCGCTTGGTTTCGTAGAAGGCCATGGAGTAGGCAGCGGGTACCGCAATCAGCATGCAGAGCGCCGTGGCAGTGAACGAAATCAGTACCGAGTTCCAAGCGAAGTGGAAGTAATCACTGCGCTCCTGGATGTGCAGGTAATTCTCCAAGGTCGGCATGAAGATGAATTGTGGCGGCGTCGCGAAGGCGTCGATCTCGGTCTTGAAACTGGTCAACACCATCCAGAAGATAGGGAAAAACAGCAGCAAAGCAATGATCCAGGCCAGGCTTCCAAGCACTACGCTTTGAAGGCGCCGGGTTTGTTTGAGCGTCATCATGGCGTCGTCCTCAAGCTTTATCGGTCAGATTTTTGCCGATCATGCGCACCAGCACGATCGCCGCGATGTTAGCGATCACGACCGCGATGAGCCCGCCGGCTGACGCCATGCCCACATCAAACTGCACCAGCGCCTGGTTGTAGATCAGATACGCGAGATTGGTCGAAGCGAACCCTGGGCCCCCGTTAGTCGTGGTGAAGATTTCGGCAAAGACCGAGAGCAGGAAGATCGTCTCGATCATGACCACCACCGCGATAGGCCTGGCGAGGTGCGGCAGAGTCAGATGCCAGAAGATGGCCACGGCCCCTGCCCCGTCCAACCTTGCCGCCTCTTTTTGCTCCTGATCCAGCGACTGCATGGCAGTCATCAGCAGCAGAATCGCGAAAGGCAGCCATTGCCAGGAAACGATGACGATGATCGAAAACAACGGATAGTGGGCAAGCCAGTCGATCGGCTGTGCGCCGAAGAGCTTCCACACCGCTGCAAGGATACCGGAGACCGGATGGAAGATCAGATTCTTGAAAATCAAAGACCCTACAGTCGGCATGATGAAAAACGGCGAAATGAGCAGCACCCTAACTATGCCGCGTCCAAAGAACTCGCTCGCCTCTAGCAAGGCGGCGATCAAAACGCCAAAAATGACGCTGATGAGCAATACGCTGACCACCAACACCAACGTATTGAGGGCCCCGGGGAGGAAACCGGAATCCGTAACGAAATAGGTAAAGTTTTCCAGCCCAACGAACTCGTTCTCGCCCGGGTTCAGCAAGTTGTAGCGGATTACCGAAAAATAGAGGGTCATGGCCAGCGGCACGATCATCCACAGCAACAAGAGTGCAACGGATGGCGAGACCAGAAACCATCCTGGATTAAAAACTCGGCGCGAGCGTGATGAGGTCGAGCCCGCTAGCGGAGCCCGGACGACTGAAGTGTTCATGATTGTCTACCTGTGCGGCGTTGACCGCCGGCGTTAGGCCGGCGGGTGTAGGGGGCCTGCTACTTTTTCGGGTAGCCCGCCCGCTTCATGTCGCGTTCGGTGGTCGACTGCGCAGACGCCAGGGCCTGATCCACGGACATTTGGCCGGTCAGCGCCGCGGAGAACAGCTTGCCTACAGAGGTGCCGATCGACTGGAACTCAGGGATCACGACGTACTGAATACCCACGTACGGAACTGGCTTGGCTGACGGCTGGGAGGGATCGGCATGCTTCATCATCTGCAAAGTCACCTGAGCGAACGGGGCCGCCTTCAGATAGGCATCGCTGTAGGTCGAGATACGAGTACCTGGTGGGACGTTGGTGATGCCGTCCTTGTCGGTGACCAGTTCGATGTATTCCTTGGAGGTCGCCCAGGTGACGAAGGATTTGGCAGCATCCTTGTGCTTGGATGTCGCTGGGATTGCCAATGACCAGGCGTACAACCAGGATGAACCCTTGTCAGTGACTTCAGTCGGCGCGGGCGCAAAGCCTACGCTGTCGACCACCCTGCTCTGCTCCTTATCCGTAGTGAATGATCCAGCAACGCTGGCATCGACCCAGATGGCGCATTTCCCGCTATTGAACAGGGCAAGCGTTTCATTGAAGCCATTGCTCGACACGCCGGGTGGGCCGTACTTTTTCAGGGTATCCACATAGAACGTGGCGGCCGCCTTCCATTCGGGGCTATTAAGTTCGGGCTGCCATTTCTCATCAAACCAGCGCGCACCGAAAGCGTTGGCCATGGTGCTCAGCAAAGCCATGTTTTCACCCCACCCGGCCTTACCCCGCAGGCACATGCCGTACTGATCCTTGGTCGGGTCATTGAGCTTTGCGGCGAACTCACCCAACTGTGTCCAGGTGGGCTTTTCAGGCATCGTCAGGCCCGCGGCCTTGAACAGATCTTTGCGGTAGTAGGTAACAGTACTTTCACCGTAGAAAGGCAACGCGTACAGGGTGTTGTTGACTGAGAGGCCTTGGCGGACGGCCGGAAAAATGTCATCGACGTCGTAGCCTGCCGGAAGATCCTTCATCGGCTCCAGCCAGTTCTTGGCGCCCCACAGTGGCGTCTCGTAGGTACCGATGGTCAATACGTCGAACTGGCCGCCTTGGGTGGCGATGTCGGTTGTCAGGCGTTGGCGCAGTACGTTCTCTTCGAGTACGACCCAATTGAGTTTGCTGTCGGGATGCTGCTGCTCAAAGACTTTGGACAGCCGCTGCATGCGGATCATGTCGCCGTTATTGACCGTCGCGATAGTTAGCGTCTCGGCGGCATGGCTGACAAGGGCGAATGACAGACCAGCAGAAAGAATTAGCGCATTCGTAATCTTCATGGGGCTCTCCGCTCCAAGCCGGTTCGACTGGAGCTGTTATTTTTGTTGGTGACCACTGCTGCTCAGATCGTGCCCTGGCACTAGCGGTGTACGAGCCGATTAGATCACCTCCAAAAATGAGTCTCAAACGAATGGCGGACGCTGTATTGATACTTTTTTGACCTTGCAGTCGCTGCGGGCCAGCGGTCAAAAAAGTATCGATGTGCGGCAAAAGCTGGGCTACCGGCTTGCAGAGAAATCGGCGTATGGTTACGGCATTCGACCCATAAAACAAATAAAAGGGGCACTCGATGCCTGATAACCGCGCAGCTCTGTTTGAGCACCGGCCCGCCGATCTTGAGGTCATCCTCCCAGGCCCTGATCAAAGCTTTCGGTGGTACGAGCACGACTATCCCTATGATCTTGCCCGCTGGAATCACCATCCCGAGTACGAGATCCACCTGATCCGACAAGGTAGCGGCAAGCTGTTGGCTGGCGACTACATCGGCCCCTTCACGGCTGGACATGTCGCATTAATCGGGCCTGGCCTGCCGCACGACTGGATGGGAGACGTGGCCCCAGGCGAGCTGATTACAGGTCGTGATGTGGTTTTGCAGTTTGATGGCGCTGCCCTGCTCAATCTCCGTGGTTCTTTGCCTGAGCTATCAGAACTGAAAACGCTGTTCGAACTGGCCCAGCGTGGGATTGAGTTCACCGGTACAACGGCCAGAGACGCTGCTGTCCTGCTTGAAAGCATTGGCCAAGCTGAGGGGCTTCAGCGCCTGATCCAGTTTCTGGATCTTCTCGGCACGCTCGCCAGAGCTCCTAAACGTGACATCCGAGTATTGGCCAGCGCGTACTACTCGCCGTCACTGGACGCCCGCAGTTCCGAGCGAATCAATCAGGCCTTCGACTATCTGATCAACGAGCTCACGTCCGACCTTCGGCTATCGGTAATCGCCGGGCGCGTCGGTATGAGTGAGGCTGGATTCTCTCGTTTCTTCAAACGAATCACGGGCCACGGATTCATCGATCTGATGCGCAAGCTACGCATTCAGCGCTCCTGCCGGCTTCTTGTCCAAACGCAGCTTTCGGTGGCGGAAATCTGCTTTGAGGTCGGTTACGAGAACGTCTCCAACTTCAACCGCCACTTCCGGCATGAGATGGATCAAACGCCCAGCGATTACCGACGCACTACGGCCGTGACACTCTTCAATCGCGATGGTGTTCACCAATCACTACCCGTTGTCCGGGCGCGGTGACCAAGCGTTTTAATCTCTGCCACGCGTCAACGAATCCAATAGAGAGAACGAATATGCAATTGCCGACCGTTGTGGTGTTTGGTGAGGCCCTGACCGATGTAGTTCAACACTCGCCCGGGCACTGGCAGGGTTATCCAGGTGGCGCACCTTGGAACGTGGCGCGGGCCATGAGTCGTCTGGGCGTACCTACGGCGTTCGCCGGTTCGATCAGTACAGATTCACTGGGCGACGAGCTCGCCGAGCAATCAAAGGCGGCGGGCCTGGACATGAGATTTCTCCAGCGTGTGGACGCCGATCCCTTGGTGGCGATCGTGCCCTCCAGCCACCCTCCCCGCTATTTCTTCGCCGGCGAAGCCGACCTGCATTTCGACGTGCAACAGCTCCCTGAAGGCTGGCTGGACAGCGTTGAGCTTTGCCATTTCAGCTGCATCAGCCTCGCCCGCCAGCCATTGGGCGATCGGCTGGTGGAGGTCGCCAGGATGGTCAAGAAGCATGGAAAGATCGTCAGCTATGACCCAAACTGGCGAAACCTGATGGACAGCCGCTACCGCGAGGTGACGTTCCCCGCCATGGTGGGGTTTGCCCACATCATCAAGCTTTCCGATGAAGATCTGCGTCAGATCTATCCTGGGTTGAGTGAGGAAGAAGCGCTTGAGGAGCTACGCGGCATGAACGCCGCTGCGCAGATCCTGTTCACCCGCGGAGCTGAAGGCATGGTTTTGTATGAGCACGATGCCAAGGTTGAACAGGCTGCGATTGCCATCCAGGTTGCTGACACTGTGGGTGCCGGTGACGCGAGCATGGCCGGATGGTTGGTCTCATCGTTCTTGGGTATTCAGGAATCCCGAGCTCGTCTGCAGTTTTCGGCAGCCTGCGCGTCGGTGTCTTGCATGCATTCCGGGGCTTACGCGCCTAGCCGTGAAGAGGTGACGGCATTGTTGTCCGGCTGAGTGTGGCGAGCTAGCGGGTATTCGGTACGTTGTGATTGTCCGGCCTCACCCCCCCACAGTAGAGAAACGAAGCGGAATGAAACCCCCAGCCCTCCCTTCAACCTTTCATGAGTGGTTATTCGGAACGAGAGCTGGCAGCACTAAGCGTAGTAAGCAGTTTTGAATATGATCCGGATAGGCATTCCTGCGCGACTTGGGCTTTAGGGGGTTTGGATTAGAGCTCCGTTGGGGCAGGAGAAATCTGGCGATAAGGGTGATCGCGTCCGCAAGAAAAGCGAACACCATCGCCAGTAGTCAGGGAACTCTGAACGTGCTTTCGCCAGACATTCAGGAAGCCTTAGCCGACAACACATGTAGAGCCGTTCGTTGCTATAGACTCCTTTTAGCCCTGAAGCTAAGCTCCATTTTCACATGCACATGCTAAGGATGGACGATGCTGCTCGGGCTCAATCTGCTCAAGAAGACCAAGGACGAATTTCTCACGGATCTAGCCAATCTCGCCAAGTCCCAAGAAACTCTAATATTCATTGATACGAACATACTGGCATACCTGTTCAAGCTTCACGCGGGTGCTAGGCAAGAGTTTTTCGACTGGGCAGTGTCCGCGATAAACCAGCAGCGACTGTATCTACCGGCGTGGTGTGCGGGTGAATACTTGGCCAAGGTTCGGGAGGGCTCGTTGCACTCCTACACCCCGAAGAGCAAAGGTGACGACCAGCCGAGAAAGGCCTTGGAGGCGATGTTGGACACGGCAGCGTTGTTTGTCGACGAGACCGTGCTCAAGTCGGCCGAATTTCCAGGTTCACGCAACGATTATCTCTTGGGATTTCGTGCAGCTATAGATGGACTCAAGCAGTACACCCAAGCATTCAAGCATCAGTTTGATCCAGACAAAATCCACGCTGAGATTGAAGAGCATCTAGGGCCAGCGGTGCTTCAGTCTGCGATAGCATCTCTATGCGATCGTGCAGCAAAAGAGGGCCCCTCACGAATAGAGCATCGTTTGCCACCAGGTTTTCGGGATGATGGGAAACCCGAAAATCGCCTCGGAGATCTCATCGTGTGGATGGAGATACTTGAGTACAGCCTTACCCGAAAGGCTGATTTCAAGCAGGTACTTTTCCTGACCAATGATGAGAAACCCGATTGGGTCTATGCTCCCGCGAAGCGTCTGGAACATACCCGCAGGGGTACCATCCCAGTTGGTAATATCAATCCCAAACTGAAGATCATTGACCCTCGGTTGATTTCTGAGTTCGACCAGCTAATCGGGCATGCGAATGTCTCGATCTGCACTCTTTCCTTACTAGTGCAAGGATTATCGAAAACCGATCCTTCGATCGTCACTGAGCTAGCAGCAGCGATTCAGATCGAGTTGGTGGCTAATGAAGAACTCGCCACTTCGACCGAAACTGTTACGCCGCCGGAACTAAACTCCTTAGCCACATCTGATGGATCTCCCCTTGTAGTTGCAGAGGCACCCCCACCGCCGCAGCCCGAAGGAGCTAGAGAGGAAGATCCATCTTTGCAGCCAGTCCATGCGCAGGAACCTGGCCAAGCGGTTGCAGCTCCAGAAGAAACTGTTGCAGACGCTCAGCAAAATCCGCTGGAGGATATTCAACCCGACGCTAACGCGCCTCAAGCCGCGATTGAAGATCATATCGCAGCGGTTATCGAGCGGGAGGGTTACCATGACGCAACCTACCAGGCTGACGCACCTAGCCAACTCAATGAGATCATTAGTTCACTTCAGTCCCACAACTGGTATGTTCAGAATCCGGCCATCGAGAAGCTCAGGGCAATAGTCGATGAGGAGTTTCCTCCAACGTCTTGGTTTGTCCTCGGGCGCAACATCTATCAGGCCGCGTGTGGTAACGCTCAAAAAGCCATGGACTTCATGGCAAACTTAGAGACACGCCTAAAGCGCTTCCCCGATCCTGTTGCACGATATGTACTCGCGGGTATGGTGTACGAAATCTATTTCGACGCCCAAGGCACTTTGCGAGACTCCCCCAAAGCAGGCTATCTGGCCAAGCCTCTCGCCCTCCTCGCAAATGACGAATATTCAGATGTCGCAGTGTTCATCAGGGCGCGGTTGGTGGCAGCAGGCGCCCGTCTGTATTTCACTCCAGGGGACAAGAGCAAGCACGCCCTCGTTATTGAATCTGTACCCCTCGAAACTGAAGATCTGATGGATGCAGATAAGCGCCGCCAGTTGACCGCGGTCACGCTCGAAGGACGCCAGATTCTGGTGGATGTGCCACCGGAATCGGATCGTTGGTTGACTCGGTATAGAACGTCCTACTCTGCCGCGGATGTCGTGGCTGACGTGAGCTCTGCTTTGTCTATCCCTCGCTGGGCATTGCGTTTGGAGATGCACCCAGAGACGGAATCTAACGTTCGATTTGTCATCCCGGATGATCATTGGCTGCAGCCTGGGATTGTGACCGTGGAAGACATGGAGGCTCAGTCGGAAGGTTGACAGTCTGGTGCGACTTTTTCCAGCTTGAAGCCATCTGCGCCGCCCCGAGCAAAGCGCGCTTCGTATTTTCGGGAAACCGATGATATTGCGGATGCGGCCTGTATGACTTAAGGACACCTGTGACTCACGCTCAGTCGGTCACAGGTTGGTCACTACCGTTTTTTGAGCTACATTCGCCTTTACCGTAACATCTCCGCTTCACTGTTCGCGCCTCCACAGTAGGGCTGCGACGCGAAACTCACCGGGTGGTTATTTCAGCAAGCACAACAGGTCAGTACCGGCTTCGATAGCCCACTCTAAAAGACCTTGAACGTTCCGTTGGCGTTGATGGCCCATTGGCACGACGCTACTCCAACTTATACGAGCAGCAAGCTGGACTGATACATGAACGCCTGAACTGCTAGTGTCGCACCCTTCAGGATCACAGCGGTAGAGAACGCAACCGCTGCGAAGACCGAAAACACCAATGATGCTCCAACAGCAATCTTTACTCCCATAGCAGTTTTCATATCGATCTCGAAGGACATTGAGGATGCTGTGATTATCCCATGCGTCGATCGTAAGAATGAGAGCTGTTGGAGTAATGGACTGTTTCTTCAGAACTATCAAACCATCTGTGGCAGGAGTGCCCGGATGAGTCTGACTGAGGCTGACCAAGCCACACAATCGAGTGATCACCACGCCGCCGGCTGCTGCCTCAATCGCTGAGGAGGAACCAGGGCACCCGATCCGGAAAGATTAGCGACGCGCATACCGCGCCGATTCTCGTTGCAGGGTGGCGCAGCGATGTGTCGTTTTCCATTTGCGAGATGCAGGCAGTCTTCCAGCGCTCAGCGACATCTTCCACCGTCCAGACCTTATGGCCGATCTGGAAAACATGGTTTATCCCATTAGGAACGAATGGCTGGCTGAACTCCAGGTAACTTTGGGGAATGAAGATATTGAGGTGCGCGTGATCGAGGCTCTCTAGGTTGTAGTCCAACTCCTCTTCCAGCGAATGTCGTCCACTTATGAGAAGGACAAGCGATAATGTCTCAGAAGGCGAGTTGCAAAAGGGTTTCAAAGCAGCCAAGTCCTTATCAGCGCGTGCCTTGAGATACGCGCACACATCCTTCGCCGGCAGCAAGGGCCTGGCAAGCCGGCCCTCATGCTCCACGAGAGCGTTGATTAGTGTGCTGACGACCAGCTCGCCAAGGCCATTCAGGTCATCGGTTTTGATGGCTGTAAGGAACGCGGCCCAGTACGGTGCTTCGTCCTCGCTCATGCCAGCACACACACTTGCGTAGTGCTCCATCAGAAAAACGCTGAGTTGCCCCAGTGCCTCTCTGAGTGGAGCGTCACTGATGCCGAGCTCCCGAGCCAGATGCACCGCTGCGCCGGCCCAACCCAATATCCGCGATATGCGCTGCGGAAGGTAGAACAGATCTGGAATGCCATGACGGCACAACGAGCTGGGGTTTTCTCGAAGTCCTTGGACAATGTCGCGGAGCAGCTGCTCAACTTCCCCTACGATTCCGTGCGCAAGCCCCGCTATGCAGTCGCGCGAGGTGTTGTCCTTGTACGATGAAGGAAGGAGCAGAGCTATGCACGTAGCGCTTAACTCCACTCGTGAGAAGCTATTAGCGTGACGCCCTGTGCTCTTCTCCAATGATTGCCAGATCCCGCCAATGAATGGCCCAACTGAGTTGGGTATGTCGGCCAATCGATCAACAAACTTGGTGAGGACAGGAAAAAGCTTCTCCGGAGTGAGCTCGTGCTCGGGGGCGAACATGAGCGCGTAGAGCTCGGCAGATTGACTGCTGATGGCTTGTCCACCTAGGGATGCGGGTGATATCCCGGTGAGCCCTAGCAAAGAGGATGTTGGATTGTCAGTAGCATGCGGATTGCCAAACAGCGGCATATGACCGTAGAGGTTGACGCCCCATACGGACGGCATTTGCCCTCCTTGAGTCTGCTCTGCCACATATTGCGCTGCGGGTCGGCCGATATCGACCAGATCAAGCATCCTCGCTCGAGAACCCGTGTCGATCTCTCCATCCAGCACTTTCAGCAATGCTAGGGTGCCATACCCACCACGACTGGTCTCGCCCGCGTACTGATCAGCAGCAGACGATACAAAAAATGAAACGCCGAATGTCTTGGCCTTACCAATCACTTCGGGTTTTAGAAGGATACCCAAATTGGAAACCATACCGGCTGCATTGCAGGCGTCGATGATGACGTTACAGTGCGCTGCTTTGAGCTCGTTGAAGTACTCGAACAAACGACTGAGCGCGAACCCAGTGGTTGAAAGGCGATCGGCTCGGGTATCGCTCAGGCAAAGAAAGTAACTTTCATTGGCTTCTCCGCCGTGGCCTGCAAAAAAGAGCGTAAAACTCTCGATGTCCTCGTACCTGTCTTGAATATCAAGCAGCGTAGCATCTAGCTGATGCCGGGCTGGAGAGTCAAGCAAATAGGCGTCCGCTGGGTTGATATTGCTCAATGCCCCCGTGGAAAGCGCGGTATGGACAGAAAGCGCGTCACGCTCGGCTCCAGACAGCTTATTGAGAGACTGATAATCGTCACAACCGATGCACAGCAAAACCTTGGACATCACTGCTCCCTGGTACGAAATTTGGACTTTCGCGTGGCTTCCTTTGACAACGCTTGGGCTGTTTTAAGCTTCGTGACCTCATCTACCCTCGCCAGCAGTTCAGGTTCCTGGAGCGAAGGGTCAGAATGGACACGATTGGCGAGGCTGGGGGGCATGCGAAACTCTGGAAGCGATACTTGCCCATCCCGACCCACCGAGTATTCGACTTGCTCAATGGCTTTGAGCATCTGCTCCCCCAAACTCCCTGTAGAGCCATCTATGACGTTGCCGCTCTCTTCGCACGTATCGGAAATCATCTGGTAAAACGCCTTGGCAAAGCTGTTCGCCATGCCGTTAGAAATTTCATCTACCGTGCGCTCAATGACGTCGAGGCGGCCCTCCATGATGTCCTCAAATCGCAGCCTTGTTTCATGCTCAATGGTCTGCATCTGGTCGACGCGGTCAGGAGCATAGCTGTGATGTGACTGCCACGATCCTCCGTGGCTGAAGCGCTGGACTTCATCGCCACCACCCAACTTTTTGCGTTCTAGTTCGAGCTTTTCCCCAGTAGCTTTCATGAACGCTTTCATGACGAGATCCGCCTGCGCATCAAACGGGAAAGGATGGGCTTTGTCCCTCATGTCTCACTCCTAATTGATCAACCTAGGCCCGCCCAGGCAGATTATTTCGCACCATCGCAAGAGACCTGCCGCAGCCTCTACCCCATAGCTGGCGCAATTGCCGACTCACCAGCATCACAACCTTCCGGAATGCTTTGGCACGGGGTGGCCATAGTATGTCATCCATCGCTGAGGCGCCCTCCTGAGAGGCCAGAACCGGCAGACTTCAGCAGGTTGGGCTCTCTCACAACTGACATGCGCCGAAACTGACAAGCCATGGAGTCCATCGCCTTTTATTTTGAGTGCCCTCTCAGGCTCTTGGATTGGGCAGACAAGCCCTGCAACACACCACAGATTCGAGAATCGTCCAGAGCATAGCGAGGAACGAATGTCATGCCTGTGGGCAGCTGTTGCAGCGTACTGATCAATGCCCCTCTCCCCGTTCCAAAATTGTCCAGAATGTACGACTTTAATCTGCTGGGATGGTCGATGGCGTAGGCCGATCGGAACAGCGATAAGTCCATGATGTACCCGCCCACCATAGCCCATGCATGGCCATCCCAGACACGATCGATGACCTCACCGTCGTAGGTCGGCACAGGGATGTTTTCAACGCATTGGAATACGTACCCGCCGTTAATAAGCAGATCTCCTAAGACTACAATTCCAGGAATACCCCGAGCTCTGAGCGCCGCGATTAGCCCCGTGCTGACCATCACACAGGAACCAAATGCAGAAGGAATTGAAGTCAGTGTTTTGCGGATAACCTCAACGATGGCATCCATATCATCAGCCCGGAAGCATGCATACTCGGCGTAGGACTCAGCGCTTCGGTCTCGGGCAATTATGTGTTCAAGAGCTGTTGTGAAAGTGATTTCGTCCATGTTCATAGCGCCTTTCGATTTAGGAGGGGCTTCTTGGGCTTCGCCGGCTTGTACTTGCAGCGAGGAAAAGCTGAACAGGATTTGAAAGCACCAAACTTACCGGTGCGATGAAGCACGACACCATGCTGGCAGACCGGACAACGCTCCTCTTCGATTGGCTCGCCTTTCATATCCGTGACCGTCACCACCCCGTCCTTCACCAGCTCCGTCAGAAATGGCGAATTTCGGGCTGATACGGTAAACATCGCGACAGACCGGCGCGCCCGCGTCAACGCGACGTAGAACAGGCGGCGCTCCTCGCCGTGCAGGTAAGTGTCACCTTCCGGCATCACCAGACTGAACACAGGATCATCCCCTTTGGCGCTCGGGAATCCCCCGACCATCATCCCTGGCAGCAATACGTAATCAGCTTGATCGCCTTTAGACGTGTGGATGGTTTTGAATCGAATTTCCAGCTTGTCGCCATAACGCTGTTTCCAGTCCTGAGGTATGAACTGCGCGTCTGACTTGTATCGTCCAAGCACAAAAACCGATATCAGCCTGTCGCTCGCTCTGGGCACTGCACCGGTGCAAAGCTGCTGATGGAGGTCACTCAGGTACTGCCTTAGGCCATCAGCTATCTGATCCCTGCCTGGAAGTTGGAATGCTTGGAAAACTGGGCCAATCGGTTCCGTTACCGAAATCACGGTCTTCTGCAGCTGAGCCGGATTCTTCGCAACGAACTGACTGGATGCATCACAGATACCTTGAGGGCATCGATAGGTCTTCTCCAGTCTGAACACCTCCCCGTGCCCATACCAATCGACGAATCCAGTCATGACACCTACGTCAGCGCCAGCGAATCGGTTGATCGACTGCCAATCATCACCCACCGCAAAGAGGTGACTATGGGGCTCCGTCACCAATGCCCGGCAAAGCCGCGCACGGGCACGCGAAGCATCTTGGTACTCATCAGCCATGACCAACCGATAAGGTGATCGATACCCTCGCTCTAGGCAGTCTGCGGCGAGGTTGATCATGTCCTCGAAATCGATCCCGCCGTCTTCTTTGAGCGCTGCATCCCACCCCTGAATCACAGGGACAGCGAGTTCAAGGAACATCTTGTAACGGAACTTGAGAACACTCAGGGGAAGCGCGTTGTAGCGCTCGTGAAGTTTTTCCGCAGTCAGACTATTGCTCTTGTAGTGGGAAATGAACGATCGAAGTACCTTGACCAGGTCGATATGTTCCAGAGGTACCAAGCCGGAATCGGGGATCGGGCGATCAGGATTAGGATCGAGTACGACACCTCGCGAGGTCAGCTCGCGCGTGAGATGCGCAAAGATTTCGCCAGTCCGTAACTGATGTGAAGTCGACTCAATCAGCTCGGTGCCCTGGCTAGCGTGCGTCTCACGCTTCCAGGCCGCGCCTTGCGCATAGTTCTCAAAATGCGCGGGTGCTTGGCCATCCGCGTCGAAGGCAAAATGCTCGTGATAAAGACTTAATTTCGGGTAGTAAAAGTCAGGCACATATTGTCGGTAATCGGCAGTTGCCGTGTCGTGCTCATAGGGTCTCTCGTACGCGTACTCCACCCCGTTGTAGAACAACCAGTTGGCAATCAGGCGCTCTTCCTGACTAGCGACGTGCTCACCATTGAGTGTCACCAGCCGTGCCTCTCCCTCTTTATCGAAGGCCTCTGCCACATCCCTGAGTGGCGCCGATGAATGATCACGCCCGAAGACCAGCCGGAACAGATCCCACTTGGTGCGAAACTCATCTGAGCTGTCTTTCAGAGCGTCGACAATCTCCCCCAGTTTTTCGAGCCCAAGCTCAGTTTTGGTCGTCCATGTGGGTACGCTAGGCTTCCTGCCCGTCGCGCCACCGATGATTTTCAAACCCAAAGAATGGAACGTCATCGCATTGATCGTCACGCCAACCATGCCAAGACGATCCAGGGATTCAGCGCCCCGCGCCTCCAGTTCCTGCGCTGCATCCTTGTTGAAAGCCAACATGATGATTTCAGAGGGCGCCACGAAGCCGCGGTGCACTGCATAGATCGCCTTGGCAACCATTGTTGAGGTCTTGCCTGACCCGGCAGATGCAATCAGTTGAACCCGATTGTCGAAGCAAATCACAGCCTTTGCCTGCTCATCGTTCAGCGGCCGAGACTCGACGTTATCAAGCAGGTGGGAGCAGACATCCATCTCGCGGATCATGTGCGCCTGGTTTCGGGCTTTCCATTGCTCCGGCCAGTCCTGAGACCACTGAGCAAGTCGAGCCTGAACGCGCGGCTTGTTATCTCCCATCGACGCCTGGATGACAGGAGAATCAAAAAGCGCTTTAAGATTCACGGTATCAATTCCCAAAGCGTGCCTCTGGGACATCAGTTCCCGCTGCAGGTCGTGGGTGAGCCAACGATGTTCGGCGTCCGCGGTCGCTACAACCCGGTCAACCTCTTTCAGCCAATTGATGATCTTGGCGTAGAGCGAGCGGAATTGCTGCTTGGTCATTACTGCACGCAGCTGGTGATCCAGGACGTTACGGGCAGACTTGGCCAACCCAACAAGACGCACTTCGTGGCCTATCCAGACGGAGACGTTCGTCCAGAGCAGCCTGTGGTGGAAGCGCAGGGACGAAAACGATTCTAGCGGTATTGGATACCTCTGCCCGGCTAGCGTGACACTCAGCTCATCGTTCTCGATCACTAGCCGCCACGGCTCTGCTCTTCTGAAAAGCCGTGACAGAAAAGAAGGTTGCCACTCCATCGCCATCCGTAGACCACACTGCGAAAAGCAAAGAGTTTACCAGATGTAACAGAGTACCAACCTACCCCCCAGTGCTCTAGTCCGGACTTGTCAGCTCTCAATGTGGCATGCCACAAAGTGCGTCATCGGCTCGGTTATCAGGGTCTCGGATACGGCTGGATAGGGGATTTCCGTAATTACCTGAAATGTGCAAAATTTGCACAGTGCATGTTTCGGCAACGCAAGCTCCGCGCCTCAACACGTGCCACGTTTGCCTAAAGCCGCAGACCAACCAGCTCGGTGGTCAGGCGGCGTATCTCGTCTGCGGCATGCGAGTGGGGAGCGACATCCAGAACGGAGTCAAAATACGAATAGCCCTCCATGAACGGCTGCTCATAATTGTACTTGTCGATCACGATCTCGTGCGCATTGGTCAAGTGGGTCATAAGACGTGTCAAGGGAAGCGCCATTATGTCGCTGAGAATATGCTCACGGAATTTACTGGAGGCAAGCCTCGCAACCTCAAGCGCCTCCGCTGTGTCTTGCGGTAGATCCAGGGCGCCCAAGTACTCCTCCAATTCTCGGCTTCTGCCTCCTACATCGTTGCGCGTGATCAATCCAAAGCAGCTGGGTGTCCGGCGCCCTCCTTTGCTCCTTTGCAATCTCAGATTCAATCGCTCGGCACTGTCTACTGATTGAGGGCAGGCGCTGTCGATGATGATCGCAACCAGGTCTGAGTGAGCACGAATCAAATCGACCTTAAGGTTGAGGTCAAGCAGGATGTAGTCGTAATCAGCGTGCAGGTCTTTAAACATCCTGCACGATCCAATCCGCTCGACCATCGAACCTAGCGTCCCACCCATCTCAAACTCAAGCCCGCTACGATCCATAGGCGATCCATGATCCACGATGTGTCTCAAACGTTTGGTCAAGGCTTCCTTTTGGGCTACCGAGAAGAACACATCGGGGTAGCCAAAAAAATCGACGCTTGCCGTTAGGCCGCCAGCTCTGGGGCGTCCCCCTTGTGATAAGCCGTCCTCATAGCAGCAATCATGGGAGATGACGGCCACTCTGCTTCCTCGCTCCACCAGACATGCTGCGACGTCTACAGTGATCGGAGACTTACCGACGCCCCCTTTCAGTGAAGTGATACTCATCACGCGGGCTGCGTGCGAAGCCCTTAACATCTTGGCGGTATCCTCCGTCATCGGGATACCCGATCGGTCATAGAAATTTCGGACAACGCTTTTGCGAGGTGCTCGCTGGCCTTGCTCGTAAGACCTCCAGGTACGCTCACTTACCCCGGCGCACTCTGCGGCTCTGAACCTGGACATTGAATGCGCAATTCGGGAACTCATAAGGGCTGCTGCAAATGGGGACATAGCACTTCTCCTTTTCTGATCAATCAGCGTAAGGGTTTGCCCAATCTGATAACAGCTGGCACAGAGTGCCGCACCGTTCGCCCTAGACATGAGTATTCAGAGCTTTTCGCCTCGCTAAGCTTGCGCAGTCAGATGCTGTTTACACTCGATTGCCACCGTTGCGGTGGGCGGAACCACCTTTTACATAGGCTTGACCGACACCACCTCGACATACCGATATTTCTTCCTGGCCGCCTTCACTGCTTCCTGCTCTGCCAACAGCTTGCTGAGGGTGTCGGCCTCGTGGATCAGCTCAAACGTTTTGCCTTCAAACTCATTGCCTACGCGCAGGATTACCTGAAGCCTGGGTGTGAAAGCCTTCGCTACCTTCTTCTTTGCCACAGGCGGTGCAGGCTTCACGAACACCACCTCAGGAACCGAGTCCTGCACCGGTGGTGCAGCCACTTTTGGTGAGGGCTCGGCGTCGCCAAAAAGCGCTCTGCGCATCTCTTCTTCACTCAGATCTGGGGTCATGCAATATCTCGATGGGAGCCACACTCGAATGTCCTGATTCTAACAGTACGTCGAAAGGCATCCCACCAGCGGATGGAGAGCGTGAGAACCTTGACGGCAACTTGTCGCCAACGAGTCGCGATTCGGATTCGGATTCGGATTCGAAGGAGCGCTGCGAAACACAATGGTTCTGTAAGTGATGATGGCCACACCGGGCTCACCACCGCTTAGCTCATTCCGGAGACCTGAGAGATGCCGTGACGCTGATGAACTCGTACGGCATAAGGGCTAAAAGCTGTTACCGCGGTGCCATCGGCGCGGAGGAATTAGCTGTAAGCCTCCTTTCTGAATCAGCTGCCGCCCAAGGAAGCTTCGACGATATTGCTTGTGTGCTGCATCACGCGGGCAGCTACGTCAAAGACGTCGCGAGCGGTGCCCCGATGCTTTTCACCAAGATTGAACACGTCATCTATCTGCTGCTCTTTGCCCGAGCCTGGGTCAGGATATCTGCCTGCCCAAGTCACGAAATGTGTCAGGCCCCGAAGTATTGCGGTATCCCTGTTCGACAGCCCTGGAATGAATGAGGCGAGGTCATGCAATCGGTGGTGGTGCATCTTTTTTTCTAATTTGGTGAAGCCCTCAATCCCTTCCCTGATGATAACCATCGATTTGAGGCAGATCTCAAGACTGTAGCCAACAAGCATCAGGGCGGCGGCGCAGTATTGGCTTTCGCACACTCCGCGGATTTGCACTGGGAGCAACTCAAAATTCTGCTCCTTTTCAAGAACAGCATGTGCCGCCTGCGTCATGGCCTGCGCCTGAGCCATCCAAAGAATCGGATTTTTGAGCCGCTCACTCGCGTGCATTACTGAGTGGTCAATCGGAAAACCTGCATGGTTGCATTCCAAGTCCCAGATATAAGGGCCAAGCAGGCTATAGCCGAACGGATCGATGGCAAAATTCTCTCTGCCTTGAGGTAAAGGACTGGGCGAACTTTTCATGCTGGTGAACTGAGCTCATGTAGGTCATGTGATTGGTGATTCAGCGGGGGGCACCCTCGAAATTGGTGAGGGAAAAGACCGTGCGTCACCGCGAAGGAGGATGAAGAGCTAACGATGAAATTCGGCATTGCAAAACCAAGCGTCCTCGGCAAGGGCTTCATAGAGCACCTTCTTCCACCCATTGGTGAGCAGGCCGGCTACATTGGCGCCTGAGCGAAGGAATTCAGAGAACGCTTCAGGGGGCTGCCTGCTGAAATAGCTCGCTCGTAGATCCATCAGGGTGCTGAGTTCTGAACCCGCCTGGATGCTGTAGCGCTCGGCAATCCCGAACAAATCAAAATGATTAACTACCCTCGCCTTATCGTCATCACTCCAGTCATTCGGCGGACTGGCGCGGTAGATGATCGTGCAAGGGCTGGTGTGGGATACGAAAACACTGATCCACCTTTCCTCGAAAAACTGTCCTTTGTCCAGATACGGATGAAGCGGTTGCCGATGCGGGTGATCAATAAGGGGGTTGCGCTTGTCGGTATTACAATCACGGCAGGCAGGGATCAAGTTTTGGGGAACGATAGCCAGCTTCGGATAGTTGGCTTTTGGCAAATAATGATCCAGGGTGCGAGGGCGTCCTATCCCTCCACATGTCGGACAATGGTCACCTGCAGCCACCAAGATAGAGTCGTAGAGAGCTCGACCAGGCTCTCGCTGCACCATGTAGTATTCATAGAGGTGAACAAGTTCGCTTTTTCGAATGTCATTGATCACGAAAGGATCATCCCCCCTGGCCAACCTCAAATAGGGCATTTCCCAGGTGGATCCGGCAGCGACCCTTTCGATGAATTCAGCGGCATTCGCTGTGATACCTGGAAGAATGTCCCTCATTCTGGCTCGCTGTTGATCATCGATGATCGCAGAGGTGCAAGCTATGTAGGCTTCCTCAGGGGTGCAGGTTGGGGCTAACAATTGCTTCATGCCTGCCCCTTTGAATCACGCTCAGCGATTAACGCCCGAAGCACTGCCTGACCCTCAAGCCCCAGTCTCCCACCAAATTTTCGAAGGATCGCGTCAAAGCTGTGTCCCTCGGCGGCTTCAGCCGCTAGCAGTGTATGAAAACCCGACGATGCCACCTCCAAGCCAAATACTTCCCGGGTCAGAATTCCTACGTTCTCGCCGAACGTCTCGACTGTTGGCCGCTGTGCTGATGCCACTAAATTAGATCGATGAATTTTCCATACGCACGAAGCAGGAATTTCTTGAAGCACTACGGGCGAATGCGTGGCCACGATCGCTACACCGTTACGATCCAGAAGCAACTCACTCAACGCCCGAATCAATGCCGATAACAGCGGGGGATGCAAATGGCTTTCGGGCTCATCCATCAGAACGAGTGTTTTCTCTTCAACCCGTTCGACCAGCTTGGTGATAGTCAGCAGCACGATCGAATGGCCGGAGCTGAGGTTCGAAAAAATTTCGTCAGCTGCCGTGATCCATTCTTCGCCGCTTAAGGACAAAAGCCGCTCGAATCCCAAACCTGCAAAGTTTTCGTCAGACTGCAGGGTTATGACGGCTTGCCGCCAGCGATTACGCTTATGTGTCTCTCGCAAGCACCCTCTCATACCGGCGATAAAGTCTGATTTGAGCGCGTCCCGGCGCTTCAACTCATGCCATGCGTCCTCTCTTTTTGACTTTAATCCGACATAGAAAAAGCAGGTGCCTTTGGATGGGTCAGGCTGTTCGGGAGGCGGGTCAAAGGGGTCAAATGCGCTAAAGGATACGAGCACTACGCTGCTGAAGAAATCCGGGGCGATAATCGTCCGCTGCTGCCCCCAAAACTGAAACTGGGAAATGGCATCTGCACCAGTGTGGCCCGTGTGAATGGCTTTGGTGATCCCGTTGAGGATGGTGGTTTTTCCGATTCCATTACGACCAATCAGCGCGTGCACATTTGTTTGGGGCGTCGAATCAACATCTACATCGAAACTCAACTCAATCCCAGCGGTAGAGCTATCAGCTTGCTTCGCATAGATGAAAGAAAAATTGGTTCGAATAGCACCACCGACCAGGACTCGGGAGAATTGATTTTTGACGCTGGTCAGGCTGACATCGCGTAACAACGAGATTGAGAACACCGGCTCATCTTTTATCGTTTCGAGTATTTCGGGGTTGGCAACGATGTCCCTCATCGCTAGCAGAAAGTCGGACTGCAGCTCGCCCGAGGATGAGTTCGCAATTTTGTGGTAGTACTCGACACTGGTGCCGAGTGAGAAGAATCCCTCAGGGAGCATTTCGAAGGAGTCGGGAAGCTTGGATCGAGTGGATGCGGAAGTATCCTGCCCTTTGAACCCGATTTTGACGTTCTCAAGGTCGTGGGCTTGGCCAAATTCGTCAAATACGATCACATAGAACATCGTGATGAAGCTGTGATCGTTCCAGCGGTCATATTTCAGGTAGGCAGTACTGGCTTTGCCGCTCGGAAATTTATCTTCCCTGCCGATGATGTGGAATTCCATTTTGCCCTGCCCGTGGTAGACCCCTATGCCCAGCGGTCAACATTATTGAATGGCACGGATGATGTCATTTCGGCCTCACAACCTCAAATTGTTGGTGTGACGCTGGGACGCGGAATCTCAGGAAGGATAGCCGCATCTACCTTTACCTAACACTGATTGTGTCTGGCGCTGATGGATAGCCCGACCGCCTCTGCGCCAGTCCGAGGGTAGGGTTATGTAGGATCAGTGCCAGCAGATGACGGGTTCAGTAGCCCCGTTCTCGTGCGAACGATGCGCAACGACATAGACTCCGTCGGTTGCGATGATGAGCTCGTACTCCTCGACCCAAGCACGGTCTTCGATGACTCCGGTCTGGATAGGAGAACCGTCCTGCCGGTCTCCATTCTGGTCGCAAAACAAAAGTCCAGACACCCTTCTCTTGTGCTCCAAAGCGCAGAGCAGGTACCCCGTCACACCCTCTGGAGAAACAGCAACCAGCGCACGATCAATGGCGCTGGGGAGCCTATTGAACACCACTTCTCTTGCAGCGCCTGAGTCTTCATGCGCCAGGCCATGGCAACTTTGCTTAATGGGGGATGCGGCGCTTGCCATAGTCAGCCCCCCTGCTCATCGGGCTGCTTTTTGGTCACTGCATAGAGTGTCAGATGGTTTAGATCCTGAACCTCAAGCCGGTAGCTCTTCCCAGTTTCCGAAAGCACTACGCGTCCCAAAGCAAATATGCGGAAATAGTCTGCAGTCTCTTGAGCAAGGGTGTCGTTGAAGTAACCTCGGAAGCGGTATGCCTCCATCTCTTGATTGGTCACCTTCAGGTAAACGCCCTTCCCATCAATCCTGTCCATGAACCAGAGCATAAATCCAGCGTCCTTGCGGGGTTCCAACCTGGCTCCGCCATGGATGACACGCTTGGGTTGCCCTGGGTGAGCTTTTGATACGTTGGGGAAATAGGAGATCAGCGGCATCTCACCTTCGCCGGCCACCTTGAGTTGCAGGCTGAAGAACTCTTCCTTGTCTAGCTCCGCAGCATTGCGGTAGTACTCCACAAGCCGTTCAAAACTTTTCGTTCGATTCCTGTTGGTGAATGACTCGCCCTTACCAACACCCATATCCCCGCGACGATTTTGGGCCAAACGATCCGTATCTGCCCCTCCCACGTCTTGGGTGCCAACCTGCCGGCCCGCGGGTGCAGGATCAAACTCATTGATGAAATCGTGGAGCTTGCGCTTGGCTTCCCGATCTTTGGTTTCGGCTTCTGAAGCGGGAGCGATGTCGGTGGTCGCCTCATCGGCTTGCCACGGACAATCCACCGCATGGCCTACCCCGGGATCGCGAAAATGGGCAGCCCTGTAGGTATCTGTCGGCAGGCTGGAATAGTTGACGCCCGTAATCGTCGGCGGCTCGTCGAGCGCTAAGCACCCCGAGTCGGGGCATTGAAAGGTGAAACGGGCCCTGGGCGCAGGCAAGGAAAAATACGCTCTACGGGCCTCGGTGATTGAGACAGTCCGGCCTAGCTCTACGCAATACGCTTCGTTGATTCGAATTTGCCCTGACATTCCCTAGCGCCCCCTCCTGAGGTTTCAGAATTCCACAGACGCTGGACACCGGCTCTCGCCAGTCCAGCACCTGCCTGACCGGAATTTATATTCGACCTGGACGTACCGCGCAAACAAAAACGCGGCCAGCGGCGAGAAAATATCGGATACAACTGTGTAATTGCGCCCATGGGCTGCGACGCGTCTAATCAGCACATTCCACAGGAGAGAATGGTATGACAACACGCGCCAAAACCTTCATGACCACCCTTAACAATCCACAACCCCGAGAGCAGGTGCTCATTGCGTACCTCGCAGTGACGATGTTGATTGCCGGTGTCTACCAGACCGCGCAGATTACAGATCCGATCGCCGCCGTCGGCGTCCCCAACGAGCTCGCACCACTACTGGTCGTGGTCATCTTCGCGCCGATTTTGGCTTACCTGTTCCGCAACTTGCGAACCCTACACTCAAGATTGAGGATCAAGCGTGTGTACACCGATGAGGTGTATCAAGGGCTCGCCAAATTGGGTCAACGCATGGCCATCGCTGCTCGAGTAGCCAGAGTGGTTCTGAAATTGAAGAACGTATCTCTTCTAGCTGTTGGCTTAGCGCTGCTGGCAGCGTGGTTTCACTAAGCGAGCTTGATGCTTGCAGGATTTCTCGGCTGTGGAAGGGATTCCAGTCCTGAGCCTAGCTTGATAGGCAGAAACTCTGCCGGTCATCGCGCCTTTCCGATGGATGTCTCAAGCTCGTTCTCTATCGCCTGGAAAACCTCCTCCAGATTTGGATGCTGCCCCGCCTGGCGAAGTCCCCTAATCAGGGTTGCCAGCTCGCCGGCTTGCTCAACAGACATCTGCAGATCGCAGTACACGTTTTCATCGGACTGCTTGAATGCCTTGAGCCCAGAGGGGCGATGCAGTGGATCGATGACCAGCTCACTGGCGTTTATCCACCCTTCAGGAAGGTGGCCCGCTGACTTAGTTGTGGCCGATCGCCGGAAGCCCTTTCCTAACAGTATGTAAATGGTATCGGAGGTTTGGAAAATGCCACGACCATCATATTGGGTCGCGTAGCCGGCCAAGATCGAGTCACCTTTCTTAAATCGGCCTCGGCTATGGTGCTCAACGTAATGGCCGCAGAGCAGCATTGGAAGACGAGTCGCCTGAGGGCCTGCCTTATCAGACCCAGCACTTGCCGTCCCGTCCTCCATACTCGTGGGAGCCCAGGCCAGACTGAAATCTGCGTCCAGGACGTCAAGGACAATCCAGGAATACAGGCCACAAACCGCCTTGGTGGTTTCCGCACCGAGCGCTTCTAAGGTCGAAATGTCCTTGGAGGAAGCCCCTTCCTGTAGCTCCCCGTTCAGGTCAACCAGCCCTACGGATTTAGACACGTTGGCACTCCATCGATCGGCGTCACGAGGACGGCCAATGCTGCAAATTAAGCGGCCGCAATCCCGGCCAGTTGCTTAACGAATATTCCCTGAGGGTTGGGGACGTCGGATGCAGCATGGCTAGGCTAAGCATCTGCTCGCCCCCGATCGTGAACCAGCACATATCGACTATTGGCGATAGTCACTGCAACCACATACCCAGCCTCTTCGTACAACGACATGACCACAGCCGTACGAATCAGGCGACCATCTATGAAGCGACCCGTGCGATCCATGTTGATCCTCCCGATCACACAGGGAAATTTCGCCTCTGGCATCCATAGGTAGGCAGTGATGGCCTCGGCAAATTTGACCATGGACGCCTTCAAGATAAGCTCTGGCCTTTCAATCGCGGTCGCCATCACTACCTCTTTCTTGGGGGAGCTCGGAAACGATCACGTAATGATCGGACGCAGCCACCGCGCGTAGTAGTTGAAAGCCACCCTGCGTGGATATGTGCTCTACCGCGGGCGTTGCGACCGTCATGCCATCACGCGCTCTGCCGGAGCGATCGCAGAAAACAGTGGCTGCGTATCTATCCCCCACCCGACCGGCATCCATGAGATAGGCGTCGACAAGAACCCCCCAGTCATAGGTCATCGCACGCTCGACTGCTGCCGGTAACGACGAGTGGCCGGCCGCCGTGCGTGCGATGTGTGGGGTGGTCTTGGGTGATCCGGTCTTTCGTTTCAAAACATCAGTGCTCATCAGATTTGTATTTCGAACAGGGGATCAAAGCCTGTTTGCTCTCGCGGGTATCCCCGAGGGTTTGAGATGACCCGACAGCCGGCCAGCTCGACATCCACTGCCTGATGCGTATGACCAAATACCCACAGATCTGCCTTTTCGATAAGCCCTGGCCAGTCATTCGTATACGCGGCATTGAGGTGGCCATCATGTTTGGTACCGACCACCGCGGGCGATGGTGAGTGATGGGTTACGACAATCGTTTTGCCTTCAAAAGGCTGGGCAAGCTGCTGGGCTAGCCAGGCCTTGGCGGCATGATTGCGAGTGACAAGGTCATCGGGTCTCAGGCGTCGGTATCCCGCATCAGCCCGGATGTAATTGAAGTCGTTCATCCACTGCCAAGCCATCTTGCTCGCAGCCACCTGATCGCCCGTTGAGGAGAAGTCAGTCCACGCTGCGGTGCCCAAGATACGGGTGCCATTGATAATGAGTGAATCATTTTCCATGACATGCACGTGGCTTTCTGCGGCATCTCTCATTTTGCGCAGCGTCCTGTCGATATGGCCGTCGTAGTACTCATGGTTGCCGCATATGTAAGCGACCTTGCACTCGAACGTTTCATTTGCCCACTTCACGCCACGGGCCTTCTTGTCGATGTCCCCCGCGAGAATGACCAAGTCGACGTCGGGATCGAGCGCCGGCGGATCAAAGCGGTGAAATTCGTTATGCAGGTCTGAGTAAATTCGTAGCTTCATCGGTCGGTCACTTGGGAATTTGCTGTGTTTCGATTTGATTTACAGGTTGTACGGCTTTAGTGCTTCCACACCTGTTTGACCTTCGCACGGGCACCGCTATGAGCTGCTGGTTTCGAGTGTGTTTGATAGTCTATGGGGCCATAACAGCTTCACCTGTGTAGATCCGTATGCCGGATGGCTAGTGGCGTACGCCAGAAAAGCGTGGGCTCAATCCATCCGGCGCCAATTCGCAAACGACATATGCACTGCCATTGCTCGTCTCGAAGACGTGATATCCGTGGCTCTCGAACTGCCGACGTAGGGTGGACGTCCTAATGGTCGCACCATCTCGAAAGCGCCCACGTTGTTCTTGGTAAACCACACCTACCAGGCAGTTGATTTCGTGCTCCACCCTCGCACAGCACATGTAAGCGGTGGCCGGGAATTCGAACCGCATACCCATAGCACGCTCGACGCTTTCGGGCGTTGAGGTCGGCTTGACCTGGGCTCTGCAGCTCGCCTAGGTGTAGAGGATAAAAATCACAATCGACGGTTTAGGGCTAAATTGATATCTGGTAGAGAGATGTCGCCCTGAGCCGCTGCCCTCGCCCGCCTGCCTGCCTAAACCCACGCAGCGGTAGGTCGAACCACGCGCTTGCGCCGTAACCTTACGACTACTATATACGGTAGAGTGTTACGGCACAACATGGCTACATCCTCGGTTTTGAGGATTGCCTGTGTCGATGAAGGTACCTTTAGCCGCAATCCTTCGCGCGCTGCGAGCTCACAAAGGGTTGACCCAGGAGTCAATTCCCGAAGGGAGCAATCGTCAGTACCTGAGTCAGCTTGAGCACGGCAAGTCGAGCCCGACATTGGACAAGCTGCAGGACTTATCGGAGGCATACGGGGCGTCTCCCCTATTGCTAGTCGGCGCAGCCACGCTGATCCAGGAAGGCATAACTGTTGATGCGCTCGTAGAGAGATTCGCAGACCAGATGCGCGAACTGGATGCCGCCGGCACACTCGCGGCAGCGCGGGCAGAGTTGGATGACAATGGGCTACGTAGCAGGCCAGCCGGCCGGGTGATTGATCGCGATCTGAAGGCTGCGATTCAGGAGTGCAAAGCTCAGGGCTTGAGCCAGGCGCAGACGTCTCAGAATCTTGGTGTGAACAAGATGACTGTCAGTAGGTATTGGCGCGACTAGCTAGTTGATTATTGAGGGTTATTATCATATCGCGAATGTTGGCCCCAATCATTACCCCAGCAGAACAGCATATAGCGCAATGAAGACACCTTTCAGGAGAGCTGCCAGCCAAATAGCAAGTGGCGCTCAATAGCTCACAAATAAATGTAATTTTTTACTTTGCTTGGTTTCTGTGGATCGATAAACTTCAAAACAGATGCAGCGTCAGGATAGAATCGCTCAACTGCGTCTTCGACAAGATGTGGTAATACATAGTCCGCGGTGCCGGATTTGCATCCGCAGCGCAAGCTAGACAATTCTTCCAGGTAAGATGGCGATACAAAGTAAGCGCCATATTCTTCTGAATCATCGGCCGAAGGTGACCATGGAATATCTTTGTAGGTATGAGAGAAACTGGAATTAAGGGTCTGTTCTACCTTCATGTTGTGGAACTTCACAACCGTCTCTCCGCTTTCGGCAGTACCGATCAAAAAAGCGCCCCACACGCTGTAGAATCCCACCAATTTGTTGTTAAGGCTATTCTTAAACTCCGCCAAGGGGCAATGGTCACGGCTGCCATATGTCGAATATGTACATTGACCTCTCCCGACTGCCAACGCCAGATCATTTGTCGTTAAGGCGTTCATCAGCCAACAAACGTACGCCAACGAGGCAAAACAGCTAGATCCTGGCTGCAAATGCATGCGCTGGTGAAGCGTTAAATTGATAAAAGAACGAAGACATTTTCTATGCTTTGAAATGTACGTTTTCCATATGTGCCTCCTGAGAGATTTTACACACCGAATCTGATCTATTTTTGAAATCGATACAACACCCATGCACTGGACGTCGTATAGTCTCCGCTTGGCGGGGTCAGCGCCCCAAAAGCCGGAAACTCCCCCTTCTCGCTCAAAAGAGTATTCAAGACTAAGCCTCGTAACAGGAAAGCTCAAACGAGCATTAAATAGTTTTGGGACATTAAGTTTATCCTCCAGATATCGCAAGATCATATCATCTAGGTCGTGTTTAAAGCTTCGTGACTCTACCCAACGGAATATATCACCGCCAACTAGTTTTTTCGAAGCCGCTAACCACACTGTAAAGTCACGATACCAAGAACTCATCACCTGGAATTCCGGTGCTGAAAAATCTGGGATAACGAGCTGCCCAGCAAGTGACGAGATATGTCCACAAAAGCGCTCAGGATCTGATGGAAAGCTTCGAGAGTGTTGTGAAGGCAGATGGAGTAAATTTAACAATTCGTAGCACTTGGGGCAGCTAACAAGTTTATCACCGTGCCATGGGCACGACTGAATTTTTTGGAGGCAAAATATAGATGAATGGTAACCGATTTTAATGCAACTAGGGCAATGCCATACTTGAGGCCCAGCGTAATGAAGGTGGTCTCTGGGTATCATCGTAAGAAAACTGTCATCCAAAGCACCACGCTGGAAACCGAGCGTATCTTCCAGCCGTCCCTGGTCGATGGAGCCTTTTGCCCACCAACTAAAACTATGATGGTCTTCGATGCTTGGATTTTTAATTAGATCGATCACCTGGCGTCCGCTGACCTTATTGATGAGCAGAACCTTCACCAGTATCAGCCAAATCGACTCGAAAGGCGCTAGGCGCCTTATGAAAGATAATACTTGGCGTTCATTCATCATCTGGGGCCTTCGGCGGTTTGATACTCATTAACGCAGCGAACTGACTCATTTCAGAGCTCGCAATTGCGCTTTTGATATCTTTCTCATTGAACGCGAAACCCTCTTCGTCTTTCAGTCTTGCGCCGACAAGTAGGTATGACATTGTTAAAAAGATATGCTCTGTGGGTATAGTGTGGGCACCCACCGCTGCCACGCAGCTCATGGAATGCCTATAGATCTCATCTGCCATTGACATCAGCCTAAAGCCCGCATGGAACGCTTTCGGCAGAAAAAATTCTGTGAAACTGCACGCGCTGCCATGAGGATAAGCCGAACCCTCGTCGAAATACGCCAGAATCGTACTAAGCCACTCAACACTTCCACAGCCAACAAAGTCAATTTTTCTACCTAGAAACCTGGCCAATATGGCCATATGCTTACCCGCATGCAACGAGTTACGGACGTTCTCAATTTCAGTTTGTGCAAACCCCACAGTCGTAAGTTTTAAGCCACGCGTGCTGAGAATATTTTGCACCACCTGAAGATGCTGATAGTCCTTGTAGTCTAGGGCCTGCATCTCATCAATTACCAAGATAAAATGAGTACTACCGAGGCTGGCAAGCTCACAGATGATGTGATCTATCACAGCATCTCGAAGGCCGCTCAATTTAGTCCTAGGCTTGACTACCAGACCAATAGCTTTGACCATTGAATGGATAATACTTTCCTCTCGGGCTATATCCGCGGTGACAAATTTCACATACCGATTGGGAAAATCGTTACGCAAAATTGCTACGATGGCGGTTGCACACTGAGTTTTTCCCATCCGAGGTACTGATTGGAAGTGAACGCTTGGCATGCTCAACCAAACTTGCTCGCGAACCTGTTTGTACGCCCACTCAATGGTCGGCGTCAACACAAAGTAACTTCGAAGAACGATAGGATGACCTTCCAGAAGCTGATCTCGCACGGATGTTATTTTGGGGTCAAAATCAAGCACTGGAAGTCTCCGATCTACTTGAATAAATTCCTAATATTCAGAACTGTATCTGGAACCACCGAGTCGTAAGATTTAGTCGGATCTATGAGTGGCTCAGTGCTAGGCTTTGAAGGTTTGGCTGGCGCTGGTGTCGCGGGATGCCCTCCTGGTGCCGGCTGTAAGGGAGGCAGTGGCTGACCCGACTCATGCAGCGCTTTTTTATATGCGGACGCAGCGCCGGCGTTCTTCCGGTCATTAGGCGTTTCCACAATTTTTTCTTTAGACGCATGGAGTGACTGCGCTTTTTGTGCTTGATAGTGAAGAAATGCTATGACAGGGTCGTCTGAGTGCGCGAGAATAAGTAGTCGGGCTCGCAACAGTTTGTTGATTGCTTTTCTGGTTCGACGACTGTGTTTGGTCTTCTCCCATCCACCCGTAGCGGTCAACGTACCAAGTGGTGATCCATCTGGCAGAAATGCTTCAACAGATCTCATATCGCTCTCGTCGATTTCGACGGTTAGGAATTCACCTATGAGCCACGTCGAATACGAAAGGACTTCACTTTTATACCTAACCCGATCAATTTGAGTGTACCCCCTAACCCCCTTGAGCGGATAGCCGATGACCTTCACTCGTGCAACCGTCTTTTTGAATGCTATTGATGGGAGAACTGCTGCAATAGGGCTCCGAGGAATGTAGCTGAAGTTATCGCGCTCCAAATACTGGCCAATCATATCTAATGGACTTAACCCACCCTTGCCTTCAGAAGGTAGGCCGTTTGCCATTGCGTGATGGTAATACAACATTTCCTCAACTTCGTCTGCTTCGATCCGGTATTCAACTGCAGCCTTGATTCCCGCGGCAGCCACGCCAGGCGTTGAACTGGCGCGATTGGGCATCCGCATCATATAAGCAGCAACTTCTTTGAATGCACGCTCAACATTGGGCCTGCGTTCAAATTTTGCCGGCGCGCCATAGCATAACGAAACCCCGAGCAGTTTTCTAAGTTCGAATGAGACAATGGTCGCTTGATGCGCTAACGCGTTATCAAAGAATATACAGCTAGGCAGAGAGCCTACCAAAGCTGGAAATCTCTCGGTAGGGAAGCCAGCGCCGTCGGGCAGGGTTAGATTTAAATTATTAGTGCGGGGCTTTGGCAGTACACTTCTTAAAGACTCTGTAATAATATCAACAATATCTTGGGAGGTAACCTCCGGACTGTACACCACCTTCATCCACCATACAGCCGAGGCTGCCTTTTCAACTATCGCGATCAAGCTGATTTTCTTAATTGGCACGTATGTCAATAAATCCGCGCTATTTCGCACCGCTACGACAAAATGGGCATCAACCTTATGCGAGTCAATTTCAAAAACATCTAGAAAGCCATTTAGTTTTAGAATAGAGTCAACGCCTCGTCCTACTGCCAATTGTGCAATTGCCTCGCTACTTCCTGATATTCTTGTGAAGGAATCAAAGTATCTGAGTTTAATCTCCTTCAAAAAGGCTGCCACGGTTCGATAGCCCTGATACTCCACATTTAGCGGCCACTCATTTGCTGGATGTCCTTCCGCTTTCAAAAAGGCATGAAAATGGTTGAATAACGCCTTGGCGTTCATATTTATTTCTTTGGGCGCTTTCTTTGATTTCTTAGGTATTACTTTGCCGATCAGATACTGCTCTAGATCAGGATATTGCCTGAAGAGTGCGCCTAGAGCGCCTGCATAGCCTCCGCGGGCTGATTCACCGGGATTTTGCATGGGAGCGACTCTCTCGTAAGTCGCAATCCTAAAGTGTGGTATCAGAGCGGTATAACCTGCCACCATTCCGTTGGAACACACTGACATGCAACGCTTCGTGAAGCGTCGCACATCCGAAGATGGGATATTGGTGCTGTTGAAGATATCTTCCAGCGGCGCACCGTCAACGTACATATCAACCGCCAGTTTTCTCGCATCAAAAATCTCTTTGTCTGATTCACTCATCAGACTCGTATGTACGTCACTCCAGGGCCGAGTGGCTTCCATTGCGGTGATAATTTCTCTACGAGATCGTCTAGCTTTCACTTAACGACCACCATGTTGAGCGCCCAAAATCAGACATGCTCAAATTTTTTTGTTTGATGACCCCTTGAAAAATAAACTTAGCAACGATCCCGACCACTATCATTTCATCACTCATGGAAGTGCTGCTAATTACTTCCTGGATATCGCCACTCTTAAGGATTTTAAGGGTATTTAAGATAGTTTCTTCCTCAAATGGCCATTTCTTGTAGCGCATCTGGGCTACAAAAGGCAGAAGTCTAAGCAATCTTGCTGCGTATTTTGCTCGAATGACAAGATAGTCTTCCGTTATTGCTCGATATGTAATGTTTCGGACGCTGCCTTCTTCAAGCTGAAACGTCGCAGAGAAAGCATCTACATGTCCAGTCTTCGACGTTATATGGTGTATCTCCTCACACCCCGTTTCAAGAATTACCTGAATGGCTTCAATCGGTTTAAAATTATCCTTAGGGTCATTAACTTGAATCTGGATATTATAGCCAAACTTGAACGACTTCACATTTCTATTAACTTCCAGATCAGCCAGCCAATAGATCAGCTCATTATTGCTGGCCAGTGATAAGTCCCGATTGAGTTTAACACTGTAGCAAAGCCACAGGTTATTCGTGGTATTGGTTCGCTGGCCATGTGCTGCGGCTAATCTCCCCCTCATTTTACTTTTGAGTGATGGCATGGTGAGCACCTTTGTCAAGCCGCTGTCTTTCACCTATCTCACAGGATGGCTACAACTTCAAGGGGCGTTGGAAGAGAACAAACCCTAAGACCGGAGATATCTGTACGCTCTGAGGTTTTTATGCGGTCTGATTTTTCGTACGTATGCGGAGCATTTTTTGTCTTGCATACATCATAATAATAAGAACGCAGCTTTGTTTGAAACTCCTCCCGCCAAGGCCCTTGCTGTGGTATTTTTTGGCAACAAGGGGCGGTAGGCCTATCGCTTGCGATAAAATAAATTCAGCACCGGCGCCCGCCAATCTGATTACACGCACTCAAAATTTCTTTACTTCTTAAAGCCACGCTCTCCGTCCAGCACAGGATGCGCGTGACACCATACTCACTAAAATCAGACGGACGGCATCACCCGTTGGGGATGTGCTTAGACTCGACTGCCTGCCGGTTATTGCGTCACACACTAGATTGGCGTCGAGCAACCGAATCCCTCAAGAGAAACCCGGCTGCGACGCAGCCGGCCTTGTCCGACCAGCAGCCGTGTATAGACGGCCTTCTACTCCGATGTTCTTCGGACGTTCATCCAGAGCGTTCTGCTGTTTCAGTTACTGATGCCGGAGGCTCGCCTGCGCTGATTCCCAGGCTACTGGGTCAGCGCGAGTCTATTAATGCTGCATCTACTGGTATTCGACGAAAGATTTTCCTGACCGAAATCCCTGCCGTAGGAATACATCTGCGTCTCCAGAGTCTGAGTACAGGTTCTGCTTAGAGCGACCAACTGGCACTTTTAGTGTGGCTGTCGGATGCGGCACTGCCGCTGGATTCGTGCAGTTACGCACGCAACGCGGTTTCACCCGTTAGGAGTCTGGTTCTCTATCTCTCGTGAATATGCACCAACAACGTGCACGCTTTTCCTTCTCGGCTGTATGCCTTAGAGTATTATTGCTTCAAATGTAGGCCTTAGATTAATATCACTTCAATTTTTATTGAAGTGAATGTTGCGGCAAACCTAAGCCTGGTTAGGGATTGTAGGCTGTAGGTTATTGATTTGAATAGAAAGGCTTCGACGGAGTTTTAAGGTAAGATTTACTTCAGAGCACTCCTGTAGACACCAAAAATCGACCTATCGTGTTGTTATACATGAATATTATCGGGTTTTAGCCCGAATTTACGCCGAGTTGCGGCGCAGCCCTTTTTTGCAAAAACCACCAGAATGGTCGAGCACGAATCTAATCCCCCAAAATAGCCTGAAAGCCCCGTATTTCATGGCCTCCAGCCAAATTTTCACAAACGAAGATAAACGCCCACCTTTCATTTACTCGGAGAAACGTCGGCTGGTTAAGTCTCTGGATTGGTATCAAGGCAGCCCTCGCGCCTAGAAGCCTTGCTGTGCGGGGCTACGGGCTGTTTTTCTGCACTGACAGCGCCACTTCCGAAGCTACGTCAGCCCGGTAAGTACTGACGCGCTCAATCAACATCCTCACGCTAGGCGTTAGCCCAGGATCACCGCTCGACCACCTCGTGGCCACGCACGCGCTCCAGTGAATCCGGATAGTTGCGGGCTGTTTATTCAACAACAAGTAGAAACGTCATTTTTCAATAATCTGTAGAAATGTTTAATGTTCATAAACCTGTAGAAACGTAAATTGCAAAAACCTGTAGAAATTGATTCTGATGAAATGTGATTGAGCTGCTACCGCTGCAAAGAAAACCTGCTCGACACCTTTACTCATCAACAGCCCATTGCAGTTGCGACCGATGCAATATCCGATGATTGAGCGTCACTACAGGGCGATTAGCGTAAACACACGTAAATACGCTTAAAGCACATAAACCCGAACAATTTACCGCCGGGCACTGAAAGCCGAAAACCAACTCTGTTACCCACTGCATTTATCTGCAATGGGCCTGGCCGGCCATAGCCCAATGCGCGCTGGTACTGCGGTCGGTTAACGCGACCGGCCGCTCCAATTTTGTCGATAAATCCTGCGTAACGCTTAGGCTGTCCTCGCCAGCCGCCAGCCGCCAGCCGCCAGCCAGCACCCGGAGTCCGCCCAGGCAAGCCAACCCGTAGGCGTGCTCCCAGGCCAACCCCGACCTCCCGGCAGTCCCTGTACTCAATTTACGTCAAAAAAGAGTAATGCAGACATCCGAATTGATACGCTCAATTAACAAGTAAACCCTGCGATAAAAATGCCTGAGAAAATTAACCCTCCGATTAAATAACCCTGTCGACAATATAAGTTAAAGCCGAACACCAAGAATTCAAAGTTAGAAAGCCAGCGCGGCTAGTACAGCCAAAGATGTAAGTCAAGGTTTGCTGTCGAATTCTATCAGCCATCTAAGCGTCATGAAATTTCAAAGAGTGGAGTTGCGCATCGGTACGTAGGGGCGCTAGTATCGGGCATTGTCAAACGATCATTCTATTAATCAGCGGATGGCGAGAGCAGGGTTGAGACACGCACCCTTCCAACTTCCAGTTACTCCCAATACTGGAAGTTTCTCGCAGAGCTAAACACTTGGTGAATCCTTCTAATGCCTCAGCTGCCACGGCCCATTTTCGAGTCCTATGAGATCTTCATTGATCAGGACTTTAGTTCGCCTGAGCCTGGCATGGTGTGCGTTCGAGTTTACTTGGACTCATTTCAGCCTGAGGTTGAGGCACACAAGGGTTACCTCGCGGCGCGCAGTTTTCTGAGGTCATTCTCGGACAACAGCTTCACGTTTACGTCTTACCGTACACATGTGGAACGATTGCTCCTATGGTCGATGCTTGTTAAGCGCAAACCTTTCAGCCAGCTCAAACGTCAAGACGCCGAGGACTATCTTGAGTTCTGCCGAAACCCGCCGTCGGACTGGATTGGCCCAATTGTTCGCGGGCGATTTGTCTCCAGCAGCCACACAGAGTCAACGTGGGGCGATCTGGTTATGCCGAACGAAAAATGGAGGCCGTTCAGCCTGAAGTCTTCCAAGGCTGCTCATCGTGAGAAGGAATGCTGTGATCAGCCCCTGGATATGGCAGTCCACGCTAGCTACCGAGCGTCTCAAGGCACCATCAATCAGGTGTACTCAATCAGTAGTCGTTTCTTCGAACACCTGGTCGAAGACGGCGCAGTCGCTGCAAACCCCTTCCGGATGATCAAAAAAAAGGGGCAGAATCGCAGCACTCCACAAGAAGAAGGCGCTCATCGGGCGTTGACGCCTCTTCAATGGGACTACGTTCTGGAAACCGCTGAACAGATGGCGCTGGTCGAGCCTGACCGTCATGAGCGGACGCTGTTCATCCTAGCTACCCTCTTCGCCATGTACCTTCGCGTTTCAGATATCGTCGGCAGGCCCAATTGGCAACCGGCCATGGGCGATTTTCGACAAGACGAAGAGGGAAATTGGTGGTACCACGTCATCGGCAAAGGCAACAAAGCCGGCAAGGTTGCCGTTAGAGACGAGTACATCACCAGATACCTGAAGCGCTACCGGCGTTTTGTTGGCCTTCCAGCGCTTCCACAGTGGGAGGAAAAGACACCTCTGCTCACGACGCTGCGCGGCAGATCAGGTCTTTCAGGACGACAAGTGCGCGCCCTCCTCCAGGCTGTTTTCGATAAAACGTTGTCCCGGATGCGAGATGAAGGCCGAGAGGAGCACGAGCTGATCAGTCCTGAAGCTGCTTCCGCCCATTGGCTGAGGCATACGGCAGCAACTTTTGATGCGCCGCTGCGCAGTGCCAAGGATCTACAGTTGGACTTACGCCACAGCAGCCTCAGTACGACTCAGAACGTCTACTACCACTCGCATGACCAAGAGCGCAGTCGATCTGTCAAGAAAATCGGTATGCGTGACAGGGGGTAATCTTCGCCCGGGCAAGGTAGATACCAAGGCAGCGGCGCGGTAGAAAACGTGATTTGGCGGGGACGAGTGGGCTGCGCGAAGCGATCTTCATTGGAGGCGGATTGACCGTCATGCACAGGGAACGGGAAGCTGGGGTGATTCGAGACCAGCTTGCGCATGTTTTACCGGGACACGCCCATGACTTCAGCCAAGTCTGTGAGGCCTACAAGATCGGGTGTCGCTCCAATCAGCTTAGCGTCAGGCACCGCGCGGCGGACATCGGCTAATGCGCTTTCGACTGCTTCTCTAACGTTGCTAGCCTCTCTCACGAACTCAAGACCAATTCGGCCAGATTGCCCAATGCCCACCAGTGCATCGTCACACCCCTCCTCTACCAGTTGCTCAATGAGCGCGTCGATGTCAGTGTCGCAGGTTGTTAACTGATACTTGAGAGTGAAGGTAAATTCCATCTTTATTGCTCCGAACTTCGGGGATCGCTCGACTACCTTTGAGCCAGGTCGCGCTGGACTTCAGGCCCCAGTGACTGATCTGCAGTATGAAAAAACACGGCAACGTTATCAAATGACAACCTTGCAGGCGTTTGAGCATTGATCTGGTGATACGATCCCCATGCACCCATAACGGCAAGCGATACCACAATGGATCCAGGCTAATACGCCACACGGCTTGATCGTGCGCTTCCAGAGCATTAGCCGCAGGTGTGCAGTACAGGTAGGAACCTTAAAACGTGTAGTCTCGACGGTCGTGCAAGCGTCGTGATTTGACGTCACGAAGGACAGCGACCAGACTGCAAGAGAGCTGCCGTAGATCAGCGCTTCAGTCCCCCAAGCTTGGGTTGTAGATCATCCACACTGGACGCTACTCGCCCACGGGTATTCCCGTGTCCGTAGAACGTCCAGACAAACATGTCCTTGCCACTGCACATCATTTAAAGCAGCGGGGACTATCTAAACCGACTTATGCAGCGGTGTAAGCAGCCTCCGCCACCCGGTCAATCTAACTAGTCACCCGTCACTGCCGGTTATCATATTGATCCCAGCCTTGGTCGCGCCAGCTGTCATCCACGCTGGCCCCTCCGGTGGTATCGATCAGCACTAGACCCGCCCTACCAGCTTTCGCATAGATCAGTGCTCCACGGCATAGCAGCGTGTCCCCGGCAAAGATACGATCACCCACAGGATCTCCGCTGAGCGTACCTCCATCTTCGATAGACCAAGACTGCTGGGAATGCCAAAGATCATCAGCTTTCCACTCACCATCCATCTCGGGATCGTCTTCGTAGCTAGCGCCTGTGTCGGCCATGGCCCCAGCAACGTCGTCGCTATCGTAGATAGCTCCTGCAAGAGCTTCCTGCGCATGCAGATCGTAAAAATCCTGGACGCCAACGAACACCGGCACTGGGCACAAGGCCTTCAAGGTAGCGATACAGCGGGGCACAACTTGATCGGCCGGCAGGGTTAAGCTCTGCGCACGAGCCAGGCCCTCTGGTTCGTTCAATACCAGTAGTTCAGCATCATCCAGGTAATAATCTTGCCCGGGGAGGCCTTCCTCGACCCTCAACGCGGCGAAGCTCTTGTAGCCAAGCAATGCTGCCAGGACTTCAAGGACGGGCTGGTGTTGAACAGTGTGCCCTTGCTGGGCCAAAAATTTACGAGCCTGAAATGAAGCAGGCGTGAGGAAATCAGCCATGTTCGGTCTCCGAATGTCTGTAGGCAACGCTGAGTCGTTTTGTCGTTGCACACAGCCGGGTATCCGGAAATGTCTGCAAGTATTGAGGTAGAGCTATTGGATTGCGCCCTTTTCAAGCCGACCAGAACTTAGGCGGGGTGGCCTGCTCGTAGATTAGCCCTCCCACGCTCACAAGTGCAAGAGGACAAGCTTGTGGAGCTCGCCAGAGCATGGAGCGGCGGCCCAGTTTCGTGCCACGCCAGTCGTCGTTAAAATTTTTCAAGGGGGTGGGAGTCAACTATTTTCGCAATCGCGGACGAACAGTCGTAGTGCTAACAAATTGGCAATGCTTTCAGGACTTTTGTGAGGGTCAGCGATTATTTTTTGGACATTTTTGACGGCAGCACCTGCTAGCCCGAGCTCAGCAGTTCCACTAGATAATCATCTTTAGCCCGCTCATGACTGAAGTCGTCGTTCCCATACTCAGATTGGAGCCCGACGCACCCGGCAAACCTCAGGCGCTTGCATGCATTAATTCAATCACCAACGCTGATAGCGTGTTGCTCCAAGACCCTTGAGCCAAAGCTGTTTGTGATGTAAAAAATGCAGCTGAAATGCCATGGCATCGGCAGTAGAAAGCCGCCATGGTCCCGCGTTCAGTACGGTAGCTGTAGTGAACCTAATTCCTGAGGCCGGGGGCTTTTATGGGCATAATATTTGGGCGCCAGATGCCGAGTGGTTCAAAGGCATCAAGAAAGATGATGAAGTCATCGTCTTGGGTATGTGGGATGCGTACACCTCCAAGCCCCAAAAGCCCTCGAAGGAAGGGGCGTTCAAGACGCTCACCAAGCGTAGGCTCACCACACATCTGGTTCTCAAAGCTCAGATTTCCAAGCTCGTTGAGTGAACCGTTCCGCGAACGCGGCGTGTATGGCGATAGCCATCCACGTCTCGTCCGTGAGGTATTGGGCACGCTTTATGAAGAAGTCACGCCCAAGTGAGTACCACCTGTTGGCGCCGCCCCCTATTAGAGTATGAATCGATGTATCAGATGCTGCCCGATTGAATATGAATTAGGCCTGCCTAACACGCCAAGAAGCTGACGAAAAATCCAATCACTCAGCAAGCCGTTCGCTTCTTCGAGACTGAATTCTCTACCGACGATACTGGATAACGCAGCTGTATGGATGCAGGGTGAGAGTTTTCACGACCCCGGCATCGCGCCCCCAGCAGTCAACAGGCCTATCTCGCTTGGCAATTCCCGCAAGATATGATGAATCCTGTAACCAGCCAACAGGCAATGCAGTCTTCGTCCCCGAACAACGCCGATCACTACCAAGGAGTGCACTATGCCAGCCAATTACCCACCAGAGTGGTTCCAGATGGCGGACGTCCGGCGGCGTCGACTATCGGCTTCCATTTGGATTCCCTTACGTCAATCTGAAGTGTTGTATCAGGAAGGCGCTGACAGGGAACCTGGCACATTTGAAGAAACACTTTGCGTCGGCTCACTGGCGGTCTACACGGATCAGCGAGAGTTAGGCGATACTCTGGGTTGGAGCTCCATCGGGTTGATTCATTCCCCTGGGCCTTACGCATTCAGCAATGGCCGCTACAAGCCAGCAGATCAATACCTTCACGATGACAACGAGCCGCCGGTAGGGGTTGAGCTCGTCCTTCTGAATCATCTAAACAGCGACCACGATACTCAATGGCTAGTCAACCAAGATTTAATTCTGGCGCTGCGATTGATGCAGGAAGGTGATTCATGGGTAAGCCCCAATGAGGGCTACATGGAGGTTATCCGGCAGCGCAGGCATAAAGATGGTCGGGTAATCGCCATAGAAATCCGTGCTGAACATCTACGCGATTATTTATGCGCACGCGGTCTTGCCCTCAGGTTGTCGCAATACCGAGAACGTAAGCAATATATCGCAGATGCTTCTCACATCCCATGGCATGGCACGCCTGTCGAAGAAAAGAAGGCCGACGAGCTATTTAAATTGCATACCTTTAGCATAAGAGCCGATGGAGGCCTGCTGGGCCGAACGTCCGTGATGAGAGTATGGCGCACAGATGTTGACTCTGAAGAAGATGTCCCGGCATTTGCTGCCGAAGACACCAACAATACTGCCTACGAGCATTATGAAGTCAAACACTCAGGACTCACCTATGAGCAGGTCGACGGTAGGCTCTGGCGTGACGAGTTGGTAGAGCCCGCTTTTAGGAGCGAACGAGTTCGTGTACTACACCACAGGCGCCGGCGGTGAAAGGCAGTCGGCGAGCGCGCTTTACGATGAGGATATCGGGCTGTACCTATGGTTCAAGGCTGAGGTGATTGAAGCCTTGTTAGCGTTCAAGGGTTCAGCGTTGGGGTGGTATACATCGGGCACTGGCTCGGTCAAATGCTCGCCTGACTACAGTGTTCATTTTGGAGTGAATGAACAGAGCCACATCAACGCGCACGCATACGACATCGTCAAGCTTCCCCTTTGGCAACAAAAGATATGGCATGGGTTCAACATCTCGCCAGACGGCCGCCCCTCCCGCGAATTGTTGGCGTCCCAATTCGAAACCAATCCCGCAGACACCACAGCGCCGGAAGAGATGTTCAAGATAGTGATTTCCAAGCTCAATGCTTTCTTCTCTGAACGCTTCGACGGCCCGCTGTTTAAACCCCATGACCATGCGGCTGATATCCTACGCAACTGTCACCGATTTCGAGCCTTGGACAAAAATGGGGTACTGGCCTTGGCCAAAGCCATATCTAGACTCACTGTGGACTCTGTCGACGTTGATCACTTGAGGCAGCTTGTGAAGGTTGACCCCAAGGAGAAACTAGGAAGCTTGAAACTCCTGGAGCGCCTGCTGTTGAAGTACTGCGACAAGGACGTGGCTGGCCAGATCATGACGCCGCTGCATATCGCTTATGGCCTGCGCCTCGGCGACGCTCACCTGCCTTCAAAGACTGATCTGGAGGACGCGCTTCGTGATCTGAATGCAGCTGACGGAGCTCATCCCGTCAAAATCGGAGCCACCCTGCTAGCCCGGGTTAGTATCAGCCTCTATGAGATAGGGGACACCCTCTACGCGGGCCTTCAAGCTGAGGACGAACGTCTGAGCCCGTCTGCGAATCAGGCCTCGACGAAAGCCCCGTGACGTCAGCCGCTGGGCTGGCGGGCGCTGTCGGGCTCCTGTCGTGTTGTGCCATTGGGGGCTGCCGCATCATGAGTCCTACCAACCTTCTGATGGAGCGAAACAATGAACAGCACCACGTCTGGCCAGCCTCGCCTGTTGAACCTTGAAGAATTCGCTGCCCTTATTCGCAAAATGCGCGAGGTCTTTCAGTGGTCACAAGAGACCCTGGCCGAGCTCGCGGGTCTGAACGTGCGAACTGTCCAGCGCGTCGAGAACGCAAAGTCAGCGAGCTTCGATACCCGCCGCGCGCTCGCGCGAGCATTCGAGATCGAAGACATCGACGCATTCAACAAGCCCTACATCATTCCTACCGAAGAAGAGCTCAAGGAAGAGAAAGCCCGCTTTGACCGAGACTACATCACGCTCCCGACCTTTCCCCTGTCGACTGGCCACCAACTCGCCAAGCTCGCAGAAGGTTCTACGGTCGATATCTGCCAGCCTGGTTTTGAAATCAAACGTGAGGCGCATGAGGTCTTTGCGGCGCTCATCGACTATTTCCGTGAATATCGGGACTGCGCCAGCGACTACCCGGAAACTTCAAAATTTTCGGTGTACGACGAGATGCAGGAGCTCCTCGATGAACTGCTCACGCTGCAGGTGTCGATTCAGTGCGCAACGCGTGAGGTACACCTGAAGGTGTCGGGCAGCCAGCCCGATGCGAAGCCCATGACTGCCCAGATGACGTACCTGATTGCCTTCGAACAGGGCAAAGCTCCTGATGAGTTCGCGGTGCAGAAGAAACTGGATTTCAGTTTCTAAGTCCTGCAACCATGAGCAAGGACGCTTATCCCACCGCACCCTCGCTACACAGTGAGGGCTCAAACACTGAGGGAACGGCGGAAGGCGGGCCATCAAGATTTGGCTGCCCCCGGAAATCAAAGATCGGCTGTGGCACAGCAACGGGCAGTGTCTCGGGGAGCACATACTCATCAGTGCCAAAGACCACTCCTTTGATGGTGTGCTTGATGAGGCTGCCATTGACGTATTCGATTCGGGGCGCATCCGAAGCCTTGCGGCCACGCACGTAGTATCCACCTGAAACCGGCCAGGTCATCGAAGTGGCCTCGCAAGCGACGTGCGAGAAGAGCACCAGGTTTTGCCCGCCCTCTTTCTGCACCGATTTGAAGATAACCCCGTCAAAGCGCGGCACGTAATGGGTTGCCAGGTATTCGGCAATAACCTGCGTGATCAGGTAGCTGCGCTGGTTTCCAGGATTCACGGGGGCTGTGATCTCGTTATGCAGGTAGCGAAGAAATTCCTGCCGTCCCGTTTTCTCGAAATACTTTGGGTCAAAAAAGCTTGGTGAAGGGCCGAGGTCTGCGCTCTCAAACCGGCCAAAATCCAACACCCTCACGTCTGCATTTAAGCGAAATTGGCCGCTGACCACATCGCTGCCCACCCGAGGTCGAAGCTCAGCAACGCACGTTTCGCGGTCAAAGGCGCCATAGAATGCAGGTACCCCGGCAGGATTCATCCTGCCCTCGCCTGCTTTCTCCTTGGGGGGGGGCGCACCGAGATTGCGGGCTGGATCAGCGCAAATAACCTCGACTTCCTCATTCCCTGAACATGCCCGAGCACGGAAAAAAGGGGCTGCATTATCGGGAGTGAGTAGGCGCACCACCGAGTTTTCTTCAGATGATGCGGAATAGTGATCCATCCCTTTGAACAACCACCCCAGGAATTGCCTGGCGCTGTCATTGAAGTAGCGGTTGCCATGGGTCACGCCTTCCTGAAACTCACACCACTGGTGCCCGACATTGTTGGGAGTGAATGGCAGGAGGACATAGTTGGTGTCGTTGCTATAGGAGGTCAGATCGCGGTAGACCTCTTGAACAATGGGAACGATCGTGTCGCAGTCAAAAAGCTCACTAATCCAGTAAACCGCATCCTCACCTTCCTGAGCGTCACAAGGGCCGTCAGACGTCCAGCGAGGCATGTAATCACCCTCACGGATATACGAGTCCAGCACCCTCTCCACCTGGGCGGTGATGCTGGCTAATGGAACACACTTGCGCTTGGTTCCGCAGAGGCTGCAGGAGGCTGACGTACCTTTTCGCTGGATCTGTCGACGCAGGTACGGCTCTGTAGCGTGTGGCCACGGCCAACTCCCTAACCTTTATCAAACGCTGTGCGTCTTGGCTCGCACCGAAGCAGCTCCCTAGCTGGCCAGCATTTTCACCCATTAGCGCTTTTGCGTGCCAGGGAGTTATTTCAACAGCAGGCACATGCACGGCTTAATGGCAGCCTTAAACGATATGCGAGCGCTGATCAACGCAGCCATCAATGGTCAGGGAATCGTCCTGGCGGCCGAGGAAACCTTGGTGGATGCCCTGCGCCGGGGAGACCTAGTACGCGTGCTGAGCGGGTACCAAGGGCCTTCCAGGCCATTGAATCTTGTCTACAAAGCTGATCGTCAGCAAATGGCAGTTGTCAGGGCGTTCGTGAAAGAGGCAGTGGAGCATTTCACATCAAGCCTCAATCTTCAGTTTTAAGAAAGGGGGGTAGCCAGTGCCCTGCATATTCGTAAACAGATTCGACCAATGCCGTCGAGAAATCCCATGCCAGTTCAGTTGCGGCCCTGAGGGCGTCTCCGTCCAGAGGCAGAGTGAAACCAGGAGCCTTCATACGTAGTCTCTGCGCCCTCCGCCCCGTCAGGACTCCTGACTAGATGGACAGGTCTCGGCACTTTCAGTAACTACCTGCAGGTCGCTCACACATGCTTGCATGGGTAAATGGAATACCAGGTTGATGTGGTTAGTCTCGATAGTTGGACGAGGCATGCAGCAATCATCATAATGCCGAATGCTCCTCATGCAGGGACACACGGATGAAGGTGAGTGAACACCTGTATGCTTTTTTAACGGAGTTCCGGTTATATAGGCTCTGAACTGATGTCGAGGGCTTGTGACTACTTGAAGAACAGCCTTCAACATTGTGTAGTTATGTTGGTCACCTTCGCTGGAAAAAGGGACGGATGACTTTCGAACAGGATTCGACACAACGTCCCAAGTAATCAATTCAAAATCTTCGGCTACGTCATAGCAGATCTCGCCGGCGTATAATTTTCCTTTCCTATGGCCGCACCCCTGAAGGACTGACCTCGGTTTTTCGCAAATCGAGCAGCTTAGTTTCTTGATTATCTCACGACTGCTAAAAAATATCTTGTACGGAAAAAGTGCCTGCCAGCTGCCAACCGCATTACTCAGGAATCTCTGACCGAAATTACCATCCAGACATGCTTTGTTTTCGTCAATTCTAGAAAGGAGAATTTCCAGCTGCTCCAAAGCGCACCAGGCTTGGTAGAAGCTTCCAGATTTTAGGAGGCCAAATATATTCAGATTGAGTAAGTGGCTGTCTAACAGTGCCGAATACATCCATATTTTGTTTTTCAGCTGGGTGTCAGCTGTCGCCCCCTTTAGAGCCTCCAGTAACGGCAAGTATCGCTCATCGCGGAGCTCAATCATCCACCACGCGCAAAGCAAGTCGTCAAGCTCTGAAAGCAAATTGACAGAGTTCATTTCCCTCCAAGCTCTTTAACAATTTTTAGAACATCCCTAGGCTTACCGGACACATGATATTTTTTCTTCGCCTTCCCCTTCCCCTTGACCACACTCACCCGGAGCTCTATATCTTCAGATTTATGCTGATTAATCTTAGACTCAATGAAGCTCCCCAAAACGGTGACAAATAACGGGATTCCGATATCTGTCAAGAGGTAGCTGCCGATATCCAGAATGATACTATTGAGCTGACTGTAGTGAAGGTTTTGGGCGTCGCCGCAAACGCCGATGCTGACTTCGTCTGACTCCTGCTCACGAAGAAGTGTCATAAACTCAATGGAGTCCGCGCCAATAATGGCGACCCCATCCTGAGGACTGACCTCAGGGATAACCAACGCAATAGCGCTTGCGTCGCCGAGGTTGTCGATATAGATCGAGACTGCGCTTTGTTCCGGAATATCTTCTTCGAAAAAACTTGCGCTTGAGCTCACCGTTGATACTCCCTGCATGGTAATACGCGAAAAATCTGGCCTGACTCCTTGATTTCGCTGAATAGGACTGCGGTAAATGTTCTTCGAGTCCAGTGATCCAGTGCACGAGAAGCAGGCGCTAGAGCCATCGTAACGATATCATTTTGGCGGTAGACAGTGCACGTTATGAGCGCTTGAGAAGCAGATTTTTTAGCCCCCTCGTGCTTAAAGGAGATAGCTGACTAGACAAATACGCTAACTGGAGACGCACTGCGTCGAACCTGACGACGCAACCCAACCACAGCTACACCCTCGTCAACGCTCGGAGACGGCGCATCGCTTAGGGACAGAGGGGCCAACAAAAATGCGGGCCCGTTTTCAATCGAGCCCGCACTGCTGTCGCTTTAACCATGTTGCGTCAGAAGGAAGCGCGTACCATCAAACCGCCAACCAGAGCATTGTCGACCTGGTTCACGCCACCCGGATGAACGATGTACTGCAGGTTTGGCCGCAGGGTGAGCCAATTGGTGATCTTGGCCCCGTAGTAGATCTCGGCACTGTACTCATCCCCTTGTACCGGCAGGTAACGGGGATCGTCATAGTCGGAGACGTCATTGATCTCGTTGACCAGACGCTGCCGCTTCCCCAATCAGTCGCACCGTGTCTAGAGGTCGGCGTGTGTTCAGTTCAAGGCATATTGATTGGTGAAAGCCTCACACATCCACGAGGAGCGTAAGGGCTCGAACAGAGTCAATCGGCCCTGTTTATCAGCCCGATCAGCTGTCTAGCGTTGAATTCGAGAGTCATTGCCACCTCCCCCACTGGCACGTCCCAAGCCTCAGCCAGCAGCTCAGCCGTTTGGCCTGAGCTCCACGGCATGACAGTGGCACCGTTGACCTTGGCGAACGGCCCGTCGCTTTCAGGAACCACGCGATCACGAGGAAGCCTCTTGGCAAGCGCCTTGCCAGATGCCGAGTTGAACGCTGCCGGCCCGATGCTGAACCAGCATCCCATATCCGAGGCGGACTTAAGCTCAGCAGCCGTCCCTGTAAACCAATGAAGAACAGCTGTGCCAAAACCTGGGTGGTCATCGAGAATCGCTAGCACCTGTTTCACGGCCTGGCGCGAGTGAATGCTCAGCACACGTCCACCGACGTTGGCGCATTGCGCGACCACAGCAGTGAACACTGTACGCTGAGCGTCGTAGCTGTGCTGGAACCGTTTGGAACCATCCAGCCCTACCTCACCGACAGCAGATGCGTATTTGATCTGCTCGATCAGGGTGTCCAGCTCAGCGTAACGCTCATGGACGATTTCCGGATGCAGTCCCGGTGTGATGAGCATATTTGCATGACCGCCAAGCACCTTATTGGTGGCAGAAAATGCCCGAGGGCTGGTGGTAACCAGCCAGGTGAACATGTTCCTCTGCACCGCTTGCGCGAAGACCTTCCGTGCATTGGGATAGAGGTCGAGATGGCAGTGAAAATCCATCAAAGCAATCCGTCTCCGGTTAAAAGGGCCTCCAGCTCATGGATGCCATTGGTGAGCACAGATCGATACTGAGGTCGTTCAGGAATAGGAGCAAACGCTAATGATGCTCCCAAGAACTTGTCGATACCTCTATCTCGCGCCGTAAGTACCGCCAATGCTACAGACATCGGATCATCTGGCCCGCTGGATTTGTCGCTCCCTACCAACCCTGGGAAGACGTACTCGGTTGCATCGGCCCCCGATGTCCAGGCACCGAAAGCAGCCCTGCGAATCATACAAGGCACGCAACGACCACAGTGACGTCGATTGTAGGTACGGAATCGCCCGCAGCTGGTCGTATCGGACGCCAGCGCTTGTAGGCGCGGCTGATCAAGGCACTCATTCATCATCTGCCCTTTGGTCTTGAACCGGTAGGGCAATTCCAGCTGCACCGAGACGCCAATACCATCGAGAACCTGCTGCAGCTTGTTGATGAACAGAGGGTGAGTCGTGCGAGTACTCAGGCTCGATACTCGCCCAGGAACCAGTGGGGGGTTCACACAAATGAAGCCGTTCTCCGGGATGTAGATTGTCGGGCGCGCAACGCCGAGCCGAGACGCGGCCAGTACGGCGAAGGCATAGAACGCCAGTGAACGACCACGCGTCGACGGTTCACGCGGGCCTTTGAAGCTGATTCCATGACTCCACTGATAGTGGGCATCAGCACCACCAAGCAGGGTTGCATATCGGCGTTGGCGTTCGGAGTCCTCGTGCGCCAGCTGAGAAACAAACAGAGGCCGCCGGCCCTGGGCCACGAGATCCAGGCCACCGATAAGGCTGTCGAGACCACCAGACAACAAGGAAACGCAATCTTGATCCTTGGTGGTGAAACGTCCTTGAGGGGGTGGCAGGCCTGCATCCGTGAAGATCAGAGTCCAATAGTCCCCGGTCAGCACTTTCAGCAGTTGCTCAAGCTCCACCTTCCACGGATCCCATCGCAATGGCTCGTGAAGCCCCACACTGAGCTCAATTGTACGAGTCCAGCCATCAGCACTTGTACTGCGCAGTGCGCAAAGGTCGGTCGCACAGACTGCCAAGCAGAACTGAACGAAGTCCCAAGCCGCAGGGGTTGGGCGAAACCCTTTGCGCTTCAAGGAGCCGTGCCAACTCTTGGCGATGGTACCGACACCCTCACGCCTGGCGCTTCTGAAATAGGTGAAGGCGCGCTCCCCTTCGGCGAGTTGCGCGGGAAGACGGGCAACGCTGGTACAAATGACCTTGATCATTCAGCAAATACCTCTAGCGCGGTCTGCAGCACACGATGCGCAAGGGTTTGGGGATCGATTCTCTGCGCCGCTAGACCTTCCATGATTCGCTGCACCTCTCCGTGAACCCATTGCTTGATGTCATTACGGAACGCCTGGATCTCGACCGGCGAATACTTGAGCTTTTCATAAGTCTGGCCCAGCTGCAGATCCATCCGGTTGCAGACTTCGTTGGCGATCGTGAACCCGATGACCGCAGTGATCTGCTGATCATCAAGCTGAAAAATATCGACGTTGGGATCCTGTTCATACAGCTGCGCTAATGCATCGGCGGCGGCGTTTCTCAATGACTCATCGTCGACACTGCCGGTGCCCGGCATGACTTCCTTGATGAGTTCCAAGGCAAGATCGCTGGCTGACAGGTTCTGGCCGCGAACCCTCTGAATCCAGTCGACTACTTGAGGATCGGTGCCGGCCCTGACCGCTTCGAGAAACGATCCCAGTTGCCCCGCGCCTTGAGCAACCCCACGCATGGTATTGCTTGCACGCCCCGCTCCACCCATACCCTTGTTGATCATGCTGCTGGCAGCGCCGCGAAGCGCGTCACGACCACCTCCAGACAGGTATTTGCCCATCTGGGATCGGGCCGGCATAAACCTGCGATCTGGCGCGATGTCCTGATCTTGGGCGGGCTCTAAGCCGGGCTCTCCATTTTCAGGTGCATCCTGGGGAACACCCTCATCACCATCTGGAGCACCATCCGGCGCTCCGCCATCTGGCGCTGGGCCACCGGCGGCATCGCCCTGATCTAACCATTCCGGGTCAAAGGGCGAACCCGCCTTGCCGCCACCACTTGATGTAGAAGTTCCCATCAGACTCCACTCCTTAGCGCTGCCTTGATGGCCCTTTTGGTACGTTCGCTTACGGCAGGATCCTCCCCCCAGGATCTCAAGATTTCCGCCGCCCAGGATTGGCCTGCTAGGGCGGGTATGATGCCTGGCCCTAACGCATCCAGGGGAGCAAGACTCAACAGCCCTGCTGCACGCCTTCCGAGTGCTGGGTAAACCTTGCAGGGTTCAATCAGGATGATCATCTCGACGGTGGCTTTCCATGTCCGCGACGATGCAGTTCTCTGCCAGGCTTTCACCATCGCAAGCTCTGCCTGGTCGCTGTCGACGGCGGCAATAGCCTTCGTCAGAGGTTCATTGGCGCTGGTGGCAACCTTCAAAACATCACGAAGAACACGGGCGGCGGGGGTCATGTTGTTGTCGCCGAAATCGCGCGTCGCAGTATCTCGACTCAGGTGAAGCAGAGGGCGCAAGTCCGTCGCACCAAGCGCCGGCGCTAACTGCAGCCACTCTTGGACGAATGGCTCGTCAAAAGGCTTGGACAGTGCGCCTCCATCGCGGGCGACCTCCTCGGCCTGCAGCAACTCCGCCACTTGCCCATCGTTTTCAGAACTGACCATGGACGACAAGCTGTCGGCTAGTTCCTCTTTGTAGCGCTCCAACAAATGCCACTTCGCCAATGCCGGAATGTCCAAGGTGATTCCTTGAGGTTGCGCCAAGGATTCCCTCAGATAGACAGTATTCAGAAAGCGCTTCATGAGCCGTGGATTCGCACTGATACTGGACGACTTGAACATCAGCGTTGCCAACCCTTGTGCCAGTTCCATTAATGCCTGGAGACGTGTATCGGCTCCCACGAGCTCGTTGAGAAACGAAGACGTAATCGTCTCGCCGAGCCAGCTTCGGGCTAGGCGTTGCGGTATATCCATCTTCGCTTGATCAAATTTTTCTTGTGGAAATGCCCCCGTCCTGGCCTCGCGTTCGAGCAGGAGCAGCACGAGGTATGCTTTGGCTTCGTTCACGCCGATACGGGGCACATGCAGAGGCACCTGGATCAGCTTGTCAAAGTAGTTAGTGGCGATGTTGCTGGTGATGCCGGTGCCTTCGAAATGTTTCTTAACGGCACCGTGGATGAATTCATTGTCGGCAGCGATCACAAAAGCCGTGCGCTTGAGAAACAAAAGCAGCCTGATGGATTCGAGAGTCGAAATTGCCGTCTCCGGCAGGCACCGATCCAAGTCGTCAACAAACACCACCAAGGTGATGCCAAGCTCTTCCAGCAGCTTTTCGAGCGCTGATCTGAAGGCATGAATTTCGTTAGGCAGCGACAGCGGCTTCGCCGGGTTCAACAGACCATCGGTCTTGAGATCCAGCGCCTCTCCCTCTTTTTTGTCTCCCCCCTCAGCCGCGTCGCCGTCTGAGCTGAAGGCGCTCCAAAGACCTGAAACCTTTCCGATCGCCTTGCCAATCGTTCCGACAGGCACACCCGTGGTAATCGTGATCGCAGCCTCGCCCCCGAACTGGGCCAACCGCAGCAGATTGATGCGTTTTAGGAGGTCGAGGGCTTTCTTCAGCAGCGTTTCATCACCCTTCGCCAGCTTCAGCACCTCATCGCCGACGATTTGCAGCAACGCGCTGCGAGCGCTTTCGAAGTCTTGATAGAGCCACGGGTTGAAGGTGATGACAACGTATCGGTCTTCGGCAGGCGGAGGCTGGGCAGCGGCGGCATCGGCTGGTGACGGAACTCTTGGGGCTGCCGGGGTTTCGAGGCGAGCGGCGATCATTTTGACCAGAGAGGACTTACCCGCCCCCCAACCACCTGACACACCTATCGAAATCGGCTCGCCACGACTCTGCCGCAGAAGGCTGGCGCAGGCATCAGCTACCACGCCAAAGTTCAGATAATCGACCGTTGTCTCGTTGTCATGCCACATGGATTGAAGTCCGTTTCGGGTTTCGTGCGAGGAACGCTTGGCCGCTTGATGCTGCTGGCAGCAGCGCCCAGGCAGGGCCGAGAAAACGTCCATGTAATGAGTTGACTGCGCTGAGTTACGTCCAGTGGCGAGACCGGCAATGGGCCAACGCCATATGAGCTCTACAGCACGCAAATCGGATCCCAAAGATTCTAAGTCGCTTAACGGCAACACGCCATACCAAAAACATGACGAGCTCGCGCCGTCTTCAGCCTCTCCATCAACGTAGGTGCAGGCCGAGGCCAATGAATACGGCACTCAACCGCTCTTGGCGCCTGGATTGTGCAGCGTCGCGCCTAAATGGCCGGCCTGGAGGGAGATTGGGCGTAAGCGTATGGCCAACACACGTTCAGATGACCGACGGTGTATGGTTTAACCCGTCAAATGCATCCAGTATCTGCCGTACTCGATCTTCGACGGACATGTCCCCCTCAAGCCTTAAGACAAAACAAGTACGCACAGACAGCCACTCCTGATGCCCGGCCAAGCTCCGTCCAGGGACGCCTCCCTCATCATACTGAGCAGCCCAAGCCAGGAACTCCGGCTTTGCTTGACCGAAGCGTTTTACCTCTCGACGTTCTAATCTTTCTAGCCTGAGTTCAACAGGAAGATATAGGAACACCACAAGATCAAATTCATTCTCAAGCGGCAGCCCCCAACCCATTACTGATCCGGCCACTACAGCACGGCCATGAGCGCGCATTTCCTGTAGCAAGCGCTCTCCTCGCTGCGTTTTGTCTGCCAGATATTGATATGGCGGGTTACTCGGCAGCCACAAAAAATCATCTGCTTCCAAGTGAGATGTGCTCAGTTCCTTTGCTAAAGCATTCGCTAAGGTCGAAGTGCCGGTACCTGCCGCGCCTGTGATCAAGATGTAACGTGCTGTCTCGTTTGTCATTTCGCTCTCAGCCACTCTAAAACGAGTTTGCCATCTCCGATGAATTAACAGTGCTCCATTGATGCGGCAGTAGCCGTTCAATCTCACTGGCCTTCTGAGTCGGCAACCGCATCAGCACATCCTTGAGATAAGCGTACGGATCATGCCCATTCATGCGTGCCGACTGAATCAAACTCAAGATCGCGGCCGCTCTTTTACCGCTACGTAGCGATCCTGCAAATAACCAGTTCGAGCGCCCAAGCGCCCATGGCCGGATCTGGTTTTCGACTGGATTATTGTCGATTGGTACAGCCCCATCATCGAGGTAGCGCGTCAGCGCTACCCAGCGTTTCAGACTGTAATCCAAGGCTTTAGCCGTCGCTGATCCGTTGGGCACAAGATCGCGCTGGGTCAACATCCAGTTGTGAAGGGCTTTAGTCAGCGGCGCGGCTTTTTCTTGGCGTATTCGCCCGCGATCTTCATCGCTCGTGTCGTGCGCCTGCCGTTCGACTTCGTACAAGCCGCCAATCGAGTGCAGTGCTTGTTCTGCCAACTGACTTTTATTCGCCACGTGCAGATCGAAGAACTTGCGACGGGCGTGGGCCATGCAACCGATTTCGGTCATGCCCTTTACGAAGCATGCATTGTAGCCCGCGAAGTCGTCACATACCAGTTTGCCGTTCCAGGAACCGAGGAAGTTGCGGGCATGTTCACCTGCGCGATTTGGGCTAAAGTCGTAGACCACCGCTTTAACCCCCGTGAACGGCGTGGTGCAGTAAGCCCAGACATAAGCGCGGTGAGTTTTCTTCTGACCGGGCGCAAGCATCTGCACCGGCGTCTCATCAGCATGTACAACCCGCTGCGCCAGGGCGACTTCTCGCAGCGCATCAACCAACGGCTGAAGCTGCACGCCGATCTGCCCGACCCATTGAGCCAACGTGGAACGCGCAATTGCCAAGCCGACGCGGCCGAAGATTTTCTCCTGCCGGTACAGTGGTAAGTGGTCGGCGAACTTTGCGACCATCACGTGAGCGAGCAAGCCCGCAGTCGGTATGCCTTTGTCGATTACCTGGGCCGGCACCGGCGCCTCAATAAGTGTTTCGCATTGACGGCAGGCCCACTTTCTACGCACATGCTGCTCGACCGTGAACACGCCCGGCGTGTAATCCAGCTTTTCGCTGACATACTCGCCGATGCGCTGAAGTTGGCAGCCGCAGGCGCACTGGGTGTTTTCCGGCTCATGGCGGATCCGTGGAAATTGCGGTGGCAGCGGCGCGCGTTTGGGCTGCTGACGTGCCTTCCCGGGGGCCCTTCATCCGGTTAGCGCGACGATTGGCGAAAAGATAAGCACAGTGCGGCTTCGCCGCACCGAACACGGCGATCACTTTGGCCAGCGCAGATTCTGTGCCAGCGCGCATATCTAGAGGTTCAGTGGCGAGCCAGATGGCGTCGATACGGATCACCGGGCTAGACCACGGATGAATCGGGCGCAGCCATCAGGATCTGCCGAAGGCCATTTGACGGTGATGGTTTGCTGACCGAAAGGGATCTCTAGACTCACCAGCAATGGTTGATCGGACCGAGCTATGGGCTCCATTTTTATTGGAACGAAGGCAGGTAACGCCGGAGTCTGAACATCGTGATAAAGAGGTATCCACTTTCGAACCAAGTCGGCATTGATGCCGTGGCGCAGGGCAACACTGGCCATGGACACGACAGGTTCCAGGCATTCCTGGACTATCTAGGCTTTGAAAGGTTTGGGGTAAGAGGTTCTTTGGCGCATGGGAATCCTGACGATAAGGGCGATGGTGTCCACGTATTTTTAGGTGGAGAACATCGCCCTTATTGCTGGGTTTAGGTAGGTGACTTTGCCGGACGGTTACGATTGGGCCGCGCACAGCCTGCGTTCGGGATTCGTTACCGAAGCCAGCAGGGCGTGCCGCTCGGCGAGGTCATGGCTATGCCGAGCACCGCAGCGTCAGGACGGTAATGGGCTACTTGCAGGCTGGATCACTGTTGGACAGTCGGGCCAGTCAGCTGATCCGTGACCAGGAGGATGGAACGCTGCCTGCAGCACCTGGACCCATAGCAGACTGACTGGAGTCGCTAGTTCGCGCCTTGGCCGCCGTCACCCGCCTATTGGCGCTTGGGCTCGATGGTCAGTGCCCAGCTCAACCAAACGTCACCGGTTCAGGCGCTGCAATGATTACCTGGTCGTGTTCTATCCGCAGCGTGAAGTGATGGCGGTCCCGCGCACTCACCTGGCGAGAAAAGAACCGGTAAAACTCATGGGGCTCTTCCATTTCGATATCGAAGGTGATTGCGCTTATTTTATGGCGATCCAGCAGCTTTTTCAGGCCGTTTCTGAGTCTGCCATACTCAGATATTTTGTTGCGCTCCTGGCTCTTGGTGCCGAAGTAGTGAATGAGCGCATGCTCCAGCAGCTCCCCCTCTTCGACTCGCTGGACCTCGTCGATTAGAGAGTTCGCGATCATGAAATTCAGCATGAGATCACGGTTTTTTGCCACTGAAACCACTTTGAAAATGTTGTAGAACACGAAGACGTCGGTTTCTTCCGGCGACAGTGAATAAACAGAGTCGCCATAACCTCGGTGATCGCGATTCAACGGACGCGTGGCAGGATCGTCCGTAGAGCCAACGTAGAGCACTTCGGTGTCGACCCCCAGATTGATGTCATGAAGGATCAAAAAATCATGGACAGGTAACGCGATCGCCTGCTGACCTTCCTCACCCTCGATCAGGATAAAACGCCCGTCCTCAGTCAAGGTTGGCAGGGCGAACCGACGGGCGTCCTTGGGTATTTCCAAGCGCAGCTGTTTCAGTTTTTTTGCCCGCCCAACTTCGAGATGGATCAGCAGGTACTTTCGAGACAGGGATCGTTTCGGTGGCCTGCGGCAACAGAACCTTACCTGCTGCCGTGCAGCGATGAAGTACACAAACCGCTTATCGGCGCTATTGCGGACGGCCTCTCGGTGACTGTCAAGGAAGGCTGCTGCTTGCCGCTGAACGTCGCACCCTTCCGGCGGGTTGACTATCAGGTCAAACCAGAAGAACTTGGAGTGGAGCAAACCGACCCGCCACTCTTTTAGCGCCTCAGTGTAAGCAGGTTGATTGGCAATGAAATTGAAATGACCCCGGGTGCTCATCAGTGGCACTTCCTGCACATTGTTCTGAAATAGCTAAGCATAAGCATTCAGCTGAAGCCACGAGCCGGAATAACCCCGGCACGAGGCCTCCAAGCCGGCGCCTTGTCGCCTACAGCTTGCGCCATCATAGTCCTTTTACCATCAGCGGGCAGCGTTCAGCTGGGCAACGGACGGTACATGCCCAAGCTTCCAGAAAGCCGGCATCTCTTCAAGGGAATTCTCGATGCTATCTAAGCATAGCGCCATCCGATATTTGGTATATACCAAATTCCTCGTTTATAAAGAGCCACCTTCGTTTACCCGTGCAGGCGGTCTGATCCATGGTGTCGCTCAAAATCATGCTGGAATACTTCCACCCCTGGCCTAATTCTGCGGGCTTCTATGTGGCCCGCGAGCGTGGCTGGTATGCCGAACTGGGGCTGGACGTGGAATTGCGCGTGGCCGATCCGGAGCGCGGCGACAGCCTGCAGCATTTGCTCGATGAGCAAGTGCAGCTGGCGGTGTGCCCAAGCAATCGGCTGCTGGTGCGGCGTGACCAGGGCCAGGCGCTCACCGGCGTCGCTGCCATCAACCATGCCGGGCTGGAAGCGTTTCAAACCCTGACGGAATTCGCCATCGAGCGGCCCCGTGATCTGATGGGCAAACGCCTGGCGTTGAACCCTACGCCTCGCGGTCTGGCGATGGTTCGTGACCTGGTGCGCCGCGATGGCGGCGACCCCGATGCGCTGATCATTGTCGACAGTGGCTGCCGTGAGCTGCGCCCGGAGGAGCTGGCCGCCGGGGTCGCCGACGTCAGCTTTGGCGGCTACTGGGCCTGGGAGGCGCTGATGGAGAGCGCCGTCCCCGCCGAGCGCCGGGTAGTGCACCGGGTCAGTGACTGGGGCGCGCCGGCCTACCACAGCTACCTACTGGCGGCGGGCGATGCCTGGCTTGCGTCCAACGAGACGACCCTGCGGGCGTTTCTGCAGGCCAGTCGGCGCGGCTTCGAGGCCGTGGCGGCGGAGCCAGGCCTGGCATTTTCGGCCTATGAGCGGGTGATTCCCTACTTCCCGACCCAGTTGATCGAGCGTTCGCTGCAGCTCATCGCCCCGACCTGGCTGCATCAAGGTCAGTGGGGTGCGCAACGCCAGGCGCTGGTCGAGCCCTATGCTCAGTGGCTGCACGAACACGGTATCATTGCCAACCCGCACGCCTGGCGCCAGGCAATCAGCAATGACTACCTGACGGAGCTTCAGGCATGAGCCAAACGCTACACACCCATGGCATGGCGGGCGAAACGGTCGCTGCCGACTGGCCGATGCTGACCTGCGATGACGTGAACGGCCTGCTGGTTTTTTTCTCGCACTTGGGGAAGTTGCAGCGCATCGACTGGCACAGTCCTCGGCCCTTCTCTTCGGCGGCATTGATCAGCACCGATCGCGGCGAGTGGTTCGTCAAGCGTCACCATCGCGAGGTTCGCCTACCGGCGTGGCTGGAGGAAGAACATGCCTTCATCGCGCACCTGCGCCAGGCCGGGCTTGGCGTGCCCGAGGTACAGACCAGTGACGATGGCCGCACGGCGCTGGCACTCGGCGACTGGACCTACGAGATTCATGCCCGGGCACCGGGACAGGACCTGTACCGCGACGCGCAATCCTGGTCGCCCTTCCAGACCCGGGCCCACGCTCATGCCGCCGGTCGCAGCCTGGCGCAGTTGCACAACGCCGCCGAAGGCTTCCAGGCGCCGCTGCGCCAGGCGCGAACGCTGACCAGCCGTTGGCACCTGTTCGCCCACCGTGATCCTGCCCGCGCCCTGGAGCGCTATCTGCACGAGCATCCGGCCGTGGCCGCCTACCTTGGCGAGCGCGACTGGCATGCCGAACTGCAGCGGCACGTGTTGCCGGCGGTGGATGCGTTGCGCCCCACCCTGGCCAACCAGGCGCCGCTGTGGACGCACAACGACTGGCATGCCTCCAATCTGCTATGGAGCGCCAATGGCGAGGTCGAGAGCGTGCTGGACTTCGGCCTCTGCGACCGTACGTTCGCGCTCTACGACCTGGCCACCGCGCTGGAACGCAATGCTGTTCCCTGGTTGCAACTGGACAGCGAAGGCCACGCCCGCGCCGATCTCGATATCGTCGATGCGCTGCTGGAGGGTTACCACCAGGTGCGGCCGCTGTCAGCGCAGTCGATCGAGGCGTTGACAGCATGGCTACCTGTCGTCCATGCCGAGTTCGCGCTATCGGAAATGGTCTATTTCGCGCAGGTGCTGGGCAACCGCGAGAGCACTGATCTGGCCTGGAAGGGCTATTTGCTTGGCCACGCGCAGTGGTTCGCCGGGGCCGAAGGCCAGCGGCTGCTGGCGCATATTCGCGACCATGGATCAGTGGTGGCAGCGCACGTTGCCCGCAAAGAAGCCAGCCCGGTCACCGAAGCAGCGCCTGACTCACTGGTCTCGGTCAACTGGCTCGCCGAGCACTTGCACGACCCAAGGCTGGTCATTCTGGACGCGACGGTGCTGCTGCCCTCCCCGCGTTTCGATGGCGACTATCGAGCCGAAAGCGGCTACCAGGGCTGGCTCGACGAGCATATTCCGGGCTCCCGGCATGCCGACTTGACCTGCGCTCTGCACGACACCAATGCCCGCTACAGCTTCGCCATGCCAGCGCTCGAGCCGTTCGCCGCGCAGCTGCAACGCCTGGGCATCGACGACCACAGCCGCATCGTCATCCACGACCGCAACGACGGTTTCTGGGCCGCGCGTCTGTGGTGGATGCTGCGCAGCGTCGGCATCGCCGCCAGCCTTCTGGACGGCGGCTTGAGTGCCTGGCGCGCTGCCGGCCAGCCGATCCACAGCGGCCCGGGCCCGCAGCAGCAGCCCAGTCAGTCCGGGCCGACCCTGCGGCACCAGCCGGGCCACTGGGTCGATCAGCAGCAAGTGCTTGCCGTCAGCCAGGGGCAGGCGCAGGGCCAGCTGGTGTGCGCCCTGGGCCAAGGGGTGTTCGACGGCAGCGCCGCCACCCGCTATCACCGCCGTGGGCATATCCCGCGCAGCCTCAACCGCCCTGCCCGGCAACTGTTCGATGAACAGGGCCGCTACCTGCCCCGCGCGCAACTGCAGCAGGCGCTGGGATCGACCCTGCTGGAGGGGGATCAACCCGTGCTGCTGTATTGCGGCGGCGGTATCAGCGCCGCCGCCAGCGCTTTCGCCTTGACCCTGCTGGGCCGTGCCAACGTCATGATCTACGACGGCTCGTTGCAGCAGTGGAGCGCCAACACCGCCTTGCCAATGACCACCGGACCAACGCCGGCCTGATTTGCCGATTCAATCCCTACGCCTCATCCTGCGCCCCGGTCCAAACGTGCGCAGCGGATGAGTGCGCCCGGCCATCCCTTTGTCATGCAAGGAGCTGCAATGATTCATCGTCTTCCCTTCCCGACCCAGGCCCTGCTGGCGAGCATGAGCCTGCTCTCGCCCTGGGTCTTCGCCGACGACACCACTACCCTGAGCGCCATCACCGTGACGGGCGAGCCGTCAGACAGTTACCGCGCTACCCAGGCGGCCGTCGGTGGTGGCAAGCCGGCGGCACTGATCGACACCCCGGCGGCGATATCGGTGTTCAACCGCCAGCTGTTGCAGGATCAACAGGCCCGTCTGCTCAGCGAAGTGCTGCGCAACGATGCCTCGGTCGGTGACAGCTACGCGCCGGTGGGCTACTACGAGAATTTCGTCATCCGTGGCTTTTCCCTCAATGCCGCGACCAGCTACAAGATCAACGGCCGTACCGTCACCGGCGAGCAGAACATCGCCCTGGAAAACAAGGAGCAGGTCGAAGTGCTCAAGGGCCTGGCCGGTCTGCAAAGCGGCGTCAGCGAACCCGGTGGCGTGGTCAATTACGTGACCAAGCGGCCCAAGGAGGTGCGCTCGGTCACCGCCGGCACCGACGAGCAAGGGGGGCGCTACCTGGCCACCGACCTGGGCACCTGGTTGGGCAGCGAGCAGCAAGTGGGTGTACGCGCCAACTTCGCCCACGAAGACCTGCGCTCCTATGTCGACCACGCCGACGGCAAACGCGACTTCGCCTCGCTGGCGGTCGACTGGAACATCGATCCGCGCTCGACCCTGCAACTGGACATCGAGTACCAGAGCCGCGAACAGCGCTCGGTGCCCGGCTATCAGCTGCTCGGTGGCACCTCGCTGCCCCATCACGCCGACCCCCACGACCTGCTGGGCTACCAGAGCTGGTCCAACCCGGTGGGTATCGATTCGCTGAACATGAGCGGTCGCTATGACTATCGCCTCACCGACGACTGGAGCGCACGCCTGAGCCTGTCCCGCAGCCGCGTGGTGATCGACGACTACAGCGCCTTCCCCTGGGCCTGCTACGGCGCCCCCAGCTGCGCCAATTCCGCCGTGCCCAACTACTTCAGCAGCGAGGGTGACTACGACATCTACGACTTCCGCAGCCCCGACGACACGCGCCGTACCGACGAAGCCGAGGCGGCAGTGTCGGGCGAGTTGTTCACCGGCGCGCTGCGCCATGAGCTGGACCTGGGCGTGAGCGCGTTCCGCCGCACCGTCGACAAACGCGAAGCGATCAACCAATACCTGGGCGAAGGCAATATCGACGCGACCCCGGACACCTTCGCCCCCTATGACGGCGCGCTCAACCACACCTACCGCAACCTCGACAGCCGCCAGTACGGGCTGTTCATCAACGACCGCGTGCACCTGAACGAGCAGTGGCAGTTGCTGCTGGGCGGCCGCGAAGTGCGCCTGGACGAGAAATCTTACGACAGCGACGGCGATATCGCCCGCCACACTCAACTGTGGCAGTTTCTGCCCAACCTGGCCGTGCTCTACAAGCCACGCGAAGACCTGTCGCTGTACGCTCGCTACAGCAAAGGCCTGTCCCTGGGCAGCGCCGCGGCCTGGTATACCACCAACGCCGACCAGACCCTGCCGCCGACCGTTTCCCGGCAGGTGGAAATCGGCATCAAGCAAGACTGGCAGCGCCTGAGCCTGGGCGCCGCGTTGTTCCAGATCACCCAGGGCTACCAGTATTCGCGCCCCAACGACGACGGCAGCAGCACCTTCGTGCAGCAAGGCCAGCAGAAGAACGTCGGTCTGGAGCTCACCGCCAATGGCCGCGCCAGCGATCGCCTGCAGGTGTCTGCCAGCGTTGCCGCCATCCGCGCGCGGGTCACCGGCAGCGGCACCGAAGCCTATGAGGGCCATCAGTCGATCAACGTGCCCAAGCTGCGCGCCAGCCTCTCGACCGATTACAGTGTGCCCGGCCTCGACGGCCTGTCACTGCTGGGCGGCATGCAGTACAGCGGCGCCAAATATGCCGATCGCACGGCCAGCGTCAAGGTCGACGACTATGCGGTGTTCAACGGTGGTGCGCGCTATAGCACGCGTATCGACGGCTACGACACGGTGTTCCACCTGATGGTCGACAACCTGTTCGACAAGCGCTACTGGCGTGACGTCGGCGAGTTCGTCGGCGATGGTTACCTTTTCCTCGGCGCCCCACGCACTGCGCGGCTGTCGGCCACCGTCAACTTCTGAAGGAATCTGCCCTATGTCCCCTCTCGAAATCATCGCTGTGCTGGTCAACGTCCTGGGTGTCTGGCTGACCGCGCGGCGCACGCCCTGGTGCTGGCCGGTCAGCGTGGTGGCGGTGCTGCTGTACGTGTGGATCTTCTATGACGTGAAGCTCTACTCCGACATGCTCCTGCAGGTTGTGTTTGCCTTCCTGCAAGGCTACGGCTGGTGGCGCTGGCAGACCGGGCGCATGGACCAAGGCAAGGTCCGCATTGAACGCCTGTCGACGCGCCTGGCGCTGGTCAGCCTGGCCTTGGGTGCGCTGATATCGGTGCTGCTGGGCGCCGCCATGGCGCACTTCACCGACGCCTCGCTGCCCTGGCTGGACGCCAGCCTGACCGGCTTCAGCCTGGTGGCCAGCTACTGGGCGGCACGCAAATTCATCGCCAGCTGGTGGCTGTGGATCGTCCTCGATGCCATCTACAGCGGCCTGTACTACTACAAGGCACTACCGCTGACCGCCGTGCTCTACGCGGGCTTCATCCTGCTCGCGGTCTATGGCCTGCGTGCCTGGCGACGCGACCTGCCAGGCGATAATGCTGCGGCGGCGGTGGCCTCATGAGCCAGCCCCGGCGCATGCGCCTCAATGGCCTGCGGCAGAACACCGTGGGCCATACCGCCATGGGCCTGTGGCGCCACCCACTGAGCCAGGCCCACCTTTACCGCACCCTGCAGCACTGGACCGACACGGCGCGTACGCTGGAACGGGGCTGCTTCGATGCGCTGTTCATCGCTGATGCCCTGGGGCCGCTGGATGTCTACCAGGGCCGCGTCGATGCGGCGCTGCGCGACGGTATCCAGAGCCCCTGTGGCGATCCTCTGCTGCTGGTCAGCGCCATGGCGGCGGCCACCCGCCATCTGGGCTTCGCCATCACGGTGTCGACCACCTACGAGCAGCCCTATGCCCTGGCACGCAAGTTCAGCACCCTGGACCATCTAAGTGAAGGTCGGGTCGGCTGGAACATCGTCACCTCGGCGCTGGACAGCGCGGCCCGCAACCTGGGGCTGGACGCGCCGCTGTCCCACGGCCAGCGCTATGAGCGCGCCGAAGAATTCATGCAGGTGGTCTACGGGCTCTGGGAAGGCAGCTGGGCGGACGACGCCGTGGTGATGGACCGGGCCAGCGGCGTGTTCGTCGACCCCGCCCGAGTGCACCCGGTGGCGCACCGCGGGCACTACTTCAAGGTCGAGGACATCGCCTTGTGCGAGCCCTCGCCGCAGCGCACGCCGGTGCTGTTCCAGGCCGGCAGTTCGGGCACCGGCCGGGCGTTCGCCGCGCGCCATGCCGAAGGCGTTTTCCTGTCCACCTACGACCCGCTCATCACCCGTGGCCTGGTCGACGACCTGCGCGCCCAGGCGCAGGCTGGCGGGCGGCCGGGCGACGCGCTGAAAATCTTCAATATCGTCACGGTGATCTGCGCGGCCACCGATGCCGAGGCGCAAGCGCGCTACAGCGATCTGCAGGGCTATGCCAGCACCGAGGGCAGCCTGGCCCGCTACAGCGCGTTGCTGGGCATCGACTTTGCCGCACTCGACCTCGACCAGCCGCTGGCCTACGCCGAAACCCCGGGCATTCGCGGGCTCCTGGAGGTGTTCACGCGGCTCGATCCGACACGCACCTGGACCCCTCGAGCGATCGCCGAATTCGTCGCCATCGGTGGCGGCGGCCCGGTCATCGTCGGCTCACCGACCACCGTCGCGGATGAACTGGAACGCTGGATGAGCGTCGCCGACCTGGACGGCTTCAACATTGCCGACCCATTGCCGGGCGTGACCCTGGTGGACTTTGTCGCGCATGTGGTCCCCGAACTGCAGCGGCGCGGCCGGGTATGGCGCGCCTACGAGGGCGCGACACTGCGCGAGTATTTCGCGGGCCCAGGCAACGCGCGGGTTGCACAAACCCATCCCGGCGCCGATCATCGACGCCGTTTGCACGCACTCACAGGCCGAGAATGATCAGCAAAGCGTCGCTGCCCCACTACCTGCGCATCAGCGAGCAACTGCAGGCCGACCTCGACGAAGGCCGCCTGCAACGCGGCGAGCGGCTCGCCCCGGAACGCGAGATGGCCGAGCATTTCGGCTGCACCCGCGTGACCCTGCGCCAGGCCCTGCAGCGGCTCGAAGCCCAGGGCGGCCTGTACCGAGGGCCGCGCCGCGGCTGGTTCGTGTCGCCGCTGGCGGTGCACTACGACCCCAGCCGCACCACCAGTTTCATGGACTACGTCACCGCCCAGGGCCGCGTGCCGCGTACTGAATGCCTGGTCGCCGAATACCGTGCGGCCGGGCCGTGGCTGGCGGCGAAGATGCAACTGGCTGCCGATGAACCGGTGTATTGGCTGCAGCGCCGGCGCTGGGTGGATGGCGTGCCGGTGCTATTGGAAAACAACGTGCTGCGCGCCAGCGGCTGCCCCGGCCTGCTCGGCCAGCCCCTCGAGGGTTCGCTGACCACCCTGCTGCGGGAACGCTACGACCGCCGCCTGGCCCACAGCCAGATCAGCCTCAAACCCTTGCTGCTCGACGAGCAGCAAAGCGAATGGCTCGACATCGCCGAGGGCTCCAGCGGTCTTTATCTGCAACGGCTGTGCTTCGACGAGAGCGGCCTGGCGGTGGAGTACGATCAGGAGCACTGGCGCGCGGATGCAGTGCAGGTGGTGATGGCGATCAATGGCTAAGTGGGATGGACGGGTTTTTGCTGGCCGCTGCAGACCCGACGCCCTCCTGCGGTAAAAAATGTTTTCTGCGGATGGCCGACTGGGCAGGTCGACTTCTAGCCGGGCCGCTGCCAGCGCAACGACAGTGCACCCGGGCGCAGCACTACATGCTCGACATCGAGGGTCCACAACCGTTCGGCACCGTCGAATGCCTCGATCATGACGCTATCCAGGATTACCTGGGTACGCCCGCAGAGGTGCAGCATGTCTCCGTTGCTGAAGTCGACAAACAACAACCCGGCGCGGCCATTGATTTTCAGATTGCCCAAGGTATTGAAGAACAGATTGCCGGCGTAGTCAGGAACGATCAGGCGGTTGCCTTCGACTCTGACGAAGCCGGGCGGCCCTCCCCGATGGGACACGTCCACCGAGCGATGCGGCGGATCATGGTCGAAGTAACTGGCGACAAAAAACGTGTCAGACGCGCGAATCAGCGCGGCCGCGCGTTCGGACAACGCAGTGCAGTCTTCGCGCGGCCCCGGCGTCTGCAGCGGGGCGACACGTTGCCAGGTCCTGACCTGTATGTACCTGGGGCAGTTCCCATAGGACTGCTCGACCCTGACCTCGAGCCCCAGGGAGGAAACCTGCGCAATCACGCCGTTGATGCGATTACGCCGCCTTGTGTGCAGCTCGATTCCCAGCAAACCGACGGCCTGGCCCGGCTGCAGCCCCTCAAGGGCGGGATCCTGGCCGTCGGGTCGTGCATCGAGCAGCAATCGCCCAGGGTCCGGTGAGCTGACAAATCCCTCCGGGCCCTCGAGCAACGTGGCCCAAGGCCGGTTCTGTCGGTCCACGGCACCGACGATCATGAAGGGCAACTGCTGGTAGAACGCCCGGTGTTGGTCGGGTATAGCGTCGCGAATGACTTTTCGCCCGATCACCTCCATCTGCTCCGAGACATTGTGCAGTTGCTGAAGCATTTTCTCACCGGCGTGCCACGGGGAGTGTTTGGGCAGAGTGTCCACGGCGTGTTCCTTTGCAGGGCCAGCGGTGAAGCAGGCGGTGGATGGTGGGTTCATCAGTGTTCAGCAGTCGTGCGGCCCTGGGCTGCAGGGGCACCAGGCCAGGCAGCGGCGCGATGCTCGGCCCTCGGGTCTGCCTCGATGAACTTCTTCATTCCCAGCAGGGGTTGGCCATCAGGACTGATGAAGGGGATGCGCGGGTTCTGCTCGAAGGCGTGGGCCACCCGATGGAGCAGCGACGACCGCAACGATCAGCGCACCTCGACCCAGGCAAAACTATAGATGAGTCATGTCGAATGTACAGTCGCTTCAGGACGCGCAAAGTCCGGCGGCCATATGCCAAAAGCATAGTTCCTGCGGGTATTTGATTCTTTTTAAACCGCAGCGCGGCGAGGCACATTACAGCCCTGCCCCACTCACGGAACCCCGCCCCATGCACCTGGACCTGCGTCAACTGCGCCACTTCATCGCTTTGGTGGAATTTCGCAACTTCGGCCTCGCGGCTCAATCGGTCAACCTCTCGCCCTCGGCCTTCAGCCGCAGCATCCAGGCGCTGGAACAGAGCTTCGGCACCCGCCTGCTGGACCGCACGCGCAACCTGGCGCCGACCAAGAAGGGCCTGATCGTGCTGGAACACGCGCGGTTGATGATCGGCAACGCCCATGACCTGATCAATTCGGTGCGCCAGTTCAACGAACACGAGGCCGGTGAGTTGTCGTTCGGCTGCGGCCCGGCACCGGCGGCCTGGCTGATGCCCCAGGCGCTGGGGCTGTTCACCCGGCGGCTGCCCAAGGTGCGGCTGCGCTTTCACGTCGACAACTGGCAGGCGCTGGGGCAACGGCTGCTGGCCGAGGAATGCGAGTTCTTCGTCGCCGACGCGCGCAATTTCGAGCATGACCCCGACTACCGCGTGCAGCTGCTCAGCCAGCACCGCTGGGGCTTCTGCTGCCGGGCCGAGCACCCGCTGGCAGCCTATGACCAGGTCAGCGTGGAGCAGCTGTTCAGTTACCCGCTGGCCGGCACCGTGCGCCCGCCCAACCTGCGCAAGGCATTGGTTGAGCTCAGCGGCCGACCGGACTTTCAAACCAGTATCGAGTGCGACAACGGCTACAGCCTGATCAGCGTGATCCAGCATTCGGACGCCATCGGCACCACCAACGTCAGCCGCAACAACCCCTACCTGCAACAGGGCCTCAAGCTCCTCGATGTGCAAGGCCTGGACCCACAGGCGCCGGAGTTCTTCACCCACTACGGCATCGTCAGCCGCGCCGGCTACAAGTTGTCGTTCCTGGCCCAGGGCCTGATCGACGCCTTCCACGAAGCGGACACCGCCATGCAGGCGCTGGAGGCCCGTTCACCCCAGGGCGAGCGGGCCGAGCACCTGCTTATAGGGCTTGCACACTGAAACGGCTGATGGCCTGGCGTGACCACACCGAGCGAAAACCGAAGTAGCCGGCCGGCGGCAAACCGTGCAACGGCTGCTCGAAGACCTGCTCGCCGTCCACCCAGTAGGCGCTGCGTCGCGCCGTGACCTCGACGCGGATGCGGTAGATGCGCCCGGCCTGCAACAGGTGCGCGGCATCCAGGCGCTCGCCGAGCAGGTGCCGCGCGCCGCTGCCGTCGTAGTGGCGAAAGCGCGTGGTGCTGTTGTCGTTGCCGCCCATGCCGACGTACCAGGTGGCCAGCGAATCGTAGGACCCGAGCACGCCATCACGCCCGCGCAGTTGGCCGCCAGGGCCGTCGTGGGCGCCCCAGAACAGGTTCATGTCCGACAGCCGATCATTGGCCTGCCCGGCCACCAGTACCTGGCGCAGGAACTCGATGCGGTAGGCGCCGTCCAGCACCCGGTTGAACCACAGGGTCATGCCGGCGGCGGTGTCCATGATCAGCCGGCCTTGCTCGACGTACACACCGGAGGTCTGCGGGCGCTCGGTTTCCACCCGCCATCGGGACGGGTCGAACCCTTGAAAATCATCCTCGGCCAGCAGTGCGCCCTGGCCGGCCGGCAGCCTCGAATCAGTCATGGCCAGCCCCCGAATCCAGCAGGCTGTTGTCCAGCGCCAGCAGCGCGATAGCCGTCAGCCCCCATTGCGCCACGGCGTTGGTCGACAGGTTGTCGCCAGCCTGGCGGTCGGAATGGGCGTCGATATTGGACACCGCGTCCGGCTCGTTCAGCGGGTACAGGTAGGCCGGCGGCTCGATGCGCTTGAAGCGCCGGTTGGGCTGGGGGATGCCACCGGAGCCGGCGAAGAACTCCTTCCAGGCGCGGGCCTGCAGCCCCGGGTCCTTGAGGCGGTAGCCGGCGTAGGCGGTCAGGCGCGCGTGGCCCTGGGCCAGGTTGAGGTTGGGCAGTGGCTCGCCAAGGCTGCGCTGGTGCTCGTCCGGGGAGGCGTTGTAGAGCCGGCAATAGTCCAGCCAGGCGCGCTCGAAGCTGGCCGAAGGCAGCAGGTCGAGCAGCTCACTGCAGATCTCCACCAGCCCGAACACCGCCGAGAGGTGCGACACCGTCAGCTTGCCGCTGCGGTCGATGTCGAAGCGCCCGGTGTCCAGCTGCATGGCTGCCACGCCAGTGAAAAAGCCATGGGGCTGGGCGGCGATGGTCTCCATGCTGTTGCGCAGGCGCTGGGCGATGGCCGGGTCGCCACTGCGTTCCCAGTCGGTCAGCCAGGCGGCGGCAATGGCCCCCCAGTCGGTGCCGAAGCTGATGCTGGCGTAACCGTCACGCGGGTCGCGCTGTTGGCCGACCTTGCGCCCCGGTACGACGTCGCGCAGGGTGCGCAGCGCTTCGACCTGCTCGTGCAACAGGTCGCCGACGCGTTCGTCGGCGGTCAGGTAGTATAGAAAGCGCCGGTTGGCCGCAGTGGAGATGCGCAGCTGCTTGGCGCTGTCGCCCCAGTGCTGCACGTTGTGCCGCGAGCCCAACGGGGCGAAACGGCCGATGTGGTGCACGTCGACTTCGCCGGTGTGGCGAGTCATGGCCTCCGCCATGCGAAACACATCCTGGCGCCCGGTGCGCAGGAAGTAGTACCACAGCCACAGGTCGGTGCTCAGCTCGGAGTTGTCCCAGGCATAGCCGCCGACGTCGTAGCGCCACACGTGACGGTGCTCGTCGTAGGTGTGCATGACGTCGCCGTAGTCCCAGAAGCCGTACCATTTGCGCTGTTCGACTTCATCGCGATAGAAATCGAAATACCAGGCCAGCTGTGCCTCGATCTCATTGTGCCGGGCACCGCCATCGACCACCGGGGCCCAGTCGGGGCCGAACACCCCGGCGCGATGCAGCCAGGCCGGCGGCGCCGTCAGCAGCGGCGGCTCCTGGATGCGTTGGGCGATGCCTTGCAGGGCCTGGGCCGAGGGCGTGGCGGCGACGAACTGCAGGTGCAGCTCGCTGGTGCGGGCCACGCCCAGCGGGGTGGCAAAGCCCGGTTCGTAGTCCTCGTAGGTGATGTCCAGGGCTTCGCGCTGTTGGCTGAAGCTGTCTTCACCCAGGCCGTCGTGATAGTGCCGCAGGTCCATGGGCGCGGCCTGGGGCGCCCACAGCCACAGGGTGACCTGGGCGAGCTCGGTGTGCGCGGCGCTGATGTCCAGCTGGGCCGGATAGCTCTGCCAGAAGTTGCGCACGCCGAACACCACGCCGCCCTGGGGTGAACCGAGGTAGCCGACGCCGGCCGCGCGGTGGCCGGTGGCGCTGTGCAGCCAGCTGTGGCCGGCGGCGGTGCGCTTGCTGATCTGGTAGCCGTCGGGGTGCGCCTGCAGCAGGCGGTAGCTGCCGAAGGCCGCAATGTACTGCAGGCGCTGGGCGACCTGCGGGGCGAAGCCTGCCACAGGGCCCGTGCTGCGCCCTTCGACCTGCGCCTGGAGCACCGCATCGCCCGGGTTGCGGCGCAGGCCGGTCAAGCCGCGCACGGCCTCGGCAAAAACGCCACCGTCGGCGCCCACGAAACGCACGTGGCGATCATGCAGCGGGGCGTCCAGCGGGGTGTCGAAACGCAGGCCCACGGCACTGATGAAGTCACGGTTTTCGTCGGCGTCGAACACCAGGGTGTGCATCAGCTTCAGCGCATCGCTGCCTTGATAGAAGTACAGCCGCACCACGAACGGCAACAGGCTGTCGCCGGCGCCCACCCGCTGGTGCTGGCCGTGTACGGCGATGACGGCGCGCACGGGCCCGGCCTGCTCCACCACCACGCGCTGGATGGCGCTGCGATATTCGCGCACCTCGCCGCCCGGCTGGTCCGGGTCGCTGCGCACCTGCAACACCAGCTGGCCGTTGCGCAGGGTCTCGCGGCCCTGGCGGCTGACGGTCTGTAGTAGCTGGCTGCCCTGGCGCGCAATCACGCACTGCAGCAGGCCGGTGTCGATGCGAATCTGCTGCGCGCTCTCGCTGACCCAGCCCGCCCCGGCCCCGGCCCCGACTGTGTCGGCGCCGGCCACGGGCTTGAGCTGGTAGGCGCTGGCCACCTGGGCCTGGGGCCCGAGGGCGTGGGCGGTCCACTTCAGGCTGCCGTCGGGCCAGTAGGCCAGCGGCCAGCTCTGCAAGGCCGGGGTCACGCCGCCTGCGCCGTGCAGCTCGAAGCGACTGCCCGCAGCAACCTGGCCGCGCGGCCAGGGCGTGCCCCAGGTGACGCCGGCGGATGCGCGCGGTGGCTGGCCGCCGAGCCAGCCCAGCGGGGCCTGGAGCACACCGCCGGGCGCGCTGCCGGCCGCCTCGGCGCGGGTGATAAACGGGCTGGCGCCGGCGAGGATGGCACTGGCGCGCAGAAAGCCGCGCCGGTCGAAATGAAAGTCTGTCATCGAAGGTCCTAGAAGTCGTAGCCGAGGGTCACGCCGAGGGTGCGCGGATCACCGAGCACACCGAATGCCGAGCCGTAGTCGCCCACAGTCATCGCCTGGTAGTAGCGCTTGTTGGCCACGTTGTTGGCCCACAGCGAGGCGTTCCAGCGGCCGTCGCCGTACTTGCCGCTCAGGCCGGTGGACAGGCTCAGCAGGCCGTAGCCGGGAATACGGGTGAACTGCGAGTCGTCCACCGTGCCATAGGCCCAGCTGCGATACGCATAGCGTCCGGAGACGAACGCCTGCAAGGCGTCGAAGGTCTGCCACTCATAGCGGCTGGTCAGGTTGTAGGTGACCTTGGGCGAGCGAAACACCCGCTCGCCGCTGAGGTTGCAGGTGGCCGGCGCGCCCGGGGCCAGGGACACTTCCGCGGGGCAGGTGGCGTTCTTGAAGTCCAGGTACTTGTTGTCCAGCAGCGTGCCGTTGAGGTTGACGGTCCAGCCGTCCAGCGGGGTCAGGCTCAAGGTGCTTTGCAGGCCGCGCGAGCGCATGGTTCCAGCGTTGATCAGGTAGCTGCTGAGGCTGGCCGGGTCGTAAGCGGTGGTCTGGAAGTCGCGGATTTCGGACCAGAACAGCGCGGCGTCGAAATGGATGCGGTTGTCCAGCCACTGGCTCTTGAGCCCCAGCTCGCCGCCCCGGGTGCTTTCCGGGTCGATCAGCAGGCTGTCGTAGCCGGCCTTGCTGGCGGCCCCGGACGACACGTTCATGCCGCCGGATTTCTCGCCGTAGGCCAGGGTCAGGTAACCCTGCAAGGTGGGCGTGAAGTAGTAGGCCAGGTTGAGCATGCCGGCTGGCAGCTGCTCGTACTGGTTGAGTTCGCCGGAGTCGAAGTCGTTCTTGTTGACTCGGCGAAACGAGCCGGATTTTTTCTCGTAGCTGTCGCGCACCCCGGCAGTGATGTCGAACTTGTCGCTGACGTGCAGCGTGCCCTGGGCGTACAGCGAGAAGATCGAATCGTTGATCTGCCCCCAGCGGCGCACTTCCCTGCCGGTGTTGACCGTCGAGCCGTAATACTGCGTGGTCTGGTTGCCGGCAGCGTAGTAGTCGTGGGCCAGGGTGTCGAGGTTCTCACCCCAGTAGCTGGCGCCCAGGGAGTAGTCGAACAGGTCGCCCTTGGGCGAGTCCAGGCGCAGGTCCTGGGACCACACGCGGTCCCAGACGTCGGCGCCGCTGCCCGAATACAAGGGCACATCCAGGGCATCGGTGGCGTTGGGCTGGAAGCCGAAATACCGGTAGGCCGTGACCGAGCGCAGGTTATAGCCGTCGGCCAGGCCCCAGTTGGCTTCGGCGGACAGGCCGCCCTGGCGCACGTAGGAGGTGTTCTCGGCGTCGGTGTTGACCCTATCGCCGCCGCCCACCACGTGCGCGCCGATCAGGCTGGTACGGGCCAGGTACGGCACCGTGCCGTTGATCGCATGGGCCGCGTCGAGGACCTGCACCGGCTCGGTGGTGGCCTCGTTGGCATCGGCAATCAAGCGCAGGCTGAAATCGTCCGTGGGCTGCCACAGCAGCTGGGCGCGTACGCCGTCCTGGATGCTGCCACCCAGCTCGTGGCCGGTGTATTGGTTGCGCACGAAGCCGCCGGTTTCGGTATGGGAGAGGTTGATCCGCCCGGCCAGGGTGTCGGTCAATGGCCCGGAGAACATCGCCTGGGTCTGGGTGTAGCCGCGTTGGCCGAACGACTGGCGAATCGACCCCTGGGGCGTGAACGTGGGCTGGCGGCTGTGGATGTCGATGGCGCCGGCCGTGGTATTGAACCCCTTGAGCGTGCCTTGGGGGCCGCTCAGCACCTCGGCGCTTTCGATGTCCAGCAGATCGTTGGAGAGCATGCCCGGGCGGCTCAGGTAGACGTTGTCGAGAAACAGGCCGACGCTGCTGGGCATGCCGATGTTGATCTCGCTGCCGCCGCCGTCACCGACCCCGCGCAAGGTCAGGCGCGTGTCGAAGGCGCTGACGTTGGCCACGTCCAGCCCGGACGCCACTTGCTGCAGGTCTTGCAGGCGATAGATGCGCTGCTGTTCCAGGGTCTTGCCGGAGAGCTTCTGGGTCGAGGCCGGTGGCTGCTGCGGGTCGCCCTGCGGCGCGGTGCCGTTGACCTGGACGGTGTCCAGGCGCGTGTCCTCCTGGGCCAGGGCCGGGGCTGGCGCCATGATCAGGGCATGGCCCAACGCGACGCCCGTCATCAGGGTGAAGTACTTATGGGGGGTGTGTCGTTTCATCATTCATTCCAACGGACGAGTGCGGGCTGGCCTTCAGCGCGAGGCTGGCGGCGGGGTCAGGTGCAAGGGTTGAGGGGGCGGGAACGGATCAACCGTGGCTTCAAGGCGTGCTGGCCTGCAGCAGTTGCGGCGCGAGCCAGGCGTCGATCGCCACGTCGCCACGGATCAGCCCCGCCGTCTTGGCCTGGGCCGCCGCCTGCGCCAGGTGGCTGACGAAGGCCGGGTCCAGCTGCGGCGACAGCAGTTGCGCCAACGGCGGTGCGCCCTGCAGATCCTCCTTGAGCAAGGCGACCGGGTACGCCGCCTGGGTGGCCAGCAGGGTCAGGTAGGCGTCGTAGTGCTCGGGCGCGCTGGCCCAGGTGGCGGCGTCGCGTTGCACCTGGACGATGGCTTGGACCCAGTCGGGGTGTTCGGTGAGCAAGCGCCCGGACACCACGACCAGCCCGGCCAGCTCGCCCGCGCCGCCAAGCGCGCGGGTCGAGACGGCGATCTGCGCCTGACCGCGGTCACGCAGGGCCAGTTCGCCCGCGCCGCCCCAGGTGGCGTCGATCTGCCGGGCGGCCAGGGCGGCGCTGGCGGCCGCGAAGTCGAGGTTGATCACCTTGACGTCGCGCTCGCGCAGGCCGGCGGTCTGCAGCGCGCCGATGAACGACAATTGCGCTGCGGTGCCGCGCAGCAGCCCCACTGTCCGGCCCTTGAGGTCTGCCATGGTGTGAATGTCGGAACCGGGCGGCACCGCCAGGTAGTGGCTCACGCCACGGGCGGCCACGGCCACCACCCGGGTGTCCAGGCCGCCGGCGCGGCCGACCAGCGCGCCCAGATCGCCCAGGTAGGCCATGTCCAGGGTGCCGCTGGCCAGCGCCTCGTTGATCAGCGGTGCAGCGCCCTTGAAGAAGTGCCACTGCACCTGGACGCCCTGCCCGGCCAAGGCGTTTTCCAGGCGCTGCTGGTTGCGGATGACGTCCACCAGCCCGCCACCGGCCGGGAGGTTGCCGGTGCTGATATCGGAGACGCCGATGTTCAAGGTGCTGGCAGCCATCGACAGACCAGGCTGGGCCAGCACAAGGCCCAGGCCCAGACTGAAGGCCACAACGGTGCGGGTAAAAAAATCCATGACGGCTCATCGCCTCCTGAGGGCTGCCAGGACGCCTGACAGATTTCATGGCGACGTTTAATCACACCGATGGCGCAAAGCCGAAATACCGAATGCAACCATTTTTATGCAGTAATGGCATAAGCAAGCCGCTGCAAGCGTTCCAGCGGTTATGTGCAATGCACAAAAAAACGTTGAGGAAAACGCAATGGATTCATCCCGGCAGAGCGGTTTAAATGCCGGCCCTTTGGGTTTCAGGCATCAGGTATCGGGCTGCAAATGCCGCGCGAGAAAATCCAGGGTCCGGTCCAGCGCCGCGTCATTGGCCTGCTCGGTCAGCGCCTGGCTGATGCCCACCAGGCTGTGCCCGACATTCGGGATCAGCATCAACTCGACCTCGGCACCCTGCTCGCGCAACGCCCGGGCCAGGTTGGCCGACTGCTGCCACGGCACCACCTGATCCGCCGTGCCGTGGATCAACAGCACCGCCGGCGCCTGGGCGCCCAGCAATGCCTGCGGGCTGGCCAGGGCCAGCTGCTGGGCGGTACAGGCAGTCGCGGCGCAGCCCAGCAGGGTCTTGGCCGCCTGGGCGATGGGCCGCAGGGGGGGTCGTCGAGCAAGCCGGCGAGGTCGAACACACCAAACCAGCTGACCCACGCTTTGACCGCCGGATAACGCCGGTCGGGGCTCAGCGCCGCCAGCGCGGCCAGGTGGCCGCCCGCCGAGCTGCCCCACAGTGCAGTGCGCGCGGGGTCGATGCCATAGCGGCGGGCATGGTCATGGAGCCAGGCCATGGCGTCCTTGATGTCGTCCAGCGGCGCGGGAAAGGTTGCCGCCGGACTCAACCGATAATTGACCGAGGCCACCGCATAGCCCTGTTGCGCCAGACGCCTGAGCAGTTCGGGAAAATCCACGAAGGCCCCTGCCGTGCGTGCATCGCCCTGCGACCAGCCGCCGCCGTGCACGTACACCAGCAGGGGGCGACGGCCGGCCGGGTGGCGCGGCAGGTACAGGTCCAGGGTTTGCGGTCCGCTGGCTGGAGTGTTCGAGTAGACCTGGCTGCCGAGCACGCGTACCCGCGGGTCCTGCTCGCGCCAGGGCGCCCGCACTGCGGCGGCCTGCTTCACCGTAGCGGCTACAGGCAGCCCGTCGGTCAATGGGCTGGCCAGAGCCGGCAGCACCGCGCAGCTGATCGACATGATCAGGCTGGCGCCGGTCAACCAGCGAAGAGGACAAGGCATGGTGGCTCCGTGAAGGGTCGACAAAGCCCTACCATGGCACGGCAGCTGTGCATCGGACCATTGCATTGCATGCACTGGGTGACTTCACCGATTGCAACGCAATCATGGCCGAGGCTCAACGACCGCGGTAGATATGCGCGCCCGCCTCGGGGGCCAGACCACGGAACAGCAGGGCCGACAAAGCCGTGACCAGCCCGAACAGCAGCATCACTGCGGCGATGTCCTGCTGGTCCACCTGCGCCTGCCCCCGCCACTGCACCATCACTCCCAACAGCGCCGCAGCCGCCCCTACGGAGACGCTGATGGTCAGCAGCACGCTCATCGAAGACAGGCTGCTGGCCCGGCTGGACAGCTGCGGCGGTACATCGGCGTAGGTCAGCGAACCCAGGGTGCTGAACTGCAACGAGTTGATCATGCCGCTGGCAAACAGCACCGGCACCACAATCCACAGCGGCGTGGCCACCGAGAACCCGGCGCAGGCCGCCAGCAGCACGCCCGACAGGACTGCGTTGACCATCAAGCTGCGGCGAAAGCCGACTCGGCGCACGATGCGCACCGCCAGGAGTTTCATCAGGCAGGCGCCCACGCCGGTGGCGAAGGTCAACAGCCCGGCCTGCAGTGCGTTCAAGCCAAAGCACAGCTGAAACAACAGCACCAGCAGGAACGACTGGGCGCTGCTGCCGAAGCGAAACAGGTTGCCGCCCCAGAACGTCACGGCAAACGAGGAGATCCGCAGCAGCGAGAAATCGATCAGCGGCTGCGAGTGGCGCCGCGCGTGCAACCGATAGATCAGCGCGCTGACGATGCCCACCGCCAGCAGCATCAATACCCAGCGTTGCGGCAGCAGACCGTGGCCCATGGCCTCGAAGCCGAACACCAGGCAGCCCACCGCCAGCGCACTGAGGACCACCCCCAACCCGTCCAGCGGCTGGCCGCGCTCGGCGGGGTAATCGGCGATATGCCGCAGCACCAGGTGTATGCCCAGCAGGCCGATCGGCACATTGACCAGAAAGATCCAGTGCCATGACAGCAGCGTCACCAGCAGACCGCCCAAAGGCGGGCCCAGCACCGAACCCAGCAGCCCCGCGACCGTCAGAAAGGACATGGCGCGCATGAGATTTTCCCGCGCCACCCAGCGCAGCAGGATGACCTGCCCCACCGGCACCATCAGCGCCCCGGAGGCCCCCTGCACCACCCGCGCCACTGACAGCTGGGCCAAAGAGCCGGCCGCCGCGCAAGCCACCGAGGCCAGGGTGAACAAGGCGATGGCGCCGATGAACACCCGCCGCGGGCCGAAACGATCGGCCACCCAGCCGCTGACCGGGACGAACATCGCCACCGCCAGCAGGTACAGCGACACCACCAGGTTCATCCGCACCCCGGGCTCGCCGAAATCGCTGGCCATCTGCGGCAAGGCCGTGAGCACCGCACTGCCATCGAGCAGTTCCATGAACAGCGCGCAGCCGATGATCATTGGCACGGTCTTGTTGAAAGCGGCCGTGGCAGGTGGGAGGGTGCGGGCCGCTACATTCACGTCGGCACGGGCCCCGTCTCATGAGAGTCGATGTGCTGCGTGACGAAGGTCACTGGCCGAGGCGCTCTGAGATCTCGATCAGGTTGAGATCCGGGTCGCGCACATACACTGAACGAATGGGGCCCGTCGCGCCGGTCCGCTTGACGGGTCCCTCGATGACTGGCCACCGATGCGCCGCGAGCCGATCGATCACCTGATCCAGCGGGCAACTGGCAATGAAGCACAGGTCTAGCGAACCCGGCACTGGCAGATGCGCCTTGGGTTCGAACTCCTTCCCGCGTAGATGGACATTGATCTTCTGCTCGCCGAAACGAAAAGCCAGGCGCCCTTCCCCGAAGGTTTCCAGTTGCATGCCCAGCACCTGCGTGTAGAAGCCCTTGCAGGCGTCGACATCGAAGGTGGTCAGGACGAGGTGATCCAGGTGATCGATCATCGGTTTTCCCCCAGGGTTGCTGCGTCCCGAAGGCGCGGTAGCCATGCTCGGCCACTCTAATGGCCCACAATGACCGCAACAAGCCCTGATGACGGGCGTGCGGCGGCGCCTCGGGCAGTTTGACACGCCAGCGGCAACCGGACGCCCTCGCTGGGCCGCCCAGAAACTTCTCTTTGAAACATCGGGTCATGAGATGCCGGGGGGGCAGTCATGGGTCTTCAAAACAGCTTGTGGTAGCCTCGATACCTCATCCACCGGCGCTCTACAGATGGCGAAAGGAATGGCTCAAAGGGACAAGGACGGCCGCAAGATATCGGAGCGGCATGCCCCGCCGGAAAGACGTGGAAACGGTAACCTGCGCATCGAGGCGGTCTGGGATAGCTCCGGAAAGCTGGTGACCTATTCTTTCGCCTACATCAACTCCAGGGTGTACTCTGGAGACAACGGCAGGGTACTGGGATATGACAATGCCCATGGTGAGCACCATCGACATGTCATGGGCGAATACCAGCTCGTCGAATTCGAATCATTCGAAAAAACGATGGAGCTGTTTCAAGAGCAGTGGCAGACCTACCTGAGGTCGAAGGAGGGGCAATGAGCAAAATCTACCAGGTTGAAAGCGAAGATGACTTCCTGGCTCGCATGCGGACCCTGGCTCGCAAAATCGACAATGAAGAAATCGTGGCCAGTTATGAAGCCGAAAGCTTCGAAACCTGCGAGGACATGCAGGCTGCCGTCGCCCGCGACAAGTCGATTGAAAAGGCCCGCAGCCTCGGGAATGTTCCCTCTGTAGGTGCCATGCTCAGGAACAAGCGCGCGAGCGTGAAGGTGAGCCGCCCCGAAAAGATCATCAAACTCGTGAAGGGTGAGCCAGATGCACCCAGGTTGCTTGCTTCCCCTGGCGCCGCGCGGCTTGCCAAGGCGAGAGCCAGGAAACCCTGACCTTCTATTGCAGCAACGTGCAACAACGTGCAACAACGTGCAGCAACGTGCAACAGCACCGCCCCAAGGCAAGCCATTGAACGCTCGACCCCCAACCCCTCCGCCGCCATGACCTTGGCACCCAGAGAAATCGCGCAGATCCTGCGCGAGGTCGTTTTCCAACGCAGAACCCTCAAGCGATCCGACAGCCATCCCACCACTACCGGCCTGAGCGCAGCGCTCATCGTCGACTCGGAAGGCTGGCTGATCACCCTGCACATCGAGCATGCACACCTGCATCACTGCGAGCATTGCCTCGCACCCGATGGCAGACAATGGTCGCTCTGCGGCGGCGACCGCTTTGGTACCGACCCCATCGCCCTGCTCAGCACCTGGGAACACCAGAGCCTCGAACAGCTGCTGACCACCCTCTGACAGCCGCCCCTGGCCGTCATTGCTTGTGCCGCCGGCAGCGCTCCGAGCAGTAGCGCACCTCATCCCAGCAGCGGGCCCACTTCTTGCGCCACGCAAAGGGCCGACCACAGGTGGCGCAGTCCTTGACCGGCAATTCGCTCTTCTTCACCCTCACCCTCCAGACCACAGCGCAACGCGACGGCGCAGTATCCCTCGCCTGAAGACACCGTGCAGCATCGATTGTCGGCCTGCACACAGGATTCAAGACTCTCCGGCCGCTACCGATAACCACGGCATGGCCACACTGCCAGTGGCCTTTCGAGTGCGCCGCCCATGCCCTTTATCCGTAACCCGCAACTGGTGCGCAGCAACCTTTACGGCTTGCTGGCTTTCTACATCTTTTCAATCTTCCTGCTGGCCATGGCTTGGGAGTTCAAGGTTGAAGCGCTGGCCATGCACCTGCTGGACCTGCCCTACGACGGCGACTTCGAGGTTTCCGAGCGCTGGCGTTTCGTGCTGACGTCGACCGGGTTCGCGGTGTTGGCGATGATCGTGCCCTTCATCGTCCTCAAGCGCCTGGTCGGTCGCCTGCACGTCAGCTACAACAACCTGGTGGTGGCCCAGGCCTACAGTGACTCGCTGGCGCGCCATGACCCTTTGTCCGGCCTGCTCAACCGCCGCGTGTTCCACGAGCAGCTGGTCGCGCGCCTGGAGCAACCGGCGGCCAGCACCGCAGTGATGCTGCTGGACCTCGACAAGTTCAAGACCATCAACGACACCCACGGCCATGCTGCGGGCGACACGGCCATCTGCGCGGTGGCCGACATGCTGCGTGACGCGACCGCTGGCTGGCAGGCCAGCCTGGCGCGCTTGGGTGGCGATGAGTTTGCCCTGGCGGTGACCGGGGATTTCAGCCGCGCCGAGCTGGCGGCGTTGGCCGAAACACTGCTGGACAGAATCGCCGGCGCCGTCACCGGCCTGCCCGGCATTGCCTTCAGTGCGACCCTGGGCATCGCCGTATCGCCGGTCGATGGAACCGCCGCCGAAACCCTGTTGCAACACGCCGACAGCGCCATGTACCGCGGCAAGCACAACGGCCGCGCCGTGTTTCATTTCTACGAGGCCAGCTTCGAGCAGGAGCAACGTGAGCAGGCGCGGTTCGAGCAGGAGCTGCGCCAGGCCATCGAGGCGCGGCAGATTCAGCCCTACTATCAGCCCATCGTCAGCCTTCCCGAGCAGCAGTTGGTGGGCTTCGAGCTGCTGGCCCGCTGGCTGCACCCCGAACGCGGCATGGTCATGCCCCAGGACTTCATCGCCCTGACCGAACAACTGGGGCTGATCAAGTTGCTGACCGAAAGCCTGCTGCTGCAGGCCTTCGCCCAGGCCCGGGAGTGGCCGCGCGCCCTGACGCTGGCGGTCAACGTGTCGTCCTCGATGATCGAGAGCGTCGACTTTCCGGATTGGCTGCAGGCGTTGGCCCTCAAGGGCAACTTCCCGCTCGAGCGCCTGGAGGTGGAGGTAACCGAAAACGCCCTGGTCGCCAACGTCGGCAGTGCCCGGCTGAACCTGGAGCGCCTGCGCGCCCTTGGCGTGTCGGTGGCCCTGGATGATTTCGGCACCGGCTATTCAGGCCTCTATCATCTGACCCAACTGGCCATCGACAAGATCAAGATCGACCGCTCGTTCTTCGACATCTCCCTGGACAGCCAGAGCGAAATGGTCCGCGCCATCCTGGCGTTGGGCAAGAGCCTGCGCATGCAGATCACCGCCGAAGGCGTCGAGCATGAACAGTTGGCCAACTGGCTGGCGACCCACGAATGCGACTTTGCCCAGGGGTTTCTGTTCGGCGCTGCCCTGCCGCTGGCTCAGGTCACGGCGCTCGTGGCCAGCGATCCGGGCGCAGGGCCGCTGAGGGCTTGATGGAAGGCGGCTGAAACGATTAATGCTACGTCGCAGGCGGCCGATAACACAGCATCGATACCCTCCTCGCCGCCCCTCGGCGTCGACCTCTATCCGTTCAAGGGGACACAGCCCATGGGCCTGATGCCTGTAAAAATCATGACGCGGTTCAGCCTGGCCATGGCGTCCATCGTGGTGGTCACAGCCGCCTCCGTCTATACCGTGATGGTCATCAGCGGCGAGCCCAAGCTGATCGAGTCCAACACCCAGGCGGCGCAGCAGTCGGCCAGCGCGATTGCCCGGCAGCTGACCATCAAGCTGTCGGAAATCGAAGGGCGGGTGGCAGCCATGGCCGACCTGGGCGCGACCTTGCCGACCGACCCGGAACTGGTCAAGGCCAGCCTGGCGCGCATCATCGATTCCCAAGGTGACACGGCCGTGGCCGGTGGCGGGTTGTGGCCCGAGCCGAACGCCTTTACCCCGGGGGTCGAGCGCCGCAGCTTCTACTGGGCACGCAGCCAGAGCGCCTTGGGCTTTTCCGAGGAGTACAACCTGCCCCAGGCCGACGCCTACCAGGCAGCGGACTGGTACGCCCAGGGCAAGCGCGCGACGCCTGGCCACTGCGGCTGGTCGGACGCCTATGAGGACCCGGTCAGCAAGATCCTCATGACCACCTGCACCGTGCCCTACAGCCGCGACCAGCGCTTTGCCGGGGTGGCGACCATCGACCTGACACTGACCGGCCTGGCGGATTTCCTCAAGGCCAACGGCAATGTCACCGGCGGCTATGCCTTTGCCCTGGACGCCTCGGGCAAGGTCCTGTACTTCCCGGCTGGCAACGACAAAGCGCAGGCCGACGAGGCCGGGCTGATCAAGGCCCTGCCCTGGTTCGACAGCGTTGCGCAGTGGCGCAAGTCGGGAGATCAGGCGGCGCACACCTACCCCATCGTCAACGACCCGCGCCTGGGCTCGCCCGGCTACGTCAGCCTGACGCGCATCCCGGCCAGCGGCTGGGTGATCGGCCTGGTCACACCCAAGGCGCAGATGACGGCGATTGCCAGCCGCCTGACCGTGGACATTCTCACCACCTTGCTGCCGATCCTGCTGCTGGTGTTCGGCCTGGCCTGGCTGGCCGGGCGCTCGCTGCTCAAGCAGATCGACGAAACCACCCGGCAGATCGACAGCCTGGGCGACAGTGGCCTGGGCGCCGCCGAGCTGGCGGTGCTGCGGCCCGACGAAATCGGCCTGCTGCGCGGCGCGGTGAACCGCTACGCCGGCAGCCTGCAACAGATGCTGCGCACCATCCGCGCCGAGTCCAGCCAGCTGCTGGTGCAGGCCGACGACGTGGCGCGGCTGTCCACGGTAATGGCCGACCGTGCCGAAGCGCAGCGTCAGGACAACACCCTGCTGGCCACGGCGGTCACTGAAATGTCTTCCAGCGCCCATGAGGTGGCCAACACCACCGGCGACTGCTCCAGCACCGCCGAGCTGTCGCTGGCCACCGCGCGGCAGAGCCAGGCCCACGTCGAGCAGAACAGCCAGGCGATCGTTTCCCTGAGTGGCGACATCGGCAGCGTGGCCAGCGCGATCACCTCGCTTGGCCAGGACATCGAGGGCGTCAGCGGCGTGCTGGACGTGATCAAGTCGATCTCCTCGCAGACCAACCTGCTGGCCCTCAACGCGGCCATCGAGGCGGCCCGCGCCGGTGAGCAGGGGCGCGGCTTCGCGGTGGTGGCCGACGAGGTGCGCACCCTCGCCGGGCGCACCCAGGCCTCGGCCGACCAGATCCAGGAGATGATCGCCGAGCTGCGCCAGGCCTCGGTGACGGCCGTCAATACCATGGTCGCCGGCCAGGAGCGCACCCGCACCGTGGTGGAGAAGGCCGACCTGCTGGCCACGTCCCTGGGCAGCACGGTGGTTGGCTTCGACGACATCGTGCAGCGTACCCAGCAGATTGCCGTGGCCGCGCAGCAGCAGAGCCATGTGACCCAGGAAATCAACGAACTGGCAGTGAGGATTCATGCCGCCAGCGAGGAAGGCGCCCGTGATGCCGCCTCGCTCAGCGAGCTGAGCCAGGGCATGCAGGCGCTGTCACGGCGGCTGGGTACGCTTAGCGGGCAGTGAAAGGCAGGTTTATGCCAAGCCCGTTTCAGCACCCAAAGCTCGGGCGCTTTGCACCCTCCTACATTGAATTCGGTGGCTGCTTCTATCGTGGGAGGGGGCAAAGCCCCCGAGAGGCCGCCAGGCCGATTTGCCTGGGCGGTTTGCATCCATGCACCGGCAAACTCATTGTCTTCGCCTCGTAACCCTGCACCACAACAGTGCCCACCTTGGGTCAAAGCTTCCCAGACCGGGGCTTTGACCCGCCCGCCAACCCGGCGAAAGCCCCGCAGCCCGGGCGCCGGCCACCCTGGCCCAAACCTTGCTTGCGACAATCAGGTCACTTCCCCAGGTGACCTTCGTTTCCTCCTCGGCCTGTTCGAGGGCGACGCGGCCTCAATGATGCGGCTGGCGGTCACAAGCGAAACGATCATGACTCTTCCAGCCGACAGCGTCGTCGGTCATTGAAATCGGGCCCACCTTCCCTGCCCGCCTTTCATCCAGCCGCGTCCCGCCAACCTCTTCTCCCCCACAGCCACTGGCTGCCTTTGCGGCTGTCGGCGCGCAGGGTGCTGGCTGGGCGACGGCCTGACTTCAGGAGCTCTGTGCATGGCTATCAATCGTCGTACGTTTCTGCGCTCGACCGCGCTCTCTGCCGCTGCGCTGTCGGCGTTGAGCCTCAAGAGTTTCTCGGCGTTCGCCGCCGATGACGCGATCAATATCGCGTCGCTGTACGACAGCTCCGGGGGCCTGGACATCTATGGCAAGCCGATCGTCGACGCCCTGACCTTCGCCGTCGAGGAGCTCAACGCCGCAGGCGGCCTGCTCGGCCGGCCGCTGAACCTGATCAAGTACGACACCCAGTCCAACATGCAGCTATACGCCCAGTACGCCCAGCAGGCGGCGCTCAAGGACAAGGCCGCCGTGGTGCACGCCGGCATCACCTCGTCGTCGCGCGAGGTGGTGCGCCCGGTGCTGGATCGCTACAAGACCCTGTACTTCTACGACACCCAATATGAAGGCGGGGTGTGCGACCGCAACTTCTTCGCCACCGGCGTCACCCCCGGGCAGACCGTGGAAAAGCTGGTGGCCCACGTCACCGAAAAATGGGGCAAGAAGGTCTACATCGTCGCCGCCGACTACAACTACGGGCAGATCGTCACCGCCTGGGTGAAGAAATTCGTCGAGCAGGCCGGCGGTTCGAGCGCCGGCATCGAGTTCTTCCCGCTGGACGTGACCAACTTCGGCGCGACCATCTCCAAGATCCAGGAAGCCAAGCCGGACTTCGTGTGGTCGGCGCTGGTGGGCGGCGCGCACATGTCGTTCTACCGCCAATGGAAGGCCGCCGGCATGACCGGCAAGCTGCCGATCGCCTCCACCACCTTCGCCGGCGGCAACGAGCACATCGTGCTGTCGCCCGAGGAAAGCAACGGCATCCTCATCTGCCAGAACTACGTGCAGGAGCTGCAGACGCCGCTCAACCTGGCGTTCGTCGAGCGTTTCCACAAGCGCTTCGGCGCCGACTACCCGTACATCACCGAGCTGGCCATGGCCACCTACCAGGGCATGCTGCTGTGGGCCGAGGGCGTGCGCCAGGCCGGCAGCGTGGAGCGCATGGCGGTGATCCAGGCGCTGGAGAAAGGCGTGAGCCTGGACCTGCCCAGCGGCAAGGTGACCATCGACCCGGCCACCCACCACTGCATCCTCGACGTGCACATCGCCGAGGTGCGCGACCATCGCCTGGAGGTGGTGCAAAGCTTCGCCCAGCAGGCGCCGTCGGACACCGCCGCGGTGTGCGACCTGGTGAAGAACCCACGCGACGCCAAGCAGTACAGCATCGCGCTGTAAGGAGGCCGGTATGGATTGGGCTGCAGTCTTTTCGCTACAGATCATCGGCGCCATCGCCACCCTGGTGCTGCTCAGCATCGGCCTGGCCGTGGTGTTCGGCATGATGAAGATCATCAACCTGGCGCACGGCGAGTTCATGATGCTCGGCGGTTATGTGGCGGTGCTCGCCACCCACAACCTGCATGTGCCGATCTGGATCTCCATCCTGGTCCTGGCGCCGCTCACCGTCGGGCTGTTCGGCATGCTGGTGGAGCGTCTGCTGGTGCGCCACCTGTACGGGCGCATGATCGACACCATGCTCGCCACCTGGGGCCTGAGCCTGGCGCTGACCGGCACCGCCACCATGCTGTTCGGCAACACCACGGTGGGCATCAGCTCGCCGTTGCCGGGCATTGCCCTGGGCGCCTACCAGACCAGCGGCTACGGCCTGTTCGTGATCGCCGTGGCGCTGACGGTGCTGCTGGGCATGTGGGCGCTGCTGCGTTACACCGAGTTCGGCCTGTGCGCTCGCGCGACCATGCAGAACGCGAAAATGGCCGCGGCGCTCGGCGCCCACCCCGGACGCATCTACAGCCTCACCTTTGGCCTGGGCGCTGCGCTGGCCGGGCTGGGGGGCGCGGTGCTGGCACCGTTGACCGGGGTCATCCCGACCCTGGGCGCGGCCTACATCGCCAAGGCCTTCATCACCGTGATCGGCGGCGGCAGTGCGGTCATTGTCGGCACGTTGAGTGCAGCCACAGCCTTTGGCGTGATCAGCCAGGTGGTGACTTTCTTCAGTACGCCGGTGTTCGGTGAAGTGGCGCTGCTGCTGGCGGCCATCGTGTTGATTCGGGTGTTGCCCCAGGGCATCACCGGGCGGTTCTTTCGGAGGGCGTTCTGATGCCTGCATGGCGTGATCTGCTACCGCTGCTGGGCTGCGGCCTGGCGGCCCTGCTGGTGGGCGTGCTGCCGCACTGGCTCGACCTGTTCAGCCTGCTGTCGCTGACGGTGTACCTGGTGATGGCGCTGCTGGCCCTGAGCCTGGCGTTCATCTGGGGCTTTGGCGGCATCCTGTGCTTCGGCCAGGCGGCCTTCTTCGGCCTCGGCGCCTACGCCTATGCCGTCGGCGTGATCGACCTGGGCGACAGCACCTGGCCGGTGTTGCTGGCCATCCTGGTGCCGGCGCTGTTCGCCGCCGCCATGGGCTACTTCATGTTCTACGGCGGCATCAGCGACGTCTACCTGGGGGTCATCACCCTGGCGGTGACGCTGATTCTGTTCAACGTGATGAACTCCACCTCGGGCAGCGAATACCACATCGGCAGTGCCCTGCTCGGCGGCTTCAACGGGATTCCGGCGATACCGACCCTCAACCTGCCCTTCAACCCGGACCGGGTGCTGGAGCCGGAAACGCTGTTCCAGGTGATCGGCGGCGCGTTGATTCTCTGCTACCTGGGCCTGCGCGGGCTGCTGGCCAGCCGCTTCGGCAAAGTCGTGGTGGCGATTCGCGAGAACGAACAGCGCGCCGGCCTGCTGGGCTACGACACGCGCCTGCACAAGTTGATCGTGTTCAGCCTGGGCGGCGGCATCGCCGGCCTGGCCGGCTGCCTGTTCGCCAACTGGGGGGCCTTCGTCAGCCCCGGCGTGTTCGGCCTGGCGCAGTCGGCGCAGATCATCATCTGGGTCATCGTCGGCGGTCGCGGCACCCTGTTCGGGCCGATCCTGGCCTGTATCGGCCTGCAAGCGCTGATGGCGCGGCTGGGCCAGCAACCGACCGTGGACAGCGGCCTGGTACTGGGGCTGATCCTGCTGACCTTCGTCATGCTGCTGCCCCGGGGCCTGCTGCCCAGCCTCGGTTCGTTGCTGGCGCGGCTGAGCCGTCGCCGCGCAGCGCCGGTGCCCGCCACCCCTGCACAGGAGCGCAGCGCATGACCGCCCTTCTGCAAACCCGGGGCCTGGGCGTCAGCTTTGGCGGCGTGCACGCGGTCAAGGCCGTGGACTTCACCCTGCAACCCGGCGAACTACGCTGCCTGATCGGCCCCAACGGCGCCGGCAAGAGCACCTTCTTCAAGCTGCTCAGTGGCCAACTCAAGCCCAGCCACGGCACCTGCCACTTCCAGGGCCAGCTCACCAGCGGCCTGGCACCGCACCGTATCGCCCGCCTGGGCATCGGCATCAAGACCCAGACCCCCAGCGTGTTCGACGGCCTCGACGTGCTGGAAAACCTGCGCCTGGCCGCCAGCCGCCTGCAGCCTGCCGCCCAGGCCCGGCAGACCGCCGAGCAGACCCTGGAGCGCATCGGCCTGACCGAGCAGCGCCAGCGTCTGGTCGGTGACCTCGCCCACGGCCAGCGGCAATGGGTCGAGCTGGGCATGATCCTCGCCTCGCGGCCGACCCTGGTGCTGCTCGATGAACCGGCCGCCGGCATGACCTACCAGGAGGTGCGCAAGACCGCCGCGCTGATCAAGGAGATCAACGCCCACAGCACCGTGGTCGTGGTGGAGCACGACATGGAATTCATCCGCCTGATCGCCGGCACCGTCACGGTGTTCAACCAGGGCGCGATTCTGGCCCAGGGCAGCTTTGCCGATGTCACCCAGGATGCCCGCGTACGCGAGGCCTACCTGGGCAAACAGGAGATTCGCCATGCTTGAAGTCAATGGCTTGTGTGCCGGCTATGGCCGGGTCCCGGTGCTGCGCGACATCGCCCTGAGCAGCGCGGCCGACGCCTGCATCGGCGTGCTCGGGCGCAATGGCATGGGCAAGACCACCTTGCTGCGCGCGCTGATCGGCGAGTTGCCGGCGCTGTCCGGCAGCCTGCGTTTCGCCGGGCACGACCTGAGCCGCGCCGCCGCTCACCAGCGCGCCCGTGCCGGGATCGGCTATGTGCCTCAGGGCCGGCAGATCTTCCCGTTCCTCACGGTGCGGGAAAACCTGCGCATGGGCTGCGTCAAGGACTTTGCCAAGGCCCCGGCCACCATCGCGCGCGTGCTCGCCGACTTCCCGCGCCTGCAACGCCTGCTCGACCAACCCGGCGGCGCGCTGTCGGGGGGTGAGCAGCAGCTGCTGGCCCTGGCCCGCTGCCTGTGCGGCGAGCCGCGGCTGATGCTGTTGGACGAGCCCACCGAGGGCATCCAGCCGTCGATCTGCGACGAAATCATCGAGACCCTGCAGCGCCTGCGCCGCGAACAGGGCCTGGGCATCATCCTGGTGGAGCAGGACATCGACTTTCTCACCGCCCTGGCCGACCGCATCCTGATCATCGAAAACGGCCAACTGGTCGATGAAGTCGACCCTACCCAAACCAGCGCCGAAGCCCTCGCGGAGCGCTTCATGGGCTTTCATTCCTGAGGAACTGCCGCCATGTCCATTCCCCGTCCCACCCTTGCCGAGCTGGCCGCCACCGGCGAACAGCTGGGCCTGCAAGTGCCGGCGCCGCTGCTGGCCGAATACGCCCAGATCCTCGAAGCGGTCTGGCAGGACTACGACCGCCTCGAACAACTGGACACCACACCCGCCCCCCCAGCCTACCCGCGCGGCCCGGGCACCCTGCCCGAGCCCGCGCAGAACCCCTACAACGCCTGGTACGTGCGCACCGACCTGCACGGCGCGGTCAGCGGCCCGCTGGCCGGCAAGCGGGTGGCCCTCAAGGACAACATCTGCCTGGCCGGCGTGCCGATGATGAACGGCGCCTCGACCCTGCGCGGCTACGTGCCCGACCTCGACGCCACCGTGGCCACCCGGGTGCTCGACGCCGGTGGGCAGATTCTCGGCAAGGCCCACTGCGAGTTCTTCTGCGTCTCGGGCAGCAGCCACACCAATGCCACCGGCGCGGTGCACAACCCGCGCAACCCCGGGCACTCCACCGGCGGCTCGTCGTCCGGTTGCGCCGCGCTGATCGCCGCCGGCGAGGTGGACCTGGCCATCGGTACCGACCAGGGCGGCTCGGTGCGCATCCCGGCGGCCTACTCGGGCATCTACGGAATGAAGCCGACCCACGGCCTGATCCCCTACACCGGCATCATGCCCATCGAAATGACCCTGGACCACGCCGGGGTCATGAGCGCCAACGTCGCCGACAACGCCCTGCTGCTGGAGGCGCTCGCCGGCAGCGACGGCCTGGACCCGCGCCAGGACCGCCAGGTGCCGGTGCAGCGCTACACCGAGGCGCTGGGCAAAGGCCTGGCGGGGCTGCGCATCGGCGTGGTCAGCGAGGGCTTCGGCCACGTCAATTCCGAGCCGGACGTCGACCTGGCGGTGCGCCGCGCCGCGGCACTGTTCGCCGAGCTGGGCGCGCGGGTCGAAGAGGTCTCGATCCCGCTGCATGCCCTGGGGCACGCGATCTGGACGCCGATTGCCGTGGAAGGCACCACGCAGCTGTTGCAGGGCTACAATTACGGCTCCAACTGGAAGGGGCTGTATGTGCAAAGCCTGATGCACGCGCAACAAGGGTGGCAGCGCCAGGCGGCGGCCTTCCCCCACGACCTCAAGACCTGCCTGCTGGCCGGGCAGTTCGCCCACCAGCGCTTTGCCGGGCAGCACTATGCCAAGGCGCAGAATGCCGCGCGGCAACTGCGTGCGGCCTACGACGCGCAGCTGGCCCACTACGACCTGCTGCTGATGCCGACGGTGCCGTTGAAGGCGCCGCGGCTGCCGAGCGCCCATGCCAGCGCCAGTGACTGGGTCAGCCGCGCCCTGGAGATGAACGCCAACACAGCGCCGTTCGACGTCACCGGCCACCCGGCGATCTCCATCCCGTGCGGCCTGTCGCAGGGGTTGCCGGTGGGCCTGATGCTGATCGCCGGCGACTACCAGGAGGCCACGCTGTACCAGGCCGCCCATGGTTTCGAACAGCACATCGATTGGGAAAGCCTCACCTCATGACTGCCCAGCCCTACAAGGTCGGCCTGCTGTTTTCCGAGCACAGCCTGACGGCCGCCTCTGAAACCACCCAGGCCAACGCCACCCACCTGGCCATCGCCGAGGTCAACGCCAGTGGCGGCATCGGCGGACGGCCGTTGCTGGCCATCGACGGCCACCCCGGTGCCGAACCTGGCGACTATCGCGACAGCGCCCTGCAACTGTGCGACGAGCATCAAGTGCAGGTGCTGTTCGGCACGCACATGTCGAGCACGCGCAAGACCGTGCTGCCGGTGGTCGAGAGCCGCCGCCGGCTGTTGTTCTACCCGACCATGTACGAAGGCTTCGAGTACTCGCCCTACTGCTTCTACACCGGCTCCGCGCCCAACCAGAACTCGCTGCAGCTGGCGCGCTATGTGCTTGAGCACTTCGGCAATCGGGTACTGTTCGTCGGCGGTGCCTACGTCTACCCGTTCGAGTCCAACCGCATCATGCGCGAGCTGTTCGAGCAGGCCGGCGGCGAGGTGGTCGATGAAATCTACCTGCCCTTCCACGCCACTGGCGAGGACTTCATGCGGGTCATGCAGCGGGTGCGGGCAACCGCGCCGGACGCCATCTATTCCACCATCGTCGGCAGTGACATCCCGCCGTTGTACCGCGCCTACCGCCGCGCGGGTTTCGATCCGGCCGTCACGCCCATCGTCAGCCTGGCCACCAACGAGGTCGACGTGCTGGCCATGACCGCCGAAGAAGCCGAGGGGCATGTCGCCGCCGCGCCCTGGTTCTCCACCCTGCAGACCCCGGCCAGCCAGGCCTTCGTCGCGCGCTACCAGGCGCGCTTCGGCGAACAGGCGCCGCTCACCGCCGGCGCCGAGGCGGCGTATTTCCAGGTGCACCTGTTCGCCGAGGCCGCGCGGCGGGCCGCCGATGACTCGGTGCAGGCCCTGCGCGAAGCCCTGGCCGGGGCCAGCTATGCTGCGCCCCAGGGCCAGGTGCGCATCGACACGCAAACCCAGCACACCTGGCTGTGGCCACGGGTCGCCCGGCTGGACCACCAGCGCCGCTTCCAGACGGTGCTGGAGAGTCCGCACGCAGTGCCGCCGAGCCCCTACATGGTCGATTACCAGCTGGATGTGCAGCCATGACGCGCCGGAGGCCGCTATGACCCACGCCCCTTCGCTGCTGCGCGAACTCAAGGGCCTGCGCGTGCTGGTGATCCATCCCCAGGACAGCGAAGCGCACATCGTGCTCGAACAGCTGCAGCGCATCGGCTGCATCGTCGAACAGCGCTGGCCGGTGCCGGTACGCCTGCCCGAAGCGGTGGACGTGGTGCTGCTGGCCATCGAACTGAGCCAGCGCGCCAACACCCAGCAGTTGATCGAGGGGCTGAGCGAACAGGCGCCGCCGATCATCGCCGTGGTCGGCTACGAAAACCCGTCGATGCTGCAACTGGTGCTGGAAACCCAGCCCGCCGCGGTCATCGAACGACCGCTGCGGCCCTTCGGCCTGCTCACCCAACTGTTGATGGCCAGGGCGGCCTGGCGCGCGCGCATCGACCTGCTCGCCGAGCTGCGCAAGCTGCAAGGTCGCCAGCCGGCCGTGGCGAAGATCTCCATGGCCAAGACCCTGCTCATGGCCCGCCATCGCCTCGGCGAAAACGACGCCCACCGCCGCCTGCAACGCGAGGCGATGGCCAGCCGCACCAGCATGGAAGCCATCGCCCAGCAGATCATCGATGCCGGCCTGCCGGCAGCCCTTGAATGACTGACTAAAAAATTAAATCGAGGTCACCCATGCACGGATTCACCTTCAGCAGCACTGCCCACCTGATCTGCGCCGCCGGCAGTGCCACTGGCCTGGCAGTACAATGCGCCAGTTGCGGCGCGCGCAACGTCTTGCTGGTGACCGACGCCGGCATCCTGCGCCATGGCCTGCTCGACGGCGTGCTGCCCGGCTTTGCCGCCGCCGGCGTCAACGTGGCGGTGTACAGCGAGGTGCTGGCCGACCCTTCCGAAGCCGTGGTGCTGGCCGCCACCGCGCAGGCCCGGGCCATGCAGGCCGACCTGATCGTCGGCTTTGGCGGCGGCAGCTCGATGGACACCGCCAAGCTGGTCGCCTACCTGGCCTACCCGGGGCAGCAACAGGGCCTGGCCGACATCTATGGCGTCGACCAGGCGACCGGCCCGCGGCTGCCACTGATCCAGGTGCCGACCACCGCCGGCACCGGCTCGGAAGTCACGCCAATCTCCATCGTCACCACTGCCACCGGCAAATCCGGCGTGGTCTCGCGCCAGCTGCTGCCGGACCTGGCCATCCTCGACGCCCAGCTGACCCTCGGCCTGCCGGCCGCCGTCACCGCAGCCACCGGTATCGATGCCATGGTGCATGCCATCGAGGCCTACACCAGCAAGCTGCGCAAGAATCCCCTCTCCGACCTGCTCGCCCGCGAGGCCCTGCGCCTGCTGGCGGCCAACCTCGAGCGGGTGGTGCAGGTACCCGATGACCTGCCCGCGCGCCAGGCCATGCTGCTCGGTGCCTGCCTGGCCGGACAGGCCTTCGCCAACGCACCGGTGGCGGCGGTGCATGCGCTGGCCTACCCGCTGGGGGTGAGCTTCCACCTGCCCCATGGCCTGTCCAATGCCCTGGTCCTGCAGCAGGTGCTGCGCTTCAACCTGTCGGTCGCCCGCCCGCTGTACGCCGAACTGGCCCCGCTGGTGCTGGGCGATCGCCTGCAACCGGGGCTCGACATGGCCGAACAACTGATCGAAGAACTGCGCCGCCTGCATGTGGCCACCGGCCTGCCCTTGAGCCTGAGCGAGGCCGGGGTGACCCGCGACAGCCTGGCGCAGTTGGCCAGCAGCGCCATGCAGCAGCAGCGCCTGCTGGTGAACAACCCGCGCCACGTCAGCGAGGCGGATGCGCTGGGCATCTACACCGCCGCGTTCTGAGCCCGGGGCGGCGCCGGCTACGTCCGACGCCGCTTCGTGTCCACCCTGTAACCAAGGCAATACACTGATCTGTTTGACCTTTTTCAACACGCGCGGATAAATGTCAAGGTTCTACCCAGAGACCCTCGCCATGCTCCACGCCTCCCCTGCGGCCGCTCGCGTCGACCCCGAGCAGATCCACATCGACAAGATCTTCCCCACGCCCATCGCCAGCCTGGTGCTGCCGGGCCATGCGCAGCTCAATGCGCACCTGGCCGAGATCATCCTCGCCCGCGCCGGGTCGCACCCTGGCACCCAACACAGCAACCAGGGCGGCTGGCAGTCGCAGGACGACTTCGCTGCCTGGGCCGGTGCACCCGGCGCCACCCTGCTGGCCTTCGCCCGGTCCTTCGTCAACGAGCTGACCGCCATCAGCACCCCGGACCTTGGCCTGGTGGAGGCTACGCTGGACTGGCAATCCAGCGCCTGGGCCAACATCAACCGCAGCGGCCACTCCAACGCCCTGCACAGCCACCCCGGAGCCTTCTGGTCGGGGGTGTACTGGGTCGATGACGGTGGCGAGAGCGGCCTGGAAGCGGGCGGCGAGCTGGAGTTCTCCGACCCGCGCGGGGTCTTGCCGATCATGGTCAACCCTGAACTGCGCATGCGTATCGCCGGCTGCCTGACTGCCGGCTACCGCACCTCGGTCAAACCCAGCAGCGGCACCCTGACCCTGTTCCCGTCCTGGCTGATGCACGCTGTAAGGCGCTTCGACGGCCTGCGCCCACGGATCTCGGTGGCGTTCAACTTCGCTGCACCCCGGGTGTATGCCTCGGCGGGCTGAGCGCGGGCCGGATCAACCGCTGATCTGATCGGGCCCCGGCGCGCGCCGTTTTTTTTGCCAAAACGGATACACGCCCGCCAGTGGCGCGGGCCTGCTCACAGCAGCTCGCCAATCGCTGCCACCAGATGCCGAGTAGCGGCCTCGACGCTGCCCTCATTACGACACGCCAGCCAACCCTGCTCCGTCAGCGCCTGCTCGAACGCCTGGGTCGCGGCGACATGCTCCTCGAACCGCTGCATCACCGTACTGCCCAGCCCCCGCGAGCGCGCCGCGGCTCTTGCCCAGGAGAGCTGCGGGTCGGTGACCACCCCTACATGCAGGTCCGGCACCCGCACCCCTCGTTCAAGGTTCAGCCGCAGCACCTCGGCGAACGGCACTTGCCGGCGAAACGCCGCATCGGAGGGGTACCAGCGGTCGATCAGCAGGATGCTGCCCGCCGGCTGTCCGGGCAGCACCTGGCGGGAGATCCAGGCGCGGCTGTCGGCCAGGCGCTGGCACACCTGCCATTCCAGTTCGGGATCAGGCTGCCTGGCCAGTCGATTGACCAGGGCCATGGTCTCGGCCCGGGTGGGGTCGTTGTTGCGCTCGCAGAGGCGGATGACCTTGAGGTCGTGGCAACGCAGCGCCTGGGTCACGGCTTCCAGCAGCGTGGTCTTGCCGGTGCCTTTGGGGCCGTCGAAGGAGATGAACAGGGGGTGAGGCATGAGGGGTCCGGGTAGTCAGCGAGACCGCACGCTGGGTAGTCCTGGCGGCGCCGGGTGTCGATCGTACAGCGGCGTAAGGGGGTCACGAAAGCAGATTGTCGACCACGCGGCGGATCGAGGCCTCGGTCTGGGTGTCGCTGAGCAGGCTCTGCGCGACGCGGCGCACGACCTGGCTCAGGGCAAATTGCGGATGCCCTAGACGAGATCGATATGTTTTTGAGATAGTATCATATTAGTATTGTCGAGCTAATGTTGATTTATCTGTAAAAGTCGATGGCCGTATCAAGAATTATCACTTGCAGAACATGGAGTCAAAATAACATGATAGCTCCGGATCAATTTGACTTCATCTTTTCGCGAAGCGAAGCTGTCAAAGATGAAGTCTGCACCGAGCTGCGTGATGAAATCAAAGATTCGTTGGGGCTCGGATTTGCAGGTATGTTCCCAGGATTTTCAGGGGAGTTCCCATTAGCTACAGCAGTCATTGAAAATCATTGGGAAAAGCCTGTCCTTGCTTTTCGGAATGTAACCTCTACGTGGTTACCTTTTTTGATTGCCGTATCTGCTGATAGGAACATATTTTTTAAGATTAAGAGTAAGCGACTTCCAACAGAGGGTCTAAGCTTTGATGAAAGCCATTATATGCTGCCTGAAGGATGGTTAGAGAGCTATCGATCTTTTGAATCGTTCTATGTGACGGAAGGCTCAAGGATGCCGATATCATGGAAAGACACTCCAACCAGTTATGCAGGCAGGCTATCTATAGAGCAGTACTGCAGAGAATTAGGGGTCAGCTTCAAGTCGGCTAAAGCTTTCAAAAAAGCTCATCCTTCTTCGATTTTAGAATGTTGGTTAATTACAAAAGCGGGGGATGGATTATTCATAAATGCGATGAGCAAGGAACGAAAGGCTCTTCATATCAGGAACGGCAATTTCGATGATATATACGTGCTCGAACATCCCACGCATACCCTCGATAGGTATCTGGAGCATTATTTGCTCCGAAATCCTGGCACGTTCGATTTTCGAGATGAATCGGCACCTAGCTAAAACGTAAAGTTACGCTGCTGGCTACTGCGGCGGCACCGGGTGTGGAACGCGATCCGAGGCTTTAGTAAAGTAGATTGTTTATGACGCGGCAGATGACAGCCGTTAAAGTCCAGGTTTAGCGATTCATTTGCTGCACGCCCGGCCCGGTCCGGTTCACGTGCTTGCGCAGTTGGCACGAAAACGTGCGAGTGCTGCCCAGGCCGCGGTGTAGTGGCGATTCACATGGGGATCCACTATCGGGGTACAGAAAAAAGTCATGGCCGGCCAAAACCAGTCTGTGGGGAAATAAGTCGGCTTATCGAAAACGAACATCTACAAAAAACAGAGTAAATAAAATGCTAAAACCGGAACGCTTTGATTACGTCTTCACGCAAGGCTCAGATATCAGAGCAGAAATTTGTGCTGAGTTACGCGATGAAGTAAAGGAATCGCTAGGGCTAAATTTCGCGAATATGTTTCCAGGATTTTCGGAGAAATTTCCATTGGCTACGGCTGCCATTCAACACTATTGGGAGAAGCCTGTCGTTGCTTTTCGCAATGTGGACTCTATGTGGGTGCCATATTTAATTGCTGTATCCCCAGATAGCAATATTTTTTTTAAATTGAAAAGTAAATACAATCCGATACAAGGACCGGACTTTGATCGGAGCCATTATATGCTACCTGAAGGGTGGAAAGAAAATTATAGATCTTTTGAATCATTTTACGTGACTGAAGGCTCGGGTCTGCCACTGCAATGGAAAAACACGCCGACCAGTTATGCAGGCAGGCTATCTGTAGAAGACTACTGCAGGGAAGTGAGGGTGGGCTTGAAATCAGCGAAAGCGTTCAAACAAGCCAACCCTTCTTTTATACTAGATTGCTGGCTAGTCACAGAAGCGGGGGATGGATTATTCACGAATGCGATGAGCAAGCAACGAAAGGTTCTTCATATCAAGAACGGCAACTTTAATGATATTTATGTGCTCGAACATCCTACACATACCCTTGATAGGTATCTGGAACATTATTTGCTCCGAAATCATGGAGCGTTTGATTTCCGGGCCGAATCGGCACCATAGCCAAAACGAAAAATTGTGCAACTGGATATCGCGGCGGCGCCATGTTTTGATCGTGCAGTGGCGAAAAATGCATGAGCCCCAGAGGTGAAAAAGTGTGGTTCAATACAAAAAATGACACTTTGGAGTAAAGGCTAATGTCGAAAATGTATTTCATAGGGTGCGCCGGTAGTACCAAATGAATCGTTGGCGGGGATTTCGCTTTACAACCCCTGAAGAACTTGCTGATGCGATAGGCGATACCGGATCAGGGGGATTGATGATGCTTATAAATTTTAGATTCGCCTATTCTCAGGAGGATTCATACAAAATTTGCCGGTGAAGAGGCATACACCTTATAGTTATTTCATTTCTTAGTGGCAGCTCATTCAAAAAGCAAGTTTTTGAAATCCCAGCCCATAACTCCAGTTTTCTGGTGATGCAGCTGAGAGATTTGTTTCTAACGGGCTCTCCCGGATGGAGTAAAGCTGAGCAACCAGCTCTACGATTTGTTACACCTGAAAAATTTAAAGCTTGATGATTGTTAAGAGCGATTTTATTCTTATGACGATCATCGCTTAGTCAGGATAAGTGACCAAGCTGCTGCGCTTGAAGAAAGACTTGACCCGTTCATGTGTGCGATCAGCGTATTGCCTTATTCAGCAGCCTAAGGGCCCTAGGGTAAATTGGCGGCGGGCTAGCTGGCGGAGCGAATCAGGGTTTTCGCGATCAGGCCCCAGCCGTCAATCAGCAGGAACAGCGTGAGTTGAGCGGCATCGAGATGGTGATGGGCGGCACCATGACCTTGCCCAGCGCCATCGGGATCAAGGCGACGCCCAAATCGATGATCATAATCGGCACCTATCAGCGGCAAAAATGCCGGACAGGGGGCGTGTCAAAAAAATCATTATTTGTTACATTTGCCTGCAAGCCGACCGGCGGTGCTGGACGGGCTGAGCCAGTTCAAGAGGTTGGCGTGTTCGGATGTAAGTAGGGGCCAATTACGCCCCCCCCCGAATTACTCAGGCGTTCGGCTGCGCTCGATAGCGGAGTATCATCGAGATCCAGTAGTGCCGTGGACCATATCTAGGAATTAAAATGAATCAAAAAGCCAGTGCAGTAGTTATAGAGTTGGCAAAAAAGCTGATAGATGTTTCCAGTCAGCGTAACAACGATTGGGAGGCGGCATATTACCGCTTCAGCTTCGACAAGCTTCAGATAGATTCAACCGCTCTCTATTCAGTACGGGGTGAAGGATTTTTTTTCGATGGGTTCAAGTGCGTAGGCTTTTATGAGGATATGGAGGCTTTATCAATATCCTTGGTGAAGGAAGTCGATAAAAATAAAGGGCTATTTTTGCTGGTTGTCAGGTCGGATTTCACCTATGAAATCAAGTTTGAATGGACGGATCTTGGTAAATGGAAGATCAGCAAAGAAGACGGCCAGTCCGGTATCCCTTCGGATATATAAGGTTTTGCAGATGCATTGAAACAATGAAATCAGCCAGGTCGACACCGTGTCGGTCGAACCTACCTATAGACGACCTCACCGGTCTGGAGAACGGGTTCACCATGGCCGTAGCCAGCATTGACCGGACCCGTGACAAGATATCGGTAACATACGACCGCTTAAATGGTTGGACAAATCATGACAGTGAAAATTTCCTGGAACGCCCCTGTCGTACCCGGCAAGTCATTGGCCGGAATCCCTCTTGATATCACCTCTGACGCGCTGGTCGAAGCTCTTGAGCATTACCGGCTGAAGTCCGCATCGGATATTTACCAATTCGAAAGCTCACCATTACTAAAGAGAATAGAAACCTCTCTTAATGATTTCGTCGATGAGGCATACGTATTTGTATTGCTGGATGATAGTCGTATCCATAAATTCAACAAGGGCACCTACGCGTTAGGCGTCGCACTGAATAATCAGAAAATACTTGAAATAACGGCTTATAATTTCAGCTTCCCGGGTGATGAGGTGGAAGGTTTGGTCTATCGTGGGCGTCTCCCAGGCGGTGCAAAGCTGGGAAGCAAGGTGTCCGATCTGCTTGCCCACACGGACCTTATATTCGACGACGATGAAGAGCGTTTTTACACCACCGAGCCGTACGGTCTCCTGCGAATAGATGGGCAAGGCGTACCGCTTGATCATGTCGCCAATCAATATATCAGCGCGATTACCCTGCTGCAGGGCTGACTTGAATCCCGCAACTGCCCCGATATCGCCCCCCCATTTCCAATCCGCGCAAGACCCGCCCATGACCAGCATCCTCACCCCCTTGATCATCCTCGACGTCCAGGACGCCATCGACCAGCCCCGCTGGAATGGCAAGAACAACCCCGGCTACCTCGCCGTGATCCAGCGCCTGCTGGCCCATTGGCGGGGCAACGGCTGGCCGGTGCTGCACGTCAAGCATGATGAAGCCAACCCCGCCTCCACTTATCACACTCATGGTCCATGGAACGCCATCAAGCGCGAAGTTGCGCCCATCGCGGGCGAGCCGGTGATCGTCAAGCAGCACAATTGTGCCTTCATCGGCACCGAGCTGGACGCGCTGCTCAAGGGTATGCAGGTGCGCCGGGTGGTGCTCACCGGGGTGGTGATTCACCACAGCATGGATGCCACCGTGCGCGCCGGCAAGGCGCTGGGCTACGAGATCATCCTGCCGGCAGACGCCACCACTGCGGTACCGGTGGCAGGCGACGCGGGCAAGAGCTGGGATGCGGCCAGCGTCCACGAGTTGACGCTGGCGATACTGGCCGGCGAGTACGCGGAAGTGGTCACGGCCGAGGCATTGCTGGTCGGGTAATAGGGGCAGCCCGAATGCGCGGGCCGACCTCAGGGCGGTCAGCTTGCATCGTTGCAGATGTAAGCGGCATAAAAGCGTGAGTGGTGCGATAAAACGATCTGAAAACTTCGAGAGTCGAGCATGAGCAAGGTGACAACGCAGCAAATCGAGCAGTTAGTGTCGCTGCATCCTGAAATCGTGTGTTTTGGCAGTGAAGCTGATCGAGTGGATGATCACTGGATCACACTGGCAGAGCAGCGCCTGGGACTCGAACTGCCAAGGACGTACAAGTGGTTTTTGAAAACCTATGCGGGGGGCGAGATTGGCACCGAGGAAATCTATAGCCTCTATGGAGTGGACTTCGAGAGCGTCAATGGCGGAGACATCGTCTATCAACACCTCGTCGGTATGAAGAATGAGCTGATTGAAGTCGATCAACTTGTGGTGAGTGAAACTGATGCCGGGGAGGTTTTTTTCTTCAACTATTCACAGTTTGAAGGGGGTGATTGCCCAGTGACACTTCGGCTTCCTTCTGGCGAGACTGTAAGGTATGCGTCGGACTTCCATGAGTTTTTGTATAAACGAATTGTTGCCCACGTCGCTGGCCCTAGCCAGTGACCACGCTGAAGTGCTGTCGGCCGAGGCATTGCTGGCCCGGTAACCACTGGCGTTCACCGGGCCCGCCAGGCTTATCTCAGGCCGGTTCCACCTGCGCCTGCAACTGCCCTGCCCCTTCAAGCTCGCGCACCAGCGGCAGCACGTGCTGGCCGAAGTATTCAACCTCTTCCTGAAAGTGCAGAAAGGCCGACAGTACCAGGTCGACCCCGGCCGCCTTGAGCGCGACGATGCGCTCGGCGATCTGCCGGGGGGTGCCGATCAGGTTGGTCTTGAAGCCGTCGTTGTACTGCACCAGGTCTTCGAAACTGGACTTGGCCCAGTTGCCCTCGCCTTCCGGGCTGGCCTTGCCGGCCTGCCGGGCGGCGTCGCCAAAGGCGTTGACCGCCTCGGGGTCGGCTTTGTCGATGATTTCGGCGAGCACTTCGCGCGCCTGTTCCTCGGTGTCGCGGGCGATGATGAAGGCGTTGACGCCGATCTTCACCGTATGGCCGTTGGCGGCGGCCTTGGCGCGGATGTCTGCAACCTGGGCCTTGATGCCTTCGACCGTGTTGCCGTTGGTGAAGTACCAGTCGGAGACCCGCGCGGCCATGTCGCGCGCGGCCCGCGAGCTGCCGCCCTGGAAGATTTCCGGGTGAGGCTGTTGCAGCGGCTTGGGCCGCAGGTTGTAGTCGTGGAAGCGGTAGAAGTCGCCCTTGAAGGTGAAGTTGTCGGTGGTCCAGATGCCCTTCAGGGCGCGGATGAACTCTTCGGAGCGGCGATAGCGCTCGTCGTGCTCCAGCCAGGGTTCGCCGATGGCGGTGAATTCGCCCTTGAACCAGCCGCTGACGATGTTGATCGCCACGCGGCCGGCGGTCAGCTGGTCGATGGTCGCCAGTTGCTTGGCCACCACGGCGGGCGTCCATGGGCCTGGCAGGATCGCGGCGATCACCTTCAGGCGCTCGGTGGCGGCCAGCAGCGCGTGGCTGAAGGCGACCGACTCGTGCTGGTATTCGGCGCCGTAGCCGGCGGTGAAGCGGATCTGCGTCAAGGCGTACTCGAACCCCGAGCGTTCGGCGATCTGCGCCAGCTTTCGGTTGTAGTCGATGTCCCAGCCGGTGCGCTGCTCGATCTTGCTGACCACCAGGCCACCGCTGACATTGGGCACCCAGTAGGCGAACTTTATCGGGTGTGAGCTCATGCGGGCTTCTCCGTGTTGAAGGTGGACGTCACCTCACTGCCAGGGATGTGAGCAGCAACCGTGCCAGCGCATTTTTGCCAATCCATTCAATGCGTTGCCAGCTGAGCGCAGATCCTTGATGTCCGTGCCGGGGCAAGCTGCACAAGTGCTGTTGCGTCAGCAACACCCGAAAAAAAAGCCCGACGCCAAGGGGTCGGGCAGGCGCAAGCACAAGACTCGCCACAGGGAGGAGCTCGATCGACGCTGGCCTACTGCAACAACGGCACGTGCGCAGCACGCTGGTAAGGGCCATAGGCCGCCGGGGCCCAATGAAAGCTCGGACTCTGGCCGGTGACATGGCCGATGCCGGGGAACGGCAGGTGTGCGGCAGCCAGCCACTGATGGTCTCGGGCCAGTTCGCTGAACTCGCTCAGGCGGCTGGCGATGGCCTTGGCCGGGTCGACGTCGAAGCGGATCGCCACCTGTGGGTGCTCGAACTGCACGGCGACGTTGTGGATCAGGTCGCCGATGAAGACGATCGACTGGCCCTTGGACTCGAAGCGGTAGGTGGTGCTGCCCGGGGTATGACCCGCCTTGAGCTGGGTCTGCACGAACGGCAGGGGTGACGCCGGTGGCGTGAACGTTGCCCACTGCCCGCTGGCGACATAGGGCGCCACCGAATGCTGGGCCACCTCGAAGCCGTCGCGGGATTTCTCCGGGGCGGCGGCCTCCTCCTTCTTGCTCAGCCAATAATCGGCTTCAGCCTGTGCGGCGTAGACCTTGGCGTTGGGGAACAGCGCCGCGCCGCGGGCGTCCACCAGCCCGCAGACGTGGTCCAGGTGCATGTGGGTGAGCAGGATGGTCTCGACCTGTTCAGGCTCGTAGCCGGCTGCGTGCATGTTGGCCAACAGGTGGCCGGCGGTGGCGCCGATGCATTGCCCGGCGCCCGTGTCGACCAGCACCAGATGTTCGCCGGTGTTGATCAGAAAGGCGTTGAAGGTGGTCTGCACCGCCGCCCCATCGATGGCCTGGCGGGCCAGCAAGGCGCGGATCTGCGCCGGGCTCATGCCTTGCAGCAGGCTGGGGGCCAGGTCGTTGTAGCCGTCGTACAGGGCGTTCACCTCGTAGTCGCCCACCGCCAGGCGAAAATAGCCCGGGACCTGACTTTTTTGTTGGGCCGCCGGCTGGGCGGCGGCGGCCGCTGCCATGACACAGGCAAGCAACGGCAGGGCGTAACGGGCGTATCCCGGCATGGCAAGTGACCTCGTGAGCGAAGCCGGCATGTTGCGCGCCCCGCCGGGCGGCGGCTTGATGGTCTGTGCGCGATGTGGAAGCGGCGTGCTGCGGGTTTTGCCCGGTGGCGGGCTGTTGGGGCATCATGGCCCGGTCGAGCCCGGCGCCCACCCTTGCGAGTGACTCATGAGCGTATTGACCGAACCCAAGATCGACTGCCATCACCATTTGTTCGACCCGCAGCACTACCCCTATGTGGCGGACACCGCCTACCGCCCTGAAGGCCACGAAGTGGGGACCCAGCAGCAATACCTCGCGGTGATGCAGGCCTACAACATCCAGCACTCGCTGATCGTCGGGCCGACGTCGGGCTACAACACCGACAACCGCTGCCTGCTGGCCGCACTGGCCGAGCAGCCGGCGCGCTTTCGCGGCATTGCCGTGGTGCCGCTGGACATCGACAGCCAGGCGCTGGCCGAGCTCAAGGCCCAGGGCGTGGTGGGGATTGCCTTGAACGTAGCCATGCTCGGCACTGCGCCCTTCGTCGCCATTGACGCACTGATGGGCCGCCTGGCCGAGCTTGATCTGTTTGCCCAGATTCAAGTCATGGACAAACAGTTGCCGGCGCTGCTGCCGTTGCTGCAACGCACGTCCACCCGCCTGCTGATCGACCACAGCGGCCGCCCGGACGTCACGACTGGCCTGCAGCAACCGGCCTTCCAGGCACTGCTGACGCTGGCCGAGCACGGGCGTACCTATGTGAAATTGTCCGGGCTGTCGAAGTTTTCCCGCGAGCCCTACCCCTACGCCGATGGCCGGCCGTATCAGCAGGCGCTGCTGCAGGCCTTCGGCGCCGAGCGCTGCCTCTGGGGTTCGGATTGGCCGTTCCTGCGCGCCGCCGAGCGGATGGATATCGGCACGCTGTTGCTGCTGATCGAGGCGCTGGTGCCGTCGGCTCGCGAGCGTGAGCAGGTGTTGTGGCATACCCCGCGCGCGCTGTTCGGGTTTGCGTGAAGCTGGCGAGCTAGGGTGAGGGCAGATCGAAAGATCGCGGGCTCTGCCCGCTCCCACGGTGATTCGCGGCGAAGGCAGGCTTGAAGGTCTACAGGGTTTTGTGAACTTCGTGCCCCGCCGGTGTGCCTATTAGGTCAATCATTCCAGCGGTTGGCACAGCATGAACTTCATCGAATTACTGCAATGGCCGGCCATGGCCGTCACGGTACTGGCGGCCTGGTTCATGGGCTCGGTGCGAGCGCGGCGGCGGATCATCGCGTTCTGGTGCTTCACCATCGGGAATGTGTTGTGGGTGATTTGGGGCGCCAGCCACGACGCCTATGGCTTGATTACCCTGGAGGTGGTGCTGGCACTGATGAATATGCGCGGCCTGAAAAAGAACCGGCTGGAATGCCGCAAGGCCGAGCAGCCTCCCGCCTGACTGGAGTCGACATGCACCCCACCACCCCGGACGGCCGCTATTTCGTGGTCAAGGGTCAACTCTGGCGATGCACCAACCCAAGCCTCGACGACGCCGTGCGCCAACGCTGGGTCAAGGCGCTGATGGCCGCTCGCCGCGCGGTCAAGTCAGCCAAGGCATCGGCCGACGATGCGCAGTTGCGCGCCGCCCGTGCCCAGGTGCAGGACGCCAAGGTGGCGCTCGGCGAGCGCGGCCCGGTATGGTGGAATGACGGCAGCCCGGACTTCAACCGCCGGCAGGTCCGCCACACCCCCTATGCGGCTTGGTACGAGTCGCTTGCCCACAAGGAGCGTCCATGAGTCTTGCCAGCGTCAAATCCTTCCTCGCCGACCATGCCCCCGACCTTGCCGTCATCGAGCTGCCTGAAAGCACGGCCACCGTGGCCCTGGCCGCGCTGGCCCATCAGGTGGAGCCGGGGCAGATTGCCAAGTCACTTTCTCTGCGGGTCAATGAACAGGTCATCCTCATCGTCACCCGTGGCGATGCACGGCTGGACAACCGCAAGTTCAAGGAGCGGTTCGGGGTCAAGGCAAAGATGCTCGGTGCCGAGGAGGTAGAAGCGTACACCGGGCATCCGGTGGGCGGGGTCTGCCCGTTCGGCTTGCCGGAGGGCGTGGCGGTGTATTGCGATGTGTCGCTGCAGGCTTTCGACGAAGTACTGCCGGCCGGCGGCGCGATCAATGCGGCGGTGCGCTTGAATCCCCAACGGATGGCGAGTCTGGTCAAGGCGCAGTGGGTGGATGTCGTGCAGGGGTGATCAGAGTGGCGGGTTTGACGCGCTATCGCGTCAAACCCGCTTCTTGCTTACTTGCGCTTGCGCGAGCTAGGTTTTTTCAGCTCGAACATCAGCACCGAACGACCGGTCACCTGGTACTCGGCGCCGAACTCGAAGGTTTCGCCCAGGTCCAGATCCGGCTGGTTGGTGTCCAGTTGCAACACCCACTTGGCCCCCTGCGGCACTTGCGGCAAGGTGAATGACACCACGTCGTGGTGCGCGTTGACGATGATCAACAGCGAGTTGTCGACGCCCTCGCGCTGGATACCACTGGCCTTGGTGCGACCGTCGAGCAGGATGCCCATGCAGCGGTTGTTGCCGTCCTGCCACTGCTCGGTGCCCATTTCCGAACCGTTGGGTTGAATCCAGCTGACGTCTTTCACGCCCATGCCTTCGTCATACTCGCCGGTGAAGAAACGGTTGCGGCGCAGCAGCGGGTAGCGTGCGCGCAGCTCGATCAGGTAGCGCACGAAATCCTGCAGCTCGGCGCTCTGCTCGCTGACGTTCCAATCGACCCAGCCGATCTCGCTGTCCTGGCAGTAGGCGTTGTTGCTGCCGCCCTGGGTGCGAGCGAACTCGTCACCGGCCAGCAGCATCGGCGTGCCTTGGGCGAGGAACAAGGTGGCTAGGAGGTTGCGCATCTGCCGGTAGCGCAGCGCGAGGATTTCCGGGTCTTCGGTCGGGCCTTCGACGCCGCAGTTCCACGACTTGTTGTCCGAGTGGCCGTCACGGTTGTCTTCACCGTTGGCTTCGTTGTGCTTGTCGTTGTAGGAAACCAGGTCGTTGAGGGTGAAACCGTCGTGGGCGGTGATGAAATTCACCGAGGACGCCGGCTTGCGGCCGCGACGGTTGAACTGGTCGCCCGAGCCCAGGAAGATCTTCGCAAAGTCGCCGAGCATCTCGTCGTCGCCTTTCCAGAAGGCCCGGGAGATGTCGCGGAACTTGTCGTTCCATTCCATCCAGCCCGGCGGGAAGTTGCCCACCTGGTAGCCACCGGGGCCACAGTCCCAGGGCTCGGCCACCAGCTTGACTTTGGCCAGCACCGGGTCCTGGCGGCAGGCGTCGAGGAAGCCCCCGCCTTCGCTGAAACCATGGGCCTCCCGGCCGAGAATGGTCGCCAGGTCGAAGCGGAAACCGTCCACGCCCATCTCCGAACTCCAGTAGCGCAGCGAGTCGGTGACCATCTGCAGCACGCACGGGTGGCTCATGTTCAGGGTGTTGCCGGTGCCGGTGTCGTTGATGTAGTAGCGTGCATCGTCGGGCATCAGGCGGTAGTAGCTGGCGTTGTCGATGCCTTTGAGCGAGAGGGTCGGACCCATCTCGTTGCCTTCGGCGGTGTGGTTGTAGACCACGTCGAGGATGACTTCCAGACCGGCCTTGTGAAAACGCGAGACCATCACTTTGAATTCGCCGATCGACTGCCCGGCCAGGTAGCGGCCATGGGGTGCGAAGAAGCCCAGGGTGTTGTAGCCCCAGAAGTTGCGCAGGCCTTTTTCCAGCAGGTGGTTGTCGTCGAGGAAGTAATGCACCGGCATCAGTTCCACCGAGGTCACGCCGAGCGAGCGGATGTACTCGACCACGTCGTTCTCGTGGAAGGCGGCAAAGGTGCCCCGCTCCGCTTCACGTACCGAGGGGTGACGCATGGTGAAGCCGCGCACGTGGGTCTCGTAGAACACGGTGTTCTCCCACGGCACGTTCGGCTTGGGCGTGTTGCCCCAGGTGAACGCCGGGTCGATCACCCGGCAGCGCGGCATGAACGGCGCGCTGTCGCGCTCGTCGAACGAGAGGTCGCCGTCTTCGTGGCCCACGGTGTAGCCGAACAAGGCGTCGTCCCACTGCAGCTCGCCCCAGATCTGCTTGGCGTAGGGGTCGATCAGCAGTTTGTTGGGGTTGAAGCGGTGGCCGTTGGCCGGGTCGTAAGGGCCGTGCACGCGATACCCATAAAGGGTACCGGGACGGGCATCGGGCAGGTAGCCGTGCCAGATTTCGTTGGTGAATTCGGGGAGCGCGATGCGCTCGATCTCTTCCTTGCCTTCAGCGTCGAACAGGCAGAGTTCGACCTTGGTGGCATTGGCGGAAAAAATCGCAAAGTTGACCCCCGAACCATCCCAGGTCGCGCCCAGTGGGTACGGCAGACCTTCGCTGACGCGGCTGGCGGGACGGGGTTGATCAGTTGCACTGTCGTTCGCTGGTTGATCGGTCATGATCAATCACTCCGGGGAAAATTCGGGCTGAATTCGTAAACGCTTGACCAAAAGGGTCTAACGATAGAAGCCCCGGGTGAAAAACAGTTCAGCTTAATTTCATTCCCGTCCCTTCGGGGACTGGTGAGGTCCTGGCGCGACAACCAATAGCGTGGATTTATCCTGCCCGGCCAAATACTTGCGAGCCAAACACAGGTCATTCGTCGGCCTGTGGGCGCCATGGGCACGGCGCGGCGTCTGATGGATAGCTAGCACATCATTGCGTGCTCTCGCCACGATAAGGAAGAACATGACATCGCTCTATCAGGGGTTCGCGCAAGTGGCGTTTTCCGAAGTCGGTATCCAGGACTTCACCAGCTTTGCCTTGAGCCTCAAGACCATCACCTTGGTGGACTTGACCCCCGGCACTTATGAAGTGACCTTGCTGGGCGACGAACCCGAAGTCGCCACCGACTCCTACGTGCGCATCCTGCTGCCCGACGGCAGCGAACACTCGGGGCGGGTGACCGGAGTCTGCGGCTCGACCATCGCCTTCCTTGGCAACTTCACTGGCTGACTCACTCTGGCAGTTCAGGACGGGCTGGGCGGCGTGCCGCGAAAGGCATCCAGGCCGTTGACCGTCGGCAGCTCCACCGGCTTGCCGCTGTGGGCCGACTGGTAGATCGCCTCCATGATGCGCTGGTCCTGCAGGCCCTCCTCGCCGGGTGTCCACGGTTGCTTGCCGTTGGCAACGCAGTCGGCAAAATGGTCCATCTCCAGGGCGAACTGGTTTTTCTCGGGCGGGCTGATCTGCTCGATGCCCGGCGCGATGAACTCGCTTGTGTCACTGGCAATGCGGCTGCGCTTGAGCTGCAGCCCGCGATAGGCGAATGCCGGGTCCATGTTGGCCCAACCGCTGTCGCCGACCACTCGGTAGTGCTTGGAGGTGAAGGTGCCATAGCTGGCGTTGCACTGCACCCGGGTGCCGCCGGGAAAGCGCATCTGCCACAGGATGGCTTCTTCCACCTCGGTAAAGCGCGGGTCGCCGGGGGTACTGTAGAGGCTGGCCTGGACCTCCACCGGCTCCTCCCCCAACAGGAAGCGTGAGGTGTTGAGGCAGTACAGGCCGATGTCCGGCAACGCCCCGCCGCCGGCCAGCGCCTTGATGTGGCGCCACTGGCGGGTGTTCTGCTTCGATTGGTTCTGGCAATTGGACATCGTGATCAGCTTGATCTGCCCCAGCGCCGCGCGGTTGCGCACCCAGTCCTTGACCTGGCGGTCAAGGGGCTCGTATTGAATGCGATAGGCAATCATCAGCCGGCGGTCTGCCGCCTTGCAGGCAGCGATCATCGCCTGGCAATCGGCGACCGAGGTGGCCATGGGCTTTTCGCACAGTACGTGCTTGCCGGCATGGGCGGCGCGCACGGTAAATTCCTTGTGCAGGGCGTTGGGCAGGACGATATACACCGCGTGCACGTCCGGGTTGTCGCGCAGTTGGTCGAAGGTCTCGTAGTTGTACAGATGGCTTTCGGGCACGTCATACATCGCAGCTACCTGGCGCGCCTTGGCTGGGTCGCCACTGACCAGCGCGGTGACCCGGCAGCGCTTGCTGGTGGCCAGCGCCGGCATGATCTCCTCCAGGCTCAGGCGCCCGAGGCCGACGATGGCCAGCCCCAGGCGGCCGTCCTTGCCCAGTTGCACCGGCATCTGGGCCTTCTCGCTTTTATCTTCCTGCATGGGCGGCAGCTTGACCGCCGCCGGCAGCTCCCTGGCCGGCGTGGCCGCCATGCCGGGCGATGGGGCAGCACCTTGTGCCCAGGCGGCCTGGCCGGTCAGGCCGACCACACCGGCAGTGGCCACGGCCGAACCGGTCAGTTTGAGGAAACGGCGTCGGTTGGCCGTGGCAGCGTCCAGGTCATTGTTCACTCGCGTTCTCCACTAGCAGGACTGGCACGGCGCTCAGGGATTGAGCGCCCAGGCCTGACGTCGTCGGCGAGCGGGGTTGGGGCGGGCCGGCACAGGCTGTGCAGCGGTGGACTTTGGCCTGTGGCGCGCAGTTCGGTTTTTTTTGCCGACCGGTCTCAAGGCAGGCGGTCGTACAGCACGATTACCACACTGCCCTGTTCATACCGCTGCCCGTCGGCGGGCAGCAGGGCCAATTCGCGCTGCTCGTCGCTGCTCTTGACCCGCATGGCCACCCCCACCGGGCCCGCCTTGCGCGCTGCCCGCAACCACTGCCGGACCTGATCCATGCCCACCGCGCGGCCCTGGGCATCGGGGTAGCGCATGCCGTAGTTGGTCTCGCCGGAGGTGTTGAACAGGGTGATGTCCGGCTTGCCGGTGTGCCAGGCCAGGGCCGAGGCGGTGCCCAGCTCGTTGCTCAACAGGCTGTGGGCGCTGCGCAGCTGCCCCGCGTGCTCGGCAATGAATACGTCCGGGGTCTTGTTCACCACCACCTTGTCCGGCAGCGCTGCCGGCGCCAAGGCCAGCAAGGCGCCCATCGCCACGGCGGGTGCTGCCCACAGCCGCGCCGGGCGCCAGAGGCTCAGGGCATTGCCCAGGGTCCAGGCGCCGAGGGCCAGCAGCAGCAACAGCAGATGCGCAGGCTCGTTGACGTAGATCGGCTGCTTGAACTGGAAGAACGCCAAGGCCAATAGCCCGGCCACCCCCAGTGTCAGGTTCAGCGCTGCGTTGCGCCGCAGCACCTGGGTGGCGCCCTGCTCCAGCAGGGTCACCAGATAGCGCCCCAACAGCAGGCCCAGCGGCAACATGCAGGGCATGATGTAGGACGGCAGCTTGCCCTTGGCCATGCTGAAGAACAGAAATGGCAGCAACAGCCACAGCCACACGAACACCTGCCGGTGGTCGCCGCGCTGGCGCCAGCCCTGCGCGAAGGTGCCTGGCAGCAGGCCCAGCCATGGCAGGCTGCTCAGGGCCAGCAGCGGCAGGTAATACCAGAACGGCGCGGCGTGCTGGGCGTCGTTGCCGGCAAAGCGGCGGATGTGCTCGTCCCAGAAGAAATAGCGCCAGAAGTCCGGTTCCTGGGTGTGGATGGTCAGCGCCCAGGGCAGCGCCACCAGCACCGCGACCAGCATCGCCAGGCTGCCGTAGCCCACCAGTTCGAGAAAGCGTCGCTGCCAGATCAGGTACGGCGCAATCACCAGCACCGGCAGCAGCAGCGCCAGAAAGCCCTTGGTCATGAACGCCATACCGGCGGCCAGCCCAAGCACTGCCCAGGCGGCCAGGCGCTGGCGCCGGCGCTCGCTGTCGCTGGCGTAGAAGCCAGCGGCGATGCTCAGGTTCAGCCAGGCGCTGAACTGCGGGTCGAGGTTGGCGTAACCGGCGCCGGCCGCGATCAGGCACAAGCTCATGTACACCGCCGCGCAGGCCAGACGGGTGCGCGCATCGCGCCACAGGCGTCCAGCCACCGCGTAGGCCAGCAGTACGCTGAGCCCCAGGCTCAGGGCCGAGGCGATGCGCACGCCGAACAGCGTCTGGCCGAACACGGCCTGGCCCAGGGCAATCATCCAGTACCCGGCGGCGGGTTTTTCGAAATAGCGCAGGCCCATGAAATGCGGCGTGGCCCAATGGCCGCTCAGGAGCATTTCCTGGCTGGCCTGGGCGTAGCGGGTCTCATCCGGAATCCACAGGCCGTGGCTGCCCAGCGGCGCCAGGTAGAACAGTACGAACGCAAGAATCAGGAGTGGCAATGCCCAACGTTGGGTCATGGTGACGGTGCCCCGCAAGCGGCTTTGAGAAAGTTGCCCGCACTATAGAAAGCGGGCAATCGGGCGCGGGTGAAAGCGACGTCAAAGAAGTGTGGGGGGCGCGGATTTTGGGACTCGAACATTGTCCTGACGGGGACAGGTGGCAGGTGCGCCCCATCTACGGCGCCGCGCTGTGCGCAGCACACCGGGCCCGCGTAGAAGCCGGCGCAGCTGGCGACGGCATTACCTCGCTATCCGGGATGGATCATCTGACGGTAACGCGGCCCAAGGCCGATCAAGCCTGGCGTTGAACACATGCGCCTGGCCGGACACGCCGATCCGCACCCGGTCTCCCACACTCACCTGAGCCGCGCTAGGCACTCGCAGGCTCAACAGCGGCCCGGCGTCCAGCCGTACCTCAACGCCGAAATGGCTGCCGTTGAACTCCAGGCTCAGCACCTGGCCCGGCGCGCCGACCTCGGCCAGGCACAACTGCTCGGCGCGCAACAGCAGCCGCCCCGGCCCCGGCGGCGCTGTAGCGCCAACCGCCACCCGGCCCAATGCGCAATCGGCCCCGCCGGCGGCCACCTGGGCCGGCAGGATGATCGCCTCGCCGAGAAACCCTGCGGTTTCTTCGTCCACCGGTGCCCGGTACAGCGCCTGTGGGTCGCCGGCCTGCACCAGCCAGCCGTTGCGCATGACCGCCAGTTGGTCGGCGAAAGACAGCGCCTCGGCCTGGTCGTGGGTGACCAGCAAGGTGGTGATGCCGGCCTCGCCCAGCACCTGCGCCACCGCCTTGCGCAGGTTGGCGCGCAGGCCGGTGTCGAGGGCCGAGAAAGGTTCGTCCAGCAGCATCAGGCGAGGCCGCTGGGCCAGGGCGCGGGCCAGCGCCACGCGCTGCTGCTGGCCGCCCGACAGTTCGTGAGGCCAGCGGTCGATCAGGTTGGCGGCCAAGGACACCTGCTCCAGCAGCGCCTGCACCTGCGGGCGCCGCGCCCGCCGCGATCCGCTGAGGCCGAAGCCGATATTGTCGGCCACACTCAGGTGGGCGAACAACGCGCCGTCCTGGGGCACATAGCCAACCTGGCGCTGGTGCGCCGGCAGCGCGGTGGCCTCATCGAACAACGTGCGCCCGGCCAGGCGGATGGTGCCCTGGTCGGGAAACTCGAAGCCGGCGATCAGCCGCAGCAAGGTGGTCTTGCCCGAACCCGAGGGCCCGACAATGGCCGTGCGGCTGCCGCTGGCGACCGCCAGGCGGATGTCTGCCACGGCCGGCTGCCCGGCGTACTGCTTGTGGACTGCAAGGATTTCAAGTGCACTCATCGGCCGGCGGCTCGTCTGGATTGGTGGTAGAGAATGGCCGTGAGCGGCAGGCTCAGCAGCATCATGATCAGCGCATAGGGGGCTGCGGCGGCGTAGTCGATCTCGCTGGTGCGCGCCCAGAATGCCGTGGCCAGGGTGCGGGTGCCGTTGGGCGCCAGCAGCAGGGTCGCGGTCAGTTCGTTGGTCACCGCCAGAAACACCAGCGCCGCGCCGGCCGCCGCCCCTGGCGCGGCCAGGCGCAGGGTCACCGACCACAGTGCCTGGGCCGGCGTGCGGCCCAGGCTGCGGGCGATGTTTTCCAGCTCCACCGGCGCCTGGGCAATGCCGGTGCGCAGGCTGACCAGCGCGCGCGGCAGGAACATCAGCACATAGGCCACCAGCACGGTGAACAGCGTCTGGTACAACGGCCGGGCGTAATGCACCGTCAGGGTTACCAGGGCCAGGGCGACGACGATGCCCGGCAGCGCACTGCTGAGGTAATTGCAGCCCTCGAGCACGCGCAGCAGGCGCCCGGGCTTGCGCACCGACAGCCAGGCGATCGGCACGGCGGCGGCGGTGGTCAACAGCGCCCCGCCCGAGCCCAGCAGCAGGGTCTGCTGCAAGGTTTGCCACAGCTGCGGGTCGCCCCACACCTCGCCGCCGCCGGCCCACAGCCACTGGCTCAAAGTCAGCAAGGGCACCCCCAGGGCCAGGCTGGCGGTCAGCACCATCAGCCCTTGCGCCAGCCACCGCCCGGCCCGCCCCAGGCGCTTGGGACTCTGCAGGCGCGCGCTGCCGGCGCCGACCCTGGCGTAACGGGCAGTGCCCCGGGCCGTCGCTTCCAGCCCGAGCAACAGCAGGCAGCACAGCGCCAACACCCCGGCCAGCATGTTTGCGGCGGGGCCGTTATAGCTTGATTGGAACTGATCAAAAATCGCCGTGGTGAAGGTGTCGAACCGAATCAGCGCGTACAAGCCGTATTCGGCCAGCAGATGCAGGGCCACCAGCAGGCCGCCGCCGAGCATGGCCACGCGCAGCTGTGGCAGCACCACCCGCAGGAACACCGGCCAGGGCTTGTGCCCCAGCGACTGGGCGACGTCTTCCAGGGCCGGGTCCATGCGCCGCAAGGCGGCCGCCGCCGGCAGATAGAGAAAGGGGAAATAGGCCAGCACCGAGACCAGCACAGCGGCGCCCAGCCCGTGCATGGCCGGCACCAGGCTGACCCAGGCGTAGCTATGAACGAAGGCCGGTACGGCGATTGGCGCAGTGGCCAGCAACGACCACAGGCGCCGGCCGGGCAGGTCGCTGCGCTCGGTCAGCCAGGCCAGCGCCACGCCCAGCACCACGCATAGCGGCACGGTGAGCAGCACCAGCCACAGTGTATTGCCCAACAGCTCGCCGACCCGCGGCCGCCAGACCAGGCTGACCAGGCTGTCCCAGCCGCTCTGCACCGCCACCAGCACTACGAAACCGAGCGGCAGCAAGGCCAGCAAGGCGATGGCCACTGCGCACAGGCGCAGCCAGCGATCGGGCCGCGAACGAAAATGCCGCTGCCGGCGAACCGGCAGCGGCGCGCAGATACCCGCCGGGGGCACTACAACAACCCGGCCTGGGTCATCAGCTCGACCACCTTGCGGCTGTCCAGGGTCGAAGGGTCGACCAGCGGCGCGTCTAGCTGGCTCAAGGGCACCAGCGCCGGGTTGGAGCGGGCACCCTCGCCCACCGCATACTCGAACGAATTGCCGGTTTCCAGCACCGCCTGGCCCTGCTGGCTGGTGACGTACTGGACGAAGGCCTGGGCCTGCTCGGGGTGCTTGCTGGAGGCCAGCACGCCGGCCCCGGAGACGCTGACGAAGGCGCCCGGATCCTGCTGCTTGAAATAGTGCAAGCCGGTGTTCCGGCTGTTTTCGCCGGTCTTGGCGCCGTCGACGAAACGGTAGTAGTGATAGATCACCCCGCTGTCGACCTGCCCGGCGTTGACCGCCTTGAGCACCGCACTGTTGCCGCGGTAGAGGCTGGCGTTGGCCTTCATGGCTTTGAGCCAGTCGAGGGTGGCCTGCTCGCCCTTGAGTTGCAGCACGGCGGCGACGATGGCCTGGAAGTCGGCACCTGCTGGCGAGGCGGCCCAGCGCCCTTTCCACTCGGGTTTGCTCAGGTCGAGCAGCGAGGCTGGCAGTTCGTTGGCCTTGAGCTTGCTCTTGTTGTAGACGAACACGGTGGAGCGCGCGGCAATCGCCGTCCAGTTGCCGTGAGCCGGTCGGTAGGCGCTGCCTATCTGGCTCAGGGTCGCCGACGGCAGCGGCGCGAACAGCCCGGCGCGGTCGACCAGGACCATGGCCGGGGAGTTTTCGGTAAGGAACACGTCGGCCGGGGAGGCCTTGCCCTCCTGCACCAGCTGGTTGCCCATCTCGCTGTCATCGCCGTTGCGCAGGGTGACCTTGATACCGGTCTGCCGGGTGAAGCCATCGACCCAGGCCTTGGTCAGGCTTTCATGCTGAGCGTTGTAGACCACGATGCCATCGGCATTGGCGGCGGCCATGGCGTGGCTGCTGCCAACGATGGCGGCCGTCAGCAGGGTCACCTTGAGGTAAGACGCGAAGGGGGAAATCATCCGGTTTGCAGCTCCTGAGCGGTTAGGGTGAATACGGCGCGACCTGCGGTGAATGCAAATCGTTATCGAGAAGATTGGTACGGTAGGGGCGCTCGAATCAAACCGAAGTCGTGACAAAGTGAAAAAAATGTCATGAACCTGCTCGGCGAATACGGACGTAATCCCCTGAAAGGGCTCAAATTTCACATGCCGTTCACCGCTGTTTCACAAATGCAGTCTTAATGTTGCTGCTACTCCCTCCTGCCTGCTGCGGCCTGTCATGAACGATGCGACTGCACTCCCCGCCCCGTCGCCGCTGGCCCAAGGGCGCGCAGCCTACTGCGGCCAACTGTTGCGCCTGCTCGGTTGGCCGCTGCTGTGCGGCGGGCTGGTGTTCCTGGTATTCGACCTGAGCGACCTCGACCTGTGGGTGTCGGACGCCCTGTACGACGGCGCTAGCGGACACTTCCTGTTACAACAAAGCGCCCTGTTCCACGACATCACCTTTCGCTGGACCCGGCTGCTGCCCGACGCCGTGGAAAAGGCCGCCATGCTCGGCCTTGGTCTGGCTTGGCTCGGCAGCTGGCAGCCGCGAGGTCTGGCCAACCCGCTGGCGGGGCTGAGGGCCTATCGGCGTGATTTTCTCTACGTGGTGACCGCGTTCGCCGTGGGCACCTGGCTGGTGCAGTTGTGCAAGCTGCACACGGGTGTCGAGTGCCCGGTCGAGATGGCCCGCTATGGCGGGCACGCCGCCTACGGGCGCTGGTTCCAGAGCTTTTCCTTGTGGCACGCGCCCGCTCGCGGGCGCTGCTGGCCCAGCGGCCACGCCGCCACCGGTTTCAACCTGTTAAGCCTGTATTTTGCCAGCCGCTGCAACGGCTGGCAGCCGGCCCGCTGGCTGCTGCTGGCCATCCTCCTGCTCGGCGCCGCGACGGGCGCGATCCGCACGCTGCAGGGCTGGCACCTGCTGTCGCACACCCTGTGGTCCGCAGTGCTGGTGTGGTTCTGCATGGCCCTGCTGGCCGGGTTGTTCTATGGGCCGCGAGCATTTGGACGCTAGACTCCCCGGGCGCATACCGCGCTTCATCCACTAAGGGAATAGCCATGCCAGTGCGTCTGGAGATCCGCAACGACCCCACCGAGGCCGATCGCTCGGCCATCCTCAAGCCCCTGCGCGCCCACAACCGGGCCCAGGCCGGCGACCCCCAGGCCGAATCCTTCGCCCTGCTGGTGCGCGACGAGCACAGCGACGAAGTGCAAGGCGGCTTGTGGGGCGAAGTGTTCTACCGCTGGTTGTTCATCGAACTGCTGGCCGTGCCGGAGCAGACCCGTGGGCAAGGCATGGGCGCGCGCCTGATGCAGATGGCCGAACAGCTGGCACGTGACAAGGGGTGCGTGGGGATCTGGCTGGACACCTTCAGCTTTCAGGCGCCCGGCTTCTACGAGAAGCAGGGCTTCAGCCGCTTTGGCCAGCTGGAGGATTTTCCACCGGGGCGTCAGCGCTTTTATTACCAGAAGCGTCTGGTGTAAAGGCGCCAGGCCCTCAGCGCGCCGCCAGGGCGTTGAGCGAAGCGAGCAACAGCGCCCGGATCGCCTCGAGCTGGTACACCGCCGAGCGCGCCAGCGGGCGGAATTCTTCGCTGGCGTTGCTGGCCGATTCGTAGACCACGGCGCCCACGCAGTCGAGCAGTTCGCTGGCGTGGGTCAAGGCGGTGTCGATGGGGATGCCGGGCTGTACCACAAAAAGCATTTCGCCATTGGGGCCGCGGCCAAAGGGGATGGCTTGAGTCAGGGGGCTGCTTGCAGTGTCCATGCGCTTACTCCAGGGAAGCGGTGAAGCCGCGCCCGTGCGAAAGGTTGGGTGGCGGCTGTGCGCAGGTTAGTCGACCGGCAGAAGGCAGCAAAAAACCGGCAGGGCCGAAGCCCTCCCGCGCACAGCCACCATGGCTGGCCAGCGGGCGCCAGGGCGGCCGAAGGCAACGACGGTTGCTTTGCATACCTATCTCATCGGGCGACTAAACCCGGCCGCTGAATGCCAGCGACCGAGGGAAACTATCCCATCACCCGGGGAGCGACAAGGCGGCCGGCAGGGTATCGCGCAGAATCAGAAACGTCCTACAGCGCATAGTCTGATTTCCCACAAACACAGCGAGATGGGTCCGACAATCGTGCACGCAGCTGAGCCGGATACATCAATTTTTCCTGATGTCAGCCTCAAGTGATCGGTATTCAGCCTGATGCATCGCCGCCCTTACCATCGCGCTCCTTGTCCAAGCCTGCGGAGCTGCAACCATGATAAAAACAACCGACCTGACCACCGGCCATTTCATCGACGGCGACTGGGTCGGGGGCCAAGGCCTGCAGACCCTCAGCGTGTTCGACCCCAGCACCGGCAGCGCCTTCGCCGAGCTGCGCGCCGCCAGCGTGGTCCAGGTCGACCAGGCGGTTGCCGCCGCCCGCGCGGCACTGCCCGCCTGGAGCGCCCTCACCGGCCAGCAGCGTGCCGGGTACCTGCGCGCCATGGCCGGGAGGGTCGAGCAACAGCGCGCCGACCTGCTGGCCCTGCAAATGCGCAACAACGGCAAGCCCGAGCACGAAGCCTGCGTGGATATCGACGACGCCGTGGCCACCTTCAACTATTACGCCGACCTCGCCGAGGGGCTCGATGCCCGTCAGGACCAGCCGGTGCCACTGGCGGTAGCGGGCTTCGTCGCCCACACCCGATTCGAACCGCTGGGCGTGGTCGGGCTGGTGGTGCCGTGGAACTTCCCGCTGGTGACCAGCGCCTGGAAGATCGCCCCGGCCCTGGCGGCGGGCTGCACCCTGGTGCTGAAACCATCGGAGGTCACCCCCCTGATCGAACAGGCCTATGGCCGCATCGCCCAGGCCATCGGCCTGCCCGCCGGGGTGCTGAACATCGTCAACGGCGCCCGCGAAGTGGGCAGCGCCCTGAGCGAACACGCCGGCCTGGACAAGCTGTCGTTCACCGGCAGCAATGCCGTGGGCAGCCTGGTGATGCGCAGCGCCGCGCCGCACTGCCGACCGGTGACCCTGGAGCTGGGCGGCAAATCGGCCATTGTCGTGTTCGAGGACAGCGACCTTGATCAGGCGGTGCAGTGGGTGGTGGCCGGTATCACCTGGAACGCCGGGCAGATGTGCTCGGCCACCTCGCGCCTGCTGGTGCACGAGGCCATTGCCGACGCCCTGCACGCGCGCCTGGCCGTGGCGTTCGCCGCGCTGCGGGTGGGCAACCCCATGGCGGGCGAGGTCGACATGGGCCCACTGAGCAGCGCGGCGCAGTGGCACAAGGTGGCCGAGTATTTCGCGCTGGCCCAGGCCGAAGGCCTGCGCTGCCTGAGTGGCGGCGCAGTCGGCCAGGGGCCGGGCTGGTTCGTGGCGCCCACCTTGTATGCCGACGTGCCGGCCAGCAGCCGACTGTGGCGCGAGGAAATCTTCGGCCCGGTGCTGTGCACCCAACGCTTCACCAGCGAGGCCGAGGCCATCGCCCTGGCCAACGACAGCCGCTTCGGCCTGGTGGCCACCGTGGTCAGCCAGGACCTGGCCCGCGCGCAACGGGTGGCCGCTGCCTTGCAGGTCGGCCATGTGTGGATCAACTCGGTCCAGGCGGTGTTCGTCGAAACCTCCTGGGGCGGCACCAAGGCCAGCGGCATCGGTCGCGAACTCGGCCCCTGGGGCCTGGCGGCGTATCAGTCGGTCAAGCACGTGACCCGCTGCCTCGGCTAGCCGGGGTGCACCGCCTGCAGGTCGGCGATGAAGGCGCGCACCGCTTCGCTGGGCGCCTGGCCGACCCGGGTGATCAGGCGGTGCTCAACGTCGTAGCGCAGTGACGCCGGCTCGAGCTCGCGCAGGCGGCCCGAGCCGACCCAGCCCTGGGCATAGTGCAGCGGCAGGTAGCCCAGGTGGGTGCCGGCCAGCAGCGCATGGGCCACCGCCTCCATGTGCTGGGCGCTGGCCGAACTGCGTTGCGGGGTCAACGGCAAAGGCTCGCCGGGCAGCAGGAAACCATGGCGAATCCAGTCGGCGGCCTGCAGTTGCGCGCGGTCGACCTGGGCCGCCGCGTACAGCCGGTGGCCCTCCCCGCAGAACACGCCGATCGCCTCGCGGTACAGCGGCTGGTAGTCCAGGCTGGGCAGCGTGCGGTTGAAGTACGACACCGCCAGGTCCAGCTGCCCGTCGATCACCCGTTGTTCCAGTTGCGGCGGCGAGTCGACGTGCAGGTGCAGCTGGGTGTCCGGCGCGCGCTCATAGAAGCGGGCGATGGCGGCGTCGATGTGGGCGCTGGGCAAGGTGGCGATGTTGTCGGTCAGCCCCAGGCGCACTTCGCCCACCAGCCGCCCGGTCAGGGCTTGTGCCTGGTCGCGAAAGGCGTCGGCGGCAGCGAACAGCGTGGCGCTCGCGGCCAGGATGCGCTGGCCCTTTTCGGTGACGCTGAAGCCGCTCTTGCCGCGCTCGCACAGGCGGTACCCCAGGCGTTTCTCCAGCGCCGAGATGTGCATGCTGATGCTCGACTGGCTCATGTTGAGCTGCGCCTGCGCGGCGCTGAAGCCTTGGCATTGCACCACCACGCTGAAGATGCGCAACAGGCGCAGGTCGAGGTCGGCTACGGTTCTGAGCATGGTCTTGCCCTTTCACATCAATCCATCAATCGGCGGCGGCTTCAGCCTGGCAGCCACCAGCGCAGCAGGTAGAACAGCGCCACGCTCAACACCACGCTGGTCAGCACGCGGCGGGTCAGCAGCATCAGTATCACGGTGCACACCGCCGCCAGCAGGTAGGGGTTGAGCAGCGACAGGTCAAGTTGATGCCCCGGCAAAAAGATGATCGGCCCGCCGATGGCGGTGAGCATGCCGGGCACGGCGAAGCCGAGAAAGTCCCGCGCGCGCTGGCCCAGGCGCACCGGCAGGCGCGGTTCGAGGAACAGGTAGCGGTTGAACAGCAAGATGGCGCCCATGCCGAAGATGACGACGAAGATCATGCCCTGCGCTCCATCAGGCACTTGGCCGAAAAGCCCGCGACCATCCCGGCCAGCCCCGAGACCACCAGCGCCGATTGCAGGCCCAGCCAGCTCAGCCACACCGAGCAGCCCAGCGAGACGGCCACGCAGATCAGCACCGGCAGCGACTTGACCAGCGGCGTGACCAGGGCCACGAAGGTGGCGGCGATGGAAAACTCCAGCCCCAGGGATTCCAGGTTGGGAATGTTGCGGCCCAGCACGATGCCGGCCAGGGTAAAGAGGTTCCAGGCGACATAGAAGGTCAGCCCCACCCCCAGCGCGTACCAGCGGTCGAAGCCGCGGGCGTTCTGGTGGCTGTTGAGGGCGAAGAACTCGTCGGTCAGCAGAAAACCCAGCCCTACCCGCCAGCGCGAGGGCAATGGCGCAATGCAGGGGCGCATGTGCATGGCATAGAGCAGGTGCTGGGAAGTCAGCAGCAAGGTGGTGACGAAGATCGACAGCAGGCTCGCACCGCCCTTGACCATGCCGATGGCCACCAGCTGGGCCGCGCCGGCGAAGACGATGGCGGACAGGCCCTGCCCCTCGACGGGTGTGAAGCCGGCGCCGATGGCCAGCGAACTGACCAGCAACCCCCAGGGCGCACAGGCGAAGGACAGCGGCAGCACCGCCATGGCACCCCGGCCAAACGCCAGGCTTGCAGGAGAGGATTGCATTGTTCGACACGCCAGCTGTTTCTTGGAAGGCCGAGGATGATCCACGACTTTGCGCCGGATGTCTTGAACAAATTTGCAGCCGTGTCAGCCCTTGCCGGTCATCGCCATGGCAGCTGGCGCCAACTGGCGCAGGCCTTGGCCAGGCTCCAGCCGTACAGGGTGTCGGTGCGCGCCTTGGGCCAGCTGAGGCGCGGCCAGTCGCGCGCCAGGGCACTGTGGTACCACTCGATGAGGCGGTCTTCGAGGGCATAGGGCACTTCTGGCCACTGCCCCCACCAGAGCAAGATCACCTGGGGCACCACGGCGATGGCCAGCATGCCAGTGAAGTCCACCAGACCGACCCCGCCCAGGGCCGCCCCGAGCATGACGAAGGCCGCCGAGACAACGGCGGTCCATAGTTTTAAAAGCCTGCGCATATCGCCTTCCTCCCGCAAAGATTCACCGGAATCGCTGATTGACCCGGATACTGTACATGCATACAGTGCCCGTGAAAACCGGCAATTTCGATGACCTCAGCGGGCCGCGGTGCGGTTCTTGTACTTCACGCAGTCCTGGTAGAACACCTGGCGCACCGCCTCGGCCTTGTAGCGCGACGGGCTGTCGTAGGTCTGCTCGGTGATGCGCATGGCCAGCATGCGTTTCCAGCTGCGGTCGAAGGAATAGGCCTGAATTTTCTGCCGAGCGGCATACAGCGACACCCCGGCCAGTTTCAATTCCTGGGCGCGGGCGGCAGTGCCTGCGCCCCAGCTGCAGGTGTAGCGGTCGGCGTCCTGGCGTTGCGCCGCCTTGGCAGCGCCGGCGGCGTGGGCGTAGCCGGCGGTAAGCAAAACTGAGGAGACCAGGGCTAAAGTGAGCAAGATCAATCGCATGGAGCGGGCTCTTCGAGTGAAAGGTGACGGATTCTGGTCGTCCCTTATCGGCAGCGGGGCCATCATTTTGCCTGCCCAGCCGACGCCTGCCGGCGCCACTGCCTTTCGTCGTCGCCCACTCAATGCCGCGTTTTGCTGGCCGATAGCGGGGAATCGACGCGCACTCGGCGTCTCCAGCAGCAGGCTTTGCACTCATGAATCTTCGCAGCATGAACCTTGCGCCACGGGCAGCGCTGTTTTTCTCTCTGATCGTGTTGGTGGTGTTCGCCCTCGGCACCGTGGCGGCCTTGCAGATGGGCAAGTTGCGCGAGTCCGAGCAGGACGTCGAGACCAACTGGATGCCCAGCGTGCGCCAGACCGGCCTGATGACCCAGACCATCCTGCGCCTGCGTCTGGAGAGCCAGCGCGTGACCGGCAGCACCGACGCCAAGGTGCTGCAGGAGTCGGTGGCATCCTTCGGCGGCTTTCGCGCAGCCTACTTCAAGGCCGTGGCCGGCTATGAGCCATTGATTTCCAATGACGACGACCGCGCCCTGTACCAGGCCGTGAAGGCCACCAGCGAGGCCTACGGCAGGCAGCTGGACCTGTTCGAACCGCTGATCCGGGCCGGCAAGTACAGTGAAGCCGGCGCGCTCATCGTCAGTGGCATCCGCCCTTTGACCAATAACCTGATGGAGCAGATCGGCAAGCTGCAGGCCTACAACGACGACGGCGCCAAGGAGGCCGGCCTCGCCGCCGCCCAGGCCTACTCCAGCGGCATGACTTTGGTGATCGGCCTGGTGATCGCCGCGCTGGTGCTGACCATCGTACTGGCCGTGTTGCTGACCCACAGCATCGCCTCGCCGATCAACTCGGCGCTGGCCGTGGCCGAACGCATCGCCAGCAGCGACCTGTCGCGCGAGATCCAGCTCAGTGGCCGCGACGAGGCCGGACGGCTGCTGGCGGCGCTGTCGACCATGCAGGCCAACCTGCGCGCCACCATCGCCCAGATCGCCGACTCCTCCACCCAACTGGCTTCGGCCTCCGAAGAAATGACCGCCGTGACCGAAGAGGCCAGCAAGGGCCTGGTGCGGCAGAACGATGAAGTCAACCAGGCGGCCACGGCGGTCACCGAGATGAGTGCGGCCGTGGACGAGGTGGCGCACAACGCCGAAGCCGCTTCGGTGGCCTCCCGCGAGTCGGCGGCCTACACCCTGACCGGCATCGACAACGTCGCCCAGACCCTCAAAGCCATCGAAGGCCTGGCTGGCAACGTGGCGGTGACGGGCGAGCAGGTCAAGAGCCTGTCGACCCGCGCCCAGGGCATCGGCAAGGTGGTGGAGGTGATTCGCGCCATCGCCGAGCAGACCAACCTGCTGGCGCTCAACGCGGCCATCGAGGCTGCCCGGGCCGGCGAACAGGGCCGCGGCTTCGCCGTGGTCGCCGATGAAGTGCGGGCCCTGGCGCACCGCACCCAGCAGTCGACCCAGGAGATCGAGCAGATGATCGGCGCCATCCAGGGCGACTCCAACCAGGCGGTGAGCGCGATGAGCCTGAGCCAGGACATGGCGGCCAACTCCATCGCCGTGGCGCAGAACGCCGATGCCTCGCTCAAGCAGATCAGCGAAGCGATCAACCAGATCAACGAGCGCAACCTGCTGATTGCCACGGCCGCCGAAGAACAGGCCCAAGTGGCCCGCGAAGTGGACCGCAACCTCACCAGCATCCGCGACCTGTCGGCCCACAGCGCCGCCGCCGGCAGCCAGACGGCCAGTGCCTGCGGCGAGATGTCGAAGCTGGCGGTGAACCTCAACCAGCTGGTGGCGCGGTTCCGCGTCTGATTGGCGCCGGGGCGGGGCTATGCCCTGCCCCAAGGCCTGCGGGTTGACGCGCGCCCTGCGCTGCGGCACCTTGGCCGGCCCGGTTGTTCAACCTCACCGAGCAAGGCCTGCCTCTCATGACTGATCCCGTATTCCTGCCCGACCCCGACGCCGACTCGATCTCTTCCGATGTCGCCAGCTTCAACGGCATCCTGGTGTCGACACAGATTCCGACCCGCGCCGACGGCAGCCTTGAACTGGGCGACATCACCGCCCAGAGCGAATGCACCCTGCAAGCTTTGAAAGTGGCCCTCGAACGCGCCGGCAGCTCCCTGGAGCGGGTGCTGCACCTGACCATCTATCTGACCGATATCAACGAGCGCGCCGCCTTCAACGCGGTGTACCAACGTTTTTTCGCCAAGCCCTGGCCGGTGCGCGCGGCCGTCGGCGTGGCGGCGCTGGCAGTGCCCGGCATGCGCGTGGAAGTCACGGCGATGGCCGCGCAGGGCTGAGCGCCCTGGCCTGAACTTTTCGTCGCTGGCCATTCACGGCTAGAGTGGTTCGGCTACAATGGTCGGCTCGACCGTGACCGATCCGACCATTGCCCATGTCCCTACCCAAACACCAGCTGGAACTGCTCAGCCCCGCGCGCGACGTTGAGATTGCCCGCGAGGCCATCCTGCACGGCGCCGACGCCATCTACATCGGCGGCCCCAGCTTTGGCGCGCGCCACAACGCCTGCAACGAAGTGGCCGATATCGCCCGCCTGGTGGAGTTCGCCCGGCGCTATCATGCGCGGGTGTTCACCACCATCAACACCATCCTCCACGACAACGAGCTGGAGCCGGCGCGCCAGCTGATCCACCAGCTGTACGATGCCGGTGTCGATGCGCTGATCGTGCAGGACCTGGGCGTCATGGAGCTGGACATCCCGCCGATCGAACTGCACGCCAGCACCCAGACCGACATCCGCACCCTGGCCCGGGCCCGGTTCCTCGACCAGGCCGGTTTCTCGCAGCTGGTGTTGGCCCGTGAGCTCAACCTGCAGGAAATCCGCGCGATCGCCGACGAAACCGAGGCGGCCATCGAGTTCTTCATCCATGGCGCGCTGTGTGTAGCGTTTTCCGGTCAGTGCAACATTTCCCACGCCCACACCGGGCGCAGCGCCAACCGCGGCGACTGCTCGCAGGCCTGCCGCCTGCCCTACACCCTCAAGGACGACCAGGGCCGCGTGGTCGCCTACGAGAAGCACCTGCTGTCGATGAAGGACAACAACCAGAGCGCCAACATCCGCGCGCTGGTCGAGGCCGGGGTGCGCTCGTTCAAGATCGAGGGCCGCTACAAGGACATGGGCTATGTGAAGAACATCACCGCCTACTACCGCCAGCGCCTGGACGCCGTGCTTGAAGACCGCCCGGACCTGGCCCGCGCTTCCAGCGGGCGGACCGCGCACTTCTTCGTGCCCGACCCGGACAAGACCTTCCACCGCGGCAGCACCGACTACTTCGTCAGCGAGCGCAAGATCGACATCGGCGCCTTCGACACGCCGACCTTCACCGGCCTGCCGGTGGGTGTGGTCGAGGCGGTGGGCAAGCGTCACCTGCAGGTGGTCACCGAGCAGCCGCTGTCCAACGGTGACGGCCTCAACGTGCTGATCAAGCGCGAAGTGGTGGGCTTTCGCGCCAACATCGTGCAGGCCCAGGGCGAGTACGAGGAAGACGGCGCGCCACGCTACCGCTACCGCGTCGAGCCCAACGAGATGCCGCCGGCGTTGCAGCGGGTGCGCCCGCAGCAGCCGCTCAACCGCAACCTGGACCACAACTGGCAACAGGCGCTGCAGCGCACCTCGGCCGAACGCCGCATCGGCCTGACCTGGGTCGCGCGGCTTAGCGAGCAGCAGCTGCAGCTGACGGCCACCAGCGAAGAAGGCATCAGCGCCAGCGCCACCCTCGCCGGCCCGTTCGGCGCGGCCAACAAGCCGGCCCAGGCGCTGGAGCAGCTGCAGGACCTGCTCGGCCAACTGGGCAACACCGCCTACCACGCCACCGACATTCGCCTGGAGGCGCCACAGGCGTTCTTCATCCCCAACTCGCAGCTCAAGACGCTGCGCCGCGAAGCCATCGAAGCGCTCGACGCCGCTCGGGTGCTGGCCCACCCGCGCGGGTCGCGCAAGGCCGCGACGGTGCCAGCGCCGGTGTACCCGGAATCGCACCTGTCGTTCCTGGCCAACGTCTACAACCAGAAGGCCCGCGATTTCTACCACCGCCACGGCGTGCAGCTGATCGACGCGGCCTATGAGGCCCACGAGGAAACCGGCGATGTGCCGGTGATGATCACCAAGCACTGCCTGCGCTTCTCCTTCAACCTGTGCCCCAAGCAGGCCAAGGGCGTGACCGGCGTGCGCACCAAGGTCGAGCCGATGCAGCTGGTGCACGGCGACGAGGTGCTGACCCTCAAGTTCGACTGCAAGCCGTGCGAAATGCACGTGATTGGCAAGATGAAGGGCCACATCCTCGACCTGCCGCAACCGGGCAGCGTCAAGCATGTGGTGGGGCACATCAGCCCTGAAGACCTGCTCAAGACCATCGTGCGCGCGCCGCACTAGGTTGGCGTGGCCGGGGGGCCATTCTCGCCAGGAATGGCCCCATGCTTCATGCGACTTTTATTTTTCCCGCCACAAACGGTAGAAAGGTTCACGCCCGCCCCCCAAGGATCGCGCCATGAACCTCTGCCTATATGTCGATGCCCAGTTCACCAGCCCTTATGCGCTGTCGGTGTTTGTCGCGCTGCGCGAGAAAGGTCTGGACTTCGACCTGCACACTCTGGATCTTGACCAGCGGCAGCATCAGGCGCCCGCCTATGCCCGGCTGTCGCTGACCTGTCGCGTGCCGATGCTGCTGCAGGGCGACTTCGCGCTATCGGAGTCCTCCGCCATCACCGAATACCTTGAGGATCGTTTTCCTGCCGTGCCGGTGTACCCGCTGGATCCGCTGCAGCGAGCCAGGGCGCGACAACTGCAGGCCTGGCTGCGCAGTGACTTGCAGCCCTTGCGCGAGGAACGCTCGACCCTGGTCGTGTTCTACGGGGTGCGCGCAGCGCCCCTGTCGGCCGAAGCGGCCAAGGCGGCGGCCAAGCTGCTCGCGCTTGCCGAACGCCTGCTAGATGCCGGGCGCGAATATCTGTTTGAACGATGGTCGATTGCCGACCTCGATCTGGCGCTGATGCTCAATCGGCTGATCCTCAACGGCGACCCGGTGCCCGCAGCATTGGCGGCCTATGCCCAGCGTCAGTGGCAGCGGCCGTCAGTGCGCGAGTGGCTGCGCCTTGAAAGGCCAGCGCTATAGCAGACCGTTGTAGCCGGCGCAGCTGGCGAGGGCATCACCTCGGTGCCCGAGCGGATCGCTGGTATCGCGGCCCATGGCCAATCAAGCCTGCTGTTCAGGGTTGCTTCGCTCGCCAGTTACGCCGGCTACATCTGTTTCGATTTATATGCATCCAGTTCGCTTTTGGAGTTCAGGGCGGTCATAGGTGACGGTTGCTGGATGCACGCGCCCGAAACAACCGTAGGAGCGCGCGAAGCCCGCGATAAGGCCGCGGTCGGTCGGTGGTGGCCTTGATTGAGTCTCAAGACCGGCCTGGCGGCCTCTCGGGGTCTTCGCCCCCTCCCACAAGGGATTCGCGATCAAAGTGGGAGGGGTCGCAGACCCCGAGAGGCCGCCAGGCCGGTTTGATCTTCGGGCGCCTGGCGGAATGTCCAATATGGCCACCAGCGGCCGCCCGCGCGGCCTATCGCCAGCTGCGCCGGCTCCTACATCTGTTTCGATTTATATGCATCCAGTGGCATCGCCTATGACCGCTCTTGATGTTCGACGACAGACCGCCATGCACCAAGGCGCTCATAGGTAATGCCACTGGAACGGCACGTTCGAAGCAAATGTAGGAGCCGGCGAAGCTGGCGATAGGCCGCGCGGGCGGCCGGTGGCGGCCATGATTGAGTCTCAAGACCGGCCTGGCGGCCTCTCGGGGTCTTCGCCCCCTCCCACAAGGGATTCGCGATCAAAGTGGGAGGGGTCGCAGACCCCGAGAGGCCGCCAGGCCGGTGTGATCTTCCTGGTGCCTGGCGGAATGTCCAATATGGCCACCAGCGGCCGCCCGCGCGGCCTATCGCGGGCTTCGCGCGCTCCCCACGTTTGTTTCGAGCGTGCCGTTCCTGGCAGATTCCTATGACCGCCTTGGTGCTTGGCGGTCTATCGTGGAACATCAAATGGATGCATGCGCCCGAAACAACCGTAGGAGCGCGCGAAGCCCGCGATAGGCCGCCCTATTGAACCTCCAGACATGCGCCAGCGCCGCCCTGCCCCTCACCCGCCCACCCGCTCCGGCCAGGCGCTGCGCAGGCAGTCTCGGCCGGCGCGTTTGGCGGCGTACAGGGCGCTGTCGGCGGCGCTGATCAGCTCTTCGGCGCTGGCCTGGGGCGCCAGGGTGGCCGCCACGCCCAGGCTGATGGTCACGCGGGCGCCCTCGCCCAGCACCGGGTGCGGGATGCCCAGCGCCGCCACGGCGCCGCGCAGCGCTTCACCGGTGGCGGTCGCCTGGCGGGCGTCGATGTCGGTCATCAGCAGCAGGAACTCTTCGCCACCAAAGCGGAACGCCATCGCCCCGCGTTCCCGAGCGACGCGCTGGATCACCCGGCTCAGTTCCTTGAGGCAGGTGTCGCCCTGGGGGTGGCCATAGCTGTCGTTGTAGACCTTGAAATAGTCGATATCCAGCAGGATCGCCGCCACCTGGGTCCGCGTGCGCGCCGCGTGCTGCCAGATGGCTTCAAGTACCTCGCCCTGGTAGCGGCGGTTGTACAGCAGGGTCAGCGCGTCGGTGCGAGCGATGGCGGCCAGTTGCTCATGCAGCAGGCGACCGCGCAGCGCATACAGGTAGCTCAGCCGCGTGCCGCGCTCGAGAAACCATGAGGCCATCAACAGCAGCAGCACCGCCGACACATAGAACACGGCGTTGGACTGCCAGTTGACGATGTCCGCGTAGTGCGCGAGGTAAGTGGTCAGCAGCTGGATTGGCAACATGCTGAGCAAGGCCACCAGGGTAAAACGGAACGGCAGCTGCTGGATCATCGCGCCATACACCATGATCAGCAGCATCCCCAGCTGGTACTGCAGCCGATACGGGCTGTCGCTGTAGATCATCACCACCAGCGGCATCACCGAGCAGGTCACGGTGCCGAAGGTGGCGACAGTTTCCAGCGCGCGCCGCGACTTGAGCCGCGGCCCCAGCAGCAGCAGGACGATGAACATCGGCGTGATCAGGCACAAGCGGCCCAGCGCCACGTAGGTGAACATGTCGTTCAGCACCAGCCAGTCGCTGATCAGAAACAGGTTGTAGATCAGCGCGCCGCCGATCCCGACCGCCGTGATGAAATGCAGGCGGCGCTTGTGGGTGTCGGCCTCGTAGCGCGCTTCCAGCTCCTCACTGAAGCGCAAGCTTCGCACGCCGGACGTGATGGTGCGCTCGACCTCGGCCAGCAGCTGGGGGTCGTTGAAACCAGGAGGTTGTAGAGCGGGAACAAGCATGCGGCACCGGATCAGCAGGTTGAGGCGAGTATGACAGCCCCAATGATGTTTTAGTGCCATCATCCGATCAAGGGACACGCGTAACGCCGTGACTCCCTGTATCGGCGCGGGCCAGGGTCGCCTGACACCACTGGTCACGTCAGGCCTGACGGCTGCTTTTGCGGACACCGGCCACGCATGATGGTAGGGTGCGATTTTTTCCGGGCCGGGTACGCCAACGCCTGCAGGCGTCAGACCACTTTTCGCCAGAACCGATCGAGTCGAACCACCATGAACCGTCGCAAGAAGATCAAACAGCTGCTGCAAGCTCACGCCAAAAAGGCCAGTGCCAAGCTGGCGCCGAAGAAGGAGCGCTACGTCAGCAAGGCGGATCGGGCCAAGCTCGAGGCGCAGGCCGAAGCAGGGGTAGCCGAGGATGCGTTCGCCCGCACAACTGCGCAGGGGCCTCTCCTAGAGCCTCAGTGACCTGCGCACTTTTGGTTCAAGGCGGGTTCAGCCGGCCGACTGGACCCCCATGCTACCGTGCGTTTTTTTTGCCTGGACGCACTGCGCATGAACCGTTTGACCCGCGAGGTCGTTGACCGTCCCGCTTGCAGCATCTTCCTGTTCAGCCTGCTGGCACTGCTGCTGATGCAGTACAAACCGGCCATCCTGAACTACACCACCCGCTTCGTCGACTTCACGCAATACGCGTTGCATCACGGCCTCACGCTGTTTCCGATTGCCGATGACCTGCAGCCCTACCCCGACTACACCATTGCCAATACCCTGCTGCAATACCTGGCGTCGCTGCCATTCGGGCGCGTGTCGATCCTCTCGATGGGCTTGCCCTTTTGCCTGGCGGCGGCGCTGATCCTGGTGCTGGTGTACAAACTGGGCGCCTTGCATGACAAGCGCTGGGGCGTATTCGGGGTGTTGTTCACCCTGTTCAGCTGGTCGTTCGTCGATGGCGTGACCTATTACGCCCTGGACGTCTACCCGGCTCTGGTCACGGTGGCCTGCTTCTATCTGGTGTACAGCGCCGATATGCAGCAGGTGCGCCCGCGTCTGCACCTGGTGATGCTGGCCCTGGCCCTGGGGTTCGCCTTTCGCGGGCCGGTCGGCCTGATCGGCCCGACCCTGGTGATCGCCACCTACTACAGCTTGAGCCAGCAGTGGCGGCGCCTGGCGGTGCTGCTGCTGGGCGCAGGGGCGATGCTGGCACTGGGCGTTGCCTTGCTGGTCTGGGCGGCCTGGGTTGAAGGTGGGCAGCCATTCGTCGACCACGTGCTGGAGATGCAGGGGCTCGGCCGTGTGTCCAATGTCCACTCGTCACGCTATTACTTCTATTTCACGGCGGGGCTGGCGACCTATGGCGTGAGCGCCTTCTACGCCGTGTATGTGGTCGGCAAGCTGGCGGGCAAAGCCACGGCAACGCCGGGCTGGACGCTCTGGCGCGCGCCACGGCATGGCGACGCCGCCTTGCTGTTCCATCTCGCGGTCTGGGTGGTGACGTTGTTGCTGTTGTTCACCATCCCGGACTCCAAAAAGAATCGCTACGTGCTGTCCATCGCCCCGGCCATCGGCTTGCTGGCAGCCTATATCTTCGTTGACCGCAGCGCCCTGTTCAGCCGCGCGCGTGAAGGCTTCCTGCGCTTTTGCTGGCACCTTCCGGTCATCGGCCTGGCATTACTGGCAGCGGTGCATCTGTACAACCTCTGGGCCGACCACCCGCTGCAGCCCAATACGGCCGGGGTACTGTTCAGTTGCACCCTGCTGGCCCTGGGGCGTTATGGCCTGGCGCGGTACTGGGCGACTCATCCCTGGCGTGAAGCCCTGCTGGTCATCTTCGGCCTGGCGAGCTTCCTGGCCCTGGATGCGTTTCTGATCAACACCATCAGCTATCACCAGGAATTGGCCGTGGAGCCGACGCCCAAATACCTGCCCTTCTGGTTCTGGTGAGCCCCCAGCGGCGGTAGCGGGGTTGAACTAATCCTGTGGTGTCATGATCGTTTTCTATGCCCAGTCAGCACACCCCGGGCCGCTCGCCCGGGGTGAGAAACGAAAAAGGAACCCTCATGACGGTCCAGACCCTCCCCGATTACCGCTACCTGCCCGGCCCGTTGCACGCCACCTTGCTGGCCGGCGGGGTGCCGTTGTTTCTCGGCGCCCTGCTCAGCGACATCACCTACTACAAGACTTACCAGAGCCAATGGAGCAACTTCGCGGCGTGGCTGCTGGCCGGCGGTGAGCTGTTCAGTGGCCTGGCCCTGCTGTACGCCCTGGTCAACCTGGTTCGGGCCTCGCACAAGGGCGGACGGCCCGCCGCCTACTTCCTGTTGCTGCTGGTGGCCTGGATCGCCGGGCTGGTCGGCTCGTTCGAGCATGGCAAGGACGCCTGGGCGGTGATGCCGGCCGGGCTGGTGATGTCGGCGGTCGCCACGGTGCTGGTGATGCTCGCCACCTGGGTCGGCCTGACCCGCCTTCGTGCGCAGGGGGTGCAATGAACAAGTCCATTCTGCCAACCCTGAGCGTCCTGAGTGTCGCCTTGCTGCTGGCCGCCTGCGGCAATGAGGGCGACAGCACCGAGGCCCATGGCCCGGACCCGAAGATGCCCGAGGCCCAGCGCGGCCTGCTGCCCATCATGAAGATCGCCGACCCGACTGCCTGGGGCAACCAGACGCCATCGGTGCCGCCGGGCTACAGCATCAGCGCCATCGCCACCGGCCTGCTGATTCCGCGCCAGACACTGGTGCTGCCCAACGGCGACATCATCGTTTCCGAAGGCCGCGGCGGCAGCGAAGCACAGCTCAAGCCCAAGGATGTCATCGCCTCGCTGGTCAAGGCTCGTGGCACCAGCCCGGTCAAGGGCGGCAATCGCCTGACGCTGCTGCGCGACGCCGACGGCGACGGTGTGTACGAAACCCGGACAGTGTTCGCCGACAACCTCAACGCGCCCTATGGGCTGGCCTACGCCAACGGCCATCTGTACGTGGCCGACCAGGATGCCTTGCTGCGCTTCGACTACAGCGACGGCCAGACCAGGGCCACCGCAGCGCCGACCAAACTCACCGACCTGCCTTCGCAGATCAACCACCACTGGACCAAGTCGCTGGCCATCAGCGCCGACGGCAAGACCCTGTACGTGGGCATCGGCTCGAACAGCAACATCACCGAGCGCGGCATGGAGGTCGAGATCGACCGCGCCAGGGTCTGGCAGGTGGACGCCCAGACCGGCGCCTACAAACCCTACGCCACTGGCATTCGCAATCCCACTGCACTGAAAGTGCAGCCCGGCACGGGCAAGTTGTGGGCGGTGGCCAACGAACGTGACGAGCTGGGTCCGGACCTGGTGCCCGACTACCTGACCTCGGTCAAGGAAGGCGCGTTCTACGGCTGGCCCTACAGTTACTGGGGCCAGAACGTCGACACCCGCGCGCAACCCCAGGACCCGGCCAAGGTGGCCTCGGCCATCAAGCCGGACTACAGCCTGGGTTCCCACGTCGCTGCGCTGGGGGTGGATTTTTCCATCCCCGCCATGGGCGCGAAATTCGCCGACGGGGTGTTCGTCGGCGAGCACGGCAGCTGGAACCGCGAGCATCCGGTGGGCTACAAGGTCATCTTCGTGCCGTTCAGCAATGGCGTGCCGGCCGGCGAGCCGGTGGACTTCGCCACCGGTTTTCGCGGTGATGACGGCAAGACCCGCGGCCGTCCAGTCGGCGTGACCGTCGACCCACGCGGTGCGCTGATCATTGCCGATGACCTGTCCAATACGGTGTGGCGGGTGGTGCCCAAGCCGTAATCGACAGCCGACCTGGGACACTCGGGGGTATGCCCCCGAATGTTCTCAAGGCCGGCCAGGTCTGGCGTCAGCCCCGGGTAAAACGCTCCAGCGCCGCGATGATCTCGCTGTCGGCCCCTTGCTTCCAGCTCTCGGCAACCTGCCCGTACCACTCGGCGGCGCCTTCGTACATCTGCGCCGCACCCGCCTCAGGCGCCACAAACCTGGCTATCTCGTGCATCTCGCCATCCCAGCGATAGGCCTTGGCGTACATCGACGGCAGCTGCCTGGCCAGCCATCCGTACAACGCCGGCTGGCTGGCCTGCAGCTCGGCCAGCAGCAGGTCCTGCCCGCCGTGGCGCGCAGCGCCCAGGGCCATGGCGCTGCCCAGGGCCTGCAAGCCCTTGGTGATACCGGCGTAGGCCATTTTCAGGGCCGAGGCGTCGCCCAGTTCCCCCGACACTCGCCGCGCGTCCAGGCCCAGCGCCCGCAGTTGCTCGCAGGCATTGTCGACGTTTCCGGCGAGGTAGAAGCGCGGGCTGCCGCCGCCGACCTTGGGGCTAGGCCCGATGATGCCGGCATCGGCGAACGGCAGGCCGCGCTGCACAAAGGGCTGGGCCAGCGCCAGCAGTGTCTGCGGGGCGATAGCGTTGCAGTCCAGATAGGTGGGGGGCTGCACCGCCTGCTCGAGCAGCGGCAGCAAGCGCTGCGCCACCTCGCCGGCCACGGCGGGTGGCACGATCGACAACAGCAGGTCTGCCTGCTCGACCATCGAACGCTCGTCGAGTACCTCCACCCCCGCCGCCTCGGCCCGGGCCAGGCTGGCGGCGCTGCGCCCGCCCAGCGAGGTCAGCACCCGCGCGCCGTTGCTCACCAACAGGCCGGCGATGCCGGCACCCATCTCGCCCATGGATATCACTGCAATGCTGTTCATGCCTTGCCCCCGGAGGTGGCAGCGCGCCCCAGGCCGGTATCACTCCCCTGCCCGCGCGGCGGCCATCTGGTCATTGAAGTTGCGGAAAAACTCGGCGTACCCACCATTGACCTCGGCAAAGCGCAGCGGTTTGACCCGCTCCACCAGAATCTCCTCGGCATCGGGCTGGGCCTTGAAGATACCCATGACTTCGTCGATGAACGCCTTGAGCGGCATGGCGTGCGGGTCGTTGGCCTGGCGCTGGCCCATCAACTCGGTCTGCACATAGGGCGGCGCCAGTTCGTGGACCTTTACCGCCGTGTCCTTGAGCTGGTAGCGCAGCGACTGGCTGTAGGAATGTACGGCCGCCTTGGTTGCGCAGTAGCTGGGGGTCAGGGCCAGCGGCACGAAGGCCAGGCCCGACGACACGGTGACGATGGCGGCGTGGGGTTGCTTGAGAAAGTGCGGCAGCAGCAGGCCATCCAGGCGGATCGGGCCGATCAGGTTGGTCGCCACCGTGGCTTCCAGTTCGGTGGGGCCGTCGACCAGCCTTTCACCACGCATGATGCCAGCGCAGTGGATCACGGCGTTGAGTTGCGGGTAGTCGGCAAGCAGTCGTTCGACACCGCGCTGGCTGTCGGCCGCATCGCTGGTGTCGAGCACCACGTAGTGCAGGCCCGGGTTGGCCTGGGCCACCTGTTGCAGCAGGGCTTCGCGGCGCCCGGCGATGATCACCTGGTTGCCCAGGGCAAGGAACGCTTCAGCCAGGGCGCGACCGATACCGCTGCCGCCGCCGGTTACCAGCAGAGTATTGCCTGTGGTTTGCATCGTAGTCTCCCATGTGAGTTGCAGAGGCCGCGCCGGTGCGCAGCGACTTGATCTACCATAGAGTCCACCGGCGCCGACGGGAAGTAGGCGCCGAAAAGTGCCTTACTGACCTGCAGGAAACCATCAACCATGCCCCACCCTCTGCAACCTGCCAGCGGCCCGGCGCCCTGGCCCCACGGCGGCCAGGCCAGCGACCCGCAGCTGGAACGACTGGTGCGCGAAATCATTGGCCGGATTGCCGACAAGTGGACCATGCTGGTGATCGAGGCCCTCGCCGAACACGGCTGCCTGCGTTTCACGCAATTGGCGGCGCGGGTCGGCGAGGTCAGCCAGAAAATGCTGACCCGCACCGTGCGCCAGATGGAGGCCGACGGCCTGCTGTTGCGCACGGTGTACCCGCAGGTACCGCCGCGGGTGGAGTACCAGCTGACCGCGATGGGCATGAGCCTGGGCCAGGCGTTTTGCGGGGTTTGGCTGTGGGCCGAGCGCCACCGCGATGACATCGAGGCGGCGCGGCGAGCTTATGAGCAGCGGCTGGAAGCCCGCTGAGGTTCAGGCTGAACCGCCAGCCGGCCTGCTGCTTTTACTGGGTCGCCTTGATGGCAGCCAGCAGCCGTGCACCTTCCTGGCTTGGATCAGCATTCCTGTCGTTCATGAACTGGGTGACGACGTCGAACACCGCCCCCTGCACCGCCTGTGACGTCGACATGTTGAAAGCCATGCTCGGCGCCAGGGTGCCGGCTTGTTCGGCCGTGGCAAAATCCTTGGCCGAGGCTTGGGCGCAGCTGTCGAAGCGGCTCATGTCCAGGCCCTTGATGACCGGGATGGAGCCCTTGTTCTGGTTGAAGACATACTGGAATTCCGGCTCCAGGGCCACGCGCGCCAGGTCGTTGCGCGCCGCCGTATTGGCGGGCGTGTCGTTGTTGCTGGACGGTTTGAACATCGCCAGCGAGTCGACGGTGTAGCTGTAGGCGCCCTGCGATCCGGGAAACGGCACACAGGCATAATCGCTGCCGGCCGTCTTGCCGGCCGCAGTCCATTCGCTTTTTGCCCAATCGCCCATGATCTGCATGCCGGCCTTGCCGTTGATCACCTTGGCGGTCTCCAGATTCCAGTCCTGGCCCGAGCCATCCGGGTCCAGGTAGGCCTGCAGCCGGCGCAAGGCGCTGAACACGGCGGTCATCTGGGCGCCGGTAAGGGTGGCCGGGTCCATGTCGATGAAGGATTTTCTGAAGCCGTCGGCGCCCATGATGCTCAGCAGCAGGTTTTCGAAGATCGTGGTGTCCTGCCACGCCTGCCCGCCATGGGCGATGGCGATGAAGCCGGCGGCCTTGAGTTTGTCGCCGGCCGCATACAGCTGCTCGAGGGTGGTGGGCAGCTCGGTCACCCCGGCTTTTTTCAGCACCTGGGGGTTGAGCCACAACCAGTTGATGCGGTGGATATTGACCGGCACCGCTACGTAGTGCCCGTCGTATTTCATGCTGTCGCTGACCTGCCGGGGCAGCAGGTTGTCCCAGTCGTTGGCTTTGGCCACCTCATCGATGCTGGTCAGCAGGCCCAGCCGGCCCCACTCCTGGATGTCCGGGCCCTTGATCTGAGCGGCCGAGGGCGGGTTGCCGGACACTGCCCGGGTTTTCAGCACAGTCATGGCAGCGGCGCCGCCGCCCCCGGCCACCGCGCCGTCGCGCCAGACAAAGCCATCTTTTTCGATGATCTTCTTCAAGACGTCGACCGACTTGGCTTCGCCGCCGGAGGTCCAGTAGTGCACCACTTCGACGGCGCCCTGGCTCTCGGCTGCCTGCGAGCCGAAAGGCAATACCGCAGCCAGGGAAACCACGGCTGCCAGACGATTCATGGGATTCATGGGGATACCTTATTGTTGTTATGGGGGGCGTTGGGGTTGCAACTAGAGCGGGTCGAGGCCCAGGCCGCGCCGGCCGATGGCGTTCAAACCTTCGGCCTTGAAGCGGTCGGGCCAATCCGTCTCATAGTCTTCGCGGGCGAAGTCGTCGGGCGAGGTGCCCTTTTCGAAGGCGCGGTGTACCGCCTTGGCGTACTGGCGGTTCTTGCGGCACATGGGCGCGGCCGGCACATACATCACGTTGCCCCACCCTTGCTGGTCCTGCACCGGCGCCACGCTGTGAATCACGTCGCAATGCCACCACACCGAGTCACCGGCCTGCACGTCCGGGATCGGCGAGAGGCCTTCGACCAGCAGCGGATGCCATCGGGCCGACACCGGCAGCACCTTGCCCGGCGCCACCCCGCACAGTTCGTCTTCGGGAACGTCATCGAGCAATGGCCGCAACAGCATGTAGGCCATGGCCTTGGGGATCGGCAAGGTGTGCAGCACGCCCTGGTCGGCGCGCATGTCGCAGAGTGCCGTCCAGCCCTGGAAGGTCCTGAACGCCGAACACTTGACCGTGTCCTTGTAGGCGTATTCGTCGACCTCGGTGCGGTAGGCCGCGTCCCAGGGGTCATAGGCCTGGAAGTCGTTGCTGTAGATGCGGTCGAACACCTTGAGGTACGCCGGGTGCAGCCAGCGCTCCAGCGCACCGGAATCGGTATGCGGGCCCAGGCCCTTGGAGTGAGTACCTGGCGGGCGGCGGCGGACGCGGTCGGGATACAGCGCGTTGACTTCAGGGTCGAACCAGGTCTGGCCGTGGGAGTCGGTTTTCCATAGGCGGTTGAGGAAGGTCTGCGCTGTCGCCATGCGTTCGTGCTGGCGCAGCTGCATTTGCGCACTCGACCAGTAGATGGGAAAGATCTCCGGACGCGATGCGTCGAGGCTGCCGAAGAAGGTGTCGGCGGGGCCGCGATAGACCTGGTCGAAGCGGTTTGTGTCCAGGTAATCGAGCAGGTCGCGTTCCCAGGCCAGTACCTGCTGGCGAGGAAAATGATTGCGGATCACCACGCACCCGCGGCGCTTGATCAACGCCAGCTGCTCGTCGCTGACGCGCTGGGCGGCGATATCGTCGAAGGCCAACTCGGGCCAGGCCGAGCCGGTCAAGGCCTGCTGTTGTTTGATGGCGGCGATTTCGCCGGCGATGAACACGCTGACCTCGGCGAACAAGGCATCGACGTCGCCGATCTGCGCGCGCAAGGCCCGCTTCATCTTCACCACGTTGTCTTTGTAGTCGTGCGGCAGTTCGGCGCTTTCGAACGCCTGGTATTTGCTCATGGCGGGGCCTGCTGTTTTTTATTCGAATGAACGCCGTCATGAGAACACCGGGCAGTGCCGTTGAGGCAGCCTGATTGCGCGCGTCAACTGATACGATTGTGGCGTTTCAACTATCGGTAACGACACTTGCCCGAGAGCACAATGCCGGCTCCACTAGCGAAAGTGGTGCCCGTGCAGCTGCCGGAACTGCGAGGGTGTCAGGCCTTTGTGCGCCTTGAACTGACGATTGAACAGCGCCAGGGAGCCGTAGCCCACTCGCTCGGCAATGGCCGCAACACTCAGGTTGCCTTGTACCAGCAACGCGCAGGCGTGGCCGATGCGCAGGCGCACCACGTATTCCAGGGTAGTGCAGCGAGTGTGCCGGCGAAACATGCGGTGGAACGCCGACACGCTGACGCAGGCCAGCTGGGCCAGCAGAGGGATGCTGACCGGGCTGCCATAGTGGCCGTGCAGATGTTCCAGCACCCGGTGGATGCGGATGTCTTCAAGGCCGGGGTTGCCGGAAGGCAACGGCCCTGCCGGCAGGATTCGGCTGGCCTGGCTGTCCCGCGCCAGGCGGTTGAGCACCGCCAGCAACGACACCAGGCGCTCGGCCGGAGCCTGTTCGACCATGGCCTCGATCAGCGGCCGCAGCTGCGCCCTGACCGCCGGACTGAACCCCAGGGCGTTGCGCGCCGCCGCCAGCATTGGCCCGATCGGCGCCATTTCCGGCAGCAGCTTGACCAGCGATTCGGCCCAGGCTTCGGAAAACCAGATGACCAGCGCGATGTGCGGCTTGCCCGGATCGATTCGTTCAGCCGACGACCAGCTGTGCGGAACATTGGGCCCCACCAGTATCAGGTCGCCGTCGTCGTAGAGCGCGACGTCATCGCTGATGTAGCGATGACCCCGGCTGTTCAAGGTCAGGGTCAGCTCGTATTCCGGGTGATGGTGCCACTCGAAGGGTATCGCGTCGGCGAGGCGCCGGTTGAGCAAGGTCCAGGAGGCATTGGATGGGGTCGGGACCTTCTCGTAGCTCGGCTTCATGAGGGCCTACACCGCCTTGGCGCGCATCCCGTGCAGCTTGCGGTAGCTGTCCAGCAGGCGCAGGTGGCGGTCCAGGCCTTCGAGCTTGAGGCTGGTCGGCGTCAGCCCGTGAAAGCGCACGGTGCCGGCCATGGAGCCAATGGCCGCGTCCATCCGCTCGTTGCCGAACATGCGCCGCAGGTTGGTTTCGTAGTCCTCCAGTTCGAGGTCGTCGTCCAGTTCGATTTCCAGCAGCACATTCAACGCCTGGTAGAACAGCCCGCGGTCCACGCTGTTGTCGTTGAACTGCAGGAAGGCGCCGACCTGGTCCTGGGCCTGTTCGAAGTGCTGCAGGGCTAGGTTGATGAGCAGCTTGAGCTCGAGGAGGGTCAGCTGGCCCCAGGCCGTGTTGTCGTCGAACTCGATGCCGATCAGGGTCTTGATGTCGCCGTACTCGTCCAGCTCGCTCTCTTCCAGGCGATCGAGCAGTGCCTGCAGGGCGTCGGCGTCGAGGCTGTGCAGGTTGAGGATGTCGGCGCGAAACAGCAGGGCCTTGTTGGTGTTGTCCCAGATCAGGTCGTCCACCGGGTAGATCTCCGAGTAGCCCGGCACCAGGATACGGCAGGCGGTGGTACCGGCCAGGTCGTACTGGGCCATGTACACCTGTTTGCCGAGGCCTTCGAGCAGGCCGAACAGGGTGGCCGCCTCTTCGGCGTTGGCGTTGGCACCCTGGGCGCTGAAGTCCCACTCGACGAACTCGAAGTCGGCCTTGGCGCTGAAGAAGCGCCATGAGACCACGCCGCTGGAGTCGATGAAATGCTCGACGAAGTTGTTCGGCTCCATCACCGCGTGGCCCTGGAAGGTCGGCTGCGGCAGGTCGTTCAGGCCTTCGAAGCTGCGCCCCTGGAGCAGCTCGGTGAGGCTGCGCTCCAGCGCCACTTCAAGGCTTGGGTGGGCACCGAACGAGGCGAACACGCCGCCGGTGCGCGGGTTCATCAGGGTTACGCACATGACCGGGAATTCACCGCCCAGCGAGGCGTCCTTGACCAGCACCGGGAAGCCCTGGGCCTCCAGGCCCTGGATGCCGGCGAGGATGCCTGGGTACTTGGCCAACACCTCCTGGGGCACGTCCGGCAGGGCTAGCTCGCCTTCGATGATCTCGCGCTTGACCGCCCGCTCGAAGATCTCCGACAGGCACTGTACCTGCGCCTCAGCCAAGGTATTGCCGGCGCTCATGCCGTTGCTGAGGAAGAGGTTTTCGACCAGGTTGGATGGGAAGTACACCACCTCGCCGTCGGACTGGCGCACATAGGGCAGCGCGCAGATGCCGCGCTCGACGTTGCCCGAGTTGGTGTCGTACAGGTGCGAGCCGCGCAGCTCGCCGTCGGGGTTGTAGATCTTCAGGCACCAGGGGTCGAGGATGCCCTCGGGCAGTGCGTCCTTGCGCCCGGGCTGGAACCAGCGCTCGTTGGGGTAGTGGACGAACTCGGCGTTGGCGATTTCCTCGCCCCAGAACTGGTCGTTGTAGAAGAAGTTGCAGTTGAGCCGCTCGATGAACTCGCCCAGCGCCGAGGCCAGCGCGCCTTCCTTGGTGGCGCCCTTGCCGTTGGTGAAGCACATCGGCGAGTGCGCGTCGCGAATGTGCAGCGACCAGACGTTAGGCACGATGTTGCGCCACGAGGCGATCTCGATCTTCATGCCCAGGCTGGCGAGCACGCCGGACATGTTGGCGATGGTCTGCTCCAGGGGTAGGTCCTTGCCGGCGATGCAGGTGCTGGCCTGGCCGGCCTGCTGCGGCATCAGCAGGGCCTGGGCGTCGGCGTCGAGGTTGTCGACTTCCTCGATGATGAATTCAGGGCCGGCCTGGACCACTTTCTTTACCGTGCAGCGGTCGATCGAGCGCAGGATGCCCTGACGGTCCTTGGCCGAGATATCGGCGGGCAGCTCGACCTGGATCTTGAAGATCTGGTTGTAGCGGTTCTCCGGGTCGACGATGTTGTTCTGCGACAGGCGGATGTTGTCGGTGGGAATGTTGCGGGTGTCGCAGTACAGCTTCACGAAGTAGGCGGCGCACAGCGCCGAGGACGCGAGGAAGAAATCGAAAGGTCCTGGCGCCGAACCGTCGCCCTTGTAGCGGATGGGTTGGTCGGCGACCACGGTGAAATCGTCGAACTTGGCTTCAAGTCTGAGATTGTCGAGAAAATTGACCTTGATTTCCATGCGGGATGAACCTGATAAAAGACGCAAAAAGTGCCGTCGATTATCCCGGTTTTGCCGAGCAAAGTCTTGCTTGCAGGCCGGCGCCCGTCGACGCCGGCCAAGGCGTTGCCGTTCAGGCGAGCTGTTCGAGCCACTTGGCCACGTCGTCGCCGCTGCTCAGGGCCGGCTGCACCAGGCCGTCGACCATGAAGGTCGGCGACACGTGGATGCCGTTCTGGCGGGCGTATTTGGTGTGCCACTTCATCGCGTGCTGCAGCTGAGGGTTGGCAAAGGCTTCGGCCAGGGCCAGGCCACTGTAACGCTCCAGGCGGGCGATGATGTCGTTGGGCGTGGCGTCCATGTTCGGCCCGGCGGCGTGCTGCTCGAATTCGAACTCCTCGCGGTGGGCCGCCACCGCCGCCATCACCGCTTTGGCGCTGTCCTTGCCGCCAGGCAAGGTCGCGGCGGCGAGGATGGCCCGCACGATGACCGGCGAGAACAGGTGCCAGGGTTGCGAGTGCAGGACGATCCTGAGTGTCAGCCGGTCCTCACCGGCCTGGGCCAGCAAGGTATCGAGCTTGAGAAAGGCCTTGACCGAGAATGGGCAGGTGGGTTCGAGGAAGACTTCGAACAGTCGAGGGCCATGGCCCCAGGTGAGTACATTGGCAGGCATGGTGGATAGCTCCTGGGATCGGCATTGGCGATCGGTATGGGTGAGGGTCACAGCTTAGCAACCCAGCCGGGCTCCAGGGAGGCTACGCAGGCTCCTGCACTGAGCCGGGGTGCGCCACAAATCGCGTAGGCGCCGGCGAAGCTGGCGAGCGAAGCACCTCCGCACGCCAGGCTTGATTGGCCATGGGCTGCGATTCCGGCAAATGATCCGTCCGGCCTTCGAGGTGATGCCCTCGCCAGCTGCGCCGGCTCCTACACGGCTCCGCGATGCCCCACAGGTCGCGTAGGAGCCGGCGAAGCTGGCGAGCGAAGCACCTCCGCACGCCAGGCTTGATTGGGAATGGGCCGCAATACCGACAGATGATCCGTCCGGCCACCGAGGTGATGCCCTCGCCAGCTGCGCCGGCTCCTACACGGCTCCGCGATGCCCCACAGGTCGCGTAGGAGCCGGCGAAGCTGGCGAGCGAAGCACCTCCGCACGCCAGGCTTGATTGGGAATGGGCCGCGATACCGACAGATGATCCGTCCGGCCACCGAGGTGATGCCCTCGCCAGCTGCGCCGGCTCCTACACGGCTCCGCGATGCCCCACAGGCCGCGTAGGAGCCGGCGAAGCTGGCGAGCGAAGCACCTCCGCACGCCAGGCTTGATTGGGAATGGGCCGCGATACCGACAGATGATCCGCCCGGCCACCGAGGTGATGCCCTCGCCAGCTGCGCCGGCTCCTACACGGCTCCGCGATGCCCCACAGGCCGCGTAGGAGCCGGCGAAGCTGGCGAGCGAAGCACCTCCGCAGGCCAGGCTTGATTGGCCATGGGCCGCAATACCGACAGATGATCCGTCCGGCCACCGAGGTGATGCCCTCGCCAGCTGCGCCGGCTCCTACACCGCTCCGCGATGCCCCACAGGCCGCGTAGGAGCCGGCGAAGCTGACGAGCGAAGCACCTCCGCACGCCAGGCTTGATTGGCCATGGGCCGCGATACCGACAGATGATCCAACCGGCCACCGAAGTGATGCCCTCGCCAGCTGCGCCGGCTCCTACAAGGCTCCGCGATGCACCACAGGCCGCGTAGGAGCCGGCGAAGCTGGCGAGCGAAGCACCTCCGCACGCCAGGCTTGATTGGGAATGGGCCGCGATACCGACAGATGATCCGTCCGGCCACCGAGGTGATGCCCTCGCCAGCTGCGCCGGCTCCTACACGGCTCCGCGATGCCCCACAGGCCGCGTAGGAGCCGGCGAAGCTGGCGAGCGAAGCACCTCCGCACGCCAGGCTTGATTGGGAATGGGCCGCAATACCTACAGATGATCCAACCGGCCACCGAGGTGATGCCCTCGCCAGCTGCGCCGGCTCCTACACGGCTCCGCGAAGCACCACCGCACGCCAGGCTTGATTGGGAATGGGGCGCGATACCAGCAGATGATCCGTCCGGCCACCGAGGTGATGCTCTCGCCAGCTGCGCCGGCTCCTACAGGGATCGGGGTGCGCCACAGCTGGCGGGGAATCCACCCAGCCACCGAAGGTATGCCATCGCCACGCCCGATGCTTTGAGCAAGCCGACTGGACCGACGCCAGCGCTCTAGCCTGCGGCATTGGGCCTACCGTGATGATCAAATGGCCCCCAAATTGCTTCGATTGATATCAGATTGCTACATCTGCTGAATCTATCTGGAGTTTGATACATGTTGCGCAGTGAATCCATGCCCTTGTCGCCCTCGGAAAGAAGCTGGCTGCCCTAGTGGGGCAGCACGGGCAAGTTGAGCATGGGCTGGTTCTGCCGGGTCAACCGCAGTCAGTACCCGGTGATCGAGCAGACGTTCGAAGGCATCGCCCAGACGCGGGTCAAGCTGCTGCAAGCCTGGGCCCAGGAGTATTGGGACCATCTGGCCGAACTGGCGCTGGGCGTGTGCCTTTGCCCTTCCCGCTTTGCCATGCGAACGAAGCGGGCGGCGGCAAAGCCTACCAGAGGCCGTCAGGCCTGCCTGATTCCTTCATTTGTCGCTTCAAGTGCACAGTTGTACACTCGGATTTTTCGTCACCGAGCCCCTTGCAATGCTCTACCTACTGCGCCTTCTGCTGCTGGCCGTGCACTTCGTCGCGGTCGGCATCATCGGTCTGCTGATCGGCCTGTGCCGCCCGTTTCATGTCGACAACACCCGCCGCTTCGCCCGCCTCTATGGCCTGGCCACCCGCCACATTCTAGGTATCCATGTGCGGGCCGAGGTCGAGCCCCTGCATCGCCTGCCACCCGGCTACGTCATCGTTGCCAACCACCAGTCCAACCTCGACCTGTTCCTGATGGGCCGGCACATCGCGCCGCGTACCGTGAGCATGGGCAAGAAAAGCCTGAAATGGCTGCCTTTGTTCGGGCAATTGTTCTGGCTGGGCGGCAATGTGCTGATCGACCGCAGCAATGCCTACCAGGCCCAGCGTGCCTTGGCCACCACCAGCCGCGCGCTGGCCGAGCAGCACACCAGCATCTGGGTGTTCCCGGAAGGCACGCGCAACCGCGGGCCACGCTTGCAGACGTTCAAGAAAGGCGCTTTCCAGATGGCCGTGGACGCCGGGGTGCCGATCATCCCGGTGTGCATCAGCCGTTACGCCGGCAGCTTGCGGCTCAACCGCTGGGTCAGTGGGCAGGTGCGGATCAAAGCGTTGCAACCGATCGCGACGTCAGGGCTGACGCGCAAGGACGTGCGTGCACTGGCTGAGCAGTGCCAGCGGCAGATGCAGGCCTGCATCGACGGCCTGCAGGATCAGGCCCCAGATCGGTGATGGACAAGCAGCTGGCACGGTCCGGGCACCTGACGCGCCCGGACCGTGCCGCCAGCCTTACACGAGGTTGGCGATGACCACGTGCGGCTCGACGTCGGCCTCGTAATCGACACCTTCGACTTCAAAGCCGAAAAGGCGCAGGAACTCGGTCTTGTAGCCGGCGAAGTCGGTCAGCGTGTTGAGGTTGTCGTTGTTGACCTGCCCCCACAGCTCGGCCACCTTCTGCTGCACCTGGGGTTGCAGCTCCTTGTAGTCGGCGCGCAGGCGACCTTCTTCGTCGAGGATCGGCTGCGGGCCGTACAGGCTGTCCTTGAACAGGCCGTAGACCTGCTCGATGCAGCCTTCGTGGGTACCCTGCTCTTTCATTACCTTGAACAGCAGCGACAGGTACAGCGGCATGATCGGGATGGCCGAGCTGGCCTGGGTGACCACGGCCTTGAGCACCGAGACGCGGGCATCGCCGCCGTGGCGGGCGAGTTTTTCGCGGATGCTGACGACCTTCTGGTCCAGGTCCTTCTTGGCCGCGCCAATCGAGCCGTTCCAGTAGATGTCGTGGGTGATCTTCTCGCCCAGGTAGGTGAACGCGGTGGTCTTGGCGCCGTCGGCGAGCACGCCGGCGGCGTCCAGGGCGTCGATCCACATCTGCCAGTCTTCACCGCCCATGACCGCCACGGTGCCGGCAATCTCGGCCTCGGTGGCCGCTTCCAGGGTGGTGTGCTTGACCACTTCCTTGTCGGTGTCCAGGCCCAGCTGGGTCACCGACTGGCCAATCGGCTTGAGGGTGGAGCTGAGCACTTCACCGGTCTTGGGGTGGGTACGGCGTGGCGCGGCCAGGCTGTAGACCACCAGGTCGATCTTGCCCAGGTCCTGTTTGATCAGGTCGATGGTTTTCTGCTTGATCTCGTCGGAGAAGGCGTCGCCATTGATGCTCTTGGCGTACAGGCCTTCGGCCTCGGCGAATTTGTGGAACGCTGCAGTGTTGTGAAAGCCCGCCGTGCCGGTCTTGCCCTCGACGCTTTCGCGCTCGAAGAACACGCCCAGGGTCTTGGCCCCGCCCGCGAACGCGGCGGTGATGCGCGCGGCCAGGCCGTAGCCGGTGGAAGCACCGATCACCAGGACGTTTTTCGGCGCATCGCTGATCGCGCCTTCGCGCTTGACGTAGTCGATCTGATGTTTGACGTTGGCTTCACAGCCGACGGGGTGCGTCGTCACGCAGACGAAGCCGCGAACGCGCGGTTTGATGATCATGCAAGAGCTCCTCTTTATATAGGCCCCCGCCACGCAGGGCCGGGGCCATCCAGACTGACAAGGTGTAGACGCCAAAACCGCCGCGGCGTCACGCCACCTGCGCCAAAGGCCGCCATTCTACCGGGAAAACTGCCGTTGCACCGCTGCGGCATATCGACTGCGCCCTGGCGCCGGCCGGTCACGGGCAACTGTTGGGCTTTTGCAGCCACTTGTAGACCACCGGCCACTGCGGCCGCGACACGCCGTTGACCGGCTCGATGGCCACCGGGTCCTTGCCCCACCAGGGGCCGGCGGCCCAATAGGCCAACGGCACGCAGTGGTCGTGCAGGTAGGACAGCAGGTTGTCCATGGCGGTCAGGTAGCGCGGGTCGTTGTCTGGCACACCGAATTCGCCGAACTGGCCGCGTTTCTTGTTGCGCGCCAGCCATTCGACGAAGGGCTTGGCCCGGTTGACCCCGATCATCGGGTCGAAGGTGCCGGTAATGGGCTTGGCATAGGCGCCGGCGCTGCCCTCGTCGAGGTACAGGTGCGCCGAGTAGATCAGGTTGTTGGCCGGATCCTTCAACAGCAGCAGGTCGCCGTTGAGCGTGGGGTACTGGGTGGTGCTGGAGAAGCCGCGCCCGTCGACGTAGATGGGGTGCACCTTGTCGTAGGCGCGCACGCCATTGATGCCGGCCTGGGCATTGGCCCCCCAGTACTTGTCGGCGTCGCCGTAGGGTTCGTTCATCAGGTCGTAGCCGTGCAGGCCCGGGTTGTTGCCCCAGCGCTGGGCAATGCGCGCCATCAGGTCCTGGTAGGCCGAGGTCGGCACTGCGCTGGTGCCGATGATCTTGTTGTAGTAACGCCCATAGTTGTGCACGTCGATGATCACGCCCATGTCACGCGCCGCGGCCTGGGCCAGGAAGGTGTCGAGGCGCTGCGCGTAGGTGCTGGCGAACGCGCCATTGGCGGTCGGCTGCAGGCGTTCCCAGAGAATGCCGAAGCGGATCACGCGAATGCCCGCTTTCTGCCATTTGTTCAGGTAGCTGGCGTCGGGGAAAACATAGTTGCGGTTCTCGATGCCCGGTATTGCCGTACCGCCCCAGCCGGCGGCCGCGACGTTGAGGTGGATCAACGGCGCGCCCTTGCCGTCGGTGAGTGGCTGGGCGGCTTGGGCTGGGAGCAAGGCCAAGGGCAAGGAAAGACAGGCGGTTGCCAGGGTGATGGCTTTCAGCAGATGTCGCATGCGCAGTTTCTCCTCAAGGTTTGACCACAGTCATTGACCATAGCAGGTCGGGTTTTGCGCCCGCGTGCCGGCCGACGCCGTGGCAGCCTCGCCTTGGGTGGGGCGACCTTGTTGCCGGTTCACCGCCGGCCGAGGTTCGCACCCAGGCGCGCCAATCTCGGGTACAGGTCCCGCAGCCGTGGGTAGAGATCGGCATAGACCCCCAGCAGTTCCTGATGAAAGGCCCGCAAGTCAGGGTTGGGTTCGAAGGTTTCACCGCCCTGGGTCATCGCCCCGGCCGCTTCGGCAAAGCTGGAGTACCACCCTGCCCCGACCGCTGCGGCGATCCCGGCGCCCAGGCTGGAGGCTTCCTGGGTAATGGCGCGGATCACCGGGCGGTCGCTGACGTCCGCCATGATTTGGCACCACAGCCGCGAACTGGCGCCGCCGCCGATGGCGATGAAGGCCTCTACCGGCTGCCCGGTGGCGGCGACCACCGCGCGGGTGGCCACGGCCTGTTCCAGAGCGATGCCTTCGAGCAGCGCGCGGTAGATGTCGCCGCGGCCATGGTCGGGCGACAGGCCCAGCAGGCAGCCGCGGGCATGGGCGTCCCAGTAGGGGTTCATCACGCCGTTCCAGTACGGCAGCAGGATCAGGCCGTTGCTGCCGGGCGCCACCTGCTCGGCCAGCGCCTCGAGTTCCAGCAGGCGCTCGGGCGTGGCGGCCACGTCGATGTCGAAGAACTGGCGCAGCAGGCTGTTGACCAGCAAGGTGCCGGCGCGCAGCGAAGTCTCGAGGATGTAGCCCTCGCCCGCCACTGCGCACATCGTGCGAAACGCCTGGGAAATCTGCACGGTCTCGGCGTACACGCCGGAAACGATGGCCGTGCCGATGTTCAGGTAGGCCATGCCCGGGTGCACCACGCCGATGCCCAGGCCGCCGGCCTGGCCGTCGCCGCCACCGGCCACCAGCGCCACCCCGGCCGGCAGCCCGGTCAGCGCGGCGGCCTCTGGCGTAATGCGGCCCAGCACCGTGCCGGGCGCCACCGGCGTGGCAAAGCAGCCCGCCGGCAACGGCGTGGGCAATGCCTGCAGGACCGCGTCGGCCCATTCATGGCGGTGCAGGTCGAAGGCGCCGAAGGGGTCGGCGCTGGCCCAGCTGGTGGCGAACTCGCCACTGAGCTGGCGCACCAGCCAGGCGTGGGGGTCGTAGACGTGGCGCACCCGGGCAAACAGCTCGGGTTCGTGGCGGGCCATCCACACCAGGCTGTAGATCGCCGGCGCCCAGTCGTGGGGCTTGCCGGTCAGGGTGTGCAGCGCGGTGTCGCCGAGCACCGAGGACAGGCTGTCGACCTCACCCTTGCGCCGCTCGTCGAGCCATAGGAAGGCCGGGCGCAGCAGGCGGTCATCGGCGTCGGTGACCGCCACGGTCTCGCGCTGGTTGGCGATGGCCACGGCCTGTACGGCATTGCCGTCGATCTGCCGGGTCAACGCCTGCAATGCCGCCTGGGCGGCGCGCCACCAGTCGTGGGGATCCTGCTCGTAGGCGCTGGCCTGCGGCCGGCTCATGCTCAGTGGCGAGCGCGCCTGCGCCAGCAGCTGGCCCTGGGCGTCCCAGGCGATGGCCTTGCAGGTGGTGGTGCTCAGATCGATACCGATGACGATTGGCTGCATGGGGAAGTCGACTCTTGTTATAGGTGTTGTAGTGCTCAACGAGGTGCCTGCTGCTGAGCCTAGCTCAGCCGTTTGCCGGTGCTGGCGGGTGTGCTACCGTCAGCGCAACGTCCAGTATTCGCCGAGCCCATGAGCAAAAAAGTCCCCGTCACCGTCAGCGACATCGCCCGCCGCGTCAACATGACCTCGCAGACCGTGTCCAGGGCCCTGAACAAACCCGACCTGGTCAAGCCGGCAACCCTGGCGAAGATCCTCAAGGTGGCCCAGGAGCTCGACTATGTGCCCAACGCCTTCGCCCGCAGCCTCAAGCGCAGCGAGAGCCTGATCATCGGGCTGATCACCGCCTCGGTGGACAACCCCTTCTACAGCGAGATGATCAAGGCCATCTCGCGCGAGGCCAAGAAGCACGACTACACCATCATGCTGATCGACACCGACGGTTCCGAAGCGCTGGAGAGCAAGGCGGTCGACACGCTGCTCGGTTACCGGGTGGCGGGTATCGTGCTGTCGCCGGTGTCCGACGAGCCGCATTACCAGCCGCCCTACCTCGGCCGCCTGAGCAACGGCGACATGCCGGTGGTGCAGCTGGACCGCGCGCTGCAGGGCAGCCCGTTCAGCCACGTGGTGCTCGACAATTACGAGAGCGGCTTGAAGGGCGGGCGCTACCTGCTGGCCTGCAAACCCGAGCTGCGGCGCCTGCTGGTGTTGACCGGGCCTGCCCGCTCGCAGATTTCCGAGGAGCGTCTGCGAGGGGTCGAGGCGGCGCTCCAGGAGGCCGGCCGACCGGTGCAGCTGACCGTCTGCGCCGGCGACTACACCCTGGAGCCCTCTTACGCCAGCACCTTGGCTTACCTGCAGGGCGAGGGGCAACCGGACGCCATTTTCGGTTTCAACCAGCTGATTACCCTGGGGGCCATGAAGGCCCTGCGTGATCGCGGCATCGCTCATGAACAGGTGGCCATCTGCGGCATCGATCGGCTGCCGTTTGCCGACATCTTCGGTATCCCCATCGCCTGCATCGCCCACGACGCGTCACGCGCCGGCAGCCAGGCGGTGCAATTGCTGCTGGCACGGATTCAGGACCGCAGCCTGCCGCGCAGCCAAATAGTGATCGGCGGCGAGCTGGAGAATGGGCTGCCCGCCGCCTAGGTGGCGCCCACACGCACCTCGCCCCCGCTCTTACCTTCACCGACTGGTATAGCCCCCGTCGATCGGCAGCGACACGCCGCTGATCATCGACGCTGCGTCGCTTAGCAGGAACAGGATCGGCATGGCCACTTCCACCGGCTCGGCGAAGCGCCCCAGCGGTATCCCGGCCAGCGCCGGGTCGCGTTTGGCCGGGGCGCTCCACACCTGCACGGCCATGGGCGTCAGGGTGACAGTGGGGTTGACGCTGTTGACCCGGATGCCATGGCGCCCCCATTCGCCGCACTGTACCCGGGTCATGGCGTCCATGGCGGCCTTGGACGCGCAGTAGGTCAGGTGGTCGTCGAGCGCCACCAGTGCCGACTGGCTCGAGACGTTGACCAGGCTGCCGGCGATACCGGCGGCAATCATGCCCCGGGCGACTGCGGCGGCGACCTGCGCGGCGGCGCGCACATTGACCGCCATGACGTGATCGAAGCCTTCGCTGCTGAAGGCGCTGGCGGCTTCGATCAGGGCGATGCCAGCGCAGTTGACCAGGCCGTGCAGCGCCGGCAACCGCTGCAACTCTGCGTCCAGCGCGACGCTGTCGGCCATGTTCACCCGAACCGTATGGCAGCCCAGCGCCGCGAGGTTTTCCAGAGCCTGGGGGTCACGGCCCATGGCCCACACCTCGGCGCCGGCGGCCAGCAGCGCCTGGGTCACTTCCCAGCCGATGCCGCTGCTGGCGCCGGTGACCAATACCCGCTGGCCGTTGAAGTCGAACGTCGGCTGGCTCATGAGGCGGCCTCCTGCAGGTCGTGCATGATGGGTTTGAGGGCCGGGTACAAGGCCACGTAATCCTGGTACAGCCGCGAGTACAGGGCCACGCGTTCGGCCTGCGGCTCGGCGCGCGGACGCAGCCGGACCCAGCCGCGATGCACCTGCGCTTCGTCCACCAGGCCGGCGCTGTGGGCCGCCAGCAGGGCCGCACCGAGGGCCGCCTCGACTTCCTGAACGATGGTGTCCACCGGGTAGCCGGTGATGTCGCTGATGATCTGCATCCACAGGTCCGAATGGCTGGCACCGCCCACCACGATCAGTCGCCGGTCCAGGCGCTGGGCACCGCGCTGGCCCGCCTCGATATTGTGGCGCAGCGCAAAGCCGACCCCTTCGAGGACCGCGCGGTACAGGTGGATGCGGCTGTGATACAGGCTCAGGCCGACGAAACTGCCGCTGGCGCGGTCGTCCCATACCGGGCTGCGCTCGCCCATCAGGTAGGGCAGAAACAGCAGCCCGTCACTGCCGGCGGGGACCTGCACGGCGGCGCGCTCGAGAATGACGTGGCTGTCCTCGCCGCTGTCGCGGCCCTGTTGCGCCTCGGCCTGGCAGAACTGCTCGCGAAACCAGCTGACCGAAGCGCCGGCGGTGATCGCCCCGCCAAAGATGTACAGGTCGCGCGCGCCATTGAACACGTGGGGGAAGCTGACCAGGCCGTGGCGCGCGTCCACCTGCTGGTTGAGGTAGCCCCAGCACATGCTGGTGCCGATCATCGCCACATGGTTGCCCGCCCGGGTCACCCCGGCGGCGAAGGTGGCCATGGCTGCGTCCACCCCGCCCGCCAATACCGGCATGCCCGCCGCCAGCCCCAGCCGCTGGGCCCACGCTGGCAACAGGCCGCCGACCACCTCGCCCGAGTGCAGCAGGCGCTCGGGCATCAAGCCGGGCTCGATGCCCAGCGCCTCGAGCATCGGCCGCGACCATTCGCGCGCGGCCATGTCGTAGACACCGCCGATGTTGCCCGCCGAGCTGTGGTCCACCGCCAGCTCGCCGGTCAGGCAATGGTTGACGTAGCTGTTGGGCGGCAGCAGATAGCGCGTGCGCGCCCACACCTCGGGACGCTGCTGCTTGAGCCAAAGCATCTTGGTGAAGCCGTAGTAGCTGTCCACGCCGTTGCCGGTGATGGCGTACAACTGCTGCAGGTCGACGTGTTGGCGGACCCACTCGACCTGTTCGCCGGCGCGCCGGTCCATCCAGATCAGGCAGGGGTGCAGCGGCTCGATCTGCGCGTCCACGGCAATCCCGGAACCACCGTACAGGCTGCTGATGCACAGCCCCTTGATCCGCTCGGGCGCCACGCCCGCGCTGCGCACACATCCCGCCACGCACTGTTCGACCGCCTGCAGCCAGACCTGCGGCCACTGCTCGGCCCAGCGCGGCCTGGGGGTGTCGACCTTGTAGCCGTGGCTGTGCTGGGCGACGATGGCGCCCTCGCCGTCCACCAGCAGGGCCTTGGTGCTCTGGGTGCCGATGTCGACCCCGATGACGTAATCCATAGCTGCGTTCTCTTGTTATGGTGGTCACGCTTGACTTAGCGGCCACGGCCGGCCGCGGCATCAGGCGGGCTTGAGCAGTACCTTGATCGAGCGCGTCGAGTTGGCCAGTTCGAACGCCTCGGCGTAGTCGTCCAGACCGAAGTCGTGGGTGACGATGCCCTTGGAGGTCACCAGCCCGCGCTCGAACAGGTCAATGGCCACCGGGTAGCAGTACGGACCCAGATGGGCGCCGCGCACATCCAGCTCCTTGCGGTCACCGATGATCGACCAGTCGGCGCTGGTCTCGGCGCCGAACACGCTGAACTCGACGAAACGGCCCAGCTTGCGAATCAGCTCCAGGCCCTGGGTGACGCCCACCGGCACGCCGGTGGTTTCAATGTAGACGTCGCAGCCGTAGCCGTCGGTGAGGCTGTGGATGATCGCCTTGGCGTCGTCGCGGCCGGGGTTGATGATCACGTCGGCACCGTATTGCCGGGCCAGCTCCAGGCGCTCGTCGACCATGTCGATCACCACCAGCTTTTTCGGCGTTTTCAGCGCCGCCACCTGCACCATGCACAGGCCCAGGGTGCCGGCCCCGGCGATCACCAGCACGTCGTCCAGTTGCACGTCACCGCGGTTGACGGTGTGGATGGCGCAGGCCATCGGTTCGATCAGGGCCGAGTCCTCCAGCGACACCGACTCGGGAATGCGGTGCACGATGGCGGTTTTCGGAATGCGCATGTACTGGGCCATGCCGCCTTCGGCGACGTCCTTCTGAAAGCCGAAGATGTTGTGCACCTCGCACATCCAGTATTTGCCGGACTTGCAGAAGCGGCACTTCTCGCAGGGCACGATCTGCTCGGCGATCACCTTGTCACCCAGCGACACCCCGAAATGCTCCTCGGCGCCCTCGCCGACCTGCTCCACGTAGCCGAAGAACTCGTGGCCGGGAATCACCGGCGCCTTGACCCAGGGGCTGTCACCGCCCCAGAACATCGCCGCGCCCGAATGGCACTTGCAATCGCTGGCGCAGATGCCGCAGGCGCCGATGCGGATCACCAGTTCCAGAGCGCGCGCCTGGGGTTTGCCGATGCGCTCCAGGCGGTAGTCCTTGGGGGCGTGGCAGACGACGGCTTGCATGCTGTTGTTGTTGTTGTTGTTGTTGTGGTCTTGCATGTCGATTCACCTTTTTGCGGACGAAGGAAGGCCCGGTGGCCGGGCGGGCCACCCTGGGCGAGCAGCGTGTTACTTGTGGCGTTGCCGGCTGATGAAGATCGCCAGCAGGATGATCGCGCCCTTGATCACGCTCTGTACGTAGGGCGAGACGCCGAGCATGTTCAGGCCGTTGTTGAGCACCCCCAGCAGCAGGGCACCGACCAGGGTGCCGACGATCACCCCGCGGCCGCCGGCAATGGACGCTCCGCCCAGCACCACGGCGGCGATGGCGTCGAGCTCGAAGCCGACCCCGGCGTTGGGCTGGCCGCTCATCAGCCGCGACGACAGCACCAGCCCGGCGATGGCCGCAGTCAGGCCGCTGATGGAATACACCAGCAGCTTGAAGCGCGATGCGCGCACTCCGCTCAGGCGCACGGCTTCCTCGTTGCCGCCAATGGCATAGATGTAGCGGCCGATGCGCGTGTGCTGCAGCAGCACCCAGGCGAGGAAATAGGTGGCGAGCATGATCAGGATCGGCACCTGGATGCCCCACAGGGTGCCGCGGCCGAACCAGGCGAACCAGTCGGGCATGCCGGCGATCGGGTAGCCGTCGGTGTACATCAGGCCCAGGCCCCGGGCGATGCCCATGGTCGCCAGGGTGACGATGATCGGCGGCATTTTCAGGTAGGCGACGAACACGCCGTTGCCGACGCCGAAGCCGACGCCTACCAGCAGCCCCACCAGCATGGCGATGGGCGCCGGCACCCCGGCCACCATCAAGCCGGTGGTCAGGGTCCCGGCCAGGGCCATGACCGGCCCCACCGACAGGTCGATGCCGCCCGTGAGGATCACGCAGGTCATGCCCACGGCGATGATCGCGTTGATCGACACCTGGCGGGCGATGTTTTCCAGGTTGGCGCCGGTGAGGAACTTGTCGCTGGCGAAGATCATGAACAGGGTCACCACCACCAACCCGACGAAGGGGTAGAAGGCCGGCGAGCGGATCAGCTGCGCGAAGTCCTTGCGCAGGCCATGGGCGGCATGGCCGGCGGGCTTGGCCGGCGCATTCTTAATGGACGTGAACACTGTGGCGACTCCCGGTGGCGTGACGCATCACCTCTTGGGGGTTGACGTTGGCGGCCTCGAGTACATCGACGATGGCGCCCTTGTTGAACACGGCGACGCGGTCGCACATGCCGATGATCTCCGGCAGCTCGGAGGAGATCATGATGATGGCGAAGCCCTGCTCGGTCAGCCGGCGCATCAGCGTGTAGATTTCCGCCTTGGCGCCGACGTCGATGCCGCGGGTCGGCTCGTCGAAGATCAGGATGTCGCAGTGATGGTTGATCCAGCGCGCGATCACCACCTTCTGCTGGTTGCCGCCACTGAGGTTGAGCACCCGGCTTTCGCAGGTCGGCGCCTTGATCGCCAGCTGCTTCATCAGCTCGGTGGTGGTCAGGTCTTCCTTGCGCCGGTCGAGCAGGTGGCCATGGCCCTCGTACTTGCCCAGGTTGTTCAGCGAGATGTTCTCGCGAATGCTGAAGTCGACGATCAGCCCTTCGCTCTTGCGGCTCTCGGGCAGCAGGCCGATGCCGTTGGCCAGCGCCTGGGCCGGGTCGCCCAGCTGCACCGGCAGGCCGTGCAGCAGCACCTCCTTGCTGACCACACCCAAGGCCCCGATGACGCCCAGGGCCAGCTCGGTGCGCCCGGAGCCCACCAGCCCGGCGAAGCCGAGGATCTCGCCGCGGTGCAGTTTGAAGTGATTGTGCGGGCCGTTGCGCACCAGCTGGATGTCGCGCACTTCCAGTACCACCTCGCTGCTGGGGGTGCTGGTCTTGGCCGGAAAGCTGGCCTCCAGGCGCCGCCCGACCATCATCTCGACCAGGGTGTCGATGTCGCTGTCGGCCACGGTCAGGGCGCCGACGTTGCAGCCGTCGCGCAGCACGCTGATGCGGTCACAGACCTGGAAGATCTCCTCCAGGTGATGGGAAATGAAGATCACCGCCACGCCCTGGCTTTTCAGCTCGCGCATGATGTCGAACAGCAGCGCCGCCTCGGTGGGCGTCAAGGTAGCGGTCGGCTCGTCGAGGATCAGCAGACGCGCCTCCAGGGCCAGGGCCTTGGCGATCTCGACGAACTGCTGCTCGGCCACGCTCAGGTGCTGCACCGCGCAGTCAAGGTCGATCTGCACGCCGAGGCGGTCGAACAGGGCAATGGCCTTGTCGCGCATCGGCTGCTTGCGCAGCAGGCCGAAGCCGTTGACCAGCTCATGGCCCAGGAAGATGTTTTCCACGGCATTGAGGTAGGGGATCAGGCTGAATTCCTGAAAGACGATGCCGATGCCGGCGGCGATGGCCTCATGGTAGGTCGCGAAATGCTGCTGCGCGCCGTCGATCAGGATGCTGCCCTGGTCCTGGTGCTCGACGCCGGCGAGGATCTTCATCAGGGTCGATTTGCCCGCGCCGTTCTCGCCGAGCAAGGCGTGGATCTCGCCGCGCTCGACCCTGAGGTTGATGGATTTGAGCGCCTGCACGCCCGGGTAGCTCTTGCAGATGTTGTCCAATTGCAGAAGGCTGCTCATAGGCACCTCGTCGAACCGCAATCGTGGGGATGGCGCCCGCCAGCCGAGGCGGCAGGCGCAGCGGGCTTACCAGCTGAAGGTCTTGGCCTTGGCCTGGTCGACCAGCAGGATGTCCACCGGGATGGCCTTGGGCACCTGGGCGCCCCACTTCCTGGCCAGCGCCACGCCGAGGGCCAGGCGCACCTGGTCACGGGGATACTGCGCGGAAGTCGCGATGAACTTGCTGCCCGGCTTCTGGATTTCCTTGATGGCTTCCGGGGCGCCGTCGACGCTGGTCAGCTTGACGTCCATGCCGCTGGACTCGATGGCGGCCAGGGCGCCCAGCGAGCCGTTGTCGTTGACGCTGAACAGGCCCTTGAGGTTGGGTTGCGCCTGCAGCATGTTCTCGGTGACGCTGAGGGCCTGGTCACGCTCCTGCTTGCCGTTCTGGATGCTGACGATCTTGATGTCCGGGTACTTGCCCAAGGCGTCCTTGCAACCGCGCACCCGTTCCAGGATCGGCACCACGGCAATGCCGTCGAGAATGCCGACATCGCCCTTGCCGCCGATGTTTTTGGCCAGGTAGTCGCAGGCCTGCACGCCGGCGTCGTAGTTTTTCGAGCCGACGAAGGAATCCAGCGGGCCATCGGCCTGGGCGTCCACCGCGACCACTACCACCCCCTTGTCGTGGGCCTGCTTGACCGCCGACTGCACACCGACCGAGTCGGTGGGGTTGATGATGAGGATATCGATGCCCTTTTGCAGCATGTCCTCGATGTCGCTCAGCTGCTTGGAGACGTCGTGGCGCGCGTCGGTCACCAGCAGGTCGGCGCCGATGCTCTTGCTGGCATCCTGCAGGGCGTCCTTCATGGTGACGAAGTAGGGGTTGTTGATCTCTTGAAACGACACGCCGATCTTGTACGGCCCGCTCTTGCTGGCGTCGGCGGCCTGTACGCAGGGCGTGGAAATCGCGGCAACGGCTACGGCGAGGGAACAGACGGCGGCACGAAGGCCGTGGGGCAAGCGGATTGTCATGGCGAAGATCCCGTTTTTGTTATTTTTAAGCGGAAATGTCATCGTTAACATTCTGGAAATTAGCAGAGAAATATGTCAGGTGCAATGGCCTCATTGGACATCAAGCCCAGCACCTTCCAGACTGCTGAAAAAACAATAGCTCCCGCAGAGGCCCCTCCCCCCCATGAAAAAAATCATCAACGACCCGCAAACCGTCGTCGGCGACATGCTCGAAGGCCTGGCGCTGGCCAACCGTGACCTGGTGCTGCTGGAGGGCCAGCACATCATTGCCCGCCGCGATTTCGCCGAGCGGGCCGCAGCGGGCCAGGTGGCGATCATTTCCGGCGGGGGCGCCGGGCATGAACCGGCGCATGCCGGCTATGTCGGCCCGGGGCTGCTGACCGCCGCAGTGGCGGGCGAGGTTTTCACCTCGCCCAGCGTCGATGCCGTGCTCAGTGCGATCATGACCGTGGCGGGGCCGGCCGGGGTGCTGTTGATCGTCAAGAACTACACGGGCGATCGCCTCAACTTCGGCCTGGCGGCGGAAATCGCCCGGGCTGCCGGGGTCGCCGTGGAGCTGGTGGTGGTCGGCGACGATGTCGCCCTCGACGACAGTGGCTCGGTGGGCCGGCGCGGGATTGCCGGCACGGTGTTCGTGCACAAGGTCGCCGGGGCGGCCGCCGCGACCGGACAGCCTCTGGCGGCGGTCCAGGCTGCCGCCGAGCACGCGGCGGCCGGGCTGTTCAGCATGGGTCTGGGATTGGGCGCCTGCACGGTGCCAGCGGCTGGCGAACCGGGCTTCAGCCTTGGCGCCGACGAGGTGGAATATGGCCTGGGCATTCATGGCGAAAGCGGCGTGCGCCAGGCGCCGCTGGAGCGAGCCGAGCGGATGGTCAAGGCCCTGCTTGACCGCATCGTGCTGCGCGCTGGCCTGCAGGCGGGTGAGCGCGTGGTGGTGATGGTCAACAACCTCGGTGGCACGGCGGTGCAGGAGCTGGACATCGTCGCCCGCCAGCTGTTGCTGGGTTGCCGCAGCCAGGGTTTGCAGGTCGAGGGGGTAATGGTCGGCACCTTTCTGACCGCGCTGGAGATGCCCGGCGTCTCCATCAGCCTGCTGCGGGTCGACGATGCCACCCTGGCGCTGCTCGATGCGCCGACCCAGGCCGCCGCCTGGCCGGGGCTGACCCGCCCGGCGGCGAGCCTGACGCGCCAGCCGACGGTGTCGGTGCCGGCCGAGAAGCTGCCCGCCGGCGCGGCCTGGCGCAAGGGCGACCTGCTGCGCAAAGTGCTGCTGAACGTCTGCAAGACGCTCAAGGCTCAGGAGTCCCCTCTTACCCAGCTCGATTCGCTGGTCGGCGACGGCGATCTGGGCATCAGCCTGAGCCGCGGCGCCACGGCCATCGAGGCGGCCATCGACAGCTTCGACCTGGAGCGCCCGGCGCTGGCGCTGCAGCAGGTCTCGGCAGTTTTGCGTCGCTCGCTGGGCGGCACCTCGGGCCCACTCTATGCGATGTTTGTGTTGAGCGCCGGCACTCACCTGGCCGGGGCCCAGGTCACCCAGCTGGCCGCCTGGAGCCGCGCCTTCCAGGCCGGCTGCGACGGCGTGATGCGCCTGGGCGGTGCCCAGGCCGGTGAACGGACCATGCTCGATGCCCTGCTGCCGGCCGCCACCGCCCTGCGCAACCGCGGCCAGGCCACCGATGCTGCGCAGTGCGCGGTACTGGCGGCCAACGCCGCTGCCCAAGGCGCCGAAGCCACACGGCAAATGCTGCCGCACAAGGGGCGCTCGTCGTACCTCGGCGAACGCGCCCTGGGCCATGTCGACCCGGGGGCGTTTGCGGTGGGCTTGTGGCTGGCGGCGGTGGCCGAGGCCCTGGCCTGAGCGCCAAGCCTTGGATCAATGCCCTTCGGAACCCCCGAACATGGTCTTGGCATAGATCAGCCCCAGGCCATAGGCGCCGCCATGGGCAATCGAGGTCTTCACAGTTTCATCGTAGGTTTCACCGCGCGCCCAGTCGCGCTGCAACTCCAGCAGGTACTGCAGCGAAGTCATCGGCCGGGCGCCCAGTTGGACCATGCGCTGGATGGCCATTTCATGGGCTTCCACGGAAACGTCGCCGCAGGCGTCGGCGATGAAGTACACCTCGAAGCCCTGGTCCAGCGCCGACAAGGCCGGGCCGACGATGCACACCGAGGTCCACAGCCCGGCCAGAACGATCTTGGGCTTGGCGTGGCGATTGACCTCCACGGCGATGCGCGCGTCTTCCCAGGTGTTCATGCTGGTGCGGTCGATGACCTTGAGGTCGGGGAACACCGATTTGATTTCGTCGAAGATCGGCCCGCTGAAGCTTTTCTCGGCGACGGTGGTGAGAATGGTCGACACGCCGAACTCGCGGGCGGCCTTGGCCACCAGGGCGGCGTTGTTGCGCAGGGTCACGGCGTCGATGGATTTGGTGGCAAACGACATCTGCGACTGATGGTCGATCATGATCAAGGTGTGATCGAGCGGGCTGAGCAGGGTTTTGCCGGGGACGGCTGAGGCGACAGGCATACTGGGTAGCTCCAATGACATAGGTGGATGACCCGGTCATTGTCGCCCTGGGCTGGGCGGGCGGCTTGCAGCCTTGTGCTCGGTAACTGGCCTCGCGTGCTCCGAGGAGCGGAACACGGAGAAAAAATGGCAGGGGCGGCTGGATTCGAACCAACGCATGGCAGGATCAAAACCTGCTGCCTTACCGCTTGGCGACGCCCCTGTGATGCGGTTGTTGCCGATGCTGCCGGCCTTTGCAGGCGTTGCAGCAAGGAACGGGCGAGAATTTAACAGCTTTTGTTACAGCAGAAAAGCACCTTGGCAAAAATTTTTCGCCAAAACAGCCACTTATCGAGTCAATGCTCGACTGCGGCGGCGGTCGCCTGCTCATTGGAGGCGGTGATCACGCAGCCGGCGCAGGCAATCACGATGCCGACGATGGCCGCCCACTGCGCCAGGCCAAGGTGCTCGCCCAGCACCACCAGGCCGATCAGCGCGGCCACTGCCGGCTGGGCGCTGCTGAGCAGGCCGAAGACCTTGGGTGGGGCATTGCGCAGGGCGACCATGTCCAGGCTGTTGGGCACGATGCTCGACAGGCAGGCGATGCACAAGCCGGCCAGCAGCACCGCCGGCTGAATCAGCAACGCGCCGCTCTGCGCTAAGCCCATGGGCAGGGCGATCAACGCGGCGACCAGCATGCCCCAGCTGACGGCACTGCTGGCGTTGTGTTTGACCCGGTTGCCGAAGACGATATACAGCGCCCAGCAGGCCGCCGCGCCGAAGCCGAACAGGATGCCCACCGGGTCGAGCGGCGCGCCGCCGGTCTCGCTGGGCAGCAGCAGGGACAGCGAAGCGATCGCGACAATCAGCCAGACGCCGTCGACCCAGCGCCGCGAGGACAGCATCGACACCGCCAGCGGCCCGGAGATCTCGATGGCCGAGGCCACCCCCAGCGGCAGGCGCTGGAACGCCTGGTACAGGCACAGGTTCATCCCGGCCAGCATCACCCCGTAGATCAGCACATAGCGCCACTGCTGGGCATCCAGGCGAAACCGCCAGGGCCGCACCACCGCCAGCAGCAGCAACGCGGCCAGGCCGATGCGCAGGGTCGCCACGCCAGAGGTCCCGACGCTGGCGAACAGGGTCTTGGCCAGCGCCGCGCCGGCGTTGGCGGAAAACTGCGCGGCCAGCACAGCAGAGCTGGCGGCGAGCGGCGAGAGTGTGGTTTTGGTGGAAGTCATGGCGGCCGAGCATACCGGGGCAGACCGGGGCGAATCCAGCGCAATCATGCGCTAGTGATCAAGGGCTCGGCTGTACGACGGCGGCGCACTCTCGAACTTGCCCCAGACTCGCCGCAAGTGCCGGGCCGAGCCGAAGCCAGCGCGCTGGGCCACGGCTTCCATGTCCAGGGTCGACTGGGCGAGCAATTCACGCGCCAGCCCGACCCGCAGGCGGTGCAGGTAGTCCAGCGGGCTGGCCTGGGCGTGCTCGTGAAACACCCGCCCCAAGTGGCGGGCGCTGGTGCAGGCGATGGCTGCCATGCGCTCGACGCTCCACGGCTCGGCAGGTGCCGCCGCGAGTGCATCCTGCACCCGATGCAGCGCCGGGTGCAGGTGATTGCGGCCGCTGAGCCAAGCCGACAGCTGCGGGTCGGCGCCGGCGCGGCGCATGTACACCACCATGTCGCGGGCCACCGCGCAGGCGACCTGCGGCCCCACAAGGCCGGCCAGCAGATGCAGCATCAGATCGATACCCGCCGTGATGCCGGCGCTGCTGCTGATCGGCCCGTCGATCACGTAGAGCCGGTTGTCGAGCACCCGCGCCTTGGGCGCCAGCGCTTGCAGGGCGCCGCACAGGCTGTGATGGCTGGTGCATTGGCGCCCGTCCAGCAGCCCGGCACGGGCGGCCGTCAGGGCGCCGGCGCAGACGCACACCAGCTGCGCGCCGCTGGGTTGGTAGACATCGCGCAGCCACTGGCAGACCTGCGCCTGGGCCTGCTCGAACGCCGCCTGCTCGCCAGCGCCAAGCTGCGTTGTGGAACCCACCAGTACCACCAGGCTGTCGGCCGCCAGGGTCGCCGGCAAGGGCGCCAGGCCGCTCAGGGGCAGGCCGATGGAGCTGTGCACGCAGCTGACCGGGCTGACGTACTGCAGCTGGAAACCGACGCCCTGCCCCGCTCCCGACTGCGTCGCCAGGCGCAGGACCTCGGCAGGCCCGGCCAGGTCGAGCATCAGCACGTTGGGCAGCAGCACGAACAGCACCGGTATCGCCATGCTCAGCCCTCCAGTGCCTGGGCCACGTCGAGGATGCGGGCGAAGCGCCCTTCCAGCACCAGTTCGGTCTTCTCGCGAATCTCGGCCGCGCTGTAGCTGCGCCCGGACCGGGCATGAGTCATGGCGAAAGTCAGGGTCGCCTCGCTGACGAAATCTACCGCGTAGCCGGCGTCCGAGGCCTGGCGGGTGGTGGTCTCGCAGCATTGTTCGGTGCGAATGCCGCTGACGATCAGCCGGTTGATCCCTCGCCCGGTCAGCCAGGCGCCCAGCTCGGTGCCGGCCAGGGCGCTGTGGTGATGCTTGTGGAAGATGACTGCAGGTTCGATGCGCAATCCTTCCAGTGTGCGCACAAACCCCGCCGCCAGGGAAAAATTCCCCTGGTCTTCGACATGGAAGATCTGCACCACCGGGATGCCCTTGGCCACGCAGCCGTCGATCAACGCCTGCTGCCGGGCAAGGTAGTCGGGCAGGTCGGTTTCGGACCAGTAGGGCGAGTGGCGGAAAGACTGCTGCGCGTCGATCACCAGAAGGGCGGTATGGTTGGACATGAGGTTTACCTTGGCTGGGCCATGCAGTGGATGATGGTGCCATGGTAAGGGTCCTGCAAGTGCCGCGAGACACCTGCAGAGGACCGATGCCGGACCGATTCGGACATATCGCGCTCAGCCAGCGAAGCGCTGCTTGTACTGCTCATAAAACAGCAAGGTCGCCTGATTCTTGTGCTTGGCCTCGAACATGATGTCGAAACGATCAAGAAACTGCAGGGCATAGTCGTTGGTCCAGCGGTTCCACATCACCTCGCTGTGGCCGTACAGGTCGCGCTTGTTCAGCACCTTGAGCAGCTCGGCCATCTCCAGCTTGCGCTCGGCGGCGAAACCCAGTTCCTGCAGGCGTTCCTGGGGCTGCGAGTAGTGCATGGTCGGGCGCACGCCGCGCCAGCTGTCGATGATCCGCGCCACGCGCGGGTCGTGGGGGTCGATATAGTCGTTCTCGTTGACCCAGCAATGGTGAATATCCAGCACCACGGGGGCGAGATCGGCCAGGGCCAGGCAGTCATCGACGCCGTAGACCTTTTCCTCGTTCTCGAAGGTGATGCAGTGGCGCGCCACTTGCGACAATCGCGGCCAGACCGCCCGCACCCCTGCCCCTCCCAGGCGCCCGGCGATGTGCACATTGCACTTGAAGTCCTGAAAGCGCTGGCCGTAGCCCATCATGCGAATCATGTCGGCGTGGTATTCGAACTCGGCCAGGCTGTTCTCCACCACCTCGGGCTTGTCCGACCCCAGCACGCAGAACTGTCCGGGATGAAACGACAGCCGGATGTCGGCGCCACGCGCCAGCTCGCCCATCGCCGCGAACCGCTCCCCCAGCCACGCCTGCCGCTCGACGCCCTGATAGAAGTCGCGCACCCGCGGGTGGCTGTAGAACGGCAGCAGGTCACTGCTCAGGCGCAGCATGCGTAGCGCCGGCGGCAGCTCGGCGACATAGGCCAGCAGGCGCAACTGCGCCGCAAGGTTGTGGGTCACCACCTCGAGCAGCTTGTCCTGGGCGACCTGCGGTGAGACGCCATCCATCCAGCGCAAGGTCGTGGTCCGCGTGTTGCACGCGGTTTCCAGGACCTTGAGCTCAGCGAGGGAAAGGCTGCGGATGGCGTGCCGATACTGACAGGCGAAGCCGATACGAGGGTGGGTCATGGGAAGCGGGCTCTGGAAGTTGTCATGGGTGGACAACCGGGACAGCCCGATTTCCCAAATTGGCTCATGCCTGACCTCTCCAATGCCCTGCCATCCTCGATATCAAACCTCGAAGGCCACCTTGTCCGGATAGAACGCCACATGTTCACTGATTTCCGCCAGCGCCGGGTACGGAGCTTCGTAGCTCCATGCGGCGTTCTCGGCGGTCTCGCCGTCCACCACCAGGCTGTAATAGCTGGCATCGCCCTTGTACGGGCAGTGGCTGGTGTGTGGGGTGCGCGAGAAGTATTTGGCGTTGATGTGCGCGCGGGGCACGTAGTAGACCGGGGGGTAGTTGGCCTCCTGCACCACCAGGGTTTCGTCGGACTGGGCGATGACGGTGCCCTTGAATCGGACGGTCAGGCGCTGCGGCAGGGTCTGGAGGGTAATCGGGTGTTGGTCACTCGGCAGTTTCATAGGCGTGAGTCTCTTGTTGTGATGTCACCGGAATTCGCGCATCGGCGCACCCTCGCAAGATTAGTCCATACAGGCCCTTTGCATTCGGCCATCCAAACGGATAAAGTTGTCTTCTGAGTCAGGTTTTTCTGCCAGCGTTTCACCCCTCACCCGCAACGGCAAGGGTCTGCGCCTGCTCTCGAACCACAAGACGAAATCAAAACAATGACATGGGCGGATCCCGATACCGCTCAGAGGATGATGCATGTCCAACCGCGAACTCTCTCGGCGCTCCTTTTTGCAAGGAGGGCTGATCGCTGGCGTGACCGTGACGCTGGCACCCCTTGGCAGTCAGGCCATGGCGGCGCTCAAGGAAGGCAGCGTGGCCGCCCCCTCGGAAAAATGGATGGGCCATAACGGCAAGGCGCGCTCGCGTAACGACGCGCTGTCCAAGGTCTGCGGCAGCAAGGTGTTCTCCCGCGACATCCGCGCCATGGACATGCAAGGCTGGCCGCAGCAGCAAGGCCACGCCATGCTGCTCAAGATCACCAAGGTCGACCGCCTTTATGCAGGCTTCGACCTGTCGTGGCTGGGCAGCGAATTGCAGCCGGACCGCATCGTCACCGCCGACGACCTGAAAAAGGACGGCATCGTCTTTCCCGAGGAGCACGACCCGGACCCGCTGCTGCCGGTCGGGCAGATCCCCATGTTCATCGGCCACCCGGTCGCGATCCTGATCTGGCACGACTTCGAACGCTTCCGCCAGGCCAAGAACAAGCTCAAGTTCAACGACAAGGCGATCCGCTACGGCGACAAGGCGCCGCTGTACGAGCGCGACCCGTACGGCAGCTTCCGCTATGTCCGCGTGGGCGGCGCTACCTCGGCCGACGAGGACGAGTTCGCCAGCCTGAAAGACTCCATGCTCTTTCCGATGCTGCGCAACCGCCGCCCGGTCTGGGACTCGCAGCCCAACCTGCACGGCAACCTGACCGAGCGTGGCCTGTTCTACGCCGAGCGCATGCGCCAGCAGCTGGCCAGCCCGCCGGACAACTGGCTGATCTTCGACGAGCGCTACAAGACCCCGTCCATCGAACCGGCCGCACTGGAGCCGGACAACGGCAACGGCTGGTACGACCCGGCCAGCAAGACCCTGCACTTTGTGGTTGCGACCCAGTGCCCGCTGGAGGCGGCCACCGAAACGGCGAAGATGATCGCGCCGTCGCGCTTCGGCCTGAGCAATCTCAACATGCACCCCGGCTACACCGTCGGCTACGGCTCCAAGGACCACAACATCTTCGTCTACTACGCAGCCCTGGCCGCGTTGTACGGCGCGGGCGTACCGATTCGCCTGGCCAACGACCGCTATGAACAGTTCCAGAGCGGCATCAAGCGCCACCCGTTCGACATCCGCTACCGCCTGGCCGTGGACAAGAACGACAACAGCTTCAAGATCTTCCTCGCCGACATGGACGTCGACGGCGGCGGGCGCATCAACTACAGCCCCTCGGTGGCGGCAGTCGGGGCCACCGCCTCGCAGTCGATCTACTACATGCCGCAGAACGACCTGCAGGTTACCGCCTATTATTCGCGCGGCGTCGAGGCCGGCTCCATGCGCGGCTACGGCACGCTGCAGAGCATGGCCGCCACCGAGATGATGGTCGACGAGATCGCCGGCCGGCTGGGCGTCGACCCGCTGGAACTGCGCCGCCGCAACGCCATGCGCACCGGCATGAAGAACACCCAGGGGGCGATTCCTGCAGGTGCCCTGCGCCTGCACGAGATCCTCGACAAGGCTGCCGAGCACCCCGCCTGGAAGAACCGCGACGCGCTCAAGCTCGACCGCGAGGCCAAGGACCCTGACCACTGGCACGGCATCGGCTTCGCCATCTGCCAGAAGGACTTCGGCACCGGCTCCGAAGCGCCCATGGCCAGCATCGAGTTCAATGCCGACGGCCACATCACCCTGCGCCATATCGGTATCGAGCTGGGCACCGGCATGTCCACCTCCCAGGCCCTGGTGGTCGCCGATTTCCTCGGCCAGGCGGCCAACGAGGTCAAGACCGCTGTCACCGACTGGCCGGAGCTGCAGCTGATCAGCAGCGGCAACCCTTACATCATGAGCCAGAGCGACCAGGACAACCTGCTGCGCAACCCGCGCTGGGTCGGCAAGGTGGCGTCTGCCTCGTCGGCGACCAACTCGGCCTACTATTTCAGCCACGCCACCCGCGAAGCGGCACGCGTGCTGTTCAACAATGGCATCTGGCCGGCGGCGCTGGAAATCTGGGGCCAGGGCCCCTACGGCGGCTCGGCCAACCCCTATGTGCTGCGCCGCGAGGACGCCCACTGGGTCGACGGCCAATTGACCGCCGACGGCATGCAGCCGCTGCCGTTCGCCCAGCTGGCGCGCCGCGCCCATGAGCGCGGGCTGGTCACCGGCGCCACGGTGCACGGCTTCAACCGCTGGATGTGGGCACAGGCCGACTACAGCATCGACGGCGTCAAGGAGCGCCTGCCGCTGGACGGCCTGGCGGTGAAATACGGCGACGGTGCGCCAAGCGCGAAAAAGGCGCTGATGAGCACTGCCGGCTTCCACCTGCTGGACCGCCAGAACGTGCATTACCCCGACGTGCAGCTGAACAACGCCATGGTCACCTACTACAGCCCGGTGGCCACGGTGGTGGAGCTGCGGGTCAACAAGGGCTCCCATGAAGTGCAAGTGCTCAACCACCACTCCTGGGTCGAATGCGGCCGGGCGCTGGTGCCCGAACTGGTCAAGGGGCAGCTGGAAGGCGGCATCGCCATGGGCATCGGCCACGCGTTGACCGAGGAAATGCCGCTGTACGAGGGCGGCCCCGGTGAAGGCGACTGGAACTTCAACCGCTACCGCCTGCCCATGGCGCGGCATGTCGCGGTGTGGACGCAGACGTCGGAGATCCTCCCGCCGCTGTCGCCCAGCGACCCCTCCAAGGGCATCGCCGAAGTGGTGATGATCCCCATCGTCGGCGCCATCGGCAATGCCGTCGCCCACGCCATCGGCAAGCGCGTGCGCGACCTGCCGATCACTTCCGCTCGCATCAAGGAGGCCCTCAATGGCTGACCGTCCGCTCAACATCACCCTCAACGGTCAAGCCACCGGCATAGTCACGGTGCCGGACGACCTGCCCATGGTCGACTTCCTGCACGAGTACCAGAACCTCACCGGCTCGCGCCTGGGCTGTGGCCAGGGCATCTGCCACGCCTGCGTGGTGATCGTCGACAACCCCGACGGCACCAGCGAGGAAGTGCGCACCTGCATCACCGGCGCGCACTACTTCGACGGCAAGAAAGTGCGCACCATCGAAGGCCACGCCCGCCGCGACGAGAGCGGCCAGGTGGTCGAGCTCAACCCGATCCAGCAGCGCTTCGTCGACGAGTTCGCCTTCCAGTGCAGCTACTGCGCGCCTGGCTTCGTCAACGCCGCCACGGTGCTGGTGGAAAAGCTGCAGCGCAAGCCAGTGGTCAAAAGCCAGCTGGAGCAGGTGATCGAAGAGAGCCTGGGCCACCACATCTGTCGCTGCACCGGCTACGTGCGTTACTACAACGCCACGCGCCTGGTGCTCAACGACCTCGGCCTGGTCACGGAGGGTTGAGCGTGAAGCCATTACTGTCCCGCCTCGCGTTGGCGGTGGCCCTGTGCGGCCCGCTGCTTTGTGCATCTGCCGCCGACAGCGCGCCCAGCGAACAGGTCAAGCGCGGTGAATACCTGGCCCGCGCCGCCGACTGCATGGCCTGCCACACGGCGGTCGGCGGCGCGCCGTATGCCGGCGGCCTGCCGATCGTCTCGCCGTTCGGCACCATCTATGGCACCAACATCACCCCGGACAAGGACTACGGCATCGGCCAGTACAGCGATGACGAGTTCTACGCTGCCGTGACCCGCGGCAAGCGCCGCGATGGCGCCAATCTGTACCCGGCGATGCCCTACGCCTCGTATCACCTGATGCCGCGCGAGGAGGTCGATGCCATCCATGCCTACCTCAAGACTGTGGCGCCGATCCACCGCCCTGCCCCGGAAACTCACCTGACCTTTCCGTTCAACGTGCGCCTGGGCCTGACCGGCTGGAACCTGATGTACGGCGACGCTTTGCAGCTGGCCCCGACCGAGGGCAAGACTTCGGCCTACCAACGCGGCCAGTACCTGGTCGAAGTGCTCGGACACTGCGGTGAATGCCACACCCCACGCGGCCTGTCCGGCGCCATGCAGCTGGACAAGCGCTTGACCGGCGGCATGCTCAACGGCTACCTGGCGCCCAACCTGCTGGCCCCGGAACTCGCCGCGCGCGGCTGGAACACCGACGACCTGAGCACCTTCCTCAAACATGGCATGAGTGCCCAGGGCAGCATGTTCAACGAAATGTTCCCGGTGTTCCATAACAGTACCCAGGGGCTCAACGACGACGACCTCAGGGCCATGGCCACCTACCTGCTCGGCGACAACCCGCCCGCGCCGCACAGCCCGGCGCCGGTGGCCATGCAGCAGTTGACCGCCAGCGCCCAGCGTGGCCGCCAGCAATACCTCAACCTCTGCGCCGGCTGCCACGCCCCTGAAGGTGACGGCAAGCCGCATATCGCGGTGGCCATGGTCGGCAATACCACCCTGCGCCTGGAGGCGCCGGACAACCTGCTGCGGGTCATCGAGGACGGCATCGGCGAACAGAAATTCCAGGGCTTCGAGCGCATGCAGCCGATGCCCGGGTTTGCCGACAAGCTCAACCACGAACAGCTCGCCGACCTGCTCAACTACCTGCGCCAGGCCTGGGGCGGCCAGCCCGGCAACCTCAACGCCGGTGACGTCGAGCGGCTGCGCGCCGACGCCCCGGCCACCGAGCACAAGGTGCATTGAGATGCAGCACCTGGACCTGCAGGTGATCGAACGGGCCGGGCACTGGCTCGCCGAGGGGCAGCCGATCTGGCTGTGCACGGTGCTCGCCACCTACGGCTCGGCGCCCCGGGCGCCAGGCTCGATGCTGACGGTCAACAGCGCCGGGCAGTGGCTCGGCTCGTTGTCCGGCGGCTGTGTGGAGGAAGATTTTCTCGCCCGGGTCGCCGACGGCGAGTTCAACGAGGCGGTCTGCGTGGTGCGCTATGGCGCCGGCGACGAACCGCGCACCCGGGTCAGACTGCCCTGCGGCGGCGTGCTCGATGTGCTGGTCGAGCGCCTGCCGGCCAACTGTGCCAGCCGTGAACATTTGCATCAATTGCAGTCGGCGCTGCGCGGCCAGGTGCGCTTGATTCGCCAGATCAACCTGGCCGACGGCGCGCTGCAGTTGCTTGCCGACCCAGCCCAGGGGCCGCGCATCGAGCGCGAGCCGCACAGCGTGCGGGTTCGCGTCGGCGCTGCGCAACGCCTGCTGCTGGCCGGTTATTCCAGCGTGGCGCAAATCTGCGCGCAGTTCGCCGTCAGCCTCGGCTTCGAAGTGATTTTGTGCGACCCACGGGACGAAGTCCTCGCCGGGGTCAGCCTGGAGGGTGTCGAGATCCGTCGAGAGCTGCCCTCGGTGTTCATTGCCCAGGGCGGTTGCCACCGCGACACCGCCGTGGTCGCCCTGACCCACGACCCGCGCATCGACGACCTGGCCATGATGGAGGCGATTCACACCGAGGCTTTCTATATCGGCGTGATGGGCTCGCAGCAGACCACACGCAAACGCTTCGAGCGGCTGCGGCGCATTGCCGGGCTGAACGATGAGCAACTGGCGCGCATCCACGCACCCATCGGCCTGAACCTGGGCAGCAAGACCCCCGCCGAGATTGCCCTCGCGGTGCTGGCCGATATCGTGCGAATCCGCAGCGGAGTGGCCCGCGACCGGGTTTGAGCTCACAGTCAAATGCTCACACCGCCCCACCGTGGGAGGGGCAACGCCCCGAGCTCTTGATTCTTTTGCAGACCACACCGGCCTGGCGCCCTATCGGGGTCGTCCCCCACCGTGGGAGGGGCAACGCCCCGAGCTCTTGATTCTTTTGCAGACCACACCGGCCTGGCGCCCTATCGGGGTCGTCCCCCACCGTGGGAGGGGTAACGCCCCGAGCTCTTGATCCTCCTGCAGACCACACCGGTCTGGCGCCCTATCGGGGTCGTCCCCCACCGTGGGAGGGGCAACGCCCCGAGCTCTTGATTCTTTTGCAGACCACACCGGCCTGGCGCCCTATCGGGGCCGCCCCCCACCGTGGGAGGGGCAACGCCCCGAGCTCTTGATCTTCCTGCAGACCACACCGGCCTGGCGCCCTATCGGGGTCGTCCCCCACCGTGGGAGGGGCAACGCCCCGAGCTCTTGATTCTTTGGCAGACCACACCGGCCTGGCGCCCTATCGGGGTCGTCCCCCACCGTGGGAGGGGTAACGCCCCGAGCTCTTGATCCTCCTGCAGACCACACCGGCCTGGCGCCCTATCGGGGTCGTCCCCCACCGTGGGAGGGGCAACGCCCCGAGCTCTTGATCCTCCTGCAGACCACACCGGCCTGGCGCCCTATCGGGGTCGTCCCCCACCGTGGGAGGGGTAACGCCCCGAGCTCTTGATCCTCCTGCAGACCACACCGGTCTGGCGCCCTATCGGGGTCGTCCCCCACCGTGGGAGGGGCAACGCCCCGAGCTCTTGATTCTTTTGCAGACCACACCGGCCTGGCGCCCTATCGGGGCCGCCCCCCACCGTGGGAGGGGCAACGCCCCGAGCTCTTGATCTTCCTGCAGACCACACCGGCCTGGCGCCCTATCGGGGTCGTCCCCCACCGTGGGAGGGGCAACGCCCCGAGCTCTTGATTCTTTGGCAGACCACACCGGCCTGGCGCCCTATCGGGGTCGTCCCCCACCGTGGGAGGGGTAACGCCCCGAGCTCTTGATCCTCCTGCAGACCACACCGGCCTGGCGCCCTATCGGGGTCGTCCCCCACCGTGGGAGGGGCAACGCCCCGAGCTCTTGATCCTCCTGCAGACCACACCGGCCTGGCGGTGATGCCTCAGCCCATCACCACCACTGCCTTGCCGATCATCTCCCGCGCCTCGATCCGCGCATGCACCTGGGCCACCTCGTCCAGGCGGTAGCGGCCTTCGATCTGCACCTGCAACGACCCATCCAGAATCGCCGCGAACACCGCGTCCGCCCGGCGTTGCACCGTGACTCCGTCGGCCATGTGATCGGCCAGCCGCGGCCGGGTGAGAAACAGCGAGCCGGCCTCGCCCAGCTCGATCGGGTCCAGGTCGCGGACCGAGCCCGACACATTGCCGTAATTAATGACCAGGCCCCGCGCCCGGCAGGCGCGAAAGCTCTCGCGCAAGGTGGCCTTGCCCAGCGAATCGAAGACCACATCCACCCCGCAGCCCCCGGTCGCCGCCAGCACCTGATCGGCGAAATGCTCGTAGCCCATGGCCTGCTCGGCGCCCAACCGCCGGGCGACGGCGCATTTGCTCGGGCTGCTGCCGGTGGCCAGCACCCGGGCCCCGCACCGATGGGCCAGTTGCACCAGCAACTGGCCAATGCTGCCGGCAGCGGCATGAATCAGACAACTGCTGCCCGGCGCCAGGCGGGCGATATCCTGCACCAGATAATGCGCGGTCGAGCCCTGGAAAATCGCCGCTGCCGCGACGTCATAGCCGATGCCGTCCGGGATCTTCGCCAACCGTGCGGCCGGCACGCTGACATACTCGGCGAAGCTGCCCCAGGCGATGCACCAGGCCACTCGATCACCGGGGCGAAAGTGCCCAGCTCCCTCCCCGACTTCGACCACCTCGCCAGCGCCCTCCATGCCCAGGGTGCACGGCAGGCGAACCGGGTAAGTGCGCGAAAGGGCGTATTTGCCCTGGCGCGTGTGCACGTCCATGAAATTGATGCCGGCGCAGGCCACCTTCACCAGCACATGCCCTGGCGCGGCGCCAGGTCGAGGCAGGTCGGTGCGCAACTGCACAACCTGCGGACCGCCATAGCGGTCGATATATAAGCCCTGCATCAAGCTCGTTCCCGTCTGATCAGCATTCGCAACTATGGTAGAGCGAACGCATCTGTACCAGAATTCCCCAATCGCGCACTTCATCCGATTGGAATCTCCCCGATGTTCGACTGGCAGGATCTGTACTTCTTCACCGTACTGGCGCGGACCGAGTCGCTGTCCGCCGCTGCCCGCGAGCTGCAGGTCGAGCACGCCACCGTGGGCCGGCGGCTCGATGCGCTGGAGCGTGACCTGGGCCTGCGCCTGGTCGAGCGCCTGCCCCGCAGCCGCCCGCTGACCGCCGATGGCCGCGCCCTGGCCCGCGTGGCTGGCGGCATGGCGGGCATCACCGGCGAAGTCAATCGCCTGGCCCGCAGCGCTTCGCTGAACCTCACCGGTACCGTCCGGGTGAGCGCCCCGCCGTCCCTGGCGACCTATTGCATCGCCCCACAGGTCGCCGCCCTGCGCCAACGCTACCCGCAGCTGGACCTTGTCCTGCTGCCGTCGACCACCCTGGCCTCACTGGACAAGGGCGAGGCCGACATCGCCTTGCGTACCGTGCGCCCCGAAGAGCCAGCATTGGTACGGCGCAAGATCGGTGCGGTGCGTTTTGCCCTCTACGCCAGCGCCGCGCTGACGCAGCGACCTGCCGCGCAATGGTCGTTCGTGGCCTACGACGCCTCCCACGACCACCTGCCCCAGCAGGCCTGGCTGCACGAGCTGCGCGGCCAGCGCCCGATCCTGTTCGCTGCCAGCGACCTGGCCAGTCAGCAGATGGCCGCTCGCCACGGCGTCGGCGCCATCGTGCTGCCAACCCTGGTCGGCGACCAGGACCCGGTATTGCAACGCGTGGCTACCCCCACCCCAGCGCCGCTGCGCGATATCTGGCTGACCGTTTACCCGGACCTGCGCCGCGCGCCGGCGGTCAGGGCCGTCATGGAGTTTCTGATCGAATGCGTGGAGGGTCAGGCGCAGTTGGCGATTGAGGTCAGGCCAGAGGCAGATGGATTGTAGAGGGGGTGGGCAGGACTCGACGTGGCGTCTGCTCGCTTTGAAGGTGTGTCGACCAACAATCATACTGAACTCAATCCGGTGCAGTCCTGGATTCCAGGTCGATGTCCTCCGGCCACTTAACCTTGGGCGCCAGGCGTCGGGCGATATTCAAGGTGTCATCCTCGTTGTTCCAGTCGCGGGGCGGACGATCAAAGGCGGGGATGGCGTGTGGGCCCTGCTGCATGAACAGCTGGGCGATAGCCCAGTAGGATTCACCATCCTCCTGGCTGCCGGCAAACTTGAATCGATCCCTGGCAATATTGGTCCCGGGCTCACGGACAGCCAGCATGACGAACTCGATCTTGCCACCGCTTCCCATCGGGCCGTAGGCACTGCAGTACTCGGCGTGCAGGTCGTCCCAGTCGAAGACATCGACATGGACGCCCCATTCGGTGCGGCTGAATAATCTGAAGGCGTTGCTGCGGAAGCGGTAGACATAGACTTTGCGGCGTACTCGATTGAAGCGGATGGGCTCGTCTCGAGGGCATTCGGTGTCGAGCCGCCAGCCCCAGATCGCGGTCCCAGTAGCAAGCAGTAATAAACAATGAACAAAAAGACTTATAGTCAGCCCCTCGAAACTTCGAGTGCAGAACAACAGAGCATCGAATAAAAAAGCTCCTGCTACTGTCAAAAACACCATCATGACAATGGATATAATTGCTAAAGGTCCGCGAAAATTTAATGTACCTCGTGGTAATTCCAGATAAATTTCGTCAAAATAATTAGGTGGGTTGGAAATGAATTCGGTAGAAAACACTTTGCCAGGTAGCTCGTTCGGCGCTGAGAGGTCTTTCTTCCAGCCCGGGTGCCGGGGATGTAATAGCGGTTGCTTTTTGATGCGCATCAAGGTGCTGTCCTCGATTCAAAATCGATATCTTCCGGCCACTTCACCTTGGGCGCCAGGCGACGGGCGATATTCAAGGTGTCATCCTCGTTGTTCCAGTCGCGGGGCGGGCGGTCAAAGGCAGGGATGGCTTGTGGACCTTGCTGCATGAACAGCTGGGCGATGGTCCAGTAGGACTCGCCATCTTCCTGGCTGCCGGCAAACTTGAATCGATCCTTGGCGATATTAGTCCCGGGTTCGCGGACGGTCAGCATGACCATCTCGATCTTGCCACCGGTTCCCATGGGGCCGTAGGCGCTGCAGTATTCGGCATGCAGATCGTCCCAGTCGAAGACATCGACCTGCACGCCCCATTCGGTACGGCTGAATAATCTGAATGCGTTGCTGCGGAAGCGGTAGACGTAGACTTTGCGGCGTACTCGATTGAAGCGGATGGGCTCGTCTCGAGGGCATTCGGTGTCGAGCCGCCAACCCCAGATCGCGCTGCCGGCGGTGAGCAGTAATCCACTCAAAAACATAAGGTCGGCAATGAGGTATTCAAGGCTTGGGTAGTCTAATTCCAGCGTAAGAAAATATAATGCTGTTCCTAACACAAAAAGTATCATCAGGCCAATGGCGAGTATTGCTATGGGTCCGCGAACATTCAAAGTTTGGCGCGGTAGTTCCAAGTAAATTTGGTCGAAACAATTCGGCGGATTCGATATGTATCTTGTGGTCACCACTTCGACAGGTTTATCGTTTGGCGCGGCGAGGTCCTTTTTCCAGCCGGGAGCACGAGGGTGCAATAACGGCCTTGCTCCGTTAACTGTCATGGAGCCGTCCTTGATTCGATGTCGATATCCTCAGGCCACTTAACCTTGGGCGCCAGGCGTCGGGCGATATTCAAGGTGTCATCCTCGTTGTTCCAGTCGCGGGGCGGACGATCAAAGACGGGGATGGCTTGTGGGCCCTGCTGCATGAACAGCTGGGCGATGGCCCAGTAGGATTCACCATCCTCCTGGCTGCCGGCAAACTTGAATCGATCCCTGGCGATATTAGTCCCGGGTTCGCGGACGGCTAGCATGACGAGCTCGATTTTGCCACCGGTTCCCATGGGGCCGTAGGCACTGCAGTACTCGGCGTGCAGGTCGTCCCAGTCGAAGACATCGACATGGACGCCCCATTCGGTGCGGCTGAATAATCTGAAGGCGTTGCTTCGGAAGCGGTAGACATAGACTTTGCGGCGTACTCGATTGAAGCGGATGGGCTCGTCTCGAGGGCATTCGGTGTCGAGCCGCCAGCCCCAGATCGCGCTGCCGGCGCCGACTATCAGCAGACTCAGCATTATTAGATCTGCAATCAGAAATTCAAAGCTGTGAATAGGGAGTGCCATGACGAAGAAAAACAGTGCCGCCGTCACGAGAGTTATCATCATCATGATTATCGATGAAATGGCTACAAAACCCCGGGAGTTCAGGGTCGCGCGCGGTAGTTCCAGGTAGATGTCGTCAAAGTAGTTGGGTGGGTTCGATATGAAGCATGTATAGAGTAACCTACCAGGTTCATCGTTTGGGCCGGAAAGATCTTTCTTCCAACCCGGGTGGCGGGGACGTAATAGTGGTGCCTTCATGCTCCTCATTATGGCGCCGTCCGCGATTCCAGATCGATATGCTCAGGCCACTTCACCTTGGGCGCCAGGCGACGGGCGATATTCAGGGTGTCATCTTCGTTGTTCCAGTCGCGGGGCGGGCGATCAAAGGCGGGGATGGCGTGTGGGCCTTGCTGCATGAACAGCTGGGCGATGGCCCAGTAGGATTCGCCATCCTCCTGGCTGCCGGCAAGCTTGAATCGATCCTTGGCAATATTGGTCCCGGGCTCGCGGACGGCCAGCATGACCATCTCGATCTTGCCACCGGTTCCCATAGGGCCGTAGGCGCTGCAGTATTCAGCGTGCAGATCGTCCCAGTCGAAGACATCGACATGAACGCCCCATTCGGTGCGGCTGAACAACTTGAAGGAGTTGCTGCGGAAGCGGTATACATAAACTTTGCGACGCGCTCGGTTGAAGCGAATGGGTTCGTCTCTGGGGCATTCGGTGTCGAGTCGCCAGCCCCCAAGTGACCAGCCGACGCCCATCAACATTGAGCATAGAGCAAGGAAGCAGGGAATGAAGTCACCGAAATTTCTGATGTGGACAATGAGGACGTACATCACGAAGGCGGCCCCTAATATACAAGATATCAAGAGGATCATGGAAAGGATGGCTATGGGGCCGCGGAAATTCAACGTTGCACGTGGAAGCTCCATGCAGTGTTCGTCAAAAAAATTGGGAGGATGGGATATGAATTTTGTAATAAGTAAGTTTGTAGGTGAGGAGTTTGGGCCAAGCAAATCTTTCTTCCAGCCAGGGCTGCGAGGGATCAATAATGGTTTTCTGGACGCCATGGGTACTTACCTTGGAACAACTGTAAGCGGCCACCCTACCCCATTGAACAAGGACGGAGGCCTTGGTAGTGAAATCAGTTTGGCCAGCGAGATTGCGAAATTATCGCCGCGTAGCTATCGGCGTCACTTCTATCCGGCCAATATGTCAGCGTAATCGTCACTGCTTCGACCGCTGGTCTGCTTTTTGAGGGGAGCAACTCGATCGTGCCGCGAAAATCTTTCGTGCTAGGAGAATGAGCGTCCTTAGTATTCAACGCTCGAATCGAAGCTATCTGTGATTTGGAGTTTAGATAATAATCGACATTCTTCGGAAAGTTCGCTTCAAGTCGTTGTAACCACTCACTCGGTGGTGTTACTACGTCCAAAGCAAAAAATTGTTCCTGGAGAATTGGCTCTCCAGCGATGTATTCGCCGAGTGACTGATCACGCCCCCGATGCAGCACAATGGTCCAACTATAGGCTGAGTGAGCCTCATCGAAGAATGGCAATCGAATCGCGTATTCCCAAGTGCGAGTTGCAGTCGGAGGGGCTGTACGGACAAGCCCTCCAAGGTGAAGCATCCCGCTGTCGACAATCTTTGTCCGCCGGGTAATGTCTAGCGTCATACCAAGCGTTGCAGCGTTAAGCTCACCCAATGCAATGGCGGCATCTTCAGCCTTGATCCAGTGAACCTTGGGGTTTTCATTGGCGATACCGAAAAAGCTACGTCTTGCCCAGGTTTCAAACACATCAGATTCCCCAGCTCCTGCGGCTTTGAAAAGTGCGTACGCGACGATGCTGAAAACAATCGCAGCCCCTAATGGCCCTGCTAACACAGAGCTCAAGGACTTCGCAGCTGTTATCCCGAACCAAGCGCCCCATCCCGCACTGAATGCAGATGCGGCGTATAGAACGGAAGCAAACCTGTCACCTCGATTCCAGACTTGGTAGCTAGCTAAGGCTGCTTTCATCGCATCGAACACACCACCGACGGCTATGATCACCGCCCCAGCCCGCTGCAAATACAACCCGGCGTCCAAAGCAATTTTCACCCCAGGCCCCACTATCAACCCGGACTTCTGCACTCCTGTAGCACCACTCTTCAAAGCCAACCCCACCATCTCCACGCCACCGCCAAGCACCCCCAGCATGCTCCCCTGAAGCGCAATCAACGCTTCCGCCGACTTGTCCCCAACCGTCTCTTCCGCCGACTCAAGGCTCTTGCTCAGCGCATCGCCCATCAGATACATCGAGCCAATCGCTACCAGCAGCTCCGCGCTTGCAGCCACTCCGCGCAGCCCGGCAAAGCTGGTTCTGACCCAGCGGCTGGCCTGCCACGCCGGGACCTTGAAGTGGCTGATGCCCCTGACCACCTGCGGGTCCAGGGTGCCGAGGCCGACGGTCACCATGCTCAGCGCCGAATACGCGGCCACCGAGGAGTAGTCGCCCGACACGGGCTTGTCCTTGTCGCTGTTCATGGCCGCCATCAGGTCGTCCGCCGTGCCTTCGAACCACAGCGATACCTTGACCATCAGGTCGGCGAGCTTGGGGTCCAGGACCACCAGGCTGAGCACGCCGCCCTGGATCATCGGGCGAATCTTCGGCCGGGTGCCGGCCACCATCCGGTCGGCGCCGTTGGCAAATTTATGTTGCAGACTGCGGACCACATCCGATTGCAGGGCGTAATACTCGCGAAGCTTCATCTGCACGTTCAGCTCGATCAGGCTGATGCGGTTGTACAGCAGCTGGCTGGCGGTATTGACCCGCGAGATGGCGAAGTTCACCCCAGGTCCGACAAGGTCCTTGAGGCGGGCCTGGGCGCCGTTGACGGCACCCAGCAGCTGGGCGATGGCTTCCTGCAGCGGCGCCTGCATCAGGCGTCTGCTTTCGTCGCTGGCGATGGTCCGGGTCAGCAGGTCGTACAGCCTGAGGCTGTCGTTCCAGGTGGTGGACTCGCTGAAACTGGGCAGCAGGGCCGCCAGCAAGGGCGAGTCGCGCCGCAGCAAGGCCTGATAGGCATGACTGTGCGGATCCTGCAGTAGGGTCTGCCATAGCTGTGCCGTGGCGCCGCCGGGGTTGTCGGGCGCCTCGCTGATGCCGCCGCGCAGGCACAGGGCCATGGTCTTGCTGTAGGCCTCGCCCGACTCTTCGTCGGCACCGTCGTAGTCGTGGGTCATGGCGACTTGGAAGTCACGGGTCAGGAAGGCTTCGGCGTACAGCCTGCCGTAACGATCGATCTCCTGCTGGTAGGCCTGCAGGGTGGTTTCATGAGCCTGCTGGAAAGCGGCGCGTCGGGGTTCGTCGTAGCGTTGCTCCAGCCGCTGGTTGGCGTCCAGGGTGTGGCTGTCGACCACCCGCTGGCGCTCGATTTCGGGGCTGACGAACACCGGCGGGCCGTCGCCGCTCATGGGCTCGAACGACGGCACCCGGTGTTCGGCCCACTGCCGATGCATGGCCCGGATCGCCAGGAGGATCTGCGAAGTCTGCTGCTGGTAGGCCCGCTCCGGCTCTTCCAGCCATGCCTGCCGGGCATGCGCCCAGCTGGCACGCAGGCCGTTGTACTCCTGGACCAGGCCGATGGGGTCGTCGATGTCGATCATCAGCACGCCTTGCCGGCCATCCGCGCCCGGCGCCATGTTTTGCAGGTAGTTGCGCAGGGCCAGGCGCGAGCGACCGCGGCTGTGGAAGGCGTGCACGCTGTCGAAGCCGGGCACGAAAGCCTCGTATTCGTAGACTTTGTGGTGCACGAGCGGCTGCTCGGCGGTGAGGAAGTCGCCCAGTTTGCCGGGGTTCTGCTGGGCGGTGGTCAGGTCGAACATCTGCATGCGCTCGATGTTGTTCAGCGCCTTGTAGGAGTCGAGCACACTCCTGGGCCAGGGGTCGCTGGCGAAGGCCATGGAGACGGTCTGGTATTTGTCGGTGTCGATGTTGATGAAGGACGCCGGGATGTGGTGGTCGGCGTTGACGCAGGCCCAGGGCAGCAGGCGTGTGTTGGCGGCCGGGGGTTTGTAGGGGTTGAACTGGCGCAGGTAGCCGTCCGGGGTGACCTGATAGGCATGCCAGACCTTGTCGTCCAGCAGCAGGTAGACGTAGCCGGCGCGCAGGGTGCGCAGGCCGAGCTTCATGTCGGTGAGCTCGGGTTTGGGGCGGTGGTAGGCGGTGTGGGCCTTGGGCACCAGCGCCGTGCGCACCAGCAGGATGGGCAGCCCCTTGCGCTCGCAGAGTCTGCAGTCGCCGTGGGAGAAGGCGTTTTCGGCGATGCGCACGGCCATTTGTTCCCTGAAGTTCATTGGGCGGCTCCATGATCGAGCAGCAAATGAAGGCACGCTTCGTGTGCAGGGAGGGCGATCATGAGGGCTGATGCCGGATGGCGATTCATGACGCTTTACCTCGGTAGCACTGGAATCGTGCCACAGGGGCGTAGCGCAGTTGTGCTGGTCGTGCCATGGAATCCCGTCCATTCTTTTATTTTTGACGTCGGGAAAATGACATACCTGTAAATGGGTTCCAGCCGAAAATTGTAAGTAATTGAGAAAAGTACGTTAATTCAGGTAGATAGTCGGCCACCCGGAATCAGAAGCTCGCGGCTTGCCCGCTGGGGCCCTTCTGGTGAATCACCCGCATAGCGGTCACAAATCAACCGCATTGCGGACACCCACCCATCAGCGCTACCCTGACACACCTTCCCCACCTGGCCATACCCATGCGACTCGACCCCCGCAGCAGTTCGTTCACGCTCTTCCTTGGGGTGCTCGCCGCCCTGCCGCCCGTGGCCACAGACATGGCGTTGCCGGCGCTGGCCGATATAGGCGCCAGCCTGCAGGCCAGGGCCGGGCTGGCCGGGTTGACCTTGAGCCTGTTCATGGCCGGGTTTGCCTTAAGCCCGTTCTTTTATGGGCCGCTTTCGGATCGCTATGGGCGTCGCCCGGTGTTGCTGGTCGGGTTGCTGCTTTTCGCCGTCAGCGGCGTGGCGGCGACGCTGGCGCCGAACATAGGCCTGCTGCTCGCCGCCCGGCTGGTACAGGGCATGGGGGCTGGGGTGGGCATGACGTTGGCGATGGCCATGGTCCGCGACCTGTTCCATGGCCGCGAAGCACAGGCGCGGTTGACCTTGATCACCATCGTGATCAATACCGCACCCATGCTGGCGCCGGCAGTGGGCGCCGAGGTCGCGGGTTGGCTGGGCTGGCGTGGCATCTATGCGGCCATTGCCCTGTGGGGGCTGGCGAGCCTGGCGGCGGCGTGGCTGTGGCTCGGCGAGACCGCCACCCTGCCCCAGGGTCCGCAGCCGCCGCTGCTGGGCGCTGTGCTGGCGGGCTATCGACGGGTGCTCGGCCATGGCAGCATCATTGCCCACGTGTTGCTCAACGCTTGCGGGTTCGGCTGGATGTTCGCCTACGTCGCCGCCTCGCCCTGGTTGCTGATCGAGACCTTGCACGTGGCGCCGGGGTTGTACGCGGTGCTGTTCGCCTGCACCGGCGGCGGCATCGTGCTGGGCGCCATGGGTGGCGGGCGTCTGGTCAAGGCCGGGGTAGCGCCGCGCAAGGTGCTGCTGGCGGCGGTGCTGCTGGCCCTGGCCAGCACCCTGGTGCTGCAGGCGCTGGCGGCCAGCGAGCACATCTCTGTCGCCCGCTGCATGCCGCTGCTGGTGCTGGCCACCGCCGCCTTCGGCATGACCGCGCCCACGGCAGCGGCCGGCGCATTGGCGCCGCTGCCAGAGCTGGCCGGAGTGGCTGGCGGGCTGCTGACCTCCTTGCAGATGCTGGCCGGAGCGGCCGCCAGTGCGCTGGTGGCCATGCTGTTTCCTCATCTGGGCGTACAGGCCATGAGCCTGACCATGGCTGGCTTCGCCATCGTCGGCGGCCTGCTGGTGCTGTGGATCTGGCTGGGCGATACCGCCAAACGCGCCGCTCGGCAAGCGGCCTAGGCGCTGCCCGGCGAAGCCAGCCGCTGCAGGCACTGCTCGCGGCAGGCCAGCAGCGCCTCGCTGATGGCCGGCAGCACGGCATCGAAGCGAAACGCCGGCACCACCACGGAAATCGCGTAGGGCCGCAGGCCGGGCACGCTGATGCTGGTGGCGATGGCGCAGACCCCCGGGGCGTGCTCTTCGCGGTCGCTGGCGATGCCTGTGGCGCGCACCTGCTGCAGTTCGCGGGCCAGTGCGCTGCGCGAGGTCAGGGTGTGAGCGGTCAGAGCCTGGAGGCTGGCTGGCAACAAGCGCTCGACTTCCTGTGGCGCCTGGCAGGCCAGGATCGCCTTGCCGTTGGCCATGGCATGGGCGGCGAAGGGTCGGTCGAGCATCGGCACCACGCGCACTTCCTGATCGGACACGAAGCGCTGCACAAAGCGCATCTGCGCCCCTTCCAGCACCGACAGGTCGACCGTCTCGCGGGTTTGCTGGAACAGCGCCTCGAGCGGTTCGCGCAGCTGGCTGACGACGCTGTCGGCGACGCAGTCGCCCAGCTCCTTGAGCCCCCAGCCCAGGCGCACCCCGCCCTCGCCGGCTTCGAGCAGGCGCTCGGCGACCAACGCATCGACGATGCGCTGCACGGTGGAGCGCGGCAGCCCAGTGCGCCGGGCCAGCACGGCCAGGCTCAGGGTGTCGCCGCCCAGGCAGCGCAGCAGGTGGGCGGCGCGGGCGATGACCTGAATGCTGCTGTTGTCGCGGGTGGGCTTGGCGGTGTCTTGCGGCTGGTTCACGTCAGGCGGCTCTTGGCGCAAAGCGTCGATCATAGCACCGCCAGAGGCCCAGGCTATCGATCGGCATCCTGCGGCAGGTCGCTGCCCTGGCGCTCGGCCTCGGGCACCACGCTGGTGTCGATGCTGACCACCACCGACATGCCCGGGCGCAGGCGCTGCGCCTCGGGCTGCCCGGCATCGACGCTGATGCGCACCGGGATGCGCTGGGCGATCTTGACGAAATTACCGGTGGCATTGTCGGCCTGCAGCAAGGCGAATTCGGAACCTGTGGCGGGCGCGATGCGCTCGACGTGGCCGTTCAGGCGCAGGTGGTCGAGGGCATCGACGGTGAAGCTGGCGGGCTGGCCGACGCGCACATCGTCCATCTGGGTTTCCTTCATGTTGGCGATCACCCAGTGCACCTGCGGCACCAGCGCCATCAACTGCGCCCCGGAGTTGACGTAGGCCCCCAGGCGCACGCCGATCTGGCCCAGCTGGCCGTCACGCGGGGCGGTCACCCGGGTGTTGCTCAAGTCGATGCGCGCCAGTTCCACAGCGGCCTCGGCGTTGGCCACCGAAGCTTCCAGCGAGGCGCGGTTGACGATCACGGTCTGCAGGTCCTGGCGGGCGATCTCGACGGCCGCCTTGGCTTGATCGAGCGCCGCCACGCTCTGCGCGTTGGCCGCGCGGACCACGTCCAGGTCGCGTTTGGACACCGAGCCGTCGGTGATCAGCTCCTCGTTGCGCTTGAGGTCGGCGGCGGCCTTGCGCACCTGCGCCTGGTTGTCGGCCACCGCGGCCAGGCGCTGGGCGATGGTCGCCTCGGCGCTCTTGCGCTGCTGGATATTGTTGGCCAGCGCGGCCTTCTGCACCGCCACCTGGGCCACCGCCTGGTCCAGGCGCTGGCGGTAGATGCGATCGTCCAGGCGCACCAGCAGGTCACCGGCCTTGACGTGCTGGAAATCCTGCACCGGCACTTCGAACACATAGCCGGCCAGTTGCGGGCCGATCACCGTGACCTGGCCACGGACCATGGCGTTCTCCGTGCTTTCGATGGCGCTGCTGAACGGTGGCAGCTGCCAGGCATAGAGCACGACGAAGATGCCCAGCAGGGCGATGGCCGCGAAGATCAGCGAGGACAGCACCTTGACCCGCAACGAGCGCGGCTGGGTGCTGGCGGCCGGCGGCGGGGTCACACCCTCGGGGGTCGAAACGATGGCATTGGTGGTGGTCGTGCCGGTCTGGGTGTTCGGGTCGGTCATTTTGCGGTCGCTGCCTGGGTGGTACTGCGCAGCCACAGGCTGCGGATGAATATCCAGATCATGGTCACGACGGCGATCGCCGCCATCAGCATGAACACATCGTTATAGGCCAGCACGTTGGCCTCGCGGGTGGTCGCGGTGGCCAGCGACTGTATGCCCAGGGTGTTGCGCAGGCCGCTGTCGGCGATGACCCCGGCATAGCCGGCGCCGCCGCTCTGGATGCGGGCTGCGACCAAGGGTTGGCTGAGGGCCATCTGGTCGGTGAGGATGCTGGAGTGAAACTTCTCGCGCACGATCTGATAGGTGCCCAGCAGCGCCGAGCCGATCAGCCCGCCCAGGTTGTTGGCGATGCCGAACAGCACGGAAAAACTCACCAGGTTGCGCGGGTTGGTCACCACGTTGCGCGTGCCCAGGGCCATGGTCGGGCCGAGAAAGAAGGTGCCGCCGAAGGCCAGCAGAAACTGGCTCAGGTACATCTGCGCCGGCCGTGTGAGGTTGTTGGAGAAAGCGTCCATGCCGGCGCCGGTGGCCATCAGCGCCAGGGAAATGATCAAGGGCATGAACAGATGCTGCGGGTTGATGGTCAGGGCACTGACGGCCAGGCCGGCCACCGCGCCGGCGAGCATCACCCAGTACAGGCTGCGCATCTGCTCCTGGCTCATGTTCAGGGCCTGCAGGAAGCCGACGGCGCCGGTGGTCTGCTCGGACAGCACCATGCGAATGAGGATCACCGCCAGGCCCAGGCGGATCGCCACGCCGCTGCCCAGCCAGCGGGTCATCAGCATCGGGTTGCTGCGGTTGTGTTCGATGCCCAGGCCGAGCAGGATCAGGCCGATCGACGCGGCGCTGGCCACGCCGATCCAGCGCGCCTCCAGCCACCAGTCGATGCGCCCCAGCGACAGCACCGCGCACAGCAGCGCCACGCCTGTGAACAACACGCCGAAGGTGAGGAAGTCGAGCGGCTCGAAGGTCCGAAAGCGGTCACCCGGCGGCAGTTTGAGCATAAAGACGCAGCCCAGCGCGGTCAGCGCCAGGCCCAGCTCGAACAGGTACAGGCCGCGCCACTCGCCGATCTGCAGCAGGTCTTCGGAAAAGATCCGCGCCAGCGGCAACGCCAGCTGCGCCGCGCCCAGGCCGAGCACCAGCGCCTTGAGCCGCCACTTGGCCGGGAACGCCTGGATCATGTAGTACAGCCCCAGCGAACTGAGCGCGGCGCCGACCATGCCATGGGCGGCGCGCACGGCGATGGCCGAGCCCAGGTCATTGACGAACAGGTGGGCGAAAGTCACCAGCGCGTAGAGCACCAGAAAGACCTCGGTGAAGGCGCGCAGGCCAAACTGCTGGCGAAATTTCACCAGCAGCAGGTTCATGGACACGTTGGTCATCACGTAGGCCGCCGGCAACCAGGCCATTTCCGCCGTGGTGGCGCCGAGGGCGCCTTGCAGAAACAGCAGGTTGGCGGTCACTAGCGCGTTGCCCAGCCCGCCGGTCAGGGCCACCAGCAGCCCCACGGCGGCGTAGGCGAAACGCTTGTGCGTCGGGTGCCAGGGGGTCGACGGCGACCCCGGCAGGCTCGGCCGCTCTTCGGGTTGCCACGGGTGCGGGGCGTAGCGATCCATCGAATATCCTGAGTGCGCTGGAGGTGTGGCTGCTGGCTATGACTCCATAGTGGCACAAAGGTTTGCAATCGGCAGTGCAAAGCACCGTGGCAGTTCCCGCCCCCTTTACGCCGCCGCGCTGTAGCGTAGCAAACTGGGTCGGCGCAGGAGCCGGCGACTGCCGCTACGGCACCAGCACCACCTTGTCACAGGCCCCGCTGTTGACCTCGGCGTAGCGCGCCAGCCCTTCGCTCAGCGGCGCCTGGACCACGCCTTGGGGCAGCGGCAGGCGGCCTTCGTCGAAGTAGCGGCCCACTTGCTCGAGCATCCGCGCGCAGGCGGCGCTGTCGTACAGCAGCGAGTTGACCCCCACCACCGAACCGCCCTTGCGGTACAGCGCCAGCGCGGGCAATTGCACCTGGCCGTCCAGCGGCGCGGCGATGATGGCGATGCGACCAAACTGGGCGAGCCCGGCAACGGCCGCAGGCAGCCAGAAACCGGTGGTGTCGAAGATCACCTCGGCGCCGCCGGCGAATACGGCCTGCACCTGCTCCCCGAGCGCCTCCGGTGCTTGCAGGACCAGCGCCTGGAAACCTTGACGGCGAAGGGCCTCGGCCTGTTCGGCGCGGCGCACTGCCACCAGCACCTGGGCGCCACGCACCTGCGCCAGGTTCAGTGCGGCCAGGCCCACGGCGCCAGCGCCGATCACCAGCACCCGGGTGCCTTCGCCGACCTGGCTGCGCTGCAGCGCATCCCACGCCGTGGTGTAGGGCACGCCGAGGCTGGCGGCCTGAGCGAATGACAGGCTCTGCGGTTTCAGCGCGACGCCGGTGGCCGGCAAGGTCAGCAGGCTGGCGTGTGAGCCATCACGAAAGAACCCGGGCTCCTTGCCGGTGCCCCAGACTTCCCGCCCGACCAGCTCGGCAGGCCCCTGCACGACCACTCCGGCGAAATCACGACCGGGAACCCGCGGCAAGGTGGTGTAGGGAAAACGACCCAGCACGTTCTTGACGTCCGAGGGGTTGAGGCCGGCGGCCTTGACCTGGATCAGCACTTCGCCGGCGGCGGGCACCGGGTCGGGCAGTTCGACGAGCTGCAAGGCGGCGAGGTCGCCGGTACGAGAAAATTGCAACGCTTGCATGGCTTGGCTCCTGGGGAAGGTGGTGGGGCCAGTCTAGCGGCGCCTAGCCAACAGGATCGGCCAAAGGCTTCTGTTTTTCGGCCATGCCTGCGACATACCTCGACGGTGCATAGCCGAACTCCCGGCGAAACATGTCGGTGAAGCTGCTGGGCGAATAACCCAGCGACAAGGCGATGCGGTTGACCGGCATGCCTTGGATCAACTCCGCCAGCGCCGTGGCCAGTTGCACCTGCCGGCGCCATTCGGCGAAGCCCATGCCCAGCGCCGCGCTGAACAGCCGCGACAGGGTGCGCACGCTGGCTCCGGCCTGTTCGGCATGCTGCTCGAAGGCGATATCCAGGCTCGGCTGGGCCAGCACCGCCTGGCACAGGCGGCTCAGGCGCCGATCGGAACCGTCCGGCATCGGCACCCGCGCCTGGCTGCGCGGTGCGCGCTTGAGCTCGAGCAAGGTCAGGCTGGCCAACGCCTGGTAGTAATCGCCAGAGGTCGCGGCGCCCTGCTCCACCAGGCTGACGATCAACTCGCGCAGCAGCCCGCCCACCTCGATCACCTGCGCCTCGCCGTGCAGCTGGCGGGCCAGACTGGGGCGCAGGTAGATGTTGCGCATCTGCAGGTCGCTGACCACGCGGATGCCATGGGGGACCCCGGCCGGCAGCCACACCGCGCGTTGCGGCGGCACCACCACGGCGTATTCGGGCATCTGCACCCACATGACCCCGCTCAGCGCGTACAGCAGCTGGCCCCACTCGTGCTGGTGCGGTTCGATGAACAGCCCGCGTGCATAGGTCCGCGCCAACGGCGTCAGGGTGGCGCCGGGAAGCGTCAGGTCGGGGGGTGCGGCCAAGGCCATGGCAAGGGCTCACGAAGGCTGGAAAGCGCCATGATAGCGCGCCGCGTTTTGACTCGCAGGCGCCAAGCTGCTAACACTGCCAGCAGTCATTACCCTTCACCCTTCTCGCCAGCATTCGCCGGAGCGCCAACTGATGAACCTCGTCAATGCTCGTCTTCGCCATCAACCCGGCTTGCACACCCTGCGCTGGTCGGCCCAGCGCATCACCGCCATCACCACCCAGCCCGCCGCCATCGAGGCGCTGCCCGGCGACCTTGACGCCCGTGGGCAGCTGGTGATCGCGCCGCTGGTGGAACCGCACATCCACCTGGATGCCACCCTGACCGCCGGCGACCCGCAGTGGAACATGAGCGGCACGTTGTTCGAAGGCATCGAGCGCTGGGGGCAACGCAAGGCCACCATCACCCATGACGACACCAAACAGCGCGCCCATACCACCATTCGCATGCTTGCCGAGCATGGCATCCAGCACGTGCGCACCCACGTCGACGTCACCGACCCGACCCTCGGCGCGCTCAAGGCCATGCTCGAGGTGCGCGAGGAAGCCCGGCCGCTGATCGACCTGCAGATCGTCGCCTTTCCCCAGGAAGGTATCGAGTCGTTCGAAGGCGGTCGCGCATTGATGGAACGTGCCATCGCCATGGGCGCCGACGTGGTCGGCGGCATCCCGCATTTCGAGAACACCCGCGAGCAGGGGGTCAGCTCGATCCACTTTCTGATGGACCTGGCCGAGCGCACCGGCTGCCTGGTGGACGTGCACTGCGACGAGACCGACGACCCGCATTCGCGCTTTCTCGAGGTGCTGGCCGAGCAGGCGCGGGTGCGCGGCATGGGTCCGCGGGTCACGGCCAGCCACACCACGGCCATGGGCTCCTACGACAACGCCTACTGCTCCAAGCTGTTTCGCCTGCTCAAGCAGGCCGACCTCAACTTCGTCTCCTGCCCTACCGAGAGCATCCACCTGCAAGGGCGCTTCGACACCTTCCCCAAGCGCCGCGGCGTGACCCGCGTCGCCGAGCTCGACCGGGCCGGGCTCAACGTCTGCTTCGGCCAGGACTCGATCAAGGACCCTTGGTACCCGCTGGGCAACGGCAACATCCTGCGGGTGCTCGACGCCGGCCTGCACATTTGCCACATGATGGGCTTCGAGGACCTGCAACGCAGCCTCGACCTGGTCACCGACCACAGCGCCCGCACCCTGAACCTGGGCGAAGGCTACGGGCTGGCCGTCGGGCGACCGGCCAATCTGGTGGTGCTCAATGCCGAGAACGACTACGAGGCCGTGCGCCAGCAGGCCAAGGCGCGCATTTCGGTGCGTGGCGGGCAGGTGCTGATGACCCGGGAGCCGGAGCGCATCGAGTTCCCCGGATTGTGAGGCTCAGCCCTGCCGCCCCAGCCGCTGGACCACGAATTCGACGAAACAGCGCAGCTTGGGCGAGCGATAGCGATCCTGGCCATACAACAGATGCACCGGCCGCGCCGGCAGCTGGAACTGCTCGAGCAGGGCCACCAGCCTGCCAGCCGCCAGGTCATGCTGCACCAGTGCATCGGGCAACATGGCGATGCCCAGGCCACCCAGCACGACGTGGCGCAGACCGGCCGCGCTGTTGGCCTGCAGCCGGCCGCTGATGTCGACCACCACCTCGGCGCCGTCTGGCCCGCGCAGGCGCCAATGCTTGCCGGACCAGCGCCAGTCGTCTCCGGCCTGGTAAGCGAACGACAGGCACTCATGCTCGCCCAGTTGCTGCGGCTGCTGCGGCCAGCCATGGCGTTGCAGGTAGGCGGGCGCTGCGCAAAGCGTGAGGCCGTAATCCACCAGAGGCCGGGCGATCAGGCTCGAGGGTTCCAGCGCCCCCAGGCGTATCACCGCATCGAAGCCCTCCTCGATCAGGTCCACCAGCCGTTCGGTCAGCACTACATCGAGCTTGACCTGCGGGTAGCGCTGCATGAATTCGGGCAGCAAGGGCATCAGTGACTCGCCGCCGAAGGTCGGCGGCGCGCTGATGTGCAAGGTGCCGTGAGCCTGGGTCTGCTCCTGCTGGGCCAACTGCTCGGAGTCGTTGACCAGCCCCAGCACCTCGACGCAACGCTGGTAGTAGCTGCTGCCGAATTCGGTGAGGTTCTGCCGGCGGGTGGTGCGCTTGAGCAGGCTGACGCCCAGGCGCTGCTCCAGGGCGCGCAGGTGGTTGCCGACCATGGTAGTGGAGATCCCGCTCAGCTCGGCGGCGCGGGTCAGGCTGCCGGATTCGACCACCCTGACGAACACATTCATTGCCTGGAACAGATCCATTATCAAGCCCTGCTGACAAGTCTTCAAAGCCGGGCAAGGTTTATCCCGGCAGCCTGGCTAACGATACTGGAAAAAACCCGCCACATGGAGTGCTCCGCCAATGTCCGCCGCCAGCCTGATGCGCACCTACAATCCTCTGCCACTGACCTTCGCCCGAGGCCTGGGCTGCCGCCTGTGGGACACCGAGGGCCGCGAGTACCTGGATGCCACTGCGGGCGTGGCGGTGACCGGCGTTGGCCATGCGCACCCGCGCATCGTCGCGGCGATCCGCGAGCAGGCCGGCCTGCTGCTGCACACCTCCAACCTCTACGGCATCGAGTGGCAGCAGCGCCTGGGCGCCCGGCTGGCCGGGCTGAGCGGCCTGGATCGGGCTTTTTTCAACAATTCCGGGGCCGAGGCCAACGAGACCGCGCTGAAACTGGCCAGGCTCTATGGGCGCCATCGCGGCATCGAGCGACCGCTGATCGTGGTCATGGAAAACGCCTTTCATGGCCGCACCCTGGGCACGCTGGCCGCCAGCGACTCGTCGTCGGTGCGCCTGGGCTACCAGCCGTTGCCGGGCGAATTCGTAAAGGTGCCGTTTGGTGACCTCGATGCCCTGGCCCAGGTCACCCAGGCGTTCGGCCAGCGTATCTGCGCGCTGCTGCTCGAGCCCATCCAGGGCGAAAGCGGCGTGCGCCCGGCCCCGCCCGGTTACCTGCGTGCCTTGCGCGACTGGTGCAGCCGGCATGCCTGGCTGTTGATGCTCGACGAGATCCAGACCGGCCTGGGTCGTACCGGGCAGTGGTTCGCCTACCAGCACGAGGACATCAGGCCCGACGTGCTGACCCTGGCCAAGGCGCTGGGCAATGGCGTACCGATCGGCGCCTGCCTGGCCCGCGCGGCGGTCGCCGACCTGTTCACCCCGGGCAGCCACGGCAGCACTTTTGGCGGCAACCCGCTGGCCTGCCGGGTGGCCTGTACGGTGCTGGACATCATGGCCGACGAGGACCTGGTGGCCAATGCCGCGCAGCGTGGCGAGCAGCTGCTGGGCGCTCTGCGGGCGCGTTTCGGCGCCGACCGGCGGGTGCGGCAGATTCGCGGCCAGGGCCTGATGGTCGGCATCGAACTGGCCGAGCCGGCCCGCGACCTGATGGCCCGGGCGGCGCTGGAGCACGGCGTGCTGATCAACGTCACGCGCGGCACGGTGATCCGCCTGCTGCCGCCGCTGACCATCGATGCGCAGCAGATCGAGCTGCTGGTCGAGGGCCTGGCCGCGCTGCTGCAGGGTTCAGTCCCTGAGGAAGCCGTCCACCAGCCGGGCGAACGCCTCTGGCCGGTCGCTCATGATGAAGTGCAAGGCGTTGGCGATGCGCACCCGCTTGACCCCCGGCAGGCCGCGGTAGCCTTGCGACCATAATTCGTCGACCTGGTCGGCCGGGCGCCCGGCATCGGTGTACACCGCAGTCACCGGCGTGGTCATGTGCGGCAAGGCTTCTCGCACGTCGGTGAGCATGGCTTCACGCAACGCGGTGGCCACCGCATGGCGGTCGCTGGCCAGCGACCATTGCACGATCTGCTGCTGCATGCCGACATCGCGGGTCATGCCCTGGGCCACCAGGGTCTGCCGGTCGCGGTAGGTGTTGTCATCCAGCGCGAGGATTTCCGCCGCCGCCTGCTCGGCCAGCGGCCGCGCCTGCTCCACCGTGGTGCCGGGGTAGAGCAAGGCGCTGTAGAACGGCAGGGTCTCGACGGTCATCACCCGGCCAACGTCCTGTGCATGGGCCTGGGCCAGCATCAGTGCGCACAGGCCGCCCAGCGAATGGCCGATGATGGCCGGCGCCCTGAGGCCGTTCTGCTGGATGTAACGGTCCAGTTCCTCGACCACCGGCTGCAGGAACGGCTCGTCGGCATGCCACCAGGGCTCGCCGGCGAACCCGGCCAGTTGCACCAGATGCACCCGGTAATGGGCCGACAGCCCATTGGCCAGCGGCCGCCAGACTTCGCGGGACGAGGCCAGGCCCGGGATCAGGATCACGTCGGGACCGCTGCCCACCACTTCCACACTCAGGCGGTCGGAAAGGAAAGTGGCTTCGTCGGCGCGGGCCGCACTGGCGAACATCAGGGTCAAGCTGGCGAGCAACAGCAGCGCCAAGCGTTTGAGCAGGGTGGTCATGGTTGGGCTGGGTGTTCCTGGCAGGTCGGCGGGCGATTGTAACCTGCGCCGTGATATTGAGAATGTTCGCGGTGAACTTTGCGCCGAGGCGGCCCTATCGGGCATCAAGCGGGCCGCCTCACGGCAGATAGCGCACATGCACATGGGGCACCCGGCTGACCTCGGCGCGCACGCCATACACCTGGGCGATCAACGCCGGGGTCAGCACCTGGGCCGGGCTGCCGCAGGCCACCAGGCGGCCCTGGTGCAGCACCGCCAGCTGGTCGCAGAACATCGCCGCCAGGTTCAGGTCATGCAGGGCCATCACACAGGCCAGCGGCAGCTGGCGGATCAGCCGCAGCAGTTCCAGCTGATGGCCGATGTCCAGATGGTTGCTCGGCTCGTCCAGCAGCAGTTCGCTGGGTTGCTGGGCCAGGGCGCGTGCGATCTGCACGCGCTGGCGTTCGCCGCCCGACAGGCTGTGCCAGCGGCGCTCGCGCAGGGCCAGCAGGTCGGTCTGGCGCAACACCTGCTCGACCACTCCATCGGCGCCTGCGCCCTGCAGCCAGCCGGCATGGGGGGTGCGCCCGAGGGCCACCACGGCCTCGACGCTGATGTCCAGCTCGGTGCCGCTGTGCTGCTCGACCAGCGCCACGCGCCGCGCCAGCGCGCGGCGGCCAAGGCCACCCAGGGCCACGCCGTCGAGCGCCACCCTGCCCTCATCAGGCCGGCGCAAGCCGGCCAGCAGGCGCAGCAGCGAGGACTTGCCGCAGCCGTTGGGCCCGATCAGCCCCAGCACCGTGCCCGGGGCCAGTTGCAGGCTGACGTCATCCAGCACCAGGCCGCCGCCGGCACGCCAACGCACATTGTGCGCCGTCAGGCTCATGGCCGGCTCCGGGTGCGGTAGAGCAACAGGGCAAACAGCGGTGCCCCCACCAGTGCGGTGACCACGCCGATCGGCAGCACCTGGCCGGGCACCAGCAGGCGCGAGGCGATGTCGCACAGCACCATGAAGTGCGCGCCCAGCAGCGCCGCCACCGGCACCAGCCGCCGGTGCCCGGGGCCGAACAGGCGGCGCGCGGCGTGGGGCACCACCAGGCCGACGAACCCCACCGCCCCGACCACGCCCACCAGGGTGGCGGTGATCAACGCGGTAAGCACGAACAGCCCCAGGCGCAGCGGTGCCACCGGCACGCCGAGGCTGGCGGCGGCGTCATCGCCAAAGGTGAAGGCGTCCAGGGCGCGCCGGCAGCCCAGCACCATCAGGCCCCCTGCACCGACCACCCCGGCCAGCAGGTAGACGTCCGGCCAGCGCACCCCGGCCAGGCTGCCGAGCAGCCAGAACATCACGCTGCGGGCCTGCTCGGCGTTGGCCGAAGTGCTGACGATGAACGCCGTCAGGGCGTTGAACAACTGCGAGCCGGCCACGCCGGCGAGGATGACCTGGCCGGCCGCCCCATGCACGCCGGCGGCCAGCAGCAGCACCAGGGCGAACGCCAGCGCTGCGCCGAGAAAGGCGCCCAGGCTGATGCCGACCACCCCGCCGCCCAGGCCGAGCAGCATCACCAGCACCGCGCCGGTGGAGGCGCCGGCGCTCACGCCCAGCACATAAGGTTCGGCCAGAGGGTTGCGCAACAGCGCCTGCAGCACCACCCCGCACAGGCTCAGACCCGCGCCACAACAGGCGGCCACCAACGCCCGGCTCAGGCGGTATTCCCAGACCACGCCCTGCTGCAGTCGGTCGACGGCGAAGTCGGCCCAGCCCAGGCCGTTCAACACCGCCTTGGCGGTCACGGCCAGGGGAATGCGCATCTCCCCCAGCGAGGCCGCCAGGGCGATCACCAGCGCCAGGCTGGCCAGCCCGACCAGGGCCAGCAGGACCCCGGCAGGTTTCACGGGGTCGCCAGCCCGGCCGAGATCTGTTCGATGGCGTCGACCACCGCCATGGACGGGTTGAGGGTCTGCGCATCGACAATGATCAGACGGTTGTTGCGCACCGCCTTGAGTTGCCGGGTGACCGGGTCGCTGCGCAGAAACGCCAGCTTGCGCTCCACGTCATCGGCCGGGTACAGCCGGCGCTGCATGCGGGTCAGCACGATGACGTCGGGGTCGCGGGCGGCAATGGTCTCCCAGCTGACGGCGGGCCATTCTTCATCGCTGTCGACCACATTGCGCAGGCCCAGCACCTGGGCGATGTAGCCGGGCGCGCTGTGCCGCCCGGCAACCCAGGGGTCGCCGGCGAGACGGCTGCTGGAGAACCAGTACAGCACCGAGAGCGGCCGGTGCTGCTGGCGTGCGGCGCTGGCCTGGGCGTCGGCCACCCGCTGGCGCAACCTGGCCGTCAGGCGTTCGCCCGCAGGTTCCACATCAAATATCGACGCCAATTCTTTGATTTCTTTGTAAACCAGATCCATCGAGAACAGCTGGTCGCGGCTGCCGTCGGCGTTCGACGTGGCCGTCACGGCCTTGCCATCGCAATCGGCTGGCGACACATACGCCGGTATGCCCAGGGTGCCCAGTTGCTGCGGCGTCGCCACTTCGCCGGTGGGGCCGATGTGATAGGTGTACTGGGCGACGACCATGTCCGGCCGGGTACTCAGGACTTTTTCCAGGCTCGGGGCGTTATCGGCCAGGCGCGGCACCTGGGCGCCGGACGCTTGCAGTTCAGCCGGCAAGGCGCCGAACCAGACGCCGCTGCCGACCATGCGCGGTCCCAGGCCCAGCGCCAGCAACAGCTCGGTGCTGGCCTGGCCCAGGCTGACCGCGCGCTGCGGCGGCGCGGCAACGGTGACGGCCCGGCCGCAGTTGTTCAGCGTAAGGGGGTAATGCGCGGCGGCCTGGGCGGCCCCCGACAGGGTGAGGGCAATGGCGCCCGCGAAAATCAAGCGGCGAATCATGAGTACTGCTCCCTGGATGGCGCGTCCGTGGAATCGGTGATCGGAACGGGGAGCAAGGTCTGGCTTTCGACCGGGTCAGGTCGATCACAGTGGCGCGACCGCGCCGGAGTTGCACCGGCTTCCTGCTGCCCGCAGTTGAAGGCGGCAGACGGTAGGGCAGTTGCCGGCAAAGATCAACTTGCAATGTGTTGCCGTGCATACCATATTGCGACCGAAATATAATAGGGAAGCCGCTCCATGACCGCCACCGATGCCCCTGCCAAGTTGTACCTGGACGACCTCAAGGTCGGTGATCGTTTCACCAGCGCCAGCACCACGCTGGATGCCGCCCAGATCAAGGCATTCGCCAGCCAGTTCGACCCGCAACCCTTCCACCTGGACGAAGACGCCGCCGCAGCCAGCTTCTTCGGCGGCCTGGCCGCCAGCGGTTGGCATACCGCTGCCCTGACCATGCGGCTGCTGGTGGACAGCGTGCCGCTGCACGGCGGTCTGATCGGCGCCGGCAGCGAGATCAGCTGGCCGCAGCCGACCCGCCCTGGCGATCGCCTGCACGTGCAAAGCGAGATTCTCGACATCACCCCTTCGCGCTCCAAACCGGACCGCGGCCTGGTCACCTGCCAGACCCTGACCCTCAACCAGCACGGTGAAGCCGTGCAGCGCTCGCTGGCCAAGCTGCTCGCGTTTCGTCGCCCGCCGCAGGCCCAGGCCACGACCTAGAGCACTTTCTTGGGCAAAGCGGGTCATTCTCTCTATGCTTGAATATTTCGCTGGCTAGGGAGTCATCCATGAAAGTCGGACTTATCGGCCTGGGCAACATGGGCAGCGCCATCGCGCTCAACCTGATCAAGGCAGGCCACAAGGTCAGCGTCTGGAACCGTTCGCGCGACAAGGCCGACGCGCTGCTCCAGGCGGGCGCGACCTGGGCGGCCAGCCCGGCGGAAGCCGGCGAGGCCGAAGTGGTGTTGAGCATGCTGGCCGACGACACGGCGCTGCAGGCCGTGGTCTTCGGCGCCGCCGACCCGCAGGGCAATCCGCTGCCGGGCACCTTGCAAAGCAAGGCGCCGGCCTTGCACCTGTCGCTCAGCACCATCAGCATCGAACTGGCAGACCGCCTCGCGCAAAGCCACGCCGAGGCTGGGCGCGGCTTCGTCAGCGCGCCGGTGTTCGGCCGCCCGGCGGCGGCCCAGGCGGCCAAGCTGTTCATCGCGGCTGCCGGCAACCCGGCGCATCTGGCCCTCTGCGAGCCGCTGTTCGACGCCATCAGCCAGCGCGTGTTCACCATCGGCGAGCGGCCGTCCATGGCCAACGTGGTCAAGCTCAGCGGCAACTTCATGATCATGGCGGCGGTGGAGGCCATGGCCGAAGCCATGACCCTCTGCGAGAAGTCCGGGGTCGCCAAGAGCACCCTGTTCGACGTGCTGACCAACACCCTGTTCAATGCCCCGGTGTACAAGACCTACGGCGAGATCCTCGTGCAGGGCCGCTATCGCCCGGCCGGCTTCGCCGCGCCTCTGGGCCTCAAGGACATGACCCTGGTCAGCAGCGCCGCCCAGCGCAGCGGTACGCCGATGCCGGTGCTGGGGGTGGTGCGCGACCATCTGATCGAAACCATCGCCTGCGAAGGCGAGGACATCGATTGGTCCGGGGTCGGTATCACCGTGGCCAAGCACGCCGGCCTGTAGCGCCATTGAGCCGCTCAATCGGCCGATCAAAACAGCCGATTGGCGATCCGCAAGGCCAGGCAGTACCTTGTGCGCATCGCTGCGACAGATCAGCACAGCCCGCCCTGCCCCACGGATTGCCTTCAAGAGATCGGAAGCTCACCTGGCCCTCGCCAGGCATGACTGGCGCCTGCGCGCGAGTCGTCGAGCGCTGTCCCTTTACGCAAGCAGAGCCCGAACCATGTCCTTGAACACCCCGCAACAAATCGCCGAACTGGCCGTCGAAGCCGGCAGCAAGAAAGCCGTGCTGCCGGTGCCGGCCATCATCATCCTGGGTTTTCTCGCCGGTGCCTTCATCGCCCTGGGCTTTCTGCTCGACATCCACGTCAGCACCATGATTCCGGCCGACTGGGCGTCGTTCGGCAACCTGCTGGGCGCTGCGGTGTTTCCGCTGGGCCTGATTCTGGTGGTACTGGCCGGCGGCGAGCTGCTGACCGGCAACATGATGACCCTGCCCATGGCCTTGTTCGCCGGGCGTATCGGGCTCGGTCAGCTGCTGCGCAACTGGTTGCTGGTGACCTTGGCCAACCTGCTGGGCGCGCTGTTCGTGGCCTACTGCTTCGGCCACCTGGTGGGTCTGACTGAAGGGCCGTTCCTGGCCAAGACCCTGGCCATCGCCAACGCCAAGGTCAGCGCCGACTTCGAACACGCGTTCATCTCGGCCATCGGCTGCAACTGGCTGGTGTGCCTGGCGGTGTGGCTGAGCTACGCCAGCAAGGACGTGGTCGGCAAGGTGGTGGGCATGTGGTTCCCGGTAATGGCCTTCGTCGCCATCGGTTTCCAGCACGTGGTGGCAAACATGTTCGTCATCCCGGCGGCAATCTTCGCCGGCGCCTTGAGCTGGAGCCAGTTCGCCGGCAACTTTATCCCGGTATTCCTCGGCAACGCCGTGGGCGGCGCGGTATTCGTGGGGCTGGCGTACTATGTGTCGTACGCCAATGCCGCAACTGGCGCGTCGTCGCTGTCCAAAGAGGCAGACACGTCAATCATTCAGCCGTAAAGCAGTCGGTAGAGGTTCAGATGGCACAGCGTACGTTGCAGGACAGCTTTTCGCGCAAGGTCGATTACTTGCGGATGTCGGTGACCGATCGCTGCGATTTCCGCTGCGTGTACTGCATGGCCGAGGACATGACCTTCCTGCCGCGGGCACAGATCCTCACCCTCGAAGAGCTCTATCAGGTGGCCAGCAGCTTCGTTGCGCTGGGTACCCGCAAGATCCGCCTGACCGGCGGCGAGCCGCTGGTGCGCAAGGGTATCGTCGAGCTGTGTGGCAGGATTGCCGCGCTGCCCGGCCTGCAGGAGCTGTGCATGACCACCAACGGCTCGCAGCTGGGCAAACTGGCCCAGCCGCTGCACGATGCCGGGGTCAAGCGCCTGAACATCAGCCTGGACAGCCTGCAGCCGGCCTTGTTTCGTGAACTGACGCGCACCGGCGACCTGGCTCAGGTGATCGCCGGTATCGATGCGGCTGGCGCCGCCGGTTTTACCCGGACCAAGCTCAACTGCGTAGTGATGCAAGGGCGCAACGATGGCGAGGTGGCGGATCTGGTGCAGTTTGCCATCGATCGTGGCCTGGACATCTCCTTTATCGAGGAGATGCCCCTGGGGCATATCAGCGAGCACAGCCGCCGCGAGACATTCTTCTCCAGCGAGCAGATCCGCCAGCGCCTGGCCGAGCGCTTCACCCTGCTGCCCTCGACCGAATCCACCAGCGGGCCGTCGCGCTACTGGCGAGTGGCTGGAGCGGCGGACAGCCGGATCGGCTTCATTTCACCCCACAGCCAGAATTTCTGCGCCACCTGCAACCGCGTGCGCCTGACCGTCGAGGGTCGCTTGCTGCTGTGCCTGGGCAACGAACATTCGGTGGACCTCAAGGCCGTGCTGCGCGCCCACCCCGGGCAACCCGAGAAGCTGGAGCGCGCCATCGTCGAGTCGATGAAGATCAAGCCCTGGAGCCATGATTTCCGCCTGGATGACCAAGTGCAGGTGGTGCGCTTCATGAACATGACGGGCGGCTGATGTAGCACGGCCCAGCCCTGGGCCTCGCCGCCACACCCCTCACGACCTGGCCATGCAGCGCACCCTGCGCTCGTCCACCCGCTGGGCGAACCAGGCGGTGGTCAGGTGGCGGGTGATCTTCGGGCTTTCCAGGGTGATGCCCGGCAGGATCGCCCGGGGCAACGGCCGCCCGGCCACCTGCTCGGCAAGGGCGAAGACCCGCCGGTAGACCTCGGTGTCCTCGAAGCTCAACTGTTCGCCCTGGGTCAGCGCGTCGTGGATCTGGGCGTCGCTCATGTTCAGGCGCGAGCCCAGCGAGCGTACCGCCAGCTCGGTCTGCCCGGCGGCGCTCGAAGCGTAATCGACCAGGTCGCCGTCCAGCGCCAGCCGCGTCTTGACCAGGCGGTTCAGCGCTGCCTGAAACGCGGCGTTGCGGCTGGCATAGTGGCCGGCATTGTAATCGGCGAAGCGGTACACCAGCTGCGGATAATGGGTCGGGTAGCCCAGCAGATGTGCGGTGCCGTAGAACACCCCGCCCTGCCGGCTGAACACCTCCTGGCGCACCGTGCCGTCACGGGCATAGGGATAGGCGCGGCTGTGCTGCTCGGCAAAGGCCACTGCCACCTGCATCGGGCCGCCGGTGTGCACCGGGTTGAAAGTGCCGAACAACTGCTGGCCGAGCGGCGCCATGCCGATGAAGTCGTCGAACACCGCGCTCAGTTCTCGCTCGGTGCGCACGCTGGCGATGCGCTGGGCGTAGGTCTTGCCGGTCGGCGAATCAAGGCTCAAGGCGGCGTCGACGACAAAACCCGGGACGTGCAGCCGCGCCGCACGGCGATCGATTTCCTGCCGGGCGATGCGGCCCAGCCCGGGTACCTGCGGGTCGGCCTGAAAGTTGGACTCCTGCTCGATGACCGCGATCACCGCACACAGGTTTTCGGTGCTCGGCTTGAGCGCCTGGGCCTCGAACGCCACCTGGATGTCGGCCGCCCAGCCGCGGCGGTCGCTGGCCGAGGGCGGCAGCAACCGCTCGATGTCGGCGCGGGTCTGCTCGGGGGTAGGCCCGGCAGGCTGCGGCTGGTGACTGCAGGCGGCAAGAGCAAGCAGGGTCAGGGCCAGGCCCGTGCGCCTGGAGGCGCGCACCTTGAGCGTTTTATCGGCCATCACTGGCCCCAGTGACATCAAGAGAAGGGCCGTTTATCAACATCCGGGGGTGGTTCACGGGATGCTCCTTGCAGGGAAAAGAACCGAGGGATAGACATTCAACCGATGATGATCGTGCCGCAGGCGATCACCACGCAGGCCAGCAACTTGCGCAGGCTCAGGCTTTCGCCGAGAAAGAAATAGCCGATCAGGGCGGCGAACAGCACGCTGGTTTCGCGCAACGCCGAGACGGCGCCCATGGGCGCGGCGGTCATGGCATAGATGACAATGGCGTAGGCCAGCAACGACACCAGCCCGCCGCCCAACGCCGTGCACAGGCCCGGGCGCGGCTGCAGCAGGCTGCGCACGTCGCGCAGGGCGATGTAGACCAATGGCATCAGCACGCCCCACATCACGCACATCAGCGCTGTATAGGCCATGGGGGCGGCGGACAGGCGCGCGCCTATGCCGTCGGTGACGCTGTAGGCGGCAATGAAACAGCCCGTGCCGAGCGCGTAAGGCAGGCTCGGCACCGTCAGCCGGCGGCCATTGAAGGCCAGCGAGATGATCCCCACAGACACCAGCGCGATGCCCAGCAGCGCCCCCGGGCCAACCCGTTCACCGGCGAACAGTGCCGCCCCCAAAGCGATCAGGATGGGTGAGGCGCCACGGGCTATCGGGTAGGTCTGGCCCAGGTCGCCGGTTCGGTAGCTGCGCACCAGAAACAGGTTGTAGCCCACATGCAGCAAAGCCGACAGCAAGGCGTAGCCCCAACTGGCCCGGGCCGGCGTGCCGAGGACTGCCAGGCCCAGCGCGCTGGCGACGGCCACCGCCACGCACATCATGGTCATCGACCACAGGCGGTCGTCACCCCCGCGCAGCAGGGCGTTCCAGCTGGCATGCAGCAGAGCGGCGAACAGAACCAGCAAGATGATCGGAATGGGCATTGCGCCATAGTAGCCACCCTTGGCCCGGGAATTAAAGGAAAGTTGCAGGGGATGTGCGAAGAGCGGGTTCAGATGGTGGATCAGGCAAAGAGCAGAGCCCGAGCTGTCGAGAGCCAGGATCACGCGCTCCACGCTACCTGCACCCTGAAATCGGTTACAGTTGGGTCATCCCCGACCGGAATCACTTCAGCATGCCCGCCGAGCCCCTCGCCGACCCTGCGACCGACAAGATCACCCGCGCCAGCGCCGTGTTCCGTGCCATAGCCATCTGCATGACCCTGGCCGGGCTGTCGACCTTTGCCTTGATGAACTGTGTGCAGCCGCTGATGCCGCTGTTTACCCAGGCTTTCAATATCAGCCCGGCCCAGGCCAGCCTGTCGCTGTCGATCAACATCGGCGTGCTGGCCTTGCTGATGCCCTTTGCCAGCCTGGTGTCCGAGCGCCTGGGGCGCAAGCCGGTGCTGGTCGCCTCGCTGCTGAGCTCGGGGGTGATCTGCATCGCCTCGGCCAGCGCCGACAGCTGGAACACCTTCCTGCTCTACCGCGCTTTGCAGGGCGCGGCGTTCAGCGGCGTGCCGGCCATCGCCATGGCCTATATCGCCGAGGAGATCGCCGCGTCGGACGCCGGCTATGCGGCGGGCGTTTATGTCAGCGGCGCGGCCATCGGCGGCATGTCCGGGCGGGTGCTGGCCGGGTTCGTCGCCGACGCCTGGGGTTGGCGGGTCAGCCTGATCGCCATCGGCCTGGTCGGCGCCGCCTCGGCGCTGGCGTTTACCTGGCTGCTGCCGCGCTCGCGGCATTTCACCGCTCAGCGCACTGGCCGGGCAGCGCTGCTGGCCAGTTACCGAGGCCATGTGCGTAACCCTGCGCTGCGGCGCGCCTATGTCACCGCCTTCCTGATGATGGGCAGCCTGGTGATGGTCTACAACTTCCTCGGCTTTCGCCTGGGGCAGGCACCCTTCAACCTGAGCTCGACTTTCGTCGGCTCGCTGTTTCTGACCTATCTGGCGGGGATCTACGCGTCCACCTACGCCGGCAAGCTGGCCGACCGGCATGGCGCTCGGGTGGTCAGCCGCGCCACCCTGGCCCTGTGCGCGCTGGGTGGCCTGCTGATGAGTACCCCCTGGCTGGCGCTGGTGGTCATCGGCTTGATCGCCTTTACCGTGGGCTATTTCGCTACCCATGCGGTGGCCAATGGCTCGGTGTCGAGGCATGCGGGGGCCGGCAAATCCCAGGCGTCGACCTTGTATTTCATCGCCTACTACGTCGGCGGCGCGGCGCTCGGCTGGGCCGGCGGTGTGGTCTGGCTGCACTTCGCCTGGCCCGGGGTGACCCTGGTGCTGATGGCGGCCATCGGCCTGACCTGGCAGTTCGGCCTGAGCACCCAGCCCCAGGCGCGCTAGCGCGTCAAGCGATGCCCGTCTTCGCCTGCTGCTCGAGCTGCACTTGCAACGTCGGCGCCAGTTGCAGGGCGGCCGCCAGGGCATCGAGGTAGTCGCGCTCGGCGGGGGCCTGGGCGTCGACTACCAGCACGCTGGCCAAGTACATCTCGGCAGCGATGGCCGGGTCGCTGGCGGCCTGGGCCACCTCGTGCGCGTCCAGTGGCTTGGCCACCTCGGCGTTGAGCCAGGCCTGCAGTTGCGGTTCGTCGCTGTGCCGGGCGATCTCGGCGCCGATCAGCTGCTGCTCACGCTCGTCGATATGGCCGTCGGCCTTGGCAGCGGCAATCAGTGCGCGCAGGATGGCATGGCTGTGCTTCTCCACGTCTGCTCCGTCGAGGGTATCGACTGTGCTCAGGGCCTGCTGCGGCGCGCTGGGCTGCTGCTGTTGCCAGGTCCGGTAGGCCTGGAACGCGAGCATCCCCAGCGAGGCCAGCGCGCCATACTTGCCGCCGCCGCGCAAGGCGCCGCCAGCGTTGCCAGCCAATAGCCCGCCCAGCAAGCCGCCCAGCCCTCCTCCGGCATTCTGGCCGGCGCGACCCGCAGCAGCGCCCACCAGGCCGCCCAGCAGACCGCCGAGGCCCCCGGCGCTGGAGCTGCGTGCATTCGGGCTGGCGCCGCGCAACAGCTGTTCAAGCAGATCGGTGCTTTTCATCGCGCAGGCTCCCGCCAGGTCATGGTCTGCAAACCATAGCGCCCTGCGAAGAAACCGCCATGGCCGTCCGGCTGTGCGGGCTTTTTCAGCGGCTCAAGGCTGGACCTTGATTTTCAGCACCTCATAGGGCGGCGTGCGCAGGTCCTTGCCGCCGTGCAGGCCCGGGGCTCTCTGCCATTGACCGATGCTGACGTAGAGGTAGCCGCTGCGGTAATACAGCCCGTCCGGCCAGATCAGCCGCCCGTCCTGGGCCACCGTGGACCATTGTTCGGCGCCGTCCTTGCGCAAGATGGCATAGTGCGATGCGTCGCCGACATACAACCGGCCCTGTTCATCGACGGTGATGCCGCCGCTGGAAGACGTCTGGCCTTCGAAATGAATGGCCTGCTGCAATTGCGCTTCGCTCAGGCTGAAATCGCTGAGCAGGCGCGTCGGCAGGCTGTAGTAGTTCGGGTTGGTCGGCGTGGTCCAGTACAGGGTCTGGTGGTCCGGCGACAGCTCGATGCCGTTCACCCCGCCCTGCGGCATGCTCGGCTGCTCGGCGCTGTAGGCATGGGGCTGGCCCTCGACCCAGGTCATGAAACCGGGCGCTGGCGACACCTGGGGCTGGTTGTGGAACAGCTCACGCAGCCTGCCGCTGGCGATGTCGACCACGATCAGCGAATTGTCCGGTTTATTGAAGCCGTTATTGGAAATGTAAATGGTACCTTGCGGGCCATGGCTGGGGTCGACCCGCAGGTCATTGAGTTGCTGAGTGTCGCGCAGCGCCGGCGGGTCGATGCCGATCGTGCGAGTCACCTGGCGACTGGCGATATCGATCGCCACCAGCTTGGCCGCGCCCGCAGGGATGCCATCGATGCCGGCGCGCTTGCCCTCGTCGAGCACCCAGAGGGTGTTACCGGCCAAGGTCAGGCCCAGCGGCGATACCAGCCACTGGTCCAGCGGTCTGTTCGAAGGCACAGCGTGCGCCGTATCGGGAAAGGCCACCGGCTCGCCGTTGACGATTTCCACCAGGGCGGGGTCGGTGTGGTTGACACCCACTCGCGGCAGGGTAAGGAACATCCGGCCATCGGCGGTCACCACCACTCCCGAGGCTTCATCCTTTTGCAGCGAAGCGGCCACCTGCACCTTGGGGTCTGCGGGCGGCACAGCGGCCAGCGCCGGGGCAGCAAGACAAGCGAGGGTCAGCGCGGCGATCTACGGTTGCATACAGGCTCCTTGGGCTCAGGGTTGGGCGTTGTATTCAGGGGTGCCGGCCAGCGGCGTGCGCACCAGCAGGTACGGCGGCTCGCGGGTGTCGACGCCCTTGCCCATGCGGCTCCACTGGCCGAGCGTGACGTACACCGACTGGGCGCCGACGAACAGGCCGTCGGGCCAGACCAGCCGCGGGTCGCGCAGCACCACATCGAAGTGGCCGTCGGGCCAGCGCCGCAGGATCTGGTGGTGTTCCGAATCGGTCAGGTAGAGCCGGCCCTGGCGGTCGATGTCCATGCCGTCGGTCATCACTTTTTCGCCCTCGTCGCGGATCTGCGCCGCCAGCTGCGCATCGCTCAGGCGGCTGTCGGCCAGGGCGGCGGTGGGCAGGCTCCACAAGTGCCGGCTGGTCAGGGCCGCGTAATATAGCCGGCTGCCGTCCGGCGTCAGGGCCAGGCTGTCGACGCCGCCATGAGGAAACTTGCTGTTCTTGCCGTCGTAACGCATGGGTACGCCGTCGAGCTGGGTGACGAAATCCTTCTGCGCCAGCACCGAGGGGTCGTGGGCCAGCACTCGGCGCTGCTTGCCGCTGGCCAGGTCGACCACCACCAGGGCTGGCGATTCGCCGAACGAAGAGTCCGACACGTAGGCGGTGCCCTGGCTGCCATGGGTCAGGTCGATGCGCAGGTCGTTCATGTGGCTGTCCTGCAGCAGCGCGTCCTTGAGCACCACCGAGCTGACGATGCGGTTGCTTGCCAGGTCGATGCCCACCACTTTCGCCGCCCCGGGGGCGATGCCGTCGATGCCGGCGAGCTTGCCGTCGTCGATCAGCCACAGCCGGCCCTGGCTGTCCAGGGTCATGCCATGGACCGAGATCAGGCGCTCGGCATTGCCCAGATTCGAAGGCTCGCTGACCGCTGCCGATGGGTACGGCAGCAACTTGCCGTCGACGATCTCGCCGAGGGTCATGCCCTTGTGGTTGATCGCATGCCGCGGGAAGCCGACAAAGGTGCGCCCTTGGGGGGTGACCACGATGCCCGAGGGCCCAGGCCCCTGAAAAGCGGCCACTTCATCCAGCGAGCCAACCGGCAGCTGACTGCGGTCGATGGTCTCGGCACCCGCTCTCCAGCTCATGCCGGCCAGCCCGATGGCCATGGCGGCGGCCAACCCTGCGTGTCTGATCATCGTTCGTGCCTCCTGCGCTGAGATAGCCTGCCCGTTGTGAAACCGGTTTCAGCACTGGCAACGCGGGCTGGCGGGGAGTTCCATGGCACCGGATGAAATCGCTCTGAAGGGCACCCGATAAACAAAAGAGACAGCGCAGAAATGTCCTGTTACATTACGACCGTCATTGAAAACACTCAGTGGCTTTCTCTTCCTCAGCCTTGCGGAACGCCTCATGGTCTCGACGGTTCTGGCGGCATCCCTGTCGCGTCGCAAAATCCACTACAGCTGGGTCGCCCTGGCCGTAACCTTTCTGACCATGCTGGTCATGGCCGGGGCCATGGGCGCCCCCGGCGTGCTGATCACCCCGCTGCGCAGCGAGTTCGGCTGGGACACCGCGCAGATCTCCGCCGCGCTGGCCATCCGTTTTGCCCTGTATGGCCTGATCGGCCCGTTCGCGGCGGCGCTGATGAATTACTTCGGCGTGCGCCGGGTGATGCTGGCGGCGTTGCTTATCGTCGCCAGCGGCATGGGCCTGTCGCTGTTCATGACGCAGTTCTGGCAGCTGGTGGTGCTGTGGGGGCTGGTGGTAGGTGTGGGCACCGGCCTGACCGCCATGGTGCTGGGGGCCACCGTGGCGACCCGCTGGTTCGCCAAGCGTCGCGGGCTGGCGGTGGGCCTGCTGTCGGCCAGCTCGGCCACCGGTCAATTGCTGTTCATGCCGTTCATGGCCAGCCTGACCGAACACTACGGCTGGCGCTGGGCGCTGACCTTCGTCTGCCTGGCAATCGGCCTAGTGGCCGTGGCGGTACTGGCACTGATGCGCAACCACCCTGCCGACCTGCAGTTGCCGCTGTATGGCGCCGACACCGTGGAAACCCCGGCGGCGGCGCCACGGGATATCCGCCAGATGCTGCTGTCGCCCTTGGCGGTGCTGCGCGAGGCGTCGCGCACCTGGACCTTCTGGGTGCTGTTTCTGACCTTCTTCATCTGTGGCGCCAGCACCAACGGCCTGGTGCAGACTCACTTCGTCAGCCTCTGCGGCGACTTCGACATCGCCGCCACCACAGCCGCCGGGGTGCTGGCGGTGATGGGCATCTTCGATTTCTTCGGCACCGTGGGCTCGGGCTGGTTGTCCGACCGCTACGACAACCGCTGGCTGCTGTTCTGCTACTACGGTTTGCGCGGCGTGTCGCTGATCCTGTTGCCGTTCACCGACTTCACGGTACTCGGTTTATCGGTGTTCGCCCTCCTCTACGGCCTGGACTGGATCGCCACCGTGCCGCCTACCGTCAAGCTCTGCGCCCAACGCTTCGGCCCGGCCAAGGCCAACGTGGTGTTCGGCTGGGTGTTCGCCGGCCACCAACTGGGCGCCGCGTTCGCCGCCTACGGGGCGGGCTGGACGCGGACCCATTTCGCCAGTTACCTGCCGGCGTTCTTCATCGCCGGGCTGCTGTGCGTGATCGGCGCGCTGATCGCCTTGTCGATCAGCGCGCCGGCCAGGCCCAAGGCACTGTAGGCGGGGCCTTCAGCGCACCGTGCAGGGGACCTTGGTCATCCATGGATGGCCCGGGCCCCGAGTCGAGGTCCGGGCATTTGTCGCGGCTGTTCCACGCTTGTCGATAGTCCCTGATTGCACTTTGCGCTCGCTGTGCCCAGATCAGCGGCGGTCCAGCGAGAAGCGCCCTGCCCCGGTCACACTGAGCAACCACAGGCCGCCAATGATGCTCATGTTCTTGAAGAACTGGATGGTATTGGCGGACTTGTCCGGCTCGACCATGTTCCAGAAATGATGGCCGATGATCGCGGTGCCCAGTACGAACAGACTCATCAACAGCGCCAGGGGCCGGGTGTAGAAACCCAGCACCAGGGCCAAGCCAACGAAGAATTCCATGACAATCGCCACCGCTGCCGCAACCTGTGGCAGCGGTGCGCCGATGGCGCTGAAGTAGCCGACAGTGCCGCTGAAAGCGGTGAGTTTGCCCCAGCCGGCGGTCACGAAGAGGATCATCATCAGGATACGGGCCAGCAGGATGATCAGGTCTTTCTGGCGGTCGAGCAGGTTATAGCGCATGGCGTCAGCCTCTAAGTGGGTATGGCGCCATTATTTATCGAATAAATCGTTTTAAATAGCGGAAAAATCCGTGAATATCTATCGATAAAGTCGATACTTACACCACATGCGCGGGCGCCAGCGCGCAGGGCTGCTCCTGATCGCCGCGTTCCACCTGCACAGTGGCGTGGCCGATGGCGAAACGCTGGTTGAGGCCTTCGCAGAGGCTCTGCAGGAAGGCGTCATCCTGGCCGTGCTGCGGCCGGACCAAATGAGCGGTGAGCGCCGTTTCAGTCGTGCTCAGGGCCCAGATATGCAAGTCGTGGACTTCCGCCACCCCGGGCAAGGCTGCCAGCCAGGCCTGCACCTGGCCGGCGTCGATATGTTCCGGGACTTTGTCCAGAGCCAGGTTGACGCTGTCGCGCAACAGGCCCCAGGTGCTGATCAGTATCAGTGCGGCGATGCCCAGGCTGACCAGCGGATCGAGCCAGCTCCAGCCGGTGAGCATGATCACCAGGCCCGAGACCACCACCCCCGCCGACACCGCCGCGTCGGCGGCCATGTGCAGGAAGGCGCCACGCACGTTGAGGTCGCCCTTGCGCCCGCGGGCAAACATCCAGGCGGTCAGGCCGTTGATGGCAATGCCGATGGCCGCGACGATCATCACTGTCTGGCCCCCCACCTCGCCCGCAGGCACCCCTTCGATCAGGCGTCGCAGCGCTTCGAACGTAATGCCACCGACCCCCACCAGCAGCACCACAGCGTTGGTCAGGGACGCCAGGATGGAACTGCGGCCCAGGCCATAAGTGCGGCTGCGGGTCGGCTGGCGCCGGCCCAGCGACACCGCCCACCACGCCAGCAGCAGGCCCAGCACGTCACCCAGGTTGTGCGCGGCATCCGCCAACAGAGCCACTGAGTGGGCGCTCAGGCCGAAGACGATTTCGCCGATGACGAATGCCGCGTTGATCGCCGAGCCAATGGCGAAGGCCCGGTCGAACCCGGCAGGTGGCGTGGCATGTTGATGCCCGGCGTGGCCATGGTCGTGGCCCTTGTGGGCAGGATCATGGTCGTGATCGTGGCCGTGGTGAGGCTCGGTCATGCGTTATTCCTAGAGGCCTGCCAACGGCGAGGCGATGGGTCGATTGAGGGCGCGCAACAGCACCTGGTCCTGGCCGTAGACATCAGGCTTGTAGGCCACGCGGCCCTGCTCGCCGAGGTCCACGGTCCAGTAGGCAAGCAGCACGGGGACCTTTACCGGCAGGTGGATGTTGGTGGTCTTGCCCGTGGCCAGCTGCGCCTGAATCGCCGCCGCGTCCCAGTGCTCCGGGTCGTTGAACAGCAGCTCCACCAGCTGCAGCGGATGCTCGACACGGATGCAGCCAGAGCTGGTCGCGCGCATCTGGCGGTTGAACAGCTCGCGGTGCGGTGTGTCGTGCAGATAGATGGCATAGGGGTTGGGAAAGCGGATCACCACTTGGCCAAGAGAGTTTTCGGGGCCGGCGTCCTGGCGCAGGGTCAGGCCGTGGGCGGTCTTCCAGTCGACCGTGGCGGGGTCCACGGTCATGCCCTGGCGGTCCAGCACGCGGATATGGTTGCTGGCCAGGTAATTGGGGTTCTTGAGAATCTTGGGCAGCACATCCTGAGTGAGGATGGTCGGCGGCACGGTCCAGGTCGGGTTGAAGGTGACGTAGGTGATCTGCGACTGGAACATCGGCGTGTTGCGCACCGGCTTGCCGACCTGCACCCGCGAACGCCACACTGCCTTGCCGTCACGATACAGGGCGACCTTGTAGCCGGCGATGTCCACGACCACGAAGGTCCCTTCCAGCTTGTACAGCAGCCAGCGGGCACGTTCCATGTTGACCCGCACCTGGTCGATGCGCTCGGACACCGGAATGTTCAAGGCCACCAGGGTGTCGGCGGTCACTCGGCCGTTGGCGGGCAGATACTGCTCGCTCTGAAATTTGCGCAGCGCCGTCGCCAGGCCGCTATCGAAGGTGCTGCTCAAGGCCTTGCGCGGGTCGCCCTTGGCCTTGGGTGGTGCCAGGTAGCCGCCGGCGATCAGGCGCAGGCGCAAGGCCTTGACCGCTGGCTCGTCGCTGCCGATGGCCAGTTCGCCGGGCGTGCCAATGGGCGCCCAGCCGCCGTGCTCCTGGACCGCGCGCAGACGGGCCAAGGCCTGGCGCAGGTTGGTGTAGAGCGGATCCTGCGGCGGCGCCAGGGTGAAGGCCTGGCTGACCTGATGGCTGTCCAGGGCGGCCAGCATGTCTTTGACGTCTTCACGTGGGTCGACGCTTGCCGGGTCCTTACTGTCGCCGTTCCAGGCCATGTCCAGGCGCACCGGGTCGACCTTGCCGCGGCGCAGCGCCAGCAAGGCTTGCAGATAGGTTCGCGTGGCCGCCAGGTCGAATTGTGCGCGCTGCGTCGGGGTCACCCCGGGCTGCTGCAGCTGCGCCTGCAGGCGTACCAGTTCGGGGGTATGGAAATCTTCCGGGTTGAGGCCGTCCAGCGGGGTGGCCGCCAGGCCCGCGAGCAACTGTTGCACGTCGGCATCGCTGCCCCAGGCACTGGCAAAGCCGCGCTGCAGATAGAAATCGAGCATGGCTCGATTGACGTCGACCCGACCATGCACCGCCACAGGCGCTGGCAGCGGGGCGCTGACGGCGGCGACATCCGTCGCCAGCTGGGTTGGCGCGTCATTGGACGGCACGGGCGCCAGCGCCGCAGGGACCGGCGGCATCAGAATCTTCTGAATGGCCTGTGCCACTGGGTCGGTTGGCGCTCCATTGTTCAGTGGTTGTGGTACGGTTGGCGGCGCGTCGGGCAAGGTATCTGCGTGGCAATACCCGGTACCGACCGCCAGAACCAGAAAAGCGGCGCCCAACAAGGGAATGATTGCCGATGTTCGCATCGTGACGGGTCGTGTGCCCCGGTGTCCGATCGCCCAACTGCGCATGGCCAAAGTCTGCATGGTGACGCCCCTGATCCGTACCCGGAATAACTGAAGTCTAGAGTCGTTCGAGACCGAGCCTAATGAAATACACCTTGTTCGCCGCGCTGGTCGCGAGCGCCCCGCTGGCCAATTCAGCATACGCCGATTCCCTGCAAGCCGCCCTCGTGCGCGCTGCGCCCGACGCCAACCCGCAGGTCATTGCCCTAGCGCTGCGCGCCGCTCAATGCCGCAAGGCGCATTTCGAAGCCCCGGCCCGCCGCCTGGCGGTGATCGACTATTCATTGCCTTCGACCGAGCAACGCCTCTGGGTGTTCGATCTACAACGTAAAACTTTGTTGTTTCACGAATGGGTCGCCCATGGTCGCAACAGCGGCGAGAACATGGCCAACCAGTTTTCCAACCAGAACGAGAGCATGGCCACCAGCCTCGGGCTGTACCGCACCAAGGCCACGTACCTGGGTCACAACGGCTATTCGCTGCGCATGGACGGCCTGGAGCCGGGATTCAACGACAATGCCTTCGATCGCGACATCGTGATTCACGGTGCGCCCTATGTCAGCCAGGACTTCGCCCGTTCCAACGGCCGCCTCGGCCGCAGCCTCGGTTGCCCGGCGGTGCGCCCGGAAATCGCGCACAAGCTGATCGACTCGATGAAGAACGGGCAGTTGCTGTTTTCCTATTACCCGGATCCGCAGTGGCTGAGCGAGTCGTCGATGATCAATTGCAGTGGCGCGATGACTGCGGGCAACCAGCCGGTGGCGGGGCGCCATCGACGCTGAGAAAGGAGGGGGGGTCAAACATTGCGCGGGGGCAGGAAACGGCCGCACGGGCGGCCGGTGGTAGCCAATTTGAACGGTCAAGCGAACAGCTTCAGGAGTCCTCGAGCGCCTTCACCGCCAGCGGCTTGTGCTGCCCTGCCCGTTCGTTCTGGATCGGGATCTCCACATCGTGCTCGTCATACAGCTTGCCGTCCTTGAAGTAGTCGCCATCGCGCAGGGCGGCGACGTCACGGAACTGCAGACCGCGCTCGGTGCCGGCAACGATCACCGACTGCTGGTCGGAGTTGCCTGCCGTGAAGTGGTTGAATGCCAGGTTGAGGACAATGGCCATGATCGCCGACGAGCTGATGCCCGAATGGAAGATGGTCGATACCCAGCTGGGAAAGTGATCATAGAAGGTCGGCGCAGCGATCGGGATCATGCCAAAGCCCAGCGAGGTGGCGACGATGATCAGGTTCATGTTGTTGTTGTACTTGACCTTGGACAGGGTACGAATACCGCTGGCCGCGACCGTGCCGAACAATACGATGCCTGCCCCGCCCAGTACCGAGGTCGGTACAGCGGCAATCACCCGGCCCATCACCGGCAGCAGGCCGAGCAGGATCAGGAATACCCCACCCGTGGCCACCACGTGTCGGCTCTTGACTCCGGTCACCGCCACCAGGCCGACGTTCTGGGCAAACGCGCTCTGGATGAACGAACCGAAGATCGGCGCCAGCATGCTCGAGAGCATGTCGGCGCGCAGACCGTCCCCCAGTCGACGCGAATCGACCTTGGTGTTGATGATCTCACCGACCGCCAGGATGTCCGCCGACGTTTCCACCAGGGTCACCATGACCACGATGCACATCGACAGGATCGCTGCAATATCGAAGATCGGCGTGCCGAAATGAAACGGGCTGGGGATGCCGAACCAGACGCCCTCTCCCACCTTGGAGAAATCGGCCAGACCCAGCGCCCAGGCAATCAACGTACCGAGGACCATGGCCAGCAGGATCGACAGCCGCGAGATCGCCGAGCTGCCGATCTTGCTGAGCAACAGCACCAGCACCAGGGTCACGGCCGCCAGGCCGATGTTGCTCATGCTGCCGAAGTCCGGCGCGTGGTTGTTCCCGCCCATGGCCCAGCGCGCTGCCACCGGCATCAGTGTCAGGCCGATGGTGGTGATGACGATGCCGGTGACCAGCGGTGGAAAGAACCGAGTGATGCGCGAGAACATCGGGGTAATCAGCAGGCCGATCAAGGCCGACGCCATGACCGCACCCAGTACTGTCTGGATACCGATCTGGCCGCTGCTACTGCCCGCAACGATGGCACCCATGGTGGCTACGCCGGCGAACGACACGCCCTGCACCAGGGGCAACTGGCAGCCGAAGAACGGGATGCCGAGGGTTTGCAGCAAGGTGGCCAGGCCACCGGCGAACAATGAAGCGGTGATCAACAAACCGATTTCCGTACCGCTGAGCCCGGCCGCCTGGCCAATGATCAGCGGTACCGCGACTAACCCACCGTACATGGTCAAGACATGTTGCAGCCCATAGGCCAGGTTGGCGGTCGCTCCGAGATTCTGATCCTCGGGGCGTTGCTGGGATGGTGCGGGAGTATTCATGTCGAGCAATTCCCTGTTTTTGTTGTGTGAACACTGTATCCATTACAAAGACGTATTGTCCATAGTCTTGTATACAATGTTCGACTCAGGTGAATTCTCGTCGCCGGACGCTGGAAGCCAGCGCCGCTAGAGCCCCTCGATGACCCTTTGTAGTTGACGCAACCGCTCTGGCACGAGCCTCCAAGGCAGACCTTCGCGCAGATCCTGCTCCAGCCGCCCGGCCGAATCGGTCAGCACCGAAGCGCTCATCATCAAGGCTGAACCGTGTAAGCGATGGCTGTGGTGGATTGCCGCAGGGCGATCCTGGCGATCAACGGCCCGCGTCAGTTGTGCACAGTCTTCCAGGCAACAGTCGATGAACAACCGGCGCAACAGGTCGCTGTCCGGGGTGTCCATCACTGCCACCCCTCGAACTGGCTGCGACTGTTGAACAGCTCATTGTTGTTGCGCAGGCCCAGCTTGCGAAATGCCGACTGCTTTTGCGCGCTGATGGTCTTGACGCTGCGCGAGAACTTTTCGGCGATGTCGGTGACTGATTGCCCTTGCAGACAGCAGCGCAGCACCTCGTGCTCGCGCATGGTCAGCACCGAGGGCTTGATGCGCGGCAAGCCTGCGCCCATGGGCGGCACGCTGTCGACCAGGTCCTCGACCTCGACATCGTTGTCGGCCAGGCGCTCGGCCATGGCCGGATGCACATAGACCTGGCCGCTGGCGACCTTGCGGATGGCCATCGGCAGCACCTCGGCATCCAGCTCCTTGCCGACGAAGCCGCTGGCACCGCAGCGCAGGGCCAAGGACACGGTAGAGGGCGTGTACAGCGAGGAGATCACCAGAATACGCGCCTGTGGGCAGCGCAAGCGCAGGCCGCGCAGCAGGTTCAGGCCATCCAGCTCGCCAGGGCGCAGGCAGTAGTCCATGACCACCACGTCGACCGTCTCGCGGGACAAGGCAGCGAATAGTGGCTGAGTGTGGGTGTAACTACCGAGCACGCGTATATCGCTATGGGCCGAAAGCGTCAGGCAGATGCCATGCAGAATGAATTCATGGTCGTCGAGCAACATGACGTGAAGCGGGCGACTGATAAGGGTCGTCATAGGGAGCAGGTCCTGTGTAGTGCCGCCGGCCCGAATGACCGGCTGTGCATCGACCCGACATCAGCGTCGGGCCCGGCAATTGGCGACTACTCTAGAAACCGAAGTAACACTTAGACATGGGAAAAGTCCGAAAACACCAGCGAATTTTCCCACGCCTGCCGTCAGGCCGGCCGTGGACCGGCCGATTCCTCCTCCAGTGCCTGCAGTGCCTGCAATGCCTGCGCCAGGCCCTGCCGCGCGCTGTCGCGCTCGTTCTGCAACTGACCCAGCTGGCTGCTCAGCCCGGCGATCTCTCGACGATGGCTGTGCTCAAGCGTCAAGGCCTGATCCAGCCGAGTACGGCTGTCCGCCAGCTGGCGCAGTACTTCCTGATGGCCGCCTTCCACCCGAGCAAGTGCCTGCCCGGCCACACTCAGGCGCTCGGCCTGCTGCATCAACTCGGCCTGCAGCGACTGCTGCGCGGCGAACGCCTGGCGATGCTCGACCAGCAGGCGCTCGTTGTCACGATTGAGCGAGGTGGCTTCCTGCTGCTTGACCTGCAAGGTCTGCTGCAACTGGCGCACCTCCAACTGCTGGGCCTGCAGCTGGGCCTCATGCCGACGCAACTCCTGCTCGCGCTGCTCCTTGATCGATTGCCGGTAGTGCTCCAACGCATCGCGGGCGTGCTGATGCTTCTCCTCGAGAGAGGCAATGTGTTCGTCCTTGTCCTTGAGCCGCACCTGCAGGTCGTCCGCCGCCTGATCGAGCCGGGCGCTGCGCGTCTGCTCGCTCTGCAACAAGGTCTGGCAGGCCAGCAATTCGCGGGTCTGTGCCTGCAACGCCTGGGTCTGGATCCCGTGGGCCTGCTGCAATTGCGCCAGTTGCTGTTCAATCGTTGCCAAGGCGGCCTGAGCCTGCGCCAGCGCCTCGTCGAACTGTTCCCTGGCCTGGGCCACCCTGACTTCCCCCTCCTCCTCCAGACGCTCGGCCAACCGCCTGACCAGGCTGGATAGCTCTTCGCTCATGCCCCGAGCGTGAGTGGCCGGGGCCGGGGTGCGCGCCTCCAGCTCCTTGAGATAGCGATGGATTGTGGTCTTGGAACCGGTGTTGCCCATCTCGATACGCACAGCGTCGATGGTCGGGTTGTCGCCTCGAGCCAATACAGCCTGGCGGGCAGCGCTGACCACTGCCTTGTTGATGCCTGCACGGGCCATGGGCCCTCCGTCGATTACGTACTGTGCTATGTATTATGCAATGTAACGTATCAGAGCACAAATTATCACCTGAATTTTTTCGATTTATTGGGTTTGGTAATAGAGCATTATCGAATGTGGTTGGGCATAAGCAGGGATGGGGCGCTGACGATCGGCCTTGGTTTTTCCGAACTTCAGCTACATATAAGGAAGACTACTGAGGATGAGGCCTGTCATGACTACACAAACCGAAACCGCACTACTTGCCGGCGGCTGCTTCTGGGGCATGCAGGACCTGCTGCGGCGCTACCCTGGCGTGCTGTCCACGCGCGTCGGCTATTCAGGCGGCGACGTCGCCAACGCTATCTATCGCAACCACGGCACCCATGCCGAGGCGATCGAGATCGTCTTCGATCCAGCGCGCATCAGTTATCGGCAGATCCTGGAGTTCTTTTTCCAGATCCATGATCCCAGCACCAAAAACCGTCAGGGTAACGACCAGGGTTTGAGTTACCGTTCGGCGATCTTCTATTTGAATGAAGAGCAAAAGCGTGTGGCCGAAGAGACCATTGCCGATGTCGATGCTTCGGACTTGTGGCCAGGCAAGGTAGTGACCGAGGTGGCACCCGCGGGGGCGTTCTGCGAAGCTGAACCTGAACATCAGGATTATCTGGAGCGGATACCGAACGGTTATACCTGTCACTTTATCCGCCCTGACTGGAAACTGCCGAAGCGCCCTTGAACCCTGCCGCCGCAGCGGTGGCGGGGTTTACTTGTTTTAGATATTGCTTCGGCTCTGACTCCAGCTTTGGCTTTGGCTTTGGCTTTGGCTTTGGCTTTGGCTTTGGCTTTGGCTTTGCTTTTGATCTTGATCTACCGCGACTTCAGCAGGCCGAACGGAGCAGCGCGGGAGTGGTGGCGCGAGGCAGGAGCCGAGCGAGCGCCGCGCGGCCAGGGACGGCCGCTCGGCGCGTACGCCACGGAGCGATGTGGAGTGAGGGAACCCGGAGCGCAGCGTAGGGCCAATGAACGGAGCGGAGGCCTTTTGGTTACTTTTGGGCCTTTCCAAAAGTGACTCGCCGTAAGGGCGAAAAGGTGATTTCGCGCCACCCTAGCAAATGGATCAGCCCGCTGGGTACAACGTCGCCACAAATGATTTTCCAGCATGTCCAGCATCTCAAGTGGGGCTAAGGGCCCCTTTCGCTCTTACAGCGACTTACTTTTGGAAAGTCGGAGTGCCGGAGCACCTGTACGGACCGGACACATCGTGGACACACGTGCGAAGACATGGTTGACGCATTATCGGTGTAGTCGTGCTGGTCGATATCGATCGTCAGCAGCAGGTGATGACAGAAATACACGTCAAACATGCTCCTACCCCTTACGTTGGGGCGTATGACCACATGCTTGCCCAGCAACCCTTTGGCGATGCTGAAGTCACGCCTCTTCTCAGGTCCCGCGTGGCCTAGCGCTTCGTGGCGGCCTTCTTTCAGACTCATGGCATCTTTCGTGTTCCAGGTCATGGTGGGATTCCGGCGAAGTGGCTCGCTGGAAGTGTCCACCATGTCCCCGCACACCCGTCAACCATGTGTCCGGTTCGTACAGGTGGTCCGGCATTCCGGCTTTCCAAAAGTGACTCGCCGTAAGGGCGAAAAGGTGATTACGCGCCACCCTAGCAAATGGATTAGCCCGCTGAGTACAACGTCGCCACAAAGATTTTCCAGCATATCCACCATCTCGAGTGGGGCTAAGGGCCCCTTTCGCTCTTACAGCGACTTACTTTTGGAAAGGCCCAAAAGTAAGCAAAAGGCCTCCGCTCCATTCATTGGCCCTGCGTTACGCTGCGCTCCACTCCGGGTTCCCTCCTTACGCATCGCTCCGTGGCGTACGCGCCGAGCGGCCGTCCCTGGCCGCGCGGCGCTCGCTCGGCTCCTGCCTCGCGCCACCACTCCCGCGCTGCTTCAGTCGGCCTGCTGAAGTCGCGGCAGATCAAGATCAAGATCAAGATCAAGATCAAAAGCCAGAGCCAAAGCCAGAGCCAGAGCCAGAGCCAGAGCCGGAGCCGGAGCCAGAGCCGGAGCCAGAGCCAGAGCCGGAGCCGGAGCCAGAGCCGGAGCCAGAGCCAGAGCCAGGATCACAAGATCGGGGGCTTTGCCCCCTCCCACGCTTGAATGCGCATGTCTATATTTGTCTGCACAGGCGCCAGGCCGGCTTGGCCCGTCACGGCTGCTCGCGCGTGCCGCGCAACACCTCTCGCACCACATACCGCGGCCGCTGCTTGGCCTCCAGATAGATACGCCCGATGTACTCCCCCAACACGCCAATCCCGATCAACTGCACCCCGCCCAGAAACAGAATGGCCGTCATCAGCGATGGATACCCCGGCACCGGGTTGCCGTAGAGAAACTTGTCCAGCACCGTCCAGCCCGCGTAGACCAGCGAACCCAGCGACACCACGCCGCCAATGTAGCTCCACAGCCGCAGCGGCAAGGTGCTGAACGAAGTGATGCCTTCCAGGGCCAGGTTCCACAGCTTCCAGCCATTGAACTTGGAGCTGCCGGCCGAGCGCGCGGCGCGCTCGTAGTTGACCACCACGGTATTGAAACCCACCCACGACAGCACACCCTTCATGAACAACACGTGCTCAGGCAACGTCTTGATCGCTTCCACCACCTTGCGATCCATCAGGCGGAAATCGCCCACGTTGGCCTCGATCTTGGTCGAGGCAATGCGGTTGTGCAGGTAATAGAACATGGCCGCGAAGCCACGCTTGGCCAGGCCATCGCTGGAGCGGTCCTGACGCTTGGCGAGGACCACTTCGGCGCCTTCCTGCCAGGCGGCGATCAACCGCGGCAGCACGTCCACCGGGTCTTGAAGGTCGACGTCCATGGGAATCACCGCGTCGCCACTGGCGTAGTCGAGGCCAGCGAACAGCGCCGGTTCCTTGCCGAAGTTGCGCGAGAAATTGATGACCACCACCTGCTCGTCCTGCGCGGCCAGGGTGCGCAGGATGGCGGCGGTGGCGTCGGTGCTGCCGTCATTGATGAAGAGAATTTCAACCTGATGTTGCGCCAGGCTTGGCTCGGCTCGCACCGTGCGATGGAACAGCTCGATGGTCTGTGCCTCGTTGAACACCGGCACAATCAGGGAAATTTTCATGCTTTACGGGTCCTGAAGACAAAGAGCGACGAGTAGCAGAAACCCACCACCAGGCTGATGGCGGAAAATGCCACCAGGGTGACCAGCGCATGCAACTGCAAGCGGTCGCCGATATAGCCCACCAGCCAGCTGCACAATCCCATGAAGCCTATGAACAGCACGTAGCGCAGGCCCGTCGCCTGGGCCTGAAAGGTATAACGCGCATTGACGTAGAACGAAAAGGTGGCCGCCACGCAGAACGACGCCAGGTTGCTGCGCGCCTGATCCAGGCCGCCGGCCAGGTGCAGCAGGGAGAACACCAACCAGTGCAAGCCCGTGTTGAGCACACCGACAGTGGTGTATTTGGCAAACAGTTTGAACATGAAAACTTCCGCAATACTTGATTCATTACCGGCATGGGCGCCGCCGCGTAGTATACGTGCCCCCTGCGGATTCGGCAGGCTGGTGTTCCTGTATAATTTTCGCCAATTTCGCTTTGTCTCAGCTGCCGTTCAGCTGGGCTTTCCGCTTCGAGGGCGCACCATGCATTCGGTTGACCGCTACCTGCAGGCCGGAACCCGGGACAACACCCGGCGCAGCTACCGTGCGGCGGTCGAACATTTCGAGGTCAGCTGGGGCGGCCTGCTTCCGGCCACCGCCGACAGCATCGCCCGCTACCTGGCCGATCACGCCGGGCAACACTCGATCAACACCCTCAAGCAACGTCTGGCAGCACTGGCGCAATGGCATATCAGTCAGGGTTTTGCCGACCCAACCAAGGCGCCACTGGTGCGCCAGGTGCTCAAAGGCATCCGCAGCCTGCACCCGGCGCAAGAGAAACAGGCCACGCCGCTGTCGATCCTGCAACTGCAGAAGGTCGTCGCCGTGCTCGAGGGGCGGGCTGCCCAGGCCCAGGCCGGCCACGATCTGCCCGCGCTGCTGCGGGCCCGGCGCGATCTGGCGCTGCTGCTGATCGGCTTCTGGCGCGGCTTTCGCGCCGACGAACTGGCGCGCCTGCAGGTGGAGCACATCGAGGTCGAGGCGGGCGTGGGCATGAGCCTCTATCTGCCCCACAGCAAGGGCGACCGTCAGCACCTGGGTACCCGCTACCGCGTCCCGGCCCTCAAGGTGCTGTGCCCGGTACAGGCCTATGTGCAGTGGATCGGCGTGGCCGGTCTGGCCCGCGGCCCGGTGCTGCGCAGGCTCGACCGCTGGGGCCACCTGGGCGACGAGGGCCTGCACGGCAACAGCCTGGGTCCGCTGATCCGACGTATCTTCGACCAGGCCGGCCTGACCGACCAGGTCTATTCCAGCCATTCGCTGCGCCGGGGGTTCGCCACCTGGGCCACCGCCAACGGCTGGGATGTCAAGTCGCTGATGAACTACGTCGGCTGGAAGGACCTCAAGTCGGCCATGCGCTACATCGACCCCGCTGCCTCGTTTGGGCAATTGGCGCTCAGCGTCGCGGCGCCTGTGCCGATGATTGAATGAACTGTTCGGTATCGTTCGAATGAGTGCATGAATCAACCGCACTCCAAGGCGCTATACCCCTAGAGAGGACAAATTTTTTCCCGCGTTGCCGATAGCATAAGGACCGAGCCCGCAGCGCCCTGCTCTGCCTTGAGCCTGGCGTTGCCACCCACAACAATAAATTCAGGGTGATGCACACGTGAACGACTATGCCCCGCTACGCCTGCATGTCCCGGAACCCTCCGGGCGTCCCGGCTGCAAAACCGACTTTTCCTACCTGCACCTGAGCGACGCTGGCACGGTGCGCAAACCGCCCATCGATGTCGAACCGGCCGCCACCGCCGACCTGGCCGACAGCCTGGTGCGCGTGCTCGACGAACAGGGCAACGCCCTTGGCCCCTGGGCCGCAGATATCCCCATGAGCGCCCTGCACGACGGCCTGCGGGCCATGCTCACCACACGCCTGTTCGACAGCCGCATGGTGTTGGCCCAGCGCCAGAAGAAGATGTCCTTCTATATACAGAGCCTGGGCGAGGAAGCCATCGGCAGCGCCCACGCCCTGGCGCTGGCCGGCGGTGACATGTGCTTCCCCACCTACCGTCAGCAGAGCATCCTCATCGCGCGCAAAGTGCCGTTGGTGGAGATGATCTGCCAGTTGCTTTCCAATGAGCGCGACCCGCTCAAGGGGCGACAGCTGCCGGTCATGTACTCCTACAAGGACTCCGGCTTTTTCAGTATTTCCGGCAACCTGGCCACGCAATTCGTCCAGGCCGTAGGCTGGGCGATGGCCTCGGCGATCAAGGGTGACACCCGTATCGCCTCCGGCTGGATCGGCGACGGCTCTACCGCCGAGTCGGACTTCCATACCGCCCTCACCTTCGCCCATGTCTACCGCGCCCCGGTCATCCTCAACGTGGTCAACAACCAGTGGGCGATCTCCAGCTTTCAAGGCATCGCCGGGGGCGAAGCGACTACGTTCGCCGGTCGTGGTGTGGGCTGCGGCATCGCCTCGCTGCGGGTCGACGGCAACGACTTTCTCGCCGTATACGCCGCTTCGCGCTGGGCCGCCGAGCGGGCCCGGCGCAACCACGGGCCGACCCTGATCGAATGGGTCACCTACCGCGCCGGCCCTCATTCCAGCTCCGACGACCCGTCCAAATACCGCCCGGCCGACGACTGGCAGCACTTCCCGTTGGGTGATCCGATCGCCCGTCTCAAGCAGCACCTGATCACCATCGGCCAATGGTCGGAGCCTCGGCATGAGGCGCTGGTGCGAGAGATCGAAGAACAGATCGCCACGGCGCAGAAGGCCGCCGAACAACACGGCACCCTGGTCAGCGGCCAGGTCGCCAGCGCCGCGACCATTTTCGAGGACGTGTACAAGGACATGCCGGCGCACCTGCGCCTGCAACGCCAGCAGATGGGAGTCTGAAACATGAACATGCACACCGACCCTGTGGCGGGCGCCAGCAGCGAGCAGGCCGAACCGGGCACCACCCTCATGACCATGGTCCAGGCCCTGCGCTCGGCGATGGACGTGATGCTTGAGCGCGACCCCAATGTCGTCGCGTTCGGCGAAGACATCGGTTATTTCGGCGGGGTGTTCCGCTGCACCGAAGGCCTTCAGGCCAAGTACGGTCGCTCGCGGGTGTTCGATACACCGATCTCCGAAAGCGGCATCGTCGGGGTGGCCGTGGGCATGGGGGCCTACGGCCTGCGCCCGGTGGCGGAAATCCAGTTCGCCGATTACGTCTACCCGGCCTACGACCAGCTGGCCTCGGAAGCGGCGCGCCTGCGCCATCGCTCGGCAGGCGACTTCAGCGCGCCGATCACTGTGCGCATGCCCTGCGGCGGCGGCATCTATGGCGGACAGACCCACAGCCAGAGCCCTGAGGCCATCTTCACTCAGGTCTGCGGCCTGCGTACGGTGATGCCGTCCAACCCCTACGACGCCAAGGGCCTGTTGATCAGCGCGATCGAGAACGACGACCCGGTGATCTTCCTCGAGCCCAAGCGCCTGTACAACGGCCCGTTCGACGGCCATCACGAGCGCCCGGTGACCCCTTGGTCGAAACATCCGGCCAGCGTGGTGCCCGAGGGCTACTACAACATTCCCCTGGACAGCGCCGCCATCGTCCGTCCGGGCAGCGAAGTCACCGTGCTGACCTACGGCACGACGGTCCATGTCGCCCTGGTGGCGTGCGAGGAAACCGCCATCGACGCCGAGGTCATCGACCTGCGCAGCCTCTGGCCGCTGGACCTCGATACCCTGGTCGAGTCGGTACGCAAGACCCGCCGCTGCGTGGTGGTGCATGAAGCGACACGCACCTGCGGTTTCGGCGCCGAACTGGTGGCGCTGATCCAGGAGCATTGCTTCTACCATCTGGAGGCGCCCATCGAGCGGGTCACCGGCTGGGACACGCCTTACCCGCACGCCCAGGAATGGGCTTATTTTCCCGGCCCCGCGCGGGTCGGTGCGGCCCTCAAACGTGTGATGGAGGCCTGAATGGGCACGCATATCATCAGAATGCCGGACATCGGTGAGGGCATCGCCCAGGTCGAATTGGTGGAATGGTTCGTCAAGATCGGCGACCGGGTCGGCGAGGACCAGATTCTCGCCGACGTGATGACCGACAAGGCCACGGTGGAAATTCCCAGCGCCGTCGCCGGCACCGTGATCGCCCTCGGCGGCCAGCCGGGGGAAGTGATGGCGGTCGGCGCCGAGCTGATCCGTATCGAAGTCGAGGGCCTGGGTAATCTGCGCGCAAGCGACGCGCCGCAGCTGACGCCGCCGCCCGCCGCCGCCGTCACGTCACCCGCCGCCGCCTCTGCTGCTACCCCACCGGCTGCCACTGCACGCACACAAGCCCCCGCCGGGCCTGGCGCATCGGCTGGTGGTCAGGAGCAACGTCCGCTGGCCTCGCCCGCCGTGCGCCGGCGCGCCTGGGATGCCGGCATCGAACTGAGCGCGGTGAGCGGCAGTGGCCCGGGTGGCCGCGTGACCCATGACGACCTCGACGCCTTCATCGATCGCGCACAGACTCCACCTGCACTCGCCGCCGGCTATGCCCCACGCACCGACAGCGAACAGATCGCGGTGATCGGCCTGCGCCGCAAGATCGCCCAGCGCATGCAGGAAGCCACGCGCAATGTCGCGCATTTCAGCTATGTCGAGGAGATCGACGTCACTGAGGTCGAGCAACTGCGCCGTCACCTCAACGGCCGCTGGGCCGAATCGCGCGGGCGCCTGACCCTGTTGCCCTTGCTGGTGCGCGCCATGGTCGTGGCCCTGCGCGATTTTCCGGGGCTCAACGCCCACTATGACGACCAGGCCCAGACCCTCACCCACCATGGCGGCGTCCACGTGGGCATCGCCACCCAGAGTGACAGCGGCCTGATGGTACCGGTGCTCAGGCACGCCGAAAGCCGTGACCTGTGGGGCAACGCCGCCGAGATCACCCGGCTGGCCCACGCGGCGCGCAGCGGCAAGGCGGCGCGCGAAGAATTGAGCGGCTCGACCATCACCCTGACCAGCCTGGGCGCGCTGGGCGGCATCGCCTCGACCCCGGTGATCAATCAGCCGGAAGTGGCCATCGTCGGCGTCAACCGCATCGTCGAGCGGCCGGTGGTACGCGACGGCCAGGTCGTGGTGCGCAGCATGATGAACCTCAGCAGCTCCTTCGATCATCGGGTGGTGGACGGCATGGATGCGGCGCGCTTCATCCAGGCTGTGCGCAGCCTGCTGGAACAACCTGCCACGCTGTTCATCGACTAAGGGGCGCCCATGCAGACTATCAAGACGCAATTGCTGATCATCGGCGGTGGCCCTGGTGGCTATGTCGCCGCCCTGCGCGCTGCGCAACTTGGCCTGGACACCACGCTGGTGGAGCGCCAGGCCCTGGGGGGCACCTGCCTCAACGTCGGTTGCATCCCCTCCAAGGCGCTGATCCACGTGGCCGAGCAGTTTCATCAGGCCAGCCGCCTGGCTGAGGGGTCGCCCCTTGGGATCAAGGCCGCGGCGCCAAGCCTGGACCTCGCCACCAGCATCGGCTGGAAAAACGCCATCGTCGATCGTCTCACCAGTGGCGTGGCCGGCCTGCTGAACAAGGGCAAGGTCCGGGTATTGCACGGCGAGGCGCAGATTCTCGATGGCAAGCACATCGAACTGGCGGGACAGGCCATTCGGGTGGAATGCGAGCATCTGTTGCTGGCCACCGGTTCCGAGACCGTACCATTGCCCAGTCTGCCTCTGGGCGGTGCAGTCATCTCTTCCACCGAGGCCCTGGCGCCGACGCAACTGCCCCGCCATCTTTGCGTGGTCGGTGCCGGCTATATCGGCCTGGAATTGGGCACTGCCTATCGCAAGCTTGGCGTGCGGGTCAGCATCATCGAGGCGCTCGAGCACATCCTGCCCAGCTATGACCCTGAACTGACTCATCCTGTGGCCGCCAGGCTCAAGGCGTTGGGTATCGACCTGTATCGGCAGCATCGGGTGCAGGGGTATGACCCTGGCACCCGGACCTTGCACGCCACGACGGTCGCCGGCGATACGCTCCAGGTGAGCTGCGATCAGGTGCTCGTGGCCGTGGGCCGCAAGCCGCGGACCGCCGGGCTCGAAAGCCTGCAGCTGGCGATGCACGGCAACGCGGTGGCGGTGGATCGGCAATGCCGCACCAGCATGCGCAATGTGTGGGCGATCGGCGACCTGACTGGCGAGCCGATGCTGGCGCACCGCGCCATGGCCCAGGGCGAGATGGTCGCCGAGATCATTGCCGGCAAGCGCCGCGAGTTCGTTCCGGCGGCAATCCCCGCCGTATGTTTCACCGACCCCGAACTGCTGGTGGCGGGCTTGACCCCGGCACAGGCGCAACGGGCTGGGCTCGACTGCATCAGCGCCCAATTCCCGTTCGCCGCCAATGGCCGGGCGATGACGCTGGAGGCGTCAAGCGGCTTCGTGCGGGTGGTAGCGCGGCGCGACAATCATCTGATCGTCGGCTGGCAGGCAGTGGGGGTGCAGGTGTCGGAGTTGGCGAGCGCTTTCAGCCAGTCGCTGGAGCTCGGCGCGACACTGGAGGACATCGCCGGCACTGTCCATGCACATCCGACTCTGGGCGAGGCGGTACAGGAGGCGGCGCTACGGGCGTTGGGGCGGGGATTGCATTTGTAGTGCCTGCCTGGCTGGCCCAGCACCACCCATTGAACTCCACTGGCACCTGGCGCCAAACCGCGCTATGACACAGTGTTCAAGCTGCTGGCGGCGTTGGATGTGCAGCTGTCGGTGCGCGTTCCTGAACCCAAGCTGTCGCCTTGAATGAAATTCCTGTCACAACGCCATCAAGCATTTACCGGATGTTTCCTCGGCGGTATGCTTCGCGCGTTTTCATCAACCGCGGAGTCCCCAGTGGGCACTAGTTCGAGTGACAGTAGTCGGCCGGTACGGTCTACCGGCACACCCTCGACGAGATAACGCGCAGTCTTGTGCCGTCATCTCGCTCGATGCGAGAGACGGCATCCCTGATGCGGCCAGGCGGCTGCACCTTCGATACCCTCTTCCGACTCCATACAACGTCATGCCAGCGTCCTCATCGCCTGGACGATTGGCAGCGAACCCTTCGGGCTGCTTTGCCGTTGCGCAAAGCGCCCGGATGAGCGTGCCTGCGCGAGGGTTCCGGGGGCTTCGATCCCGGAGGGTACTGCCATGCGCATCAAAGAGTTCTTCGCAGGTTTCCTGCGCACCCGTCACTTCGCTCGGCATTTCCGCCGCTTGGCGCTGTTCGAAAGCCTGCCGCAGACCGATGTCGCCCGCGAGGTGCCGCCGACCCTGGCACAAAGCCTGATCGCCGCCGCTCTGCAGCAATCCCCCGAGCTGCTGGCGCGTTTTGCCAGCCATCAGGATGGCCTGCGCGAAGAGCAGGCCGATGCCGTGCGCGACCGCGTCGGCCTCAACGAGGTGGAACACGAACAGCCGCTGCCCTGGTGGGTGCACCTGTGGCATTGCTACCGCAACCCTTTCAACCTGCTGCTGACCCTGCTGGCCTTTGTCTCACTGGTGACCGACGACTTCAAGGCCGCCACGGTGATCGGCTCGATGGTGCTGCTGTCCACCGTGCTGCGCTTCTGGCAGGAGTCGCGCTCCAATCAGGCCGCCGACGCCCTCAAGGCCATGGTCAGCAACACCGCAACGGTGCGCCGTCGCCAAGGCGACAGCCACGTGCGCATCGAGCTGCCGATCAAGCAGCTGGTGCCCGGTGACCTGGTGGTGCTGTCGGCCGGCGACATGATTCCGGCTGACTGCCGCGTGCTCAACGCCAAGGACCTGTTCGTCAGCCAGGCGGCCATGACCGGTGAATCCATGCCCGTGGAGAAGTTCGTGCGCCAGAGCGATGTGGCCACGCGCAATCCGCTGGAGCTGGACAACATCCTCTTCATGGGCACCAACGTGGTGTCCGGCGCCGCCCTGGCGCTGGTGATCGCCACCGGCAACGACACCTATTTCGGCGCCCTGGCGCAGCGGGTCGGCGCCACCGACCGCGGCGAGACTTCGTTCCAGACGGGCGTCAACAAGATCAGCTGGCTGCTGATCCGCTTCATGCTGGTGATGGCGCCGCTGGTGCTGTTCATCAATGGTTTCACCAAGGGTGACTGGACCGAGGCCGTGCTGTTCGCCCTGTCGATTGCCGTGGGGCTGACCCCGGAAATGCTGCCGATGATCGTCACCTCGACCCTGGCCAAGGGCGCCGTGTTCCTCTCGCGCAAGAAGGTCATCGTCAAGCGCCTGGACGCCATCCAGAATTTCGGCGCCATGGACGTGCTGTGCACCGACAAGACCGGCACCCTGACCCAGGACCGGATCTTCTTGGCCCGCCATGTCGACGTCTGGGGTGACGAGTCCGACGACGTGCTGGAGCTGGCCTACCTCAACAGCTACTACCAGACCGGCCTGAAGAACCTGCTGGACGTGGCCGTGCTCGAGCATGTGGAAGTGCACAGCCAGCTGCAGGCCGCCACCGCGTTCGCCAAGGTCGACGAGATCCCGTTCGACTTCAACCGCCGGCGCATGTCGGTGGTGGTCGCCGAGCACGACGGCCCGCATCGGATCATCTGCAAGGGCGCAGTGGAGGAGATTCTCTCGGTGTGCAACCAGGTGCGTCATGGCGAGGCCGTCGAGCCGCTGACTGCCGACCTGCTGACGCGCATCCGCGAAGTCACCGCCGAACTCAACGCCGAAGGCCTGCGCGTGGTGGCCGTAGCCGCCCGCGAGCAAGCCGCCGGGCAGCAGGACGTGTATGGCCAGAGCGACGAGCGCGACCTGATCCTGATCGGCTACGTGGCCTTCCTCGACCCGCCCAAGGAGAGCACCGCCCCGGCACTGCGCGCGCTGGCCGCCCATGGCGTGGCGGTCAAGGTGTTGACCGGCGACAACGAGCTGGTCACCGCAAAGATCTGCCGCGAGGTGGGCCTGGCCCAGCAGGGCCTGCTGATGGGCGGCGAGATCGAGGACATGAGCGACGCGCAACTCGCCGTGGCCGTGGAGACCACCAACGTCTTCGCCAAGCTGACCCCGGCGCACAAGGAGCGTATCGTCCGCCTGCTCAAAGCCAATGGCCATGTGGTCGGCTTCATGGGCGACGGCATCAACGACGCCCCGGCGCTGCGCACCGCCGACATCGGCATCTCGGTGGACAGCGCGGTGGACATCGCCAAGGAAGCGGCAGACATCATCCTTTTGGAAAAAAGCCTGATGGTGCTCGAAGAAGGCGTGCTCGAAGGGCGTCGCACCTTCGCCAACATGCTCAAGTACATCAAGATGACCGCCAGCTCCAACTTCGGCAACGTCTTCTCGGTGCTGGTCGCCAGTGCGTTCATCCCGTTCCTGCCGATGCTGCCGATGCACCTGCTGGTGCAGAACCTGCTGTACGACATCTCGCAGATCGCCGTGCCGTTCGACAACGTCGACGAGGAGCTGCTCAAGCAACCGCAACGCTGGCAGCCAGGTGAAGTGGGCCGCTTCATGCTGTTCTTCGGGCCGATCAGCTCGGTGTTCGACATCCTCACTTTCATCATGATGTGGTACGTGTTCGGCGCCAACAGCCCGGAACACCAGACCCTGTTCCAGTCCGGCTGGTTCGTCGTCGGCCTGCTGACCCAGACCCTGGTGGTGCACATGATCCGTACACCGAAGGTGCCGTTCCTGCAGAGCCGCGCGGCGTGGCCGCTGATGGTGATGACTGCGGTGATCATGGCCATCGGCATCTTTCTGCCGATGGGTCCGCTGGCCCATTACTTCAAGCTGCAGGCGCTGCCGCCGCTGTACTTCGTGCTGCTGCCGGTGATTTTGCTGGCGTACATCGGCCTGACCCAGGCCATGAAGCGCTTCTACATCCGGCGCTACGGCTGGCAGTAAGCCACCCTCCAGGGGAACCTCCCCGGTGGCGCTTGAGTCGGACATCTAGACCAGTAAAGGTCTTGCTGTCCGACCCAGGAGCTCGCCATGACCCCACCCAACCTTCGGCCCCTGCCCGAAGAAGCCCCTGCCGTGCGGGTGCTGCGGGTGCTCACCGTCAACACCCACAAGGGTTTCAGCCCGCTGAACCGGCGGTTCGTACTGCCCGAGCTGCGCGAGGCCGTACGCACCCTCGGCGCCGACGTGGTGTTTCTCCAGGAAGTGCTGGGCGCCCACAGCGGCCACGGCGAGCGCTACCCCAACTGGTCCCAGGTGCCGCAATACGAGTTTCTCGCCGACAGCATGTGGCCGGTGTTCGCCTACGGGCGCAACGCGGTCTACCCCGAGGGTGACCACGGCAACGCCCTGCTGTCGAAGTTTCCTATCCTGCGCCACGACAACCGCGACGTCTCCGTGCACGGCACCGAGCAGCGCGGCCTGCTGCACTCGGTACTGGCAGTGCCTGGCCAGCCGGAGGTGCACACGATCTGCGCCCACCTGGGCCTGCGCGAAGGGCACCGCCAGCAGCAGATGCAGCTGCTGTGCGAATTGATGGACAGCCTGCCCGCCGACGCCCCGGTGATCGTCGCCGGCGATTTCAACGACTGGCGCCAGCGCGGCGACGCGATCCTGGCGCGCTGCGGCCTGCGCGAAGTGTTCAGCGAGGCCCAGGGTCGCCCGGCGCGCAGCTTTCCGGCACGCTGGCCACTGCTGTGCCTGGACCGCATCTACCTGCGCAACGCCCGGGCGGTGGCGCCGCAGGTGCTGTCGCGCAAACCCTGGTCGCACTTGTCCGACCATGTCCCACTGGCTGTGGAGGTGCATCTGTGAACGCCCCTGTCACCGAAACGGCCAAGGCCGATGAGTCGCCCTTCACCGAGCAATGGCGCACCAACAATCAGGTGCAGCTGTTGATCAACGGCGAGGAGTTCTTTCCCAGCGTGTTCGAAGCCATCGGCCGGGCCCGCGAGGAAGTGCTGCTGGAGACTTTCATTGTCTTCGAAGACAGCGTTGGCAAGGAGCTGCAGGCGGTGCTGGTGGCCGCCGCTGCGCGCGGGGTCCGGGTCGAGGTGCTGGTGGACGGCTATGGCACCGCCGAACTGAGCTCGGCGTTCGTGCGCCATATGGTCGAGGCCGGGGTGCATGTGCAGGCCTACGATCCGCGGCCCAAAGTCATGGGCATGCGCACCAACCTGTTCCGCCGCCTGCATCGCAAGATCGTGGTCATCGACGGTGAAGTCGGCTATGTCGGCGGCATCAATTACAGCGCCGACCACCTCGCCACCTTCGGCGCCATGGCCAAGCAGGATTACGCGGTGAAAGTGCTCGGCCCCATCGTCGGCGACCTGCACCGCGCCACCCTCAACCTGCTCGATCAGACCAGCGCGCTGCCCCGGCAGCGGGCGGCGTGGCGCAGCCGTGGCGAACCGATCAACGCCGACACCGCCACCGCCCAGATACTGCTCAGCATCCGCGACAACGACCGGCACACCAGCGACATCGAACAGCACTACCTGCACGCCATCGAGAAATCCCGCGAGCGGATCATCATCGCCAACGCCTACTTCTTCCCCGGTTACCGCCTGCTGCGGGCCCTGCGAGACGCGGCGCGCCGGGGGGTCAAGGTGACCCTGATCCTGCAGGGCATGCCCGACATGCCACTTGTGCGTCTGTGTTCGCGCCTGCTGTACAACTACCTGCTGCGCGACGGCGTGGAGATCCGCGAGTACTGCGACCGGCCGCTGCACGGCAAGGTGGCCATCGTCGACCGTGACTGGGCTACGGTGGGTTCCAGCAACCTTGACCCGCTGAGCCTTTCGCTGAACCTGGAAGGCAATCTGGTGATCCGCGACGCGGCGTTCAATGCCCGGCTCTACGAGCACCTGCGCGAGCTGGCGCGGCACAGTTGCAAGTCGATCAGCCTGCAGCGGGTGCTGCGTGGCTACTGGTGGCGCGCGCCGCTGATCTTCCTGACCTTTCACTTCCTCCGGCATTTCCCGGCGCTGGTCGGCTTCATCCCGGCCCACTCGCCCAAGCTCAAGCCGCTGCTCGACGTGCAAGCCACCTGCCCGCCTCGGCGGCCTCCCGAGGAACCCAGCCCGTGAGCGAGACCATGAATGACCGCGCTGCGCCCACGCCGGCCAAACGCACGAGTCGCTGGGTATGGGCCCGGCGCGCGATGAACCTGGTGTTCTTCATCATGGTGCCGGTGTTTCTGCTGATGCTGTTTCGCAACATGGACTGGCAGGAAGTCAGCCGCGGACTGCGCGCCTACGCCGTCAGCACGCTGGCGCTGGGAGCACTGATCGCGCTGGTCAGCTACCTGGTGTTCGCCAGCTACGACCTGATCTCGCGGCGTTACACCGGCCATCATCTGCCCACCCGGCAGGTGTTGCCGCTGGCGTTCGTATGCTACGCCTTCAACCTCAACCTGAGCTCCTGGGTCGGCGGCATTGCTCTGCGCTACCGGCTGTACGGCAAACTGGGCCTGGACGGCCCGACCATCACCAAGATCCTCAGCCTGGGCCTGATCACCAACTGGCTGGGCTACCTGTTGATCGGCGGGACGGTATTCGCCATGGGCCTGCCGACCCTGCCCGATAGCGTCAAACTGGGCGCCACGGGCCTGCGTCTGATCGGCGTGGCGATGATTGCTGTGGGCCTGCTCTACCTGCTGGCCTGCCGCTTCGCCAAGAAGCGCACCTGGCAGGTGCGCAGCAGCGAGATCCACCTGCCCTCGCTGCGCCTGGCGCTGTTGCAGGCGACTCTGGGCGCACTCAACTGGAGCCTGATGGCCGGGCTGATCTTCCTGCTGCTGCCCGCCAAGGTTGGCTTCCCGACCGTGCTGGCAATCCTGCTGATCAGCAGCATCGCCGGTGTGATCACCCATATTCCGGCGGGCCTGGGTGTGCTGGAAACCATCTTCGTCGCCCTGCTGCAAGGGCAGTACAGCAAAGGCACCCTGCTGGCCGCGCTCATCGGCTACCGGGCGCTGTACTTTCTGATGCCCCTGGCGATTGCCTGCGTGATCTATCTGGTGCTGGAGAAGCGCGCAGCGACGGTGGCAAAGGGCCGCGAGCAGGTCGGCTGAACGACCTGCACCTGGCTAGGTTTCCTACACGCCGGACCGCCATGTCCTACAAATCGTAACGCCTGATCGAGGTGTGAGCCGCTGTGGCGAGGGTTCAAGATGAACGACTTGCCCCGGATTCAAGGACGTATCCCATGCGTTTGACCAACCTCAACCTATTCCTGCCGCGCTGGACCCAGGCCCTTTTGCTGGGGGGCCTGCTCGGGGTCGCCACCCTGTATGCAGGCATGGCCCTGCACCATCATTTGATGCTCGCCAAGCTAGAGCAGTCAGTCGACGTAGCGCTCGACCGCACCTGGGCGGACATCGAGCAACTGCTCATGGAAGCCCGCGACACCCTGACGATGATCACGCCGCTGGCCGGGCTGCGCTGCGAGCCCCGGGTGCTGGACGCCATGCGCCGCGAGGTCGACCTGCGCCAGGGCATCCGCGCGGCGTTCATCATGCGTGATAACGGGCTTGGCTGCAGTACCTACGAAGGCGCATTCGAGGTCACGACACCTGCGTCAGGCGCTGAGCAGAGCGGACTGCGCGTCATGGCCAGCGATGCAACCGCCGCGCCCCCGACGCTGGTCCATACCCTGGTGAGCGAGCGCTACAGCATCAACAGCGTGGTCTCCACCGAGGCCCTCACCCGGGCACTGCGCCGATCCAGCGAGGGTGTGGAGATGGTGTTGCAGGCGGGCGATGCCTATCTGGATGAAACGGCGCGGGGCTGGGAGCGCCGACGAGCGCTTGACCTGGCCTTGCACCTTGACCGGCACTCACCCGATCAACCGCTGACATTGCATGGCGGCCTGCCCACCGCACACCTGATGCAGGTACAGCAACGCGAGCTGACCATGGTGCTGGGTCGGTTGATGTTCATCAGTGTGCTGGTGACGGGTCTGGTCTTCACGGCGCTCTACAACGGCGCCTGGCTGGGCGGCCGCCAACCTCAGGCAGGCTGAGCTGCCAGCCTGCGGTTGGCGGTCACCCAAGGCCGGTCACTCGGTGCTCAACACCCCGCGCTGCACCTGATCGCGCTCGATGGATTCGAACAATGCCTTGAAGTTGCCTTCGCCGAAGCCATCGTCGCCCTTGCGCTGGATGAACTCGAAAAACACCGGGCCCATCAGGGTCTGCGAAAAAATCTGCAGCAACAGCCGCGGGTCGCCGGTCGTGGTGGCGCCGTCGAGCAGGATCCCGCGCGCCTGTAGCTGATCCACTGGCTCGCCGTGCCCCGGAATGCGTCCTTCGAGCATCTCGTAATAAGTAGTGGGCGGCGCCGGCATGAAGCGCATGCCCAACGCCTTGAGCGCATCCCAGGTCTGGAGGAGGTCATCGGTGAGGAAGGCCACATGCTGGATGCCTTCACCGTTGAACTGCATGAGAAACTCCTCGATCTGCCCCGCGCCGCGGGACGACTCCTCATTGAGCGGGATGCGGATCATGCCGTCCGGCGCGGTCATCGCCTTGGACGTCAGGCTGGTGTACTCACCCTTGATGTCGAAATAGCGGATCTCGCGGAAATTGAACAACTTCTCGTAGAAGCCGGCCCAATAGGCCATGCGCCCGCGATAGACGTTATGGGTCAGGTGATCGATCAGCTTGAGCCCGGCCCCGGTGGGGTGGCGCTCGACGCCCTCCAGGTAATTGAAGTCGATGTCGTAGATCGAGTTCTGCTCGCCATAGCGGTCGATCAGATACAACGGCGCACCGCCGATACCCTTGATCGCCGGCAGCCGCAGCTCCATGGGCCCGGTGGCGATCTCCAGCGGCTGGGCGCCCAGCTCCAGGGCCCGGGCGTAGGCCTGCTGGGCGTTGCGCACGCGAAAGGCCATGCCGCACACCGACGGCCCGTGCTCGGCGGCGAACCAGGAGGCCAGGCTATGCGGTTCGTGATTGACGATCAGGTTGATGTCGCCCTGGCGGTAGAGATGCACGTCCTTGGAACGGTGCGTCGCCACCAGGGTGAACCCCATGATGCGCAGTACCGGCTCCAGGCTGCCCGGCACCGGCGAAGCGAGTTCAATGAATTCAAAACCCATGAGGCCCATGGGGTTGTCGAAGAGGTCGGCCATGACAAGGCTCCTGGTATCTCGAGTGATCAGTGCTTGAAAAGACTTCAGCTGATGGAGAACCGTGGAGCGGGAGGCGCGCAGGGAATGCCGCGCGTTGTGCGCGAGAGGAAGTCACCATGGAGCAGTGGGCAGCCGGACAGTTTCATGACGCGCATTCCCAGCGATGGGGCCGTGCGAAGCGCCGGCGCCCTTGTTGTTATGAACCTGCTCGCAGTCTACCGCCCGGCCGCGGTTTTGTCCCGTGGCGCCGTGTCAGGCGTCGACTCGCGTAGCGCTGCTCGGCCGGCTGTAGCGATAGGTGGCGGCGCAGCACAACAGCAGCCCCAGCACGGCCAGGCTGCCGCCGACATTGCCGACGTTGGCCACGCCCAGTTGCTGGCCCACCACGCTGCCGAGCAGGGCCCCGCCGCCAATGCCGATATTGTAGATACCCGAATGCAGTGACATGGCCACGTCGGTGGCGTCCGGCGCCAGGGCCAGCACCCGCGACTGCATGATCAGGCCGAAGCACATGATTGCCATGCCCCACACCACGCTCAGGCTGCCCAGCCAGGAGATCTGGTGCGACATCGGCAGCAGCAGGACCAGGCACATGGCCAAGGCGGTGATCGCAGTGATCATCAGCCCATTGGGGAAGCGGTTGTTGTACAGGCTGAAGACGATCGAACCGAGCACGCCGGCGCCGCCGAACAGCAACAGCAGCACGGTGGTCATCTTGCCGTCCAGATGGGCGACATGTTCGGCGAAGGGTTCGATGTAGCTGTAGGCGGTGAATTGCGCGGTGACCACCAGGGCGGTCAGGGCATATTGCGACATCAGCGCCGGGCGCTTGATCAGCATCGGCAGGCTGCGCAGCGAGCCCGAGTTCTGGCTCGGCAGCAGTGGCAAGGCGCGCGCCAGCACCAGCACGGTGACCATCGAGACCCCGGCAATGCCCAGGAAGGTCATGCGCCAGCCCAGGGCCTCGCCGATCACCCGGCCCAGCGGAATGCCGAGCACCATCGCCAGCGAGGTGCCGGTCGCCAGCAGGCCCAGCGCCTGCACCTGCTTGCCGGCTGGCGCCACGCGTACCGCCAGCGACGCGGTGATCGACCAGAACACCGCGTGGGCCACGGCGATGCCGATGCGGCTGACCAGCAATACGCCGAAGCTCGGCGCCATGCCCGACAGGATATGGCTGACGATGAACATGCCGAAGACGAACACCAGCAGCTTGCGCCGCTCGATGTTGCGCGTGAGCAGCATCATCGGCAGCGACAGCAGTGACACCACCCAGGCATACACGGTCAGCATCAACCCCACCTGCGCCGGCGACATCTGAAAGCTGCCGCCGATGGCGCTCAGCAAGCCGACCGGAACGAACTCGGTGGTGTTGAAGATGAAGGCAGCGAGGGCCAAGGCAATGACGCTCAGCCAGCTTCCGGGTGTCTCTGGGTGGGTGATGTTCATTTAGGGCTGTCGGGCGCTCGGGCAAGGGATGAAAGTGTTCTGAAACCGATACCAGTGCGACTCCGCACGCAGAGAAGCCCCGCCCGGGCAAGCCCGGACGGAGCGTTCAATGAGAGGAATTATTGTCGGTATGGAGGTACGGTCAGATGCTCGCGATTCTACCGAGCCTCAATCCACTGCACAACCGGGCCTGGGCTGCGGCATGGCGCCGCATCAGGCCGCAGGGCATCAGGATGGTGCAGCGGTTATTTGTACGCCTGCCATTGGCGGACATGCTTTAAAATCACCGGTGCCACCCACTCGAGGATGTTTGCATGGACAGCTCCCGCACCGATCAAATCGCGCCGCCCCAGCCCCGCGAAGACGGCCCCGCTGCGGCGTACGCCGCTGAACAGGCACGTGTCGCCTGGCGCCGCCAGGTCCTCGAACTGGGCGACGGCGACCGCGCCGGCTACCGGCCCTGGGCGCTGGCGCTGTCCGGCGGTGGCATTCGCAGCGCGACCTTCGGCCTGGGCGTATTGCAGGCGCTGGCGCGAGCCCCGCAAGCCCCGCAAGCCCCGCAAGCCCCGCAAGCCCCGCAAGCCCCGGCGCCGGGAACGGCAACACCTGCAGCCGACGACCCGGGCGCCCTGCTGCGCCAGTTCGACTATCTGTCAACGGTCAGCGGCGGCGGCTACATCGGCAGCTTCTTCGCCAGCCTGTTTCTCCCCGGACGCCTGCGACCCTCGAAGCTGCCCGCCGGCGAATCGGCCGCAGCCAAGGCGCGCGAGGCGGCAGACAACGCCTACGAGGTGCTGCGCTACGAGCCGCCAGGACGCATCAGCACCGGCATCGACTACCGCACACGCCCCATCGGCATGGCGCCCAGCGCCTGGCTTAGGGAAAACGGCCGGTACCTGACCCCGACAGGTTCCGGCGATCTGTTCTACGTACTGGCCATGAGCTGGCGCAACTGGCTGACGTTGCATTTCGTCATCGGCATGCCGGTGCTGGCCGTGCTGACCCTGCTGCTGGCTGGCAACCTCGGCCTGGGCCTGAGCCTGTACAACCTGCCCGCCATGGCCCTGCTCGGCTACGCCCTGCCCTGCGGCCTGGCCTATTGGCTGATTCTCGGCCCGCGCAGCCTCGACGACCGGCCCAACATTGGCAACTTCGCGTTTCTCGCCAACTTGGTCGCCGGCCTGACGTTGCTGGCGGCCAGCGCCATGGCCAGCCGGTTGCAGCAACCGCCGCTGGCCCTGCTCGCCTCGGCTTGCGCCCTGGTGGTGTTCGCCGCCATGCTTGCGGTGTGCCTGACCGTGCGCGGCATGGCCGCAAGCGAAGATGGCTCGAACAACTCAGTGCGCAACTACCGCGTACTGATCACCCGGCATCTGAGCCAGGCGACCATCCTGGTCGCCAGCCTGCTGTTCCTGGCGCTGGTGGTGGAGCTGTCGCAGGGCCTGTACCAAAGGCTGCACGGCTATCTGGCCGGCAGCACCATCAGCACCTTGGCTGCGGTGATCTGGCTGGTGCGCAAGCTGGCCCTGCTCAAGGACGAACAAAGCCTGCCGTCCTGGGCCCGCAAGTTGCCATTGGACATCCTCGCGCTGATCGCCGGCGTCTGCCTGGGCCTGGCGGTGTGCCTGGCCTGGGCCTTGCTGGCCTGGTGGGTGGCGGCTGATGGAGCGCGCGTGGCGCTGGCCCCTGAAGCCCTCTGGCGCCTGCTCCCGCTTGGCCTCACGGCGCTGGTCGCGACCCTGGTAACCGGGCGTTTTCGCGGCTTTCTCAACAGCTCGTCGCTGCAAAGCTTCTATGCCGCGCGCCTGGTCCGCGCCTACCTGGGCGCTTCCGACGGCCAGCGCTTTGCCGGGGACAGCCACCAGCGCCGCCGGTCGATGAGTGTCGCCGAGCCGCTGGCCGGCGATGACCTGACCCTGGGCGACTACTACGGCACGCGCACGGCCGGCCCCGTCCACCTGATCAATGTCACCATGAACCTCACGGTCGACCCCGCCGAGCAGTTGGTGCAGCGCGACCGCAAGGGCAAGCCGCTGTGCGTGGCCCCCAACTGGTATCCCGAGGGCGATCAAGTCGACAGCCTCCTGCATCCGCAGGTGTACATCCTCGATGGCGTACCCTACGAGCGCGGCGACGACCGCGGTCAGCCTTCGGAAATCAATCATCCACTGTCGCTGGGCCAATGGATCGGCATCTCCGGGGCCGCCTTCAGCACTGGCCTGGGCCGTGCCACGAGCCTGGGCACATCGCTGCTGCTGGGGCTGGCCAACATCCGCCTGGGCTACTGGTGGCCGAGCAATTTCAAGGAGCCGGGCGGCAGCGACTGGCGCCCGCGCGAACCGGCCATCGCACGCTGGCTGCCGACCCAGACCTACCTGTTCTACGAGCTGACCGCCCACTTTCATGGCCACCGGCGCAACTACCAATATCTCTCAGATGGAGGCCACTTCGAGAACACCGGCGCCTACGAGCTGCTGCGTCCGGGTCGCCACATGGAACTGATCGTGCTCGCCGATTGCGGGTGCGACCCAACCTATCGCTTCGACGACCTGGCCAACCTCAGCCGCCTGGCGCGCATCGACCACGCCCTGGACATCTGCGAGGACCGTGGCGTGCTGGCCGACCCGGTGCTGGGCGAAGTGTTCGCCAGCCTCGACCAGTTCAGCCAGCCCGTCTCCCCGACCGCGCGCCAATGCGCGGTGCTGCTCAATGTGTTTTCCCATCAAGGCACGGCCGCCGAACAGGCGCTGCCGGTGTGCCGCATCCTGCTGCTCAAGCCGCGCCTGATCGCCGGGGTAGCGCCCGACGTGCTCAATTATGCCCGGCAGAACCCGGCTTTTCCGAACCAGAGCACGGTCGATCAATTCTTCGACGAAGCCCAGTTCGAAAGCTATCGGCAGCTAGGCTTGAACATCGGCCAGGTGCTGTTTGGCGGTGGCGCCGACAGCGTGGAATCGGTAAGCGCGGCGCTGTGGCGCTATCTGGAGCGCACACCCCTGCGTGCGGTATGACATCATGGCCTGTCAGGTCTTGAGCGAGGTTGCCGCGAATGTCGTCCCTTTACCCCCAGACGCCCTGCGGGCAGGAACCGTTCAGCCTGCCCTCCGGGCAGGAACCATTCAGCCTGCCCTCCGGGCAGGAACAGCGTGAACGCTTCCTGCACGCAGCCGCAGCCGCTGGCGCCACGCTTGGCGAATATCGCCATCCGTTGAGCGGGCCGTTTGGCGAGGCGTTGTACACCGATGTGGCGCTGCTCGGCGACCCCGGCGCCAGCCGCGTGCTGGTGGCGCTGAGCGGCACCCACGGCATCGAGGGCTACTACGGTTCCGATTGCCAGACTGCCTGGCTCGAGCAACTGGCTGGGCGCGACCTGCCGGCCGACACTGCCGTGCTGATGATTCACCTGATCAACCCTTGGGGTACGGCCTGGCGCCGGCGGGTCAATGAAGACAATCTCGACCTGAACCGCAACTACCTGGACTTCAGCCAAGCCCTGCCGGCCAACCCGGCCTACGCCGAGCTGCACCCCATCTACGCCTGCACGCAACTGCGCGGGCCGCAACGCGACCAGGCCGACGCCCTACTGGCGGCGCGGATCGCCGACCACGGCTGGCAAGGGGTGATGTCCATTGTCGAAGCCGGCCAGTACAGCCACGCCGATGGCCTGTTCTACGGCGGCGCGGCGCCCAGTTGGTCTAACCGGACGTTGCGCAGCATCGTCCAGACCTACCTGGCCCACGCCCGGGTCATCCTCGGTTTCGACCTGCACACCGGCGCCGGCGAATACGGCCACCCCATGCTGCTGACCATCGCCCAGGCTGCCTACCCGGCGCTGGCCGATGCCCAAGCCATCTACGGTCCCTGGCTGTACACCCTGTTGACCGGTGCCGGCCAGCGCAGCGACACCGGCGTGGCCGCCACCGCCACCGGCTACACCTCCCAGGCCCTGCTCGAGGCCCTGCCCGACTCGCGCCTGATGCAGCTGGTGATCGAGTGCGGCACCTACCCCGGGCCGCAGGTGCATCAGGTGCTGCGCGACGACCACTGGCTGCACCTGCACGGCGACCCGCTGGACCGCACCGGCGCACAGATCAAGCAGGCGCTGCTGGAGCAATTCTACCCGGCCGACCCCGACTGGCGGGAAACCGCCTGGCTGCGCACGCGGCAGATCTGGGAGCGCGGGCTGCGGCAGCTGGCGGTGTTGTAGGTTGGGAAATGTACCTGGGGGGGGCGGTAATATGGCCACCACGCGCCCGCCACGAGGTTCAATATGGCCACCACCGGCCGCCCGCGCGGCCTATCGCCAGCTTCGCCGGCTCCTACATCTGTTTCGAGTTATATGCATCCAGTGGCATCTCCTATGACCGCCTTTGATGTTCGACGATAGACCGCCAAGCACCAAGGCGGTCATAGGTGGTCTGTCTGGAACGGCACATTCGAAACAAACGTGGGAGCGCGCGAAGCCCGCGATAGGCCGCGCGGGCGGCCGCTGGTGGCCGTGATTGAATCTCAAGCCGACCGCTTGTGGCCATCAAGCCTGCGACGCCGACGCGCGGATTGAAATCCCACTATATGGTCACCAAAATCACATATTGAAATATAACAACATCTCCACTAAGGTTAACCCCGCACACACCGCACCAACCATCTCGCCATAAACACATAAAAAGAGAGGTTCACATGCCCCACGCCAGCCTGGACGCGGGCCTGCACGCCAGCACCCTGAAACGGCTCAACCTCAAGTTGATCCCGTTCCTGATGCTGCTGTACATGGTCGCCTACATCGACAAGTCGAATATTTCCGTGGCCGCGCTGCAGATGAATGCCGAACTGGGGCTCACTGCGCGCATGTACGGCATCGGCGTCGGCCTGTTCTTCCTCACCTACATCCTCCTGGAGGTGCCCAGCAGCCTGATCCTGACCCGGGTCGGCGCACGGCGCTGGATCGCACGCATCATGATCACCTGGGGCATCGTTGCCGCCGGCATGAGTTTGGTGCAAAGCGCCAATCAGCTGTACGGCATGCGCCTGTTGCTCGGCGCCGCCGAGGCCGGGTTCACGCCGGGCATCATCTATTACCTGTCGCAGTGGTTCCCGCGCAGCGACCGGGCCAAGGCCATGTCGTTCTTCTACATCGGTGCGGCGCTGGCGTCGGTGATCGGCCTGCCGCTGTCGGGGGCCTTCCTGCACCTGGACGGCTATTTCGGCGTCAGCGGCTGGCGCTGGCTGTTCCTGCTCGAAGGTATTCCCGCTGTAGTGCTGGGCGTGGTGGTGCTGCGTTACCTGCCCGAATCGCCGGAGACCACGCACTGGTTGCAACCCGAGCAACGGGCCTGGCTGAGCCGCACCATCGCTGCCGAGCAGGCGGCCAGCCCGATTGCCGGGCACGCCGGCTGGCAGACCGCGTTTCGCAGCCGCCAGGTCTGGCTGTTGGCGCTGTTCTGGCTGCTGCAGGCGTTCGGCACCATCGGCATCACCCTGTTTTTGCCGTTGATCGTCAAATCCGTTTCCGGCCAGGCGTCGTTCACGGTCAGCGTGCTGTCGGCGCTGCCGTTCCTGTTCGCCTGCATCTTCATGTACTGCAACGGCCGGCACTCCGATCACAAGCGCGAACGCGGGGTGCACATGGGCGCGCCCTTGCTGCTGGCCGGCATCCTCCTGGCCTTGGCCGTGGCCAGCAGCAATGCCTGGCTGGCCTACGCGCTGCTGGTGACGGCCGTCGGCCTGAACTGGGCGGCGACGCCGGTGTTCTGGGCCACCACCACCGAATATCTGTCGGGCGCCGCAGCCGCCGCCTCGATCGCCCTGATCAATTCCATCGCCAATATCGCCGGGCTCGGCCTGCCGCCGGTGATGGGCTGGATCAAGGATGCCACCAACAGCTACGACTATGCCTTGCTGCTGGTCGCCGCGGCCCTGCTGGTTGGCGGCGTGCTGGGCATTTATATCGCCCGCGCGCCACGGCCGGCGCCCGCCACTGCCACTTCCACTGCCACCGTACGAGGTCTCGATGAAGTCCAGGCTCCTTAAGATTGCCCGCTTGCCGGCCATGCTCGACGAGCAACTGCACGCTCGGTATGAGGTCGTCGAAGCCGGCGAAGACGGCAGTGGCCTGAGCGCCGCCACCGATGACATCCGCGCCATGGTCGCCAACGGCGAGTCCAGGGTCAGCCGCGAGTTGATCGGGCGCTTGCCGGCCCTGCAGCTGATCGTGGTGTTCGGCGTCGGTTACGACGGGGTCGACGTGCAGGCCGCGCGCGAGCGCGGCATCCAGGTCACGCACACCCCTGACGTGCTCACCGATGACGTTGCCGACCTGGCCATCACCCTGCTGCTGGGCATCGCGCGCAACACCCGCCAAGCCGACCAGTTCGCCCGCTCCGGGGCCTGGGCCAATGGGCCCTTCCCGTTCAGCCGCAAGGTCAGCGGCGCGCGCCTTGGCATCATCGGCCTGGGCCGGATTGGCGCCGCCATCGCCCGCCGCGCGGCCGGCTTCGAGATGTCCGTGGCCTATACCGGGCGGCGTCCACAGGCGGTCGACTATCGCTACTACCCCTCGGCGCTGGAGCTGGCCGCAGCGGTGGACTTTCTGGTGGTGGCCGTGGGCGGCGGTGCCAGCACCTTTCATCTGGTCGATGCACAGGTACTCGAGGCGCTGGGCCCCGAAGGTTATCTGATCAATGTCGGGCGCGGCAGCGTGGTGGACGAAGCGGCCCTGGCCGACGCGCTGGCCCACCGGCGCCTGGCCGGCGCCGCGCTGGACGTGTTCGAGAACGAGCCGCACCCCCACCCCGGGCTGCTGGCATTGGACAACGTGCTGCTGGCCCCGCACATGGCCAGCGCCACCTGGAGCACGCGGCGGGCCATGTCCGACCTGGTGCTGGCCAATCTGCAGGCCTGGGCCGATGGCAAGCCGCTGCCGACCCCGGTCCCTGAGTGAGCAACAGGCTCAGAACACCAGCTTGAACCCGATCAGCAACAGCATGCCTGCCAGGCACGGGCGCAGCACGCTGTCAGGCACTCGCCCGGTCAGCTGGCTGCCGATGTAGATGCCCGGCAGCGAGCCCATCAACAGCAGGCCCAGCACCGACCAGTCCATGTTGCCCATGCCCGCGTGCCCCAGCCCGGCGACCAGGGTCAGGGGCACGGCGTGGGCGATCTCGGTACCGACCAGGCGCCGGGTCGGCAGGAACGGATAAAGGATGAACAACGCCACGGTACCCAGCGCACCGGCGCCGATGGACGTCAAGGCGACCATCACCCCGAGCACCAGCCCGGTGACCACCGTCAAGGCGTTGAGCCGGGCGCCGCTGGGTTGATAGGTGCCGCCCGCGCGGCGGTTGGCGAAGGCCAGCAGTTGGCGCTTGAAGAACACCGCCATCGCCGTCAGCAGCAGAACGATGCCCAGGGCCTGCTTGATCACCGCGTTCATCGCCTGGGGCGCGGTGTGCAGGCTGCTCAGGTACCAGAGGGTCAAGGCCACCGCTGGCACGCTGCCCAGGGTCAGCCAGCCGGTCACACCCCAGTCGATATTGCGGTTGCGGCTGTGCACCCAGACACCGCCCGACTTGGTCACCGCCGCGTACAGCAGGTCGGTGCCCACCGCCGTGGCCGGATTGATGCCGAACCACAACAGGATCGGCGTCATCAACGAGCCGCCACCCACACCGGTCATGCCGACGATGAAACCCACGACCAGACCTGCGACTACGCAACCTATACTGCCAAATTCCATGATGCCGCCCACTGCCAGCGCTGATAAAAAAATGCGCGGCAGCATATCGAGTTTTCGCGATGCGGCTATATATCGTTATGGTCTATGGTTATAACTGATGAGCCTGCTATAGCTGATGCGGCCACTCGGTCCTACGGGTTTGCTGCCCTAAGCCGCTCCTTGCGATATCACCGGCGCATCATGGCAGACCACACACAGCTTGTTGCCGGACGGGTCGCGGAAATAGGCGCCGTAGTAATGGGCGTGGTATTGCGGTCGCAGCCCAGGTGGGCCTTCGTCGCTGCCGCCCAGGGCGAGGGCCACGGCGTAGGCCTTGTCGACCACCTGACGATTGTTGGCCAGCAAGGCCAGCATCGCGCCGTTGCCGACGGAAGCGGGTTGCCCGTCGAAGGGCGCACAGATGACAAACAGCGGGCGCGCCACGTCCGGATCCTTCCAGCCGGCCCAAGGACGAGTCAGGTCAGTGAAGCAATTGTCCAGCCCGAGGATGCGCATCAAGCCGCGATAGAACACCAACGCCTGGGCGAAATCATTAACGCCGATGCAGGTATGCGAAATCATGACCGCTCCAATCCTGGGGACTTGCCCAACACTAGCAAGAAACCCGGCGAAACGGCATGGGGGAAATGGCTATTTGATAGCACATTTCGTCGGATAGTTCGCGATAACCCTTGGGGTTTCAGTCGTTTAAGTACTAAAAACTACAGTTCGTCACGCGCGTGGAATTTCTGACGCGCAGAGTAATCAGCTTATTACGTATGATTACTACGGCGGATGGAAAAATGCCTTCAACTCAACTCTATGTGATTGATTACAGCCTGCATGGGCAACCCAAAAGCTTCGTCATCCGTGCCGACCGCATGGACAACGCCGAGGCATGGCACTGGGCAAGTTGCGACGCCGGCGTCGGCCGGATCGGGCGCAACACGAGGGAAAAAATAAAGAAGACGTCACGGCCCTGGGCGGAGCGCTTCGGCATCACCGAAGTCAGCTGGCGCGCGGCCGCGACGGTGCCTCTCGAGCACAGTTGAAAGCTCCACCTGCAGGCATCTGTTGCAACCATGGCCGGGCCTCCTCAAGAGGCCCGGCTTTTTCCTGCCGGGGTGGCGAGCGCTCCCCTTAGCTCGCCTGGGACAGTGGTCTGGCCACCGTCTCCAGCGACTTGCCCTCTGCTGCCACCCCCCACACGCCCTGCACAACAGCCGCCAGCACCATCAGCCCAGCGCCGATCAGGTAGCCGATGAACACATTGCTGCGGTCGTGGCTCTCGATCAAGGCGCCGAACAGGCTCGGCCCGACAATGCCACCCAAGCCGGTCCCAAACGCATAGAACACCGCGATGGCCAGGGCGCGGATCTCCAAGGGGAAGGTCTCTGCCACCGTCAAATACGCGGAGCTGGCCGCCGCCGAGGCGAAGAAGAAAATCACCATCCAGGCGAGGGTCTGCTGGGTGGCATCGAGCAGCTGTTGCTGGAACAGATAGCCGCTGACGGCCAGCAGCACCCCCGAGATGGCATAGGTCGAGCTGATCATCACCCGCCTGCCCACCACGTCGAACAGGCGCCCAAGCAGCAATGGCCCGCAGAAGTTGCCCAGCGCGAACGGCAGCACGTACCAGCCGATATGATCGGCGGGCACGCCATAGAAGTCGGTGAGCACCAAGGCGTAGGTAAAGAAGATCGCGTTGTAGAAAAACGCCTGGGCGGTCAACAGGGTCAGGCCCACCAGGGCCCGCTGGCGGTGCAGCACGAACAATGTCTTGAACACCTCGCCCAGCGGCGTGTGGTCGCGCGCGTGCAGGCGCAGCGGTTTCTCGGTCACCGGCGGCAGCTGCGCCTGGTGCTCGAGAAAACGCTGTTCGATACCTTCGACGATGCGCGCGGCCTCTTCCGGCTGATTATGGATCATCAGCCAGCGCGGGCTCTCCGGCACCCACAGGCGCAGGATCATGATCAATAGCCCCAGGACCGCGCCGATGCCGAAGCACAGCCTCCAGCCCAGGTCGCCGCCGACCCACTGCGGGTCGAGCAGCACGATCGAACCGCCAGCACCCAGCGCTGCGCCTATCCAGAAGGTGCCATTGATGGTCAGGTCGACCCAGCCGCGAAAGCGCGCCGGGGTAAATTCCTGGATGGTCGAATTGATCGCCGTGTACTCGCCGCCGATGCCGGCGCCGGTAAGAAAGCGGAACAGCAGAAAGCTCCAGAGATTCCAGGAGAAGGCCGTCAGCGCGGTCGCCCCCACATAGACGAACAAGGTGATGAAAAACAGCTTGCGCCGCCCCAGTCGGTCGGTCAGCCAGCCGAAGAACAGCGCGCCCAGCACCGCACCGCAGATGTAGGCGCCGCCGGCCAGGCCGATGTCACTGTTGTTCAAGTGCAGGGCCGGGCTGGCCTTCAGGGCGCCGGAGACCGACCCGGCCAGGGTCACTTCCAGGCCATCGAGCAGCCAGGTGATGCCCAGGGCAAACACCAGCAGGGTATGAAAGCGCCCCCAGGGCAGGCGGTCGAGCCGCGCCGGCAGGTCGGTTTCGTAGATGCGCTCGTCCGAGTCCGCTTTAGTCGTGTCAAGCGCCGCAGTCGCCATGTCGATTCCTTGTTATTGTGCAGAGATCAGGGAGTCGATCGCCTGCAAGGCCCTGTCTGGCGTGAGAGTGACCCCTGGGCAATGGAGTTCAAACCCTGGCTGCCCTTAACCGTTTCACCCGCACGCGCAACGTTTTGCGCCTGGCCCTGGCGGCGATCTACTTGACTGCGGGCTTCTTCCATCTGTACGCCACCGCAGGCTTCGTCGCCATTGTCCCGGGCTGGGTGCCCTGGCCACACAGCGTGGTGATCGTCACCGGCATCTGCGAAGGGTTCGGCGCCCTGGGTCTGTTGCTGCCGCGTTGGCGGCGGCTGGCCGCCCTGCTGCTGGCGCTGTACGCGGTGTGCGTGTTCCCGGCCAACCTCAAGCACGCCTTCGAGCACGTGGCGCTCAACGGCCATGTGCTGGGCTGGGGCTACCACCTGCCGCGCCTGCTGCTGCAACCGGTGCTGGTGTGGTGGCCGCTGTTCTGCACTGGGGGGATCGACTGGCCGGCTCGTCGCGATGTGCCTGGCTGAGGTATCCTGCCGGTTTGACCACTGCTCTGGAGCACCATGAAAGACCAACTGCGCGCCGAACCCGATCGCGATCTGGACCTCGATCACCTGGACCTGCACGACGACCGTGGCCTGCGCCCGGGCCTGCGGCACAAACCGCGCAGCGCCAACTGGCTGGCCTGGCAGATTGCCCTGGGCATCGTCGTCGGCGGCAGTGCGCTGTGGGTGCTGGGCGCTTTGGTGTCGCTGGTGACCGCCAAGCTGATGCTGGGTGACCTGCAGATCAGCGTCCCGGGGCTGACCCACTGACAGCGCGAATGGCGAGGGCATCACTTCGGTGGCCGGGTTGGATCCTCCTCCGGGGTCGCGGCCAATGGCCGAGCAAGGCTGGCGTACGGTGTTGCTGCGCTCGCCAGCTTTGCCGGCTCCTACGCGACCTGAAGGCGTCGTATTGATATAACGTTATTCCAGCAAGATATTTATAGTTTCATTTTTATACCGATAGACTCTTTCACGATAAGGCGCAGCTTTTTCAGGCTGCTTTAGCTTGATCCCCATCCCGGTAGCGAAAATGAACCTGACCCGCAAATCCCCGCTTGCCGCGCTGCTTGCCGGCGCTGTGTTGTTTGGCACGCTGTCGAGCGTATCGGCGATGGCTGCCGGGTTGCTGGAAAAGGGCCGCAGCAGCGGCCTGACCGCCGGCATCGCCAACGAGCAGCCCTATGCCTACGTCGGCACCGACGGCAAGATCACCGGTGCCAATTACGAAGTGCTGATGGCCGTCCTTGCACCGTTGGGCATCACCAAGGTCGAGACGCCGATCAGCGACTTCGGTTCGCTGGTGCCAGGCCTGGCAGCCAAGCGTTTCGATCTGATCGGCGCGGGGCTGTTCATCACCCCGGCGCGCTGCAAGGTGATCGCCTACTCCAACCCGGTGACCCGCTCCGGCGGCGCTTTCGTGGTCAAGGCTGGCAACCCGCTCAAGCTGCACAGCCTCAAGGACGTCGCGGCCAACGGCAAGGCCCGCCTGGCCACCCAACCGGGTTCCAATCAGGTCCAGGAAGCCAAGGCCAGTGGCATCAGCGACGGCAATGTGTCGCTGTTCGACAAGGACACCGAAGCGCTCGCGGCCCTGCAGGCCGGGCGCGTCGACGTGGTGTACTTCCCCGACGCCGAGGTCATCGGCCTCTTGAAGAAAGCCAATGACCCGGCGCTTGAGCGCGCCCTGCCGTTCGAGCAGATTCCCGATGCCAATGGCCAGCCCAGCTGGAACTACCACGCCTACGGCCTGCCGAAGAACGATCCGGCCTTCATCCAGGCCTTCAACGAGCAACTGGCCAAGCTGCGCGCCTCCGGCCAGTTGCTGCAGATCCTGCAGAAATACGGCTACACCGAGAACGAACTGCCGGCCACCGACGTGACGGCCGAACAACGCTGCAGCCTCTAAGCACGCAAAAGCGACCTCAAACCCACACGAGTACAGGTCATGTTTGCTCAAGGCTTCACCGCTGACACCGCGCTGTTCATCGCCCGACAACTGGGACAAGGCGCCTGGGTCACCTTGCAGATCACCGCCATGGCGCAAGTCCTGGTGTTGCTGCTGGGTTTTGCCATTGCCCTGATGCGCCTGTCGCCCTGGCGACTGCTGCGCTGGGTGGCGACCCTGTACGTTGAAGTGCTGCGCGGTATCTCGGCGCTGGTGCTGCTGTTCTATCTGTTCTTCATCCTGCCGCTGTTCGGCGTCACCCTGGCGCCGATGACCACCGGGGTGATCGGCCTCGGGCTGACCTTTTCCGCCTACGCCTCGGAGATCGTGCGCTCGGCGCTGGTCAACGTCAGCGCCGGCCAGCGCGACGCCATCCGCGCGCTGGACCTGCCAGGCGGCGTGGCCCTGCGGCGGATCATCCTGCCCCAGGCCTTGCCATTCATGATTCCGCCGTTGGGCAATCAGCTGGTCGAGCTGCTCAAGACCACCTCGCTGGTGTCGCTGATCACTCTCACCGACCTGACCTTTGCCGGCAACCAGTTGATCACGACCCTGGGCCAGCAATCGCTGATCTGGAGCATTGTGCTGCTGTGCTACTTCGCCATGGCCTGGCCGTTGAGCCGGCTGGTGCGCTGGTACGAACAGCGCAGCACTGCGTGGCGCAGGACGGGGGGCTGAGCATGGACTTCGACTTTCAACTGGCCTGGTCGATCCTGCCGGACCTGCTCAAGGGCCTGGCGGTCACGGTGCGCGTGGTGGTGCTCGGTTTCGTTCTGGCGACCCTGCTCGGCGTGCTCGTCGCCCTGCTGCAACGCAGCCACCTGGGCTGGGTGCGGCGCAGCTGCGCGGCCTACCTGAGCTTTCTGCGCAACACCCCGCTGATGGTGCAGCTGTACGTGCTGTTCTTCGCCCTGCCCCAGGCCGGCCTGACGCTGCCGGCCATTTCCACCGGGGTGATCGGCCTGGGCCTGTACTACAGCGCCTACATCGCCGAAGCCTGGCGCGGCGCCATCGACGGCGTGCCCCGTGGCCAATGGGAAGCGGCTCGCGCGCTGGACCTGGACCGTTCCACCACCTGGCGCCGAATCGTCCTGCCGCAAGCGCTCAAGCCCATGCTGCCGGTGCTGGGCAACTACCTGATCGGCATGTTCAAGGAGACCCCGCTGCTGGCGGTGATCACCATTCCCGAACTGTTCCAGGCGGCCAAGCAGGTCGCCGGCCTGACCTATCACTACAACGAGCCCTACACCCTGATGGCGCTGCTGTTTCTGCTGATCAGCGTGCCCACTTCGTTGCTGTTCAAATACCTGGAAAACCGCCGCCATGCCGCCTGACCATTCAAGCCCCGCGCAGATTGTCCTCGACCAGGTGGTCAAGCGCTTTGGTGCCACCACCGTCATCGACCACATGGACCTGCGCATCGCCCAAGGGCAGAAAGTCGCGCTGATCGGCCCCAGCGGCTCGGGCAAGTCCACGGTATTGCGCCTGATCAAGGGCCTGGAAACCTATCAGCACGGCAGTATCGAAGTGGCCGGCGCGCCAGTGCCGCCCCCCTCCCGAGGTTGGCACTGGCCGCTGGCCAAGCAGCCAGCGCACGTACACCGGGTGGGGATGGTGTTCCAGCAGTTCAACCTGTTCCCGCACCTCAGCGTGGTGGAAAACGTCATGGAAGCACCCATCCAGGTGCTGCGCCTGAGCCGTGATGAAGCCCGCAGCCGCGCGTTGGACTACCTCGGCCAGGTCGGCCTGGCGCACAAGGCCCAGGCCTACCCGGCAAACCTGTCCGGCGGCCAGCAGCAACGGGTGGCGATCGCCCGGGCCCTGGCCATGCGCCCGCAGGTCATGCTGTTCGACGAGGTGACCTCGGCGCTGGACCCGGAGCTGGTCGGCGAGGTGCTGGAGGTCATTCGCAACATCGCCCATGCCCAGCAGATGACGATGCTGCTGGTGACCCACGAGATGAATTTCGCCCGGGATATCGCTGACCGAGTGCTGTTCCTCGAAGGTGGGCGAATCGTCGCGGACGGGACTCCCGATGAGATTCTGGTGAATCCTACAGAGGAACGTACGTTACGCTTTTTGAACAGGGTTAATTCAAGGTAATCAATTAGTTACCCCACTTATCTAAAGTGAACTCTTCAATCGTCAGGCTCACTACGGCGCGCCTGCCGTCCGTCGGGCATCGCAGTGATAATTCTCGATATTTGTCATAGACTTGCGCGCTTTACCTCAGAGCTTTTCTAGACACCTATGCGCATTCTTCAAACCGTTCTCGCCTGCCTGCTGTTCACCGCCCCCGTCCTGCACGCCGAAACCCGCATCGGCACCTGGAACCTTGAACACCTGAGCGTGCGGCCCAACAAGGACTTTCAGGCCATCGCCAAGGTGGCGGCCCAGGTCGATTTTCTCGCGGTGCAGGAGCTGATGACGCCCGAAGCCTTGACCACCCTGGCCGAGGCCCTGAGCAAACAGACCGGCCACCACTGGAGCGCCATGGCCTCCGACCGCGTCGGCCGCTCTACCTACAAGGAGATGTACGGTTTCGTCTGGCGTGATGACGCAGTGGCCTACGCCGACGGCGCCGTTACCTACCTCGACCGCCAGCAGGCCTTCGCCCGCGACCCCTATTCGGCGCGCTTTACCTCGCTGACCGATCACACCGATTTCGTCGTCGCCACCGTGCACATCAAGTACGGCAAGAACAAGGCCGATCGCGCCGGCGAAATTGCCGCACTGTCGCAGTACTGGACCTGGCTGGGCCAGACCTACGCCGGCAACAGCCGCATCCTGTTGATGGGCGACTTCAACAACCCGCCCACCTCGCCGGCCTGGGACAGCCTGGACGCCAGCGCCCGTCCGCTGTTCACCACCGGCGCCAGCACGCTGTCGACCACCGACGGCAAGTTCGCCAACCTCTACGACAACATGTTCATCGCCAAGGCCAGCAGCATTCAGGTCGACAGCGCCGAAGTGTTCGCCTACCCGCGCTTCCTGGGTTTGACCCATGAGCAGGCGCGGGCCAATGTTTCCGATCATGCGCCACTGTTCCTGCATGCCCGAATGGGTGGTTCACTGGCCATGAACGTACCGTCCGCCCGAAAGTAGTGGCGTAACGTTACCATCTGTCAGAGAAAGCTTTTGGTCCGCCGAATCCTTGAGAAAATGCGCGGATCATCAAAAGAGAACGCCCAATGCAGCAGCCCGAAATGACCTTGCCCATCAGCGCAGAAGATGAAGCCTGTGTGCGCATGCAGCGCGCCTACGTCGACGTCGCCGCCCAGATCCGCCACCAGGCGGCGACCGCGGGTATCCCCGTCAACGCCGCGGTGATCGGTCCCGACGTGTACTGCATCAGCGAGCTGACCGACGACCTGTTGATCTTCCCGGTGCACGACCTGGAAACCGGCCAGTTGCGCGATCTGCACCTGCCGCAGCACATCGAGGGCCTGAGCCATGACGACGTGGTCGAATACACCCAATTGGCTCTGGCCTGGCTGCAGGCGCCGGTCACTCTGAGCGTGCCTCAGGCGCTGGTGGACGAGCAGTATCGGTTGATGCTGGACGAGTGCGCAGCCGAGGCGGCCTAGGCGCTGGTTAGACGCACCGCCCGCCAGGCCGGTGCGTCAAATCAGGCGTCCAGCGAAGGCCCGATCAGCCCGGCCATCTGCTCATACACCTGCGGCGCCGCCACCAGCAGCGGATTGCCGGTGAGCAGGCCATCACCGCGCAGGAAGTCACAGCAGCGCCCGCCCGCCTCCTCCACCATCACCAGACCGGCCAGGCAGTCCCAGCTGTTGATGTGGGTTTCGTAGTAACCGATCAACCTCCCCGCCGCCACGTAGGCCGTCATCAACGCCCCCGAACCGTTGCGTATGAAGGTGCCGCCCTGTTCGAACAGGCGGGTCAGCACCGGTATGAAATGCTCGCGACCGTCGCGGTGGTTGGTGCCCATGCCCATCACCCCGTGGCGCACGTCCGGCACGTCGCGCACGCGCATGGGCTGGTCGTTGACCCAGGCGCCCTGGCCGCAGCAGGCGTGGAACAACTCGTCATGCACCGCGTCGGCGATCACCCCGGCCCAAGCCTTGCCGTCCACCAGCAGGCCAATGGACACGCACCAGGCGTGCAGGCCGTTGACGAAGCAACTGGTGCCGTCGATGGGGTCGACCACCCAGATGCAGCGCGCCTGCAGGTCGGCGCCACCGGTTTCTTCGCCAAGAAAGCCGTCTTCGGGAAAGTGCTCGGCCAGGGCCTGCTTGATGAAGGCCTCGGTCTGCTTGTCGACGACGCTCACCAGGTCCTGCAATTCGTCGCCTTTGTGCTCCACCACCAGGCTGTCGCGTTGCCGGTAGGCCAGTTCGGCGCTGCGCGCGGCCTCCTGGGCGATGCGCTTGGCGGTTTCATAGCGGCGTTGCAGGTCGGCGGGGTTGAGGGCTGCTGGCATGGGTCGGCTCCTTGAGGGTGAACGCCGAGCATAGCGTGAAAATGCTGCAGGTCTGCGAGGGGTTGAGCAGCTGGTGGCCTCCCGTATCGCTACACATGCGACCACTCGTCCGCCGCCGACCGACAGCAGGGAACTTGGCCCAATTCTGGCAAACATCGCCCCGGGAACGGAATTTTGTCGTTCGTCCATACCGTCCGACATTCGCTTATCGATACCGAGGTACAGATGTCCAGATCAGGAAGCAAAACCCGGGCGCGCGCCCTCAAGCGCAACCGTTATTGGCAATCAGCAGTCGGCATCGCCTGTACTTTCCTGATCGCGGGCGGTACCTGGTTGTACGCGGCCAACAGCGCGCCCACCTCGAGCAACGCCGCCACCGCCATGGCCGAGCAGATCCAGCACGACGACACGGCGTGGACCGAGCACGACTCGCGTTTCTCCAATTTTGTCGATGACCTGCGCGCAGGCCATGTCGCCGAGGCCGTCAGCGGCAACGAGCACCTTTACGTCACCCTCAAGGACGGCGCGCGCTACGCCATCGTCGACCAGCTGGGCCTGGCCGCCCGTCAGACCTATGACTTCGTGGCCAAGGACAGCACCCCGCGTTTCCAGTTTTCCGAACTCAAGGAAAAGGCCTCGGCTGCCTTCAGCGCCGGCTATGCCATCGACATGGCCATGCGCCTGTTGATCATTGGCGTGGTCCTCAGCGTGGCCTGGCCGATGGCCTGGGGTTTCATCACCAGCCACCTCAAGCGTCGCAAGAAAACCCGCATTACTTTCGACGACGTGATCGGCTGCGGCGAAGCCAAGCAGGCCCTGCTCGACATCGCCGCCGCCCAGCGCCACCCCGAGCGCTTTTCTGCCCTGGGCGCGCGGCCGCCGCGTGGCGTGTTGCTGACCGGCCTGCCCGGCACCGGCAAGACTCACCTGGCCAAGGCCCTGGCCGAGGAATGCGGGGTCAACTTCATCGCCGCCACCGGCAGCGATTTTTCCAGCATGTTCTATGGCGTGGGCATCATCAAGGTTCGCAACCTGTTCCGCCAGGCTCGGCGCAAGGCGCCCTGCATCGTGCTGATCGACGAAATCGATGGCATCGGCAAGCGGGCTTCCGAGCCGCGCATGGGTGAAACCGAGCAAAACCGCATCGTCAACCAGTTCCTCACGGAAATGGACGGCTTCAATGGCGCCGACGGCGTGCTGGTGATCGGCGCCACCAACCTGGCCGAGTCGCTGGACCCGGCCCTGCGCCGCGAAGGCCGCTTCGACCGGACCATCGCCGTGCCGCTGCCGACCCTGGAAGACCGCAAGGGCCTGATCAGCCTGTACCTCAAGAAGCTCAAGAACGTCGCGCCCATGGACATCGAGCGCCTGGCCGGCACCTGCATGGGCCTGACCCCGGCGGCCATTGCCTCGCTGGTCAACCAGGCGGCGATCTTCGCCGCCCGCGAACACGCCTCCAGCATCGAGGAGCGCCATGTGGTCGACGCCATCGAGACCAACCGCATTGGCGAACAACCGTCGGGTGTGACCCCGTTCACCGAGCACGAACGCCTGTGCATCGCCGTGCACGAGGCCGGCCATGCGCTGACCGCCGCGCGCCTGAAAATTGGCAAGGTCGACAAGGTCACCATCCTGCCCCGTGGCCAGGCCCTGGGGGTGACCCTGGTGATCCCGACCGAAGACAAGCGCCTGCACCGCAAGTCGGAGCTGGAAAACCGCATCGTCATGCTGCTGGCCGGCCGCGCCGCGGAAAAGATGTACTTCAACGAGGTTTCCTCCGGCGCCTCGATGGACCTGCAGGAGGCCACCAAGATCGCCCTGTCCATGGTCAGCGGCCTGGGCATGGGGCCCAGCAAGCACCTGGCGACGCTCAGCGTGCTGCGCGAAGCCGGGATCGAAGTCGAGCCGGGCCAGACCCTGGAACAGGTCAACCAGTTGCTGCGGGAGCAGGAAGCGGTGTGCGACGCCCTGCTCGAGGAACATCGCGACGCCATGGACTTCATTGTCGACCGCCTGCTGATGGAAGAGACCATCGACGGCGTCGAGGTCTACGGCGCTCTCGGGATGAACGTGCGCGCCCTGCACCCCCACGACTCCCAAGGGCTGGAACAGGCAGCGTTCACCACCGAGTGAACGAGGGCCCCCATGCGCCACATTCTGGCGTAGGAGCCGGCGCAGCTGGCGAGTGATGCGACTGCGGCGTGATGACGGACACGAACCGGGTCGATGCCCTCGCCAGCTTCGCCGGCTCCTACGCGGCCTAAGGGTGCGCTCTATTTTGGCGTAGGAGCCGACGCAGCTGGCGAACCATTCGTGGGACAGCCGTCACAACTGTGCTAATTCCTGGCGCCGGCTTTCCGGCATCCGACCTACGGCTGCTGGTCTTTTGCTATCACCGACTAAGCTGACTCTGAGGATCCAATCCCGGACGAACGGCCATCATCCGGTTGGATCCACAGCCGATACAGAGTGAGTCCCTCTGCGCTCGCCCTTTCTCAATCTTCATCCAGGCGACGTAGTGCTTCGGGGCAGCCCGTGACATTTGGAGGTCATTGATGAAAAGCCGGCATATCTATAGCTCAGCGATCCGTATTGCCCTGGAGCCCCGTCTGATGTTCGACGGCGCTGCGGTGGCGACCGCTGCAGCGGCGTTGACGGCCACGCCGCAACCTGCGGCCGCACCGGCGCCCGATCATGTCGCCGACGCCACTCATCACGACGCCTTGGCGCCCCAGCATGCCAATGCTGTCACGGCCGCTACCGCGGTCGTCGACCACGGCGCAGCGCCGGCGGCTGCGGCTGACCACGCGGCCAACGCCGACACCGACACCGATGCCAATCATCTGAACCATGCACTGACCGCCACCGCCCCGGCCCAGGAAACCGCCGAGCGCCAGGAAATCTATTTCATCGACGCCAGCCTGCCGGACCGCGCGACCCTGGTCGCCGACCTGCCGGCCCACGCCGAGATCGTCTACCTGGACCCCAACGCCAACGGCCTGACGCAGATCGCCGACGCCCTGCAGGGCCGCAGCAACATCGACGCCATCCACATCATCACCCACGCCGCCGAAGGCGAGCTGGAGCTGGGCAATGTGGTGGTCGATAGCGCCTCGATCAAGGGCGAGTTCGCCGACGTGCTGGCCGAGATCGGCCACCACATGAGTGCCGGCGGCGACGTGCTCATCTATGGTTGCGACCTGGCCGCCGGCGCCGATGGCCAGGCCACGGTGCAGGCCCTGGCCGATGCCTTGACCGCCGACGTGGCCGCCTCCACCGACGTCACCGGTGCCGGTGGCAACTGGACCCTGGAAGATCACGTGGGCGTGATCCAGACCCAGGCCATCCATGCCGAGAACTGGAATCATGACCTGCTGCTCTCGGTGCCGACCAACGACACCGCCACCGTGGCCTACAACACCACCGGCAACATCATCAACGTACTGGCCAACGACGTCATCGTCGCCGGCGCCACGGTGTCGGTCGGTGGTGTCACCCAGCCGCTGCATGGCACCGTCAGCATCAACGCCGACAACACCCTGTCCTACAAGCCGACGGCGGGCTACACCGGCAGCGACAGCTTCCTCTACACCCTCAAGGACAGCACCGGCCTTTCCCTGGGCACCGCCACCGTCAACGTCACGGTGATCGCCGACGCCCTGCCGGTGATCCACCTGCCGACGCTCACTACCCGTGGCGAAGACACCGTCACCACCTTCTCCAGCGCGCTGAACACCGCGATCACGGTGACCGACAGCGACACCTCGGTGGTCAAGGTGACCCTCTCCGTGCCTGCCGGCACCCTGACCCTGGCGTCCGTGGCCGGGCTCAGCTCGGTGTCGGGCAACGGCAGCACCAGCGTGGTCCTGCAAGGCACCCAGGCCACCATCAATGCCGCCATGAACGGCCTGACCTACACGCCGGTGGCCGACTACAACGGCACCGTCAACATGACCGTCAGCGCCACCGACCTGCTGGTGCCGGCCGTGACCAGCACCCTGCCGATCGTCATCACACCGGTGGCCGACACCGTCACCGATACCGTGGTCACCCCACAGAACACCCCGGCCAGTTTCAACGTGCTGGCCAACGACACCTTCGCCAACGCCGGGCGCGTCGTCACCGCCGTTGGCACCCCGGCCCATGGCACGGTGACCATCGACGCCCAGGGCAACGCGGTCTACACCCCCACCAGCGGCTACAGCGGCAGCGACACCTTCAGCTACACCGTGACCTCGGGCGGCGTCACCGAAACCGGCACGGTCAACGTCACCACATACATCAACTACCCGCCGGTGATCAGCGCGCCGGCCACGCAGACCTTCGCCGAAGACGCGACCAGGGTGTTCTCCACCGCCAACGGCAACGCCATCGTCGTCAGCGACGCCAATGGCGATCAGCTCACCGTGTCCCTGGCCTCGACCCACGGCAGCCTGACCCTGAGCCAGATCAGCGGCCTGACCTTCACCGTCGGCGATGGCACCGCCGACGCCGCCATGGTCTTCAAGGGCAGCATCAGCGCGATCAACGCCGCGCTCAACGGCCTGTCGTTCTCGCCGGTGGCCGACTACAACGGCGCCGCCGCCATCAGCGTGCAGGCCAGCGACGGCATCGCCGCCGTGCAGAGCGCCAACGTAGGCCTGACCGTGACCCCGGTCGCCGACGGCGTGACCCAGACCGGCACCACCAGCATTCTCACCCCGGTCAGCTTCACGCCATTGGCCAGCGATACCTTCGCCGCAGGTGCGGCGATCACCAGCGTTGGCAGCGCCGGCCATGGCGTGGTGACCTTCCTTGGCAACACCGTGACCTACACCCCGGCCATCGGCTTCTCCGGCACCGATACCTTCACCTACACGGTGACCTCGGGCGGCACCACCGAAACCCTGTCGATCAACGTCACCGTCGGCGACCGCCCTCCCGTGGGCACCAGCCTGGGCACCCTGGCCACCCTCGACGGCGGAGTCGTTTTGGTGCCTGCAGGACTAGCCTTCCGCGACCCGGACCTGCTCGACCTGCTGACCTACAGCGCCACCGGCCTGCCCGCCGGGCTGAGCATCGACCCGGCCACCGGCATCATCGGCGGCCTGGTCAACACCCACGCCTCCACCGTCAACGGCGGCGTGTACAACGTGGTGGTCACCGCCACCGACCTGGCCGGCCAGATCGGCACCAGCAACCTGCAGATCAGCGTGACCAACCCGGCGCCGATCCCGCTGCTGGGCCTGCAGATCGGCGGCACCCAGAACACCCTGCTGAACCTGGACATCACCGCCCTGGGCATCATCGACCCGGACGGCGATGCCCTGCACATCACCCAGGCCTCGGCGTTGCACGGCAGCGTCGCCATCCGCGCCGACGGCTCGCTGGCCTACACGCCCAACGCCAGCTACTTCGGCCTGGACGCCATCACCTACACCGTGGTCGACGCCGACGGTGGCAGCGCCGTGGGCACCGTGGCCGTGCTGCTGGCCGGCAACCCGGCATTGCCGACCCTGTCCCTGCCGAATATCCCGTTGCTGACCGAAGACACCCCGCTGATCTTCGCCAACCTGCTGGGCCAGACCCTTAGCGTCGGCGACATCAACGGCCAGGTGCTGGACCTGAAACTTTCGGTGCCCATCGGCACCTTCACCCTCGGTGAAACCGCCGGCCTGACCCTGGCCCAGGGCACCGGCGTCAACGACAGCACCCTGGAAATCCGCGGCACCGTGGCCGACGTCAACGCCGCGCTGAACAGCCTTATCTACACCCCGGCGGCCGACTACAACGGCCCGGTCAACCTGACCCTGAACCTCGGCGAACTGCTCGGCGGCATCCTCAACGTCAATGCCACCCTGCCGATCAGCATCGCCCCGGTGGCCGACATCGTCGACGACCACGTCAACGCCACCCTGAACACCTCGGCCAGCTTCAACGTGCTGGCCAACGACAGCTTCGAAAACCCCGGCCGCGTGGTCTCCAGCTTCACCACGCCGAGCCACGGCATGGTCACCCTCGACGCCCAGGGCAACGCCGTCTACACGCCCAACAGCAACTACCTGGGCAGCGACAGCTTCACCTACACCGTGACCTCCAACGGCACCACCGAGACCGCCACGGTGTACATCAACACCGCGCTGCCCAACTACCCGCCGACCGTCAGCATGCCCAGCGCGCAGACCAGCGCCGAGGACATCCCGGTCAGCTTCAGCACCGCCAACGGCAACGCCCTGACCGTGGCCGATGCCAACAACGACATGCTGACGGTGACCCTGGGCGTCAACCATGGCGCCCTCACGCTCGCGCAGACCACCGGCCTGACCTTCTCCAGCGGCGACGGCACGGCCGACGGCTCGATGGTCATGACAGGCAGCGCCAGCGCGATCAACGCCGCCTTGAACGGTCTGATCTACAAACCCAGTGGCGACTACAACGGCAGCGACAGCCTGAGCCTGTCGGTCAGCGACGGCCAGGCCGTGCAAAGCTCGAGCACCGCCCTGACCATCACCCCGGTGGCCGATGGTGTGCCCGACAGCGTGGTCACCCAGCCGCTGGTGCCGGTGACCTTCTACCCGCTGAGCAACGACACCTTCAACAACCCCAACGCCCACATCACCGGGGTCAGCGCGCCGGGGCATGGCAGCGTGCTGGTCGGCAGTGACGGCTCACTGACCTACACCCCGGCGGTCGGCTATCGCGGCAACGACACCTTCACCTACACCGTGACCAGCGGCGGCACCACCGAACAGGTGGCCGTCAGCGTCACCGTGGGCACCGAAACCCCGCCCACCAGCACCCCGCTGGGCAGCGTCACGGTCAACGACGCCGACGTGGTGGCGATCACCGCCGCCAGCGCCTTCCAGAACCACAACCTTTACGACGTGCTGCACTACAGCGCCACCGGCCTGCCCGCCGGCCTCACCATCGACCCGCTGACCGGCATCATCGCCGGCGTGGTCAACGGCCACGCCTCGGTGCAGGCGGCCAACGGCAACTACAACGTGGTGGTCACCGCCACCGACCTGGCCGGCAGCTCCGCCACGTCGACCCTGCAGATGCACGTCAATAACCCGGTGCCGATCACCACCCCCGGCTTGATTACCGGCACCGAAGACATCGCGCTGCAGATCGCCGCCGTGGCCGCCGTCGACCCCGACGGCGACACCGTGACCCTGACCGGCGCCACCGCGCTGCACGGCACGGTCGTGCTCAACGCCGACCACACCCTGACCTACACGCCGAACCTGCACTACTACGGCGCCGACACCATCACCTACTCGGTGGTGGACGCCGACGGTGGCGCGGCCACCGGGGTGATCGCGGTCAACCTGATTTCGGTACCGCACCTGCCGACCCTGACCCTGCCATCGATCCCGCTGCTGGCCGAAGACACCCCGCTGATTTTCGCCAACCTGTTGGGCCAGAAGCTCAGCGTCGGCGACATCGATGGCCAGGTGCTGGACCTCAAGCTCTCGGTGCCCGTCGGTACCTTCACCCTCGGCACCACCGCCGGGCTGACCCTGACCCAGGGCACCGGTACCAATGACAGCACCCTGGAAGTCCACGGCAGCGTGGCGGACATCAATGCCGCGCTGAACAGCCTGGTCTACACCCCGGGCGCCGACTACAACGGCAACCTCAACATCACCGTGCAACTGGGCCAGTTGATCGGCGGCGTGCTCAACGTCAGCGCGATCCTGCCCATCGGCATCACGCCGGTGGCCGACATCGTCGACGACCACGTCACCACTGTGGCCGGTACCGCTGCTTCGTTCAACGTACTGGCCAACGACACCTTCGAAAACGCTGGCCGCGTGGTCGAGAGCTACACCACGCCGACCCATGGCATCGTCACCATCGACGTCCAGGGCAATGCTGTATACACCCCCACCAGCGGCTTCATCGGCACCGACACCTTCACCTACACGGTGCTGTCCAACACCACTCACGAGACCGCCACGGTCACCGTCACCGTGGGTGCGGCACCGGACATCGCCCCGGTGGCCACTGCCCTGCCGGCGGTCACCGCCAACGATGGCCAGGCCCTGAGCCTGGCCGTGGGCAGTGCCTTCAGCGACGCCGACGGCGACCATTTGACCTTCAGCGCCACCGGCCTGCCGGCCGGCATCGCCATCGACTCGGCCACCGGGCTGATCAGCGGCACCCTCGGCGGCCACGCCTCGGTGGCGGTGGCGAGCGGCGTCTACAGCATCGTCGTCAGCGCCGACGATGGCCGTGGCGGCGTGGTCAGCCAGCAGTTCAACCTGACCGTGCGCAACCCGGCGCCCAACGCGGTCAACGACTCGGCCAGCACCAACGAAGACACCGCCGTCAGCGGCAACGTGCTGAGCAACGACAGCGATCCGGACGGCGACAGCCTCAGCGTGGTCACCACCCCGGTGCAGGCGCCGGCCCACGGGCAACTGGTGCTCAATGCCAACGGCACCTTCACCTACACGCCCAATGCCAACTACAACGGCAGCGACAGCTTCACCTATCGCGTGGTCGACAGCGACGGCGGCTCCTCGGTGGCCAGCGTGTCGATCGCCATCGCCGCGGTCAACGACGTGCCTACCGCCAATACCGCCATCGGCACCCAGGCCGGCGTCGACGGCGCAGCGTTCAACCTCGACGTGTCCAGCCACTTCAGCGACGTCGACGGCGACACCTTGCACTACACCGCCAGCGGCTTGCCGAGCGGCCTGAGCATCAACGATGCGGGGATCATCAGCGGCACCCTGGCCAGCAACGCCTCGACCCACAGCCCGAACAACAACGGCGTGTACAACGTCAGCGTGCTGGTCAGCGACGGCAATGGCGGCACGGTCACCCAGAGCTTCGAACTGGACGTGAGCAATCCACCGCCGGTGACCGCCAACGTCAGCCTGACCACCGCCGAGAACGTCGTCTTGACCGGCAACCTGGTGGCCAGCGACCTGGACCACGACGCCCTGACCTTCAGCGTCGCCCAAGGCCCGGCCCACGGCAGCCTGACCGTCAACGCCGACGGCAGCTACAGCTACTCCCCGAGCGCCTACTACCACGGCAGCGACAGCTTCACCTACCAGGTGCGCGACAGCGATGGCGGCATCGCCACCGCCGTGGCTTCGATCACCGTGACCCCGGTCAACCATGCGCCGACGGCGGTCAACGACAGCGTGACCACCGCCGAAGACACCGCCGTCACCGTCAACGTGCTGGCCAACGACAGCGACGTGGATGGCGACAGCCTGGCCGTGACCGCCGCCAGCGCCGGCCACGGCAGCGTGGTGATCAACCCCAACGGCACGCTCACCTACACCCCGAACGCCGACTACAACGGCACCGACACCATTGCCTACACCGTTCGAGACCCCAGCGGCCTGACCGCCAGCGCCAGCGTCGCCGTGACCATCACCCCGGTCAACGACGCGCCGGTGGTGACCTCGAGCATCGCCGCCCAGGCCGGCAACGACAGCACCGCCGTGACCGTCGCCACTGCCAGCCACTTCAGCGACGTCGACGGCGACACCCTGGCCTACAGTGTGGCCGGCCTGCCGGCGGGCCTGGCCATCGACGCGAGTACTGGCATCATCAGCGGTACCCTGGGCAGCAGTGCCTCCACCGGCGGCCCCAACCACGATGGCAACTACACCATCACCGTCACGGCCACCGACCCGAGCGGCACGGCGGTCAGCACCAGCTTTGCCTTCAGCGCGTCGAACCCGGCACCGACCACCGGTGGCGCAACCGTCACCACCAACGAAGACACCCGGATCAGCGGCACCCTGGTGGCCAACGACGTCGACGGCGACGCCCTGACCTTCAGCGCCACCCAGGCCCCGGCCCATGGCAGCGTGGTGGTCAACGCCGACGGCAGCTTCACCTACACCCCGGCGGCCAACTACAACGGCGTCGACAGTTTCACCTATCAGGTCCGCGACGCCGACGGCGGCATCGCCAGCGCGGTGGTCAGCATCAACGTGACCCCGGTCAACGACGCGCCGACTGCCACCGCCATCGGCACCCAGACCGCCGCCGACGCCACCGCCGTCAGCTTCGGCGTGGCCAGCCATTTCAGCGACGTCGAGGGCGACACCCTGCGCTACAGCGTCAGCGGCCTGCCCACGGGCCTGGCCATCGACCCGGCCACCGGCATCATCAGCGGCACCCTGGGCAGCAGCGCCTCCACCGGCAGCGCCAACCACGACGGCAGCTACAGCGTCACGGTCAGCGCCGACGATGGCAACGGCGGCACGGTCAGCACGACCTTCGCCCTGATCGTCAGCAACCCGGCGCCGACCACCGCCGGCGCCAGCTTCAGCACCGCCGAAGGCGTGCCGCTGAGCGGCGCCTTGAGCGCCAGCGACGTCGATGGCGACGCCCTGACCTTCAGCGCCACGCAGGTGCCGGCCCACGGCCTGCTGACCCTCAATGGCGACGGCACCTTCACCTACACTCCGGCGGCGCATTACAGCGGCGCCGATTCGTTCACCTACCAGGTGCGCGACGCCGATGGCGGCATCGCCATCGGCGTGGTCACCCTCAACGTTACCGACAACCCGCCCACCACGACGCCGATCGGCACCCAGGTGGCCAACGACAGCAGCACGGTGAACATCAACGCCGCCAGCCACTTCAGCGACGTCGACGGCGACATCTTGAGCTACAGCGCCAGCGGCTTGCCCAGCGGCCTGTCGATCGACCCGGCCAGCGGCCTGATCACCGGCAGCCTGGGTTCCAGCGCCTCCACCGGTGGCATCAACCATGACGGCGTCTACAGCATCACCGTACAGGCCGACGACGGCCACGGCGGCACGGTCAGCCAGGTGTTCAACCTGGCGGTGAGCAACCCGGCCCCGACCACCAATGCCGCCAGCTTCAGCACCGGCGAGAACACCGCCGTCAGCGGTGCGCTGCTGGCCACTGACATCGATGGCGACGCCCTGACCTTCAGCCCGCTGCAAGCCCCGGCCCATGGTGGCCTGAGCCTGAACAGCGACGGCACCTTCACCTACACCCCGGCGGCCAACTTCCATGGCGTCGACAGCTTCACCTATCAGGTGCGCGACGCCGACGGCGGCATTGCCACCGCCGTGGTCACCCTCAACGTCAACGACGCGCCGACCACCACGCCGATCGGCACACAGGCCGCCAACGACAGCGCTGCGGTCAGCATCGACGCGGCCAGCCATTTCAGCGACACCAATGGCGACAGCCTGACCTATTCGGTCAACGGCCTGCCCGCCGGCCTGAGCTTCAATACCGCCACCGGCCTGATCAGCGGAACCCTGGGCAGCAGCGCCTCTACTGGCGGGGCCAACCACGACGGGGTCTACGCCATCACCGTCACCGCCAGCGATGGCAACGGCGGCACGGTCAGCCAGACCTTCAACCTCGACGTCAGCAACCCGGCGCCGACCACGGCCAACAGCAGCTTCAGCACTGGCGAGAACACGGCGCTCAGCGGCGCTTTGGTGGCCACCGACGTCGACGGCGACGCGTTGACTTTCAGCACCATGCAAGCCCCGGCCAACGGTAACCTCACGCTCAATGCCAATGGCAGCTTCACCTACACCCCGGTGGCCAACTTCCATGGCACCGACAGCTTCACCTACCAGGTCCGCGATGCCGACGGCGGCATCGCCACGGCCGTGGTCACCCTCAACGTCAACGACGCGCCGACCACCACGCCGATCGCCACCCAGACCGCCAACGACAGCGCGACCGTGACTATCGACACGGCCAGCCATTTCAGCGACGCCAACGGCGACACCTTGACCTACAGCGTCAGCGGCCTGCCTGCGGGGCTCGCCATCGACGCCAGCACCGGCATGATCACCGGCACCCTGGGCAGCAGCGCGTCCACCGGCGGGGCCAACCATGACGGCGTCTACGCCATCACCGTCAGTGCCAGCGACGGCAATGGCGGCACGGTCAGCCAGACCTTCGCCCTGGACGTCAGCAACCCCGCACCGACGACCCCAGGCGCGAACCTGTCGACCATCCAGAACATCGCCGTCAGCGGCACCCTGCAGGCCAACGACGTCGACGGCGACGCCTTGAGCTTCAGCACCTCCCAGGCCCCGGCCCACGGTGCGTTGGTACTCAACAACGACGGCACCTTCACCTACACCCCGGCCAGCGGCTACACCGGCACCGACAGTTTCACCTACCAGGTGCGCGACGCCGACGGCGGCCTGGCCAGTGCCGTGGTCACAGTGCGTATCGGCCTGCCCAACGAGGCCCCGGTGACCACGCCGGTCGGCATCCAAGTGGCCAACGACAGCACCAGCGTGGCGATCAACGCCGGCATCCACTTCAGCGATGCGGACGGCGACACCCTCAGCTACAGCGTCAGCGGCCTGCCCAGTGGCCTGGTCTTTGACGCCAGCAGCGGTCTGATCAGCGGCAACCTGGGCAGCAGCGCCTCCAGCGGTGGCCCCAACCACGACGGCGTCTACGCCATCACCGTGACCGCCAACGACGGCCACGGCGGCACGGTCAGCCAGACCTTCGACCTGGACGTCAGCAACCCGGTGCCGACCACCGCCAACGCCGCCTTCAGCACCGGTGAAAACGTCGCCGTCAGCGGCGCCCTTCTGGCCAGCGACGCCGACGGCGACGCGCTGACTTTCAGCGCCCTGCAGAACCCGGCGCACGGCAGCCTGACGGTCAACGCCGACGGCACCTTTATCTATACGCCGGCGCTCAATTTCCACGGCAGCGACAGCTTCACCTACCAGGTGCGCGACGCCGACGGCGGCATCGCCACCGCCACCGTCGCGCTCAACGTCAACGACGCGCCGACCACCACACCCATCGGCACCGTGACCGCCAACGATGGCAGCGCGGTGAGCATCGATACCGCCAGCCACTTCAGCGACGCCAACGGCGACAGCCTCAGCTACAGCGCCAGCGGCCTGCCGACGGGCCTGAGCATCGACGCCAGCACCGGTTTAATCACCGGCATCCTGGGCAGCAGCGCCTCGGCCGGCGGCCCGAACAACAGCGGCGTGTACCCGATCACCATCACCGCCGACGACGGCCATGGCGGCGTGATCAGCCAGACCTTCGGCCTGGACGTCAGCAACACCTTGCCGACCAGCGCCAACGCAAGCTTCACCACCCCGCAAAACACAGCGGTCAACGCCACCCTGGTGGCCAACGACGCCGATGGCGACGCCCTGACCTTCAGCACCATCCAGGGCCCGGCCAACGGCACCCTCAACCTCAACGCCAACGGCACCTTCACCTACACCCCGGCGGCCAACTTCCATGGCACCGACAGCTTCACTTACCAGGTGCGTGACGCCGACGGCGGGACCGTCAGCGCTGTTGTCTCGCTGAATGTGAATGACGCGCCGACCACAACGCCGATTGGCACTCAAGCCGCCAACGACAGCGCAGCCGTCACGATCGACGTGGCCAGCCACTTCGCCGACGTCAACGGTGACGGCCTGACCTATGCGGTCACCGGTCTGCCAAACGGTCTGGCCTTCAACCCAGCAACGGGCCTGATCACCGGCACCCTGGGTTCAAGCGCCTCGGCTGGCGGCCCGAACAACGACGGCATCTACGCCATCACCGTGAGCGCCAACGACGGTCACGGCGGCGTGGTCAGCCAGACGTTCAATCTGGACGTCAGCAATCCAGCGCCAACCACCAGTGGCGCCAGCTTCACCACTGGCGAAAACACGGCCATCAGCGGTGCGCTTGTGGCCAGCGACGTCGACGGCGACGCTCTGACCTTCAGCGCCACCCAGGCGCCGGCGCACGGCGGCCTGCTGCTCAACGCCGACGGCACCTTCACTTACACCCCGGCAGCCAACTTCCATGGCGCCGACAGCTTCACCTACCAGGTGCGTGATGCCGACGGCGGCATCGCCACCGCCGTGGTCAACCTTAACGTCAACGATGCGCCGACCACCACGCCAATCGGCACTCAAACCGCAAACGACAGCGCCGCAGTCACTATCGACGTGGCCAGCCACTTCGCCGATGTAAACGGTGACGGCCTGACCTATGCGGTCACCGGTCTGCCAAACGGCCTGGCCTTCAACCCAGCAACTGGCCTGATCACTGGCACCCTGGGTTCAAGCGCCTCGGCCGGCGGCCCGAACAACGACGGCGTCTACGCCATCACCGTGACCGCCAACGACGGCCACGGCGGCACCGTCAGCCAGACCTTCAACCTCGATGCCACCAACCCGGCACCGACCAGCAGCAATTCGTCGTTCACCACGCCGGAGAACACCGCCATCAGCGGCGCACTGGTGGCCAACGACGTCGACGGCGATGCCCTGACTTTCACCGCCACTCAGCAACCGGCCAACGGCACCCTGGTGCTGAACGCCAACGGCACCTTCACCTACACCCCGGCAGCCAACTTCCATGGCTCGGACAGCTTTACTTACCAAGTCCGGGATGCGGATGGCGGGACCGTCACAGCTATTGTCTCGCTGAATGTGAACGACGCGCCGACCACCACGCCGATTGGCACCCAGACCGCCAACGACAGCACCACGGTCAGCATCAACGTCCCAAGTCACTTCGCCGACGCCAACGGTGATGCGCTTACCTATTCGGTCACTGGCTTGCCCAATGGCTTGACCTTCGATCCGGCCACCGGCCTGATCGCTGGCACCCTGGGCAGCAGCGCCTCGGCCGGTGGCCCGAACAACGATGGCATCTACGCCATCACCGTGACCGCCAACGACGGCCACGGCGGCACCGTCAGCCAGACCTTCAACCTCGATGCCACCAACCCGGCACCGACCAGCAGCAATTCGTCGTTCACCACGCCAGAGAACACCGCCATCACCGGGGCCTTGGTGGCAAACGACGCCGACGGCGATGCTCTAACTTTCAGCGCCACTCAGCAGCCTGCCAACGGCACCTTGGTGTTGAACGCCAACGGCACTTTCACCTACACCCCGGCGGCCAACTTCCATGGCACCGACAGCTTTACTTATCAGGTCCGCGATGCGGATGGTGGGACCGTCACTGCTGTTGTTTCGCTGAATGTCAACGACGCACCGACCACCACGCCAATCGGCACCCAAACCGCCAACGACAGCACCACGATCAGCATCAACATCCCAACTTACTTCGCCGACACGAACGGTGATGCGCTGACCTATTCGGTCACTGGCTTGCCAAACGGCTTGACCTTCGATCCGGCCACCGGCCTGATCGCTGGCACCCTGGGCTCAAGCGCCTCGGCTGGCGGCCCGAACAACGACGGCATCTACGCCATCACCGTGACGGCGAATGACGGCCACGGCGGCACCGTGAGCCAGACCTTCAACCTCGACGCCACCAACCCGGTGCCGACCAGCGGCAATTCGTCGTTCACCACGCCGGAGAACACCGCCATCAGCGGCGCACTGGTGGCCAACGACATCGACGGCGATGCGCTGACTTTTACCGCCACTCAGCAACCGGCCCACGGCACCTTGGTGTTGAACGCCAACGGCACTTTCACCTACACCCCGGCCGCTAACTTCCATGGCACCGATAGCTTCACCTATCAAGTCCGGGATGCGGATGGTGGGACCGTCACAGCTATTGTCTCGCTGAATGTGAACGACGCGCCGACCACCACGCCGATTGGCACCCAAACCGCAAATGACAGCACCACGATCAGCATCAACGTGCCAAGCCACTTCGCCGACACCAACGGTGATGCGCTGACCTATTCGGTTACTGGCTTGCCCAACGGCCTGACTTTCGATCCAGCCACCGGCCTGATCGCCGGCACCCTCGGCAGCAGCGCCTCGGCGGGCGGCCCAAACAACGACGGCATCTACGCCATCACCGTGACGGCGAATGACGGACACGGCGGCACCGTTAGCCAGACCTTCAACCTCGACGCCACCAACCCGGCGCCGACCAGCAGCAATTCGTCGTTCACCACGCCTGAAAACACTGCCATCAGCGGCGCCTTGGTCGCCAACGACGTCGACGGCGATGCCCTGACTTTCAGCGCCACTCAGCAGCCAGCCAACGGCACCCTGGTGCTGAACGCCAACGGCACCTTCACCTATACCCCGGCGGCCAACTTCCATGGCTCGGACAGCTTTACTTACCAAGTCCGGGATGCGGATGGCGGGACCGTCACAGCTATTGTCTCGCTGAATGTGAACGACGCGCCGACCACCACGCCGATTGGCACCCAGACCGCCAACGACAGCACCACGATCAGCATCAACATCCCAACTTACTTCGCCGACACGAACGGTGATGCGCTGACCTATTCGGTCACTGGCTTGCCAAACGGCTTGACCTTCGATCCGGCCACCGGCCTGATCGGTGGCACCCTGGGCTCAAGCGCCTCGGCTGGCGGCCCGAACAACGACGGCATCTACGCCATCACCGTGACGGCGAATGACGGCCATGGCGGCACCGTCAGCCAGACCTTCAACCTCGATGCCACCAACCCGGCGCCGACCAGCAGCAATTCGTCGTTCACCACGCCTGAAAACACTGCCATCAGCGGCGCCTTGGTCGCCAACGACGTCGACGGCGATGCCCTGACTTTCAGCGCCACTCAGCAGCCAGCCAACGGCACCCTGGTGCTGAACGCCAACGGCACCTTCACCTATACCCCGGCGGCCAACTTCCATGGCACCGATAGCTTCACCTATCAAGTCCGGGATGCGGATGGTGGGACCGTCACAGCTATTGTCTCGCTGAATGTGAACGACGCGCCGACCACCACGCCAATCGGCACTCAAGCCGCCAACGACAGCGCTGCAGTCACTATCGACGTGGCCAGCCACTTCGCCGACGTGAACGGTGACGGCCTGACCTATGTGGTCACCGGTCTGCCAAACGGCCTGGCCTTCAACCCAGCAACGGGCCTGATCACCGGCACCCTCGGCAGCAGCGCCTCGGCTGGCGGCCCAAACAACGACGGCATCTACGCCATTACCGTAACTGCCAACGACGGCCACGGCGGCACCGTAAGCCAGACCTTCAACCTCGACGCCACCAACCCGGCGCCGACCAGCAGCAATTCGTCGTTCACCACGCCTGAAAACACCGCCATCAGCGGCGCTTTGGTCGCCAACGACGTCGACGGCGATGCCCTGAGTTTCACCGCCACTCAGCAACCCGCCAACGGCACTCTGGTGCTGAATGCCAACGGCACCTTCACCTACACCCCGGCCGCCAACTTCCATGGCGCGGACAGCTTCACCTATCAGGTGCGGGACGCTGACGGCGGGACCGTCACGGCAGTCGTGAGCCTCAACGTCAACGACGCACCGACCACCACGCCAATCGGCACCCAAGCGGCCAACGACAGCGCGACGGTCAGCATCGACGCCGCCAGCCACTTCAGCGACGCCAACGGCGATGCCCTGACCTATAGCGTCAACGGCCTGCCCAATGGCCTGGAAATCAACGCCGTCAGCGGCCTGATCAGTGGCACCCTGGGCAGCAGCGCCTCGGCCGGCGGCCCAAACAACGACGGCATCTACGCCATCACCGTCACCGCCAACGACGGTCACGGCGGCACCGTGAGCCAGACTTTCAATCTGGACATCAGCAACCCGGCGCCGACCACCGCCAACGCCACGTTCTCGACGGCCGAGAACACCGTGCTCAGCCGCGCCTTGCAGGCCAGCGACAGCGACGGTGACGCGTTGACGTTCAGCACCACCCAGGCACCCGCCCACGGCAGCCTGATGCTCAACGCCGACGGCACATTCAGCTACACCCCGGCTGCGGGCTACATCGGCACCGACAGCTTCACCTACCAGGTGCGCGACGCCGATGGCGGCCTTGCCAGCGCCGTGGTCAGCCTGCGTGTCGGCCAGCCCAACGATGCGCCCGTGTCGACGCCGTTCGCCACCCAGGCCGCCAACGACGGCACGCCCGTCAGCATCGACGCCGCAGCACACTTCAGCGACGCCGATGGCGACGTGCTGAGCTATAGCGCCAACGGCCTGCCCGCCGGGCTGGTGATCGATGCCGCGACTGGTCAGATCAGCGGCACTCTGGGTAGCAGCGCCTCGGCCGGCGGCCCGAACCATGACGGCGTCTACGTCATCACCGTGACCGCCAATGACGGCAACGGTGCCAGCACCAGCCAGACCTTCAGCCTGGACGTCGCCAACCCGGCGCCGACTTCGGCCAACGCCACCTTTTCGACCGCGCAGAACACCACGCTCACCGGCGCCATGCAGGCCAGCGACATCGACGGCGATGCGCTGAGCTTCAGCACCACGGTGGCACCGACCCATGGCAGCCTGACCCTCAACCCGGACGGCAGCTTCAGCTACACGCCGGCCTTGAACTACGTCGGCAGCGACAGCTTCACCTACCAGGTGCGCGACGCCGATGGCGGCCTCGCCAGCGCCGTGGTCAGCCTGCAGGTAGGCCTGCCCAACAGCGCGCCGGCGTCGACGCCGTTCGGCACACAAAGCGCCAGCGACGGCGGCCCGGTGACGATCAACGCCGCCAGCCATTTCAGCGACGCCGACGGCAATACTCTTACCTACGCCGTCAGCGGCTTGCCGGCAGGCTTGAGCATCGATCCGGCGACCGGGCTGATCAGCGGCACCCTGGGCCACAGTGCCTCGGGCGGTGGCGCGAACAACGACGGCGTCTACACCATCACCGTGACCGCCAATGACGGCCACGGCGCCAGCGTCAACCAGACCTTCAACCTGGATGTCAGCAACCCGCCACCGACGACTGCCAGCAGCTCGTTCACCACGGGCGAGAACACCGCGCTCAACGGTGCGCTGCTGGCCAGCGATCCAGATGGCGACGCGCTGACCTTCAGCACCGTGCAGGCGCCCACCCACGGCAACCTGACCCTGAACGCCGACGGCACCTTCACCTACACCCCGGCGCTGAACTACCACGGCAGCGACAGCTTCAGCTACCAGGTGCGCGACAGCGATGGCGGCACGGTGATCGCCGTGGTCAGCCTCAACGTCAACGACGCCCCGGCCAGCACGCCGTTCGGCACGCAGACCGGCAACGACGGCGCAGCGCTGAACATCAACGCCGCCAGCCATTTCAGCGATGCCAATGGCGATGCCCTGACCTATAGCGTCAGCGGCCTGCCGGCCGGCGTCAGCCTGGACCCGGCGACCGGTCTGATCAGCGGCACCCTGGGCAGCAGCGCTTCGGCGGGCGGTCCGAACAACGACGGCGTCTACGCCATCACCGTGACCGCCAGCGACGGCCGCGGCGCCAGCAGCGCCCAGACCTTCAACCTGGCCATCAGCAACCCGGCCCCGACCAGTGCCAACGCGGCCTTTACCACGCCAGAAAACACCGCCATCAACGGCGCGCTGCTGGCCAACGATGTCGACGGCGACGCCCTCACCTTCAGCGCCACACAGGGCCCGGCCCATGGCGCCCTGACGTTGAACGCCGACGGCACCTTCACCTACACCCCGGCGCTGAACTACCACGGTGCCGACAGCTTCACCTACCAGGTGCGCGACGCCGACGGCGGCGTGGTCACGGCGGTGGTGACGCTCAACGTCAACGACGCGCCAGGCACCACCCCGATCGGCACCCAAAGCGCCAATGATGGAGCGGCGGTGAGCATCGACGCCGGCAGCCGCTTCAGCGATGCCAACGGCGACGCCCTGGCCTTCAGCGCCAGCGGCCTGCCGGGCGGCCTGAGCATCGACCCCAACAGCGGTCTGATCAGCGGCACCCTGGGCAGCAGTGCATCGGTGGGCGGGCCCAATGGCGACGGTGTCTATGCCGTCACCGTGACCGCCAGCGATGGCCACGGGGGCAGCACCAGCCAGACCTTCACCCTGGACGCGGTCAACACCCTGCCGACCACGGCCAACGCCAGCTTCGCGGCCAGTGCCGGAGTCGCCCTCAACGGCGCCCTGCTGGCCCAGGACGCCGACGGCGACCGCCTGACCTTCAGCACCGTGCAGGGCCCGGCCCATGGCGCGCTGACGGTCAACGCCGACGGCACTTTCGTCTACGTCGCCAGCAGCACCTACAGTGGCGCCGACAGCTTCACCTATCAGGTGCGCGATGCCGACGGTGGCGTGGCCACAGCGGTAGTGAGCCTGCAGGTCACGGCCGGCAACCAGGCACCGACCGCCACCGGCGGCGGGCTGGACGTCACCACGCCGGTCAACACCCCGGTCACGGTGCCGGCCGCGAGCTTGGCCAACGACCCGGACGGCGGCACCCTCACGGTGGTGGGCGGCAGCGCCGGCCATGGCCAGGTCAGCGTCGGGCCCAATGGCGCGCTGGTGTACACCCCGGACGGGAACTACACCGGGGCCGACACTATCACCTACGTGGTGCGCGACAGTCAGGGCCTGAGCGTCACCGGTACCCTGGCGGTCAACGTCAACGACGTGGTCACGGTCAATACGGTGCGTTCGGTCACCAGCGATTCGCTGAACATCTTCAGCACCGCTAGCATCCAGCCTGACATCGGTTCCCAGAGCCTGCTGATTCAGGGCCGAGGCAACGACTACGAGCCGGTGCTGCTGACCGCGATCAACGGCGTCAAGCATCTGGAGGGCAACCTGACCCTGGGCAACGCCCGCCCCCTGCTCGACTCGGTCAATGGCCTGAATGCGCTGAGCGCAACCACGGCCGTGGAGCTCGGCACCGCGCCGGTCAACGCGGCGGTCGGCGACCTCAACGAGCAGTACCGCACGCCACTGGACGTCGACAGCATCGGCACCTCGGCGCACCGCGCGGCCAACACCGCCGGCTTCTCGGCGTCGGGGGCCGAGACGGCGGCGCCGGATGTGCAGGTGGCCGAACCGGCGGTGCCGACGGCGGCGCTGGACCCTGCGGCCGCGCCGATCGCCGAAACCGCAGCGCCGGCCCCGACCCTGGGCGAGCAATTGGCCCAGGCCAACGCGCGCCGGGTGGTGGAGATCGATGCGCTGGCGCGGTTGCTGGCGGGTTGACGGGTGCTGAGGCGGCTTGAGGGAGGCGCGGCCGGCATGGGGATCAAGGGCGGCCGGTGGTGGCCATATTGGACATTTCACCAGGCACCAGGAAGATCAAACCGGCCTGGCGGCCTCTCGGGGGCGCTGCCCCCTCCCACGTCGAGCGCCGACCTCATGTGGGAGGGGTCGCAGACCCCGAGAGGCCGCCAGGCCGGTCTTGAGATTCAATCACGGCAACCACCGGCCAGGCATGTCTCGAGATTCAATCATGGCTGCCACCGGCCGCCCGCGCGGCCTATCGCCAGCTGCGCCGGCTCCTACATTTGCTTCGAACGTGCCGTTCCAGTGGCATTGCCTATGACCGCCTTGGTGCATGGCGGGCTATCGTCGAACACCAAAAGCCGTCATAGGCGACACCCCTGGAACGGCACGTTCAAAACAAACGTGGGAGCGCGCGAAGCCCGCGATAGGCCGCGCGGGCGGCCGGTGGTGGCCATATTGGACATCCCGCCAGGCGCCCGAAGATCAAACCGGCCTGGCGGCCTCTCGGGGGCGCTGCCCCCTCCCACGTCGAGCGCCGACCTCATGTGGGAGGGGTCGCAGACCCCGAGAGGCCGCCAGGCCGGTCTTGAGATTCAATCACGGCAACCACCGGCCAGGCATGTCTCGAGATTCAATCATGGCAACCACCGGCCAGGCATGTCTCGAGATTCAATCATGGCTGCCACCGGCCGCCCGCGCAGCCTATCGCCAGCTGCGCCGGCTCCTACATTTGCTTCGAACGTGCCGTTCCAGTGGCATTGCCTATGACCGCCTTGGTGCATGGCGGGCTATCGTCGAACTTCAAAAGCGGTCATAGGCGACACCCCTGGAACGGCACATTCAAAACAAACGTGGGAGCGCGCGAAGCCCGCGATAGGCCGCGCGGGCGGCCGGTGGTGGCCATATTGGACATCCCGCCAGGCGCCCGAAGATCAAACCGGCCTGGCGGCCTCTCGGGGGCGCTGCCCCCTCCCACGTCGAGCGCCGACCTCATGTGGGAGGGGTCGCAGACCCCGAGAGGCCGCCAGGCCGGTCGTGAGATTCAATCACGGCAACCACCGGCCAGGCATGTCTCGAGATTCAATCATGGCTGCCACCGGCCGCCCGCGCGGCCTATCGCCAGCTGCGCCGGCTCCTACATTTGCTTCGAACGTGCCGTTCCAGTGGCATTGCCTATGACCGCCTTGGTGCATGGCGGGCTATCGTCGAACTTCAAAAGCGGTCATAGGCGACACCCCTGGAACGGCACATTCAAAACAAACGTGGGAGCGCGCGAAGCCCGCGATAGGCCGCGCGGGCGGCCGGTGGTGGCCATATTGGACATTTCACCAGGCGCCAGGAAGATCAAACCGGCCTGGCGGCCTCTCGGGGGCGCTGCCCCCTCCCACGTCGAGCGCCGACCTCATGTGGGAGGGGTCGCAGACCCCGAGAGGCCGCCAGGCCGGTCTTGAGATTCAATCACGGCAACCACCGGCCAGGCATGTCTCGAGATTCAATCATGGCTGCCACCGGCCAGGCATGTCTCGAGATTCAATCATGGCTGCCACCGGCCGCCCGCGCGGCCTATCGCCAGCTGCGCCGGCTCCTACATTTGCTTCGAACGTGCCGTTCCAGTGGCATTGCCTATGACCGCCTTGGTGCATGGCGGGCTATCGTCGAACTTCAAAAGCGGTCATAGGCGACACCCCTGGAACGGCACATTCAAAACAAACGTGGGAGCGCGCGAAGCCCGCGATAGGCCGCGCGGGCGGCCGGTGGTGGCCATATTGGACATTTCGCCAGGCGCCAGGAAGATCAAACCGGCCTGGCGGCCTCTCGGGGGCTTTGCCCCCTCCCACGTCGAGCGCGCTCTGCGTTATATGCGGGTTTCGGGCGTAGCCATCCTGCGGCCATCACCTATGACCGCCCCGAACACAAAAAAGCGGTCATAGGCGACACCCCTGGAACGGCACATTCAAAACAAATGTGGGAGCGCGCGAAGCCCGCGATAGGCCGCGCGGGCGGGCGATGGTGGGCATATTGAACATTTCGCCCGGCGCCATGCCCCCCTGAATCGCTCTCTCCAGCACCTTACCCTCTACCACTCATCCACTTCCGCCATGCCAAAACCGACCATTCATCGCCTGAAACGACCGATGGCGCAAGATGTGACGGCTTTCACACGCCAATAAAACCACGCAAACACGGGGCTTTGGACGGTTTTTAGAGTGAGTACTCAGGAATCCCTCGCATCACGGAGCCATCAGTTAGCTATCTTTAGATTGGATCCGGCGAGCCGATCCCATGTGCAAGACGCACTGACTGTGAATTTCGAGCTGTACAGGACTCCCATGCCATCCGATAAACGCACCACGCTGTGCCCTGCAGCCCGCCGCTGGACCCTGGCCCTGGCCGTGTCCTTCGCCGTGACGCTGGCCGGGTGCACCATCGTACCGCAGCCGCTGGACGTCGATGCCCAGGCGGTCAAGCTGAAATCGAGCATCGACGCCACCATCCAGAGCGAAGAGGCAGTGACCGGTCCCATCTCGCTCTACGAGGCCATGGCCCGTGCGCTCAAGTACAACCTCGACCAGAAGATCGAACTGATGGACGAGGCCTACCACCAGAAGGAGCTCGACCTCAACAGCATGGGCATGTTGCCCACCATCGCCGCGTCCGTGGCCCAGACTGGCCGCGACAATGACGCCGGCTCCAGCAGCAAGTCGCTGCTGTCGGGCAAGCAGTCGCTGGAACCGTCCACCTCCACCGACCGCAGCGGCCAGACCGCCGACCTCACGGCGAGCTGGGACGTGCTGGACTTCGGCCTGTCGTACGTCAAGGGCCTGCAGGCCGCCGATGAGAAGCTGATCTCGGCCGAGCGCCGGCGCAAGGTGATCAACCGCATCCAGGAAGACGTGCGCACCGCCTACTGGCGCGCCGTGAGTGCCGACCGCACCTACAAGAAGCTGGTCGACCTCGAAGCCCTGGCGCAGAAAGCCCTGCTGCAGACCCAGCAGCTCGAAGCCCGGCGCCTGGTGCCGCCCCTCACCGTGCTGTCCTACCAGCGCGACCTGCTGCAGGTGCAGGGCGACGTGCAGAAGCTGCAGCGCGAACTGGCGCTGTCGAAGAACCAGCTGGCGGCGCTGATCAACCTCAAGCCCGACACCCGTTTCTCGTTGGTGCTGCCGGACCGCACCGACGTGGTTCCCGAGCTGCCCGGCTCGTCCGACGAGATGGTCATGGTGGGCCTGCGCTTTCGCTCCGAGCTGCGTGAAGGCGGCTACCGCGCGCGCATCAACGAGAACGAGATCAAGGCCTCGTTCATCCGCGCCCTGCCCAGCTTCAAGGCGGCGTTCGGCGCCTCCTACGACTCCAACAGCTACCTCTACAACGACCAGTGGCTGCACTACAGCACTCAGGTCAGCTGGAACCTGATCAACCTGTTCCGCTACCCCATGCAGAAACAGTCGCTGATCGCCGAAGGCAAGGTCATCGAGCAACGCCAGCTGGCCCTGACCCTGGCGGTGATGACGCAGATCCACGTGGCCCGGGTGCGCTTCATCCGCTTCTCCCAGGAGCTGGGCACCGTGCGCAACGCCGAGGAAGTGCAGGAGCACATCCTCGAACTGTCGCGCGGCGGCTTCAACGCCCACACGGTCAGCCAGCAGTCGCTGGTGCGCGAGGAGATGAACGCGATTCTTTCCGAGATCCGCTACGACGCCGCCTACGCCGACGTGCAGAACGCCTACGCCAACCTGTACGGCTCCATGGGCCTGGACAACTTCAACTACGACGTGCGCATCGACGCGCCAATCGCCGAGATTGCAGCCAAGCTGCAGGAACACTGGAGCGAAAGGGCCAGCACCTTGCCTCGGATGCCGGAAGCGGCAGGGAACTCGACACTATGAACGGCAAATCCTCCAAAGCGCTGAAACTGGGCGGCATCGCCGTCGCCGTCGCTCTCGCCTATGGCCTGCTGGCTTCGCCGCACAATCTGCCCCAGGACGCGCCGCTGCCCAACCCACTGGGCAACCCGGCCGTAGCGGCCGAAGCCCCCTCCGTGAGCGTCCCGGCGGCGTCGACCGAAGACCTGCAGCGCCCCGCCGTGGCTCAGCCACTGGCCGCTCCGGCCGCCGCTGCAGCAGCCCCGGCCGCCCCCGCCGCAGTCGCCCCCGACAAGGCCCAGGGCCGCGACGCTCGCGGCCTGGTGCGCGCCGTGCACGAGGCTACGCTGTCGGCCGGCATGGTCGCGCAGATCGTCAAGATGCCGTTCGCCGAAGGCGGCGCGTTCAAGAAGGGCGACCTGCTGGTGGAGTTCGACTGCGAGCGCCCGCTGGCCGAACAGCGCGCCGCTGCGGCCGCCATGCAGGTCGAACAGAAAACCGTGGAGACCAACCAGGAGCTGGAGCGCTTCAACTCCATCGGCAAGTTCGACCTGCTGATCTCGGTGTCCAAGCTGAACAAGGCCAAGGCCGAGCTCGAGGCGCTCAACGCACAGATCCGCCAATGCAAGATCGTCGCGCCATTCACCGGCCGGGTCATCGAAAACAAGATGCACCTGTTCGAATCGGCCTCGGTCAGCCAGCCGCTGCTGCGCATCGTCGACACCAGCAACCTGGAACTGGACGTGATCGTGCCGTCGCAGTGGCTGCAGTGGCTGCGCCCGGGCGCCGCGTTCTCGTTCAAGGTCGACGAGACCGGCAGTGTCAATCAGGCCGTGGTCGATCGCCTGCTGCCCACTGTCGACCCGGTGAGCAAGACCATCAAGATCATCGGCCGGCTCGGCGACGCCTCGGCAGCGAAAACCATTCCCGGGATGAGCGGCACCGCCTCGTTCCGCAACACGGAGTCCTGAGGCCATGTCGGTCAATGTCCAGCTGCCGCCTACCCTGCCCACCGACTCGGACAAGGCGCACCGCGCAGCCCTGCACCTGCTGACGCTGGAGGCCGAGGTGCGCCAGCAGCCGGACGCCGCCAAGGTGCAGTTCCATCTGGTCAACAACGTGCAGCAGATGGTGCCCTACGACCAGGGCATGATCTTCAGCCGCAACCATCCGCGCCTGCCATTGCACCTGACGCAGATTTCCGGGCTGCCGGTGGCCGACCGCCACACGCCACTGGCGCGCGGCCTGCAGAACGTGCTGCGCGAACAGGACCAGGCCGGGCGCCTGGCCAGCCTGCGCACGCTGGAGCTGCCGACCGCTACCGCAGCCGGCAGCGAGGGTGAGGCGCTGGCCGAATTCCCTCTGCGCCACGGCCTCTGGTTGCCCTTGAGCGACCAGGCCGGGCGGGTCATGAGCGGCGCCCTGCTGCTGCGCGTGACGCCGTTCAGCCAGCGCGAACAGGTCATGCTGCAGCGCCTGGGCGACACCTACAGCCACGCCCTGCGCAGCTTCGGCAAGCGCCGCGGGCTGCTTGACAGCCTGCCGCTGTCGAAGAAGAGCCTGGCCATCGCGGTCGCCGTGGTCGTCGGCGTCGGCCTGATTCCGGTGCGCCTGAGCGTGATGGCGCCGGTGGAAGTGGTGGCCGAGCAGCCCTATGTGCTGACCGCGCCGATCAACGGGGTGATCCGCAACATCCTCGTCGCGCCCAACAGCCTGGTGCAGGCCAACCAGGCGCTGGTGCAGTTCGAGGACATCCAGCCGCGCAACGAAATGGTGCTGGCCCAGCAGCAGCTGGCCGTGGCCCAGGCCAAGGACACGCGGACCTCGGCGGCGGCCTTCAACGACACGGTGGCGGCCCACGAAATGGCCATCGCCGGGGCCGAACACGACCTGGCGCGGGTCAACTACAACTACGCCGTCGAAGTGCTGCAACGCACGCAGATGCGCACGCCGATCAGCGGCATGGCGGTGTACAGCGACCGCCGCGACTGGGAGGGCCGGGCGGTGCAGGTCGGCGAGGAGATCCTGCAGGTCGCCGACCCGGCGCGCATCGCCTATCGGGTCGACCTGTCGACCGGCAACGCCATCGAACTGGCCGCCGGCAACCCCATCAGCGTCTACCTGGAGAGCGCGCCGCTGGGCGGCCTCAAGGCGCAGCTGCGCACGGTCAGCTATTCGCCGCACACCACCCCGGCCGGGGTCACCAGCTACACCGTGATGGCCGACCCGCAAAGCGGCGAAACCCCGCGCATCGGTGCACGCGGCACCGCCCGGGTATACGGCGACTACGCGCCGCTGGCGTTCCAGCTGCTGCGCCGGCCGCTGGCGGCCGCCCGCCAGTTCCTGGGGGTGTAGCCATGATCGCCAACGACGCGGTGTTGCCGCCGCTGCGCCAGGAGCTGCGCCTGGAGCCTGCCAGCGCCACGCCCGAGGGGGCACCACGCTGGCGCCTGTACGACCCGCTGCAGCACCGTTTCTTCCTGATTGGCGAAGACGACGTGGGCCTGCTTTCACACTGGGCCTGCGGCACCGTCGGCGCCCTGCGCAAGGCCCTCGGCCGCCTGCAGCAGAGCCTGGACGAAGACCAGCTGGACGGCCTGATGCGTTTTCTCGGCGATCATCATCTGCTGCAGACCAGCGGCAAGCAGGCCAATGCGCGCCTCGCCGACCAGGCCGCTGCGCTCAAGGGTCACGGCCTGCGCGGGCTGATCAACAAGCTTATGGCGTTCCGCCAGCCAGTGTGGAACCCGCGCCGCCTGATCGCCCGCAGCCTGCCGTGGATCGACGCCATCGGCCAGCGCTCCATGCTCGTCGTGTGGGCGCTGCTGACCTTGCTGGGGCTGTACCTGACCAGCCGCCAGTGGGACGACTTTCTCAACACCTTCAGCGACTTTCTCTCGGTCAAGGGCGCGATCTGCTACGCCCTGGCCCTGGCCGGCCTCAAGGTCTGGCACGAACTGGGCCACGCCTACATGGCCACGCGCCATGGCTGCCGGGTGGGCAACATGGGCGTGTCGATCTTCATGGGCGTGCCGATGTTGTACACCGAGCTGGGCGACATCGCCCGGGTCGACAACCCGCGCCAGCGCATGTGGATCGCCGCCGGCGGTGTGCTTGCCGAAAGCCTCGTGGCGGGCCTCGCGACCCTGGCCTGGGCCATCCTGCCCGAAGGCAGCCTGCGCAGCGTGGCCTTCGTGATCGCCACCTCCAGCTGGGTGACCAGCCTGGTGGTCAACCTCAACCCGCTGTCGCGTTTCGACGGTTATCACTTCTGCAGCGACATGCTGCGCATCGACAACCTGCAGCCACGGGCCCTCGCCTACGGCCAGTGGGCCATCGGCCGGGTGCTGTTCGGCGCGGTGGAAAACCCGCCGGAGCCCGTCTCGCGGCGCCGTGCGGCGTTTTTCATCGGTTATGGCGCGCTGGTCTGGCTGTACCAGGTGAGCCTGAGCCTGAGCATCGCCTGGTTTACCTACAAGAGCATCTTCAAGACCCTTGGCGTGCTGATTCTGCTGTACACGCTGCAACATTTCGTTGGCCGGCGCCTGATGCGTGTCGGCAAGCACTGGTGGCGCCTGCGCGAACGTGTGGCCACGCGGCGCCGTGCCCTGCTGCTGGCCCTCGGCACCGGGCTGATCGCCCTGTGCCTGCTGCCGCTGGACCGGCATGTCGACGTGCCGGTGATGCTGGGCTGGCAGTACGAGACGCCGATCCAGGCCCCGGAAAACGCGCGGATCGAGCAGATCTTGGTCAGCCCCGGCGCCCAGGTCGAGCAGGGCCAGGTATTGATGCGTTTCTTTTCCCCGGAACTGGACAGCAAGCGCGACAGCGCCCAGGCCAACCTGACCATCGCCACCGAGCGCCTGAACCGCATTGGCGGCGACGCCGAAGACCGCGCCCAGGCCATTGTCCTGGTGCAGCAACAGCTGCAGGCCCAGGCCGACCTCAAGGGCCTGGCCGAGCGTGCCGGCATGCTGCAATGGCGTGCGCCCAAGGCAGGCGTGGTGGTCGACATGCCGGCCAACCTGCAGGTGGGCCAATGGGTGCGGCCGGACACCACCCTGGGCCGGGTCCTCGAGGGCAGCGCCCAGGACGCCAGCGGCTTTGCCGCCGAAAAGGACCTGCCGCGCCTGCAGGTCGGTGCCCGTGGCGAGTTCCTGCCCGACGAACCGAGCCTGGCCCGGCGCGCCGTGACCCTCACCGGCGTCGACCCCAACGCCAGCGAATTCATCAGCCCCGACAGCCTGAGCTCACGCTACGGCGGCCCCATCGGCACCCAGCCCGACGACAAGGGCAAGGCCGTGCCCGTGCAGGCGCAACATCGCATCCATTTCACCGTCGACGGCGCTGCCGATGGCCGGTTGCCGCAGCGCATCCGTGGCCAGGTGCGCGTCGAGGCACTGCCGCAAAGCCTGGCCAGCCAGGTGCTGATTCACCTGTGGCAGCTGTTGATGGCTGAGCTGCGGGACTGATTGCAAACCCTAAACCGACAATAGAAGTATCAGGTGATCCCATGCTCACGCGCAGACACTTTCTCGGCGGCACTTGCGCCCTCTCCCTGGGTGCTGCGCTGGCGGGCCGGGCATTCGCCGACGCCAACAGCGGCAGCCGGCTGCTGTTCGGCTACCCGCCGGGCGCCGTCGGCAGCAAGCTGGCCAGCGCGCTGCTGCCCATGCTGGCCGCCCAGGGCGGCCCCAGCTACCACCTGGAGAACCTCGACGGGCGCAACACGCGGGTGGCCCGCGATGCCGCCCTGCACGCCGCCCCTGACGGCTCGACCTTGTTGCAGGCCATCTCGGCGTCCATGACCCTGCTGCCCAGCGTGTACAAGGACACCGGCTTCGAGGCGACACGCGACTTCGCACCTTTGGGCTGCATGGGCGATTTCCCCTACGTGCTGGCGGTCGGGCCGCTGGTGCCGGCCAGCGTGGGCAACCTCAAGCAGTACCTGGGCTGGGTCAACGACAACCCTGAGTACCGCAATGTCGGGATCTCCATCTACGGCAGCATCGGCCACCTGGCCGTGCGCACCCTGGTGGCCGACTGTGACGTGCCACTGCGGGTGCAGTCCTATCAGGGCACCACCGGCCTGCTCTCCGACCTGCGCAGCCAGACACTGGCCGCCGCGTTCCTGGCCCCTGGCAGCGGCGCCGACATCGCCCCCGGTGCGGCGATCCGCGCCCTGGGCGTGACCAGCCGGCAGCGCCTGATGTACTGGCCCCAGTTGCCGACCCTGGCCGAACAGGGCTCACCGCGCATGGATTTCAGCGCCTGGTTCGGCTGGTACTGCCAGGCCGCCACCCCAGCCGGCACCCTGCACTCGCTGCGCGAGGCGATCGCGCGCATGCAGGCGTCGGCGCCTTACGCCGATGTCCTCAAACATCTGTTGCTCACCCCCGCCAATCTCGATGCCGAACAGATCAGCGCGCGCCTGCGCGAGGAAACCGCCCACTACAAGACGTTGGTGGCAGGTTTTCAGATCAGCAAGTTCGACTGACCCGGAGTATTTGTCATGTTCGATCGTCGTCGTTTTCTGTTCGGCAGCGGGGCCCTGTTGCTCGGCGCTCACCTGCCCGCCTTTGCCACCAGCACGCCGCCGCTGGATGGTCCGCGGCTGATCTTCGGCTACCCGCCCGGCTCCATCGGCAGCGAGCTGGGCGAAAGCTGCCTGAGCATCTACAACGCGCGCGCCGGCGGGCACTTCAGCTTTACCAACATCGACTCGCACAACTCGCGCACGGCCACCGAGCTGGTCAAGAACGGCCCGGCCGATGGCACGTTGCTGTTGCAGGCGCAGTCGACCTCGATGGTGCTGCTGCCCAGCGTCTACCGCGACCTGGGCTACAACCCGCTGCAGGATTTTGCCCCGGTCGTCTCGCTGACCCAATTGTCCGGGTCACTCACCGTGGGGCCGCTGGTGCCGGCCCGCGTGACCAACCTGGCGCAGTACCTGGACTGGGTAACCGACAACCCCGACCTGCGCGACGTGGGTTACGCCATGTACGGCTCCCAGGGCCATATGGCCACATTGATGCTGGCCCGGGCAAAGTCGGTGGCCATCAGCGGGCGGCCTTACAAGGGCTCGCTGATGATGCTCAAGGACCTGATGAGCGGCGGCCTGGCGGCCGGCTTCACCGCCGCCGGCAACGGCAACCAGGACCTCTGGGCCAGCGGCAAGCTGCGTTCGCTGGGGGTCACCGGGGCACACCGCGAGGCGCATTGGCCGAATGTGCCAACCCTGGCCGAGCAAGGCGTGGCCGGCATGGACCTGAACGCCTGGTACGCCTGGTATGCCCCTGCGACCACGCCCCCCGCTGTACTTCAGCAATTGCGCGACAAGGCCCACACCATGAAGACCGCGCCGGAGTTCGCCCCGCTGCTCAAGCGGCTGAACCTCACGGCGCTGAACCTGGACCCCGAGCAGATTCAGCAGCTGACCACCCGCGAGCTGGCCAGCTACCAGCAGCTGGTGCGCCAGTTCGGAATCAGACCACTGGACTGATGGGATCCGTTTTTCCTTCTATACTGGCAAAAGGCAAGCAGTACGCCTGGAGGTATCACGATGGACCGCAGAACTTTCATCCAGGTCGCCGGCACGCTGATGCTCGGTTCGGCTCTGCCCGCCATCGGCTGGGCCGGCAACAGCGCGCCGCCCGGCCGGCTGGTGTTCGGCATCGGCGCCGGGGCCGTGGGTACCCGGCTTGCCGAAGTGACGCTGCAGCTCATGGCCCGCGAGTACAAGCTGGACTATCGCCTGGAAGTGCACGAGCAACGCAACACTCAGGAGGCCAGTGAAGTGGTCAAGGCTGCCGCGCCCGATGGCGCGACCCTGCTGCAGGCGCAGTCGGCCTCGATGGTGCTGCTGCCCCACCTGTACCGCAGCATGAACTATGACCCGATCAAGGATTTCACCCCCTTGGCGGTACTTGGCGAATACCCTTTCACCCTGACGGTGGGCCCGGCGGTCCCGGCCAGCGTGACCGACATCGACGGTTACGTGACCTGGGTCAACAAGAACCCCGACTACCGCGACCTGGGCTTCGCGGTGTATGGCTCGCAGGTGCATCTGATCAGCCTGATGCTGGCCCGCGGCAAGCAGATCGCCTTGCGCTCGCTGTCCTACAAGTCGCCGCGCTCGCTGGCCGACGACGTCGAGAAAGGCACCCTGGCCGCCGCCATCATGCTTTCCGGTTCTGCTGCCGCCACCAACAGCAAGAGCCTGCGCAACCTGGCGGTCAGCAGCCGGCAGCGCCTGGAACGCTGGCCGCAGGTCAAGACCTTCGCCGAACAGGGCCTGCCAGAGATCAACCTGGCCGGCTGGTACGCCTGGTTCGCGCCGGCCCATACCCCGGATGCCGTGGTGCGCTCGCTGCATGACAAGCTCACCGCCATCCAGACCTTGCCGGACTACCTGGCATTGCAGAAGAGCGTCGTGGTTTCGCCGTTGCCCCTGACGCCGGAGCAGATCGTGGCACGCATACATCAGGAATCGCAAAGCTATGGCGACCTGGTCAACCGTTACGGGCTCAGCCAGATGACCTGAACGTACTTTTTTTCTGGCAAGGCCCGCGTGTATGGAGCTGTAGCGGGCCAGAGATGTTGCAAGGAGCAATACCATGAAACGTAGATCCTTTGTCATCGGCTCAGCCGCTGCCTTGCTCGCTGTCCGGTCCGCTCGGCTGTTCGCCGATAACGCTGCGCCCACCCAGCGCCTGATCTTCGGCCTGCCGCCAGGCGCCCTGGGCACCAAATTGGCGACCGGTGCGCTGGACATCCTCAACGGCCGCGCCAAGTCCGGCTACCAGCTGCAGGTCATCGATAATCGCAACACCCTGCAGGCCACCGAAACCGTCAAGGCCGCCGCGCCCGATGGCAGCACTTTGCTGCAGGTGCAGTCCGGCTCGATGACGCTGTTCCCCAGCACCTACCGCAACCTCAAGTATGACCCCATGACCGACTTCACGCCGTTGGCGGTGATGGGCGAGTACCCTTTCACCCTGACCCTGGGCCCCTTGGTGCCCGCCAGCGTGACTGACGTCAACGGCTACCTGGCTTGGGTCCAGCAGAACCCCGATTATCGTGACCTGGGCTTTGCCCTGTACGGCTCGCAGTCGCACCTGCTGGCGCTGATGCTGGCCCGGGAGAAGGAAGTGGCGTTGCGCGCGCAGTCCTACAAGGCAGCCACGGCGATGTTCGGCGACCTGCAGAACCAGAATCTGGCCGCTTGCATCACCGTGCCTGGCAATACCCTGGGACTGGGCAAGGGTTGCCGTACGGTGGCGGTCAGTTCGGCGACGCGCCTCGAGGGCTGGCCGCAGGTGGCCACGTTCAGCGAACAGGGCCTGCCCAGCCTGGCGATGCTCGGCTGGTACGGCTGGTTCGCCCCGGCGCAACTGCCCGCGGCCACCGCCCAGAGCCTGCGCACGCAGATCGCTGCGGCCCAGGCCACGCCAGAGTTCCTCGCCCTGCTCAAGCGTCTGCTGCTGACGCCGGCGCCGCTGAACCCGGCGCAGATCCACGAGCGCATGAGCCTGGAATTGGTGGAGTACCAGCGGCTGGTCAAGAGTTATGGTCTGACCCAGATGGCCGAAGCGCAGACGCGCTCGCCGGTCGACGCCTTTGCCACGCTGAGTTAATTTGCGCCCCTGCAGACTCGACGGGCGTCGCCGGCCACCAGGTTGTTGGCAGCGGCGCCGTCGATGATGCTGGTGGAATAATCCAGGCCTGAAGCGTTGATCTCGGTGACTTCCAGGCAGCGCACATCGGAGCCGGTCCACAGCTTGGGTACGGTGACCGGCCCGACCTTGGCGCCGGCTTCGTACGGCCCATAAAGGCTGACCACGGCGACGCCGCCCGGCCCGCCCGCGTTCACCGGGCGACCGGCCGAATCGAAGCCGCGGATCTCGATCTGCACCGCGCGCAAGGGCTGCTTGGAAATATTGGTCAGGCTGATCGACAGGTCGACCGTATCGCTGCTGCTGTCATAGGACGGCGCCATGGCGGTGATCTGCACCGGCTTGCCCTCCAGGCTGCCACCGCTGTCGGAACTGCATCCAACCAACAGCGCACAGGCCGCGACTACCCATTGCAACTTCATGAGATTCCATCCCCTTTGCACCCGTCGTCTGGTTGCAAGATTAGTTGAGGATCCCATTTATGCTAGGGGCGCTGCTAGGCCGGTCTTGAGACTCAATCACGGCCACCACCGGCCGCCCGCGCGGCCGGCGGTGGCCATATTGGGCATTTCGCTAAACCCCAGGAAGATCAAACCGGCCTGGCGGCCTCTCGGGGTCTGCGACCCCTCCCACTTTGATCGCGAATGCCTTGTGGGAGGGGGCGAAGACCCCGAGAGGCCGCCAGGCCGGTCTTGAGACTCAATTACGGCCACCAACGGCCGCGCGGGCGGCCGGTGGTGGCCATATTGGACATCGCGCCAAACGCCAGGAGATCAAACCGGCCTGGCGGCCTCTCGGGGTCTGCGACCCCTCCCACTTCGATCGCGAATCCCTTGTGGGAGGAAGCGAAGGCCCCGAGAGGCCGTCAGGCCGGTCTTGAGACTCAATCACGGCCACCAACGGCCGCGCGGGCGGCCGGCGGTGGCCATATTGGGCATTTCGCTAAACCCCAGGAAGATCAAACCGGCCTGGCGGCCTCTCGGGGTCTGCGACCCCTCCCACTTCGATCGCGAATCCATTGTGGGAGGGGGCGAAGACCCCGAGAGGCCGCCAGGCCGGTCTTGAGACTCAATCACGGCCACCAACGGCCGAGCGGGCGGCCGGTGGTGGCCACATTGGGCATTTCGCTATACCCCAGGAAGATCAAACCGGCCTTGCGGCCTCTCGGGGTCTGCGACCCCTCCCACTTCGATCGCGAATCCATTGTGGGAGGGGGCGAAGACCCCGAGAGGCCGCGCGGGCGGCCGGTGGTGGCCATATTGGGCATTTCGCTAAACCCCAGGAAGATCAAACCGGCCCGGCGGCCTCTCGGGGTCTGCGACCCCTCCCACTTTGATCGCGAATGCCTTGTGGGAGGGGGCGAAGACCCCGAGAGGCCGCCAGGCCGGACTTGAGTCTCAAGGCGACCGCTGGCAGCCGTGATTGAATCTCTAGGCTACACCCCCACCTTGAAGCGCCGCACCAGGTCGTCCATCTGCTGCGCCAGGCGCGCCAGCTCGCCGCTGGCAGCGCGGGTTTGGGTGGCGCTGGCGCCGGACTGGTCGGACAGCTGGCGGATGTTGCTCAGGTTGCGGTCGACCTCGCGGGCCACCTGGGCCTGCTCCTCGGCGGCGCTGGCGATCACCAGGTTGCGTTCGTTGATCTCGTTGATGCGGGTGAAGATGTCCTCGAGCATCTGCCCGCTGACCTGGGTCGCCTCCAGGGTGCTGCGGGCACGCTGATTGTTCAATTCGATGGAACCGACCGCTGCACCGGTGCTGCTCTGGATGTCGCTGATCATCTGCTCGATTTCATGGGTCGATTGCTGGGTGCGCTGGGCCAGAGTGCGTACTTCGTCGGCCACTACCGCGAAGCCGCGCCCGGCTTCGCCGGCTCGGGCAGCCTCGATGGCGGCGTTGAGTGCCAGCAGGTTGGTCTGCTCCGACACCGAGCGGATCACGTCGAGCACCTTGCCGATATCATTGGCCTGGGCGGCCAGGCGCTGAATCACCTCGCCGGTGGTCTGCACGTCGTTGCTCATCACGCCGATCTCGCTGAGCACCTTGCGCACCTGGTCGCGGCTGGCATGGGCCAGCTGGTTGGAGGCGCTGGCCGCCTCGGAGGTGGACACCGCGTTGCGCGCCACCTCTTCCACGGCGGCAGTCATCTCGGTCACCGCGGTGGCCGCCTGGTCCAGCTCGTTGTTCTGTTGCATCAGGCCGTCGGTGGTGCGCAGGGTAACCGCGTCCAGCTCGGTGGCTGAGGCGTTGAGCAAGGCGGCGGTCTGGCCGACGTGCTGCAAGGTGTCGCGCTGACTGGCCTGCATGTGCGCCAGCGAGCGGAACAGCTGGCCGATCTCGTTGCTGCTGCGCGCCACCACCGGGCGGCTGAGATCGCCCTTGGCCATGACGTCGAAATGCTCGCCGGCCGCGCGCAACGGCGCCAGCACGCCGCGGCTGATGAAGCTCCAACAGGCGATGGCCAGCACCAGGGTCAGCAGGATCAGCGCGATGGCGGTGTTCTGTGCGTATTGCAGGCGGCTCTCGCTGGCGGCCATGGTCGCCTGCACCGAGGCGTTGATCTGCCCGGTGAAGATCTCCCGTGCCTTGGCGTAGGCCGTGCTGGCGTTCTTGGCGCTGGCATCGATGGCCATGTAGGCCGCCAGCTCGCCTTTGCTGCTGTCGATCTGCTGAGCGACGATCTGCCGGTAGGCATTGAAGGCGGCCTGCACATCGCGGGCACTGGCCAGCAGCTGCGGATCAGTGACCGTGGGCAGGATCTCGTCGATCAGCTTCTGGCCGTTGTTGAGCCGCTCGGTGGCAGCCACAGCGGTCTGGTTGGAAACCTCGATATTGCCCGACAGGCGCGCCAGCATGGCGCTGTGCGCCGAGGCGCTGGCGCGGGTGGTCCAGATGGCGGCGTTGTTGAGCTTGTCCAGCTGCACGGCGGTGAGCAGGTTGAGCGACTTGATCTGCGCGTCGCTGGCGCGGGCGCCATACCAGCCGGTCAGGCTGGCGGCCAACAGGCTGAGGCCAAACACCACCAGCACGCAGAGCATGCCGGTACGGACTTTGAGATGGGTAAGCATGACGATTTCCCTGGCAGCGGTGCATTGTTGTTATGAATACGGATGTCAGGTAATCGGCAAGCCGGCGAGGATCTTTAGGGGCCAGGGGCAAGTCGCCAGGTCAGTAGCGCGCAGCCTGCCATCAAGGCGCTGGTGCCGAGAAACACCATGCCCATGCCGAAGTGGCCACCCAGGAACCCGCCGGTCAACGGGCCAAGAACCTGGCCGACGTACTGGCTGGAGGTAGAGTAGCCGAGCATGCGCCCCGCCACCTGCTGCGGCACGGCATGGCGAATGATGCTGGCAATGCACGGCAGCAGGCCGCCGGTGGCCAGGCCCATGGCAAAGCGCAGGATCGCCAGTTGCCAGACGTTGCTGACGAACGCTTGGGGAATCAACAGCACGGCGGTGACCGCCAGGCAGGCGCTGAGCACTGGCCAGTGGCCGATGCGGTCGGCCAGGCGGCCCAGGCGCGAGGCGGCGAGAATACTGCCCAGGGCCGCGCCCGACATCACCACGCCGGCCATCAGGGTCAGGTTTTCGGTGTGCAGCTGCATCAGGTACACGGTGATGATCGGCTCGATCGACAGCAGCGCGAACATCAGCAGGCAGGCCACCAGGAACATGGTGGCCACGCTGCGCCGCTGCTCCAGCTGGCGCCAGCCCAGATTCGCCGGGGCCGCCTGGCCAGGCTTGGCAGGACCACGCCGAGGCGCCTCCTTGAGCACAAAGGTGGTGGCCAGGAAGGTCAGGAAAATCACCGCGCCGGCAATGAAGAAGGTGTTGCGGATGCCCACCAGTGGCGGCAGCAAGCCACCGATCAGCGGGCCGGCGAGGTTGCCGGCCATGATCCCCGAAGCGAGCATGCCCAGGGCCCAGCCCGAGCGCGCCTTGGGTGTCTGGGTGGCGACCAGGATGGTCGCGCCCGAGGCATAGCCGCCGAGCAGGCCGGCCAGCAAACGCAGCAGCACCAGCTGCCAGACGTTCTGCGCCAGGCCGATCAGCGACATGGCGATGGCCATGCCCAGGCTCGCGCGAATCAGCATCAACTTGCGCCCGTAGCGGTCCCCCAGTCGGCCCCACAGCGGTGCGGTGAGGGCCGCCGAGAGAAAGGTCGCACCAAATGCAGCGCCTGACCACTGCACCACCGCTGCCGGGTCGCTGACCCCCAGGTGCTCGACGTAAAGCGGCAGGAACGGCAGCAGCAAGGTCATGGCAACGATGGTGGTGAAAGCCCCGACCACGCACACCCACAGGTTGCGTTGCCAGTGCGGGTCGTGGTCGGGTACAGCGTCAGCGGCTTCGGGCATGTTGGTGGGGTCCAGGGTCGATGGCCTGAGGTTAGCCAACTGCAGTGGATAAATAAAATTCATCCTTGTCATGAGCTGCATTCCACAAAGGAATGAAACCGGGTACATCCGGCCTACTCTCATTGGCTTAAACTGCGGTCTGTTTTTCAAAGCCGTCACTTCAGTCGTCACCCTATAAGGACAATAATTGCCTATGACCACTTCGCAAACGACGGCCGGCGACCACGCCTGGCTGCGGGCCCAGGCCCTGCCCCTGCTGCAATTCTCCCGCCAGGCCCGGCTGCCAGTGGGCTTCGGCGCGCTGGACCGCTTCGGCCAACTGCCGGCAGGCGCCCTCAGCGAAACCATGCAGACCGCGCGCATGGTGCACAGCTTTGCTATCGCCCATCTGCAGGGCGTGCCCTTCGCCGCCGAGCTGGTCGACCACGGCCTGGCCGCCCTCATCGGGCCAATGCGCGACGCCAGGTACGGTGGCTGGTTCGCCATTGCCGACGCCGCCGATGGCGACACGCGCAAGCCGGCTTACCTGCATGCCTTCGTCGCCCTGGCCGCCAGCTCTGCGGTAGTGGCTCAGCGCCCGGGCGCGGCAGAACTGTTGCGCGAGGCAGTGGCGGTGCTGGAAAAACACTTCTGGAGCGAAGAGGAAGGCGCGCTGCTGGAGTCGTGGAATCGGGAATGGACCGAGCTTGAAGCCTACCGCGGCGGCAACAGCAACATGCACGCCACCGAGGCGTTCCTCGCCCTGGCCGACGTGCTCGACGACAGCCGCTGGCTGGACCGCGCCCTGCGCATCAGCGAGCGGGTCATTCATCAACATGCCAGCGCCGCCGGCTACCTGCCGGTGGAGCATTTCGATGCGCAGTGGCAGCCGTTGCCCGCCTACAACGACGATAACCGCGCCGATGGCTTTCGCCCCTATGGGCAGACGCCAGGGCATGGCTTTGAATGGGCGCGGCTGTTATTGCACCTGGAAGCTGCGCGCCAACGCGCAGGGCTCGCCAGCCCGACATGGCTGGCCGAGGATGCCGCTGCGCTGTTCGAGGCCTCGGTGCGCCTGGGTTGGGCTGTGGATGGCGCCCCGGGCATCGTCTACACCATCGACTGGAACGGCGCCCCGGTGGTTCGCGAGCGCCTGCACTGGACCCTCGCCGAAGCCAGCGCCGCCGCCGCCGCGCTTCACCAGCGTACCGGCCAGGCGCAGTACGAGGCGGCGTACCGGATGTTCTGGCAGTACATCGACCAGCACCTGATCGACCGCGAACACGGCAGCTGGCACCACGAACTGGACCCGGCCAACCAGCCGGCCGAACGCATCTGGGCGGGCAAACCTGACCTCTACCATGCCTATCAGGCCACGCTGCTGCCACAGCTGCCGCTGGCACCGAGCCTGGCCAGCGGGGTGGCTTTGCAGCAGACCGCTCGCTGATCGACGGCTTGCAGCGATCGCTCGCCGGCTAAGCCGGCCCGGCTGGCGAGCGATCAAAGGCAGCGCGCACAAACCCCAGCATCGCCGCATACAGTTCATCGACCTCCGGCACCTGGTGCCGGGCGCGCAGGCAGCCATGGACCAGGCCCCGACCCAGGTACAGCCGACTGTCACCCCCCGCCGCCAGCAACCGCTGGTGATAGGCCACGCCGTCATCGCGCAAGGGGTCGAATTCAGCCACGGCGATGAACGCCGCAGGCAGACCGGCCAGGTTCTCGGCCAGCAAGGGCAACGCCAGCGGATCGGTGCGTGACGCTTCAGGGACATACAGTTGCTGGTAGTCCAGCACCTCGCTGGCGCTGAGCAACGGTGCCTCGGCGCACTCCACCCGCGAAGCGCTGTGGGCCGGCCCTCCCAAACCCGGGTAGACCAGCACCTGCGCGCCAGGCATCGATTCGCCCCGCTGGCGCAAGGCCAGGCACAACGCCGCCGCCAGGTTGCCGCCGGCGCTGTCGCCCATCACCACCCCCGGCCCCTTGGCCAGCTGCCAGCCGGCGGCCCGGGCCAACACCCCCTGCCAGGCCGCCAGGCAGTCGTCGAGCGCCGCTGGGTAGGGATGCTCCGGGGCCAGCCGGTAATCCACGGCAACCACGGTGGCCGATAACGTCTGGGCCAATTCACAGCAGATGAAGTCATGGGAGTCCAGGCCGCCCACCACCCAGCCGCCGCCGTGCAGGTACAGCAGCCATGGCCAGCCGTGGGCCGGCGCGGCGCCCATGGGCCGATAGCGGCGCACTGGCACCTCGCCCAGCTGGCGGTCGAAGACTTGCAGGGTCGGCGGGCGCGCCGGGGTGAACGCCGCGCACATGCGCCGATAGGCCTGGCGCTGCGCAGCGAGCGACGGGTCGCGGCTGGCGAACGCCTCGGTCTGCTCGACGAAGTCGGCCATCGGCAGGGACAGTTGCTGCCTCTGGGTCATTGACTGGACGCCACCTGCACTGCCTTGATCGCATCCTTGCCGTCGAAGGTGGTCACCCCAGCCAGCCAGCGCTGCAGATCCTGCGGGTGGTCCTTGAGCCATTGCCGGGCGACTTCTTCCGGAGTCTTGCGCGCCATGATCGGCACCATCAGTGCACTCTCCTGGGCCGAAGTGAAGGTCAGGTTCTGCAGCAGCCGGTCGACGTTGGGACAGCGCTGGGCGTAGTCGGGGGCGGTGACGAAGGACACGGTGGCGGCGCCTTCGTTGGGGCCGTAGACGTCTTCGCTGCCGGTCAGATAGGCGATTTTCATATTGATGTTCATGGGGTGCGGCTTCCAGCCAACGAACACCACGTATTCGTTGCGCTTGGTGGCCCTCTCCACGGCGGCGAGCATGCCGGCCTCGCCCGACTCCACCAGTTTGAAGCCGCCGAGGCCGAACTGGTTGCTGTCGATCATTTTCTGGATGGTGGCATTGGCGCCGCTGCCCGATTCGATGCCGTAGATCCTGCCACCCAGCTTGTCCTTGAACCTGGCGATATCGGCGAAGGTCTTCAGGCCCGCGTCGGCCACGTATTGCGGTACGGCCAAGGTTGCTTGCGCATCGTTGAGGCTGGGCGGGCTCATCACCTTGAGCTGTCCGGCGCTGACGAACGGCTCGATGTTCTTGTCCATGGCCGGCTTCCAGTAGCCCAGAAACAGGTCCAGGCGGTTGTCGCGAATGCCGGCGAAGATGATCTGCTGCGCAGCGCTGGTCTGCTTGACCTGGTAGCCGAGGTCGTCGAGCAGCACCTGGGCCATGCCGCTGGTGGCGATCACATCGGTCCAGTTGACCACGCCCATGCGCACCGCCTGGCATTGTGCCGGGTCGGCGGCCATGACGTTGCTGGTCAAAAGCGAGGTGGCGAACAGGGAGCCGGCAAGCGTCAACAGACAACGGTGAGTCAGTCTTTTCATGGCGAGATCTCATGCGGCAGGGTCATTGTGATGAGCGGCGTCTTGTTGCGCCGTGCTGCAAAAATACGTTTGTACGGGTTTGCACAAACGCCCTGCGGCGACCGCCATTTGCACTGGCGCGACCTGCGCCGCCGCGCGCTTTGGCGTAAGATGCTGGCGCTGTGCCTGTGCAGACCCTCGGAGCCCTATCCATGAGCGATTCGACCCAGACCGCCCCCGGCCATCCGGCCGTGCAGATGACGCGCGGCCTGACGCTGCTGTTCGCGTTCTGCTGCGGTGCCATCGTTGCCAATATCTACTACGCGCAGCCGATCATCGACCTGATCGCGCCCAGCCTGGGCATTTCGAGCCACAGTGCCAGCCTGATCGTGTCGCTGACCCAGATCGGCTACGCCCTGGGCCTGCTGTTTCTGGTGCCGCTGGCGGACCTGGTGGAAAACCGCATCCTGTTGCTCGGCAGCACCGCCCTGGCCACGCTCAGCCTGGTGGCCGCCGGCCTGACCGAGCACCCCGGCAGCTTTCTGCTGGTGTCGCTGCTGATCGGCTTCAGTTCGGTGTCGGTGCAGATCCTCATCCCCCTGGCGGCCAACCTGGCCCCCGAAGCCACCCGCGGCCGCGTGGTCGGCAGCATCATGGGCGGCCTGCTGCTGGGCATCCTGCTGGCCCGACCGCTGTCCAGCGTGGTGGCTGACCACCTGGGCTGGCGCAGCGTGTTCATCGGCGCGGCGGGGTTGATGCTGGCGATCATCGCGGTCATCGCCATGACCATACCCCGCCGCCAACCCAGCCACTCGGCCAGCTACGGCCAGCTGCTGGCCTCGCTGGCCCAGCTGGTGGCCGGCCAGCCGGTGCTGCGCCAGCGGGCGTTTTATCAAGCGCTGATGTTTGCCGCGTTCAGCCTGTTCTGGAGTGCGGTGCCCCTGGAGTTGTCGCGTCATTATGGCCTGTCGCAGAGCCAGATCGCCGTGTTCGCCCTGGTCGGCGCCATCGGTGCAGTGGCGGCACCGATCGCCGGGCGCCTGGCCGATGCCGGCTTCACCCGCCGCGCCTCGTTGCTGGCGATGATCCTCGCACCCTTGAGCTTCTGCACCTGGCTGCTGCCGTCGGCCTGGGGCGTGGTGACCCTGGCGCTGACCGGCGTGCTGCTGGACTTTGCCGTGCAGATGAACATGGTCCTCGGCCAGCGCGCGATCTACGCCCTGGACGCCGCCAGCCGCGGGCGCTTGAATGCGTTGTACATGACCAGCATTTTCATCGGCGGCGCCGTGGGCTCGGCGCTGGCCAGCGCGCTGTACGAACATGGCGGCTGGCCGTGGGTGGCCTGTGCCGGGAGCCTGCTGCCGGTGGTGGCGTTGGCACGGTTCGTCGCCTCACCGCAGAAATAGCAGACCGGCCTGCGGCCTCTCGGTGGCGGTGGCCACAGAGGCCGCATAGCGGCTGCGGGTCAGTCCCCTACCCTCGGCGCCTGCAGCATGGTGCTGCCGAAGCCGCCGCCCTGGGCGCGGATGTTCAGGCGCTTGACGTCGCTCAAGGCCAGCGGGTGGCCAAGCAGAAAGCCCTGCACCTTGTCGGCGCCCAGCCGTTTGAGCACCTCCAGTTCGTGCACGGTTTCCACCCCTTCGGCGACGATGGTACTGCCGGTCTCGCGGGCGAAGGCAATCAGTGCCGAGGCCATGGCCCGGCGCTGCGGGTCCAGGTCGATGCCCTGGGTCAGGCTGATATCGAGCTTGATCATGTCCGGGCGCAGCTGGAGGATGTGGCGCATGCTGGCATAGCCGGCGCCGGCATCGTCGATGGCCAGGCGCATGCCGCGCTTGCGCAGCCCGGCCAAAGCCCCTTCCATCAGCCGGTAGTCCTGAACCACCGCGTGCTCGGTGATCTCCAGCACGATGCGCTGCCCGGGGTAGCCCTGCAGCAGGTCATCCAGGCGATGACTGAGCAGCAGCTCCGGGGAGCAGTTGATGGCCAGGTACATGTCGCCCGGAAACATCGACAGCCCCGCCAGCGCCGCACTGATGGCATGGCACTCGAGGTCCTCGCCCAGGCCGACGTCGGCCGCCTCCTGGAACCACAGATCCGGCGTGCGCCCCGGCTCCAGGTTGAAGCGCGACAGGCATTCCCAGCCCGCCACGCTCATGTCGGCCAGGTCGAAAATCGGTTGATAGACGATAGCCGGCTGGCGCGTGGCCATGGCCGCCAGCAACCGCTCGCGCTTGCGCTGGCGGTCGCGCTCTTGAGTCATTTCGCTTTCGATGCGTTCGGTCACCAGGTCGGCGAACACCCGCATCACTTGCAGGTCGCGGTTGCCCAATGAGTTGTCGGGGGCGTAGCCGAAACAGCAGAAGGTCCCGTACAGGCGGCCATCGCTCAAGCGGATCGGCACGCTCAGGTGCGAGCCGATGGGGATCGCGCGGGTTTCCGGCAAGGCCATCGCCGCGTCGACCTGCGCGGTGTCGGGGATCAATTCCGGCAGGCGGCCGTCGACCACACGCTGACAATAGCCCACGTCCAGGTCCAGGGCGTCACCCTGGGCGATCGGGGCGTCGTCACCGGCGTCGACGAAACGCATCACCCGGTCGCTGTCGCGAAACTCTGAAACAAATGCCACATCCATCCCCAGATGGGTGCGTAACGCGTGCAATACCCTTTCGACTGAATGACTGCTGGCGGCAGGCTGGGCCTTGAGCGAAACCAGATCCACCAATTGCTCGGTCGATACGTTCATGGAACCTCCGTTTCCCGTTGCTGACTGCGCCCGTCCGGCTTGCGCAAGGGCGGGCAAGCTCAGTCGCAGCATAGATAGATGCAAGGATGTTTACCAAACGGTGCGACCAGTGACATTTATTCCTGAGACGCGCCGCACGCTTTTCGGTTCCCTGCTCGGCGTCCGCCTGGCTCGCTGCCCTGAAGGCTCAAGCCCGCGGGTTTCGCCGCTACGCCCGGGCCGCCTGGAACAACGATCACCCAGCCACGGATTGATAAGCCAGGCACGCCTCTGGATAATGCGCGCCATGAATCCACATACCCCCAATCTCGACAGCCTCAACCCCGACAGCCTCGCCACCCTCTCGCGCCACCTGCTCGCCGCCCTCGCCGACGCACCTGCTGAAACCCGCCGCCTGTTCCATGGCCGAGGCCGTTGCTGGCCGGGCCTGGAGCAGATCACCGTGGACTGGTTGCAGGGCGTACTGCTGGTGGCGCTGTTCCGTGAACCCGACCCCGAGGCCCTGGCCGGGCTGCAGCAGATGCTGGTGCAGCTGAGCGAGTCCACCGCCTGGCAGGCGGCCGGGGCCAGTGCCGTGCTGTTGCAGCATCGGTATGTGGAAGGCAGCACCAGCCAGTGGCTGGTGGGCCAGGCCGAGGCCCAGCGCATCGTCACCGAGCACGGCCTGCGTTATCAACTGGACCTGGGCGTCAAGCAGAACATGGGCCTGTTCCTCGACATGCGCCTGGGTCGCCAGTGGGTGCAGGCGCATGCCGCAGGCCGGCGCGTGCTCAACCTGTTCGCCTACACCTGCGGGTTTTCCGTGGCAGCGATCGCCGGTGGCGCAGCCAAGGTGGTCAACCTGGACATGGCCCGCGCGGCCCTCAGCCGTGGCCGCGACAACCATCGCCTCAACGGGCATGACCTGAGCCGCGTGCAGTTCCTCGGCCATGAACTGTTCAAGTCCTGGGGCAAGGTGCGCAGTGGTGGCCCCTATGACCTGATCCTGATCGACCCACCGTCGTTCCAGAAAGGCAGCTTCGTGCTCGGCCAGGACTATCCCAAGGTACTGCGCCGGCTCCCCGAGCTGCTGGCCCCGGGTGGGCAGGTGCTGGCTTGCGTCAACGACCCAGCCGTGGGCCCGGACTTCATCATCGACAGCATGGCCCGCGAAGCGCCGCAGTTGCAGTGGCGCGAACGCCTGGCCAACCCGCCGGAGTTCCCGGATATCGATGAGTCCAGCGGGCTCAAGGCGCTGCTGTTCAGCTGACCCGCTGGTAGCCGCCGACCACGCCCTGGCGCGACAGCACCCACTGCCACAGCTGCAGGTCGCGGGCGCGAAACGCGCCGGCGCAGGACAGCAGGTAATAGCGCCACATGCGAAAGAAGCGCTCACCCAGCAGCGCGGCGAATTTCGGCCAGTTGGCTTCGAAGCGCTCCTCCCAGGCCACCAGGGTACGGTCGTAGTCGGCGCCGAAGTTGTGCAGGTCCTCGGCGACGAACAGGCCTTCGAAGGCGGTGGTCATCTGCGCCAGGGTCGGCACTTCGCCGTTGGGAAAGATGTACTTGTCGATCCACGGGTCGGGCGCCGAAGCCTGGTTCTTGCCGATGGTGTGCAGCAGGAACAGGCCGTCGTCCTTGAGGCAGCGGTGTGCGGTTTCCATGTAGGTGCGGTAGTTCTTGGGCCCCACATGCTCGAACATGCCGACGCTGGCGATGGCATCGAAGCGCTCATCGACCTCGCGGTAGTCCTGCAGGCGGAACTCCACCGGCAACTGCGCGTACTTGCGCCGGCCCCATTCGGCCTGCTCGCGGGAGATGGTCACACCGACGCACTCGACGCCGTAATGTTCGGCGGCATAGGACATGAAACTGCCCCAGCCGCAGCCGATGTCCAGCACGCGCATGCCCGGCTTGAGCTGCAGCTTGCGGCAGATCAGGTCGAGCTTGGCATTCTGCGCCTGCTCCAGGTTGCTGGCATCTTTCCAGTAACCGCAGGTGTAGGTCATGCGCTCGTCGAGCATGGCCGCGTAGAAGTCGTTGCCCAGGTCGTAATGCCGTTCGCCCACTTCCCAGGCGCGGGTCTTGCTCTGGCGGTTCATCAGCTTGACCGCCAGCACGTGGAACAGCAGCGCGGAGGGATGCACATGGTTGGCGATGTCGGCGCGCAACAGGCGGCTGAAGAATTCGTCGAGCTGCGGCGTGTCCCAGTGCCCGTCCATGTAGGCCTCGCCCAGACCCAGGTTGCCCTTGGCCAGGGCCCGTTCGCTGACGCCCTCGGCGAGCAGCTGCATGTCCCAGGGAGCTGCGCCGTTAACCGTGATGCCGGCCCTGGCGAGTAATTCCTCGACAAACCGCTGGGCCTTGCTCTTGCTGACTGCCAGGCTCGAAGAGCCGGTGAGATTGGTTTGCATGGTTCAACCTTGGATAAAGTCAAATTCATCAAGCGCGCGACTTGCACCGCGCACTGCACCGTTAACCTCTCTTTGGCTCTCTTGCAGGTGTTGCTGCACTTGCGACTGTGCTTTTAGTTGTACTTTTAGCCGACTCTGCGGTCGGCAGTCTTGAACATTTCCTATCAAGACCATCGAGCCTGCCAATGGATCTTTGACTTTCAGCTTAAGCCTGCGCGGTCAAGCCCTGCAACCCCTTGATTAGAGGCTTTTACCAAAATACTAGTAGAAGCGCGCTCACCACCTTGCGCCGCACCGGCAAACACGCTGACACTGTAGGCGCCATCTTCCCCGGCAACCCTGCCCCCAATCTTCACTGTGCGCTGACAAGGTGGACTGAAATGATCGAACCCAGCATCTACAAAGACGTGATGGCGTCATTCCCCTCGGGGGTCACCGTGGTCACCACCCTGGACGCCGACGGCGGCATTGCCGGCATCACGGCCAGCGCCTTCAGTGCGCTGTCGATCCACCCGGCACTGGTGCTGTTCTGTCCCAACTACGAATCGGACACCTACCCACTCCTGCAGGCTCGCAAGCGCTTCGCCATCCACCTGCTCGGCGCTGAACAGCAGGCCGAGGCCTATGCCTTCGCCAGCAAGGGCAAGGACAAGGCCAAGGCGATCGAGTGGCACCTGAGCGCGCTGGGCAACCCGCTGTTGGGCCCGGAGGGCAAGCCCCACGCCACCGCGATCATCGAGTGCGAGCTGTGGCGCGAATACGAAGGCGGCGACCATGCGATCATGGTCGGCGAGGTGAAGAACCTGATCCTGCCCGAGCAGGCGGTGTCGCCGATGCTCTACTACCGGGCCAAGCTGGGGGCGTTGCCGGCGTTGTCGTGACGCCGCTGCCGGTGTACCGATTCAACCGGCCCAGACCGAGCGCGGCACGCAGACCATGCCGTCGAACAGCAAACGGGCGGTGCGCAGCAGACCGCAGCCGGCCAGGGCGCCGTTGTCCAGCTTGAGCTGTACGGTGAATTCACCGGTGGGATGCTCCACCGACAGGCGCACGTCGCTGCCTTCGGCCACTGCCGCCAGCCCGTCCGCCACCGACCCCGGCAACAGGCAGGCCGAGGCCACGCTGACCGCGCCGAATACCCCGATCGAGGCATGGCATTTGTGCGGGATGAAGCTGCGGCTGCTGACCGCGCCGCCGGCCACCGGCGCGGCGATCAAGGTCATCTTCGGCACCGTGCGCTCGCGCACGTCCCCCAGGTTCATCAGCTCCCCGGCCTTGAGGCGGATCGATTCCAGACGGGCCTTGAGCTCGCTGTCGGCGTCCAGCTGCTGGCGGCTTTCGTAGCCACTGCGGCCAAGGTCGGCGGCGCGCAGCAGCACCACCGGCATGCCGTTGTCGATCAGGGTCACCTCGACCCCGTCCAGCACGTCGCGTACCCGCCCGCTGGGCAACAAGGCGCCGCAGCTGGAACCGGCGATGTCGTCAAACTCGACGATCACTGGCGCTGCGGTCCCCGGCACGCCGTCGATACGCGCGTCGCCGTCATAACGCAGCTCGCCGCCCGGGGTGCGCAGCACGGCCGTGGCGGTCTGCCCGGTGTTCTCCATGAAGATGCGCACCCGCGTCAGCTCGCCGCGCGGCTCGACCAGGCCGCGCTCGAGGGCGAATGGCCCGACGCCGGCGAGAATGTTGCCGCAGTTCTGCCCGTAGTCCACCCGCGGCTCGTCCACCACCACCTGGGCGAACAGATAGTCGACGTCGATGCCTGGCCGGCTGGAGCGGCGGATGATCGCCACCTTGCTGGTCAAGGAATCGGCGCCACCGACGCCGTCGATCTGCCGGGCGTCCGGCGAGCCCATGGCGGCGAGCAGCACCGCATCGCGAACCTGCGGATCCTTGGGCAGGTCATCGGCGAGAAAATAGGTCCCCTTGGAGGTCCCGCCCCGCATCAGCAGGCAGGGAATGCGCGTCTGGCTCATGGCTGCCTCACCCCTCGACCTGATCGAGGCTGTCGTAGTACTTGAGGCCCTTCTCGGCCAGGCGCGCACGCATGGCGTAGATGTCCAGGCCCAGTTCGCCGGCGGCCAGGCGCAGCCGCTTGGCCTCTTCAAGGTCAGCGCGCTTGCGGCTGGCTTCGACCACCTGGGCCAGCTCCTCGCGGCGCACGATGACCACGCCGTCGTCATCGGCCAGCACCGCATCGCCGGGGTACACCAGCTGCCCGGCGCACACCAGCGGGATGTTCACCGACCCCAGGGTTTCCTTGATGGTGCCTTGAGCGTGCACCGCCCGCGACCACACGTGAAAGCCCATTTCGCGCAGAGTCCGGGTGTCGCGCACGCCGGCATCGAGCACCAGGGCGCGCACACCGCGGGCTTGCAGCGAAGTGGCGAGCAGGTCGCCGAAGAAGCCGTCGGTGCAGGGCGAGCTTGGCGCCACCACCAGGATGTCTCCCGGCTGGCACTGCTCCACCGCCACATGGAACATCCAGTTGTCGCCCGGCGCCACCAGCACGGTGACGGCCGAGCCGCTGATGGCGACATCCTGCTGCACGGGGCGCATGTAGGACGCCAGCAGGCCCTTGCGGCCCTGGGCCTCGTGCACGGTGGCCACGCCGTAGCGGCTGAGTTCGTCGACCAGTACCGCGTCGCCGCGCGGGATGTTGCGGATCACGATGCCGGTCTTGCCGATCAGGTTCATCCCAGGTTCTCCGTGACGCGAGGGAAGATGCTCTGGTAGCCCTCGCCGTAGATGATGTCTTTGTGGGCGGTGATGCCGATGTTGCGCTTGGCCTGCACGCCACGTTGCAGGGCGACCCGGGTGTAGTACTCCCACAGGTGCTCCTGGCCGGCCATGCACTGGATGGCGGCATATTTGCGGTCCCACACCGAGCTGATGTCCAGCAGCACATCGGGCTTCCACTCGCACTGCTCCGGCTGGTGCGGCTCGAAACTGTACACGGGCGGTGCGCCGACGATCTTCTCGCCCGGCCGATAACCCTCGGCCTGGGCGATGATGCGCGCCTCCTGGGTCAGGTGGATGGCCAGCGGATGGTCGTAGTTGTAGGGGTCCTTGAGCGAGTGGCTGAGCACGAACTCGGGCTGCACCCGGCGAAACACGTCCGCCAGGCGGAACAGGGTTTCCTTGTCGGCCCGCATCGGGTAGTCGCCGATGTCGAAGAATTCCACGGTGGCGCCGAGGATATCGGCGGCCTTCTGCGCTTCTTCGCGGCGCGCGGCCTTGACCTTGCTCTCGGTCATCTCGCTACCCTTGCGCCAAAGCTTGGCCGACTCGCCGCGCTCGCCGAACGACAGGCAGACGATGTGCACCGCGTAGCCTTGCTCGCCGTGCAGGGCGATGGCGCCGCCGGCGCGCCAGACGAAGTCGGCGGAGTGGGCGCTGACCACCAGGGCGGTCTTGTTCGGGGTGTTGGCATTATTGTTCATGAGGGCAGTCCTTCGGATAGCAGTGACGACAGGCATGGGCAAATGCTGACAGCCCGGGGCGGCCGGGCCCAATGCGTAACCCTGCGATGGCTATACTTTTTGTTTATGCGCTCTTCATAATAGGCGCTTGTCCACGACCTGGAGCCGCCGTGACCGCCCTGCCCCATTTGATGCAGATCCGCGCCTTCGTGCGCATCGCCGAGCATGGCAGCGTCTCGCGCGCCTCCCAGGCGCTGCTGCGCGCGCAGTCGGTGGTGACCCGCTCGATCCGCGACCTGGAGCTGGACCTCGACGTGCAGCTGTTCGAGCGCCACGCCAGCGGCATGCTGCTCACCCCTCAAGGCAAGTCGATCCTGCCGCGGGCGCAACGGGTGCTGGCTGAACTGGAGGCCATCCCGGCGCTGCTCGGGCATGCTCCGCACGAGCCGCTGTATCTGCTGCAGACCCGGCGCCTGGAAATCTTCGTCAAGCTCTGCGAGACCCAGCACATGCAGACCGTGGCCAACACCTTCGGCCTGACTCAGCCGGCCATCAGCGCCGCACTCAAGGTGCTCGAGGACGGCGCCGGCAAAGTATTGTTCGAACGCACCGCGCGCGGCCTGCAGCCGACCCGCGCGAGCCAGGACATGTTGCTGCCCGTGCGCCGGGTGCTCAACGAGTTGCGCCACATCCCCGACGACGTTGCTCTGCTCAAAGGCTCGTTGCAGGGGGTGGTGACCGTCGGCGCGCTGCCGCTGGGGCGCACGCGCATTCTTCCCGAAGCCATTGTGCGCCTGCTGGCCCGTCACCCCGGGGTGCGCGTGGCGACCAACGAAAGCCCGTTCAACCTGCTGGCCATGGAACTGCGTGCGGGGGATGTGGATTTCGTGCTCGGCGCGCTGCGTTCGAACGACTACGCCAGCGACCTGCACGGCGAACAGCTGCTGACCGAAGAAATGGTCATCCTCGCTCGCCGCGAACACCCGCTGCTGGCCCAGGCGGTCAGCCTGGATGACCTCGGCGACGCGCGCTGGGTGCTGCCGCGCGCCGACACCCCGGCGCGGGTGCTGCTCGAAGCGCACTTTGCCGGGCTGGGCCGCGCGCCACTGGCGCCGGTGGTAGAGACCGGCGACATGGCCATCATCCGTGGCCTGCTGATGCGTTCGGACATGCTGGCGGTGGTCTCGGCGCACCAGCTGGAATACGAAATCGCCTCCGGCGAGCTGCGCCCGCTGACCTTGCAGCTGCGCGACACCTACCGGCCGATCGGTTTGATCTACCGGCGCAACGGCCTGCACTCGCCGGCGGCGCAGGCCTTGCTGGAGCAGATCCGCCAGGTGGCGGCGCAAAGCGTCTAGCGCTTGCCCGCCACCGAGTAGGTGACCTGCTGGTTGCGGGTCTTCTGGAATTCTTCCAGGCTCAGCCCCTTCATCGCCGAGTAGATATGCAGGTTGGACACGCCCACCACCGCGCCGAGCTTTTCCAGCAGGAAAAAGATCGCGCCGTAGCGGATCAACCCCTGCCAGTCGCGCGCGGTGACCAGCGAGCATTCCTCGGCTGTCAGCCGGTGCTCTTCGAACAGCGCCTGGGGGTTGTCGAGAAAGCGTTGGCGCCAGGCCGGGTCGATCAGGTTGTGCAGGAACCGGTTGAGGCGATAGCCGCGATGACTGCGTTCCAGGGTGAACGGGTAGGTGCCGGGCAGTTGCTCGATGCCGGCCAGCTGATGGGCCATGTGCTGGCGGTGACGCTCCTGCAGCTGCGCGTCCAGCGGGGTGGCCTGCGCCTGGTTTTCCAGGAGCAAGGTGGCGATGCCGGTCATCGACGGCAGGTAGTAGTCCTGATGCAGCTTGTGCACATTGGCCGACAAGGCGCCACGCATGATCAGCCAGGTGATCACCTCGGAACCCTCCATGCCGCCCAGGGTGGCGTATTCGGCCAGGGTGATTTCGGTCAGGCGCTGCGGGTCGTTGACCAGCAGGTCGAGGAACTGCGCGTCCCACTGCGGGTTGTTGAAACCGCAGCGCTCGCCGTGGACCTGGTGCGAGACCCCGCCGGTGGCGACAATGGCCACGGCAAGGTCTTCGGGATAACTCTCGATGGCGCGGCGCAGGGCCAGGCCCAGGTTGTAGCAGCGCCGCGCGCTGGGAATCGGGAACTGCAACACGCCGACCTGCAGCGGCACCACCTGCACTGGCCAGCCGTCCTTGAACGGCATCAGCGCCGACATCGGCGAGAACAGGCCATGGTCGATCGGCTTGTCGCGAAAGAATGACAGGTCGAATTCGTCGGCCATCAGGCTGTTGCCGATGTGCCGCGACAGCGCCGCATGGCCGCCGATGGCCGGCAGGTCGCGCTTGCCGCCACCCTCGTCGGCGACGTCGTAATGGTCGTCGACGCCCAGGGCGAAGGCCGAATAGTGGTCGAAGAAGAACGAGGTGACGTGGTCGTTGAAGATGTAGAAGAGGACGTCCGGCTTCTTCTGCGCCAGCCATGCCTTGATCGGCTTGAAGCTTTCGAATATCGGCGCCCAGGCCGCCTCGTCCTGCTTGTCGTGGTCGACCGCAAAGCCGATGGTGGGCGTGTGGGAGACGGCGAGGCCGCCGATGATTCGCGCCATGGTTACTTCTCCGAAGCTGTTGAGTGTTGACGAGGTGCAGTCACAGGGCTGCCACCGGCACGCCCTCGGTCACCGGGCGTGGTCCGGCAAGGATAGCCAGTGCGGCGAACAACGCCGGCACCCCCAGTACTGCAAAAATGACGTTCATCGGTTGGCCGAGGCTCAGCAGCAGGCCGCCGCTCATGGAGGCGAGGATGCCGCCAAAGCGGCCGATGCCAAGCATCCAGCTGACCCCGGTGGCGCGAAAATCGGTCGGGTACTGGCCAGGGGCGAAAGCGTTGAGGCCGGTCTGTGCGCCGTTCATGCAGAAGCCGGCGGCGAACACCAGCACGCCCACTGCCGAGGCGCCGATGTCGACGAAGCCCAGGGCAAAGATGCACAACGCGCCGCCGACATAGGCCAGGGCGATGATGCGCTTGGGGTTGAAGCGGTCCATCAGGTAGCCGGTGAGGACGATCCCCATCAGGCCGCCCAGCTGGAACATCGACGTGATGATCGCGGCGCGCTCCAGGCTGATGCCGGCGTCCTTGATCAGCGTCGGCATCCACCCGGTGAGCAGGTAGATCACGATCAGCCCCATGAAATAGGTCGCCCACAGGCTCAGGGTGCGGCGCCGATAGTCGGCGGTGAACAGCTGGCGCACCTTGCCGCTGCCGGCCGCCTTCGGCTCGCCGACGAAGAACTGGGTGCGCTCGTCGAACTGCCCGCCCATGCGCTGCAGCACGGCCATGATGCGCGCCCGGGGAAAGCCGCGGTTGATCATCAGGTCGACCGATTCAGGCAGTTTGAAATACAGCAGCGGCCACAGCAGCAGCGGCAGTACGCCACCCAGCAGCAACACCGAATGCCAGCCGTGCGTAGGAATCAGCCAGGCCGCCACGAAGCCGCCCATGGCCGAGCCCAGGCCGAAACCCATGAACATCAAGGTAATCAGCAGGCCGCGCAGGCGCTTGGGCACGTATTCGGACAACAGGGTGGTGCTGTTGGGCATCGCCGCGCCCAGGCCCAGGCCGGTCAGCAGGCGCAAGGCGGCCAGCTGCGCCGGGGTCTGGGCGAAGGCGCAGAACACGCTGCACAGGCCGAAGCCGGCCACCGCCCAGAGCAGCACGCGGCGCCGACCGAGGCGGTCGGACCAGGGCCCGGACAGCAATGCACCAATCGCCAGGCCGACCATGGCCGCGGCCAGGATCGGGCCGAACGCCGCGCGGGTGATGTTCCAGTCCTGAATCACCGCCGGGGCGATGAAGCCCATCATGGCCGCATCCAGCCCGTCGAAGGTCACAATCAGGAAACAGAGGCCAAGCACCAGCCATTGATAGCGGGAGACGGAACGGCCGTCGATCCAGCTCTTGATGTCCACGATTGGAGTGATCATCGCGCAAACCCTGTGTTGTTTTTATGTGGGCGCAGGATAGGTGAGCCGGCGCGCAAGCGAGCCTGTGAAATGCTTAAGCAGGTATCGATTTTTTTGATTGGGCCGCTTTGGCGGGTCAGTGCGCCTGCATGATACGGTCGCGGCCGCGCTGCTTGCCCTCGTACAGCGCCTGGTCGGTGCGCTTGAGGCCGTCGAGAAAGTCCTCGCCCGGGCGTATCTGGGCAATGGCGAAGGTGGCGGTGACCTGGCGCGCATCGACCTCCTCGCTCAGGGGCACCTGGCGCAGGCGCAGCTGGATGCGCTCGGCCACCTGGCGGGCCTCCTCCATGGAGGTATCAGGCATCAGCACCATGAATTCCTCACCGCCCCAGCGCGACGCCATGTCAGTGAGGCGCACGCTGTCGTTGATCGCCTGGGCGACGCGCTGCAGCACCAGGTCACCACGGTCATGGCCGTAGCGGTCGTTGATGTCCTTGAAGTGGTCGATATCGAGCATCACCACTGCCACCGGTACCCCTGGCAGCAACTGCGGCACCCGCTGGAGGATGCGCCGGCGCGTGTAGAGGTCTGTCAGGCTGTCGCGGTTGGCCTTCTGGAACAGGTGGTAGTGCATCGAGCGGGTGAAGCGCACCGACAGCTTGGCGGTCTGCATCAGCAGCGCCGTGGCAAAGACGATGTTGCCGATGCCGAAGGTGTCCATCAGCCCGGGAGACAGCGGGTGTGCCAGGCCCAGCCGGCGGCGCAGCGTGTAGCCGCCCAGCAGCACCAGCAGGATGCTCATGCTCAGCAGGGCGCGGCGTACCGGCGCGGTCTGGAAGCTGAACGCGAGGATCGGCACGGTGCAGAACATGTACATATAGAAGTTGCTGTCCCAGCCCAGCACCCAGGTGGCCAGGGCCGCGTGCAGGATGATCTCGCTGCAGATGAGCATGCCCGCCAGGCGAAAACGCCGGCGGCGCAGCGCCATTTCGCAGCCGGCATAGGCGAACAGGCTCAGGGCATTGCCCAGGTACAGCGCCGGAATGTCCAAAGCCACGAACATGAGCAGCAACAGCACGTGAATCGCCATGGCGATCTGCACGATGGGGCGAATGTGCCGCCAGAACTGGAAAGAGGCGTCTTCCAGCACCTGGGTGCGGTCGTCGGCCGAAAGCGGGGTCATCTGCGATTCTCGGTGGCAGAGGTTACTCATGGATATCGACCGATGACGCTCTGGCTTGATTGCCGGCAGCGGCCATGCGTCGGGCGCGTCACCCTACATTCATTTGCCGGGACCTTCCAACTCGTTTGAAATTTAAACTTATCAAATGAATGGCGCTGCCCGACAATCGGCCACTCGCCCTGCCCTCTCATTACAACTAACCGGCCCCGAGCCCTCAGAGGAATGCCCCCATGCAAGACGTCGTCATCGTTGCCGCCACCCGCACTGCCGTCGGCAGTTTCCAGGGCGCGCTGGCCCACGTACCTGCGGTCGAACTCGGCGCCACGGTGATTCGCGCACTGCTTGCGCAGACCGGCCTGGACCCCGCCGCCGTCGACGAAGTGATCCTCGGCCAGGTGCTCACCGCCGGGGCCGGGCAGAACCCGGCGCGCCAGGCGGCAATCCACGCCGGCCTGCCCTTCGCGGTGCCGGCCATGACCTTGAACAAGGTCTGCGGCTCCGGCCTCAAGGCCCTGCACCTGGCGGCTCAGGCGATTCGCTGCGGCGATGCCGAGGTGATCATCGCCGGCGGCATGGAGAACATGAGCCTGGCGCCGTACGTGCTGCCCGGCGCCCGCACCGGCCTGCGCATGGGCAACGCACCGCTGGTCGACAGCATGATCAGCGACGGTCTGTGGGACGCCTTCAACGACTACCACATGGGCATCACTGCGGAAAATCTCGCGGACAAATTCAACATCAGCCGTCAGGCTCAAGACGAATTCGCCGCCGCCTCTCAGCACAAGGCCAGCGCTGCCCTCGAGGCCGGCCGTTTCAGGGACGAGATTACCCCGGTGGCCATCACCCAGAAAAAGGGCGAGCCGCTGCTGTTCGACACCGACGAGCAACCCCGTGCCGGCACCAGTGCCGAAGCCCTGGCCAAGCTGCGCCCGGCATTCAGAAAGGAGGGCAGCGTGACCGCCGGCAATGCCTCGAGCCTCAACGACGGCGCCGCCGCCGTGCTGCTGATGAGCGCCAGCAAGGCCGCGCAGCTCGGTTTGCCGGTGCTGGCGAGCATCGCCGCCTATGCCAACGCCGGGGTCGATCCGGCGATCATGGGCATCGGCCCGGTCAGCGCGACCCGTCGCTGCCTCGCCAAGGCCGGCTGGAGCCTCGACCAACTGGACCTGATCGAAGCCAACGAGGCATTTGCCGCGCAGTCGCTGGCGGTGGGCCAGGAGCTGGGCTGGGAGATGGCTCGCGTCAACGTCAATGGCGGCGCCATCGCCATCGGCCACCCGATCGGCGCGTCGGGTTGCCGGGTGCTGGTGACCTTGCTCCACGAAATGCTCAAGCGCGACGCCAAGAAAGGCCTGGCGACCCTGTGCATCGGTGGCGGCCAGGGCGTGGCACTGGCCCTGCAGCGCCAGTGAGGCACGCACCGCAAGTGGCTGGCGCCCGCTGAAGTCCAGCCTTCGTTGGTGTTGGAGCCGACGTAGCTGGCGAAGGGCTCGGCTGGTATCAGCGAGATTCTCTGAACCTTCGGGCCGCGTGTTCACTCGATTTCTTTGCAGTGAATGAAAGCCCGCTACCGGAGATCAGCCATGAACCTGCACACCGTCGCCCGTCTGGATGCCCTGTCGGAAGATCGCGCCACCCAGGTGCAAATCGGCGACCTGAAAATCCTGCTCGTGCGCGTGGCCGACCACGTCAAGGCCTACCAGGGCGAGTGCCCGCACGCCGGTGCGCCGCTGGCCGAAGGGGCGCTGTGCGACGGCAGGATCATCTGCCCCTGGCACAAGGCAGCCTTCGCCTTGGAAACCGGCGCACTGTGCGAGCCACCGGCGCTCGACGCGCTCAAGGCCTACCCGGTGCAGGTGCAGGATGGCGCGGTGCGGGTCGGTGACCAGCCGCTGCCCTCCAGCGCCCGCAGCCAGCGACCCGATGCCCGGACCTTTGTCGTGGTCGGCGCCGGGGCGGCGGGTACGGCTGCGGCCTGCGCCTTGCGCGAGCAAGGCTTCGGCGGCCGCCTGGTGTTGCTCGACCGCGAGCCGGCGGCCGGCTACGACCGCACCGCGCTGAGCAAATTCGTGGTCGCTGGCAAGATGCCCGCGGACCAGGTGCCGCCGCTGCGCGACGCCGATTACTGGGCGCTGCATCAAGTCGAACGGCTGGACGCCGAGGTGCGCCGCATCGACGTCGCGGGCAAGACCATCGAGTTGGCCGACGGCGGCCACCTGGCCTATGACGCCGCGTTGGTGGCTACCGGTGGCACACCACGGATTCCGGCACTGCCGGGGGTCGATCTGCCCGGGGTGTTCGTGCTGCGCTCGCGGGATCAGGCCGGCGCCATCCTCGCCAGCGCGCGCAAGGGCGGCCACGCGGTGATCGTCGGCGACAGCTTCATCGGCATGGAATGCGCTTCGGCCCTGCGTACCTTCGGCATGCAGGTCACGATCCTGGGCCACAGCGCGATTCCCTTCGCCCGTCAGTTCGGCGAACAGGTTGGCCAGGCCCTGCTCGACCTGCACCGGCGCAACGGCGTGAGCTACCGCAGCGACGCCCAGGCCCGGGCCTGCCGGGGCGAAGGCCGGCTGCAGGTGGTAGAGCTGGACAATGGCGAGCGCTTGAGCGCTGATCTCGTGCTGCTCGGGGTGGGCGTCAAGCCAGTCACCGAGCTGCTGTCGGGCGTTGCCCTGGCCGAGGATGGCGGCGTGCCGGTGGACTCGCACCTGCGCGCCGCCGATGGCCTGTGGGCGGTCGGCGACATCGCCAGCTTCCCGCTGGCAGGCCAGCCGACGCGCATCGAACACTGGCGCCTGGCCCAGCAGCAGGCGCGGTTGGCGGCGCACAACATGCTGGGCGGCGATGCGCCATTCCTCGAGGTGCCGTTCTTCTGGACGCTGCATTTCGAGAAGCGCCTGGACTACCTGGGGCACGCCGCCGACTGGCAGGACAGCCACATCGACGGCGATCTGCAAGGCTTCAACTTTGCTGCGCTGCTGCTGGACAACGATCAGGTCAAGGCCGTAGTCGCCTGCCAACGGCCACGCCTGACGGCGTTGCTGGCCGAGCGGCTGCGCCGACCGCTGGACCGCAGCGAGGCGCTGGCCTTGATCGCGGCCAACCGCTAGCGGGCGATCAGGCGACCCAGAAATAGATCAGCACCAGGTTGGCCAGGGTGATCAACCCGAACAGGCCCCAGGCGGTACAGCGGGTCAGGCGGCTGTTGGCGAATTCACCCATCAGCCGGCGGTCGCTGGTGAACCTGATCAGCGGCCACAAGGCGAACGGCAGTTGCAGGCTGAGCACCACCTGGCTCAACACCAGCAGCTGCCCGACCGCACTCTCCCCCGCCCAGAGCACGCCGATCAAGGCGGGCACCAGGGCCAGGCCGCGGGTGATCAGGCGCCGTTGCCAGCAGGGAATCTTCGTGTGCAGAAAGCCTTCCATGACCACCTGGCCGGCGATGGTCCCGGTAAAGGTCGAGCTCTGCCCAGACGCCAACAGGGCCACGCCGAACAGGATGCTGGCCAGAGTGCCGCCCACCAAGGGGTCGAGCAGATGGTAGGCGTCCTGGATTTCCACCACATCGGTGTGGCCGCTGTGATGGAACGCCGCAGCGGCGAGGATCAGGATTGCCGCATTGATCAACAGCGCCAGGGTCAACGAGGCAATGGTATCGAGCCGCGCATAGCGGATCGCACTAGCCTTGGGCGTGCCGTTACGGGCGCGGGTCTGCACTACCGACGAGTGCAGGTAGAGGTTGTGCGGCATCACCGTGGCACCCAGGATACCGATTGCCAGGTATAGCGGCTGCTGCTGGCTAAGCACGTCCCAGGACGGCCGCAGGCCAGCGGCAACCTCTGGCCAGAACGGCTTGATCAGCGCCAGCTCGACGATGAAGCACCCGGCAATGGTCGCGATCAGGCCCATCACGATGGCTTCCAGACGGCGAAAGTTGGCCCCCTGCAGGGCCAGCACGATCAGCGTGTCGAATGCGGTCAGCAGCACCCCGACGGTGATCGACACCCCCAGCAACAAATGAAAGGCCAAGGCCGCGCCGAGGACCTCGGCCAGGTCCGTGGCGGTGATCGACAGCTCCGCCAGCAGCCATTGGCCCTTGGCTACCCGGGGGCTGTAGCGCTCGGCGCTGAGCTGCGCCAGGTCGCGGCCGGTGACGATGCCCAGGCGCGAGCAGAGGTTTTGCAGGACCATGCCGGCCAGACTCGCCAGCACCACCACGAACAGCAGCGAATAGCCGAAGCGCGAGCCGGCTTCGATGGCCGTCGCCCAGTTACCCGGGTCCATGTAGCCGATGGAAACCAGCAAGCCGGGGCCGGCGAACAGCATCAGCTTGCGCAGAAGCGAAGCCCCGGCGGGAATGGTGACGCTGTCCTCCACGGCGGAGGGGCAGAACGGTGCGGTGGCGGTGGTCGGCAGTTTGAATTTCACGAAGGGGCTTCACGGGTTGAACATGGGAGCTGTCACGCTGAGCTTATATCGCCAGCATGGTGGCGCGCCATGCGGCAAAGGCTATCGTGCTCATTTCGGCCGCAGCCCTCGCCAAGCCACCCGGCTTGCCCTAAGCTGGACGGCTATTTGACCGCCTTCTGCTCATCAGCCGTGCAGAGCCACCGAGACAAGGAACTGCCCCATGAGCCTGGAATCCATCAACCTGCCCAAGGGCGTTGGCCCCGATGCCGCGCGCCTGTTCGACGCCATCCTCGGCGCCGACGATGCCGCCACCCTCAACCGCGCCGCCGGCAAGGCCGAGGGCTTCGTCTTTGGCCTGGAAAGCGCCAAGGCAATCAAGAGCCAGGTCGCCGAACAGCTGTACATCGTCTACGACGAGGCGGCCAGCCAGCGCGGCGAGCAACTGGCGGGCTGAACCCGCGCCCATACCGGCGCTGATGCTCTACGCTGACGGCATGCCCAGCAACCCATGAGGAACCACGCCATGACCCTTGTATCCCGACTCGCCGACATCAAGGCCGGCCACGGCAGGATCGCTTTCATTACCGGCGGCAACCGCGGCATCGGCCTGGAAACAGCCCGCCAGCTAGGGCTTCTCGGGGTTTTCCCGGTGATCGGCGCGCGCAGCGTCGAGGCCGGCGAAGCGGCCCTGGCGGACCTTCAGGCCAGCGGCGTGGAGGCCGATGCGCTGGTGTTCGACGTCACCCAGCCGGCCGATCACCAGGCCGCGTTCGATTACTTCCAGGCCGAAGTGGGCCGCCTCGACATTCTCATCAACAACGCCGGCGTGCATCTGGAAGGCGAACCTGGCGTCGAAAACCTGTACCAGCCGTCGACCTTGCCCGGGCAGGTGCTTCGCGAGACCTTCGAGGTCAACTTCTTCGCCCCGGTGGCCTTGACCCAGAAACTGCTGCCGCTTGTGCAATCGGCCCCGGCCGGGCGCATCGTCAACCTGTCGAGCATCCTCGGCTCGCTGGCCCTGCACGCCGACCCCGAGTCGCCCATCTACCACGCCAAGGCCACCGCCTACGACAGCTCCAAGACCGCGCTCAACGCCTGGACCCTGCACCTGGCCTATGAGCTGCGCGGCTCCACCACCAAGGTCAACTGCGCCCACCCTGGCTGGGTGCAGACCGACATGGGCGGCAGCGCCGCGCCGCTGAGCATCGTCGACGGCGCCAAGACCAGCGTGCTGCTGGCCACCCTGCCCGCCGACGGCCCCAATGGCGGCTATTTCCACATGGGTGATACATTGCCGTTCTGATGTTGCCCCCCAATCACCTTGTCCCCCGCTCCAGAGCCCGCACATGATTCACATCCGCCCCATGACCGCCGCCGACTTCCCGCACTTCTGGCCGACCTTCCAGGCCGTGGTCGTCGACCAGCAGACCTACGCCTATGACCCGGCGCTCACCGAGCCGCAGGCCCGCCACCTGTGGCTGGAACTGCCCCTGCACACCCTGGTGGCCGAAGAGGACGGCGAGCTGCTGGGCAGCTATTACCTCAAGGCCAACGCTGCCGGCCCCGGCGATCATGTGTGCAACTGCGGTTACATGGTCACCGCCGCTGCCCGTGGCCGTGGCGTGGCGCGGCTGATGTGCGAGCATTCGCAGCGCCTGGCGAGCGAGTCGGGTTTTCTGGCCATGCAGTTCAATTCGGTGGTGGCCAGCAACGAAGTGGCGGTGGCGCTGTGGCACAAGCTGGGCTTCGAAACAGTCGGGCGTCTGCCCAAAGCGTATCGTCACCGCACCCTGGGCCTGGTCGACTGCCTGGTGATGTACAAATGGCTGCAGGCCCCGGTCAGCGAGCGCGCGCCGCTGATCGGGCGCCGGAACATCGAGTCGGTGGTCTCGCGGCCCCGCCGCGGGCGCTGAGCGCTCAGCCGCCAACCGCCTGCCTGAACGACGGCAGGCTGTGCATCACCAGCAACAGCGCGCTCAGGCTGAAGAACGACGCCACCGTGGTCACCAGCAGGGTCACGGCGGTGAATGCCTCATGGCCGTAGGCCTGGGCCAGGGTCGAGTAGATGCTCGCCATCGGCACGGCGGCCATCAGCACGGCCGCCATGGCGAACATCGGCTGCATCGGCGCAAAGCCCAGCAGCGGCAGCAGGAAAATGCACAGCAACACCATCGACGGATGCAGCAGCAGCTTGGCGGCGCTGATCGGCAACGCCTGGCGCAGCGTGCCGCGCAGTGGCAGGCCCACCAGCGTGCCACCGATGACGAACAATGACAGCGCACTGGAGACGTTGGCCAGCAGGTCCACGGTGCGCAGCATGGGCGCCGGCTGCTGCCAGCCGCTCAGCGACACCAGCAGCCCGGCCAGCAGGGCCAATACCAGCGGGTTGCGCGCCAGGCGCAGGAATGGCTGCAGCGCCATGCGCCAATCACCGCGGCCCAGGCGCCCGCGCTCGGCGAGAAACAGCAGCAGTGGCAGGATCAGCAGGTTCTCCACGATCATGTTCAGTGCCACCGCGACCCCGGCCACCGGCGCCAGGGTCAGCAACAGGATCGGGTAGCCGATGAAGCCGCTGTTGGAGCAGGACATGCCGATTACGTAGAAGGTCGCGCGCGTGGGGTCGACCCGCGAGATCGGCCGACACCACCAGTAACCCAGGGCAATGGTCGCCAGCGAACCCAGGGCGTACGCCAGCAGGTAGTCCAGGTGCATGATCTCGTCCAGGGTGCGCTGCGACAGGGCGCGGAACACCAGGGCCGGCATGGCCAGGTTGACGATGAACTTGCCGAAGGTGCGCATCTCCGCCTTGGCGAACAACCCCAGCCGGGTAAAGGCGAACCCCAGGATGATCATCAGGTAGATCGGCGCCGTGATGGCGAGGATTGCGAGCATGGGGGCCGGGCCAGCGGGGGGGATGCAAGCAAGGTAGTGGAGCACCGCGCCGCAGGCAAGCGTTGCATTGCTGCTTGCCATGGGTTCTAACCCCTTGCCAGACAAGGGCATTTGGAGGTTAGACTGGGCGCAGGCCCATTTTTGCAGCGCCAGCCTGTGTGTCGCGGGCAGGTCGGCTGAAGACGGAGGACATCACCGCGACCGGCAAGAGCGCCAATGGCGATCACTATTCCGATGCACCCGGCATGTGCCGAGGCGTCGCCTCAAGGAAACTCAGAATGGCCGCAAGACACGTGATCAATGCTTCGGTTAGCCCAAAAGGCAGCCTGGAAACCCTCTCCCAACGCGAAGTGCACCAGCTCAGCGAAGCCGGTACCGGCAGCGTCTACGCCCTGTTCCGCCAGTGCGCCCTGGCAATCCTCAACACCGGCGCGCATATCGACAACGCCAAGACCATCCTGGAGGCCTATCCGGACTTCGAGGTGCGCATCCATCAGCAGGACCGGGGCGTACGCCTGGAACTGCTCAACGCCCCGGCCGACGCCTTCGTCGACGGCGAGATGATCGCCAGTACCCGGGAAATGCTCTTCAGCGCCCTGCGCGACATCGTCTTCACCGAAAACGAGCTGGACAGCTCGGGCATCGACCTGAGCACCTCCCAGGGCATCACCGACTACGTCTTCCACCTGCTGCGCAACGCCCGCACGCTGCGCGCCGGCGTCGAGCCGAAGATCGTCGTGTGCTGGGGTGGCCACTCCATCGACAGCAACGAATACAAATACACCAAGAAGGTCGGCCATGAGCTGGGCCTGCGCCGCCTGGACATCTGCACCGGCTGCGGGCCCGGGGTGATGAAAGGGCCGATGAAGGGCGCCACCATCGCCCACGCCAAGCAGCGCACCAACGGCGGCCGCTACCTGGGCCTGACCGAGCCTGGCATCATCGCCGCCGAGGCGCCCAACCCCATCGTCAACGAACTGGTGATTCTGCCCGACATCGAAAAACGTCTGGAAGCCTTCGTCCGCGTCGGCCACGGCATCATCATTTTTCCCGGTGGGGCCGGCACGGCCGAGGAGTTCCTGTACCTGCTGGGCATCCTCATGCACCCCGACAACCAGGGCCTGCCCTTCCCCGTCATCCTCACCGGCCCGGCCAGTGCAGCGGCCTACCTGCAGCAGCTGCACGAATTCGTCGGCGCCACGCTCGGCGAAGCGGCCCAGGCGCACTACCAGATCATCATCGACAACCCGGTGGAGGTCGCCCGGCAGATGACCGCCGCCCTCAAGGACGTGCGCCTGTTTCGCCGCGAGCGCAACGACGCCTTTCACTTCAACTGGCTGCTGAAGATCGAGGAAGGCTTTCAGCGCCCCTTCGACCCGACCCACGAGAACATGGCCAGCCTGCAGCTGCGCCGCGACCTGCCGCCCCACGAGCTGGCCGCCAACCTGCGCCGGGCGTTCTCCGGCATCGTCGCTGGCAACGTCAAGGACAAGGGCATTCGCCTGATCGAGCAGTACGGGCCGTACGAGATTCACGGTGATGCTGCGGTGATGCAACCCCTGGACCGGCTGCTCAAGGCCTTCGTCGAACAGCATCGCATGAAGTTGCCGGGCGGCGCGGCCTATGTGCCTTGCTATCGGGTGGTGAGTTGACCTACTGACCGGTGCACCGGTGCCCGGCCTTTGTGTCACGGCCGATACCCGGATTGACTTGCCAAGCACGCCGAAGGCTTTCACGATCGCGCTCTTTTTTTCATGGGTCGATGCAATGAAGAAGTTTTGCGCGCTGGTGGTCACTGCGCTGTGCCTGGGCAGCGGTGCTGCAATGGCCGATAACGTGGTCGGTGCCGTGCTCGGCGGGGCGGCGGGTGCCGTGGTGGGCAATCAGGTCGGTGGCACCGAGGGTGCCGTGGTTGGCGGCGTGGCCGGTGGCCTACTGGGCGTCGCGGCGTCCAACCTGCTCAAGCACGGGCACGAGGACCACCACGGTCACGATAACCGCGGCCCGGCGCCGCAGATGCAGGGCTATGCGCCGCACGGTGGCCCTGGCTATGGTCCTGGTCCGCGTCCTGAAGGCCCGCCGGGCGAAGGGCCGCGCTGATCCTGCTGCGCCAAGCACTGCAACAAAAAGCCCCGGGGCTCGCGCCTCGGGGCTTTTCTATTCACGCCTGTTCAGAGTGTCACTCAGGCGGCAGGCAATGCGCCGCTTTGGCTGACACCATCACGCACCACGGTCCCCATGGGTGGCGGGGCCACCGGACGCGCCACGTTCCAGATAATGATCGCGGCGATGATGTCGAACACGGCCAGCACCACGAACAGCGGAGCGTAACCGACCTTGGTCACCATCACGCCGAACACGGCGGTGAACGCCGCCGCGCCAAGGAAGCCGAACATGCCGCCCAGGCCCGTCGCGGTGCCCACTTCGTTCTTGCCGAACGAGTCGGAAGTGATCGAGTACAGCGCGCCCGACAGGGTCTGGTGGGCAAAGCCGCCCAGGCACAGCAAGGCAATTGCAGTGTAGGGCGACTCGACCAGGCCGATGCAGGCCGGGCCGATCATGCACGAGCAACCAAACAGCATGACCATCTTGCGCGAAGTGAACAGCGACACCTTGCAATACTTGTGGAACAGCGGGCTGAGGTAGCCACCCAGCACGCAGCCGATGTCGGCGGCGAGGAACGGCAGCCAGGCGAACATGGCGATTTCCTTGATGTTCATGTGCCGTTCGGTCATCAGGTACAGTGGAATCCAGGCATTGAAGGTCTGCCAGGCCGGCTCGGAAAGAATCCGCGCCGAGGCGATGGCGTAGAAGTTGCGAGTGCCGATGATCTTGCGCCACTGGGTTGGCTGCTTGGGCGCGTCCTTGAGGTGGGTTTCCTGGCCGGCGAGAATGTAGTCGCGCTCAGTGTCGCCCAGCAGCTTCTGGTTCAGCGGGTGCTTGTACAGCACCAGCCAGAGCAGGCTCCAGATGACGCCCATCACCCCTACGCTGATGAATGCCAGCTGCCAGCCGTCGTGCAGGATGGCCCACACCACCAGGGGCGGCGCCAGCAAGGCGCCCACGGACGAGCCGATGTTGAACCAGCCGATGGCGACCGATCGCTCCTTGGCCGGGAACCACTCGGTGGTGGCCTTGATCCCCGCCGGGAAACCCGCCGCTTCGGTCACGCCGAGCAGGCAACGCAGGAACGCCAGGCTCTGCCAGCCGGTGGCCAGCGCCGCTGCTGCACAGGCCGCCGACCAGGCCACGGCAAAGGCGGCAAAGCCCAGCTTGGTGCCGATGGCATCGACGATCAGCCCCGCCACCGGCTGCATGAAGGCGTAGCCCATCTGCCAGGCGACGACAATGTGCGAGTACTGTTCGGTGGAGATGGAGAGTTCGCTCATCATGGTCGGCGCGGCGACCGAGAGCGTGTTGCGCGCGAGGTAGTTGACGATCAAACCAGCGGTGATCAGGGCGACCATCCACCAGCGGATTCCTTTTATTTTCATTGCGGTCCACTCTATTATTTTTTTGTGTTGGCTGCGCGACGTTATATGTCGTCGTATAACCTGCTTTATAGGCGGGCGGCCGAACCCTTGTCAACGCGGTTCAGAAATATTTCGTAACATGCTGGTGACTTATCACTGGCGTTGATAAGCGCTGCCCCTGCTGCACGCGCACGCGCCGCTCGGGATGATCTGGGCGGTTGACAGGCTGTCCGGCAGGTCTTGATAATCCGAACATGTTGTACGACAACCATCCTCTAATAACAATCCAGGACTCCTGCCATGGCAACTCCTTCCAACGCCCAACCCCCGTTCAATCGCCTGCTGCTGACCGGCGCGGCCGGCGGCCTCGGCAAGGTCCTGCGCGACAGCCTGCGGCCGCTGGCACGCGTGCTGCGCCTGTCGGACATCAGCGAGATGGCCGCACCGCGGGACGCCAGCGAGGAAGTGCAACCTTGCGACCTGGCCGACAAGCAGGCGGTTGACCGGCTGGTCGAAGGGGTCGATGCCATCGTGCATTTTGGTGGGGTGTCGATCGAACGGCCGTTCGAGGAAATCCTCGCCGCCAACATCAGCGGGGTCTTCCACATCTACGAAGCGGCTCGCCGGCACGGGGTCAAGCGGGTGATCTTCGCCAGCTCCAATCACGTCATCGGCTTTCACAAGCAGACCGAAACCCTCGACGCCCACAGCGCACGGCGACCGGACAGCTACTACGGCCTGTCCAAATCCTACGGCGAGGACGTCGCCAGCTTCTATTTCGACCGCTACGGCATCGAGACGGTGAGCATCCGCATCGGCTCTTCGTTCAGCGAGCCGCAGAACCGCCGCATGCTCAGCACCTACCTGAGCTACGACGACCTGACCCAGTTGATCGAGCGCGGGCTGACGGCCAGCGACGTTGGCCACACCGTGGTCTACGGCGTCTCGGCGAACAAGACCGTGTGGTGGGACAACCGCTACGCGGCCCACCTGGGCTACCACCCCCAGGACAGCTCCGAGCCGTGGCGCGCGCAGATCGAGGCGCAGCCGGCCCTGGCGGCGGACGATCCGCTGATGGTCTATCAAGGCGGCGCCTTCGTCGCCCTGGGGCCCTTCGAAGACTGAAGCGTCGCTCTCGGCCCCGGCTCGAGTCAGCCCGAAAACCTCTCGCGGTAGGCCTGCGGCGTCACGGCCATGACCCGCAGGAAGCTTCTGCGCAAGGTTTCCTCGCTGCCGAAGCCACATTGCCGCGCGATGCGCTTGACCGGCGCCGCCGTGTCGCTCAACAAACGCCGCGCCGCTTCCACACGGATCAGCTCGATGGCCCGCGCCGGGGTCTGGCCGGTTTCGGCGCGGTAGTGGCGGACAAAACTGCGCTCGCTCATGCAGGCCTGAGCGGCCAACCGGGCAATGGGCAGCGCCTCCTGCAAATGCTGGCCAATCCACTCATGCAGGACCCCAAAGCGGCTGTCGCGTTGCTGCTGAGTCAGCGCCACGCTGAACTGCGCCTGGCCGCCAGGGCGCTTGAGGAAAACCACCAGTTGCCGCGCCACCTCAAGCGCCAGTGCTCGGCCGAGGTCCTCCTCGACCAGGGCCAGGGCCAGATCGATGCCGGCAGTGACCCCGGCCGAGGTCCATAGCTTGCCCTGCTGGATGTAGATCGAGTCGGCCTCCACTTGCAGACCCGGGTAGCGCCGCGCCAGTTCTTCACAGCGCGACCAGTGGGTGACCACGCGCTGACCTTCCAGCAAGCCGGTGGCCGCCAACAGAAACGCCCCGGAGCAGACCGAGGCGACCCGCCGCGACGCCTGGGCATGGCGGTTGATCCAGGCCACCAGTGCCGCATCGCCCGAGGCGGCGTACACGCCCCAGCCGCCGGCGATGATCAGCGTATCCGAAGCCTGCTCCGGCAATGCCTCGGCGACCAGCGCCAGGCCCGAAGACGAACGCACCGGCCCAGCCTGGGCAGCCACGACGCTGGCCACATAGGGGGCCGGCACACCGCGCTGGCGCAGAATGTCGTTGGCCGAGGCGAACACTTGCAAGGGGCCGGTGACGTCCAGCACCTGGGCGTCGGCAAAGGTCAGTACGTGGACGAGCCTGACAGTCATTTGGCGTGATCCGTGGGGTTATTGGCGAATACGCCAAAGCCTAGCGGCCTAATCTGCACTCGTCTATCTCACCCATCCTGACCTGGAGTCCGAACATGACCCTGCATATCGGCCTGCTGCTGTTTCCCGAGGTCCAGCAGCTGGACCTCACCGGCCCCTACGACCTGTTCGCCGCGTTGCCCGACGTGCAGGTGCATCTGATCTGGAAGGATTGCACCGCGGTGCGCTCGAGCACCGGGCTGGTGCTGCTGGCCGACACCCGCTTCGCCGACTGCCCGCCCCTGGATGTGTTGTGCGTGCCAGGCGGCGCCGGCGTGGAAGCTTTGATGGAAGATGCGCAGGTGCTGGATTTCCTGCGCCTGCAGGCTGCCAGCGTGCGCTATTTGACCTCGGTCTGCACCGGCGCCCTGGTGCTCGGTGCAGCCGGCCTGCTGCGCGGGCGGCGCGCGACCACCCATTGGGCCTATCACGACCTGTTGGCGCCATTGGGCGCCGAACCGGTGGCGGAGCGGGTGGTCCGCGATGGCAACCTGATTACCGGCGGGGGCGTCACCGCCGGGATCGACTTCGCCCTGACCCTGGTGGCCGAGCTGTTCGACGAGCAGACCGCCCAGGTACTGCAGCTGCAGATCGAATACGCGCCAGCGCCACCCTTCGATGCGGGCAGCCCGGCGACGGCACCGGCGGCCGTGTTGGCCCAGGGCTGGGACAATACCGCAGCATCGCGGGCACGGCGCGCCGAGGTGGTGGCCAGGGCGGCCGCGCGGCTTGGCTGATCGGCTGGGTTGAAAAGCTTGGGGCTTTGTCCTCCAGCTGTGCCGCTGCCCTGGACTCAAGTCTGGTTGGCGCTCAACCCACCCATGGAAAAACCGTCCACTGCGGCGATCTTGCCGCGCCACAGGGCGCCCTTGCTGGGGATGGCTTCGCCGCCTGCCGAGTACAGGCGGGCGTCGCGCAGGTGCAGGAACTGCATCGCCGGCTCGCGCTCGCCCGCCGGCGTCGGCGGCGTGATGAAGCCCAGCACCAAATCCTTGACGTGCTCGGCCTCGGGGCCGTCGAAAGCTTCGAAGGGCTTGGAGAAGTCCGCCGCCAGTTCCTCGAAGTACTGGTGGTGGGAAATCAGCGTGCCCGACACCAGGCCACCGCCGATGGACAGGGTGATACCCACTTCCAGGGGGGTCTTGTTGACGAACTGGACGAACCATTGCAGCAGCCAGTCGGTCTGCCGCCCTTCCCATTCCTGCTTGACGAAACCGGTGTCAGCGAGGATGTCGGCGGGCGTTGCGCTCGGGTCGGATGCTGCCGTGCTGTCGGTCATGGGATGTTCCTTGGCCTGTTGGAAAATCGTTTTCACCTTCTCCAACTGTAGGAGAGAACCCGAACCTGGCAAGCTCAGCCGTCGATCGCCGGCCCGTCCGGGGTCCTCCGGCGCGGGTGCAGGCGCCCGGCCAGCCAGGTTTCGAACGCCAGTAGGCAGATCGCCAGTCCCCCGCCCAACAGGGTCGCCACGGCCCGTTCCAGGGCCGCCTGCCACTCTGGCGTACCGCCCAGCGCCACGGTCAGCACGGCGGTGGCGGTGACGAACACGGTGAAAACACTGTAACGCCCATTCTGCAGGCCATACGCGATATAGGCGCTGGCCAGGCTGGCGCAGGCCAGCACGCCGAAGCCGGCGTCCAGGCGCGCAATCAGCGTGGCAACCAGGCAACCGCCCAGTGTGCCGAGCAAACGCTGCACGCCCTTGTTCAAGGTATCCCGAGGGTGCAATTTGAGAATGATGAGCGCGGTCATCGGCGCCCAGTAGCCGTAGCGCAGCCCGGTCAGATGCACGACAAGCAGGCAAAGGACCACCACGGAGGCGGCGTACAGGCCGTAGCGACGCAGGCGGAAATGGTCCTGAAAGTCGCTGCGGATGCGTTGCCAGTTGGCTCGCACGGCGTGATGGCGCAGGGTCCATTGCGCGCGATACAAGGCCTTCTGAAAGCAGGTGAAAGTGGCCACCTGTACGGCCCCGCCGGCCAGCACCATCAGCGCCCGGTGATCGGCCTGGGCCAGCCCACCCGGGTAGGCACCGGCGACGAACAAGGTGATCGCCCACTGCAGCACGATCCACCACAGGGCGTCCTCCACCGCCACCATCCACGCGCAGAGCGCCGCCCACAGCGCCGCCACCAGTAGCATCGAGGCCAGGTGGTTGCCCGCCAGCGAGCCCAGCCACGCCGAGCCGCTGATGCCCAGGGTAACGATCACCATCGGCGCCAGCGGGTAGTCGGAGAACTTCTTGAAGGCGCCAAAGCCCACGGTGAAGGCTCCACCCAGGGCGATCAGGCTGGAGCCCAGCTGGCCGGTGAACAGGCCGAAAAGCAGGATGATCAACAGGGCGGGCATACACGCCAGGGCGAGCAGCCACTGGCGAGGTGGAGAGGAATCAGGCATGGAAAGCTCATGGCGGGCGTCAGGCTTGTGACCGTGGCGGCCGCAAGCCCGTTCCGCCAGGCTTCAGTCGTCCAGGCCCGAAGGGGGTGCGTCGTCTTCTGCCGGAGCCGGCTTGGCGTTCTTGCCGCCCTTGGCGTTCTTGCCGGCGGCGGCGGGTTTGGCCGGTGCTTCGGCCGGGGCTGCTGCGGCTTCCTTCTCGGCCATGGGCATCTGGTCGATGGTGTCGAAGATCTTCTTGAAGTCGACGCTGCCCTTGTCTTCGAGCTTCTTCTCGCCGTCCTTGCCCACCAGCACCACCCAGGCCGAGTCGCTGGCGCCCAGCTTGAGCTCGCGGATCATGGCCATGGTCGGCTGGGGGTCGAGGTACTTGCCGTCACGCTGGCCGATGGTGCCGGCGACGGTGTAGAGCACCATGCTGCGGTCCTTGAAAGCCTTGGCGGTGACAGGATCGGCCAGGGCCTTTTTGGCTTCGGTGATCGCCGGGTCGGCGCTGGTGCGGGCGATGATGATCAACGGGCGATACTGGCCGCGATCCTTGACCAGGGGTGAATCGTCGGCAGCCATGACCGGGGTGACCACCAGAGCGGTGAGCAGGGCCGTGAAGGTGAAAAACCGGCTGAGCATGCGCGTCTCCTTTGAAGTTGAAGCCTTTATGATTGTTCATCCTGGCAAAAGATCCAGCCGGCGCGGCTTACAGGCGCAATTCGAGGAGAATCTGCTCGGCCAGGAAGTCGCAGGGTGGCCGTGTGGAACGGGCACTGCGGGCCAATACTACTTCAAGCGCCGGGAGAGCGGGCAAGCCTTCCCCTGTACCCAGATGTATCAGGCGCTCGGGCACCGCGCAGCGCGCCAGCGGCGCCACCGCCAGCCCGGCGTCGACCATGCTCAGCAGGCCCATCAGGCTCGGACTTTCATAGGACATGCGGTAGGCGATACCGGCCTCCTGCAAGGCGCGGATGGCCTGGGTGCGCGAGGTGCTGCCGGCGCCGAACACCGCAATCGGCAGTGGTCGCTCATGGCCGATCTGGCGGTTTTGCGCCGAGCCCGCCCAGATCATCGGCTCATTGCGCACGAATTCGCCGCTGACGCCGTCGATGCGGGTCATGCAGGCCAGGTCCAGGCGGTTGTTGCGCAGCAGCGGCAGCAGCGCGTAACTGGGCAGGCCCACCACTTCGATGTCGACCCCCGGGTAGCTCGCCGAGAAACGTCGCAGCACCGGCGGCAGCAAGGTGGCGGCGTAGTCGTCCGGCACGCCGATGGCGACCCGGCCGGTCAGTTGCGGATGCACCACCGCCCCCCAGGCCTGGTCGCGCAGCTGCAACAGCCGCCGGGCATAGCCGAGCAGGGTCTGGCCATCGGCAGTGAGCGCCAGGTTGCGCGTAGTGCGGGCGAACAAGGGCCGGCCCGTGAGTGCCTCCAGGCTTTTGATCTGCATGCTCACGGCTGACTGCGAACGGTGTACCCATTCGGCGCCGCGCACGAAACTGCCGGCATCGGCCACGGCAACGAAGATGGCCAGCTGGTCCAGATCGAATTTTTTCAAGAGGGTTCGTCCTGCAGGATATTCATCAGCAAAACTGAAGGATCGCTTGAGTTTAATTCGTTTTACCACCGAACCCGCTGCCCGGACAATCCGCCCCATCCCTCGCCCTGACGTTTCGAGACTGCCATGCCCTCCTCTGCCCACGCTGTCGCCGCTGCCACCCCGGCATCCATCGCCGACCTGGAACAATTGTCGCAACGTTATGCGCAGGTCTGCGCCGAAGGCTTGCACATCAACATGACCCGTGGCGTGCCGGCTGCCGAGCAGTTGGCCCTGGCCGAGACCTTTCTGGCCCTGCCGGGGGCGGGCGACTGGCGCGCCCGCGACGGCAGCGACACGCGCAATTACGGCGGCCTGCAAGGCCTGCCGGAGGCCCGCGAGTTGCTCGCCGGGCCGCTGCTGGGCCTGCCTGCCGAGCAGGTGGCGATCGGCGAAAACTCCAGCCTGGCCTTGATGCACGAAGCCCTGGGCTACGCCATGCTGCACGGCGTGGGCAGCGGCCAGCAACCCTGGACCAAAGCGGCGCAAATCAAGTTCATCTGCCCGGTGCCGGGTTACGACCGCCACTTCAGCCTGTGCGAAGCCTTCGGTATCGAAATGTTGCCGGTGCCTCTGCTGGCCGACGGCCCCGACATGGACGCAGTGGAGGCGCTGGTGGCCGGCGATGCGGCGATCAAGGGCATGTGGTGCGTGCCCAAGTACAGCAACCCCAGCGGCGTCATCTATAGCGACCAAGTGGTGGCGCGGCTGGCGCGGATGCCCACGGCGGCGGCAGACTTCCGGCTGTTCTGGGACAACGCCTATGCCGTGCACCACCTCACCGCGGCTCGCCCGGCCAACCAGGACATCAGTGGGTTGGCCGCTGCCGCCGGGCACGCCGAGCGGGTGCTGATGTTCGCCTCGACGTCCAAGGTGCTGTTTCCCGGGGCCGGCCTCGCGCTGTTCGGCGGATCGCCGGCGACCCTCGCCTGGTGGCTGGGCCACCGGGCCCTGCGCACCATCGGGCCCGACAAGCTCAATCAGCTGCGCCATGTGCGGTTTTTTGAGGGGTGCGGCGGCCTGGAACAGCACATGCAGGCGCAGCAGGAGGTGCTGGCGGCAAAATTTGCCTGTGTCGACCAGGTGTTTCGCGAGCAATTCGCGAGCGCGCCTGACGGCGCCCCAGCAGCTCGCTGGAGCCAGCCGCAAGGCGGCTATTTCGTCAGCCTGCAAGTGCGTGAGGGATGCGCTCGGCGCACCGTGGAGCTGGCGCGCGAGGCTGGCGTCGCCTTGACGCCGGCAGGGGCGCCCTTCCCTTACGGGCTGGACCCCCATGACAGCCTGATCCGCATCTCACCCACCTGCGTGGGCCTGGCGGATCTGGCCAAAGCCTGTGCGGTCGTGGCCTTGTGTGCGCAGCTGGCCGCCGCGCAGCTTCAGGCCCAGTGACCGGGTACTATCAATAGCGCTGATACTGCGAGCCGAATTCCGAACGGGTTTCGGCGACCAGCACACCGCTGTCCAAGGCCTGCTTGAATCCGCTGGCAGATTTTTCAGCGCTGATCTGCGCCACAGGCAGGTGAACCTCGTGCTGCGCAGCGGCACGCTGGCTGATGCCGGCTTGCACTGAACCCACGCCCGATTGCGGGGCAGCGAAGGCGGTGGAGGTGGCCAGGGCAGACAAGGCGAGCGAGAAAGCGAAAAGGTTTTTCATGATGGATCTCCGAAGGGTTGAACGAGTTGATGGGGCCAATCCTAAGGCTCGATGGCCCGCTTGAAAAACCAAGCGAAGGCATACTGACCATCGACAGAATTGATTCCGTGCTCCCCCATGGCCTGCAACTTACCAGCGCGCTGCGGCCGAGCCTCGTGAATCCGCTGTCATGAACAGGGGTTTCACCCAGGGTAAATTTGATGTCATTCTGAGGTTCTCCACACTGAGTTCCGCCTGTCATCTCGCGGGACAGCCCATAACAACAAACAGCCAGAGAGCGCCACCATGAAAACCGTAGCCGAACTGCTCAAGCTCAAGGATTCCAGCCATCATCAAGTGCACACCATCGGCCCTGACGAGATGGTGCTGGACGCCTTGCGGCTCATGGCGCAAGTGAATATCGGCGCATTGCCGGTGCTGGAGAACGGCAAGGTAGTCGGCGTGGTCAGCGAACGCGACTACGCGCGCAAGATGGTCCTCAAGGGCCGCTCCTCGATCGGCACGCCGGTCAGAACGATCATGAGTTCACCGGTCATCAGCGTCGATTCCCAGCAAAGCATCGGCCATTGCATGGCGATCATGACCGACCGCCACCTGCGCCATCTGCCGGTAGTCGACGACGGTCATCTGCTGGGGCTGCTGTCGATCGGCGACCTGGTCAAGGAAGCGATCGCCGAGCAGGCCGGGCTGATCCAGCAGCTGGAACAATACATTCGCGGCGAATAGCATCCTTGAGCCTTTTTGCGACAGGCGCGCAATTGACGACAGCCGAGCCTTTGCCCAAGCTGTGCGCCCGTTTCAACAACAGGAATCGCTTGCGTGTCCACCTCTCGCCACTGGCGCCGGCTGTCGCTGTGCATCGTCCCGCTGTTCGCCCTGCTCGCTGCCTGCAACGGCGGCAAAAGCACCCCGCCGCCTGCGGCGACCTACCAGCCGAGCAGTTGGGAGGCCCTGCCGGCCACCAGCGATGCCGACCTGGTTGCCGGTTTTCAGGCTTGGCTCGGCTCCTGCGTGCGGCTGGGCAAAGACCCGGTCTGGGCAGCCCCGTGCGCGGCGGCCACGCAAGTGGCGGTAGCGCCGCAGGCGATCAAGGATTTCCTCAGGAGCAGCCTGCAGGTGTACAGCCTGCGCTCGCCGACCAAGGGCGATCAAGGCTTGATCACTGGCTATTACGAGCCGGTCTACCCGGGAAGCCTGGTGCGCACCGAGCGTGACACGGTGCCGGTATTGGGGGTACCGGACGACCTCATCGTGGTGTCGCTGGACAGCATCTACCCGGAACTCAAGGGCAAACGCCTGCGCGGGCGCCTCGACGGCCATGTGCTCAAACCCTATGACGACGCCGCCAGCATCTCGGCGGGCTCCACCCAGGCACCGGCGCTGGCCTGGCTGGGCAGCGCCATGGACCTGCAGTTCCTGCAGATCCAGGGCTCCGGGCGCATCCAGCTGGACAACGGTCGGCAATTGCGCATCGGCTACGCCGACCAGAACGGCTACCCCTACAAGCCGATCGGCCGCTGGCTGGTCGAGCAAGGCCAGCTCAAGCAGGAAGAAGTCAGCATGGGCAAGATTCGCCAATGGGCCGAGGCCCACCCGCAACGGGTCGCGGAACTGCTGGCGAGCAACCCCAGCTACGTGTTCTTCAGCGTTCGCCCGGACAGCAACGAAGGCCCGCGCGGGTCGTTGAACGTGCCTCTGACCCCCGGCTACAGCGTTGCCATCGACCGCAAGGTGATCCCCCTGGGCAGCCTGCTGTGGCTGGCCAGCAGCCGACCCGACGGCAGCACGCTGAACCGTCCGGTGGCCGCCCAGGACACCGGGGGCGCCATCGCCGGCGAAGTGCGTGCCGACCTCTTCTGGGGCACGGGCGACGCCGCCGGCGAATTGGCCGGCAACATGAAACAGGCCGGGCAGATCTGGCTGCTATGGCCCAAGGGCGCGCCACTGCCAAAAATCAACTGAGCGCATTGCCCGGCGTGAAAAGGAAATTTCTGCTTAGCTTAGGTGTACCCGCCCCAGCGCATGCCTCTGCAGCGCACGGCGGGCCTTGACAGGCGCATGGCAGACAGCGGTGCAGGTGCCTTCATTCCTGGTGACTGTGGAACCTAGCCCATGAATGCGGCAGAAAAACTGATTGTGATCGGCACCTCCACTGGAGGCATCTCCGCCCTGCAGCAACTGTTGGGCACGCTGCCGGCGGACTTGCCCGCCGCGGTATTGGTCACCATGCATCTGGCCGACCATGACAGCATCCTGCCTTCCCTGCTGGCCCCCTATACCCGGCTCGACATCCGCTTTGCCAGGGAAAATGAAGTGATCAAAGCCGGCACCGTATTGATCGCCCCGCCCGGCAAGCACCTGTTGATCGACAAGGGCCGGGTCAACCTGATTCGCGGCGCCAAGGAGAACTACTCTCGTCCGGCCATCGACCCTTTCTTTCGCTCCGCCGCCATCAGCCACCGGCGCAACACCATCGGCGTGGTCCTGACCGGCGACCTCGACGACGGCACGGTCGGCCTGCAGGCGATCAAGGCCTGTGGCGGCCTGGCCATCGTCCAGGATCCCGCCGATGCCGAGGCGCCGAGCATGCCGTCCAGCGCCCTGCAGTACGTCGACCCGCATTATTGCCTGCCCCTGAGCGGCATCGGCACGCAGATCCTGCGCCTGCTTGGCCAGCCGGCTGTCGAACCCGCTGCCTTGGAGGCCGCCGCCGCGATGCTTGAGGCGGTGCACGCGGAAAACGAATTCTGCCTGGACGGTGGCATGACCTCGGTCGAACGCATGGACAGCATTGCCAAGCGCGCACCGTTGAGCTGCCCCGAGTGCAGCGGCGGCCTGTGGGAGATGAGCGCCAAGCCCCTGCGCTACCGCTGCCATACCGGGCACTGCTACACCGCCAAGACCATGCGCGACTCCCAGGATGAAGCGCTGGAAGCGGCGGTCTGGAGCGTCCTGCGCGCCTTGCAGGAGAAAAAGGTGTTGCTGTCGCGGCTGCAGCGCGAGGCCAGCCATGAGGGGCAGCATGAGGCAGCAGCCGATTACCAACGCTCGGTCGATCACCTGCAGACCAAGGCCCTGACCCTCAAGAAGCTGATGGTCGGATAACCGCCACCTGCGGCATTGGGGGCTTTGGGAAATGTAGCGCCAGAGGTATCCTCTGGCGCCTGCCCATGCTCACCAGGATCTGCCCTTGATCGCGCTCCACAGCCTGCCTGTCACCTCGAGTATCGATCCGACCATCAGCTGCAGCCGCTGCCCGGCCAAGTGTTGTCGCCTCGAGGTGATGCTGATCACCGACACCGGGGTGCCCGAGCGCTTTATCGAGGTCGACCAGTGGGGCAGCGAAACCATGGCGCGGCTCGACGACGGCTGGTGCGCAGCCCTGGACCGCGACAGCATGAGTTGCAGCATCTACGCCAATCGGCCGTTCATCTGCCGGGAATTCGCCATGGGCGGCCCTGAATGCCAGGACGAACGCGCCGTCTGAGGCGCCGCGTCGACAAACTCTGAACTCACCCGCTCAGGCTGCCTCGAATCTGTAGGCAGGGCCGAGTCGCGCCCTCTTCGAGTCGAGGCAAACCCCATGAAACTGGATGAACTGAGCAAGCAGGCCAAGGCCGAGCAGATTACCGAGCTGAACCTGGTGTCGGTGGAAGGCGGCTCCTACGTGTTGCACGCGGTCATCGACGGGCGTTCCCACCCGGTGCACGATGCCCATGACCAGACCCTGCACGTGGCGTCGGTCGACGAAGCGCGCAAATGCCTGGTGGACGTCCCGGAGCTGCCGTTCTTTCTGGTACAGCCGGCTGTGTACGACGAGATGGTCGGCCACGCCCCGGACCAGAACACCACGTCGCGCGAGCCGATCAAGTTCCGCTCCAGCCTCTGACCCCGAGCGTGCCGGGCCTCAGGGCCTGGGGCGCAACAGGCGCCGCACCACCAGGGTGATGCTGATCACCCACACCGCGACGATCAGCAGCCACAACTCCAGCGACTTGTGCCCGGCCACGAAACGGTGCAGGAATTCGCCGACGCAGTAGCCCAGGGTCACCATCACCGTGCCCCACAGCGCCCCGCCGATGATGTTGAGAATGACGAAGCGCCGCGGCGGGATGCCGCTGGAGCCAAGGATCAGCGGACCGATGATGCGAAACCCATAGGCAAAACGCACCCCGATCACCCACAGCGAGGCATGCCGATGGACCAGTTCGCGCATCCGGTCGATCTTTGCCTGGTGGCGGCGAAACCGATGCAGGATCGCTTCGCCGTATCGCCGGCCGAGAAAATACAGCAGTTGGTCGGCCGCCATGCCGCCGAGCGCCGCCATCAGCACCGTCGCGAGAAACTCCAGGTAACCATGGCGCGCGGCGATGCCACCGAGCATGGCGATGGCGTCCCCCTCGATCATGCTCCCCACCAACACCGCGACGTAGCCGTACTGGCTGATCAGCTCGCTTTCAGCGGCCATGCCGATATTCCTCTTTGCAGTTTCAGGCAAAACAATTGCACGCCCGGGCTTTTACCAGACCCACGGCCCGCCGGGTTAGTTCGAAGGCAGGCTTCAGCCCAGGTTGGCAGGCCAATGAGCTAAGCCCCGAGAGGCCTTGAAGTCGTTTAGCACTTGCACCGGCCGCCAAGCTTGCGCATGCTGTACATCCATCCAGCCCCCGAAGCACTGCCCATGCGTCTGTTTCTCTGCGAAAAGCCCTCCCAGGCCAAGGACATTGCCCAGGTTCTCGGCGCCACCCGGCGTGCAGACGGCTGCTGGGTCGGGCCTCAGGCGACGGTCACCTGGTGCATCGGTCATCTGCTCGAGACCGCGCCACCGGATGCCTACGACGCACGCTACAAACGCTGGGCCCTGGCCGACCTGCCGATCGTTCCGCAGCAATGGAAGATGCAGGTCAAGCCACGCACTGCCAGCCAGTTCAAGGCGGTCAAGCAGTTGCTCAAGCAGGCCAGCGAGCTGGTGATCGCTACCGACGCCGACCGCGAAGGCGAGATGATCGCGCGCGAGCTGCTGGAACACTGCCGCTATCGCGGACCGGTGCAACGCCTGTGGCTGTCGGCGCTGGACGACGCCTCCATTCGCAAGGCCCTGGCCACGCTGCGGCCGGGGGCCGACACCTACAGTCTCTATGAGTCGGCCCTGGGGCGCTCGCGCGCCGACTGGCTGATCGGCATGAACATGAGCCGCCTGTTCACCCTGCTTGGCCGCCAGTCCGGCTATCAGGGCGTGTTGCCCGTGGGCCGGGTGCAGACGCCGACCCTGCGCCTGGTGGTCGACCGCGACCGCAGCATCGCCGATTTCGTACCGGTGCCGTTCTGGCCCATCGAGGTCATGTTGCAGGGTGCTGAGCCCGGCGCCGCAGTCTTCGCAGCGCAATGGCGCCCCGCCAGCGAATTCAGTGACGAGGAAGGCCGCTGCCTGCATCGCGAGCATGCCCGGCTGGCCGCCGACGCCATGCTGGCCGCCGGGCAGGCGCGGTTGGTCAAGCTGCGCAATGAACGCCTGCGCGACCTCGCTCCCCTGCCCTTCGACCTCGGCACCCTGCAGCAGGTGTGCTCGAAAAAGCTCGGCTTCGGCGCTCAGGAAACCCTCGACATCGCCCAGGCCCTCTACGAGACCTACAAGCTGATCACCTACCCGCGCAGCGATTGCGGCTATCTGCCAGTCAGCCAGCACGCCGAGGCTGCGGCCATTCTTGCTGCTCTCGGCGCTGCCGACCCCAGCCTGGCACCTGTGCTGCAGCATACCCAGGCGCAGCGCCGCTCACGGGCCTGGAACGACGCCAAGGTCAGCGCGCACCACGGCATAATCCCCACCGCTGCCGCCAAGGCCCTGCAGCGCCTGACCGGCAAGCACCGCGCCGTCTACGAACTGATTCGCGCGCGCTACCTGGCGCAGTTCCTCGCGCACCACGAGTACGATCGCACCCAGGCCGATTTCGACTGCGCCGGGCACGCCCTGCGCGCCGTCGGCAAGGTGGTGGTGGAGCCCGGCTGGAAACGCGCCATGCCCGAGGCGCTGGGCCCTGCCAATGGCCGCCAGGCGACACCGCAAGCCTTGCCGGTATTGACCGAGGGCCAGCAACTGGCGGTGCGGAATGTGACCCTCAAGGACCAGTGGACGCAGCCGCCCAAGCCCTACACCGAGGGCGACCTGATCCAGGCCATGAAAAACGTCGCGCGGCTGGTGGAGGACCCGCTGCTCAAGCAGAAGCTCAAGGACACCACGGGCATCGGCACCGAGGCGACCCGCGCCGGCATCATCCAGGGCCTGATCGACCGCGGCTATCTGAGCAAGCAGGGCAAGGCGCTGGCCGCTACGCCAGCGGCCTTCGGCCTGATCGACGCCGTGCCCCGAGCCATTGCCGACCCTGGCACCACGGCCATCTGGGAGCAGGCGCTGGACATGGTGCAAAGTGGCGAAATGAGCCTGGAGGAGTTCGTCCAGCGCCAGTCGAGCTGGATGAGCAAGCATGTCGCCCGCTGCCTGGGGCTGCGTCTGACCATCAGCGGCCCCGCCGTGCCGGCTGCAGGCAAGGGAGCGCCATGGAAGAACAAGCGCAAGGGCGCGCCACGGCGCAAACCGGCGGCGAAAACCGCCAAGGCTTGAGGCCGGCAGGGTTCAAGGGCAGCTGGTGTCGCCGGCGGCGAAGCGTTTCGCGGTGTTGGCCATCACCGTGGCCAGCTGGCCGATGACCTGTTGATGCGCCAGCACCAGATCGGCGATCGCCACGCCTGAAGGCTGGCGGATCACGCTGCTGCAGGTCAGGGTGCGGCGCGCCTGGCCATCGCTGCGCAGACTCAGGCTCCAGACCGCGTCGACCAAAGCGTAGCTGCCCGGCAACGAGTCGAACCGGCGCACATCGGTCCGCAATGTCACGACAGGCCTGCCCGCCTGTTTCGGCATGCCGGCCAGGTCACGTGTGCCCAGGCGGGTCTCGAGCTGACGGGTCAGGGCATCATGGAATTCGTCCGCCAGTGGTGCGCCCCAGCGGTCGTTTTCAAGGATCGACAGGGTGCCGGTGCTCTGGCGCACTACCAGCTGTGGCTGGTCGACCTGCACCGGCATACGCACACTGGCCATTTCGAACTGGAACGTGGCGGCGCCAGCGGGCGCCGGCGCCTGGTTGTCGGTCGGCGCCAGGGTGTAGTAACGCGTGGTCACGGTGCTGCAGGCGGTCAGGCTGATCACGGCCAGGCTGAGCGCTGCGCTGCGCAGCAGGGAACGGCTATTCATGGTCTAGTCCTGGGCCGGTTCACGGGAAGTGTTGATGGTCGAGCGATAGGCGTCCGGCTGGCTGTCCTTGAGACGCCCGCGAATCAAGGCTTCCGGGTGACGGCCCAGGAAGTCGGTCAAGGTCCGTACGGAACGGGCGGTGCGCTGCACCTCGTCCATGGCCTGGCTCAACTGCTGGCGCTGAGGCGAATCCTCGGCAAAGGTGTCGTTGGCGCTGGCCAGGGTCTTGCGGGTCTGCACCAGGGTGTCGCGCATCTGCGGAAGCACGTCGCCATTGACCTGCTTGAGGGTCTTCTGCAGCTCGCTCAGGTTGCCGTTGAGGTTGGCAGCGATCTGGTCGATCGGTAGCTTGCTGACCTTGTCGACGAAGGCCTGCAGTTGCTCCTGCAGCTTGTCGAGGCTGCCCGGCACGGTCGGGATTTCCAGCGGACGTGCGGCCAGGTCGAACTTGACCGGCTTGGCATCGGGGACGAAGGTCAACGAAATATACAGCTGGCCGGTGAGAATGTTGGCGTTGCGCACCTGGGCGCGCAGACCGTGGGCGACGAATTGGCCGAGCAACGCGGCCGACTTGGCGTCATCCTCGTCACCGGTCTGCTTGACCAGTTTTTCATGGACCTTGCCCAGCCGGCTGGGATAGATCACGGCACCGATCATGGTCGGGAATACCTGCGTCTTTTCGTCGTAGTCCAGGTCCACCGACACCACTCGGCCGATGTTGACCCCCAGGAACTCCACCGGGGCGTTGATCGCCAGGCCGCGGGTGGCCTGGTCGAAGCGCATGCGGATGTAGTGCGGCGGGCCGTCGGGCGGGGCCATGGCCGCTTCCTGGTCACTGAACAGGGTGAACTCGTTGCCCTCGGTCGCTTCCACCGGGTTGGGGCTGTACTTGGGTTCGACGAAGGCGATGCCGCCGGAGATGATCGAGGATACCGACTCGGTGTTTACCTTCAGGCCATTGGCGCCCAGGCTGATGTCCACACCGCTGGCGTTCCAGAAGCGTGTATCGGTGGTGACGAACTGATCGTTGGGCGAGTTGATGAAGACATCGAGGTCCACTCCCTTGCCGTCCTTGGACAGATGGTAGGACACCACCTGGCCGACCGGGATGCGCCGGTAATAGACCGCCGAGCCGATATCGAGCGAGCCCAGGTCGTCGGTGTGCAGCGTATAGCGGCGGCCGCGCTGGCCGTAGGTGACCGGTGGCGGCGTCTCCAGGCCGACGAAGTTCTTCTCCAGGGTTTGCGAAGAGCCGGCATCGGCGCCAATGAAGGCACCGGACAGCAGCGTGTCGATCCCGGAGATACCGCCGGCACCGATGCGCGGGCGCACCACCCAGAACCGCGAGTCCTGGGCGGTGAACGACTTGGCACTCTGATTGAGCTGCAGGCTCACCTCGACGTGGCTGCGGTCATCGCTCAGGGCGATGGCGGTGACCATGCCGATCACCACGTTCTTGTACTTGACCTGAGTCTTGCCCGCCTCCAGGCCTTCGGCGGTCTGGAAGCTGACCAGCACCGCCGGCCCCGCCGACAGCGCGTTGTGTACCACCATCGACAGGCCGATCAGCGCCGCGACGATGGGCACCAGCCACACCAGCGACACATTCAAGCGACGGCGGCGGATTTCCGGGTTGCCCGGTGCCGGTGGAGAATTCGGTGAATCAGTCATCTGCAACCTCTGCATCCCAGATAAGCCGTGGGTCGAAACTCATGGCCGCGAACATCGTCAGTACCACTACAAGACCAAAGAACAGAATGCCCATGCGCGGATCGATGGTGCTCAGCGAGCGAAACTGCACCAGCGCCGCCACCAGGGCGACCACCAGCACATCAAGCATGGACCAATAGCCGATCACCTCGATCAGGCGGTACAACCGGCTGCGCTCGCGCATGGCCCATTGGCTGCGGCGCTGGCAGCTGATCAACAGGGTGCCCAGCACCAGGAACTTGACGCAGGGGACGGCGACGCTGGCGATGAAGATCAGCAGCGCCAGGTCCCACGAGCCGCTTTGCCAGAACTCGATGACACCGCTCATGATGGTGTTTTCGGCAGCGCTGCCGAAGATGCTGGTGTACATCACCGGCAACAGGTTGGCGGGCAGATAGCAGATCAGGGCGGCGATCAGAAAAGCCCAGGTCCGGCTCAGGCTGTTGGGCTTGCGTCGGTGCACGAGGCTGTGACAGCGCGGGCAGGTCACATCGGCATCGGCAGGGCCTGCCAGTTCGCAGGCCTGGCCGCAGGTGTGGCAGAGCGTCAAGCCCAGATCACGGGCAAAGGGCGGCAGGCTCATGCGTCGATGTCATCCAGGTCGTCCCACAGGCGCCGGACGCTGCGCCCGGAAATCAGGATGACCAGCACCGTCAGCATGGCCAAGGCCCACAAGCCGAGGCCAGGGTGCACGTCGAGCATGCCGGACAGTTTGACGATGGCGACCAGGATGCCCAGCAGGCAGACCTCGAGCATGCTCCATGGTCGCAGGTGCTCCAATGCCCGCATGCAGGCGCGAAAGCCCGGCGCGGCGACACCGGCCATGGCGAAACTGAGCACCCAGCACAACAGAATGATCTGCAGCAGGGGCGCCAGAATGATGGTCAGCCCGGCCACGGCGGCGATGATGGTGATCCGGCCCTGGGCCAAGGCCTCCACCGACTCCCACAGGGTGGCGGCGTTGCTCAGGCCCTTCAGGCTGATGGTGATCACCGGGAAGGCGTTGGCGAAGACGAACAGAATGCCGGCGGCGATGGCCAACGCCAGATGCTGCTGGATGCTCAGGCCGCCGCCACGTTCCATGATCGCCCCGCAGCGCGCGCAGCGCGTCGCCTCGCCGGCGACCAGGGGTACAGGCGCGTACACCGAGTCGCAATGCTCGCAAATGATCCATTGGGGGGCGTTCATGAAGGGTTCTCCTGCCTCACTCCGTGACCAGGCGCAGGAAGCCGGGCGACACGGACTGCCAAGAGTACCGTTCATCGCCGGCGAATGCGAACACTTGCGCAGCGCCCGGCGCCCAGGCGCCAGGTGGGCCGAAGTGCTATTGCAGAGCGGTGACGTGCAGGCCCAGAGCCTTTTCCACGCCGTCGATCATCTGAGTGATGGTCCAGGGCTTGCGTATGAAGGTGACCGGATGCTTGACCCCCGAGCTCTCCGGGGTTTCATGGCCGGACATGACCAGGATCGGAATGCGCGGCCACTGATCACCCGAGCAGTTGGAAAGGTCGGCGCCGTTCATCTTGCCAGGCATCAGGATATCGGTCAGCAACAGCCCGACCTTGTCGGCCTGTTGCTCGAGAAACGCCAGCGCATCGTCGGCGTTCTCCATGGGCTGGGTCTGGAAGCCCTCTTCCTGCAATATTTCGCATACAAAATCGCGGATGATCGGCTCGTCCTCGACAACCAGTATCAGGCCGCCAGGGTGCTGGAGTCGTTCCATCGAATTCTGGGTCATGTTTGTCATTCCGTCATCTGCTTCCCCGACCGCGTCGGAGTTAGTCTTCGTTACCAAGCTGTGAGCCAAAGAACCGCCGGAAATTCCATTTAACCTCGACAAAATGCGCAGGCTTCGGCTGACCGGTCGCGGCCATGGCCTGAATGGGGGTCGCCGGCGACGAACTGTATGCCCGCCGACACATTTCCTGGAGTTGTGGCATGGAAGGTGCTCCAAGCCTGCAAGACGCCAAAACCGGCGCTCGGCGCCGGTTTTCTGCCGCCTGCGCCCTCTCCGCCATGCCAGGACCCGTTCGATGACCACACGCTTCTCGTGCACCGGCTGCGGCAAATGCTGCACTGACCACCATGTGCCCCTGACCCTGGCCGAAGCCCGCCACTGGGCGCAATCGGGTGGGCAGATCATTGTGCTGCTCGAGGCATTTCTGCGCGATGGCGAGGGCCCTGCCAGCCTGCGCCTGCCACCGGAGCAGCAGGAGCACGCGCGCCGGCGGTCGCTGCCGGTGGTCTGCGGCGAGGCGCCCGCCTTCGTTTCGATTACCTTCGCGGCCTTCAACCAGGGCCGCTGCCGCAACCTGCTGGCCGACAACCGCTGCGCCATCTATGAAGAGCGGCCACTGGTGTGTCGGATCTACCCAATGGAAATCAACCCGCATATTCCATTGCGCCCGCAGGCCAAGGAGTGCCCCAGCGAAGCGTGGGACAGCGGCCCGGCGCTGATTCACGGTGGCCGGCTGGTCGACAGCCAGCTGGCAGCGCTGATCGAGCAGTCGCGCCAGGCCGACCGCGACGAAATCGCCGCCAAGGGCCTGATCTGCACCCAGCTGGGCATCCGCACAGCTGCGCTCAAGGGCGACGGCTTCACTACCTACCTGCCCCACGGCGCAGCGTTTCTTCAGGCCATGGATGCGGTGGAGCGACAGGGCGCCGTGGCCGCCGACGAAGCAGGCCAGGCTTGGTCGCTGCATATCCCCGACCCGGAGCTTGCCGAGCGGCTGGCGCAGACCGGGGCTATGCTCGAAGCACTGCTGGGCAACGACTGCGTGTTCATTTCCCTGCGCCGCGCCGCCGCCTGATCACCGGCGCAGGAATCTTCTGCACCGATCTGGTTCGTATATGGTTCGAAGGGTAACGTCGACACACCGTTTCGGTGCGTCGACGCCCGTCCGGCGCTCTGTCCGATCACTTTCGTTTCATTAAAACGCCTTTTATTTCAATAGATTGGCGTTAGAAACAATTGTGCACGGGAACTGGCGTCGAAATTGCTATGTGTATGTACAAGCCTGTATGTACAAGCATAGGGGAGTTGGCAGATGCTGGCTTCCGCACTCGAATTCATAGACCAGCAGGAACGACAACGATGTCCAGAAAAATCGCTTGGTGGGGCTCGGCAGTATTCGGTTTGGCGGTATTGGCGGGGGCGCCGCTGGCTCAGGCCAAGGACTGGACCTCGGTGAACATCGCCACCGAAGGCTCGTACGAACCCTGGAACCTGACTTTGCCCGGCGGCAAGATCAGCGGCTTCGAACCTGAATTGATGGATGTGCTGTGCGAGCGCATGAAGCTCAAGTGCAACATCGCCGTGCAGAACTGGGACGGCATGATCGCCAGCCTGAACGCCGGCAAGTTCGACGTGCTGATGGACGCTATCGTCATCACTGACGAACGCAAGCAGGTCATGGCCTTCTCCGTGCCCTACGCGCAGACACCGGCCAGCTTCGTCGCGCTCAAGGCCGACCTGCTGCCCGGCAAGACCGGCGCCGCCGGTGCGCTGACCCTGGACGCCGACGCCGACAGGACCAAGGCTGCTGTCGCCAACCTGCACAAGGCACTCGATGGCAAGACCATCGGCATCGCCTCCGGCACTGTCTACACGCCGTTTATCGACGCGCAGTTCAAGGACGTCGCCACCGTGCGCGAGTACGGCTCCTCCGCCGAGGCCATTCTGGACCTGCAGGCCGGCCGCGTGGATGCGGTATTCGATGACGTGACCTTCCTCGACTCGATCATGGCCAAGCCGGAAAACAACAACCTCGCCTACACCGGCCCACAGATCAAGGGCCCGATCTTCGGTGACGGCGAGGCCCTGGGCTTTCGCCAGAAGGATGCCGACCTCAAGGCGCGCTTCGATGCCGAGCTGAAGAAGGCCATGGCCGACGGCACCGTGAAAAAACTCAGCGAGAAGTGGTTCAAGGTCGACCTGACCCCGGCGTCCTGACAGGGCCGCAGGTCTTGCCGTCACCTGCATGACCAGGCTTGCCAGGGAAGCGGTCCGCCGTTTCCCTGGCCAGCGCTGGCCTGCCGAGACAAGCCATCACGAAGGGCTGCCCCATGAATATCCTGCAATTACTCAGTTTCGGCGACACCGGTTGGGGCCTGGCCTTGCTCAAGGCCACCGGCATGACCCTGGTGCTGACACTCGCCGCGCTGCTGGTCGGCGCCGTGTTCGGCAGCCTGGTAGCCACCGCCAAACTCTCTCGCCAACGCAGCCTGCGCGCGCTGGGCGACCTCTATTCGATCCTGTTCCGCGGCATTCCGGAATTGCTGATCATCTACCTGTTCTATTTCGGCGGCGCCAGTGTGGTGTCGGCAGTCGGCCACTGGTTCGGCGCCGAGGGCTACATCGACGTGCCGCCGTTTCTGGTCGGCGCCATCGCCGTCGGGCTGATCAGCGGCTCCTATCAGGCCGAAGTGTTTCGCGGGGCCTTTCTCGCGGTGAACAAGGGCGAGCTGGAAGCGGCGCTGGCCATCGGCATGCCGCGCGCCTTGCGCGTGCGCCGGGTGCTGATCCCGCAGATTCTGCGCTATGCCCTGCCGGGGCTGGGCAACGTCATGCAGATGAGCCTCAAGGACTCGGCACTGATCTCGGTGATCGGCCTGGTGGAGCTGATGCGCGCCAGCCAGGTGGCGGCCGGTTCAACGCGTCAGTATTTCACTTTCTATATCGTTGGCGGCCTGCTGTACCTGGCGCTGACCGGCTTGTCCGGGCGCCTGTTCAATCTTGCCGAAGCGCGTGTGCAACGCACGCAGCGGCGCAACCCCAGCCGCTCGTGACCCGGGAGTCTCTGCCATGATCATCGATTTCGCCTTTCTGGGTGACACCCTGCTCAAGCTGCTTGGCGCCCTGCCCACGACCTTGACGCTGTTCTTCGGCTCGTTGCTGCTGGGCCTGCTGCTGTCGCTGGGAGTCGTCGCCATGCGCGTCAGCCGCTGGCCGCTGCTCAGCTACCCGGCGCGCTTTTACATCATGTTGTTCCGCGGCACGCCGCTGCTGGTGCAGATGTTCCTGATCTACTACGGCCTGGGACAGTTCCCGGTGATCCGCGACAGCTTCGCCTGGGTGGTGCTGCGCTCGCCCTACGGCTGCGCAATCGTGTCGCTGGCGCTGTGCACCGCCGGCTACACCGCCGAGATCATCCGCGGCGGCCTGCAAAGCGTACCCCATGGGCAGATCGAAGCCGGGCTGGCGATCGGCATGTCGCGCTGGGAGCTGCTGCGCCGGATCATCGCCCCGGTGACCCTGCGCCAGGCCCTGCCGGCCTATTCCACCGAAGCCATCCTGCTGGTCAAGTCCACTGCCCTGGCCAGCCTGGTCACGGTGTGGGACGTCACGGGCGTTGCCCAGCAGATCATCCAGCGTACCTATCGCACCATGGAAGTGTTCCTCTGCGCGGCACTGATCTACCTGGTGCTGAATTTTCTCATCGTGCGCGCCGTCGCCTGGCTCGAACACCGCCTTACGCCGCACCTGCGCGAGCGCCCGCTGAGCGCCCCGACGCAAGCGGTCGGCAGCGCGTCCTGACCGGGCAGCCCGCTGATTTTTTCGGCAACCACCGAACTGGAGCCAACATGAGCAACAACTCCCCCACCGCCCTGACGGTGAGCAATATCCACAAGTCCTTCGGCCACACCCACGTGCTCAAGGGCATCTCGCTGCAAGCGCACAAGGGTGACGTGATTTCCATCCTCGGCGCCAGCGGCTCGGGCAAGAGCACCTTCCTGCGCTGCATCAACCTGCTGGAGACCCCCGACGAGGGCAGCATCAGCCTGGATGGCGAAACCATCGAGATGAAGCGCCACCGCGACGGCCGCCTGCTGGCCGGCAACGCACGCCAGGTCGAGCGCATGCGCAGCCGCCTGGGCATGGTGTTCCAGAGTTTCAACCTCTGGTCGCACATGACCGTGCTGCAGAACGTCATCGAAGGGCCGCTGCGCGTGCTCAAGCGCCCACGCGCCGAGTGCATCGAAGAGGCCGAGCAGCTGCTGCACAAAGTCGGCCTGTACGAGCGCCGCGACTACTACCCGGCGCATCTGTCCGGCGGCCAGCAGCAGCGCGTGGCGATCGCCCGCGCCCTGGCCATGAACCCCCAGGTGATGCTGTTCGACGAGCCCACCTCGGCGCTGGACCCCGAACTGGTCGGCGAAGTGCTGCGGGTCATGCGCTCACTGGCCGAGGAAGGCCGGACCATGCTGGTGGTCACCCACGAGATGGGCTTTGCCCGCCACGTGTCCAACCGCGTGGTTTTCATGCAAGGCGGCCTGATCGATGCCCAGGGCACCCCGGCCGAACTGTTCGAGGGGCTGCCCAGCGAAGCCTTCCGCAAATTCGTCGGGGGCCATCAACAACGCAATGCCGAGTAGTTGCGCTACGCTTTGAGAAAGAACCTGAGCCGCCCCATTGCCTTGTTCCCATAACAACACTGCGGAGCCAAACCGCCGAGGGCCGTCATGAAAAGTCTCAAAGAGATGCTCAACCTTTCCGCCATCCCCGGTTACTTCAAGAGTGCCGACTCATTCGCCACGGGTCGGCCTGGCTACCCTGCCGAAGCCAATGACTGGCTGATCAAGGACCTGCAGCTCAAGCACCACAGCGTGGTGCTCGACCTGGGCGCCGGCACCGGCAAATTCACCCCGCGCCTGCTCGACATCGGCACCCATGTGATTGCCGTGGAGCCGGTGGAGCGGATGCGCGAGAAGTTCGCCGCGCGCTATCCCGAAATCCAGCTGCTGGACGGCACGGCCGACAACATTCCGCTCAAGAGCGGCAGCGTCGATGCGGTGGTCTGCGCGCATTCCTTCCACTGGTTCGCCACCCCCGAAGCGCTCGCCGAAATCCATCGGGTGCTCAAGCCCGGCGGACGCCTGGGCATGATCTGGAACCTGCGCGACGCCAGCGTCGACTGGGTCGGCAAGGTGGCCGACGTGGTCAGCGCGGTGGCCGGCGACAGCCCTCGCTATTACAGCCAGCAATGGCGCAACGTGTTTCCTTATTCGGGGTTCTCGCCGCTCAATGAACGGCACTTCCGCCACGCCCACACCGGCCTGCCGGAAGACGTGATCGTCAACCGGGTACGCTCCATCAGCTTCGTCGCCAACCTGCCGCCTGCCGAGCAGGAACGGGTGTTTGCCCAGGTGCGCGAGATCATCGCCAACCATCCGGAGCTGGCGGGCAAGGACAGCGTGTCGGTGCCCTACGACACTGTGGCGTTCCATACCGTAAAGATCCTCTGAAGCCCACGTGAATTAAATTTTCCTCAGTGCCCCACGGCGGGCGTGGCTTTCCCTAAACTGCGGGCAATCTTCAGAGGGAATCCCATGCCTGCACTTCGTAGCACTCCGTTGGCCCTGGCCTGCCTGTTGGGCCTGGCCGCTTTCACCAGCACCGGCGCGGCCCGAGCCGACGCCTTTTTCGATCAAGTGGCGGTGGCCAACGCCGCCGAGATCCAGGCGGCGCAGAACGCCCTGGCGAAAACCAGCTTCGACGATACCCGCACCTTCGCCCAGCGCCTGATCGACGACCACACCGCACTGGGCCAGCAACTGACTGCGCTGGCCGCGCAGCAGCACATCGATCTGCCCGACCAGGCCACCCTCGACGCCCGTGTGGCCAAGCTGCAGAGCGCTCCGGCCAAAGGCATGAGCTTCGATGCCGGCTACGCCGACGCCCAGGTCAAGGCCCATGAAGACGCCGTCAAGCTGTTCGAGAACGAGGTGCAGGCGGCCACGACTCCGGAGATCAAGGCCTTTGCCGAGCAGAACGCGCCGATGATGCAACATCACCTGCAAATGGCCAAGCGGCTGGCCAAGACCCATCGCAAGTGATCGGCTGAGCACAGCCTTGGCGTTGCGGGCAGGAGGCAAAGGCCTTCACCTGCCCGCAACCCGCTGCCCAGGCTCGAGTTGACAGATCTAATTGTGAGGTTTACTTTCACAATATGTCCCAGACCAATATCCAGTTTTCAGTCGCCTCGCACATCATGGCCTCCCTGGGCGTGATGCACCCTCAGCCGGTCCGCTCGGCCGAGCTGGCCGAGAGCGTCAACGCCGATCCCAGCTTCGTGCGCCGGGTGATTTCCAAGTTGGCCAAGGCCGGGCTGGTCTCCACTACCCGCGGCAAATCCGGTGCCTGTGCACTGGCCCGGGCGCCTGCCGAGATCACCCTGCTGGACGTCTACAAGGCCAGCCTGGCGCCCGAGTCCTTTGCCGTGCATGCCTACCCGGTGGCGCACAGCTGTCAGGTCAGCCGACATATCAAGGGCTGCCTGGGCGAGGTGCTCAAGCAGGCGCAGGATGCTTTCGAACAAGGTCTGGCGCAACAGTCGCTGGAGCGCATCGTGGCCAGCATCAAGACCGCTGGCTGAATTTTTTTTGCCTAAATTGTTGTTTTTGTTATCACAATTTACCCAACGCAACACTCACTCCGAGGTCTCCATGGCTCAGTTAGAAGGTAAAGTTGCACTCGTCACCGGCGCATCCAAAGGCATCGGCGCCGCCATTGCCAAGGCACTGGCCGCCGCAGGCGCGGCGGTGGTCGTCTCGTATTCCAGTGACCAGGCCGGCGCGCGGGCCGTGGTCGCCGCCATCGAGCAGGCCGGCGGCCGCGCCACCGCAACCGACGGCGATGTCGGCCAGGTGGCCGGCGCCGAGAAGTTGGTCAACACCGCCGTCCAGGCGTACGGGCGGCTGGATATTTTGGTCAACAACTCGGGCGTGTATGCCTTCGGGGCGATCGAGGAGATCACCCCCGAAGAATTCCATCGCCAGTTCAACACCAACGTGCTCGGCACCCTGCTGGTCACCCAGGCCGCCGCACGCCATCTGGGCGAGGGTGCCAGCGTGATCAATATCAGCTCCAGCATCACTTCGCTGCTGCCGCCCGGCAGCGCCGTCTACAGCGCCACCAAGGGTGCGGTGGATGCCATTACCGGGGTGCTGGCCAAGGAACTGGCGCCGCGCAAGATCCGCGTCAACGCCATTCTCCCGGGTTATACCGTCACCGAGGGCACTCACACCGGCGGCATCACCGGCTCGGAAATGGAACAGGGCATGATCGCCCAGACGCCACTGGGCCGTGCCGGCAAACCCGAGGACATCGCCGACGTGGCGCTGTTTCTGGCCAGTGATGCAGCGCGCTGGCTGACCGGCGAACATCTGGTGGCCTCCGGCGGCCTGCGCTGAGCCCCAGGCGGTCGGTGTCGCACTCGCACACCGGCCGCCCCCCCTCCCCTGATTGATTTGCCCCCTGCGCCTAAAGTCGCCCCTCCTGCCGCCGATAGCCTCGCATGGTCCGGGCTCTCCACGCCTTTTGCATGGCGCTGCGAGCCGAGCGGACGATTCACGTATTGAGCCGGGTATAGGGTTCAATAAGATGATGCAAAATATTGCAGCGTGGTCGTAGAATCCGACTGAACGCCTCGGGTGCGCGCCTCGTGCGCTGACCCGCAGGCTCCGTTGGGCAGCCCGCCTTCAATGCGCAGAGAGTCGACATGCTGATCGCACCCCATCCTGCCAACGAACAAGCCCGGTTGCGCGTCCTGCGCCGGCTGAACGTGCTCGACACCCCTGCCGAGGAAGTCTTCGACCGCATCACCCGGGTCGTCGCCGAGATGCTGCACCTGCCCATTGCCCTGGTGTCGCTGGTGGACGAGAACCGCCAGTGGTTCAAGTCCAAGGTCGGCCTGGACGCCTGCGAGACCAGCCGTGACATCGCGTTCTGCGCCCACGCTCTGCACGTGCCGGACATTTTCGTGATCGAGGACGCCGGTGCCGACCCGCGATTTGCCGACAACCCACTGGTTACCGGGCCACTGCATATCCGCTTCTATGCCGGTGTGCCGCTGCGCACCGACGACGGCCTGGTGCTCGGCACACTGTGCGCCATCGACACCCAGCCGCGCCAATTGAGCGCCAGCGCCCAGGCGGCGCTCAAGGATCTGGCCGCCATCGTCCAGCACGAACTGATGCAGCGGGCGGTCAATCGTGACCTGCACACCGTGTGGCAGGACGAACGCCAGGCGCGCTCGCTGAGCGAGCTGCGCTTTGCCGCGATCTTCCAGCAGACACCCACCGGCACGGCCGTGGTGACCCTGGACGGCGAATTCCATGCCGTGAACCCCAAGCTGTGCAGCATCACTGGCTATACCAGTGACGAGCTGACCCACCGCCATTTCGCCGAGATCACCCACCCCGATGACCTGGCGGCCGACCTGGAGCATGTCGGCGAGCTGCTCGCCGGCCGGGTCGACAGCTACGCCATGGAAAAACGCTACATCCACAAGGATGGCTCGCCGGTGTGGGTGGAGATCAACGTCGCCCTGGTGCGCAAGGAAGACGGCTCGCCCGATCACTTCATCGCCGTGGTGCTCGACATCAGCGAACGCAAGCACAACCAGGCCCTGCTCCAGCGCCATCAGCAGGAGCTCGAGAGCACGGTACGCCAGCGCACCCAGCAGCTGAGCCGCAGCCGCGAGACCCTGCAGGTGATCACCGACAACCTGCCGGTGCTGATCGCCCAGGTCGATCGGGAGTTGCGCTATCAGTTCAACAACGACATGTACCGGCAGATCTTCGGCGTCGACCCGGCCAGCCTGCGCGGCAAATCCATGGCCGAGATCCTCCAGCCGGAGCTGTTCGCCGAGTTGCAGCCCTACTTCCAGCGCGCGCTGGCGGGCGAACGGGTGACCTGCGAACACGTGCGCTATGGCCTGGCAAAAGACCGGGTATGGAGCGCCACTTATATTCCCGAGGTGCGCGGCGGCCAGGTGGTGGGCTTCTTCGTGATGTCCCAGGACGTCACCGAGCGCACTCACATTGAACGCATGCTGCAGGACAAGGCGATGCGCGACCCGCTCACCGACCTGCCCAACCGCCGCGCGTTGCACGAACACCTGCAATTGCTCGGACGCCTGGGCAACCGCCCAGCGTTTGCCTTGTTTTTCATGGACCTGGACGGCTTCAAGGCAGTCAACGACGGTCATGGCCACGAAGCTGGCGACGACTTGCTGCGCCAGGTGGCGGCACGCCTGAAGGGCGCCACGCGCAAGGACGACTTCGTCTGCCGGCTGGCCGGTGACGAGTTTGTGGTGGTGGCTGCGGGCGTGGCCTGCCACGACACGGCGCAGCGTATCGCCGCCGATTTCTGCACCGCGCTCAATACCCCGTTCGTGGTCAATTTCAACAGCGTGCGCATCGGCGTCAGCCTGGGCATCACATTGAGCCCCGAAGGCAGCGGACTGGCCGCCGAAGCGGTGATCAGTCGCGCCGACGGCGCCATGTACGAGGCCAAGCGGCGCGGGCGCAACGGCTACTGGTTCGCCCCGGAGCAAGGGGCCGTGCAGCAGGCATGAAAAAGCCCGCTCAAGGCGGGCTTTTTCAAGTGCGGCGCAACGCTTATTTGCTGACGGTCTGGCCGAGGAACCAGGCGCGTTCTTCGGCCTGGTCGACCCATTCTTCCAGCAAGCTGGTGGTCGAGATGTCGTTGGCTTCGTCGGTCACGGTATGCGTAGTGCGCATGTACGCGGCCAGCGCCTGGTTGTCATCGTGCAGCTCGGTGAGCATCTGCTCGGCGCTGAGGTCAGTGGCGTCGCTTTCGGTCAGGCGCTTGAGCTGCACCATCTGCTCCAGCGAACGCACGGTCGGCTGACCGATCTTGCGCGCACGCTCGGCGATCAGGTCGGTGATCGCGTACAACTGAGCGGCCTGCTCGTCCAGCAGCAGGTGGTAGTCGCGAAAGTGCGTACCCTTCATGTGCCAGTGGTAATTCTTGGTCTTGATGTACAGCGCGAACACATCGGACAGCAGGACGGCGAGTTGCTTGCCGACCTCGGCCTGGTTCGAAATGCGTGCATCTTCGCCCTTCTCGGCCTTGTCCTTGACGCTGGATACGGCTTTGAGCTCTTGCTTGGCATTGGCTACAGACATGCTGATTCTCCGTTAGCAGGGTTAGGACGTGATCTGTACGGCGTAGATCATCGTAGTCTGTGTAATCGACCTGTGCCTGCGGCGAATCGTTCAAACCGCTCGTAGGAGAGCGTACGCGAGAGGATGAAGCAATGGGGGTACGCGGGAGGAGGCTCGGCCCCCTCCCGCGCTGGACGCGGCTTTTTACAAGGCCATGTCGCGAGCTGGCGCCGAATCGGCAGTGACCGGCGGCTTGGGTGGTGCGCCTGGGGTCATGTCGATGGCGGGCGGCGGATCGAGCTGCAGCACCTGGCTGGTGTAGGTCCACTCCTGCATCACGCGCTCGGGCGAGCCGTTGAGCTGGGTGCCGTAGCTTGGCACGATCTGATGCAGTTTTTCCTGCCAGGCCGCAGTCGCCACCTTGTCCTTGAAGACCTTCTCCAGCACGTTGAGCATGATCGGCGCGGCGGTCGAGGCGCCTGGCGAGGCGCCCAGCAGGCCGGCGATGCTGCCGTCCTGGGAGGCCACGATCTCGGTGCCCAGCTTGAGCACGCCGCCCTTGTCGGCGTCACGCTTGATGATCTGCACGCGCTGGCCGGCCTGCCAGAGTCTCCAGTCTTCCTTCTTCGCGTGAGGGAAGTACTCCTTCAAGGCGTTGAAGCGGTCGTCGTCCGACAGCATCAGCTGGCCGGCGAGGTATTCGACCAGCGGGTACTGTTCGATACCGACCTTGGTCATCGGCCAGACGTTGTGCGGCGTGGTGGTCTTGAGCAGGTCCAGGTAGGAACCCTGCTTGAGGAACTTGGTGGAGAAGGTGGCGAATGGGCCAAACAGGATCACCCGCTTGCCGTCCAGTACGCGGGTGTCCAGGTGCGGCACCGACATCGGTGGTGCGCCCACCGAGGCGATACCGTAGGCCTTGGCCAGGTGCTGCTCGGTGATCGCCGGGTTATCGGTGACCAGGAACGAGCCGCCCACCGGGAAGCCGGCGTATTCCTTGGCTTCCGGGATGCCGGACTTCTGCAGCAGGCGCAGCGCGCCGCCACCTGCACCGATGAAGACGAACTTGGCGTCGGTGGCGGTTTCGCTGCCGTCCTTGAGGTTCTTGTAGGTCACGTGCCACGAACCGTCTTCGTTGCGCGTGATCTCTTCGACTTCGCTGGACAGGTTCAAGGCGAAGTTGGACTGCGCCTGCAGGTGCGCGACGAACTGGCGGGTAATCTCGCCGAAGTTGACGTCGGTGCCGATCGGCGTCCAGGTAGCAGCGACCTTCTGGTTCGGGTCGCGGCCTTCCATCATGATCGGCACCCACTTCTTGATCTGCGCCGGGTCTTCGGAGTACTGCATCGGGCGGAACAGGGGGCTGGCCTGCAGCGCCTCATAGCGCTTCTTCAGGTACTTGATGTTGTCGTCGCCCCACAGGAAGCTCATGTGCGGGGTCGAATTGATGAACGAGTGCGGGTTCTTCAGCACGTCGTTGCGCACCTGCCAGGACCAGAACTGGCGGGAGATCTGGAAGGCTTCGTTGATTTCGATCGCCTTGGCGATCTGCACCTTGCCGTCTTTGTCTTGCGGGGTGTAGTTGAGCTCGGCCAGGGCCGAGTGCCCGGTACCGGCGTTGTTCCAGCCATTGGAGCTTTCTTCGGCAACACCGTCCAGGCGCTCGACCATCTGCATCGACCAGTTGGGCTCCAGCTCTTGCAGCCAGATGCCCAGGGTCGCGCTCATGATCCCGCCGCCGACCAGCAACACGTCGACCTTCTTGGTTTCAGCACCTTGCGAATGAGCAGCGCTGACCGCCAGAGCGAGCCCCAACAGCGCTGTGTTCAACTTCTTCAACATTGGTTTTTCCCAGGATTAACGTCATTAACATGTCTTTCCCGAGCTGATCTTTTATAGGTCGTTGTCTTCAGCTGCCGAGCGACACAATACTGCCCGGCAAGGACTGCTGCCGTGCCGAAGAATCAGGTTGTCGTACAACCTGAACAATTTGTCATGCGGCATTATGCCATGGGACAGCGTGCCGCACGACCCTGGGATGAACCGTTTAAGCTGAAAAGTATCAACCGCTTATCCGGCCAGCAAAGCCTCCACTTCAGCCCTTTGCGCAGCATAGGCCCCTGCCTGGCGGCACGAGGCCGAAGCACAGGCAGCCGCAAAACGCAGGCGCTCGGTGTAGTCCTCGATACCCACGTAGCGCGAGGCCAGCCAGCCGGCCATGGAGGCATCGCCGGCGCCCACAGTGTCGACCACCTGGACCTTGATCGCCGGTTGCTCGTACAGGCCGTCGGTGGTGTACAGGGCCAGCCCGTGCTCGCCACGGGTGAACAGAATCAGCGCAGCGGGGTTCAGTTCGCGCAACGCCTGCAAGGCCTGGCGCTCGTCGAGGCCGGGGTAGATCTGGCGCAGGTCCTCGTCCGAGAGCTTGATCTCGTCGGCCAGGGCGACCATCTCCGGGAACACCTGGTCGCGATAGTGGCGGCCCATCAGGTTGCGCCAGTTGGGGTCATAGCTGATGCGCTTGCCGGCCGCGCGGACCTGCCGGGCCTGCTCGACCAGCACGCTGCCAAGCGGCTCGCGGGCCAGGCTGATGCAGCTGAAATGGCACAGCTCTGCGGCGTCCAGCCAACCGGCGGGCAGCAGGGCCGGGTCGAAGCGCAGGTCGGCTTCACCGGCGAAGAAATAGCGCGGCGGAAACTTGGATGGCACGATCGCCACCAACGGGTCGGCGTCGACCCGCTGGATGAAGGCTGCGGGCAGGCCGGCCCTGGCCGACTCGCGGGCCAGCTCTTCGCCCAGCCCATCGGTGCTGATGGCGCCGGCGAACGCGCTGTCGACACCCAAGCGGCTCAAGCCGCGGGCGACGTTCCAGGGTGCGCCTCCGGGATAACCCTGCCACTGCCCGGGCTCTCCCTGCACCACATCGGTCAGGGCTTCGCCGAACACCACCACGCGCGGTAATTGCATATCTCTGTCCTTAATCTGGCCGCCAGGGCGGCTTCAACCCATGTCGGCGCTCACCTTACTTGCATCGGGGGTGCCGCCACCAGCCTTGGCTTGACCACCCGCCGGTACTTTTTTGACCTGCACAGAGATTCGCCAGGAGTATGGCAATTTGCCGCACTTACGGAACTCCCGCCCACCACCGCCCCCTAAACCCTCGACCCAGAGCCATTGCACAGTACCGCGCCGTTTGGCCGGGGCTGGATCTGCCCTACTCGATTGACCACAGGATTGTCGTACATGCCTTCTCCCATAGCCTCCGCAGCGCCATTAGGTCGGGGGGCGAAAGACAAGTCGCCCGGCCGGCTGATCTTCATCTCGGTGCTCGTCGCCACCATGGGCGCCCTGGCCTTCGGCTATGACACCGGCATCATCGCTGGCGCCCTGCCCTTCATGACCCTGCCCGCTGACCAGGGCGGCCTGGGCCTCAACGCCGTCAGCGAGGGCATGATCACTGCCGCGCTGATCGTCGGCGCAGCCTTTGGCTCACTGGCCAGTGGCTACCTGTCCGACCGCTTCGGTCGCCGCCTGACCCTGCGCCTGCTTTCGCTGCTGTTCATCGCCGGCGCCATCGGCACGGCCACGGCCCCTTCGATCACCCTGATGGTCGTGGCCCGCTTCATCCTCGGCATCGCCGTGGGCGGCGGTTCGGCCACGGTGCCGGTGTTCATCGGCGAGATCGCCGGGCCCAAACGGCGCGCGCCGCTGGTCAGCCGCAACGAGTTGATGATCGTCAGCGGGCAGTTGCTGGCGTATGTCCTGAGTGCATTGATGGCCGCCCTGCTGCACAGCAACGGCATCTGGCGCTACATGCTGGCGATCGCGGCGGTGCCTGGCGTGCTGCTGCTGGTGGGTACGTTCTTCGTGCCCGCATCGCCGCGTTGGCTGGCCCACCGTGGGCGCTTCGACGAGGCTCGCGAAGTCCTCGAACGGCTGCGCGACAGCCCCGAAGATGCCAAGCGCGAAGTGGACGAGATGAAGGCACAGGACGCACAGGCGAAGAAATCCCGGGTACCGGCCCGCGAACTGCTGCGCCAGGGCTGGGTGCTCAAACTGTTGCTGATCGGCATCGGCCTGGGCTTCACCGCCCAGTTCACCGGCGTCAACGCCTTCATGTACTACACCCCGATCATCCTCAAGCACACCGGCATGGGCACCAACGCGGCGTTGACCGCGACCATCGGCAACGGTGTGGTCTCGGTCATCGCCACCCTGCTGGGTATCTGGGCCATTGCCCGCTACGGCCGGCGCAGCCTGTTGATGACCGGCTTGACCGTGGTGGTGCTGGCGCAGCTGGCGCTGGGCAGCGTGCTGCTGCTGATGCCGCAGAACCTGACCCAGAGTTACGCCGCCCTGGGCTGCATCCTGGTGTTCCTGCTGTTCATGCAGATGTGCATCGCCCCGGTGTACTGGCTGTTGATGTCCGAACTGTTCCCCATGCAAGTGCGCGGTCTGTTGACCGGCACCGCCGTGTCGATGCAGTGGATCTTCAACGCCACCGTGGCCTTCGCCTTCCCCTTGACCCTGGAAGCGCTGGGCAACTCGACCTTCTATATCTTCGCGGCGATCAACGTCGGCTCATTGCTGTTCGTGTACTTCTGCCTGCCGGAGACCCGCGGCAAGTCGCTGGAGCAGATCGAGAAACACATGAAGAAGGAGCTGTGAACCGACTGATGTCCGGGCACGGCTGAAACCGGCCTGGCGAACTCTCAGGCGCTTGCGCGGCGCCTGAGAGTTCGCTTCCCACGAACCGATTTTTCCACAAGCGAAAAGCAAAGCTGCGCAAAGGTCGCACAGACAGATCCAGACGCGCGAATATACTAATAACCAATTAGTATTTATATTGACCCCCTTATTCCTTCTATGCTGATCCCAGCGTCCAGGCACTGTTGGTCAGGCAACTGTTGCTCCAGCAACAGCCCTCACACAAACACCTGCCCAGGCAACACCGGCATCCGCCATCGCTGGGACCGGGCCCTCCAAATAGGGACCTGCCAGCCTGGTACAGCTTTTGCTCCGAGGCTTTGCCGCTTCAGCATTCGCTGAGTCATCTCAAGGAATCGAACATGTCCACTGCTCTCAACGTCGTCGCCGTTTCCGGTGGCGCCTATCGCCCCTCTCGTACCCTGGTGCTGGCCCAGGCGCTGCTCGCCGAGCTGGGCGAACACCTGAACATCAACCCCCAGGTCATCGAACTGGGCGACATTGCCCGGCCCTTGGGCGGCGCGCTGTCGCGCCAGGAATTGCCCGCCGAAGTGGAAGCGCAACTGCAGGCGATCGAAGCGGCCGACCTGCTGATCGTTGCCACGCCGGTGTATCGCGGCTCCTACCCGGGGCTGCTCAAGCACCTGTTCGACCTGGTCGATATCAACGGCCTGATCGACACCCCGGTGCTGCTGGCGGCCACCGGGGGCAGCGACCGTCACGCGCTGGTCCTGGACCACCAGCTGCGGCCGCTGTTCAGCTTCTTCCAGGCCTTGACCCTGCCCATTGGCGTGTACGCCAGCGAGGGCGACTTCACCCAGTACCAGGTCAGCAGCGAGCTGCTGAAGGCGCGCATCCGCCTGGCGGCAGAACGCGCCGCGCCCCTGTTCGGCGACTACTCCCGGTTGCAGCGCAAGCGCGCCTGAGGAGTGGGCATGGACGCGACTGATCTGTTCCCGGGGCGGGGCAACCCCCAGGCCCGCGACCACCTGGAGATCGCCCGCAGCCTGGCTGCCGATTTTGCCCGTACCGCCGTCGAGCGTGACCGCCGCGGCGGCACCCCCAAGGCCGAACGCGATGCCCTGCGCGCCAGCGGTCTGCTGGGCCTGAGCATTCCGCGCGAGTACGGCGGGCTGGGGGCCAGCTGGCAGGAAACCTTCGAAGTGGTCGGCGAATTCGCCAAGGTCGACAGCTCCATCGCCCACGTGTTCGGCTTCCATCATCTGATGTTGGCCACCGTGCGGCTGTTCGCCCGCCCCGAACAATGGCAACCCTGGTTCGAACAGACCGCCCGCAACAACTGGTTCTGGGGCAACGCCCTGAACCCACTGGACACCCGCACCCTGGTGCGCCGGCACGAAGGATGGCGCGAATTCTCCGGCAAGAAGAGCTTTTGCTCAGGGGCCCGCGACTCGCAGATGCTGATTGCCTCGGCCGTCGACGAAGAAGCTGGCGGCAAGTTGTTGATCGCCGCCATTCCCAGTGGCCGCAGCGGCATTACCCTGCACGATGACTGGGACAACATGGGCCAGCGCCAGACCGACAGCGGCAGTGCCAGCTTCGAACGGGTGCGCGTCGAGGAGAGCGAACTGCTGCTCGACCCGGGCCCGCTGAGCACCCCGTTCGCCTGCCTGCGGCCATTGATCGCACAACTGAACTTCGCCTGCATCTTCCATGGCATCGCCCAAGGCGCCTTCGAAGAGGCGCGGCAGTACACCCGCCGCGAGAGCCGTTCATGGTTCAAGTCGGTGGCCCGGCAGAGCGATCAGGACCCCTATGTGCTGGGGCATTACGGCGAATTCTGGGTCAGCCTGGAAAGCACCCGGCTGCTGCTCGACAACGCTGCACGGCTGCTCGACCAGGCCTGGCGCCAGGACGCGCGACTGACCGAACAAGAGCGCGGCCGGGTCGCCGTGGCGATTGCCACAGCCAAAGTGCAGGCCACCCGCAGTGGCCTGGATCTGTGCAGCCGGTTGTTCGAGGTCACCGGCGCCCGCGCCACCCAGTCTTCGGTGGGCCTGGACCGCCACTGGCGCAACCTGCGCACGCAAAGCCTGCACGACCCGGTGGACTACAAGCTTCACGAACTGGGGGACTGGGCACTGAACCGGACCCTGCCCATCCCCACCTTCTACTCATAGTGAATGCCCATGCAGCTCGTCACCCTACCACCGTCACCCGCCCTTGCCACCTCGATCCGTGCCACCGCGCAGGTGTTCGAAGACCCCAAGTCGCAAGCCCTCCTCGCTCACCTGGAGCAGGTCGCGCCCAGCGAAGCCAGCGTGCTGATCATCGGTGAGACCGGCACCGGCAAGGAGCTGATCGCTCGCCACATCCACAACCTCAGCGCGCGGCGCAACCGGCCATTCCTGGCGGTCAACTGCGGGGCGTTTTCCGAATCACTGGTGGAGGCCGAGCTGTTCGGCCACGAGAAAGGCGCCTTCACCGGCGCACTCGGGGCCAAGGCCGGCTGGTTCGAAGAGGCTGACGGCGGCACCTTGTTTCTCGACGAGATCGGCGACCTGCCGATGGCCATCCAGGTCAAGCTGCTGCGGGTGCTGCAGGAGCGCGAAGTGGTGCGCCTGGGGTCTCGCAAGAGCATCCCGATCAATGTCCGGGTGCTGGCCGCGACCAACGTGCAGCTGGAGCGCGCCATCAACGCCGGGCATTTTCGCGAGGACCTGTACTACCGGCTTGACGTCGTCAGCCTGGAACTCAGCCCATTGCGCGAGCGGCCTGGCGACATCCTGCCGTTGACCCGGCACTTCATTTCCACCTACACCCAGCGCCTGGGCTACGGTGAGGTCAGCATCGCTCCGGACGCTGAACGCAAGCTGCGCAGCCACGCCTGGCCGGGCAACATCCGCGAGCTGGAAAACGTCATTCACCACACGCTGCTGATCTGCCGCGACGGCGTGATTCGTGCCGACGACCTGCGCATGTCGAACCTGCGCATCGAGCGCCAGGAGGACAACCACAGCGCCGACGACAGCGCCGAGGCCTTGCTGGCGCGGGCTTTCCACAAGCTCTTCGAAGAACAGGCCGGGGCGCTGCACGAGAAGGTCGAAGACGCCTTGCTCCGCGCGGCCTATCACTTCAGCCACTACAACCAGGTGCACACCGCCAAGCTGCTCGGCCTGACTCGCAACGTGACCCGCACCCGGCTGATCAAGATCGGCGAGCTGGCGGTCAACAAACGCCGGCCGATGGAGGATGTGCAGGGCGAGCGGTTGTTGCAGCTGTCGATCTGAAAGGTCTGCGACAAAGACTCACAGGACGGCGGTTTTTTCGGTCGCGGACAAAAAGAAGGAACGTTTCACCTGGCTGCTGCCTCCCAATTAGGACCCATCCATCCTGAAAGGAGCAGCCGACATGGCGACCGAAAACCAATACGCAATGCAGAACCCGCTGACCCAGTACCCTCAGCCAGAATTCCCCAAGCAACCGCAGAACGCTCCCGGCAGCGTGCATGAGCTGCAGCCCAAGGCCGACCATGGCGAGACCAGCTACAAGGGCTTCGGCCGCCTGGCCGGGCGCAAGGCGCTGATCACCGGCGCCGACTCCGGCATCGGCCGCGCCGCCGCCATCGCCTATGCCCGCGAGGGCGCCGACATCGCCCTGAACTACCTGCCGTCCGAGCAGGCCGATGCCGACGAGGTCATCGCCCTGATCGAGGCCGAAGGCCGCAAAGCCATTGCCATCCCCGGCGACATCACCAGCGAAGCCTTTTGCCAGGAACTGGTGCGCAAGGCCGCCGAAGGCCTGGGTGGCCTGGACATCGTCGCCAACGTGGCCGGCAAGCAGACCGCGCAAAAAGACATTGCCGACCTGAGCACCGAACAATTCGAAGCGACTTTCCGTACCAACGTGTTCGCCCTGTTCTGGATCTGCAAGGCCGCCCTGCCGCTGCTGCCAGCAGGGGCTACGATCATCAACACGGCCTCGATCCAGGCCTACCAGCCCTCGGAAACGCTGCTGGACTATGCACCGACCAAGTCGGCCATCGTTGCCTTCACCAAAGCCTTCTCCAAACAGGTGATCGGCAAGGGCATCCGCGTCAACGCCGTCGCCCCAGGTCCTTTCTGGACTCCACTGCAACCCAGCGGTGGTCAACCGCAGGAGAAGATCCCGGCGTTCGGTTCGGAGACTCCGATGGGTCGCCCAGGTCAACCGGCAGAATGCGCGCCGATCTATGTGCTGCTGGCCAGCCAGGAGTCGAGCTACATCACCGGCGAAGTGTTCGGCGTCACTGGCGGCAACACGCTGCCCTGACCTCAGCGGGATTCTCTGATGCTACCCAATAGCAAAGCAGGTCAAGGCACGCCGACCTTCGTGTTGATGCACTTTCTCGGCGGGTCGCACCATACCTGGTACCCGACGGTGCCGTGGCTGGATGCCAGCCACGCCTGTGTAGCGCTGGACACGCCGGGCTTTGGCGACGCCGCCGATATCGATGGCTATAGCGTCAGCGCCATGGCCGACCATGTCGACGCGACGATCCGCGCGCTGGGCCTGACCCAGTGTGTGCTGGTGGGGCATTCGATGACCGGCAAGGTCGCCGTGGTGCTCGCGGCGCGGCGCCCCGATTACCTGGCCGGACTCATCCTGGTGGCGCCTTCGCCGCCAGGCCCGCAGCCAATGACGCCAGTGCAGCGCGAGCAACAGCTGGCCTATGGCGCCACTCGCGCCGAGGCCGAGGCGTTCATCGACGACTCCAGCGCTCATCGGTTGCCTGATGCAGTGCGCGAGGTCGCCATCAAGGATGCCCAGCGGGTCAACCTCGACGCCTGGCGCGCCTGGGTCGAGCATGGCAGCCGCGAAGACTGGAGTGAGCGGCTCGGCCAGCTCGACTATCCGCTGCTGCTGGTGTGCGGCGGCGATGATCAGCAGGTGCCGGGCCCCGCTGCCCAAAGGCGGACAACGCTGACCCACTTCAGCCAGGGCGAGTTGCAGATCATACCCGGGGCCGGGCACCTGATGCCGATGCAGACGCCCCAGGCGTTGGCGCAACTGATGTTGGAGTTCGCCGCGAAGCATTGGGGCAGTGCCGCCCAGCCTTGACCCTTCACTCATTCATCACTTTTGAAGATCACCAGCGAGGACTTTATGGACTTGGGAATCAAAGGGCGTGTCGCCCTCATCACCGGTGCCAGCGGCGGTATGGGCCTGGCCACGGCCAAGCTGCTGAGCGAAGAAGGCGTGTTGCTGGTGCTCAGCGACATGGACCAACAACAGCTGGAAAAGGCCTGCGCCGAACTGCCGGGCAAACCGCTGCTGGTGGCCGCCGACATGACCCGGCAGGATCAGGTCGACAATCTGATCAAACAAGGCGAAGCCACCTTCGGCAAAGTCGACATCGTGGTCCACACTGCCGGCGTGACCGGCGCCAAAGGTGATCCGCTGGAGCTCAGCGACGAGGATTACCTGGAAGCCTACAACACCGATTTTTTCTCCTCGGTGCGTGTGGCGCGGGCGGCCATCCCGAACATGCGCAAGCGCGGCTGGGGCCGCTTCGTCTGCATCACCTCGGAAAACGCCGTGCAGCCCTACTGGGAGGAAGCGGTGTACAACGTGGCCAAGGCTGCCTTGGCCGCGTTCATCAAGAACCTCTCCTACAAGGAGGCCGCCCACGGCGTGCTGTGCAATACCGTGGCGCCAGCGTTCATTGCCTCGGCCATGACCGACGGCATGATGAAAAAGCGCGCCGAAGAACTCGGTGTCTCGTTCGATGAAGCGATCAAGAGCTTCCTCGACGAGGAACGCCCGGGCATCGTGCAGAAGCGCCGTGGCACCGTCGAGGAAGTGGCCGCCGCCATCGCCCTGCTGGTGTCCGAGCGCGGCTCGTTCATCAACGGCAGCAATATCCGTGTCGACGGCGGTTCCGTGCAGGCCGTGCAGAACTGACCGTTGCGGGTCACCCCCGGCCGTCCGTGCGGCCGAGGGCGCCCGCTTTCAGACCTTCATTCCGACCCCCCGCAGACCCTTTATCCAGAGAAGTTCCGTACCGATCGTCAGGCAATAAAAGGAAATGTCAGGTGCTCCCTTGTGCGGGCGGCAGTAGGATCCTAAAGTGCAGAGGCTTTGCTACGAAGCCGGTTCGGCCAGCCATTACCGTGAGGGCCAAAGCCACTCCTGTTGCCGGTTTGTGCACAAGCAGTCCAAGTCGTACGGCCTCGCCTCCCTTGAAGGAACGACCTATGGATTACCTCATTTTCTGCGTTTGCCTGGGCCTTTTGTTCGCCGTTGGCCTCTACCTCAACCGCTACCGCCAGCACCCCGCCACTGGCGACTCTCACCCCGAGCTCAAGGTCAATGTCTCGCTGTCCCGTGTGGCTTGTGCCGGACAGCGTGATTACCTGTGCGCCCAGGTCAGCCTGCACGACAGCTCCACCGACCGGCTCTGGCTGCGGGATGTCAGCGTGCGGCTGATGCCTATTGCGGGCAATATCCTGCCGGTAGAACAGCACATGGCGCTTGACACCTATCACCTGGACCATGAACACGCCGCACTGCTCGGCGGCCCACAGCTGGTGGCATTGCAGCAGGCCGAGCCGGTGCTGACGTTGATTGCCGGCGACCAGGCGCTGTTCGCTCACCCGCTGAGCCTGCAGAGCGACCAGCCGGTGCTGGTCGAGGTGATGGTCATGGGTGTGGCGCTGCTCACCGGGCAGTCGGCACGCTGGACCTCGGCGCTGATGCTTGCGCCCGATTCGGCACGCCCGGCGCTGCTGCGGCCCTTCGCCGGCCGCGGCAAGCGGGTCGCGCAAGCGCTGTTCTGACAGACCCTCACCAGCGCTGCGCGCCCTCCCTCAGCCCCGCGTCGCCGCCAGGTGACGCGGGTCGCGCAACCACTCCTGCAGTTCACTTTCCGCCTGCTCCAGCGCCGTGCGGTTGAGCACCTTGCGCAACAGCGCGACGTTGACCGCGCGCGAGCGCAGATTGAACGCGCAACCGCCATCGCCACCGGTATCGGCCTGATACACGCCCAGTTTTTCATACAGCTGCTGCAGGCGATTCTGCACGCTGCGCAACGACAGGTTGCGGCGCTGGGCAATGGTCCGGTCGGTCAGCCCGAGGGCGATGTCCTGCAGCACCTCGTACTCGGTGTCGGACAGCCCCAGCAGATGATCCTGGGCCTTCTGCTGCACGCCGCGGATCTCGCGGTCGATCACGCATTGCTGCTCGATGAACAGGCTGCGCAGGGCCAGGCGCAGGCGTTCCTCGGAGGCGGTCTTGAGGATGTAGCCATAGGCCGCACCCTCCGGGACGATACGCGAGATGCCCCGCACATAGGCCTCGTCGGCATAGTTGGACCAGAACAGGATCGAGGTGTCCGGGCGTTCCTTCCAGATCGTGCGCGCCGCCTCGACCCCGGTGCGCCGGGGCATCTGCAGGTCCATCACCAACGACGCGACCTGGTGTTCGTGGGCCAGCCGCTCGCCGCTCAGGCCGTCTTCGGCCTCCAGCAGGCGCGAGCATTCGGGCAACGCCTGCTCGATCACTTCCTTGAGAAAGACCCGGTGCACCGGATCGTCTTCCACCAGCAAAACGTCCATCATGCCTCCTTGGCCAAAGCACTGTTGATCGGCATCATCGGCAGCGGCAGGCTGACGTGTACCTGGGTGCCCCTGCCATCCGGTCCCCGATCGATGCGCAGGTGGGCGCCAAGCAACTGCGCACGCACCTGCATGTTCTGGATGCCGCCGCTGTCCTGCGGCTGCTCGTCGAGCACGCCGAGGCCATCGTCGATGATGGTCAGCGCCAACTGCCCGAGGTGACAGCTCAGGTGCACGTCGATCGACTGCGGACTGGCGTGCTTGATCGCGTTGTTGACCGCCTCCTGGACAATCCGGAACAGCGCGATCTTCTGCGGCTCGGCCAGTTCGTTGGCGGCGCCGTCGGTGCTGTCGCTCAGGCGCGTGGCAATCTGCAGGCCGCTGTCACGCACACTGCGCAGCAGCAGGTCCTCCAGGCCCTCCTCGAAACCGAACAGCTGCAACACCGTGGGTTTCACCGCATCGATGATGCCCCGCAGTTCCTGCATGCTTTCCTGCAGCGCCTGGCTGATCGGCCGCAGCTCGGCGCCGGCCAGGCTGCCCTGCAGTTGCAGGCGGCCCAGGCGTCGATGCAGGCGGGTCATGTCGGCAAGCGTCTGGTCGTGCAGGTCCATGCCGATGCGCTGGCGTTCGTTTTCCAGCTCCTCGGTCAGGCGCAGCGCGCCCAGCCGCAAGCCTTCTTCGCGGGCACGGATCTGCGCCTGGGCGATCTCCAGTTTTTTCGCCTGGTCGGTCTGGCGCAATGCGTACAGGTAGGACGCCAGCAGGTCGGCGACATGCTGGGTGTGACGCACATCGTCCTCGGTGTAGAAGCAGGCCGAATGCTTGGAGCAGCTCAGCGCGCCGATGATCTCGCCCTGGGCGCGCAGCGGTACGTGCAGGCGGCTGCGCAGGTTGGCGTCGAAGATCGGGTGGTTGAAGGCGCCGGGAAACTGGAAGCGCGGATCAAGGGTCGCGTCATCGCTGAGCAGGTACGGCACCTCGCCCAGCAGCAAGGTGCGGATCGGGCTCTCGACGATCGGCAGCGGGTGGTAGACGAAATCGCCCCAGGCCGTGTGCACGCCGCTTTCGTAGGCCTGCAGGTGGTTTTCGCCGTCGAGCAGCAGCAGGCTCACGTCGAGGTGGTCATGGGGCAGGATAAAACGGATTTCCTCGGAGACGGCGTCGATCATCGACTGGAAATCCAGCTGGCCGGCCAGCGCTCTGGAGATACCGAGAAAGTGGTGCAGCACGCTCTCGGCCTGGATCAGGGGTCGTTGCACGATGGTGTCCGCGATTTGTTGTTGTGCCGTTGAAGATACGCGCTCCAGCCACAATTGCCATGCCGCTGGGCGCAGTGTGCAGGAATTCGCCAGGGCGCTGCGGGATCCCGCAGGCGATCTGCGCCGAACGCCCAAGACGGCAGTGCTTGTGCGGCGCATGCTGGCCACTCATGCCGTACGGCTGGCTGCCCGCATCTGGCGCGCCGACCGATTGAACGCCCACAACAATAAAAAGGGATCTGTCATGAATCGTCGCCCATTGCGTCGCGCTCTCCTCTCGACCGTCATTGTGCTCTGCCCCCTGCTCCAGGCGCACGCCGCCACCGCCGACAAGACCATCGCCCTGTCCAACAACTACGCCGGCAACGCCTGGCGCCAGAACATGCTGACCAGCTGGCAGCAGACCACCGACAACGCCGTCAAGACCGGCATCATCGCCGGTGCCGACTCGTTCACCACCGGGGAAAACCAGGCCACCGAACAAGCTGCGCAGATCCAGAACCTGATCCTGCAGGGCTACAGCGCCATCGTCATCGATGCCGCCTCGCCCACCGCGCTCAACGGTGCGGTGAAACAGGCCTGCGATGCCGGCATCGTCGTGGTGTCGTTCGACGGCGTGGTCACCGAGCCGTGCGCCTACCGCATTTCCATGGACTTCAAGCAGAGCGGCGTGGACCAGATGGACTACCTCGCCCAGCGCTTTCCCAATGGCGCCAATGTGTTGGAGGTGCGCGGCCTGGCCGGGGTCTCGGTGGACGAGCTGATCCATTCGGGCATCGACGCCGGGGCGAAGAAGCACCCGAACCTGAAGATCGTCGGCTCGGTCAACGGCAACTGGTCGCAGACCGCTGCGCAGAAAGCCGTGGCCGGGGTGCTGCCGAGCCTGCCGAAGATCGACGCGGTGGTGACCCAAGGCGACGACGGCTACGGCGCAGCCCAGGCCTTTGCGGCGGCGGGCCGGCCGACGCCGACCATCATCTTCGGCAACCGCGAGGAGGAGCTGTCCTGGTGGAAAAAGCAGAAGGACGCCAATGGCTACCAGAGTTTTTCCATCTCCAGCGCGCCCAGCATCTCCAGCCTGGCCTTCTGGGTCGCCCAGCAGCTGCTCGATGGCAAGCAGATGCCCCATGACCTGGTATCACCGGCCGTCAGCGTGACCCAGGACAGCCTCGAGTCTTCGCTCAAGGGCGTGGAAAAAGGCGGCATCGTCAGCCAGGTGTACAGCGTCGACGACGTCGCCAAGTTGTCCGCCGCGCGCTGACCCCACCCCCTCACCGCAGCCGCGCCGTGCCTGGGGCACGGTGCGCAGGAGGCAGGCATGTCCGAAACTTCCACGGCGCTGGTGACCTTTCAGGGCACCGGCAAATCCTTTGGCGCGGTCCGCGCACTCAGCGCAGTCGAACTGGGCGTGCAGGCCGGCGAGTGCCTGGGCCTGATCGGCCACAACGGCGCCGGCAAATCGACCTTGATGCAGGTGCTGGCCGGCACGCTCGCCGCCGACTGCGGGCAGATGTGGATCGACGGCCGCGACCGCTGCCTGGACTACGGCGTGCAGGCCGCACGGCTGTGCGGCATCCGTTGTGTGTTCCAGGAACTGTCGCTGTGCCCCAACCTCAGCGTCGCCGAAAACACCCGGCTGATGTGCCCGACGATTCGCGGCCTGGGTTGGCGGCGCAAGGCCCGCGCGCTGATCGGCGCCAGCCTGGACGCGATCTTTCCCGGGCATGGCATCGACGCCGACGAGGTGGTCGCCGACCTGCCCATCGGCAAGCGGCAGATGGTGGAGATCGCCCGCGCCTTCTGCCAGGTCGACGAGCGCGTGGCGCTGGTGATCCTCGACGAGCCCACCTCCTCGCTCGACTCGCGGGTGGCTGGGCAGTTGCTCGCCTTTGTCCGGCGCTTCGTCGAAGGCGGCGGCAGCATCATCCTGATCAGCCACATCCTCGGCGAGATGCTTGCCACCTGCGATCGCATCGCCGTGATGCGCGACGGCCAGGTCGTGGACATCCGCGCCGCCCAGGCCTTCACCCACGCCAGCCTGGTGGAAAGCATGGGCAGCGCCGCCGTGGCCAAGGCCGACCAGCCCGCCAGCTTTCGCAGCAAGCGCGGCCACGGCAGCGCGTTGATCGAGCAGCGCGCCAAAGGCCAGGCCGACGGCCGCGCGGTGCTCGCCCATCGCGGCGAAATCGTCGGCCTGGCCGGGCTCGCCGGCCACGGCCAAAGCCAGTTGCTGACCCAGGTACTGCGCCGGCGCGTGGCCGACGGCAGCGGCGCCGCGCTGGTCGCCGGGGATCGCCAGACCGACGGGGTGTTCGCCCTGTGGTCGATCGCCGAGAACATCACCATCAGCTCCCTCGCCCAGCTCAAGCGCGGCGCGCTGATCGATCCGGGCGCCAGCCAGGCCATGGCGGCCACCTGGCAGCAACGCATGGGCATCCGCACCCCGGACATGGACAACCCGATTCTCTCGCTGTCGGGTGGCAACCAGCAGAAAGCCCTGTTCGCCCGCGCCCTGGCGTCGGCCAGCGAGGTGATCCTGATGGACGACCCCATGCGCGGCGTCGACGTTGGCACCAAGCGCGAGGTGTACTCGATCATCCTCGAGGAGGCTGCCCGCGGGCGCACCTTCCTCTGGTACACCACCGAGCTGGAAGAGCTCGACTACTGCGACCACATCTATGTGTTTCGCGACGGCCAGGCGGTACTCGACCTGCCGCGCGACGAACTGAGCGAGGAGCGCATCCTGCGTGGCTCTTTCGCCGAGGAGTCCGCATGAACCTGCCTTCATCGCTGCCCCTGGCCAGCCGCCCGGCGCCTGCCCCGAGCGCGACGCCACAGCCACCCTCTGCGCCCGCCGCAGCCGCAGCCGCCCCAGCCAGGGCCGGCCATCGCGCACGCCTGCTGCGCAGCGCCCTGCCGGCGCTGTCGCTGGTGGTGCTGCTGGGCACCATTTTCATCATGCAGCCCCGGGCGATGAGCTACATGGGCATGAACCTGATGCTCAACCTGGCAGTGCCGATCGCGCTGGCGACCATCGCCCAGATGCTGATCATCACGGTCAACGACCTTGACCTGTCGCTGGGCAGTTTCATCAGCTTCGTCGCCTGCGTCGCCGCCACCCTGCTCGACACCCAGCCACTGCTAGGGGCGCTGGCGCTGCTCGGTTGCGTGCTGGTGTACGCCTTGCTCGGCGCGCTGATCCATGCGCGCAACCTCCCCTCGATCGTGGTCACCCTGGGTATGTCGTTCATCTGGACCGGCGGCGCGGTGCTGCTGCTGCCCGCGCCGGGCGGCACCGCACCGGCCTGGTTGCAGGCGCTGGTGCGGATCAAGACCCCATGGCTGCCGTTCGCCGTGGTGGTGTGCATCGTGCTGGCGCTGGCCGTGCACGCCTTCCTCATGCGTTCGACCTTTGGCGTGGTGCTGCGCGGCGCCGGCGGCAACCCATTGGCCATCGCCAAGGCCGGCTGGTCGCTGCTGCGCATCAAGGTCACGCTGTATGCCCTGGCCGGCGGCTTCGGCGTGCTGTCCGGGCTGTTTCTGGTGGGCCTGACCACCTCGGCCGACGCCAATGTGGCGCTGCGCTACACCCTGCTGTCGATTGCCGGGGTGATCCTTGGGGGCGGGGAATTCGTCGGCGGCCGCGTCTCGCCGATCGGCGCGGTGCTCGGGGCGCTGACCCTGGTGCTGGCCGGCTCGCTGCTGTCGTTCATCCGCATCTCGCCGGACTGGCAGATCGGCGCCCAGGGCGCGATCCTGATCCTGGTCCTGGCCCTGCGCGCCTTCGTCAACCGCCTGGAGGTCCGTCAGCCATGAGCAGCCTTTCTCTCAAGCGCATCGCCGGCAAGCCGTGGCTATGGTCGTGGCTGGCAGCGGCGTTGATCTTCATCGCCAGCCTGGTAGCCAGCCAGGGCGTCGGCGCCGGCTCGCTGCTGACAGCGGCGCTGGGCTTCTCGGCGTTCTTCGTGATCGTCGGCATCGGCCAGCTGCTGGTGATCAGCACCGGGCCGGGCAATATCGACCTGTCGATACCGGCCAACGTGGCCCTGACCGGAGCTATCGGCATGAAGCTGATGGACAGCCAGAACGACTTGATCTGGCTCGGCCTGCTCGGCGTGCTCGCGGCGGGGATCCTGATCGGCTGCGCCAACTACGCGCTGATTCGCCTGCTGCGCATCCCGCCGATCATCGCCACCCTGTCGGCGAGTTTCCTCCTGCAATCGATGGCCATTGCCTATGGGCGCAGCGTGCGCATTCAACCGCCCGAGGCGTTCTACGGCTTTGCCACCGGGCGGGTGCTGGGCATCCCCTACCTGGCCCTGGCCGTGGCCGCGCTCGCGGTGATGATGGGCTATGTGCTGAGTCGCACGCTCTACGGCCGCTGGACCCTGGCGGTCGGGCAGAACCCGCGGGCCGCCGAGCTCGCCGGGGTCCGGGTCGGCCGGGTGCGCTTCGCCACCTACGTGCTGAGCGCGGTGTTCGCCAGTCTCTGCGGGGTGCTGCTGGCGGGGTTTTCCGGCGGCGCCTCGTTGAGCATGGGCGACGAATACCTGCTGGCGTCGATTGCCGTGGTGGTCATCGGTGGCACCTCGGTTGCGGGTGGCTATTCCAACATTCCCGGGCTGTGGGGGGCGGCGCTGTTCCTCTACCTGCTGGTGAGCATGCTCAACAGCTTCGGCGCCAGCGCCGGGGTCCGGCTGATTCTCACCGGGGTCATCATCATCGCGGTGATCTGCGCCATGAGCGGCCGCAAGGGGGCACGGGCATGAACAGTCCATTGATCCTGGAGACACCCGTGGGGCAGGACCTCTACCAATTTCACGACCCGCGCTTTCGCGACCTGACCCTGCCCAACACCCAGCTCGAACGCCTGTACAGCGGGTGTCGCTGGGCCGAGGGCCCGGTGTGGTTCAACGACGGCGGCTATCTTTTGTGGAGTGACATCCCCAATGAGCGGATCCTGCGCTGGACCCCCGAGGGCGGCGTCAGCACCTTCCGCGCCAATTCCAATTTCGCCAATGGCAACACCCGCGACCTGCAAGGGCGGCTGGTCACCTGCGAGCACGGCACGCGGCGGGTCACCCGCACCGAACCGGACGGCAGCATCACGGTACTGGCCGAGCGCTTCAAAGGCCGGCGGCTCAACTCGCCCAACGATGTGGTGGTGCACCGCGACGCCAGCGTCTGGTTCACCGACCCGACCTACGGGATTCTCAGCGACTACGAAGGCTTCAAGGCCGAGCCCGAGCAGGCCACCCGCAATGTCTACCGCGTCGATCCCCACAGCGGGGAACTGGCCTGCATGGCCGACGACTTCACCCAGCCCAATGGCCTGGCCTTCTCTGCCGACGGCGGTACCTTGTACGTCGCGGATTCGGCGCGCAGCCATGACCCGCACGGCGCCCATCACATCCGCGCGTTGCAGGTGCTGGAGGGTGGTCGCATCGGTGCCTCGAGAGTCTTCGCCCAGATCGAACCGGGCATTCCCGACGGCCTGCGGGTGGACGAGCAAGGTAACGTCTGGACCAGCGCTGGCGACGGTATTCAATGCTTCGCGGCCGACGGCACCCTGCTCGGCAAGATTCTGCTGCCGGAGAAGGTCGCCAACCTGACCTTCGGCGGGCCGCGGCGCAACCGATTGTTCATCACCGCCAACACGTCGCTGTACATGATTCACGTGGCGGTGGGTGGGCTGCAGCGGCCCTGAAAGGCGGGGCTCAATTGTGCGGGGCGGACGTTGGCCGGTAGTAGCCGACCATGCACTGGTGTTGCAGGTTCAAGCGTTCGGGGCCAGGTTCCAGGCGCATGACATACCACAGCGAGCAGTGCTCGTCGCTGGGGTCGTACGGGCCCTGACCCGCGCAGCCTTGCAGGAGAAACGTGATTGCTACAAACGTGGCGATTGTGGCGAAAAGCTGCATCAGAGTGCTCGGCAGGAGGGAGTACTCTGTATTTCGACTAGCTGAATCGTTTCTTTAATCCGCTGCTAGCAATGCCGGGAATGATCGACGAACGGCTCTAGTGAACCATTCATCAGGGCCGGGAGGGGCCGTGACGACTTCAGGTGAGGCTCGGCCCACCGGCTGCCGCACGCCGAGTGCGCGCGGCCGCGAAATCCTGGCGCAGCTCACCGACCAGCTTCAACAGGGCCCGGGTGTTGGTCAGCTCGCGCGTGGCGATGCCAGCGGCGACGAACACCACTTCATCGGTCTTGGGATGGGTGACCCGGACCGTCATGGCGCCGTCGATGCCAAAGGTGGTCTGGCAGCGCAGCGGCAGGAACTCGCGCTCCATCAGATGTTGAAGATCATGATGTGACAGCATCCAGGCGGCCCCCCCGTCGAATAAACCGCCATTGAAGCATAAACCGCGACCAACGGTAATGATTTGCCGCAGTTTCGCTGCTACTTCCTGCCCACCAGATACCTGACCCCCAGCTCGCCGAACACTTCGCAGTGGGGCTGATTGGCTTGCAGGTGAAAGACTTCCCCCACGCCATACCAGCGCTCGCCCTCGGCGCTGCGGATGTGCAGGCTGCCGTGCAACACCAGCGCCTTGGCCTCGAAGGGGTGCGCGTGCTGCTCCAGGCTGCCGCCTGCCTCACGCTCGACCACCACGGTGGTGCCGAAGCCTTCGGCGGCCAACTGCGCGCGAAACGCTTGTTCTTGCATGAATCCTTCTCCTCAGTGCTACAGGCTACAGGTCACGTCACCGTCGACCTTGATGATCTGCCCGGTAATATACGCCGCGCCAGCACTGGCCAGAAATGCCACGGTGACGGCGATCTCCTCGCTGCTGGCGTAGCGCTGGAGCGGCACGGCAAGGCGGTGCCCGCTGGACGGTTCCTCAGCGCGCCGGTTTGGGGCATCGACTGCGCTTATGCCTTGCAATGAGGCACGAGGTTGGCCCCCTGCACGATGAACACACGGCTGCAGAAAAATCGGACAACGTTCAGGTTGTTGATTTATATGAACTTATTTACTTGATCCGGGTTTCGCTACGGTATTGCATGACATTTGCGTCAGGCAGCGAAACTGGCAGGCAACCTGCAAATACTGACCTACCGATCAGTTTTTTATCCAGGTTTTCCTCATGTCAGCACACCCCCCCGGCTCTCTCGACATCGTCATCATTGGCGCCGGTATTGGCGGCCTCACGGCCGGCATCGCGCTGCAGCAACGTGGCCACCGCGTGCGTCTGTTCGACCGTGTAGCGCAATTGACCCCGGCCGGCGCGGCGCTGTCGATCTGGCCGAACGGCGTGCAGGTCATGCAGCGCCTGGGACTCGCCGACGCACTCAAGGCCGCCAGCGGCGAGATGACCGCCATGAGCTACAGCACGCCGCAGGGCGAACAGCTGACCCGCTTCAGCTTGCAGCCTCTGTACGCCAGCGTCGGTCAGCGGGCCTGCCCGGTGGCGCGCACTGCTTTGCAGCAGATCCTGCTCGACGCCTGCGGTGAGCACAACGTCGCCCTGGGAGTCAGCTGCGAAAGCGTCGAGCCCAGCGCTGGCGGTATGCGTGTAACCCTGTCCGACGGCCAGCAACTGCAGGCCGACCTGGTCATTGCCGCCGACGGCACCCATTCGCGCCTGCGCAATTACGTCAGCGAGCGCCAGGTGCAGCGTGAGTATTGCGGGTATGTGAACTGGAATGGCCGCGTCGACATCGCCGATGACCTGGCGCCGGCCAATGATTGGGCGCAGTTCGTCGGGGACAACCAGCGGGTGTCGCTGATGCCGATGGGCAATGGTCAGTTCTACTTCTTTTTCGACGTGCCGTTGCCGGCGGGTACGGCGAACCGCCGCGAAGCCTACCAGACCGAGTTGCGCGAGCACTTCCGCGGCTGGGCGCAACCGGTGCAGCGTTTGATCGATCGGCTGGACCCGACCAGTGTGAGCCGCGTGGAAATTCATGATATGCCGCCGCTGGCCAGTTTCGTCCGCGAGCGCGTGGTGCTGCTAGGCGACGCCGCGCACCCCATGGCGCCCGACCTGGGCCAGGGAGGCTGCCAGGCGATGGAGGACGCCTGGGTGCTGGCCGAGTGCCTGAGTACGCTGGATGTCGGCAGTGCTTTGCAGCGTTATGACGCTGAGCGTGTGGAGCGTACCGCACAGATCATGCGCCGTGCCCGGCAGCGCTCGGATGTGACCCATGGCCGGGCGCCGGAGCAGACTTGGGGCTGGTATGAAGAGCTGCGCGGCGAGTCGGGTGAGCGGGTGATCGCGGGGTTGGTGAAGACGGCGGTGGGGGGTGGTTTTTTGGTGGAGGGTGCGCGCTTTCGCGCGTGATGGGCTTGAGTTGTCCATGCGCTTTGTAGGCAATCTGGAAGCACCACTGCACCTGATCGGCACGTGATCTGCACCTGATGTGCACCTGATGTGCACCTGATCTGCACCTGATCTGCACATGATCTGCACCTGATCTGCACCTGATGTGGCTTTTGATCTGCTTTGGCTTTGGCTTTGGCTTTGGCTTTTGCTTTGGCTTTTGCTTTGGCTTTGGCTTTTGCTTTTGCTTTTGCTTTTGATCTTGATCTACCGCGACTTCAGCAGGCCGAACGGAGCAGCGCGGGAGTGGTGGCGCGAGGCAGGAGCCGAGCGAGCGCCGCGCGGCCAGGGACGGCCGCTCGGCGCGTACGCCACGGAGCGATGTGGAGTGAGGGAACCCGGAGCGCAGCGTAGGGCCAATGAATGGAGCGGAGGCCTTTTGGTTACTTTTGGGCCTTTCCAAAAGTGACTCGCTGTAAGAGCGAAAGGGGCCTTTGGCCGCCTTGGAGATGCCGGATAAGCTTTAATATCGCAGTAGCGACTCGTTGATTTTTAAGCTAATCCATTTCTAGGGGAGGTACGCATTCACCTTTTCGCCCTTACGGCGAGTCACTTTTGGAAAGGCCTGTACGGACCGGACACATCGTGGACACATGTGCGGAGACATGGTTGACGCATTATCAAGTGTAGTCGGGCTGGTCGATATCGATTGTCCGCAGCAGGTGATGACAGAAATACACGTCAAACATGCTCTCACCCCTCACGCTGGGGCGTATGGCCACATGCTTGCCCAGCAACCCTTTGGCGATGCTGAAGTAACGCTTCCTGAATCGGAATCGGCTGCTATAAACCTTCGCCAGGACGTCGTCTTGCCCGTACTCGAATTCCGCTAAAACCTTCGGATATGCCCAAGGGCTGGTTCGATACCTCTGCATGGGGACTTTGTTTTCCAGCGCCTGATGCGGACGCTGCAGGTTATAAACATCGCGCCAGCGATCAAATGCCGATTGCGCTTCCTTGAACGTCGAGAACAGGTGCCCATCCAATACTTCCACCTTGAACGAGCGGTGAAATCGCTCGATCTTGCCGTTGGTTTGAGGATGATATGGGCGACTGAAACTGATGCGAATTCCCAGTTGAATCAACCAGATACTTAATTCTGTTATCTCTCCGGGATTTCGCGGCGAGCCCTTGGCGCACCGTTATCGACGTTGATTCGAGCTGGCAGACCATAACGTTCGAACACCTCGATCATCTTCTCTTTCACGGTGGGTCCTCGCTCGTTGTCGCAAGCTTGAATGGCTAGGTTGAAACGAGAATGATCATCCAGCATGGTCAATGGATGGCACCGACCTTGTTGCGTTGCAAAGTGCCCTTTGAAGTCCATCTGCCAAAGATCATTCGGCGCATCGTGCTCGAAGCGCAGTTTGGCTTCGTGTTCCTTCGCAGCAGGCTCGATCAGTCCATGGCGATGCAGGACGCTGGTTACAGTGCTGGGGGCGATCTGTTTGTTCAGGACATTGCTGATGGTGCGTCCACCCCAGGCGGGATGTGCTTTGCGCAGAGCGATCACTTGAGCTTGCAGTTGGGTATCGGTCAGCTTCGGGCTGGTCGCGGGCTTGCGAGACCTCTCCTCAAGTCCTGCCTGGCCTAGCGCTTCGTAGCGCCCTAGCCATTTATAGGCCGTCTGCGGACTGATCCCAAATCGTCGACACAGCTCTCTTTTATTACTGCCGGGTAGCCGCGCCAAGGCTATGAACTCTTCTTTCAGACTCATGGCATCTCTCGTGTTCCAGGTCATGGTGGGATTCCGGCGAAGTGGCTCGCTGGAAGTGTCCACCATGTCCCCGCACACCCGTCAACCATGTGTCCGGTCCGTACAGGCCTTTCCAAAAGTGACTCGCTGTAAGAGCGAAAGGGGCCTTTGGCCGCCTTGGAGATGCCGGATAAGCTTCAATATCGCAGTAGCGACTCGTTGATTTTTAAGCTAATCCATTTCTAGGGGAGGTACGCATTCACCTTTTCGCCCTTACGGCGAGTCACTTTTGGAAAGGCCCAAAAGTAACCAAAAAGCCTCCGCTCCGTTCATTGGCCCTCCACTTCGCTACGCTACGTTACGGGTTCCCTCCTTACGCATCGCTCCGTGGCGTACGCGCCGAGCGGCCGTCCCTGGCCGCGCGGCGCTCGCTCGGCTCCTGCCTCGCGCCACCACTCCCGCGCTGCTTCAGTCGGCCTGCTGAAGTCGCGGCAGATCAAGATCAAAAGCCAGATCAAAAGCAAATCAAAAGCCAGATCAAAAGCCAGATCAAAAGCCAGATCAAAAGCAGATCAAAAGCTAGATCAAACCTTATGCAACGCCTCCCCATGATGCATCGCCAGGTGCCCGGTCTTGTCGCTCTTGACCTCATACTGCGGAGCTTCCCTGGAAGCCGGCCGATGTTTGCCCATGAACTCCACGGCCGAATGGTGCACCTTGGTCACCTTGCCATGCACCTCACCCACATCCGAATTCCACCGTACAGCATCGCCAACCTTGAACGAACGGGACATGACACGGTTCTCCTCGGGCTCATGTTCAACTGAGCCTGTCAGCCCCAGAAAATTCCCACCCGATCACACCCGGCCAAACCGCTGCACCATGAATTCGACAAAGCTGCGCAGTTTCGGCGAGCCCCGCCGGTCAGGCAGATAGAGCAGGTGCAGCGCCCGCTGCGGCAATTGGTAATCCGCGAACAGCTCAAGCAACCGGCCCGTGGCGATATCGTGCGCCACCACCACCGCCGGCAGCAGAGCAATGCCCATACCGGCAAGCGCCGCTTCGCGCAGTGCCGGGCCGTTGTTCAGTTGCACCCGGCTGTCGACATTCAGCACATGCTCGCCATCGGCGCCGCGCAGGCGCCACAGCGCGCGGCTGTCGCTGGCGGCGCCTCGGGCTGCGTACAGATAGGTCAGGCAATCATGCGCGGCCAGGTCGCGCGGGTGCGCCGGATGACCGCGGCGTTGCAGATAGTCCGGTGCGGCGCACAGCGTCAGTGCGTGGGGCTGCAAGGGTTGCGCGATGACCTCGGCGTCCGGCAGGTCGCCAATGCGGATCGCCGCCTCGAATCCGTCCTCGAGCAGGTCCACCAGGCGGTCGCTGAAAATCACGTCCAGGTCCACCTTGGGATAGCGCTGCAGATAGTCACGCAAGGCCGGCATCAGCCGATCCAGGCCAAACGCGTGCGGCACGCTGATGCGCAGTCGGCCTTGAGGCTCGGCGCGGGCGGCCGAGGCCAGCGTCTCGGCATCCGCCACCAGGCCGAGGATCTCCACGCAGCGCTGGTAGTAGCCGATGCCGAATTGGGTCAGGTGCTGCTGGCGGGTGGTGCGGTTGAGCAGCTTCATGCCCAGGTGCTCTTCGAGCATGCGCAGATGGTTGCCGACCATGGTCGGGGTCAAATCACTGGCCTCGGCTGCGGCGGTGAGGCTGCCTTTGTCGACGATGGAGACGAACAGCTGCATGGCCTTGAGCAGATTCATCAGCAAGTTTTCCTTGGTAGTGAAGCAACTGTTTGCCCATTTATGGTTTTTTTCAAGCGAATAGTATGGAACTCACCGACCCACAAGGAGCAGTCAGCATGCACATCTACCGATTCGATTCGCCTAAACTCGACGGGCTGCGCCGTCATGAAGAAGACGTTCCGCGTCCGCAACGCGGCGAGGTGCTGGTCCGGGTTCACGCGGTGGCCCTGAATTATCGCGACCTGGCTCTGCTCGAAGGCGGCATCCTCAAACCTACTCGCGCCGGCATCACTCCGGTCAGCGATGGCGCCGGAGAGATCGTCGAGGTCGGCGCCGGGGTCACAGACCTGGCAGTGGGCCAGCGGGTGGTCGGGCTGTTTCATCCGCGCTGGTTTGGCGGGCCGAAACGCGCCGAGCGGGCCATCGGCAGCTACGGCTATGACAGCGACGGTTGGTTGGCCGAATACAAGGTGCTGTCCCGCGAAGCGGTGGTGCCACTGCCGGATAATCTTGGCTACGAACAAGCGGCCACCCTGCCCTGCGCCGGCGTGACCGCCTGGAACAGCGTGCATGGCAGCGCCCCGGCCGGCCCTGGGCAAACCGTGCTGACCCTGGGCAGTGGTGGCGTGTCGATCTTCGCCCTGCAATACGCCAAGGCCATGGGCGCACGGGTGATTGCCACCACGTCGTCGGCGGCCAAGGCGCAGCGTCTGCTCGAACTGGGCGCCGACGAGGTGATCAACTACCGCGAAACGCCGCAATGGGGTGCCAGGGTCAAGGCGCTGACTGCCGGTCGTGGCGTGGACAAGGTGGTCGAGGTGGGCGGCCCGGCGACCATCGGCCAATCGCTGCAGGCCGTGGCGTTCGATGGCGAGGTGGTGCTGGTGGGCTTTCTCGGTGAAAGCGGCGCGCCGCTGGACTATTTCCAGCTGATGCAATGCGGCGCCAGCCTGCGCTCCACCAATGTCGGCGCGCGGCCGATGCTGGAAGCCTGCGTGCGGGCGCCGATCGAACCGTTGATCGATAGGGTGTTTGGATTCGACCAGGCGCGTGGCGCATTCGAGCACCTGCGCAGCGGCCAGCACCTGGGCAAGGTGGTGATCCGCGTCGCCGAATGAAGCCGAATGCTGGCCAGTGATGCTATGTTGCCGCCGAGCCCATGACTTGGCAGCACTGGCCGGAGCCCCATGCAGATCGACGAACAGCTGACCCTGAAGAAACTGGAAATCTTCCTCGCGTTCATGCGCACCGGCAACCTGGCGCGCGCCGCCGCGCAGCTGGACACCAGCACGGTCAGCGTGCATCGCGCCATCCACTCGCTGGAGAGCGCCCTGCGCTGCCCCTTGTTCAAGCACGAGGGGCGCAATCTGACGCCGCTCGAGGGTGCCTATGTGCTCGAAGAGCACGCGCACAAACTGCTGCAGGACGTGCACGCCTGCGTCCAGCTGACGCGCCAGGCGGCGGGCTTTTCCGCTGCGCGTTTTCGCCTCGGCTCCCTATATTCATTGACGGTGAAAACCGTGCCGCAACTGATCATGGGCCTCAAGCTGCGGCGCAGCGAACTCAACATCGACCTGATCATGGGCTCCAACCTGGACCTGATGTTCAAGCTCAAGAACATGGAAGTCGACGCAGCTCTGATCTCCATCGAGTCGCGGCAGAGCGACCCGGATTGCGAGCAGATCGCCCTGTTCACTGACGACATTTTCCTCGCAGCGCCCGTGGACTCGCCGTTCGCCGCGCAGCCCCAGGTCGACCTCGGCGACCTGCGCGATGCCACTTTCATTACCTTGACCCAGGGTTTCGCCACCCACCAGGACGGCATACGGGTGTTCGAGCAAGCCGGCTTCGAGCCCAAGGTCGCGATGCAGGTCAACGATATCTTCACCCTGCTCAGCATGGTCAGTTCGGGCGTTGGCTACGCGCTGCTGCCCGGCCGCATCGCCGCCGTCTACGAAAATCGCGTGCGCTTGATTGCACTGCAGGCGCGCTATCGCCTGCAACAGCAGATCGGCGTGGTGTTCCTCAAGGCCAAGGAACGCGACCCCAACCTGCTGGCGCTGTTGGCCGAGTGTCGGTTGTATGCCGGTCGGCAGGGCTGAAATCTAGCTTCCCACCAACGCCCGCACGATCAGATAAAGCACCGACGGCCCGAGCAGGCAACCGAGCCCGGTATGGAAGGTTGCCGTCAACGCCCCATAGGGCACCAGGCGCCGGTCGGTCGCCGCCAAGCCTGCGGTGACGCCGCTGACCGTTCCAGCCAGGCCGCCGAAGACCATCGCCGAGCGTGGGTTGTCGAGGCCCATCCAGCGCGCGGCGAACGGCGTGCCAACCATGACCATGATGGCTTTGATCAGGCCGATCGCGATCGACAGCGCCATCACGTCGGAGCTCGCGCCAATCGCCGCGCCGGTCACCGGGCCGACGATGTAGGTGACGGTGCCGGCGCCGATGGTGGTCATGCTCACGGCATCGCGATAGCCGAACAGCCAGGCGATACCCGCACCGAAACAGAACGGCATCAAGGTGCCCAGCAACAGCGCCACCGTGCCGATCAGGCCAGCCTTGCGCGCCTCGGTGGCCTGCACTTCGAAGGCCGTGGCGACGATGGCGAAATCGCGCAGCATGGCACCGCCGAGCAGGCCGATGCCGGAGAACAGCGAGAGATCGGCGAGGCCCTTCTGGCCGCCGGTGAGGGTGCCACCCACCCAGGCGAGAATCAGCCCGATGACGATCGCGATAGCCGAGCCGTGCACTCGGCCGAAGGTCAGGCGGCGCGAGAGCACCACTGAAAGCCACATCACCACACCGATGAAGGCGAAGGCTGTGATCAGGCCGTTGTGCTCCAGAGAGCTGGCGATGAGTGCGCCCATGTCAGCGTCCTCCCGCAGTGACGGGCACTGCAGCGAGCAGCGGATCGGCCAACGGCGGCTCGGCCGGCAGCGGCTCGCCGCGATGGGTACGGCTGATAAGAGCAATGGTGCAGCCGCAGATCACCACCGCCCCTGCGGCGGCCAGCAGCGCCATGGGCCCGCCGTGCAGGGCGCCGACCACGTTCTGCTGGGCGGCCATGGCCACCACCACCGGAATGTACAGGGCGCCCCAGAAGCCCACGCCCATCTCGCACTCCCTGCTCATGCCGCCACGCTTGTGCATCCACAGCCGCGCGCAGATCAGCAGGATCATGGCAATGCCGACGCCGCCGACATTGGATTTGACGCCCAGCAGCACACCCAGCAGGTCGCCGAGAATCGACCCGGCCAATGTGCAGATCGCCAGTAATGCCACACCGTAAATGATCATCGTGTTGCCCTCGATAGCTTGATCGAAATTGTTGTTGTTATGCTCGCAAGCGGGTGCCGCCAGGTCAGGGGGTGCGCTCGCCCTCCTCTTCGATGAGCGTCAGCAGGCTGTCGCGCCGGGCACTTTGAAAGGCCACCGCACCGCTGCCGAACAGCGGTCGCGCTAGGCCGCTGAGCACTGTGCCAGGCGGCAGCTCGAGGTGCAGGCGCACGCCACGCTCGTAGGCGTGCTGGATCACCCCGCGCCAGTCGACCACCCTGCACAGGTTCCACGCCAGGTCGTCGCGCAAGGCCTCGGCTTGAACGATGGGCCGGGCGCTGCTGGCGCTGAGATAGCGCAGGCGCGGACGTTGCAATTGCACCTGGGCGAACGCCGCCGCCAGTTGCGCGCCTGCCGGTTGCAGCAAGGCGCAGTGCGACGGCACGCTCACCGCCAGGCGTCGCGCCAGACCCGCGCCCTGCTGCCGGGCCAGGCGGGCCACTGCCTGCATGGCCGCATCGCTGCCAGCAATCACCAACTGCCGCTCGGCGTTGATGTTGGCCAGATACACCGGTGTGTCGCGGCCATGCACGCGGTCGATCAATGGCTGCAACTGGCCCAGCTCCAGGCCAAGGATCGCGGTCATGCCGAAGCCTTCGGGAAACGCCCGCTGCATCAATTCGCCGCGCAAGGCCACCAGGCGCACGGCATCGGGGAACGCCAGCGCGCCCGCTACCACCGCCGCCGGATAAGCGCCGATGGACAGCCCCGCAACGAATTGCGCCGGCGGCAACAGGCCGGCGGCCGCCACGCCCGCCACCAGCAGGCACAGCTGCACGGCGCGGGTCGAGGCCAACGCTGCGCGGCTGTCCAGGTCCAGTACCGACTCGCCCAGCACTTCGCTGGCGCTTTCCAGACAAGCGCGCACGCTGGGCTCGTCGGGCAGCTCATGGAGCATGCCCGGGCGCTGCGCCCCTTGGCCGGGAAACGCCAGGAGCACACTCATCGACCGCTCCAGGGGTCGATGACCAATTGCGGCCCTCGCTGCGTCTTGAGCAGGACCTGGCGCGGCCGGCGGGCCCATTCGGCCAGCGCCACGCCGCCGAACGGGGTCTGCAGTTGCAGGTCGACGCGACAGCCGGGTAGCTCGAGCAACGCCAGCAAGCGTTGCGCTGCCAGCGAGTCGATGGCGTGCGGAGCGCGCAGGATCAAATCCAGGTCGCTTTGCGCGTGCACCGCCGGCAAGCCGCTAGCCAGCTCGTAGGCGGCGCTACCCGCGACGCCCCAGGCCAGCCCAGCCAGCCGCTGGCGGACCTCGGCCAAGGCGCGCAGTGCCGGCCAGTGACCGCCCGCCGGCACCTGCGCGAGCTGTTCGGGCGTGACCCGTCGCTGCACTGCCTGCAGGGCCATCAGCGTGCCGAAACGCTGCTCGCGAGCACGGCCACGAATGCCGACTGCGACGTAGCCAGCGGGTGCTGGCGCACGCCGCACCACCACCGGGGCCTGCGGGTCCCGGAGGACTTCAAAGGCCCAGCGCGGAGCGTCGGCGGGCAGTGGCAGCGAGCCCCAGAGCAAGTCATGGGCGTCCACTACCATTGCTCGCGCAGCAACTGGCGCACCCGCTGCGAGGCCTCGCGGTTGGCCGCGCCACGCCGGCTCGACAGGTCGCGCGGGGTGCCGACGACGTCCGCCAGCGCTTCGCGCAGCGCCGTGCGCACGCGCTCGAGATCCTGCGCAGTGGGCTGTTCGATGCGTTCCACCGCCAGGGTTTGCCAGAGCAGCCCGAGCGAGGCGTAGCTGTCGATGTCATAGGCCATCGGCGGCACGCTGGCGGCCAGCGCTTCGAGCTCCTCGATGCTGCGCTGGGTGACCCGCGCTGCCGAGGCCTTGCCCATGGCATGCACCTGGACCGCCGGATCGCGCAGGGCGATCAACCGGTTGGCCTGGTAGCCGTGGGCCAGGAAGGCCCCGGACATGGCTTTGCCGACCAGCAAGGCCAGCACCGGGTGACCGGCCAGCCGCGCCCGCGCATAACTGTCCGCCGCGCCGGCCAGCGCCTGGTGAATACCCAGCACCTCGTCGCGACGGCCATAGGCCTGGCTCGGCACGTCGACGATGGCGATCAATGCGCGTTTGTGCGCGCGCTCGGCATCCTCCTGGATGGCAGTATCGACCGCCTTCGCCAAACCCCAGCCCTCCAGCAGGCCGACTTCGCCACTGCGCGCGCGGGGGAAGGGATTGTCCGGATCGGCGATCACTGCCAGCCAGCGCGCAGCGCGGCCCTCCAGCTCGCCATCGGCAACCCGCAGGGAAGCTGGCAAACCGGCAACGGGCTGGTCTGCGCTGGCGAGGGCGTCGAACCAGGTGCGGCCACGCAGGGAATAGCCGTTCATGCACGTACTCCTTCATACAATGCCCGCACTGCCAGCGGGTCGAGCTGTTCGGCGCTGTCCAGGCGAGCCAGTCGGTCGAGGTAGAAGCCGTGCTGGCGGCTGCGCTGGACCGGCGGCAGGCCGTGCTCGAGCCACTCGTTCAATTGCTCGCGGATCGCCGCCACGTCGTCGGCCACGTAGGCATCGGCCAGGCCCGAGGCGAAGCGTTGCTCGCCGCCGGTCTGGGCCCAGATGAACGGCCGGTCACGCGAGTCGTATTCGCCGAGGCCGGCCTCCTGCTCGATCACTTGCGGGCCATTGAGGCCCACGCGGGCTTCGCGGGTCACCAGCAGATGGCTGCACAACCCGGCAGCAATCGACATGCCGCCAAAGCAGCCAACACTGCCGGCGACCACGCCGATCACCGGCTGGTACTGGCGCAGGTCGACGATGGCGGCATGGATGTCGGCGATCGCCGCCAGCCCGAGATTGGCCTCCTGCAAGCGCACTCCGCCGGTTTCCAGCAAAAGGATGGCGGCGGTAGGAATGCCGTTGCGGTTGTCCTCGGCGGCCAGCTCCAACGCCCCGGCCATCTTCGCGCCGCCCACCTCACCGAGGCTGCCGCCCTGGAACGCGCCTTCGATGGCGGCCAACACCAGCGGCCTGCCCTGCAGCGCGCCCTTGGCGATGATCACACCGTCGTCAGCTTGCGGCACCACGCCCTGGCGCTGCAGCCACGGCGACATCAGGCGGGCGAAGGGGTCGAGCAATTCACGAAAATCGTCCAGCAAGGCCTTGGCCCGCTGCCGGGCGCCCAGTTCGACGAAGCTGTGACGGTGCAGCAAACGCTCGGTGTCAGTCATGGCCAATCTCCTCCAGCGCTTGCTCGAGCCGCAGGCGGACCACCCCGGGGGTGGCGCCGAAATCATGGATGTCGATGTGCACGGCCGGCGGCAGGCTGCCGCCGAACAGGCGCGTGAACAGATGCTCCCAGCGCGCGGCGCTGCCGTTCACCGAAGTCACTACGTTGATCGTCAAAACGCCCGCCGGGGCGGATTCCATCAGCACTTCCAGGTCACCGGAACCGACGCAGCCGACCAGGGTACGACCTCGCCCGGAAGCACCGGCGGCGAAGCTGAAATTCAGGGTTTCCATCAGGTGGCGCTCCGAGTGTGGATGCTCGATGAGAGCGAGGCGATGCTGTCGATCAGCAAACAGGCGGCGAGCAGGTCGGCCGCGCCGCCCGGCGAGGCATTCAGTTGCAGCAGCTGGCGGTCGAGCTGGGCCAGGCGCCGGCGCCCGGCCAGGGTTGCAGTGCCGCCAGCGGCGAGCACTGCGCGGGCACCGCTTTGCAGGGTATGCAGGCCCGGCGGGCCGGCGCGGTAGAGCACGCAGGTATCGTCGAGCACGCTCATGATCGCCAGCAACGCATCCAGGCGCGCCGGGGTTTCCCCGTGACCCTGCGCACGGCTGCGCCTGAGCTGCGGCAACCCATGCAGGGCCACCGCAGGAAAACCTGCCTGCGCCTGCTCGCGAGCACCGCCGCTGCCATAGCGGCGCTTGACCAGCGCGCCGTGGCTGGCAGCGCTGTCGCTCATGCGGTCCGGCAGACGCGCCAGTTGCGCGGCGCGGGCAATCAACTCGGGCCACTGCCAAGTGCCTTGGGCGGCGGCTGTAACCAGCAGGCCCAAGGCCCAGATGGCGCCGCGGTGAGTGTTGACACCGGCCGTGACGGCCAACATCGCGGCTTCGCCGTCGCGGCCCAGTTGGCCGATGGCTTCGCGCAATGCCAGCGGGTCGTCGAGACTGGCCCCGGCCTCGGCCATGGCGGCGAAGCACGGCCACAGCGAACGCGCCGAGGCGTGCATCAGAGCCAGGCTGAGGTCGTCATGGGCACCACTGCCGCGGAGGTCAACCAGCGCCGGCTTGGGCGACAGGTTGACTTCGTCGAGCAACGCCGCCACCGCCAGGTCCGCCAGTCGCGCGGCCTGGGCAGCGAACGGCGGTCGAGATTGCACAGACAGGATCATCGCCATCACCAGCTCCTGAACTTTGCCGGGGGGTTGTACAAGCCGCCCGACCACTCGACCAGGTCAGCCACGCTGCGCGCCGCCAACAGCTCGCGCCGCGCGTCGGTGCGGCGGATGCCGAGGTCTTCGGGCCAGGCGATCAAGCCTTCGCGGCGCATCCGCTCGGTCTCGGCCGGATCATGGCGCAGGCCGATGGCAGTCACCCCGGCGACCGCAGCGATCATCGCCTGGCGCTCTTCGAGAGAACGCGCCTTGTACAGGTAGGCGATGCCCTCCTCGGTCAGCAGATGGGTGACGTCGTCGCCGTAGATCATGATCGGCGCCAGCGGCATGCCGCTCTTGCGCGCCACTTCCACGGCGTCGAGGGTCGGCACGAAGGTCGGCTTGCCGCCTTCCTGGAAGGTCTCGACCATCTGCACCACCAGCTTCTGGCCGCGCTCGAGCAGCGTCGCATCGGCACTCTCGACACTCCCAACGCTCCCGGCACCTGCGGCGCCACTGCGCATGTCCAGCCAGGCAGGCGTGGCATGGCGGCGGCCGCGCGGGTCATGGCCCATGTTCGGCGCACCGCCGAAACCGGCGAGACGGCCGCGGGTGACGGTCGAGGAATGGCCGTCGCCGTCGACCTGCAAGGTGGCGCCGATGAACAGATCGACCGCGTATTGCCCGGCCAGCTGGCAGACCATGCGGTTGGAGCGCATCGAGCCATCGTGGCCGGTGAAGAACACATCCGGGCGGGCGGCGATGTAGTTCTCCATACCCAGCTCGGTGCCGAAGCAATGCACGCTCTGCACCCAGCCGCTTTCTATGGCAGGGATCAGCGTCGGGTGCGGGTTGAGCGTCCAGTGCCGGCAGATCTTGCCCTTCAGGCCCAGGGATTCACCATAGGTCGGCAGGATCAATTCGATGGCCGCGGTGTTGAAGCCGATGCCGTGGTTGAGCGACTGCACGTTGTGTTTCTGGTAGATCCCGCGGATCGCCATCATCGCCATCAGGACGTGCACCGGCTTGATGTGGCGCGGGTCGCGGGTGAACAGTGGCTCGATGTAGAACGGCCGGTCGGCGACGACCACGAAGTCGACCCAGGAGGCCGGGATGTCGACCCTTGGCAGTTCGCTGACGTCGTCGACCAACTGGTTGACCTGGACGATGACGATGCCGTCGCTGAACGCCGCCGGCTCGATCAATGCCGGGCTGTCTTCGGTACTGGCACCGGTGTAGATGTTGCCGGCGCGGTCAGCCATGAAGCCGGCGCTGAGCACTACGTTGGGGATCAGGTCGACCACCAGCCGGGCGTACAGCTCGATGTAGGTGTGGATCGCGCCGATCTCCAGCAGGCCGTCTTCCAGCAACTGGCTGATGCGCAGGCTCTGGGTGCCGGCAAAGGAAAAGTCGAGCCTGCGCGCGATACCCTGCTCGAACAGGTCGAGGTGCTCCGGCCGGCCGACGCTGGGCATGATCATGTGCAGGTCATGCACCTTGCCTGGGTCGACCTTGGCCAGGGTGCGCGAAAGAAAATCGGCCTGCTTCTGATTGTTGCCCTCGAGGACCACTCGGTCACCGGGCATCAACAGCGCTTCCAGCGCCTCGACCAGGCGCCCGCCGGGCAGCACTGCGCCGTCGGCCAGGTGTTCGACCAGCGCCAGACGCCGCTGCTTTTCGCTGCGCCGCCGCGACCAGCGCGGATCGGCCGTTAATGGAATGGTCATGCAAACTCCACAGGGTGGGATGGCTTGCAGGAACCTTAGGCCCAGCGCAGGGAGGCATCAATCAAGGTCGGCGCATGATTGTTACGCTAAGAGTAATGGTCAAAGAGGGTAACGCCGTTCCCGGGCAAGCCTGGTCCTGCGCAAGCGTGGACGCGACTGCTTCAGGCGTTGTCGTTGCCCGGTCGGGTAAAGGAATAGCGGTCGATGTCCTCGCGCAGGTACCAGCCTTGGGCACGCCAGAAGCTGGCAGCCAGCGCGTTGCCCTTGAGCACGTCGAGGTGGAACTTGGCGATGCCCTCGCCTTCCAGCGCCGCGATGCAGCGCTGCACCAATGCTTCGCCGATCCCGCGCCGGCGCCAGGCTGGCAGCACCAGCAGGTGCTGGAGGTAGCCGCGGCGGCCGTCGTGGCCGGACATGATGCAGGCGCAGATCTGCCCGTCCTGCTCGGCGACGAAACTCAGGCCCGGGTTGCGCGACAGGTAACGCGTGGTGGCCTCGCGCGAGTCGGCGTCGCGCAGGGAGATGCCGGGGGTCTGGCGCATCAACTCGACGAGGGTGTCGTAGTCGTCGAGGGTCATCACCCGGATGTTGCTCATACCTGCTCCTTGACGTCCTGGGCCACGAACGAATAGCGATTGCGCCCTGCACTCTTGGCTTGATACATCGCATGGTCGGCATGCTGGATCAGCGCGCCGATGTCATCGCCGTCGCGCGGGAACAGGCTGACGCCCATGCTGGCGTGAATATGCACGCGCTTGCCTTCGATCACCAGCGGCAGCTGGAAGCATTGGTGCAGTTTGTTCAACAGCGCGATGATCTTCTGCGTGTGCTGCACGTTCTCGAAGAAGATCACGAACTCGTCGCCGCCGAGCCGCGCGACGTTGCCGTGCGCCTCGCTGACCGAGCAGAGCAGCTTGGACACCGCGATCAATACCTGGTCGCCGAAGCGATGGCCATGTTGATCGTTCATCTCCTTGAAGTGGTCAAGGTCGACGAACAACAGTGCCATCTGCTCGTCATGGGTGCGCGCCCGCACCAGGGCCAGTTCCAGCTGTTCGAAGCAAGCCCGGCGGTTGGGCAGTTCGGTCAGCGCGTCGTGCCGCGCCAGGTGCTCGAAAGCCGCGCGGCTGCGGGTGAGGTCCTCCAACTGGCTGAGAATCTCCTGTTTCATGGCCAGAAAGCTGCGCGCCAGCACGCCCAGCTCGTCGTGCCGTGGCGCCAGCGGGCTGATCTTGCGCTCGCGGGAAAACAGCTCGACCGCTTCGGTCATCTTGCGCAGTGGCGCAATCAGCGCACCGGAGGCGACAAAGGCCACAAACAGCGCCAGCAGGCTGAAGAACAGGGCAATCTGGGCGATCGCCTTGCCGGCCTGGGATGCCTGGGCCAGCACATGACTCTGCGGCTGCCCCAGGCCCAGCACGATGAACGGCTCGGCGGCGCTGCGATCATTCGACAGCCGCACGAAGGCTGACACCAGACGATCATCGCGGGCCTGCTGGCTCTGCTCGACGCTGCGGCTGATCACGCTGGCCGGGCCGGAACTGCTGAGCAGCCGCAGGACCTCGGGAAACTCGTCCTGCAGGAACAGGCGCCGGCCCTTGTCGAAGCCGAAGGTGCGCCGGTGGTCCGGATGCACCAGCAGGTCGCCCCAGCGGTTGGCCAGGTAGACCTGGTACTCGCTGGGCAGGTCGGTCTGCAACTGGCCGAACAACTGATCGAGGTCGACGTTGATCACCATCAGGCCGAAGACCTTGCCTGCGGCATCGGCCACCGGCGTGGACACGTGCAGGGTCGGCTTGCCAAGCCCGGAGTGGGCACCCTGCTCGTGGTTGATCTCGATCGGCGAGATGCGTACTTCGCCAGGCTTGAGGCGCAAGGCGTCGAACACGTAGGCGTAATGCCCCTTCTCCTGCAGGTCGTGGCCGTCGACACGTACCACGCGCGAGCCGTCGCGATCCAGGCGGACCCACTCCAGGCCATGGTCGGCGGCGCTGATCAGGCGGATCTGCATGTAGTCGGGGTGCGCCAGCAGCATCGCGCGAAACGACTCGGCGAGGTTGTCCTGCACGGTCTTGCGCTGCGTCGGGTCGGCGATGCTGTCGAGCTCGTGCACCCGTGGGCCGTGGGTCAGCACCGTGGCGTCCAGCGAGATGTTGCGCAGGTTGGCGTTGAGGTTGCGGCCCAGGACCTGCGCCGAGGTCAGCAGGTCGCGTTCGGCCGCCTGCAGCATCAGCTCGCGGCTGCTGTTGTAGCTGTAATAGCCGGCCAACACCGTCGGCAGCACGCCGAACAGCGCCATCAGGCAGCCCAGCTTGAAGGCAATGCCGATCTTCATTGCCCAGCCTCCAGCAGGGGTGGCCGTTCGCCAGAGATGATTCGTTGCCAGAGCGCCGCCCGGCGCTGGTCATCTTCCACCGGCCGTATCCAGATCAGCGGCCGGGGCGACCCGGCTTCGGCCGGCTCCTCAAGCGTATTGGACAGCCCCTGACGCTCGGTCAGCGCGTGGCTGACCTGGGGCTCGAGCATGTAATCAATCCATTTGCCGGCCAGCACGGGGTCGCTGGCACCCCGGCTGATCGCCCAGCAGTCCAGCCAGGCCAGCGCGCCTTCGCGCGGGATCACATAGCCGACATCGGCGCCGGCGTCGCGCAGCTGCTTGAGCTGCTGGCGGCCATAGTTGGCGAACAGCAACGCCACCTGATGGCTGCGAAACAGCTCGGCGGCCTCTTCGGGCAGCGAATAGAAGGTCAGGACATTGCGCCGCAGGGCCACCAGGCGCGCGGTCACCCGGGCAAATTCGTCCGCTTTGATGCGAAACGGGTCGCCTCCCAGGGACAGGCTGGCCAGGGAAAAGTTGTGGTTGCTGGTATTGAATGCCAGCACCCGGCCCTGCCATTTCGCGTCCCACATGCTGTCGATCGACTCCGGCGGGCTCTGCCACTGGTGGCGATCGTAGATCAGGCCCATGTCCGACCAGACGTATGGAATGGCGTACAGCTGGCCGCCGACCACAATGTCCGGAATCCGTGCGTAATCGCGAAAATGCGCCAGTTGCCGCGAGGTGTTGGCAATGCGCTCGGGGTGCAGCGGCTGCAGCAGGCCCTGGTCGACATAGCGGTGCACCTCGGCGGTATTGGCCGCGATGACGTCGAAGTTGCCGCCCTGGTTCTCGCTCATCTTGTTGCGCAAGGCTTCATCGCTGCCGACCAGGGTCACCTCGACCTTGACCTCGTAGCGCTGCTCGAAACCGGCCACCAGGTCGCTGTCGGCATAACCGGGCCACGCGAGCACGCGCAGCACGGCCGGTGCCGCCTGGGCCGGCAGCACGACAAAGAGCAAGAGCAACAGGCGCCAAAGCGGGCCGCGGTAATTCATGGACGACGGCCAGGAGATGCAATGGCGCTACTATACATATGGCCATTTGCCTTTGCTTGACCATGTGAACGGGCCAATCCGACCTTTGGTCGGGTGCGCCAGTGGCTCGGCTGACCCGCAATGGGGCCAGCCGCCATCCAGCACACTTGAGGACAACCCCATGATTGATCTTGCTACCCTGTACCGCCACTACATCGACTGCCTCAACCGCCAGGCCTGGGACGTCCTCGGTCAATGGGTAGCCGAGGACGTGCACTACAACGGCAAGCACGTCGGCCTGGACGGCTATCGGGCCATGCTCGAACGCGACTTTCGCGACATCCCTGACCTGTCCTTCAATATTGCGCTGCTGGTCGCCGATGCCCAGACCGTGGCCGCCCGCCTGGCCTTCGATTGCTCGCCCAGCGGCGTGTTCCTTGGGGTGGCGGTGAACGGCCGGCGGGTGCAGTTCAGCGAAAACGTCTTCTACCAGTACCAGGACGAGAAGATCGCCCAGGTCTGGTCGGTGTTGGAGAAGACTGCGGTAGAAGCCCAGATCGGCTAGATCGATATGCCGCCGTCGGCGATCAGCGTTTGCCCGGTGGTCATGCGCGCGGCAAAGCCCAGGTAGAGGATCATCTCGGCGATGTCGGCGGTGGTTGCCCAGCGCTTGAGCGGCGTGGCGCTCTCCGAGCTCTTCTTGTGATCCTCGGTCCACTCGATGGCCCAGCTGCTTATCACTGCCCCTGGGGCCACCGCGTTGACCCGCACCTCCGGCGCCAGCGCCCGGGCGAGGTTCTTGGTCAGGTTGATCACCGCAGCCTTCGAGGCGCTGTAGCTGATGCTGCTGCTGACCGAGCCGAAGCCGGCGATCGACGCGGTGTTGACGATGGCGCCGCCACTGGCCTTCAAGGCGCTGGCGGCGGCTTTCGAGCAGCGGAATACGCTCATCAGGTTGGTGTTGAGAATCAACGCCCAGAGCTCCTCGCTGACGCCGTCGAGGTCGCCGATCGGGATCGGCTTGCTCACTCCCGGGGTGCCGGCGTTGTTGACCAGCAGGTCCAGGCCGCCGAGTTCGGCGATGGCCGTATCGACCATGGCGGCGGCAGCCTGCGGGTCGCCGAGGTCGCCGGGAGCGGCAATCGCCTGCCCACCGGCGGCGATGATCGCCGCCACCGCAGCGGGCCCACGGGGGTCATCCGGCAGATAGTTGATGGCCACCGTGGCGCCATAGCCGGCGAGCATCTTCGCGGTTTCCAGGCCAATGCCCGAAGCACCGCCGGTGATCAGGGCGCGACGGTTGTGCAGATCGAAACTGAGCATGAATACCTCCTTGAGTGATGGAATGCGCGACCCGGTGTCAGAAATCGACGCCCTTGACCGCCAGCGCAGGCGGCGCGGTGTCGCTGATGTATTGGTGATACACCTCGGCGAAACGCCCGGAAGCCACCTGGTTCCAGACGAACAACTTCACCCAGTCGAGCATCTCGTGGTCATCGCGGCGGACCGCGATGGACACCAGATCCGGAGGAAACGGCGCTTCGCCGGCCATGGTGAAGTCGGGGAATTGCCCGCTCTTGATCAACGTGCTGGCCACGGCGGTGGCCTGCAGCACGGCATCGACCTTGCCCTGCTGGAGCGCGAGGAAGGCCTCGGTGTCGCTGGCAAAGCCAATGTACGAGGTCTTGCCGTCGTTCCAGGCGGCCACATCCTTTTTCAGCATCTGCTCGGTCGAGGTACCGGTCACGCCGCCGAGGGTGTGGCCCTTGAGGTCGGCGTACTTGCTGATGCCGGTATTCTTGCGGGTGATCACCGCTGTGGTGTAGTTCATGTACGGTTGGCTGAAACCGACTGTCATACCGCGCGCCACCGTGCTGGTGGTCGAGGCGATCAGTACGTCGATGCGGTTGGAGACCAGCGCCGGAATGCGATCGGACGACGGCGTCTCGACGATTTCGGCGGTGGCACCCAAGGCCTTGGCCATGTCCAGGCAGTAGGCGACGTCGAAGCCGTCAGGCTTGTTGTCGGGGGTGCGGTAACCGGAAGGCGGCGAATCGAGCATGACCCCGCAGCGCATCTTCTTCGATTGCACGATCTGGTCCAGCGCCGAGGCGGCGTTGGCCTGGGGCATGGCGGCCAGGCTGGCCAGAGTGAGGAACATGGAGCACAACTGCAGTGACTGGCGTTTCATTTTGCTGCCCTCGGGTTGATCAATAGTTGACGCCGCTGACGCTCAGGGACGGTGCGTCGCCTGGCGCGAAGTACTGGTTGTAGATCTCTTTGTAGCGACCCGAAGCGACCTGGTTCCAGACGAACAATTTGGTCCAGTCGAGAAACTCCAGGTCACCACGCTTGACCGCAATCGACAGCAGGTCGGGTGGCATCGGTGCATTGCCGGCCATTTCCAGGTGCGGGAACTGGCCACTCTTGATCAGTAAGGTCGACACCGGCACCGACAGCAGGATGGCGTCGACCTTGCCCTGCTCCAGGGCCATGTACGAATCGTTGTCGTTGCCGTAGCCGGTGTACGCCGTGTTCGGCGCGTTCCACTTGTCAATGGCGGCTTTGAGGAACTGCTCGGTGGTGGTGCCGGTGACGCCGCCCAGCGGGTGGCCCCTGAGGTCATCCCAACCTTTGATGCCGCTGCCTTTGCGGGTCAACACGGCAATCGGCACGCTCAGGTACGGTTGGCTGAACGCCACGCTCAGGCCGCGCGCCGAAGAGTTGGTGGTCGAGGCGATCAGTACGTCGATACGGTTGGAAACCAGCGCCGGAATCCGGTCCGGCGACGGCGTCTCGACGATCACCGCCTTGGCCCCCAGCGCCTTGGCCATGTCGTTGCAGTACGCCACGTCATAGCCATCGGGGGTATTGTCGGCGGTACGGTAGCCCGATGGCGGCGAATCGAGCATCACGCCACAGCGCAGCGTCTTGCTTTGCACCACCGAGTCAAGGGTCGAAGCAGCGTATGCCTGCACGCCCGCCAAGGCGAGCAGCAGAGTGGCTGCGGGTTTCCAGAATGCCGGTGTACGCATGTCGTTTGCTCTCGCTGTGAGGGGATTCATTGATGTTCGCGGCGCAGGAACTTGCGCGTGTGCTCGCTGGTGGGCTGTCCGAGCACCTGGGCCACGGTGCCGATTTCGGCGACCGTGCCTGAATGCAGGAACGCCACGCGGTCGCTGGAATTGCGCGCGAAGGCGATGTCGTGGGTGACCACGACCATGGTCATGCCCTCCTTGCGCAGCATGCGCATGGTGTCCAGCACCTCGCCGACCAGCTCGGGGTCCAGTGCCGAGGTCACCTCGTCGAAGAGCATGTAGCTGGGCTGCATGGCCAACGCCCGGGCGATGGCCAGGCGCTGCTGCTGGCCGCCGGACAAGCGCGAGGGCAGCAGTTCTGCCTTGCCACCAAGGCCGACGTGTTCGAGGTGGCGCACGGCAATCTCCCGCGCCTCGCGCCGGCTCTTGCCCGCCACCAGACGCGGCGCCAGGGCGACGTTCTCCAGGGCAGTCAGGTGCGGAAAGGCGTTGAACTGCTGGAACACGATGCCGAGCTTCTGGCGCAACTTGTTGAGGTCGGTCTTGCGGTCATGCACATCGATGCCGTCGACCTTGATGTGGCCGCCCTGTATCGGCTCCAGCGCATTGATGCACTGCAGCAGGGTCGACTTGCCCGAGCCACTGGCGCCAAGCAGGCACAGCAGCTCGCCCTTGTGCACGTCGAGGTCGATGCCTTTGAGAATCTCGATGTTGCCGAACTGCTTGCGTACGCCACGTATCTCGATCACAGCGCCATCCTCCTTTCCAGCCGGGCGCTGAGGCGCGACACCGGGTAACAAATCACGAAGTAGAAGACCCCGACGCCGAACAGCAACAGCAGCGCCTCGTTGGTGCGGGTAATGAGGATCTGCGACGACTTCATGTACTCCACGTAACCCACCACGCTGACCAGCGCGCTGTCCTTGGCCAGGCCCAGCAGCAGGCCGACCCAGGCGCTGAAGCTGGTGCGCAGCGCCAACGGAGCGCTGATGTGGAGGAACTCCTGGTAGCCGGACATGCCCAGCGAGCGCGCCGACCGGCGAAAGGTCTGCGCCACCGAGGCGAGGCCGGCGCGCACCACTTCGGCGGTGACCACGGCCATCGACGAACTGAGCACCAGCACGCACAGCCAGAAGGTGTCGAAGCCGACGCCTGCCAACGACAGGAAACTGTTGGCCAGCACCAGCTGGATGATCAGCGGCACGCTGCGCACGACGTCGATATAGGGCGCCGTGACCACGCGCAGCACCGCGGAGCTGAAGCGCATCCAGCCCAAGGCGATGCCGCACAGCGTGCCGATCAGCCCGGAAACCGCCGTCACCCAGAGGGTGTGCCCTGCGCCTTGCAGCAGGAACAGCGCATCGCGCCAATGCAGGCCGGGATCGGCCAAAACAAATTGCATGGTCAAACCCTCAGCCAGCGCCGAAATGCCACCCGCGCGCCAAGCTCCATGAACTTGGCCAGCAGGTAGTAGATCAACGCGGTAATAAAGAAGAACTCGAAGCTGCGAAAGCTCACCGATTGCGCCGACTGGGCGGCACCTGACAGCTCATGCAGGCCTACCAGCATGCCCAGCGAGGTGTTGAGCATGGCCCACACTGCCTGCGTCACGTAGCCGTAGAAAACGATGCGCAACAGTTGCGGAAAGATCACGTGCAGGTAGCTTTGTAGTGCGCTCAGACCCAGCGACCGCGCGGCAGCCAGTTGCTGACGGTGCACAGCGGCGAGGCCGCCCCGGAAGATCTCCGCCAGGTAGCCGGCGTTGTTGAACGACAGCGCGATCAGCACGGCCGCATAGCTGCTGATCTGGATGTGCAGGGAGCCGAGGCCGAAGTACATCATGTAGATCTGGAACAGCACCGGCGTGTTTCGCGCCAGCTCAACCCAGGCGCTGGCCAGACGCAATGGCAGGCCCTTGCCATTCTGTCGCAGCAACGCCAGGCCAAGGCCGACAAGCGTGCCGGCCAACATCGACAACAGCGCGATCTGCAGCGTCAACCAGGCACCTGCGAGCAGTTGCGGCAGGGCATCCCAGACCAGTGACCAATAAAAGACGTAGCCGAACATGCATCGCCACCTTGTGTGAGGGAACTGGGCAGCGAACGACTGAAAAGGAGGGGTTGCCCGACCGGCGCTGTACCGCGCCTTGGCCGTCTAACACTCGATTGCATGGCCGCTGGCGGTTGTCGCAAACCAGCGGGCGGGAACCGGTCGGCCGGCGCTATCGCCGACCGATCAGTTCCAACGGCCCCAGCTCGCGCTCGATCAGCGGCACCACCTCGTTGGCGAACCGCTCCAGCGAGCGCCGTGCGCGGCCCAGCGGCATGCAGCCGAACTGGAAGTTGCAGGCGTAATGCACCGGGTCCAGGTGCTGGATGTTGTCGATCATTTTCGCCGCCACCTCTTCCACGCTGCCCACCACGGTGTTGGCGGTGTATTGCTCGATGCTCTGCTCACCGTCGACGGCCTGGTCGCGAATGAAATTACCGTCCATGGGCAACACGTTATGCCGCAGATGGTGGGCGATACGCCCGACGTAGCGCGCGCGCTCACCGGCTTCCAGCGCCTCGCTGCGGCTGTCGGTGACATGCACGTACTGCATGATCGACAGCGGCTTGCTCTTCGGCTCGCAGCCCACCGCCTGCCAATTGGCATTGAGCCCGTCGACCATCTTGTAGAGCACTGGCGAGCCCAGCGTACTGGCAGCCAGGAACGGAATAGCGGCGCTGTTCTTGAAGCGCTCGAGCAACGCCGGCTGCGTCGAGGTGTAGTACACCGGCGGCAGGGGCTTCTGCTGTGGGCCAATGGCGAACGTGGTGTGCGGCACCTGGATATGCTTGCCCTGAAACTCCACCTCACCCTTGGTCAGCGCCTGTTCAATGACGTCCCAGTACTCGAGGAAGATGTCCACCTTGTCTTCGATGGGCACGCCAAAACGCTCAAATTCGAACAACTGGTAGCCGGTCCCCAGGCCGATGATTGCGCGGCCTTGGGACTGTACGTCGAGCAGCGCAATTTCCTGTGCCAGGCGCAGCGGGTTGTACAGCGGCAACACCAGTACCCCGGCGCCCAGCTTGATTTTCGAGGTCCAGCCAGCGGCGTAGCTGGCCATCATCAGGGGCGAGCACGAGGAGGAGTAGTTGCAGAAGTGGTGCTCGGCGAACCAGGCGATGTCGAAACCCGCCTGTTCGGCGGCCTGGACCATCTGCCTGGTATCGGCCATGACCCCGGCGACGCCGTCCGGGTGGTCGCGCAAGGTCATCAAACTGAAAAGCCCGAATTTCATCGGCTGGTTCCTCTCAAGGGAATCGATAAAGGGTTTGAACTGCAAATCAAGGTGCGGCTGCCAGCGGCGCCGCGCCGACATAGAGGCCGTTCTGGTAGATCAACGGGGAGACCTGCTCGCTGAAGCGCACATCCCTGACCCGTCCGATCAGCACGATGTGGGTCCCGTAGGCGATGGCTTTTTCGACCTCGCAGAACAGGCTTGCCTGGGCGTCGGCCAGATACGGAACACCCTCCTCGCCTGACGCCCATTGGCCTTCGGTGAAACGCTCGGAACCTTTCAGGCGGCCACCAAAATTGCTCGAGATCGCCACGTGCTCGCAGCTCAAGAGGTTCACGTAGAAGCGCTGCGAGGCGGTCAACGCAGGGATCAGTGAGGCGTTGGCGTTGATGCAGGTAATGATCGACGCTGGCTCGGCGCACAGCGACGTCACCGCCGTGGCGGTCAGGCCGTGCCACTGGCCTTCGAAGGCACAGGTGATGACGCTGACGCTGGCCGCCAGGCGGCGCATGGACTGCTTGAAAGCATCCTGCAATGGCAGGTTGTGCGAAGGTGACGCTTGGCTGGAAATCATCGGACGTTCGACCTGTGGCTGCTCGAATACATTTCCAGAATTGCTGATTGTCAACAATCCGTCAAGCCTGTTCGAAGGTGTTTTTTCGCGGTGAACGGCCGCCGCACATCCGTCGAGGGCCGTGATAAGCTCCGCCGATACACGTAGAGGGTGGGTGGCAAGCACTATGGTTTCGAAGAAAAACGTCGCGGGCGCCGTGCTCGCGCCGATGTCCAACCTGGAGAGCGCCGAGCACGCGGCGGACCAGATTCGTGCCGCGATCATCCAGGGCCAGTTCCGCCCCGGCGAACGCCTGATCGAAAAACTGCTGACCGAGCAACTGGCCCTGTCGCGCCATCCGGTACGCGAGGCGCTCCGTCGCTTGAGCCGAGAGGGCCTGGTGGAGATGCGGGTGAACCGCGGCGCGATCGTCGCCGAGCTCGACCCCAGCGCCATCCTGGAGGTGTATTCGATCCGCGCAGCGCTCGGCAAACTGGCGCTGCAGGCGCTGATTGATCAGCCAGGGCAGTTGACTGCGGCAGTGCTCAAGCAACTCGAAAGCCTGGCCAGGAATGCCTTGAAGCTGGCTCGTCAGGACAGCCAGGCCAACTCCATCGCCAACGACATGCAGTTTCAGAGCAGCATCGTCCAGGCCAGTGGCCTGGCCCGTTGCTCGCGCTATTTCGACGAACTGACGGCCGAAGTTCACCGGTTCAACAACCTCTCGCGGATCGCCTACACCGACCGCGAGGGCGATGCCATCAACTATGTAATGGCCCTCTTCGAAGCCATCAAGGCCCGCGATTTGCAACGAGCCCAGGCCATCTGGCAACAGAAATTCAGTCGCGCGGTGGAGCGCTTCATCGCGCACACCCATGCGCAGGATGGCAACGAGCAAGCAGTGGCGCTCGCCGATTGAGAGGATGCGCTGGAAAAAAATAAACGATTTTATTTTCTGCACCCTTTCGGGTCGCCACCGCACTTGCTAGCTTGAGGCTGCCCCGTGGTCGAGCGCATTTGCCAGCGCAACCCGCTGCGGACAAGCGCTCAAGGCGCCGTCCGCGAGCGTGCGACCCACCCCGTATCGACATGAAAATCCGATTAAAAACAAACCGATAGGATTTTTCACAGAGCACTTGCCGAACAATTTCACGGCCCCTGGCCGGTTCTGCTGCTGATTTCCCTGCTCGCACAATGCGGCCCATGGTCACCCTCCGGTCCCGCAAGGGGTCGTATTGACACTCTGCGGATTGTTGATAATCATCAAAAAACGCCCGCTGTTCCGATTCCCGGAGCAGCCCGCCTGAACAGGTCTGGAGTGGAGCATGCTGAAGAAATTTGCACTCGCGATGTTGAGTTTGCTGCTGATTGCCGGGGCCGGACAAAGCGCCCAGGCACGCCCGCTGGAAGAGATTCTGAAAAGCGGCACATTGCGTGTCGGCGTGCTGCCCAACTCCCCGCCGCAATCGGCGCTGGGCACCAACAACGAGCTGGAAGGCTTCGACATCGACGTGGCGAAAAAACTTGCCGAGGCCCTCGGGGTCAAGCCGGAATTCGTCATGACCGAAATTGCCCAGCGCGTGCCCTTTCTGGTCACCGATCGCATCGACATCTGCCTCGGTGGCCTGACTCGCACCGTCGAGCGCGCCAAGCTGATCAGCTACACCGTCCCGCTGCACACCGAATCGATGGGTGTGTTGACCACCGACAAGGTCAAGATCGGCAACTGGAAAGAGCTCAACGACAGCAAGTACACCCTGGTGCTGATCCGCGGCGTGTGGACCGCCGACTTCCTCAAGCAGAACCTGCCCAACGCCAAGGTCCTGTTCGTCGACACCATGGCCGACACCATCCGCTCGATCGCCCAGGGCCGCGCCGACGCGCTGGTGGAAAACATCGAGTTCTACGTGCCGTTCACCAAGAACTACCCCGACGTGCACTGGCAGACCCTGCCCGAAGCGCTCAACACCGCCTACGACGGTATAGGCCTTGCACAGAACAACACAGGCTTGCGCGATGTACTCAACGTGGCGCTGTACAACCTGCACACCTCAGGCTTCGTCAACCAGACCTGGGAGACCTGGTTCAAGGCGCCGATGCTGGTCAAGGTGGTCCCTTCGCCCTATTTCTGATGCACCCGAGCCTGAGCTTTCCCGCCGATGGCGGCACGATCCTGCGGAGCAATCGTCATGCACTACAGCTTTCAGTTCGGCGACATTCTCAAGGCCTGGCCTGACCTGCTGGCGGGCGCCGGAGTCACCCTGCTGGTCGCCTTCAGCGCTTTCTGGGCGGGCATGGCGATCGGCCTGGCGGGCGCCCTGGCGCAGCAGCATGCACGCCCGTGGGTGCGCAAGCTGGTGCGCAGCTACGTGGTGTTCTTTACCAACACGCCCTCGTTGATCCAGATCTTCATCCTGTTCTACGGGCTGCCGGATCTGGGCATAGTCCTCTCGCCCATGGCCGCAGTGCTGATCGGCCTGGCGCTGAATGCCGGTGCCTACCTCACGGACATTCTGCGCGGTGGCCTGGTCTCGGTGAAACAGGCCGAACTGGAAGCCGCAGCCACCTTGAACATGAGCGCCTGGCAGAGCTTTCGCTACGTGACCCTGCCGCACTTGGCCGCCACCCTGTACCCGATGCTCTCCAACTTCTTCATTTGGATTCTGCTCGGCAGCTCGATCGGCGGCCTGTTCGGCGTCAACGAACTGGCCGGCAAGGCCATCGACATCAGTTCCACCACCATGCGCAGCATCGAGGCGTTCAGCGTCACGGCGGGCATCTACGTGGTGCTGACTTTCGTTGCCAGCCTGTTCCTGTATGCACTGGGCTACTTCTGTTTCCGTGTACGTGCGAGGTTCATCTGATGCTGACCTGGTCGCAGCAACTGCATCAACTGTTCAGCGGTTTCACCTTGACGTTTCTGCTCCAGGCGGCCTGGAACACCCTGGCCCTGGCGGCAGTGGGCTGCAGCATGGGCCTGTTGCTTGGCTTCGTGATCGCCTGCCTGCGGCGCACCCGCAGCCTTTATCTGTTGCCGGTACGCGTGCTGTCGATCATCTTCGTCGAGTTGATGCGGCGCATCCCGTTTCTGGTGACCTTGTTCCTGACCCTGTTCGTGTTGCAGGCCATGGGCACCAACCTGTCGTTCTTCGTCATCGGCCTGATCGCCGTCTGCCTGATCGCGACGGCCTATCTCGCGGAAATCTTCCGCGCCGGTTTCGACTCGGTGCCCCAGGCGCAGATCGAAGCGGCGCAGACCCTCAACTTCAGCGCCGTGCAGGTGATCTTCCTGGTGATGCTGCCGCAGGCATGGAAGGTGGTGCTGCCGCCGGCGTTCAGCTTCATGGTGTCGTTCATCAAGGACACCGCACTGGCCTCGCAACTGGGCGTCGTGGAACTGACGTTTGCCGGAAAGATCCTCATCACCCGCGGCTACTCCTCTTTACTCATCTACGGCCTGGTGCTGCTGATCTATTTCGCACTTTCCTACCCGCTCAGCCGCCTCGGCGCCCGCCTCGAACAGCGCGTCGGCCGAGCACTCAGCCTTCCCGCAGCCAGCGAGCCCGTGCTGTTGGCCCAACCTGTTCTGGAACGGAGATGACCCGCATGGCGCATCTGCAAGTCAACAATCTTTCCTGCTCGTACGGCCAGTTGAAGGTGCTCGACGGGATCAACCTGAGTTTGGAAAAGGGCCAGGTGGTCAGCCTGATCGGCGGCTCCGGCTCGGGCAAGAGCACCCTGCTGCGGGTGATCATGGGCCTGACCCGGCCTGATCAGGGCAGCATCGATCTGGACGCGCAGGCCATCGATTACCAGTCGCCAGGGAGTCTGCGCAGCGCCCGCGAGAAGATGGCCATCGTCTTTCAGCAATACAACCTGTTCCACAACATGAGCGTGCTGCAGAACGTAATGGTGACGCCGCTCAAGGTACAGAAGCGCAACCCCATCAAGGTGCGCGAGGAGGCCCTAGCGCTGCTGGCCAAGGTCGGCCTTGCGAGCAAGGCCGAGGTCTACCCGGCACAGCTTTCCGGCGGCCAGCAGCAGCGTGTGGCGATCAGCCGCGCACTGGCCCTGCACCCGCACATCCTGTTGCTCGACGAAGTAACCTCGGCGCTCGACCCCGAGCTGGTCGGCGAGGTACTCGACACCATCCGCACCTTGGCCAATGAGGGCATGACCATGCTCATCGTCTCCCACGAAATGCGCTTCGTGCGCGAAGTCTCCGACCAGGTGGCGATGATGGACCAGGGTCGCATCGTCGAGATCGGGCCACCCGAGCAGATTTTCGATGCACCGCAGCATTCTCGCACCCAGGCCTTCATGAAGAAGATCGCCTGGCACTGATCAACCTTCCCTGACCCACTAAACCGAAAGGACCCCGCCACCCATGGCCCAGATCAGCAAATTGAAATCCGGCAGCATCCTCGAAGAGAAGGAAAGCTTCTCCCGCGCGGTGGTCGTCGACAACTGGATCTTCATGTCCTTGACCTCCGGGCGCGACTACAAAAGCCGGGTCATGCCGGACACCGCAGTCGGCCAGGCGGAAAACGCCTTGCGCAATGTCGAAGGCGCTCTCAAGGCGGTCGGTTCGCAGCTGAGCGACGTGGTTCGCTCACGCATCTTCATTCCAGACCAGGCCGACGTGCCAGCCGTCATGGCCTTCATCGGTGAGCGCTTTCGCGGCATCGACCACGCCCATTGCGTGACCTGCTCACCACTGGGTGGCCCCGAGTACCTGTTCGAGATCGAAGTCACCGCCTACAAGGGCGCGGGCAGCGGCCCGCAGGAGCGGATGGTGATCAGCCTGTAGGACCGAGCTCGCTCGGGAACACGATCACCACCGTTCCCGACGGCCTTACTATGACTTTAATTAATTTATTACCGTGCTTATATGCATGACTTTCAAGTCTTACCATAGACAAAAATCGAATTTCACAGCACCGGCCGCGACCTTTATGGTCAACGTCACAGACCGACCCCCTGCCCGGCGGAGGCCTCCCGATTCGCCAATCCATGACAGGGAACCTCACCATGAGCGTCGAATTCATCGGCTTCATCGCCGGCCACCACAGCTCCGAAATTCATCCGCGCTCAGGCCCCGTGCTGCAACCCGACTATGTCGAACGCAGCGCTCGCGCCCATGAAGAAGCCGGGTTCGACCGTGCCCTGGTGGCGTTCCACAGCAACAGCCCGGACAGCACCTTGATTGCCAGCCACGCCGCCAGCGTCACCCGCACGCTGCAGTTCCTGATCGCCCACCGGCCCGGCTTCGTTGCGCCGACCGTGGCTGCCCGGCAATTCGCCACGCTCGACACCTTCAACGGCGGGCGCACTGCAGTACACATCATCACCGGGGGCGACGACCGCGAACTGCGCGGCGACGGCAGCTACCTGGACAAGGACCAGCGCTACGCGCGCACCGACGAGTACCTGACGGTGCTGCGCCAGGAATGGACCAGCGAACAGCCCTTCGACTATCAAGGCCAGTACTACCAGGTCGAGGGCGCGCATTCGCTGGTAAAAAGCGCCAGGCCGATCCCGCTGTATTTCGGCGGAGCCTCCCAGGCAGCGCTCGCAGTGGCCGGCAAGCATGCCGATGTCTATGCCCTGTGGGGCGAAACCTATGATCAGGTCCGCGATCTGGTCCAGCGGGTACGCGCCGAGGCCGCTCGGCATGGTCGGCAAGTGCGCTTCAGTCTGTCGCTGCGGCCGATCCTGGCCGCCACCGAAGAGCAAGCCTGGGCCCGCGCCGAGAGCATCCTGGCAAAGGCGACCGAGCTGGCCGAGGCGCGCGGCTTCGTCCGTCGCGAACCGCCCAACGAAGGATCGCGGCGCTTGCTCGCCGCCGCAGCGCAAGGCTCCCGCCTGGACAAGCGGCTGTGGACCGGTATCGCCGGCCTGCTGGGCGCCCAGGGTAACTCGACGGCCTTGGTCGGTACGCCCGAGCAGGTCGCCGAGGCCTTGCTCGACTACTACGACCTGGGCATCACCACCTTCCTGATTCGCGGCTTCGACCCGCTGCAGGACGCCATCGATTACGGCCGCGAGCTGATCCCGCGCACCCGTGAACTGGTCGCCCAGCGCCAGGCGCGCGTGGCCTGATCGAAAGCGCCGTGGGTGGCTCTCGCACCGGGCCAACTGCGGCCCGCCGCACCTCTCTTGTGAAAACTCACCATTGCTGTGGAAACTCACCATGTTCAAACTCCGCTCGCTGCACGCCGCAGCCCTGCTCGCCCTGCTGCAGGGCGCCAGCCTGTTCAGCCTCGCTGCCCAGGCCCAGGCATTGGCGCCGCTGAAGGTCGCCAACCAGAAGTCGACCATCAAAGTCCTGCTGCAAGTCTCCGGCGAATTGAAGGACGTGCCCTATGCCATCGATTTCTCCGAGTTCCCCGCCGCCGCACCGCTGGGTGAGGCGCTGAATGCCGGTGCGGTGGACGTCGGCGCGCTGGGGGATGCGCCTTACGTGTTTGCCCTGGGCGCGGGCGCGCCGCTGAAAGTCGTCAGCATCACCCACATGGAGGGGCGCTACACCACTGCATTGCTGGTGCCCAAGGACTCGCCCATCGAGCAGGTCAGCGACCTCAAGGGCAAGCGCATCGTCACCACCAAGGGCTCGATCGGCCACCTGCTGGTGATCAAGGCGTTGCAGGAGGCAGGCCTGACCAGCCACGACGTCAACTTCGTCTACCTGATGCCCAGCGAGTCGCGCGCGGTGCTGGAAAACGGCAGCGTCGATGCCTGGTCGACCTGGGACCCCTACACGACCGTGGCCACCGCCCAGGGCCAGGAGCGGGTGCTGGTCAGCGGTGCCAAGCTGCTGAGCAACCACCTGTACCTGGCGGCCACCAGCCAGGCGATTGCCGGCAAGCGTGCGCAACTGGACGATTTCGTCGCGCGGGTCGACCGGGCCTTTCAGTGGGTCAATGGTCATCCTGAGGAATACGCCACGGCCATGGCCAAGGTCACCGGCCTGCCCGTGGCGATCCAGGTGGCGGCAGCGAAGAACACCCACATGCAACGGGTGGCCATCGACGCCAGCGTGGTCAAGGGCTTGCAGCAGACCGCCGACCTGTATCGTGCCGAAGGGATACTGGCCAAGCCGGTGGACGTGTCGCAGGGTTTCGATGCCAGTTTCAACGAGACGGCCAAGGTCGCCGAAGTGCACTGACGGCCGCCGGGCGCTGCTCCCTCTGCCACAGTCAGCGTGGCAGGGGCGCGCAGCATCCGACCTTTACACCTTGTACTCGACGTCCACTCGCTCAAGCTGACGGATCAAGGCGTCCCAGTGCCGCGCCACCCCTGGCCCGGTGCCCTCGGCATGACGCCGGGCCTGTTGCTCGACCTTGGCCACCACCTCGGCTGGCGGGAACAGCAGTTGCTCGTTGCCTGCTGCCTGCGCCGCAATCTGGATATTGCAGGCGCGCTCCAGGCTCTGCAGCTGCTGAAAGGCATGTTCGATGCTGACCCCGCCGGTGAGCAGGCCATGGTTGCGCAGGATCATCACACTCTTGTCGCCCAGGTCCTCGACCAGCCGCTCGCGCTCGTCCAGGTCCAGGGCGATGCCTTCGTAGCCGTGGTAGGCGACCCGACCGGAAAAGGCGATCGCGTGCTGGGAGATCGGCAGCAGCCCGCGCAGTTGCGCCGACACGGCGATGCCGTCGCGGGTATGGGTGTGCAACACCGCGTGCAGGTCTGGGCGGGCTGCGTGGATGGCGCTGTGGATGGTGTAGCCAGCCGGGTTGATACCCATCCCCGACGGGTCATCGAGGATGCTGCCGTCGAGCGCGACCTTGACCAGGTTCGACGCCTGGATCTCGTCGAACAGCAGGCCGAACGGGTTGATCAGAAAATGCTCCTCAGGCCCCGGCACCCGCGCGGAAAAATGCGTGTAGATATGGTCGGTCCAGCGAAACAGAGCCGCCAGCCGGTAGGCCGCGGCGAGCTTGACCCGCACCTGCCATTCTGCGGGGCTGACGCGCTCACGCACGTTCGTGGACTGGACATTGATAGCGGCGACGCTGCTCATCGGACATTGCTCCTGGTGCTGGATGGCATTCAGCAGGCAGCCTAAGCGCCTCATTGTATATTTAGAAAGCACATTTAAATATAAGCTAATTATCAGATTCACTCATAACGCCAGCCACCAATCCCCCCATCTCCCCTCCTGCCCCCAGGTCGCGTAGGAGCCGGCGAAGCTGGCGAGCGAAGCAACACCGAACGCCAGGCTTGGTTGGCCATGGCCTGCGATACCGTCAGATGATCCACCCGGCCACCGAGATGATGCCCTCGCCAGCTGCGCCGGCTCCTACGCCAACCTGGAACGCCCTACGCCGGTCGGGCCCCTGCATAAGTCGCTTCCATGATGAAATTAACCATGTAATATTATGACCATCATCCCTAGCGATCACTGCGGAGACTCGCCATGAAACGCGCCAGCTTCCAAGCCATGCCCTGCCCCGTGGCACGGGCCCTGGAACACATCGGCGACGGCTGGAGCCTGTTGATCCTGCGCGATGCGTTCTACGGCCTGCGCCGCTTCGACGACTTCAGACATAGCCTGGGCATTGCCTCGAACACCCTTACCCGGCGGCTTAACGATTTGGTCGCCAATGGCCTGCTGGAGCGCCAGCCCTATCAGGACAACCCACCGCGCCACGAATACCAGCTCACCGAAGCAGGCCGCGATCTGCGCCAGGTGATCCTGACCCTGATGGCCTGGGGTGCACGCCATTCGAAGGGTTCGCAGAAGGTCTTTCTCGCCGACCAACACACCGGCCGCCCAGTCGACCTGGCGCTGATGGACGCCAACACCGGCAAGCGCATCACCGCGCAGAACCACCGCGTGCATGCCCGCAGCGACGCCGACCCGATGACCTTGTGGCGCATCGAGGCCGGCCAGGCCCACCGCCGGCACGACGATCTGGTCAGCCCCTTCCCCAATCAACCCTGATAACCCGTCAGCCCCGAGGCCACCTTCCATGGACGCTCAAGCCAGTCCTGCTGCGCCGACCACCGCCGCCGCCACGCCATCTGCCAGGCGCAAGAAGCTCCTGCGGCTCAGCCTGCTGGCGGTCGCCGTGATCGGCGCCGCCCTCTATGCCAGCCACTGGTGGAGCGCCGGGCGATTCATCGAGGACACCGACGACGCCTACGTTGGCGCCGATGTCACGGTCATCAGCGCCAAGGTGCCCGGCTACATTAGCGAGGTGGCGGTACAGGACAACCAGTTCGTCAAGGCCGGCGACCTGCTGGCGCGTATCGACGTGCGCGACTACCGCGCCGCGCTGGCCAAGGCCGACGGTGCGGTGGCCGCGCAGCAGGCGACACTGGTCAACCTCGACGCCACCGAGCAGCTGCAACGGGCGATGATCAACCAGGCGCGCGCACAGATCGACGCCAGCGACGCCGAGAGCCAGCGTGCAAGCGACGACCACACGCGCTACCAGAACCTGGTGCGCAGCCAGGCGGTGTCGGTGGAAAGCGCGCAACGGGTCGAGGCCACCTGGAAGACCGCGCGCGCCGACCATGCCCGTGCCGAGGCCGGCCTGCTGGCCGCGCGGCGCCAACTGGACGTCATCGACAGCCAGCGCGGCCAGGCCCGGGCGGCCCTGCAACAGGCCCAGGCCGACCGCGACCAGGCCCAGCTGAATCTCGGCTACACCGAGCTGCGCGCCCCCGTCGATGGTTACGTCGGCAACCGCCGCGTGCGAGTCGGCATCTACGCCGCCGCCGGCAGCCAGTTGATCTCGGTGGTGCCCGCCAGAGGCCTGTGGGTGGACGCCAACTTCAAGGAGGATCAACTGGCGCGCATGCACGTGGGCCAGCGGGTGCAGGTGAGCGCGGACATCCTGCCCGGGCGCGAATTTCACGGCACCGTCGAGAGCCTGGCCCCGGCCACCGGCGCCCAGTTCAGCGTGCTGCCGCCGGAGAACGCCACCGGCAACTTCACCAAGATCGTCCAGCGGGTGCCGGTGCGGGTGCGCCTGGACAGCGGCGACGCCGATTTCGGCGCGCTGCGCCCGGGCCTTTCGGTGGTCACCGAAATCGACACGCGCCAAGCCCCCGAGCCGCCGGCCCCGGCGTTGGCGGCGCGGCCATGAGCGGCTCGCTGGCCAGCCTCAGCACTCGGCAGAAAGTCAGCGCCTTTGCCTGCATGTGCGTGGGCATGTTCATCGCCCTGATCGATATCCAGATCGTCTCGGCTTCGCTCAAAGACATCGGCGGCGGCCTATCGGCCGGAGCCGACGACACCGCCTGGGTGCAGACCGCCTACCTGATCGCCGAGATCATCGTCATTCCCATGTCCGGCTGGCTGTCGCGAGTGATGAGCACGCGCTGGCTGTTCGCCCTGTCGGCCGCCGGCTTTACCCTGACCAGCCTGCTCTGCGCGCTGGCCTGGAACATCCAGAGCATGATTGCCTTCCGCGCCCTGCAGGGCTTTCTCGGCGGCTCGATGATTCCCCTGGTGTTTACTACGGCCTTCATGTATTTCAACGGCAAGCAGCGGGTCATCGCCGCCTCCACCATCGGCGCCATCGCCTCGCTGGCGCCGACCCTGGGCCCGGCCGTGGGCGGCTGGATCACCGACATCTCCTCGTGGCACTGGCTGTTCTACATCAACCTGCTGCCGGGGCTGTTCGTCACCGTCGCGGTGCCGCTGATGGTCAAGATCGACCGCCCCAACCCGGCCCTGCTCAAGGGCGCCGATTACCTCGGCATGCTGCTGATGGCGGTGTTCCTCGGCTGCCTGGAATACACCCTGGAGGAAGGCCCGCGCTGGAACTGGTTCAGCGACCGCACCATCGCCAGCACGGCGTGGATCGCCGGAGTCAGCGGCGTACTGTTCATCTGGCGCTGCCTGGAAATCAAGGAACCGATCGTTGACCTGCGCGCATTGCGCGAACGCAACTTCGCCCTCGGCTGCCTGTTTTCGTTCATCACCGGCATCGGCATCTTCGCCACCATCTACCTGACGCCGCTGTTTCTTGGGCGGGTACGCGGCTACGGCTCGTTGGACATCGGCTTGGCGGTGTTCTCTACCGGGGTGTTCCAGCTGCTGGCGATTCCGGTCTATGCGCTGCTGGCCAACCGTTTCGATCTGCGCTGGATTCTGATGTTCGGCCTGTCGTTGTTTGCCTTGTCGATGTGGGACTTCTCGCCGATCACTCACGACTGGGGCGCCAGGGAATTGCTGCTGCCCCAGGCCATCCGCGGTTTCGCCCAGCAGATGGCGGTGCCGCCGGTGGTCACCCTGACCCTGGGTTCACTGGCCCCGCAGCGGCTCAAATTGGCCTCGGGGCTGTTCAACCTCATGCGCAACCTTGGCGGCGCGATTGGCATCGCCGCCTGCGCCACGGTGCTCAATGACCGCAGCAACCTGCATTTTCTGCGCCTGGCCGAGCACCTGAACATTCGCAACGAAGCCATGAACAGCTGGCTCGAGCAGCTGACCGACAGGGCCCAGGCGCTCGGCCAGAACAGCCTGGACGCCAGCCAGGTCGCCGTGCAACAACTGTGGGCGCTGACCTGGCGCGAGGCGCAGACGCTGACCTATGCCGACGCCTTCCTGTCGATCATGGTCTGCTTCGTCATCGCCACTTGCCTGGTGCCGCTGATGCGCAAGGCGCAGGCGCCGCAGCAGCCGTCGCCCGACGCGCACTGATAGCGGGCCTGGCAAGGAAACCACTGGCGCCGCCCAAGGTCTAGAGCTTTACCAACCCTAGGATGTGAGCGTATCTATGTTGAAGTTCCTCGGTAGCACAGTCGGCATCATCTTCCTGATCGGCCTGGTGGTGGTGATCGCACTGCTGAAGTTCATTTTCTGAAGGACAGCCAGACCGGCCGCAAGGCCGGTTTGCCCCCTGACGCTGGACACACCATTCAAGATTTGCTCGCCTTGGCCGATTGAAAAGCAGGCCTGCACACGCTCATTGCCTTGACCGGGTGCAGTTGCACTTCATCCTGTCGAGAGCCGCCCACCATGTTCCTGAGAAATATCCGGATCGCCTCGCGAGCCTTCATCGGCTTCGCCGCCATCGCCCTGCTGAGCGTGTTTCTCGGGCTGTTCGCCCTCAAGCAGATCCACGACGTGCAGACCCAGGCCGCCGATATCCAGGACAACTGGCTGCAGCGCATCCGCCTGCTGGCCAGCGCCAATGCCTCGCTCGACCGCTTCCGACTCGGCGAAATGCAGCACATCCTGTCGCCTTCGGACGCCGAGATGCAGGTGTACGAGGACAAGTCCGCCGGGCGCCTGAAGGCGGTCAAGGAACAACTCGCGCAGTACGGCGCCCTGTTGCACGGCGCCGAGGAGCAGGCGCGGCTGGCCGCGTTCAACCAGAGCCTGGACGTCTACGCCAACAATCACCTGGAGATCCTGCGGCTGTCGCGGGCCGGCGACAAGGTCGGCGCACGCGCCTTCCTGATGACCATCCACGAAACCTATGACCAGATGACGAAGAACTTCGATCAGCTGATCGACCTGGCCAACAAGGGCGCCGCCCAGGCCGGCGAGCAGTCGGTGAGCGCCTATGACCAGGCGATCAAGGGCATCGCCCTGGTGATCGCCCTGGTTGCCATCGGCACGGTGCTGGTGGCCTGGCTGCTGACCCGCAGTATCACGGTGCCGCTCAATGAAGCGCTGCACGCCGCCGAAACCATCGCCAAGGGCGACCTCACCCACCCGATCAATCCCACCGGCAACGACGAGGCCACGCGCTTGCTCAAGGCCCAGGAAATCATGCGCGACAGCCTGGTGCAGACCCTCAAGCAGATCACCGGCTCCTCGAACCAGCTGGCGTCCGCCGCCGAGCAGCTCAATGCCGTGACCGCCGAAGGCAGCCGCGACCTCCAGGCCCAGCACAGCGAGATCGAACAGGCGGCCACCGCCGTTACCGAGATGACCTCGGCCATCGAGGAAGTCGCGCGCAATGCGGCGTCGACCTCCGACTTGTCGCAGCAGTCGCGCAGCGTCGCCCTCAACGGCCAACAGCGCATGAGCGAGGCGCTCGACGCCATTGAGGCCCTGACCCGCGGCGTACAGGTCAGCTCCGAGCAGGTGGGCGGCCTGGCCGACCAGGCGCAGGGGATCGGCAAGGTGCTTGACGTCATACGCACCATCGCCGAACAGACCAACCTGCTGGCGCTCAATGCCGCCATCGAGGCCGCGCGGGCCGGGGAAGCCGGCCGCGGTTTCGCCGTGGTCGCCGATGAGGTACGCGCCCTCGCCCACCGCACCGCCGAGTCGACCCGCGAGATCGAGCAGATGATCGGTGCCATCCAGAGCGGCACCAGCAGCGTGGTCGGCACCATGGCCAACAGCAGCAACATGACCCGCGAGACCCTGGCCCTGGCCGAATTGGCCAAGGCGGCACTGACCGAGATCGTCGCGGCCAACGACGAGATCAACGACCGCAACCTGGTCATCACCTGCGCCGCCGAGGAACAGGCCCACGTGGCCCGGGCGGTGGACCAGAACCTGCTGAACATCCGCGAGCTGTCGATCCAGTCGGCCGAAGGCTCGAACCAGACCACCGCCGCCTCGCAGTCGCTGGCCGGGCTGGCGTATGAGTTGAACACGATGGTCAAGCATTTCCGGGTCTAGGCCCGCAACCGGGCTTGCGGTCAGTCATCCAAACAGCACCCCATAACCCAGCCCCATCAACCCCCAGGCCAACAGCGGGTGCAACAGCACCCGCCAGCCCAACGCCTGCGGGTCGAAGCCCAGCCCGTGTACATAACCTGCCGCCACGCCCCACAGGATCAGCATCAGCGTGGCGTGGCTGTAGCCCCCAGCGGCGTCGAGCAACAACAGCGGTTGCAACAACAGGATCAGGCTCAGCGGCACCACCAAAGCCAGCGACAGCCAGCGGCTCGGCGGCCGGCGCAGGCTGCCCAGGCGCTCAACGTGCATCGCTGCGACCCTCCTCAAGAGCGCCCGAGGCTTCCAGCCACAGCGCGTTGATGATGCCCAAGCTGCAAGCGAGCAGCACGCCAAGAATCCAGGCGAAATACCACATGCGGTCATTCCTCTGTGAAGGGGTCAGTAAAGGCCGTGGGGGTTGCTGGCGATCTGGGCCGTGGTCACCCTGCCCCACATCTTCGCGTAGCACCACAACGTGTAGCCGAGGATCAACGGCACAAAGATCGCCGCTGCCACCAGCATGATGCCCAGGGTCATGCGGCTCGACACCGCGTCATACAGGGTCAGGCTCGAAGCGGGGTCCAGGCTCGACGGCATGACGAACGGAAACAGCGCGAAGCCTGCCGTGCACAGGGTGCCGATGATGGCCAGGCCACTGCCCAGAAAGCCCGTGCGCGGCTGTCGCAGCAGCGCACCGGACAACGCCAGCAGCCCGCCGAGCACGCCGATGACCGGCGCAGTGGCCATCAACGGGTAGCGTACGTAGTTGCCCATCCAGCCCGGGTTGCCCGCCTGCACGGTCTTGGCCAGCGGGTTGAGCGCCAGGTTGGCGTCGAAGCTGGAACTGATCACAAGGCCGCTGATGTGGCCCAGGTCCAGCCACACGCCGGCACCGATGAACGCCAGCAGGTACAGCAACGCCAGTACCCCAGCCGCGCGCCGCGAGCGCTCGGCGATCACGCCGTCGGTGCGCATCATCAGCCAGGTCGCGCCGTGCAGGCCGAGCATGCCCAGGCTGACCAGGCCGGCGAGCAGGCCGAACGGGCTGAGCAACTGCCAGAACGAGCCGTGGTAGGTGCTGCGCAGGCTGTCGTCGAACGAGAACGGCAGCCCCAGCAACAGGTTGCCGAAGGCCACGCCGAACACCAGTGCCGGCACCAGCGCGCCGATGCACAAGGCCCAGTCCCAGCCCTGGCGCCAGCGCGGGTCGATCAGCTTGCTGCGATAGTCGAACCCCACCGGGCGCACGAACAGGGCGAACAGCACCACCAGCAGCGCCCAGTACAGCCCCGAGAATGCCGCAGAATAGACCAGCGGCCAGGCCGCGAACAACGCACCACCAGCGGTGATCAACCACACCTGATTGCCGTCCCAGTGCGGCGCGATGGTGTTGATCACCACCCGCCGTTCGAGGTCGTTGCGGCCCACCAGCGGCAGCAACGCGGCGGCGCCCAGGTCGAAGCCGTCGGTCAAGGCAAAGCCGATCAACAGTACGCCAACCAGCACCCACCAGATCAACTTGAGACTCTCGTAATCGAACATCAACGGACTCCTTGCAGTGCCATGACAGGGGCGACGGGACTGGCCGGACGGTCCTGCTCGAAATGATAACGGCCGGTGTGCAGGCTGCTCGGGCCGAGCCGGGCGAACTTGATCATCAGGTACATCTCGATCACCAGAAGAACGCTGTAGAACGCCACCAGTGCCAGCAGCGAGGACCAGACATCGGCCGAGCTGAGGCTGGAAGCCGACAGGTGCACTGGCAGTACTTCGCCGATCGACCAGGGCTGGCGACCGTGTTCGGCAACGAACCAGCCTGTCTGGGTGCCGACCCAGGGCAACGGCAGGCTCAGCAGGGCCCAGCGCAGCAGCCAGCGCTTGTGGATTTCGTTCCTGCGCGTCGACGCCCAGAAGGCGCAGACGAACAGCAGCAGCATGAGCACGCCGCTGAGCACCATCAGGCGGAAGGTCCAGAAGATCGAGGCCACGCCGGGGATCGAATCGAGGGCTGCCTGGCGGATCTGCGTCGGGCTGGCATCGACCACCTGGTCGGTGTATTTCTTGAGCAACAGGCCATAGCCCAGGTCTTTCTTGCGCGCATTGAAGTCGGCCAGGGTCTGCTCGCTGCGGTCGCCAGCGCGCAGCTGCCCGAGCAAGCCGTAGGCAAGCATGCCGTTGCGGATGCGCCCTTCGTGCTCGCGCACCAGGTCCTTGATGCCGATCACCGGGGTGTCCAGCGATCGGGTGGCGATCAGGCCCATCACGTAAGGGATCTTCACGGCGTAATCGGTACGCTGCTCGGCCTGGTTCGGTAGCCCGAACAAGGTGAAGGCCGCCGGCGCCGGCTCGGTGTCCCACTCGGCCTCGATGGCCGCCAGCTTGGTCTTCTGCACGTCGCCGATCTCATAACCGGACTCGTCGCCGAGCACGATCACCGAGAGCACCGAGGCCATGCCAAAGGCGGCGGCGATGGCGAACGAGCGCCGGGCAAACCCGGTGTCGCGGCCCTTGAGCAAATACCAGCTGGAGATCGCCAGCACGAACACCGCACCCGTCACATAGCCGGAAGCGACCGTGTGCACGAACTTGACCTGCGCCACCGGATTGAGCAGCAGCTGGCTGAAACTGGCCAACTCCATGCGCATGGTCACGAAGTTGAATTCGGCGCCCACCGGGTTCTGCATCCAGCCATTGGCGATCAGAATCCACAGCGCCGAAAGATTCGAACCCAGCGCCACCAGCCAAGTGACGGCCAAGTGCTGGACCCGGCTCAGGCGCTCCCAGCCAAAGAAGAACAGGCCGATGAAGGTCGATTCGAGGAAGAACGCCATCATGCCCTCGATGGCCAGCGGTGCACCGAAGATGTCGCCCACATAGTGGCTGTAGTAGGACCAGTTGGTGCCGAACTGGAATTCCATGGTCAGTCCGGTGGTGACTCCCAGTGCGAAGTTGATGCCGAACAGCTTGCCCCAGAAGCGGGTCATGTCTTGGTAGACCTGCTTGCCGGTCATGACATACACCGACTCCATGATGGCCAGCAGAAAGGTCAGGCCGATGGTCAGCGGCACGAACAGAAAGTGGTACAGCGCGGTCATCGCGAACTGCAGCCGGGAGAGATCGACGACTGATTCGGAAATCATTTCGATGGGTTCTCGAGAGAGACGGAGGGCACGCCGAACAGGTGTCGGCCGACGGTATCGGTGTCGTGCGCCGCGCCCGCCGCCTGGCCGAACCAGAGCAGGTGAATACCCCACAGCAGCAGTACCTTGACTACCAGGATCAGGCTGATTTCCCGGGCCAGCGATGTGTTAAGGAAGGCGAAGTGGGCAGGCATCATGGCGACTCGACACAGATGCGCCATTGTTCGCCTGCAGCGGCGGCGGGCCTTTGATTCAAGTCAACGAATGGGCATACGGAGGCTGCGGCAAAGCGTCTCGATTGACAGCCGCGAGCCTGACGGGCATCGCTTTATAGCAATTCTATCCGTTCTGGTATAATTTATACCTCTGAAGATAATCAAGGATAGTCATCATGAGCATAGTCCGGCGGATATTCAGGCGTGCAGCCTTGGCGGACGCTTTGGCGCGTGATCTGGGCGGCGACTCCTTTATCGACTACAGCTCGGGCATGTTCCTGGCAGCCCCGCGGCGTACCGGCAAGAGCACCTTCCTCAACAATGACCTCATCCCCGCCTGCCAGGTGCAGGGCTGGCTGCCGGTGTACGTCGACCTGTGGGCCGACCGCGAAGTCGACCCGGCACTATTGATCTGCAACGCAGTCGCCAGTGCGCTGAACGCCTTCGACAGCAGCGCGCGCAAGACCCTGAAAAAGGCGGGTATCGACAAGATCAACCTGCTGCGCACCCTGAGCTGGGATTTCAGCAAGCCGCAGCTGCCTGCCGGCACCACCCTGGCCCAGGCGCTGGAGGTGCTGCATGAAGTGTCGGGGCAGATGGTGGTGCTGATCATTGACGAAGCCCAGCATGCCCTCAATGGCGAGAGCGGCGTCAGCGCCATGTTCGCCCTCAAGGCGGCGCGCGATCAGCTCAACCGCGGCAACCGCCCGGACGGCTTGCGTCTGGTGTTCACCGGGTCGAGTCGCGACAAGCTCGCCAGCCTGGTGCTCAAGAGCAACCAGCCATTCTTCGGCGCCACCATCACGCCGTTCCCGCTGCTGGGTGCCGACTTCGTCGCGTTCGTTACCCAACTGTGGAACGGCCGCCTGGCCGCTGACAATCAGTTCGCGCTCGAAGACGTGGAGTATGCCTTCGAGCTGGTCGGGCGCAGGCCGGAAATGCTTGGCAAGCTGGTTGCGGACGTCAGCGTCGGCCAGGGCGAGGCGCGTAACCTCGGCGAGCTGCTGCGCAGCGGCGCCTTGAACCATCAGGCAGGCGTCTGGAGTGACTACGAGAGTGCCTGCAACGAGCTGTCGCCGCTGCAGCGTGCGGTGCTGCAAGTCATGGCCGAGCGGGTCGTGGCCCGGCAGCCCTTCTCGCCTTTCACCGAACAGACCCTGGACGATGTGCGCCGGCATCTGCAGCTGGCCGGCAGTGACACCGAGGCCAGCACGCCCAACGTGCAGAAAGCCTTGCAGGTACTGCGCGCCAAGGACCTGGTGTGGAAGGCCAGCCGGGGCGAGTACGCCCTGGAAGACTCGGCCATGGCGCAATGGCTGACTCGGCCTGCGGTTACAGCTTCATCCCCACCGCCAGGCGGTTGAAGGCGTTGATCAACGACACTGCCAGGGTCAGGTCGGATATCTCCACATCGGAAAAAAGCGCCTGCAGCGGCTGATAAAGCGCGTCGGGCGCGCCTTGTTCGCTGACATGGGTCAGGCATTCGGCCCACGCCAAAGCGGCTCGCTCGCGGGCGTCGAACAGCTCGCTCACGCGCCAGCCCGCCAGGCAGTCGAGCTTGGCCTGAGGCACCTCGCAGTCGCGCAGGGCTTGCGCATGCTTGCCCAGGCAGAAGGCGCAGCCGTTGATCTGCGACACCCGCAGGAACACCAACTCCACCAGATCCAGGCCCAGGGGGCTCTCGAGCAACGCTGTATTGGTAGCGATCAGGCCTTGGTAGGCCGCAGGGGACAACGTGGCGAACGGCAGTCTGAGTTGGCTCATGGTAAAACTCCGATAGAAAGTGAATGCCACCACTCTAGCCACGTCTTGGCCTAAGCTGTAGAGCCAAAAAACGACAAAATGACCAGGCCATGCCTCTTTCCTTCTCGCACCTGAGACCCATCGCCCCGGCCCAGGGACTGCCGCTGTACCGCCAGCTGTATCAGCGCTTTCGTGAAAGCATCGCCGACGGTCGCCTGCAACCGGGTGACCGCGTCCCGGCGGCGCGGGCCCTGGCGGCCGAGCTCAATCTGTCCCGTGGCACGGTCGATGCGGCCTATCAGCTGCTGCTGGGCGAAGGTTATCTGGTCAGTCACGGCGCAGCCGGTACCCGAGTCTCGCCGCAGCTGGCAGCTGCCCTGCCGATACGCGCCGCCGTCCCGCCTGCCGCGCCTGAACGCCCGCCGGTGCATGGCGGCGCTGGCCCCTTGGACCTGCAACTGGGCCTGCCGGCCCTCGACGCCTTCCCGCGCAAGCTGTGGACCCGGGTGATGGGCCGCGAGCTCCGCCAGGGCGGTACGGCCAGCCTGGTCTACCCCGAAGCGCGCGGCCATGCCGGCTTGCGCCAGGCCATCGCCGGCTACCTGGGCATATCGCGCGGGATTGCCTGCCACCCCGACCAGGTGTTCATCTGCGCAGGCTATCGCGCTTGCCTTGACCTGATCGGCCACACCCTGGTGCAGCCCGGTGATCAATGCTGGTTGGAGGAACCGGGCTACTTCATGGCCCGTGAGGTCCTGAGCCAAGCTGGCCTCGAGCTGGTGCCGGTGGCCGTCGACGCGCACGGGCTGGACGTCGCCCAAGGCATCGCCCGTGCCCGGCACGCCCGCTTCGCAGTCGTCACCCCGACCCACCAGAGCCCGCTGGGCATGTCACTGTCGCTGCCGCGGCGCCAAGCGCTGCTGGAATGGGCCAACCGGCAAGCCAGCTGGATCATCGAAGACGACTACGACAGCGAATACCGCTATCTGGGCAGGCCCCTGCCTGCGCTCAAGAGCCTCGATGACCAGGGTCGCGTGCTCTATACCGGCACGTTCAGCAAGGTGCTGTTCCCTGGCCTGCGCCTGGCCTATCTGGTGGTGCCCCCGGCCCAGGTCCAGGCGTTCGCCCACCAGGCCGATCGCTTGCACAACCATAGCCCGCACCTGCAGCAGGCCAGCGTCGCCGGTTTTCTCAATGAAGGTCACTTCGCCCGTCATCTGAATAAAATGCGCCAGCTGTACAAACAAAGGCGCCAATGGCTGGTCCAAGCGCTGCAGCGCCAGTTCGGCGAGCGGCTGGCCCTCAACCCCGGCGCCGGCGGCATGCACCTGGTGGCCGGGTTGCGCAGTGCCGCAGGCGATTGCGATCTGGCGCAGCGTGCCCAGGCGGCAGGCCTGGCGGTCGAACCGCTGTCGCGCTGGTACCTGGGCCCGGGTGCCGCGCAGGGCCTGCTGATGGGCTTCACCAACATCGCCGACGCCGCGCAGGCCGCACAGGTCGCCAGGCGCCTTTATGAGGCGATCCAGGGCGATGGATTACAGCCTGTAGGAGATTGGCCATAGTATTCGCCGGCGCCGGCAGGCATGCTGCGCCCAGGCTTGAGTGGCACCCGTAGCCAAGGAAAACGCTGATGTCGCACTACCGCGAGGACCACCTGAGAATCCTGACGCTGATCGCCGAGCAACGCTGGCTGGCGTTTGGCAGTGACGACGAGGGCTTGCTGCGCGCCTGCGTGTACAGCGGCCTGGTTGCCGCACGCCCGGTGCGCCAGCACCCGGGCAAGACCCGCCTGAGCCTGACGTTGCGGGGGCTGCACTACCTCGACGAACTGCAGCGCATGGACAGCCCGCCGCTGCCGGATGTGGACACCGTGGTGCACCGCCGCCGCGCGGTGGACCGGGTGTGTCAGGCCGCCTCATGAGTCCCCGACCAGCCCGCCAATGAACGCCGCGCCGCCGCTGTCGGCGAGGCCGCCCACAGGTGCGCCAGCCACGACAAAGCCTTATGCTCCAGCCCAGGTCGATCGGTCTGAAAGGAGCCCACATGTTCAATGCCATCGTCATCGACAAAGCTGACCCCGCCAACCCCGGCGACAAATCCACGCGCAGCACCCTCACCCGGCTGGACGACGCCCAGCTGCCGCAAGGCGAAGTCACCGTACGCGTCGACTACAGCACCCTGAACTACAAGGACGCCCTGGCCATCACCGGCCGCAGCCCGATTGCCAGGATCCTGCCATTGGTCCCCGGCATCGACCTGGCCGGCATCGTCGAGCACAGCAGCGACCCGCGCTACGCGCCTGGCGACGCGGTACTGCTCAACGGCTGGGGCGTCGGCGAGAGCCACTGGGGCGGCCTGGCCGGCAAGGCCCGGGTCAAGGCCGACTGGCTGATCCCCCTGCCCGCGGGCATCAGCGCCCGCCAAGCCATGGCCATCGGCACGGCGGGCTACACCTCGATGCTCTGCATCATCGCCCTGGAACGTGCCGGTTTGCGGCCCCAGGCCGGGCCGGTGCTGGTCACCGGAGCCAATGGCGGCGTGGGCAGCATCGCCATTGCCCTGCTGGCGGCCGCTGGCTACCAGGTGATCGCCGCCACCGGCCGACCGCAGGAAAGCGAGCACCTGCAGCGCCTGGGCGCCAGTGAAGTGATCGACCGTGCCAGCCTGTCCGAGCCCGGACGGGCGCTGGGCAAGGAGCGCTGGGCGGCGGCGGTGGACTCGGTGGGCAGCCATACCCTGGCCAACGTCTGCGCCCAGACCCACAGCGACGGCTGGGTCGCCGCCTGCGGCCTGGCCCAGGGCATGGATTTCCCGGGTTCGGTGGCGCCTTTCATCCTGCGTGGCGTCAGCCTGCTGGGCATCAACAGCGTGACCCGCCCCTACGCCGAGCGGGTCAGTGCCTGGGCGCGCCTGGCCGAACAACTGGACTTCAGCCTGCTCGACAGCCTGACCCGGGAGATCGGCCTGGACCAGGCGATCGGCGCAGCGGATGACTTGCTGGCGGGAAGAGTGCGCGGGCGGTTGGTGGTGGCGACCCAGGAGAGCTGAGGGGTCGGCCGAGCCAAGGTGGCAAGCGAACTGCAAAAATGCATTTTCATCCCCGTCCACGGTCAGATTCAGGACCACTGGCCACCCGGATACCCGCCATGCAGCAGATCACCGCCGGCGTCTTGCAGATCGCCTACCTGGACACTGGGCCCGTCGACGGCGAACCGGTGGTGTTGTTGCACGGTTTCCCCTACGACGTGCATGCCTTCAGCGCCGTGGCGCCGCGCCTGACCGCAGCCGGGCGGCGCTGCCTGATCCCCTGCCTGCGCGGCTACGGCGACACCCGCTTCCTCGACCCCGGCACACCGCGCTCCGGCGAACAAGCAGCGTTGGGTGCCGACCTGCTGGCCTTTCTCGACGCCCTGAACATCCCTCGCGCGACCCTCGCCGGCTATGACTGGGGCGGCCGCGCTGCCTGCGTGGTGGCGGCGTTGTGGCCCGAGCGGGTCAGCGGGCTGGTCAGTTGCGGGGCGGGCTACAACATCCAGGACATCGCCAGCGCCGGCCAGCCGCAAGCGCCAGAGGCCGAGCATCGGCTCTGGTACCAGTACTACCTGCATGGCCAGCGCGGCTACGACGGCCTGGCACAGAACCGCGAAGCGTTCTGCCGACTGCTGTGGCAATTGTGGTCGCCGAGCTGGAATTTCAGCGACGAGCAATATCAGGCCAGCGCAGCCGCCTTCGCCAATCCGGATTTCGTCGACGTGGTCACCCACTCCTACCGCCATCGCTTCGGCCTGGTGCCCGGGGACCCGGCCTATGCGCAGATTCAGGCGCAACTGGCGACTCAACCGATGATAGGCGTACCCAGCGTAGTGCTCGAGGGCGCCGATGACGGCGTGGGCCCGCCTTCTCAGGAAGATCGCTCGGCGCGGCACTTCAACGGGCCCTATCGACGCCAGGTGGTGGCCGGGGTCGGCCACAATTTCCCTCAGGAAGCGCCGCAGGCGTTCGCCGAGGCGATTCTCGGGTTGCCAGGCTGAAGCGTCGCGCGGGTTATTTGCCCTGCAGGGCTTCGCTGTGCATCTTCTGAGCCATCGGCGTGTAGTCGTAGGTGGGGTAGAACTCGGTCTTGTAGCCGCCCCAGGCAGTCTCCTCGATGGCCCGGTTGACCTCGCGCAGGCGCGCCGCCGGGACCTTGAGCGTGACCACCTGGCCGATGCCCATCATCACGTACCAGGACACCACCTCGATGCCCTTGGGCGGGAATTGCTTGAAGAAGCCCTGCGCGGCGAGCTCGCGGTTGATTTCCGGCAACGGTTTGGACTGGTCGTGGCGCAGGAAGATGGTCAGCAGAAAGCTGCCATCTTCCAATACCACCGGCGCCGGCGCGTGCGCCTCACCAGTGGCGGGTGGCGATGTGTCGGCAGCTGCGCTGTCGGCCCACGCGGCGGTCAGCAAGGCGGCGCAGACAAGGGTGCGAATCAGCAAGGTCATGGGCATTCCTCAAGGCGGTGACGAGCAGGACTGCCAGCAACCATAGGCCATGGTCAGGCAAGCGCAAATGGCTCGGCCCTGTGCGGTTATCAGATCACGGTTCGATAATCGCACCGATTCCGCTGCACCCCCCTCTCCCTCTCGACCCGACTTGCGGCACCCTATAGGTCAAGCCGCCGATGCAGGGGCGGCTAATCTGATAGTCAACCAATAACAATGTGTCAGGCGCGTCCGTTATCGACTGGCTGTCGTGCCTCGATTCTTCACTCCAGGAAGCACCAGGAGCTCGCTTTGATCAACAAAATCTTTGAGTCCGTTGCCGCCGCCGTGGACGGCATCGCCGACGGTTCGGTCATCATGGTCGGTGGCTTCGGCACGGCCGGCATGCCGTCCGAACTGGTCGACGGGGTGATCGCCACCGGCGTGCGCGACCTGACCATCATCAGCAACAACGCCGGCAACGGCGACCTCGGCCTGGCCGCTTTACTCAAGGCCGGCAGCGTGCGCAAGGTCATCTGCTCGTTTCCGCGGCAGTCCGATTCCTACGTGTTCGACGAGCTCTATCGCGCCGGCAAGGTGGAACTGGAGGTCGTGCCCCAAGGCAACCTGGCCGAGCGCATCCGCGCGGCCGGCTCGGGCATCGGCGCGTTCTACTCGCCCACCGGTTTCGGCACGCTGCTGGCCGAAGGCAAGGAAACCCGGGTGATCGACGGGCGCAACTACGTACTGGAAATGCCGCTGCACGCCGACGTCGCGCTGATCAAGGCCTACAAAGGCGACCGCTGGGGCAACCTGGTGTACCGCAAGGCGGCGCGCAACTTCGGCCCGATCATGGCCATGGCGGCCAAGACCGCCATCGCGCAAGTCAACGAGGTGGTCGAACTGGGTGAACTGGACCCCGAGCACATCATCACCCCGGGCATCTTCGTCCAGCGCGTGGTGGCCGTACAGAGCTACCCGGTCGCTGCTTCAACCTCTTCGTCCGCCGCTGTCTGAGGCCTGCCATGACCACCGTCACCAAGAAACTCTCGCGCAATGAAATGGCCCAGCGCGTGGCCGAAGACATCCTCGAAGGCGCTTACGTCAACCTCGGTATCGGCGTGCCGACCCTGGTCGCCAACTACCTGGGCGACAAGGAAGTGTTCCTGCACAGCGAGAACGGTGTGCTCGGCATGGGCCCAAGCCCGGCGGCCGGCGAAGAGGACGACGACCTGATCAACGCTGGCAAGCAGCACGTGACCCTGCTCACCGGCGGCGCGTTCTTCCACCATGCCGACTCGTTCTCGATGATGCGCGGCGGCCATATCGACATCGCCGTGCTGGGCGCCTTCCAGGTCTCGGTGAAAGGCGACCTGGCCAACTGGCACACCGGTGCCGAGGGCTCGATCCCCGCGGTGGGCGGCGCCATGGACCTGGCCACCGGCGCGCGCCAGGTGTTCGTGATGATGGACCACCTGACCAAGACCGGCGAAAGCAAGCTGGTGCCCGAGTGCACCTACCCGCTGACCGGCATCGCCTGCGTCAGCCGCATCTACACCGACCTGGCGATACTCGACGTGACCCCGGACGGGCTGAAAGTCCGCGAGATCGTCGCCGACATCAGCTTCGAGGCGCTGCAGGAGTTGAGTGGCGTGCCATTGTTGAAATAAGCCGGCCTCGCCGTCTCGGCGCTTTCGCCCCTCCCACGCCAGGCGCCTGCAGGTGGGAGCGGGCGAACGCAGGTCGTGCTGCTTCCTGGCAGCCACCCTCTGCTAGACTGAAACCGGTTGCAATCCTGCCCAACCGGAGCCGTTCACCATGTCCCTCGTGCGCCGCGACTTCACCCGCCTGCTGATGATGGCCTTGATCACCCCCGCCAGCGCCTCCTTCGCTGCCCAGACTTCGCCCGCTGACGTGCAGACCTTGATGTTTCAGCGCAATGACTGGGTGCCCAACAACCCAACCTTGCCGGTACTCGTCTACAAGCAGGCCATCGCCGTGCAGGGCGGCGACCCGGCGGCCCTGTTCGAACAGACTTTCGACCATAACGGCTGGCCGCCGCAATGGCGTTATGGCGTGTTCGACTACGACCACTACCACCTCAAGGGCCATGAAGTGCTCGGGGTCTACAGCGGTCAAGCGCGCCTGATGCTTGGCGGGCCGGGCGGCCAGGAGGTGCAAGTGCGCGCTGGCGATGTCCTCTTGCTGCCGGCGGGCACGGGCCATTGCAACCTCGGCAGCAGCGCCGACTTCTCGGTGGTCGGCGCCTATCCACCGGGACAGCAAGGTGACATCAACCGCCAGGCCGCGAGTGCCGAGCAACTGGCGGCCATCGCCGGCCTGCCCTTCCCGCACAGCGACCCGGTGCTTGGAACAGCCGGCGGCGTGATGCGTTACTGGCTCAAGGCGCCGGCTTGAGCATCAGTTGCGGATGCTCGAACGCGACCGCGTGCAGCACCTCGATGACCCAATCGATGAATACCCGGACTCGCGCAGACAACTGCCGGTGCGGTGGGTACACCGCCGACACCGGCCAGGTCGGCACAGCGAATTCGCTCAGCACTGGCAGCAGGCTGCCCTCGGCGAGTTGACGGCGCACGTGGTAACGCGGCACCTGGATCAAGCCCAACCCGGCTTCGCACGCAGGTCAAGCGCGCCATCGAGGGCAGCCTCAGCCGCCTGAACACCGACTACCTGGACCTGTACTACCAGCACCGCATCGATCCCAAGGTGCCGATCGAGGACACCATCGGCGCCATGGCCGAGCTGGTCAGGGCCGGCAAGGTGCGCCACATCGGCATTTCCGAAGCCAGCGCGGCGACCATCGAGCGGGCGCACAAGGTCCATCCTCTGGCGGCGGTACAGAGCGAGTATTCGCTGTGGTCGCGTGACCCCGAGCACAACGAGGTGCTCGCTACCTGCCGGCGGCTGGGCATCGCCTTTGTCGCCTACAGCCCGCTGGGGCGAGGCTTTCTCACTGGCCAGTTGCGCAGCCCGGAGGACTTCGCCGCCGACGATTTCCGCCGCTTCAACCCGCGCTTCCAGGGGGAAAACTTCAGCCGTAACCTGGCGCTGGTGGCCAAGGTAGAGGCGTTGGCCGCAAGCAAGGGCGTCAGCGCTTCGCAACTGGCGCTGGCCTGGGCGCTGGCGCAGGGGCCGGACATCATTCCCATTCCGGGGACGCGTCAGGTCAAATACCTGGAGAGCAACGTGGCGGCGGTGGATGTGCAGTTGAGTGCCGATGACCTGGCGCAGTTGCAGGCGATATTCCCGGCGACCGGCGCGGTGGCCGGCGAACGCTATGCCGCTGACGGGATGAAGGCATTGAATGGCTGAGGTCAAACCATCCCCCGGGTCGGCGTTGAAGCCTTCGCCAGCTGCGCCGGCTCCTACGCCACCGGTGGCGCAACCGGGGTCGGCGTAGCCGGCGAAGCTGGCGAGGGGCACGACGCATTTTCCCCGCCAAGCCACAAATCAAACCGGCCTGCGGCCTCTCGGGGGCTTCCGGAGCGCCGGACCGGCCCCCTCCCACGTCTGTGGTCGCTCACACGGTCGGCGTAGGAGCCGGCGCAGCTGGCGAGGGCATCACCGCGGTAAGCGTGTGGAATCAGGGCACACCTTGTGCATAGCCAGCTGACGTGTTGCGCAAATCGCAACGGCAGTACGCTGGCAGCCCAGGGCTGTTCTGGAGACCTATGTGAGTTTTACAGCCTTCCGCTACTTCAATGAAGTGGCGCGTTCCAAGGCGATTCGGCGGGCTGCGGACCGCCTGCACGTCACCCCCTCGGCGGTCAGTCGGCAGATCGCCCTGCTCGAGCATCAGTTCGGTGCACCCCTGCTGGAACGCACCAAGAATGGCGTCGAGCTGACCGCCGCCGGGGTCATGCTGGAGCGCTACACCCGCACCCTGTTTCGCGACCTGGAACGGGTTCAGGAAGGCATCGCGGCCTTTCGCTCGCTGGACCAGGGTGAGGTCAAGGTGCACGCCATGGAAGGCGTGCTGGCCAACTTCCTGCCGGAAACCATCGCCGCCTTCCTCGCCCTGCATCCGCACATCGACTTCCAGGTCACCACCTGTTCCAGCGACCTGATCGTCGAAGCGCTGATCCGCGACGAGACCGACATTGGCATCATCTACAACCCCGAACTGCGCTTTGAAATCCAGGTGGTGGCCGAGCGCAAGGAGCCGGTGGTGTGCCTGGTCGCCCCCCATGACGAACTGGCCGGCGAGGCCAGGGTGACCATGCAGCAGCTGTGCAAGCGCCCGCTGGCCCTGCCGCGGCAGAGCTTCGGCCTGCGCCAGCTGTTCGACCGCACCGCCGAATCACGCCTGCTCAAGCCGCGCATCGTCATCGAGGCGAACAACCTGGAAATCCTCCGAGCCACTGCGGTGCTCGGCACCTGCGTGACCATCGGCCCGCAGATCAGCGCCCAGCGCGAGATCGCTGCGGGTCTGCTCAAGGCCATTCCCATCGACCTGGAGGCCTTCAGCAGCGTGCGCTCGGCGGTGTGCGTGCACCAGGAGCGGGTGCCCAGCTACGCCAGCAACGCCTTTCTCAAGTTTCTCAAAGAGCGCTTTCCCATGGCAGCCAGCGCATGAGGGTGTGCAGTTTTGCGCAACACGGCATGCAGCAATCGCGGTTACGCCCCCCGGCAAGGCTTGTGGACTAATGGGCTATCCGCAACGGGCCGCCACGGCCACGGCGCACACAAACAGGGGAAGCGCGATGCCGAGCATCATCACCAATGGAATCCGCACGCAGTACCAGCTGACCGGCAACGGCCCGGCGCTGGTGCTGGTGTCGGGGCTGGGCGGCACCGGCGCCTACTGGCAGCCGCAGGTCGCGGCCCTGGCCCAGGATTTCACGGTGCTGACCTATGACCAGCGCGGCGCCGGCCGCTCCGAGCACCCCGCCCACCCTTACAGCATCGAACAGCTGGCCGACGATCTGCTCGCGCTGATCACCGCCCTGGGCCTGCAGAGGCCGGTGCTGATCGGCCATTCCACCGGCGGTGCCATCGGCCAGGTGCTGGCGGCGCGCGAACCGCAGCTGCTGGCCGGCATGGTGCAGTACGCCAGTTGGGCCAAATCCGATGCCCATTTCAACTGGTGCTTTCGCATGCGCCGGGCCCTGCTCGAAGGCGCCTCGCTGGAGGAGTACGTGCACGGCAGCGCATTGTTCCTGTACCCGCCAGAGCATGTGCGGGCCAACGCCGAACAACTGTCGCCGGCGCTGCTGGCTTCGGTGGCGAACTTCCCGGCCCGCGAGACCGTGCTGCGGCGCATCGACGCGATCATGGCCCACGACGCCAGTGCGGTGCTGGCCAGCATCCGCATTCCGGTGCTGGTGACCTGTGCCGAGGACGACATCCTCACCCCGCCCTACCAGTCGCGACTGCTCGCCGAAGGCATCGCCGGCAGTGAGCTGCGCATCGTCGCCAAGGGCGGCCATAGCTTCTCGGAAACCGAGACCGCGACCTTCAACGGCCTGGTCGTCGATTTTCTCGCGCGCCTCGACCTGGCCGTCCCTTCTACGCCCGTTATCTGAATCAGGAGCCCCTCATGAGTGCCCATGACAACACCCAGGTGGAATTCGGCGTCTTCCTGCCGGTTGGCAACGGCGGCTGGATCACCTCCACCACCAGCCCGCAACTGCCGGCCACTTACGACTACAACAAGCAGGTGACGATCCTGGCTGAAGACCTGGGCTTCGACTTCGCCCTGTCGATGGCCAAGTGGCGTGGCTACGGCGGCCCCTCGCAGCATTGGGACGTGACCCTGGAAAGCCTCACCACCATGGCCGGCCTGGCCGAAGCCACCTCGCGCATCGGCGTGTGGGGCACGGTGCACACCATGGTCTTCCACCCGGCCGTGGTGGCGAAGATGTCGGCGGTGCTCGACCAGATCTCCAAAGGCCGCTTCGGGCTCAATATCGTCTCCGGCTCCAACCCCACCGATCAGGGCCAGATGGGCCTGTGGCAGGACCTCGACCACGCCGAACGCTACGAAATGGCCGAGGAATGGCTGACTGTGCTCAAGCGCCTGTGGGTCGAGGACCGCGTCGACCACAAGGGCAAGCACTACGAGTTGACCGACTGCATGTCCAACCCCAAGCCGCTGAGCCCGCCGCCGATCATCTGCGCCGGCGCCTCGGACCGTGGCTTCCTGTTCACCATCGACAACTGCACCGGCAGCTTCATGCTCGGCTCCGACCACGACGACTTCATCAAGACCGGCCTGCGCGCCAAGGAGCTGGCCGCTCAGCAAGGCAAGCCCGAGTTCAAGACCTACGGCCTGTTCACCATTGTCCCCGGCGCCACCGATGCCGAGGCCCGTGAACGGGTGGCGCTGTATGACGCAGGCGTCGACACCATCGCCCTGGACAACCAGACCCGCGAATACTCCGGCGACAAGAGTTTCAAGCAGAACACCATGGCCCAGCGCTTCGTCTCCCAGGGCGAGCAGCGCAACTCGATGACCCGCGCCGCGCTGGTCGGCTCGCCCGAGACCATCGGCAACAAGCTCGCCGAGATCGTCAAGGGCGCACGCCTGGACGGCGTCACGGTGATCGTCCCGGACTTCATCGACGACCTGCGCACGGTGGGCACCGAGGTGCTCGAGGTGCTCGAACTCAATGGCGTGCAGACCCACGCACGCGCTCACCAGAAGGCCAGCCGCTGATGCCTACCGGACCGTTCAACGCCACTGGCCTCAAGCGCCAGAGCTACTACAACCACGCCGTGGTGCGGGTCGGCCAGCCGGTGTTCCTGACCGGCCAGGTGGCCTGGGACGCCGAAGGCGAAGTGCTCGGCAAGGGTGACATCGAAGCCCAGGCGCAGCAGATCTGGGCCAACATCGGCCTGGCCCTGGCCGACCTCGGCGTCGGCCCCGAAGCGGTGGTCAAGCTGACCACCTATGCGTTGTCCCGCGAGAGCATCCCTGCATTGCACAGGGCCCGCGCGGCGTTCTTTGCCGGGTGCGATCTGCCGGCCAGCACCTTCGTGGTGGTGGCCGGCCTGGCCGACCCGCTGCTGCTCGCCGAAATCGATGTGACCTTGATCCTGCCGCTGGACTGACGCCCCTTTTGCCGCGCGCCGGCTGCAGCCCAGCCGCCGCCCCCCATGCCCCAGGAGTCTCGCTATGACGGTTCAAACGATGTTCGCCCTCGCTGTCACCGCCACCCTCGCCAGCGCCAGCCTGCTGGCCACGGCGCCTGCCGAAGCCGCCGAAGCGCCGCGCGTGGCCGCCCTGTTCACCCAGACCGTCACCCAGGGCGGCTGGGACGGCGCCGGTTACACCGGCTTCAAGGCCATGGCCGAGCAGCAGGGTTTCAAGCCCAGCTATCTGGAACACACCTCCTATGAAGCCGCGCCGGCGGCCCTGCGTCAGCTGGCCGCCGACGGCGTCAAGCTGATCATCGCGCATTCCTCCGGCTACTCGGCGGCGATCAAGGAAGTGGCCCCGGCCTACCCCAAGACCCAGTTCGTGCTGTATTCGTATGAAGGCTCCACCGCCAACCTGGCCAACTATTCGGCCTGGTCGGTGGACTGGGATGAATACGGCTTCGTGCTCGGTGCCCTGGCAGCCGCTTCGAGCAAGACCGGGCACATCGCGGTGATCGGCGGCGAACCGATTCCCTCGGCCGAACGCGCCATCCAGTTCATCAAGAAAGGCGCGCTGTACGTCAACCCCAAGGTGCAGGTCGACACCGCCTACGTCGGCTCCTTCGTCGACGTGGCGCGGGCCAAGGAGATCACCACCGGGGTCATCGCCCGCGGCGTGGACTTCGTGATTCCGTCGGCCGACACCGCCGACGCCGGCACCCAGCAGGCCGCCGACGAAGAAGGCGCGATGACCATCGGTTCCTACACCGACCAGGCCAAGGCCTACCCGCAGTCGGTGGTGACCTCCACGGTGATGAACTTCGACAAGTCCTACGCCGACATTGGCAAGGCCTACGCCGCCGGCCAGCTGGGCAACCACATCGTCACCGAGAACCTGGCCTCCAACGGCTGGTCGCTGACCCTGCCCTTCGCCCACGTCGGCAGCGAGGTGCAGGCCAAGGTGGTGGCCGTCATGACCGACCTCAAGGCCGGCAAGATCAAGATCGAAGAGTGATCGCCATGCCCGCCCCGGTGATCGCCCTGGACCACGTGTCCAAACGCTACCCCAACGGCTTTCTCGCCCTGGAGCGGGTTTCGCTGGCTTTTCACGCCGGCGAAATCCACGCCTTGCTCGGCGAGAACGGCGCGGGTAAGTCGACCTTGATGAACATCCTTTATGGCGTCCACGAGCCCAGCGAAGGCGGCGTGCTGATGGACGCCCGCCAGGTGCTGCATCGGCGGCCCGCCGACGCCATTGCCAATGGCATCGGCATGGTCCACCAGCATTTCAAGCTGGTGCTGCCGTTCACCGTCGCCGAAAACCTCGCGCTGGTGGCCAAGGGCGCCCGCCGCCAGGCGCTGCGCCGCAAGGCCGATGTGCGCGCCTTCATGCAGGGCTTGGGCGTCGACCTGGACCCCGACGCGGTGGTCGGTCGCCTGCCACTGGCCCTGCAACAACGGGTGGAAATCCTCAAGGCGCTGGTCAACGACAGCCGCGTGCTGCTGCTCGACGAGCCCTCGACCATTCTCACCCCCAGCGAGATCGTCAACCTCTACGCCACGCTGCGCTTGATCGCCCGGCGCGGCACGGCGGTAGCGGTGGTCACCCACAACGTCGACGAAGTACTGGCCCACGTCGACCGCTACACCGTGTTGCGTCGTGGCCGCAACAACGGCACCGGCCTGATCGCCGACACCAGCGCCGCGCAGTTGGTGGAGCGCATCGTCGGCCATGCCGTGAGCAACGACCCACGCATCGGTGCCCAGCGCCAGCCTGGGCGCGAGCGGCTGCGCCTGGCACAGGTGTCGTTGCAACCGAGCAGCGGTTCGCCAGGCCTGCACAGCCTCGACCTGAGCCTGCACGCCGGCGAAGTGGTCGGCGTGGCCGGGGTCGAGGGCAACGGCCAGACCGAGCTGTTCGAGCTGCTGGCCGGCCAGCGCCTGTCCGAGACCGGGCAGTTGCAGCGCAGCGACGACCAGGTGACGGTCGCGTTGGTGCCCCAGGACCGCCATCAGCAAGGGCTGTCGCTGGACCTGTCGGTGGCGCAGAACCTGCTCTACCCGCGGATCATGGCCGGCCAGTACCGTCGCGCCGGGCTGCTCGACCACAGCGCCATCGGTGCCCAGGCCAGCGGCATGATCGACGCCTCGGACATTCGTACCCATTCACCCGCCAGCCCGGCGCGGTCATTGTCCGGCGGCAATCAGCAAAAGATCGTGGTAGCCCGCGCCCTCGACCAGGCCGCTGCCGTGGTGGTGGTCTACCAGCCCACCCGCGGGCTGGACGTCGCCGCCGCCGAGGCGGTGCTGACGCGCCTGGCCGCCGCGGCCGACGCCGGCACCTGCGTGGTGGTCATCTCCTCGAACATCGAGGAACTGATTCGCGTCTCGGACCGCATCCTGGTCATGAACGCCGGGCGCATCACCGGCAGCGTTCAGGGCGCCGAAATGACGGTACAGGCCATCGGCCCGTTGATGACCCAGGGCCGCAGCTGCCCTGCCCCTTCCCCCGAACTGGAGCCTGTCGATGTCTGAACCCGTTCAATCGCTGCCGGGCTCGCCGCTGCTCGAACTGCGCCGGCTGCTGGCCCGCTTCAGCCTGCCCCTGTCACTCAAGGTCACCCTGGCCGCCTTCATCGGCTCGCTGGTGCTGGGCCTGGGCCTGATCGCCTGCCTGGGGTTTCCCCTGCTGGCGGCAATCCGCGTGGCGCTCGACGGCTCCTTCGGCGACGCCCGGGCCATCGCCGACACCCTGGTGTTCATGACCCCGCGGCTGCTGGTGGCGCTCGGCGCGCTGGTGGCGATTCGCGGCGGCCTGTTCAACCTCGGCGGCGAAGGCCAACTGCAGATGGGCGCCATGGGCGCCATGCTGCCGTACCTGGCCTTCGGCGACATCGGCGTGGCCTTGCTGCCGCTGGCAATCATCAGTGGCGCGCTGTGCGGGGCGCTGTGGGGGGTGATCCCGGCCGTGCTCAAGCTGTGGCGCGGCGCCGACGAAATCATCGTCACGCTGCTGATGAACTTCATCGCCATCTACTGGGTGAAGTACCTGGTGCAAGGACCGATGCGCCCGTCGGGCTCGACCTTCAACATGTCGGCGCAACTGCCCAAGGCCGGCGTCTTCCTGCCGCTGCTCGACGGCACTCGCCTGCACCTGGGCGTGCTGCTGGCGGTGCTGATCGCGCTGGCGGTGTGGGTGATGCTGCAGCACACCGCCTTCGGCCTCAGGCTGCGGGCCAGCGGCCAGAGCCCCGGGTTCGTCCGCCTGCAAGGGCAATCGGCGGGCCAGATGATCGTGTCCAGCATGGCCATTTCCGGGGCCATCGGCGGCCTCGCCGGCGCCTTCGAGGTGCTCGGCGTGCAGTACCGCCTGATTGACGGCTTCTCCTCCGGCCTGGGCTTCGAAGGGTTGGCCGTGGCCTTTCTGGCCGGGCTGGAGCCCTTCGGCGCGCTGCTGGTGTCGCTGTATTTCGGCGCCATCAACAACGCCGCGCTGGCCTTGCAGACCTCGCTGTCGATCCCCTCGGCGCTGGCCGACGTGCTCAGCGGCCTGCCCATTGTGCTGCTGGCGGTGATCAGCGGCGTCCTGCTCAGCAAAGGGAGGTCCGTATGGACATCAACTCGGTAACCCTCGCCCTGTTTCTCGCCGGTGGTGTGCGCCTGTGCGTGCCGGTGCTGCTGGCCGCCCTCGGCGAGCTGGTGTCGGAGCGCGCCGGTGTGTTCACCATCGGCCTGGAAGGGCTGATGCTGTTCGGCGCGGTGTCTTCGGCGGTGGGCCTGGCGGCCACCGGCTCGCCGGTCGCCGCCCTGCTGCTGGGCATGCTCGGTGGCCTGCTGGCTGCCGCCCTGCTGGCGCTCGGCACGGTGCTGGGGCGGGCCAACCAGATCGTCATGGGCATCGGCTTCAACCTGGTCGCCATCGGCGTCACCTCGCTGGTGCGCCAGGTGGTGCTGGTGCATGCGCCGGCGGCCGGTTCCATGCGCTCGGTGACGATGCTGAAAATTCCTGGCCTGGCCGACATCCCGGTCCTGGGCCGCGCACTGTTCTCTCAGAGCCCGGTGTTCTATGCCGCCGTGCTGCTGGCCGTGGTGCTGTGGCTGGTGTTGCGCTACAGCCGCCTCGGCCTGCTGCTGCGCGGCGCGGGCGAAAACGCCGCAGCCCTGGACGCCGCCGGCCAGCCAGTACTGGGCCTGCGCTTTGGCGCCGCGCTGTTCACCGGCCTGCTGGCGGGCCTGGGCGGCAGCTACCTGTGCATCGTCGCCTCGGGCGGCACCTTCATCGACAACATGACCTCGGGGCGCGGCTACCTGGCCATCGCCATCGCCATCTTCGCCCGCTGGATGCCCCTGCGCACCTTGCTGGTGGCCCTGGCCCTGGGCCTGCTCGAAGCCCTGCAGTTTCAAGGGCAGTACCTGGGCATCGACATTCCCGCCCCGCTGTTGATGGCCACGCCCTTCGTGGTCGCGCTGCTGGCCTGGATCGTCATGGGCCGCGCCGGCGCAGCGCCGGCCGACCTGGGCAAACCCTTCCTGCGCGGCCAGCACTGAGCAACCTCTCATCATCCTCAAGGAATACCTCATGAATCAGGCAATCAACCCCACCGGCTGGATCATCGGCAAGACTGCCACCGGCCTCAACCACCTCAACTGGGGCATCAAGGCCGGCAACCACGTGTACGTGGCCGGCATGCTCAGCACCGACCCCGTCGATGGCAGCATCGTCGGTGTCGGCGACATCGAAGTGCAGACCCGGCGCGTGCTCGACAGCATCAAGGTGGTGCTCGAAGCCGCCGGCAGCCGCATGGACGACGTCACCATGAACCAGATCTTCCTGCGCAACCTGGACGACTACCACGCCTTCAACGAGATCTACGTCAGCTACTTTCCCAACCTGTTGCCGGCACGTTTTTGCGTGAAGCTGGAGATGGTTCGCCCGGAGTTTCTGGTCGAAATCGCCACCACCGCCGTCATATCCGCCTGAGCCGGGAGCGTTCATGGACTACCGATACCTGGGCCGCAGTGGCCTGAAAGTCTCCGAGTTGTGCCTGGGCAGCATGATGTTCGGTGGCGCCACCGACGAGCCGACCTCGGCGCGCATCATCGCCAGCGCCGCCGACAACGGGGTCAATTTCATCGACAGTGCCGACCTGTACAACAAGGGTGAGTCCGAGCGTGTGGTCGGTCGGGCCATCGCCGCGCAGCGCGACCGCTGGGTGCTGGCCAGCAAGGTCGGCAACCCCATGAGCAGCCTGCCGAACCAGAGCGGCATGTCGCGCAAGTGGATCAGGGAGGCTGCCCACGGCTGCCTGCAACGCCTGGGCACCGACTACATCGACATCCTCTACATGCACAAGGCCGATTTCGACGCGCCGCTGGAAGAAATGGTGCTGGCCTTCGCCGACCTGATTCGCGAGGGCAAGATCGGCTACTTCGCGGTGTCCAACTTCAAGGCCTGGCGCCTCGCCGAAACCGTGCGCCTGGCCCGCGAGGCCGGCATCGGCGGCCCGGTCGCGACCCAGCCGCTGTACAACCTGGTCAACCGCGAGGCCGAGGTGGAGATCCTGCCTTCAGCCAGCCACCTGGGGGTCGGCACGGTGTGCTACAGCCCCCTGGCTCGGGGCATCCTGACCGGCAAGTACCGCGAAGGGGTCGCCCCGCAGGCGGACAGCCGCGCCGGGCGCGCCGACCCGCGCATGCTCGAGGCCGAGTGGCGCCCGGAGTCGCTGGAGGTCGCCGCGCAACTGGCTGCCTACGCCGAGCGCAGCGGCCGCCAGCCGGCCCACCTGGCGCAGACCTGGGTGATGCGCAACCGCCAGGTCAGCAGCACCCTGGTCGGCCCGCGTACCGTAGCTCAATGGGACGACGCCATCGCCGCCCTGGCCTGCCCCTGGACTGCCGAGGACGAAGCCTTCTGCGACGCCCTGGTGTCCCCCGGCAAGAGCTCGAGCCTGGGCCCGGTCGACCCCCATCACCCCATCGAAGGCCGCACGCCGCGCCTCTGATGGCCGTTCATCGCTCAATTGGATCGACACGCTCATGACTTGCCCTGACGTCAACGCCCCACCCACCCCGGTATTGGCCGACGCCTACCGCGACGGCATGCGCCTGCTGCCCGCCGGGGTCTGCCTGATCACCAGCCAGCATGCCGGCGAATGGGGCGGCATGATCGCCACCGCCGTGACCTCGGTCAGCGCCGAGCCACCGACCCTGCTGGTGTGCGTCAACCGCAGCGCCTCGCTGTTCGCCATGATCCAGGCCAGCGGCAGCTTCTGCGTCAACGTGCTGGCCACTGCGGCGCTGCCGCTGGTGGAGCAATTCAGCAGCTCGGCACGCCGCGCCGAACGCTTCCAGACCGGCACCTGGAGCACCCTGCCCAGCGGCGCACCGGCCTGCGGCGAAGCCCTGGTGGCCTTCGACTGCCGGGTGGCCAAGGTGGTCGACTGGCACAGCCACGGGATCTTTCTCGGTGAGGTGGGTGCGGTGTTGCAGCCAGCGGGTTCAACCGAGGGGGCGCCTTTGCTGTATATGGATCGGCGCTTTCATCATTTGCGGGAGTTGCTGGTGGTGGAGTGAGAGGGGCTTGGTGTTTTCTGGGAAAGGGCCGCGTATGGAAGTGGGCCCGATATCACTCAAGCCAGCAGCCCCCAATGCACCCGCTCCTCAGTAACCGTATGCTTATCGGAAAACGGCCAGGAGCGAACAAAGTAGCGCTCGGCGAAATGGGTGGGCATGATCTCGCCCTCTTTGACGTGGCGGATGACCTCGGAGTGAAGCATCCCGCGCGCTTCATGGGGCAGCCACATGGCTTTCCAGTACCCGGTCTGCGGGCAGACCTGTCCGCTGAAGCAACCTTTGACTGGAAACTTCGATTGGTCGAAGCCGGCAGCGCCGGGCATGGGTCTGCCGGTGGCGGGTTCGAGCATCTTCTCGTCGGCGAGCCGTTTGATCAGCTCTTCGCTGGGTTTCTCGGGTGGGATGTTGGCGAGGCGTTCTTCCAGCCATTGGAGTTTGCCGTCCCATTCAGGCAGGGGCGCTGGAGGGAGGGGGACGATTTCGTTGATTTCCGGGACTTTCGGATGGGCGTAGGAATAGCGCGCGAGAATGCGCCAGATAATGTTATAGCGGCGAGCACGCTCCTTGTCCTCTTTCTGGCCTAAATAGTTGAATCGATCTGTCTCAAGCGGACCACTAAAAGCACTTTCCAGATAGCCCGCCGACGTCTCATCCCCCCCTGCAACGCCAAGCTGAAATGCTGACAACGCGCCTGCATATTGTTTATCGAGTTTCATACCTATGCCTAGCCTTGCAGCCGCTCCTCCGTGACCCTGCTCGGCAGCACATCGATACATCGCATTAGCAACTATCGGCGCGATATCGACCGGCTCTAGTTTATTAGCAATGTACGATTGTCCTTGGGGGCTACCTTCATCCGCTGACTTGCGGAAATACCGTAAAGCCATCTCCGGATCTCGTACAAGTCCAGCCCCTCCTTGCTGTAAAAATACACCTATAAAGTAATAGCCAGTCGCAACTCCACTCGCGATCAACTCTTGGGAAAGCCGCAAGTGGTCGCTCCCCTTGAGTGTAAAAAAGCCGCGCATCGCCCCCGCTTGCAAGTTCATATTGGCTTTATGATGACCCTGCTCAGCGGCAATACGATATAGCCGCTCCACCTCTATATCCACCGACTTCACCTGCTTTAGCGCATTACCGTTTTGCAGCCATCGGGCGTATTTAAAAAGAATATCGACTTCCATGCTGGATTCAGGAATGACTTCGTAAACACAAGTGAATGCGAGATTATCTTTAAGGCTAGCGACGCGATCCATGACAAAATCCCCTTTACTATGACCAACATTATCACCATCGCACGCAACGACGGCAAAGCACACCACAGCTATTAGTGTCCTTATCAATCCCATGTCGCCACGTTGGCGTTTTCGTAAGAAAACTCGATCAAAGATGCACACGGCGCCTTCTTGCCCCTCATAAGCGTTTAATTTTCTCCAATGATTCGTTCCCACGCTCTGAATTTCTCTTCAACCTCATCCCCCGCCCCCTCCCCCCCCGCATGCAGCTTCCACAACCTGCGCCGCAACTCCGCCGTCACACTCACCCACTCATGCGCAATATTCAGCTAACTGTCTACTTGCATACTTCGGGTATTGATATTCACAGAGCCGTTAAACCTCGATCAGATCGATATCAGAGAAAAGACAGCTGCCTCTAATCAGCTCACATTTTTGAGCCAGCGACAATCACCGCTAGATCAGCTCGTCACCCCGTCAATATCGGCTACCTGGTTAGCATTAGTTTTCTGGCCACTGTCACAAGCAGCGATGAAGAGGCAAGCTGAAGCCACAGCGCCACGGGTGAATTTAAAACTCTGATCGCGTATCAGCACAAAGGCGTCGCTGTACTTGATACTTTTACTTTTATTATCGAGCACTCCCTCATGCCTGAATTTAAAGTTTGCTAATGAACGTCTCAGAATACTCGTCACCCCAACAACCCCCAATGCACCCGTTCTTCAGTAATCGTATGCTTATCGGAAAATGGCCAGGAGCGAACAAAGTAGCGCTCGGCGAAATGGGTGGGCATGATCTCGCCCTCTTTGACGTGGCGGATGACCTCGGAGTGAAGCATCCCGCGCGCTTCATGGGGCAGCCACATGGCTTTCCAGTACCCGGTCTGCGGGCAGACCTGTCCGCTGAAGCAACCTTTGACTGGAAACTTCGACTGGTCGAAGCCGGCAGCGCCGGGCATGGGTCTGCCGGTGGCGGGTTCGAGCTTCTTCTCGTCGGCGAGCCGTTTGATCAGTGCTTCGCTGGGTTTCTCCGGTGGGATGTTGGCGAGGCGTTCTTCCAGCCATTGGAGTTTGCCGTCCCATTCAGGCAGGGGCGCTGGAGGGAGCGGGACGATTTCGTTGATTTCGGGGACTTTAGGGTTCGCATAAGAGTACCTAGCGAGAATGCGCCAGATTTTCGTATACCGCTCAACCCGCTCTAGATCTTCTTTCTGGCCTAAATATTTGAGATCGTTGGTTTCGAGCGGCCCGCTGAATCCATTTTTAAGCAACCAGGCAGACAGCTCAGTGCCGGCGGCAACGCCCATCTGAAACGCAACCACTGCGTCGGCGTATTGTTTATGAATTGATAGCTTTATACCTAATGAGGTGGCAGCGTCGCCATGCCCCTGTTCCGCAGCACAACGATACATGTCATTGGCGATCAATGGGGCCATATTAACGGGGTCTAATTTATCCGCTATGTAATCCTGTCCCCGCGCACTGCCTTCGTCAGCGGACTTTCGAAAATAACGCAATGCCATCTCGGGATCACGTGCCAATCCGGCTGATCCTTGCTGCAAGAACATGCCGACGAAGTAATATCCAGTGGCGACACCCGCAGCGATCAGTTCCTGGGACAAGCGCAAGTGATCGCGTCCATGCAGTATGAAGTAGCCACGCATAGCGCCCGACTGCAGGTTCATATTGGCCTTGTAATGACGATGCTCGGCCGCAATGCGATACAATCGTTCGATCTCTGCATCGATCTTTTTATCCTGCTTTAGCAAGTTGTTTTTCTGTAGCCAGCGGGCATATTTGAACAGAAGATCAACCTCCGCATCAGGCTCAGGAATTTTTTCATGAGCACAAGTGAAAGCAAGGTTGATTTTCATTTCTGAAAGGCGATCCATAGTAAACTCTTTTTTATTATTCAGCGCATGGGTATTGCTGTCACATGCTGTGACAGCGAGGACAATCAGAAGGACGGATTTTTTCATCAATCCCAAGTCCAAACGGTTGCGTTATCATAGTGAAATTCCACCAATGACTCCGATGGAGCACTCCGCTCCTTCATAAGCTTATTATTCCTCTTCATAATCTCCTCCCAAGCTATGAACGTCTCTTCAATATCATCCCCCGCCCCCTCCTCCCCCGCATGCAGCTTCCACAATCTGCGCCGCAACTCCGTCGTCACACTTACCCACTCATGCGCAATATTCAGCTCACTGTCGACCTGCATACTTCGGGTGTTGATATTCGCGGAGCCGTGCGTCGTGAACACGTCATTGACGATCATCAACTTGGAATGGATATACACGGGCATCCATGGCTGCCCGGCAGGTGAATCCTTGGCTACCAGGGAACACACATGCACTTTCAGCCCGGGAACATCCTCCATCTCGATATGGCTGTTTTGTATTTCCTTGGTTTTCTTCGCCAGTTCTTCCGCGGACAACTGCTGTTTCCCAAGCTGCTCGATGCGCCGCAACTTGGTGAGTTCGGGGATGGTATCCGCCCGGCCCAGTGCTTCGAGCATCCGCTGAGTGTTTACGGTGCCTTTGCCAATGCCGTCATCAGTGGCGTTGGTGACCACGAACAAGTGCAGGGCGCCGTGCAGGCCCGGGTCCCGACCGGCCCGGGTCTGGTCCGCCGCGGCTTTCTTGATGGCCTCGGCAAGCGGAGGCCAGCGAAAGTACTGGTTTTCGATATAGATGAACTGGGTGGCATTGTTCACCGCTTGCAGGTACGCCTGCTCGATATCCCGGGCGCCCTCCTGTACCTGAGTGCGCAGCAACTGAGCCATCTGCAGCTTACCTGGAGCACACTTCAGTTGGCTGGCCAGGGCTTCCACCGGACGCTTCTGCAACAGGTCTTCGCCGGTTTCCTTTTTCCAGGCCTGGGCGAAGTTGTGGTGCAGATGCTCCAGTATCGGCCCGGTGATCTTGCTCGAGATATCCTGGCGCGGCGTAAAGCCGCGCGCCCCGCCGTTGGGTTCAGGCCAGTCATATGTACTGCGATTGAGCGCCGAGTGCGCATCGGTATCCCAGTACTCGTCGAGCATGTTGTGACCCATTACAAAGCCAACGGCGCGCTCGGGATCTTCATAATCGACCAGCACGCTTTTCTGATGGTGGGTGGCGGTGGACATCAATGTATTGAGCATGGCAGCGCTGATTTCGGTGTCATGTGCTTCACGCCCGACCTCCCAGCCGATCTTCAGTCGCTCCAGCGCGTTGAAACCACGACTGACGAACAACGGCGTATTGCCCCCAAGGCGGTAAGCGGCTTTGTCATCCTTTACGGCATGGTTGAAGAACCATAGGCGATCATATTCATGTTGCTGGCGGGTGCTGTTTTGCAGCGCTCGACCGAACAGGTTGGGGAATTTGCCCGGTAGATTGGCTTCTCCCGCGAAGCCCGCCGTGTTCAGGAACATCTCCCAGCCCAGCACCCGCACCCGAACGCCCGCGGCGGCTTTGCTGCGTAACAACTCGCCTATGCTCGGCGCCCGATAGTCGCGAATGAAGAACATCGACGGCTGGAATCCCCAGCAGATGATGTCCACACTCTTGGTGGCTGCGGCGATGGCCAGATGCACGGCCCTGAAGGTTTCCTCACCGTTGACCAGGGCCTGGTAAGTACATAGGGCGGGGTTGTATTCAGTGCGCTGGATGTACCAGGGTGCCGTGCAATACGCCACGTTGGTTTCGCTGAGGACGGCGGGTACGACGATGTCTTCTTGTCTCATGACTCCACTCCTTGCAGGTCTTTTCGCCTTGCGGTGCGGTGATGTACCGCACGCAGTGGTTGGCGGGTTCAGCTGTCTGAGCGGCTGGCATGTAAGCCTGGCGCTGGTGGGTTATATAGGGACGTGCGCAAGCCGACCCCGCCAGGCCAGTCCATACGCTAGTGAGTGTTTGCGGTAGCGCTTAGCCCGTGGCCAGGCGCGCTACAGGAGGTGTGGCGCGGTGGGATCGCAGCCGCAAGCAGGCGGGAATACTCATGTGAAGCTCCTTGTCGATTTTCTTGTAAGTCGCCCCATTCAATAGGCGATCGTCTTAAAGCCGGGGTGAAGCGAGGGGATGGAGTGTACGCTCGGCTGGCGCCAAAAATGTGTCGGGAGTTGTAACAGAGGGGGGTAATTTTTCTGATTTACATACACATTCATACCTTGCGGATCAGCGCCGCCCGCATCGAACACCCAGCCCTGCCGCCGGTCGAAGCTCCTGACCTCAAGGAGCGCCCATGACCCAAGCACCGAGCCACGCCCGCCGCGACACCTTGCTGATTGCCCTGGCCTTTCTGGTGGTGATGATCGGCACCACTCTGCCCACTCCTCTTTATTCGCTCTACGAGCAGCGCCTGGATTTCGGGCCGACCTGGCTGACGTTGATTTTTTCCATCTATGCCGGCGGGGTGATCGCCGCGCTGGTGATTGCCGGGGGTTGGTCCGACCAGCTCGGGAGGCGACCGATGATGTTCGCCGCCATCGCCATGTCGGCGATCAGCGCGGTGCTGTTTCTGAGTTGGCAATCGATTCCGGGGCTGTTCGCCGGGCGGCTGTTTTCAGGTTTCTCGGCGGGCATCATGACCGGCACTGGCACGGTGGCGGTGATCGAGCTGGCACCCAGGACCTGGCGCGGCGCCGCAACACTGCTGGCCACCGGCGCCAACATGCTCGGCCTGGGCCTAGGGCCGCTGTTGGCGGGGCTAGGCTCACAATACCTGCCGTGGCCGTTGCAGTTGCCCTATGCCGCACACCTGTTGCTGCTCGCCGTGGCAGCGCTGTGCGTCAGCATTGCCCGCGAGAGCGCTCAGCGCCCGCCGGCGCCCAGGCTGCGCGTGCAACGGCCCGGGATCCCTGTTCAGGTGCGCCCCGTGTTCGTGCCGGCCTGCATCGCCGGGCTGGCCGGTTTCAGCGTCGCCGGCTTGTTCACCTCGATGGTGCCGTCGATCATGGGCCAGCTCATGGCGCAGCACGCCGGCGCTGCCATCGGCGCGGTGATCTGCACATTCTTCATTGCCTCCACTGCCGGCCAGGCCTTGATGAAATGGCTGCCGCCGCAGCAGCACATGAACCTTGGCTGCGCCGCGCTGATGCTCGGTATGCTCGCCTTTGGCGCCAGCATCGCCAGCCAGCAAGTGACCTTGCTACTGGTCGGTGCAGTGGTTTCCGGGCTCGGCCAGGGCGTCGCCTTTCGAGCCGGCATGGCTGCGGTCAGCGCCGCGACGCCGACCGAGCAAAAGGCAGCCGTGACCTCGGCGCTGTTCATCGTGTTTTACATATCCATGTCGGTACCGGTGATCGCCGTCGGCGTCAGCGTGCCCGGTTTCGGCCTGAGCCACGTCGGCGAATTCTTCGCCGGCCTGGTCGCCCTGGTGGCGCTCGCGGCGCTGCTGAGCATGCGCCGGGTGCAGGCACGCAGGGCCGGTTGACCGGGCGGGCGCAGACAAAGCCGGGGGTTTGCTCCTATGCTGCACAGGTCTGCATCCGCACAGACAAAAACTTTCTGGAAGCTGCCAATGGGATGTCGGACCAACCAGTCACCTGTCAATACCAGAGGCTGGCGCCTGCCCGGCGCCGCTGCACTACTGCTCGTCCTGCTCACCGGGCACGCAGCTTCAGCGCCGCGGCTGCTGGAGCTGTACCTGCCCGAAGCGCCGCCGTTGACCATGCAAGGCCCGATGGGTGTGACCGGCATCGTCGGCGAGGTCACGGTCAAGGCCGCGCAACTGGCCGGCGTCGACCTCAAGCCAAAGAGCCTGCCCTGGGCGCGAGCCCAGCGCATCGTGCAAAAAGGCCAGGACCTGCTGATCATCCCGTTGTCGCGCACCCCCGACCGCGAAGACGCCTACACCTGGATTGCCCCGGTGATCAGCATGGATCGGGCCTTCTTCAGCCTCGACAAGCGCGTCGAGAGCTTCCAGCAAGCGCGCAGTACCTACGCCCGCATCGCCGTCGGCATGGGCAGCGCCCAGGAGCGCAAGCTGCGTGACGAAGGCTTCAGCGACGAGCAGATCCACCCGCTGAAAATCGGCGAGAACCCGGCGCAGCTGTTGCTGCTCGGCCGCGTCGACGCCTGGTTCAATGGCGTGCCCGAGAGCCAGTACATCTGGCGCCAGGTCTCGGCACAGCCGTTGCTGATGAGCCCGGCGCTGATGCGCTCGGACCTCTACCTGGCGTGTTCGAAAGACTGCCAGCCCGAGCTGGTCGAGCGCCTGCGCGCCGCCGTGCAGCAGCTGCGCAAAGACGGCACGCTGCAGCGCATCGTCGAGGCGTACCAGCTGCCAGCTGGGCAATAGGGCCGGCTTGAATCAAGGACACTGATTGGGCTTGTCGACCCACTTCGACAGCACCGCCCACTGCGGACGCGGCTTACCGTCGATGGGTTCGATGGCTACCGGGTCCTTGTCCCACCAGGGCCCGGCCGCCCAATAGGCCAGCGGCACGCACTGCTCGTGCAGGTAGGCCAGCAGGTTGTCCATGGCCATCAACCAGCGCGGGTCGTTGTCCGGCACGCCGAACTCACCGATCTGCCCATGCTTGTGGTTGGCCTTGAGCCATTCGATGAAAGGCTTGACGCGATTGACCCCCAGCATCGGATCGAAGTTGCCGCTGATAGGTTTCTTGTAGGCACCGCTGCTGCCTTCATCCAGATAGAGATGCGCGGAATACACCAGGTTGTCGGCCGGGTCTTTCAGGTCCAGCAGGTCGGCGTTGATGGTTGGAAACATCGCCGTGTTGGAAAACGAACGACCCTCAACGTAGATCGGCTTGCTTTTGTCGAAGCTGCGCACCCCGTCGATGCCCGCCTGGGCGTTGTCCCGCCAGTGCTGGTCGGCGTCGCCGTACGGTTCGTTCATCAGGTCATAGCCGTGGGTCGCCGGGTTGTGGCTCCAGCGCTTGGCCACCCGCTTCATCAAGTCTTCATAGGCTGAAGTCGGCACTTCATCGGTGCCGATGATTTTGCCGTAGTAACGACCGTAGTTGTGGATGTCGATGATCACACCCATGTTGCGCTCGGCCGCCTGGTCGAGGAATTCATCGATGCGCTCGGCGTAGGCGTCGGCGAAATCGCCCATCAGGGTCGGCTGCAGCCGCTCCCAGAGAATCGAGAAGCGGATCACGCGGATGCCGCCCTGCTGCCATTTATCCAGATAGAGCGCGTTGGGAAACACATAGTGCTTGCCCTCGATGCCCGGCAGGGCGCTGCCGCCCCAGCCGGCGGCGGCGACGTTGAGGTGCACCAGTGGCGCCCCGCCGCCGTCGCTCGGCGGTTGCGCGGCGTGGGCCAGCGACAGCGTCAAGCCCAGGGTGGCGGCGCTGAGTGCTCGTACAAGGTTGTTCATCAATGGCTGTTCCTGAGGGAGTCAGTGGCAGCCATGAGACGGCCAAGGGGCCTTGCGGTTCCCCGACGGCCGCTGGCGGTCTACAACTTGAACTGTGCGACCTGAGCGTCCAGGTCCCTGGCCAGTTGCGCGATGGTGGCGGCGCTGCGCGAAGCGGCGCTGATACCCTGGCTGCTGCTCTGGGCCATCTGCGCGCTGCTGTCGATGCGCAGGTCGAGCCGCCCGGCGGCGATCTGCCGGGCCGCTTCGACCGCCAGGTCCAGGCGTTGGCGAATGGACGAGGACAGCGTGACGCCAATCAGTACGCAGATGATCAGAATGATGATGCCGAAACCGGCGCCCAGTTTTTGCGCAATGCCAAGCCTTGCCAACATCAGGTCGTCCTCCTTATGCCGCGCCAAAGGCACGGCAACCCAGGTTGAACGGTGAGTCTAGTTGGCCTGGCGGCAAAGGCCGCCGCCCTCGGACCGCAGGCAGGTACAGGGCCTCAGCCCCACAAAGTGCGGCCGAAAAAGGTCAGCGCGCGGTCCCAGGCCAACTGGGCCCAGACCGCGTCGTACTGGGTGCCGGCGATCCGCCCCGGGCCGACGGCGGTTTCGTTGGTGAAGGCATGGTGCGCCAGGTAGCGGTGGGATTCGAGGCGCACGCCCCCGGCGCTGAATTTCTCCTCCAGCTGGTCGACCGTGGCGATGGGAAAGAACTCGTCCTGGATCGCCCAGTGGGCCTGCACCGGTGCCTTGATGGCCGCCGGGTCCAGGTATTCCAGCGGCGGCATGCCGTAGAACACTACCCCGGCAGCGACTTCGGGGATGAAATTGAGCGCCAGCAAGGTCAGCGCGCCGCCCATGCAAAAGCCGGTGACGCCGACGTGGCGGGCGTGTTGCTTGAGGTAGAGCACGGCGCCGCGAATGTCCTGGTTGGCCGCATCGGCGAAGTCCAGGCCGCTCATCAGGTGGTGCGCCTCTTCTTCTTCCACGGTGGTGGCGCCGCGAAACAGGTCCGGCACCAGCACGAGGTAACCGGCGCTGGCCAGGCGGTCGGCAACCCCGAGAATCTGCGGGTTGAGCCCCCACCACTCCTGAATCACCACGATCGCTGGAGCCCCCTCGGGCCTGGCGGGCGTGGCCAGGTAGCCGTTGACCGACTTGCCGTCGGGGCGCTGGTAGGTGACGGTGCTGCCGGCGGGGGTATGGGGCTGGGCTTGGGTCATGGTGGATTCCTGATGGAGGGTTGGGCGTGATGACAGGCTAGCAGGCGCCCGGGTGTGCGTCCGAGGATTTGCGGGTGGCGGCCCTGACGCGCTTTGATACAGCCACTCGCTTGACGTGGTATTCAAGTGGTATTACTTTCAATCCGCATAACCAAACCAATAAAGCACCACTTGGACGGCCACCCCGATGAATTCGCTCATCAATCTGCGCCCCGACGAAACCCAGGCCACGCCGCTGTACCTGCAGCTGGCGCGCAATCTGGAGGCGGCCATCCACGCCGGCCAGTGGAAGGCCGACCAGGCGCTGCCCTCCGAGCGCAGCCTGAGCGAAGACCTCAAGGTGTCGCGGGTCACCGCCCGCAAGGCGCTCGAGGTGCTCGAGCAGCAAGGCCTGATCCGCCGCCACCAGGGCTCCGGCACCTTCATCACGCCACGTCTGGAGCAGCCACTGTCGCGCCTGTCCAGCTTCAGCGAGATGCTCCGGTCCAAGGGCTTCACCTCCGGCTCGCAGTGGCTGCGCCGGGAAATTGCCCTGCCCAGCCACGAAGAGTTGATCCGCCTGAGCCTGTCGCCCACCGAACAGGTCGCCCGGCTCGAACGCCTGCGCATGGCCGACGGCATTGTCATGGCGGTGGAGTTCAGCACCCTGCCCGCCGCCCTGCTGCCCGACCCCCAGGCCATTGGCGACTCGCTCTACGCCCACCTCGACGCCATCGGCCGGCCTGTGGTGCGGGCGCTGCAACATATTCGCGCGATCAATGCCAGCGCCGAGATGGCCGCTCTGGTGGGCATTGCAGCGGGCACCGCAATGCTGCGCATGACCCGTATCGGCTACCTGGCCGACAAGACCGCCATTGAACTGACCGACACCTACTGCCGCGACGACTACTACGACTTCGTCGCCGAACTGCGCCGCTGAAGGCGCCTGTCCACGATCCGCACCGCCCTGCGCCAGGCCGCCGGGCACCACCAGGGAGTCCGCATGTCCGATTTCAATATCTTCACGCCCCAAGGCTGGGTCCGCGGCCAGCTGCAGCACCACGCCGGTCGCGTGCTCAGCGTGCCCGAGACACCCTGCAACCCGGCTGACAACGACCTGCCCTATCTGCTGCCGGGCTTCATCGACCTGCACGTGCACGGCGGTGGCGGCAGCGACATCATGCAAGGCGCCGCCAGTTTCGCCACTATCGCCCGCACCCACCTGCGCTTCGGCACCACGGCGCTGCTGGCGACCACCATGACCGCCCCACCGGCGCAGATCCGCGAGGTGCTGGGCGCGCTCGGCGACTACTGCCAGCAGCGCCCCGCTGCCACGGCGCGGGTGCTGGGCGTGCACCTGGAAGGCCCCTACATCAACCCGGGCAAGCTCGGCGCGCAGCCCAACCATGCGCGCACGGCGCTGCTCGAGGAGCTCGACCAACTGCTGGCTCTGGCCCCGATCAAGGTGATCACCCTGGCCCCGGAAGTCGCCGGCCATGTCGAGCTGATCGAGCATCTGGTGCAACGCGGGGTCGGCGTGCAGATCGGCCACACCCTGGGCAGCTATGAAGACGGCGTGCAGGCCCTGGCCGCCGGCGCCACCAGCTTCACCCACCTGTACAACGCCATGAGCCCGCTGCACCACCGCGAGCCAGGCATCGTCGGCGCGGCGCTGGCCCACGCGCGCTATGCCGAGGTGATCCCGGACCTGCTGCACGTGCACCCCGGGGCAATTCGCGTGGCGCTGCGGGCGATCCCCTGCCTCTATTGCGTGACCGATTCGACCGCCGCCACCGGCATGCCGGACGGCCAATACAAGCTGGGCAGCCACACGGTGACCAAGTGCCTGGGCGGCGTGCGCCTGGCCGACGGCACCCTGGCCGGCAGCACCCTGACCATGGACCAGGCGCTGCGCAACCTGGTGCAGATCGGCCTGCCACTGGCCGAGGCGTCCCAGCGCCTGTCGCAATTCCCTGCCGACTACCTGGGGATCACCGAGCGTGGCCGCCTGCAACCCGGTAGCTGGGCGGATGCCGTCTACCTTGATCGCGACCTGAACGTCACCGCGGTGATGGTCGAAGGAGAATACCTTGAACCCTGAAACGCCCTCGAAAATGCTCGAAGAAGCCTTGGCGTCGGGGCTGCGCGTCGCCGACCAGCTCAGTCAGCTGGAGCCGCGCCTGGTGCGACTCGCCGAGCAGCTGCGCGAGCTTGACCCCGGCGTGCTGCTGACGGTGGCGCGTGGCAGCTCCGACCATGCTGCCAGTTATTTCGCCTACCTGGCCACGCAGATGACCGGCGTACCGGTGGCGTCCCTGCCGATGTCGGTGGTCACCCTGCACGCTTCGCCGCTCAAGGTTCGCGGCCAGGCGGCCGTGGCGTTTTCCCAGTCCGGACAGAGCCCGGACCTGGTCGAGACCCTGCAGCGGCTGGGCGAGCACGGTGCGTTGAATATCGCCCTGGTCAACGCCGAGGGTTCGCCCCTGGAGCGCGCCTGTCAGGTGGTGCTGCCGTTGTGCGCCGGGCCGGAACTCAGCGTGGCGGCGACCAAGAGCTTCATCTGCACCCTGAGTGCCAGCGCCAGGCTGCTCGCCCACTGGCAGTGCGACTCGGCACTGCTGGCCGCGGGCGAGCGTCTGCCCGACGACCTGCAACGGGCCGCGCAACAGGACTGGTCGCCCGCCGTGCAGGCCCTGCAAGGCAGCGAACGGTTGCTGGTGATCGGCCGCGGTCTGGGGTTTGCGGTGGCCCAGGAGGCGGCCTTGAAGTTCAAGGAGACCTCGGCCCTGCAGGCCGAGGCGTTCAGCGGCGCCGAAGTGCGCCATGGCCCCATGGCCCTGGTCGAGCAGGACTATCCCCTGCTGATCTTCGCCCTGCGCGGCGCCGAACAGGCCGGGCTGCTGGCGCTGGCCGCCGACATGCGCGAGCGCGGCGCCAAGGTGCTGCTGGCCGCGCCGGACGACATCGCCGAGCGTGACCTGACCCTGGTGCGCGCCGGCCACCCCAGCCTCGACCCGCTGCTGGCGATCCAGTCGTTCTACGTCATGGCCGCGAGCCTGGCCCGGGCCAGGGGGCTGGACCCCGATCAACCGCGGCACCTGAGCAAGGTGACGCGCACCCGCTGAATCACTCTTTCGCGGCTACCGGCGCCTCGGCCGGCGCGCGCCTACCAGGACGAAGTCATGCTCAACGAACCTATAACAAGCGTCATGACGGTCACCCGTACCATCACCCTCGATGCGCCTTTCAGCGGCCCCGTGCTGCCCATGAGCGAAGTCCCCGACCCGGTCTTCGCCAGTGGCGCCATGGGCGACGGCATTGCCATCGACCCCCTGAACGACGTGCTGCATGCTCCCTTCGCCGGCCAGGTGCTGAGCCTGGCGCGCACCGCCCACGCCATCACCCTGCGCGCCGACAACGGCAGCGAATGGTTGCTGCACGTCGGTATCGACAGCGTCGAGCTGGCGGGCGAAGGCTTCCAGGCGCTGGTGAGCGCCGGCCAGCGGGTCAGCTCGGGGCAACCGTTGCTGCGCATCGACCTGGACAAGGTCGCCCAACGCAGCCGCAGCCTGGTCAGCGCCTTCGTCCTGCTCAACGGCGAGCAGTACCAGCTGACGCCGGTGGCCGGGCTGTGCTCGGCGATGGTCGGCGATGCATTGCTGCAGGTACACCCCCGGGCCGCGTCCGAGGTTGTCGCAGACGCAGCCCCCGGACCCTCCCGCGAGGCTCGTGGCAGCGTGCGCGTGGCCCACCGGGGCGGCCTGCACGCGCGGCCGGCGGCGCGGGTGCGCGAGACCGCCAAGGCGTTTGCCAGCCGCAGCCAGGTGCATTTCGCCGGCGCCAGCGCGGCGGCCGAGAGCGTCACCGGACTGATGGGCCTGGGGGTCGGCCAGGAGGATGAAGTCGAAGTCAGCTGTTTGGGCCCCGACAGCGAGGCGGCTTTGCAGGCCTTGCTCGCCGCCCTGTCGACCCCCGCCCTTGATGAAGCGCCGACACGGCCAGCCCCGGTTAGCCACCGCGGCGCCAGTGACAGCGCAAACGGCGTGCTGGGCGGAGTGATGGCCGCGCCAGGCGTGGTCAGCGGCCCACTGTGCCGGCTCGATAGCTGGGAGTTGCCCAGCGACCCGGGCAACCATGTCACTGGCGAGCAGCACCTGCGCCTGGGCCAGGCGCTGGCCGGGGTGCACGACGCCCTCACCGCCGCGCTCGACCCACGCCAGGCCGAACAGAGCGCCATCCTCGGCGCGCATCTGGCCATGCTCGAAGACCCGGCCCTGCTGGATGCCGCCTACGCCGACATCCAGCAGGGCAGCAGCGCCGCGCATGCCTGGAGCCGCGCCGTGCTGGCGCAATGCACGGTGCTGGAGGCGCTCGACAACCCGCTGCTCGGCGAGCGCGCCAGTGACCTGCGCGACCTGCGCCAGCGGGTCCTGCAGCACCTGCTCGGCGACAGCCGCGCCCTGCACATCGCCCCCGGGGCCATCGTCGTTGCCGCCGAGCTGACGCCCTCGCAGCTGATCGAGCTGGCCGCGCGCGGCGTGGCCGGGGTCGCCATGGCCCAGGGCGGCGCTACCTCCCATGTCGCCATTCTGGCGCGCAGCAAGGGCCTGCCGTGCCTGGTGGCGATGGGCTCGGCGCTGCTCGAGGACAACGCTGCCGACACCGTGGTGCTGGATGCCGACGCCGGCCAGCTGGAGCTACGGCCCGGCCGACAACGCCTGGCCGAAGTCCACGCGCGCATGCAGCACCAGGCTGCGCAGCGCCGGCGCGACGACCAGCAGGGAAACCTGCCGGCCGTCACCCGTGACCGCCAGCACATCGAGGTCAGCGCCAACGTCGCCGGCGCCGAGGACACCCGCCAGGCCCAGGCGCATGGCGCCGACGGCGTCGGCCTGCTGCGCACCGAGCTGCTGTTCGTCGACCGCCGCACGGCGCCGAGCGAAGCCGAGCAGACCCAGGCCTGCCAGGCAGTACTGGATGCCATGGCCGACAAGCCGGTGGTGATCCGCACCCTCGACATCGGCGGCGACAAGCAACTCGAGTACCTGCCCCTGGCCGCCGAAGCCAACCCGGTGCTGGGCCTGCGCGGCATCCGCCTGGGCCAGCAGCGCCCGGAGCTGCTCGACCAGCAACTGCGCGCCCTGCTGCAGGTCAAGCCGTTGGCGCGCTGCCGCATCCTGTTGCCGATGGTCAGCGAAGTGGCCGAGCTGCTCGCCGTGCGCCTGCGCATCGACCAGTTGGCGCACGCGCTGGGCGTCGATGAGCGCCCGCAGCTGGGGGTGATGATCGAAGTGCCGGCGGCGGCCTTGCTGGCCGGGCAGCTGGCCGAGCATGCCGACTTTCTGTCGATCGGCACCAACGACCTGGCGCAGTACACCCTGGCCATGGACCGCGACCACGCCGGCCTGGCCGGCCGCGTCGACGCCCTGCACCCGGCGGTGCTGCGCCTGATCGCCATGACCTGCCAGGGCGCCGCGCTGCACGGCCGCAGCGTGGCCGTGTGCGGCGCTCTGGCCTCCGACCCGCTGGCCACCGCGGCACTGATCGGCCTGGGGGTCAATGAACTGTCGGTGAGCCCGGGGCAAGTCGGCCAGATCAAGGCCGCCGTGCGCCAACTGGATGCCGGGCAGTGCCGGGCACTGGCACGCCGGCTGCTCGAGCTGGGCAGCGCCGACGCCACGCGGGCCGCCTGCAGGGCGTTTCAACCCCAATGACAACAGCAAGGAGAAGCGCCGTGTACCAACACTTCATAGAGGGTTTGCAAAGGCTGGGGCGGGCGTTGATGCTGCCGGTGGCCATCCTGCCGATCGCCGGCCTGCTGTTGCGCCTGGGCGACACCGACCTGCTGAACATCGCCGTCATCCACGCCGCCGGCGGGGCTATCTTCAGCAACCTGCCGCTGATCTTCGCCATCGGCATCGCCGTCGGCTTTGCTCGCGACAACAACGGCACGGCGGGGCTGGCCGGGGCGATTGGCTACCTGGTGTTGACCTCGACCTTGAGCGTGCTCGACGCGCACATCAACATGGGCATGCTCGCCGGCATCATCGCCGGGCTGCTGGGTGGCGCGCTGTACAACCGTTTCAAGGACATCAGCCTGCCGCCCTACCTGGCCTTCTTTGGCGGGCGACGCTTCGTGGCCATCGTCACCGGGCTGTCAGCGCTGTTGCTCGGTCTGCTGTTCGGCCTGATCTGGCCGCCCATCCAGAACGGCATCAACGAACTTGGCCAACTGCTGCTGGAAAGCGGCAGCGTCGGCGCATTCTTCTTCGGCGTGCTCAACCGAGTGCTGATCATCACCGGCCTGCATCATATCCTCAACAACCTGGTGTGGTTCGTCTTCGGCACCTTCACCGACCCGAACACCGGGCAGGTGGTGACCGGCGACCTGGCGCGTTACTTCGCCGGCGACCCGCAGGCCGGCCAGTTCATGACCGGCATGTTCCCGATGATGGTCTTCGGCCTGCCGGCGGCCTGCCTGGCCATGTACCGCAACGCCCTGCCCGACCAGCGCAAGCTGATCGGCGGCGCCTTGCTGTCAATGGCGTTGACCTCGGCGCTGACCGGCGTCACCGAGCCCGTCGAGTTCGCCTTCATGTTTCTCGCGCCGCTGCTATACGCGGTGCACGCGCTACTCACCGGGCTGTCGATGGCCGTGGCCAACCTGCTCGACATCCATTTGGGCTTCACCTTCTCCGGTGGCGCGATCGACATGATCCTGGGCTGGGGCAAGTCGACCCATGGCTGGCGAATTCTGCCGCTGGGCCTGGCCTACGCGCTGATCTACTACGTCGCCTTCGACCAATGCATCAAGCGCTTCAACCTCAAGACCCCAGGCCGCGAGCGCGCCGTCAGCAGCGCAGTGGCAGTCGCCCAGAGTGACCGTGCCGCCGCCTACATCAAGGCGCTCGGCGGCGCGCAAAATCTGCTCGGCATCGATGCCTGCACCACCCGCCTGCGCTTGCAGCTGGCCGACCGCAGCGAGGTGGATGACAGCGCGCTGAAGGCCCTGGGCGCCATGGCCGTGGTGCGCCCCGGCAATGCCGGCAGCCTGCAGGTGGTGGTCGGAGCGATGGCCGACAGCCTGGCCGACGAGCTGCGTGATGCCTTGCCTGATGCCGCCCGCACAGTGAGCGCGCCACCGGTAGACGCCCCGGCGCCGGTCGCCAGCGACCAGGCGCAGCTGTGGCTGGAGGCGCTGGGCAAGGGCAACCTGGCCAGCGTCCAATGCGTTGCGCTGACCCGCCTGCGGCTGCACCTGAACAACGATCAGCCGTTGCCCGCCCACGCTCTGGAGCGCCTGGGCAGCCAGGGCATCAGCGCCATGGGCAACGGCGTCTGGCATGTCGTGGTGGGCCCGCAGGCCCAGGCGCTGAGCGATGGCCTGGGTGCCCTGCTCACCCGTCGCTAATGGGAGGAGACGTATACCGAATCGGGCAGAGGCGCCGGCAGGGCGTAGGCGCTCTTCATCCATTGCACCTCGGCCAGCGGGGTGCGGCCGAAGAAGCGCTTGAACTCGCGGCTGAACTGCGACGCACTTTCGTAGCCGACATTGAAGGCGGCCGAGGCGGCTGTCATGTCGTTGCGCAGCATCAGCAGACGCGCCTGGTGCAGCCGCGTGGACTTGAGGTACTGCATCGGCGAGGAGTCGGTGACGATGCGAAAGTGCAGGTGGAAATTGGGCACGCTCATGCTCGCCTCCTGCGCCAGCGCCTCGACGTCGAGGTGCTCGTGGTAGTGGCTGTGAATCTTGCGGATGGCGCGGCTGACCTTGCCGAAATGCCCCTGGCGGGCGAGCGCCGCGCGTAGCGACCCACCCTGTTCGCCGGCGATGATGCGGTAATAGATTTCGCGCACCAGCGCCGGGCCCAGTATCTGCGCCTCGACAGGATGGCTCAGGGCTTCGAGCAGGCGCAGCGTCGAGTCCTTCAACGCATCGTCCATGGGCGATGCATACATGCCGCGCGGCGCGGCCTGGGTCGGCCCGAAACGCTCTTCGATCTCCAGCAGCAGGTCGCCGGCCAGCTTGAAGTCCAGGCGCATGTAGATCGCCAGCATCGGCTGCGCCTCGCTGGCGTCGGTCTCCATGGTGAAAGGCACCGGCACCGACACCACCAGGCAATGCTGAGCGTCGTAGACGTACACCTCATCGCCCAGGTAACCGCGCTTGGTGCCTTGCACGAGAATGACGATGCCGGGGTCGTACAGCACCGGCGTGCGCGTCAGCGGCCGGTTGCTGCGCAGCAGGCGGATGTCCGGCAAGGGGCTCAGGTTATAGCCCTCCAGCGGCGCCAGGCGCGCGAGCAACTGCACCATGCGCCCGGTGCGCAGCTCTGTATCGCTCATCAGTGCCTCCTTTTCAGCCATCGGTGGAGCGGGTCAGGCTTTCCCAGCGGTCGATATCGGCCAGGGTCTGGGTGAGCTTGTCGCGCACCAGTTGCAAGGCGTCGCTGCCCAGCAGCAGATGCGCCGGCGGCGCGGGATGGTCGATCAACTGCAGCATGGCCAGCGCGGCCTTGTGCGGGTCGCCCAGCTGCTTGCCGCTCTTTTCCTCGCGCGCCCGGCGCACCGGGTCGAAGCTTTCGTCGTAGTCGGCGATGCTGCGCGGCGTGCGCTGCATGGAACGCCCGGCCCAGTCGGTGCGAAACGAACCCGGGGCCACCGCAGTGACCGCGATGCCGAACGGCTTGAGCTCCTTGCTCAGGGTATCGGAAAAGCCCTCGAGGGCGAACTTGCTCGCGCAATAGTAGGCGATGCCCGGCATGGTGATGCTGCCGCCCATGGAGGTGATGTTGATCACATGGCCCTGTCGGCGCTGGCGAAACCCGGGCACGAAAGCCTTGGTCACCGCCACGGCGCCGAACAGGTTGACGTCGAACTGGCGGCGCATGTCCGCCAGCGGCGACTCCTCGAAAATGCCTTCATGACCATAGCCGGCGTTGTTCACCAGCACATCCACCGGCCCGTGGGCGGCGAGCGTGGCGCTGACTACCGCGTCGATGCGCTCGAAATCGGTCACATCCAGCACCACAGCGTGGGCGCGGCCAGGGGCCTGGGCCTCGAAGTCGGCGCTGGCCGACGGGTTGCGCACGGTGCCGATGACCTTGTGGCCTGCGGCCAGGGCTGCGCTCGCCAAGGCCTGGCCGAAGCCGCTGGTGATGCCGGTGATGAACAGAGTCTTGCGCTGGATCTGGGTCATGGAGCCTTCCTCGTGATGGGCGTGGGTCCAGAGTACTCACAGCGGCCTAGGTGCCCTATGCCGAGAGCTCTATGAGGATTGCCTGTTCCTATCAAGGACTACCACAGACCGGCCTGCGACCTGCATGAGGACGGCCCATACGCAGGTTGCCTAAGCTCGGCGAAATACGACACCACCATCCCAGCCGCGACAGACCCCATTGCGCGAAAGCGGCTGCACAACTACAAATATAGATACGGTTATATCGTTTATCGATACAGGTGATTCGTGACCATCAGCCCTCCACGCTTCGAATGCCTCTGGCGCGAAGGCTTCGAGCCCGCGCCCACCGAGCCACCCCGGCTGCCCACGCGCGCCCGCTGTGTGATCATCGGCGCCGGCTACACCGGTCTGAATACCGCGCTGGAACTGGCGCGCAGCGCCAGTGGAGAAGGCATCGTGGTGATCGACAGCCTGCGCATCGGCGACGGCGCCTCCGGGCGCAACGGCGGGCAGGTGATCCCGGGGTTGAAACTGGACCCCGATCAACTGCTCGCCCGCCTGGGTGTGGAGGCTGGCGCTGCGCTGATCGAAGCGGTCGGCAGCGCTGCCGACTACACCTTCGCCCTGATCAACCGGCTGGGCATCGACTGCCAGGCGCGGCAGAGCGGCTGGCTGCAGGCGGCGCACACCGAGGGCACCTTGCGCGTGCTCGGCCAGCGCGCGCGGCAGTGGCAGCACCAGGGGGCCGACGTGCGCATGCTCGACCGCCAGCAGACCCAGGCGCTGCTCGGCACCTCGATCTACCACGGCGCCCTGCTGGACACCCGCGCCGGGCAGTTGCAGCCCTTTCAGTACGCCCTGGGGCTGGCGGCGGCCGCGCGCGTCGCTGGCGTGACCCTGGCCGAACGCACGGCGGCGCTGAGCCTGCGCGCCGATGCCGGCGGCTGGCTGCTGAGCACGTCGCGCGGCGACATCCACGCCGAGCAGGTGGTGATCGCCACCAATGCCTATTCGCCCGCCCTGCTGCCCGGCCTGCCGCAAACCTACGTGACCCTGTGGAGCCTGCAGGCCGCCACGGCCCCGCTGCCCGACAGCCTCGCCCCGCAGGTGCTGCCGGGCGACATCGCGGTGTCCGATACGTTTCGCGTGCTGCGCTATTTTCGTCGCAGCCACGACGGGCGTTTCCTGCTCGGCACTCGCGGGGCGTTCCGCGATGAACTCGGCGCCGGCGATGCGCGGCGGGTGCGCGAGGAAATGCTCAGCCTGTACCCGCAGCTGGCCAGCGTACAGCTGAGCCATTGCTGGTGCGGGCGGGTGGCGGTGCCGGCCTCGACCATCCCGTTTCTCAGCCAACCGGCGCCTGGCATCACCGTCGCCCTGGGCTACTACGGCCGCGGCGTGGCCATGGCCACGCGCATGGGGGCGTTCGTTGCCGACCTGGTCAACGGCCTGCCTGCCGCGCAAAGCGCCTACCCGGTGCTGCCCTGGAAGCCCTACCCGGCCGCGCCCCTGCACCGTACCGCCGCGCGGGTGACGGCCAATGTCATGCGCCTGCGCGACCTGCTGGAACGGCGCCTGCGCGCAGGAGCCCCGTCATGAGTCTGCTGCGCGTCGAAAACACCCACCCAGGGGCTGCAGTGGCCCCGTCCGGGCGCCGCGCGAGCAGGCGCTTCGACCTGTTTCTCAACCTGCCTGGCGGGCTGATCACCAGCACGCTGATCCTGTTCACCCTGGGCCTGCTGGTGTACCTCAGCTTGCGGGTCAACGATGGCCAGATCATCGGCAGCGCCTTTACCCTGGACAACCTGCACCGCGCCCTGGCCGACTCCCTGACCCGCACGGTGCTGCTGCGCTCGATTCTGCTGTCGGCGGTGGTGACCGTCGTCACTGTGGTGCTCGCCTATCCGGTGGCCTGGTACCTGGCTTTCCACGCCGGCAAGCGGCGCAACCTGCTGCTGTTTCTGATCAGCCTGCCGTTCTGGACCAGCTATCTGCTGCGGGTGTTCGCCTGGAAAATCGTGCTGGCCTACAACGGCGTGCTCAATTCCAGCCTGATGGCCAGCGGTATCACCGACACCCCGTTGACCGGCCTGCTCAATACACCCACGGCGGTGGTGGTGGTGTTGGCCCATGCCTACGCGGCGTTCGCCGTGCTGCCCATCTACATCTGCCTCAACGGCCTGGCGCGCAACCTGCTCGAAGCCGCCGCCGACCTTGGCGCGCGGCCCCGGCAGAGCTTTGCCCGGGTGGTGCTGCCGCTGTCGATGCCCGGTGTGCTGTCGGCGGCGCTGGTGGTGTTCGTGCCGACCGTGGGCGACTACGTGACCCCGGCGCTGGTGGGCGGACCCGCCAGCTCCATGATCGGCACGTTGATCCAGGCGCAGTTCGGCAAGGCCAACGACTGGACCGCCGGCGCCGCGCTGGCCGTAATCAGCATGCTGGCGATTGCCTTGGTGGTGTTGCTGACGAGGGCGCTGGTGCAGCGCTGGGTGCAACCGCGATGAATATGACTGTCGACACTGCACCTGTACGCCGCGGTCGCTGGCTGGGCCTGTACGTGCTGCTGTACCTGGCTTTCCTGTACCTGCCGACTTTGCTGATCCCGCTGTTTTCGTTCAACGACTCGATCGCCCCGGTGTTCCCGCTCAAGGGCTTCACGTTGCAGTGGTACGCCGGCCTGTTCGACAACCCGCGCCTGGGCGAGGCGACCCGCAACAGCCTGGTGGTGGCGTGTGCAGCCGCCGCCATCAGCACCCTGGTCGGCAGCCTGATCGCCTACGCCGACCTGCGCCGCAGCGGTCCGTTGAGCAACGCCATCTCGCTGCTGGCGCGTCTGCCGATCCTGCTGCCTGGGGTGGTGCTGGGCATTGCCCTGCTGATCGGCGTCAACCTGATCGGCCCTGGCCCCTCGCTGGGCGCCATCGTCGTAGGCCATGTGTGCTTCTGCCTGCCGACCGCGGTGGTGGTGATGCGCAGCCGCTTCGCCGCCTTCCCGCGCAGCCTCGAAGAGGCGGCCATGGATTTGGGCGCCGACGAGTGGACCACGCTGCGACGCATCGCCCTGCCCCTGGCCCTGCCGGGGCTGCTGTCGAGTTTCATGCTGGCGTTCATCACCTCGTTCGACGAGTTCATCGTGGCCTTTTTCCTGGTCGGCACCGAACCGACCCTGCCCATCTACATCTGGAGCCAGCTGCGTTTTCCCAAACAACTGCCCACGGTCATGGCCCTGGGCAGCCTGATTCTGCTGGTCTCGGTGCTGCTGGCCGGCGCGGCCGAGATCCTGCGCCGGCGCGGGACTGCGCCGCCTGGCAAAACTAACTGATCGCCCCTGGCCGTTGCCGGAACACCGCTTCACCTTCGCCGTTTCACCTGTTTTTCAACCGACAAACCATTTGCCGAATCATCTGGAGGTCATATGAAAATACGCACAATCGCAGCACGCTCGTGGATCGTGGGCCTGGCGGCGTTCGCCCTCAACGGCGCGGTGCTGCAAGGGGCGCTGGCCGACGACGGCGGCAACCTGAGCTATTTCACCTGGTCGGGCTACGAGCTGCCCGAATTTCATGCAGCGTTCGAGGCGGCCCATCCCAAGAAGGTCGACATCACCGTCTTCGGCGACGATGACGACGCCTTGTCCAAGGCCCGTGCGGGCTTTCACCCGGACCTCGCCCACCCCTGCTACGACAAGCTGGAGCGCTGGAAGCAGGCCGGTCTTATCCAACCTCTGGACAAGTCGCGGCTGAAGAACTTCGACCAGATATTCCCGGTGCTGCAGCAGCTGCCAGGCATCGTCGACGCCGACGGCAAAGTGTGGATGGTGCCGTGGGACTGGGGCAACACCTCGATCCTGTACCGCACCGACCTGGTGAAGAACCCCGAAGCCAGCTGGAAGATGCTGTTCGACAAGCAATACGCCGGGCGCATCGCAACCATCGACGCGGTGCACGACACGCCGCTGGTGGCGGCCCTGCTGGCCGGGGTCGACCCGTTCAGCAAGATGACCCCCGAGCAGCTGGACAAGGTCGGTGCGGTGTTGCGCCAGCAGCGCCCGCTGGTGACCACCTACACCACCGACATGACCTCCATGGAGCAATCGCTGGCCAGTGGTGAACTGGTGGCGGCCATGGCCTGGAATGCCTCGGCCACGGCGCTGAAGAAACAGAACGTGCCGGTGGCCTTCATGAAGCCCAAGGAAGGCATGCTGACCTGGGTCTGCGGCATGGTCATGCTCAAGGACGCCAAGCATGTCGACCTCGCCTACGACTTCATCAACGCGCGGCTGGCCGCGGATTCCGGCGAGAAACTGATCACCGAATACGGCTATGGCAGTGCCAGCCAGGCGGCGTTCGCTCGCGTGCCACCGGCCAAGCTCGAAGAGCTGCAGCTGCCGGGCGACCCGCAAACCATGCTCAAGGACACCGTGCTGACGCGGCCGATTCCGAGCAACGACGAACTGGCCAAGCTGTTCGAACGGGTCAAGGCCGGCGGTTGAACCGCCGCACAGGAGATGGATGCATGAGCTATCCCTATGTGGTCAGCCTCAAGGGTGTCAGCAAGCGCTACAGCGAAAAGGTGCTGAGCGTCGACGCCATCGACATGGACATCGCCCCGGGCGAGTTCATCAGCCTGCTCGGCCCTTCGGGATGCGGCAAGACCACCACGCTGCGGATGATCGCCGGCTTCGAGCAGCCGAGCGCCGGGCGCGTGTTGATCGACGGCCAGGACCTCACCGCCACGCCGCCTTATGGCCGCCCGGTGAACACGGTGTTCCAGGACTACGCGCTGTTTCCGCACCTCAATGTCAGCGACAACGTCGGTTTCGGCCTGAGCCTGAGCCGGGTGCCGGCGGCCGAGGCGCGCAAACGCATCGCCGCCATGCTCGAACTGGTGGGCCTGGCCGACAAGGCCCGGGCGCGCATCCATGAGCTGTCCGGCGGCCAGCAGCAACGGATCGCCATGGCCCGCGCGCTGGTCTGCCAGCCGCGCGTGCTGCTGCTCGACGAACCCTTGTCGGCCCTCGACGCGCACCTGCGCCAGCATATGCAGGTCGAGCTCAAGCGCTTGCAATCGAGCCTGGGCACCACCTTCGTGATGGTCACCCACGACCAGACCGAGGCGCTGTCGATTTCCGACCGCATCGCGGTGATGCACAAAGGGCGCATCGAACAGATCGCCAGCCCTGATGCCCTGTACGACTCACCGGAGTCGGCCTTCGTCGCCGGCTTCATCGGCGCCAGCAACCTGCTGCAAGGCCAGGTGCTGGACAGCAGCGCCGATCAGGCCACGGTGGGTATCGGCGCGCTGCAACTGCTGGCACGAACCCGCGAGCCGCTGGCCCGCGGCAGCCGCGTGACGGTGTCGCTGCGCCCCGAAGACTTGCGCCTGCAACCTTCGGCGGCCGGGGCCCCGGCCCACAGCACCGGGCGCATCCTGCAGCGCCTGTTCCATGGCCGCGCCCTGCGCCTGCAGATCAGCCTGCCGGGTATCGACAGCCTGACCCTGGACGTTTCCCGCGAGTCGGCCGCCGGCCAGGCGTTGTACCCGGGCGATGCCATCGCCCTGCATATCCAGCCCGGCGCCGCCTGCGCGTTCGCCGCCCCTGAACCTCTCTGACGGAGTCGCCTCCCATGTCCCACCTTGACCCAAGCCTGGCCCAGCTGGGGGCCACCGATTGGCAACAGCGCGCCGAGCGCCTGCACTACCGTGTCGACAACCTGATCGACGGGCAACGCTGCCCGGCCGTTTCCGGGGCCACTTTCGAGGTGCTCAACCCGGCGACCGGGCGCGCCCACACCCAGGCCCCGCGCAGCAGCGCCGACGACGTCGACCTGGCGGTAAAAGCCGCGCGGCGCGCCTTTCGCAGCGGCAGTTGGTCGCGCCTGGCACCGCGCGAGCGCATGGCCGTGCTCTACCGGTTTGCCGACCTCATCGAGGCGCACACCGAGCAGCTGGCCTTGCTCGACACCCTGGACGTCGGCAAGCCGATCAGCGACATGCTCAACGTCGACGTGCCCGGCGCAGTGCTGTCCTTCCGTTTTTTCGCCGAGACCATCGACAAACTCGAAGGCGCGGTGACCAGCACCACGCCCGAGGCGCTGCACTACATCCTGCGCCAGCCGCTCGGCGTGGTCGGGCTGATCGTGCCGTGGAACTACCCGCTACTGATGGCCGCCTGGAAGCTCGCGCCGGCTCTGGCCATGGGCAACGCGGTGGTGCTCAAGCCGGCCGAGCAGTCGCCGAGCAGCGCCGTGCTGCTGGCCGAACTGTTCGTCCAGGCCGGCGGGCCGCCGGGAATTTTCAACGTGGTCCAGGGGCTGGGCGCCGAGGCCGGTGCGGCGCTGGCCCTGCACATGGACGTCGACAAGATCGGTTTCACCGGCTCGGTGGAAATCGGCAAGTTGATGCTGGTGTATGCCGGGCAGTCGAACATGAAGCGGGTCACCACCGAGTGCGGCGGCAAGAGCCCGCAGATCATTCTCGAGGACGTCGCCGACTTCGACCGGGCGGTGACCTACGCCATCAACGGCATCTACGCCAACCAGGGCGAGGTGTGCAACGCCGGCTCGCGCATTCTCGTCCAGGAGTCGATCTACGAACGTTTCGTCGAGCGCTTCGCCGAGCTGGCGCCGAGCCTGTATGTACCTGGCAACCCGCTGGACCCGGCCACGCGCATGGGCTCGCTGGTGTCGTTCGAACAGCAGCAGCGGGTGCTCGGCTATGTCGAGCAGGCCCGCAGCGAAGGCGGTCGGCTGGTGTTCGGCGGCGATGTGCCGGCCGCACTGGCGCAGGGTGCCTACGTCAATCCGGCGCTATATGCCGACATCACGCCGAGCATGACCCTGGCCCGCGAAGAAGTGTTCGGCCCGGTGGCGGCCGCCATCAAGGTCAGGGACCTCGACCAGGCGCTGGCGATTGCCAACGATTCGATCTACGGGCTGGCCGCTTCGGTGTGGACCCGCGACATCGACCGCGCACTGACCTTTGCCCGCGACGTCGAAGCCGGTATCGTCTGGGTCAACTGCTTCGACCACGGCGACATGACCCAGCCCTGGGGCGGCTTCAAGCAATCGGGCAACGGCCGCGATCGCTGCCTCGAAGCCCTGACCCAGTACTCGCAGACCAAATCGGTGTGGGTGCACCTGGGCGGCTAGGCCTGCCCATGTGCATCGACCTCGACATTACCCTCACACGCTCAGAGACCCCATGACTTCACCTGACAAATCCCCGTTGTTCGCCAGCACCCTGGCGCGAGGCCTGGAAGTCATCAGCGCCTTCCGCGCCGGGCGCCCGAGCATGAACCTGCCGGAGCTGGCGGCCGCCACCCACATGACCAAGAGCGCCGCCCAGCGCTTCGCCTACACCCTGGAAACCCTCGGCTACCTGCGCAAGGACCCGCAGAGCAAGCGCTACCAGTTGACCCCGCGCGCGCTGTCGCTGGGCCTGGGCTTCCTGCAGACCGACAGCCTGATCGACCGCGCCACGCCCTACCTGCATCAACTCAACCGCGAGTGCCACGAGAGCTGCAATCTCTCCGAGCCCGACGCCAACGACATGATTTTCGTCGCCCGCTTTCCCAGCCACAACCAGGTGATGATCCCGATGCCGCTGGGCTTGAGCCTGCCGATGTATTGCACCGCTTCGGGGCGCGCCTGGCTGTCGCGGATCGCCCCGGACGCGGCGCGGCAGAAGCTTGAGCACATGCCGCGCCCGGCGCACACCCAGAGCACCCTGACCGAACTGGCGCCGTTGCTGGAGGCGGTGGCCCAGGCCGCCAAGGATGGCTACGCGATCACCGAGGGCGAGTATTTTCCCGGCGACATCAGCCTGGCGGCGCCGATCGTCGATGCGGCCGGTATCCCCCTGGGCGCCATCAACATCTCGGTGCCCGCCAGCCGCTGGCGCCTGGACGATGCCCGCACGCAACTGGCGCCACAACTGATCGAAACGGCGCGGGCGATTTCGGCGGCGGGTTTGAGCCAGCGCGCTGGCGGGTTTCGGTGAACGGCGGGTGATGGCGTTGGGCGCCTTGGTGTCTGGCGGTCTATCGTCGCACAGCAAAGGCGGTCATAAGTGATGCCATTGGACGCATTTAAATCGAAACAAGCGTATGAGCGCGCGAGGCCCTCGATAGGCCGCGCGGGCGGCCGGTGGTGGCCATATTGGACATTTCGCCAGGCGCCAGAAAGATCAAACCGGCCTTGCGGCCTCTCGGGGGCTTTGCCCCCTCCCACATCGAAAACGCGCATCCCACAATGTGGGAGGGTCGCAGACCCCGAGAGGCCGCAAGGCCGGTCTTGAGATTCAATCACGGTCACCACAGGCCGCGCAGGCGGCCGGTGGTGGCCATATTGGACATCTCGCCAGGCGCCAGAAAGATCAAGCCGGCCTTGCGGCCTCTTGGGGGCTTAGGCTCAACTCACCCGCTTCACGCTCGGCCGTTGCGCGACCTTCGTCTGCCACGCCAGCAGCGCCGTGCACTCCTGAGGAATCGCTACGCTGGCGAACCCGGCAAACAACAGCCCGGCGAACACCGTGATATCGGCCATGGAAAATTGCTCACCGGCAACATAGGGCTGCTCGCGCAAGACTCGGTCGAAGTAATGCATGCCCGCCACCGCCTTGTCCCGCTGGCGATTGCCCCACTCCACCCGCCCTGCCCACTCCGGGCTTTTGTACGGTTGCAAGCCGGCGCCAAGGCCTGGAGTACTGTGGTGAAAGTAGATCCCTACGGGGTCAGCCAGCTCCGATTCGGCGCGCTTGTGCATCATGTGGACGATGGCTTTTTCCTTGGGCGTACGTCCGGTCAGCTGCGGTTCCCCGTATTGGTTATCGAGGTATTCGGTGATGGCTGTGCACTCGCTGATATAGGTGCCGTCGTCCAGTTGCAACACGGGCACCGTGCCCAGCGGGTTGATGGCCAGAAAGGCCGGTTGCTTGTGCTCGGCGCCAGGCAGGTCGACCCTGATGAATTCGACCTGCTCGAACAGGCCCTTTTCGGCCAAGGCAATGCGCACGCGCAGTGGATTGGGGAAACCGGGGGTATCAAAGACCTTCATGGGTGAGCTCCGTAGCTATCTATCTAGTGGTAGATATACAATGCGCAGCGAACTCTTCCTTGTCAACGTCTATCTATCGATAGGCAGGTGAAATACAAATGGATACCCGAGAAACGATCATGGCGGTGGCCCGCAAAACCGTGCAGACCCGCGGCTACAGCGGCCTAAGCTTCCGTGAGCTGGCAAAGGAAGTCGGCATCAAGAGCGCCAGCATCCACTACCATTTCCCGACCAAGGGCGACCTGGGTGCGGCGCTCGCTCGGCGCTACACCGAGGATGGCGTGGCCTACCTGCAAAGCCTGCAGGCTGAAAGCGACGACCCCGCCCACTGGCTGGAGGGCTACGCCCAGATCTTTCGTCGCGCCCTGCTCGACGATAACCGCATGTGCCTGTGCGGGATCATGGCCGCCGAATACGACGACCTGCCGGTCGAAGTGCGCAATGAAGTCCAAGGCTTCAGCGACGTCAATGTGCGTTGGCTGGCCGCTGCGTTGGCGGTTGCTCGCCCACAGCTCGATGAGGCGCAGCGCCAACTCCAGGCACAGGCTATCTACGCGGCCATCGAGGGCGCGCAGTTGATTGCCCGAGGGCGCGGCGACATTGGCGTGTTCGACCAGACCATCGAGGCCTATCGTTCGGCGGGCTTGCTGCCTTAGCCGAACGGCGTGCAAAGCATCGGCTGGCGAGGGCATCAACTCGGTGGCGGTTGGTTCATCTGACGGCATCGCGGCTCATGGCCAATCGAACCTGGTGTTCGGTGTTGCTTCGCTCGCCAGCTTCGCCGGCTCCTACGCCACCGGTGGGGCGTTCCGGGTTGGCGTAGGAGATTCTATGGTTGCAAACAACGGTTCACCGCTCTTGATGTTCGACGACAGCCCGCCATGCACCCAGGCGGTCATAGGTAATGCCACTGGAACGGCACGTTCGAAGCAAATGTAGGAGCCGGCGTAGCTGGCGATAGGCCGCGCGGGCGGCCGGTGGTGGTCGTGATTGAATTTCAGGACAGACGTGGGAGGGGCAAAGCCCCGAGAGGCCGCCAGGCCGGTTTGATCTTCCTGGCGCCCGCCGAAATGTCCAATATGGCCACCACCGGCCGCCCGCGCGGCCTATCGCGGGCTTCGCGCGCTCCCACGTTTGTTTCGATTTTTATGCATTCAATGGCATCGCCTATGAGCGCTTTGGATCTTCGACGATAGACCGCCAAACACCAAGGCGGTCATAGGTGATGCATCTGGATGCATACGCCCGAAACAAATGTGGGAGCGCGCGAAGCCCGCGATAGGCCGCGCGGGCGGCCGGTAGTGGCCATGATTGAATCTCAGGACAGACGTGGGAGGGGCAAAGCCCCGAGAGGCCGCCAGGCCGGTTTGATCTTCCTGGCGCCCGCCGAAATGTCCAATATGGCCACCACCGGCCGCCCGCGCGGCCTATCGCGGGCTTCGCGCGCTCCCACGTTTGTTTCGATTTTTATGCATTCAATGGCATCGCCTATGAGCGCTTTGGATCTTCGACGATAGACCGCCAAACACCAAGGCGGTCATAGGTGATGCATCTGGATGCATACGCCCAAAACAAATGTGGGAGCGCGCGAAGCCCGCGATAGGCCGCGCGGGCGGCCGGTAGTGGCCATGATTGAATCTCAGGACAGACGTGGGAGGGGCAAAGCCCCGAGAGGCCGCCAGGCCGGTTTGATCTTCCTGGCGCCCGCCGAAATGTCCAATATGGCCACCACCGGCCGCCCGCGCGGCCTATCGCGGGCTTCGCGCGCTCCCACGTTTGTTTCGATTTTTATGCATTCAATGGCATCGCCTATGAGCGCTTTGGATCTTCGACGATAGACCGCCAAACACCAAGGCGGTCATAGGTGATGCATCTGCATGCATACGCCCGAAACAAATGTGGGAGCGCGCGAAGCCCGCGATAGGCCGCGCGGGCGGCCGGTAGTGGCCATGATTGAATCTCAGGACAGACGTGGGAGGGGCAAAGCCCCGAGAGGCCGCCAGGCCGGTTTGATCTTCCTGGCGCCCGCCGAAATGTCCAATATGGCCACCACCGGCCGCCCGCGCGGCCTATCGCGGGCTTCGCGCGCTCCCACGTTTGTTTCGATTTTTATGCATTCAATGGCATCACCGCGACCGCTCTTGATGTTCGACGACAGACCGCCATGCACCAAGGCGGTCCTGTAGGAACCGACAAAGCTGGCGAGGACGGCGACGCATTTCCCCTGTCAAGCCATAATCAAACCGGCCTGCGGCCTCTCGGGGGCTTCCGGAGCGCCGGACCGGCCCCCTCCCACGTCATCTGCGGTCGCCAAGGTTGGCAAAGCCGGCGAAGCTGGCGAGGGCAGCACCGCATCATTGAGCACCGTTCGACGTGCGCGACTGCTTTAGATTATGCCTATAATATTCATAGATGATTCTTGCCCACCTACGGCACAGGGAACAACTATGAAAGTCAACAAAGAGCAAGCGCTGCGCAACCGACAGAGCGTCATCGATGCCGCCGCGCGCCTGTACCGCCAGCATGGTGTGGCTGGCATCGGCCTGGCCGATCTGTGCCGTTCGGTCGGCTTGACCCATGGCAGCTTCTACTCGCAGTTTCCCGGCGGCAAAGAGGAGCTCACGGCGCTGGCCATCGAGCAGATGTTTCGCTGCACCACTGACCGCTGGCTGACGGCGCCGGACCTGGCCACCGTGATGCGTGGCTATATCGATGCCGAGCATTGCACCACCGCTGACCCCTGCCCGATACCGACCTTGGCGGCCGACGCATCGCGGCTCGGCGGCGAGATCGAAGCGGCGTTCAATCGCGGCATTCAGCGGATGCTCGGCATGCTGGCGCAACTGAGCACTGCCGACACGGCGGCAGGCCGCCAGGAGCAAGCCGCGCAAGCGCTGGCGATGGCTGCCGGCGCAGTGTTGATCGGCCGCGCGGGTGGCGACGCCGGCAGCGCCTTCATGCAACGGGTCAAGGCTGCCTGGCCCGAACCCGCGCAGTGAAGTCACGGCCCGGCGCAGGCCTGGGTCATAACCGCGCCGCGCTGCCCCCCGCATCCCAACCGCCGCCGATGGACCTGAACAGGCTCACCGCAGCTTGCGCCGTTTCAGCCTGGGTAGTGCTCAGGGCATCGCGGGCGAACAGCAGCTCGCGGTTGGCGTTGAGCACGTCGGTCAGCGGGATGGCGCCGGACTTGTAGGCCACTTCCGACAGGTCGCGGGCCCGCGACAACGACTGCACCTCGCCTGCCAGCTCGTCGCGTCGGGCCTGGGTCTGGGCCAGCGTCACCAGCGCATTCTCGACATCCTCGGCAGCCTTGAGCACTGCCTGGCGATACTGCGCCAGGGCCTCGGCATTGGCCCCCTTGGCCTGTTTGACCTCGGCATCGATCTTGCCGAAGTCGAACAGGCGCCAGCGCACCAGCCCGGCAATCGACGGCTGGAACGAGTCGCTGGTAAAGGTGTGCCGGCCGGTCACGCTGTCAAAGCCCAGCGCGCCGGACAACGACACCTTCGGGTAATAGTCGGCCAGCGCCTCGCCGATGCGGGCGTCGGCGGCTTGCAATTCACGCTCGGCGGCGATGATGTCCGGGCGCCGGCGCAAGACCTCGGTCGGCGTGATGCTGTCCTGCAGTGCCGGCACCGCCGGGATCAGCTGCGCGGTCCAGAGCGTAGCCGCCGAGGTGCCCGGTTGCTGGCCAACCAGCACATCGAGCCGGTTGAGCTGGGCCGCCAGGCCGATGCGCAGCGACGGTACGGTCGAGCGCGCCTGTTTGAGCAAGCCTTCGGCCTGGGCCACCTCGCGCTCGTCGACGTCGCCGAAGCGGCGACGCAGTTGCACCAGGTCGAGCAGGTGCTGGTCGGTGTCGATCTGATCGTTCGCGACCGCCAGGCGTGCCTGGTAGCCACGCACCTGGACGTAGGCGTCGACCACCTCGGCGACCACGCTGATGCGCGTGCCCAGGTGTTGCGCTTGCGCCGCCTGCTCTTCGGCACCGGCCGCCTCGCGACCGCGGCGCAGGCCGCCGGCCAGGTCCAGCTCCCAGCTGGCCACGGCGCCGGCGGTGAACTCTTTCTGGTTGCGCTGATAACCGGGCTGATTGCGCGCCAGCGCGCCGAACGGGCTTTGCAGGCTCTGCCGCTCGCGGGTCGCCGAGCCGTCGAAGTCCACGGTCGGGTACAACTGCGCGCCGGCGGCCTGGGCCACCGCGCGCGCCTGCTCGACCCGCGCCAGCGAGGCCGCGAGGTCGAGGTTCTGCTGCAAGGCCTGCTCGACCAGACGGCTCAACAGCGGGTCGTCGAAGCGCCGCCACCAGACCGCCAGGTCGGGCCCGGCCAGCGCAGTGCCGGGCGCCGCGTCGAGGTTGTGAAATGGCGCCAGCTGGGTGGTGGGCGGCTGGTAGTCCGGGCCGACGCTGCAGCCGGCCAGAAGCAGCGCCAAGGCCAGGCTGCTCAGCGCCGCGCGGGGGCGCAGGGCAGCCCGGTTGGTTGCAATCAGGTGCATCGCCATCTCAGCGCCTCCCATGAAAATACTTGCGAATGAAGATATAGAACGCCGGGGTGAACAGCAGGCCGAAGCCCGTCACCCCGAGCATGCCGAAGAACACCGCGGTGCCCAGCGACTGGCGCATCTCGGCACCGGCGCCGGTGGCCACGGTCAGGGGTGCGACGCCCAGTACGAAGGCCAGCGAGGTCATCAGGATCGGCCGCAGGCGGGTCCGCGCGGCGTGCACGGCGGCGTCCACCGCCGACACCCCTTCGTCCTGTTTCTGCTTGGCGAACTCGACGATGAGGATGGCGTTTTTCGCCGCCAGGCCGATGAGCACGATGAAGCCGATCTGCGCCAGGATGTCCACCGCCATGCCGCGCACCAGCAGGCCGCTGACCGCCGCGAGGATGCACATCGGCACGATCAGGATGATCGCCAGCGGCAGGCGCCAGCTCTCGTACTGCGCCACCAGCACGAGGAACACGAACAGCGCTGCGGCACCGAACACCAGCAGCGTTGGCGTACCCTTTTCCTGTTGCTGGTAGGCCAGTTCCGTCCACTCGAAGCCGATGCCTTGCTGCAGCACCTGCTGCGCCAGCGCCTCCATCTTCAGCAGCGCCGTGCCAGTGGCCACGCCAGGAGCGGCGGCGCCCTGCACTTCAGCCGAAGGATAAAGGTTGTAGCGTGGCACCCGGTACGGGATGGTGGTGCGCTGGATGTCGGCGACCGAACCGACCGGCACCATCAAGCCGGCGTCGTTGCGCACCTTGAGCCGGGTGATGTCCGCAGGCTCGCCGCGAAAGCGCGCGTCGGCCTGGGCAATGACCTGATAGGTGCGCCCCAGGTAGTTGAAGTCGTTGATGTACTGCGAGCCCAGGTACACCTGCAAGGTGGAGAAAATATCGGTCGGACGCAGTCCGACCTTCTCTGCCTTGACCCGGTCGATGTCGGCGAAGATCGACGGCGAGCCGGCGTTGAACAGGGTGAACATGCCGACGAACTGCGGATCCTGGCGTGCTGCCGCGACCAGCTTGTTGGCTGCCTCGGCGAGGGCCTTGGAGCCCAGCCCGGCGCGGTCCTCGAGCATCAGCTTGAAGCCCCCGGAGCTGCCCAGGCCTTGCACCGGAGGTGGTGCGATGCTCAATACGTAGGCATCCTTGATCACCGACAGGCGCTTGCGCAGGTCGGCCAGCACCGACTGCGCGGTGAGCCCCGGCATGTCGTGGCTGTACAGCGACGGCAGGCCGGTGAACACCGTGCCGGCGTTGGAGGCCACGGTCGAGGTGGTGGCGTCCAGGCCCACGAACGGCGCGATGTGCTCGATGCCAGGCGTCGCCAGGGCAATCTCGATGACCTGCTTGACGACCTTCTCGGTGCGATCGAGCGAGGCGCCCGGCGGCAACTGCACGATGGTGATCAGGTAGCCCTGGTCCTGCTCGGGAATGAACGCGGTGGGCGCTCGATGAAATTGCCAGCCGGTCAGGCCGATCAGCCCGACATACACCAGCATCACCAGCGCCAGCCCCTGGGCCAGGCGCCGGGTGAGATGGCCATAGCCATGCGAGAGCCTGTCGAAGCCGCGGTTGAAGCGGCCGAAGGAGGCGTCCAGCAGGCGCCGCGACCAGCCCCCGCGCCCGGCCTGGTGTGGCACGTGGGGCTTGAACAGCACGGCGCACAGCGCTGGACTCAAGGTCAGCGAGACCACGCAGGAAATGACCGTCGAGGCGGCGATGGTGATTGCGAACTGTTTGAAGAACAGCCCGGATATGCCGCTGAGAAACGCCGCTGGCACGAACACGGCGCACAGCGTCAGGGCGATCGACAACAGGGCGCCGCCGACTTCGTCCATGGTGAAGTGCGCCGCCTCTGCCGGGCTCATGCCGTTATGGATGTTGCGCTCGATGTTCTCCACCACGACGATCGCATCGTCCACCACGATACCCACCGCCAGCACCAGGCCGAACAGCGACAGGTTGTTGATGGAGATCCCGCACAGGTAGAGCACGCTGAACGCGCCAAGCAACGAGATGGGAATCGCCACCACCGGAATGATCGTCGCCCGCCAGTTCTGCAGGAACAGGAACACCACCAGGACGACCAGGACGATGGCCTCGACGATGGTGGTGATCACCTCGTGCACCGACTTGCCGATGAAGATGGTCGGGTCGTAGATGATCTTGTAGGCGACGCCGGCTGGGAATTGACTCTTGAGTTGCTCCATGCCGGCGAGCACGTCGTGCTCAACCGCCAGCGAGTTGGCCCCCGGCTGGGCATAGATCAACAGCACGGCGGCGTCCTGGCGGTCCATGAAGGCCGTGGAGCCGTAGTCCGCCGCGCCGACCTCGACGTGGCCGACGTCGCCCAGGCGGGTGACATGGCCTTGGCCATCGGACTTGAGCACGATCTGCTCGAACTCCCGGGGCGAGCTCAAGCGGCCCAACGCCTCGATGTTGATCTGGTAGCCCGCCGCACTGGCCGCTGGCGGCTGGTTGAGCACGCCGGCCGACACCTGCAGGTTCTGCTGGCGCAGCACCTGCAGCACCTCACTGGCGCTGAGGTCGCGGGCGGCGACCTTGTCCGGGTCCAGCCAGATGCGCATGGCGTACTCGCGCCCGCCCTGGAACTGCACGTCGCCGACGCCATTAATGCGCGCCAGCACATCCTTGATGTGCAGGGTGGCGTAGTTGGACAGGTACAGGGTGTCCTTGCTGCTGTCATCCGAATACAGGTGCACCGCGAGGAGAATGCTCGGCGTCGACTTGCGCACTTGCACGCCGAGCCGCTGGACATCGTCGGGCAGGCGCGGCAGCGCATTCTGCACGCGATTCTGGGTGAGGTTCTGGGCGACGTTGAGATCGGTGCCGATGCGGAACGTCACGGTGATGGTCAGCTTGCCGTCGCCGGTGGACTGGCTGCTCATGTAGAGCATGTCCTCGACGCCGTTGATCTGCTGCTCCAACGGCGTGGCCACGGTCTTGGCAATGGTGTCCGCCGAGGCCCCCGGGTAGCTGGTGACCACCTGCACCGTCGGCGGAACGATTTCCGGGTACTGCGCCACCGGAATGACGAACAGCGCGCCGAGGCCGATCAAGGTCAGAAAGCAGCTGACTACCACGGCAAAGCGTGGGCGGTCGATGAAGAAATGAGCGATGCGCATGGCGTTATTCCTTCGCCAGGTCGCGGTCGAGGCTGATCTGCCCCGGCTGGGGATTGACCTTGGAGCCCGGCGCGGCGAACGGCAGCCCGCCGATGACCACGCGATCATCGGCCGCCAGGCCCGAGGTGATCACCCGCAGCCCCTGGCGCAGGTCGCCAATCTGCACTTGCCGGGGCTTGACCACGTCGTCGGCGCCGACCGTCAGGACGATGAAGCGCGACTGATCGGGGAGCACCGCAGCATCCGGCACCAGCAACTTCGGCGCCGCCGGCGCCACGATCACCCGCACCCGGCCGAACTCGCCCGGGGTGAGCGCGCCATCGGCGTTGGCCACGGTGGCCCGTGCATGCAAGGTGCCGCTAGCGCGATCGAGCGCGTTGTCGATGAACTCCAGGCGCCCCTGGGCGCTGTAGTCTTCGCCGCCACCTGGGGCGATCTGCACCGCTTCGGCGCGCTCCACGCCGCCCTGGCGCTTGTAGCTCTGGTATTGCCGGTAGTCGCTTTCGCTCATGTCGAAATCGAGGTAGACCGGGTCCTGGGAAACGATGGTGGCCAGCAGTGTGGTGGGCGCCTGGGCGGCGCGGCTGCCGGAAACCAGGTTGCCCACCGAAACCTGGTGGTTGCCGATCAGGCCGGTGATGGGCGCGTAGATGCGGCAGTGATCAAGGTCGAATTGCGCATCGTGAATCAACGCCTTGGCGGCCGCGACCTCAGCTTGCGCGCCGAGCATGTCGGCCTTGCGCTGCTCCATGTTCTGTACCGAACCGGCATTGTTGCTGGCCAGGTCTGCGGCGCGTTTGGCTTCGCTTTTGGCATAGGCCAGGCGCGCCTCGGCCTGCTGCAGTTGCGCGGTGCCCTGGTCGAGGCGGATCTGGTACGGCTCCGGGTCGATGCTGAACAGCAGCGCGCCCTTTTTCACCCGTTGGCCGTCGGTGAAGTGGATCTCGGTCAGCGTGCCGCCGACCTGGGCGCGCAGCTCGACCCGGTCCACCGCCGAGAACTGCCCAAGAAACCCCAGCCGAGTGTCCAGTTGCTGCTGCAACGGTGCACTCACGGAGACTTCGGGCAACGGCGCCGCACCCTCGGCCATGGCCTGCGGCACCAGCGCCGGCAGACACAGCAGCCCCACCCCGGCAAACCAGCTTCTGTTGATTTCGCTCACGATATTCCCCTGAATATTCCAGCAACAAGAACCCGTTGGCCAGTACGGCCAGCCCCTATCAAATGTTGGTCATAATACTTCTACGCGAAGCGCGTCCCGGACGCGACTGCGCTCAGGCCGGGTAGGAGGCCGCCAACTCCTGCAATGCCGGCATGATCGACCGCGCCAACTGCCGCGCCCGAGGCGTCGGGCGCATCTGCGGCTTGACCCAGACGAACAGCGGATCGTCGAAGGTCTGGCGCAGCTTGCGCAAGGCATTGCTCACCGCCGGCTGACTCACCGCCAGGCGCGCCGCGCTGGAAGTGACGTTGCGCTCCTGCATCAGCACCGCGAATACCACCAGCAGGTTGACGTTGACCTGGTAAAGGTCATGCAGCGGGTCTCGGGCGGTAGGCATGGACCTGAACCTAGATAATATTATGGTCGTAATATTTAAGGAAGTGATGATACCTGTCAAGCATAAAAAAACCGACCTTGGCGCCGTTCGGGGCAGCAAGGCCGGTCAGACGTTCAACCTTAGCGGATCAGGCTGCCTGCAACGCCTGCTCGATCGCCGCCGTCAGGCGCGGGTCATCCGCCGCCACATCCGGGGCGAAGCGGCCGATGACCTGGCCGTCGCGGCCTATCAGGAACTTCTCGAAGTTCCACAGCACTTCGCTGGGGTCCTTGCTCTCGACGCCGTAGCCCTTGAGGCGTTCGCGGAACGGCCCGTCACCGGTGGCGGCAGGCTGGGCACCGGTCAGCTCGGTGTACAGCGGGTGCTTGTCGGCGCCCGCTACGGAGATTTTCGCGAACAGTGGGAAATGCACGTCGTACTGGGTCGAGCAGAACGACTGGATCTCGGCATCGCTGCCCGGCTCCTGTTCCTTGAAGTTGTTGGCCGGAAAGCCGAGCACTTCCAGGCCCTCGGCATGCTTGCTCTGGTAGAGCTTTTCGAGGCCTTCGTATTGCGGGGTCAGGCCACACTTGGAGGCCACATTGACCACCAGCAGGACCTTGCCCTTGAACTGGCCGAGCGTGGCCGAGGTGCCGTCGATCTGCTTGAGGGGGATGTCGTACAAAGAGTCGCTCATGTCTGTCTCCAGCAAAGTGATTGAGGGGTGCCGCGCCCTACCTTATCGCCTGCGCGCGGCAATTGCCTGCCGGATTTCACTCGGCTGCGATTTACCCAATCTTTACCGAACCTAGACAGCGCTTTACACGGCAAAGGCGTTTCATAGGTCCATGGCGAACCCAAACATCTCGCCTGAGGAGACACCATGATTTCCAAGATGACCCAAGCCTTGATCCTGTCCGGTTGCCTGGTCGCTGCAGGCGCAGCATCGGCCGACCAGCGCGACGTGATAGTGCCCGTCATCGCCGGGGCAGCCGTGGGTGCCGTGCTCGCCACTGTCATCAGCGATTCGGGCCACGACCACCACTACCGCCCGCAATACCAGCCACGCTATGCACCGCAGTACCAGCAAGTGGCCTATGTGCCGGTCGGCCCTGCCTACGGCTACCGCCACTACGCCCCACCACCTCCACCGCGGTTCTACGGTGGCCATGGCGGGTATGACCGGGGCTATGATCGTGGGTATGACCGCGGTTATGAGCATGGGCGCGGGGACGGTCGCTGGTAAGGGGGTGGCCGGCTCTGGACTCAGTCAGGGCCGCCACCGGCCGCGCGGGCGGCCGGTGGTGGCCATATTGGACCTCCCGTCTTATCCCCCTCCCCCCTTCCCCCCACCCGCAAAATCACCCTCCAGCAACCCCAGCAAACGCCGCGCGCTGCCGAACGCCAAGGTCAGCCCCAAGGCGCCGTGGCCGCCGTTGAAGTACAGATTGCGCGCGCCGAGTGCAGCCAGTATCGGCCTTCCGGTCGGCGTCGCCGGGCGCCAGCCTGTCCAGGGCTGGCAGTCGTGCAGGTCCCGGCCGGGACCGAACAAGGCCTCGGTCGACGCCTGCAGTTGGCGGATCCGCGCCTGCGGTATCGAGCTGTCCAGGGCCGCCAGTTCAACCATGCCGGCTACACGCAAGCGCTCCCCGATGCGCGCGAAGACCGTCTTGCGCCGCAGGTCGGTAATGCTCACGGTCGGCGCTGCGGGTCCTTCGCTGACCGGCACGGTGATGCTGTAGCCCTTGAGTGGATAGACCGGCAGACGCACCCCCAGTGGCGCCAACAGCGCGGTGCTGTGGGCACCCGCAGCAACGACCAGCGCATCGCAGGGCAGCGGCTCGCCACCGGTTACGCGGACCCTGCGCACTCGCTCGCCGCCTACGTCGAAGCCCTCCACCGCCTGGTGGTAGCGAAACTGCACGCCGCGCTGAGCCAGCAGGCTGGCCAGTTGCGTGCACAGTTTGAGGCCATCCACCGCGCATTCGCCGGGGGTGTGGATGGCTGCATGAAACTGCTTGCGATAGCCGCTCAGCGCCGGCTCGACGGCCAGCGTCTCGGCCACGCCGAGCACCTGCTGGCGCGAGCCGGCGCTGGCCTGCAACTGCAGTTGCGCCTCGCCAGCCTGCAGACTGCCGGCGTCTGGGTACAGCACCAGCTTGCCGGTGCGACTGAAGTCACAAGCGAGCGGATGTTGCGCGAGAAAAATTTCGAGGGCCGCGCGGCTTTCCTCGGCCAGGGTCAGCAGCTCCAGCGTGGTCTGGCGCGACACCGAGCGGCGGCAGGCGGCCAGAAAAGCTATGCACCAGCGCCACTGTTGCAGGCTCCATTGCGGCTTGAATTTGAGCGGGCCCTGGCGGTCCAGCAGCATCTTCGGCAAAGCGCCCAACAGGCCGGGATCGGCCAGCGGCTGCACGTAGCTGTAGCTCAACTGCGCGCCATTGCCGCCGACCGCGCCCCGCCCCGGGCCGCCGGCCTGGTCGACCACCGTGACCTGGTAGCCAGCCTCGTGCAGATACCAGGCACTGCTCAGGCCGACGATGCCTGCGCCGATGACGATGACCTGCATCAAGCCACCTCCGGACGCGGCAGATCCCAGCCCCGGGGGGTGCGCTGGTGCCAGTCGCTGGCCTGCTGCCAGGCCTGGCCAATGCGCAGGATCAGCGGTTCGGCAAAGGCTCGGCCGACGATTTGCACCGACACCGGCATGCCCTGCCCGTCGAAGCCTGCGGGCAAGGCCACCGAGCACAGGTCGAGCAGGTTGGCGAAACGCCCGAGCAGTGCCAGCGGCGTGCCGTACTCGTCGACCTCGGCCAGCGGCACACTGCCCACCGCGTTGGTCGGGAACACGCAAGCGTCGACGTTGAGCATGGCCTGGGCCATGGCCGCCCGGGCACTGCGCCGCTGGCGATGCAGATCGATGTAGTCGCGCGCATCGATGGCCCGGCCCGCCAGCACCCGGCGGCGAACATGCGGGTCGAACTGCAGGTCGTCGCGCTCGAACAGGCTGCCCAGGCTGGCGTAGCCCTCGGCGCTCATCAGCCCACCGGCCACGCGCATGCAGTGCTCCAGCGGCACCGGCAAAGGCTGCTCGACCAGTTGCAGACCCAGCGCCTCGAGGCCTTGCAGGGTGCGGTCATAGACCGCCAGAACGTCGTCGGCGATGTTCACCCGCTCGGTTTGCGGCAGCACCCACAGGCGCAGGCCGGCCACCGGCAGGCGCAGCCCGGCGGCGGCGCTGAATTGTGGCGCGCGCGCCGAGGCCGGGTCCAGCGGGTCGGCACCGAGCATCGCGTCGAGCATCCACGCGGCGTCCTCGACGGTGTGGGTCAACGGCCCGACGGTGTCCAGGGTCGGGCACAGCTCGATCAAGCCATGCCGGCTGATCAGCCCGCGCGTGGTCTTGAGCCCCACCAGCCCGCACAATCCGGCCGGGATGCGCACCGAGCCACCGGTGTCGGTGCCGAGCGCGGCGCTGGCCAGGCCGCAGGCGACGGCTACCGCCGAACCGCTGCTGGAGCCGCCGGGCGCACGATGCACCTCGCGATCCCAGGGGTTCCAGGGCGTGCCCATGACGGCGTTGGTGCCCCAGCCGCCGAAGGCGAATTCCACCGTGTGGGTCTTGCCCATGATTATCGCGCCGGCGCGTTGCAAGCGCCCGACGGCGGTGGCGGTGATCTGCGACCGGCGCGCGGGCAGCGCTCGCGAGCCGCCGGTGATGCGCTGCTGCTCGATCTCGAAAAGGTCCTTGATGGCCACGGGAATGCCGTGCAGCGGGCCCAGGTCGATGCCTGCCCGACGCTGCCGATCGGCCGCCTGCGCCGCCGCCAGGGCGCGCTCGTGGTAGGCCTCGACATAGGCGTTGAGCTGCGCATTGAAGCGCTCGATACGCGCCAGCTGCGCCGTCACCAGGCTTTCGCTGGTCAAGTCGCCGGCGCGCAGGGCCTGCTGCAGGCTGGCAATGCTGTGGGACGCCTGGGAGTCCAGTGAACGCATGGTCATGGGGTCAACCTCGAAGACTTCTGCGGCCGCGGGACAGGCGTTGCTCGAGCAACCGCGACAGCAAGGACAATGGAAAGGCGATGGCGAAATAGAACAGCCCCACCAGCAAGAAAATATGCATCGGCAAAAAGCTTTCCGAGGCGATGGCGCGCGCCGCCAGCATCAACTCGTTGGTGGCGATCAGCGCGCACAGCGAGCTGTCCTTGAGGATTGCCACGTAGGCGTTCAGCAGCGGTGGCAACAGCGCCCGCACCGCCTGCGGCAGGACCACCCAACGCAGCGTCTGCCACGGCGTCAGGCCGCTGGCCAGAGCCGCTTCACGCTGACCACGGTGAATGGCGTCGAGCCCGCCACGGAGGATCTCGGCGATATAGGCGCTGCCCTGCAGGCCCAGGCCCAGCGCTCCGGCGACAGCCCCGGAGAGAGTCAGGCCTGCGCTCGGCAAGGCGAAATACAGGGTCAGCAGCAGCGCCAGCAGCGGCACCGCACGCATCGCCTGGACGAAGCCCTGGGCCAGGCGACGCAGCGTGGCGAAAGGGCTCTTGAGCGCCCACACCAGCAACGCGCCAAGCACCAGCGCCAGGGCGAACGCGCTCAGGGAAACCTCGGCGGTGACCACGGCGCCCTGCAGCAACCGGGTGGTCCAGTCCGACCAATATTGCGGATATTGCTCGAAGAAATTGATCATCGACCCACTCCCAGACGTTTTTCCAGGCGCATGAAGCCCAACCCCACCGGCATGATCATCAGCGCGTAGAGCACCATCACCGCCAGGTAGATCAACGAGGTCTGGAAGGTCGAAGTGACCAGGTTGCGCGCCAGGAACATGATTTCCGGCACGGCGATGGCCGAGGCGATCGAGGTGTCCTTGATCAACTGCGTGACGTAATTGGCATAGGCCGGCAACGCGCAGCGCCAGGCCTGTGGCAGGAGGATGCAGGCGAGAATCTGGGTGCGGGTCAGGCCAACGGCCAGGCCCGCTTCGAACTGGCCGATGGGCAGGCCCTGCAAGGCGCCGCGAAAAATGTCGGCGAGCACCGCAGCGCCGACCAGGCTCAGGCCGATGATCGCCGCCAGCCATGCCGGCAGGTTGATACCGACATAGGACAGGCCGAAATAGATCAGGAACAAGTGAGCCAGCGCCGGCACATTGCGCATCCACTCGATGAAGCAGGCGATGGCTGCCAGTGGCCAACGGGCCTTGCTGAAGGTCAGCACGATGGCCAGCGCCACTGCGCCGATGCTGGCCAGGAGCAAGCTGCAGGCAGCGATCTGCAATGCGGTCAGCGCCCCTTTGAGCAGCACTGGCAACAGGCCAAGGAAAGCTTGCAGGCCACTCATGAGGCCTGCTCCCCGGCCATGCGCCCAAGAAAGCTGCGGGTGCGCTCGTGGCTGGGCTGATCGATCACCTGGGCCGAGGGCCCCTGCTCGACGATCAGCCCGCCGTCCATGAAGATCACCCGGTCGGCCACGTCGCGGGCGAAGCGCACCTCGTGGGTGACCATGATCATGCTGCGGCCCTCCTCGGCCAGTTCGCGGATCACCCCGAGCACCTCGCCGACCAGTTCCGGGTCCAGCGCCGAGGTGGGTTCGTCGAAGAGGATGACCTTGGGCTGCTGGGCCAACGCCCGGGCAATCGCCACGCGCTGTTGCTGGCCGCCGGAAAGTTGCTCGGGCCAGGCGTCGGCCTTGTGCCGCAGGTGGACCTTGTCGAGCATCGCCTCGGCGAGTTCATGCGCCTGCCTGCGCGGCATGCCGCGCGCCTTGATCGAGCCCAGGGCGACGTTGTCGCGCACGTTCAGGTGCGGCCACAGGTTGAAACTCTGGAACACCATGGCGATTTCCAGCCGCTGCGGCGCCAGTTCGCGATCGCTCATCAAGCGCGCCATGGCGCCACTGCGCACCTGGCCGATCAGCTCGTCGGCAAGCCAGACCTCGCCATCGCTGGGCTTTTCCAGGTAGTTGATGCAGCGCAGGCAGGTCGACTTGCCCGAGCCGCTGGGGCCGATCAGCGACAGCGTCTCGCCCGCTTCGAGTTGCAGGCTGATGCCCTTGAGCACCGACAGTTGGCCATAGTTCTTGTACAGGTCGTTTACGCGCAACAGGGCGGGCTGATTCATTGGCATCCCCTTGGAGAACATCGAATCGACGAGCCGAGGCAGCCTGGCAGCCTGCCCCGGCCGGGCTGGCTTACTGGCAGCCGGGCAATGCCCAGCCTGCCGGACGGTCGACGTCCAGCCGCGGGTCGGAACCCTGCGGCTTGAACCAGACGTCCTGGGTCAGGCCGTAGCGCGCGCCGATGTCACGCATCTGGCAGGTCTTCCACATGGCGTCGATCTGCTGGTTGACCGCAGCCAGCAGCTGCGGATTGTCCTTGTTGAAGCCGAACACCACCTGGCCCAGCCCGGTCAGCAAGGGGAAGTCGGGGTCGTTGTCGGTGAAGGCGCTGAAATGCAGGTGCCATTGCGGGTTGCGCGACAGGGCGTACTGCATCACCGGCGGATCACCGATCACCGCGTCGATCCGCCCGGCAATCAAGTCGCGCACGGCCGCATCCGAAGTGTCGTAAAGCGACACCTGCAAGCCATCGATCCTGCGCATCTCGGGAATGAAGGAAAAACCGGTGATGGTGCCGACCTTCTTGCCCTGCAGGTCCTTCAGGCTGTGCCAGTCGGTCTTGTCGGTCTGGGTAATGCCGTTCTTGAAATAGTGGATGGGGTCGCTGAGGTTCATGATCTTCGCGCGCTGCGCGGTCCAGCCCATGGTGCCGGCCATCACGTCCACGCGCCGGGCTTGCACCGAGGCGATGGTGCCGGACCACTCCATCAGCGCCGGTTTGACCTTGAGGCCCAGCTTGTCGGCGATCTGTTGCAGGATTTCACCGTCATAGCCGACCATCTTGCTATCTTGATAGCCGGTGCCGGGCATGTCGCCGCTGAAGGCGATGGTGAAGCTGCCGGGCTCGACGGTATCCACCGCGAACGCCGGTGCCGCGCCGAGCAAAGTCGCGAGCAAGACCGCGCACAGGTTGGCCCGGCGTTGGTTTCTGGTAATTTTCATGCGTTGCTCCTCGAACGATTTCTGGTCAACCGCGTGGTGTTTGGCAGGCCTTCATCCTAGGCCCGGGCCAGCACTGAACCGTTGGATGCTTTGCACGAATGATTGAAGATTTGCGACATTCTCGAGACGCCATCGGCGACCTTGTCAGCCAGCTCGACGGCGGCCAGGCACGCCGTCCCCCACCCCGGCGCAGCGCCAGCGAGCTGTCGGTGGGCATCGTGCTGTGGCCACGCTTTCCCCTGCTGTCGCTGTCCGGGCTGACTGATGCGTTGCGCCATGCCGCCGACACCGGCGACCAGAGCAGGCCGATCCGTTGCCAATGGAAGGTGCTCGGCACGCCGGGCCAGCGGGTGATTTCCAGCGGTGGCCTGGACGTGCCGATCGACAGCGAGCTGGCCGACCCGCAGCGCTTCGATTATGTGGTGGTGATCGGCGGGCTGTTGAGCTCGCTGGACGAGGTGCCGAAGAGTTATCCGGCGTTTCTGCAGCAAGCGGCCGCCGCCGGTGTGCCGCTGATCGGGCTGTGCACCGGCAGCTTCGTGCTGGCGCGGCACGGCCTCATGGCGGGCCGTACCGCCTGCGTGCATGCCTATCATGCCAACGACTGGCGACGCTTGTTCCCCAGCCTGCGCTTCGTCAGTCACAACGACTTCGTCATCGACCAGGACCGCATCACCTGCGCCGGCGGGGTATCGGTGATCGAACTGGCGATCCATCTGATCGAACTGCACTGTGGCCCGGACCGCGCCGGCAAGGTGGTGCACCAGATGACCGTGGCGAAAAGCGGCGGGCACAGCCTGATGGACCGGCGCAAGGCGCTGGGCTACGCCAGCTCGTCCAACCGGCGCCTGCATGAAGCGATCATGCTGATGGAGGCGCACATCGCCGAGCCTCTGGAGATCGACGAGATCGCCCGCCGCCTGGGTACCAGCAAACGCCAGCTGGAGCGCCTGTTCGTCTGCGAAATCAGCACCAGCCCGGCGCGCTTCTACCGCCAGGTGCGCCTGCGCTTCGGCCGCTGGCTGCTGGTCAGCTCGGACCGCCAGGTGGGAGAAATCGCCTATGAATGCGGCTTCGCCGATGCAGCGCACTTCATTCGCTCGTTCCAGAGCCAGTTCGGCATGTCGCCGGGCAAGCTGAGAGCGGCGCTGAGCTCGGGTTGAAACGCCCAACCAGCATGCCGGCCTGGCGAGGCCAGGCCGGCTCGATCAGCTCATTGCTCGAGCGAAACGAACAACGCCGAGGTCCACACCCGCGACTGGTCGCGCTGGCGCGCGCAGATGAACAACGGATGCTCGCGCTCGGCGCCCAGGTTCAGGTCGGCCAAGGCGATGCGCCCGGCAACCGCACGCGGTAACGGCGCCTCAGTCATGCGCTCGACCGCCACCTGCAATTCGGCGCCTGGCAGCGGCTGGACCAGCGCGCCCTGGGCCAGGAGATCTTCGCCGCTCAGTTGCAGGTCGGCCTGCGGCGCATGCACGAACGGCTGCGGCTGGCTTGGGTCGCCGACCTTGACGTAATTGTCGATGCGACTGCGCACCTGCAGACGCGCACCGGCCAACTGCGACAGCTCGATCTCGATACTGTCGGTATCGCCGTTGGTGTCGGTGCGAAACGCCAGGGTCGTGGCATCCTTGCGCCACAGGGTCTGCTCGGGATGGTCCAGACCCAGCCCGCGAAAGCCTTTGATCACGGCACCGGTGACCTGGATTTCGCCGGTCCAGTAAGCGCCACGGTAGCGGTCCTTGATCCGCGCACCGCCCAAGCGCACGCGGATGCGCTGGCTGGAATACCCGGCCTCTTCGTGCAGGTTGCGCGACCACAGCAACTGCTCGCCATCGTACAGGTCGATCTGCTCCCAGCCACTGTCGCCCAGCAGGCGGTAGTCCAGCTGACCGTCGGCACGGGCACTGACCACTTCACCCATCAATTGCTCGCCATGGCGCAGGCTGGCAAAGGTACGCTCGCCGGTGGTGGCGAAGGTGCGTCGAGCGCGCAAGGCCTGGCCGACGCTGGCGCGGTCGAAGGCGCTGGCCAGTACCCCGGTCAAGCCGCCGCGCGAGCCGAACACGGCCGTCGCCGGAACACCACCGCCGCAGCGGCCCTGGTGCTCGTCACTGTTGGCTGCGGCACCTACCCGGTAACCGCGCTGCAGGGCCTCGGCGTACACCCAATGGAACTGTCCCCACGCCGAGCCGACTTCCACCAAGCGTTCCAGTTCCGGGTGATGCCAGTCCAGGTTGCAGCGCCGGCCGCCGACGTGCGGCATCATCAGGTGCCCTTCCGGGTCCTTGGCATACGCCGCATACAGTTCATCCACCGGCCAGGCGCCGGGCTTGATGGTGCCGGCGGTAAACTCGTTCCACTCGAACGAGCGCACCAGCCGCCCTTGATTGTCGAAAGGGAACTCTGGCTTGCGGTCGTGCAGGAACACTACGTTGCGATCGCCGCCGGCGCAGGAATTGCCACACCACTCGGTGCCGGGGTAGCAGACGAAGCGCCCAGGCTCGTTGAGCTCGGCAATCAGGGCGACGGCCTGATCCCAGCGCTGCTCGGTGATGTTGAAATCATTGGCGGTGTAGCCGAGCACATCGAGCCCGGCGACGTCGCGGCCGTAGCTGAGGTTGTAGAGGGTGTCGTTGGTGCCTACCGTGTCGTCGGAATGCACGTGCAGGTCGGCATACAGGGGCCGCAGCCCGGCGCCCGGTTCGTCGAGGGTCACGTAGGCCGTGGCGGCCAGCACCCCGGGCTGCGCCACCTCGGCCTGCAGTTGCCACTCGCCGACGCCGTCCAGCACCAGCGCACTCATGCGCACGACCGCCCAGCCCTGCTCGGCGAGGGTAAACGGCAACGTACGCGCCTGCCCCTGCGGCCCTTGCAGGGTCAAGACGCCGGCCAGCGGCAACTGCCGACACGTGTTGCCCCAGGCGTCATCGGCGCGCACCAGCACGTCGAAGGCTTCGCCAGCGCTGAGCAGGCGCGGCGCGATCACCTGCAGACTGCTCGGCGCACCCGGCACGATATCGAGCAGCAGGTCGCCCGGCACCTCGGCAAATTTCGAGCTGCCCAGCGGGTCGATGAACAGGCGCAGGCGGAAATCCTTCTCGACGAAGCTCTGCACCCGCGTGCCGGCGCCGCCCTGACGGCGATCGCCAAGACGGATGATGATGCGGTCGCCCGGGTTCAGATAGCCGTCCACGATGTCGATAATCAGCGCCTTCTGGAACGGCCGTTCGTGGCCCTTCTGGTCGAAACGCACTTTGAGATACTGCACCGTTGCCTGGCTCTGCCCCGGCACCAGCGGGCCGGCCTGGTATTCGGCGCTGACGTAGTTGGCACCAGCCGGATTGGCCGTCTGGAACAGCGCCCAGTCGGAATAGAACTTGAAGGCCAGCTTGAGCCAGGCACCGTCGGCCAGGCCGCTGGCGCCGACCTCATAGACCAGGGTGATCTCATCCCACTGCCCGGCCACCAGGGTGTGCCGGTCGGCACTGAAACTGCCGAGGAACGGCCTCTGCTTGTTGCGCTCATAGAGGCCCTGCGGGGCGATGTAATGCCCGGCATCGCGCGGGTCGAAAGTCGTACTCAAGGGGCACCTCGGTGGGGTTGCGGGTGATCAAGCGAGAAAGGAAAAATCAATGCGCGCGCCAGGCCTGGTAATGCCGCTCGATGCGGCGAAACACCAGGCTCTCCATGAGCCAGGCAAGCAGGCCGATCATCACGATGCCGAGCAGCACCTGGCTGGCGTTGCCGATCTGGCCGCCCATGGACACCATCCAGCCGATGCCCTGGGAGGCGCCGATCATTTCCGCGGCCACCAGCGCTCGCCAGCCTTGGCTGAAGCCGATGCGCAGCGCAGCGGTGAGAAACGGCAGCGACGCCGGCAGATACACGTAAGCCAGCAGTTGCCAGCGGTTGGCGCCCAAGGTCCGTGCGGCGCGTACCTCACCGCCGCGGATACCCTGCACGCCTTCTTGCAGGGTCACGGCCATGGGGAATACCGCAGCGATGAAGATCACCAGCACAATGGAAACGAAACCCAGGCCGAAGATGATCAGGATCAACGGCGCCCAGGCGATCGGCGGAATCGCCATGAACAGGCTGTTGAGCGGCGCAATGAAGTCGCGAAACCGCCGCGACAGGCCGCCGCTGGCGCCAAGCAACACGGCCACCAGCACCGCCGCACAGAAACCGGCGAGTTCCTCCAGCAGGCTCGCGCGCACCTGTTTGAGCAGCGAGCCGTCGGCAAGCCAGCGCATGGCCTCGGCGCCGACCACCCAGGGTTGTGGCAACACATAGCTGGGGAAACGACTGGCCAGGGCGATCCATACCAGCAGCAGGAACGGCAGCGAGGCCCAGCCCCAATTGGGTTTGGCAAGATTCATCAACCGGCTCACCGCGAGGCTTTCTCCAGGTAGGACGTGTCGACCAACTCGGCCGGGGTCATGCTGGCTTGCATGAAGCCCAGGCTGTGCGAGTCGTTCATCAGGCGCTGGATGAACTGGATGTCGTTCGGGCCCAGCTCAGCCGACCAGCCCAGCCGGGTACGCGCCTGGGCAACGATCTGCTCGCCGCTGACGCTCTGGCCATTGGGCCCTAGAACCGGGTCCAGATGGAACGCGTCGGCAATGATGCGATTAGCCTCGGCTGGGTGCTGGTTGAGAAAATCAATCGCCTTGCGGTGCGCGCGCAGCAGCTTGACCACATCGTCCGGGCGCTCCTGCAGGGTTTTCGGCAACGCGATCACCACGTACCACGGGTACTTCGGCGCTGCCTGGTTGACGTCCAGCAGTACCTTGGCCGAACCACGCGCCAGTGCCTGGCTGATGAAGGGTTCCCAAGTGAACGCCGCGTCGACGATACCGCGCTCCAGCGCCGCGTTCATGTTGCCAGGCGGCATGTCGACGATGTCCAGGTCGTGCTCGGGGTCCAGCCCGGCCTGATCGCGTAGCACCAGGCCGCGCAACAGCACGTCCATGCCACTGCCTTTTTTCACCCCGGCCAGCTTCTTGCCCTTGAGCTGCTGCAGCTGGGTAATGGGGCTGTCCTGCCCGACGAGGACGGCGGCCTGGCCGTAGTTGACCTTGGCCAGAATGGTGCTCTTCAGCCCGCGCGAGTACCACTGGTACACCGGTGGCGTGCCAACGTAGGCCACGTCCAGCTCGCCAGCGGCCAGCGCCTGCTGAATCACCGGGCCGTCGCCAAGCGCCTTGAGGTCGACATCCAGGCCTTCCTCGCGATAGAAGCCTTGCTTGTCGGCGATCAGCGCCGGCGCATTGGCCATGGCAAATACATAGCCAATGCGCAGCGGGCGGTCGGCGGCCATGGCGGTGCTGGCAAACGCCAGCGCGCTGAGGGAAACGGCCAGCAGTGTGCGTCGAATCATGGAGTCATCTCGTGCAAGGTTCAGGCAGGTTCAAGGGAAAGCGACTGCGCCATGACCGTGGAGATGCGCTCCATCAGTTCGTTGCGATAGTCGAGAAATTGCGCCAGGCGCCGGGTAATGAGGTTGCTGCGCGGGCGTGGCAGGTCGATCGTCAATTCACTGTGAATACCGCCCGGTGCGATGTTGAGCACCACCACGCGGTCAGCGAGAAACACCGCCTCGTCGATGTCGTGGGTAATGAACAGCACGGTCTGGCCGAGCTCGGCCCAGATGCGCAGGGTCTCCTCGTTCATATGGTTGCGGCTGATCGCATCGAGTGCAGCGAACGGCTCGTCCATCAGCAGCACGGTGGGCTGCAAAGCCAGCGTGCGTGCCAGCGAGACCCGTTGCTGCATGCCGCCGGACAGCTGATGCACCAGACGGGAGGCAGCGTGCTCCAGGCCGACCATGCGCAAATACGCGCGCGCCCGATGCTGCTGCTCGGCATCGCTGCCGCGGCCGGCCATGCGCAGGCCGAAGCGCACGTTGTCCAGCGCGCTGAGCCAGGGGAACAGCTGCGGTGCCTGGAACACATAGCCCAACTCCGGCAGTTCGGGACGCACTGCCTGGCCATTGATCAATACCTGGCCGCTGTGCGCTGTCTGAAAGCCTGCCAGCAGGTTGAGCAAGGTGGTCTTGCCGCAGCCGGAAGGACCGAGCACGGCGACGAACTCGCCGGGCCGCGCGTGCAGGCTGAAGTCGTCGAACACGCGATGGCCATTGCCGTAGGCAAAACCGATGGAGTCTACGCTGAGCGCGGCGCGGGCAATGGAGGGGTTCACAGGCATGGCAAAGGCGTTCAGGTCGTTTACAATGAGATTGCCTGACATAATACGTATTAATACAAGCTGGCCCTAGACTGATTGTTCATATGGTTAGAATCCAGCGCATCGGGAAGTGGAATTCACGTGTCGATCCAACGCGAAAGCAGCACCTCGCTCTATGAACAGATCGCTCGGCAATTGCTCGAGGAGATTCAGCGCGGCGAGTTCGAACCCAGCGGCAAGTTGCCGTCCGAAGCCCAGCTGGGCGAGCGCTTCGGCGTCAGCCGGGTCACCGTGCGCCTGGCGGTGGGCAAGCTCAGCGCAGACGGCGTGGTCGAGCGCAAGCAGGGCAAAGGGACCTATGCAGCGCCGCGGCAGGTGCGTCATGGCCTGGACGCGCTGCGCAGTTTTCATGAGGCTTTGCTGCTGCAAGGGCTGCAGCCGAGCATGCGAGTGATCGAACATCGCCTGCAGGCGGTGCCCGAAGCATTGGCCGGTCTGTTCGCCGGGGCCCGGCAGTGTCTGTGTGTCGAGCGGTTGCACTATGTCGAGCAAGAGCCGATCGCGCTGGGTCGCAGCTACCTGCCGGCGCAGATGGCCGAGGTCGACTGGGGACAGGCCCAGGACGAGCCGATCTACTCGCTGCTGGCACGGGTAACCGGGGTGCCGGTGCGGCGCGCCGACCTGGCAATTCGCGCGCAACAGGCCGATGCCGCGCTAGCCCGGGCCCTGGGCATCAAGCGCGGTGCGGCGTTGCTGGTGATGGAGCGCACCTCGTGGACCGGTGACGAGCACTTCTGCGATCGCACCACGTTCTACATCCGCCCGGAGCGCTATGCGTTTGTATTGAGCGGAATGTTTACCACGCCTTGATCGAATCGCTTCGATCATCGCTCACGTCTCCCAGAACACCAGCGCGCCGGGGGCGCTACGGACAGATGCCGCTGTACGCCGAGCTTGCTCAGGCCCGTTGTTGACGGCAGACTTCGCGGCTTTGCCGACGGATAAGAGTTACCCATGACTGACGAAACTGCAGAAGCGATCAAGGCCCGCAAGCTGACCCAGCTCGAAGCGGTGCTCGAAGCCATGAGCAGCGAAACCCGCGAGCTGTCGCGCGCGTTCTACCACGGCTGGATTCTCTCGGCGGCCATGGAATTGTGGGATCGCGGCGTGTTCACCCAGGAGGAGCGCCTGGCCATCGAGGCGCGGGTCACCTTGATTGCCCAGGGGCCCGAGGAGTAACCGCTACCACCGAGGTGATGCCCTCGCCAGCTTTGTCGGCTCCTACAGGATCGCCTTGGCGCATGGCGGTGTGTCGTCGAACAGCGAAGGCGGTCGCGGTGATGCCACTGAATGCATATAAATCGAAACAGATGTAGGAGCGTGCGAAGCCCGCGATAGGCCGCGCGGGCGGCCGCTGGTGGCCATATTGGACATTTCGCCGGGCGCCCGAAGATCAAACCGGCCTGGCGGCCTCTCGGGGCTTTGCCCCTCCCACGGGCCTGTCATGAAAATCAATCACGGCCACTACCGGCCGCCCGCGCGGCCTATCGCGGGCTTCCGGAGCGCCGGACCGGCGCGCTCCCACGTTTGTTTCGGGCGTATGCATCCAGATGCATCACCTATGACCGCCTTGGTGCCTGGCGGTCTATCGTCGGAGATCAAGAGCGGTCAACCGTTGTTTGCAACCATAGAATCTCCCACGCCGGTTCGCCTACTTGGCGGTGATCACCGCCAACTTGGTGATACCGGCTTTCTCAATGGTGGCCATGGCCTTGGCCACCTGGCCGTAATTCACCCCATCGTCGGCCTGCAGTTGCACGCGCAATTCGGGGTCCTTGCTCCTCGCCCCGTCGAGGCGGCCACTGAGCTGCTCCAGATCGATCTTGTCCTTGTCGAAGAAGAACTGGCCCTTGTCGTCGATGCTGACCACCACCGGGTCCTTCTGCTCGACCGGCGCCACGGCGTCGGTCCTGGGCAGGTTGATCGGGATCGAGTTGGTCAGCAGCGGTGCGGTGACGATGAACACCACCAGCAGCACGAGCATCACGTCCACCAGCGGCGTGACGTTGATCTCGCTCAATACTTCATCGCTGTCCTGGGTCGAGAACGCCATGTCAGGAAGCCTCTTTCACGTTGCGAGGGGTGCCAGGCTGGGCACTTTTGTGCGCGGCCGGGTGGGTCAGCACGCGGAACTGACTCTTCTGCGCCAGGCTGTAGAAGTCATGGGCGAAGTCGTCGAGGTCGGCCGCGGTGAGCTTCAGCCGGCGCAGGAAGTAGTTGTAGACCAGCACCGCTGGCACAGCGACAGCGATCCCCACGCCGGTGGCGACCAGAGACGCACCAATGGGCCCGGCCACGGTTTCGAGGCTGGCGGAGCCGGCCGCGCTGATGCCTTTGAGCGCCGACATGATGCCCCAGACCGTCCCGAACAGGCCGATGAAGGGTGAAGTGCTGCCGATACTGGCGAGCACCGCCAGCCCGCTTTCCAGCGAGCGGCGTTCACGCACGATCTGCTGTCGCAGGGCGCGCTCCAGGCGGTCCTGATGATTGATGGCCTGGCTCAGGTCGCTGGCCGAACCTTCGTGGACCTGGATCGCGGCGTAGCCGGCGGCAGCGACACGGGCGGCGGCACCCGGGTTGGACTGGGTCAGCGGAGCGGCGGAATCGAGGCTGGAGGCAGCCCAGAACTGCTTGTGGAATTTGCGATCCTGCACCTTCAAGCGGGTGAACTGGCCAGCCTTGAGCAGGAACAGGCCCCAGGTGGCAACGGAGAACAGGATGAGCAGCCAGATGACGGTGGATTCAATCGAGGCAAAGGGCGAAGCGATGAGGTTCATGGCGTGGTCTCGCAAATAAGGTCGGGTGGTGACGGTGCTCCTTTGGTGGTGGTCGCCCGTGGTGAATCGGCACTGCGCATAACGGTTATTTGAGCTTGAAATCGATCGGCACGCTGACCCAGCCGGCCTGCGGCACATCACCCTGCTTGGCCGGGACGAAGCTCCAGCGCTTGACCGCGGCAACGGCGGCGTCGTCCAGCTGGCTGCGACCGCTGCTGGTCTGGATCTGGATCTCGCCGGGTTGGCCGCTGGGCAGCACGTGCACGCGCAGCAGCACGGTGCCTTCCCAACCACGGCGCATGGCCAGGTCCGGGTATTGAGGCGCCGGGTTTTTCAGGTAACCGGCACTGGCCGAGGGCGGCGTCACCGGCGCGGGCGCAGGCGGCGCCGGTGGTGCAGGTGCAGCCACCGGTGCCGGCGCAGGCGGGGTGGGCGCCGGTTGTTCGACGGCCTTGGCCACTGGTTTGGGTAACGGTTTAGGCACCGGCTTGGGCTTGACGATCTTCTTTGGCGCCGGCTTGGCCGCCAGTTCGTCTACCACCGGGGGCGGGGGTGGTGGCGGCTCGACCACCGGCGGTGCCGGAGCCGGCGGCGGGGGTTGCACAACGGGCGGCGCCGGTTGGGAGAATTCGATGGTCATCGGCGGAACCTGCGGGGGTACCACGGGCAGCACCGGGGTCGGGTTCTGGCTGACCCAGTAGATCACCGCACCGTGCAACACCAACGCCAATGCCCCCAGCAACACCCCTTCGCGGCGGCTGAGCAGCGGGCCGGGCGGCCGCTGCAGGCGCAAGGTGCCCAGGGGCTGGCGCAGCGCCTGGCCGAGGTCGACTAGCTCGCCGTCAGGTCGCCACAGCACCTGGGCGGCACTGGCGGCGGTCTGGACATTGCCCATTGATTACACTCCTGGATGTTTGTAGATCCTGCCTGGTGGCGGCAATCATCCCGGGAGTGGGTCATAACGCAAAAGAATATTTACTTCTGGCGTTATAACCGCCCCACCTATGCGCGATGGCTCTACACAGACATCCCGACCGCTCTGGCCCAGGCTCTGCTGGCACGTCTGCATTTAGATTGCGCATGCAGGCGGGGGCGAATTGGGATGCCCTGATGCCTCAGCCTGTTCAGGCAACAGCGGGCAAGCCTGGAAACATCCAGTCATCCTTCCTTCAAAACGTTTCAGACTCTCCCGCTAAAGCTGCGCTGGCCACTGAGGTTAGCTTGCCAGGGTTCGCCATCGGTTTGGCGGACGCCGCCAGTCAGGCGACCTCACAAGGAAATCTGGATGAACGTTCTTCCCTTCATCAGCGGTGCTATCGGCACCGCTTCCATCGTCTTCGCCGCCGCAGCCTTCGCCGAGGCGCCAGTGCCACTTGCCCCATTGGCCAACAACGGCGGGCCAGGTTTCTGCCCGCCGAATGCACCGAACTGCCCGGGCTTTGGCGACATTGGTGCCGAATGCTGTCCGTTCAGCGACGAGAGTCTGAAAACCAACGTGGTGCCGTTGAAATCAGCGACCGAACAGCTGCTGAAAATTCATGGCGTGACCTTCGAGTGGAAAGATGGCGCGCGCAAGGACATCGGCGTGGTGGCGCAGGACGTGGCCAAAGTCTATCCGCAGCTGACGCGTACCCAGGATGGGTTGATGCAGGTCGACTACAACAAGCTGGTCGCCCCGCTGATCGAGTCGGTGCGCGAGCTCAATGCGCGCATTGAAGCACTGGAAGCAGCCAAGCCGTCGGTCAACGCCAAGTAGTCCAGCGACAATGCCGATACCCGCCCTTCCCCGCCAATCCTACTGATTGGCGGTCTGCATGCCGGCGTGGCCATCGATGACCAGGGTATGGTCGAAGAAACGCCCGGCGTCGGTGATCAGACTACGGTGCACCGCTGCCCGGTCGACTTCACCCGGGTCATTGCACAGTCCCGGCACGGCCAGCTTCTGCGCGTCGGTGCACGGCGCCATGAAGACGAAATGGCCTCCGCCGGCGATCAGGCGCAGTTCCGGATGATTGGGCAGTTTGCGCGCCAGGGCGCCAGCGTTCTTGTCGAGCAGCAGCAACTGGTCGCGGTCACCGCTGTAGATCAGCGTCGGCACGTGGACTTCGCTCAGGGTATGTCGGCCGAACATCAAGCTCAGCGGGGCCATCAGCAGCAAGGCGTGCACGCGGGGGTCGGCTGCGGCAGTAAGGTCCTCGCGGTCGGCCACCAGTTCGCCCTGGGTCTTGCAGGCGTCCATGTCCTGGGGTTGCTCGGCGCAATAGCGGCGCAGGCGCTGCAGGTCAGGCTGCGCGCCAGAGAGGATCAGCGCGGTCTCGCCACCGGCCGAATAGCCGATCACGCCCACCTGCTTGGCGTCCACGAACGGTGACAGGGTCGAATCGCCGAGGGCGGCGGTGATGGCGGCGGAAATCTGCATCGGCCGGCCATACAGATTGCTCAAGGCGCCCAGGCGGCTGTGGTCCTTGTAGTTGTCGCCAGGGTGAAACACGGCGACCACGACAAAACCCTTGCGGGTCAGGGAGGTGATCAGGTCATGCAGGGCCAGGGGGGTGCCAGCGTTGCCGTGCGAGAGCATCAGCATGGGGTAGCGACCGATGGCGATGCGCGCATCTTCGGTGGCCTCGATGCTGTAGCCTTCCAGGCTGCTGACGTGTTCACGGGCGTTCGACGGGTAGAAAGCCAAAGCACGCATGGGCTGGCCATCCAGTGGGTCGTTGAAGGTCAGCTCGTGGTAGCCAACGCTCCAGTTTGGGTGCGGCGCGGCCTCGATCTGCACCGAAAACAAGCCCAGGAAGAGAAGCAGTGCGCTGCTGACGATCAGGTAAGTGCATGAACGCGTCATGGGGGTGCCCACCTTGGCAAAGATCAAGAAGACCTGCACTTTGGATAGCGGGGGTAACCGCACAGTTCCGACTATCTGAGCAGCATAGTCCGGGTCTGCCAAAGTGCCTGCGTGCCTGGAACTAGCACAAGGTGGGCCAACTCGCTCGCTGGCGAGGCCAGCGAGCGATGATGCGGCTATCAGGCGACGCTGAAGAGCTGCTCGTCGATCACTTGCTGGGCGTCTTCGAGGGCTTTGGCGCGGACTTCCGGGCCATAGGCCAGGCCCTGGGCGCGGACAAATTCCAGGTCGGTCACGCCGATGAAGCCGAACAGCAGCTTGAGGTAATCTTCATGACCGACGTTCGTCGGCTGGCCGGCGTGCAGACCACCGGCAGTGGAAACCACGATGACCTTCTTGCCGGCGCACAGGCCTTCGGGGCCGTTTTCGGTGTAGCGGAAGGTCACGCCAGCCACGCAGATACGGTCAATCCAGGCCTTGAGCTGGGTGGAAATGGCGAAGTTGTACATCGGTGCGCCGATCACGACGGCGTCAGCGGCAAGAAATTCAGCCATGACCGCCGAGTTGCGCTGCACTTCGGCCTGCTGCTCGGCGGTGCGCGACTCTTCGGCAGTACCGGCTGCAGCCAGGGTGGCGGCGCTGAAATGGGCCAGTGCATCGGCGGCCAGGTCACGGTAGGTGACCTGGATGCCGGGCTCGGCAACCTGCCAGGCCTTGACCACCGCAGCACTGAGCTGACGTGAAGCGGAATGATCGCCGAGGATGCTGGAATCGAGGTGCAAGAGTTTCATGGTGAGCTCCTTGAGAAGTCGCGCTGATGGCGAACTGGAATGAGCGTCATCCTATAGACACAGGGAATGGATGATAAGTGGGGCTATTCGCGATAGATTGTCTCGCTGAAGTGACCAATCCAACCCCGAACCGCAACGCCCTCCTCGCACAAGAGCACCTCATGCAAGACCTCAACGACCTCTACTATTTTGCCAAGGTCGTCGAAGCCCAAGGCTTCGCCGCCGCCGGCCGCCTGCTGGGCGTACCCAAGTCGCGCCTGTCGCGGCGCATCGCCGAGCTGGAAGAACGCCTCGGCGCGCGGCTGCTGCAGCGCACTACGCGCCGATTGCAGCTGACCAGCGTTGGCGAGCGCTACCTGCAGCACTGCCAGGCCATGCTGCTGGAAGCCGAGATGGCCGACGAGGTGGTGGCCAGCCTCGCTACCGAACCGCGCGGGCGGCTGCGGGTCTCCTGCCCGGTCGGCATGGCCCACGAATTTCTGCCCGACGTCATCAGCAGCTTTCTCGCTGCCTATCCGCTGGTGCAGCTGGACATGGTGCTGCTCAACCGCCGCGTCGACCTGATCGGCGAGGGCATCGACGTGGCCCTGCGCGTGCGCGAACCGGGCGATGAAGACCCCAACCTGGTGACCCGGCGCCTGCGCGAGGCGCAGACTATCCTGGTCGCCACCCCAGGGTTCACTCGGGCCCAGCGTATCGAAACCCCGGAAGACCTCTGCCACCTGCCGGTGCTGGGCGCATTGGAGGCCGACCGCCTGGTGCACCTGCGCATGCTCGATGGCCAGGGCAACCGCCGCGACCTGGCACTTGAAGCACGGCTGGGCATCGAGGATTTCGTCGTGCGCAAGGCGGCAGCGCTCGCGGGCCTGGGTTTCACGGTATTGCCCCGGCTGCATTGCGAACACGAGCTGGCCAGCGGTGAGCTGGTTCGCCTGTTGCCCGACTGGTCGCTGCCCGGTGGCTGGGTACAGGCGGTGTACCCGCATCGGCGCGGCGTGCTGCCTGCGGTGCGGGCATGGATCGATCACCTGGTGGCGTCGTTCGAGCATTGCGGGGAGCGTTTGATATGAAAGGCAGGATGACCGAAGAACAGATAGCGCGGTTCTGCCTGGCCTTGCCGGGTGCGCGCGAGGACTACAAATGGGGCGGCGTGCGAGTGTTCTCGGTGGCCGGGAACAAGATGTTCGCGGTGTTCGGCATGACTGCCGACAGTCTGGCTTTCAAGGTCGACCAGGCGCTGTTTCTCGGCTACGTAGATCGGCCTGGCGTGCGCCCCGCGCCATATCTGGCGCGAGCGCATTGGGTCAGTGTGACGGCGCCCTATGCGCTGGGCGACGTGGAGCTGCGCGATCTGCTCAAGCGCTCGCACCAACTGGTGGTGCGGCGCCTGCCGAAGAAACTGCAACCCGGGCTGTTGCTCGACTGAGGCGAGACGGCGCTCAGCCCTGCACCTGGCTCCAGTCCACCCAGCCGAATTTCCAGGTGGCCAGGATGATCAGGCCGAACACGATGCGGTACCAGGCGAACACCGCATAGCTGTGGTTGGCGATGAACTTGAGCAGGCTGCGCACGGCGATCATGGCGAACACGAACGCGGTGACGAAGCCGATGGCGATCACCGGCACGTCAGCCATCTTGAACGCGTCCTTGTACTTGTACGCCGAGTACACCGCCGCGCCGACCATGGTCGGCATGGCCAGGAAGAACGAGAACTCGGTGGCCGCCTTGCGCGACAGGCCGAAGATCAGCCCGCCGATGATGGTCGAACCGGAGCGCGAGGTGCCGGGGATCATGGCCAGGCACTGGGCGCAGCCGATCTTCAAGGCGTCGTGCCAGCGCATGTCGTCGACGTGCTCGACGCGCACCGTGTGCTGGCGCTTCTCGGCCCAGAGCATGACGAAACCGCCCAGAACCAGGGCCACGGCCACGGTGATCGGGTTGAACAGGTATTCGTGGATCTTGTCGGCAAAGATCACCCCGAGGACCACCGCCGGCAGGAACGCGATCAGCAGGTTGACGGTGAAGCGCTGGGCGTTGCGCTGGGTCGGCAGGCCGGTGACGATTTCGAGGATCTTGACCCGGAATTCCCAGACCACCGCCAGAATGGCGCCGAGCTGGATGATGATGTTGAAGGCCGCTGCCCGCTCACCGCCGAAGTTGATCAGGTCGGCGACGATGATCTGGTGACCGGTGCTGGAAATCGGCAGGAACTCCGTGAGCCCCTCGACGATACCGAGAATGAGTGCCTGAAAGGCGGTCCATAGATCCATTATTCCCCCGTGAAGGCCGACGCAGCCGCCGTCCTTGATCAAAAGTGTTTCAGGTCAGGCAAGAACTCGCGCCGCTCGCAAGAAGATCGGCGCAAGGCCGTCAAAAACGCATGAAGCATTGTGAAAAATTCTTGTACATGGGTGGAGCCAGCAAAATGCTACCAGATAATCCACCCATGGATGCCGGCCGTTCTTGTCAAATGAATTCAAGCGCGCGAACGTGAAGCCTACTCGGCGCAGGTTACAATCCTGCGGTCTGACCGCGAAACATCACGAATGTGCCGGATATCATTGAGTTTTTTGCACCGTGCAAAAAAATTTGCTTGGCCGTGTGACTTGGTAGTGCCCTGGGTGCATCACTACAAGTAACGCTACGCATGGCACTCCGGCCGGCGAGCATCCTTGTTTGGGCAGACAGAGAGACCTCACCCATGAACGCCCCGCTTCGAGTCAATGACGCCGTACTGATCGCCGGCCGCGCCTTTGCCCCTTTCCAATGCGTCGCCTGGGCTCCCCAGGACGGTAATGGCGAGCTGAGCCTGACCGTGGTCGACCGTACCAGCACACGCATCGACCGCCAGCAGGTTCCGCGCAGCACCTACTCCGACCCGCAGCGCCTGAAGAGCTTCATCGAGCAGCTGCGCGCCTCGATCGGCCAGCAGGGGTATCAGTTGCGGCCCTGGGCGATGCCCTCCTGAAAGAGCGCCATGCCCTCCTGAAACAGCGCCATGCCCTACTGAAGCGCCATGCCTTCCTGAAACACCGCCGTGCCGGCCTGACCCGGCGCGGCTGGCAACTCGCCGACCGGCACGTACTCGGCGCCTAACTGCAGCGCCAGCTGTCGGGCCCGCCCCAGACGGATAGGTCCCTTCTCGATGTCGATGAGCAGGGTCGGGCAACCCAGCGGGTGCAAGGACTGCAGTTCCTTGAGTCGGCCATCGGTCAGCACCAGGCAGCGCTGCGCTTCGGCGGGCAACTGGCGCCGCCGACGCCGCAGCCAGCCGCGCGCCTGCTCGAGCGCCGCGAGCAAGGGTGTGCCGCCCCCCGCGCCCAACTCGCGCAGCCATTGCTGCAGACCTTTTGATGCCTTCAGCCCATGGCACTGCCAGCCCGGCCGCTCGCCGCTGGCGGTGAGCAATGCCAGGCGCGCCCGTTGCCGGTAGGCCTGATCGAACAATTGCGCAAGCACGCCCTTGGCCTCGGCCAGGGCGCCGTGGCGACGGGTCGAAGCGGAAGCGTCGACAATCACCAGCCAGAGCTCCTGGGGCGCGGCGCGGCGCTGCTGCCAGCGCAGGTCGGTGCGTGCCTGCGGACGGCCACCGAACAAGGTCGCCAACCAGTCGATACGGCCCTGCCCGGCGGCCGCGCTGCGGCCCTGGTTGCCCCCGGTCAACTCGCCGCTGCGCGGCCTGGCATCCGCCCCCGGGGCGGCGGGCGGGCGGATGCTCAGGGCTTTTTTGGCCAGCTCGGCACTTCGCGACGGGGCCCCTGGGCCACTGTCTGCGGCGGCAGTGCGCCCCACTCGCCCTGCCCGCCTTGCAGTCCCTCGGACCTGTCCTGCGGCGCCGGTGGCGCGGCCGGCGCAGAGGCCGGCGGGGGCTCAGGCGCGTGGCGCCGCCGGTGACGCAAGGCAAATTCGGCGACCGCTTCGATATCCTCGGATTCGATCCGCGCGCCACCGCGCCAGGCGGCGTGGGCGCGCGCTGCACGCAGCCAGACCAGGTCGGCGCGCAGGCCGTCGACACCGGCGGCGTGGCAGCGCTCGGTAATCGCCTGCACGCTGCGGTCGTCCAGCTCGATCGCGGCCAGGCGCGTGCGCGCCGCCACGCACTGCTCGCGCAGGGCCTGTTGCGCTGCCTGCCATTGCGCGGCGAAGGCCTGTGGGTCGCTGTCGAAGGCCAGCCGGCGGCGGATGATCTGGCCGCGCTCGGCCGGCACCGGCTGCCCGTCGAGGGCGACGTTGAGGCCGAAGCGATCGAGCAGCTGCGGGCGCAGTTCGCCCTCCTCCGGGTTCATGGTGCCGACCAGCACGAAGCGCGCGGCATGGCTGTGGGACAGGCCGTCGCGCTCGACCCGGTTGACCCCGCTGGCCGCGACGTCCAGCAGCAGGTCGACCAGATGGTCGGGCAGCAGGTTGACTTCATCGACGTAGAGTACCCCGCCGTCGGCCCTGGCGAGCACTCCGGGGGAGAACTGCGCACGCCCCTGGCCAAGCGCGGCGTCGAGGTCCAGGCTGCCGGTCAGGCGCTCTTCGCTGGCGCCCAGCGGCAGGGTGACGAACTGGCCACCCGGCATCAAGTCAGCCAGGCCGCGCGCCAGGGTACTCTTGGCCATGCCACGCGGGCCTTCGATCAGCACGCCGCCGATCTTCGGGTCCACTGCGGTCAGGCACAGCGCCAGCTTGAGCGCGTCGCCGCCGACCACGGCCGCCAGGGGGAAGTGCACTTGGGTCATGTCAGCTCTCTTCTTCACAGTCCAGCAGCACGTCTTCGACGGCCTGGCGGTAGTCCCCGGGCTCGGCCCACAGGCCACGCTGCTGGGCCTCGAGCAGGCGTTCGGCGATGTCGCGCAGGGCATGGGGGTTGTGCTGCTGGATGAATTCGCGGGTGTCGGCGTCCAGCAGGTAGGCCTCGGCGAGCAAGGCGTATTGATGGTCGTCGATCAGGTGCGTGGTGGCGTCGAAGGCGAACAGGTTGTCGACCGTGGCCGCCAGCTCGAACGCGCCCTTGTAGCCATGGCGCTTGACCCCGGCAATCCACTTGGGGTTGCCGGCGCGGGCGCGCACCACGCGGTTGAGCTCTTCCTTGAGGGTACGGATGCGCGGCACGTCGGGCTGGCTATGGTCGCCGTGGTAGCTGGCGGCCGGGCCGCCGGCGAGGGTTTCCACGGCGGCGAGCATGCCGCCCTGGAACTGGTAATAGTCGTTGGAATCGAGCAGGTCATGCTCGCGATTGTCCTGGTTATGCACCACCGCCTGCACCTGGCCAAGGCGCCGGGCGAAGTCGGCGCGGGCCGGCGTGCCTTCATCGCTGGCGCCATAGGCATAGCCGCCCCAGTTCAGATAGACCTCGGCCAGGTCTTCGCGGGTCTGCCACAGGCGGCCGTCGATGGCGCCCTGTACACCCGCGCCATAGGCGCCGGGCTTGGCGCCGAAGATCCGCCAGCCCGCCTGGCGAGCGGCGGCGTCGGCGGCCACGCCACTGGCCAGCAGCTGGGCGCGCTCCTCGCGCACCCGGGCGGCCAGCGGGTTGAGATCGTCGGGCTCGTCCAGCGCGGCCACGGCCTGCACCGCTGCATCGAAGAGCCGCAGCAGGTTGCCGAACGCGTCGCGGAAAAAGCCGGAGATGCGCAAGGTCACGTCCACACGCGGGCGGTCCAGCAGGCTGACGGGCAATATCTCGAAGTCGTCGACGCGCTGGCTGCCGGTGGCCCACACCGGGCGCACACCCATCAGCGCCATGGCCTGGGCGATGTCGTCGCCACCGGTGCGCATGGTCGCCGTGCCCCACACCGAGAGGCCGAGCTGGCGCAGGTGGTCGCCATGGTCTTGCAGGTGCCGCTCCAGGATCAGGTTGGCCGAGGCAAAGCCGATGCGCCAGGCGGTGGTGGTGGGCAGATTGCGCACGTCCACCGAAAAGAAGTTGCGCCCGGTGGGCAGCACGTCGAGTCGGCCACGGCTGGGCGCTCCACTGGGGCCGGCCGGCACGAAGCGCCCGCCGAGCGCGGCGAGCAGGCCGGCCATCTCGGCAGGGCCGCAGGCGTCCAGGCGCGGTGCCACGGTGTCGCGCAGGGCGTGCAGCACCGCCTCGACTTCCTCGCCGTGCACGGCTGCGTCATGGCCTTGCAGGGCCGACTCGATCAACCGTGCGGCGTACAGCTCAAGGCGCTCGCGGCTGTCGCCCAGGGTCCGCCAGGGCTGCTCGCTGACCTGGCCCAAGGCCTCGGGCTGCGGCCCGGCATAGGGCTCGCCGAGCACGCAGTCGAGCGGGTCGAAGCCCAGGTCGAAGGCCTTGGCCAGCACCCGCAGCAGGCTCTGCCCGGCGCCGCGACCGTCACCCCGCGGAATGCGCAGCAAGGCCAGCAGCGTGTCGATGCGCAGGCGCCCGCCCGGCGATTCACCGAAGATGTGCAGGCCGTCGCGGATCTGCGACTCCTTGAGATCGCACAGGTAGGTGTCCAGGCGCGGCAACCACACGGCGGCGTCGGCCTGGCTGTCGAGTTGCAGTTCCTGGTCGATGCGGGTTTCGCGCACCAGCTTGAGGATGTCGCCCTGCAGTTCCCGTGCGCGGCGCGGGTCGAGCAACTGCGCGTCGTAGTACTCGTCGGCGAGCAGCTCGAGGTCGCGCAGCGGCCCGTAGGTTTCGGCGCGGGTCAGCGGCGGCATCAAATGGTCGATGATCACCGCCTGGGTGCGCCGCTTGGCCTGGGCGCCCTCACCGGGATCGTTGACGATGAACGGGTAGATGTTCGGCAGCGGGCCAAGCAGCGCGTCCGGCCAGCACTGTTCGCTGAGGCCGACGCCCTTGCCGGGCAGCCACTCGAGGTTGCCGTGCTTGCCGACGTGGATCAGCGCGTCGGCGCCGTAGACATGCCGCAGCCAGAAATAGAACGCCAGGTAGCCGTGGGGCGGGACCAGGTCGGGGTCGTGGTAGACCGCGCTGGGGTCCAGCTGGTAGCCCCGGGCCGGCTGGATGCCGACGAAGGTCAGGCCCAGGCGCAGCCCGGCGATCATCATGCGCCCGCCCCGGCACATCGGATCGCTGGACGGCTCGCCCCAGCGCTCGCGCACCGCCTGTTGGTTGACCAGAGGCAGGCGGCCGAAGGCGGCCAGGTAGTCGTCCATGGCCATGCTCTGCGCACAGGGGCGCTGGTCGAGGCTGTCCAGGTCATTGCTGACCCCGCCCAGCAGTGCGCCGATCAGCGCGGTGCCGCTGGCCGGCAGGTCGGCCACCGGGTAGCCACGGGCCTGCAAGGCGGCAAGAATGTTCAGGGCGGCGGCCGGGGTGTCCAGGCCGACACCGTTGCCGATGCGTCCGTCGCGGGTCGGGTAGTTGGCGAGAATCAGCGCCACGCGCTTGTCGGCATTGCCCAGGCGCGCCAGTTCGGCCCAGCGCCGCGCCAGTTCGGCGACGAAATCCATGCGCTCGACGTGGGGCCGGTAACACACCACATCCGATTGGCTGCGCTCGCTGCGCCAGGCCAGGTCCTTGAAACTGATGGCGCGGCTGATGATGCGCCCGTCCAGCTCCGGCAGAGCGATGTGCATGGCCAGGTCGCGTGAGCCCAGGCCTTGTTCGCTGGCTTCCCAGCCGGCCCTGTTGTCCTGGGCGCAGATGGCCTGGATCACCGGGATGTCGCGGCGAAACGGCCGCAGGTGCGGCGTCTCCGGGCTGGACTGGGCGAATCCGGTGGTATTGACGATCACCGCCGCCTCGACCTCGTCCAGCCACTGCTCGACCTGGCTCAGGCAGCCCGCCTCCTTGAGGCTGGCCACCGCCACCGGCAGTGGGTTGAGCCCCGCCGCCTGCAGGCGCTGGCAGAACACATCGATGAAGGCCGTGTTGGCCGCCTGCAGGTGCGAGCGGTAGATCAGCACGGCGGCCACCGGAGCGCCGGGCAGCCAGTCCTGCTGCCAGTCGGCGAGCGTCGCCGTGGCCCGGTGCGGGTGATAGAGGACCGTGCGCGGCAGCGTCTGCGGCTCGGCCCAGGGGTAGTCGGCGCCCAGCCAGGTGCTGGCCAGGCAGTGCAGCAGGGACTGCGCGTTGGCCTTGCCACCCTGGCGCAGGAAATGCCAGACGCGCTCGGCCTGCTCGGCAGGCACCGTGCCCAGCGCGCCGAGCTCGGGGTCGGGGCGGTCGTCGCCGGGCACCATGATCAGTTGCACGCCACCCTCGGCGAGCTTGAGCAGTTGTTCGACGCCGTAGCGCCAGTAGCCGAGACCGCCGTGCAGCGACAGCACGATGAGCTTGGCATGGCGCAGTACCTGGTCGACGTACAGGTCCACCGAAGCGTGGTTCTGCACCTGCATGGGGTTGGCCAGGCGCAGGCTGGGAAAGCCTGGCGGCAGCTGCTGGGCCGTTTCCGCCAGCAGGGCCAGGTGCGAATCACCGCTGCAGAGAATCACCAGCTCGGCCGGGGTCTGGCCCAGGTCGGCGATGCTGTCGTCGGGCACGAAGCCGCCCGGCTGGGTCCGCAGCAGGTGCACGGATCAGGCCGTCAGCGCGGTGCGCAGCTGGGTTTCCAGCAGGCTGGCGTCGAGCTCCTGGCCGATCAGCACCAGGCGCGTAGTGCGCGCTTCGCCGCTGGCCCAGGCGCGATCGAAATGCTGGTCGAAACGCGTGCCCACGCCCTGGATCAACAGGCGCATCGGCTTGCCGGGGATGGCCGCAAAGCCTTTGACCCGCAGGATGCCGTGCTTGACCACCAGGGCGTTGAGGGCGCTGAGCAGCAGCGCCTGGGGCGCCTGGGGCAGTTCGATGGAAATGGAGTCGAAGGCGTCGTGGTCGTGATCGTCGTGGTCGTCGCCTTCGTGGTGATCGTGGTGGGTGCGGCGGCCGTCGATATGCTCCTCGGACTCGGCGCCCAGGCCGATCAGCACGTCCAGCGGCAGGCGCCCGTTGCTCGCTTCGATCACCTTGACCGCCGGCGGCAATTCCTCGCTGACCTCGGCGCGCACCGCAGCCAGGGCGTCGGCGTCGATCAGGTCGGCCTTGTTGAGGATCACCAGGTCGGCGCTGGCCAACTGGTCGGCGAACAGCTCGTGCAGGGGCGACTCGTGGTCCAGGTTGGGGTCGAGCTTGCGCTGGGCGTCGACCTGCTCGGGGAAGGCGGCGAAGGTGCCCGCAGCCACCGCCGGGCTGTCGACTACGGTGATCACCGCGTCGACGGTGCAGGCGCTGCGGATTTCCGGCCACTGGAAAGCCTGCACCAGCGGTTTGGGCAGCGCCAGCCCGCTGGTTTCGATAAGGATGTGGTCAAGCTCGCCACGCCGTGCGACCAGCTCGCGCATCACCGGAAAGAACTCTTCCTGCACGGTACAGCACAGGCAACCGTTGGCCAGTTCGTAGACGCGGCCGTTGGCTTCCTCTTCCGTGCAGCCGATGCTGCACTGCTTGAGAATGTCGCCGTCGATGCCCAGTTCGCCGAACTCGTTGACGATCACTGCGATGCGCCGGCCCTGGGCATTGTCGAGCATGTGCCGCAGCAAGGTGGTCTTGCCCGAGCCCAGAAAGCCGGTAACGATGGTGACGGGAAGTTTGGCCAGGGTTTTCATTCGCGGGGCATCTCGACGGATTGGCAGGGCATGCAAGGCTACGCAGAGGCCGGGGACAGGTCAAATCGATCTGATTGACGCCGCTGCCCCACCATGGTCTGCTGCGCGCTTCGTTTGCCTGTGACCGCCACCGTGACCCCGTCGATGCCCTGCCCTCCTGCCCCACGCCTGTTCCTCGGCCTGGGTTGCCGCCGCGGCTGCGCTGCCGAGCACGTGGCCGCGCTGCTTGATCAGGTCCTCGTCGCCCACGGGCTGCAGCGTGAGCAGATCGCAGGGCTTGCCAGCATCGACCTCAAGGCCGGCGAACCCGGCCTGCTGGCGTTGGCCGGCCAACTGGGCCTGGCGCTGCAGCTGTACCCCGCCGCCCGGTTGCTGGCTTGCAGCGCGCGCCTGAGTCAACGCAGCGCGAGGGTGTTTGCCGCAAGCGGCTGCTACGGGGTGGCCGAAAGCGCCGCACTGACCCTGGCCGATGCATTGGGCCCGCCGCCGTCGCGGCTGCTGGTGACGCGCCAGACCAGCGCGATGGCCAGCCTGGCCATTGCCATTACTCGTTGACTTCAGGTGTGCCATGACTGTCTATTTTATCGGTGCCGGACCCGGCGATCCGGAACTCATCACCGTCAAAGGCCAGCGCCTGATTCATAGCTGCCCGGTGATCATCTATGCCGGCTCGCTGGTGCCGACGGCCGTGCTCACGGGCCACAGCGCCGAGCGGGTGGTCAACAGCGCCGAGCTGCACCTGCAACAGATCGTCGAGGCCATGCGCGAAGCCGACGCGAAGGGCCAGGACGTGGCCCGGGTACATTCCGGCGACCCCAGCCTGTACGGCGCCATCGGCGAGCAGATCCGCTGCCTGCGCGAGCTCGGCATTGCCTATGAAGTGGTGCCGGGCGTCACCGCCACAGCCGCCTGCGCCGCCCTGCTGGGCGCCGAGCTGACCTTGCCGGACATTTCCCAGACGCTGATCCTCACTCGCTATGCCGACAAGTCGCCCATGCCCAAGGGCGAGGCCCTGGCCGACCTGGCGCGGCATGGCTCGACCATGGCCATTCATCTGGGGGTGCAGCACCTGCCGCAGATCGTCGCCGAACTGTTGCCGCATTACGGCGCAGACTGCCCGATCGCGGTGGTGCATCGGGCGACCTGGCCGGATCAGGACTGGGCGCTGGGGACCCTGGCGAACATCGCCGAGCAGGTTGCCGCCAAGGGCTTCAGGCGCACCGCATTGATCCTGGTGGGGCGGGTGCTGGGCAATGATGTGTTCGCCGAGTCAGCGCTGTACCGTGCCGGGCACGCGCATTTGTACCGGCCGTAGAAAAAGCTCGGGGGCTCTGCCCCCTCCCACAGGTCTGTGCGGGAGGGGCCAGAGCCCCCGAACGCCTGGCGCGGCTTAGTAGTACGCGTTTTCTTTCTGCGTGTGGTCGGTCACGTCGCGTACACCGGTCAATTCAGGAATACGTTCGAGCAGCGTGCGCTCGATGCCTTCCTTCAAGGTGACATCCGCCTGGCCGCAGCCCTGGCAGCCACCACCGAATTGCAGCACGGCCACGCCGTCTTCCACCACTTCGATCAAGGTCACCTGGCCGCCGTGGCTGGCCAGGCCCGGGTTGATCTCGGTCTGCAGGTAGTAGTTGATGCGCTCGTTGATCGGGCTGTCGGCATTGACCATCGGCACTTTGGCGTTCGGCGCCTTGATGGTCAACTGCCCGCCCATGCGGTCGGTGGCGTAGTCGACGACGGCGTCGTCGAGAAAGGGCTCGCTGACGGCGTCGATCCAGGCGGTGAAACTGGCCAGCCCCAGCGCGGTGTCTTCAGGCTTCTCTTCGCCGGGCTTGCAGTAGGCGATGCAGGTCTCGGCGTATTGCGTGCCGGGCTGGGTAATGAAGACGCGGATGCCGATACCGGGCGTGTTCTGCTTGCTCAGCAGGTCAGCCAGGTAATCGTGGGCGGCGTCGGTAATCGTTATGGCGCTCATATAAGTTCCTCACAGACTTGACGCCATGTTACGCCAAAGTCTGTGCCGGATAAAGTCCTAGTAATTTTGTCGGGTACTTTGCAATCGTCCATTTGCCACGGCCTGGCCAGTACCACCCAGCAGGCGCCGATCCGCCCAATCCTTCATGCGCCGGTACAGGCGCTTTTCGATCCATACATAACTGCCCCAGGATATCGCCGCGATCGTCGGCACGCACACCGCGAACACGGCATAAGGGTTGAGCTGCCAGTGTTGACCGATCAACCAGCCGGTATACAGCACCAGGACATGCACCAGGTACACCGAATAGGAACAGTCGCCCAGCGTCTTGAGAATCCGGCTGCCCTTGAAGTAAGGCTCCAGGCTGACGCACGCCAGCACGATGAAGGCGCTCGGGATGCCCCAGTTGAGCAGCCGGTCGCTGGCGGTGAGGTGATAGATCCCTACGGCCGAGGCAATGATTGTCGCGATCGGCAACCAGAACGCCTGGGCGATCCAGCCTCGGCGGTAGAGCATACCGATGCCGATACCCAGCAGGAATTCGAACATGATGTTGTTCTGATAGAAGCGACTGACCACGCCATAGCGACCCAACACTTCGTTGATGGCGAACAGCGCGGCGGCCAGCACCAACGGGCGATGACGCTGGGGCAAGGTGAATACCAGTGAGAACAGCAGGTAGAAGAGCATCTCGTAATTGAGGGTCCAGCCGACGTTGAGAGTTGGGTACAGCCCATAGCCACCCGGGTTTTCCGAAGGGATGAACAGCAACGACAGGATGAAGTGCGGCAAGGCCACTGCCGAGTGCGGCATCCAGGGCCCCAGGCAGACCAGCATCAGGCCCATCAGCAGGCTATAGAGCCAGTAGGCCGGGACGATACGAATGACTCGATTGAGCAGGAACTGCCCCCCGGGAATTTCTTTGTCGAGGGTGGAAAGGTAGATCACCAGGCCGCTGATCACGAAGAAGATATCGACTCCCACGGCCCCCCTGTCGGTAAAGAACTGGCCGATCGGGCCGGTGGGGTGGAAATCGAAAAAAATCTGCATGAAGTGGTGGCAGACCACCATCCAGGCAGCCAGCGCCCTGAGGGCTTGAAGCGAGATCAGCATGTAGTAATCGCCTGTCCTGTAGCCGTTCCTGGCGCCCCATTTCAGGGCACCTTCGATATAGGGACTACGGAATCGACAATTAATTTTGAGGAAATCGACGGCTGGTAACCCGCAAACAGACCTCGCCAACTTGAATCCTGCTCATGTTCAACCGCAGGCGGTTTAAATCCTTGCAGCTTTGCTATCATTTCGCGGTTTCGCGACTCGTTTTCATCAGCCCCAGGTAGCCCTCATGTCTGACCGCAGCGCTCGTCTTCACGCCTTCAAACAAGCCCTCAAGGAACGCATCCTGATCCTCGACGGCGGCATGGGCACGATGATCCAGAGCTACAAGCTGGAGGAACAGGACTACCGCGGCGAGCGCTTCGCCGACTGGCCAAGCGACGTCAAGGGCAACAATGACCTGCTGCTGCTGAGCCGCCCGGACGTCATCGCCGCCATCGAAAAGGCCTACCTCGATGCCGGCGCCGACATTCTCGAAACCAATACCTTCAACGCCACCCAGGTGTCCCAGGCCGACTACGGCATGGAGTCGCTGGTGTACGAGTTGAACGTCCAAGGCGCCCGCGTCGCCCGTCAGGTGGCCGACGCCAAGACCCTGGAAACCCCGGACAAGCCGCGTTTCGTCGCCGGCGTGCTCGGCCCGACTTCGCGCACCTGCTCGCTGTCGCCGGACGTCAACAACCCCGGCTATCGCAACGTCACCTTCGACGAGTTGGTGGAGAACTACGCCGAGGCCACCAAGGGCCTGATCGAGGGCGGCGCCGACCTGATCCTGATCGAGACCATCTTTGACACCCTGAACGCCAAGGCTGCGATCTTCGCCGTGCAAGGGGTGTTCGAGGAGCTGGGCATCGAGCTGCCGATCATGATCTCCGGGACCATCACCGACGCTTCCGGGCGCACCCTCTCCGGCCAGACCACCGAAGCGTTCTGGAACTCGGTGGCGCACGCCAAGCCGATCTCCGTGGGCCTGAACTGCGCCCTCGGCGCCCGCGAGCTGCGGCCTTATCTGGAAGAACTGGCGAACAAGGCCGGCACCCACGTATCCGCCCACCCCAACGCCGGCCTGCCCAACGCCTTCGGCGAATACGACGAACTGCCGGCGCAGACTGCCGAGGTCATCGAGGAATTCGCCCAGAGCGGCTTTCTGAATATCGTCGGCGGCTGCTGCGGCACCACCCCGGCGCACATCGAGGCGATTGCCAAGGCCGTCGCCGGCTATGCTCCGCGCGCCATTCCCGAGATACCCAAGGCCTGCCGCCTGTCGGGCCTGGAGCCGTTCACCATCGACCGCAGCTCGCTGTTCGTCAACGTAGGTGAGCGCACCAACATCACAGGTTCAGCCAAATTCGCCCGGCTGATCCGCGAGGAGAACTACACCGAGGCGCTGGAAGTGGCCTTGCAACAGGTCGAAGCCGGCGCCCAGGTGATCGACATCAACATGGACGAGGGCATGCTCGATTCGAAGAAGGCCATGGTCACCTTCCTCAATCTGATCGCCGGCGAACCGGACATCTCCCGGGTGCCGATCATGATCGACTCCTCAAAGTGGGAAGTGATCGAGGCCGGCCTCAAGTGCATCCAGGGCAAGGGCATCGTCAACTCGATCAGCATGAAGGAAGGCGTCGAGCAGTTCATTCACCACGCCAGGCTGTGCAAGCGCTACGGCGCTGCCGTGGTGGTGATGGCGTTCGACGAAGCCGGCCAGGCCGACACCGAGGCGCGCAAGAAGGAAATCTGCAAGCGCTCCTACGACATTCTCGTCGATGAAGTGGGCTTCCCGCCGGAAGACATCATCTTCGACCCGAACATCTTCGCCGTGGCCACCGGCATCGAGGAGCACAACAATTACGCGGTCGACTTCATCAACGCCTGTGCCTACATCCGCGACCACCTGCCCTACGCCTTGAGCAGCGGCGGCGTGTCCAATGTGTCGTTCTCGTTTCGCGGCAACAACCCGGTGCGCGAGGCGATCCACTCGGTGTTTCTGCTGTACGCCATCCGCAACGGCCTGACCATGGGCATCGTCAACGCCGGCCAGCTGGAGATCTACGACCAGATCCCCGCCGAGCTGCGCGACCGCGTCGAGGACGTGGTGCTCAACCGCACGCCGGAGGGCACCGACGCGCTGCTGGCCATCGCCGACAAGTACAAGGGCGACGGCAGCGTCAAGGAAGCCGAGACCGAGGAATGGCGCGGCTGGCCGGTCAACCAGCGCCTGGAGCATGCCCTGGTCAAGGGCATCACCACGCACATCGTCGAAGACACCGAAGAATCGCGGCAGTCGTTCAAGCGCCCGATCGAAGTCATCGAAGGCCCGCTGATGTCGGGCATGAACATCGTCGGCGACCTGTTTGGCTCGGGCAAGATGTTCCTGCCCCAGGTGGTCAAGTCGGCGCGGGTGATGAAGCAGGCCGTGGCGCACCTGATTCCGTTCATTGAACTGGAAAAAGGCGACAAGCCGGAGGCCAAGGGCAAGATCCTCATGGCCACGGTCAAGGGCGACGTGCACGACATCGGCAAGAACATCGTCGGCGTGGTGCTCGGTTGCAACGGCTATGACATCGTCGACCTCGGCGTCATGGTCCCGGCCGAAAAGATTCTCCAGGTGGCGCGCGAGCAGAAGTGCGACATCATCGGCCTGTCCGGTTTGATCACGCCGTCACTGGACGAGATGGTCCACGTCGCCCGGGAAATGCAGCGCCAGGACTTCCACCTGCCACTGATGATCGGCGGCGCGACCACCTCCAAGGCCCACACTGCGGTGAAGATCGAACCGCGGTACAGCAATGACGCAGTCATCTACGTCACCGACGCCTCGCGTGCGGTGGGCGTGGCCACCCAGTTGCTGTCCAGGGAACTGAAGGCCGGCTTCGTCGAGCGCACTCGCCTGGAATATATCGAAGTGCGCGAACGCACCGCCAACCGCAGCGCCCGTACCGAGCGCCTGGGCTACGAGCAGGCGATCGCCGCCAAGGCCAATTTCGACTGGGCCGGCTACACGCCGGTCAAGCCCAGCTTCACCGGCGCGCGGGTGCTGGACGATATCGACCTCAACGTGCTGGCCGAGTACATCGACTGGACGCCGTTCTTCATCTCCTGGGACCTGGCCGGCAAGTTCCCGCGCATCCTCACCGACGAGGTGGTCGGCGAAGCGGCCACCGCGCTGTATGCCGATGCCCGTCAGATGCTGCGCAAGCTGATCGACGAAAAGCTCATCAGCGCCCGCGCCGTGTTCGGCTTCTGGCCGGCCAACCAGGTCGATCACGACGACATCCAGTTGTTCGACGACGCCGGCCAGCCACTCAAGCGCCTGCATCACCTGCGCCAGCAAACCTTGAAGACCGACGGCAAGCCCAACTTTTCCCTGGCCGACTTCGTCGCGCCGGCAGGCAGCGGGATTACCGATTACGTCGGCGGCTTCATTACCACCGCCGGCATCGGCGCCGAAGAAGTGGCCAAGGCCTACCAGGACAAGGGCGACGACTACAACTCGATCATGGTCAAGGCCCTGGCAGACCGCCTCGCCGAGGCCTGCGCCGAGTGGCTGCACCAGCAGGTGCGCAAGCAGCACTGGGGCTACGACAAGGACGAGCAGCTGGACAACGACGCGCTGATCAAGGAGCAGTACAAGGGCGTGCGCCCTGCCCCGGGCTACCCGGCCTGCCCGGACCACACCGAGAAAGGCGTGCTGTTCGAGCTGCTCGACCAGGATGGCCAGAGTGGCGTGACCTTGACCGAGCACTACGCGATGTTCCCGGCGGCCGCGGTCAGCGGCTGGTATTTCGCCCATCCGCAGGCGCAATATTTCGCCGTGGGCAAGATCGACCGCGATCAGGTGCAGAGCTATTCGCGGCGCAAGGGCCAGGAGGTGGCCGTGACCGAGCGCTGGCTGGCGCCGAATCTGGGGTACGACAATTAATCCACGACTCCCGGATGTGGATGCGTGGGAGGGGGCAGAGCCCCCGAGCTCTTGATCTTCATTTGCACAGATTTGCACAGATTTGCACAGATCAAAACATCGGGGGCTTTGCCCCCTCCCACACAGGCAGCAACCACCCAAACCTCAATGATGGCTGACCCAGAACAAGGCTGCCCCCACGACCACCACGATCATGAACAGGATGGCCCAGGCATCGGTGTGACTGGCAGGTTTGCGGCTTTTCAAAGGATGGCTCATCGGCTGTCTCTCTTGTTTTTATGGGCTTTCATAGCGTTTGGTACGCCCGTACCAGTTAAGCCCAGGCGTACCCTTTATACAAACCAGGTGATCGCCATCCGTCCTTATCGATTTCAGCTATGAGCTTATCGTTAAAGTTCACTTTTACGAATATTAGCCAGGCTGTATATTTTCTCGGCTCCGTCGGGAGTGCGCGGCCGTGCGCGCTGATGCGATCTATAACAGCCTGAGAACACACAGGATAATCATGTACGTTTACGACGAGTACGATCAACGGATCATCGAGGACCGCGTCAAGCAGTTCCGCGATCAGACCCGCCGGTATCTGGCAGGCGAGTTGAGCGAAGAGGAATTCCGCCCCCTGCGCCTGCAGAACGGCCTGTACATCCAGCGCTTCGCGCCCATGCTGCGCGTTGCCGTGCCCTATGGCCAGCTGACTTCGCGGCAGACGCGGATGATGGCCAAGATCGCCCGTGACTACGACAAGGGTTATGCCCACATCAGCACCCGGCAGAACGTGCAGTTCAACTGGCCGGCCGTGGAAGACATCCCCGATATTCTCGCCGAGCTGGCCACCGTGCAGATGCACGCCATCCAGACCAGTGGCAACTGCCTGCGCAACGTCACCACCGACCAGTTCGCCGGGGTCGCCGCCGACGAGCTGATCGACCCGCGCCCCTGGTGCGAAATCGTCCGCCAGTGGACCACCTTCCACCCGGAATTCGCCTACCTGCCGCGCAAGTTCAAGATCGCCGTGAACGGCGCCAGCCGCGACCGTGCGGCCATCGAAGTGCACGACATCGGCCTTGAGCCGGTGCACAACGCCGCCGGCGAGCTGGGTTTCCGTGTATTGGTCGGTGGCGGCCTGGGCCGCACCCCCGTGGTCGGCGCCTTCATCAACGAGTTCCTGCCGTGGCAGGACCTGTTGAGCTACCTGGACGCCATTCTGCGGGTCTATAACCGCTATGGCCGTCGTGACAACAAGTACAAGGCGCGCATCAAGATCCTGGTCAAGGCGCTGACCCCTGAAGTATTCGCCGCCAAGGTCGACGCCGAGATGGAGCACCTGCGCGGTGGCAGCACCACCTTGACCGAGGCGGAGCTTGAGCGCGTGGCCCGGCACTTCGTCGACCCGGCCTACAAGGCTCTGACCAACATCGACTTCAGCGCCCTGGAAGCCGAGCATCCTGGTTTTGCCCGCTGGCGCTCGCGCAACACCCTGGCGCACAAGCAGCCGGGTTACGTCGCAGTGACCCTGTCGCTCAAGCCCACCGGCGTGGCCCCGGGCGACCTGACCGACAAGCAGCTGGACGCCGTGGCGGACCTGGCCGAACGCTACAGCTTCGGCCAGCTGCGCACCTCCCACGAGCAGAACATCATTCTTGCCGACGTCGAACAGAGCCAGTTGCACGCGCTGTGGCTGGAACTGCGCGAAGGCGGCTTCGCCACGCCGAACATCGGCCTGCTGACCGACATCATCTGCTGCCCGGGTGGCGACTTCTGCTCGCTGGCCAACGCCAAGTCGATACCGATCGCCGAGTCGATCCAGCGCCGCTTCGACGACCTCGACTACCTGTTCGACATCGGCGAGCTGGACCTGAACATCTCCGGCTGCATGAACGCCTGCGGCCACCACCACGTCGGCCACATCGGCATCCTTGGCGTGGACAAGAAAGGCGAAGAGTTCTATCAGGTCTCCCTGGGTGGCAGCGCCAGCCGCGACGCCAGCCTGGGCAAGATCCTCGGCCCGTCCTTCGCCCAGGAGGCCATGCCCGATGTGATCTCCAAACTCATCGACGTGTACGTGGAAAAACGCACCGAAGACGAGCGCTTCATCGACACCTACCAGCGAATCGGCATTGATCCTTTCAAGGAGCGCGTCTATGCAGCGAATCATTAAGAACAACGCCGTCGTCGACGAGACCTGGCACCTGCTGCCCAAGGACGCGACCCTCGACGGCATCAGCAACTGCGACGACCTGATCGTGCCCCTGGCGCTGTGGCGTGAGCACGGTCACGCGCTCAAGGCCCGCGACGGCGGCCTCGGCGTGTGGCTGGACGCGGACGAAGAAGCCGAAGAGATTGGCGAGAGCGTCGCCGACTTTCAGGTGATTGCCCTGAATTTTCCGGCCTTCACGGATGGTCGCAACTATTCCAACGCGCGTCTGCTGCGCGATCGCTACGGCTTCAAAGGCGAACTGCGGGCCATTGGCGACGTACTGCGCGACCAGCTGTTCTATCTGCACCGCTGCGGTTTCGATGCCTTCGCCTTGCGCGCTGACAAGGACCCCTATGAAGCCCTGGAAAGCCTGAAGGACTTCTCGGTGACCTACCAGGCCGCCACGGATCAGCCGCTGCCGCTGTTCCGCCGGCGCTGAGCCGACCGGCCTGGCGTCGAGGCCGACGGCCCCATCGCGAGCAGGCTTTGCTCGCGATGGGGCCGCTGGGTCAGCCCACCAGTTGCGCTGTCAACCGCGCATACGCCGCCATCTCGGCCGTTGCCTGACCCGCCAGCAACACCTGTCGCAACGTATCGTCCTCCAGCGCACTGAGTGCCACCCGTTGACTGACCCCGCCGACTGCCCAGACCCGATCGGGATACAGCTCGGCCAGACGAGCCAGTACCTCTGGCGCTACGGTGGGCAGTGACGTCCCCTCGCGGCTCAACTCATACAGATACTGCTGCCCTTGCAACCAGGGCTGCCGCGCCAGGCTCAACGCCTCTGGCGAGCGCCGTGCAAGCAGGTCGCGCCACCATGCCTGGTCCACCAGCCAATCGCGCAGACGCTGATCGCCCATGCGCTCCTCGACATAGGCCTGCACTCGGTCCAACTGTTCGGCCGAGGTGACCTGCGGGTAAAGCATGCGCTCGCCCTGGGGCGGCAGTTGCAGACGAACCTGCAGGTCGAGGCGAAAGCGCAGGCGCACCTCGGCTTCGTCGGTTGCCAAGGGCTGCGCCGCCAGCAGCGGTTCGTCCAGTGTGCTCAAAAGTGCGTCCGCGGTCGTCGAACCCGCATTGCGGGCCGCACTCCAGGCATAACGCCCCCGCACCACCTGCATGGCTGCCTCATCCACCAGCTCGGCGCGCAACATACCGCGCGCCAGGTCCAGCAACGGCTGCAAAGGTGCTGCGGCACTGGCGGACTGGGCGCTCGCACGAAACACCAGCAATAGCGCTTCGCAGCGGTTCATCAGCAACTGCAGGCCGTCGCCACAGGTCGTCATCGCCTCCTCGCCCAGATCGAAAAACGCCGCGCGCAAATGCGTCAAGCCTTGCACGTCCGCGGCCGCCGCAGGCTCGGTGATGGCCTGCACCAGTCGCTGGGCGCGCTCGCGGCCTGCCACCGGGTCGCGCTGGAACGAGGCCATGTCTTCGGCGCGGTCCAGCGCCCCGAGGAAATGGCGCGCCTGCGGCTCGCTGCGCAGCGCCTGCACACTGTCACGCAGGGCTGGCGAGGCGCCCCCCAGCCAGCTCGGCGCCGACGAGCCGGGCAACCCATGCAGGCCGAGGTTGGCTTGCCGAGAATTGATCCGCAGCGCGCTGTCCAGACGCTGCGCACTGGCCGCATCGAGCTGCTCCGGGGAGAGGCTCAGCGAGCGCAGCGGCCGGCGGAAGAAGGCCAGCGACGCCAATTCCGGGAGCTGCACGATAGGATTATATTGCAGCCATACCGAGCGCAACGGGCCACCCGGCAGCGCCATCAACTCGGTCAGCCCCGGCGGCCACTGGCTCAAGCCACAGTCGCGCAGGTCGAGCAACTGCAGCGCGTGCAACTGACTGACATCGGGCGCGAGGCCCAACGGATTCAAATGCAGGTCGAGCAACTCCAGCGCCTGCATGCTGGAGATGAGCTCGAGGATCTGCGGCGTCAGCACCAGACGATTATTGCCCAGCCACAGTCGCTCCAGATGGGGCAATGCCCGCAGCGCCTGCCAATGTTCCAGGGTGAAATCCGCGTTGACGTTGCTCAGCCCTATTTCGCGCAGCTGAGTCATGCCCGACAGGCTTTGCAGTGCGGGCAAGGGCGGTGGCTCCGGATGGTCGCCCATGATCAGGAACTCCAGGCGGGTCAACTGGCGCAGTGGTTCGAACATCTGCGCAGTGGCCAGCAACGGATTTTCGTCAACGCTCAGGCCCGTCAGTTCAGTGAGCTGCGCCACGGCGGGAGGAATGCGGGTCAGCGCATTGCCCTGCAGCTCCAGCACACTGACCTGGGCAAAGCCTCTGAGAAATCCCGAGGGGTCGCCATGCAGGCCCATGTCGGCGAGCGCCAGCGTCTGGATATGGGAGAAGTCGGCGTTCAGATGCGGCAAGCTGCCGACCTGCCGGCCCGACAGGTCCAGGTCCCAGGTCGGGGCCTGGTCGGGATGATTGATCACGCTGGTTTCACGCCGCCAGGCGGCGCGGATGTCCTGGGCGACCCATTGGCGGTCGAGAGCGGCGACCGGGCGCTGCACGCCTTGACTGTCAATCCACTCAGAGCCGCGGGCGACCCATTGCTGCAATTGCTCGGTGAGTGCCTGGTATTCCAGCTCGCGCAACTGGATGGCGTGCTGCGGGTCGGCGCCAAGCTCATCGAGCAACTGATTGAAGTGGGCGTCGCTGACGTGCGGGTACAGCACCCGCAAGCGTTCGGCAACCGTGCTCGGCGCTGCGGCGGCCGGCTCAGGCAGCGGCGCACCGCGTCCGCTCAGCGGGTAGCCGAGCAGGCCGTTGGCGCTGCGCGCTGGCGGTCGCAGCCAAGGTAGCCAGCGCTGTTGCCCGAGCACGGCGGCGGCCTGTTCAGGGTGGCTTGTCGCGTACTCATGAATGGCGATGCGCAACGCATCAGGCTCGCTGCCTGCAGGCTCAGGCAGATGGCCGCGCAGCCCCTGTATCAGCAGCGCACTGTCGGCACGCGCCGTGGCGGGCAACCAGAGGCCATCGATGGCCTGCTGCAAGCGCCAGTCACGCAGCGCATGGTGGGCTTGCTCGGCCTGGCGCAGCGGTACTCGCCCGGCGAGAAGGAGCCTGCGCTCGGACGCTGTTGCACCCTCGACGATCTCCTCGGCAAGGCTGGCCGGCAACCCGCCGAAATCGCGCCGCAGCGTTTTCCCGGCCTGGCTTTCGCTGACCGGCGGCGCCAGGCGCGCGGCGGCGAAGCTGATGCTGCCCGATGACTCATCCACCCGCCGCTGCGCCTGGGCATCTGCCAGCGCTTCGCGCAGCAGCGCCGGCAGGGGCCGTTGCTGGCGGTGCAGATCGCGCAGGCCGGCATCGGAGAGCTGCGCGCTGCGCTGCAAACGTTGCAACGTCAGGTCATCCAGGCCGTCCACCAGCGTGCCCAGTCGGCGCATCGATGCCTGCGCACTCCAGCGTGCGACCGCCTGATGATGCGCGGCCCAACGGGATCGGCTGACCAGTTGCGTCTGGCCCGGAGCACTGCGCAGCGGCCGCAGGCTTTCGAGTATGGGCGCTGGCCGGATCACCCACGCAGCCCCGGCGGCCACGGCGACGCTGGCGATGGTCTGTGCGATGTCCTTGAAATGCGCCAGTGCTTCCACGTGTTGACTGTGCTGCCACTCATCGACACCCACTACCAGGTCGCCGAGCAGTTGCGTGGCCAGCGCTCCCAGCAATACCACACCGAGCCCTGGCACGAAGAAACCCGCAAGGTTGGCGGCATTCATGCCCACCGACTGCCATAGCACCAGGCGCGCCTCACGGGCCTGGCGATCTTCATCTTCGTTGGGCACTACCAGCCCGCGCGCGTCGGCCAGCACTGCGCCGACCTGGCGCCGGGTCCACCAGGGCAGCAGTGGACCGGACTGCGGGTAGGCGCGCAGCTTGAGGTCAGCCTGGGGATCGTTGGCGCGCAGCTCGTCGCCGGGGTTCAGCGCCCAGAACGGCAGTGGGGTCAAGGTGTTGCGCAGCCGTAGGGCAAAGTCGGCGCGCTCGGCGAGCGCCACCAGCCCCATGAAGTACGCCAGGAACGCGGGTTGGCGCAGCCGCTCGCGCAGGTGATCGGCGCAGGCCTGCAGGGAGTCGTACTCGCGCACGGGATGCTGCGGGTCGCCAGGCAGGTACAGCACGCAGGCGTCCTGGCCGCTCAGATTGGCCTGGATCAGCACGGCTCGCTGCAGCGCTATGCCGGGCTGGCTCAAGGAGCCCAGCAAGCGCAGCTCACAGGCCTGCACGGGGTGGCCCAGCCATTGGTCGCTGCCGCCAGTCATTTGCAGCGATCCCAGCAACGCGGCATAAGCCGGCTCGCTGAGCCACTGGCGCAGGCGCGCACTCTCGGCGTGCAGACGCATGTCGTGCGCCGCATTGGTCAGCAGGATGGCATTGGCCTCGGGGGTGCCAAGGAGACCCTGCAGGTGGCGCTGATAGCGCGCGCCGAGGTCAAGCTCACGGCAGATCGAGGCGAATTCATGGGGTGCGATGGCGATCAACCGAGCGGGGTCGTACCAGGGGCCCTGGCCGTATTCATCGAAGGGTTTGAAGGCACCCGCCTCCAGCACGGCAGAACCCTGCTCGAACGCGCCCTGGGTGGTTTCGCCGAGTTCGAAATTGGCCATGGCGGCGTCGACCAGCGTCTGCACGGCGATGGTCACCTTGGTTCGGGCGGTTTGCGCCTCGCCGACGTAGCGCAGCGGCACATTGCCCGTCAGCTCCCTGTGACGCTGCAACCGCCACAGTTGCGCGCTGCCGACGTCGACCTGGCGGTTGAAGCGGCTGCGCAGTGCCCGGGTCAGCAGCGGCTCGACAAAGGCCACAGGCTCCAGGACCTGGCGCATCAGCGAGTCCGCGGCACTGCTGGAGGCGAGGCTGGCCTCCAGCGCGGCGTGCCACGCCAGGCGGCGGTCCGCAGTGGCGCTGCCCAGCCAGGCCGGCACCTGGGCAGCGAGGAGGTCGAAATAAAGCGGCTGAGCGCTACCAGGAGAAGTGCTGGAGGGGGTGTTCATCGGACAGCTCCACTGCAGAAATGACGTTGCAGTGGAGCAGTCGCGCAGCGGTAGGTGGCGCTACAAGCTTATGGCTGACGGCTTACGTTTTACCAGAAACGCTGCTGGCTGAGCTTGCTCCAGGCGCGCACGGCAAGGTCCTCCACCGAGGCGCTGGCAGCCATGCCAACCCGCTCCTGCAGGCTTTTGCGCTCGGCGTAGTGCAGGTGATAGAGCTCGGCGCTCTTGGCCCGTTCGGCGAGGTACTCGTCGCTGGTCTTCAACTCGTCGACCAGCTGCTTGTCGATGGCAGCCACGCCGAGCCACACTTCGCCAGTTGCCACGTCGTCGATCGCCAGTTGCGGCCGATAGTGGGCCACGAAGCTCTTGAACAGGCGGTGGGTGATGTCGAGGTCCTGCTGGAACTTCTCGCGGCCCTTCTCGGTGTTCTCGCCGAACACGGTCAGGGTGCGCTTGTATTCACCGGCGGTCAGCACTTCGAAATCGATGTCGTGCTTCTTCAGCAGGTTGTGCACGTTGGGCAACTGCGCGACCACGCCGATCGAGCCGAGAATGGCGAAAGGGGCGCTGATGATCTTCTCGCCGATGCAGGCCATCATGTAGCCGCCGCTGGCGGCCACCTTGTCGATGCAGATGGTCAGCGGCACGCCGGCCTGACGGATGCGCGCCAGCTGCGAGGAGGCCAATCCATAGCTGTGGACCATGCCGCCGCCGCTTTCCAGGCGCAGCACCACTTCATCCTTGGGCGTGGCCAGGGTCAGCAGCGCGGTGATCTCCTGGCGCAGGCTCTCGGTGGCCGACGCCTTGATGTCGCCATTGAAGTCGAGCACGAACACGCGCCCCTTGTTTTCGGGGCTTTTCTTGAGTTTCTTCTCGCTCTTGCCCTGCTGCTTGCGCAGCACCTTGAGCTGATCCTTGTCGAGCAGCGCGGCTTCCAGGCGCTCGCGCAGGCCCTTGTAGAAGTCGTTGAGCTTGACCACCTGCAACTGCCCAGCCGTCTTGCGCCGGCCCTTGCTGCGCAGCGAAGCGATAACCACCAGCACCACCACAATGGCCACCACCAGGGTGACGGTACGCGCCAGAAAACCTGCGTAGTCGGCAAGAAAATCCACGGTGACTCCTTAAAGTTGCCAGATATGCTCTTGGCCAGCCGGAACATTTGCCCAGGGCCGAATCGATCAAGCATACCGACAGCACGGCGCGCCTGCCAGCCGTGTGTGTTGCCGCCCTTGACCGACGGCGGCGAGGGCTCTTAAACAAGCCTTTCAAACGCATGTATGAATTTCGATTGACAGGCTGCCGACGGCGCCCCTACCCTGCGCAAACTTTCTTTCAAAGTGCCAGGATCGTGCGGACGTGGGCAGCATCTATCTGATCAGACATGGCCAGGCCTCATTCGGCGCCGCAGATTACGACGTGCTGTCGAGTGTCGGCGTGCGTCAGGCCCAGGTGGTCGGCGCCCACCTGGCCGCCCTGGGGGTGCGTTTCGATCGCTGCCTGGCCGGCACCCTGCGCCGGCAGCAGGACACCGCGCGGCTGGCGCTGGCCGAGTTGGGCGAAGCCCCGGCGCTGGAGACCGATCCGGCGTTCGATGAGTTCGACGCCGAAGGTCTGGTGCGAGGCCTGCTGCCACTGCTGTTGGTCAACGAACCCCAGGCCCTCGAGGTCATGCGCAATGCCGCGCTCAACCGCAACGAGTTCCAGCGCCTGTTCGCCCTGCTGGTCGAGCACTGGCTGGACGGCAGCCGTGACCCGGCCGGCCTGGAAGGCTGGGCCGGCTTTCTCGGCCGGGTCGAGGCCGGGCTGCAGCGGGTTCTCGACAACGCCGCCAAGGGCGACAATGTAGCCATCTTCACCTCCGGCGGCGTCATCACCGCCCTGCTCCACCTCATCACCGGTATGCCTGCCAGCCGCGCCTTCGAGGCCAACTGGCAGATCGTCAACACTTCGCTCAGCGTGCTCAAGTTCCGCGGCCGCGAAGTCAGCCTGGCCAGCTTCAACAGCGACACCCACCTGCAATTGACCCGAGCGCCGGAACTGCTCACCTGGCGATGAGCGCCGGCGCGACTTTTTTCAACCCGCAACAACCTGCACAAGGATCGACCCATGAGCTCCGTAGCCGATGCCGTACAAAAGATGCAAGCCAAGTTCAACCCAGCTGCCGCTGCCGGCCTGGACCTGGTGTTCGGTTTCAACATCACCGACGAAGACAAGCACTACTCGTTGGCCGTCAAGGACAGCCAGTGCGATCTGAAGCAAGGTGAGAACCCGGATGCCAACGTTACCCTGATCATGGACAGCGAAACCCTCAAAAACATCGTCAGCGGTGAAACCGACGGCATGCAGGCTTTCATGGGCGGCAAGTTGCGCCTGGAAGGCGACATGATGCTGGCGATGAAGCTGAGCGACCTGTTCCCGGTCTGATCGTTGCAGTGAGAGGGGGCACCTCTTCAGGGCCTTGCCCCCTCCCACTCCAGACACCCGCTTTCGCTGTAAATGATTCCCAGCCCCATTCCATGAAATTAAAGGGAATCTATTCAATAATGAGTATCATTATGTTAAAACATAGCACCTTATAGATTCTCACTGTGGTGCTCTGTGCTCGTTCCATTCTTGATCATGCTGCGCGAAGGGATTGAAGCCGCGCTCATCGTTGGCATCATTGCCAGTTACCTCAAGCAGACCGGCCGTGGCCAGTGGATGCCCGCCGTCTGGGTCGGGGTATTTCTCGCCGGCGCGCTCGCCCTGCTGGTCGGTGGCGGCCTGGAACTGGTCAGCGCCGAATTCCCGCAAAAGCAGCAGGAACTCTTCGAAGGCCTGGTCGGCCTGTTCGCCGTAGTCATCCTCACCTCCATGGTGTTCTGGATGCGCAAGGTCGCTCGGTCGGTCAAACAATCTCTGCAGGCCTCACTGGAGCAAGCACTGGGCAACTCGCGCAACCAGGTCTGGGCATTGATCGCCATGGTCTTCTTCGCCGTGGCCCGCGAAGGCCTGGAAACGGTGTTCTTCCTGCTCGCGGTGTTCCAGCAGAGCGAAGGCGCCAGCGGCCCCCTCGGTGCGCTGTTGGGTCTGCTCGTGGCCGTCGCGGTGGGCGTGGCGCTCTACAAAGGCAGCCTGCGCATGAACCTGAACCTGTTCTTCCGCTGGACCGGGCTGTTCATTCTCGTGGTCGCCGCCGGCGTGCTCGCCAACTCGGTCATGGCCCTGCATGAGGCCGGCCTGTGGAATCACCTGCAGGATGTGGTCTTCGACATCAGTGCAACGCTGCCGATGGACGGCCCGACCGGGTCGGTGCTGGCCGGCATGTTCGGCTATCAGGACGCCCCGACGGTCAGCGTATTGAGCGCCTACGTGCTCTACCTGGTGATTACCCTGGCCCTGTTCTTCATGCCCGCCACCGCCCACGCGGCGGGCAAAACCACTTCCGTTTCCCATTCGTAAGGCTCACATGTCCAACCCCACTCCTGGCATGCCGCCCCGCGCCATGCGTTTCGCCGTGATCGGTTCGGCGGTCGTGCTGATCGCGGCCGGCGGCCTGTTCTACTACGCCTCCAAGACGGCTTCGGCCAAGCGCCAGGCCAATGCCGGTGACGAGATCGTCGTCAATATCCACCCCAAGAGCTGCGAGCCCAACGCCCTCACCGTGCCCGCCGGGCGCGCAGCGTTTCGCATCGTGAACAAATCCGAGCGCGCCGTGGAATGGGAGATCCTCGACGGTGTGCTGGTGGTCGAGGAGCGCGAAAACATCGCCCCGGGCCTCAGCCAGGTGATCAACGCCAACCTGCAGCCGGGCGACTACGCCATTACCTGCGGGCTGCTCAGCAACCCGCGCGGCACCCTGCACGTGACCCCGACCGCCGCATCCGACGCGGCCGCCAAGGCCCGGCCATCGATGGTTGCGTTCATCGGTCCGCTGTCGGAATTTCGCGTGTACCTGAGCAGCCAGAGCAATGGCTTGATCCACGCCGTCGACGACCTGGCGCAGGCCATCGCCGCCGGTGACATCAACCAGGCGCGCGCCCTCTACCTGCCCGCCCGCAGCGCCTACGGGCGCCTGGCCCCGGCGGCCCAGCGCCTGGCCGAACTGGACAACGGCATCAACGCCCGCGCCGACTACTTCGAGAAACGCGAGCAGGACGCCCAATTCGGCGGCTTCCACCGCATCGAATTCGGCCTGTTCCAGCGCAACAGCCTTGAGGGCCTGACCCCGGTCGCGCAGAAACTGCAGGCCGACGTCGCCACCCTCAAGACCGACCTGCTGGCCCAGACCCTGCCGCCCGAGCAGCTGGTCGGTATCGTCGCCCGCAACATCCACAGCCTGGCCGACGTGCGCACCAATGGCGAGGAAGAGCGCTACAGCCACATCGACCTGAACGGCTTCGCCGCCAACCTTGAGGTGACCCGCAAGGTGGTCGACCTGCTGCGCCCGGTGCTGGCCAAGTCGGCCGCCGACCTGCTGCCCAAGGTCGACGCCGCCACCGCTGCGCTGGACGGCCAGTTGAATGCCCTCAAGGGCAGCGATGGCCAGTACACCTCCTACGACAAGGTCGGCCCCGATCAGCGCAAGCAGATCGCCGACAAGGCCAAGGCTCTGGCCGACGTACTCGATGGAATCGATCCCGCCCTCGGCCTTTCCGGCCTGTAATTGCAGAACGAACCGACAGATGAGCGATAACCAGAAACCTACCTGCCCCGTCGACCCGCAGCGCCGCCGCGTGCTGATGGGCCTCGGCGCCGCCGGCGTCGCGCTGGCGGGCAGCGGGCTGAGCTGCCCGGCCATGGCCGGGTCGGCCCCGGCCCAGGTGACCGAAGCCCCGAAGAGCGAAAAGACCCACGACGCCCACGAGTACCAGGGCACGCACCAGTCGGGCATCGTCACGCCGCGCCCGGCCGCCGGCATGATGGTCGCCTTCGACGTGCTGGCCAGCGACCGCGAAGACCTGGAGCGGCTGTTCCGTACCCTCGACGAGCGCATCAGGTTCCTCATGGCCGGCGGCACCGTGCCCCAGGTCGACCCCAAGCTGCCCCCCACCGACTCGGGCATCCTCGGCCCGGTGGTTGCACCGGACAACCTGACCATCACTGTCTCGGTGGGTCATTCGCTGTTCGACGAGCGCTTCGGCCTGGCCCAGGCCAAGCCCAAGCGGCTGAGCCGCATGGTCGGCTTTCCCAACGATGCCCTGGAAGAAGCCCAGTGCCACGGCGACCTGACCCTGCAGTTCTGCTCCAACACCCCGGACACCAACATCCACGCCCTGCGCGACATCGTCAAGAACATGCCTGACCTGCTGTTCGTGCGCTGGAAACAGGAAGGCAGCGTGCCGCCGCAGGCGCCGCTGCAGCCGGGCGAACCGGCGCAGAGCGCGCGCAATTTCCTCGGCTTTCGCGATGGCTCGGCCAACCCCGACTCCAACGATGCCAAGGCCATGGACGCGCTGGTGTGGGTGCAACCCGGCAGCGACGAGCCGGCCTGGGCCGCCCACGGCAGCTACCAGGCGGTGCGCATCATCCGCAACTTCGTCGAACGCTGGGACCGCACGCCCCTGCAGGAGCAGGAGAGCATCTTCGGCCGCCACAAGGCCACCGGCGCGCCCATGGGCGGCCAGGTCGAAACCGAGGTGCCGGACTACAGCAAGGACCCGGAAGGCAAGCTGACCAAGCTCGATGCGCACATCCGCCTGGCCAACCCGCGCACCCCCGAATCGCAGGCCAATCTGATCCTGCGCCGGCCGTTCAACTACTCCAACGGCGTGAACAAGAACGGCCAGCTGGACATGGGCCTGTTGTTCATCTGCTACCAGGCCGACCTGGAAAAAGGCTTCATCACCGTGCAGACGCGCCTCAATGGCGAACCCCTGGAGGAATACCTCAAGCCTTGCGGTGGCGGCTATTTCTTCACTCTGCCCGGCGTTGTCGGCGATCAGGATTTCATCGGTCGCTCATTGCTCGATGCCACTAGAAAAACAACCGCATAACCACTTGACCAATCGGGGAACCGCTCATGAAAAAGACGCCTCTCGCTTTGCTGCTGTCCGCCACGCTGCTGGGTTCGCCACTGGCCGCCTTCGCCGCTGCCGCGCCTTCGCTGGACCTGGTGCAGCCGATCTCGGACTACAAGATCTATGTCACCGAAAAGGTTGACACCCTGGCCACCGAGACCCAGAAGTTCACCGACGCCATCAAGAAGGGCGACCTGGCCACCGCCAAGAAGCTGTACGCCCCGACTCGCGTGCACTACGAGTCGATCGAGCCGATCGCCGAACTGTTCAGCGACCTGGATGCGTCCATCGACTCCCGTGTCGACGATCACGAGAAAGGTGTCACCGCTGAAGACTTCACCGGCTTCCACCGCATCGAATACACCCTGTACTCGGAAAACACCACCAAGGGCCTCGACGCCCTGGCCGACGGCCTGCTCAAGGACGTCAAGGACCTGCAGACCCGCATTGCCGGCCTGACCTTCCCGCCTGAGAAAGTGGTCGGTGGCGCTGCCGCCCTGATGGAAGAAGTGGCCGCGACCAAGGTCTCCGGTGAAGAGGACCGTTACAGCCACACCGACCTGTACGACTTCCAGGGCAACGTCGACGGCGCCCAGAAAATCGTGCAGCTGTTCCGCCCGCAACTGGAAAAACAGGACAAGGCGTTCGTTGCCAAGGTCGACAAGAACTTCGCCACCGTGGACAAGATCCTGGCCAAGTACAAGACCAAGGACGGCGGCTACGAGACCTATGACAAGGTCAAGGACGCTGACCGCAAGGCCCTGATCGGCCCGGTCAACACCCTGGCTGAAGACCTGTCGACCCTGCGCGGCAAGCTGGGCCTGAACTGACAGATCACTCTGCCAGCCATACGGCCTCTCGGGGGCCTGGCGCCCTTCCACGCTGACTGCAAAGCGACGTGGGAGGGGGCCAGGCCCCCGAGCTTTTTGCGAGCCAGGCATCCGCCCCGGGCATACCCCACCAACACCCTCGCCTATAACGCCCCGCTGCCCCTTGTGACCCTCCGATCCGCGGTTTAGATTGATGCGCAGAACAAATACAAGGGCTCAGCATGCCACTCACCGACTCCTCCACGGGCATCCGTGCCGGCGAAGAACTCGACATCGACAGGGTCGACCCTTATCTCAAGCGGCACATCCCCGGCCTGACCGGCACCGCGCGGGTCAGCCAGTTTCCCGGTGGCGCTTCCAACCTCACCTACTTGCTGCAATACCCCGAACGCGAGCTGGTGCTGCGGCGCCCGCCATTCGGCCACAAGGCCCGCTCCGCCCACGACATGGGCCGCGAATTTCGCATCCTCAACCGGCTCAACAGCGGCTTCCCGTACTGCCCCAAGGCCTACGTGCATTGCACCGACGAAGCCGTGCTCGGCGCCGAGTTCTATGTGATGGAGCGCGTCGAGGGCATCATCCTGCGCGCCGAGTTGCCGCCCGAGCTGGGCCTGGACGCCGCGCAGACCCAGGTGCTGTGCAAAAGCTTCATCGACAAGCTGGTGGACCTGCACCAGGTCGATTACGTCGCCTGCGGCCTCGGCGACCTGGGCCGGCCCGAGGGTTATGTGCAGCGCCAGATCAGCGGCTGGAGCGAGCGCTACAGCAAGGCGCTGACCCCCGATGCACCGCAGTGGCAGGCCGTGCGCCAGTGGCTGGAAGACAAGATGCCCGCCGACAGCCAACGTTCGGCCATCGTCCATAACGACTACCGTTTCGACAATGTCATCCTCGACCCGCACAACCCGATGAACATCATCGGCGTGCTCGACTGGGAGCTGACCACCCTCGGCGACCCGCTGATGGACCTGGGCAACACCTTGGCCTATTGGGTCGAGGCCGGCGACCCGGCGCCCGTGCAACTGACCCGCCGCCAGCCCAGCCATGCCCCCGGCATGCTCACTCGCCGCCAATTCGCCGACTACTACGCCGAGCGCTCCGGGCTGGCGGTGGACAACTACGACTTCTACTACACCTACGGGCTGTTCCGCCTGGCCGGGATCGTCCAGCAGATCTACTACCGCTTCTTCCACGGCCAGACCCAGGACAAACGCTTCGCCCAGTTCATCCACATGAACCGGCTGCTGGAGCAGATGAGCCTGGCTGTGATCAGGCAATCCAGCCTCTGACCCCTTTTCCCAACGGAGCTTCCATGAGCAAGACCGCACTGTTCGACCTCGACGGCAAGATCGCCTTCGTCTCCGGCGCCAGCCGCGGCATCGGTGCCGCCATCGCCAGCCTGCTGGCACAGCAGGGGGCCCACGTGATCGTCTCCAGCCGCAAGCTCGAAGGCTGCCAGCAGGTGGCCGATGCCATCGTCGCCGCCGGTGGCAAGGCCACTGCAGTGGCCTGCCACATCGGCGAGATGGAGCAGATTCAGGCGGTATTCCAGGGCATCCGCGAGCAGTTCGGCCGGCTCGACATCCTGGTCAACAACGCCGCCACCAACCCGCAGTTCTGCAACGTGCTGGACACCGACCTGGGCGCCTTCCAGAAGACCGTGGACGTCAACATTCGCGGGTATTTCTTCATGTCGGTGGAGGCCGGCAAGCTGATGCGCGAGAACGGGGGTGGCAGCATCATCAACGTGGCCTCGATCAACGGCGTGTCACCCGGAGCCTTCCAGGGCATCTACTCGGTGACCAAGGCGGCGGTGATCAACATGACCAAGGTATTCGCCAAGGAATGCGCGGCCTTCGGCATCCGCTGCAACGCCCTGCTGCCAGGGCTCACCGACACCAAATTCGCCTCGGCGCTGGTCGGCAACGAGGCCATCCTCAAGAGCGCCCTGGCGCAGATCCCGCTCAAGCGCGTGGCCCAGCCGGACGAAATGGCCGGCGCCGTGCTGTACCTGGCCAGCGCCGCGTCGAGCTACACCACCGGGGTGGCGTTGAATGTGGATGGCGGGTTTCTGTCCTGACCTGGACCGCTTGTGCGCCCCGTAGACGGGGCTTGCCCGGGAACGCTCACACGCCTGTTCCCAGGCCGCCCCTCGCGCAAAGCCAAGCCGATTCTCACTAATTGCATGTACAATCCCCGCTTTTGGCCCCTGGCCCCTGCCCCTATGCCCTTCGAGCTCAGCACCGACCCCACCACCCTGGGCCTGCTCGCCCTGGTCGCCTTTATCGCCGGTTTCATCGACGCCATCGCCGGTGGCGGCGGGTTGCTGACCACCCCGGCGCTGCTCACCGCCGGCCTGCCGCCGCACCTGGTACTGGGCACCAACAAGCTCAGTTCGACCTTCGGTGCGGCCACCGCCAGCTTCACCTATTACCGGCGCCGGCTGTTCCACCCCAGGCAATGGCAGCACGCGATCTGGGGCACCCTGGTCGGCGCCTTCGCCGGCGCGGGGGTGGCTCACTACCTGCCCGCCGAGTGGTTGAACCGGATGCTGCCGCTGGTCGTCTTCGCCTGCGGCCTGTACCTGCTGTTCGGCGGCACGCCCAAGGCGCCGCTCGATAGCGAGCAGCCGATCCGCAAGAAATGGCAAGGCACCCAAGGTTTCAGCCTGGGCTTCTATGACGGCGTCGCCGGGCCTGGCACGGGGGCGTTCTGGACCGTCAGCAGCCTGCTGCTCTACCCCATTGACCTGGTCAAGGCCAGCGGCGTGGCGCGCAGCATGAACTTCGTCAGCAACGCCGCCGCGCTGTCGGTGTTCATCTGTTCCGGCCAGGTCGACTGGCTGATCGGCTTGAGCATGGGCCTGTCGGTGATGGTCGGGGCGTTCTTCGGTGCCCGCACCGCCATTGGCGGTGGGGCGAAGTTCATCCGCCCGGTGTTCATCACCGTGGTGCTAGGCCTGACCGTGCGTCTGGCCTGGCAGCACTGGTTCGGGCAGGCCTAGGCGGCGCGCCACGTACAGGTCGATCAGGTAGCGCGCGATCGAGCGCCCGGCCGGCAGCGGCGGCAGGTTGTGCACGCTGAACCACTGCGCGTCCTCGATCTCGTCGGGTTGCGGCACGATATCGCCGCCGGCGTATTCGGCGTGAAAGCCGAGCATCATCGAGTGGGGAAACGGCCAGCACTGGCTGGCGATGTACTGGATATTGCGCACCTCCAGGCTGACCTCCTCGCGCACCTCGCGAATCAGGCACTGCTCGGCCGACTCACCTGGCTCGGCGAAGCCGGCCAGGGTGCTGTAGACGCCGCTGACGAAGCGCGGCGAACGCGCCAGGAGAATCTCGTCGCCGCGGGTCAGCAGCACAATCATGCTCGGCGAAATGCGCGGGTAGGCGCGCAGGTCGCAGTGCTCGCAATACATCGCCCGCTCGCCCTTGACCTGCACCGCCGGGCGCCCGCAGCTACCACAGAAGCGGTGCTCGCGGGCCCAGGTGGCAATCTGCGCGGCATAGCCGAGCAGGCTGAAGACGTCGAAATCGCCCTGCAGCATGAACTGGCGCAGGCCTTGCCACTGACAGCCGTCGACCTCGACCGGCTCGTGCAGCTCGAGTACGTACACAGGTTCGCCATCGAAGTGACCGATGCCGTGCTCGGCCAGTACCGGCAGGTTCTGGCGCTGCGCCCACTCACGGGCGAACAGCACGCCCTGCTCGTCCTGCAGGAAGCCCTGGCGGCTGCGCACCACCGCCCAGCCACCGGGCTGGGCGGGGTCCAGTACTGCTGTGCTCCAGCGTGAAGACATGTCGAAATTCCTTCTGGTCAATCGTCGAAGCGGGCGGTCTGCTTGCTCATGCCGGCCGCCACCGCGACGCGCAAATCAGTGGATTGCAGCATGGCCGCGTTCCAGGTGGCAACATATTCCAGACCGTCGTCGACGCGGTGGTCGCGCATATAGCCGAGCATGCGCTTGGTGCCGGCCACGGCGATCGGCGATTTGCCGGCGATCTGCGCGGCGATGGCCATGACGCCTTCGAGCAGTTCGCCGTGGCTCGGCCAGACCCGGTTGACCAGGCCGATGGCCTGGGCTTCGGCGGCGTCGACGCTGCGCCCGGTATAGGCCAGCTCGCGCAGGATACCGTCGCCGATGATACGCGGCAGGCGCTGCAGGGTGCCGACGTCGGCAGCCATGCCCATGTCCACTTCCTTGATCGAGAACTGCGCGTCAGCCGCCGCATAGCGCATGTCGCAGGCGGCGATCAGATCGATGGCGCCGCCAATGCAATAGCCCTGGATCGCCGCCAGCACCGGCTTGCGGCAGTGGTCCACGGCGTTGAACGAGGCCTGCATCGAGAGGATCTTGCGCCGCAGCAGGCGCGCATTGCGGCCCACGTCCTGGCCCAGTTCGCTGGCCACCGAGGCCAGCAGCATCAGGTCGATGCCAGCGGAAAAATGCTGGCCGGCGCCGCTGAGTACCACCACGCGCACGGCATCGTCTTCGTCCAGGGCGTGGAAGATCTCGATGATCTCCGCCCAGAACGGCGCGTTCATGGCGTTGAGTTTTTCCGGACGGTTGATCTGCACGTGGGCGATGGCATCGCAGATGGTCAGGGTGAAGGCTTGGTACTGGGCCACTGTCGGCTCCTGGGTTGTTGTTATATGGGGCAATCGTTGTTATGTGGGGCAACGGTTGTTATCCGGTGGCAACTATAGCTCGCCTGGGTAGCGACCTGCCCGTCTGTCAAAACGGCAGACTCTCGCGACGCAACTCCTCAATGAGCAGGCTGGCCGGCGCGGTCAGGCCAACCCCGCGCCGCACCACGGCGCTGTAGGGCTCCGACCGCGAGCGCAGTTGCAGCGCCAGGCGGCTGAGCAGCCCATGGGCCAAGGCATAGCGCGCCACCTCGGCGGGCATCAGGGCGACCAGTTGCCGGTCCTGTTCGAGCAGCATCAAGGTGGCGAAGGTCGAGGAAGTCTCGATCGGGTAGCGCGGAAACTCCAGCCCGGCCTCGCGAAACTCACGCTCCAGGGTCAGGCGCATCGGCATGTTGGTCGGGTAGACCACCCAGGAACAATCGGCCAGGTCCGCCAGGCCGAGGCTGGCCGCCTCGGCCAGGGGATGCTGCGGATGGGCCATGACCACCAGCTCCTCATGGTGCAGGCTCAGGCAATCGTAGTCGTCGGGGCGCCGGCTGACACTGCTGCGGCAGATGGCCAGGTCCAGCCGACCCTGATCCACCAGCGGCAGCAGCCGCGCGCTGGTGTCCTCGATGATCTCGATCGACAACTGTGGCTGGATCTCGCGCAAACGGCCCACGGCGCGCAGCAGCAGCGGCACGCCGCCCATGATCGAGCCAATCGACAAACGCCCGCCCTCGCCTTGCAGGATGCCGAGCATCTCTTCGCGCAGGTGCGCCAGGTCAGTGTGGATCAAGCGCGCGTAGCGGATCACGCAGCGCCCCAGGTCATTGGGCTGCAGGCCCTTGTGGTTGCGCTCGAACAGGCTCACGCCCAGGGTCGACTCGATTTCGTTGAGCGCCTTGGTCGCGCCGGGCTGGGAGATCGACACATGCTCGGCGGCCTTGTGCAGCGAGCCGTGTTCGTCCAGGGCGATGAGCAGCCGCAACTGGCGCAGGCGCAAGCGGGAGGACAGCGAAGCGAGCGATGGGATCATAGGGGATGACCAATAGTTATCACTGCATCAGAAGCTGTCATTAGGCAGGCCCGGGCAGGGTTCGTAAAGTGGCAGCCATCCAAAAATAATCGAGAGAGCCTGCAGCATGCGCCTGATCCAGTTCGAAACCTCCAGCGGCGAGCGCCAGGTCGGCGTCGTCGAAGGCAACAGCGTGCAACGGGTACGCGGCGTCACCAGCACTCGCGAGCTGGCCCTCTCGGCGTTGCGCAATGCGCGCGGGCTGGCCGAGCAGGTCATCGCCCTGGGCACCGATGCAGGGCCTGGCTACCCTGAACTGCTCGCCAGCGGCCGGGTGTTGCCGCCCCTCGACCACCCGGACCCGGCGCACTGCCTGGTGAGCGGCACCGGCCTGACCCACCTGGGCAGCGCCGCGACCCGCGACAAAATGCACCAGCACAAGGCCGACGACGCCAACGCCCTGACCGACACGGCGAAGATGTTCCAGTGGGGCATCGACGGCGGCAAGCCGGCCCCCGGCCAGGTCGGTGCGCAGCCGGAATGGTTCTACAAGGGTGACGGCGGCATCGTCGTGCGCCCGGGCGCGGCCTTTGCGCTTCCGGATTTCGCCGAGGACGCCGGCGAGGAGCCGGAGCTGGCCGGCCTCTATGTCATCGACGACCACGGCCAGCCGTGCCGCATCGGTTTTGCCCTGGGCAACGAGTTTTCCGACCACGTCATGGAGCGGCGCAGCTACCTGTACCTGGCCCACTCCAAGCTGCGTGCCTGTTCCTACGGCCCGGAGTTGCGGGTCGGCCAATTGCCTGGCGACCTGCAGGGTGTCAGTCGCATCCGTCGTGGCGACCAGGTGCTGTGGGAAAAAGCCTTCGCCTCGGGTGAGGAGAACATGTGCCACAGCCTGGCCAACCTCGAATACCACCACTTCAAGTACGCCCAGTTCCTGCGCCCGGGTGACGTGCACGTGCATTTCTTCGGCACCGCGACGCTGTCCTTCGCCGACGGCATCAAGGCGCAGCCCGGCGACCGCTTTGAAATCAGCCTGGCCGAGTTCGGCGCGCCGCTGATCAACGGCCTCGAGCAGCGACCCACCCAGGTCGCGATCGGCACCGTGAAAAGCCTGTAGGGAACACACCGGGCGAGCGCGCGCACCCGCCCGGGCCGTCATGCCATAACAACCATAATAAAGAGACGCTCATGAAAGCACCCCACGTCGAGATGACCCACTCGCACGCCTTGCCGGTCGCAGGTGCCGTGCGGGCCACCCAGGTACGCTGGCGTATCTTCCTGTTGCTGCTGTTGCTCGCCGCGATCAACTACATAGACCGCGCGTCGCTGTCGGTGGCGATGCCGATGATTTCCGCCGAGTTCCAGATGACCCCGGCGCTGGAGGGCCTGATGCTCAGCGCCTTCTTCTGGTCCTACGCCTTGATGCAGATTCCCGCCGGCTTGCTGCTGGACCGCTACAACGCGCGCAACATCGTCGGCGTGGCGGCCGTGGCCTGGGGCGGTTTCCAGGCGCTCGGGGCGGTGGCCACCGGCTGGGCCGGGCTGCTGGTGACCCGCATCGGCCTGGGCGTGGCGGAATCGCCGATCATGCCCTCCGGCGCCAAGCTCAACGGCAACTGGCTGACCGCCAACGAGCGCGGCCGCGGTGCCACCCTGGTCGACGGCGGCGCGCCGCTGGGCACCGCCCTGGGCGCGATCATCACCACCGCGCTGATCGCCTGGTTCGGCTCCTGGCGCATGGCCTTCGTCATCGCCGGGGTCGGCACCATGATCGTCGGCGCGCTGGCCTGGTGGTACATCCGCAACCACCCGGCCGAGCACCCCAAGGTCAATCAGGCCGAACTGGACCACATCAAGGCCGGCAACGTCATTGCCCAGGCCGCCGGCGGGCCACGGCCCAGGATGCGCGAGCTGATTGCCAGCCGCTCGGTGCTGGCGATGTTCGCCGGCTACGCCTGCTACAACGCGGTGTTCTACGGCCTGATGACCTGGATGCCGAGCTACCTGCACCAGGCCCATGGCTTCGATCTGAAAAGCATGGGCGGGGCGACCTTCCTGATCTTCATGTGCGGCTTCGTCGGCGAACTGGTCGGCGGCGCCATCGCCGACAGATGGAAGGCCGCTGGCGGCGCGCCGAACAAGGTGATGCGCAGCATGTTCAGCGGCTCGGCGCTGATGGCCGCGCTGTGCATCCTGGCCACCGCCTACGCAACCGACGCCACCCTGGTGGTCTGCCTGCTCTGCGTGGCGCTGTTCTTCATTCGCTGGTGCGGCATGTACTGGTGCCTGCCCGCCATTCTTGGCGGCAAGGAGCGCTCGGGGGTGCTGGGTGGTGCGATGAATTTCTGGGGCAACATGTCCGGAGTGCTGGTGCCGATCCTCATCGGCCTGATCGTGCAGTTCACCGGCTCGTACTTCCTGGCGCTGATCTTCTTCGTGGCCATGGCGGTGGGGCTGATGCTGTTTTCCAGTCTTATCGACTATAGAGAAAGAACCTGAGAGCCGAGAAAGCACATAAGAGAGAGAGACTGCGTGATGGAATTGATTATGAAAACCGGCGCCCAGGCGAACATCGCCGCCGCCGTGATCCGCCTGAACGTCCTCGATGACGTGTTGATCGCGCGCCAGCCACTGACCGCAGGGCTGTTCATCGAGGCCGAGAACCTCAGCGTGCGCCAGCCGATCCCGGCCGGGCACAAGGTTGCCACCCGCGCCATCGCCCAGGGCCAGCCGTTGCGCCGCTACGGGCAGATCATCGGCTTCGCCTCGCAGCCGATTGCCGCCGGCGAGCACGTGCATGTGCACAATGTCGAGATGGGCGACTTTTCCCGCGACTACGCCTTCGGCGTCGACGTCCGTGACTGGCCGCAGACGGAGGCAAGCTTCCAGGGCATCGTGCGCGCAGACGGCCGCGTGGCCACGCGCAACTACATCGGCATCCTCACTTCGGTGAATTGCTCGGCTACGGTCGCGAGGGCGATCGCCGACTATTTTCGCCGCGACATCCACCCCGAGGCCCTGGCGCCCTACCCCAACGTCGACGGTGTGGTGGCGCTGACCCACGGCGTCGGCTGCGCCGTCGACCCGGGCGGCGAAGCCCTGGCCATGCTCCGGCGCACCCTTGGCGGCTATGCCATCCACGCCAATTTCCACTCGGTGCTGATGATCGGCCTGGGCTGCGAAACCAACCAGATCGATGACCTGCTCAAGGCGCAGAACCTGGCCAGCAGCGACCAGCTGCGCACCTTCACCATCCAGGGCACCGGCGGCACCTCGAAGACCATCGCCAGCGGCATAGCCCAGGTCAAGTCGCTGCTGGCCAAGGCCAATGCCGTTGAGCGCGAGACGGTCAGCGCCCGGCACCTGGTCGTCGGCCTGCAATGCGGCGGCTCGGACGGCTACTCCGGCATCACTGCCAACCCGGCGCTGGGCAATGCGGTGGACCGCCTGGTGTCCGCTGGGGGCACCGCAATTCTTTCCGAGACCCCGGAAATCTATGGCGCCGAACACCTGCTGACCCGCCGCGCCGTCAGTCGCGCGGTGGGCGAGAAGCTGATCGCGCGCATCCACTGGTGGGAGGACTATTGCCGCCGGATGAACGCCGAGCTGAACAACAACCCCTCGGCCGGCAACAAGGCCGGCGGCCTGACCACCATTCTCGAGAAAAGCCTGGGCGCGGTCGCCAAGGCCGGCTCCACCAATCTGGTGGACGTTTACGAGTACGCCGAGCGTGTGCAGGCCCACGGCCTGGTGTTCATGGACACCCCCGGCTACGACCCCATCTCCGCCACCGGCCAGGTCGCCGGCGGCGCCAACCTGATCGCCTTCACCACCGGACGCGGCTCGGCCTATGGCTGCGCCCCTTCGCCGGCGATCAAGCTGGCGACCAACCAGCGCCTGTTCGAGCATCAGGAAGAGGACATGGACGTCAATTGCGGCGGCATCGCCGACGGCTCCACCAGCATCGAAGAACGCGGCGCCTACATCTTCGCCATGATGCTGCGCATCGCTTCGGGGGAGCGCAGCAAGAGCGAGCAGCATGGCTACGGGCAGAACGAGTTTGTGCCGTGGCAGATCGGCGCGATCACCTGAGCTGATCAAAAACCGACCACCCTGGGCAATCCCACGCCCGCCGTGGCCTGCAGCCGCCTGTGCGCAGGTTATCCACAGCCGGATGCACAGTTGTTGTGGGCAATTAGTCCTGGCGAAAAAGTGTGTCGAGACAGCAGGTTATGCGCGGCTGCAGGATCCGCCCAGGCAGCCTGCGCCCCTCGATGGCCTGACTCTCGGCACCCTTCACCCACCGCCGCGGCAAAACCGCATAGAATGCCGCCACGCAGTCAACGGATCAGGTGGAATGGGATTATTTGCAGACTTGCCCGGCGATGAAGGCTTGCCAGGCCCCGAACGACGTCTTGCGATGATCGCGGTGATGACTGCCACGGCCATGGCGGTCCTCGATGGCACCATCGTCAACGTGGCCCTGCCCTCGATCGCCCGCGCCTTGCAGCAAACGGCGGCAGCGACCATCTGGGTCGCCAATGGCTATCTGCTGGCTGCGGCGATGACGCTGGTAGCGTTCGCCGCCCTGGCCTCGCGCGTCGGTTTCCGGGCGTTGTACGCCGGCGGCCTGGCAGTGTTCACCCTGGCCTCGCTGGGCTGTGCGCTGTCCAGTTCGCTGGCCATGCTGACCGCTATGCGCGTGCTGCAAGGCATTGGCGCTGCGGCCATGCTGAGCATTGGCCCGGCGGTCTATCGTGTGGTGTTTCCGACCCGTCTGCTGGGCCGCATCCTCGGCCTGAACGCCTTGCTGGTGGCCGTCGCCACAGCCGTTGGCCCGACGTTGGGGGGCACGCTGCTGTCGGCGCTGAGCTGGGAATGGCTGTTCGCGATCAACGTACCGCTGGGTCTGCTGTCGCTGGTGCTGGCGCTCAAGGCCATCCCGCACCAGCGCGCGGCCAGCGGCGGCCCGTTCGACTTTGCCGGCGCCCTGCTGTCGGCGCTGGCCATGGGCGCGTTCATCCTGGCCACCGACGCTTGCGCGCACCTGTCGACAGCGGCCGGTCGGCTGAGCACCGCCTGCTACGGGCTGCTCGCCGTGGCGGCGGCGCTGGCGTTCATCTGGCGACAACGACGCGCCCGGCAGCCGCTGCTGCCACTGGAGCTGTTCGCGTCCTCACGATTTTCCCTCGCTGCGCTGACCTCGCTGGCGTCCTTCGTGGGCCAGGGCATCGCCATCATCTGCCTGCCGTTCCTGTTTCAGAATGCCTATGGCTACAGCGTGTTCGCCGCTGCGTTGCTGTTTACCGCGTGGCCGATCGGCATTGTGCTGGCGGCACCGCAAGCCGGCAAACTGGCCGACCGCTATCCCCCCGCCGTACTGTCGACCGCCGGGCTCGCGGTGCTGACCTTGGGCCTGGTGCTGTTGGCGCTGTTGCCGGACCACCCCCAGGCCTGGGACATCTGCTGGCGCGAATTCGTTTGCGGGGTCGGGTTCGGCCTGTTCCAGAGCCCCAACAACCGTGAAATGCTCGCCCACGTGTCACGCGAGCTGAGCGGCAATGCCTCCGGTGTGCTAGCGGTGGTACGCACTTTCGGCCAATGCTTCGGCGCGGCGCTGGTGGGTATCACATTGTCGCTCTATGCCAGTGGCGAGGCGGCGCTGAGCGCCGCCGAGGACGCCCAGGCCATGCGCCTGACGCTCTGGGTGGCGGCGGCCGCCAGCGGCCTGGCGATAGCCCTGAGCCTCAGCCGTATCCGCGCCGGCGCGTCGCGCACCCGTTCAGCTTGAGCCGGGTGGAATGCCGTTCTTGTTGAAGTCTTTCAGGCGTTCACGCTCCTGCTCGGTGGAGTGTGCCGGCGTCTGCTCCTGACTGGGTGGGGTTTTTTTGTCTTCGGTCATGGTCAAGCTCCTCGATGGCTATGATCGTTGGAGCTCGGCGGACCTCGCACGTTCCCGCTGGCGATTGTCAGCTCTTGCACAATCTGCAAGAATTGAGAACTATTTGCATTGGTACCGCTGCGTCGGATTCTGAAGGCCCCATGGCACAACCCGCAAAAACTCCCCCGTCGCCGCGCTACCGCCTGGCCGTTGCCTCGCGCGTGCTGGCCGCTGCCCTGGGCGGCTACACCCTGACCTCGCTGCTGGTGGCCTGCGTGGCCAAGGCGCTGCAGCTGCCCCGGGTCGAATCGATGCTCAGTGCCACCCTGCCAGCGTTCCTGATCCTCACCGCCGCCGTGCTCTGGGTGTTCGCCGCACGCAGCGCCTGGCGCGCCTGGCTGGGGCTGCTCGGGCCGTGCCTGGTGCTGGCCACGGCCTACGCCTGGCTGTGCGGGACAGCCCGATGAAAGAAGGTTTCCGCCAGGCCATGGCCTGGCTGCACACCTGGGCCGGGCTGGTGGTGGGCTGGTTGCTGCTGGCAATCTTCATTACCGGCACCGCCACCTATTACCGTCAGGAAATCACCACCTGGATGCACCCCGAGATCCACACGGCGAGCGCCATCAGCCAGACCCAGGCTCTGGACGGCGCCCTGCATTGGCTGCAGGAGCATGCCCCGCAGGCCCAGGCCTGGCAGATCAGCCTGCCCAGTGCGCGCCTACCGGTGACCCAGGTGTACTGGGACAGCAGCGAGCCGCCGGCCTACCATAACGGCCTGCTCGACCCGGCCAGCGGCCAGGCCCTCGACGCGCGGCAAAGCCAGGGCGGCGAGTTCTTCTATCTGTTTCACTATCAGCTCAACCTGCCGCCGCTGATCGGCCGCTGGATCGTTGGCGTCGCGGCGATGATCATGTTCATCGCACAGGTCACCGGCATCATCATCCACAAACGCATCTTCAAGGATTTCTTCACCCTGCGCTTCGGCAAGGGCCAGCGCTCCTGGCTGGACGCGCACAACAGCCTCAGTGTGCTGGCCCTGCCTTTTCATCTGCTGATCACCTACACCGGGCTGGTGACCCTGATGTACCTGTACATCCCCTGGGGGGCGAACGCGGTCTACGGCGACGACACCGCCGCCTTGTACAGCGACGTGATCGATTACCATGCGCCGCCGCCACGGGCCGACAGCCCAGCCCCGTTGAGCGCTGCCGCCAGCATCGTGGAGCAGGCTCGCCGGCAGTGGGGCGAAGGCCATGTCGACAACCTGATCATCACCTCTCCCGGCGCCGCCAACAGCCGGATCGAGGTGGTACGCGACACCCTCGACCAGATATCCTTTCGCGCCGAACGCCTGCAACTGGACGGCCGCGACGCCAGCCTGCTTGGGGTGTCCCCGCCCCCCGGGCCAGCCAAGAGGGTGTACGGCGTGCTCTATGGCTTGCACATGGCGCATTTTGCCGACCCGCTGCTGCGCGCGCTGCTGTTCATCTGCGGCCTGAGCGGCGCCGCCATGGTCGCCACCGGCGTTCAGCTGTGGGTGATCAAGCGCCGCAGCAACGGTGCAGGCTGGCTGCACCGGCGCATCGAGGGGCTGAACGTGGCGGCCATCTGCGGTTTGCCCCTGGCCATCGCCGGCTACTTCTGGGCCAATCGCTTGCTGCCTGGCGCCCTCGCCGGCCGCGAAGCCGGCGAGGTGCAGGCGTTTTTCGGCGTCTGGCTGCTGGCATTGCTGCATGCGCAGTGGCGCCTGCCCCAACGGGTCTGGCAGGAGCAGGCCGGGGCCTGCGCCCTGGCCTTCGCCGGCCTGCCGCTGCTCGATGGCCTGACCCGACCGCAAGCGAGCGCCAGCACCCTGCTTAATGGATTCAACCTGGCCATGCTGGCGGTCGGGGCGGTGTTCGCGCTGGGGCTGTGGTATCTGCACAGGCGCGCCCAAAAACCTGTGGCGGCGCCGCTGCGCCGCCGCGCAGCAACCCCGGGGAACACGCAATGACCGCGCTGCCAGGCTGGATCGGGCTGCTCTACCCGGCGCTGGTCGCGCTGTGCCTGTCCATGGACCGCCACTGGCGCCAGGTCTTCCCCGGGCGCAAGGCACCACGTCACGCCACGCTGCTGCGTGGGCCGGGATTTGCCGGCCTGCTCGCCTCCCTGGTGTTATGCCTGAGCCACGCCAACGGCGCCCGTGCCTGGGTCGACTGGTGCTGTACCTTCGCCGTACTCGCCGGCACGCTGAGCCTGACCCTGGCGCTGGCGCCCCGCTGGGTGCCGGCCAGCGCGGCAGCGGGCCTGGCGTTGGGCCTTGCCAGCGGTCTGCTGACTCTGGCCTGAAGCAGAGGCCCGGCGCAGCGCGGCTCGCGCGGTGCGCGTCAAGCCGGCCTGGCGGCCTGCCGGGCTCTGCATCCCCTCCAACCCATGGCTGCCGGCGGCAAATACCTTGCGCCAGGATGAAATGCGCCAACATAGTTCCAGCCCAACGCACCGTGGTCGACTGGGCGGGCTCCTTATACTCTGTGCTCAGCCTTGACGCACCGAGGACGGCACCATGGTCGGTACAGCGGTCAGCACAACGGTCAGTGCAGCGCAGCTACAGCTGATCTTCCCCCACGCCGGCAGCGCCGCCGGGCGCTTTGTCGAGCCGTTGAACAGCGCCATGGCGCAATACGCGATCAACAACCACTTGCGCATCGCCGCCTTTCTCGCCCAGGTCGGGCATGAATCGGCGCAGTTGACCTGCGTGCAGGAAAACCTCAACTACAGCGCCGCCGGCCTGCAGACCACCTGGCCGACCCGCTTCGACAAGGCGCTGGCGCAGCAGCTGGCCCGCCAGCCGGAGAAGATCGCCAACCTGGTGTACGCCGCGCGCATGGGCAACGGCCCGCCGGAGTCCGGCGACGGCTGGAAATACCGCGGCCGCGGGCTGATCCAGATCACCGGCAGAAACAACTACAAGGCCACCGGCATCGGCCTGGGCCTGGACCTGCTGCTGGAACCGCAACTGCTGGAGTTTCCCGAGGGGGCGGCGTTGTCGGCGGGGCTGTTCTGGCAGCAGCATGGGCTCAACGAGCTGGCCGATGAGCGGCACTTCGACGCCATCACGCGGCGGATCAACGGCGGCCTCAACGGCCAGGCCGAGCGCCTGGCGTTCTACTCGCGGGCGCTGCAAGTCCTCGCCTGAGCGTTTGCAGGGGCAGCGCAGCCACGGCGCCATGGCGCTTGCCAGACCCGCGCGCGGCTCCGCACAATGGCCGCCAACCTACCTGCATCCGCCCTGCGAGCCCGCCGATGAACCTTCACGACATTCCCGCCGCCGAATGGCAGGCGCGCTGCGACCTTGCGGCGCTGTATCGCCTGCTGGCGCACTTTCGCATGACCGACCTGATCGACACGCACATTTCCCTGCGCCTGGACGACGGCAGCTTTTTGATCAACCGCTACGGCGTGCTGTTCGAACACATGAAGGCCACCGACCTGGTGCGCATCGACGGCGAAGGACAGGTCGTCGACCGGTTTTTCCCGCAGCATCGGGTCAACCGCGCCGGCTTCGTGATCCACTCGGCCATCCACGCCGCCCGCGCCGACCTGCACTGCGTGATTCACACCCACACCGCCGCCGGCATCGCTGTGGCGGCGCAGGCCAAGGGCCTGTTGCCGATCAGCCAGCACGCGCTGAAGTTCTACAACCGCCTGGGCTATCACCGTTACCAGGGCATTGCCCTGGACACCGCCGAACGCGATCAGCTGGTCCGCGATCTCGGGCCGCACAGTGCGATGATCCTCTGCAACCATGGCTTGCTGGCGGCCGGCGGCAGCGTGGCCGAGGCCTTCCAGACCATTTTCATTCTGGAGCGCGCCTGCCAGGCGCAGGTTCAGGCCTTGGCCGGCGGCAGCGAGCTGCTGATACCGGACCCGGCTGTCTGCGAGTTCACCGCCCGGCAATTCGAGGACGACGATGGCGATGGCTTGATCCAGTTGGGTTGGGATGCGGCGTTGACGTTGATTGCCGGGCAGCGGGACGCGTATTGCGCGTGAACGCAGCGCCACAGGCCCGGATGCTCAGACCCCCAGCCAATAGAGACAGACGCCCAGCGTCACCAGCGAGCACAGCGTCGACAGCAGAATGCTGCGCGACACCACGCCCGCTTCGCGCTGGTAGTACTCGGCCAGCATGAATGGCCCGGTGCCGGTCGGCAGCGCGCTGAGCAGCAGCGCCGCCTGTGCCCAGAGGGTCGGCAGGTGCAGCACCTTGAACGCCAGCCAGCCCGTGAGCAGCGGCTGGCCGACCAGCTTGATCACCACCAGCGGCCAGGCCCCGGTCTTGCGGCCCTGTTGTTCCTGGGCCAGGAACAGCCCCAGCGAGATCAGCGCGCAGGGCGTGGTCGCCGCCGCCAGCATGTCGAGAAAATGCAGCACCGGCGTGGCCAGCCCCAGCCCGGTCATGGCCCACAGCGCGCCGAGGATCGGTGACACCACCAACGGATTCTTCGCCAACGCGCGCAGCACGGTCAGCACCGCACGCAGCGGATCCTTCTCCACTTGCAGGCCGATCTCGATGCACACCACCGCCACCGCGAACAGCACGCAGACCACGATCAACGACGAGATCAGCGCCGGCTCCAGCCCGGCCTGGCCGAACACCAGCAGGCACAGCGGAATGCCGATGTAGCCGGTGTTGGCGTAGGCAGCGCTGAGGCCGTCGAGGCTGGCCTCGACCAGGGTCTGGCGCTGCATCAGGCGCCAGGCCAGGGTGGCGAAGAACACCAGCAGGCAACCGGCGCCGAAGGCCAGCACGAAGCCCGGCTGCCAGATCTGCCCCCAGGTGGCCGTGGCGGTGACCTTGAACAGCAAGGCCGGCAGGCACAGCCAGACCACCATGCGGTTGATTTCCGAGGCGGCCTTTTCGCCCAGTCGGTGGGTCTTGCGGCAGAGATAGCCCACCAGAATCAGGGCAAAAATGGGCAGGACCACTGCCAGCACGGTATGCATGAAGCCGCTCGCTCGTTCGGACAAAAGCGTCTAGCTTAGGGTTGTGCGCGACAGGCTGTCCACGATGCCAGCATGAAAGATGGCGCCTGGGCTGGGAATGAGAGAGTGACCGGTCTATGATCGGCCCAGATGTTGTACGACAACCGACGATAACAGACAAGAAAAGGAGTTGATGATGTCCGACAGCCGCGTAGACGTATTGGTATGGGGGCCCATGCACGCCTCGCTGACGCAGAATCTGGCCCGCGACTTCAACGTGCACAACCTCTGGGAGCTCGACGCGCTGGACAGCTGGCTGGACGAACATGGCGCCAAGGTCCGCGGCGTCGTCACCAGCGGTGTGTACGGTACGCGCATCGATGTGCTCGAGCGCCTGCCCAACCTGCAAGTGGTCAGCAGCTTTGGGGTCGGCTACGACGCCCTCGACATCGACTACCTGGCCGAGCGCAAGATCCCGGTCAGCAACACCCCGGACGTGCTCAACAACGCCGTGGCGGAAACTGCGTTGGCGCTGATGCTCAGCGTTTCGCGCAAGATCCCCCAGGCTGACCGTTTCGTGCGCGACGGCGCCTGGCTCAAGGGCAAGTTCCCCTTGGGCAACGACCTGGCCGGCAAGACCTGCGGCATCGTCGGTCTGGGCAAGATCGGCAAGACCATCGCCACTCGCGCCGCCGCCTTCGACATGAAAATCGCCTACTACCGCCGCGGCGAAGCCTACGCCGATGTCGCCTACCGCCATTACGGCGACCTGCGGGCGCTGGCCCGCGACGCCGATCACCTGGTGATCATCGTACCCGGCGGCGCCGACACCGAGCACCTGATCGACCGCGACGTACTCAAGGCGCTCGGGCCCAAGGGCCTCTTGATCAACGTGGCGCGGGGCTCGGTGGTCGACGAGCAAGCGTTGATCGCCGCGCTGCAGGCCGGCGAGATCGCTGGCGCCGGGCTCGACGTGTTCGAAGACGAACCCCGGGTTCCAGCCGAACTGATCGCCATGGACAACGTGGTGCTGACTCCGCACCTGGGCAGCGGCACCTACGAGACGCGCCAGGCCATGGCCGACCTGGTGTTCGCCAACCTGGCCGGATTCTTCAAGGACGGCACGCTGGTCACTCAGGTCTGAGTTTCGCCGGCGAAACGCTCCAGGCTGTTGCACAGGTGCAGCAGCATGGCGGCTCGGGCGGCATCGGCATCCTGGCGCCGCAGGGCCGCGTAGATCGCCTCATGTTCGGCAATCGCCGCCTGGGCCAGCCGGGTCAGGTCAGTGGTGCCCTGCTCGTCCGGATGGATGCGGGTGCGCGGGATCATCGAGCTGCCCAAGTGGTAGATCACTTCGGTGAAGCAGGCGTTGCCGGTGGCCTCGGCGATCAGCCGATGAAAGCGAATGTCGGCAGCCACCGTCGCCTCCGGCTGGCCCTGGGCGCGTTGGTAATCATCCAGCGCCTGGCGCATGGCGGCCAACTGCGCCTCACTGCGCCGCCGCGCGGCCAGCGCCGCCGCCTGGGTCTCCAGGCCCATGCGCAGCTCCAGCACGCCGCGAATGCTCAGGGCCGTATCGCTCTTGAGCCGAAACCCTTCGCGCTGGTGCTGCTCCAGGACGAAGGTACCGATGCCATGGCGCGTCTCCACCAGGCCAGCCGCCTGCAGCTTGGAGATCGCCTCGCGGACCACCGTACGACTGACCCCATGCTCGCGCACGATCATGGATTCGGAGGGCATTTTCTCGCCGGGCAAAATGCTGCCGGCGAGGATCCGCCGGGTCAGCTCGGCCACCAGGTCGTTGGCCAGGCCTGGGGCGCGTTTGCGCAACGGCGAGCGGGAGGTGTCGGGCATGATCGGTCCGCAGGGTGAAGGTGGCGCCATGTTACCACTGCGCTCGCCCGCACCCGCGTCTGGCGATCAGTCGAGAATGCGAAAGATCGCTTCGATTTCCACGGTCATGTTGCCTGGCAGCGATCCCATGCCCACCGCCGAGCGCGCGTGACGGCCGCGCTCGCCGAGCACCTCGACGAACAGGTCGGAACAGCCATTGATGACCTGCGGGTGCTGGCCGAACTCGGCGGCGGCGTTGACCATGCCGAGGATCTTCACCGCTTCCAGGCGGTCGAGGTCGCCGCCCAGCGACTGCGCCGCTGCCAGCAGCGACAAGCCGGCCAGGCGCGCGTGCTGGTAGGCGTCGCCAATGGCGACCTCGCTGCCAACCTTGCCCTGATGGTAACCACCACTGTCGTTGCGCGGGCCCTGCCCGGAGAGATACAGCAGGTCGCCGACGCGCTTGCCGACCAGGTAGTTGGCCACAGGAGCGGGGACATCGGGCAAGCTCAGGCCTAGTGCGGCCAGACGTTCGAGTGCGTTCAACAGTATTCTCCTAGGGTTACTGCCAGGCGGCAGGGTCGGCAAAATCCTTGCTCTCCGGCAGGATCTGCCCACCATCGACGACGAGGGTGGTGCCGGTAATATAGGACGCTTCGTCGCAGGCGAGAAACAGTGCAGCGTTGGCCACGTCTTCGGGCAGGCCGAGGCGCCCCAGCGGGATGGACTTTTCCATGTTGTCGATGAAAGCCGGACTGCGCCCGGCGCTCAGGCCTTCGGTGAGGATGTTGCCCGGTTCGATGCCGTTGACGGTGATGCCGAAGCGGGCGAATTCCAGTGCCGCCGAGCGAATCAGGCCGTTGATCCCGGCCTTGCTCGAGGCATAGGCCGCCACGCCCGGGTTGGCCACCCGGGGCCCGGTGATCGACGACGTGAAGACCATGCGCCCACCGCCCTGCTCGCGCATGGCCGGCAGGCACGCACGGGCCGCCAGGAAGGTGCCGGTCAGATTGACCGCCAGCACGTGCTGCCACTGCGCCAGGGTCATGTCCTCGAGCAGGTACGAGGGGTAGATCCCGGCGTTCTGCACCAGCACGTCGATACGCCCGAAACGGCTTTTGGCCAGGGCCGCCAGCGCCTGCATGTCGGCCTCCACAGCCACGTCCGATTGCAGGAACACGGCGCGCTCGGCGCCCAGCTCCGTCACCAGCCTCGCGCCACTCTCGCCGTCCACGTCGCTGAGCACCAGCAGTGCCCCCTGCTCGGCGAAGCGTCGGGCAATGGCTGCGCCAATGCCCTTGGCCGCGCCGATGATGACCGCCACTCGATTGTTCAGACGCCCGTTCATTTGCTTACTCCGTTGCCCGGCGCGCCCCATCGGTGCGCCGGGTGCTACGCCTGGAAGCCGCTTATTTGCAGCTGGTCTTGTAGAAATACTGGCTGATGGCCTGATCTTTCATGTTCGCTCGGGTGGCCACCACGAACGGCAGGAAGTTGTCATGCTTGACGCTGGCCTTGTCCACCTGGTGGCGGATCAACTGGGCGCTGAGCTTCACCGCCTCATAGCCCATGTTGTACGGCTGCTGGATGATCAGCGCGTCGTAGATGCCGTCCTTCAGGTCGCGGATCTGCTGGGGATCGGCGTCGAACGAGACCAGTTTGACCTTGCCGCGCAGGCCGGCCTCCATGATTGCCGCGGAGGCGCCGGTGGCCGCTGCCGAGTGCGTCACATAGACACCCTTGAGATCAGGGTTGGCCTGGATCGCCGCCGCCACCTGCTGGGCCGCCTTGGTCGAACTGGTTTCCGGATAGGCCACCGGCAGCAGCCGGGCGTTGGGATGGTCCTTCTTGAAGGTGTCGACGAAGCCCTTGACCCGCGCATCGATGTCCGGCAAGCCCGGGCGCATGCCCACGGCGAGAAAGGTGCCGCTGTCGCCCGCCACCTCGACCATGGCCTTGGCGGCCGCGATGCCGCCGAGCAGGTGGTCGGACTGCACGCTCTGGGTTTCCGCCGGCTCGTTGAGCGGCGCATCCACGGTGATCACGTGGGTGCCTTTGCTTTCCAGGTCCTTGACCTGGGAGATGAGCGCGCCGCCATCGGTGGGCGCCAGCACGATGCCTTGCGGATGCAGCTGCAACGCGGCATCGATGAAGGGTTGCTGCAAGGCGATGTCCCAATCGGGCGGGCCGTTCCAGCCAAGGGTCACGTTGAACTCGCGGGCCGCCGCCTGCGCGCCGCACTGCATCGAGGAATAGAACGGGATGCCCACCTGCCCCGGCAGGAACGCCACGGTGACCGGGTCTTCGGCGCGTGCCTGCAAGGCGACGGTAACCGAGAGGACAGTTGCCAGCGTGACAGCTAACTTCATTTTCATCGTCATCTACCTATAAGGGATTTACGTGTGGGGAATCGGGCTTGCCCGGCAACCGGGCGATGGCGGCCAGGGACCGCTCAGAAACCGGCCTGGCGATTGCGCTGGTCGATGTATACCGCAGCGATCACGATCAGCCCGACCAGGATCAGTTGGTAGAAGGAGTCCAGGCCCATGATCACCAGGCCGGTGCCGAGCACCACCGGAATCAGGGTGCCGACCAGGGTGCCCTGCACCGAGGCCGTGCCGCCGAACAGGCTGGTGCCGCCGATCACCGCCGCCGCCACGGCCTGCAGGTTGTCGGTCTGGTGGCCGCCGATGTTGGTGGTGGCAAAGCGCGAGATGTCGAGGAACGCCGCCACCCCGCAGAGCAATCCCATGAGCCCGAACAGCTTGAGCAGGTGCAGGTTGTTGTCGATACCGGCACGGCGCGCCGCATCGGCCGAAGACCCCAGCGCCAGGGTGTGAATGCCGAAGCGGGTCTTGGCGAGCATGAACCACAGCAGCATCACCAGTGCCAGCGACAGCACCACCGGCAGTGGCACCAGGTCGAACAAACGGTAGGTGGCAAAGTCGGTCTGCAGGTTGCGCGGGATGTCCGGCACGTTGGCGCCATGGGTCAGCACCAGCGCCAGGCCCAGGCCGATGGCGGTGGTCGCCAGGGTCACCAGAAACGAGCTCAGGCGCAGCCGGGTCACCAGCAGGCCATTGATCAGGCCAAACAGCGTGCCGCAGACCAGCGCCACGAGAACCCCGGCCGTCACGGCCAGCCCGAGATGCGGGTACTCGCCCATCGCCACCTCGTCTGCGGTACCGGCCAGTGCCGTGATGGTGCGCGCCGCCAGGACCGAGGCCAGCACCACGTTGGAACCTACCGACAGGTCGAACTCCTTGGCGCCCAGCAGAAAGGTCATGCCCACCGCCAGCAGCACCAGTTGCGAGGCATTGAGCGCGATGTTGAAGAAGTTGTTCAGGCTGAGGAAGGCATGGTTGGGCGAGATCAGCGAAAACAGGGTGACCAGGCCAAGCAGTATCAGCAGCATCCAGAAAGCGGTGGTCTCGCGCAGCCGCGAAAACCAGGTGGAACCGTCGTCATAAGCCAGTGTGTTCACGGTAAAGCCTCGTGCGCAGATCATTGAAGGCGGCAGTTCAAGGCACTACAAATCGACAGACCCGTCAGTGGGGTGATTCAGGCGTTCTTTGCGCCCAGCATCACATCCACCACGTCGCGCAGCGTGACCTGGGAGGGAATCAGGTTGGCCACCGCCACGCCCTGGCGCATCACCACGATGCGGTCGGCCAGCTCCAGCACCTGGGGCAGGTCGTGGGAAATCAGCAGCACCGCCAGATTGCGCCGAGCAGCGGCGCGGATGGCCTCGTAGACCATGTCGCGCTGGCGGGTGCCCAGTGCGGCGGTAGGCTCGTCCAGCAAAATCGCGTGGCGCGCCCACTTGATCGCCCGGGCAATGGCCACGCCCTGGCGCTGGCCACCGGAAAGGCTCTGGGTGGCGGCCCGATAGGATTTGAGCCGGGCGCCCAGTTCGGTGAGGATGCGCGTCGACTCGGCGAGCATCTGGCCGTGGTCGAGCATGCCCAGGTGCCCTCGCCAGCCAGGCGCCTTGAGCTCACGGCCCAGATACACGTTCTGCGCCACCGACAGGTCGGGTGCCAGGGCCAGGTCCTGGTACACCGTCTCGATTCCGAACGCCTGGGCATCCTGGGTCGAGCGCAGCAGCACTTCCCTGCCGTCGACGCAGAGTTGGCCACCGGTGGGCACGTGCTCGCCGCTGAGCACTTTCATGAAGGTGGATTTGCCGGCGCCGTTGTCGCCGACCACGGCGGTGATCTCACCGCGGTACAGCTCCATCGACACGCCCCGCAGCACTTCCAGCGAGCCGAAGTTCTTGGTGATACCGATGGCTTGCAAAGCCGGTTCGCGGCGCCCGGTCAAGGGCAGCTGCGGCGCCCCCTGGGGGCTGCTTGCGGTCAGTTGAGGTGAATGCATGTCGCGCCTCGGAAAATGTCGTAGACTTGCAACGCAATCGATTGACGTAATCGATTACGTTGTCCGTTACTTTTATAGTGGCGCAGTGCTCTCTACGTCAACACAATTGTCATCGATTTGCCCCGGTCTTTTTCCTGGCCGCTTCCCGAGACTGTCGTAAAGGATTGGAAACCTTTGAAAACAAACAAGAAACCCACCATGCAGGACGTCGCCCGGGAAGCCGGGGTGTCCACCGCCACCGTGTCCCGAGTACTGGCCGGGTTCAAGGGCGCCACCTCCGATGAAACCGCCAAGCGAGTGCGCGACGTCGCCGCCAGCCTTGGCTATGTGGTCAATTCGGTTGCCGCCAGCCTGCGCAAGGAGCGCTCCTCCTCCGTAGGCCTGATCCTCGCCGACGTCGCCAACCCGTTCTTCGGCAGCCTGGCCAGCGGCGTCGAGCAGACCCTGACCAGCCAAGGCTTCAGCGTGCTGCTGGCCAGCTCCGGCAACGACGCGGACGAGGAACAGCGCCTGCTGCGTCTGATGGCCGAAAAGCAGGTGGACGCCGTGATCATTGCCAGCTCTGCGGCCAGCGGTGCACACATCAACGAGGCCATCGCCCGCGGCATGCGCATCGTGCTGGTGGACTCCGAGCTCCCCGACGTCGACGCCGACACTGTGGTGGTCGACAACCAGGCTGCGGCCCGTTCGGCCATCGAGCATCTGCTGGACCTTGGCCATCGGCAGATCGCCATTGTCACCGGCCAGCTGCAAGCCTCGTTCGACCGCGAACGCCTTGCCGGCTACCAGCAGGCTCTGGCCGGGCGCGGCCTCAAGCCGTTGAAAAAACTCACCCTTGGCGGCGACTCCAGCTACGAGGGCGGCCGCACTGCGGTGGCCCAGCTGTTGCGCAAGCAACCGGGGGTCACGGCGATCTTCGCCAGCAACAACCTGATGAGCATGGGCGCCATCACCGCTGTGCTCGAAGCCGGGCTGCGCCTGCCCGAGGACATCTCGCTGGTGGGCTTCGACGACATGGAGTGGTACCCCATCTTCAAGCCAGCCATCAGCGCCGTCGCCCAGCCGGCCTATCAGCTGGGTCAGGTGGCCGCGCAGCGCCTGCTCGAACGCTTCGCCGCCGACAGCGTGCTGCCCTGTACCCGGGTGGTGCTGCCGACGCAATTGATCGTGCGGGCCAGTACTGCGGTGCCCAGCCCCTCGACCTCAGCCCTTCGAAGTCAGGCCCTGAAAACCACACTCGGCCGCTGACAGCCGGCCCTGCAACCCCCTTCCATTCCCGAGGTATTGCCATGCCGTCGTTTGCCCTGGTCGATGCACACGTCCACTACTACGATCCAGCGCAGCTGGACTATCCCTGGCTGGACAATGTCCCTGCCATCAAGGGTACCTATACGCCGGCGGACTTCGTGACGGCCAGCCGCGGCGTCGCCGTCGACAAGCAGGTGTTCGTCGAGGTGGATGTAGCGCCCGGCCAGGAGCTGGCCGAGGCGCGCTTTGTCGAAGGCCTGGCCAGGCTCGAGCCGCGCATCCAGGGTATCGTCGCTTCAGCGGCGATCGAGCGCGGCGACGCGGTCAATGCCGAGCTCGATCGACTGCAGGACATAGGCCTGCTGCGTGGCGTGCGGCGGCTGATCCAGTATCATCCGGCGGCCGACTACTGCCTGCAGCCGGCCTTCGTCGAGGGCGTGCAGCAGCTGGGTCGACGCGGCCTGAGTTTCGATATCTGCATCCGCCACGGGCAGCTGGCCAGCGCCACTGAGCTGGTGCGCCGCTGTCCGGATGTGCAGTTCGTGCTTGACCACATCGCCAAGCCGGCTATCGCCGCCGGCCTGCGCGAGCCCTGGTGGCAGCAGATGCACGACATTGCCGCGCTGCCCAATGTGGTGTGCAAAGTCACCGGGGTGGTCACCGAGGCCGACCCGCAGCGCTGGACCCTGGAGCAGATCCGGCCGTACATCGAGCACAGCATCGAGTGCTTCGGCTTCGACCGGGTACTGTTCGCCAGCGATTGGCCGGTGCTGAACCTGGCCAGCGCCTATCCGGCCTGGGTGGCAATCATGGATGAGCTGCTGGGAGGCTGCTCGGCCAGCGAACGTCAGCGTTTCTACCGCGACAACGCAATCGCCACCTATCGGCTCTGACGGCTGTTCTGCTCCCTGTACTCATGACGCAGAGCCATGAGTATCTTGCCCAGCAGATTGCTGCCCTGCCCCTGGTATTGGCCCCAGTAGCGCGCCACCTCGCTGTCGTCCGGTGACCACTCCACCAGCCGGGCGCTGCCGGTGGCCAGCAGCAGTTCGCGCAGGTCGGCGTGCTGGGCAAACTTGGCGCGCACGATGTCGGTCATGATCTCCAAGTGGTCGCGCTGCCAATGCTCGACGGTCTGCTCCGCGCTCAAGGCATCCCCCGCCACCGCCACCAGTTCCGGTGTCGGTGCCGCCATCAGCCAGGGTCGCAGTGGCGCACGGGCCTTGAGCACCTGGAAGGCGTGTTCGGCGGTAGCGTAGTGCACACCCAGGTAGTGCATCACGCGCGGGTGCAAGTTGCTCAGCGCACAGTAATCGCCCTGCCGGGGATCGTAGAATCTGATGTCGTTCATGGCCTGGCTCCCTCGACGCGCAAGCCGAATGGCTTGCTCCCGAGGGGCACTCTATGGTGAGATGAAAAAAACACGCAATCGATTACGTGACCTCAGGTGCCGCCGTGATTACCCTTGATGATATCCAGCTTGCCGCCCCACGCATTGCCCCGTTCATTCGCCACACGCCGATGCTGCAGGCCAGCAGCCTGCGCCACCCGGTCACCGCCGCCGACCTGTGGCTCAAGCTCGAATGCCTGCAACCCACCGGCTCTTTCAAGGTGCGCGGGGCCAGCAACCGTTTGCTGACCACCCCTGTCGAGGCGCTGCGCAACGGCATCGTCACCGCCTCGGGCGGCAACCACGGCCTGGCCACCGCCCGCGCCGCCAGCGTCGCCGGGGTCACGGCGAACATCTTCGTGCCGCGCAGCATTACCGAGGCGAAGCTGGCCAGGCTCGCCAGCTGGGGCGCCGAAGTTCAGGTGGTCGGCGAGGTCTGGGATCAAGCCAACGAGCAGGCGCTGCTGTTTGCCGCCGAACACCAGGCGGCCTACTTCCACCCGTTCGCCGACCCCGCCGTGGTGGCCGGGCAAGGCACCCTGGGCCTTGAGATCCTCGCCCAGCTGCCGGACGTCGAGGTGATTCTGGTGGCCATCGGCGGCGGCGGCCTGGTGGCCGGCATCGTCACCGCAATCAAGGCCCTCAAGCCCTCGGTGCGGATCATCGGCATCGAGCCGCAGGGTTCGCCGACCCTGCACGCCAGCCTGGCCGCGCAGCAGGTGGTGCGTCTGCCCAGCGTCACCACCCGAGTCGCGACCATGGCCTGTGGCCGCACCGAAGAACGGGTGTTCGAGCTGGCCCGCCAGGGCCTGGAAGAGATCGTACTGGTCAGCGACGACGAACTGCTGCAGGCGGCGCAGTGGCTGTGGTTCGAGCTGGGTCTGGCGGCCGACCTGAGCGGCGCCGCCGCGATCGCAGCGCTCAGGTCCGGCAAGCTGCAATTCGCCGCCGGGACGCAGGTCTGTGCGCTGGTGTGCGGGGCCGGGGCCGAGGGGCTCTAGCGCAGACGCCCTCGATCAGGATCAAACCGGCCTAGCGGCCTTTGGGGGCTGCGGCCCCTCCTGATCAACCTCTGGGGCCGTCGACTGGCAATGCTCCCAGCATCCCTTCGATCCAGCCGATCTCCTGCTGCAACCCTCGCCGCTGCTCCTCGACCAGCTCCTGGCGGGCGTTCGCCAGCCCAGCCAGGGTCTGGCGCTTGCGCCGCAGAGCACGCTGCCATTTATCGAGAAACGCCGGGCTGCGCACCGCCATCAGGCGCGGCCCGAAGTACAACTGCTCGGCGCTGTAGCGGACCTCTTCGGCGCGCTCGGCGACGATGATTTCGTAGTCGAACCGATTCTCGCGCAGGATCTCCTCGGCCAGGATGCGATAACCGTTGCCCAGCAACCACTGGCGCAACGGCTGCTCGCCGCCGTTGGGCTGCAACACCAGCCGTTCGCGGCCGTTCAGGCGTGCCTTGCCTTGCTCGAGGATGTCGCGAATGGTTTCGCCACCCATGCCGCACAGGCTGACGGCAGTGATGCCATCGCCTGGCTCGAGCGCCGCCAGACCATCGGCCAGGCGAACACTGATCAAGGCCTGCAGGTCATTGTGCTCGACGCTGCGCTGGGCGGCACGCAACGGCGTCAGCGCCACCTCCCCGGCGACCGCTGCGCTGATCGCACCACGGCGCAGCAGCGCGACCGGCAGATACGCATGGTCCGAGCCGATATCGGCCAGTCGGGCGCCTGGCGGGATGTGCGCGGCGACGAGCTGCAGGCGTCTGGACAAGGTCTGGTGGTTCAACTGGGGGCTGCCGTATGGGAGGTAATGATCAAAAAAGTGGGCCTTTATACACCAGTTCGGCACGCCTCCAATGCCCTTACCTGCTGCCCTTGCGCATCGAAGTTGTTTTCTGCCAACCACGCCTCGAATGCCGCCTTGCGCTCGGGCCACTCGCTGTCGATGATCGAGAACCACGCGGTGTCACGGGTGCGCCCCTTGTACATCACAGCCTGGCGGAAGATGCCTTCGAAACTGAAACCCAGCCGCAGCGCAGCCTTGCGCGACGGCGCATTGAGCGCATCGCACTTCCACTCGTAGCGCCGATAGCCCAGGTCGTCGAAGACGAATTTCATCAGCAGGTACTGCACTTCGGTGGAGATCGCCGTGCGTTTCATCAGCGGCGAGAAGGTCACGTTGCCGACTTCGATCACCCCATTGTTGCCGTCGATGCGCATCAGCGCCAGCGTGCCCACCGCCTGCCCGGTGCGCTCATCGATAACCGCCCAATGCTGTGGATCCCGGGAGGCTGCGGCAGCCGACACGTAGGCCTGATAGCTGGCGAGGTCTTCGAACGGCCCGACAAAGAGGTAGGTCCAGTCGCTGCCATCGGCGGCCTGCCGATAGGCCGCAAACAAGGGTTCGGCGTGCTGTGCCGCATCCAGCGGCTCGAGCCGGCAAGTGCGCCCCTGCAGGATCTCGCGCGCAGGGTGCTGGCGCGCAGTCCAGTCGCGGGTGCTGGCGCCGATGGGTTGGCCGTAGGCATTGATGAGGGACGACATGCGAGCTCCTGCACAAGTGGGATACGGTGCCGAGGTTAGAACCGACAATGACTTGTGGAAAGATCCACTGCTCCCCGATCCGGCCAGACCAATAGCGAGACCTTGCCGGATATAGACTGCATATCTATAGTGGACTGATTTTCCACAGCGAGCACCCATCATGATCAGCGATGAAAGTTACAGCAGGCTGTTCGACTCCATTACCGAGGCCCACCAAGCCCTGCGACCCGGCGTGGCAGTCACGCCTCTGGCGCACAGCCCTCGATTGTCAGCTCAGAGCGGTGCGCAGCTGTACCTCAAGTGCGAACACCTGCAACACACCGGCTCGTTCAAATTCCGCGGAGCCAGCAACAAGGTTCGCCTGCTGACAGCAGCGCAGCGCCGCGTCGGCGTCATCACCGCCTCCTCCGGCAATCATGGCCAAGGGCTGGCCTTGGCCGCCCGGGAAGCAGGGGTGCCCGTCACCGTGTATGCCTGCGCCGACGCCTCGGCGTTCAAGCTCGATGCGATTCGGGCACTGGGCGCCGAGGTCATCACTCTGGACAGCGACCCCCTGAGCGTCGAACTGCATGCTGCAGAGCAAGCGCGGCGCCAGGGCCAGCTCTACGTTTCGCCCTACAACGACACCCAGGTCATCGCCGGCCAGGGCACCATCGGCCTGGAGCTGCTCGAACAGCTGCCCGATGTCGATGCGGTGTTCGTCGCCGTGGGTGGCGGCGGCCTGATCTCGGGCATCGGCACTGCTATCAAGCGCCTGCGGCCCGGCACCGAGATCATTGGCTGCTGGCCGAGCAACGCGCCGGCCATGGAGCGATGCCTGGCGGCCGGGCAAATCGTCGACGTGGCCGAGACCGACACCCTGTCCGATGGTACCGCCGGGGGTGTCGAACCTGGCAGCATCACCTTCCCTCTCTGCCAGCGGGTGATCGACCGCCGAGTGCTGGTCAGCGAAGCCGAGATCCGCGCAGCGCTGCAGGCGGCCGCCCGGCACGAACGCTGGATCATCGAAGGCGCGGCCGGCGTGGCCCTGGCCGGGGCCCTGCAACTGGCCGCGCAGTACCAGGGCAAGCGGGTGGCGGTGATCATCTGCGGGCGCAACATTCTTCTGGAAAAATTCCTCGGAGCCGTGCAATGAAGCTGTTCGACCTGCCCTGTATCGCCGCCGCCGTGGACCCGGCCGAAGCCGCCGAACAGATTCGCCTGGGCTTCATCGCCTACTCGCAAGGCCGGGTCAAGGTGCCGCCGGTGCAGAACTTCGTGTTTGCGCCAGCCAACGGCGACTGCTGCGTGAAATCGGCCTGGGTCGAGGGCAGCGACAGCTTCACGGTGAAGATTTCTACCGGCTTCTATGACAACCCGACGCGCGGCTTGCCCAGCAACGACGGGCTGATGCTGGTGCTCTCGGCGTTGACCGGCCAGCCGCTGGCGCTGCTCCAGGACGAGGGCTGGCTGACCGGCCTGCGCACCGCCCTGGCTGGCCAGATCGTCGCCCGGGCCCTGGCGCCGGCGCAGGTGGAGGCCATCGGCATCTTCGGCACCGGCAGCCAGGCGCGGCTGCAGCTCGAACACCTGCTGCCGGTCACCGACTGCCGCCACGTGCTGGTCTGGGGCCGGCACGACGAGGCTCTGCACCGTTACCGCGAATTCGCCGAAGGGCTGGGCCTGCGCGTCACCACCACCCGGCATGCCGAAGAAGTCGCGCGCCAGGCCAACCTGATCGTCACCACCACGCCATCGCGCGAGGCGCTGCTGCAGCGCCAGTGGCTTCGGCCGGGCAGCCATATCACCGCAGTGGGTGCCGACAGCCCGGGCAAGCAGGAGCTGGATGCGCAGCTGGTGGCGGCGGCCGAGGTCATCGTTGTCGACTCCATCGCCCAGTGCAGCCTGTACGGCGAGGTGTCCCACGCCCTCAAGGCCGGGCTGATCGAGCGCTCGCGCCTGCTGGAGCTCGGCCAGTTGCTGGCCGGCGAAGGCCAGGGCCGCCGCGACGACCGGCAGATCACCCTGGCCGACCTGACCGGGGTGGCGGTGCAGGATGCGCAGATCGCCCGCTATGCCGTGCAGGCCTGCAGCCGCGTCTGACGGCGGCGCAGGTTATTGAAGGTCGGTGCGGGCGTTGCGGCGGCTTTGCACCACCACGAAGATCACCACCGCCGCCGCCACCACCGTGGCCACGGCAATCCCGCAAAAGGCCTTGAGGCTGGGAGGCATCTGGTCGATCCAGGGAAACCACTGTGACAACTGCTGCATACTGCCCTCCAGAGGGGTCGATCAAAATAGCCGGATATCATACGCCAACCGCTTTCGCAGAGGGGGCTGTCGCTCGTCGGACGCTCTATCTCGAAGGTTTAACCCAACAAAGCCACGACACCGTAACAATTCAGTAGTATTTTCGTCTGATTCTTCGGCGGGACTGAATCGGTAGTGATCCCCCAATCCTCATCGCTTGATTGGCTGCGGCGCGTTCTGCTGCTGGTGTGCGTGGTCACCCTGGGCTGGCTGTGGGGTCTCTGTGCCCAGCAGAAGTTCTCGGCGCAACGTGAAGCGCTCGAGGCCAAGGCCGCCGAACACCTGAACCTGGCAACCGTCGCCGCCGAGGACATCGGCCAGTGGGTCGACCGCGCGCAAACCCTCGGCAAGCTCGCGCGGCGCAGCGCCGCCGACCTCGACCCGGGGCGCGGCGGGGTTGCGCGGATGCTCGCCGAAGATCCGCTGATCAAGCGCCTGAGCCTTTACGACCCGCAGGGCATTCGTCTGTCGACCACCGACCCCGATGAGCCGCAAACCCTCCCGGCGAATTGGCTGGAGCAGATCCAGCGTCACCGCGACCGCTATGGCTACACCCCGCTGATGCCCGGCCTCGCTCAAGCCTCGCCCCCCCAAGCCACGCGCGAGCAGCTGCCGTTTCTGCTGCCGCTGATCGACCCAGCCACCGACAAGCTGGACGCGATCATGCTGGTGCAGCTGGATGCCGGCTACCTGGCTGCCCTGTTCAAGCACATCGAGTTGGGCGCCAGCGGCATGCTGCGCCTGCTTGACCAGGACGGCCAGGAACGCTTGCGCCTCGACAACCGCGGCATCGCTGCCGCTGGCGCCGCCCTCAGCCCGGCGCTGCCCAGCGGCGGCGACGAGTACGGCGAGTTTACCCAGCAATCCAGCACCGCCGCGTACCAGAGCCTGTATCGGCGCATGCCGCAGCGCGGCTTTTCGGTCGTGGTCAGCCAGCAGCGCGACGAGATTCTCGCCCCCGCGTGCGCCCGCCTGGGTCGACAGCTGTGGCTGAACCTGGCGATGACGATCTTCATCGTCGCCGGCATGTGGTGGATCCTGCGGGGCCTCAGCCGCCGCCATCAGGCGTTCGAAGCGCTGGAAGAGGCACAGCAGGTCAATCAGCAGCTGATCAGCCGCCTCGAGGAGCAGCACCAGCACAGCAGCAAGGCCGCCGCCACTGACCACCTGAGCGGCCTGCACAATCGCCGCCACTTCCTTGAAATCGCCCACGAAACCCTGCTGCGCCAGCGCAACCGTCGGCGCCTGATGGCACTGCTGTTCATCGACATGGACCGCTTCAAATCCATCAACGACTCGCTGGGGCACAAGGTCGGCGACCTTCTGCTGCAGGCCATCGCCCGGCGCATCGAGCGTCTGCTCGAACCGACCGACACAGCCGCGCGCTTTGGCGGCGATGAATTCGTCGTGCTGCTGGCCGGCAAGCGCACCGAGGCGCAGATCGAAGCCTGGGTCAGCCGATTGGTCAGCAGCGTCAGCGTGCCATACGTGATCGACGGCCAGCAGCTGAACACCAGCCCCAGCGTCGGCGTCAGCGTGTGCCCACGGGACGGCCAGAACGTCGAACAGGCGATTCGACATGCCGATGCGGCGATGTATTCGGCCAAGAGAGCCGGCCGTGCGCAGTATCGTTTCTTCGACCCGTCGCTGAACGTCAGCGACGTCAAGGACTTTCTCCTTGAACAAGCGTTTGCCGCAGCGCTGAGCGACCGTCAGTTCGTCCTGCACTTTCAGCCTCAGGTCAACCTCGCCAGCATGTGCGTGGACAGTTACGAGGCGCTGGTGCGCTGGCAGCACCCGGAGTTCGGCCTGCTCTACCCCGATCGTTTCATCGACCTGGCCGAGCGCAGTGGCTTCATTGTCGCGCTGGGCTGGGAGGTGCTGCGCCTGGCCTGCGAGGAACTGTCGCAGTGGCGGGTCGAAGGCAAAAGCATGGTCGTCGCCATCAACGTCTCGCCCCTGCAGCTGCGTCAGGCGGATTTCAGTTACCGCGTGCTGGCCGAATTGCAGAAGCGGCACATCGTCCCGCACCACCTGGAAATTGAAATCACCGAAACCATCGTGATCGACGACGAACCCCTGGCCATCGCTCACCTGCAAAGGCTGCGCGAAGCCGGCATGCAGATCAGCCTCGACGACTTCGGCAAGGGCTATGCCGGATTCGGCCATCTACAGAAGCTGCCACTGACCAAGCTGAAGATCGACCGCAGCGTGATCGCCCCGCTGGTCAACAGCCCGGACGACAGCCCGATCGTTTCCTCGACCATCATTCTGGCCAAGCGCATGGGCCTGACGGTGGTGGCCGAGGGCGTGGAAACTCGCGAGAACCTGATCTGCCTGCGTCTGGCCGGCTGCGATGCGGTGCAGGGTTATCATTTCAGCCGGCCGCTGTCGGCGGTTCAGTTGCGCGCCTACGCGCCCTTTCGCCAACCACGGGAAAAAGCCAGCGCGCATCAGCAGCTTTAGCCGGCCAGGTTGATCACCCCGGCATACACCTGGCGATCGACATTGCCCCCCGTCAGCATCACCGCGACCCGCCGCCCGGCCATGGCTTCGCGCTCCAGCGTGAAACCGGCCAGCGCCGCCGCCCCCGCGCCCTCCACCAACTGATGAGTGTCACTGTAATAGACCCGCATGGCCTCGGCGATCTGCGCTTCGCTGACCGCGAGGATTCGCGCTGCACCGCTGGCATACACGGCGAAGGCTTCAGCCACGGGCTTGCGCACAGCCAGGCCGTCGGCGAAGGTGGCGGCCGAAGCGGTTTCAACCAACTCTCCCGCTTCGCAGGACAGCTTGGCGGCCATCGCCGCGCTGGCTACCACACCGACTATCTCGGTGCTCAAGCCCAACGCATCGCGTGCCGCGATCGCCGCGCAGATCCCCGAGCCGCAGCCGATCGGCACGTACAAGCTATGCAGATTCGCCACCGCCTGGAGCAACTCCAATGCCGCCGTGGCCACTCCCTTGACCAGTTCGACATGGTAAGGCGGCACCAGAAAAAGTCCCTGTTCACTGGCCAGCCGCGCGGCGTGCTCGCGTGCCTCGTCGAAGTCGCCGCCCTGCTCGACCAGCTCGGCGCCAAAGCCGCGCATGGCAGCGTTTTTCTCCGCCGAGTTGCCCTGCGGCACCACGATCACCGCGCGCATCCCCTGGCGCGCGGCCGCCCGCGCCAGGCTCTGGCCGTGATTGCCGCGGGTTGCGCTGACGATCCCCTGGACCTGCGGATGTTGCTGCCTGAGCCAGTGCATGAAGGCAATCCCTCCGCGTACCTTGAACGCGCCCGTCGGCGTGTGGTTTTCGTGCTTGACCCAGACCTCGCAGCCGAGCCGATCGGCCAGCAGCGGCCAGGCGTATTGCGCGGTGGGTGGCATTTCCCGATAAACGAGCGCGGCGGCGCTACGGATAGCGTCGAGCGTGATAGGTTGCATGGACAAGCTCCTCGAAATGGCGTCGCCAGGATAGGCACAGCACCCGCCTGAGTGCTTTCAAAAACCTGACCTGACTTTGCCCACCGCGATTGAGTAACATGGCACCATGACCCGTCGCCCCGCCCCGACCTGCCCTGCTTGCTCCCCGTCGGTGCGCCGCGCCGAGGTCGGGCCGTGGCTGATCGAATTGCTGCCCGCCATGGCCTATCACGCACGCTACGTGGCTCCCGAGGCGAGCGTCGGTTTTGCCTTCGACAGCCAGCGCGGGCAGCACGCGATCGGCAGTGACCGGGTGCTGCCGTTCACCGCCAGCGCCAACGGCCTGGCCTTCGTACCGGCCGGTTGCGATGTGTTTTCCGAGTCCGCCGAAGGCGGCGAGTACCTGCGCCTGGTGCGACTGGAGCGCCAGGATGCGGCGCCGTGGCTGCAAAGCGACGCCTTCAACAACCGTCTCGACCGGCAGGCGATGACCCTGGCCCGCCGCTTGCGCATCGCGCTGCTGTCGCCCTCGCCCCTGGATGATTGCGAAGGCTGGGCACTGGCGCTGGCAGGCTGTACGGTCGCAGCGCGTGGCGCGCCACCCTCAGGGCCAGGCGCGGGCTTGACCACCCGGCGCTTGCGCCTGCTCGACGATTGGCTACAGGCGCATCTCGAGCAGCCACTGAGCGTGCAGGCCATGGCCGCCCTGCTGGGGTTGTCGGAGGCATACTTCAGCCGGGCCTTCAAACAAAGCACCGGACAAAGCCCACACAGCTACCTGCTCGACCGCCGTATCGCTCGCGCCCGCAGCTTGCTGCTCGGCAGCAGCAGCGGCCTAGCCGATATCGCCCAGCGCTGCGGCTTCGCTTCCCACGCTCACCTGAGCCTGGCGTTCCGCCAGCGCCTGGGCCTGACGCCCAGCCAGCTGCGCGGCCGGGCCTAGACGTTTTTGCCACCGGCCCTGCAGGATCGGGCGCTGAACGGAATACCACACACCGTCAAATAAATTTTACACAGACCATCCCAACTCCCGTCGCAATCCGCTACCCTAGCGGCTACCAGCAAGCACCGCCTCGTCCCAGACCCAAGACCGAGAACGATATGAACGCCGATTTCGACCTTCTTCATGACCTCCAGCCCGCCACCCCAGCTTCACGCCTTGAAGGAGCCTGCGCATGATCGAAGTCACTGAGGTATCAATCGCCGCCTTGCGCGCCGCCCTGGAGTCGGGGCAGACCACCTCGGTCGAGCTGGTGCAGGCCTACCTGGCGCGGATCGAGGCCTACGACATTCCTGCCAGCGCCACCGCGCTCAATGCCGTAGTCGTGCGCAACCCCGCCGCCCTCGACGAGGCCCGCGCCAGCGATGCGCGCCGGGCCAGCGGCGCCACGCTCGGCCCGCTGGACGGCATCCCCTACACGGCCAAGGACAGCTACCTGGTCAAGGGCCTGACCGCCGCTTCCGGCAGCCCGGCATTCGCCAGGCTGGTGGCCCAGCGCGACGCCTTCACCATCGAGCGCCTGCGCGCCGCCGGGGCGATCTGCCTGGGCAAGACCAACATGCCGCCGATGGCCAACGGCGGCATGCAGCGCGGCGTGTATGGCCGCGCTGAAAGCCCGTACAACGCGGCCTACCTGACCGCGCCGTTCGCGTCCGGCTCCTCAAACGGCGCCGGGACGGCGACGGCGGCGAGCTTCTCGGCGTTCGGCCTGGCCGAGGAGACCTGGTCCAGCGGCCGCGGGCCGGCCGCCAACAATGGTCTGTGCGCCTACACGCCCTCGCGCGGGGTCATCTCGGTGCGCGGCAACTGGCCGCTGACGCCGACCATGGACGTGGTCGTGCCCTATGCGCGAACCATGGCCGATCTGCTCGAAGTGCTTGACGTGGTGGTGGCCGAAGACCCCGACACCCGTGGCGACCTTTGGCGCCTGCAGCCTTGGGTGCCGATCCCCAAGGTCAGCGAGGTGCGCCCGGCCTCCTACCTGGAACTCGCCGTCGGCGCCCAGGCGCTGGCCGGCAAGCGCCTGGGCGTGCCGCGCATGTACATCAATGCCGACCCCGAAGCCGGCACCAGCGAGGCGCCGGGCATCGGCGGCCCGACTGGCCAGCAGATCCACACGCGGGCAAGCATGCTCGCCTTGTGGCAGCAGGCACGCCAGGCCCTCGAAGCCGCCGGCGCCGAAGTGCTTGAAGTGGACTTCCCACTGGTATCCAACTGTGAAGGCGACCGCCCGGGGGCACCGACCGTGTACAACCGCGGTCTGGTGTCCAGGGAGTTTCTCCATGACGAACTCTGGAGCCTTTCAGCCTGGGCGTTCGATGATTTCCTGCGCGCCAACGACGACCCGTCGCTCAATCGCCTGGCCGATGTCGACGGCCCGCTGATCTTCCCCCACGATCCCGGCACCCTGCCCAACCGCGAAGGCGACCTGGCAGCCGGCATGGACGAATACGTGCGCATGGCCGAGCGCGGCATCACCCCCTGGGACCAGATCGCGACGCTGCCCGACGGCCTGCGTGGCCTGGAACAGACCCGGCGCATCGACCTGGAAGAATGGATGGACCGCCTGGGCCTGGACGCCGTGCTGTTCCCCACCGTGGCCGACGTCGGCCCGGCCAACGCCGATGTCGACCCCAAAGCGGCAGACATCGCCTGGAGCAACGGCGTATGGGTAGCCAATGGCAACCTTGCTATTCGCCATCTGGGCGTGCCGACGGTCACCGTGCCGATGGGCGTGATGGCCGACATCGGCATGCCCGGCGGACTCACCTTCGCCGGCCGGGCCTACGACGACACCGCCCTGCTGAAGCTGGCGGCCGCCTTCGAGGCGACCGGTTCGCGGCGCCAGATTCCACCCCGTACGCCGGCGCTGTAGCCCTCCTGCGGCGGCCAGCCGATGGCTCAGCCCTGGCCCTCGGCCTCACCGGGGGTGTGCGTCTTGAGCCAATCGGCCAGCGCCGCGTTCATGCGCGTCTGCCAGCCAGGCCCGGTCGCCCTGAATTGCGCCAGCACATCAGGCTCCAGGCGGATGGTGATGCGTTCGCGCACCACATCGGCCTTCGGCCGGCCGCGGCGCACCCGCCGGGCGCCCTGAAACTCGTCGGCCTGCACGAAGAATGCCGCGGTCAGTTCCGGGGCTTCATCCGGATCAACCCAGGCGGCTGCGGTATCGCTCTTGTTCTCGTTCATTGGCTTTTCTCATGGAGATGATTCGGCGGTCCTCGCCTCGTTGTGTCCAGACCATCACGACCATTCGCTCATTCAATGAGCCCAGCGTGACGAAGCGACTCGCCGTACTCGTATCGGCGATCTTCGGCTGGGAAGTGATGCCCGGAGAAAACCGTGGTTGCATCGGCGAAGTCCAGGCCACGCTCGCAAAGAGTCCGGTCTCGTTCGGCTTGATCATAGGTAATGGGCATCGCTTATTTGTATGCACATAAAAAAGCATAAACAAGCAATGCATTGTGTCGGGATGTTCGCAACAACGATCAACCGGGCATTGACCCAGTCGCGATCGTGAACTTGAATCCATCCACCGCTGGAAGTGGGTAGTCGGCTCTTGCGTGCAAGCGAGGTGGCTATGGGCAATATCGTGATCTGCTGCGACGGCACCTGGAACACCCCCGATCAACAGGACCATGGCGTGCCGGCGCCGACCAACGTGGTGCGGCTGTACAACGCCCTGGCCCCCGTCGATGCGCAAGGCGCCGTGCAGGACCGCTATTACCATCCCGGGGTCGGCACCTCGGGCAAATGGTGGGACAAGGCAGTCGGTGGCGGCACAGGCGCGGGCCTGGACCAGAACATCATGAGTGCTTACCAGAAGCTCTGCTTCAGCTACCGGCCTGATGCCGACATTTACCTGTTCGGCTTCAGTCGCGGCGCCTACACCGTGCGCAGCCTGTGCGGTTTCATCGCCTGTTGCGGGTTGCTGAAGATCGATCATCTGCCGCCCGCCGAGGTCTGGCAGCGCATCGAGCAACTGCTTGACCAGGGTTACCGACGCAAGATCGAAACCCGCCAGCACTGGGAAACGCTCGGCTGGGAGTTCCATAACGGCGCCGGGCAGGACATCCCCATTCACTTCGTGGGCGTCTGGGACACTGTCGGCGCCCTGGGCATCCCCGATGACATGGCGTTGCTGAGCCTGCTGGACGAGCGCAGCCACTACACCTTCCATGACACCAGCCTGCACCCCTCGGTGAAGCACGCTCGCCATGCACTGGCCATGGACGAGCGACGCGCGTCGTTCCAGCCGACCCTGTGGACTGACGTACCCGCGGGCAGAGACATGCAGCAGATCTGGTTCCCCGGCGTACACAGTGACGTGGGCGGCGGCTACCACGAATGCGGCCTGGCCGATGGCGCATTGCAGTGGATGATCGACCAGGCCAGCGGGCACGGGCTGGCGTTCAACAAGGCCACCCGGCAGATTCAGCCGAACTACCATGACATGCTGCATGACTCCTGCCAGGGCGTATTCGGGCTACTGCCGACCCAACCCCGGAGCATCGCCCACCTGCTCGACAGGATCGACTTCCACGACTCGGCGCTCAAGCGCCAGGACGACCCGCCGATCGCGCAGTCGCCGTACCGCCACCTGCATGTGCTCGACCCCGCCCTGCCACTGACCCTGGACATCGGCGCGCGCCTGCAGTGGAACGAGACCGGAGTGTGGTTGGAGGCCGGGCGCAGCTACCGCTTCAGCGCCAGTGGCGAATGGCTGGACGGCGCGGTCAAGTGCGGGCCTGGCGGGCCGCCGGCGCAGCACTTTCAACCGGCCGGGATCGGCCAGTTGCTGGGCAGCGCCCTGGGCCAGCTGGAAAAACTGTTGCCCGGCGGCACGGTCGACCTGCGCTTCACGCGGCGCCACGAACAATACCCCTGGCTGAGTTTGATCGGCGCGATCGCCAACGGCATCGGCGTGGACGCCAAGCAGTGCACCATTCGCCCGGAAACTTTCTATATCGGCGCAGGCTGCACGTACACACCGAAGGCGGCAGGTTACCTGTATGCCTACGCCAACGATGCCTGGAATGGGTATGGGAACAATGTCGGGCATGTGGCCCTGCGGATCGGCTAGGCAATACCGGCAGCCCGGGTCTGTGGAAGGGGCCTTGACCCCTTCGACTCCCCCCTCAGATCCCCGAGCGGATCTTGGTCCAGGCCCGGTTCATCACCCGTTGCGTGGTGATCGGCAGGTCGGCGATGGCGTAGAGCTTCTCCATGACGTCGAGCGGCGGATAGGCCCCCGGGTCGTTGCGGATGTCTTCGTCCACCAGCGGCGTGGCGGCGGCGTTGCCGTTGGGGTAACGCACGCTGTTGCTGATTTCGGCCATTACCTCGGGGCGCAGCAGGTAGTTCATGAACCGGTAGGCCCCCTCGACGTTCACCGCATCGCGGGGAATGGCGACCATGTCATAGAAGCTGCCAGCGCCCTCCTTCGGGATGCTGTAGCGCACCTCGACCTTGCCGCCGGCATCCAGAGCCCGTTGCCGCGCCTGGGCAATGTCGCCGGAATAGCCCACTGCCACGCAGGTGTTGCCGTTGGCCAGGTCCGAGATGTACTTGGAGGAATGGAAATACGCCACCGCCGGGCGCACCTGCATGAACAACGCGCTGGCCTGCTGGATCTGCTGCTTGTCCTGCGAGTCGGTCGGGTAGCCCAGGTAATGCAGCGCCACGGGCAGCATCTCGGTGGCGGAGTCGAGGAAGCTGACCCCGCAGGCCTTGAGCTTCTCGGCGTTCTCGGGCTTGAACAATAGGTCCCAGGAGTCTACCGGCGCGTTGTCGCCGAGCACTTCGCGGACCTTCTGCGGGTTGTAGCCGATGCCGATGGTGCCCCACATATACGGGAAGGCATGGGCGTTGTCCGGGTCGCTGACCGCGACCTTTTTCAATAGCACCTTGTTCAGGTTGTCCCAGTTGGGCAGCCTGGATTTGTCCAGCGGCAGGTAGACATCGGCCTTGAGCTGCTTGGCCAGAAAGTTGTTGGACGGCACCACCACGTCGTACCCGGAGCGTCCGGCCAGCAATTTGGCCTCCAGCGTCTCGTTGCTGTCGAACACGTCATAGACCACCTTGATGCCGGTCTCGTCCTCGAACTTCTTGATGGTGTCCGGTGCAATGTAGTCCGACCAGTTGTACACGTGCAGGGTCTGCGGGTCGGCCTGGACCGCCGCGGCGCCACCCAGGCCCAGCAGGCTGCCCACGGCGAGCGCGAGCAGGGTTTTGCGCATTGCGAACATCTTCATACTCCGTTGATTGCCTGGGCGGTCGACGGGCGGCGTGCGCCCTTGCCGGCCGCCGCCGGGCTGGCGGCTTCCACGGCCATTTGCTCCATGGCCTCCTGAATCCCGCGAATGCGGCGTTTTTCGGCGCGCCGGCCGAACAGCCAGGCCAGGTAGGTGGCGCAGGATACGGCGAGCAGAATCAGGCTGGCCACGGCGTTGATTTCCGGCTTGACACCCAGACGCACCGCCGAGAACACCTCCATCGGCAGCGTGGTGGAGCCCGGCCCGGAGACGAAGCTGGCGAGCACCAGGTCGTCCAGCGACAGCGCAAACGACATCATGCCGCCGGCCAGCAGGGACGGTGCGATCATCGGGATGGTGATCAGCATGAAGACCTTCCAGGGCCGCGCGCCGAGGTCCATGGCAGCTTCCTCGATGGAAATGTCCAGCTCGCGCAGACGCGCCGACACCACGACCGCCACATAGGCCGCGCAGAACGTGGTGTGGGCGATCCAGATGGTCGCCAGGCCACGCTCGGCAGGCCAGCCGAAGGTCTGCGCCATGGCGATGAACAACAGCAGCAGGGACAGGCCGGTGATTACCTCAGGCATCACCAGGGGTGCAGTGACCAGGCCACCGAACAGGGTGCGGCCCTTGAAGCGGGTGACCCGGGTCAGCACGAACGCAGCCAGGGTGCCGAGGATGATCGCGGCAATGGCAGTGTTGCAGGCGATCTGCAGCGAACGGCCGACCGCGCCCATCAATTGCGCGTTGTCCATCAGGCCCACATACCACTTCACCGACCAGCCGCCCCAAACGGTCACCAGCCGCGAGGCGTTGAACGAGTAGATGACCAGGATCAGCATGGGCAGGTAAATGAAGGCCAGGCCCAGGACGAGCATCATTCTTGAGAAGCTGAAGCCGAAACGGTTCATGCCCGTCCCTCCATTTCCTTGGCCTGGCTGCGGTTGAACAGCACGATGGGGATGATCAGGATGGCCAGCATCACCACCGCCAGCGCGGAAGCCACCGGCCAATCGCGGTTGTTGAAGAACTCCTGCCACAACACCCGGCCGATCATCAGCGTCTCCGGTCCACCGAGCAGCTCGGGGATGACGAACTCGCCCACCACCGGGATGAACACCAGCATGCAGCCGGCGATGATGCCGTTGCGCGCCAGCGGCACGGTGATTTTCCAGAAGCTGTTGAAGTTGCTCGAGCCCAGGTCCGCAGCCGCCTCCAGCAGGCTGGGGTCATGCTTGACCAGGTTGGCGAACAGCGGCAGCACCATGAACGGCAGGTAGGCGTAGACCACGCCGATGTACACCGCTGTGTTGGTGTTGAGGATTTCGATCGGGTGGTCGGTCAGGCCGGTCCACATCAGGAACCCGTTAAGCAGGCCGTTGTTGCTGAGGATGCCCATCCAGGCATAGACGCGAATCAGGATGGCCGTCCAGGTCGGCATCATGATCAGCAGCAACAGCACCGTCTGCGCTTCCTTGTGCGCTCGGGAAATGGCATAGGCCATGGGAAAGCCGATCACCAGGCACATCAAGGTGCTGTAGAGGGCGATCTTCAGCGAGCCAAAATAGGCCGCGATGTACAAGCTGTCGTCGGCCAGCAGGCTGTAGTTGGCAGTATTGAGGACGATGCTCAGCTTATCTTCGGCCAGGCTCAACAGCTCGGTGTAGGGCGGAATCGCCACCGAGGCTTCCGAGAAGCTGATCTTGAGGATGATGAAGAACGGCACCAGGAAGAACAGGAACAGCCAGAAGAACGGGATGCCGATCACCACCTTGCGCCCGCTGGGCAGCCAGCGGCTCAGGCGATGGAGGGTGGACGGGCTGATTGAGTGGTTCATGCTCGCAACACCACCCCGCTGTCGTTTTCCCAGCAGACGAACACTTCGTCATCCCAGGTCGGCCGCGCGCCGCGCCGTTCGGCGTTGGCGGTGAACGACTGGACAATCTTGCCGCTCGGCAACTTGACGTAGAACACAGAATGGCCGCCCAGGTAGGCGATGTCATGCACGCTGCCGCGCGACCAGTTGTAGGTCTCGGTTGGCCGCTCAGTGGTCACCAGCAGTTTTTCCGGGCGGATGGCGTAGGTCACGGCCTTGTCCTGGGCGGCGGTGGACACCCCATGCCCGACGTAGATGTCGCGCTCCAGCTCGTTGCTGGCGATGATTGCGTGGCCTTCCATGTCTTCGATCACTTCGCCGTCGAACAGGTTGACGTTGCCAATGAACTCGCAGACCAGGCGGTTGCTGGGCGTTTCATAGATGTCGATGGGGCTGCCGGTCTGGGCGATCCAGCCCAGGTGCATGATGGCGATGCGCTGGGCCATGGTCATGGCCTCCTCCTGGTCGTGGGTCACCATCACGCAGGTCACGCCGACCCGCTCGATAATCTCCACCAGTTCCAGCTGCATCTGCTGGCGCAGCTTCTTGTCCAGCGCGCCCATGGGCTCGTCGAGCAGCAGCAGCTTGGGGCGCTTGGCCAGCGAGCGGGCCAATGCCACGCGCTGACGCTGGCCACCGGAAAGTTGATGGGGTTTGCGCCGGGCATACTGGGTCATGTGCACCAGCTTGAGCATTTCCTCGACCCGTGCCTCGATCTCGCTAGCCGGCAGGCGGTCCTGCTTGAGGCCAAAGGCAATGTTCTGCGCCACGGTCATGTGCGGAAACAGCGCGTAGGACTGGAACATCATGTTGATGGGCCGCTCATAGGGCGGCATTTCGGTGATGTCCACGCCATCGAGGTAGATGCGCCCCTCGGTCGGCCGGTCGAAGCCGGCGAGCATGCGCAGCAGCGTGGACTTGCCGGACCCGGAGCCGCCCAGCAGGGCGAAGATCTCGCCTTGGCGAATCTCCAGGGAGACGTCATCCACAGCGGTGATTTCATCGAATTTCTTGGTCACTCGATCGATCTTGACCAGCACCTTGCTGGTCGGCAGACCGCCTTCGAGGGCCTTCCTGTGCTGACTGGAGGCATTTGCCATTTGAAGTCCCACCCCTTCTCTGGAGCGACGCCTTGAGCGCGCTTATTGTTTTCGGCAGCTTATCCTCGTTGATTTTATTTGACAACATTTTGTAAAGAATTCCCCACGAAGGCGATTGGCATCCTGCACAGGGCCATGCAGGCGTTGATGCGGAAAGGATTTATCAGGCGCATCGGCGTAGCAGGTCTGCGGAAACTGCACGGATGAAAATTATATTTAACGAACAAAAGATCCCGGCTAAAACGCCATTAGCGCTGCCCGGACGATGTGATTTAATAGCCGCCGGCGCGCGGCTGCCCATCGAAGGCCAGCCGCCTCAACGGCAGAACATAAGGCGGTTATGGATACGGGATCACGGCTCAAACTGGTTCGCGAACGGCATCAGCTTTCCCAGCGCGAGCTGGCCCGCCGCAGTGGCGTCACCAATGCAACCATCTCGTTGATCGAACAGAATCGCGTCAGCCCCTCGGTCAGCTCGCTGAAGAAACTGCTCGAAGGCATCCCCATGTCGCTGGCCGACTTCTTCACCTTCGACGAGCCGCCGCAGCAGGAACGCTATGTGTTCCGCGCTGGCGAACAACCGGACCTTGGCCGCAACGGGCTGCGCCTGCTGCTGGTCGGTGCCCCGGTGCCCGGGCGGCAGATGCGCTTTCTGCGCGAGGTGTATGCGCCGGGTGCAGGCTCCGGCGAGCCGATCGTGCACGCCGAAGGCGAGGAATGCGGGCTGGTGACCCGCGGGGTGATCGAGATGACCGTGGACGGCAACGTCAGCGTGCTCAACCCGGGGGATGGCTACTACTTCCCGACCACCCTGCCCCACAGCTTTCGCAACATTGGCGCCGACGAGGCGGAAATCATCAGCGCCAATACGCCGGCCAATTTCTGATCGAGCGGCAAGAACCTCCTCGGGGCTTAGCCCCGAGCTTTGCAAAGGTCAGAAAGCCGCGCGATTGACATCCGCCTCGCAGCGCTTGAGCAGGGTCCTGATCGATCCAAGAATCTTGCGCTTGCCCAGGTCTTCGGCGGTGAACCAGCGGCAATCGGCAATCTCGTTGCACGGCCGTGGTTCCTGCTGCGCCGGCAGCTGGCTCTCGAACAGGTAATGAATCACCCGCGCCTCGGCGTATTCCGACACATACACCAGGTTGTCCAGCGCCACGCCGGTTTCTTCGGCCATCTCGCGCATGGCCGCCTGCAAGGGCGTCTCGTCGGACTCGACGCGCCCGCCTGGCAAATTCCATTTGGCCTTGTGCTTGCGCACGAAAAGAATCTGGTCGTCCCGGCGAAAAATGACCGTCGCCCGGCGCTTTGGAGCCTTTGCCTTGCTGAGTACGGATGCGCTCATGGTGTACCTCGAACGACTGCGGCCGGGTCTATATCTAATTTACAAAAAATCGTCATCAAACTGTCACAAACACTCAGAAGCACAGAGCGTGCCGCAAGTCACGGCTGAACGAAGCTTATTGCCGAGCGGTCAACATAAATCCCATGGACCACGAGGCCAACGCCATGCTTACCGACTGGGAAATGTGCATCCGCCTTCTGTTATCGGCCGCACTGGGCAGTCTTATAGGGCTGGAGCGTGAACGGTTGCTGTGGGCTGCCGGGCTGCGCACGCACATGCTGGTGTGCGTGGGCTCCTGCCTTTTGATGATCGTTTCATCGTTTGGTTTCCAGGATGCCCTGGCAATGGCGCACACCGAGCTGGACCCCTCACGGGTAGCCGCCCAGGTGGTCTCGGGGATAGGGTTTCTCGGTGCAGGCTCGATCCTGCTGCGCGGCGAGGTGATCAAGGGCCTGACCACCGCCGCCAGCCTGTGGACGGTGGCCGCCATCGGCCTGGCCGTGGGCGGCGGCCTCTATGTGGTCAGCAGCGCCGCGACCTTTATCATCCTGCTGATTCTGGTGGCGATCAAGCCCATGGAGAAGCTGGTGCGTAACCATGTGCAGGTGCATGTGCTCAAGCTGGTCGCACCGTCACGCGCCTTGACCCTGAGCACGGTCAACGAAGTGCTGGGCAACCGCTCGAGCAAGGTCAAGCAGTTCATTGTCGAGAAGGGCCCCAGCGACGACACCGACAGCGTCACCATCGAACTCAAACGCACCTCGGGGGCGCAGGCCGAGCAGATTCTTGCGCAACTGTTGAGCATCGACGGGGTGCAGGAAGACGGCTCGGTCCAGTAGGCTCAGTCCTTCAGCTCGGCCAGGCCCAGGTGTTCGCGCAAGGTCGAGCCCTCATAGGCGGTGCGAAACAACCCCTTGCGCTGCAGATGGGGAATCACGCTTTCAACGAATTCGCTGAACGAGCCTGGCAGCCAGGCTGGCGAAATGACGAAGCCGTCGCAGCCACCCCCTTCGAACATCTGTGCCAGTTGATCGGCGATCTGCGCCCCGGTACCCACCAGTTGCGGCACCCGCACGCTGCTGGCAAAAATGCGACCGAGCTCTTCGAGCGTTGTCTCTGCCCCTTGCATCAATAATTTTTCCGCCGCTGCCGGAGGGATCGACGGTGAGCGGGCAATGTCGGCAAGGGTCGCCGACAACGGAAAAGGCGACAGGTCGACGTTCAACTGTGACGCCAGGGTGACCAGGCCCAGCTCGGGGCGCGCCAGCGCATTGTGCTGGTCGCGCTTGGCGCGCGCCTCGGCTTCGCTGCCGCCAACGAACGGCATCACCGCCGTCAGCACCTTGCAGCTGTCAGCCGTACGGCCCTGCTGCACCACCTGATTGCGCACGTCCTCACGGAACGCGTGCATGGCCTTGAGGTGCGGATGAATGGTGAAGATTGCCTCGGCCCAGCGCGCGCCGAAACGTCGACCGCGGCCGGACGAGCCTGCCTGGATCAACACCGGGCGGCCCTGGGGCGTGCGGGGGATATTCAGCGGACCCTCGACCTTGAACCACTCGCCATGGTGGCTTAGCGAATGAATCTTCGCCGGGTCGGCCAGCACCCCACTTTCGCGGTCGAGCTTCAGCGCGTCACGCTCCCAGCTGCGCCAGAGCTTGAGCGCGACTTCGACAAACTCGTCGGCGCGGTCGTAGCGCAGGTCGTGTTCCAGGTGCTTGTCCTTGCCGAACAGGCGTCCTTCGCTGTCGTTCATCGAGGTGACGATATTCCACGCCGCCCGGCCCCTGGACAGGTGATCGAGGGTGGCGAACTCGCGGGCGATGTGGGCCGGCTCGTAGTAGGTGGTCGAGCGAGTCGCGCCGAGGCCGAGCTTGCGCGTCTGCCCCACCAGGTAGGAGAGAATCGGCAAAGGGTCCAGCCGCGTGGCGTCCTGGGCGCCATAGCGCAGGGCGAGTTCGCGCGAACCGCCCATCTGGTCGCCGACCGCCAGACGGTCGGCGAAAAAGAGAAAGTCGAACAGGCCCTCCTCCACCACCCGCGCGGTACGTGCGTAATACTCCGGGTCAAGGTAGTTGCCCAGCGTCTCGGGATGGCGCCACACGGCGTGGCTATGAATCACCGGGCCCGTGAGCAGAAAGGCAGACAGGTGAATTTGACGGCTCATGTTCAGGTCTCGGGGCTAGTGGCTGTTGGGAGTCCAGACGGAAATGGCGTCGATCTTCAGCGGTTTGGGAATCAGCCTGGCCTGGTAGTAGGTATCGGCGATGCGCTGCTGCTCGGCCAGTTCGTCAACCTTGACCGGAACGATGTCGTAGCTGCGCCGCGAGTTGGCCAGCTCGACGGTTTGCGGCGCGATGTTGCCCCACAGCGGGCCAAGCTCCCTGGCGGCTTCCTGCGGATGGCTCTTGACCCACTGGCCGGTCTGGCGAAGGGTGTCGAACACCACTTGCAACACCTCCGGGTGGGCCGTGGCGAAGGTCGTGGTCGCCAAGTAGAAGCGGTTGTAATTGGCCACGCCATCGCTGCCATCGCTGAGCACGCGCACGTGGTGCTCACGCTGCTGGGTGGCGAGGAACGGGTCCCAGATCGACCAGGCGTCGACGTTGCCACTGGAAAACGCAGCGACTGCATCCGGCGCTTCCAGGTAGCGCGGGGTGATGTCGTCGAGGGTCAGGCCGGCTTTCTTCAGCGCCGACACCAGCAGGAAGTGACTGCCCGAGCCTTTGGACACGGCGACGGTCTTGCCCTTCAGATCAGCGAGGCTGTGGATCGGCGAATTTTCCGCGACGATGATTGCCTGGGCGCCCGGCGAAGGCGCTTCGCGGGCGTAATAGGTCAGGGGCGCATTGGCCGCCTGGGTGAACAAGGCGAACGCGTCCGCCACATCGGCGTGCAGGTCGACGCTGCCAGCGTTCATGGCACTGAGCAGCCCGCTGCTGAACTCGTGCCAGTTGACGGTAAAGCCCAAGGGCTTGAGGCGCTCCTGCAACTGACCGTTGTTTTTCAGCAGAATCCACAAGGTAGAGGAGCGCTGATAACCGATATCGAGGGTCTGCTCGGCATGGGCGGCCACCGCGCCGAGCATCAGGCTGGCGGCCAGGAAGAGTTTCTTGAAGGTCATGGGCTCTATCGCGAACGGTCGGGTTCCAGGTAGATTCCATTATAAAAGCTAATAGGCATTATGAAAGAAACGTATAAATCTAAGCTTATGCACATCGCTGCGGGACCGAGCCTGCTCGGGAAGACATCAGCGAACCCTAACGTCGAATCGCGGCTGGCTTTTCCCGAGCGAGCTCGGTCCTAGAGGTTTTCGTCAGATCTTCAGCACTCGACGAAGCTCACCGCCAACCCCCCACGCGAAGTTTCCTTGTACTTGTCGTGCATGTCCGCACCGGTGTCGCGCAGGGTGCGGATGGCGTGGTCCAGTGAGATGAAATGCTCGCCGTCGCCGCGCAGGGCCATCTGCGCGGCGTTGATGGCTTTCACCGCAGCGATGGCATTGCGTTCGATGCAGGGCACCTGGACCAGCCCGCCGACCGGGTCGCAGGTCAGGCCAAGATTGTGCTCCAGGCCGATCTCGGCAGCGTTCTCGACCTGCCGCGGGCTGGCGCCGAGAATCTCGGCCAGGCCGGCCGCCGCCATGGCGCAGGCCGAACCGACCTCGCCCTGACAACCAACCTCGGCCCCGGATATGGAAGCGTTCTTCTTGCACAGAATGCCCACCGCAGCAGCGGCCAGGAAGAAGCGCACGATGTCGTCGTCGCAGGCATCGGGATTGAACCGCACGTAATAGTGCAGCACTGCCGGGATGATGCCCGCCGCGCCGTTGGTGGGCGCCGTCACCATGCGTCCGCCGGCGGCGTTTTCCTCGTTGACCGCCAGCGCGAACAGATTGACCCACTCCATGGCGCTCAGGGTCGAACCGATGACATTGGGTTTGCCCGCCGCCTGCAGGCTCTGATGCAGGCGATGGGCTCGGCGCCGCACATTCAGCCCGCCGGGCAGCACGCCCTGCTCTTCCAGGCCCTTGCTGACGCAGGCCTGCATGGTGCGCCAGAGCGCAAGGATAGCGCTGCGGATCTGCGCTTCGTCACGCCAGGCGCGCTCGTTGGCCAACATCAGCTGGGAAATGCTCAGACCGTGCTGCTGGCACAACGCGAGCAACTGCGCGGCGCTGGAGAAATCATAAGGCAGGACCGTGCGGTCCGCGTCGAGGACGCCGCTGGCGGCCTGTTCGGAGCCGACGATAAACCCACCCCCGACTGAATAGTAGGTTTCTTCGAACAACTCGCCAGTGGCACCGAATGCGCTGAACGACATGCCATTGGGGTGATACGGCAGACTCTCTTCCAGCAAAAGCAGGTCGCGCGTGCAGACGAACTGCACCTCGTGCACGCCTGCCAGCACCAGGCGCTGCTCGCCAGTGACCCGCCCCAGGCGCGCGCCCATGGCTTGCAGGTCGACGCTGTCGGGCAACTCGCCCATCAGCCCCATCAGCACCGCGCGGTCACTGCCATGGCCGACCCCGGTCGCCGCCAGCGAGCCATACAGGCGCACCTCGACTCGGTGGACCTTGGCCAGAAGCTGGCTACGCTGCAGCTCGCCAACGAACGCCGCACCGGCGCGCATCGGGCCAACCGTATGGGAACTGGAGGGACCGATACCGACCTTGAACATGTCGAACACACTGATAGCCATCGCACGCCTTCGCTGTCGCTGGGCGCTCGAACAGGCGCCACACTGCGCACCATCTTTGGGCATCGGCCATTGCAAGGACAAACGAAAGTTGCTCAAGCGACGTTTAGCTTGGCTGATCGATCGCCTCGCTGCGCGGCGCCAATGCCGCCTGTACGGCATTACGGCCGGCTCGCTTGGCCTGGTACAGCGCGGCATCGGCCATGCCATAGGCGGTGTCGAAATGCGTGCCGGCCGCACAGGCGCTGATGCCGAAGCTGGCCGTCACCTGGCGCTCGACCGGGGCCGCGAAGCGGTGCTCGGCAATCGCCCGGCGCATCGCCTCGGCCAGCGTCAGCCCCTGCGCCAGGCTGCCACCGGGGACCAGTACGGTGAACTCCTCGCCGCCGACCCGGCCGACCAGGCCGGTATCGCCGACGATGCGTCGCAGGCAGTCGACGATGCCGCGGATGACCGCATCGCCCGCCGGGTGACCGAACTCGTCGTTGATCCGCTTGAAATGGTCGATGTCCAGGACGATCATCACCGCCCCACACCGGGCCAGCGCCTGCACCGATTTTTCGATGATCGCGCCGCGGTTGAGAATGCCGGTCAGGGCATCATGGGTCGCACGGTATTCCAGCTGCTGGGCCAGGGTGTTGAGCTGCAGGTTGAGGCTGTTCATCTCGCGCTCGGCGCGGTCGCTGCGGCCGATCAGCCGCCGCGTTTCGCGCATCAGGCGCTCGAAGTGGCCGGTCAGTTCCAGCAACGATGCGCGGTACACCGAGGCCTCGGCATCCTCCAGACCGGCGATCGCGCGGGCGCGCTGCACCGCCTCGTTCTCGCTCTCGAAAAGGTCTGGCGCATCGTTCACGGCTACCTCCCGCGCAGCGGCTGAAGTCAACATGGCGTGTGTCCTTGTCGGTTCGACGGTCAGGTGTTTACCGGATGATCGGTGAAGTGGATGGCCTGGAAATCCGCCTGCAGCTCTTCGCCGAACTCGAAAATGGTCTCGTCTTCGGCATCGTGATACCAGTTCATCAACACCTGGTTGCCCGCCTGGGCCGCTTCGTCCAGGGCATCGAACAGGCTGAAGAGCATCTTGGTGCTGGAGCTGTTGAAGTACGACAGGGCAATGTCGGTGGTGATGCGCTGGCTGCTGCAGGTGCCCAGGTAAGTGCGCAACTGCTGGATGATCGGCAGATAGAACGCCGCCGCGTTCTCCGGGTACGACTCGCCCTTGAGACTGAGCTGGTGCTCGTCGAAGCGAAAGTCGACTTGCGGGGAGGTGGCGGTGGCAGCGATGAACAGGTTATCCATGGTAAAGATCGTCCTTCAACTTCAGATAATTGCCTTGAGGCAGAACAGCGTGGTGCCTGGGTCGTCGGAGCGGGCCTGGAAGGCGAACTCCAAAGGCTCGCTGGCATCACGGGCCATGGTCAGGAAACCCAGGCCGGCCCCCTTGCTGTCGTCAGGGGTGTCGGCGCGCAAGGTGGTCTTGTAGGCCTGTTTGATCTGCTCCAGCGACATGTGGCACAGCGGCTCGAGCTTGTTGCGCAGGCGCTCGACCTCGAAGGTGGCGATCGGGTTGGCGCACAGCATGTAATGGCGGTCGCCTTTCACGCTGATGCACACCGCACCCTGGCGCAGGGAAGGCTGCTCGACGAAATCCTCGCTCAAGGCGTCCGAGGAGTAGTGAATGATGTTCTGCGACAGCTCGACGAACGAGGAAAACAGCTTGCGCCGGGTCGGCCCGCTGACACCGGATACCTCCAGCTGCAGCTTGACCACCTCGGACATGGCCGCAACGATGCTGTGGGAGAAATAGCCCTTGTGGTAGAAGATCACGTTGCGTTGCTGGGCAAGGTCCAGGAACGAGCAATCCTGATCGGCCAACGGTGAGTTCATCAATGGTCTTCCTGGGCGAAGGTCTGGGGAATTCGGGCGCAGAAAAAGGTCAGGTCGTCGCGACGGTTCTGCTCGCCCTGCCACTGGGCCAGCGCTCGCTGCAGAGCCAGACCGATCTGCGCGGTAGGTTGGTCGCGGTGCGCAATGATCAGGTCACAAGCCCGGCGCTTGCCGAAGGCGATGTGCCGGGGGCCGCCGATCTGGTCGGTCATGCCGTCGGTGGTGATGAACAGCAGGGTGCCGGGGGTGATGGCGACTGTGCAGTGCTGCCATTGGTAGTCGGCGTCGCTGTCCACGTAGCCGACGCCCATGCGCTGGCCGGCCACGGTCTCGAACTGCTCGGCACCTGGCGGCAACACGTGCAGGGAAACCCGGGCGCCAGCGAAGCTGAGCTCGCGGCGCGCGCTGTCGAACCAGAAAAAACCGGCATCGAGGCCGTCGTCCGATTCCGGGCTGTCGTCTGCGCCCTGGGTCTGCCCGAGCAGGCCCTTGACGCTGCGATTGACCGCCGACAGCAAGGCGGCAGGATGGCGCGGGCCGTGCTGGTCCAGTGCCTGGGTCAACGACGAAGAGGCGATCATGGTCATGAAGGCTCCCGGTACGCCGTGGCCAGTGCAGTCGGCGACCGCGCCGAACCAGCCATCGGCATGGCGGGCGAAGTGATAGAAGTCGCCGCCCACCACATCGCGCGGCTCCCACACCAGCACGGCGTCGCGCAACGTGGCCGCCAGGGCCTCGCGCGAGGCGCGCAGCATGGCGCGCTGGATGACGCTGGCGTATTCGATGCTTTGCATGGTCTGGCGGTTCTTTTCGGCTTGCAGCTCGGCCACCACCGCCATCAGCTGCAGGCCGTTGCCCAGACCGGCGAACAGACCGTCACGGGTGACGATGAAGCCGTCGGCCAGGGCCTTCTCGCCGGACTCCACTGTCTTGAACGTCAGCGCCTCGATCGACATCGCGGCATCGACGATCAGCGGCTCCTTGTCCATGAAGGCAATGCAGCTCTTGCGATCGTAGAGTTCGCGGTGGAACGGCCGGCTCATCTGCGACATGAAGATATTGCGGTTGATCAGGCCGATTGGCCGGCCTTTCTCGACCACTGCCAAGCAGACCATATCCTTGTGCGCTGAGAAGATCTCCATCACCGTCGTGTTGGTTCCCGTCGACTCGAGGGTTGGTACCTCGACGCACAGATCACCCGCGCACCGCCGATGCCGAGGCACCTCGGGGCGGTTGAAGGCCGCTAGTGTGGAATGCATGACAACACCATCGCGCAGGCTTGGAAAAAGGCAGCCTAGCGCCGTGATGTTAAGCTGATATTACAATGACACCCCCCCTCAGCGAAAAAATCCGAAAAAAAGCCCCGACAGGCGGGGCTTCATTTCCAGGCAGCTGCACTTACACGCGGATTTCTGCGGCCTGCGGCACGATGATGCTGGGGAACTCCCGCTGCGCCTGGCGCTGCGCCAGGACGATTTCCAAGGCGCGGCTGTGGGGGATCTCGACATCGTCGAAGGTCAGGATCTGACCGGGCTCGACGGCGCGGCGCAGTACTGCATTGTTGAGCATGCCGATCGGCACGTGGTCCGGGTTGCGCTCCAGCAGCACCGCTTCACCACGCAGCTGGTAGCCGCCGATGCCGCGCACGATCTTGTCGCCCAGCTTGAGCGCATGCTTGGCGATGGCAGCCACGCCCAAGGTCGGCGTGGTGGAGTTGTTCAGCAGCACGCCACCGCCGTTGATGACCCGGCGCAGGGTCTTGCCGACTTCCAGCGAACACAGGTGGAATGGACGCAGCAAGGTGTAGTAAGGGCCGCCACCGAGCTTGAAGTACTCGATGGCCTTGGTCTGTTCCTCGTCGTGACGACCCACCACGAACACGCCACCCGCCGAGTAGCCTTTTGGCATGATGTAGTCGACGATCGGGTGGCCGTGGTCATCGGCGATCTTGCCCAGCACGTTGCCGGTGGCCATCAGCTCGGTGGAGTCGAGCCCTTGCAGGCCCTGCTGGGTAATGGTGGCGCCCAGCCCGTTGCCCACCAATACCTGTTCGATCTGCACCTTGGTGCCATCGGTGAAGGAAATGGTCTGGTCGATGCTGGTGCCCTGGCGTTCTGCCCAGTAGGCCATATCGGCGGCGTTGGGGTTATGGTTCAGGTAGCCCTTCATGTTGCCATAGACCAGCGGGGTGAACCCCATGGCCAAGGCTTCTTCATGCAGAGCCGCCAGGGAACCTGGCTGATCGCCTTCGCCTTCGGTGAGAAACCCCTGGCCGGCCAGGTAGGAACCGGTGGTGACCTGCAATTCGGCGTTGATGGTAATGACCTTGAGGCCGGCGGCAAAGGCGCGCTCGATCACCTCGGTGCCATGGCAGACGTCGCCGCTGCATTCGATGATCAGGTCGGAGTTATCCACCAGATCATTCAATGAGTTGGTCAATACGGAACTCAGGGGAAAATCCTGAAGCGTATCAAGTGGCCGACGAGTCAGAATTCTGGTGATCTGGATATCGTTATAGTGCTTGGCAACCATGCGCACCAAAGCCAACGAAATCATGCCTGTACCACTAATACCAACGCGCGTAATCGATGATCTGTCCATGGGCCTTCAAAACCTTCAAAGTTTGGGAGTAACAGGCTCTTGCCCAACAAAGTTGGCGGCCCTTGATTTTCATGCTGAGCACTACGCAGTTACTCTCGCGTGGCGTACCCATCAATATTCAGTGCTTTATGGACCCTACTGCCGAATCAGGAGTTGATGCCGGCCGATACATCGTCACGCGTCAGCGCCGCGCTCCAGAAATCCGAGAGCCGCCATAGTGGCTAAGTGCTCTGACGGACGACCTGCGCGCGAGTTCAAAATTTTTGATAAAAAAATTTCAAGGACTTACGAAGCCTAGCTGGCCGTCGCCGAAAAAGCCGTCAAATCATTGTCGCCAACTTTAAGCGCGGCGGCGGCCAGCAATTCCACTGGCACCTGGACGCTTTCGACGACGCTTGGGACAGCCAGCCCGTGCTCGTCGAGCAGGACTTCACGAGCTGAATAACCATCGACGAAGACAACGGTACGGTTGAAGGGAGAGTTTTCGTTCATGACAATTGCCTCATGCAAAAAAGTAGAACAGTTGAGCGTCAATGCCTTGTCCGTATGAACCGCATACGGACGGCTGGTTGAGTGCCTGACTCAAGCAGACAACGCCTCATTGAAAAAACGCGATCACCTCGATCGTCAGACACGCGCACCCGCCTCCACAAAAACGAAAATCCGTTTGGAAAACGAGTCAGGAGGATGGTGGCTTCGGTAACTACTCGGGGACCGTACAAACCTGTGACGTCGCAAACTGCCGAACGTGCCAAGGGCCGGTAAATTATTTTCACGCTCCTGGCGGCGATTTAATGGCCGTCGCCGGGAGGAAGTCAACAGTTTGAGAGGGCCTCATGTCGGATTTTTTGACGCAACCATGATGGCATTTTCAAATGTCGCACCTATCTCGTTGTTTTTCTTATAAATTCACTCAAAAACTCAGCATGACACGACTTAAATTTCATGCTGATAAGGGCGCACGTTCTGAAAAAGGGGCTGTCCGAGCCGTTTGTCGGGGGTTGTTTGCCAGTAATTTGGCAAGGGGCCACTATGCCGCCCAGAGTCACCGTGAATGGAATGACCGTCAGGCGCGCGGACAGGTAGGCCTCCTGTCTCGACATACGCGTGGGCCGTGACTATGAATGCCAGGATTGCCCTATGAAAAGATTTGTCGTGCTCGATAGTTTCCGCGGCCTTTGCGCCCTGGCCGTTGTTCTGTTTCATACCTATGTTGTGCAAAGCATTGCCGAGCTGGAGTTTTTCAAGAACTCCTTTGTGCTCGTCGAGTTCTTTTTCATCCTCAGCGGTTTCGTCCTGTTCCATACCTATGGGCAACGACTGAACACCGGCAGCGACTTGAAGAACTTCTTCATCAGCCGCACCGCGCGCATCTTCCCTCTGCACTTGACCATGCTCGCGGTCTATCTCGTGTTGGAATGTGGACGCAAACTCGCGGAAAACAAAGGCTTCAGCTTCAACGAACCGGCCTTCAGCGGCGCCACGGCACCTCATGAACTGCTGCCCAATGCGCTGCTGCTGCAGTCCTGGCTGAACAACACCATCACCGGCTCATTCAACTACCCGTCGTGGAGCATCAGCATCGAGTACTACCTTTACTTGATCTTCGGCGCCCTTGCCCTGCTCGCCCGCAATAACAAGATCAAGATTTTCGCGGTGATTTCACTGGTTTCCTTCATCACTTTGTGGAACGGTGAAAGTTGGCTGAAACTGGAAATCTTCCGCGGCACTTCAAGCTTCTTCGCCGGTGCCTGCCTGTACCTGGTCTACAACCGGATCAAGGACCTTGACCTGCACGGCGTGGATTTCAACCTGCTGGAAATCGCCCTGGTGTTGGGCAGCTACCGCTTGATCGTGTCTTCCATCGACCACAAAGGTGTCTACGCAACGCTGCTGTTCTGCGTATTGATCCTGGTGTTTTCCTTCGAGCGTGGGGTGATCTCGCGTCTGCTCAGCCATCGGGTATTTCTCTGGCTCGGCAGCCTGTCGTTCTCCATCTACCTTACCCATGCAGCCATTCTGTTCGTCTACAAGAGCGGCATCATCGTGCTGGGCAAGCTGCTGCACACCGACTTCACCGAGACGCTGCAGGGCCATGACATGCCCGATATGATGAAGTACATCTCGACCCACAGCATGCTGCTGGATAACGGCATCGTGCTGCTGCAACTGGCAACGGTGCTCGCGGTGTCGGCCTTGACCTACAAGTACGTCGAACTCACCGGCATGCAACTGGGCAAGCGCCTGACTCGCAAGAAGAACATCACCCCGGACTCGATGCAGGGCGCGGCAAGCTGATCGCGCAGGAGGGGGCCAAGCGCCCCCTTCGTTCTTCACCGCCACTACCCTCCCCCGCTCAAGCCGCCGCACGATCCTCGGCCACTGCTCAGCCCTCGGCCACTGATTAGCCAAATTGTCATCGCTGCTTAGGCAAATCATGGTTTCGCCGCTCGCTCACCCCCCAGCACAATGGCGCTCACTCACAGCGCAAAGGACGCCCCCATGACGTTTTCCATTGTCGGCCGCTGCGCCACCACTGGCCAGCTGGGCATCGCCATCAGCTCCTCGAGCATCGCCGTCGGCGCGCGCTGCCCCTGGTTGCAGCCCGGGGTTGGCGCCGTGGCGACCCAGAACATCACCCTGCCCGCCCTTGGCCCGGCAGTTCTCGAGCAACTGGAGGCCGGCGTGGCGCCCAGTGCGGCACTGGAGAAGGCTCTGGCCGGCCATGATTTCAGCCAGTTCCGCCAGCTGACCGCTATCGATCATCTAGGCCGCACGGCGCACTTCAGCGGCAGCCAGACCCTGGGCATCCATCACGCCCGCTCGGGCGAGCAATGCGTGGGGGCCGGCAACATGCTCGCGGCGCAAGGCGTGATCGACGCTCTGGTGGAAGGTTTCGAACACAGCCAGGGTCAGCTGGGTGACCGTCTGCTGGCGGCCATGCAGGCGGCCGTCACCGCCGGCGGCGAAGCCGGACCGGTACATTCGGCGGCGCTGCTGGTGGTCGGCGACGTCAGCTGGCCGATCGTCGATCTGCGGGTCGACTGGGCCGAACAAGATCCGATCAAACAACTCGCCGAGCTCTGGCAGGCCTATCGTCCACAACTGCAGGATTACCTTACCCGCGCCCTGGACCCGACCCAGGCGCCCAGCTACGGCGTACCCGGGGACCAATGAATGAACGATAGCCGCACCTTGCTGGCCCATCTGATCGGCTTCGACACCACCAGCCGCGAGTCCAACCTGCAACTGATCGAGTTCGCCCAGAACTACCTGCGCGGCCTGGGCGTGAGCTGTGAGCTGATTTTCAATGCAGAACGCAGCAAGGCCAACCTGTTCGCCAGCATCGGCCCGACGGACCGGCCCGGGGTCGTGCTCTCCGGTCACACTGATGTAGTACCGGTGGACGGCCAGGCCTGGACGGTGCCGCCGTTCGCCCTGACCGAGCATGACGGCAAGCTGTATGGCCGTGGCAGCGCCGACATGAAAGGCTACATCGCCTGCGTGCTGGCGGCCGTGCCGCGCCTGCTGGCCAGCGACCTGCAGATGCCGGTGCATATTGCCCTGTCCTACGACGAGGAAGTCGGCTGTCTGGGGGTGCGCTCGCTGCTGGCGGAACTGGCGCAGCGTCCGCACAAGCCGCTGCTGTGCATCATAGGCGAGCCCACCGAGCTCAAGCCGGTGCTCGGCCACAAGGGCAAGCTGGCGATGCGCTGCGACGTGCATGGCGCCGCCTGCCACTCGGCCTATGCACCGCTGGGGGTCAACGCCATTGAATATGCCGCCGAACTGATCGGCGAGTTGGGGCGTATCGGCAGCCGCTTGCGTGACCACCAGGATGCCCGCTTCGATCCGCCCTGGTCGACGGTGCAGACCGGCGTGATCGCCGGTGGCAAGGCGCTGAACATTGTGCCCGCCGACTGCCGTTTCGATTTCGAGGTGCGCACGCTGCCGGCCCATGACCCACGCAAGGTCGCCAGCCAGTTGCAGGATTACGCCGAACAGCAGTTGCTGCCGCGCATGCGCGCCGTGCATGCAGGCAGCCAGATCGCGTTCACCGAGTTGTCGACTTACCCGGGTTTGCTCACCGACCAACACAGCAAGGCAGCGCAGCTGATTGCCCGCTGCTGCGGATCGAGCGAATTCGGCACCGTGGCCTTTGGTACCGAGGGTGGGTTGTTCGACGCCATCGGGATTGCCACCGTGGTCTGCGGCCCGGGCAGCATGGACCAGGGGCACAAGCCGGATGAATTCGTCAGCGTGGCGCAGCTGGAGGCCTGCGACCAGATGCTTGCCAGGCTCACCGAGGCGTTGACGGCGGCGGTAGACTTGTAGCCCCGGCTGGATTACCCGGCCGTGGCCCGGGCTTGCACCGGGCACCAGGCGCGGTGCAGGTTCAACGCGGTATTGATGATGCCCAAGTGGCTGAACGCCTGCGGAAAGTTGCCAAGCATGCGCCCGGCGTGCGGGTCGTACTGCTCGGCGAGCAGGCCAACGTCGTTGCACAGCCCGCTCAGGCGCTCGAACAGCGCGCTGGCGTCCGCCGTGCGGCCCAGCAGCACGTAGGCATCGGCCAGCCAGAACGAACACACCAGAAAGGTACCTTCCCCAGGGCTCAGGCCATCGTCGGTGGCCTGGGTGTCGTAGCGCAGCAGCAGACCGTCGCGCAGCAGGCGCTGCTCGATCTGCGCCACCGTCGCCAGCACCCGGGGATCGTCGGGCGGCAGGAAGCCGGTCAAGACGATCTGCAGCAGGCTGGCGTCCATATGGCTGGAGCCGTAGGCCTGGACGAAACAACCCAGCGCCGGGTCGAGCGCGTGTTCGCAGACCTGGCGATGAATCTGGTCGGCGACCGCACGGCAATGTTCGGCGCGCAGCCTCCCGGCCGGTGTGTCATCGGCCGATTGTGCCCAGCGATCGAACGCGACCCAGGCCATGACCTTGGAATGGGTGAAGTGCTGCGGCTCACCGCGAATCTCCCAGAGACCGGCGTCGGGCTGGTGCCAGATCTTTTCCAGATACGGCTGCAGCACCTGGGAAATCGCCGAGCCGCGTGCGTGATGGGGCATGCCGCCCTTGCGCGCCTGGGTCATGGCGTCCACCACTTCGCCGTAGACGTCGATCTGCAACTGCCCCGCCGCCAGGTTGCCGATGCGTACCGGCCGGGACTGCTCGTAGCCGGCCAGCCAGGGCAATTCGTATTCCGGCAACCGTCGTTCGCCAGCCAGGCCGTACATGATCTGGATCTGCTCGGGGTTGCCCGCCACCGAACGCAGCAGCCAGTCGCGCCAGGCGCTGGCCTCTTCGTAATAGCCCAGGTTCATGAACGCCAGCAGGGTCATGGTGGCGTCGCGCAGCCAGCAGTAGCGGTAATCCCAGTTGCGCTCGCCGCCGATGCGTTCGGGCAGCGAGGTGGTCACCGCCGCGACGATGCCACCGGTGGGCCGATAGGTCATGGCCTTGAGGGTGATGAGTGAGCGCTTGACCAGCTCGGTCCAGGGGCCGACATCGGGGCAGCGGTCGGAAAATTCGCGCCAGAAGCGCTCGGTTTCCGCCAGCGCCTGCTCGCCGTCGAAGCCGTCGCGCAGGGGCAGATGCGATGGTTGATGCGCCAGAGTGAAGACGTGACGTTCGTGGGCTCGCACGACAAAGTGGCTACCGGTGCTCTGGTCCTTGGCGTGCAGCGAGGACGGGCTGCGCAGCACCAGCATTTCCGGCCCGGCTACGGCCGTGAGGGTGCGCGGTACGGCCTTTTCCACCCAGGGCACACTGTTGCCGTAGTCGAAACGAATGGCCAGGTCCATCTCGAACGGCACCTCGCCCTCCAGCCCCTCGACAATGCGCAACACGGCGCTTTGCTCGCCCATGGGCATGCAGTCGATCAGCCGGGCGCTGCCACTGGCCGTGTGAAAGGTGGTTTCCAGAATCAGCGTCCCGGCACGGTACTGCCGGCTGCGCTGGATCACCGGCTCACGCGGGGCGATCAGCCAGCGGCCGTTTTCGTGCTCGCCGAGCAAGGCCGCAAAACAGGCCGGGGAATCGAAGCGGGGGAAGCACAACCAATCCAGCGAACCATCCCGGGCGACCAGCGCGGCAGTCTTGCAGTTGCCGAGCAATGCGTAGTCTTCGATCAAAGCAGCCATGGGGTTACGACCTTGTGCGATACGGATCAGGAAGAAGAACGACCTCGGGGCAGGATCATCCGGGTAATGGCGTCGGCGGCGCCCTCTTCGGCATTGCTGCCGGTGACGGCGCTGGCATGGCGTTTGACCTCGTCACTGCTCTGCCCCATTGCCACCGAAAAGCCGGCGCGGCGAAACATCGGGATGTCATTGCCGCCATCGCCCAGGGCGGCGGTCTGCGCCAGGTCGACGCCCAGGTAATCGGCCAGGCTGGCCAGGGCATCGCCTTTGTTGGCCGCCAGGTCCGTGACGTCCAGGTAGTAATCCTGCGAGCGGGAGGCCAGCGCCCGGCCTTCGATGCGTGGCAGCAGCGCTTGCTCGAGCTTGATGAGCAGGTCGAAATCGGCGCTGGTGGCGACGATCTTGTCGACCCGGTCCAGATAGGGTTCGAAGCTGGGCACCACAACTTCGTCATAGCCCAGCACATCGCGTTCCTTCTGCATGTAGGCGGCGCTGCGGTCGCGCACCAGCCACTGGTCGTCGGCGAAAAGCCAGACCGCCACCGGATGCCTGGCGAACAGGGCCAGGGCAATACGTGCCGCGTCGGGGTGCAGGTGACTGACCTTTATATAGCTGCCGTCGGCAGCCATCAGCGTCCCGCCGTTGAAGGCGGCCACCGGCACCTCGATGCCCAGTTGGGCAATCTGCTTGCGCATGGCCAAAGGCGGCCGGGCACTGGCCAGGCTCAACGCCACCCCGGCCTCGCGCAGTTGCGCGAAGGCCGCCAGGGTCTTGTCGCCGAAGCTGTGGTCCGGGCGCAGCAGGGTGCCATCGATGTCGCTGAGTACCAGCCGGATGGGCAGCTGCGCCGCGCCACTCATCCGAGGCTGTGCCAGCTGCGGCCATCACGGGTCAGCAGCTCGTCGGCCGCCTCCGGACCATCCTCGCCGGCGGCGTAGGTCATGACCTGGCCACCCTCCTTCCAGGCATCCAGGTAGGGCTGCACCGCACGCCAGCCGTTCTCGATGTTGTCGGCGCGCTGGAACAGGGTCTGATCGCCCGTCATGCAGTCGTACAGCAAGGTCTCGTAACCGGTGGACGGGGTCATCTGGAAAAAATCCTTGTAGGCAAAGCCCAGCTCGACGTTTTCCATGACCAGTGCCGGCCCGGGCCGCTTGGCCTGCAGGTCGAACCACATGCCTTCATTCGGCTGGATGCCGATCTTCAGGTAGTTGGGTTTCAGACGGTCGATTTCGGTGTCGCGGAACTGCGCGTACGGCGCCTGCTTGAAGCAGATGGCGATTTCCGTGTCGCGCTGGCTCAGGCGCTTGCCGGTGCGCAGGTAGAACGGCACGCCGACCCAGCGCCAGTTGTCGATCAGCACCTTGAGCGCGACATAGGTCTCGGTCTGGCTCTGCGGATCGACCTTGGGCTCTTCGCGATAGCCCGCCTTGCCACCGGCACCTGCGGTGTACTGGGCGCGCACCGAGTTCTTCAGCGCGTCGGCCTTGGAGTACGGGCGAATCGCACCGATGACCTTGGCCTTTTCGCCACGCACCGCGTCAGCGCCAAAAGCCGCTGGCGGCTCCATGGCAACCATCGCCAGCAGCTGGAACAAGTGGTTGGGCACCATGTCGCGCAGGGCGCCTGTGCTGTCGTAGAAACTGCCGCGGGTCTCGACGCCGACGGTTTCCGCCGCCGTGATCTGCACGTGGTCGATGTAATGATTGTTCCAGAACGCCTCGAAGATGCCGTTGGAAAAACGGCTGATGAGGATGTTCTGTACGGTTTCCTTGCCCAGGTAATGGTCGATGCGATAGATCTGCGTCTCGCTCATCACGCTCAGCAGGTCGGCGTTGAGCGCCTGCGCCGTGGCCAGGTCCGAGCCGAAGGGCTTTTCGATGACCACCCGGCGAAATGCCTCCGGGGTCTCCTTGAGCAGATTGGCTTCGCCGAGGCGCTTGGCGACCTCGCTGAAAAAGCGCGGTGAGGTCGCCAGGTAGAACATGGCGTTGCCCGTACCGTTCTTTTCGATGCGCTCGCCGATGGCCTTGTACGTCGCCGGATCGGTGAAGTCACCGGTGATGTAGCTGATGCGCTTGGTCAGCTTCTCCCAGAGCGCCGGGTCGATGATCTGCCCTTCGTCCTCGCTGCCTTTGGCCTTGGCCTGCTCGATGATGAAAGCCTTGAGCTTTGCAGCGAAGTCGGCGTCGCTGACCTCGTTGTGGTCGACGCCGACGATGTGCAGACCGTTATCCACCAGGCCGTCGCGACGCAGGTTGTAGAGCGCCGGCATCAGCAGGCGCTTGACCAGATCACCATGGGCACCGAACAGAAACAGCGTGGTTGCCGGTGCGGCGTCGACCTTGGATTTGCCTCGGATCATTTTGGAACCTCGATATGGCCGCCGAAACCAAAGCGCATGGCTGACAGCATCTTGTCGCCGTAGGTGCTCTCCTGGCGGGAGCGGAAACGGGCGAACAGCGCGCTGGAGAGTACCGGTACCGGTACGGCCTGTTCGACGGCGGCGTCGATGGTCCAGCGGCCTTCACCGCTGTCCGACACCGAGCCGGAATATTTGCTCAGGGCCGGGTCACTGGCCAGCGCGTCAGCGGTCAGGTCCAGCAGCCAGGAAGAGACCACGCTGCCGCGACGCCAGACTTCGGCGATGTCGGCCATGTTCAGGTCGAAGCGCTCTTTCTCCGGCAACTCTGTGGAGTTCTTGCTCTGCAGAATGTCGAAGCCTTCGGCATAGGCCTGCATCAGGCCGTACTCGATGCCGTTGTGGATCATCTTGACGAAGTGGCCGGAACCCGCCGGGCCTGCATGAATGTAGCCACGTTCGGCACGGTCGTCATCGGACTTGCGGTCACGGGTGCGTGGAATGTCGCCCATGCCCGGGGCCAGGCAGTCGAACAGCGGGTCAAGGCGCTCGACCACGGCGTTTTCGCCGCCGATCATCATGCAGTAGCCGCGCTCCAGGCCCCAGACGCCGCCGGAGGTGCCCACGTCGACATAGTGCAACTGCTTGGCCTTGAGCGCTTCGGCGCGGCGGATGTCGTCCTTGTAGAAGGTGTTGCCGCCGTCGATGATCACGTCGTCGGCCTCGAGCAGGCCGCTCAACTGCTGGATGGTTTCTTCGGTGGGTGCGCCGGCTGGCAGCATGACCCACACGGCGCGCGGTGCCTGAAGCTTGGCGACCAGGTCGGCCAGGTCGCTGGCGCCGGTGGCACCCTCGCCGGCCAGGCCCTTGACCGAATCCTGGCTACGGTCGTAGACCACGGTGGTGTGTCCGCCCTGCATCAGTCTTCTGGCGATGTTGCCGCCCATACGGCCCAATCCAATGATTCCCAGTTGCATGCCGGTGCTCCAATTTGCAAATAAAGGTGTCTTGCACCTTGATGGTCGACCCATCTTCCCACCGTTAGTCCAGAGCCTTTGTTGATAAGTTTCCGGATCGGCGAGATGAAGGAATATTTCATGTTGCGTGCTATCTGAGGGCCGCCGCTCGACGCCCTGAAACGTTACATCCTGAATCACGCAAACAGCATAGTTTACCGTTCGTCGGCGCTAACTGCGACTAATCCCCATGGAATCTGCCCACGGTCCTTACCTAGACTGGCCGCGCCGCTTCACCGCACCCCGTGGTGAGCATTAGCGACAGGACCTCTCATGAAACTCCATCTGCCCCTTGCCACCCTGTTCCTGAGCATTGGCTGCGCCACTGCGCAGGCCGCAGACGTCGCCCCCACCGCGCAGTGCCAGACGGCCAGCGAAGCGGACATTCAAGCCCTGTTCGTGCGCTGGAACGACTCGCTGAAAACCGGCGACCCGCAGAAGGTAGTCGCCAACTACGCACCTGTCTCGGTGTTGCTGCCGACAGTATCGAACAAGGTGCGCCTGAGCGCCGAGGAAAAGGCCGACTATTTCACGGCGTTCCTGGCCAACCAGCCGCAAGGCCGCATCGACTCGCGCTCGATACTGCTGGGTTGCAACAGCGCCGTGGACGCCGGGCTGTACACCTTCACCTATGGCACCTCCGGCAAGACCGTGCAGGCCCGCTACAGCTACTCCTACGGCTGGGATGGCGCGCAGTGGCTGATCACCAGCCACCACTCTTCGGCGATGCCTGAAGGCTGAGTCGTCCGGCCCGCGAGCGAGCCCTTTCGAACCGTCGCCGCTCTCCCCTGTCCCATCCTGAAGCGCCCCGGATCCCAGAGCCTTTGCGTGCCTTCGGGGCGCGCTTGTGAAACCTCTCCTACACTGAAAATGGCGCCCGAATACCGTTCGAGAACTTCGTCACAAAAAAGTCGAAACTTCTGCAAACGCGGCCGGTCAGCTAAAGGGTAGGCCAATGCACTCGGCATGTTTCTCGCAGGGCTTCCTGTGCAGCAGCAGTCGGGCAAGGTTTGCCCACCCCACCTTCGTCAATTCACCGAGCGGCGCTGCAGCCGTTTCGTCCCGCGCCTGCGCGCCGGATGCGTGTGCGATTGATCAGGGGATGGATAAAAACCGCAAAGTGCCAGCTATTTTCTTGGGAGAGAACAATGATCAGTGCCGCTGTCGAGACGCATGGAGAGAGTTTTAATCGGCAGGCCAGCGAGCCGTCGATCACTGTGGTAGCGTCGACGGGCAAGGTACTGCAGGCCGACGCGCGGCCAAACCCCAACCGCAAGAAGGTCTTGTTCGTGACCTCCGAGATCGCCGACCTGGTCAAGACCGGCGGTCTGGGTGACGTCTCGGCCGCTCTGCCACGGGCCATGGGGCCCTTGCACGACGTTCGCGTGCTGATCCCGGGCTACCCCCAGGTGGTCAACAGCGAAAACCCCATTCACGTGGTGGGCGAGCTTGGCGGTCATGCCGCACTGCCGCCTTGCAAGATCGGGCGCATGGACATGCCTGATGGCCTGGTCATCTACGTCCTGCTGTGCCCCGAGCTCTACGAGCGCGACGGCACCCCCTACGGCGCCAACAACGGCCGCGACTGGCCGGACAACCACATTCGCTTTGCCCGGCTGGGCCTGGCCGCAGCCGAGATCGCCGGCGGCCAAGGCATGGTGCACTGGAAGCCCGACCTGGTGCACGCCCACGACTGGCCCGCCGGCCTGACGCCGGCCTACATGCAGTGGCGCGGGCTGTCGGTGCCTACCCTGTTCACCATTCACAACCTGGCCTACCAAGGTGTGGTCAGCCGCGCCTGCTGCCCGGAACTGGGCATTCCCAACCATGCCTTGAACCAGGATGGGTTGGAATTCTACGGCAAGCTGTCGTTCCTCAAGGCAGGCATGGCCTATTCGGACCACATCACCACGGTCAGCGCCACCTACGCCGAAGAAATCACCACTCCGGAGTTCGGCTGCGGGCTGGACGGTTTCCTCAGCAGCAAAGCGCAATCCGGCCAACTCAGCGGCATTCCCAATGGCATCGACGAGAGCTGGGAGTCGGCCACCGACCCGCATCTGGTCTGCCCATTCAGCCTCAACGACTGGGAAGGCAAGGCGGTCAACGCCGACCACGTGCGCGAACTGTTCGGCCTTGAAGCGTCCACCGGCCCGCTGTTCGCCGTGGTCTCGCGGCTGGTGTTCCAGAAAGGCCTGGACCTGACCGAGGGCGTGACCGACTTTATCGTCAAGCAAGGCGGCCAGATCGCGATCATCGGCCGCGGCGAGCCCGAAGAAGAGCAAGCCATGCGCGAGCTGGCCCTACGCTACCCCGGCCAGGTCGGTGTGCGCATCGGCTTCAACGAAACCGATGCGCGGCGCATGTTCGCCGGCAGCGACTTCCTGCTGATGCCATCGCGGTACGAGCCTTGCGGCCTCAGCCAGATGTACGCGCAACGCTTCGGCTCGCTGCCGGTGGCACGCAAGACTGGCGGCCTGGCCGACACCATTGAAGACGGCGTGACCGGGTTCCTGTTCGAGGAATCCACCGTGCAGAGCTACGAAGAAGCGCTGCGCCGCGCCTTCTATGTATTCGACAAACCCGAGCTGTTGAACGCCATGCGTTGCCGGGCGATGACCCAACCCTTCAACTGGAGCCAGGCCGTGGAACCCTACGCCGAGCTGTATGAAGACATGGTCCGTCGCGCGGTGGGCAAACTGGAAAAACACTGAATAGAAGAGGTTTCATCGATGCCGTCATGGACAACTGAAACCTGGTCTCACGGTGCGGTCATGCTGGACAAGGAGCACACAAGGTTCGCCTTGTGGGCTCCAGACGCAAAAAGCGTTTCCCTTGAGCTTCAACGCGACACCGGCGCGGCACCCCTTGTGGTGCCGATGCCCGCCGTTGATCACGGCTGGTATGTGATCGAGTTGGCCTGCCCTGCCGGCAGCGCCTACCGCTACATCATCGACGACGACCTCAAGGTGCCGGACCCTGCGTCCCGCGCCCAGCAGGGCGACGTCCATGCACCCAGCCTGGTGGTCGACCCTGGCGCCTATCAATGGCAGAACACTGACTGGCAGGGCCGTCCCTGGCACGAGGCGGTGATCTATGAACTGCACGTCGGCACCCTCGGTGGATACGAGGGCGTCGAGGCGCACCTGGCCCGCCTGGCGGGCCTGGGCATCACCGCGATCGAACTGATGCCCATCGCCGAGTTTCCGGGCGAACGCAACTGGGGTTACGACGGCGTTCTGCCCTATGCGCCGGAAGCCTCGTACGGCACCCCGGAGCAGCTCAAGCACCTGATCGACTGCGCCCACGGCCACGGCCTGATGGTCATCCTCGACGTGGTCTACAACCACTTCGGCCCCGATGGCAACTTCCTCAACGCCTACGCCAAGGAATTCTTCCGCGAAGACAAGCACACCCCATGGGGCGCAGCCATCGATTTCCGGCGCCCGGAAGTGCGCAGCTTCTTCATCGACAACGCCGTGATGTGGGTCAACGAATACCGCTTTGACGGCTTGCGTTTCGACGCCGTTCACGCCATCGAGTCGCCGGACTTCCTCGACGAGATGTCAACGCGCATTCGCGACGCGGTGCCCGCTGGCCGGCATGTCTACCTGACCCTGGAAAACGAACACAACCAGGCCAGCCTGCTGCAGCAGGGTTATGACGCGCAGTGGAACGACGACGGCCACAATGCCCTGCACGTGCTGCTGACCGGCGAAACCGAAGCGTATTACGAAGACTACGCCCAGCAGCCGACCGAGAAGCTGGCTCGCTGCCTGAGCCAGGGTTTCATCTATCAAGGTCAGGTCAACCGCAACGGTGAACACCGCGGCGAACCGAGCGGGCACCTGGCGCCGACCTCGTTCGTGTTGTTCCTGCAGAATCACGACCAGATCGGCAACCGGGCCTTTGGCGAACGACTGAGCCAGCTGTGTTCGGAGCCGGCTTTGCGTGCTGCCACTACCCTGCTGTTGCTGTCACCCATGATCCCCCTGCTGTTCATGGGCGACGAATGGGCCAGCAACGAGCCGTTCCTGTTTTTCACCGACCACCACGGCGAGCTGGCCGAAGCAGTGCGCAAGGGCCGGCGGGAAGAGTTCAAGGCGTTCGCGGCGTTCCAGGACGCCAAGCGTCGCGCGCAGATTCCCGACCCGAACCACAGCGACACTTTCGACGCCTCGCGTCCGCGCTTCGAGGATTTCGAATACCAGCAGGACGGCCCTTGGGTCCAGCTGTATCGGCAATTGCTGGCCCTGCGCCGCGACACCATCGTGCCGCGCCTGCCGGGTTGCACCGCTGAGGGCTGCCATGTGCTGGCCACGGGCGCGGTGTCGGCGACCTGGCGCATGGGCGATGGCAGCATGCTGCGCATCGACCTCAACCTCAGCGATGACGCGGTATCGATCGAACCGGTTGGCGCCGAGCATCTGCTGTTCGATAGCCGGGCCAACCCGGAACAAGCCAATACGGATGGCTCGCTGAGTGCCTGGTCGGCGCTGGTCAGCTTGACCCCAGGTGCTGGAGACCCTGTATGACGGATGCATTGCACAAGCTCGCGGACCATGCTGGCCTTGCGGTGCATTGGACTGACGCCAATGGGCGCCCGCAGCAGGTCAGCGATGACGTACTGCGCAAGGTGCTGGCCGGCCTCGGCCACCCCGCCGACAGCGATGAGGCGGTGGCTGCCAGCCTCGACCAGCTGCAGCAGCTCAAGCAAGGCCACCACCTGCCACCACTGCTGACGGTCGACTATGGCAAGCCGCTGCCCCTGGGCCAGTATTTCAAACCCGGTACCGGGTGCCAGGTGCACCTGGAGGATGGCGCCACCCTCGACTTGCACCTGGACGACCTAGGCAACCTGCCAGGAATGATCCCGGTCGGCTACCAGGACGTGCGCATCGACGGCCAGCACTTCACCATGGCCGTGGCACCCGCACGCTGCTACAACGTTGCCGACGCCGTGGACAGCGACCCGGCCCGCGCCTGGGGCCTCAGCGCGCAGCTCTACAGCCTGCGCCGCGAAGGCGACGGCGGTTTTGGCGACACCCAGGCGCTGGAGAGCCTGGTCCGTGCCGCCGGGGAACGCGGTGCCGATGCCGTGGCGATCAGCCCGATGCACGCCATGTGCAGCGCCGACAACAGCCGCTACAGTCCCTACTCGCCTTCCAGCCGACTGTTTCTCAACAGTCTGTATGCCGCGCCGGGCACCATTCTTGGCGAACGCGCCGTGCGCCTGGCCATCGAAGCGGCGGGCCTGGCCGAGACCCTTCACCAACTCGAAGCCCTGCCGCTGATCGACTGGCCGGCGGCGGCGAGCGCCAAGCAACGTTTGTTACGCGCGCTTTACGACGCTTTCATCGCCAGCGAGCATCCGCTGAACAACGACTTCAGCAGCTTTCGTCACCACGGTGGCGAAGCCTTGGAAAACCACTGCCGTTTCGAGGCCATCCAAGCCCTGCGCGCCGCCGCAGGGGAAAGCCTTGACTGGCGTCAATGGCCGGATGAACTGCACGACCCACGCAGCATGGCCGTGGCCCGTTTCGCCCGCGAACACAGCGTGGAGGTCGGGTTTTACGCCTTCTGCCAGTGGTTGGTGGACCGCAGCCTGACCCGCGCCCAGGCGGCGGCCCGCGCCGCCGGCATGCGCATCGGCCTGGTGGCAGACCTGGCGGTGGGTGCCGATGGCGCCGGCAGCCAGGCCTGGAGTTTCCAGGACGAGCTGCTTAGCGCGCTGACCGTCGGCGCTCCGCCGGACATCCTCAACCGCGCTGGCCAGGGCTGGGGGATCTCCGCGTTTTCCCCCGAGGGCCTGGTGCGCAACGGCTTTCGCGCGTTCATCGAAATGCTCCGGGCCAACTTTGCCCACGCGGGCGGGCTGCGCATCGACCACGTCATGGGCCTGCAACGGCTGTGGGTGATTCCGGTCGGGTCGCCGCCCAATGAAGGTGCCTACCTGCATTACCCGATTGACGACATGCTGCGGTTGCTGACCCTCGAATCCCATCGGCACAAGGCGATCGTCCTCGGCGAAGATTTGGGCACGGTGCCCGACGGCCTGCGTGAAAAGCTCGCGGCCCGGCACATGCTCGGTATGCGTGTGCTGCTGTTCGAGCAAAGTCATACCGGGCACTTTCGCCCAGTGCAGGAGTGGCCCGACGATGCCCTCGCCACCAGCACCACCCATGACCTGCCGACCCTCAATGGCTGGTGGCGCGCCCGCGATATCGACTGGAATCGCAAGCTCGAGCTGATCGATCACGACACCGAACAGCAATGGCGCGTGACCCGCGAGCACGAGCGCCGGGGACTCAAGCATCTGCTGACCCAGGATGCGCAGAACTTCAAGGGCCAGGGCGACGAAGTGGAACAATTGATCGACGCCAGCGTGCGCTTTCTCGGCCATACCCCTGCGCCGCTGGTGCTGTTGCCCCTCGACGACGCCCTGGGCATCGAAGAGCAGGCCAACCTGCCCGGCACGATCGACAGCCACCCCAACTGGCGGCGGCGCTACAAGACTGCGGTACAAACCCTGCTGGACGATTCCGACGCAGCGCGGCGCCTTGAGCTGCTCGCCTGCGCCCGTCAACAAGCCCAAGAGCGTGATCGATGACAGTAATGACGGCCACCCTGCGGCTGCAATTTCATAAAGGCTTCACCCTGGACGACGCGGTGCCTCTGGTGCCGTACTTCAAGAACCTCGGCATCAGCCACCTCTACGCCTCCCCACTGCTCAAGGCCCGCCCGGGCTCGATGCATGGCTACGATGTAGTCGACCCCACCACCATCAACCCGGAGCTGGGCGGCGAGAACGCCCTGCGACGGCTGGTGGCTGCCCTGCGACAGCATGGCATGGGACTGATCCTCGACATCGTCTCCAACCACATGGCCGTCGGGGGGGCGCACAACCCCTGGTGGCTGGACCTGTTGGAATGGGGCCGGCGCAGCCCCTATGCGGAGTTCTTCGATATCCAGTGGCACTCTCCCGATCCGCTGCTCGAAGGCCAGCTGCTGTTGCCGTTTCTGGGCAGTGACTATGGCGTGGCCCTGCAGAAGGGCGAGCTGCCGCTGCGCTTCGAAGCCGAGACCGGACAGTTCTACGTCGAGCACTACGAACACCGCTTTCCGATCTGCCCGCTGGACTACCCGGGGCTGTTGGCGGCTGCCGACGAGCCGCGGCTGGACGAGGTCAGCAAGCGCTTCGCTGCATTGCGCGATCAGGCCGATGCCTGGGAGCAGACCAAACACCTGCGTGCCGAGCTGGCCGGGGTGATGCTCGAGCAAGGCATGCAAGCGTCGATCGACCGGACCCTGGCACACTTCGACTCGCTGACCGAGGACGGCTTCAACCGTCTGCATCAGCTGCTCGAGCGCCAGCCCTACCGCCTGGCGAGCTGGCGCACGGCGGCCGACGACATCAACTGGCGGCGCTTCTTCGACGTCAACGAACTCGGCGGCTTGCGCGTGGAGCGCGCGGCCGTGTTCGAAGCGACCCATGGCAAGATCTTCCAACTCGTGGCCGAGGGCCTGGTGGACGGCCTGCGCATCGACCACATCGACGGCCTGGCCGACCCGCGTGGCTACTGCCGCAAGCTGCGGCGCCGGGTCAACGCCCTGCTCGGCCAGCGCCCGCCGGAAGCGGCGCTGACGCGCCTGCCTATCTACGTGGAGAAGATTCTCGGCAGTGGCGAACACTTGCACCGCGACTGGGGCGTGGACGGCACTACCGGCTACGAATTCATGAACCAGGTCTCGCTCTTGCAGCATGACCCCAGCGGCGCCGCGCCGTTGGGCCTGCTGTGGAGCGAGCTGAGCGGACGCACCGCCGACTTCGCCGAGGAAGCCCTGACGGCACGTCATCTGGTGCTCAACGGCTCGCTGGCCGGCGACTTCGAATCGGTGGCCCAGGCCCTGCTCCTGGTGGCTCGCTGCGACCTGATGAGCCGCGACATGACCTTGGGCTCGATCCGTCGCGCCTTGCAGGAATTGATCGTGCATTACCCGGTGTACCGTACTTACATCGGCCCCTGTGGGCGCCCCGCTGAAGACGAAGGCTTCTTTCAACAGGCCATGGAGGGCGCGCGGGCCAGCTTGAGCGAGGCCGACTGGCCGGCGCTCGACTACTTGCAGCGCTGGTTTGGCGACCAGACCTGGCGCCAGACTCCCCCGGGCCGCCAGCGCAAGTTGTTGCGCTACGCCTGTATCCGCTTCCAGCAGCTGACTTCGCCCTCGGCGGCCAAGGCTGTCGAAGACACCGCGTTCTACCGCTCGGCGATGCTACTGTCGCGTAATGACGTGGGTTTCGAGACTGAACGCTTCAGCGGCTCGCCGGCCCTGTTCAATCAGGCCTGCGAGGAACGCCTGGCCACCTTCCCCAGGAACCTGCTGGCCACCGCCACCCACGACCACAAACGTGGCGAAGACACCCGCGCGCGCTTGGCCGTGCTCAGTGAGCGCGGCGCCTGGTATGCCGATCAGGTACGGCACTGGCACGACCTGGCACAACCGCTGCGCCAGGCTTTCGCCGAGGGCCATGCGCCCAGTGGTGGCGATGAGCTGATGCTCTACCAGGCCATGGTCGGCAGCTGGCCCCTGGGCCTGACGGCGGATGACCCCGACGGCCTCGCCGCCTTCGCCGAAAGGTTGTATCAGTGGCAGCAGAAAGCGCTGCGTGAGGCCAAGCTGATCAGTAGCTGGAGCGCGCCGAACGAAGCCTACGAGAAAATCTGCAAGGAATTCCTCGAGCAGCTGCTGCTGGGCGACGCCGGCAAGCCAGTGCGCCAGGCCATGGCCAGCGCAGTGGCTTCGCTGGCGCCGGCCGGCGCGCTGAACGGCCTGGCACAGACCTTGTTGCGCATGACCGTGCCGGGCATACCGGATCTCTATCAAGGCGCCGAGTTCTGGGACTTCAGCCTGGTCGACCCGGACAACCGTCGTCCGGTCGACTACCACGCCCGGGCCCAGGCCTTGCACGCCGACCTCGACTGCACCCAGTTGCTCGCCGATTGGCAGGCCGGTGCGATCAAGCAGGCGTTGGTCAGTCGTGTTCTACACTGTCGGGAGCAACACCCCGAACTGTTTGGCGAGGGGGCCTATGTGCCTTTGCAGGTCAAAGGTGAGCAGGCAGACAAAGTCTTTGCCTTCGCCCGCATCAGGGACCGCCAGCAGGCCATTGTGATAGTGCCGCGCCTGGCCAGTGGTTTGTTGGCCGATGCCAACAGCCCGTTGATAGCAGCGCAACAGTGGGGGGACACTCACGTCGAATTGCCCGCAGGAGTGGAGCTGCCAACTTTGAAGGGACTTTTTTCGCAATGTGCAGTCACACCAGAGAGAACATTGCGTCTGGACAGTGCGTTGAAGGATTTCCCTGTCAATCTATTCGTCATTAGTGAGCTGTGATCAGGAGCGTTGAAATGAGTGCCGACGACAAACGTATTCGCGAATTCGCCTATCAGATCTGGGAATCGGAAGGGCAACCTGAAGGCCAGGGCGACCGCCATTGGGAAATGGCCCGCAAGCTGGCCGAAGCCGAAGCGCTAGCGCCGACCAAGACCGGCAAGACCCGGGCCAAAGCCGCGGCCAAGCCTGAAGGCGACGCCAAGCCGGCGGCCGCCAAACCTGCTGCCAAGGCCAAGCCTGCTGCTGCCGCCAAGCCGGTTGCGGCGCCCAAACCGGCCGCTGCCAGCAAGCCCGCCCCGGCTGCCAAGCCTGCGCCCAAACCCGCCGCCAAGGCCGCCAATTCCGACAGTGCCGTAGCACCTACGGCAGCACCCGCGCCTGTCGCCAAGGCCCCGGCGGCGAAGAAGGCCCCGGCGGCAAAAAAACCGGCCAGCGCGAAGAAACCGCCAGCCAGCTGAGGCCAGAGACAGCCGCAGCTGGTCGCCAGCCGCGGCTGTCATGCTCCAACAACCCTGATCGATTGTCTGATACCCATCCAGAACGGCCTGCCCGTGCCCGGCATTCGGGCCGGCCGTCGCCTTCGGCGCCGTTTCACGTCACCCCTGCCGCGCAATTCCCCGCTCACTCCGTAGAACCCGGTAAACAAGGATCGAATATGGCCCGGCAAAAGAAACAACAGCAACCTCCCGTTGGCGAGCCCTCGCGTATTCGCGAGGGTTTGCCCTTCCCGCTCGGCGCCAGCTGGGACGGCCTGGGAGTGAATTTCGCGCTGTTCTCAGCCAATGCCACCAAAGTCGAGCTGTGCATCTTCGACTCGACCGGCGAGACCGAGCTTGAACGTATCGAACTGCCCGAGTACACCGACGAGATCTACCATGGCTACCTGCCCGACGCGCACCCCGGACTGATCTACGGCTACCGGGTGTACGGGCCGTACGATCCGGAAAACGGCCACCGGTTCAACCACAACAAGCTGTTGATCGATCCCTACGCCAAGCAACTGGTGGGCACCTTGAAATGGTCCGAGGCGCTGTTCGGCTACACCATTGGCCACCCCGACGGCGACTTGAGCTTCGATGAACGCGACAGCGCACCGTTCGTGCCCAAGAGCAAGGTGATCGACCCGGCCTATACCTGGGGCCGCGACGAGCGGGTCAACGTGCCATGGGACAAAACCATCCTCTATGAAACCCATGTGCGCGGGTTCAGCATGCGCCATCCGGCCGTCCCGGAAGCGGTGCGCGGCACCTTTGCGGGCCTTGCGGTGCCCGAGGTGGTCGAGCACATCAAAAAGCTGGGCGTCACCTCGGTCGAGCTTCTGCCCATCCATGGCTTTGTCAACGACCAGCACCTGTTACAGAAAGGCCTGAACAACTACTGGGGCTACAACAGCATCGCCTTCTTCGCGCCGCATGCCCGTTACCTGGCCAGCGGCAAGATCGCCGAATTCAAGGAAATGGTCGCGCACCTGCACGATGCCGGCCTGGAGGTGATCCTCGACGTGGTCTACAACCACACCGCCGAAGGCAACGAACAGGGCCCCACCCTGTCCATGCGCGGCATCGACAACGCCTCCTACTACCGGCTGATGCCTGACAACAAACGCTTCTACATCAATGACTCAGGCACTGGCAACACGCTGGACCTGAGCCATCCCTGCGTGCTGCAGATGGTCACCGACTCCCTGCGCTACTGGGCCACGGAGATGCACGTGGACGGCTTTCGGTTCGACCTGGCGACCATCCTGGGCCGCTATCACGACGGCTTCTCGGAGCGCCACAGCTTTCTCGTCGCCTGCCGCCAAGACCCGGTGCTGCGCTCGGTGAAATTGATCGCCGAGCCTTGGGACTGCGGACCGGGCGGCTACCAGGTCGGCGGCTTCGCCCCAGGCTGGGCCGAGTGGAACGATCGTTTCCGCGACACTGTACGGGCCTTCTGGAAAGGCGACGACGGCCAGCTGGCCGACTTTGCCGGCCGCATGACCGGTTCCGGCGAGATGTTCGACCAACGGGGGCGCAGGCCCTACTCATCGGTCAATTTCGTCACCGCCCACGATGGCTTCACGCTGCGTGACCTGGTGTCCTACAACGACAAGCACAACGAAGAGAATGACGAGAACAATCAGGACGGCACCAACAACAACGTGTCCTGGAACCATGGCGTCGAAGGGCCGACCGATGATCCGCAGATCAACGCGCTGCGCCTGCGCCAGATGCGCAATTTCTTCGCCACGCTGCTGTTCTCTCAAGGCACGCCCATGATCGTCGCCGGCGACGAGTTCGCCCGCACCCAGAATGGCAACAACAACGCATACTGCCAGGACAGCGAAATCGGCTGGGTCAACTGGGCCCTGGACGAGGACGGTGCCGGACTGTTGAAATTCGTCAAGCGCCTGATCAAGCTGCGCCACGCCTACCCGATCCTGCGCCGCAACCGCTTTCTGGTCGGCGAATACAACGAGGCCATCGGCGTCAAGGACGTGACCTGGCTGGATGCCGACGCCAACGAGATGTCCGACGAACAATGGGAAGAAGGCCACGGTCGCTGCCTGGGCATGCTCCTGGATGGCCGCGCCCAGCCGAGCGGCATCCGCCGTCCGGGCGCCGACGCCACGTTGCTGATCATCGTCAATGCACACTACGACGTCGTCAACTTCGTCCTGCCCGAAGTGCCCGAGGGCCAATACTGGGATTGCCTGGTGGACACCCATCGCCCCGAGCTCAATGGCCATGAGCGCCTGGACTTCGGTAGCACCTTTGCGGTGACCGGCCGATCGCTGCTGCTGTTCGAACTCCATCGGGAAACAGAACAATGAGCACGGCACTTGCCCAAGCCCTGAGCGGCCCCTTCGCTGGCTACCCGGACAGCCAGGCCCTGGGGCAGCGTCTGCGCCAATTGCAGCAGGCGGGCCTTGACCGCCTGCCCGTGCCCGGCAGCGGTCAGACCCTGGCTCGTTTTCAGGCCCTGGCCGAAGTGGCCGGGCATGACCTGGGGCTGTGCAAGCTTTATGAGGGCCACACCGATGCGCTGGCGATCATGGAGGAACTTGGCCACCCGCAACTGGACGCCACCAGCCTCTGGGGCATCTGGGCCTCGGAACCGCCGAGCGCACGCCTGGAGGTGCGCAACGACGGCGGGCGTGTGGTGCTCGCCGGGCGCAAGGCCTGGTGCTCGGGGGCTCGAGTGGTCGACAACGGCCTGGTGACTGCCTGGGACGCCGAGGGTCGCCAACAACTGGTCGCCGTGCAACTGCAGCAGCCCTCGGTGCAGGTGGTCGACGAAGGCTGGCACGCCGTCGGCATGGCTGCTACCCAAAGCCTGACGGTGGTGTTCGACCAGACCCCGGCCGATGCCATTGGCGGCCCGGGGGACTACCTTTCCCGGCCGGGCTTCTGGCAGGGCGGCATCGGCATCGCCGCCTGCTGGTTCGGTGCCGCGCGGGCCTTGGGCGAGGCATTGCTGCAGCACTGCGGCACGCGAGGCGAGCCGCAGGCACTGGCCCACCTGGGCGCCGTGGATGCGGCACTGCATGGCGCCGCGAGCACGCTGCGCCAGGCTGCCGAGCAACTCGACCGGCTGCCCACCGCCGACTGCCAGCTGCTGGCGCGCAGAGCACGGGCCGTGATTGAACACAGCTGCGAACAAGTGCTTCACCACACCGGCCGCGCCCTGGGCGCCGGCCCCTATTGTCATGACCTGCATTTCGCCCGCCTGATGGCGGATCTGCCGGTCTACCTGCGTCAGAGCCACGCCGAACGCGACCTTGCCGCGCTCGGTCAGATGCTCCATACGCCCCAGTCAAGGACATGGCCATTATGAGGTCCAACCCAATAGTCGGCAGCGGCACCTCGCTGCAGGCCTGGAACGCTTCCCACCATCTGGCCGAGCTGCCGGCCATCAGCGCCGCCGAGCTGGTGCCGGTTGGCAAACGCGCCGTGATCGTCGCACCACACCCCGATGACGAGGTGCTCGGCTGCGGCGGACTGCTGCAGCAATTGGCCGAACTGGGTCGCTCGATCCTGATCATTTCGGTCACCGACGGCAGCGCCAGCCACCCAGGCTCCGCACTCTGGCCCAGCCAGCGCCTGAGCGTGGTCCGCCCGCAGGAGAGCGCTCAGGCCTTGCACCGCCTGGGTCTGCCCCTGCACAGCCTGCAGTGGCTACGCGGCGGCTTCGCTGACAGCGGCGTCGCCGGGCAGGAAGCCGAGCTGCGTGAGTTTCTCGAACGCTACCTGCGCGCCGATGACGTGGTCTTCAGCACTTGGCGCGAAGACGGGCACACCGACCACGAAGCGGTAGGCCGCGCCAGCCACCAGGCCGCACAGGCCTGCGGCTGCACCTTTCACGAGCTGCCGATCTGGACCTGGCATTGGGCTAGCCCCGAAGACAGCCAAGTGCCCTGGTACCGCGCCCGCAAGCTTCACCTCAGCCCGCAGATGGTGGCGCGCAAACGCCACGCTGCCCATGCCTTCGCTAGCCAACTGCAGGGTGACCCCGCCATCGGCCTGCCGCCGGTACTCGCCCCCTACGTGCTCGACCGCCTGCTGCGGCCCTTCGAAGTGGTGTTTCTATGAGCGTTGAAGACACCTACTTCGACAGCCTGTTCAAGGGCAACGACGACCCTTGGGCGATGCGTGATCGCTGGTATGAGCAACGCAAGCGCGCCCTGTTGATGGCCTGCCTGCCCCGTCGGCAGTATCGCTCGGTATTCGAGCCAGGCTGTGCCAACGGCGAGACCAGCGCCGAGCTCGCCGGCCGTTGCGCGGCGCTGCTGTGCAGCGATACCGCGGCCGCTGCCGTGGCGCTCACACGCCAACGACTGCAGGGCCAGCCCCATGTTCGCGTCGAGCATGGACGCCAGCCGCAGCAATGGCCGGCGGGAACCTTCGATCTGATCGTCCTCAACGAATTGTGCTACTACCTGGACAGCGCTGCGCTGGATGAACTGATCGAGCGCGCCCTCGCCTCGTTGAGCGCTGACGGCCAATTGCTGGCCTGTCACTGGCGCGCGCCGATCGAGGGTTGCGAGCTGGATGCCGAGCAGGTGCATCGGCGTTTGCGGCACAAACTGCCCATGACCCACCTGCTGCAGCACGAGGAACCCGACTTCCTGCTCGACCTGTTCAGCCGCGACCCACTGTCGGTTGCCCAGCACGAAGGCCTGGCCTAGAGAGGTGCGGCCGAACTCCGGCGCGGGGATCCAGTCCCAATAGACAGGACCCTCGCGACAGGACGCTCTTGTGGACGCCGAAACCGAAACGCCGCCGCTGCCCGTGGATGCTCGCCCCGTACATCGCCTGCGGGTGCTGACGGTCAATACCCATAAGGGTTTCACCACCTTCAACCGGCGGTTCATTCTGCCGGAGCTGCGCGAGGCGGTGCGCAGCACCAGCGCCGACCTGGTGTTCCTCCAGGAAGTGCTCGGTGGCCACGACGGCCATGCCTCGCGCTTCAGCAACTGGCCACAAATGTCGCAGTACGAGTTTCTCGCCGATACCATGTGGAGCGACTTCGCTTACGGGCGCAACGCGGTCTACCCCGACGGCCATCATGGCAACGCCCTGCTCTCCAAGTACCCGATCCTGCGCCATCGCAATCTCGACGTTTCCATCACTGGCCCCGAGCGTCGAGGGTTGCTGCACTGCGTACTGCAGGTGCCAGGGCACGACGAGGTGCACGCCATTTGCGTGCACCTCTCGTTGCTGGAAAGTCATCGTCAGCAGCAGCTGGTGCTGATGCGCCAGTTGCTCGACTCGCTGCCGCCCGACGCGCCGGTCATCATCGCCGGGGATTTCAACGACTGGAAATTGCGAGGGAATTCAACGCTGAGCCAAGGCAAGGACCTGCATGAAGCGTTCGAGCGCCACCATGGCAAGTTGGCCAAGACCTACCCTGCACGGTTTCCGCTATTGCGCCTGGATCGGATCTACCTGCGCAATGCGACCAGCCATGAGCCGAGGATTCTGGGCAACAAGCCCTGGAGTCATCTGTCCGATCATTTGCCGCTGGCGGTTGAAGTGCACCTGTAGCCGACTCTGCGGCTACTTGCCCTGGAAATAGAACAACATGCCGTACAAGGTCAAGATGATCACAGCGGGCAGACCCATCTCCCATAGACCAATCCTTTCAGCCCAGGTGGGTTTGCGCGAAGCACGCTCATCCAGCTCTTGCAGGTATCGCAAATCGGATTCGAGCGCTCGGCGGCAGACCTCATCCATATCAATTTTGCCATTCGAGGTTTGATCGTTCATGGCGCCTCCCAGGCGTTCACGACAGCAACAATTTGAACAGTGCCACAATGGCAGTGAGAAGCCCGGCCATCACAACGACGGGATAGAGTTTGCCCTCGCGCCGGAGTTTTTTTATCTCCTCCTGCAGCTTGTCCGATTCGATTTGCGTCTTGCGGTTGGCCAGTACCCGTTGACTGAGTTCGAGGCTTTCCAGGCTCTCTTGCGACATGGCTTCCCTCCCAGTGTGTGCGTATCCATACGCTAGATCGGGTGGAATTATGCGCTTAAATGACGCGGAAGAAGCGCCTTGGCAAATGCGGTAACACATTTGCCAGGACGCCCCAAGGGGAAGGTCAGGACTGCGGCTTGAGAATCAGCACGCCGAGGGGAGGCAAGTTAAGGCTCAACGACAAGGGTTGGCCATGGCTGGGAACATGCTCGGTCTCCACCGCGCCGCCGTTGCCGAAGTTGGAGCCGGCATACAGGTCGGCGTCACTGTTGAGCACCTCGCTCCAGCGTTCGGCGAACGGCACGCCCACCCGGTAGTTTTCGCGCGGTACCGGGGTGAAGTTACCTACCACCAGCACCGGCTCGCCCTCGCGACTCCAGCGCAACCAGGCGAACACGCTGTTGGCGGCATCGTCACCAATCAGCCACTGGAAGCCTTGGGGTTGGCAATCCTGATCGTGCAACGCGGGCTCGCTGCGGTACAGGCGGTTGAGGTCGCCTACCAGCTTCTGGACACCCAAGTGCTCGGAATACTGGGTAAGGTACCAGTCCAGCTGGTGGTCATGGTTCCATTCGCGCCATTGGCCAAATTCACAGCCCATGAACAACAGCTTCTTGCCCGGGTGCGTCCACATGAACGTCAGGTAGGCGCGCAGGTTGGCAAACTTCTGCCAGCGATCACCGGGCATCTTGTCGATCAGCGAATGCTTGCCATGCACCACTTCATCGTGGGAGATCGGCAGTACGAAGCGCTCGGAAAACGCGTACATCAAGCCGAAGCTCAGCTCGCTGTGATGGTGCGCGCGATGAATCGGGTCGTTCTGCATGTAGTGCAGCGTGTCATGCATCCAGCCCATGTTCCATTTGTAGTCGAACCCCAGGCCACCCTGCTGGGTTGGCTGGCTGACCCCCGGCCAGGCCGTGGACTCCTCGGCGATCACCAGGGCACCGGGTGCCTCGATGGCCACCACGTCGTTGAGGTGACGGAGAAACTCGATGGCCTCGATATTCTCGCGACCGCCGTACTTGTTGGGGATCCACTCGCCGGCCTTGCGCGAATAGTCGCGGTAGAGCATCGACGCCACGGCGTCCACGCGCAGCCCATCGATATGGTAGTTCTTCAACCAGTGCACCGCCGAGGCAATCATGAAGCCATGCACCTCGGTGCGGCCCAGATTGTAGATCAGTGTGTCCCAATCCTGGTGGAAACCTTCCAGCGGGTTGTCGTACTCGTACAGGGCGGTACCGTCGAAACGGGCCAGGCCGTGAGTGTCGGTGGGAAAATGCGCCGGCACCCAGTCGAGGATGATGCCGATGCCGGCCTTGTGGCAGGCATTGACGAATTCGGCGAAGTCTTCCGGAGTGCCATAGCGCGCCGACGGAGCGAACTGCGACAGCGGTTGGTAGCCCCAGGAGCCGCCGAACGGGTGCTCCATGATCGGCATCAACTCGATGTGGGTAAAGCCGGTCTGCTGCACGTAGGGGATCAGCCGTTCGGCCAGCTCGTGCCAGTTATAGGAACGCACCACTTCGCCCGCCTCGTCCAACTCGCACATCCACGAGCCGGCATGCAGCTCGTAGATGGACAGGGGGGCATGGACGCTGTGGCGCTCGGGGCGCTTGTCGAGCCACTCCTGGTCGTCCCAGTTGAACTGCAACGGCTTGGCCACCCGCGAACCGGTTGCCGGCGGCAGTTCGGTCTGCAGCGCTACTGGGTCGGCCTTGAGCGGCAGAATGCCGCTGTGCGCCAGCACTTCGTACTTGTACGACTCGCCAGGCTGCAGGCGCGGGATGAAAATCTCCCAGACCCCGCTGGGGTGACGAAGGCGCATCGGGTGGCGACGGCCATCCCAGACGTTGAAGTCACCGACCACCGAGACGCGCCGGGCGTTCGGCGCCCAGACGGCGAACCGCACGCCCTCGACGCCATCGACCTGCACGAACTGCGCGCCCAGGGCATGGCCGAGATCGCGATGGTTGCCTTCGGCGAACAGATAGAGGTCCATCTCGCCGAGCAATTCACCATAGCTGTAGGGGTCTTCGCTGACCTGCTCACCGCCTGCCCACTGAACCTTCAGCAGGTAGGGTTGGCGCTGGTCGAAGTGGCCGACGAAAAATCCCGGTGTGGTGCTGAGCTCCAGTTGACCCAGGGCTTCACCGGAGTCCCGGGCCAACACTTGGACACTCAACGCATTGGGCAGGTAGGCGCGAATATATTGCCCCTGCGCGCCATCGTGGTGCGGGCCGAGGATCGAAAACGGGTCGTGGTGCTCGGCGCGGATCAGCGCTTCGATGTCGGCTTGGCTCGGCAGCGCGCCGCCCTGGCCTGGTCCTTGTTCTTTTTGCGCACTCATTACGACTCTCCCCTTGTGCTTAGCAGCCCGAACAAGCCATGCAAAGGCACGGCCAGCCAGCTCGGACGATTCTCGGCTTCGTAAGCTATTTCATAGGCAGCCTTTTCCAGGCTGAACAATTCCAGCGCTGCGCGCTCGCCGTCGGCATGTTGCCAGGCGTGCGGCAAGCTGGCGGTGGCCAGACCATAGGCCTCGATGAAGGCCTGTCTGGCCTCTTTCAAATAGCGCTCGGCAACACGCTCACGGGCCTGCGCAGCCTGCTCCGAGACGTCGACGCTCTGCGCGTTGCGCACCGCCATGGCCGCGGCGTAGTCGAAGGAGCGCAGCACACCGCTGACATCCTTGTACGGGCTGTACATGCCGCGGCGCTCTTCCAGCGGCCGTGCCGGTTCGCCTTCGAAGTCGATCAGGTAGGCGTCGCCCTGCACCACCAGGATCTGCCCCAGGTGCAGGTCGCCGTGCACCCGCATGATCAGGCCGCCCACCGCTTGCTGGCACAGCTGCTCGACATGCGCGAGAAGGCCCTGGCGCTGGCCGAGCAGTTTATCCACCAGGGTGCGCGACTCTTCGTCCAGGTCAGGCTTGCGCTGCTCAAGCAGCTGCAAAGCGCGCTCGACCTGAGTGGTGATGCTCTGCTGCCAGAGCTCGGCGTCCTGCTGGGCGCTGGGCCGCGAGCGAAACGCCGGGTCATCGGTCGGCGCCCCCAGCACCTGGTGCATTTCGCCCAGGCGCTGGCCCAGCAGGCCGGCGAAATCGGCCAGCTCGCCCAAGGCGTTGTAATGCTGTTGCTGCTCTGAACGGGCAGTGTCCATCTCGTCGCGGATGGCCCGATCAAGGTTGTTCTGGGTCCACTCCCAGGCATCACCCTGGTTGGCCAGGAAACCTTGGGCGATCATCAGCAGGTTCGGCGTGCCATCAGCGCCCACCCGGCTCACCGAGCCCGACAGAGGCGAAATATTGGCGTAGCCGGCGTTGGTCAGGTAGGCACCCATCTCAAGCTCGGGGTGGATGCCGGGGTTGACCCGGCGAATCATCTTGAGAACCATGGCGCCACCGACCACCACCGAGCTGTTGGACTGCTCGGCGGCCAGGTAGCGGATCGGCGATTCGTCGTTCAGGCCAAGCCTGGCGAGCTGCGCGGTCGGTTCGAAACGGATCTCGCCGTCGCCGGTGGCCAGCTTCAGATTGCCCTGCACAGCCGCGACGACCGCGTGGATGAACGTCTCGAGGACGAACGCGTCGGTGATCAGGCCAACCTGGCGACCGCGACGCACCCGTGACAACGCCAGCTGCTGCGGCAAGGCACTGCTGAAGTGCTCTTCACCGAGGAAGCCGAACGGAAACTGATAGCGGCTGACCGAGTTGTCGCCGCCAGTGACTTCGATCTCGCTGAACAGCACCGGGCTGGTCGGCTTGCCGAAACGCACGCCGTAAGCGATGCGCACCTGGGCAACCCCTGCATCCTTGCCGCCGAACCAGCGGCGCTTGGGCAGGTACTGCGGCAAGGCGTTGTCTTCCAGGGCCGTACGGGACGGCTGGTCGAGCAACTCTTCCATGCGCTTTTTCAGCACAAGGGTGGTGAAGTCCGGCAGACTTTGCGCCGGTTCGACGTGCCAACTGGGCATTTGCGCCTCCGGGGCGAGCAAGAACCAATAGAACCCATAAGGTGGCAGGGTGAGCAGGAAGTTCAACTGCCCGATCGGCGGGAACGCGCTGCCGCCGAGCATCTCCACTGGCACCATACCCGCGTACTGCGACAATTCCAGCTCGGCCGCCTGGGCCGCGCGCGAGACGTTGGCCACGCACAGGATGATTTCCGACTTGCCATCCGGCGCCGTGTACTCGCGTATGTAGGCCAGGATGCGGCGGTTGGTCGGGGTCAGCATCTTCAGCGTTCCGCGGCCGAACGCCTTTTGCTGCTTGCGCACACCGAGCATGCGCCGGTGCCAGTTAAGCAACGAGTGGGCGTCGCTGGCCTGGGTCTCGACATTGACCGACAGGTACCCGTAAAGCGGGTCCTGAATCGGCGGCAGGACCAGGCTGGCCGGGTCGGCGCGGGAGAAACCGCCATTGCGGTCGATGGACCATTGCATCGGCGTGCGCACGCCATCGCGGTCGCCCAGGTAGATGTTGTCGCCCATGCCGATCTCGTCGCCATAGTAGATGGTCGGCGTGCCGGGCATGGACAGCAGCAGACTGTTGAGCAGTTCGATGCGCCGACGATCACGCTCGAGCAGCGGCGCCAGGCGCCGGCGGATGCCCAGGTTGATCCGCGCGCGGCGATCGGCGGCGTAGTAGTTCCACAGATAGTCGCGCTCGCGATCGGTGACCATTTCCAGGGTCAGCTCGTCGTGGTTGCGCAAAAATATCGCCCATTGGCAGTTGGCCGGAATCTCCGGGGTCTGGCGCAGAATATCGGTGATCGGAAAGCGGTCTTCCTGAGCCACGGCCATGTACATGCGCGGCATCAACGGGAAATGGAAAGCCATGTGGCATTCGTCGCCGTCCTTGCCATGCACGTCGCCGAAGTACTGCTGAGTGTCCTCCGGCCATTGGTTGGCCTCTGCCAGCAGCATGCGGTCAGGATAATTGGCGTCGATTTCGGCGCGAATCTGTTTGAGCACCTGGTGAGTCTCGGGCAGGTTCTCGTTGTTGGTGCCGTCGCGCTCGATCAGGTAGGGGATGGCATCCAGCCGCAGGCCGTCGATGCCCATGTCCAGCCAGTAGCGCATCACCCCGAGCACCGCTTTCATGACCTGCGGGTTATCGAAGTTGAGATCCGGCTGGTGCGAATAGAATCGATGCCAGAAGTACTGGCCGGCCACCGGGTCCCAGGTCCAGTTGGACTTCTCGGTGTCGAGAAAGATGATCCGCGTGCCGTCGTACTTGCTGTCGGTGTCCGACCACACGTAGAAGTCACGAGCCCGCGAGCCAGGCTTGGCCCGGCGCGCGCGCTGGAACCAGGGGTGCTGGTCGGAAGTGTGGTTGATGACCAGTTCGGTGATCACCCGCAGGTTGCGCGCATGGGCCTCGGCGATGAAGCGACGCACATCGGCCATGGTCCCGTAGTCGCTGTGCACCGCTTTGTATTCGGAGATGTCGTAGCCGTCGTCGCGCCGTGGCGAGGGGTAGAACGGCAACAGCCAGATGGTGTTGACGCCCAGCTCGGCGATGTAGTCGAGCTTGCCGATCAGGCCCGGAAAGTCACCGATGCCGTCATTGTTGGAGTCGGCATAGGACTTCACGTGAACCTGATAGATGACCGCATCCTTGTACCAGAGCGGGTCCTTGATGAATTCGGCGGACCGGGGTTTCTTCGCCATTGTTATTCCCTGTCAATCATGAGCGACGGTGGCATTTGCGCAGCGGTTACTCCGGCTTGCTGAATCGCCAGATCCCGAACGGCGTGCGCCAGGGCTCGATGCGCATCCATTGGGTCTTGCCGTACCAGGTCCAGCGATGGCCGGTCATCAGGTCTTCGCCATAGGAGGCCGCATTGTCGTCCAGCCCCAACTCCCACAACGGCAGTTCGAAGTTGGCTTCCTGGGCGTTGTGCGGATCGAGGCTGACGGCGACCAGAATGAAATTCTGGCGATCGGCCGTGCGTTTGCCGAAGTACAGGATGTTGTCGTTGTAGGCCTGGTAGAACTCGACCCCCAGATGCGTCTGCAATGCCGGGTTCTGCCGGCGGATGCGGTTGAGCTGAGCGATTTCGGCAATGATGTTGCCCGCCTGGGTGTAGTCGCGCGGGCGGATCTCGTACTTCTCCGAGTCCAGGTACTCTTCCTTGCCCGGGATGGGCGCGGATTCACACAGTTCGAAACCGGAGTACATGCCCCACAGCCCCGAACCCATGGTCGCCAGCGCAGCGCGGATGAGGAAACCCGCGCGCCCGGAGTCGTGCAGGAAGAAGGGGTTGATGTCCGGAGTGTTGACGAAGAAGTTGGGCCGGTAGCACCACGACAGCGGCGGCGAGTTCAGCTCGCCAAGGTAGGTCGCCAACTCGGTTTTGCTGTTGCGCCAGGTGAAATAGGTGTAGCTCTGGGAATAACCGACCTTGCCCAGCCGCGCCATCATCGCCGGCTTGGTGAAGGCCTCGGCGAGAAACATCACCGACGGATCCTTGCTGCGCACGTCCTCGATCAGCCACTGCCAGAACGGCAAGGGCTTGGTGTGCGGGTTGTCGACCCGGAAAACCTTCACGCCCTCCTCGACCCAGCCGAGGATCACGTCGCGCAGCTCCAGCCACAGGCCGGGCACGGCGTCGGCGGCATAGAAATCGACGTTGACGATGTCCTGGTATTTTTTCGGCGGGTTTTCCGCGTAGCGGATGGTGCCGTCCGGGCGCCATGAGAACCAGCCAGGATGCTGCTGCAGCCAAGGGTGGTCCTGAGAACACTGGATGGCGAAATCCAGGGCGATTTCCAGGCCATGCTCGGCGGCGGCGGCCACCAGCCGACGGAAGTCTTCGCGGCTGCCTAGCTGCGGGTGGATGGCGTCATGGCCACCGTCGGCGCTCCCGATGGCATAGGGGCTGCCGACATCATCCGGGCCGGCGGTTAGGGAATTGTTGGGGCCCTTGCGGTGGGCGCGACCGATGGGGTGGATGGGCGGGAAATACAGCACATCAAAACCCATGTCGCGGATCATCGGCAGGCGGTTATGCACGTCGTTGAAAGTGCCGTGGCGCGACTTGTCATCGGTGATCGAGCGTGGGAACAGCTCGTACCAACTGGCGAATTGCGCTAGCGAGCGCTCCACTTCGACGGGAAACTCGGCGCTTTTGCTGAGAAACGCGCGGTGATCGGCCGACGCCATCAAGGTGGCGGTTTCACTGTGCAGCAAGAGTTCGACCTGAGCCTCGCTGTCGAGGCCGGCAAGCCGGTCATGGAGGGCCATCAGCGACGCCTTCAGCGCGTCATCGCTGCGCTCGGCACTGTTGAGAATATGCAGCCGGCCTTCTTCCAACTCCAGTTTGATGGGCACGGCGGCAGCGTATTTCTTGCCCAACTCGTATTGGTAACTGGCGAACTGGTCGATCCAGGCTTCGATGGCGAACACGTGGCGGCCGACCGTATCAATGGTCAGCGACGCCTGCCAGCTGTCGTTGCCCAGGTCGCGCATGCCGACGCTGTGCCAGTCACTTGCATTGACTTCGCGCCAGCGCAGCACGACGGCCAGCTTGTCATGACCATCGGCGTAGACCTTGCTGTCCACGGTCAGGGTCTGGCCAACCACCGCCTTGACCGCGAACAGGCCACCCTCGATCACAGGGGTGGTCGACTCGATCACGATGCGCGGCAGTAACAGCGCCTGCGAGAGGCTCAGGGGCTGCCCCTGGGTCGCCTGCTGATCGGCGTTCTGGCCGGCTTCGAAAGGTTGATCTGCAGTCATCGAGCATTGCTCCTTTACGCCCCATGGACGCACATGTTCGGGTTCAGGTCGGTTGTACACCGGCCCGCCTGGCCTCGCGCGCAACTCGCGGAGAGCACTCGCGCAGAACAGTGGGGTTATTACTGCTTATGTTCGAAGCCCGGGCCGAGGGGAAAGTTCAGATGGATTCGCGCGCCAGTGCCGTATCAGGCCATGGGGATCGAACGGCATTGACCGGGGTCAACAGAATGTACGAATGCTCGCCCGACCGCCATCTTCGAGGACTGTGCCATGACATTGCCCATACCCGCTGAAACACCGGATCCGAACATCGACGACCCAGAGATTCCGCCTCCGGTGATTGACCCGACCGAAGTGCCGCCAGTCCCGGTCAAGCCGCCAGAAGGCGACCCTCCGACCGATGTACCCGCCCGCCAGGTATGATTCCCCTAGGTGACTCGGCCCGGCCATGGGCGCAGCTTAGCCGCTGTGCGCTCGGACGCCAGGCGGGTCACCCTGAATCTGATACGTTATATTTCTGTTACCGCTCGCCTGTTCTGTTTCCGCGCCCGCTGGCATAGTAGGGACCCTCCCTGCGCCGCAGACACCATGAAACGCTACGAGAAATTCGCCGACGAGATTGCCGAACTGATCCGCACCGGCGTGCTGGCGGCCGACGCCCGCGTGCCCTCGGTACGCTACGCCAGCCAGTCCTACGGGATCAGCCCCTCCACGGTGTTCCAGGCCTATTACTTGCTGGAGCGCCGGGGCCTGATCAGGGCGATGCCGCGCTCGGGCTACTTCGTCAATCCTTCGCTCACCGGCCACCTGGGCGAGCCCAGCGTCAGCCCCGCCTCGGGCGAGACCACCCCGGTGGACGTCAGCGAACTGGTGTTCTCGATCCTCAGCTCAATCAAGAACCCACAAACCGTCGCGTTTGGTTCGGCCTTCCCCAGCCCGACACTGTTTCCACTGCAGCGCCTGGCGCGTTCGCTGGCCAGCACCAGTCGCAGCATGGACCCCAACCTGGTGGTGACCGACCTGTCACCGGGCAACCCGCACCTGCGCCGGCAGATCGCCTTGCGCTACCGGGTGGCTGGCATGGCCGTCACGGCCGATGAATTGCTGATCACCAACGGCGCGCTGGAAGCCCTGAATTTGTGCCTGCAGGCAGTGACGGAGCCGGGCGACCTGGTGGCGATCGAGTCCCCGGCCTTTTATGCCTGCCTGCAGGTGCTGGAGCGCCTGAAACTGCGCGCGGTGGAGATCCCCGTGCACCCGCGCGACGGCATCGACCTGCAAGTGCTCGCCGAACACCTGCAGCGCCTGCCCATCAAGGCCTGCTGGAGCATGAGCAACTTCCAGAATCCGATGGGCGCCAGCATGCCCGAGGCACGCAAGCAGGCGCTGGTCGCGCTGCTGGAGCGTTATCAGGTGCCGCTGATCGAGGATGACGTATACGCCGAGCTCTACTATGGCCAGCATGCACCCAAGCCGTGCAAAGCTTTCGACCAGGACGGCCTGGTGCTGCACTGCGGCTCCTTTGCCAAGAGCCTGGCACCTGGCTACCGCATTGGCTGGGTGGCCGCTGGACGCTACGCGCAGAAAATCGAACGCCTCAAATTGATGACCTCGCTCTGCGCGTCGATGCCGGCACAGGCTGCGATCGCCGACTACCTCGAGCACGGCGGTTATGACCGCCACCTGCGCAAGCTGCGCCAGGCGCTGGAGCAGCAACAACGAGCGATGCTGGCAGCGGTGGCGCGTTACCTGCCCGCCGACACCCGAGTGAGCCGCCCTGCCGGTGGCTATTTCCTCTGGCTGGAGTTGCCCACTGGCGTGGACTCGCTCGAACTGTTTCGTCAGGCGCTGGCCCAGGGCATCAGCATCGCCCCGGGGCCGATCTTCTCTCCTACCCGGCGTTTTCGCCACTGCGTGCGCCTGAATTACGGCAAACCCTGGGACAAGGATTCGGAACAGGCGATGGCCACGCTCGGCCGGCTGATCAGCGCGCTAGCCTGATTGTTCCATCAATCCGATGCATGAATCACATCAAGCAACTTGATGGGTTATTCATTTACTGGAACGGTTCAGTCGCTATGCTGGTCTGCTAGTTCTCGCTCCATCAATCAAAAGGTGACAACACCCATGGCCAAGACTTACAGCTACGCTGCCAAGGATCCCAAGGATTCGCTCAAGCCCTTCACCTTCGAACGTCGCGCGCCGGGTGCCGATGACGTCCAGATCGATATCCTCTACTGCGGCGTCTGCCACTCCGACCTGCACACCGCCCGCAACGAATGGCACAACACCCTCTACCCGTCGGTACCTGGCCATGAAATCGTCGGCCGCGTGACTGCCGTAGGCTCTGCCGTGACCAAGTTCAAGGTCGGCGACCTGGCCGGTGTCGGCTGCATGGTCGACAGCTGCCAGCACTGTGCATCGTGCGCAGAGGGCGAAGAACAGTATTGCGAGAACGGCTTCACCGGCACCTACAACGGCCCGGTGTTCGGAGGCGAAAACACCTACGGCGGCTATTCGGACAACATCGTGGTCAAGGAAAAGTTCGTCCTGCACATCTCCCACGACGAAGCTGACCTGGCTGCCGTGGCGCCGCTGCTGTGCGCAGGCATCACCACCTATTCGCCCCTGCACCACTGGAAAGTCGGCCCCGGCATGAAGGTCGGCGTGGTCGGCCTGGGTGGCCTCGGCCATATGGCGGTGAAGATCGCCCACGCCATGGGCGCCCACGTGGTGCTGTTCACCACCTCGCCGAACAAGCGCGAAGACGGCCTGCGCCTGGGCGCCAGCGAAGTGGTGGTGTCCAAAAACCCGGATGAAATGGCCAAGCAGGTCAACAGCCTGGACTTCATCCTCAACACCGTGGCGGCGCCCCACGACCTGGATGTTTTCCTCAACCTGCTCAAGCGCGATGGCACCATGACCCTGGTCGGCGCCCCAGACAGCCCGCACCCCTCGCCAGGCGTGTTCAACCTGATCTTCAAGCGCCGCAGCCTGGCTGGCTCGTTGATCGGCGGCATCCAGGAGACCCAGGACATGCTGGATTTCTGCGCCAAGCACGGCATTCTCTCGGACATCGAGATGATCGACATCCAGACCATCAACGAGTCCTACGAGCGCATGGTCAAGGGCGACGTGAAATACCGCTTCGTGATCGACATGGCAAGCCTGAAGAAAGAAGCCGCTGCGGCTTGATGGCTTGACCTCGGTGGTGTCGGGCGGCCGGTTGCCGGTCGCTGACGCTGCCGCTGCCATCGCGAGCCAAGCCTGCTCGCGATGGCCACCTTTCCTTTCCTGAGCGCCATCCGCTCAGAGCATCAACTGCATCCCTTGGTCGGGCCTCAGGTTCAAGTGCTGAACGCTCACAGCCGTTTTCACGCCGCGCTCAAATCCCGCCCAATGCCAGGTCCATGGCGAAATAGGTGAAGATCAGGTCCGCGCCTGCACGCTTGATCGCGCCAAGGCTCTCGCGTACCACGCGCCCTTCATCGATGGCACCGGCCTGGGCGCCGAATTTGATCATGGCGTATTCGCCGCTGACCTGATAGGCCGCCAGCGGCAGGCGCGAGGCTTCGCGGATGTCGCGAATGATGTCCAGATAGGCCCCGGCCGGCTTGACCATCAGCGCGTCGGCACCCTCCTGCTCGTCGAGCAGCGACTCGCGCACCGCTTCACGGCGGTTCATCGGGTTCATCTGGTAGCTCTTGCGGTCACCCTTGAGGGCGCTGCCGCCGGCTTCGCGGAATGGGCCATAAAGCGAGGAGGCAAACTTGGTCGAATACGCCATGATCGAAGTGTCATGAAAGCCCGCCCCGTCCAGCGCGGCACGGATGGCCTGAACCTGACCGTCCATGGCCGCCGAAGGCGCGATGAAGTCGGCACCCGCCCGGGCAGCCACCACGGCCTGGCGGCCGAGGTTGACCAAAGTGGCGTCGTTGTCGACCTTGCCGTCATGCAGCACGCCACAGTGGCCGTGGGCGGTGTATTCGCAAAAACAGGTGTCGGACATGACGATCATTTCCGGCACCGCCTCCTTGCAGATGCGATTGATCCGCGCCACCAGGCCGTTGTCGTTCCAGGTGTCGCTGCCATCGTCATCCAGGTGGTGGGAAACGCCGAAGGTCATCACCGACTTGATGCCAGCTCGCGCGTAGCGCTCGATCTCGCTGGCCAGGCGCGACTCGGGAATGCGCCGCACCCCTGGCATGCTGTTGATCGGCACGAAGTCGTCGATCTCCTCTTCGACGAAAATCGGCAGCACCAGATCGTCGAGGCTGAACTCCACTTCCTGGAACAGCGACCGCAGGCTTTCGGAACCCCGCAGGCGGCGTGGGCGTGTGTACGGAAACTGACTGGACATCTTGCAACCTTGCATGAAGAAACATGGGCGATATTGCCTGGCTGGCCACGAGCTTATGCCCGCCGCAGGTGCAGGAACAAGCGCCCGCCAACGAAACTTCATTGCGCGCTTTGCAACAATTGCCTCGCCAACTGCATCAACACTTGCGCCAACAATTGCAGCAGGCCGGCTCGACGTCGGTCGCTGCGGATCAAAGTGCTGTGCGACTATCGAACACTCGCGTATCAGCTAGCATTGACACTGTCTGGAAGGTGCTGATAAATATGTACTATCCAGTTAGTTTTGCTCGTTCGCGCTTCATTACTGGCCCAAGAGATTCAATAATAAAAACAACGGAGACACAGCATGAGCAGCCCCGCAGACACTTCGTCGCACGGCTCCACACAGTCGAAGAAAGCCACCGCCAGCGGTTGGATCGGCTCGGCGCTGGAATACTACGACTTCTTTATCTACGCCCAGGCAGCGGCGCTGATATTCCCGCAGATCTTTTTCCCCAACACCGACCCCAAAGTCGCCATCGTCGCTTCGTTGGCCACTTATGGCGTGGGCTACGTGGCGCGCCCTATCGGGGCATTCTTCCTGGGTCACTGGGGAGACACCCGCGGGCGCAAGAACGTACTGCTGTTGTGCATGTTCATGATGGGGTTTGCGACCATGGCGGTGGGGCTGCTGCCTACCTATGGCCAGGTCGGCGTGCTGGCTCCGTTGCTGCTGGTGATCCTGCGCCTGATCCAGGGTTTCGCGGTGGCCGGGGAGATTTCCGGGGCCAGCTCGATGATCCTCGAACATGCCCCGTTCGGCCGACGCGGATTCTTTGCCAGCTTCACCCTGCAGGGCGTGCAGGCCGGGCAGATCTTCGCCGCCGCGATCTTTCTGCCATTGGCCTACTTCATGCCGGACGAGGCCTTCAATACCTGGGGCTGGCGCATTCCGTTCCTGCTGAGCGCCATCGTGCTGATCGCCGGCTACATCATCCGCAAGGAAGTCCACGAAACCCCGGCCTTCACCAAGGAAGAGCAAGCCAGCAGCGTAGCCCGCTCGCCGATCAAGGATGCGTTCAAGCACAGCTGGAAAAGCATGGCCCTGGTGGTGTGCATGGCGCTGATGAACGTGATCCCGGTGGTTGCCACCATCTTCGGCGCCGCCTATGCCGTGCAGCCTGCCTACGGCATCGGCTTCGCCAAAAGCGTGTACCTGTGGATTCCGGTGGTGGGCAATATCATCGCGGTGCTGGTCATCCCGTTCGTGGGCAACCTGTCGGACAAGATCGGCCGGCGCCCAACCATGATCTTCGGCTGCCTGAGCTCCGGACTGCTGTCGTTCGGCTACCTGTATGCGATCAGCATCCACAGCGTACCGCTGGCCATGGCCATGTCGTTCCTGATGTGGGGCGTGTTCTACCAGGGCTACAACGCGGTGTTTCCAAGCTTTTACCCGGAGCTGTTCCACACTCGCTATCGCGTATCGGCCATGGCCATTGCGCAGAACGTCGGCACGCTGATCACCGCGCTGTTGCCAGCCCTGTTCGCCGCCTATGCGCCACCCGGTTCGACCGATATCCCGCTGATCGTCGGCAGCATGGCATTCGGCATTACCATCATCGCCGCCGCTGCGGCCTACTTTGCCCCGGAGACTTATCGTATCCCGATGAATGAACTGGGCAAGCCTGATGCCAAGGCGATGGAGAAGAAAGAGTACGATGAGGCGCGTTCGCGGGCCCTCAGTGTTTCGGTGTAGGCGCGCGTTGCGGTAAATCAGGCGCAGCCCCGAGCCGGGGCATCATGATGCCCCGCATCAAGTCGCAAGCCCGCGAGTCGTCGATCATCGATCAATGACTCGCGGGCTTGCTCATTTTTGCAGCCTGAAAAAGGCCGCAGTGCGGTTGCCGGGAGATATTTGCGCATATCCGTATGGATGATCCTGCCAACCCGGCGTAAGCTCCCCGCCACTGCCCTCACTGCCGACGCCGCGCCCCATGAAACCGTCCGACATTTTCCATACGGCCGCCGAGCATCACCGCCGCTACGAGCTGCTGGTCCAGTCGGTCATGGACTACGCCATCTACATGCTCGACCTGGATGGCCGGATCATCACCTGGAACGCCGGCGCCCAGCGCATCAAGGGCTACAGCACCGAGGACATCATCGGCCAGCACTTCTCGCGATTCTTCGGCGCCGATGATCAGGCCGACGGCAAGCCGCACCGCCTGCTCAGCCAGGCCTACGCCCAAGGTCGCTGCCAGGATGAAGGCTGGCGGGTACGCAAGGACGGCAGCCGCTTCTGGGCCCGGATCGCCCTGGACCTGATCCGCGACGACAGCGGCAACCCGATCGGCTTCGCCAAGGTCACCCGCGATATCACCGAGCGCCATGAGGCCGAGCGTCAGCTCGACCAGGTACGGGCCGAGCTGTTCCAGGCACAGAAGCTCGAGGCCCTCGGGCAGCTGACCGGTGGCCTGGCCCACGACTTCAACAACCTGCTGACGATCATCCTCAGCTCGGCGAAGATGGCGCAAAAAAGCGCCAACCCCGAGCGGGTGGCGGCCATGCTGGCGAATATCGTCGACGCCGGTGAACGCGGCAGCCGCCTGACCCGCCAGTTGCTGACGTTTGCCCGGCACAAGGAGGCCGGCAGCCAGCGACTGGACGTTGGCGAAATGCTCGCCACCACCCAAGCGCTGCTGGCCCAGGCGTTGCCCAAGCGCATCACACTGCAGGTGCAGGCCCCACCGGACCTGTGGCAGGTAGACGCCGACCCCAGCCAGCTGGAAATGGTCCTGCTCAATCTGACGCTCAATGCCCGCGACGCCATCAGCGCCGAGGGCTGCATCCATGTGCACGCCAGCAACCAGCATCTGGACGAAGGCACCCATGGCCTGCTGGGGGATTTCGTCTGCATCACCGTCGCCGACACCGGCGCCGGCATCGACGAGTACACCCGCCAGCGGATCTTCGAGCCGTTCTTCACGACCAAGGCGTTCGGCCAGGGTACCGGGCTGGGGCTCAGCCAGGCCTACGGCTTCGCACGCCACGTCAATGGTGACCTGCGAGTCGACAGCGTGGTGGGGGAAGGTACGCAGATGCACCTGTACATTCCGGCGGCCTTATAGCGGATAGCGCAAAAAGTGCCATGCGACGATTCTGAAAAGCGGGTTAGAATTGACCGATCAGATCGACAGCCCGTTTTCGCGCCCCATTCCTGGCTCGGAACGAGGCAAGCACCGTACTCATGACAAAAGGCAGCCCGATATTGGAACAGCTAAAACGCCTTGCAACCGGAATCGTCGGCTTCGACGCTCTATTGAAAGGTGGCCTGGTGGCCGGTGCTTCATACATCGTCCAGGGCCGACCCGGCTCGGGCAAGACCATCCTCGCCAACCAGCTGGGCTTTTACCACGTGCGCGAAGGTGGCCGTGTGCTGGTGGCGACATTGCTCTCCGAATCCCACGAGCGGCTGTTCCAGTACCTGTCCACCCTGTCCTTCTTCGACCCCTCGCGCATCGGCAACGAGATCCAGTTCGTCAGCGCCTTCGACACCCTTGAGAATGAAGGGCTGGACGAAGTGGTCAAGCTGCTGCGCCGCGAAATCGTCCGCCAGAAAGCCACGGTATTGATCGTCGACGGCTTGCTCAACGCCCGTTCCAAGGCCGAATCGCAGATCGACACCAAGAAGTTCATCGCCGAACTGCAAGGCCACGCCGCCTTCGCCGGCTGCACCGTGCTGTTCCTGACCAGCTCGCGGCTGGACGACGGCAGCCCGGAACACACCATGGTCGATGGCGTCATCGAGCTGGGCGAAGAGCTGTTCGGTACCCGCTCGGTGCGCCGCATCCAGCTGCGCAAGACCCGCGGTAGCGGCGCCCTCTCCGGCCTGCACGAATGCGAGATCACCGACGACGGCCTGGTCATCTACCCACGCCTGGAAAGCCTGTACAGCCGCCCGTCCCATGTCGAAACCACCGACATGAAGCCGCTGCCCAGCGGCGTTCCGGCCCTGGACGGGCTGATCGGCGGCGGCCTGCCGCGCGCCTCGGTGACCCTGGCCATGGGCCCCTCCGGGGTCGGCAAGACCACCCTGGGCATTCGTTTTCTCAGCGTCGCCACGCCTGAGGAGCCGGGGCTGCACTTCGGCTTCTACGAAACCCCAGACCGTCTGCGCGCCAAAGCCAACGCCATCGGCGTCGACTTCGCCAGCATGGAAGAAACCGGTGCACTGCACATGGCCTGGCAGCCGACCACCGAAGGCCTGCTCGACGGCCTCGGTGCGCGCCTGCTGAGGCTGGTGGACCAACACGGCATCAAGCGGGTGAGCATCGACAGCTTCGGCGGCATGACCCGCATGGCCAACAACCCGGCCCGCCTGACCCCGTTCTTCAGCGCCCTGATGGGCGAACTGCGCGCCCGCGGCGTACTGGTGTTCGCCTCCTGGGAGATCCGCGGCCTGTTCGGCCCCGAGCTGGACGCGCCCAGCCCGGACCTGTCGAGCATCGTCGACAACATCCTGGTGCTGCGCTTCGTGGAGTATGAGTCTGAACTTAAACGCCTGTTATCCATCCTTAAGATAAGAGACAGCGTTTACGATCCCGCTTTGCTGGAGCTGGTCGTCAACGACCATGGGGTCGATTTGAGGAAGGCTTTCAAAAATGCAGAAGCCGTTATGTCGGGCAGCGCATCGACGATATCGAAGCCGTGAATGCGACGGAGTCGAGCTGACATGGCTACTATCCTGATCGTCGACGACGAGTACGTGATCGCCGATATCCTGGGCTATGCCCTCGAGGATGAAGGCTACACGGTCGTCAAGGCCGGCAATGGCCGCAAGGGCCTGGAAATCCTCGAGCGCGATCGGCCGACGCTGGTAATTACCGACTTCATGATGCCGCTGATGGATGGCCTGGAGTTCGCCAGGGCCATCCGTGAGCGGCCGGCGTTCGAGCAGACTCCAATCGTGCTCATGTCCGGCGCCCAAGCCAATCTTGGCCGCGACAATCCCCATATATTCGCTGCGGTTTTCGACAAGCCCTTCGACATCGACAAGGTGATTGCCAAGGTCAGTGAACTGCTCGGCGAGGAGACACATTAGGCGCTTTTTTCTCGGCACCGCCGCACCATTTCCTTTCCCTGCAATCTGATGATCGCCATGGCCCGAACCCCACGGTTTGCGAGCCAGGGGCGGCATTTTTCCCGTAATGTGCAATGATCTTTTGTTTGGTAAGGCACTTTGCTAGTGTGCGTTGCCTTGAATGCTCCACCGTACCCCTTTGAAACCCAGCAACAGGAATTTGCCATGTCCTCCGCCGTCCTTGCCGAACTGTTGAAGCAGCACGAAGCTACCCTTATCGATCACTGGATCGCTGCCCAACGCAGCGCCGGCATCCGCTCGGACCTGATCGACGAACGCACCGTGCAGCAGAACTCGCGCGACCTGTTCAAGGCACTCAGCCTGGCCATTGCCGAAGGCAACGACGATTTCGACGCGCCGGCCTGGCGCCCGGTCAAAGCTTTCATCGAACGCCTGTCCCAGGCCCAGAGCCGTCAGGGCTTCAGTCCCAGCGAGACCGCGACCTTCGTCTTCTCGCTCAAGGAAGCGCTGTTCCAGACCATCCAGGAACACAGCAGCAACCCGGTGCAGGTCACCCTCTCGGCCAGCCGCCTGCTGGACAAGATCGGCCTGTTCAGCATGCAGTGCTTCATGACCGGCCGCGAAGCGGTGATCCGCGAGCAACAGGAAAGCATGCTCGAGCTCTCCACCCCGGTGGTCCAGCTGTGGAAAGGCGTGCTGGCCATCCCGCTGATCGGCGCGCTGGATTCCAACCGCACCCAGATCGTCATGGAAGCGCTGCTGCAGAAGATCGTCGACACCGAGTCGGACATCGCCATCATCGACATCACCGGCGTGCCCACCGTGGACACCATGGTTGCCCAGCACCTGCTCAAGACCATCACCGCCGCCAAGCTGATGGGCGCCAAGTGCATCATCAGCGGCATCCGCCCGCAGATCGCCGCGACCATCGTGCACCTGGGTGTGGAACTGGGCGACGTGGTCACCAAGGCCTCGCTGGCCGACGCCTTCCAGCTCGCCCTCAAAGAGCTGAATGTGCGCCTGGTCACCCCGCAGACCCGCTAAGGAGGCCGAGCCATGGTGGACAGAATCCCCGTCCTGAAAATGGGCAAGTACCTGTTGTTGACCATCCAGGTCGACATGCATGACCAACTGGCGTTGGACCTGCAGGAAGACCTGACCGAGCAGATCGTGCGCCATAACGCCAAGGGCGTACTCATCGATATCTCCTCGCTGGAAATCGTCGACTCGTTCATCGGCCGCATGCTCTCGCATATTGCCAACGTGTCGCGCATTCTCGACGCCAAGGTGATCGTCGTCGGCATGCAACCGGCAGTGGCCATCACCCTGGTCGAGCTCGGGCTTTCGCTGGAAGGCATCGCCACCGCGCTCAACGTGGAAAAAGGCATGCGCTGGCTGGAAAACAATGTAAACGACGACCTGGTTCAGGAGCTTGAGAGTGACGAAGACAGAGACGCTGCCGCTGAAGCAGGAAACTGACATCGTCGTCATTCGCCAGCGAGTGCGCAAGGCTGCCGAAGAAATACGACTGGGTCTGGTGTCGCAAACCAAGGTGGTCACCGCAGCCAGCGAAATCGCTCGCAACGGCCTGATCTACGGCGGCGGCGGCGAATGCGTGATCGAGATCACCCAGCGTGACGGGCGTACTGCCCTGCACTTGATCATCGCCGACAACGGCCCTGGCATCGACAACCTCGAGCGCGCCATGACCGATGGCTTCACCTCCGGCGGCGGCCTGGGCCTGGGCCTTTCCGGCGCCAAGCGGCTGGTGGACGATTTTGCAATCCAGACCGTGCCGGGCTCCGGCACAACGATTGAACTGTGGAAATGGCGATGAACGAGCTACTTTTCGACATGAGCATCCCGGTGAGCGACAGCGCTCACGTCGACGCCGCGCGCCGCCAGATCGTGCGCGCGGCGGCCGAGCTCAACAATGACGACACTCTGCTCGGCAAACTCACCGTGGTGGTGCAGGAAGCGGCGCGCAACCTGGTCAACCATGCCGGCAGCGGTGAATTGCTGTATTGCCAGGACAGCCAGGCGTTGCGCCTGCTCACGGTCGACAGCGGCCCGGGCATGGCCAACGTCGCCCAGTGCCTGACCGACAGCTACTCCACCACCGGCACCATGGGCGCGGGCCTGGGTGCCATGCAGCGCATGTCCGACCTGTTCGACGTGTTCTCGCAGCCGGGCCAGGGTACGGTGCTCTACACCCAGTTCGACCTGCCGCACGCGGTCGCCAGCCTCGATCCGGGTTTCAGCGTCGGCGCTGTCTGCACGCCCTACCCTGGCGAGGAGATCTGCGGTGACGCCTGGGCCATGCGCGGCAACCGGGTCATGATCGCCGACGGCCTGGGCCACGGCCACGCGGCCAGCGTTGCCAGTCAGAAGGCCCGCCAGGTGTTTCTCGACCACGACCCGGCGCTGACCATCGAGCAGGTCATGGAGCAGATGCACCGCGCGTTGATGCCCACTCGGGGCGGCGCGGTGTCGATCGCCGAAATCAATGTCGAGCAACGTCAGCTGCGCTTTTGCGGCATGGGCAACGTCGCCGGCATCCTGGTCAGCGACAAGCAGCGCAGCCTGGTCTCCAGCAATGGCACGGTCGGCTACCGCATGGGCCGCATCCACGGCTTCAGCTACCCCTGGGAGCCGGGCAATGTCCTGCTGCTGGCGTCCGACGGCATCGGCACCAAATTGAACCTCGGGGCCTATCCCGGACTCTATGGGCGACACCCTGCGGTGATTGCCGGGCTGGTACATCGAGATTTCAAACGGCACAACGACGACGCCACTGTGGTGGTGGTCAAGTACGACACGCCGCGTCACTAAGCATCCATCTTGAGCAAAACCACCGTGCCTGAGCCTATTTCGAGCAAATCCCTGTGAGCTACCTGTCGTGAGCAACTACCGGCGCATCACCACAGTGAGCATTACCCACGAGGTCGATGTGGTTGCCTGTCGCCAGAGCGCCAAGCAGATTGCCGCCTGGCTGGGCCTGTCGACCCTGGAGCAGATTCGCCTGGCCACGTCGGTATCCGAGCTGGCCCGCAATGTCTACCAGTATGTCGGCTCGGGCACCTTCCACTTCGACCTGCGCAAGGACCCCCACGGCCTGGTCAACGCCATCGGCTTCGAGGCGGTGGACGAAGGCAGTGGCATTGCCGATATCGAGCGCATCCTCGATGGCAGCTACGTCTCGCCTACGGGCATGGGCGTAGGCCTGCGCGGTGCGCAGCGGCTGATGGACGAGTTCGACATCCAGACCTCTGCCGCCGGCACGCGCATCCGCGCGCTGAAGAGCGTATACCCGCCGCGGCCGTTCCCCAGCGAGAAACGCATTCAGGAGATCCGCCGCCAGCTGCAGACCGAGGGCGCGTCGGACCCCTACGTCGAGCTGCAGGTGCGCGGTTCGGAGCTGCTGCTGACAAGTTCCGAACTGCGCAGCAAGCAGCAGGAACTGGAAGCCACCAATCTTGAGCTGGAGAACACCAACAAGGGTGTGGTGGCGCTGTATTCGGAGCTGGAGAAGGCCTCGCAGGAGCTGCAGGAGGCCAGCGAGTCCAAGAGCCGCTTCTTCTCCAACATGACCCACGAATTTCGCACGCCGATCAACATCATCGAGAACATCTCCAAGCTGCTGCTCAAAGGTGCCGACGGCGAGTTGAACCCTGAGCAGTACAAGCAGGTGCGCTTCATCAGTTCGGCGGCCAGCGAGCTGTCCGATCTGGTCAACGAGCTGCTGGACCTGGCAGAAGCAGAGTCCGGGCGCATGGAAATCGTCCCGGCGCGCTTCAGCCTGGTCGAGTTCATGGAACAGCTGCGCCAGTTCACCGGGGCCTTGTCGATGCGCTACCCGACCCTGGACTGGCAGGTCACGCCGATCCTGGTCGATGTGATCCTGGACACCGACCGCAACCGGCTGTTCCAGATCATGCGCAACCTGATCAGCAACGCCTTCAAGTACACCCCGCAAGGGGCGATCAGCGTCCGCTGCTTCCTGCCTGACTCCGACACCGTCGAGTTCATGGTCGAGGACAGCGGTGTGGGCATCGGCGCCGAGGACCAGGCGCGGATCTTCGAGGAGTTCGCCCGGGTACGCATTCCAGGCCTGGCCCATGTCCAGGGCAATGGCCTTGGCCTGCCCCTGGCGGTGCGCCTGGCCAGCCTGCTGCGTGGCGACATCGAACTGACCAGCGAAGTCGGCAAAGGCAGCCGCTTCACCGCGCGCATCGCCCGCGAGTTCGTCGAGCGCGAGGCCGATCTGCAGAATCTCGACCTGACCGGCATCACCGTGCTGATCATCGATGACAACGAAGCGGACCGCTACCTGGTGCGCCATCTGCTCGAACCCTACCATGCGGTGGTGATCGAGTCGGAGAACGCCAGCGCCAGCATCGACAAGATGCATGCGGTGCGCCCCGACATCATCCTGCTCGACCTTGACCTGCCCGACATCTACGGCGCCGACCTGCTCGAAAGCATGGATTGGAGCCTGCACTCGCGGGTACTGGTCAATACTGCCAAACTGCTCGACGACACCGAGCGCGATCGCCTGCTGAGCCAAAGTCAGGGCGTGCTGATCAAAACCCAACCCGACTATGCCGAGGCGTTGCTGCAACAAGTGCAGCGACTGGCGGGGAGCTACCGCCCATGAAGACCCGGCGTATTCTGATCATCGACGACATGGATGCCAACCGCTACGTGTTGCGCAAGATCCTCGAAGCAGAAAGCGGCTTCGAAGTGCTCGAGGCCGGCAACGGCGAAGCAGGCCTGGCGCAACTGGATGCCAGCATCGACCTGGTCATCCTCGATATCAACCTGCCGGACATGACCGGCTTCGAGCTGATCCAGCAGGCCGAGGCCAAGCTGGGCCATGGCAAGTTGCCGGCGGTGATCAACATCTCGGCCACCTTTGTCACGGGCAAGGACAAGGCCATGGGCTTGAACAAGGGCGCGCGGGCCTACCTTACGCACCCGATCAACCCCGATGAGGTGCTGGCGACCATCTCCAGCCTGATGAAATCCAACCATCGTTTCGAGCGCATGGAAAAGCAGCGCCAGGTGGCCCTGGCGCGCAGCGAGAACCTGCGCAGCGAGAAAATCATGCTCGAACGGTTCATGCGCTCGTTCAGCCATGACCTGCGCTCGCCGCTGGCGGCGGCGGTGATGGTCACCGGGTTGATGTCCAAGAACCCGGCGCGGCGCACCGAGGAAATGCTCAAGATCCTTGCCGACAACCTCAAGCGTATCGACCAGATGGTCACCAACGTGCTCGACATTTCCCACGTCAGCATGGGCGGCGGCATCAAGTTGATCGGCGAGCCGCTGGCACTGGCGGGCATGCTCGGCGAAGCCGTGGAAAACCTGCGCCTGCAGGTGACCCAGCAGATCCTTGTCGATGATCAACTGGGCGATGCCCGGGTATTCTGGGACAAACACGCCTTTCTGCGCATCTTCGACAACCTGGTGATCAATGCCAGCAAGCATGGCGCGGCCGACTCATCGATCCGCATCAGCCAGGCGGTCGAGGAAGACATGGCGGTGATCTGTGTCAGCAACCACGGCAACTTTCCCGAGGAAGTCCTGACCAACCTGGCCACGCCCTATTTCATTTCCACCAAGAGCGAAACCAAGGGTTGGGGCCTGGGCCTGCCAATCGTCAAGGCGCTCTGCGAGAGCTTCGGCGGGCGGGTGTCGTTCCTCAACGATGAAGGGCTGGCCAAGGTCGAGCTGCGCCTGCCTTTGTCGGTGGCGGTGTAGGCTACAGGGCTGGGACGCCCAGCAACACCCGCATGAACGCCCGCTTCAAAGCACTGTCCGGCTCGGTCCAGGCCAGACCGATGCCCGCCCCTGGCAATGCCAGCGCCAATGGCCGGGTGACCACCCCTGGCGGCAGCGCCGAGGCCGCCTGGGCGGGCACCAGGCCGATGCCCTGCCCGGCGGCCACCAACGCCAGCATGGTGGTGAACTCGCCCAGCTCCAACGCCCAGTGCAATTGCAGGCCCAGCTGATGGAAGGCCACCAGCATCAGGTCATGCAGCCCCGGGGCGAACTTGCGAGCCAACACGAACAGCGGCCGCGTCGCCAGCTGGCTCGGCTGCACCTGCTCGGCGGCGGCCAGCGGGTCGCCCTGGGGCATCGCCACCACCAGGCCTTCGCTGAACAACAGACGCGTGTGCACGCCGGGCACGCTCAATGGCATGCGCACCAGGCCCAGATCCAGTGAATTATCCAGCAGCGCCCGCACCTGCATCGGTGATGGCAGATCCTTGAGCTCCAGTTCGACGCCCGGCAATTGTTCACGCAAGGCTCGCAGCAGACTGGGCAACAGATGCGCCAATACCGAAGACACGAAGGCCACGCGCAGCAGGCCCACCTCCCCGCTCTGGGCCTGGCGCACCACTTCGACGGTGCGCGCAGCCTGGCGCAAGGTCGCCAGCGCCTCGGGCAGCATCAGCCGGCCCTGCTCGGTGAGAGCGACATGATGGCGGTCGCGCTCGAACAGACGCGCCCCGACGCTCTCCTCCAGCGCCCGGATCTGCGCGCTAAGCGCCGGTTGCACGATGTGCAGGCGCGCCGCCGCACGGCCGAAATGCAGCTCTTCGGCCAGCGCGGCGAAGGCGCGAAGGTGCTTGAGGTCCATACCTTGATCCTGTGGTGATGAAAATCCCGGAGCACGCTTGGTGATCACATTCGGTGATGACCATATCAGCACATACGATTGGCGCTCGCCAGCATTCGGCGCTCAACTGGATGCATTGCCCAACAACAAGAAACGAGGAGGCAGCCCATGCCCACCCCTGACCCCTTCCGCCTCGACGATCGCCGCGCTCTCGTTACCGGCTCGGTGCGCGGCATCGGCCTGACCCTGGCCCGCGGCCTGGCCGCTGCCGGCGCCACCGTGGTGATCAACGGCCGTCATGCCGCCGCCGCCGAGGACGTCTGCGCGACCTTGCGCAGCGAAGGCATCGACGCCGACTTCAGTGCCTTCGACGTCGCCGAACACGCCGAGGTCGCCGCCGCTGTCGACGCCCTCGAACAACGCCTGGGCGCCATCGACATTCTCGTCAACAACGCCGGCATCCAGCATCGCGCGGCGCTTGAGGATTTCACCAGCGCTGATTGGCAGCGGCTGATGCGCACCAACCTGGACGGCGTGTTCAACGTTTCCCAGGCGGTGGCACGGCACATGATCGGCCGCGGCCAGGGCAAGATCATCAACATTGGCTCGGTGCAAAGCGAGCTGGCCCGGCCGACCATCGCGCCCTACGCCGCCAGCAAGGGCGCTGTGCGCATGCTGACCCGTGGCATGTGCGCCGACTGGGCGCGGCACGGCTTGCAGATCAACGGGCTGGCGCCGGGCTACTTCCAGACCGAACTCAATCGCGCCCTGGTCGACGACCCGGCATTCTCCGAATGGCTGTGCCAGCGCACCCCCGCCGGGCGCTGGGGCAAGGTCGAGGAACTGTGCGGCGCGGCGGTGTTTCTGGCTTCCCCCGCGGCCGACTTCGTCAACGGCCAGATGCTCTACGTCGATGGCGGCCTGACCAGCGTCGTCTAACTACCAGCGTCGTCTAACTGCAGATCAAGGATGCGCCATGCCCACTTCCCTTCCCATCCTGTGCGGCTCGATCATGGGCTCGCCGTTCTCGCTCAGCGCCAAGATCCATAACGCCGCCTACGCCGAGCTGGGCCTGGACTATACCTTCGTCTGCTTCGGCGTCGACGACCCCGAAGCCGCCGTGCAGGCCATCCGCACCCTGGGCGTGCGCGGCATGAATGTGTCGATGCCGTACAAGCAGGCGGTGATACCGTTTCTCGACGCCATCGACGAGTCGGCCCAGGCCATTGGTGCGGTCAATACCATCAACAATATCGACGGCCACCTCACCGGTTACAACACCGACCACCTGGGCGCCGTGCGCGCCTTGCAGGAAGTGCAGCGCCTGCGCGGCAAGCGCGTGGCGCTGCTGGGCGCGGGCGGCGCAGCACGGGCCGTGGCCTATGGCTGCCGCGCAGCGGGCGCCGAAGTGCAGGTGTTCAACCGCAACGCCGAGCGCGGCCAGAGGCTGGCCGCCGACCTGCAGGTGCGCTATGCCGGTGATATCGGTGCCTTCAGCGCCGAGGCCTTCGACCTGGTGGTCAACGCCACCTCGGTCGGCTTCAAGGACCCCGCCAGCAACCCGCTGGACGGGCGTCTGGCACCGCACCTGCTGGTCATGGACGTGGCCTTCATGCCGGTGCGCACCGCCCTGCTCAAGCAGGCCCAGGCGCTGGGCTGCCGCACCGTCGCCGGCACTCGCATGCTGGTGCACCAGGCCTGTCGGCAGATCGAGCTGTACACCGGCTGCGACGCGCCCATCGAAGTGATGGAACGAGCCATGCTGGCGCAAATCCAGCGGCTGAACCTGTAGGCACGCCACTTCCCACATCACAACAAGACGCCCGCTGCGGCGCGCACCCGGCGCCCGCATAAACGAGGACTGCAGCATGAGTACAGCACAGCACACCCACCACTCGGCGCCCGACGAGCACAGCGTCAGCAGCGGCGACCTCAAGCGCGCCGCCTGGGCCTGCTCGCTGGGCAGCGCCCTGGAGTACTACGACTTTGCCTTGTACAGCCTGGCCTCGGCGCTGATTTTCGGGCCGCTGTTCTTTCCCGAACAAACCCGCACCATGGCCTTGATCGCCAGCTTCGGCACCTACTTTCTGGGCTTTGCGGTGCGCCCCCTGGGTGGCGTGCTGTTCGGCATGGTCGGCGACCGTATCGGGCGCAAGTTCGTGCTTTCGGCCACGGTGCTGCTGATGGGCGTGTCGAGCACCCTGATCGGCGCATTGCCGACCTTCCACGACGCCGGTTACCTGGCCCCGGTGCTGCTTGTTCTGCTGCGCCTGCTGCAAGGCCTGGGCGCCGGCGCCGAGCAGGCGGGGGCGGCGGTGATGATGACCGAATACGCGCCCCGGGGCCGCCGTGGCTTTTTTGCCGCCCTGCCATTTCTCGGCATCCAGCTGGGTACTATCCTGGCCGCCGTGGTGTATTTCTTCGTGGTCAGCAGCAGCGAGCACGTCACCGAGACCTGGCTATGGCGCCTGCCGTTCTTCCTCAGCCTGCTGATCGTCGGCGTCGGCCTGTGGATGCGCCTGCGCCTCAAGGAGTCGCCCACTTTCATACGCCTGAAGGCGCTCAAGCGCGAAACCGGCAACCCGCTGCACAGCGCCTTCAAGCATTCGAAAAAGACCCTGTTGATCGGCGTGGGCCTGCGCTTGGCAGAAAACGGTGGCTCGTCCATCTACCAGGCGCTGGCCGTCAGCTACATCGTCAACGTGGTGGGGCTCAAGGGCCCGGTGGGCGTGCTGACGCTGATCTGCGCCGCCAGCGTCGGCGCCATTGTCACGCCGCTGGCCGGGCGCATCAGCGACCGTTTCGGGCGGGTCAAGGTGTATCGCTTCTTCGCCCTGCTGCAATTGGCCTTGGCGTTTCCGGTGTGGTGGGTGCTGAGCCTGGGCAACGTAGCCGCGAGCATTGTCGCCATCGCCATTGCCCTGGGCGTCGGCACCTGGGGCATGTTCGGCACCCAGGCATCGTTGATGCCCGAGCTGTTCGGCTCGCGCCATCGCTACATGGGCGTGTCGATCGCCCGCGAGGCCTCGGCGGTGATCGCCGGCGGCATCGCGCCGATGATCGGCGCCGGCATCATCGCCTTGGTGGTGCTGGGCAATGCAGGCCTGGCTCGCCCCGGCCTGGGCGCCTGGCTACCGATTGCCGGGTACCTGGCCGTGCTCACGTTGATCACCCTGTACACCACCTTCAAGATGCCGGAAACCCTCAACCGCGACCTCGACGAGCCGCGTGATGCGCTGCAGGTGCATGAGGACGAGCTCAGGTCGCAGGCGAACGGCCACGTCCGGCAAACCGTTGCCACAGCTTCGGCCCCGCTACGTTGACCACCAACCCGGCCATCACCAGCAAGCCGCCGGCGCACTGCAAGGCGCTCAGGCGCTCGCCCAGCAGCAGCGCCGAAGAGCTCAGGCCGACCACCGGCACCAGCAGGGAAAACGGCGCCACGCGCCCGGTGGGGTAGCGCGACAGCAGCTTGCTCCAGCTGATGTAGCCAAACAGCGTGGCGACGAACGCCAGGTAGGCCAGCGACAGCAGCGAGCTCAGGCCGATGTTGCGCAGCGAATGCTCCACCAGCGCCGGGCCCTCGAGCCACAGCGACATGCCGAGAAATGGCAGCGGCGGCACGATCGCTCCCCACACTACCAGGGCCACCAGGTCGACGTGACCAAAGCGTCGCGTGATGATATTGCCCATCGCCCACATCGACGCTGCGCAGAGGGTCAGCAATACGGCCACCAGGGGCGTGGCGGCGCCAGTGTCCAGACCGATCAGCGCCAGGCCGGCTGCGGCGATCAGCAAGCCCAGCACACTGGCCACGCGCAGGCGCTCGCCGATGAACAGCGCGGCAAACAGTAGGGTGAAGAAGGCCTGTGCCTGCAGTACCAGCGAGGCCAGGCCCGGTGGCATGCCGTGGGCCATGCTCTCGAAGAGAAAGGCGAACTGACCGAACGAGATGGTTGCGCCGTAGGCCAGCAGCCAGACCCAGGGCAGCTGTGGCCGGCGAATGAAGAAGATCGCCGGTATCGCCACCAGGGTGAAGCGCAGGCACCCCAGCAGCATCGGCGGCAGGCCATCCAGGCCGTACTTGATCACGACAAAGTTGAGGCCCCAGGCAATGATGACCAACAGGGCCAGGCACAGATCTTTGGGCGACATCGCTATTCCTTGGCAGGGTGAACGGTGGCGCGCAGTCTATTGGATTTATAGGGTGGGTGTCTGTCTTGAGGTTCAAGATGGCCATCATCGGCCACCCTGACCCGCGTCAACGACGATTCCGTCAGCGCCCCAACGCCCACTGCCGGCAGTGCTCCAGATACCCCTGCTCGTGGCTGCCCACCAGCTGCACCACGCTGGTCCACAGCCACGAGGGCGCGGCCAGGTCCTTGGCGTGGTTGAGCTGCAGGTCGGCCAGCCAGGCCTTGCGGGTGGCGGCGTCCATCTGCCGGGCGTGGGCCACGCCGACCACCTGAGCCAGGTAGGCGGCGGCGGCCATGGCATCGGTCTGGCTGAGGTTGTCGATGTCCAGCTTCATGTCCTGGGGCAACAGCTCGCGGATGAACACACCCTGGTCGAGAAAACGCGTGGCCAGCATCCGCTCGCCCAGCGCCGGCGACAGCTGGCGCGCGCCCTCGACCACGCGTTTGGCGTTGTCACGTGGCATGTGCGTGCGCGAAGCCCGTGGCGCCGCGGCGGCCACCGCCTGCTTGACGTCGATCAGGCAGTACTCCTGGTCGTCGCCCGTGCCTACGCCAAGCAGCACCGCGTAGCGCAGCAGCCCCAGCGAACTGCAGCCCTTGACCCAATAGGCAGCATCCAGCAGCTCCACCTCGGCATCGTCCGGACGGCCCTTGAGCGAGGTCACCAGCTGGTGCAACTCGGGCGTGGCGCACAGGGCCTGGATCGCCGACTTCTCGTCGCGCGCCAGTGGCCAGAAGCTCTTGCCCTGGGGAATGGTCGGCCGGGCGTTGTCGATACGCTCCTTGGCCAGGTGCTTCCAGGTCCGCTTGACCGCGCTGCGCATGCCGGATGCCACCTGCGGCGGGCGTTCCAGTTCGGTGCCGGGACGCAGCTTGAACGCCTGCATGTAGCCGCGCATCATCTCCTCGAGCATGCGCGCAGTGGTCACCCCCGGCAGGTCGGAGCCGCGCGCGGCGGTGGCCAGCGACAGCGCCAGGCGCACCAGGTCGTGCACCGGATTGCCGATCACGGTCTGGTCGAGGTCGCGGATGTGCATGCCGATCTGCCCGTGGCGGTCACCCGTAGGACCGAGGTTGCCGGCATGGCAGTCGCCGCAGATCCACACATGTGGGCCCTGGGGCAGGCGTCGTCCACGCTGGCTGTGCAGCCATTCATAGAACTGCACCGTACTGCCACGCACATAGGCATGGGCCGAGCGGGCCATTTTTTCGTTGCGCAATTGCTTGAGGATGTCGGCGCGGGCAGATCGGCTGGGTAATTTCATTACAAAATATTTCGAAGAGAGAGATTGGTAGACGCAGGGCTGCGCAGTTGGTTCTAAACCTTTGCTATGCTCGTGCGCTCGACTTCGCAAAGCACCCGCCTACATGTCCCACCGTTTCGTTCACACCCTGGTCTCAGGGTCTCGCCGCCTGCTGCGCCCGCTGTTCGACCCCTATCGCCGCTACCGCCATGCCCGCCTGATCCACGCCGCGCGGGTGGTGATGGGGCTCCTGGTGTCGATACTGCTGACCACCGGCATTCACCTGCCCCACGGTGAATGGGCCTCGGTGACCCTGCTGATCGTCATCGGCGGCCTGCAGCACCACGGCAACATCGGCAAGAAATCCGTGGAGCGCGCCTACGGCACCTTGATCGGCGCGGGCCTCGGCCTGCTGGTGGTGGCGCAGCAGAACTACCTGGGGCTGCCCTTGCTGACCTACCTGCTGATGTCGGTGGCCTGCGGTTTCTTCGCCTACCACGCCATCGGCAAGGGTGGCTATACCGCCCTGCTCTCGGCCATCACCCTGTTCATCGTCGCCGGGCACGGCGACAACCCGCTCAGCGACGGCCTGTGGCGCACCGTCGACATCCTCATCGGCATTGTCCTGGCTTTGGCTTTCTCCTTCGCCCTGCCGCTCTATGCGGTCTACTCCTGGCGCTACAACCTGGCCGACGGCCTGCGCGGCTGCGCCCAGGTCTACAAACGCATCATCCGTGGCGAGGCGGTGGGCAGCGACGAGCACCTCAAATTGATGCGCAAGCTCAACCTGATCATGCTGCAACTGCGCTCGCTGATGCCCTCGGTGTCCAAGGAGGTGCGTATCTCGGTGACCGAGCTGGACGCCATCCAGGGCCATTTCCGCCTGTGCCTGAGTACCCTTGAGCTGCTCGGCAACCTGCGCCCGCCGGTCAGCGACGCCTATGCCATGGCGCAGCTGCAGTCGACCCTGGCCGCCGAGCACCGTCAACTGTCCCGCCAGCTGCTGGGCATGGCCCGAGCGCTCAAGGGCGGCGCCACCGCACGCCTGGGCCGTGGCGCCGACCCGGCGGTGACCGCCGCCGGCGCCCCTGCGCAGCTGGCCGGCTACGCACTGCTGACCCTGGAGCTGTTGAAAAACGTCGACGCCCTGCAACGCAAACTGGCGCAGACGTCGGGCCGATGGAAAATCTGAGGCACTAATCCTGGTGGGCGGCGTCCAGAACCTGACACCTATTGCCGAATGCCGGCTCCCAACCGCGAAGGACCTTGCCGATGATCACCGTTCACCACCTCAACAATTCGCGCTCGCAGCGCATCCTCTGGCTGCTGGAAGAGCTGGGGGTGCCCTACGAGCTGAAGTTCTACCAGCGCGACCCGCAGAGCAACCTGGCCCCGGCCGAGCTCAAGGCGATCAACCCGCTGGGCAAGTCGCCGGTGATCCAGGACGGTCCGCACACGCTGATCGAGTCCGGTGCAATCATCGACTACCTGATCCGCCGCCACGGCGACGGCCGCCTGCAACCGGACCCGGCCTCCGCCACCTACGACGAGTACGTGCAATGGCTGCATTTCGCCGAAGGCTCGGCGATGCTGCCGCTGATGCTCAACCTCTACGTCGGCCGCCTGGGCGACGCCGGTGCGCCCCTGCAGCCACGGATCAAGAGCGAGCTGGCCAACTACCTGGGCTACTTGGACAACGCCTTGAGCCAGGTCGACTACCTGCTGGGCGACGAGCTCAGCGGCGCCGACATCCAGATGAGCTTCATCGGCGAGATCGCCCGCAAGCAGGGCCTGCTGGGCCCATACCCGCACCTGTCGGCGTGGGTCGAGCGCTTCCAGGCGCGCCCGGCCTACAAGGCTGCGGTGAAAAAAGGCGGGGCCTACAGCTACGAGTAGGACCGAGCTTGTTCGGCAACCGCAGACCCCAGATCAAAACAACCCTGAAGTCGGCGGCGGCGTGCCCTTGAGTTGCCAGGCGCCGACCGCAGCGGCCTTCCACTGGCGTGGGTTGTGGTTGGCCACGGTACGTGCGTTGCGCCAGTGTCGGTCGAGGTTGTGGCTGCGCCCAGTCGTGGAGGCGCCGCCGACGTCGAACAGCAGTTCTGCGGCCTTGAGCGCCGATTCGGCGGCAAGGAACTGGGCCTGGGCAACATCCACGGCCGCCTGGTCGACGTCCAGTTCGGTCAACTGCGCCTGCCACGCCCGATCAATGCTGCGCGCCGCGAGCAGCACGGCTGCCTCGGCGGCGAAGGCGCGGGCGCTGATATCACCCACGCTGAGCTCCACGTAGGGATCGTCCACCGAGCGCGCGGCGCTGCTGTGCTTGATCGGTCGGGCGAAGTCGCGGGCGAACCTGACCGCATCCTCCAGCGCATTGCGAGCGATTCCGGCTTGCACGGTGGCCAGGAACAACTGCAGGAACGGCGTGACGATACTGCGCTTGCCCTCCTCCACAGTGCGCGGGCGGATCTCGTCGGGATAGACGATGACATTGTCCAGGCGCGTGGTGCCGCTGGCCGTCAGGCGCTGGCCCATGGCATCGAAGTCGTCGAGCAGCACCAGGCCCTGACGGTCACGGGGCAGCACGAACGACACCGGCTGATCATCTTCGTCCAGCGCCACGGCGCTGACCCAGTCGGCGTATAGCGAGCCGGTGCTGTAGTACTTGCTGCCGTTGGCCCGGTAATGCTCGCCCTCGCGAACGATGCGCGCGCTGACCACCCCATTGGCCCCGCCCAACTCCCAACCGGCATTGCCCAGCACTGCCCCTTGCAGGTAACGCTCGAACCAGCGCTGGCGCTCGACCTCGGCACCGTCGGCGGCAGAGGCCAGCAGCCCTTCGACGAAGCCCAGCCCGGGGCGCAGGGCCTGGGCGACATTGGAATCGGCGGCCGCGACGCGCAACAGCAAGGCAATCACCTCGCTGACCGTAGCGCCCGGCCCGCCGTATTGCGCCGGGATGCGCGCGGTGTAGAGGCCGGCCGCCGCCAGGCTGGCGATGGCCTCGTAGGGCAGTTGCCGTTCGCGCTCGCGTTCGGCGGCGCCGGCAGCGATCTGCGGCAGCAGCGCGTCGAGGCGGGTATGCAGGTCGGCGACAGAAGTGGCCGCACGCGTGCGGACGACAGACAGAGGGGGCATGAGCATTCCTGGACAAAGAGATGACCAGGCAGCTTTGCAGTATCCATGCCTGCGCTCCAGGCCCTGGAAAACGGGGATCGGCGCCGTGCGCCTGTTCGTGCAAGCAACATTCTGTGGAACCGCTGTTGCCCAGCCGACAGCCCGGTGCGACCTTTGGTCCGAGGCTGGCTTAATGCTATCAATGACAGGATACACTTCACGCTGAACCCGTGCCCTGACAGTCAACCCATGATACGCACCATCGGATCCTTCGCTAAACGCATCTACCTGCCGCGCATCATCGGCTGCGGCATCGGCTTCTGGGCGGTGGCCGCTGTGCTCTGGACCTTGCCAACGCCGCTATGGATCTGGGCCTTGCTGGTGTTCAATGGTTTTATCTGGCCCCACGTGGCGTTCGTTCTGGCACGTGGGCAGAAGGTCCAGTACGACGGCGAACGTCGCAACATGGTGCTCGAATCGGCTCTGGGCGGGTTGTGGGTCGCGGCCATGCATTTCAACCTGCTGCCCACCACCATCCTGGTGTCGATGCTGTGCATGAACTGCATCGCGGTCGGCGGGCCGGGCCTGCTGCGTGCGTGCCTGGCGGCAATGACGGCCGCCCTGCTCGCCGGCGTGGCGCTGCTGCGCCCAGGCTTCGTGCCCGAGACCACCCATCTGCAGGTGTATGCCTGCCTGCCGATGCTGGCGATCTACCCTTTGGCGCTGGGCGCGGCAACCTATCGGCTGGCGGCCAAGCTGGCCGAGCACAAGCGCGCGTTTCGTGACTTCAGCCGCACCGACAGCCTCACCGGCCTGCTCAACCAGGGCGCCTGGCGGCTGATGCTCGACGCCGAATACACCCTGGGCCTGCGCCGAGCCGGGACGACGTCGCTGGCACTGATCGACATCGATCATTTCAAGGCGATCAACGACGGCTACGGCCACCTGATCGGCGATGAAGTGATCAAGCTGTTCGGCGCCGTGCTGGCCGAGGTCAAGCGGTCCAGCGACATCGCCGGGCGGATCGGCGGCGACGAATTCGGGCTGATCCTGCGCGGCGCCGATGTCGACCAGGCCGAGGTATTGCTCAAGCGCCTGCAGACCCGCCTGCGCGAAACCTTCGAACACCGCCTGGACCTTCCCGCCGTTTCCCTGAGTATCGGCGTGGTGGGCTTTGCCAGCGCCCATGCAAACGTCGAAGACTGGCTACGGGCCTGCGACCATGCCTTGTACGACGCCAAGCGCCGCGGCCGCAATCAGATCGTCGCGGCCTGATCAGGCCTGTCCCGTCTCGCCCGTGGGCGCGGGCACAGCCCGCGAGCTGTTGGCCTTGATGCCCGCCACCTGCCCCACCTCCTGCAATCGAGGCAGGGCTCGGCCCTGCTCGTCGAACAGGTGACAGCGCGCCGCGCTGACCCCGATCAGCACGGTCTGCCCCGCCTGCACCGTCGACATGCCATCGCCCTTGACCATCACCTGCAAGCCGTCGCCTGTCTGCGCATGGGTAAAGGTCTCGCCGCCCAGATGCTCCACCAGCAGGGCCTGGGCGCTGAACTGCGCATCGCCCAGGCCCTGCTCGGACAGATGCTCCGGGCGCAGGCCGAGGGTCAGCGGGCTGCCGATCGCCACCCCGGCAGCGTTCACCGGCACCCACAGACGCGCCCCGCCAGGCAGGCCGACCTGCACGCCTTCGGCGGCGGTCGCCAGCACCGTGGTCGGCACAAAGCCCATCTGCGGCGAGCCGATGAAGCCGGCCACGAAACGGTTGCAGGGGTGATGGTAAAGCTGCAGCGGTGAGCCAACCTGCTCGATGCCACCCTTGTTGAGCACCACAATCTTGTCGGCCAGGGTCATCGCCTCGACCTGATCGTGGGTGACGTAGATCATGGTTGCCTGCAGCGCAGCATGCAGCTTGGCGATCTCGATGCGCATCTGCACGCGCAGCGATGCATCGAGGTTGGACAGCGGTTCGTCGAACAGGAACACCTCGGGCTGCTGCACGATCGCCCGGCCGATCGCCACGCGCTGGCGCTGGCCACCGGAGAGCGCCTTGGGCTTGCGCGTGAGCAAGGGTTCGAGCTGCAGGATGCGGGCGGCGTCCTGGACCTTGGCGGCGATCTGCGCCTTGGGCATTTTCTGCATCTTCAGACCGAAGGCGATGTTGTCGTAGACGCTCATGTGCGGATACAGCGCGTAGGACTGAAACACCATGGCCACGCCACGGTCGGCCGGTTCCAGGTAGGTGACGTCGCGACTGCCGATGCGGATGGCGCCCTGGGTGATGCTCTCGAGCCCGGCGATACAGCGCAGCAGCGTCGACTTGCCGCAGCCCGAGGGGCCGACGAACACCACGAATTCGCGACTGTTGATGGACAAGTCGATGTCATGCAACACCTTGATGTCGCCATAGGCCTTTTCGACGCCGCGCAAGCTGAGCTCGGTCAAGATGCAGTCCTCTTTGTTGTTTTGGTTGAGGTGGCGGCCAGCGCCGAAAAAACCGCCTTGACAGCAAGCCTTTTCGCTCTACGATCATTTGTAATTCAGATATTACAAATGTCAAGGAGGGAGAAAAATGCGTGCGGCCTACATCCACGGCATTCGCGACATCCGCATCGGCGAACGCCCGGTGCCGGTGCCGGTTGGCGACCAAGTACTGCTGCGGGTCAGCGCGGTCGGCGTCTGCGGCAGCGACCTGCATTACTTCAAGGAGGGCGCCATCGGCCATGCGCGGATCACCCAGCCGTTCATCGCCGGGCATGAATTCGCCGGACGCGTGGTCGATGACCAGCCGCACCTGGGGCTGCGCGCCGGCCAGCTGGTGGCGGTCGACCCGGCTCGGCCGTGCGGCCAGTGCGAATGGTGCGGCCGCGGCCATGTCAACCTGTGCCCACACGTGGTGTTTCTCGGCTCGCCACCGCACACCCACGGCGCCATGACCGAATACATCGTGGTTGCGCCGAGCCAGATCTACCCGGTGCCGGAGCACTTCACCGCGGTGCAGGCGGTCATGCTCGAACCCCTGGGCGTGGCCATTCACGCCATGGACCTGGCCGGCTCGAAGAAGACCTTTGAAACCGTCGCCATCATCGGCTGCGGGCCCATTGGCCTGTGCCTGCTGCAATTGGCCAGGCAGATGTGCAAGAAGGCCATCTACGCCATCGACCCCATTGCCTACCGCGCCAACAAGGCCCTGGAGCTGGGCGCCGACAAGAGCGCGGCGAGCTATGAAGCCATCAGCGAATGGACCGAAGGGCGCGGCGTCGACCTGGTGCTGGAGGCGACCAACTCGCCGCAGGGCTTCCAGATTGCCGCGCACTCGGCACGCATCGGTGGCCGCGTAGTGCTGGTGGGCATTCCCGACGGCGACCAGTACACCCCGCTCAGCGCTTCCCTGCTGCGGCGCAAGGGCCTGGACATCCGCATGTCACGGCGCATGGGGCATGTGTACGACCGCGCCATCGAGCTGGTAGCGCGCGGCGCGGTGGACGTCGAAGGCCTGGTGACCCACCGCTTCGACCTGAGCGACACCAACTCGGCCTTCAGCTTTCCATCGGACTTCGTCGATGGGGCGCTCAAGACCATCATCCTGCCGAACCCCTGACAGGCGCTTTAGCACAAAAAAGTAGTCCTCAACCAAAACAATAAAGAGGTCACCCCCATGAACAAGCTCGTCGTCAACGCCCTCGCGCTGTCGGTCGCCCTGGCGGCCGGCACGGCCCACGCCTGGACCTTGCAGGAGGCTGCCGCGCCCTACAAGGGCACCGAGATCAAGGCCATCTTCCTTGACCGCCCGGGCTACGCCGCCGCCATCAAGCTGCTGCCCGAGTTCGAGAAGGCCACCGGCATCAAGGTCAGCTACGAGACCGTGCCCTATGAAAACAGCCGCGAGCGCGAGGTGCTCAGCTTCACCTCCGGCGAGCAACTGGACGTGGTGCTGACCGACGTGGTGTGGATCGGCGAGTTCGCCGGCAACGGCTGGCTGGAACCGGTCACCACCTTCAGCAACGACCCCAAGCTGGCTGACCCGGCGCTGAACCTGGCCGGTTTCTTCCCGATCCTGCTGGAGTCGTTTGGCAGCTGGGACAAGCAGACCTACGGCCTGCCCTTCGATAACTACTCGGGGCTGCTGTTCTACAACAAGTGCATGCTCAAGGACGCCGGCTTCGACAAGCCGCCCGCCACCTGGGACGAACTGCTCAAGGTCTACGCGCCCAAGCTCACCGACAAGAGCAAGGACCGCTACGCCTTCGCCTTGCAATCGCGGCGTGGCGAGACCCAATCAGCCGACAGCTTCATGCGTTTTCTCTGGCCATTCGGCGGCTCGCTGCTGGACGACAAGTTCAAGTCCAACCTCAATTCCAAGGCATCCCAGCAGGGCCTGCAATTTCGCCAGGACCTGATGCAGTACATGCCCCCGGGGATCGTCGACTACGACCACAACGAGTCGGTCAACGCGCTGGCCCAGGGCAAGGTGGCGATGATCACCGAGTGGTCGGCGTTCTACGCCACCCTGGCCGACCCGGCCAAGTCGAAGATCACCGACTGCCTGGCAGTGGCGACCGAGCCCAAGGGCAGCGCGGGGTTGAAACCGGCGCTGGGGGGCTTCTCGCTGGGGGTCAATGCCAAGTCCGACGACAAGCAGAAAGCCGCTGCGTGGCTGTTCATTCAGTGGATCACCTCCGAAGCCATGGCCAAGCCGTACCTGGAGGCCGGCGGCGTCAGCGGGCGCATGGCGGTGTACAAGGACCCAGCGGTGCAGAGCCGCTATCCATTCGTGCAACCCATGGTCACTTCCTGGGAAGGCGGAGTCCCGGACTACCGTCCGCGCTTCCCGCAATGGCCGGAGATTTCCGAAGTCATCGGCGAGAACGGCACGGCGATCATGCTCGGCAAGACCAGCGTCGCCGACGGCGCCAAAACCATTGGCAGCAAGGTCGAGGAGATCCTGCAAAAGGCCGGCTACTACGACGGCAAGGCGAAGTTGTTGAAGTAGCGCCAAGCGGGCCTGGCGGTCGCCAACGACTCAGTGGCAGAGGCCGCCAGGCCGGCTTCATGACAGCACACCGTGCAGCGAGGCCCCATGTCCAAGCCCGTCTTCCCTACCCTGTGGAACAACACCCGCGCAGCCTTCGCCTTCCTCGCCCCGGCCACCGTGGCGCTGGCCCTGATCGGCATCTTTCCAACGCTGTTCGCGTTGGTCAATTCGTTTCGCCAGTACAACCTGGCCAAGCCGCGCGACCCGACGCCCTTCGTCGGCCTGGACAACTACGCCAACGTCCTGCACGACGCATCATTCTGGGCCGCGCTGGGTCTTACCGGGCTGTTTCTCGTCACCGTGGTGCCCATCCAGCTGGCCCTGGGGCTAATCGTCGCGCTGCTGCTGCACAAGCCCGGCCTGGCCGGCTTCAAGCTGCTGGCGCGGATGAGCCTGGTCATTCCACTGGCCACCGCACCGGCCGTCGCCGGCCTGATCGGCCGGCTGATCTTCAACCGCGACTTTGGCGTGGCCAACGCCCTGCTCGCCCTGGTCGGCGCCGGGCCGGTGGAATGGCTGGGCGACACCGGCAATGCCTTCATGGCCGTGGCGCTGATGGACATCTGGCAGTGGACGCCCTTCTGCGCCCTGGTGCTGCTGGCCGGGCTGACCATGGTGCCGACCGAGGTCGAGGAAGCGGCCCGCCTGCAGACCCGCAACCGCTGGCAGATCGTGCGGCATGTGCAGCTGCCGTTCCTGCTGCCCAGCGTCACGGTGATCCTGATCCTGCGCACCGCCGACATCCTCAAGATGTTCGACACCGTGTTCACCATGACCCGCGGCGGCCCGGGTGCGGCCACCGAGCTGGTCAGCGTGTACATCCAGCGCATCGGCTTTCGCGTGTTCGACCAGGGCCTGGCCTCGGCGCAGGCCATCGTCCTGCTGATTCTGACCATTGTCCTGGCGCGCCTGTACATCAAGTTCGTCTATCGGGAGATCTGACATGAGTACCCTGGCCATCCCAGCCCGCCAAGCAAATCCACGCGCGCGCCCGGCTTTCAAGGTCAACGCCTGGCACCTGGTCGGCCTGCTGGCGATCTTCCTGTTCGCGGTATTCCCGTTCTACTGGATGGTCGCCACCAGCCTCAAGACTCAGGCCGAGGCACTGGCCTCACCGCCGGTGTGGCTGTTCACCCCGCATCTGGATAACTACGTGCAGGTGCTGTTCCAGCGCGACGTGCTGCACAGCCTGGGCAACTCGCTGATGGTCGCGGTGAGCACCACGGTGCTGGCGGTCGGCCTTGGTACACCGGCGGCCTACGCACTGGCGCGCTTCGAGTTCAAGGGCAAGGAGGACCTGTGGTTCTGGTTCATCACCAACCGCATGCTCAGTCCGATCGTCGTCGCGCTGCCGATCTTCCTGATGGCGCGCAGCCTGAACCTGATCGACACCCAACTGGTGCTGATCCTGGTGTACCTGACCTTCAACCTGCCGATCGTGGTGTGGATCTGCACCGACCAGTTTCGCGCCGTGCCCCGGGACCTCGACGAAGCGGCGCGGCTGTCCGGCGCCTCGCGCTTGACCATCTTCTGGCGCATCGCCCTGCCGCTGGCCATGCCCGGGGTGGCGGTGTCGGCAATCTTTTCGTTCATCTTTTCCTGGAACGAGCTGCTCTACGCGCTGGTGCTCACACGCAACAACGCGCGCACCGCACCGGTCACTGCCACCAGTTTCATGAGCGGCTACGACCTGCCGTGGGGGGAAATCATGGCCACCGGCACGCTGATCGTGTTTCCCGTGATCATTTTTGCGTTGATGGTTTCCCGCCATCTGGTACAAGGTCTGACCATGGGCGCCGTCAAGTAGCCGCCCCCGATAGAATCGAGGAACCCCGTGCACAACCCGGCAGAGCCCATGCAGAACGAAGCGGTCAATCCCGACGAGCAGTTGAATGTGCGCATCGCCTGGCACTACTACGTTGGCAACATGACCCAGCAGCAGATTGCCGACCTGTTCGGCATTACCCGGGTACGGGTCAACAAGGCGCTGGCCGTGTGTCGCGAAACCGGTCTGGTGCAGATCCGCATCAATTCGCGCCTGGCCTCCTGCGTGGCCCTCGAACAGCGCCTGTTAGAGCGTTATCGGCTGCAGCGGGTCAGCGTGGTGCCCTCGCCGCAGGATCCGGCGCAGATCTTCCGGGTGCTAGGGGTCGGCGTTGCGCCGACCCTGGAAGAACACCTGCGCGACGGCTGCACCCTGGCCGTCGGCTGGGGCCGCACCTTGCGCGAAGCGGTGCGTGAGCTGCAAGGCAAGGCGCTCAACGAGATGACCGTAGTGTCGCTGCTCGGCGGCCTGCACTACGGCTCGGCGAACAACACCGTGGAGCTGGCCTCGAGCCTGGCCGGGCTGTTCGGCGGCGCCTATTACTACCTGGCCGCCCCGGTGTTCGCGCCCTCCGAGCAGTACCGCGACATGATTCTCGCCGAGCCCTCGGTGCAGAGCGTGTTGGCTCGGGCGCGGCAGGCCGACCTGGCCTTGCTCACCGTGGGCGATCTGAGCGAGCGTTCGTTGATGCTCGAGCTGGGTCTGGTCAATGCCGAGGATGCGCAGTCATTGCGGGCCGCCGGCGCGGTGGGCGACCTGCTGGGGCGCTGGCTGGACCGCGACGGCGAGGAAGTCGACCACCCGTTCAATCGCCGGGCGATCTCCCTGGAGCTCACAGATCTGGCGCGCATCGCCAAGGTGGTGCTGGTGTCTGGCGGGCCGTACAAGACCGAGATCATCGGCGCGGTGCTCAAGCGCGGCGTGGTGCACGAACTGGTGATCGATGAAGTGGCGGCGCTGGAGTTGCTGGCCAGCTAGTCTGGCTCCTTCTCGCGATGCAGGCCCCGCCGTGACTCAGGATTGCGGAAAATCAGCCCCTACCGTCACCGCCTCCCAGGCGTCGAAGTCGGCACGCAAGGTTTCCAGCTTCTGCCGCGCCAGCTGCAACGCCTGTTTGCCCAGCAGCAGGCGCAGTGGCGGCTTCGGCGAGGTGGCGGCCTGGATGATCGCTTCAGCCGCGCGCACCGGGTCGCCGGCCTGGTTGCCACTGCGCGCGGCAGTCTGCCGGCGGCGCTCGCCGGCGGTGGCGTCGTAGTCGTCGATCACCGTGGCCGACGACTTGATCGACGGCCCGGCCCAGTGGGTCCGGAAAGGCCCCGGCTCGACGATCAGCACATCGATACCCAGTGGCTTGACCTCCAGCGCCAGCGATTCGGAGATGCCTTCCACTGCGTACTTGGTGCCGTGGTAGTAGCCCGTCGCGCCGAAGCTGGTCAGGCCGCCAATGGACGACAGGTTGATGATGATGCCGCTGCGCTGCTCGCGCATGATCGGCAGCACCGCCTTGGTCATCTCCACCAGACCGAACACGTTGGCCTCGAACATCGCCCGTACCGCCGCGTCCTCGCCCTCCTCGATGGCCGCCAGGTAGCCATAGCCGGCGTTGTTGACCAGCGCATCGATCCGCCCGAAATGACTTTTGGCATGGGCCACGGCGGCCAGTACCTGACGCGGCTGGGTTACATCCAGATCCAGAGCCAGCGCCCTGTCCTCATGGCCCTTGACCAGCTCTTCGAGGGTTGCGGGATTGCGCGCCGTCACCACTGCGCGCCAACCACGGGCCAGCACCAGCCGGGCCAGTTCACGGCCAAAGCCGGTGGAGCAGCCGGTTATCAGCCATACGGGGTTGTCTTGGTTGAGCATGGGGAGAAGTCCTTTGCGCGCAGGGTGTGTGATCTGGAAACTGCGCGGCCGATGGAGTTCCCCCGGCCCGCGCACATAAACAGAATCGCGGGCTGCATCAGCCATTCGCAGCCCTGCCCGCGCGTGCCTGCCATTAGCATGGCGCTCAGCTGAACATCACAACAACAAGGGTTGGCACGCTATGCGATTAGGTTGGTACTCGGCGCTTACGGCTACGGAAAAGCGCACCTACTGGGCCTGCTTCGGCGGTTTCACGCTCGATTCGATGGACTCCACCATCTATGCCCTGATGATGCCCGTGCTGATGACGGTGCTGGCCCTGAGCAAGTCCGACGCCGGCCTGCTCGGCTCGGTCTCGCTGATCGGCAGTGCTTTGGGAGGATGGGCCGCCGGCCTGCTCGCCGACCGTTTCGGGCGGGTCAAGGTGATGCAGGGCACGGTCATGTGGGTGGCTGCGTTCACCTGCCTGGCAGGCCTGTGCAGCAGCTTCTGGGAGTTTCTGCCGGTGCGCTTCCTGCAAGGCATCGGCTATGGCGGGGAGGCGGTGGTGGGTGCCGTGCTGATCAGCGAAGCCATCGCCCCGGCCCTGCGCGGCCGCGTCGCGGCCTCGGTGCAGAGCGGCTATGCCGTGGGCTACGCGATCTCCCTGACCTTGATGCCCGTGGTATTCGCCTTTCTGCCCGAGGACATCGCCTGGCGCGCGTTCTTCGCCATCGGCCTGCTGCCGGCCTTGCTGATCTGGTTCATCCGCCGTCTGGTGCCCGAGTCCGAGGCCTTCAACCGGGCCAGCCGTGGCGCGAAGAAAAAGCTCAACCTGCGGGAAATCTTCGGCCACGATCATCGTCGGGTGACACTGATCAGCACGGTGCTGGCCAGCGGCATCTTCGGCGGAGCCTACATCATGATCACCTGGCTGCCGACCTACATGCGCATGGTCCTCAATCTGCCCGTGGCCTCTACCTCCGGCTACCTGGCGGTGAACATCGTCGGCTCGCTGCTCGGTCCGTTCATCTATGGCCGCATCAGCGACCACATCAGCCGCGCCAAGGCCTTCATGCTGTTCCTGGCCTGCCAGGCCTGCGTGGTGGCGGTGTACACCTTCGCGCCGATCAACATGGCAGTGACCCTGGGCCTGGGCCTGCTGCTCGGCGCTTTCCAGGGAGGGCTGGCCTCGGGTCTGCCGGTTGCCTTCGCCGAGCTCTACCCAACGCGAATCCGCGCCAACGGCGCGGGTTTCTGTACCAGCTTCGGGCGAGGCTTCGGCTCGATCATGCCTGCGGCCGTTGGCTTTGCCTCCACCGGTATGGGCCTGCCCACCGCGATGGGCGTGTTTGCCATCAGCTCGTACGCGATTGCCTTCATCGCAGCGCTGTGCCTGCCGAACGCGACCGGGGCGGACATGACGATGGAACCCAGTGTGGCCAACGCTGACAGGCCGGTTGGCGGGCAGGCAGAGGCCTATCGAAGCCATTAGAACGGCGTTGCCACGCTCGCCAGGATATGCAGCAAGCGAGGGTGGCGTAGGAGCCGGCGCAGCTGGCGAGGGCTGCAACCCGAACGGCGCTGGCCGAACGCGACCGGCATTGGGGCGGCGGTGCATCGCTCGCCAGCTTCGCCGGCTCCTACAACGGCAGGTGCTGCAACCGAACCGGCATTGGGGCGGCGGTGCATCGTTCGCCAGCTGCGCCGGCTCCTACAACGGCAGGTGCTGCAACCGAACCGGCATTGGGGCGGGGTGCCCCGTTCGCCAGCTTCGCCGGCTCCTACTACGGCGGTGCAGCAACCGAGTGCGGCGTAGGAGCCGGCGCAGCTGGCGAGGGCTGCAACCCGAACGGCGCTGGCGGAACGCGCCATGCATTGGGGCGGGGTGACCCGTTCGCCAGCTTCGCCGGCTCCTGCCTCGAGGTGTGTAACGGCCAAGATGGCGTAGGACATCAGATCCAACAGGCATCCCATAACGGGTAATCCCCGACCCGCTCGACCAGGCCGGCTCTGATCGGGTTGCGCACTATGTATCGGGCTATGGCTTGCAGGTCTTGTTCACGACGGATCGCTCGATCATGAAAACCTCTCTGCCAAACAGCGCCCCTGGTGCCCAATGCTCGGTTGATCGACTGCGCCGACAAGCATTTCACCCGCAAGACCAGCGCTGAGATGTCGCCATCATGTAACTGGACCAGCCAATGAAGGTGGTCGGGCATCAGCACCCAGGCGATGCTGCGGGCGCAGCCCCGGTGCTCCTGGGACCTGAGTTCAGCCACCACCAGACGGCCCAGCTGCCAATCGCTGAAGAACGTCTGACGCCTGATAGTAGCGGTAGAGATCAGATAGATGCGCCCTGTTTCGGACACTCGACCGGTGCGCAGATGACTGGCTTTCTCGAACATTCCCTTGCCCTCCTGTTGAGAGAGGCAAGGTCAGGCGTCACGGGTGAAGCGTCCAGCAGCAACAGGTGTCGGGGTATGTCGGGAGCTCAAACCCGAAACCGCGCCACCGCATCATTCAGTGTGCCCGCCAGGCGTGACAGCTCGTGGCTGGAGCCGCTGATCTGCCCGGCGCCCGAGGAGGACTCGGTAGACAGGTCGCGGATGTTGGTGATGTTGCGGTCGACTTCCTTGGCCACCTGGGCCTGCTCTTCGGCGGCGCTGGCGATGACGATGTTGCGCTGGTGGATCTGGTCGATGGAGGCGGTGATTTCGCTCAGCGCGCCGCCGGCACCTTCGGCCAGGGCCAGGGTGGCGCTGGCGCGTTGGGTGCTCGATTGCATCGAGTCCAACGCCTGGGAGGAGCCGCTGCGCATGGCGGTGATCATCTGGTCGATTTCCAGGGTCGACTGCTGGGTGCGATGGGCCAGGGCGCGGACCTCGTCGGCGACCACGGCGAAACCGCGCCCCGACTCGCCGGCGCGGGCGGCCTCGATGGCGGCGTTGAGCGCCAGCAGGTTGGTCTGCTCGGCGATGGAACGAATCACGTCGAGGACCTTGCCGATGTCGCGGGACTGGTCGGCGAGGTTCTGCACCAGGGTCGAGCTTTCGTCGATATTGCCGCTCAGGGCCTGGATCGCTGCCACGGTTTCGCCGACGCGCTGCTGGCCGGCCAGGGCGGTGTCATTGGAGTGCTGGGTGGCCTGGGAGGTGGACACGGCATTGCGTGCCACCTCTTCGGCGGCCGAAGTCATCTGGTTGACTGCGGTGGCAGCCTGTTCGATTTCTGCGGTCTGACGTTGCAGGCCCAGGTTGCTCTGGTCGGTGATGTCGTTGAGCGCCTCGGCGGCGGCCGCCATCTGCCCGGCCGAGCCATGGATCAACTGCAAGGTGCCGCGCAGGCTGCTTTGCATGGTTTGCAGGGCGGTCTGCAGGCGGGTCACTTCGTCGTTGCCGCTGACCTCGACGCGCTGGGTCAGGTCGCCTTCGGCCACGCTTTCGGCCGCGCGCATGGCCAGCTTCAACGGGCCGACGATGCTGCGGGTCAGCAGCCAGGCCAGCAGCACGGTGCCCAGTGCGGCCAGCGACACTAGCAGGATGACCATCAGCCGCGAACGGCCGTACTGCGCCTCGGCGGCCTGGCCCTGGGCGGTGATCTGCGCGTTGTAGTAGTCGGCGATGGCATTGAGCTGGGTGCCGGAGCCATCGACCACGGTTTTCATGTCCACCAGCAGCAGCTTGTCGAGGGCGTCGGTCTGCTGCTTCTCGGCCAAAGTGAAGGACTGCGCAATGCCTTGCTGATACTGGCCCAGGGTGACCTGGAACTGGTCATACAGGCCGTGCACCTGCGGCGTATCGAGCAGGCCGCTGAGGCGTTGCAGCTGTTTGCTCAGGTCCTGGTTGCGGGTGTCCATCTGGCTGCGGTACTGGGCGATGCTGGCCGGGTTGGGGTCCAGCGCCATGCGCAGGGAAATGGTGCGGATGCGCAGCATGACTTCGCGGATGTCGCTGACCAGGCGCATTTTCGGCACCAGGTCGTCCTCGACCTGCACGGCGCGCTCGCGGATGCTTGCCATGTGCGACAGCGCCATGGCGCCGAGCAGCGCCACCAGCAGGGCAATCAAGGCAAAACCCAGGCCGGCGCGGCGGGCGATGGAGAGGCTGCGAAGTGACATTGTGCTTATCTCGCTTGTGGTCAGAGGTCGTACAAGCATTATCGGCGCACTCGGCGCCGACTTGAGGCGAACCGCGCAGGTTTGCCAGGGTCCAAAGCGGGTCCCTCCACAGGCCCCGCCCATGCTGCTCGATGCCCTGGTGTTTCTCGTCACTCTGACCCTCATGGAGGGTTTCGCCTATGTCGCGCACAAGTACGTGATGCACGGCTGGGGCTGGGGCTGGCATCGCTCGCACCATGAGCCGCGCGGAGGTTGGTTCGAAAAGAACGATCTGTACGCGCTGGTGTTCGCCGGGGTGGCGATCCTGTTGATCTGGCTGGGCACGCGCGGCGCCCATCCACTGGAGTGGATAGGCGCCGGCATGACCGGTTACGGGCTGCTGTATTTCCTCGTGCATGATGGCCTGGTGCACAAGCGCTGGCCTTTGCGTTATGTGCCGCGCAGTGGTTACCTCAAGCGCCTGTATCAGGCCCACCGCATGCACCACGCGGTCGACGGCAAGGAGCGCTGCGTGTCCTTCGGCTTCCTGTATGCGCCTTCGGCCGAGAGGCTCAGGCGCGAGTTGCGCGAGCTGCATGGCGGGCCGCTGCGGCGCGAGGATCAGAGCCCGCGGTCTTGAGGGTCAGGCCGGCCTGACGGCCGCTGAAACAGCTGCGGATCACGCGGCGGCCAATCCACTCCGCGAGCACTCAGCGCGCTGATGCCACCTTGCAGCACCAGGCGCAGCTTGTCCGCCTTGGACGTCGACACCCGTGCATCCCACGCCTGAGCGCCGAGCTTGTCGACCCGCACGCCAATCTGCCGGTAGACGTTGCGGGCGGTGCCGACCGCCCACGCCGAACGCAACGGCAATCGCGCGATGCCGGCGCTGGCGCTCATGTAGTAAGGCTCGGCCAGGGCCACCAGGCGCCGCGAGAGCACCGCCAGGGCCTCGCGGTTGGCACCCTCGGCGACCTGCTCGGGGGCGATGTGCAGCTCGTGCAGCCATTGGCGCGGCAGGTAGCAGCGGCCGGCCTGGGCGTCTTCGACGATGTCACGGGCGATGTTGGTCAGCTGGAAGGCAATGCCCAGGTCGCAGGCGCGGTCCAGAGTCGCTTCATCGTGCACGCCCATGACCCGAGCCATCATCAACCCGACCACCCCGGCCACGTGGTAGCAATAGCGCAGGGTGTCGTCCAGGGTCTGGTAAATCTGCCCCTGGACGTCCATGGCGAAGCCTTCGAGATGATCGAACGCGTCGCGCTGAGGAATGGCATGGCGCCGGGCAACCTCCTGGAAGGCGGCGAAGGCCGGCTCGCTCATGGCCATGCCGGCATAGGCGGCGCGGGTCTGCTCGTACAGGCGCCCCAGACGCCGCCGATGCTCATCGGCCGGCACCGCCTGGGCGTCGAAGCCCAGTACCTGACCGTCGATGACATCGTCGCAATGCCGGCACCAGGCGTACAGCATGACCGCGCTGCGCCGGGTCGCCGGGTCGAACAGGCGCGCGGCGGCGGCGAAGCTTTTCGAGCCGACCGAGATGCTCTGCTCGGCATGTTCGAGCAACGACGGCTGGGAGGGCGACGGTGCGTTCATTCGCCTACCTCCTGCAGCATCAGCCCGGCGGTGGCCTTGGCCGAGCCGATCACCCCCGGCACGCCAGCGCCGGGATGGGTACCGGCGCCCACCAGGTAGACATTGGCCAGCTGCCCATCGCGATTGTGCGGGCGGAACCAGGCACTCTGGGTCAGCAATGGCTCAAGGGAAAAGGCCGAGCCGACGTGGGCATTGAGCTGATCACGAAAATCCACCGGGGTGAAGATCCGGCTGGTCACCAGGTGATCGCGCAGGCCCGGCATGTAGTGGCGTTCCAGGTAGGCGAAGATCCGCTCGCGGTAGCGCGGCCCCTCCTCTTCCCAGTCCAGCGGCGCATTGCCCAGGTGCGGCACCGGTGACAACACGTAATGGCTGGAGCAACCGGCAGGCGCCAGGCTCGGGTCGGTGATGCAAGGTGCATGCAGGTAGAGGGAAAAGTCCTCGGCCAGGCCCGGGCCCTTGAAGATCTGGTCGATCAGCCCGCGGTAGCGGGCGCCGAAACACACCGTGTGGTGCTGCAGTTGCGGCTGCGGCCGGTCGAGGCCGAAATGGATGACGAACAGCGAGTTGCTGAAGCGCTGCTTCTTCAGGCGCTGCCCTTCGCTGCGCCCGCGCGGGTGGCCGCCGAGCAGGCCAGCATAGGTGTGCACCACGTCGGCGTTGGAGGCGACCTGGTCGCAGGGGAACTGACGGCCATCGACCAGCTGCACGCCTGTGGCCCGGGCCTCACGGGTCTCGATCCGGGCGACCTCGGCGTTCAGTTCCAGGCGCCCGCCCAGATCCTCGAACAGGCGCACCAGGCCCTGCACCAGCGCTCCGGTACCGCCCCGGGGAAACCACACGCCCCAACGACGCTCCAGGGCATGGATCAGGGTGTAGATCGACGAGGTGGCGAACGGGTTGCCACCCACCAACAGGGAATGGAAGGAAAACGCCTGGCGCAGTTTGTCATGCTCGATAAAGCGCGAAACCATCGCGTACACGCTTTTCCAGGCCTGCAGCCTGGCCAGCTGCGGGCCAGCCTGGAGCATGTCGCGAAAGCTCAGGAACGGCACGGCACCAAGCTTCAGATAGCCCTCTTCGAACACCGCCCGGGAATAGGCAAGAAACCGCTGGTAGCCGGCCACGTCGCGGGGGTTGAGGGCATGAATCTGGCGGTCGAGCGCAGCCTGGTCGTCGGCGTAGTCGAATACCGTACCGTCTTCCCAGCACAGCCGATAGAACGGCGCCACCGGCAGCAGTTCGACATAGTCGGATAGACGCTTGCCGGCCACTTCAAACAGCTCCTCGATGGCCGTGGGGTCGGTGATGACTGTCGGCCCGGCGTCGAAGGTGAACCCCTGGTCCTGGTAGACATAGGCACGACCGCCGGGCTTGTCGCGTTTTTCCAGCAAGGTGGTGGCGACCCCGCCGGCCTGCAGGCGGATGGCCAGGGCCAGGCCGCCAAATCCTGCACCGATGACCACGGCGCGGCGCGGCTCGCCCGGGGTGGCGCTACTGTGCACTGATGTCATACCGGCCTCTCGAAATGCCTGGGAGCGAAACGCAGCGCCGCCGCGAGGGCGGCACCGACGGGTACCGGCGGCTTGCCGGTGAGGATGCGCAGCTTGTCCAGCACGCCCAGCCGTTCGGCATAGAAGCGCGTGATCAGCGGCTCGGGGAGACGGTAGAAGCGCTGCATGACCTGCCAGCGGTCCGCAGGCTCGCCGGCCAGAAACAGCATGCGATTGAGCAAACGATAGAAGCCCTGCTGGCGCCAGGCGTGCAGCGCATGGCGCCGCAGCGCCTCGAACAGCCGCTCGGAATGAAAGCTGTGGAACTGCCCCAGCCAGCGCGCCAGGCGCACCGCGTGGGGCAGCGAATAACCGGTGGTGCAGTGATACAGGCCGGCGCGCAGGCCGGCACGTGGCTGGCCCTCGGCTTCGGCCCAGAAGGCGTCGGCGTCGCCGGCCAGGGTGATGGGCAGCAGGCCCTGTTCTTCGCGCAGCACCTCGGCGATCTGCCAGCCCTGGGCCGCGACGTAGCGGGCGATGTTGTCGCGCAGGCGCTCCACCGCCAGCGGCTGGTCGTCGATGTAGTGGGTGTCCTCGACCAGCAGGGTGTCGGGGCTGAACGGCAGCACATAGACGAAGCGATAGCCGTCGCCCTGCTCCACCCGCGCGTCCATGATGATCGGTGCGTCAAGCCCATGGGGCCGGTGCAGGCGCAGCAGCTGCCCGACGAACGCCTGCCGGCCCAGCGCCACGTGCCGGCTGTTGACCGCACCGCGGCCATCTATGACAGCGGCGGCGTGGAGAATCTGGCCGTTGTCCAGCAGCACCTCGCGCGGGGTCAGGCTGGCGATCCGGGTGTGGCTCAGCAGGCCTTGGCCCAGCGCTGTGCCAATCACCCGGGCAAAACGCTCGGAGGTGATGCTGGCGTAGCCACTGGGCATTTCCCGACTGAGGTTGGCGAAATGCACCTGGTAACGGTCCCAGCGCTTGACCACCAAGGGGTCCAGCCAGCGGTGCTGCTCGGCGTCCAGATCCCCCTGGTGGAACGACCAGGTGTGGTTGCCGCCCAGGGTGGCCTGCTCTTCGACCAGCAGCACCCGCAGCTGCGGCTGGCGGCGTTTGAGCTCCCAGGCGATCAAGCCGTTGGCCAGGCCGCCGCCGGCGAGGATCAAATCGTATTCATCATTCATGCCGAGCGCTCCTGCGCGGCGCCTGCGGGCCGCAGCGACGCCTCGATCACGCCGGCCGCGCGGCTTACGCCGCCGGCCTGTTGCAGCACTGCGGCCAGACGTTGCAACGGCTCGCCGGGCAGCTCGCGCAAGGCCAGCAGCCCTTGCATCAGCGCCCGCGGGCGGGCTCGCCGCGACAGGCGCAGGCCGATGCGCTGGTAACTGACCCGCGCGGCCACGCCAGCCTGGTCGAAGGCGATAGGCAGCACCAGCATCGGCGTGGCGCTGGCGATGGCGTCCATCACCGTGTTCAGACCGCCATGGGTGATCAGCGCATCGGCCCGGGCCAGCACCGCCTGCTGGGCGGCGAAGTCGCCGACCCAGCTGGCACCGGCGGCGCGCACACGCTGCTCCTGCGCGCTGTCGAGGCCACCGCAGTGGGCCACCAACAGTTGCGTATCGAGCTGGCGACAGGCCTGGGCGATCCGCAGAAACATGTCCAGCCGCCCGCCCTGCAGGGTGCCCAGGCTGGCGAATACCAGCGGCCGACCTGATTCGACGAGCACCGGCAGGGCTTGGCTGGCAGTCGACTCGCCACGCAGTGGACCTACCTCGTGCCAATTGACCGGCGGCTGCCGGCGCGGGAAATCGAAGCCGGCGATGGTCTGGCTGATGGTCGCCAAGGGCGACAGGCAGTCGTGCAAACCATCGCGCGGCGCCACGCCCAGCTGCCGGCAGGCCCGGTGCAGCTGGCGCCGCAATGGTTGCATGAGCCAGTCATGCACCCGGGTGCTGCCTTGATACAGCTGCAGGTCGAAGGGCCGCGTGCCGTAGGCGAACGGCATGACCGGCAGCGGCAGACCCGGCTCGCGGTCGATCGGCAGCGCGCAGGCCACCGAAATGAACGGCAGGCCCAGCGCGCTCGCCACCAGGCCGCCAGCGGCCTCCATTTGATCGCACAACAGCGCATCGATCTGCAGCGCCGCCAGCGCCGCAGGCAACTCGGCACACAGCATCGCGGTGGTGTTGGCCAGCTCGCCGATCAGCCGGTGCAGGCCACGCACGCCCCCCGGCTGCGCCGCCAGGCGCAGCAACGCCGCCAGGCTGCCGGGTGGATGGCTGCTCGCGCCCAGCGCAACGAAGCCGATCCGGGGGTCGTCGAGCCAGCCCCGGGCATCGGCCTGATGCATGAAGGTGACCCGATGACCGCGCTCCAGCAGCTCGCCGGCCAAGGCCTGCAGGGCTTTGTAGTGGCTGTAGAACGGCGGCGCGACGACGGCGAAATGAGTCATCCAAGGTCCTGGGCAGGCGCGGCCAGCAGCGGCGCCTGGCGCAACGCCGCCAGGTTCGCCGAACCGGTGCACAGGCAGGCGATGGCCAGCTGGCGAATGATGACCTCGAAGTGTTCGATGACCGCTGCAGTGGACTGCGTGGCGCACGCCAGGACCCCCGCCGCCTGCCCGGCCAGGTCGGCACCCAGGCGCAAGGCACGGGCGACGTCGAGCCCGTCGCGAATGCCCCCCGAGGCGATCAGCGGGACCTGCGGCAGGGCGGCGCGCACGCCGGCGATACACTGCGCGGTGGGGATGCCCCAATCGGCGAAGGCTGCGGCCACAGCGCGATCGGCCGGGCTGAGGGCACGCTCGGCTTCGACCGCCGCCCAACTGGTGCCGCCGGCACCGGCTACGTCGATGACCTGGACACCCGCCGCCACCAGCTGCACGGCCACCCGCGCACTGATCCCGGCACCGACCTCCTTGACCACCAAAGGTACGCCGAGGGCCTGGGCGGCTTCGGCGATCGCCTCGAGCACCCCGCGCCAGTCGCGGTCGCCTTCGGTCTGGAGCATTTCCTGCAAGGGGTTCAGGTGCACGATCAGGGCATCGGCCTTGAGCATGTCGACGGCGCGCCGGGCATTGTCCAGGCCCTGGCTGCCGAGCAGCTGCGCGGCGCCGAGGTTGGCCAGCAGCGGCACGTCCGGTGCCAGCCGCCGCAGCTCGCGCGTCAGGCCATGATCATTGGCGCCGCGCAAGGCCACACGCTGGGAGCCGACCGCCATGGCAATGCCCAAGGCCTGGGCCGCTTCAGCGAGATGACGGTTGATCGCGGCGCTGCGCTGCGCTCCGCCGGTCATCGAGCTGATCAACAGCGGGGCGCGCAGCGACCGACCGAGCAGCGAGGCGCGCAGGTCGATGTCGGCCAGGCGCAACTGCGGCAGGGCGCAATGCTCGAATTGCACCGCCGCCAGCCCCGAATGAGTGTCGCGCTGGGCACGCCGCGGGTCGAGGACGATGTCCAAGTGGTCATCCTTGCGCTGTGTCAGCTCGGCTTCGCTCATGGCGGCTCCTTCAATCCCGCTTGCGGCAGGGAGTCTTTTGCCGATTTGGCTGTCAGTAATACGTGGCACTGTTGTACGCGACAGCGGAAACTGCATAAGTCATGTATAAGAAAATGACGTGCGTATGGCAACTGCCAGCGTCAGGCGTTCCCTGAACTCGTGCAAAAGACTGGACTGATGACTGCGGGGGAGCACATGACGACACAGCTGGAACTGAGCAAGCACAGGCGCAGCAGCCCCAAGGCTGGGGAGCGTCAGCCGGCGGACCTGACACGGGTTCGCGATGAAATCGAAAACCGTCTGGGCCAGCTGTTGCCTGCGGTGGGCAACGAACGTGATCTGGTGGCGCGGGCCATGCGCGACAGCACCCTGGCCCCCGGCAAACGCATGCGCCCTATGCTGCTTGTGCTGGCAGCCCGCGGTCTGGGTTGCCCGGCCGAGCAGGCGCTGGAGCTGGGCTGCGCGATCGAGATGGTGCATGCCGCCTCGCTGGTGCTCGACGACATGCCGTGCATGGACAACGCCCAGCTGCGCCGCGGCCAGCCGACGACGCACATCCGCTATGGCGAGGACGTCGCCATCCTGTCGGCAGTGGCGCTGCTCAGTCGCGCGTTCGGCGTAGTCGCCAGCACTCCGGGGCTGGCACCCGAGGTCCGTACCCAGGTGGTGCTCACCCTGGCCAACGCCGTGGGCATGCAGGGTTTGGTCCGCGGCCAATTCGAAGACCTGCGCGAAGGCGCGCGGCCGCGCTCGGCCGATGAAATCACCGTGACCAACGATTTGAAGACCGGCGTGCTGTTCGGCGCCACCTTGCAGATGGCCGCCCTGCTCGGCGGCGCCGACGAAGTCACCAGCTGCGCCCTGCAGGGCTTTGCCCTGGAGCTGGGCCAGGCCTTCCAACTCTATGACGACCTGCAGGACAACTGTGCCGACAACGCCAAGGACCAAGGCAAGGACCAGGGCAAGTCGACCCTCGTCGCCCTGCTGGGCGAAGCCCACGTGCGCGAGCGCCTGCACGCGCATCTGCAGCGCGCCGAGCATTACCTGCGCCAGGTGTTCGGAGAAGAGCAGGAGATCCGTTGCTACGTGGCGGGGATTTTTCGGCGGGTGGTCGGTGGGGAGGTTTGAGGGGGCGTGTGCATGGCGAAATGTTCAATATGGCGACCATCGGCCGCCCGGGCGGCCGGTGGTGGCCATATTGAACCTATCGCCCCTCAAGGCAATATCTCGCGAATCCTCTGCGCCAGCATGTCAATGGTGAAGGGCTTGTTGATCACTTGCATGCCCGGCAGCAGGTTGTCGTGGGCGCCGGTGCCCTGGGCGTGGCCGGTCGCGAACAGCACGGGCAGGTGCGGTCGATGCTGGCGGGCGATCAGGGCCAGCTGGCGCCCGTCCAGCCCGGGCAGGCCGACGTCCGAGACCAGCAGGTCAATGCGTCCCGACCCCTGCAGCACCGGGATCGCCTCATGGGCATCCTGCGCCTGCAACACCACGTAGCCTAGCTCCAGCAACACTTCCACCACCAGGCTGCGCACCACCGGTTCGTCTTCCACTACCAGCACCACCTCCCCGGAGCCCGCGCGCGGCTCGGCCTGCACGCCCACCAGCGGCGCCTCGGGCTGGCCCTCGTAGCGCGGCAGGTACAGGCAGACGCGGCTGCCCTTGCCGACCTGCGAGGAGATTTCCACATGCCCGCGCGACTGCTTGGCATAGCCGTAGATCATCGACAGGCCCAACCCGGTGCCCTGCCCCGTGGGCTTGGTGGTGAAGAAAGGCTCGAACGCGCGCGCTCGCACTTCGGGCGTCATGCCGGTGCCGCTGTCGACCACGCAGACGCGCAGATAATGCCCGGGAGCCAGCTCGCCGGCGCTGCGTCGGTCGGTCTCGGTGATGGTCACCGCCGAGGTCTCCAGGCTCATGACGCCGCCGAACGGCATGGCGTCGCGGGCGTTGATCACCAGGTTGAGCAGCGCGCTTTCCAACTGGTTGGCGTCGGTCAAGGCCTGGCCCAGGCCGCTGCCCAGGCGGGTGTCCAGGGTGATGTTCTCGGCCAAAGTGCGCCGCAGCAGGTCTTCGAGCGAGGCAATCAGGCCGTTGAGGTCGGTAGGTTGCAGGTCCATGGTCTGGCGCCGCGAGAACGCCAGCAGACGCTGAGTCAGGGCCGCAGCCCGCTGCGCCGAGGTGGTGGCGGCGCTCATGTAGCGCTCCAGCTTGTCGGTGCGCCCCGACTCGTAGCGGCGCTGCATCAGGTCCAGGCTCCCGATGATGCCGGTCAGCAGGTTGTTGAAGTCGTGGGCTATGCCGCCGGTCAGTTGACCCACGGCTTCCATTTTCTGCGACTGGCGCAGCTGGTCCTCGGTGTGTCGCAGCTCGGTAATGTCGCGGCCCACGGCGTACACCTGGTCGCTGGCCGACACTGCCGACCAGGAGATCAGGCGATGGCTGCCATCCTTGTGGGCCATGCGCAGTTCGATCTGAGTGGTGTCCAGACCCTGCCTCAGGCGGTCCATCTCGGCGCTGGCGGCGGGTGCGTCCTGGGCATGGATCAAGCTGAGGATGTTGGCCCCTACAAGTTCGTCGCTGCTCCAGCCAAGCGCCTGGCTACAGGCGTCGTTGGCGTTGAGAATCAAGCCGTCGACATTGCTGACGGTCATCAGGTCGTGGGTCAGGCGCCACAGGCGGTCGCGCTCCAGGGTGCGCTGGGCGATCTCCAGCTGCAGCTGCTCGTGGGACACCGCCAGCGAGGCCTGCAGCAAGCGCAGGCGCTCGGCAACCACGCGCTCGTCGGTGCGGTCGCGCAGGATCTTGACGTAGCCCACGGGCTCGCCGTCGCGACGCAGAACCACCAACTCGCCCAGGGCCCAGAACAGACTGGCGTCGCGCTTGCAATGCCAGCGCTCGTCGATGGCCATGCCGTCGCGGGCGGCGATCTGCATTTCCACCCCGGCCCGGCCTTCGGCCTTATCTTGTGGGGTAAAGAACAGGTCGCTGTACTGGCCGATCGCTTCGCCCGCGCTCCAGCCCAGCACCCGCTCGGCGCCGGGGTTCCAGTCGAGGATGGTGCCGTGCAGGTCGAGCACCACCACGGCGTAGTCGGCCGTGTGCTGGAATACCAACTCGTGGCGCTCCAGGGCAGTCATGGCTGCCAACGGGTTGGCAGGGTCGAACGGCGCATCGCAACTCATGAAACCTCCGGGGTCGCTGGGCGACAGGCAATGATTTCTAGACTTCACCGCCAGCGCAAGTTCAATAAAACTCCCAGGTTGTTCGAATCGGGGCGCTGAAGGTCGTCACGCAGCGCCTGATGGAAACATTGGCGTTGCGGCGTGTCTGTAGAACAGCGCCGGCGGCTTTTGCATTGCCCGCCCGGCTTTACAGACCAAGGAGTGTGCCATGACCGCAAGCAAGCTTTTCGCCAGTTTGACCCTCGCCGCCCTGTGCGCGGCCAGCGTGCCGGCCTTCGCCGACGACACCAGCGTCACCCTCGACCGCCCGGGCGTTGGCCAGCATGAAATCAAGAAAGGCGACAAGGTGCCAGACGAATACAAGCGCAAGGAGCTGGCCCTGGGCGACTGGCAGAAGCGTCACCTGGCCGCCCCCGGCGAGAACGAGCAGTGGGTCGAGATCAAGGACAAGTACGTGCTGGTCAACATCCCCAACGGCACGGCCAAGGACATGGTGATGAAGTCCAAGGTCAAATAAACCTCGGCGGTATCAAGCCCGGGGGCGCTGCCCCCTCCCACTCTGCCCGTGGGAGGGGGCAGCGCCCCCGAGTTGTTTTCACAGGCTCAAGGCGCCGGGTTGGGCTGCTTGACGTGGATCGCCTCTATCCCTGCCAGCACCTCTTCGCTCAACACCAGTTCGGCGCTGCCCAGGTTGCTGTGTAGCTGCTCCAGATTGGTCGCGCCAATGATGTTGCTGGTGACGAAGGGGCGGCTGGTAACGAACGCCAGGGCCATCTGCGCCGGGTCCAGGCCATGCTGCTGAGCCAACGCAACATAGGCCGCAGCGGCGGCGTCGGTCTCGGGATTGTTGTAGCGCTGGAAGCGCTCGAACAGGGTCAGGCGGCCACCTTCAGGGCGCGCACCGTTCAAGTACTTGCCGGTCAATACAGCGAAGGCCAGCGGCGAATAGGCCAACAGGCCGATCTGTTCACGGATGGCGATTTCCGCCAGGCCGATTTCGAAGGTGCGGTTGAGCAGGTTGTAGGGGTTCTGGATCGACACCGCTCGGGCCTTGCCCTGGGTCTCGGCCAGGTGCAGGAAACGCGAGGTGCCCCAGGGGGTTTCGTTGGACAGGCCGAAATGGCGGATCTTGCCGGCCTTGACCAGTTCGTCGAGCACTTCGAGGGTTTCGCCGATCTCGGTGGCGACGTCATCGGCGTGATGCTGGTAACCCAGCTCGCCGAAGAAGTTGGTCTTGCGGTCCGGCCAGTGCAGCTGGTAGAGGTCCAGGTAATCGGTGTTCAGGCGCTTGAGGCTGGCCTCGAGCGCGGCGGTGATGTTCTTGCGGTCCAGGCGCGGATTGCCGTCGCGGATGTGTTCCATGCGGCCGGGGCCGGCGACCTTGCTGGCGAGCACCCAGTCGGCGCGATCGCCATGCTGCTTGAAGTACTCACCGATGATCTGCTCGGTCCTGGTGTAGGTCTCGCCACGCGGCGGCACCGGGTACATCTCGGCGGTGTCGAGGAAGTTGACCCCGGCCGCCTTGGCCGCACGAATCTGTTCGAAGGCCTCGGCCTGGGTGTTCTGCTCGCCCCAGGTCATGGTGCCCAGGGCAATGGCGCTGACCTTGAGGTCGGTCTTGCCCAGTTTACGAAACTCCATTGCCTGCTCCGTCAAAATGAATCATCAAATATGAATCGCGAACTGTAGGCAACAGACTGGGCCGAGCGCCAATTCCTTTTCGATCTAAGACCATTAGCTTGCTTAGCAAAATGGCGCAGCGGCCATTGCCTTAGAAGATCGTGCTGTACTGCTCGATCTCCCAGGCGCTGATGGTGCGGTGATAGGTTTCCCATTCCCTGGTCTTGTAGCGAATGAATTCGTCGCGCAGGCCCTTGCCCAGGGTCTTCTCCACCAGCGGGTCATCGGCGAAGGCCTTGATCGCCTCGGGCAGGTTCTGCGGCAGGAACTCGATGCCACGGTCGGCGCGCTCGGCCTCGCTCATGGCGTAGAGGTTGTCTTCGTTGGGCTCGCGCGGGTCGATCTTCAGGCGCACCCCTTCAAGGCCTGCGGCCAGTGCCAGGGCGGCGGCCAGGTAAGGGTTGACCGCGCCGTCGGCGTTGCGCGATTCGCAGCGCCCGCCCCCCGACGGCACGCGGACCGAGTTGGTGCGGTTGTTCGAGCCGTAGGAATTGAACACTGGCGCCCAGGAGAAATTGCCGCCCGCGCCTTGGCGCACCAGCCGCTTGTAGCTGTTGACGGTCGGCGCGAAGGCCGCGCACAGCGCCCGGCCGTGCTTGAGGATACCGCCGATGAAATGGTAGCCGGTTTCGGTCAGGCCCAGCCCGCGCGGGTCGTCCTTGGGGTCGCACTCGAACACGTTGGCCCCGGTTTCCAGGTCGTACAGCGACATGTTGAAGTGTGCGCCGGTGCCGGTCTTGTCGGCGAACGGCTTGGGCATCATGGTTGCGATCAGGCCTTGTTCGCTGGCGTAGTGCTTGGCCATGAAGCGGAAGAACACGAAGCGGTCGCACATGGTCAGTGCGTCGCTGTAGTTGAAGTCGAACTCGTACTGCGAGTTGCCGTCTTCGTGATCCAGCGAGTAGAGGTCCCAGCCGAGCTGGTTGATGGTGCTGGAGACCTTGTCCAGCCAGGCGAACTGGTTAACGAAGCCCTGCACGTCGTAGCACGGCTTGAGCAATTTGTTCTCGGGGTCCGGCACCACAAGGCTGCCGTCGGCCTCGCGGCGCAGCAGATAAATCTCGCACTCGATGCCCAGATTCATGCCAAAGCCCATGTCGGCGGCCTGAGCCAGCACGTTCTTCAGGGCCACGCGCGTGCTCAGCGGATAAGGCTGGCCCTTGAAGGCGTTGTCGGCGGGCATCCAGGCGATTTTCGGTTCCCAGGGCAGCTGGATGATGGCGTCCAGGTCCGGCACCGAGGTGATCTCGTCCTCGTGGGGATCCTGGCCGAGGCCGTCGAGGGCATAGCCGGTGTAGCGCTCCGAGCCCTTGGCCATCTGCTTGAGGTGCCCAACCGGCACCACCTTGCCCTTGGGCACGCCGTGGATGTCCACATAGGCGCCAATGCAATATTCCACGCCTTTTTCGCGCAGGGTTTTTTCCAGGTCAGCCACTTCTTGGGCGCTTTTCATGAGGATTCGCTCTTGCAGGTAAGGGGGGCTGGAGTAAGGGGGGCTGGAGTCAGCTGAAACCGACCACGGCATGCGGGATATAAGGCGCTTCGAGCTGCTGGATTTCTTCGGGCGTGAGGGTCAACTCCAGGGCCGCGGCAGCGTCCTGCAGGTGTTCGACGCGGGTCGCTCCCAACACCGGCGAGGCCACTGGCTGCTTTTGCAGCAGCCAGGCCATGGCCACCTGCGCCTGGGGGATACCGCGCTGGCCCGCCACTTGCGTCACCGCCTGGATCACCTGCCGATCGGCCTGCTCGGTGGCGGCATACAAGGTGCGTGCATAGGGATCGTTGCCGCTGCGCTCGCTCCCGGCGTCCACCGGGCGGGTCAGGCGGCCGCGTGCCAGAGGGCTCCAGGGCGTCACGGCGACGCCCTCGGCGACGCACAGGCCGAGCATCTCGCGCTCTTCCTCGCGGTATAGCAAATTGAGGTGGTTCTGCATGGCAATGAAGCGCGTCCAGCCGTTGGCATCGGCCACGTGCAGGGCCTTGCACAGCTGCCAGGCGAACATCGACGAGGCGCCCAGGTAGCGCACCTTGCCCACCTTCACCAGGTCGTGCAGGGCCTCAAGGGTCTCTTCCAGCGGCGTGTCGTAGTCCCAGCGATGAATCTCGTACAGGTCGATATAGTCGGTGCCCAGGCGCGTCAGGCTCTGGTCGATCTCGTGCATGATCACCTTGCGCGACAGGCCACCGCCATTGGGGCCGGGGCGCATGGTGTTGTAGACCTTGCTGGTGATGACCACCTCGTCGCGTCGGGCGAAATCCTTCAAGGCCCGGCCCAGCACCTCCTCGCTGGCACCCTTGGCGTAGGCGTTGGCGGTGTCGAAGAAGTTGATGCCCAGCTCCAGCGCCTGGCGAATGAACGGGCGACTCTGCTCCTCGGTAAAGGTCCAGCTGTAGCCGCTGCGCTCGGGCGGCGCGTAGGTCATGCAGCCCAGGCACAGGCGCGAGACTTGCAGGCCGGAGCGGCCCAGACGGGTGTATTGCATGATCGAACTCCTCTTGTTGGCGGCGCGCGGCAGTCAGCCCAGCACGCGCTCGCGCAGGTAATTGGCGAGGTCCCAGACGGTGCGTTCGAGATGGCTCAAGCGGCCTGGGCGGGCCAGGGTGGAATGGGTCGCGCGTTGCTGGACGGCGTTGACTTCGAGGTCCTCGGCGGCGATCGCCGTGCCGCGCGTCTGCATGCGCGTCACGGTGTCGGCGAAGTCGGCGCGGGCCGCCGCGCGCGGGTCGACCAGCACCACTCGGTGCCAGTCGGTGTTCTCGGCATCGAGCGGCAGCAGGCTGGTGACGCTGACCCGGTCCGGGTCCAGGCCCAGCAGGCAGTTGGGGAAGATCTGCACCAGCTTGATCTCGCGCTGGTCGTCGCCCTGCACGCCGGCGAAGGTTTCCAGGCCCGGCGTGAGGATTTCGCTGAGCTCGCCCTTGGCCCGCAACGGCTGATGGCAGATGCTCCAGCCTTTGCCGCCGGCGCCTATGTAGCTGAGGCGCCCGGGAAAGCTGGTTTCCAGGCTTTTGCGGTGCACGGCCGGGTGGTGATAGCACTCCATGAAGGTTTCGGCGGCGATTTTCCAGTTGAAATCGCACGGGTAATCCGTGGTGTAGGCGACCTTCAGCTTGGCGAAACTGTGCTTGCGCAGCAACGGCACCAGGTCGCTCAAGCGCTCGCCGATGGAGTCGACGCTGGCGCTGAGCGTGATAAAGATCAAGCCTTCGACGATCTCGCAGCGCACCTGCGGCAGCTGCCACTGGCTGGGGTCGAAATCCTCGGCCTGTTCCATGCTCGGCGCGCCGAGCATCTGCCCGTCCAGGCCGTAGCTCCACTTGTGAAATGGGCAGGCGAAGCCGCGCGCGTTGCCAGCGCCTTCGACGATCGGCAGCCAGCGATGCAGGCACACGCGCGACATGACCCGGATGCCGTCGCCGGCCCTGACCGCCAGCAGTGGCTCCTTGACGATGTCGATGGAGAAGTAGTCGCCGACATTGGCCAGTTGCGCGGCGTGGCCGATGCACAGCCAGTCGGCGCGGAACACCTTGTGCAGTTCCAGTTGGTAGAACGCTGGGCTGTGGTAGGTCTCCGGCGGCAGGGTGCGCGACTGGCTGGCGGGCTTGCCGCGGTCCGCGCGCAGGGCATCGAGCAGGTGCTCGACGCCAGCGACGGGCGCAGTGAGGTCTTTGAGGCTGATCAATTCGGTCATTGCGGCGGCTCCTCGATGAGTGGCGGGCAGGTGGCAATGCAAGCGGTGGCTCAGGGCGTGCGGCGGCTTTTGTTGAAGTGCCGCTCGATGCGCCGCTGCAACAGGCTGAGCACACTGGTGGCGAGCAGGTACCAGGTGCAGGCGACCATCAGCAGCGGGATGGTCTCGAACGTTCGCGAATAGATGGTCTGCGCGGAATAGAGCAGGTCCGACAGCGAGATCACGCTGACCAGCGAGGTCATCTTGAGCATGCCGATGGTCTCGTTGCCGGTCGGCGGAATGATGAACGGCATGGCCTGGGGCAGGACGATGCGCGCGGTCACCCGGCGCTCGCGCATGCCCAGGGCACGGGCAGCTTCCTGCTGGCCGTCGTCGACCGAGGCGATGCCGGCGCGGACGATCTCGGCCATATACGCCGCTTCGTTCAGGCCCAGGCCGAGAATCGCCGCCACGTAGGGTGTGATCAGGTCGTTGGTGGAGGCCTGGAACAGGGTCGGGCCGAACGGGATGGACAGGCTGACCTGCGGAAACAGGATCGCCAGGTTGTACCAGAAGATCAGCTGTACCAGCACCGGCGTGCCGCGGAAGAACCAGATGAAGCTGGCGCTGGCGCCAGTGATCAGCGGGTTGCGCGACAAGCGCATCACCGCCAGCAGCACCCCCAGGACCACGCCGAGGAGCATGGTGACGATGGTCAGCCAGACGGTCATCCAGACGCCGCTGAGGATGGTGGCATCGAATAGATAGTGGCTGACGGTAGGCCAGCCGAAATTTTCGTTGGTGACCACCAGGCGCAGGAACAGCACGGCGAGCACGATCAGCACGGCGGCGACGGCCCAGCGGCCGGGATGGCGTTGCGGCACGACCACCAGGTGGTCTTCGGGAAAGCGCTCGTTCCAGCTCGCCGCAGTGGCAGCAGCCGCTGCCGAGCCTGCCGGCAAAGCCGTTGATTCAGGGACTGGCGGCTGAGTGGATCGATCAACGGGTTGCAAGTGAGTCATGGCCGATTCTCGGGAGAACATGCAGCGCGAATTCGAACAAGCACCAGGGGGCGTGTCGCCTACCTGCCACTCATATTAATCAACCGATTAATTAAGGCAAGGATTAAATCGGTACGGATGGCCACTCGCGGTCAGAAGACCTTGGACAGAAACTCCCGGGTACGCGGGTGTCGAGGCTGCTCGAAGAGCTGCGCGGGGCTCGCGCATTCGACGATCACGCCCTGGTCCATGAACGCCACCTTGCTCGCTACCTCGCGGGCAAAGTGCATTTCGTGGGTGACGACGAGCATGGTCATGCCCTCCCCAGCCAGGTCGCGCATCACGTCGAGCACTTCGCCGACCAGTTCCGGGTCAAGTGCGCTGGTGGGCTCGTCGAACAGCATCAAGCGCGGTTTCATGGCCAGCGCGCGGGCGATCGCCACGCGTTGCTGCTGGCCGCCGGAAAGCTGGCTGGGGTAGGCGTCGAGCCGATGGCCGAGGCCCACCCGTACCAGCAGGTCATGGGCGCGCTGATGCGCCTGCTCGCGGCTCTCGCCCTTGACCTGCATGGGGGCCTCGGCGACGTTCTGCAGGGCGGTCATGTGGCCGAACAGATTGAAGCGCTGGAACACCATACCGATCCGCGCGCGGCGCGCCGACACTTCGGCGTCCTTGAGTTCGTGCAGGCGATTGCCGACCCGGCGGTAGCCGACCATCTCGCCATCGACGTAGAGCGCGCCGCCGTCGATCTTTTCCAGATGGTTGACGCAGCGCAGGAAGGTCGACTTGCCGGAGCCCGAGGGGCCGATCAGGCAGGCCACCTCGCCCTGCTCCACCGTCATGTCGACGCCGCGCAAGACCTCCTGGCCCTTGAAACTCTTGAGTACCTGGCGTGCGGTGACCGCCGGCACGTCGGCGGCGGGTGCAGTGAAATGTTCGTGCATGGCGCATGTCTCCCGGTTCATGGATCGTCTGCCAGCGCCGCAGGGGGCGCAGCGGCTGGCGTCGAACTTGCAATGCCGTGATGGCGAGTTCCATTCCCACTACCGCCGAACCGTTCGGCGTCAACAGGAAGCCTTGATGAAACCTGATACCGCATTAACCGATGTCTCTCTCGCCAACGGGCGCGTCGCCCTGGTCACCGGCGGCGCCAAAGGCATTGGCCGGGCCATTTCCCTGCAGCTGGCGGCCGGCGGTGCCGACATTGCCATCGTGGTGCGCAGCGACCGCGCCGCTGCCCTCGCCACCGCTGCCGAGGTGCAGGCGCTGGGCCGCCGCGCCGAGGTGTTCTGCGCCGAACTGACCGACGCGCAAGCGGTGGCCGGGTTGGTCCAGCAGGTCGAAGGCGCCATGGGCCCGATCTCCCTGCTGGTCAACAATGCCGGCCATGGCGCGCCGGGGCCGCTGTTGTCACTGACCGAAGGCGACTGGGACACGGTGGTCGCCGGCAACCTGAAATCCTGCTTCCTGCTCAGCGTTGCTGTGGCTCGGCAGATGGCTGCACGCAATATGGGTGCCATCGTCAACATCGCCGGTGCTTCCGCGCATCGGTCCTACCCCGGTGCCGGGGCCTACGGCCCGAGCAAGGCGGCCGTGGTCAGCCTCACCGTGCAGATGTCGCTGGAGTGGGCGCCACTGGGCATCCGCGTCAACGGCGTCAGCCCGGGACCGATCCGCGAGGCCGACAGCGGCTGGCAGGCTCGTGAGCCGGCGCTGGCCGAAGAAGTCTCGCGGCTGCCGCTCAAACGCGCCGGGCAACCACTGGAAGTGGCCAGGGCCGTGGCCTTCCTCGGCAGCGACGACGCCAGCTATGTCACCGGGCAGATGCTCATCGTCGATGGCGGTGGAGTGAATACCTGGTATCTGGCGGGGTAAGCCAGGCCGCGCAGCGAACCTGCCTGGCCGCCGCCGAGCGGCCGTCAGGCCGGTTTCGCCTTCAGCGCCAAGCCTCGCCCCGGCGCAACACATCGCGCGCACAGATATACCCCCATGTCATGTTCGGCCCCAGCGTGGTGCCCGCGCCCACTGCGCGAGTGCCGATCGGGTTGGCCATGGCGACGCCACAGCAATACAGGCCCTCCAGCACGCTGCCATCAGTGCGCAGCACGCGGCCGTGTTCGTCGGTGCGCGGGCCACCTTTGGTGGCCAGGAACGTGCGGTTGAACGGCAGCGCGACGAACGGCCCCTGGCTGATCGGCGCCAACCCTGCATGAATGCGCTTGTCGCTTCGGGCCAGGCCATGGGCGCCCCCGGCACGGGCGAAATCCTCGTCGACGCCGCGTTCGCAGAAGCCATTGAAACGCGCCACCGTGGCCTCGAGTTGCGCGGCGGGCAAGCCGATCTTCTCGGCCAGGGCGGCCAGCGTCGGCGCGCGCACCAGCCAGCGGGAATCGAAGCGATGGAACCAGCGCAGCATCGGCGAGCGCTTGAGCAGGCTGCGGTCGGAAATCACCCAGGCCGGCAACTGCGCCGATGCGCCACCTGGACTCTCGCGCTGGTCCAGCGCCTCGCCGAGGTTGAAAGTGAACTCGTTGACGAAACGCTGGCCGTGGCGGTTGACGATGATCGCGTTCGGTTCGTAGTGAAAGAACACCGCCAGGCAATGCGCCTGGCCCTGGTAGCGCCAGGGCATGGCCGGGTTGATGTTGGCCTGGTCCATGTGCGCCAGTTGCGCGCCGGCCTGCTCGGCCATGCGCTGGCCGTCGCCTTCGTTGCTGCGCGGGCTGGCGATGAAGTCCACCGGGCCGGGAAAATGCTCGGCCAGGCGCGCGGCATCCCACTCGAAACCGCCGCTGGCAAGGATCACCCCACGCGGCGCCAGCACCTTGAGCACCTGCCCGTGCTGCAGCGCCCACAGCCCGCCCACCCTGCCCTGTTCATCGAGCAGCAGGTGCGTGGCGCGCGCGTGGCGCTCGAACTGACAGCCCAGGCGTCGACAGCCCGCCAGGAGCCCGGCGATCAACGCCGCACCCTTGCTGCGCGTGCCGCTCAACCAGCGCCACAGCAAGCGTGGCGCCAGGCGCCAGGCGCTGGCCAGGGGATGGTGGTAGACATCCAGGCCGATGATTTCGTGGTAGCTGTAGTACTGCGGCAACGGCGAGGGCCGCAGCCAGCGGCCCAATGCACCAATACCGGCACGGCGCAGCTGGCGGCGGGTCAGCGAGCGCGGTGCGAGCATGCGTCCACGCGCCTTGGCACCGGGGTACTGCGCCAGGGGGTCGGGCTCGTCGGTGAGTTCGAAGCGCACCGGTGAATGGCCCTCGAGGCATTCGATCATGGCCCCTGCAGCGGCGCTGAATGCCCGCCACAACGGCTCTTCGGCAGATTGCCAGCCCGGCGGCGCGCTGGCTCGCAGATAGTCCAGCGCCTCCTCGCTGCTGTCGGCAATGCCGGCAGCAGCTGCATGAAGATTGGCCGGCGCCCAGGTGGCGCCGCCGGACATGGCGCTGGTGCCGCCGAGCCAGGCGCTCTTTTCCAGCACCAGCACGCGCAATCCACCGGCGGCAGCGGTCAGCGCCGCGCTCAGGGCTGCCGAGCCGGAGCCGACCACCACCATGTCGCAATGCAACTCACGGTCGGCCATGGTAGGCGCCGGCCCCGTGGCTGCGGGCGGGTTGTCCGCCAGCCAGGTGGGCATCTCAGGGCTTGGGGTTCTGGATCGGGTTGCTGGATGTCAGGTTGATGCCCGGCTCTGGCAGCTTGAGGGGCGCCAGGTCCCACTTGTCCATGATCTTCTCGTAGTTGCCGCTGGCGTAGACCGCCTTGAGCGCCGCGAGCATGGCGTTGGCCATGGCCGGGTCGTCCTTTTTCACCACGATGCCCAGGTAGAACTTCGGCATCAGGCTGGAAGTCACCACGCGAATCGGCTTGGGCGCCGACTTCTCCATGTCTTTTGCGGCGGCGGCATCGTTGACCACGAAATCCACGCGCCCGGAGTACAGCGCCAGCAGCACGGCGTCGGCCGAGGGGTACTGCGACAACTCGATGGCCGGCTTGCCGGCATTCACGCAGTGCGGGGAGAACAGTTCGGTGATGGTGCTGGCGAAATCGGTGCCCGATTGCACGGCGGCGTGCAGGCCGCACAGCGATAGCGGGTCCTCACTGACCTTGGTGTTGCTCTTGAGGGTATACAGCGCGTTGGTGGCGTAGGAGAAATCGACGAAGGAGACCTGTTTCTCGCGCTCCAGCGAGTCGGAGATGCACTCCATGGCAACGTCGTAGCGCCCGCTCTGCACCCCTGGAATCAGGCCGTCGAAGGCGATCGAAGTGGCCTTGACCTTGACCCCGAGCTTCTCGCCCATGGCGTTCCACAGGTCGGGCTCGTAGCCGACCATGGTCTTGTTGTCGGCGGCAAAGGATTCGCATGGTGGGTAATGCGCGTCGGTGACCAGGTTGATCACGCCCGCCTTGCGCACCGCCTCCGGCAGCATGGCGTGCAAGGTCGGGTCCATGCTTTCGGTAGGGATCTTGACTTCACTGGCGGCGTGGGCCGCACCCATGACACAGCAGAACGACAGCAGCGGCAAGCTTAAAGCGAACACTTTCATCAAGGTCTACCTCGGGGTCGATGCGCACGTCTGGTGCGCGCAGCCAAGCCAGCTATCCTGTGCCGAAAAGCGCTTCCCAAACACCTCGGAGCAACAAGCATGCCATGGAAAATTAACTGAGCGATTAATCTTCAGGGTATTGATCGGCTTGACCTTTCATCGGCAGAACCGCGCTTGCACGGGGGTCCCGCCGGCGCACCAAGCGGGCGCACAATCACCCGAAAACAGCCCAATAGCGTGCAAGTTAATTAGGCGATTAATTATTCTTGCAACCGATCGACACCGGGCATAGGCTCTTTGGCACCCCCATCCACTCCCTCGAGGGCTGCACACCATGACCACCGACGAAATGATCGAACTGCTCGAACGCGAGCGCGAAGCCATCTGGCGCACCATGCCGGATGAAGTGGCGGCCATCGGCCGTGGTGAAATCCCTCGCGGCACTGGCGCACGCGGGCAATACCTGAGCACCTTGATGTTCGCCGAGGGCGAAGCCCGCACCCTCGCCGACGAAATGTTCTGGGGCCTGATCGAAGTCTGCCGCCAGCCGGGCGCCGACCTCGCCACACTGAAAATGGTGATTCGCCAGATCATCGGCTACAAGGCCGACTTCTTCGATTTCGTCGGCCTGCCGGGCGCAGCCGCCACGGTGCATCAGTACGTGGCCGTGGCCGATGCCACCACCACCCTCGATGAACTGGAACGCCTGACCGGCGCCGCGCTGTCGTGGGCCAACCGCCTGCACATGTGGGTCGACCACGTATTCCCATGGGGTGTTGGCGACGGCTTCCGCAAGCCGAAGACCAAGACCAAGACCGCCATCGCCTGATCAGCCCACTTCAATACAGGAACCCCGTCATGCTCTTGAGTCTGAAAGTCGAAGGTCAATCCATCTGCCTGATCGAAATCTGGGAAGACAAAGTGCCGAACCTGGCGCAGATCTTTCGTGAAAAACTGCCGCTGCAGAGCTCCCTGCAGCACGGCAAACTGCTCGGCGATCTGGTGTTCTTCACCCTGCCGATCGTTGCCCCGTGGGAAAACCGCTACCTGACCCAGGACGTCGGCAAGGAACGCATCGAGAAAACCGGCCACGCCGCCGGCGCCGTGTGCTTCTACAGCCCGCGCCAGCAACTGTGCATCGTCTATGGCGACGACGTATCGGCCGAGCCGTTGCCGATCTCTTACATCGGCGAGGTGGTGGAAGGCGCCCTGCAGCTCAAGGTAACCGGGATGGAGACCTGGTTCGAACAGGGTGCGCTGGTGGAGTTGGCGATCGCCGACTGAGGTTGCAGGCGACGCGAGATCAGGCCGGGCGCACGGCCAGATGCTCCAGCACCAGCTGGCGCATCACCACGATGGCGTTCTTGAAGTTGAACTTGGGAAACATCATCGAGCGAAACAGCACGCCGTCCAGGTAGGTGGAGATGAACATGGCCATGTCGGCCGGGTCGACTTCGCGGAACACGCCGCTGGCGATGCCGTCCTTGATGGCCTTGCGCAGCACCTGGGACTCCTTGTCGTAGAACTTGCGGATCGCCTTGTCGATACGCACCGTGCGGCCGTGGGAGCTGGCGTAGTCGAGACTCATCTTGGCCAGCTTCTGCAGCAAGGCGAACTGCAGGATGTGGATCTGCAACCAGAGGAAGATGATCGACTGCGGCTCGACCGCATCGGACTTGATCGAGTTGAACTGGCGGAAGGCATCTTCCACCGTCGACTCGACCACGCCGAGAAACAGCTCTTCCTTGCTGCCGAAGTAGTAATAGATCAAGGCCGAGTTCATCTGCGTGGCCTTGGCTATGTCCTTGATGGTGACGGTGGAATAGTTGTGCTCGGCGAACAGGTCCAGCGCGGCCGACTGCAGGGCCTTGGCGACATCGGACTGTTGGCGCTTGTCGCGCACGGCAGCCATGTCGATCTCCTCGGCGGGGTTCTTGTCCTTTTTCGCCAGACTACTCTTCGCTGCCATGTTGAACCCTGATGTCGATGACCGATGTTGGAAAATCCAGATACCGCGCGGCTGCGCATTATCAGCTGACGCCGGTTATTCGTCCATGCGCAACGCAGCGCAGCGCCAAGACCCGCAAAGGAGCATGCCATGCCCAGCGATTACCAGATTGCCGCTCTCGGTGACCTGCCCCTGCAATCAGGGCGGATCCTGACGGATGCCAGGCTCGCCTACCAGACCTTCGGCCAACTCAATGTGGCCGGCGACAACGTGGTACTGCTGCCCAGCTACTACACCGGCAACCACCGTTCCTACAGCGGCTGGATCGGTGCTGGTCGCCCGCTGGACCCGGCGCGCTGGTTCATCGTCACGGTCAACCTGTTCGGCAATGGCTACTCCACTTCGCCAAGCAACTCGGCTACCCAAGGTGGCGCCGACTTCCCCCGGGTCAGTCTGGAGGACAACATCCAGGCCCAGCGGCGTCTGCTCTGGGAGGTGCTGGGGGTGCGCTCGCTGGCGCTGGTCGGCGGCTGGTCGATGGGCGCCATGCAGGCGTTCAACTGGGCGATTCGCTATGCCGACGATGTGCGGGCGTTGCTGGCGGTGTGCGGCACCGCGCGTTGCTGGCCGCTCAACCAGGTGTTTCTCGAGGGCGTGCGTGCCGCGCTGCAGGCCGATCAGAACTACAGCGCCGGGCGCTACCGCAGCCCGCCCGAAGCAGGACTGCGCGCATTCGGCCGCGCCTACGCCGGCTGGGCCTACTCAGCGCAGTTCTTTCGCGAACAACTGTACCGCGACCTGGGCTTCGACAGCCTCGAGCAGCTGTTGCTCGACTGGGAGCAAGACCACATGCGCCATGACGCCAACGACCTGCTGTGCGTGCTCGACAGCTGGCATCAGGCAGACCCCAGCCAGTTGGCCCACGGCGGTGACCTTGGCGCAGCGCTCGGCGCCATTCGCGCCCGTTGTGCAGTCATGCCAGGCAGTACAGACAGCTACTTCACCGAAGCGGAAGCACGCTTGGAATGGCGCTCGCTGGGCAATGCCCAGTGCCTGCCGCTGAACTCGCCGTACGGTCATTGCGCAGGCGCACCGGGCCGCTTCGCTGTCGAGACGGCGAGCATCGACCGCGTGCTGGGCGAGCTGCTCGCCGGCATCTGATATGGTTTTTTAAGTTTCATCTGAATCTGTTATGAATCGGTCCCGGCGCGCATCCTTCACCCCATCACAGCGACAACCCTGCCGCTCAATTGGAGGTGTGAAATGGATGGCGTCATCATGCTGGTCATCATCGCCGCAACACTGGGATCATTCGGTTACGTGATGTACCTGATTCACAAGGAAAGCCGCGGACAATAGGGCTTAAGTCCATCCCCGTGTTGCCGATATCCTTGGACTATTCCAAGAACATTCAGGTGGCAACATGGGCAGTTTGCGAAGCATGTCGATCGGGCAACGGCTGTGGCTGATTCTGATAGTGGCCATGGCCATGCTATTCAGCCTCGGCCTGGTCATGCTCAAGCAGATCCATGACGATCTGTTCCGTGGCCGTGTGGAGCGGACCATGCACGTGGTCCAGGCCGCCAGTGGCGTGCTGGAGTATTACCACGGCCTGGAAAGTGCCGGCACCTTGACCCGCGAGGCCGCGCAGAAGCAGGCGCTGACGGTGATCCGCGGCCTGCGCTATGACCAGACCGACTACTTCTGGATCAACGACCTGCGCCCGGTCATGATCATGCACCCTACCAACGCCAAGCTCGAAGGCCAGGACCTGTCCGGCGTCCGCGACCCGGACGGCTTCGCCCTGTTCAGTGAAATGGCCAGACTGGCCCAGGCCAAGGGCGGCGGCACGGTGGACTACCGCTGGCCCAAGCCCGGTGCCAGCGAACCGGTAGAGAAGACGTCCTACGTGCAGTTGTTCGCGCCCTGGGGCTGGGTGCTCGGCTCGGGCGTGTACGTCGACGACATGCAGGCCGACTTCATGCAGCAGATCTGGCATGCCTCGCTGGTCGGCCTGGGCATCGTGCTGGTCATGGCGGTGCTGGTGCTGCTGATTTCGCGCAGCATTGTGCGCCCATTGCGCGCCACCGTAGCGGCCATGGCCAACATCGCCAGTGGTGAAAGCGACCTGACCCGTACCCTGGAGGTGCAGGGCAACGATGAGATCACCCTGCTGGCAGGGCACTTCAATACCTTCACGGCCAAGCTGCACCGCGTGGTCAGCGAGCTGCAGGCCTGCGCCACGGCGCTCAACCAGTCCTCGGGCGAACTGGGCAGCAATGCCGAACAGGCCCAGCAGCGCAGCGAACAGCAGGCACAGCAAATGGAGCTGGTGGCCACGGCGGTCAACCAGGTGACCCACGGGGTGCAGGACGTGGCACGCAACGCCGAGCATGCCGCCAGCGAGATGCGCGACGCCCAGGCCCAGGCCGAACAGGGCCAGCGCAACATCGACAGTTCTCTGAAGCAGATCGACTCGCTGTCGGCGACCATCGACGATGCGGTGCAGGTGATCCGCACCCTGGCCGGCGAAAGCACGCAGATCGGCACGGTGCTGGAGGTGATCAGCTCGATTGCCGAACAGACCAACCTGCTGGCGCTCAACGCCGCCATCGAGGCCGCGCGCGCCGGCGAGCAGGGTCGCGGCTTCGCCGTGGTGGCCGACGAGGTGCGCCTGCTGGCCCAGCGCACGCAGAAGTCCACCGCCGAAATCCACGCCATGGTCCAGCGCCTGCAGACGCACTCCGATTCAGCGGTCAAGGTCATCGGCGAAAGCAGCCGTGCCTCGCGCCTGACCATCGAACAGGCCAACCAGGCCGGGCAGAGCCTGACCTCGATCAGTCAGGCGCTGATCAATCTCAGCGGGCTCAACGCTTCGATCGCCAGCGCGACCTTGCAACAATCCCATGTGGTCGAGGACATCAACCAGAACGTCACCGTCGCTGCCGGCCTCTCCCACCACACCGCCCAGGCCGCCGAGCAGTCCAGCGCGGCGAGCCTGGGGCTGAAGCAGTTGAGTGGCGAGTTGAGTGGGTTGCTGCGCCAGTTCAGGTTGTAAGCTTTGCCGGCTCAGGTCGCGCAAGGCTCAGGGCCACACCGCGAGCATGAAAGGGAAATCTTTTTACGGACTTTTCACCTTTTCACCGCTAAGATCCCCTCCTTCGTTGGGGAGTAACCCGCGGCCCGCCTCAGGGGCCGAGTTCGCATCAACATTCTCGGCAGCAGCCGTGGTGCGAGCACTCCATGAGTGGGTGAGACCGACGACACTTCCACGCCTCTAGTCGGGCGCGTGGCCGTGTCGTTGTCTCATTGCCCGACTGGAAGCTGCGCGTGAACCCGATCTCCCTCGTACTCCTGGCCCTGGCCATGTCCACCGATGCCTTCGCCGCCGCCATCGGCAAAGGCTCGAGCCTGCACAAACCGCGTCTGAGCGAAGCGCTGCGCACCGGGCTGATCTTCGGCGTGATCGAAGCCATTACCCCCCTCATCGGCTGGCTGATCGGCCAGGCCGCGACGCGCTGGGTGGCCAACTGGGACCACTGGATCGCCTTCACCCTGTTGCTGGTGCTGGGCCTGCACATGATCTACAACGGCCTCAAGGCCGATGAAGCCGAGGAGGAAAAGCCCTCCCGTCACTCCTTCCTGATGCTGGCGGTCACCGCCTTTGCCACCAGCATCGATGCCCTGGCCGTGGGCGTCGGCCTGGCCTTCGTCGACGTCAACATTCTGATCGCGGCGGCCGCCATCGGCCTGGCGACCATGACCATGGTCACCCTGGGGGTAATGCTCGGACGGGTGCTGGGAACGGTGGTGGGCAAGCGCGCCGAAATCCTCGGCGGCGTGGTGCTGATGCTGGTGGGTGCGACGATTCTTTACGAGCATTTGTCGGCGTGAATCAACGCCCGCCCGGCGCATTGCGCAACCGGGCTGGCGCGTTCGCCATCACACGTCGAGCAGACGCTCGGCCGCGACCGGCTTGAGGCGCGGGGTCAGCAGGTGGATGACCAGGATCGCCACCAGGTAGGCGCTGCCGGCGACGATGAAGATCGGCTGGTAGGACTTGAACACCTGGAGGATGTAGCCGTTGTAGGTGGTCATCAGCATGCCGCCGATGGCCCCTGCGGTACCGCCGATGCCGATGACCGAGGCCACCGCCTGTTTCGGGAAGAGGTCCGAGGGCAAGGTCATCAGGTTGGCCGACCAGGCCTGGTGCGCAGCGGCCGCCAGGCCGATGATGCCCACCACCAGCCATAGGCTGGAGACGAACTGCGCGGTGACGATCGGGGTCACCGCCAGGGCGCACAGCAGCATGGTGGTCTTGCGCGACAGGTTGGCGCTGCGGCCGCGCTTCATCTGTTTGGACGACCCCCAGCCACCCAGCACCGAGCCGACGTCAGCCAGCACGTACACGGCGATCAACGGTGGACCGAACGACTTCAGGTCCAGGCCGTAGGTCTTGCCGAGGAAGTCCGGCAGCCAGAACAGGTACAGCCACCAGATCGGGTCGGTGAGAAACTTGCCGGCGGCATAGGCCCAGGTTTCACGGAAGGTCAGCAGCTTGAACCAGGAGAACTTGGCCGGCGTGGCGTCCACGGGCAACGAGGGATCGGTATCGGAGCGGATGTAGTCCAGCTCGGCGGCGCTGACCTTGGGGTGGTCCTGCGGGCTGCGGTACACCAGCAGCCAGGCCACCAGCCACAGGGCGGTGACGATGCCGATGGAAATGAACGCCGCGCGCCAGCCCCAGGCCAGGGTGATGGCCGGCACCAGCAGGGGCGTGACGATGGGACCGAACGCGGTGCCGGCGTTGAAGATGCCGGTGGCCTGCGCCCGCTCCTTCTGCGGGAACCACTCGGACACAGCCTTGAGGCTGGCCGGAAAGCTGCCCGACTCACCGAAGCCCAAGGCAAAGCGCGCCATCGCGAACTGCGTGACACCGTTGACCAAACCATGGCAAATGCTGGCGATGGTCCACAGGGTGAAGGCCAGCGCGTAGCCGATGCGCACGCCGACCTTGTCGATGATGCGGCCAAAGGTGAGGAAGCCGATGGCATAGGCACACTGGAACCAGAACACCACGCTGGCGTAGTCGGTTTCCGTCCACTTGAGCTCGGCGGTCAAGGTGGGCTTGAGGATCCCGATCATCTGCCGGTCGATGTAGTTGATACCGATGGCGACGAACAGCAAGGCACAGATGGTCCAACGGTAGCGGCTGGTGAGGGTGCGAGGCGTTGCAACGGGTGTGGCGATGCTTGCAGTGGCGGCGCGAGGCGCTGCCTGGCCGTTAGGCGCAGGTCCGATGTCGACTGTCATGCTGCGGCTTCCTTTGTTGTTTTTATTATCCAGCGATTCCCGGGATCTGCCGGGTCCAACCCACCGACAGCAGGGCGGTGGATTTGTCAGTCATCGTATGAGGCGTTTCTGAGTGTGTCAATTCGACCAAAGGCGCCAATGGTCGTTATTTTGTCCTGGGCTTGTAGAAGATGAACTTGTCGGTTTCAGCGGTCTTCAGGTAGTCCTTGCCCCAGCCGTCCAGCGCGACATGCCGGTCATGAAAGAACAGCGCGCCGCCGGTCCGATCCTTGAGCTGCTGGTTGAGGGCTTTACGCGCGACTTCCTTGGCGACGGTGTAGCGATCCTCTTCCTGGACCTGGTCCGCGCGGCCATCACACCACCAGGAAAACTGGCAGTTCTTTTTCTCCGAGCCCTGCTTGACCACCCCGCACACGGTGTCGGCGAAACCGTCGTGGCCCAGGCGATTGATCACCACGTCGGCCACCGCCTCCATGTCCGCCGGGCCGCCGCCCTTGGCCTCCCAGTAGATGGTGCGCGACAGGCAGGTGATGGCGTCGCTGACCGACTCCTTGCCCGCCGGGTCCACCGCCTGCACCTCGGCCGGCGTGATCGCCTCGGACTTGGGCGCCGGCTTGACCTCCTCCTTGGCAGCCACCTTCTGTTCGAGCACCTGGGCTTTGTCGACTGCTTTTGCAGCGGCGGCGGGATTGCCAGCAGCGCCTGAGTCTTCGCCGGCGACTGCCACGGCGCTGCTGGAAAGAACTGCAAACACACACAACACGATTGCTGATGCCCGCATGGTTTCACCTGTTATTGGAAGCCCGCCGAAAGCGGATTGATGAATCGACCATGGCCAAATGGAATCATTCGCCGCAGCGCCGAGGATATTTTCGGTCGTCCCGGAAAACCCCATGCTTTCAGCAACTTGTTCACTTTTACTGTGGAGGGGGCTGTGGATAACCTGAGCACAAGCCCGCCGCGCCTAGCGTCTGCGGCGGGCGGATGACCCTGGTCAAATAGTGTTCGATTATTAGCACATGGAGGCTAGCGGCCAGCAGTGATCACGGATAAAACCGTACAATGGCGTTTTTGCCCTGTTCTCCCCTCAAGGACTGTTCCATGCCTGAACAAGGAAATCTGCTGCAAGCCGCCGTGGTGTTTCTGTTTGCTGCGGTATTGACCGTGCCCCTGGCCAAACGCCTGCAACTGGGCTCGGTGCTCGGCTACCTTTTTGCCGGCGTGCTGATCGGCCCCCAGGTGCTCGGCCTGATCGGCAATCCGCAAAGCGTCGCGCATATTTCCGAGCTGGGGGTGGTGTTGCTGCTGTTCATCATCGGCCTGGAACTGTCGCCCAAGCGCCTCTGGGTGATGCGCAAGTCAGTGTTTGGCGTGGGCCTGGCGCAGGTGCTGCTGACCGGCCTGGTGATCGGTGCGATCGCCCTGCTCGGCTTCGGCCAGCCGCTGCCCAGCGCAGTGGTGCTGGGCCTGGGCCTGGCGCTGTCGTCCACCGCCTTCGGCCTGCAGAGCCTGGCCGAGCGCAAGCAGTTGAACGCCCCGCACGGGCGCCTGGCGTTCGCCATCCTGTTGTTCCAGGACATCGCCGCCATCCCGCTGATTGCCCTGGTGCCACTGCTGGCCGGGGGCACCGCCGCCGGCTCGGGGGATGCGCTCGACCATGGCCTCAAGGTTCTGGGCAGCATTGCCGTGGTGGTGGTCGGCGGCCGCTACCTGCTGCGCCCAGTGTTTCGCATCGTCGCGCGCAGCGGCCTGCCGGAGGTTTCCACGGCCACCGCCCTGCTGGTGGTGATCGGCACGGCCTGGCTGATGGACCTGGCGGGCGTGTCCATGGCCCTGGGCGCCTTCCTCGCCGGCCTGCTGCTGGCCGACTCGGAATACCGGCACGAACTGGAATCGCAGATCGAGCCATTCAAGGGCCTGCTGCTGGGCTTGTTCTTCATCAGCGTGGGCATGGGCGCCAACCTTTCGCTGCTGTTCGAATCACCGGCTGCGGTGCTCGGCCTGATGCTGCTGCTGGTGGCGATCAAGCTGCCCTTGCTGATGATCATCGGCAGACTGGCCGGGGGCCTCGACCGGTTGAGCGCAATACGCCTGGGCGTGGTGCTGGCAGCCGGCGGCGAGTTCGCCTTCGTGGTGTTCAAGATCGGTCGCGACCAGGGCCTGTTCGACGCGCGCCTGTACGACACCCTGCTGCTGACCATCACCCTGTCCATGGCCGTCACGCCGCTGCTGTTGCTGGCCTGCGCGCGCTGGGTACGTTCACGGCCCAAGCCCGTGCAGCAAGTGCCCGAGCACCTGCGCGCCATCGAGAGCGACGGGCCGCGGGTGGTAATCGCCGGCATGGGCCGCATGGGCCAGATCGTCGCGCGGATCCTGCGCGCCCAGGGCATTCCTTTCGTCGCCCTGGACACCTCGGTGGAGTCCATCGAACTGACTCGCAGCTTCGGTGACCTGCCGGTGTTCTACGGCGACCCGCTGCGCCCCGAAATCCTCAGCGCGGCCAAGGTCGGCGAGGCGGAGTATTTCGTCATCGCCACCGACGACCCGGACACCAACATCAAGACCGCCGAGCTGGTCAGCCGTCTCTACCCGCATTTGAAGATCATCGCCCGGGCGCGCAACCGCCAGCACGTCCATCGGCTGGTGGACGTCGGCGCGCAGGCGGTGCGCGAGACCTATTATTCGAGCCTGGAAATGAGCCGGCGCACCCTGGTGGGCCTGGGCCTCTCCAATGCCCAGGCCGAGGCGCGCGTGCGCCGTTTCAAGACCCACGACGAACAGGTGCTGGCGGCCCAGCATCTGGTCTACGACGACGAGGCCAAGGTGCTGCAGACCGCCCAGGAAGCGCGAGCCGAACTGGCCCGCCTGTTCGAGTCCGACAGCAAGGAAGAGCAGAAGGCGGCCAAAGGCAAGTCGGTCGGCTGATCCTTGGGATTGCGAGCTAATCGGCACACCGAGGTGATGCCCTCGCCAGCTGCGCCGGCTCCTACACCGACCCCGGAATGCCCCACAGTTGGCGTAGGAGCCGGCGAAGCTGGCGAGCGAACCAACACCCAACCCCAGGCTTGATTGGCCATGAGCCGCAATACCAGCAGACGATCCACCCGCTAACCGAGGTGATGCCCTCGCCAGCTGCGCCGGCTCCTACACCGACCCCGAACACCCCACAGCTGGCGTAGGAGCCGGCGCAGCTGGCGAGCGAAGCAACACCCAACCCCAGGTTTGATTGGCCATGGGCCGCGATACCAGCAGACGATCCACCCGCTAACCGAGGTGATCCCGTCGCCAGCTGCGCCGGCTCCTACAACGACCCCGAACGCCCCACCGGTGGCGTAGGAGCCGGCGAAGCTGGCGAGCGAAGCTACACCGAACCCCAGGTTTGATTGGCCATGAGCCGCGATACCAGCAGATGATCCACCCGCTAACCGAGGTGATGCCCTCGCCAGCTGCGCCGGCTCCTACACCGACCCCGAACACCCCACCGGTGGCGTAGGAGCCGGCGCAGCTGGCGAGCGAAGCAACACCGAACCCCAGGTTTGATTGGCCATGAGCCGCAATACCAGCAGATGATCCAGCCGCTAACCGAGGTGATCCCGTCGCCAGCTGCGCCGGCTCCTACACCGACCCCGAACACCCCACCGGTGGCGTAGGAGCCGGCGCAGCTGGCGAGCGAACCAATACCGAACCCCAGGCTTGATTGCCCATGGACCGCGATACCAGCAGATGATCCACCCGGACACCGAGGTGCTGCCCTCGCCAGCTGCGCCGGCTCCTACGCCAGCTCGGAACGCCCCACGTGCCTATAAAAAGTCGATGTTATTCGATAAATAGCGACTCACGCGCAAGCGCTCCAATTCACCGATGAATCCTCCAAACTCGCATCCAAACGAGGTGATAACTGCCAATCGAACATCTCGACAACTAAAATAATAACACCGGTAGGAAGTTTCCTACTTGAAATAAAGACTGATATTACAGAACCTTCCTACAAACTACCAATCATCCCGCCGCAATCAAAAAATACTATTTCCCTTTTGAAACACTACATATGTAAAAAGAAACACCTTCGAAACGAAGGTATCCAATCACACAAGGAATAATTCAATGGAAAGCGAATTTGGCGAAATGATGATTGCGTTCTCAAGCTTGCAGGACAGTGATGCGAGCATCGGCTTTAGCGGTGGGTCAGGCGGGTCCGGTGGTGGCGGCGCAAGTGGTGGGTCAGGCGGCGGTGGCAGTTATAAAGGTGGCTCCGGCGGTTGCGGCGGATGTGGGAGCGGTTGTGGCGGTAATGCCATAAGCTCAACGGACGACTAATCCCCCATAGACCTATCCTATAAAAGGCAGGTTTGGAGATAGGCCATGCAAATCAAAATGCACAATTATGAAATCATGAACTTCGACTCTCAAGTTTTCGTAAATTCAACGAAAGGCATTTCAAATATCACGTCCGGGCCAATGGCAGCCTTCCTGTCCGAACTCAGGGGATGTGCGGGCCAAAACATTTCACCTGACCACATTGAAAACGAGCTGGCACGATATGGACTGGATATCGAACCTCAATGCTTTTACGCCGCAAATCCAAAATGGTGCCGTTCCCATGACACATATGAAGTCGATCACAAAGCGGGCCACTCACAGAAAGGCACTTTTTACTCGGCAGGTGTTAACACTTGCAATGATCTTCCTTAAGGAACAACTAAAGGAGCCTATCTCATTCTTCTGGACGCTCATCTCCCCCTGCGCATTATTCTATTTTCTAGCGTATGCTCGATATGACGCCTCCTATTTTACCCAGACTTATATGGATGCTGCCTCATGGTTTTATGCATACACTTCAGCCAGTATCGCGCTATTCGGAGTAGCGCTGTACTTCGTGGGCCGTCGTGAGGCTGGATTCGTCCGATCATTCATTTACACAACCCGAGCAATATACTTATACATAACGGCGCACCTCATCTGCCACTCAATTGTCTCACTTGCGTATTGCATTATTTTTTACCTGGCCACCCGTTTTGCTTTTCAAGATGCCAATCCAGCAGAACTCCCAACACTCATCCTTCGCTTCTACCTGTGCTTTCTGCTTTTCTGTATTCCGGCGCTGCTTCTGGCCACTTGCCCACTCAGTTTCCGAAACGCCAACACATTATTTTCAATGATACTGTTTTCAATGTTATTACTCTCGGCGATCGGTGCCTATCAGCCTCATTGGATTGTTGAGACCATCAACACCCTCAATCCATTTGTCATCGCGAGTCGTATCATGCGTGAAGGGGTCATCATGATCGAAGCCTTCTGCCTGCTGATTGGCTTTACCTTGGCGATTTATTGCAACGTGAAATACTTCCGGATAAATCCAGTTTGGAGTCGATACTGATGGACAGTGTAGCAGCGCAAAGCCTATGGTTTGCCTACCCTGGCAGACAGATTCTCTCTGACGCGACATTGACTGTCCCCTCAGCTCAAGTCACCGGCTTGCTCGGGTCCAACGGTGCGGGCAAGACCACGTTTTTCGACCTGATATGTGGCATACGGACGGCTCAAGCAGGCCAACTTCAGATGAGCGGCCAGACCTGTCTCTATCTATCGCAGGTCATTACAGCCTCGCCTGTCCTGCAGATGGAGGACGCTTTCAGAATGATGGCGGCTCTGACCGCATACCGGAATGTGGATCTGGAAGAGGTGATCGAAAAACTGGCTTTGTGGTCATCGGAGTTGGTCGGCAGATACACTGCCCTTTGGCATAAAAAGTCAGCAGTGTGCAGCTACGGCGAGGTTCGGTGGTTTTTTTCCACATCGTTACTGGCGATTGGGGCGGATCTGATCCTGCTCGATGAACCCACCGCAGGAGTCGATCCCGAGTGTAGACACTACACCTGGCAATGTATCAAAGCGGCAGCGAGAGAAGGCACAGCTGTATTGGTCTCCTCCCACAACGTGCAGGAAATCGTCGAACACACAGATGCTTTTCATATGCTCGCCAACCAGCGCTTCACCCGTTTCTCTTCGGGCGAGGAATATATGAATTACTACCGTTCACAGTCATTGGATGAAGCCTTTATCCAGGCCGGCAAACACGTCCTCGCGGGTTGAGCCGAGAGTGGCTGCCGCCGGCCGGATGCATCATCGGGCCTGGCGCCCTCAGCCGCCGAAATCCGCTGTCCAGTAGATGCCCGCATCGCTCTTCGGATCGGTGCCATAGCCCACTCCGAGTTCCTTGAACGCCGGGTTCATCAAGTTGGCGCAATGCCCGGGGCTGGCGATCCAGCCGTCCACCACTTTGCGCGCGCTGTCATAGCCGGCGGCGATGTTTTCGCCGACCTGCTGGCCAGCGTAGCCCGCCAACTCGGCGCGATCACCCGGGGTGCTGCCGTCACGGCCCTGGTGGTCGAAGTAATTGAGGTTGGCCATGTTGCGCGAGTAGGCGTCGGCCACGCTGGCCAGGGTGGCGTTCCAGTTCAGCGGTGGCGCGGCGCCGAACGCTTGCGCGCCGCACTGGCGCGGCTGGGCGCGGGCGCTGTTGATCATCGCCAACACCTTGCGCCCTTCGGCCTGGGAGGCTTCCAGTTTGCCGGCCAGCAAGGGGCGGCCGAGCACGATGCGCCATTCGCGGTCATCACGGCTGACGCCGATGTTGATGAACTGCGGGTCGAGCACCACCTGGCAGAAGCTTTCCTGCACCACTTGCAAGGCCGACGCGGCGTCGCGCGGGCCCGACAGGGTGATCGCCCGCACGTTGGCCATCGGGTAGCGCGCCTGGGCCATGGCCGCGCGCAGGTCGACCTTGCCGGTGGCGGGCAGAATCAGCCGGGTATCCAGCGACAGCGGGGGCAGCTCGGGCGAGGCCTGGCTGCCGCACTTCTGCACCTGGCCACGATAGGCGTTGATCGAGTCGGCCAGTTGGCTTTCCTCTGAAGCGACAGCGGCGCTGCTGACGGTCGCCGCCAGCAGCAGCAAGACAGGTCGAAGCATTGTAGGTCCTTGCATGATGGGTGGGCGCAGCCCTGCAGGAGCGGGCGCGCCCGGAAAAAGCTCAGCGCGACGCCAAGGTTTCACGCGGGCTTTCCAGAAACAGTTGGCGATAGGACTCGGCAAAACGCCCAAGGTGCCAGAACGAATAGCTCATGGCGACCTCAGCCACCGTGCCTTGCCCCGGGCGCAGGCGCAATAGGGCCTGGCGCGCCAGGTTCAGGCGATGGTGACGCAGCCAGGCGCTGGGCGGCATGCCCACGCATTCGGCGAAGGCCTGGCGCAGATGCTGAAAGGACGTGCCGGCGGCGCTGGCCAGCTGCAGCGCACTGAAATGCTCGGTGGGATAGGCGTTGACCAGTTCGAACACCCGCTGCACCACGCGCCGGTGGCCGGCCATGTGGCGCGCCTGATGGCTGCTGCGCTGGGCCTCGGAACATTCCAGCACGTACAGGCAGTCGTCCACCAACTGGCGCGACAGCGACGCGGCCTGCTCGCCGTCCGGCTGCTCGATACCCCCCAGCCACTTGCTCAACCAGCGACTGAACAGGCTGCCGTGGCCGGACTTGAGCGGCGTCAGCAACAGGTCTTCCCAGGGGCAATCGGGGCTGGGCGGGCCCAGGGCGGCCAGCTGGATGACCACGGCGATCTCGCGGTAGTGCTCCGGGGTCACCCAGAGGTTGCGGGTGTTGCCATCGAGCAGGTAGAAGCTGCCTTCGTTCATGTCGAAGCTGAACACCAGGGCATCGCTCGGCGCCTGGTAGTACTGCTCGATCCGCGTGTTCATGCGCTCTTCGTAGACCTGCACCGGGCCCAGTTCGGCCTGCACCAGGCGCCCATGAAACTGCCCTGCGGACATCTGCGCGTAATGCAGTTGCCAGCCTTCGCTGCCCTGCTCCTGCTGTTCGGCGCAGGAGGTTTCCAGGCGTCTGACGCACACCGGTCTGGCGTCGCTGGAGGGAGCTGTCATCAAGGTACCTGCTGGCCAGGATCAGGGTGGAAAACGTCGCGGGTCGAACGCCGCAGCGGCGACGATAACAGCGCCGCCGAATGCCTACAAGCACCGTCGGCTACCGCGTCCAGCACTGCTCGAGCACTACAATGGGGCAAATCGTCGCGGCGAAAGTGGATAGACCGGTTACCGTCGATCACCCAGGCTGGGGGCGTCAATACCGACCCCCAGAGGCTCCATGGACATCACCCGACAGCCGCTTGGCGAATGGCTGAAAAGTCATCGCATCACCGAAGTGGAATGTGTGGTCAGCGACCTGACCGGCATCGCCCGCGGCAAGATCCTGCCCACCCAGAAATTTCTCAACGAGCACGGCATGCGCCTGCCGGAAAGCGTGTTGCTGCAGACCGTGACCGGCGACTTCGTTGACGACGACGTCTACTACACCCTGCTCGACCCCGCCGACATCGACATGGTCTGCCGCCCCGATGCCCAGGCGGTGTACGTGCTGCCCTGGGCGATCGAGCCCACCGCCATGGTCATCCACGACACCTTCGACGCCCACGGCGAGGCCATCGAACTGTCGCCGCGCAACGTCCTCAAGCGCGTCCTGGCGCTGTACGCCGAGCGCGGCTGGCGGCCGGTGGTGGCGCCGGAGATGGAGTTCTACCTGACCCAGCGCTGCGAAGATCCCGACCTGCCCTTGCAGGTGCCGGTAGGCCGCAGCGGCCGCCCGGAGAGTGGCCGGCAGTCGTTCTCCATCGAGGCGGCCAACGAATTCGACCCGCTGTTCGAGGACGTCTACGACTGGTGCGAAGCGCAAGGCCTGGACCTCGACACGCTGATCCACGAAGACGGCCCGGCGCAGATGGAGATCAACTTCCGCCACGGCGACGCCCTGCACCTGGCCGATCAGATCATCGTGTTCAAGCGCACCATGCGCGAGGCCGCGCTCAAGCACAACGTAGCCGCCACCTTCATGGCCAAGCCGATCACCGACGAGCCGGGCAGCGCCATGCACCTGCACCAGAGCGTGATCGACATCACCACCGGCGAGAACATCTTCAAGGACGCCAACGGCGAACACAGCGCGCTGTTCATGCAGCACATCGCCGGGCTGCAGCGCTACATCCCCGAGGTGCTGCCGCTGTTCGCGCCCAACGCCAACTCGTTCCGGCGCTTTCTGCCCGACACCTCGGCGCCGGTCAACGTCGAGTGGGGCCTGGAAAACCGCACCGTCGGCTTGCGGGTGCCGGCGTCGACCCCGGCCAACCACCGGGTGGAAAACCGCCTGCCTGGCGCCGACGCCAACCCGTACCTGGCCATCGCCGCGAGCCTCCTGTGCGGCTACGTCGGCATGGTCGAAGGCCTCGAGCCTGGCGCCCCGGTGCAGGGCCGCGGCTATGAACGGCGCAGCCTGCGCCTGCCGCTGACCATCGAGGACGCCCTGGAGCGCATGGAAAACAGCGCGATGCTCAAGGGGTTGATCGGCGCCAAGTTCGTTCAGGGCTACGTCGCGGTCAAACGCGCCGAGCACGAGAACTACAAGCGCGTGATCAGCTCGTGGGAGCGCGAGTTTCTGATGATGAGTGTTTGACCCACGGCGTGCAGGACCGGGCAAACCCGATCCTGCCCTAGCCCGCTGGCACAGCCCGCCAAGATCCCACAGCCCAACCACCACCGAGGCCTACATGCACAAGAAGCTGATTTCTCTCTGCCTGCCCGCCCTGCTCTGCGCCGCCACGGCGGCTCATGCCGAAGGCACCGTGCGCATCTACAACTGGGCCGACTACATCGCCCCCAACACCCTGGCCGACTTCCAGCAGGCCACCGGCATCCAGCCGACCTACGACGTCTTCGATTCCAACGAGACTCTGGAGAGCAAGCTGCTCACCGGCCGTTCGGGCTATGACGTGGTGGTGCCGTCCAACCACTTCCTGGCGCGGCAGATCAAGGCCGGGGCATTCCAGAAACTGGACCGCTCCAAACTGCCGAACTGGAAGAACCTGGACCCGGTGTTGATGAAGCACCTGCAGGACAATGACCCCGGCAACCAGTACGCCGTGCCCTACCTCTGGGGCACCAACGGCATCGGCTACAACGTCGACAAGGTCAAGGCGGCGCTGGGCATCGACAAGATCGACTCCTGGGCCGTGCTGTTCGAGCCGCAGAACATCAAGAAGCTGCAGCAATGCGGCGTCGCCCTGCTCGACTCGCCGGACGAAGTCTTCCCGGCCGTCCTCAACTACATGGGCCTGGACCCGCGCAGCGAGAAACAGGCCGACTACGACGCCGCCGAAGCCAAGCTCAAGGCCATCCGTCCCTATGTGACCTACTTCCACTCCTCCAAGTACGTGACCGACCTGGCCAACGGCGCCATCTGCGTGGCCTTCGGTTATTCGGGCGACGTGCTGCAGGCGGCCGCGCGCGCCCAGGATGCCAGGAACGGCGTCAATATCGCCTATGCCATACCCAAGGAAGGCGCCAATATCTGGTTCGACATGCTGGCCATTCCCAAGGACGCCGACCACCCGGAGCAGGCCCTGGCCTTCATCAATTACGTGCTCGACCCCAAGGTCATCGCGCAGATCAGCGACACCGTCGGCTACGCCAACCCCAACCCGGCGTCCAATAGCCTGATGAAGCCCGATGTGCTGAACAACCCGTCGGTGTACCCGTCACCGGAAGTGATGAGCAAACTCTACGCCTCGACCATCCAGACGCCGGCGATCATGCGCACCATGACGCGCAAGTGGACCAGCATCAAATCCGACCGTTGAGGCGGTAACGGTGAGGAGCACCGCAAGCATGTCCTACATCAATACCTACTACAGCGCGACCACCGAACCGGGCCCTGCGCGGCCCGGCGTGCAGGGCCAGGTCGACGCCGACGTGTGCGTGGTCGGCGGCGGTCTGACCGGGGTCAATACCGCGCTCGAACTGGCCGAGCGTGGGCTCTCGGTGGTGCTGCTGGAGGCCCGGCGCATCGGCTGGGCCGCCAGCGGGCGCAATGGCGGGCAGCTGATCCGTGGGCTGGGCCACGATATCGAGCACCTGCGCGGGCGCCTCGGCGACGATGGCGTGCGCTTCATGCAGCAGGCCGGTTTCGAGTCGGTGGAGATTGTGCGCCAGCGTATCGAGCGTCATGCCATCGACTGCGACCTGCGCTGGGGCTACTGCGACCTGGCCAACACACCCGCGCACTGGCGCGGGTTGCAGGCCGAGCAGCAGAACCTGCTGGCGCAAGGCTATCGCCACAAGCTGCAGCTGGTAGCGCCGCAGCGGATGCATGAGGTGGTGGATTCAGCGGCCTATGCCGGCGGCCTGATCGACATGGGCTCGGGTCACCTGCACCCGCTCAAGCTGTTGCTGGGCGAGGCCGCAGCTGCCGAAGCGCAGGGCGCGCGGCTGTTCGAGAACAGCGCGGTGCGGCGGATCGTGCATGGGCCGCAGGTTGAGGTGCACACTGACCAGGGCTGCGTGCGGGCCGGGCAGTTGGTGCTCGGTTGCGATGCGTTTCTCGACGACCTCGAACCGAGCCTGAGCGGCAAGGTGCTGGCCGCCGGCAGCTATGTCATCGCCACCGAACCCCTCGGTCAGGCCCGGGCCGAGCAGTTGATCCCGCAGAACCTGGCGCTCTGCGACCAGCGCGTGACCGTGGATTACTACCGGCGCACCAGCGACCACCGCCTGCTGTTCGGCGGCGCTTGCCACTACTCCGGCCGTGACCCGGCCGACATCGGCCAGTACATGCGCGGCAAGATGGAGAAGGTCTTCCCGCAGCTGCGCGGGGTCGGCATCGACCATGCCTGGAGCGGACTGATCGGCATCGGCGCCAACCGCTTCCCGCAGATCGGCCGTCTCAAGGCCCAACGCAACGTGTTCTATGCCCAGGGCTATTCCGGCCATGGCCTGAACGTGACCCACTATGCCGCGCGGGTACTCGCCGACGCGATCGCCGCCAATGACCAGCGCGCGCTGGAGCTGTTCGAACGCGTGCCCCACCGCACCTTCCCGGGCGGCAAGGCGCTGCGCTCACCGCTGCTGGCGCTGGGGATGTTGTGGTATCGGATGAAGGAGTGGGTTTGAGTCGCGGCGCGGTGACGGGCCCGGGTGGTGACACCGGGCCCGAAAAGCCCGATCAGTGGGTAGCAATCGAATGCGCATGGAGCTCAATCCCCAAGGCATGCAAGACCTTGAGTACCGTCTCGAACCGTGGTTTGGCCCCAGGCGCAAAAGCTTTATACAAACTCTCGCGCCCCATGCCGGTCTGGCGGGCGATCTGCGCCATGCCTTTCGCCTTGGCCACATACCCCAATGCTCTGAGAAGCTCGTCGCTGTCTGCGTCAGCCAATACCTGGGAGAGGTATTCGTTAATGGCTTCATCGCTGTCAAGCAACGCGGCCATATCAAAAGTGGTCAATGTCTGGGTCATGTTCCGACCTCCTTCGCCAATTGCCGTGCACGCCTGATATCGGCGTCCTGTGTTGAACAGCGATGTTCGCTTGCCCAGATAATTCATTGCGCAAACGTATCCTTTTGGATACAGATCAGCAATGAGTCAAATTGACCAAAAGCAGCCCTGCCCTCAAAGCCCCAGATCCGACAACCCCGGATGCTCATCCGGCCGGCGGCCCTGCGGCCAGTGGAATTTGCGGTCGGCCTCCTCGATCGGCAAGTCATTGATGCAGGCAAAGCGCCGCGCCATCAGGCCGTCCTCGTTGAACTCCCAATTCTCGTTGCCGTAGGAACGGAACCAGTTGCCCGAGTCGTCATGCCATTCGTAGGCATAGCGCACGGCGATGCGGTTGTCGCTGAAGGCCCAGAGCTCTTTGATCAGCCGGTAATCCAGCTCCTTGCGCCATTTTCGTTCGAGGAAAGCCTGGGCTTCGGCGCGATTGTTGACAAACTCGGCGCGGTTGCGCCACTGAGTGTCCTCGGTGTAGGCCAGCGCGACCTTCTGCGGGTTGCGGCTGTTCCAGCCGTCTTCGGCCAGGCGCACTTTCTCGAGGGCGGTTTCGCGGGTGAAGGGCGGCAAGGGGGGACGGGTCGACGACATGGCAGAGCCTCCGGGTGGCGATGGAATGGATGGCGATCAGACGAAGAATGACCGATGCACTGCAAAACCTGTAGCCTGGGCAGTGTAAATAATCATCTGCGGGTTCTGCTCGCTCAATCACTTGCCCGTCGCTATCGTGGCCAGTCCGCTGCGCCAGGCTAAGGCAGGTGCAGCATGAAGTAACCGCCCCCCAGCCCGCCGCCATTGGCCAGTTCGATACGTCCCGGCACGCCGCCACGCTGATGGCGTTCGGCGATGCGCGCGGCAAAATACAGCCCCAGCCCGGTGCTGCCACTGACCGGGTTGATGCCCTGCACCGCATGGGACTGACTCTCGATCAGCCGCGGCGGATAGCCCGGGCCGTCGTCGTTGACGCCGATGAGCATGCCGCCGCCCTCCTCGCGCACGCTGATGACGATGGCCTGGCGGGCGAAGCGGATGGCGTTGATCAGCACGTTGCCGACCACCGAGCCAATCAGCTCGCGGTCGAAAAAGCCCAGCGGGCACAGCGGGTCGACTTCGTAGCTGGCCTCGATGCCGCGGCTTTGCAGCACGTCGGCGTGGGACGCCAGCTGCGCCTCGATGAAGTCGTCCATCTCGTGGTAGTCCGGCTGCAGCGGCAGCTGGTCGACGCCCAGTTTGTAAAGGCCCAGCAGCTGCACCATCATGCCGTTGAGGTTGGCGAACTCGTAGTCGATGACCGCGCGTTCGGCGCTGTGCTGCTGAGCCTCGGGCAGGCGCCCGAACCACTCGTTCTGCGCCTGCATGACGGTGGCCAGGGAGTTTTTCATGTCGTGCACGGTCGAGGCGATGACCATGGAAAAATCCAGACCCGGCTGCTTGTCATTCATGCGTCGAAAGCCCTGTTGCGCAAGTTCTGGTAGCGCTCGTAGCGCGTGTCGGTGGCCGGCAGGTTGCCTACGCTGTTCAGGCATGCCTGGCACTCCTCCAGCTTAGCTGCATCTGGCGTGGTGCCACGGGCATGCAGCAGCGACTGCGCCAGGTTGAGGGCGATACTGATGTTTTTCGGTTGCATGGCCAGGGCCTGGCGGAACAACGCCTGGGCCTGCCCCAGGTCGCCACCCTTGTAGCTGCGCACGCCTTGCACGTTGAGGGCCATGGCGGCCTGATGGTCGGCGGCGATGTCCGGGTCGTTGGACAGGCTGACGATGCTCTGCATCACCGCCGGGTCGTCGCCGTAGATCTGCGCGCAGTTCTTGAACATGCTGGCGCTGGCCGCGTCCTGGCCCAGCTGCTGCAATTGGGTGGCGAACTTCAGGGCGATGTCGGCGCTGAAGAACTGCTCCATGTCGGCGACCTTGGCCATCGCCTCCTCGGCCAGCTTGGCGGCGGCTTCGGGGTCCGAGCGCTGCAGGCTGCTGGCTTTCATCAGGCTGGTGCGGGCCGACAGCGCCGGGTTGTCGGCGTGCTCCTTGGCCACTTCACCGAGGGTCAGGTTGAGCTCGGCGCGGCTGCGTGCATCCAGGCCGTGCTCGCCGGTCTTGTTGATCAGCGCCTGGGCGAAACCCAGGTTGGTTTCCGGGTCCTTGAAGCGCGAGTGCTTGCCCTGCGCCACAGCCTGACGGAAGGCCCGCGAGGCGCCCTCGAAGTCTTCGTTGTCCAGCGCCAGCTTGCCCAGCAGCCCTTGCCGGCGCACGGCCAGCGGCGACAGGCGCACGGCGTCTTCCAGCACCTTCTGCGCGCGCTTGCTGTCGCCCTGGGCGACCAGCACGTCGGCCAGGCCATCATAGAGCGCGGGCATGCTGGGGAAGGCCTTCAAGGCGGCTTCGTACACCGCCAGCGCCGGCGTGGTCTGGTTGCGCCGGGCCAGCAGGCTGCCCAGGGCGCTGTAGGCCCAGGGCGTCGGGCGGTCGGCCAGGATGCTCTTGAGCAGCGCTTCGAGCTCGTCGTCGCGCTTGAGGTCGCGCAGCGCATCGGCCTTGTAGCGCAGGCACAGGGGGGCGAAGCGCGGGTCCTGACGGGTCAGCTCGGCGCAGGCTTCGAGCACCATCGCCGGGTCGCCCTTGTCCAGCGCCTTGAGGATCGGCTTGAGCAGGGTTTTGCGCTGTACCAGCTTGTCCAGCCGCTGAGCCAGGCCGGCACGGTTGAACGGCTTGGTCAGATAGGCATCGGGCTCCCACTCCAGGGCACTCATGACCATGGCCTGGCTGTTCTCGGCGGTGACCATGATGAAGATGCATTCGTGGCTCATGAGCTTGTCGCTCATCAGGTCTTCGAGCACCTGCTGGCCGGTCTTGCGCCCGTCGCCCAGGTTGAAATCGTGCAGGATGAAGTCATAGCGGCGCAGCGCGCAGACTTTCAACGCCTCCTCGCCGGTGTCGCACATGTCGACGTTCTTGACTCCCAGTTCGCGCAGCATCGAGCGCACCGAGCTGCGAAAGTCGGAAAAATCATCGACGATCAGAAATTTTTTATCGGTGTACACCAAGATCGGATCCTGCCGCAGGAAGAGAAGATGAGGCCGTCGAGGCTTCGCAGTATAGGGTCTATCGGCAGGAAAGCGCTTTGCTGTAGGGGCATTGCGCCAAGGCAGGGGCGATCAGGGTTTGCGCAGCAGGTAGACGCGGGCCATGGACCACAGGGCGAGCAGGTCCAGGCGCGCCTCGATCTTGAAACCGGCCTGACGGAATTGCGCCTCGGCCTCGCCGCGCAGGCGCGCGGCGGCGGCCTTGTGCGGCGGCTCGCGCCACAGCGCGACGATCAGGGTGTCGCGGCTGACCCGGTAGAACTCGCGCAGCAACGCCAGGCGCCGGGCGGGGTCTTCGAGCTGCTGCAGGCCGTCCATGCAGAAGATGCTGTCGACCGCGTTGTCCGACAGTTCGATGCGTGCCAGCTCGGTGTGCAGGGGCCGGACCCGCGCCAGCACCTCACCGCCATGGGCGCCCAACGCACGTTCCAGGGCATCGAGCGAATCGTCGGCGGCGATCACCACCCGGCTCGGCTTGCCGGCCAGCAGCGGCCAGAAACGCCCGGTGCCGCACGGCAGGTCAAGCACCAGCCCGGGGTCACCGGCCAGGGCCAGGGCCTTGCGCGCCAGCTTCAGCTCGCGCCGCGCGGCCCAGCCCGATACGGGGCTCGCCGCTGGCGGGCAAGAGGTCGAAAGGTTCAGTTGGGCAGGATTTCCCACGGCGGTCTCCACGGATCATGGGCGCAGCCTAGCCGCCGCCGAATCAAGGAGAAGTCGTGCGAATGTGAAAAAAGTGTCGGTTTGGTTACAGACCAACGGCAGTGGCGCGCCTGCACGACATGACCCTGACCGTGGGCGACGCCGCGCCGGGCTGCCGGGTGGAACTGCTCAGCCGCCCGCGCTGAAGTGTGCCGACCAGCGGCAATCTTTCCCTCTTTCGTTCAGTCAGCAGCAAGGTGCCGGCCGGTAGCCTTGTACTCGCTGCGTATTACAAGAAGACCACGACTCGCCCGGACCTGCGGCCTTTCACCGATTTTTGACATCGCGTTGACTGGTCGTTTACTCGCCTGAGCCTAGAGTGCGGGCAGTTTTCCAGGCCATGGCCAAAAGAGGTTGCAGATGTCCGATGCCGGGGTTCAGTCGCGTGGAATCGCCACGCAGTCACCACGTCGAATGGTCGGGCCGCGCCGGGTCATCCTGGCGCTGGCCATCATCTTTCTGCTGGCCCCTGCCATCGCCTGGTTCGCCCGCCCCGCCTCGGTCCTGGACCTCAGCGTCGGCAACCGCCTGGCCCGCTCGGGCCTGGCCGAAAGCTGGGCGCGGGGCGACGTCATCGTGCTGCTGCGCCACGCCGAACGCTGCGACCGCTCCAAGCGCACCTGCCTGGGTCCGAGCAACGGCATCACCCTGCACGGCAGCGCCATCGCCACGCAACTGGGCAGCGTGTTCTCCGGCCTCGGCCTGGCCAACGCCGACGTGCTCAGCAGCACCACCCTGCGCACCCAGCAAACCGCACAGTTCGTCTTCGGCCAGCCGGCCCTGACCCAGGAATGGCTGTTCAAATGCACCGGCGACGTGCTGGGCAAGGCCATGGCGCAAAAGAACACGCAACGCAACCTGGTGCTGGTCACCCACAGCGAATGCTTCGACCGCCTCGAACAGCAACTGGGCATCAGCGACACCACTGACAACCCCTACGCCAGCACGCTGTTCGTGCAAATCGGTGGCGAGGGCGCCAGGCCAAAAATCCTGGGCTTCATGCATGCACGCAAGTGGCTGACACTGGCTGCGCTGGACAGGTCCTGAGGGCAATAAGTGGTCAGAGGTGTCTCTACCAACCTAATAGCTTGTTACAGCTTCTCCGCCAGACAGGCCCGGAGGACGTGCCAATATAGCGCCCCCTTCCGGCCAGCTGGATCGCCCCGCGTTGACTACAGCTACAGCCCCCCTCTCATCCCCAATTCATGAGATCAAAGGCCAACGCACTTGGCTGGACTACGGTCTCCCGGACCTGCGTACCCTCCCTCGCGACATGCGTATCCTTGCGACCAAGGAGATCATGCCCGCCGTCTCATATGAAGAAGCGATAGCCATCGTCGCACTGCACCTGGGCTTCACTGCACCCGATGTCTGCGCACTAAAGATGGGTAGCCCTATAGGTGAAGTGCTGATAGAGCGCCAGAACCTCGGCCATATCGTGGAGAAACGCCAGGACGCCCGAGAACGGTACGTGAGGATGGCAATGGACACGTTGACTGGACCTTTCGAGATCTGGCGCGTCGCTTTCTCGAATTGCAGCTATCGCCTGGCTTTCATAGGAACCTATGAATCACGTCGGCAGATGCTCGTCAGCGTCGCACTTGTCGACGGGCGAACGCTATGGAATTTCATGCACACCGATGCAAAATCCCTGAACAAGCATCGCCACGGAGAGCTTCTATACAAGCGTTACGAACTTTTATGATGTGCAAAGAAAAAGGGCCACTTTTTGGGATGGCCCTGAAATTGCGCTTGATATTCATATACACGCCCTCAAGCAGGGGTGTGGAGGTCTCACCCTACACCGATGTTCAGCCATCGCCGGGGTTCCTACGTCAGTCATAGCCGCTGAAGGCCACTGATTTCGCGCTCGAGACGATTATTTCTGAACAGCAGCCTTTGGTCAATGCTTCATGAGCAGGCCATTGGCATATCCTGCGCGCCTACATTGTGACCTGCACATTATTATTGACGAACCCCCACTTGGTGTTTGACATAATAAACAGCTGTGGCAGGCTAGGCATCAGGATTCGACCAGAACCAGGCCCGTCGGCCTGCCCCAAGGTGACTTATGTCCAGCAACCCTGCCAGTAGCAACGTCAATAAAAATCAACGAACACAGCCGCGCAAACCGGTGGTACTCATGTCCATGGGCACCTCGGAGCGCAAGGGCCACGCCTACCAGGTGATGACCCACAAATACATCACTCCCCTCGTCGAACTGGCCGGCTGCGTACCGGTGCTGGTGCCCACCTGCTGCGGTATCGATGACCTGGAGCAGTACCTGGACATGGCCGATGGCGTGTACCTGACCGGCGCCGGCAGCAATATCGATCCGGCCCTCTATAACCAGAGCAACCAGACCCCGGGCAAGGCCCAGGACCGTGATCGCGACGATTTCGATCTGCCGTTGATTCGCGCGGCCATCGCTCGCGGGCTGCCGATTTTCGGCATCTGCCGCGGCATGCAGGAGATCAACGTCGCGTTGGGCGGCGATATCTACCAGAAGGTCTACGCCGAGCCGGGCTTCAACGATCATCGCGAGGACCCCGAGGCCTCGGTGGCCGAGCAGTACGCACCGGCCCATGGTGTCCAGGTGCTGGCCGACAGCTGGCTGCACCGCCTACTGGGCGAAGAACGCATCGAGGTCAACTCGCTGCACGGCCAGGGCCTGAAAACCCTGGGGCAGGGTTTGCAGGGTATCGCCTACGCCGACGACGGGCTGGTGGAAGCGATCCATGCACCGCAGCTGGCCTCCTTCCTGTTGGCCGTGCAGTGGCACCCTGAATGGCAGGCCAGCGGCAATCCGGATTCAGTGAAACTGTTCGAAGCGTTCGGCCAGGCCTGCCGCGAGCGCGTAGCGGGCAAGCGCCTGGAAAACGCCGCCTGACGTTCCGGCTGACCCGCACCGCTCGTTGCCCCCTCAGCGTTCGTGGGAGGGGGCAAAGCCCCCGAGAGGCCGCCAGGCCGTCTTGATTTCACGGGCCGCGCAGGCCCTCCCGTGCGTCCGAAATTCCGACCGCCTACCCTCCTGCTCTGGTATAGCCCAACGCCATCATTGATAATCGGGCGCAATTCCAGCGGCACAGGTGGGCGGCGCAGATGGCAGCGGTAGCAAGCAAGACCAAGGTCCGTGGCGCCTCCATGCCGCGCCGCGTCTATGCACCCCGCTGTGTCGGCCTGACCCTGGGCTTCATCGCCGTCTACTTTAACCTGCTGCCCGGCGCCAGTTATGGATCGGTGCTGGGCCTGCTGATCGGTTACTGCTTCGTCTGGCCACATCTGGCATTCCTCGCCTCGCGCCGCAGCTGCGCCCCCATGCGCGCCGAGTACCGCAACCTGTTCATCGACGCCCTGGCCGTCGGCTTCTTCGCTGGTGCCATGGGTTGCAACCCCCTGCCTTCGGTGGCCATCGTCACCATGATCGGCATGAACAACATGGCCGCCGGCGGCTTGCGCCTGCTGTTGCAAGGCGGCGCCGTAAGCCTGTTCGGCCTCGCCATTGCCTGGCTCGGCCTGCAGCCCGGGGCGGTGGGCCAGCCCAGTGCCGGGCAGGTCAACGCCTGCCTGCCGCTGCTGGTGTTGTACCCGATGTCACTGGGCTACGTCTGCTTCATCACCACCAGCAAGCTGGCCCGGCACAAGGACCAGCTGGACATTCTCAGCCGCACCGACCACCTCACCGGCCTGACCAACCGCAAGGCCCTCAACGACCTGCTCGAAGCGCAGTTCGCCGGGGAGCCGGGCGAATGCGTGGTGGCCCTGGTCGATGTCGATCATTTCAAACAGATTAACGACCGCCACGGTCACCTCGCCGGCGACCAGGTGCTGGCCAGGATCAGCCGGGTGATGCTCGAATGCGTGCGCGAACACGACACGGTGGCGCGCTATGGCGGTGACGAATTCTGTGTGATCCTGCGCCAGGTAGATGAAACCCAGGCCGAGCAGATCCTCGAGCGCATGCGCTGCCTGGCGGCGCAGATGGACACCGGCCTCGGCGTGCCCCTGCGTCCCACCCTGAGCATCGGCGCGGCGCTGCACCACCCGCGCGCGCTGAACAGCGTGATGTGGCTCAACGCCGCCGACACCGCCCTGTACCGCGCCAAGCGCGAGGGCCGCAACCGCGTCGCCTTTGCCGGCTAGCGGGCGCGCAGGGGGCGAAAGAAGGCGCGGATCTCTTCGGCCAGTGCCTGGGGTTGCTCCAGCGCGGCGAAGTGGCCGCCGGCCTGCATGTCGGTCCAGCGCTGCACGTTGTACACCCGCTCCACCCACGAGCGCGGCGGCATCGGCAGCTCGGCGGGGAAACGCGCCACCCCGGTTGGCGGCAGCACGCGCTCACCGGGGTGGAAGTGCAGGGGCCGCCGACGGCTTTCCAGGTACAGGCGAAACGACGAGCCGATGCTGCCGGTAAACCAGTACAGGCTGATGTTGGTCAGCAGCTCATCCAAGGTCACGGCGCTTTCCAATGACCCTGCGCAATCGGTCCAGGCGTGGAATTTTTCGCTGATCCAGGCCGCCAGTCCCGCAGGCGAATCGTTCAGGCCGACCGCCAGGCTCTGCGGCTTGGTGCCCTGGATCTGCCCGTAGGCGCCCTCGCGCTGTCCCCAGTCGGCCACTCGCTCGAGAAAGGCCTGCTCCTCGACACTGACCGGCGCCTGCCCGACGCCGAGGGGCGGCCGATAGGAGCCCGGAATGAAATTCAGATGCAGGCCGCTGAGCCGTTCAGGATAGCGCCAGGCCAGCCAGGTCGAGACCCCGGCGCCCCAGTCGCCGCCCTGGGCGCCGAAGCGCTCGTAGCCCAGCGCGGTCATCAATTCGGCCCACAGCCCCGCCACCTCGAACGGCCCGGTGCCGGGACGCTTGGGCGCCGAAGAAAATCCGTAGCCCGGCAGCGACGGCACCACCACGTCGAAGGCATCCTGCGGATCACCGCCATGACGGCCGGGGTCGGCCAGCAGCGGGATGATCGCCTGCATCTCGACGAAGGAGCCCGGCCAGCCATGGGTGAGGATCAACGGCAGGGGTGCCGGGCCCACGCCGCGTTGATGGACGAAGTGCAGGGTTTGATCGCCCGCTTGGGCGATGAACTGTGGCAGCGTATTGAGCTGCGCCTCCTGGGTCCGCCAGTCGAAGGAGCCCTGCCAGTAGTCCAGCAGCCGCCGCAGGAAATCGCGGTCGGTGCCCTCCTCCCAGCCCACTCCTTGGACGCCGTCCACCCGGCGGGTGCGCGCCAACCGCTGTTGCAGATCGGCCAGGGCGGCGTCCTCGATGGCAATGGCAAAAGGTCGAATCTGCATCATCAGTGTCCCTCAAGCGGCTGATTGCGCGCGTGATTATCGACGCGGTCAATAGTTCCCATCGGATTTGTTCGTTTCCATTTTGCCGCGATTCAGGCCATCATCCGCGCGCTTCGACTCCAGGACCCGAGTGATGAAAACCAGTCTCATTTATCTGCTGCCCATTCTGGCAATGGCCGGTTGCGCCTCCGCACCCAACTCCCCTTCGGTGACCCTCACCACCAGCAAGTCGCCAGGCGAGTACGCCCAATGCATCCTGCCCAAATGGCAGGCGGAACGCCCAGGCACGCAGATGACCCAGCACCGCGAGCTGTACACCCTGACGGCGCCCAGCGGGATTGCCGCCGACCAGATCCTCGAAGTGCACAAGACCAGCACCGGCAGCCAGGTGGCCTTGTACCTACGTGGCGCCGTGTTGCGCACCCGATTGGAGAAGCACGCCCGCAGCTGCCTGTAAGCCCTGCCCGGCCACCGGCGCCACGAACTCGCGCGGCGTACAACCGTACTCACGCCGGAACACGCTGTAAAGGTACTGCGCCGACTTGAAGCCGCAGGCCTGCGCCAGCTCCTGCAACGGCCGCTCGCCCGAGGCCAGCCCGGCAGCGGCGGCATTGAGTTTGAAACGCAGGATCTCGTCATGCACGCTGCGCCCCAGCTGGCGGCGAAAATGCGCCTCCAGCGATGATCGCGATACCCCGACATACTGCGCCACCTGCGCTGTCTTGATGCCCTGACAGGCGTACTGGCGGATGTAATGCAGCGCTCGCATGACATAGGGATGGCCCAGCGGCTGATGCAGGCTGGAGCTCTGCACGTTGATGCCGGCGGGGGCCACCAGCACGCGCTCCCCGGCCGGCGCCTTGCCATGCAGCATCTGGTGCAGCAACTGCGCCGCCAGTTGCCCCATCCGTTCGGTGCCCTGGATCACCGAGCTGAGCGGCACGCGGGTCAGGGTGCGAGTCAGCGGGTCGTTGTCGATGCCGATCAACGCCACCTGCTCCGGCACGGCAATGCCCGCCGTCAGGCAGGCCTGGAGCAACTGCCGCGCACGGGCATCGGTCACGGCGATGATACCGATCGGTTTGGGCAGGCTTTGCAGCCAGGCGATCTGCCGCTGCACGGCGCTGTCCCAGAGCGAGGCGCTGGTACCCAGGCCGTGGTACACCAGAGCCTTGCCGCCGTCGCCAGCGACCAACTGGCGAAACGCCGCTTCCCGCTCCTGCGCCCAGCGGTTGCTCTCGGAGGGGGGCAGGCTGAAGCAGGCAAAGCGGGTCAAGCCGGCTTCGATCAGGTGCCGGTAGGCCAGCTCGATCAGCGCGAAGTTGTCGGTGGCAACGTAAGGCACGCGCGGCGGATAGGCGCCCGCATCCTGATAGGAGCCGCCGACCGCCACCACCGGCATGCGCATGGCCGCCAGTGCCGGCGCCATGGCCGGGTCGTCGAAGTCGGCGATGATGCCGTCACCTTGCCAGCGCTCGATACCACGCAAGCGACAAAGAAAATCCTCTTCCAGAAACAGGTCCCAGCGCGCGCGGGTGCTGCTCAGGTAATTGCCGATGCCGGTGATGATGCCGCGGTCGTAGACCTTGCTGCCGTTGAACAGCAGAGCAATGCGATGAGGTGGGGTCATGGAGGCTGCCGATATTTTTCGTTGTTTTCGAGGGCCACAGACACCCTAGCCCGCTTTGGTCAAAATCGCACACCCTGCTGGTGAATTTCATAATCCACGGGGCACAAGCCGAAGCTAATCTCGACCCACGTCCCTCATAACAACAACTGGACTCTGTCGATGCCCTACTTTCCCGCCGTAGAAAAAATCCGCTACGAAGGCCCGAACAGCCAATCACCCCTCGCCTTCCGCCACTACGATGCCGACAAGTTGGTGCTCGGCAAGCCCATGCGCGAGCACCTGCGCATGGCGGTGTGTTACTGGCACACCTTTGTCTGGCCCGGCAGCGACATCTTCGGCGCCGCCGCCTTCAAGCGCACCTGGCACAGCGCCGGCGATCCGCTGCAGGTGGCCCGGGGCAAATGCGATGCGGCCTTCGAGTTCTTCAGCAAACTGGGCGTGGACTACTACAGCTTCCACGACACGGACGTCGCCCCCGAAGGCGCGAGCCTTAAGGAGTACACGCACAATTTCGCGCACATGGTCGACGAGCTGGAGCGCCATCAGCAGGACAGCGGCATCCAGCTGCTATGGGGCACCGCCAACTGCTTCAGCCACCCGCGCTACATTGCCGGCGCGGCGAGCAACCCCGACCCGCAGGTGTTCGCCTGGGCCGCGACCCAGGTGTTCAGCGCGCTGAACGCCACGCAACGACTCAAGGGCAGCAACTATGTACTGTGGGGCGGTCGCGAAGGCTACGAGACGTTGCTCAACACCGACCTTGCCCGCGAACGCGAGCAGCTGGGGCGCTTCATGTCCATGGTGGTCGAGCACAAGCACAAGATCGGTTTCACCGGCGACCTGCTGATCGAGCCCAAGCCGCAGGAGCCGACCAAGCACCAGTACGACTACGACAGCGCCACGGTCTTCGGTTTTCTCCAGCAGTACGGCCTGGAGCAGGAGATCAAGGTCAACATCGAGGCCAACCACGCCACCCTCGCCGGCCACAGCTTCCACCACGAGATCGCCACGGCGGCCTCCCTCGGTATCTTCGGCAGCATCGACGCCAACCGTGGCGACCCGCAGAACGGCTGGGACACCGACCAGTTCCCCAACAGCGTCGAAGAGCTGACCCTGGCCACCTATGAAATCCTCAAGGCCGGCGGCTTTGGCCACGGCGGCTTCAACTTCGACTCCAAGGTGCGCCGCCAGAGTGTCGACGAACTGGACCTGTTCTACGGCCACGTGGCGGCGATGGACGTGCTGGCGCTGGCCCTGGAACGCGCCGCCGCGATGGTCGAGAACGACCTGCTGGCGCAGTTCAAGCAAAAACGCTACGCCGGCTGGGACCAGCCGTTCGGCCAGGCGTTGCTGGCCGGCAACTATGACCTGGAACGCCTGGCCCAGCACGCCTTGGCCGAAGGCCTCGACCCGCAGCCGGTCAGCGGCCGCCAGGAGATGCTCGAAGGCCTGGTCAACCGTTTCATTTATCCATAGGCCCGTGAGCCAACGGCCATAAAACGACTAAAGTCATAGCGCAGCACGATGTGCCTCCAACAACAAAAACAAGGACACACTCATGAAACTCCTGCATACCGCCCTCGTTGCCAGCCTGTTCACCCTGTTCGCCGCGCCGGTGTTCGCCGATGCCGCGCACCCCAAGATCGGCTTCTCCATCGACGACCTGCGCCTGGAGCGCTGGGCCCGTGACCGCGACTACTTCACCGCTGCCGCCGAGCAGCTGGGGGCCAAGGTCTACGTGCAGTCGGCCGACGCCAACGAGCAACGGCAGATCTCGCAGATCGAAAACCTGATTTCCCGTGGCGTCGATGTCATCGTCATCGTGCCGTTCAACGCCACGGTGCTCAACAACGTGGTCGCCGAGGCGAAGAAAGCCGGGGTCAAGGTGCTCTCCTATGACCGCCTGATCCTCAACGCCGACATCGACGCCTATATCTCCTTCGACAACGAGAAGGTCGGCGAGATGCAAGCCGGCGGCGTGCTCAAGGCGCAGCCCAAGGGCAATTACTTCCTGCTCGGCGGCGCCCCCACCGACAACAACGCGAAGATCCTCCGTGAAGGCCAGATGAAAGTCCTGCAGCCGGCCATCGACAAGGGCGACGTCAAGGTGGTCGGCCAGCAGTGGGTCAAGGAATGGAACCCGACCGAGGCGCTGAGCATCATCGAGAACGCCTTGACCGCCAACAACAACAAGATCGACGGCATCGTCGCCTCCAACGACGCCACCGCCGGCGGCGCGATCCAGGCCCTGGCCGCACAGAAACTCGACGGCAAGGTGCCGGTCTCCGGCCAGGACGCCGACCTCGCCGCGGTCAAGCGCGTGCTGGCCGGCACCCAGACCATGACCGTGTACAAGCCGCTGAAGCTGATCGCCAGCGAGGCAGCCAAGCTCTCCGTGCAGCTGGTGCGTGGCGAGAAACCCGCCTTCAACTCGCAGTACGACAACGGCAACCACAAGGTCGACACGATTTTGCTGACGCCCACTGCGCTGACCAAGGACAACCTGCACATCCTCGAGGATGACGGTTTCTACACCAAGGCGCAGATCGCCGGGCAGTAATCCCATGGCCGACTATCTGTTGCAGATGAAGGGCATCGTCAAGACCTTCGACGGCGTGCATGCGCTCAACGGCATCGACATTCAGGTACGGCCCGGCGAATGCCTGGGCCTGTGCGGCGAGAACGGTGCCGGCAAGTCGACCCTGATGAAGGTACTGTCGGCGGTCTACCCCCATGGCACCTGGCAGGGCGAGATTCTCTGGGACGGCCAGCCGCTCAAGGCCCAGTCGATCGCCGAGACCGAAGCCGCCGGCATCGTCATCATCCACCAGGAGCTGACCCTGGTGCCGGACCTGTCGGTGGCGGAGAACATCTTCATGGGTCACGAGCTGACCCTGCCGGGTGGGCGCATGAACTACCCGGCGATGTTCCACCGCAGCGAAGCGCTGATGCGCGAGCTCAAGGTGCCGGACATGAACGTGGCGCTACCAGTGTCGCAGTACGGCGGCGGCTACCAGCAACTGGTGGAAATCGCCAAGGCGCTGAACAAGAACGCTCGCCTGCTGATCCTCGACGAGCCCTCCTCGGCCCTGACCCGTTCGGAGATCGAGGTGCTGCTGGACATCATTCGCGGCCTCAAGGCCAAGGGTGTGGCCTGCGTGTACATCTCGCACAAGCTCGACGAGGTGGCGGCGGTGTGCGACACCATCGCGGTGATCCGCGACGGCAAACACATCGCCACCACCGCCATGGCCGACATGGACGTCAACCGTATCATCACCCAGATGGTCGGCCGCGAAATGAGCAACCTTTATCCCAGCCAGCCGCACGCGGTGGGCGAGGTGCTGTTCGAGGCCCGCCATGTCACCTGCTACGACGTCGACAACCCGCGGCGCAAGCGGGTCGACGACGTTTCCTTCAGCCTGCGCCGGGGCGAAATCCTCGGCATCGCCGGGCTGGTCGGGGCCGGTCGCACCGAGCTGGTCAGTGCCCTGTTCGGCGCCTACCCCGGTCGCTACGAAGGGGAAGTGTGGCTGGACGGCCAGCGAATCGACACGCGCACGCCGCTCAAGTCGATCCGCGCCGGGCTGTGCATGGTGCCCGAGGACCGCAAGCGCCACGGCATCATCCCCGACCTGGGGGTGGGCCAGAACATCACCCTGGCAGTGCTCGACACCTTCTCGCGGATGACCCGCATCGACGCCGAGGCGGAGCTGGGCAGCGTGCACGAGGAAATCCAGCGCATGCACCTGAAGACCGCCACGCCGTTCCTGCCGATCACCAGCCTCTCCGGTGGCAACCAGCAGAAGGCCGTGCTGGCGAAGATGCTGCTGACCCGTCCGCGGGTGCTGATCCTCGACGAGCCGACCCGCGGCGTAGACGTCGGCGCCAAGTACGAGATCTACAAGCTGATGGGCGCCCTGGCGGCCGAAGGCGTGGCGATCATCATGGTCTCCTCGGAGCTGGCCGAAGTGCTCGGGGTGTCCGACCGGGTGCTGGTGATCGGCGAGGGGCAACTGCGCGGCGACTTCATCAACCAGGGCCTGACCCAGGAGCAACTGCTGGCGGCGGCGATCAGCCAGCCGGCCATCCACTCACTCGACACCACCACCCTGCCTACCGGGAGTTCCGCCTGAATGCATCAGGTCAAACAACTGTTCACCCGCTACAAGATGCTCGCCCTGCTGATCGCCGTGGTCATCATCTGGCTGTTCTTCAGCTGGCAGACCGAGGGCGGCTTCATCACCCCGCGCAACCTGTCCAACCTGCTGCGCCAGATGTCGATTACCGGCATCCTCGCCTGCGGCATGGTGCTGGTGATCATCAGCGGCGAGATCGACCTCTCGGTCGGCTCGCTGCTCGGCCTGCTCGGCGGCATCGCGGCGATTCTCGACGTGGTCTATCACCTGCCCCTGCCGCTCAACCTGGTGATCGTCGCGGTGGCCGGCGGGCTGATCGGCCTTGGCAACGGCTACATGACCGCCTACCTGCGCATCCCCTCGTTCATCGTCGGCCTGGGCGGCATGCTGGCGTTTCGCGGCGTGCTGCTGGGGGTCACGGGCGGCACCACCATCGCCCCGGTGTCGCCCTCCCTGGTGTATGTCGGCCAGGGTTACCTGCCGGCCTCGGTCGGCCTGGTGCTGGGCGTGCTGCTGTTCGCCCTGACCCTGTGGCTGACCTGGCGCCAGCGGCGCAACCGCGCCCTGCACGGCCTGGCGCCGCACGCTCTGGTGCGCGACGTGATCCGTGTGGTGGTGATCGGCCTGGTGCTGGCCGGCTTCGTCTACACCCTCAACAGCTACGACGGCATTCCGGTGCCGGTGCTGCTGTTGCTGGCGCTGCTCGGAGTGTTCAGCTACGTCACCAGCCAGACCGTGTTCGGCCGGCGCATCTATTCGGTGGGCAGCAACATGGAAGCCACGCGCCTGTCCGGCATCGACGTGCAGAAGGTCAAGCTGTGGATCTTCTGCATCATGGGCGTGATGTGCGCCCTGGCCGGGCTGGTCAACACCGCGCGGCTGGCAGCCGGCTCGCCGTCGGCCGGCAACATGGGCGAGCTGGACGCCATCGCCGCCTGCTTCATCGGCGGCACCTCGATGCGCGGCGGCTCGGGCACCGTGTATGGCGCTTTGCTGGGCGCGCTGGTGATCAGCAGCCTGGACAACGGCATGTCGATGCTCGACGTCGACAGCTACTGGCAGATGATCGTCAAGGGCAGCATCCTGGTGCTGGCGGTGTGGGTGGACGTGAGCACGCGCAGCGGGCGCAGGTAGCGCCTGGGATCACCCTGGCCACCGAGGTGATGCCTGCGCCGGCTACGCCAACCCGGGTGATCTCAAAGGTGGCGTAGGAGCCGGCGCATCTGGCGAGCGGGGCAACCCCGAACGCCAGGTTTGATTGGCCATGAGCCGCGATACCAGCTGATGATCCACCCGCCCACCGAGGTGATGCCCTCGCCAGCTGCGCCGGCTCCTACACCGACCCCGAACACCCCACCGGTGGCGCAGGAGCCGGCGAAGCTGGCGAGCGAAGCAACACCCAACCCCAGGTTTGATTGGCCATGACCCGCGATACCAGCTGATGATCCACCCGCCCACCGAGGTGATGCCCTCGCCAGCTGCGCCGGCTCCTACAACGGTCCGGGATAACCCACCGGTGGCGTAGGAGCCGGCGCAGCTGGCGAGCGGGGCAACCCCGAACGCCAGGTTTGACTGGCCATGGGGCGCGATACCATCGGACGATCCACCCGCCCACCGAGGCGATGCCCTCGCCAGCTGCGCCGGCTCCTACAACGGTCCGGGATAACCCACAGCTGGCGTAGGAGCCGGCGCAGCTGGCGAGCGAAGCAACACCCAACCCCAGGTTTGATTGGCCATGAGCCGCGATACCAGCAGATGATCCACCCGCCCACCGAGGCGATGCCCTCGCCAGCTGCGCCGGCTCCTACAACGGTCCGGGATAACCCACCGGTGGCGTAGGAGCCGGCGCAGCTGGCGAGCGGGGCAACCCCGAACGCCAGGTTTGACTGGCCCTGGGGCGTGATACCAGCAGATGATCCACCCGCCCACCGAGGCGATGCCCTCGCCAGCTGCGCCGGCTCCTACAACGGTCCGGGATAACCCACAGGTGGCGTAGGAGCCGGCGCAGCTGGCGAGCGGGGCAACCCCGAACGCCAGGTTTGACTGGCCATGGGGCGCGATACCAGCTGATGATCCACCCGCCCACCGAGGTGATGCCCTCGCCAGCTGCGCCGGCTCCTACACCGACCCCGGAATGCCCCACCGGTGGCGTAGGAGCCGGCGCAGCTGGCGAGCGAAGCAACACCCAACCCCAGGTTTGATTGGCCATGAGCCGCGATACCAGCAGATGATCCACCCGCCAACCGAGGTGATGCCCTCGCCAGCTGCGCCGGCTCCTACAACGGTCCGGGATAACCCCACAGGTGGCGTAGGAGCCGGCGCAGCTGGCGAGCGGGGCAACCCCGAACGCCAGGTTTGACTGGCCGTCAGGCCGCTCATCTCTTGCGCTTAGAACCAGCGATCGTTGCGCTTGCGCCCGCGGGTCAGCATCGGCAGGATCAGACCGGCCAGCAGGCCCGCGCCGGCGATGCCGCCGCCATAGACCATGTAGCGCATCAGCACCTGCTTGTTCTCGTCGCCCAGCTGCGCCTGCACCGTACGCACTTCGGTCTGGGCGGCGGTCAGCTGCGCATCGATGTCCTTGTTGTGCGCCTGCAGCTCGTCGATGAGCTTCTTGCGCGCATCCAGCGTCTCCTGCATGCCCTGCACGCGTGTCTTCCAGCTGTCGTCGATGGTCTTGAGCTGGTCATTCAGCTCGCCAACCTGCTGGGTCAGCGCCGGCAGACGTTCGCTGGGGCTGGGCTGTTCCTGCAGGTTGGCGCTGGGCAGCCACACGGTGTCGCCCGACTCGCCGCGAATCTGGCTGTAATCACCCTGGGTGCTGATCAACTGCACCTTCTGCCCGGACTTGACCATACCGATGATGCGGTAGCCGTCGGTGGGGCCGCTGCGCACCACGGTGGTCAGGTTGTCGCTGATCCAGCGCTCGGCGTCGGCGCCTTCGGCATTGCCGGCCAGCAGCAGGGTGGCGCCGACCACAGTGGAAATACCGGTGACGAGAGAAAAAAGACGGGACAGAAAGGACATGAATGATCTTCGCGTGAAATGAAAATGAAGGCTCCGATGGTCGAGCCGGCACAAGCGGGGGCTAAGGCGCCCGGGGAATGACCGCTTGGCAGAGACCGTAAAAAAGCCTTCAGGTTCATTTATGCGAAGAACGGGGGCGACGCCAGGCTATTGGGTGGCGATGTTCTCGAACGGCACCGGCACCGATTTCAAGGCGCCGTCCAGGTTGCGGTAGCGATGGTACTGGTTGCCCGCCGTCGCCGTCCCCGTCGCCACCGGCAAGGCCGGCAACAACCAGCCGCGCTCGACCTGGCGCTGCCCGTCAAGCACATAGCGCACCGTCAGTTGCTGCCCGAGGTCATCGCTGTCGCCAGCGCGCAAGTCCTGCGCCAGCACACGCAGGGTTTCCTCGATGCACTGCTGCAACTGCTGGTCGACTGCGGCCAGGTCAAGCTGGCCGTCGTCGATACACTGGGCACCGCAGCGGCGAAACGGCGCACCCACCACTTCGATGTGGCGTCGGTACAAGGGCTCACCGGCGATGTCCTGCACCTGCGCGCGGCTGATCAGCACGAAGCTGCCACGATCGGCCGACAGCACCAGCTGCGGCTCGATCAACAGGCGCGCGGTGATCGCGCCCTGCCCGGCGGGCAAACCGGCGTCAAGGCTGGCCTGGCGAAAACGCCGCGCCAGCCGGTCGGCTTCGGCCTGCTCGGCCAGCAGCGCCGCCATCGGTCGCGCGTCGCGCTGGGCGGCGGCACGAGCATCGCGTTCGAGCACACCGGTGCCGGTCTGGGTATTGATCGCGCTGGCAACCAGCAGCCCGACCACGCCACCCGCCTGCACCGAGCTGCGGGTAATGCTGTCAGTGGTCTGCGCCGCAGCCTGGGCGGCTTTGGCATCGATGACCCAGCTGGCGCTGACAAAGCCATCGCGCGGTATCTGGACCTGCACCTGCAGGCCGTGCGCGTTGACATAGGGCAAAGCCTGCGGGCCATTGAAGCTTTTCTCGCTGGGCGGCTGCTGCGCGCAGCCGCCCAGCAACAGCGCTGCGGCCATGGCCAGGGCGCACCGGGTGGTAGCGGCCATCATTGCGCGAACGGCGTGATGACCAACTGCCGGCTGCTGTCCACCGCCTGGTAATAGGCATTGGCCAGATTGGCATAGTTGGGTTGATCCCACTCACCCTGCGCCGGCTTGACCACGGCGAACGGTTTGTACCACAGCAAATGGTTGTCGCGCAGGTCGACCACGGCGCCGACGCCACCCACTTGCGGGGTTGGCACGCTGGTGGGGATCACGCTGTAGTAACTGCGATAGGCGCCGCTGGCGGTGTAGGAAATCAGCAGCAGGCGGTCAACGCCATATTTGGCCTGCAGCGGACTCAGATCGCGGTTGTAGAAACCTTCGTGAAACTTGGCTTCCTTGTATTGCTTGAGGTCAATGACCTCGTCGATCTTCTTCGCCCTGTAGCCCTTGGCTTGCAGCTTGGCGACGATCTCGTCGGGGATGGTGGCGGCATCCTGCAGCTTCCAGGTGGCTACCTGGGCGCTGAGCTTGCTGTTGACGCCGGTGTTGATGGCAAGGTCGAGCAGGCCTTGCTGGCCGGTCAGGGCCAGTTGCGAGGCCGGCAGTGTGGTCATGGCAACGCCGATGGTCGGCTGTTTTTCGCTCCAGAACTGCGGGTCCAGATCGATCGGTTTCTGCACGGTGGAACCGCACCCGGTAAGCGCACCGGCCAGCAACCAGCAGACAAGACCCAGGCGTAACGAGGCAAGCGACATGGAAAAATTCCTTTTAATGATGAATGTCGATTGGTTGTTTCGGCGCGGCCGTGAATAACTTGATGGCTTTTTGATACTTATTTTTTGACGCTGGTGAATCCCCCTCGCCTGCTGGCGCGCGGCGGCTTTGTGCCCTGCCCCAAGCGCCTGCATTCACACCCGCCACAACTCTTCCAACGTCGTCGTGTAGCTCTGGCTCATCAACTCCTGGCGCATGCCCCAGTCCGGCATCAGCGGCACCGCCGCCGGGCGCAGGGTGCCGCGGCCCCAGCGGGCGTTGATGGTATCGAGCACGCGCATCACCTGTTCGGCGGCCGCCGGCTGCGAGGCGGCGAACAGGTCGTCGGTGTACTCGCCGCGCTGGCACAGGTCGAGCAAAAGCACCTCGGCCTTGCTGTACTGGTAGCCTTCGCGAAACACCTGCTCGAGCCCCTGCACCGCCGCCTTGGTCAGCAGGCGCACGTCATCGGTGGGGTACGGCAGGCAGACGATCACGCCATTGGCGTACTTGGCCTCCTGCGGGTTGAACATGCCGGTGCGGATGCTGATGCGGATTCGCCGGCACAGCGACTGCTGCGCGCGGAGTTTTTCCGAGGCGCGCATCATGTAGGTGGCCACCGCCTCGCGCAGCGGTGGCAGGCTGTCCAGGCGCTGGCCGAACATGCGGCTGCAGCAGATTTCCTGCTTCGGCGGGTCGGGATCGTCCAGCGCCAGGCACGGCGTGCCGGCCAGTTCCCGGGCGGTCTTCTCGATCACCACACTGAACTTGTCGCGCAGCAGGCGGGCGTCGGCCTGGGCCAGGTCCCAGGCAGTCTTGATGCCGAGGCCCTCCAGGTGCGCCGACATGCGCTTGCCGATCCCCCACACATCGCCCACCGCACAGGCCTTGAGCAGGCGGTCGCGGCGCTGCGGGGCGCGGATGTCGAGGACCCCGCCCAGCTGCGCCTGCCACTTCTTGGCGCCGTGGTTGGCCAGCTTGGCCAGGGTCTTGGTGCCGGCGATGCCGACCCCCACAGGGATGCCGGTGTACTGGTGGACCCGTGCGCGAATCCGCCGGCCGAGGGCGTCGAGGTCTTCGGTCATGCCGGTCAGGTCGGCGAACGCCTCGTCGATGCTGTACACCTCCACCGCCGGGACCATGGCCTCGATCACGCTCATCACCCGCTCGCTCATGTCGCCGTACAGCGCATAGTTGCTGGAGAACGCCAACACACCGTGCTGGCGCAGCTTGTGGCGGATCTGGAAATACGGCTCGCCCATCTTCACGAACGGCTTGGCATCGGCCGAGCGAGCGATCACGCAGCCGTCGTTGTTGCTCAGCACGACGATGGGCGTGCGCAGCAGGTCAGGGCGAAACACCCGCTCGCAGCTGGCGTAGAAACTGTTGCAGTCGATCAGGGCGAACGCCGGGGCGTGGCCGCCGCTTTCAGAGCTTTTCATGGGCACGTACGCTGAAGGTGACCACGCCCCAGATGATCAGCTCGTCGCCTTCCATCACATAGCGGGGCGGGAAGTCGCGATTCTCGGACTTCAGGATCACCTCCTGGCCGCGCTTGTGCAGGCGCTTGCAGACCGGCTCGGTGTTGATCGCGGCAATGACGATATGGCCGTGTTCGGCCTCGATGGAGCGATCCACCGCCACCAGGTCGCCGCTGAAGATGCCCGCGCCGATCATGCTGTTGCCCTCGATGCGCACCAGGTACATGTGCGGCGCGCGGATATCCAGCAGCTCGTCGAGGGAGATCTTGCGCTCCATGTGGTCGGCGGCCGGCGACGGGAAGCCGCACGGCACCCGGAAGGAATACAGCGGCAGCCGGACGCCGCCGACTGCCAGGGGACCCAGCAAGGTGAACATTTAAATTGCCTCAAAATGTGTACTGTATGAATATACAGTTAACTGTGAAGCCGCGCTGTGGTCAATTGCACAGATGGAAAATTTCGACGGGAGGAAACGCCATGTGTGGACGCTATTCGATGTACCAGCCCATGGAGGTCTACCTGCGCGAGCTGGCGCCGCAGCAGTTGGTCATCAGCTACGTCGAACCCGAGCCGGCCAGCCGCTACAACATCGCCCCGTCGACCCGCGTGCCGGTGATCGTCGGCGAATCGGCCGGGCTGCGCCTGGAGCAGGTGCGCTGGGGCTGGGAGCCTTTCTGGGCCAAAGGCAAGCGGCCACCGAGCATCAATGCGCGCAGCGAGACAGTGGCCACCAGCAGGTTCTTCAAGCAGCTCTGGCCCCAGGGCCGCGTGCTGGTGCCGGCCAATGGCTGGTATGAGTGGGTCAAGGACGCGCAGGACCCGAAGAAGAAACAGCCGTATTACATCCGCCTGAAAGACCGCGCGCCGATGTTCTTCGCCGGGTTGGCCCAGGTCACGCCGGGGCTTGCGCCTGGCGAAGGCGACGGCGTGGTGATCATCACCGACGCCAGCGATGCCGGCATGGTCGATATCCACGACCGCCGGCCGGTGGTGCTCGGCCCCGAGGCGGCGCGCCAGTGGCTCGAGTATGGCCTGGAGGCGGCGCAGGCCGACGAGCTGATGCGCGGCGCCGGGCGCGCAGTGGCGGATTTCGAGTGGTACCGGGTGGGGCCGGCAGTGGGCAATGTGCGCAATCAAGGCGGCGAGTTGATCGACGAAGTGGTGGTGCCGCCGTTGCCGGAGACGGGTGACTTGTTCGACTGACCTGACAGCCATCGCTGTGCAGATCGCCTGCTATCGCCGACAGACGTGGGAGGGGGCAAAGCCCCCGAGAGGCCGTAGGCCGGTTTGAACTTGTGAAAAGCTCGCGGGCTTCGCCCTCCCACGATTGCCCCACTCCCCCGCCTACCCTGGCTTGTAAATAAAAATACATCGGCCAATGACCGGCCCCTCTTTAGTGCAAAAAACCCTCGAAAGTTCCATTGATTCCTGTCGAACAATCCCGCCCAGGCCCCGCAAAGCAAGCACTGCAAAGATATGGCATATTGGCATTAAATAATTACATAGCCAGCTAACCAACTTCGCTATTCCAGCCGCAGTTCCCTTCTTGTCGCGATAACGAGCTTGCGGATCGAGAATTATTAGCTATCACTGTAAGCACCAAAATGGATCATGGAGGCTTGAGGATGGCTGCCGCAAAGAAAATGAGCGTGGTGCAGCTGACCATGTTGACTGCGGTCAATATGCTCGGATCAGGCATTGTGCTATTACCGACCAAACTTGCCGAGGTCGGCGGCATTTCCATTTTGTCGTGGTTGATTACCGCCACCGGTTCTCTGGCGCTGGCCTATGCCTTCGCCCGCTGCGGCATGTTGAGCCGAAAGACCGGCGGTATGGGCGGTTATGCTGAATATACCTTCGGCAAGTCCGGGAATTACATCACCAACTACACTTACGGCCTGTCGCTGTTGATTGCCAACGTGGCGATCAGCATTACCGCTGTCGGTTATATCCAGACGCTGTTCGATATCAAACTGGGCTCATTGCAAGTCGGCCTGGCGACCATTGCGTTGTTATGGGTGACCACCTTCGCCAACTTCGGCGGCGCGAGCATCACCGGCAAGATCGGCGCCGTGACGGTGTGGGGTGTGATCGCGCCGGTGGTGCTGGTATCGACCATCGGCTGGTTCTGGTTCGACAGCAGCATCTACGCCGCCGGCTGGAACCCCCACGACAAGACCTGGTACGACGCCGCCGGCGCCTCGGTGGCCATCACCCTGTGGGCGTTCCTCGGCCTGGAGTCGGCGTGCGCCAACGGCGATGCAGTGGAAAACCCCGAGAAGAACGTACCCATCGCCGTGCTCGGCGGCACCCTGGGCGCAGCGGTGATCTACATCGTTTCCACCAACGTCATCGCCGGCATCGTCGACAACGCCGCGCTGGTCTCCTCCACCGCGCCCTTCGGGCTGGTGTTCGCGCAGATGTTCAACCCGCTGGTGGGCAACATCGTCATGGGCCTGATGGTGCTGGCCTGCATCGGCTCGTTGCTGGGCTGGCAGTTCACCGTCGCCCAGGTGTTCAAGAGCTCGGCCGACACCGGTTACTTCCTGCCGATCTTCGCCAAGGCCAACAAGCATGGCGTGCCGATCATCAGCATGCTGATCCTGCTGGCGATCCAGACCGCCATGGCCCTGCTGACCATCAGCCCGGACCTGGCCAAGCAGTTCGACACCCTGGTCAACCTCGCCGTGGTCACCAACCTGGTGCCCTACATCCTCTCCATGGCCACCCTGGTGACCCTGCAGAAGATCTCCAACGTCCCGGCCAACAAGGCGCTGGTGACCAACATCGTCGCCGGCGTGGCGGCAGCCTACAGCTACCTGGCGCTGTACAGCTCGGGCGAACAGGCGCTGATGCTCGGCGGCGTGGCGACCATCGCCGGCTACACGCTGTTCGGCTTCGTCAACACCCGCCTGATCCGCCTTGAAGCGCTGAACAACAGCGTACCGACCCAGACCGTGGCCGCGCAGCACCTGAGCGCCGAGCCGATCCCGGTCAACAATCTGCCCCTGGCGCCCCTGCACGCCCCTATGGAGACCCGCCCATGAGCGAACCCAGACAACTGCTCGGCATGCTGGCCCTGCTGGTCAGCGCCGCACCGGACAAACGCACGGTATTCGGCCGCGCATTGAACCAATTGATCGCCGACGTCGAAGAGCGCTCCATCAGTATCCTGATTTCGGAAAGCCTCGGTGACGCCACTTCCATCCTGCATTCCGACCCCGCAGTGCAGTGCGTGCTGCTCAGCTGGGAGATGGACACCAGCGAAGGCCACGCCGAATGCATCCGCCTGTTGACCGACCTGCGCGAGCGCAACACCCGCGTGCCGGTGTTCCTGATCAGCGACCGCAGCACCGCAGCGAGCATTCCGCTGGTGGTGATGCAGCACGCCGACGACTTCATCTGGCTGCCGGAGGACACCAGCCGCTTCCTCAGCGGGCGCATCCTGGCCGCCATCGAGCGTTACCGTCAGGCCGTACTGCCACCGATGTTCGGCGCCCTGCTCAAGTTCGCCCGCTCCTACGAATACTCCTGGCACACGCCAGGCCACGCCGGCGGCACGGCTTTTCTGAAAAGCACCGCCGGCCGGGCGTTCTACGAGTTCTTCGGGGAAAACCTGCTGCGTTCGGACCTGTCCATCTCGGTCGGTGAACTGGGTTCGCTGCTCGACCACAGCGGCCCCATCGGCCAAGGCGAACGCTACGCGGCCAAGGTGTTCGGCGCGCACCGTACCTATTACGTCACCAACGGTTCCTCGACCTCCAACCGGGTGATCCTGATGGCCAGCGTGACCCGCGACCAGATCGCCCTATGCGACCGCAACTGCCACAAATCGGCCGAGCATGCGATGACCCTGTCGGGGGCCATCCCCACCTACCTGGTGCCGACCCGCAACCGCTACGGCATCATCGGCCCGATTCTCCCGCAAACCTTGAGCCGCAAGGCGATCAAGGCAGCCATCGCCAGTAACCCGCTGGTGGGCGCCGACATCGACCCGACACCCGTGCACGCCATCGTCACCAATTCCACCTACGACGGCCTGACCTACAACGTTACGCGGGTCGAGCAACTGCTCGGCGAAAGCGTCGACCGCCTGCATTTCGACGAGGCCTGGTACGGCTACGCACGCTTCAACCCGCTGTACCGCGACCGCTTCGCCATGCACGGCGACCCGGCCGACCACGACCCGTCGCGCCCCACCGTGTTCGCCACGCAGTCGACCCACAAGCTGCTGGCAGCGCTGTCGCAGGCCTCGATGATTCACGTGCGCAACGGCCGCAACCCGATCCCCCACGGGCGCTTCAACGAGTCGTTCATGATGCACGCCTCGACCTCCCCCAATTACGCCATCATGGCCTCGTGCGACGTCAGTTCGGCGATGATGGAAGCGCCCAGCGGGCAGATCCTCACCAATGAGTCCATCGAGGAGGCCATTGCGTTCCGCCAGGTCATCTCGCGCATGAAAAGCGAAATGCTCGGCCACGACGACTGGTTCTTCTCCTGCTGGCAGCCGCCGACCGTGACCATCGACGGGCGCCGCGTGCCCTTCCACCATGCCGACCCGCTTATTCTCAAGACCGACCCAAGCTGCTGGGTGCTGCACCCCAACGAGGTCTGGCACGGCTTCGGCGACATCGAAGACGGCTACTGCATGCTCGACCCGATCAAGGTCTCGGTGCTCAGCCCGGGCATGGGCGATGACGGCGAGCTGCTGGACTTCGGCATCCCCGCCTGCGTGCTCAGCGCCTACCTCGGGCACCAGGGCATCGTGGTGGAGAAAACCACCGATTTCACCATTCTGTTTCTGTTCTCCATCGGCATCACCAAGGGCAAATGGGGCACCCTGGTCAACGCCCTGCTGGACTTCAAGCGTGACTACGACAGCAACCTGGAGCTGGAGCTGTGCCTGCCCGAACTGCTCGCCGCCAACCAGCAGCGCTATGCCGGCATGGGCATTCGCGACCTGGCCGAAGAGATTTTCGCCGCCATGAAGGAGCACCGCACCACCTCGACCATGGCCAAGGCCTTCGGCATGTTGCCCACCGCCGAATTCAGCCCGGTACAGGCCTACGAAAAGCTGGTCAAGAACCAGATCGAACGGGTGACCCTGGCCGAGGCGGCCGGACGGGTGGTGGCCACGGGTATCGTCCCCTACCCGCCTGGAATCCCGTTATTGATGCCGGGTGAAAACATCGGCCCGGCCGACGGGCCATTACTGGGGTATCTGGCGGCGCTGGAAAGTTTCGACAAGTCCTTTCCCGGGTTTACCCATGACACCCATGGCATAGAAAGCGAGGCTGGGGTTTATCAGTTGCTGGTATTGAAATAACGCGCGAGCCAGGCATGGGCGGCGGATAACGCCGCCCATGATGAGTGGCAGGAACGCCGAACAAGCAGCGCCCTCGCTTATTACAAAACGCTATAGAGCCTGCTACGTTTTATTGAAAATATTCAACAACTAACTGGCGCCTTGAAACTTTCCTGCTAAGTTTGTGATACATGATATTCGCCTGCCAGGTCGCGTTAACGAAAGCGAAGTTGGCACGGTAAAAAGGCTCGATGTAAATAAAGGTACAACGGTGTGGTCGCGCTATTAGTGCGACCACAGCACGATCAATGCTGCCCGGATATCAGCCATGGCTATGGACCGCCGTTTCAACAAATCACTCTTCACCGCCATGTTGCTGGCACCCGCGCTGGCCTGTGCCGACAGTAGCGGCACTGGTGGCACCAGTGACGCCGCCAACAAGAGCAACAACCCGTTGAACCTGGCGCCGGGGTTTAATCTGCAGGACTACTACACCCCCGACATCGCCAACAGCAATGCCCACAGCAACGATGCCTTGTTGCGTGGCACCTTGCCGGTGGCGCCTGGAGCCTTTATCGGTGTGCCGCAGTTGCTGCGCGCCACCCTGCCGATCAGCACCCGCCCCGACCCGCACGGCGGCTACAGCACCGGCAGCGGCGACCTCAACCTGTTCGATATCTTTCTGCTCAAGACCGAGGGCGTGCAGCTGGGCATCGGCCCGCAGATCACCGCGCCCACTGCCGCCCATGACGAGCTGGGGACTGGCAAATGGCAGGCCGGGCTGGCCGCCGTGGCCATCGACGCGTCGCCGCGCGGCCTGCTCGGCGCGCTGGTGCAGTACCAGAGCTCGTTCGCTGGCGACAGCGACCGCGCCCACGTGGAGTCGGCCACGCTCCAGCCGTTCCTCATTCACAACCTGCCCCGCGGCTGGTACCTGCGCTCCACCGCCACCTGGACCTTCGACCTGAAGAACGACACCCACTACATCCCCCTGGGCCTGGGCGCGGGTAAAGCGTGGAAGGTCGGCGGCAACATTTTCAATGCTTTCGTCGAGCCGCAGTGGACCGTGGAGCACAAGGGCGATGGCCTGCCGCGTTTCACCCTGTTCGCCGGGCTCAATGTGACCTTTGGAAAATGAGGACGACCCGAGCCATGAACGCCCCCAGCAAACTTACCGTCGCCCTGCTATTGGGCCTGAGCGCCAACTACGCGTCAGCCGTGGATACCCGCATCGGACCAGTGACCTTGCAAGGTGACCTGCCAGACCGCGCCTCCATTGCCCAGTTGTACGCCGAGCTGGACTTTCAACAGGCCACCCAGGCCTACCTGTGGGCGTTGCCGCTGGTGTCCTATGCGCAGTGGCAGAAGGAATTTCGCGAAAAGCTCGGTGCGCGCAACGGGGACCTGATGGTGCTCACCAGCTACGAAGACAAGCTGGGGGTCATTACCGCAAACGCCACCACGCCTTACATTCTCGGCTTCGTCGACCTGAACCAGACCGGCCCGCTGGTCATCGAGCTGCCCCCGGGGCCGACTGCTGGTGGGGTGGGCGACTTCTGGCAGCGAGCGATCGTCGACATGGGCCAGACCGGGCCGGACAAAGGCCAGGGCGGCAAATACCTGGTGCTGCCGCCGGGCACGCCGGCGCCAGCAGACACCCAGGGCTACTACCTGGCGCCGTCGCAAACCATGAACGTGCTGGTGGGTTTTCGCGTGCTCGACCCGGACCCGGCCAAGGGCCAGGCGTTGGTGCAGAAGTTTCGCATGTACCCACTCAAGGACCAGGCGCACCCCGCTGCCACTCGCCTGCTGACCCCAGGCGGCAAACGCTGGTCAGGTACCCAGCCCGGCGGCATGGCTTATTGGCAACTGTTGCATGAGATCATTCAGCGCGAACCGGTCAACGAGCGTGATCGCTTCTACATGGCCATGCTTGCCAGCCTCGGCATTGAAAAGGGCAAGCCGTTCGCCCCGACAGCCGAACAACGCCGGGCGCTGGAGCAGGGCCTGCAAATGGGCGAGTTGATCGCCAAGGCCAACACCTTCGCCAAGCGCTTCCCCCAGGCACGCTACTGGCCCGACCGGCAGTGGGACACCGTGCTCAATATCGAGGATCCGTCCCAGCGCGTCGCCCATTACGATCAGTTGTGGGAGCGCACGGCCTGGTTCTACGAAGCGGTGACCAACACCAAGGGCATGGTCTCGCACACCCCGGGGCTGGGCCAGACGTACCTGGGCGCCTACACCGACGCCCAGGGCCAGTGGCTGGACGGCGCCAGCCGCTACACCTTGCACGTCGACGCACAGCCACCGGCGAAGCAGTTCTGGTCGCTGACGGTCTACGACATCGCCACCCGCTGCCTGATCGACAACCCGCAGCGCAAAGCCGACCTGTCCTCGCGCCAGGACCTGAAGAAGAACCCCGACGGTTCGGTAGACCTGTACTTCGGCCCGCAGCCGCCCAAGGACAAGGACAAGGAAGCGAATTGGGTGCAAACCGTGCCGGGCAAACAGTGGTTCAGCTATTTCCGCCTGTACGCGCCCACTGAAGCCTATTTTGACAAGAGCTGGAAGTTGGCCGACTTCCAGCGCGAACCCTGAACAGTGGAGCCAAGGATGAAGCCTCTCTATCGTCACGCCATCGTCGCGGCCCTCTGCGCCCTGCCGCTGGCTGCCACCTGGGCCGATACGCCGTCGCTGTCCGCCAGCGAGACCACGGCGATTGCCAAGCAGGCCTACCTGTACGGCTACCCTGTGGTGGAAATGTACAAGACGCTCTATGCCCAGGCCGTGGACCAGGGTGGCGCGGACTACAAGGCTGAGTTCAACCGCATCGGCAACACCGCCAGGGTATTCACGCCCCGCGACAAGGCCTTCGTCACCCCTAACTCCGACACGCCCTACTCGTTTCTGTGGCTGGACCTGCGTGCCGAACCTCAGGTGCTGAGCCTGCCGGCCATCGAGGCGCAGCGTTATTACTCGGTGCAATTGATCGACCTCTACACGCAGAACTTCGACTATCTGGGCACGCGAACCACCGGCAATCAGGGCGGCACCTTTCTGATCGCCGGGCCGCATTGGCAAGGGCCGGTGCCCAGCGGCATCGCCAAGGCCGTGCACAGTGAAAGCGACATTGTCTACGCCCTGTACCGCACCCAGCTGTTCGATGAAGCGGACCTGGCCAAGGTGCGCGAGATCCAGGCCGGCTACCGCGTGCAACCCTTGAGCGGCTACCTCGGGCAACCGCCGGCGCCCAAGCCAGCCGCTATTGCCTGGCCAAGGCCTCAGGCAGACATGAGCGACAGCCCGGCACTGTTTCGCTATCTGAGCTTCATGCTGGCGTTCGCTGCGCCGCAGCCTGCCGAAAAGGACCTGCTCGCACGCCTGGCGCGCATCGGCGTGACGCCGGGCGGGTCGTTCGACGAACAGCGTCTGAGCGAGGGCCAGCGCGCCGCTCTGCAGGCCGGCATCGATGCCGGCAAGGCCGAGTTCGCGCAATTCAAGAAGACCCGGGTCGACACCCACCAGATCAGCAGCAGCGACCTGTTCGGCAGTCGTGCTCACCTGCAGGGCAACACCCTGTACCGCTACGCCGGCGCCAACATGGGGATCTTCGGCAACTCCGCCGAGGAGGCGAATTACATCGGCTACTTCACCGATGCCCAGGGCCGCCCGGCCAACGGCGCGAGCCGCGACTACCGGCTGCATTTCGCCAAGGATCAACTGCCGCCAGCCAGGGCGTTCTGGTCACTGACGATGTACGACGGTGCCACCAAGCTGCTGGTGGAAAACCCCCTGCAGCGCTACCTGATCAATTCGCGAATGCTCGACAGCCTGGCCCGCGACGCCGACGGCGGCATCACCCTGTACCTGCAACCGCACTCTCCGGGTAAAGCCCGCGAGAGCAACTGGTTGCCGACGCCGGCAGGCCCCTTCTATGCGGTGCTGCGGGTCTACATGCCGGGCCCGGAGTTGGCCAGCGGGCAATGGCGCCAGCCGCCGCTGCAAAGCACTGACCGTTGAAGGGTCGACCGACTGATTCATTGATACCAAGGAGTACCTCGTCATGGATTTTCGCCGTCGCACCGGTTACCTCACCGCCATGACCCTGGCCGTGTCGCCGCTCCTGCCTGCCACGGCCTGGGCCGACAACGCGCGGGACTGGCAGAACACGCCGATCGACCTGAACATGCTGTTTGGCTACTACAACGTCATCGACACCAATACGCCGATCGACACGGCGCTGCCGATCAAGGGCCTGTCGCTCAACGCCAATGTCTACATCGCCCGCTACGCGCGCTCCTTCGACCTCGACGGGCGCAACACGGCGGTAGAAATCCTGCAGCCCTATGCCGACCTCTCGGCCTCCTTCGACAACGCCCAGTACTTCAGCGGCACCAAGCACAACGGCGGGCGCGGCGACACCCAGCTGGTGTTCGCCCACAACTTCTTCGGCGGCCCGGCACTGAGCGCCGAGGAATTCGCCAAGTGGACCCCCGAGACCTTCCTCAGCGGCGCGCTGACGCTGATCACGCCGACCGGCGACTACGACAAGAACCGCATCATCAACATCGGCTCCAACCGCTGGGCGGTGAAACCGGAGATCGCCTTTGGCACACCCATCGGCCCGACCTGGCTGGAGTTCAACACCTACGCAACGCTGTACGGCGACAACGACGACTACCAGGGCAACAGCAAGCTGGAGCAGAAACCGCTCTACGCCATCGAGAGCCACTACAGCTACACCATCAACCGCGCGCTGTGGATCGGCCTGGACGCCACCTACAGCGCCGGCGGCGAAACCAGGGTCGACGGCGTCAACCAGGACAACAAGCAGCAAAACACCCTGGTCGGCGCCAGCCTGGGTTTCATGTTGTCGCCGCAGTTCGGCGGCCTGGTGGCCTACAGCGACACCGTTTCCGAGCGCACCGCTTCACCGGACGTCAACACCTGGACGTTGCGCCTGCAATACGTCTGGTAATCCACCGCTGCCCGTCCCATACCCAGGAGTCACCCGATGAAGATGCCGCTGCTCAACACGCTGGTCTGCTGCGCCCTGCTGGGCCTGGGCGGCTGCGCCAGCTCCCAGGTCGACCCCAGCCAGTACTCGGGGTTTCTCAAGGACTACAGCCGCCTGAAACCGGCGCAAAGCCCCAGCGGCGCGCCGGTGATGCGCTGGATCGACAATGACGTCAATGCAGCGCAGTACACCCAGGTGTACATCGAGCCCAGCCAGTTCTACCCCAAGCCTCAGCCCACCGCCGTGATCTCGGCGCAGACCCTGCAAGCCATCACTCGATACTACGACAGTGCGCTCAAGCGTGAGCTGGGCAAGGACCTGAGCATCGCCAGCGCACCCGGCCCGCACACCCTGATCGTGCGGCCGGCGATCACCGCTGTGTCGACCAGCAACCAGGGCCTCAAGCCCTATGAGGTGATTCCTATCGCGCTGGTGGCAGCGGCCGTGAACACCGCGTCCGGTGGGCGTGACCAGAATGTCGATATTGCCACCGAGGCCGCCGTGCTCGACGGCGACAGCAACAAGGTGCTGGCCCAGGTGGTGCGCAAAGGCAGCGGCAAGCCGCTGGAAAACGACAAGACCCAACTCGGGCTGGAAGACGTCAAGCCGGTACTCGACGGCTGGGCCGCCGACATGCGTGCCAGCTTCGAGAAAATCAAGGCAGGCAACGGGAGCTAGCAAATGACCCAGCGTCCTTGCTCGTGCTGGCTGCGCGCCCTGGGCGCCAGCCTGGCATTGCTGGCCAGCGTGGCGGTGCAGGCCGACGACCCGCCGCCCGTTGCTGCGGCCGAACAGGACCCGCGTGCGCTCAAGGTGCTGGAGCAAATGGGCCAGTACCTGCGCTCGCTCACGCACCTGCATCTGATCGCCAGCAGCGACACCGACCAGCAGCTCGATGACGGCCAGGTGGTGCAGTTCAACAAGCGCACCGAGCTGCTGGTGACCCAACCGAACAAGCTGCGGGTCAGCGTCGCCGACGGCCCCTGGCGCAAGACCCTGTATTTCAACGGCAAGCGCTTCGCCCTGTTCGACGAAGGTCAGCGCTACTACGCCAGCGGCGCCGGCCCGGCGACCATCGACGGGCTGCTCGACGACATGTACCTGCGCTACGGCATTGAACTGCCGCTGGCCGACCTGTTTCGCTGGGATGCCGGCACCGCCGCGGCGGTCGGCGTGAGCAGCGCCCTCTACATCAACGACCAGGAGATCGACGGCCAGCTGTGCGCCCACTACGCCTACCGTCAACCCGGCGTGGACTGGCAACTGTGGGTGCACCTGGGTGCCCGGCCGATGCCGTGCCAATTGGTGATCATCCGTCAGGACATCGACGGCAGGCCGCGGCACAGCGTGCGTTACCACTGGGTGCAGGACAAGCCGGCGCCCGCCAGCGCCTTCGACTTCGTACCGCCGGCCGACGCTCAGGCGGTGCCGCTGCGCGAGATCAGCGCGCCCGCGCAGGAGGCGCAACCATGAAGACTGCCTGCAACCGGATTCTGCAACGCGCCACCCTCGGCCTGGTGCTGGCGGCGCTGCTCTGCCCGGTACCCGCCCAGGCCTGGCACATGCGTGCCGGCGGCGGCGCACGAACCTTCGTGGTGCCGCCCCACGGCTTCGCCGGCGGCCCCGCGCCGCGTCCGATGCCAGGGCCGGCACCGCACCCCATGCCGGGACCTGCCCCGCACCCGATGCCCGGCCCCGCGCCGCATCCCCAGCCAGGCCCGGCGCCCCATCCGCAACCTGGCCCGGGCCCCGCGCCGCACCCCGGGCCGCCACCGCATCCGCCCGGACCGCCAGGGCCTCCCGGGCCTCCCGGGCCTCCCGGGCCACCACCACCGCCGCACCACGACGACGATGACTGGTATCACCCCTGGGCCGCCGCCGCGGTGATCGGCGCCACCACGGTGACGGCCATCGCCATCGGCACCGCGGTGACCTCGGTGCCCAGAAACTGCGTGCCGGTGTTGGTCAACGGCATCAGCTACCAGCAATGCGGCAGCACCTGGTACCAGCCGCAGTACGTCGGCACCACCTTGCAATATGTGGTGGTCGTAGCGCCGCGATGAAAGGACAGGAGCGAACATGAGTATCCGCGACGAGATCAACGACCTGCAGCGGCTGATCGCCCAGGATGTGCTGGGCCAGGAGCAGGTCATCCGGCAGCTGCTGCTGGCCGTGCTGGGCAACGGCCACCTGCTGCTCGAAAGCCTGCCGGGGCTGGCCAAGACGCGCATGGTCAAGGCCCTGTCTCGACACCTGCAGGCAAAGATGAGCCGTATCCAGTTCACCCCCGACCTGCTGCCCTCGGACATCACCGGCGCAGAAATCCTGCAGCAGGTCGAGGGGCGCAACCAGATCCTGTTCCAGCAGGGGCCGCTGTTCGGCAACCTGATCCTGGCCGACGAAATCAACCGCGCCCCGGCCAAGGTCCAGGCCGCCCTGCTCGAAGCCATGGAGGAGCGCCAGATCACCGTGGCCGGGGTCAGTCACCCGTTGCCGGCGCTGTTCGTGGTCATGGCCACGCAGAACCCCATCGAGCAGGAAGGCACCTACCCGCTGCCCGAAGCGCAGATGGACCGCTTCCTGATGAAGGTGCTGCTCGACTACCCGGCGCCAGCGGCAGAAAGCCAGGTGTTGCAGCTGCTGCGCAGCGAGGAGCAACAGGCCGGGCAGCCGCACGCGCCCGCACCCGAGGGCCTGGCTCAGGAGGTGCTGTTCGCCGCGCGGCGCGAGATCAGCGCGATTCATGTGGCGCCGGCCATCGACCGCTACCTGATCGATTTGATCGATGCCACTCGCCATCCGGCGCAATACGACAGCGACCTGGCGCGCTGGATAGAGCTGGGCGCCAGCCCGCGCGGCGGTATTGCCCTGGACCGTCTGGCGCGCAGCCACGCCTGGCTCGAAGGCGCCGACTTCGTCGCTCCGGATGACGTGCGAGCGGTGCTGCACCCGGTGCTGCGCCACCGCCTCAAGCTCAGCTACGACGCAGTCGCCGATGGCGTCGGCGTCGAGCAGGTGCTCGATCGCCTGCTCGACAAAGTTGCCATCACCACCTGAAGGAGAGCGCCATGCAGGACAATCCCTCACCCTGGCACGGCGTGCAGGTGTCGCTGGCCGAGCTCATGGCGTTGGAGTTCAAGGCCCGCGGCCTCAGCCTGCTGGCACACCAGCCACGGGCCAGCCTGCTGGCCGGCAATCACGGCTCGCGCCTGCGCGGCCGCGGCCTGGATTTCGAGGAGCTGCGCCGCTACCAGCCCGGCGACGATCTGCGCGCGCTGGACTGGCGCGCCAGCTCGCGGCGCGGCCTGCCCTACGTCAAGACCTACCATGAGGAGCGTGATCGCCCGGCCCTGCTGCTGGTGGACCAGCGCATGAACATGTACTTCGGCTCGCAGCGCAGCTTCAAGTCGGTGCTGGCCGCCGAGCTCGCCGCCCTGCTCGGCTGGATGGCCTGGCAGGCCGGCGATCGGGTCGGCGGCCTGGTGTTCAACGACGCCCGTATCGAAGCCATTGCCCCGCGCCGCAGCCGCCAGAGCGTGGCCGCCCTGCTGGCCGCGATCAGCCGGCAGAACGCTGCGCTGAGCGCTGACAGCGTACTGGCCGACGCCCCCGGACAGCTCGACCTGGCCCTGCGCCGCTGCGTGCAGGGCGGCGGGCATGACCAGCTGATCTGCATCGTCAGCGACTTCGCCGGCTGCACCGAGGCGAGCGTGCAGCTGTTGCGCCAACTGGCCGCACACAACGACGTGCTGGCCCTGCAAGTGTACGACCCGCTGGCGCTGAGGCTGCCCGAGCGCGGCCGGGTGCTGGTCACCCAGGGACAGCTGCAGGTCGAGTTGACCCTGGACCGCGCCACCGTGCGCAAGCCGCTGGGCGATTACCTGCAGGGGCGCCTGCGCGAAGTGGCCGAACTGCTGCGGCGCAGCCGGGTGCCCCTGCTGATGTTCAGCAGCGGTGAGGAGGCGCCGCTGCAACTGCGTCGTGAACTGGGCCGCGAACCTCGGCGTGGCGCCCGGAGCCCGGTATGAGCAGCCCGGCCATCGAGCAGTTGCAGGAGCTGCCGCTACCCGCGCCCGTCAGCTATCTGCCGCAGACCTGGGGCTGGCTGGTGCTGCTGGGGCTGGTCCTGCTGCTGGCGCTCGCGGCCAGCGCCTGGCGCTGGCGTCACTGGCGCCGTGACCGCTATCGGCGTCAGGCCCTGGCTCGGTTGCGTCAGCTGGAACGGCAGCTGGACACCGCCGCGCTGCGCGAGGTGCCCGAGTTGCTCAAGCGAGTGGCGTTGTCCATGCCGCACCAGCCGCCCGTGGCGAGCCTGACCGGCCAGGCCTGGCAGGCCTTCCTCCAGGCCAGCACCTCGGTGCCCCTGCCCCACGACTTCGCCGCGCGCCTGGCGTTGCTGGCCTACGCCCCGCAGGCGCGCCTGGAGGCCATGGCGCCACCTCAGCGTTTGGAATTGCTGCGCCTGAGCCGGCAATGGGTGGAGAGCCATCATGTGGCAGCTTGACCACCCCTGGCTGCTGGCCCTGACGCTGCTGGCGTGGCCGGCCTGGCGCTACCTGCCCGACTACCGCGAACGCCAGCGCGCCCTGCGCGTACCGTTTTTCAATGCCCTGAGCCAGGCGGTCGGGCAGACGCCCAAGCGCCAGGGCCTGCGCCGCCACCTGGTGCAGCTGGGGCTGAACCTGCTGGTCTGGCTGCTGCTGGTGATCGCCTTGAGTCGGCCGGTGTGGGTGCAGCCACCGCTGCTGCATCAACAGCCGACCCGCGACCTGATGCTCGCCATCGATATTTCGCAATCCATGGAAACCCGAGACTACAGCCTCGCCGACGGCAGCAAGGTCGACCGCCTGAGCGCGGTCAAGCAAGTGGTGCAAGGCTTCATCCAGCAGCGCAAGGACGACCGCCTGGGCCTGATCGTGTTCGGCAGCGGCGCCTTTGCCCAGGCGCCGCTGACCCTCGACCACGCCAGCCTGGCGCTGCTGCTGGAGCAGGTGGGCATCGGCATGGCCGGCCCCAACACCGCCCTGGGCGACGCCATCGGCCTGACCATGCGCCTGCTGGAACATGCGCCGGAGCGCGACAAGGTGCTGATCCTGCTCACCGACGGCAACGACACCAGCAGCCGGGTCGCGCCCCTGCATGCAGCGAGCATGGCCGCCGCCGCCGGCATTGTGGTGCACACCATCGGCATCGGCGACCCGGCTGCCAGCGGCGACGCCAAGGTCGACCTCGACGGCCTCGCGGCCATCGCCACGCGCACCGGCGGGCGTTTCTTTCGCGCCGAAGACAGCCGCGCGCTGCAGCAGGTCTACCAGACCCTCGACCAGATTACCCCGCACCAGGTCAGCACCCTCAGCCACCAGCCCAAGCGCGACCTGTTCTGGCTGCCACTGGGCGCCGCCATGCTGCTGCTCGGTGTCTTTCACGGCGGCGCGGCGCTGCGCGTGTACTGGCGGCGTGCCCGGCCGCTGGCGCAGGAGACCTGAATGGACATCGACCTCGACGCCCTGCACTTCCTGCGCCCAGCCTGGCTGTTGCTGATACCGCTGGCGCTGCTGCTGATCCTGGCCTGGCGGCGGCTGGGCGATGCGCGCGGGCGCTTTGACGGGCTGATCGCCGAGCACCTGCTGCGTCACCTGATCGTCGCGCCCAAGGGCCAGGCGCGGGTGCAGCCGATTCACTTGCTCGGTGCCAGCCTGATCCTCGGCGCCCTGGCCATGGCCGGGCCGAGCTGGGAACAGGATCGGCCGGCCTTTCTGGACAATCGCGCACCGCTGATCCTGGCTCTGGACCTGTCGCCGTCGATGAACGGGCACGATATCGCCCCCAGCCGCCTCGAAGCCGCCCGGCACAAGCTGCTGGACCTGGTGCAACGTCGGCATGGCGGGCGCATCGGCCTGATCGCCTACGCCGGCAGCGCCCATCTGGTGCTGCCACCCAGCGACGATCCGGCGCTGCTCACATCGTTCCTGCAGGTGCTGTCCAGCGACCTGATCGCCACACCGGGTCGCGACCTGGCTGGCGTGGTCGAGATCGCCAACCGGCTGCTGGCCGCCGAACAGAGCCCGGGCACGCTGGTGCTGGTCACCGACGCCGCCGACCCAGGGCAATTGCCAGCGCTGGGCAAACTGCTCGATCAGCAGGACCTGCAACTGCTGATTGTGGCGGTCAACAGCCAGGCCGAAGCCAGCCTGCAACAGCTGGCCGACGCCACCGACGCCCCGCTGGGCAGCCTGACCGGCAACGACGACGACCTGGACTGGATCGAGCTGCATGCGCAACGCCACTTCCAGGCTGCCAGCGCCGAGCAGCAGCAACTGCAATGGAAGGACGCCGGCTACTGGCTGCTCTACCCGCTGCTGGTGCTGGCCTTCTTCAGCCTGCGCCGCGGCTGGAGCCTGAACTGGGGCGCGGCGCTGCTGGCGCTGCTGCTGCTCGGGCCGCCGCCGGCCCAGGCCGCGAGCCTGGCCGACGCCTTCTTCAGCGCCGACCAGCAAGGTCGCTGGGCCTACGAACACCACCACTATCAACAGGCCGCCGCGCATTTCCGCGACCCGTACTGGCAAGGCCTGGCCGCCTATGCCCTGGGTGACTACGCCAGCGCCCAGGCCGCATTCGCCCGGCTCGACAGCGCCGCCGGCTACTTTTATCAGGGCAACAGCTACGTCCACCTGTTCAAATTCGACGAAGCCATCGACGCCTATCGCCAGGCACTGGCGCGCCAGCCGGACTTCGCCCAGGCCCAGGCCAACCTGCTGCTGAGCGAGGCCCTGCAGAAGGACTACCGCGACGCCCAGGACAAGGCCCCGGAGGTCAAGGCCGATGCGCTGAAGTACGACAAGCAGGCCGGGCAAGGCAAGACCCATGCGCTGGCGCAAGGCACCACGCCCTCCGACGCGCAGTGGCTGGAAAACCTCAGCACCTCGCCAGCGGCGTTCCTGCAACAGAAATTTCGCCTGGAAGACGCCCAGCGCAGCGCCGCCGCGCAGGTGCAACCATGAACCGCCTGACCTGGACCTGGACCTGGACCTGGATTGGTGCCGGGCTGTGTCTCTACCTGCCGGCCGGACTGCTCGGCGCCGCGCAGCTGCGCATCGAGACCCACCTGGAGCCGGCCAGCGGCGCGGTCGCCGGGCAAACCCTGCAACTGCAAGTGGATGTACTGACCGACAGCTGGTTCACCGCCGCGCCGCAACTGCCTGCGCTGGAAGTGGCCAACGCCGTGGTGACGCCGCCCTCCGGCGAAGCGCGGCACTTGAACCTGAGCCGCGACGGCGTGCAATTCGTTGCCTTGCGCTACAGCTATTGGCTGACCCCGACGCGGCCCGGGGCATTCGTCGTACCGGCGCTGTCGATCGCCGTGACCCCGACTCAAACCGTGCAGAGCCAGGCGCTGAATTTCGCGGTGACACAACCGGCAGGCGTGCCCATCGGGCAGTCGGTGCTGGTGGCGCGGGCGGTGAGCCTGAGCCAGACGCTTGAGCCATCGAGCAGCGCCCTGCAGGTCGGCGACAGCGTGCGGCGCCAGGTGACCCTCAGCGCCGACGGCGCGCAGCTGATGCTATTGCCCGCCGTGCCGCTGGCCGAAGTCGACGGACTGCGGCGCTATCTCGACGCCCCGCAGCTCAAGGCTTTGGACGATGGTCGCGGCCAGATCAGCGGCGCGCAACGCAGCGACGGTGCCAGCTACGTGATCCAGCGGCAGGGCGACTTTGCTCTGCCGGCCATCGAGCTGTCCTGGTGGGACAGCGACGCCCATCGGTTGCGCAGTGCGCAGCTGCCTGCCCTCACCTTCAAGGCCCGTGCCGCAGCGGCGCGCAGCACGCCCTGGTCGGTGCGCGAGGACCTTGACCGGCTCGGCCAGCACGGCCGTATCGCGTTGTCGCGGCATTGGCTGCTGTGGAGCCTGTGGGCCCTGGCCGCCGCGGCCCTGCTGTACGCCGCGCGGCCCGGCTGGCGGCGCGCGCGCAAGTGGCTGCAGCACCAGCGCGAGCAGCGACGTCAACGCTGGCTGGCTTCGCCGCGCCAGGCGCTGCAGCAAGTGCCCGGGCAACTGCGCGGCCAGCCGCCGCGCCTCGACGCGCTGTACCTGTGGGTGCGCCGGACGTGCGGCAGCACAGGCCTGGCGCCGCTGCGCGAGCGCTTGCCCATCGGGTTGAGTGAGGCGCTGTATGGCCGCCAGCCGCACGCCGCCCAGGCGCTGCAGCAATTGCTGCGCAGCCCGGCACTCAAGCCCGACGCTGGCCAGTCCGCCGCCGGCAAGGACGTCGGCGGCCTGCAACCGCTCAACCCCCGATTTCATCCACGCAGCACCGCACTACCCGACTCGCATCAAGCGAGCACGTCATGGCAACGGAGGCAACTGAAATGACTCGCAGACGAAACTGGCTACCCCGGCTGGCCTTCATGGCAGCCTCAATGCTGGCGCTCTCGGCCACCGCAGGAGCGGCAGACAAACCCAACATCCTGGTGATCTTCGGCGATGACATCGGCCAGACCAATATCAGTGCCTACTCCATGGGGGTGGTCGGCTACAAGACGCCCAACATCGACCGTATCGCCAAGGAAGGCATGCTGTTCACCGACTATTACGCGGAAAACAGCTGCACCGCCGGGCGCTCCAGCTTTATCACCGGGCAGAGCCCGCTGCGCACCGGCCTGACCAAGGTCGGCATCCCCGGCGCCGCTGCCGGGTTGCAGAAACGCGACATCACCATCGCCCAGGCGCTCAAGGGGTTCGGCTACGCCACCGGCCAGTTCGGCAAGAACCACCTGGGCGACCGCGACGAGTTCCTGCCCACCAACCATGGTTTCGACGAGTTCTTTGGCAACCTCTACCACCTCAACGCCGAAGAGGAACCGGAACGGCCGTTCTGGCCCAAGGACCCCAACGACCCGTTCGCCAAGGCCAACGCCCCGCGTGGCGTGCTGCACTCCTACGCCGACGGCAAGATCGAGGACACCGGGCCGCTGACCAAAAAGCGCATGGAGACCATCGACGACGAAACCACCGCTGCCGCCCAGGCCTTCATCAAGAAGCAGGTCGATGCCAACAAGCCGTTCTTCGTCTGGATGAACACCACGCGCATGCACGTGTTCACCCATGTGCGCGAATCGATGGCCGGCCAGAGCGGCATGCCCGGCAACGAGTACGCCGACGGCATGGTCGAGCACGACGGCGACGTCGGCAAGCTGCTCAAGACCCTCGATGACCTGAAGGTGACCGACAACACCATCGTCGTCTACACCACCGACAACGGGCCCAATCAGTTCTCCTGGCCGGACGCCGCCACCACGCCGTTTCGCAGCGAGAAGGACACCAACTGGGAGGGCGCCTTCCGCGTGCCGGCCATGGTCCGTTGGCCAGGCAAGATCAAGCCGGGTGAGGTGTCCAACGAAATCTTCTCCGGGCTCGACTGGTTCCCCACCCTGCTCGCCGCCGCCGGCGACGGCGACGTGAAGAACAAGCTGCTCAAAGGGTGGGCACCGAGCAGTGGCGGCGCCAGCTTCAAGGTCCATCTGGATGGCTATAACCAGCTGCCCTACCTGACCGGCCAGGAGGCCTCCGGTGCGCGGCACGAGTTCTTCTACTTCAACGACGACGGCGAGATGGTCGCCACGCGCTTCGACAACTTCAAGGTGGTGTACTGCGAGCAGCGCGAGCCGGGCGGCTTCCGGGTCTGGTCCGAGCCGTTCATCTGCCTGCGCGTGCCGAAGATCTTCAACCTGCGCATGGACCCCTACGAGCGCGCCGACGTGGTCTCCGACCAGTACAACGACTGGGTGGTGAAGAACGACTACCTGATCGGCATGGCGATCACCCGCTCGGCGCAGTTCCTGGAAACCTTCGTCGACTACCCGCCCAGCCAGAAACCGGCGAGCTTCAGCATCGACCAGATCCGCAAGCAAGTGGACAGCAAGGTCGACGAACGCATGCGCGAGGACGCGAAGAAACAGTAGGTCATGGCCCATCCGCCTGGCGCAGGCGGATGGGCTCGACTACCTTGGCAGTACTTCAAGGGAATGAAACGGGTCTGGGAAATTCGGCATGCCGACAAAGAAAACCGTAACGCCGACCCACGCAGCGCCCCGTGGTTTGTTCCATCGTCTCTACCCCGTCTTTATCGCGGTGCTGCTGGTGACAGCCGGCGCCCTGGCGTACCTCGCGCAACGCCCGCCGCAAACGCCGCTGCCGGCGCCGCCTGCCCCGCAGGCTGTGGCCAAACCGCTGCCTGCGCCGACCTTCGTCGACGAACAACAGTGCGCCGGCTGCCACGGTGCCCAGGTCAAGGATTGGCAAGGCTCCCATCATCAGCTGGCGATGCAGGACGCCAGTGAACAGACGGTGCTCGGCGACTTCAATGCGACCACCTTCAAGGGTGAGAAAGACACCACCCATTTCTTTCGCAAAGGCGGTGAATTCTGGGTCAACACCCAGGATGGCGACGGCACCGCCAAGGATTTCAAGGTGGCCTATGCCTTCGGCGTGGCGCCCCTGCAGCAATACCTGCTGCAGGCACCCGGTGGCCGCCTGCAGGCGCTGGGCGTGGCCTGGGATACCGAAAAACACCGCTGGTTTCACATCTACCCCGGGCAAGGCGTGGATTTCAAAGACCCGCTGCACTGGAGCAAGCCAGGGCAGAACGCCAATTTCATGTGCGTGGAGTGCCATACCACCGGCTTCAAGCGCAATTTCGACGCAGCCAGCAATACCTTCAACAGCCAGTGGAACAGCCTGGGCGTCGGCTGCCAGGCCTGTCACGGCCCGGCCTCCAACCACCTGCTGCTCAGTGGCAAGCCGCAGGCGCTGGCAAGTACGGCCAATGCCGGCTTCGTCATCGACCTGGCCAAGGCCGACAACCGTACCCAGGTCGACACCTGCGCGCGCTGCCACGCCCGCCGCGCGCCGTTGGGCGACGACCAGAAGCCCGGCCAGCCGCTGCTCGACGCCTACCTGCCGGCGGCGCTGACCCGTGATTTGTACGAGCTGGACGGCAAGATCAAGGGCGAGGTGTTCGAGCACGGCTCCTTTGTACAGAGCAAGATGTTCGCCAAGGGCGTGCGTTGCAGCAACTGTCACAACCCCCACAGCACCGAGCTCAAGGCGCTAGGCAACGGCGTCTGCCTGCAATGCCACAACAGCGCCGGCAAGACCGGCGTGCCTGGGGTGGACGGTGCCGGCCTGCAGGCGAAAAACTACGACTCGCCCGAGCATCACCATCATCAGCCCGGCCAGCCCGGCTCGCAGTGCGTGGACTGCCACATGCCCGGCAAGCTGTTCATGGTCAACGACCTGCGCCACGATCACAGCTTCAGCCTGCCCAACCCGGCCCTGGCGCAGCGCATCGGCATGCCCGATGCCTGCCTCACCTGCCACCAGGACCTGCCAGCGCAGCAGGTGATCGAGCGCTTCAAGGATTGGTACGGCGAGGCCGAGCTGCACACCCCCAGCGCGCAATACGCCCAGAGCCTGTGGCAGGCGCGCAGCGCGCAGCCGGGGGCGGCGGCGGCGCTGTTCTCGCAGCTGGACGACCACTTGCTGGCGGCCATCCGCCGCGCCACTCTGGTCGCCGAGTTGCCGGCCTATCCCAGCCAGCAGGCCCTGGCCGCCAGCAGCACGGCGCTGCGCGATCCGGCGCCGCAGGTGCGCGAAGCGGCGGTCAACGCGCTGGCGGCGCAACTGCCCGCTGAGCAGCGCGTCGATCTGCTCGGCCCGGTGCTGCGTGACCCGATCCTCGCCGTGCGCATCGCCAGCGCCCACGCCCTGCTCGGTGCCGGGCCGCAGCTGGGCGGCTACCAGGCCGCCTTCGAGCAGGCCATCGGCGAATACGAGCAGGTGCAGCTGAGCCTGCAGGAGCGCGCCGAGGCCAATCTCAATCTGGCCCTGCTCTATCAAGCCACGGGCCGCGCCGACCAGGTGGAGCCTTACCTGCGCACGGCCCTGCAGCGTGATGGCGATTTCCTGCCGGCGCTGGTGACCCTGGTGCAATGGCTCGATGCCCGGCAACGGCAAGCCGAAGCCGATGCCCTGCTGGCCGCGCGGCTCAAGGCGCAACCGCAGGTCGCCCTGCTGCAGTTCACCCAGGGGCTGGCGCTGGTACGCCGCGGCCAGGCTCAGGCCGCCCTGGCTGCGCTGCGCGAAGCCAACCGGCTGGAACCGGACAACGCCCGCTACGCTTATGTGCTGGCGCTGAGCCTGCAGGATCAAGGCGACACCGAGGGCGCCCGCCGCCTGTTGCAGTCGGCTCTGGACCGCCACCCGGAAAACCGCGACGTACGGCTGGCACTCGTCGCGCAGCTACGGGATGACGGCCAGGTGGCGCAGATGAAAACCTTGATTGATCAGCTGAAGGCGATCAACCCGGGGGATCCAGTGCTGCATTAGCGAGCCCGCGCTACAGTGCCCCCTCCCGTTCGACCCAGCCGTGCGCCTGCTCGATAAAGTGCAGCACGGCGCTGGAGCGCTCGTCGATGCGCGAAATCAGCGACAGCTCGCTGACCATCTGCGGCTGGCTCAGGGCAAAGATCTGCACCCCCGGCATGCTCAGCCGCGCCATGGGCTCCGGGACGATGCTGATGCCCACACCGGCGGCCACCAGGCCGGGGATGCTCATCAGCGACGGCACGTAGAAAATGTTGTCGGGGTGCAGCTGGTTCTGGCGGCAGGCATGCAGCGTGTGCGAGGTCAGGCCGACGCCGGTCGGGTCCTGCAGGAACACGAACTTCTCGCGCCGCAGGCTGGCCAGGTCGCCGGCGAAGTCGCGGGCCAGCGGGTTGTTGTCCGCCACCAGCAGCACCAGCCGGGAATGGCTGAACGGGTGCGTGCGCAGGCGGTCCGGCAAGTGGTCCTTGAACACCCGGGCAAACGCCAGGTCGATCTTGTGTGCCAGCAGCATCTCGAACTGGGCGCCGATCCCGGCATCGACCAGCGCCACCTTGATCTGCGGGAAACTGCTGAAGTAATGCCGCAGCAGATGCGGCAGGTGATGCTCGAGCAAGGCCGAGTGATAGCCGAGGCTGATCTCTCCCACCTCCCCGCGCCGCGCCCGCCGCGCTGCGGCCACGGCCAGCTCGCTGGCTTCGATCGCCTGCCGGGCATGGGCTTGAAAGGCCAGGCCGGCGGCGGTCAGCACCACGCCGCGGTTGGCCCGGCGGAACAGCGCCACGCCGAGCTCTTGCTCCAGCGTGCGGATCAGCTGGCTCAGCGCCGGTTGCGCGATGCCCAGCTGCTCGGCCGCCTGGCTGAAGTGCTGCAACTGCGCAGCGGCGACGAAGGCTTTGAGGTGACGAAGTTCCATGGGCGCATCCATAAGCCAAGCTTATTGAAATGTGTAGGTTTCGATCATTATTCTGCAAGCCATATGCGCTATCGTCTAGTCGCTGCGGTGGCTTGAATCAACAGCATTCCCCGCCATCGGCCAGCCTGATAACGATAAAAACAACCAGAGCACACCTATGAGCACAGTGACCAGCACACCTCATGATTCGCGCATGTCGCGCAAAGCGGTGACGGCGGCAACCATCGGCACCGCGCTGGAGTGGTTCGATTTCACGCTCTACGGAGCGATGTCCGCCACCATCCTGCCCAAGCTGTTCTTCCCGGCGATGGAGCCGACCGCCGGCCTGCTGGCGTCGCTGGCGACCTTCGGCGTCGGCCTGGCTGCGCGGCCGCTGGGGGCCATCACTTGCGGCTATCTGGGCGACAAGCTGGGCCGGCGCAACCTGATGCTCGCCACCGTCACCATGATGGGCCTGGCCTCGGTGCTGATGGGCCTGCTGCCCACTTACGGCCAGGTGGGCGTCTGGGCTCCCATGCTGCTGGTGCTGCTGCGCATCATCCAGGGCTTTGCGCTGGGCGGTGAATCGACCGGCGCACAATTGATGGCGCTTGAACACGCCCCGCGCGACCGGCGCGGGCGCTACTCGGGGCTGCTGGGGCTGTGTTCGCCGCTCAGCCAGATCCTCGCCAACGCAGTGCTGATGGGCCTGGCAGCAACCCTGAGTGCTGCGCAGTTCGAAAGCTTTGGCTGGCGCATCCCGTTCCTGCTGAGCTTCGTGCTGGTGGTGGTGGCCATCTTCATCCGCCTGAAGGTCGATGAAACGCCGGCCTTCGTCGCCCTCAAGGACAGCGCCCGGCAGACCGCGCGCAGCCCGCTCAAGTCGGCGCTGGGCAGCCATTCGAAAACCATCGTGCGGTTGATGCTGTTCTTCTGCTCGCCGGCGGCTCTGTTCTACCTGATTGTGATCTTTTCCCTCAGCTACCTGACCAAGCATCTGGGGCTGACCCAGGCCATGGGTTTCATGTCGCTGATGGTGGCCAACGTCTGCGCCATCTTCGGCGCCCTGGCCGGGGGCTGGCTGTCCGACCGCTGGGGCCGGCGCAAGGCACTGGCATTCGGCTCGTGCATGACGCTGGTGATCCTGCTGGTGTATTTCCCGGTGCTGAACACCCTGAACATGACAGCGATCATGGTCATCATGGGCCTGTTCCTCGGTTTCACCCAGTTCCAGAGCGGCATCCAGCCGGTGGCCTTTGCCGAAGCCTTTCCCACCCAGGTGCGCTATTCCGGCTCGGCGCTGGCCTATACCGGCGCCAACCTGCTGGTTGGCGGCCCGATGCCGATGATCGCCGTGTGGCTGATGAGCCAGTACGACAATTCGCCATGGCCGCTGGTGTCACTGTGCGCCGCCATCAACCTGATGTCCCTGGCGATGATCGCCATCGGCCCGGAAACCCGCGGCATCGACCTCAACCAGGTCACCACGCAGCAACCCCAGGACCAGGCGCCCGACGCCCTTCTCGCAAAGCCCTATGGCGGACACCCATGAATCGCAGCGTTTTCATTCTCAATGGCCCCAACCTGAACATGCTCGGCCGCCGCGAGCCGCACATCTACGGGCACACCACCCTCGCCGAGATCCGCGCCACCAGCCAGGCCCTGGCGGCTGAACTGGACCTGCAATGCGAGTTTCGCCAGACCAACCATGAAGGGGTAATGGTCGACTGGCTGCAGGAAGCGTTCGAGCAAGGCGCGGCGGTGATCATCAATCCGGCGGGGTTGTCGTTTCACTCCATCCCGGTGCTCGATGCGCTGAAGCTGATCAAGGCGCCGCTGATCGAGCTGCACTTGTCGAACATCCACGGGCGCGACGAACTGCATCGCCATTCGATCATGTCCGGGGCGGTCAATGCGGTCATCTGCGGGCTGGGGGCGGCGGGCTACCCGCTGGCGGTGCGGGCGGTGGCGCAGCTGTTGCAGGTGCAGGAAGAAGCGTCCGCCGATCAGTGAAGCCAATTCACAAGCTCACACAGCCGGTCTTGGCGGTTCAAAGGCTGTGCGCGGCCAGTGTGGACGTTTTCAGCGACTTCACAGCGCCGCAACGCTGTCTATGCACCGAGTATTGTCCACTCCAGCAGAGCCCCTGAGTTGGCCATATCAGCAACCTCAATGCGCGACACAACCTCTTGGGTTCGCTGCATAACGACATCTCTGGCGCTGGTGTAATCGCGAATCAGGCCGGCGACGGCAGTCAGATCCGCCGCTACGCGGTAACCTGCACGGCGGCCTTGCAGGTTTTTCTCGGTGCGTTGCAGCTCCCTGAGGGTGACGCGATGCTCGGATCCCAGGTCCTGCAAGTCGAGCCTCGCCTCCATCAGTTGCACCTGGTTCATGCCGACAAAGTTTTTCGGGTAGCGCCGACCGTCATCGATTTTTGCATCCCAAGAGGGGTCACGCTTCCTCGCCGTGATCATGCCATGCACTTCGCGCCGGCGTTTGGCCACGGCAGTATCGCCTTGGCGACGTTCGTACTCGGCACGCTCATAAGCCGCGTCCTCGTCCCGCAGACGATCCTGCCAGGCGTCGGATTCATTCGGTTGCCCTCTCACGTCCGTCGGGTCGACGGGCTGTGCGCCCAGGTCGCGCGCTGATTGCAAAGTCCTGAGAAAAGCTTGCGCCACTTCGGCATCATCGACACGGGCCCCACGCACCTTGCGGTCGTGGGTCAATGCCCTCTGCTCTTCGCGGCGCTGGTGATCGGCCAGGCGCTCGGCTTGCTGGCGCTTCTCGGTATCGTGGACGATCTGTTGTTGCGCCCGCTGGTCGTGCTGGCGCACCTTGAGGTTGGCCGCGTCAAGTTCCTGTTGATTGTTTGCTCGCTGCTCGGCGCCCGCCTGGTATTGCTTGCCCTCCTCCCGTCGGCGTTCTCTGGCTGCGGCGGTCCGTTGATTCGCCGGCAAGTTCTCATAGTCTCGCTCGCGCTGATCTTCCAGGGCGTCGGTGCGGCGGTCTTCATTGACCTGCCGCTGCAGCCGGTCACGAAGGGCGCGGTCAGCCACCGCCTGGCCGCTCGCTTCGGTGCCTAGTGGGTCCTGTGCAACGTAGGTGCTCAGGGGCGAGGTGTTGAACGCCTGCAAGGTGGCGGTAGAGGCTTGAGCCCTGTCACGGAAGCTGGCCTCTTTGGCCTTGATCAGACCCAGCGTCTCTCTCATGCTGTTTTCAGTCAGCAAGAGGCCTTTGAGACCTGCCTTCTCGACAACTATCTGAATCCACTTGGCGGCGTGTTCCGAGGCCTTGCTCCTCGCATAAAACTCTTTTGCGGTGTCTTTGATGAGTCGGTCGAAGACCATTTCGTACATCCCGTACAGCCATTTGACCATGGCATCCTGAGCGGCCCCGTCATAAGCGTCGATGGCCCCACGCGCGATATTGGTCCCGGTCAAGGTGGCGATCTGCAAAAGGGCTGCGGTTCCATAAAGAGCCATTTTGGCTTTGGGAGGCATCGTGGGGTGGCTGCCGACCCAGCGCAGGCTTGCGCTGATGATCCCACCGATGAAATCGACCCGGTGCAAGACGTCCAGCCAGAAGTTTTCACTTTCCGAGATGGTGGCTCGGTCCATGTTAGCCACCGAGAGTTCCTTCATCTGGTTGGTCTTGACCAGCAATACCTGAGAGAGGGTGGTCTGGTCACATCGGCGCACCGTCACATACCCTGCCGCTGTTCCTGGATCCTGCGCCCTGAATTCTGCCTGTTTCTTGCGAATGTTGGCGACGTACTCAGGTGAGTAGAGTGCGTCTTCGCCACGCGCCTTGTTGTCAGCGTCAAGGAAATTTTGCGTCGAAATATTCCTGAACAGGTATTTCATGACGGCATCGACAGCGCGCGGGTCCACCCGGCCATTGACGATCAGCACGGGAAGGCTGTTCATGATCTCGATGATCGAGGCGAACCGTTGCACGTACATGCGCTGTTTGTCGGCATAACTTGCTACCGATTCATGAACACCGGTGCCCAGAAAGACAATCTCGTCAACCCGGCCGCCCGGCGCTGTTTCGTCGACAAATTCGACGGTGTCCATCAGGGGGCGAGGCGCGGTCAACTCAGCACGCAGCCGGCGTCTTTCAGACATGCTCAAACCGACGTCTTCCAGGAAACGAGGGGGTATTGGAACTGCCTTTATCGCGACCTGATACAGGACCGCGTGGCCGTCCTGCAAGCGCTGCACCGGGTCGTAATCTGCCGTGCCAATGCTGTCGCGCAACATGTGCTGGCCACGCAAGGTCGCTGCCCGCTGCAGTTGCTGTTCATGCTTGCGGTAGAAGGCGTCGAGCTCCTGCAGGTGGCGAACCGGGGTGTCGGTCTCGTCCAGTTCCTTGAAGAAAGGATCATCATACTGTTCGTTGAACGTATTACGTCCCAATTCGTGCTTGCGCATGCCTCGCAGCAGCTTGCCCCAGGTGATACTTTTCTTTTGGGTTTTTTTGCGCGTGTACTTGTCGACTCCTTGAATTTTTTTCTCGTAGTCATCAGCCCGCTGGATATGCTCGCGGAATTTATCCTGGCCGGTCAAACCCGTGACTTTCCAGCGGGGGGCAAATTCGGAAAACCAGTTATCGGCATTGTCTTCCCAGATATCAAATTGCACCTCGGTGGTCAGCTCACTGTCAAAATGAACTCGCAGTGAGCTGGTAGGGTTTTTGGCACGGTGGTCATCGAGAATTTCCTGGCCGAGCTTTTCGATGTAAAGCCATTCGTTCAGCAGGTTCATGGGCACATCGAAACTTTCCTCCTCCAAGCTGCGGAACGCGCGTAGCACCAGACCGTCGGTCCTGCGCCGCTCGGCAATGCGCTCCTGTGTGACTTCGGCAGTGATCTCCACCCTCTCCTGCATCGTCTGCGCAACCGTTTCGCTCTCGGCGGATTTTCTCGAGCCACCTCGCTTGCCAGCCTTGGCTCTTCTAAGCCTTATCCGCGCCCCGCGTGTACCAGGCTGCGGGTCAGCCGAGGCGTGTTGCGACCCCTGCGCTTCTTCACGTTCTTCGTCGCTGACCCACTGTTCCAGCGGCTCGGCCAGAATCTTGTCTATGGCCGTTCGCAGCAACACCGGATCCTGGTAAATGGCATGGCCCGACGGGTACTCCGACAGCAGCCGGTGATCAATCTCGTCAAGGAAGGTGGTGTCTTCGAAGGTCCAGATAGGGCTGTCCAGCACCTGGCCAATCTCGTCGCGCTGGCGCTTGCGTTGATAGGCCTGGGTCGCCCCGTAGATCGTCAGCCCCGCACCCAGCACGCCGAACGCCGCAGCAGCGCCGATCGCGCCTTTGATCTTGTGTTTTCTGGCGTAGGCAATGACCTGCTGCAGGCGACCGGGGTCGGGTTTGACAGTACCGGCCGGGCTTTGGGAGTCGTGCGATGGGGCCAATAACGAAGCAGAATCGGCCACTGTGGCTGAAGCCTCGTCACCCAACGGGACAGTGACATGGCCCGGCGTCGCTATCAGGTATTGGCCATCGGTGCCGGTGTTGGTGTTGGTGTTGGTGTTGGTGTTGGTGTCGATCGCGTCAGGTTGCCCTGTCCTTGACCAATGCCATGCCAGCAGCCCGAACATGCCCGCCACACCGAACGAGGCCGCACCGGCTATCATGTAGGCCGTGGAAGCCTGCATGCGATGCTCAGTTGCCAACGAGCCCTGGTCAGCCGCCATGCGCTTGAGGTCGTCGTTGTAGACATGGCTTACCTCCTGGCTATCGTCTTCGGTGGCCTGCGCGCCGCCCACCATGGCGAACAGGCTGAGGAACCTGCCCACCGGACTACCGCCCCCGAACCACCCAGAGGATAGACCTGACGCGGCGACGGGACCTGAGCCACTGGCCGTGGCCTCTGGTGCCGGACCTGGCGCTTGCGGCCCGAGCAATCCAGCCAGCTGCTCGGGCGCCAGGCCGGTGATTCTGGCCACTACCAAGGTTCGCAGCCGGACCACGTAGCTTTGAACCAGCGGGTCGGTGCTGCTCTGCAGATCGAGCATCAGCTGTGCAAGGCGCTGCATCCAGTTACCGTCGGGGTTCTGCCGGCTGTCATGGCTATAAAGCCGATAGACCTCTGGCAACAAGGTCAATACTTCGGCCAGGCGCAGCAGTCCGGGTGCCCAATCCGCCAGATGCCTGAGGATCCGAGCGAAATAGCCATGCAGCGGTCCGTCGCCGAGCGTGCCCGCGTTCCAGGCGGTAAACAGCTGGCCCAGATCGGCAAAGGCGCTCCATAGCACTTTCACCAGACCGACAAAGCTGTACATCGCTTGCACGATCGGCAGTCGTTTGAGCAGCAATTTTGCTCCGATGCGTGCTGCCTCCACGGCGCTGGTGGGTCGGGTGCCGCTGACGTAGAACATCATCATCGCCAGCACCGGCATCGCCGCAGCGGACAGGGTGCCGTCCTGCCAGCGGCGGGTGACTGCCTCCGTCAACGTCTGCGTGGCCACGCCGACGATACCGCGGCTTATTGCACCTACCTGATCAAAAGCCCCTGCCTGGTCCGAAAGTGCCTGATAGGGCTGCAGCATGGCCTGGCCCAGCGGCGCCCAATAGCCATATTGACTGATGGCCTCGGTCAACGGTACCGGCAAGGCACGCTCGAGAAGCGACAAGTGCGGCGATCGAGCGGCGATGCCGATCAGCCGCTGCAGACCCTGGGCGGGGTTTTCATTCACTTCGGCAGTATCAATGAACTCCCGAGCGATGTTCATGGGCGCGGTGATCTGCCGAGAGAAGTCGTGCGGCAACAAAAGGTCGAACAGTTCGCCCACTTGCGGTTCGGCCATCAATTCAAGCCCCCAACCCAGCTGCTCCTGGAGCGACCCTTGGGCTGGAAAACTCCTTAGCGCTTGCAGCGAGCCGCTTTTTGCTTCGAGTTGCGTCAGGTAGTCACGGACCTCGACGGGCAAGGCCACGCCAGTGCGCAAGGCCCGCTCCAGATTCAACACGGTGACGCTGGCGCGGGCATGGGGCGTGTCCTGCGGCGGCAGCTCGTGGGGTCCCGCCAAGGTCTGGGCGACGGCAGCCAGGCGCATGTTGACGGTCTGCGCCACCAGCCCGCCGAACGAGGTGTGCAGCCCGGTGCCGAGCAACTGGACTGCAGCGGCATGCGGGTAGTCGACTGCGCCGGGCTTGATCAGCCTCTTGAAACGTCTGATGACTTGGGCCCAGTCACTGAAAAAGTCGGGGAGCCACTGCAGGTCTTGCGGAAGGACAAGCTTGGCCATCTCGACCGGAGTCAGTACCCGCATCAGGGCGGCAACGCTGCTTTCGTCCTCTACGGGCTGATGGTCCTGCAACAGTTCCAACAGCTTGATCAAGCGCGGCAAGGCGATGTCCAGTGCGCTTTGCGTGGTCGGTTCGAAAGGCGCCACCGGCGCAAGTGACATGATATTGCGCAACAGCCGTAGCGGGGTGAGCAGACTGCCGATCAGGCTGGCCTCGCCAGGTTCCATTGCGGCTTGCACTTCAACAGCGAGGTCGAGCAGCGTTTCCATCTCCGGGCTGAGGGTCACTCCTGCACGCCGCTTCGCTTCGCGTAACCGCTCGGCGGCGTGCGCCTCGCCACGTAACGCCGCCAGCGCGTGCAGCAGCGCCGCGACATCGACTTGTGGCAGACCCACCTTGATCGCTCGCTGCAGCAAGCCCAGCAATGCAGGCAGGACGAGCGCCTTGAGGGTTTCGTACCACAGGCGGGTACGGGTTTTGGCCGCGTCTGGCGTGGCGGGTTTGGCCGTCTGCGGCAGCCACACGGCATCGGGCAATCTCGGCCCGGCCATCACCGCGCTCATCTGCTCGATCGCGTGTTGATCGACTGGGGCCACGCTGCTTTCGGGCTGGCGGGTGATTGGAGGGGCATGCAGCGTCATGAACCAGCTCCGATGAGTGCTGCACTCAGTATTCAGAAGCTGGCTCGGTTTTCCATATTTGATTTTTGCCAAATCAACGCGTTCTGTACGCTCGATGACACTGCGGCCCTGCTCGTCAGCGGCCAGCAGTTGCGGCGTGCAGCATGTGCCGCTGCCACTTGCAGGAGGGCAACCTGAAATAGCGTTTCGTGGTAGACATGGGCGGGCTCCAGCGCAAAGCTGTGCGCTTCCCATTCTGGAGTGGCGCCATGAACAATGATCTCTTCGAAAAAGGCTTCGCCAACCGTAAAGCCGTGCTCGGTGAAGCCCATGTGGAAAAAGCCTGGGCGGCGGCCGATGACTTCAACCGGCCGATGCAGGCGTTGGTCACCGAATACTGCTGGGGCGCCATCTGGGGCGACGACACCCTGCCGTTCAAGACCCGCAGCCTGCTCAACCTGGCCATGCTCACCGCGATGAGTCAGCACCATGAGCTGGCCGGGCATGTAAAAGGGGCGTTGAACAACGGGGTGACCAAGGAAGAGGTCCGCGCGGTACTGATGCAGGCGGGTATCTACTGCGGGGTGCCGCTGGCGCTGGCGGCTTTTCGGGTCGCGAGCGAGGCGATCAAGGTTTGGGAGGGTGAGCAGCCGGCTTGATCGGGTAGTGGCTGTCTGGTGCTGCCATGCGCAAGAATGACCTGGCGTTCTTCCTCTCGCTATTTGCGTCGCTGCTGGCGGTGATGGCGGTGATGGCGGCGGTGCTGGGAGGGGGTGCGCTGTAATGGTTTGCCAGGGGGCGTGGGGAGAATCCGAACGATCGAAGCCTATGAGGCACGCATTGGCATTGGTTAAAATCTGTAACACAACCAAAGCCCAGCCGCGTTGCCGGACGTTTTTTTTGTGCTTACGATCAAATCATGATTATCTATGACGAAACAAAGCGCCAATCCAATATCGTCAAACATGGTTTCGATTTGGCCCAGGCGGGTCTGGTGTACGACTCGCCGGACAAAATCACGCTCTGCACACAACGTCATGGCGAAGACCGATGGATAGATATGGCCATGGTCAAGATCCTGGGTATGGTTCTCGTACTGGTGTACGTGGAACGCGGCCAGGACATCCGGGCAATTTCATTGCGCCGCGCATCCAGACAGGAGAGAAAACTTTATGAAAGTTACCGACATGACTGATTGGGATCGCGTAAAACGCGAAGCTGCTGCCGATGCGCCCATCGCTCAGGACGCGGACGATCTCTACAACCCGAACGATGAGGAGGCCGTCACTGCATTCTTCGAGCAGGCAGTGGTTCGCCGCCGTGGCGAGCGCGGCCCCCAGAAATCTCCAGTGAAGGCCAGGGTGTCGTTACGACTCTCGCCAGAGGTGGTGGAGTACTTCAAAGCCAGCGGTAGCGGCTGGCAGACACGCATGGATCAGGCGTTGAAGGAATACGTGAGCCAGCACCCACGTCCAGTGTGGTGATCGTGCAAGCGCCTGGCGGCCCTCGACAGCAAAACTTGCACAAACAAAAAAGCCCTGAAAATTCAGGGCTTTATCGTCGAGATTTGGCGGAAGCGTAGAGATTCGAACTCTAGGGGCTTTGACACCCGGCGGTTTTCAAGACCGCTGCCATAGGCCACTCGGCCACGCTTCCAGATTTGTTGCGGGCGCCATGATACCGGATTGAAACACCCTGTCAAACTCCATCGCTGGCCGCTTTGGCGCGGTCTGGTATGATCTTGATTCTAAACATTTCAGCACGAGCTATTTACGTGCGAAACCTGCTACAACAGACACCAGCTCTACCATTACCGCACTATTAGGAGTGTCCGCCATGCGCGAACAGGATTATGCAGTTAATAATGGCTCGCAGGCTCAGCAGCTAGAAGTTAGCCGCGTCCTGCGCAACACCTACGGCCTGCTGGCCCTGACCTTGGCTTTCAGTGGCCTGACCGCCTACATTTCCCAGCAGATGCACGTCGGCTACCCGAATATCTTCGTGGTGCTGATCGGCTTCTACGGGTTGTTCTTCCTCACCAACAAGCTGCGCGATTCGGCGTGGGGCCTGGTGTCGGCGTTCGCCCTGACCGGCTTCATGGGTTACCTGCTCGGCCCTATCCTCAACCGCTACCTGGGCATGCAGGGCGGCGCTGAAGTGGTCAGCTCGGCCTTCGCCATGACCGCTCTGGTGTTCGGTGGCCTGTCGGCCTACGTGCTGATGACCCGCAAGGACATGAGCTTCCTCGGTGGCTTCATCACCGTCGGCTTCTTCGTGTTGCTGGGCGCTACGCTGGCGAGCATGTTCTTCCAGATCAGCGGGCTGCAACTGGCGATCAGCGCCGGCTTCGTGCTGTTCTCGTCGGTGTGCATCCTGTTCCAGACCAGCGCGATCATCCACGGTGGCGAGCGTAACTACATCATGGCGACCATCAGCCTGTATGTATCGATCTACAACCTGTTCATCAGCCTGTTGCAGATCTTCGGCATCATGGGTCGCGATGACTGAGGCTGGTTGTCGACTGTCCGGCTCACTGCCCACAAAAAAAGCCCGCTGAAAAGCGGGCTTTTTCGTTGGTCGCGGGCAAGAGCTCGGGGCGCTGCCCCCTCCCACCTGAGCTCCTGAGCCTAATGCACCTGGGCAAAGTCACTCAGCACATCGTCGCGCAGCGCGATGAACGCCGCGTCGCTGCGATTGCGCGGGCGTGGCAGGTCGATGTCGAGGATGCGACGTATGCGCCCGGGGTTGGGTTGCATGACCACCACCCGGTCGCCGAGGAACACCGCTTCGTCGACGTCGTGGGTCACCAGAATCATGGTGATCCCTTCCTTGGCCCAGATCTGTTGCAGCTCACCTTGCAGGCGGGTACGGGTCAGGGCATCCAGTGCCCCCAGCGGCTCGTCGAGCAGCAGCACGCTGGGCCGGTTGACCAGGCCGCGGGCGATGGCCACCCGCTGGGCCATGCCGCCGGATATCTGATGCGGGTAACTGCTGGCGAAGTCTTGCAGGCCCACCAGCTCGATATGCTCGCGCACGCTGTCGCGCTTCTGCGTGGCCGTCAAGGGTGCGTTTTTCAGGCCCACGGCAACGTTCTGCTCGACAGTCAGCCAAGGGAACAGGCGATGGTCCTGGAAGACGATACCGCGATCCAGGCCGGTGCCGCGAATCGGCTTGCCGTCGAGCAGGATGCGCCCTTCGTAGTCCTCGTCCAGGCCGAGAATCAAGCGCAGCAACGTCGACTTGCCGCAGCCGCTGGCGCCGACGATGCTGATGAACTCGCCGGCGGCGATGTCCAGGTGGATGCCGTCAAGCACTTGCAGCTGGCTGCGCGCACCCGGCTGCGCGGCGAAGCGCTTGCTGATGTTTTCCAGGGTCAGGCTGTTGCGAGTCATGGCCAGTCCTTGCAGATAAAGTGAGTCAGCGTGGTGCCACGCCGTACAGATGCTGCAGCCGGCGCTCCAGGCGCCGCGCCAGGGTGTTCAGGGCAAAGCCGACCAGACCGATGACGATCATGCCGAACAGCACCAGGTCCATCATGAAGTGCTCGCTGCCGTCGATCAGCGTGTTGCCGATGCCCTCCCCCGACACCAGCAGGTATTCAGCGCCGATGGTGGCCAGCCACGAGTAGACCAGGGCCAGGTACAGGCCGGTGAAGATCGACGGCAACGCAGCCGGCAGCATGACGCCGATGATGGTCTGCCAGCGCGTGAAGCGGTACACCCGCGCCACTTCCAGCAAACTGGGCGGCACGCCGCGCAGGCCGTCGCAGGTGTTGACCACCACGGGCACCAGGGCGGCCAGCGAGAGGAACACCACCTTGGCCACGTCGCCGAGGCCGAACCACACTGAAATCAGCGGGATCCAGGCGAACAGGGAAATCTGTTTGAAGGTGTTGAAGCTGGGCCCGACCAGGCGTTCGGCCAAAGGCGACAGCCCCAGCACGCAGCCCAACACCAGGCCCAGCAGCGTGCCAATGACGAAGCCGCTGAGGTTGCGCGCGAGGCTTGAACCGATGGCCCGCCAGAACTGTGCAGAGCTGACCTGGTCCCAGGCAGTGGCCGCGACCTTTTGCGGCGAGACCAGCAGCCCCGAATGGCTCCAGCCCAGCGCCGAGGCCAGCCACCACAGGGCGATCAGGCCCAGTGGCAGTACCCAGCCGCGCCAGGCACGGCGTTGATGGAACACCTGAGTACTCATGCCATGCCACTCCCGTGCGCCGATCGGCCCTGCCGACCGCCAAGCCGTTGCTCGGCCAGGTCGAACAGTCGGTCGATCAACCAGCCGACGGCACCGACCACTACCACTGCAGCCATCACCAGATCCAGCTGGAACAGCTGGCGTCCGTAAACGATCAGGTAGCCCAGGCCTTCGCTGGAGGCCACCAGTTCGACCACCACCAGCGACAGCCAGGCCTTGGTAAAGCCCAGGCGCAGCCCGGTGAACAAGGTTGGCACGGCAGCCGGCAACACGATGGCGAGCACCTGCTGGCGGTCGCTGAAGCCATAGACCCGACCGACTTCCAGCAGCCCTGCGGGAGCCTGGCGAAAGGCCTGCAAGGTGCACAGGGTCACGGGCACCATGGCCGCCATGGCGATCAGCGCATACTTGAGCGGCTCGCCGATGCCGAACAGCAGCAAGGCGAACGGCAACCAGCCCAGCACCGGAATCTGCACCATGGCGTTGAAGGTCGGGAACAGGTACTCCTCGGCGCTGCGCGACAACCCCATCACCAGGCCCAGCGACAGGCCGATCACCGCCCCCAGGCCAAAGCCGACGACGACCCGCTGCAGGCTGGCGGCCGCGTTGCGCCACAGGTCGCCGCTGACCACCAGATCATGCAGGGCGTCGTAGACATAGGCCGGCGGCGGCAACACCTGCTCGGGCAGCCAACCTTGGCGAGTGCCGAGCTGCCACAGGGCGAACAGCGCCAGCGGCAACAGCCACGGCAGGCCGAACCGCTGCAGGCGCGCCCGCCACAGCGCGAACCGGCGGGGCGCCACCGCCACCTGTCGCGGCGCGCGCAGGGGTGCCGGGGGCAGGCGCTTGACGACAGGTGCCGCAGCCGGTGGCGCCAGGAGGCGAGCGTTAGCCTTGGCCATCAGGGTCAACCTCCGCTGGCCACCGGCGTCGCCGATGCCGTGCTGTTGGCCGGTTGTTTGCCGTCAGGCGCGTAGGGGGTCCAGTAGTTTTCCAGGCCCTTGGCCTTGAGGGCGGTGTCCAGGTAACGCGCGTCGAACCAGCCGTCGATGCTTACCGGGCGGCGGATCAGTTTTTCTTCCTTGGCCTGGTCGGCCACTGCCTGGTAGCGGGTGCGCAGGAAGGGGTCGATCAGGGGCGAAGCGCTGTCGCGCAGGCTGACATGGGCAAAGTCGGCCTTGAGCGAAGCGAGTGGCTCGTTGGCCTTGGTCCATTCGGCCAGCACCGCGTCGCGGTTGGCCGGCTCGGATTCCCATTTTGCCGCGTCGACCAGGGTGTCGACGACTTTCTGCACGTTCTCGGGATGTTCTTTCTCGTACGGCCCGCGCACCACCAGGGCCAACTGGCGGGTGTAGCGGACATCGCCCTGGGGGTTGTCGTAGATGACGTCGGCCAGGCCCTCGTCGCGCAGCTTGAACAGCTCGCGACCACCGAAGGCGGCGTCCACGCCCTTGGAGGCCAAGGCGGCCTGACTGCTGCCGGCGTCGAGGTTGATGACCTTGAGGTCACGCTCGGTCAGGCCATGGGCCGCCAGCAGGTTGATTGCCACCAGGTGGGCGTTGGTGCCGCGAAACAGTGCCACCTTCTTGCCCTTGAGGTCCTCGATGGTCTTGATGTCCGAGCCCTTGGGCACCGCCAGGTAGACATTGGAGCGTACCCCGATGGCCGCCAGCAGCTTGGTGTCCAGACCGTTGGAGCGGGCCACCACCTGGGGCAGGTCGCCCTCGTAGGCGAAGTCCAGCTGCTGGTTGGACAGCGCCTCGTTGATCGCCGGCCCCGCCCCCTTGAAGAAGAACCACTGGACCTCGGTGCCTGTGCCGGCAAAGGCTTTTTCCAGCAATTGCTGATTGCGCACCACGCTCAGTGGCGAACCGCCAAAAGTGATCGGGTCGCCGCCGCCCGCACTGGCAACGCCGATGCGCAGTACGTCGGCCTGGGCACCTGCCGTCAGGCACAAGCCCAGCAAACCGAAAACGGCCTGACGCGAGCGGTTGAAGCGGAAATTGGACTTGGCCATCGAGCGTATCCTTACCGGTAAAGGGCGACCATCAGGCCGCAAGGTGTTTTTTGTCGGCTTCGGTCTTTGGCGAGCGCGCATCGGGCGAAGGCAGCAGCGCCTGGCTCGGGCGTCCGTCCACGCCGACCGGCACATCGCCAGCGACGGTGGTGCGACGGACGATGCGCTCGGCGTCGCCGTAGTCGTTGACGGCGATATGTTGGGTAGCGCGGTTGTCCCAGATCACCACGTCGCCCTGCTGCCAGCGCCAGCGCACGGTGTTGTCGACGTGGGTGATGCGGTCGTGGAACAGGCGCACCAGCTGCTTGGAGTCGTTGCTGCTGACACCCTGGATATGCTTGAGGAAGTGCCCGAGCAGCAAGGTGCGCTCGCCGGTTTCCGGATGCACGCGGACCAGCGGATGCTCGGTCTCGTAGACCTGGGCGGTGAACTGCTCGCGATAGCGCTTGCGCCCCGCCTCCCCGGTATCGCGCGGCGCGGCATAGTCGTAGACGTTGGTATGCACCGCGCGCAGGCTGTCGGCCAGGGTCTGCAGCGGCCCTGGCAGGTCGGCGTAGGCCGTGGCGGTGTTGGCCCACACGGTGTCGCCGCCGTAGGGCGGAATCACCACCCCGCGCAGGATGGAAATCTTCGGGTAGTTGGCGACGAACGTGACGTCGGTGTGCCAGGAGTTGGCGCGGGTTTCCTTGGCGTCCAGATGCAGGATGGCATTGCTCTGCTCGGCCGAGCGTACCGTGGGGTGCGGCACCTGGTCGCCGAAACGGCGCGAGAAGGCTTCGTGCTGCTCGTCGCTCAGGTGCTGTTCACGCAAGAACAGCACCTTGTACTTGAGCAGCGCCTGGTTGATGAAAGTGAAATCGGCCGCGCTGATGTCGCCGGCCAGATCGATGCCGTCCAATTGCGCGCCGATACGGCCGGCCACCGGTTTGATCTGGATCGCCATGGGAACTCCTTTCTCGGGTTTGTTGTGGGCCAGATCATAAATGCATAAAAAACAGAACGACCAATCACTAATTTGCATATCAATAGTGTGAGAAATTCTGTCGAGCGGCAGCCCTGGTGAATGCAAGCCTGAGCTTTTTCATGCGCCAGGCTTTATCATTCGCGCTATATCGCCAGCCAGAGCCCCCCATGAAATTCGCCATTGCCCTGTTTGCCCCCGCCCATGCGCCCTCCTCGCGCCGCGCATTGCGCTTTGCCGAGGCGGTGTTGGCGGGCGGCCATGAAATCGTCCGGCTGTTTTTCTATCAGGACGGCGTCAACAGCGCCTCGGGCAACGTCGTGGCGCCCCAGGACGAACTGGACACCGCACGGCAGTGGCGTGAATTCGTCGAGCACCATCGGCTCGACGCCGTGGTGTGCATCGCCGCCGCCTTGCGCCGCGGTGTGCTAGACGAGCAGGAAGCCACGCGCCACAGCCGCCCGGCGGCCAACCTGCCGCAGCCCTGGGTGCTGTCCGGCCTGGGCCAGCTGCACGAAGCCGCGCAGCAAGCCGATCGCCTGATCAGCTTCGGGGGTGCCTGATGGCCAAGTCGATGCTGATCATCAGCCGCCAGGCGCCGTGGTCCGGGACCGGGCCGCGCGAAGCGCTGGACATTGCCTTGGCCGGTGGCGCCTACGACCTGCCGTTGGCCATGCTGTTTCTCGACGACGGCGTATTCCAGCTGGCAACTGCGCAGCAACCCGCCCGGTTACAGCAGAAAGACCTGGCCGCCAACCTGGCCGCCCTGCCGATGTTCGGCGTTGACGAGCTCTATGTGTGCAGCGCCAGCCTGGCCCGCCGCGGCTTGTTGCAGCTGGCACCGAGCCTGCCGGCGCAAGTACTGGGAGACGCCGCACTGGCCGCCCTGATCGATCGATTCGACTGTGTGATGACCCTCTGATGACGACCTTGCACGTGCTTTCCCACTCGCCTTTCAGCGACAGCCGTTTCGACAGCTGCCTGCGCCTGCTCGGCGCGCACGATGGCCTGCTGCTCAGCGGCGACGCGGTGTACGCCTTGCAGCCTGGTACCGCGGCGCTGGCAGCCCTCGAGCAGCGTCAACTGCGGCTCTACGCCCTGGCCGAAGACCTCGAGGCGCGCGGCCTGCAGGCGACGGCGCAGGTCGCCGCCCTGGACTACCCGGCGTTCGTCCAGCTGACCCTCGACTACGACAAGGTCAACAGCTGGCTATGAATGCGTTGAACATCGACTCGCGCAGCATCGGGCTGGACAAGGATGGCTTTCTGGTCGACCTTGACGACTGGAACCCGGCGGTGGCCCGGGCGCTGGCCGAGCGCGAAGGCATCGCCCTGACCGACGAGCACTGGGAGGTGCTGCAGCTGCTGCGCGCGTTCTACGAAGAGTTTCAGCTGTCACCGGCCACCCGCCCGCTGATCAAGTACACCGCGCTCAAGCTGGGCGCCGACAAGGGCAACAGCCTGCACCTGAACCGCCTGTTCAACGGCACTCCCGCCAAACTCGCCGCGAAGCTCGCGGGCCTGCCCAAGCCGACCAACTGCATATGACCGACCTCGCCCCCCTGACCCTCACGACCCCGACCGAGCATCCCTTCGCAGTGTTCGTGCGCATCCTCGGCAAAGGCAAGCGCGGCGCGCGCAACCTGACCCGCGAGGAAGCTGCCGAGGCCATGGGCATGATCCTCGATGGCGCGGTGGAGCCGGCGCAACTGGGCGCATTCCTGATGCTGTTGCGGCACAAGGAAGAGAGCGCGGAGGAGCTCGCCGGCTTCACCGACGCCCTGCGCCGCCGCCTGCAGGTGCCGCCACTGGCGGTGGACATCGACTGGCCCAGCTACGCCGGCAAGAAGCGCCACCTGCCCTGGTACCTGCTGGCGGCCAAGACGCTGGCCGCCAACGGCCTGCGCATTTTCATGCACGGTGCCGGGGCGCACACCGCCGGGCGCCTGTACACCGAGCAGTTGCTGGGGGTGCTGGACATTCCCCTGTGCCGCGACTGGGCGGCCGTGCAGGTGGCCATGGACAATCGCCAGCCGGCTTTCATGCCGCTGGCCGACTGGGCGCCCGCGTTCCAGCAGATGATCGACCTGCGCAACATCCTCGGCCTGCGCTCGCCAATCCATTCGCTGGCGCGGTTGCTCAACCCGCTAGGGGCCAAGGTCGGCCTGCAGAGCATCTTTCACCCCGGCTACCAGGCGGTGCACCGCGACGCCAGCACCCTGCTGGGTGACAACGTCATCGTCATCAAGGGCGACGGCGGCGAGATCGAGATCAACCCCGACACCCTCAGCCACCTCTACGGCACCACGGCCCACGTCGCCTGGGACGAAGAGTGGCCAGCGCTGGCCGAGCAACGCCACGTCAAGCCGGCCAGCCTCGATCCCGCGCAATTGCTCGCCGTATGGCGCGGCGAGCAGGCCGACAGCTACGGTGAAAAAGCCGTGCTGGCGACCATTGCCCTGGCCCTGCGCGGCCTCGGCCAGCCGCGCGAACAGGCATTCGCCAACGCCGAGCGCTATTGGCTCAACCGCACGACCTGACCGGGGCGCAGTCTGATAGGGTAACTCCACGCGTTCAGACACAAGGCAGGTCACCGATGGGTTTGCTTATTGACGGGCACTGGCATGACCAGTGGTACGAAAGCAGCAAGGACGGCGCGTTTCAGCGCGAGGCTGCCAAACACCGCAACTGGGTGACCGCCGACGGGGCCCCGGGGCCCAGCGGCGAAGGTGGCTTCCCGGCACAGGCCGGGCGTTACCATCTGTATGTCTCGCTGGCCTGCCCCTGGGCCCATCGCACCTTGATCATGCGTCGCCTGAAGGGCCTCGAGGGCCTGATCGATGTGTCGGTGGTGGCCTGGCTGATGGGCGAAAACGGCTGGACCTTCGACAAGAGCCGAGGCTCCACGGGCGACGCCCTGGGCCAACTGCAGTTCCTGCATCAGTTGTACACCCAGGAAACCCCTGACTTCAGCGGCCGGGTCACCGTGCCGGTATTGTGGGACATCGAGCGCCAGCGCATCGTCAGCAACGAGTCGTCGGAGATCATCCGCATGTTCAATAGCGCCTTCGACGGCCTGACCGGCAATACCCTGGACTTCTACCCTCAAGCCCTGCGCGGGCAGATCGACGCGCTGAACGACGCCATCTACCCCGCAGTGAACAATGGGGTATACCGCGCAGGCTTTGCCACGCAGCAGCACGCCTATGAAGAGGCGTTCGATGAGGTGTTCGCCGAGCTGGACAGGCTGGAGGCGCTACTGGGAGCGCAGCGCTACCTGGCTGGCAGCCAGCTGACCGAGGCTGATATTCGCCTGTTCACCACCATCGTGCGTTTTGATGCGGTCTACCACGGCCACTTCAAGTGCAACTTGCGACGCATCGTCGACTACCCGAACCTGTCCAACTGGTCGCGGGAAATCTACCAATGGCCAGGGGTGGCCGAGACGGTCAATTTCGAGCACATCAAGCATCACTATTACATGAGCCACAAGACCATCAACCCCAACGGCCTGGTGCCGAAGGGGCCCCGACTGAATTTCAATGCGGCCCACGATCGAGGCCGACTGTAGGACCCGGCCTGCTTGGGAATCTTGGGGGCTGCTGCTCCCGAGCGAGCTCGGTCTTACGGGCGTCAGACCGTGCCTTGCGCCCCTTCGAACCACTTCAGCTTGTCGCGCAATTGCACCACTTCACCGACGATCACCAAGGTCGGTGCATGCACCTCATGCTCGGCCACCAGCTGCGGCAGGTTGGCCAAGGTGCCGGTGAACACCCGCTGATTCGGCGTGGTGCCCTGCTGGACCAGCGCCGCCGGGGTATCGGCCGCGCGGCCGTGTTTGATCAGTTCGGCGCAGATGATCGGCAAACCGATCAGGCCCATGTAGAACACCAACGTTTGCGCCGGTGCGACCAGATCGGGCCAGGGCAGGTCGCTGGTATGGTTCTTCAGGTGGCCGGTGATGAAGCGCACCGACTGGGCGTAGTCACGGTGGGTCAGCGGAATGCCGCCATAGGCCGCGCAGCCGCTGGCCGCGGTGATGCCCGGCACCACCTGGAAGGGTATGCCATGGGCCGCCAGCTCCTCGATCTCTTCGCCACCGCGGCCAAAGATGAACGGGTCGCCGCCCTTGAGGCGCACCACCCGCTTGCCCTGTTTGGCCAAGGTTACCAGCTGCTGGTTGATCTGCTCTTGCGGCACCGCATGCTCGGCGCGGCGCTTGCCGACGTAGATGCGTTCGGCGTCGCGACGGCACAGCTCGACGATGGCCGGCGCCACCAGTCGGTCGTACAGCACGACGTCAGCCTGCTGCATCAGGCGCAGGGCCTTGAAGGTCAGCAGATCTGGATCGCCCGGGCCGGCGCCCACCAGATAGACCTCGCCGGGGGCGTGAGGCGGCGCGCCTACCAATTTGGCTTCCAGCAGGCGCTCGGCCTCGGCGCCCTGCCCGGCCAGTTGGCGGTCGGCAATCGGTCCTTGGAACACTTCTTCCCAGAACGCGCGACGTTGCTGCACATCAGGATAGAGTGCCTTGACCCGCTGGCGAAAACGCGCGGCCAGCCCGGCCAGCTCACCGTAGGTGGCTGGAATCCAGGCCTCCAGGCGCGCACGGATCAGGCGCGCCAGCACTGGCGCGTCGCCACCACTGGACACCGCCACCACCAGGGGTGAACGGTCGACGATGGCCGGGAAGATCACGCTGCACAGCGCCGGCGCGTCCACCACGTTGACCGGCACGCAGCGCCGCCGCGCATCGGCCGACACCTGAGCGTTGAGCGCCTCGTCGTCAGTGGCGGCGATGACCAGCTGGCAGCCGTCGAGGTCCTGCTCCTGATAGCCGCGTAGCAAAGCTTCGCCGCCGCCGCTGGCAATCAGCTCGGCGAGCTGACTGTCGATGGCCGGCGCCACCACGCGCAGCACGGCGCCGGCATCGGCCAGCAGGCGAGATTTGCGCAAGGCAATCTCGCCGCCGCCGACCACCAGCACCTTGCTGGCGCGCAGGTTGTGAAACAGCGGCAGGTATTCCATTCAGCCGATGACCTCGAGGCCGCCCATATAGGGCTTGAGCACCTCAGGCACGCGGATAGAACCGTCGGCCTGCTGATAGTTTTCCAGCACCGCGACCAGGGTGCGGCCCACGGCCAAACCGGAGCCGTTGAGGGTATGCACCAGCTCCGGCTTGCCGGTTTCCGGGTTGCGCCAGCGCGCCTGCATGCGCCGCGCCTGGAAGTCGCCGGTGTTGGAGCACGAGGAAATCTCGCGGTACTTGTCCTGGCTCGGTACCCAGACTTCCAGGTCGTAGGTTTTCACCGCGCTGAAACCCATGTCGCCGGTGCACAGCGCCAGCACGCGATACGGCAGTTCCAGTGCCTGGAGCACGCGCTCGGCGTTGGCGGTGAGGCTTTCCAGGGCTTGCATCGACTTGCTCGGCTCGACCACCTGGACCATTTCGACCTTGTCGAACTGGTGCTGGCGAATCATGCCGCGAGTGTCGCGACCCGACGCACCGGCTTCGCTGCGAAAGCAGGGCGTGTGGGCGACGAGCTTGAGCGGCAGCTGTTTGGCGTCGAGAATCTCGCCGGCAACAATGTTGGTCAGCGACACTTCGGCGGTCGGGATCAGGTACAGGTCGGCCTCGCCGTCGCGGCTGATCTTGAACAGGTCTTCCTCGAACTTGGGCAGCTGACCGGTGCCCTGCAGCGCCGGCGCCTGCACCAGGTACGGGGTGTAGGCCTCTTCGTAGCCATGCTCGCCGACGTGCAGGTTGATCATGAACTGCGCCAGGGCGCGGTGCAGGCGCGCGATGGGCCCACGCAGCAGGGCAAAACGCGCACCGGAGAGCTTGGCGGCGGTTTCGAAATCCAGCCAGCCGAACTTTTCGCCCAGGGCCACGTGGTCCTGGATCGGGAAGTCGAACGCAGTGGGGCTGCCCCAGCGGCGCACTTCGACGTTGCCGTCTTCGTCGGCACCCACCGGTACCGATTCATGGGGCAGGTTGGGGATGCCCAGCAGGATCGCGTCGAGCTCGACCTGCAAGGCGTCCAGTTCGGCCTTGCCAGCGGTCAGTTCGCCGGCCATGCGGTCGACGTCCGCCATCAACGGGGCGATGTCTTCGCCACGCTGCTTGGCCTGACCAATGGATTTGGAACGGGCGTTTCGATCGGCCTGCAATTGCTCGGTGCGGGTCTGCACGGTCTTGCGCTGGGCTTCCAGCGCTTCGATGCGTGCCACGTCGAGGCTGTAGCCACGACTGGCCAGGCGGTCCGCTACGTCCTGGAGTTGGCCACGTAACAGTTTGGAATCGAGCATTGTAGGTCTCTCGCTGGTCAGAATCTGGTTCGAAATAGGTTTGGAAACTCGGCTTACAGCCGTGTCAGGGCCAGGCCCGCCCAGGTGGCGAACAGCCCGCCGAATACGCTGATGGCACAGTAGCCGACGGCTACCAGGCCCTGCCCGCTTTCCAACAAGCGCACTGTATCCAGGGAAAAAGAGGAAAACGTGGTCAGGCCGCCGATGAAGCCGACGATCAGGCCCGAACGCACTTCCACGGGAATCTCCGGACGAATCAGGAACAAGCCGTAAAGGTAGCCGATCAGCAGGCAGCCGACGATGTTCACCGCCAAGGTGGCGCTGTAGAAAAAACGCGGCCAATTGGCCACTACATAGGTGCCGGTGGCGAAGCGTAACAGTGTTCCGACGATGCCGCCCAGCGTGACGGCGATAATAGTAGGGATCAATCCTTTCTCCGGCGGCGCGGGCTGTTGCGGTCGAGTACCGCGAGGTGGCTGAGTTTTTCGCGAATCTTCAATTCCAGGCCGCGCGGCACCGGCTGGTAGTAGGCCCGTGGCTCCAGGGCTTCGGGGAAGTAGTCTTCCCCGGCGGCGTAGGCGTCGGGCTCGTCGTGGGCGTAGCGGTATTCTTCGCCGTAGCCCAGCTGCTTCATGAGCTTGGTCGGCGCGTTGCGCAAGTGCAGCGGCACTTCCAGCGAGCCGTGCTCGGCCGCCTCGCGCATGGCCGCCTTGAAACCCATGTACACCGCATTGCTCTTCGGCGCACAGGCGATGTAGACGATGGCCTGTGCCACCGCCAGCTCCCCTTCAGGGCTGCCCAGGCGCTCCTGCACGTCCCAGGCCGACAGGCACAGGCTGAGGGCGCGCGGGTCGGCGTTGCCAATATCTTCGCTGGCCATGCGCACCACGCGCCGGGCCAGGTACAAGGGGTCGCAACCACCATCGAGCATGCGCGCGAACCAGTACAGCGCGGCATCGGGGTTGGAGCCGCGCACTGACTTGTGCAGCGCCGAGATCTGGTCGTAGAAGGCCTCGCCGCCCTTGTCGAAGCGTCGGCGGGTGTCGCCCAGCAGGCTCTGCAGCAGCTCGGTGCCGATTTCCTCGCCGTCCTCGGCCAGGTCCGAGGCGTTCTCCAGCAGGTTGAGCAGGCGTCGGCCATCGCCGTCGGCGGCGGCCAGGAGCATCTTGAACGCTTCGTCGCCCAGGCGCAGCTGGCGTTTGCCCAGACCCTTCTCTTCGGTCAGGGCGCGATCGACCAGCTTGCGCAGCGCCGCCTCATCGAGGCTCTTGAGCACGTAGACACGGGCCCTGGACAGCAGGGCGTTGTTCAGCTCGAACGAGGGATTTTCGGTGGTGGCGCCGATGAAGATCAGCGTGCCGTCTTCGACGTACGGCAGGAAGGCGTCCTGCTGCGACTTGTTGAAGCGGTGCACTTCGTCGACGAACAGGATGGTGCGCCGGCCATACTGCCCGGCCTGCTGCTTGGCGATTTCCACCGCCTGGCGGATCTCCTTGACCCCAGCCAGCACCGCCGAGACGGTTTCGAAATGGGCGTCGGACACCTTGGCCAGCAGCCGCGCCAGGGTCGTCTTGCCGACCCCGGGCGGGCCCCAGAAGATCATCGAGTGCAGCGCGCCCTGCTCGATCGCCTCACGCAGCGGCTTGCCGCGCGCCAGCAGATGCTCCTGGCCGACGTATTCGTCCAGATTGCTCGCGCGCAGTCGGGCTGCCAGGGGTTGAGCGATGGGTTCGCTGCGAAACAGATCCATGGACGTCGTGGGAGCCTCTTATTCCTGAATCACGTCGGCGCCTTTGGGCACGTCGAACTTGAACTTGCCGGGTTCCACAGGCTGGTTGGCCTTGACCCCGGTAAAGAGAATATTGGTGCGCTGGCCGACGCTGTCGATCAGTTGCATGTCGTTGATCAAGCCGCCGCGAAACGACAGACGCAGGGAGTCGAACAAGGTGTCCTTGGCTTTGGGCTTGAGGATGAAGTCGATGATGTCGCCCTGTTCCTTGGAGGTGATGTCGAAGCTCTGGCTGATCTTCGAGACGTCACCGGACAGCAGCAAGGCCGGGGTCTGGGTCAGGCGCTGGTCAAGGGTCTTGATGGTCACCTGTTCCAGGTCCGGGTCCCACAGCGAGACCTTCTTGCCGTCCGAGACCATCAACTGTTCCTGCGGTGCGTCGGTGTGCCAGTTGAACAGGCCAGGGCGCTGCAGGGTCATTTCGCCGGACGTTTCCTGCAGCTGGGTGCCGCCACCGTCGAGGGTCAGCTGTGAGAAGCGCCCGGTCAAGGTCTGGGATTTTTCCAGAAGCTGGGTCAGTCGCGTCACGTCAGTGTCGGCCGCCAGGGCCGGCAGGGTGGCGAACAGCGGCAGAGCAGACACCAGCAGCATGCGAATAAGGCGCATGGAATTCCTCATGAGTAGATTCATTTAGTCGCGCATCGGCCCGGGGGCGATGACTTCCCGGGAACCGTTGGTGTTCATTGGCGTGACCACGCCGGCCATTTCCATGGCTTCGATCATGCGTGCTGCGCGGTTGTAGCCGATCTTGAGCTTGCGCTGCACCGCGGAAATCGATGCCCGGCGGCTTTCCAGGACGAAATTGACGGCTTCGTCGTACAAGGCGTCGCTTTCACTGTCGTCGCCATCGCCACCGCCGCCACCGCCGTTCTCGAAGCCGCTGCCGGCCTCTTCGACGCCGGCCAGAATATCTTCGTTGTAGTCCGGCACGCCGCGCTGCTTCCACGCCTCGACCACGCGATGCACTTCGTCGTCGGAAACGAAGGCGCCGTGCACGCGAATCGGCAGGCTGGTGCCCGGCGGCATGTAGAGCATGTCACCGTGGCCCAGCAGCTGCTCGGCACCCCCTTGGTCGATGATGGTCCGCGAGTCGATCTTGCTCGACACCTGGAACGCCATGCGGGTCGGGATGTTGGCCTTGATCAGGCCGGTGATCACGTCCACCGAGGGGCGCTGGGTGGCGAGGATCAGGTGGATGCCAGCGGCCCGCGCCTTCTGCGCGATACGCGCGATCAGCTCTTCGACCTTCTTGCCGACGATCATCATCATGTCGGCGAATTCGTCGACCACCACCACGATGGTCGGCAGGGTCTTCAACAGCGGCGCCTCGTCGTGCATGCTTTCGCGCTTGTACAGCGGGTCGGCCAGGGGCATGCCCTCGGCCTCGGCGTCCTTGACCTTGCGGTTGAAACCGGCCAGGTTGCGCACGCCCATGGCGGCCATCAGCTTGTAGCGCCGTTCCATCTCGGCAACGCTCCAGCGCAGGGCGTTGGCGGCGTCCTTCATGTCGGTGACCACCGGGCACAGCAGGTGCGGGATGCCTTCGTAGATCGACAGCTCGAGCATCTTCGGGTCGATCATGATCATCTTGGCGTCTTCGGGGCCCGACTTGAACAGGATCGACAGGATCATCGCGTTGACCCCCACCGACTTGCCGGAGCCGGTGGTACCGGCCACCAGCAGGTGCGGCATCTTCGCCAGGTCAGTGATCACCGGCTTGCCACCGATGTCATGACCCAGCGCCAGGGTGACCGGCGAAGTGGCGTCGTCGTATTGGGGCGAAGACAGCACTTCGGAGAAGCGCACGATCTGCCGGTCTTCGTTGGGAATCTCGATGCCCACGGTGGTCTTGCCCGGAATCACCTCGACCACACGCACGCTGAGCACGGCCAGCGAACGCGCCAGGTCCTTGGCCAGGTTGGAGATGCGGCTGACCTTGACCCCGGCGGCCGGTTGTATCTCGTACCGGGTGATCACCGGACCCGGGTGGATGGAGTCGACGCTGACTTCCACACCGAACTCCTTGAGCTTGATCTCGAGCAGCTGACCGACCCCGGCGAGCGACTCAGGCGAATAGTTGACCTGCTTCTTTTCCGCCGGATCGAGGATCGAGATCGGCGGCAAGGTACCGGCCAGGCCATTGTCGACGAACAGGCTGGCCTGCTTTTCCTTCTCTACACGCTTGCTGGTTTCGGCCGGCTTGAACGGCGTGGCCGCAGCGCTGACGCCGTTATGGGTCTCCCCCAGGGGCTGGATCGGCACCGACATGCGCGCCAGTAACGGATCGACCCCTGGAGTGGCTGGCGCCGGCACCGGCCGGGCCGCAGCGACCGGGGCCGCTGGCGCGACCACGACAGGCTTGGGCCGCTCGGCGACGATGGGCGCCGGGGCGGGCTTGTCCAATGGCGCCGCCTCGGCCAACGACGGCTCGACCACTCGCGGCCTGGCCCGCAGCGACTCACTCGCCACCGGCCTGGCCGGCTCCTGGCGGGCGAACGCCGGCTCGTCGACCTGGCGCAGCTTGGCCACCAGTTGCTTGCGTTCGTTGCGCGCCGTCCACCAGCGCCCGGCAGCACCCTGCACCAGCTCCAGCAGGTCAAGGGTGATCTTGCCGGTGACGTCCATCACCTTGAACCACGACAGGTCGGTGAACACGGTCAGGCCGAACAGGAACAGGGCGATGAACAGCAGGGTGCTGCCCTGCACGTTCAAGGCGTTGCGCGCCAGGTCGCCCAGGCTTTCGCCCAGCGCGCCGCCGGCCGAGGCCGGCAGGTTGGGCGCCGAGTGGAAATGGATATGCGCCAGCGCGGCGCCCGACAGCACCAGAAAGACCAGGCCGATCAGGCGCCAGGAGAACAGCCAGCCGCTCCACTGCCACGGCTGGTGCCGTTCGCGGAAGATCTGCCAGGTCTTGACCGCCAGCAGCAACGGGAACACGTAGGCGAAATAGCCCAGCACCATGAACAGGATGTCGGCGGCAAAGGACCCGGCCCGGCCAGCGGCGTTCTGCACCTGCGCCGAATGGCTGGAGTGGCTCCAACCCGGATCGGTCTGATCGTAGGTCAGCAAGGCCATCAGCAGGTACAGGCACAGAGCGCCCATGGCGATGAGCGCACCTTCCTTGAGCCGGTAGTGGATGTGTTGGCGCCAGAGCGGCACGGGAGCGGAGGTTGCGGTGGATTTCTTCAAAACGCTTCTATTCCTGCGCCTGACAGCGCGTCCAAACGAATATCGACTGAAAAGAGACGGTCACGCTCAAGTGAAAAGGACCGCACAGGTAAAAAGGGACGAACATAACGGACTGCACATTGTACGTATTTGCCATAACGTTGCCACGATGGCCATATGGTTGCTCAGCAGTCCGCCTGTCACTGCAATCCATCGACAGCCAAATGGCTTTGATTTGACCACGCATTTCGTTGTGTGACAAAGGCTTATGCGATGTTTTTGCAGTGCAACCGGCTCTGACTGCAATTTTCCGGAAAAATTGCATGAAACCCTCGCCGCAGACACCTTTGCTTGGCCCGAGGGTGACGGGGCTGGCGGCAGATGCTAGGTTTCCAGTCACCGGGACCGCCCTCCCCTTTCGCGAATCACACCTGCATGCTGACCTGGCTCAAACGCACCGACCTGGTTTTCCCCCCACTCGACAAAGCGATGCGCGAGCCCAACGGCCTGCTGGCAGCTGGCGGCGACCTGAGCCCCGAACGCCTGGTCGCCGCCTACCGGCACGGCTGCTTCCCGTGGCATGACGACAGCCAGCCGATCCTCTGGTGGTCGCCGGATCCACGCACCGTGCTGTTTCCCGCGCAACTGCATGTTTCGCGCAGCCTGGCCAAGCTGCTGCGCCAGCAACGCTACCGGGTCAGCTTCGATCACTGCTTCGCCGAGGTCATCAGGGCGTGCGCCGCGCCGCGCAGCTATGCCGACGGCACCTGGATCACCAGCAACATGCAGGCCGCCTACATCGAGCTGCACGCCCGCGGCATCGCCCACTCGGTGGAGGTCTGGGACGGCGAAAGCCTGGTCGGCGGCCTGTACGGCCTGGCAATGGGCCAGTTGTTTTTCGGCGAGTCGATGTTCAGCCGCGCCGACAACGCCTCCAAGGTCGGCTTCGCAACGCTGGTCCGGCACCTGCAGCAGGGCGGATTCCAGTTGATCGACTGCCAGATGCCCACCGGCCACCTGCAAAGCCTGGGCGCCACCTCGATCAGCCGCGCCGAATTCGCCGACTACCTGGCGCGCTACCTCGACCAACCCAACAGCGCCAGCTGGATCTGCTAGCGCCGTCGGTTTGCTAGGCGCGCTCCCGCGAGCTGGCATACACTTGCTGTAAAGCTTTATTCCGAGGGTTGATCATGACCGAGCTGGCGCGCCTGAAGTTTTATGCCACTCAACCCCACTCGTGCAGCTACCTGCCCGAGGAGCAGGCCACCACGCTGTTCCTCGACCCCAGCCAGCCGATGGACGCCAACGTCTACGCCGACCTCTCGGAGATGGGCTTTCGGCGCAGCGGCGACCACCTGTACCGCCCGCACTGCCAGCGCTGCAACGCCTGCGTGCCGGCGCGCATCCCGGTCGCCGATTTCCTGCCCAGCCGCCAGCAGCGGCGCATTCTCAAGCGCAACGCCGACCTTCAAGTGACCTCGGTGACCCCGGCGTTCACCGACGAGTACTTCGACCTCTACCAGCGCTACATCGAGCAGCGTCATGCCGACGGCGACATGTACCCGCCCAGCCGCGATCAGTTTTCCACCTTCCTGGTCCGCGACCTGCCGTTCTCGCGCTTCTACGAGTTTCGCCTGCAAGGCCGGCTGGTGGCAGTGGCGGTCACCGATCTGCTGCCCAACGGCCTGTCGGCCGTCTACACCTTCTATGACCCGGCAGAGGAGCGCCGCAGCCTGGGCCGCTTCGCCATCCTCTGGCAAGTCACCGAAGCGCTGCGCCTGAACCTGGAGGCGGTGTACCTGGGGTACTGGATCAAGAACTGCAAAAAGATGAACTACAAGACCCAATATCGGCCCATAGAACTGCTGATCAATCAGCGTTGGGTCACCCTGAACTGATAGCTCTTGGCTTGACCCCTCTTTTTCGGGCACAATGCACGCCGCTTTTGCCTGGCGCAGTTGCACCGGGCCATTAACTGGATACCGAGGGTTTTACTGCATGTCGAAAGAAGACAGCTTCGAAATGGAAGGCACTGTCGTCGACACCCTGCCCAACACCATGTTTCGCGTGGAGTTGGAAAATGGGCACGTCGTAACCGCGCATATCTCCGGGAAGATGCGCAAGAATTACATTCGTATCCTGACCGGCGACAAGGTGCGCGTTGAACTGACGCCCTATGATTTGAGCAAAGGGCGCATCACCTACCGCGCTCGCTAAGCGACACAGACGAAAAAGCCCGGCGATTGCCGGGCTTTTTTGTGGGTGACGCCTCAATGTTTGTCAGCTCCGACGCGGGAGGGGGCAGAACCCCCAAGCGCTTGACCTTGCAAGATCAAAAACTCGGGGGCTTTGCCCCCTCCCACATTCGAAGACCTCCAGGCCCAGAAGCCTTACGCCAGCTCCGCCGTGGTCTCGAACTCGAACGTCAAATCGCCATCCTTGACATCGATGTGCACCACGCCGCCGTGCTCGGACAGCTCGCCGAAGAGAATCTCCTCGGCCAGCGGACGCTTGATCCGGTCCTGGATCAGGCGCGCCATCGGCCGCGCTCCCATCTGCGCGTCGTAGCCACCAGCCGCCAGCCAGCTGCGCGCAGCATCGGTAACCTCCAGCAGCACACGCTTGTCTTCGAGTTGGGCCTGCAGTTCGGTGAGGAACTTGTCGACGACACTCTTGATGACTTCGTGGCTGAGACGACCGAATTGGATGATGGTGTCCAAACGGTTGCGGAACTCCGGCGTGAAGCTTTTCTTGATCACTTCCATGGCATCCGACGAGTGGTCCTGATGGGTAAACCCGATCGAGGCCCGGGCTGCGGTTTCGGCGCCGGCGTTGGTGGTCATGATCAGAATCACATTGCGGAAGTCCGCCTTGCGCCCGTTATTGTCGGTCAGCGTGCCGTGGTCCATGACCTGCAGCAGCAGGTTGAAGACTTCCGGATGCGCCTTCTCGATTTCGTCGAGCAACAGCACGCAGTGCGGCTGCTTGGTGATGGCCTCGGTCAGCAAGCCACCCTGGTCGAAACCGACGTAGCCCGGCGGCGCACCGATCAGGCGCGACACAGTGTGACGCTCCATGTACTCGGACATATCAAAGCGCACCAGCTCGACACCCAGCGCCTTGGCCAACTGCCGCGCCGCCTCGGTCTTGCCGACGCCGGTAGGCCCGGCGAACAGGAACGAGCCGACCGGCTTGTCCGGCGACTTGAGCCCGGCACGCGAGAGCTTGATTGCCGTCGACAGCGAGTCGATGGCGGCATCCTGGCCGAACACGGTGAGCTTGAGGTCACGCTCCAGGTTACGCAGCAACTCCTTGTCGGAGCTGGTGACGTGCTTTGGCGGAATCCGCGCGATCTTCGCCACGATGTCCTCGACCTGCGGCACTTCGATGCGCTTGACGCGGTTCTCGACCGGCTGCAGACGCTGGTAGGCGCCCGCCTCGTCGATGACATCGATGGCCTTGTCCGGCATGTGCCGATCATTGATGTAGCGCGAGGCCAGCTCGGCGGCGGCACGCAGGGCCTCGTCGCTGTACTCGATGTTGTGGTGCTGCTCGAAACGCCCTTTCAGGCCGCGCAGGATGCCGATGGTGTCTTCCACCGAGGGCTCGCTGACGTCGACCTTCTGGAAGCGCCGGGCCAATGCCCGGTCCTTTTCGAAGATCCCGCGAAATTCCTGGAACGTCGTCGAGCCGATGCAGCGGATGTCGCCCGAGGACAACAGGGGCTTGAGCAGGTTGGAAGCATCCATCACCCCACCCGACGCCGCGCCCGCACCGATGATGGTGTGGATCTCGTCGATGAACAGGATGGCATGGGGGCGCTTCTTCAGTTCGCCCAGCAGCGCCTTGAAGCGTTTCTCGAAGTCGCCGCGGTACTTGGTACCGGCCAGCAGCGCGCCAAGGTCCAGCGAGTAGACCACGCTGTTGGCGAGCAACTCGGGCACCTGGTTGTCGACGATGCGCTTGGCCAGGCCCTCGGCGATGGCGGTCTTGCCGACGCCGGCTTCACCGACCAGCAGCGGGTTGTTCTTGCGCCGACGCGCGAGGATCTGCGCAACGCGCTCGACCTCGTTCTCGCGCCCGACCAATGGGTCGATACGCCCCTGACGGGCCAATTCATTGAGGTTGCTGGCATAGGCATCCAGAGGATTGCCCGAAGAGGACGCTTCACCGCCTTCGTCATCCTGCATATCTTGCTCACCCTCGGAATGGTCACCATGGCCCGGCACCTTGGAGATGCCGTGGGCGATATAGTTGACGACATCGATGCGCGCGACACTCTGCTGCTTGAGCAGGAACACCGCCTGGCTTTCCTGTTCGCTGAAGATCGCGACCAGCACGTTGGCGCCGGTGACTTCACGCTTGCCGGAGCTCTGCACATGGAATACGGCGCGCTGCAGGACGCGCTGAAAACCTAGCGTGGGCTGGGTTTCACGGTCTTCGTCGTGCACGGGGATCAGAGGCGTGGTGGAATCGATGAACTCTTGCAGGTCGTGCTTGAGCTTGTCGAGGTTGGCGCCGCAGGCACGCAGAACGGTGGCGGCGGCTTCGTTGTCCAATAGTGCCAGCAGCAGGTGCTCGACGGTCATGAACTCGTGACGTTTGGAGCGCGCTTCCTTGAAGGCAAGATTGAGCGTGACTTCGAGCTCGCGGTTTAACATAGCTTCACCTCATACCCAAGTGGTCGGCGTTAACCGTCCTTCTCGATTTCACAGAGTAGCGGATGCTGGCTTTCCCTGGCGTATTGGTTGACCTGCATGGCCTTTGTCTCGGCAATGTCGCGGGTAAACAATCCACAAACTGCCCGCCCTTCCGTGTGTACGGCCAGCATGACCTTGGTCGCCAGCTCGCGATTCAGGTTGAAAAACAGTTCCAGCACTTCGACTACAAAATCCATGGGGGTGTAGTCGTCATTAAACAAGACCACCTTGTACATCGGGGGAGCTTGCAGCGCCGGTTTTGACTCTTGTACCGCCAGGCCCGCGCCATCGTCCTCATGCGTTTGCGGGCGATCCTGATTGAAGGTTAGTCGAATCTGGCTGAATGGATGCATGGAAAGAAGGTTCGTCGTTGAGCTAATAGAATTGTGGGTTGACCCTGTGGTCGAATAGTGGATCCGACCGCCGCATGACCTTGACTATCGGCAAAACGGTGTTACAAACAATAGAACCCACATTGGGGAAGAAAGGTCCGCGCAGTCAACGAAAATTTTCACATCGACCCGGTAGCGCCTTTGACCTTCAAGGCCGTACGGTTTGTGTGGCAAAGGCTCGACGCTGGGCGGGTGTAGTGGATGATACTCCAGAGATGGGGTCCTATGCAGAGGGATATGAGCATGGCAAGTGGTAAAGTCAAGTGGTTCAACAATGCCAAGGGCTATGGCTTCATCATCGAGGAAGGCAAGAACGAGGATCTGTTCGCCCATTACTCGGCCATCCGTATGGACGGTTATAAAACACTCAAGGCGGGGCAACCAGTGAGCTTCGAGATCATTCAGGGACCCAAGGGGCTGCACGCCGTGAACATCGCCGCCGCTCTGGACGCTAATGCGCCAACTGCCATCAATGCGCCTACCGAGACCGCCAACCAAGCGGTAACCGCCTGACCGCGCGCCGTCGCGCGCGGCGACGGCAGCGGCCCGGCACCCTCTCGAGACCCGCGCGGTTCGCAACGAACCGTGCGGTTTTCGCCTGCGCGCCGTTTTGCCCGCGACATCGTGCCCCATTGCATTTGCCGCACATCGATCAGTACAACCCCCTCCTGCGCGATGGCAGACCAGTGGTATACTGCCTGGGTGACCATGGAGTCACCAGATTGCGAGCGACCGACAGCGACCGTTCCAGCCTGGAAAGGGCCGGGCATTGCCACCATTTTTCGGGAGGCAGCCCGACCGCTTGACGCTCTACTGATGCAACCCACATCACCGCGGCGAATCCTCGACTTTCAGCTCAGGTTGGCTTTGAGCGAAAGCGCCTACCCTGCGCATCTCGAGATTCCGTGCACGCTCAGCAAAGACGAGAGTTAATCCGAATGCCCACCCGATCGAAGATCATCTACACCTTTACCGACGAAGCGCCAGCCCTGGCCACCTACTCCCTGCTGCCGATCATCGAAGCGTTCACCGCGTCGGCCGACATTTCCGTTGAAACCCGCGACATCTCCCTGGCGGGCCGGATTCTTGCCAGCTTTCCCGAGCGCCTCAAGGCCGGCAAGACGGCCCCCGACGACCTCGCCGAGTTGGGCGCCCTGGCCACCACGCCAGAGGCCAACATCATCAAGCTGCCGAACATCAGTGCCTCGGTGCCGCAACTCAAGGCCGCCATCAAGGAACTTCAGGCCCTGGGCTACGACCTGCCGGAATACCCGGACAACGCGACCAGCGACGCCGACGTCGATGCGCGCGACCGCTACGACAAGGTCAAGGGCAGCGCCGTGAACCCGGTACTGCGCGAAGGCAACTCCGACCGCCGCGCCCCGCTGTCGGTAAAGAACTACGCACGCAAGCACCCGCACAAGATGGGCGCCTGGGCCAGCGATTCGAAATCCCACGTGGCACACATGACCAGCGGCGATTTCTACGGCAGCGAGAAGTCCGCCGTGATTGCCGCCGACGGCAGCGTGAAGATCGAGCTGGTCGGTAAAGACGGCAGCAGCACCGTGCTCAAGGAAAAGACCAGCGTACTGGCCGGTGAAATCATCGATGTCGCCTCGCTGAGCAAGAACGGCCTGCGCCGCTTCATCGCCGCCGAGATCGAAGATGCCAAGAAACAGGGCGTGCTGCTGTCGGTGCACCTGAAAGCGACCATGATGAAGGTCTCCGACCCGATCATGTTCGGCCAGATCGTTGCCGAGTACTACAAGGACGCCCTGGAAAAACACGCCGACGCCCTCAAGCAGGTCGGCTTCAACCTGAACAACGGCATCGGCGACCTGTACTCGCGCATCAAGGCGCTGCCGGCCGACCAGCAGGCCGCCATCGAAGCCGACATCAAGGCCGTCTACGCCTCGCGTCCAGCCTTGGCCATGGTCAACTCCGACAAGGGCATCACCAACCTGCACGTGCCGAGCGACGTCATCGTCGACGCCTCGATGCCGGCGATGATCCGTGACTCGGGCAAGATGTGGAACGCCGAAGGCAACCTGCAGGACACCAAGGCGGTGATCCCGGACCGTTGCTACGCCAGCATCTACCAGGCCGTGATCGAAGACTGCAAGCAGCACGGCGCCTTCGACCCTACCACCATGGGCAGCGTGCCGAACGTCGGCCTGATGGCGCAGAAGGCCGAAGAATACGGTTCGCACAACAAGACCTTCCAGATCCCGGCCGACGGCGTGGTCCGCGTGACCGACAACAACGGTGCGGTCCTGCTGGAAACCAGCGTCGAAGCCGGTGACATCTGGCGCATGTGCCAGACCAAGGACCTGCCGATTCAGGACTGGGTCAAGCTGGCCGTCAACCGTGCCCGCGCCAGCAGCACCCCGGCGGTGTTCTGGCTGGACCCGGCGCGCGCGCACGACGCGGCGATGATCGCCAAGGTCGAGAAGTACCTGAAGGATCACGACACCTCGGGCCTGGACATCCGCATCCTGTCGCCGGTCGACGCCATGGCCTTCTCGCTGGAGCGCATCCGCGCCGGCAAGGACACCATCTCGGTCACCGGCAACGTGCTGCGCGACTACCTGACCGACCTGTTCCCGATCATGGAACTGGGCACCTCGGCAAAAATGCTCTCCATCGTGCCGCTGATGAACGGCGGCGGGCTGTTCGAGACCGGCGCCGGCGGTTCGGCGCCCAAGCACGTGCAGCAGCTGGTCGAGGAAAACTTCCTGCGCTGGGATTCGCTGGGTGAGTTCCTCGCCCTCGCCGCCTCCCTGGAACACCTGGGCGAAGAGTACGACAACCCGAAGGCCAAGGTGCTGGCGGCAACGCTGGACAAGGCCACCGGCCAGTTCCTCGACAACAACAAGTCGCCATCGCGCAAGGTCGGCAACATCGACAATCGCGGCAGCCACTTCTACCTCGCGCTGTACTGGGCCCAGGCCCTGGCCGCACAGACCGAAGACGCCGCGCTGCAATCGCAGTTCAGCGCCCTGGCCAAGACCTTGACCGAGAACGAGGCGAAAATCGTCGCCGAACTCAATGCGGTACAAGGCAAGCCAGCGGACATCGGCGGCTACTACTCGCCGAGCCCGGAGCTGACCGCCAAGGTGATGCGCCCGAGCGCGACCTTGAACGCCGCCATCGATGCGTTGAAATAAGCGTTCGCTGAAACAAGCAAACCCCGGCCTGGTGCCGGGGTTTGTCGTTTGAAAGGCTCCCCCTGCGACATTCAGAGGCATACCCATGACCTGGCAACCCCACATCACCGTCGCCACCATCGTCGAACGCGATGGCTGCTACCTGCTGGTCGAGGAACTCAAACACGGCAAACTGGTGCTCAACCAGCCTGCCGGCCACCTCGAAGCCCACGAAACCCTGACCGAGGCCGCCATCCGCGAAACCCTCGAGGAAACCGCCTGGGAGGTCGAGCTGACCGCCCTCACCGGCATCTACCTGTACACCGCGCCGAGCAATGGCGTCACCTACCAGCGCGTCTGCTTCGCCGCCAAGGCCGTTCGTCACCACGCCGAGCGCCCGCTGGACGCCGACATCACCCGCGCCCTGTGGCTGACCCGCGAGCAGATCGTCGCCGAGCGCAAGCGCTGGCGCAGCCACCTGCTGCTGACCTGCATCGACGACTACCTCGCCGGCCCGGTGGACAGCCTGGCGCTGATCCGCGATTGACCAGACTGTGATTAAATAGCCCCCTTAGCGCCAGCAGCCCTCGCCTGCTAGAATCGCGTCCTTTTTCGAGACCCCCAGCCAGCCCATGAGCGACTCAGCCCTTCCCAGCACCCCCCGTGACCCCGCACAGCTTCGCGTGATCGTAGGCATGTCCGGTGGCGTCGACTCGTCCGTTTCCGCATTGCTGCTGCTCGAGCAGGGCTATCAGGTGGAAGGCCTGTTCATGAAGAACTGGGAAGAGGACGACGGCACCGAGTACTGCACCGCCCGCGAAGACCTCGCCGACGCCCAGGCCGTGTGCGATCGCATCGGCATCAAGCTGCACACGGCCAACTTCGCCGCCGAGTACTGGGACCACGTGTTCGAGCACTTCCTGGAAGAGTACAAGGCCGGCCGCACACCGAACCCGGACATCCTCTGCAACCGCGAGATCAAGTTCAAGGCGTTCCTCGACTACGCCCTGATGCTCGGCGCCGACCTGATCGCCACCGGCCACTACGTGCGCCGTCGCGACATCGACGGCCGTACCGAACTGCTCAAGGGCCTGGACCCGAACAAGGACCAGAGCTACTTCCTGCATGCCGTCGGCGGCGAGCAGATCGCCCGCACGCTGTTCCCGGTCGGCGAACTGGAGAAACCCCAAGTGCGCGCCATCGCTGAAAAGCACGGCCTGGCCACGGCCAAAAAGAAAGACTCCACTGGCATCTGCTTCATCGGCGAGCGGCGCTTCAGCGACTTCCTCAAGCAGTACCTGCCGGCCCAGCCCGGGGTGATCAAGACCACCGCCGGCGAAGTCATCGGCAAGCACCACGGCCTGATGTACCACACCATCGGCCAGCGTCAGGGGCTGGGCATCGGCGGGCTCAAGGACGCCGGCGACGACCCTTGGTACGTGCTGGAAAAGGACCTGGTCGACAATGTGCTGGTGGTCGGCCAGGGCAACGAGCACCCATGGTTGTTCTCCCGTGCCCTGCTTGCCTCGCAGATCTGGTGGGTCAACCCGGTGGATCTGCACCAGCCGCGCCGCCTCACGGCCAAGGTACGCTATCGCCAGGGCGACCAGGCCTGCACCCTCGAACGCACGGCCGAAGGCTACCGCGCGGTCTTCGACGAGCCACAACGGGCGGTCACCCCCGGCCAATCAGTGGTGTTCTACGACGGTGAAATCTGCCTGGGCGGTGGCGTCATCGAAAGCGCCGAGCCCTGGACCGAGCACGCCAGAGTCTCGGCAGCATGAGCCCGCTCCAGGAACAACTGGTGGCGTTGGGCGCCGTGTTCGAAGCCGCGGTGCTGGTCGACCGTATCGCCAAGACCGGCCAGGTGGCGGAGGCCAGCCTGGGCTGCATGCTCGGCAGCCTGCTGGTGCGCGACCCCAAGGACACCCTGGAGGTGTTCGGCGGCGACGACAGCCAGCTGCGTGAGGGCTACCGCGCGATGGCCAGCGCACTGGAACGCGACCCCGGCAGCCTGCAGCGCGAGCCGCTGCGCTACGCCCTGGCCATGCTCGGCCTGGAGCGCCAGCTGGCCAAGCGCGAGGAGATGCTCGAACTGATCGGCCGGCGCCTGCCGCAGATCCAGTCACAGGTGGAGCACTTCGGCATCACCCACGAGAACGTCATCGCCGCCACTGGCGCCCTCTATCAGGACACCCTGAGTACCTTGCGCCAGCGCATCCAGGTCAACGGCGACACGCGCCACCTGCAACAGGCCAGCAACGCGTCGAAGATCCGCGCCCTGCTGCTGGCCGGCATTCGCTCGGCGCGTCTGTGGCGCCAGCTTGGCGGCCATCGCTGGCAGTTGGTGGTCAGCCGGCGCAAACTGCTCAAGGAGCTCTACCCGATGCTGCGCGGCTGAGTCCGTCCACGTCCCGCCTGGCAGTTGCGCTGCGCCTGCCTGGCATTTTCGTGTATTATTCGCCCCCCATTTCGTCGCCCGACTGTCCGAGAGCACCCCATGCAGCTTTCTTCGCTCACTGCGGTTTCCCCTGTTGACGGCCGCTACGCCGGCAAGACCCAAGCCCTGCGCACCATTTTCAGCGAATACGGCCTGATCCGTTTCCGCGCCCTGGTCGAAGTACGCTGGCTGCAGCGCCTCGCTGCCCACCCGCAAATCGCCGAAGTGCCCGCGTTCTCCGCCGAGGCCAATGCCCTGCTGGACGTGCTGGCCAGCGATTTCGCCCTCGAGCACGCCGAGCGCGTCAAAGAGATCGAGCGCACCACCAACCACGACGTCAAGGCCATCGAGTACCTGCTCAAGGAGCAGGCCGCCAAGCTGCCGGAACTGGCCAAGGTCAGCGAGTTCATCCACTTCGCCTGCACCAGCGAGGACATCAACAACCTGTCCCACGCGCTGATGCTGCGTGAAGGCCGTGACGACGTGCTGCTGCCGCTGATGCGCCAGATCGCCGAAGCCATTCGCGAGCTGGCGCACAAGTTCGCCGACGTGCCGATGCTGTCGCGCACCCACGGCCAGCCGGCCTCGCCGACCACCCTGGGCAAAGAGCTGGCCAACGTGGTGTACCGCCTCGAGCGGCAGATCGCGCAAGTGGCCGCCGTGCCGCTGCTGGGCAAGATCAACGGCGCCGTGGGCAACTACAACGCGCACCTCTCGGCCTACCCGCAGGTCGACTGGGAAGCCAACGCCCGCGCCTTCATCGAAGACGAGCTGGGCCTGGGCTTCAACCCCTACACCACGCAGATCGAGCCGCACGACTACATCGCCGAGCTGTTCGATGCGATCGCGCGCTTCAACACCATCCTCATCGACTTCGACCGCGACATCTGGGGCTACATCTCGCTGGGCTATTTCAAGCAGCGCACCATCGCTGGCGAAATCGGCTCCTCGACCATGCCGCACAAGGTCAACCCGATCGACTTCGAAAACTCCGAAGGCAACCTCGGTATCGCCAACGCACTGTTCCAGCACCTGGCCAGCAAGTTGCCGATCTCGCGCTGGCAGCGTGACCTGACCGACTCCACCGTACTGCGCAACCTGGGCGTCGGTTTCGCCCACAGCGTGATCGCCTACGAAGCCAGCCTCAAGGGCATCGGCAAGCTGGAAATCAACGAGCAGAAGATCGCCGCCGACCTCGACGCCTGCTGGGAAGTGCTCGCCGAGCCGATCCAGACCGTGATGCGCCGTTTCGACATCGAGAACCCGTACGAGAAGCTCAAGGAGCTGACCCGCGGCAAAGGCATCAGCCCAGAGGCGCTGAAGACCTTCATCGAGGCCCTCGACATGCCGGCCGATGCCAAGGCCGAGCTGCACAAGCTGACCCCCGCGAACTACATCGGCAACGCGGCGGCGCAAGCGCGTCGCGTCTGACTCAAAGTTAGCCGTTGCCACGCCCGGTCTCGCCGGGCGTTTTTCTTGGTACAACAAAAGCAATTATTTTCAGCAGGTTACCTATGAATTCTGACATTCCACTTCAAATGCTCGGCGGCCTTACCGCTCGCCAGTTTCTGCGCGACTACTGGCAAAAGAAACCGCTGCTGGTGCGTCAGGCCTTTACCGATTTCGAAAACCCGATCAGCCCTGACGAGCTGGCCGGCCTGGCTCTGGAAGAAGAAGTCGAGTCGCGCATCGTCCTCGAACACGGCGAGCGTCCGTGGGAGCTGCGCCGCGGCCCGTTCGCCGAAGACGCCTTCAGCCAGCTGCCCGAGCGCGACTGGACCCTGCTGGTGCAGGCGGTCGACCAGTTCGTGCCGGAAGTGGCCGAGCTGCTCACGCATTTTCGCTTCCTGCCGAGCTGGCGCATCGACGACGTGATGATCAGCTTCGCCGCCCCCGGTGGCAGCGTCGGCCCGCACTTCGACAACTATGACGTGTTTCTCCTGCAAGGCCACGGCCGCCGGCACTGGCAGGTCGGGCAGATGTGCGACTCCGACAGCCGCCTGATCGAACACAGCGACCTGCGCATCCTGGCCGACTTCATCCCGGCCAGCGAATGGACCCTGGAGCCCGGCGACATGCTCTACCTGCCGCCGCGCCTGGCCCATTGCGGCGTGGCCGTGGACGACTGCATGACCTACTCGGTCGGTTTCCGCGCGCCAAGCGCTGCCGAAGTGCTGACCCACTTCACCGACTTCCTCAGCCAGTTCCTGCCTGATGAAGAGCGCTACAGCGACGCCGACGCGCAACCGGTCAGCGACCCGACGCAGATTCAGCACGACGCCCTGGACCGCCTCAAGCGTCTGCTGGCCGAGCACATGGGCGACGAGCGCCTGCTGCTGACCTGGTTCGGCCAGTTCATGACCGAGCCGCGCTACCCCGAGCTGGTGGCGGGCAGCGAGCTGGCCGAAGAGGATCTGCTGAGCGACCTGGAACAAGGTGCCGTGCTGATCCGCAACCCGAGCGCGCGGCTGGCCTGGTCGGAAGTCGACGACGACCTGCTGCTGTTCGCCAGCGGCCAGAGCCGCCTGCTGCCGGGTGATCTGCGCGAGCTGCTGAAACTGATCTGCGCCGCCGACGCGCTGCATATCGACAATCTCGGCCCATGGCTGGGCGACGAACAGGGCCGCACCTTGCTGTGCGAACTGATCAAACAGGGAAGTCTGGGGTTTGCCGACGATGAATAAAGTCCACGTACGCGTTGCCGATTGGCATAAAGACAACTCCGAGATCCGACGCATTCGTGAAGCCGTATTCATCAGCGAGCAGCATGTGCCGCCGGAACTGGAATGGGACGCCGACGACGCCGGCGCCACCCATTTTCTCGCCTGCGAGGGCGACTATGCCGTGGGCACCGCACGCCTGCTGCCCGACGGCGAGATCGGCCGGGTCTCGGTGCTCAAGGATTGGCGCGGCCTGAACATCGGCGACGCGCTGATGCGCGCGGTGATCGAGCAGGCCGAGCAGCGCCAGCTGCGCCCGCAACGCCTGAGCGCCCAGGTGCACGCCGCGCCATTCTACGAGCGACTGGGCTTTACCGTGGTCGGCGAGGAGTTCCTCGAGGCCGGGCTGGCGCACGTCGACATGGTTCGCAAGGTCTGACAGTACGTTTTGGCTAACGATCTCGGGGACTCTGCCCCCTCCCGCGCTCGAAAGTGGGAGGGCGCACAGCCCCCGAGCTTTTGAAGGCATCACCCCGCCCGCTCCCCGCAATACCCCAGCAAGTTATCGTTCAGCGCCTGCATCGCCTCGCCCACGCCGTCCAATGGCGCGAGCAATTCAGCGGCGGCCAGGCCCTCGGCGCAGGCTTGCTCCAATGCCTCCAACGCCTCCAGCAACTGCTGCGCGCGGATGATCCGCGCTGCGCCCTTGACCCGATGCGCCAACCCGGCGATTGCTTCATGGTCGGCGCCGCCGCGTAATTGCTCGAGCTGCTGCAGGTCGTCTCGGTTGCTGAGCAACAAGTCACCCAGCAGGCGCCGGATCGCCTGCGGATCGGCGCCGGTCAACTCCTGCAAGCTGGCCACATCGATCACCGACTCGTCGACGCTCACGCCCGCCGCGGCCGGCGCCGCGAACTGCCCTGCGGCATCGAACACGCCCAGGCGCTCGGCCAGTTCGGCCAGACTCAGCGGCTTGAACAGGCAGTCGTCCATGCCCACGGCGATGCAGCGCTTGCGCTCCTCGATCTGCGCATTGGCCGTGCAGCCGAGCAGCGTACACGGCTCGCAGCCCTGGCGCCGCTCGTGCTCGCGCACCGCCTGGGCCAGCTCGTAGCCGTTGAGCCCAGGCATGTTGCAATCGGTGATCAGCACATCGAAGCCGCCCTGCAGCCATAGCCGCAGGCCCTCCTGGCCTTCGCACGCCAGCTGCACCTGATGGCCCAGGTAGGCCAGCTGGTGATCGAGCAGCATGCGGTTGGCCGGGTAGTCGTCCACCACCAGGATGCGCAGGCGCCGCGCGACCCTTGGCGCGTCGGCAGGCACCGCCACCGGCAGCGCCGACACCTGGCCCTCGACGGCCGGCAAGGTCAGCTCCACGGTGGCGCAAGTGCCCGCGCCCAGCACACTGCTGAGGGTCAACTGGCCGCCCATCATCTGACACAGCGTGCGGCAGATGCTCAGACCCAGACCGGCACCCGAGCGGGTCGACTGGCGATTGTTGCTGGCCTGGTTGAACGGCCGTCCGAGCCGTTGCAACTCGTCGGCCGGGATGCCCATGCCGCTGTCCTCCACCTGCAACAGCAGATGCACCAGGCCGCCCTCCCTGCGCAATTCGAGGCAGACCTGCACGCGCCCCTCCTCGGTGAACTTGATGGCGTTGCTCAACAGGTTGCCCAGCACCTGCTTGAAACGCAGCGGGTCGAGCTGCGCGCTGAGGTCCTCGTCGCCGGCGCAGGCCAGGCGCAACGTCAGGCGCTTGTGCCGTGCCTGACCGTCGAACAGACGCACCACCGACTCGACCAGCGCGCGCACCGGCATCGGTTGCGGGTTGAGCACCAGGTGCCCCGACTCGATGCGCGTGATATCCAGGATGTCGCCGATCAACTCCAGCAGGCCGCGGGCGGCCCCCGAGGCGACTTCCAGTGCGAGCTTGTCGAGCACACCCTGCTCGGCCTTCTTCAGCGCCAGTTCAAGCATGCCCAGCACCGCATTCATCGGCGTACGGATCTCGTGGCTCATGCTCGCCAGAAAGGTGGTCTTGGCCCGATTGGCCGCCTCGGCGTCTTCCTTGGCCTCCTGAAACGCCTGGCACAAGCGCTGGCGCTCGCTGACGTCGATCCAGCCGGCGATCATGCCGACGATGCTGCCGTCACTGCCGCGATAGGGCAGCAGCCAGTGGTGCAAGGTCAGCGCCTCGCCGTTGGCGAGGGTCAACTGGCGGTCCTCGACGATCGCCTCGCCGCGCTCCATCACCGCCATGTATTCGCGCTGCACCAGGCATGCCTGCTCGTACTCCACCACTGGCGTTTCCGTGAGCAACTGGCCGATGACGGCGTCGCGGCTGACCCCCAGTGCCTCCAGATAACTGACGTTGCAGTTGAGCAGCCGTCCTTCGCGGTCGCGCACATAGATCGGGTGCGGGGTACCGTCGATCATCACCCGCATGAATTCCAGCTGGTCGGTCAGGGCCTGCTCGGCCAGAACGCGTCGGCGGATCAGGCGCCGCAGGTAGGCAATCCACCACACCGCCAACAGCCACAGGCCGATGAAGCCGCCTGCGGCGGGCAGGATCATGCCGCGATAACGCAGCCAGAAGCCGTCGGCGACAATGACCTCGTTGTGCCAGCGGGCGATCAGCTCGTCCATCTCCTGGGGCGAGATGCTCAGCAGGCCCTTGTTGAGGATGCTCTGCAGCTCCGGGGCGTTGCGCGCAGTGGCGAAGGCGAAGTTGGCCGGCTCGTAGGGCAGTATCGCACTGACCCGCAGCTGCCCGCGGTAGCGCTGGGAGATCATGTAGCGTGCGCCGATCAGGGTGATCACCGCCGCCCGCGCCTTGCCATTGGCGACCAGCGCCAGCGCTTCGGAGGAGTTGCGCGCCTGGATCTGCCCCATCAGCGGATACTGGGTGTGGATGCGATCGAGCAGATAGCTGCCGGTGACGAAGGCCACTGGCTGTTCGGCCAACGGCTCGAAGCGGTCGATGGCGGCATCCTCCTCGCGGGTCACCAGGACCAGGCTGCTGGTCAGGTAGGAGCGGGTGAAGCGTACCTGCTCGGCCCGCGTTTCACTGGGCGGCAGGGCTGCCAGCAGGTCGACCTCGCCGCGCTTGACCTGGTCGACCATGCTGCGCACCGAAGTTGAATTGAGCACTTCGAAGTTCAGCCCGGTCCGTTGTGCCACCCGTTGCAGCACGTCGGCACCGATGCCGCGAAAGTTACCCTGCTCGTCGCGATAGCTGACCGGCAGGAACTCTTCGTCGATCACCACGCTGACCCGCGGGTGCGCCTTGAGCCAGTTCTGCTCGCTTTCGTCGAGCTGCACCTCGTGGCCGGCGGCTACCTTCACCCCGGCCACGCTCCAGCGGCGCAGGATGTCGCCGTGCTCGCGCGGTGGAATCACTTCCAGGGCGGCGTTGATCAAGGTCACCAGGCGGCTTTCGTGGGGCGACAGGACAAAACCGAAGTGGTTGGGTTCGACCTGGGAGAAACGCACCATCTGCAGATTGTCCAACCCCCCCTTGGCCAGCTGGTAGTGCGCCGCCATGGCATTGCCCAGGTAGCGCTCGGCCTGGCCGAAGGCCACCGCGCCTAGGGCGCTGAGGGTCGAGGTATAGGGAACGATCCGCGCCTCGGGATACAGCCGCTCCACTTCCTCGATCGGCAGGTAGTCCTGGAGAATCGCCAGGGTGTTTTCCGGGCTCGCGGCCACCGGTTCGCCGTCCGGGCCCGGTGCGGCTTCACGACGGGTGGCCAGCACCGAACGGTCCTCGACATAGGCCTGGGTCAGCACCAGGTCGCGGGTCGAGGCCTCGAAACCATTGGAACTGCCCAGCAGGTCGATCTCGCCATCCTGCAACGCCTGCAGTGCTCGCTCGCGGCTGGGGTAGCGGGTGACCTCCACGCGCAGGTTGAGCAGTTCGCCCACCAGGCCCGCGTAGTCGGCGCTGATGCCTTCGTACTCGCTGCCGGTGCCGGTGATGTCGAACGGCGGGTAATCGGGCTGGCTGACGCCCAGGCGCAGCAGACGGCGCGACCATAGCCAGCGGCGGTCGTCGTCGGTCAGCTCCAGGGCTGCCTGACTCTGGGCATCGGCATGGGAGCGGCCATACAGCCGCGGGTGGTCGTTGGCGGCGGCACCGGGCGACTCGACCAGGCAGATGACCAGCACCAGGGTCAGTACCGGCCAGCTGTGCCGACGCGACGGTTGCAGGGGGCGAAGTAGCAGGGACATGGCCATCACAGCAGCAGGTGCCGCTTGGCGATGTCGGCCAGGTCGACCACCGATTTGACCCGCAGCTTCTCGATCAGACGCGTCTTGTGGGTGCTGACGGTCTTGGCGCTGAGGTTCATCACCTCGCCGATCTGCTGATTCTTATGCCCCTGGGCCAGGTACTGCAGGATGCGCATTTCACGGTCGGTGAGGCTGGCGATGCATTCGGCCTCGGTGGGCATGTAGTTGGCCTGGTACACCGAACTGAGCGACACGTCGGGAAAGTAGCTGAAGCCGGACATGATCGCCCGCACTGCCTTGGACAGCTCCGGCAGGTCATTGGTCTTGCACACATAGCCCGCAGCGCCCATCTTCATGCAGCGCAGCGAGTAGTAGTCGGCGCCCAGCGAGGTCAGCACCAGAAAGCGCGTGCGCATCTTCAGCGCGCGGATGCGGGTGACCACTTCGATGCCATCGAGCCCTGGCATGGAGAGGTCGAGCACCACCAGGTCGGGGTCCAGGCCGCGCACCAGCTGCAGCGCGTCGATGCCGTTGTCCGCTTCGGCGATGATCTCGAAGCGCTCCCTCTCCAGCGCCATGCGCACGGCCGCGCGGATGAACGGGTGATCGTCGACGATCACGGCGGTGTAGGTCTCGGTGTACATGGCAACTTCCTTGGTAAGCGTAAGGGCCCGAGGGCAAGCGGCTCAGCCGTCCAGCTCGACCTGGCGACGCTGTTCGCCCTCGATCAGTTCGAAGCGGTGTACCCGCCCGGGGGTCTTGTCGAAACGGCGGGCGCTGCCGGGCAACAGGTGGTGCTTGGTGGCAGTGCTGCACTCGGAGCCGTCGCGGTTGCAGTCGTTGAAGTGGTCGAGCACCACCGTCGAGTTGCCGCCGTTGGGCACCCGGAAGTGGTCCGGCTGATCGTCGATACGAGTGACGAATTGCGTCGCCTCGGGGCGCACGAACAGCATCGAGCCATAGCCGGCCAGAATGCTGACCCCGGCCTTGATCTGCTCTTCATAGGCCTTGGCCTGCGCGGCGCTGACATCGAAACCTTCGTCGACTTCCGGCACCACCGGAATGAAGCGCAGGCGAAAATAGCGCTCCTTGTCCCGTTCGCCACGAAACAGCAGGCGCACCGCCTGCATGCCATTGGCCGGCACGATCAACCGCGCCGGGCTGGCCACCAGCGGGCGCTCGGCGGCGGGCAGACTCTCCAGGGCGATTTCCTCGGCCTGACCCTGGGCGTTGTAGACGATTTCCGCCAGGCTGACCCGCACGAACGCGGTGCTGTCGCCACCGTTGCGCACGCGCTTGAGCAGGCTGCTGCGTTGATCGGGCAGGTAGTCGTAAAGGCCGCCGATATTCAGTTGCACGGCGCCTTGGGCGCTGTCGACGACAAGTACGGGGCAGCTGAGCAGTGCCATTAACAGCACCAGGGGCAGAGCTTTCATGATTGACCTCTTGCAAACGGACCGAGAAGGCGCTCGGACGCCTGACTGATTATTCGCCGAGTGTTCGACGGTGGATGTAGGAAGCTTCCCGCAACCGTGCGGGAAGATTCCTGACTGCTGTGAATAGCTGTGGCGCGGCTTACCTAGAGTTCGGCATCGAAGATGATCCACACCAGGCCTGAGTAAGTGGCCCCCGGGTTGTCGAGCATTTCCTGGATGACGTCACTGCCGCTGACCTCGTACTTCAAGGTGCCGCGCCGGTCCCAGGTGGTGGCATTGCTGTCGAACTCCAGGGCGTTGGCCTGCCCTACCGGCAGGACCTGGCCGAGCACCGGGGCACCGAGATGGGTATGTTCGGGAGGCAAGGTCAAGGCCACCGAGAACGGCACCTGGTGCGCCGTGGGCCGGTGCATCAGCCCGCACATCGTGCCCATGTTGCGCTGGCACTCGATGTACACCTTGAACGGCCCGGACGACCACAACCGAAACGGCACCTCGTTGAACAGCCGCCGCGGCACCGGGCCGCTGCGCCAGTAGCGCTCCCAGCCGCCGTCAGGCTGGAGCACGGCCTTGTCGGAGTTGGGCGGGAAGTCGAGGACGAAGGAATGGATGACCTCGAGTTCGAAGTTGAAGTCGACCTGCTGGCCGCGGCTGACCTGGGCACCATTGCCCAGGTCGATCTGCGCGCCGTCGCCGACCGTGAAGCTCAGGTTGCCGCGCCACATGCCGTGTTTCATTCGATGCGGGTTGGGCGTGCGCACGCGTACGATGGCGGCCATGTTGTTGGTCTGGGTGTCGCCCCATACACCACTCGGTAGCCCGCCGGAGGTGTAGCAGGGGCCCGGGGACCTCACCCACCAGCCGTTGACCTTGTAGGTGCCTGGTGGGGGAATAGTCAATGTCCCGCAATGGCCGCCTTCAGGGTGCGAACCGTTGACCGGGTGGCGGTTGGGATCCGCCGAGTAGACGCCCATCTCCCAGGCGACGAATTCCAGGGTCACCTCTTCGCGCTCCCCGGTACGGTCATGAGTGATGAAAGCCTGCGTCGGACCCGGCACGTTGATGTAATACATGTCGCGCGGCGCCGGCTGCGTCATCACCTGGCCCAGCACGGGCTTGCTGAACTCGATCGGCAGATCCACCGAGAAGGAGCGCCAGACGTTCTTGCAGTGGCTCGGCCACTGCAGACACAGGCGTCCTGGCGGGTTGATGTCGATAAAGTCGGCTTGATCCGGTTGGTACCGCGCCTGAATAGTGACGGTTTCGGCCTGGGCTGCACCTGCCAGCAATGCGATCAGCAGCGCAACAAGCCCTGTCTTGTACAAGTTTTTCACTGCATGTCCTCTTACAACTCGGCGTCGAAGATGATCCACACCAGGCCTGAGTAAGTGGCCCCATCGTTTTCGAGCATGTCGTGGATGACGTCACTGCCGGTGACTTCGTATTTCAAGGTGCCGCGCCGGTCCCAGGTGGTGGCATTGCTGTCGAACTCCAGGGCGTTGGCCTGCCCTACCGGCAAGACCTGGCCGAGCACCGGGGCACCGAGATGGGTATGTTCGGGAGGCAAGGTCAAGGCCACCGAGAACGGCACCTGGTGCGCCGTGGGCCGGTGCATCAGCCCGCACATCGTGCCCATGTTGCGCTGGCACTCGATGTACACCTTGAACGGCCCGGACGACCACAACCGAAACGGCACCTCGTTGAACAGCCGCCGCGGCACCGGGCCGCCGCGCCAATAGCGCTCCCAGCCGCCGTCAGGCTGGAGCACGGCCTTGTCGGAGTTGGGCGGGAAGTCGAGGACGAAGGCGTGGACAACTTCCAGTTCCACTTCGATCTTCAGGGTATTACCGCGATTGACCACGGCGCCGTTGCCCAGATCGATCTGCCCGCCCTCGCCGACAGTCCATTCGATGCTGCCTCGCCACATGCCATGTTTCATACGGTGTGGGTTCGGCGTGTCGAGGCGTATGATGGCGCTGACGTTGTTCGTTTGCGTAGTCACCCACATGCCGTTGTAGACCCCGCCCGAGGTATGACAGGGAGTGAAGCTATCGATGCGCCAACCACTGATTTTGTACGCGCCATCCCCAGGACGGCCCATCGCTCTGCAGCCCGCCGCGTACGGCGTGCCATTCATAGGGTGCTTATTGGGGTCTGGCGAATAGACACCCATCTCCCACGCAACGAACTGCAGGTTTGCCTGTTGACGCTCCCCGGTGCGATCGTGGGTGATCGTGACCTGGGCAGGCTTTGGAAAATCGATGTAGTACTGGTCTCGTGGTGGCGCGGTATCGTCCGAACCCAAAACCGGTTTGCTGAACTCGATGGGCAGGTCCACTGAAAACGCCCTCCAGGCATTTTGGCAAAAGTACACGTACTGAATGCATAGCTTGCCGGGAGGGTTGATATCCAGAAAGTCGGCCTGACTGGGTTGATAACGTGCCTGAACCGTTACCGTCTCAGCCCGGACACCGGCAATCAACAGGAGACCCAGCAGGCCCGCGACGATCTTGTTACGCAAATGGCTCACACGCCCTCCTTCCCAGCTGTCAACGGCGCGGCTGCCAGATCCCCAGACGTACAACTGCGGTCACCCACCAACAAGGTGTCCTGCTCGCGCCGGGCCCTGCCGTCGTTCAGGCTCAGGTAACACAGGCGCTGGCCCTTGTGCCTGACCTCCAGCAGCGGCGTGCTCTCGCTCATCTCCACGGTAAAGAACCCATCCGGCTCGCTCACCCCGCGCCCGGCATGGTTGATCACCAGGGCGCCTTTGAGCGGCTGGCCCTGCTCATCGAGCAGGCGACCGAGCACGGTCACCGTGCGCATCACCCGCACCGTACGGTGCTCCACGCCGCCGCGGTTCATGTGATAGCCGAGCAGCGCCGGCTGGATCACTGCTGCGGTGTCATGCTGACCGGCGAAATCCAGCTGGACGCTGGCCGCCTTCCACGCCGTCGCGGGCAGCAGGTTGCGCCCCACGTGCAGCTCGCTGGCCAGGCCCTCGCTGTCATCGGCACGCAGGCGCAGGCCCTGGATGTCTGACTCGACGTCGACGATCAGCCCGGCCTCGCGGCCGTAGTACTGGCCGCTGACTGCTATTTCACCGCCACCGACCGCCACGGTGCTGTCCAGGTTGAGTCCGCCCGACAGGCTGCCGTCCCAGGAAGAGCGCTGGGCATACAGGTCGCCCTGGGCCAGGGCGTGCTCGAATTGCCCGGAGCCGCTCAAGCCTGCGCCATAACGGTCGACGCTGAGGCTGCCGGCAACGGTGCGCAAGGCACCGAGGTCGACGTCCTGCTGGTAGCCGAGCGAGGCATTGCGGTCCTGGCTGCCGTCGCGCGAAGTGCGCGTACCCAGGCTCGCCGACAGGCGCTTGCCCGGCTTGCCAAGGTTCAGGCTCAGGCTCAGGTTGACCCCGCGGTTGCGCTTGTCGCCGGTGCCGTAGTTGCCCGGCCGGTCGAACAGCGCCAACCGCCAGTCGGCGTCGGAGCCGAGCAACTGGGTGCGGCTCGACCAGCCCAGGTCCACACTCAGGCCCGAGTTGTAGCCGGTGGTGTGGGTCAGCCGCGCCAGCACACTGCTTTTATGGGTGACCCGGTGATTGATGGCCAGGCCGGTCTGCTGGGTTTCCTGGCCGCTGCGCGACCGGTAGCGTTGGCGCGCTAGCGGATCGAGCTCGTTCCAGTACTGCGTGGCGTCACGGTTGATGTCGTACTGCCAGGAGCGCGATTGGCTGAGCACCACGTCGCCATTGCCATAGCCCAGCAGCGCCTGCAGATCGTAGCCCTCGCCGCGGCGCTCGGTGTGATAGAGATTGCCATACAGCTTGAAGCGGTCCAGCGGGGTCCAGTCCAGCGAAGTGCCGTACTGCATCTGCTCGTCGACGCGCTGGGCAGACAGCCCGAGTACCGCCCGCGGGTGCAACAGGTAATTGCCGAGCACACCGGCACTGAGCGAACCGTCGCGCTGGTCGTCCCAGTTGCTCAGCAGTTCGCTCTGCCGGCCCACATACAGGTTGTAGCGCCAGGGCTCGTCGGTGTTGGTCCAGTTGACCGGCTTGTAGATCATTTCCTGGGTGCTGCTGCTGGTGCGGCCATCCTCGACCAGGCGCACCTCCACCGCGTAGATACCCCCGGGCAGCACGCGGGTGTCGAGGGTCTGCAGGCCCGGTTGCACCGGCTGGCTGTTGATCAACTGGCCATCCCGGTAGATCTCCACCACACCCTGGCGGCTTGGCGTCACGTACAGCGGCGTGCTGCTGGCGGTGGCGCTGTTGATCAGCAGGCTGTCGGTGCTGCCGAACATCACCCCCAGGGTGGTATCCGGGGTATCGCCCAGCAGGCGCGGGGCGCGGACCAGGCCGGTGGCGGCGGGCGCGAAATAGCCCAGGCGCCAGAAGTGCGCCTGATGCAGACGCTCGCCATACAGCTGGCTGACCCGATGGCGGGTCTGCTGGAAGCTGTCGGAGCTGCGGTCGGCTTGGGCCTCGGCCAGAGTGGTCCAGTGGCCGAAGCTGCCCTGGCCTTGCACGGCATAGCGGCCGGCCTGCTGGTCGCGATCGCCGGAGAGGTTGACCTGGTTGCGCAGGATGATCCCCTGGCTACCCTTGTCGGGCTGCACGTGATAACGGCGCTCTTCGGCGCTGCGCTCCACCTCTTTGGTGAGAATCGATACCTGAGAGTTTTCCAGGCTGTAATGCAGGGCCAGCAGGCCCGCCGGGCAATTGCGCGCGCAGGTGCCCAGGGGCCGCGAATCGCTCAGGTAATCGGCCCAGAACTGGCGGTCGGCGGAGCTTTCCTGGCTGTCGGCCAGCTCCGTGAATTCGAGAAATTGCAGGTGTTCATCGCGGGTCAGAATGACCATCGCCTCACCCATGAAGCGACCGTTGAGGTCCAGGCGCACGGCCAGCGGCACCTCGAAGAAGTGCTCGCTGAATTCGGCCGGCAGGCCCGCTGCCTGCTGCAGCACGCTGGCGGAGGTGTCCGCTGGCGGCGTGTCGGCATTGGCAGAGGCCTCGCCCGCCGCCAGCAGCAGACAACCGGTGGCCAGGCGCAGGGCGAGCGTCAGTTCGTTGAGGGGAGACATCGGTCTGGTTCACCGTCACATTGACATTGAGATGATCGCGGAGGCAGACCCTGCCTGCGCTACGGCACGAGACGGTCGCGAGGCAGGGTGTTCAGGGGAGAGCCCGCAAGTTGCGAGCTCGGGCTTCAGGAGACGATCAAGGCGCGGTCTCGAACATCATGTTGACCACACCCTGGTAGTTGCCAGGGATGTACTTGCTGTCGGACGTGTTGGGCGCCTGGGCGGCGATCATGAACTCCACGACCGAATCGCTGACCGCCTGGGCAGCCGGTACCACCACCGCGCTGGCGGTGGTCAGCTTGGCGCCATTGACCTTCACGTCCAGACCGATGCTGCCGGCGCCGGCGGTGATCGCCGGCTGGTGCAAGAGGTAGGCGGAGATCGGGCCGATCGTGCTCTTGACGCGCATCTGCTTGCGGATCGGTTGCAGGGTTTCCTGAATGGAGCTCCAGGCCATGTCTTGCGGATCACTCATCCAGTTGCCGCCGATGGGCTCTACATAGAAGTTCTCGGTTGGGATGGTCGCAGTCACGGTGACCTGCTTCTCGATCGGGTCAACCGCAAAGGCCTGCCCTGCAAATGCCACGGCCAGAGGGAGTGCGAACAGTACGTTTTTCATGGGTGAGTTTCCTTTGTCACCAGGTGATTCATAGCGTCTAGCGCTGCGATGCAATCGCAAGACCCGAGGGGGCTTGCGACTGGCGACACCAATTATTCGCGCTTCTTTCATGAAAAGAAGTAGGAAAATTCCGGCCGTGAGTACGGAAAATTCCTACAAATGACCACCGACTGATCCAACAGCACCTGTGGATTTGTCTGTGGTCCATTGATCATGCCCCCCACAAGGACACCTTCGATGGCTGTTACTGCCGCTCTCGCGCTCACCCCGGACCAGGTCGCAGACCTCGATAACGCAGGCTTGCCGGCCGACCTGCATTACGTTGACGACAGCCAGCCAGGCATCAGCCGACGTACGGTACGCGGGCACTTCGCCTACTTCACCCCTGACGGCGAGCGCATCCGCGACGAACAGGAGATCAAGCGCATCAATGCCCTGGTCATTCCGCCAGCCTACCGGGATGTGTGGATCTGCGCCGACCCGCGCGGCCACCTGCAGGCCACCGGCCGCGACGCGCGTGGGCGCAAGCAGTACCGCTACCATCCGCGCTGGCGGGAGATTCGAGACCAGGATAAATACTCGCGCATGCTCGCCTTCGGCAAGGCGCTGCCCAAGGTGCGGCGCCAGCTGGAGGCGCACCTGGCCCTGCCCGGCCTGCCGCGGGAGAAGGTCATGGCGACGGTGATCTCGCTGCTCGACAGCACTCTCATACGGGTCGGCAACAGCCAGTACGCCCGGGACAACAAGTCCTACGGGCTGACCACCCTGCGCAATCGCCATGTGCAAGTGCACGGCAGCGCCATCGCCTTTCACTTTCGTGGCAAGAGCGGCGTGGAGCATGAGGTGTCGGTCAAGGACAAGCGCCTGGCACGCATCGTCAAACGCTGCATGGAGCTGCCAGGGCAGAACCTGTTCCAGTACCTGGATGAAGATGGTGCGCGGCACAGTGTCAGCTCACATGACGTCAATGCTTATCTGCACGAACTGACCGGAGCCGATTTCACGGCCAAGGACTACCGCACCTGGGCCGGCAGTGCCCTGGCCCTGGCGATGCTGCGCGAGCTGCACTGGGAGCCGGAGCCTGATGCCAAGAAGCACATCGTCGACATGGTCAAGCAGGTTGCCCGGCAACTGGGCAACACCCCGGCGGTGTGCCGCAAGTGCTATATCCACCCCAAGGTGCTGGAGCATTTCGTGGTAGGCGAACTGGCACGCTTGCCCAAGGCGCGCCAGCGCAAGGGGCTGCGGATGGAGGAAGTGGCGCTGGCAAGCTTTCTGGAAAATCTCGCGGCTTGACCCGGCTCTTGCGCCAGGTCGTGCATCAGCCCCAGGGAATGATCAGGTCGGCACGCTGGCGGTCCTGCTCGACGCGCCGCGCGTTCGGCTCGTCGGTGCTGTCGACCCAGGCGTGGGCCGCAGCCTCGCTGCGGCCAAAGCGCATGTGCCGTTGCACCAACTGGCGACGGCGGGTGGCCGCGCTGACATCGACGTACCAGCAGGCATCGAACAGCGCCGCCGTGGCTTGCCAGGGTCCCTCGCTCATCAGCAGGTAGTTACCTTCGCTGATGATCAGCGGTACGTCGGCGGGCACTGCAATGGCGCCGGCGATGCCCTCTTCGATCTCGCGCTCGAAATACGGCGCGTACACCGTCTCGTCCGCCCCCTGGTCGCGCAGCCGGCGCAACAATGCCTGGTAGCCGGCCACGTCGAAGGTGTCCGGGGCGCCCTTGCGCGCCTGCCGGCCGAGGCGCGCCAGTTCGCGGTTGGCCAGATGAAAACCGTCCATCGGTACCACCACGGCCTGCGCCCCCAATGCATGGGCCAGCAGGCCGGCCACGGTCGATTTGCCGGAACCCGGCGTACCGGCGATGCCCAGCAGGCGGCGCTGGCCACCAACGAGCAGAGTGCGGGCGCGTTCGAGCAGTTCCTGGGGCAGTTGCACAGCGGATCCTTCAGCGGTACTCATGGAAATCCTCGTAGGTGAAATGATTCAGCTCCCAGGGCACCAACGCCGGCAATCGGCGTCTGTATCTGGGGCGCCACACATAATAACCCCGCAGGGTGCGCCCGACATCAACCCTGCCGACGGATCGGGAGCAAACATGGAATCCATCAATACGCTTGGCAAAGAGGTCCAGCGGCGGCCCGGGCTGGTCATCTGGATCGCCGTCATCGCCGCCCTCGGCGGTCTGCTGTTCGGCTATGACACCGGCATCATCGGCGTGGCCCTGCTGGGCCTGGGCCGACAATTCGCCCTGGATGACAGCCTCAAGCAACTGGTCACCGGCGGCATTATCTTCGGCGCGCTGTTCGGTTGCCTCGGCAGTGGGCCGATCTCCGATCATTTCGGCCGCCGCCGCGCGATCATCATGGTTGGCCTGGTGTTTGCGGTCGGCTCGCTGCTCTCGGCGCTGTCGCCGAGCGTGCCGGTGCTGATCCTTTCGCGCTTCCTGCTGGGCTTGAGCGCCGGCAGCGCGACGCAGATCATCCCGGTGTACATCGCCGAGGTGGCGCCGCCGGCGCACCGCGGCAAGCTGGTGGTGCTGTTCCAGTTCATGGTGGTATTCGGCATCACTGTCGCCTACTTCACCGGTTTCGGCCTGGGCGACCATTGGCGCATCATGTTCGGCCTGGGCATCGTGCCGGCGCTGATCCTTCTCGCAGGAATGTTCGTGCTGCCCGAGAGCCCACGCTGGCTGCTGGTGAAGAACCGCGAGCAAGACGCCTACAACGTGCTGCGCCAGGTCCGTCAGACCGACGAGCAGGCCCGCGCCGAGATCGAAGAAATCAAGACCATCAGCCTCAAGCAGCCCGAGGGCGAGTGGCGCGACCTGGCCAAGCCCTGGATTCGTCCGGCCCTGATCGTTGGCGCGAGCATCTCGATGTTCTCGCAGATCACCGGCAACAACGCGCTCATCTATTACGCGCCGACCATTCTCACCCAGGCCGGGTTTTCCGATCAGATGGCGGTGCTGGCCACCGGTTGCAGCACCTTGCTGATCGTGATCATGACCATGGTCGGCAGTGTGCTGGTGGACCGCTATGGACGTCGCCGCTACCTGCTGTGGATGATCCCCGGCTCGATCATTGCGCTGGCTTTGATGGGCTACCTGTTCATGGGCGGCGGCCCCACCACCGACGGCGGTCGCTGGCTGGTGGTGGCGTGCCTGGCGGCCTACCTGATGCTCAACTGTGGCGGCTTCGGTGTGTGTATCTGGCTGATCAACGCCGAGGTCTACCCCTTGTTCGTGCGCGGCAAAGGCGCCAGCGTCGGCGCGTTCAGCCACTGGTTCTTCGACCTGATCGTGACCCTCACCACACTGAGCCTGGTGACCTGGCTCGGGATTGCCTATACCTTGTGGCTATACACGGGTATCTCGCTGATCTCGTTGATCTTTATCTACCGCTGCGTGCCGGAAACCAAGGGCCGTTCGCTGGAAGACATCGAGCACGCCCTGCGCAACGACCAGTTCTATCCGTACAAGGCCAAGAAGCTGGCCAGCAAGGTGCCGGTCAACGCCTGATCTGCCCCGGAGCATGAAAAAACCCTCGACCGTGGCCGGCGAGGGTTTTTTCCATGGGCGTTTTGCAACATGATGTTCGGCTACGCACCTGCCCAGAGCTTCTCGATGAACGCCACCGCTCCCCCGCTTGCGCCCTTTTCCCGCTATCAGAAATTCGTCGTCGGCCTGCTGGCCACTTTGCAATTCGCCGTCATCATCGACTTCATGCTCATGGCCCCACTGGGCGCGATGATCATGCCGGCGCTCAGCATGTCGGCCCGCCAGTTCGGCCTGGTGGTCAGCGCCTATGCCTTCAGCGCCGGTCTTGCCGGCCTGCTTACTGCCGGCTTCGCCGATCGCTTCGATCGCAAGAAGCTGCTGCTGTTCTTCTATATGGGCTTTGTCGTTGGCACGCTCTGGTGCGGCCTGGCCAACAGCTTCGAGCTGTTGCTGCTGGCACGCATCGTGACCGGCATCTTTGCCGGGGTGATCGGCTCCATCGTCCTGGCGATCGCCGCCGACCTGTTCGCCCCGCAGTCCCGTGGCCGGGTCATGGGCGTGATCCAGACCGCTTTCGCCGCGAGCCAAGTGCTTGGCCTGCCGGTCGGTTTGTACCTGGCCAACCATTGGTCATGGCACGCGCCGTTCCTGCTGCTGGCAGCCCTCGGTCTGGCCGGCGGCCTGGTCATCCTGCTGGCCATGCGCCCGGTGGCCGATCATCTCACGGCACCGCAAGAGCACAGCGCCATGCGCCATCTGCTCAACACCCTCAGCACCCGGCGCCACTGGGCCGCGTTCGCGACCACTGCGCTGCTCACCACCGGCGGCTTCATGCTGATGCCGTTCAGCAGCGCCTACACCGTCAACAACCTGGGCATCGACATCACCAGCCTGCCCACCGTGTACCTGCTCACGGGCCTGTGCACCATCGTCACCGGCCCACTGATCGGCCGCGCCAGCGATGCCTTCGGCAAGCTGCCGGTGTTCTATGTCGGCAGCGCGCTGACCATTGTCATGGTGATCATCTATACCCACCTGCCGGTGGTCGCGCTGCCGGTGGTGATCCTGGTCAACGTCATTCTGTTCGTCGGCATCTTTTCCCGGCTGATCCCGTTCCAGGCCATGGTCGCAGGCGTGCCCGACCCGACCCACCGCGGCGCTTTCAATGCGGTCAGCTCGGCGATTCAGCAGTTGTCAGGGGGCTTTGCGTCGCTGATCGCCGGGCACATCGTGCTGATCGGCAGCGACGGCAAGCTGCAACATTTCGATGCGGTGGGCTACATTCTGGTGGCCACCACGCTGGTCGCGGGATTTCTGGCGTGGCAGGTCAAGCGGGGGCTGGATGCCCGCGCTTGAGGTCTGTATCGGCGAATGGGCGATTGGCTATCAGCGCTGTTCGTAGCCATAGCGCCAGCAGCAATGATCACGGTGACCCGGCAGGATGATGCAGCCGCTCAAGCTCGACAGCAGAACAGCGGAGATAATCAGCAGCGAGACGCGACGTAGCATGGTGTTTCCTCTTGGTTTGTATCGGGTATGTATTGAACGAGAGAGAAAGAGGAAATCCGTCGCGGGCTTGGGAAGTTTTTTCTACCGGGTGTGCCCACAGTCGTGCAGACACTGAATCGACACCTGGCGCGCCGATAACTCATACAATGGCCGCACCCCATCAAAGAGAGTACTGCCCCTTGTCCCTGCACATCCGCCCTGCCCAGCCCAGCGACGCTGAGCAAATCCTCGCCTTCATTACCGAACTGGCCGACTACGAACGTGCTCGCCACGAAGTGATCGCCAGCGTCGAAGACATCCAGCGCACGCTGTTCGGTGCCGATGCGACGGCACATGGCCTGATGTGCCTGAAAGACAACCAGCCGATTGGTTTCGCGGTGTATTTCTTCAACTACTCCACTCGGCAAGGACGTAACGGGCTCTATCTGGAAGACCTGTACGTCAGCCCGTCGCAGCGCGGCAGCGGCGCTGGCAAGGCCTTGCTCAAGCAGCTGGCGCGGGAAGCCTGCGCCAAGGGTTGCGGGCGTTTCGAATGGAGCGTACTCGACTGGAACGAACCGGCCATCCAGTTCTACAAGTCCATCGGCGCGCTGCCGCAGGACGAGTGGGTCCGCTACCGTATGGAAGGTGACGGCCTGCGTCGGTTCGCCGAAGCGGATTAAGCCTGCGGTTGCACGGTCTCGGCGGCTACGGCGGGCTTGACTGCCGTTTTGCGGCCGATGACGACGGTAGCGACAACAGCGGCGGCGAAGGCCCAGGTAAAGCTGTCGATGTGCTCGCCAAAGAACAGCGCCGACAGCGCCATGGTGAAGAATATCTGCAGCAACTGCACTTGACCGACCCGGGCAATGCCACCCATGGCCAACCCGGCGTACCAGGCGAAAAAGCCAATGAACTGCGAAAACAGCGACACGTAGCCAAATGCCCACCACGACTTCGTCGCGATCTCGCCCTGATGATGCCAGGCCAACCACGCCACCGGTGCAACCAGTACCGGGCTGGCCAGCACCAGCGCCCAGCAGATCACCTGCCAACCGCCCATGTCGCGTGCCAGTCGACCGCCTTCGGCATAGCCCAGGCCACCCAGGATGATAGCCAGCAGCATCAACAGATCACCGGCACTGACCGTCCCTGCCCCCTGAATCACGGCATAAGCCAGCACCAGAGCGCTACCCAGCGCAGCGCACACCCAGAACGCCCGCGACGGCCGTTCGTGGGACAGCCAGGCGGCGAACAACGCAACCATCAGCGGCTGCAAGCCGTTGACCAGCGCGCCGTGGGAGGCCGGCAACGTCTGCATGGCCCAGGACGATAGCATCGGAAACCCGAGGATCACCCCCAGCACCACCAGGCACAGGCCTTTGAACTGCGCGCGCGTCGGCAGCCTTTGCTTGCGCCACAGCAGCAACACGGCCGCGGGTACTGCCGCCACCAGTGCGCGGCCGAGGGCGGCCAGCACCGGGTTGACGTCATGCACCACCAGCCGCGTCATGGGCAAGGTCAGGCTGAAGATGATCACTGCAAGCAGGCCGAGGGCCATGCCCTGGTTTTCGCGCTGGGTCATGGCTGGGCCGCGGGGCGAGTTGAAGGGCGGCCATGGTGCCATGGGGGCAGGAACGTTTGGAATCACAGCTGGGGGATGGTTGGGCCGTACAGTTTGCTGCTTCGGATAAGGCCTTAGGGTAGGAGCAAGTATCTTTGCAGCCCACAAAGAAAAACCCCGCAGGCGTTAACCTGCGGGGCTTTCAAAGGTGGAGGCCGAGGTCGGAATCGAACCGGCATAGACGGATTTGCAATCCGCTGCATAACCATTTTGCTACTCGGCCCCAAACGTCACGCACCTCGAAAGCTGCATGACGCGTACAAACTGGAGCGGGAAACGAGACTCGAACTCGCGACCCCGACCTTGGCAAGGTCGTGCTCTACCAACTGAGCTATTCCCGCGTCGTGTTGACGGGCGCCATTCTATCTAAACGGCATGGCCAGTCAAGCCCTTGATTCAAAAATAGTTTTATTTCTTTTGCGCGTCCACGCGCAGGTGCGGCCAGGCAGCGCGCAGGTATTGCACCATGGACCACAGGGTCAGGCCCGCAGCGACCATCAACAGTGCGTATCCGGTGATCACCCAGAAAGTGGCGGTGGACGGGTTGGCGAGCAGGATGACCAGGGCCAACATCTGCGCGGCGGTTTTCCATTTACCCAGGTTGGACACGGCCACCTGGGCCCGGGCACCGAGCTCCGCCATCCATTCGCGCAGCGCGGAGATGACGATTTCACGGCCGATGATGACGGCCGCCGGCAGGGTCAGCCAGACGTTGGCGTGTTCCTGCACCAGCAATACCAAGGCGACCGCGACCATCAACTTGTCGGCGACAGGGTCGAGAAAGGCGCCGAACGGGGTGCTCTGCTCCAGTCGGCGGGCCAGGTAGCCGTCGAGCCAGTCAGTGGCTGCCGCGAACGCGAACACCGAGCTGGCCGCCGTATAACTCCAGGTGTACGGCAGATAGAACAGCAGGATGAAGATCGGAATCAGCACGACGCGAAGCACGGTAATCAGGTTCGGGATGTTCATCGGCACAACTGGCGGCAAGGTGAGTGGGCATTCTACTCGCTGTGCAGGTTCGCATAAATCGACTCGGCAAGCTTTTTACTGATTCCTGGTGCCTTGGCGATTTCTTCCACGCTGGCCCTGCCCAACTCCTGCAAGCCTCCGAAATGCTTGAGCAGATCGCGCCGGCGGGTCGGTCCGACACCGGCCACCCCTTCGAGGGTGGAAGTGCGCCGGGCCTTGCCGCGGCGAGCGCGGTGACCGGTGATGGCAAACCGGTGGGCCTCGTCGCGGATCTGCTGGATCAGGTGAAGCGCCGGAGAGTCGCCGCGCAAGGTGAACTCGTGGGCGACATCGTTGAGGTAGAGGGTTTCAAAGCCAGCCTTGCGGGTGGTGCCCTTGGCCACGCCGAGCAGGATCAGGTCCGGCACGGCCAGCTCGTTCAGGACGTCACGCGCCATGTTCAGCTGACCTTTGCCGCCGTCCACCAGCAGCACGTCGGGCAGCTTGCCCTCGCCATCCTTGATCTTGCCGAAACGCCGGGTCAGGGCCTGGTGCATGGCAGCATAGTCGTCGCCGGCGGTCACGCCCTCGATGTTGTAGCGGCGGTAATCGGATTTGATCGGACCTTCGGGGCCGAACACCACACACGATGCCACAGTGGCCTCGCCGCTGGAGTGGCTGATGTCGTAGCACTCAAGACGCTGCGGGGCTTCGTCGAGCTTGAGCACTTCAGCCAGGGCTTCGAACCGTGCGGCTACATGCTGGCGGTTGGCTAGACGCGCACCCAGCGCCTGTTCGGCGTTGGTCACCGCCAGCTGTTGCCAGCGTGCGCGGGTGCCGCGCACGCGATGGCTGATGGTCAGCTCGCGGCCACGCAAGGTGTCGACCGCCGAGACCAGTGCGTCGAAATCCTCGTGAACCACGTTGACGATAAGCTCGCTGGGCAGCTCGCGCTCGGCGTTGCCCAGATAGTACTGGGCGAGGAATGCCGACATCACTTCGGCGACCTCCTCTTCGATACCCACCTGCGGGAAGAAATTCTTGCTGCCGAGCACGCGGCCGGCGCGCACGCTGATCAGGTGCACACAGGCGCCGCCCGGGTTGATGAAGGCGGCGACCACGTCGACGTCGCCACTGCCGCCCTCCATGCTCTGCTGGTCCTGGACGCGGCGCAGCAGGCCGATCTGGTCGCGCAACTGCGCGGCCGTCTCGAACTCAAGGTTCATCGCAGCTTTTTCCATGCTTGCCGAGAGTTCGTCGGTGAGCTGGTTGCTGCGCCCTTCCAGGAACATCACCGAGTGACGCACGTCCTCGGCGTATTCCGCCGGCTCGACCAGGCCCACGCACGGCCCCTTGCAGCGCTTGATCTGGTACTGCAGGCACGGGCGGGTGCGGTTCTTGAAGAAACTGTCTTCGCACTGACGCACCAGAAAAGTCTTCTGCAGCAGGCTGAGGCTCTCGCGAATCGCCCCGGCGCTGGGGTACGGCCCGAAATATCGGCCTTTGCCCTTCTTCGCCCCGCGGTGAATGCTCAGGCGCGGGTAGGCATTATCCGAGAGATAGACGTAGGGGTAGGATTTGTCATCACGCAACAGGATGTTGTAGGGCGGCCGATGCTCCTTGATCAGGGTCTGTTCGAGCAGCAGCGCCTCGGTTTCGTTGGCGGTGATGGTGGTCTCGACCTGGGCGATGCGCCCCACCAGCGCGGCGGTCTTGGGCGCCAGGCCAGTCTTGCGAAAATAGCTGGCCAGACGCTTTTTGAGGTTTTTGGCCTTGCCGACGTAGAGCAGGCGCGCGTCGGCATCGAACATGCGGTAGACGCCGGGACGGCCGCTGCAGGTAGAAAGAAAGGCACTTGGGTCGAAGATTACGGTCATGTCAGGCGCTGGCGTCCACCATGCCATGTCGCACCGCCAACAGGGTCAATTCCACGTCGCTGGTGACACCCAACTTTTCAAAGATGCGGTAGCGGTAGGTATTCACGGTCTTGGGGGACAGGCACAGCTTGTCGGAGATGGTCTGGACTTTCTGGCAGCCGACGATCATCAGGGCGATCTGGATTTCGCGCTCGGAGAGCAGATCGAACGGCGATTGGGTAGTTTGCGGCTGGAACGACTTGAGCGCCAGCTGCTGAGCGATCTGCGGGCTGATATAGCGCTGCCCGGCGAACACCAGGCGGATCGCCTGAACCATTTCCTCGAGGCCGGCGCCCTTGGTCAGGTAACCCGCCGCGCCGGCTTGCAGCAGGCGCGTGGGAAACGGATCTTCCTCGCACACGGTAACCGCGACCACCTTGATGTCCGGATAGCTGAGCTGCAGCTTGCGAGTGGCTTCAAGCCCGCCGATGCCAGGCATCTTGACGTCCATGAGGATCACGTCGGGTTTGAGTTCGCGGGCGAAATGCAGAGCCTGTTCGCCGGATTCGGCCTGCCCTATCACCTGCAGGCCGTCGATGTCGGCCAACATACGCGTGATGCCCGTGCGAACCAGATCATGATCGTCGACTACCAGTACCCTGATCAAGGAGACACCTCACGTTACTATTTCTTCAATAGCGCCCACCTTAGCAAATTTGCCAGCGTGAACCTAACGCAAAGCGCCAAGGTGGTGCAGGATCTGCGATCGGTCACCCGATCGGGTGGGGTCAAACGTCCTTGATCTGGTTTTTCAGCTTGCGCGGGGTCTTTACCGAATAGTTAGCAGACATTTCCGCGAGGCTAATGGCCATGTGCTGCAAAGCCTCCTGACCCTCCCTCGGCAGCACCCTGTAACTGTCCAATACGCGCTCCTCGCCGTTGTCCAGATGCTCGAGGAGCATCGGTGAACGCTGCCCGGTTAGCACATAGAGCACGTCTACGCCGTGGCGTGCAACCTTGGCCAGATAATCGGCCTTGGGCGCGCGCTCGCCACTTTCATACCTGCCTTGGGCATTCGGCTCGACACCGCCGATCAGCCCGAAGACCTTCTGGGTCATGCCCAGCCGTTCACGCTCTTGCCGCAGGCGCGGACCAATTCCAGTCATTTGAATGTATAATCCCTTATCAGACACCCGTATGGGTGAGTCGCACTAACGCGTTTACACCAAATTAAACGGATTTGAACTATGCACGGTATACGGACTGCCGCACAAGCCAAGGCCTGGCTCGATCAACAGGGGAAATCGGTTCAAGAGTTTGCCAGGGAGCACGGGGTTGACCCCTCGACGACCTATCAAGTGCTGGCCGGTCGAAAAAAGGGGCGTCGCGGCGAGGCCCACCGGGTGGCGGTGCTGCTAGGCATGAAAGCAGGGCTGGAGACGGAACTGGAACCTGGCCAACGATAGCAGGCTGGCATCAACCTGGCGCTGGACGCTCCATGCGGTAGAAGCAATCGTCCTCACCGACCTGGACGAAGCCATGCCGCGCGTACAGGCGTTGCGCTCGATTGCTCTTGAACACGGTCAGGCGCACCAGCGCCAGCTTGCGCTCGCGGGCCATCGCCAGCACCAGGTCCAGCACCTGGGCCCCGACGCCCTGCCCGCGTACGGCTTCGAGCAGGTGCAGCTCGCGGATATACAGGGCACGGCGGTCGGCGCTGAGGCTGAGAAACCCCAGCCAGCGCGGGCCGTCGCGCACCACGCGCTGTTCGCGCCAGTGCCAGGTGTCGTCGAAAGCCTGGTCCTGCCAGAGCAGGTCGTAGGCAATGTAATAGGGCAGCATGCCGCGGCGTGCCAACGCTCGGGCCGGGGGCAAGTCCGCCGCGCCCGCGGGGTCCAGCCAGATCTGCATGAAGGCCTCCTGTCAGCCGAGGTTCAACCTGGGCAGATCGACCACCTGCCCTTGCCAGCCTGCCTGGGAGGCCCGGACGAGTACCAGGCAGTTGCCGACGCCGGGCGCGGCCACCACCTTCTCGCCGTCCGGGCCCCAGAAAGCGCTGCGCCCGGCGCAGGTCCAGCCGCCCGACGGCCCGCCGTGATTGGCCATGAGCAAGCCCAGGTGGTGGCGCCGGGCGTAGCCCTGCAGCAGCGCACTGTCATGAGCGTAGCCAGTTTCGCTGACCAACACGCTGGCGGCATACACCTGGGCGCCGGCCTCAGCGGCGGCGGCGACATGGCGCTCTTGGGCAAAGTCGGCACACACGGCCAGGGCAATGCGTCGCTCGCCGTAGCGCAGCGCGGCGCCTCCTGTCCCAGGGCTGAAGACCTTCTCCTCGCCGGGGTGCAGGTGCTGTTTGCAGTACAGCGACTGGCGGCCATCGCCGTGCAAGGTCAAGGCCGCGATCAACACCTTTGTGCTGCCGGGCAGGCGGATCGGCAGGCCCACCGTGGTATCCATGCGCAGCTGCCGGGCGCGCTCGCGCAGCGGCTGCAACAGCGCCGCGTCGGGCGCCAGGGCAAGCCCGGCAGCGAGCTGCGGCTCATAGCCGGTCAGTGACAGTTCGGGGAACAGCAGCAGGTCGATACCCTGCCTGCCGGCCTCGTCCATGAGGATGAGGTGGCGGGCCAGGTTGGCCGCAAGATCACCCGCAATGCAGCTGTATTGAGCGGCGGCAAGGGTCAGGTCGGGCATGGGTGGACTCGATGGCAGTAGTGCCTGCATCTTTCCATACATCCCTGCCAAACGCAGCCACTGCAAATTATCGTTGAAACCGCAAGCGCCCCTGCAGTAAGCTCGCGCTCACAGCTTTCAAACAGCCACTTTCGAGCACGCCATGCCCATTTTTGCGTCACTCACCGCCATGCACCGCGCCAGCGCCCGTCGCTCGGCGGCGGCGGCTGCCGTGCGTGTCGCCGGTGCGCGTGCGTATTATTTTGGGTATTGGTTCAGCCACTAGCGCGCCCGATACCTTTGCGGCGCCCAGGTCACACGGGTCGCCCACCAGAGAATTCTCAAACCCCCGGTCGGCCTCCCGACCGGGGGTTTTGTTTTTTCAGGCCCACACTTTCCAATCGAGGATCCGCTCCATGAACTACGCCACCTATTACCGTTATCCGACTTGCAGCGCCTGGCGATTTAGCAGCTTCCGTTCGGGACAATCTGGCGCCTCCGTTCGGTCACTTTGTGGTGGCGCCTGCAACAGCACGCTTTGTCGAACACCTCGATAGGCTGCGCCGCGGGATGCCCCCGCCGCCGGCCCCAGGACACTTTTATATGAACACCGTCAACACCGCCCTGCCGCACAACCTCACCCTCGCCGCCAACACCTCGGTCAGCCGCCGCCTGCCCAGCGCGCTTGCGCTGAAGTTGCAACTGCCGCTGTCCGCCGCCCTGAGCGCCCAGGTCCACCGCCATCGCCAGGCGATACGGGATATTCTCGACGCCAAAGACCCGCGCCTGCTGGTGATCGTCGGCCCCTGCTCGCTGCACGATCCGCAATCGGCCATGGAGTACGCTGCCCGCCTGGCACGCCTGGCCAATGAAGTGAGCGGTGAAATGCTGCTGGTGATGCGCGCCTATGTGGAAAAACCACGCACCACGGTCGGCTGGAAAGGCCTGGCCTACGACCCGCGCCTGGATGGCAGCGACGACATGGTTGGCGGCCTGACCCTGTGCCGTGAATTGATGCTGGCCATGCTCGCGTTGGGCTTGCCGATTGCCAGTGAGTTGCTGCAACCGATGGCCGCAGGCTATTTCGACGACCTGCTCGGCTGGGTGGCCATCGGCGCGCGCACCACCGAATCGCAGATCCACCGGGAAATGGCCAGCGGCCTGGGCCTGCCGGTCGGTTTCAAGAACGGCACGGACGGCAGTGTCGGCATCGCCTGCGACGCCATGCGCAGCGCTGCCCATGGCCACCGCCACTTCGGCGTCGACCCTCAGGGTCACCCGGCGATCATCGAAACCGCCGGCAATCCCGACACCCATCTGGTGCTGCGCGGCGGCCATGGCGGGCCGAACTACGACCGCGCCAGTATCGCCCAGGTCCATCAAGCCCTGGGGCGCGCAGCGATTGCCGCGCGGATTCTGGTCGACTGCAGCCATGCCAACAGCGGCAAGGATCCGGCGCGCCAGCCGCAGGTGTTCAACGCGGTGCTCGAACAGCGGCTGGAAGGGGATCGTTCACTGGTCGGCATGATGCTTGAGGGCCATCTGTTCGACGGCTGCCAGGCACTGGGGGGCGAACTGCGCTACGGCGTGTCGGTGACGGACGGCTGCCTGGGCTGGGACAGCACCGAGCGGTTGCTGCGCGATGCCGCCCGGCGGTTGCGCATGGGCGCGCAAAGCCTGGCAGGTTAGTGCTGCGGCATTGTGTGGGCATGACACTCATCATGGCCACACACATCCAATTGAATTACTGGAAGAAACCGCCCTCTCAATCCGGTACGCTACGTTTTTTTGACCCAAGGAGTCTCCCCCATGCCTAAAGCAACCGCCCGCCACATCCTGGTTTCCAGCGAAGAAAAATGTAACGAACTCAAGGCCCAGATCGAAGGCGGCGCCGATTTCGGCGAAGTGGCCAAGGCCAACTCCAGCTGCCCTTCGAGCCGTCAAGGCGGCGACCTGGGCTCGTTCGGCCCTGGCCAGATGGTCAAGGAATTCGACACCGTGGTCTTCAGCGCCCCGGTCAATACCGTGCAAGGCCCGGTCAAGACCCAGTTTGGCTACCACCTGCTGGAAGTGACCAGCCGCCAGGACTGATCCCGGCGAGCGCAAGAAAAAACGGCCCACCTATGCGTGGGCCGTTTTGTTTACAGAACGAATCGCGCATGATGGTGAAATAAGCTGTTTCAATTCAAGGTTGGCAACGGCTCTTCACTCCAGGGAAAACAAGAGTAAACATGCGCACGGTTTTTGCCTCCCTACTGCTGACTGCCCTCGTTTCGATCGCGCCGGCCGCGCTGAGCCTCCCCCTGCATGCCTTGACCGTCTACGGTGAAGCCCCTCGCTACCCCGACACCTTCCAGCACTTCGACTACGTCAACCCCGATGCGCCCAAGGGCGGCAGCCTGCGCCGCTCGGCGCTGGAGATCGGCCAGTTCGACCACATGCTGCCCTACATCGACAAGGGCACCGGCGTGTCGCAGATCGACGGGCTGCTCTACTCGCCACTGGCGGTGCGCTCGCTCGACGAACCTTACACCGTCTACGGCCTGGTGGCCCAGCGCATGGAACGCAGCGACGACGGCCTGTCGCTGCGCTTCTATTTGAATCCCAAGGCGCGCTTCGCCGACGGCACGCCGATCACCGCCGCAGACGTCGCCTACACCTACAATCTGCTGATGACCCAGGCCAGCCTCAAGTACCGCACTCAGTTCGCCGACGTGGCCAAGGTCGAGGTCGAGGCGCCGGACCGAGTCCGCTACGACTTCAGGAACGCCGATAACCGTACCCTGGCGCTGGACCTGGCGACCCTGCCGGTGTTCCCCGAGCACTGGTGGAAGACCCGTGATTTTGCCGACGGTGGCGGCTTCGAGGCGCCGCTGGGCAGCGGCCCGTACAAGGTCGGCAAGGTCGACAATGGCCGCAGCATCACCTTCGATCGCGACCCCGACTGGTGGGGCAAGGACCTGCCGGTCAGCCGCGGCATGTACAACTTCGACCACTTCAGCATCGAGTACTTCGGCGACACCGAAGTCGCCCGCCAGGTGCTGCGCGGCGGCGGCTACGACTACAATCGCGAGTTCTCCGCGACCGGCTACACCATCGGCTACAGCGGACCGGCCCTGGACGATGGCCGCCTGCAACGCGCGCACCTGGCGCGCCAGGGCCTGCAGCCGGCGCAGGGCTTTGTCTTCAACCTGCAACGGCCGATGTTCCAGGACCGCCGCGTGCGCGAAGCGCTGGCCATGCTCTGGGATTTCGAGTGGAGCAACCGGCAGATGATGCGCGATATGTATCTGCGCCAGCAGAGCTACTTCTCCAACAGCCCCCTGGCGGCCACCCAACTGCCCGACGCCGACGAGCTGAAGATCCTCGAGCCCCTGCGCGGCAAGGTTCCGGACGAGGTCTTTACCCAGGTGTTCAAGGCCCCGCACACCGATGGCAGCGGCTTTATTCGCGACAAGCAGCTGCAGGCCCTGGCCCTGCTTGAACAGGCTGGCTGGCGCCCGGACGGCGACCGCCTGGTCAACGCCCGAGGCGAGCCGCTGAGCTTTACCTTCCTCAACGCCCAGGGCGGCTTCGAGCGACTCCTGCTGCCGTGGAAGCGCAATCTGGCGCAGATCGGCATCGACCTGCAGATCCGCCGCATCGACTCGGCGCAATACCTCAACCGCCTGATGGCCCGGGACTACGACATGATCGTCACCGGCTATCCGGTGTCGCCAGCGCCGGGCAACGAGCTGTACAACTACTTCGGCTCCAAGGCCGCCAACGATCCAGGCTCGAGCAATTACATGGCCTTGCAGGACCCCGCCGTCGACAGCCTGATCGACGGCCTGGTGCGCGCTCGCACGCAACCGCAGATGGCCCTTTACGCCCACGCCCTGGACCGCGTGCTGCAGTGGAACCACTACTGGGTACCGAACTACTACCCGCCGGGTACCTCCACGGTGTGGTGGAACCGCTTTGGCATGCCGGCGGTGCCGGCGAGCAACGACGAGGCACCGGAGACCTGGTGGGAAGTCAGCCCCGAGCCGTTGACCCGCGCGCAGATGAGCGCACGCCAGGCGGGCGCCGCGAACGCCACCCCGACCCCGCCCGCCAAGGAGCCGCAGCCCTGATGCCCGCCTATATCGCTCGTCGCCTGCTGCTGATCCTGCCAACGCTGGTGATCATCCTGCTGGTCAACTTCGTGATCATCCAGGCCGCACCTGGCGGCCCGGTGGAACAGGCCATCGCCCACCTGCAGGGCGTGGGGGGCGCCAGTGTCGGCGCCAGCAGCAACGACAGCGCCGGGGCCGGTGGCGGCTCGCGTGCCAGCCGCGGCCTGGACCCCAAGCTGATCGCCGACATCGAGCGCCAGTACGGCTTCGACAAGGCCGCCCCCGAGCGGCTGTGGCTGATGCTCAAGCACTACGCCGTGCTGGATTTCGGCAACAGCTTCTTTCGCGGGGCCAAGGTCACCGACCTGATCTGGCAGAAGATGCCGGTGACCCTCTCGCTGGGCTTCTGGGCGACCTTGATCACCTACCTGGTGTCGATTCCGCTGGGCATCCGCAAAGCGGTGCGCCATGGCAGCCTGTTCGACATCTGGAGCAGCACCGCCATCGTGGTCGGCTACGCGATGCCGGCGTTTCTGTTCGCCATGCTGCTGATCGTGCTGTTCGCCGGCGGCACCTCGCTGAACTGGTTTCCGGTGCGCGGGCTGGTCTCGGACAACTTCGACCAGCTGAGCCTGGTCGGCAAGCTGGCCGATTATTTCTGGCACCTGGTGCTGCCGGTGGCCGCGCTGGTGATCGGCGGCTTCGCCACCCTGACCATCCTCACCAAGAACTCCTTCCTCAACGAAATCACCCGCCAGTATGTCGTCACCGCCCGCGCCAAAGGCCTCAGCGAGCGCCGCGTGCTCTACGGCCATGTGTTTCGCAACGCCATGCTGCTGGTGGTGGCCGGCCTGCCCCAGGCGTTCATCAGTGTGTTCTTCGCCGGGTCGCTGCTGATCGAGGTGATCTTCTCGCTCGACGGCCTCGGCCGCCTGAGCTACGAGGCCGCGGTGGCCCGCGACTACCCCGTGGTGTTCGGCACCCTGTTCATCTTCACCCTGGCCGGGCTGCTGATCAAACTGCTGGGCGACCTGTGCTACACCCTGGTCGACCCGCGAATCGACTTCTCGGCGAGGAACGCCTGATGCGCGCCTTCTCCCTGCCGCTGTCGCAGACCGCCCGGCGCCGCCTGCAGCGCTTTCGCAGCAACCGCCGCGGCTGGTGGTCATTGTGGCTGTTCATCGGCCTGTTCGCGGTGTCGCTGGGCGGCGAGCTGATCGCCAACGACAAGCCGCTGCTGCTCAAATACCAGGACAGCTACTACTTCCCGGTCTTCAAGCGCTACACCGAGCAAGAGTTCGGCGGCCAATTGCCGTTCCAGCCCGATTACCGCAGTGAATACGTGCGCCAACTGGTGGCCAGCACCGGCGGCTGGATGCTCTTCCCGCCGATCCCTTTCAGCGCCGACACGCCCAACTACGAACTGCTCAAGCCGGCACCCAGCCCGCCCAGCAGCAGCAACTGGCTGGGCACCGACGACCAGGCCCGCGATGTTCTGGCGCGGGTGATCTTCGGCGCGCGGGTGTCGATACTGTTTGCCCTGGCGCTGACCGTCATCAGCTCGCTGATCGGCATCGCCGCCGGCGCCCTGCAGGGTTATTACGGCGGCTGGATCGACCTGTTCGGCCAGCGCATTCTCGAAGTCTGGTCGGGGCTGCCGGTGCTCTACCTGCTGATCATCCTCTCGGGCTTCGTGCTGCCCAATTTCTGGTGGCTGCTGGGCATCATGGTGCTGTTCTCCTGGCTGACCCTGGTCGACGTGGTGCGCGCCGAGTTCCTGCGCGGACGTAGCCTGGAATACGTCAAGGCGGCCCGCGCGCTGGGCCTGAGCGACCGCAAGATCATCCTGCGGCACATCCTGCCCAATGCCATGAATGCCACCTTGAGCTACCTGCCGTTCATCCTGACCGGGGCCATTTCCACCCTAACCGCCCTGGACTTCCTCGGCTTCGGCATGCCCGCCGGCAGTGCTTCGCTGGGCGAGCTGATCGCCCAGGGCAAGGCCAACCTGCAGGCGCCCTGGCTGGCCCTGACAGCCTTCTTCACCCTGGCGGTGGTGTTGTCGCTGCTGGTGTTCATCGGCGAGGCGCTGCGCGATGCCTTCGACCCTCGCGCCTGATACTGGAGCCGTCATGCCCGCCAACGTGCAGAACCTCATCGAAATTCGCGACTTGAGCGTGACCTTCAGCGGCCAGACCGTGGTGCGCAACGTCTCCCTGGACATCCCCGAAGGCCAGTGCGTGGCGCTGGTCGGGGAGTCGGGCTCGGGCAAGTCGGTCACCGCCCACTCGATTCTGCAGCTGCTGCCGGGCGTCGGCCTGCACACCGAGGGCAGCGTGCGCTTTCGCGGCCAGGAGATGCTCGGGGCCAGCGGCAAGATCCTGCGGCAGATCCGCGGCAACCGCATCGCGATGATCTTCCAGGAGCCCATGACTTCGCTCAACCCGCTGCACACGGTGCACAAGCAAATCGGCGAAACGCTGCTGGTGCACAAGGGGCTGGGCGGCAAGGCGGCGCTGCAGCGCACCCTGGAGCTGCTCGAACTGGTCGGCATCAAGAACCCGGCGCAGCGCCTCAAGGCCTACCCGCACCAACTCTCCGGCGGCCAGCGCCAGCGGGTGATGATCGCCATGGCGCTGGCCTGCGAGCCCGACCTGCTGATCGCCGACGAACCCACCACGGCGCTGGACGTCACCGTGCAGCGGCGCATCCTCAAGCTGCTCAAATCGTTGCAGCAGCGCCTGGGCATGTCGCTGCTGCTGATCAGCCATGACCTCAACCTGGTGCGCAGCATCGCCCAGCACGTGTGCGTGATGAAGGCCGGCGAAATCGTCGAGCAGGCGCCCAGCGAGTGCCTCTTCTGCAGCCCGCAGCACCCCTACAGCCGCCTGCTGCTGGACGCCGAGCCCGCCGGCGAGGCGCTGCCTCGGGAAGACCGCGAGGCGGTGCTGGAAGTCGATCAGCTCAAGGTCTGGTACCCGATCGGCGGCGGACTGTTGCGCGGGCCGCGCGAGTACGTCAAGGCGGTGGACGGTATCAGCCTGTCGCTGCAGCGCGGCAAGACCCTGGGCATCGTCGGCGAGTCGGGCTCGGGCAAGTCGACCCTCGGCCAGGCGATCCTGCGCCTGCTCGACTCCCAGGGCGGCATCCGCTTCCAGGGCCAGGCGCTGGAGGGCTTGAGCGAAAAGCAGATGCGCCCGTGGCGCAAGCATCTGCAGGTAGTGTTCCAGGACCCCTACGGCAGCCTCAGCCCACGCATGTGTGTGTCGCAGATCATCAGCGAGGGCCTGGAGGTGCACGCCCAGCTAAGCGCCGAGCAGCGCGACGCCGAAGTGGTGCGGGCGTTGCAGGAGGTCGGCCTGGACCCGGCCACGCGCTTTCGCTACCCCCACGAGTTTTCCGGTGGCCAGCGTCAGCGCATCGCCATTGCCCGGGCGCTGGTACTCAAGCCGGCGCTGATGCTGCTGGACGAACCGACCTCGGCGCTGGACCGTACCGTGCAGAAACAGGTGGTCGCCCTGTTGCGTACCCTGCAGGAACGCCATGGCCTGACGTACCTGTTCATCAGCCACGACCTGGCGGTGATCAGGGCGCTGGCCCATGATGTGATCGTGGTACGCGACGGCCAGGTGGTGGAGCGCGGCGCCAGCCACGAACTGTTCGCGGCGCCGCAGCACCCTTACACCCAGGAGCTGTTGCGCGCAGCGCACGTCGATTAGCCCTTTCCAGTCGCCATGAGGCACCTGAGCATGACCCTCAAGCACAAGACCGCCCTTATCACCGGCTCCACCAGCGGCATCGGCCTGGGCATCGCCCGGGTGCTGGCCCAGGCCGGTGCCAATGTCCTGCTCAACGGCTTCGGCGATGCCAGCGCAGCGCTCGCCGAACTGCAGCAGTACGCAACCCAGGTACGCCATCACGGCGCCGATGTCAGCGACCCGGCGCAGATCGAAGCGATGTTCGCCTACGCCGAAGCCGAGTTCGGCGCCGTCGACATCCTGGTCAACAACGCCGGCATCCAGCATGTAGCGGCGCTCGAGGATTTCCCGGTGCAGCGCTGGGACGCGATCATCGCCATCAACCTGTCCTCGGTGTTCCACGGCACCCGCCTGGCGCTGCCGGGCATGCGCGCGCGCAACTGGGGGCGCATCGTCAACATCGCCTCGGTACACGGCCTGGTGGGTTCCACCGGCAAGGCCGCGTATGTCGCGGCCAAGCACGGGGTGATCGGCCTGACCAAGGTGGTCGGCCTGGAGACCGCCACTACCCAGGTCACCTGCAACGCCATCTGCCCCGGCTGGGTGCTGACCCCGCTGGTGCAGCAGCAGATCGACCAGCGCATCGCGGCCGGCGCCGAGGCCGACCAGGCCCGTGATGACCTGCTGGCCGAAAAACAGCCGTCACGCCAGTTCGTCACGCCCGAGCAACTGGGCGAGCTGGTGCTGTTTCTGTGCAGTGAAGCGGCCAGCCAGGTGCGAGGCGCCGCCTGGAATATGGACGGCGGCTGGCTGGCCCAGTAGCGGGTTGGGCACTTTACTGGTGCGGCTCGTCCCGATCCGAGACCAGCCCCCAATCGGCGCTGGCGATCTCGGCCGCCGGCACGGGCGCCGCCGGTGCCGTGGTCTGCTCCACGCCGCCTTCGCGGTGCAGCTTGAGGCGCAGGCGCAGGTTGTTCACCGAGTCGGCATTTTTCAGCGCCTCTTCCTCGTCGATCGCACCCTCCACCACCAGGCCGTAGAGCGCCTGGTCGAAGGTCTGCATGCCCAGGTTGACGGATTTCTCCATCAGCCCCTTCAGCTCGCTGAACTCGCTGCGGTGGATGAAATCGCGCACAGTCGGCGAGCCCAGCATCACCTCCACCGCTGCGCGGCGCTTGCCGTCGACGGTGCGTACCAGGCGCTGCGAGACGAAGGCCTGCAGGTTGTTGCCCAAGTCATTGAGCAGCTGCGTGCGGCGATCTTCGGGGAAGAAATTGATGATGCGGTCCAGCGCCTGGTTGGCATTGTTGGCGTGCAACGTGGAGATCGCCAGGTGCCCGGTGTCGGCGAAGGCCAGCGCATGCTCCATGGTTTCGCGGTCGCGGATCTCGCCGATCAGGATCACGTCCGGCGCCTGGCGCAGGGTATTCTTCAGCGCGGCCTGGAAGCTGCGGGTGTCGACGCCGACCTCACGCTGGTTGATGATCGACTTCTTGTGCCGATGGATATACTCCACCGGGTCCTCGATGGTGATGATGTGGCCACTGCTGCTGCGGTTGCGGTAGTCGATCAGCGCCGCCAGCGAGGTCGACTTGCCCGACCCGGTGGCTCCGACGAACAGCACCAGGCCGCGTTTCTGCATGATCACATCGAGCAGCACCGGCGGCAGCTTGAGGTCTTCGAAGCGCGGGATGTCCAGCTTGATGTTGCGCGCGACGATTGACACTTCGTTGCGCTGCTTGAAAATGTTCACGCGAAACCGGCCGACGCCGGACACCGACAAGGCCAGGTTCATCTCCAGGTCACGTTCGAAATCGACCTTCTGCTCGGCGTCCATGATCCCGGCGGCCACTGCGGCCACCTCGCCTGGCTTGAGCGCTTCGGCACTCAACGGCTTGAGCACGCCATTGAATTTGGCGCACGGCGGCGCCCCGGTGGACAGGTAGAGGTCCGAACCATCCTGGGTGGCCAAAATCTTGAGCAGGGCTTGGAGTTCCATAACGGTGTCCACAGTACAATCGCAAAGGGTTTGAAGTCGGTTGGAAGCGGGTAAGCTGACAGCTTGGCAACAAGCGGCTGGAAAAACAAAGGAAACCTTATGGATGGCTCAACCGCGGCAGGCGATGCTCGCGCACTTCTCGCCCGCCTCGATGCCGGCAACAGCCCGTTGCCGCCCCAGGCGCAATGGCCACAGAGCCTGCGCACGGCGACCGACATCGTGCTCAACACGCCCATGGCCACGCTGCTGCTCTGGGGCCCGCAGTTGTGCCAGCTGTACAACGACGCCTTCGCCGCGCTGATCGGCCAGCGCCACCCGGTCGCGTTCGGCCAGCCGGTGCACCAGAGCTGGCCGGAGCACCGCGCCTTCGCCGAACCGGTCTACCAGGCCGTGTTGGCCGGGGAGTCGCGGGCCTTCGTCGAACAGCCATTCGCCATGGCCCCCGGCAACCCGGAGGCGACCCTGTGGGTCGACATCACCTACAGCCCCGTGCATGACGAACAGGGCCAGGTGCAGGGCATCCTGCTCAGCGTGATCGACACCCGGCAGCGCCGTCAGACCCAGGCCGAGCTGCAACGCCGCTCCGAGGCCAGCATCCTTGCCCAGCGCGACTCCGAGGAGCGCCTGCAGTTGGCGCTGGAGGCCAGCAGCGCCATCGGCACCTGGGACTGGGACATCGAGCAGGACCACTTTCGCGCCGATGGCCACTTCGCTCAGATGCACGGCGTCGACCCGCAGCAGGCCGGGCACGTACCGATCGGCATCTACCTGGACGGCGTGCACCCGGACGACCGCGCCAAGGTCACCCACGGCATCGGCCATTGCCTGCGCCACAGCAGCGAGTACAACGAGGAATATCGCCTGCTGATGGCCAGCGGCGAGCAGCGCTGGGTGTTCGTCCGTGGCCGCTGCTACCGCAATGCCAAGGGCTGGCCGCAGCGCTTCATCGGCGCATCCATCGACATCACCGAGCGCAAGGAGGCCGAAGCCGCCCTGCGCGACAGCGAAGCGCATTTTCGCATGGCCATCGAGCTGTCGCCGGCCATGCACTGGACTGCCGATGGCCGCGGCCGCGCCAACGAACGCCCCGAGCGTTGGAAACGCCTGACCGGGCGCCACACCATGGACAAGAACTGGCTGGGCCTGTGGCACGACCTGGTGCACCCGGAAGACCGCCAGGCGGCCATGGACGCCTGGCACTACTCGGTGGCCAACGGCACTCAGTACGATGCCGAATATCGCCTGCGCACCGCCGACGGCAGCTACCGCTGGATGCACGCCCGTGCCCTGCCCCGGCTGGACGACACCGGCCAGGTTCAGCAGTGGTACGGCATGACCGAAGACGTTGACAACCGGCGGCGCATCGAACTGGCCCTGCGTGACCTCAATGAGACCCTCGAAGAGCGGGTGGCCGAACGCACCCGCGCCCTGGCCGAGGTCAACCGCCGCCTGCAGAGCGAGATGCACGAGCGCGAGCGCGCCGAAGAGGCCCTGCGCCATGCGCAGAAGATGGAAGCGCTGGGCCAGCTGACCGGCGGCATCGCCCACGACTTCAACAACATGCTCACCGGCATCATCGGCAGCCTGGACCTCATGCAGCGCTACATCACCGCCGGGCGCAGCGCCGAGATCGGCCGCTTCGCCGAGGCGGCGGTGACCTCGGCCAACCGCGCCGCCGCGTTGACCCACCGGCTGCTGGCCTTCTCACGGCGCCAGTCACTGGACCGCCAGCGCCTGGACCCCAACCAGTTGGTCAATTCACTGGAAGAACTGCTCAGCCGCACCAAGGGCGAGCATATCGAGCTGAGTCTGTCGCTGACGCCCGACGTGTGGCCGGTCAATACCGATGCCAGCCAGTTGGAAAGCGCCCTGCTCAACCTGGTCATCAACGCCCGCGACGCCATGCCAGGCGGTGGCCTGCTGAGCATCGAAACGGCCAATTGCAGCCTGGCCGACAGCCCCGCCGGCTCGACCCTGGAGCAGTTCCAGCCAGGCGACTACGTGATGTTCAGCGTCAGCGACAACGGCGCCGGGATGACCGCCGCGGTACTGGCCAAGGCCTTCGAGCCGTTCTTCACCACCAAGCCGATCGGCCAGGGCACGGGCCTGGGGCTGTCGATGATCTACGGCTTCGCCCAGCAGTCCGGCGGCCAGGTCACCCTGCACAGCCGCGCCGGCGCGGGCACCTGCGTGCGCCTGTACCTGCCGCGCTTCACTGCCGTGCTGGCCGAACCCAGCCAGGCGCCGGCATTCGGCGAAGCGCCGCTGGCGGTGGCCGGCGAAAGCGTGCTGGTGGTCGAGGATGACCCGCAAGTGCGCATGCTGGTGCTCAATGTGCTCGACGAATTGGGCTACGTCGCGCATCCTGCCGCCGATGCCAACAGCGCCCTGGCGCTGATCGAATCACCGCTGCGCATCGACCTGCTGGTCACCGACGTCGGCCTGCCTGGCCTCAACGGTCGGCAACTGGCGGAGATCGCCCGCCAGCACCGCCCCCAGCTCAAGGTGCTGTTCATGACCGGTTATGCGCAGATGGCGGCCGAACGCAGCGGTTTTCTCGCCGAGGGCATGGACATGGTCGCCAAGCCGTTCTCCATCGACCTGTTGGCCAACAAGATACGCGACATGATCAATCAAGAGACTTTGCCATGAAAGCCCAGGCCCGCCACATCCTCCTGAAAACCGCCGAACAGGCCGAAGCGCTCAAGCAACGTCTCGCCCAGGGCGAGGCCTTCGATGTGCTGGCCAAAAAATACTCCACCTGCCCGTCGGGCAAGCGCGGCGGTGATCTGGGCGAGGTGCGCCCGGGGCAGATGGTTGCGGTGATCGACCAGGTGATCTTCAAGAAGCCGCTGCGGGTGGTGCATGGGCCCATCAAGAGCAAGTTCGGCTATCACCTGGTGCAGGTGTTCTTCAGAGACTAGATGAGGCAGCCGACCAGGAGCCGCTGTATACTCGCGCGCCGCAAACCCTCTCTTCACCGAGCGCCTAGACATGTCCGCCGACGAAAACACCCCAGACACCACCGAAACGCCCGCTGTGGCGCCCTTCAGCTTCCCGTTCAACCCGGCGAAATTTGCCAATGCCGCGAAAAAGGCCCCGACCTACCCCGGCGCCGGCAAATCCAACCACGACAAGACCCCCGGCCGCGCGCCGAATGGCACGCGCCGGTCGATGGGCAAACGTTAGAAGAGGAAGGGTGAAAGACGGATCAGTGATGGCGACGCTGCAGCAGGTTGCGACCATGGAAGTCGGCGGCGAACCATTCCTGATTGGCCTTGAGCTCTTCGCGCAGCTGCGCGATCAAGTCGTTGATGTCCCGGCTGGTATTCAATGATTCGGTGGGTATGCCCATCACCAGCAGGTCGACCTGGCCAGTTTGTGGGTCGGTGACTTCGACGGTCAGATTGCCGCCCGGATTGATGGTGCAATGGCAGGTCATGGGGGTAAAGCTCGCCTCGATGATGCGGCGCAGCTCGACTGTGGGAATCATTGGCAGAACCTCCGTAAATACATCTCGCAACTTTGAAAAGGGCTGCCGCGTCAAAGCCCGTACCTCTCGTGGCGGCGGTTTTCTGGCGAATGGCAACTAACCAGTCGGTTAAAAGTGCCACGCAGCGATAATTTTGCAAGTTCCTTGCCAGCCCATCTCAGCCGGTTCGGGTGACTGTCAACACCACTGCCGCAATTCGCTCGGCCTGCGCGTACTCGGGCGTTTCCAGCTCCTCGCCGAACACATCCGGGTCCACTTCCCGATAGCTCCAGGCCCAGCCGGGCACACCGTCAAACAATTTGCGCGCCTGCTCGAGAAACACGTCGACACCGGCGATCATCGGCGCGCCGGTATAGAGTAGCAAACTGCCACCAATGCGCAGGCGTTGCAAGGCCTCCCCGACGATCCGTACCGACAAGGCTGAACCCAGCCCCTCGCCGCCATGCCGATAGGCACGCTGCAAGGGATCCTGCATGTAAGGCGGATTGGCCACGATCAGGTCGAAATCGTCACTGGTGCCTTGCAGGATATCGCTGTGCCAGGCCGAAACATTGCTCACCTCGGCCAAGGCGGCATTCACCGCAGTGTAGCGCAGCGCCGTGGGGTTGATGTCCACCGCCAGGACTTGCGCCTCGCGCCGGGCACGGGCGATGAGTATGGCACCCGCGCCACTGCCGCAGCCGATATCCACGGCGCGAGTGATCGGTGCGAGGCTGCTGCGCAGGTGCTCTTCGATGGCCTGGGCGAAGCGGTAGGTGTCCGGGCCGAAGAACACCGCATCATGGGCTTGGGTGGGATAGGAAGAGTGCACCAGCAGCAACTCGCCCAGACTGGACCAGCGCACCTGGCTAGCCCACAGCCCGTCATGGGCACGCAGCACCCCGTGCTCGAGCAGGCTGGTCAGTTCCGCCGCGGGCAACAGGCCATCCTCGAACGGCCGGTTCCAGCCGAACACATCGCGTACATCCCGGGCCAGGCGGCTGCTGTCGCGGGCATTGTTGCGCTGCTGGGTCAGCGGCGTCACGCTGACGAACCGGTAGCGGTCGGCCTGCAGGCGGCGGCCGAGCTGCACCAAGGCCTGGTCGCGGGCACCGACGTCGAGGTCTGGCGCCGAAGGCGCAGCGTTTCTGATCATGTTCATCGGGCCATCCCCGCGCCATGCAAGTGTCTGGAGAACGCCTGGGTCGCCAGCAGGCCCGGTGGCGTCGCATGGCAGGCCGGGGCTAGCTGTTCCAGGTTCGGCGGCGTAGTCGCGGATGCCGCCTTGGGCAGCGCCGGGCCGCGCGCACGCCGGCGGAACTGCGCACGGAACGGCGCCGCCTCGGCGGCTTGCCAGTCGCCGGCGATCCAGTCGTGCAGCAGCTGCATCTCGTAGCCGCTGAACACGCCGAACATCGCCGCCCCGGGCCCATCGATCAGTTGCCAGAATCGGCTTTGCGCCGGGTCGGCATTGCGCTTGATCCAGCCCTTCTCTTCCAGTGCCGCGAGAAAAGCCAGGCTCTGCCCCGGCTCGGCCAGCCATTGATTGACCGTGCGGCCCTGCAGGCGGCAGTAATCGGAGTGCATGTGCTGGCCGAAGCTGCGCTTGCGCTCGAGCATGGCCACCACCTCACGCTCCAGGTCGAAGCCCTCGATGACTGCCATGCTGCCCACACCCAACTCGTTGAGCAGGTAACCGGCGCGCAGGCGCTCGATGAAGGCCGCGCGCTCCGGGCCATTGGGCAGCAGGTCGTGCACTGCTGCCAAGGCTTTGTGGGCGTGCCCGCTGCTGGCGTTGTCGACGGTGACGTGCAAGGTGAAGTAATAGGGGTCGATGCCCAGTTCGTTGAGTTCAAAGGCGCTGATCAGCAAGTGCAGGGGCAGTTGCTCGTAACCCAGGTTGTAACCCAGCACTTCGGGCAGAAAGCGCTCTACCGCCTGGCCCAGCGCCAACTGCAGCGCGCCCTGCAGGTACAGCTCGTCGGCCAGCGGTTCGGTCGCAGCGCAGTCATGCTCGGCGAGCAGCTTGCGATACAGCGACACATGGTTGAGGGCCGGGTCGCCGTCGCCAAGCTCCTCCAGATAGGTACGGATCAAGCCGTGAAAGCGCCAGTCGTCGGCGTGCCGCAGGGTGCCATACAGCCAGGCACCATCCACCAGCTTGCTCGGCGCCACATGGCGCAGAAAGTACAAGGCATGGGCCTTGCTGCTGAAAAAGCCTCGCGGGGCGCCTGCATGACGCTGCTCCAGGTACTCGGCATAGCGCTCGGCGACCTGTTCGGCATTGCCGTTGACCCAGGCCAGCAGGTCCTCGGGCTCCGGCATGTCGCAGGGCAATTGCCGGGCCTGCTGCAAGTGATGGCCGAGAAAAGCGTCGAGCTGCGCCGGCGGGAGGGCTTCGGGCGTGTGCAACACCGCTTCGTAGAAGGGCTGCGCGGCAGGCAGTGCCAGCGCGGGTTGGGCAGTAGCGTCTTGCAGGCTTTGAAAGTGGGTCATGACGGTCGCCAATAGCTGTTCTTGTCTTATTCTTCAGACGCTGGCGGCACGATATTGATCCATTTAGATTGCCGCAGTGTGTGGCGCGGCAAAAAAAAACCCGCCAGCAGGCGGGTCAAGGGAGAGAGCAACGCACACAATTCAAGGCAACTTTCAAAGCAGATGATCAGCTGCGTCGGCGATAGTTTTTCAGTAGCTGGGTAACCCGCAACGCTCGACCGAATAATTGCGCACGCATATCAAAGCTTTTGAGCGTGGCATTGAAATCCAGGCCCGGAACATTGACCGCTGCGGTCAAGGGTTGCTCCAATTGCATATCGGCCATTATAGGAACTCCTTGATATCCAATTATTCAGCCGGCCCTTGCACCAGGCCACTGCCCAGATCAGCACCGGTCACCGGGTTGGCAGTCGGGTCGGACTGAGTGCGCAACTTGAGCGCCGTCAGCACCTCCTCGTCGTCCGCCGACAGCGTCACCGATGCGGTACCGTCGCCACCGTCGACAGCGGGCTCGGGGCTCTCGACGTATTCCCACTCCTCACCCTCGTTCCACGGCCCCCGCAGGTTCGGCTCGCCTTGCGACATGTTGAAGTAGACGTTGGTGAACTGTGGCATGCCAGGCAGCTTGCCCTGGGGAAAGTTCGGCTGGATCGAGTGCAAGGCCTTCTCGAAGGACATCTGGTGAGCGATCTCGCGAGTCATCAGGAAGCCCAGTGCCTCTTTCACACCGGGGTCGTCGGTGACATTCATCAAGCGCTCATAGACAATCTTGGCGCGGGATTCAGCGGCGATGTTGGAACGGAAGTCCGCCGTCGGCTCACCAATGGTGTCCACGTACGCAGCGGTCCATGGCACCCCCGCCGAATTGACCAAAGGGGCGCCACCGCCATACAGCAGCTGGGTGATATGCGAGTCGTTGCCTGCGCCGTTCAGGCGACGGTACAGCTCACCTTCCTCTTCGACCGCTTCGGCCAGCTGACCCTTGGCACCCTTGTTGAGCATGACGATGATCGAGCCGATGATTTCCAGGTGGCTCAATTCCTCGGTGGCGATATCCATCAGCAGGTCCTTGCGACCTGCGTCTTCTTCGGCCAGGCCCTGGGTGAAATAACGTGTGGCGGCAGCGAGCTCGCCTTGTGCTCCGCCGAACTGTTCCAGCAGCAAGTTGGCCAGGCCAGGGTTGGGCTGGGCGACGCGCACGGTATATTGCAGACGCTTGTTATGAAGAAACATGATGAACTCCGCGAATCAGGCTTGTGCCGCTTTCGTAAAAGACGGCTATCGATTAGGTCTGGCTGACATCCTGGAATACAAAAATCCCGTTGTTCGCGCTGACTGACTCGCGACCACCACCTCAAGTATGCATAGGGTCTGATAAAGCCCCACGCGAAACGGCTGCAGTTATTTCTGTTCGGCACGACCGGCGGCACTAATGAACTAACGCGCAATGTTTAGTGCTTGAATGTTTAACGTTTCCTGGCCATGGTTCAGCCAGGCGTCGAGGCACGGGCTCAGGGTCCGCCGCAGGGTTGCCAGCGCCGGACTGACGCAGCGCTGGCCCCCTGCCCCCGGAAACTGGCACCATTGCACCTTTCCGACAGCCTCGCCTGCCGGCTGGACCTTCTGCCGTTTGAAGAGAATGAATCGATGAGCGTAAACGACACCGTCACCGTGATCCCGCCGGGCCGCCCCCTGCACGGCCAGGTCAGCCCACCGGGCTCCAAGTCGATCACCAACCGCGCGCTGCTGCTCGCGGCCCTGGCCAAGGGCACCAGCCGCCTGGGTGGCGTGCTCAAGAGCGATGACACTCGGCACATGTCCAATGCCCTGCGCCAGATGGGCGTGACGGTCGAGGAGCCGGACGACACCACCTTCGTGGTCACCAGCAGCGGCCGCTTGCAGGCCCCCGAGGGGCCGCTGTTTCTCGGCAACGCCGGCACCGCCGTGCGCTTTCTCACGGCGGCGGTGACCACGGTAGACGGCAGCGTGACCCTGGACGGCGACGAGTACATGCGCAAGCGCCCGATCGGCCCGCTGGTCGACGCGCTGCGCGCCGCTGGCCTTGAGGTCAGCAGTGCCACCGGCTGCCCACCGGTGCAGGTCAAGGGCAGCGGCACCCTCGCCGCCACCCGCCTGGAGATCGACGGCGGGCTGTCCAGCCAGTACGTCTCTGCGCTGTTGATGCTCGCCCCCTGCGCCGCGCAGCCGGTGGAAGTGGCCTTGATCGGCCAGGACATTGGCGCCCGCGGCTACGTCGACCTGACCCTGGCCTGCATGCGCGCCTTTGGCGCCCAGGTCACCGAGCTGGACGCCAACACTTGGCGAGTCGCCCCGACCGGCTATGTGGCCAGCGATTACCAGGTCGAGCCGGACGCCTCCGCCGCCACCTACCTGTGGGCTGCCGAGGCGCTGAGCCAGGGCCGCATCGACCTGGGCGTGGCCGCCGACGCCTTCACCCAGCCCGACGCCCGCGCGCAAGGCTTCATTGCCCAGTTCCCGCAGATGCCGGCGGTGATCAATGGCTCGCAGATGCAGGACGCCATTCCCACCCTGGCCGTGCTGGCGGCGTTCAACCGCACCCCGGTGCGCTTCGTCGACCTGGCCAACCTGCGGGTCAAGGAATGCGACCGCGTGGCGGCCTTGCACGATGGCCTCAATGCCATCCGCCCAGGCCTGGCCACGGTCGAAGGCGACGATCTGCTGGTCGCCGCAGACCCGGCGCTGGCCGGCAGCCACAGCGACTGCTCGATCAACACCCACGCCGACCACCGCATCGCCATGTGCTTTGCACTGGCCGGCCTGAAGGTCAGCGGCGTGCGCATCCAGGACCCGCTGTGCGTCGGCAAGACCTACCCGGGCTACTGGAAAGCGCTGGAATCGCTGGGCGTCGAATTGCAGTGGGTCTCGGCCTGAAGCCCTGCCGACAGGCTGGTTTGATCTTCGGCCTGGCGGAATGTCCGCCGCCTTGAGACCGGCCTGTCGGCCTCTCGGGGTCTGCGACCCCTCCCACATGAGACCACGCCCGACGTGGGAGGGGGCAACGCCCCCGAGAGGCCACAAGGCCGGTTTGATCTTCGGGCGCCTGGCGGAACGTCCGCCGCCTTGAGACCGGCCTGTCGGCCTCTCGGGGTCTGCGACCCCTCCCACATGAGACCACGCCCGACGTGGGAGGGGGCAACGCCCCCATCTCACGGCCGATACGCAACACCAGGCCATTCGATGCCCCGCTGCGACAATTGGTAGCAGACTAAGTATTTCCCCTCTGGCACCGCTATATGTTTTTCTATATAGCGTAAATTCCAGAGCCTCCCAATGCCTGTGCCAGACCCATCGCGCCACTTCACGGCCTGGCTGACCGCCGCCCTGGCCCTGCTCCTGTTCGCCGCCGTCGCATCCCTGACCCTGGGCCGCTACCCCATCGGCCTCGGCGAGCTGTGGCGTTTCCTCGGCCATGACCTCAGCCCGCAACGCCAGCAATTGCTGCACAGCGTCATCCTTGACACACGCCTGCCACGGGTGATCGGCGCGGTGCTGGTGGGCGCCGGGCTGTCGGCGTCCGGCGCCGCCTACCAGGCTGTGTTCCGCAACCCGCTGGTCTCGCCGGGCCTGCTCGGCGTGCTCAGCGGCTGCGCGCTGGGCGCCTCGCTGGCGATCGTGCTGGGCCTGCAGGGGCTATGGATCTCGCTGCTGGCCTGCGTCACCGGGCTGCTGGCAGTGGGCGTCGGGGTCGCGGTGGCGGCGATGTTCACCACGCCCTCGATCCTCATGCTGGTGCTCGGCGGCATCGTCAGCAACGCGCTGTTCACCGCCCTGCTGTCCATTGTGCAATACCTGGCGGACCCGCAGGACCAACTGCCGACCATCGTCTACTGGATGCTGGGCAGCCTCAGCGCGGTCGACCCCCATGCCCTGGGCTGGACCGCTCCGGTGCTGATCGTGGCGATCATCGCCCTGTGCCTGCTGGGCCGGGTGATCGATGCACTGTCGCTGAGTGATGACGAAGCCCGCAGTCTGGGCGTGCCGGTGTCGGTGATCCGCTATGGGGTGATTGCCCTGGCTACGCTGATCAGCGCCCTGACCGTCAGCATCGCCGGCATGGTGGGCTGGGTCGGCCTGCTGGTGCCGCACCTGGCGCGCTTTCTGGTGGGCCCCAGCAGCGCCCGCCTGCTGCCGATCAGCGCCTGCCTGGGCGGCTGCTTCCTGCTGGCGGCCGACGGCCTGGCGCGCAGTTTCAGCGCCGGCGAAATCCCCTTGGGCATCATCACCGAACTGCTCGGTGCCCTGGCCTTCGTGCTGGTGTTGAACCGCGTGCGCCGGGGCTGGCTATGAGCGCTCTGCTGACCGCCGAGCACCTTAGCTACCGCATCGAAGGGCGCTCGGTGCTGGCGGGCATCGACCTGCAGGTCCACTGCGGCGACTGCATCACCCTGCTCGGCGCCAATGGCGCCGGCAAGAGCACCCTGCTGCGCCTGCTGCTTGGCCTGCTCAAGCCCCATGGCGGCCAGGTGCGGCTCAACGGCCAGGCGCTGGCGACGGTCAAGCGGCGCGGCATCGCCCGGCAGGTCGCCTATGTGCCCCAGAGCCATGTGCCGAGTTTTCCCTACCGAGTCCGCGAGGTGGTCAGCCAAGGGCGCTTGCCCAGCACCGGCCTGGGCCGCGCACCGAATGCCCGGGATCACGTCGTCGTCGATCAGGCGCTGGCCGAATTGGGCATCGAGCACCTGGCGCAGCGCTTGTACACCGAATTGTCCGGCGGTGAGCGGCAGTTGGCGCTGATCGCCCGCGCCCTGGTGCAGCAGGCGCGGCTGATCATTCTCGACGAACCGGTGGCGGGCCTGGACTACGGCCACCAGCAGCGTCTGCTCGAACACCTGCAGCGCCTGGCGCGCGCCGGGTTGAGCATCCTCAGCAGCAGCCACCACCCCGAGCACGCCCTGGCCTGGGCCAACCGCGCCTGGGTGCTGGAGCACGGCCGGCTGATCGCCGACGGCACCCCCCACGCGGTGATCGACGCCCAGTTGATCGCCCGGCTGTACCAGCGCCAGGTGCGTCAGGTCGACGTGCCGCCCCATCGTTTTTTCGTCCCCTTGTGAGCCTGACCACCATGCCCTCCACCGCTTTGCGTTTTGCCTTGTCACCGCTGTGCCTCGCCGTGTCACTAGGCGTCGCCCACGCCGCCGACAGCGACTCGATCCAGCTGGCGCCCGTCGACGTCACCGCCAGCGCAACCCCTGACGACGACACCCAGCTGGCGAAAAACAAGGCCGCGAGCCTCGGCCCGCTGGGCGAGCGCAAGGTGCAGGACACGCCCTACTCGATCAACGTGGTCAATGCCCAGCTGATCGACAACCAGCAGTACAAAAGCTTCAAGGACATCCTGCGCCTGATGCCGTCGGTACAAGGCGACGGCGCCCGGCCGCAGAGCCGTGGCATGCAGGGCAGCGTGGTGCAGAATTCACGGCTGGACGGCCTCAACGTGGTCTCGACCACCGACTACCCTGCCGAGCAGTTCTCTGCCATCGAAGTACTCAATGGCCTGGCCGGTGCGCTGTACGGCCCTGCGAACCCGGCCGGCACCTTCAATTTCATCTCCAAGCGGCCCACCGACGAGACCCGCAACCGGGTGACGGTGGGCGTCGGCACCGGCCTGACCTGGCTCAAGGAAGCCGACCTGTCCGGCCCCTTCGACCCGGACGGGCGCATCAAGTACCGCCTCGACCTGCTCGACGAACAGGGCCAGGGCTACAACCCGGGCAGCCAGCTGCGTCGCCAGCTGGTCAGCCTGGCGCTGGACTTCCAGCTCAGCGACCAGGACCTGCTGCAGACCAACTTCAGCTACTACAACTTCCTCGACAAGGGCCTGCCCGGCAAATTCGCCCTGGCCAGCAACGCCAGTTTCCCCCACGCGCTGGACCCCACCCGCAGCAACCTGGGGCAGAACTACGCTGGCGACAACAACACCACCGAGACCGCCAGCGCGCACTGGAAACATGATTTCAACGGCAACTGGAAGCTGGACGTCGGCGGCCTGCGGCAGATTGCCGACCGCCAAAGCACCGGCGTCACCAATACCCTGAGCACCACCCCCGGCCAGTACACCAGCTCGGTGTCGTCGGCCACCGCCAGCCGTTTCACCATCAACAGCTACCTGGTCAGCCTCAACGGCAGCGAATGGACCGGCCCGGTGCGCCACGACCTGACCCTGGGCCTGAGCGGCTTCAACTGGCAGAACTACAACCCGGTCGCTGGCGCCACCACCACCCTGGGCACTGCCAACCTCAGCGATCCGCAGGACTTCGCCGAACCGAACTATCCGGACTTCACCGACCGCTACCAGTCGGCGGTGGCTACCCAGCGCGCGCTGATCTTCGGCGACACCCTGACCTTCACCCCGCAGTGGAGCCTGATGCTCACCGGCAGCCAGAGCCGGCTGACCAGTCGCAACTACGCCAAGACCCTGAACGTCACCTCCAGCTCCGAGGACAGTGGCCTGAGCAGCGCCACCAGCCTGCTGTACAAGCCGGTGGAGGACCTGACCCTCTACGTCACCTACGCCGACAGCCTGCAACAGGGCGACACAGCGCCGACCGGTACCAGCAACGCCAACGACATCCTGGCCCCCTACCGCAGCAAGGAGTGGGAGACCGGGGCGAAGTGGGCACTGGACCGTGTCAACCTGTCGCTGGCCGCGTTCCAGATCAAACGCCCCTATGCCTATACCCAGGGCACCGTCTACGCCAACGGCGGCGAGCAACGCAACCGTGGCGTCGAGTTCATGGCCGACGGCAAGGCCAGCGACACCGTGCAGCTGTTCGGCGGCCTGACCTGGCTGGACCCCAAACTGCTCCACACCGGCACCCCGAGCACCGAGGACACGCGCATCGTCGGCCTGGCCAAATACACCGCCAACCTGCTCACCGTGGTGCAGATACCCCAGGTGCAGGGCCTGTCGCTCAACCTCAACAGCCGCTATGTGGGCCGCCGCCCCACCGACAACACCGACAGCAGCTGGGTCTCGGGCTACAGCACCTTCGACGCCGGCGCCGCCTTGACCACCACCTTGTGGCACCGCAACACCACCTACCGGCTGGAGGTCGAGAACCTGACCGATCGGCGCTACTGGACCAACGTCGTGCCCGGCGGCCTCAACGGCTACTCCGGGGCCGGCAATGCCAGTGCCTCGCTGGGCACCCCGCGCGAAGTCCAGGCCTCGATCCAGGTGGACCTGTGAGCGCCCGCGCCTGGCTGAGCGCTGCCGCGCTGGCCTTGTGCAGCGCCGGTGCCCTGGCCGACGCCGGCCACCTTGTGCGCGATGACGCCGGCCAGCAGGTCAGCGTGCCGGCCAGCCCCCAGCACATCGCCGACGCCTGGTACGCGCACCATGCGTTGCTGATGACCCTGGGCGCCGGCGACCGTATCGCCGCCACCGTCAACCACGAGGCTGGCCAGCCCTGGATGTTCCTCGTGCAGCCGTCGCTGCGCCAGGCACTCAGTGTGCCGGGCAACGCCTTCGGCGCCGAAAGCCTGCTGGCGGCAAAGGTCGACCTGGCCTTCGTCAGCACCGGCGACCGCAACGCCCAGGCCTACCAGCAGGCGGGCATCGCCGTGGTGCATGTCGGCTTCAAGGACATCCCCGGGCTGCAGCACACCCTGCTGCTGACCGCCCAGGCTCTGGGCAGCGACAGCGCCCGGCAGCGCGCCCAGGCCTACAACGCCTACCTCGACAAAGCACTGGCCGAGGTTTCCACGCGCACAGCCAGCCTCACCGCGCAGCAACGCCCGCGCGTGCTGCACATCGCCTCGCTCAATCCTCTGAAGGTCGACGGCGATGGCACCCTGATCGATGACTGGATCAAACTGGTCGGCGGGCGCAACGCCGCCGACGGCCTGCACGGCAACCTGCAGACGGTGTCCGCCGAACAACTGCTGGGCTGGCAACCCGATGTGCTGATCCTCGCCGCCAACGCTGGCAACCTCGCCGATTCGCCCGCCAGCGCGCTGCTCGGGGAACTGGACGCGGTGCAGCACGGCCGGGTACTGCGCAACCCCGCCGGGGTGTTCCCCTGGGACCGCTACGGCACCGAAATCGCCCTGCAACTGCCGTGGGCCGCACAGCAATTGCACCCGGAGTTGTTCAAGGACGTCGACCTGAATGCCCTGACCATCGATTTCTACCGACGCTTTTTCGACTACCCGCTGTCGACGGCGCAGGCGGCGCGTATTATCGGAGGTTTGCTTCCCCAGTAGCATCAAGTGACAACTGGGCCTTGCTCACGCCAAGGGTTGCTATAAAATCTATAGCAATATTGACTGTCGATCTGCGCTGCGGAGGATCCCATGGCCCATGTTGAAAAGCTGGACACGGTCTTGTTTCGGCTTCGCCCCCAAGACACCCCTACAGGCATCAGTACCGAAACCTTCGGTTTGCTGATGGCCCAAACCGGAATGAACAAGACCGAGGTGATCCACTATGCCTTGCGCCAGCTAGCAGACCGTTATCTGCCGAAGTATGAGCTCGACGACGGCCCTCTGACCCCGGAACAGATGGACGCAATAAAAGCTGCAAGTCCAGCCCTGCCAGACAGCCGACTGACGCGATCGCTGTTTTGATCTCGCCACGCCCATTCACTCCCCTGCCTGCACCGGGCGACATCGTCTGGTGCAAGTTTCCCGAGAGGCTTGGCACCCCTGGCCCGAAGAGTCGGCCGGGGCTGGTCATCGGCGTGTTCGATGAGGAGCGCAAGGTTCGGGTATGTTATGGGACCAGCCAGAAAACCGACCGGATCTACCCCGGCGAGTTTGTGCTCGATCCCGATGATGATGGATTCCCCTTGAGCGGACTGGGCGCACGCACTAAATTCGATCTGAACCACACCTTCGATCTGGCGTTCGATACGGACTGGTTTGCGATGCATTCAAGCCTGGTTCCCGCGATACCGTTGCCGAAGATGGGTTCATTGCATTCCAGCTACATGCAAGCCATCAAAAAAGCGCAAAGCCGTTAATCCCTGAGCCGATTCAAGCATGAATGAACAACTGCACATAGAAGACCTGCACCCTGGCACCGGGAAGGCCGTGGTCAAGGGCGCGCTGATCACCACGCACTACACCGGCTGGCTGGAAGACGGCCAGGAGTTCGATTCGTCGCACTCGCGCGGCAAGCCGTTCCAGTGCGTGATCGGCACCGGGCGCGTGATCAAGGGGTGGGACATCGGCCTGATGGGCATGCAGGTCGGCGGCAAGCGGCGTCTGTGGGTGCCGGCGCACCTCGCCTATGGCGAGCGGCAGATGGGCAAGCTGATCACGCCGCACTCGAACCTGCGCTTCGAGATCGAGCTGCTGGAAGTGCTGACCCGGGAGGATTGATCACCCCGGAGGAGGTCAGCGCCGCCGCCCCAGTTTTCAGCTTGCCAGCTGCTTGAGCAGCAAGGCATCGCCCACCGCCTCGCCCCCTGCAGTATTGTCGAAGATCACCCATACCGGCCGATCCGTCGGCAAATGCTCCACCAGACGCTGCAGATACGCCTGCCCATACGCCGAATAATAAATCCTTGGCGATCCATGCAGCCGCCAATACTCGAAGCCATTCCAGCCGCCCGGGATGTCACCACCGGCTATCGGCGCGGGGTCGGCCGCTACCCGGGCGATGCGCTGTTCGATCAGCAACGGCTGCGCCTGCAGCCAGCTGGGATGCCGCGGTTCGAGGGCGACCGCGCCGCTGTAGCGCTCGCGCAGCGCCGTGAAAAACTCCTCGGCGGCCTCTGCCTGGTAGTGCAACGACGGCGGCAACTGCACCAGCAGACAACCGAGTTTGTCGCCCAGTGCCGCGCATTGGCCAAGGAACTCGTCGAGCAAGGTGCTGCAATCGTTCAAGCGGGCGACGTGGGTGATCTGCTTGGGCATCTTGACCGAGAAACGGAAACCGGCGGGAACGCTTTGCGCCCAACGGGCGTAGGTGGCGGGACGGTGTGGGCGGTAGAACGAGCTGTTGATTTCCACGGCGCCGAGCACCTGGCTGTAGCGCTGCAGATGCGAACCTTGGACGGGGAACAGATTCTGGCAGCCGCGCGGCAGGCTCCAGCCAGCGCAACCGAGCAATAACGACATGGGCAGCTACCTCGGGCGGGGTTACAGGCTGTGACCCCGCCCGAGTCCAACGGTGCCGCAATCAGCGCGTGAAGTCAGTCTTCCAGTAGTCTTCGATCTTGCCTACCAGCGACTTGGGCAGTGCCACGTAGTCCAGCGAAGCGGCCTGTTGCTGGCCGTTTTCCAGCGACCACTTGAAGAAGTCGAAGGCCGCAGCGCTTTGCTCGGCGTTCTTGGGCTGCTTGTACATGATGATCCAGGTGGTCGCGGTGATCGGCCAGGCGCCATCGCCCGGGGCGTTGGTCATGATCACGTTGAAGTCCTTGGCGCTGTTCCAGTCGGCGGTGTCGGCAGCCGCCTGGAAGGCCTTGGCGCCCGGCTCGACGAACTTGCCGGCGGCGTTCTTGAGCTCGGTGTGGGACATCTTGTTCTGCATCGCATAGGCATATTCGACGTAGCCGATCGAACCCTTGATCTGCTTGACGTAGGCCGAGATGCCTTCGTTGCCCTTGCCACCGACGCCCACCGGCCATGGCACGGTAGTGCCGAAGCCGATCTTGTCCTTCCACTCGCCGCTGGCCTTGGCCAGGTAGTTGGTGAAGTTGAACGAAGTCCCCGAGCCGTCCGAGCGGTGCACCACGGTGATGGCGGTTTCCGGCAGTTTCAGGTCCGGGTTGAGCTTGACGATAGCCGGGTCGTTCCAGGTCTTGATGGTGCCCATGAAGATCTTCGCCAGGGTCTCGCCGTCGAGCTTCAGCTTGCCCGGTTCCACGCCTTCGACGTTGACCACCGGCACGATGCCGCCCACGACGCTGGGGAACTGGCCCAGGCCACCGGCCTTGAGGTCATCGGCCGACAAGGGCGCGTCGGAGGCGCCGAAGTCCACGGTGGCCGCCTTGATCTGGGCGATACCGCCACCCGAACCGATCGACTGATAGTTGATCTTGTGCGGGGCAGTCTTGCTGTAGTCCTGGGACCATTTCGACAGAACCGGGAACACGAAGCTCGAACCGGCACCGGTGACATCGGTAGCGTGGGCCATGCCGCTCAGAGCGAGCGACGCGAGCAGGATCGACAACCGGGTTTTAGTCAGCATTTTCAAGGTCTTGTCTCATCGATTCGAAATTAGTGTGGCATGCCACAGCGGTGACCGGGCCAATCTAACGGGGCAATGATGTCAGTTTGATAACAGTCGATGAATTTTTCTTCAGCCGGGGTGTACGACCTGGCTGTCAAAAAAACCGGCGTCAATTAAGCGATGTCATAAAGACATCACACAATTGCCTTATAAACACCGCATCTCCGTTTCGTCGCCCGGTGTCCCCGTGAAATTGCCCAAGCCCTTGTCTTTCCTGCGGCGCCAACGCCGCCCCGCCCGCCTGTGGCTGCGCCGCCTGGGTATTCCCGCGCGCATGGTGCTGTGCTTTTCCATCGCCGCACTGCTGCTGGGCGGCCTGGGCGGTTTCTGCCTGTGGCAGATGCAGGTCATCCGCCAGCAGGGCAGCGTCATCGAGAGCGGCGCGCTGCCGAGCATCGCCACCGCCGACGCCATCGCCATCGCCCTGGGCAAACTGCGCGGTGAAGGCCTGCGCCTGATCGTCGGCGCCGACGACCCCAGTGGCGTGGTCACCAGCAAGATCAACATCGGCCAGCTCAAGGACGAAGTCGACGCCCACTTCAAGACCTACCTGGCGCGGGTCAGCGACGGCACCGAGCAGGATTCCATCCGCGCCTTGCAGGCCGCCTATGAAACTTTCATGAGCGGCCTGCACGACGAAGTCGGCTTGATCGAACAGCAGCAACTGCCCGCAGCGCGCGCACTGTCGGACAGCACCCTGTCGATGCAGGGCGACCTGATGGACATGCAGGTGCAACTGCTGCGCGAGCTGAACAAGCAGACCGCCAGCGGCGCCGTGGACAGCGCCGGGGCGCGCTATCAGCAGGCCCGCAGCATCGCCCTGGGCGCCATTGCCGCCGCCTTGCTGCTGATCGTACTGCTGGCCTGGCGCCTGAGCGTCAGCATCATTCGCCCGCTGCGCGAGGCCTTGCAGATTGCCGGCACCATCGCCGACGGCGACCTCAGCCAGGCCGTGGTCGCCAGCGGCCGCGACGAAACCACCGACCTGTTGAACATGCTCGGGCGCATGCGCGGCAACCTGCATGGCACGGTCGGCCAGATCAACGCGGCGGCCGACCAGTTGAGCCATTCGGTGCAACAAATGGGCTCGATCGCCGAAGCCAGTGCGCAGAACCTGCAATACCAGAACGACGAGATCGAGCAGGCCGCCCTGGCCGTCACCCAGATGACTCAGGCTGCGGGTGACGTGGCCTTCAATGCCAATGACACCTCGGCGCAGTCGCAGGCCTCCAACGATGCCGCCAGCCTTGGCCAGGGCAAGCTTGGCGAGACCATCGTCTCGATCCGCAAGCTGGCCGACCGGGTGCTGGGCTGCTCGCAGCAGGCCGAAGGCCTGGCCGAGCGCACCCAAAGCATCAGCAAGATCCTCGACGTGATCCGCAGCATCGCCAACCAGACCAACCTGCTGGCGCTCAATGCCGCCATCGAGGCCGCACGCGCCGGTGAGGCCGGCCGCGGCTTCGCCGTGGTGGCCGACGAAGTGCGCTCGCTGGCGCAGCGCACCAGTGCCTCCACCGCCGAGATCGAGACCTTGATCGGTGACGTGCAGACCCGCGCCGAAGGCACTGCCCACGCCTTGCGCAGCACCGCCGAACAGTCCGGCCAGACCCTGGAACAGGCAGCGGGCACCCAGCAGGCGCTGGCGTTGATCATCGACGCCACGGCCAGCATCAACGACCGCAACCTGCTGATCGCCAGCGCCGCCGAGCAGCAGGCGCAGGTGGCCCAGGAGGTCGACCAGAACCTGGGCAGCATCCGCCAGCTGTCGGTGCAGACCGCCGCCACGGCGCAGCAGACCAGCGTGGCGAGCAGCCAACTGGCGCAACTGGCACAGGACCTCAACCTGACCGTGCGCCGGTTCGTGCTCTAGAACTGAATCTCGCAGGTCTGGAGCACGCGGGCGAACGGGCCACCCAGCGTCAGCTTGTGATGGGCGATGATCGCCTGCGCCGTGAGCACCGGCGTGTCCGGGCAGCTGTGGACACCGCCATAGGCACGCTACTGGTCATTGCCTGACCGGGCTGTGCTCACTGGCCCAGTCGATGGCCACCGGCCGGTTTTCCCGCGCCGAGCAATAGATCGCTTCCATCAGCAGGTGGTCCTGCAAGCCCTCCTCGCCCGGCGTGCGTGGCGACTTGCCGTTGAGTATGCAGTCGGCGAAGTGGTCGATCTCAAGGGCGAACTGATTCTTCGCGCCCAGGCGCAGCTCGTCCACAGCTTCGGCCGAGCCGTGCCGGTGCGCGATCCGCAAGCGCTGGCCGCGGTAGGCGAAGGCGTTCTCCAGGTCGAGCTTGCCCAGTTCCAGGTGGATGCGCAGGTCCTTGGACTCATGCGCGCCGTAGCTGGTCGAACAATTGGCTATGGCGCCGCTGGGAAAGCGCAGCATGAAGCTGATGGTTTCCTCGACCTGGGTGTAGCGCGGATCGCCTTGCGGGTTGACCACTTGCGCGTACAACTCTATCGGGTCCTCCCCCAACATGGCCCGCACGCCGTTGAGGCAGTACAGGCCGATGTCCGGCAGCGCACCACCGCCGGCCAGCGCGGCGTTCAGCCGCCACTGGCCGGCCGGCCCCTGGACCTGGGTGTTGCTCGCTTCGATCACCCGCGCCCGACCCAGCTCGCCGGACTGCACCAGGCGCGCCGCCTCCCGATTGAACACTTCATACTGGCAGCGGTAGGCGACCATCAGCTTGACCGCCGCCTGCTCGCAGTCGGCAATCATCTGCCGCGCCTGCTCGGCGTTGTTGGCCATGGGTTTTTCCGACAGCACATGCTTGCCGGCCTTGGCTGCAGCGCGCAGTTGCTCGGCATGCAGGCCGTTGGGGGTCACCAGGTATACCGCCTGCACCTGCGCATTCTCCGCCAGCCGGTTCATTTCGTCATACCCGTAGACCGCCTCGATACCGTACTGCGCAGCTACGGTGCGCGCCTTCTCGGGGCTACCAGAGACCAGCGCCACGGGGCGCGCGAGCTTGCACTCGTTGAAGGCCGGGAGGATCTCGCCCAACGCCAGGCGGCCGAGCCCGACAATCGCGAAGCCGACCCGCTGGGCCGGCGGCAGTGGCGCGGGCAGTGCTGGGTCGGGCTTGTCGGCCATGCCTTTCCAGTTGTCGAACAACACTTGGCCGTTTTCGACACGGCCACGGTCCAGCTCGCTGGGCGGGCGAATGGCGCCGCTGGCGGGCAGGGTCGGGCCCTGGGCAGTGCCCGGGCCTTGCTGGGTAAAAACGGGGTGCGACGTGTCGGCAGCCATGGTCCGCTCCTCTTTTATAGGCAATGACGCTCGATAAGAAATGACAGGTCAAACGACCACGGCGACCTGCTGCGGCCACGCGCACAGGGCATTGACGATGATCAGGCTGGCGATGACCAGCAGCGTCGCTGTGCCGAAGATCGACGTCAGCACGCAGCCGGCCACCGCGCCCAGCAATAGCGCCAGCCAGCGCAGCAGATCGCCTGCGGCTTCGGCCCAGCGCGCGGCAGCCAGGGCGCGGCCAGTCTTGACCAGCACGCCGGTGATGAAGCTGACCCCGGGCTCGCCAGCCAGGGCCTGGTTGAGACAGCCGATAGCGGCGGCGATCAGCGCAACGGTCGCCAGGCTGAAGGATTCGGGCTGCAAGGCTGCGAGCGGCGCAGCGCAGGCCATCAGCACCGCGCTCAGGGTCATCACCAGGGTCGCGCGCCAGTCGCCCACCCGCTGACCCAGCCAGGCAGCGCCGGTAGTGGCCAGCAGAAAAACGCCAAGCACCGCCAGCAAGGGTGCTGTCGACTGCCAACGTCCCTGCAACGCGAACTCGCCGACCCTGGTGGTATTGCCGGTCATGTACACCGCGAGCAATTGCTTGCTGTGCTGGAACACCAGCGCATCGGTGGCACCGGCCAGTGCGATCAATGGCAGTGCCCGGCGCAGGCCGCCCCTGGGGCTCGGCGAAGGCTTTGGATCGGGCATCGGCGCGTGCTCTTCAGTCAGGTCGTGAAAAGTCGACCCGCTGCCGGCGCCAAACGTTCAGGGCGATAGGGGTTGCCCGGCCCAGGCACAGATGAAATTTCGCTCAGGGACTTCCAGACGCCTTGTTATACAGTAACCTTCTGCTCTACCAAACAACGACTTACGGCGGGTTCTTCATGTACAGACGTCGCCTTCTCACCTATCTGCTAGCGGGCGTGGCCTTGCCTGCGCCGCTGCTCGCTCACGCCCAGCAGCAAGTGTTGGCCGCGCGCGGCGCGCGGGTCGGTGACAAATTGCGCGTGGTGCTGGAGCTCAGCGGCCCGGTGCAGTACCAGTCTTTCGAGCTGGGCTCGCCGCCGCGGCTGATCCTCGACCTGCATGGCACCCGGCTGTTGACCGCCCTGCGCGACCCGTCACTGGCCAGCGCGCCGATCAAGGCGATCCGCAGCAGTGCCAGGGGTCCCGGCGACACCCGGGTGGTGCTGGAATTCGACCAGCCGGTGCAGAGCAAGACCTTTCTGCTGCCGCCCGAGGGCGGCAAGGGCCACCGCCTGGTGGTCGATCTGCAGACACAGGCCAGCCCGGCCATCGTCAAGACTGCGCCGCCGGCCGCAGCGGCGGCGACGGCAGTGGCCGAAGAGAAAGCGAGTTCGGTCAAACGCCAGCGCGACATCATCGTGGTGATCGACGCCGGCCACGGCGGCAAGGACCCGGGCGCCATCGGCGGCGGTGGCGAGCAGGAGAAGCACGTGGCGCTGTCCATCGCCCGCCTGCTGGCCCAGCGTATCGATCGGCAGAAGGGTTACAAGGCGCGCCTGGTGCGCAACGACGACATCTTCATTCCGCTGCGCAAGCGGGTCGACGTGGCGCACAAGTACAACGCCGACATGTTCGTCTCGGTCCACGCCGATGCCGCGCCGCGCCTCACCGCATCGGGCGCTTCGGTGTTCGCCCTCTCCGAACACGGCGCGACTTCGGCCATGGCCAGCTACATGGCGCAGCAGGAGAACAGCGCCGACATGCTCGGCAGCCGCCAGCTGCTGACGCTCAAGGACAAGGACCCGATGCTCGCCGACGTCATCCTCGACATGTCGATGAATTCGACCATCAGCGCCAGCCTGGACCTGGGCAACATCGTCCTCGGCCATGTCGGCAAGGTCGCCGGGGTGCATGGCATGCGCGTGGAACAGGCCGGTTTCGCCGTGCTCAAGTCGCCGGACATTCCCTCGATCCTGGTCGAGACCGGCTTCATCTCCAACGCCGGCGACTGCCGCCGGCTGATCGACGGGCGCCACCAGCAGAAGCTGGCCGGGGCGATCTTCGACGGCGTCACCCAGTACTTCAGCCGCAACCCGCCGGAAGGCACCTACCTGGCCGAGGTCAAGGGCAGCTCGCTGGCGTGACGCCGGCCGATATCACCCCAACGCATGCCAAAGCAGCAGGGTGCCCACCAGCCCCACCACCGAGACGATGGTCTGCAGCACCGACCAGACCATGATGGTCTGCTTGAGCTGCAGGCCGAAGTACTCGCGCACCATCCAGAAGCCGGCGTCGTTGACGTGACAGAAGAACACCGAGCCAGCGCCGATGGCCAGCGCCACCAGCGAACTCTGGGTGGCAGCCAGCCCGGCCATCAAGGGCGCGAGGATGCCCGCCGTGGTGGTGGTCGCCACCGTCGCCGATCCGGTGGCCTGGCGCAGCGCCACGGCGATCAGCCAGGCCAGCAGGATGTAAGGCATGTGCGCGCCCTCGGCGACCTTGCTGATGGTCTGGCTGACGCCGGCATCCAGCAGGGTCTGCTTGAGGCCGCCGCCGGCACCTATGGTCAGCAGCAGCACGGCGATCGGCGCCAGGCTTTTACGCAGGGTGTTGCCGACATGCTCGCGGGCCATGCCGTTGGCCCAGCCCAGGCAGATCACCGCAGCGATCACTGCCAGGCCCAGTGCCACCAGCGGTTCGCCGAGGAACTTCAAGGTTTGCGCCACGCCGCTGGCCACTGGCATCGCCACCTTGGCCAGGGTACTGCCGAGCATCAACAGCACGGGCAGCAGGATGATCAGCAGCGACACGGCAAAACTCGGCTGGCGCGGCTGGGTCACCGGCTTGCTGAACAGCTCGCCCAGCTCCGCAGGCGCTTCAATGTGCAGGCGCCGCGAAAGCCAGTTGCCATACAGCGGGCCGGCCAGGATGACCGCTGGAATGGCCAGGCACAGGCCCAGTAACATGGTCAGGCCGAGGTCGGCATGCAGCGCACTCACCGCAATCAACGGGCCCGGGTGCGGTGGCATCAGGGCATGCAGCGTGGTCATGCCGGCCAGCGCCGGAATGGCGATTTTCAACAACGGCTGGCCCGAGCGCCGGGCCATGACAAAGATGATCGGCACCATCATCACCAGGCCGACCTCGAAGAACAGCGGCAGGCCGATGACCATCGCCACCAGGGCCATGACCCACGGCAGGCTGGCGCCCTTGCCCATCTTCAGCAAGGTGGTGGCGATACGGTCGGCCGCCCCCGATTCGGCCATCACTGCGCCCAGCATCGCACCCAGGGCGATGATCATGCCGGCCTCGCCGAGAATGCCGCCGGCACCCTTGCTGAACGCCTTGGCCACTTCTTCGGCGGGCAGCCCGGCGCCAATGCCGGCAATGAAGGTGCCGATCAGAATCGACAGAAACGGCGGCAGGCGAGTGGCGCTGATCAGCACGATAATGGTGGCGATGGCGGCCAGGCAGCAAAGGATCAAGCGGCTGTCATGGGCCATCCAGGCAACGGTTGATGGGTCCACTGGGCACTCCTGTTTGTAGGCGACAAGGCTGCAACATTCAGTTGCAAATCCGCCAGAGCATACCCGATAAACCTGGCACTTTGCCGCATCGCTGCGGCATTCAGTTTGAACTTGCCAGCCGTTTTCCTGCCGACTCTAGAGAGCGACGGTGCGCAACCGTTGATATTCAGAGCACACTCGAGGAGGCTTCGACATGCCGGATGCACAAGGCAAAATTCGTTACGCAGTGGTCGGTGGCGGCTGGATTTCCCAGGGCGCGTTCATGCCCGGCGTGGCCCAGACCCGCAATTCGGTGATGACCGCGCTGGTCACCGGCGACCCGATCAAGGCCGACCGCCTGGCCCAGAAATACGGCCTGAAGAGTTACGCCTATGAAGAGTTCGACACCTTGCTCAAGAGTGGCGAAATCGACGCCGTGTACGTCGCCACCCCGAACTTCCGCCACCGTGAGTTCGCCGAGCCTGCGTTGCTGGCCGGCATCCACGTGTTGCTGGAAAAGCCCATGGCAGCCAGCGAAGAGGACTGCCTGGCAATCAATGCTGCGGCGCGGCAGTCGGGCGCCAAGCTGATGATCGCCTACCGCCTGCATTGCGAGCCGGGCACGGTGGAAATGGTCGACCGCGTGCGCCGCGGCGATATTGGCGACGTGCGTCTGTTCAGCTCGGTGTTCAGCCAGGTCACCAAGCCCTCCAACCACCGCATGCAGAGCGGCTTCTGGGCCGGCCCCGCGACCGACATGGGCCCCTACCCGCTCAATGCGGTGCGCAACCTGTTCGCCAGCGAGCCGGTGCAAGTGCACGCCGTGGCCACTCAGACGCCGGGCCGACCGGTCAACACGCCAGACACGGTCAACGTGACCTTGCGTTTCCCCGAAGAGCGCCTGGCGACCTTTACCGTCAGCTACAGCCTGCCGGCCACCGAGCGCTTCCAGGTGATCGGCGACAAGGGTGAGTTCGAAGCCTCGCCGTGCTTCGGCTTTGGCGAGGGCGTGGGGATCGCCTACCGGGCGACCCTCGACGGCAAGACCCAGGAACACAAGCACCCGGTGGTCGACCATTTTGGTGGCGAAACCGAGTATTTCTCCGATTGCATCCTCAATGACCGCGCCCCCGAGCCGGACGGTGAGGAAGGCTGGCGCGATGTACGCGTGCTGGCGGCCATAGAACGCGCCTTGAGCACCGGCCAGGCCCAGCGCCTCGAGCCACTGCCATCGCGCCGCGGCATCCAGCGCGACCAGGCTCGCAGCCTGCCCCTGGCCAAGGTGCCGGATTATGTGAATACTTCGCAGCCCAATGGGTGAGGTGATCAGCGGCCGCCTTGAGATTCAAGCGCGGCCGCTATCGGCCGCCCGCGGCCTATCGCCAGCTTCGCCGGCTCCTACATTTATTTCGATTTATGTCCATGCAGTGGCATCGCCTATGACCGCTCTTGATGTTCGACGATAGACCGCCAAGCGCCAGGGCGGTCATAGGTGATCTGTCTGGAACGGCACGGTCGAAGCAAATGTGGGAGCCGGCGAAGCTGCCGATAGGCCGCGCGGGCGGCCGGTGGTGGCGATATTGAACCTCTCGCCTTGCACCACCCCAACCCACCCCGGTTGCGCATAACCCTCAAGAGTCGTACGATAACTGACAATAACGGTGCCCAGCACCCGACAACAACAGCCACCCGCTCCATGCCGCCAAGGCACCCGCCCGCATCCCTCACAGGAGATACCTCATGCCCAATGTTCTCGGCCAGAACTTCATCGCCGGCGCTCGCAGCGCGCAAGGCAAGCCCCAGCACAAGAGCCTCGACGCCAGCACCGGCGAAGCGTTGCCGTATGAGTTCTATCAAGCCACCGATGCCGAAATCGATGCCGCCGCCCTGGCCGCCAAGGGCGCCTTTGCCGAGTACCGCCAGCTGAGCCCGGCCCGTCGCGCTGAATTCCTCGACGCCATCGCCAACGAACTGGACGCCCTGGACGATGAGTTCGTCGCCATCGTCTGCCGTGAAACTGCCCTGCCCGCCGGCCGTATCCAGGGCGAGCGTGCGCGCACCAGCGGGCAGATGCGTCTGTTCGCCAAGGTCCTGCGCCGCGGCGATTTCCTCGGCGCGCGCATCGACCTGGCCCTGCCGGACCGCAAGCCGCTGCCGCGTGTCGACCTGCGCCAATACCGCATCGGCGTCGGCCCGATCGCCGTGTTCGGTGCCAGCAACTTTCCACTGGCCTTCTCCACCGCTGGCGGTGACACCGCGTCGGCCCTGGCGGCTGGCTGCCCGGTCGTTTTCAAGGCCCATAGCGGCCACATGGCCACCGCCGACCTGGTGGGCTGCGCGATCATCCGCGCCGCTGAAAGCACCGGCATGCCCAAGGGCGTGTTCAACATGATCTTCGGCAGCGGCGTGGGTGAAGGCCTGGTCAAGCACCCGGCCATCCAGGGTGTCGGCTTCACCGGTTCGCTGCACGGCGGCAACGCCCTGTGCAAATTGGCTGCCGAGCGTCCACAACCGATTCCGGTGTTCGCCGAGATGTCCAGCATCAACCCGGTGATCCTGCTGCCCGACGCCCTCGCCGCCCGCGGCGACACCGTGGCCAAGGACCTGGCAGCTTCCGTGGCCCTGGGTGGCGGCCAGTTCTGCACCAACCCAGGCCTCGTGGTCGGTGTACGGTCGCCAGCCTTCAGCGCCTTCCTCGGCCAGCTGCAGGAACACCTCGGCGCCCAGGCACCGCAGACGCTGCTCAACGCCGGCGGCCTGAAAAGCTATGAAAAAGGCGTCGCCCACCTGCTGGCGCACCCGGGTATCACCCACCTGGCCGGCAATCCGCAGGAAGGCAAGCAAGCGCAATCGCAGCTGTTCAAGGCTGACGTCAGCCTGCTGCTCGAAGGCGACGAGCTGCTGCAGGAAGAAGTCTTCGGCCCGGCGACCATTGTCGTCGAAGTCGCCGACGACGCCGAACTGGAACGTGCCCTGCTGGGCCTGCGCGGCCAGCTGACGGCCACGCTGATCGGCGAGCCGGCGGATCTGCAGAAATATCAGTGGCTGGTGCCGCTGCTGGAGCAGAAGGTCGGGCGAATCCTGGTCAACGGCTACCCAACCGGTGTGGAAGTGTCCGACGCCATGGTTCACGGCGGCCCGTACCCGGCGACGTCCGACGCCCGCGGCACTTCGGTGGGTACCTTCGCCATCGACCGCTTCCTGCGCCCAGTGTGCTATCAGAACTACCCGGATGCGCTGCTCCCCGAGGCGCTGCGCAACGCCAACCCGCTGGGCCTGCAACGCCTGGTCAACGGTGAGTGGAGCAGCCAGCCGATCAACTGACGGCAGCTTGCTGCGCCGCTCGGCGCAAACCTGAAAAAAACGGCGCAGACACCTGTCTGCGCCGTTTTTTTTTCAGCCATACTGCATGGACTGTCCGTCTAGAAATGACCCTAGGGTTCTGTTACCACTAATATTTTTTGGAGTGGCAGGCAAAGCAGTGGCACACTGGCATCAAAGCGTTGCGTCCGAGCGTTCCAGATGATCAAAAAGATAGCCGTCAGTGATCTGCAAGTCGGGATGTTCGTCCACGAATTCGGCGGGGCGTGGCTGGATCACCCCTTCTGGAAGTCGCGCTTCAAGGTTCAGCACAGCGCCGACCTGAACAAGATCCGCGAGTCGGGCATCGGTGAAGTCTTCATCGACACCGAACGCGGCAGCGATGTGCCGAGCAGGCCTGCCGAACGCCCGCCGCTGGCGGCCCAGGTCTGCGCGGCCGTGGACAGGCCGCCGCGGGTGGCGCTGGACGTCGAGGTGTCGCGCGCCTTGAAGATCTGCGGCCGGGCCAAGGACGCCGTGATCAGCATGTTCAACGATGCGCGGATGGGCCAGGCGATCAACGCCCAGGACACCGCCCTCCTGATCGGCGAGATCTCAGCCTCCGTAGAGCGCCATCCGCAGGCCCTGATCAGCCTGTCGCGGCTCAAGACCTCGGACGAATACACCTACATGCATTCGGTGGCGGTGTGCGCGCTGATGGTCGCCCTCGCCCGCCAGCTCGACATGCCCGATGAATGGGTGCGCGAGGCCGGCGTGGCCGGGCTGCTGCACGATATCGGCAAGATGACCATCGACATCGACATCCTGAACAAGCCGGGGCGCCTGACCGACGACGAGTATGGCATCGTCAAGGGCCACCCCGAAGGCGGCCTGCGTATCCTCCAGCAGAGCAAGCTCAACAGCGCCACGGCCATCGACGTGTGCCTGCACCACCACGAGAAATACGACGGCAGCGGCTACCCCTTCGGCCTGGCCGGCGAGCAGATCAGCGTGTTTGCGCGCATGGCGGCGATCTGTGACGTGTACGACGCCATCACCTCCGAGCGCCCGTACAAGAAAGCCTGGGGCCCGGCGCACTCGATCCGCGAGATGGCCACCTGGGCCGGGCACTTCGACGAAAAGATCTTCCAGGCCTTCGTCCGCGCCGTGGGCATCTACCCGATCGGCGCGCTGGTGCGCCTGCACAGCGAACGCATCGGCCTGGTGGTGGAGCAGAACGACAGGCACCTGCTCAAGCCCAAGGTCATGCTGCTGGTGTCGGCACGCACGCGCATGCCGCTGGAGCGCAAGGTGCTGGACCTGGCCAGCTTCACCGCCGAGGACCGCATCATCCGCATCGAGTCGGTCAAGGACTGGGACCTGCACAACCTGGATGAAATCTGGAGCGGCCTGCCCGCGCCGGTACAAGGCTCGCGTTTCTGAGCTGTGCCCTGACGCAAGGCCCGGTGCGCAACGCCGGTCATCGCCGCTGAACCTTCATGTATGCGGCGTTGCCAGTGGTATGTCGATCAACGACTATTCTGCTCCGGCAATGCATGCACGCGAAGGAGGCATTTCATGAAATACGTCAACCTGGGCCGCACCGGCCTGAAGATCTCGCCCATCGCCCTGGGCTGCATGACCTACGGCATTCCCGACCGCGGCAAGCACCCCTGGACGCTCGACGAAGACAGCAGCCGGCCGCTGATTCGTCAGGCGGTGGAGCTGGGCATCAACTTTTTCGACACGGCCAACAGCTACTCGGACGGCACCTCCGAGGAAATCGTTGGCCGCGCGCTGCGGGATTTCGCCCGCCGCGACGAGATCGTCATCGCCACCAAGGTCTACTTCAAGTTCCGCGACGCGCCGAACAACGGCGGCCTGTCGCGCAAGGCGATCTTCCACGAGATCGACAACAGCCTGCGGCGCCTTGGCACCGACTACGTCGACCTGTATCAGATTCACCGGTGGGACTACGAAACGCCTATCGAGGAAACCCTCGAGGCGCTCCACGACGTGGTCAAGGCCGGCAAGGCCCTGCACATCGGCGCTTCATCGATGCACGCCTGGCAGTTCGCCAAGGCCCTGCACACCGCCGAGCGCAACGGCTGGACACGCTTCGTCAGCATGCAGAACCACCTCAACCTGCTCAACCGCGAAGAGGAACGCGACATGCTGCCGCTGTGCCGCGACGCCGGCATCGCCGTGCTGCCGTGGAGCCCGCTGGCCCGCGGCCGGCTGACCCGCGCCTGGGACGAAACCAGCGAGCGTACCCAGACCGACGACTACGGCAAGACCTTGTACCAGGCGCGCACGGCTGACGCCGACCGCCAGGTAGTGGAAGCGGTAGCGCAGATCGCGGCCGAGCGCGGGGTACCCAAGGCGCAGGTGGCACTGGCGTGGGTGCGCCAGGCGCCGGGCGTCACCGCGCCATTGGTGGGAGCTTCCAAGCCGTCGCACCTGACCGACGCGGTGGCGGCATTGGAGCTGGATCTGACCGATGAGGAAGTACAACGCCTGCAGGCGCCCTACATTCCCCATGAGGTGGTCGGTTTCGAGTGAAACTGCGGCGTGCTGTCAGTGCAGGTCAGCTGGCAGCTCGCCGCCATTTTCAGCGATCTTGCGCAGCACTTCCTTGTGCAGCCAGATGTTCATGCTGGCCGAATCCTCGGTCGAACCGCTGTATTTCAGTTCCTTGGCCAGCTCCTGGCGCTTGGTCAGGCCGCTGTCGAGGCCGAGCAGCTTGAGCAGGTCGACAATCGAGGTGCGCCAGTTCAGTTTCTCGGGGTTATTGCTGGCCAGGCCGTCAAGCTTGGCGGCGACATCGACGCTGCTGACGGCCTGCGTAGCGCTGCTGGCTGGAGCCCCGGCGCTCGGCGCATCGGCGGTGGGCGTTGTCGGCGCGGGGGCTGGCTGGGCGGACGCATCGGTGTGGGGGCCGATGCCGAGTTTCTCCAGAATGGCTGAAAACAGGCTCATGGTTGTGCTCCGTTGAATGGCAGTGAGGACCAGGTCGGTCCTAAGGGATGACCCTGCCAGGGCCCGAGCGTTCAGGTTGTGTGCTGACTGATTGGCAACATCCTGGGGCCGCTTGCCACTTCCTTTACGCCGCCGCTGGCACATCCTGATAAGATGCTGGCCCTTAGCTGGCTATCGAAGTTGATCCAACGCATGTCTCTTTCCCTGTCCCTCCCGCAGATCCGCAGCAACGTGCTGGCCGGGCTGACCTCCTCGTTCGCCCTGGTGCCCGAATGCATCGCCTTCGCCCTGGTGGCCCAGCTCAACCCGCTGATGGGGCTGTACGGTGCCTTCATCATCTGCACCCTGACCGCTCTGTTCGGCGGCCGCCCGGCGATGATCTCCGGCGCTGCGGGCTCCATGGCGGTGGTCATCGTCGCCCTGGTGGTGCAGCACGGCGTGCAGTACCTGCTGGCGACCACGGTGCTGGGCGGGCTGATCATGCTGCTCTTCGGCCTGCTGCGCCTGGGCAAGCTGGTGCGCATGGTGCCGCACCCGGTGATGCTCGGCTTCGTCAACGGCCTGGCGATCATCATTGCCTGGTCGCAGCTGGAGCACTTCCACGACGCCCAGGGCGCCTGGCTGCGCGGCTCGGCCTTGTGGGTCATGCTCGGCCTGGTGCTGCTGACCATGCTGATCGTCTACGTCCTGCCGCGCCTGACCCGCGCGGTGCCGGCGGCGCTGGTAGCGATCGTCGGCGTCAGCCTGCTGGTGGCCTGGCTCGACCTGCCCACGCGCACCCTGGCCGACATGGCGGCCATCGCCGGCAACCTGCCGACCCTGCACCTGCCCCAGGTGCCGCTGACCCTGCAAACCCTGCAGATCATCCTGCCCTACGCCGCCTTGATGGCCATGGTCGGCCTGCTGGAAACCCTGTTGACCTTCAACCTCACCGACGAAATCACCGAGACCCGTGGCCAGCCCAACCGCGAGTGCATGGCGCTGGGTGCGGCGAATATCCTGTCGGGGTTGTTCGGCGGCATGGGCGGCTGCGCCATGATCGGCCAGACCGTGATCAATCTCAGCTCCGGCGGGCGCGGACGGCTGTCCGGGGTGGTCAGCGGGGTGATGATCCTGCTGTTCATTCTGTTCCTGTCGCCCATGATCGAGCGCATTCCGCTGGCGGCGCTGGCCGGGGTGATGTTCGTGGTCGCCCAGCAGACCTTTGCCTGGGGATCCTTGCGGGTGCTGGGCAAGGTGCCGCTGACCGACGCCCTGGTGATTGTCGCCGTGACCCTGGTCACCGTGTGCACCGACCTGGCCACGGCGGTGCTGTGTGGCATCGTCATCGCCGCGCTGGCCTTTGCCTGGCAGCATGCCCTGGACCTGCGTAGCGACAGCGCCACCGACCCTGACGGGGTCAAGACCTACAGCCCCCACGGCACACTGTTCTTCGCCTCGACCACGCGCTTTCAGGCGCTGTTCGATGCCCAGCAGGACCCCGCGCAGGTGGTGGTCGATTGCCGCGCCCTGCACGTGATGGACCATTCGGCGATTGCCGCGCTGGAGACCCTGAGCGAGCGCTATCAGAAGGCCGGCAAGCGTCTGGAGTTGGTCGGCCTGTCCGCGCGCAACCGGGCGTTGCTGGAGAAGGCCGCCACGCGGATTCCGTTCCAATAAAGTCTCCCAATAGACTCATTCCACAGGCTCATGGCCGTTCGTCGGGCCATGGGCACTGCCTGAGCGCCCCAACACACCAATATCAGGTAACGACCCATCCATTGGAGACGTACCATGATCAAGCACAAACTGACGGTATTGGCCCTGTCGGGCCTGCTGGCAGCGACCTCGCTGGCGAGCTTCGCCGGCACTGCCGCCCCTGACAGCATGCAACCTGGCACCAAGGGTGAAATGAGCAACGCCAACAGCGGCTCCACCGTGAACGGCACCAGTTCCAGCGCCACTGGTGGCGGCAACATGGGCACCGGCGCCGGCAGCACCACCAGCGGCAGCAGCATCAGCGGCTCCAGTGGCAGCGGTGCAGGCGGCAGCGGCACCGGTGGCGGCGCGGGTGGCAGCGGCGGCGCAGCGGGTGGTGGCGGTTCAGGTGGTGGTGGCAAATAAGCCATAGCCTGACTTATAAAAGCCCGGGGGCTTTGCCCCCTCCCACGATCAATGTGAGAGGGGGCAAAGTCCCCGAGTTTTTGCTTTGTGCGGCCTAATCCTCGAAAGCCCCCACCACTTCCCTGCCCCCCACAAAAAAACTGTCAGCCACAATGCGCAATGGCTGCAGGTCGACATCGCTTGCCCCATCCCTGACCAACCGCTGGAAGTGCCGATACACCGCCGCATACTCCCCTTCCGGAGCCACCGGCTGGGCCACGCCATCGACACTGAGCAGCGCCCCGCCTTGCTCCAGGCGCAGCACGTCGCCCTGGGCCTTGATCTCGATCTGCCAGAGTTCTTCCTGGCCATGGTCCCAGTCGAACTCGGCGCGCACGTTCAAGCCGTTGCTGTCGGTCATCTGCACATCGGCCGCAATCGGCGCCTGGCGGTTGGCAGGGAAACGCAGCGCGGCGGCCTCGACGAACAGGCTCTCGGGCAACAGGTAACTCAGGATCGACAGCGCATTGATGCCCGGGTCGAATACCCCGAGCCCCCCCGGCTGCCAGATCCACTGCTGTCCGGGGTGCCATTTGCGCACGTCTTCCTTCCAGTCGACCTTGACGCTGTCCAGTTCGCGCTCGGCCAGCCAGTCGCGGGCCGCTTCCACCCCGGGGGCGAAGCGCGAGTGCCAGGCGAACAGGCAACTGACGCCCTGCTCACGTGCCTGCTCGACCAGCGCCATGGCCTCGCCCAAAGTAGCGCAAGGCGGTTTCTCGACCAGCACATGCTTGCCTGCAATCAGCGCCTGGCTGACCTGGGCGTAACGGCCCTGCGGGGGCGTGCAGAACGCCACGGCATCCAGTGTCGGCCCCTGCTCGAGCATCTCGGCCAGCGAGCGGAAATTTTCCACCCCAGGGCAAGGCTCGCCCAAGGTGGCCACGGCCAGCAGCTCGAACGCCGAATTGGCACGGATCGCCGGCACATGTTGGTCTTGCGCGATCTTCCCGTAACCTACCAGTCCCAGACGAATCGGACGCATGCTGAACTCCTGTGCTTGTCATTTTTGTAGGGCTCTAGGATTTGCACAGGCTTTATAGCAGCAATCGGCCGATCAGTTGTGGGCGCTGTTCACTTGGCGAACAGCTGGCTCATGTCCTTGAAGGCCTTGAACTCCAGCGCGTTGCCGCAGGGGTCATAGAGAAACATGGTGGCCTGCTCGCCGACCTGGCCCTTGAAGCGGATATAGGGTTCGATGACAAAGCGCGTGCCCAGCCGTTGCAGGCGCTCGGCCAGCGCCTCCCACTGCTCCCAGTGCAGGATGATGCCGAAGTGCGGCACGGGTACGTCATGACCGTCCACCGCATTGGTGCCAGCGTGGGCCTGGGAGTCGGTCTGCGGATGCTCGTGAATCACCAACTGGTGCCCGTAGAAATCGAAATCCACCCAGTGCTCGCTGGAGCGGCCTTCGGGCAGGTTGAACACCTCGCCGTAGAAGCGCCGGGCAGCGGCCAAGTCGTGAACAGGGATAGCGAGGTGAAAGGGCGAAAGGCTCATAGGAGGTCCAGTGCGGGTTGGGTAAGGGTGGCGCAGATATTGAGCCAAGGTATCTTTTGCGTAAAACGGATATATTTTCGCCCGAGCAATAAAATTATTCATTGATTGGCGACCCCATGATCCGTGAAATGAAAACCCTGTTGAGCGTGGCCCAGCTGGGCACCTTTGTCGCTGCCGGCAACCGCGTCGGCTTGACCCAGTCGGCGGTCAGCGCGCAGATGCGCAGCCTGGAGCAAGCCGTGGGCACGCCACTGTTCGAACGCACCGGACGCACCGCCACCCTCAACGCGGCCGGCCAGCGCGCGGTGCGCATGGCGACCGAGATCCTGCAGATCTACGAGCGCCTGTGTACCCCCGAGCAACCGGACGGCTACCACGGCAGCCTGACCCTGGGCGCCATCGCCAGCGCCCAGACCGGCATGCTGCCTGCAGCCCTGGTGCACCTGCGCGAAACCGCGCCGCAGGTGCAGACCAAACTGGTGCCGGGAGTGTCTTTGAACCTGCTCAGTGCGGTGGACGCGGGCGAACTGGACCTGGCGATCATGATCCGCCCGCCGTTTGCCGTGCCCAAGGAGCTGCGCGTCGAGCTGCTGGCCCAGGAGCCCTTCGTGCTGATCTGCCCGCTCGACCTGCCCGGCGACGACCCCCTGCAACTGCTGCGCGACCAGCCGCTGGTGCGCTACGACCGCCACTCTTTCGGCGGCCGGCTGGTCAGCAACTTTTTGCGCGAACAGCGCATCGAAGCCCGCGCCGGGCTGGAGCTCGATGAACTGGATGCGATCGTGCGCATGGTAGCTGCGGGCCTGGGCGTTTCACTGATCCCCCGCGCCGGCTTGTGGTTGCAGCAGCCGGCGCGGGTGCGGGTGCTGGAACTGGGGCCACTGACCTTTCATCGCGAGCTGGTGCTGGTGCTGCGCCATGCCCAGCACCGGCAGCCCTTGATCCAGCTGTTCCGCCAGTGCCTGGGCGGCACCGGCGAGACCGCCGATCAGATCGGCGGCGACGCGCTGACCACCCGCAGGCACAGCCCCTCGTAGGGATCCAAGCTGATGGTGAAATGGCCGTCCTCGGTGAGGTCGCCCTCGACCCGCTCGTTGATGATATCGACCACCGGGCCCGGCGCGATGCCGGGCAGGTTGAGGGTCTCCACCAGCGCCTCGTTGCCGAAGTTCAGCGCGGTGATCTGCGTGCCTTTGCCGGCAGGAAGCTCGTGCACCATGATCAGCAGCGCCGGGTGTTCGACGTCGGGAATCAGGATCTGCCGGCTGGCGGCGATGTCGTAGGCGCGGCGCACGGCAAGGATCTTCTTCAGCTGGCTGGCGAAGGAGTCGCTGCGTTGCAGCTGGCTGACCAGGCTGCCGTATAGGCTCTTGGGCCTGGGCATGCCGCCGGCCGAGTGCTCGGCCTCGGGGTCGAGCTCGGCCAGGTCGTAGGCACCACGGTGAATCCAGCGGGTATCGCCGTCGCCCATCAGATGCGCGACCTGCTCGGCCGGCAGCGTCAGCGCCCCCACCAGGTCCCAGCCGGACAAGGCGAACACCCCCGGCTGCATGGCGTTGTACATCACCAGCAGCAAGTGGATGTGCTGGATTTGCTTGATGTCGGCCTCGGTGATCGCCTCCAGGTCGCGAATGCCCAGGGCCGCCGTGATGATGCTGGCGGTGGTGCAGGAGACGCCGTTGGTGACGAACTTGAGGTTGTACGGGGCGTGCTCGCCGGCCAGGCGCTCGTACATCTCCTCGCGGATGTGCTCGCGCAGGATGTTGCCGGGGAAGGTCTGGCCCTTGTACAGGTACTGGTCGTGGGCGTGCAGGGTCCAGAAGTGCACCAGCTCCAGGGTCAGCTCGTCATGGTTCTGCAGGGCATGAATCAACGAAGCCGGGTCGATGCCAAAGGTGTGCACCTGGCGCAGCATCATGCGCAGGAACTCGGTGCGCCCGGTGAGCAAGGCGTGCTGGTAGGCCGGCCGGGTGATGAAGTCGTAGGACAGGTCGGCGCCGCCATGGGACATCGAGGCGATGTCGTCGATGGTCAGGTTCAGTTCCTGGAAGCTGAAGCCGCCGGCCTTGCGGATCGCGCCGCCGAGCAGCTGATTGCCGACAACCGACAGCGGGTGGCTCTCCGACCACGCCGGGCCCTCGGCACGTCGTTCGACGCCGAGAAAGCCGTTGGCGTCCAGGCGCAGGATGCGCGCGCCCATGATGTCGATCGAATGCAGGGCGTCGCCGATGATCATCTGCTGGGCGTTGAAGGTCGGGTCGAGCCAGTTCAATGACGGCTGACCTTCCTTGAAGTAGTGCAGGTAGACCCAGCGGCGCAGCTTGCCGTCGACCCCTTCGATGACCGGGGTCACGCTCCAGTCGGTCTCCTTGACGCCGGGCTCGAAGAAGATCACCCGCTGCAGCTGGCCGACGATGTAGTGCTTGTCCTTGAGCTGGTCGACCACCTCGGGCGGCAGGTTGCGCGCGTCGCGGCCTTCAGCGACCTCAGGCAACAGCGGCCAGTCCTCTTCCTTGATCTCGACCATGTGGAACAGCCCGGGGTAATCCTCGTAGCCGAGCTCGGCCAGGCGGAAGTCCGCGCCCTTGCCGGTGTGCGACGGAATCGCGTCGTCGATCACCACGGCGTTGTGCGCCGCAGCGATGCGCGACAGGTTGAGCATCTCGGTTTCGCTGCCCAGGTCCGGGTCGATATCGAAGCTCATGCGGTCGAAGTTACCGTCCACGCTGGGCGTGCGTTCACGCCCGCGCAGCCCACCGGACAACTTGAGCGGGCCGTTGTGGATGCCCTGGATGCCCACTTCCGACAGCGCGTGCCACAGCGTCTCATCCCCCAGTGCCTGCAACACCGACTCGCCGGGGCGAGTGACGATGGAGGCCGGATAGGCAGTGAACCACACCGAGGCAATCGCCGAAGCGTCCCGTGGGCGCGACTGCGCATAGGGCCGCTGCCACAAGCGCGCCTGCCCGGCATAGAGCTTGGCGCGCTGCTTGGCAGCGTTGAGCATCGACTGGTCGACCAGCCATTGAATGTATTCCTTGTCCGGTTTCGCCATGATCGTCAAACACCCCTTGGCTTATAGTCTGAGGTTAAGAGTGCGACGAGCGGCGTTCGTTGCATCGAAACCGAACCCCTCCCCGGCCAGACGCTGTCAAACGTGGGAGCGGGCATAGCCCGCGATTTTTCAGCGGCGCCGCCAACTCTAGAGGACTTTCATGAAAATCGGCCTGATCTCCGACACCCACGGCCTCCTGCGGCCCGAGGCACTCGACGCCCTGCGCGGCTGTGACCATCTGGTGCATGCCGGCGACATTGGCAAGCCGCACATCCTCGAGGCCCTGCGCGAGCTGGCGCCGCTGACCGTGGTGCGCGGCAACAACGACCCGCAGGAGCACTGGCCGGGCGTTGCCGTCGAGCAGCACCTCAGGCTTGGCGAGATGGGTCTGTACGTCACCCATGAGCTGGCCGACGTGCCCGAAATCCTGCCACCGGGCACCGACGTCGTCATCACCGGCCATTCCCACAAACCGCTCGAACAACGGCGCCACGGCGTGCTCTTCGTCAACCCCGGCAGCGCCGGCCCGCGCCGCTTCAAGTTGCCGATCAGCGTGGCACTGCTGCACGTCGAGGGCCGCCAGCTGCGCGTGGAGTTCGTTCATCTGCTCTGAGCAAGCTTCATGGAACCCTGCCGCCCCCGTGCGGACCAATCTAGAGACCCCCGGCCTGCCCCCTGCCACTTTGCCTGAACGCCACCGGCTGCCAGGCATAGCCCAGAGCCCCGACCCGTCAGCGTCCGCAGAGACGCACGATGCAACCGTCCTGATGGAGATCCCGCTCGTGTCGAAAAAACCCGAAGACCCGTCCACACTGATTCCCAATATCGCCCTGTCGCGCCGTTCGATGCTGCAAGCCATCGGTGTCGGCGGCACTGCCGCTGCCCTGGGCGGCGGAATGGCCAGCGCCGCCCTGGCGGCCAGCGCGGCCGAGGCGCCTGTCGAGGTCGAACCCGGCGCGCAATCGGTGCGCCTGAAGATCAACGGCAAGCCCATGACCCTGCAGGTCGACCCGCGCACCACCCTGCTCGATGCCCTGCGCGAGCGGGTGCAGCTGACCGGCACCAAGAAAGGCTGCGACCATGGCCAGTGCGGCGCCTGCACCGTGCACGTCAATGGCCGACGGGTCAATTCCTGCCTGAGTTTCGCGTTGATGCACGAAGGCGACGAGATCACCACCATCGAGGGCCTTGGCAACCCGGCCAACCTGCACCCGATGCAGGCCGCCTTCGTCGAGCATGACGCCTACCAATGCGGCTATTGCACCTCCGGGCAGATCATGTCCGCCGTGGCCCTGGCCAAGGAACCTTGCGGCGGCAGCGACGCCGAGGTCAAGGAGGCCATGAGCGGCAATATCTGCCGCTGCGGTGCCTACTCGAACATCCTTGCCGCCATCCAGCAGACCCGCAAAGCCTGACGGCACGCCCTGGAGCCAGCTCATGCAGACCTTTACCTTCAACCGCGCCAGCAATGTCGAACAGGCCGCCCGTTTCGCCGCCGCCGCCAACACCGCCCAGCAGGGTGCCGACGTGCGCTTCATCGCCGGCGGCACCACCCTTACCGACCTGATGAAACTGGGGGTCGAAGCCCCGGCCCGCCTGGTGGACATCAATCACCTGCCGCTGGCCGACATTGGCCCTGCGGCCGACGGCGGCCTGAAAGTCGGCGCCCTGGTGCGCAACAGCGACATGGCCCACAACGCGCGCCTGGCGCAGGACTACCCAGTGCTGTCGCAGGCGCTGCTGTCCGGCGCCTCGGCGCAGTTGCGCAACATGGCCACCACGGGCGGCAACCTGCTGCAGCGCACCCGCTGCACCTACTTTCGCGACAATGTCAGTGCCTGCAACAAGCGCCAACCAGGTTCCGGCTGCGCGGCCCTGGAAGGTGTCCATCGCACCTTGGCGATTCTCGGCACCAGCGAGCACTGCATCGCCACCAATCCATCGGACATGAACGTCGCCCTCACCGCGCTGGACGCCACTGTGCACATCCATGGCAAGAACGGGGCGCGGGCAGTACCGATCACCCAGTTCTACCTGCTGCCGGGCGACACCCCGGACAAAGAGAACGTGCTGCAGCCCGGTGACCTGATCACCCACATCACCCTGCCGCCACCACTGCCCGGCAGTCGTTCGGCCTACCTCAAGCTGCGCGATCGCGCTTCCTATGAATTCGCCCTGGCTTCGGCCGCCGTGGTGTTGCAGATCGACAATGGCCAGATCCGAGCCGCACGTGTGGCGCTCGGAGGCGTCGGCACCAAGCCCTGGCGCTCGGTGGAGGCCGAACAGGTGCTGACCGGCGCGCCGGCCACCCCGGCCACCTGGAAAGCCGCGGCGCAAGCGGCGCTGCAACACGCCCAGCCGCATCCCGAGAACGCCTTCAAGGTCGAACTGGCCAAGCGTTGCCTGACCCACGCGTTGACCTCGGTCGCGCAACTCGCCTGATCACTGCCGGGAGCATCCACCATGGCGCAATCCACAGCAGCCCAGTCCAAGCCGACCCCCGACAATGTCATCGGTTTCGGTTACCCGCGCATCGACGGCCCGAAAAAGGTCAGCGGCGCGGCGCTCTACACCTCCGATCACAACTTTCCCAACCTGGCCTATGCGGTACCGGTCACTGCGACCATTGCCACAGGGCACATCACTGCGCTGGACGCCAGCCAGGCCGAGCGCATTCCCGGTGTGGTCGCCGTGTACCATGCGGGCAACTTCGACAAGCAGCTGTTCCGCAAGAGCGGCGGCGGCAAGACCGATGAAGGCCGCCCGCCCCTGAGCGATGATCGCATCACCTACTACGGCCAGTATGTCGCCGTGGTGGTGGCCAACACCTATGAACAGGCGCTGGCCGGCGCCGCTGCAGTGAAGGTCAGTTACGCCGCCGACAAGCCCAACGTCGACCTGCTGCTCAGCGCCGAGGAGCCGCAGAAAGTCGACACCGAGCGCGGAGACGTCGACAAGGCGTTCGCCGCCGCGCGGGTCAAGGTCGACCAGACCTACACCACCCCGCCCCACGCGCATAATCCGATCGAGCTGCACGCCACGGTGGCGCTGTGGAACGGCCGTGAGTTCACCCTCTACGAGACCTCGCAGGCGATCATGAACCATCGGCTGGTCAGCGCGCAGATGCTTGGCGTGGCCCCGGAGCAGGTGCGGGTCATCACCGAGTTTCTCGGTTCCGGCTTTGGCGGCAAGCTGTGGCCCTGGACCCACTCGCTGCTGGCCGCCGCCAGCGCCCGCGAGCTCAACCGCCCGGTCAAGCTGGTGGTCGACCGGCAGATGATGTTCCAGACCGTCGGCCACCGCACCAACACCCAGCAGCGTATCCGCCTGGGCAGCGACGCTGGCGGCAAGCTCAGCTGCGTGCAACAGGATTACCTGTTCCACAACGCGCGGCTGGACACCTACAAGGAAAACTGCGGCGAGGCCACGGGCTTTCTCTACAGCACACCGAACCTGCGCGCGGCCTGGTCCTTCGCCCGCCGCGACATTGCCCCGCCGACTTCAATGCGCGGGCCCGGTGCGGTGCCGGGGCTGTATGCGCTGGAATCGGCGATGAACGAACTGGCGGTCAGCCTGGACATGGACCCGCTGCAACTGCGCCTGGTCAATCAGCCGGATCACGACGAAAGCACCAACCAGCCGTTTTCTTCACGGCACCTGACCGAGTGCCTGAATGCCGGCGCTGCGCGCTTTGGCTGGGCGCGCCGCGACAAGCGTCCTGGCTCGATGCGCAACGAAGCCGGCGATATCGTCGGCTGGGGGATGGCCTGTTGTTCATGGCAGGCCAAGGCGCTGCCTGCCGAAGCCGCGGTGCAGCTGACCAATGACGGCCGTGCGCGCGTGTCCTCCGGGACCCAGGACATCGGCACCGGCACCTACACGGTGGTGGCGCAGATGGTTGCGCAGCTGACCGGCCTGCCGCTGGAGCGGATCGATGTGGTGCTTGGCGACAGCAACCTGCCGCCGGGGCCGATGTCCGGCGGCTCGATGGCCACCGGCTCCTTGGTGCCTGCGGTACAGCAAGCCACCCGGGCGGCCATGGATCAGGCCGTGCAGGCCGCCGCCCAGCATCACCCAGCGTTCGCCGGCAAGCAGGCCGATGACCTGCAATTCACGGCCATGCGCATCCACCTCAAAGACTCACCGGCCGACAGCGGCGTGGCGGTTGGCGACCTGCTGCAAGCGGCGCGGATCAATCACGTCAGCGGCCAGGGCAAGGCCGAGGGCAGCGCCGAGGCGGCGAAAAAGGTCTCGCTGCATTCCTACGGCGCGCATTTCGTCGAGGTGGTGTGGCAGCCGGAAATGGCCCGCCTGCGGGTCAACCGCGTGGTCACCGTGATCGATGCCGGCAAGGTCATCAACGCCCGCACCGGGCGCAACCAGATCGAGGGCGCGATCATCATGGGCGTCGGCATGGCGCTGTTCGAGGCCATCGAGTACGACAGCCGCAGCGGCGCGCCGGTCAACAGCAACCTGGCCGACTACATCGTCACCACCCACGCCGATGCACCCAGCGTGGACATCACCTTCCTCGATTATCCGGACATGGCGCTGAACCCGCTGGGTGCGCGGGGGATCGGCGAAATCGGCCTGGCCGGGGTAGCTGCGGCGATCACCGATGCGGTACGGCATGCCACAGGGGTGACGATTCGCAAGCTGCCGGTCAGGATCGAGGATTTGCTGGAGGCTTGAAGGAGCGGTATTGGACATCGCGCGGGGCGCGAGCAAGATCAAACCGGCCTGGCGGCCTCTCGGGGGCTCTGCCTCCTCCCACATGAGCCGCGCCTGGCTTGGCAACGACTGACCGTGCAAGATCGTGGGAGGGGGCGAAGACCCCGATCTTCTGATCTAGGCCAAACCGCCCTGGCGGCCTCTCGGGGGCTCTGCCCCGTCCCACATGAGCCGCGCCTGGCTTGGCAACGACTGACCGTGCGCGATTGTGGGAGGGGGCGAAGACCCCGATCTTTTGATCTAGGCCAAACCGCCTTGCGGCCTCTCGGGGGCTCTGCCCCCTCCCACATGAGCCGCGCCTGGCTTGGCAACGAGTGACCGTGCTAGATCGTGGGAGGGGGCGAAGACTCCGATCTTTTGATCTAGGCCAAACCGCCCTTGCGGCCTCTCGGGGGCTCTGCCCCTCCCACATGAGCCGCGCCTGGCTTGGCAACGACTGACTGTGCAAGATCGTGGGAGGGGGCGAAGACCCCGATCTGTTGATCTAGGCCAAACTGGACTGCCGCAAATCCAATGTGGGAGGGGGCGCAGACCCCGATCTTTTGATCTAGGCCAAACCGGCCTTGCGGCCTCTCGGGGGCTCTGCCCCCTCCCACATGAGGCGCGCCTGGCTTGGCAACGACTGACCGTGCAAGATCGTGGGAGGGGGCGCAGACCCCGAGAGGCCGCCAGGCCGGTCTTGAGATTCAATCACCCATCAATGCAATTAAAGTCCGAAGTCGAGGCCACGGTCTTGCCCTGCTGGTTCACCAGTTTCGCCGAGAAGTCTTCGCCCAGGCTGCTCTCCACCAGGCGGTAGTGATGCCCGGCCTTGAAGCCGCTGTACTTGATGTCGGCAGTGCAGGTTTCAGCGGCGTTCGGGCCGCCGTCGTCATAGGCGGTCACGGCCAGGTCATGGCCGCCCGGCTTGACTTCGAAATAGCGACCGTCCTCGACCTTCTTGCCATCCACCGCCTCGGCCAGCACCACGCTCTGAACATCGTCACGCAGGCCGATCCAGGCCTCGCTGGGGTCCGCCTTGGGCACGGGACCGGCACAGGCGGACAACAGGCAGACAGCGCCGAGCAGGGGCAGCAGCAGGAATGATCTGGATTGCATGGGGGCAGTACCTCATCAAGGGTGCAGTAACCGTCGGCACACGCCGTCCGGATTCGTCGAAAGAAACAGTCATCAGCCCGGCATGCAGTCCATCGGACCGGCATGGGCCAGGACCCTGCCCTGGCCGTCCTGCAAGGTCGCGCTGAGGCTGTTGCCCAGGTTGCTCTCGACCACGCGGTAGTGCTGGCCGGCCTTGAAGCCTTGATAGCTGATATCGGCCTGGCAGGTCTGGGTGTCGTCGTTGGTGCGCTCGTCGTAGACCATCACCTCAAGGTCATGCCGGCCCGGCTTGACCTCGAAGAAGCGCCCATCGTTGATGTTCTTGCCATCGACGCGCTCGGCCAGCACCACATCCTGATTGTCGTCGCGCAGGCCGATCCAGGCCTCGCTCGGATCAGCCTTGGGCATGGGCCCGGCGCAGGCCGACAGCAGACAGACACCCGCCAGCAGCGGGGCCAGAAGAAGGGTTGTGGATTTCATGACGCTCACCTCGAACAATTGAATGGCCTGCGCAGGGAGCCCTCCCCCGAGGCATGCAACAAGGTTGCGCCGCCACCTCCACGCGTACCAATGAAGCCACATGAAGGAAAGGTAACCTTCGCGCTAAAACTTCTTTCACCTGGCCGAAAGGCCCGTGTTAGGCGCGTTTGGCAAGACTGCCCAGCATCCGCAACTCCTGTCCGTACACCCCCTACTGGAGAACACTGCATGCTCGGGCTGGTAAAGACCGCATTGCTCAAGCCGTACACGTTCATCGTGCTGGCGATATTCATCTGCATCGTCGGCCCCATGGCGGCGGTGAAGACCCCCACCGACGTCTTTCCCAATATCGGCATACCCGTCGTCGCCGTGGTCTGGCAGTACGCCGGTCTGTCGCCCAACGACATGGCCGGGCGGGTGATCTACACCTACGAGCGCTCGCTGAGCACTACGGTCAACGACATCGAACACATCGAGTCGCAGTCGCTGCCGGGCATGGGCATCGTCAAGATCTTCTTCCAGCCGGGCGTCGACATCCGCACCGCCAACGCCCAGGTGACGGCGCTGTCGCAGACCGTGCTCAAGCAGATGCCACCGGGCATCACGCCGCCGCTGATCCTCAACTACAGCGCCTCGACGGTGCCGATCCTGCAGATGGCGTTCTCCAGCCCGACCCTGTCGGAAGCGAAGATCCGCGACCTGGTGACCAACAATATCCGCCTGCCACTGACCTCGGTGGCCGGCCTGTCGTTGCCCACGCCCATGGGCGGCAAGCAGCGCCAGATCACCCTGGACCTCGACCCGCAGGCGCTGGCCGCCAAGGGCCTGTCGGCCCAGGACGTCGGCAACGCGCTGGCCGCCCAGGACCAGATCATTCCGGTGGGCACCGCCAAGCTGGGCACCGACGAATACACCATCCTGCTCAACAACAGCCCCGAGGTGGTCGACCAGCTCAACAACCTGCCGATCAAGACGGTCAACGGCGCGGTGATCACCATCGGCCAGGTTGCCCACGTGCGCGACGGCTCGCCACCCCAGACCAACATCGTGCGAGTCGACGGCCGCCGCGCAGTGATGATGCCGGCGATGAAGAACGGCAACCTGTCGACCATCGACATCGTCAACAACGTGCGCAACCTGTTCCCGCGCATCGACGAAACCCTGCCGCCGAGCCTGAAGACCTCGTTCCTCGGCGACGCCTCGGTGTTCGTCAAGGAGTCGGTGGGCAGCGTCGCCCGTGAGGGCATCATCGCCGCGTTGCTGACCAGCGTGATGATCCTGCTGTTTCTCGGCAGCTGGCGCTCGACCCTCATCATCGCCGCATCGATCCCGTTGGCGGTGCTCAGCGCGATCACCCTGCTCTCGCTGACCGGCCAGACCCTCAACGTCATGACCCTCGGCGGCCTGGCGCTGGCCGTGGGGATCCTGGTCGACGACGCCACGGTGACCATCGAGAACATCAACTGGCACCTGGAGCAAGGCAAGCAGGTCAAGGAGGCGATCCTCGACGGCGCCAGGCAGATCGTCGGCCCGGCGTTCGTCTCCCTGCTGTGCATCTGCATCGTGTTCGTGCCGATGTTCATGCTCGACGGCATTGCCGGCTACCTGTTCCGGCCCATGGCCTTGGCGGTGATTTTCGCCATGGCCAGCTCGTTCCTGTTGTCGCGGACGCTGGTGCCGACCCTGGCAATGTTCCTGCTCAAGCCGCATGTGGTCGAAGGCGGCCCGGGCACTCACCCGGAAAACCCGCTGCTCAACCATCACCAGGGCGACCAGCACCGGCCCAAACATAACGCCGTGGCGCGCGGCCTGATCCGCTTTCAACGCGGTTTCGAAGGCAAGTTCGACGCAGTTCGCGACGTCTATCACGGCTTGCTGACCCTGGCCCTGGCGCACCGCAAACGCTTTCTGATCGGCTTTCTCGCCTGCGTCATCGCCTCGTTCGCGCTGGTGCCGAGCCTGGGCGAAGACTTCTTCCCGGACACCGATTCCGGCGCCATGTCGATCCACGTGCGCCTGCCGCTGGGCACGCGCATCGAGGAGAGCGCGGCAGCGTTCGACCGCATCGAGTCGCGCATTCGCGAGATCGTCCCGCCCAACGAGCTGGACACCGTGATCGACAACATCGGCATCCCCCTGAGCGGGATCGACATGGCCTACAGCGCCAGCGGTACCGTCGGCCCGGAGGACGGCGACATCCAGGTCGCGCTCAAGGCCGACCACGCGCCGACCGCCGACTACGTCAAGCGCCTGCGCGAAGTGCTGCCGCAGTCCTTCCCCGGCACCACCTTCGCCTTCCTGCCGGCCGACATCAGCACGCAGATCCTCAACTTCGGCGCGCCGGCGCCCCTCGACGTCAAGGTCTCCGGCCCCAACGATGCCGCCAACCGCGCCTATGTCGCCGAACTGATGCGCCGCCTGCAGCACGTCGCCGGCGTGGCCGACCTGCGCCTGCAACAGCCGCCGGGCTACCCGACCCTGCGCGTCGACGTCGACCGCGAACGCGCGGCCGGCCTGGGCATCACCGAACGCGACGTGACCAACAGCATGGTCGCTTCGCTGGCGGGGAGCTCGCAGGTAGCCCCGACCTTCTGGCTCAACCCGGCCAACGGCGTGAGCTACAACATCGTCGCCGCCACCCCGCAGTACCGTCTGGACAGCCTGCCGGAACTCGAAGCATTGCCCGTCACCGGCAGCGACGGCCAGTCCGAAGTACTCGGCGGTATCGCCACCTTCCATCGCGTGCAGACCCCCGCCGTGGTCAGCCACTACAACATCACCCCGACCCTGGACATCTATGCCGCCGTGCAAGGCCGCGACCTCGGCTCGGTGGCCAAGGACATCCAGAAAGCCATCGACGACACCGCCAGCCTGCGGCCCAAAGGCGCGCTGATCAGCCTGCACGGGCAGATCGACGCCCTGCACGAAGCCTTCAGCGGCCTGTCGTTCGGCCTGCTTGGCGCGGTGGTGTTGATCTACCTGCTGATCGTGGTCAACTTCCAGTCCTGGCTCGACCCGTTCGTGATCATCACCGCCCTGCCGGCGGCGCTGGCCGGGATCGTCTGGATGCTGTTCCTGTCCGGCACCTCGCTGTCGGTGCCGGCGCTTACCGGCGCGATCCTGTGCATGGGCGTGGCGACCGCCAACTCGATCCTGGTGGTGAGCTTCTGCCGCGAGCGCCTGGCCGAGCACGGCGACGCCCTGCGCTCGGCGCTGGAGGCCGGCTACACGCGCTTTCGCCCGGTGTGCATGACCGCCCTGGCGATGATCATCGGCATGCTGCCACTGGCCATCTCCCATGAACAGAACGCGCCGCTGGGCCGCGCGGTGATCGGCGGGTTGATCCTCGCCACCACCGCCACCCTGTTGTTCGTGCCCGTGGTCTTCAGCCTCGTGCACGGCCGCAAGCAAGCAAGCACCTCCGCTCACTCCCTGGAAGAAAACCATGTCCTCTGAAACCCTCCCCACCGGGCAACGCCCTGTGTCGCGCAAGCGCCTCATGCTGCTGGGCGTCAGCGGGCTCACCCTGGCCGCGGTACTGGTCGCCACCGGCCTAACGGTGCGCAGCCGCGAAGCCCACGCCGTGGCGCACTGGACCGAAGCCCAGGCCACGCCGATCGTCAGCGTGTTCCAGCCCAGCACCGATTCCAAAGCCGGCATCCTCACCCTGCCTGCGCACTTGCAGGCCTGGAGCGAGGCGGCGATCAACGCCCGGGTCAGCGGCTACCTCAAAGACTGGAAGACCGACATCGGCACCCACGTCGACGCCGGCCAGGTGCTGGCCGAGATCGACAGCCCCGACCTTGACCAGCAATTGGCCCAGGCCCATGCCCGGCTGGTGCAGCAGCAAGCCGACGCGCGCCTGGCCGAAACCAGCGCCACGCGCTGGCAGAACCTGCTCAACGGCCACTCGGTGTCGCGCCAGGAGGTCGACGAAAAGATGGCCAACGCCGCCGCCGCGCGCGCCACCGTCGAGGCCGCCCAGGCCGACTACGGCCGGCTGCTCGACCTGAGCCACTACAAGACCCTGCGCGCGCCGTTCGCCGGCACGGTGACGGCGCGCAACACCGACGTCGGCCAGTTGATCAAGGCCGACAGCGGCTCGGCCACCGAGCTGTTCACCGTTGCCGACACTCACCAGCTGCGCCTGTACGTGCCGGTGCCGCAGAACTACGCCAGCGTCATCCACCCCGGCATGAGCGTGCAGCTGACGGTGCCCGAACACCCGGGCAAACACTACGAGGGCAAGCTGGCGGGCAACTCCACCGCGATCGACGGCCGCTCCGGCACCCTGCTCGCCCAGTTCATCGTCGAGAACCCCAACGACACCCTGATGCCCGGCGACTATGCCGAAGCGACCCTGTCGATTCCGGCGGGTGCCCAGGGCGTGAGCATTCCTTCCAGCGCCTTGATCTTCCGCGCCCAGGGCACCCAGGTGGCGGTGATCGACGCCCAGAAGCACGTGCACCTGCGCGACATTCACATCGGCATGGACCTGGGCGCGACCCTGTTCATCGACCAGGGCCTCAAGGTCAGCGACCAGGTGATCGACAACCCGCCCGACGCGTTGCGCGAAGGCGACCCGGTGAAACTGGCCCAAGCAGGAGACGCGCATGCGCCTAAAGCCTGATCGCCCGGTATTGGCTCGCCTGGCCCTGCCCGCCACCTTGAGCCTGCTGTTGCTCGGCCTGCAAGGCTGCTCCCTGGCGCCTACCTACAAGACGCCGCCTATCGCCCTGCCCGACCACTTCAACCAGGGCGGCCCGTGGCAGGCCGCAGCGCCTGCGGACAAATTGCCGCAGAACTGGTGGACGCTCTACCACGACCCGCGCCTGAACGCGCTGCAACAGCGCCTGAGCAAGGCCAACCCGGACCTCGCCGCAGCGCTGGCGCACTACGACGCGGCGCAGGCCTATGCCAGCCAATTGCATGGCAACGAGCTGCCGCTGCTCACCGCCAGCGGCAACAGCGTGCGCCAGCGCCAGTCGGACAACCGCCCGCTGCGCGGCGACACCCAGCCGTCGGTGTACAACAGCAACACGGTGGGGCTGAACCTTGACTTCGACCTCGACCTGTGGGGCCGTCTGCGCAACCAGTCGGCCGCCGGCGACGCCCAGGCACAAGCGTCGGGCGACGACCTGGAAGTCGCCCGCCTGAGCCTGCAGAAGCAATTGACCGGGCTGTATCTGCAATTGAACGGCCTGGACGCTCAACAGCGCATCCTGAAAAACTCGCTGGACGCCTACACCCAGGCCCTGAACCTGACCCGCGACCGTTACCAGGGGCAGATCTCCAGCGAACTGGATCTGACCCGCGCACAAAGCCAACTGGCCCAGGCCCAGGCGCAGCTGGACGATGTCAGTGCCCAGCGCCACCTGACCGAGCACGCCATCGGCGAGCTGGTCGGCGAGCCGGCCTCGACCTTCCGCCTCGCCGTGCTCGACCAGCCGCTCGAAGTGCCCAGCGTGCCCGCCGAACTGCCGAGCACCCTACTGCAACGCCGCCCGGACATCGCCGCCGCCGAACGCAGGGTGTTCGCCGCCAACGCCAACATCGGCGTGGCGCGCGCGGCGTTCTACCCGGATTTCAGCCTCAGCGGCATGCTCGGGGGCCAGACCGAGGGCGCCGGCAACCTGCTGTCGGCCGGCAACCGGCTGTGGGCCATCGGCCCGCTGATCAACCTGCCGATCTTCACCGGCGGCCGCCTGGAAGGCGCAAGGCATCAGGCCCTGGCCGAATTCGACGAAGCCAGCGCGCATTACCGCGGCCAGGTGTTGAAAGCGGTGCGCGAGGTCGAGGACAACCTCTCGCAACTGCGTGACCTGGAACGCGAAGCGGCCGACCAACAGGCGGCCGTGGATGCCGCCACGCAAAGCCAGACCCTGGCGATGAACAGCTATCAGGCCGGGGCGGTGAATTATCTGGATGTGGTCACGGCGCAAACCGCCGCCTTGCAGGCCCAGCGCCTGCTGCAGGACGTGCAGACCCGCCGCCTGCAAGCCAGCGCCGGCTTGGTGGTGGCCTTGGGTGGGGGTTGGTCGCAGGGCTGAGTGCCGCAAGCCGCTTGGAGACCGCACGGCCGCTTCGATCTGTGCTGCATGTCAAAAGCTCGGCCGCTGCGCACCCACCCACAGGGGGCCTAGATATCGCTGTCCCAGATCACCGTCACGTCGCCGGTATATTGCGTACCGGCCTGGCCAGCCATCTGCGTGACGCCATTGCGGTCGACCTCGAAGTGCAGGCGTGCGCGGCCGTTGTCGACGTAGTGGTTGCTGGCGACCAGCAGCGGTGTGCCCTCGTCGAGCAGGTGCTCGTTGATGGCGCCGCCCGAACTGGTCAGCCCGGCAGGCAAGGTGACTCGGGTGGCCACTGGCACCTGGTTGCCGGCCGGGTTGGCAACTGCACACTGCCCGGCGATCGAATACTCGCAACGCAGCTGCATCTTGAAGTTGCCCGACGACCAGATCTCGAAATCCTGGTAGGCCGTAAGCTTGTCCGGGATCCGGCCACTGTTCAGCCAGCGCTGCCAGCCTCCGGCGGGGTTGAGCGACAGGCGCTCGGCACCGGGAGGGAAGCGGATATTGAGGATGTGGTTGACCTTCAATTCGAACCTGAAGGTCAGCGTGTCGTCATTGACTTGCAACCGGTTTCCGAAGTCGATATCGCCCCCTGGGCCGACTGTATAGGTGGCACTGCCTCTGTAAGTACCATTGGACATCGCCAGAGGGTTGGGGGTGACCAATTCATAAGCGATGTTCAAGTCAGTAAAGCGAATGTTCGGGATGTTGTGCCGTGGTACTTTCCCGCAGGCCGTACCCGTGCTGTTGCGCCAGAAAAACGTGTAATGACGCGCACTGTTATGACCGACTGCTGCATGACCATGGCTACATCCAGGCGCAGGATTGACCCAGTCCGAACCGACCCACAGTTCCATGTGGGCTCGCATGAAATCTGGGTTTCCAGTGATCGTTTGGACTGTAGGGTTGAGGTTATAGGTCGCACCAAAATGAGTGATCGTGAATCCCAGCTGTGCGACCGCACCATCATCTGCAATTACATCAACCGTCCTCGGCTCATTCGAGATCCTGATCATGGCGCCGTCTGCGATGGGTGCACCGATGCCCAACGTGCCCCATTCGGTGTTGATAGGTACGATAAGGCTGAAAAGATCGTTTAGACAGAACTGAGGATAAATCGCGCAATATCCGGTCGATGGCGTCCTGTTAACGAAGCGATTTGCGCTTGGGTTCGTTGCGTCCGGGGTAAATTCAGCCCGAATATCCATCTCCGCCGCACTCACCGTCGACCCCACGCAGCACAACGCCGCTGCCAGGCTTGCAGACTTCAGAATGCTCATGACTTGACCACCATCGCCCGCTTCTTCCCGCCTTCCACCAGATCGAACGTGACTGCCCTGCCGGCCTTGTCGAACACGAACGCCTTGCCCGGCCGCAGGATGTGCTTGCGCGTGGGTTCGCAATCGCTCGCGGCGCTGGCGGCGCAGTTCTTGAACTCGTCAAGCTCGATAGTGGCGTTACCCGCATTGAGCACACGATAGTCCTTGGGCCCATCGGCAATCTGCGTATCGAAGCGCACCTCCTTGGGCTGCACGAAGAACACCGCGCCATAGCCGGTCATCACGTTCACGCCGGCCGACATCGACTGGGCGTAGGCGGCGCGGTCCTCTTCGGAGACGGCGAACTGGTCTTCCCGCTCCGGCACCACCGGGGTGAACCGCACGCGGTAGTAACGCTCGCGGTCGCGGTTGCCGATGTACAGCAGGCGCGTGGCCTGCATGCCCTGGCTGGGGACGATCAGCCGCGCCGGGCTGGCGATCAGCCCCTGGCGCACGGCCGCGCCGGCGCCGTTGTTGTCCAGCGGGCTTTCGGTGGGCGTGCCGTCCTCGGCGAAGGTGATCTCATGAATGTTGACTCGCACGAATGCTGTGCTCTCGCCGGTGTTGTGCACGCGCTTGAGGTAGCTGCTCTTGTTGCCTTCCAGGTAGTCGTAGAAGGTGCCGATATTGATGCTCGGGCCGGCGTGGGCGCTGGCGGCGCAGGCGCCGAGGAGCAAGCCGAGAAGTAATCTGTTCATGTGCGTTCTCTGAAAAATCCAATTGGGCTCAGCTGCGAGCCAGTTGTCCCGTCGTGGCGCCGTCGACGCAGCGCAGGTCGCCGGCCATGAGCAAGTCGCCTTCGGTCTCGAGACTGTTGAGGTCAAGAGCGAACTGGCACAGCACCTGGTCGTTGCGCAGCACCTCCAGGGTGGGTGTGCTGGCGCTGAGTTCCATGGAGAAGAACCCGTCCACCTCGGTCACCCCGCGGCTGGCGTGGTTGATGACGTGGTGGCCCTTGAGGGGCAGGCCTTGCTCATCCAGCAGACGACCGAGCACGGTCACGGTCTTCATCACCCGCACCTGCTGGTAAGCCACCCCGCCCTTGTTGAGGTGGTAGCGCGCCCGCGCCGGCTGGATGCTCGCCGCCGGTGCATGGGTGCCCTGGAAGTCGAACTGCACACTGGCATCGCGGTAGGCGCTGATCGGCAGGACGTTGCGTCCGGGGCGCAGTACGCCGCCCATACCGCTGAAATCGTCGGCGCGCAGCTCGAGGCCGTCGATGTCCGACTCGACGTCGATGATCAGCCCGGCTTCCTTGCCGACGTGCTGGCCGGTGAACGCCAGGGCGCCGGCGCCCACCACCAGGTGATTGTTCAGGTTGAGGTTGCCGGTCAACGCATTGTTGTAGGAGGAGCGCTGCACCATCAGCTCGCCGTTGCCCAGCGGCGCCTCGAAACGCGCCGACCCGGTCATGCCGACGCCGTAGGTGTCGGCCTGCAAGCCCGCGCTGAGCGACTTGACCGGGCCGGCCTCGACATCCTGGTGGTAGCCAAGGCTGGCATTGCGGTCGTTGCTGCCGTCACGCGAGGTCCGCGAGCCGACACTGGCGGTGAACCGTTGGCGCGGCTCGCCCAGCGCCATATTCAAGCTCAGGTCGACCCCGCGATTGCGCTCAAGGCCGCTGCTGACCGTCGCCGGGCGATCGAACACGGACAGACGCCAGCTCGAGTCCTTGCCCAGCAGCCAGGCGCTGCGCATGTAGCCCAGGTCCATGCCCATGCCCTGCACCTGGCCTTCGCTGTGGGACAGCCGCGCGCTCAGGCTGTCGTTGCCACCGAGGCGGTGGTAGACGCCCAGCGCGCTCTGGCTGACATTGCCGTTGTAGGGGTTGCGCTGGCGCACGCGCAGGCCACCGGGCAGGGTCTCCCAGGTGTGGCGGTTGTCCAGCCAGCTGCGGTTGTGACTCAGGTACAGGTTGCCCGAGCCATAGTCGTGGCGCGCCTGCAGGTCCATGCCCATGCCGCGGCCCTGGGCCTGGTAGAGGGTGCCATAGACGTTCGAACGCTCGCCCACGCCCAGGTCCAGCGAGCCGCCGAGCTGGTTCTGCTCGCGCACCTGGCGCGCCGAGAGACCGACGACCGCCCGCGGGTGCAGCAGGTAGTTGACCGCGCCACCCAGCGTGCTGCCGCCGTCGGCCTGGTTGTCCCAGTTGCTCAACAGCTTGCTCTCACGGCCGGCGAAGACGTTGTAGCGCCAGCGCTGGTCCGGGTTGCGCCAATTGCTGGGTTTGTATACAAGCGCTTGGGTGCGCGAGGTTTCGCTGCCGTCTTCCATCAGGCGCACGTCGATATCGTAGATGCCGCCCGGCAGTGGCCGTGTGTCGAGGGCCTGCAGACCCGGCTCGACCTGCTGGCTGTTGATCAGCGAGCCGTTGCGATAGATCTCCACGGTCGCCGCGCGGTTGGCCGTCACGTAGATGGGGTACACCGCCGATTTGGCACCGTCCTTGGTCAGGCTGTCGGAACTGCCCAGCATCAGCCCCAGCGCGGTGTCGGGGCTGTCACCAAAGAGTCGCGGCTGGCGGCTCAAGCCGAGCGAACCCGGAGTGAAATAACCCAGGCGCAGGAAATGCTCCTGCCATTCGCGCTGGGTGTGCAGCTCGTGCACCGAATGCCGCAGCCGATCGTCATCACCGCCCAGCTGGCTCAACTCGCCTTGGAACGTCTGGGTCCAGTTGCCGAGGCTGGCAATTGCCTCCAGGCCCCAGCGGCCGGCAAGGTCCTGCTGCTGGCCGCCGGACAGGTTAAGTTGATTCTGCAGCATCAACCCGGTACTGCCGTTTTCCGGCAGCGCGTGGTAGGTACTGGCGACGCGGCCGCGCTCTATGGTGCTGGTAAGCAGCGCGAGCTCGGAATTGGCCAGGCTGTAATGCGCGGCCACCAGCTCCCCGCACTGCTCCTGGCAGGGCCCAAGCCCTACACCGGCCTGCAGCAGGGCTTTCCAGGTATCGCGCTCCTGCTCGGTGTAGGCGCTTTGGTAGGTGTCGGTGAAATCGAGCAGGGTCACCCGCTCATCGCGCGACAGCACCACCATGGCTTCACCCAGTACCTGACCATCGAGCATGACGCGCACGGCCAGGGGTACGTCGAAGAAGTGTTCCTGGAACTCCCTGGGCAAGCCTTCGGCCTGCAGCAACAGGCTGACCGGCGCACGGGCGTGCGCCGTTTCCACGCTCATGGCCAGCACCAGGCTGATCGCGACGGGCAACGGGGCATACTTGAACATGATCATCACCGGATAGAATTGAATAGCAGACAACAGCGCACTTCGGCGCAACATTGCGTTGACCGAAGTGCGTTGATACTTAGGCAACTGCTGGGGCCGCAGTACGAATGGGTGACTCAAGCAACGCAGCGGCAATCCCGAACGCCGTTATGGAGTTCCAGCATCGAATGAGACAGTAACATTACCGCTGTAAGTACCCGCCGTGTAGGCGCCGGTCTTCCCGGCGGCAATGACCAGCTGGAACTCCCGTGCAGTTGCCGATGTTGGAACGACAACGTTCTGGGCGACGGTCGTCAATGTGATACCGTTGAAGCTCACGGCGAGCGGGATGCTGTTGGACCCGGACATCAATGTGGGGGTATTGGTGTAGAGGAGTTGTGCGCTGACCGGAGCGGCGCTGTTGATGACGGAGAACGCCTTGCGCACGGGGGTCAAGGTGTCAGAGGCGATGTTGTAGCTGAGCACCTGAGGATCGTTGATCCAGTCACCTTCCCGAGGCACGACCGCGAAGGTCTGCGTCGGCACGGTGGCGGTCAGTTTGATAGTGTGCTCTTGCGGGGTTGCCATGACAGGCAAACTGACAACAGCGGTAGTGATGGCGACAGCGCCGAGGTATTTTTTCAACAAGCCATTCATCGATGCATTCTCTGGTGTAAGTCGGACAACTGATGCATTCGTTCCCCGCCAGGGCGAGTCAAGAACACCCGCAAAATGATGCCCGATGCGACGGATCCGAAATACCTAGAAAATGCCTAAAAACAAACTTGTCGAGAGCTTAATCATATGACTATTACCGCTTTGCAACCCGTGCCAGCCCAAGGGATTCTTGATACATCTTGCAAAGTTACTGCTGTTGAGAATTAAGACACGGCCTATTTGAGGGTAAAGTCGCGCTGACTTGCTGTCATGGCGGAAATAGCGCAAATGATGTCTTGCGAACACATTAAAAACTGGGGGCCGTGCCGCCTCCCGCACTTTTGACCTGGGCCAATTGTGGAAGGGGTCTGAGCCGCTACGCCCCTCACCGACCGGGTTCCAGCATCGGCTCCTCATACTCTGGCGAACCATCCGGGTCGGGGGGGGCTGGCGCGGGCCTACTGGGAGGCTCGATGTCGGGGAAGATCGGCGGAATCTCGAAAAGTGGCAGGGGGTCAGCTGTCAGCCCCATGCCACGCCATAACTGCCCATATCGGATGGCCGCAAAGCGTTGCTCCTCCAGATTTTTGCGTAGTTGTTCCTCGACTTGCCAATGTGCGCGGTTCTCCATGACCCCCCACAGGGCATTAACCTGTGCGCCCATCATGGAAGAGTCCGGGTTTGGCAAGCCCGCAAGCTCTAAGCGCAATCTCTCTGCGGCCTTGCGCAGCATCAAGTATTCCATTGCCGTACTGCCTACAGCTTTGGACTGGCCCTTGTCCCAGGCTTTTATCAGCTTCGGCCGGTCAGCAAGCTTCCTTTCCAAGAGGGTTCGCGCCTCTGCGCACTCCTTGGTACGCTGCTCACGAAGCTCCAGGCGATAATCGAGGTTATGGCCAAGAATGCCTGCCCGGTCGAGTTGGGTGGCGGCAAAGGCCGCGAGGGGTCGCTCCCTGTGCTTGTCTTCCTGCAATCGGCTCTCGAGCCTGTCGACCAGGACCTTCATCGTTTCGATTTGTTCGAGCCACGCATCCTTTCGGCCGGGCAACTGGCGGGGGTTCACATGCTCGAATTCGCGCAACATGTACTGCAGGGTCGTCATCTGCTTGGTTGCCTCGGCGCTACTGTCGGTCATTACCCGATCAGGCGCCTTGTAATCATAACTTCGATCCGGCAACGGCGCCGACCGCACTTGCCAGCGGCCACCGGCCTCGTGCAACGAATACAGTTGCTCCGCGCTGCGATCATCGAGAGCGCCCAGGTATTGATAAGTGATACCGACGTTGAACGTGGGCGGCTGGCCTAATCGCCGATAGACACCCACCCGGTGCGGATCATCGTTATCGTGAGCTTTCCAGCGGTTATGCGCAGCGTCTATCGGAAGCGGCTGCGGTTGGCTGACCTTGAGATTGCCTCGCTCGTCGCTGATCACCCAGTCGAGGTTAGGTTGGCCGGGCTGCGGACTTACCGTTGGGCGCAAGGTCGGCACGGGTGTAGCGGCGGTCTTCTGTTTCTCCATGGCCAATCTGGCTTCCTCGATCTGCTGGGCATTGAGCACGATGCGTATGACCTGCCAACTGCCGTCGCGCCATACCAGGCGCACTTTCTGGTTGCCGTAGAAGTTGGCCGGGTCACTGCCAAGATGACGATAGGTTCGCCGCCCGATGCTGCGGTAGTTGCCTGGCATCCGCGGGTCCAGTGCCACGGTCTCACCCCATTGATTTTCGTCGCTGTCGGCGCTGAACAGCAGCAGTTTTGCAGGCTGGGGCTGGCCGTCGGCGTCGATTGACCACTCGACACTGGCGTTACGCTCGGAAAGGCTCGGCAAGGTGTCCCTGGGCAGATAACGATTGGCACCGGGGTTGCCAGTGGACCGGTCCCGTAGCTGCGCGGGAAGTTCCTTGGCCAAACTTTCCGGAGTCCCTATGAGATCGAAATCCGTTTCGTCGAAAGCGGCCTGCACCAGAGGACTCAAGAGCAGCGCCTTGCTTAGCAATGCACTATTCACGGCATTCTTCATGAGTTCACGGACCTTTTGCTCGAATATTCGCCTGCGCAGCGAGATAGACGCCGCGTTCATCTCCGCAAAGGAGAAAATGCTGAAGTGCTCCGCCACGTCATGGGTGAACTCAAGCGTGTTCAAGTCGGCGTTCTGTTGCAGGAAATCGGCCATACCAGACATCCGCTCGCCTGCAGTCGGCGGCTTGACCGGCTTCATCCGATTCACCACCCGATCGACGACAAACTCGCCCATCACCAGAAAGAAGGTCTCGGTAAGGAGGGTCATCAACCAGCGTTTGAGAAGGTCTTTGCGCTGCGTGTCGGTCTCGACCATTCCAGATCGCAGCACGGTCGATAGCGTCGATGTGGTCACAGCCGCCAGCCAGGCCGCCCTGGCGAACGCGGTGGCGCCCTGAAGCGGTAGCGCGCCCAGAATGGTCAATCCCGTGGCGATGAAGTTGCCAACAAACTCGGCCTTGTGCGTCCAATACGCATATTGCTGATCGAAACCGGTCATGGAACGCGCATCGGCACCGTTCTGCAGATCGCGCTGCAACAGGTTCACCTGCAGTTGTGCAAACTGCTGCACCGACAACTTTTCCAGGCTTTTGAGCCGCAGCGGGCCCGGCACCCGGGTTCCGTCCGCTACGTGCAGCGCTTCGATGCGCGTAATGAATTCAGGTGAATAGGTCAGCGTACCGTGCTCGTTGCGTTGCATCCGGGCGTAGTCCAGCTCCGCCTTGCCGATGCGTCGGGCGATTGCATTGAATACGTCGGAGTTGATGCTCGCAGTACTGCGCAGTATTTGCGTCACTGTTTCGATGCGGGTAACCGTGGTCGCAAATCCGCCCACCGTGCTGGCGCGGGCCGCGTCGTATGCGTCATGGACCTGACCGGTGTTCATGAACACCACGATGTCGATACGTTCGGCAAGGTCCACGTAGCGAAAGGCGTTAAGCAAAGTATGTTCGAGTTTGCCGGGGGTATTGTTGCGGCCTGAAAAGGACGCCACCGGCTCGGCATACACTGGCGTGATGTAAGCCAGCTTGGCGTCGAGACGCTCCCGAGGAGAATAGTCCTGACGACCGACCGCCCGCTCGAGCCGACGGTAGACTGCCGTCTCCACGCGCGCAGCCATTTTCGACTCATGCGCCGCCATATGTGCCACCAGCGCCTTGTCGTAATCTTCGGCAATGGTCGCCGTGTTGAGCGATTTGAAATATTCCTGCTGAAGCGGGTCCTTGGCGGAAATCCAGTAAGAGTTGTCGCCTATGGCTTTCTTTAGGTTGCCAAGCAGCAACTCCCTCGCTGAAATGCGGGTCTCGCCTTGCATACCAAACAGGAAGCGTCGATAGAACCGCCGCTCAGCCGGCAAATCGGTCGCCGCATTCGGCGAGAAAAAAGTGTGTACAGCGACATAGGGCTGGGTGACGGGCGACGTGAAATACAGTAATGGATTGTCTTCGTAGCTTTGAAATTCGATTTCCAACTCTTCGTCGCCACTGAACCCAGGCGGACGCAAAAAATGACTGTTCTTGATCACGGCTCCAGCGTCTTCGGCGAAGGCCTCGATGCTGGCCAGCTCCGGCGGCAGTTCCCCGCTTTCTTCGGCGCGCTCTTTCAGGATCTTCTCGATCCGCGCAGTAAAATAACTATCGACCCTGGCAGCCACGGTCAGGGAGGTGATGGTCGCCTGCGGCGGCTGAAGCAGCGTGCGCAGCTCATCACCCACCTGTGGTTGGCTGTCTACCGGGACGATCTGCAGTGCGCCCTGCCCATCGCGGCGTACCCTGATCCGCGCAGGAGCGGTGGCACGGTCTTGCTCCACACTGCGGCGCTTGATCGAATGCACCATCGAGGCAGAGTGGGTGGAGCTGTCAGGATCGGGAGAATGGTCGAACAGTTCATGCAGCAGGCGCGCCACTGCCGGTGCATCGGCCAATATCTGCGGGTCGCCGCTTTCGCTCTGTAGATAATTTTCCACTGCTTGCAACAGGGTGATGGGCGCTCCCGGCACCAGCGGCGTATAAGGCTCGTCCGCCGCCTGTTGCGCCGCCTCCTGCTGACGTCGTTGCGCCGCCCACCCATGCAGTCCGATCCCCACGCTGGCGGTGACCAGCGCACCGGCGATCCCCAAAGCCGTGCCCCGATAACGTCTGAGTAGACCGCGTGGGGCTTGGTTGTCTGCGCGCGGTTCACTGCCTGGCACGCTGGCGTACTGGTCACCCCACTCGCTGCGAAAACTTTTAGCGGCATAGAGCAGCGGCGCCAGCGCCGCGAAATACATGACGTTGCCGCCCATGGCAATCTGCTCTGAGCGCCACCGGCCAGAGGGTATCGCCAGACCGCCAAGATCATGCTGTTGCGCGGCGACCGATGTCTGCAGGTCCAGACCCTCGGTTTGCGAAGCCGCCGCACCAGGCAAGCCGCCGAGCAGTGGGCTCTGCTGGGGCAGCATCGCTCCTATGGCATCGGCAAGGCGGTTGACCACCCAGCGTTCGGCCTGAGTACCGAGCCTTTTCAGTCCCGGGTTCGGACTGTCCTGCAGGGCCTGGGCGAAATGGTCCAGGCGTGCGACTGGCCCGTGGCTGACCTGCGCGTCGTTGAACGCGTCCATGACCAAAGGCAGCAGCGGTATGGCGTCCAAGGCCGCATGGGTCTGCGGCGACAGATCGAAAACAATCTTGACCAGGCGGATGGCCGACTCCAATAGGCCCGGCGCTTCGCTTGCGGCGGTGGCGTTCCACCAGCGCCCGGCAATCGCCACGCCGCGCTGCGCGGCCTTGAACAGCCATTGGTGCTGACGAAAGTCCGGCTGTTGCTGACCGGTCAGCGCTTCGAGGTGCTCCTGGAAGTACTCACTCACATGCCCAGCGGCGTCAGAGTAGCTGCCCTGCGTATCCGCCTGGCGCAGCGCCAGGTAGGCGCCCAAGACTGCGGCGCCTTGGTAATCGCCAAGATAGCTGGCCAGGTATTTGCCAGCGCTCGCCATCGTTTCGTGGCTGGGCAGGGACAGCTGCTCAACCAGCATGGCGCCCAGTTCCATGAACAGTGCACGGGCAATCTGCGCATAGCTGGCATCTTCGTCGAGACGATCCTGCAACATCGTCAGCCGGGCCAGCAACGGGCCCCATGCCAAGGCTTCGCGCAGCCCACGGATGACCTGCGGCCCGGCGTTGCTGCTGGCGAGCAGATGGGCGACATCATCGCGCTCCAGGACCCCATTGGCCCAGCGCGATTGCGCCTGGTGCGAACTGCCAGCGGGCACCGGCTGATGATGCTCGAACACCTCGAACGGCAAGGTCAGGCTGCTGACGGCCAGGTGGCCGAACAAGGACTCGAGCAAGCGGCGAAAGCGCGCTTGCTGGAGCAGCTCCACGCCCCAGGCCAACTGCTCGAGGGGCTTGGCCGGGAACGGTTCACTGTCGGCATACAACGTGTAGCCGTCGACCAGCCTGTCCAGGTAGCCGAATACGCTGGTCAGCCATTCTGGTGCCCAATGCGCCGCGTCCGGGCCTAGATGCGGGATCTGTACCAACCAACGTAGCACGGCCATGCTGCGGCCCCCCGCCTGCTGGTGGGCGTCATCTTCTGCAGGCTCGGCGGCGTCGAACAGATGCTCGACGGCCGGACGCAGCACGGCGTCCAGTTGCGGCAACAGAAGGCTGCCCAGGCGGCTGGCTGCGATGAGCTCGAGCAATCTGAAGGCCTTGGTGTAACGGTCTCCCTCGCCTGCCAGAATGGGCCGGAAAGCTCCGACAATCGTGCCCAGTTCGGCGACTGTATCGACAAACCAATGCAGCTCGGCGGGGAACATGGCACGCATGAAGCCGGAGTTCGCCACCACGGCGACATAGTGTTGCGCCGGCGCACCCTCGCGAGCAGTGGACTTGAGCACGTCCACGTCATAGCAGAACAACCGCAGATAGCGCACGCCCTCGACCAGTTGCGAGGCGGCGCCGGCGGTCAGTACAGCGAGAGAAGGCGCCTGTAGCGCGAGCATCAACTGATCGAGGCGATCATCGAGTCTGGCCAGGGTGAATGCCCCGGTCTGGTAATCGTCGAGCAGCTCCAGGCCGGGCAGCACCACCCTGACCAGTTCCTGCAGCTCGGCCAAGGTCGATTCGTTTTCGTCGCCGCTGGGCAGCGAGGCGAAATGCTCGAGCCCCGCCTTGACTCGCTTGAACCCTGCCACCTGATGATCGCGGCGCTGGTGGCGGTCCTCTTCGAGAATCTGCAGCAGGGTACCGACGCCAGGTAACACGGCGGCGTTGACTACCTTGCCGAACAGCGCAGCCAGCAGCCTGTACAACAACTGTTTGGCGACGCGGCGCAGCACAGAGTACTGCGCTGGCTGCCCCTTGCCGATGCCTGCGGGGTACATCGCAGCAGCGGCGGTAACGAACTGCACCTGCAGCCAGGTCAACCAGCCTTGGGCAGGCGCCGTGCTGCCGGCGCCGGTACTGGTGATGACGGCCGAAGGCGCGGATTGCAACGCAGCAGCGTCAGACTGAGCACGCCGCTTGTTACGAGCACCCCGCCAATAGTAGTCACGCATGGTTGCTACCTGTGCGCACCGTGCAGATGAAGGATCGACATTAGCCGCATCGCAAGCTGGCGTTAAGGTTTGATTTATTGCAACTGACGGGGATCTGTAAAATCGGTTTCGCGTGGGTCGAGCTCGAGCACCGAGCTCATCGACCTGCAATCAGGTTGGGTGGGCTGGTCGGGTTGCAGGCCGGTCTGATGGGGTCTGTACAGCAAGAGACCGGGCGCTGCGCATCCTTGTCCTCAGCTCCCGTCGCCACCGTGCGCCTCTTCGAAGAAGTAATCCTTCCAGCTGGCCGCCTTGTTCTTCAGGACACCCAGCTCCTGCAGCTTCTGGGCATAGATGAAGGTACGCTGCGGCACCACGGTGAAGTCGATCTCCGGGTCCTTGACGATCTTCTCGACGAAGTCCTCGCCGAGTTTCGATTGCTCGACGCGGATGTAGGTCTTGGCCGCCGCCACCTTGTCGGCCTTGATGATCTGCGCCGCCTCGGCCAGGGCGTCATAGAACGCCTTGTAGGTCTTGGGGTTGTCGTCGTGGAATTTCTGCGTGGTGTAGAGCACGTTGAAGGTCGCCGGGCCGCCGAGAATGTCGTAGGAGCTGAGCACCTTGTGCACCTTGGGGTTGTCCAGTTCCTGGTACTGGAACGGCGGGCTGGAGAAATGCGCGCTGATCTCGGAGCCGCCGGCGATCAAGGCGGCGGTGGCGTCAGGGTGCGGCAGGCTTACCGAATAGTCGTCGAAGCGCTTGAACTGGTCGTTGCCGTAGACCTTGGCGGTCTCGATCTGCAGGGTCCGCGACTGGAAGCCGACGCCGGCCGCCGGCACGGCGATGCGGTCCTGGGGGGTGAAGTCCTTGAGGGTCTTGACCGCCGGGTTGTTGCTCAGCAGGTAGTTGGGCATCGAGCCCAGCGAGGCGATGGCCTTGACGTTCTGCCGGCCCTTGGTACGGTCCCACAGGGTCAGCATCGGCGGCACGCCGGCCGAAACCACGTCGAGGGCGCCGGCCAGCAGCGCTTCGTTCATGGCGGTGGCCCCGGAGATGCTGTTCCAGTCCACGGTGATGTCCAGGCCTTCGGCCTTGCCGTGCTTTTCGATCAGGTGCTGGTCGCGCACCACGTCGAGGATCAGGTAGCCGATGCCGAATTGCTGGGCGATGCTGATCTTGCCTTCAGCCTGGGCATTGCTGCCGAGCACGGCGGCGACCAGGCCGGCGATGAGGGTGAGTTTGTGTACCGAAGCCATGGAAAGTCTCGTGTCAGGGTTCATGGAAAGATCAGCGCAACATGCCCCAGCGCTTGATGGTCAGGCGCTCGAAGGTGGCGAACAGCAGGTTTTCCACCAACAGGCCGATGATGATCACTGCGGCAAGGCCGGCGAACACCTTGTCGGTGTACAGCTCGTTGCGGTTCTGGAAGATGTACCAGCCCAGGCCGCCCTTGCCCGACGAGGCGCCGAATACCAGCTCAGCCGCGATCAGGGTGCGCCAGGCGAAGGCCCAGCCGATCTTCAGGCCGGCCAGGATCGACGGCAGCGCCGCCGGAATCAGGATGTACCAGACGAAGCGCAGGCCACGCAGGCCGTAGTTGCGTCCGGCCATGCGCAGCGTTTCCGAGACGCCGAGAAAGCCCGAGTAGGTGTTCAACGCCAGCGCCCAGAGCACCGAGTGCACCAGCACGAAGATCAGGCTGTTCTCGCCCAGCCCGAACCACAGCAGCGACAGCGGCAGCAAGGCGATGGCCGGCAGCGGATTGAACATGGCCGTCAGCGTGCCAAGCAGGTCGCGGCCCAGCTGGGTGGATACCGCAAGCGTGGTCAGGCCGAAGGCCAGGACGATGCCGATCAGGTAGCCCTTGATCAGCACGGTCAGCGAGATCCACACCTTGGCCGGCAACTCGCCGCTGGCGATGCCGTCGATGAAGGCGTGGGCGGTCTGCAGGAAGCTGGGCAGCAGCAGGTCGTTGTTCTGCAGGCGCGCGGCGACTTCCCAGAGCACGGCCAGCACGATCAGGATCACGCTCTTGCGCACCCAGGCCTGCTGCCAGATGCGCTGGGGCAGCGACAGCGTGCGCGCCAGCTCCGATTGGGTGAAGGGCTCCAGGGCCACTTCGTATTCCTGGCGAATGCTGTTCATGGTCAAATCCTGCCGAGGGCCTAGTAGGCGATACGAATATTGTTGAAATCCACCGGGGCATCCACCACTGGCGCCTCGCCCTCATCGAACAACAGGCGATGAATACGTTGGGCACTGGCCTGGAAATCGACGCCGCCCAGGCTCTGCAAGTCGTATTGATGGCTGTTGATTTCCGCGCGCACCCGGCCCGGGTGCGGCGACAGCAAGAGTATGCGGTTGCCGACCACCAGCGCCTCCTCGATGGAGTGGGTGACGAACAGCAAGGTGAAGCGCACCTCCTGCCACAGCTCCAGCAATTCTTCCTGCATCTTGCGCCGGGTCAGGGCGTCCAGGGCGGCGAACGGCTCGTCCATCAGCAGGATCTTCGGTTGCATGGCCAGTGCCCGGGCGATCGCCACGCGGGCTTTCATGCCGCCGGACAGGGTGTGGGGGTAGGCTTGGGCGAAAGCCGTGAGGCCGACCTTGTCCAGGTAGTAGCGAGCGCGCTCCAGCGCCTCGGGGCGCTTGAGGGTGCGCGAGGCCAGCAGCGGGAACATGACGTTCTCGATCACCGTCTTCCACGCCGGCAATTGGTCGAACTCCTGAAACACCACGATGCGGTCCGGACCGGGCTCGCTGATGCGCGTGCCGGCCAGGCGAATTTCGCCGGCGCTGGGCTTGATAAAGCCGGCCACGGCTTTGAGCAGGGTCGACTTGCCGCAGCCCGAGGGGCCGAGCAGGACGAAGCGGTCGCCTTGATCGACCTCGAAGCTGACCTCGTGGGTGGCGCGCACGACGCGCTCCGGGGTGCGGTATTCGAGGCTGACGTTTTGCACTTGCAGCAGGACGTCGGTGGATATCTGGCTAGCCGTGTGGCCTTGCGCAACAGCGTTCATCGAAGACTCCTGGATCAAAACGGCGCATCACCCTGGATGGTGGTGCGGTACAGCTTGCGACGCAGGTGGTCGGGGCAGCCGGCAGCCAGGTGGATCAGCGAGCGGTTGTCCCAGAAGACCATGTCGTGGGGCTGCCACCGATGGCGGTAGACGTTGTCCGGCAGCACGCTGTGGGCGTAGAGCTGGGCCAGCAGGTCGCGGCTTTCATCGTCCGGCAGGCCGACGATATGGGTGGTGAAACCCTCGCTGACGAACAGCGCCTTGCGGCCGTTCTCCGGGTGGGTACGCACCACCGGATGAGTCACGGTGACCACTTGCGCCAGTTGCTCGGCGGTCAGGGTCGGACGCCAGTTGGCGGCGTTCTTGCCCTCGCTGTAGCGGGCGGTGTAGGAATGCACGGCCTGCCGGCCTTCGACGGCGCTGCGCAGGTGCGCCGGCAGGGTGTCCCAGGCGCGGTGCATGTCGGCGAACAGGGTGTCGCCGCCTTCGCTGGGCAACTCCTGAGCGTGCAGCATCGAGCCCAGGCTTGGCAGCTCCTTATAGGACAGGTCCGAGTGCCAATACTTGCCGGCGTCGCCCAGGCCGAGCGGCTTGCCGTCCTCGACGATGTTGGACACGATGAGGATTTCCGGGTGCCCAGCCAGCAGGAACTGCTTGAGCACATGGATCTGCAGCACGCCAAAACGCCGGCTGAAGTCGATCTGCTGCTGCGGGGTAATGCGCTGGTCGCGAAACACCACCACATGGTGGTCCAGATGCGCGCGATGCACGCGGGCGAAGTCGGCGTCATTGAGCGGTCGAGTCAGGTCCAGGCCGATGATCTCGGCGCCAACATGGCCGGCGAGCGGACGGATATCGAATGACTGCGGTGCGGGCTGGGCAAGGGAAACGGCGGACATGTGAGCTCCGACTCTAGCTATGGAGTACGAGGTGGATGCCCGAAACTGTAACGATATAAAACGGGATTTTTAAATACCGTTGGGGAATATGGTTAGCACTGAAAGGGTTTTGCTCTCGCGATTCGGTGCAGGCTCCGGCCAGACGTCTCGCGGCTGCTAACTGCGCCCAACCGGTGCGGTGTCGTCATCGAACTTGATATCTCGCTCCAACCCATCGCGTTTTAGCCGCTGCAATTCCTGGGTGCGCAGGTTTTCCGCGAGATCTTCCTGGAGCTGCGCATAGGTTCGGCTTTCACCACCAGAGAAAACAATCACGCCGTCGGGCCCCTCCCAAATCCTCTCCATATCCTCGATGCGCGTGCGCATCTGTTGTTCGTTGTCCTTGAGCGTGCGCAGGCGGAAATCGATTCGCATGATCTCAAGGTTTTTGTTGGTCAGGTCCCAGGCTTTTATGAATGCATGCCGATTCGCTAAACGGTTATCAACGGCGGACCTGAGCATTGCGCAGTCTACGCGTCTTTGCTCACGCAGTTTGCGCCGAGACTTGAGTTCATCTTTCAGAAGCCCCGCCCCATTGAGCTGGCTGTCCGAGAAAGCCTGCAAACGCGCCTCCGTTGCCGCGTCTCCGTGCAGTCGGGACTCGAGCGGAGCGATACCATTGCGCAGATCGACAGCGGCCTTGTACCAATCGTCGGGCCGGTTAGCGCAGCGACGCGGGTTGGTGTTATCCAGCTTGTGCAGCAGAAACTGCAGATCAACCATTTGACGGCCGGCCTCGTCGCTGCTCGCGGCCATGGCGTGATTGTCCGCATCGGGGTCATAGCTGCGATCGGGCAGAGGTGCCGGCCTGGCCTTCCACTGCCCCTGGACCTGAACCAACGAATACAACTTGTCCTGGGTCCGGTCATCGAGCTTGCCGAGGTACTGGTAGGTTTCGCCGGAAATGAACATCGGCGCAACGCCCAGGCGCCGAAAGAAGCCCACTTCGTGCGGATCGTCATTGAGGTGATGCTTCCATCGGTCACCTGCCTCAAAGGTCGGCAATGGGTCCCACGGAGTCACCCGCAGGTTGCCGGAAACGTCTTCGATCTGCCAGTCGATCTTGCCTTCGGCGCCATCGTCAGCGGTCGCCGGCCGCAGAGTCGGCGCCCTTGTAGCCGCTGTTTGCTGCTGCGCTGCGCGCTTGGCCTCCTCGATCTGCTGGGCATTGAGTACGATCGGGGTCGCTTTCCAGCGACCGTTGTCGGACATGAGGCGAACCTTCTGATTGCCATAGAATTTGGCCGGGTCGCTGCCCAGGTGGCGATAGGTCGCGCGCCCGATACTGCGGTAATCACCCGGCATCTGTGGATCGAGGTCCCGCGTCATCCCCCACTGGTTTTCGGCGCTGTCATCAGCAAATTTCGGCAGCTTGGAAATCCCCGAGCGCCCCTCTTCATCCACTGACCAGTCCATGCTGGTGACGCGTCCGGCGGCGCTGCCCAAGGTGTCACGGGGCAGGAATCGGCCCCTCCCAGCGCCGGCGGTGGTATCGCGACGCTGCAGTGGCTGCTCGCTCGCGATACCCTGGGCAGTCCCTATCTGATCGAAGTCGACCCGGTTGAACGCCGCTTGCACGTACGGGCTTAAGAACAACGCCTTGCTCAACAGGCCAAGGTTCACCTTTGTTTTTATGCGTTCACGCAGTTTTTTCTCGAACGCTTGCCTGACGGCTGCAGAAGTTCTGTCTGTGAGTGAAAAATCGAAACTGGCAAAATATTTTTCGAGTTCGCTCCTGTGTAGGGTGTTATTGAACTCAGGGTGTTGCTTCAGGAAATCGTCGAGGCCAGATTTTCGCCAAGGCTCGCGGTTCGCTATTTTTCTAGCCAGTTTGTTACCGAAAGGGTCTACGAATCTTTCACCCATCGTCAGGAAAAAGACCTCACAGCATAGAGCGAAAATCCAGCGCCTGAGCAGCTCGATGCGCTCTTCGCTACTTTCGGCCATACCCCGGCGCATGATCAGGCTGACCGTGGCAGTGGTGGCCGCCGCCAAAAATGCCGCTCGTGCGAACCACGTGGCGCCTTTGACGGGCAAGCCGCCAAAAATGGTAAGCCCGGTGGCAATGATGTTGCCAACGAATTCGGCTTTGTGGGTCCAGAAGGCATATTCTTGATCGTACTGGGAGCTCGAACGAGCGTCTGCATCGCTTTTCAAGTTTCTTTGCAGCAGCTCGTGCTGAATGGTCGCGTAATCGGCGACCGTCATCTCGGTAAGGCTCTTGAGCTTGAGAGGGCCTTGATCGCGATAAAGATTATCGGCCTGCACGGCCTCGACTCGCGCAATGAACCCCGGGTCGTAAACCAGCTGTCCCTGGGGATCACGCAACATGCGCGCATGGTCAAGCTCGTCCTTGCTGATGTGCTTTGCGATACTCTTGAACACGTCGGTGCCGATACTGGCGGTACTGCGAATGACCTGCGACAGGGTTTCGATACGCGTGACCGATGTCGAGCGCCCCTCGCGGGTGCGAGCCTCCCCGGTTTCCCTGGCCTTGGCGCGTTTGGGGCGATAGGCGTCATGGACCTCACCGGTGTCCAGGAACAGGATGATGTCGATCCTCTCCTCGATGTCGACGTAGCGGACGACATTCAGCAGAGAATGCTCCAAAATGGCGGGGGTACCAAGGCTGCCCTTCAACCCGGTCACCGAATCTGCATACACCTGCGAAACGAATGCCTTTTTCTGGTCGAGACGTTGTTTTGGCACATAGTCCGACCGACCCACCGCGCGGTTCAGACGCTTGTAGACCTTGGCTTCAATGCGCTCGAGCATTTTTTCCTTATGTTTCTCCATGTGCGCGACCAACTCCCTGTCATAGTCTTCGGCCAGCGTCGCGTTGTTCAGTGCTTGCAGATAAGCGTCCTGCGCCGGGTCGATGGCGTGGATTCCATAGGTGTTATCGCCAATGAGCTTTTTCAGATTGCCCAACAATACTTCCATGGCCGAAACATGGGTGCGGCCGGTCATGCCCAGTCTGCGGCGATACCATGGCAGCGATGAAGGAAGATCGGTTTCCTTGTTCGGTGAAATCAACGTGTGCGCTCTGACGTAGGGCTGAGTGATCGGCGATGTGATATACAGAAGCGGGTTGTCTTCATAGGTCTTGAAGCGGATTTCGAGTTGTTCATCGGGATCGAACAGTGGGGGGCGCATCATGTAGCTCTCTTGCTTGATTGCGCTACCGGCGCCTGCGGCGAAGGCCTCGATGCTGACAAGCTCGGCCGGCAGCTCGCCACTGTTTTGGCCAATGTGCTCCAGGTCCTCATCGATGCTCTTGGTTTCATAGGCGCTGAGTGCTACAGCTCGCTTCAGCCTGGAGACCATTTCGTCCGGTGTCTGACTCAGAGGTTGCACAGATTCACCGGGCTGGGCCTGCCGGCCACGGGGGATTATGCGCACCCTGCCATCTTTGTCGCGACTCAGGCGAATACGCGCGACACCGCGCTGCTTGGCCTTGCGTTTAGGACGGCGGGTCGGCAGGTGTTTAATCGAAGCCACTCTGGAGTGGGGACGCGGCGAAGGGGCCTTGGAAGGGGTCAGTGGGTCTTCAGATACCTCGCGGATCCCCCTTGAGAGGACCTGAGCGCTTGCGGCGGCGTTATCGGGCGCCTCATCGAAGTCCTCAGCCTCATCTTCATACTCATCGTTGGCAGAATCATCCAGAAGCTCGTGCAACAGGCGCTCGACGGCCGCTGAGTCCTCGAGAATCAGCGGGTCGCCGCTTTGCTCCTTGAGGTAGTCCTCAACGGCCTGCAACAGGGTGATGGGTGCTTGCGGCGCCACCGGCAGGTACGGTTCTTCAAACGCCCGTTGCAGCTGTTCTTCCTGGCCGCGCCGCTGGGCCCACTGATACAGGCCGATACCCACGCAGGCCGAGAACAGCGCTGCGGCGATGCCCATCGCCGTGCCACGATAACGATTGAGGACACTGCTCGCCGGCGTTGCATCCCGTTGTCCGGTGCTGCCGACCCGTGCATAGCCGCTGCGTTCGTGCCGGTAACTGTAGCCACCGTAGAGCAAGGAGAGCACCGTCGCGAACCCGAAAACACCAGCCCCCATGGTGATCTGCTCGGAACGCCAAAAGGGCGAAGGGACGCTCAAGTGACCTAGGTCGACCTGCTGTTCGGCGACCGAAAGCTGCAGATCCTGCCCTTCGCTCGGCGCGGCCGCCGCCATCGGCAGATTGGGCAATAGCGAGGCATCCTGGGGCAGTAGGGCACCCATCGCGTCGGACAGCGTATTGACCAGCCAGCGTTCGGCCTTGGTGCCCATTTGCTTGATACCGGGATTGGAACTGTCCTGCAGGGCCTGGACGAATCCGTCGAGACGCGCCACCGGCCCGCTTGCGTCGGCCGAGTCGTTGAACGCCTCCATTATTTTCGGGAGTAATGGAATGGCATCGAGTGCCGCATGCGTCTGCGGCGACAGATCGAAGACAATCTTGATCAGGCGAATGGCCGACTCCAGCAAGCTGGCCCCCTCGCTGGCACTGCTGGCGTTCCACCAGCGCCCGGCGATGGCCACACCCCGCCGTGCAGCACTCGCCAACCAGGCATACTCGCCCAGGGCTGGCGCTGCCTCCCCGGCCAGGATGAGAAGGTTGTCCTCGACGTAACCGGCCAGTTGTCCTGCGGTGTCGGCATAGCTGCTTTGCGGATCCATGTTCAGCAGCGCCAGATAGGCGCCCAGCACCGCAGCCCCCTGGTGGTCACCGACAGAGGCAGCCAGGTACTGGCCGGCTTTGCCCAGAGCGCGGTTACTGGGCAGCCTGATCTGTTCGACCAGCAGCGCACCGAGTTCCATGAACAGGGCGTGGGCAATCTGCGCATAGCTGGCGTCTTCGTCGAGGCGCCCATGTAACCGGCTCAGGCGGGCCAACAGCGGGCCCCATGCCAAGGCCTCGCGCAAGCTGCGTGCGAGCTCAGGCCCGGCATCGCTGCTGGCCAGCATGCCCATGATGTCGTCACGCTCTAAAATGCCGCTGGCCCAGCGCGATTGCATCTGATGGGAACTGCCATCCGACGGCGGCTGCGCCTGTTCGAAGACTTCGAACGGCAGGGTCAGGCTGGTGATCGCCGCTTGGCCGAACAAGGTCTCGAGCAGGCGCCGAAAGCGCGCCTCTTGCAGCAGCTCGATGCCCCAGGCCAGTTGATCGAGAGGCTTGTCAGGAAACGGCTCACTTTGGGCATAAAGCGCAAAGCCGTCAGCGAGCTGATCCAGATAGCCCAACACGCGGGTAAGCCATTCGGGCGCCCATTGCACCTGTGCCAGGCCTTCGTGCAGATTCAGCGCCAACCAGCGCAGCACGGCGAGGCTCTGGCTGCCCGGGTCGAGTGGGTCGTGCGTCTCGTCGAACTCGGCGTCTGCATCTGCGTCTGCCAAAAGAAACTGCACGGCGGGGCGCACCACAGCGTCCAGTTGTGGCAACAGAAGGCCGCCCAGGCGGCTGGCCAGGATCAATTGCAGCAGCTGCCAGGCCTTGGCGTGCCGGTCGCCTGGGCCGGCCATGACTGGCCGAAAAGCACCGACAATGGCACCCAATTCGCCGATGGTGTCGACGAACCAGTGCAACTGCGCCGGCACCATGGCGCGCATCACTCCGGACTTGGCCGCCATGGCGACATACTGCTCCGGCATTACGCCTTCGCTGGCCGAGGCTTTCATCTCGCCCATGTCAAAGCAGAACAAGCGCAGGTAACGTACACCTTCTACCAGCTGCAGGGCGGCACCGTCGGTCAATGCAATGATATAGGGGGCCTTGAGGGCTTCGGTCAAATCACCGAGGCGGTCGTCGAACCGACCCAGGGTGAACGCGCCGCTGTTGTAGTCGTCCAGCAGGTGCAGGCCGGACAGTGCCACCCTGACCAGCGCCTGAAGTTCGCGTAGAGTCTGCTCGTTTTCGTTGCCACTGGGCAGGTCGGCGAAATGTTCAAGCGCCCTCTTCAAGCGGATGAAGCCGCGAGCCTGATCATCAGCATAGGCACGGCGGTCTTCTTCAAGGATCTGCAGCAGTGTACCGACACCTGGCAGGCCAGCATTGACCACCTTGCCGAACAGCCCCACGAGTAGTCGATACAACACCTGCTTGGCAACCCGGCGCAGAACCCTGTACGAAGGCTGCGTGCCCTTGCTGGTTGCGCCGCGATACAGCAAGGCCGTTGCTACTGCAAATTGCATTCGCATCCAAAGCAGCCAGCCTTGGGCCGGTTCGGCCCGGTCAGCGTCAGCGTTCTCAACGCCGCCGGCCTCGGTAGCAGCAACGCCGTTGCGCAGCGCCGGCTGGGTCTGTTCGCCACGCCTGGCTTTACGCGCACCCTTGTAGTAGTAATCGCTCATGCCTGCAACCTGTGGTTCAAGCTCGAAGAAGTCCACAGTAAAGGGGCTCTGCCGCTGCCGTTAAGGTTTGTTTTTTTGCAGGCTTGACCGTGCTGAAAATTCCCATTTAACTGCGGTGCAGCGGGCAAATTGAAACCGGTTTCAATCCGCTTCGAAAGTCGGTACATTTGCCCCCGCCACCCCCCTGCGACAGTTAGCCACGTGTCAACGGCCCTCAAGAGCCCGCGCACCGCACCTTTGCTCAAGCGCCGCTGTCTCAACGAGCACACAGCCGATCAGGAAGCCTTCATGTCCGACTCCGACCAAGACAACCCGCGCCGGGATTTCCTGCGCAAGACCCTGACCCTCATTCCCGTGGTCACGGTCGCCAGCAGCAGCCTGGGCCTGAGTGCCTTGACCGCGCCACTCGCCGCCCCCGCCCACGCCGCCCCGGCCACACCCGCCGCCAGCAATTACCAGCCCAGCTGGTTTACTGCCGAGGAATGGGCGTTCGTCCAGGCGGCCGTGGCGCGCCTGATTCCGGCAGACGATCTGGGCCCCGGTGCGCTCGAAGCCGGCGCGGCGGAGTACATCGACCGGCAGATGAACACCCCTTACGCCACCGGCGCGCAGTGGTACATGCAGGGTCCGTTCGTCACCGACGCCTCGCCCGAAATGGGCTATCAGCTGCAATTGTCGCCGCAGCAGCTCTACCGGCTGGGCATCGCTGCCGTGGACGCGCAGTGCAAGAATCAAGGCGGTAAAACCTTCGCCGAACAAGACAGCGCTACCCAGGACAGCATTCTCAAGGATCTCGAAGCTGGCAAGGGCGATCTGGACGGCGTTCCGGCCAAGGCATTCTTCAGCCTGCTGCTGCAGAACACCCGTGAAGGCTTCTTCTGCGACCCCATCCACGGCGGCAACAGAGGCATGGTCGGCTGGACCCAGATCGGCTTCCCCGGCGCCCGCGCCGACTTCATGGACTGGGTGGAGCGCAACGAGGCGTATCCCTTCCCGGCGGTATCGATTCGCGGCGAGAGAGCTTGAGCATGGCAACCGTAATGAAGAAGGTCGACGCGGTGATCATCGGCTTCGGCTGGACCGGCGCAATCATGGCCAAGGAGCTGACCGAGGCCGGCCTCGACGTGGTCGCACTGGAGCGCGGGCCGATGCAGGACACCTACCCGGACGGCAACTACCCGCAGGTCATCGACGAGCTGACCTACAGCGTGCGCAAGAAGCTCTTCGTCGATGTCTCCAAGGAGACCGTGACCATCCGCCACAGCGTCAACGACGTTGCCCTGCCCAACCGCCAACTGGGCGCCTTCCTGCCCGGCAAAGGGGTTGGCGGTGCAGGCCTGCACTGGTCCGGCGTGCACTTTCGGGTCGACCCGATCGAGTTGCGCATGCGCAGCCATTATGAAGAACGCTACGGCAAGCACTTCATCCCCAAGGACATGACCATCCAGGACTTCGGCGTCAGTTACGAGGAGCTGGAACCCTACTTCGACTTCGCTGAAAAAGTCTTCGGCACCTCCGGCCAGGCGTGGACGGTGAAGGGTCAACTGGTCGGCCAGGGCAAGGGCGGCAACCCCTACGCGCCGGACCGTTCCAACCCTTTCCCGCTGGTGTCGCAGAAGAACACCGTGTCGGCGCAGCTGTTCCAGAAGGCCGCCGCCTCGCTCGGCTACAAGCCGTACAACCTGCCTTCTGCGAACACCTCCGGGCCGTACACCAATCCGTACGGGGCACAGATGGGCCCGTGCAACTTCTGCGGCTTCTGCAGCGGATACGTCTGCTACATGTATTCCAAGGCCTCGCCGAACGTGAACATCCTGCCGGCGCTGCGCCAGGTACCGAACTTCGAGCTGCGCGCCAACAGCCACGTGCTGCGGGTCAACCTCAGCGCCGACCGCAAACTGGCCACCGGGGTTACCTACATCGACGCCCAGGGCCGCGAGGTCGAACAACCGGCGGACCTGGTGATTGTCGCCGCGTTCCAGTTCAACAACGTGCGCCTGATGCTGCTCTCCGGCATCGGCAAGCCCTATGACCCGATCAGCGGCGAAGGGGTGATCGGCAAGAACTTCGCCTACCAGAACATGGCCACCATCAAGGCCTTCTTCGACAAGGACACCCACACCAACAACTTCATCGGTGCTGGCGGCAACGGCGTGGCCATCGACGATTTCAACGCCGACAACTTCGACCACGGTCCTCACGGCTTCGTCGGCGGCTCGCCGATGTGGGTCAACCAGGCCGGCTCGCGGCCCATCGCCGGCGCCTCGACCCCGCCGGGCACCCCGGCCTGGGGTAGCGCCTGGAAGAAAGCCACCGCCGACTACTTCACCCACCAGGTATCGATGGACGCCCACGGCGCGCACCAGTCCTACCGCGGCAACTATCTGGACCTGGACCCGACCTACAAGGATGCCTGGGGCCAGCCGCTGCTGCGCATGACTTTCGACTGGCAGGAAAACGACATCAAGATGAACCAGTTCATGGCCGCCAAGCTGACCGAGGTGGCCAAGTCCATGAACCCCAAGGCCATCGCCCAGCTGGGCAAGAAGGTCGGCGAGCACTTCAACACCGCCAACTACCAGACCACCCACCTCAATGGCGGCGTGATCATGGGCACCGACCCGAGGACCAGCGCACTGAACCGCTACCTGCAGAGCTGGGACGTGCACAACGTGTTCGTTCCCGGTGCCTCGGCGTTCCCCCAGGGCCTGGGCTACAACCCCACCGGGTTGGTGGCGGCCTTGACCTACTGGTCGGCGCGGGCGATCCGCGAGCAGTACCTGAAAAACCCCGGCCCACTGGTGCAGGTTTAAGGAGCCCAGACGATGACTAAATTTTTGATCGCCGCGCTCAGCCTGTCTTTCAGCCTGCCCCTGCTGGCCGCCGAGAGCTGGGACCCATTGGTCAAGCAAGGCGAATACCTGGCCCGCGCTGGCGACTGCGTGGCCTGCCACACCGCCAAGGGCGGCCAGCCGTTCGCCGGTGGCCTGGGCATGCAGACGCCGATCGGCACGGTGTACTCCACCAACATCACCCCGGACAAGAGCGGCATCGGCGACTACAGCTTCGAAGACTTCGACAACGCCGTGCGCCATGGCATCGGCAAGGACGGCAGCAGCCTCTACCCGGCCATGCCCTACCCGTCCTATGCCACGGTCAGCGACCCCGACATGCAGGCGTTGTACGCCTATTTCATGCATGGCGTGCAGCCAGTCGCGCAACCGAACAAGGCCAGCGACATCCCCTGGCCGCTGAGCATGCGCTGGCCGCTGGCGGCCTGGCGGCTGATGTTCGCGCCCAAGGTGCTGGCCTTCCAGGCACCGGCGCAGCAGGACCCGGTGGTCAGCCGCGGCGCCTATCTGGTCGAAGGCCTCGGCCACTGTGGCGCCTGCCACACGCCGCGGGCGATCACCATGCAGGAAAAAGCCATGAACCCGGCCGACGGCGCCGCGTTCCTCTCCGGCAGCGCGCCACTGGAAGGCTGGATCGCCAAGAGCCTGCGCGGCGACCACCAGGATGGCCTCGGCAGCTGGAGCGAAGCGCAGCTGGTGCAGTTTCTCAAGACCGGGCGCAGTGACCGCAGCGCAGTGTTCGGCGGCATGAGCGACGTGGTCGAGCACAGCATGCAGTACATGAGCGACGCCGACCTCACCGCCATCGCCCGCTACCTCAAGACCCTGCCGGCCAGCCGCCAGGACGACGCTGCACAGACACCCGACCCGGCCGTGGCCCAGGCGTTGTACAAGGGCGACGACAGCAAGCCAGGGGCCTCGGTGTACATCGACAACTGCGCCGCCTGCCACCGCACCGACGGCCAGGGCTATACCCGGGTGTTCCCGGCGCTGGCCGGCAACCCGGTGCTGCAAGGCAAGGATGCGACTTCGCTGATCCACATCGTGCTCGACGGCGATAGCCTGCCGGCCACGCACACGGCGCCGTCGAGCTTCACCATGCCGGCCTTCGCCTGGCGCCTGTCCGATCAGCAGGTGGCCGATGTGGTGAGCTTCATCCGCAGCAGTTGGGGCAACCAGGGCGCCGCCGTGACCGCTGCCGAAGTGGCCAAATTGCGCAGCAGTGACAAGACCAGCACCTCGAGCGATGACCTCGGACAAGTGACCGAGCATCGCCGGTAGAGCTCGCCAGCTGCGCCGGCTCCTACGCCGCCCTGGGGTGCGCTCCATTTTGGCGTAGGAGCCGGCGAAGCTGGCGAGGGCCGCGCGGGCGGCCGGTGGTGGTCGTGATTGAATTTCAGGACAGACGTGGGAGGGGCAAAGCCCCGAGAGGCCGCCAGGCCGGTTTGATCTTCGGGCGCCCGGCGAAATGTCCAATATGGCCACCACCGGCCGCCCGCGCGGCCTATCGCGGGCTTCGCGCGCTCCCACATCTGTTTCGATTTATATGCATTCAGTGGCATCACCGCGACCGCCTTCGCTGTTCGACGACAGACCGCCATGCACCAAGGCGGTCCTGTAGGAGCCGACGAAGCTGGCGAGGACGGCAACGCATTTCCTGTCAAGCCATAAATCAAACCGGCCTGCGGCCTCTCGGGGGCTTTGCCCCCTCCCACACCATCTGCAGTCGCTCACACGGTTGGCGTAGCCGGCGAAGCTGGCGAGCGATACGACTGGGGCGGGGTGACGGGCACAAATCGGCTTAGCTGCGCCGCCCTGGGGTGCGCTCCATTTTGGCGTAGGAGCCGGCGAAGCTGGCGAGGGCCGCGACGCATTTCCCCGCCAAGCCACAAATCAAACCGGCCTGCGGCCTCTCGGGGGCTTTGCCCCCTCCCACACCATCTGCCGTCGCTCACACGGTCGGCGTAGCCGGCGAAGCTGGCGAGCGATACGACTGGGGCGGGGTGACGGGCACAAATCGGGTTAGCTGCGCCGCCCTGGGGTGCGCTCCATTTTGGCGTAGGAGCCGGCGAAGCTGGCGAGGGCCGCGACGCATTTCCCCGCCAAGCCACAAATCAAACCGGCCTGCGGCCTCTCGGGGGCTTTGCCCCCTCCCACACCATCTGCAGTCGCTCACACGGTCGGCGTAGCCGGCGAAGCTGGCGAGCGATACGACTGGGGCGGGGTGACGGGCACAAATCGGGTTAGCTGCGCCGCCCTGGGGTGCGCTCCATTTTGGCGTAGGAGCCGGCGAAGCTGGCGAGGGCCGCGACGCATTTCCCCGCCAAGCCACAAATCAAACCGGCCTGCGGCCTCTCGGGGGCTTTGCCCCCTCCCACACCATCTGCAGTCGCTCACACGGTCGGGCGTAGGAGCCGGCGAAGCTGGCGAGGGCCGCGACGCATTTCCCCGCCAAGCCACAAATCAAACCGGCCTGCGGCCTCTCGGGGGCTTTGCCCCCTCCCACACCATCTGCAGTCGCTCACACGGTCGGCGTAGGAGCCGGCGCAGCTGGCGAGGGCCGCGACGCATTTCCCCGCCAAGCCACAAATCAAACCGGCCTGCGGCCTCTCGGGGGCTTTGCCCCCTCCCACACCATCTGCTGTCGCTCACACGGTCGGCGTAGGAGCCGGCCCTGGGGTGCGCCACCTTTGTCAGAACAACCCCATCTGCCCGCCGATCAACCGCTCGAAATCGTCCTGCACGAACGGCAGGATGCCGTCCGCCACCGGCTGCAATTGCTTGCCGATGTAATGGTCGTAGTCGATCGGCGCACTGAGGTTCTCCAGCGGCTGCGGGCCGGCGATGGTGATCAGGTAGCTGATCCAGCCACCGCTCTGGTATTGCCGCGGCCGGCCTTGCTGGTCGTTGTAGTCATCGGCCAGGCGCGCAGCGCGCACATGCGGCGGGACGTTGCGTTCATAGTCGTCAAGCCGCCTGCGCAGGCGCTTGCGGTACACCAGCGCGGCATCCAGCTCGCCGGCCAGGGTGGCGCGCACGGTTTCGCGCACGTAGTCCTGGTACGGTTGGCGGCTGAAGATGCGCTGGTACAACTGCTGCTGGAAATCGCGGGCCAGCGGTGACCAGTCTGAGCGCACGCTCTCCAGCCCTTTGTAGACCATCTGCTCGCTGCCATCGGCGCGCTGCACCAGCCCGGCGTAGCGCTTCTTGCTGCCCTCCTCGGCGCCGCGGATGGTCGGCATGAGAAAGCGCTTGAAGTGCGTCTCGTACTGCAACTCCAGGGCGCTGGCCAGGCCGTATTGCTGCTGCAGGTGCTCGGCCCACCAGGCATTGATGTGCGCCACCAGCTCCAGGCCGATCACCTGCGCCTCGTTCTGGTCATGGGCGCGGCCAAGCCAGACGAAGGTCGAGTCGGTGTCGCCGTAGATCACCTGGTAGCCACGCACCTCGATCAACTGGCGGGTACGCGCCATGATCTCGTGGCCGCGCAGGGTGATGGACGAGGCCAGCCGCGGGTCGAAGAAACGGCAGCCGCTGGAGCCGAGCACGCCGTAAAAAGCGTTCATGATGATCTTCAGCGCCTGCGACAGAGGCTTGTTGCCGGTGCGCTTGGCGTGCTCGCGGCCTTCCCAGACCTGCTCGACGATCCCCGGCAGGCAGTGGCGCGTGCGCGAAAACCGCGCGCCGCGAAAACCGGCCACGGAGTGGGCGTCATCCGGCTCGCGCAGGCCTTCGACCAGGCCCACCGGGTCGATCAGGAAGCTGCGGATGATCGACGGGTACAGGCTCTTGTAGTCGAGCACCAGCACCGACTCGTACAGGCCCGGCTGCGAGTCCATGACGAAGCCGCCGGGGCTGGCTTCGGGCGGGCGCTCGCCGAGATTTGGCGCGACGAACCCCTGGCGGTGCATCAGCGGCATGTAGCGGTGGCTGAAGGCGGCGACCGAGCCGCCGCTACGATCAGCCGCCAGGCCGGTGACCGTCGCCCGCTCGAGGAGGAAGGTGAGCAGTTCGGTCTTCTCGAAGATCCGCGTCACAAGCTCGCAGTCCTTGAGGTTGTAGCGCGCCAGCGCCGGTTTGTCCTCTGCGAACATGCGGTTGATCGAGGCCATGCGCTGGTACGGGTCGTCGATGTCCTTGCCTTCGCCGAGCAGGGTCTGTGCGACGTTTTCCAGGCTGAACGAGGGAAAGCTCCAGGTCGCCGAGCGCAGCGCCTCGATACCGTCGATGATCAGCCGGCCGGCCGCGCCGGCAAAATAATGCTTGCCCTTGACTGCCGTCTCGCGCCATTCCATGGTCGCCCCGCCACGCCCCAGGCGCAGCGGCACGCCGAGGCGCTGGGCGTGCTCGTGCAGCACGCGCAGGTCGAACTGCACGACGTTCCAGCCGATGATCGCGTCGGGGTCGTGGCGCTCAAGCCACTGGTTGAGGCGCTCGAGCAACTGGGTGCGGTCGGTGCAGTATTCGAGGTCGAAATCGACCTTGGCGGCGGCGTTGTTCGGCGGCCCGAGCATGTACACCTGGCGCTGGCCACAGCCGTGCAGGCCGATGCAATAGAGCTCGCCGCGCTCGGTGGTCTCGATGTCCAGCGACGCCAGGCGCAGGTTCGGTCGGTAGTCAGGCGCAGGCTTGAGCTGAGCGTTGTCATCGCTGCCGGCGAACGACACCGGCGCGGTAATGAAGCGCTCCATCAGGTAGCGCTCGTGCGGACGAATATCGCCTTCGTAGACGTCGACCCCGCCTTGCTTGAGGCGCGGCAACAGGTTCAGCAACTGGCGCTGCTGCGGGCAATACAGGCCCAGCACCGGACGATGACGGAAGTCGCACAGCTGCAGCGCTTTCAACTCGACGCCGCGCTCGCCCTTGAGCACGGCCTCGGCGCGGTCGCGCTGGGCGGCGGGGATGAACGCCACCGAGGTCTGCCCCGGCACCCGCAGTAGCCTGGGGCCCTCATCGGTCGCCAGCCAGAACGACAATTCGGTGCCTGCGGCGCGATCCTCCCAGTGCCGGGTCAGGATGAAACCCTGTGCTAACGCCACACGCAATTCCTGGTGCAATGATGAGCGGCGATTCTACCGGTTGCGGCTCATCGCCTGCGCGTCATTTCCACACCGGCTCGACGATCTGCAGGCCGTGCTGGCCTTTATAGGCCGCACGCTCGGGTGGGCTCCAACCTTCCAGCAGGGCCGGCTGCAGCGCATAGATCTCGACGCCGAGCGGACGGCATACGCTCAGCGGATCCTCGGCGTCCGGGCCCCACATCGGCAGGGACAGGTCGCCGCCTGGGCAGGTCGACAGCGCACACAGCAGATCGATTTCGGCAAAAAACTCCAGGTAGTCGCCCTGCTGCGCCGGGCAGGCCTTCATGAAGTACATGTCGTCGTGGTTGAGGCCGGTACACTGGAAGATGTTCAGCACATCGTGCACGTCGAACTCGGTGAGGCCGTAGGGCAGCACGGCGCGAGTCAGGTTGGAGTGGCAGTGGTGGTGAAAGTCTTCGCCGGTGAGCATGCGGTTGACGTAGGGGTCGCAGCGGGTGCCGAGCAGGTCGTGCAGGCGCCCGCCGTGCTCGTCGATGCCGTAGCCCGCCAGGCTGTCGTCGGTGATGGTCACCAGCGGGCGCAGGAACGGCAGGTTCGACCACAGGCGGTCATGGGTGCTGACGTGTGCGCCCTGCAATTGGCGGGTGCGGGCTGCCCACAGGCGCTCGCGTGGATCGTCGGCGTTCCATACGTTGAAGTCGCCGACCTGCGGCCCGACCGGGGTGGTCACCCGGAACACGTGGCCGGCCGGGACCTTCCAGGCGCGACCGGTGCGGATCGGCACCTCGAACTGTTCGATAAGGGTACGGCCCTCCTTCTGCTCGCGGATACGCTCGTAGAAAGCAGTGTCGACCTGCAACGCCGAGCCTTTGCTGACCTGGTAGGCCGCAGGATAGTCCTTGTACATGGGAAGCCTCGTCACCCGGAAAAAGACCAATCTAGGCACGCCCGCCCAAGGTGACAAGAGCGCCTGTCGCAATCAGGCATGCGCACCGCGTTGCCGAGCCGGCCCGACGGGAACCTGCGTGCCCGGGCAAGGGTCGCAGTCTCTAGGCACGTTCAAGCCCCCCGACTCAGCCCCGGCCAGCTCCCTGGCCCAACGCCCAAAGGAATCACCGCATGCCCACGCTCTTCGCCCCCATGATCATCGGCAGCCTGACCCTGCCCAACCGTATCCTGATGGCCCCGCTGACTCGCGGCCGCGCGACCCGCGAGCACGTCCCCACCGACCTGATGATCGAGTACTACACCCAGCGCGCCAGCGCCGGCCTGATCATCACCGAAGCCACCGGCATCAGCCAGGAAGGCCTCGGCTGGCCCTATGCGCCGGGCATCTGGAACGACGAACAGGTGGCCGGCTGGAAGCGCATCACCGAGTCCGTGCATGCCGCCGGGGGGCGCATCGACCTGCAGCTGTGGCACATGGGCCGCATCGTGCACCCCAGCTTCATCGGTGGAGCGACCCCGGTGTCGTCGTCGGCCACCACCGCGCCGGGCGCTGCGCACACCTACGAGGGCAAGCAGAACTACGTGGAAGCACGCCCGCTGACCCTGGAAGAAATCCCCCGCCTGCTCAGCGACTACGAGCAAGCCGCCAGGAACGCCATGGCCGCAGGTTTCGACGGGGTGCAGATTCACGCCGCCAACGGCTACCTGATCGATCAGTTCCTGCGCGACAACAGCAACTTTCGCCAGGACCAGTACGGCGGCTCGGTGGAAAACCGTATCCGCCTGCTGACCGAGATCACCCAGCGCGTGGCCGACACCGTCGGGGCGCACAAGGTCGGCGTGCGCATGTCGCCCAATGGCGACTCCCAGGGCGTCAACGACAGCGACCCGGAAACCCTGTTCGCCGCTGCCGCTGCGGCCCTGGACAAGATCGGCATCGCCTACATCGAGCTGCGCGAACCGGGCTTTGACGGCACCTTCGGCAAGGCCGATCGCCCGCCGGTGCATCCGGTGGTGCGCAAGGCGTTCAAGGGCGCCCTGTTCCTCAACTCCGACTACACCCAGGAAAAAGCGCAGATCGCCCTGGACGGCAACGAGGCCGACGGCATCGCCTTCGGTCGGCCGTTCCTCGCCAACCCTGACCTGCCGCACCGCTTTGCCGAAGGCTTGCCATTGAACAAGGACGTCATGCAGACCTGGTACAGCCAAGGCCCTGAGGGCTACGTGGATTACCCGTTCGCCGACGAATGATCAGCGCCACGCGGCAACGATGACGCGCATCGCCTCGGCGATTACCGCTTCGTTGGCGGGCGCATCCTGCGCCGGCTGGGTGGTGTAGATCGCGACCAGCCAAGGCGCGCCATCGGGCGGCGTCACCACAGCGATGTCGCTCGCTGCCGCATAGTCACCAGTGCCGGTCTTGTCGGCGACCTTCCAGCCGACCGGCACGCCAGCGGCGATGCGCCTGGCGCCCGTGGTATTGCCCGCCAGCCACGCGAGCAGCTGCTCGCGCTGCGCCGCCCCAAGGCCGTCGCCCAAGGTCAGACTTTGCAACAGTCGCGCCATCGCCACGGGACTGCTGGTATCACGTGGGTCGCCGGGAATGGCGCTGTTGAGCTCGGTCTCGATGCGGTCCAGGCGAAACGTCGTGTCGCCCCGAGCACGGGCAAAACGAGTCAACCCAGCCGGCCCGTCAACCAGACGCAATAGCAGGTTGGCGGCGGTGTTGTCACTGTATTGAATAGTTGCGGCGCACAACTCGGCAACGGTCATGCCCGTGGCCAGGTGCTGCTCGGTGATGGGCGAATAGCGAACCATGTCCGCCTGGGTATAGAAAATACGCCGTCCGAGCAGATCCGCCTGCGACTCGCTGCGCGCAAGGATCGCGGCGCCGAGCACGGCCTTGAAAGTGCTGGCGAACGCGAAACGCTCGTCTGCGCGATAGCCCAGCGTGGCGCCGGTGGCGGTGTCGATGGCGTACACGCCGAGGCGTCCGTGCAGTTGCCGTTCAAGGGCCGCGAAGCGTTCTTCGACGCCAGACGACGCGGCCCCAGCGTCAGGCACTGCGAGCAACAAGGGCAGGACGGCAACGAAACCGAGCAGATAGCGGCGCAGCGAGTGCGAAGGCATGGGCAAGAATTCCAAGGGTCAGGTGGCCAACCTTACCCTATCATTCGGACCTGCCCCTCCAGGATAAAGATACAAGATGTGAAATGCCAAACGCCGCTACATCCAGCGCGCGACGATTCCTGCATACACGCCGTTGTCCTGGATCGCCTGAAAAGCCTGGCGCAAGCGCTCTACGGTTGCCGGTGCGGTGTTCATGCTGCACGCCAGGTAGAGGCCGTCCTTCAAGGCCAGCTCGTCCAGCGGCAAGGACGGCACCAGCACTGTGCTGGGATCGCTCGCCGCACGCGCCAGGTAGTGGGCATTGAGATCATTGGAGACCCAGAGGTCGACGTGGCCGAGTTTCAACTTCTCGTAGTTGGACTCGTACTTGTTGCTCGACTGCAGATTCTTGCCGACTTCGAAACCTTTGGAGATCAGGTACTGCTCGGCGACGTCGTCCTTGACCGTGCCGATCTGGTATTGGCGCGCTTCTTCCAGATTGTTCAGATGAATCGGGCGCGCCGCCACCGAGTACAACGACAGGCGGCTGGGGGCGATGCCGCCGACCCATTGGAACAGCGTTTCGCGTTCCGGCGTGCGGGCAATGGAATAGATGAGTATGTTTTCGCCGTGCAAAGCGATGTCATAGGCGCGAGCCCAAGGCATCGACTTGATGTTGCCGGCCAGCCCGGCTTCCTTGAGGATGGCCTCGACCACCTCGGTGCTCATTCCGGTCATCTGCCCCTGGCGAACCATGTTGTACGGGGGCAATTCCTCGGTAACGATCTGCAACGGCTCCTGCGCCAGGGCAATACCGGCCAGCAGGGCCAGCGACAACAGCAATATTCGCGGCATGGCGCAGTTTCCTGATCGATCGGCAAGCCAGCGTGATTTTATCTGCGGTATCGCCGCCGATCCTGCACGATACCCGGTTTGAGGCGCAATTCTTCCTTGATTTCCGCGACCAGGGCGGCCAAGGCTCGGCTGGAGGTAAGCTTGGCCATGACGATGCCCTTGACGGTCAGGTCGATCTCGGCGGTGCGTGGATTGATCAGTTGAACGGTCAACGTGCCTTCCGGCTCGATGATGCATTGGCATTTGGTCGGTAGAAAGGCAGTTTCCAGCGCATGGCGCAGTTCCAATTGTGAAAGCATAAATCCACCCTGGCGTGACGTCTGAACGCGGTGCTAGCACGCGCATTTTTATCAATCCCAGCGTAGACCATGGGGGAGGAAACGGCCTGTGGAATGGGGAATTTCATCGGTGATAGAGCTCTTCCCTGCCCTGCATGGCTCCTGATCTGCTTTTGACCTGGCTTTTGATCTGGCTTTTGACCTGGCCTTTGACCTGGCTTTTGATCTGGCTTTTGATCTTGATCTTGATCTTGATCTTGATCTTGATCTTGATCTTGATCTTGATCTTGATCTTGATCTACCGCGACTTCAGCAGGCCGAACGGAACAGCGCGGGAGTGGTGGCGCGAGGCAGGAGCCGAGCGAGCGCCGCGCGGCCAGGGACGGCCGCTCGGCGCGTACGCCACGGAGCGATGTGGAGTGAGGGAACCCGGAGCGCAGCGTAGGGCCAATGAACGGAGCGGAGGCCTTTTGGTTACTTTTGGGTGGTCCGGCATTCCGGCTTTCCAAAAGTGACTCGCCGTAAGGGCGAAAGGGGCCTTGAGGCGCGTTGGAGATGCTGGATAAGCTCCAATATCGCAGTAGCGACCCTGTGATTTTTAAGCTAATCCATTTGCTGGGGTGGTGCTAAATCACCTTTTCGCCCTTACGGCGACTCACTTTTGGAAAGGCCTGTACGGACCGGACACATCGTGGACACATGTGCGGAGACATGGTTGACGCATTATCAAGTGTAGTCGGGCTGGTCGATATCGATTGTCCGCAGCAGGTGATGACAGAAATACACGTCAAACATGCTCTCACCCCTCACGCTGGGGCGTATGGCCACATGCTTGCCCAGCAACCCTTTGGCGATGCTGAAGTAACGCTTCCTGAATCGGAATCGGCTGCTATAAACCTTCGCCAGGACGTCGTCTTGCCCGTACTCGAATTCCGCTAAAACCTTCGGATATGCCCAAGGGCTGGTTCGATACCGCTGCATGGGGACTTTGTTTTCCAACGCCTGATGCGGCCGCTGAAGGTTATAAACATCGCGCCAGCGATCAAATGCCGATTGCGCTTCCTTGAACGTCGAGAACAGGTGCCCATCCAATACTTCCACCTTGAACGAGCGGTGAAATCGCTCGATCTTGCCGTTGGTTTGAGGATGATATGGGCGACTGAAACTGATGCGAATTCCCAGTTGAATCAACCAGATACTTAATTCTGTTATCTCTCCGGGATTTCGCGGCGAGCCCTTGGCGCACCGTTATCGACGTTGATTCGAGCTGGCAGACCATAACGTTCGAACACCTCGATCATCTTCTCTTTCACGGTGGGTCCTCGCTCGTTGTCGCAAGCTTGAATGGCTAGGTTGAAACGAGAATGATCATCCAGCATGGTCAATGGATGGCACCGACCTTGTTGCGTTGCAAAGTGCCCTTTGAAGTCCATCTGCCAAAGATCATTCGGCGCATCGTGCTCGAAGCGCAGTTTGGCTTCGTGTTCCTTCGCAGCAGGCTCGATCAGTCCATGGCGATGCAGGACGCTGGTTACAGTGCTGGGGGCGATCTGTTTGTTCAGGACATTGCTGATGGTGCGTCCACCCCAGGCGGGATGTGCTTTGCGCAGAGCGATCACTTGAGCTTGCAGTTGGGTATCGGTCAGCTTCGGGCTGGTCGCGGGCTTGCGAGACCTCTCCTCAAGTCCTGCCTGGCCTAGCGCTTCGTAGCGCCCTAGCCATTTATAGGCCGTCTGCGGACTGATCCCAAATCGTCGACACAGCTCTCTTTTATTACTGCCGGGTAGCCGCGCCAAGGCTATGAACTCTTCTTTCAGACTCATGGCATCTCTCGTGTTCCAGGTCATGGTGGGATTCCGGCGAAGTGGCTCGCTGGAAGTGTCCACCATGTCCCCGCACACCCGTCAACCATGTGTCCGGTCCGTACAGGCCTTTCCAAAAGTGACTCGCCGTAAGGGCGAAAGGGGCCTTGAGGCGCGTTGGAGATGCTGGATAAGCTCCAATATCGCAGTAGCGACCCTGTGATTTTTAAGCTAATCCATTTGCTGGGGTGGTGCTAAATCACCTTTTCGCCCTTACGGCGACTCACTTTTGGAAAGGCCCAAAAGTAAGCAAAAGGCCTCCGCTCCGTTCATTGGCCCTACGTTACGCTACGCTCCACTCCGGGTTCCCTCCTTACGCATCGCTCCGTGGCGTACGCGCCGAGCGGCCGTCCCTGGCCGCGCGGCGCTCGCTCGGCTCCTGCCTCGCGCCACCACTCCCGCGCTGCTTCAGTCGGCCTGCTGAAGTCGCGGCAGATCAAGATCAAGATCAAGATCAAGATCAAAAGCCAAAGCCAAAGCCAAAGCCAAAGCCAAAGCCAAAGCCAAAGCCAAAGCCAAAGCCAAAGCCACATCTACAGCAAAGCAGATCTCAAGCAGATCTCAAGCAGATCACGGTCTATGTGGGACGGGGCGGAGGCCCCGGGTGAATGATGGCTCACGCCATCGCATCCGCCGCCAGCAACTGGCTCTTCACCGCAAACGACACCCGACACTCCACCCCCGGTCGCAAATTCACGAACACCACTTCGGCGCCAATCTGCCGCGCCAGCGACGTGATGATACGCATCCCCAGCGAGCGGCTCTGCTTCTGCTCGAAGCCTTGCGGCAGGCCCAACCCCTCGTCGGCGATGGTCAGCGTTGCGAGGCCGCCCTCCTCGTCCAGACGCACCTGGATCAAACCAGGGGCCTGATTCGGATAGGCGTACTTGAGCGAGTTGGTCACCAACTCGTTGACCATCAGCGCCAGCGGAATGGCCTTGTCCAGTGGCAACATGATCGATGCCAGGCTGACGTTGAAGGAAATGTTCGACCCCGCAGTGGCTTCCACGCCACGCACCACTTCCAGCAGATAGTCCGCGGTGTCCACGGCGTCGACCTGGTCGGCACGATAAAGTTTGTCGTGGACCGCGGCGATGCTCATGATCCGCCGTGAAGTGTCGACCAGTGCAGCGCGCGCCGTAGCGTCGTCGATCTGGCGGATCTGCAACTCGATCAGGTTGATGATCAGTTGCAGGTTGTTCTTGGTGCGGTGGTTGACTTCCTTGAGCAGCATCTCCTGCTGTTCAAGCAGCCGGGTCTTCTGCTTCAGCGACTTGCGCAGCTCCATTTGCGCCATCACCTGGTTGGCCAGGGTGCGCAGGGCCTGCTGCTGGTCGTCGGTCAACGTCCGTGGTTCACGACCGAGCACGCACAGGGTGCCGATGCCGTAGCCGTCCGGCGTCTGCAGCAGGCAGCCGGCATAGAAACGCAGGCCGTCGTCGGCGGTCACCAGCGGGTTGTGGCACATGCGCTGGTCTTCGCGCAGATCCGGGATCACCGTGAGACCGGGCTGCATCAGTACGTGTCGGCAGATCGACAGGTCCAATGGCGTTTCACGGATACCCAGGCCGACTTCAGCCTTGAACCATTGGCGGTGAGTCTCGATGAGGTTGATCACCGAGATCGGCGTGCCGCAGATTTTCGCCGCCAGTAGCACCAGATCGTCGAACGCCGCCTCGCGGGGAGTATCGACGATGTCGTAGCTGTACAGCGCGGCCAGGCGGTTGCCTGGATCGCCGTCAGAGAGCTGGGCTGTTGCTTGCATGTGTCACGATCCGCATCGAATTACTAGGTAAATGGGCTTGTCGCCATGTTGCATCCGGATCATCCGTCCGTCTCGATCAGGTTCTTGATTCTCACCGCCAGGCCCTCGATCGAAAACGGCTTGGTCATGATGTGCATGTTGGGCGCCAGGTCGCCGTTGCCGAGCACCGCTTTTTCCGCGTAGCCGGTAATGAACAGCACTTTCAGATCAGGCCGCCGCACCCGTGCCAGGTCGGCCATCTGTCGCCCGTTCATGTTGCCCGGCAGGCCGACGTCGGAAACCAGCAGGTCGATGCGCACATCGGATTCCAGGATCTGCAGCCCTGAAGGACCGTCCGCCGCCTCGATGGCGTGGTAGCCCAGTTCTTCGAGAATCTCGCGCACCAGCAGGCGCACGGTTGGCTCATCGTCGACCACCAGCACCGTTTCGCCGTCCACTGCCCGCGGCATTTCGGCCAGTCGCATGGGTTCGTCCTGCACCTGCTCGCCCAGGTAACGCGGCAGGTGCAGGCAGATGGTCGACCCCATGCCGACCTCCGAATAGATCTTCGCCTGGCCGCCGGACTGGCGAATGAAGCCATAGATCATCGACAGTCCAAGGCCGGTACCCATGCCGATCGGCTTGGTGGTGTAGAACGGCTCGAACGCGCGCTCGGCCACTTCCGGGCTCATGCCTGTCCCGGTGTCGGACACGCACAGCGACACATAGTTGCCGGGCGGCAGGTCGAAAGCTGCAGCAGCCCGTTCATCGAGCGCACGATTGGCGGTTTCAACCGTCAGCCGGCCGCCATCGGGCATCGCATCGCGGGCGTTGATACACAGGTTGAGCAAGGCATTTTCCAGCTGGTTGGCGTCAACATTGGCCGGCCACACCTGATTGTCGGTGATCATCTCGGTGTGTACGCCAGGGCCCATGGTGCGCACGATCAACTCTTGCATGCCGGCGACCAGCTGGTTGAGATCGGTCGGCTTGGGGTCGAGGGTCTGGCGCCTGGAAAACGCCAGCAGCCGGTGGGTCAGCGCCGCGGCGCGCCGCGAGGCACCGTGCGCCGCCGAGATATAGCGGTCGAGTTCGCCGAAGCGGCCCTGGCGAATGCGGCTCTGCATCATTTCCAGGCTGCCGGAGATGCCCGTCAGCAGGTTGTTGAAATCATGAGCGATGCCACCGGTGAGTTGCCCTACCGCTTCCATCTTCTGGGACTGGCGCAATTGCTCTTCGGAACGCAGCAGTTCCTCGGTGCGCTCCTGCACGGTGCGCTCGAGGGCCACATTAAGGGCGCGCAGATCGCTTTCAGCGCGCCGCCGCGCGATCGCGGCGCGGGTGCGCTCGGCGACATCGCGGACAAACCTTGATTCGGCCTCGGTCCACACATGCGCCTGCGCCTGCAACACGCACAAGGCCGCCACCGGCACGCCCGACTCGACCAGCGCCACGCTGAGCAGCGCCTGCACGCCGCTGGCCGTCCAGGCCGCGGTGCGCGGGTCGTCACGCACGTCACTGATCGCCAGCGCATGGCCCAGCGGCAAGCCTGCCAGCAGCGCCGGGTAATCGACAGCATCGGCGCTGCGCAGCTGAAATTGGCCTACAACCTGAGTGCTACCGCTCTGCTCCACCGCCACATAGCAGGCACCGCTGACGCCGAGGGTCTGGCCGATCAACCGGGTAGCTGCCGCCGCCACTTCTTCCGGCACCTGCAGGTCACGCAAGGTGTCGCCGAATTCCAGCAAGGCCTGGCGCCGCTTGCTGGCACCGTAGGCCTCGGTGACGTCGCGAAAGATGATGACGAAGCGCTCTTGGTCCAGCGGATGCACGCGCCCTTCGTACCAGCGCCCAAGGTTGCCGACCTGGTGATTGAACGCAGCGGCCTTCTGATTAGCCACTGCCTGGGCCGGCTCGGCGATCCAGAACTCTTCGATGCCCGGGAACAACTGGCGCACGCTCTTGCCCTTGACCTGGCCGGGGTCTATTCCGACCTTCAGCCCCCAGGCCGGGTTGACGTCCAGATAGCGCCAGTCCCGGGCAACGCCGTCGGGATCGCGAATCAGCTCGCCGAGGATGAAACCGTCGTCGAGCTTCTCGAACAGTCCGCGCCAATATTCCTCGCTCTCGCGCAACGCCAATTCGGCGTTGCGTTGGGCGCTGATGTCGTTGAACAGCACCGCCACCAGACCGGCCTCCTCGTCCACGGCGGTGCAATGCACTTCATACCAGCGGTTCATGGCCTCGGCGCGGTCTTCGAAGCGCAGGCTCTTGCCGGTTCGCGCCACCTCGCCGTACACGTCGAACCAGTGCTGCTCGTGCTCCGGAACCATCTCGCGTATCCAGCGGCCTTCAGCGCCGACCAGGCCGGTGTGGGTCTCGAACGCCCGGTTGGTCTCGATGAACTGGTAGTCGCAGGCGCGCCCCGCATCGTCGAACTTCATGCGGATGATGCAGAAGCCTTCATCGATGGTGTCGAGCAGGCGCTGGTATTGCCGGCGGCTGGAGAGCAGTGCGGAGCGCTCGAAGGGGCGCTGGCGCAACTGCTCTTCGGCGGCCGCCAGCCGCGTGGAGAGGCGCAGGATTTCCGCCTCGAGGCGTTCGGTGTTCTGTCTGGCCGAATTGTCAGTACCCAAGGTGCTCATGCAACGTCCCGTCTGCGCTGGTCGTGGAACACGTTCAGGCGTGTCATCTGGATCGGAACCTGCAATGTCGCGGGAGTTCGAGTCAATCGCCGCCGGGCGTGTCGACCTCGGCTAACCGCCTCGGGCCGCCCCCGCGGCGTCGGCGATTTCGTTCCACAGGTGCATGGCCGCATAGGCCCGCCAGGGCCGCCAGGCTTCGCTGTGCTTGAGCTGCTGGGCGTGCTTGAGCAACTCCGGCTGGCGCCGGGCGATGGCCTGCATCAGCACCAGGTCGGTGCCCGGCCAGGCGTCGGCGTCGCGCCAGGCGCGCATGGCGGTGTACTCCACGGTCCAGGGGCCGATGCCCGGCAGCGCCAGCAGTTGCCGGCGCAGAGTGGGCAGGTCGGGGGTCGCGGCGTCGATGTCGACGACGCCATCGGCCACCGCCTGGGCAAAGCCTTGCAGGGCGGCAACGCGCTTGCCCGGCATGCCGATCCGGTCCAGGTTGGCGCCGGCCAGCGCCTCGGGGGTGGGGAACAGCCACGGCGCATCGGCCAGCAGCGGGCCTTGCGCCGGAGTGCCGGCGCGTTGCACCAGACGGCCGACGATGGTGGTGGCGGCCTTGACGCTGACCTGTTGGCCGACAATGGTCCGTACCACCAGCTCGAAACCGGACCAGGCGCCCGGAACGCGCAGCCCGGGGGCCTGGGCGATCAACTGGCCCAGCCAGGGGTCGCTGGCGAAGCACTGCTGAATCAACGCCGGCTCGGTCGCCAGGTCGAACAGGCTGGCCAGCTTGCCGCTCACCGCATCGGCCTGGCGGCTGACTTCGCCGTGCAAGGTTGCGATCAGGCAATGCCGCGCAGGGTCCTGGCGCACGCTCAGCAAGCCTTCGCTGCCTTGCCAGCGCAGAGTGCGATGGTAGACGCCGTCCACCACGCTTTCGACGCCGGCGGTCGAGCGCCCGCCGAAAAAGCGCAGCATGCGTTGCCAGTCCAGAGGGGGTGGATAGAACAGCTCCAGTTCGGCGACGGCCTGACCGCTGATGATCTTCATGGCAGGCCTGCTGCGAATTCGAAGCTGCCCTGCACAGTGCCCTGCCCGCGCTCGACGCCCAGCAGCAGCGCCTTGGCCGCCAGCCCGCCGGCAAACCCGGTGAGCTCGCCGCTGGCGCCGATCACCCGATGACAAGGCGCGACGATGGAGATCGGGTTACGCCCATTGGCGGCGCCCACGGCGCGCACCGCCGTCGGGTGGCCGATCTGACGGGCGATCTGGGCGTAGGTGCGGGTCTCGCCGAACGGGATGGTCAACAGTGCCTGCCAGACCTTGCGCTGAAACTCGGTGCCGTTGAATGCCAGCGGCAGCGCGAAACGCTTGCGCTGCCCTGCGAAGTATTCAGCCAATTGCCGCTCGGCGGCCTCGATCGCCAGGCTTGCTGGCGAACCTCCCGGTGCTGGAGTCAAGACACCAAGGCGAACCCGGTTGGGCCGCTCGACTTGCCAGAGAATCGCCACCAGGCTACTGCCTTGGGCTACCAGGGTGAGCTGGCCGACTGGCGAGTCGATGATTTTGTATTCAGTGGTCACGCCACATCTCCCGTTCGGCCCGACAGCCTCAGGGCCCAAGCGTACGGGCGGGATGGGCGGGAGTTCAAGCCCGCAATAGGCCCCGCGGGCCGGTGTGGTCTTCCTGGCGCTGGCGAGATGTCCAATATGGCCACCACCGGCGGTGACTGGATCTCAAGACCGGCCTTGTGGCCTCTCGGGGTCTGCGACCCCTCCCACATTGGATCTGCGGCCGTGGGAGGGGGCACAGCCCCCGAGAGGCCGCCAGGCCGGTGTGATCTTCCTGGCGCCTGGCGAAATGGCCAATATGGCCACCACCGGCGGTGACTGGATCTCAAGACCGGCCTTGCGGCCTCTCGGGGTCTGCGACCACTCCCACATTGGATCTGCGGCCGTGGGAGGGGGCAGAGCCCCCGAGAGGCCGCAAGGCCGGTTTGATCTTCCTGGCGCCTGGCGAAATGGCCAATATGGCCACCACCGGCGGTGACTGGATCTCAAGACCGGCCTTGCGGCCTCTCGGGGTCTGCGACCCCTCCCACATTGGATCTGCGGCCGTGGGAGGGGGCAGAGCCCCCAGAGAGGCCGCCAGGCCGGTGTGATCTTCCTGGCGCCTGGCGAAATGGCCAATATGGCCATCACCGGCGGTGACTGGATCTCAAGACCGGCCTTGCGGCCTCTCGGGGTCTGCGACCCCTCCCACATTGGATCTGCGGCCGTGGGAGGGGGCAGAGCACCCGAGAGGCCGCAAGGCCGGTTTGATCTTCCTGGCGCCTGGCGAGATGTCCAATATGGCCACCACCGGCGGTGACTGGATCTCAAGACCGGCCTTGTGGCCTCTCGGGGTCTGCGACCCCTCCCACATTGGATCTGCGGCCGTGGGAGGGGGCAGAGCCCCCGAGAGGCCGCCAGGCCGGTTTGCTCGTCCACCCACCTCAAACCCTCGCCACCATCGAGATCACCACCGAGGTCGCTGCCGCGCGGGTTTCCACCCCCAGCTTGACGAAAATGTGCTCCAGATGCTTGTTCACCGTGCGCGGGCTAAGGCCGAGGATGTCGCTGACGTCCTTGTTGGTCTTGCCGCAGGTGACCCAGCGCAGCACCTCGACCTCGCGGCTGGTCAGGCGAAAATGTGCGCAGAGGCGTTCCTGGGCGACCGGGTCGTCCAGCGACAGGCTGGAGGTGCGGCGTTCGCGGGCAGCCTGGAGGATCTGCGCGGTGCGCAGGTGCGAGGCGACGCGGGCCAGCACTTCGCGACACTCGATGGGCTTGGTCACGTAGTCGATGGCGCCGGCCTCGAAACCCTGCACCACGTGCTCGGGGTCGGTCAGCGCGGTCATGAACAGCACCGGGATGTCGGCGCTGTCGGGCTGCGCCTTGATCTGCCGGCAGGTCTGGAAGCCGTCCAGCCCGGGCATCATCGCGTCCAGCAGGATCAGGTCCGGGCGCCGCCGGGCGATGCGCGCCAGGGCGCTGTGGCCGTCCATCGCCACCAGGACGCGGTAGCCGGCGTCGTCGAGGGCGTCGGCCAGCAGCGCGAGGTTGTCGGGGGTGTCGTCGACAATCAGGATGACGCCACGGTGGTGGTCAGGAACGGGCAGTCCCATCGAGGGCCTCCTTGATCAGCAGGGTCAATTCGTCGAGGCGAAAGCCCCGGGCGAGCGCGCGCAGCGGCGCCACCCGCACCGCGCAGTGCGGCTGGTGGGCCTCCATGCGGTCAAGCTTGGCCTGGATACCCTTCATGTAGCCTTCGGCGCAGAGCTCTTCGAGCTCGCGCAGGTCGGCTTCGAGCAAAGGCTGCCCGGCGCGCATGGGCTGCGCGGGTGCCAGCGGTGCGTGCAGCCACTGCAATTGCAGGTGCTGGCGGATGCGGTCGAGTAATTGCTGCATGTGGATCGGCTTGGCCAGGTAGTCGTCGTGGGCTGGGATGGCATCGTGGGCGCGGTCGTCGGCGAAGGCGTTGGCATTGGCCGAGACGACGATGATCGGCGCCGTGCACGAGGCGTTGCGGCGGATCAGCCGGCTGGTCTCCCAGCCATCCATGCCGGGCATCGACAGGTCCATGAGGATCAGGTCCGGGTGCTGCAACGAGACCTGGCGGATCGCCTCCTGGCCGTTGCTCGCCTCGTCGATGACGAACCCCAGCGGCTCAAGCATGCCGCGCAGCACCCGGCGGTGCTCGATGTGGTCGTCCACCACCAGCACCCGGCGCCGCGCGCCCTGGTACCCCACCAGCGAATGCTCCTCGCGGATGACCGCCTGGGGCACGCGCACCTCGCCGAGAAACAGGCGCACCTGAAAACGCGTGCCGCGCTGCGGCTCGCTGGTCACGGAGATTTCACCGCCCATCAAGGCGGTGAGCATGCGGGTGATGGTCAGGCCCAGGCCCATGCCTTTGTCCTGGCGGTCGATCTCGCCGCGCTCGAAAGGCTGGAAGATGCGCTCCAGCTGGTCTTCGGCAATGCCGATGCCGCTGTCGATGATCTCGAAGGTGGCGGTCTGGCGCCGATAGCTGACGCGCAGGCAGACCTCGCCGGTGTCGGTGAAATTCACCGCATTGCCGAGCAGGTTGATGAGGATCTGGCGCACGCGCTTTTCATCGCCGCGCACCACGTTGGGCAGCTCGCCAATCAATTGCAGGCGAAAGCCCAGGCCCTTGTCGCGGGCGGCGGGGGCGAACAAGCGCTCGAGGTCCTCGATGAAATCCACCAGGGCGATCTCCGACAGTTCCAGGCGCAGCTTGCCGGCTTCGATCTTGGCCACGTCGAGCAGACCGTCGATCAGCGACAGCAGGTGCGAACTGTTGCGCAGAATGGTCGCCAGCGCCTCCTGCTGGCGCGGCGCAGTGCTGGCGTCGCGCTGCAGGATCTGCGTGTAGCCGAGGATGCTGTTGAGCGGCGTGCGCAGCTCGTGGGACAGCCCGGTGACGTAGCGGCTCTTGGCGGCGTTGGCCGCCTCGGAGGCTTCCTTGGCCCGCTGCAGAGCCAGGTCGGTCTGCTCGTGGGCCTCGATCTCCTGCATCAGCAGCGCGGTCTGGCGTTCGGACTCTTCCTGGGCGACGTGGCGGCTTTCGCGGGTCAGCACCACCCACCAGGCCAGCACGGCGGCGAACACGCACAGCGCCAGGAACGCCTTGATGAAGGCCAGGGTCAGGGTCTGCTGGGTCTGCCAGGAGTGCTCGGCGAGGTTGTGCGTGACCTGGGTATACACCAGCGCCAGGGCGCCGGACAGCAGCACGATGAGCACCGCGAAGATGCCCAGGTAGTGCGCCAGGCGCGTATGCAGGTTGCGCGACAGGCCTTTGGGCAGCAGCTGCGCCATCCAGTCCTCGACCTGCATCAACAGCCGTGAGCGCGGCTTGCACTGATCGCCGCAGCGCACTTCCAGCGAGCAGCACAACGAGCAGATCGGCGAGGCATAGGCCGGGCACCAGGCCATGTCCGGACGCTCGAAGGGATTGCTGCACACCCCGCAGCGCAGCGTGCTGTGGGCGCCCTGGGGGTACAGCAGGTGGCTGTCGCTCTGGCGCGCCAGGTAATAGCGCCCGCCGGTGGCCCAGGCGATCAGCGGCGAGACCACCAGTGCAGTGATCAGGGCCAGCAGCGGCGGCGCGGCGTGGGCCAGGCTGCCCAGGTAGCCGAAGTGCGCCAGCAGCGCCACCAGCGACGCCACGCCCATGGCACCGACCCCCACCGGGTTGACGTCGTACAGGTGCGCGCGCTTGAACTCGATGTAGGGCGGCGACAGGCCCAGCGGCTTGTTGATCACCAGGTCCGCCACCAGCGCGCCGATCCAGGCGATGGCGATGTTGGCGTAGAGGCCGAGCACCTCGCCGATGGCGTCGAAGATGCCCATTTCCATCAGCAGCAGCGCGATGCCGACGTTGAACACCAGCCACACCACCCGGCCCGGGTGGCTGTGGGTCATGCGCGCGAAGAAGTTCGACCAGGCCAGGGAGCCGGCGTAGGCGTTGGTCAGGTTGATCTTGACCTGGGAGATCACCACCAGCAGCGCCATGGCCGCCAGGGCCCATTCAGGTGCGGCGAACACGTAGCTGTAGGCCACCAGGTACATCTGCGTCGGTTCCACCGCGCGCGCCACCGGCACCTCGTGCTGCAGCGCCAGAAACGCCAGGAAGGCCCCGGCCATCAGCTTCAAGGCGCCCGGCACTATCCAGCCCGGCCCCGCCAGCAGCAAGGCGGCCCACCAGCGCTTGCGGTTGTGTGCGGTGCGCTCGGGCAGGAAGCGGATGTAGTCGACCTGCTCGCCGATCTGCGTCACCAGTGACAGCACCACGCTCAGCGCTGCACCGAACAGCAGCAGGTCGAAGGTGCCCGCCTCACCGTGGCGCCCGGCGAACGAGGTGAAGTCGGCCAGGGTGCCGGGGCTTTTCCAGATCACGAACGCGTACGGCACCAGCAGCAGGCCCAGCCAGAACGGCTGCGACCACATCTGCAGCCGGCTGATCAAGGTGAAGCCGTAGGCCGCCAGCGGGATGACGATCACCGAGCAGAGCACGTAGCCCCAGGCCAGTGGGATGTGAAAGTACAGCTCCAAGGCCAGGGCCATGATCGCCGCTTCGAGGGCGAAGAACAGAAAGGTAAAGCTGGCATAGATCAGCGAAGTGATGGTCGAGCCGATGTAGCCGAACCCCGCGCCGCGGGTCAGCAGGTCCATGTCGACGCCATAGCGGGCGGCGTAGTAGCTGATCGGCAGGCCGGTGAGCAGGATGATCAGGGCCACGGCGAGCACCGCCCACAAGGTGTTGGTGAAGCCGTAGTCCATCACCAGGGTGCCGCCGATCGCCTCCAGCACAAGGAACGACACCGAGCTCAAGGCGGTGTTGACGATGCGGCCCTCGCTCCAGCGCCGAAAGGACGAGGGCGCATAGCGCAGGGCGTAGTCCTCCATGGTCTCGTCGGCGACCCAGCGGTTGTAGTCGCGGCGGATCTTGGCGATGCGTTGGGTGCCGGGTATGGCCAAGACGGTGCTCCGCAGACGGGGGGAATGGCACTGGGCACATGCAGGGCGCGTGCCCGATGCGAGCGCGATCATCGTCCATTTGCCAGGCGCCCGCGCTCTGTCAAATGACGTATGCCGCTACGTCATGGTGCGTATACCCGGAAAAGTTCCACCGCCGCATCCTTGCGCCACACCAGCACAGGAGCAGCACCATGGACAGCATGATAACGAGGGGTACCCGACGGCCATTCGCCCTGGCACGGGGCATGGCCCGAGGCGTGGCGACCTTGTCGCTGATCGCCGCCGCCGTGTTCAGCCAGGTCACCCTGGCCGCCGACGTCAACACCACGGGCCTGGCCGTCACCGACAGCACGGTCACGGTCGGCCAGTTGCACTCGGCCACCGGCACCATGGCGATTTCCGAAACCGGTTCGATCCAGGCCGAACGCCTGGCCATCGACCAGATCAATGCCTCGGGGGGCATTCTCGGTCGGCAGATCAAGGTGATTCAGGAAGACGGCGCCTCCGACTGGCCAACCTTCGCCGAGAAGGCCCGCAAGCTGCTGGTCAACGACAAGGTCGCCACGGTGTTCGGCTGCTGGACCTCGGCCTCGCGCAAGGCGGTGCTGCCGGTGTTCGAGAAAGAGAACGGGCTGCTCTACTACCCGACCTTCTATGAGGGTCTGGAGCAGTCCAAGAACGTCATCTACACCGGCCAGGAAGCCACCCAGCAGATCCTCGCCAGCCTGGACTGGATCGCCAAGGAGAAAGGCGCCAAGACCTTCTACCTGATCGGCTCGGACTACATCTGGCCGCGCACCTCCATGAAGATCGCCCGCAAGCACATCGAGAACGTGCTGCACGGCACCGTGGTCGGCGAAGACTACTACCCGCTGGGCAACACCCAGTTCGGTTCGCTGATCAACAAGGTCAAGCTGAAGAAACCCGACGTGGTCTTCGCCGCTGTGGTCGGTGGCTCCAACGTGGCCTTCTACAAGCAGCTCAAGGCCGCCGGCGTGACTGCCGACAAGCAGACCCTGCTGACCCTCTCGGTCACCGAGGATGAGCTGCTGGGTATCGGCGGCGAGAACATGGCCGGCTTCTATGCCTCCATGAAGTACTTCCAGTCGCTGGACAACCCGGCCAACAAGGCCTTCGTTGCCGCGTTCAAGGACAAGTACGGCGCCAACTCGGTGATCGGCGACGTGACCCAGGCAGCCTACCTCGGCCCCTGGCTGTGGAAGGCGGCGGTCGAGAAAGCCGGCAGCTTCGACGTCGACAAGGTGGTGGCCGCCTCCCCTGGCATCGAGATGAGCAACGCGCCGGAAGGCTACGTGAAGATCCACGAGAACCATCACCTGTGGAGCAAGGCACGCATCGGCCAGGTGCAGGCCGACGGGCAGTTCAAGGTGGTGCACGAGTCGGACCTGATCGAGCCGAATCCGTTTCCCAAGGGTTATCAGTAGTCGCATCGAAAACCGGCCTGGCGCCTGTGCGGGGCAACGTGCCCGAGCGGCCGCCAGGCCGGCTTGACTCACCCGCGCACTGCGCACCAAGCCCCCCCGGGATGCGGCCAACGGAGAATCTTATGGAATGGCTATCACAATTCGGCGCCATCGCCGCCATGCAGGGCTTCAACGGCCTGTCCGTGTTCTGCGTGCTGCTGCTGATGGCCCTGGGGCTGGCGATCATTTTCGGCCAGATGGGCGTGATCAACATGGCCCACGGTGAATTTCTCACCATCGGCGCCTACACCACCTACGTGATCTCGCACCTGACCACCCTGTATTTCCCGGCGATGCAGCCGTACTACTTTTTCTTCGCCATCGCCCTGTCGTTCCTGGTCGCTGGCGCCGTCGGCTGGCTGGTGGAGTGGGTGATGATCAGCCGCCTCTACCACCGCCCGCTCGACACCCTGCTGGCCACCTGGGGCCTGTCGTTGATGATGCAGCAGACCTTCCGGTCGGTGTTCGGCGCCCGCGAAGTCAGTGCCGAGCCGCCGGAGTGGCTGATGGGCTCGTTCAGCCTCAGCGACGCCATCGACATCCCGCGCAATGGCGTGTTCACCATGGTCCTTACAGTGTTCATGACCGCCCTGATCTTTTTGCTGCTGTACCGCTCGCGTTGGGGCCTGCAGGTGCGCGCCACCATGCAGAACCGGGTGATGAGCCGCGCCGTGGGCATCAACACGAAGAAAGTCGACCGCATGACCTTCGCCCTCGGCTGCGGCGTGGCCGGGGTCGCCGGCGCGGCATTCACCACCATCGGCTCGACCGGGCCCACGGCCGGATCGCTGTACATCGTCGACACCTTTCTGACCGTGGTCTTCGGCGGCGCCGCGAGCCTGTTCGGCACCATCGCCTCGGCCTTCGCCATTGCCCAGACCCAATCGATTTCCGAGTTCTTCATGACCGGCTCCATGGCCAAGGTGCTGACCTTGTCGGCCGTGGTGTTGATCCTGATGGTCCGCCCGCAAGGGTTGTTCGCCAGCAAGTTGCGTAAGTGAGGCCCTGCATGAATGCGCTCGACAAACTATTGGGTGGCCGCCAGGGCACCGTCGGCCTGCTGATTCTGGCGGCGCTGATCCTGCTGGTGTTCCCGCTGTGCCTGGACGCCTTTCGTCTGAACATGGTCGGCAAGTACCTGACCTACGCCTTCGTCGCGGTCGGCCTGGTGCTGTGCTGGGGCTACGGCGGCATTCTCAGCCTTGGCCAGGGCGTGTTCTTCGGCCTGGGCGGCTACTGCATGGCGATGTTCCTCAAGCTGGAAGCCTCGACGCCCGAAGCGACCAAGATCCAGTCCACCCCCGGCATCCCGGATTTCATGGACTGGAACCAGATCACCGAACTGCCGGCGCTGTGGGTGCCTTTTCACAGCTTCACCTTCACCGTCATCGCGGTGATCGTGGCCCCCGTGCTGCTGGCCCTGGTGATCGGCCTGGCGATGTTCAAGCGGCGGGTCGGCGATGTGTACTTCTCCATCGTCACCCAGGCGATCGCGCTGATCCTCACCGTGCTGATCGTCGGCCAGCAGGGCCTGACCGGCGGGGTCAACGGCATCACCGACCTCAAGACGGTGATGGGTTGGGACATCACCAGCGACAGCGCCAAGCTGACCCTGTACTTCATCAACGCCGCGCTGCTGCTGGGCTGCATCGTGCTGGGCAAGTTCATCCTCGCCTCCAAGCTCGGCCGCCTGTTGATGGCCATGCGCGACAAGGAAGAGCGGGTGCGCTTCTCCGGCTACGACGTGGCCAGCTTCAAGGTCTTCGTGTACTGCGTGGCGGCGGCCTTCTCGGCCATCGGCGGGGCCATGTTCGCTCTGCAGGTGGGCTTCATGTCGCCCTCCTTCGTGGGCATCGTGCCGTCCATCGAGATGGTCATCTTCGCCGCCGTGGGCGGGCGCATGTCGCTGCTCGGCGCCGTCTACGGCTCGTTGCTGGTGAACTACGGCAAGAGCTATTTCTCCGAGTCGTTTCCCGAACTGTGGCTGTACCTGATGGGCGGGCTGTTCATCGCCGTGGTCATGTACTTCCCCAACGGCCTGGCCGGGGTCTGGGACAGCCAGTGGCGACGCTTTCGCGCCCGCCGCCAGCGCCCGATGCCACTGCCACCGACGCCACTGCCACCAGTCGCCACGCCGGCTGCCACCGAGTCGCCCGCGCACAGCCTTCCCAGCCAGCCCCTGCCCACTCCGCCAGTCGAGGTGCAACCATGACCGCCGTCGGTTTCCAGATGAATAAACCGGTGCTGGCCATCGAAGGCCTGACCGTGTCGTTCGACGGCTTCAAGGCGGTCGACAACCTCAACCTGTACATCGACCGCAACGAGGTGCGCGTGGTCATCGGCCCCAACGGCGCCGGCAAGACCACGGTGCTCGACCTGATCTGCGGCAAGACCCGCGCCACCAGCGGCAGCATCCAGTTCGACGGCCGCGAACTGACCCGAATGCACGAGTACGACATCGTCCGCGCCGGGGTCGGGCGCAAGTTCCAGAACCCGTCCATCTACGAAAACCTGTCGGTGTTCGAGAACCTGGAGATGTCCTACCCGGCCGGGCGCAAGGTGCTCGGCGCGCTGTTCTTCAAGCGCACCAGCGAGGTGGTGACCCGAGTCGAGCAGGTGGCTGCCGACATTTTCCTCAGCGAGTTGCTGCAGCAACAGGCCGGCCTGCTTTCCCACGGCCAGAAGCAGTGGCTGGAGATCGGCATGCTGCTGATGCAGGACCCCGACCTGCTGATGCTCGACGAACCGGTGGCCGGCATGAGCGTCAGCGAGCGGGTGCAGACCGCCGAGCTGCTCAACCGCATCAGCCAGGGCCGCTCGGTACTGGTGATCGAGCACGACATGGAGTTCGTCAAGAGCATCGCCCACAAGGTCACGGTGCTGCACCAGGGCAAGGTGCTGGCCGAAGGCAGCATGGAGTCGGTGCAGAGCAACCCCAAGGTCATCGAAGTCTATCTGGGTCATTAATGAGGGGCCGTACATGTTCAACGTCAAACAGCTGTCCTGCGGCTACGCCCAGAGCCAGATCCTGCACGACCTCGACCTGGATGTGGCGAAGCAGGAAATCGTCGCCATCATGGGCCGCAACGGCATGGGCAAGACCACGCTGTTCAAGAGCCTGATGGGCATCCTGCCGCAGTGGCGCGGCCAGGTGCAGGTCGACGGGGTCGAGGTGTCGACCCTGGAGACCCACGCCCGGGTCGGCCAGGGCATGGCCTACGTGCCCCAGGGGCGGATGATCTTCCCGGCCATGAGCGTGCTGGAAAACATCCAGACCGGCCTGCCCGCCTCTGCCCGCGGCGTGGTCCCGCAGGACCTCTACGACCTGTTTCCGGTGCTCTACGACATGCGCGGGCGCAAGGGCGGCAACCTCTCGGGCGGCCAGCAGCAACAGCTGGCGATCGCCCGGGCGCTGGCCACCAACCCCAAGGTGCTGCTGCTCGACGAGCCCACCGAAGGCATCCAGCCCTCGATCATCAAGGACATCGCCCGCACCCTCAAGGACATCCGCACCCTGCGCCAGCTGACCATCGTGGTCTCCGAACAGGTGCTGTCGTTCACCCTGGACATCGCCGACCGCTTCCTGGTCATCGAAAAAGGTCGCTTCGTGGTCGAGGAGACCCGCGCCAACGTCGACGAAGCCACCATCAGCCGTTACCTGTCGGTGTGACAGGCCGTTCTACTACCGGTAAGGAGCAATGCCATGACTGAAACATTGATCAAAGTCGACCTGAACCAGCCCGTGACCGAGAACGAACAGGTGCACAACCGCTGGCACCCGGACATCCCCATGGCCTGCTGGGTCAAACCGGGCGACGACTTCATCCTCGAGACCTACGACTGGACCGCCGGCGCGATCAAGAACAATGACGATGCCAGCGACGTACGCGACGTCGACCTGTCCACCGTGCATTACCTGTCCGGGCCGGTGGGCGTGCACGGCGCCGAGCCTGGCGACCTGCTGGTGGTCGACCTGCTCGACATCGGCGCCAAGCCCGAGTCGCAATGGGGCTTCAACGGCTTCTTCTCGAAGCAGAACGGGGGCGGCTTTCTCACCGACCACTTCCCCCTGGCGCAGAAAGCCATCTGGGACTTCAAGGGCATGTTCACCAGTTCGCGGCACATTCCGGGCGTCGAATTCGCCGGGCTGATCCACCCGGGGCTGATCGGCTGCCTGCCCGACCCGGTCATGCTCGCGGCCTGGAACCGCCGCGAGCAGGAGCTGATCGACACCGACCCGCACCGCGTACCGCCCTTGGCCAACGCGCCGATGGCGCCGACCGCGCACATGGGCAAGCTCAAGGGCGACGCCCGCTACAAAGCCGCGCTGGAAGGCGCGCGCACCGTGCCGCCGCGCGAGCATGGCGGCAACTGCGACATCAAGGACCTGTCGCGCGGCTCGAAGATCTTCTTCCCGGTGTACGTCAACGGTGCCGGGCTGTCGGTGGGCGACCTGCACTTCAGCCAGGGCGACGGCGAGATCACCTTCTGCGGCGCCATCGAGATGGCCGGGTGGGTGCACATGAAGGTCGAGCTGATCAAGGGCGGCATGGCCAAGTACGGCATCAAGAACCCGGTGTTCAAGCCCAGCCCGATCGTGCCCAACTACAACAATTACCTGATCTTCGAAGGCATCTCGGTGGACGAACAGGGCCAGCAGCACTACCTGGACGTCAACGTCGCCTACCGCCAGGCCTGCCTGAACGCGATCAACTACCTGACCAAGTTCGGCTACTCGCCCGCCCAGGGCTACGCCCTGCTCGGCTCGGCGCCGGTGCAGGGGCACATCAGCGGCGTGGTCGACATCCCCAACGCCTGCGCCACCCTGTGGCTGCCGACCGACATCTTCAAGTTCGACATCAACCCCAACGCCGAGGGCCCGATCAAGCACCTGGACGGCAGCATCGACCTGCCGATCGCCCAGGATAAATGAACTGACGCGAGCCGCATGTCTGGTGTGGGACGGCTTGAGTGGGAGGGGGCAAAGCCCCCGAGCTTTTGACCAAAGGCCAAAGGCCAAGAGCTCGGGCGCTTCGCACCCTCCTACCCTGCCCCCACCCAGCCAACCTGTAGCCCCTTTCCCTTACCGAGGAAAACCCATGCCCCTCTACGAATACGACTGCCCCAGCTGCGGCGACTTCACCGCGCTGCGCAAGATGGACGCGCGCAACGAGCCCTGCGCCTGCCCGTTGTGCGCCCAGCCCTGCCCCCGGGTCATCCTCACCGCACCGGGCCTGGCCACCCTGGCCGGCAATACCCGCAAGGGTATGCAAATCAACGAGCGCGCCGCCCACGAGCCGAAAACCCTCGAGCAGTTTCGCGACAGCCGCCGCCACCCCAGCGGCTGCAGCTGCTGCGGCCCGAGCAAGCCGCTGGCGCCGACCCAGGCCAACCCCCATGCGCTCAAGGCCAAGCCCAGCGGGCGGCCGTGGATGATCAGCCACTGAGCCCACAGGCGTCTACACTGAGCTAGCCCTCATTCGCCAAGGCTGCGTCTTGAAGCATTTCGCCCTGATCGCCCCATTGATCTGCCTGCTGCTTGCCCTACCGGTGCAAGCTGCCAGCTATCAGGTGGTGACCGAGGAATGGGCGCCCTATAACTATCAGCAGGGTACGCAGCTCACCGGCATGACCACCGACGTGGTGCGCGCGATCATGGCGATCACCGGCGACGACTTTCCCATCACCCTGCTGCCGAGCATGCGCAGCAGCCACGTGCTGCAGACCCGGCCCAGGACCATCCTCTACTCCATGTTCCGCACCCCGGACCGCGAACAGCGCTACAAGTGGGTGGGGCCGATCACCGAAGAAACCATCACTCCCTGGCAGCTCGCCAACACCCTGCAGCCGATCGACTCCCGCGAGCAGCTGCTGCAGGCCCCGCAGATCACCACGCGCCAGGCCGGGCTGATCCCCGACACCCTCAAAACCCAGGGCTTCGGCAATTTGGACCGCAGCGCCGGCAACAACCTGCAGCTGTATAAAATGCTGCTGGCCGGGCGCACGCCGATCATCGTCGGCGACACCGCCGCCGGCGTGGCCTATTACAGCCGGCTGCTGAGCCTGGCGCCGGGCACCCTGCGCCAGATTCCGGTTGAGATCTATCGCGCGTCCTTGTACATCGCCTTCAGCCTGGATAGCGATGACCGGGTCGTGGCGGCCTGGACCCAGGCCTTGGAGCGCTTGCGTCACACCGGCGAGCTGGAGCGCATCCGCCTGCGGTACGAGCAGCCGCTGGACGGCAATTGAAAGCACATTTGGCCAAGATTCGCCGGGGCGGCGGTGCCAAGCTTGCCGCCTCACCCCGCGAGGTCTGCCATGCTCCCTACTCCCCGCCGCTTTGCTCAAGCTCCGGCGGCGCTGCTGCCGCTGGGCCTGTTGTGCATGCGCGTGGCCGTGTCGCTGCTGGTGTTGCACGTACACGGCCTGCCCAAACTGCTGCACTGGCACGAGCAGCTGGCGCTGATCGAGGACCCGTTCGGCCTCGGCGCGCGGCTGACCCTGGGCCTGGCCGTGTTCGCCGAGGTGCTCTGCCCGCTGCTGCTGATCCTTGGCCTGTGCGCCCGCCTGGCCTGCCTGCCGATTCTGGCGGTGCTGGGAGTGGCGCTGGTGTTCGTGCATCCCGAGTGGAGCGTCGAGCAAGGGCAGTTCGCCTACCTGCTGGGCATTCTGTTCGCCGGCCTGGCCTTGACCGGGCCGGGGCCCTGGGTGCTCGGTCGGCGACCCGCCAGGCACTGAACACCGACGCCGGCCTTGCCCTTGGTCTGGCCAAGGGGCATGATTTGCGCACCTCGGCCAACCTGGCTCTGGCTGACCGGAGCAACCCCCCATGGGCCTGGAACATCGCAACAACGTCACCGTGCTGGGGAACGGGCCCGCGACGCTGATCTTCTCCCACGGCTTTGGCTGCGACCAGTCCATGTGGCGCTACCTGTACCCGCACTTCACCGACACCTTTCGCGTGGTGCTGTACGACCACGTCGGCGCCGGGCAGTCGGACCTGAGCGCCTACGATCCGGAGAAATACAACTCACTGGCCGGCTACGCGCAAGACCTCGGCGAAATCATCGAGCAGTATGGCGAAGGCCCGGTGATCCTGGTCGGCCACTCGGTCAGCGCCATGATCGGCGCCCTCGCCGACCGCCTGCTGGCCGGGCGCATCGCCGGCCACGTGATGGTCGGCCCCTCCCCCTGCTACATCGACTCCCAGGACTACGTCGGCGGCTTCAAGCTGGCGGACATCCATTCGCTGCTCGACACCCTGGACAGCAACTACCTGGGCTGGTCCAGCAGCATGGCCCCGGTGATCATGGGCGCGCCCGGGCAGCCGGCGCTGGGCAAGGAGCTGACCAACAGCTTCTGCCGTACCGAACCCAGCATCGCCAAGCAGTTCGCGCGGGTCACCTTCCTCTCCGACAACCGCCAGGACATCCACGGGCTGGCCACGCCGACCCTGATCCTGCAATCGACCGACGACCTGATCGCCCCGGTCGCCGTCGGCGAATACCTGCACGCCGTGCTGCCAGCCAGCACCTACTGCCTTATCCCCAACGTCGGCCATTGCCCGCACATGAGCACGCCCAGCGCCTGCTCCGAGGCGATGGACCGCTTCCTCGCCCCGTGGGCCGCCGCGAGCAGCGTCGCCTATGCCTGAGCGCCTGCCCGACGCCGAGGCGCTGTTCGAGGACGCCGCCTGCGGCCTGGTGGTGACCAGCGAAGACGGCACCATCCTGCGCGCCAACCAGGTGTTCTGCACCTGGGTCGGGCGCAGCCAGGCGCAGCTCGACGGCGTGCGCTTCCAGAGCCTGCTGACCATGGGCGGGCGGATCTTCCACCAGACCCACTGGGCGCCGCTGATCCAGATGCAAGGTTCGGTGGCCGAGGTCAAGCTCGACCTGCTGCACCATGACGGCAGCCTGGTGACCATGCTGCTCAACGGCGTGCGCCGTGAGCATGCCAGCGGCGCCTATCATGAGCTGGCGCTGTTTGGCACCACCGACCGCGACCGCTACGAGCGCGAACTGCTCAGCGCCCGCCAGCGCGCCGAAGAACTGCTCCAGGAAAAAACCGCCGCCGAGGCCGCGTTGCAGCAGGCCAAGGTGGAGCTGAGCGTGGCCTACGAGAAATCCCAGCGCCGCGCGGTGTTCGCCGAGCAGATGGTGGCCATCGCCAGCCACGACCTGAAGAACCCGCTGACCGCCATCAACATGGCCGCCAACGTACTCGCCCGAGGCGAGCGCAGCGCCCGCGAGGCGCAGATGCTCGACCACATCAGCCGCAGCGCCGAACGTGCGCAGCGGATGATCGCCGACCTGCTCGACTTCGCCCTCGCCCGGGTCGGCCCGGGGCTCGTCGTCAGCCCGGCCGCGCTGGACCTGCACCAGCTGGTCGCGCAGAGCGTCAGCGAGCTGCGCGTGGCGTTCCCGGCCGCAACCCTGGAGCACCTCTCGTGCGGGGCGCAACCGGCCCAGGTCGACGCCGACCGCATCCACCAGCTGATCGGCAACCTGGTGGCCAATAGCGTTGCCTACGGCAGCGCGCTGCAGCCGATCACCATCACCTCCGGCGTCAGCCAGGACGCGGCGACCCTGTGGGTGCACAACCACGGCCCGGCCATCCCCGAAGCCCTGGCCGCCAGCCTGTTCGAACCCATGACCCGCGGCAGCTTGAAGGACGACAGCGTGCGCAGCGTCGGGCTGGGCCTGTTCATCGTCCGCGAAATCGCCAAGGCCCATGGCGGCGATGTCACGGTGAGTTCCAGCGAGGGGGCGGGTACCACCTTTTGCGTGACGCTGCCGCAGGTGCGGGGATAGCGCTGGGCGTTCAGTCACCTGCGCTGATACTGGCGGGCTCGAGCCTGGTAGACGCGGCGCTGGCCGCCGGTTTTCACGACCAAAGCCATATGACTCGCCACTTCACAGGCTGTTACGGCGTCTCCCCCCGACGCTGGCTGGAGCGAATCCAAGCCGAGCGTCAAGCTGCAGGATCGTACAAGCCGACATCACTGGCCATTGATTAGTGTGGCGGCTCCCTTCGGGCCCCGGTGAACTCTATGTGGTACCGCGCGGCGTCGAACACCGGACAGCCGCGCAAGGCCAAGCCAAGCTGCTGATGATCGAACCCCGTGGAATCCTGAATACCGGGCGCGAGGGTGGCGAACGCACGGCGCAGAACGACGTGTGGATCTGACAGAGGGAGTACGCAGCGGATGGGGGCGGTGGATTTCTACGCGTCAACCCGCTGGCGGCGCTGTTGGCCAGAAGCGTACATCCAGCCCATTTTCAAGCACAAGCTGTCCTCGGCCTGGCTAGGCCGCAGGTGGCTGAAACATTTCTGAATGGGCGATACTAAGGCTGCACCTGAATGCCGCGTCCCTGAACGCTTGGCCCTTTGGGGCAGAATCGAACCCCTCACCGTGTCTCGACAACCCTCGTCAATGGAATGGCCTGCATGGACTGGTACCGACAGATCGCCTGGAGCGAACAGATTGAAAGCGAGTTCGAGCGTCGGCTTGCCCGCTCGCGAGGGCAGCGTTCGGAGTACCTTCGCATCCAGGCGGTTACCTTGGCCGACCAGGACTTGTCGGACCTTGCGCCAGTGGCTATCAAGCTTGCCAAAAGGCAACTCGAATTGTCTGCGACCGGAATTTCAGCGGCACAGATGTGGGCCACCGTTGCCAAGGGATGCGTAACGCTGGGGCAGTTCGATGAGGCTATGGACGCCTATCGCCACGCTGTCCGTCTCGAAGGGCAAACACCGAATGTCCGCGGACACCATTACCTGGACTTCGCCTGGCACGTTGTCACGAACTCAGTGGTCGCGCTTTACCCAGAGGTGTTGGCTGCCATTGAGCAAAACCTGCAACAGCGGGACCTGATTTTTCCGGCCAACCAGTACCGCTATTTCGCGGCGTTGGCGTTGATCGCTGCTGATTCCGGGGATCGAGCCAAAGCGAGCACCTTGGCGAAAAATGCACTCGCTTCGATCGAAACCAGCCAGGGACCGTTTTGGCGGCTACCTCTTCTCGGACGGGTGAAAAGCCGGGCCGACCCGATTAGAACCCGGCTTGAGCAGCTCGCGCGGTGATGCAGTCATGAAAGCATCTCGCGGCTGATCCACTCGATCACGCTGCTGCGCGCCGGCTGCCAGCCCAGCAGCGTGCGCGCGTGTTCGCCACGTACCCGGCTGTTGGAGCCCAGGCCGTAGTTGGCCATTTCGTAGCCCCACTCCTGCTCGGCCTCTGCCAGTGGCCAGTCCTGGGCGGCGCCCAGGCCCATGGCGCTGGCCATGGCGGCGGTCATGTCGCGAAAGCTCGCCTCGCCGCTTTCGACGAAATAGAAGGTGCCGGCCGGGGTTTTCTCCAGCGCCAGCAGGTACAGCTGCACCACGTCCTCGATGTGCACGTTCGACCAGATGTTCTCGCCCGGCCCGACGTGACGCACCACCCCGCTCTTCTGCGCCTGTTTGTACAGGCGCGGCAGTTGCACGCTGTCGCGGTGCACGCCCAGGCTGTGGCCGTAGATCAGCGTGTTGCACAACACCGCCGAGCGGATGCCCTGGCTGGCGGCCGCCAGCACCAGGTTGTCGATGGCCACCCGCGCGGCCTTGTCGGCGGTGGGCTCGGGCAGTTGGCCCTCGTGGTAGATGATGTCGCTGGCCCGGCCGCCCGAGGCGTCGCCGACGATGCTCGAGCCGCTGGTGTGCAGCAGCACCTTGCCCGAACCGCGCAGGCCTTCGACCAGCGCCAGCACGGCGCCGCGGTGGTCGCTGCTGGCGGCGTTGATGACGGCATCGGCCTGGCGCGCCTGCTCCTGCAGCAACGCCGAATCCTCGAGGGTGCCGACCACCGGGGTGATCCCCAGCGCCTGCAGCTCGGCGGCGTGCGCTGAGTTGCGCACCAGGCCCGTAACACGGTGCCCGGCGCGTACCAGGCCGGTGGCGATGGAACCGCCGATGAAACCGGATGCGCCGGTGACGAAGATGTTCATGCTGTAACCCCTTGCCGATAGTGACGATGAGCTCAGTATCTACCTGGGCTTGCGCGGGAAAAATGCCGGTCCGGCCAATTCAATTTTGCCTTGGGGGAACGAATCGAGCCTGGCGTCCGCCTTTTTGCCCGTCACGCCCTCGCCGATCCTGGACTAGCCTGAGGCTCGAACCTTTATCCCTGTTCGAGGAGCCAACATGAAAATCGATTTGAGCGGCAAGCGCGCACTGGTCACTGCATCCACCGGCGGCATCGGCCTGGCCATTGCCAAGGGCCTGGCCGAAGCCGGGGCCGAGGTGGTCATCAACGGTCGCAGCCAGCAGTCGGTGGATGACACCTTGACGCGCCTGGCCGGCGAGTTGCCGGGGGCAGTGCTCTCGGGCATCGCGGCGGATCTGGGCAGCGCCCAGGGTAGCGACGCGCTGGTCGGCAGCGCCGGGGCTATCGACATCCTGGTCAACAACGCCGGCATCTACGGCCTGCAGGACTTTTTCGACACCGACGACGCGCTCTGGGACCAGTACTGGCACACCAATGTGATGTCCGGCGTGCGCCTGAGCCGGGCCCTGTTGCCGGCCATGGTGGAGAAAGGCTGGGGCCGGGTGGTGTTCATCTCTTCGGAGTCGGGGCGCAACATCCCTGCCGACATGATCCACTACGGTGTTTCCAAGACCGCCCAGCTGGCACTGTCCCGCGGCCTGGCCAAGCGCGTGGCGGGCAGCGGCGTCACGGTCAACAGCGTGTTGCCGGGCCCGACCCTGTCCGATGGCCTGGCCGCCATGCTGCAGGAAGAAGTGCAGCGCAGCGGCCAATCACTGGAGGCGGTGGCCGCCGATTTTGTCATGGCGCACCGCCCGACCTCGGTCATCCAGCGCGCTGCCAGCACCGAAGAAGTCGCCAACATGGTGGTCTACATCTGCTCGCTGCAGGCCAGCGCCACCACTGGCGCCGCAGTGCGAGTGGACGGCGGCGTGGTCGATGACATCGTCTGAGGCCAGGTGCGCAGGATTCAGGGGATGCTGATGTCCACCTCGCGCCCGGCCTCGCGGTAGCGTTCGGTCAGCACTTGCGCCAGGCAGCGCTTGGACTGGTCTTCGCCATGGATGAGGCGTATCTCCGTGGGCCACGCCTGCATCCGCGTGACGAAATGGACCAGGTCGGCCTGGTCGGCGTGGGCCGAGTAGCCGCTGACGCTGTCGACCCCGGCGCGGATCTCCAGGCGGCTGCCGTCCAGGTCGACATAGCCGCCCTCGGGCCCGTGGGTCTGGATGGCCCGGCCCGGGGTGCCCTGGCCCTGGTAGCCGACGAACACCACGTTGTGCCTGGGGTCGCCGAGCATGGCCTTGAGGTAGTTGACGATCCGCCCGCCCGAGCACATGCCATTGCCGGCGATGACGATGGCCGGCCGGGCGGTCTGGGTCAGGTGCTCGACGATGCGCAGGTGCTCGTCGTGGCCTTCCACGGTGATCAACTGCTTGAACGACAGCGGCTTGCGGCCGCCGGCGACACGCTGCACGGCGTCTTCGTCCCAGAAGCCCTGCAGCGCCTGATAGGTGTCGGTGAAGCGCCGCGCCAGCGGCGAGTCGAGGATGATCGGCAGGTGCGGCCAGTCGATTTCCGGGCTGTCCTGCCAGGCGGGGGCAGCGGCCGGCAGTGCGCTGTGCTCGTGCAGCAGCTCCTCAAGCTCGTAGAGCAGCTCCTGGGTGCGGCCGATGCTGAAGGACGGGATCAGCACCGTGCCCTGGTCCGCCAGGGCGCGCTCGATGGCCGCTTGCAGGCGCTCGCGGCGGTGCGCGCGATCTTCGTGCAGGCGGTCGCCATAGGTGCTTTCCAGAATCAGCAGGTCGGCGCGCTCGGGCGCTACCAGGTCAGGGAGGATGGGCGAGTGCGGCGCGCCCAGGTCGCCGCTGAACACCACTCGGGTGCTGCTGCCCGAGGCGGTCAGGTCCAGCTCGACATAGGCCGAGCCCAGCACATGGCCCGCCGGCTGCAGCCGTATCCTGCAGCCGGCCGGGTCGCCGTCGAGCAGGGTGAACCATTCCCCGTAGGGCACGGCAATGATGCGTTTCTCCAGCACTTGCAGGTAACGCTGCAACTGGCTCTGGTCACGGCTGATGGACAGCCGGAACGCATCCTCCAGCACGATGGGCAGCAGCCGCGCCGAGGGCTCGCTGCACAGGATCGGCCCCTCGAAGCCGGCCGCCAGCAGATTGGGAATGCGCCCGACGTGGTCGATGTGCACATGGGTGACGATCAGTGCCTTGATGCCTTCGATGGAGAAGTCCAGGCCAAGCGGGTCTTCCCCGCCCTGATCTTCGTCGCTGCCCTGGAACTGCCCGCAGTCGATCAGCAGGCTGCTGGCGTCGTCCATCCACAGCTGGTGGCAGGACCCGGTGACGCCCAGGCGGGCGCCGTGATGGATTATCTTGGGACTGTGCATCGGACTTCCTCGGCTATGCGGCAGGCGCCTGCGGCTCAAGGGACCGTCGCAATCGATGCGGGCCGCCGGCTGGCCTTATTGTCGTTGTGAAATTCTGGCAGCGCCGGATCGCTTTGTTTCAAATCATGGGCGAGGGATGCCGACCAGTGGCTTGTGCCCGCCCGCCTTCACGACACGCGAGCCATTTCAGCGACCACGCCGCGCAAGGTCTGCAGGTCGATGGGTTTGCGCAGAATCATGGCGTCGGCGATGGAGTCCAGGGCCAGGGTGTCGGAATAGCCGCTGATAAAGACGATCGGCAGATCGGGCTGGCGGGCCCGGGCCTTGCGTGCCAGTTCGGCGCCGTTGAGCCCGGGCATCAGGAAATCGAAGATCGCCACAGCCGGTTTCACGTCGTTGAGTACGCGCAGGGCGCTGAAGCCGTCCGCCGCCTCCAGCACCTGGTAGCCCTCCAGGCGCAGCGCGTCGACGAACACCGATCGCACACTGTCGTCGTCGTCCACCACCAGCACCTGGCGGTTGAGGCTGGCGGGCGATGCCGCGCCTTGAGCGTCAGGTGACGAGCTGAGGCAAACCCCGGCCTCGACCTGGGGCAGGAGGATCTGCACGACCGTGCCCAGCCCCGGCGTGCTGTCGATGCGCAGATCGCCGTTCGATTGCAGGCAGAAACCGTAGACCTGCGCCAAACCCAGGCCGGTGCCTTTGCCATGCTCCTTGGTGGTGAAGAAAGGTTCCGTGGCCCGGGCCAGCACCTCTTCGCTCATGCCGCTGCCGCTGTCGATGACGTCGATGGCCACCAGGGCCGGAAAGCGCCCGTGTGCGGCGACCTCACGGCAACGGATGAGCAGCGAGCCGCCCTCCGGCATCGCATCCTTGGCATTGAGCGCCAGGTTGAGAATCGCCAGCTCCAGCTGGTGGCCGTCGGACCTGACCCATAACGACGGGTCCGGGTACTCGATCGACAACTCGATGGTCAGGCCCATGGCGTTGCTGATCAGGTCGCGTACCGCCTGCATCACCGGGAGCAAGCCCAGGTCGTCCAGCGACAGCCGCTGGGTTCGGGAAAAAGCCAGCAGCTGGGCGGTCAGCTTGCTGCCCTTCTGAGCGGCGGTCATGGCCCGGTTCAGGTAAGTGCGCGGCTTGCCGTCCGACGGTACGGAGCGCTGCAGCAGCTCCAGATTGCCCGAGATGGCCATGAGCAGATTGTTGAAGTCGTGGGCGATGCCGCCGGTCAACTGGCCCACGGCCTCCAGGCGCTGGGTGCGGCTGATGACGGCCTCGACCGCCTTGCGTTGCCGGGTCTGCTCTTCGAGCTCGCTGACCCGCGCGGCCAGTTGCGCCTCGAGGTCGGCCCTGATGCGGCCCTCATCTTCGGCTCGCTTGCGCCGGGTGTCGTCCAGGCGCGACAGCGCCCGGCCGTTGCGGATGATCAACACCACCAGGGGCACAAAGGCACAGATGCTGATGATCGCCAGGGCCGCCGCCGGCCCCACCAGGCCCGAGTGAATGGCGTGGGACAGCCCCCAGCCGATCACCAGGATGGCGCAGGCGACCATTAGCTGGAGGCGCGTCACCCGCCCGGCCGGGTGTTCGCTGAAAAGAACGCCGGCGTACCCCTGCTGGCTGTTGCGCAGCAGGCTGGCCACCGACAGCAGGATCAGCGCGAGGGCCGTGTGCAAGGCCATGGAGTTGAACAGGAACATCCCGTACAGGTCTTCGACCCCGTAGCCGTACCCCAGCACGGCAATCGCCCCTATGGCCAGGGTCAGCGCCGCACAGAGGTCGGTCAGGCGCGGGCGCCCAAGCCGCCGCGCGGCCTGCGCAACCACCAGTAGCGCGAGGCAGGTCGCGGTGGCCACCGAAGTGCGGCCAATAACCGAGGCGCCGAAGAGCCGCTCGACCACCCACTCGCTGACCAGGTCATGGCCGAGCAGCAGTTGCGCCGCCAGCGCCAAAAGAGCGATGGCACCTGCCGCCCCAGCGCACCACCAGAACACCCGCGCCTGCCGGCTGGGGATCAGCTTGGTCACGGCAACCAGGGCGATGCCCAGGGCGGTCATCGGCGACATGCCCTGCAGCGTCGGGGCCAGGGTGATGAACAGCGGCCGATCGAGCACATACCCCAGCAGCACCACGACGCTCGCCGCCAGGGCGGCCAGGCACAGCAGCGCTGCAACGCGTTCGATCATTCTCAGGGTAGCGGCCGGCAACACGATGGGCGTGCGGGAATCCTCGACCCTCGTGGGCGATGAGGCTGCTTTGAGCTCAGGCATGGACATCTTCACCTTGGTTGGTCGGTCTGTTCCCTGACCACCCACCGGTGTACAGAAAGGGCGCTCAGTGTCGGAATCTACACTGCCGGCAGACCCGGGGGAAGATGGGACGCTCCGGCCGCCAACCGCGACACGTGCGGCACGCCAGCGCCTGGCCAGTCCATGCAAGCGGCGTGTGTGTGCGATAGTGGGCGCACCGCCTGGCGCCCGATGCGGCGCGCAGGCGGCCACGGTCACAGGAGACGCCTGATGTTCCACCTGATGTTCAGCACCCCTTGCTTTTATGTGATCCTGCGCTTCGTCTGGCCCATGCCCTGGCCCCTGCCCGCCCGGCTGGGCTGTGCGCTGCTGTTGCTGCTTGCCTCGCAGTACCACCTGTATGCCAGGTTCTCTTCGGGCAGCGTGTTTTCGCCGGAATTTCCGCGGGCGCTGCTGCTGTTCTTCAACTGGGCGTTCGGCGCCATCCTGCTGCTGGCGCTGCTGCAGCTGATCGTCGACCTGGGCGCCCTGCTGACCATGCTGGTGCGCCAGCAATGGCTGACATCCCCGCCAGCCTGCGCTACGGCCTGGCCGGCTTGGCGCTGGTACTGGCCGGCATCGGCGTGCAGCAGGCGGCGCGGGTGCCGCCGGTGAAGGACATCGAGGTGCGCATCCGCGACCTGCCCGAGCAGTTCGAGGGCTATACCCTGCTGCAGCTGACCGACATGCACATCAGCCGGCTGTTCGACGAGGCCTGGGCGCGGACGCTGGTGCAGCGCTCGAATGCGCTGGGGGTGGACCTGATTCTGATCACCGGCGACCTCATCGACGGCCCGCTCAGTGCCCGCGTCCGCGACGTGGCGCCGCTGCGCGAGCTGCACGCCGCCGATGGGGTGTATGTCATTCCAGGCAACCACGAATACTTCTTCGACAACGAACAGTGGATGCGCCACTTCGTGACGCTGGGCATGCGCCGCCTGGACAACAGCCACGCGCTGGTCGAGCGCGCCGGCGCCCAGCTGGTGATCGCCGGCGTCACCGACCTCAGCGCGCCACGCGCCGGCCTGCCCGGGCCGGACCTGCACAAGGCACTGGCCGGGGTGCCGGCCGGTGCGCCGATCATCCTGCTCGACCACCAGCCGCGCAACGCCCGCCAGGCCGCCGCCCAGGGCGTGGCCCTGCAGCTGTCGGGGCACACCCACGGCGGCATGATCCGCCCGCTCGCCCCGATCATCGCGCGCGCCAACGAGGGCTTCGTGGCCGGGTTCTACCGCGTCGGGGGCATGCAGCTCTACGTCAACAACGGCACGGCGCTCTGGCCCGGGTTCGCCCTGCGTCTGGGCGTGCCGTCGGAGCTGACGCGTATCACCCTCAGACGCGCGGTGGAGCCGGGTTGAGGTCGGCAAGCGCGGCCCGATGCGGCGCCGGCCGCCCGGCAAGGCGCACTTGAAGTAAGCTTGAACCTTGGACCTTGAACCTTGAGCATTGCACTCGGTGCGAGGAGATAGCAGATGAGAATAGGTGAACTGGCCAGGATCAGCGGCCTGGCGGCTTCTCGCATTCGTTTCTACGAGGCCAGCGGGCTGATCAAGTCGGTGGCGCGCAGCGCCAACGGCTATCGCGACTCGGTTGACCTTAAACCTTACTTCAACCTTAAGGTGGCCGTACGTTGATCGAGGATTGCCCCATGAAAGTCTCTGCCCCGCTGCTGCTGCCCAACGGCTCGACCCTCAAGAACCGTCTCGCCAAGGCGGCCATGGAAGAAAACATGGCCGACGCCGATCAGGCGCCCTCCGAACAGTTGCTGCGGCTTTACCAGGCCTGGGCAGACGGCGGTGCCGGCCTGCTGATCAGCGGCAACGTGATGGTCGACGGCCGCGCCATGACCGGCCCTGGCGGCGTGGTGCTGGAGGACGAGCTGCAAATCGCCAAGTTCCAGCGCTGGGCGCGCATCGGCCAGTCCGGCGGCGCGCAGTTCTGGCTGCAGATCAATCACCCTGGCCGGCAGATGCAGGCCAATCTGGGCCAGCAGACCTGGGCACCATCGGCTGTCCCACTGAGCCTGGGCAAGCTGTCCAAACGTTTCGCCACCCCCCAGGCAATGACGCCCGAGGTGATCGCCGAAGTCGTCCGGCGCTTTGCCCGCACGGCGGCGCTGGCCGAACAGGCAGGCTTCAGCGGGGTGCAGATTCACGCGGCCCATGGCTACCTGCTGAGCCAGTTTCTGTCGCCGTTGAGCAATCAGCGCACGGATCAATGGGGCGGCTCCCTGGAAAACCGCGCGCGCCTGTTGCTGGATATCGTCAAGGCGGTGAAGGCCAGGGTGTCCGCCGGGTTTGCCGTGGCAGTGAAGCTCAACTCTGCGGACTTCCAGCGCGGTGGCTTCACCGCCGCCGACGCCCGCAGCGTGGTCGAACTGCTCAACGGTACCGGCGTGGACCTGGTGGAGCTCTCCGGGGGCAGCTACGAAGCGCCAGCCATGCAAGGCGAGGCGCGCGATGGTCGAACCCTGGCGCGGGAAGCCTATTTCCTCGAATTTGCCCGCGATATCCAGACCGTGGCCCACATGCCGGTGATGGTCACCGGCGGGATACGCCGCCTGCCCGTGGCCGAGAGCGTCGTCGACAGCGGGGTGGCAGTGGTGGGCATGGGCACGGCCCTGGCCCTGGAGCCCGGGCTGCCGCGCGACTGGTTGCAAGGCACCGACAATGCCCCGCAGCTGCCGCCCATCACCTGGAAAAACAAGGTCCTGGCGTCCCTGGCCAACATGGCGGTGGTGAAGTTTCAACTGAACAGGCTCAGCCGGTCGAAAAAGCCCACCCCCGGCGTGTCGCCCCTGCGCGCCCTGATCGGGCAACAACTGGCCATGGCCTGCCGCACTCGTCGCTATCGGCGATGGGTGAGCCAGCCGTCCCGGCCTGCCGGCCTGGGCAGCGGCCAATGACCGCAGCTATCCGCAGGGGCCTACCAGCCCCGACTACACCTCGATCATCAGCGAGCGGCACTACCAGCGCCTGCAGGCGCTGATCGAGGATGCCCAGGCCCGGGGCGCCCGGGTGATCGCCGCAGGCCTGACCCCGGAGCGCGCGAGCGAGCGGCCGCAGACCCTGGCGCTCTATTGGTTCGGCAGCCAGGATGCCGACCGCGCGGCGCTGCTCGGCCGGACCACCTCGGGCAATGTCGGCATCAACAGCACCCTGCTGCACGTGGCCGTGGACGATCTGCCCTTCGGGGGCATCGGCGCCAGCGGCATGGGCGCCTATCACGGCATCGAGGGCTTTCGCTCCATGAGCCATGCCAAGGGCGTGTTCGTGCAGGGTCGCTGGAGCCTGCCGACGCTGCTGCGGGCGCCCTTCGGCAGGCTGGCGAACCTGGCGACCGCCTGGCTGCTCCGGCGCCGGCCTTAGCGGCGACCCGGGCCAGGCGGCTACGCCAGCCGCCTAGCGAGCCTGCGGCTGATAGCGCACCGCCAGCGTGTCGGCGCGCACCTGGGTGGCCTGCAACAGGCACATCGAGGCGTTGATGCGGTCGACGGTGCCGCCGGTCACGCCCTGCTCCAGGGCACAGTCGGCGTCGCGAAACTGCATCCACTGGCGCTGCACGTCACGCAGCGCCGTGCGCTGCTGCGGGGCGAGGGTCTTGATCGCCGCCTGATAGTTGGCGTTGAGCCGCGCGTCCTGGCTGCGGGTTTCGCGGGCAATGCAGTCCAGCATTCCGGCGGTGCTGCTGGTGGCGTTCATGCAGGCATCGTAGGCCTTGCTGTAGCCGGAGCCCGACACGGGGCTGGCGATGGCGGGGACGCCGAGGGCGGCGCAGAGCAGGGTCGATGCGGTGACGAGAGACAGCAGGCGTGCGGGGTTCATGGCGTACCTTCCAGGGCCGAGTTCACCGCGCAGGGTAACAGCCGGCCCTACCCTGCGGAGCAGGCAAAAACCTGAAACCGGCCTCCCCGCTCAAGCCCAACCGGCCCTCCCGGCGGGCCTCGCTCTGCTACGGACCCCGCTGCGGCGGCAACATCCGCTCGAGCATGCCGTCGCGCCGCACGGCAACGTGCCAGACCGTGGCCAACACGTGCAGCACCACCAACCCGTACACCGCGAACTGGCCGGCCACATGGATACTGTCGGCCAGCTTGCCGAGGGCGTCGTTGCGGGCAAAGCCCGGCAAGGCAATCAGGTTGAACCAGGCCACGTCCTGGCCGTTGCCGCCCATCAGGTAGCCGGTCACCGGCATCACCAGCAACACGGCATAGAGGAGGCCGTGGCTGAGCCGGGCCAGCAGCGAGGTGACCCGGCCCATGCCCGGCGGATAGGCCGGCGCCGGGTGCCGCCAGCGCCAGGTCAGGCGCAGCAGCACCAGCAGCAGCACGCTGATGCCCAGGGACTCATGGCCCATGTACCAGAGCACCCGTATCGGCCCTGGGGGAAAGTTTTCCGCGACCCAGACGCAGGGCAGCAACAGGCACAGCGCCGCAGCAGTCAGCCAGTGCAGGGCCTGGGCCATGCCGGTGTAGCGTTCCATGGCACACCTTGAGGTGGTGGTGAAGTCAGCAGCATACACAAGCTGGCCGATAGACAGCTTGTCGGATAAACGAAACTGCCAGCATTGCCCACCGGTCAACCTTGCATAGCGACCATCAGTCTCCCATCTCGATGGTCGCCCCGCCGTGCCAACCGTTGCATCACACCGTTTCCGACTGCGAGGGTCACCCATGATTGGTGTCGTCATACCTGCTCATAATGAAGAGCAATGCCTGGAAAAGTGCTTGCAGAGTGTGCTGGCAGCCGCAGCGCATCCGCTGCTGGCGGCCGAACGCGTAGACATCGTGGTGGTACTGGACAGCTGCAGCGACGGCTCGCGCGCCATCGCCGAGCGCTACGCGGTGACGGTGATCGAGGTGCAGGCCCGCAGTGTCGGGGTGGCCCGCGCCGCCGGGGCGCATGCCCTGATCGATGCAGGCGCGCGCTGGCTGGCTTGCACCGACGCCGACACCACGGTGCCGACCGACTGGCTGGCGGCGCAGCTGGCCCATGGCGCCGACGCGGTGTGCGGCGTGGTCGAAGTGGACGACTGGAGCCCGCACCACCAGCAAGTACGCGCCCGCTACGAAGCCTGCTACACCGACTGTGATGGCCACAGCCATATCCACGGCGCCAACCTCGGCGTGACCAGCGTCGCCTACCTGCAGGCCGGTGGCTTCCCGGCCCTGGCGTGCCACGAAGACGTGCACCTGGTGCGCGCCCTCGAAGCCTTGGGCGCGCGGATCGCCTGGAGCCGTTCAGTACGGGTGCGCACCAGCGCGCGCACTGACTTTCGCGCCCAGGGCGGGTTCGGCAGCTACCTGCTGGGCCTGGCGGGCACGGCATGAAGGTGGTCACCCTGGTGCATGGCCGGCGCAACGCGCTGGCCAACCTGGTGCGCGGTCTGGAAGCCTCCAGCCTGGTGCCCGAACAGCTGTGCATCGTGCACATGAACGAACCGGCCGGCGACTGGGCCAGCGAAGTCTTCCCCATTCGCGAACTGCGCGTGGAGGATGCCGACGGCTTGCCCCTGGCCAAGGCGCGCAATGCGGTGCGGACCCTGGACCCCAGCGCCGACTGGGTGTTTCTCGACGTCGACTGCATCCCCACCCACGACCTGCTGGCCCAGTATCAGCAAGGCCTTGAAACCCACCCGCGAGCGCTGCACATGGGCCAGGTACGCTACCTGCCGCAGGGCGCCAATCATGCCCAGTGGCATGAAGCGACCCTGTACCGCGACGGCGTCGAGCACCCGCTGGCGCGCTATCGCAGCGGCCCGGGCCAGCCTTTGCCCCACCACCTGTTCTGGTCGCTGAATTTTGCCTGCACGGCGGCCACCTTCGCCCGCATTGGCGGCTTCGACGAGGGTTACCGTGGGTATGGCGGTGAAGACACCGATTTCGCCTTTCGTGCCCGCGAGCACGGGGTAGCCTTGATCGACAGCGCGGCCATGGCCTTCCACCAATACCACCCCACCTATGACCCGCCGCTCAACCACTTTGCCGACATCGTCGAAAATGCCCGGCGTTTTCGCCAGCGTTGGGGCGTGTGGCCCATGGAGGGCTGGTTGGGTGCGTTCCGTGACCTCGGCCTGCTGCACTGGGACGAAGCGCAGTTGCAGATCATTCAGCCGCCCACCTCCGAGCAGGTGGCCAAGGCCCTCAATCCACGCCGCCTGGGCTTCTGAAGCTCGACACCAGGGTCGCTTCGATCGCCCGGGCGGCGCGCTCGGCCGCTGCCGCATCGGCCCAGCCGCGCCAACGATCCGGCTCCAGCCGCCGTGCCGCTTCCAGCAGCGCAGGCCATTGCGGCGCTGCCGGCCAGCCTTCCTCTAGCCCCACGGCCACACCCAATTGCTGCAAACGTCGGGCCTGGCAGCATTGCTCGTCGAACGGGCGCGCCTCAGCCACCGCGATGTAGCGACAACCGAGCGAAGCCGCTTCGCTGACCAGGCTGTCGCTGGCGCTGCCGATCACCACCTCGGCCGCGCGCATCTCCTCCAGCGGGTCGGCCAGTGGCCCAAGCCATTGCAGATTGGCGGCCGCCGCACCTGGGGCCAGGCTGCCGGCCACTCGCAACTGCCACTGCGGGCAGTGGCGGGCCACCGCTTCGAGCAGCTCGGCGGTCAACCCGGTGCCGCCGTGCCCGGTGATGACCAGCACCCTGCCCGGCTGCGGCGCGGCGGCCGAGGCGCCGGCAAAGCGCGACAGCCAACCGCTGTAATGGGTCTTGTCGCGCAGCCACTGCGGCGTGCGCGCGGCCTCCATCTCGACCGGATACGGCGCCAGCAATGCGCTGGCGCTGGCGTAGGCCAGCTCATGAGCCGCGTCGTCGCGTTGGCCGTGCTGGCGCATGTACACCACGGGCACCGCGCACAGGCGTGCGAGCAGCGCCACCTCCACTGAAACATCCACCACCAGCAGGCAGGGCCAATGTTGGTCGCACCACTGCGCCAACATCGCCATGCGCTGGCGCAGGCCGTCCACCGCCAGCGGGGCGTAATGCAACACCGAGAACTGTTCGACCCGCATGCTGGCAGCGGTATCGCCCGGCAGCGTCAGGCCCTGCACGCCGGCAGGCAGATCGCTGGGCAACTGCGAGCCGATCAGCGTCACCGGCACCCGCAGCGCCTGGGCGATGCGCAGGGCACGGGCGCCGTGGCCCGCGCCGTGGTGATGAACGTAATAGCCGACCTGAGGCTCAGGCATGCTGGGCCGCCACCTCGCCGAGCAGCGCCTCGTAGCGCTCCAGCATCAGGTGGTGGCTCCAGTGCGCCTCGGCCCAGGCCCGGCAGGCCTGGCGCGACTTGCTGCGGGCCAGCGGAATGGCCGCCGCCAGGGCGGCGACGTCATTGGCCGGCACCAGGCAGCCCACCTCGGCGCCGATCAGGTCGCCCATGGCGCCGCGATCGAAGGCCACCACCGGCGTGCCGCAGGCCAGCGCCTCGGCCACCACCAGGCCGAAAGGTTCCTCCCAGCACGGCGTCACCAGCACCACCGCGGCATTGGCCAGCTCGGCGGCCAGCGCCGGGCGCTGCAAGTGGCCCAGGTATTCGACCCCCGGGCCCAGGCGCGGCTGAATCTGCGTCTTGAAATAAGCCTCGTCCACCGCCTGCCCCGCCAGGCGCAGAGGGATGCCGGCCAGGCGTGCGGCGTCGATGGCCAGGTGCGCGCCCTTGTCCGGCACCAACCGGCCAAACCACAGCGCGTGCTCACCGACCGCCTGCGCCGGCTGCCAGCGCTGCAGGTCGATGCCGTTGGGAATCACCGCGCAGCGCTTGACCACCTCGCTCCAGCCCCGCGCATTGGCCTGCGACAAGGTGCTGAAGCGCCCGCGCTGGCGCTCGCCACGCAAGGCGTTGCTCATCTCAAAGAAGGGTGGCGTGTGCAGCACGGTCAGCATCGGCGTGCGGATCAGCGACGCCATGGTCACCGGCACATAGTGCAGGCTGTTGTTGAAGATCACGTCGAAACCGTAGTCGTCGATGCCCTGCATGAGTTTGAGGTAGGCATGGTGCTCGGCCACATAAGCGCTGCTCAGGCTCGCGTGGCGGCACTGGTCTTCGTCCGGCACGGCCACCGCCTGCAACTCGGGGCTGCTGCCGCCCTTGGCAAACAGCGTCACGGCGTGGCCGCGGGCGCGCAGGCCGAGGGTGACATCATGGGTAAACGCCTCCAGCCCGCCGGCAAACGGCTGGCACACCGGATACTTGATGTGGGTCAGCACGCCAATGCGCAGCGGCCGGGTACCGCCTGCGCGCGGGTCCCATGGAGTCAACTCTTCGTAACTGCGCCACATGCCTGGTCCCTCCGTAGATGTCTATTGGGGCGGTGCTGTGGGGAATGGTTCCGTGCAGGTGCGTCAACGGCGTTGCGGCGAACTTTGCGCCTGTGCCGTCCGTCGAAGCAGTGACTAGGCAAAGAGGTAGGACCCATGGCCACAATCCAGCACGCGGTAGTCATCGACGCCGAACCGGGCGCCGTCTGGCACCTGTTGCGCCAGTTCGGCGTCATCGACACCTGGCATCCGCAGATCAGCCAGTGCGTGATCGAAGGCGGCAAAGTCTCCGGCGACGGCGGTTCAGTCAGGACCTTGAAGTTGGTCAACGGCAAGGTCATCCATGAACGCCTGCTGAGCATCGACAGTGAGCAGATGACCCTGACCTACGGCCTCAGCGGCGCCGAGCTCCCGCTGCAAGCGTTCAGCGCCACCGTCGGCGTACGCCCGGTGGATGACGGCCGGCGCAGCGAGTTTCAATGGCAGGCCAGCTTCGAAGGCGTCGACGCGGCAGCGGCGGCCGAGTATGAAACGCTGATCGACCAATACATTCTCAACGGCATGGATGGCCTGGCCGAGCACCTCGGCTCGGCTGTGACAGAGGCGACCCCCGCATGAAAAAACGCCTGTTCCTCCACGCGGCCACCGCGCTGCTGGCCCTGGCCGCCAGCGCCAGCACCCTCGCCGCCTCGTTGTCGGTCAGCTCCGGTTCGTTGGCCGACAACCAGCCCATAGCGCTGACCTTCATCGGCAGCGACGCCAGTTGCGGCAACGGCCAGAACATCGCGCCGCAGGTCAGCTGGGCCAACGTGCCGGCCGGGACGCGTTCGGTGGCGGTGCTGCTGTTCGACCCGGACGGCGCCAAGGGCCTGGGTGTGACCCACTGGGTGGCCTACAATATCGACCCGGCGCGCGGGCAACTGCGCCAGGGCGAAGCGGCGACCGGTGTCGAAGGCGTCACGGTGGGCAACAACAGCAGCGGCGCTGCGGCCTACAAGGGCCTCTGCCCACCGGCAGGCGACCATCCGCACCACTACGTATTGACTGTCATCGCCACCGACCTGCCCCCCGGCACCCTGCCTGCCGGCCTTGGCCGCGACGAGCTGCTGGCCAGGCTCAAGGGCCACGGCCTGGCGGGCCAGAGCGTGGTCGGCACGTACGGGCATTGAGCGAAGCGTCGCCAGACCCCGGGCGAGTCGACGGCCTTGGAAACTTCCTGAACCCAGGAGCATGACGGATGGACCCAATCCAGATTCGCACGCTGCGCAGCAGCGATGCCCAAGCCCTGCTCGAATTCGAAATCGACAACCGGGAGTGGTTCGAATCGCACATCGAGCCACGCCCCGCCAAGTTCTACTCATCGCAGGGCGTGGCCGAACACATCGATGAATATCTGACGGGCTTTGCCCGAGGCACTTGGCATCCCCTGGTCATCCTCGACTCGCGCGCAAAAATCATCGGCCGCGCCAATCTGAATAACATCGGCACCGAGCGCCACAGCGCCGAAGTCGGCTACCGAGTGGCGCGTAGCGCCTGCGGCCAGGGCCTGGCGACCCAAGCGTTGCGCCGGTTGGTCGAAGAAGCGCGCGAGCGCTGGAGGCTGGCCCGCCTGGTGGCCTACGTCTATCCCGAGAATACGGGGTCGCGGGTGGTGCTGGAGCGCTGTGGGTTTGTGCTGGAACAGGCAGGGGCGGCCGAGGAGCGTTATGCCTTGGTGATTTAAGGATTCTCCGATCAACTTGCCGCGCGTCAGTGGCGAGTCGACAACTCACCCGGCAAACAGCATTTTCCCGCCCCCGGACAAATCGCCGGAGAAATGTAATATCGCTCAATTTAAAATTAGCATTACTCAAAAACAATTAATTCGCGGTCCTATACACCGCACAGCGCCCCAAAGTATTCCCACACGCAGGGCTTCGACACCAGAGCTGGTCGACCCTCTACGTCTTATAAAATTGCCACATATCATTTAAAACAATTAATATTCTGGAATAAATCAGCAACTTAAGTTTAAGACCCACTACACCCTCGAAAAGATGAATTTCCAAAGGCATCAAAATATTTACATTCTGATCCGCCGAAGCCTGCGAAAACACCGCCGCGGATAGATGGCTAGTAATCTTTAATATATCAGAATAAAGAAAACCAACATTTTTTTCATGGGACTTTATAGCTGCGCCTTTTTCAAAAATCTTTAGGGTACAGTCGTCTAAATATATTTCATATACACCTTGACCCAATTCGGGGTCTCTACTGAAAGATATATAGCCTCCATAACCAGACACGTTGAGGCTTTTCAAATGCTTGTTTACTGAATTTGGATGGCTCACTACTTTAGCCCCTCAAAAAATCTTTAAGTCCATCTTTGATAGCAGGAAAACCAAACGAGAATTTCTCGCCCACTTTCCCGCTCCCTGATGCTGCGTCTTCTTCAGACGCGTAATAACTATTAAGGGTGACTGTCCTCGCTCCTAGGGACCGAGTGTATTCTAAGAGCTTTTTAAGCAGCCCCACGCTTTCAGAGGCTCCGCTCGGATCATAGACTATAAGCCCTTTCGATGTACCTACAGCATAGAGAGAATTTAAATGGAGTGCCTTCCGCCCAGCAGCAACCATCTTAATTTCTGGGAGACCACCTCCGCGCACAACTTCCGCCCCGACCGCTGTCAGTTCATTACCCACATAACGCGTCTAATCCGGATAATAAGGATCAGCCTTCATCTCGGCCTTAATAGTGGTGATGCTAGCCGGCTTGGGAGCTTCCGCTGCCGCCTTTGCACAACTTCGGTGCCTCTTTCGTCATTCTACTTTTTCAGCAATGAACTCACGTGCCTTAGCCAAGATGCTCCGTCGCTCCAGTCCGCAGGGTAAAAATAGCAACAGGCAAGTCCGTCAAAAATAAAAGATCTTAACTGCTCCTCATCTAAACCAAAACTTACCAACCATTTAGCTGGGCAAGAACACGCTCTTTACCAACATTATCCTCATGGCTAGAGAAGGCAAAAATCGCTTCATCTGCGCTACCGAACTCCAAATCGAAATCCTGATTCAAGTAGGCACTAAACATATTTTCTATTACTGGAAATTCATTATTCATAAGTGCGGGTATCCTGTAATTATCTTATAACCTGCCGGCATCGTAGGATCTCTGGCTATTACCGCACCGACCTCTGATGCTGCAACGGTGCTCGATGCCCCTCTGAGCAATGTCGACCCTACAGGTGCAGAAGATTTTTACTCAATAGGCAAGTATCTATTGGTATAGCTGTCAAGATAACTTTGTATCATGACCTGATGTGCCCCGTTGCAACCTTACCCACAACATTCCAAATAATTCGTTTTAGCGGGCCATCTACGCCGTTTTTTTTATAATTAACTGCTCAACCACCTCTACAGCAGTCTGCTTGTTCCCATTATCAAACAGTTGCCCGCCAGCAATATCCCTGATCATTGAGCCAGCCTTATTATAAAAACCATAATAATTGGCAGCATTTGCAATAGCCGTATCAACTTCTCTGAATGAAACCGAACTGCCAAACTGTGATTTTATAGCAGTGACGTCGTCTGCACTTAAGCCGACCTTGAAACCACCAAGACCTGTTCCACTTGGAAGGTTTGACGCTGCACTTAGCCACCAGTAGCTAGATCATCTACCTTTCCGGCATCGCCAACAGTTGCTTTTGCACCAACTAGTCAGACGATATTTAGTGAAGCTTACGCCATGATATCTACAGACACATTTCCTGAACGAGCAAACTCGATAAAAATAGCACAAACAATTTCCACATCATGTGTGACCGCTCTAGAAGTATACATTTCCCCCAAAATGCTGACGAGTTCGTTTTTTGAGTTGAGATTAGTCATAGTTCTGACGACATGCTCACCATCTTTATCATACTCGCTAAGCATCAGTAAAAAATTTTCACTTTCAAAATAAAGCGCCAATTCATAGGGGCGACCTTCAGATTCAGGCTCGCACCGCATCTTGATAACGCCGGAGCCTTTACCAATGGAAGTCAATACCCCTCGAACATCCAATTCTTCGGGATCCATGATAGCTTTTAACTGATGGCGATATCCATCAGCGTCAACAATATAGCCGCCAAAAACCATACTCATGGCACCTCCTTAATCGACCGCATTCCCGGCACCCAATTATATTTTTTTGGTAATCCAGTTACGTTGTCTATCGCTTGAATAGTCAAAGAACTCAATCCGGATTTTTCCGCAGCGGCCGCTATATAACCTTTGCAGAATCCACATACATCTTTACCTGCAACGCTCATAGCCATATCAGCACCTAGAGTCTTGCCAGCATTATATGCCTGCTGTATGACGCCAATTTCTGCATGAGCGTCAGCCATATTTCCATTCGGCAAAAATTTTCCTGTTGCTTCAGTTTTGGCCGTTACTCGATCAGCTATCAGAGTCGGCTCATCTGGATTTGCCTGAGCTACTGGACGAGCTGTTTGGTTTACATCAGTAAATGCCGCATCTCCAATTTTTCCCTTTGCGGTGACTGCCGGAGAAATACCTTTTGCACCAACACCAACAGCCCCCGCAAGCGGGGAATTTTTCCCGATTTCCAGCGGTGCAAGGTGGAAATCCTCAATTTCCTGCTGAGTGGGAGGTTCATTCGATTCTTGCCGGAGCGCAAGGTCTTCTCGCTCAACAGTATCAACCGACGCGAATTTCGTTGTCTACACGCGCAACGCCAGACAGGACGCGGCCTGCGAGCCGGTTGACCTGGCTGATTCGCGCTCGCTGAACAAAACCACCCCGACGGGGGTTTTGAGCCCCCTGATCTCTCAGGCCACGACTAAAGCGAGCAGCGAAGGACGGGAGGTTTTGCAGTAAGCAGATAAAACAACACCGGCGTAGGGACGGTGTCAAATCGAGGCTGGGATCTACAGATAAATAAGCACCCCGGGTTTCCAGAGATCCTTATTAACTATTTCGATTTAATGTATCCAGAAGCTTTTCAAATGTTTTAGGGACAAGATCTTTCTCCTCTGGAGAAAGCAAAATATTCATGACCTGCTCATCACAAGCACAGTCATATATATCAATACCTATCCAGCCTTCAGACCAAAATTCTACGGTCGCCAGCTTATTAAAGCCTTCCAGCTCTATCCGCTCAAGGTTACCAAAATCCCCGCTGGCGAATGTTGAATACTCTACGGAGTAGACTTTCAATAGAGGCCTAAATTCTTTATTAAACTGAAAAGCATCCATAACCCCTCTCACTTACTATCTAGCACAGTAATATTTTTTACCTCAGGGAGATGTTCTCCACCCTGTTTACTAAGCAAATACTGCTGGGACTTACTTGCGTCCGGACCAATCATTTTATACCAGCCTTCCTTACCACCCTGCAATAATCCACTACTTGGAACATCAAACTCGACATAGACGGAGCCTTTAGACGCAGCCCCCTTAAAATCTGCGGCACCGTTAGTTGAGATAAAGGTTTGCCCGCCGCCTCCCTGAACAATTTTGTTACTACTTTGCATCTGTGCCAGCTCATCAGGAGACATCCATCTCCCGGCACGAGTCATGCTTACATCATTAATAGTCTGGGTTTCGCCAAGCTTCAATGCGGTATTAGCAGTTCCTTTTGCACCCGCAATAGCCGCTTCCGCCGCCGCCAGCTGCGCCAGATTACCCCCAGCTTTAGGCTTAAGTACACCATCACCTACAACATAAACGTCACCGTCAGCCGCCAGCACCTCGTAGCTGCCATTCCTGGTGTTGAGTACCATCCGCCAGCCTTCAGGCAGATCGACAGGCACCGATACATTGGCGCCCACCTCTGCCACCTCGGTGTACCCAGCGGGTAAGGGGGCTGGCTTCACCGGCGTAATGACCGGTAGGTCACCGTTGTAGACGCTGCTCTGCGCTACCTTCGCAAGCTTTGCCTCGACATCGCTGGCCTTCACGCCCTCTGCAATTTTGCTTGAGCCTGTGTAGGTACTTCACAGCGCGCAGTTAAACCATATCGATGATTGGATTCAAAATTCGACTCGGAGAGTCCGTTCATGCAATTGAATCCCCAGCCTAGGATTCATCAGAAAGCTTTTACTCTTCATCCCAAAAATTTCCGGGAGGCGCATCTCCCCACCCCGTAAGACAGCGCACCAGCCGTAACTTCTATAAAACATCCCAAGATCAAAGACTTTGTAAACGCCTTCATTAATTTTATGCAATGTAATCAAACCATTAGCAAAATGCGTATATCGACCACCCGCCCCTGCAACGGCTCTTAACTCCAACTCTCTACGATCCCACTCTTATACCACCCCCGATGACTCAGGAACAGTATCCGAAAACGAAATCTCAAATTCTTTTGAAACCTTGCAAAAGCAGGGTATCCAATCCTGCGTGAGTAATTCATCCGTGATCATGTTTCCAGGGAAGTCGATGTTTAATTTCATTTCAGTGCACTTCGAGGAACAACAACCTCACCTGAAAAATTTCTTTGAAAGGTACTGACGAGACTAAAATATTGGGTCCCATGCGGATCGCGAATAGCTACAACGGAGATTCTATTTATAGTTGTTACCCCATCCACCACAACAGAATGGGAAAAGTCAGTACCTTTCGTGTTATCAACAATGCGGAAAACCACCGGATTTCCATCACCGGTATACCTAGCCAAATCAGCAAAATTTCTGCTCCCAAAGGCACTTGCAGGAACACCTTCGAAGTCATCAGGCTTGCATTATCTCGAGCGTAAATCCCACCCTCAGAAGGCGCAATCCTTTTGGATAAGAGATCCGATATCAACCTCCCTGCCCAACGTATCCAAAACCATACCGCAAGAGTTGTGTCCGCAAGTAGTCACGGGCTCTTGGTTCACGACCAGACGATCACCATTTCTCGGAATCTAATCATCAAGCAATCATTTTTGGGAGGTGCGCCAGCAAGCTCCCCAGCAGTTGTCGTTGCTTTTGCGCCAACTAACCAACCATGTTTTCCTGGAAACTAATACCAAACTCATCACGAATCACATACAAGCTTTCGTACTGAAAAGAAAGAACAAATTTAAAAGCCGTCTCTATCGATAGCTTCGTAAGGAAAGACTTAATATCCTCAGAACTCTCCAGCAAATATTTTATAAGACAATTAAACGCTCCACTCATACCTGCTTTCCAATCAACATTGACCCCTTCAGCAGCAACATCCTCAGGAATCCTAAAGTATCGAAATACAAAATAAACACCTGAATATTTAAAGTTACCTGTTAGATAACCAATTTCAATTGCGTGCTCAGCCCCCATCACTGAGAGCACTGAAGCAATTTCTTCAAAAGACATTCCAACTTCAATTTCAAGATTCATTGAAATCGTCACTTCGCAGCCCCTATCACCCTAAATTCGCCGCCCTTCATCAAATAAAGCTTTTTCAAGCCTTCGACAGGATTCGAGCGCAGTGCGTTTCTATCTGCTCAGAGGTCAATGGAGAGTCAGCCAAATTCACAACAATATTGCTAGCCTGAGTCTCAACTTTACCTGTTATTGTTTTCAGCACTGAAATTGCGCTATTGTTGATTAGCGAGAAAACATCAGCTAGTTCACCATTAATCCGCAAATCAGGGATCACGAATCACCTTCACTTATATATTTTAATTCCTTACTCATCAAACATTTTATGTGCTCTATCAGTCTGAGCCTGCGCAGTTAATTCCCAGCACGCAGTTAAGCTCTTTGAATTAGCATGCTAGGCCAGCTAAAGGAAAGGAGGTTTACACTAAATAGATAAAACAACACCAGCACGAAGCCGGTGTTAGATCAATCGAAATCTCTACACGTTAAGTACATCTGCTAAAAGCCAAGCGCAGGGCCGCACCTATATCAGAAGGGCTACTACCTCTGGGGATAGTGACATAGTTACTCTCACTTATACCCTTACCACTCCACGCTTCTAGCTTTTCGTGATGGCTGGGGCGAATAGCGATCTGATTATTCTTACTTTCGATACTGCATTTTTTCATATCTTTAAATAAAGCACGCTTGGTCTTGTAGCCATAGCGCTCCAAAGTTTTGCCAACCCATTGATCATATCGTTGATTAGTCAGGTTGTAGTCATAGAGATCCATATCAAAAGTAGCTTCAGGATGAATCCAAACACCCTTTCGCGGCTCGGGAAGCACAAATCGGCTATGAGCCAAGGCGTCAAGCAAAGCAAGGCCTAGCTCTTTATCCGCAGCGTCTGGGCTGAAAAAATGCTCCACACCTTGCGGATCTGCTTGGCTACTTCGATAGCCAGAAAAAGTTTTTACGGAAATGAAATTTTTATTCATTTTCGCATCTGCCCAAGCTGTTTTTACGACATCATTCATCTTAATTTACCTTGGTAATTTTCACCGTAACGCCTTTGCTCTGACCATACTCAATAGCTCTATTAATTTGTTCCCACTGAGCACTCGTCGTAGCGTTTGGAACTGCCACTTGCAATTCACGACTAGTAATTTGACTAGAGGATACTGTTACGTTTTTCAAATCGTACTCAGTAAATCCTGCGGCGGTATCAATATTTCCTTTGAGTGATGCATATACCTGGCTCGGATTGGCCATTTTAGCCGCAGTAGTCGTATCAAGTGTTTTTGCACTAGTCGCGACACCGGTCGTTCTATCAAGAAAGTTTGGCCGTTACTCGATCAGCTATCAGAGTTGGCTCATCTGGATTTTCCTGAGCTACTGGACGAGCTGTTTGGTTTACATCAGTAAATGCCGCATCTCCAATTTTTCCCTTTGCGGTGACTGCCGGAGAAATACCTTTTGCACCAACTATCTAAGTCAGAATGACTCTATAATTTTTTTCGCTAACCAAGCCTCACTTATGTCTATAGATATGTAGCATCCTTCGAATGAGCCGCTTGTCAAAACAAGTATATTCCCGGCATATTCAATAATAACCAGATTTGAATAAGGGCCTTGCTCACGCATTATTTCTTCTGCTTTTAGCTTTTTCAAGACAACACCAACATATTCCTCAAAGCTTTCTTCTTCATACTCATTAAAATAAAAAAATGACCAAGCTCGGAACTAGACTCAGAAAAACGATTCATGCTCACATCTCCAATCCATTATTCACGCTTGTTCTAGATGACTGGAATTTTTCGATAATTTTGCGCCATAAATCATCCCTAGAAAGAGCTTGTAACGAGTATTTATTAGATCTCCGACCACGTTCTATTGGGATCGCTCTTATTCAAATAATCTGCCAAATCTCTGTTAGACATTAACTCTCGGGCTGTAGACCTTAAATAATTCCTCATGGCAAACGCCTGTTTAGCCTGATCTTCCAGCGACAATCCTGCATCAATTCGACTGGGGATTTCTGCCTCTTTGGATAAGTACCAAGCCCTAGCCTTTCTATCAGTTAGAGTCTTAGGTTGAGCAACATTGTCCCACCACTTTGTATAGGCAGCAGAATCATCGATTGCTTTTGCACCAAAGGTAAGCGACTCAACTAGCTTACCCGCCCCCAAAATCACATATCAACGCCTAATCTGTCAGCGACCTCCCTCAGTCGCAGAGAAATCTCAATGATCTCATCTTTACTTAGGCCGCAATATGTCGACAGAGACTCACCTGGAATATTTTGAATTAGAGCCAATCCGCACGACACAAAATACCTAAGCTCTCTTGGTGTGATTTTCAAATCAATATAATCTTGCTCATTAACTGGCTCATTCATTTTTTAGGGACCTGAGATTTAATATAGTTGTCCCAACCGACACCACCCTGGTCAGGTCTGAACGCGGTAGCCTCACCTCTCTGCCCTCGAATTACAATAGTCTTAGTTGAGCTATCGAGATAGTACATCGTTCCATCAACGGATTGGCGACGATCGACCGCAGGGTTAGAAACGATGCTCTCAACAAAATCCTGAAACTGGTTTTTTGTGCTGATACCAAGATCAGCAAACTCCTGCCGCTCAACCATATGTTTTTGGAAAGCATGTCCACTTGCGACCTCTTCAGCTAAGAGCTGAGAGTTGAGTCTGCCTTGATTGATAGCACTCTCAGCCCCGGAGCTACCTTTTGCACCATTAAATCAAGCCAAACTCTCGCAACCTTACCTCACTCACAAAATCTAACCCCCCAATCTCGACCTTAGATCCATCTGAGTAATGGGAGTGGCCACATACATTACACTGAAAAGCCAACAATCCGTTCTGCTTTCCTATAAAAATGCGCATACCAGGAGATTCACACCTAGGGCATTGCTCATCAATCTCGATAGTAACCAACTCCTCTATCGTATCACGTAAGAGCCGCGCAATAGCCTCTACGTCGTTGGCCTTATAGCCTAAAATTACTTTTCTAACATGAGCTATGTCGCCAAGTCTAAAAGTCGAAAACTCAACGGGCATCAATTTCTCTTTTACGTTCGAAAGCTGATCGAAACTATAGGCCGAGAACGGCTCGACAGAGAAATATTCATAATTGCGCCTTATCCACATAAGAATTACCTCGAGCATATCCCTCAGCGATGACTTATCACTCAACAGCGTCATAGTCGATTGCAGCTCATGCCAAACTTTTGGAGAGAGAGATCGCATCAATTACCCGCCTTAACTGGAAAGGTTGTGATCAGGTTACCGGCTTTGTCGGTGAACACTTTTATTACAGAGGTGGGGATGCCTCCATCCTTCAGGCTAGTAGTGCCAATCACTCGCCCCACGTCAACTGTTCTAACAAACTGACCATCTGGTAGTGCCATAACTGGAGACTTAACAATATCACTGCTCTGCAAAATCCCTTTCAACTCATCTGGAGCAATCGTAAATACTGAACGCGAGTTGGAAATTTCTCTGTCGAAATGGCCATCAAGAACATGGTCGAACCCCGCAGAGACTGGATTGCCATTGTCCCGCAGAGGGGTGGTTTCTGTACGACCGTTAGCAACGTTTATACGAGACTGTACACGACCAGGAATACCTTCAGTGGCATTCACAATGTCTTTTGCACCCGCAATAGCCGCTTCCGCTGCCGCCAGCTGCGCCAGATTACCCCCAGCCTTAGGTTTCAGTACACCATCACTTACAACATAAACGTCACCGTCAGCCGCCAGCACCTCGTAGCTGCCATTCTTGGTGTTGAGTACCATCCGCCAGCCTTCAGGCAGATCGACAGGCACCGATACATTGGCGCCCCCCCCTGCCACCTCGGTGTACCCAGCGGGTAAGGGTGCTGGCTTCACCGGCGTAATGACCGGTAGGTCCCCGTTGTAGACGCTGCTCTGCGCTACCTTCGCAAGCTTCGCCTCGACATCGCTGGCCTTCACGCCCTCCGCAATTTTGCTAACAGAGCTGCTGGAGACATCCACGCCGATCTTCGAGAGCGATAGGGCTTCGGCCGCTGCGCCTTCACCGCTGGTGGCAATCATGCTGATGACCAACCCCAGGGTAGACCCCATCTGCTCCCCAAGCTGTTGAGCATTGGCATCATCGCCCACGGTGAGCGCTGTGGTCATCTGATCGATCTGGGTACCCAGCAAGGCCGCCGTATTGGCGCCGAAGATCTTGATCCCTTCAGTCGAGGTGACGAATGCGCCCATCGCCTTCATGCTGCCCACTGGGTCGCTCATGAAGTTGACTGCGCCGTCCATCGCGCCTACCCCGGCGCTAGCCAAGCTGGTGGTAAATCCTGGAAGTGCCCCAACTCCAGTCAGGACATCCTGGCGGGCCGAAATAACCGACCATTTTGAATGGCACCCGTGATGCGACTGGTTAAATCTTGATCAATAGTGCCTCGTGCCTGTCGGGCTGAGGCCTGGCAGGCCGAGCCTGAGGTGCGCCAGTGGGACCGAGCCGACCGCTGGCCTGGGCCAGGTACACCACGGGCACCAGTACGGTCTGGCCGTCGACCACCTCACTCTGCATCCAGACGATGTCGTGGGTCAGGTCAGCGACATGCTCGGCGCTCAACGTCGTACCGACGGTAAGGTTCAACTGCTTTAAGACTAGTAGTTCAACTAAAAGCTACTATTCCGGCTAAGCCGTACTCAGCAACCTTGCTGCGATATTAACATTTCCTTTGATATGATGAATAAAATCATTCGTTTAACCATCGCGTCAGTATCATCTAGCTTTGTTATTTGATGGCTTGAGTTAATTATCTGAATTCCGTCAATTAACCAAAGCTTCTGGACCACCAATTTGCTGCGCTCCACCGACGTAGGACCCACCTTGGGACCCAACCGGCTTCCCAAGGCTGAACTCACCCGTCGCATGTTTTGCCCTGTGCCGCCAGCACCTCGTAACTGTCAGTTTTCGTGTGCAATAGCATCCGCTGGCCTTCAGGCATCGACAGGTACCAAGCTAGGAGTTCCATCCGTTGCTTTGCACCTACAAGCAATCTAGCCAGTCACCGGACTTAACATGATGTCTCTTTTTTAGGAAGTCTTCGTACCGAGCTTTATGTTTTTCAACATCACCCTCAATGTCTACAAAAATAAAACCACGCCCTCTCTCCTCTATAGATAAAGCTGTTGGTTTAATCTTCATAGGCCAAAGCTTTATCAAGCTCCCTGAAACCTTAGACTTATGAAATATAAAGCTCTTTCCTCCTGCTAATGGAAGAATTTCAGCCATCACATAAAATATTATTTCGGGTTTAGATATCTCAACTTTCTCACCCTCTTCATAATTTTCTGAATAACTCTCTGGTATGAGAAAAAGCTTGTAATCAATAATAACCAGCCAGCCATCTAACTCAACAATATCACCGATATTCATTGTCACTTCCCAATCACGATGGCATTAACGCCTGTAGAAATTGCGCCATCTAACAACCCCTGCTGAACACCTCTCGGCCCGACATACGGGTCGCGTGCCATATAGTAACTTACGCCATCAACAGACTTAACACCATCAACAATAATAAAATGTTTTCCCTGGCCGGCGGGAACCTGAACGATAACGCTTGCTCCTTCTTGCAGCGCTTTGTTTAACTGCTCAGGTAGCATTGTAGTGTTTACAGTATGTGCAACCCCCGCATTAGATATCACATCTGATAATTCCAGAGTGTTGACACCAGTCGGCCTGACCCCGTTTACAAAGCTTCCAATTGCATTGTCAAGGCTAATGGCCGTACCCGTTTTGTCAGTAATTGTCATTGCTGCGCAGGCTGGTCCGCATAAAGGGGCGTCACCTTGCAAAACAACAGAGCCCTTGGTTTATACAGGATCGTTCTAGGCGCAACCGAAATACCGCCTGCGCCATCAACAGAAGCACCTGCTGTCGCTTTTGCACCGATGAACTTTAGAGAGAATCTCTGGATTCTCCCTATTACTTACACCACGTAACCCGCCTCATCAGTCGCGCGAGCGGGTGACCCCGCTCGAGCATGAAGATGGCCTGCCGGCCTTGCCGGACCTGATCCAGGCTCGCGACGTCGAGGCCGCCGCCATTTGGCTCGAGGACACCTTCAAGTGTTCCTTGCGGCCAGCAAACGCCGAGTGCTTACCATCCCGACATACGAGGCGCCGTGAGAACGTAGACATCATGGACAGCCTTTTCCGCACCACGAATTCGGCCGCTACACGATTGTTCACTTCGGCCATTTTCCGATCGACAGGGGGGCTCAACTCCGTCCCAAATACAATCCAACCGAGCCTCAAATCCAGGAGCACGCCAAATGCCTCCTTCGATGCGAGCAATCACTAAACCGCGCTGTGCCGCGCGTTCACAAATAGCAACTGCTGCATCGGCTGAGATTTTCATCGTAACGCTTCCACTAAGGTTGAAGAAGTCATCGGACGAGTCGTAGCGCTGCTGAAGATCAATGATCATTTTCACTCTCACTGAATTCGACTATCAGGAATCCACCCCGGGTCATTTTTGCCGCTTATCTGTACGACTTCGCCAATTCGGTCATTAACTACATCATACCCGTTCTTTGAGCAATACAGGGAAGTGTTGCCGGTATATCATCTACTACCTTGCCAGCCGCACCAGCCTCTTTTGCGCCAACTAATTAGTAATAACCGCTTCTACCCCTCCGCCCCGAATCATGACCCGCCCCCAATCGCCAAATAGAGTATAAGCACCATCAACTTTAACAAAACTGTCTATATTTCCATAGTCCAGACCACCTGTACTATCTACAAACCCTGTGAGTCTTTTGTCAACCCATTCGATAGAGTCCATATTAAAAAACCGCAACAAAACATTGCGATAGCAATACTGCTCTCCATTTTTCGGCTTTTCATATTGCGGGTGATTCTTAGTAAGAATAGCATCCAGTTCAAAAACAAGTGATCCTGCCGACTCATCAATCGACAAAACGTAGCTATCTTCGAAATAAAAATTTGAGAGGGATAGAATTTCATAATAGTTCATATCGATTCTCACAGATCGAAGTCAATTGAGGTGTGATTGTCTGGGCTTTTCCTAGTTACAGGATTACCAAAGGCGTCAGTTCTTTGGCCTGTAGCATCTTTAAACTCAACATGTGGATCAGAACTTCCTGGCGCGCGCGAGCTGCCTTGTTTGATTGTCACACGAGGAATGCCACTCTCGTCAACGTATTTGAGGGGGCCACCATCGGTCTGAGAGGGCTTCCAGCCTTGAGCCTCCGCGTACTCCTTTAACTCACTTGCTTTTGGCGTGCGACCGGAGGCAAAAATGTTATCAATGCCTTTTGCGCCTGATATTTCCGCCGTTTCTCTACCGACTAAACTAGCTGCTCTCTTAGCTCCAAATACCTCTAGCAGAGCCTTAGCTATGTTTCCCCCGATCCCCCCGCCAGCAAATGCTAGCGCCAAATCAAGCTCCGGCGCAACGGGTACTACTCCTCCGCCCAGAGCCGTCGACAACCGTTGATACTGGTCGGAATCTTTGGATGTAGCGATATTACCGATCTCGCCCTGATGCTGCCACGCAGCGTCCGCACCGAACTGCTTGACCCAATCAATAGACAGCGACGGCGTTCCGTCCGAGGTGTAGGCGGAGTACCCAGCGCTGGTATTGAATAGGGTACCGTCTGCGGCCTGGGCGTCCGACGACGTAAATGCGTACACCGGATCGCCGTGTGCAATTATCGGCGTACCATCCTCCCAGGTGAGAGCGATCTTTTCGTTCTTGATCCCCGTGATGACATCGTTGGCCTTTTGCAAGTCATCCAGAAGGTTGGCTTTTTCAGGGTTGGTATCGTTGACGTTGCCCAGGATGCTTTTTAACTCAGCTGCGTCCGCGTCATCGACCGACGCACCTGCTTCATAAGCCAGCAAGGTTTCCCACGGCAGGCTGGACCGGCTTGGGCCGCTCTGATCGAGCTTGCTTGCGCTGTCCTGCAGCATCTTCTGTTCAATAACGTGTAGCTGCCGGTTGTAGGACTGCGCATTCCCAGTGATCTCCGAGGCCACCGCCAGGTTACCGCCGTCCGCAGCTGCCGTGATCAAACCCACCAGCTTGGACGCGGCATTGACCAAACGCTGATGCTCGCTGTCACTACCACCCTTCAAAAAGTCGCTTTTATCCAGATAATCGACAAGCGCTTCATTGGCGCCCGCCGCGATTGCCCCAGTCTTGAAATCGCCGCCCATGGCTTCCGATAAAACGCCACCCACGATTGCGTGAATGGCAATCTTGCCGAGGCTGCCGTCATCGAGATTCAGTTTTTGCCCCAGGTCGCCTGCTGCGTTGAAAGCGGAGGCTTCCAGCACGGTAAAAACGCTTCCGAGCATGGCGTCCTTGAAGGAGCCTGTGCCTGTCGCCGTTGACAACGCCCCGTTGACCGCCCCGCTGGCCAGCTGTATGGCGGAAAACCTGGCGAGCGATGCCGGGTCTGCAAAGCTTGGGACAAGCCCTGCGCCCGTGACCTTTCCGGTGACCGAGTCCACGCTGCCACCGAACCAGGATGAACTGGCGTAGTTGATGAACCCGGCCGTAAGCCCAGAGATAGCGGCCCCTTCGAGGCTGGCCTTGTTCAGCGTGTCTTTTACAGTAGCGACCGGATCGCCTCTATTGCTGATAGCGCTGTTAGCAGCGCTCACTTCAAGGCTGACCACCGCAGCATTGGCGAAACCCGCCAGGAAGGTGCCACCACTGGCACCTACAAGGCTTGCACCTGCTCCACCGGTAAATGCCGCGATTACGATAGCCAGTGCCAACTGCGCCCCGGTACCTAAGCCCGAGTTGGAATACTTGTACGAGTCATGGATCTCCTGAACACGCTGCCAGTTCACATCCCCCCGCGCCTCGGCATCCTTCAGCCAGCTCAAGCTCGGATCAACCTGGACCATGGTGTCTACCACTTGGCTGACCGTTTCCTGATTGACCTGCTTGACATCGATGTTCAAGCCGTTCACTGCGCTGATCACCGTTTTGCCTTTGGCGATCATTTGTGTCTGTTGCAGCGTTTCATCCGTACTGCCCTTCCCCGACATCGAGTTCCAGGCCAGGCTTGTGTTGCTTTTGCTATGCGTTTCCTGGTGAAGATCCTTCACCCCTTCGAAATCAACCAGTCCACCACTGCTGATGGTCAGATTGTTCCCGCTGTCCAGTTTCGCTGCCTGATAGTGCTGGTCGCCTCCGCTGACCAGCACGGTATCGCTGCCTGAAGTGATCTGGCTGCCCACATTGGTGTCTTGGGTCACTTCATCATGCTTAGTCTGCTTGGCCCCAAACGAGCCTTTCTTGTTCTTGTCGTACAGCGAGTAGTCCGTGTTCTGTGCCGCCAGCACGTCCAATTTGCCGCCTGCAACAAGGTAAGCGTCGCCGCCCGCCTCTACCTTACTCGAGACCAAGGCAAGGTCCTGCCCTGCGCTGAGGCCCACGTTGCCGACCGCAGCAATAGAGCTCTGCACCTGGCTGACGTGGTCCTCTTCAGTGGTGAGTTTCTTGCTCCGGGACAGGGAATGGGTTTCATCCGCCGCCGAGCTCACGGTCAGGTTTTCCGTGGCCGACAGCGCTACGTCGCGCTGGGCGCTGATCTGGCTGGCGATGATGTTGATGTCGCGTCCGCTCTGCGCGCTCAAGTCACGACCGCTGCTGACCGTGCCGGTCAGTTGCGTCACATCGCTCTGGTTGTGCCGGGCGTCGTAATAGAGGCTGTTGCTCAACTGCGCCGAGCTCAGGTCGATGTCGCGTCCGGCAGTCAGGGTCAGGTCACGCCCGCTTTGCAGCACGCTGCCGGTGTTGGCGATGTCACGGCCGGCCGAGACGGTCAGGTCGTTGGCGGCTTCGATGCGTGCAGCGCTGTCTGCGGTGTCCTTGTGCAGGGTGCCGGCCAGGGTACTGTCGAGGGCGGTCAGGCTGCGGTTGTTGATGACGTCGCCCGTGGCGGTGCTGACGCTGACGTCGCGCCCGGCAATGATGCCGCCGGCCTGGTTGGTGACACTGTCGCCCGCCAGTACGGACAGGCGATTGCCCGCAGAGATCAGGCCGCTGTTGGTCAGATCGGTACCGGCGCTGGCGGTGAGGTTGTTGCTGGCACTGAGGGTGCCGGTATTGGTCAGGCTTTGTCCGGCGGCGAGGTTGACGTCGCTGCCGGCGATCAGTGCGCCAGTGGGGCCGAGCCGACCGCTGGCCTGGGCCAGGTACACCACGGGCACCAGTACGGTCTGGCCATCGACCACCTCACTCTGCATCCAGACGATGTCGTGGGTCAGGGCGGCGACCTGTTCGGCGCTCAGCGCCGTACCGACGGTAAGGTTCAGTTGCTGCTGGGCGGCGATGCCGTTGTCCATCAGGTATTTGAACTGCGCAGCGTCGCTGGTCTCACCGTCAATATAGTGCTGGCCGGTGCGTGCAGTGATGGCTTGGTTGATCAGGGTCTGTTCGTACAGGCCGTCGCCGAGGCGTTTTTCACTGGCGTCCGGGTTGTAGCCCAGCGCGGACAGCATGTAGTCCGAGCTCATGAACTGCTTGAGGTTGGTCAGCACCGGATTGGTTTCGACCAGGTACTTCTGTGGCTGACTCTGGCTGCTGCTGTCCGGCAGGCCTTGCACGCGGGCGAGGGTCTGACCGACGACGGAGGTTTGCACGAAATTGCCCGCCGCATTGCCTGCGGCAGATGGCGCGATCGCTCCCAACCGAGTGTCCGAGGCAGTGGTTTGCCCGGCACTTCCCGCCAGCAAGGTACGCGCCTGCGCAACAGGCACGTTCTGCAAGAGCGTGGCGCCGGTCAGTTGGCCGCTGCTGAGAGTCCAGTTCTGTGCGACGCTGCCAGAGGCGCTGCCTGAGACGCCCTGCCCGCTCAAGCGAAACAGGCCATTCTGGCCCGTCGGCAGGCTGAAGCCGGGCAGCGTCAATGGGTCGACCTGCTGCTGAGCGAGATCGGGAGGCAATTGTGAGTTAAGCCGCACAACGACCGTTTTGCCGCTGCCAGAGGCGTGAGTGTCGGTACTGATATTGGTACCGGTGTTGTAAGCCAGGCCTTCGTGGATAACGCTGTTCTGCAGGTTTTCGCTGGCACTGATGCTGACGCTGCCGGCGGCCTGTATGACGGCATTGCGGATGGTGCCGGTACTGGCGGCGCCGGTATTGTCCTTGACGACTTCGACGTCGCTGACGGGGGTGTATTGGCTCAGTTCGGTCGGGACTTGCAGCAAGTTGTTGGGGTCGTACTGAGAAGTAACGCTGTTCTCGAATTTGTAGCCAAGGCCGGTCAGCACGATGTTGTAATCGCCCTGTGTAACAACCGAACCGCCCGTATCAGAGTTGACGAGGGATACCACTTCATGAATTGCCCCGTCGCGGCCACCGTCCTTGTATCGAACGGACTTTGCCAAGGCTTTATGAATCCCGCCGTCAAGGTCGAGGTAATAGGTATAAGGAAAGTCCGGGTTGTTCCGTTGGTTGTACGGCACGACCACGCCGGCCATCAGCCCGCCGGCGTAGTCATGGTCCAGATCCCGCAACAGCCATGTACGGGTCCGCTCTACAGTGCCACTCGTGGAGCCGACGTTCTGCACCGTGTCAGCCTGAATGTTAATCGAGCCACCAGCGGCGATGGTGCTTTTACTGTTTAGGAAGGAGCCGCCCTTGAACGTGAAATCGGTTCCGGCCGAGAGCTGCGACGAGGCGCTGGTATCGTTGTCGGTGCTTTGAAAGTCCTCCACGGCAGCGAAAGTGATGGTGTAGTTGTCACCTTTGCAGTCGTTGCAGATATCGGCGATATAACCCGACAGCAACTGCATATCCCCGCCCGTCTGCCCACCTTGGGTACGGTTCTCGAATACATCGGCGTTCAGCGCAAACGTACCGCCGCTCTGCATCGAGCCAGAGATGTTGTAGACCGCCGCACTGCGCGCCGCGCCGGCATAACCACCGATGGCTACGGCACCCAGGGCATACAGATTGCCGCCTTGATTGGTGAAGCTGCCCACGTTCAGCTGGGTGTCGGCGCCGCTGAACAGCAGGCCCTGGTTGTTGGTCAGGGTCGAAGCGCTCAGGGTGAAATTGCGCCCGGCACCCAAGGTGCCCGAGTTGCTCACGCTCCCTGCATTGACGAACAAGTCGCTGCTCGACGTCAGGCGGCCGGCGTTGCTCAGCTGCCCGGCGATGTTGATGTCGGTGCGTGCGCCTCCGGCGACGCTGGCGGCCGAACCGAGGGCCAGCTGATTGGCGGTGAGCCCAAGCGGACCAAGGCTGGTCACACGACCGTTGCCGGAGTACGTGCCGGTCAGATTCAAATTGGCTGTGCCGTCGCTGGCGATCAGCCCGTTGTTGACCCAGTTGGTGCCGGTGCCGATAAAGGTGCTCGCCGTGAGCAGCTGGCCGCTGTCCGTCTGCGTGAACTGATTGACGTTGACGTTGAGGCTGCCGGCCTGGATCACGCTGCTGTTGGTCCAGCTGTCGGCGTTCAATGTCAGCGCACCGCGCGTCACCAGGCTGCCGCCTGCGTTCATGACATTGGCGGTGGACAGGCCGAAAGTGCCGGTCCCCACGTGCAGCACGCTGCCGCCCGCATTGAGCAGGTTGCCAGCGCTCAGGGCCAGGTTGCTATTGGCGGTTTCGAGGGTGCCATTGCGGTTGTCAAAGAGCCCGGCGATCTGCAGCTGCGTCGTGTCAGTGCTGCCAAGCGCGCGCAATTTGCCCGTCTGGTTATCGACACTCGCCGCGCTGATGCTCAAGCTGCTGGTACTTTCGACGAGGCCGTTTTCATTGTTTAGCGCGCCGCCGAGGCTCAGGTCGATCTGCTGCCCACCAATCTGGCCATCGGCGCTGCCGCTGTTATCGAAGTCATGAGCGGAGACGCTGACCTTGCCTGCGGCATACAACCCACCGTTCTGATTGTTGAAATCCCCGGTGTGAATCACCGCGTCGCCCGTCGTCGCCGCGATACGGCCGCCGTCGTTGTCCAGGGCGGTGCTGCTGAGGTCGAGGCTCCTGGCCTGAAGGTTGCCTTTGCGGTTGTTGTTGCTCAGGTCATAGCCATTTTTCAGCACGCCAGTGAGATGAGCGCTGAAGGCCGATTGCAGACTGGCCAAAGTGCCGCCGCGGCTGTCGAGGTTGGCGGCATTGATGGTCAACGCCCCGGTTTGAGCCAGGACAGTGCCGCTCTGGTTGTCGATATCGCCATTGGCAGCGACCGTCAGCGCGCCCTGGCTTTGCAGCGTGCCATGGCTGTTGTCCAGGCTTGCCGCTTGTAGTTGCACGCCGGCGTTCTGGCTGTAGATCAGACCATCGCCACCGTTCTGCACCAGGCCCGTGGCGTTAATGGCCAGCAAGCCATTGGCTGCGACGGTCCCGCCCTGGCTGTTGTCGAGGCCGCCAGTGAGCAAAGTCAAGAGGTTCTGGCTGGCGAGCTGTCCATTGTGGTTGTTGATCTGGGTCGCACCCTGGATCAACAGCGCCGCGCCGGTAGCCAGCTTGCCGCTGCTGTTGGTCAGAACGCCCAACAGGTTGAGGGTGCCCGCGCCGTTGGCGGCGACGCTGCCGCCGGTGTTGTCGAGGGTGGCGCCGGTGAAATTGAACGCTTGTTGCGCTGTGAGGGTGCCGGCGACGTTGCTCAGGTCCAGGGCGTGCAAGGTCAGGTTGGCGCCGCTGTCGATCAGGCCGCCTTGGCCGTTGTTCAGCAGGTTGGCGACGGTGAGGGTTTGGCCCGTGCCGCTGGACAGAATGCCGGCGCTGTTGTCGAGGTCGTTGGCAGTAACCGTCAGCGCACCTTGACTCACCAGTGCGCCATTGCTGCCGTTGAGCAGGTCCCCGTCAACGCTGACGGTGACGTTGCCGTAACGGCTGGAGACGGTGCCGCTGCCATGGTTGTCCAGGCTGCTGGCGCTGATGGTCACGCCTTGCCAGCCGGACACCAGCCCGGCGGGGTTGACCAGGCGGGTGACCGCGAGGGTCAGCAGGTTGTCACTGACCAGTTGCCCGGCGCTGTTGTCGATGTCGCGCGCCACCAGGTTCAGGCGCTGGGTGCTGGAGAGCACACCGTGCTGGTTGTCGAGGTCGCGCAGGTGGTTGAGGGTCAGTTGGCCTTGGGTGGAGATCAGGCCGTTGCTATTGTTCAAGTCACCGGTGGCGGCGCCGAAGTCCAAAGCGATGCCGCTGCCCAGCAAGTTGCCGCCGTTGCTGTTGTCGAGGCTGATGGCATTGATGGCTAGGTTGCCACTGGCGTTGATTAGCCCCTGGCTGTTGTTGATAAGGGCACCACCCACGCTCAGACCGAGGTCGCCCCGGCTGTTCAGGGTGCCGCCCGTGTTGGCGAAGCTGCCTGCCTGAACCTGCAATGCCGCAGCAGCGATAGTGCCGTTGAGGTTGCTGATGGCCTGGTTGACCCACACGGTCAGGGCCTGATTGGAGAGCAATTTGCCGTTGTCGTTGGTCAGGCTCGCGGCACTGAAGGTGAACCCCTGGGCGCTGGAGATTTCGCCCGAGGCGTTGTTGACGCCGCCAAGGTGGTTCAGGACCAGCACCGGGGCGTTGATCAAACCATTCGGGTTATCGAGCTGGCCGTGATCGAGGTCCAGGCTCAGGGCAGTGTTGCTGAAGAGCTTGCCCCCGGCCTGGTCGAGACCGGTCACCGTGGCCACCAGGGCGTTCTGGCTAGCGATCTGGCCAATGTTGTTGTTTACCTGGCCTGCGCTCAGGTCGAGCGCGTCGCTGCTGCTGATGTTGCCGTTCTGGCTATTGTCGAGCGTACCGGTGCTCAAGCTCATCGGCCCGCGGGCACTGAGGCGGCCGGCATGGCTGTTGTCCAGGCTCAGGCTGTGCAGATCCAGGTCGGCGTCGGTGACCAACTGACCGCCCTGGTTATCCACGGCGCCCGTGGTGGCGACCCGCAACGGACCAGCGCTGGACAGGCTGCCTTGGCGGTTGGCCAGGCTCGCGGCATTGAGGCCCAAGGTGCCTTCGCTGCTGAGCAAGCCCTGGCTGTTTTGCAGGTCGCCGGTCAAAGAGACTTGCAGGTCGCGCAAGCTCGACAGCGTACCCCCGCTGTTGTCCAGGCTCTGGCCTGTGAGCTCCAGGCTGGCTTTGCCGGTGAGCTGACCGGCATTGCGGTTCAGCGCCTGATCGACGTTCAATTGCAAGCCCTGGCTGGCAATCACCAGTCCGCCGTCGCTGTTATCCAGCGTGTGACTGTGCATGTGCAGATCGGTATTGCTGGAGAGCTCACCGCCGCGGTTGTCGACGCTGTCGACAGTAACGGCAAGACCGTTGACGGCACCTATCAGCCCGTTCTGGCGGTTGTCCAGCGAGGTACCTTGCCAATGCATGCCGCCACTGGCGATCAGCTGACCGTTGTGGTTGATGAGGCTGGCCACTGTGGCCTGGATGTCGCTTTTGGCGGATATCGAGCCATTGCTGTTGTCCAGGGTGGCAGCGTCCAGCTGCAAGCCCCCATTGCTCACCAGCGTGCCACCCTGGTTGGTGAAAGCTCGAGCAATGCCGAGGTCGGTGGCGCCCAGGCTGTTCAAGCTCCCGGAAGTATTGTCCAGGTTGTCGCTACGGCTGCTCAGCGTGGCACCGGAGAGCAGGCCGCTGCTGTTGTTCAGGGATTGGGCCACCTGCAGGGTCAGGTCGCTGTCGCTGATGACCTTGCCGCCGCTGTTGTCCATGCTTTGCGCGGCCAGGGCGAAGGCCTGGCTGCTGGAGATTTCGCCGTTGTGGTTGAGCACCACCCCCAAATTGTCGAGGCGCAGGGCACCCGGGGCATTGATCAGGCCGCTGTTGTTCAACAGGCCGTGGTTGAGATCGAGGCTGAGGCTGGCATTGCTGAAGAGCTGTCCGCCCTGTTGATCCAGGCCTGTCACACTGGCCGTCAGTGCCCCATCGCTGGCGATGCGGCCAGCGCTGCCGTTGTTGACCTGGCCGGCGAACAGATTGAGGGTGCTGCCGCTGGTGAGGCTGCCGCCCTGGCCGTTGTCGAAACGGCCCGTGGTCACCTGCGTCGCGCCTTTCCCGGAAAGGTGGCCTTGCTGCTGGTTGTCGAGGCTGCCAGTGCTCAGCGTCAAACCCTGGTCGGTGGTGATGGAACCACCCACGTTGAGCAAGGCGCCCGGGAGCACTACCGACAGGGGGCCAGCACTGGTGACCGTGCCTGCGCTGTTGTCGAAGACGCCTGTATTGACACTCAGTACGCCATCGCTGGACAGCAGACCGCCGGCCTGATTGTTCACCTGCGCAACCGTCAAGGCCAACGCCGTACCGGCCAATACCTTGCCATTCTGGCTGTTGTCCAATTGCTGGCCACTCAGCGCGACATTGGCCGCGCCGGAGATCATCCCGCCGCGATTGATAAGATTGGCGCTCGCCACGCTCAGAGGACCCTGAGCGGCCAGGCGACCGCCTTGATTGTTGACGACGCCTGAGGCCGTGATGCTCAGCCCCCCGCCTGCGCTGACCAGACCGGCGACGCCGTCCAGAGACCCCAGGGCGAGGCCGACATCAGCCTGGCTGGAGAGCTCGCCGGCGTTGTTGTTCACGTAGCCGGCCTGGGCGGTCAGCGTACCGTTGCTGGTGATCAAGCCGCCTTGAGCGTTGAGCAATTGATTGGCATTGATGCCCAGCGCGCCGGTGCTCAGCACCCGGCCGCCGTTGCGGTTGTCCAGGGTGTCGGCCGTCACTTGCAGCTGTTGCCTGGCGCTCAGGGTACCGCCGTGGTTGCTCAGCGTGTGCGTCACCTGGGTGTTGAGCTTGCGGCTGGCAATCACGCTGGCCGTGTTGCTCAATGTCTGCGCAGCAAGGCTCACATCACCGCTGGCGTTGCGGCTGTTGTCGGCATTGACCCCGGCTTCGATGATGCCGCTGTTGCTAAGCTGGCCGCCGGCGCTGAGGGTGATGCTGTCCCGGGCGGCGAGGTTCTGGCTGTTGGCCAGGTCGCCGCGGGTGGTCACCGCCAATTGGCTGCCGGCATACACCGGGCCCTGGGTGGTGACGCTTTGCGCGGTGATGCGCACCGCGCCGCTGGCGGCAGCCTGGGCCACCTCCAGGTGCCCATTGGCATCGAGCTGGATGTCGCCGGCGCTGGCGGCAAGGTTGCCCGCCACCTTCACGCCGACCCCGGCCTCGGTGCCCACCAGCTTGATCGCCCCGGCGTACATGCCGCCAAGGGCCGTGGAGTCGATGGCCAGGGTCGGCTTGGCGCTGCCGTCGTCGGCGCGCGGGGTGGCCTGCAGGCTGCTGGCGTCGACGTCGTTGCGCCCCGCCACCACGCTGAGCCGGTTGGCGTTGATCTGCGCATTGATGCGCGCCGAGCGGGTGATGACTTCGAAGCTGTCGACGTTGCCGGCGTTGATGCCGGCGCCTTCGATGGCCACGTCACCGCCGTCGACCTGGTAGTGGTCCAGGCGCCCGGCGGCGTCGAGCACGGTTTTGCCGGTGGTCAGGGTGGCGCGCGGGGTGTTGATGAAGCCGCAGCCGTTGCAGGTGATGCCGTAGGGGTTGGCGACGATGACATGGGCGGCCTGGCCGGCCACTTCGGTGTAGCCGTTGAGCTGGCTGCGGTTGTTGCCGGTGACCTCGTTGACAATGGTGCTGGCGGCCGCCTGGCCCTTGAGGTTGGGGTTGCCGACGATGATGCCGCCCAACTGGGTGCTCTGGGTGCTGCCGTTGGCGTTGTTGAGGATCAGGCCGTTGCTGCCGACGTTGTAGTCGCTGTACTGGTTATGCGACAGGCCGGCGGCGTTGGGCGCGGCGATGTTGACGATCGGCACGCCGTTGCCGGCGCTGCCGAGCGTGGTCCCCGGCCCGCTCACCACCACGCCGCCGGCCTGGGCCCAGAGCGGTTGCCAGAACAGCGCATTGGCCAGAATCAGCGCCAGGCCGCGCTTGGGCAGGCCCCAGAAGTGCTCGCGAGGCTGAAGGCGGGCCGAGGGTTGGCGGGCCAGCAAGGCCAGTTGGCGTACGTCCATGTGCAAGGTCTCGCAAGCTTTTAAAGAAGAAATTCGACGCGCAGGTACACCGGTGCCTCGCTGTCCCGCAGGGCGGCCGGGCGTTCCAGCGAATGGGCCAGGGTCAGGCTGAAGCTCAGGTGGCGGCCGCGGGCGAACAGCTCCAGCGAATCACTGGAGACCCGCCCGTGTTCGCTGCCCGCGTGCGCGACGTCACTGATCACGCCCTGGTCATAGCCGATGCCGCTGCCGTATTCGCTGAACACCGGCTGCAGCCAGTTCCAGGCCACGGGCCGGGTCCAGCGCAGGTCGTTGCGCCAGTAGCCGCCGCTGTCACCGGTGAGGAACTGGTCCTTGTAACCACGAATGGACGACTCGCCGCCCAGGCTCATGCGCTGGGGGCTGAACAGCACGTCTTCACTGTGCTGCCCGGTGGCCAGGCTGCTGAAACTGAACGCCTCGCCCCATAGCTTGAACGGCTGCAGATAGCTGACCGTGGCGGTGTACTTGGTGTAGCGCGCGGTGGGGTCGGCCGGCCCGGGATCGTGCTCGCCCTGGGCACCGAGGGCGCCGATGCCTTGCTGCAGGCCCAGGTCGAGGTTGAGAAAGGCCCCGCCGAGGCGCCGGCCATGGTTCACGCCGTATTGCAGCTCGGTGATGCGGTTGCTGCTGTTGTCCAGGCGGCTGCCCGCCACGTAGTTGTTGCTCGTCAGATGCGACAGGCCCAGGCTCAACGAGGTCTTGCTCAGGGTGTCGCGGTACACCACCCGCTCGGCCTTGAGCTGGTGGGTGGTGCTGTCGCCCCTCTGCTTGAAATCAAAGCTGTTGGCCTGGGCCAGCGCGCGGTAATCGCTGCGGTTGTAGGCATAGTTGAAGTTCCACCAGCCCCAGGGCAGGTTGTAGTTCAGGCCGGCGTTGTGCGAGTTGTGCTGGTCGTCGGCGTGGGCGTCCTGGCCGCCGTTGATACCCAACTGGTCGGCCAGGCCCAGCGGGCTGTCCCAGTCCAGGCGCGTGCCCCACTGCTGTTCGCCGGAGCTCTTCTGGCCGTCGTTGCTGCGCGACAGCGCCACCCGCCAGGGCTTGCGCGCGGTGTTGTTGACCACCACGTCGGTGCTGCCGACGGTCTGCCCGGGCACCAGCGCCATCTGCGCCTGGTTGGAGGGCAGGCGGTTGAGCTGGTCGACCAGCTGCTCGACCGCGCGCAGGTCGAGCAGCTCGCCGGCGCGGTCGGGAAAGCCCATGTCCAGCTCGCGCTGCGACAGGCCGCTGCCCTGCCCCGGCTTGAGGCTTTGCAGGTGGCCTTCCACCACTTGTACCAGCAGGTGGCCGTGGGCCAGATCCTGCGGCGGCAGGTAGGCACGGCTGGTCACCAGGCCCAGGGCTATATAGCGGTCGGTGATGACCTTGAGCACTTCGTTGAGTTGGGCCACGCCCAGGCATTGATGCAGGTAGGGGGCCAGCAACCGCTCGCGGTCACCGTCCGGCAGATGGTCGGCGCCCTTGAGCTCGATGGTATCGATGGTGAAACAACGCGAGCTCGCCGGCGCTGCCGGGGCGGGCTGCTCGGGGCTGGGGGCCGGCAGGTTCTGCAGGTCATCGAGCCGCTTGCGCTGGTCTTCGAGCAAGCGGTCCTGACGCTCGCGAATCAGGTCCTGATCGCCCGGCGTAGGGCTGCCGGCCGCCTGGGCCAGGGGCATGGCCGCGGCCAGGGCGAAAGCCAGGGCGAGGCGCTGCAAGGACATCCTTTTCCACATTGAACACATCGTTGGGTACCGTACCGCTGCGGGGCGAATATTTACATTTGGTTACATTTCAACGGCCGCGATATTAGGTAGCCATCATTCTGACGTCAATTAACTATCGATCCCTTTCGTCGGCACGGCCTCTATCGGCCACTGGCGATTTGTCTGAAGGGTGCGGTTGCCTGGCGAAGCTCAAGGTGCGCTGCCTCACGGCCCGTGCTATTGGTAATGCTTCATTCGCACACAGGAGGCGCCATGCTCGACGGCACAACGCAACTGGTGGCGATCGTCGGCTCGCCGATCGTCCAGGTGAAATCGCCACTCAATTTCAACACCTGGTTCCAGGACCACGGGCTGGACCTGGCCATGCTGCCCATCGACCTGCGCGCCGACAGCCTGCCCGCCTTCATCGGCCTGCTGCGCGGCTGGCAGAACCTGCGCGGTTGCGTGGTCACCGTGCCCTATAAACAGCTGCTGGCCGGGCAGCTCGACCAGCTCAGTGCCCGGGCGCAATTGCTCGGCTCGGTCAACGTCATCCGCCGCGAGGCCGACGGCACCTTGTGCGGTGATAACGTCGACGGCGAGGGCTTTCTCGGCGCCGCTCGCCAGCACGGCTTTGTGCCGGCCGGGGGCAATGCCCTGGTGCTCGGCGCCGGAGGCGTCGGCAGTGCAATCGGTTGCGCGTTATGCGAGGCCGGCCTGGCCCGGTTGGTGATCACCGATGTCGACGCCGCCCGCGCGCGGGCCTTGGGCGATTCGTTGCGCGGGACGTTTCCCGCGACCGAGATCCTGCATGAGTACGCTTCGCTGGCAGACTTTGCGCTAGTGGCCAACGCCTCCCCGGTGGGCATGGGCAACGGCGGTGAACTGCCCCTGTCCGAGGCGATGCTGGCGACCTTGACGCAGGGTTGCCTGGTGGCCGATGTGGTCACTTCACCGGCCGTGACCGCATTCCTGCACCGCGCCCGGGCGCTGGGTGCGCGCACCCAGACCGGCGCCCAGATGGCCCGGGCGCAGATGGGCCATCTGGGGCATTTCATGGGGGTGATGCCGCCAGGGGTCTAAGTCCCTCGCGTACCGTCGGCGGCCATCGGTGAGGGCTTACGGGCCCTGGAGCGCATTGAACCGCTGCATCAACCCCTGCTCGCGAAACCGCTCGATGACGAAGTCGACGAACGCCCGGGTCTTGCCCGGCAGCAGCTTGTGCTCGGCGTAGTACAGGGAAATGTTGCCGTCATCCACATACCAGTCCGGCAGCACCCGCACCAGGCGCTGCTGCTCAAGGTACGGCACGGCGAACGGCAGGCTCACCAGGGCCACGCCCAGGCCCTGTTCGGCGGCTGAGCAGGCTGCCTCCGAGTCGCTCATGGTCATGCGCGGCTTGAGCTGCAACGCGCATTGTTCCTGGCTGCGGTGGGTCAGCGGCCATTGGCGCACGCGGCCGGTCTGCGGCGAACGTATCAGGATGCCGTCCAGCGCATGCAGATCGTCGGGGTGGTGCAGCGGCGCGCGTGCCTGCAAGTACCCGGGCGCGGCCACCAGCACCCGGTGGGCCGGCGCCAGCTTGCGCGCGACCACCCCCGGCGGCAGCTCGAAGCCACCGCCGATGGCGGCGTCGAAGCCCTGGCCGATCAGGTCGACCTGGCGGTTGTCGAAATGCCAGTCGGCGACGATGGCCGGGTAACGCTGCACAAAGTCGGCCAGCAGCGGCACGATGTACAGGCGGCCGAAGACCACGCCCATGCTCACCTTGAGCGTGCCGGCCGGCTGGCCCTCGGCGCTGGCCAGGTTGGCCACGGCGTTCTGGATGATGGCAAAGCTGCCGGCCACCTCGTCGAGAAAACGCCGCCCCGCCTCGGTCAAGGTCAGGCGCCGGGTGCTACGCTGGAACAGCCGCACGCCCAGGCGCGCCTCCAGCCCGGCGACGTTCTTGCCCACCGCCGCCGGGGTCAGGCTCAGGCGCCGGGCGGCCTCGGCGAAGCTGCCGGCTTCGGCACTGCGAATGAAGCTTTCTATGCTGCCAAAGGTTTCCATGGGCCTGCTCCACCGGCAAAGGCTGCGGATTATAAACTGCGGGTTTACTCAGCCTATGCCATTACTGGTCTACACGATAGGTAATCCACAGCGGATACTTCCTTCCATCCCAGGGCACACCGCCCTGTTCAGCTCAGGAACTCTTATCATGTCCAACCCTACCCCACTCGCCGGCAAGGTTGCCCTGGTTCAGGGCGGCTCGCGCGGCATTGGCGCGGCCATCGTCCAGCGCCTGGTCGCCGATGGCGCCAGCGTCGCCTTCACCTACGTCAGCTCGGCGGCCAAGGCCCAAGCCCTGCAGGCGCAAATCGTCGAAGCCGGGGGCCGCGCCCTGGCCCTGCAGGCCGACAGCGCCGATGCCCAGGCCGTGCAACAGGCCGTGGCCAGCACCGCGCAAGCGTTCGGCCGCATCGATATCCTGGTCAACAATGCCGGCGTGCTGGCCTTGGGCTCGGTGGCCGAGCTGCCCCTGGCCGACTTCGACCGTACCCTGGCCATCAATGTGCGCAGCGTGTTCGTCGCCAGCCAAGCGGTGTTGCCGCACATGGGCGACGGCGGGCGCATCATCAATATCAGCAGCACCAACGCCGAGCGCATGCCGTTCGCCGGCGGCGCCACCTACGCCATGAGCAAGTCGGCGCTGACCGGGCTGGCCAAGGGCATGGCCCGCGACCTCGGCCCTCGGGGCATTACCGTCAACAACGTGCAGCCGGGCCCGGTGGACACCGACATGAACCCGGCCGACGGCGAAATGGCGCCTGGCATGCTCGGCCTGATGGCGCTGGACCGCTACGGCACCGCCGAGGAAATCGCCGGCTTCGTGGCGTACCTCGCCAGCCCCCAGGCCGCCTACATCACCGGCGCCAACCTGACCATCGACGGCGGATTCGGGGCCTGAACTGGCCACTGGGCACGGGGCTTGTAGGAAATTCAGACGCACGCCTGTAGGACCTTTCTGAAAGTGTGCCTTACCCTCCCGCCGCGCTTGTTGCTGCCCGGGTGATGGGATAGTTTCCCTCGGTCGCTGATTTTCGGCGGCCGGGTTTAGTCGCCCGCTCAGTGTTCTATCAAGCCCCAGACTGGCCCGGCGGGTGTGCTTCTCCCGTCGGGTCACTATGGCAGCTGTGCATGGGAGGGCTTCGGCCCTGCCGGGCTATTGGTAGTACACGCCGGTCGACTAACCCGTGCACAGCCGCCACCCACCTGTTGCGGGCAGGCGGCTCCATGATTGCTCTGGAGTATGCCCATGGACAGTTCAGACGATTCCAAGCCAGGCCCGAAAACCCCCACCTTCACCCACTCGACCCCCTTCGGCCGTGGCTACACCGGCCAGACCCTGTTCGCCGTACAGGCCGGCATTCCCACCGAGGTGGCGCTGACCCAGGCCTGCGAAGTGCTCGCCGGCACCGCCGCTACCCTCTGTGAAATGGCCGAAATCTGCCCGGTGGAATATCGCCCCTTGGCGCGCTCGGCCATCTACCAGCTGGAGGTGGCCACCGCGCTGGTGGAATCCTCGGTGCCGACGTCGCTCTAGCCCATCACGCTCGACCGATCGGGGGCTTGCCCCCCCGGGCGGCTCGAAGCCTGCCTACACCCCGCGAAACTCGTCGCCTTCGTCCGCCCGCAGGCGGCGGAACCATGCCACCGAGAGCAAGGTGACGCACCCCACCACAATGAACGCGGGGGTGAAGTCGCGCGCCTGCAACGGCCCGCCGGCGTCGCCGTGCCAGGCGCCAATCAACGCCAGCAAGGTGGCGCCGAGCACCACGCCCAGGCACACCGACAACTGCTGGGCCATGCTCGAAGCGGTGGTCGCGTGGCTGGTGCGGTCAGGGGGCACCTGAGTGAAACCCAAGGTGTTCAGCGAGACCATGGCCATCGAGTTGCACAGGCCGCCGAGCAGCAGCACGCAGAAGATCGCCACGTGCGGCGTGGCTGCGGTAAAGAAGCCGTAGCCCATGTAGAACAGGCTCGACAAGCTCGCCGAGCCGACCAGCAAGGTCTTGAAGCCCACCGCCCGAATCGCCCGCGCCACTACCGTACGGGTGCTCAGCGAGCCGACCGCCGTGGCCATGGTGAGTAGCCCCGACTGCAACGGCGACAGGCCGAAGCCGACCTGTAGCAGCAGCGGCAGCATGAACGGCGAAGCGCCGATGGCGATGCGCAGCGGCATGCCGCCCAGCACGGCGGCGCGGTAGCTGCTCAAGCGGAATATCCCCAAGTCGATCAGCGGGTGCACGCTGCGCCGGCTGTGCCAGCCATACCCGAGCAAGGCGCACACCCCCAGCGTCGCGCCGGCGAGCATCACCGGCCAGGGCAACAGGCCTTTGCCGGTGGTTTCCAGGGCGCCAATCAGCGCGGCCAGGCCCAGTGCCAGCAAGACGAAACCCAGGGCATCGAAACGGCGCCGCGGGCCGCTGGGCAGGTCCTTGTCGATAAAGGTCAGGGCCATCACCACCCCCAACAGGCCAAAGGGGATGTTCACCAGAAATATCCAGTGCCAGGAGGCGACCGTCACCACCGCCCCGCCAAAGAACGGCCCGGCCAGCCGGCCGATGGCACCCGGCACGGTGAACCAGACCATGGCGTTGACGATCTGCGCCGGGGGCACCGAGCGCAACAGAATGAGGCGCCCGACCGGCAACATCATGGCCCCGCCCACCCCCTGCAACAAGCGCCACGCCACCAGCGCCGGCAACGAGCCAGCCAGCCCGCACAGCGCCGAGCCCAGCGAAAACAGAGCAATCGCCACACAGAACATGCGCCGCGCGCCGAAGCGGTCGGCCAGCCAGCCGCTGATCGGCAAAAAGATCGCCAGGCTCAGCAGATAGGCGGTCACCGCCAGGTTGAGGTCGAGGATGTGCACGTCAAGCGAAGCGGCGATCGACGGCAGCGCCGTGGCCATCACCGAAGTGTCGAGGTTCTGCAGGAACAGCGGGCAGGCTACAACGAGGGGGACGATACGGGTGTGCGCGGTGGGCAAAGCGATGACCTCGGCAGGGTTGGCATCAGCGATCATAGCCATACCGGGCACTAACCGGCATGGCAGATGAGAAAAATGGCTGCCAATCGCAACGGCCGAGGCCGCCGTGCTCCACAACCCCCTGACTCACGCCCACCCTGGCCCCGCCAACCAATGCATGACCCGCCTGAACGTTCTGCCCTGCCCCGTGCTCTCAAAAGAGCCGGTGCAGAGCCTTCGAGACCCTTTTCAAGGACTATGTCATGACCCCATTCAACCGCCGCCACGTCCTGCAGATGATTGCCGTCAGCAGTGCCTTGCCCCTCGTACCCCGCGTATTCGCCGACAGCCGCCCCAGCAATGAACTGGTGCTGGTGGAAAAGGAAGCGCCGGGCATCAGCTTCTACCAACTGCCCGACGGCCAGCCGTTGGCGCATATCGCCCTGGCCACCCAACCCCACGAAATCGTCGCCGACGCCCAGCACCGCTACGCCTACGTGGCGCAGTACGGCATGGAGAAATGGCTGGCGCCCGGTGACGGTGGGCATCTGGTGTACGTGATCGACCTGGTGGCGCGCAAGCTGGTGCGCACCCTTGACCTGACGCCCTACCACCGCCTGCATGGCATCCGCATGGACGCCGCCGGGCGCCTGTATGTGCTCAGCGAAACCGACTCGGTGATGATCCGCTTCGACAACCCGTCGCAGGACGAGTACCCCAGCCAGATCGTCCCGGTGGGCGGCACCCGCAGCCACTACTTCGCGCTGACCCGCGACGGCCACCGCGCCTACGTGGCCGATACCCTCTCGGGCATGGTCATCATGCTCGACCCCCAGGACCCCACCTTCACCCCGGTCAAGCAGCTGCTGGGCCAGGCGCCCGAGGGTTGCTGCCTGAGCGTCGACGAGCAGACCTTCTACGCCATCGACCGCTTCCAGGGCGTGCTGCACGTGTTCGAAGCCGCCACCTTGCGCCCCATCAGGCAGGTCAAGCTGCGCGGCGAAGCGGTGCGGGTAGTGGCCCTGGCGGACGGCCGGCTGATCGTCGCCAACCAGGCCGACAAGAGCCTCAGCCTGCTGCAGGCCGACACCCTGGCCGAGGCCGCGCACCTGCCGCTGGAGGCCGCCGCCCCCGGGCTCAACCTGTCACCTGACGGCCATACGGTGTATGCGTCGCTGGAGAGCAACAAGGTGGTGGTGATCGACATCGCCCGGTGGCAGATCACCGCCTCCTTCGCCACGCAGAAGGCGCCGGATGCCGCCGCCGTGATCCTGCGCGGCTAAAGCCGAAAATGCTGGCCGATCGCTTCGGCCAGCCGTTCGCAGGCTGCAAGCTATCTCAAAGATGTACAAACAGCGCTCGCTGCACCGCTGGCACCCATTTTGGCTGGTTTGAATTCGAAAACTCTTCCCTCATTTCACGTCTTCTTCAATCTTCGCTCTAAAATGGGCATCAAGTACTGCAATATTTTCGGCATAGTATGGATAGGAATTTGGCTACACGCAAAAAATAACGCCATGCCAGGTGAAAGCGACGCACCTAAAACCGACCAGAGCAGACCGACATTACGATTACCAGCATTTAACCCCATAGTTAATCTTTGGCAAAAATCCCCCGGATAGACCAAGCACATCAATACTTGGGATAATGCATTTAAAAAGTACGCGACGCCTACTAGAGCCAGCACCCATAAAGGATCAGAAAGAATGGCCGCTTGCAGCCCAGCCATTGTGCCGAGAGCGAATACAAATAATGCACAGACTATTCCGCCATCAATCACGAATGGATAACTCTGCACAATCCGAAACGCAAATTTGCGCGTCAACCAAGCTATGGCTTGAGCAGCTACAAGCAGAAAAGCAAGTTTCAAGCCCAATGCCAGCGGATCAATCACCACATCCAGTTCCGCTGCCAAAAAAGTCACCAAAAGCGGTGCCGTGAGTGGCACTAATAGCATGGAACTGAGCGAGGTCACCAATGACATTGACGGATCAAGCCCCAACATTCTACATACTGCAGCATTGCCACTTGCAGGCGGAGATGCGTAAGCCAAGGCAACCGCCATCGACAGCTCCCACTCCCCCGTAACAATCATACAGAGCATGCCAAATGCTACCGGATATCCGACTACCATAACCAGGGGAAAAGCGATAGATATCTTCAAGTCTCTGGCTGCTCGCCAAAACAAATTGGTTTCTACTCGCAGCAACGTCCCCAAGACAAAAACAAAAACCATCAGGGGTAAAAAAGGTCTTGCCAAATCTGCCATGGGCGGCGCCAGGATACCAATAATACATCCTGATGCGAGGACGGTTGGGCCCCTGCGGCTTATCCAACTGAAAAAGCTAATCATTCGACCATCAACCTTTATAGGTGCCTGTCAAAATTCGGTAACCACAGGATTTGTAGATGGCGGCGGAGAGTTCCTGGATTGCCTGACCACTATCTTCCCGTCAATAATTACCAGATTTCAACGCCGATGCACCGGGATGCTGCCTTTTGACTTACCGAAGATTGCCGGCGGCGGTCAGCGATGAATTATGCAGTCAGACACCATGAGCGTTGTCGCCAGAACTACGAAGACAGCACCATACCCCTGCCCCTATAAGTTTTCAGCACCCAAACAGACAATCAGAAAGATCCTACAAAAAGAGGTAAACTTTCCTACGAGCAAAATTAGTTATCTCGCTTCAACGGCAACGCCTAATTACCACGAGTTACGAAAAGAATCCGCAAGCCAAATAAACGCAGCCCGCAACCTCCATACCACGGCCAATACACTTTTGGATAAGCTCGGGCCAGTGTGATATGTCCTAGGGCTAAAGCCGAAAATGCTGGCCGATCGCTTCGGCCAGCCGTTCGCAGGCTTGATCCACCCCCGAGGGCGCACGCAGCAACACCACTTCGTGCTCGGCGATGGCGGGCAGCCCGTCCAGCAGGCGCATGCGCGGGCTGACGTAGGCGCGGTCCATCAGGCCGACGGCCAGGCCGGCCTCGACGCAGGCGCCGATGGCCTGGCTGGACGGGCTGTCGAGCACCACCCGCCATTCCCGGCCAGCGCTTTGCAGGGCCTGCAGCATGGCGCGTCGGTATGGGCAGTCGGCGCCGTACAGGGCCAGGGGCAACGGCCGTTGGTGCTCGGCCTGGCCGGCCAGTGCGGCGACCCACACCGGCGCGGCGGCGCACAGCACCTGGGCCGCCTCGCTGGCGTCCTGACGGGGCCGCGCCATGACCACCATGTCCAGCTTGCCGCCCAGCACCTGCTCGCGCAGCGAATAGCTGGGCGCGGTGGTGACTTCAAGAATCACCGCCGGCCAATGGGCGGCGAACAGCGGCAGGATGTCGCCAATCACGTGGGCGGCGTATTCGTCCGGCACCCCGAGTTTGATCCGCCCAGCCAGCTGCGCGCCGTGCAGGTCGGCGACGATGCGGTCGTGGGTGTGCAGCAGCTCGGCGGTGGCCGCCAGCAGGCGTTCGCCCAGGGCGGTGACGCTGACCGCCTGGTTGTCGCGCTCCAGCAGGCGGCCGCCGGCGACGGCCTCCAGGCGCTGGATATGCACGCTGATGGCGGCCGGGCTCTTGTGCAGGTACTGGGCCGCTGCGCGGAACTTGCCGATGCGCGCCACGGCGTGGAAGGTGCGCACCAGCTCGATGTCGAGGGTCGGTAACATGGTTTCGTTTTCGTGAACGACTCAAGCAATTAATTTTGATTTATCAGACTAGCTCAGAGGCCTAGGCTAAGGCCATGACTATCAGCCCTGACCTGACCAACGCCAGCCAATCCCCGCCCCGCCGCCAGCGCCGCCCCTGGCACCGCGCCGTGCCCTTGCCGCTGCTGGAGGCGGGCCTGGTGCTGACCTGGAGCTCGGGCTTCGTCGGCGCGCGCTTTTCCCTGGACTATGCCCCGGCGTTTCTGGCGGTGTTCTGGCGCTGCGTGCTGGTGACCCTGCTGCTCACCCCGCTGGCCTGGGCGGGGCTGCGGCGGGCTTCGCCCAAGGCGTTGCTGCACAACGCCGGCATCGGCCTGCTGGCCATGGCCGGCTACCTGTGCGGGGTGGTCGGGGGTATCGCCCTGGGCGTGCCGGCCGGCCTCGCGGCGCTGGTGGCCGATCTGCTGCCGGTGGGGGTGGCGCTGCTCAGCGTGGTGCTGCTGGGCCAGCGTTTGCCGGGGCAGGCCTGGGCGGGGCTGGCCATCGGCAGCTGCGGCGTGCTGCTGGTGACCCACGGCGCCCTGGCCTTGGGGCATGCGCCGCTGTGGGCCTATGGCCTGCCGTTGCTGGGCATGCTGTCGCTGGCGTTCGCCACCCTTTGGCAGCAGCGCCTGGGTGAAGGTGCAGCGCTGGGGCCGGCGGTCAATCTGTGGTTGCAGTGTGGGGTGTCGGCGCTGGCCTTTGCCGTGGTGCAAAGTGTGCAGGGCGGGCAAGGAGGCCTGTCGCCATTGCCCACGGCAGGTTTTGCCCTGAGTGTGCTGTGGACCGCCGCGCTTTCGACCTTGGGCGGCTACGGCCTGTACTGGGTGTGCCTGGCGCGCGCGGGGCATACGCGGGTGGCCAGTGTGCTGTTTCTGAGCCCCGGGGTGACCTTGCTGTGGGGCTGGTGCATGTTCGGCGAGCCGTTGTCGTGGGCGATGCTGGCGGGTACGGCGGTGAGCGCCGGGGGGATCTGGCTGGTGCTGCGCGGGCAGCACGGCTAGGCCATCGGCCGCCCGCTCCCACGTCGTGGGGTGCTGCGCCTTCGACGTGGGAGGGGCATGGACCCGAGAGGCCGCAGGCCGGTGTGATCTTCGATCAGATCCAGGGCCTGACCTGGAATGCAATCACGGCCACCACTAGCCGCCCGCGCGGGGTGAGCCGCAGCGCTGTCAGCCCTGGATGAACGCCAGCAGATCGGCATTGATCACATCGGCATGGGTGGTGCACATGCCATGGGGGTAGCCTTTGTACACTTTCAGGGTGCCGTGCTTGACCAGCTTGATCGACAGTTCGGCCGAGTCGGCGATGGGCACGATCTGGTCGTCGTCGCCGTGCAGGATCAGCACCGGCACGTCGATAGCCTTCAGGTCTTCGGTGAAGTCGGTCTCGGAGAAGGCCTTGATGCAGTCGTAGTGCGCCTTGATGCCGCCGGCCATGCCCTGGCGCCACCAGTTTTCGGTGACCCCGTCGAGCACCTTCACGCCTTCGCGGTTGAAGCCGTAGAACGGAATCGGCACTTCCTTGTAGAACTGCGCGCGGTTGGCCGCCAGGGACGTGCGAAAGCCGTCGAACACCTCGATCGGCAGGCCGCCCGGGTTGGCAGCGGTCTTGAGCATGAGCGGCGGTACTGCGCCGATCAGCACCGCCTTGGCCACATGGCCGGCGCCGTGGCGGGCGACATAGCGCGCCACTTCGCCGCCCCCGGTGGAGTGGCCGATGTGCACGGCATTGGTCAGTTTGAGGTGAGCCACCAGCGCGGCGACGTCGGCGGCGTAGGTGTCCATGTCGTTGCCATGGGCGGTCTGGGTCGAGCGACCATGGCCACGGCGGTCGTGGGCGATGACGCGGTAGCCCTTGGAGAGGAAGAACAGCATCTGTGCGTCCCAGTCGTCGCTGCTCAGCGGCCAGCCGTGGTGGAACACGATCGGTTGCCCGCTGCCCCAATCCTTGTAGAAGATTTCGGTGCCGTCAGCGGTGGTGAAGGTGGTCATGGCGTCTTTCCCTTTGTGCGAGGTGGAAGCGGCGTTGGAGGTGGCAGCGGCCTGGGCGGAACCTGCGCCCATCACCATAGCTGAAAGGGAACCGGCCGCCAGTGCGGCGGCACTGGCCTTGAGTACTTGGCGACGCGAGCTCGATGTTGCCTGGGTTTGTTCGGACACAAGGCTTCCCCATTCGGTGGTGGGATGAATGATTCAGAGGTACGGTCAACGGTACCCCTTAAGCCGGCCCGGCGGTCTTTAAGCGTTCTGAAATGAGCTGAAGCGCAATTGCACAGCCAGGCCCCCGCCCTCCCGGGGCGCCAGCAGCAGTTGCGCGCCCAGCGCCTGCGCCAGCTGCTGGGCGATCGCCAGGCCCAGGCCGCTGCCGCCGCTCTCGCGGTTGCGCGAGTTTTCCAGGCGGTAGAACGGTTTGAGCACCTCGCCCAGGTGCTCGGCGGCGATGCCCGGGCCGCGGTCGAGGATCTCGATCACCACGCCCCGGGCATCGGCGCGCACGTGCAGCTCGGCGGCGCCGGCGAACTTCAGGGCATTGTCCAGCAGGTTGACGAGGATGCGCCGCAGCGCGTGGGGGCGAGTGTCCAGCACCACGGCGCTGGTGCCTTGCAGGCTTACCGGCTTGTCGAGGTCCTGGTAGTCGAACACCAGGCTCTGCACGAAGGCGTCCAGGTGAATGCGCCGCGCCGGCTCGCTGGCCTCGTGGCTGCCGCGGGCGTAGGCCAGGCCTTCGCGAACCAGCTGCTCGATCTCGCCCAGGTCGTGCCAGAGTTTGTCCTTCTCGGGAGATGGCTCCATGAATTCGGCGCGCAGTTTCATCCGCGTGATGGGCGTCTGCAGGTCGTGGGCGATGGCGCCGAGCATGTGCATGCGCTCTTTGAGCGACTCGGCGATGCGCCGCTGCATGGCGTTGAAGGCCGCCGCCGCGTGGGCCACTTCCCGCGGGCCCTGTTCGGCCAAGGGTGCGCCGGGCTGGTTGGGGTCCAGCTGCTCGGCGGCCCTGGCCAGACGGGCCAAGGGGCGGATGGCCAGGCGCACGGCCAGGCCGGTGCACAGTAACAGCAGCAGCAGTTGCACCGCCAGCGCCGTGGGCAGCCACAGCGCCAGCGGCAGGTCCAGGGGCTGCACATCAAGGGTGACCGGCGCGCCGTCGGTCAGGCGCAAATGCACCTCGAAGTGCAACACCGGCCCCGGCACGCGGCTGAAGCTCAACGGGTAGCGGGTGCCGAGTGCCTGGGCGATGGCGGCCGCAGCCGGGATGCCGGCCGGGTCGAGCGCTTGGCCCGGGCTGCCCTCGCCCAGCTGCAAACGGTAGCTGCGACCCTGCAGGCGCTCGAGCCAGGCGCCCCGCTCGGCGGCCGGCAGGCGATCGAGCACCGCCACGCTGACGCCCACCTCGCGCTCGATGATGCTGTTGATCATGCTCGACGAGCTCTGGTAGCGCTCGTAGAACTGCGCGGCGAACGACAGGGCGTAGGCCAGCAGCAGGCCCAGTAGAAAGATCAGCGACAGCTGCCCACTCAGGGTCCCCGGCCAGCGCTTCATGCGCCGCCCGCTTCGGCGCGCACGGCCATGGCGAAGACATAGCCCTCGCTGCGCACGGTCTTGATGAAGGCGGGCTCGCGGGCGTCGTCGAGCAGGCGCTGGCGCAGGCGGCTGACCAGCAGGTCGATGGAGCGGTCGAACAGCTCGGCGTCGCGGCCCTGGGTCAGGTTGAGCAGCTGGTCGCGGCTGAGCACGTGCTGCGGGTGGTCGAGAAACACCTTGAGCAGCCGGTATTCCGCGCCGCTCAGGGCCACCAGGGTGCCGGCGGCGTCCAGCAGATGGCGCGCCACGGTGTCCAGCCGCCAGGGCCCGAAGGCCAGCAGGGCGCCGCTCGGCGGGGTCGCCAGGTTGGGCGGCAGCATGCGCGTGCGGCGCAACACGGCGTTGATCCGCGCCAGCAGCTCGCGGGCGGAGAACGGCTTGGTCAGGTAATCGTCGGCGCCCATTTCCAGGCCGACGATGCGGTCGGTCTGGTCGTCGCGAGCGGTCAGCATCAATACCGGCGTGGCCCTGTGCTTGCCGGCGCGCAGCTCGCGGCACAGCTGCAGGCCATCGTCGCCAGGGAGCATGATGTCGAGCACGATCAGGTCGACCGGGTTGGCCTCGAGAAATCGGCGCATCTGCCTGCCGTCGGCGACCACCGAGGCGCGCAGGCCGTTCTTCTTCAGGTAGCCGCCGATCAGCTCGCGGATCTCGCGGTCGTCGTCGACGATCAGGATATGGTCAACGTGGTCCATTCGCGCTCCAGGGGGCAGTGATCGGGTCCGATTCTAACGGCCGACCGGCGCCGCCAGTGACGGCTTTGTATCGCAGTGTATCCAGCCCGGCGGGCGACACAGAACATTTCAATAGGCCCGCCTGCGGACACAGTGCAGATACCTCACAAGCGCTCAATAGCCTCAACGCCACACACCGATTGCACTGACCCCACCGATAGAGGCCCCACCATGAACATTCTGCACAAGGCTGCATTCACCCTCCTTGCCAGCGCCGCCCTCGCCTGCGGCGTGGCCCAGGCCGCCCAGGCCGCCCCCGTAAAAAACATCGTGCTGGTCCACGGCGCCTTCGTCACCGGCGCCGGCTGGAAGCCGGTGTACGACATCCTCAGCAAAGACGGCTACCACGTCTCGGTGGCCGAGCACCCCCTGACCTCGTTCGCCGACGACGTCACCGCCGTCAAGCGTATCGTCGATGCCCAGGACGGCCCGACCATTCTGGTCGGCCACAGCTACGGCGGCGCGATCATCACCGACGTCGGCAACGCGCCGCAGGTAAAGGGCCTGGTGTACATCGCCGCCCACGCCCTGGACCAGGGCGAAACCGAAGCGGGCAACGGCAAGCTTTACCCCAACGCCACCAAGGCGGTGAAAAAGACCGCCGACGGTTTCCTCTACCTCGACCCGGCCGCCTACCCGGCCGACTTCGCCGCCGACCTGCCCAAGGCCCAGGCCGCCTTCGAGGCGCAGAGCCAGGCGCTGACCAACAGCAGCGTGTTCACCACCCCGGCCGGCGCTCCGGCCTGGAAGACCAAGCCCAGCTGGTACGCCGTGGCCAAGGCCGACCGCATCATCAACCCGGACCTGGAACGCCTGTATGCCCAGCGTGCCCACAGCCATACCATCGAAGTGGATGGCGCCAGCCACTCGGTCTACGAGTCGCACCCCAAGGAGGTCGCCGCACTGATCGAACAGGCCGCGCTGCACGCCGAGGATGGGCAGTAAGCCGGGCTTCGCCGGCTCCTACGCCACCTGTGGTGCATCCCGGGCCGATGTAGGAGCCGGCGCAGCTGGCGAGCGCATCACCTCGATGACCGGGTGGATGATCTAACGGTATCGCGCCCCATGGCCAATCAAGCCTGCCGTCCGGTGCTGCCCCGCTCGCCAGCTTCGCCGGCTCCAACGCCATCTGTGGTGCATCCCGGGCCGATGTAGGAGCCGGCGCAGCTGGCGAGCGCATCACTTCGATGACCGGGATGGATCATCTAACGGTATCGCGCCCCATGGCCAATCAAGCCTGCCGTTCAGGGTTGCCCCGCTCGCCAGCTTCGCCGGCTCCTACGCCACCTGTGGTGCATCCCGGGCCACAGTAGGAGCCGGCGCAGCTGGCGAGCGCATCACCTCGATGGCCGGGTGGATGATCTATCGGTATCGCGCCCCAGGGCCAATCAAGCCTGCCGTCCGGTGCTGCCCCGCTCGCCAGCTTCGCCGGCTCCTACGCCATCTGTGGTGCATCCCGGGCCGATGTAGGAGCCGGCGCAGCTGGCGAGCGCATCACCTCGATGGCCGGGTGGATGATCTATCGGTATCGCGCCCCAGGGCCAATCAAGCCTGGCGTGCGGTGGTGCTTCACTCGCCAGCTTCGCCGGCTCCTACGCCACCTGTGGTGCATCCCGAGCCGCTGTAGGAGCCGGCGCAGCTGGCGAGCGCATCACCTCGATGGCCGGGTGGATGATCTATCGGTATCGCGCCCCAGGGCCAATCAAGCCTGGCGTGCGGTGGTGCTTCACTCGCCAGCTTCGCCGGCTCCTACGCCACCTGTGGTGCATCCCGAGCCGCTGTAGGAGCCGGCGCAGCTGGTGAGCGCATCACCTCGATGGCCGGGTGGATGATCTATCGGTATCGCGCCCCATGGCCAATCAAGCCTGCCGTCCGGTGCTGCCCCGCTCGCCAGCTTCGCCGGCTCCAACGCCATCTGTGGTGCATCCCGGGCCGATGTAGGAGCCGGCGCAGCTGGCGAGCGCATCACTTCGATGACCGGGATGGATCATCTAACGGTATCGCGCCCCATGGCCAATCAAGCCTGCCGTTCAGGGTTGCCCCGCTCGCCAGCTTCGCCGGCTCCTACGCCACCTGTGGTGCATCCCGGGCCACAGTAGGAGCCGGCGCAGCTGGCGAGCGCATCACCTCGATGGCCGGGTGGATGATCTATCGGTATCGCGCCCCATGGCCAATCAAGCCTGGCGTGCGGTGGTGCCCCGCTCGCCAGCTTCGCCGGCTCCTACGCCAGCTGTGGTGCATCCCTGACCGCTGTAGGAGCCGGCGCAGCTGGCGAGCGCATCACCTCGATGGCCGGGATGGATCATCTAACGGTATCGCGGCCTATGCCCGGCCAATCCACTCGCTGGCACACATAGGCCTGAGTGAAATACGGCATTTCGATGGTCGCCTTGCCGCGCAGCGCCGGGTGGGTGTCGATCAAGTCATGCAACTGGGCCGTGACCTTGGCCTTTTCTGCCTCCGGCAACGACGCGATAAAGCTCACCGACATGAAGCGGTCGATGATCACCGTCTGCGGGCTGCCGACATGCCGGTACTGGAACTGGCTCAGTTGCGGCTCGCTGAAATAGCGACCATTGAACGCCTGGCGCCACTGGCCGGTATGAAAGCGCGGGGTGTCACCCTCATACGGCGTAACGATGTCGGTCAGCCGGGCGACCCAGTCCTGGGCCTCGTCTCGCACGTTCCACACCAGCCCCAGACGCCCTCCCGGTTGCAGCACCCGGTGAATCTCCGCCAGCGCCGCCTCGGTGGCGAACCAGTGGAAGGCCTGGGCGCAGACCAGCGCCTGGGCGGTGCCGCTGTCGACTGGAATGGCCTGAGCGGTGCCGGACAGCAGCTTGATGTGCGGCAGCTGCGCGAGCAGTTGCTCGCCCATCTTGGCCACCGGCTCCACGGCAATCACCTCGGCGCCGATGGCATCGAGCAGGCGGGTGAATTTGCCGGTGCCGGCACCCAGGTCGATCACCGCAGCGCCGCTGCCGGGCAGCAGCGCGTCGCGCAGCCAATCCTTGAGCGCGGGCGGGTAGTCCGGGCGACCTTGCGCGTAGGTGTCGGCCTGGGTGGAGAAACCCTGCTGGGCGGCGTGATGGACATCGGTCATGGCAGTGAGTCCTGAAGGCTGGTCGCTGTGGGGGGCGGTGCCGCCATTCTAGTTCAGCGGCGCTGCACGAGCCCGCTCGAGGTACACATTTCATGAACCGTTCGACCACGCTGCGCACATTGCTGGCGACGCCCTGCCCTTGCAGGATGCGAGCACCATTACAAGGAGTCATGCCCATGTTCGCCGGTTTCGTCAAACAGCAGCGTCACGTCAACGGCGTCGACATCAGCTACCGCATCGGTGGCAGCGGGCCGGGCCTGCTGTTGCTGCACGGTCACCCGCAAACCCATGTGATCTGGCACAAGGTCGCCGAACAACTGGCCGAGCATTTCACCGTGGTCGCTGCCGATCTGCGCGGCTACGGTGACAGCGGCAAGCCGCCGGCCAGCGACGATTCCAGCCACTACTGCAAGCGCGAAATGGCCGGCGACGGCGTCGAGCTGATGCAGGCGCTGGGCTTCGAGCGCTTCAACCTGCTGGCCCACGACCGCGGCGCGCGGGTCGCCCACCGGCTGGCGCTGGACCATCCACAGGCAGTGCTGCGCCTGATCCTGCTGGACATCGCGCCAACGCTCGCCATGTACAGGCAAACCAATGAAGCCTTCGCCCGCGCCTACTGGCACTGGTTCTTCCTGATCCGCCCGGCGCCGTTGCCGGAAAGCTTGATCGAGGCCGACCCCGAGCTCTACCTGCGCAGCGTCATGGGCAGCCGCAGCGCCGGGCTCAAGCCTTTCACCGACGAAGCGCTCGGCGAATACCTGCGCTGCCTGAAGCTGCCCGGCACGGCCCGCAGCATCTGCGAGGACTACCGCGCCAGCGCCGCCATCGACCTGGACCACGACCGCGCCGACCTCGCCGCCGGGCACCACTTGCAGGTGCCGCTGCTGGTGCTGTGGGGCCAGGACGGCACCGTCGGCCGCTGCTTCGAGCCGCTGCACGAATGGCAGCAGGTGGCCTTGGACGTACGCGGCAAGGCCCTGCCCTGCGGCCACTACGTCGCCGAAGAGGCGCCCGAGCAACTACTCGGCGAGGTGCTGGCTTTCCTGCGCTGACGCCACAGGCTGCACCCGTTCGCCCCGCCTGAACCCAACCTCGAGATAATAACAATGACAATCCGAAAACTGCTGGGAACCCTCTACGTCCAGGTGGTCATCGCCATCGCCTGCGGTGTGCTCATCGGCCATCTGTGGCCCGACACCGGCGTCGGCCTGAAACCGCTGGGCGACGGCTTCATCAAGCTGATCAAGATGATCATCGGCCCGATCATCTTCTGTACCGTGGTCTCGGGCATCACCAGCATGCACGACGTGCGGCAGGTCGGCCGGGTGGGCGGCAAGGCGTTGTTGTACTTCGAAGTGGTGTCGAGCATCGCCCTGCTGGTCGGCCTGCTCGCGGCCCATGTGCTGCACCCCGGCAGTGGCTTCAACGTCGACGTGAAGACCCTCGACTCCGCAGCCATCGCCGGCTACGTCGGCGCTGCGCAGCACAGCGAAGGCATCACCGGCTTTGTGCTGAACATTATTCCGACGACCTTCTTCGATGCATTCGCCAAGGGCGAGATCCTGCCGGTCCTGTTCGTCTCGGTGCTGTTCGGCCTGGGCCTGGTGATGATCGGTGACAAGGGGCGGCCGCTGGCGAGCATGATCCACCAGGCCAGCGAAGTGTTCTTTCGCATCGTTGCCATGATCAGCCGCGTGGCACCGATCGGCGCCCTCGGCGCCATCGCCTTCACCATCGGCAAATACGGGGTGGGCTCGCTGCTGCCGTTGCTCAAGCTGGTCGGCACGTTCTACCTGACCGCCTTCATCTTCGTCGCCTGCATTTTGGGCAGCATCGCCCGCTACGTCGGCTTCAGCATCTTCAAGCTGCTGGCCTATATCAAGGCGGAGCTGCTGATCGTGCTCGGCACCAGCTCTTCGGAGTCGGCCTTGCCGCAGCTGATCCAGAAGCTCGAGCGCCTTGGCGCGTCCAAGGGCGTGGTCGGCATCGTGGTGCCCACCGGCTACACCTTCAACCTCGACGGCACCAACATCTACATGACCCTGGCCGTGCTGTTCATGGCGCAGGCCACCGGGATCGATCTGTCGCTGGAGCAGCAATTGACCCTGCTGCTGGTGGCCATGCTCACCTCCAAGGGCGCCGGCGCGGTGGTCGGCGCCGGCTTCGTTGCGCTGGCCGCAAGCCTGGCGGTGGTGCCGACGGTGCCGGTGGCGGCAATGGTGCTGATTCTCGGCGTGGACCGTTTCATGGCTGAATGCCGTTCGTTGACCAACATCATCGGCAACGCCGTGGCAGCCCTGGTGGTGGCGGCCTGGGAAGGCGAACTGGACCGCGAGAAGATGGCGCCGATCGCCTTGAAAGGTCGCCGGCGGCCGGTGGTGAGCGAGAAGGTTCGGGTTGAGTGAATCAAACCGGCCTGGCGGGGGCTCTGGCCCCTCTCCCGTTGATCGCGATGAATGCACCAATGCTATGCTGGGCGCCATGACCCAGCACAAAGATGCCATCCCCCTTCCGGAAGACCTGCGGGTCTTCCTCATGGTGATCCGCAAGAGCGGCTTCGCCGCGGCGGCCGATGAACTGGGGCTGTCGCCGGCCTACGTCAGCAAGCGCATCCAGATTCTCGAAAGCACCCTCGGCACCCGGCTGCTGCACCGCACCAGCCGGCGCATCGCCCTCACCGACGACGGCGAGCGCGTGCAGCGTTGGGCGCTGCGCATCCTCGACGACTTCCTGCAACTGCACAGCGAACTGGCCGACGCCCACGCCACGCCCAGCGGCCACCTGCACTTGTGCAGCAGCTTCGGCTTCGGCCGCAACCACGTGGCGCCGGCGATCTCGCAGTTGGCCCAGGCCTACCCGGCCCTGGAAATCCGCCTGGACCTGTTCGACCGCGAAGTGGACATCGTCAACGAAGGCTTCGACCTGGAGATTCGCGTCGGCGACGACATTCCCGGCCAGCACATCGGCCGGCACTTGGTGAGCAACCGCCGCGTGCTCTGCGCCGCCCCCGACTACCTGCAACGCCGTGGCACGCCGACCCATCTGGCCGAGCTGGAGGCGCATGACTGCCTGGTGATCAAGGAGCGCGACAACGCCTTCGGGGTGTGGGATCTGCAACACGGCGCCAGTGCCGAGAGCGTGCGGGTGCGCGGCCCGCTGTCGTCGAACAACGGCGAGATCGTGCTGCAATGGGCATTGGATGGTCGCGGCGTGTTGCTGCGCTCGATGTGGGACGTCAAGCCGTTACTGGAGCAGGGTCGCCTGGTGCAGGTATTGCCGGGCTACAGCCAGCCGGCCAACGTCTGGGCGGTGTACCCGACGCGGCTGGCGTATTCCGGCAAGCTGCGCGCCTGCGTGGAGTTTCTGGAGCAGCATTTCAAGGGCTTGTCGCTGTAGGGGCCTGTGATTGCAAGGCCGGTCAGGCCAGCCAGGGGTTCTCGGCCAGGTGCCGCTGCTCGAAGGCCTGGATCTGCGCGCGGCGCTGCAGGGTGTTGCCGATCGCATCCAGGCCCAGCAGCAACGAGGTCTTGCGCAGGGCATCGATGCTGAACTCGATCACCTCGCCATCGGCCAGGTGAATCTGCTGCGCCTCTAGGTCAATGTCGATCTGCGCGCCCTCAGGCTGGCTGACCGTCGCCCCCAGACGCTGCAGCACGGCCTCGTCCAGGTTGATGACGAGCACGCCGTTGCGCTGGCAGTTGTCGTAGAAGATACCGGCGAAGCTGCTGCCGATCAGCGCGCGAATGCCCATCTGCTGCAGGCCCCACACGGCGTGCTCGCGGCTCGAGCCGCAGCCGAAGTTGGGGCCCGTCACCAGGAAGCTCGCACCCTGCCAGGCCGGCTGGTTGAGCACGAAGTCCGGGTTGGGCTGGCCGTCGGCCAGAAAGCGCAGGTCGAAGAACAGCCCGCGATCGAGGCCGGCGCGGTCGATGCCCTTGAGAAACTGCTTGGGCATGATCACGTCGGTGTCGACGTTGGCAGCGAGCATCGGCGCGGCCTTGCCGCTGACCCGGGTAAACGGTTGCAGGCTCATGATGGGTCTCCTGGGGCGATTTCGGTGGCGCGGGCAAAGTGGCGAATGTCGGTGAGGTGGCCGCTGATCGCGGCGGCGGCGACCATCGCCGGGCTCATCAGGTGGGTGCGCGCACCGGCGCCCTGGCGGCCTTCGAAGTTGCGGTTGGTGCTGGAGGCGCAGCGGTCGCCGGGGGCCAGCACGTCGTCGTTCATCGCCAGGCACATCGAGCAGCCGGACTGACGCCATTCGAACCCGGCGTCGATGAAGATCTGCGCCAGGCCCTCGGCCTGCGCCTGTTCGCGCACTTCGGTGGAACCGGGCACGATGATCGCCCGTACATGCCTGGCAACGCGCTGGCCGCGTGCGACCTGGGCGGCGTCGCGCAAGTCCTCGATGCGCGCATTGGTGCACGAACCGATGAAGGCGTGGCTGATGACGATATCGCTCAACGGCATGCCGGCTTCAAGCCCCATGTAACGCAGCGCGCGTTGCATGTCCTGGCGCAGGATGAGGTCGTCGACCGCCTGCGGGTCGGGCACGCTGGCGCTGATCGGCGCCGCCTGATCGGGGCTGGTGCCCCAGGTGACCATGGGTTGCAGGCGGCTGGCGTCGACCCACGCCTCGCGGTCATAGCGCGCGCCGGGGTCGCTGCGCAGCTGGCGCCACTGGCTGACCGCGCGCTCCCACAACTCGCCTTTGGGCGCTCGCGGCTTGTTCGCCAGATAACTGAACACCTTGTCGTCGGGGGCCATGAACGCGCCACGCGCGCCAGCTTCCACGGCCATGTTGCAGATGGTCATGCGCGCCTCGACGCTGAGCGCGTCGATGGTGCTGCCGCAAAATTCGATGGCATAACCGGTAGCGCCCGATGCGCCGATCTGTTGGATCAACGCCATGATCACGTCCTTGGCCGTGAGCCCGCTGGCGAGTTCGCCGGTGACCGTCACGCGCATGCTTTTCAGGCGCTTGTACACCAGGGTCTGGGTGGCCAGCAGGTGCTCGATTTCCGAGGTGCCGATGCCGAAGCCAAATGCGCCCAAGGCGCCATAGGTGGTGGTATGGCTGTCGCCGGCGGCGATGACCATGCCCGGCAGGACGAAGCCCTGCTCCGGGGCGATCACGTGCTCGATGCCCTGGCGCTTGTTCAGCACGTCGAGCAGCTCGATGCCGAAGTCCGCGCAGTTCTCGGCCAGGTACGAGACCTGGCGCGCCCCGCCGGCATCGGCCATGGCGGCGACGCGCACGGGTGCGGTGGGGTTGACGTGATCGACCACCGCCAGCGCCGTGCGCGGGCGCCACACACTGCGGCCGGCCTCGCGCAAGCCACTGAAAGCCTGCGGGCTGGTGTACTCGTTGATGACCTGGCGGTCGATGTACAGCAGCACATGGCCCTGGTCGTCGAGGTCGCAGACTCGGTGGGAATCGATGTGCTTGTCGTAGAGCGTTCTAGGGGCAGTCACGGGCGGGCTCGCTGGCGGAGAAAGGCATGCACCCATCTTAGGCAGGCGGTCAGCGCCATCAATCGGTGAGCGGTGATGGCGTGGTACACGGATCGTGTTTGATCAGGCTTGCCCCGGGAGGCTTGGATGCTGCACAACTCTCCACGGGATATCGGGGTAGAAACAGATTATTTGAAGAATGCAGTGAAACCGACAACTGGAATGGCATCTCACCGATCGCCACAATGAAAATTTCACCTGCAAGGCCTTTGAGCAAGATCCCACATTCGCTAAAGACAAGATCTTCGGTACAGGTCAACAATTCGACTTCATTCACAACAAACGGATCAACTGCCAGCCGCTTATAAATGGCCGCGTCAACTGGCACACCACCAGGCCGGAAGGCCAGGTTGATAGTACCTATTTCGTTCCAGTCCACGACTTCCGTTTCAGACGCGGAGACTTCAAGCATTTCGCCTGACCCAAATTCTATTAGAACTCTCCAACAACTGGACAAGTCGTCCCTCTTGTGAATATGCAAGCACTCCACTGACTTATTAATCAGCCGGTTGGAAATCTCATGAGGGGCTGCTCCCTCGACCTGCATATTCAGGTAGGTATGCCCATTTTCAACGTGGCCAATGATGTAGTGCCTCATAGTATTTGATTCCGTTTCATGTGATGTAGATGGGCTGATAGGTAGGAATTTTAAAGTCATCGTTGCTTGATAATCATTTTCCTGAGAGAAATAAAGAATGTAATAAAGATCACGAACTCCAAAAACTGGGCCATCCAATAAGATACCGCTTCAGCGTGGGCTGATACAGCAAAAAAACAATAATGCCAAACAATCACCATAAAGGCTAGAAACAGGGCAACCAAATTATTGTTTGACCGCCAAAAAACTGCCAGGAGCACCCACGTAACCCAAGGCATGAAGCCGGCGACCAATACTTGATATCTGAGAAAATCACTAATCCCGCCAAACCCCTCGACGTCACGCGAACCTAAATAGAGCGCGATGGAAAGAACCACATACACGGTGGTGGCCAAGACAATAACTATGACCCTCAAAAAACGCGAAATCATGGTAACAACCTATCAAATGTATTGGTTTGGCGGCACCGGATTTGGCGGAATATCTTGCAGTCGGCGGCCCTTGTATCGTTCACTCAAGGACCGCGATCACGATGACGATCTTCCCAATCAGCAATCAACCCGTTCGCAATCAATGCAAGCCCCGCGATTAGCGATGCAACCCAGAAATTCACCTTGAAGAGGTAATGACCTGCCGCACCTGCCAGCAACGAAATGGCAAGCCAAACCAAGGTATAGAGCATCCTTTTCATATCAGGGGCATCCACAAGTTCCCGCGCCAACAGCGCCGCCAATGGCCATATCGGCACCAGCCGCGCTCACCGCCGGATGGGTCCGTACTGCTGCCGGTTGAATAGCCTCATCCGAACCGTACTTTGAAAGCAAGTCCTCGTAGCTCTTGATTCGGTAATCCGACCCAGCAAGCGGACCTCTCATAACTCGCTTCAACCCGTTACGGAAGGCCATGGCTCCTGTGCCATCTGCAGCCGCAGCGGCGCCGATCTTTACAATACCCGCATATGCCATACACCCTGCGCCAAGGCCAAGGGACGCCCATTCTCCATCCCCGTCCTCGTCCCCGTCCCCGTCCACATCCTCGTTCGGTGCCCCTACCCCGTACGCATCGCTGTTCCAGCTCCACTGCAAGGTCTGCCCACTGTCGGTCGCCAGACGTGGCATGTCCAGACGTGGCATGTTCAGGTGATCCGCGTGCAGGTACAGCACCTTGCTCGCGCTGATCGTCCCATCAGCGGCGAAGTCGGTATTGACCTGGGCCAGCGGCATGCCGTCCGGCCAGGACCAGTACTGCCCGCTGGCCCTCGATCGATGCTCCCTATTGCTCTACGTATCCTGAGATATTCCATCCCATCCGTCAGTGCTGACCAACCAATCTAATGCATGGCGACGCTTGGTAACCACATACGGATCCAGAGTACCCGGCAATGATCCATGTGTTTGTTGAACCTGCCTAATTGCCCAGTGCAAACAATAAGCCACATCGCATGCTTGCGCCAACTCAAACATTGAACGACGCTTTACAAGCGTGAAGATATGCCAAGACCCCTGCAAATTTTTTAAATTTGGTAAAATCTTAGCAAATTCAACATCACAAACTTTATCAAGATTTATATAAGGCACTAGCCCCAAAAACCAGGCTAACGCCCACATACTTTCAACTTGCATTCTGAATTCATGTAAATCTCCGATTGAGCTTTCAATAAAGAGCCGTTCGGAGTCTGTCAAAAATTCATCTAGCCGCTCGGAGTCGATCCATATTTTTGCCTTGCTTCGATCAAATCCATATGCGCATGCAGCTGAAACATGCAAGCACAACAGCTTCTTAAATATTTATTCGTTTGACCGCAACATTGAAAAATCGCTTAGCAATGGCAAAGCGCCATCCGCAGGGAGCCCTAAATTCGCTGCGATGCCAACCGAATTTTCTCGTATCTGTTTAATGTCCATAGAATGTCCCAAAGCCACCTATACCTTCTGGATGCAGAACGGCAATACAGGATCAGCATGCTCAGACTTACGCAACAAACGCATAACCTCCGAACTGCCAAATCAAGACTTGGTTGCAGGCTGTCTAAGCATGCTTCATATGCCGAACATCAATAAGCATAGACATCTAAACTTAAATCAAACCCTAGCGCTCCAAGTCTACTGAGTAATGAGCTGTCGAGAACATCGCCGATATTACCATCGCCATACTAGCCAACAAAAAATTCTACTTTGTTTCCGTCCCGTTTTAATTTATGGAAAATCGTGGTAAAAAGTTCAAATCCAGCTAAAGCATCAGTTAAGCATTCAGATAAAAACCCTTTGTTTTTCTTACATAAAAGGTACGAGACGTAGTTTGTAGCATACTTTCCTCCTAACTCTCGTCCATCAGGCGCCAGGCGCAATACGCCCTTCACGTGCTCCCATTTCGGTGTTAGACCTAGCGTGGAGCTTAATTTTTTGGTGTCGAATTTGTCACCCTTAACTCTAAGTGACACGGTCTATTGAGTTTCGTCTTTTTCTATAGTTTTCATGATATGTAGGCATCCAGCGGACCGTTCTCGTAAGGATCCCCATTTTCAAGCATCGACTGCACCTATCCCAAGCCTACAACTGCGCCTACTGCTGCTCCAATAGGTCATTGTCATGACCTGTATTACTCATCATTCGAAATATTGATAGTGAATTTGATAGGCATGCCAATTTCAGCCATCTTATCAATGGTCTCAGGCTGAAGAGTGAAGTCCAGGTTCGTGCCACTATCACGGTCGCCCACAACCGATATGAACAGGTCAAGAAATAAATCTTCAACGCCTTGAAGAGATGACCTTCTTTCGCCAATTGAATAATACCTACTGATCCATTCAACAATGAATCCGTCCAGGCTCTCGCTGTAGGATTCCTCTCTCAGCACCCACAGCCCTATGGGCGCCACGATTCCCCCTCCACTGGGAAGACGCCTCAATGCGCCTTTTATTCGAGTTTCGGTGGGCGACAACTTCAATGCCGAAGAGACCGCCTCCGGATTTAGGCTTTCTCCTTTCGCATATATAGCACTCACGATATAGTATTTTTTATTGATCATTTGCTTCCGACTTGAATTGACTATATACGGATTTCACAATGCGTGCCGATAGGGCGTTTGGAATCTCACATGCCTGGCCCTGCGTCTGCCGCTATCCACTGCCCAACTGACGAACCCCACTCCTCCCAGCGGCAAGCCGATACCGTGTCACATTCCACGTCTAAAGATTCAAGCCCTGTAGCGCCATCATGGTATTCCAGCTGGAACGGGTCGTCGTCCGAGTAGCAGATCCATCCCCCGATCCGGGAATCACTCAAAAGATTCCATGAAACTCCGACGAGTGAGACCCCCACTGCCGCAGCGTCTTGAGGAATGTCGGCCTTTTTTCCGCGACGGCGTATGATGGGTTCCCGATTCGCGGGCACCTCGCCACTCGCCGCCGGCCTCTCCCATTCGTGCCGAAACAGAAAGCTGAACGCGAGTGGGCTGTCATAAGATGCAATGTTCCGAGCTGCGCGTTCTTGCTCTGAGGTGGGGACGACAAAATCCAGACCAAAAACCTCAAACTTGAATCGCACGTCCAGATAATCACTCAGGATATGGACCGGCTTAGCATCAAGCATCAACACGTACGACATACTTGTGCTAAAGCTGGATGTCAACTCCAGCACTTCCAGACGTGAAGTCGGCGCTTGAAGCAAGCGAATGGCATCTGGATGGGGGGCTAGATATTTCCTTATCATGACCATTTTATCCAAACCACCTCCCTACCCAAGACAACAGCCTGGTCATGCGCGTTACGCACATACAAAGCAAAAAAACATAGTCTGATATTCTTCACAGCGCCTCCAGCCTACTTGATGCTTTGCTGTTCATGAGGATAAGCCAGCGGATTGCGCTCAAAGTCTGCGAGGAACTGTCGAGACGCCGCTGCGCTGTCAATATCGGTCCACAAGCAGACAACGCCATCTTGAATGCTGAGTATTTTTTGGCTACCGATTGCGGAAGATACGATATGCACGTGACCTTCAAAAAGCAGAAAAAAATAGACTACCGTAGCCAGGCCCCACTCGGTCTGACGATCTACCGCTGGAGATCCTGAAAACTCGAACAAGAACGGCTGGCTGAGGATTTCTGTTGCATCATCCTCTTGCCTGAGCAGCCTGTTGAGAGTGACCTGCGCGCGCTCTTCCAGCGCATTTGAATGATCGCCTTTGAGCATTATCCATTCACCGCGCGGCAGCCAGGCTACAAGGTGCTGAGCCAGGCAGAACAGTTCGGATGCAGTGCTGGGCGGCCGGAATGCGAATGAGCACAACGGTGGCTGATCTTTCTTTGCGCAGATCTGCCCCCACTCACCCATTTGCTTGTCGACGGCATGAAGATAATCTTCCGCTTGATCGATCGTGATATTGCGCACAAAGCCTCCCCGGTCCTTGGGTACATTTCGCGCCTTGATCAATCAGCCAGGGCGGATTCGTTTGCATCTCGCGGGTGCCCTGCATGCTTCGTAGCTTGCTGCACGATATCGTCTGTCATGCAGACTGGCAAACCCGAGTCAAAGCAGCCTCGAATGCTTTTCGGTCAATAGCCTTGAATGCCTTGCCACGACGCATGATACCGAATCTGTCGATAAAATAGCGCTGCCCGTCGAACTCCACCAGCACCCTGGTGTTTTCAGGATCATAACCGTGAACGCTGCCACTCATGCCGCTGGAGATAGCCTGCAGGTCAGCAGCGCTCATGTACCTGACTTCAAAAGCCTTGGCCTTCATTGAGGCTTCAGATTCCGGCGAATACAGTTCGGCGTCAAAAGTAATGATCCAGACTTTGCCGCACTCGCCCGCCGATGCCTGACTCATGAACATCAGCAATAAAACCAGGGACAGCCACTTCATCGATTCCAATCCCTTATGTCTTGACTCATGGCCGCAATGGGCCCCGGCCTGAGCAGGGTCCGGCAAAAAGAGGAGCTCAAGGCCGCAGCCTCAATCCTGCCCTACACCTTCTTCCCGCCGCTCCCGACTCTCCCGCCCCGCCATGATCAACGGCAGCTTGTCCTCGATCCAGTCGACCATGGCCTCCATATGACCCGCCGCTTCCACACCCAGCGGCGTCAGCCGGTATTCGACATGGGGCGGCACCACGGGCAGCGACTTGCGTTCGATCAGGCCGTCGCCTTCCAGGCCCTGCAGGGTTTGCGCGAGCATCTTTTCGCTGACGCCGCCGATCTTGCGGCGCAGTTCGCTGAAGCGGTGCATGCCGCCGAGCAGGATGACCAGCACCAGTACGCCCCAGCGGCTGGTCATGTGCTTGAGCACCTCGCGTGACGGGCAATCGGCCTTGAGCAGGTCGCCTCGGCGCACGGCCACGGAAAAGGGTACGGGGAATGCTTCGGGAGTACTCATTGCACTTACCTTTTGGTACGTACTTACATTTAGTTAGCTTGGGGTTTAGGGTGACGACTCTTTCCATTTCAAGCAAGGAAATAATCATGATCGCTGTCACTGGAGCCACCGGCCAACTGGGCCGTCTCGTCATTCACGCATTGCTGTCGCGGGTACCTGCCAGCGACATCACCGCCCTGGTCCGCGACCCAGCCAAGGCTCAGGACCTCGCCGAGCTCGGCGTGGACGTGCGCCAGGCCGACTACAGCCAGCCGCAGACGCTGACTGCCGCGCTGGAAGGTGTCGACAAGCTGCTGTTGATTTCCTCCAACGAGCTGGGCCAGCGCGTCGCTCAGCACCGTGCGGTGATCGACGCCGCCAAGGCTGCCGGGGTCAGCCTGCTGGCCTACACCAGCGTGCTGCACGCGGACGTCTCCAAGCTGGGCCTGGCCGCCGAACACCGCGACACCGAGCAGGCGCTGATCGCTTCAGGCGTGCCTTATGTGCTGCTGCGCAACGGCTGGTACACCGAAAACTACCTGGCCAGCGTGCCGGCGGCGGTGGAACACGGGGCCTTGCTCGGCAGCGCGCAGGAGGGGCGCATCAGCTCGGCGGCGCGCAGCGACTATGCCCAAGCGGCTGCCATTGTCCTGAGCGCTGAAGGCCATGCGAACACCGTGTATGAGCTGGCCGGCGACGACAGCTACACCCTCACCGAACTGGCCGCGCTGATCGCCGCCAAAGCTGGCAAGCCGGTGGTTTACCAGAACCTGCCGCAGGCCGAATTCGAGAAGATCCTGGTCAGCGTGGGCCTGCCCGCGCCATTGGCCGAGCTGTTGGCAGACTCCGATGCCGCGGCCGCCCAGGGCGCGCTGTTCGACGACAGCCGGCAGTTGAGCCAGTTGATTGGCCGGGCGACCGTGCCCGTGGCGCAGTCGCTGGCTGAGGTTTGACCGCCAGCGGTGCCTGGCGTGGGGTTCGATACGGCCGCCACCGGCCGCCCGTGCGGCCGGTGGCGATGGCAATCGATGTACGGCGTACAGCTCACCGCCACACCCGATAGGCCTCCTCCGCCAGCAGGCGGTGCCCCGGACTGGCCAGGTGCATTTCGTCGAAGGGCACTCGCTCGCTCGCCGGCAGCCACTTGCAGGGGTCGCCGGGGCTGCGGACCGCATCGTTGCTCAGCACGCAGTCGAAGGCGTCGGGAGCGACCATGGCGTTGAACCGCGCCGGGGCATCGCCCTCGGCCCAGCCGTCGACCACCGTCTGCCCGGCGTCGCTGGCCCACTGATCGCTGGAGCGGGTGCGCGGCAGCAGGCGCGCCACGGCAATCGGGCCGCTGGCACCGGCACGGCGGCATTGCTCGATATGCTCCAGCAGCTGGGCGAACAACTCCTCGGCCGTGCTTGCATCGCGCCCGTTCAGGTCGTAGCTGCCGAAGAACAGGCAGCCGCCATCCGGGCAATACTCCAGCAAGGCGCTCAGGCGGTGCTCGTCCAGGCCGCACACGGCGGTGGCGTTGGGCACGGCAAAGTTGATCGAGCCGGGCTTGCGCGGGTGCAGGGCCACCCAGCGCTGGAACCAGCCCGACCCACGGCCGAGGGCCGCGTCGCCATAGTTGGTGCTCTGGGTGTCGCCGCGCATGAACAGCGCGTACCCGGGCTCGCCCACATGCCGGCCGAGGACGATGGGGCAGTAGCCGCTGTCGTGGTGCCGCGGCGCCGCGCCCTGGTGCGTGAAGGCGCCGGGCTGGTAGAGGTCGGACAGCGTGGTGTGCGCCGGGTCGCTGATCGACACGCTGCTGCCCGGCTGGTCGTGGGTGGTGCGCCAGGAGCGCGGCACGCGGTGACCGGCGCCGTTGAAATGAATCACCCCCTTGATCCAGCCCATGGCGTCATTGTCGAACTGGCTCAGGCCGAACAGGTCCGCCGCCAGGGGGTCGGCGTGCACGTCGCCGGCGCCGTCCCATAAGGTGAAGCTGCGGCTGCCGTCGAAGGTCACCGGCTGCACCTGGCCATTGAATTCCACCGCCAGCCCGGTGAAGGGCAGCAGGTTGCCGGTGTCTTCGCCGGTGCGGCTGTGGGGCGGCAGGAACCAGTTGCTCAGCGACAGCACCAGCTCGGCGACGTCGCCACCGCCGATGAAGAACGGGAAGCGAAAGGCGTATTCGGTCTGCGCCCCGCCGCTGTCGGCTGCCTGCACGGCGGCGTTGATCGGGTTGAATTGACTGGCGACGCGCAGACCCTCCCCAGGTCCTGGTTCTGGTTCTGGATCGATCACCTCCTCTTCCTCGGGCAGCAGCGAAGGCTGCTCATCGGGCTGGCGGTCCACCGGGCCGATGCGGTCGGCGAAGTGCAGGTGCCGGGTCACCCATTCGACCTGGCCGAGCAGCTCGCCGTTGTATTCGCAGGAGGTTTCGTGGCCTTCGTTCCACTGCGAACCGCCCGCCCAGTAGAACACCGGGATCTGGTTGCGCACGGCGTAGGCCAGCAGGCGGTCCATGGCGCGCAAGGCCTTGGGCATGAACTCGGGCACCCCCAGCTCGCCGAGAAAGCCCTGTTGGCCATGGGCCTTGAGCCAGTTGAAGAAAGGCACGGCGCGGTACACACCGATATTGGGGTGTATGTCTTCGTCGAGGTCCGCGTAGCGCCCGCTGGTGTCGCGGTCCAGGTAGATGTGCGCTTCGTACAGCAGGTGCTCGCCGCGCAGCGGGAAATACGCGCCGTTCTGGTCTTCCCAGAATTGTGCAGTGGAAAAACCGTCGCCGGCGATGATGATCGGCGTGGTGGGGTCCACGGCGCGAATGGCATCGACGCAGCGCTGGGCGCCAGCGGCCCATCGACCCTCAGTGCCCTTGGGCTCGTTCATCAGGCCATAGCCCCACACGGCCGGGTGCTGGCTGACCCGCGCGACCAGCTTGAGCCAGGCGTCGATCCAGGCGTCGACCGAGACCTGCGGGTCGCGGCCGATTTCCACGTACTCGCGGTCGTCGACCTTGCGCTCGTAGTAGTTGTGCATGTCCAGCAGCACTTGCATGCCGGCCTCGTGGGCGCCGTCGAGGGCGGCCATGAAGCGCTGCATTTCGTCGGGGTCCAGGTCAGCGAACAGGCTGTGCTGGATGCGCTCCCAGCGAAACGGCAGGCGCACCAGCTTGAACCCCGAGGCGACGTAGCGCTGGAAATTGGCCGCGCGCGGCCAGGTGTAGTGGTGGCCGTGCTGGCCGGGCATGCTGTCGCTGAATTCGGCGCCGGCGATGTTCATGGCCATCAGCTGCAGCGGCGCCTGGCAGCGTTTGGCGGGTGGGTTGGCTGGCATGGCAAGCCTCCTGAATGAGCGATCCGTGGGGATGCAGCTCGCTCAGTAAGGCCTGCAAACCCGGCCCTGTCACGCCGCGATACTGAAAACCTTTTGCCTCACCCAGGCCTGTGAAAGTCCTGGCACAAGGCGCTCTGGCACGGGCGTTTCAGGGCGCCGACCAGGAGCCGCCCAAAGCCGCCTGCAACTGCACGCTGGTGACCAACTGGGTGCCCACCAGGCTGAGCAGGGTCTGGCGTTCGCTGAGGCTGGTGGCCTGGGTGGTGGCGACGTCCAGGTAATCGATGACGCCTGCCTCGTACTGGTCGCGGCTGACCGAGGCGGAGTCTTCGGCCGACTGCGCCGAGTTGCGCCGCGCCACCAGTTCCGGTTCCAGAGTGCGCAGTTCGACCAGATAATCCTCGACCTCACCCAGGCCGGTGAGCACGGTCTGGCGGTAGGCGGCGACCTTGGCGTCGTAGTTGGCGCGGGCCTGGTCGACGCCGGCGCGGGTGGCGCCGAAGTCGAGCAAGGTGCCGCTCAGGCTTGGGCCGATCGACCAGAAGTGGTTGGGCAAGGAGAACAGATTGCCGAAGCTGCTGTTCTGGTAGCCGCCGCTGGCGCTGAGGGTCAGGTCCGGGTAGTAGGCCGCGGTAGCCACCCCCACGGCCGCGTTGGCGGAGGCCATGGCCCGTTCGGCCGAGGCGATGTCGGGGCGACGTTCCAGCAGACGGCTGGGAATACCCAAGGGCACCTGCGGCACGTGGTAGGTCCAGTCGTGATCGGCCGCCAGGCTGAAATCGGCCGGCGCCTTGCCCATCAGCAGGGCGATGGCGTGCTCGTATTGGGCGCGCTGCCACCTGAGGTCAAGCAGCGAGGCCTGGGCGCTCAGCAGCTGGGTCTTGCCGGTGGCCAGGTCGGCGCGCGAGGAGATCTGCTCGTCATATTTGTTCTGGATGATCTGCAGGTAGCGCTGGTAGCCGGTAATGGTCTGTTCGTAGAGGGCGATGCGCTGGTCGAGGATGCGCAGCTGGAAGTAGTCCTGGGCCAGCGAGGATTGCGCACTCAGGGTGGCGTTGGCCAGGTCTGCGGCGCTGGCCTGGGCGCTGGCGCGGTCCTCCTCGACGGTGCGGCGCAGCTTGCCCCAGATGTCGGCCTCCCAGCTCAGCTTGAGGCTGGCCGAGACGCTTTTGCTGACGCTGCTGCCACCACCGCTGTTGCCGGTGCTGGTGGTCGTGGTGGTGCCGGTGGTGGTGGTCGCCCCCGTGGTGCTGCCGGTGGCAGTGCCGGTGCTGGTGCCGGTGGTGATGCCGCTGCCACCGGTGATCACACTGGTGCTCGACGAGCCGCTTCCGCTGCCGCTGCGGGTGCTGTCACCGGTGGCGGTCAGGGTCGGAAACAACCCGGCCTGGCTCTGGTCCACCAGCCCCAGGGCCTGGCGATACAATGCGGCGTATTGCGCGACGTTCTGGTTGTTCAGCTGCACCTGGCTGACCAGCGCATTGAGCTGCGGGTCCTGGTACAGCTCCCACCACGGCCCCTTGGGCAGTTCATCCTGGGGGCTGGCGGCCTTCCAGCCGGCGGCCTCCTTGAACTGGGTGGAGATCGGCGCGGTCGGGCGCTGGTAGTCCGGGCCGACCATGCAGCCACCCAGGACCACCAGGGTGGCCAGTGCGCACAGCTGGAACGGAGCGCGGAGCCTGAAAAGCAGATAAGCGTTCATCGAATAACCCATTTCAATCAGCCGGCAGCGTGAGTACGGCGAATACGTGTGTGCCACAGGTGCCGAGTGGCGCGGCTCAAGCGGTCCAGATAGAGGTACACCACCGGGGTGGTGAACAGCGTCAGCAACTGGCTGAGCGCCAGGCCACCGGCGATCGCCATGCCCAGCGGCTTGCGCAGGTCGGCGTCGCCGCCGCTGCCCAACGCCAGCGGCAAGGCGCCGAAGAAGGCCGCCAGGGTGGTCATCATGATTGGCCGCAAGCGCATGCGGCAGGCTTCCATGATCGCCTGCTCCGGGCTCATGCCGCCCTGGCGCTCGGCGATCAGGGCGAAGTCGATCATCATGATCGCATTCTTCTTGACGATGCCGATCAGCAGCAGGATGCCAATCAGGGCGATCACTGTCAGCTGCATATTGGTGATCTGCAGCAGCAACAACGCCCCGACCCCGGCCGAGGGCAGCGTCGAGAGAATGGTCAGCGGGTGGATATAGCTCTCGTAGAGCACGCCGAGCACGATGTACACCGCCAGCAAGGCCGCCAGGATCAGCCACGGCATGCTCGCCGCCAGCGCCTGGAAGGCCTTGGCGGTGCCGGCAAAACCGGTCTGCACGTCGCGCGGCATGCCCAGCTTGTCGATGGCTGTGTTGACCGCCAGGGTGGCCTGCTCCAGCGACACGCCGTCGGCCAGGTTGAAGGCCAGGGTGCTGGTCGCCGACTGCCCTTGGTGGGCCACCGACAGCGGCGCGTTGTCCGGGGCGAAGCTGGCGAATGCGGTGAGCGGCACCTGCTGGCCGCTGCTGCCGATCACGTACAGGCGCGAGAGCATGGCCGGGTCGGTGGTGTAGGCCGGGTCCAGCCCCATCACCACGTGGTACTGGTTGAGGGTCTTGTACAGCGTGGCCACCTGGCGCTGGCTGAAGGCGTTGTTGAGCAAGGTATCGATGTCGGTGACGCTGACGCCCAGGCGGCTGGCGGCGGCGCGGTCGATGTGCAGCTTGATCTCCTGGCCGCCGGTCTGCGAGTCGGAGTCCAGGCCGGTGATCTCGGCCAGGGGGCGCAGCGCCGCCTCGACCTTGGGCGTCCATTCGCGCAGCACGCTGAGGTCGTCGGCGCGCAGGCTGAACTGGTAGGTGGCGTTGGCCGAGCGGCCCCCGACGCGGATGTCTTCGGCCGGCTGCATGAACACCTGCACGCCGGCGGTGTTGCCGTTCTCGCGCATGATCCGGTTGGCGATCACCTGGGCACTGCTGGTGCGCTCCTGGTAGTCCTTCAGGCGAATGAAGAACTGGCCGCTGTTGCGCGACCCGAAGCCGCCGCCACCGGTGGACGACATCACCGCCTCGACGTCGGGGTCCTTGGCGATATTGCGGGCGATCTGCAGCAGGTAGGGCTTGAGCGCGGTGTAGGAAATCGCCTGGTCGGCGCGCGCGCCGCCGATGATCAGGCCGGTGTCCTGGGCCGGGAAGAAGCCTTTCTGCACCGTGGCGTACAGGTGCACGTTGAAGATTACCGTGAGCAGCAGGCTGAGCATGGTCAGCACGCGGTGGCGCAGCACCCAGGCCAGCGCCGCGAGGTAGCCGGCCTGGAGCCGCGCCAGGCCCTTTTCCACCCATTGGTAGAGCCGCGGCACCGGCGCCTGGTGGTCGGGCTGGCGCAACAGCAGCACGCAGAGCACCGGCGTCAGGCTCAGGGACACCAGCATCGACAGCACCAGCGCCACGCTCAGGGTGATGGCGAACTCGCGAAACAGGCGGCCGACGATGTCGCCCATCAGCAGAATGGGAATGAACACGGCAATCAGCGACAGGGTCATCGACAGCACGGTGAAACCGACCTCGCGGGTGCCCATCAGGGCCGCGCGCAACGGGCGCATGCCCTGCTCCTGGTAGCGGGCGATGTTCTCCAGCACGACGATTGCGTCGTCCACCACGAAGCCGGTGCAGATGATCAGCGCCATCAGCGACAGGTTGTCGAGGCTGTAGCCCACCAGGTACATCACCGCGCAGGTGCCGATCAGCGACACCGGCAGCACCACCGCCGGGATGAGGGTGGCGCGCACGTTGCGCAAGAACACGAAGACCACCGCGATCACCAGCAGGGTGGCGATCAGCAGCGTCTCTTCGGTGTCGTGCAGCGAGGAACGGATGGTTGGCGAGCGGTCGATCACCCGTACCAGCTGCACGTCGCCCGGCACCATGGCCTGCAACTGCGGGATCAGCGCCTTGATGCTGTCGATGGTCGCCAGCATGTTGGCCCCGGCCTGGCGCGTGACGCCCAGGGTCACCGAAGGCTGGCCGTTGTAGAAGCCGCCGACGAAGTTGTCTTCCACGGCGTCGTAGACGTTGGCGACGTCGCCCAGGCGCACGGCGGCGCCGTTCTGGTAGCTGACGATCAGCTGGCGGTAGTCGTCGGCCTTGTCGATCTGGTCGTTGCCGTCGATCAGCCAGTGCTGGCCCTCGCCTTGCAGGATGCCCTTGGGCTTGGCCTGGGTGGCCTTGTTGACGGCGCTGCGCACGGTGTCGAGGGAAATCCCGGCGCGCGCCAGCATGTTCGGCTGCAGGTCGATGCGCACCGCCGGCAGCGAGCCGCCGCGCACCGAGACCTCGCCGACGCCGTTGACCTGGGCGATCTTCTGCTGAAGCTTGCTGTAGGCCAGGTCATACAGCTCCCCGCGCCCGCGGGTGGCCGAGGTCAGGGCGAGCATGATGATCGGCGCGTCGGCCGGGTTGGCCTTGCGGTAGGTCGGCAGCGACGGCATCGAGCTGGGCAGCAGGCTGCGCGAGGCGTTGATCGCCGCCTGCACATCGCGGGCGGCGCCGTTGATGTCGCGGTCCAGGCCGAACTGCAGCACCAGGGTGGTGGAGTTCTGCGCGCTGCTGGAGGTCATCTCGCTGATCCCGGCGATCTGCCCCAGGGCCCGCTCCAGCGGCGTGGCCACGGTCGCGGCCATGGTCTCGGGGCTGGCGCCGGGCAGGCTGGCGGTGACGATGATGGTCGGGAAATCCACCTGCGGCAGCGGCGCCACCGGCAACAGGGCAAAGCCCAGCACCCCGGCCAGGGTGATGCTCAGGCTCAGCAGCAAGGTGGCCACGGGCCGGCGGATGAACACCCGCGACAGGTTCATGGTGCGCTGCCCTGCTCAACCCGGCGGTTGCGGCCCAGGCGCGCCCGCGCGCGGTCGCTGAGGCGGTCGAACATCAGGTAGATCACCGGCGTGGTGAACAGCGTGAGCAACTGGCTGAGCAGCAGCCCGCCGACGATCACCAGGCCCAACGGGCGGCGCAGCTCGGCGCCGGCGCCGGTCGCGAGCATCAGCGGCAAGGCGCCGAACAACGCCGCCAGGGTGGTCATGAGGATCGGCCGCAGGCGCAGCAGGCAGGCCCGGTGAATCGCCTCGCGGGCATTCAGGCGCAGGTGCTGGCGGCCTTCAAGGGCGAAGTCGATCATCATGATGGCGTTCTTCTTGACGATGCCGATCAGCAGAATCACCCCGATCAAGGCGATCAGGCTGAATTCGGTGCCGCACAGCAACAGCGCCAGCAAGGCGCCGATGGCCGCCGAGGGCAAGGTCGAGAGGATGGTCACCGGGTGGATGAAGCTCTCGTAGAGCATGCCCAGCACGATGTACATGGTGATCAGCGCCGCGAGGATCAGCCACAGGGTGTTGCCGGTGGCGCTCTGGAAGGCCTGGGCCGCGCCCTGGTAGCGCAGGGTGATGCTGTCGGGCGCCTTGACCTCAGTCATCACTTCGCTGATCGCTTTTTGCGCCTGCTCCAGCGAATAGCCGTCGGCCAGGTTGAACGACAGGGTCACGGCGGCGAACTGATCGAGCCGGCTGAGCATCAGCGCGCCGGTGCGCTGGCTGACCTTGGCGATGTCGGTCAGGCGCACCATCTGCGTGGCGGTAGTGGTGCTGCTGGTGGTGCTGGTCGCGGTGCTGCTGGAAGTGCTGCTGGTGGACGTCGGTGCACCGGCGGCGGTGCTGGTGCTGCTGTTGGAACCGGTGGTCGAGGCGCTGGTGCCCGCCAGGTAGATATTGCCGAACGCCGCCAGCGACTCCTGGAACTTGCCCGGCACCTGCAGCACCACGCGGTACTGGTTGGACTGGGTGAAGATGGTCGAGATCAGGCGCTGGCCGAAGGCGTTGTACAGCGCTGTGTCGACGTCCGAGGCGCTGATGCCGTAGCGCATGGCGGCGGCGCGGTCGAGCTCGACGTAGGCGACCAGGCCCTGGTCCTGCAGGTTGTCGATGACGTCGCGCAGTTCCGGGCGGGCCTGCAACTTGGCCATCAGGCGCGGCATGATGGCCGACAGGTTGCTGCTGTCGGAGTCGTCGAGGGTGAACTGGTACTGGCTGGGGGTCAGCTGGTCGTCGACGGTGAGGTCCTGGGACGACACCAGGTTGAGCTGGATGCCGGCGACCGAAGCCGCGGCCTGCTGCATGCGCGTGATGATCTGGGCGGCGGTGTCGCTGCGCTCTTCGAACGGCTTGAGTTCGATCTGCAGGCGGCCGTTGTTCAGCGAGCCGTTGGTGCCGTCCACGCCCAGCGTCGAGGACACCGAGGCGACGGCCGGGTCCTGGCGCACCACCTCGACCATGGCCTGTTGGCGGCGCGCCATTTCGCTGAACGAGACGTCCTGCGAGGCGCGGGTAAAGCCCTGAATCAGGCCGGTGTCCTGGGACGGGAAGAAGCCCTTGGGCACGATCAGGTAGAGGAACGCGGTGAGCGCCACGGTGCCGACTGCCACCAGCAGGGTCAGCCGCTGGTGGTCGAGCACCCACAGCAGGCCGCGGTCGTAGGCGCCCAGCACCTTCTGGTACTGGCGGTCACCCCAGGCGGCGAAGCGGCCCTGCTGCCCTTGCGGCGTGTGCCGCAGCAAGTGCGCGCAGAGCATGGGCGTGAGGGTCAGGGAAATGACCATGGACACCAGGATCGCCACCGCCAGGGTGATGGCGAACTCGCGGAACAGCCGCCCGACCACGTCGCCCATGAACAGCAGCGGAATCAATACGGCGATCAGCGAGAAGGTCAGCGAGATGATGGTGAAGCCGATTTCCTGCGAGCCCTTGAGCGCAGCGGTCAGTGGTTCCTCGCCCTCCTCCAGGTGCCGGGAGATGTTCTCCACCACCACGATGGCGTCGTCGATGACAAAGCCGGTGGCGATGGTCAGGGCCATCAGGGTCAGGTTGTTGAGGCTGAAACCGGCCAGGTACATGACGCCGAAGGTGCCCACCAGCGACAGCGGCACGGCCACGCTGGGGATCAGCGTGGCGGTAAGGTTGCCGAGGAACAGGAAGGTCACCAGCACCACCAGGGCAATCGACAGGCACAGTTCGATCTGCACGTCCTTGATCGAGGCGCGGATGGTCTGGGTGCGGTCGTTGAGCACGGTCAGCTTGACCGAGTCTGGCATGGCCGCCTGCAGGGTCGGCAGCTGTTTCTTGATCGCGTCGACCACCTGGATGACGTTGGCGCCGGGCTGGCGCTGCACATTGATGACGATCGCCGGCGCGCCGTTGGCGGTGGCCGAGAGGTACTGGTCCTGCGGCGCCTCGACGGTGGTGGCGACGTCCTTGAGGTGCAGCGCGGCGCCGTTCTCGTAGGCCAGCACCAGTTCGCCGTACTCCACGGCGTCGCGCAGCTGGTCGTTGGCGTCGATGGTGATCGAGTGCGCCGGGCCGTCGAAGCCGCCCTTGGAGCCATTGACGTTGGCGGCGTTGACCTTGGTGTAGACGTCTTCCAGGGTCAGGCCGTGGGCGGCCAGGCTGGTGGGGTTGACCTCGATCTTGACCGCCGGTTGCTGGCCGCCGGCCAGGCTGACCAGGCCGACGCCGGAGATCTGCGAGAGCTTGAGCGCCACGCGGTTGTTGACCAGGTCCTGCACGCGGGTCAGCGGCAGGCTGTCGGAGGTGGCGGCCAGGGTCAGCACGGCGGTGTCGGCCGGGTTGACTTTCTTGTAGGTCGGCGGGTTGGGCAGGTCGCTGGGAATCAGGCTGGTGGCGGCGTTGATCGCTGCCTGCACTTCCTGCTCGGCGACGTCCAGCGACAGGTCCAGGGAGAACTTCAGGGTGATCACCGAGGCGCCCGCCGAACTGGTCGAATACATCTGCGACAGGCCCGGCATCTGCCCCAACTGGCGTTCCAGCGGCGCGGTGACCGCCGAGGCAAGCACGTTGGAGCTGGCCCCGGGGTACAGCGTGGTGACCTGGATGGTCGGGTAGTCCACCTCGGGCAGGGCCGAGGTGGAGAGCAGCTTGTAGGCGAAGATGCCGGCCATGAGCACCGCCATCATCAGCAGCACGGTGGCGACCGGGCGCTGGATAAAGAGGCGTGAGGGGTTCATGACTTGGCGTCGCTGGCAGCCGGTTTGTCGGCGCCGTCACGCTTCTTGTGCGTGCCCGCCGGCTGGTCGCCACTGGCCGGTTGCGCGGCCTGGCCGTCGGCTTGCTCCAGGGTCACCTTGGCGCCATCGCGCAGGTGGTCGATGCCGCGCGTGACCACCTGCTCCTCGTTGGCCACGCCCTTGGTCACCACGGTACTGTCGCCGACCACCGGGCCGACCTCGATGGCGCGGCGCTCGACCTTGTCGTCCTTGACCACGTAGACGAAGTGGCCCTGGTTGCTCAACTGCACCGCCGCCGAAGGGACTACCACGGCGTTGTGCAGGGTGTCGGTCTGCAGGCTGACGTTGACGAACTGGTTGGGGTAGAGCTTTTCGTCCGGGTTGTCGAACACCGCCTTGAGCTTGATGCTGCCGGTGGTGGTGTCGATCTCGTTGCTGATGAACTTCAGTGTGCCCTGAGCCAGCACGCCGGTGCCCAGCTGGTCCATGGCCTTGACCGGCAGTGCAAGGTTCTGGCGCAGCTTGGGCAGCACATTGGCGATCTGCCCCTGGGGAATGCTGAAGGTCACGGCGATCGGGTTGGTCTGGGTCACGGTGACCAGGCCGCTGGTACTGCTCGACTGCACGATGTTGCCCGGGTCGACCAGGCGCAGGCCGGTGTAGCCATCGATTGGCGAGGTGATGCGCGCGTAGGTCAGGTTCAGCCGGGCCGCATCGATCTGCGCCTGGTCGGCCTTGACCGCACCGGCGTACTGGCCGACGGTGGCGATCTGCGTGTCGAGGTCCTGCTTGGCCAGCGAGTCTTTCGCCACCAGGCGCTTGTAGCGCTCGGCGGTCAGTTGCGCATTCTTCAGCAGGGCCTGGTTCTGCGCCAGGTCGCCGAGGTACTGGTCGAGGGTGGCCTGGTAGGCACGCGGGTCGATCTGCGCCAGCAACTGGCCCTTTTTCACGTACTGGCCTTCGGTGAAGTAGACCTGCTGCAGCTCGCCGTCGACGCGGCTGGTGACCGTGACCGAATAATTGGGAATCACCGTGCCCAGCGCCTGCTGGGTCACTGGCACGTCGGCCAGGCCGGCCTTGCCCACCGCAACGCTGACCGCCTGCGACGGGTCGTTTGCCCCGCGCCCCATGCCCGGCCCACGCCGCCCCCCGGCCGGCGGCCCGGCATCGTCGGCGGACGAATGAGAGCCGCGCAGCAGAGGCACGCCATAGAAGATCGCCAGGGCGATGGCGACGACAACGAGCACCGTCAGCAACAGACGCGAGCGAGAACGGGTGGCGGGGTTCTGGTTCATTGAACACTTCTGTATCAGCGAGTGAAATGGGAGGCTGGGGCGCGGAAATGGTTCCTGTCCAGGTTATCGGCAAGGTAGCGATTAAATGTGCAGGAAATATGGAGGGGGGGAGATTCCGAGCGCTTGGCGAAATGTCCATTGGCCCATAAGCGGTCGGCTTGAGATGCAAGCACGGCCACCACCGGCCAACTTGAGATTCAATTACGGCCACCACCGGCCGCCCGCGCGGCCTATCGCGGGCTTCGCGCGCTCCCACGTTTGTTTCGAGCGTGCCGTTCCAGGCAGATTTCCTATGACCGCCCTGGTGCTTTACGGTCTATCGTGGAACATCAAATGGATGCATGCGAACGAAACAACCGTAGGAGCGCGCGAAGCCCGCGATAAGCCCGCGCGGGCGGCCGGTGGTGGCCGTGATTGTGTCTCGAGACCGGCCTGGCGGCCTCTCGGGGTCTTCGCCCCCTCCCACAATGGATTCGCGATCAAAGTGGGAGGGGTCGCAGACCCCGAGAGGCCGCCAGGCCGGTTTGATCTTCGGGCGCGTCACCGCGCTGAACGCGGCCTGCCGGCCCGCAACGACAACAACAAAAAACAGGAGTCGCCCATGTCCCAAGCCCCCCATCCGCAACCCGACACCAACCGCCCGTTCAACAACCGCCCTTTCCAGGGCCAATACTTCGTCGTTACCGGCAGCACTCAAGGCCTGGGCGCTGCCGTTGCGCGCACCCTGGCCTTGCGCGGAGCCGCCGGGCTGATCCTGTGCGGCCGCAGCCTGGCCAAGGGCGAGCAGCAGGTGCGCCAGCTGGCCCAGCTGGACTGCCCGGCACACTTCGTCGAGGCCGACCTGGAGCAGGTCGCCGACTGCCGACGCATCATTGCCGCCGCGGACGAGCATTTCGGCCGCCTGCACGGGTTGGTCAACTGCGCCGGCATGTCCGACCGCGGCACCATTCTGGACACCAGCCCGGAGCTGTTCGAGCGGATTTTCGCGGTCAACGTACGCGCGCCGTTCTTCCTGATGCAGGACGCCATCAAGCTGATGATTCGCGATGCCATTGCCGGTGGCATCGTCAACATCCAGAGCGTCAGCGGCCACGGCGGGCAGTCCTTCCTCACCCCTTACGCCACGTCCAAGGGTGCGCTGGCGATCCTCACCAAAAACGTCGCCTTCAGCACCCTGCACAACCGCATCCGCGTCAACGCCCTGAACATCGGCTGGATGGACACCCCCCACGAAGACGACATCCAGCGTCAGTATCACGGGGCCCAGGACGGCTGGCTGGCAGCGGCCGAACAGGCGCAACCCTTTGGCCGACTGCTCAAGCCCGACGAAGTGGCGCGCAACGTGGCGTTCCTGCTGTCCGACGAATCGGGGATGATGACCGGCTCGGTGATCGACCTGGAGCAAGGCGTGATCGGCTGCGGCGACGGCTCCAGCCCGCGGCCGGCCGCCGCCTTGCAGTGGCCGCTGCCATGAGCAGCTTCGTCGGCCCTGCCGACCTGTCGCTGGCCGACTTCGCCGCGCTGTGCCAGCATCGCTGCGACGCCGCGCATTACCCCCATTGCAGCGAAGCCGCCGACCCCTTCGCCAAGGCCGGGGTCAACGGGCGCATCTGGAATTCGCTGCAGAAGGCCGCCCTGCTCGACCCGGACTCGTTCATCGAGTACTACAGCAACCCGCTGCTCGGCCTGATCGCCGAAGCCTGGCTGGGTCCCGGCAGTACCCCATGGGCGACGTCGCCTGGCGCGACCCGGCATTCATCGCCTACTTCGTTCCCGAGCAAGCTCGGTCCTACGGGGAATGGGGCGCCAGCCCCGGCGGCTGGAATCAGAAATCAACCGTCCCGGAGAACTTCACCAGGCGCGGATCGCCCTGGGTCAGGTAGCCGCCGTTGGCCGAGGCCCAGTAGTTCTTGTCGGTGAGGTTCTCGACGTTGACGCGCAAGGTCACGTCCTTCTGCTCGAGCTTGAATTTGTAGCGAGCACCGGCATCGAAGCGGTTCCAGGTCGGCAGGCTCAAGGTGTTGGCCTGGTCGGCGTACTGGCCGCCGGTGCGCAGCATGCGCGCGTTCAGCGCAACGCCATCGAGGCCCGGCACGTCCCAATCGACGCTGGCGTTGAGCTGGAAGGTCGGCACGCCGATGGCGTGGTTGCCGTCGTCGGCGCCGCCCTGGGTGTTCTGCAGCTCGGACTGCATGCGTGTACCACCGGCCATCAGGCGCAGGCCTTCGACCGGCTCGCCGAACACGCTGAGCTCCACACCGCGGTTGACCTGGTCGCCGTCCCGCACGAACAGCGAGTAGGCAGTGCCGTTGGCATCGGTCAGGGATTCGGTATAGCCATCGGTCGGCTTCTCGATGCGGAACACCGCCAGGTTGGCGCCGAACGACTGCATGTCGAGCTTGACCCCCGCCTCGCTCTGCTTGGTGCGGCCCGGAGAGAAGGTGTCGGTGCTGTTGCGCGCGGTGGCCGACGGCGACGGCCCCTGGGCCAGGCCTTCGATATGGTTGGCGTAGACCGAGAGGTAGTCGGTGGCCTTGTAGACGATGCCGTACACCGGCGAGTTGATCGACTTGTCGTATATCGAGCTGCGGGTGCCGTCGCCGGCCAGCTGGGCGCCGTTATAGAAGACGCCGTCATAGCTGTAGCCTTCGACCAGCAGTTGCTGGCGCCGCAGGCCGGCGGTGACCAGCAGTTTGTCGTCGAAAAAGCCCAGGGTGTCGGAAAGGGCCACGCTGCGGTTGCGGGTCTTGCCGGTGACACCCGGGTCGCCAAGGTCGCCACCGGTCAGGTAGGCGTCGGTGGGCTTGGCCAGGTCCGGGGTGTGATAGATGTTGGTGGCGCCGGTCGAGTTGTAGAACGCGTAGGCGTTCTTCTGCTCGGTCCAGATGCTCGACAGGCCAAAGGCGATCTGATGGCTGACCGGCCCGGTCTGCAGCTTGCCGTTGAGGCCCGCCATGACCGTGGTGTTGTCTTCCTGGTGAGGGATGAACGAGCCGGCGATGCTGGCCGCACCGGTGCTGGCGTTGGTCAGCGACGGGGTGCCGTATTGGCCGGTCTCACGGGTGTGCTTGGCGCCACCGGCCAGGTAGGCGGTCCAGCTGTCGTTGAGGTCCCATTCGCCGCGCAGCATGCCGAAGGTGTCTTCGGTTTCGGTGTAGGTCCAGTCCTGGCCATAGTTGTGGCTGGCGCTCGGCGCGTGGGGAATGCTGGTCAGGCCGCTGCCCAGTTGCACCGTGTTGCGCAGGCCGTTGATGCGCTGCTTCTGATAGCCGAAGTCGCCGGACAGGCGGAAGTTGTCGCCACGGTAGTCCAGCCCGAGGGTGAACAGCTGGGTGCGCTGGGATTCGTCGTCGATGGCGGTGTCGCCCTCGCGTTGCGCCAGGTTGACCCGCGCGCCGAAGCGGTTGTCCTCGCCGAAGCGCTGGCCCAGATCGAGGTGCTCGCCAATGCGGCCATCGCTGCTGATGTCCTGGGTGTAGCGGCGGATCGGCTCGTCGCCGGCGCGCTTGGGCACCAGGTTGACGCTGCCGCCCAGGCCGGTACCGGTGGGGCTGACGCCGTTGACGAAGGCGTTCGGGCCCTTGAACACTTCGACCCGCTCCAGCGCGTCGGTGGAGATGATCTGCCGTGGCAGCACGCCGTACAGACCGTTGTAGGAGATGTCGTCGCTGGCCAGTGGCAGGCCGCGAATCACGAAGACCTGGGACTGGTTGCCATAGCCGAAGGACTCGCGCACCGATGGATCGTTGAGCAGGACGTCGCCGACGTTCTCGGCCTGCTGGTCTTCGATCAGCTTGGAGGTGTAGCTGGTCAGGGTGAACGGCACGTCCATATTGTCCTGGTTGCCCAGCACGCCCATCCGCCCGCCGCGCGCCACCTGGCCACCGGCGTATTCTTCGGGAGTGGAACTGCTGCTCTGTTTCACCGCGTCGGCGTTGATGGCAGTGGCGCCGAGCTGCAGGCTGTCGTCGGCGTGGGCGCCGAGAGTGACCGAACAGCACAGCGCGAGCAAGGTAGGGCGAGAAGGAAAACGAAGGGCCATGGAGGGGGTTCCGGCAAAGGCTCATGAAATGTGAAGAGCCCTCCGTGGCGCATGAGAACGTGTCTCAACTGCGCCTATGCTATCAGGGGTTGTTGGGAATTGTTACTATTCTATGACTTTTATTTCATGAATATTTGACGCAGCCGGCGCGCGCCTTGGCCGGTCGTGCCGAGCGTGGCCTGGCCCGGCACTGCCGGTGCTGAGCTTCGCCCACGCGCTGATTCAGGTTCACCGCGCAAGGTACCGCTAGGTGCGTGCCAGCTGCAGTTTTTTCAGCGTGCCCATGCTTAGAAACGCCAGGGCACCGAGCAGTGCGTGCCCGGCCACCACGTACAGCGCGCCTTCGAATGAGCCGGTGGTCTGCACGATGTAGCCGATGATCACCGGGGTAATGATTCCGGAGATATTGCCGAACATGTTGAACAGGCCGCCGGCCATGCCGGTGATCTCCTTGGGCGCTGTGTCCGACACCAGCGTCCAATCCACCGCAACTACGCCTTTGCCGAAGATCGCCAGCGACATCAGCAAGGTCACCACCCACACCGAGTCGGTGTAGTTGCACAGCACCAGGGTTGCGCCCACGCTCATGCCGCACACCAGCGGGATCTTGCGCGCGGCGCTCAGGGAGAAGCCCTTGCGCAGGAGCACGTCGCACACCGCGCCGCCGGTCAACGCGCCCAGCAGGCCGCAGATGCCGGGTATGGCGGCGATGGCCCCGGCCTCCATGATGTTCAGGCCACGGCCCTTGACCAGGTAGATGGGGAACCAGGTCAGAAAGAAATACTGCAGGGAAGTGTCGCAGTATTTGCCGAGGTAGATCGACCACATCATGGGGCTCCTGAGCAGTACCTTGAGGTCGCCCAGCCGCGGCTTGAAGGCACCGGCAACTCTCGGCCTGTCCATGTCCACCTCGGCGCCGCCACTGCGGATGTGCTCAAGCTCCGCGTCGTTGACCCACGGGTGGTCTCCTGGTGCGCGCACCAGCTTGAACCAGATCAGGCTGACCAGAATGCCCAGGCCGCCCATGAACCAGTACACGTGTTCCCAGCCATAATGATGGGCGATAAAGCCCATGGCCGGCGCCAGCAACACCACCGAAAGGTACATCGAGGAGTTGTAGATCACCGTGGCCAGCCCGCGCTCCTGCAAGGGGAACCAGGCTGCGACGATACGGTTGTTGGCCGGGTACACCGGGGCCTCGATCAGGCCGAGCAAAAAGCGCAGGGCGAACAGCGTGGCCACGGCCAGGGGCACGCTGAGAAAGCCGATCAGGCCCTGGGCCACGGTGATGGCCGACCAGAGAAACAGCGAGGTGCCGTAGACCCGCGCCGAGCCGAACTTGTCCAGCAACCAGCCGCCAGGCAGCTGACCCAGCACGTAGGCCCAGGCAAACGCCGAGAAGATATAGCCCAGGGTCAGCGAGTCGATGCCCAGCACCCCGGTCAGCGCACTGCCGGTGATGGACAGTGTGGCGCGGTCGCCCACGTTGATGGCGGTGACGATGAACAGCATGGCGAGGATGCCGTAGCGCATCCTGCTGCGCACGCAGGTGCCGACGGCAGGCGCCGCGGCGCCCGTCAGGGAAGAGTTTTTCACATGAATGTCCTTGAGTTGTTGTTATGCAGGGGGTCATGTTGGCCGTGGAAAGTCGGTGATTGCCGCCCGCGACAAGGCCGCAAGCGAGCACCGGATCAGCCGCGCTTGCCCACTTCGAACTGCTGCGCCGTCCACCCCGCCACTCGCTCGCTCAGCGACAGGCCAAGGCCGGGGCGCCTGGGCACCTGCATGCGACCATCGCGCGTTTCCAGGCGCTCGTTGAACAACGGTTCCAGCCATTCGAAGTGTTCCACCCAAGGCTCGGTGGGATAGGCCGCCGCCAGGTGCACATGCAGTTCCATGGCAAAGTGTGGCGCGAGCATCAGCCCGGCCTGCTCGGCCATGGCAGCAACCTTAAGGTATGGCGTGATACCGCCGACCCGGGGTGCATCGGGCATCAGGAAATCGGCACCCCGCAGTTTGATGAACTCGGCATGCTCGGCAACGCTGGTGAGCATCTCCCCGGTGGCGATCGGCGTGTCGAACTGCCGGGCCAGCGCGGCGTGGCCCTCGGCGTCGTAGCAGTCCAGCGGCTCCTCGATCCAGATCAGGTTGAACTCTTCGAAACGCCGGCACATCCGCTGGGCGGTCGGGCGGTCCCATTGCTGGTTGGCGTCGACCATCAACGGGAAGTGCTCGCCCAGGTGTTTGCGCACTGTGGCCACGCGATGCAGGTCGAGGGCGCTGTCGGGTTGACCCACCTTCAGCTTGATACCGCCGATACCCTTTTCCCGAGACAGGTCGGTGTTGTCCAGCAGTTGTTCGAGCGGCGTGTGCAGGAAGCCTCCCGAGGTGTTGTAGCAGCGCACCGAATCGCGCTGGGCGCCCAGCAGGCGCGCCAGCGAGAGGTTGGCGCGTTTGGCCTTGAGGTCCCAGAGCGCGACGTCGAAGGCGCCGATGGCCTGAGTCGACAGGCCACTGCGGCCCACCGAAGCGCCGGCCCAGCACAGCTGGGTCCACAGCTTGGCAATGTCGCTGGGGTTCTCCCCTATCAGCCCCGGCGCCAGTTCGCAGGCATGGGCGAACTGGCCGGGCCCGCCGGCGCGCTTGGAATAGCTGAAACCCAGGCCGTCGTGGCCGTCCTGCGTCTGGATCTCGACGAACAGCATGGCGATTTCGGTCATCGGCTTCTGCCGCCCGGTCAGCACCTTGGCGTCGCTGATCGGGTTGGCCAGCGGCAGGAACACGGAAGAAACACGCAGCCAGGCGATGCGGTCGTCATCGGCGCAGCTTAGCGGGGTCTGAGCGGTGGGCATGACAGTTTTCCTTGTTATGAGTAATGGCAGCAATGACGGCAGGTTGATTGATTGCGCAATCATCAATCAGCCAAAAGAACGGGCTGGGCAGCCCGACTGCTGAAAATCCTACAGTGATTGCGCAATCATTCAAGGTACCGTTCGTCGCTGGACCCGCAACACCAAGCTCAGGTGCTTTGTCGGTCGATCAGGGTGAAGCCGGTGTCGATGCGCACCGGGCCGGCGCTGCGCAGTGGATCTTTGAAGCACTCGAGCAAGGCTGATGCCACCTGCTGGCCAATCTTGTGGCCGTCGACCCGTACGGTGGAGAGTGCCGGGTAGACCTGCGCAGCGCTGCTGAGGTCGCCGAAGCCCATCACCGCCAGTTGCCCGGGCACCTGCAAGCCACGGCTCGCCGCTTCGGCCAATACGCCTTGAGCGATGGTGTCGGAGCTGCACACCACCACGTCGGGCGACGCGCCCTGCTCGAGCAGCTGACGCAGGCCGGCGCGGCCGACTTCTAGGGTCGCCGGAGGTGTCAGTACCTGCATCGGCACCGCGTCGTGCCCCTGGCGCTGCAGTTCTGCGATCAGGCTGTGGCACCGGCGCAGGCCGCGTGGATCGCCGATGGTGACCACGGCAAAACGCCGGTAGCCCTTGGCCAGGAGATGCTGTGCGGTGGCCTGCCCTACCCCTTCGTGGGAAAAGCCGACGAGCATGTCCACTGGGTCTTCACTGAGGTCCCAGGCTTCGACCACCGGAATGCCCGACTGCGCCAGGCGCAAGCGGCTGGATTCTGTGTGCAGGGTGCCCGTCAGAACGATGCCGTCGGGGCGCCGACCCAGTACGGCCTCCAACAGTTTCTCCTCCTGCTCGGCGGAGTACCCGGTGAGGCCCAGCAGGGTCTGGTAGCCGGCCTCGGTGAGGCGGTCCATCAGCGCCTGCACGGTGTCGGCGAAGATCGAGTTGGCGATGGTCGGCAGGAAAATCGCCACCAGGCGGCTCTTGTTGCTCGCCAGGCCGCCGGCGAGCATATTCGACACGTAGCCGGTCTGGCGCACCGCTGCCATGACCTTCTCACGGGCCTTTTCGCTGACCACTTCGGGCCGGTGCAGCGCGCGTGACACAGTGATCGGCGACACTCCGGCCACCTTGGCCACATCGATCAGGGTCAGGTTGGCAGCTTTTTTCGGGGCGGATGCAGCGTCAGTCGGGGTGCCAGCGGTTTTCTTGACCATGTCGTCAGGTGGCTCGTCGTTGCTAGGGTTGGGCTCGGCGCGGGATCTATACGATACTCCGTTCTGCACCATTTTCCCGCCCGGGCCTGCAACCCGACACCTCACAGGAGCCAGCATGTATCCCCAACAGCGATTCGCCGCTTTTCTCTTCGATATGGACGGCACCCTGCTCACTTCCATCGCCTCGGCCGAAAGGGTCTGGTCGCGCTGGGCCGAGCGCCATGGGCTGGACGTCGCCGCCTTCCTGCCGACCATTCATGGTGTGCAGGGCGTCGAGACGATTCGCCGGCAGAACCTGCCCGGCATCGACCCGCACGCCGAGGCCCAGGGTGTGCTCGAGGAGGAGATGCGCGACACCGAAGGTACCGCCGCCATCGACGGCATCCTGGCCTTCCTCGAAAGCCTGCCGCCCGAGCGCTGGGCCATCGTCACCTCGGCGCCGCGAGCGCTGGCACTGCTGCGCCTGAAAGCGGCGGGCATCGAACCGCCAGCGCTGCTGATCACCGCCGAAGACGCCCCGCGTGGCAAGCCGGCCCCCGACTGCTTCCTGCTGGCCGCCGAGCGTCTGGGCGTCGACATTCGCCAATGCCTGGTGTTCGAGGATGCACCGGCCGGCATCACTGCCGCCCAGGCCGCTGGCGCCAAGGTGGCGGTGATCACTGCCACCCACAGCCATCCGCTGGACACCGAGCACCCGCGCCTGAACGACTACGCGGGCTATCGGGTCAGCGTCAACGAAGATGGGCTGGAACTGCACCCGGTTTGATCGGGACGAAAAAAAAGCGCGCCTTGCACAAGGCGCGCTTTTTTTCGTTTGACGTGCCAGCGAGCATTAAAGAACCTGCTGGTCGACCATCATCGAGTGCACCACGAAGTCTTTCTGCTGCGGGGTCAGGCCATCCCAGATGTGCACCTTGGCGTAGTAACCCAGGCCGCCGGCGATGTACAGGGCCAGCGCCGCGATGATCATCACCGCGCTTTTGCTGAACCCATCGGTGTCGTCGACAGCATTGTCATTTTGAGTCAGAACCGCCGAATCGCGACGGATCGACGCAATACCAGCGGAAACACGCTTGAACGCTTGGGAAAGCAGCATCAAGACCAGGCGCAGCAACATGGTGTGGAACCTCTCGGGGAATGGTTTAAAGCGGATCAAAGGTTTGGCAAAGCGTAAAACGCAAAAAGCCCGTCTAGTGGACGGGCCTTTATTATTGGGTGGGTCAGCTCATACAGTTGTACGATGACTGCCTTGGTGCCCATTCTACGCAACCTTCGGTAACATGTTCAAATGAAAATGTAACCTTTGACCCCCTTCCTCGACAGAAGGTTAGCTGGCTCACAATTTGGCGATGGAAACCTCGGTGGATTTCACGAAGGCGATGACTTCGCTGCCGACGACCAGCTCCAGTTCATGGACCGAACGAGTAGTGATGACGGAAGTGACGATACCGGCAGGGGTCTGCACGTCGATCTCGGAGACCACAGGACCTTCAATGATTTCCTTGACGGTGCCGCGGAACTGGTTACGAACGTTGATAGCCTTGATGGTCATGGACGGTGCTCCCTGTGGATGTGAAACAAGGATGCGCCGCTTCTCTGATATTTAAAAAGAATAAATAGGCAGATGGTTATAACCGTTTTAACGTAGAACCTTGGGCCCCAACTTGCTGGGAACCGTGAGCGCCGGTTCCCGAGCAAGCTTGGTCCTACCTCACTGCTCAGTTCTGCCGGGAAGCCACGAGGGCGCGCGCCAGCACGTTCGACAGCCCGATGCTGATCAGCGCCGCATACACCACGTTGTTGATCGAGCGGTCAAGGTTGAAGACCTTGTCTTCACCGACGATGTCGTAGTGCGGCTGGTGCGCGTCGATCAACGCGACCTTGTCCGAACCCACCTGATCCTTGAGGTAGTCGACGCTGGGTTGCACGCTCTCGACGTAGAATTCGTAACGCTTGAGCAGTGCCTGATTGTTGTCGTCCATGCGCTGACGCTTGCCGGCGCGGCGCAGCATCTGCTGCTTGCTGATACTCAGGTGCAACACCTTGAGCACCGGGATCTCGTTGCGCTCGAACACCTGCAGCAGGTGCATGGCGGCCGCCTTGGTACGCGGATAGCCATCGACGATGAAGGGCTGGTCGACCTCGGTGGCGAACAGTTCGATATGCGCCTCGATCAGCGCCTGGGTCCAGCGGTTGGGCACCAGCAGACCGTTGATGGTGCAGTACTCCAGCCATTCCAGCTGGCTGGTGGTGCGCCAGATATCGGTAGCCCCGGCCGGCCGACGGTCCTTCAGGAAACCTTCGAGCGCTTCCTGGTGCGAGCTGACCTTGGCGACCAGCTCTTCGGTGGCGTCTTCGCATTCGATGATGGGTGTGGCGTCGCTGATGCCGTACTTGCTTTGCAAGGTGGCGGCGAATTCGGGGTATTCCTTGGCGTGCTCGAAGGAGTGGCGAAGGATGTTGCCCATCGAGAGCCAGCGCTCCTGCGGGATGCTCAGGGCATCGCAGAGCGCCTGGGCGAGCTCACCCTTGCCGCAGCTGGAGGGGCCGGTGAGGATGAACGCCCCTTTGCCTCGAATTTCCGCGCGGGGGATAACCAGGCGAGATTCAATGTCGACGTTGCTTGGCGGCTTGCTGTGCATCCTGTTTTTTCCCCTGTTGAAGTGGTGAGAGATTACCGGATTGACGCCTGGCAGGAAAGTTGTATGCAGTTTTCGAAACCGGTCACGCCGCCGTCAGTGAACGGCTGGGGCCGGCTCTACAGATAATGCAAGGGCAGTTCGGTGGTCGATTTGATCCGCTCCATGGCAAAGCTGGAACTGATGTCGATAATGCCCGGCACGCGAATCAGCTGCTTGTAGACCGCGTCATAGCCGGCAATATCCGGAACCACCATGCGCAGCATGTAATCGGTGTCGCCCGCCATGCGATAGCACTCGACCACCTCGGGCAGGGTGGCGATGGTGGCGTGGAACCGTTCCAGCCACTGCGCGTTGTGCTGGTTGGTGCGGATGGCAGCGAACACCGTGACCGCCACGTTGAGCGCCTGCGGGTCGAGCAACGCCACGCGACGGCGGATCAGCCCACTCTCCTCGAGCTTCTGCACCCGCCGCCAGCACGCGGTACTGCCCAGGCCGATGCGTTCGGCAATTTCCGCCACGGGGCGGGTGCAGTCATCCTGGAGGATCTGCAGGATGGCGCGGTCGAACTTGTCCATGACGGTCTTCCGTGAAATAGATTTTCAATGATAGCTTGACTATTAGAATGAATTTTCGCCATCCGTGGAAAAAACCGGGGATTTATCAATTTTTTTGCGCCGCCGCGTCGGTAGCCTAGTACTCATCTTCAGACACCGCCGAATCCAGCCCATGACCTCGACCACCCGCCCCCTGTATTTCGACTACGCCGCCACCACCCCCGTCGACGAGCGCGTGATCCACGCCATGGTCGAGTGCCTGGGCCAGGCGGGCAACTTCGGCAACCCGGCTTCAAGTGGCCATGCCTACGGCGCGAGCGCGCGCCAGGCGGTGGAGCAGGCGCGCCGCCAGGTGGGCGAACTGGTGGGCGCCGATGCCAATGACCTGATCTGGACTTCAGGCGCCACCGAATCGAACAACCTGGCCATCAAGGGTGTGGCCCAGGCTGCCGGGCGTGGGCACCTGATCACCAGCGCCATCGAACACAAGGCCGTCATCGATACCGTCAAACTTCTCGAGCAACAGGGCTTTGCCGTCACCTGGCTGCAGCCCGACGAGCGTGGGCTGATCCAGCCGCAGGCGGTGAGCGAGGCGTTGCGACCCGATACCCTGTTGGTCTCACTGATGCTGATCAACAACGAGCTGGGCACCCTCACCGACATCGCCGCCATCGGCGAGCGCGTGCGCGCTCTCGGTGCGCTGTTTCATGTCGATGCAGCACAGGCCACCGGCAAGGTCGCCATCGACCTGCGCCAGCTGGCCGTGGACCTGATGTCCTTTTCCGCGCACAAAACCTATGGGCCCAAGGGGATCGGGGCGCTGTACGTGGGTGAACGCGCCCGCGGCGCGTTGCAGGCGCAGATGCACGGTGGCGGTCATGAACAGGGCCTGCGCTCCGGCACCCTGGCCACCCACCAGATTGTCGGCATGGGCAGCGCCTTCGCCTTGGCCGGCGCCGTGCAGGAGGAAGAAGTCGCGCGCCTCGGGGCGCTGAGCCGGCGCCTGCGCGAAGGTCTGCTGGCGCTGCCCGGCGTGCGCCTGAACGGCTGCGCCAGGCAGCGCATCGCTCATACGCTCAACGTGCAGGTGGACCGCACGGGCTTCAATTCGGCAAGTCTGGCCGGCGCCCTGGCGCTGTCGTCGACCTCGGCCTGCAACTCGGCCAGCACCGCGCCCTCGCACGTGCTGCTGGCGCTGGGCCTGACCCCGCAACAGGCCCTGGGCAGCCTGCGCCTGAGCCTGGGCCGCTACACCCAGGCGGCCGATGTCGAGCGCGCGCTGGAGGTCATAGGCGCCGCGCTCAGCGCGCCGCCGCCGCTCTGGTAACCGGTGCGCGCCCCTTGAGGGCCCGCTCAGTCATTGCAATAGCGCGCGTTTTCCGCGCTGTTGCACGCCTTGTAGGCAGGCCTCGGACGGTTTTCCAGCTTGGGCGGGGGTGGCGGCTCGGTGGTGACGATCCGCTCGACCTTGTAGTTGTATTTGACGTTATAACCGGACTGCAGAATCTTGATCGCCTTCTCGTTGACCTTCTGCGGCGTGTCGTCTTCGGGGGTCAGGCTGTACAGCCGGGTTCGCGCCGTACTTGCGGCCCAACTGGCCTGCCCCTTTTCAGGGGGGCAAGGGACCTGGGCGAAGGTGATATGCCCTTGCGGGTCGACGCATTTGAACGCGTCGGCACTGGCCATGACGCTGGGGCCCAATACCAGGGCCAGTGAAGCGAGAATCTTGAACATCTGGCACATCCCTGTTGTTTAACGCCTGGCCATTATATCGACACCACCCAGTACCGACCAAGTCCCCGAAAGCCGCTGAATGTCCCACCGGGCGCACTGACTGACGAACGGGCCGCAAAGCCGTTACTCAAGCGGTCAGTGGGGGCTATAGTGGTTTTGCTACGGCGCAAGGAGTGTGCCGAATCAAGCCGTTCACTGAAATCTCAGCTGCATACATGGCGATATGCCATACCCCAGAACAAGTAACGAGTTGGTACTGCTGTACTAACCGGGGCACTCGCCAAATCCGGGTAAAATTGCTTATGCGCGAAATAAATCCATGTGTTTCAATGAGTTACAGGATATGGCGTGATGGACTTGGCAAACTGCCAAGATGCCGTGCCAATAACTTTACAAAGAATCCTTTGAAAAGTATTCTCCATGACTCAGGTTTTGTAGCAAATGTTCCGTAGCGAAGGTCGGACAGGTTTCAACGCAGCATGACCGAGTTGCGATGCGTTTTGTACCCAACCTAGGATGTTCCTCGCCGCTGGTTTCCTGTATGTCGTCTGGAAGGCACTGGATCCGCACCTTCCGTACCGGACCCGAATAAGGATTTCGCCCATGCGACAGAATTTTCTTGACCCGAAGAAAAAAGATCTAGGGATAGATACGATACGTGGCCTGGCCTTGTTTCTCATGGTCGCCGGTCACGTGATTGGCGACTCGATGAACACGGGTATGCGGGTCGCCGACGATTCCACGTTGCGTTACCTCTATGAGTCGCTGATTTATGTGCGGATGCCGCTGTTCACGGCGATTTCCGGCTTTGTCTACGCAATGCGCCCGGTGGGCACGACAAGTTCCTTGTCGGTGTTCTTCCAGGGCAAGTTCCGCCGCATTGCCGTACCGATGCTGGTGGTCTCGACGCTGTTCTTCATCTCCCAAGCCTTGGTGCCCAACACCAATAACCCGCCGCGCTGGGCCGATATGTACCATATCTACCTGTTCGGCTACGCCCACTTCTGGTTCCTGCAGTCGATTCTCTGCATCTTTGCATTGATTGCCGTACTGGAAAAAGCCGGGCTTTTGCGCTCATTGGGCCAATTCCTGGTGGTGAGCGCAGTGGCACTCGTGGCCTCATACAACTACGACGAGTTCCCCGAGTTGTTCAGCCTGGATCGCGCAGCGCATCTGTTGCCCTTCTTCCTGCTCGGGCTGGGCGTGTTCCGCTTTCGTGAAGTGTTCGTCACCACGGTGGGGCAATGGCTGGTGGGCGGTGTGCTGCTGGCCATGGTCACCCTCGACCAGGGCTACCTGCTTGGCCGCCTGAGCTTCAGCGACCCGGAGTTGCAGGTAATGGGCCTGATCATGGGCCTGACGGCCATCTACACGCTGATCACCCAGCGGCGCTACTTCGCCCCCCTTGCCTGGCTGGGCGGACACTCCTTCGAGATCTACCTGTTCCACGTGTTCGGCACGGCCGGTGGGCGCATGCTGCTCAACAAGCTGAACATCCACTCGACCGGGCTGACCTTCCTGGTCAGTATGACCTTCGGCCTGGTGCTGCCGGTGCTGCTGAAGAAAGCGGTCGGGCGCATGAGCCTGCTCAACCTTGCCCTGTTCGGCACCGAGGTGCAGAAATCGCGCCCGCTCAAGGTTGCCGTGACCTGAGTGCCTCGTTGCCTTCGAGCCAGACCAGGGTCTGCTCGAAGGCGACCGGCCTGGAAAACAGGAAGCCCTGCACCCAGGTGCAGCCCAGGCTGCGCAACGCCTCCATCTCCGCCGCGGTTTCGACCCCTTCCACCACACAGTCCAGGGCCATGTCCTGGCTCAGTGCTACCAGCGATTTGACGATCTTGTAGCTGGCCGGCTTGCAGTGAATGTCGGTGACGAAGCTGCGGTCGATCTTCAACTTGGTCAGGGCGAGCGCGTGCAGCTGGCTCAGGCTCGAGTAGCCGGTGCCGAAATCGTCCAGGGAGATCCCGCACCCCAGGTCGCGAAACCGGGCGATGGCGCGCTGCACTTGCACAATGTCGTGCATGATCGCCGTCTCGGTGATTTCCAGGTCCAGGCGCGACGGATCGAACCCGCTGCCATCGATCACTTCGATGATCGACTGCACGCTGGCGCTGGAGGCGCAATCGTGGGCCGAAAGGTTGAACGCCAGGCGCACCTGCCCAGGCCACTGCCGCGCCGCCTGCAGCGCCTTGGTGAGCAAGGGCAAGGTCAGCTGGGTGATCATGCCGATGTGTTCGGCCACTGGAATGAAGCGCGCCGGCGACACCGGCCCCAGGTCCGGGCTGGTCCAGCGCGCCAGCGCTTCGAACGCCACGGTCTGGCCAGTCACGCAGTTGAGGATCGGCTGGAACAGCACATGGAACTCGGCATACAGATCGGCCTTGCGCAGGGCCTGCTCGGTCATCGCATCCCGGTGCAGCTGGGCGTGCTGCTCGGTGGAAAACAGGCACATGCCACCTTTGCTGTGGCGCTTGCTCTGGTACAAGGCGTAGTCGGCGAACTCATAGACCTCGGCGGCGCCCTTGGCCATGTCCGGGTAGGTGGCGATACCCAGGGAGGCGCCGATGCGAATCGGCACCTCCACCAGCATGAAGGCCTCCTGCAGCGCCAGGCAGACCGCCTCGCCGGTGCGGCGCAGGGCGTCATCGGGGCGGCCGTCGGTGATGATCAGGGCGAACTCGTCACCCCCCAGGCGGGCAATGTGGGTGTGCTCGTCGGCCAGGCGCAGCAGGCGCTGGCCCACCTGCACCAGCAGGCGGTCGCCGACGCTGTGGCCGTAGACATCGTTGACCGGCTTGAACCCGTCCAGGTCGAGAATCCCTACCGCCAGGCGTTGCTCCTGCCCCCGCGCACGTAGCAGGCAGGCGTCCAGGGTGCCGAAGAACTGTCGCCGATTGGGTAGCCCGGTGAGGCTGTCCTCGTTGGCCAGGCGCATGTTTTCATTGCTCAACCGCTCGGTGCGAGCCTGCATGTTGACCAAGGCGGTGAAGTCGCGGTAGTGGATCTGCAACACCACCAGCATGGCCCCCGAGACCAGCACGATATTGATCGCGGTGGCGATGAACACCGGATTGTGGGTCGAAGCGAAAAAGAGCACGAACGCGGTGTTGACCACCGCCGTGGTGATCAGCGCGGCGGTGCGCATGTGCATCAGGCAGAAGATGCAGACAATCACCGTGATGGCCATGAAAAACGCCACATGTCCCTGAGCGTAGCTGTTGCCATAGGGATACAGCGCCAGCGACCAGCCGGCGAAGCCTGCGGCGAACAACGGCGACAAGCGATTGGTGCGGGTCAAGGTGTGCAGAATCTGCGGCACCTCGGGCAGCACATGGCGGGTCCGCCACCACAGGTGCGCACGAGGCAGGCAGACCAGCGTGAGCAGCGCCGGAATGCCCACCGCCAGCCAGCCCGGCGCGGTGTCCAGGTGGGTCACCGCCAGCACCCAGGTGTTCACCAGCAGGATCAGGTACATCATCGGCAGCTGCCCGGCCAGGGCCCGGTACTGCGCCCTGAGCAACTCAGGGTTGTCGCCGGAAGGCGCCGTGAGCCGGCGAAATAGCTTGATCGGTCCTGCCATCATCTCGAGCGCCCCAGGCCGGCGAATCGTCCGCCGGTAGTCGCCGCCCGCAGCTGGCGTGCACGAGTGCGTACGCCGGCCACGAGCGAGCTTTGAATTCAATACGCTGTCTGTCGGCCATGCCCGGTATTTCTGAAGCCCGGGCAGGCGGATGGGCGACCTGCGGCGTTGCAGCTATAGCAAATAGCCATCACCTAAGTTAACCTCGCGTCGAGGCCACGGCACTTTTGTGAAAAAACGCTGTCGTGCGGGCGATTTGATTAAAGTTTGCACTGCCCGGGTCGATCAGATGGGAGCCGTACAAATCGCCATCATCCCCCGCCGGGCCATCCAGGGACCGCCACCATGCACGTGACCGTCAAAGAGTTAATGGCCAGCCCGCGGGCGTGGTTGAAGTTGTGCAGTCGCCGCACCGACCGCTACCCCTGGCTGTTCAGCATCCTGCGCGGCGGCGTGCTGCTGTGCGTGGCGGCCCTGCTGCAAGCCTGGTATTTCCAGCTGAGCATGCCGAGCCTGGACAGCATGGAGTCGACTCGCGCCCACACCCGCCTGGTGCGCACCTTGAACCCGCGCATCTACACCCTGGAGGTCATGGTCGGCGCGCACCGGGTGCCGCTCGGTGGCGCCTGCAGCGGCTTTCAACGCAGCGAATCGAACTTCACCGGCGACGAAGACGTACGGATGTGGCAGCACAATGGCAAAGTCTGGCAACTGACCAACCTGGCCGGCGAGGTCTACCGCCCCGCCACCGACGCCATGCCCTGCTCATTGACCAACACCCTGGAATGGGCCGATCGGCGCCCGGAGCTGGCCGGCTGGCTGGCGTTGCTGGGCGTGCTGGTGGCCCTCGGCGCCTGGTGGCGGATCAGCGCGCTGTATGGCCGCGAGCTCGCGGGCGCCAGCGGCGCCGGCAGCCAAGCCTGAGCGATGCTTACAGGCAGGTGGCGACGGCCGCCAGGCGGGTGTCGGTGACCGGGCTCGGCTGCGCCGGGCCGTAGAAGTCCAACGCTGCGCCAGTCCCCTGGGCACGTACATCGACGAAGTAGGCCGCTTCACGGGTATAGACGGTGAACACGCCGTCCTTGCCAGCGTGCAGATAGGCGTTGGCATCGATGCCGAACATCGGCTCACTCTGCCAGGAATATTCCACACACTCGGCCACCCGCTGCGCCGGTTTCTGGCTGGCCAGCACCTTGCTCGGGCCGGCGCTGCGCGCCGAGGTCATTGCCGAGCCGACACAACCGCCCAGCCCCAGGGAGCAGAACAGCAATGCCAGCGTGAGTTTGCAGGCGCAACGTGTAGACATGAGGGAAGTACCGTCGGGCAAAGCGCGAACTCTACCATTACTCACGGCCCGCTGCTGGACCGCCTGCCATCGCGGTTGGCGCGCATTTCGATACGCAGTTCGGCGATCAGATTGGACACCGCGCGGACATTGACCAGCGGTGCGGTGTTGATCCCGGTGGCCAGCAGATAGACCCGTTCGGTCTGTGCCCCAGCCACCTTGACGGTCATGAAGCCGTCCGCGCCGATCGTGCATTGGCATTGCAGTGGCACGAACGCGGATTCGATGATCTGACGCAATTGCAGATGTGAAATCATGTTGGCCCGGGACTGTTATCGTTATTCGCGAGTGTCGTCCGACGACTGCTCCACGCCGGTCCCAATAAATGAATGACCGACCTGGTGACTGGCGGTTCAAAAAACTGGCCGACGCTGCTGGGGCACATGAAGATTAGTGGCCATTGGGCGAGCACGCCTGTTCGAACCCGTACTTTTCCCCTATATTCGCGCCGCCACCGCCCCGGCATACGTAGAGGTCACGCGCTTTCATGTCCGAGCAGTTCGAAGTCCCCAGCCCCCATGAACATCATGTAGAACATGCACATGCCAGCGGCGACGGCTTCGCCAGCAAGATCGCCGTGATGACCGCGATCATGGCGACCCTGGGCGCCATGCTCAGCTACCAGGCCGGCTCCACGGAAAACGAAGCGGCCATGGACAAGAACAACGCGGCCATCGTCAAGACCGAAGCGTCGAACCAATGGAACTACTATCAGGCCAAGTCGAGTCGGCAGAACCTGGCCGAACTGGCGGTGCATATTCCAGGCGTCGATGCCGCGCACTATCAGGCCGAAGTCGAGCGCTACCGCAACGACAAGGAAGCGGCCCGCAAGAAAGCCGAGGACCTGGAGGCGCAGGCCCACGAATGGGACGAGAAGTCCGAACACATCCTGCATTCGCATCACCGCTGGGCCCAGGCAATGATGGCGATCCAGGTGGCCATCTCGCTGGCCGCCATTACCCTGCTGACCCGCAAGCAATGGCTGGAAAAAGTCGCCTACGGCGCGGCCGGCCTGAGCCTGGTGCTGGGTGCCATGGCCTGGCTCCAGGCGTGAGGCACGTCTGATGGCGGCAGCCTCGCGCATCGCCGCGTTTGCCGCCCAGAGCCGGCGTGCCCTGGGCCTGGTGTGGAGCACTTCGCGCAGCCTGTCCATCGGCCTGGTGCTGGCCACGCTGCTGGCCGGCGTGCTGCCCGCCCTCGCTGCCTGGCTCGGCCAGCGCATTGTCGACGCCGTGCTCGCCGCCATGCAGCTGCACGCCGCCCAGGGCAGTGCGCCGCTGTGGCCGGTGCTGCGCTGGGTGCTGGCAGAGGCCGTGGTGCTGGCGTTACTGGCTGGCTGCCAGCGAGCGCTGTCGGTGCAGCAGGCGCTGCTGCGCGTGCAACTGGGGCAGAAGGTCAACCTGCTGATCCTGGAAAAGGCCCAGCAACTGTCCTTGCTGCAATTCGAGAACTCGGAGTTCTACGACCGCCTGGTGCGCGTGCGCCGCGAGGCCTCGACCCGACCCCTGGGCCTGGTGACCAAGAGCCTGGGGCTGGTGCAAAACCTGATTTCGCTGGTCAGCTTCGGCGTGCTGCTGGTGCACTTCTCGCCGTGGGCGCTGGCCATCCTGGTGGCCGGTGCGCTGCCGGTGTTCTTCGCCGAGGCGCATTTCTCCGGCGACGCCTTTCGCCTGTTCTCCCGGCGCGCCCCGGAGACTCGCCGGCAGACGTACATCGAGACCTTGCTATCCCATGAGGCCAACATCAAGGAGGTCAAGTTGTTCGGCTTCGCCGACCTGCTGCTGCGCCGTTACCGCGAGACCTTCGCACGGCTGTACGTCGAGGACCGCCGGCTGACCTTGCGCCGCGACAGCTGGGGGTTCGTCCTCGGCCTGCTGGGCACCTCGGCCTTCTACCTGGCCTACGCCTGGGTGGTACTGGATACCGTCAACGGACGCACCAGCCTGGGCCAGATGACCATGTACCTGGTGCTGTTCAAACAGGGCCAGGCCGCCATCAGCGCGAGCCTGTCGGCCATCGGCGGGCTGTACGAAGATGGCCTGTACCTGTCCGACCTGTACGAGTACCTGGGGCAACCGGTGGAGGCCAGCCAGGGCCACCTGACCGAGGGCCGTGTGCCCGGCGACGGCCTGCGCTGCGAAGGGGTCGGCTTCAGCTACCCGGGTGTCGGCCGCGCGGCGCTGGCCGACATCGACTTGCACCTGCGCCCCGGTGCCAGCCTGGCGCTGGTTGGCGAAAACGGTTCCGGCAAGACCACCCTGATCAAGCTCCTGACCCGCCTGTACCGGCCGGACCAGGGGCGCATCCTGCTCGATGGCAGCGACCTGCAGGAGTGGCGCGAGGATGCCCTGCGCGAACGGATCGGGGTGATTTTCCAGGACTTCCTGCGCTATCAATTCGCCGTCGGCGAAAACCTCGGCGTCGGCGACGTGCGCGCCTTCGACGACCAGGCCCGCTGGCGGGAAGCGGCGCGCCTGGGCACCGCCGCCGAGTTCATCGATGACCTCGAACAGGGCTACGCCACTCAGCTGGGTCGCTGGTTCGCCGGTGGCCAGGAGCTGTCGGGCGGGCAATGGCAGAAGATCGCCTTGTCGCGGGCCTACATGCGCCGCGACGCCGACCTGCTGATTCTCGACGAACCCACGGCCGCTCTCGATGCCAGTGCCGAAGCGGCGGTGTTCGAACACTTCCGCGCCCACGCCCAAGGGCGCATGACGCTGCTGATCTCTCATCGTTTCTCCAGCGTCCGCAGCGCCGAGCACATCATCGTGCTCGACCACGGACGCATACTCGAGCGCGGCGACCATGCCAGCCTGATGGCCGATGGCGGGCGCTATGCGCAGCTGTTCGACCTGCAGGCGCGGGGATATCGGTAGCGCGGGAAATGGATTGAGCGACCTGCCCGCTCTCGAATAAACCGCCGAAGCGGCTGGCAGGTCAGTGAAAATTGCCTATCGTTGGGGTATCCCGCCGAAGTCAAGGATTCACCATGGATATCGAAAAGCTCTTTGCCGATCTGCACAGCCTGCCCAGCATACCCAAGGTCGCCCAGGATCTGATCCAGCAATTCGACAACCCTTCATCCAGCCTGGAAAGCGTGGCGCGCAACATCGAGAAAGACCCGGTGATCGCCGCGAAGATTCTTCGGCTGGCCAACTCGGCTCGCTTTCGTGGCTCGCGCGAGTCGCTGAGCATCGAAGACGCGGCCATGCGCCTGGGTTTCAATACCTTGCGCACCCTGGTGCTGGCCTCCGCCGTCACCGGCGCATTCAAGACCGACCCCTCCTTCGACCTCAAGGGTTTCTGGTTGAAAAGTTTCCAGGTCGCCGGCATCGCCCGAGCCATCGCCAGGCAGACCGGGCTGGACGCGGAAATCGCGTTCACCTGCGGGGTGATGCACAACATTGGCGAACTGTTGATCCAGACCGCCGCGCCGCATCTGGCCGGGCAGCTCAATTCGGCGAGCGGGAGTCAGTCGGCCGGTGGCCACGCCGCCCATGAAACCCTGCAGCTGGGCTTTGGCTATCCCGAAGTAGGCGCCGAACTGGCGCGCCGCTGGAACCTGCCAGCGCTGATCCAGCATGCCATCGCCTTTCAGAACAACCCCATGCAGGCGCCCAATGCGGCACCGTTGCCGCGGGTCCTGGCGCAGTCGATCACCGTCTCCGAAGCACTGCAGGCCCATGGCGGTGCCACGCCCGAGGCGCGCCAGGCGATCAGCGGGCCGCTGTACGACGGGGTGGACCTGGACCTGCTGTTCCAGGCGCTGCCCGCCATACTGGAGGCAGACAAGGCGTTCGCCGAGCAACTGACCTGATGCCAACCTGAACACGCGCAGGGGGCCTGCGGGCCCCCTCCCCGACTCCGCTAGCCTTGCGTCCAGTCTTGCACCTGCACCCCCGGCACCCTGCCGAACGCCTGGTCGTTGCTGACCAGCACCTTGTCGGTGGCCGCCGCGTGCGCAGCGATCATCAGGTCCAGGTTACCCAGGCATTGGCCGGAGCGCTCCAGCGTGGCGCGCATGGCGCCATAGTGGCTGGCGGCGCGGCGATCCCAGGGATCGACGTCGACCCGGAGCAGGAACTGCTTGACCAGGTGATGCAGCTTCACCGCCTCCGGGCGCTTGGCCAGGCCGAACAGTAGCTCACCCTCGGTGACCGCCGAAATACTCAGCTGCGCCATGGGCACCGCCAGCAGGCGTTGTCGCACGGCTGCTGAAGTGCCTTTGAGAATATGGCTGACGGTGTTGGTGTCGAGCATGTAACGCATGGCTGATTCCTTTCATGGGCGCTGACGCTTCAGAGCGGGTCGCGCTCCTGGGGCAGCACGTCGCCCCGGTCACGGAGGAAATCGTCCGGGACTTCCACGTCCTTGAGTAAAGCAAAGAAATCGTCCCAGCCCGCCGGCTTGCGCGACAGGATGACGTCGCCGTTCTCGGGATCCTGGCGCACGAACACCTCGTCGCCGTCGAAACGCAGCGACGCCGGCAGGCGCACCGCTTGACTGCGACCATTGGAAAACAGCTTGGCAACCATCGGCACAGGCGTAGGCATGGGAGGCTCCGGCGATGAAGAGAAATTTAAAACCGCGAATCGATGCTCTGACGATACCCGTTTGGGGCGGTATATATCAAGGTCTATTACAGTCATACCTGGATGCAAAAGAGGCTGCGGAATATCGTTAGCCTGCTTACGAAAGCCCCGTACTACAAGGGTTGTGGCGATCTCATATCATTCCGGGTGATAGTTATCTTCGGGTTGTTCGATTCGTTGTTGGAAGGTCGCGCGCAGAGAATCCGTCCATTCTCGATAACTGGTGGACGAGCCCATGGAACAGTCAATTAAATCTTTTCGTTTTCCGCTGGCGGTGCTCGCTGTGGTGGTGATGAGTGCGTGCGGCAAGGCCGCACCGGTCGCCAGCGCCCCGCCAGCACCCAAGGTCAGCGTGGCCAAGGTGCTGGAGCAGCCCGTTACCGAATGGGATGAGGTCACCGGCCGCCTCGAGGCGCCGGAAACGGTGCAGGTGCGCCCGCGGGTGTCGGGGCAGATCGACCGGGTGGCCTTCCTCGATGGCGCCATGGTGAAGAAAGGCGACCTGCTGTTCCAGATCGACCCCCGCCCGTTCGAAGCCGAAGTGCATCGCCTCGAAGCGCAGCTGCAGCAGGTCAAGGCCACGGTGATCCGCGCCGAAAGCGAAGCCCAGCGCGGCGAACGCCTGCGCAGCGCCAATGCGATCTCCGCCGAGCTTGCCGAAACTCGCACCACCACCGCCCAGGAAGCCCGCGCCGGGGTCGCCGCGATCCAGGCCCAGCTGGACCTGGCGCGCTTGAACCTGAGCTTCACCCACGTCACCGCGCCGATCTCCGGCCGCGTCAGCCGTGCCGAGATCACCGCTGGCAACCTGGTCACGGCCGATACCACGACGCTGACCTCGGTGGTCTCCACCGACAAGGTCTACGCCTACTTCGACGCCGACGAGCGCGTGTTCCTCAAGTACAACCAGCTCGCCCGCGACGGCCAGCGCAGCCAGAACACCCCGGTGTACATGGGCCTGTCCAACGAGGACGACAACAAGCACCTGGGCCAGATGAACTTCGTCGACAACCAGGTCAACCCCAATACCGGCACCATCCGCGGCCGCGCGGTGTTCGACAACAGCGACGGGCGCTACACGCCCGGCCTGTACGCGCGCCTCAAGCTGGTCGGCAGCGGCACCTACCAGGCCATGCTGATCAAGGACGAAGCGGTGGGTACCGACCTGGGCAAGAAGTTCGTGCTGGTGATGGACAAGGACAACAAGGCCGTTTACCGCAACGTCGAGCTGGGCCCCAAGCTGGAGGGGCTGCGCATCGTGCGCAGCGGCCTGAGCAAGGACGACACCATCGTCGTCAATGGCCTGCAGCGCGTGCGTCCAGGCTCGCAGGTCGACCCGCAGAGCACCGACATGGCCAGCCCTGCGACCCTCGCCGCCCTGGCCGAACAACGCCAGGCGCTGCAAGCCAGCAACCTGATTCCCGCCAAGCCAGCCCCGGCCGCCAAACTGGCCAGCGTTGCGACCGCACACGATTAAGGTACTCAAGCGATGAACTTCTCTCAATTCTTCATCAAGCGGCCGATCTTCGCCGCCGTGCTGTCGCTGCTGATCCTGATCGCCGGCGCCATTTCGCTGTTCCAGCTGCCGATCAGCGAATACCCCGAAGTGGTACCGCCGACCGTGGTGGTGCGCGCCAACTTCCCCGGCGCCAACCCCAAGGTCATCGGCGAGACCGTGGCCGCGCCGCTGGAGCAGGCCATCACCGGGGTCGAGAACATGCTGTACATGTCCTCCCAGTCCACTGCCGACGGCAAGCTGACCCTGACCATTACCTTCGCCCTGGGCACCGACCTGGACAACGCCCAGGTCCAGGTGCAGAACCGCGTGACGCGCACCGAGCCCAAGCTGCCTGAAGAGGTGACGCGCATCGGCATCACCGTGGACAAGGCTTCGCCCGACCTGACCATGGTGGTCCACCTGACCTCGCCGGACAAACGCTACGACATGCTCTACCTGTCCAACTACGCCATCCTCAACATCAAGGATGAACTGGCGCGCCTGGGCGGCGTCGGCGACGTGCAGCTGTTCGGCATGGGCGACTATTCGCTGCGGGTCTGGCTGGACCCCAACAAGACCGCTTCGCGCAACCTGACCGCCACCGACGTGGTCACCGCCATTCGCGAGCAGAACCGCCAGGTCGCTGCCGGCCAGCTCGGCGCGCCACCCGCGCCCAATGCCACCAGCTTCCAGATGTCGATCAACACCCAGGGCCGCCTGGTCAGTGAAGAAGAGTTCCAGAACATCATTGTGCGCAGCGGTCCGGACGGCGAAATCACGCGTCTTAAAGACATCGCCCGCATCGAACTGGGCTCCAACCAATACGCCCTGCGTTCGCTGCTCAACAACCAGCCGGCGGTGGCCATCCCGATCTTCCAGCGCCCTGGCTCGAACGCCATCGAAATCTCCAACGAAGTGCGGGCGAAGATGGCCGAGCTCAAGCAGAGCTTCCCCGAAGGCATGGACTACAGTGTGGTCTACGACCCGACCATCTTCGTGCGTGGCTCCATCGAGGCCGTGGTGCACACCCTGTTCGAAGCCCTGGTGCTGGTGGTGCTGGTGGTGATCCTGTTCCTGCAGACCTGGCGCGCTTCGATCATTCCGCTGGTGGCGGTGCCGGTATCGCTGATCGGCACCTTCGCCGTGATGCACCTGTTCGGCTTCTCGCTCAACGCGCTGTCGCTGTTCGGCCTGGTGCTGGCCATCGGCATCGTGGTCGACGACGCCATCGTCGTGGTGGAGAACGTCGAACGCAACATCGAGCTGGGCCTGGCGCCGGTGCCCGCCACCGAGCGGGCCATGCGCGAAGTGACCGGGCCGATCATCGCCACGGCCCTGGTGCTGTGCGCAGTGTTCGTGCCGGCGGCCTTCATCTCCGGCCTGACCGGGCAGTTCTACAAGCAGTTTGCCCTGACCATCGCCATCTCCACGGTCATCTCGGCGTTCAATTCGCTGACCCTGTCGCCCGCCCTGGCTGCGGTGTTGCTGCTGCCCCACGGCGCGCCCAAGGACCGCTTCTCGCGCGTGCTCGACAAGCTGCTCGGCGGCTGGCTGTTCCGCCCCTTCAACCGCTTCTTCGTGCGGGCCAGCAATGGCTACGTGCGCACCGTGGCGCGGGTCATCCGCGGCAGCGGGATTGCCCTGGTACTGTACGCAGGCTTCATGGTGCTGACCTACTTCGGCTTCGCCACCACGCCGACCGGTTTCGTGCCGGCGCAAGACAAGCAGTACCTGGTGGCGTTCGCCCAGTTGCCCGACGCTTCGAGCCTGGACCGCACCGAGGATGTGATCAAACGCATGTCCGACTATGCGCTCAAGCAGCCTGGCGTGGAAAGCGCCGTGGCCTTCCCGGGCCTGTCGATCAACGGCTTTACCAACAGCCCGAACAACGGCGTGGTGTTCGTCACCTTGAAGCCATTCGACGAGCGTCGCGACCCAAGCCTGTCGGCGGGCGCCATCGCCGGTGCCCTGAACGGCCAGTTCGCCAATATTCAGGACGCCTACATGGCGATCTTCCCGCCGCCGCCGGTACAGGGGCTGGGGACCATCGGCGGCTTCCGCCTGCAGGTCGAGGACCGTGGCAACCTGGGTTATGACGAGCTGTACAAGCAGACCCAGAACATCATCGCCAAGAGCCGCAGCGTGCCTGAGCTGGCCGGGCTGTTCACCAGCTACACGGTCAACGTGCCGCAGGTCGATGCCAGCATCGACCGGGAAAAGGCCAAGACCCTGGGCGTGCCGATCAGCGACATCTTCGACACCCTGCAGGTCTACCTCGGTTCGCTGTACGCCAACGACTTCAACCGCTTTGGCCGTACCTACCAGGTCAACGTGCAGGCCGAGCAGCAGTTCCGCCTGGAGCCGGACCAGATCGGCCAGCTGAAGGTGCGCAACAATCAGGGCGAGATGATTCCGCTGGCTACCTTGATCAAGGTCACGCCCACGGCGGGCCCTGACCGCGTGATGCACTACAACGGCTTCGTCACCGCCGAGATCAACGGCGCCGCCGCGCCCGGCTACAGCTCCGGCCAGGCTCAGGCCGCCGTGGAAAAACTGCTCAAGGACGAACTGCCCAACGGCATGACCTACGAATGGACCGAGATCACCTACCAGCAGATTCTCTCGGGCAACACCGCGCTGCTGGTGTTCCCGCTCTGCGTGCTGCTCGCCTTCCTCGTGCTCGCTGCCCAGTACGAGAGCTGGAGCCTGCCGCTGGCGGTGATCCTGATCGTGCCGATGACTCTGCTTTCGGCGATCAGCGGGGTGATCCTGTCGGGCAGCGACAATAACATCTTCACCCAGATCGGCCTGATCGTGCTGGTGGGCCTGGCGTGCAAGAACGCGATCCTGATCGTCGAGTTCGCCAAGGACAAGCAGATGGAAGGCCTCGACCCGCTGGCTGCCGTACTCGAAGCCTGCCGCCTGCGCCTGCGGCCGATCCTGATGACCTCGTTCGCCTTCATCATGGGGGTCATCCCGCTGGTGACTTCCACCGGCGCCGGCGCAGAAATGCGCCACGCCATGGGCGTCGCGGTGTTCTCCGGGATGCTCGGGGTGACCTTCTTCGGCCTGCTGCTGACGCCGGTGTTCTTTGTCCTGATCCGCCGTTACGTCGAGCGCAGCGAGGCGCGCAAGGCCGCCCGAGCGCTGCACCACACCACTGTCGCCGGGGAGGCACACTGATGAACCGCGTCAAACTTTTCCTGCCCAGCCTGCTGGTCCTGGCCCTCGCCGCCTGCGCGGTTGGGCCCGACTACAAGACCCCGCAGACCGCTGCGGCCACCCTCGACGCGGTCAACGACAGCCAGTCGCCGGGGCACTACGACCGCACGCAGTTCGACGCGGTCTGGTGGCAGCAATTCGACGACCCGACGCTCAACCAGCTGGTGACCAGCGCATTGCAGGGCAACCGTGACCTGCGCGTGGCCTTCGCCCGCCTCAAGGCGGCGCGAGCGATCGTCGACGACGTGGCCAACGACAACCTGCCCGTGGTCACCAGCCGCGCCAGCAGCCAGAACGGCCGCTCGCAGCAACCGGGCGAGACCGACAGCCGGGTGCGCGTGGAGCGCTACGACCTGGGCCTGGACATGGCCTGGGAGATCGACCTGTTCGGCCGCATCCAGCGTGAACTGGAGGCGAGCAAGGCGCAGCAGGACGCGACCCTGGAAGACCTGCGCCAGTTGCAGGTGAGCATGATCGCCGAGCTGGTGGACGCCTATGGCCAGTTGCGCGGGGCGCAGCTGCGTGAGCGGATCGCCCGCGACAACCTGAAGAACCAGCAGGATTCGCGCGGCATTACCGTGAGCCTGCGCGACAACGGCGTAGGCAACGAGCTCGACGTGGTGCGCGCCGACGCCCGCCTGGCCGCCGTGGAAGCCACCGTGCCGCAGCTGCAGGCCGAACAGGTGCGCGAGCGCAACCGCATCGCCACCCTGCTCGGCCAGCGACCGGAGCAGTTGACGGTGGACCTGAGCCCGAAACAGTTGCCGGCGATTTCCAAGGCCTTGCCAATCGGCGATCCCGGCGAGCTGCTGCGCCGCCGTCCGGACGTGCGCAGCGCCGAACGGCAACTGGCAGCGGCCACGGCCAACGTCGGCGTGGCCACGGCCGACCTGTTCCCGCGGGTCAGCCTTAGCGGCTTTCTTGGTTTTACCGCCGCACGCGGTTCGCAGATCGGCTCGGGCGCAGCCGCCGCCTGGGGCCTGGGCCCGAGCATCACCTGGCCCGCGTTCGATCTGGGCAGCGTGCGTGCGCGCCTGCGCGGCGCCAACGCCCAGGCCGAAGGCGCCCTGGCCACCTACGAGCAGCAGGTGCTGCTGGCGCTGGAAGAGTCGGAGAATGCGTTCAGCGACTACGGCAAGCGCCAGCAACGCCTGGTGTCGCTGATCAAGCAGAGCGAGTCCAGCCGAGCGGCGGCCAACCTGGCGTCGATCCAGTACCGCGAGGGCACCACCGACTACCTGGTGCTGCTGGACGCCGAACGCGAACGCCTGAGCGCCGAAGACGCCCAGGCCCAAGGCGAAACAGACCTGTACCGCGGCATCGTGGCGATCTACAAGGCGCTCGGCGGTGGCTGGCAGGTGGGCGGCCCGGTGAATCCGCCGGTGGTGGCGATGAAGTAACGGCCGGTCGCGCAGGAGCCGGCGAAGCTGGCGAGCAAAGCAACCCCGAACGCCAGGTTTGATGGGCCATGGGGCGGGCGAAGACCGCGAGGTGTGGGTCCCGATCCCACACCCACATCCAGCAATGCCGTTTGACTCCACCCCCCCACCTGTCCCAAGCTGAGCGGCCCGGCAAACCCTCGCGCTATGGATGATGCATGCCCAGACGCTTTCGCTATGCCGCCATCGCCCTGCTGGTGTCGTTGCTTGCAGGGTTGGCCTGGCACCTTGGCAGACCCTTGCCAGTACCGGCCTCGGTCACCGTGCAACACAGCTACAGCATCGCCCTTGAAGCGGCCCACGACGGCAAGCCGGGGGCGGCGCGGCTGCTCTATCAGCAAATGGCCCGCACCGACCTCAGCGACATCCGCCGCGCCGGGCTGCTCGCCGAGCTGCCCAACTACCCCAGCCCCCAGGCCCTGAAGCTGGCCAAGGCAGACCTCGCTGGCGATCAGCCGCTGGTACGCCACGCCGCGATCGACTGCCTGGTGCAGCTGGTGTCCCGTGCCCAACGCAGCCTGCTGCTGGGCCCGCTGTTGAGCGACCCTGACCTGGAGATTCGCTTCCACGCCGCCCGCGCCCTGCTGGACCTGTCGCCTGACGACCTGGGCCTGTACTTCGGCGAGCTGGAGAAGGTGCTCGATCAATACATCGGCGCACTGCAACAGCAGCCCGACGATGCCGCCGCGCAGTTGCAACTGGCCCGGGTGCAGCTGCACAACGACGCCTATGCCCAAGCCGACGCGGCCTTGCAACGGGCGCGCACGCTGCAACCGGAAAACCTCGATACGGTGCCGGTCGCAGTCAGCGTGCTGGAGGGCCAGCACCAGCCGGACAAGGCCCGCGAGGTCCTCGCCGACCAGCTGCAGCGCCACCCGCAATCGGCGTTCCTGCAGTATCAGCTGGGCCAATGGCTGCTGCGCAACGGCGCCCCGGAATTCGCCCTGCTGGCGCTGACCCGGGCGGTGGAACTGGAACCGGACAACCAGGACTACCGCTACGATCTGGCGCTGGCATTGCACGGCCTGGAGCAGGTCGAAGCCGCCCAGCGCCAGCTCGACGAAATGCTGCGCAGGCAACCCGCCAACCGCAAGGCGCGAGTACTGTTGATCGGGTATTGGAAGGAAACCGGGCAATTGCAGAACGTGCAGATACTGCTCGCCGAACTGGAGCAGCAGAACCCCGACGACCCGGCCTTGCAACTGGCGCAGTGAGCAGCCGCGCCTGCAAGCTCCGGTGCCGGAGCGGTCGGTTCAGGACAGCAGTTTTTCGACGATTTCCTGCAGATCCTGCAGCGGGAACGGCTTGGCCAGAATCGGCGCCTTCAGCGCGATCGGGCTGTTTGACTCGAGAATCTCCGCCGGGTAGCCACTGATGAAGATCACCTTGAGCTCCGGGCGCAGCTTGACCGCCGGCTCGGCGATCGCCACTCCGGACACGCCGTTGGGCAGACGAAAATCGGTGATCATCAGGTCCAGATGCGGCTTGGTCGCCAGGATCTCGAACGCCTCGACACTGTCTTTGGCCTGCAATACGCGGTAGCCCTCACCCGAGAGATAGTCGGCAAGTACCATCAGGATCGCGGGCTCGTCCTCGACGATCAGGACTACGTCTTGTGCATCTTCGCTCATGAAAAACCTATGCTCATGAAAAACCTGTGTTGGGGAACTGTCGATCGCTGCCAATACGACCGTGGCGCACTGCAGAGGTTGCGCCGCCGGTCGCTAAATAGTCGGTACGTTTACAAGGGCAGGCTGACACGGAACAACGAGCCTTCGCCCAACGCACTTTCCACCGTGATGCTGCCGCCGTGGGCGGCGACGATCTGCTCGGAAATGAACAGCCCCAGGCCCAGTCCGGCGACCACGTGCTTGGCCGACACGCGTTCGAACTGCTGGAAGATGCGCCCCTGGTTTTCCTTGCTGATGCCGATACCGTGATCGCGCACCTCCAGCCGGGCAAAGCCTTGATGGGCGTACACGGTGACCTCGATCGGCCCCTTGCCGCCATAGCGCAGGGCGTTGGAAACCAGGTTGGAGGCCACCTGTTCGATGCGGAACTCATCCCAGGTGCCGAACACCGGTTCGTCCGCCTGCAGGGCGACCGTGCAATCGGCAGCAGCCACCTGGGGGGCGAAGTTGTCCAGCAGGTTGGCGGTCAGCTGCACGAGGTCGAAACGGCTGGGGCGAATCGACAACTTGCCGGTGCGGATGCGCGAAACGTCGAGCATGTCCTCGATCAGGCGAATCAGGCTCTGGATCTGCCGCTCGTCGCGCTCGACCATGCCGCGCATCTTCTCCAGGGAAAAAGCGTCGGCGTTGTCCCGGGCCAGGTGCAGCTTGCGCAGCTGGGTTTCCAGGATAAGGCCGTTGAGCGGCGTACGCACTTCGTGGGAAACGATGGACATGAAGTCGTCGCGCATGCGCACCGCATGCTCCAGCTCGTTCTGCGTGACCTGCAGCTCCTTGAGCAGAATTTCCTGCTCCTGGCGGCTGCGCTCCAACTCGTCGAGCTGCTCCTTGAGGGTCTTGCGCTGGCGGTACAGGTCGACGAAGACGTTGACCTTGCTCTTGACCGCATGGATATCCAGCGGCTTGTGCAGAAAGTCCACCGCGCCGCTTTCGTAACCCTTGAAGGCGTAGTTCATCTCGCGCCCGGCGGCGCTGACGAAAATGATCGGAATGTTCTTGGTCTTCTCGGTGCTGCGCATCAGTTCGGCCAGCTCGAAGCCGTTCATGCCCGGCATCTGCACGTCGAGAATGGCCATGGCGAATTCATGTTGCAGCAGCAGCGACAGCGCTTCGTCGGCCGAAAGCGCCTTGTGCACCTCCCGGTCGGGCTGCTTGATCAGCGCATCGAGCGCCAGCAGGTTCTCTGGCAGATCATCGACGATCAGCAGTTTGGCAGTTATTGGAGTTGTCATTGGGCCTGTTCCAGCCCGGCAAGCAGAGTGCCGATGCCGTGCAAAGGGAGAATATGATCAGGGATCAGCAGCTTCAGAGCAGCCAGCGGCATGACCGCCACCCGCGCTTCGGCGGGGTCCTGGACGACAGTCAGACCACCTTGTGCGCCAACAGTTGCCAGGCCCCGTGCGCCGTCTTCGTTGGCGCCCGTGAGCAGCACGGCCGCCAAGGCCGGGCCATAGGCATCGGCTGCCGACTGGAACAGCAGGTCGATGGCCGGACGGGAATAATGCACTCGCTCCTCCTGACTCAGGGAAAAACTCAAATCACGCTCCACCGACAGGTGATAGCTGGGGCCGGCGAAATAGATGACCCCGGGCTCGATCGGAGCCTTGTCCACGGCCTGACGTACGGGGCGCATCAGGCGGCGCTCGAAGACCTCGGCCAATTGGCTGTGACGGTCGTCGGGCAGGTGCAGCACGGTGATCACCGGCAGGGCGAAGTCGCGCGGCAACGCGGCATAGACCGTCAGCAGGGCCTCGACGCCGCCGGCCGAAGCCCCCACCACTACTGCCTGGATTCTGCCCATGAACTGCTGTCCGTCAATGCTGCCGGTCGAAAAGAGGCACCGGGCGCCATCAAAGCTTGCGATAGATGCGTTCCGGTCGCGCCAGGGTCTCGAAGCGCGAACTGTACGCGGAAAAATCCAGGGTTTCCTTGCTGCCGAGCACCAGGAAGCCACGGTGACAAAGGGAATCGTGAAACAGCCCGAAGGCGCGATCCTGCAACTTTTTATTGAAATAAATCAATACGTTACGGCATGAAATCAGCTGAGTCTCGGAAAATACGCTGTCGGTGGCCAGACTGTGGTCGGCGAAGGTCACGTTTTCGCGCAGGCTGCTGTCGAAGATCGCATTGCCGTAGGCGGCGGTGTAATAGTTGGAGAACGCGTTCTGCCCACCGGCCTTCTGGTAATTCTCGGTGTAGGCGCGCACGTTTTCCATGGAATAGATGCCGACCTTGGCCTTCTCCAGCGACGTCGGGTTGATGTCGGTGGCGTAGATGATGGTGCGGTCGAGCAGGCCTTCCTCGCGCAGCAAAATCGCCATCGAGTACACCTCCTCACCGGTGCTGCAGCCGGCGATCCAGATCTTCAGCGAGGGGTAGGTGCGCAGCAGCGGCACCACCTCGCGGCGGATCATCAGGAAATGCTCGGGGTCGCGAAACATCGAGCTGACCGGGATGGTGAGGTATTGCAGCAGCTGCATGAACGCCGTGGCGTCATGCAGTACCCGCTCCTGCAGCGCGGAAATGGTCGCGCATTCCAGCTGGGTCAAGGCATGCAGGATGCGCCGCTTGACCGAAGCCCCCGAGTAGTCACGAAAATCGTAGCTGTACTTGAGGTAGATCGCCTCGATCAGCAGGCGGATCTCGATATCCATATCGCTGGTGCGCGGCGCCGCCACTGGGGCCGCGCCGCCTGCACGGGGTTCGCTCACTAGATGCGCTCCAACTGGGGCAGCCACACGCGAATCAGCGAAAACAGGCGGTCGAGGTCGATAGGCTTGGCCAGGTAGTCGTTGGACCCTGCCTGCAGGCAGCGCTCCTGGTCGTCCTTCATGGCCTTGGCGGTGACGGCGATGATCGGCAGCTTGCGCCAGCGCGGATCCTTGCGGATCTCGCGGGTCGCTTCGTAGCCGTCCATTTCCGGCATCATCACGTCCATCAACACCAGGTCTATGTCCTCTACCGCATTGAGTCGCTCGATCGCTTCGCGGCCATTGCGCCCGATTTCAACGATGGCACCCTTGTGTTCCAGGGCGCTGGTCAGGGCAAAGATGTTGCGCACATCGTCGTCGACCACGAGGATCTTGCGGCCCTCGAAGACCTTGTCGCGGCTGCGTGCGGTTTTCAGCATTCTTTGCCGTTCGGTTGACAGCTGCGATTCGACTTTGTGCAGAAAAAGTGTCACCTCATCGAGGAGGCGCTCGGGTGAACGCGCGCCCTTGATGATGATCGAGCGCGAGTACTTGAGCAGCTCGGTTTCTTCCTCGCGGGTGAGGTTGCGGCCGGTGTAGACGATCACCGGCGGGAACGAGCGAATCTCCTCCGTGGACATGCGCTTGAGCAGGTCGTTGCCAAGCATGTCCGGCAGCTTGAGGTCGATGATCATGCAGTCGTAGATGTTTTCGCGCAGCAGGTCGAGGGCCTCCTGGGCAAAGCCCACGGCCGTGATCTCGATGTCGTCGTCGCCAATCAGGCGGGCGATGCTGTCGCGTTGCAGGTCGTCGTCCTCCACCAGCAGGATGCGTTTGAGCTTCTGCGTGAGCTTGGCTTCCAGGCGAGCGAACACCTGCTTGAGCTCGTCGCGGGTGGTCGGCTTGACCGCGTAGCCGACGGCGCCCATGTGCAGCGCGGCCTCGACCCGGTCCTCCACGGAAATCACGTGCACCGGGATGTGCCGGGTGCTGGCCTGCTCCTTCAAGCGCTGCAGCACGGTCAGGCCGGAGTGGTCGGGCAGGCGCATGTCGAGCAGCACGGCGTCGGGCACAAAGCGCTCGGCCAGGTCGAAGCCCTCGTCGGCGCCGTGAGCCACCAGGCAGTGATAATCCAGCTCGTGGGCCAGGTCATAAAGGATGCGGGCAAAGTTCGGCTCGTCTTCGATCACCAGGATGCAGCGTTTGTCGAACGGCCCCTTGTCGCGGTCGTCGGGGAACTTGGCGATGACGATATCCGGGGCGCTCGGTACGGCGGGCGGCGGCGCGGGCACCGGCGCACGGGCCGGGATGATCGGCGGCGGCAGGTGGTCTCGCGCCGGCGCCACGGTGGCGCTGGCCAGGGCCTGCTCCTCGTACTGTTCGGGCAGCACCAGGGTGAAGATGCTGCCTTGGCCCAGCTCGCTGGTGACGCTGATGTAGCCGCCCATCAGCGCGGCCAGGTCGCGGGAAATCGACAGGCCCAGGCCGGTGCCGCCGTAGCGGCGGTTGGTGGTGCCGTCGGCCTGGCGGAAGGCTTCGAAAATGCTCTGCTGCTGGTCCTGGGCGATACCAATGCCCGAATCGCGAATATTGAAGGCGATACCACCGTTGGGCTGGCGCGACACGGTCAGGCCGACGCCGCCCTGCTCGGTGAACTTGAAGGCGTTGGACAGCAGGTTCTTGAGGATCTGCTCGACGCGCTGGCGGTCGGTGAACAACGACTGCGGCGCGCCCTCCTGCACATCCACGGTGAACTGCAGCTGCTTCTCGTGGGCCAGGGGCTCGAACATCGAGCGCAGGCCATCGACCAGGCGCGGCACGCTGAGGTTTTCCGGGCGCACTTCCAGCTTGCCGGCCTCGACCTTGGAAATGTCGAGGATATCGTTGATCAGGTGCAGCAGGTCGTTGCCTGCCGAGTAGATCGAGTCGGCGAACTTGACCTGCTCGCCGGTCAGGTTGCCCTGGGGGTTTTCCGACAGCAGCTTGGCCAGGATCAGCGAGCTGTTGAGTGGCGTGCGCAACTCGTGGCTCATGTTGGCGAGGAATTCGGACTTGTACTTGCTCGAACGCTGCAGCTCTTCGGCGCGCTCCTCGAGCTGCACCTGAGCGCGGTTGAGTTCGGCGTTCTTGCGGTCCAGGGCGTCGCGCTGATCGGCCAGGGCGTCGGTGCGCTCGGCCAACTGCTCGTTGGTCTGCTCCAGTTCGGCCTGCTGGGTTTCCAGGTGCGCCTGGGATTCCTTGAGCACACGCGACTGCTCTTCGAGCTCTTCGTTGGCGGTTTTCAGTTCTTCCTGCTGCACTTGCAGCTCTTCGTTGAGCTGCTGGGTCTCGGCCAGCACTTCCTGCAGACGCTGGCGATAGCGCGCCGCCTCGATGGAGGTGCCGATGTTGCCGGCCAGCAGGTGCATCAGCTCGATGTCGCGCGGTTCGACGGCACGCAGAAAACCCAGTTCGATCACGCCATTGATGTCGTCGTCATTGCTGGTGGGCATCACCAGAACGCTGCGCGGCGAGCCGTCACCCAGGCCCGAGCTGACCTTGAAATAGTCCTGCGGCACGTCGTCCAGGCGCACCAGGCGATTCTGCTGTACGGCTTGGCCGACGATGCCCTCGCCATTGATGATGGTCTGTTGCTGGCCTTCCTGCTCGCGGGAGAAACCGTAGGTGGCGACCCGGCGCAGGCTGCCGTGCTCCTCACGGACATAGACGGCGGCGACCACACTGCCCACATAGCTGGCAAAGAATCGCAGCACGTTGCGCCCAAGCATCTGCAGGGTCAGCTGCCCCAGCACCTGCTCGGCCAGTTGCGTCTGCCCGGTGCGCAGCCAGGCCTGCTCCTGCAGGCGCTCGCTGGAGGCGATCTGGGCGTCGAGGTTATCGCCATAGGAATTGGACAAGGCGAGAATATCGCGGCGGCCGAACCAGGCGACCAGGCCGCTGATCAGCAGCACGAACAACACATAAAGGCTGATCGAGGCGGTGATGGTATGGGTCACGTCTTCGGCGCGAGTGACCCGCAGGCTCTGCTCCATGGCGATGAAGTCTTCGAACTCCTTGCGCACCTCGTCGGTCAGGCGCTTGCCCTGGCCAGCCTGCACGGCGGTGGAGAAGTCGGCGTTCTGGCGGCGCGCCTCGACCATGGACTGCGCGTAGGCGATCCATTCCTTCTGCATGGCCATGATGCGGGTCAGGCGATCGACCTGACGAGGGTTGTCCGACACCAACTGCTGCAGCGCTGGCAGCTCTGCCGCCAACCGCGGCTTGGCCAGTTCGAACGGGTCCAGGTAGCTGTTGTTACCGGTCAGCAGGAAGCCGCGCATGCCGGTTTCCATGTCGATCGACAGCTTGACCGCCTCGTTGGCGTTGTTGATCACTCGGTCGGTGTGCTCGACCCAGTCGATCACCGACATCAGGTAAACGATGATGCCGACGAACACCACGCCGCTCAGCAGCCCCACACCCAGGGGCAAACCGACGTTGCGACTCAGGAGTTTACGAAAGCTTTGCTCGTCGATCGTTGACGATTTAGTCATATCCATTGGCCTGGGTGGGAACTCAAGCCGAGGATTTTGCCGTAATTCCGAGTAAAAGTTCTATTTTTCCTACAGGCTTTTTCGAAAATAGGTCAGACTTTTCCTACAACCGTCAGCCATCGGCGAACGCCGGACTGACCAAGCGCTATTCTGGTCGGCGGCCAATGCCGTTATGCTGTGCAGTCAAAACTCATTGGCAAAATGCCGCTACACTCGGGAACTCCCCCTGCACCACTGGTTCTTACACTGCGGCTGAATCTTTGCCGACGCGCGCCATCGTCCAATCGCTTCATTACCGAATTCAGGATCGCCAAGATGTCCAAATCTCACCGCACCCTTCTGGTCGTCGAAGACGACGATATCGTGCGCATGCTGATCGTCGACGTGCTCGAAGAGCTCGACTACAAGGTTCTGGAGGCCGCAGACGGCGACCAGGCCTCGGCCATCTTCAGCGACCTGGGGCAGCAGATCGACCTGATGATGACCGACGTCGGGCTGCCGGACATCAACGGCCGCGACCTGGCGCTCAAAGCGCGAAAGGTACGCCCGGACCTGCCCATCCTGTTCGCCAGTGGCTACGCCGACAATGTCGACGTGCCGGCCGGCATGCAGTCCATAGGCAAGCCCTTCTCCATCGACCAACTCAGGGACAAGGTCAAGTCGATGTTGTGATCCAGACTCGATTGCCCCCCTGCCCGCCACGGCCGCCCGGCCGTGGCAGCCGATAACCGCCCTGTTGAACCTCGACATATACCCCACCCTCCCTGTAGGCCCTCCCCATGCCCCACTCCCCCCTGCGCGTCCTGGTGATCGGCTATGTCTGGCCCGAGCCGCGTTCGTCGGCCGCCGGCGGGCACATGATGCAGCTGCTCGAAAGTTTCCTCGGCGCCGGCTGGCAGGTCACCTTCGCCAGCCCTGCGGCACTGGGCGAGCACAAGGCCGATCTGGTGGCGCTGGGCATCGCCGAGCGCAACATTCTGCTCAACCACAGCAGCTTCGACGAGTTCGTCGTCGAGCTGGCGCCCGACGTGGTGCTGTTCGATCGCTTCATGATGGAGGAGCAATTCGGCTGGCGCGTGGCCAGGCACTGCCCGCAGGCCCTGCGCGTGCTGGAGACCTGCGACCTGCACGGTCTGCGGGACGCCCGTCAGCAACTGCTCAAGGCGCGCCTCAAGCGAAGCGATGCTGGCGAGGACTTCAGCGACCTGTTCGAGGACGCCCTGCACGGCGTGTACCGGCACATGGCTGGCGCCGACGTGACCTTGCGCGAGGTCGCCGCGATCTATCGCAGCGACCTTAGCCTGATGATCTCGGACGTGGAGCAGCAGCTGCTCATCGAGCAGTTTCGCCTGCCTGCGGCCCTGCTGCACTGGTGCCCGTTGATGCTCGACCCGCCGCGCCAGGCCCTGCCAACCTTCAGCGAGCGCGAACATTTCCTGAGCATCGGCAATTTCCGCCATGAACCCAATTGGGACGCCGTGCTCTGGCTCAAGCACGCCATCTGGCCGCTCATCCGCGCACAGCTGCCGCAGGCCCAGCTGCACATTTACGGCGCCTATACTCCGCCCAAAGCCAGCGCCCTGCACAACCCAAGGCAGGGCTTTCATATCATGAACTGGGCCGAAGACGCCCTTCAGGTGATGTCCGCTGCGCGGGTCAACCTGGCGCCGCTGCGTTTCGGTGCCGGAATCAAGGGCAAGCTGGCCGACGCCATGCTGTGCCAGACTCCCAGCGTGACGACGCCGATCGGCGCTGAAGCCATGCATGGCCAATGGCCCTGGCCGGGCGCGGTGGCCAGCACCGCCCAGGCGTTCGCCGATGCGGCAGTGGCCCTGCACCAGGATCCCGTGCTTTGGCAGCAGAGCCAGCTCCAGGCACAACGGTTGCTGGCTGAACGTTATGATCGGGGCCGCCACGGCGCGGCGTTGATCGCACGTATCGAGGCGCTGCTGGCCGATACCGCTGCGCACCGGCTGGCCAATTTCACCGGCGCCATGCTTCAGCATCACCAGCACAAAAGCACTCAGTACATGGCGCAATGGATCGAGGCCAAGAACGCCGGTAAGTAGAAGGACATTGGCAAAAAAACTGTCAGATTTGTCACTATCGAACTTATCTTGATTGAGGTACGGTATTTCAGCAGTCGGATCCAAAGAATGATTCCAGCACATTCGTTAACCGGCCTGCGCCTTGGCCAGACCGCACCGAGGGTTGCGTCATGCTGCTAATACAAGAGAGTTCCGTTTACGATTCGCGCTTGATGGTGCAGTTGGCCAAGATGTCCCGAACCACGCGACCGGCGCTACGCAAGGTGTGCGACTTCATCCTGCGCCACCCGCTCAGCTCGGCGACCCTGACGATCGATATCCTCGCCATGCGCGCCGAGTCCTCTACGGCCGCGGTCAACCGCCTGGCCAACGCCATGGGCATGAATGGCTATACCGGTCTGCACAACGCTCTGGTGGACAACCTGCTACGCCTGGTCGCCCCGGACGAACAAGTGCACGGCGAAGTCAACCGCCGGCGGCGCAGCGGTTTCTCACTTGAACAGCAGATTCGCCTGGCCAAGGGCAACCTCGACGGCGTGCTGCTGGGCAATAGCAGCGAGCGCTTCGACGCGGTGGTCAAGGCCTTGCAGAACGCCAAGCGGACCTACATCGTGGGTTTCGGCGCAAGCTATTACCTGGCCGGACTGGCCGCCGCCAGCCTGATGCCGGTGTGCAGCGGCGTCAGTACGGTCAGCGTGGAAGGCGGTGCGGAAATGGCAGCCTATCGCCTGGCCACCATCGCCAGCGGCGACGTGCTGCTGGCGATTGCCATGCCCCCCTACCATGACGAAGTGGTGCGTCTGGCCCAGTTCGCCCAGGCCCGCGGCGCGACCCTGCTGGCGCTCACCGACTCGCCCGCCTCGCCCTTGAGCGCGCTGACCGACCTGGCACTGTACGCACCCCAGGCCCACGCGGTGCTGACCAATTCCAAAGTGGCGCTGCTGGGGGTGATAGAAGCCCTAGTCGCGGCCATCTGCCTGGCCAGCCAGGACTCGGAAAACCTCAGCATGCGCCTGGCCACCGATGCCTTGAATTATCTCCAGGAAGGCCCGCGCGAGCTGACTTGCCTGCCTGGTTTGGCCGACGAACCTGCGGTCGAACTCCAGCAGGCCGGACCGGGCCTGCGCTAGGCGCGGCGCCCGCTTGGACAGGCGCCGGCCTGTGCCGTTATGCTGCGTGCTGCATTGGCGATAATAATAACGGCCAGGACAATGAGCAGAACTTCGAAGATCACCGATCCTTCCTATGAGCTGATGGACGACCACGACGGCCTGTCGATCATCTATCGGCAACATGGCTTCCCCTGCCCGCTGGTGCGCTGGCACTTTCATAAGGAATACGAGCTGCACTTGATAGTCGCCAGTTCCGGCAAGGTGTTCGTCGGCGACTACATCGGCAACTTCAACCCGCGCAGCCTGTTTCTTACCGGCCCCAATCTGCCGCACAACTGGATCAGCCAGGTGGCCGACGACGAGGTGGTGGAAAAACGCGACATGCTGGTCAACTTCAGCGACGAACTGTTCGACGGTGGCCATCAGGTGTTCGCCGAGCTCAAGACCCTTGCGCCGCTGCTCGAGCGGGCCCGCCAAGGGGTGGAGTTTCGCTGCCAGCAGACCCTTGAGCAGGCCGAACACCTGATGCAGCGCATTGCCGAGAGCCGCGGCATCGGCCGGTTGGGACACTTCCTGATACTCATGGAATTGCTCGCCGGCTGCGAAGACTATCAACTGCTCAGCGACATCACCGCACCTCAACTGGCCGACGAGCACAATATCGACCGCACCAACCGGGCAGTCGATTACATTTTCAGCCATTACGGCCGCGAGCTGACCCTGGAAGAGGTGGCCGAACACCTGGGCATGAAGGCCACCTACTTTTCCCGGGTGTTCAAACAGTCCACCGGGCGCACCTTCGTCGAGTTCGTCAACCGCCTGCGTATCAGCAAGTCCTGCGAACTGCTGGCCGATGGCGACAAGCCGGTGACCGACGTGTGCTTCGAGTCGGGCTTCAACAACATCTCCAATTTCAACCGGCGCTTCCAGCAACTCAAAGGCATGACCCCGTCCCACTACCGGCGCCTCGCGGTGCAGCGCCTCACCGAGCAGAACCACCTGCCTGCCTGAGAATCATTGCAAGAGGCCGAAGGCGTCCACCAGCAGCTTGCCGTTGAGCACCAGGATCAGCCCGGCCACCGCCCAGGCGATGACGGTCAATGGCCGACCGGTGACGAACACGCCCATCAACTGGCGGTCGGACACGAAACGCACCAGCGGGATTACCGCGAACGGCAGCTGCATCGACAGGATCACCTGGCTGAACACCAGCAGGCGCGCCGTGCCGGATTCGCCGTACAAGGCCGTTACCAGCACCACCGGAATCACCGCCAGCCCGCGCGTCAGCAGGCGTCGTGCCCAGTCGGGAATGCGCAGTTGCAGGAAACCCTCCATGATGATCTGCCCGGCCAGGGTCGCGGTCACCGTCGAGTTGACCCCGGACGCGAGCAGCGCCACGGCGAACAGCACCGAGGCGATGCCGATCCCGAGCATCGGCGAGAGCAGTTGGTAGGCCTGTTCGATTTCCACCACATCGGTGCGCCCGGCACTGTGGAACACGGCTGCGGCAGTGATCAGGATGGCGGCGTTGACGAACAGCGCCAGCATCAATGCCACGGTGCTGTCGGTGACGGCCCAGCGCAGGCCCATGCGCCGCCCCGCCTCGCTGCGCTCGTAGGCGCGGGTCTGTACGATGGATGAATGCAGGTAAAGGTTATGGGGCATTACCGTGGCGCCAATGATGCCGATGGCGATGTACAGCGCAGCCGGGTTGGTCACCACTTCTGCCTGGGGTACGAAACCGGCCAGCACATCGGCCAGAACCGGTTGTGCCATGACCATCTGCGCAGCGAAGCAGGCGAAAATCACAGTCAGCAAGGCGATGACGAAAGCTTCCAGTGAGCGGAACCCGCGCTTCATCAACAGCAGGATGAGGAACACATCCAGCGCGCTGAGCACTGCCCCCCAGACCAGCGGTAGACCGAACAGCAGCTTGAGGGCAATGGCGGTGCCGATCACTTCAGCCAGGTCGCAGGCGACGATGGCCGCTTCGCAGGCCAGCCACAGCAGCACCCGCACTGGCGGCGAATAATGTGCCCGACAGGCCTGCGCCAGGTCCAGGCCAGTGGCAATGCCCAGGCGTGCAGCCAGAGCCTGCAGGAGAATGGCCATGAGGTTGGACAGCAGTATGACGGACAGCAGGGTATAACCGAACTGCGAGCCCCCGGCCAGGTCGGTGGCCCAATTGCCCGGGTCCATGTAGCCGACCGCGACCATGTAGCCGGGCCCTGCGAAGGCCAGCAGCCGGCGCAGCCAGCCGCCGCCTTGCGGCACCGCCACACTGGCGTTGAGCTCGCCCATGCTTGGCCGCTCACCGGTGCCAAAGCGGCCCAGCAGCGCCGGCTCGCCGTCGCTGGCGCGGAAGTTCAGAAGCTGTTTGTTCCTGGCCAAAGCAGTCTACCCCTTGCACAGCGTGAACCCGATGCATACTCGACTGCTCAGCCGCAGGAAAAATGCCCGGGGCATGACGGACGGCGGCGACACTCGTCGCTTGAGTCTAGCTGGCAAGCGAAATAACTATAATTGATTCTCATTTCTGATATCAACCGCCGAGCGATTCATGGATTTCTCCTATTCCCGCGCGTCAACCGCGCATCCCGGTCGGCGGCATTTGCCCCCGCCGCTGCCTTAGTGCTTAATGGCCGCATTTTTCAGCCTTGGTCTGTCATGAGCGCCTTAGTCATCGTCCGCTTCATCCATTTCGCTGCCTTGATGCTGGTATTCGGTGCAAGCATGTTCCGCGGGCTGATGCTCGACCACCCGGCGCAGCAATCGCGCATCCGCAACCTCCTCGACCCCCTGCTGTGCCTGCTCGCCGGCGTGGCGCTGGTCAGCGCGGCGCTGTGGCTGGTGCTGTTGGCGGCCGACATGCATGGGGTAGCGGTCACCGCGTTGGACTTTGCGGCGGTTAAGAAGGTGCTCGGTGAAACCTTCTTCGGCAAGGTCTGGAGCCTGCACCTGCTGCTGTGCGCCGCGTTGCTGCTGGTGTTGCGCATCCCGACTGCGCGCGGTGCGGTGATCGCCCGCCCGCTCAGCGCCCTGGCGCTGGCCACCCTGGCGCCGGTGGGGCACGCGGTGATGCTCGATGGCTTGGACGGCACCTTGCTGGTGATCAACCAGCTGGTGCATCTGTTCTGCGTCGGCGCCTGGATGGGCGCACTGATGCTGCTGACCTTCCTGCTGGCCAAGCCCAAGGGCCAGGACATGGGCGAGCTGTTGCTGCGCTTCAGCTCCATCGGCCTGGTACTGGTGATAGGCGTGCTGGTCACCGGCCTGATCAACGTGCGGGTGTTGACCGGTTCATTCTGGCCAGTACCAGGGCAGTCGCCGTTCGCCACGGTGCTGGCGGTCAAGGCGGCGATGGTGCTGTGCATGCTGGCCCTGGCTGCCTGGCACCGCCGGCGCCTGCATCGCCCTCCTGTCAGTCAGCAGCAGCTGCGCTGGACCGTGGGCATCGAGTGGGCGCTGGGCTTCGGCGCGCTGGCGGCGGTGTCGTTATTGGGGACACTGGCGCCGGTGCCGGTCAACTGAGTTGCGCGCCAGGCCGGCTAAGTCCACCTGGGCTCAGTCCACATGAATGTCCAAGCGCTTGAGCCGTGACGCCAGGGTCGTCGGCTTGACCCCCAGCAGCTGCGCGGCACCGTCCTTGCCAAACAACCGACCGCCGCTCAGCTGCAGGGCCTTGAGCATGTTGTCGCGCTCGAGTCGGCGCATCTGCTGCTCGGTCAGCAGCGCTGCCTGCAAGGGCGCTGCCGGCGCACGCTGTTCGTCCGGCAGGTCGAAGTTCAGGTCGCTGCCCTGGGCGGTGATCAGCGCGCGCTCCACCACGTTCTGCAACTCGCGAATGTTGCCCGGCCAGGTATAGCGCTGCAGCCGTTCGATGTCGCCGTTGCGCAGGCGCCGGCCCGGCATGTTCAGGCGCTGGCCGATCTGGCGCAGGAAATGCGCGGCCAGCGGAGCGATGTCCATGGGCCGCTCGCGCAGCGCCGGTGACTGGATGGGAAAGACGTTGAGGCGGAAATACAGGTCTTCGCGAAAGCGCCGTGCCGCCACCTCCTGGCGCAGGTCACGGTTGGTCGCGGCGACGATGCGCACGTCGACCTGGCGGGTGCGCTCCTCGCCCACGCGCTCGAACTGACCCTCCTGCAACACGCGCAACAGCTTGCCTTGCAGCTCCAGCGGGATCTCGCCGATTTCATCGAGAAACAGTGTGCCCCCGTCAGCCAGCTCGAAGCGACCGACCCGGTCACGGATCGCGCCGGTAAAGGCCCCGCGGATGTGGCCGAAGAATTCGCTCTCGAACAGCTCCGCCGGGATCGCCGCGCAATTGACCCGGATCAGCGGTTGGCTGCTGCGCCGGCTGGCCTGGTGGATCGCTCGGGCAATCAGCTCCTTGCCGGTGCCCGACTCGCCGTTGATCAACACGCTGGCGTCGGTGGGTGCGACCACGTCGATCTGCTTGACGATCTTCAGAATCGCTTCGCTTTGCCCGACGATCTCGCGAAAGTTGTGCTCGATGTGCATTTCTTCCTGCAGGTAGGCGTTTTGTTCTTCCAGGCGGCGTTTAAGCAGCTGCAACTCGTGCAAGGCGGTCTGCAGCTGGATTTCCGTGGTGCGCCGCTCGGTGATGTCGCGAAACACCACCACGGCGCCGGCGATGCGGCCATCGTCGATCACCGGGGTGCTGGTGAATTCCACCGGGAAGCTGCTGCCATCGCGGCGCCAGAAGGTTTCCTGGCGGCCCTCGTGGATCACGCCGTCGTGCACCGCCTTGTAGATGGGGCAGTCCTCCACCGGGTAGTGGCTGCCGTCGGCATGGCTGTGATGGTGGATGCGGTGGATGTTCTTGCCGATCATGTCGGCCGGCTGCCAGCCAAGCATACGTGCCCCGGCCGGGTTGACGAAGGTCGCCAGGCCTGCGCTGTCGATGCTGTATATCCCGTCGCCGACGGCGCTGAGTAGCAGCTGGTTGTCGCGCTCGCTTTCCTGGAACAGGCTGAGGATGTTGCGCCACTCCATCAGCCCGCCGCGCAGGGTCCGCTCGGTGTGCGCCTGGTCGCGCTGGTAGCGCTCGCTGCTTTGCTCGCGCAGCACCAGGATCATCTGCTGGCGACCCTTGATGCCCAGGGGCGTGGCCGATATCTCCAGTTGCAGCCGCTCGCCGCCCTTGCAGTTGCAGCTGAGCTCGTCGCTCCAGCGCCGGCCTTTTTCCATCACCGCCTGGGTGAACACGATGAGGTCGGCCAGTTGGTGGCCGAACAGGCGGCTGACGGCAATTTCCAGCAATTCCTGGCGTGGATAGCCGAGCAGCTTGCAGGCCGCCACGTTGAGGTCGCCGAAACGATCGGCATAGGGGTCGAGCAAGGCAATCGCCTCGCTGCAATGCTCGAACGCCATGTGGCGCGAGGAATACGCCAGGTCGGCCCAGCCGTTCATCAAGTCGGTATCGCCCATGGCTACGCAATCTCGTGAGTTGGCATTACGAATATTCGTATTTCTACGGGAAAGCGTAGCCCACGGACAGGCTCAGATAACTCCTGAAAAACCAGCTCAGAACGGGTTCCTCAAGCATTTCAGACAGTTGCGCCATGAAGCTGGCCGGACGTTATTTCTGGCACGCGGTTCGCTCTGACCTAGGCAAAGGGACAAGCCGCCAGCGGCTTCCCCGGCGCCATCCAACACCCCAGCCAACGGAGCACCCACTGATGCCTACAGTCGACATTGCCCACTATCAAGACGGCGATTTTCTGGTCAATTACGAAGAAAAGGTCTTCGAGGACGTCAAGGCCGAGCCCGGCGAAAAAGCCCTGCTGACCTTCCACACCATTGCCTTCGAGGGTTCCATCGGCCTGGTCAACCTGCTGCAGGCCAAGCGCCTGCTGCGCAAGGGTTTCGAGACCAAGGTGCTGCTGTACGGCCCGGGCGTGCAGCTGGGCGTGCAACGCGGCTTCCCGACCCTGGGCGCCGAGGCCTTTCCCGGTCACCTGGCAGTGAACAACCAACTCAAGGCGTTCATGGCCGAGGGCGGCGAGGTGTATGCCTGCCGCTTTGCCTTGCAGGCCCTGTACGGGCAGACGGAAAAGGCCTTGATCGAAGGCATCCGCCCGATCAACCCGCTGGACGTGATGGACCTGCGCCTGCTGATGCGGCGCGAGGGGGCGATGATCATCGATACCTGGACGGCTTGAGTCGCGGCTTGAGTTCCCGAGTGCCAGTCAACCTGCCGGCCCCAGCAAGCTCGGGCCGGCAGGGCGCAGGCTACCGCATCTTTTAGAGGATCCACTCGATGCCCACCATCCGCGCCGCCGCCGTGCAGTTCAGCCCCGTGTTGTACTCGCGCCAGGCCACCGTCGACAAGCTCGTGCGCACCTTGCTGGCGCTTGGCCGCGAGGGTGTGCAGTTCGCGGTCTTCCCCGAGACCGTGGTGCCGTACTACCCCTATTTCTCCTTTGTCCAGGCGCCGTACGCGATGGGCAAGGAACACCTGCAGCTGCTTGAAGAGTCGGTGCAGGTGCCGTCCGACATCACCCGTCAGCTGGCCGAAGCCTGCCGCGAGGCTGCAATCGTCGCCTGCATCGGCGTCAATGAGCGCGACGGCGGCACGCTGTACAACGCCCAGTTGCTGTTCGACGCCGACGGCACGCTGATCCAGCATCGACGCAAGATCACCCCCACCTACCACGAGCGCATGGTCTGGGGCCAGGGGGACGGCTCCGGGCTGTGCGCCACCGCCAGCCAGGTCGGGCGCATCGGCGCGCTGGCCTGCTGGGAGCATTACAACCCGCTGGCGCGCTACGCGCTGATGGCCGACGGCGAGCAGATCCACGCGGCAATGTTTCCCGGCTCCCTGGTCGGCCAGGTGTTCGCCGAGCAGATCGAAGTCACCATTCGCCACCATGCCCTGGAGAGCGGCTGCTTCGTGGTCAACGCCACCGCCTGGCTGGACGCCGGGCAGCAAGCGCAGATCATGCAGGACACCGGCTGCAGGCTCGAACCGATCTCGGGCGGCTGTTTCACCGCCATCGTCTCACCGGAGGGCAAGCTGCTCGGCGAGCCGCTGCGCGAGGGCGAAGGCTGGGTGATCGCCGACCTTAACTTCGCCTTGATCGACAAGCGCAAGCGCATGATGGATTCGGTCGGCCATTACAGCCGTCCCGAGCTGCTCAGCCTGCTGATCGACCGCCGCCCCGCGCTGCATGTCCACCAGCGCGATGAGGTGCACGCGCATGAATGAAACCTTGATCATGCCCGCCAGCAGCCCTGACCTGCTCGCCGAGCTGCAATGCCACGGCGTGCGCTGGCAAGGCGCCGACGGCCTGGTGCGCAAGGGCGGCGCCGGGCCCTCCGACCACAAGGCGCTGTCCTTGGGTGAGCACACCGCCATGGTGCCGATGCTGAACCGCGCCTCGCTCGACTCGCCCTTCACTGCCGTGCCCGACAGCACCGGCGGCCAGGCGCTGATCTTTCGCGAAGGCCTGCAGGTGGGCCAGGTGCAGTTGCCCGGGGTGCCGAATTTCTACGCCCTGAGCACCGCCGACGGCATCCCCTACTGGAAGATCGCCACCCTGCACAGCAAGGATGTGCTGGCCACCACCGTGCTGCAGCACTGCATCCGCATGAACGACGCGGCCAGTGCCTGCCAGTTCTGCGCCATCGACCAGTCGCTGGCGGCCGGCAAGACCATCGCCCGCAAACGCCCGGCGCAGCTGGCCGAAGTGGCAGCTGCGGCGGTGCGCCTGGACGGCGTGCGGCACATGGTGATGACCACCGGCACGCCCCAGACCCGCGACCGAGGTGCGGCCATTCTCTGCGAGTCGGCCGCCGCCGTGACCCGCGCGGTCAGCCTGCCGATCCAGGCCCAGTGCGAGCCGCCGGACCACGACGACTGGTTCCTGCGCCTGCGCGACAGCGGCGTGACCGCGCTGGGCATGCACCTGGAGGCGGTCACCGACGCCGTTCGCCAGCGCATCATGCCAGGCAAGGCGCAGGTGCCGCTGAGCCGTTACTTCAGCGCTTTCGAGGCGGCGGTCAAGGTGTTCGGCCACGGCCAGGTCAGTACCTACATTCTCGCCGGGCTGGGCGACAGCGAAGCCGCCATCGCCGCCATGAGCGAGCGTCTGGCGAGCCTGGGCGTGTACCCCTTCGTGGTGCCCTTCGTTCCCATCGACGGCACCCCGCTGGCTGGCCACGCCAAGCCCGACAGCGCCTTCATGCAACGCCTGTACCCGCGCATCGGCGCCAGTCTGCGTCGTCACGGCCTGCACTCGGACAACATCACCGCTGGCTGCGCCAAGTGCGGCGCCTGTTCGGCGCTCAAACATCACGAATGAGGTTCGCGCCATGGCCGAGCACGCCTATGCCATCGTCAACAGCACCTTCGCCGACTTTCTCGCCGGCGACCTGCTGGTCAAGCCCGCCGATCAGGCCTGGGAAAAGGCCGACTACTACGCCCTGCGCCGCGCGGTGTTCTCCCGCGAGCAGCAGCTGTTCAGCCAGGACAAGGACGACAGGGACTTCGGCGCCATCGCCATCGTTGCCATCGCCCATCATTGCGGCATGCCCGACCAGGTGATCGGCGCGGTGCGTATCTACCAGCCCGCGCCGCTGGCCGAGCCAGGCCTGTGGTACGGCGGCCGCCTGTGTGTGGCCCAGGCTTACCGGCGCCACGCGATGATCGGCACGGCACTGGTCAACGAGGCAGTGTCACGGGCCATCGACCTGGGCTGCCAGCGCTTTCTGGCGACCGTGCAGGCGGCCAACGAGGGCTATTTCCAGCGCCTGCACTGGCACAGCCTCGATAGCCTCGACCTGCTCGGCCAGCCCCACGTACTCATGCAGGCGCAGCTGCCGGCCTACCCCCTGCAGCCCCGCCAGGTGGCGTTGCCCGCTCGCCAGGATGGCCGCCATGCAAGCTGATCTCGACGCGCTGTTGCAGCGGCTGCGCGCTACCGAGGCCATGGCGGCCAAGCTGGCGATCCAGCAGCCGGCCCGCTTCGCTTCGCTGCCCGGCGGCTCGACCGCCGACCAGCGCTACGCCCTGCCCGGCGATGACACGGCGGCGATCCGTTGTGGCGAGCAGTATCAACTGCTGGCGATCGAGGGCATGTTGCCGGCGTTCGTCGAGCAGGCGCCATGGTTCGCCGGCTGGTCGGCGGTGATGGCCAACGTCAGTGACATCACTGCCATGGGCGGCCGCGCCACGGCCGTGGTCAACGCCTACTGGCACCATCAGGACGAGCCGGCCGAACAGCTGTTGGCCGGCATCCGTGCCGCCTGCGACGCCTACGGCCTGCTGCTTGCCGGCGGCCATACCAGCCTGGCTGCGGGCAACCCCGCCGCGCTGGCCGTGGCCATCATCGGCTGGGCACGCAGCCTGCTCTCGACCTGGCATGTGCAACCGGGGCAGATGCTCGCCACCGCCGTCGACCTCGACGGCCAGTGGCACGGCAACGCAGCCTACTGGAAAGCCTTCGAGCACTGCCCGCCGGAGCGCCTGCGGGCCAAGCTGGAGGTCATCCCGCGGCTGGCCGAAGCCGGCCTGCTGCGCGCCGCCAAGGACATCAGCAACGCCGGCCTGCTCGGTACCCTGCTGATGCTGCTGGAAACCACCGGCTGCGGCGCGAGCATCCGCCTGGACGAGCTGCCGCGCCCCGCCGACGGCGACCTGGAGCGCTGGCTACAGGCGTTCCCCAGCTACGGCTTCGTGTTCACCCTGGCCCCTGAAGATTTCCCGGTGGTGCAGGCCGCGTTCGCCTACGAGGGCCTGCAGTGCAGCGCCCTTGGCGAAGTCAGCGCCAGTGCCCGCCTGGACGTGCAGCTGGGCAGCGCCCATGCCACCTTCTGGGACCTGGCCGCCGCCCCCTTCACCGGCATGACGCCTACCGCCCATCCCCATTCATCAAGGGAGCACTGACATGCCCGCCGTCACCGTTCACCTGCGCTGGCCCGATGGTCAGCACAGCAGCGCCTACTCGCCCTCCACGGCGATTCTCGACCACCTGCAGGCGGGCCACAGCTACCCGTTGGGCGATTTCATGAGCCGTGCCGAACGCGGCCTCAACGCCGCCAGCGAGCGGGTCAAGGTGGTCAAGGGCTTCTATTGCAGTTCGGCCATGGACAGCCTGGCCGGCTTGCGCATGCAGGCCCGCAGCTTGCCTGAGGACGCCCGGGTCGAGGTGCTGGAGTTGCTCATCCAGGGTGCCGGAAAAGTCCACGCCAGCGGTTACGGCGATATCTAGCCTTCCATAGCCAATGCGGAGCCACCCATGTCCCATTACAGCGTCATCATCGTCGGCGGCGGCCAGGCCGGCCTGTCAGCCAGCCACTACCTGCAAGCGCACAACATCGACCACCTGGTGTTGGAGAAGCACAGCCTGACCCACACCTGGCGCCAGCAGCGCTGGGATGCCTTCAGCCTGGTTACGCCCAACTGGCAGTGCGCCCTGCCCGGCCACGCCTACGCCGGCGACGACCCGCACGGGTTCATGGTGCGCGAACAGATCATCGCCTATCTCGACGCCTTCATCGCCAAGGTCGCCGCCCCGGTGCGCGAGGGCGTCAGCGTGCAACGCCTGGTGCCCCGCGTGGCGGGCGGCTATACCATGAGCACCTCGGCCGGAGAGTTCAGCGCCGATCAGGTGATCGTCGCCAGCGGTGGCTACCATACGCCGATCATTCCGCGTCTGGCCGAGCGGCTGCCGGCGGCCATCACCCAGCTGCACTCCGGGCAGTATCGCAACCCCCAGGCGCTGCCCGACGGTGCGGTGCTGGTGGTGGGCAGCGGCCAGTCGGGGGCGCAGATCGCCGAAGACCTGCACCTGGCCGGGCGTCAGGTGTACCTGGCGGTGGGTGACGCGCCGCGCTGCGCGCGCTTCTATCGCGGCAAGGACGTGGTCGACTGGCTGGCCGAGATGGGCTACTACGACATCGGCGTCGATCAGCACCCGCTACGCGAGGGCGTGCGCGACAACACCAACCATTATGTCACCGGGCGCGACGGCGGCCGCGACATCGACCTGCGCCAGTTCGCCGTGCAAGGCATGCAGTTGTTCGGCCGACTGCAAGGCCTGGACGGTGAGGTGCTGCAGTTTGCCGACAATCTGGGCACCAGCCTCGACACCGCCGATGCGGTGTACGACCGGATCAACGCCAGCATCGACAAATACATCGACGAACATGCCATCCAGGCGCCGCCCGGAGCCCGCTACCAGCCGGTGTGGCAACCCGACGGGGAGCGCCGCGAGCTCGATCTGGCCGGCGCCGGTATCACCAGCGTGATCTGGTGTATCGGCTTCACCCCGGATTTCAGCTGGGTCGATGCACCGGTGTTCAACGGCCGCGGCTACCCCGCCCACCAGCGCGGCGTCAGCGGCCAGCCGGGCCTGTACTTCCTTGGCCTGCCCTGGCTGCACACCTGGGGCTCGGGGCGTTTTAGCGGCGTGGCACGGGACGCCGAATACCTGGTGCAACAGCTGGTCGAGCAGCAGGCTCAGCGCCGCGCCGACAGCGCCGGACGCGCCAGCGAGGCCGCGCCACGCCAGCTGCACAGCGCGTAGTAGACCACCCCGCCGAGGGCCGAGCCGGTGAACCAGCCGTAGTCGTAGAACCAGCTGAAGGCGCTGCTGCCCAGCGACAGCAGGGTCAGCAGCACCGGCACGGCCAGGGCGATGAAGCCCAACCAGTTCCACGCCGGGTAGACGTCGTCGCGGTACAGGCCGGCAAGGTCGAGGGTCTGGCGCTTGATCACGAAATAGTCGACCACCATGATTCCGGCAATCGGCCCGAGCAGGCTGGAGTAGCCCAGCAGCCAATTGGAGTACACCGTCTCCAGGCTCACTTCGGAGTGCAGCCAACCCAGTTTTTTCAGCAGTTCGTGGCCCATCAGCAGCAAGCCGACCAGGCCGGTCAGCAGCACCGCGCGGGTTCGCCCGATGAGCTTGGGGGCGATGTTCTGGAAGTCGTTGGTGGGCGACACGATATTGGCCGCCGTGTTGGTCGACAAGGTGGCGACGATGATCAGCGCCATGGCCACCGCCACCCAGAGCGGGTTGTCGATATGGCCGATCAGGCTGACCGGGTCGGACACCCGCTCACCGACCAGCGCCACCGAGGCGGCAGTCATCACCACGCCCAGCGAGGCGAACAGGAACATGGTCAGCGGCAGCCCGAGAATCTGCCCGACGATCTGCGCCTTCTGGCTTTTGGCATAACGGCTGAAGTCCGGAATGTTCAGCGACAGCGTGGCCCAGAAGCCGACCATGGCAGTCAGCCCCGCGCAGAAATAGCCGGCGACGCTGGCGCCTTCCGGACGCTTGGCCGGCTGGGCCAGCAATTCGGTCAGGGAGATGTGCGGCATCGCCCAGCTCAGCAGGCCGGCGCCCACCAGCAACAGCAAAGGCGCCGACAGCGTTTCCAGCCACTTGATCGATTCGGCGCCGCGGATCACCACCCACAGGTTCAACGCCCAGAACAGCATGAAGCCGATCACCTCGCCGGTGCCCTCCAGGCTCTTCCAGGCCGGAAAGATCGACCCCAGGAACAGCGAGATGGCCAGGCCGCCGAACAGGGTCTGGATACCGAACCAGCCGCAGGCCACCAGCGCGCGGACCAGGCAGGGCACGTTGGAGCCGATGACGCCGAACGAGGAGCGCAGCAGCACCGGGAACGGGATGCCGTACTTGGTGCCGGCGAAGGCATTCAAGGTCAGCGGGATCAGCACGATGATATTGGCCAGCAGGATCGCCAGCAGTGCCTCGCCCACCGACAGGCCGAAGTAGGACGTCAGCACACCGCCCAGGGTGTAGGTCGGCACGCAGATGGACATGCCGACCCACAGGGCAGTGATATGCCAGGTGTTCCAGGTCCGCTGCTGCAACCGGGTCGGGGCGATGTCGGGGTTGTAGCGCGGGCTGTCGAGCACGTCGCTGCCCGCTTCCAGTTCGTAGAGTCCGTTGCGCTCGCTGACGCGCGAAGTGTGCTGCATGGCCGCTGCCCTTTGTGGTTGGGAGGATGGGTAGGCCAGCACACACAAGAAACATGCCGAATTGATTGGACCAGGTTTGCTCAGGCTCGGAAATATCGCGCAGCTAATTGATAACCTTGCAATTTAAAAAACGGTCCGATCCAGACCAGACGGTCTGGCCGACGACCGCTGCGCCGCCCCGTGCCTGGGACGGTTCATCCCGGTGCACCGCGCGCCCGGCGTGGCTTAAACCAGTTCGCGGCCGAGCACCCGCTCGAGTACCTTGACGGGCGCGCGTTGCACGTCGCGCATGTACTGCACCGGCAGCAGAAAAGTCTGTTCCAGGGCATAGCGCCCGCTCATCGCGGCATGGGGCACCTGGTCGGTGAACACCAGCCAGGTGGTGCCCGGGGCGAACTCATGAGTCAGCTGCGCGCCGCTCTGGTAGGCCGGGTCGGCCTTCAGGCTGTCGTGCAGGCGCAGCATGTGGTGGTCGTAGGGGGTGCGCCGCGACTTGGTGATATGCAGCCAGTCGAGCAACTGGCTGGAGCCCCACAGCGGGCCGGGCAGCTCGTAGCGGCTGGCGACCTCGTCGAAGGAGCCCCCGACCCGCCACACCCGTGGCTCACCGTACGGGTTGACGTTGCTGAACACTCGCAGGATGCGCCGCCCCTGCACCGGCGACGACGGGAAGCTGTCGACATGCAGGCGCGTGTCGTCCTTGCGCCACGAGGTCAGCCGGCCCTTGATCTCCTGCGGACGAAAGCTGGTGCGAGCGACCTGCAGGCCGTCGCTGTAGGGGGCCAGTACCGTGCGCACCAGCGCCTGGCTGGACGCGGCAAAGCGCGCCAGCATGGCCGCGAGCACCTGCAATTGGGCGGGGCCGGCGTCGCAGCCCTTGAGCTGGCCGGTGCTGCTGGCGTAGCTGATGTTCTTGCTCGAGCCCAGCAGGCTGGACTGCGTCAAGGCGCGCTCCGGCTCGCTCAGCGCAAACGGCAAGCGGTCGAACGCCACCACATTGCCGGCTTCCAGCGCCTGCAGCACCTGGTCACCTTCCTGCTCGGTGGCGCCAGCGTGCCAATCTTCACGGCCAAAGACCATTACTTGGGTCATTTCCATTTCACCTATGCGCATCACAGTGCCCGGCCCCCGCTCAAGGCACTGTGGGGTCGAGGTAAATGTAACAAAATGAGACAGATTGGAAATCTGCAACGAAAAATTTCATCGTAATCGCTGATGGCTGTCGCTTGGCTGAAGACCGAGCCGTGGCGATGGTCGGTACGGCGTAGGCAAGCGCGCGAGGCGCGGCTATAGTCCTGGGCCATGAATCTTTCGACCTTGCCTGTGCGCCCACCCTGCCCGCCCGGCGCTTGCATCTGCGAGCGCGAGCAGCTGCTGGATGCACCGGGGGCCGACCTGCGCATCCTGCGCCTGACCCGCCTGGAAGAAAGACGTCTGCTCGAACGCCTGGAGAGCCTGCAAAGCCTGGTCGACCTGGCCCGGCTGCAGCAGCGCATGTTCGAGCAGCTGGGTCTGCGCGTGCAGGTCCAGCCCGGTGCGACCGAGGTACGCAGCATGCGCGGCATCCGCATCGAGATCGAGCCCTTGCCCGGGCTCTGCCGCAAGACCCGCCAGGCCATCCCGGCGGCGATCCGCCGGGCACTGGAGCGCCATCCGGCGATGGCCTTCGAACTGCTCAATTCCCACGATTTGTTGCGTGATGCCTAAGGTGCATGCGGGCAAATTTTCCCGCGGTGGGCCCGTAAGCATCGTTACCAGCCCATCTTCAACTCGACCCCCAGGTAATTGCTGTCGTGCCCGCCCGCCTGGCGCAGGCTTTGTCCGACGTCGTAGTGCACCGCTTCGATGGCCCCGGTCAGGTTGGGTGTGAAGGCGTAGTCGGTGCGCAGTTGCCCATAGGCACCGGTCCAGCGCTGGCCGGCACCGGCTGTGCCGGCCACGGCGATGTTGGGCTGGGTGTAGACGGCATCCTCGGTGGTCTGGCGCCACAGCAGGCCGATGGCAGTCTGCACGCTGAGCCCGGCCAGCGGCTTGACGGTGATCGACGGTTTGAAGTGGATCAGGTTGCTGTAGCCGGTGTAACCGGCCAGGGAAAAGTAATAGCCGTTGGGAAACAGCGGATTGAACGTGCCCACCGTGCCATCGCCGGCGTGCCGGTCGCCGGAGGCGATGTCGGCCTGCAGGCCCAGGCGCGGCGTCCACGGCAGATCGGCGAAGGTATAGCCCAGGCGGCTGCCGCCGGCCCAGGCGCGGATGTCCTTGTTGCCCACCGATCCACTCTGCGCCATGCCTTCGATGTCCCAGTCGTAGCCCAGGGCGGCGCCACCCAGGCGCGCGTCGAAGACATGCCGGGTTTCGTCCCCGGCCGCGTCCAGATAACGGCCGTCACTGCGCTGATAACGCGCGTAATACGCCGACAATTCATTGTTGCCGGCCACCAGCCGTTCGACCCGCAGCATATTGAAGCGCAGGTCGCTGTTGGACGTGTCGTCGAACGCGTGGTCGTCGTAGTACTGCACCGGATGGCTGGCGAGGCCAATGAACCGCCAGTTCGCCGTCTCCCAGTCGGCCCACAGCGCATCGAACGACTGGCGCACGTTGGGCCCGTCCCGCGAGGAGATGAAGCGCTGCAGGTCGAAGGCGAAGTCCTGGCGGCCTGCCCGGGCCTTTACCGTGCCCGCGCTCAGGGTCCGGCTGTATTCCAGAAACGCCAGGCGCAGGTCGGCCCGGTCCTGGTCGGCCCCGCCCAGCGTGGTCTTGTCGAAGGCGCGGTCGTCTTCCAGCTGGGTGAACAGCCGCCAGTTCTGGTTCAGGTGCAGATCGGCGTGCACCTGAAAACGCTGGATCAGGTAGGCATCGCGGGCCACGCCCTTGATGCCGAAGCCGGGTGCATCGTTCATCTCGAAACGTTCGCGCAAGGTCGCGCCCAGCGACAGGTAGGTGTAGGGGTTGGCCTCAGACAGCGACAAGTACTTGAGGCTGTCCAGCGGCGCCGTGCGCAGGGCCGGGTCCTGCAGCACCGACCAGTCTTCCTGCCAGCGGTTGGCCTTGATGGCCGGTCGTGACGGCGGCTCGTCGGCCTGCGCCACGCTGCCCAGCAGCAGCGCCAGGCCGCAGCCCGAGCACTGCAAGGATGCCCGAAGCCACCCCGCGCCTGTCATTGGCCAGCCAGCAGCTGGTGGATCTCCGCCACGTAGCCGCCGGGAAACTGCACCAGTGCGGCACTGCGCCCGCCGCTGCTGAACGGCGCCACCAGTACCGTCGCGCCCGAGCCGGTGGCCTTGGCCAGGGTCGTGCTCAGGTCAGGGACTTCATAGCCCGTGGTGTCGATGCCGAACGGGTATGGCAGGTGCCCGTCGGTGACCAGCACGGCCATGCGGCCGAACGGCGACTCGATGCTGACGTGCCGATAACGCCCCCCCGGCTGACCGATCTCAAGCCCTGCGGCCTGCTTGTCGTCGGCCAGTATCCGACCGTGGGAGAAGCCGAGAAAGCCTTTGATGAAGGCCTCGGCGCGGTCCTGCGAAACGTAGACGCGATTCTCGGGAATGCTCTGGAAGGCCGCATATTTGGGCGTCGCGGTATGCCAGTACAGCTGCAGGTTGACCCCGCCCGGCCACTGCACCACCACGTCGCGGCCGATCGGGTCGGGGAAGTCGTGGACGATCACGTCGGCGCCGTTGGCCCGCGCGGCCTTTATCGCAGCATCCAGGTCCGTGACCAGATAGCCGTTGCGCTCGGCGCCGAACGGGCGCGGCACCGGCGTGCGGAAACCGAACAGCGACACCGTGCCATAGGGCGTCTGCAGCAGTTGCGAGCTGGTGCTGCTGGGCACCGGCAGCACGTTGACCACCACCTGTGGGGTGCTCTGCCCGCCAAATGTCGCGAGGAAGCTCTGCACGAACCGGTCGACATCGGCCGGCGCCACGTACACATGGCTGGTGTCGTACTGGGGGGCCACGGCGACCACTGGGCTGGCCTGGACCGCGCCGCCCAGCGCCACTTCCAGGGCCAGAGTGAGTGCGACCGATAACCGGGTGAACCTGTTGCGCATACCTGCCTCCGCAATGCCTGGAACGATCAAAGAGGCAGGCAGGATAGGCGGCGCAGAGCGGCCGGGGATTGAACGGGTGTGCTATTAGGGCAAGCTGGCCTGGCGGCCTCTCGGGGCTTCGCCCTTCCCCCATCGAGCGCACCGGCCGCCAGAAAACCTAGAAACACGTCTCCATTACTTCCACCACCCGCAGTTCGTCATCCACCAGCAATCCCACCCGCCACTTGTCGAACACCAGGCACGGGTGCGAAGTGCCGAAGGCGATGATGTCGCCGACCCGCAGCTGCACGCCGGCGCCGACGGTCATGAAGGCATGCTGGTCCATTACCGCAGTCACCGTGCAGGCGCTGACGTCGTCGCCCTCGGCAGGCAGCACGCCGGGCCGATAGCGGCGCAGCGCCAGCGGCAGGCCGGCGTCATAGGCGACGTCGCGCTTGCCCAGGGCGACCACGGCCAGGCCCGGCTCGGGCAGCGACTGCACGTGGGCCCAGACTTCCAATGCCGGGCGCAGGCCTTCGTGCAGGTCGTGGCGGCGTGCGAGCACGCCGCATTGCGCCTGCTGGTAGATGCCGTGGTCGTGGGCAATGTAGCTGCCGGGCCGGAGCACCCCGAGAAACCGCCCCTGGGCGTTATGGGCGGCGAAGGATTCGGCGATCAGGTCGTACCAGGCCGAGCCCGAGGCGGTGATGATCGGCTGGGCCTGTGCGAACGCGCCGGCGTCCTGCAACTGCACAGCCAGGCGTACCAGCGAGTCTGCGAAGGCGCGGATGCCGGCCTCGGCGTGCTCGCCGTGGATCACCCCTTCGTAGCCTTCGATGCCACTGAGGGCCAGCGCCGGTTGCGCCGCGATGGCGGCGGCCAGCGCCAGCACCTGGGATTCGCTGCGGCAACCGCAGCGGCCGCCAACCACGCCGTATTCGATCATCACGTTCAGGCGCAGACCGCGCGCGGCGAAGTAGGCACCAAGATCCGCGACGTTGTCCGGGTGGTCGACCATGCAATGGAACTCGAACGCCGGGTCGCCCAGCAGCTCGGCGATCAGCGCCATGTTCGGCTGACCCACCAGCTGGTTGGCCATCAGCACCCGGCGCACGCCGTGGGCATAGGCAGCGCGGGTCTGGGTGGCGCTTGCCAGGGTAATGCCCCAGGCGCCCGCTGCCAGCTGGCGGTCGAACAGGGCCGGGGTCATGCTGGTCTTGCCGTGGGGCGCCAGTTGCGCGCCGCTGGCGCTGACGAAGTCCTGCATCCAGCGGATGTTGTGTTCCAGCGCCGCGCGGTGCAGCACCAGGGCTGGCAGGCTGACGTCGCTGACCAGCGCGGCACCCATGGCGGCGCTGCCTTTGTCGATCAGGGGATGGTCGTGGGACATGCTCGCTCCTAGTCGTTGATGCGCCGGGCCAGCCCGTTGGCGCTGTCGATCAGCACCCGGCGATAGTCGTTGTAGTGGGTCCGCGCATCGGCGCGCGGGGCGACGATGCACAGCGTGGCGATGGCCACGCCCGAGGGGTCCTTGACCGGTGCGGCGAAGCAGTGGGTGAAGGTGTCGGCGACGCTGTCGAAGGAAAAGAAGCCGTCGATGGCCGCCTGGCGAATCTCGCCGAGGAACACGTCGAGCGCCAGGCGCTGGCCGTTGGGCAGGATGAAGTCATCGGGGTCGATCAGGTCGATGATCGCCTGGTCGCTCAGATGCGCCAGCAACAGCCGTCCGGACGCGGTCCAGGGGATCGGCGCGTTCTCGCCGATGTCCGAGGAAATGCGAAAGTGCCGCTCGCCCTCGCGCATCAGCGCCACCGTGTATTTGCGCCCGTTGAGCAGACACATCTGCGCGGTCTCGTGGGTCTGGCTGACGATGTCCTGCAGGGCATGGTCGGCCTCGCGGGTCAGGTCGAAATGGCGCAGGTGCGCCTGGCCGAGAAAATACAGCTGGCGGCCGAGGTAGACGTGGCCGTCCCTGCCGACGCTTTCCAGGATGCGCCGCTCCAGCAGCGAGGCGACCAGTTCGTAGACGGTCGACTTGGGGCTGCCGATGCCGCTGGCGATCTCGTTGGGGCGCAGTGGCTGGCCGACCTCCTTGAGGTGGTCGAGGATGTCGAACGCCCGGTCCAGCCCGCGGGCGCGGCGCTTGATGCTGTCTTCGGTCATGTCAGGTGTCTGTCCCAGGCGGCGGTGGAAAGTGCGTGCAAACGCCAACGCCGAGCAATCTATCAGGCCTTCCTGCGGTAGGCGATGCAGTCGATCTCGACCTTGCAGTCGACCATCATGCTGGCCTGCACGCAGGCGCGGGCCGGTGCGTGCTCGGGGCTGAAGTATTCGGCGAAGACCTTGTTGAAACTCCAGAAGTCGCGCGGGTCGTCCAGCCAGACGCCGGTACGCACCACATCCTGCAGGTCATAGCCGGCTTCGTGAAGGATGGCGATGAGGTTTCTCATGGCTTGATGGGTCTGTTCGACGATGCCGCCGGCGATGATTTCACCGTCCACCGCCGGTACCTGGCCGGACACATGCAACCAGCCGTCGGCCTCCACCGCGCGGGCAAAAGGTCGGGCCTGGCCACCGCCTGCAGTGCTGCCGGTGCCGTAACGAGTAATGCTCATGGGTCATGCTCCCTGTTGTTGCGCAAAAAATTCAAAAGCGAGTGTTTTTCAGAAATTCAGCCAGGCGTAGCGACTGCGGCCGCTCGAACAGTGCCTTCGGTGGCCCCTGCTCCTCGATACGTCCCTGGTTCATGAAGACAATCTGGTCGGACACCTCGAAGGCGAAGCGCATCTCATGGGTCACCAGCAGCATGGTCATGCCGTCCTCGGCCAGGCCCTTGATGACGCTGAGCACCTCGCCAACCAGCTCCGGGTCGAGCGCCGAGGTCACCTCGTCGAACAGCATCAGGCTGGGGTTCATCGCGATGGCCCTGGCGATCGCCACCCGCTGCTGCTGGCCTCCGGAAAGTTGCCCGGGAAAATGATTGCGCCGCTCCAGCAGGCCAACCCTTTGCAGCCATTTCTCGGCCAGCGCCACCGCTTCGTCCCTGCCGAGCCTTTTCACCTTGAGCAAGCCGAGGGTGACGTTCTGCAAGGCAGTGAGGTGCGGGAACAGGTTGAACTGCTGGAAGGCCATGCCGGTCATGGCGCGCTGCCGGGCGATGGTCTTCTCGGCGTGGCGCACGCGCTTGCCGGCCACCTCGTGGTAGCCGATGGCCTGGCCGTCGAGCAGGATCTGCCCGCCCTGGAACTCTTCCAGCATATTCACGCAGCGCAGCAAGGTGGTCTTGCCCGAGCCGCTGGAGCCGATCAAGGTCACCACGTTGCCGCGCTGCAGGGTCAGGTCCACGCCCTTGAGCACTTCCAGCTTGCCGTATTGCTTGTGCAGGCCGCGGATGTCGAGCAAGGCCTGCGATGAGCCTTGAGTCGTGAATGAAGTGTGCGTCATGGCAGGGCCACCCGTTTTTCAATGTGCCGGCCGAGAAGTTCGATGGCGTAGTTGATGACGAAGAACAGCAGACCGGCGAACAGATAGAACTGCAGCGTCATGAAGTTGCGGGCAATCACCTGTTGGGTGCTGAGCAGCAGTTCGGCCACCCCGATCACCGAAAGCAGGGTCGAGGCCTTGACGATTTCGGTCGAGGAGTTGACCCAGGTCGGCAGGATCTGCCGCAGGGCCTGGGGCAGCAGCACGTAGGCCAGGGCTTGGCGGAAGGTCAGGCCGATCGCCTGGCTCGCTTCCATCTGCCCGCGTGGCAATGCCTGCAAGGCGCCCCGGACGATCTCGGCGACGTGCGAGCCGCAGAACAGGGTCAGGCCCAGGGCGCCGGCCTGGAACGCGCTGATCGGCCAGCCCAGCACCGGGGCCATGTAGAAGCAGGCCAGCACCAGCACGAACACCGGGGTGCCGCGAATCAGGTCGACGTACAGGCGAAACGGCGCGCGCAGCCAGAAACGCCCGTAGGTCAGCGCCAGGCCGGCGACGATGCCAAGCGCGGTGCCGAACAGAATCGCCAGCGCCGAGCACTGCACGCTGGTGAGGAAGCCAGACCACAGCGCCTCGCGGGCGATCCACAACTCATGCAGCCAACTGGGGGGTTGATACATGGCAAATTCCTTGAAGAACCGCTATCGACGAAGAGCCAGACGTTGCTCGAGCATGCGCAGCAGCACGGCGATGAGGTAACAGGTTGCGACGTACAGCGCCGTGGTCACCAGCCAAGTCTCGATCACCCGGTAGCTCTCGACATTGATCTTGCGCGCGTAGTAGGTCAGCTCCGGCACGGCGATGGCCGCTGCCAGCGAGGTGTCCTTGAACAGCGAGATGAAGTTGTTGGACAGTGCCGGCAACACGTTGCGCAGCATCACCGGTACCGTCACATAGGCCTTGACCTGCCACTCGCCCAGGCCGATGGCCAGGCCCGCCTCGCGCAGACCCTTGGGAATGCTCAGCAGCCCGCCGCGAAAGACTTCGGTCAGGTAGGCTCCGGCGTACAGCGCCAGGGTGACGATAAATGACGGGACCTTGTCAGGGCGGATACCCAGGCTCGGCAAGGCGAAGTAGATCAACAGGATGAGCACCAGGATCGGCGTGTTGCGGATCAGCGTCACGTACACCGACGCCAACAGACGCAGCAGCCGGTTTTTGGACAGCAGCGCGAAGGCCATCAACAGGCCGATCACGCAGCCAATGGCGATCGACACCAGCGCCAGTTCCAAACCCAGGCCGAGACCCTTGAGCAAGGTCGGGAAATCGCGCCATACCGCGGCAAAATTCAACTGATAGTTCATGGTCGGCACCGCAGGGCGGCCCTTGCGCAGCCGCCCAGGTCAGGTTGTGTTACTTGAATTCGACAGGGAAACCAATGGCCGGGGTGGGCAGGTCGACGCCGAACCACTGCTTGAACGAAGCCGCGTAGGTAGGGAACTCCACGCCGGTCATGGCTTCGTGCAAGGTGGTGTTGACGAAGTTCAGCCAGTCCTGGTCGCCGCGCTTGACCGCGCAGGCGTAGGTCTGCGGGCTCCAGGCGTAGGCCGGGCTGCGATAGCGGCCGGGGTTCTGCACCATCAGGTATTTAACCGAGGACTGGTCGGTGGCCGCCGCGTCGGCGCGGCCGGAGTTCACTGCCTGGTACATCAGGTCGACGCTGTCGTACTGGTCAACCTTGGCCTTGGGCAGCGCCTGGTGCACCAGTTCCTCGGCATAGACGTTCTGCAGCACGGCCACGGTCAGGCCATCGCCGGCAGCCTTGAGGTCGTCGATTTCCTTGTACTTGCTGTTTTCCGGCAGCAACAGGCCAACCCCTTCGCGGTAGTACGGCAGAGTGAATGCGACCTGCTGGGCGCGGCTCGCAGTGACGGTGATGAACTGGCAGGTCATGTCGACCTTGTCGGTCAGCAGATTGGGGATGCGCGCGTCGGACGACTGAACCACGAACTCGACCTTGCTTGGGTCGTTGAACAGCCCCTTGGCGACGATCTTGCCGATGTCGATATCGAACCCCTGCAGCTTTCCGTCGGCGCCCTGAAAATGCCACGGCGCATTGGTGCTGCCGGTGCCGACGATCAATTTGCCGCGTGCCAGCACGGCGTCCAGCTTGCCTTCGGCCTGGGCGTTGAAGCCCGCTGCGGTGGCGACCAGCGCCAGCGATAGACAGGCACAGGTTTTGAACCAGGTATGGCGCAGGGAAGGTTCGCGATGCATGGCAAGCACTCCGGGTCAGATTATTCCGCTATAGCGGACCAGTGTATGTAACAACGGAATAGGCAGCAGAAAGCATGCCAGAGCTGTAGTGCTCCAGCGGATGCATCGAGAAATCAAGAAGATAGCGCCACACACCAGGCGCAGTGCCGGCATGACAGAGACCGGGGTGGGTGAGAAGGCCCCAGAAACGTGCGTTACCGACCTGCAGTGCGCGCGCCCCGGGCGAGGCCGCTGGGCAGCCGGCTCAGGCGAAGGTCTTGCACAGCAGGTAGGCCGCCACCAGCAGGCACAGGCCGGCAAAGCCGTTCTGCAGGGCACGCGGCGGCACATGGGGTGCGGCAATGCGGCCGGCCAGCATGCCCAGAACGCTGGCCACGATGAACACGCCGCCGGCCGGCGGTATCACCACCCCGGCGCGCACGGCACCGACGATGGCCATCAGCGAAACCAGGGCAATCACCATCAGCGAGGTGGCGACGATACCGTGCAGGCGGATGTCGGTGAGTTGGCGGAAAGCTGGCACCAGCAGGAAGCCGCCGCCCACGCCCAGCAACCCGGTGAGCAGGCCGCAGCACGAGCCCACGGCGGCCAGGGTCAGGCCGCAGCGCAGGGTCCAGCGCAGGCGACCGGTACTGGCGTCGAGCATGCAGTTCTTTTGTTGCCAGCCGTGTTCGGCGGCCACTCCCTGAGCACCGCGCGCCTGGCGGTGCATGCGCATGGCGACCAGTACCAACACCAGACTGAACAGGCCCATGAGCAGGTCTTCAGGCAGGCGATGAGCGAAATACAGGCCGAGTGGGGTGAATGCGCCGCCGAGCAGCGCCATCAACAGTGCCGCACGGTAGCGCACCAGGCCCTGGCGCAAGCCATCGACGGCGCCCAGGGCCGCCGACGCACCCACTGCCATCAGCGCCACCGGCGCCGCCTGGGTCATGGGCCAACCCAGGCCCAGCACCAGTGCCGGGACCGCCAGTATGCCGCCGCCGGCGCCGGTGAGGCCGAGGATGAGGCCGATGGCCAGGCCGAAGAAGGATGCAAGCAGCACGGAGCGCGCCTTGTGGGATGAGGTGCGCAGTTTAACGGCAGGCAGGTTGCCTGCCAATCCAGGCAAATGCAGCCGCCAGCCCAGCTGGATCGGCTAGGCGCTACCGACAGTCACTCCGGCTGCTGCGAGCCATCCTCCCCGGCGATGTCCGGGTCGTCGGGCTCGGCTTCGTCCAGCGGAACGGTGGCGTCGTCCATCAGCGAGCCAGGGTCTTCGTTGCCCGGATCGTTGAGTCGGCCTGGGTCATTGACGAACGGCAGGCCATTGGGGCCCTTCTCTTCCTTGCCTTCGGTTTCGGGGGTCATGAGCGTCTCCAGTATGAGCGCCGCCTGAGGGCGGCACTGCATTCGAAGCGAGCCGCGCGGGAACGTTCCCGTGCGCGCCGCAATCAGCCCTCGGCGATCAGCTGCTCGATGCGGCTGGCCAGCTCGTCCATGGCGAACGGCTTGGTCAGCAGGTGCATGCCCGGCTCCAGGTTGCCGTCCCCGACCACGGCGTTCTCGGCATAGCCGGTAATGAACAGGATCTTCAACTGCGGGCGCAGTGACCGGCCGGCATCGGCGACTTGACGGCCATTGATGCCACCCGGCAGGCCGACGTCGGTGATCAGCAGGTCGATGTGCACGCTCGACTGCAGGATCTCCAGGCCACCGGCGCCATCCACAGCCTCCAGCGCCCGATAGCCGAGGTCCTCGAGCACTTCGCGCACCAGCATGCGCACGGTCGGCTCGTCGTCGATCAGCAGCACCGTCTCCCCGGCCTGTGCGCGCGCCAGGGTCGGCGGCTCGCCGTGCTCGGCGGCGATCAGGCCGACGCCATGGTGCCGTGGCAGATACAGGCTCAAGGTGCTGCCGATGCCGACCTGCGACTGGATATCCACCTGCCCGCCGGACTGGCGCACGAAGCCGTAGATCATCGACAGGCCCAGGCCGGTACCGGCGCCCAGGGGCTTGGTGGTGAAGAAAGGATCGAACGCGTGGGCGATCACGTCGGCGCTCATGCCCATGCCGTCGTCGGTCACACTCAGTACCAGGTATTGCCCGGCGGGCAATTCCAGCGCCGCCGCAGCGGCCTTGTCCAGCTCGCGGTTGGCGGTGGCGATGACCATGCTGCCGCCGTTGGCCATGGCGTCGCGGGCATTGATGCACAGGTTGAGCAGCGCGTTTTCCAGCTGGTTGGGGTCGACCTGGGTGATCCACAGCTGTGGATCGACCTCGACGCGCAAGTCGATCGACGGCCCGATGGTCCGGCGCACCAGCTCCTCCATCCCGACGATCAGGCGATTGACTTCGGTCGGGCTGGGGTCCAGCGGCTGGCGCCGGGAAAACGCCAGCAGGCGGTGAGTCAGCGCCGCCGCCCGCCGCGCCGCACCGTAGGCCGCATCCAGGTACCGCTCCAGCTCGCCGACCCGGCCCTGGGAGACGCGCAGCTTGAGCATTTCCAGGCTGCCGCTGATGCCCGCCAGCAGGTTGTTGAAGTCATGCGCCAGGCCGCCGGTCAGTTGTCCCACTGCTTCCATCTTCTGGCTCTGGCGCAGCTGCTGTTCCAGCAGACGCTGGCGGGTCATGTCGACGCCAACCCCGGTACGCCGCACCGGGCGCCCGTCGGCATCGAAGTAGGTGTGCCCTCGCGACAGCACCCAGCGCACCGAGCCGTCGGGGTGGCGAATGCGATATTCGAGTTCCAGGTCACCGCTGTTGACCAGGCCGCCCGCCATGGTGCTGCGCAGGGCCGCGAGGTCATCGGGGTGCACGTTGGCGAGGAAGTCCAGGCGCTTGATACCCACCGCCGCCTGCCCCGGATCGATGCCGTAGACGTCGGCGATGGCCGCATCGCAGTAGAAGCAGTCTTCATGCACTTCATACGTCCACACCCCGACCCCACGCACCGCCGAGAGCGCCAGGCGGGCAAAGTCCATGGAGTCGTGCAGGGCCATCTCCCGCGCCCGCTCCTCGGTGATGTCGCGGGCCACGCAGTAGCGACGCGCGTCGGCGGGCACAATGGTCCAGCTGAGCAGGCGGTAGCTGCCCTGCGCGGTGAGCATGCGCGTCTCCATGCCCTGTATCGTCGCCCCGCTGGCCAGCCGTTCGAGCCGCTCGGTGGTGGCATCGCGATCGACCGGGTGCACCAGCCAGTACGACGAACGCCCCTGGATCTGCTCCACCGGCCAGCCCAGCACTCGTTGCCAGGAAGGATTGACGCTCAGCCAGATGCCTTGGTCGTCGGCCACGCCCAGCAGGTCGTGGCTGAGCTCCCAGACCCGGTCGCGCTCGCGGGTGCGCTCTTCGACCTGCTGTTCGAGCGACGCCGCCAGCACGCGCAAGCCCTCGTCCACCACCGGCGCGCGCGCACCGAGCAGCTGCAGGCTGGCCTGCAAGGCTTCAGTAGCGTTGGCGTAGCGACCACGGGCGACCTGAGCGTCGAGCAACTGCGAGAGTGCGCGATCCAGCTCGGGGTCGTGTGGGGCGCGATCAGGCATGCGCGGAACTCATGAAGAAAAGGGAAAGCGAAGATATGACGATGGGACCGGTCAGGCCGGGCGCCGGCATTATGCCATCACCCGCCCGAACGGTCCCACGCATGACAGCCCTGGGCGTTGACTCAGACCTTGACGATCCAGCCTGCCGGCGCTTCGACGTCGCCCGACTGCACGCCGGTCAGCTCGTTGTAGAGCTTGCGGGTCACCGGACCGACTTCGGTCTCGCTGTGGAAGACGTGCAGCTTGCCCTGGTATTCGATGCCGCCGATCGGCGTGATCACCGCTGCGGTACCGCAGGCGCCGGCCTCGAGGAAGCGGTCCAGCTGGTCGATGTGTACGTCGCCTTCGACCACCTTGAGGCCCAGGCGGCTTTGCGCCAGTTCGATCAGCGACAGGCGGGTGATGCCTGGCAGCACCGATGGCGACCTGGGCGTGACGAACTCGCCGTCAGCGGTGATGGCGAAGAAATTGGCCGAGCCGACCTCTTCGATCTTGCTGTGGGTCTGCGGGTCCAGGTAGATGCAGTCGGCAAAGCTGCGCTTCTTGGCTTCGGCACCCGGCATCAGGCTGGCGGCGTAGTTGCCGCCGACCTTGGCCGCACCGGTGCCGTTGGGCGCGGCGCGGTCATAATCGGAGATGACGAAATTGTTGGGCTTCATGCCACCCTTGAAGTAGGCACCGACCGGGATGCAGAACACCGAGAAGATGAACTCGGGAGCAGTACGCACGCCGATGTTGTCACCCACGCCAATGACGAAGGGGCGCAGGTACAGCGCGCCGCCGGTGCCGTAAGGCGGGATGAAATGTTCGTTGGCGCGGACCACCTGCTTGCAGGCCTCGATGAACATCTCGGTCGGCACCGGCGGCATCAGCAGGCGGCCGCAGCTGCGGGCCATGCGCTGGGCGTTCTGGTCGGGGCGGAACAGGTTGATCGAGCCGTCCTTGCAGCGATAGGCCTTGAGGCCTTCGAAACATTGCTGGCCGTAGTGCAGAGCGGTCGAGCCTTCGCTGATGTGCAACTGGTTGTCGGACGTCAAGGTGCCTTCCTGCCAGGCGCCGTCGCGCCAATGGGCCAGGTAGCGCTTGTCGGTCTTGATGTAATCGAAACCCAACGTCTCCCAGTTGATGCTGTGCTGACTCATGAAACTCTCCAATACTGATATTGCCAGACGCTTGCAGGCCGACGGCGTTGAAACGGTACGGGCAGGACTTGGTAAGGTGCCTATCATTCCGGATCGCGCAGCAACTTGCAAAGGTAAACGACAGCGCGGCGGGCATTTGTCGCAGGCATGAAAAAACCCACGGGCCGGGCAACCGGCCAGTGGGTTTGGGCGAGCCGCCTCAGAGGCTGTCGTTGGCTCGACGCGCCTGTACCTGATGGCTGTTCTTGAGGTCGGCGCGCAGGCCGGCGATCAGGTTGGAAATGGCCCGGCTGCTGGTCAGTTGGTCGCCCTTGATACCGGTAACGGTCAGGTCGACACGCTTTGACGATCGATCGAAGACACGCACCGTCAGCGACCGGTCCTCGGCCTGGGTGCATTGGCAGCGCACTGGCAGAAAGCTGCTCTCGATAATGTTGCGCAGTTCCAGGGTGGACAGCATAAAAACTTCTCCTTGACTTCTTTTCGTGTGGCGCCGGATCGATCGAACCCGTCTCGCCAAGATGGAGCAGCTTTCATGCCTACGGCGACAAACGGTCGCACCCTGCGCAATCAAGGACTTACGCCAATGCTGGCCGCACGCCTTCGTGCAGAACGCCTGATCGTCGGGCGGCGGCCATGCACTTTGCATTATGCCGGTGCACGCTCTGGCCCGGCGACGCCATCCGATGAGCCGCTGGAAACTTTGCCGCGCCTGCCAAGGTCTTCCGCAACACAGGGTTCAGGCAAGGAATGGCAATGGCTCGCTCGATCTGGAAAGGCGCAATAAGCTTCGGTCTGGTGCACATCCCCGTGGCCCTGGTCTCGGCCACTTCTTCCAAGGGTGTCGACTTCGACTGGCTGGACAAACGCAGCATGGACCCGGTGGGGTACAAGCGCATCAACAAGGCCACCGGCAAGGAAATCGACAAGGACAATATCGTCAAGGGCGTGGAGTTCGAGAAAGGCCGCTACGTGGTGCTCAGCGAAGAGGAGATCCGCGAGGCGCATCCGCTATCGACCCAGACCATCGAGATTTTCTCCTTCGTCGACAGCGACCAGATCCCCCTGCCGAACATCGATACTCCCTACTACCTGGCGCCCGACAGGCGCGGCGAGAAGGTCTATGCTCTGTTACGCGAGACCCTGGAAAACACCGGCAAGGTCGCCCTGGCGCGCGTCGTCCTGCATACCCGCCAGTACCTGGCAGCCCTGATGCCGCTGGAGTCGGCGCTGGTGCTGGTCAAGCTGCGCTGGCCGGCCGAAGTGCGCGGGCTGGACATTCTCGAGCTCGGCAGCGAAGTGGCCAAGCCCAAGCTGGACAAGCGCGAGTTGGAAATGGCCAAGCGCCTGGTGGAAGACATGAGCGGGCAATGGTCGCCTGAAGAATACGTCGATCAGTTCGAGGAGAAGATCATGCAGCTGGTGGACAAGAAGGCCAATGAGGGCAAGATCGAAGACGTCGAAACCGAGGTGGGCAAGGATCAGCGCAAGACCGCCGATGTCATCGACCTTACCGAGCTGCTCAAGCGCAGTCTGGGCGGCAAGGCACCGGCCCGGCCAGCCGCCAAGGCCGAGCCCGCTGCCGACAAGCCGGCCAAGGCCCCTCGCCGCAAAACGCCTGCCGCCAAGGCCCAGGACAAACCCGAGGCCAAGCCGGCGCGCAAACCTCGCAAGGCTTCCTGAGTGCGTGACCGGGGACATTGATCATGCCGGACATCGAAGCAAAACTGTTGAATGCCCTACCCGAGCAACTGGCCCCGCCCCTGGCGACGCCGCAACAGCAGGCGCCGTCGGGCGACTGGGTGTATGAAATCAAATACCACGGCCATCGCCTGCTCACCCGGGTGGTAGAGGGTGAAGTGCGCATGTTCTACCGCAACGGCGAAGACTGGACCGAGCGCTTGCCCGTGCAGGTCGACGCCGTGGCCAGCCTGGAACTGGAAAATACTTGGCTGGACGGTGAATTGGTTGCCATTGGTGACGAGGGCGTGCCGGACTTTCTGGCGCTGCAGGCGGCGCTGGAAAGCGGCGACACCGGCGCACTGCAATATTATCTGTTCGACCTGCCGTTCTACCGCTGCAGCGACCTGCGCGAGCGGCCGCTGGAGGAACGCCGCGCCCAGCTGGCGCAACTGCTCGGGCATGGGTCGCCGGCCTGCCTGAAGTTTTCCGCAGCCTTTGCCTCGCGGCAGGCCGAGGACATCCTGGAGTGCGCCGGCATGCTGCACATCGAAGGCCTGATCGCCAAGCGCGTCGGCAGCCCCTACCGCTCCGAACGCTGCCCGGACTGGATCAAGCTCGATTGCGCGCAGCAGCCGGGCAAGCGCCCGGACGACGCCTAGGCGGGGTCGTCGGGGCTGATGTCATCGTCGCCGGTTTCACGGCGCACGGTGTCAGGGTCCAGCTCGGGGTCCTGGTCCAGCGGCAGCGGCGCCTCGTCCTCGTCTCCAGGGCGGGCGGGGTCCAGCGGGGTCTGCGAGCGATCGAGCGGGTCCGGCAGGTCGGCGGCCGCAGCAACGGGCGAATATGAGGTCATGGCACTGGCTCCAGTCAATGGCAGGTAAAGGATTGGAGCTCGCCATGGCGCCAGCGTGCCATTTATCATTGAGAGTATGATCCAGAGCAGCCCGACGGCTGCTTCACCTCGCCTCCCACCCTGTTTTCGGAGCGCATCATGTCTGCTCGTACCCTCTTCGGCGCCACCTTGCTCGGCGCTCTGCTGCTCACTGGCCAGGCCCAGGCCGCCTCCGCCACCATCGATGGCGTGTACAACCCACGCGTCGGCACCCAGGCCCCGGCCCGCTATAACGGCACGGGCCTGACCCAGAAGCAGATGGACGAAGCCGGGCTCAAGGCGCCGGCAGCAGGAGCCAAATGGGTGCAGATCGGCGACAAGTACGTGCAGTTGCACTCCTCGGATGGCACCGTGCTGGCGGTCGAGCCGACCGTTAAATGAATGAAGCCCTGAAAACCCCAACCACCCCGGTCGACGGCCTGAGCGGTACACGCCTGCTGTTCGCGGCCATTTCCATCTACATCGGCATGATCTGCGCCAACCTCGACATGGTCATCCTGCAGAATGCCCTGCCGACCTTGACCCGTGACCTGCAGGTCGATTCGGCGACGGCGGTGTGGGTGGTAACCCTGTACATGCTGGTGATGCTGGTGTTTCTGCTGCCGCTCTCCAGCCTTTCCGACCGCATCGGCTACAAGCGCACCTACCTGTGGGGGTTCGGCATGTTCACCGTCGCCTCGCTGGGCTGCGGCTTCGCCACCAGCTTCTTCTCGCTGCAGGCCTGGCGCGGCGTACAGGGCCTGGGGGCGGCGGCCATGATGTGCAGCACCACTTCACTGATCCGCGTGGTCTACCCGCGCGCACGCATGGCCCGCGCCATTGGCGCCAATGCCACGGTGGTGGCCGTGTCGCTGGCAGCCGGCCCAAGCATCGCCGCGCTGATTCTCGAGCAGGGCAGCTGGCACTGGCTGTTCTGGGTCAACGTGCCCTTGGGCGCGCTGGCGCTGCTGGTGGGCAATTGGGCGCTGCCAGCCAACCCGGTGCAACTGAGCCTGGGCCGTGGCCAGGGCCGCGAGTGGCTGGCGGCCTTGCGGGTGATCGATCTGCGCAGTTTTGTGCTCAGTGCGGCGTTTTTCATCGCCCTGGTGCTGGGCTCCGGGCGAATCGACGTGGCGCCGCTGCAAGGTGCCGGGGTGCTGGCGCTGGCCGTCCTGCTCGGCTATGCCTTCGTTCGCCGCGAGCGGCGCAGCGCCGTGCCCATGCTGCCGCTGGACCTGCTCGGCCAGCGCCACTATGGATTGACCATCCTCACCTCCTACGCCTCGTTCGCAGCCCAGGGCGCCGCCTTCGTCGCCCTGCCCTTCTACCTGCAACACGGCCTGGGCTTCTCCCTGGCCGAGTCGGCGCTGGTGATGACCGCCTGGCCGTTCTCCCTGGCCCTTGCCGCGCCGGTGGCGGCACGCCTGACCCAACGCCTGCCGATCAGCCACGTCTGCGGCGCCGGCCTGTTCGCCTTGGCGGCAGGCCTTTTGAGCATCGCTAGCGGCTGGCTGCCGGCCACCCCGGCCCTGCTCGCCGTGCCACTGGCGATCTGCGGCGCAGGGTTCGGCATGTTCCAGGCACCCAACAATTACCTGATCATTGCCGCCGCGCCGGCCAACCGCAGCGGCGCCGTGGGCGGCTTGAGGGCCGTGACGCGCACCTTCGGGCAGATGAGCGGCACCGCAGCGGTGGGCCTGCTGCTGGCCCTGCAGGCAACCCTGGGGGTCAATGGCGCGATCCTTGGGCTGTTCGCCGCCGCCGCGCTGGCGGCCAGTGCGGGGTACGCCAGTGTGGCGAGGGGCGGCGCTGGCACCTGACCGCAGCGCAAAGGGCAAGATGCCGCTCACTGATTTTCAGACAAAACCACCGCGTCCGATCGTCGCGGCGGCCCGGCCCTGCTGGGCCGCCGTGGATCACATCAACGATAGAGGCCATACACCTGCCGTCACACCTATGCGACAATGCGCGCAATGTCCGGTTTGAATCCCGCCTTTCTTCGCCCAGCAGCCTGGCCCTTGCGTCCAAACGTTGCTGACGTCTTATGCACGATGGATCATCCCAAGCGCCGATGGGTGCGAACTGGAAAAATCGCCGACGGGTCCTGCACGACCTCTACGCCACCGCCAGCAGTCTCTACGTTATTGATAGGTAAGCCCTTTGATCTCCACCGCTAATATCACCATGCAGTTTGGCGCCAAGCCGCTGTTCGAGAACGTCTCGGTCAAGTTCAACAACGGCAACCGCTACGGCCTGATCGGCGCGAACGGCTGCGGCAAGTCGACTTTCATGAAGATCCTGGGTGGCGATCTCGAACCGACCTCCGGCCAGGTCATGCTCGAACCCAACGTGCGCCTGGGTAAACTGCGCCAGGATCAGTTCGCCTACGAAGAGTTCAGCGTGATCGACACCGTGATCATGGGTCACGAGGAACTGTGGCGGGTCAAGGCCGAGCGCGATCGTATCTACTCGCTGGCAGAGATGAGCGAAGAAGACGGCATGGCTGTGGCCGAACTCGAAACCGAATTTGCCGAAATGGACGGCTACACCGCCGAATCCCGCGCCGGCGAGCTGCTGCTGGGCCTGGGTATCGGTATCGAACAGCATTTCGGGCCGATGAGCGAAGTCTCGCCCGGCTGGAAGCTGCGCGTGCTGCTGGCCCAGGCGTTGTTCTCCAACCCGGAAGTGTTGCTGCTCGACGAGCCGACCAACCACCTGGACATCAACACCATCCGCTGGCTGGAAAACATCCTGACCCAGCGCAACAGCACAATGATCATCATTTCCCACGACCGTCACTTCCTCAACAGCGTGTGCACGCACATGGCCGACCTGGACTACGGCGAACTGCGCCTGTTCCCAGGCAACTACGACGAGTACATGACGGCGGCCACGCAGTCGCGCGAGCAGCTGCTGTCGGACAACGCCAAGAAGAAGGCGCAGATTTCCGAACTGCAATCCTTCGTCAGCCGCTTCTCGGCCAACGCCTCCAAGGCCAAGCAGGCGACGTCGCGGGCCAAGCAGATCGACAAGATCCAGCTGGCCGAGGTCAAGCCTTCGAGCCGTGTCAGCCCGTTCATCCGCTTCGAGCAGACCAAGAAGCTGCATCGCCAGGCGGTCACCGTGGAGCGCATGGCCAAGGGCTTCGACGGGACCATTCTGTTCAAGGACTTCAGCTTCGTGGTCGAGGCCGGCGAACGCGTGGCCATCATTGGCCCCAACGGCATCGGCAAGACGACCCTGCTGCGCACCCTGGTCAACGAACTGACCCCAGACGCCGGCAGCGTGAAATGGACCGAAAGCGCCGAGCTGGGCTACTACGCCCAGGACCACGCCCATGATTTCGAAGATGACGTCACCCTGTTCGACTGGATGGGCCAGTGGACTCAGGGCGAGCAAGTGATCCGCGGCACCCTGGGGCGCATGCTGTTCTCCAACGACGAGATCCTCAAGTCGGTCAAGGTCATTTCCGGTGGCGAACAGGGCCGCATGCTGTTCGGCAAGCTGATCCTGCAAAAGCCCAACGTGCTGATCATGGATGAGCCGACCAACCACCTGGACATGGAATCCATCGAGGCGCTGAACCTGGCCCTGGAAAACTACCCAGGCACGCTGATCTTCGTCAGCCACGACCGCGAGTTCGTGTCGTCGCTGGCTACCCGCATCATCGAGCTGAGCGCCGACGGCGTGATCGACTTCAGCGGTACCTACGACGACTACCTGCGCAGCCAGGGCGTGACGTTCTAGCCCGCGGGTTTGCTGCGGCCGTAGCGGGCGGACGACTAAAGAAGCCCGCTATCAGGCCGATGAATTTTTTGACAGGCACAAGTCGTAGGCGCCGTAGCACGATCCAAGCCATACTGGCAGCACCTGCACCCACCGTGTCGCTGACAGGCCGTCTGTGGTCGCCTGGCAATACAGGGAATTAAATCCGCTAACTCGCGTCTCTTGTAAGACGCAGCGGGGCAAATACTCACTGGAATCAACAAGCAAAGGAATCAAGGAGCCGTTAATGCTGATACTCACCCGCAAGGTAGGCGAAAGCATCGTCATCAATGACGACATCAAGGTCACCATCCTCGGCGTCAAGGGGATGCAGGTTCGCATCGGCATCGATGCGCCGAAAGACGTGCAGGTTCACCGCGAAGAGATTTTCAAGCGCATCCAGGCCGGCAGTCCTGCTCCAGAGAAGGACCACAAGGACCAATAAACGCTCGGGCGGGCGGCTGACGTTGGGTCAGCGCCCGCGGGGTGCCACGTTCGAACCGGCCGCCTGGCTAGATCGGCGTCGCCTGGTGGTGATTGTCGTTGGGAGCGCCGAACGCTCCACCCGCGATACGCTTGGCCCGGTCGGCACCGTGGTCACGAGCTTTCTTGACTGTACTGCCATCCTCCACGGTAATGCGCTCTTCCTTGAACAAGGCGCCATCGGGCCCATGCACGTGAAGCAGCACGACGATTTTCTTCTCTCCTTGCTGTTCGGCCCACACCTCTATGCGTGCGCCGTTGTCCAGCGTCTGCCTGATCGGTGCGTCGTCACGCAACGGTGTCACGGAGCGGTGATCTTCAAAGCCATGGTCAGCCATCTCGATATCCCTCTTCAGCGATTATTCTAGTTTTTGAATCTCTCTACATCGACCCGTCCAGGCCGGCGAGGTTCACCGCCCCCCGGCAATCGCCCGACGCGAATCCGCCCGGTAACGGACGCCCTGCGCGCAGGTCACAGCTGGTATCTCCACTGCTGTGACCTGCGCCCATGAAAAAGCTCAAGATCGCCACCTTCAACGTCAATGGCATCCGCGCCCGGTTGCCCAACCTGCTGGCCTGGCTCGACCGGGAAAAGCCGGACATCGCCTGCCTGCAAGAGCTCAAGGCCATCGACTCGGCGTTTCCCGCCCAAGAGCTCAAGGCTGCCGGTTATGGCGCACTGTGGCAGGGCCAGGCGTCATGGAACGGGGTGGCGATACTGGCTCGCGACGCCGAGCCCCTGGAAAGCCGCCGCGGCCTGCCCGGTGACCCTGGGGACAAGCATAGCCGCTATCTCGAAGCAGCCGTGCACGGGGTGGTGGTGGGTTGCCTGTACCTCCCCAATGGCAATCCGCAGCCCGGGCCCAAGTTCGAGTACAAGCTGGCCTGGTTCGAGCGCCTGATCCGCCACGCGGCGGCGCTGCAGGAGAGCGAGCACCCAGTGGTGCTGGCCGGCGACTTCAACGTGGTGCCGACCGATGAGGACATCTACAACCCACGCTCCTGGCTCAAGGACGCTCTGCTGCAGCCCGAGAGCCGTGAATGCTACGCGCGGCTGCTGGCCCAGGGTTGGACCGATTCGCTGCGCGAGCTGTACCCGCAAGAGCGGATCTACACCTTCTGGGATTATTTCCGCCAGCACTGGCAGAAGAACTCCGGCCTGCGCATCGATCATCTGCTGCTCAACCCGGCGCTCAAGCCGTACCTGCTCAATGCCGGCGTCGACGCCTGGGTGCGCAACGAAGAACACGCCAGCGACCATGCGCCGACCTGGATCGAGCTGAGTTCGCGCAAGCAGCATCGTTGAACCAGCAATGGCCGTCCGACGACCGGTCAATGACGCGCTCAAAAAATTTGAATTAGCGCAAATGCACCAGGGTCAAGAACTATGTAAGGCAGTTTTCTACAGTTATTGAAACGCCAGCCGTTAACATGACAAGGCGTTAACGTGACCCGCTGTTTAGCTAACGAGGAACTTACCATGACCATTGAAGCCGATACCCTGTCGCAACTCACTGCAAAACTGCGCAAACAAGGTAAAGTCTTATTTACCGAAGTTCATTTCATCCGGGCCCCGTATCGGGTGGATCATCACTGGGTGTGCACCGTCGCATGAAGCGCGGCACCGTGGCTCAAGGCGTTATGCAGTTTTGCCGCCAGTTCGTCGTCGCGAAACGGCTTTTGCACGATGAACTGGTCTTCGGCATCCAGAATACTCAAGTCGGCATAACCGGTAATAAACAGAATCGGTAACTGCGGACGCACCTGGCGCACTCGCCGGGCCAACTCGGCACCGTTCATTCCAGGCATGGCAAAGTCGGTCAAGAGCAAGTCGATTTCATCGTTCAACTTGCCCAGTGCCTGATCGCCACTCCCCGCCTCGACCACCTGATAACCATAGGCATCCAGCAAGGCAGCGGTGACTTGACGCACCTGCGGATCGTCGTCGACCAACAGAATGGCTTTCTGTTCGCCATCGCCCAGCGGTCGCGCCAGCACTTCAGCCTTGGCCGGCGTCAGCAACTGCTGCTCGCCGATACGCGGCAGGTAGACCTTCACTGTGGTGCCCTGGCCAGGTTCGGTGCTGATAGCGACGCCACCGCCGGACTGTTTGGCGAAGCCAAACACCTGTGCCAGGCCCAGCCCCGAGCCTTTACCCACGCCCTTGGTGGTGAAGAATGGCTCGAAGGCCTTGGCCAGCACCTCGGCGCTCATGCCGCTGCCCGAGTCGCGGATCGACAGCACCACGTAATCGCCGGGTTCCGGGTCCTGTGGGCGCAGCGGGGCGCGGGTGATGCGCTCGTTGGCGGTGCCCAGGCAGAGGGTACCGCCATTAGGCATGGCATCCCGGGCGTTGATGGCCAGGTTGAGCAGGATCATCTCGGTTTGCGTCGGGTCGACCAGCGCGTCCCACAGATCGCCCGCAGTGTCGGTCTCTATCCATATGCCGCCGCCCAGCGTGCGCTGCAGCAGCTCGATCATGCCCAGCACGGTGTCGTTGAGGTTGACCGAGACCGGCTCCAGACGCTGGCGCCGGGAGAACGACAGCAGCTGGCCGGTCAGCTTGGCCCCGCGCTCACCGGCCTCGGTGATGTTCTGCAGGCGGCTGCGGGTCTTTTCGAAACGGTTCTTCTCGATGTCGCGCACCACGAAGCTGGCGCTGGTGAGAATCACCGTCAACAGGTTGTTGAAGTCGTGGGCAACCCCTGCGGTCAGCTGGCCCACGGCCTCGAGGCGCTGCATTTGCTGCAGGGTGGCCTCGATCCGCTGGCGCTCGGCGATCTGCTCGCGCAGGCGCTGGTTGGTGGCCGCCAGTTCGTCGACCACGGCGCGCTCGCCGGTGATGTCGCGCACCGCGGCATACATCAGCCCCTGGTCGGGGACAATGGTCCAGGACAACCAACGGTAGTCACCGTTGGCATGGCGCATGCGGTTGACGAAGCGCGTGGAAACATTGCCGCTGGCGATGCTCTCGGTCTCGCGCAAGGTGGCGTCGAGGTCCTCGGGGTGCACCAGGCTGCGCAGCTGCATGCGCCCCAGCGCCTCGCGCGACCAGCCCAGGGTGTGCTCCCAGGCCGGGTTGAGCGCGGTGGGGGTCATGTCGAACTGCATCACGCCCAGCAGCTCGCGCGACAACTCCCAGGTTCGATCGCGCTCGCGGGTGCGCAACTCGACCCGTTCGCCAAGCAGGTCGTTCAGGCGTTGCAGGGCCTGGGTGGCTGCCTTCTGCTCGCTGACATCCTGCAACACGCCGGTGAAGCGCACGCAGCGGCCATCCTCGAAAAACGCCCGGCCGCTGCTCGACAGCCAGCGCTGCCGCCCCTCGGGCAGCACCACGCGAAATTCGGCGTGATAATCGTTGTCGTGGGCGGCGGACATGGCCAGTTGCACGCGCCGCTCCACTTCCGCACGGTCGTCCTGGTGGCAGTGCTTGAAGAAACCCGGCAGGTCGACGACATCGTCGCCGGTCATGCCGTAGAAGCTCTTGCAGCGCTCGTCCCAGTTCAAGCGGCCGGTTTGCGGGTCGAAATCCCACATGCCCATCTGCGCCGCATCGATCGCCAGGCGCGCACGCACCTCGACATCCATCAGCGACTCTTCGGCGCGGCGGCGCTGACGCCGCTCCTCGACCTCGTCCATGGCGCGCTGCACGGCCTTGGGCAACAGTGCTAGGTTCTGCTTGAGCACGTAGTCCACCGCGCCCAGGCGCATCATCTCCACGGCCTGCTCTTCGCCGAAAATGCCCGACAGGAAGATGAACGGCACATGCGGGCACTCGCGGCGGGCGATGTGCAGCACCTGCGGCCCGGAAGAGCCGGGTAGCAGGAAATCGCACAGAATCAGGTCGAAATGCTTGGCAGTCAGCGCCTGTTCAGCCCCCTGATGGTTGAACACCAAGGTGGGCTCGATCAGCAGGCCGTGCCGTTCCAAGGTCAACAAAGCCAGTTCGGCATCGCGCGCGCTGTCTTCGATGAGCAGGAGTTTCAAAGGCTTGGAAGGCATAAATGTTCACTTGCAGGAGAAATACAGCCGCAGCTGGTCGGAAATCAAGCGCTCGGCTTGCGCACGATCCGCAGGGAGCCGGGTGGTGGCTCGTTGAGCACCGCCCAGAATATCCCCAGGTCGGAAATGGCCGAGACGAACTCCTTGAATTCGACCGGCTTGACCACGTAAGCGTTCACTCCAAGTTCATAGGCGCGATTGAGATCGGGTTCTTCCCGCGAGGAGGTGAGCATGACGATGGGAATGCTGCGCAAGGCGTCGTCCTCGCGCACGGCCTTGAGCACTTCCAGGCCGTCGACGCGCGGCAGCTTGAGGTCCAGCAGCATGACGGCCGGGTTGCCCTCGGCGCGACCAAGGTAGTCGCCACGCTTGAACAGGTAGTCCAGCGCCTCGGCGCCGTCGCGCAGCACGATCACTTCGTTGGCCAGCTGGCTGCGCTCCAATGCAACCAGGGTGAGCTCCAGGTCGTGGGGATTGTCCTCGACCAGCAGAATGGGTTTGAGCATGTTCTACCTCGTTTCAAAAACCTGCGGTGCTACCGGCAGTGCCTGAATGGTTGCGACGTGGCAGGGCAAAGTAGAACGTCGCGCCCTTGCCCAACTCGCCATGGGCCCAGACCTTGCCATCATGACGCTCGATTATACGGCGAACGCTGGCCAGGCCAATGCCCGTGCCCTCGAATTCTTCCATCCGGTGCAGCCGCTGGAACACGCCGAACAGCTTGCTCGCGTACTGCATGTCGAAGCCCACACCGTTGTCGCGAACATACACCACCACCGCATCGGGATCTTCCACGGCGCCGACTTCGATCACGGCATGGGGCTGGTTGCGGGTGTACTTGATGGCGTTGGACATCAGGTTGCGCAGCGCGAGGTGCACGAAAGCAGCATCGGCGATCACCGTCGGCAGCGGTTTGAGCTCCCATGTGATGTCGCGACCTTCATAGTCCGGAAGCATCTCGCGGCGGATCGATTCGACCAGGGCGCTCATGTCGACGTCGGAGAAGCGCAGCGCCGAGCGGCCCATCTGGGAGAAACTCAGCAGGTTGTCGACCAGGGAACCGGCGAATTTCGCCGAATCGCCAATGTGCTCGAGAAAACGCAGGCCGCGCTCGGACAGTCGCTCGCTCTCGAAGTCCGCCAGCAGCTCGGCATACCCGGCGATGTGCCGCAACGGCGCGCGCAGGTCATGGGAGACACTGTAGGAGAACGCCTCGAGCTCCTTGTTGGACTTCTTCAGTTCGTTGGACAGTTGCGCCAGCTCCTCGGCCTTGCGCAGCACGATGCCCAGCACCGCCACGCGCAGTTCCCGCGCGCCCTCGGCTTCCAGCTCATGCCATGGGCTGGAAAAACCGCGCACGGTCTCGGCCCAGCGCTCGAAGCTGGCGCGTGGGTTGAGCGAACCGCTGTCAGCCAGGGTTTTCTCCGGGCGACCGGCCCAGTCCACGGTGCGCGCCTGTTCGGGCTTGAACCAGAACAGGTAGTGCGAATGCAGTTCGGAAATCGCCACCGCCATCACACCGCCAATGTGCTGGGTCAGCTCGGGCAGCTCAGGGATGTCGCGTCCGACGTTGTCGCTTTGGAAAACATCGTGCACGTTACGGTCGGCCAGCCACTGCGCCAGGGCGTCGACCAATGATTGTGGCGGCGTGTCACCCATCAGCTCGCAGTGCGGGCCGGTGACCACGGCGGCGCCGTTGGCCTGGGCGAATCCGATGAACACATCGGGCAGGGCCTTGAGGCCTTCATTGACACTGTCGCGATCGGCCATGGAGGACAGCAGCTGGACGATCTTGTGCCGCAGCCTTAGCAGATGCTGATGATTGTCATGGGTTTCGCGGGTTTCGATCTGCAGCGACAGCACGTTGCCGACCAGCTCGCAGGCTGTTCGGGCGTGCACATCCAGCTGGCGCGGTTCGTTGTGATGGCAGGAGATCAGGCCCCAGAGGCGGCCAGCGACCACGATCGAGACCGACATGGAGGCCAGCGTCCCCATGTTGCGCATGTACTGCAGGTGCACCGGCGAGACGCTGCGCAAGGCGGCGAAGCTGAGGTCCAGGGGCGCACCGGTGACGTCATGGGTGGCCGGCAGCAGTGGCACTGGCTCATAGTAGGCATCGGCGATCAGGCGCACGCGGTTGGCGCAGTACAGCGACCGCGCCTGCTGGGGGATGTCGTCGGCCGGAAAGCACAGGCCCAGGTAACGCGGGTAGCCCGGGTCGGCCAGCTCGGCGTTGACCCGGCCATTCCCCTGGGCGTCGAAACGGTATGACTTGACCCGGCCGAAGCCGCTCAAACGCTTGATTTCCTCGACAGCCAGCAGGCACAGCTCGTCGACGCTCTGCGCCGCTTGCAGCTGGTTGATGAAGGTGCGCACCACCGGGTAGAGCTGCGCATAGGGCGACATACGCTCGCTGACCGCCTCGAACTCGACGATCAATACACCGTCATTGCGGTGCGCAAGCATTGCCGCCCGCCGACCGGCGCCGTTGAGGAAGCGTACATCGGCGACATGGTAGGGGTTCTGGTCGTCTTCAGGCATGCCCAGCAGGCGTTCGACCAGCGGCCCGCCGTCTTCGATGAGGTCACCCAGGGCCTGGCCCAGCAGCGCCTGCGCGCCGACCCCAAGCCAGGCCTCGGCGTTTTCGCTGGCCTGCAGGATCTGCGATGCACTCACATCCAGCACCAGCAGCAGGCCATGGGGCTGAATGCTGCCGGGGATGTGAATAGGCTCTCTGGCGCAGTTTTCACTGGCAGCCAGAAAAGCGGCGGTCTCGCTCGACTTCACAGAACATCTCCTCGCGGCGTTGGCGGGTTGGCCAGATCGCGATCAGGGCAGGGGGTCGTGTGACATCACCTTAACAAAAACGTGCACTACGATGCTATCGCCGTTTTGCCACGGCCCGGCCGCGTCCAGCCCACGCCCGCCCGGCGCATTAGCGAATGACATTATTCAAAGTAATCAGTATCATGCGCGCTGCATGCGAGGTTGGCGAAACTGGTAGACGCATCAGACTTAAAATCTGACGGCCTTAGGCTGTGCGGGTTCGATTCCCGCACCTCGCACCATGCATTTGCATCCCTTCTTGAAGCACCTCCCCCACGCCCCCATCTGGTCTTCATCCTTGCCATGAGAACCCTCGATGAGTACGCCTGAACCGCGCCACCAAGCCGCGCTCGACCGCTTCCTGCGCGAGCGCCCGCCACTGGCTGAATCCCTCGAACACCTCAACCCCTTGCAGGCCCAGGCCGCCGGGTTGAGCATGGCGCAGTACCGCGCAGAGCGGCTGCACGAAGCTTTCGAAGAGTTCGCCCAACAGCAGGGGTTGTTCGCCTGGGAGCTGACCTTGCAGCTGACCTGCGCCAGCGCCGAAGAATTCGAAGCCCAGCGCCTGGAGGTGCACCGCGAGGTGGCCGAGATGGCGCACATGAGCTGGGCCGAATACGCTGAACTGCATGGCCTGAAGGGCTGACTCCAAGCCACTGCGCGCCCGACCACAGGCTGTACTAGCGGCGCCCTACAGGCACGATTGCGCCATCTTGGTCCAAGCCGTGGTGCCGGCCCATTCCGGCGGCAGGAACACGGTGACCTTGGCTCCGCTGCCCTGGCTGTCGATGGTGGCCACCGCGCGCTCGCCGGTGAACTGCGCGGCGGCTTCCACGCGCCAGCCGCTGGCGGTGGCCGTCGACGTCGCGGTGGGTACGAAGGCCTGCCACTTCGGTGCCAGGCATTCGGCATAGGCCTCGGCGCTCTTGCTGGTGGTCTGGGTCAGCGCGTCACCCGCTTCATGGTGAACGGTGGTGCATGCCGCCAACATTGTGGCGGCCACGGCAGCAATCTGGATGCGCATAATGAAGTCTCTGAAAAGGAATGCTTACTGTAGCAGCGTATGGCCAGTTTTCCCTCCTCTTGCCGCTTCGCTGATTATCGGGACAGCGATTGAAGGAGGAGGCAATGCCCAAGCGTCCGCCATCGGATGAAAATGGAACCACTACATCCTTTTCACGAATCGTTCACCGCACCGCCCCTATTCTTGCCCCAGCTCCTTCAATGTTTCTTCAGCCCGCAGATTGCGGGCTTTTTTTTGCTTTTTTTTCAGCACAGCGCGACGGATTCCTGCACACGGCTCCGTTCAACTTATCAGCTACGGTCACTACCGACCGCCGCATGAGGAGTCGTCATGTCATTCGCACGCCGTCTGGCCAAATTTCGCTACGCGCTGATCCTGCCGTTCGCGCTCGCTTCGTTGGCGAGTCTTCCGTCCATTGCCCAGGCCCAGGGTTTCAACCAGCCACCGCCGCCGCCGATGCGCGCCGAGATGGTCCCCGGTGGCCGTCCTGGCTTCGCCTGGGATCCGGGCCACTGGCGCTGGGAAGGCGGTGGCTATGGCTGGGTCCCCGGGCACTGGGAACCCATGCGCGGCCACGGTCACTGGCAGCCCGGCCACTGGGTCGCCCGCGGGCCGAACTGGTTCTGGGTGGATGGCCGCTGGGTACGCTGAAACCTTGGTCGGGGAGTGACCTCTATAGAGGCACCCCTCCCCGGCCAGCGCCCGGCTGAAGTCCCGCCACCGTCCCTGGAAATGCCATATTGAAAGACACTGATCCGGACGTCGAGTTGTTGGCCCGTGTCGGCCACAACGAAGCGGCGGCCGTGAATGAAATGGTTTCACGCAAGCTGCCGCGTCTGCTGGCCCTCGCCAGTCGCCTGCTGGGTGACGCGGACGAGGCCAGGGATGTGGCCCAGGAAAGTTTCTTGAAAGTCTGGAAGCACGCCGCCGATTGGCGTGCCGGCCACGCACGTTTCGACACCTGGCTGCACCGGGTGGTGCTCAACCTCTGCTACGACCGGCTGCGCGGGCGCAAACCGCTGGCGCCGTTGGACAGCGAGGAAAGCATGGAGCTGGTCGACCACCGACCAGCCCCGGATGAACAATTGCAGGCAGCCGACATGAGTCGGCAAATGGAGATCGCTCTGGCGGCCCTGCCGGACCGCCAGCGCGAAGCAATCGTGTTGCAGTACTACCAGGAGCTGTCGAACATCGAGGCGGCGGCGTTGATGAACATCAGCGTCGATGCTCTGGAAAGCCTGCTGTCGCGGGCCCGGCGCAACTTGCGCACTCTGCTGGCCGAAGCCCACGGCCCGGCGGTTCAAGGGAGGGAAAGATCATGACGCCAGAACGATTCGCGCAATTGTCCGACGCCTATGGCGCCAACCTGCAGCGCTGGCCCAGCGCCGAGCGCAGTGCCGCCCAGGCGCTGCTGGCGACTGGCGACCCGCAATTGCAGGCGTGTCTGTCCCAGGCCGGTTGGCTGGATCGGCGGCTGGACGCCTACCAGGTGCCGGCGCCCTCGCCTGCCCTGGTGCGCAGCATCGCCGCCGGTGCGCTGGCGGCCCGCAGCCAGTCGTTCTGGAGCCGCTATGGCGCCTGGTTGTCGCGGGTCAGTTTCGTCGGCGCCGGCCTGGCCGGGTTGGCCACCGGCATGCTGGTGGTAGCGCTGAACATGCCGATCGGCCAGGCGCCCGGCATGGAAAACGAAGCCTTGCCCAGCGTGTTCGATCACAGCGACCTGGAGAGCGTCTACGCCGGTGACACCGAGGAGAGCGAGCAATGAACCAGCCCACCAGGCATTTCAAAGCCCTGCTCGGCGTATCGCTGATGTGCAACGTGTTCCTGGTCTGCGCGCTCGCCGGCGGCGCCTACCAATGGCGCAAGCACAGCCAGGTGCAGCTCGCCGCGGCGCATCCCCATGGCCTGCGCCAGGCCCTGGCGCAATTGCCCGAGCAACGCCGGCATGAGTTGCGTCACCTGCTGCGCCAGGCCCGTGCGCAAAACCAGCCGCTGATCGCTGCCGGCCGCCAGGCGCGGCAAGGCGTGGTGCAGCAGTTGCAGGCCAGCACGCTGGACCGTGAGGCGCTGGACAAGGAATTGGGCCAGGCGCGCCAGGCCGATGTTGAACTGCGCGCCCGGGTCGACAGCACCCTGGCCGAATTCGCCAGCACCCTGGAACCGGATGAGCGCATCAAGCTGGCCGACGCCATGCACCTGGGCAAAGGTGCCCGGGCACCGAATTGAAGCACAACACATCACCTGAAGAAGGAAATGGCAGTGTCAGGAACAGTCAAGACTATCGTGGTGGCCGCCCTGCTGGCGGCTTCATTGAGCGGCTGCATCGTCGAGCCCGTGCATCATCGCCGGCCACCGCCGCCGCCACCGGTCGAAGTGGTGCCGGTGATGCCAGCCCCGAACTATCATTGGGTCGCCGGTCACTATCGCTGGGGGGAACAGCGCGGCGAGTGGCTCTGGGTGCCTGGGCATTGGCAGGGTCGCTGATCGCCAGGCAACAGCAGCTTGACGGTTGCCCGGCAAGGTCCTTAGCGCTTACAACCGCACCACTTCGATCCACACCTGATTACGCCCCGCCGGCGCCTCGCCGGTGCGGGTCAGGCTACCGTCCTCCGGGTCGATGTCATAGCTGGCGAACTTCTCGCTCTTCTCGCCACTGACCAGCAGCCAGCGACCGTTGGCCGAAAAGGCGATATTGCGCGGCTGCTTCTCCTGCACCGGGTAGTAGCCCAGCCAGGTCAGTTCGCCGCTGTCCGGGTCGACGGCGAAGGCCGATACCGAGCTGCTGGTGCGCTCGCTGAAGTAGAGCAAGGTCCCGTCCGGGCTGAGCTTGATGTCGGCCGCCCAGATACGCGGCGTCGGGTCGTCCTTGCCGTCGTTGTTGCGCGCGTCGCGGACGATCCCCTGGGCCAGTTTCGACGTCTCGGGAATCCCCACTTCGCGGGCCGACTGGCTCAGGGCCCCGGTGTCGGGATCGATCAGGTAGGCGGTGACCGCGCCGTCGGTTTCGCCCAGCACATAGAGGAAGCGGCCGTTGGGCGAGAACGCCAGGTGACGTGGCCCGCTGGAGGCGGTCGCGGCGATCTTGCCGCCGTCGATGGCACTCAGGTCGCCGCTGTCATGCAGGCGATATTGCAGCACGTGATCGGTGCCCAACTCGCCGATGTAGACGAAGCGGTTGCTGTTGTCAGTGCGCACCGAGTGGGCATGCATGCCGGTCTTGAGCACGCAGGTCGGCTCGGCTTCGACACTGTGGTCGGGATTGATTGCTTGCACGCTGACCAGGTCATCGCCATAGGAAGCGCCAAAGAGGAACTGGCCGCTGCGGTCGGTGGACAGGTAGGCCATGCTGCCCGGCAGCGGCGTTTCGCCGACATGGCGCAGCGTCCCGGTGCCGGGTTCGATGGCAAAGCGCACCGAGCGCGGCGCCTGGCCGCGCAGGGCGACGTAAAGGGAACTGCGGTCGGGGCTGACCGCCATGGGTGAAGACTGCTCGCCGGCGACCACCGTATCGATCAGGGTCAAGGCGCCGGTCTGCTCGTCGAGCCGGTAGTGGCTGATCAAGCCGTCGGCGGTGCTGGACACGTAGACGAACGTGGTCGCAGCGGCGGCGCAAGTTTTACTGACCATCGGAATGTCCCTTTCTTGGCAAGGCAGAAGAATGGACCATCCTACGTCCGGCGGCAAAAGGCCGGCAAGCGCGGGGACGGATGTTTCATGCCCCGGCCTGCCTGGTCGCCCCAACCTGGGTCGACTATTGGGCCGCCGGGAGCGGGTGTTTCATGGCCGTCACCAACTGGTCGACGTTGTAGCGGAACATCTGCGCGTAGGTCGCTGCCGGGCCGTCCGCCGGGCTCAGCGCTTCCACGTACAATTCGCCACCCGGCTGCGCGCCACTGGCCGCAGCGATCTGCTTGACCAGGCGCGGGTCGCCGGAGTTTTCGAAAAAGTACGCGCTGACCCGCTCCTGCTTGATCTGACGGATCAACTTCGACACGTCGGCCGCCGACGCCTCGTTCTCGGTCGAAAAGCCCAGCGGCGAGATGAAGTTCACCCCATAGGCGTCGCCGAAGTAGCCGAAGGCATCATGGGAAGTCAGCACCTTGCGCTGCGCAGCCGGCACTGCCTGCACCTGGGCCCGGGCATAGGCGTCAAGGCCCTGCAACTGCTGGATGTAGGCTTTGCCGTTGCGCTCGTAGTCGGCGGCGTGGGTCGGGTCGGCCTGGTCCAGCGCAGCGATGATGTTGCGCACGTAGATCACGCCATTGGCGGCGCTGTTCCAGGCGTGCGGGTCGACGATTTTTTCACCGTCTTCCTGCATGCCGCGGGTCTTGATGCCCTGCGACAACACCACCGGCGTGCCGGCATAGCCGGACGCCTTGATCAGGCGGTCCATCCAGCCTTCCAGGTGCAGGCCGCTGACGAAGGCGATGTCGGCATTGTGCAGCGCCTGGGCGTCGGCCGGCGTCGGCTCGTAGACGTGGGGGTCGCCGTTGGGGCCGATCAGCGAGGTGACCTGCACGTGTTCGCCGCCGACCACATGGACCATGTCGGCGATCACCGTGAACGAGGCCACGGCGTGCAGCGGCTCGGCCTCGGCCAGCGCGTTGAACGTCAGGGCAAACGCCGCGAGGGCGGGCAGCAACGAGAGCTTTTTCATACAGGTCCTTGGTCCGACAGGTGGGGTTGTGGAAACAGCCGGCGCAGGATGCCCGTGCGCCCGAACAGCACCGAGAAGGCGTAGAAGGCGCTGGCCGACAAGACAATGGCCGGCCCCGAGGCCACGCCCAGGTGATAGGAGACGATCAGGCCGATAAAGCCGGACAAAGTGGCGATCAGCGTCGAAATCAACATCAGCGCGCCGAGCGAAGTCGCCCAGAAGCGCGCGGCGGTGGCCGGCAGCATCATCATGCCCACGGCCATCAGGGTGCCCAGCGCCTGGAAGCCCGACACCAGGTTGAGCACCACCAGCAGCAGGAACAGCACGTGGTACAGCGAGCCACGCCCGCCTACGGCGCGCAGGAAACCGGGGTCGAAGCACTCCATCACCAATGGGCGGTAGATCAGGGCCAGCAGCACCAGGGTGAACGAGGCGATGGCGGCCACCAGGTGAATGGCGTCGGCGTCGATGGCCAGGATGGTGCCGAACAGCACGTGCAGCAGGTCGACGTTGGAGCCGTGCAGCGACACGATCATCACCCCCGCCGCCAGCGAAGTCAGATAGAAGCTGGCGAAGCTGGCGTCCTCGCGTAGCGTCGTCAGGCGGCTGACCAGGCCGGCCAGCAGGGCCACCGCCAGGCCCGCGACCAGGCCGCCAAAGCCCATCGCCGGCAATGACAAGCCACCGAACAGAAAGCCTACCGCAGCCCCGGGCAGCACGGCGTGGCTCATGGCGTCACCGACCAGGCTCATGCGCCGCAGCATCAGCAAGACGCCCACCGGGCCCGAGCCCAGGCCCAGGGCCAGGCAGGCCACCAGCGCCCGGCGCATGAAGCCGAACTCGACGAAGGGCTGGATCAACGAGGTGTATAGGATCACAGGCCCGCCTCCCCGGCCACGCACGGCAGGCTGTCGGGGCTCCAGGCCTCGGCCATGTTGCGCGCCCGGCGCAGGTTGTCGGCGGTCAGCACGCTCAGGGTGTCGCCCCAGGCGACGGCGCTGCGGGCCATCAACAGAGTCTGGGGAAAGTGCCTGCGCACCTGATCGAGGTCATGCAGCACGGCGATCACCGTACGGCCCTGGCGGTGCCAGCCACTGACCAGCGCCAGCAGGTCTTCGGTGGTGCGTGCGTCGATGGCGGTGAATGGCTCGTCGAGCACGATCACCTTGGCGTCCTGCATCAGCAGCCGAGCGAACAACACGCGCTGCAGCTGCCCTGACGACAGCGAGCCAATGCTGCGCGCTTCGAAGCCTTCCAGGCCCACCGCCGCCAATGCCTGCACGCTGCGCTCGGCCTGGGCGCGGCTGAGCCCCAGCAGCGCGCCGATCTGGCCCCAGGCGCCCATGGCCACGGTATCGCCCACGCTCAGCGGAAAACTGCGATCGATCTCCGCCGCCTGGGGCAGGTAGCCGATGGTGCGCGCACTGAGCCGGCCCAGATCGACCTTGCCCTGGGCCGGCTTCATGACGCCGACCAGGGCCTTGATCAAGGTCGACTTGCCGGCGCCGTTGGGCCCAACGATGGCGGTCAGGCTGCCGGCGGCGAACTGGCCGCTGATATGGTGCACGGCCGCGCGGCGTTCGTAGCTGACGGTCAGATTGGACAACTCGATGGCGGCGCTCATGGAATCGCCACCGCCCACTCTACGGCCAGCCACAGCAGGGCCAGAGCGCCGAGCGCCAGGAGAATGCGATAAGCCGCCGAGCGGGCGAGCATGGAGTGAGCGAGGGAGCGGCGAGCAGTCATGGTGGCCTGGGCAGTGATGAGCGGCCACGCATGCTAACAGCGAGTGTTATGTTATAACAACTTATTTAAATGACAGAAAATTCAGCTGGCTGTGGAAGGGGCAGGCCCCTTCCACAAGCGTCGTCTCATTTGGTGAAGGGCGGATACTCCGGATCATCAACCCCACTGTCCGGCTTCACATCCGGATCACCTTCAGGCACCTCGGCCGGATGGGTCGGGTCGACATCGGGATCGGCCACGTCGGGCGAATCCTCGTCGAAACCCGGGTCATTGGGGGTGCTGGCATTGGCAATAGACGTCATGGCAACCTCTGATCCATGGCCCGGCGATTGCGGGCCCTGTCATTCTGAGGCCGGGCCGGGCCTGGAGTGCGACGCCGCTGACGAGTGGTGCTGTTGCACCAGGGTCATGGCCAGCGCCTTGGCCTGGGCGGCGACGTCGGTGACCGCCGTGCTTTCCCACCACAGCCCGCGCAGCGGCGGCCCCATGGCGAACAGCCGCTCGCTGGCGCGGCCATCGGCGCCCAGCACCGCCCCGGCGGCGGTTGCAGCGATGCCCAGCGCCAGCGGCCCCGGCTGCACCAGGCCGCGGGCCAGCAGCTGGCGCGGGAGGGGAAGGTCGACCCGGCGCCAGTCGTACTCGATGCCACTGGAGTTGATTAGCGCATCCCCGGCCACTGTCTCGACCTCAAGGCAGCCACGCCGGCGCAGGCGGATCCGCACCGGCCCTTGATCGCCGGCGTCCAGGCCCTTGAACGATGCCGCCTCGATGCTCAGCCGACCGCTGTCCAGCAGGCGGGCCAGCAGCGCTCCACCCTGGGGCGGCGAGCGGTGGTGATGGCTTTCCCACCAGGGCCGCACGTGACGCACGAACTGCCGGCGCTGGACATCGCTGGCCTGGCTCCACAGGCGGCCGATGTGTGCCCGCACCGTGTCCAGTGGAGCTTGCCAGTCGATGCCCGCCGCTGCTGCCAGCCGGCATTGCCGGCGCAGCTCGTGGAGCAGCTGGCGCGGCGTGCGCAGGCTGTGGTCGGCCGCCAGAAAGTCCTCCCAGGCCGGTGGCTGGCGGCGCACATGGGGCAGCAGGCCATGGCGCGAGAAGACCTGGATGGGGCCGCGGTGGCCGGCTTGTTGCAGCGACTCGACGGCGTCGACCATGGTCAGCCCGGCGCCGATGATCAGCACCCGCGCCTGCTCGGGGAGCTGGCGCATCGCTGCGACGTCCCAAGGGTCGAGGGCGCGGGCATTCAGGCCGCTGGACTGGCGCTGCGGCGTGCGCGCCGCCGGAAACATGCCGGTGGCCAGCACTGCGGCCCGGCCGGCCAACACCTGACCGTCGGCCAGGGTCAGACGCACCCCGCCCGCCTGCACCTCCAGGTCCACCGCTTCGCCCTGTACGTGCTCGACGCTGCGGCCGAGGCCTGCGCCCGCCGCGCAGGCTTCGCGCAGGCGCTGCTGGACATAGACGCCAAACAGCCCGCGCGGCGGGAACAACTCGGCAATCGGCACATGTTGCTGCCTGGACTGCGGCCAGCCGCCCTCGGCAATGTGGGTCGTCAGCCACTGGCTCAGGTCGTCGGCGTTGTCCGGGTCGACGCTCATGCGCGCGGCGTTGCCGTTCAGGGTATGGCCCAGCTCTGTGGCGCTGTAGGCCTCGCCGCGGCCCAGTTCGGCGCGCCGCTCGACCACCCGCACCCGCCGCGCGCCCGGCAGGCGCATCAGCTGCAACGCCAGCAGTGCGCCGCTGAGGCCGCCACCGATGACCAGGATGTCGTTTGTCGCGGGCGCAGCTGCTGTCATGGGTCCGTCTCTGCAGGGGGTTGCCCGGCATGATGCCGGGCCGACCCATCCCCGGCAAGGCTCACGATCCCTTCGACAAATCCGCGCCAATCGCCGATGATTACCGGGCAATCGACCTGGACCAGCGTTCCCCCGGCAGCGCCCGCGGCAGCGCTATTTTTTTGCCCGGGCCTGGCGTCCGACCCACTGACATGAAAGCACTCGCGTGACCGACGATACTCTCAACCAGCTTGACCAGCAGGCGCTTCAGGCCGAGGTGGTGCGCCTGCACCTGGCCGTCGAGCGCAGCGAGGAGCGTTTCCGGACCATCCTGGAAACCATCGAGGCGGCATTCGCCATCGTCCAGGTCAAGTTCGATGCCGACGACCACCCGGTAGACTACCGTTTCCTTGAAGCCAACCCGGCGTTCGAACGCCAGGCCGGGGTCAACCTGCGCGGCAAATGGGTCACCGAGTTCGCCCCGGACCTGGAAAAATTCTGGTTCGAGACCTACGGCCACGTCGCCAAGACCGGCGAGTCGGCCAACTTCGAGAGCTACGCCAACACCTTCGAGCGCTGGTTCGACGTGCGCGCGGTGCGCGTGGGCGACCCGGCGCAGCGGCAGATTGCGATCTTCTTCAGCGATGTGACCGGCCGCCGCCGTGCGGAGGAGCGCCTGCGCGAAAGCGAGGCGATCGCCCGCGAAAACATCGAGCGGGTGCAGCTCGCCCTGGCCGCCGGGGCGATCATCGGCACTTGGCACTGGCACCTGCCCACCGACCGCTTCACCGTCGATGAAGCCTTCGCCCGCGCCTTCGGCCTGGACCCGGCCCTGGGCCGCGACGGCTTGAGCCTGGAACAAGTGGCGGCCACTGTGCACCCCGACGACCGCGACAGCCTGCTGCTGGCCATCAACGAAGCGGTGACCCGCGGCGGCGCCTACTCGCACCAGTACCGGGTGCGCCGCGACGACGGCCGCTACTACTGGATCGAGGCCAATGGCCGCGTCGAACACAGCGAAGATGGCACACCGCTGCGCTTTCCCGGCGTGCTGATCGATGTCGAGGAGCGGCGCAGCGTCGAGGCCGAGCGCGACCGCGCGACCACCGCCCTGCGCGCGCTCAACGACACCCTCGAGCAGCGCGTCGCCGAACGCACCGCCGAGCTGATGCAGGCCGAGGAGAAGCTGCGCCAGTCGCAGAAGATGGAAGCCGTCGGACAGCTCACCGGTGGCCTGGCCCATGACTTCAACAACCTGCTGGCGGGTATCTCCGGGGCGCTGGAGCTGATGGGCAAGAAGATCCTGCAGGGCCGCTACGCCGACATCGACAAGTACATGCTCAGTGCCCAGGGCGCCGCGCGTCGGGCCGCCGCGCTGACCCACCGGCTGCTGGCGTTTTCCCGCCGGCAGACCTTGGACCCGCGCCCCACCGACGTCAACAGCCTGGTCGACGGCATGGCCGAGCTGATCCGGCGCACGGTCGGCCCCGGCATCCTCCTGCACACGGTCGGCGCCCCCGGCCTGTGGCCAGTGCTGGTGGACGCCAGTCAGCTGGAAAACGCCCTGCTCAACCTCTGCCTGAACGCCCGCGATGCCATGCCGGACGGCGGCAGCATCACCATCGAGACCGCCAATTGCCTGCTCGCCCATGATGCCGCCAGCACCTACGGCATCCCGTACGGCGAGTACCTGTCGCTGTGCGTCACCGACACCGGCACTGGCATGACGCCGGAAGTGATGGCCAAGGCCTTCGATCCCTTCTTCACCACCAAACCGACCGGCCAGGGCACAGGCCTGGGGTTGTCGATGATCTACGGCTTCGCCGAGCAATCCGGTGGCCAGGCGCGTATCCAGTCCAGGCTCGGCCACGGTTCGACTATCTGCCTGTACCTGCCGCGCTACCACGGCGAAGCGGCCCCTGAAGAAAACGCCAGCGGCGAACCGACCGCCGCGTTCGCCGAGGCCGGCGAGACCATCCTGATCGTCGAAGACGAACCGACCGTACGCATGCTGCTGACCGACGTGCTCGGCGAGCGCGGCTACACCTTGATCGAGGCAGCCGACAGCATCGCCGGGCTCAAGGTACTGCGCTCGGACGTGCACATCGACCTGCTGATCACCGATGTCGGCCTGCCCGGGGGCATGAACGGGCGGCAGTTGGCGGACGCCGGACGCGAAGTGCGCCCGCGGCTCAAGACCCTGTTCATCACCGGCTACGCCGAAAACGCCGCCATCGGCAACGAACAGCTGGGCCACGGCATGCAGGTGCTGACCAAGCCGTTCGCGGTGGATGTCCTCGCCGCCCGGGTCAGCGCCTTGCTGCAGGCAGGCTAGGCGCCTTTCTGCCGGGCCAGGCCCTCGAGGGTGAAGCGTGCCTGGGTCAGCACCACGTCACGCACCCGTTCCATCTGCGCCTGATCGATGCTGGTCCATTTCAGCGCGGCCAGCAGCCCAGGCTTGCGGATACGGAACGCCAGGCCCTGGGTGAACAGCGCCATGGCATGAATCACCGTGCGTTCATCGTCCACCGCCAGCCCCGCCAGCCGTGCGATCAGCAGGCGGATCACCTGGCTGATACGCGCCTTGAAGCGCTCCTCGAACGCCTGGGTCGCGCTCGGCGGACACAAGCCGGCCTGATGGCGCTCGAGAAAGTTGCCCATGGCCGTGGTCTGCGGGTCGTCCTGGATCGACGCCAGCACCGCGCTGAGCAGCTGCAGGGATATCTCGATCAGCAGCTGGTCGGGCGTCGCCGGGTCGGCCAGGGCGCCGTGGGCGGCTTCGACCGAGGGCCCCATGCGCTGCCATAGCCGTTCGATGAGGTGCTCAACGCACGCCAGGTAGACCCCTTCCTTGCCATCGAAGTAGTACTGGATGGCCGGAGCGTTGACCCCGGCGGCGGCAGCGATCTCCCGGGTGGAAGCGCCGTCGTAGCCACGCTCGGCAAACACCGCCACCGCCGCCTCGACGATTCGCAGACGGGTTTCTTCACCGCGCTGGTAACCGCCCTCGGCAGTCGGTCTGTGTCGTGCCATGAGGCCGCTCTCCTGTGCATTGGCGGTCGATGAAAAGCATGCCGGCCAAAATATACCAGTTGACAAAATTTGGCGAACATCTGATTTTATTCCAAACGGTATATTTTGGAGTGGCCCCATGCCGCCTGCAGTCTCCTCCCCCAGCCCATCCATCCCACCCGAAGAGCAGCGCGGCAAGGCCCGCCGAATTCTCCTGACGCTGGTCGGCGTTGCCTTGCTGCTCGCGCTGGGCTGGGGCCTGTGGTGGTGGCTGAACGGGCGCTTCATGCAAAGCACCGATGACGCCTACCTGCAGGCCGACAACATCAGCGTGGCGCCGAAGATCAGCGGTTACGTCGGCGAGGTGCTGGTGACCGATAACCAGTACGTGCGCCGTGGCGACGTGCTGGTGCGCCTGGATGCCCGCAAGTACCAGGCGGTCACCGACCAGGCCAGCGCCACCATTGCCGCGCGCCAGGCCGACCGGGCCAAGGCCGAGGCCGACCTGGTGCAGCAGGATTCCACCATCGCCGAAGCCAGCGCCCAGCTGCAAGGGGCCCAGGCCGACGTGCGCCACGCGCAGACCGAGGTCGCCCGCTATGCCCCGCTGGCGCGGTCTGGCGCCGAGCCCGAGGAGCGCCTCGCGCAACTGCACAACCAGCTCGACCAGGCCCGCAGCACCCTCGCCGCCCGCCAGGCCGCGTTGCGCTCCAGCCAGACCCGCTACGCCACCTTGCAGGCGCAGCTCAAGCAGGCTCGCGCGCAACTGGGCGTGGCCCAGGCCAGCGCAGCGCAGAGCCAGCTGGATGTCGATGATGCGGTGATCGTCAGCCCCCTGGACGGCCGCATCGCCGACCGCGGCGTGCGCGTCGGCCAATACGTGCAGCCTGGCACGCGGCTGCTGACGGTGGTGCCTGTCGACGCGCTGTACCTGACCGCCAATTTCAAGGAAACCCAGATCAGCGCCATGCACGCGGGCCAGGCCGTCACCGTGCACGTCGATGCTCTGCCCGGCCATGACCTGCAAGGCCGCATCGACAGCCTGGCACCCGGCACCGGCGCGCAATTCGCGCTGCTGGCCCCGTCCAATGCCACCGGCAATTTCACCAAGATCGTCCAGCGCGTGCCGGTGCGCATTGATCTGCAGGTGCCCGACGCCCTGCGTGGGGTGTTGCTGCCCGGCCTGTCAGCGACCGTCGAGGTCGACACCCGCACCACTGCGGCGGACGCTCATCATGGCTGAGTCCGCGCTGCACCCGGCGGCGGCCGAAACGCCGCGCAATGCCTCGCTGACCGACTGGATCGCCGTGGCCGCCGGCTCCCTGGGAGCGCTGCTGGCGACCCTGGACATCTCCATCACCAACTCGGCACTGCCGCAGATCCAGGGCCAGATTGGCGCCACCGGCAGCGAAGGCACCTGGATCGCCACCGGCTACCTGATGTCGGAAATCGTCATGATTCCGCTGGCCGCCTGGCTGACCCGGGTATTTGGCCTGCGCCGATTTCTGATCGGCACGGCGCTGATGTTCACCCTCTTCTCGATGTTCTGCGGCCTGTCATCGAGCCTTGGCGCGATGATCGCCGGACGTATCGGCCAGGGTTTTGCCGGCGGCGCGATGATCCCCACCGCACAGACCATCGTGCGCACTCGCCTGCCTACCCATCAGTTGCCGATCGGTACCACGCTGTTCGGCATGACCGCCATCCTCGGGCCACTGCTGGGGCCGGTCATCGGCGGCTGGCTGACCGAGAACATCGATTGGCGCTGGTGTTTCTTTCTCAATCTGCCCATCAGCGTGGCGTTGATCACCCTCCTGCTGACCGGGCTGCCGAGTGAGCGGATGAACCTGGCACAATTCATCGAGGCCGATTGGCTGGGTATTCTGGGCCTGGCCATGGGGCTGGCATCGCTGACCGTGGTGCTCGAGGAGGGCCAACGCGAACATTGGTTCGACTCGGTGCTGATCACCTGGCTGAGCCTCGCCTCGGCGATCGGTTTCTTGCTGATCGCCATCGGCCAGTGGCGCGCACGCACGCCCATTCTGCGCCTGCAGCTGCTGGGCAACCGCAGTTTCGCCAGTGTGCTGCTGATCGGCACCGCCGTCGGGGCGGGCCTGTATGGCACGGCCTACCTGGTGCCGCAGTTTCTCGGCATTCTATCGGGGTACAACGCCGAGCAGTCGGGGTCGATCATGCTGCTGTCGGGCATTCCGGCGTTCATTGTGCTGCCCTTCCTGCCAAGGATTCTTGGCCGTTACGATCTGCGCTACATGGTCGGCGCCGGTCTGCTGCTGTACTGGGCCAGCTGTTTTCTCGACACCGAGCTGACCACAGCCAGCGTCGGCCACGATTTCATCGGGTCGCAGTTGCTGCGCGGCTGCGGCCAGATCCTGGTGATGATGCCGCTCAGCCAGCTGAGCATGCGCTCGGTGGAGGCCCGACATGCCGGCGACGCTGCCGGGCTGTATAACATGTCGCGCAACCTGGGCGGCACCTTCGGCCTGGCGCTGCTGGGCATCCTCATGGACCGCCGCAGCCACTTTCACGACAGCGCCCTGCGTGAAGGCATCAGCGCCAACAGCAGCCTGGCCCAGGACCAGATCACCAGCTGGACCGCGAGCTACCTGGCGCAAACCGGCGACCCCGGCACCGCGCAGCTGCAGGCGTTCGGCCAACTGGCCAACGACATCGCCCAACAGGCTGCGGTGATGGCCTACAACGACGCTTTCTATGCACTCGGCCTGGCCATGCTGGCCTGCCTGCCACTGATCTTCCTCCTCAAAAAGCGCACAGCGCCGGCTGGCCCTCGCCCATGAATATCCGCTTTGTCTACACCTTGCTCGCCAGCGCCTGCCTCGCCGCTTGCACGGTGGGCCCCAACTACCCAGGCGCCCCCGCAGTGGCCACCGGGACCCTGAGCGCCGGGCGCCTGCCGCATGCAGGCAGCGAGGCCAGCAGCCCGGCGGTGGCCCGCTGGTGGCTGGCGCTGGGTGACCCGACACTGGACCAGCTGATCGATCAGGCTTTGCGCAACAGCCCGGACATCGCCAGCGCTGCCGCCCGCTTGCGCCAATCGCGGGCCAGCCTGAGCGGCGCCAGGGCCGATGCCCTGCCCAAACTCGGCGCCGAAGCCGACATGCTCAAGCTGCGCTCTCCTGACCTGTCTGCACTGAGCGGCGACAGCAGCGGGGGCGGTCGGGGCCCGTTGACCTTCTACCTGGCAGGTTTCGATGCCAGCTGGGAGGCCGACCTGTTCGGTGGTACCCGGCGCGCCGTGCAAGCGGCCAGCGCCGAGGCCGACTCGGCCCAGGCGCGGCTGGCCGACGCCCAGGTACAACTGGCCGCCGAGGTGGTGCAAAGCTACGCCGACCTGCGTGAATGGCAGGGACGGCTTGCCCTGGTGGATGCCAGCGTCGACATCGAGAGCCAGGCCCTGGACCTGACCGGGCAGCGTCGCAGCCGCGGCGTGGCTTCGCAACTGCAACTGGAGCAGGTGCTGACCCAACTGCAGGACACCCGCGCCCAGCGCCTGCCACTGCAAGCCTCGATGGTCGAGTCGCTGGACCAGCTGAGCTTGCTTTGCGGCCTTGAGCCGGGCGCTGTCGACGCTCGCCTGGCACCGTCGCAACCCATGCCAAGGGTGCCCGCCAATGTGCCTTACGCCGACCCGGCAGCCATCCTCAAGGCTCGTCCGGACATCCGCGTCGCCGAACGCCAGTTGGCCTCGGCCTATGCGCAGATCGGCGAGAAGCAGGCGGACTGGTTCCCCAAGCTCAGCCTGATGGGCGACCTCTCGTTCTCGGCGGCAGACCCCGGCCACCTGGTGCGCAAGGACAACGGCACCTGGCTCCTGCTGCCGCGTCTGACCTGGAACGTGCTGGACTTCGGCCGCGTCAGCGCCAGTGTCAAAGGCGCCGAGGCCAACCGCGACCAGGCGCTGGCGCAATACAAAGGCGTGGTCCTCGGCGCCCTGCGCGACGCCGATGTGGCACTGGCCCGCTACGGCCACCAGCGCCAGAATCTGCTGCTGTTGCAAGACGTCGAAGCGTCCGCTGGGCGCGCCGCCGACCTGACCCGCCAGCGCTACCGCGCCGGCACTGCCAGCACCCTGGATTGGCTTGACGCTGAACGTACACGCTATCAGGCGCAGGAGAACCGGATCTCGGGCGACGCCGCCTTGCTCAAGGATTTTGCCTCGCTGCACAAGTCCTTGGGGCTGGGTTGGCAGCTGGATTGAGCGGCACTTGATGGGAAAGCGACAGGCCTGTCGCGCAGCTGTAAAGACGCCCCCTGCCAGTACCTTGGCGCATCGCCAAGTTGTTCATTTTCCGAGCAAAGCTGTCCAAGGCAGGTGGCACAAGCCTTACAGCGACTTATCCACAGAGATACCCAAGATTGTGGTGGATAACTTGCTGCGGCCGCGCGTTGGTGGGGGTGAGAACTGCAGATTTGGCAAGCAGAAAGTGCGGTTGGTGAAGAGATTCGCAAGCCTTCCGCTCTAGTGGGAGAGGTGGGTTGTGGGAGGGGGCGAAGCCCCAGCGAGGCCGTCAGGCCGGTTTGATCTGCAGGATCAAAAGATCGTGGGCTGCGCCCACTCCCACATTGCCCGCATTGCACCAGGCCCTGCATGGCAGCTGGGCCTGCCTTGGGCGTTTTCCAGGCACAAAAACAAAACCCCATCTGCGCGAGCAGATGGGGTTCTGGAATTTAATCTTGACGATGACCTACTCTCACATGGGGAAACCCCACACTACCATCGGCGATGCATCGTTTCACTGCTGAGTTCGGGATGGGATCAGGTGGTTCCAATGCTCTATGGTCGTCAAGAAATTCGGGTGCCGAGGTGTCTTTTGAGGGACAACTCGGCAAATCAGGTATGTGATGTTTGTGAGTCGCAAATTTTCGTGCTGTTGTCGTCTTCACAACACCGCAATCTGGTCGTTCGACGCAAATTGCTTGGGTGTTATATGGTCAAGCCTCACGGGCAATTAGTATGGGTTAGCTCAACGCCTCACAGCGCTTACACACCCCACCTATCAACGTCGTAGTCTTCGACGGCCCTTCAGGGAACTCAAGGTTCCAGTGAGATCTCATCTTGAGGCAAGTTTCCCGCTTAGATGCTTTCAGCGGTTATCTTTCCCGAACATAGCTACCCGGCAATGCCACTGGCGTGACAACCGGAACACCAGAGGTTCGTCCACTCCGGTCCTCTCGTACTAGGAGCAGCCCCTCTCAAATCTCAAACGTCCACGGCAGATAGGGACCGAACTGTCTCACGACGTTCTAAACCCAGCTCGCGTACCACTTTAAATGGCGAACAGCCATACCCTTGGGACCGGCTTCAGCCCCAGGATGTGATGAGCCGACATCGAGGTGCCAAACACCGCCGTCGATATGAACTCTTGGGCGGTATCAGCCTGTTATCCCCGGAGTACCTTTTATCCGTTGAGCGATGGCCCTTCCATACAGAACCACCGGATCACTAAGACCTACTTTCGTACCTGCTCGACGTGTCTGTCTCGCAGTCAAGCGCGCTTTTGCCTTTATACTCTACGACCGATTTCCGACCGGTCTGAGCGCACCTTCGTACTCCTCCGTTACTCTTTAGGAGGAGACCGCCCCAGTCAAACTACCCACCATACACTGTCCTCGATCCGGATAACGGACCTGAGTTAGAACCTCAAAGTTGCCAGGGTGGTATTTCAAGGTTGGCTCCACGCAGACTGGCGTCCACGCTTCAAAGCCTCCCACCTATCCTACACAAGCAAATTCAAAGTCCAGTGCAAAGCTATAGTAAAGGTTCACGGGGTCTTTCCGTCTAGCCGCGGATACACTGCATCTTCACAGCGATTTCAATTTCACTGAGTCTCGGGTGGAGACAGCGCCGCCATCGTTACGCCATTCGTGCAGGTCGGAACTTACCCGACAAGGAATTTCGCTACCTTAGGACCGTTATAGTTACGGCCGCCGTTTACCGGGGCTTCGATCAAGAGCTTCGCTTGCGCTAACCCCATCAATTAACCTTCCGGCACCGGGCAGGCGTCACACCCTATACGTCCACTTTCGTGTTTGCAGAGTGCTGTGTTTTTAATAAACAGTCGCAGCGGCCTGGTATCTTCGACCGGCATGAGCTTACGGAGCAAGTCCTTCACCCTCACCGGCGCACCTTCTCCCGAAGTTACGGTGCCATTTTGCCTAGTTCCTTCACCCGAGTTCTCTCAAGCGCCTTGGTATTCTCTACCCAACCACCTGTGTCGGTTTGGGGTACGGTTCCTGGTTACCTGAAGCTTAGAAGCTTTTCTTGGAAGCATGGCATCAACCACTTCGCGTCCTAAAGGACACTCGTCATCAGCTCTCGGCCTTAAGATCCCGGATTTACCTAAGATCTCAGCCTACCACCTTAAACTTGGACAACCAACGCCAAGCTGGCCTAGCCTTCTCCGTCCCTCCATCGCAGTAACCAGAAGTACAGGAATATTAACCTGTTTTCCATCGACTACGCTTTTCAGCCTCGCCTTAGGGACCGACTAACCCTGCGTCGATTAACGTTGCGCAGGAAACCTTGGTCTTTCGGCGTGGGTGTTTTTCACACCCATTGTCGTTACTCATGTCAGCATTCGCACTTCTGATACCTCCAGCAAGCTTCTCAACTCACCTTCACAGGCTTACAGAACGCTCCTCTACCGCATCATCATAAGATGATACCCGTAGCTTCGGTACCTGGTTTGAGCCCCGTTACATCTTCCGCGCAGGCCGACTCGACTAGTGAGCTATTACGCTTTCTTTAAAGGGTGGCTGCTTCTAAGCCAACCTCCTAGCTGTCTAAGCCTTCCCACATCGTTTCCCACTTAACCAGGATTTTGGGACCTTAGCTGACGGTCTGGGTTGTTTCCCTTTTCACGACGGACGTTAGCACCCGCCGTGTGTCTCCCATGCTCGGCACTTGTAGGTATTCGGAGTTTGCATCGGTTTGGTAAGTCGGGATGACCCCCTAGCCGAAACAGTGCTCTACCCCCTACAGTGATACATGAGGCGCTACCTAAATAGCTTTCGAGGAGAACCAGCTATCTCCGAGCTTGATTAGCCTTTCACTCCGATCCACAGGTCATCCGCTAACTTTTCAACGGTAGTCGGTTCGGTCCTCCAGTCAGTGTTACCTAACCTTCAACCTGCCCATGGATAGATCGCCCGGTTTCGGGTCTATTCCCAGCGACTAGACGCCCTATTAAGACTCGCTTTCGCTACGCCTCCCCTATTCGGTTAAGCTCGCCACTGAAAATAAGTCGCTGACCCATTATACAAAAGGTACGCAGTCACAGAACAAAGTCTGCTCCCACTGCTTGTACGCATACGGTTTCAGGATCTATTTCACTCCCCTCTCCGGGGTTCTTTTCGCCTTTCCCTCACGGTACTAGTTCACTATCGGTCAGTCAGTAGTATTTAGCCTTGGAGGATGGTCCCCCCATATTCAGACAAAGTTTCTCGTGCTCCGTCCTACTCGATTTCATGACAAGGAGATTTTCGCGTACAGGGCTATCACCCACTATGGCCGCACTTTCCAGAGCGTTCCGCTAATCTCCAAGCCACTTAAGGGCTGGTCCCCGTTCGCTCGCCACTACTAAGGGAATCTCGGTTGATTTCTTTTCCTCAGGGTACTTAGATGTTTCAGTTCCCCTGGTTCGCCTCTTGCACCTATGTATTCAGTACAAGATAACTGTCTTATGACAGCTGGGTTCCCCCATTCAGACATCTCCGGATCACAGTCTGTTTGCCGACTCCCCGAAGCTTTTCGCAGGCTACCACGTCTTTCATCGCCTCTGACTGCCAAGGCATCCACCGTATGCGCTTCTTCACTTGACCATATAACCCCAAGCAATCTGGTTATACTGTGAAGACGACATTCGCCGAAAATTTGCTTTCTCAAGTCAATTGAGAGTAACTCACAAATTTTACCTTAGCCTGAACAACACCAGTGAAAGTGCTATCCAGTCTATACTTCTATCACATACCTAAATTTTTAAAGAACGATCTAGTCAAAGACTAGAAATCAACATTCACGCATCAATCATCTGATGGAATGCTCATTTCTAAGCTTTAAGGCAGAAGCAGTAATGGTGGAGCCAAACGGGATCGAACCGTTGACCTCCTGCGTGCAAGGCAGGCGCTCTCCCAGCTGAGCTATGGCCCCGTATCTCTACAGGCGTTTCCCACACAAAATTGGTGGGTCTGGGCAGATTCGAACTGCCGACCTCACCCTTATCAGGGGTGCGCTCTAACCAACTGAGCTACAGACCCAATTTCGAGCTTGTAGCCGTTAGCGTGAGCTATCAGCTTGGAGCATAAAGCTGCTTCTATCGTCTTCTTCAATGAATCAAGCAATTCGTGTGGGTGCTCATGAAACAGATGATGTCGTCGATTAAGGAGGTGATCCAGCCGCAGGTTCCCCTACGGCTACCTTGTTACGACTTCACCCCAGTCATGAATCACACCGTGGTAACCGTCCTCCCGAAGGTTAGACTAGCTACTTCTGGTGCAACCCACTCCCATGGTGTGACGGGCGGTGTGTACAAGGCCCGGGAACGTATTCACCGCGACATTCTGATTCGCGATTACTAGCGATTCCGACTTCACGCAGTCGAGTTGCAGACTGCGATCCGGACTACGATCGGTTTTGTGAGATTAGCTCCACCTCGCGGCTTGGCGACCCTCTGTACCGACCATTGTAGCACGTGTGTAGCCCAGGCCGTAAGGGCCATGATGACTTGACGTCATCCCCACCTTCCTCCGGTTTGTCACCGGCAGTCTCCTTAGAGTGCCCACCTTAACGTGCTGGTAACTAAGGACAAGGGTTGCGCTCGTTACGGGACTTAACCCAACATCTCACGACACGAGCTGACGACAGCCATGCAGCACCTGTCTCAATGTTCCCGAAGGCACCAATCCATCTCTGGAAAGTTCATTGGATGTCAAGGCCTGGTAAGGTTCTTCGCGTTGCTTCGAATTAAACCACATGCTCCACCGCTTGTGCGGGCCCCCGTCAATTCATTTGAGTTTTAACCTTGCGGCCGTACTCCCCAGGCGGTCAACTTAATGCGTTAGCTGCGCCACTAAGAGTTCAAGACTCCCAACGGCTAGTTGACATCGTTTACGGCGTGGACTACCAGGGTATCTAATCCTGTTTGCTCCCCACGCTTTCGCACCTCAGTGTCAGTATGAGTCCAGGTGGTCGCCTTCGCCACTGGTGTTCCTTCCTATATCTACGCATTTCACCGCTACACAGGAAATTCCACCACCCTCTACCCTACTCTAGCTTGCCAGTTTTGGATGCAGTTCCCAGGTTGAGCCCGGGGATTTCACATTCAACTTAACAAACCACCTACGCGCGCTTTACGCCCAGTAATTCCGATTAACGCTTGCACCCTCTGTATTACCGCGGCTGCTGGCACAGAGTTAGCCGGTGCTTATTCTGTCGGTAACGTCAAAATTGCTTCGTATTAGGAAACAACCCTTCCTCCCAACTTAAAGTGCTTTACAATCCGAAGACCTTCTTCACACACGCGGCATGGCTGGATCAGGCTTTCGCCCATTGTCCAATATTCCCCACTGCTGCCTCCCGTAGGAGTCTGGACCGTGTCTCAGTTCCAGTGTGACTGATCATCCTCTCAGACCAGTTACGGATCGTCGCCTTGGTGAGCCATTACCCCACCAACTAGCTAATCCGACCTAGGCTCATCTGATAGCGCAAGGCCCGAAGGTCCCCTGCTTTCTCCCGTAGGACGTATGCGGTATTAGCGTTCCTTTCGAAACGTTGTCCCCCACTACCAGGCAGATTCCTAGGCATTACTCACCCGTCCGCCGCTGAATCGAAGAGCAAGCTCTTCTCATCCGCTCGACTTGCATGTGTTAGGCCTGCCGCCAGCGTTCAATCTGAGCCATGATCAAACTCTTCAGTTCAATGCTGCATGGGTTTTGAGAAAACCCTAAACTTGGCTCAGCAATCGTTGGTTACATCTTTGATTTCTCGCAGAGTAACTTGTGATGCTGATAATCTAGTGACGATCAGTCTTATCTCACAAGCACCCACACGAATTGCTTGATTCAGTTGTTAAAGAGCGGTTGGTTGATTCTTTCGTCTCAACCGAGGCGCGCATTCTACGCTTTCCTCAGAGCCTGTCAAGCGTTTATTTTGAAGTTTTTAACGACAATCTCGTTAAGAACCAAACACTTGACTCGCTTCGATCTCTCGTCAGCGGGAGGCGAATTCTACAGCGTTTCAAACCGCTGTCAACCACCTTTTTCACCGCTTTCGATCGTCAGGCCCAAGCCCGCATCGAAGCACCACCTCGCTGCTTACTTCGGTTAACTCATTGAATATCAAGGAGTTTTCCGTTTCGTCTGCGCCGGAAGTGGGGCGAATTATAGACAGATCTCGGAAGGCGTCAACCCCCCATTGAAGGGATTCTGCAAAGAAAAGAAATTGCGCAGTATATTGCTCATTTTCTCGATCTTGCTCATCATGTGCGTATGGAGGCGCTGCCTGCGTATTCCTTCTTCTATATACAGCCGGACCTGCCCTTACATGAACACCATCAAACCCAGTCTCGCCAGCAGCCTGTTTCCTGTCGGCCTGCTGCTGATTGCCATGGCCTCGATTCAATCCGGAGCCTCACTGGCCAAGCAGCTGTTTCCCCTGATCGGCCCACAAGGCACCACCACCCTGCGCCTGCTTTTTGCCAGCCTGGTCATGCTGCTGTTGCTGCGCCCCTGGAGGGCCCGATTCAACGCCGCGTCGTTGCGCAGTGTGGTGGTCTACGGCATATCCCTGGGCTGCATGAACCTGATGTTCTACATGTCGCTGCGCACGGTGCCACTGGGCATCGCCGTGGCATTGGAGTTTACCGGTCCGCTGGTAGTGGCCCTGTATGGCTCGCGTCGCGCCATCGACTTCGCCTGGATCGCCCTGGCTGTGCTGGGCCTGATCCTGTTGGTTCCCATGGGTGACGCTGCCGCCGGCATAGACCTGGTGGGGGCAGGTTTCGCATTGGGTGCCGGAGCGTTCTGGGCACTGTACATCGTGTATGGGCAAAAAGCCGGGCATGACAATGGCGTGCAGACTGCCGCCCTGGGCGTGATGATCGCCGCACTGTTCGTGGCGCCGGTAGGTATGGTCCACGCCGGAGCCGCCCTGCTCAACCCGGCGCTGATACCGTTGGGAATCGGCGTTGCAATCCTTTCCACAGCCCTGCCCTACAGCCTGGAAATGGTCGCTTTGACGCGTCTGCCAGCGCGCACCTTCGGCACCCTGATGAGCATCGAGCCGGCATTCGGTGCCTTGTCGGGGCTGTTGTTTCTGCACGAGGTGCTCAGCGTCACCCAGTGGCTGGCGATCGCCTCGATCATCGGTGCGTCGGTGGGTGCGACCCTGACGCTGCGCAAGGACAGCGCGCCAGCCGTTGCCATGGATTGAACGGGTCAGGTCCAGCATGATGGCCATTTGCGTTGGCGGGCCGGTCTGTTTAGTCTGTAGTCCGGCAATAAACGCCAGCACGCAGTTGACCCGGACAAGGAGCGTTCCTGGGAATCAGTGCGAACCCATCGCAGCCGAGACCACTCGCGCATGCCAGCAAGGATATCAATGAAACACGCCACGCTACTGGTTACCGCGCTGCTGCTGAGCGCTTGCGCAGCCACCCAGTCGTCACACGTCACCCGCGGCAAGAAGGGCTTGCACATCAACTGCTCCGGGCTTTCGTCGAACTGGGAGCAGTGCTATCAGAGCGCTGCCGATTCGTGCGCCCCCAAGGGCTACAAGATCATCGCCAAGTCCGGCGATGCGGTGGAAGACCCTGGGGACTACCCGTTCGGGCTGAACCCGGCCGGGTATACCAGCCGGAGCATGATTGTCATCTGCCGCTGAACGTCACACTGCCACTGTGCGCTCCTGTAACCAGGCCAGGCCAGCGCCGTCGAGCAGCGGGCTGAGCCGTTCGCGCACTTGAGCATGGTAGTCGTTCAACCATTCGCGTTCCTCCTGGGTCAGCAGCTCCAGCTGCAGGCAACGCGTGTCGATCGGGCACAACGTCAGCGTCTCGAATTCAAGGTACTCACCAAACTCGCTGCCGGCAGCCGCTCGATTCAGCACGAGGTTCTCGATCCGCACGCCCCACCGGCCGGGGCGATACGTGCCCGGCTCGATGGAAGTGATCATGCCCGGCTGCATGGCCGTCTGCGGCGTGGCGGGCGCCTGGTAGGCGATGACCTGAGGGCCCTCGTGCACATTCATGAAATAGCCGACGCCATGCCCGGTGCCATGCCCGTAGTCGACGCTGTCGGCCCACAGCGGCGCCCGAGCGATGGCGTCCAGCAGCGGTGACAGGATGCCCCTGGGAAAGCGCGCCCGGGACAGCGCCGACATGCCCTTGAACACCCGCGTGCAATCGCGCTTCTGCTCGCTGCTTGGCGTGCCGACGGGCACCATGCGGGTGATGTCGGTGGTGCCGCCCAGGTACTGGCCGCCGGAGTCGATCAACAGCAGGCCGTCGCCCTCGATCACTGCGTGGGACTGCTCGGTCGCTCGGTAATGCGGCATGGCGCCGTTGGCGTTGAAGGCGGCAATGGTAGCAAAGCTTGCCGACACATAATCCGGACGCCGCGCGCGGGCGGCGGTCAGCTCGGTGTCGATATCCACTTCCGTGACCCGCCGTTGGCCCAGTGCCGATTCCAGCCAGGCAAAGAACTCGCACAGCGCCGCGCCGTCCTCGGCCATGGCCTGGCGGATGAATCGGGCATCGGTGTCGCTCTTGCGCGACTTGGCCAGCGTGGTGGGATTGAGTCCTTCGAGCAACTGCACCTGACCGTCAACGTGATCAAGCAACCCGCAGGTGACCCGCACCGGGTCGATCAGCAACGCGCTTTGCGCCGGGATCGCCGCCAGCGCCGCGCCGACTTCGGCGTAGTCGCGCAGGCCGATCCCTTCGTGTTGCAGTTGCCCGGCCAGCTCGGCGTCCAGCTTGCCAAGGTCGAGGAACAGCTCGGCGCTGTCCTGCCCCACCAGGGCAAAGGCCACGAAGACCGGGTTGTAGGTCACGTCGGAGCCGCGCAGGTTGAACAACCAGGCGATGTCGTCCAGGGTCGCCAGGAAATGCCATTGCGCGCCGCGTTCGGCCAGGCTTTCGCGCAAGGCGGCAAGCCGGCTGGCGCGGCTCTCACTGGCGTAGGGTGGCAGGTGGGCATATACCGGGTTGCCTGGGAGCGGCGCGCGATCATGCCAGAGCGAGGCCACCAGGTCGGTGTCGGTGCGCAGGCGGGCCCCGCGCGCCTGCAGCTTCTCGCGCAGAGTGCGGGCAGAAGCCAGGGCCATGACGGCGCCATCCACGGCGACCACGTCGCCGGCGCCAGCCTGCTCGGCGAGCCAGTCCAGCGGGCCGGGCTGGCCGGGGCGCAGCTTCATGAGGGTGATGCCACTGCCGGACAGCTCCTTGTCAGCCTGTTCCCAATAGCGGCTGTCCACCCACAAGCCGGCAAATTCGCCGGTGACCACCAGGGTACCCACCGAACCTTGAAAACCCGACAACCACTGCCTGGCCTGCCAATAGGCTGGCAGGTATTCGGAAAGATGAGGGTCGGCAGACGGCACCAGCAAGGCGCTGACGCCCTCGTCGCGCAACAGCGCGCGAACCTGCTGCAGGCGCGCAACGACCTGGGTAACGGATGAAGACTGGGTACTCATGGGGCTGGAACTCCTGCTCGCCACTCTGTGCTTTCCCGGCAGGGAAACAGATCAAGGGGCAGATAATGGAGCACACCCTCCTCTGCGGCAACCGTCAGCAACATTTGCAGACACAGCGGCCAGTCGCGGGCCGGCAGTCAGCACAATAGCGGGACTCAACCCTTGACCCGTGGCGCCTGGCCGGCAACGGCTGCAGCATCGGCGATGCCCTGCTCGGCAGCGGTCGCGGGGTGCAGCAGCTCAGCCTTGCGGCGCTGGAACTCGTCGAACGGCAGGCCCTGGCGAGCCAGCGACTCGAGCGCCAGCTCACGCGTTTCTTCAGCGGTATAGGGACGCAACTCGGGATGATTGGCACAACCGGTCAGGTTGGCGAGGCCGGTAACGATCAGGGCAGCGAACAGCAGGCGGGTCGTGGCTTTCATCAGGGGTTCTCCTTGTATCCAGAAGGTGGGCGAGTTGCCAATCAGTGGGTTCAAGGTAGCGGCTGGCGCAGACGCCGAGAAATCATCGGGATCGATAGTGTCTATTGCCGATTTCACGAAACTTTCACATCGGTCCCGCGAGCGGCCGAGCCAGTACAAGAAAGTATCAGTGAAAGTGCGCCCAAGGATTTGTATAAACCGGCTCCGGGGTCTGTAATCACCAGGAGCTACTTCCTCACTTCGGAAGGCACAACAACAATAACCAAGCTTCGGTGGCCACGGCCCCGAGCAGGAGTGCACGATGCCCACAACCCTACCGTTCTCTATTCGCACTACGGTCCTGGCTGCCTGCCTGGCATTGTCTGGTACAGCCCTTGCCGACCAGACGCTGACCATCGCCACGGTCAACAACAGCGACATGATCCGCATGCAGCGGTTGTCGAAAACCTTCGAGCAGCAACATCCTGATATCAAACTCAACTGGGTCGTGCTCGAAGAAAACGTGCTGCGCCAACGCCTCACCACTGATATCGCCACCAAAGGTGGCCAGTTCGACGTTTTGACCATCGGCATGTACGAAGCCGCACTCTGGGGTGCGAAGGACTGGCTCGAACCAATGAAGGACCTGCCGGCCAGCTATGACCTGGACGACGTCTTCCCCTCGGTGCGCGAAGGGCTCTCGGCCAAGAGCCAGCTCTATGCCCTGCCCTTCTACGCCGAGAGCTCGATCACCTACTACCGCACCGACCTGTTCAAGGCTGCGGGCCTGACCATGCCCGAACACCCGACCTGGACCCAGATCGGTGAATTCGCCGACAAGCTCAACAAGCCGGACAAGGAGCAATACGGCATCTGCCTGCGCGGCAAGGCCGGCTGGGGCGAGAACATGGCGCTGATCACCACCATGGCCAACGGCTTTGGCGCGCGCTGGTTCAACGAGCAATGGCAGCCGGAGTTCACCGGGCCAGAGTGGAAGGACGCACTGACCTTCTACGTCGACACCATGAAGAAGGATGGCCCGCCCGGTGCCTCCAGCAACGGCTTCAACGAGAACCTGGCGCTGTTCAACAGCGGCAAGTGCGCCATCTGGGTCGACGCCAGCGTGGCCGGCTCGTTCGTCACCGACAAGACCCAGAGCAAGGTCGCCGACAGCGTTGGCTTCACCTACGCCCCCCACGAGAAGACCGACAAGGGCTCGTCCTGGTTGTACTCCTGGGCGCTGGCCATCCCGACCAGCTCCAAGGCCAAGGACGCCGCCAAGCAGTTCGCCGCCTGGGCAACCTCCAAGGACTACGCCAAGCTCGTCGCCGACACCGACGGCGTCGCCAACGTACCGCCAGGGACCCGCAAGTCGACCTACAGCGATGCTTACCTGGCGGCCGCGCCCTTCGCCAAGGTCACGCTGGAATCGCTGAAAGTCGCCGATCCGAAAAACCCGGGTGCCCGCGCTGTGCCTTATGTCGGTATCCAGCTGGTGACCATCCCCGAGTTCCAGGCCATCGGCACCGCAGTCGGCAAGACCTTCTCGCTGGCGCTGACTGGCGGCAGCACGGTGGACAAGGCGCTCCAGGATGCGCAGACCTACACCGAACGCGAAATGAAGCGTGCGGGCTATCCCAAGTAGACGTCTGCCGTGCGTAGGCGATGACGGCGTCCCGCGCCGTCATCGCCAGCACGCTTCACTGCGCCTCGCCACACCCTCAATGAGCAACCTACAGGCTCGGGCTATCACTATGAACACCCATACTGCCAAGGCGCATCTGGAGACGGCTGACGTCCCTCGCAAGCGCCATTTCCTCAATCCCGGCTGGTTTCTGGTCAGCCCTTCGGTGGCGTTGCTGCTGCTGTGGATGATCGTGCCGTTGGGCATGACCCTGTACTTTTCGCTGATCCGCTACAACCTGCTCAACCCCGGTGAAAACGAATTCGTCGGCCTGGACAACTTCAGCTTCTTCGTGACTGACTCGGGCTTTCTGCCCGGGGCCATGAACACCCTGCTGCTGGTCGGCAGCGTGTTGCTGATCAGCGTGGTGTTCGGCGTGCTGATTTCCGCGCTGCTGGAAGCCAGCGAGTTCTTCGGCCGCGGCATCGTGCGGGTGTTGCTGATCTCGCCCTTCTTCATCATGCCCACGGTCGGCGCGCTGATCTTCAAGAATCTGATCTTCCACCCGGTGTCGGGCATTCTCGCCGCGCTGTGGAAGCTGTTCGGCGCCCAGCCCGTCGACTGGCTGGCGCATTACCCGCTGCTGTCGATCATTATCATCGTCTCCTGGCAATGGCTGCCGTTCGCCATCCTGATCCTGATGACCGCCATGCAGTCCCTTGACCAGGAGCAGAAGGAAGCCGCGCGTCTGGACGGGGCTGGCCCGATCGCGATCTTCTGGCACCTGACCCTGCCGCACCTGGCTCGCCCGATCGCCGTGGTAATCATGATCGAGACGATCTTCCTGCTCTCGGTATTCGCCGAAATCTTCACCACCACCAACGGCGGCCCCGGCTTCGAGTCGACCAACCTCGCCTACCTGATCTACAACCAGGCGCTGGTGCAGTTCGATGTCGGCATGGCGTCGGCCGGTGGGCTGATTGCCGTGGTCATTGCCAACATCGCCGCCATTATCCTGGTGCGGATGATCGGCAAAAACCTCACCGACAAACAATGAGGACCGCGCCATGATGACGCTCAAACAATCTCGCCGGCTGCAAAGCGTGTTCCTCGGATGCCTGGCCTGGGTGATCGCGCTGGTGCTGTTCTTCCCGATCTTCTGGATGATTCTCACCAGCTTCAAGACCGAACTGAACGCCTTCGCCACGCCGCCGCAGTTCATCTTCACCCCGACCCTGGAGAACTATCTGCACATCCAGGAGCGCAGCGACTACTTCCACTTCGCCTGGAACTCGGTGGTGATCTCCTTCAGCGCCACCCTGCTGTGCATGCTGATCGCGGTTCCGGCTGCCTATTCCATGGCCTTCTACGAGACCAAACGCACCAAGGGCACACTGCTGTGGATGCTCTCGACCAAAATGCTGCCACCGGTGGGCGTGCTGATGCCCATCTACCTGATGGCCAAGACCTTCGGCCTGCTCGACTCGCGCCTGGCCCTGATCATCATCTACACGCTGATCAACCTGCCGATCGTGGTCTGGATGATTTACACCTACTTCAAGGACATCCCCCGCGACATCCTCGAAGCAGCGCGGCTCGACGGTGCCACCCTGGCCCAGGAAATGATTCGCGTGCTGCTGCCCATCAGCAAGGGTGGCCTGGCGTCGACCGTGCTGCTGTCACTGATCCTGTGCTGGAACGAAGCCTTCTGGTCGCTCAACCTGACCAGCTCCCAGGCTGCTCCGCTGACCGCACTGATCGCCTCCTATTCGAGCCCCGAGGGGCTGTTCTGGGCCAAGTTGTCGGCGGTGTCGACCCTGGCCTGTGCGCCGATCCTGATCTTTGGCTGGATCAGCCAGAAACAATTGGTCCGCGGCCTGTCCTTCGGCGCCGTGAAGTAAGCCCAACCTACAATTACAAGGGAATCTGCACATGGCCACCCTGAAAATTCGCAACCTGAAGAAAGGCTTCGAAGGCCTCTCCATCATCAAGGGCATCGACCTGGAAGTACGCGACAAGGAATTCGTGGTGTTCGTCGGCCCCAGCGGCTGCGGCAAGTCCACCCTGCTGCGGCTGATCGCCGGCCTGGAAGATGTCACCTCCGGCACCATCGAGCTGGACGGGCGCGACATCACCGAGGTCACCCCGGCCAAGCGCGACCTGGCCATGGTGTTCCAGACCTACGCCCTGTACCCGCACATGACAGTGCGCAAGAACCTGTCGTTCGCCCTCGACCTGGCCGGCAAGGACAAGGCTCAGGTCGACGCCAAGGTTGCCGAAGCAGCGCGCATCCTCGAGCTGGGGGCGCTGCTCGACCGCAAGCCCAAGCAGCTGTCCGGTGGCCAGCGCCAGCGTGTGGCCATTGGCCGGGCGATCGTGCGCAACCCGAAGATCTTCCTGTTCGATGAACCGCTGTCCAACCTGGACGCCGCCCTGCGCGTACAGACTCGCCTGGAGCTGTCACGCCTGCACAAGGAACTGCAGGCGACCATGATCTACGTGACCCACGACCAGGTCGAAGCCATGACCCTGGCCGACAAGGTGGTGGTGCTCAACGGTGGCCGGGTCGAGCAGGTCGGCTCGCCGCTGGAGCTCTATCACCACCCGGCCAACCTGTTCGTCGCCGGCTTTCTCGGCACCCCGAAAATGGGCTTTCTCAAAGGCCGGGTCAACCGCATCGACGGCCAGAGCTGCGAGGTGCAACTGGACGCCGGCACGCTGGTGCAGTTGCCGCGCGTGAGCCCGACCCTGAGTGTCGGCAGCTCGGTGACCCTGGGCATTCGACCCGAGCACCTGGAACTCGCCGGCGCCGGCCAAGGGGGCTTCGCGGTGGTCGCCGACGTCAGCGAGCGGCTGGGCAGCGACACCTTCTGCCACGTAGTGACCGAGTCGGGCGAGCCGCTGACCATGCGCATCCGCGGCGACATGGCCAGCCAGTATGGCGAACGGCTGCAACTGCACCTCGACCCGCAGTACTGCCATCTCTTCGACGCCGATGGCGCTGCCGTGGGCAAGCCCCTGGCTGCGGCCGCCTGAGCCACCTTCAGACCACGAAACCGGACCCTGCCATGAAACTTGACCGAATCAACCTCGACCAGCTCGACCCGCGCATCCAGCGCCCAACCTACCAGCTGGCGGACACCCACCAAGGCATCGTGCACATCGGCGTGGGTGGTTTTCACCGTGCCCACCAGGCCTACTACACCGATGCCCTGATGAACCTGGGCGAAGGCCGCGAATGGGCCATCTGCGGCGCCGGCCTGCGCGCCGAGGACCGCGGTGTGCATGACGCCCTCGCCGGCCAGGATTACCTCTATACCCTCTACGAACTGGGCGACACCGACGACACCGAAGTGCGCGTGATCGCCGCCATCAGCGGCATGCTGCTGGCCGAAGACAGCGCCCAGGCGCTGATCGACAAGCTCGCCGACCCGGCCATCCGTATCGTTTCGCTGACCATTACCGAAGGCGGCTACTGCATCGACGACAGCACCGGCCAATTCATGAGCCACCTGCCATTGATCCAGCACGACCTGGCCCACCCCGACCAGCCGAAAACCGTGTTCGGCTTCCTCTGCGCAGCCATGGCCAAGCGCCGTGCCAGCGGCACGCCAGCCTTCACCCTGATGTCCTGCGATAACCTGCCGCACAACGGCGCAGTGGCCCGCAAGGCGCTGCTGGCCTTCGCCGTTCAGCGCGACCCGGAGCTGGCCGAATGGATCGACCAGAACGTCAGCTTTCCCAATGCCATGGTTGACCGCATCACCCCCATGACCAGCAACGCCCACCGCCTGCAGCTGCACGACAGGCATGGCGTGGACGATGCCTGGCCGGTGGTCTGCGAGCCATTCGTGCAGTGGGTGCTGGAGGACAAATTCGTCAACGGCCGGCCGGCCTGGGAAAAGGTCGGCGTACAGTTCACCGACGACGTCACGCCTTATGAGGAAATGAAGATCAAGCTGCTCAACGGCAGCCACCTGGCCCTCACTTACCTGGGCTTTCTCAAGGGCTACCGCTTCGTCCACGAGACCATGAACGACCCGCTGTTCGTCGACTACATCCGCACCTACATGGACCAGGACGTCACCCCGCAGCTGGCGCCGGTGCCGGGCATCGACCTGACCCAGTACAAGCAGACGCTCATCGAGCGGTTCTCCAACCAGGCCATCGCCGATCAGCTCGAGCGGGTCTGCTCCGACGGCTCCTCGAAGTTTCCCAAGTTCACCGTACCGACCATCAACCGCCTCATCGCCGATCACGCCAGCCTCGACCGCGCCGCCCTGGTGGTGGCTGCGTGGGCCCTGTACCTCAAGGGCGTCGACGAGCAGGGCACGACCTACCGCATCCCCGATCCGCGCGCCGAGTTCTGCCAGGCGCTGGTGGCCGACGACGGCACGTTGACGCACAAGGTGCTGGGCGTCGACGAGATCTTTGGCAAAGCCATCCCCCATTCGGCGCAATTCGTCGCGGCCTTCGAGCGTCAACTGCACAATCTCAAGACGCTGGGGGTCACCGGCACCCTCGAACAACTGGGCAAGACCACCAAGGAGTGAGGTATGGGCCTGTATCTGGGCATTGATTGCGGTACCCAAGGTACCAAGGCGTTGCTGCTCGACGCCGCCAGCGGCCAGGTACTGGGCCTCGGCTCGGCGGCCTACGCCATGCACAGCGGCGCCAACGGGCGCCGTGAACAGGACCCTGCTGACTGGCTGCAGGCCTTGCACAAAGCCACTGCCCAGGCGCTGGCGGCGGCCGGGGTCGATGGTCAGCAGGTGCTCGGCGTCGGCGTTTCCGGCCAGCAGCACGGGCTGGTCCTGCTCGACGCCGACGGCCAGGTGCTGCGCCCGGCCAAACTTTGGTGCGACACCGAAACCACCGCGCAGAATGACCGCCTGCTCACCTACCTGGGCGGCACGCACGGCTCGCTCGAACGCCTGGGCCTGGCCATCGCTCCCGGGTATACGGTGTCCAAGCTGCTGTGGACCCGTGAACAGTTCCCCGAGCTGTTCGAGCGTATCGCCCACGTGCTGCTGCCCCATGACTATCTCAACTACTGGCTGACCGGGGTCTGCCGCGCGGAATATGGCGACGCCTCCGGCACCGGCTATTTCGACATCCGCACGCGCCAATGGGACCTCGACCTGCTGCGTCATATCGACCCCAGCGGCCGGCTGGAGAAGGCCCTGCCCGACTTGATCGATTCGCATCAGGCGGTCGCACCGATTCTTCCGGCGATTGCCCAGCAACTCGGGCTCAACCCCCGTGCGCTGGTGTCCAGTGGCGGCGGCGACAACATGATGGGCGCCATCGGCACCGACAACATTGCCCCGGGGACGATCACCATGAGCCTCGGCTCGTCGGGCACGGTGTACGCCTACAGTGCCGAACCGCTGGTCTCGCCGGAACCTGCGGTGGCGGCCTTCTGCGCCTCCAGCGGCGGCTGGCTGCCGCTGATCTGCACCATGAACCTGACCAACGTCACCGGCATGGTCCGCGAGCTGTTCGAGCTGGACCTGGCCGCCTTCAACCAGCGAGTCGCCAGCGCTCCCATCGGCGCCGGCAACGTGCTGATGCTGCCGTTTCTCAACGGCGAGCGGGTACCCGCCCTGCCCCAGGCCACCGGCAGCATCCTCGGCCTGGACAGCACCAACCTGAACCAGGCCAACCTCTGCCGCGCGGCCGTCGAAGGCACTACCTTCGGTCTGCGCTACGGTCTGGACCTGTTGCGCGACGCCGGGCTGCCAAGCCAGTCGATCCGCCTGATCGGCGGCGGGGCCAACAGCCCGGTGTGGCGGCAGATCGTCGCCGACATCATGAATACCGAGGTGGTGTGCACCGAGCAGACCGAGGCGGCCGCCCTTGGCGCGGCCATTCAGGCCGCCTGGTGCGTGGCCGATGGCGGCCAATCCCTGGGCGAGCTTTGCCAGCGTTGCGTGCGCCTGGACAGCGCCACGCAAACCCACCCGATCGCGGCAAACGTCAGCGCCTACGAAACCGTCTATCAGCGTTATCGCGCCCAGCTGCCCGGGGCCGCAAACAGCCAGTAAGCGGCCTGACAACACTGCGCGGTGCCTCGCCAACAGCCGCGCTAGTTACCGCCTCCCGCCTCGTCAACTGCGTTCCCGTCGCCTGCTGCAAGTCAGCCGGCGACTCGCCGTTGCATTTTAATTGGCATTTGCTTATTTGCACGCCGCGCAACTAGCACTATAGTGCTCAGGAACGCTGGGCCGTTACGAGCGGTCTCAATGGGGTAAAGCCAAACTATTGAATGGGGTAAACCATGTCCAGACTTGCCGAATTTCGCGCCGCCGAGAAAGCATTGCAAGAACAACTTGCCCAGTTGGAGTCCTTGAAAAACGATGCCGGCCTGAAAAAAGAAATTGAATTCGAAGAAAAGCTCCTTGGTTTGATGAAACATTATGACAAAGGATTACGAGACATCATTGCCATTCTTGAACCGGGCAAGAGCTCGGGCAAACTGACCAGCAAAGCTGCGGCACCTGCGCCCAAGCAGCGCCGCGCTCGCGTGGTCAAGGTCTACGAGAACCCGCACACGGGTGAGCTGATCGAAACCAAGGGTGGCAACCACCGGGGCCTCAAGGCCTGGAAACAGGAGCACGGCGCCGCCACCGTCGACTCCTGGCTGCGTACCTGAGGGGGCAGCGGCACAAGCACGCCGCCGTTTAGCGGGCGGCGACTCCCTCGCTGAACAAACGCTGAAGAGTTTCACGATATTTTCACAGCGATTGTTCCAGGATGGAATCTGCTAATGGAATAGCGCCCCAATGCCCGCTTCGGCGGGCTTCTTATTGCCTGCAGGAAAGTCGACGTTTGGCCTGCGGTACGCTTTTACGTATCATCCCCTTCCTGCAAAAAAGAACTCTGGCCCCCTGTCGCAATCACACAAGGCAGTGAGCAAGACGTTTCCCATCCCTGTTCTGGAGTCCCCATGAGCCTGCAAGAATTGAATAGCCTGCCCGGTGTCACCGCGCAACCCGATAGCGCCACCGCCAAGTTCGTGTTCAACCACACCATGCTGCGGGTCAAGGACATCGAGAAGTCACTGGACTTCTACACCCGGGTACTTGGTTTCAGCCTGGTGGAAAAGCGCGACTTCGCCGACGCCCAGTTCAGCTTGTACTTTCTGGCGCTGGTAGACCGTCAACAGATTCCGGCCGACGATGCCGCGCGCAATGAATGGATGAAGTCGATTCCCGGCATTCTCGAGTTGACCCACAACCACGGCACGCAAAGCGACGCCAACTTCGCCTATCACAACGGCAACGGCGAGCCACGCGGCTTTGGTCATATCTGTGTTTCGGTACCGGACATCGTTGCCGCGTGCGAGCGCTTCGAGCAACTGGGCGTAAGCTTCCAGAAGCGCTTGAGCGATGGCCGCATGAAGAGCCTGGCGTTCATCAAGGACCCGGATGAGTACTGGGTCGAGATCATTCAGCCGACGCCGCTGTAACCTCTTCGGCGACCCCTGGAGAGGCAAAAGCCTCCCAGCGATCGCCCTGTCGGCTTTAACCGGTCGTAAAAAAACCTTGGCCGCTCACGCGGCCAAGGTTTTTTTTGCATCAGCCCATCATCAAGCTGGAGCGGACGTGCGGATCAGGTGATCGAAAGCCGAGAGCGAGGCCTTGGCGCCCTCGCCCACGGCGATGACGATCTGCTTGTAGGGCACGGTGGTCACGTCGCCAGCAGCGAAGATGCCCGGCAGGTCGGTTTCACCGCGAGCATCGACCATGATCTCGCCACGGTTGGACAGCTCGATGGTGCCCTTGAGCCAGTCGGTGTTAGGCAGCAGGCCGATCTGCACGAAGATGCCTTCCAGTTCCACGGTATGCTCTTCGCTGGTCTGACGGTCCTTGTAACGCAGGCCGTTGACCTTCTGGCCATCACCGGTGACCGCAGTGGTCAAGGCGCTCTTGATCACCTTGACGTTCGGCAGGCTGTTGAGCTTGCGCTGCAGCACGGCGTCGGCCCGCAACTGGCTGTCGAACTCGATCAGCGTCACATGGGCAACGATGCCGGCCAGGTCGATGGCCGCCTCGACGCCCGAGTTGCCGCCACCGATCACTGCCACACGCTTGCCCTTGAACAGCGGGCCGTCGCAGTGCGGGCAGTAGGCTACGCCGCGATTGCGGTACTCCTGCTCGCCTGGCACGTTCATTTCGCGCCAGCGCGCCCCGGTCGCGAGGATCACGGTCCGCGCCTTGAGGGTGGCGCCGCTGGCGAAGCGGACTTCGTGCAGTGCGCCATCCTTGCCAGGAATCAGCGCTTCGGCACGCTGCAGGTTCATGATGTCGACTTCGTACTGCTTGACGTGCTCTTCCAGCGCCACGGCCAGCTTCGGCCCTTCGGTTTCCTGCACGGAAATGAAGTTCTCGATGGCCATGGTGTCGAGCACCTGGCCGCCGAAGCGCTCGGCGGCCACACCGGTGCGGATACCTTTGCGAGCGGCATAGATGGCCGCTGCGGAACCGGCTGGGCCACCGCCGACCACCAGTACATCGAAGGCCTCCTTGGCGCTGATCTTCTCAGCCTGGCGGTCGCTGGCGCTGGTGTCGATCTTGGCAAGTATCTCTTCCAGGCCCATGCGGCCCTGGCCGAAGTTCACACCATTGAGGTAGACGCTCGGCACCGCCATGATCTGGCGTTCTTCGACTTCGGCTTGAAACAGGGCGCCGTCGATGGCGACATGGTGGATATTGGGGTTGAGCACCGCCATCAGGTTCAGCGCCTGGACCACGTCTGGGCAGTTCTGGCACGACAGCGAGAAATAGGTTTCGAAGTGGAACTCGCCCTTGATCGAGCGGATCTGTTCGATCACCTCGGCACTGGCCTTGGACGGATGGCCGCCCACTTGCAGCAACGCCAGCACCAGGGATGTGAATTCGTGGCCCATGGGCAGACCGGCGAAGCGCAGATGCACCGAGCCGTCGGGGCGGTTGATGGTGAACGACGGCTTGCGCGCATCGCTACCGTCTTCATGCAGGGTGATCTTGGCCGAGAGGCCATCGATGTCACGCAGCATGGCCAGCATTTCCTGGGACTTCGCGCCGTCGTCGAGGGACGCAACGATCTCGATCGGTTGCGTGACCCGCTCCAGGTACGATTTCAACTGAGTTTTAAGAGTGGCGTCCAACATACGGGCGATATCCTGAAAAAAATTAGAGCAAAAAAAAACGCCCGAGCGTATTCGCCCGGGCGTTTTCGGGGCGAGAGTTGCAACTACTTGCGGGACACTCCCGCCATAGACAGCATCGGCTTAGATCTTGCCGACCAGGTCCAGCGACGGAGCCAGGGTGGCTTCGCCTTCTTTCCACTTGGCCGGGCACACTTCGCCTGGGTGGGCAGCGACGTACTGGGCGGCCTTGATCTTGCGCAGCAGCTCCAGAGCGTCACGGCCAACGCCGCCGTCGTTCAGTTCAACGATCTTGATCTGACCTTCAGGGTTGATGACGAAGGTACCACGGTCAGCCATGCCGTCGGCTTCGATCAGTACGTCGAAGTTTTTCGACAGGATGTGAGTCGGGTCGCCGATCAGCGGGTAGGTGACCTTGCCGATCACGTCGGAAGTGTCGTGCCAGGCTTTGTGCGAGAAATGGGTATCGGTCGATACGCCATAGATTTCTACGCCCAGCTTCTTGAATTCGGCGTAGTTGTCAGCCAGGTCGCCCAGTTCGGTCGGGCAGACGAAGGTGAAGTCGGCTGGGTAGAAGAACACGACAGACCACTTGCCTTTGAAATCGGCATCGGAAACCTCGACGAATGCGCCGTTGTGAAAGGCGGTGGCGTTGAATGGTTTGACGGTGCTGTTGATGATAGGCATCGGGATGACTCTCCTTCAGGTGTATGAATCGTTCAATGGGGCTAATCCTAGCCCCTATCGGGTCAGAGCGCTCATTGGCAAAGTCGATGCTGATGATTGGCTTTGCCTATGGGCGCACACTATAAATAGCAGAAACGCATCACGCCTTTTCGGGCGTGACAGTTCGAGTGACGGAACGCAAAGTGACAAATTCCTCGGCCGAGGTGGGATGCACGCCGATGGTCTCGTCGAACAGCTGCTTGGTCGCGCCGGCTTTGAGCGCAATGGCCAGGCCCTGGACGATTTCGCCGGCGTCCGGGCCGACCATGTGACAGCCCAGCACCTTGTCGGTGCTGGCGTCGACCACCAGTTTCATCAGGGTCTTTTCGTCTGCAGCAGTCAACGTCAGCTTCATCGGCTTGAAGCGGCTCTCGAAGATCTTGAGCTCATGGCCGGCCTCCAGGGCCTGCTGTTCGGTCAGGCCGACGGTACCGATCGCCGGCTGGCTGAACACTGCCGTGGGGATGTGCTGGTAGTCCACCGGCCGGTACTGCTCGGGCTTGAACAGCCGCCGTGCTACCGCCATGCCTTCGGCCAGCGCCACCGGCGTCAGCTGCACCCGGCCGATCACGTCGCCCAGGGCCAGCACCGAAGGCTCGGCGGTCTGGTACTGCTCGTCGACCTCGATGAAGCCGTCCTCGCGCAGCTTGACCGCCGTGTTCTCCAAGCCCAGGTTGTCGAGCATCGGCCGCCGGCCAGTGGCGTAGAAGATGCAGTCAGCGTGCAGCTGGCGGCCATCCTTGAGGGTCGCCGTGAGGCTGCCATCGGACTGTTTGTCGATGCGCGCGATGTCGGCGTTGAACTGAAGGTCGATGCCTTTTTTGCGCAGCTCCTCGGCCAGGTGCTCGCGCACCGTGTCGTCGAAGCCGCGAAGGAACAGCTCGCCGCGATACAGCTGGGTAGTGGCACTGCCCAGGCCGTTGAAGATTCCGGCAAACTCGACGGCGATGTACCCACCGCCGACGATGAGGATGCGTTCAGGCAGTTGCTCGAGGAAAAACGCCTCGTTGGAGCCGATGGCATGCTCGCGTCCGGGAATGTCCGGAATCACGGGCCAGCCGCCGGTGGCCACGAGAATTTTCTCGGTGCTGAAACGCTGCCCATCCACTTCGACCTCGTGGGGGCCGAGAATTCTCGCGTGCCCTTCGAGCAGCTTCACCCCGCTGCTTTCCAGCAGGTGGCGGTAGATGCCGTTGAGCCGCTCGATCTCGCGGTTCTTGTTGGCGATCAGAGTGGGCCAGTCGAACTGATGCTCGCCGACGGTCCAGCCAAAACCTGCGGCCTGCTCGAAGTCCTCGGAAAAGTGCGAGCCGTACACCAGCAGTTTTTTCGGTACGCAGCCGACATTGACGCAGGTACCGCCCAGGTAGCGACTCTCGGCCACCGCCACCTTGGCGCCGAACCCTGCGGCGAAGCGCGCCGCGCGCACGCCGCCCGAGCCTGCGCCGATGACGAACAGATCGAAATCATGAGCCATGCTTAAACCCTGTGCTTGAGCGCCCTCAGGCGCAGAAATGAAAACGCCGCGCATCCAAGGATGAGCGGCGGATCGAGAAACGGCAAGCCTGCAATTCATTCAGGCTGCTGGCGGCGGGTCAGTAAGCCTTGCCGGTCTTGTAGAAGTTCTCGAAGCAGAAGTTGGTGGCATCGATGTAACCCTCGGCGCCACCGCAGTCGAAACGCTTGCCCTTGAACTTGTATGCCAGCACGCAACCGTCCTGGGCCTGTTTCATCAGAGCGTCGGTGATCTGGATTTCGCCGCCTTTGCCGGGCGGAGTGTTGCGAATGATGTCGAAGATATCCGGGGTGAGAATATAGCGACCGATGATCGCCAGGTTCGACGGCGCGTCTTCCGGGGCTGGCTTCTCGACCATGCTGTGCACGCGATAGATGTCATCGCGGATCATCTCACCGGCGATCACACCATACTTGTTGGTTTCCTGCGGATCGACTTCCTGGATGGCGACGATCGAGCAGCGGAACTGGTTGTACAGCTTGACCATCTGCGCCAGCACGCCGTCACCATCGAGGTTGACGCACAGGTCGTCCGCCAGAACCACGGCGAACGGCTCGTCGCCGATCAGCGGCTGCCCGCTGAGGATGGCGTGGCCCAGGCCTTTCATTTCGATCTGGCGAGTGTAGGAGAAGGTGCAGTTGTCCAGCAGACGGCGGATGCCGACCAGGTATTTTTCCTTGTCGGTGTTGCGAATCTGGTTTTCCAGCTCGTAGCTGATGTCGAAGTGGTCTTCCAGGGCGCGCTTGCCGCGACCGGTAACGATGGAGATCTGGGTCAACCCGGCCTCGAGGGCTTCTTCGACGCCATATTGGATCAGTGGCTTGTTGACCACCGGCAGCATTTCCTTGGGCATCGCCTTGGTCGCTGGCAAGAAGCGAGTACCGTAGCCGGCTGCTGGGAACAAGCATTTCTTGATCATATAAGTCCTTAATAAACGGGCTGTCTAACGAGGTTCGATGCAGTCTAATCAGGCCGTGGCCACCTTACAATGGCCACGCTGACCGGGAATCTTGCGCGAATTATTGGATGATAGAGAAATCTTGTTACAGATAGTTCAACGGTGTAACAAATATCCCGCAGCGATGTGACCTGAACGTGACGTTTCACCCGATTTGCACCACCATTCGCGCGCCAACCGCCGCTCCTCTATGCGCCGTGACAGGGGGCGTATAGCATGGCGCCACCGATCCCGAAGACACCCATTCCCATGCATCGAATTCCCTTGGTACTGGCGCTGGTCGCCACCCTGGCCGGTTGCGCGACCGCCTCCCCCACCTATCTCAAGGATGGCAAGCAAGGCTTGAGCATCGACTGCTCCGGCCAGGCCATGAGCTGGGAAAAGTGCTACGAGAAGGCCCAAGCCTCATGCCCGAGCGGCAACTACGACATCATCGGCACCGACGGCAAGCCCGCTCCCAAACCGGATGCCAGCCTGCTGGATGCCGATATCGGCAGCTTCCAGAACCGCACCCTGACGATTCAGTGCAAGTGAGCTGAGTTCAAGACGGGCGTGGGGGATGTCGATCACTCTGCCACCGCAACGGTCATCCCGAGATGCACGCCGTCGCCGCCTTGCGCACGTCCCCCGGGCGCAGCGGGAAGTTCTGCAGGTGTTCCTGCACCTTGATGCTGCTGCCGGTGGAGCGCTCGTCGATGGTGATCACCGCCGCTGGCCCGGACGAGAGCTTCTGCGGCACGATCACCCGAAAGCCATCCTTGTGCGGTTCGACGGTAGACGGCTTGCGGCTGTCCGCCAGCCTGCCCACCAGGCAGTCGGCATATTCCTTCGGCGTCTTGCCGGAAATCACGTTGAGCGTCTCGGGGCTGTGCTCGATGTCCGCCACAGAGGTGCAACCAGTCAGCAATACACCCATTACCAGCCAAGCCCACTTCATAGCCATCTCCATTCAAAAAAAACTACGACCGCGCGGTGACAGATTTTGCTCAAGTGCGCAGGTCAATCGTCGCCAGCTTGAGCATATCGTGCGCCGGTGTACAGCCCCGGCGTGGTATCTTTGCCGTTTGCCTGCACCTGCGTCCCGGAGACCGACATGAAATTCGTACACCAGCGCGAGCACCTCAACGAAGACGACCTGGTGGTTATCGAGTGCTCTCAACGCTGCAACATCCGCCTGATGAGCGATGCCAACTTTCGCAGCTTCAAGAACGGCGGGCGTCACACTTACCACGGCGGCGCGTTCGACACCTTCCCGGCGAAGATTGCCGCCCCCAGCACCGGTTTCTGGAACATCACCATCGACACCGCCGGCGCCCGGCCGTCGACCGTAACCCGCAAGGCGGCGTTCACCCACAAGATCAAGATCGTGCGCCGCTCGACGTCGAAATTCAGCTGAGCAGCCCCGGACGGTATCCCGACATGACCAAATATGTGATTCGCTACAAGCTCGACGGCGAGCGCCGCTGGGACTTCGCCCACCTGGCGACCGGCTCGCTGGAAGAAGCCAGTGCCGCCCTGGCGCAGATCCACGGCGACGAGGTGCAGAACATCACCGAGATCCACGTCAGCAAGGCGCTGTGACGCCGACCCGCTGAGGCCCAGTGCCGTGAACCTCGAACTGTTCGGCGAAGCCGACGCGCTGCAGCCGCCGCGCACCGAGCAACTGGCCACGCAGACCTTCGTGCTGCGCGGCTTCGCCCTGCCCTGGATCGACGCCCTGCTGCCAGAACTGCGCGCGGTGCTGGCCCAGGCGCCGTTTCGACGCATGGTCACGCCCGGCGGCTTCACCATGTCGGTGGCGCTGAGCAACTGCGGAGCCCTGGGCTGGACCACCGACCAAAGCGGCTACCGCTACAGCGGCCGCGACCCGCGCACCGGGCAGCCCTGGCCGGCGCTGCCCCAGGCCATGCGCGAACTGGCCGTGGCCGCCGCAGCGGCGTGCGGCTTCGCCGACTTCGACCCCGACGCCTGCCTGGTCAACCGCTACGTGCCGGGGGCGAAGATGTCGTTGCATCAGGACAAGAACGAGCGCGACTACAGCCAACCCGTGGTCTCCGTGTCGCTGGGCCTGTCTGCGCTGTTCCAGCTGGGCGGCATGCAGCGCAGCGACCGCCCCGTGCGCGTGCCGCTGCTGCACGGCGACGTGATGGTCTGGGGCGGCGTCGACCGCCTGCGCTTTCACGGCGTGCTGCCGCTCAAGGAAGGCAGCCATCCGCTGATGGGCCCGCAACGCATCAACTTCACCCTGCGCAAGGCCGGCTGAAACAGCCCAGGAAACGGCGCAGAACAACAGCGCAGAAAAACAGCGCAAGAGTCGGAGTGCGACAGCCGCAGCCAGCCTTTAACATCGGCTCATCTTCGCTTCCAGGAAAGCCTGCCATGTCCAGCCTCGAACGCCACAGCGCCGCCGTCACTGCCGCCTGCCGGCAGATCGACCAAAGCCCCGAGCTGCCCGACCTCGATGCATTGGCCCAGCAGGCCGGGCTCAGCCCCTGGCACTTTCACAGGGTGTTCAAGCGTCTCACCGGCCTGACCCCGCGCGACTATGCCGCCGCGCGCCGCGGCCAGCGCGTGCGTGAGCAACTGCAGGCCGGCGCCACGGTCACCGACGCGCTGTACCAGGCCGGCTTCAATTCCAACGGGCGGTTCTACGAGGCGGCGGACGGCATCCTCGGCATGAAGCCGTCGGACTACCGCAAAGGCGGGCGCAACGCGCTGATCCGTTTCGCCCTCGGCCAGTGCTCGCTGGGGGCCATCCTGGTGGCCCGCAGCGATCGGGGCATCTGCGCGATCCTTCTGGACGACGACCCGCAAGCGCTGCTGCACGACCTGCACCGGCGTTTTCCCCGCGCCACCTTGATCGGCGCCGACCGCCAATTCGAGCAATGGATGGCTCAGGTGGTGGGCTTCGTCGAAGCCCCGGCGCTGGGTTTGAACCTGCCGCTGGATATCCGCGGCACCGCGTTCCAGCAGCGGGTCTGGAACGCCTTGAGCGAAATTCCGCCAGGCAGTACCGCCAGCTACGCCGAGATCGCCCGGCGCATCGGCGCGCCGGCGGCGACCCGGGCAGTCGCCGGGGCCTGCGCGGCCAACGCGCTGGCGGTGGCGATCCCCTGCCACCGGGTGGTGCGCAGCGACGGCGGCCTCTCGGGGTACCGCTGGGGGGTCGAGCGCAAACAGCAGCTGCTCGAACGCGAGCAGCCCTGAGCCGACGGTACAGCATCGCGCCCTTCAAAACTTGGCGTAGCTTCAAAACTTGGCATAGTTCAGCGCATCGACGATCGCCGAGCCGCCGATGCCGGTCAGTGAGAGCAGCACCGCACGCACCATGGGCTCGTCGGAGTAGCGTGAGAACGCCCCGGTCCTGAGGTCGGCGACGCGCTTGCGGATCACTTCGAAGCGCGCGCGCAAGGCCTGCTGCTCCTGTTCCTCGAGACTCTCGAAGAGAAATTCGTCGATGCGCAGCAACGCGATAACCCGCGCCTTCTCTGCCGCCCGGCGCAGCGACAGCGCCGAGCACAACAGCAGGCAGGCCGTCAGCAGGTAGGAGATCACCAGGCTGGGCGGCGTCGGCCAGTTGTCGAACAGGCTGCTGCGCGAGGCCAGCAGGATCAGCAGCACGATGGTCGGCGCGTACACCAGGCGGCTGACCGCAGCGCTGCGCCGGGCGATCAGTTCAACCCCCAGCCAATCGTCGATGCACGGATGACGTGCATGATTCTCCCCCAGCCCGAATTTGCGCTGGTGCTCGAGCCGTAGCGTCTTCGGCCACTGGCCATGGTGAGTGCTCAGCTGGTGAATGAAGCGCGTCAGCAGGCGATTGGCGTCCATCACCCAGAACACCAGCAGCTGGAACACCAGGGTCGGCAGCAGCCAGGTGCCGCTGCCCTGCAGGATCTGGCCGCGGATGGGGCTGCCGTCCATGGGCCAGACCACGAACAGCATGCTGGTCAGCACCATGTAGACCCAAGTGGCCAGGCCGGCGCGCAACAGGCGCGCGCCGAAGGTGCCGCATACACAATGCTCGCGCCACAGCAGCTCGATCGAAATCCGCCGCCGCTGGCGCGCGTCGGCTCCGCCCGCTCCCGGCAAAGCCGACCAGGCCGTGGTGCTCGGCGACAGCGGAAACAATACCTGGAACAGGCAGTGCGCCAGCGCGCTGAACCAGTCGTGCCAAGGCTGTGCCCCGACATGCAATTGCAAGCGCGGCAGGTGAGCCCACAAGCTGACCGGCAGGCTGCGATCAACCAGGCGCAGGTGATATCGCTCTTCGATCTCTGCGCAGTTGATGCACAGCTTGCGCCAACCCCAGCCCAGCGCGGTGACGGCGAACAGCACCGCCAACAGGCGCAGGGCCATGCTCGGCCAGGCGCTGATTCCTTCGAACAGGTACATGGGCTCGCCCAGCCCGGCTTCGGTCAGGCTGTAGCGCGCCTCGTAGGCGCCCATCAGCGCCAGGATGAAGACAATGCTGGGGGCCACCACGTACCAGGCCCGCGACCCCAACACGCCCTGTTCCAAGGCACCGACCGAGAGCCGATGGGCACGAGTGCGACGGTTCATTTCAGTCACCACCAGCGCGGCAACCGCCAGCAGGAAGGTGATCCACATGAACTCCACCCGCCAGAAGCGCAGGGCTATCCAGGCGCTGCACCCTGCGGCCAGGTAGAACGCCAGCGGCAGGCTCGCCACCCAACGGGGCCCGGCATGCCCGAGGTCGCGGCTCGGCCCCCACCAGCCGCCGAGAAACACCCCAAGCACCAGCAGCACCAGTACCAGGGGCCCGGCCCAGAACAACGAAAACAGCGCGCCGAATTTCGCCCGCAGCTTTTGCGTAGCCTGCGGATAAGGCGCAGCCACCGGATCCTGCAGGCAGCGCAGGGCCATGATGTCCTGGCCGCGCACCTTGTCGCCCGCCCCCGGTACGGCGCAGTCGTCCATGCGCGAGGCGTTGGGCTGGCTGGCCAGGCCGATGAAGCCACTGACCCCGACTTCATAGATCCCGGGCGAGAGCAGGCCGGAACGCGCATAGTCGAAGTGCTGGCGCTTGGCATCGAAGGGCTGTGGCGACTGCGCCGCCAGCACGGCGACGAACACCGAGCTCTGCAGACTGTCACGAAACGGTGGCACGTCCTGTTGCAGGGCGCGGGTCAGGGTCAGGCCGTAGGGCGCGGCGAGAATGACGTTGCGCGAAGTCTGAGCCTGGCCGCGCTGGAGCATGCGCGCGTCCAGATTGGTGGAGAAGAACAGCTTGCCCGGCATGCGGCTCTTCAATGCCTGCAACACCAGCAGCTTGTCGTAGGTATCGTAGCCCAGCACGCCGATCGCGCCGATGCCGCTCTGACCCTCGCGGCGGTATTGCTCGTCGGTGCTGGCGATCTGTTCGGCCAGGCGCCGCAGATAGTCGAGCTGGGAGTTGCCGTCGGCCTTCTCCAACGGACTGAGGTCGATGGCGGCGGGCGACTTGGCGCCGTCCTTGTCGGCTGGCGCCTTGCTGGCGGCGTCTTCCGGCAGCAGCCCGTCGAGGCCACGCAGGTAGCTGAAGCGCAGCACCCAGTTGTCGATGGCGGCCACGGCCCTGGGCTTGCGCTGCGGGTCGTAGTCGTCGAGCCCGGCGTCCTCGGCGACCCCCATCTTGAAGCTTTCGATCAGGGCGCGGCTGTAGAAGCTGTCCCACTCCGAAACCAGGGCGACACGGTTGGCCGCCCGCCCGCGCCGCTCGTTGCAGGGCACGCCGACCCTGACCTGCGCCCCCGGCGCGCAGGCGACTCCGGCCGCCGGGTCGACCTGGCGCCGCTTCAGCTCGTCGAGCAGCATGCGCGTCAAGGTGCCATCGTCGCTGATGGTACGTATCAGCTTCATCGGCGGCGCCAGCGGCACGCTGCCGGGGAGGTTGCGGGTCAACAATCGATAGTCGGCCGTGGCCAGCGGCGAATAGATCTCGACATGCTCGCTGGCCTTGCCGGCAGCCTCGTCGCGGTACATGGCGCGCAGCACGCTGGAGGTCGCCGGGCCAATGACCTTGAGGATCAGGGCGCTGTCGTCCGGGCGCCCGGTCTGCTGCGCAAGCTGGCGGCGTAGCGCGTCGAGCGCCAGCAGCGGCTGTGCACCCAGGTCCTCCTGGCGGACCCAGAACAACAGCGTACGTGCGCCCGGCCGCGACTGCTCGTTGATATCGGCGGGCGGGTCGAAAGGGTTGGCGGCGAAGCTTTCGTACGGCAAATCAAGATTCGGCTGCGCGCTGGCCAGGCCGCTGACCCGCAGGCAGCGCAGGTGCTGCTCGTCTTCAGGCACCCAGCGCGCGTTCTTGAAGCCGGCCAGCAACGCGTAGCGCATGCGCCGGCGCATCTCCACCGTCTCGGCATGGGGGCCGCCTTCGACCATCGCCAGCATCAGGTCGGGAGCCGCCGCATGGGCGTCCGACGGCGGTGGCAGGCTGTCGACACAGGCTTCAGGCTTGGCGTCGGGCTTGCCGGCAGCCTTGCGAAAACGCTCCAGGGCATCGAACGGGTCCTGCCACAGGCGCGCGTCGATCGGCACCTGGGCCTGAAACTGCGCACCCACCGGGCGCGCTTCCAGAAAGGGCTCGCGGGTCAGGGCAAAGGTCGAAACCAGCAGGCTGAGGATCACTGCGCTACCTGGCAGCCAGAAGGCCAGGTTGCTTCCCGATTCCTTGTTATTGTCCATGGCCGCTCCGGGGAAGTGGGGCCGTTGGCAGTAAAACTGTGGTTAGGTATAGCGCTGCATATGAAACTCGCCATACCACTCGTGACTATTTTTTCATGGACGCGGAACGACCCGGCGCAGGCCAGGGTCATGAACTAAAGCCCTGCGCAACGCGGCTGAATCAGAAGAACGGAATCCGATGCCCGAACAGTTTGCCAACTCGACCCTCAGCTTTCTCGCCGGTGGCGGCGAAACGGGCGAGCTCATCCGCCAGCACGACTGGGCGCGCACGCCGCTTGGCTCGCCAGCGGCCTGGCCGGTCGCCCTGCAGACCCTGGTGATCGTGATGCTTGCGGCGCGCCAGCCGATGTTCGTCGCCTGGGGCCCGGCCCGCGCCCTGCTCTATAACGATGCCTATGCCGCCATTCTTGGCGAGCGCCACCCGCAGGCCCTGGGCGCCGATTTCATCGAGGTCTGGGAAGAAGTGCGCGCCGAGCTGCAGCCCTTGGTCGACCGTGCGTATTCGGGCATCGCCGTGCACATGGACGACTCAAGCTTTCAGCTGCGCCGCGACGGCCGCCTGCAGGAAGCGCACTTTGCCTTCTCCTACAATCCGGTGCCGGACGCCAGCGGCCAGATCCAGGGTTTTTTCTGCCCTTGCCAGGAAACCACCGAACAGGTGGCTGCCGAGCGCCGGGTGATTGCCGAGAGCGCCCGCCAGCGCCGCCTGTTCGAACGCGCGCCGGGCTTTCTGGCGATACTGCAGGGCCCCGAGCACGTCTTCGAATTCGCCAACGTGGCCTATTCGCTGCTGTTCGGCAACCGCGACTTTCTCGGCAAGAGCATCCGCCAGGCCTTTCCCGAACTGGTTGGCCAGGACCACCTGGAGTGGCTTGACCAGGTCTACCGCAGCGGCGAACGGCGCGTCTCGCATCATGTGCCGACGCGCCTGGCGGCCGCCGACGGCAGCCCCGCCCGCGAACTGCATCTGGACTTCATCTACGAGCCGATGATCAACGAGCTGGGCGAGGTGACCGGTATTTTCGTCCAGGGCCACGACGTCAGCGAGGCCCACCAGGCGCAACAGGACCTGCGCATCGCCACCGACAACCTGCGGGCACTCAACGAAAGCCTTGAAGCGCGGGTCGCCCAGTGCACCGTGGAACGCGACCGGGTGTGGCGCAACTCCCGCGACATGCTGTGCATCATCGACCGCAACGGCGTGCTCAAGGCGGTCAACCCGGCCTGGACCGACGTGCTCGGCTACACGCCAGAGGAGCTCGAGGGCCATCCGTTCTACGGCTTCGTCTGGCCGGACGACATTCACGCCACCCGCCGGCACTTCCTCGAAATGGCCGGTATTTCCCTGGAGGCGTTCGAGAATCGCTACCGGCACAAGGACGGCAGCCCGCGCTGGATGTCCTGGCACACGGTGCGCGAGGGTGAGCTGATCTACGCGTACGGCCGCCACGTCACCACCGAAAAGGCCCAGGCCGCCGCCTTGCGCCACGCCGAAGAACACCTGCGCCAGTCGCAGAAGATGGAAACCGTCGGCCAGCTCACCGGCGGTATCGCCCACGACTTCAACAACCTGCTGTTGGGCATCACCGGCTCGCTGGAACTGATCCAGGTGCGTATCGGCAAGGGCAAGACCGCAGGCCTGGAACGCCTGATCGAAGGCGCCATGCACTCCGCGCGCCGCGCCGCCGCCCTCACCCACCGCCTGCTGGCCTTCTCCCGGCGCCAGCCGCTGGTGCCCAAGCCCACCGATGTCGCCGCCTTGCTGCTGGGCATGGAGGACCTGCTGCAGCGCACCCTGGGCCCTTTGTACCGCCTGGAGCTGGTGGGCAGCGTCGACCTGTGGCCGACCCTGTGCGACCCCCACCAACTGGAGAGCGCCATCCTCAATGTGGTGGTCAACGCGCGCGATGCCATGACCCAGGGTGGCACTATCCAGATCGTGCTGCAGAACCAGCGTATCGAACTGGCCGAACTGCAGGCCGGCAATGACACCAGCGCCGGCGAATACGTCAGTGTGCGCATCAATGACAGCGGCACCGGCATGCCTGCCGACGTGCGCCAGCGCGCCATCGAACCATTCTTCACGACCAAGCCGCTCGGCCAGGGCACAGGCCTGGGGCTGTCCATGGTCTATGGCTTTGCCAAGCAGAGCGAAGGCCACCTGGAGATCCAGTCCACCCCGGGCCAAGGCACCTCGGTGGCGATCCTGCTGCCGCGCTTTGGCGGCGAACTGCAGACCCAGCCACTGCCACCGCCCGACCGGGTGCCGGTGCAGCATGGCGAAGCGGTGGTACTGCTGGTGGAGGATGAGCCGGCGATCCGCCAGCTGATCACCGGCGCGCTGGAGGAACTGGGCTGCACGGTGTTCGCCGCTGCCGACGGCCTGACCGGGTTGCAGCTGGTGGAGTCGCAGGACCATTTCGACCTGCTGATCACCGACCTCGGCCTGCCCGGCCTCAATGGCCGGCAACTGGCCGAGCGCGCGGTGCAGGTACGCCCGGCGCTGCCGGTGATGATCATCACCGGCTACGCTGAAGACGCCGCGCTGGCCAAGGGTTTCCTGACGGCGGGAATGGAGATGATGACCAAGCCGTTCGCCATTACCACCTTTACCCGCAACGTGTGCCGCCTGTTGCGCCGCACCGGCGAAAGTTGAATGCTGTCCACCGCTTTTTTTCATTCTCAGACAGGAGCATCGCCATGCAGGTGATCAAACTGACCATCGAAGACTGGGACGGCGACGGCGCCATCCGCCTGCCCGACGAGGTATTGCAGGAGCTGGGCGTCGACGTCGGCGATAACCTCTATGTCCTCGAAGCCGACGCGGCGGCCCACACCCTGGTGCTGGCGACCACGGCCAAGGTGCGCGACCGGTTGGATGACCTGCTGGAGGACGGCAAGGCGCAGGTCTGATTGCGTCCGCCCGGCGCTCACCCTGGGAGCGGGCGCGGCCCGCGAGCTGCGGACCGCTGTCCGGGTCAGCGAGCCTGGCAGCTTCTCGGGGCTATCGCGCCCTGCTGATTCACCCGGCGACCCGAACCCCGGCCTCGGCGACCGGGACCTTTTGCACCGGCTCCTTGAGCAAGGTGAAATAGGCCAGGGCCGAGCAGGCCGCGACCACCGCGCTGATCACGAATGCCGAAGAAAACGATCCGCTCTGCTGCACGCTGAAGCCGGTCAGGATCGGCGCAATGGAGCCGGCCAGATAGCCGCCGAAATTCTGGATCGAGCCGAACGAGGCCACCCGTTCGGAAGGCACGATAGTGTTGACGATCATCCAGGCCGTGGCACTGGAAATGCTGATGAAGAACATTGTCAGGCACAGCAGGATCACGCACGCCACCACATTGGTGGTGTAGGCGACGATCAGGGTGAACAGCGCGCCGCCAATCAGGCCGAGAATCACCATCAGCTTGCGGCTGGCCAGCGACTTCATGCCGCGCGCCACCAGGCGGTCGCAGGCCTTGCCGGCGACGATGGTGCCAGCCGCGCCGCACAGGTAGGCCAGCGACACCACCCAGGCGGTGCGGTACAGGTCCAGGCCGTGTTCGCGCTCGAAGTAACCGGGCAGCCAGGTGAGGTTGAGCCAGATCATGTAGATCACGCCCATGAAACCGAGAAACGCGCCCCAGGTGTTGCGCTCCTTGAACATCGCCGCCCAGCGCAGGCGCGGCGCCTTCACCGGCTGCTGCGCCAGCGGCTCGACCCGGCCCGTAGCCGCCATGTACTGCGCCTTGCTGCGGTAGAACTTCAGCCAGCATGCCGCCAGCACCAGGCCGATGACGCCGGTCAGGATGAACATGCCGCGCCAGCCCAGGTGCACCATGAACAGGGTCAACAACGGCGGCGCCAGGCACGGCCCGATGCAGGTGGACGACCACACCCACCCGGTGGCGGTGCCGCGCTCCTGGGTGTCGAACCATTCCGAGAGAGCCTTGGCCGCCGAAGGAAACACCGGCGCCTCGCCGATCCCCAGCAGAATGCGCAGGCCGATCATATGGCTATAGCCGCTGAACAAGCCGAACGCGCCCTGGGCCAGCGACCAGAGGATCAACGAGCCGCCCAGGGCCAGCTTGCTGCCGAGCCTGTCGATCAACGCGCCCAACGGCAGTTGGGAAAAGGCGTAGGCAACGGAGAAGGCCGACAGCAGGACGCCCATCTCCCCCGGGGTGATCGCCAATTCCTTCTGGATCGAGGTATTGGCAATGGACAGCGCACTGCGGTCCAGGTAATTGACCACACCGATCAGGAACAGAAAGACGATGGTCAGCGTCTGGTAGCTTTTTATTGTTTTCATGAGCGCCTCGAGTGAGCGTTGGCTGCCGGAGCAACGCCGCAACTCTAGTAGCGATTGGCCCCCGGCGCCCAATGAGAGCTTTCGATCAATCGATAACCCGACGTTATCGAGGGCTCTGCCTCGCACTGCGCAGAGCGTCCGCGCCGCTGCGCAGCTCCTCGATCAGCGCCTGGGCCGACCAGCCCGGAGTTTCGTTGCGCCGGGTGATGATGCCGTAGTCCGCCAGCACCAGGGGAAAGGGCAGCGCCAGGCGGGTCAGGCGCCCGGCCTGGATGTCCGGCTCGACCATGGACTCGGCGAGCATCGCCACCATGGGCGAGGTCTGCAGCAGTTGCAGCGTGGTCTGCAGCGAGATGGTCTCCACGGTGTTGTCCGGGGTCTGCATGCCGGCCTCGGCGAAGGCGCGCTCCAGCCGCGCGCGCATGGGTGTGCCGGTGGGGTAGACAATCCAGGGCCAGCTGCCAAGCTCCGCCAGCGGCAGATGCCGCGCGCCGGCCAGGGGGTGCTGGCTGCCCGTGACCAGGCACAGCGGCTCCGGCGCCAGGGCCTGGAAGTCGAAAAGCTGGCGGTGGCGGTCGAGCGTGAACCGCGCGATCACCAGGTCCAGCTCCTTGTGCTCGAGCATACTCAGCAAATTGGCACTGGTGCCTTCGAGAATCTCCAGGGTCAGCAGCGGCCAGCGCTGCTTGACGCCGACGATGGCCGCCGGCAAGGCCACCGAGGTGGGCGCGAAGATAGTGCCGACCTTGAGCAGGCCATGGCCGCCCTGCTGCAAGTGGTTGACCTGGCCGATGAAGTGCCGGGCGTCGTTCAGGGCGATCTGCGCGTAGCGCGCCACGTGGCTGCCCAGGTCGGTCGGCGACATACTGCGCGGCAGCCGGTGGAACAAGGCAAACCCCAGCTGCTTCTCGGCCTCGCGCAGCATCTTGCTCACCGCCGGCTGGCTGATGTTCATTTCCAGCGCAGTGGTGTGCATGTTCTGCGTACGCGCCAGGGTGTCGATCAGCACCAGATGGCGAAAGCGCAGCCAGTTGCACAGTTGGTTGAAACCCACTTCCGCCATTCGATAACCCTCGGTTATTGATGCTTGAGAATATCTCATTGGCGATTATCGGCAAGTCGCACTAGGGTTTCAGACGCAAAACAATAACAAAGGATGAGCCCATGAGCCTCGCCACCCTTTCCAGCCTTTCCAACATGTCCAACATGTCCAACAGACGGGTCCTGGTGACCGCTGCCGCGCAGGGCATCGGTCGCGCCTCGGTGCTGGCGTTTCAACAGGCCGGCGCCAAGGTGATTGCCACCGACCTGCACATCGAAGCCCTGCACGATATTCCCGGCATCCAGACCCTGGCCCTGGACGTCACCCGCCCCGAGGCGATCGAGGCGGTGCGCCAGCAGGTTGGCAGCGTCGACGTGCTGTTCAACTGCGCCGGCTACGTGCACAGCGGTGCGCTGCTGGAGTGCGACGAGCAGGCCTGGCAGTTTTCCTTCGACCTCAATGTCACCGCCATGTACCGCATGATCCGCGCTTTCCTGCCAGGCATGCTGGCGGCCGGCCACGGCAGCATCGTCAACATGGCCTCGGTGGCCTCCAGCGTCAAAGGCGTGCCCAACCGCCTGGCCTATTCGGCGAGCAAGGCGGCGGTGATCGGCCTGACCAAATCGGTGGCCACTGATTACGTCAGCCAGGGCATCCGTTGCAACTGCATCTGTCCCGGCACCGTCGACTCGCCGTCGCTGCGCCAGCGCATCGCCGAACAGGCGCGCGCCCAGGGCCGTACCGAAGCCGAGGTGTACCAGGCCTTCGTCGATCGCCAGCCCATGGGGCGCATCGGCACGCCGGCGGAAATCGCCCAGCTGGCGCTGTACCTGGCCAGCGACGCCAGTGCCTATACCACCGGCGGCGTGCACGTTATCGACGGCGGCATGAGCGTCTGAGCCTTTCACTCCCCTTCAAGGAAACCTTTTATGAAACTGCTGCGCTATGGCGACAAAGGTCAGGAAAAACCCGGGCTGCTCGATGCCCAGGGTCAGATTCGCGATCTCTCCGAGCATATTCCCGACATCGCCGGCAACGCCCTGGAAAGCTACAGCCTCAAGGCCCTGGCCAAGATCGACCCGGACAGCCTGCCGCTGGTGGCGGGCTCGCCGCGCATCGGCCCCTGCGTCGGCCAGGTCGGCAAGTTCATCTGCATCGGCCTGAACTACGCCGACCACGCCGCCGAGTCGAACATGGCGGTGCCCAGCGAGCCGGTGATCTTCAACAAGTGGACCAGCGCCATCTGCGGGCCCAACGATGACGTGCAGATCCCCCGTGGTTCGAGCAAGACCGACTGGGAAGTGGAGCTGGGCGTGGTGATCGGCAAGGCCGGGCGCTATATCGACGAGAGCAACGCCATGGAGCATGTCGCCGGTTACTGCGTGATCAACGACGTCTCCGAGCGCGAGTGGCAGCTGGAGCGCGGCGGCACCTGGGACAAGGGCAAGGGCTTCGACACCTTCGGCCCCATCGGCCCCTGGCTGGTGACCCGCGACGAGATCAGCGACCCGCATCAACTCGACCTGTGGCTGGAGGTGGACGGCCATCGCTACCAGAACGGCAACACCCGCACCCTGGTGTTCCAGATTCCGGCGCTGATCGCCTACCTCAGCCGCTGCATGTCGCTGCAGCCCGGCGACGTCATTTCCACCGGCACACCCCCGGGTGTGGGCCTGGGCATCAAGCCCAACCCGGTATTCCTGCGCGCCGGCCAGGAGATGCGCCTGGGGATCGCCGGGCTCGGTGAGCAGCGTCAGCGCACGGTGCAGGCGGACTGAAGGGCCGCTCGCAACACCGTTCCAGCAAAAACCGGTCCAGTAAAAACCGGTCGAATAAAACAAGAACAGGCTTTTCAGCAAGGGAGCATGACCATGCGAATTCTCATCACCGGCGGCACCGGTTTCATCGGCAAGCAGCTCGCCCAGCGCCTGCTCGACCTGCACAGCCTGGCGCTGGAAGGCCAGGCACCACAGGCCATCGAGCGCATCGTGCTGTTCGATGCCGTGGCCGGTGAAGACGTGCCCAACGACGCGCGCATCGAGGTGGTCACCGGCGACATCGCCGACCCCAGGGTGGTCGCCCGGGTCACCGACGGCGTCGACCTGGTGTGGCACCTGGCAGCAGTGGTGAGTTCGGCCGCCGAGGCCGATTTCGACCTTGGCATGCAAGTCAACCTGCACGGCCTGATGACCCTGCTGGAAACCCTGCGCAAGCAAGGCAAGCCCACGCGGCTGGTGTACGCCAGCGGCTTCGCGGTGTTCGGCGGCAAGCTGCCGGCGGTGGTCGACGACGACACCGTGCTCACCCCGCAATCCTCCTACGGCATGCAGAAGGCGGTCGGCGAGCTGCTGGTGGCCGACTACGCACGCAAGGGCTTCATCGACGGCCGGGTGCTGCGCCTGCCCACGGTCGCCGTGCGCCCGGGCAAACCGAACAAGGCCGCTTCGACCTTCTTCAGTTCGATCATCCGCGAACCCCTGGCCGGCTTGCCGGCGGTGTGCCCGGTGCGCCCGGACACCCAGGTCTACCTGACCTCGCCGCGGCGGGTGGTGGAGTCGATGCTGCGCGGCATGACGCTGGCGCCGCAGACGTTGGGCGAGCAGCGGGTCATTCCCCTGCCGGGCATTTCCACCACCGTGGCCGACATGGTCGCCGCCTTGCAGCGGGTGGCCGGCGATGAGGTGGTCAAGCTGATCGCCTGGGAACCGGACGCGACCATTCAGCGTATCGTCGAGAGCTGGCCCAGCCGCGTCGACGCCCCCCGCGCCCGGGCTCTTGGTTTCAGCGCCGACGCCGACTTCGATGCCATTGTGCGAGCGCACATGGAGGACACGAAAACGCCGAGCTAAGCTCTGGGCCGCCGCCGACTCGGTCCCTTTTGACACCCCCTCCAAAAAACAACAAGAACGCGAGGCCATGCCCATGATCACCCCACACCCGGAAGTCTCGGAGCTCGAAAGACAAACCATCAAGCGGGTCACCCGGCGCCTGGTGCCGTTCCTGATTCTGCTGTTCGTGGTGGCCTTTCTCGACCGCAACAACGTTGGTTTCGCCGCCCTGCGCATGAACGACGACATCGGCATCAGCCAGACCATCTTCGGCCTGGGCGCCGGGATCTTCTTTCTCGGCTACTTCCTCTTCGAAGTGCCGAGCAACGTGCTGTTGCATCGCTTCGGCGCGCGGGTCTGGCTGGCGCGAATCATGGTCACCTGGGGCATCATCGCCGGCCTCATGGGCCTGCTGCAGACCGCCGGGCATTTCATCACCCTGCGCTTCCTGCTGGGCCTGGCCGAGGCCGGGTTCTTTCCCGGGGTCATCTACCTGCTGTCGCTGTGGTTCCCGGCCCGCTACCGTGCGCGCATGATCGCCACCTTCTACCTCGGCGTGCCCATCGCCCAGGTGCTCGGTGCGCCGCTGTCGGTGGGCCTGATGCAGCTGGGTGACGTGGTCGGCGTGGTCGGCTGGCGGCTGATGTACATCGCCGAGGCGGTACCGGCGATCATCCTCGGCGTGGTCTGCTTCTTCTACCTGACCGACCGCCCGGCCGATGCCCACTGGCTCAGCGACGAGCAACGCACCTGGCTGATGAACACCCTGGACGCCGAAGAACGCGCCAAGCCGCTGGTGGTCGGGCGTCAGCCAAGCAAGGCGCAAATGGTGCGCAAGGCCCTGGGCAGCCGCCAGGTCTGGCTGCTGGCGCTGGTCTACTTCGGCATTACCTCAGGCTCCAACGCCATGAACTTCTTCATGCCCACGGTGCTGGCCTCGTTCCGCGCCTCGTTCGGCCTGGAGATCGGCCTGATGCAGAACGGCCTGATCACGGCCATTCCCTATGCCCTGGCCGCCGTCGCGATGATCTGGTGGAGCCGACGCTCCGACCGCCTGCAGGAACGCCACTGGCATGCCGGCGGCGCCGCCATCCTGGCGGCGGTGTCGATCGCCGTGGCGCTGCTGATCAACCAGCCGTGGATCATCGTCATTGGTTTCGTGCTGCTGGCTATCGGCGTGTACAGCGCCATCAACGTCTTCTGGGCCGTGCCCGGGCAGGTGCTGACCGGGGTCGGCGCTGCCGCCGGTATCGGCCTGATCAACTCGATCGGCAACCTCAGCGGTTTCACCGGGCCCTACCTGACCGGCTATCTGTTCAACCTGACCGGCAGCTATACCCCGGGCTTCCTGATCATCGCTGCCCTGGTCGGCGCCGGTGGTCTGGCGATGGTGCTGATGCCCCGCAACAAAGTGGTCCTCACGGACACGCCGGTCCCCCCCGTCAAAGCAGTTGGAGGAAAAGCATGAGTGGCAACACAGTAGCGTTCATCGGCACCGGCATCATGGGCAAACCCATGGTGCGCAACCTGCTCAAGGCCGGCTACGCGGTGCAGGCGTGGAACCGTTCGCCAGCCAAGGCCGGCGAGCTGGCCGCCGATGGCGCAAAAATCTGCACCAGCGCACGACAGGCCGCCGAGGGCGCCCAGGTGCTGGTGTGCATGCTCAGCGATGGGCCGACCTGCGACGCAGTGCTGTTCGGCGCCGAGGGCGCCGCAGCAGCGTTGCCGGCCGGGGCGCTGTTGATCGTCATGAGCTCGATTCCGGTCGACACCGCCGCCGCCCAGGCGCGCCGCTGCGCCGAGCTGGGGCTGGGCTATCTGGATGCACCGGTATCCGGCGGCGAGCGTGGCGCCCGCGAGGCCAGCCTGGCGATCATGGTGGGCGGCGAGCCTGCTGCCTTCGCCCAGGGCCGCGCGGTGCTCGCCGCCATGGGCCGGCCGGTGCACGTCGGCCCGGCCGGGACCGGCGAGCTGGCCAAGCTGGTCAACCAGTTGATCGTCGCCAGCACCATCGCCACGGTCGCCGAGGGCCTGCTGTTGGCCGAGCGCGGCGGCGCCGACCCGGCCAAAGTGCACGAGGCACTGCTCGGCGGCTTCGTCGACTCGCCGATCTGGCGCCAGCACGGCCAGCGCATGCTCGGCGGCGACTTCACCCCGGGCGGCATGGCCAAGTGGCAACTCAAGGACACCCATACCGCCCTCGCCCATGCCGACTCGCTGGGCCTGCAGCTGCCGGTCGGCCGCCTGGTGGACAGCCTTTTCGCCGCCATGGTCGAGGCCGGCGACGGCGAGCTCGACCATGCCGGGCTGATCCGCCAGCTGCGCCGTCACAACGCACTCCCACAATAATCATTCGCCGGAGTTCCCGATGACCGAGCCTACCCCCCGTCGCCTGCGCAGCCAGCAGTGGTTCGACGACCCCAGCCATGCCGACCTGACCGCGCTCTATGTCGAGCGCTACATGAATCAGGGCCTGACCCGGGCCGAGCTGCAATCGGGCCGGCCGATCATCGGCATTGCCCAGACCGGCAGCGACCTGACCCCGTGCAACCGCCACCACATCGAGCTGGCCAAGCGGGTCAAGGACGGTATCCGCGATGCCGGCGGCATCCCCATGGAATTTCCGGTGCACCCCATCGCCGAACAGAGCCGCCGGCCCACGGCGGCGCTGGACCGCAACCTGGCCTACCTGGGCCTGGTGGAAGTGCTGCACGGCTACCCACTGGACGGCGTGGTGCTGACCACCGGTTGCGACAAGACCACCCCCGCCTGCCTGATGGCGGCGGCCACCACCGACCTGCCGTCCATCGTGCTGTCGGGCGGGCCGATGCTCGACGGCTGGCACAAGGGCCAGCGCATTGGCTCGGGCACTGTGCTGTGGCATGCGCGCAACCTGCTCAGCGCCGGCGAGATCGACTACGAAGGCTTCATGACCCTCACCACGGCCGCCTCGCCGTCGATCGGCCACTGCAACACCATGGGCACGGCACTGTCGATGAACGCACTGGCCGAAGCCCTGGGCATGTCGCTGCCCGGCTGCGCGAGCATTCCGGCGCCCTACCGCGAGCGCGGGCAGATGGCCTATGCCACCGGCCTGCGCATCGTCGACCTGGTGCGCGAGGACGTGCGCCCCTCGCAGATCATGACCCACGCCGCCTTCGAGAACGCCATCGCCGTGGCCTCGGCCCTCGGTGCGTCGACCAACTGCCCGCCGCACCTGATCGCCATTGCCCGGCACAGCGGCATCGAGCTGTCGCTGGACGACTGGCAACGGGTCGGCGAAGACGTGCCACTGCTGGTCAACTGCATGCCCGCCGGCGAATACCTCGGCGAAAGTTTCCACCGCGCCGGCGGTGTGCCGGCGGTGATGCATGAGCTGGACAAGGTCGGCCGCCTGCATCGCGAATGCCATTCGGTGAGCGGCCGCAGCATGGGCGAAATCGTCGCCGACGCAGTGGCCAACGACCGCGACGTGATCCGCAGCTATGAGGAACCCCTCAAGCATCGCGCCGGTTTCATCGTGCTCAGCGGCAACTTCTTCGACAGCGCGATCATGAAGATGTCGGTGGTCGGCGAGGCCTTTCGCAGCACCTACCTGAGCGACCCCGAACAGCCCAACTGCTGGGAGGCCCGGGCCATCGTCTTCGACGGCCCCGAGGACTACCAGGCGCGCATCAACGACCCGGCACTGGACATCGACGAGCGTTGCATCCTGGTGATCCGCGGCTGCGGCACCGTGGGTTACCCGGGCAGCGCCGAAGTGGTCAACATGGCGCCGCCGTCAGCGCTGATCAAGGCCGGCATCGATTCGCTGCCGTGCCTGGGCGACGGTCGCCAGAGCGGCACCTCGGCCAGCCCGTCGATCCTCAACATGTCGCCGGAGTCGGCGGTCGGCGGCGGCCTGGCGCTGCTGCGCACCGGCGATCGCCTGCGCATCGATCTGAACGCCCGCAGCGTCGACCTGCTGGTCGATGAAGCCGAACTGGACATTCGTCGGCAGGCGCCGCTGCCGGCCCTGGCCCCGTCGCAGACACCGTGGCAGGAATTGTACCGCCAGCTGGTCGGGCAACTCTCCACCGGCGGTTGCCTGGAGCCGGCCACCCTGTACTGGCGGGTGATCGAGCAGAACGGCCCACCGCGCCACTCCCATTGAAGTTGAGGACATGCCTATGCAAGCGCTGCGTTTGACCATCGACAATACCCTGCCCGAGGATTGGCAGCGGGCAACCCTGGTGGGCCGCGTGTGGCTGCCCGGAGCGCTGGCCGGCCCGGCCGTGGTGATCGTGCGCGACGGCCAGGTGCTGGACTGCACCGCGCAGTTCCCCACCCTGAGCCTTTTGCTCGACAGCGAATCGCCCTTGCTGGCGGTGCGTGATGCGAGGGGTACGGCGCTCGGCAGCATCGAGGCGCTGCTGGCCAACAGCGGCGAGCAGCGCGACCCGGCGCGACCCAGCCTGCTGGCGCCTGTCGACCTGCAGGTGATCAAGGCCGCCGGCGTCACGTTCGCCTCAAGCATGATCGAGCGGGTGATCGAAGAAAAAGCCGGCGGCGACGCGCAGCGCGCCGAGCAGATTCGCCAGCTGGTGCACGAGGTGATCGGCGACAACCTGCGCGACCTGCGCCCGGGCTCCGCCGAGGCGATGCGCCTCAAACAGGTGCTGATCGATCAGCAGATGTGGTCGCAGTACCTTGAGGTCGGCATCGGCCCCGATGCCGAGATATTCACCAAGGCGCCAGTGCTGGCGGCGGTCGGCAGCGGCAGCGCGATCGGTATCCACCCTGGCTCGAGCTGGAACAACCCCGAGCCCGAAGTGGTGCTGGCCGTCGACAGCCGGGGGCGCATCCATGGCGCGACCCTGGGCAACGACGTCAACCTGCGCGACTTCGAAGGGCGCAGCGCCTTGCTGTTGAGCAAGGCCAAGGACAACAACGCCTCCTGCGCCCTGGGCCCGTTCATCCGCCTGTTCGACGAGCATTTCAGCCTCGACGATGTGCGCCGCTGCGAGGTCGCGCTGCACGTCGAAGGCCGGGACGACTACGTGCTCAACGGCAAGAGCTCGATGAGCCAGATCAGCCGCGACCCAGCGGACCTGGCCGGACAGACGCTCAACGACAACCACCAGTACCCGGACGGCTTCGTGCTGTTTCTCGGCACCCTGTTCGCCCCCACCGACGACCGCGACCAGCCCGGGCAAGGCTTCACCCACAAGGAAGGCGACCTGGTGCGCATCGCCTCGCCGGCATTGGGCGCGCTGCACAACCGCGTGACCACCAGCGACCAGGCGCCGCGCTGGGAATTCGGCGTCGGCGCATTGATGCAGAACCTGGCTCGGCGCGGGCTATTGAGGTAACGCGGCCCCTGTAGGGACCGAGTTTGCTGGGGAACCGGGTCGCCGGTTTCCCCGGTCAAGCCCGGTCTTGCAAAGCCAAGCCCGGTCCTGCAATGCCAAGCCTACTCCCGCACCCGCGAGGCAAACACCATCACCGGCACCAGCGTCAGCACCGCCGTCAACGCCACTACCACCGTCACGAAATGCACGCCCAAGTGATCGCCGATCACGCCGTACAACACCGGGGCCAGTGCTCCGGAGCCAATGGTGCCGGTATAGAAGATCGCGAACGCCCGCTCTAGTTTGTGCGAGTCGACCACATCTGCCACGGCGCCGTAGAACACCGAAGACGTGCCATTGAGCATCGCCCCGAGCAGTGGCAGGGCGAACAGGGCCAGCCCCAGCGGGGCCCACAGCACCACGCCGATCAGCGCCGCCGTGCCGAGTTCCGTCACCCATACCGTGCGGATCATGCCCAGCGATTCGGACAGCCAGCCGCAGGCGAACTTGCCCACTGCGCCGCCGATGAACACCAGGGTCAGCGCCAGCCCGGTCTGCGCCAGCGTGCCGCCATGGGCCCTGACGATGAAGGGCAGGAAGGTCAGAAAGCCCATGCGCACGGCGCTGTCCAGCACGCCGGTGGCCAGCAGGGCGTAGAACGCCGGCGGATTGGCCTGGCCAGGCAGGTCGCCCGGCTTGTGTTTGGCGGCGGCGGCCCCGACGTTTTCCGAGGACCGAAACAGCGCCCACATCAGCAACGCCGAGGCGATGCTGACGATGGCGTACAAGGCCACCGTGCTCTTGTATGAAAGATACCCCAGCAGCACCGCCGCCCCCGCCGGCAGCAGCGATTTGCCCAGGTCGCCGGCGAAGTTGTAGATCCCCAACGGCTTCTTCGCCTCGCGCCCATAGGCACGCGAGACCATCGCCGAGGCGATGGGATGCTGGGTGCTGGCGCCGATCCCCGAAAGCACCAGCGCCAGGCCCAGCAACACCACGCTGTCGGCCAGGCCGCCGAGCAGCCAGCCGCTACCGGTCAACAAGGTAGCGCCGATCAACAGTTGCTGTGGCCGGGCCATTTTCATCGCCAGTGCAGCCGCCGGCACCTGCAGGACCGCAAGGGTCAGCGAGTAGGCGCTGCGCAGCAGGCTGAGCACGGTAAAACTCAAGGCAAAGCGGTCTTTCCACACCGGCAGGAAGACGTACACCAGGTCGCTCAGGCCATCGTGGGTGGCATGGGCCAGACAGGCCGCAGCCAAGGTTTTCTTGCGCGAATGATCGGATTGTGGCGCAGCGGACAGGGCCGCATCGGAGAACTTCATGCTCACTCACCTGGCGATAAACAACGTGATTGCAACCGAAGCTTCATTCTAGAATGGGCACTTTCGCCCCGGTTAATGAAACGATTTCATACCCCATGATGCTTATTTGCGAGCACTGCCCGTGGCCCTGAAAAAACTCCCCTCGCTGGGCTCGCTCAAAGGCTTCGAGGCCTGCGCCCGGCACCTGAACTTCTCCCAGGCGGCCGCGGAGCTGCACCTGACCCAGAGCGCCATCAGCCACCAGATCAAGCAGCTCGAGGAGACCCTCGGGGTCAGCCTGTTCGAGCGCCAGCTGGGCGCCATCACCCTCACCGAGCAGGGCGCCGAATTGCTGTCGGTGGTGCGCGGTTTCCTGCGCGACATGACCCGGCTGGTCGACAGGTTCGCCCGGCAGACGCAGCGCCCGGTAACCCTGCAGGTCTATGTCCACGACTCGTTCGCCAGCACCTGGCTGCTGCCGCGCCTGGCCGGCTTCACTGCACAATGGCCGCACATCGATGTGCAGATCGCCAATGAAGAGTTCGCCCGCTTCGACGGCGCCGCGCAAGTGGCAATCAAGAATGCACCGAGAGGCCATCTCTGGCCCGGGCTGTTCACGTCCTTGCTGCTGGAAGAAAAGATGTTCCCGGTCTGCAGCCCGGGCCTGCTCGAGACGTTCGGGCGGCCCGGCCATGCCGCCGAAGTGTTGAACTACCCGCTGATCTTTCGCACCCGCGACATGCTCAATGGTGGCCCGGTGCGCGCGCCGTCATGGGATGCCTGGCTCGACCATCACGACCTGACCTACGCTCCGCTCAACCGCGCGCTGACCGTGCCGCACACGCACATGGCGGTGCTCGGCGCAGTTCGGGGCCTGGGCGTGGCCATGGCGCGCACCTCGCACCTGGGCGACGAGCTGGCCAGCGGCAAGCTGGTGAAGGTGTGGGACGAGGAGCTGGACACCGACAGCGGCTATCACTTCCTTTGCGCCCAGGGCAAGGAGCAGTCTGCGCCCATTGCCGCCTTCCTGTGCTGGCTGCGCGCCGAGGTTCAAGCCAGCGTGCGCTGAGCGGCTTCGCTACCCGGGCTGCGATCGTAGTAGCGCTTGTACTCGCGGCTGAACTGCGAGGTGCTCTGGTAGCCGACCTTGTGCGCCACCTGCGCCACGCCCAGGCCCTCGCCGATCAGCATCTGCTGAGCCTTGATCAGCCGCAGGCGCTTGAGGTACTGCACCGGCGAAAGCAAGGTGCTGCGTTTGAAATGCTCGTGGAAGGTCGAGGGGCTCATGTTCGCGCACCGCGCCAGTTGCTCCACGCTCAGCGGCTCGGCGTAGCGCTCGCGCAGGTAGTTCAGCGAGCTGGCGATGCGGGCGAAGTGCCCCTGCTGCTCGACCAGTGCCTGCAATACCCCGGCCTGCGGTCCGCGCAGCGCCACGTAGAGCACCTCGCGCAGTCGCGCGCGGCCCATCACCCGGCATTCGAGCGGGTCGTGCAGGCAGCGCAACAGTCGCTCGACACTGCTGCGCATGCTGTCGTCGAGGGCCGCCGAGGTCATCGACTCGGGAGTCTGCAACTGTGCGCTGCCGGGGGTGCCCATGCTTTCCACCAGTTCGCCGAGCAGCAGACGGTCGATGGCGATAGCCACGCCATACAGCGGCTCCTGCGCGGTAGCGAAGGTCTCGCACATGAAAGGTACCGACAGCGCCTGCACCAGGTAATGCCCGGCGCCGTACTCCAGGGTACGCGGGCCCAGGCGTGCCAGCTTGCTGCCCTGGGCAAGGACCATCAGGCTGGGCTCGTAGATCTGCGGGCTGCTGGCGACGTAGTGATCCCAGCTGAGCACCTGGACTTCGGGCAGCAGGGTGTCGACGAAACCGGGGCGGGTCGCCAGCGGCTTGATCAAGGCGCACAGGCTGGCATTGGCGTTGTCGTGGAGCGTGACCATGAACGAGGAGGACCGGGGCGGAGGATTGGACACTGGCATCATCGCAGAAACGGGCGTTTGCGTAAGGGCTCGGTGAGCAATGCCGGAGAATCAGGCATGACACCCGGAGGAATGTTCATGGGCTGATGTGCCCGGTGCGGGGAAAATGCCGGTCTGTTTTCATGACTCCTCGAGGTCCGACCATGTACACCGCCATCGGCTACGCCGCGCAGTCCGCCACCGCCCCCCTCGCACCCATGACCTTCGAGCGCCGCAGTCCGCGTGCGGACGACGTGGCCATCGAGATTCTTTACTGCGGCGTGTGCCACTCCGACATCCACCAGGCGCGCAACGAATGGGGCATCGCCGTGTACCCGCTGATGCCCGGCCACGAAATCGTCGGCAAGGTCACCGCCGTGGGCGCCAACGTCACCCGCTACAAGGCCGGAGACCTGGTCGGCGTCGGCTGCATGGTCGATTCCTGCCGCCAGTGCAGCGCCTGCCAGGCGGACCTGGAGCAGTATTGCCTGCAAGGCCCGACCATGACCTATGCCACCCCTGATCGGGTCGACGGCAGCAACACCATGGGTGGCTACTCCAACAGCATCGTGGTCAGCGAGCATTTCGTGGTGCGCATCCCGGCTGCGCTTGACCTGGCGGCCGCCGCGCCGATCCTCTGCGCCGGCATCACCACCTACTCGCCGCTCAAGCACTATGGCGTCAAGGCCGGCGACAAGGTCGGCATCCTCGGCATGGGTGGCCTGGGCCACATGGGCATCAAGTTTGCCAAGGCCATGGGCGCCGAAGTGACCCTGTTCACCCGCTCGGCGAGCAAGGCCGAAGAAGCCCGCCGCCAGGGCGCCGACCACGTCATCGTGTCCACCGATGCCGCGCAGATGCAGGCCGCCGCCGGGCGCTTCGACTTCCTGCTCGACACCATCCCGGTGCAGCATGACCTCAACCCCTACCTCGACACCCTGACCTTCGACGGCGTGCACATCCTCGTCGGCCTGATCGAACCGGTCGATCCGCCGGTACACGCCGCCAACCTGGTGATGAAGCGTCGCGTGCTGGCCGGCTCGTTGATAGGCGGCATCGCCGAGACCCAGGAGGTCCTGGATTTCTGCGCCGAGCATGGCATAAGCTGCGATATCGAGATGCTGGACATCCGCAATATCAACCAGGCGTTCACCCGCATGATCGCTGGCGACGTGAAGTATCGCTTCGTGATCGACATGGCGACCTTGCAGGCCTGAGGCTCGCAGTGGCCTCGCCTCCTCATCGCTGGGGCGAAGCTCCCGGGAGGCGCAGGGCCGCCCTGGCTGTTGTTCTGCAAGGCGGCCCGTGGGTCGCTGGTAATGCATGGAAACGCATCTGGCGTGTTCTTGTAAGCGGTTGTAGGCTGGTGTCATACACATCACTAGCCGAGACGAGCATGCCTGTCATGTCTATACGCCTATCCGAAGAAATGGCCGATTCCCTTGCGGCTCTGGCTCAGGCTACTGGCTGCAGCAAGTCCTACCTGGCGGTCGATGCGCTGCAAGGCTATCTCGACCGCGAAGCCTGGCAGGTCGCAGAGATAACCAAAGGCCTCGGCGAAGCGGATGCCGGCGACTTCGCCAGCCCGGGGGAAGTGGCCGCTGTGACAGGCAAATGGACCGGCACTGCAGGTTGAATGGCTGAAGACTGCGTTGCAGAACCTTGATGACGAAGCCACATACCTCGCGGCCCACTCTCCTGCTGGCGCTGCCGACTTCATACAGCTGGTCACGGCCGCCGTCGCCCGAATGGCGGAGTTTCCAAACATGGGGCGGCAAGGCCGCGTACTGGGCACCCGAGAGTGGTCCATCCCTGCCACCCCCTATGTAATTCCTTATCGGGTCAGGGCCAACCGTTTGCAGATCCTGCGAATATTCCACACTCGCCGTGCTCCGCCGGCAACCTGGTAACCCGCCACACTGGCCGGCAGCAAGGACTCGCCCCATGCCTACCCCTACCCTGCACACCCCGCGCCTGCTTCTTACGCCCCTGCAACTGAGCGACGCGGCGCATATCCAGCAGCTGTTCGCGCATTGGAGCGTGGTGCGTTTCCTCGACGCGCGGGTACCCTGGCCCTACCCCGCCGACGGCGCGCTGACCTACGTGCGTGACCACGCACTGCCCGCCATGGAGGCGCTGCGCGAGTGGCACTGGATGATTCGCCTGGCCGAGCAGCCGGCACAGGCCATCGGCAGCATTTGCCTGTATGACCAGCCCGGTAACCATCGCGGCTTCTGGTTGGCGCCCCAGTGGCAAGGCCAGGGTTATATGCGCGAAGCCTGTGCGGTGGTCAACGAATTCTGGTTCGAGACCCTGGGTCGCACCTTGATGCAGGTACCCAAGGCACTGGGCAATCACGCTTCACGGCGCATCTCCGAGAGCGAGGGCATGCAGCTGATCGATACCCGCCCCGGCGAATTCGTCGGTGGTCCCATGCTCAAGCAGACCTGGGAACTGACCCGGGTGGTGTGGCGCAGGCGCACGGGACGCCTGGCCCAATGACGCCTCAGTCGTCTTCCACGTCGACCTGGCAAACACCGTGGGTCTTGTCCTTGCCGGTGTAGGACACCAGCGGCGTGCCATCGGGATTGATCGTCAGCGACAAGGTGATGTTGGCATCGCTGGCTTCATAGGCGTTGTCATTGAGGGTCTTGAGCTTGGCTTCCTTGCCATTGATGGTGATCGGGCCGTTTTCGTCGGCATGCACCTGGACGCCCTTGGGGCAGGTCGCGTTCAGGAAGGGAATCTCGGCCTGGGCCGTACCGGTGACGGCCAGAAGCGCGCCTGCGAGCAATAGGTATTTCATCGTAGCCTCTCTAGGTGCCAGCACCCCGCTGGCCTGCAAGGCCCCCAAGATACCTCGGCACAGGGCCTGCTGCGAAGGCCCATCGACGTAATTGCTGCAGTTGTTCATGCAGCGATGTGGACCAATCGCGCCGGCGGCATACCGATCGCGCAGGCATTTGCCATGTGTCAAAACTTGTCATATTCGCGTTCGAATCGGCACAGATAGTGGCCAGCCTACCCCGTACTCAGGAGGCTGTATCGTGTTGCACCGTATCGTCTGTTCGCTATCCTTGCTCGCCCTGTCCATCGCCGCCGCGCAAGCCGCCGATGACACCGTCCTGACCACCCCGCGACTGGCCAGCATCGACAACTTCCGCGACATCGCCGGCACCACGCTGACCGCCGGCAGTACCCCCTACAGCACCGCCAATGACGGCACCATGCGGGCCGGCGTGTTCTACCGCTCCAACGCCCTGACGCCGTCGGCCGCCGACCTGGCCACCCTCGACAGCCTGGGCATCGGTGCCGTGTACGACCTGCGCACGGCCAGCGAAATCGCCGCCACACCGGACACCGTGCCCAGCGGCGCGACTTACACCAACATCGACATCATCGGCAGTGCCAGCTCCGGCGCCAACATCACCAGCGTCTCGTATACCAGCGCCGCCCAGGCGGTCGCCTTGATGCAGGAAACCAACCGCGCCTTCGTCAACGACGCCGGCATGCGCAGCCAGTTTGCCGTGCTGTTCAACGACCTCGCCTCGGTGGACGCCGCCCAACTGATCCACTGCACCGCCGGCAAGGACCGCACCGGCTGGGCTACCGCGGTTTTGCAGAGCATCGCCGGCGTCGACAGCGCGACCATCATGAGCGACTACCTGGCCACCAACACTTACACCGCCGCCCGGGTCGCCGCCACCCTGGCCGCCTTGCCGGCCAGCTATGCGGCCATCTACGCGCCGTTGCTGACCGTGGACGCCAGCTACCTGCAGGCCGGCCTGGACGAGGTGGTGGCCGACTATGGCAGCATGGACAACTACCTCAAGGAGGGCCTGGGCCTGTCCCAGGCGACCATCTACGTGCTGCGCGCCAAGATGGTCTATTACAACAGCCTGCCTGGCCAGGCCGGGCTGGTCGGCAACGCCGCCGCCGGTGCGCTGCTGTTGCAGCAACTGCAGAACAGCAGCCTCTCCGGCACCTACACCGCCTACAACTACTATCTGCAATCGGCCATCGACAGCGGCTCGCTGGGCGGCGTGCAGGACCGCATCGGCGGCCAGGTGCATGCCGATGCCGCAAGCTACCTGCTGCGCCAGGGTGGCCTGATCGAACAGGCGACTGCGCCCTATGCCAGCGCCGACGATCTCAAGGTCGGCCAGCGCAGCGTGTGGACCACAGGCCTGGCAGGCTATCTGGGCACGGACGGGTCGGCCCATGCCGCCAGCAGCAATGAACACACCCAAGGCACCCTGATCGGCGCGACCCAGCGCTTTTCCGAACAGCTGGGTGGTCACGTCGCGTTCGGCTACGGCCACGGCACGGTCGGCGGCGCGGGTGGCGAGGTGGACACCGACAGCACCTTCGTCGGCATCGGTGCGCGCCTGGCGGCAGACAGCCTGGAGCAGGGTCTGTTCGTGGCCGCCGACGTCAGCGCCGGCTATGTCGATTACTCCAGCAAGCGCGATCTGGGCGAGGGTCTGGGCACAGCCAAGGGTGATACCCATGGTCGGCTGAGCAGCGCTACCCTGGCCCTGGGGTATCGCCTGCCAGCGGCTGCGGTGACCCTGGAACCGAGCCTGGGCGTGCGGGTCAGCCACCTTGACCTGGACGGGTTCAGCGAAAAAGGCAGCGAACTGGCGCTGGACGTCGACGGCACCCGCCAGACCCGCCGCAGCGCCCTGGCCAACCTCAAGGCGAGCCTGACGCCAATGGGTCTGGCCGGCGGTTGGCAGCTGGTGCCGGGACTGCAGGTGGGCTACGAGCACGTGCTGGGCGAGCAGCGGGTCGACAGCGATGCCCAGGTGCTCGGCCTGGATGTCAGCCAGCAGGCGGCGTTCGCCCATCGCGATCAATTCAGTGGGGCGGCCAATCTGACCGCCAGCCTGGGCGCCCTCAGCCTGGGCGCCGAAGTCGGCGCCGTCGGCGGTGGCGACAGCAGTGGCTGGAGCGGCAGCGTCAAGGCCAGCTACAGGTTCTGAGGTTGTAGGGTTGGAATGGCCGCCATGTGTCCGTCGAGAAGTTCAATATGACCACCACCGGCCGCCCGCGCGGCCTATCGCCAGCTACGCCGGCTCCTACATCGGTTTCGATTTATGTTCATCCAATGGCATCGCCTATGACCGCTCTTGATGTTCGGTGATAGCCTGCCATGCACCAAGGCGGTCATAGGTAATGCCACTGGAATGGCACGTTCGAAGCAAATGTGGGAGCCGGCGTAGCTGGCGATAGGCCGCGCGGGCGGCCGCTGGTGGCCATATTCCCGGTCGGCGATATCGAACCTCACGCGCCCCCTCATGGCCCCCCAGCCTAGCGCCGCCGCACCTCCATCGGCCCTACCCCGTAGGCGCTGCGAAAATATTGGCTGAAGCGTCCGACATTGGCGAAGCCCAGGCCTTGGGCGATCTCGCTGACCGAGCGCGGGCTGTCCTGCCGCAGGGCCTGGTAGGCGCACTCGAGACGCACCTGGCGCTGGTAGCCGACGATCGAGGTGCCGGCAAACCGGCGAAAGCCGTCCTGCAGCGCCCTCAGGCTGACATGGCTCAAGGCGGCCAGTTCGCTGCCACTGACCAGCACCTCGGGCTGCGCCTGGATGTAATCCATGGCCAGCTTCACATGGCGCGGTGCAATGCCTGGCGCCGGGCGCTTGAGCGCCTCGCTGTGGTTGTGCGGCCACACCTCCAGCAGCGCATCCACCAGCATTTCCTGCAGGCGCGTGGGCAGCAGCGCGCTGCAGTTGATCAGGTGGTCGAGCTCGGCGCCGGTGGCAAAGCGCACCATTGCACGCAGGCCATCGAACGCCGGATCATTCAGGTCGACTCGGGGAGCGAAACGCACCGGCTGCATCACCGGCCGGCCGAGCAGCAGCGACAGGCGCTGGGCAAACAACCCGCGACGTACCGACAGCCCATACTGGCTGTGCCCGTCGACAAAGCGCACCAAGCGCACTTCGCGCTTTTCCACCGCCAGGCCGACGCTGGGCACGCCCAGGGTCTCGTTGGCCAGCTCGAAGACGATGCGCCCGGCCGTGGGCAACACAAAGGTGATTTCATCGTCCAGCGCCGGGATCTGCACGCGAAAGTCGCCGCGATAGCTCATGTGCCGAAAGCTCACGCCGTCGTGCCGGCCATACACCCCGGCCACGCTCAAGGGGTGGCCCTGGCGCGGAATGTCCGAATAGAGCGTACCGAATACTCGCTCGAACAGGCTGCCGAAGGCGTCGCCGCTCATGGCGTCGGAGCGGATGATGATCTGCCGGCGCCCAGCGCTGGCCATCGGGTAAGCGGATATCAGCGACATGACCGTCCTTTGCTGGCAATGCGTGCGGCACGCTAGCAATGCCAGATGACAGGCCTGTGACAACCAAAGGATCACGCCGGCTCGACGGCCTCTCGGGCGCTGCTCGCACCAGAGCCTGCGGTCAGGCTCGCCAAGGGTTGAGCAGCGGCACGCCCATGTGCTGGAAATCGCGGATATTGCGGGTCACCACCGTCATGCCGTGAAGCAGGGCCGTAGCGGCAATCAGTGCATCGGTCTCCTGCCGCGGGTCGGGTATGTGCAACCGCGCGCAGCGCAAGGCCACGGCGCTGTCGATCGCCAACACCCGTCCGGCAAATACTGGTAGTACATGCTGATCGATCCACGTACGCAGGATGGCGCCTTGGGACGCATCCTTACGCTGGATCCTCAACACGCCGGTTTCCAGCTCGAGCAGTGTGACGGCTGAAATGAACAGGTCTCCCGCGGCGACACCCTGCGCCCATTCGACCACGCCAGGGTCAGCCTTGGCCGACCTGGCCTTCCTCAATTCGGAAACGACGTTGGTGTCCAGTAGATACATCAGCTGAAGTCCACCGGACGCGGCTGAACCTCGACGCGAACAGGCTCGAACTCGATCTCTTCACTGCCCGGCATTGCCAGCAGATCGATGATGCTGGCCTGCCCGCCGGTGAGGCGCTGGTATTCACCGATGGTGAGCAACACGTGAGCCGGCTTGCCTCGATCGGTAATGAACACCGGGCCGTTGTGGGCGGCCTTCTTTGCACCGCTGGTGTCCTGATTGAATTCCCGGCTTGAAATGGTGAGGTGCATGGAAAGTCCTCCAGTCAAAGTGTAGATATGTTACTACAATATCCCTCACCGTCAACCAGCCCAGTCTCAAGGCCGCAGCAACTGCATCTGCTGGCGGTAATCGTCGGTCACCTGGCGCGCCTGGTTCGCACTGGTGACCACCCGCGGGGTGATCAGCACGATCAGCTCGGTGCGGTCGCGGCTCTTGCTGGTGGAGCCGAACAGCCAGCGCAGCCCGGGGATGTTGGCCAGGCCCGGGACACTGGAGGTGGACTCGGCGTTGTCCTGCTTGATCAGGCCACCGAGCAGCACGGTCTGCCCGCTTTGCACGGCGATCTGGGTCGAGACCGAGCGCGTCGAGATGCTCGGGTTCGGTTGCGCGGTGGTCACGCTGCTGGTGTCGGCATCGCTGACCTGCTGCTTGATGTCCATGTACACCAGGCCGCCCGGATTGATGCGCGGGGTCACGTCGAGGATGACCCCGGTCTGCACGTATTCCACGCTGCTCAAGGTGGTGGTGGAGCTGCTGGTATTGACCGTGGTCTGGTTGATGGGAATGTTGTTGCCGACCTGGATCTGCGCCTGCTGGTTGTTCATCACCACCAGCGAGGGGGCCGACAGCACCTGGGTGCGGCCATTGGTTTGCAGGGCATGCAGGGCAACCTGCAGGTGGTTGCTGACGAACGAATAGAACAGCGAGTCGCTGGAGCCCAGCCCCGCCCCGCCACCGCCCAGCGCACCCTGGCTGCCGCTGGCGTCGGCCACCGTGGTGCTGGTCGAGTTGCCCGCCAGCTGGCCCAGGTACCACTGCACGCCCAGGTCCAGTTCGCCGCTGAGCTTGACCTCGAGGATGCGCGTCTCGATCTGCACCTGCAGCGGCAGATTGTCCATGCGCTTGATGGCCGCCTCGATCTCCTTCCACTGCGCCGGGCGCGTGCGCACCAGCAACTGGTTGGTGCTTTTCTGCGCGGTGATGCGCACGCTTTCTTCCAGGGTCTTCTGGCTGGCGCTGCCGGCGCTGTCGGCGTCACCGGCGCTGTCGCTGCTGTCGCTGCTGTCGCTGTCGGCGTCCTCTTCACTTTCATCGCTGGCGGGGGTGGCGCTCTGCGCCGTGCTCATGCCGCCTGTCACCTGGCTGGCGCTGGTGGTCGAGCCGCTGCCGTTGAGCGATGACAGCGTGGTGGTGCGCAGGCCCGGCGCAACCTTGGCGGCGGCCTCTTCCTTGATTGCGCCGCTGCCGTAGATCTGCCGCAGATAGCGCGCCAGGTCGGTGGCCTTCATGTTGCGCACGTCGTACACGTACATCTGCGGTTCGTTGCCGCCGCCCTCGTCGATGGTCTTGATCCAGTCGCCGACCTCCTGCAGGTAGGCCGGCTGCGCGGAGATGGCGACGATGGAATTGGTGCGCTCGTTGGGCATGAACTTGACCATGCTGGCCAGCGGCATGCCGCTGTCGGGGCCGAAGGCCTTTTGCAGCTGCGGCATCAATTCACCGACCGCCGCGTGCTGCAAGCCGTACACGGCGATCGACATGCCCTTGAGCCAGTCGACGTCGAAGGTGTCGATGGTGTCCTGGTAGTTGGCCAGCTCCTCGGCGCTGCCGGCCAGGCTCAACACGTTGCGCGCGGGGTCCACCAGCAGGAAGGCGTTTTCCCGCACGAACGGCTTGAGCAGCTTCTGCATCTCCAGGGCGCCGATGAACCGCAGCGGGTACAGGCGCGCCGACAGGCCGCTGGCCGGCTGCGCCACGGGCATCTCCGGGACCAGCTTGCCGGCCACGGCCTGGGCGGCGGGCAGAATCACGTAGCGGTCGCCCTGGCGGATCATCGCGTTGTCGGTCCAGGACAGCAGCGTCTCCAGGATCGACAACGCCTGCTGCCGGTTGACTGGCCGCGAGGTGGAGAAGCTGACGTTGCCCTTCACCTGCGGGGTGATGCTGTAGTTGGCGTGCAGCACATCACCCAGCACCGTATTGATGACCGCGTCGATCGGCTGGTCGGTGAAGTTGAAGGCAATGTTGCCCGGCGCATCGTCGCCGCTCTGCGCCGTGGCGCCCGGCAGGGTGCGGCTGCCCTGGCCGTGGATGAAGCGCTGGCTGCCGACGATCAGCTGCCGGGGCGGCGGCGCACTGTTGGCCGGCGCCGGGCTCGGCAGCTCCAGCGCGGCGGGCGGCGGCGCCTGGTCGCCGGTGCCGTTGAGCGCCTCGCGCATCAGCGCCGGGTCGTTGTGGCTTTCCTGGCGCGGCCAGGCACAGCCGCCCAAGGCAATGGCCACGGCCAGGCCCAGCAGGGGCAGGCGCAAGGTGGCAAGGGGTGTCGGTGCAGCGATCGGGTGGGTCATGGTGCCGTTACGTCGAAAGGTGAGGAAAGCCGGACCGTTGGCGCGGGCAAGCGCACCAGAGGCAGATTCAAGGTTTGCGTCTGTCCCTGACGCTCGAAGGTGGCGCTGCTGCGCGACAGCGCATGCAGGGTCCAGCCGCCCTCCAGGCTGTCGCCCAGGCGCAGCTTGAGCGGCGGGTGACCGGCCTGGCGCAGCAGCGCCCATTGCGCCTGGCCCTGGCTGATCACCCCGCCCAGGGTCAGCCCAGCCAGCGGGTTGCTCACGGCGGCCGCCGGGCCCTGGTCAGGCTGGCGCGTTGGGCTGAACAAGGGGTGCTGCCAGGCCACGGCCAATTGCTCAGGAAGCAGCGGCGCCAGCGCCGGCATGGGCGCAGCACTCGTCCGCGCGGGCGCGCTCAGCGCGGCGGGCGGCCATTGCAGCGGCGCGCTGGGCGCCAGCCAGAGCCAGGCCAGCGCCGTAACCAGCACGCCGTCGAGCAACACGACCCACGCCAGCGGCCTCATGAGCGCGGCTCCACGGCGGCGCTGGCGGTAAGGTAGCCGCGCAGCAACAGCTGCACCTTGAGCCGCCCCGGGCCACCCGCCCCTTGCGGGCCGACGCTGCCGTGCAGGCTCAGGTCTTCGACGAACACCACCGGCTGGCCGTATTCAAGCTCGGCGAGCAGGCGCAGGAGCGGCTCGGTACCGCACGCAAGCGTCAGGCTGACCTTGACCTGCCGGTAGGGTACAGCGGGGTCCTGGGGCGGCACGATCGGCATGCGTTGGCTGACCACGCAGCCCGGCCCCTTGCCCGCCTGGGCATTGACCCGCTCCACCGCATACTGCATCAGGTCGGCGGCAGCGCCGTTGGCGTCGTCGCCGGCCAGCAGGCTGCGCTGGCTGGCCGGGTCGCTGCGGGCCTGTTCGAGCGCGGCCTGCAGTGCCGGCCCCTGCGCCAGCAACTGCGCGTAACGCTGATGCTGCTCCTGCAGCCCTTGCGCCTGCGCGTCGAGCTCGGCCATGGGCGCGGCGAACCAGCTGTCGATCAGCAGGTACCAGGCGCTCCACAGTAGCAGCGCCAGCAGCAGCAGCGCGCCCATCTGGCGTTCAAGGGGTTTGAGCGGTCGGCGCATCGGCGGCCTCCTGTCTGATTCGTGCCACCAGGGCGAAGCGGTCATTGCCGGTCTGCCCGTCGGGCTGGATGACCCCTTGAAACTGCACCGCCTGCAGGTGCGCGCAGCCCCGCGCGTGGTTGAGCAGCGCGCTGGCATGCCGGCTCTGGCCGGCGACCGAGAGCTCGCCGCTGTCGCGCACTTGCAATTGCTCCAGCCAGCTGTCGTCGCCCAGGCACTCGGTCAACTCGCCGAGCAGCTGGCTGGTGGTCGGCATGGCGGCCTTGAGGCGGCTCAGATAGCCCGCCGCGTCGCGACTGTCGGTCAATTCACGGCGCACGGTTTGCAGCTGCGCCACCTGCCGGCGTTGCTCGGCCACCTGCGCGCTCATCTGCTCGACCGCGACCTGGCGCTGCTCCAGCAGGCTGGCCAGCAGAGCGATCAGCAAGGCCAGCGCCAGCACCATTGCGGCGCGCAGCAGCCGGGTCGCAGCCCCAGCGGACCGGCGTTCGAGGGCCAGCAACTCGCCGGGCAGCAGTTGCCCACTTTCATCCAGCGCGCGCAGGCTGTGCACCTGCAGCCCAAGCCCCTGGCAGTGCTCGAGGATCGCGCTCAGCCGCTCGCGGCCGATGGCGACCAGCAGCACGCGGGCGCGGGTGGCATCGCGTTCGAGCAGGCGCACGGCGTAGTGCACCTGCTCGGCGGTGAACGGCGTGTAGCGGTCGATCTCGAAGCCGACCACCGCGTGCAGGTTGCCGGCAGCGGCCGCCGGCAACTCCAGGCGCTGCACCAGCACCAGCGACGCCGGCAACAACAGGGTCGCCGGGCGCGTGCTGTCCACGCCAGGCGGCAGTGGCCAAACCAGCCGTTGCCGCGCGGGGCCAGGGGCCATGCGTGCGCGCACGGCGCCGGGCAGCAGCCCGACCAGCTCGGCGCACCAGGCGTACAGCCACCGGCGCGGTGCGCTGTGGCCCCAGCGCTGGCGGAGCGAGTCAGCCTGCTGACGCAGGTTGGAAATCAATACGGTCATTCTTGCCAGCGCAGGACCCGATACGGTCGTGCGCCCTCCTTTGCCGGGTTGAGCATCAAGGTCGTGTGCAGCGTCGCGCGTTGGCCGTCGGCCAGGCGTGCGGTGCTGACAATGGTGAATATCTGCCCGGGCTGCGCGTCGCCGACATGCACCACCGGCAAGCCCAGCGCCCGGGCCAGGCGCGCTGGCGCGAGGCTCGGGTCGGGTTGTTCGGCGCCGGACCACACCGTGACCAGCCCTTGCACGCAGCGGTACAGCGCGTAGGTCATGCCCGGCAACTGGCCGAGTTCTTCCAGGGTGCGCAGCGCTGCCGGGCCATTACGCCGTTGCTCCAGCGCCTGACTGACGTCCGCGCTGGCCGCCGCATCGGCGCCGCAGGCCGACAGCAGCCGGCGCACGTCCGCCGCCGACGCGGCGTTGAGGTCCAGCTTGCCGCGCTCACTGCGCACCCGCACCCACAGCTGGGCGCGGCCCAGTTCGACGCGATGCGGCTGGCCATCGGCGGCCCAGCGCTCGCGCGGCTCGCGGGCCTGCAGGGCCATCACGGCCAGGCTCAGGCCGGCTTCGGCGGCCAACAGCGCCTGGGTGTGGCCACTGAGCCAGGCACTCTGGCGATGCTGCAACTGCACCGTCGCCGCCAGTGCGGCCAGCAGCACCGACAACAGTGCCAGCAGCCACAGCACCAGCAGCAGGGCAATCCCCTGTTGGCGCTTCATTCGCTGCCCACTTCGCCAGCCAGGTCCAGGCGCAGGTTGATCTCCTCGGTGACCCACGGCAGCGGCCCTTGCAGATGCGCCTGGATGCGCACCTGGCGCGGCAGCCGTTCGGGCCACGGCCAGGCGGCCAGCCAGCCGCTGTCCTGCGCCTGCGGCGACAGCCCGCGGTAGCTGAAGCTCATCTGTTGGACATCGTCGAGCAGCAGCTGCACCTCGCCCACCGGCAACAGGACCTGGCCCATCAGCCGCGCGAAGCGCACTTGCAGGCGGTGCTCGCTGCTGCTGATCCGTTGCTGATACAGGCCACCGCCCAGGGAATCGGGCAAGGGTGCGACAAACACCAACTGATCCGCCGCGCCGATGAAACGCGGCGCCTTGGCCTGCGAAACATCCGTGGCCAGCGGCAGGGCCTGGCTGATGGCCGCGCGCAGAAAACGCTGCGCCCCGCGCACCTCGTCCAGCCGTGTGGCGTAGAGATCGGCCCGGGCCTGGCTGGCGGTGGCGTTCAACACGAAGGTCCCGAGCAGGCCGATCAGCACCCCGAGCAAGCTCAGCACCACGAGGATTTCCAGCAGGGTAAAACCGCGTTCGCGCTTCATGGCCCGCTACCGCCGCTGCGCACCCGCAAGGTGCTGAACTGCGCCTGGCGCGCGCCGTCCCTGACGCTCAGCTCGATCTGCCAGAGCCGCGCCTGGCCGCCCTGGGCCGGTATCGGGGCGATGTCGCAGGACCATGGCAAGCCGTCCCACTGCCCTTGCGAGTGGCCGGCCTGGAGGGGCCCAGCGTCCAGCTGATCGAACAGCGAACGGGCGGCCAGACTGATGCGATCGTTGCTGGCCAACTGCTGCAGACTGCGCGCACCTTGACCGAAAGCCACCAACAAGACGCTGGCGCAGACGGCCAGCAACGCCAGCGCGGCGAGCATTTCCAGCAGGGTAAAGCCCTGCTGGCGGCTCATGGCAGCGCCCTCAGGGTCACGGCGCCCGTCAGCCAGGCGACGTCGATGCGCCACTGGCGTTGATCACGGCTGATCAGCACATTGCCGCCGCTGGCACCGCCATCGGGGTAGAACTCGAACGCCGCTCCCAACGCTTCGGCGGTCTGCAGGCGCACCTGCCAGTCAGCAGGCCACGGTGCGGGCCGCTGGTGCGGCCCCTGCACGCGGCGCTGCCCGAGGTCGAAGCGGGTCAGTGCCGGTTGGCCGCTGACGATGGCTTGCACCCGCGCCGCCCGCAGCGCCTGGACCATCTGCGTCAGCGCACGACGCTCGGCGGCCTGATGCAGGCCGCGGCCGAGGCCGACGCCGACCAGCCCCGCCGCCACCCCGACCAGCGCAATCACCACCAGCAATTCGAGCAGTGTGAAGCCACGGCCAGCGCCCACGGGTTTATTCCCAGTTGCCAAGGTCAGCCTTGTAGCCATCGCCACCGGGTTGGCCGTCCTGGCCGTAGAAGATCAGGTCGAAACTGCCGTGCTCGCCCGGGAAGCGATAACCGATCGGGTGGCCGAATGGGTCGTCGAGGTCCGAGGGCTTGGCGTAGGGGCCGGCCCAGCCCTTGGCATTGGCCGGTCGGGTGAGCAGTTCCGCCAGGCTCGCGGGCGGTGCGCCGACATCCAGCGCGTAGCTTTCCACCTTCATGCTCAGGCTGGCCAGCTGCGCCTTGCCCGCGCCGTACTTGCCCTTGTCGACGTTGCCGCCGACCTGGCGCACGACGATGGTGGCGACGATGCCCAGCAGGACAATGACCGCGAGCATTTCCAGCAAGGTGAAGCCGCCTTGGCGGCGGGCGGAGCGTGGCGTTTTCATGATGGGTGATTCCTCAAATGTTACTGGTCAGGCTCATCAGCGGAAGCATGATGGCCAGCATGATCAGGGCGACCAGCAGCGCCATGACTAGGGTCAGGGTCGGTACCAGCGCGGCCAGCACACGGTCGATACCGCGCTTGACCTCGACGTCGAAGACGGCGGCGGCCTTGAGCAACATGGCGCCCAGTTGCCCGGACTGTTCGCCCACCTCGATCATCTGCAGGGCCAGCTCCGGCAGCAGCGGCGGCGCGGCAAAGGCAGCGGCCAGGGTGCCGCCGCCCTTGACCTGTTCGATGGCTTGCTCGACCTGGCCGCGAATGGCCAGGTTTGCGCTGACCTGGCGCATGATCTGCAGCGCCTGCAGCAGCGACACGCCGTTGCCCAGCAAGGTGCCCAGGGTGCGTGCCAGCCGCGCGGCTTCCAGCCGTTGCAGCAGCGGGCCGATGATCTTCAGTTGCAGCAGACGCCGGTGGTGGCGCTGGCGCCGCAGCGGGTTGCGCCGCGCCGCGCCGGTGCCGGCCACCAGCGCCGCCGCAGCGCCCGCCAGCCACAGGCCGTAGGTGCTCAGGGCCTGGCTGAGGGCGAGGATGGCCTGGGTGATCCACGGGATCGGCACCCCGAGGTCGCTAAAGATCGGCACGAATTGCGGCACCACGTAGGTCAGCAGCAGGACCAGTGAGCCGAGCACGCCAACCACCAGAAAGGCTGGATAGATCAGCGCGTTGACCACCTCCCCGCGCAGCTTCTGGCTGCGCTCCAGGTACTCGGCCAGCTGCCCGAGGGCCAGTTCCAACGCGCCGCCGGCTTCGCCGGCACGCACCAGGCTGACGTACAGGCTGGAGAACTGCCCGCCCTCTTCTTCCAGCGCCTGGGACAGCGGCTTGCCGCCTTTCACTTGTTCGCGAACACGTTGCAGCAGCGTGGCTCGGCGGCGCTCGCCGGCCTGCCTGGCCAGCACGCCCAGCGCCCGTTCCAGCGGCTGGCCGGCGCCGAGCAAGGTCGCCAGCTGCTGGGTGAAGCTGACCAGATGCGCCCCGCCCAGCGCCTTGGCCACACGGCCACGGCGGCCTCGGCCCGCGCCCGGTTGCAGCTTGAGCACCAGCCAGCCGCGGGCCTGCAAGGCGGCGGCAGCGCTGGGCGCGTCGGCGGCCTCGATCCAGCCTTTGTGCGCGGCGCCGTCGGCGTCCAGGGCGCGGTAGCTGAAGGGTTGCATCAGTCCTCCCGCGCCACGCGCAGCACTTCTTCGAGCGAAGTGATGCCGGCCAGGGCCTGGCGCAGACCGTCCTCGAACAGGCTGACCAGCCCATGACGGCGCGCGGCCTGCTCCAGGGTGGCGACGTCGGCCTGGCGCATCAGCAGGCCGCGCAGCTCGTCGTTCATCACCAGCAGCTCGGTAATCGCGCTGCGCCCGTGGTAGCCGCCGCCGGCGCTGTCCGGGTCGGGACGATAGAGCAGGATCGGCCGCTGGGCGGTGTACTGGTCCAGACGATGGCGGGCGATCAGTTCGGCCGGGGCCTCGAAGGCGATGCGCGTGGCCGGGTCGAGCCGACGGACCAGGCGCTGGGCCAGGATGCCTTGCAGGGTCGAGGCGATCAGGTAGTGCTCCACGCCCATGTCGAGCAGGCGCGTGATACTGGCCGCCGCGCCGTTGGTGTGCAGGGTCGACAGCACCAGGTGGCCGGTCAGCGAGGACTGGATGGCGATGCGGCAGGTGTCCAGGTCGCGCATCTCGCCGATCATGATCACGTCGGGGTCCTGACGCACGATCGAGCGCAGCACGCTGGGAAAATCCAGGCCGATACTTGGCTTGACCTGGATCTGGTTGATGCCGGGCAGCTGGTATTCCACCGGGTCCTCGGCGGTGATGATCTTGCGCTCGGCGGTGTTGAGCCGCGACAGCGCGGTGTACAGGGTGGTGGTCTTGCCCGAGCCGGTCGGCCCGGTCACCAGCACGATGCCGTGGGGCCGTTCGAGCAGGCCCAGCAGCTTGGCCAGGCGCGGGCCGTCGATGCCCAGCGCCGGGAAGTCGAAGCTCACGGTCTGGCGGTCGAGCAGGCGCATGACCACCGACTCGCCAAAGCTGGTGGGCACCGTCGACACCCGCAGGTCGAGTTCGCGACCCTGCAGGCGCAGCATGATGCGCCCGTCCTGGGGCAGCCGGCGTTCGGCGATGTCGAGCCGCGCCATGATCTTCAGCCGCGAGATGACCGCGGCGGCGTAGCTGGCGGGCGGCGCCTCGCCGGTGGTCAGCAGGCCGTCGATGCGGTAGCGCACTTGCAGTTGGTCTTCGAAGGGTTCGATGTGCACGTCGGAGGCGCGTTCGAGTACGGCGCGCTGCAGGATCATGTTGACCAGGCGGATCACCGGCGCCTCGGAGGCCAGGTCCTTGAGGTGTTCGATGTCGTCCAGCCCGGGCGCCTCGTCCAGCGATTCGAGCAAGGCATCCATGGCGCTGCGACCCTGGCCGTGAAAGCGTTCGATCACGCTCTGTACTACGGCGGCCGTGGCCAGCTGCAGGCGTACGGCCTTGCCGGCGCAGTAGGCCAGCGCGTTAACGGCATAATGACTCAATGGCGGGCTGGCGACGACCTCGATATAGCTGGCGTCGGCCCCGATGACCACCAGGCCGTAGTGGCGCAGGAAGCGTTCACTGCCGATCGGCAGCGGTTCGAGCGCCGCCAGCGCCTCCTGCGCCAGCCGCGGCGCTGGCAGCAGGGCGGCGTAGGCCAGCACGGCCTGCTCGTCGCGCACGGCGCCCAATCGCAGCAGCACTCGCAGCAGTTCGCTGTCGTCGCGGTACTGCGCCACGCACAGCTTGCGCGCCCGGTTGATGTCGGCACTCGGCAGTTCGGCATGCTCTACCAACCATTCGCAAACTTGCGCCTGGGTTGCAATGGGCGCTGAACTTTCCGACCGCGACATTTATGCCAAACCACTCATCAACCCGCACCGAGCTGTCTATAGGCCGGCGCGCTGACTATTTAAATTACGGATATTGAATATCGCACCAGAGCGTAACTTTCCGCTTGGCGAGATTAACTTTGCATCACTGTTAGAGCACCGATTACCCCCTGAAAGGCAGCAGGATTTTCGACGCCGGAGAAGCTTAACAGGTGCTTAAACCTATTATCAACTAGGTTTAGTGAATGGGTTTAATATAGCGATAAATCAATTTTTAATGGCGTTTTATTGCACATTTCTACAGCTTATAGCTATCTAACACCGGGAAACTGACGAATTCTACCGCGACACCTCTCCCCGCCCAAGCCCTCACAGCGAGGCACAAGCTTTGCAACCCTGGCTTTTTGCGAACCCTTGGGCGTTTTGCAAAATCTTTTTGCAGCCGTTGAACTTTTAAGTGCATCATCCGGACTTAGTGACGATCCGCCCGGGCATGTAACGCCTGAACTCGTCATTCCTCTCACTTTCCACGACTCGAGACTTATCGATGATCCGACCCATGTTCCCCATCTTTGGGGCCGTTCTTCTGTGCGCCCAGAGTTTCGCTGTGCTGGCCGCCGACAGTGTCGCTACCGGTGCCGTTTCCGGAGCGTCTTCGGCCTCTGCCGAACAACAGGTGCGCGACAAACTCGAGGCCCAGCGTGCGCAGCTGAGCGGCGCCGCCAGCCTGGCCAAAAGTGCCAGCCAGGGGGCAACCACAGTCATCGACACCCCGGTGCAGAGCGACGACGCCCCGGCCCAGGTGCAGCAGCCATGATCCAGGACAACTGCGCGCAGGCCAGCCCTACTCTCGTTAAAAGGACCTTTCCCTTGTCAGTCTTCAAACACACCCTGGGCCTGAGCCTGCTGGCGTTCAGCGTGGCCCAGGGCAACCTGGCACTGGCGGCCGTGACGCCTGCCACCGGCAACGCCGTGGAAGCGCGGGTCAGCTCGATCCTCGACAACATGAACGAGTCGGAGAAGATCAACTTCACCCGCGTCGATGACGGCCACATGATTCCGTCGCTGCTCAAGTGGGGCATCAAGGGCACCGTGGCCTACGACTCTTCCATGGGCGTGCACGTCAACAACGCCACCTTCGGCGCGCAATACCCGTCGCAGTCGGCCCTGGCCGCGACCTGGAGCATCAACCGGGCCAAGGAGTTCGGCCTGGCCATCGCCTACGAGACGCGCATCTCCGGCGGCCAGCAGATGCTCTCCCCCGGCGTCAACCTGTACCGCACCCCGTACGGCGGCCGCGCGGCCGAGTACCTCAGCGGCGAGGACCCGTTCCTTGGTGCCGTGCTGGCTCCCGCAGTGGTCAACGGCATCCAGGTGCAGGGCATCCAGGCCAGCGGCAAACACTTCCTGGCCAACGAGCAGGAAGCCAACCGCCAGGCCGTGAACGTCAACGTCGACGAACGCACCCTGCGCGAGATGTACCTGCCGGGCTTCGAGTCGATGGTCAAGAACGCCAACGTCGCCTCGATCATGTGCGGCTTCAACAAGATCAACGGTGACTACGCCTGCGAGAACCATCACCTGATCACCGACGTGCTCAAGGGCGAATGGGGCTATCAGGGCATGGTCATCAGCGACTTCAACGCCATCCATGACGCCTTCAAGGGCGCCTGGGCCGGCACCGACATCGACATGCCGTCGGGCCTGCAATTCACCGAAGCCAACCTGATGCCGTACATCTGGAGCGGCCAGCTGACCCAGAACGTCATCGACGACAAGGTCAAGCGCAACCTGCGCGGCATCGTCAGCTACGACCTGCAGGAAAACCTCAACACCGCGCAGACCCTGGAACACACCGAGTACGGCGCGCGCGCCGCCCTGGACACTGCGCGCGAAGCTATCGTGCTGCTGCGCAACCAGAACACCAGCGCCGGCCAGCCGCTGCTGCCATTGGCGCGCTCGGCGAAGATCGCCGTGATCGGCGACTGGGCCTACGAGGCACCTGCTTCGCCGTTCGGCACCGCCAACTCGCCACCCAACAGCTACGTCACCGAGCTCAGCGGCCTCCAGCAACTGGCGTCGAGCAGCGCCAAGGTGACCTTCCTGCCCGAGCTGAGCCTCAATCCCAAGGCCTCGGTGTGGTACCAGCCGAGCACCGGCAGCAACAGCATCAGCAATGCCGGGGTCAAGGCCGAGTACTTCGCCAACACCAGCTTCTCCGGCAGCCCGGCGCTGACCCGGGTGGAACCTGGGGTCAACTTCAACTGGACCACCAGCAGCAACGTGACCGACGCCGGCACCACCGCCGTTTCAGGTTTCAGCCCCACCGCCGGCGCTTTCTCGGCGCGCTTCAGCGCGGTGATCAAGCCGGTGGTATCCGGCCCGCAGGTGTTCAAGGTGCGCGCCGACGGCCCGTACAAGCTCTGGGTCAACGACGTGCTGGTGCTGCAGAGCGACGGCGTGCCCTACTCCTCCGACGTGGTCAACGCCATGGTCACCTCTGGCCAGACCCCCTCCCTGGTCGCCGGCAAGCCGTACACCGTCAAGCTTGAGTACCAGCGCACCCAAGGCAACTTCACTCCGGCCCTGGGCGGTCTGGCTGGCGTGCAGATGAGCTGGGCAGCCATGCGCCCGGCCAAGGACCTGGCGCAATACGACGCCGTGGTGGTGGCCGCCGGTACCAACTACGAAAACGAGGGCGAAGGTTCAGACCACGGCTTCGAACTGCCCGACCAGCAGGCCGACCTGATCAGCAACGTGGCCAAGGTCAACCCCAACACCATCGTCGTCGTGCACGGCGGTGGCGTGGCGGACATGCAACCGTGGGCCACCAAGGTCGGCGCCACCCTGCAGGCCTGGTTCCCTGGCCAGCAAGGCGGCCAGGCCCTGGCGGAGATCCTCTACGGCAAGGTCAACCCGTCGGGCAAGCTGCCGGTGACCATCGACAAGAAGATCGAGAACAACGCCAGCTACGCCTCCTATCCGGACCCGGCGCTGTACCGTGGCGACAACGCGGCCACCCAGCTGACCTACAGCGAAGGCCTGTACCTGGGCTACCGGGCCTACGACAAGAACAACAGCAAGCCGCTGTACCCGTTCGGCTTCGGTCTGTCGTATACCACTTTCGGCTACAGCGACCTGAAACTGTCGAGCAACGTGCTGACCCCGGGCGCCACGGTCGACGTCAAGTTCACTGTGACCAACACCGGCGACAAGGCTGGCTACGAAGTCGCGCAGCTGTACGTGCAGCCGGTCAACCCGGCGGTCGAACGGCCGGAGAAAGAGCTCAAGGGCTTTACCAAGGTCTGGCTCAAGGCCGGTGAAAGCAAGCAGGTGAGCATCCCGCTGGATTCGCGCTCGCTGGCCTACTACGTCGACAGCAGCGACAGCTGGAACGTCGACGCCGGCAAGTTCAAGATCCGCGTCGGCAGCAGCTCCCAGGACCTTGCCCTGAGCAAGACCCTGACCACGCTGTACCCCGAGCAGCTGACCACCCGCGACAGCAACCCGCTGCCGCTGCCACTGCGCAAGGCGGTGCAGGTCAAAGCCGACCGCGCCTACTGATGGAACTCGCCGGGCTCAGGGATGAGCCTGGCGTTGCAGATCGTCGCCCAGGCGCTGCAGGTAGAGGTCGAACACGCGCATCACATCGACCCGCTCGCGGCCCCTGAGCCACTGGATCTGCAGGCCGTCCATCATGGCGAAGATCTCCTGAGCCAGTGCCTGCACATCCACCCCCTCGCGAATTTCTCCCGCCTGCAGCAACGACGTCAGATGCGCCTGCGCATGGCCATGGACCATGGCGAACTTCTCCTGATACCAAGGGTAGGCCGGGTGCAGCTCGGACAGACTCTCGGTGTTGATCATCACCGCCGCCTGGCATTCGCCAGCGTCTTCCACACTCAAGCTCATGCTCAAGCGCACGAACTGCAGAAAGCCTTGCAGGGTCGGTGCGGTCACCAGCTCGCCGAAGCGTTCGGTGATGCGCTGATCGCGGCGGTCGAGCAAGGCGCGCAGCAACGCCACCTTGTTGGGAAAATGATGCAGCAGGCCGACCGTGGTGATGCCGGCAATGTCGGCGACGTCGCGCATCGAGGCGCCCAGATAACCCTCGCGGGCGAACACTTGGGTGGCGGCATCGAGCAGCGCCATGCGGCGCATCTCGCCTTTGGGCGCACGTCGCCGCTTGGGTGCGGGAGACGCCTCGGGCGCCAGGGTTTCAGTCGTGGACATAAGCTTCTTTTCGATCGTTGAACATTGCCCTGCGCAGGGCGAAGAACGCTCGCGCCTGGCGCGCGGCCAACCACACTGCGGCAACGGCCACCAGGCCGTTGCCGCACCACATGCCGACCAGCGCGCCCGGCGCACCGCCGTAACGAGCACCCACCAGAACAAAGGGCACGCTGCCCAGGGTACCGCGCAACCAGCCCAGCGTCGGCACCCACCAGGCACGGCCGATGGTCAGGAAGGTCGCCTGGGCGACGAAGTCCAGCCCGGCCAGCAGCCAGAACCCGGCGCCGTAATGACACATGGCCAGAAACACTGCGCGGCCACTGTCCACCAGCTCGAAATGATCGGCGATGGCCGGCCCGCACACTATCAGCAAAAGCCATACGGCAACACCATACAGCAGCACCAGGCGGCGACTGATGACGATGGCGCGGGCCGCTCGCACATCGCAGCCGGCGCCGATATTCTGCGCCAGCACCGGGACCAGGGCGCCGGGCAAGGCGAAAAACACGCAATAGGCCAATTGCAGCACACGGTCGACCACGGTCATGCCGGCCAGCGCGGCGGCGCCCTGGGCGGCCATGGTCAGCATCAGGCAGGTGATGCCCACCGGCATCGCCAGGTTGCCGAGCATCACCGGCAAGGCGACCCGCAAGGTACGCCCCATGTGCAAGGCGAGCAGGCGCGCGCTGCGCGGCAGGCTCAGGCCGATGTGCCGCTTGACCAGCACCAGCCCCACCAGCAAGGAAAGCAGTGACGACAGCGCATAGGCCAGCGCAGCGCCGTCCAGGCCCAGCCCGCAGGCGAAGATCAGCAGCGGGTCGGCCAGGGCCAGGCTGCCGGCACCGCACAACAGCAGCACCAGCGCCAGGCGCACCAGACCCTGCGCCTTGAGTAGCTGCGCGCACATCTGCATGCCCGCCTGCAGCACGCTGGCCGGCAGCGCCAGCCAGATGAAGTGTTGCGCCTGGGCGAAGGCCTGCGTGTCAGCGCCCAGCCAGCGGCTGACCGGTGCCACGCACAGCAGTTCGAGCAGCGCCACGCCAGCGGCAATGGCCAGCGCCAGTACCAGCAGATGGCTGACCAGGCGCCCGCGACGTTGCCCGGCATGGCGGCCGATGCGCTCGGAAAGCACCACGCCACCGGCGATCACCACGCCTGAGGCGAAGGCGGCATTGACGAAGACCAGGGTCTTGGCCAGGCCGACCGCCGCCAGTAGGGTCTGGTCGTGGAGCATGGCGACGTAGGTCAGGGTCAGGATGTCCACCAGGAACAGCGCCAGCTGGCCCGCCCCGCTGGCCCCGGCCATGGCCAGCAGCTGGCGCGGCAGCGAGCCTGCGGTGAACCGCGCAGGGATCACTGAGCGGGTTCCTCCAGCGTCAGCGCCACCGTTTCGGCCGACACGGCTGCAGCCTCCGGCAGACTGATGCGCGACTGCACGAGCAAGGCTTCGAGCGCTTCGTGCAGACGCTGCAGGGCCCCTGCCTTGTCCACCCACCAGTCGGTGGACCATAGCCGCAGCAGGTTCCAGCCCAACCCCTTAAGGATCGCCCCGCGCACCTTGTCACGATCGCGGGCGGTGGCAGCGCTGTGGTAGGTGGCGCCGTCACACTCGACGCCGGCCAGGTAATCGCCGGGGCGGTCCGGGTGGACGATGCCCAGGTCGATGCGAAAACGCGATACGCCGATCTGCGACACCACCTGCCAGCCCAGGCCCCGCAGGCCTTCAGCCACCGCCTCCTCGAACGGCGAGTCGTAGCCGCCGAGCGAGCCCTGCACCGCTTCGGCCAGGGCGCGCGGACCGTGCTGGGCGAATTCGATGAAGTGCTTGAGGTCGCGCACGGCGCGGGCGTTGGTGCGGTTGAGGTCGATCATGCCCGGGTCGAACGAGGAGAACACCAGCATCTCGCGGCGCGAGCGGGTGATGGCCACGTTCAAGCGGCGCCAGCCGCCGTCCTTGTTCAGCGGGCCGAAGTTCATCGACATCACCCCGGCACCCGGCTCGGTGGGGCCGTAGCCGATGCCCAGAATGATCAGGTCGCGCTCATCGCCCTGCACGGTCTCCAGGTTCTTCACCACCACAGGTTCCGTCTGGCTGTCCTGGAAGAAGGGCTCGATCTGCGGGTACTGCTGACGAGCGCGGTCGAGCAGGTCGCTGACCAGTTTCTGCTGGTCGGCGTTGAGGGTGATGATGCCGATGGAATGGCCGGCGGCGATGAACGCCGGGTCGGTCAGGCGCTTGACCGTCTCGTCGACGATGGCCTGCGCCTCCGCCTGGTTGTGGCGGCCCTTGCCCTTGGCGTAGACCCCTTCGACGCGCCGCCAGTGCACTGCGCTGGCGCGGGTTTCAGCCGCCGGGAAGGTGATCAGGTTGCTGTCGTAATAGCGGTGGTTGGAGAACGCGATCAGGCTTTCATGCCGGCTGCGGTAGTGCCAGCTCAGGCTGTGGCTGGGCACGCCGGCGCCCAGGCACTCGTCGAGGATGCTCTCCATGTCCTCGGCGGTGTCGTCGTCGCCGGCATTGGCGCCACGGTTGAAGAAGTTGGTCGGCGGCATCTGCCTCGGGTCGCCGGCGATCACCACCTGGCGCCCGCGGGCGATCGAGCCGATGGCGTCCCAGGGGGCGATCTGCGAGGCTTCGTCGAAGATCACCAGGTCGAATGGCGGCAACTCGGCGGGCAGGTACTGGGCGATCGACAGCGGGCTCATCAGCATGCACGGCGCCAGGCGATTGAGCGCGTCGCCCATTTCCACGGCCAGCTGGCGCACCGGCTTGTGCCGCCGCGACTTCTGCAACTCCTTCTTCAGCACAGCAAAGCCACTGTCCTTGACGATGTCGTTGCGCGATGGAATCAGCCCGCACTGGCGCGCGCGAATGTAGCGCACGCTCAGTTGCGCCAGCTCATCGTCGAGGCGACCGAACGCGGCGATGTCGCTCATGTGCTCGGCGGCAACGAAGTTGCGCAGCAGCGGCTCGGCGTCGATGCCGTGGGTGGCGAACCCGTGGGCGTAGGCCGTGACGAATGCCGCCTCGACTTCGCCAGGCGCCATCTGCCCGCCTTGCAGCGCTTCGGCGAGTGGCGCCAGGCCGGCCCCAGCGGCTTGCTCGCGCACTCGGCACCAATCGCACCAGGCCTTGAGTTGCGGCTCGTGTTGCTGGATGAACGTGCAGGTGGCGCGCAGTTCGGCCATGGGCAGGTCCAGCTCGGCGCCAGCCAGCCCGGCGAACTGCCGGGCGCTGGCGTCGTAACGCGTCAAGGCCAGCTGCAGAGCGGCCTGCGCCGCGTCGATCTGCCCGCCCGGGGCCAGCATGTCGTTGGCCTCCACCACCAGCCGCGACACGGCGCCACGCAGGGCGATCAACGCCTCGGGCGAAGTGACGAGCGCACTCAAGGCGCTGCGCAGACGTTCGCCCAACTCGGTAGCCTGTTGCAGGCGCTTGCCGTCGCTGGCCACGCCTTGCCAGCCCGGCAGTGCCTGCAGGTCGGCAGACAGGCTGTCGAGCTCCTGCAACAGCGTCTGCTGGCGCGCGAACACGTCCAGGTCAGCAGGCACATTCGGCTCGCCGCTGGCGCCGCCGAGGGTCGCCAGTTCGGTGGCGACCTTGTTTTTCGCCCAGGTGGCGAGGAACCAGAACCTGCCCTCGGCTTGCTGCCATTGCTGGCGCAACGTCGCCACGGGAATACGCCGGCAGGCGTCGACCGCGTAGGTCAACGACAGACCCTTGTGCAATTGGCGGTAGCTCGCCAACAACTCGGCGGCGCGGCGGGCGGCGCGCAAACGCGCCCCCGCATCGGCAGCGAACGCGAAGGCCAGGTCGACTCCGTGTGTCTGCCCGATCAGGCTGACCAACTCCTGCAAGCGGCGCAGCTCGCCGACTTCGCCCGCCGGCAGCGGCAGATGAGTAAGCGCCAGCAGCCGTTGCCCGGCGCCGCTCGACTCATCGAGCAGCATCGGCAATTCAACCGCGCTGGCGGCGATCTGTGCCTGCCAGGCATTGGACCACTGGGTCTGCGCCAGGGCGCCGAAGCCGCTGGCCAGATCATGCCCGGCCTGGCCGTTCAGGCCCAGGCGACGGCTCAGGTCGAGCAACTCAGCGTACTGCGCGGCGTCGTCGACGCTGGCCGCCGACCAGGGCAGGCGCGGCGTAGCCGGCGAATGATCGCGCACCACGCGGCCGATGGCCTGGTGCAGCGACCAGCCATTCGGTGCCCGCCGATGCAGCACCTGCACCACCTCGTTGAGCCGCGAGCGCAGGCTGCCTAGGCGCTGCGCCTCGGCTTGCCACTGCTCGGCGCTCAAGGTGTCGCGTACATCCCAGGCGCGGTCCAGCTGCTTGAGCACCTCGACTTTCGACGCCTTGCTCGAATGCAGCTCCAGACAGAATTCGCCCAAGCCCTTCTCCGCCAGGCGGCGATAGACCACGTCCAGCGCCGCGCGCTTTTCGGCGACGAAGAGCACGCGGCGGCCGAGGGCCAGGTTGTGCGCGATCATGTTGGCGATGGTCTGCGACTTGCCGGTGCCGGGCGGCCCGTCGAGGACGAAGCTGCGCTGGCCGGCCGAGGCGACCACGGCCGCCAGTTGCGAGGAGTCGGCGGGCAGCGGGGTGAACAGCTCGCCTGGCTTGACCTTGGCATCGAGCTGCTCGGGGCGCGGGAAGCTTTCGCCGTCACTCTCGCTGAAGGCCTCGCCGCCATCGCGCTGCAACAGATGCTGCACCAGCGGGCTTTGCAGCAGTTGCTCGGTGTTGGCCGCCAGGTCCTTCCACATCAGGTATTTGGCAAAGGAGAAAGTGCCCAGCACCACCTCGGTGCTGACCTCGAAACCGGCCACGTCGCGCACCGCGCGACGCACCAGGTTCCACACCCCGGCCACGTCGATGCCGTTTTCATCACCCGGCAGATCCCCTTCCAGGCCCGCAATGGTCAGCTCGAAGTCGTGGCGCAGCAGCTCCAGCAAAGTCAGGTTGAAGCGCGGCTCTTCGTCGAGCAGGCCGAGGGTGATGCCTGATAGCGCGCTTTTGCGCTCCAGCTTGACCGGCAGCAGGATCAGCGGCGCCGAATACACGCGCGGGTCTTCGGCAGCCTTCTTCCATTTGAGAAAGCCGATGGCCAGAAACAAGGTGTTCGCACCGCCCTCCTCCAGGTCGGTGCGCGCCTTGCGGTACAGCTCGATCAGGGTGGCCTCGAGTTTGGCCTTGTCCAGGCTGGCGAGCACCTCGCCACGGGCCAGGGCCTGACGGGCGACTTCGTCGAGCAGGCTTTCGTGATGCTGTTGCTGGTACAACGCCGGGTCGCGGCCTGCGCCTTCGAGGTCGGGCAGCGGCACCACGCGGATGCGCTGCCCCCCGGCCAGCACGTCCTCCAGCGCAGCCGGATCGGCACAGTGCAGGCGTACGCCCTTGGCGCTGTCGGGCAAATGCAGCAGGCGGTTACGGGTGGTCAGGTCGAGCAACTTGCGCTGCCACAGCACCAGCTTGCCGGTACCGCCGGGGTCGCTGTCTTCGACTTCGACGTCGAAGCCGGGCAGCGCCGGTGCCTGTTCCAGGGTGTCGGCCGGCGCAGGTGCGGGCGCGTCGGCACTGGCAGCGCTGTCCAGCGCAGTGACCAGCGCGAGGGGGCGGATCTTCTGCATGCGCGCGCGGTGCAGGTCGATGGCCATGATGAACGTATCGTCAGCCAGCTGGCGCTCGGCAGCAGCGATCGCCTGGCCGAACCCGGGCACCGGTGCGCGGGTGGCCAGAGTGGTCTCGAACACCAGCATTTCCTTGAGGTCGATGCGCTTGCGCACCGCCGAAGCTTCATCGGTCAGCAGTTGGGAAAATTCCTGGGGTTGCAGCCACAGGCCGACGAAAGCATGCCCCTCGGTCATCATCAGCAACGCATTGAGGCCTGCCTGTTCCAGTGCTGCGGCGAACAGCAGGGCACTGTCCAGGCAGGTGGCCACGCCACTGTCGAGGACCTGGCTGGGCGGGCGGATCTTCTGTCCCTGCTGCTCGAAGCTGGCCGGCGGCAAGGCATAGCTCAGCCTGAAACCGCAGACCGCCGACCAGATGGCCGAGGCCAGCTCCCAACTGCGGCTGCGTGAACGGCTCTCATAGCCGTCGATGGCGTGGTTGCGCCCGGCGCTGCGCAAGACATCCGACGCCGCCTTGAGCACGCGATCCACGGCCGGGTCATTGGGCATGCAGAACGCCGCGAGCAGCTCGGGCATGGCGCTCAGGCCGCCCCATTCGGTGCGCGCCAGCAGTTCGGTGGGGTAGCGCTGTTCAACCAGCACCCGCTCGCCCTGGGCCAGGCGCAGGGTCACCTCGGCGCCGAGGCTTTCGCTCAGTCCCGAGAGATAATCGGCGTTGAGCTTGATGTCGCGTTCGGCGATCCCCAGGCGGTCGCCCGGGTTGAGCCGAGCCAGGTTCCAGCGGCGCGGTTCGACGAAGGCGGGGTCGCTGCTCAGGGTCAAGGTCAGGTCTTGCAGAGGATGCTCGCCGGCATGGGCGATGCTCAGTTCACGCACCAGCGGCACGGAGTTCTGATGGGAGGCAAAGCCGATCTTGCGGGCGATCAGCGCCTCGAGGGTGATGGTCATTCATGGGCTCCAGCGGCGGCCTGCGCTCGCGGCCGGCTGGGCCGCGAGTAAATGGCGCCTATAGTCCATGAGTGGTGGGGCTTTTGGAATGGCTTTGTGCGGCGTACGGATGAAATGCCATGGCACGCACCGCCGGGAGGGGGCGAGGCTGGCTTGTGTCAGGGTGCCACCAAGGCCAGCGCCGGGCGACTCGGATAAACTGACGCCCCTCCCCCAACCAGGCCCGGCCCTGATGCGCCAACTGCCCTCGCTCAACACCCTGCGCGTCTTCGAGGAAGTCGCCCGGCACCGCAGCTTCAATCAGGCCGCCACCCACTTGAATGTCACCCAGGGCGCCGTGAGCCGGCAGATCAAGCAACTGGAGGACTACCTGGGAGTCGCCTTGTGCGTGCGCACCGCGCAAGGCCTGGCGCTGACGGCGGCCGGCAGCACCCTGGCCGGGCAGCTGCGCGAGGCGTTCGATCAGGTCGAGCACGCCTTGCACGCGGTGCGCGTGCCCAACCTGCGCCAGCGCCTGCGCATCGCCGCACCGCCGACCTGGGCCACCCGCTGGCTGTCGGCGCACCTGCGCGGCTTTGCCTCGCGCTACCCGGACATCGGCTTGAGCGTCATCCACGGCGCCGGCCAGGAGCATCTGGCCGGGGTCGACTGCCAGATCCGCTTCGGCCTGGCGCCCCGCACCCATTGCCACAGCCGGCTGTTGGTGATGGAGCGCCATCTGGCAGTGGCCAGCCCGGAACTGTTGGCCGAGGGTCCGCCGCCGGACCTGAACCGGGCGACCTTGCTGCACATCCTGCACCATGGCAAGCGCCTGCCGGTGTGGGAAAACTGGTTGGCGGCGACCGGCCGTGAAGGGGTCGATGCCAGCCAGGGCATGGAATTCAGCACGCTGGATCAGGTCATCCACACGGCGCTGGCGGGCGGCGGCCTGGCCGTGATCGATCGGCAGATGATCGAGCGCGAGCTGGCCGACGGCCGCCTCCAGGCCATTGCCCCGGTGGAGGTGACCGGCCCTTACGGCTACTGGCTGGACGTCGCCAACGACAAGCAGGGCCTGGCCAAAGTGCAGCGCTTCAGCGAGTGGCTGGCTGGGGTCTGCAACCCCTAGAGCGGCGGCGCTGGCTTGTTCACCGCCAGCACCTGGCCGCAGCCCGGCTGCACTTCGCCCGCTTGATCGAGGGTCAGGGCGCCGGTCTCCGGGGCCCAGGCCCAGGCCGCCAGCGCGCCAACACCGAGGATGGCAGCAAGGATTGCCATGGTCGGGCTCATGCCCAGGCCCACCACGCTCATCGGCAGCAGGAAGGTGCTGATCGCCGAACCCAGGCGACTCATGGCGGTGGCCAGACCGATGCCGCTGGCGCGCACCTCGGTGGGAAAGCTCTCGGCCGGGTACACCCCGACCAGGCCGCTCACCGCCGACAGCACCAGGGTGAACACCCCGAAGGCGAGCACCATCAGCCAGGGAGCCTTGCCCGGCAGCACGGCCAGCAGCAGCAGCGACACGGCAAGGATGACGAACGAGTTGATCAGGAACCCGCGCCGCGAAAACCTGACGATGCAGGCGATCCCCAGCACCGCGCCGACGATCAGCATCAGGTTGAGCAGCAGCCCGGTGCCAAAGCCCTGTGCCAGGCCCAAGGTGTGCAGGATCGACGGCAGAAAGGTGTAGATGGCGAAGTACGGCATCACGATGCAGACGAAGAACAGGCAATTGAATGCGGTGCGCTTGCGGTACTCGCGGTTCAACAGCACGGCGTAGCCGGAGCGATGCTCGCCGGCAGGGTTTTCATCGAGTGCGACATGCGCGCCCAGGTGTTTGGCCACCACCGCCCGCGCTTCGCCGATACGGCCCTGGTTGACCAGCCAGCGCGGCGATTCCGGGGTGCCGATGCGGGCGATGAGGATCAACGTTGCCGGCAAGGCCGAGGACGCCAGCATCCAGCGCCAGGCGTTATCGCCCAGGCCGAGCATGGCCGTGCCAATGAAGGTCGCGGCAACATAGCCCAATGTCCAGACCACGCTGAACGAGCCGAGCAGCAGGCCGCGCTGCCTGCGCGGGGCGAACTCGGCGAGCATGGCATGGCCGACGCTGTAGTCGCCGCCCAGGCCAATGCCGATCAGCACTCGGCACAGCACCAGGGCCAACGCCGACTCGACGTGAAACTGCAGCCATGAGGCGACGGCGATCAGCAGGAAGCTGACCAGAAAGATCTTCTGCCGGCCGACCTTGTCCGACAGCCAGCCAAAGAACAGGCTGCCGACAAACAGCCCGAACAGCGCCGAAGCCCCGATCAGGCCCTGCCAGAAAGCATCCAGGCGCATCTGCGGGCCAAGCTGGGTGAAAGCGATGCCGATCAGTCCGAGGATGTAGCCATCGGTCAGATGGGCGCCGAAGGTCAGCCCGGCAAGCTTGATGTGGAAGCGCCCGATGGGCACGTCGTCGATCCTTGTGACAGGTAAGTTCATGGCCAGCTCCGTTGGCCGTCGACGTAATGGCCGTTACGGATCAGCTCGTTCACGCCACGGCCTGGTCAGGTTGAATGCGCGCAAGGCCGGGACGGGCCGAGCGCAAGATGCGCTTGCCGGCGGTGTAATCGTTGATCACGTCACACGGGGTGTCACTAAAAGTCGGTCTGATTGCGCGTCGACTGCCCATCACCGCTCAGAAGGCCTGGAGCCGGCGGGTTGAACACCGAGACGCCGAGGCCCTGATCGCGGCAGAACGGGATCATCTCGCGCTATTGCTCGCGGTACGCACAATTGATTTGCAACTGCATGTTGATCGTCTTGACCTGTCCACGCCGCTCACAGGCCATGAGGATCTTCGCCAACCCGGCACAGGCGCGAGACCTCCAGACCCGAGTGGCCCAGACGGGTGCAGTGCATGGCGTGGACCTCAGACTTTGGGGGTGTAGAACGGGTTGCCTATGTGGTTGATCACGTCGGCCAGCTGGGCGATCTGCGGCGCTCCGGTCAGGGCTGCATGGATTGCGGTGCGGCATGCGTTGTAGTTGTTCAGGTACACCGCATCGAGGTCGTCGCAGGCCGGGTTCACCCAATTGGCGGTGACGATCGCCCATTGATCTTCGGCTTCGGGCGGCAGGGTGCCGTCGAGCAAGGCTTCGAGCACCGCCTTGGCGATGCCGGCCTGGGACGCGCCCCAGGTGGCATTGCCGTGCAGGTGGCTGGCGATGGCGGCCTTGTTGACATAGAGCGTCATCGGCTTGACCGGAATGTTCGGCTGCGCGATCACCAGGAACGGGCAATGCCCCTGGCTGGGCGAGGCCAGGCCGTTGGCGAAGGCCTGACCCGCTGGCCCATTGCGCGGGCCGAAGAGCAGGTTGATGTGCGCGGCATTGACGCCGGGGCCCTCGAAGCCTTCACCGATGTAGAGTTCGAGTGGTTGCATGGCGGGGTTCCTTGCGGGCGAGTGAAATGGGCGGGTGGGCCCGTTTTTTATCACTGACGCGGCAGGGGGCTGTAGCCAGGAAAAGTCACTGGGGTATGAGCGCAGGTCATACCTGTGCCGGGCAATACGGGCTCGAATGCCGGCGGCGTTACCCCTGGAACGGGTCGACGAACGCCTGCCACTCGCCCTCGCCCAGGGCCATTTCGGCGTCGGTGAGCAGGCACTCATCGAGCATCCGGGTGAGCGCCACCTTGTCCATGTGCATGCCGATGAGCACCAGTTCCTGGCGGGCATCGCCAATGTCGTCGAGCCATAACTCAGCAATCGCTGCCTGCTCGGCCGGGTCCTGCGGCCAGTCCTCACGGGCGACTGCAACCCACCAGTAGCCGGCGATCTCGTGCCGAGCCATCGCCCCGGCCTGGGACCAGCTGCAGGCATGGTCGGCGCGGCTGGCCAGCCAGAAATAACCTTTGGAGCGCACCACCCCGGGCCACTCGCTGTGCACCACGGCATGGAAACGCTCGGGGTGAAACGGCCGACGCGCGCGGTAGACAAAACTGCTGATGCCATATTCTTCGGTTTCCGCACGGTGCTCACCGCGCAGCTCGCGCAACCAGCCGGGCGCGCTGGCCGCCTCGTCGAAATCGAACAGGCCGGTGTCGAGCAGTTTGTCGAGCGCGACCTTGCCGAACGCTGCGGGCTCGATCCGTGCCCGCGGGTTCAGGCTGGCCAGGATGGCGTACAGCTCGTCGCGCTGGCTGTCGCTCACCAGATCGAGCTTGTTGAGCACGATGACATCGCAGAACTCCACCTGCTCGATCAGCAGGTCGACCACGGTGCGGGTGTCTTCATCACCCATGGACTCGCCGCGAGCATCGAGGCTGTCCTGAGAGCTGTAGTCGTTGAGAAAGTTGAAGGCATCGACCACGGTAACCATGGTGTCGAGCCGGGCCACGTCCGACAGCGAGAGGCCGTCGTCGCCCATGAAGGTGAAGGTTTCTGCCACCGGCAGCGGTTCGGAGATGCCGGTGGACTCGATCACCAACTGGTCGAAGCGACCTTCCCCGGCCAGGCGCCCGACCTCCAGCAGCAGGTCTTCGCGCAGCGTGCAGCAGATGCAGCCGTTGCTCATCTCCACCAGTTTCTCTTCGGTACGCGACAAGCCTGCTCCGCCACCGCGCACCAGGGCAGCGTCGATGTTGACCTCGGACATGTCATTGACAATGACCGCGACACGTCGGCCCTCGCGGTTGTTGAGGATATGGTTGAGCAATGTGGTCTTGCCGGCGCCAAGAAAGCCGGAGAGCACGGTAACGGGCAAACGCGGACGCGGTGGTTGGGTGGCGCTAGGCTGAGGCATGAGGTGACTCCGATGGTGGCTGAGCAATGATGAATTGTTACAATATAACATATCATCCATCGAGTCTGCCTTGCTGGCTCTATCGCCCATCCGATCCATATGAAGCGGTATACGGTGCAGAGCACAAGGTCGACGAGAAATACGCGTACACGGGTGAACTTCGAAAAAAAACCCGCCGATGCGGGTTTTTTGTGCGCTGAAAATGCCCGTTTGCCTGATCCCTAGTCCCTTGCCGTCGCCAGCGCCATGAACGCCGCAATCAGTCGCGACTCGCTGCGCCGCTGCAGGCACCCGACACTGTGCCGGTTAAGCAACCCCTCCCCCACGATCGGCACCGCGACCAACCGCGGATCCTGGCCAAGCTCGGCGGACGAGACGATGCCGATGCCCAAGTCCGCGGCGACGGCTTCGGCCACCGCTTCGCGGCTGTCGAGCTCGAGCAGGACCCGGGGTTGCACTGCCGCCTGGCGGCACGCCTGATCGAAGGTGCGACGAGTGATCGATTCGGGCTCACGCAGCACCATGATCTGCTGATCGAGCTGATGGAGGTCGATGCGCTTGCCCGCCAGGCGGTGACCCGAGGGCACCAGCGCGCAGATCTGCGAGTCCGGCATGGCCTGCAGAAGCAGGCCCTTGCGCGGCTCGACTTCGGTCATCACGGCCACATCCACATGCTCGGCCACCAGCGCCGCCAGGGTTTCCTGGGCGTTGCCCAGACGCAGGTTGACCACCACCCCGGGGTGCAGGGCGCGCAGCCTGGCCAGCATCGGCATCACCCGATGGGGTCCATCGGCGGCCACTTCCAGGCGCCCGCCGAGCAACTGTTGATTGGCCTCCAGCAACGCCTGCGCTTCATCCACCAGGCTGAACATGGCCCGCGTGATGGCGGCCAGTTGGATGCCTTGGGCGGTCAGCTCGACCCGCCGAGCGGTGCGTCGCACCAACATCATCTGGTAATGCTCTTCGAGCATCTTGATATGGCCGGTAATGGCCGGCTGGCTGACGTGCAGACGCGCGGCCGCGCGGGTGAAGCTGCCTTCGCGGGCGACCGCATCGAACGCGCGAAGCTGGAAGAGATTCATATCTATCGGCCTGACTTATACCTTAAATAACAAAAAACAATTTGATTGATGCGATGCCGGATTGCAACCTGTGTCCTGTCCAGCTCCCCTCGTCGCGAGTACCTGCCAATGAACGCTTGCACCTCCACCTTGCTGACGCCAGGCCCCCTGACCACCTCATTGCGTACCCGCCAGGCCATGCTGAGGGACTGGGGCTCCTGGGATCAGGACTTCAACGCTGCTCGAAGGCATGCACGCCCTGGGCCTGCGCAGTTCATTCGCGCCGAGATCCAGGCACCGATCATCGCCACCTTCCACGCGCCAGATAGCCCTCACTACGACTTCAAGACTTTCTACGAACGGGTCAAGGCCAAGGGTTACCTCCTCTACCCCGGCAAGTTGACCCAAGTCGAAACCTTCCGCGTCGGCTGCATCGGCTGCGTCGATCACCAGGCCATGCCAACCGCAGTGGACGCCATCGGCCAGGCCCTCGAAGACATGCACGCCCTCTGACCTCTGCCAACAGGAATCGGACCATGAACTACAACAACCCTGCCCGCACCCAAGCGGTAATCCTTGACTGGGCCGGCACCGTCGTCGATTTCGGCTCCTTCGCACCCACGCAGATCTTCGTCGAGGCTTTCGCCGAGTTCGACGTTCAGGTGTCCATCGAAGAAGCCCGCGGGCCGATGGGCATGGGCAAGTGGGAGCACATCCGCACCCTCTGCGACCAGCCCGGCATCAGCGCCCGTTATGCCCAGGCGTTCGGCCGGGCGCCGACCGACGAAGACGTGACCGCCATCTACGACCGCTTCATGCCCTTGCAGATCGAGAAGATCGCCCGTCACTCGGCGCTGATCCCCGGCGCGCTGGAGACGATCGGCCAGCTGCGCACCCAGGGCCTGAAGATCGGCTCGTGTTCGGGCTACCCTGCCGTGGTCATGGCCAAGGTGGTGGAGCTGGCCAGACAGAATGGCTACGTCGCCGACCATGTGGTGGCCACCGACGAGGTTCCCAACGGCCGGCCGTACCCGGCGCAGGCGCTGGCCAACGTGATCGCCCTGGGCATCAGCGATGTGGCCAGCTGCGTCAAGGTCGACGACACCGTACCGGGCATCCTCGAAGGCCGCCGTGCCGGCATGTGGACCGTGGCACTGGTGTGTTCGGGCAACGCGCTGGGGCTGACCCATGAAGAGTACCAGGCCATGGATGCGCAGCAGTTGGCCGGCGAGCGTGTACGCATTCATGGGATGTTCGCGGGTTCGCGGCCGCACTACCTGATCGATACCCTCAACGATCTGCCGCCGGTGATTGCCGATATCGATCGGCGGCTGGCCGCTGGGGAGATGCCCCAGGGCAGTTGATTGCAACGATGTGCAGGCGCCCCCGAGCGGCCTGTGCCCGGTGTACAGTATCGCCTGGCCCACCGCGAGCGAAGACCATGAAGCACAGCACCGCGACCTTTGACGTAGACGCCCAGAAGGGCTTCACCCCGCTCTGCCCGCAGGAGCTCCCGGTGACAGGCGGCGAAACCCTGGCGCCGATCCTCAATGCCATGGCCGAACTGGGGCGCTTTCGCGTCGGCTCCAAGGATGCTCACTCGGCGACCGCCAGCTGGGTCAATCCCGACCGCAGCCAGATGGCCTCCGCCACCGGGCTGGCCGAAGCGCCGCTGCACTGGCCCAGCCACTGCGTGGTCGGCACCGAGGGCTTCGAGCTGCTGGAGGGCTTGCCGCATCCGCAGGCCTACGATTTCTTCGTGTGGAAAGGCGTCGAAAGTGACCTCCACCCCTTCGGCGCCTGCTTTCACGACGTCTCCGAGCGGCGGACCACCGGGGTCATCGAGGTGCTCCAGAGCCAGGGCATCGAACGTGTGCTGGTCGGGGGGCTGGCTTTCGATTTCTGCGTCAAGGACACCGCCATTCAGCTGGCCAAGGCGGGGTTCGAGGTGATAGTGGTGAGAGAAGCCTGCAAGGCGATTTCGCAGCCCACGGCGGCGGCGGCCACCCAGGCGATGAGCGCGGCCGGTGTGCGGATCGTCGAGACGCTCGAGCAACTGGTGCCGGCGGCGCACTGACGTAGTCGGTCATGGACGTCGCCCGCCACGCGCGCGCCATGGCTTAGTGCCTTCATTCAGGCTAAGATTTCCCCGCGCTTGCCAAGGCTCTTCACCCGGCCGGGGCCCTCTGCAGTTCCGGTGCACTCCCCCCTCTTGCGGTAAGACCATGAATCAGTCCCCTGGCGCGGATACCGACCACGCTGTACTCCTCGACCTGCTGGCCGAGCCTTTGCGGGCCCCCGGCGAATGCACCCGCCTGCGCAGCGAGACAAATGATGCCTGACGCACCGATCCGCATCGCCCTGGTGGAAGACGACGTGGCTTTTCAGGAGGCCCTGCGTGACTCGGTCGCGGCCGAAGCCGATATGCAACTGGTCGACATCGCAAGCACTCGAGCGCAGGGCCTGCGGATGCTCGAACAACCTGCAGCTGACGTACTGCTGGTGGACCTTGGGCTGCCGGATGGCTCGGGCATCGACGTCATCGTGGCCGCCCAGCAGCGCTGGCCGACCTGCGCCGTGATGGTCAGTACCGCCTTTGGTGACGAGATGCACGTGATGTGCTCGCTGGAGGCGGGTGCCTTGGGCTACCTGCTCAAGGACAGCAGCGCAGCCAGCATCGCCGCCGAAATCCGCAGCCTGCATCGCGGCGGCAGCCCTATCAGCCCGCTGATTGCCCGGCAGATCCTGGTACGGTTCCGCGCCGTGGACCGCCCCTGCACGCCGACGCCAGCATCTTGCGCCCAGACCCTTTCGAGTACCCCGCGAGCAAGCTTGTCAGCCCGCGAACAGGAAGTGCTCGAGTACATCACCAAGGGCTTCACTGCCGAGGAGATCGCCGGGCTGATGGCGGTGTCGCGCCACACTGTGCTGACCTTCGTGCGCCGGGTGTACAAGAAGCTTGAAGTGCACTCCAAGACCGAGGCCATCTTCGAAGCGCGCAACCAGGGCCTACTGGGTGCCTAGGCGCTGGCGGCTGGCGTTGCTGCTGGTCCTGCAGCTCTGCTGCATGCTCGCCCACGCCGCCCCATCGCTGCACCTGACCAGCGCCGAAGTATCGAGTACGCCCACCCAGGGCTACGATGCGCCGCCCTATGAGATCAGCGACGCGCAATTGCCCGAGCACTGGCAATCGGTGACCCTGCCGCACGCCCTGACCCGCTCACTGGTGCGCGGGATCGACGACGGCGACCCTGCCCGCCCACCCACCACTCTCAGTTGGTACCGGGTGCGAGTGCCTGAACAACCCGGCACACGCCAGCTGCACTACCTGTACATCCCGCGCTGGAAAACCGACGGCGAACTGGCGGTATACGGCGACGGCAGGCTGCTGTACCTGTCCCAGGGCGGGGTGAACTGGAACGGCTGGAACATCCCGCTATGGATACCGCTGGACGCCACCCGCAACGCCCACACGCCCAGCGAAATCGTCCTGCGCATCCAGCGCCCACGCGACTCGGGCGGCGGCATCTCCTCTTTATGGCTGCAAACCAGTGAGAGCGCCAACTGGCGCTACCGGGTGCGCAACCTGTTGCAGGTACAGCTACCGTACACCAGCAGCGCGGCCTTTCTGGCGGTCGGCCTGTTTGCCCTGTTCGTATGGGCTCGTTTGCGCCAGGACCGCGCCTATCTGCTGTTTTTCATCATCTCGGTTGCCTCGTTCCTGCGCACCCTGCACTACCACGTCGGCCAGATCAAACTGCCGATACCGGAAGACTGCTTCACCTGGCTGACCATCAACTCGCTGTTCTGGACCGCGCTGGCCACGCACTTCTTTCTCAACTACCTGCACCGGCGCCCGCGAGCCTGGCTGAACCATTGTGTCAGCCTGATCACTGTCGCCGTGGGGGTGTTGACCGCGCCAGGTATCAATGGCTTGCTCGACGCCTATGCCCTGGCGCCGCTGGTGTATATCGCGCTGATACTCATGGGCTCGGTGATCGCCGCTTTCGGCTGGGTGCAATCGCGCCGGGTACGGTCGCGCGATGGCCTGCTGGTCAGCGGCTGGGCCGTGGTCGGCATGCTGCTGGGTGTCCACGACTGGCTGCTGCAGAACAATTACGTGAGCATCGAAAGTATCTACCTGGGTCCTTACAGCAATATCGGCGCCTTCCTGATCTTCATGCACATCCTCTACCGGCGCTACGTGCGCGCCAACGAAAGCGTGCGCGAGATCAACGCCCAGCTGGTGACCCGCCTGAAGGAGCGTGAAGAGGAACTGGAAATCAGCTATCAACGCCTGCGCGAGATCGAGCACCGGCAGACCTTGAGCAATGAACGCCAGCGCATGATGCAGGACATGCACGACGGCATGGGCTCGTCGCTGTTGACCGCCCTGCTGCAGGCGGAAAAAGGCCAGATGAACAGTGCGATGCTGGCAGACGTGCTCAAGACCTGCATCGATGACTTGAAGCTGACCATCGACTCCCTGGAGCCGGTGCAAGCGGACCTGTTGCTGCTGCTGGCGACTTTGCGCTTTCGCCTGGCGCCGCGCCTGGAGAGCGCCGGGATTCGCCTGCACTGGGAGATAAAGAACATTCCGGCGCTGGAGTGGCTGGACCCCCGCAACGGGCTGCACATCCTGCGGATTCTGCAGGAGGCCTTCGCCAACATCATCAAGCATACCCAGGCCACGCAGATCCGCGTGACCACCACCCATGACCAGACCCATGTCCGGGTCGAGGTCACCGACGATGGCCATGGGTTTGCGGTGCAGGACGTGACCGCCGGCAAAGGCAAAGGCCTGGCCAATCAGCTTCGCCGGGCAGCCTCCATCGGCGCCCGGATACACTGGGCATCTACCGGCGAAGGCACCTGCCTGACGCTCATCCTGCCAATCAAGCCTGAAGGCGTGACAGGCTGACTCCCAGCCACCTTTTCAAGCGGCGCAGAGAGACTACCCGAGGCTCGCGCCCCCCGGCATGACAGGCGCCAGGCGTGCCTTGCGCAGCCGCTTGCCCAAGGCGATCCCGGGCATCTCGATGTAGCGGTATGACAGGTTCGCCAGCGCGATCGTCAGCAGCATCGGCACCAGCACCAGCACCGTATTGATCAGCACACTGCCCGTGTCGATGTAGCGGAACTGAGTACCGGTGGCCGCCTCGACCTGGTCGGTCAGCAGTTGAATGCCGCTGTGACTGCTGTAGATGCCCAATGCCAGTGGTGTCACGAACAGGACGGCGGCGTGCACCATGTAGATTGAAAATGACAGGGTGCCCAGCCTGGTGAACAGCGGCTTGCACATCAGCGCCGAGACCTCGCCTGCCTCGAACGAAAACAGTACGACCGTCAGGCAGAACAGCCCTACCAGGATCGCCTCGCGGTGCTCGGTGGCGTAACTCATCACACAGAAAATGGTAACCAGGGCCAACACCTCGAGCGCGGTCGCCAGGGGCCTGTCCAGCTGCACATCCTTGATCTTTTCATAAAGGGTGTAGACCAGCTGGCCGGCGAAGAAGCAGCTCAGGCCCCGCAGCGAATATTCGGTCATCTGCCACTGCGACTGATTCTGCAGGGCGGCAAAGGCGATCAGCGCGATGGCGGCGCCGATGAGCCTGGCCTGGCCTGGCAACCAGAAGGTGATCGCCGCGAACAGCAGGTAAAGGTAGAACTCGACGCTGATCGACCACGACGGATAGTTGAAAGACATCGGGTTGAAACCCGCCCACCAGGATTGCAGCAGGAACAGGTTGGGAACGATTTCGGACGGTGCACGCGCCCCGCTGAACGCTGCACTGGTAAAGGCGATCCCGTGGCGCTCGGCCATCAGCTTCATGAACTCCAGGCCGATGAACACCGCCAGCATCACCAGATGCAGCGGATACAGGCGAAAGATTCGGCTGACGATGAAACCGTGCAACTGCTCGACGGACTTGAGACGGTTGGCGTACGTCAGCGCCAGCACGAAACCGCTGAGGATGAAGAAGAACTCCACGAACCGATCGGCCGCTCGAAAAAAATGGGCCTCAGTGAAGGTGCAGAGCGCGTGGGAGTGGTAGACCATTAAGGCGATGGCGCAGAGGCCACGAAAGCTGTCGAGCACGCGAAGTCGTTGCATGATTGGCATCCTTGTCAATGTTCGGGAGGGTTCAACGGCAGGAGATGAGGCTTTGCCCGCGACGCAGGCTGGCTGGCTGTGAATGCCGCCAGCTCCCTGGCCCCGAAGTCTTCAAGAACGCTCCTTGCGGCCTGGCAATGGCGCATATTAGCGGGGCGACTGCTGGTTTCCAATAAAGTTCAAAAATATTTTTTCAACAGGCGTGTTGGCTGGGAAGATTATGCCGTGTGGAAGGCACAGCTTTTGCGCGTAGCTAGGCGGGCAGGACGAAAAGGGTTGTTTTGCAGGATGGCGAAGAAACTACGGTCTCACGCTTCTTCACTCATTCTTGGGCGGCTCGTTTGCGTACGAACGACTGACTCTCTTGGTAGACTTGCACGCTATCCCGCTTGATGCGGATCTGGGCCATGTAGCGGACTGTGCCGTCACCACGTTTTCTTGTTCGAATAGTAGCCATGCGATGGTGGTGAATCTCGATTCCGAAGTGGTTAAATTTACCACCTGCTCCGAGAAAACAGCCCAAAAACTCCGAAAAAACCGCCGTAAACGCGTAGAGTAAAATGGTACAGAATATTGCCTCAAACCCGCATTCCATAAGGCCTGAGCCGTCCCGGCGCTTCAGTGTTGCGCCCATGATGGACTGGACCGATCGTCATTGCCGCTTCTTCCTGCGCATCCTCTCGCGCCATGCCCTGCTCTACACCGAGATGGTCACCACCGGCGCGCTGATCCACGGCGACAACAGCCAGCGCTTCCTGCGTTACGACGAAGCGGAGCACCCGATCGCCCTGCAACTGGGCGGCAGTACGCCGGCCGATCTGGCGGTCTGCGCGCGCATGGCCCAGCAGCATGGTTACGATGAGGTCAACCTCAACGTCGGTTGCCCCAGCGACCGGGTGCAGAACAACATGATCGGCGCTTGCCTGATGGCGCACCCGGCGCTGGTGGCCGACTGCGTCAAGGCCATGCGCGACGCCGTGTCGATTCCGGTCACGGTCAAGCATCGTATCGGCATCAACGGCCGCGACAGCTACGCCCAGCTGTGTGACTTCGTCGGCCAGGTGGCCGAGGCCGGCTGCCGCAGCTTCACCGTGCATGCGCGCATCGCCATTCTCGAAGGGCTGTCGCCCAAGGAGAATCGCGATATTCCGCCACTGCGCTATGACGTGGCCGCGCAGTTGAAGAAGCATTTCGCGCAGCTGGAGATCAACCTCAATGGCGGCATCAAGACGCTCGAAGAGTGTCACGACCACCTGCAGACCTTTGACGGCGTGATGCTCGGCCGCGAGGCGTACCACAACCCCTATGTGCTGGCCGAAGTCGACACCCAGCTGTTCGGCGCCAGCACTCCGGTGATCAGCCGCAGCGAGGCGCTGGCGCGGATGCGACCCTACATCGCCGCGCACATTGCCGAGGGCGGCAACATGCACCATGTCACCCGGCACATGCTCGGGCTGGGCAGCGGTTTCCCGGGGGCGCGCAGGTTCCGCCAGCTACTCTCGGTGGACATCCACAAGCATCCCGAACCGCTGGCCCTGCTGGACCAGGCAGGCGCCCTGCTCGAAGGCCGCTGAGGCCCGCCTCGCCTTGTGCTGAAAGGATGAAGCTTGCGCCTGCCGGGGAACCTGCGGGCGCACCACCACTCGAATGGTTAGCCCAATCCATTCCCCCGGCAGTTCCCCGGCAATTGTGCGCCATGTCTCACTTGAGCGGCGTGCACGGCTGGAGTAATGTCATCCATCCGCACAGGACAGAGCACGCTCATGACTTCGAAGCTGGAACAACTCAAGCAATTCACCACGGTGGTGGCCGACACTGGCGACCTCGAAGCAATCACCAGGCTCAAACCCTACGACGCGACCACCAACCCTTCCCTGCTGCTCAAGGCCTCGTCCATCGAAAGCTACGCCTCGCACCTGAACGACTCGGTGCTGGACGTCAAAGGCGATCTGGGTCTGGCCGCCGACCGTTTCGCGGTCGCCGTCGGTGGTGGCATCCTCAAGGTGATCCCGGGGCGCATCTCCACCGAAGTGGACGCCCGCCTGTCGTTCGACGAAAACGCTTTGCTGGGCAAGGCCCACCAGATAATCGACCTGTACGACAAGGCCGGCATCAGCCGTGACCGCGTCCTCATCAAGCTGGCCTCGACCTGGGAAGGCATCCGCGCCGCCGAAAAGCTGGAGAAGGAAGGCATCCAGTGCAACCTGACCCTGCTGTTCTCCTTTGCCCAGGCCCAGGCCTGCGCTGATGCCGGGGTGTTCCTTATTTCGCCGTTCGTAGGCCGCATCTACGACTGGTACAAGAAGTCCACCGGCCAGGAATACACCGGCGCCGAAGACCCGGGCGTGCAGTCGGTCACCCGCATCTACAATTACTACAAGGCCAACGACTACAAGACCGTGGTCATGGGCGCCAGCTTCCGCAACATCAGCCAGATTGAAGAGCTGGCCGGTTGCGACCGCCTGACCATCAGCCCTGAGCTGCTGCAAAAGCTCTCGGACGACCAGGGCGAGCTGCCGCAGAAGCTCAAGCCAGGCAACCCGGGCGAGCCGCGACAGACCCTCAACGAAGCGCAGTTCCGCTGGGCTTCGAACGAAGACGCCATGGCCACCGACAAACTGGCCGAGGGTATTCGCCAGTTCGCGCGCGACCAGGAAAAGCTCGAAGCGGTGCTGGCCGCGAAGGTCAAGTAAGCTTCGCCAGCCACTAAAAAGGGCGGCTCCCATTACGGGAGCCGCCCTTTTTTTATCGCCTGGCGCAAGCCTGTGGCCGGCTCAGCTGCGCTCCAGCGCGTTGACCAGGTCGTGGAAAGCGTCACGGTTGGAGTCGTTCAGCCCCATGAGGATCTTGTGCGCCTCCAGCACCTTGGCCTTGACGATGTCTTCGTTCTGATCCTGCGATGGCAGGTCGGTCAGGCACTCGGGGCACGGAATCGGCCGGTCGACGATATTGAATACCTGGTCGAAGCCCATCGAAGACAGCAGGCGTGTGATGTCCTCGTGAGTGGTCACGACGGTAGGCAGCAGTCCAACCTTTTGCCGCGACAGGATCGACAACTTGGCCAGCAGGCCCAGTGTGGTGCTGTCGATGCTGCGCGTTTCAGTGAGATCGATCACGATCGCCGAAAAATTCAGGGCAGTGAAGATCTTTTCAATCGTTGCATCCAACGCCGAACACAGGGTCAGGCGAACTTCGCCGACGAACTTCAGAACGAAGGTACCGCTCTGTTCGGCGAACTGGATTCTACCAGTACTCATTCAAGGTTCCTGCTCAGCACCATGAGGGCGATATCATCCGGCATCTCCCCTAGCGTGGCCAATCCAAACTTGCGGCGCAAGCCATCCAGGCTGCCACCGGCAGCATCGACTATTTCAGGCAATGCTGCTTCTTTGTCTTTCAACGTTTCGCCTGGGAGAAGGTCCAGGATGCCATCGGAAAACAACGTCAGGCTGAAGGCTTCAGGCAAGTCGATCACCAGGTCAGTATAGGTCGCTTCATTGAAGAGCCCCACCGGCAAACCTCGCCCTTGCAGATAACTCACACCGTCATTGGGTGTGTATAACACGGGTAACGGCAGGTGACCGCCAATACTGTAGGTCAGTTTACCCGTTGATTCGTCGATCACGCCGCCAACCATGGTGACATGCTTGCCCAGCTTTGTGTTGATCAACCCGCGGTTGATATGTCCCAGCACGTCGGAGGGCTTGAATTGCGGGACGTTGGCACCGCGCCGCGACTCGAACATCAGACGTGTGGTCATGAATTTGAGCAGCACGGTCACAAACGCAGAAGAAGCACCGTGGCCGGAAACGTCTGCCAGGTAGAACGCGACGCGATGATCGTCAACTCGGAAGTAGTCGACGAAGTCACCCGACAGATACAGCGACGGAATGATCTGGTGTTCGAAATGCAGCCCCGAGGTGCTCCAGGGGCTCTCTGGCAGCATGTTCATCTGCACCTGGCGCCCAGCTGTCTGGTCTTCCTGCAACAGGTGCAGGCTGGCCTCGAGCTCGCGGTTGGCGGTTTCCAGCTTCTGGCGATAACGCTGGTTTTCCAGCATCAGCCGCGAACGGTCCAGCGCGCGGCGCACCGAGTGTTCGAGTACGGCCAGATCTTCGAGCGGCTTGATCAGGTAGTCGGCAGCCCCCAGGCGCAACGCTTCGACGGCATCGTTCATGACACCGGCACCTGACAGCACGATTACCGGCATCTGCGGGGAACGTTCTGTCACCAAACGGATCAATTCGAGACCGCCCACTTGTGGCATGCGCAAATCGCAGATCACGAGGTCGGGTTGTTGCTGCTCGAATACCTCAAGTCCCTGCGAGCCGTTGTTGGCCTGCAGGACATTGAAACCGCTGTCTTCCAGGTAGGCCGCAAGACTTGCGCGCACTACGTCGTCGTCATCGATTATCAGCAGCGTGGCACTGGGTTTCTGCATGTGGGCAAACGGCGCCAGGAATTGGGTGGCGTAGGCGACAGTTTCGCTTACTGGATTCACTTCTAGCCACTCCTGCCTTTTGCCAGCCGGTAGCGAGTACGCGGTACGCAAGATAGTGGAGTTGCCCTATAAGGCGCAGACGGTACTCCCATCCGCCTGGCGTTTCAAGCACAGGCCGATGGTCGCTTTACGTCTTTACACGGCAAATCGCCGAGAGTTATAAAAACCTTTTGTACCCAGATCAAAATACAGGATGCAAACCGATGACCCTACACCACCGCGACCACGACGAAAAACGCGACTTCATTCGCATGACCGTCGATGCAAAGGTAACCCTGACGGTAGACGGGCATCCTATCGCCGCCACGTGCCGCGATCTGTCCAGCACCGGCTTCCAGCTGGACGCCCCGACCAGCCTGACTGCAGGCGACATAGTCGAAGTCTATGTGCCCTCCCACAACCCGAACCTGGACGGCCTGAAGGCCAAGGCCAAGGTCATCTGGACCAAGACCAGCGACACTGGAGGACAATTGCTGGGCCTGATCAACCTGTGATCCGGTGTTATGCAAAAATTTGATACAAAAAAAGGCGACCTTAAGGTCGCCTTTTCATTTCGCTGAAAAATCAGAAATCGTCGACGACCTTGCCGTCCTTCACCTTGAACTCGCGGTTCTGCAGGAACGCGTTGCGGATGAAGTTGTAGCGATCGCCGTTGACCAGCTTCTCGGCTGACAGCAGGCTGGCACGGGTGTCGATCAGGTCGACGCCCAGCATCACGTTGCGCGCAGACATGTCGTCCATGTACGGGTAAGGCTTGGCGTAGGCGTCCGGCACCTTGCCGAACGCGTCACGCACTGTGCTCGGGCCGAAGAACGGCAGCACGACGTAAGGGCCACTTGGCGTGCCCCAGTAGCCGAGAGTCTGGCCGAAGTCTTCGTCGTTGCGTTGCAGGCCCATGCGGGTGCCGACGTCGATGAAGCCGAGCAGGCCGAACGTAGTGTTGAAGATCAACCGCGTGGTGTCGATGCCAGCGGCACGTGGCTTGGCCTGCAGGACGTCGTTGACCAGGTTGCCTACATCGCCGATGTTCTGGAAGAAATTGTGTACGCCGTCCTGAACGAACTGCGGGGTGATCTTCTGATAACCCTGGGCGACTGGCTTGAGGGTGTAGGTGTCGAGGGTATCGTTGAAGCGGAAGATCGCCCGGTTGACGCCCTCCCACGGGTCACTGTCAGCCGCCTGGGCGGCAAACGGTACCAGCACGGCGCTGGCGAACAGACAGGCCCGAGCCAGTCGATCGAGCGAACCTGCTCCGAACACGCGCATAAACATACTCCCTGGATGATGGACGGGCTGTTGCCCGAGTCAGGCCGTGGCCCGACAAAGTGATTGAGTATAAAGCCATGCAAACTGTTTAGGCAGCCAAGTATTTGCTTGCCACCCAACTGATTGTTTCCCGCCCCTTCGGCCGTCATCGCGCCGTCACATGAATGTCACGCCAGCGACTTATGCTCAGCGGTCACCCAGGGAATGTCGACATGCCTGAAACTTGCGTCGTACCGCCATTGACCGCCGTTCTGTTCGGCCTGAGCGACTGCCTCGTGGACAGCCAGGGCCAGCTGACCGCAGGGGCTGGACAGGGCTTGGAGCATCTGCACGAGCAAAAGGTGCCCTGTGTATGGCTTGATCAATTGCAAGCGGGTCTGGTCGAGCAGCGCACAGCGCGGCTGCCAGACTGGCTGGCAGGCTGCAACGCCGCCCCCGAACAGCCGCGCTGGCCTTCTGCGCAGGCCTGTTGGCGTGCCTTGCTGGTGGTGGGTGCCGCGCGCCTGGACGGCTGCCTGTTGGTCAGCGGCGACCGCCTGCTCCTGCAATCGGCACTGGCGGCTGGGCTATGGACGGTTGGGCTGGCCTCAAACGGCGCGCGTGAAGGGCTGTCCGATAGCCAATGGCTGGCCCTCGACCCGCACGCCCGTGACCTCAAGCGTGGCAAAGCCACCATGGCGCTGTTCGAACTGGGCGTGCATTCGGTCATCGACCACCTGGAAGAACTCGGCAGCTGCCTGCAGGACGTCGGCCAGCGCCGGCTGAAGGGCGAAAAACCCTGATACAACCTTGCCGGCAAGACCGCAGGGGTTAGCCTACCCTTGATGCATGAGGTCATGGCAAAAGGATCTTTGCCGACCCTGCGTGGTCAATGGCTGTGATCATTAATGAAAGGGAGATCGTCATGCCTGCCGCCGAACTGCAAAGTCAACTGAACGAAGTGCGCGAGCAGCTCGATCAGAACCCGCCCCTCTCCGAACAAGAGCGTGCCGACCTGCATGAACTCATGGTGCAGATCGAGGAGCGCATCAAGCTCGAGGCCGCCGTCGGCGACAACGACATCAACACCGGCATCAACCTGGCGGTCGAGCGCTTCGAGGCCAGCCATCCGAGCCTGGCGATGAGCCTGCGCAACATCATGCAGACCCTGGGCAGCATCGGCATCTGAAGCGCGCCACCCTTTACTGCCGCACCAGGCGCGCGTTGGCCGGCGCCAGCGCCTCGGTGCTGCGATAAGGGTTGATGTCCAGCCCACCTCGGCGCACGTAACGTGCGAACACTGTCAGCGTCTCAGGCTTGAGCAGGCGTTGCAGGTCCATGAAGATCCGCTCCACGCACTGTTCGTGGAAGTCCGAATGCTGGCGGAAGCTCACCAGGTACTCCAGCAGGCTGGCGTGATCCAGCGCCGCGCCACGGTAATGCACTCCGACACTGCCCCAGTCCGGCTGGCTGGTCACTGGGCAGTTGGATTTGAGCAGATGGCTGTGCACGCTCTCCTCCACCACCCGCGATTCGTCGCAGCGCAGTAGTTCAGGACGCGGCCGCTCGTAGCCGGTCACTTGAATATCCAGATCGTCGATACACACGCCCGGCATCGCCGTCAGGCCCTCGGCCTGCACCTCGTCGAGGCTGCGCACACGCACGCCCACCGGCTTGCCGGCAGCAGCGCCAAGGTCCTTGGCCAAGCAGGCGACCAGCTCGGCAGTGCTGGCGAATGGCGTCTGGTTCAACGAGTTGAGGTACAGCTTGAACGACTTGGACTCGATAATGTTCGGCGAGTCTGCCGGGATGCTGAACTCGCCAATGGCCACTACCGGCTTGCCGGAAGGCAGCAGCCAGGACAGCTCGAAGCAGTTCCAGTAATCCACGCCCTGGTAGGGCAGGGTCTCGGCGGTCAGTCCCAGCTCGGCCCATTTGGTGGAGCGCGGAATCGGGAACAACAAGGACGGGGTGTAGGTGGCAATGTATTCGCTGGCTTTGCCCAACGGTGAATGTTCGGCTGCGGGGTGCATGAGGGAAACCTGACTGAGTGAACAGCCGGGAGTTTATCGGGTTTGGGGGGCACGTGTGAACCTGCGGGTCGGATCAGCCGTGCGACCGCTCGGGGGCTGCGCAAGCCCCCGAGCGGTCGAGATCAGGAATAACGCAAAGCGTGCGCCGGCTCGATCTGCGCCGCGCGCCAGGCGGGGTAGATGGTCGCCAGAAAGCTCATGATCAACCCGGCACTGCAGATCAGCAACACATCCTGCCATTGCAGTTGCGACGGCAGATTGCTGATGAAATACACGTCCGAGGTAAAGATGTGCTGCCCGGTGACGCGTTCGACCCAGCCGACCATGGCGCTGACGTTGAGCGCCGCGATCACCCCCAGGACGCCACCGACCAGGGTGCCGACCACGCCGATCACCGTGCCCTGGACCATGAAGATGGTCATGATCTGCCGCGGCGTGGCGCCAATGGTGCGCAGGATGGCGATGTCGGCGCCCTTGTCGTTCACCACCATGATCAGGGTGGCAATGATGTTGAAGGCCGCCACCGCGACGATCATCAGCAGCAGCAGGCCGATCATGGTCTTTTCCATCTTCATGGCGCTGAACAGGCTGCCCTGGGTATGGGTCCAGTCATCCGCCCGGTACTGGTCGCCCAGCCCGGCGACAATGGCAGCGGACACCTGCGGCGCGGCGTACAGATCCTTGAGCTTGAGCCGCACGCTTTGCACCTGGTTGGGCGCCCAATGTTGCATCTGCGCGGCGTCGGCCATGTGGATCAGGGCCATGGAACTGTCCAGTTCGGCCCCCACCTTGAACACGCCCACTACGTTGAGGCGCTGCATGCGCGGGGTGATGCCGCCGGGCGCTGAGCTGAGTTCGGGCACAATCAGGGTCAACTTGTCACCGATCGACAGGCCGAAACGGCGCGCAGTGATGTCGCCGATCACCACGCCGAATTCGCCAGGTTGCAGGTTCTGCAGTTTGCCCTGGGTGATGTGGTCAGCCACGATCGACACCTTGGCTTCCTGAGCCGGGTCGACGCCGCTGATCTGGATTGGCTGCATGGCGCCCTTGTAGGAGAGCATGCCGTCCATTTCGGTAAACGGCACCGCCGCCACCACTGCGGGGTTCTTCAGCGCCGCTGCAGCCACCGGCTGCCAGTCGTCCAGCGGCTTGACGCCGGCAATAGTGGCATGGGGCACCATGCCCAGCACCCGCGAGCTCATCTCGCGCTGAAACCCGTTCATCACCGACAACACCACGATCATCGCCAGGACGCCTAGGCCCAGGCCGATCATCGACGTCATCGAAATGAACGAGATGAAATGGTTGCGACGCTTGGCGCGGGTGTAGCGCGCGCCAATGAAGATAGCCAGAGGACGGAACATCAGAGCGGCACCAGTTGGCCATCTTCCAGGCGCAGCACGCGGTCCATCTGCCGAGCCAGGTTGAGGTCGTGAGTCACCACCAGAAAGGCGGTGCGCAGGGAGGTGCTCAGTTCCAGCATCAAGTCCTGGATGCCCTGGGCAGTGTGATGGTCGAGGTTGCCGGTAGGCTCGTCGAGCATCACCAGCCCAGGCCGGTTGACCAAGGCGCGGGCGATTGCCACGCGCTGACGTTCGCCACCGGACAGCTCCGCCGGCTTGTGCTGCAGGCGATGCCCCAGCCCTACCCGCTCCAGCAACGCCGTGGCCCGCTGACGCGCCTCGGGAATCGCGGTCTTGCCGATCAACAGCGGCATGCACACGTTCTCCAGCGCGGTGAATTCCGGCAGCAGGTGGTGAAACTGGTAGACGAAGCCCAGCGAGCGATTGCGCAGCAGGCCGCGCGCCTTCTCGTTGAGCGCCGACAGCTCTTCGCCGGCCAGCCAGACACTGCCCTGGCTGGGGGTGTCAAGACCGCCCAGCAGGTTGAGCAGGGTGCTCTTGCCGGAACCGGAATTGCCAACGATGGCGACCCGCTCACCGGCATGCAGTTCGAGCTGCAGATTGGCCAACACCACGACCGACTCCGGGCCTTCCTCGTAGGACTTGCCCAGGTTGCGGCAACTCAAGACTGCTTGTTCGTTCATGCCCGACTCACTCATAACGTAGCGCCTCTGCAGGCTGGGTGCGCGCCGCGCGCCAGGCCGGATACAGGGTTGCAAGAAAACTCAGGACCAAAGCCGCGCCGCAGACCATGTAAACGTCGTCGGCCTGCAATTGCGACGGCAGGTAGTCGATGAAATAGACGTCGGCGCTGAGAAACTTGTGGCCGATGATTTTTTCCAGCGCCGCGATCGCCGCGCTGACGTTCAGCGCCGCGAGAATGCCCAGTGCCGCGCCGATGGCAGTACCGACCACGCCGATCACCGTGCCCTGGACCATGAAGATGCGCATGATCTGCCCCGGGGTGGAGCCAAGGGTGCGCAGGATGGCGATGTCGCCGCGCTTGTCGTTGACCACCATCACCAGGGTGGAAATGATGTTGAACGCGGCCACCGCGACAATCAGCAACAGCAGCAGGCCGATCATGGATTTTTCCATGCCGATGGCCTGGTACAGGTTGCCGTGGCTGCGGGTCCAGTCGCGGGCATAGTAATCATGGTCACCAAGCTTCTGCGCCAACTGCCAGGCGATGCGCGGCGCCTGGAACAAATCGTCGAACTTCAGGCGGATGCCCTGCACCTGACCCGGCTTCCAACGGTGCAGGCGGCCCATGTCCTCAAGGTTGGTGAGGCCGACGAAGCCGTCGATTTCACCGGCGCCCACATGAAAGGTGCCGACCACGGTAAAGCGCTTCATGCGTGGGAACATACCGGCCGGGGTCACGGTGACTTCCGGGGCGACGAAGGTGACTTTATCGCCCACGCCGACACCCAGCCGGGTCGCCGCGCGGTCGCCGATCAGAATGCCGAACTCGCCGGCCCTGAGGTCGTCGAGCTTGCCCTGCTGAATGAAGTTGTCGATGATCGAGACGTTGCGTTCCTGCGCCGGGTCGACACCATTGAGCAGAATCTTCTGCACCTTGCCGTCGTTGGTCAGCAGGCCCTGCATCTGGGTGAAGGGCGCCACGGCCAGCACTTGCGGGTTCTGTCGCACTTTTTGCGCGAGCGCCGACCAGTCATCGATGGGTTGCGGCGATTCGATGGTGGCATGGGGCACCATGCCGAGAACGCGAGTGCGCATCTCGTGGTCAAACCCATTCATGACCGAGAGAACCACGATCATGACGATCACGCCCAGAGCGAGCCCGATCATCGATGTCAGGGAAATGAAGGACACAAAATGATTACGACGTTTGGCGCGGGTATAACGCGCACCGATGAAGACGAAGAGAGGTCTGAACATGTAGGGGCTTGTTCGGATGAAAGAGGGAACGTCCTTGTGGCGGGGCTCTACCAGCAGCTTTACACTCAGACCACCGCCGCTACCATGGGTTCGCCATGTCGACACTAGATGAAGAAGAGCGTCGCGAATACTACCGTATCGACGACCGTATCGCACTGGAAATCCGCGTGCTTGGCGACGCCGAAGCCGGCGAGACCGATTTATTGCAAGATGCTTCGCCGCTGTTCAATCTGCTCAGCGAGCTGCACTTGAGCGAGTTCGAATCCCAGCACCTGCTGCGCCAGGTCAGTGAAACCGATCGCACACTGGTCAACTTTCTCAAGGCGCAGAACAAACGCATCGATCTGCTCAGCCAGCTGGTGGCGCAGACGCTGACCTCGCGGATCGGCGAGCCGCAGCCGGTGACCCTGTCCGAGGGCGGCATCACCTTCCGCCAACGCCAGCCACTGGCGCCGCAGACTCCCTTGTCGATCAAGATGGCACTGATGCCACAGGCTCTGGGCTTGCTGTTGCGCGCCCGGGTTGTACATTGCTATGACAGCGATGGCGAGTGCGAAATCGGTACCGAATTTGTCGCGATGTCCGATGCCCAGCGTCAGTTGCTGGCGCGTTACATCCTGCAAAAACAACAGCTGGAACGCCGCCTGGCGCGCGACCAGTCAGAGCTGCCGGTGCCGTGATCACGGCGCCGGGCTTGCTCGCCCCCTTCTCCCAGCCTTTTATCAAGGACACGATGTGACCCTAATCTACGGCCATCGCGGCGCCAAGGGCCAAGCCCCGGAAAACACCCTGACCAGCTTCCAGGAATGCCTCAAGCACGGCGTGCGCCGATGCGAACTGGACCTGCACCTGTCCAGCGACAACCAGTTGATGGTGATCCACGACCCCACGCTCAAACGCACCACCGACCGGCGCGGCAAGGTGTCCGAGCACAGCGCCGCCGAACTGGTCACCTACGACGCGCGCCGAGGCGGCCCCGGCTGGGTGCAGCCCTGCCCCATCCCGCGCCTGGACGAACTGTTCACCCATTGCGATTTCGATCACTGGCAACTGGAAGTCAAGGTCGCTTCACGCACCCGCGCTGCGACCACGGTGCTGGCGATTCGCGAGCTGGCTCAGGAGCACGGCCTGCTGGACAAGGTCACCATCACCTCCAGCTCGCGGGAGGTGCTGCGCGCCGCCGCCGAGTTGACCCCCGACTTGTCACGGGGCTTGGTCGCCGAATACGCCTGGCTCGACCCGCTGAAGGTCGCGCAGAATTATGGTTGCGAGATACTCGCGCTGAACTGGACCCTGTGCACCCCCGAGCGCCTGGAAAAGGCTCAGCGCCAAGGGCTGCATGTGTCAGTGTGGACGGTCAACGAGCCGGCGCTGATGCGCAGGCTCGCCGACTTCGGCGTCGACAGCCTGATTACAGACTTTCCCGGTTTGGCCAGCGCCACCCTTGGGAATTACTGAAATCGGTCTCCCCGGCCGGCTCAGGCCACCGGCCGGAGCCGCTCAAAAAAGCCGGTTGAGGCCGTCGTAGGCCGCTACCCGATAGGCCTCGGCCATGGTCGGGTAGTTGAACGTGGTGTTGACAAAGTACTTGATGGTGTTGAGCTCGCCCGGTTGGTTCATGATCGCCTGGCCGATGTGAACGATCTCCGATGCCTGGTCGCCGAAACAGTGCACACCCAGCACCTGCAGGGTCTCGCGATGGAAGAGAATCTTCAGCATGCCCACCGGTTCCCCGGAAATCTGCGCCCGTGCCATGCCCTTGAAGAAGGCCTTGCCGACTTCGTAAGGCACCTTGGCCTGGGTCAGGTCATGCTCGTTCTGGCCGATCGAGCTGATTTCAGGAATGGTGTAGATGCCGGTTGGCACGTCATTGACGAAGCGCCAGCTGCCATTGTCCACCACGCTGCCGGCGGCCGAGCGGCCCTGATCATAGGCGGCGCTGGCCAGGCTCGGCCAACCGATCACATCACCAGCGCCGTAGATGGTCGAGACGCTGGTGCGGTAACTTTCATCGACGTCGATCTGGCCGCGGCTGTTGACCTTGATGCCAATGTTTTCCAGGCCCAGGCGGTCGGTGTTGCCGGTACGGCCGTTGCACCAGAGCAAGGCGTCGGCCTTGATCTTCTTGCCCGACTTGAGGTGCAGCACCACTCCGTGGTCGCTGGGCTCGACCCGCTCGTATTCTTCGTTGTGCCGCACCATCACATGGTTGTTGCTGAAGTGATAGCTCAGGCCCTGGGAGATTTCTGCGTCGAGGAAGCTCAGCAGCTGCTCGCGGTTGTCGACCAGTTCGACCATGACCCCCAGGCCGCTGAAGATCGATGCGTATTCGCAGCCAATTACCCCGGCGCCATAGATGATGAGCTTGCGTGGCGTGTGGCTGATGCTGAGGATGGTGTCGCTGTCGTAGATACGTGGGTGGTGGAAATCGATGTCGGCCGGGCGATAGGGCCGCGAGCCGGTGGCGATGATGATCTGCTTGGCCACCAGTTTTTCCACGGCGCCATTGCTGCACACCACTTCGATGGTCTGCTCGTCGGCAAAGCTGCCGGTGCCGAAGAACACGTCGACGCGGTTGCGCGCATAGTAGGCAGTGCGTGATGCGACTTGCTTGCTGATCACCCGCTCGGCACTCTTGAGCACGTCAGGAAAGGAAAACCAGCGCGGCTCGCCAATGGCGCGGAACATCGGGTTGGTGTTGAACTGAATGATCTGCTTGACCGAGTGGCGCAATGCCTTGGACGGGATGGTGCCCAGGTGAGTGCAGTTGCCGCCGACCTGCTGGCGCGCATCGACCATCGCCACCTTGCGGCCTGCCTTGGCCGCGTTCATCGAGGCCCCCTCACCCGCTGGACCGGAACCCAATACCACGACATCGTAGTTGTAGACAGCCATGCGTACTCCTTCAGATCAGGCCGAAAAACCACTCTGGTTTCTCTGGCTCACACGCCGCTGGGCGGCCGCGAAAAATCGGTGTGCAGTCTATACACGCAAGATTGCGGCGAACATTACCCCTTGGTCGCGTCTCAAGCAATTTGCCACGCGGAATATTTACCGGCGCGTGGGAGCAAATATGCAGACGAGAATCATTTCAGCAACCCGACATCGAATTTACCGGCGCGTAGGCTGGCTATTTGCCCAGCAATCATCATTCCGGCGGCTTTTGGGTTGATCTCCTTGATGATTTACACATACTGTTACATATCTGCCTGCGGGTGGTGCGCACATGGAAAGGCGTCTGGAAAGCATAGTCCAGACCGTTACAACCATGGATCTCCTTATAAGACTGTATAAAAGTGAGTGCAATTTCATGGCCTCGACCAAAGGCAAAGGCGGCGCGATCTTTCGCGTGGTCAGTGGCAACTTCCTGGAAATGTTCGACTTCATGGTCTATGGCTTCTACGCCACGGCCATCGCCAAAGCCTACTTTCCTTCGGACAGCGCATTCGCATCGCTGATGCTTTCGCTGGCGACCTTCGGCGCCGGGTTCCTCATGCGCCCGCTGGGCGCGATCTTCCTGGGCGCCTACATCGACCGGCACGGCCGCCGTCAGGGCCTGATCGTGACGCTGATGATGATGGCTGCGGGCACCGTGCTGATCGCCTGCGTCCCCGGCTACGCCACATTGGGCGTCGCGGCGCCGTTGCTGGTGCTGCTGGGTCGCCTGATGCAGGGTTTTTCGGCGGGCGTGGAGCTGGGCGGCGTGTCCGTGTACCTGGCGGAAATTTCCACCCCAGGGCGCAAAGGCTTCTTCGTCAGCTGGCAGTCGGCTAGCCAACAGGCCGCAGTGGTGTTTGCCGGCCTGCTGGGCGTCGGCCTGAACCATTACCTGACGCCTGAAGCCATGAGCGACTGGGGCTGGCGCGTTCCCTTCCTGGTCGGCTGTGCCATCGTACCGGCGATTTTCATGATTCGTCGCTCGCTGGAAGAGACCCCGGAGTTCGAAGCACGCAAGCATCGCCCGACCTTGGGCGAAGTGATGGCTTCGATTCGCAAGAATTTCGGCCTGGTGCTGGCCGGCATGGCACTGGTGGTCATGACCACCGTGTCGTTCTACCTGATCACCGCCTACACCCCGACCTTCGGCAAGGCCGAGCTGCACCTGTCCGACATCGATACCCTGATTGTCACCGTGTGCATCGGCTTGTCGAACTTCTTCTGGCTGCCGGTCATGGGTACCGTCTCCGACAAGATCGGACGCAAGCCACTGCTGCTCGGTGCCACCATTCTCGCCATCCTCACCGCCTACCCGGCGCTGTCGTGGCTGGTAGCCGAGCCCAGCTTCGAGCGCCTGCTGCTGGTAGAGCTGTGGTTGTCTTTCCTGTACGGCTCCTATAACGGGGCGATGGTTGTGGCGCTGACCGAGATCATGCCGGCCGACGTGCGCACCACCGGGTTCTCGCTGGCCTACAGCCTGGCCACTGCCACCTTTGGCGGCTTCACCCCAGCTGCCTGCACCTACCTGATCCATGCGCTGGACAACAAGGCCGCCCCCGGCATCTGGCTGAGCGGCGCGGCGATCCTGGGTCTGGTCGCCACCTTGGTGCTGTTCAAGGGCAACCGTCACGAGCTGCAGACGGCGAAAGCGGCGCGGGCTTAAGGGAAAGCGCTGAATCACAGCACAAAAAAAGGCGGGGGCTTGTAAAAGCCCCCGCCTTTTTTACATCGAGCTAAGGCTTACTTGGGAAACGACGGCGGGTTGACCCCGGCCATGTCTTCCATCACGCGGACCACCTGGCAGCTGTAACCGAACTCGTTGTCGTACCACACGTACAGCACGACACGGTTGTCGTTGCAGATGGTGGCCTCGGCATCGACCACGCCGGCGTAGCGCGAGCCGACGAAGTCGGTCGATACCACTTCCTGCGAAGCGACGAAGTCGATCTGGCGCGAAAGGTCGGAATGCAGCGCCATGTAGCGCAGGTATTCGTTCATCTCTTCGCGGCTGCTGGCCTTCTCGAGGTTCAGGTTGAGGATGGCCATGGAGACGTTCGGCGTTGGCACCCGGATGGCGTTGCCGGTCAGCTTGCCGGCCAGTTCCGGCAACGCCTTGGCGGCAGCGGTAGCCGCGCCGGTTTCGGTGATGACCATGTTCAGCGCGGCCGAACGGCCACGGCGATCGCCCTTGTGGAAGTTGTCGATCAGGTTCTGGTCGTTGGTGTACGAGTGCACGGTTTCGACGTGACCGTTGACGATGCCGAACTTGTCGTTCACGGCCTTGAGCACCGGCACGATGGCGTTGGTGGTGCAGGACGCGGCCGAGATGATCTTGTCATCGGCGTTGATCTGGTCGTGGTTGATGCCGTGCACGATGTTCTTCAGCTTGCCCTTGCCTGGCGCCGTCAGCACCACGCGGGCCACGCCCGGGCACTGCAGGTGCTGGCCCAGGCCCTCGGCATCGCGCCACACACCGGTGTTGTCGACCAGCAGGGCATTCTGGATGCCGTACTGGGTGTAATCGACTTCGGTAGGGTTCTTGGCGTAGATGACCTGGATCAGGTTGCCGTTGACCGTCAGGGTGTTGGCTTCTTCATCGACATGGATGATGCCGTCGAACGAGCCGTGCACCGAGTCGCGACGCAACAGGCTGGCGCGCTTGGCCAGGTCGTTGGTCGCGCCCTTGCGCACGACGATCGCGCGCAGGCGCAGGCCGTCGCCGCCACCGGCCTTCTCGATGAGGATGCGCGCCAGCAAGCGGCCGATGCGGCCGAAACCGTAGAGGACCACATCGGTACCCTTGCGGGCACTGTGGTCGTGCTGGCCAACCACGTCGGCCAGCTCTTCACGGACGAACTCTTCGGCGCTGCGCCCGGCACCGCTTTCCTTGAACTTGACCGCCAGCTTGCCCATGTCCACGGAAGCCGCGCCGAGCTTGAGCTCGCTCATGGCCTTGAGCAGTGGATAGGTCTCGTGAACCGACAACTCGCTTTCGTCAGCCTGCCGATGGCGGGCGAAACGGTGCGCCTTGAGGATCTCGATGACCGAACGGTTGATCAAGCTGCGGCCGTAGATGGAGGTCACGACGTTGTTGTTGCGATAAAGCTGACCAATAAGCGGGATCATCGCCTCGGCAAGCGCTTCACGATCAATCCATTCACCAAGACACTGTTCGGGCTTCTGATTCACGGGGGGACCTTCCACATGTAGGAGCTGAAAAAAGGGGCTACATTATGACTTCAACCGCTTCCAGGGAGCAACGTGCGCCTGTCGTCACGGCGTAATTGACCCGCCATTCAAAGTTCAGTTTCGTTTTGCCTCGCAAGAACCTCGCGGTGCCCGGTACAATCTGCCGCTTAAGTCGCAACCCTCTATGTTGCTGCCAAAGGAGCTCAACCTCCCGTGCCCGTTCTGCGTCTACCGCTTCTTCCTGCCAGTGCAGGCAAACAATCCTGGGGCAACCTGCCCGGCGCGGCGCTCAGCCTGGCCATCAGCGAGGCCGCCAGCGCTGCGAAACGCTTCACGCTGCTGCTCACCGCCGACAGCCAGAGCGCCGATCGCCTTGAACAGGAGCTGCGTTTCTTCGCGCCCGAGCTGCCCGTGCTGCATTTTCCCGACTGGGAGACCCTGCCGTACGACCTGTTCTCGCCTCACCAGGACATCATTTCCCAGCGCATCGCCGCGCTGTACCGCCTGCCGGAGCTGGTCCACGGCATTTTGGTAGTGCCTATCACCACAGCCCTACATCGCCTGGCGCCGACCAGTTTTCTGCTGGGCAGCAGCCTGGTGCTGGACGTAGGCCAGCGCCTGGATGTCGAGCAGATGCGCACGCGCCTGGAGGCCAGCGGCTACCGCTACGTCGATACGGTCTACGAGCACGGCGAATTCACCGTGCGCGGCGCCTTGATCGACCTGTACCCGATGGGCAGCAAGCTGCCCTACCGCATCGACCTGTTCGATGACGAGATCGAGACGCTGCGCACCTTCGACCCGGAGAACCAGCGCTCGATCGACAAGGTCGACTCGGTACGGCTGTTGCCTGCCCGTGAGTTCCCGTTGCAGAAAGAAGCGCTGACCCGCTTCAAGACACGCTTTCGCGAGCGCTTCGACGTCGATTTCCGCCGCAGCACCATCTTCCAGGACCTGAGCAGCGGCATCACCCCGGCCGGAATCGAGTACTACCTGCCGCTGTTCTTCGAAGAGACCTCGACGCTGTTCGACTACCTGCCCCAGGACACTCAGGTGTTTTCCCTGCCGGGCATCGAACAGGCTGCGCAGAACTTCTGGAACGACGTGCGGGCACGCTACGAGGAGCGTCGCGGCGACCTGTCGCGCCCCTTGCTGCCACCGGCCGAGCTGTTCATGCCGGTGGAAGACTGCTTCGCCCGGCTCAAGAGCTGGCCACGGGTGGTCGCCAGCCAGGACGACGTCGGCACCGGCGTGGGTCGCGAACGCTTTGCCGGGCGCCCGCTGCCGGACCTGGCCATCCAGGCCAAGGCCAGCCAGCCGCTGGCCGCGCTGTCGGGTTTTCTCGACGAATTTGCCGGACGCGTGCTGTTCACTGCCGAATCCGCCGGGCGCCGCGAGGTGCTGCTGGAATTGCTCGAACGCCTGAAACTGCGCCCGCGCACCGTCGACAACTGGCAGGAGTTCGCCCGTGGCAGCGACCGCCTGGCGATCACCATCGCGCCGCTGGACGAAGGCCTGGTGCTGGACGACCCGGCCATTGCGCTGATCGCCGAGAGCCCACTGTTCGGCCAGCGCGTGATGCAGCGCCGGCGCCGGGAAAAACGCAGCGACGCCAGCAACGATGCGGTGATCAAGAACCTCACCGAGCTGCGCGAAGGCGCCCCGGTGGTGCATATCGACCATGGCGTGGGCCGCTACCTGGGCCTGGCCACCCTGGAAATCGAAGGCCAGGCCGCCGAATTCCTCACCCTCGAATACGCCGAGAACGCCAAGCTCTATGTGCCGGTGGCCAACCTGCACCTCATCGCCCGCTACACCGGCAGCGATGACGCCCTGGCGCCGCTGCACCGGCTGGGCTCCGAAGCCTGGCAGAAAGCCAAGCGCAAGGCCGCCGAACAGGTCCGCGACGTCGCCGCCGAACTGCTCGACATCTACGCCCGACGCGCGGCGCGCGAGGGCTATGCCTTCGCCGACCCGAGCCTGGACTACGAGACGTTCAGCGCCGGCTTCGCCTTCGAAGAGACCCCGGACCAGCAGACCGCCATCGACGCCGTGCGCAAGGACATGCTCGCGCCCAAGCCGATGGACCGCCTGGTGTGCGGCGACGTCGGCTTCGGCAAGACCGAGGTGGCCATGCGCGCGGCGTTCATCGCGGTGCATGGCGGCCGCCAGGTGGCGATCCTGGTGCCCACCACCCTGCTCGCCCAGCAACACTACAACAGCTTTCGCGACCGCTTCGCCGACTGGCCGGTGCGAGTCGAGGTGATGAGCCGCTTCAAGTCGACCAAGGACATCAACACCGCAGTCCAGGAGCTGGCCGAAGGCAAGATCGACATCGTCATCGGTACCCACAAACTGCTGCAGGACGACGTCAAGATCAAGAACCTGGGCCTGGTCATCATCGACGAGGAGCATCGCTTCGGCGTGCGCCAGAAGGAGCAACTGAAGGCGCTGCGCAGCGAAATCGACATCCTTACCCTGACCGCCACGCCGATACCGCGCACCTTGAACATGGCGGTGGCCGGCATGCGCGACCTGTCGATCATCGCCACGCCTCCGGCGCGGCGCCTGTCGGTGCGCACCTTCGTCATGGAGCAGAACAAGAGCACGGTCAAGGAAGCGCTGCTGCGCGAGCTGCTGCGTGGCGGCCAGGTGTACTACCTGCACAACGACGTCAAAACCATCGAGAAATGCGCCGCAGACCTGGCCGAACTGGTGCCGGAGGCGCGCATCGGCATCGGCCACGGGCAGATGCGCGAACGCGAACTCGAACAGGTGATGAGCGACTTCTACCACAAGCGCTTCAACGTGCTGATCGCCTCGACCATCATCGAGACCGGCATCGACGTGCCCAGCGCCAACACCATCATCATCGAGCGCGCCGACAAGTTCGGCCTGGCGCAGTTGCACCAGCTGCGCGGCCGGGTCGGACGCAGCCACCACCAGGCCTATGCCTACCTGCTCACGCCGCCGCGCAAGCAGATCACCGGTGACGCGGAGAAACGCCTGGAGGCGATCGCCGCCACCCAGGACCTTGGTGCCGGCTTCGTGCTGGCCACCAACGACCTGGAAATCCGCGGCGCCGGCGAGCTGCTCGGCGAAGGCCAGAGCGGGCAGATCCAGGCGGTCGGCTTTACCCTGTATATGGAAATGCTCGAACGCGCGGTCAAGTCGATCCGCAAGGGCGAGCAGCCCAACCTCGACCAGCCGCTGGGCGGTGGTCCGGAGATCAACCTGCGGTTGCCGGCACTGATCCCCGAGGACTACCTGCCCGACGTGCATGCGCGGCTGATTCTCTACAAGCGCATCGCCTCGGCAGTGGACGAAGACGGCCTCAAGGACCTGCAAGTGGAGATGATCGACCGCTTCGGCCTGCTCCCCGAGCCGACCAAGAACCTGGTGCGCATCACGCTGCTCAAGCTGCAGGCGGAAAAACTCGGCATCAGCAAGGTCGACGGCGGCCCGCAGGGCGGCCGCATCGAGTTCACCAGCGATACGCCGGTGGACCCGTTGACGCTGATCAAGTTGATCCAGAGCCAACCCAAGCGCTACAAGTTCGAAGGAGCGACGTTGTTCAAATTCATGGTGCCGATGGAACGCGCCGACGAGCGTTTCAACACGATCGAGGCACTGTTCGAGCGTCTCACTCCCAAAGCCGGCGCGTAGATGCCAGAGCGTTCGATCGACGACCCGCTGCCCCGACCACGCCTGTGGCTGGGCAGCGTCGAATTCAGTGCCTTCGAGCCGCGCAACGGGCGCATGCAACGGCATATGCAGCACCGCGCGGCGTTGGCCTTTGGCTATGGCGGGGCCTACGTGTCGAGCGCCCGCAGCGCGGTCTACGCGCAGCATCATGACGATGCTGGCCTGCGCATCCAGCGCCAGCCGGCGGCGGAAAAAGCCCTGCGCGACACCTTGCAGAATCTTGGCTTCAAGGTCGCCACGCGGCAGAGCAAGGCCCTGCCGGAAAGCGCCGGCGACATCTTCGAGCTGCCCAGCGAGGGCGCCTGGCTGCGCTTCATTCTCAATGACCTGCCCGGCCTGCGCGACCAGGGCTGGGAGATCGAGTACTCCGAGGAGTTCGCCTTCGACCTCACGCCGGTGGACGACTGGTACGCGGTGGTCGACGAATCGCCGAGCCGTGACTGGTTCGACCTGGAGCTGGGTATCGTGGTCAACGGCGAACGCCTGAGCCTTCTGCCGATCCTGCTCAATCTGCTGCGCAGTCATCCCGAGCTGCTCAACCCGGCGCAACTGGCCAAGCGCCGTGACGACGAGCAGATCCTCGTGCCGATTCTCGGCGCGCCCAACGGCAGCCGTCCACGGCCGGTTCAGGTCGCCCTGCCCTATGGCCGCCTCAAGCCGGTGCTGGCGACCCTGGGCGACTTCTACCTGCGCGAGGAGCCGAGCGAGACCCGCCTGCGCCTGCCAACCCCGGACGCCAGCCGCCTGCACGACCTGCAGCAGCTGTCACTGAGCTGGGAAGGCGGCGAGCGCCTGCGCCATCTCGCTGAACGCCTGCGCGGCATCCGCAGCAGTGCGGCGCAGCCCCCGGCCGGGTTGCAGGCGACCTTGCGCGGCTATCAGCTCGAAGGCCTGAGCTGGATGCAGGCCCTCAGAGAACTCGAGGTCGGCGGTATTCTGGCCGACGACATGGGCTTGGGCAAAACCTTGCAGACGCTGGCCCACGTGCTCAGCGAAAAAGAAGCCGGGCGCCTCGACCGGCCGGCCATGGTGGTCATGCCCACCAGCCTGATTCCCAACTGGCAGGACGAGGCGGCACGCTTCGCACCGTCGCTGCGCGTGCTGTCATTGCACGGTGCCGGGCGCAAACGCTGGTTCGATCGCCTCGGCGACTACGACTTGCTGCTGACCACCTACGCCCTGCTGCCCAAGGACCTGGACGTGCTCGCCCGGCAGCCGCTGCACCTGCTGATCCTCGACGAAGCGCAGTACATCAAGACCCCAGGCAGCAAGGCAGCCCAGGCAGCGCGGCAGCTGCAGGCGCGGCAACGCCTGTGCCTGAGCGGCACGCCACTGGAAAATCACCTGGGCGAGCTGTGGTCGCTGTTTCACTTCCTGCTGCCGGGCTGGCTGGGCGACGCCAAGGCCTTCAGTCAGGCCTACCGGGTGCCGATCGAGCGCCACGGCAGCGAGATTCGGCTGCAACATCTGAATTCGCGCATCAAGCCGTTCCTGCTGCGCCGTACCAAGGAGCAGGTGGCGACCGAACTGCCGGCCAAGACCGAGATCACCCACTGGGTGGAGCTCAACGACGCCCAGCGCGACGTCTACGAGACCGTGCGCCTGGCGATGGACAAGAAGGTTCGCGCCGAGATCAACCGCAAGGGCATGGCGCGCAGCCAGATCATCATCCTCGAGGCGCTGCTCAAGCTGCGTCAGGTCTGCTGCGATCTGCGCTTGGTCAACGATGTGACGCCGCCGAGCAAAGGCAGCAGTTCGGGCAAGCTCGACAGCCTGATGGAGATGCTCGAGGAGTTGCTCGCCGAGGGCCGGCGCATTCTGCTGTTTTCCCAGTTCACCTCGATGCTGAGCCTGATCGAACAGCAGTTGCAGCTGCGCCAGGTGCCCTACGCCCTGCTCACCGGCGCCACGCGCAATCGCCGCGGGCCGGTCGAGGACTTCCAGCAGGGCAAGCTGCAGATCTTCCTGATCAGCCTCAAGGCCGGCGGCGTGGGCCTGAACCTCACGGCGGCCGACACGGTGATCCACTACGACCCCTGGTGGAACCCGGCCGCCGAGCACCAGGCCACCGACCGCGCCTACCGCATCGGCCAGGAGAAACCGGTGTTCGTCTACAAGCTGATCACCCGCGGTACCGTCGAAGAAAAGATCCAGCACCTGCAGCACGAGAAATCGGCGCTGGCCTCAGGCGTGCTGGACGGCCGCCAGCCGGGCGACTGGAAGCTGATGCCGGATGACATCGAGGCGTTGCTCGAGCCGCTGCCCAAAGGTTAGGCAAGGCTGATGCGGGCTCGGCCCACCTCTCACGCTCAGTCGACCAACCCGGCCCCGCGCAACGCCCCCAATGCCTGCAGCCAGCGCGGATCCTGCTTGTAATCCTCGCCCGCCACCACGCGCCCGCGCATTTTGGCGATACGCGGCGATGGCTTGACCTTCAGCCGCTGGGCTGCGGTCAGCGCCAGCTCGGCGGCTGCCCGGTCATTGCACACCAGGCCCATGTCGCAGCCTGCGGTCAGCGCTGCCTCGATGCGGCTGGCGGCATCGCCTACCACGTGGGCGCCGGCCATGGACAGGTCGTCGCTGAAGATCACGCCGTCGAACCCCAGCTCGCCGCGCAGAATCTCCTGCAGCCACTTGCGCGAGAAACCCGCCGGCTGCGCGTCCACTTCGGGGTAGATGACATGGGCCGGCATCACCGCTGCCAACTGGCCGCTCAAGCGCGCGAAGGGCACCAGGTCCAGCGCACGAATCTGTTCCAGGCTGCGCTCGTCCACCGGGATGGCCACGTGGGAATCGGCCTCGGCCCAGCCATGCCCCGGGAAATGCTTGCCACAGGCCGCCATGCCGGCCGCGTTCATGCCCTTGATGAACGCCCCGGCCAGGGCAGTGGCACGCAGCGGATCGCCCTCGAAGGCCCGCGTGCCTACTACCGCGCTGCGCTGATGGTCGAGATCCAGCACCGGGGCGAAGCTCAGGTCCAGGCCAACCGCCAGCACCTCGGTCGCCATCAGCCACCCGCACTGTTCGGCCAGCGACTCGGCGTTGGCGCAAGCGGCCAGCGAACGCATCGCCGGCAGGCGCACGAAGCCTTGGCGCAGCCGTTGTACGCGGCCGCCCTCCTGGTCGACGGCGAGGATCAAATCAGGTCGGATCGCGCGGATGGCGGCAGTCAGCTCGCGCACCTGGCGCGGGGACTCGATGTTGCGGGCAAAGACGATCAGGCCGGCCACTTCGGGCTGGCGCAATAGCTGGCGGTCTTCGGCGGTCAGCCAGGTTCCGGCCACGTCCACCATAAGGGAGCCTTGCAAAATGGAACTCATGTCAAATCTATCCTTAGGCCTTGGCAGCCGCCGGCACAGTGGATTTACTGCGCGGACGCAACTGCGCCGAGGCCATGAGCGGGTCGGTCACCCCGGAATCGGCACGCATGCCGGCGGCGAGGAAAGGCACCATCAGGCGCATCACTTGTTCGATGGAAGTATTCACGCCGAAATCGGTCTCGGCAATGGCGCGCAATGCCTTGATACCCGACATGCTGAAGGCCGCTGCGCCGAGCATGAAATGCACGCGCCAGAACAGTTCCAGAGGGGGAATGCGCGGCGCGGCCTCGTTCACCAGCAACATGTAGCGACGGAAAACCTTGCCGTACATGTCTTCCAGGTAGCGCCGCAGGTGGCCTTGGCTCTGGCTGAACGCCAGGCCCAACAGACGCATGAAGATGGACAGGTCATTGCCGCTGCGCGGTTGCACCACCATGGCCTGTTCGACGAGGATTTCCAGCAGCTCCTCCAGGCTGGCCTTGTGCTCGGGCCTGGCGCTGCGCCGCTCCAGCTCGCGGTCCAGGCTGATGCAGAAGGGCCCGAGGAAACGCGAGAACACCGCCTGGATCAGCGCCTTCTTGGAACCGAAATGGTAATTGACGGCCGCCAGGTTGACGCCCGCCTTGCTGGTAATGAGGCGCAAGGACGTTTCCGCGAAGCCTTTCTCCGCGAACAGCTGTTCGGCGGCATCGAGGATGCGTTCAACGGTTTCCGACTGGGCCATGGCAACTCCGCCTGACAAACACTTGTTTGAAACATACGTTTCAAAGCATTACATTGTCAAGCCTCGCAAGGCGAGAAGTGGCCGGCGGGTCACGCATTTAACCACATCTCCTGCGACACCTGGCCATCTCATGGCGAGCCCCGCAGCCTGCGCAGCACCCCGCCGGCACGAGAAGAATGCCGATTGAGGCAAACCCGGCATTGCCAAGCGCAACGCACTGTATATAATCCCAGTCACTGTATAAAAAGACAGAGCGCCCACCATGCTTAAACTGACGCCACGCCAAGCCGAGATCCTCGCTTTCATCAAGCGCTGCCTCGAAGACAACGGTTTTCCGCCCACCCGCGCGGAAATCGCCCAGAAGCTGGGGTTCAAATCGCCGAACGCCGCCGAGGAACACCTCAAGGCCCTGGCACGCAAGGGCGCCATCGAGATGACGCCTGGTGCCTCGCGCGGTATCCGCATCCCCGGTTTTGACCCCAAGGCGGTCGCCGAGGACAACGGCCTGCCGGTCATTGGCCGGGTGGCTGCGGGCGCCCCCATCCTCGCCGAGCAGCACATCGAGGAATCGTGCAACATCAACCCCGCCTTCTTTCATCCTCGCGCGGACTACCTGCTCAAGGTGCACGGCATGAGCATGAAGGATGTCGGCATCATGGACGGCGACCTGCTGGCCGTTCACACCACTCGCGAAGCACGCAACGGCCAGATCGTGGTTGCGCGCATCGGCGACGAAGTCACGGTCAAGCGCTTCAAGCGCGACGGCAGCAAGGTGTGGCTGCTGGCCGAAAATCCCGAGTTCGCACCCATCGAAGTCAATCTCAAGGACCAGGAACTGGTCATCGAAGGCTTGAGTGTCGGCGTCATCCGTCGGTAAGGAGAGGCAGCATGCATTTTCCCGCGTACCCACAGTCCCAGCAAAACGGCCAACTGTCGCTGTTCGAAGCGTTCATGGTGCAGCCAGCGCAACCGTTCCAGGTCAAGGATTCGCCAGCGCCCTGGGGCGTTGATGAAGAGCGGGAAAGCCAGCCGGCCTATTTCAGCGAGATGTCACTGCGCGGGGCTGCAGGCAACTGCCTGAGCCTGCTGGCGCCGATGCTGCGGGAGTTGAGCGAGGAGCTGGATGCGCGCTGGCTGACCCTGATCGCCCCGCCTGCCAGCCTGACCCAGGCCTGGCTGCGCGACGCCGGGCTGAACCGCGAGCGCATTCTGCTGCTGCGCACCCGCGGTACCCAGAGCGCCTTGCAACTGGCTTGCGAAGCCCTGAAGCTGGGGCGCAGTCATACGGTGGTGAGCTGGGTCAACCCGCTCAACGCCAGCAGCCGCCAGCAACTCACCACGGCAGCTCGGCTGGGCGCGGCGCAGAGCCTGAACATTCGCCTGGGCTGACGGCGAACCTCAGTGCAGAACGCGCGGCCCGTCCTCGGGCTCGGCGTTCAACTCGCCTTCGGCCATCTTGCCAGCCATCTGCACGCCGACGCTGAGCATGGCTTTGGCCACCTCGACATGCTGACCATTCAAGAACACCTTGGCGTCCTCGGAGAAATTCAGGGTCACCAGAGAGCCTTCGTCGTCGGCACGGCGCAGTTCGATGCGGCCGTCAGGCAACTCGACAATCTCAAGAAAAGACGTAGGCATAAGGAAATGAGTCTCCGTGAAAGGCCAGTATTGTAACAGCCACTGAACCGATCAGCACTCACTCAAACCTTCGCGAAAGCGGATGGCCAAGCCTTTGAGGTTTTGCCGCCAGCTTTCCAGCTCCTCGCGGGTCAACTCCGGCTCAGCCACCTGCTCATCGAGGCTGACGACCTGGATGACCGCCACCCGCACATCACCCTTGTCCACCTTGGGTGCCTGTGGCGGTAGAAACAAGGCCGCGTATTCACTCAGCAAACGAGCCAGCCAGGTCTCGCGGCTCTGCGCCAGCTCGACCAGCTCGGCCAGTTCGGGAATGGCCAGGCCGTGCTGAGCTTGCGCGCTCAGCAACGCCTCGGCACGCGGCGCAGCAGCTTGTGGCAGGCGGTAGTAACCGGCTATTTCATGGCAGAGACCCAGCAGCGCACCATACAGGTGGAACAGCGCCGATTCACGGTCAGCCTGAGCCAGAGCAGAGGTATTGATCGCCTGGCCGCTCTCGGCGCGCCCCAAGGATTGCAGAGCCAGGCCGGCGAAATAGATCTTCTGGTTGGTGCGGGTGTAGAGCTCGTGAGCCATGGAAATCTCCTTGGGTGCTTCAGCTGCTGAGGTGGCAACGCGCTATAGGACCCGGCTCGCTCGGGAATAGCGCGTCGCACGCGTCCCGAGCAGGCGCGGTCCTGCAGTATCAGCGCTTGTCTTCAACCTTCCAGACGCTGCCGTCGAAGAATGCCTTCCAGCCGGTCGGCTTGCCCTCGACCTCGGTCTGCACATATTGCTCCTTGGTCTTGCGGCTGTAACGAATCACCGCCGGACGGCCTTCGGGGTCTTTCTTCGGCGCATCGAACAGGAAGTGGTACTTCGGATCGATTTCGTCTTTGTGCGGAATGATTTCCAGCACCAGCGGCGCACGGGTCTCGCGGTTCTTCGGGAACTGGCTGGCGGCGAGGAACAGGCCGGATGCGCCATCACGCAGCACATAGGTGTCGTTGACCTTCTCGCACTTGAGCTCGGGCATCTTCACCGCGTCCATCTTCGGCGGCGCCGCCTCGCCGCTCTTGAGCAGCTTGCGGGTGTTCTTGCATTCGGCGTTGGTGCAGCCGAAGAACTTGCCGAAACGGCCGGTCTTGAGTTGCATCTCGCTGCCGCACTTGTCGCACTGCAGGCTCGGGCCTTCATAGCCCTTGATGCGGTAGCTGCCCTCTTCGATCTCGTAGCCCGGGCAATCAGGGTTGTTGCCGCAGATGTGCAGCTTGCGCTTTTCATCCAGCAGGTAGGCGTCCATGGCCGTGGCGCAGATCGGGCAACGGTGCTTGCCGCGCAACACGCGGGACTCGGACTCGCCCTCGTCGTCGGCGGCGATCTCGTCGCCCGGAATCAGGTTGATGGTTTCCTTGCAACGCTCCTTGGGCGGCAGGCTGTAGCCTGAGCAACCGAGGAACACCCCCGTGGAGGCCGTGCGGATCATCATGTGACGGCCACACACCGGGCAGGCGATGTCGGTCGGCGTCGGCTGGTTGGCACGCATGCCGCTATCGGGAGCACCTGCAACGTCGAGCTTGGTCTTGAAATCGCCGTAGAACTCGTCCAGCACGTTCTTCCAGTCACGCTCGCCCTGGGCCACGTCGTCGAGGTTCTCTTCCATGCCGGCGGTGAAGCCGTAGTCCATCAGGTTGGCGAAACTCTCGGACAGGCGCTCGGTGACGATGTCGCCCATCTTTTCGGAGTAGAAGCGCCGGTTGTGCAGCGCGACGTAGCCGCGGTCCTGGATGGTGGAGATGATCGCGGCGTAGGTCGACGGGCGACCAATACCGCGTTTTTCCATTTCCTTGACCAGGCTGGCTTCGGAATAGCGTGCCGGCGGCTTGGTGAAATGCTGCGTGGGGTCGAGCTGGATAAGCTTGAGGACTTCGCCTTGGGCCATTTCCGGCAGCACGTCATCGTCGCCCGGCTTGGTCACCTGGGGCAGGACGCGGGTGTAGCCGTCGAACTTGAGGATACGGCCCTTGGCACGCAGCTCGAATTCACCAGCCGCCACGCTGACAGTGGTCGACAGGTATTGCGCAGGCGGCATCTGGCAGGCCAGGAACTGGCGCCAGATCAGCTCATACAGACGCTCGGCGTCGCGTTCCATGCCGGTCAGCTGGCTCGGGTGAGTGTTGACGTCGGACGGACGGATCGCTTCGTGCGCCTCCTGAGCCCCTTCCTTGCTGCCGTACACCATGGGTGCGGCCGGTAGGTACTGCTTGCCGAACTCCTGCTCGATGTAGGCGCGCGCAGCCTCCACGGCGTCGGCCGAGAGGTTGGTGGAGTCGGTACGCATGTAGGTGATGTAGCCGGCTTCGTACAAGCGCTGAGCCATCATCATGGTCTTCTTCACGCCGAAGCCCAGCCGGTTGCTGCCGGCCTGCTGCAGGGTCGAGGTGATGAACGGTGCCGACGGCTTGCTGCTGGTCGGCTTGTCTTCGCGCTTGATGATGCTGTAGCTGGAAGCCTTGAGCTTTTCCAGGGCCGCCATGGCGTGCGCTTCGTTGAGCGGCTTGAACGCCTCGCCTTTTTCGCGCGCCACTTCGAAGCGCACCTTGGCGTTCTTGGCGGTACCGAGGTCGGCGTGAATCTCCCAGTATTCCTCGGGGTTGAAGGCACGAATCTCGCGCTCGCGCTCCACCACCAGCTTCACCGCCACCGATTGCACACGGCCGGCCGAGAGGCCGCGGGCGATTTTCTGCCAGAGCAGCGGGGAGACCATGTAACCCACCACGCGATCGAGGAAGCGTCGCGCCTGCTGGGCGTTGACGCGGTCGATGTCGAGTTCGCCAGGCCGCGAAAACGCCTCCTGGATGGCCTTCTTGGTGATTTCGTTGAACACCACTCGCTTGTAGCGGCTGTCATCGCCACCGATGGCTTCGCGCAGGTGCCAGGCAATGGCTTCCCCCTCGCGGTCCAAGTCGGTTGCGAGATAGATGGTGTCGGCATCCTTGGCCAGGCGGCGCAACTCCTCGATGACCTTTTCCTTGCCGGGCAGGATCTCGTACTTGGCCTTCCAGCCATGCTCGGGGTCCACACCCATGCGCGCCACCAGTTGCTTGGTGGCTTTTTCCTTGGCGGTCAGCACCGGGCCCTCGGCGGCAGTCTTGCTGCGCTTGGCGGCAGGCTCCTTGCTCGCGCTGGCCGAACCGCTGGTGGGCAGGTCTCGGATATGGCCGATACTCGACTTCACCACGTATTGGTTGCCCAGATACTTGTTGATGGTCTTGGCCTTAGCCGGGGATTCCACAATGACCAGCGATTTGCCCATGGATCGGAATATTCCTGAATACTTGAAAAGAAAGGCGGTCGCCTGCTACCTACGAACCGATAGAGGGACCGCTATATATAGTGGCAACGCAGGGAAGTCAAACCGGGTGTGGACCCTGCGCAGGGGAAAACAGGCTGGCTTCGGCCTGAACCAAAGCAAAGCGCGGTACCTGCTCGCCGTCAACCTCGACTGATTCGAGGAACATGTTCAGCGGCCGTACCCACATGCCGTAATCGCCATAGAGCGCCTGGTAGAACACGACCCACTCTTCGGTCTCGGAGTGCTGCGCGACACTGTACACACGATACTCAGGTCCTTTGTAGTGGCGGTAGAGACCGGGCTGTATCTGCATGTTGCGCACCTTCGGAAAATAATCTGCAAAAAATAAAAAACCGGGGCACCAGGCCCCGGCTTCCGTACCGCGAGCGCTTAGACGCGTTCGAATACGGTGGTGATGCCCTGGCCAAGCCCTACACACATGGTGGACACGCCCAAGGTGCCGTTGTTTTGTTTCATCACGTTGAGCAACGTACCGGAAATACGCGCACCGGAGCAACCAAACGGGTGACCCAATGCGATCGCGCCGCCGTGCAGGTTAACCTTCTCATTCATCTTGTCGAGCACTTTCAAATCCTTGAGCACCGGCAGCGCCTGTGCAGCGAAGGCCTCGTTGAGCTCGATGAAATCGATGTCGGCAATGGTCAAACCCGCGCGCTTGAGCGCCTTTTGGGTGGCAGGTACCGGACCGTAACCCATGATCGCCGGGTCCACGCCGGCCACCGCCATAGAGCGGATCACCGCCAGTGGCTGGATGCCGAGATCCTGGGCACGTTGCGCCGACATCACGATCATGCACGAGGCGCCGTCGGTGATCTGCGAGGAAGTGCCCGCCGTCACGGTGCCGCCTTTGGGGTTGAAGGCCGGCTTGAGCGCCGCCAGGCTTTCCAGGGTCGTGTCCGGACGAATGGTCTCGTCGTAGTCGAACACTTTCAGGAAGCCATTCTCGTCGTAGCCCTGCATCGGGATGATCTCGTCCTTGAACTTGCCCTCCACCGTGGCCTTGTGGGCCAGTTGGTGGGAGCGCACGCCGAAGGCGTCCTGGGCTTCACGGGTGATGCCATGCATCTTGCCGAGCATTTCCGCAGTCAGGCCCATCATGCCCGAGGCCTTGGCGGCATACAGCGACATGTGCGGGTTGGGGTCGACACCGTGCATCATGCCAACGTGACCCATGTGCTCCACCCCGCCTACCACGAACACGTCGCCGTTGCCGGTCATGATCGCCTGGGCGGCGGTGTGCAGCGCGCTCATCGACGAACCGCACAGGCGGCTGACGGTCTGCCCGGCCGCAGTGTGCGGGATCTGGGTCATCAGCGAGGCCATGCGGGCGATGTTCCAGCCCTGCTCCAGGGTCTGGTTGACGCAGCCCCAGATCACGTCCTCGACCTCGTTGGGGTCGACCTTGACGTTGCGCTCGAGCAATTTGCTGATCAGGTGCGCCGACATGTCTTCGGCGCGAGTGTTGCGGTGCATGCCGCCCTTGGAACGGCCCATCGGGGTACGACCGAAGTCGACAATCACCACGTCTCTAGGATTCAGGCTCATCTTTCATTCACTCTCGTTCTTGGGGGGCGCTTAACCGAAAAAGCTCTGACCGTTGGCGGCCATTTCACGCAGCTTCGCGGTGGGGTGGTACAGCGGCCCCAGGTCGGCATAGCGGTCGGCCAGGGCGACGAATTCGGCGACACCCAGCGAGTCGATGTAGCGCAGTGCACCGCCGCGGAACGGAGGGAAACCGATGCCGTAGACCAGGCCCATGTCGGCCTCGGCAGCGGTTTCGACGATGCGGTCTTCCAGGCAGCGCACAGTTTCCAGGCACAGCGGGATCATCATCCAGTTGAGGATGTCCTCGTCGCTGACTTCGCGCTGCTCGTAGATCACCGGCTTGAGCACTTCAAGGGCGGTCGGGTCGGAGACTTTCTTCGGCTTGCCGCTCTTGTCGGTCTCGTAGGCATAGAAGCCCTTGCCGTTCTTCTGGCCCAGGCGGTTGGCGTCGTACAGGGCATCGATCGCCGAACGACGGTCGTCCTTCATGCGATCGGGGAAGCCCTCGGCCATCACGTCACGGCCGTGGTGACCGGTGTCGATGCCGACCACGTCCATCAGGTAGGCCGGGCCCATGGGCCAGCCGAACTTTTCCATGACCTTGTCGATGCGCACGAAGTCGACGCCGGCGCTGACCAGCTTGGCGAAGCCGCCGAAATACGGGAACAGCACGCGGTTGACCAGAAAGCCCGGGCAGTCGTTGACCACGATCGGGTTCTTGCCCATCTTCTTGGCGTAGGCCACGGTGGTGGCGACGGCCACTTCGCTGGACTTCTCGCCACGGATCACTTCCACCAGCGGCATCATGTGCACCGGATTGAAGAAGTGCATGCCGACGAAATTTTCCGGACGCTTGAGGGCCTTGGCCAGCAAGCTGATGGAAATGGTCGAGGTGTTGGAGGCGAGGATCGCGTCCTCCTTCACCTGGCTTTCGACTTCGGCCAGGACTGCCTGCTTGACCTTGGGATTCTCGACCACGGCTTCGACGACGATGTCGACGTGGCCGAAATCGCCATACGAAAGGGTTGGACGAATGGCGTTGAGCGCCTCGGCCATCTTCGCCGGGGTCAGGCGACCCTTCTCGACGCGCTTGCCCAGGAGCTTGGAAGCCTCGGCCAGGCCCTGCTCGATGCCCTTCTCGTTGATGTCCTTCATCAGGATCGGCGTGCCCTTGACCGCCGACTGATAGGCGATGCCGCCACCCATGATGCCGGCGCCGAGCACGGCGGCCTGCTTCACGTCACGGGCGACTTCGTCATAGGCCTTGGCCTTGCGCTTGAGCTCCTGGTCGTTGAGGAACAGGCCGATCAGGCTTTGCGCAGCGGAGGTCTTGGCCATCTTGACGAAGCCGGCGGCCTCGACTTCCAGGGCCTTGTCACGGCCGAAATTGGCGGCCTTCTGAATGGTCTTGATGGCCTCTACCGGTGCCGGGTAGTTCGGGCCGGCCTGGCCGGCGACGAAGCCCTTGGCAGTCTCGAACGCCATCATCTGCTCGATGGCATTGAGCTTGAGCTTGTCGAGCTTGGGCTGGCGCTTGGCCTTGTGGTCGAACTCGCCACTGATGGCGCGCTTGGCCAGGTCCAGGGCCGCCGCCTGGAGCTTGTCCGGGGTGACCACTGCGTCGACGGCGCCCACCTTGAGGGCGTCATCGGCAGAGTTTTCCTTGCCCGAAGCGATCCACTCGATGGCGTTGTCGGCGCCGATGATACGCGGCAGGCGCACGGTACCGCCGAAGCCTGGGTAGATGCCCAGCTTGACTTCCGGCAGGCCGACCTTGGCGCTGGTGGCCATCACTCGATAGTCGGCGGCCAGGCACATTTCCAGGCCGCCGCCCAGGGCGATGCCGTTGATGGCGGCCACAGTCGGCACCGCGAGGTCTTCGAAATCGCTGAAGATCCGGTTGGCTTCGAGGTTGCCGGCGATCAACTCGGCTTCGGGCAACTTGAAGTTGTCGACGAATTCGGTGATGTCCGCGCCGACGATGAACACGTCCTTGCCACTGCTGACGATCACGGCCTTGACCGAGGCGTCGGCCTTGATGGTGTCGATGGCCTGGCGCAGTTCGCTCAGTGTCAGGCGGTTGAACTTGTTGACGGACTCACCCTTGAGGTCGAACTTCAGCTCGACGATGCCGCTTTCAAGAGCCTTAACCGTGATGGCTTTACCTTCGTAAATCATCAACTGATCTCCACGATATGGAACCGGAATTCTTGTAGGAGCGCCTGGGGATGCCAAACGCTCAATTCATACGCCCGTTTGATTTGGCTGCGCACACCATCACGGAAAATTCCGTGCTTGTCAATTGCACCGAACAAGGACAAAAAATGACCCGGCGGTCACAGTTTTCTCGCCCCGCTCTGCACGACTTCATGACGGCTTTACGGTACTCCCGCAGCGCGAGCGGCGATAGGTTGCGCGGCGCTGATGACAGGCAGATGGCCGGCGTGAATGCGCCAGGATAAATAGCAGGCGGCTGGCAACATGAAAGTTTTGCCAACTGCACAATGCCCGGGATTTTTGCGAAAGTCGCGCGTATGATCGAACCGCGTCTACACTGCCGGTCACACCGGATCGCACTGTAGCCCACCTGATTACCGGCCTGCCTGGCCACCCCCAGCCCGACGCTTGCTATCGGGCTTTTTAATGGGCGCGATCTGGCCTGTTCGTAGTGGCAGGTTGCCGATAGGCCGTCAGGTCGGATTGCCCTTGCCGAGCATCAAGGAAGGTGGGGGGCGCCTAATCCCAGCCGTTCAGGCCAATGCCTTGAGCAGCGCATCGATGGCCTGCAGATCCTTTATTTCACCCTTCTCGCCCCAATAAAGGGTCATCATCTGCTCACCGGCCTCGACCTTGTAGACGTTGGCGGGCAATGTCGCCAGCAAGGGCTGCAGGCGCGCATCCTCACAAGGCTCACGCCATTGATTGAGCCAGGTCCCCGGGGTGGTCTGCCAGTAGCTCCAGCGGTCGGCAGCGCCTGCGCGACGCGGGCGGTGGTATTCGGCGCAAGGGCTGGGTGGCTCGCTGGGCAGCCAGTGCGGCCACTGCTGAGGCGCCAGCTGCATGGCCAGGCCCATGCGCCTGGCCTGCAGGCGCAGGTCCATCTTGCCGCTCTGGTTGCGCGAAGGCATCAACCAGGCCAGCGGACTCAAAACCAGCGCAAGGATTGACACCACGATCCAGACCGTCATATTCAGTACGCCTGCAATTTCCGGAAATAAAAGAGTCGGTTACGTGAGTTGCGCACAACCGCCGCGAATCCACCATACTTAATTATCGCAATCGTCAGGAGAGCTTCTCATGCCTTACCAACATATTCTGGTTGCCGTGGACCTGACCGAGGAGTGCGACCCGGTAATCCAGCGCGCCAGCGACCTGGCCGCCACCAACCATGCGCGGCTGTCCCTGGTGCACATCGTCGAACCCATGGCCATGGCCTTTGGTGGTGATGTGCCCATGGACCTCTCGCAACTGCAGCAGCAACAATTCGACCAGGCCAAGGAGCGCCTGGAGAAACTAATCGCCAAGTATCCGCAACTCACCCGCGAGAACAGCCACCTGACCTACGGCCAGCCGCGTCAGGAGATTCACCACCTGGCCAAGGAACAGGCCTGCGATCTGGTAGTGGTGGGCAGCCATGGTCGCCACGGCCTGGCCCTGTTGCTCGGCTCAACCGCCAACGACCTGCTGCACGGGGCCCATTGCGACACTTTGGCCGTACGCCTCAAACGCGTGGAATGACCCCGCCTCGCCGCCGAGCAAGTTGCTCGGCGGCCCGGCTGACGGTCAGGCGTCGAGTTCAGCCCAGCGCTCGACCATGACGTCCAATTCGGCCTGCAGCTTTTCCAGGCCGGCAATCACGGCCGCCGTTTCTGCGGCAGGGCGCTGGTAAAACGCCGCATCGGCCATCTGCGCCTCGACTGCGGCGATCTTCTGCTCCTGCGCTTCGATCTGCCCTGGCAGGGCTTCGAGCTCGCGCTGCAACTTGTAGCTGAGCTTTTTCTTGGCCGGTGCTTCAGAGGCAGTGGCCACGACGGCGGGCTCGGCCTTGACCACGGCGGACGCCAGGTCAGCCTTGCCAGACTTGCTCTCCGTCACACCCAGCAGTTTCGGCGAGCCGCCCTGGCGCAACCAGTCCTGATAGCCACCGACGTATTCGCGGACCTTGCCCTCGCCTTCGAACACCAGGGTACTGGTGACCACGTTGTCGAGGAAGGCCCGGTCGTGGCTGACCATCAGCACGGTGCCATTGAACGTCAGCAACACTTCTTCGAGCAGCTCGAGGGTTTCCACATCAAGGTCGTTGGTCGGTTCGTCGAGCACCAGCAGGTTGGCCGGCTTGCTGAACAGCTTGGCCAGCAACAGACGCGCGCGCTCGCCGCCCGACAGTGCCTTGACCGGCGTGCGGGCACGCTGCGGGCTGAACAGGAAGTCGCCCAGGTAGCTGAGCACGTGACGGTTCTGCCCGTCGATCTCGATGAAATCGCGGCCTTCGGCGACGTTGTCGATCACGGTCTTTTCAAGGTCCAGCTGATGGCGCAGCTGGTCGAAGTAGGCCACATCGATGCGCGTGCCCTCCTCGACCTTGCCGCTGGTCGGCTGCAGGCCGTTGAGCATCAGCTTGAGCAGCGTGGTCTTGCCGGTGCCGTTGGCGCCCAGCAGGCCGATACGGTCGCCGCGCTGCAACACCATGGAGAAGTCCTTGATCAGGAACGGGCCTCCAGGGTGGGCGAAGCTCACGTCTTCCAGCACCATGACCTGCTTGCCGGACTTGTCCGCCGTCTCCAGCTGGATGTTGGCCTTGCCGGTGCGCTCGCGACGTTCGCTGCGCTCCACGCGCAAGGCTTTCAAGGCGCGCACGCGGCCCTCGTTGCGGGTACGCCGGGCCTTGATGCCTTGGCGAATCCACACTTCTTCCTGAGCCAGGCGCTTGTCGAACAACGCGTTGGCGGTTTCTTCGGCGGCCAGTGTGGCCTCCTTGTGCACCAGGAAACTGGCGTAGTCGCCATTCCAGTCGATCAGGCCGCCGCGGTCGAGCTCGAGGATGCGCGTGGCCAGGTTCTGCAGGAAGGAGCGGTCGTGAGTGATGAACAGCACTGCCCCCTGGAAATCCTTCAAGGCGTCTTCGAGCCAGGCGATGGCGCCGATGTCCAGGTGGTTGGTCGGCTCGTCGAGCAGCAGCAGATCAGGCTCCGAAACCAGCGCCTGTGCCAGCAGTACGCGGCGCCGCCAGCCACCGGAGAGCTGCGCCAGGGTCTTGTCGGCCGGCAGCTGCAAGCGGCTCAGGGTGCTGTCGACCAGGGTCTGCAGGCGCCAGCCGTCGCGGGCCTCGAGATCCTGCTGCACGTGCATGAGCTTGTTCAGGTCTTCGTCGGTGACGATGTTCTGGCTCAGGTGGTGATATTCGGCGAGCAGGGCGCCGACGCCGTCGAGGCCCTCGGCAACCACGTCGAACACCGTCCGTTCGTCCGCCAGCGGCAGTTCCTGCGGCAATTCGCCGATCTTCAGCCCTGGGGCGCGCCACACCGAGCCGTCATCGGGCTTCTGCACGCCCTTGACCAGCTTCAACATGCTCGACTTGCCCGTGCCGTTGCGGCCAATAATGCAGACCCGCTCGCCACGGGCGATCTGCCAGGACACCTTGTCCAACAACGGCATAGCGCCGAAAGCAAGGGACACATCGCTTAACTTGAGCAGGGTCATGAGCTTCTCCAAAAACCGGGCGCGCATTCTACCTGACTTCTGCCTGGCGCGGGGGCCCGGCGGGCGGGACCTGTCGCAGGTGGTCGCGCGAGCCTCGCCCCGGCGCCAGCTTCATGACCGGTTACGCGGCGGCGCTTTCATCCGGGCTGGGCAAAAGGCTAAGCTAGGGGCCTCGAGTGCTGGCGCCGCCGGACACTGCCGTTTCATCTGCCCGGAAGTACCATGCGCAGTCGCCTGTTGAGCTTTTTGTCCTGCCTGTTTTTGTCCACCAGCGCCGTCACCACCGTCCAGGCCGGCGATCTGGCCCTGCAACGCCAGTACTACGACCAGGCCAAAAGTGCCCTGGCGCGAGGCGACAGCACCCCGTACTTCCAGTACGCGCCAATGCTCGTGGACTACCCGCTGGAGCCGTACCTGGCGTACGACGAACTGACCGCGCGGCTCAACAGCGCGCCGAACGCCGAGGTCGAGAAATTCCTCCTCGAACACGGCGACCTGCCCCAGGCCAACTTCATGAAGCTGCGCTGGCTGCGGGTGCTGGCCGACCGCGAAGACTGGGACACCTTTCTCAAGTACTACGATCCCAAACTCAACTTCACCGAACTGGACTGCCTGTACGGCCAGTATCAGCTCAGCCACAACCTGCGCAGCGAAGGCTACGCCAGCGCCGAAAAGCTCTGGCTCAACGGCAAGACCCAGCCAAGCGCCTGCGACCCGTTGTTCGCGCGCTGGGCCAGTGAGGGCCAGCTGACCGAACAGAAGCGCTGGCAACGCGCCAAGCTCGCCGTGCAGGAGCGCAACTATGGCCTGGCCAACAACATGGTCGGCGGCCTGACCACCCTGGCGCCCCAGGGCAAGCTGTTGCTCGACGTCGCGCAGAAGCCGGCCCTGCTCAGCCAGACCGGGCGCTTCCTGCCCGCCGACGAAGCCATGTCCGATGTGGTCAGCCTGGGCCTGCGGCGCCTGGCCAAGCAGGACCCCGAGCAGGCCATGCAACTGCTCGACGGCTACGCCGCCAGCATGCATTTCTCCAGCGAGGAAAAAGTCGCCATCGCCCGGGAGATCGGGCTGACCCTGGCGCGCAACTACGACCCGCGAGCGCTTGACCTGATGACCCGCTACGATCCGGATCTGCGCGATGACACCGTCACCGAGTGGCGCCTGCGCCTGCTGTTGCGCCTGGGCCGCTGGGAAGACGCCTACCAGCTGACCCGGCGCCTGCCGGAAAGCCTGGCCAGCACCAACCGCTGGCGTTACTGGCAGGCGCGCAGCCTGGAGCTGGCCGAGCCACAGAACCCGCAGGTACCCGTGCTCTATCGCACGGTGGCCAAGGAGCGCGACTTCTACGGCTTCCTCGCTGCCGATCGCAGCCAGAGCCCCTACTCGCTGGCCAACCGGCCGCTGCCCATCAGCCAGCAGCTGATGAACAAGGTACGCAACACCGCCGGCATTCGCCGCGCGCTGGAATTTCATGATCGCGGCCAGCCCGTCGACGGACGCCGCGAGTGGTATCACGCTACTCGCTTGTTCAGCCGCGACGAAATGGTCGCCCAGGCCAAGCTGGCCTACGACATGGGTTGGTATTTCCCGGCGATCCGCACCATCAGCCAGGCGCAGTACTGGGACGACCTCGACATCCGCTTTCCGATGGCCCACCGCGACACCTTGTTGCGCGAGTCGGCGGCCCGTGGCATCCACTCCAGCTGGGCGTTTGCCATCACTCGCCAGGAAAGCGCGTTCATGGACGATGCCCGCTCGGGCGTTGGCGCCATGGGCCTGATGCAGCTGATGCCGGCCACTGCCAAGGAAACCGCGCGCAAGTTCAACATCCCGCTGGCGTCACCTCAGCAGGTGCTCGACCCGGACAAGAACATCCAACTGGGCGCTGCCTACCTGAGCCAGGTGCAGAGCCAGTTCAACGGCAACCGGGTGCTGGCCTCGGCGGCCTACAATGCTGGCGCCGGGCGAGTGCGCCAATGGCTGCGCGGGGCCAACCACCTGAGCTTCGACGTCTGGGTTGAATCCATCCCGTTCGACGAGACCCGGCAGTATGTGCAGAACGTGCTGTCCTACTCGGTGATCTACGGGCAGAAATTGAATATTCCGCAGCCCGTCGTGGAATGGAACGAGCGCTTTTTCGACGATCAATAAGCGCTCCCTCGCCGGTCACTCGAGCACGGTGACCGGCATGCCGACCTCTATTTCACCGGCACCGTCGCTGATCAGGTTCTGGCCGAACATGACATTGCCGTCCTGGGTGCGGTAGGTCTTGAGGGTGGTCAGCGGTTCGCGGTCGCTGCTGCGCTGGCCGGTCTGCGGGTCTATGGTGGTCAGGATGCAGCGCGCGCAGGGCGCTGCCACACGAAATTGCACATCACCGATGCGGATACGCTTCCAGCCATCTTCGGCAAACGCCTGCGCCCCCTGAACGACCAGGTTGGGACGAAAGCGCAACATCTCCAGGGGACGCCCCACCCGCGCGGACAAGTCCTGCAAGGACGCCTCGCCGATCAGCAGCAGCGGGAAGCCGTCGGCGAACGCCACTCGATCATCGTCCCCCCCGTAGGCGCTGCCGAGCCGGCGCGCCCGTTCCGGCGGCACATGGACCAGCCGCGTCGGCTTGCCGAGAAAGCGGCTGACCCAGGCCGCCGCGACGTCGCCGGCATCCGGGACGCGCAGCGTGTCGCTCCACACGGTGACCCCGCGAAGCTCGGCGCCTGCGTCCGGCAGCTCGACGTCCAGCGTCGGCAGGCCCTGCGCGGCAAGGCGCAAGCCCCCGGCTGCGTTGTACAACGCCGACAACTGGCTCATCTGCGGCAGTGCGCGCTGGCTGAGAAAGCGGCCGCTTGCGTCGACCAGCATCCAGCGTCGGTCACCACCGAGCCCCAGCTTGTCGACGGGCGAGCGCGACAGCGACTCGGCCTTGGCGGACTTGAGGGGGAAACGGTAGAGCGCGCTGAGGTGCATGCTGATCAGCTCCTGAGAAAGGGAGCTTGCAGTTTATCGCCAAACCGGCCCCGAGAGGGTAAAGGCCGGCTGCAAACCGGGCCTTACTCGTCCAGCGCCAGGCGCTGACGCACCACATCCACCAATTTGTCGGGCTGGAACTTGGAGAGGAAGTTGTCGCAGCCGACCTTCTTCACCATCGATTCGTTGAAGCTGCCGGACAGCGAGGTGTGCAGCACTACGTACAGGCCGCGCAGACGCTGGTCGCCGCGGATCTCGGTGGTCAGTCGGTAGCCGTCCATTTCCGGCATCTCGGCGTCGGTGAACACCATCAGCAGCTTCTCGGTCATGTCCACGCCGCTGTCGGCCCAGGCCTTGAGCATGTTCAGGGCCTTGAGGCCGTCGCTGGCAATGTGCAGTTTCACGCCCAGCTGCGAAAGGGTTTCACGCAACTGCGCAAGGGCCACGGTGGAGTCGTCCACCAGCAGCACCTCACGGCCCTTGGCTTTGGCCAGCAGCGGGTCTTCGAGCTTCTCGCGCGAGACTTTGGCGTTGTAGGGGACGATCTCGGCGAGAACCTTTTCCACATCGATGATTTCCACCAGCTGGTCTTCGACCTTGCTGATCGCCGTCAGGTAGTGCTGGCGCCCAGCGCTGGTGGGCGGAGGCAGAATCGACTCCCAGGTCATGTTGACGATGCGATCGACGCCACCGACCAGGAATGCCTGTACCGAGCGGTTGTATTCGGTGACGATGATGGTGCTGTTGGGACCCGGCTGCAGCGGACGCATGCCGATGGCCTGGGACAGGTCGATGACCGGCAGGGTCTGCCCGCGTAGATTCACCACGCCACAAACGTAGGCGTGACGCTGGGGCATCAACGTCAGTTTGGGCAGCTGCAGGACTTCCTGCACCTTGAAAACGTTGATCGCGAACAGTTGTCGGCCTGCCAGGCGAAACATCAGAATCTCGAGGCGGTTTTCCCCCACGAGCTGCGTGCGTTGGTCCACTGTGTCGAGAATGCCAGCCATTGAATTAAGACTCCGAAGCGCCTGTTGTGGAAATGAGTATCTGCTTCGGGTTATCGGCGGCAACGGCGCAAGCTTTACCGGTATTCAAGCGCCGTGATGAATGAAATCACAAATAAGCGCCTATACCACCGGTGCGTGACCAAACAATGACGAGTGCGCCGGCAGATGCACCTTTATTGCACCGGGCAAGGCGTTGAAACGCCAACTATCGCCTTCCATGGGTTCGCCATCGAGATTGATATCCAGGCCCACCGCACTCTTGATTTCAACCCAGGGCAAACGCGCCCTGACAAAGAAGTTTTCCAACCCCAGACCGCCGGACAGCAGGCCGCCCAAGGTGCTGACCACGTCAGTGGGCGCCGGTAAAATGGCGATATCCAGCAGGCCGTCATCTACCAGCGCCTCGGGGTTAAGCACATGACCGCCACCGGCTTGGCGGCCGTTACCGATTCCCAGAGCCAGCAGGTCGCCCTGCCAGTGAAAGTCCGGCCCATGCAGTTCGGCCTGGGCGGCGCGCAGCTCGCTGAAGCGGCTCAGGCCGGTGAACAGGTAGGCAGCCCCGCCCAGCACCTTTTTCAGGTCCTCGGAGGTGTTGGCCGTGACCTGGCTGCCGAAGCCACCGGTGGCCATGTTGAGGAACAGCTGGCCGCCCACCTCGCCCAGATCCACCGGGCGCGGCGGGGTATCGAGCAACGCCAGGGCCTCGGCCGGCTCCAGCGGCACGCCGGCGGCGCGGGCGAAGTCATTGGCCGTACCCAGTGGCAACAGCACCAGGCTGGCCTGTTTGCCGGTGTCGGCCAGCGCCAGGGCCTCGGCAATGTCACGCAAGGTGCCGTCGCCACCCCCGGCGATCAACACCCTGAAGCCGGCAGCCAGCGCTTCATTGACCAGGCGCGCAGCGTCACCCGCCTCCCAGGTCAGGCGTACGGCGATGTCCCAGCCGCGTTCACGCTGGGTGTGCACGGCAGCGCGCACGTCTTCATTGAGCGCCTGCTTGCCGTGAAGGATAAAAAACGCCCTGCGATCCGTCATTTCTACCGCTCCAAAAGTCGACATCAACGGGCTGTGACAACGATTTGGCGGAAAAATGCGGTCACCCCGATGAACTCGTCAATTTTTTTATCCAGCGCTTATTTTCCACTCGCAATTCGTTCTCGCATGCGCTTTACTCTTGAACAACTGCTCATCGCCGGATGACGGTTCGACAACAAATCAAGTGTGATCCCACAATGCCCGCAGCCCCAGGGGTGGCGGTAGCTTTGTCACGGAAAACTTTGCGGCGTCGACTGCGCCCTGCCAACACACTGGCGGTTAGCCTACAAACTTATTTGAATTCTGCTAGTCCATTGTGCGTGCCTGCACGCAGAGATGTGCTGCCTTTGTATTTTTTACTGTCCCTTCATACCTCGCATCCACACTTGTGGCTGTGACACTTCTGAGGTTTACAGAATGAGCAAACTCATTCCCTGCATCATCGCCGGCGGCGCCGGTACCCGTTTGTGGCCTGTTTCGCGTGAAGCGATGCCCAAGCCTTTCATGCGCCTGCCAGATGGCGAGAGCCTGCTGCAGAAAACCTTTTGCCGCGCCGCGGCGCTCCCGGATGTGGAGCGCGTGGTCACGGTCACCAACCGTGAAGTGTTCTTCCGTACCGTGGACGAATACCGCCGCCTGAACCGCACCAACGCCGAGCTCGACTTCATCCTCGAGCCGTTCGGCCGCAACACTGCGCCGGCCATCGCCATGGCCGCCCTGCACGTGGGTGCCCTGTATGGTCAGGACGCACAGCTGCTGGTACTGCCGGCTGACCACCTGATCAAGGACATCGACGCCTTCGAAGATGCCGTCAGCGCCGCGCGCAAGAAAGCCGACGAAGGCTGGCTGGTGACCTTCGGCCTGGTGCCGACCGCGCCGGAAACCGGTTTTGGCTACATCGAGAAAGGCGAATCCCTGGGTGGCGACAGCTACAAGGTCGCTCGCTTCGTCGAGAAGCCAAATGCCGCAACCGCCGAACAATACGTGGCAGGCGGCCTGCACCTGTGGAACGCCGGCATGTTCTGCATGCGCGTCGACGCCGTGCTGCGTGAACTGCGCGAACACGCCCCTGACGTCCTGGCCGCTGCCGAAGCCTGCCTGGCCAAGAGCCACAGCAAGGACGGCGGTCGCGAAGTGCAGCTGGAGCTGGACGGCGACACCTTCAAGCTGGCGCCGGATATCTCCGTCGACTACGCCCTGATGGAGCGCTCCTCCAAGGTGGCTGTCGTGCCTTGCTCGCTGGACTGGAGCGACATCGGCTCGTGGCAGGCCGTGCGCACCCTGTTCCCGTACGATGCCAACGGCAACCAGACCAACGGCGAAACCGTTCTGCACGACGTGACCAACTGCTACATCGACTCGCCACGCCGCATCGTCGGTGGTGTCGGCCTGAAAAACCTGATCGTCATCGACACGCCGGATGCCCTGCTGATCGCCGACGGCTCGCGTACCCAGGACGTCGGCCTGCTTGCCAAGCAGCTCAAGCGCCAGGGCCACGATTCGTATCGGCTGCACCGCACCGTGACTCGCCCATGGGGTACCTACACCATTCTCGAGGAAGGCAAGCGCTTCAAGATCAAGCGCATCATGGTCAAGCCTAACGGCACCCTGTCGCTGCAGATGCACCACCACCGCAGCGAACACTGGATCATCGTCAGCGGCATGGCCAAGGTCACCAATGGCGAGAGCGAGTTCCTGCTCGACACCAACGAGTCGACCTTCATCAAGCCGGGCCGTGTGCACCGTCTGGTCAACCCGGGCGTGGTCGATCTGGTAATGATCGAAGTACAGAGCGGCGAGTACCTGGGCGAAGACGACATCGTGCGCTTCACCGACATCTACGGTCGCGCCCCGGAGGCCGCCAAGGCGCTGCCGGACAGCGTCACCAAGATCGTCGAGAAAGCCACTGTCTAATTCGATAATGGCGCAGTGAAAAAAGCCCGGGCATCTTCAGATGTCCGGGCTTTTTTGTGGCCGCCGATAGCAGTCAGGAGCCAGCCGGCCTGACCGGGTGTTGGGGAAGAAACGCAGGCGCCCTACATCAACACTTCGCTGAACGCAATGAAGTTCACTCGATCACCCACCGCCACTGTCGTCCCCTCCAGCACCTCCACCAGACCATCGGCCCAGGCCGCGCTCAGCAGCACACCGGAACTCTGGTTCGGGTAGATCACCGCCTGCCCGTTCTCCAGGCGACCGCGCAGGTATTCGCGGCGGTTGCCAGGCTTGGGCCAGGTGAAACCGGCGGGCACGCCGACCTGCAGCGGCTGCACCTGGCGCACGCCCAGACGGCGCAACAGATACGGGCGCGCCAGCAGGCCGAAGGTCACCAGGGTCGACGCCGGGTTGCCCGGCAGGCCGATCACCGGCACCCCTCTGAAGTGGCCGAAGGTCAGTGGCTTGCCAGGCTTGATCGCCAGCTTCCACAACGCCAGCTCGCCCTCTTCGCGCAAGGCCACGCCGAGGAAGTCCGCCTCGCCCACCGAAACACCACCGGTGGACAGAATCAGATCGACGTCTCCCAGCCCCGCCAACTGCGTGCGAGTTCGCGCCAGGTCGTCCGGCAGGATGCCGGCATCGACCACCTCACAGCCCAGGCGCTCCAGCCAACTGCACAGGACCCGCCGGTTGCTGTTGTAGATCTGCCCGGGGCCCAACGGCTGGCCCGGCTCCACCAGTTCGTCGCCGGTGGACAGCACCGCTACCCGCGGGCGCCGCACCACCTTGATCTCGGCCAGCCCGAGCGAGGCGACCAGACCCAATTCGATCGGGCCCAGCCGCGTGCCGGCGGCGAGTACCCGGTCGCCCACGCGCATTTCCTGGCCCTTGGGACGAACGTTGTCACCCACGGTCATGGGCTCGCGAAAGATCACCCGGCCATCGGCCAGTACCTCGACGTTCTCCTGCATCTCGACGCAATCGGCGCCCTCCGGCAGTGGTGCGCCGGTGAAGATGCGCGCACAACTGCCTGCGGCCAACGCGGCCGGCGCCTGTCCGGCCTGGATGCGCTGGGTGACGGGTAAAGGCTCGCCGCGCCAGTCGGCCAGGCGCAAGGCGTAACCGTCCATGGCGCTGTTGGACCACGGCGGCAGGTCGAGCGTGGCGGCCAGGTCTTCGGCGAGCACGCGGCCTTGGCTGGCGCCCAGTGGCAAGGATTCGCGCTCGCTGATAGGCGTAGCGTCGGCCATCTGCAGCAAGCGCTCAAGGGCCTGTTCCACCGGCATCAGCGGCTGCGCCGCCGGCAACTCAGCCACGGCTTTCGCAGGGCTCGGCCTGCTTGAGGTGGACGACGAAGTTGCACGGCCGATGGCGCGAGTCCAGCTGTTCGGCGAGGATACCGTCCCAACCCGTGCGACAGGCATTGGTGGAGCCCGGCAGGCAGCACACTAGGGTACCGTTGGCCAGGCCCGCCAGGGCGCGGGACTGCACGGTGGAAGTGCCGATATCGCCCACCGAAATCTGCCGGAACAACTCGCCGAAGCCATCCACCTGCTTGTCCAGCAGGCAGGCCACGGCTTCCGGCGTGCTGTCTCGACCGGTGAAGCCGGTGCCGCCGGTGATCAGCACCACCTGCACCTGATCCTCGGCAATCCAGGTGGCAACCTGGGCACGGATGCGATAAAGGTCGTCCTTGAGCAGGACCCGGGCGGCGAGCAGGTGACCGGCTTCGGTGAGGCGGTCGACGAACAGCTGGCCCGAAGTATCGGTGTCCAGCGAGCGAGTATCACTGACAGTCAGCACCGCAATATTGAGCGGCACGAAAGGTACATCAGCCTTGGGTTTCATCAGGCTCTTCCAGTTGTTTGAATGGATGCCCGATGTTATATCACAGCGGTCGTTTCGGCGGCGCCGTCTGCCGCTAGCGGCCCCTCAACCTGCCGACGAGTTCGACCATGCCCAACGCCCGCGCCCTGCCCGCCTGCTCCATTCTGCTCCTGGCCGGCGGTCGCGGCCAACGCATGGGCGGTCAGGACAAAGGCCTGCTGAGCTGGCAGGGCCGCCCCCTGATCGCCCACCTGCATGACAAGGTGCGCGGCCTGACCGACGACCTGATCATTTCCTGCAACCGCAACCAGGACGTCTATCAGAACTACGCGGACCGCCTGGTGACGGATGACCAGACGGATTTTCCCGGGCCCATGGCCGGCATTCGCGCCGGGCTCGACGCTGCCCGCCACGCCTGCATGCTGGTGCTTCCGTGTGACGTGCCCAACATCGACCAGGCGCTGCTGCAGGCCATGCGCGAATGCGCCGCCATCGCGCCCGAGCGCCCGCTGATGCTGCGCGAGGGCGAGCACTGGCAGCCGCTGCTGTGCGTCATCCCGACCCGCCACCGCAGCGCCTTCGAGCAGGCCTGGGCGGCCGGCGAGCGCAGCCCGGGACGAGTCATGCGCAGCCTGCAGGCGCAGGAGCTGGCCTGCCCGCTCGACGATCCACGGCTGGCCAACCTCAATACCCCGGAACTGTTGCAGGCCGTGCAGTCGATCGAGCGATAGGCTGCGCAGTGTGGAACTTGCCGACACCCTGCCGCGTCCTAGCACTGTAGCCACAGCCTTTTCATCTGGAGTAAGACAAAAATGACTCAAAGGACTCTTCCCGCGCTGGTCCTGGCCGCTGCGTTGGCCGCATTGGCCGGCTGCGCTTCGCCCACGGTAATCACCCTGAACGACGGGCGCGAGATCCAGGCCGTCGACACGCCGAAATTCGACGAAGACACCGGCTTCTACGAGTTCAAGCAGCTCGACGGCAAGGTGACTCGTGTCAACAAGGACCAGGTGCGCACCGTCAAGGAGCTGTAACCGGCGGTTTCATTTCGGCAGGCTCCAGCGAATCGAAGAGGGGGCTTGCCGAGCCGAGATTTTCGCGGCATATTTTTCCCATCGGAGTGTAGCGCAGCCAGGTAGCGCGTCTCGTTCGGGACGAGAAGGCCGCAGGTTCGAATCCTGTCTCTCCGACCAAATTCAGCACAGCAGCCCCTTGGTTACCCTTTCTGCCGTGCCCCCGTCCGTGCGCCCGGCGCGTCCTTGGCCTGGCATGCAGGTCCAGCGGAACGACCCCGATCAAGGAAGACCTTCATGCAGGCGCGCCTCGCCAGCTCTGCGCACAAGATCATCGTCATCGGCGCTTCTTCCGGCGGCGAGCAGGCCGTGCAGCAGATACTGCAAGCGCTGCCGGGAGACCTCGACGCCAGCGTGTTGATTGCCTTGCATCCCGGTTGCAGCATGCATACCGCCTGGCACGACATTGGCGCTCTGCCGACCCGCTATGCCGAACACGGCGACGCTATTCTCCCCGGCCATGTCTATATCGCCCCGGCCCTGCGCCACCTGGAAGTCGGCCCCGACCTGCTGCTCAAGCTGGCCGACCCCACGCCGGGCCTGCGCCCGATCCCCTGGGCCGACCGGCTGTTCCTCACTGCCGTCAGCGCGTTCGGCAAGCGAGTGATCGGCGTGGTCCTCACCGGCCACGACAGCGACGGCTCCCAGGGCATGAAAGCCATCCATGACGCCGGCGGCCTGGGCATCGTTCAGGAGCCCAGTGACGCGGCCAACCCGAGCATGCCGCTGAGCAGCCTGCGTATCGATCATCCGGCCTACTGCCTGCCGCTGCGTGAAATCGCCGAGGTGCTAAGCGAACTGGCAGGCCAGACGCCTGATTCGATGATAATCTGAGACCCGAGAACCAGCGGTCGGAGCCCCCGGATGTCCGTGCAGCAACGTAACAATGTCAACCTGATGGGCGCCAACCTGATGGGCGCCAACTCACCGGCTGCCAACGACAAGCCGACCCTGGTATTCGCCCATGGTTTCGGTTGCGACCAGAACATGTGGCGCTTCGTGGTGCCGGCCTTTGCCGCCGACTATCGCATCCTGATGTTCGACCTGGTGGGCGCCGGCCTGTCGGACGCCAGCGCCTACGACCGGGTGAAGTACGCCTCTCTGCAGGGTTACGCCTGTGACCTGCTGGAAATCCTCGATGAGTACGTGGAAGGCCCGGCAATCTTCGTCGGCCACTCGGTGGCGGCCATTATCGGCTTGCTGGCCGACCTGCAAGCTCCGGAACGCTTCGCCGCTCATGTGATGATCGGCGCTTCACCCTGCTACCTCAATCAACCGGGCTACGTCGGCGGCTTCGAGGCCGACGACATCCAGTCGCTGCTGCAAACCCTGGAGAGCAACTACCTGGGTTGGTCGAGCACCGTCGCGCCGATGCTGATGGGCGCGCCCGACCGCCCGGAGCTGGGCGCCGAACTGGCCATGAGTTTCAGCCGTACCGACCCGCAAATAGCCAAACATTTCGCTGCCGTCACCTACACCTGCGATCACCGGGCCGACGTCGCCCGGGTCACGACCCCCGTACTGATCCTGCAATGCAGCGACGACATGGTGGTGCCGCAGGAGGTTGGCCGCTATCTGCAAGCCAACATGGCCAATGCAACCTTGCGGGTCATCGACAACATCGGCCACTTGCCCCACGTCAGTTCGCCGAACACCTGCATCCAGGCGATCAGCGAGTACCTGCCCACCCTGCTGCGCCCTGCCCATGCGGATTGAGCCCCTGCCGGCGCTGGACGCCGACCTGCTCTGGCAGCAGGCCGCCTGCGGCCTACTGGTGACCGACGACGCGGGCGTCATCACCCGCGCCAACAGCACGTTCGCGCGCTGGCTGGGTTATGACCAGGAACAACTGCTGGGGCGCCCGCTCCATACCCTGCTGACCATGGCCGGGCGGATCTTCCACCAGACCCACTGGGCGCCGTTGCTGCACGTCCAGGGCTCGATCTCCGAGGTCAAGCTGGAGCTGCTGCACAGTGCCGGGCAGCGTATCCCGATGATGCTCAACGCCATCCGCCGCCAGCATCACGGGGTGATGATCCAGGAATTGTCGCTGTTCGTGGCCGAAGATCGGCACCGATACGAGCGTGAACTGATCAACGCCCGCCTGTTGGCCGAGGAGCGCCTGGAACACCAGTTGATGATCGAGCAGGTGCTCAACGAAACCCAGCAGGAACTGCGCGAGGCCCACGCCCAGGCCGAACGTCGTGCAGAGCTCGCCGAGCGCATGGTCGGCATCGTCAGCCACGACCTGCGCAACCCGCTGTCGGCGATCAGGATGGCGGCCGACCTGTTGCAGCGCAACGAAACCGACGAGCGTCAGGCGCTGGAGCGCCACGCGCGTATGGTCAGCCATATCGGCAACTCGGTGGACCGCGCCCAGCGGTTGATCACCGATCTGCTTGACTTCACCTTGATCCAGGTCGGCCGTGGGCTGCCGGTGACGCTCGCGCCGCTGGACCTGCATGAGCTGGTGGCGAACACAGTCGAAGAGCTGCGCCTGACTTTCCCTGGCCGCGAGCTGCACCATGAGCGCCACGGCGCCGGGGGCTTTCTCGGCGATGCCGACCGGCTCTACCAGTTGCTCGGCAACCTGGTGGCCAACGCCATGGCCTATGGCGACAGCAACGGCACGGTCACCGTGAGCACACGTTTCGACCCGCACAGCGTGATCCTCTCGGTGCACAACGTGGGTGAGCCCCTGCCGGAGCAGGCCCAGGTGCACCTGTTCGAGCCCATGACGCGCGGCCATCAGGACGACGGCCGGCACAATCTAGGCCTGGGCCTGTTCATCGTGCGCGAGATTGCACGCGCCCATCAGGGCGACGTGGCGGTCATCTCCACCGCCGACATGGGCACGACCTTTGTCGTGCGCTGCCCGCGGTCGCCAGAACACGGCGGGTAATCCGCTCTCGCCTCGGCTGATATAACAAATCGATGACATATTCATGAACGCTGTCATGGCTCGGTCAAAATCGCTTGTCATAATTTGTGACAACTTCACTGAAGCAGCGAGCAACCATGAGCAATGCCATCATCAAGGGGCAGCAAGATGCCGACATGTTCGGCCTGGTCTGCGGATTCCATTTCAGTGAGGGCCACAGCGCCCGTGAGGTCGACTCAGCCGCTCTGCTGCAGGTGCTGAGCGAGCGCGAACTGGCGCGCGGCAAGGAATTCCTCTGGCTGCACCTGAACCTGGCGCATGCTGGCTGCGAACGATGGATGCGCTCGCACCTTGAACTGCCCGACGAGTTCTACGAAGCGCTGCACGAAGGCTCGCGTTCGACTCGCATCGAACACGTCGATGACGCGCTGCTGGCGGTGGTCAACGACGTGGTGTTCAGCTTCGGCATGGCCTCCTCCGACGTCTCGACACTGTGGCTGTGCGCCACCGAGCGGGTGTTGGTCAGTGCAAGGCTGCAGCCGCTGCACTCGGTAGACAAGCTGCGCCTGTCGGTGCGCCGCGGCGAGGAGTTCGACACGCCCATGGCTTTGCTGGTGCATCTGTTCCGCGACCAGGCCGAAGTGCTGGAGCAGATCGTGCGCAAGACCACGATGAGCGTCGACGGTATCGAAGACCAGCTGCTGTCCTTGCGCCTGTCCGACAACCGCGCGGACCTGGGCAGCATGCGTCGGGTGCTGGTCCGCCTGCAGCGCCTGCTGGCATTGGAGCCCGGTTCGCTGCTGCGCCTGCTCAACCGTCCTCCGCGCTGGCTGCGCGACGACGACTTGCAGGCATTGCGCCAGGCCACCGAGGAGTTCGCCTTGGTGATCAACGACATCACTGCCCTGGGCGAGCGCATCAAACTGCTACAGGAAGAAATCGCCGCCACGCTTAATGAGCAGAGCAGCCGCACGCTGTTCACCCTCACCGTGGTGACCGTGCTGGCGCTGCCGATCAACATCATCGCCGGCTTTTTCGGCATGAACGTCGGCGGCGTGCCACTCTCCAGCGACCCCAATGGCTTCTGGATTCTGGTCGCCCTGGTCGCTACCTTCACCCTCTTGGTGGGCCGCTGGGCATTTAAAAAACGTTCTGATTATTAAGCACTTACAACCGCCGCCAAGCCACGTCGGCGACACGACGCAATCTTGTCACATTTTGTAGTGATTATTCTTGCACCTTCACTGCAGGATTGCGTCCATGGCTACCCCCTCACTTACGCAAACCGCGGGATCCGTCGGCACCGAGAAATTTGGTGGCAAGCCCGGTCGATCCAGCCTCATGTTGTTTCTGCTGTTGCTGTTCGCGGGCCTGGGCTACTGCGCCTGGAGCCTGGTGTCCGACGTCGACGACATGGGTACCGTGGTCACCACCTGGACACCCTTCGTCCTGCTGGGCATCGCCCTGCTGATCGCCCTGGGTTTCGAGTTCGTCAACGGTTTCCATGACACCGCCAACGCCGTCGCCACGGTCATCTACACCAACTCCCTGCCTGCCTCGTTCGCGGTGGTCTGGTCCGGCTTCTTCAACTTCCTCGGCGTGCTGCTCTCCAGCGGCGCGGTGGCCTTCGGCATCATCGCCCTGCTGCCGGTGGAACTGATTCTGCAGGTGGGTTCCTCGGCGGGCTTCGCGATGATTTTCGCGCTGCTGATTTCCGCCATCATCTGGAACCTCGGTACCTGGTGGCTGGGCCTGCCGGCCTCCTCTTCGCACACCCTGATCGGCTCGATCATCGGCGTCGGCGTGGCCAACGCCCTGATGCATGGCCGCGACGGCACCAGCGGCGTCGATTGGAGCCAGGCGCTGAAAATCGGCTATTCGCTGCTGCTGTCGCCCGCCATCGGCTTCGTCTGCGCCGCCGTGCTGTTGCTGCTGATGCGCGCGCTGATCAAGAACCGCTCGCTGTACAAGGCGCCGGAAGGTGACGCACCACCCCCGATCTGGATTCGCGGCCTGCTGATCCTGACCTGCACCGGCGTGTCCTTTGCCCACGGTTCCAACGACGGCCAGAAGGGCATGGGCCTGATCATGCTGATTCTGGTCGGCACCCTGCCGATGGCCTATGCCCTGAACCGCACCATGCCTGCCGAGCAGTCGCTGCAGTTCGCCGCCGTGGCCCAGGTAACCCAGCAGGCACTGGTCAAGGCCGCACCACAGCCGGCCCCGGCGAACCCGCGGCAGACGCTGTCGGAGTACATCCGCAGCAAGCAGCCCAGCGCCGAACTGGTCCCGGCGCTGGCGGCGATTGCCGGCAACATCGGCGACGAAGTCCAGGGTTACGGTTCGCTGGCCCAGGTTCCGGCCGCCGCCGTGGGCAACGTGCGCAACGACATGTACCTGACCAGCGAGACCATCCGCCTGATGCAGAAAGACAAGGTCGGCGGTTTCGACGCCGACACCCAAGGCAAGGTCAACCTGTTCAAGCAGCAGATCGACAGTGCCACGCGCTTCATCCCGTTGTGGGTGAAGATCGCCGTGGCCATCGCCCTGGGCCTGGGCACCATGGTCGGCTGGAAGCGCATCGTGGTGACGGTCGGCGAGAAGATCGGCAAGACCCACCTGACCTACGCCCAGGGCGCCAGCGCCGAACTGGTGGCGATGGTCACCATCGGCGCGGCCGACATGTACGGCTTGCCGGTGTCCACCACCCATGTGCTGTCATCCGGTGTGGCCGGCGCCATGGTCGCCAACGGCTCGGGCCTGCAGATGCGCACCCTGCGCAACCTGGCCATGGCCTGGGTGCTGACCCTGCCGGTGGCCGTGTTGATGTCGGGCAGCCTGTACTGGGTGTTCAGCAGGCTGTTCTGATTGGCTCACAGGTGCTTGTCTTCAGGGTCGCCAGGGTCACCACTGGCCGCCCCCTGGAGGCTTGCGGCAGGCACCTGCCGATACATCAAGGCATCAGCAGCCGCAACCCCGAGACAAACTCGCGCGCGACCCCGCTCAAGGGGTCGGCAAAGCGCACGCTCTGCGCCAGCAGCTGCAAGGGCCGCTGGTAATCGTCCGGATCGCCATTGATTTGGGGATAGAACGGATCATGGCGAATGCTCGCCCCCAGCGCCGTCATGTGCACCCGCAGCTGGTGGGTCTTGCCGCTGATGGGGTGCAGTATGTAGCGCCAATACTCCTCACCCTGCTCGCCGACCTCCACGCGGGTCTCGCTGTTGACCTGCCCCGGTACCTCGCGCATGCGGAAAAACGGCTCGCCGTGCTCCAGGCGGCTGCGATGAGTCAGCGGGTAGTGGTGTTCGGGCAAGGCGCGGGCGATGGCTTCGTAGCGCTTGTCGATGCGCCGAGTGGGAAACAGCTGCTGATAGGCCGAACGGCTGGCCGGGTTGGCAGAAAACAGCACCAGCCCGGCGGTGTGGCGGTCGATGCGGTGCAGCGGCACCAGATGAGGGTTGTCCAGGCGCTGGATCAAGCGGCGCAACAGGGTGTGCTCGACGTATTCGCCGGTCGGGGTGACGGGCAGAAAGTGCGGTTTGTCAGCCACCACCAGATGCTCGTCGGCATACAGGATCTGCTCGTGGAAAGGGATCGGCCGCTCGTTGGGCACTTCGCGAAAATAATGGATGCGCAGCCCCTGACGGTAGGCCAGCTCGACCGTGATCGGCTGACCCTCGGCGTCCAGTACCCGACCACGAGCGATGCGGTCGAGCCACTGCTCCCGATCGATGGCCTTGAAATGCGCGCACAGGCAGTCCAGCACGGTCCCCCAGTTACCCGGTGGCAGGCTCAAGGTACTGGCCTGATGGCGGGCGGGATCGAAAGGCTGCGAGCTCATGGGTGATTCCAGGCGGGTGACTCAAGGGGGCGCTGATTATCCCGCAGCCGTGTGCGGCCTGTCACCCGGGCGGGTCAGCTCGCGCTGGCTTCGCGGGCGGCCTCGGTGAACTCCTTGAGCCAGCGCAATACATCCACCGCCTCCCAGCGGCTGGGGTCGTACAGCGCGTAAAGCAGCCCCTGGTAACCCACCACGTCCAGCGGTCGGTGGTAGCCGGCGCGCTGGAACAGCGCCTCGATTTCGGCGAAGCAGGTATTGAAGTGCAATTTGTTGAAGGGCGTCTTGCCCTCGGTGACCAGGCCGTCCAGACGCAGCTCGAGCACCGCCTCCATGACCACGCTCGGCGACATCCGGTTGACGCTGTATTTCAGTTGTTCGACGTTGACCATGAGCCTCGGGGGCCTCTTTGCACTGATACTGTATTTATATACAGCATAGTGCAACCCGGTTTGATAGTGCAACCAGGTTTGTCCGGTCAACGCGCGCTGCGGCCAAGGAAGCTGACGATGTGCTCGGCCTCGAACGGCCAGGCCAGCTCCGCACCCGTGTCGACCCGGCGCAGCACCGGGGTGGCGCCCTCATAGCGCTCGCGCAGAGGCTCGGCGCTGATATCGACCAGCTCCACCAGCAGGCCCCGCTCCACCATCGGCATCAGCTCGTATTCGGCCAATTCACAAAGGTGACAGCCAGGCGTAATCAACAACTGACATTCGGGAAACATGACGCCGTTACCGTGCAGGCGGGCAGATAATCATTCTAGGCCAGCAGCGCCGCTTCAGTCGTGGCTAAGCGCACCGATGCGATGAAGCGCCAGGTCTGCGCCGTGATATTCCTGTTCCTGGCTCAAACGCAGGCCGACTGTAGCCTTGAGCACGCCGTACACCAGCAGCCCGCCCAGCAGCGCCACCAGCACCCCGGCCAGGGTGCCCAGCAGCTGGCTGAGCAGGCTCACCCCGCCCATGCCACCCAACGCGCTCTGGCCAAAGATGCCACAGGCAATACCGCCCCAGACGCCGCACAGCCCGTGCAACGGCCAGACACCCAGCACGTCGTCGAGCTTCCAGCGGTTCTGCGTGGCGGTGAAGCACCATACGAACAGCGCCCCGGCGATGGCTCCAGTGGCCAGCGCCCCGACCGGATGCATGAGGTCGGAGCCGGCGCACACCGCCACCAGCCCAGCCAGCGGGCCGTTGTGCAGAAAGCCCGGATCGTTGCGCCCGATGGCCAGCGCGGCGACGGTGCCGCCGACCATGGCCATCAGCGAATTGACCGCCACCAGCCCGCTGACTCCTGGGAGGGTCTGCGCGCTCATGACGTTGAAACCGAACCAGCCGACGATCAGAACCCATGAGCCCAGCGCCAGGAACGGAATGTTCGAGGGCGCAAAGGCCACCACTCGCCCCTCGCGAAAGCGCCCCTGGCGCGGCCCCAGCAGCCACACCGCCGCCAGCGCCAGCCAGCCGCCCATGGCGTGTACCACCACGGAGCCGGCGAAGTCGTGAAAGCCTGCGCCCAGTTGGTGTTGCAGCCAGGCTTGAATGCCGTAGTTGCCGTTCCAGGCCACGCCTTCGAAAAACGGATAGATGAAGGCAACGATCAGCAGCGTCGCACACAGTTGCGGCACGAAACGCGCGCGCTCGGCGATGCCGCCGGAGATGATCGCCGGAATCGCCGCCGCGAACGTCAGCAGGAAGAAAAACTTAACCAGCCCATAGCCACTGTTCGCCGCCAACTGGGCGGCGGGCTGGAGAAAGGTCACGCCGTAGGCGACCCAGTAGCCGATAAAGAAGTAGGCCAGGGTCGAAACGGCAAAATCGCTGAGGATCTTGCACAGCGCATTGACCTGGTTTTTCTGCCGGACCGTGCCGACTTCCAGAAAGGCGAAGCCGGCGTGCATGGCCAGCACCATCACCGCACCGGCCAACAGGAACAGGGTATTGGCGCTGTGCACCAAAGGGTCGAGAGCGGTTTGCAGGTTTTCCATTACAGCAGCAGGCCTGGTAGCGGAATGGCACCAAAACGGCGCAAACCGCAACTCGCGTGCACCAGGGACGAGCCGAACGCCACCGAACCAGGTGATCGCGTGCAGGTCGGTGGACGACAACGGCAGCTTGCAGCGTCTCGAGTCACCCCGGGGGTTGAACGAGCGAAAGATGAAGGTCCGGGGCTGGATTCCAGCGCCCCTCTACAGCGCGGCAGCCCTGCTCGCGCACCATGAAGTAGCAAATCCTGTACCAGCTCGGCGCCGTGCGCATGGCTGCGGATGTGTGCACAAATCGCAGTGAACCTTCGCCGTGCGGCTAGACTCGAAACATTCAGTCACTCGAAACCGGTGCGCGGACATCAGCCCGCGCAGCCTTCGACACCTCGCCACCGATGGAGAAAGACATGGTCAGCGCCACCGCCAAGCAGGCTCAGGAAGTACTTACAGCCGATTTCCAGACGCTCGTCAAAGACACCGAGAAGCTTCTCGCCCACACCGCCAACCTGGCCGGTGAGCAGGCCGATGAGCTGCGTGCGCAGATCAACGAAAGCCTGCAGCGCGCCCGCGAAACGCTGAAGGCCACCACCGAGGCGGCCAAAGTGCGCAGCCAGGAGGCGGTCGCCACCGCCGAGGACTACGTTCAGGCCAAGCCCTGGCAGGCGATCGGCGTAGCTGCCGGCGTGGGCTTCCTCATCGGCTTGCTGGCAACCCGGAACTGACATGTCCTCACTCGATACTGAAACTCCGTCCGCCAAGACCGGCCCAACCAGCCGTCGCCTCGGCGCTGCGCTGCTGGGGCTGCTGCACAGCCACATCGAGCTGTTCGGCATCGAGCTGCAGGAACAGAAAGCGCGCACCTTGAGCCTGTTGCTGTTCGCCGGCCTGGCGCTGGTGTTCGCTCTGCTCGCGCTGGTCGCCCTGTCCGGCCTGGTGCTTATCCTGCTGTGGGACACCTACCGCATGGCCGGCATGCTGGGCCTGTGCATCTTTTACGTACTGGCGGGCATCTTCTGCGCCCTGCGGCTCAAGGCCGCGATCTTCGACGAATCCTCGCCATTCAGCGGTACGCTGCATGAACTGGCCAACGACCGCGAGCGACTGCTGCCATGAGTGCCGAATCCCCAAGCAAGACCTCGCGCAGGGAAATGCGCAAGGCACTGGTCTGCCTGCGTATGGAAATGCACCGCCAGGAGATCCGCCGGGAGGCCAGCCAACTGGTCAACCCGATGACCCGTCTGCGCGGCATGGGCAAAGGCGTGACCCAAGGCATGGGCATCAAGCATGCACCGCTGTGGGGAATCGCCGGCGTCACGCTGCTGGGCTTCCTGACCGGCAAGCGCGCGCGCAGCACCCCGACCGTAGTGGCCGAGCCGCACCGTAAGGGTGGCATGGGTCGGGCGATCAAGCTCACCACCACGCTTATGCCCTTGATTCGACTGGCGTTGCGCCTCAACTCGAACCGGCAATAGCTGGCACTTCGCTGGCTGCATTCTTGCAAGGCTGTTCGTTCTGTACGGCGCCGCTGCCCGCTTTGGGCCGCGGCGCTGTGCTTTTGCCTGCGCAGTCATACTCCAGTAAGGGAATCAACGTGATCGACGGGCAACCGCTCGCTTGCTTTCAGCCATTCATCGACACCGCCACCGGCCGCATCGCCGGCATCGAAGCCCTGGGTCGCCTGCGGGGCGCCGATGGCCGGCTGGCCTCGGTCGGGCCACTGTTCGCCGACCCGCGCGCGCCCATGGCGGCGTTGCGCCAACTCGACCGGCAGATCCGCGACGACGCCTTGAGCCGCTTGCACGAAGCGCCAGATGACTGGTTCCTGAGCATCAATATCTCGCCGCGCTGGATCAACCGCCTGCGCCCCGGCCAGGCCCTGCCCAGCCTCAAGCAACTGCGCCAGCACGGTGTCGCAGCCGAACGCGTGGTGTTCGAGATCACCGAGCTGGGCGGCGATATCCAGCGCCTGGCTGCCGTGGTCGGCCGCTACCGTGAAGCCGGCGCGCGCATTGCCATCGACGATTTCGGCGCCGGCTATTCCCAGCTCGATCGCGTGCTGGCCTTGCAGCCGGATATTCTCAAGCTGGACATGCGCCTGTTCCAGGCTGCCGCTCGCGGCGGGCCCAGTAGCGAAGTGGTGAAGGCGCTGGCGCAAATGGCGGAGAAGACCGGCTGCTGGATCATTGCCGAAGGGGTGGAAACCGAGGCTGAACTGCACTTTGCCCTGGAATGCGGCTCGCGCTACGTGCAGGGGTTTCTGTTCGCCGGAGCCGAAGCCTCGTTCTTCGCCGCCGATGCCTTCGTGGCGCAGTTTGCCGTACTGCGCGAACGCTATGTGCAGAAGAAACTGGCCGAGCGTGCCCGCCTGATGACCCTGCGCCAGCAACTGGTGCAGCTCATGGCCGTTTTGCAGGGCTGGGCCATGAACGGCGCAGCGCTTGACCGGCTGCCCGCCCCGGCCGACTGGCCGTGGGTGCTGCGCTTTTATCAGTGCGACCGGCACGGCACCCAACTGACCCCCAACCTGGAATGGCGCGACCAGGCCTGGCGCTCGGACAGCAGCTACCTGGGCCACAACTGGTCCTGGCGTCCATACTTCTACCACTTGCTCGCCGAGGGCTGGGAGGAACGCCGGGTGACGCTGTCCAACACCTACCGCGACGCCACCAGCAACCAGTACTGCCTGACCGCCGGCCAATTCTTCGACGGCGGCCAGCGGCTGATGCTGATCGATATCGACGCGGCAGCGCTGTAGGGCGAGAATGGGCCTCGCGCCGATCGCTTGATCGCGGCGCAACCTATTGAAACGACATGGAGAGCGCACTTTGGACTGGCATACCCTGCTCAACCGCGAGCGGCTGGGCAAGCCCCTGCACAGCCCCGAAGAACTGGGCCGCAGCCCGTTTCACAAGGACCACGACCGCATCATCTTTTCCGGAGCGTTCCGCCGCCTGGGTCGCAAGACCCAGGTACACCCGGTGTTCAGCAACGATCACATCCATACCCGCCTGACCCATTCCCTGGAAGTCAGCTGCGTGGGCCGCTCGCTGGGCATGCGCGTGGGCGAGACCCTGCGCGCGCAACTGCCGGACTGGTGCGAGCCGAGTGACCTGGGCATGGTGGTGCAGTCGGCGTGCCTGGCCCATGACATCGGCAACCCGCCCTTCGGTCACTCTGGTGAAGACGCCATCCGCCACTGGTTCCAGCAGGCCGCCGGGCGTGGCTGGTTGGACGCCATGAGCCCCACTGAAAGGCTCGACTTCCTCAATTTCGAAGGCAATGCCCAAGGCTTTCGTGTGCTCACCCAGCTGGAATACCACCAGTTCGATGGCGGCACACGCCTGACCTACGCCACCCTGGGCACCTACCTCAAATACCCCTGGACGGCTCGCCACGCCGATTCCCTGGGCTACAAGAAGCACAAGTTCGGCTGCTATCAAAGCGAGCTGCCGCTGCTCGAACAAATCGCCCAGAAACTCGGCCTGCCACAGCTGGAAGATCAACGCTGGGCGCGCCACCCGCTGGTTTATCTGATGGAAGCAGCCGACGACATCTGCTACGCGCTGATCGACCTCGAAGACGGCCTTGAGATGGAGCTGCTCGAATACGCCGAGGTCGAGGCGCTGCTGCTCGGGCTGGTCGGCGATGACCTGCCGGAAACCTACCGCTTGCTGGGCCCCGACGACTCGCGTCGGCGCAAATTGGCGATCCTGCGCGGCAAGGCCATCGAACACCTGACCAACGCCGCCGCACGGGCCTTTGTCGAGCAGCAGACAGCGCTGCTGGCGGGCACCCTGGAGGGCGATCTGGTGGAGCACATGCACGGCCCGGCCAAGCGCTGCGTGCTCGATGCCAAGGACATGGCACGCAACAAGATCTTCCAGGACAAGCGCAAGACCCTGCACGAGATCGGCGCCTATACCACCCTCGAAGTGCTGCTCAACGCCTTCTGCAGCGCGGCGCTGGAACAGCACGGCGGCCGCACGCCGTCGTTCAAGCACCGGCGCATCCTCGACCTGCTGGGCAACAACGCCCCTGCGCCGCACGCGCCCCTGCACGACTCGTTCATGCGCATGATCGATTTCATCGCCGGTATGACCGACAGCTACGCCAGCGAGATGGCCGGAGAAATGACCGGGCGCGGCAAGGGTTTCTGAGTCCCGCGCCGGCTACGACAGGAAACCATCGGGCAATTGACTGCGGGGATATTCCGAAAAAATTGTATGAAGTTAGACAATTGTCTGTAGGACATTTCCTATAAAGCGCCCGCAGGCCTGGCGCTCGTATGCCGTTCGTCGCAAGTGGGCTATGGTGCAGAAGCCCTTGCAGTCGGACAGGAACCTACAGCCATGCAATCAATCCTTATCGTCGACGATCACCCGGTGATCCGCCTGGGTGTGCGGATGATCCTGGAAAACGAAGGCTACAACGTGGTCGGTGAATCCGATAACGGCGCCGACGCCATGCGCCTGATACGCGACCACATGCCCGACCTGATCATCCTCGACATCGGCATCCCCAAGCTCGACGGCCTGGAATGCCTGACCCGCTTCAACTCCATGCAGCTGCCCGCCAAGGTGCTGATCCTCACCGCCCAGGCGCCGGCGCTGTTTGCCATACGCTGCATGCAATCAGGGGCTGCCGGCTACGTGTCCAAGCGCGAGTGCCTGAGCGAGCTGCTCAGCGCGATCAAGGCCGTGCTGGCGGGCTACAACTACTTCCCCAGCGAAGCCGTGTCGCAGCCCAGAGGCTCGGCGCAGCAGGTGCGCGAAATCGAGCGATTCCAGGAGGTCAACGATCGCGAACTGATGGTGCTGCAGCTGTTCGCCCAAGGCCGCTCGAACCGTGACATTGCCGATGGCATGTTCCTCAGCAGCAAGACCGTCAGCACCTACAAGAAGCGCTTGATGCACAAGCTGGAGGTGGGCTCGCTGGTGGAGCTGATCGAAATGGCCAAACGCAACGCGCTGATCTAGCGCCGCCGCCCCAGGGGCAAAAAAAAACCGCCATGCAGCGTGGCGGTTTTTTTCGCGTTACCCGAACAGCATCAGGCAGCCGGGTTGACCGGCTTTTCCGGGTACCAGGCGTCGAGCAGGGGGCTGACTTCGACCTTGGTCAATTCCGGACGGGCCTTGAGCCAGGCTTCGACGGCGCTGCGCTGCTCTTCGCTGACCGAGCCACGCTTGGCCAGGCACACCAGGCCGAAGTCGTCGCCACCCACGTAGTCCAGGCCGTTGGCGTCCATAGCCTCGGTCAGGAAGGCGTCGAGGAAGGCATCGATTGCGTCGTCAGCCAGATCTTCCTTGAAATCCAGGTTCAGTTCGAAACCCAATTCCTGGAATTCGTCGACGCAAAGTTTTTTGCGCAGACGACGGGAGCGGTTAGTGGCCATGAAACAATCCTCTTGAGTCTTTAATGACGGCGCGGCACTTTACCAGTAATGCCGGGCAAATGCCCGAGATGGATGCACCGAATGCCTGTCGGCAAGATTGCCAGGCAAAAATCTCCAGCAGGTGGCCGCCCTGTCCGCCCCGCTGCGCGCACCTTGGGGCATAATGTCGGCACTTTGCCGGACCGCCGGGGGCCTTCACCTTTTCATGCCCCTTCTACTCAACCCTTGTCACAGGGCTTCATCGTAGATGATCAAATCGTTTCGCTCACTCATCCTGACCTGCGCGCTTTTGCCACTGGCCCTGCCCCTGGCCGCCGCCCCGCTGAACACCTCCCTGCCGCCCAAGGTGGCGCAAGCCCTCAAGGCCAGCCAACTGGGCGACAACGCGCTGTCGCTGGTGATGCTGCCGCTCACCGGCCCCGGCACCCCCACGGTGTACAACGCCGATACCTCGGTGCAACCGGCCTCCACCATGAAACTGGTGACCACCTTCTCCGCCCTGGAAATGCTCGGTCCCAACTATCAGTGGAAGACCGAGTTCTATACCGACGGCACCCTGAGCGACGGCATCCTGCACGGCAACCTGTACCTCAAGGGCGGCGGTGATCCCAAGCTGAACATGGAGAAACTCTGGCTGCTGCTGCGCGACCTGCGCGCCAACGGCGTGACCCAGGTCACCGGCGACCTGGTGCTGGACCGCAGCTACTTCGTTCAGCCTGCCCTGCCCGACTTCGACGACGATGGCGGTGATGACAACGCGCCATTTCTGGTACGCCCCGACGCCCTGATGATCAACCTCAAGGCGCTGCGCTTCGTCGCTCGCAACGACTCGGGCAAGGTGCTGGTAGCGGTCGAGCCGCCGATCGCCACCATCCGCGTCGACAACCAGGTCAAGCCGCTCAACAGCAAGGACTGCTCGGGCGACGTGCGCTACAACCCGGTGACGCAACCGGACGGCAGCATCAGCGTGGTAGTCAGCGGCGAACTGGGAATCGGCTGCAGCTCGCAGACCTACCTGTCGCTGCTCGATCACCCGGCCTATGCTGCGGGCGCGGTGCGGGCGATCTGGGGCGAGCTGGGTGGCAGCATCGAGGGCGCCGACCGCGAGGCGGCCGTGCCCAAGGACGCGCGCCTGCTGGCCCGGGCCTTTTCGCCGGACCTGGCGGAGATCATTCGCGACATCAACAAGTACAGCAACAACACCATGGCCCAGCAGCTGTACCTGAGCCTGGGCGAAAAATTCCGCACCGATGCCGACACCGATGACGGCAGGGCGGCGCAACGGGTGATTCGCCAGTGGCTGGCGCAGAAGGGCATCACTTCGCCGCATCTGGTCATGGAAAACGGCTCCGGCCTGTCCCGGGCCGAGCGGGTCAGTGCGCGGGAGTTGGCCAACATGCTTCAGGCCGCATGGAAGAGCCCGTACCAGGCCGAGTTCATGAGCTCTATGCCGATCGTCGGGCTCGACGGGACCATGCGCAAGCGCCTGAAAAACACGGCCATGGCCGGCGAGGGCCATATCAAGACCGGCACCCTGAATACCGTTCGCGCCATCGCCGGTTTCAGCCGTGACAGCAACGGCAACACATGGGCTGTGGTGGCGATCCTCAACGACCCGAAACCCTTCGGCGCCTCGTCGGTGCTCGACCAAGTGCTGCTGAGCCTGTATGCGCAGCCGCGGGCGGTGGACACGTCGCCGAAGTTGTAGGTTCGTCGCCGGCCGTGGCTATCGCGCAGGGGGCATTGCTCGCCAGCTTCGCCGGCTCCTGCACCATCGTGCGCTCAACACTGTAGGCGCAGGACCTGGCCAGCCGCAAAACTCAAGGCAACTCCGGTTCGACCCGGTCACGGCCGGCCTGCTTGGCCGCATACACCCCGGAATCGGCGCGCAGCAGCAGCGCGTCGGCGCCCTCCTCGCCGCGCCAGCTGGCCACGCCGAAGCTGGCGGTGACCTTGCCGACGCCATCGATCGGCGCACTGCGCAGGCCCTGCCACAGCTCGCAAGCCAAGGTGTAGGCCTGCTCGCTGGTGGTATTGGGGCACAGCACCATGAACTCCTCGCCGCCCAGTCGGCAGAACACGTCAGTGCGCCGCACCCGCTGGCCGATGCGCTCGCACATCGCCTGCAGGGCCTTGTCGCCGGTGGCGTGGCCGAACTGGTCGTTGATCCGCTTGAAATGGTCGATGTCCAGCATGATCAGCGACATCTGCAAATGATCGCGCTGAGAACGGGCCATCTCCGACTTGAGCCGCTGCTGGAAATAGCGCCGGTTGAAGATACCGGTCAGCGAATCGGTCACCGACAGGGCGCGCAGCTCCTCTTCGATCTGTTTGAGGTCGGTGATGTCGCTGAGATAGCCGTGCCATAGCGTACCGCCGTCGACATGGGGCTCAGGGGTCGATTCGCCGCGCAGCCAGCGCACCCCGCGGCTGGGCAGTACCACGCGATACTCCTCGCGCCAGGCAGTCAAGTGCTCGGCCGAATGCACGATCGACTGGCTGATGCGCTCGGCGTCCTGGGGATGAATCCGCTCCAGCGCCGCCCAGCCGTCGGCCAGCAGCCGCTGGGTGTCCAGCTCATAGAGTTCAGCCATGCCCTGGCTGACATAGGTGAAGCCGGGGATGCCGCCAGGGTCGCGGCGAAACTGAAAGATGCCCCCGGGCACCTCGGCGCTGAGCTTTTCCAACAGCCGATCACGGGCCGCCAGGGCTTCGAGCACCTGGCGACTCTCGGTCACATCGATGCAGATGGCCAAGTGACCGACACAATGGCCCCGCTCGTCCATCACCGGGGTGGCCAGCATGTTGACCGTCAGCTGGCTGCCGTCGCGACGCGCCAGGGTCCACTCCTGGGCGCGGCGGTCGTTCTCGCACACCGTATCCATCAGCATCGCCTGGGCCATGGGCACGTCACGGCCCAGCTGCTGGCTCAGGGCCGCCGCGCGGGCCACCAGCTGCTCGGGCAGGTGCAGGTCGATCAACGCCAGCCGCCCCACCGCGTCGGCGGCGCTGTAGCCGAGCATTTTCTCGGCGCCGGCGTTGAACATATTGATGATGCCGCGCAGGTCGGTGGCGATGATCGCCACCTGGGTCGCCGCATCGAGGATATTGCGCAGGCGGTTATGGGTGGCGCGCAGCTCCTGCTCGCTGACGCGCAGCTGCCAGGTGCTCTGCTCGACCCGTCGCTGGGCGCGCTGGCGCTGGCTGACCAGCACGTACAGCAGCGCCGCAAGCAGCAGGCTGAGAAGCACGCCGAAGGCTACCATGGCGGCCACCGCGCCGGTCTGGTTGGCCTGCAGGAACACGCGGCTGGGCAGGATATCGAGCTGGTAGGTGCGGTCGGCCATGTGCAGCATGTGCGTGGCGTGCAGATCACCCTCCACGGGTGTCGCCGCCGAACGGTACAACACCTCATGTTCGCTGCCGCTGGACAAGTCGGAGATCACCACCGCCAGGTTGTCTTCCTCGGCCGAGGGCAGCCCCTCGGCGAGCAACTGCTGGACGCTGATCAGCGCCGAAACGTAGCCACGCAACTCGCCGGACGCCAGGGCCGGCACCGGCACCACCAGCAACAGACCGCGGGTATAGCGCGGCTCGACATTGACCAGGTTCAGCGGCTGGGACACCGCCATGCGTGCGGACCTGCGCGCCTGCTCCAGGGTGGCGCGGCGCACACTCTCACTGGCGCTGTCCAAACCCAGCGGCAGCGGCTGCTGGGTCTGCGACTGGCTGAAATACACCGGAAAGTACTCGGCACGCCGGCTGGCGACCTCCAGCGAGTTGCCGGGGCCGATCTGGCGAATCTGAAAGTTGGCCAGGCCTTCGGCCCGGGCCTGTGCCTCGAACTGCTCACGCTGGGCATCGCGCACCCAGGGCATCCATGAATAGGCCTGGGTGCGCGCCAGCAATGGCCGGGCGAAGCCGTCGAACTCGGCGCGCGAGACGTTCTGCGAATAGACGAAAAAACGCCGCAGGTCATCGAGCCGCTGCACCTGCTCCATGAAGCGCTCTTCGATGCGACTGCTGCGCTCACTGGCCAGCAGGTCGAAGCGCTGTTCGAGCTGGTGCCGGTAGAGTTCGGCAGTGGTCACGGCCAGCAATACGGTGAGCAGGCCGCCGGCGACCAGTGCCAGCAGGGCCACCAGCCATGCCGAGGCATCTTCACTGATGAAGCCGAGTATCTTCGGGCGGACGGCATGCAAGGACATAGGCGCGCGACTCAACATACCGGCAGGGAAGACGGGCTTGCTTGGCTACCTTTATAGCGATTAGCCATGTTCTTGCCTAGACAAGCGCCGACGGAATGTGGCCGCCAGCGGCCAGGCAGGCGAGCCTGGTCGCTGGCGGTGCATCACTTGGCCTGAATCTTCCAGGCGCGGTGAATGCGATTGTTGCGCGCAAAGTCAGGATCCAACGTCTGCGCGGTGATTTCCTCGACCTGATAGCGGCTCGCCAGGTGCTCGTCCAGCTGGAACTTGCGAAAGTTGTTCGAGAAGTACAGCACGCCGCCCGACGCTAGCCGCGCCACGGCCAGATCCAGCAGTTGCACATGATCGCGCTGCACGTCGAACACCCCTTCCATGCGCTTGGAATTGGAGAAGGTCGGCGGGTCGATGAAGATCAGGTCGTACTCGTCGCGACTGGCCTGCAGCCAGGCCATCACGTCCCCCTGCTCCAGGCGGTTCTTGTCGGAGAAACCGTTGAGCGACAGGTTGCGCCGCGCCCAGTCCAGGTAGGTTTTCGACAGGTCGACGCTGGTGGTACTGCGCGCGCCGCCCTTGGCCGCATGCACACTGGCGGTGGCGGTATAGCAGAACAGGTTGAGAAAGCGCTTGCCCGCCGCCTCGCGCTGGATGCGCAGGCGGATTGGCCGGTGGTCGAGAAACAGCCCGGTGTCCAGGTAGTCGGTTAGGTTCACCAGCAACTTGACGCCGCCCTCGCTGACCTCGGTGAACTTGCCCTCGGTGCTCTGGCGCTCGTACTGGCGCGTGCCGCTCTGACGCTCGCGGCGCTTGACGATGACACGGCTCTTGTCGATGCCCAATGCCTGCGGGATCGCCGCCAGCGCATCGAACAGGCGCGCCTGGGCCTTCTCCGGGTCGATCGACTTGGGCGCGGCATACTCCTGCACGTGCACCCAATCGTGATAGAGGTCGATCGCCAGGGAATACTCGGGCATGTCGGCATCGTACACCCGGTAGCAATCCACCCCTTCGCGCCGTGCCCACTTGCTCAGCAGCTTGAGGTTCTTCTGCAGGCGGTTGGCGAACATCTGCCCGCCTTCGCTCAGACGCGGCTGCTCGACCACGACCGGCGCCGGCTTGATCGGGTTGCCGTTCCTGTTGACTCGCGCATAAGGGTCGGCCGCCGGCTGAACGGCCAGTTCGGCAGCCTGGTCGCGTTCGATCTGGCGTTGTTCGGGGCTGCGTCGCTCGCCGGTGACGAACTGGTCGGGCAGCACCTTGATCAGCAGCAGCTTGCACGGCAAGGCGCCGTTCCAGAAGGCGTACTGCTTGTGGCTGCGAATGCCCATGCGCTTGCCGAGGTCCGGGGCACCGGTGAACACCGCCGCCTCCCAGTTCAGACAGGCCTGGCGCAGGCGCTCGCCGAGATTCTGGTAGAGGTACAACAAGCTGGCTTCATCGCCCAGACGCTCGCCATACGGCGGGTTGCAGATCACCAGACCTTTCTGGTTCTGGTCCGGGCGCGGCTCGAAAGTGGCGACCTCGCCCTGGTAGATCTTGATCCAGTCGCTCAGGCCCGCGCGCTCGACGTTGTTGCGTCCCGGCTGGATCAGTCGCGGATCGGCCTCATAGCCACGAATCCACAATGGCGGCCTGGCCAGCCCGGCCTCGGCGCGGGCCAGCGCCTCGTCGTGCAGCTTGCGCCACAGGGCGGGCACATGGCCTAGCCAGGCACTGAAACCCCAGCGGGTGCGGCGCAGGTTGGGCGCGATGTCGGCGGCGATCATCGCCGCTTCCACCAGGAAGGTGCCCACGCCGCACATGGGGTCGGCCAGCGCGCCGCCCTGGGCGGCGATTCTCGGCCATCCGGCACGAATCAGGATGGCTGCGGCGAGGTTTTCCTTGAGCGGCGCGGCGCCTTGCTGCAGGCGGTAGCCGCGCTGGTGCAGGCTGTGGCCGGACAGGTCGAGCGAGAGAATGGCCTCGCCGCGGTCCAGGCGCAGGTGCACGCGCAGGTCGGGGTCGAGTTTGTCGACGCTGGGCCGCTCGCCTTCAGGCGTGCGCAGTTTGTCGACGATGGCATCCTTGACCTTGAGCGCGCCGAAGTGGGTGTTATCGATGCCCGAGCCGTGGCCGCTGAACTCCACTGCCAGGCTGCCGTCGGGCAGCAGGTGGTCCTGCCATTCGACCGAGTGCACGCCGGCGTAGAGGTCTTCGGCGTCCTTCATGGCGAAGCGCTTGAGCACCAGCAACACGCGGTTGCCCAAGCGCGACCACAGGCACAGCCGGTAGGCGGTTTCCATGTCGGCGTTACCGCGAATCGCCGAAGTGTGCTCGCGGATATCCTCCAGGCCCAGCGCTCCAGCTTCTTCGCTGAGCAGACCTTCAAGGCCCTTGGGGCAGGTGAGGAAGAGTTCGTAACGGTCCGACATGATTTACCACCAGCTTGATTGAACCCACGACGCATCGCCGGCTCGACGTTTGACCAGACAGGTTTCTGAAAGCCTGTCCGAGTGATGCCACAATGGCATCTTGCCCGCCTTGAAATGGCTGCAGTCCAGGTGACCCCAACTCGCAGATTGCCCCAAAGCAGAAGTTATTGGATGACGCAGACTACCGATCGATCCCGAAAAGTCACAATCTCATGACCCTTCGTCGCATTTATATTTTTGCTACCTGTCACCCACATGGCATGGCATTTTGCTGGGTGCATGCACGCCAGCCCCATCAACAGCGCGCTTTCACTGCGAATGTCTTCGAAAACATTTTTTTACTTATGGTCTGGAGACGAGAATCGTTACGTCCTTATGACAAAACGATCATTCCCAGTACCCCCTGCATTGTTTAGAACTCAACACAGGTTGCCACCGCCATGGGGGCAACCTGTGTTGGGTTCTCAACCTGAGTTCTCGACAACGCGCTCGCCACGCCGGCAGCGAGCACTCACCGGCAGAACGAATCTGCCTGGCCTCAGCCGAGGCCGACGGGACATCAGTCAACAAACGAGGGCAATACCCTATGAGAAGACTCAAGCGTGATCCGTTGGAACGAGCATTTCTACGCGGATACCAATACGGCATCCATGGCAAATCCCGCGAGCTTTGCCCTTTTACTCTACCGTCAGTTCGTCAAGCCTGGATCAATGGCTGGCGCGAGGGACGCGGCGACAACTGGGACGGTATGACCGGCACTGCGGGCATCCACAGACTCAACGAACTTCACGCTGTCGGCTAGGGCCGATCATCATCATTCATCCATGACGCCCTGACCGGGCGACGGGCAACTGCCCAGGGGCCTCCATGAGGCCCCTTCTCTGCCAGTCGGTCCCTAGCGGCCAGGCAGCGCTGCGATGGCATCCACCGCCTCGCGGATCAGCGCCGGGCCCTTGTAGATGAAACCGGAATAGATCTGCACCAGGCTGGCGCCGGCGGCGATTTTTTCCGCCGCATGCCGCCCTTCGGTAATCCCCCCCGCCGCGATGATCGGCAACCTGCCGCCCAGCTCGCCCGCCAGCACCTTGACGATGTGCGTGCTCTGCGCCAGCACTGGCGCGCCGGACAGCCCCCCCGCCTCTTCGCCATGGGTCAGCCCTTGCACCCCTTCGCGGCTCAGGGTGGTGTTGGTGGCGATGACCGCATCCATGCCAGCCTCGAGCAGAGCGGCAGCCACCAACGCGGTTTCCTCATCGGTCATGTCCGGGGCGATCTTGATCGCCAGTGGCACGCGCTTGCCCTCACGCCCAGCCAATACCTCGCGACGCTCGGCCAGGGTGCCCAGCAGCTGCTTGAGCGAGTCGCCGAACTGCAGGCTGCGCAGGCCCGGGGTGTTGGGCGAGCTGACATTGACGGTGATGTAGCTGGCGTGGGCGTAGACCTTGTCGAGGCAGATCAGGTAATCGTCCACCGCGCGCTCTACCGGCGTATCGACATTCTTGCCGATATTGATGCCAAGCACGCCCTTGTAGCGCGCGCCCTGCACCCGCGCCACCAGGTGGTCGACGCCGAGGTTGTTGAACCCCATGCGGTTGATGATGGCGGTCGCTTCTGGCAGACGGAAGATCCGCGGCTTCGGGTTGCCCGGCTGCGGTCGCGGCGTGACCGTGCCGATCTCGACGAAACCGAAACCCAACTGGGCAAAGCCGTCGATGGCCGCACCGTTCTTGTCCAGACCTGCTGCCAGACCCACCGGGTTGGCGAACTCCAGCCCCAGCACCTGCACCGGCAGGCGCGCCGGCGGCTTGCTCAACAGGCCATTGAGACCCAGACGACCGCCCGCTCCGATCAGGTCCAGCGACAAGTCGTGGGACGTTTCGGGGGAAAGCTTGAACAGCAGCTGGCGGGCCAGGTTATACATGGGGTCGAGGGCTCGTTCGTTGAGGTGAAGAGTGAGCGATTATACGGCCCTGGACAAGGCTGGGCCAGCACGGCGCGCAAAGCGCGCTCGCTCGTCCGTTCCTCCATCCCCCGCCGCCTCCACCGCAGCACCGAGCTCGCTCGGGAACAGCAGCACCCGGCTCTGCGCCAACCCCCAAAAGCCAGACAAAGAAAAACCCGGCCGGAGCCGGGTTTCTCATTGAAGCGAAGGTTGCAGCAGGCGAATTACTTCGACTGAGCTTCTACTTCGGCTTCTACGCGACGGTTGATAGCACGGCCAGCGTCAGTTTTGTTGTCTGCAACTGGGCGGGTTTCACCGTAGCCAACCGACTTGATGCGGTCGGAACCAACACCGTACTGCTTGACCAGGACGTCTTTAACGGCGTTAGCGCGTTTTTCCGACAGTTTCTGGTTGTAAGCGTCAGGACCGACGGAGTCAGTGTGACCTTCAACAGTGGTGGTGGTCGATGGGTACTGCTTCATGAAGTCAGCCAGGTTCTTGATGTCGCCGTAGCTGTTTGGCTTCACAACCGACTTGTTGAAGTCGAATTTCACGTCCAGCTGAACGCGGACGACTTCGGCTACGGCTGGGCAGCCGGTAGCGTCAACGGTCACGTTGGCAGGAGTGTTAGGGCACTTGTCGACGTTGTCGCAAACACCGTCGTTGTCGCTGTCGGTGCAAGCTTCAGCTACTGGAGCTGGAGCTGGAGCGGCTTCGACTTTCTTCGAACCGCCACCGAAGTTCACACCCAGGCCGATGGTAGGAGCGTAGTCCCACTTGCCGTTGTCCAGCTTGTAGTCAGCGTCAACGCCGGCACGAGCGTACAGGTTGTCGGTGATGTACCACTTGGCGCCAGCGCCGATGGTAGCGAAAGTCGAGCTGTCGCGACCGCTGTGGCCGTCAGCTTCGACGTTGCTCAGGCTCTGGTGAGCAAAGCCACCGGAAACGTAAGGACGGATAGCGTCGCCAACGGTACCGAAGTGGTACATGCCGGTCAGGGAGCCAGTGTCACCGTGGATCTTCTGGCTGCCGGTACCGTCGTTGGAACGGGTGTAGTTGGTCTTGCCGTAGCCCAGGATCAGCTCAACGTCGTCAGTCAGGAAGTAGCCGATGGAAGCGCCAGCGGTCCGACCATCTTCAACGTGCTTGACGCTGTCGTTGTAGTTCTTCTGGTAGAAGGCTTCACCCTCGACCGCGCCTTGGCCTTGCGCCAATACGCCGAACGAAGTCGCGGCAACAAGAGAACCAATGGCAATGCCTAAGGTGTTTTTCAGTTTCATCCGTTAAATCCCCATCTGTGATTGTTAAGCCGTCCCACGTCGAAGGGGGACAACTCGGCTGCAAGTCTAGCAGAACTTGCCCATCGTTAGAGAACTTTGCGCCTCACTAAGTTTCGGCCACGCCTGCAAATTTCTCACGAAGTTTGTCCAGAGCACGCTTGTACCGCATTTTGGTTGCGCTCAGACCCATGTGCATGATATCGGCGATCTCCTGGAATTCCAGCTCAGCGACGAAGCGCAGCACCAGAATCTCCCGATCGATCGGGTTGACATACACAAGCCAGCGGTCCAGCCCACCTCGCTCTTCCGGCTTGGGCGCCTTTTCTTCGGAGGCCTCCTCGAGCGGATCGAGACTCAAGGCATCCATCAGGCGGCGCTTGCGCCGTTCCTTGCGGTACTGCGTGATGCATTCGTTATAGGTGATGCTGTAGAGCCAGGTCTTGAATTTCGATTTACCCTCGAAATTCTTCAGACCATAGAGCACCTTCAACATCACTTCCTGACAGACATCGTCAGCGTCCCGATCGTTCCCCAGGTAACGCGCACAAACGTTGAACAGGGTGCGCTGGTAGCGGCGCATGAGCTCCTCGTACGCCCGCGTCACATGGAACAGCTCCTCGTGCGAACGCGCCACCAGCTCCTCATCGGTCAGCTCGCGGGGGTCGTAACGCACGGGGGGCGAATAAACTTTATTCAAAACAGGTCCGGCCGGAGTCGAGTCAGTGTCCGCTGCAGCCCGAATCACAACCGGGCTTTTTTGCGGCGGCGTACATTAGCAGAATTTCTCCGCTCAGCGGCTACTGACACGCTGCTCGAGAAGGATCCGATTGGACAGCGACACCAGCTCGCCGTCGTCGGTCAGCAACGTCGTCTTGACCGTGCCGATTTCCTCGATCTGCCCTTCGACCTCTCCAATACGCACCTGCTGGCCCACCTGGAACAGCTCTCTGACATAAATGCCGGCGATGATCTGCCCGGCAATTTCGCGACTGCCCAGCCCCATGGCCAGCGCAATCGCCAGACCGACGGTAATCAAGGCAATCACGATCACGTGGTTCAGCAGGTCGGTCTTGACCTCCAACTGACTGATGGCCACGGAAATACTGATGATGATGACCAGCCACTGGGCGACCCGCCCAAGGCCTGCCGAATAATCCAGCCCTACCCCTTCGGCGGCGCCACGCACCAGGCCGTTGGCCAACTGCGCCAGCAGCACGCCGACCAGCAGCACCAGCGCCGCACCGAACACCTTGGGCAGGTACAGCGCCAACATGTCGAGCGTTGCCGAGACACGTTGCAGGCCCAGCGATTCAGCCGCCGAAACCAGAAATATCAACAGCACGAACCAGTAGACGATCTTGCCGATCACCGTGGAAATCGGTACCTGGATGCCGCCACGGCCGAGCAGCTTGGTCAGGCCGGTACCCGCCATCAGGCGATCCAGGCCAACCTTGGCCAACAGCTTGGACAGCAATGTATCGAGCAGCTTGGCCACGACGAAGCCCAACAGGACCACCACCAGCGCGCCAAACAGGTTGGGGATGAAATTGGCCACTTTGGTCCAAAGGGCGGTCATTGCCGCGACCAGGCTCTGGGTCCAGAGGTCAAGTTGCATATCAATCAGCCTTGTCGGTTCGAGTCGATTGCCCGCGCACACGGCGCGACACGGGGGCCAGGTGGGGGCTGCCCTGGTTGACGGCGATCATCGCCGCCTGGCCCCAGCGACCCAGTAGACCGAACAGCACGCCGGCACCGACCTGGCGATTGGCGGTCTTGAGCACTCGGCCCAGGCACGCATCGTCATCGCGGCTCGAGGACGACGCGTTGAGCATGTCTCGCAAGGATTCTTCAAAAGGGTCGTGCATCTTCACCTCACCTGATTCCACACAAAGACGTGGCCCATACCGGGCAGGTCACATGCGCAGTCGACAATGAACAACCTTTCATGTCAAACCCAACGCAGGCGGCGGAACATCCACCACTGGGCCAGCGCCACTGCCACCATCACCGCGCAGGCGATCCAGAAACCGTGGGGGTTGCTGGCGCCCGGCAGGCCGCCGACGTTGATGCCCAGCAGGCCGGTGAGAAAGCTCATCGGCAGGAAGATCCCGGTGATGATGCCGAAGCGGTACATGGTGCGGTTCATGCGTTCGTTCAGGCGCCGGTCTTCAGCCTCCAACACCAGGCCGACGCGTTCGCGGGTCAGCTCCAGTTCCTCGAGGTAGCGGGTCAGGCTGTTGTTCAGCTCGTTCCAGTAATCGGGGTCGTCGTCGCAGAACCATGGCTGGCGGTTGCGCGCCAGCTGGGCGTAGATTTCCCGCTGCGGCGCCAGAAAGCGCCGCAGCCCGGCCGCCCGCCGACGAATCTGCAGGATGCTGCCATGCTCGGGGGTGTAGTGCTCGTCGGCGTCGACCTTTTCTTCTTCGCCGTCGACGATCTCGCCGAGGTCGCTGACCAGAGCCTGGACCTTTTCGGTCAGAGCCTGGGCCAGGTAGAGGATCAGCTCCGACGCGCTCCTGGGCCCGCGCCCTTCGCGGAACATGCCCAGCAGGTCGTCGGTGGCGCGCAGCGAGCGCAGGCGCAACGAGATGACCCGTTGCGCCTCGGCGAAGATGCGCACCGAGACCATGTCCTCGGGCTCGGCGCCGGGGTTCAGATTGACCCCGCGCAGGAACAGCAGCAATTGCGCGTCGGGCAAGGTCACCAAGCGTGGCCTCGTGTTCTCTTCCAACAGCAGGTCGCAGGAGAACTCGTTGAGGCCACTGGCCTGGCGCAGCCAGATTTGGGTCTGCGGGTGGCTGCGATCCCAATGCAGCCACAGGCTCTCGCCAGGCTGCACCTTGAGGTGGTCGAGCTCGGATCGGGCCAGATTACGCGCACCGCCTTTACCATCCAGCAACAGGGCAATCACCAGCCCCCACTGCGCGTTTTCTTCCTCGAACATTCAATCCCCGCCAGTCAGTCGAAATATCACTCAGGCATGGTCAGCGCGCTGGGCGAGACAATGATGCCGTTATTGTCGGCATAGACATACTCCCCAGGATTAAAGGTCACTCCGGCAAAGGTAACTTTTACGTTAAGGTCGCCGATGCCGCGCTTGTCGGTCTTCAATGGATGGCTGGCCAGCGCCTGCACCCCTACGTCGGTCTGCGCCAGAACATCGACGTCGCGCACGCAGCCGTAGATCACCAGACCCTCCCAGTGGTTGCGCGCGGCCTTCTCGGCGAGCATGTCGCCCAGCAGTGCCCGGCGCAGGGAGCCGCCACCGTCCACTACCAGCACCTTGCCGGTGCCGTCGAGCTCGACCTGCTCTCTTACCAGCGAGTTGTCCTCGTGGCACTTGATGGTGACGATCTGCCCGCCGAAGGAATCGCGGCCGCCGAAATTGCTGAACATCGGCTCGAGCACCTGAAGCTGGTCAGGGTAGGCATCGCACAAATCGGGGGTGCTGTAATGCTGCATGGGCTGCTCCTGTCGAAGAAAGGCTTGCGGATTTGACCAATGGCCTGGCCGTGCCAATTTATATGACCGAAGACAGCAATAAAGTCACGCTTCGGCCAGTTCCAGCGGTGTTTCGGCCGCCGATTGCACGTGCTGGCGATTCAGCCAGCGCCCGACCAAGGGCCACACTTCGGTTTGCGCCGCCTTGCTGACCAGCATCTCGACGTGACCGAAGTCTTCAGTGAAGCCGTGCTTTCGCCCCAGCACCAGCGATTCGCGGGTTTGTGAGCCAAATTGTTCATACAATTCGTGACAGGCCCACACCGGTGCCTGGCGATCGCCTTCAGCGGCGACCACCCACAGGGGTAGATCGACCTGGCCGAGGCCGGCCAGCCAATCGTTGCCCTTCTCGCCAAAGCGACCAAACAGTCCTTGCCAGCGCAACGCTTCCAGGGCGATGCCCACCGGCTCGTCCTCCGGGCCACGCTTGAGACGGCTGCCGGACAAGTGCTCGAAGCGCTTGAGCAACGTTTGCACACCCCATTGCACGGGCGGAATGCGCAGCGGCCAGTGGCGACGACTGACATGGCTGCCGAACAAGGCCACCGAGGCGGCCACCTCGGCCTGCAGATAGCCACCGCCCAGTGCGGCGGCCAGGCTGATGCCGCCCAGGGAATGGCCGATCCAGTGCGCCGGGTGGCCGCTCTGCTCGCGCACGAAGGCACCGATCACCGGCAGGTCGTAGCGCGCATAGTCGGCGACGCGGTTGCGGCGGTAGTCGATGTTGCGCGGCGACACGCCGTGGCCGCGCATCTCCGGTATCCACACGTCAAAGCCCGCCCGCGCCAGCCAGGCGCCGAGGCCCGCGCCCTTGGGCGAAAACCAGAAGCGCCGGTTGGCGAAGCTGCCGTGCAGGAGAATCACCGGGATGCCCCGTGCCGAGTGATCGGCCAGACCCAGGCGGGTCACCGCCAGTTCGACACTGGCATCGGGACTGTTGGCGGCCTTGATGCGATAGACATCTTCGCTGAGGTCGCCGCGCCGCTCGGCACTGAGCAACGCGACAGGAAACAGGGAGCTACTGCTTTGCATAGGTTCCAGGATCAGTTGATGAGATGCGAAACACCACCACAGGCGCACGGAGCCCGCGATGGGTACCACCCCGATCACGGGCTCCGTGCGCCTACGCTTTCACATCATACCGCACCTTGGCCTTGCGCCAGGAAGAACCAGGTTTCGAGCACCGAATCAGGGTTGAGCGACACACTCTCGATGCCCTGCTCCATCAGCCATTTGGCCAGGTCCGGGTGGTCCGATGGGCCCTGGCCGCAGATGCCGATGTACTTGCCGGCCTTGTTGCAGGCCTGGATGGCATTGGCCAGCAGCTTTTTCACCGCCGGGTTTCGCTCGTCGAACAAGTGGGCGATGATCCCCGAGTCGCGGTCCAGGCCGAGGGTCAGTTGAGTCAGGTCGTTGGAGCCGATCGAGAAGCCGTCGAAGAATTCGAGGAACTCCTCGGCGAGAATCGCGTTGGACGGCAGCTCGCACATCATGATCACCCGCAGACCGTTCTCGCCACGGGCCAGGCCGTTGGCTGCGAGCAGGTCGACCACTTGCGACGCCTCGCCCAGGGTGCGCACGAACGGCACCATGATCTCGACGTTGGTCAGGCCCATCTCGTTGCGCACGCGCTTGAGCGCCCGGCATTCAAGCTCGAAGCAGTCGCGGAACGATTCGCTGATGTAGCGCGAGGCGCCACGGAAGCCCAGCATCGGGTTCTCTTCTTCCGGCTCGTAGAGCTTGCCGCCGATCAGGTTGGCGTATTCGTTGGACTTGAAGTCCGACAGGCGCACGATGACCTTTTTCGGGGTGAAGGCCGCCGCCAGGGTGCTGATGCCTTCCACCAGCTTGTCGACGTAGAAGCCTACCGGGTCATCGTAGCCAGCGATGCGCTTGTCGACGCTGTCCTTGATCTCGGCAGGCAGGTTGGCGTAGTTGAGCAGCGCCTTGGGGTGCACGCCGATCATGCGGTTGATGATGAACTCCAGCCGCGCCAGGCCGACGCCGGCGTTGGGCAGCTGGGCGAAGTCGAAGGCGCGGTCGGGGTTGCCGACGTTCATCATGATCTTGAACGGCAGGTCGGGCATGGCGTCGACCGAGTTCTGCTTGATGTCGAAGCCCAGCTCACCCTCGAAGATGTAGCCGGTATCGCCCTCGGCGCAGGACACGGTGACGCCCTGCCCGTCGACCAGCAGCTGGGTGGCGTTGCCGCAACCGACCACCGCCGGAATGCCCAGCTCGCGGGCGATGATCGCCGCGTGGCAGGTGCGCCCGCCGCGGTTGGTGACGATGGCACTGGCGCGCTTCATCACCGGCTCCCAGTCCGGGTCGGTCATGTCGGAAACCAGCACGTCGCCGGGTTGCACCTTGTCCATCTCGGACACGTCGTGAATGATGCGCACCTTGCCGGCGCCGATGCGCTGGCCGATGGCACGGCCTTCGACCAGCACCTTGCCTTTTTCCTTGAGCAGGTAGCGCTCCATGACGTTGGCATTGCTGCGGCTCTTCACCGTCTCCGGGCGCGCCTGGACGATGTACAGTTTGCCGTCGTCACCGTCCTTGGCCCACTCGATGTCCATTGGCGCCTGGTAGTGTTTCTCGATGATCAAGGCCTGCTTGGCCAACTCGCTGACCTCGGCGTCGGTCAGGCAGAATCGCGCGCGTTCGGCGGCGTCGACGTCGACGGTTTTCACCGAGCGACCGGCCTTGGCCTCGTCGCCGTAGATCATCTTGATCGCCTTGCTGCCCAGGTTGCGCCGCAGGATGGCCGGGCGACCGGCTTGCAGGGTGCCCTTGTGGACGTAGAACTCGTCAGGATTGACCGCGCCCTGCACCACGGTTTCACCCAGGCCGTAGGCGCCGGTGATGAACACCACGTCACGGAAACCCGACTCGGTGTCGAGGGTGAACATCACCCCGGCGGTGCCGGTTTCGGAACGCACCATGCGCTGCACGCCGGCCGACAGCGCCACCAGCTTGTGGTCGAAGCCCTGGTGCACGCGGTAGGAAATGGCGCGGTCGTTGAACAGCGAGGCAAAGACTTCCTTGGCCGCACGGATGACGTTGTCGACCCCACGGATGTTCAGGAAGGTTTCCTGCTGGCCGGCGAACGAGGCGTCGGGCAGGTCTTCGGCGGTGGCCGAAGAGCGCACCGCCACGGCGATGTCCGGGTTGCCCCGGGACAATTCGGCAAAGTGCGTGCGGATCTCGTTGTTCAGCTGTTCGGGAAATTCGGCGTCCATGATCCATTGACGGATCTGCGCGCCGGTTCTGGCCAGGGCATTGACGTCATCGACATCCAGCGCATCGAGTGCGGCGTGGATCTGGTCGTTGAGACCACTCTGTTCGAGAAAATCACGGTAGGCCTGTGCCGTGGTGGCGAAACCACCCGGCACCGATACGCCGGCGCCCGCCAGGTTGCTGATCATCTCGCCCAGGGATGCGTTCTTGCCCCCCACGTGCTCCACATCGTGGACGCCGAGCTTGTCGAGGGAAACTACGTACTCTACCAAGGTGATCTCTCCACTGACTGTTATTGGAATAGCTCGAGAACATCTGGTGCCGAATCGGCGTTTATGGCCGCAGGTCGCAAATTGGGCGAGAATGATCGGGCATCCCGTCCCCGTGTATCGGGGCCATCATAGCCCAACCCTCGCCCCCTCGCTCAAGGCCCGGAAAGCAAATGAAACGATCCGCGTTCTTCATCTCCGACGGCACCGGCATCACTGCCGAAACCCTGGGCCAAAGCCTGCTAGCGCAGTTCGAAAACATTACCTTCAACAAGTTCACGCGCCCCTACATCGACAGCATCGACAAGGCGCGCACCATGGTCCAGCAGATCAACCTGGCGGCGGAGCGCGACGGCGTGCGGCCGATCATTTTCGATACCATCGTCAATCAGGACATCCGCGAGATCCTCGCCACCTCCAACGGCTTCATGATCGACATCTTTTCCACCTTTCTATCGCCGCTGGAGCTGGAGCTCAACGCCCACTCGTCCTACTCGGTGGGCAAGTCCCATTCGATCGCGCACAACTCCAACTACATGGAGCGCATCGAAGCGGTCAACTTCGCCCTCGACAACGATGACGGCGCACGCACCCATTACTACGACAAGGCTGACCTGATCCTGGTCGGCGTGTCACGCTGCGGCAAGACCCCGACCTGCCTGTACATGGCCATGCAATTCGGCATCCGCGCCGCCAACTACCCGCTGACCGAAGACGACATGGAACGCCTGCAATTGCCGCCGGCCCTGCGTGCGCACCAGCAGAAGCTGTTCGGCCTGACCATCGACCCCGATCGCCTGACTGCCATCCGCCACGAGCGCAAGCCCAACAGCCGCTATTCGAGCTACGCCCAGTGCGAGTTCGAGGTGCGCGAGGTGGAGGGCCTGTTTCGCCGGGAAAACATCCCGCACATCAACTCCACGCATTTTTCCGTGGAAGAGATCTCGGCGAAAATCCTCGTCGAGAAAGGCGTGGAGCGGCGCTTCAAGTAGCCGGCCGTCTCAGCCCGGCACGCGCACCCAGCCCTCCATCAACACTCGCGCACTGCGGCTCATGATGGCCTTGACCACCTGCCATTCACCCGCCTGCTTATTCGCCTGGGCGCCCACTCGCAGCGTTCCGGACGGATGCCCGAAGCGCACCGAACCGCGTTCGCCACCGCCGGCGGCGAGGTTGACCAGCGTGCCGGGGATGGCTGCCGCCGTGCCGATGGCCACGGCGGCGGTGCCCATCATGGCGTGGTGCAGCTTGCCCATGGACATCGCCCGTACCAGCACATCGATGTCCTCGGCGGCCACCGGCTTGCCGCTGGACGAGCGATAGGCCGCCGGCGGCGCGACAATGGCCACTTTGGGCGTGTGCTGGCGAGTGGCGGCCTGCCCCAGCTCGGTGATCAGGCCCATGCGCAGGGCGCCGTAGGCGCGGATGCTCTCGAAGCGGCGCAGCGCTTCGGGGTCGCCGTTGATCTCGCCCTGCAGTTCGGTGCCGCTGTAGCCCAGGTCCCGGGCGTTGATGAAAATGGTCGGGATGCCGGCATTGATCAGCGTCGCGGCGAAGCTGCCGACCCCAGGCACTTCAAGCTCGTCCACCAGGTTGCCGGTGGGAAACATCGCCCCGCCGCCACCCTCCTCCTCGGCGGCCGGGTCGAGAAACTCCAGCTGCACTTCAGCGGCCGCGAAGGTCACGCCGTCGAGCTCGAAGTCGCCGGTCTCCTGCACCACACCGTCGGTGATCGGCACATGGGCGATGATGGTCTTGCCGATATTGGCCTGCCACACCCGCACGGTGGCCATGCCGTCCCGGGGAATGCGCTGCGGGTCGATCAGGCCGCTGCTGATGGCGAACGGCCCGACCGCGGCGGAGAGGTTGCCGCAGTTGCCGCTCCAGTCGACGAAAGGCTTGTCGATCGACACCTGGCCAAACAGGTAGTCGACGTCGTGGTCGGCCCGCGTGCTCTTGCTCAGGATCACCGTCTTGCTGGTGCTGGAGGTCGCCCCGCCCATGCCGTCGATCTGCTTTTCGTAGGGGTCGGGGCTGCCGATCACCCGCAGCAATAGCGCATCACGAGCGGCGCCGGGCACCTGGGCCGCCGGCGGCAGGTCCTGCAGTTTGAAGAACACGCCTTTACTGGTGCCGCCGCGCATGTAGGTGGCGGGGATCCTGATTTGTGCTGCTTTGCTCATGGGGCATGCTCCTCAGGCGGTCGCCGATTCCAGGAAGTCCTGGGCAAAACGCTGCAACACGCCGCCCGCCTCGTAGATCGACAACTCCTCGCCGGTGTCCAGGCGGCAGGTGACTGGCACCTCGAGCCGCTCGCCATCGCGGCGGTGGATCACCAGGGTCAGGGTACTGCGCGGGATGCGCTCGCCGATCACATCGAAGGTTTCCGTGCCGTCGATGCCCAGGGTCTTGCGGTTGGTGCCCGGCAGGAACTCCAGGGGCAATACGCCCATGCCCACCAGGTTGGTGCGATGGATGCGCTCGAAACCCTCGGCGACGATCGCCTCGACCCCGGCCAGGCGCACGCCCTTGGCCGCCCAGTCGCGCGAGGAGCCCTGGCCGTAGTCGGCGCCGGCGATGATGATCAAGGGCTGCTTGCGCTGCATGTAGGTTTCAATGGCCTCCCACATGCGCATCACCTGGCCCTCAGGCTCGACCCGGGCCAGCGAGCCTTGCTTGACCTTGCCGTCCTGCTGGACCATCTCGTTGAACAGCTTGGGGTTGGCGAAGGTGGCGCGCTGCGCGGTCAGGTGGTCACCGCGATGGGTGGCGTAGGAGTTGAAGTCCTCTTCGGGCAGGCCCATTTTCGCCAGGTACTCGCCCGCCGCGCTGTCGAGCATGATGGCGTTGGACGGCGACAGGTGGTCGGTGGTGATGTTGTCCGGCAGCACCGCCAGCGGGCGCATGCCCTGGAGTGGCCGCGCTCCCGCCAGCGCGCCTTCCCAGTAGGGCGGTCGGCGAATGTAGGTACTCTGCGGCCGCCACTCGTACAGCGGCGCCACCTTGGGGCCGGTGTCTTCGTGCACGGCGAACATGGGAATGTAGACCTGGCGGAACTGTTCGGGCTTGACCGAGGACTTGACCACGGCGTCGACCTCTTCGTCGCTGGGCCAGATGTCCTTGAGGCGGATCTCGTTGCCCTGGGCGTCCAGGCCAAGCACGTCCTTCTCGATGTCGAAGCGGATGGTGCCGGCGATGGCGTACGCCACCACCAGCGGCGGCGAGGCGAGAAACGCCTGCTTGGCATATGGGTGGATGCGCCCGTCGAAGTTGCGGTTGCCCGAGAGCACCGCAGTGGCATACAGGTCGCGGTCGATGATCTCCTGCTGGATGGCCGGGTCCAGGGCGCCGGACATGCCGTTGCAGGTGGTGCAGGCAAAGGCCACCACGCCAAAACCGAGCTGCTCCAGCTCGTCGGTCAAGCCAGCTTCGTCGAGGTACAGGGCCACCGTCTTCGACCCTGGGGCCAGGGAGGACTTGACCCATGGCTTGCGGGTCAGGCCAAGGCGATTGGCATTGCGCGCCAGCAGTCCGGCGGCGATGACGTTGCGCGGGTTGCTGGTGTTGGTGCAACTGGTGATGGCGGCGATGATCACCGCGCCGTCGGGCATCTGCCCCGGCACCGAGTCCCAGTGCCCGGCGATGCCCTTGGCGGCGAGCTCCGAGGTGGCCAGCCGCGCGTGCGGGTTGCTCGGCCCGGCCATGTTGCGCACCACCTGGGACAGGTCGAAGTGCAGCTCGCGTTCGTACTGCACTTCGGCGAGGCTGTCGGCCCAGAGGCCGGTCAGCCGCGCGTAGTTCTCCACCAGCTGCACCTGCTGGTCTTCGCGGCCGGTCAGCTTGAGGTAGTCGATGGTCTGCTGGTCGATGAAGAACATCGCTGCGGTGGCGCCGTATTCCGGGGCCATGTTGGAGATCGTCGCACGATCACCGAGGGTCAGCCCGGCCGCGCCCTCGCCGAAGAATTCGAGGTAGGCGCCGACCACTTTCTGCTGGCGCAGGAACTGGGTCAGGGCCAGGACCATGTCGGTGGCGGTGATACCCGCTTGCAGGCGGCCACTCAGGTGCACGCCGATGATGTCCGGCAGGCGCATCCAGGAAGCGCGGCCAAGCATGACGCTCTCCGCTTCCAGGCCGCCGACGCCGATGGCGATCACGCCCAGGGCGTCGATATGCGGGGTGTGGCTGTCGGTGCCGACGCAGGTATCGGGGAAGGCCACGCCGTCACGCACCTGGATCACCGGGGACATTTTCTCCAGGTTGATCTGGTGCATGATGCCGTTGCCGGGCGGGATCACATCGACGTTCTTGAAGGCCTTCCTGGTCCAGTCGATGAAGTGGAAACGGTCTTCGTTGCGGCGATCCTCGATAGCGCGGTTCTTCTTGAAGGCGTGCGGGTCGAAACCGGCACTCTCGACGGCCAGCGAATGGTCGACGATCAGTTGGGTCGGCACCACCGGGTTGACCTGCGCCGGGTCGCCGCCTTGCAGGGCGATGGCGTCGCGCAGGCCGGCCAGGTCCACCAGCGCGGTCTGGCCAAGGATGTCATGGCACACCACGCGCGCCGGGTACCAGGGAAAGTCGAGGTCGCGGCGGCGCTCGACCAGTTGCAGCAGCGAGGCGTCGAGGCTGGCCGGGTCGCAGCGGCGCACCAGGTTCTCGGCCAGCACCCGCGAGGTGTAGGGCAGCCGGGCATAGGCGCCGGGCTGCAGGCGGTCGACCGCAGCGCGAGCGTCATAATAGTCCAGCGGGGTTCCAGGCAGATTCTTGCGGTTCTCGGTGTTCATGGTGGCTGCTCGTCACGGTCGGCTCAGGTAACCCCGGGGCCTGCGGCTGGCCGCAGGCCCGGGGCTCAGCGTTGTTCGATTGGCACGAACTTGCGCTGCTCGACGCCGATGTACTCGGCGCTGGGGCGGATGATGCGGTTGTTGGCGCGCTGCTCGAACACGTGGGCAGCCCAGCCGGCCACGCGCGAGCAGACGAAGATGGGCGTGAACAACGGCGTCGGGATGCCCATGAAGTGGTAGGCCGAAGCGTGATAGAAGTCGGCGTTGGGGAACAGCTTCTTCTGCTCCCACATGGTCTTGTCGATGGCTTCGGAAACCGGGTACAGCACAGTGTCACCGACTTCGTCGGCCAGCTTTTTCGACCAGCCCTTGATCACCTCGTTGCGCGGGTCGCTGTCCTTATAGATGGCGTGGCCGAAGCCCATGATCTTGTCCTTGCGCGCGAGCATGGCCAGGGTGCCCTCGGTGGCTTGCTCGGCCGAGGCGAACTTCTCGATCATCGCCATCGCCGCCTCGTTGGCGCCGCCGTGCAGCGGGCCGCGCAGCGAGCCGATGGCGGCGGTGATGCAGGAATACAGGTCCGACAGAGTCGAGGCGCAGACCCGTGCGGTGAAGGTCGAAGCATTGAATTCGTGCTCGGCGTAGAGGATCAGCGACACGTCCATGACCTTGCGGTGCAGTTCGCTGGGCGCCTTGCCGTGCAACAGGTGCAGGAAATGGCCGCCGATGGAGGCTTCGCTGCTGTTGCAGTCGATGCGCACGCCGTCGTGGGCAAAGCGGTACCAGTAGCACATGATCGCCGGAAAGGCCGCCAGCAGGCGGTCGGTGACGTCGTTCTGCTGCGAGAAGTCGGTCTCGGGCTCCAGGTTGCCGAGAAAGGAAGTGCCGGTGCGCATCACGTCCATCGGGTGGGCGTCGGCGGGGATGCGCTCGAGCACTTCCTTGAGCGCTGGCGGCAGATCGCGCAGCTGGCCCAGCCTGGCCAGGTAGCCGTCCAATTCGCGCTGGTCGGGCAGATTGCCATAAAGCAGCAGGTAGGCCACCTCCTCGAAGCGCGCGTGAGCTGCCAGTTCACGTACATCGTAGCCGCGGTAGGTCAGGCCGGCACCGGCCTGGCCCACTGTGGACAAGGCCGTCTGCCCGGCCACCTGGCCCCGCAGTCCGGCGCCGCTCAATACTTTTGCTTCGGCCATGGTTTTTCTCCATTTGAATTTATTATCGGTTTTGCCTCGGGGTGCACTTGTGCCAGCGGGCCCAGCCCGCTGGCACGGCCACATCACCCGCGCTTGTGCGCGAACAACGCATCGAGCTTCTGCTCGAACGCGTGGTAGTCGATGGCGTCGTACAGCTCCATGCGAGTCTGCATGGTGTCGATGACATTCTGCTGCGTGCCATCGCGGCGGATCGCGCCGTAGACGTTTTCAGCCGCCTTGTTCATCGCTCGGAACGCCGACAGCGGGTACAGCACCAAGCCCACCTCGGCACTGCGCAGCTGTTCGACGGTAAACAGCGGCGTGGCGCCGAATTCGGTGATGTTGGCGAGGATCGGCGCCTTGACCCGCTGGGCGAACAATCGGTACATCTCAAGCTCAGTGATCGCCTCGGGAAAGACCATGTCGGCGCCGGCCTCGATGCACGCCGCCGCGCGGTCCAGGGCTGACTCCAGGCCTTCCACCGCCAACGCGTCGGTGCGCGCCATGATCACGAAGCCGTCGTCGGTGCGGGCATCCACTGCCGCCTTGATGCGGTCGACCATTTCCTGCTGGGTGACGATTTCCTTGTTGGGCCGATGGCCGCAGCGCTTGGCGCCCACCTGGTCCTCGATATGGATGGCCGCCGCGCCGAACTTGATCATCGAACGCACGGTGCGCGCCACATTGAACGCCGAGGAACCGAAACCGGTGTCCACATCCACCAGCAAGGGCAGGTCGCAGACGTCGGTGATCCGCCGCACGTCGGTGAGCACGTCATCGAGCCCGGTGATGCCCAGGTCCGGTATGCCGAGGGAGCCCGCCGCCACCCCGCCACCGGACAGGTAGATCGCCTTGAAGCCGGCGCGCTTGGCCAGCAGGGCATGGTTGGCGTTGATCGTCCCCACCACCTGCAAGGGTTGCTCGCTGGCGACCGCATCGCGAAAGCGCTGGCCCGCGCTGTTGTTCGAATTCATGACTCACCTCGTGGTTGCTGGTTGGCAGGGGTGACGCCGCCCTGCTGATTGCGCTCGATGCTGCGCTCGATGTTGCGCCGGGAGGCGCCAATGTGCCGGCGCATCAGCAGCTCGGCCAGTTCACCGTCGCGGTCGGCGATCGCGTCGAGAATGCGGTGGTGCTCGGCAAAGGCCTGGCGCGGGCGATTGGGGGTGGTGGAAAACTGGATGCGGTACATGCGCACCAGTTGGTACAGCTCGCCGCAGAGCATTTGGGTCAGGGTGCCGTTGCCGCTACCTTGAATGATGCGGTAGTGAAAATCGAAATCACCCTCCTGCTGGTAATAGCCCAGCCCGGCCTGAAAGGCGGCATCGCGCTCATGGGTATCGAGCACCTGGCGCAGTTCGTCGATCTGCGCCTGGCTCATGCGCTCGGCGGCCAACCGGCACGCCATGCCTTCGAGGGATTCGCGTATTTCGTATAGTTCGATCAGCTCGGCCTGGCTCAGCGACACCACCCGCGCGCCGACATGGGGCACGCGCACCAGCAGGCGCTGGCCCTCCAGGCGATGGATGGCCTCGCGCAACGGCCCGCGACTGATGCCATAGACCCGGGCCAGCTCCGGCTCGGAGATCTTGCTGCCGGGGGCAATCTCACCTTTGACGATGGCGGCCTGGATACGACGGAAGACGTTCTCCGATAATGTTTCAGAATCTTCCAAAGCCGGCGCAATGGATTCAGCCATATCAGCCATATTGTCGACACCTTGCCAAACTTGAACCCTGAAAATAGTCAATTCCAAGGTAATCGTCAATGACACGCCATAAACTGTCGACAATCGATGGTTTTTCGTCGCTCATCGTGTGGCCCAGAGTCTGCTGGCGCCGGCCCACCGGCACGCTTAAACTGCGCGCCGCTTCGACCGCAAGGGCGAGCAGCCCTCGTTCGCGCCTGGCCAGGACATCATGAAACTTACCGCCTACCTATCCGCGCTGGTTTTCAGCACCCTGCCCGTCCTCGGCCTTGCCGCCGACCGCACGGTCTACGGCCTCACCGAGCGGGTGCAGTTGCCCGAGCTCGGCGTGCAACTGGCGGCCAAGCTCGACACCGGGGCCGAGACCGCTTCGCTCAGTGCCCGCGACATCCAGCGCTTCAAGCGCGACGGCCAGTCCTGGGTGCGCTTCGTGGTGGCCGGCAGCCCAGAGGGCAACCCGCCGATCGAGCGCCCGCTGCTGCGCACCAGCCAGATCAAGCGCCGGGCCGGCGACTGTGCCTGCGACACCGACAGCAGCCAGACCCGCACCTCACGGCCGGTGGTGGAACTGCGCTTATGCCTGGGTCGGACCCTGCGCATGGTGCCGGTCAACCTCACCGACCGCAGCGCCTTCCAGTACCCCCTGCTGCTCGGGGCGCAGGCCCTGAAAGATTTTGCCGCGATCGTCGACCCCAGCCTGGCCGACACGGCGGGCGCCCCCGCCTGTGCCGCCGACGCCCTGCCGGCCGGGTGACAGGAATGCGCGACCTGACCACCCATCTGAGGGTGCTGATCATTACCCTGGTCGCCCTTGGCCTGGCGATCATCGCCTATCAGGCGCTGCTGCTCGGTATCCCGCTGCGCGAGGACGACACCGACGACCTGTGGAACATCGACGCCAAGGTGACCTTTGTCGCCAACCCGCGCGAGGGGGTCAAGGTGCAGATGTTCGTGCCACCGGTGCCCCGTGGCTACGTGAGCCTCAACGAAAGCTTCATCGCCAACGGCTACGGTGTCAGCGTCAACCGGGTCGACGCCAACCGCATGGTCACCTGGTCGGCGCGCCGGGTCAGCGGCGAGCAGACGCTCTACTACCGGCTGGTGCTGACCCGGCGCTACAGCGACAACGCGGCCGAGCCCAAGGGCCCGGTGTTTCGCGACAGCCTGCCGCTCGATGGCGCGGAAAAGGTCGCGGCCATGGCCCTGGTCGGGCCGATTCGCCAGCACTCGGCGGACGTCGCAACCTTCGTCGGCGAGACCATCAAGCGGGTCAACAATGCCAATGACGACAACGTCAAACTGCTGCTGGCCGGCGACGCCTCGGTGGCGAACCGGGCGCGGGTGATCGACCTGCTGCTGTCCGTCGCCCATGTACCCCTGGAAAAGGTCCACACCCTGCGTTTGGCGGCCGACCACGCACAAACCCCGGAACTCTGGCTGCGTACCTACAATGGACGCGACTGGCTGTACTTCGACCCCGAGACCGGCGCCCAGGGCCTGCCCGCCGACCGCCTGCTCTGGTGGATCGGCGACGACAATCTGATCAGCGTCGAGGGTGGCCGTAAACCGTTGGTCACCTTCAGCATGAGCAACAGCGAAATGAATGCCCTGCGCCTGGCCCGGCTCACCGACGCCAACAGCGACGGCGACCTGCTGGCCTATTCGCTGTACAACCTGCCGCTGCAGACCCAGCAGACCTTCACTATCCTGCTGATGATTCCGGTGGGGGTGCTGGTCATTCTGGTCCTGCGCAACCTTGTGGGCCTGCAGACCCTGGGGACCTTCACTCCGGTGCTGATCGCCCTGGCGTTCCGCGAGATGCACCTGGGCTTCGGCGTACTGCTGTTCGGTGTGATCACCGCGCTGGGCCTGGGGCTGCGTTCCTATCTGGAGCACCTCAAGCTGCAGATGCTGCCGCGCCTGTCGGTGGTGCTGACGTTCGTCGTGGTGCTGATCGCGGTCTTGAGCCTGCTCGGGCACAAGCTGGGCCTGGAGCAGGGCTTGTCGGTGGCCTTGTTCCCCATGGTGATCCTGACCATGACCATCGAGCGCCTGTCCATCACCTGGGAGGAGCGCGGCGCTCGCCATGCGCTGCAGGTGGCGCTGGGCACCTTGCTGGCGGCGGCCCTGGCGCACCTGCTGATGAGCGTGCCGCCATTGATGTATTTCGTATTCACCTTCCCGGCGGTGTTGCTGGTATTGGTCGGCTTCATGTTGGCGATGGGGCGTTATCGCGGCTATCGCCTGAGCGAACTGCTGCGCTTCAAGGCCGCGCTCAAGGAGGGTTTCTGATGCTTGGCCTGGTCAGGACCTGGCAGGCGTTGCAGGCCAAGGGGATCATGGGCATCAACCGGCGCAACGCCGATTACGTGCTCAAGTACAACCCGCGCCACCTCTACCCTGTAGTGGACGACAAGATCATCACCAAACAGCGCGCCATCGCCGCAGGCATCCAGGTACCGCAGCTGTACGGCGTGATCGCCAGCGAAAAAGCCATCGGCCAGCTGGCGCAGATCACCGAGGCGCACCGCGACTTCGTCATCAAGCCTGCCCAGGGCGCCGGTGGCGACGGCATTCTGGTCATCGCCGACCGCTTCGAAGGCGGCCGCTACCGCAGCGCCGCCGGGCGCATCCTGACCCGCCAGGATCTCGAGTATCAACTGTCGAACATCCTGACCGGCATGTACTCGCTGGGCGGGCATCGCGATCGCGCGCTGATCGAATACCGGGTCAAGCCCGACCCGGTGTTCCAGCGCATCAGCCACGAAGGCGTGCCGGACATCCGCATCATCGTGCTGCTGGGTTACCCGTTGATGGCCATGCTGCGCCTGCCGACCCGGCAATCGGACGGCAAGGCCAACCTGCACCAGGGCGCCATCGGCGTGGGCGTGGACCTGGCCAGCGGCCTGACCTTGCACGGCAGCTGGCTGAACAGCAGAATCAGCCACCACCCCGACACCGACCAACCGGTCAGCGGCGTGCAGCTGCCCGACTGGGACCGCTTCATGCACCTGGCCGCCGGTTGCCACGAGCTGTGCGGGCTGGGCTACATTGGGGTCGACCTGGTGCTGGACGAGCAGCAGGGCCCGCTGATTCTGGAGCTCAACGCCCGCCCCGGCCTGAACATCCAATTGGCCAACCACTGCGGCCTCAACCACCGCGCCCAGCTGATCGAGGCCCGCGTCGCCGAATGCGCCGCCGCCGCGCGCAGCGAAACGGCCGCCGAACGGGTAGCCTTCGTGCAACGTTGTTTTCATTCCGATTTCGGTCACACTGCCAGCCCATGAACACCACTGCCGTCTGCACCCTGTATCCACTGCCCTACCAGGCCGACCCTGGCCACTACTTCGCAGCCATCCGCCAGCAACCTGGCGCGGTGCTGCTCGACAGCGCCCGCCCGTTGGCCGACCGCGGGCGCTTCGACCTGCTCAGCGCCTGGCCGCTGGCCCAACTCGAAGCACGCGCGCAGGAAAGCGGCGAAGGGTTCTTCCAGCGTTTGCGCGACAGCCTGGCGCAACTGGGTCCCGCGCAATTGCCCGAGGGCTGCGAGCTGCCCTTTGCCGGCGGCCTGATCGGCTACCTGAGCTATGACTTCGGTCGCCGCCTCGAGGCGCTGCCCGGCAATGCCGGCAACGCCGTCGATGACCTCGACTGGCCCGACGCGCGGCTGGGGGTGTATGCCTGGGCGTTGATCAGCGACCATCAGTTGCGCACCAGCCAGCTGGTGTTTCACCCAAGCCTCGCGCCCCGCGAGCGCGAGCGGCTGGTAACCTGGTTCAGCGCACCGCAGCAGTTGGCCTGCGGTCCCTTTCGACTGCTGCGGCCGATGGCCGGCGATTGGTCGCCCGAGCAGTACCGCGCCGCCTTCGAGCGGGTGCAGCAATACATCGCCGCCGGCGATTGCTATCAGGTCAACCTCACCCAGCGCTTTCGCGCGCCCTGCAGCGGCGACCCCTGGACCGCCTACCAGGCCCTGCGCCAGGCCTGCTCTACGCCGTTTTCCGGCTACCAGCAATGGCCGGATGGCAGCGCCCTGCTGAGCCTGTCGCCGGAGCGTTTCGTCCAGGTCAACGAGGGCCAGGTGGAGACGCGGCCGATCAAAGGCACCCGCGAGCGCGGCGCCACGCCCGCCGAGGACGCTGCCAACGCCGCGCAACTGCTGGCCAGCCCCAAGGATCGCGCCGAGAACCTGATGATCGTCGACCTGCTGCGCAACGATCTGGGCCGCAGCTGCCGGGTCGGCTCGGTGCGGGTGCCGCAGCTGTTCACCCTGGAGAGCTACCCCAATGTGCACCACATGGTCAGCAGCATTACCGGGGAGCTGGCGCCGGGCAAGGACTGCCTCGACCTGCTCGGCGGCAGCTTTCCCGGTGGCTCGATCACCGGCGCGCCAAAGATCCGCGCCATGCAGATCATCGACGAGATCGAGCCGGGGCGCCGGGCGCTGTACTGCGGCTCATTGATGTACCTGGATGTGTGCGGGCGCATGGACAGCTCGATCGCCATCCGCAGCCTGCTGATCAAGGACGGCCAGGTCAGCTGCTGGGGCGGCGGCGGCATCGTTGCCGATTCCGACTGGCAGGCCGAATATGCCGAGTCGGTGTTCAAGGTGCGGGTACTGTTGCAGACCCTGGCTGCGCTGCAGTGAGCCGGCGGCCACGCAACCCAGGGGGAATTTGCTAATATCGGCGGTCTAGAGCGCCAAGCGCCATTCGAGAGAAACCAGGAAGCCGCCTGATGAGCCAAACCCTAGACGTCGCCGCCCTCGCCGCGACCTACGCCAACAAATCCCCGCAGGACATCCTGAAGCTGGCTTTCGAGCATTTCGGCGACGACCTGTGGATCTCTTTCAGCGGCGCCGAGGACGTGGTGCTGGTGGACATGGCCTGGAAGCTCAACAAACAGGTCAAGGTGTTCAGCCTCGACACCGGTCGCCTGCACCCGGAAACCTATCGCTTCATCGAGCAGGTGCGCGAGCAGTATCAGCTGCCGATCGAGATCCTTTCCCCGGAACGTGAGCCGCTCGAAGCACTGACGCGGGAAAAAGGCCTGTTCAGCTTCTACCGCGACGGCCACGGTGAATGCTGCGGCGTGCGCAAGATCGCCCCGCTGCGCCGCAAACTGTCGGGCGTCAGCGCCTGGGCCACCGGCCAGCGCCGCGACCAGAGCCCAAGCACCCGCAGCGAAGTGGCCGCGCTGGAAATCGACAGCGCGTTCTCCACCGCCGAGCGCCCGCTGTACAAGTTCAACCCACTGGCGCAGATGACCAGCAGTGAAGTCTGGGCCTACATCCGCATGCTCGAACTGCCGTTCAACCCGCTGCACGAGCGCGGCTTCATCAGCATCGGCTGCGAGCCTTGTACCCGCCCGGTGCTGCCGAACCAGCACGAGCGCGAAGGCCGCTGGTGGTGGGAAGAAGCCACGCAGAAGGAATGCGGGCTGCACGCAGGAAATATCATCAGCAAGGCGTGAAACGTAAAAAAACGGGGGCTAGCCAGCCCCCGTTTTTTTTTGGCGCGGCCGATCAATGCACCGGCAGTTCCACACCATCGAACAGCTCTTCGAGCTCTTGCTTGTTGTGGCACTGAATGGCCTTGGCCATCACTTCGCGCGTCAGGTGCGGGGCGAACTTCTCGATGAAGTCGCACATGAAGCCGCGCAGGAAGGTACCGCGACGAAAGCCGATCTTGGTGATGCTGGCTTCGAACAGATGATCGGCGTCGATCACCACCAGGTCGCTGTCCAGCTTGGTATCCACCGCCATGCGGGCCACGATGCCCACGCCCAGACCCAGGCGGACATAGGTCTTGATCACGTCGGCGTCGGCGGCGGTGAACACCACCTTGGGCTCCAGGCCGCGACGGCTGAAGGCCTCGTCGAGCTTGGAGCGGCCGGTGAAACCGAACACGTAGGTGACGATCGGGTATTCGGCCAGGGTTTCCAGGGTCAGCTTGGGCAGTTTGGTCAGCGGATGGCCCTGCGGCACCACCACGCAGCGGTTCCAGCGGTAGCACGGCATCATGATCAGGTCGCCGAACAGCTCCAGCGCCTCGGTGGCGATAGCGAAGTCCACGGTGCCGTCGGCAGCCATCTCGGCGATCTGCATCGGCGAGCCCTGGTGCATGTGCAAGGCCACGTCCGGGTACTGCTTGATGAAATTGCTGATCACCGGCGGCAGCGCGTAACGGGCCTGGGTGTGGGTGGTGGCGATGGACAGCGTGCCCTTCTTCTCGTTGGAGAACTCCTGGGCGATCTGCTTGATGCTCTCGACCTTGCGCAGGATCTCGCCGGCGGTGTTGATGATGCGCTCGCCCGCCGGGGTGACGCGGGTCAGGTGCTTGCCGCTGCGGGCGAAGACCTCGACCCCCAGCTCGTCCTCGAGCAGGCGGATCTGCTTGCTGATGCCGGGCTGCGAGGTGTACAGGCTCTGCGCGGTCGCCGACACGTTGAGGTCGTGGTGCGCCACTTCCCAGATGTAGCGCAGTTGTTGAAGCTTCATAGGGTTCCCTCAAGGCAGGTAGACCGCGCGGTTGGTGTCGAGCGGTGATATAACTATATTAAAGGTGCCTTACGGAAATCTAGAACTTTTTAATTAATTGTGTCGTACTCGCAACGCCTCAGGTCTTGCGCCGCCCCGGCTGCTGGGACAAGGGCACCATGTACACCGGTACCGGCGACATCTGCAACACCCGGGCGGCCGTGCGCCCGAGCGGGATATCCATGTCGCCCCGGTGGCTATGGCTGCCGAGGATCAGCAGGTCGACGGCCAGGCTCTGCGCCTGATCGAGAATCACCGTACCGGGGTCGCCCTGGCGCACCCGCACCGCACTGATCAGCGACAGGTCCGGGTTACCGTCGCCCAGCTCCTGACGAAAGGTGTCGAACACGCGGTTCTCGATGGTGGCCATGACGGTACTGAGCCCCTGCTGGTGCAGTGCACTGAGCGTAGGCTCGTCCAGGTAGCTTTCCAGTACCGACTGGGCGAATTGGCCCATGGGCTCGACGGCGTGAATCACGTACAGATTGGCCTTGAAGGTGCGCGCCATGGACAGCGCGTGTTGCAGCACCAGCGGGGCATACAGACCCAGGTCAGTGGCATACAGCATCGAACGGATCATATGATCTCCTCGACTGCCCGAACGGCAGAGCTGAAATCAGCTTAGCAGCGCCCGCCGGGGCTCGCTGCCCGGGGCTTTTCAGGCTGTTTCAGGGCTTGATCTCGTTGCTGATGCCGTGGGGCACATGACCGGTGGCGACGAACTCCATTGCCAGCTCGCAGTGCCCGGCCTGGTCATCGAAAAACACATCGGCGGCGAAGGCCTCGAGAAACGCCGACTTGCGCAGTCCGCCAAGAAACAGCGACTCGTCCAGACGAATATCCCATTCGCGCAGCGTGCGGATCACCCGCTCATGGGCCGGCGCCGAGCGCGCCGTCACCAGCGCAGTGCGGATCGGGCACTGCCCCTCGGCGAACTCGCGCTGCAACACATTGAGCGCAGCCAGAAACGGCTTGAACGGCCCGCCCGGCAGCGGTTGGTGCGCCGCCTCGCGCTCGTTGGCCTGGAAGGCCGCCAGCCCGCCGGCCTGGTAGACCCGCTCCGACTCGTCGGAAAACAACACGGCGTCGCCGTCGAAGGCGATCCGCAGCTCGTTGCCGGCCTCGCGCCGCGCCCCGCCGGAAAGGATGGTGGCCGCGGCGAACCCGGCCTCCAGGGCATTGCGCACATCCTCGGCGTGGGTCGACAGAAACAGATGGCAACCAAACGCCGCCAGGTAAGGATAAGGGCTGCGCCCACCGACGAAGGCCGCCCGGGAAATGGCCAGGCCATGATGCTCGATCGAGTTGAACACCCGCAGGCCGGTGTCGGCGCTGTTGCGCGAGATCAGCACCACTTCCACCCGCTCATGCCCCAGAGTGGCGTTGAGCGCCAACAGCTTCTCCACCAGGCGGAAAGCGTCGCCAGGCTCGAGAATCTCGTCTTCGTGCTCGATCTGGTATTGGCGGTAGGCCTCGACACCCTCGTTCAGGTAAACCCTGTGGCTGTCGCCCAGGTCGAACAAGGCTCGCGACGAAATGGCCACCACGAGTTTTTCCTGCGGTCTGCTCTTGTCCTGCACGATTTCGCTCCTGGGCACCGGTTGAGTGGCTAACGGTATCATCTGGCGACAGCAAGCGAGCGCTTTGCGGTTGTCGCCGGGGGGCGTTCGCGCTAAGGTTCCGCTCCCCGCGATATGAACTGTGACCTGACGAGTAGCACGATGGCCGATTTACCGATCAACGACCTCAATGTCGCCTCCAACGAGACGCTCATCACCCCCGACCAGCTCAAGCGCGACATCCCCTTGAGCGCGTCGGCCGCCCACACCGTGGCCAGCGGCCGCGAGGTGGTGCGCAACATTCTCGACGGCACCGACCACCGTCTGTTCGTGGTGATCGGCCCGTGCTCGATCCACGACATCAAGGCGGCCCACGAATACGCCGACCGCCTCAAGGCGCTGGCGGCCGAGGTGTCCGACACCCTGTTCCTGGTGATGCGCGTGTACTTCGAAAAGCCGCGCACCACAGTCGGCTGGAAAGGCCTGATCAACGATCCATACCTGGACGACTCGTTCAAGATCCAGGACGGCCTGCACATCGGTCGCCAACTGCTGCTGGACCTTGCCGAAAAAGGCCTGCCCACTGCCACCGAAGCGCTGGACCCGATCTCGCCGCAGTACCTGCAGGACCTGATCAGCTGGTCGGCCATCGGCGCGCGCACCACCGAATCCCAGACCCACCGCGAGATGGCCTCGGGGCTGTCCTCGGCCGTGGGCTTCAAGAACGGCACCGACGGCGGCCTGACCGTGGCGATCAACGCCCTGCAGTCGGTCTCCAGCCCGCATCGGTTCCTGGGCATCAACCAGGAAGGTGGCGTGTCGATCGTCACCACCAAGGGCAATGCCTACGGCCACGTGGTACTGCGCGGCGGCAACGGCAAGCCCAACTATGATTCGGTCAGCGTGGCCCTGTGCGAACAGGCGCTGGCCAAGGCCGGGGTCAAGGCCAACATCATGGTCGACTGCAGCCACGCCAACTCCAACAAGGACCCTGCGCTGCAACCACTGGTGATGGAGAACGTCGCCAACCAGATTCTCGAAGGCAACAACTCGATCATCGGCCTGATGGTCGAGAGCCACTTGAATTGGGGCAGCCAGTCGATTCCGAAGAACCTCGAAGACTTGCAGTACGGTGTGTCGATCACCGATGCCTGCATCGACTGGGAAAGTACCGAAAAGACCCTGCGCGGCATGCACGCCAAGTTGAAGGACGTGTTGCCCAAGCGTCAGCGCTGACGCCTGCTCCCCTCGCCAATGGGCGAGGGGGTTTCAGCGAACGGCCTGATCTGCCAGGCCAGGCCAGGCTCAGAGCTTGGCTGCGTGCCGCTGATGGCGCTCCATGTAGCGCTCGACGTAAGAGCAGGAAGGAATCACGCTGTAACCCATGTCCTCGGCGTATTGCAGCGCCTCTTCGGTCAAGGCCGCCGCGATGCCGCGGCCACGCAGGGCGTTGGGCACGAAGGTGCGATAGATATCGAGCGTCTGCTTACCCAGATCCATATAGGTGAGGTAAGCCCGATGGCCGTCGATATTGATTTCGAACTGATGACCAGCCTGGTCATGGTGAATCGACAACGCCTCGCTCATCACTACTCCTCGCGGGTCTTGGAATTTGACCCTCACCTTACCGATGTTTGGCCGGCGAAGGAACCTCTACGCCTCTGCGTGCCGTTTGGACACCGAGAAGAGCACTGGCGTTCTCCAACATGAGCACCCAGCAATAGTAGGACCTCACCCCGACCTGCTCAAGCCGCCAGGCATAAAATCCCAGATGGCGACATGCCATGCCATACGGAAATGGCAGTCGCCGGCGAACTAGCAGGAGTGAGACGCGCCATGACACTTTTAGTCACTATAAGTTCATCAGTCTCTGTCTGTAAAAGCCCTGTAATAGATGGCCCGGGAGGGTCGAAGAGTTTTTGCCGCTTCTTGCGCTCAGTCCGTTTACTTACTACAAGTAATGGGTACTATGTACGCCGGCTATTGTCTCACTCACGAGAGATGGCTATTTAATAGAAAGTCCTTCAAGGGGATCACGATGAACAACGTTCTGAAATTCTCTGCTCTGGCTCTGGCTGCCGTACTGGCAACCGGTTGCAGCAGCGGCGCAACCAAAGAAACTGACGCTCGTCTGACTGCAACCGAAGACGCTTCGGCTCGTGCTCAGGCTCGTGCTGACGAAGCCTACCGCAAAGCCGACGAAGCTCTGGCTGCCGCTCAGAAAGCTCAGCAGACCGCCGACGAAGCCAACGAGCGTGCTCTGCGCATGCTCGACAAGGCTAGCCGCAAGTAATAGTTCTTCGGAACTGTTGCAAAAAAAAGCCGACCCCTGGGGTCGGCTTTTTTTATGGGCCAAAGCTTACCGCGGCGCAGGTGACGCGCCGCTGCCGAGCGCCGAGCCCGGGCCGGCGATCTCCACCGGCAGGCCGTCTTCGGCGGTGATCACGTCACGCACCACGTCCCAGTTCATCTGCAGATGCTCGGCCAGGTCCTCGCGTTTGAGCAAGGCGTTGATCACCGTGGTGTGCTTGTTCTCGTTGGAAGGATCGCCCTCGGCGTCCAGCGGCGTGTGCGCTTCAAGATAGACCTTGCCGGCACTGACCCCGAACTTGTACGGCTCGTTCATGATGCGTACCGGCGTGCCCACCGGGACCAGCTTCGACAGCTCCAGTACGTTGTTGTTGTACATGCGGAAACAGCCATGGCTGGTGCGCATGCCGATACCGAACTGCTTGTTGGAGCCGTGGATCAAGTAGCCCGGCAACCCCAGGGTGAACTTGAACGGCCCGAGTGGGTTGTCGGGGCCGGCCGGCACCACGTTGGGCAAGGGATCGCCGTCGGCGGCGTGTTCGGCCTTGATCGAGGCCGGTGGCGTCCAGGTCGGGTTGGCGATCTTGCCGGTCACCTTGGTCACCGCCACCGGCGAGCCCCAGCCTTCGCGGCCGATGCCGATGGGATAGGTGCGTACCACGTTCTGCCCTTTCGGGTAGTAGTACATGCGGTATTCGGCCAGGTTGATGACGATCCCTTCACGCGGCCCCGGCGGCAGCACGAAGCGGGTCGGCAGCACAATCTCGGTACCCGGCTTGGGCAGCCACGGGTCGACGCCCGGGTTGGCGGCGATCAGCTCCAGGTAGCCCAGGTCGTAGGCGGTACCGATGTCGGCGAAGGTGTCTTCGTATTTGGCGGTGATGGTCTGCACCTGGCCTATGACATCCTCGCCCGCAGGCGGCAACGGGAATTCGAGGGCGACCGCCTGGCCGCAGGCAAACAGCGCAGCCAGCGAAAGGCCGCGAGAGACCACTGAAAAACGCGCGAACATCCGGAAATCCTTGGCAAATCGACGGGGGCAAGGCAGCGATTGTACATGTAATCGGCTGAACGTCGCATAAACCCCGGTCCTGCAGGGGCTGCCGGTGGATCAGCCTCTCGTCACAACAAAGGCCACACCGGCCGCGTGCCCTGGCGCTGCGCATACACGATCGCCTTGCACAGCTGGCACAGACGCTGGTCACGGAAAATGGTCTTGCCCACCGTCGACCAGCGCGGCTGTGCCGGCAACAAGGTGCCACACAAGGTGCGGTCGGCCGAGCCGCCCAGTTCGAGCTGCCGCGCGACCAGGTGCACGCGCACCTCCTGACAGGCAAACAGGTCGAGCTGCTCGTCGGGTTCGATCAATTGGTAGGCAAACAGGGACCAGGCGGGACGCGGCATTTGGGGCTCCAGAGCGGGGGCGCCACATTAGCCTAAAGCCCTGCCCGTTTAAAGCCTCAAAGCAGCGGTTTGAGGGTTGGCCAGACATTCTCCAGCAACATCCCCTGGGCGTTGACCGCCGGGTGAATACCATCGGCCTGCATCAGCTGCGCATTGCCACCGATGCCCTGCAGAAAGAACGGCACCAGCGCCACCTGTTTCTGCTCGGCCAGGTCGCTGTAGACCCGGGAAAAAGCCTGGGTGTAACGCACGCCATAATTGGGCGGCAGCTGCATGCCCAGCAGCAATACCTTGGCCCCCGCCGCCCTGGAGCGGTCAATCATTGTTGCAAGATTTTGCTGCAACTGCGCCGGCTGCAGTCCGCGCAAGCCGTCGTTGCCGCCCAATTCGATGATCACCAGCGCCGGCTTGTGCTCGGAAAGCAGCGCGGGCAGCCGCGCGGCGCCATTGGCGCTGGTGTCGCCGGTGATCGAGGCATTGACCAACACATCGCTGGAACCCTCGTGTTCAAGCCGCTGCCTCAATAGTGAAACCCAGCCTTTGCTGGTATCCAGGCCAAAACCGGCGCTGATACTATCGCCAACGATCAGCACGGTTGCCGCCGCCGCGTTCTGCGCCATCAACAGCAGCGCCAGGCCGGCACTCAATAACCACACTCGCATCGGATTGTTCACTCCATGGGCGAAAGCATTCTCGCAGCTCGCAACCTTAGCAAAGTGGTCCCCAGCGAGGAAGGCACACTGACCATCCTTCACGAACTGACCCTCGACCTTGCCGCCGGCGACAGCCTGGCCATCGTCGGCGCCTCCGGTTCCGGCAAGTCGACCCTGCTCGGCCTGCTGGCCGGCCTCGACCTGCCCAGCGCCGGCAGCGTGGTGCTGGCCGGCAATGACCTCAGCGGCCTGGACGAAGACCAGCGCGCGCGGGTGCGGGCCGAACACGTCGGCTTCGTGTTCCAGTCGTTCCAGCTGCTGGACAGCCTCAATGCTCTGGAAAACGTCATGCTGCCGCTGGAGCTGGCAGGCAACCCACGTGCCCGCGAGCTGGCCAGCGAACTGCTGCAACGAGTCGGCCTGGGCCATCGCCTCAGCCACACGCCGCGCCAGCTGTCCGGCGGCGAACAACAGCGAGTGGCCATCGCCCGCGCGTTCGCCGCGCAGCCGGACGTGCTGTTCGCCGACGAGCCGACCGGCAACCTCGACAGCCACACCGGCGAGCGCATCACCGACCTGTTGTTCGAGCTCAATCGCGAGCGCGGCACCACCCTGGTGCTGGTCACCCACGACGAACGCCTGGCTCACCGCTGCCGGCGCCTGATCCGCCTCGACGCCGGCCGCCTGGTCGCCCCCCTGGAGCCCTGATGGCCCGCCTGCCCGTGTTGCGCCTGCTGACCCTCGCCGCCCGCCAACTCGCCCGCGATACCCGCGCCGGCGAATTGCGCGTGCTGTTCTTCGCCCTGGTGGTCGCGGTCGCGGCCAGCACCGCCATCGGCTATTTCGGCGCCCGTCTCAATGGCGCCATGCAGATGCGCGCCACGGAGTTTCTCGGCGCCGACCTGGTACTGCAAGGCAGCGCCCCGGCGCGCCCCGAGCAACTGGCGAGCGGCGCCCAGGGCGGTCTTGCGCATGCGCGCACGGTGGAATTTTCCAGCGTGATCGCTACCGACAACGGCATCCAGCTGTCCAGCGTCAAGGCCGTGGACGGCCTTTACCCCTTGCGCGGCCAACTCAAGAGCGCGCCACAGCCGCTGGCCGAGGAGACCCTGGGCGGCGCCCCGCAACCTGGCGAGGCCTGGGTCGAAAGCCGCCTGCTGGTAGCCCTGAACCTGAAGATCGGGGACAGCATCGACGTCGGCAACAAGACCCTGCGCATGACCCGGGTGCTGACCTACGAGCCGGACCGCGCCGGCAATTTCTACAGCCTGACCCCGCGAGTGATGATCAACCTCGACGACCTGGCCGCCACCGGCGTGGTCCAGCCGGGCAGCCGGGTCAGCTATCGCGAACTGTGGCGCGGCACCCCCGAGGCGCTGGCGCAGTACCGGCAGAACGTCGAGCCGGGCCTGGCGCCCAGCCAGAAGCTGGAGGATGCCCGCGACAGCAACCGACAGATCGGTGGCGCGCTGGGCAAGGCCGAGCGCTACCTGAACATGGCCAGCCTGGTGGCGGTGCTGCTCAGCGGCGTCGCGGTGGCGCTGTCGGCTTCCCGCTTCGCCGCCCGGCGTCTGGACGCCAGCGCCCTGCTGCGCTGCCTGGGCCTGTCGCGGCGCGAGGCACTGCTGGTGTTCAGCGTGCAACTGGCGCTGCTTGGCCTGGCCGCCTGCCTCAGCGGCGCCGTGCTGGGCTGGCTCGCGCAACTGGGCCTGTTCGCCCTGCTGCAGGGCCTGCTGCCCGCTGTGGTGCCCCCCGGTGGCTTGCTCCCGGCACTGGCCGGAGTGGCCACCGGCCTGGTTGCCCTCGCCGGCTTCGCCCTGCCGCCGCTGGCCGCGCTGGGGCGGGTCCCGCCACTGCGGGTCCTGCGCCGCGACCTGCTGCCGGTACCGCCGAGCAGCTGGCTGGTGTACGGCACCGCGCTGCTGGCGCTGGGCCTGATCATGTGGCGACTGAGCCTCGACCTGACGTTGACCTTCGCCCTGCTGGCGGGCGGCCTGGTCGCCGCGCTGCTGCTCGGCGGGCTACTGTTGCTGGTGCTGCAAGGCCTGCGTCGGGTGCTGGCGCGGGCGCCGCTGGCGTGGCGCCTGGGCCTGGGCCAACTGCTGCGCCACCCCCTTGCCGGGGCCGGCCAGGCACTGGCCTTCGGCTTGATCCTGCTGGCCATGGCGCTGATCGCCCTGCTGCGCGGCGAACTGCTCGACACCTGGCAGAACCAGCTGCCCAAGGACGCCGCCAACTACTTCGCCTTGAACATCCTGCCCGACCAGCGCCAGGCATTCGCCGAGCAACTGACCCACCTCACTGCCCAGGCCGCCCCGCTGTTCCCGATCATTCCAGGGCGTCTGACGCGGATCAACGACAAGCCAGTGCAGGACTTGGTCATGCCCGACTCCCAGGGCGAGCGCGCCATCCAGCGCGACCTCAGCCTGACCTGGGCCGCCGACCTGCCGGCCGGCAACCGCATCACCGAAGGCGCCTGGTGGAGCGGCGAGACGCCTGGCGCGACCGACGCCATACCGGGTGTCTCGGTCGAAGGCGAAGTGGCCAGGAGCCTGACCCTCAAGCTCGGCGACAGGCTGACCTTCGACATCGGCGGCGTCGAGCGCCAGGCTCGGGTCACCAACCTGCGCCACATCGACTGGGACAACTTCAAGCCCAACTTCTTCATGATCTTCCAGCCCGGCACCCTTCAGGGCCTGCCGGCCACCTACCTGACCAGCTTCTATCTGGCCCCGGGACATGACGCCCAGGTGGTGGAACTGTCCCGCGCCTTCCCTGCCGTGACCCTGCTGCCGGTGGAGGCGCTGCTGCAACAATTGCGCAGCATCCTCGCCCAGGTCACCATCGCCGTGCAGTACGTGTTGCTGTTCGTGCTGGCGGCAGGGCTGGCGGTGCTGTTTTCGGGCCTGCAATCGACCCTCGACGAACGCATTCGCCAAGGCGCCCTGCTGCGCGCCCTGGGGGCCCAGCGGCAACTGCTGGTCAAGGCGCGCCGCATCGAGTTCGGCCTGCTGGGCGCCGCCAGCGGCGTGCTCGCCGCGCTGGGCACCGAGCTGGTCAGCCAGCTGCTCTATCGCTACGCCTTCAACCTGCACTGGAGCCCGCACCCGTGGCTTCTGGCATTGCCGCTGGTCGGCGCCCTGCTGGTCGGTGGCGCGGGCGTCTTCGGCACCCGCAGGGCGCTCAACAGTAGTCCGTTGGCAGTGCTGCGCGAGAGTTAGACCGCCCGGCACCCGAACCGAACCTCCCTGAACGTCGCCTCTCCAACCCTAGGTGTCTTTCAGAACAATGAGGTTCACCAGCATGAAACGCCCAATCAGCAGCACAGTCGGTAAATGGCTCACCACCGGCGCCCTCTGCGCCGTCCTCGGCAGCGGCCTGGCCATGGCCGCAGGCGCGGCTGGCGGTGCGGGCGGTGGCGCGGGCGGCGGTGCAGCGGGAGGTGCCGCCGGCGGCGCGGCGGCGGGCGGCGCGGCAGGCGGCAACGGTGCCGGTGCCGCCCGCGGCGCCTCCACCCCAGGCACGGGCACCGTCGGCACCACCAACGCCACCGGCACCAATGGCAGCAACAGCAACGCTACAGACGCCATGCACAGCAACGGCAGCAATAGCAATGCCACCGACGCCATGCACAGTAACGGCAGCAACAGCAATGCCACCGACGCCACCCACAGCAACGGCACCAATGCCAATGGCACCAACGCCATCAACAGCAACGGCACCAACGGAGTCAACAGCACAGGTACTGGCACCAGCAGCGGTGGCAACATGGGTACGCCGGGCACTTCGGGCAGCACCGATGCCATGCAGCAACAGCGTCAGCAGAGCGGCCAACAGATGATTCAGGAGCGCACCACGCCCTGATCCTGTGGCGACCGCTCGCTGATCAAGGCCCATAAGCGCTCATCGTCGAAGTCGCGGATCACCCTCTGCGCGCCCGCCTCGCGCAGCGGGTCTTCAGCCAGTCCGGCAAGCATGCCGAAGGTGTGGAGGCCCGCCGCAACCGCCGACCTGACCGCCGCCAGCGAGTTCTCGAACGCCAGTGCCTGGCTCATCCGTACAAACCTGCCGATCCGGTTATCACGGGCCTTGGGATCAGGCATCCACCGGCCCTGGATAAAAGATCCGGGTCACATACCAGAGTGCATCCCCGCCTGGTGTCTGCACTACGAACTCGTCGCCTTCCTGCTTTTTCAACAAGGCTCGGGCCATGGGCGAATCAATCGAGATGTAGTCATTGCGACCATAGATTTCGTCATAGCCGACGATTCGGAATTTCTTCAGCTCGCCCTCGTCATTCTCGATCTCGACCCAGGCGCCGAAGAACACCCGGCCTTCCTGCTCCGGCGCGTAATCGACGATCTTCACATCCTCCAGCCGCTTGCGCAGATAGCGGATGCGCCGGTCGATCTCCCTGAGCAGCTTCTTGTTGTACTGGTAGTCGGCGTTTTCACTGCGGTCGCCCAGCGACGCCGCCCAGGTGACCTTTTGCGTGATTTCCGGCCGATAGACCCGCCACAGGTGGTCGAGCTCCGACCGCAGGGCCTCGTGGCCCTCTCGGGTGATGATATTGGTTGCCAAAACTACCTCGATCGTCAGTGAATCGCTGCGCTGCCACCGGGCCCCCGCAACGGTATCTCGGCACAGTCTTATCCATATAGTGACGTTCGTCATCACCGGCTTGAGTTCGCCTTGTTCTCCAGCGACAGCGTCGCAGGAGGTGAAACCTGCGAGCGCTGGCTCCAAGATGTCCCGCCCCAATTCATAAACAGCTATCTGTCTGATTTAGCTGAAATTTATCAATTGCTTACAATTTTAGACTGGCGCCTATCGTCGATTATGTCATTTTTCCGACGTCAAAAAATAAAAGAATGGACAGGATTCCATGGCACGCCAATCAGACCTGCGCTACACCTTTGCGCCCCTTGCCAGCGAGGCGCAATTCGAGGTTGTCAGCTTCAAGCTCAAGGAAGGGCTTTCCCGCCCTTTCCACTTGAAGCTGACCCTGTCCAGCCGCGACCCCGACATCGACTTCGCCGGCCTGCTCGACAGCCGCGTGCTGTTCACGCTGTGGCACCAGCAAGTCGGCAATAGTCACCATGAAACCACCGGTGGCGATCATCACCTCGAGGTCGGCGGTCACTTCGAGCAACTGATCGCGGGGTCTCGGTACCTGGTGGTAGGCCAGGGCGCCAGGGTCGACACCACGATGTATCAACTACAAGCCAGCGAGCGACTGGTCATGAGCAATCCGGGCGGCAGTATCACGATCAACGCCACCGGTGTGCATTTCGAGGGGGTGGCCATCCACGTCAAGGGTCCGCTGAACCTCGGCGCTCGGGGTCAAGGGCAGGATTTACATATCCAGCTGCCCGTCAACCTTGCAGAGCCGTGCAAGGTGAAAGCGTGATGACCAGTCCGTTGCAGACTTTCCTGACCAGCCACCATCGGCCCGAGGCAAGCCTGTATCTGCTGCTCGACCCCCTCGCCGACTGCGCCGAAAGCGACCCGCTGCACGAGATGGCCCTGCGTCGGCAGCTCGGTGAAAATGCCCTGACCCGGCTGCCTCGGCCTGACCTGGACCACGCTCCGGAGGCCTGGCCGCTGCTGGTGACCCTCGCCGGCCCTGGAGTTGCGCCGGCGCCAGAGCTGCTGGCCCTGGCCGAGCACCGCGTTCAGCGCGACCGCCGGGATTCGCGCCACTACGTATGTGCCTGGCTCAGCAGCAGCGTCACCGCCGAGCAGGTGGGCAAGCAGCTGATCACACTGGGCCACAGCTTTGCCCCGCAAGGAGTGCAGTTTCTGCCGCTGTACCAGCCACTGCGCTTCGAATTGCTACGAGCCTGGTCCAAGCAGGGCGACCAGGGGCTGGGGCCGTTGCATGGCGGGCTGTTTCCGGGGAGCGACCTAGGGTACTTCACCGCCACTGGCGAGGCGCCGCGCAGCGCCGCCACCGATCCGCAGGCCCTCGATGCCCAGCGCGAGGTGGTGCTGATCGCGGAGTTGCTGGACATCTGGCGTAGCTGTGGACAGCGTCCGGCGCCGTCCCTGCGCAGTGATGGCACCAACCCGATCGCGTTGCCTGGTGACGCTGCCTTTCAGGCTTACCAACAGATACGCCAGGCGCGAGCGCTGGGCCTTCAGAGCGCCGACATCCAGGTCCTGGCCGCTTACCGCCTGTTGGTGCATGACGGCTTGCCCCGCCATCCTCTGTTCCAGCGGCTGATCGCTGAAGCCGCCAGCGGAGGGCTCGCACTCGAAGCCGCCTTTCTACAAGTGCCGGGTTACGACTGGGACCGGGCCATCGCAGAACTCGATCATGGAGCCGCCCAATGAACTTCAGGGAACAAATGGCCGTGCGCATCGCCGAAAACGCCTTCTCCCACGGCGACTGCAGACTCTGCGAGCGCAAGGGGCTGTCCATCCTGCTGGTGCGCACGGCGCTGGTGCCCAAGGCCCACACCGCCTACCACCGCCCCAAACCCGAGCTCACCGACATGAAGCTGGGCCTGCGCACCCTGCGCGCCGGCTACGTCTACCTGCTGCTGGACGACAAGGTCTGGCATGCCTATCAGGTCACCCCGGACGGCTACCTGCGCCAGTTCAACCCCTACAAACCCCCGGCCGCCAACACACGCCTGCTGCCCTGGGCCTGCGTCAACGCCGACCACCACATCCCGGCGTCCTTCATCAACATCGACACCGACAAATACCAGACCGTCTCCATGGCCTTCGCCAGCGACCCCTGGCCCAGGAGTGTGCTCGACTCCTACAAGGCGCTGAACAACATCGAGCGCATGCAGATGTTCGACCTGACCACCGCCCAGCAAAACCCCGGCAAACTGGGCGACTTCCTCACCGCCGAGCAGCCGCTCGTGCACCACAAAGTCTACGAATACGAGGCTTTCGTGCCCGGTTTCGACAGCGTGCACGCCTTCCACAGCCGCGGTCGCTCGCGCCTGGCCCTGCGCAACTACCTGCAAAACATGGCGCCGGGCGCGGATGGCCGGCAAGGCGTGCTGATGATCGACATCGACGACCCCATCGGCCTGGTCCAGGAGTACAACGGCCTGCGCGCCAGCTGGGCGCATGCCCGGCAGGCATGGCTGGAAGAGCCGGAGCGGGCCTACCAGCAGCAGACTTCGCAGATCCTGCTGGCGATCCGGGCCATGCATCGGCAGTGGGCCGAACACAGGGTGCCCTCGTTCGAGCCCATGAGCGGCGACGGCCCGCCGGTGTTCGTCAGTCCCGAAATCGAGCGCCAGCGGGTGGTCGACAGCCACACCCTGGACGCCAACCAGCGGCTGGAGCAGCGCTACGACGAACCCCGACGCGCCGCTTTCCAGCAGGCCCATGAAGCCACCCTGCAGGCCTACCAGCAGGAGATCGATCGTTACGGCAGGCTGTACGCCGAAGCCTTCCTGACCCGTGACTTCCAAGTCGCCATGACCCACGACTACGACGGTGCCGACGAAGAGTCGGGCGAGGCCTACAGCAAGACCATGGCCCTGTGCCTGCGCGGCGGCATCAGCGAGGCGCCCGACAACCCCGGCGGCGCCACGGCACAGCTATGGCAGACCCTGCTGCAGGATCCGCACAGTCATGCCTATCAGGCCTTGCTGCGGCGCGACTCGCCCTTGCTGGCGGCCCTGCTGCCCAGTTTCAGCGAGTCCACCACCTGGAACGACAGCCTCAGGCTGTACGACCTGCTGACCCGGACCATCGCCAGCGACGAAAGCAGACGCCTGATGCAGGCGCCGCTGCAGGAAGCCATCGCCCAGCTGCTGGGTGCCGTCAACGGCGCCCAGGCCCGCCTCAAGGACCTTGTCGGACCTGGGGTGAACTTCGCCATCTCGCGAATCAATACCGCCAGCCAGCTGCTGTACAACCGCATCAGCCTGATCGAGCTGAACGTGCAGATGAAGCTTCGCGAGTATTACGCCCTGCAATCGGAGGTGGTCCGCAGTCTGCAACACAAATTTGCCAACGGCGCCGACCGGATGGTGGCCGGCACCCGGCCGAAGATCCGCCCGATGATCCAGGGCGGCGTGCTCAGCCTGGTGGTCCTGGACCCCAAGCTCGCCGACCTGATGGTCAAGGTATCGCTGTGGTTCGAAGGTACGGCGGACGACCTGATGGCGGCCATGAACAGCGACAAGGACAAGCCCGTGTCGGGCGACTACTCCTCGGTGGCCGCGTATTCAGCGCTGAGCATGGTGACCGTCGGCCTCGGCACCCTGGACCCGCAGGTGGTCAAGGGCATCAGCCACTTCAAGGTCCCGGCGTGGCAGGCCAGCCGCTGGGTCAGAACCAGCTTTGCCGGGTTGCGCGGAGTGGCTGCAAGCGCGGAGCTGCTGGTGGCGATTGGCTCGATGTATCTGATGGGCGATGCGCTGGCCAAGAGCCTAGAGTCGGCGGAAGAAGCGGTTGGGGACAAGTCGGCGGAAGCGTTGATTGCGCTTCAGGGGAGCATACTGGGCGTGCTTGGCGGGGGCGTGAAGCTGGTGGGGTTGGCTTTGAAGAGTGGTGCTACAGGAGTGCAGAAGTCCGGGTTGATAGTGGGGTCAGGGGTGAAAATTGCTTTGGACGCCGGGTTGTATTTGCAGCGGGCTGGGGCGGTGATCATCGCGATTAGTAGCGGATTTGATGCTATCAAAGCCGCTGTGGCAGCTCAACGGACCTGGAATGTGGGTGATAAAGATGCTTCTCACAGGTACATAGGCTCCACATTTTTTGCACTTGTAGGCGCCTACTATGGAGTAAAAGCCGCAGCCTCGATGAGCATGGTACTTGGAGGTCCACTAGGCGTCGCTATCGGTTTAAGCCTTCTGGCTTACGCCTTGTTCAGGGCTGCAGAATCCCAAGAATCTGATCTGCTGGAAACATGGGCGAAACGCTGCTTTTTCGGTGTTGCCAACGAGACCCCAAAAATTCACTGGGTGAATTCGGAATATGCCAGCACCGCACTGGGCGAGCTGAATGCCGCAACGCTCGGCATGACAGTGGAGATTACCCGAAGGATGAAGGTTGTCGACAGCGGTATGCTTCACCTTGGAGGACTTGCCCGTACGGCTCTCCCGACTTCAACTCGGACCTGGGAATACGCAATTCGATTACCGTTTTTTGATGAGAGTCACTCCGCGTATGCTTGGAACGTTGTGTTGCATCGAGGGCATGACCAAGTTCTTGGCGAATACACTTCGGGCGAAACGATCCTGCGGGAAGATTTTTTTGCCTTGGACTTAGCAACGGCTCCTAGCGAGTGGCGGCAACGACTGCAGCCGAGCTCATCGAAAAACGTCGACTACCATGAAGATTCTAAAACCCATATTTCTTCAATTAAAGTAATGAATGCTAAAGATAATGGATCTCCAAACATAAAAACCATTCGTGGCGCAATCGAGTTACTTCTATCCAACAGCAGACCGGCCGTCGAAGCGGTAACGATTACGCTGACATATTGGCCACATAGAGACAGTCCTGACAGCTATGCCGCGATAATTTCGCAATCTCGCTGGCCCGACTAAATCTCACTACCAGCCCCCTTCGCCCTAGCTCAACGGGACGGGGATGTTACATACGAATATTTTAGGTAAATGCTCATGGCGGCCTCAAAACCATTATTACAGCCCCGATGCCCTGGCTGGAAAAAAGATCTGTCCGGTCCAAATGACCCCCCTGAAAAATTGGTTACGACGAAATTCATATCGAACCCGCCGAATGCTTTCAATGAACACTACATAGAGCTTCCGCGTAGCACCATGAATTTTCGCGGACCGATAGCTATTCTTTCTATAATCCTCATGATATGCAGCTTATGGGGTGGAATATTTTTTTTCTACGCTCTAGCACTACCTATACGAAATATAGAAGACTTCATCAGTAAGCTCACGGTTATCGGTGCTATACTATTTAGCGCTGGTAGTGCACTAGGTGGCTGGCGGCTCGACACCGAATGCCCTCGAGACGAACCCATTCGCTTTAATAGAGCTCGTCGCAAAGTTTACGTTTACCGCTTTCGCAGCAACTACTTCAAGTTGTTCAGCCGCACCGAATGGGGCGTACATGTCGATGTCTTCGATTGGGACGATCTGCACGCTGAATACTGCAGCGCCTACGGCCCCATGGGAACCGGTGGCAAGATCGAGATGGTCATGCTGGCCGTCCGCGAACCCGGGACCAATATCGCCAAGGATCGATTCAAGTTTGCCGGCAGCCAAGAGGATGGCGAGTCCTTCTGGACCATCGCCCAGCTGTTCATGCAACAAGGTCCAGAAGCCATCCCCGCCTTTGACCGCTCGCCCCGCGACTGGAACAACGAGGATGACACCCTGAATATCGCCCGTCGCCTGGCGCCCAAGGTGAAGTGGCCGGAAGATATCGATCTTGAATCACGGACGGCTCCGTGATGGAGAGCATAAAAACACCGCTATTGCATCCTCGTCAACCAGGCTGGAAGAAAGATCTTCCAGGCCCGAACGAAGCACCCGGCGAAATAATTACGACAAAATACTTGTCAAATCCACCCAACTCTTTAAACAGAGTGTATCTGGAATTACCTCGAGGGACTTTGAATTTTCGCGGACCTATAGCTATTTTATCGATTGTCCTTATGATATTTAACATGTCCATGGCTGTATTCTTCACCTACGCTTTAGCCATTCACTTTCTAAATTTCAAAGGCTTACCTATGTTGGGCCTTGCTCTCGGCTGCTTTCTATTCGGCACTGCTAGCGCAATTTGGGGTTGGCGACTCGACACCGAATGCCCCCGAGACGAACCCATCCGCTTCAACAGAGCGCGTCGCAAAGTCTACGTTTACCGCTTCCGCAGCAACGCCTTCAAATTGTTCAGCCGCACCGAATGGGGCGTGCAGGTCGATGTCTTCGATTGGGACGATCTGCATGCTGAATACTGCAGCGCCTACGGGCCCATGGGAACCGGTGGCAAGATCGAGATGGTCATGCTGGCCGTCCGCGAACCCGGGACCAATATCGCCAAGGATCGATTCAAGTTTGCCGGCAGCCAGGAAGATGGCGAGTCCTACTGGACCATCGCCCAGTTGTTCATGCAGCAAGGTCCAGAAGCCATCCCTGCCTTTGACCGCCCGCCCCGCGACTGGAACAACGAGGATGACACCCTGAATATCGCTCGTCGCCTGGCGCCCAAGGTGAAGTGGCCTGAGCATATCGATCTGGAATCGCGGACGGCGCCATGTTAGGTCTCGGAGCTAAGCCGTTATTGCAGCCTCGTGCTCCTGGCTGGAAAAAAGACCTCGCCGCTCCAAACGACAGGCCTGCCGACTTGATAACCACAAGATATATATCGAATCCGCCCAACTTCTTTGACGCTATATGCTTAGAACTACCGCGCAGCACCATGAATTTTCGCGGACCGATAGCTATTCTTTCTATAATCCTCATGATATGTAGCTTACTGGGGGGGATATTTTTTTTCTATGCTCTAGCCCTACCTATACGAAATATAGAAGACTTCATCAGTGACCTCACGCTTATCTGTACTTTGCTATTTAGCGCTGGTAGTGCACTCGGGGGCTGGCGGCTCGACACCGAATGCCCCCGAGACGAACCCATTCGCTTCAACCGAGCGCGTCGCAAAGTCTACGTTTACCGCTTTCGCAGCAACTACTTCAAGTTGTTCAGCCGCACCGAATGGGGCGTGCATGTCGATGTCTTCGATTGGGACGATCTGCATGCTGAATACTGCAGCGCCTACGGGCCCATGGGAACCGGTGGCAAGATCGAGATGGTCATGCTGGCCGTCCGCGAACCCGGGACCAATATCGCCATGGATCGATTCAAGTTTGCCGGCAGCCAGGAGGATGGCGAATCCTACTGGACCATCGCCCAGCTGTTCATGCAGCAAGGTCCAGAAGCCATCCCTGCCTTCGACCGCCCGCCCCGCGACTGGAACAACGAGGATGACACCCTGAATATCGCTCGTCGCCTGGCGCCCAAGGTGAAGTGGCCGGAGGATATCGACCTGGAATCCAGGACCGCCCCGGATTGAAGCGACTCCGATTGCCAAGCCCCGGCGTCAAGGTAACGGCTTACCGGCCGCTCGCACACTCTACCCGCTCGCACCGGCAAAACGTCCGCATTGTCCACCCCCCCGCCAATACGCAGCTTCCAACCCCCACAAGCCCAGCTCCCAACACCCAGGCCTCAGCCCCACATCAACGCCGCGTAATCAAGCCCTGCCGCGCGATGCGGGTCAGGTGGGCGATCGCTTCCGCTGCCTGGCCAGCTGGCGGCGACTGCAGTACGGCCAGGTCGAAGCGGCCATCGGCGAAGCCGGCCAATTGGTCCAGGTCATCGATGAACTGCGCCATGAACGCCACTGCCTTGCCCTGGCGCCGTGGCCAGCCGTCCAGGCAGCGCAGCAGGCTGGGTTGGTGGGCGCCGACGAGAAGAATGCGCGGGTTGCGCAGGGTTGGGCTGGAGGGCAGCGGGGCCAGGCATACGGCGGGACGGGGGCAACTCATGGCAATGTTCTCGGCCTCGACTGCTGAAGCTGGGCAGCGGTGGGAGGCGTCACCGAACCAGCGCTTTAGCGGTATTTCGAGGAATCTCTTGGGTTCCCCTGGCGCCCCGCAAGTAGCTGTTTAAATCGGCGCAGGTGGGCATCCTAGTCAAGGCCCGGTGGCAGTGTCAACCCAGGCCACGCGGCGGCTCTGCGGTTCCAGCGAGTCGCGTTCGCGGTTGTAGGCCAGGTAGTACTTGTTGACGCTGGTGACGTAGTTCACCGCGTTCATGCCGACCTGTTCCATGGCGATGCGCTCGACCTGGAAGAACCATTGGTTGGGGTTCAGCCCGCGCTTGCGGGCTTCGGCGCGCATGGCCTGGACGCGTTCGGGGCCCATGTTGTAGGCGGCGATGACGAAGGCCATGCGCTCGCGCTCGTTGATGGCGCGGCTGGCGAAGAACTTCTGGCGGATCAGGGCCAGGTAGCGGGCGCTGGCCTGGACGTTGTTGTCCAGGTTCTGGATGTTGCTCACGCCGACCCGCTGGGCGGCGGCCGGGGTCATCTGCATCAACCCGGTGGCGCCGCTGCCGCCGCGTGCGGCGCTGTCCAGCGCGGACTCCTTGAAGGCCAGCGCGGCAAGGTCGAGCCAGTCCATGCGCTGTTCGCGGGCGTTGCGTTGCAGCACCGGGCGCAGTTCTTCGAGGCGCTGGCGGTCGGCTTGCTTGAGCGGGTCATGCACCTGATAGAGCCCGGCGTAGGCGCGCTTGAAGTTGGCGTCGCCGTCGGCGGGGGCCTTGTAGCTTTGCAGGAACTGCTCCAGGCCGCCTTGCAGCTGCGGCGCATCGCTGCGCACGTACCAGTTGAGCCGGGCTGGGCCGGGAAAGGCCACGCGGGCGTCGACGCGCAGCCTGGGCATGACTTTCAGCCAGCGCTCGGCAATCGGTCGCTCGACCACGGTCTGCGGGTAGATGCCGGCCTGGACCATTTCGAGCACGTCTTCAGCGGCAAGGCTGGGGTCGACCCACTCGATCTTCACCGGAGCCTGATGGTGCTGGGCCAGGCGCCGATTGAGGGCGTCGATCGCATCGCCCGCAGCGCTGCCGCTGGCCAGGGCGACGCTGTGGCCGGACAGCTGTTCGACCCGGGCCAGGTGCCGGGCGCCCTTCTGCCCTACCAGCACCAGCGGCGCCTCGCCTTGCAGCGGGGCGCTGGCGACGATGCTGGGCGGTGGCGCGGCGTCCATCAGCTCGCCAGGGGCCATCAGGTCGCCTTCACCACGCTGCAGTGCGGCGAACAGTTGTTCCTTGGCTTTGGGGATGACCTTGATATGAACCTTGCCGGCCTTGGCCGGGCCCTGGTTGTTGAGGTATTTCTCCAGCGCGGCCAGGCGCGGGTATTCCACGCCGATGGGCTGGCCCTTGACCTCGCCCGAGCTGTTGCGGCTCTGGTTGACCAGCACGCGCAACACGTGGCTGCTGCGAATGGCCGGCAGGTCGTGGGTCTTGCCCGGGTGGCCCGCAGAGGGTGGGCCGGCCGGACGAGCGGTCGCGTTCAATGGCATCAAAAAGCCTGCTGCGACCAGCAAAAAGAGAGTCGATCGAATCATACGCGCCCCGGGCATAGCCCCAATTGGCCCCAACAGACATCCTTAAGCTGTTGAAGTTTCAGTATTTATTTTCCAATACAAAGCTCTGGTATGCTGTCGGGCCTCCCCGCCCGAGCGAGAACCATGCAACTCATCGACATTGGCGTCAACCTCACCAACCCCAGTTTCGCGCAGAACGCTGCGGCGGTGGTCGAGCGCGCCCAGGCGGCGGGGGTAGTGCAGATGCTGGTCACCGGCACTTCGGTCGAAGGCAGCGAGCAAGGGCTGCAGCTGTGCCGCGAGCTCGATCCGCGTGGGCAGCGGCTGTTCGCCACGGCGGGCATCCACCCCCACAGCGCCAGCGAGTGGAACGCCGACAGCGAAGGCCAGCTGCGGGCCTTGCTCGGTGAACCACAGGTCAAGGCGGTGGGTGAATGCGGGCTGGATTTCAATCGCGACTTCTCGCCCCGCGCGCAGCAGGAAAAGGTGCTGGAGCTGCATCTGGCGCTGGCGGTGGAGCGCGGCTTGCCGGTCTTCCTGCATGAGCGTGACGCCAACGAGCGCCTGTTGGCGATCGTTCGCGAGTTTCGCGACAGCCTGGTCGGCGCGGTGGTGCACTGCTTTACCGGCGAGCGCAAGGCGCTGTTCAGTTACCTGGACCTGGACCTGCACATCGGCATCACTGGCTGGATCTGCGACGAACGCCGTGGAACCCACCTGCACCCGTTGATGGCCAGTATCCCCCGGGGCCGGCTGATGCTGGAGAGCGATGCGCCGTATCTGCTGCCGCGCAGCCTGCGCCCCAAGCCGAAGAACGGACGCAACGAGCCGGCCTATCTGGGCCAGGTGCTGGCCGAAGTGGCCAGGCACCGAGATGAAAGCCTGGAGGATCTGGCGGCGCACAGCACGGCGTGCGCGCGGGCGTTCTTCGGTTTGCCGGGCCTGGACTCGCCGGGCGTGGAGGTTCAAGAGCAGGACGCGCGCTGATCAAGCGCGGCTATCGCAACCATAGCAACGCTTGATTCGCCGCCGACCAGCAGGCGCTTTAACCTTCAGCCATGAGTTACCCACTGAAGGAAGCCAGCATGAATCCGCAAAGCCCCAACATCGTCAAACCTCTGATCATGCAACCCCTGGTCGCCCCATTGCTGGCCCTGGCCTTGCTGCTGATCGGCTCCGGCCTGCTGGAAATGAGCGTCGCGCCCCTGGCCGAAGGCTCTCTGGCGCTGGTCGCCGCGTTCGCCATGCAGCGCAAGGCGCGCAATGACCTCAACCGAAAACCGTCACCGTTTGTCTGCTGAGGGCCAGCAACTGGCCGTCGCTGCTCCAGACCCCGGCGGCAGTGTGGCCATAGCCGTCGCGAGCATGCTCGATGACTGCGCAATAGCGGCACCAGTCCTGCGTCGTCAACGCCGCTAACGGCTGCACGAACTCGATGGTCCAGCTCAGGCTGCTGCCCGGCGCAGGGGCCTTGAGGTGTGGCAACAAGGCGGGTGGCCAGGCGTCGGTCAGGACCAGCAGGCGGGCTTCGTCCAGCGGGCGGGTCGCCTCCCCGCGCAGGCGCATCCAGCCGCCCATGGCCGGGGCCGGGGTGTTGCTGAAGGGCAAGGCACCGACCCCCCAGCGCATGGCCAGATGGCGCATGTAGTGTGGAGTCACGCCTTCCAGGTAGGGCAGCTCGCGGGCCTCGTCCAGCGCCAGCATCGGCGCCACCGGGCGATTGGTCAGGGCGATGCTCGAACTGCGCGGCGCGCCGAAGCTGCCTTGCATCAGGGTCACCACCTGGCCGCCCTGGGTGGCCCGCCCGAGCAGCGAACTGACCCCCTTGCCTTCGCGCAGCACTTCGATGGAGAAGCTGATCGGCTCCTCGGCCTGGGCCGGCCCTACGAAGGTGATTGCCAGCGACCGCACGCTGCGCTCGGGGCTGACATGCTGGCGCATGGCTTCGTACAGCAGGGCAGCCATCAGGCCGCCATAGCAGGCACGGCCCTGGGTCCAGTCCTGAGGGATGCAGACGGCATCGGGCTGGGCGCGCACGGCGGCGAGCAGGTCTTCTAGATCCATGGTGGGCTCTTGTTGTTTTGTGGTTGGAGTTCGCGGGGCAATGGTGCCACGGCAGCGCGGCCACTGGTCGATGGCCGCGCCCATCATTTCCCAAGCCGAGCCTGCCGACAAGCAGCGTTCAATGCCCCTTCAACGCCCTTTCAATGCCAACAATCCATCCAGCACCTTGTCCGCATGCTTTTCGGCGTCGTGGAGCGCCACCTGCCAGCCTGGCACGCAAGGCTGCAGGTCGGGCTCCTGGCCGGCGCGGGCCAGCCATTGCCAGGCGTCGTGCCAGTCGCCAAGGGCGGCCTGGGCTTTTTTCAGGCGATTGGCGGCCTTGTCAGGCAGGCGATCGTATTCGGGGTAGGCCTCGGCCGAGTAGCGCACGCGCTTGATCAACAGGCGCAGGCGATGGCGGTCGTGGGCCGAGTCCTTGAGCGCGGCGCGCAGTTTGTGCCACTGCTTGTCCAGGCGTTTGTGCAGCTTGCCGGCCAGGCCTTTGAGCAGCCCCTGGCGTTGGGCACTGCGCACGAAGGACGGGAAGGCATCGAGTACAGCCAGCAACAGTGCCAGCTCCTGGGAGTCGGCCACCTGCACGAACACCCCGCGCATCTGCTCCAGGCGGCGCTGGCCCAGGGCGGTCTGGCCGTGCGCCAGCAGGTGCGCGGCCAGCACTTCGCGGTCACGCAGCGGCGTGGTCAGGTCGCCGACGCCTTTGGCGGCCGCTTCCAGGCGGTCGACGCCAGGCAGCTCGCGCAAGGGTCGCAACAGGCTGCGCAGGCGCCGTACGCTGGTGCGCAGGTCGTGCAGGGCTTCGGCGTCGGTTTCGGCGCGCAACCGCGCCTGGCAGGCCAGTAGCTTGATGTGCAGGCCCAACAGACGGGCGATCAATGAGTCGACGGGGGCCGACATAGGCAGTTACTCCTTGCTGGGGCCATGGGAAGAAGATCTCAGACGTTTTTTCAGTGCCCGCAACGCCTGGCCAAGGGCGTCGGGGCGCTGGTGATCAGCGGGCAGACCAGCATAGCGCTGCCGATTGAAAGCGTCGGCAAAGGCGCGGATGGCCTGGCCATGGGCCGGCAAGGCCAGCGCCGCGCGGGCGGCGAAGGCGCTCGCGCCCTCGCCGGGTACGCGGACCAGGCCGCGCCGCTTGAGCAAGCGTTCGAAGGCGTGAAATTCGCGCAGCTGCGGGTCTTCACGGCGCTGCCAGGGTTTGAGCAGCCACAGCGACAGCACCAGCAGCAAGCCGACGATGCCCAGCGGCAACAGCCACAGCTGGCGCCCGGACAGCCAGTGCTGGAAGAACTGCGACTGCTGCTCGCCCTGATAGCCCAGCACCCAGCGCTGCCAGTTGTAGTTGAGGTTGTCCCAGCCCAGCTGCAGGCCACTGAGCCAGGCCTGGCCGGGATAATGGCGGCTGGCGAACGGCGAATCGGCCAGTGACTCCTGGTCATCCTGCAACGCCTGCTCGGGGCCCGACTCGATGCGCTGCGGCGCCACGGCGGCGGTTGGGTCGGCGTTGCGCCAGCCCACCCCGGCCTGCCAGTACTCGACCCAGGCGTGGGCCTGGTACTGGCGCACGATCAGGTAGTTGCCCGCCGGGTTGAGCTCGCCGCCTTGATAGCCAGCGACCACCCGCGCCGGCACGCCGGCGGCGCGCAGGACGAAGGTCATGGCGCCGGCGTAGTGCTCGCAGAAGCCGCGGCGCGTCTGGAAGAGGAAATCGTCGATGCTGTCGCGGCCCACGGCCGGCGGCTTGAGCGTGTAGTGGTAGTCCTCCTGGTGAAACTGTCGCAGCAGCGCCTGGACGATGGCCTCCGCCGTGGCGTTATGCGCCTTGAGCTGTTCGCCCAGAAGCCGGGCCTGGGGATTGCCGGTGGCCGGCAGGCTCAGGTCGATCTGCCGTACCTGCGGGTCCAGGTCGGGCTCGCGCTGCGCTTGCGGCCAGGACTGCACGCCGTACAGCAGCGCCTGCTCCACCGGGCGTTGACGCTGCAAGCGAAAGTCGCCCAGCTGGCGCACTCCGGCCAGCGAGGTACGGCCCAGGTCGAGAGCAAACAGCCAGGGCGAACCGCTGGGCTGCTGAATGATCTGGTAGTCCAGCTGCGGCCCGCGGGGTTGCCAGGCCGGCGCGCCACGGGCCAGGTTATAGTTGGCCTGGCTCCAGCGCCTGCCGTCGAAGCGCTCCAAGGTCAGGCCGCGCCAGTACAGCAGGGGCTTGGGCGGCACCGGGCCGGCGAAGTCGGCGCGAAAGGCAATCTCGCTGGAGCGCCCCAGCTCGACCATGTCCCCGGGCTCCATGCTCTCGGCCAGCCCGGTGAGGTGCTTGCTGCCGGGCATGGGCAGCGACCACAGCGGGTCCAGCCTCGGGAACAGCACGAACAGCAGCAGCATCAAGGGCAGCGCCTGGGCGATCAGCTTCAGCGCCAGGCGCCAGGTCGCCCAGCGCTGGCTGGTCAGGCGGGTCTGTTGCAGGCCGATCAGGGCGGCGAGCAAGGCGCTGACCGGCAGCAGGCTGTACAACGCCCACGGCAGGCTGGAGTCGAACAGGTAGCCGACCACCACGCAGAACAGCCCGAGGAAGATCAACACCCGCGCGTCTCGGCTGCTGTGCATCTCCAGCAATTTCAGCAGAAAGGCCGCCACCAGCAGCGCCGCAGCGGCGTCCAGGCCGATCATGCTGCCGCGCGAGGCGTACACGCCCAGGGCCACCAACAGCACCAGCATGAGTTTCAGCGCCCGCCCCGGCACCGGTGCGCGCATGCGCAGCATCTGCACGCGCCAGGCCGTGCAGGCCAGCCACAAGGCCGGCAGCCACAAGGGCACGTACAGCCACAAGGGCACCAGCACCAGCGCCTGGGCCAGCAGCAGCCAGCCCAGGCTGATGCGCGGGATGGCCGCCACCGGCGCCGGCGCGGCCTTGCTCATGGCCGCTGCCCGAACAGGGCCAGGGCCTGCAGACAGGCCAGGCGGTGCTCGTCGCCGCTGGCCAGGGGCAACTGCTGGCCAGGCAGCTGCAGGGCAAAGGGGATACTGCGGCGCGACAGCTCCAGTACCCAGTAGCACAGCCGCGACAGGCGCTGCTCGGCATCGCCGCCCAGGGCGAGAAAATCCAGGCACAGTTGCTCGCCGCGCAGGTCGGCGAAATCCTTGAGCAGCAGCGGACCGCCGCGGGACCAGGCCTTCCAGTGCATGCGCCGCCAGGAGTCGCCGGGCTGGTACTCCTTGAGGCCCTGAAAATCGTCCACGCCCTGGCCATGGGCGATCACGCTGTGGGCCTCCAGCGGCGGATCGCTGCTCGGCACCCCGGGCAACTCGCCCTGCAGGGGCCGCGGGTAGACCAGCGCACGCTGGCCCGGGTCGACCCAGCTCCAGGCGATCAATACCCCCAGGGGAAAGGTGCTTTCGATGCGGATCCTGGGCGCGCGCAGCCAGCCGCGCCGCTCGGCGGGCAAGTGCAGTTCAAGCTGCTGGACGTGCTGGGCGTCGATGTCCACCCGTTGCAGCTCGGCCGCCGTCCAGCCGGCCGCGATGGCCTGATGTTCGCGTCCCAGGCTTTCCAGGCGCAGGGTGAAGCGCGCGTGCTCGCCGGCAAACACCGCCGGCGCAGCGCCGGCGCTGAGCACCAGGCCGGCCAGGTTGCGGTAGGTGTGCAGGATCGCCACCACGAACACCGAGCCCAGCAGAAACACCAGGCCATAGGCCATGCTGTTCTGGTAGTTGATGGCTGCCAGCAGGATCAGCAGCAGCGCCAGGCCGAACCCGGCGCCGCTGCGGCTGGGCAGGATGAAGATGCGCCTGCCGTCCAGTTCGATGCGCGCAGCACTGGGCGTGCGTCGGTCCTGCCAACGCCGCCAGCGCTGGCGCGCGGTCACAGCGCAGCGACCTCGCGTAACAGCCACTGCACCAGTGGCCCGCCACCGGCACCCGCCGGGTCGGCCTGCTCGCGCAGGCGGTGGCTGACCACCGCCGGCAGCACCGCCTGGACGTCTTCGGGTATCACGTAGTCGCGACCCAGCAGCAAGGCCCAGGCCCGGGCCGCGCCCAGCAGCGCCAGGCTGGCGCGCGGCGACAGGCCCCAGGCAAATTGCGCCTGGCTGCGGGTGGCCTCGACCAGGCGCAGCACGTAGTCGACCAACGCATCGCTGACCCGCACCGCGCGCGCCTGCGCCTGCCAATGGGCCAGCTGCGCGTGATCGAGCACCGCCGCCAGACGCGGCAGCAGATCGCGCCGCGACTCGCCAAGCAGCAAGGCCTTTTCCGCCGCGCGGGCCGGGTAGCCCAGCGACAGGCGCATAAGGAAGCGGTCCAATTGCGATTCCGGCAGGGCGAAAGTGCCACCCTGGGTGCTGGGGTTCTGCGTGGCGATCACGAAGAACGGCCGCGGCAGGGCCCGCGTGGCGCCCTCGATGGTCACCTGGCCCTCCTCCATCGCCTCCAGCAGCGCGCTCTGGCTCTTGGGGGTGGCGCGGTTGATCTCGTCGGCCAGCACCAGTTCGGCGAAAATCGGCCCTTCATGAAAGACAAACTGACCGGAATCCTTGTCGAACACCGAGGTGCCGAGGATGTCGCTGGGCAGCAGATCGGAGGTGAACTGAATGCGCTGGAAACTCAAGCCCAGCACCCGCGCCAGGGTGTGGCTGAGGGTGGTCTTGCCCATGCCGGGCAGGTCTTCGACCAGCAGGTGGCCGCCGGCGACGATACAGGTCAGCGCCAGGCGCACCTGCTGTTCCTTGCCGAGCAATACCTGGTTGATGACGCCCAGGCATTCTTCCAGTTGACTGCGCATGCGTGAACGCTCCCTGCAGCAGGCCCGGCGCCGAACGCGCCGGGCCAAGGCCGATCAACGACCGGCGCGGGACTCGCGAATGTAGAAGCGAGCCTTCTCGGCTTTCTCGTCGCAACCCTGGAAGGCTTCGAATTGTTGCTGGGTCTTGGCCCCCGTCAACAACGACAACGCCTTGGAGTAGCTGACCGTCCCGGCAAAGCCTTCGGCCTTGGCCAGGTCCAGTTCATGCCAGGCGGCATCGAGCTGGGTGGCGCAACTATCACGGTAAGCAGTCTTACCGGCACAACCTGTCAAGACCAACGCTAACAACGGCAGACAGACCCAGGCTTTCATCGATGACACCTCAAAAGGGAGAACGCGGATAGACGACGCACTTAGGACCGATGCGCAACATGAAAAGTGCCACATCCCGCATTGAGCCGACCGTCCATCGGGTGCATTGTAGAGGCCTGATGGCTCTTGGGGGAAAACCGCGTGCATAACGACAAACGAGTGGCCCTGGTGCTGGGCTCGGGCGGGGCCCGCGGCTATGCGCATATCGGCGTGATCGAGGAAATCGAACGGCGCGGCTACAACATTGCCTGCGTCGCCGGCTGCTCCATGGGCGCGGTGGTCGGGGGCATCTATGCCGCTGGCAAGCTGCCCGACTACCGGCGCTGGATCGAGAGCCTGGACTACCTCGACGTGCTGCGGCTGGTCGACGTGAGTTTTCGCCTGGGCGCGATTCGCGGCGAGAAGGTGTTCGGGCAGATTCGCAAGATCGTCGGAGAGATGAACATCGAAGACCTGCGCATCCCCTACACCGCCGTGGCCACCGACCTCACCAACCAGCAGGAAATCTGGTTTCAGGAAGGCGACCTGCACCAGGCCATGCGCGCCTCGGCGGCGATCCCCAGCCTGTTCACCCCGGTGATGCAGGGCAATCGCATGCTGGTCGATGGCGGCCTGCTCAACCCCTTGCCGATCGTGCCGGTGGTCTCCAGCCACTGCGACCTGATCATCGCCGTCAACCTCAACGCCACCAACCAGAAGCAGTACGTGCTGCCGGTGATCGAGCGCCCGGCGGCGTTCAAGCAGCGCTTCAACAGCGTGCTCAGTTCCCTGGGCTCGCGCCTGCCGTTTCGCCGCCAGCCGGCCGAGCAGCTGCTGCGCATCGAACAGGAGACCCTGCAGGTCGCCGCTGGCGACCCCTGGCTGGGCGGCCCGTTGCCGCCCTCGGCCCGCGCGGCGGCGCCCGAAGCACCCGGCGCGCCGGCGTCGGCAACCGGCTCGGTGACCATCGACAACGTCGGCCCGGCGTCGCTGCTGGACCTGATCAACCAGAGCTTCGAGGTGATGCAGACGTCGCTGGCGCAGTACAAGATCGCCGGCTACCCGCCTGATGTGCTGATCAACGTGCCCAAGCGGGTGTGCCGCTTCTTCGAGTTCTACAAGGCCCCGGAGCTGATCGAGCTGGGGCGCATCATTGCCCGCGATACCCTGGACGCGTATGAGCGCGAAAGCGAACATCAAACCGCTCGCTGATGCGCCTTCCACGGGCGGCCCTCACCCCATCAACCGATACCCCACCCCCGCCTCGGTGACGATATACCTCGGCGCCGCCGGCTCATCCGCCAGCTTCTGGCGCAGGTGCGCCACGACGATGCGCAGGTAGTGGCTGTCATCGACATGGCTCGGCCCCCAAACGTCCTTGAGCAGCTGCTGCTGGGTGATCACGCGCCCCGGATGCCGGGCCAGCTGCGCGAGCACCGCGTACTCCTTGCGGGTCAAGGCCACCTCGGCGTCGCCCAGGCTGACCCGGCGCAGGGCCAGGTCGATGCGCAGCTGGCCGACCTGCACCAGCGCCGGCGCCGCCTCGCCGGCCGGCGCCTGGCGCAGCAGGGCGCGCAGCCGGGCGAGAAATTCCTGGATGCCGAACGGCTTGGTCACGTAGTCGTTGGCGCCGCCATCCAGCGCCAGCACCTTGTCGGCCTCGCCGGCGCGCACCGAGAGCACCAGCACCGGGACCTGCGACCACTCGCGCAGCTCGGCCAGGGCCTGCTGGCCGTCCATGTCCGGCAGGCCGAGGTCGAGCACCACCAGGTCGGGCTTGTTCAGCGCTGCCTGGCTCAGGCCCTCGCCAGCGGTCGCTGCCTCCAGCACCTTGTAGCCTTGGGAGCTCAGGCTGATGCGCAGGAACTTGCGGATCTGCGGTTCGTCGTCGATGACCAGGATGGTCGCGGTCTGGCTCATTCAGCTGTCTTCGTCCGCGCCGGGTTGGCGCTGCAGCGGCAAGCATAAGGTGATCCGCGTGCCACGGCCATCGATGCCGTCGGCAACGACGATCTGCCCGCCATGGGCACCGATCATGCCTTGGCATATGGCAAGGCCCAGCCCGGTGCCCTGGCCGCCGCGATCACCACGGGCGGCGGTGTAGAACATGTCGAAGATCTGCGCGCGTTCGGCCTTGGGAATGCCCGGGCCCTCGTCGGCCACCCGCAGCTCCAACTGCTCGCCGTGCACCTGCGCCGCCACCTGCAGACGCCCGCCCGGCGGCGAGAAACGCGCGGCATTTTCCAGCACGTTGACCAGTGCCTGTTCGATCAGCGCGGCGTGCACGAACAGCAATGGCAGCTCGGCCGGCACCTGCACGCTGACCTGCAACGGCGCCAGCACCGCCCGCAGGCGGTGGGTGGCGCTGGCGACGATGTCGCCGGGGGCGACCCAGTCGCGGCTGAGCTTGAGCGCGCCATGGCCCAGGCGCGTCATGTCGAGCAGGTTCTGGATGTAGCGGTCCAGGCGCTCGGCTTCGTCGCGGGTGCCTTCCAGCAATTCTTCGCGATCGGCCCGGGGAATGGCTTCGCCCAGCGCCAGCAGGCTGTCGATGCTGCCGCGCATGGCCGTCAGCGGCGTGCGCAGGTCATGGGACACCGAGGCCAGCAAGGCGCTGCGCAACTGTTCGGTTTCGCCGTGCAGGCGCGCCGCTTCGAGTTGGTCGGCCAACCGCGCCCGCGCCAGCGCCTGGGCCAGTGGCTGGCCGAGGGCGGTGAGCAGGCGCCGACGCGGCGCCGCCAACGCCTGGTCGCCCTCGCCGCGCACGCCCAGCAGCGCCAGGGGTTGACCCTCCAGCGCCAGCGGCCACCACCACCAGCGGCCGGCGGGCAAGGTGCCGGTGCCCTGCCCCGCTGCCTGCTGATGCTGCCAGGCCCAGGCGGCAGCGGCCTGTTCGGTCTCGCTTAAGGCCAGCAGCGGGTGCCACAGGGTCTCGCCCTGGCGTTCCAGGACCTGCACCTCCACGTCCTGCCAGGCGGCGAAATGCTGGCGGGCGGCGGCCAGTACCGCCTGGTGGTCGGTGGCCGCCGCCAGGCGTCGCGACAGGTCGAGCAGTTCGCCGGTTTCCCGCCGGGTTTCCCGCAGGGCCTGCAACTGCCGGCGCTGGCGCGCGGCGAGGTTGCCGGTCAGCAGGGCCATGAGCATGAAGAACAGCAAGGTCAGCACGTCTTCCTCGCGCTGGATGCTGAACGAGAACAGCGGCGGGATGAACAGGAAGTCGTAGGCCAGAAACGATAGCCCCGCGCACAGCAGCGCCGGCCCGGGGCTGCTGCGCACCGCCACCAGCAGCACGGCGCCGAGGAACACCAAAGAAATATTCGGCAGCGGCAACAGGCTGGCCACCGCCCAGGCCAGGGCGCTGGCCAGCACCGTGGCCACCAGGGCCAGGGCGTAGTCGCGCCAGGGAGCGCTGGCGTGCAGGGTCAGGCGGGCGCTGTCGGTGCTCTCGCCGGCGCGGTCGAGCACGTTGATCTCCATGCCCTGGCCATCGCGCAGCAGGCGCCCGGCCACCCCGCCGCGCCAGCGCGAGCGACGCGACTGGCCGACCAGCAGCAGGCTGGCGCGTCGCTCGCGGGCCTGGCGCAATAAGGTCGCGGCAACGTCTTCGGCGCGCAGCTCGAGCACTTCGCCGCCCAGGCGCTCGGCCAGTTGCTGGGCGTTCTGCAGGTAGGTGCGGGCCAGCTCGTCGCGCGGCTTGCCGTCATCGACGAAGACCAGGCTCCACGGCAGGTGCCGGCGCTGCGCCACCCGGCTGGCGTGGCGCACCAGGCGCTCGGCCTGCCCGTTGCCTTGCACGCCCACCAGCAGCCGACCGCGCACGCTGGGCGGCGCTTCGCCGCGCTGGTGATAGCCCTGGGCCAGGTCGGCATCCACCTGGGCTGCGGCAGTCTGCAGGGCCAGCTCGCGCAGGGCGTTGAGGTTGGTCTGGGAGAAGAAGGCGTCAATCGCCGCCCGCGCCTGCTCGGGCACATAGACCTTGCCATCGCGCAGGCGCTCGAGCAGCTCGCGCGCCGGCAAGTCGACCAGCACCAGTTCGAAGGCCTCCTGCACCACCCAGTCGGGCAGGGTTTCGCGCACCCGCACGCCGGTGATATCGCGCACCTGATCGTTGAGGCTTTCCAGGTGCTGCACGTTGACTGTGGTGTAGACGTCGATGCCCGCGCCGAGCAGTTCCTGGACATCCTGCCAGCGCTTGCTGTGGCGGCTGCCCGGCGCATTGCTGTGGGCCAGCTCGTCGATCAACGCCAGCTGTGGAGCGCTGGCCAGCAGCGTATCCAGGTCCAGTTCCTCCAGCCAGATGCCGCGATGCTCGCGGCGCAGCAGGGGCAGTTGCGGCAGGCCGGCCAGCAGCGCCTCGGTCTCGCGCCGGCCGTGGGTCTCGACCACCCCGGCCAGCACCCCGAGGCCCTGGCGCTGGCGATCATGGGCGGCCTGGAGCATGGCGTAGGTCTTGCCCACGCCGGGAGCGGCGCCGAGGAAGACCTTGAGGCGGCCACGGCCGGGGTGCGGCAGGTCGGCCAGGAGGGCGTCGGCGCGTTGCGGGTTGGGGGGCATGCTGGGCGGGGCCTTGGGTTGAGTTGGGGGTGGGTGGATTGAGGTTGAGTGCATGTCTGGAGGCTCAATAGGGCGACCAACGGCCGCCCGCGCGGCCTATCGCCAGCTACGCCGGCTCCTACATTTGCTTCGAACGTGCCATTCCAGACAGACCACCTATGACCGCCTTGAACATCAAAGGCGGTCGGAGGCGATGCCACTGGATGCCTATGAATCAAAACAGACGTGGGAGCGCGCGCAGCCCGCGATAGGCCGCGCGGGCGGCCGGTGGTGGCCCTATTGAACCTCTCGACGGACACCAACGACCCTATTGAACCTCAAGGACCTACCGTAGCCCATCCAGCGCCAGGTTCAAAGCCAGCACATTGACCACCGGCGGGCCGACCAGGGGCGACTCGGTGTGGGCCTGCACCAGCGCCTGCAATTTCTCCTCGGGCAGGTGGCGCGCGGCGGCTACGCGCGGCAGTTGCCAGGCGATGGCTGCAGGCGGCAGGTGCGGGTCCAGGCCACTGCCCGAGGTGGTCAGCATGGCCAGCGGCACCGGGCCCTGCCCGCTCGCCTGCAACTTGGCCGCATCGGCATTGATGCGTGCGGCCAGCGCCGGGTTGCTCGGCGCCAGGTTGCTGGCGCTGCTGGACACAGTGGCGAAGGCGCCTGCCGAGGGGCGCGGGTGGAACCAGCTGTCGCCGGTGAAGTCCTCGGCCAGCAGCAGAGAGCCGCGCACCTTGCCGTCGGCGTCGCGCACCAGGCTGCCGTTGGCCTGATCGGGAAAGGCAAACTGGGCGATACCGGTCACCACCATTGGGTAGGCGACGCCGGTGATCAGGGTCATCAACACCATCAGGCTCAGGGCCGGACGCAGATAGTTGGACATGTCGTACTCCTCAAACCAGGTGCAAAGCAGTGAGAATCAGGTCGATCAGCTTGATGCCGATGAAGGGCACCAGCAGCCCGCCCAGGCCATAGATCAGCAGGTTGCGGCGCAGCAGCTGGGCGGCGCTGGCGGCCTGCACGCGCACCCCGCGCAGAGCCAGGGGCACCAGCGCAATGATGATCAGGGCGTTGAAGACGATGGCCGAGAGGATCGCGCTGCGCGGGCTGCTCAGGTGCATGACGTTGAGTACGCCCAGCTGCGGATAGATGGCCGCGAACAGCGCCGGCAGGATGGCGAAGTACTTGGCCACGTCGTTGGCGATGGAAAAGGTGGTCAGCGCGCCACGGGTCACCAGCAGCTCCTTGCCGATCTGTACTACGTCCAGCAGCTTGGTCGGATCGCTGTCCAGGTCGACCATGTTGGCCGCCTCCCGCGCCGCCTGGGTGCCGTCGTTCATGGCCATGCCGACATCGGCCTGGGCCAGCGCCGGGGCGTCGTTGGCGCCGTCGCCGCACATCGCCACCAGGCGGCCGTCGTCCTGTTCCTGGCGAATGCGCGCCAGTTTCTTCTCCGGCGTTGCCTCGGCAATGACGTCATCGACCCCGGCCTCGGCGGCAATGGCCGCTGCCGTCAGCGGGTTGTCGCCGGTCACCATGACTGTGCGGATACCCAGCCGGCGCAGCTCCTCGAAGCGCTCGCGGATGCCGGGCTTGACCACGTCCTTGAGGTGAATGGCGCCCAGCAGGCGTTGGTCCTTGCACACCAGCAGGGGCGTGCCGCCGCTCTGGGCGATGCGCTCGATGTCCTGGGCCAGGCCCACGGGCAGGTCGCGGCGGGTCTTGCCGATGAACGCCAGCAAGGAATCGACTGCGCCCTTGCGGTACAGCTGCGCGCCCAGGTCGATGCCCGACAGCCGGGTCTGCGCGCTGAACGCCACCGCGGCATAGGCCTCGCTGTGCGGCTCGGCGATGTCGTGCAACTGGCGCACGTAGTCGGCGATCGACTTGCCCTCGGCGGTTTCGTCGCCCAGCGACGCCAGCAACGCGCCCTCGGCCAGCTCCAGCGGACCGACGCCGGGGGCGGTATGCAGGGCGGTGCAGCGGCGGTTACCGAAGGTGATGGTGCCGGTCTTGTCCAGCAGCAGCACGTGCACGTCGCCGGCCGCCTCTACCGCACGGCCGGAGGTGGCGATGACGTTGAGGCGCACCAGGCGGTCCATGCCGGCGATGCCGATGGCCGACAGCAGGCCGCCGATGGTGGTCGGAATCAGGGTCACCAGCAGCGCCACCAGAAACACCAGCGGCAGGCTGCCACCCGCGAAATGGGCGAACGGCTGCAGGGTCACCACCACCAGCAGGAAGATCAGGGTCAGGCCGATCAGCAGGATGTCGAGGGCGATCTCGTTAGGGGTCTTCTGCCGACGCGCGCCCTCCACCAGCGCGATCATGCGGTCCAGGGTCGACTCGCCGGGGTTGGCGGTGATCTGCACCAGCAGCCAGTCCGACACCAGCCGGGTGTTGCCGGTGACGGCCGAGCGGTCGCCGCCGGACTCGCGGATCACCGGCGCCGATTCTCCGGTGATGGCCGCCTCGTTGACAGCGGCGATGCCTTGAATCACTTCACCGTCGCCGGGGATCATCTCGCCGGCCTCGACCCGCACCACGTCACCACGGCGCAGCGCGGTGGCGGCGACTACCTCGAAGCTGCCCTGGGCGTTGCGCCGCCGCGCCGTCAGGCCCTGGCTACCCGCCTTGAGGCTGTCGGCCCGCGCCTTGCCGCGGCCTTCGGCCAGGGCTTCGGCGAAATTGGCGAACAGCACGGTGAACCACAGCCACAGCGCGATCTGCACGGCGATGTACAACGGCACCTGGGCATCCGGCACCAGGCACAGCAGCGTGGTGAGGATGGCGGTCAGCTCGACCACCAGCATCACCGGCGCGCGCTTGAGCTGCCGCGGGTCGAGCTTGACGAAGGCCTGCAGCAACGCTGGGCGCCACAGGCTGGAGATTGCAGTGGCCGACGAGGTCGAGGCGTCGACCCGCACGGCATTCTTGACGGGCATGTTCATCATCGATTCCTTAAAAGGCCAGGCTCAGGTGTTCGGCGATCGGCCCCAGGGCCAGGGTCGGCAGAAAGGTCAGGCCGCCCACCAGCAGGATGGTCACGCCGAGCAGGGTCACGAACAGCAGGCCGTGGGTGGGAAAACTGTTGGGTCCCACCGGCGCGGTCTTCTTGATGGCCAGGCCGCCGGCCAGGGCCAGCACCGGCAGGATGTAGCCGAAGCGGCCAATGAACATCGCCAGGCTGAGCATCAGGTTGTGGAATGCGGTGTTGGCGCTGAACCCGCCGAACGCCGAGCCGTTGTTCGCCGACGCCGAGGTGTAGGCATACAGCAGCTGGCTGAAGCCGTGCGGCCCGGGGTTGCTCACCGCGCCCGCCGGCCCCGGCAGGCTGGCGGCAATGGCGCCGAGCACCAGTGTGCCGATCGGCATCACCAGCAGGGTCGCCACCAGCAGCTGAACCTCGCGGGCCTGCAGCTTCTTGCCGAGGTATTCCGGGGTGCGACCGATCATCAGCCCGGCCAGGAACACCGCGATCAGCACGTTGAGCAGCATGCCGTAGAGGCCGGCGCCGACGCCGCCGAAGATCACCTCGCCGACCATCATGTTGGCCATGGCCACCAGCCCGGTCAGCGGGTTGAGGCTGTCGTGCATGGCGTTCACCGAGCCGTTGGACGCCGCTGTGGTGGTCACCGCCCACAGGGCGCTGGCGGTGGTACCGAAGCGGGTTTCCTTGCCTTCCAGGGGCGCGGCCTGCTGCACCAGGCTGGCATCGCCACCGGGCACCGGCTGGTATTCCGACCAGACCGCCACTGCGCCGCCGATCAGCAGCAGCGCCAGCATGCAGCCCATGATCGCCCGGCTCTGGCGCAGGTCCTTGACGTAGTGGCCAAAGGTGAACACCAGCGCCGCCGGGATGAGGATGATCGCCACCAGCTCAAACAGCCCGCTCCAGGCCGTGGGGTTTTCGAACGGGTGCGCCGAGTTGGCGCCGAAGAAGCCGCCGCCGTTGGTGCCCAACTGCTTGATGGCGATCTGGCTGGCCGCCGGGCCGAGCGGGATCACCTGGTCGACGCCTTGCAGGGTGACGCTGCTTATATAGTGGCTGAAGGTCTGCGGCACGCCCTGCCAGACCAGCACCAGCGCCAGCACCAGGCACAACGGCAGCAGGCCATAGAGGGTGGCGCGGGTCATGTCGACCCAGAAGTTGCCGATGCTGCTGGCCGAGCGTTGGCCGATGCCGCGGCACAGGGCTACCAGCACCGCCAGGCCGGTCGCCGCGCTGACGAAGTTCTGCACCGTCAGGCCGGCCATCTGGCTGAGGTAGCTGAGCGAGGCTTCACCGCTGTAGGACTGCCAGTTGGTATTGGTGACGAAACTCACCGCCGTGTTGAACGCCAGGGTCCATTCCAGCCCGGGCAGATTCTGCCCATTGAGTGGCAACACGCCCTGCCCCAGCAGAATGGCGAAGAGGATGACGAAGCCGGCCAGATTGAAGGCCAGCAAGGCCAGGGCGTAGCGCTGCCAGCTTTGCTGTTCCTTGGGGTCGACTCCGGACAATCGGTAGCAACTGCGCTCTACGGGGCCGATGATCGGGCTCAGCCAGGTGCGCTGGCCTTCCATCACGCGGAAATAGAAGCGCCCGAGCAGCGGCGCGGGAAGCAATACCATGGCCAGGAAGGCGATGATCAAGGCATAGTCGTAACTGTGCATGTCAGACCTCACCCCGGCCAGCCTGCAACAGCGCCACCAGCAGATAAATAAACAGTGCCACTGCCAGCAGCAATGACACACCGTCCAGAACGCCCATGATGGTTTTCTCCGTTAGACCAATGACGGCATCTGCCGCTGGGGCTATTCTCGGAGGGAGGGCTGTAAAGGTTCGAGAACACGAGCCGACGATCGGCATAAAGATTTCGTAAAAAAGCCGACTTTTGTATCAATCTCGATACATTCCGGAAATGCCGGCAACATGCGCGGCCGCTACTGTCGCCGCACGCGACATCCCACCCCCCGGCATTTTCCCAGGCAGACGAAACAAGCATGCAGACCAACCCGCAAACCCCCGCCGACGCCAGCAAAGGCCTGGCTGACGAAGACAAACGCTGGAATACCCGCGCGCTCATCGTCGATGACGACGTGCCGATCCGCGAGCTGTTGATCGACTACCTCGCCCGTTTCGGGATCTTTGCAGTAGGTGTCAGCGACGGCGAAGGGATGCGCCAGGTGCTGCAGGAAGAAACCTTCGACGTGGTGGTCCTCGACCTGATGCTGCCGGGCGAAGACGGCCTGTCGCTGTGCCGCTGGTTGCGCTCGGAGTCGGACATCCCGATTCTCATGCTCACCGCGCGTTGCGAGCCGACCGACCGCATCATTGGCCTGGAACTGGGCGCCGACGACTACATGGCCAAGCCGTTCGAGCCCCGCGAACTGGTGGCGCGCATTCAGACCATCCTGCGCCGGGTACGCGACGACCGCACCGAGCAGCGCGCCAACGTGCGCTTCGACAACTGGCGCCTGAACAGCGTGCTGCGCCAGCTGATCGCCGCCGACGGCCTGGTGGTGCCGCTGTCCAACGCCGAATTCCGCCTGCTGTGGGTGTTCCTTGAGCGCCCGCGCCGGGTACTCAGCCGCGAACAGTTGCTGGACGCGGCCCGTGGCCGTTCCATCGAGGCGTTCGACCGCAGCATCGACCTGCTGGTCTCACGCCTGCGCCAGAAACTCGGCGACGACCCCAAGGCTCCGCAATTGATCAAGACCGTCCGCGGTGAGGGCTACCTGTTCGACGCGAGAGAAATTGGCTAATGAGAAGCCCCGATACGCTGTTCGCCCGCCTGTTCGGCGTGTCGTTGATCGCCATTCTCTTTGCCCACGTGCTGGCCTTTCTGTGGTTTCAGGAATACGGCTTCCCACCGCCCCCGCCGCGTCCCGAGCAGATGCAGATGCAATCGGAGCACCGCCAGGCAGGTGCCGATGAGGACGGCGGCGCCATCGCTGCCCAGCCCTACCCGCGCGATGAACGCCCGCCACCGCCCCGGCGCCTGTTCGGTGGGCCGATCGTGCCGCTTATGTTCCAGCTGATCACTCTGGTGGTGGCCGCCTGGTACGGCGCCAAGCTGCTGTCGCGACCGATCCAGCGCTTCAGCAATGCCGCCGAGCGCCTGAGCGAGAACCTCGACAGCCCGCCGCTGGAAGAAACCGGCCCGCGTGAAGCGCGCCAGGTGGCTTCCACATTCAACCGCATGCAGCAGCGCATCCGCGAACAGGTGCAGGCCCGCGCGCGCATGCTCGGCGCGGTCTCCCATGACCTGCGCACGCCGCTGTCGCGGCTCAAGCTGCGCCTGGAGCAGCTGGACAACGAAAAGCTGCAGAATCAGATGCGCCAGGACCTGGACGACATGATCGGCATGCTCGATGCGACCCTGACCTACCTGCACGAGCAGCGCACCAGCGAAGTCCAGCAGATGTACGACGTACAAGCGCTGGTCGAATCCCTGTGCGAGAACGCCCAGGATCATGGTGCCGACGCCCAGTACAGCGGCCATTGCGCGCCCCTGCTGGTGCAGCCCATGGCGCTGCGCTCGTGCATCGGCAATCTGCTGGACAACGCCCTGCGCTATGGCGGCGCGACCTTGATCGACATCCAGGACAGCCGTCGCGAGCTGCTGATCCGCGTTATCGACCACGGGCCCGGCATCAGCGCAGAGCAGCGCGAGGCCGTGTTCGAGCCGTTCTATCGCCTGGAAGGCTCGCGCAATCGCAATTCGGGGGGCGTGGGCCTGGGCATGACCATCGCCCGCGAAGCGGTGCAGCGGCTGGGCGGCGAACTGCGTCTGGAAGAAACACCTGGCGGCGGTTTAACGGCAGTGGTGCGCCTGCCAAGGGCTTGACGTCAGTAACCCGGGCGATACACAAGACGCACACGCCTGACAAATTGTTACCAGATGCTACGCAAGTCGACACGCAGATGTCGGCCGACCTAGCCTCCGGAGCATTCACATGATCAGCAGCGTCAGCAGTTCCCTGTCGAGCTATCTCTCCTCGACCAGCACCACGAGCACCATCACTGCCAATGCCAAGAAATTTCAGCAACAGTTGCTGAGCAAGCTCGACACCGACGGTGACGGCAAGATCACCCAGGCCGAACTGAAGACCGCGGTGTCCGACAGCTCCAGCAGCAGCTCTACGTCCGGCCAGGGCTCGGACGGCGTGCTGGTCAGCCTGAGCAAGGACTTCAGCAAACTGGACAGCGATTCGGACGGCAGCCTCAGCCTCGACGAACTGGCCGCCATGACCCCGCCACCGATGCCGCCTCAGGGCGACAGCGGCGCACCGTCCACGGACGCTGTCGACCAACTGATGAGCGCCATCGACAGCAGCGGCGACGGCAGCATCAGCAGCGACGAACTGAGCACGGCCCTGACCAAGGCCGGCGACACCACCGACAGCAGCAGCGCCGTGTTCTCGCTGCTCGACACCAACCAGGACGGCACCGTCAGCTCCGACGAACTGGCGGCCGCCATGACCCCGCCACCACCACCGCCGGCCCAGGCCACTTCGTCCAGCGCCGCGGCCAGCGACCTGTTCAGCGCCCTGGACAGCGATGGCAGCGGCAGCATCAGCGAAAGCGAACTGGCCAGCGCCTTGAGCTCGTCCAGCGACAACTCCTCCAGCGACAGCTCCAGCTCGTCTTCCAACACTTCGAGCGACAGCCTGGCCAGCCTGCTTGGCAGCACCTCGTCGACGTCCACCGACAGCGACACTGCCAAGAGCATCGAAGCTGCCGCCCTGGCCAAGATGATCGCCAGCCTGAGCAAGCAGTATCAGCTCAACGCCACCCAGTCGCTGGGCAGCCAGGTGACTACGGCGGCCTGATCGGCGCCGCTGCACGCTCTTGTGGAAGGGGGGCGCAGGCCGGTTTGATCTGCAGGATCGCCTGCAAAAAGCTTTGTGGCTGCGCCCCCCTCCCACCTATGGCTGAACCGCGCGCCCTTGAGCGGCCTAGGTCGGCTGCCGTTTGCGCGTCCAGTCCAGCAGCAAGCTGTAGGCCACCGCCAGCAGCGTCGGCCCGATGAACAGGCCAATGAAGCCGAAGGCCAGCAACCCGCCAAACACCCCAAGCAACACGATCACCAGCGGCAGGTTGCCGCCGCGGCTGATCAGGTAAGGTTTCAGCACGTTGTCCACCCCGCTGATCACCAGCGTGCCCCAGATCGCCATGAACACCGCCATGCCGTAATGGCTCTGCCACACCAGCCAGGCCGTCACCGGCAGCCAGATCAGCGGCGGGCCCATGGGAATCAGGCTGAGCAGGAAGGTGCCGATGCCCAACACCAGGGCCCCGGGCACTCCGGCGATGAGAAAGCCGACCAGGGCCAGCAGGCCTTGCGCTGCGGCCGTGCCGATCACCCCGTTGACCACCCGCTGCACCGTACCGGCCACCAGGTCGAGATAGTAGGCGGCGCGGTCGCCGATCAGGCGCTCGAGCAGGCCCAGCACGAACGCCGCCAGGCGCGGGCCGTCGCGATAGAAGAAGAACACGAACACCAGGCTCAAGGTCAGCTCCAGCAGGCCGCTGCCGATCTGCGCGCTGCGGGCCAGGAGGAAGTTGCCGACCTGACCGAAGTACGGCTTGGCGCTGGCCAGCATCGCCGCACCCTGGTGGTCAAGGGTGTCCCACACCGACACCAGCCGTTCGCCGACCAGCGGGATGCCCGCCAGCCAGTCCGGCGCTGCCGGCAGACCGTCAACCCGCACGTCGCGGATGAACAACGTGGCATCGCGAATGTGATCGGCCAGGTTGAACCCCAGCCACACCAGCGGCAGCACCACCAGCAGCATCCAGCACAGGGTCAGGATGCCAGCGGCAAGGGTCTCGCGGCCGCCCAGCCAGTGCGTCAGGTGGCGCATCAACGGCCAGCTGGCATAAGCCAGGATGGCGCCCCACAGCAGCGCCGAAATGAACGGCGCGAGCACCCACAAGCAGGCGCCAAACAGCGCCAGCAGCAGAATCTGCACCAGCAGTCGATCGTTGTTGAACATTGCAGTTGCTTACCCGGTAGAGACGGTCAGGGGATCGGCCATCAGCGTAGCCATTCTACATGCAGCCCCGGTGTGTCCGTGGTGCCGTCTTCCAGCCTGGCCGCGCGCACGCCCGCGGCGGCGAGCGCCTGACGCCAGGCATCGGCGTGGGCCCCGGAGAGGCTGACGCGCATCGTCACGTCCTGATTGAGCGTGCGCGCCAGCAGGGCCGACCAGTTGGGCGACGGCTCGCCGGCCAGCGCCGGATAGTCGAGAACGCCGGTGCTGCGCAGTTCGCGCAGTACGGTACCGGAGGTCGGCAGCAACTCGCCCAGCGGCAGGTTGCCTTGCCATTGCTCGGCATGCAGGTAGGCGCGGCGGTTGCCGCGAGTGATGCTGTACAGAGCGACCAGCTGATTGTCATCGGGCGCGGCCCGCCGCAGCAGGAGAAACGCCTGCTGCTCGTCGGCGCCATACAGGCGCGAATTGCCGAAGATCTCGTTGGCCCACAGGCTGCTCTCGCCGCACTCGCGGGCTTCGCACCAGTACAGCAACTGTGCGCCCTCGGCCTGCAAGGCCGTGCGCGCCGTGGTGAAGGCCTGCACGGCGCTGTGCTCGGCGGGCAACTCCCAGGTGAAGGAGGTCAGCTCGCCCTTGCCGGCGACCTGGGCGTCCATGCGCAGCTGGCCGCTGATCTTGCGCACGGCGCCCATCGGGTACACGCGGTCCTGCTGGCTGGTCGCGCGCGGGTCGACCACCGTGGCATCGGCTGGGGCAAGCGCGTCGAGGCTGGCGGCCTGGCTGAGGCCGGCCCAGGCGAGGGGCAAGGCCAGGGCTAGCCAGGGCAATCGGGAGAACAGACTCATCGGCGCAGGACGCCGGCTGAAGGATAAGGCAGAGGTCGCATGGCAGGCTCCGTGAATGACTGGCCAAGCCTCGACACTTGCCCGATGCAAGTCAAGGAACTGCAAAGAAGCTATTGATACAACGTGCTACAGAAGCCGCACCGGCTTCATCGTTCAAGTGCAGGTGGTGGTCACCGGGCAGCCGCTGCACGTCGAACGGCAGGCGTGCCAGCAGGTCCTGGCGCGCGGCCAGAATGCCCTGCTCGGCGACGATCAGGCACGTCGGGCAGCGCACCTGGTCGACATAGGCCAGGGCCTGCTCCTCGGTCAGCCGGGCGGGCGACGGCAGGGTCAGGCGGCTGTCACTGCGCCAGCTGTAACCACCCGGCACCGGCGCCAGGCCGCGTCCGGCGAGCAGCTCGGCGGCTTCGCGGCTGACCGGCACCTTGCCGTGCATGCGCGCCTGCACGGCGCGGTCCATGTCCACGTAGACGCCCTTGCGCTTGTTGCGCCACTGCAGTTGCGCCTGCAAGGCCTCGCCCAGGCGCTGCGCCGCCCCAGTGGCGTCACCGGTGGGCGGGATTACACCGTCGATCAAGGCCAGGCGCTCGACGCGGTCAGGCATGGCCGCTGCCAGCAGTACCGAGATGATCGCCCCCAGGGAGTGCCCAAGCAGGGCAAAGCGCTGCCAGCCCAGTTGCTCGGCGACCTGCAACACGTCATGGGCATAGTCCCACAGGGCATAGCCGGCGCCCGCCGGGCGATGGTCGGAATACCCGTGGCCGGCGAGGTCCAGCGCGACGATGCGCAGGCCGTGCAACTGCGGCGCCAGGCGCGCGAAGCTGTTGGCGTTGTCCAGCCAACCGTGCAGGGCGATCACCGGCGCGCCGTCGGCAGGCCCGTGCAGATGGGCCGCCAACTCGATGTGCGGCAGGCTCAGGCGGATTTCTTCAAGCGCATTGGGCATGGGTCGGCTCCTTCAAGCGCAGCGCGCAGCCTGCACCTGCCAGCGGCCGATGATCTGGCTGATCAACTGCGCGGTATCCTGCGGCCGCTCCAGCGGAAACATGTGCCCGCCAGGCAGGCTGTGGTGCTCGGCATTGGCCAGCCGGCGCACGGCGCTGGCGTGGTGGCGCATGATGACATCGCTGTGAGTACCTTGCACCATCGCCAACGGCACCGGCAACTGGCGAACTCGCCCGGGGCGCAGGTGCGGCACGCTGCGGTAGATGCTGATCTCGGTGGCCGGGTCGAAGCGCAGGCGCAGCCGGCTCGGCGCGTCACCCGGGCCAGCCACGGCCACCAGGCCATGGGCCAGGTAGGCTTCGAAGCATTCGGGGTCGAACTGGCGAAACAGGCGTTTGCTGGCAAAGTAGCTGCGCGCCGTGGCCAGGTCGCTGAACTCTTCGCGCCGACCCAGGGTGCGCCCGGCCGGGGTGATGCGGTCGATGAAGCCCAGGCGCTTGGCCGCCCGGATCACCCAGCGGTCGGCGAAGGTCAGCAGCGGCGAGTCGAGCATGATCACCCCGCGATAGTACTGCGGGCAACGCAACGCTGCGTGCAGGTGCAGCACGCCACCCAGCGAGTGGCCGACGCCCCACACCGGGCCGGGCTGCGCGGCCAGGTGATGGAGCAGTTCGTCGACTAGGTTGTGCCAGTTGTCATCCACCGGAAAGCGCGGGTCGTGGGCGTGTTGCGGCAAATGGGCGACACTGAACTGCGGCGCCAGCGCGTCGAACAGCTTGCCGTAGGTGCCCGATGGAAACCCGTTGGCATGGGCGAAGAATACCGCTTGCGACATGCGCCGAGCTCCTTGTTCATTCACGCAGCGATTGTCGACAAGGTGCCGGCCGCCAGCAATGACCGGATCGGCCATCGACGGCGGGATACCGGTCAGGTTGGTGGCCGGGAGCCTGGACACGGCCAGGATGCTGCGCGCGGCGGTCAAACGTGGCGGGCGCTGACCAGGGTCATCGAGCCCGCCTGCGGCGAGTCGCCGGTCAGGTGCGCCAGGCTGGCGGTGTCCATTGGCTGCGGCTGGCGATAATGACCGTGTTGCAGCAGGCCGATCAAGGCGCCTGCCAGGGGCTGGTGGCTGACCAGCAGGACGTGCTCCCAGGGCAGCTCTTCGAGTTGTTCGATGACTTCGGCCGGTTCGCTGTCCGGGGTCAGCCAGGGCATGGTGACCAGCTCGGGTGCAAAGCCCAGCACCTCGCGCACCAGCGCTGCGCTTTGCTGGGTGCGCAGGTAGGGGCTGACCAGGATGGCCTCGAGCGGCTGGCCGATCAGGTGCGCTGCGCTTTCGCGGACCTCCTCGCGGCCGCGCTCGGTCAGTTCGCGCTGGGCGTCGCTGGCCGCGCGGTTCTGTGCCTGGCCGTGGCGCAGTACCCAGAGGTTCACGGCTTGGGCTCTTCGTGGCGCTCGGCGATCGGCGGCGTGGCCACGCGGTGCGGCGCTTCGCCGTCGCTGCTACGCGGTTGCGGCCACTCGGCGAATGGCCACGGCTTGACGTCGGTATGAAAGCTGCCGAAACGGCCGATCTGCGCCAGGTACTGGCTCAGGCTGTCGCCGAAATTCATCAGGCCGCCACTCGGCGCGCCGTATACCAGGCGGTACACCAGCTGCACCAGGACCAGGGCGCCCAGCAGAAACTGCGCCACTTGCCAGACCAGGGCGAACACCAGCATCCACAGGATGCGCAGCGCCAGGGTCTCGTGTTCAGGCTCGCGGGGGGATTGGTTCATGTCCTGCTCCTCTTGTAATGATCTGCGTTGATCGCGCCGCGCGTTCAGGAAATGAAATCGACATCGGTCTTGGGCTCGGCGCGCATCAACAGCTCGATGACCTGGGCCAGGGTGCGCCCTTCGAACAGAATGGCGTGCAGGCCGGCCACCAGCGGCATGTACACCTGCAGCTCGCTGGCCTTGGCCTTGAGCACCTTGAGCGTGTTGACCCCTTCGGCCACCTCGCCCAGGCGGGTCACCGCCTCTTCCAGGCTCAGGCCCTGACCCAGGGCATGGCCGACCTGGTAGTTGCGGCTCTTGGGCGATGAGCAGGTGACGATCAGGTCGCCGACCCCGGCCAGGCCCATGAAGGTCATGGGGTTGGCACCCTGGCTCACGGCAAAGCGGGTCATCTCGGCCAGCGCCCGGGTAATCAGCATGCTCTTGGTGTTTTCGCCCATGCCCAGCGCGACCGCCATGCCGGCGATGATCGCATAGACGTTCTTCAGCGCCCCGGCCAGCTCGACGCCGAACCGGTCGCTGCTGGCGTAGACTCGAAAGGTACGCCCATGCAACGCCGCTTGCACGCGCTGACACAATACTTCGTCTTCACTGGCAACCACCGTCGCGGTCAGCGCATGCTCGGCGATCTCGCGCGCCAGGTTCGGCCCGGACAGCACGCCGATGCGCGCGGCCGGCGCGACCTCTTCGATGATCTCGCTCATCAGCTTGAAGCTGTGCGCCTCGATGCCCTTGGTCAGGCTCACCAGCAGCTTGCCGCTGAGGCGTTCGGCGTGCGGGGCCAACACGGCGCGCAAGGCGCTGGAGGGCAAGGCAACGAACACCAGCTCGCACTCGGCAAGGGTCTCGGCCAGCTCGGTGACCGGCTCGACCGCCGCATGCACCTTGATACCCTTGAGGTAACGGGGGTTCTCGCGCTGGGTACGGATGGCCTCGGCCTGCGCCGGGTCGCGCATCCACTGGCGCACGCGCAGGCCGTTCTCGGCCAGCAGGTTGGCCACTGCGGTGCCGAAGCTGCCGCCTCCCAGAACCGCCACAGGCTGCTGTTCAGTCATATCCTTTCCATTGAAGTGCTTGATGGCGATGCCGGCATTATACGGCTCGACCTGAAAATGTCGCGCGACTCGGTTAACATGCGTCGTTTGGCCCGCCCCCTAACCCTCCTCTAGAACCCGCCGGACCCCGAAGGTGCCCATGTCGCTGCGACTGAGTTGGGACATCCATACCCGCACCCAGATCCTCTGCCTGGGGCCCGCGCTGCTGCTCAGCCTGCTGCTGATCTCCTTCTTCACCTTCGTGCGCATCCAGGACCTGCGTCAGGAGCTCAACCACACCGGGCAGCTGATCGCCGGCCAGCTCGCCCCCGCCGCCGAGTATGGCGTGCTGATGCGCAACACCGACGTGCTCGAAAGCCTCATGCGCGCGACCCTGAGCACCCCTCACGTGCGCTTCCTCGAGGTCCAGGACCGCAACGACCAGATCCTCATGTACATCGAGCAGCCCAACCACGGGCAGACCCCGGCGCAGCAGGTCGAGGTGTTCCAGGCCAACATTCGCCTGCAGGCGGCGCGGCGCAACGAGGAGCGCATGCATCAGGGCGGGGCCTTGCCCAGTGCGCCCGAGGACGACTACCTGGGCCGGGTGATCGTCGGCATGTCCGACGACGCCTTCAGCCAGCGCCAGCAGGAAATCCTGCTCAAGGCCGGGGTGCTGGCGCTGTTCGCGCTGCTCTTCACCTTTCTCCTGGCCCGGCGCCTGGCGCGCAGCCTGTCGCAACCTATCGGCGCCATGGGCCGGGCGGTCGAGGCCATTCAGGAAGGCGACTACGAGGCGCCGCTGCCGATCGTCGACGACTCCGAGCTGGGCAGCCTGGCGCGCCACATCAACAACCTGGCCAAGGGCCTGGACCAGGCCGGCCGCGAGCAGCGCCTGGCCATGCAGGCCCTGATCGAAACCCGCGAGCAGGCCGAGCGCGCCAACAGCGCCAAGTCGGATTTCCTCGCCATGATGAGCCATGAACTGCGCACGCCGATGAATGGCGTGCTGGGCATGCTGCAGCTGCTGGAAACCACCGAGCTGACCCGCGAACAGCAGGAATACGCAGCCCTGGCCAGCGAGTCGACCGAGCACCTGCTCAAGGTCATCAACGACATCCTTGATTTCTCGCGCATCGAGCGGGCGGCGCTGGAGCTCGAGCACATTCCGTTCAATCTCGGCGAGCTGGTCGACAGCTGCGTGCAGTCCTTCCAGCACCCCGCGCGCCAGCGCGGTCTGGAACTGCTGCTGCGCAAGCCCGTTAGCATCGACGCCCTGCGCGTGGAAGGCGACCCCACGCGCATCCGCCAGGTGTTGGTAAACCTGATCGGCAACGCCTTGAAGTTCACCGAAGCGGGCAGCGTCGAGATCGAGGCCAACTGGCACGAGCTCGACCATCAGCTCATCTGGCTGACCTGCTCGGTACGCGACACCGGCATCGGCATCAGCGCCGAACGCCTGGAACTGATGTTCGTCGCGTTCCAGCAAGCCGACAGTTCTATTTCCAGACGTTACGGCGGTACCGGGCTGGGCCTGCCCATCGCACGCACCCTGGCCGAACGCATGGGCGGCACCCTGCAGGCGCAGAGCCAGGAAGGCCAGGGTTCGCTGTTCACCCTGGAGCTGCCGCTGGCGCTGTGTCAGCAGGTGGCGGCGCCGCCCCTGCCCAGCTATGCCCGCCAGCACGAAGGCCACGGCCTGCAAGTGCTGCTGGTGGAAGACAATCCAGTCAACCAGACGGTCATCGAAACCATGCTGCGCAGCCTGGGCTTCGCCGTCCAGGTGGTGGGCGACGGTGCCCAGGCCATCGCCCAGGCCGGCGCGCAATCCTTCGACGCCATCCTGATGGATTGCCGCCTGCCGATCGTCGACGGCTACGAGGCCTCTCGGCAGATTCGCCTGCACGCCGACAGCGCCCAGTTGCCGATCATCGCCCTCACCGCCAACGCCTTGCAGGGCGACCGCGAAGCCTGCCTGCAAGCCGGAATGAACGACTACCTGGCCAAGCCGTTCAAACGTGCAGACCTGCAACGAGTGCTGGGCCGCTGGCTGGTGTTCTGAAGCCGAGCCAAGATCGCCACCGTTGGCGGCATAACTGGCGATAAATGTTAAAATGCGGCACTCTTGACGTTTACGTCCGGCAAGGATCACCGTCGGGTAAACAATTTCAGTGCACAGGTGTACATCTTCGTCCCTGGCGCTGTGACTTTCACCACAACGCAATAGTCTATGAGTAGGCTGCCGGCCCAAGGCGCGACATGCGTTGCCGGACGGGAAGACTTGCCCCCTGCCACCCAGGGACTATTGAGGAGCTCGCATGACCAAACAACACGCCTTTACCCGGGAAGACCTGCTGCGCTGCAGTCGCGGTGAGCTGTTCGGCCCAGGTAACGCGCAATTGCCCGCGCCGAACATGCTGATGGTCGATCGCATCACCCACATCAGCGAAGAAGGCGGCAAGTACGGCAAAGGTGAATTGGTCGCCGAGCTGGATATCAACCCGGACCTGTGGTTCTTCGCCTGCCATTTCGAGGGCGACCCGGTGATGCCAGGCTGCCTGGGCCTGGATGCCATGTGGCAGCTGGTCGGCTTCTTCCTCGGCTGGCAGGGCCTGCCGGGCCGTGGCCGGGCACTGGGTTCGGGCGAAGTGAAATTCTTTGGCCAGGTGCTGCCGACCGCCCAGAAAGTCACCTATAACATTCAGATCAAGCGCGTGCTCAAGGGCAAGCTGAACCTGGCCATCGCCGACGGTTCGGTGACCGTTGACGGCCGCGAGATCTACACCGCCGAAGGCTTGCGCGTCGGCGTTTTCACCTCCACTGAAAATTTCTAAGGGTATTCGCATGCGCCGCGTCGTTATCACTGGTCTGGGCATTGTTTCCTGCTTGGGCAATGACAAAGACACCGTTTCCGCAAACCTGCGTGCAAGCCGCCCTGGCATCCGTTTCAACCCGGAATATGCCGAAATGGGTTTGCGCAGCCATGTTTCCGGTTCCATCGACCTCAACCTCGAAGAGCTGATCGACCGCAAGGTGTTCCGCTTTGTCGGTCACGCGGCTGCCTACGCCTACCTGGCGATGCAGGACGCGATCAAGGATTCGGGCCTGACCGAAGACCAGGTGTCCAACCCGCGCACCGGCCTGGTGGCCGGCTCCGGCGGCGCCTCGACGCTGAACCAGATGGAAGCGCTGGACATCCTGCGCGAGAAAGGCGTCAAGCGCGTTGGTCCGTACCGGGTGACCCGTACCATGAGCAGCACGGTCTCCGCCTGCCTGGCCACGCCCTTCAAGATCAAGGGCCTGAACTACTCCATCGCCTCGGCCTGCGCCACTAGTGCGCATTGCATCGGTACGGCCATGGAACAGATCCAGATGGGCAAGCAGGACATCGTCTTCGCCGGTGGCGGTGAAGAAGAGCACTGGAGCCAGTCGTTCCTGTTCGACGCCATGGGCGCGCTGTCGACCCAGTACAACGAGACCCCGGAAAAAGCCTCGCGCGCCTACGACGCCAAGCGTGACGGTTTCGTCATCGCCGGCGGTGGCGGCATGGTGGTGGTCGAGGAACTGGAACACGCCCTGGCCCGCGGCGCGAAGATCTACGCCGAAGTTGTCGGCTACGGCGCCACCTCCGACGGCTACGACATGGTCGCACCAAGCGGTGAAGGCGCCATCCGCTGCATGCAGATGGCCATGTCCACCGTCGACACGCCCATCGACTACCTGAACACCCACGGCACCTCGACCCCGGTCGGCGACGTCGCGGAAATCAAGGGCGTGCGTGAACTGTTCGGCGACAAGGCCCCAGCCATCAGCTCGACCAAGAGCCTGTCCGGCCACTCGCTGGGCGCCGCCGGCGTGCACGAGGCGATCTACTGCATGCTGATGATGGAAGGCAACTTCATCGCCGGCTCGGCCAACATCGACGAACTGGACCCGGCCGTGGCCGACATGCCGATCCAGACCAAAACCGTCGAGAACGTCGAGCTCAACACCGTGATGAGCAACAGCTTCGGCTTCGGTGGCACCAACGCTACGCTGGTACTCAAGCGCTGGCAGGGCAAATAGGCTCCTGCTGTAGACAAAAAGCCCCTGACCCTTTGGCAGGGGCTTTTTTCATGGCGGTTCGGTTGATCGGCTAGCATATTGAACATCGGTGCAAACTCCGCACTCTACAAGCATAGGATCCAGTGCCTCGCAAAGGAGTAGCCTATGACCATAGACGTCAAGACCCAATCACCCGACAGCTTTGTCCACAGCATTCAGATCAACGACCACCAGCTGTTCACTGACCTTCCCGAGGGCCTTGGCGGACATGACGAAGCGCCCTCCCCCCACGACTACTTCGACGCCGCCCTAGGGGCCTGCAAGGCCTTGACGCTCAAGCTCTACGCCCAGCGCAAGGGTATCCCGCTGACGGGCGTGCACGTACAGGTCAACCGCGACAATGCCGCCGAGTCCACGGGGAAATACGTGTTGAACGTCACGCTGCGCCTGGAAGGCGACCTGACCCATGTGCAGCGCAAGGAGCTGGATCGGATTGCCGATCACTGCCCGGTGCACAAGCTGATGACGACGGCCGAAGTCAGTATCGAAACCACCCTGGTCGATGGTCAGTAGGACCGAGCTTGCTCGGGAAGCGGTGCGAGCCCGTTCCCGAGAGAGCTCGGTCCTACAGGAACCGGTGTGGCGTCATTCCGAGCTCGGTCCTACAGGCTTCAAGCCTTGAACACTTCTTCCAGCAAGTTGTACATGGTCTTGAACGCGCGGTCGGAGACCTTCTGGTCGAACATCTGCACGCCCGGGTTGTTGGCTTCGGGATCGGTGAACGAGTGATAGGCGCCGCCGTAGGAGATCAGCGTCCAGTCGACCTTGGCCTCGTTCATTTCCTGAGTGAAGGCCGGCAGTTGCTCCTTGGGCACCAATGGGTCGGCATCGCCGTGCATCACCAGCACCGCGCCATCGATTTTGGTCGCCGCCGGGTTGGGCGTGTCCAGAGTGCCGTGGAAGGACACGGCAGCTTTGAGCGGCTCGCCGGTACGTGCAAGCTCCAGGGCGCAGCAGCCGCCGAAGCAGAAGCCGAAAGCAGCGAGCTTGGCCGAATCCACAGCCGCCACGGTTTGCGACTTGAGCTGTTCCAGGCCGGCCTTCATGCGCTTGAGCAGCAAGGCACGATCATTCTTGAGCGGCATCATCGCCGCGCCCGCCTGGTCACCGTTGGTGGGACGTACAGCCTGTCCGTACAGGTCCACCAGCAATACCACGTAACCCTGAGCCGCCACCGCGTGAGCGATACGCTCGGCGCCTTCGCTGACCCCCATCCAGTTCGGCGCCATGATAAGGCCCGGACGTGCCGAGACGATGTCGGCGTCATACACCAGGCGGCTCTCGAACGCCTGGCCGTCGATCTGGTAGCCCAACGATTGCACTTGTGGATTGCTCATGGATTTTTCCCCAATTAAAAAGACATCGACGAGAAATGCAAAAAGCCCGCCGAAGCGGGCCTTTCGTTCAACTGCTTAAACGGACAACTCAACCAGCAACTTGTTCAGGCGCCGCACATAGGCGGCGGGATCCTTGAGGCTGTCACCGGCAGCCAGCGCCGCCTGGTCGAAGAGGATGTGCGAGAAGTCGGCGAAACGGTCTTCACTCTGCTCGTGATCCAGCTTCTCGATCAGCGGGTGGCTGGGGTTGAATTCGAAGATCGGCTTGGAGTCCGGCACCTTCTGCCCGCTGGCTTCGAGGATCTGGCGCATTTGCAAGCCCAGATCCTGTTCGCCGATGGCCAGGATCGCCGGCGAGTCGGTCAGGCGATGGGACACGCGCACTTCGCTGACACTGTCACCCAGCGCGGCTTTCAGACGCTCGACCAGGCCTTCTTTGTCCTTTGCCACCTCTTCCTGGGCTTTCTTGTCCTCTTCAGAGTCCAGCTTGCCCAGATCGAGGTCGCCACGGGCCACGTCGACGAAGCCTTTGCTGTCGAAGTCGGTCAGGTAGCTCATCAGCCACTCGTCGATGCGGTCGGTCAGCAGCAGCACTTCGATGCCTTTCTTGCGGAAGACTTCCAGGTGCGGGCTGTTCTTGACCTGCGCGTAAGACTCGCCGGTGAGGTAGTAGATCTTGTCCTGGCCTTCCTTCACCCGGCCCAGATAATCGGCCAGGCTGACACTCTGCTCGCCGCTGTCGTCGCTGGTGGACGCGAAGCGCAGCAGGCCGGCAATCTTTTCCTTGTTGGCGAAGTCTTCGGCCGGGCCTTCCTTGAGGACCTGGCCAAAGTTCTTCCAGAAACCCTTGTACTGCTCGGGCTCGTTCTTCGCCAGTTTCTCCAGCATGTCCAGCACGCGCTTGGTCAGCGCCGACTTCATCGAGTCGATGATCGGGTCTTTCTGCAGGATTTCCCGCGACACGTTCAGCGACAGGTCATTGGAGTCGACCACGCCCTTGATGAAGCGCAGATACAGCGGCAGGAACGACTCGGCCTGGTCCATGACGAACACGCGCTGCACGTACAGCTTCAGGCCGCGTGGCGCTTCACGCTGGTACAGATCGAATGGCGCGCGGGCCGGCACATACAGAAGCGAGCTGTATTCCAGCTTGCCTTCGACCTTGTTGTGGCTCCAGCTCAGCGGGTTCTCGTAGTCGTGACCGATGTGCTTGTAGAACTCCTGGTATTCCTCGTCCTTGATCTCGGTACGCGGACGGGTCCACAGGGCGCTGGCGCGGTTGACGGTTTCCCATTCCACCGCAGGCTCGGCTTCGCCTTCGGCAGCTTCGGCCTGCTTGGGCAGCTCGATCGGCAGGGCAATGTGGTCGGAGTACTTCTTGATGATGTTGCGCAGGCGGTAACCGTCGGCGAACTCGTCTTCACCGGATTTCAGGTGCAAGACGATACGAGTGCCGCGCTCGGCCTTCTCGACGTTGGCGACTTCGAACTCGCCTTCGCCTTTCGAGGCCCAGTGCACACCTTCGCTGGCGGCGGTGCCGGCACGACGGCTGAACACTTCGACCTGGTCGGCGACGATGAACGCCGAGTAGAAGCCGACGCCGAACTGGCCGATCAGGTGCGAGTCTTTCTTCTGGTCGCCGCTGAGGTTCTTCATGAAGTCGGCGGTGCCGGACTTGGCGATGGTGCCCAGATGCGTGATGACTTCCTCACGGTTCATGCCGATGCCGTTGTCTTCGAGGGTGACGGTTTTCGCGTCCTTGTCGAAGCTCACACGGATTTTCAGCTCAGCGCCGCCTTCCAGCAACTCGGGCTTGGACAGCGCTTCGAAACGCAGCTTATCCACGGCGTCCGAGGCGTTGGAGATCAATTCGCGAAGGAAGATTTCCTTGTTCGAATACAGCGAATGGATCATGAGGTGCAGCAGTTGCTTTACCTCGGTCTGGAAGCCCAGGGTTTCCTTTTGAGTTTCCACACTCATGGTCATCACACTCCAATCAGATGGCAGAAGCCGCTCAAGCCAAGCCTTCGCGGTGGGATGTCCAACAGATGGGGTCACGGCAAGGGATTTCAAGGCCGGCCATTTTCCGCGCTGCAAAAAAAGGCCCGCCGGCCGCCGCCCGGCCCTGTTGAAAAATTGCTTACGGATCCGCGACTTGTGTATTGATAAAGGCATTGAACTTCATTCGGCAGAGGCTGCCCAAAGTGCCGTAATGAATTCATAAGGAGAAACACCCATGCGCACTACTATTGCTACTGCCCTGATGCTGACCGCTGCCCTGGGCCTCGCCGCCTGCGACAAGAAATCCGAAGACAAGCAGCAGGACGCCCAGTCCCACGCCGAGCAAGCCCAGAAGAAAATGGACCAGGCGCAGGACAAGGTGAACGACGCTGCCAAGGAAAATGCCAAGGCCCAGGACGACGCCAACCAGGCCGCCGACGCACGCGCCAAGGAAGGTACTTCGGCCGCCACCCCAGGCTCGACCATGACCGCTCCGGCTCCAGCGCCAGAGACCCAGGCGCCAGTCAAGAACTAAGGTTCTTCCAGGCATAAAAAAACCCGGCCATGAGCCGGGTTTTTTTATGCCTGGAGATGTTCTGGAACGGCCTGGGGAGGGCGCACCCTGTCCACCTCGCCGCGCTGTTTCTCCGAAAACTGGATCGTGTAGGAGCCGGCGCAGCTGGCGAGGCCATCACCTCGGTGCTCGGGGTGGATCACCTGCGGGTATCGCGACCCATGGCCAATCAAACCTGGCGTCGGGTGTTGCTTCGCTCGCCAGCTGCGCCGGCTCCTACACGACCGGTGGCAGGCACAGCCCCCCACGAACCTGAATCAGGCGGTCGCCGCGGCCGGTTTACCCAGCAGGCGATCCATCACCACCGCAATCACCAGCATCACCACGCTTGGCACCAGCCACGCCAGGCCCTGCTCGCTCAGCGGCAGATGCGCCAGGGAGGTCGGCAGCCACTCACCCAGCCCTGCCCCCTTTAACGCATCGACCATGCCGAACAGCAGCGACACCAGCATCACCGGGGCGACGATGCGCGGCTGCGAGTGCCATAGCGACGCGCAGAAGCTCAACGCCACCAGCGCGATGCACGGCGGATAGATGGCCGTCAGCACCGGAATGGAGAAAGCGATCAGTTTGGTCAGGCCAAGGTTTGACACCAGCAGCGAAAACGCCGCCAAGAGCATCACCAGCGTCTTGTACGACAGCGGCATGACACGGCTGAAGTATTCGGCGCAGGCGCAGGTCAGGCCGACGGCGGTCACCAGGCAGGCCAGCGAGATCAGCACCGCGAGAAAGCCGCTGCCCCAGCCGCCGAAAGTGTGCTGAACGTAGATGCGCAGCACCATCGCACCATTGCTGGCCCCGGCGGCCACGGCATGGCTACCGGCACCGAGGCGGAACAGGCTGACATAGACCAGCGCCAGGCCGACGCCGGCGATCAGGCCGGCGATCACCGCGTAGCGGGTGATCAGCACCGGCGACTCGATGCCGCGCGAGCGGATGGCATTGACGATGACGATGCCGAACACCAGCGCGCCCAGGGTATCCATGGTCAGGTAACCATTGATGAAGCCCTGGGAGAACGGCGCCGCAACGTATTCCGGCGTGGCGGTGCCGATCTCGCCTGCCGGCAGCATGAAGGCGGCAGCACCCAGCGCGGCCAGCGCAATGATCTTCAGCGGAGCGAGAAAGCGCCCTACCGTATCGAGCAGCTTGCCCGGGTACAACGAAACGAAGAATACCAACAGGAAGTACAGCGCGCTGTACAGAAACAAGGCCAGTGGCGTGTCACCGATCAGGGGTGCCAGGCCGACTTCGAAAGACACCGTGGCGGTGCGCGGCGTGGCGAACAACGGGCCGACAGCGAGGTAGCAGACCGCCGCCAGCAAGCCACCGGCGAACTTGCCGATCGGACTGCTCAGCGCGTCCATGGCGCCGCCGACGCGCGCCAGGGCGACCACGGTGATGACCGGCAGGCCGACCGCCGTGATCAGGAAGCCCAAGGCCGCCATCCACACATGGGGACCGGCTTGCAGGCCAACGATCGGCGGAAAAATGATATTGCCCGCGCCCACGAACAGGGCAAAGGTCATGAAGCCCAGCGCCAGGATGTCCTGGCCTTTCAACACTTTCATCGCAAGGAAACCACACAATCAGAACGGAATTGGAAGGGATTCCCCAAGGGTGTGGGAAATGTGACCGGCCGGTGTAGGGCTGGCCCTTGCAGCATGCCGAGCCTTTGTAAGGCCGAGGCAGGAAATGCGGGCGCTAGGGTAGCGAAAATGCGGGCAAAACGCACCTTTTCGGGGCTGTGAACCGATAAAGCGCACAGTTTTCAAGCGCATGCCTTGAAGTCCAATATGGCCGGCACCGGCCGCCCGCGCAGCCTATCGCGGGCTTCGCGCGTTCCTACGCCGGTCGCTAGGTACATAACTGAACTGCGCCCCTGAGATTGGACATCAAATCCAACCTTAGGGGCTTCTTGCATGATCAAGTACACCCAGCAGTTCAAGCTGACCGCCATTCAGGCCTTTTTGGAGCGGGGCTACGGCTTCCGGCACATTGCCGGAAGGTATCAGATAGATCCCTCATTGCTCTGCCGCTGGGTGCAGGCCTACCGCATCCACGGAGCTGCCAGCCTGCAAAAGCGCCTCAAACACTTCACTCCCAAGTTCAAGCTCACTGTTCTCGAACGCATGTGGCGCGAGAAACTTTCCCTGCGCCAGACGGCGGCCATTTTCAACCTCGGCAACTCCACCCAGATAGCGGCATGGCAGTCTCAGTATTACAGTGGCGCCACCAATGCCCTGGCGGCAGTTAAGAAAGGATCGCGCCCCGTCATGCCCAAACCACTCAAGCCCACAGCCAATTGCGCTGAAACCAAAGCAGTCAACGATGAGGATCTCTCCCATGCCGAGTTGCTGGACAAGCTTCGATGGGTTCAGGCGGAGAACGCCGTCCTAAAAAAGCTCAAAGCCTTAAGAGAGGAGAAGGCGAGGCTGAAGAAAGTCGAGAAGAGAAAGCCCGGATAGTTTCTGCGCTGCGTCAGGAGATCCCGCTGGATCGTCTGCTTCAGATAACGGGACTGCCTCGCAGTACCTACTACCACCAGCTCAAGTTGCTTGCGGCCGGGGACAAGTATGCGCCGCAGAAAGCCCGGATTCAGGCCATCCAGGCCAGGCACAAGGGTCGCCTGGGCTATCGTAGGATGAGCTTGGCCCTGCGTAGCGACGGCCAGGTCGTCAACGACAAGGTCGTGCGCAAGCTGATGGCGCAGTTGGGCCTCAAATGCACGGTACGCCAGAAAAAGTACAAGTCTTATCGCGGTCAGCCCGGACGTATTGCGGACAACAAGATTGAACGCAATTTCACCGCCGAGCGGCCGAATGAAAAATGGGTCACCGACGTCACTGAATTCAAAGTGGCGGGGGAAAAGCTGTACCTGTCCCCGGTGCTGGATTTGTACAACGGCGAAATCGTGGCCTACCAGGTCGACACCTCGCCGCATTACGAATTGGTCGGCAAGATGCTGGAACAGGCGCTGCTTGGGCTGCCGCAAGGCGCCAAACCCATGGTGCACTCGGACCAAGGCTGGCAATACCAATACCATCGCTATCGAGATCGACTGGAAGAAATGGGGCTGGAGCAAAGCATGTCTCGCAAGGGAAACTGCCTGGACAACGCCAGAATGGAGAGCTTCTTCGGCACGTTGAAATCAGAAATGTTCTACCGTGAGCGGTTCACGAGCACTGCCGACCTGCGTGCCGCAATCGACGAGTACATCCACTATTACAATCATGATCGAATGAAAATGACGCTTGGCGGACTGAGCCCTGTGGCGTACAGGGCCCAGGCTGCTATAGCCTAGCCGGAGACTGTCCAATCAAAGGGGCGCACCCCAAACCGTAGGAGCGCGCGCAGCCCGCGATGGGGCCCCAAAGGCAGCCGCCGACGACCACCCGTCAACTTGGAAGCTAACGCAAAAAACGAAGGCCGCCCCAAGGCAGCCTTTGTTTTCAACCGAGCAGCAAAAAGGCTTAAGCCTTCTTGATTTCCCAGCCGGTCAGCTCGGCCAGGGCCTTGCCGATGTCAGCCAGCGAACGGACGGTTTTCACACCGGCGTCCTGCAGGGCGGCGAACTTCTCGTCGGCAGTACCTTTGCCGCCGGAGATGATCGCGCCGGCGTGGCCCATGCGCTTGCCTGGAGGGGCAGTCACACCAGCGATGTAGGACACCACTGGCTTGGTCACGTTGGCCTTGATGTAGGCCGCAGCTTCTTCTTCAGCCGAACCGCCGATCTCGCCGATCATCACGATCGCCTCGGTCTTCGGGTCTTCCTGGAACAGCTTCAGGATGTCGATGAAGTTGGAGCCCGGGATTGGGTCACCGCCGATGCCGACGCAGGTCGACTGGCCGAAGCCGGCGTCGGTGGTCTGCTTCACGGCTTCATAGGTCAGGGTGCCGGAACGCGACACGATACCGACCTTGCCTGGCAAATGGATGTGGCCTGGCATGATGCCGATCTTGCACTCGCCCGGGGTGATTACACCTGGGCAGTTAGGGCCGATCAGGCGTACGCCCAGCTCGTCGCACTTCACTTTGGCGTCCAGCATGTCCAGGGTAGGAATGCCTTCGGTGATGCAGATGATCAGCTTGATGCCGCCGAACGCCGCTTCCAGGATGGAATCCTTGCAGAACGGAGCCGGCACGTAGATGACCGAAGCGGTGGCGCCGGTCTGCTCTACTGCTTCACGCACAGTGTTGAAAACCGGCAGGTTCAGGTGGGTAGTACCGCCCTTGCCTGGAGTCACGCCGCCCACCATCTTGGTGCCGTAGGCGATGGCTTGCTCGGAGTGGAAAGTACCCTGCGAGCCGGTGAAGCCCTGGCAGATAACCTTGGTGTCTTTATTGATCAGGACGCTCATTACTTGCCCTCCGCAGCTTTAACGACTTGTTGAGCAGCGTCGGTCAGGCTGGTGGCAGCGATGATGTTCAGACCGCTTTCTGCCAGTACTTTGGCGCCCAGGTCAGCGTTGTTGCCTTCAAGGCGCACAACCACCGGGATTTTCACGCCGACTTCCTTCACGGCGCCGATGATGCCTTCGGCAATCATGTCGCAGCGAACGATGCCGCCGAAGATGTTGACCAGTACCGCCGCGACATTGCTGTCGGACAGGATGATCTTGAACGCTTCGGTCACGCGCTCTTTGGTAGCACCGCCGCCGACGTCGAGGAAGTTGGCTGGCTTGCCGCCATGCAGGTTGACGATGTCCATGGTACCCATGGCCAGGCCGGCACCGTTGACCATGCAACCGATGTTGCCTTCCAGCGCTACATAGTTCAGTTCGAACTTGGCAGCGTGGGCTTCACGGGCGTCATCCTGAGATGGGTCGTGGAAGGTTTTCAGCTTCGGCTGACGGTACATTGCGTTGGCGTCGATGTTGATCTTGGCGTCCAGGCAGTGCAGGTCGCCGTCGGCCTTGATCACCAGCGGGTTGACTTCCAGCAGGGCCAGGTCGTGGTCCTGGAACAGCTTGGCCAGGCCAACGAAGATCTTCGCGAACTGGGCGACTTGCTTGCCTTCCAGGCCCAGTTGGAATGCCAGGTCACGGCCCTGGAATGGCTGAGCGCCAACCAGTGGGTCGATGGTGGCCTTGAGAATCTTTTCCGGGGTGTCGTGAGCGATCTTCTCGATGTCCACGCCGCCTTCGGTGGAGGCCATGAACACGATACGACGGCTCGAACGGTCGACTACAGCGCCCAGGTACAGCTCTTTGGCGATGTCGGTGCACGATTCAACCAGGATCTTGGTGACTGGCTGGCCATTGGCGTCAGTCTGGTAGGTCACCAGGCGCTTGCCCAGCCACTGCTGGGCGAAGGCCTTGGCGTCTTCCTTGTTGCGAACCAGCTTTACACCGCCGGCTTTACCGCGACCACCAGCGTGGACCTGGGCCTTGACGACCCACTCGGTGCCGCCGATCTTGTCGCAGGCTGCTGCAGCTTCTTCCGGGGTGTCGACTGCGAAACCCTGGGAAACTGGCAGGCCGTATTCAGCGAACAGCTGCTTACCCTGATACTCGTGAAGATTCATGCTTTTTACCGTCTTCGTTAGGTACTGCGCTTTCGGCGCTGCTCTCGGCTGCCTTGGCAGGGAGGGCCGCACCACCTGTGACTGCTGATCGCGCACGCTGTAGCCGGAACGTGGCCCGCTACCGCGCTGCGCGAGGTTGAGTCCGGCGCTCGTTCCGCGGCAGGCTTGTGGCTGCGACGGGCGGAGTGCCGTGGTTTCTTATTGTTTACCGCTTCTTGCGATTGGCGATGTGAATGGCGCCGCCATTCACTGCCAGCGCCGCTTCGTGCAACGCTTCGGACAGGGTCGGGTGGGAGAAAACCATCATCCCGAGGTCTTCGGCGCTGGTGCCGAATTCCATACCGATCGCGCCCTGTTGAACCAGTTCTGCAGCGCTCGGGCCGATCACGTGTACACCCAGTACGCGGTCGGTCTTGGCGTCGGCGATGACCTTGACGAAGCCGCCGGTGTCGTTGGCGGCCATGGCACGGCCGCTGGCGGCGAACGGGAAGGTACCGACATTGACTTCAACGCCTTCGGCCTTGAGGGTCTGTTCGGTCTTGCCGACCCAGGCGATTTCCGGGTGAGTGTAGATCACCGACGGGATCAGGTCGTAGTTCATCTGGGTCTTGTGGCCCTTGATGCGCTCGACGACCATCACGCCCTCTTCCGAGGCCTTGTGCGCCAGCATCATGCCGCGCACCACGTCGCCAATGGCATAGACGCCCGGGACGCTGGTGTTGCAGTGATCGTCGACGAAGATGAAACCGCGCTCGTCGATGTCCACGCCGCTGTCCGAAGCCAGCAGTTCAGTGGTCACCGGGCGACGGCCGACCGCAACGATCAACTTGTCGAACGTGATGGTCTTCTCGCCTTCGGCGTCGGTGTAGGTCACCACGACTTCGTCGCCGTTGACCTTGGAGCCGGTCACGCGGGCGCCCAGGGCAATCTTCAGGCCCTGCTTGGTGAGAGTTTTGTAGGCTTCCTTGGACACGGCTTCGTCGGCGGCCGGGAGGAATTTCTCCAGGGCTTCGAGCACGGTGACTTCAGCACCCAGGCGCGACCACACCGAACCCAGTTCCAGGCCGATGACGCCAGCGCCGATCACGCCAAGGCGCTTGGGCACGGCCTGGAATTCCAGCGCACCGGTGGAGTCGACGATGACGTTCTGGTCGACCGGGGCCGGCGGAATGTCGATCGGGCGCGAGCCAGAGGCCAGGATCACGTGGTCGGCTTCGACCACTTCGACCGAGCCGTCGGGACCGGTGACTTCGACCTTCTTGCCGGCCAGCAGCTTGCCGTGGCCTTGCAGGGTGGTCACGCCATTGGCCTTGAACAGGGTCGAGACGCCCGAGGTCAGGTTCTTGACGATGTTGGACTTGCGCCCGACCATCGCCGGCACGTCCATCTGCACACCGCTGTGGCTGATGCCGTGGATGGCGAAACCATCCTGGGCTTCGTGGAATTTCCACGAGCTGTCGAGCAGCGCCTTGGAAGGAATGCAACCGACGTTCAGGCAGGTACCGCCCAGCGCCAGCTTGCCTTCCTTGTCCAGGTATTTTTCGACACAGGCGGTCTTCAGGCCCAGCTGAGCGGCCTTGATGGCGGCAACATAGCCGCCGGGGCCCGCACCAATCACTACCACGTCAAATTTTTGCGACATAACAAAAGGTTCCCTTTTAGCTGCAAGCTTCAAGCTGCAAGCCCCGGGCAGCACCCGGTCGCACATCGCTGCAATGCGCGCCGGATTGCCCGCAGCTCACGGCTGCTTTGATCAGATGTCGAGCAAGAGACGCGCTGGGTCTTCCAGCAGGTTCTTGATGGTCACCAGGAAGGTTACCGCTTCCTTGCCATCGATCAGGCGGTGGTCGTAGGACAGCGCCAGGTACATCATCGGGCGAATCACCACCTGACCATTGATCGCCATCGGACGCTGGAGAATGTTGTGCATGCCCAGGATGGCCGCTTGTGGCGGGTTGACGATCGGCGTCGACATCATCGAACCGAAGGTACCACCGTTGGTGATGGTAAAGGTACCACCGGTCATTTCTTCCATCGACAGTTTGCCGTCGCGGGCCTTCTTGCCGAAGGTGGCGATGCCGCCTTCGATTTCGGCCAGGCTCATCTGCTCGGCGTTGCGCAACACCGGCACCACCAGGCCACGGTCGCTGGACACGGCCACGCCGACGTCGGCATAACCGTGATAGACGATGTCGGAACCATCGATCGAGGCGTTTACGGCCGGGAAGCGTTTCAGCGCTTCGGTGGCAGCCTTGACGAAGAACGACATGAAGCCCAGACGCACGCCATTGTGCGACTTCTCGAACAGGTCCTTGTACTTCGAACGCAGGGCCATGACTTCGGTCATGTCGACTTCGTTGAAGGTGGTCAGCATGGCCATGTTCGACTGTGCTTCGACCAGACGCTCGGCGACCTTGGCGCGCAGGCGGGTCATCGGCACGCGCTTCTCGGTGCGGTCGCCAACGGCGGTGACCACAGGCGCGGCAGCGGCGGCTGGAGCCGCCGGCTTGGCGGCCGGGGCGGACTTCTTGGCTTCGATGGCAGCAACCACGTCTTCCTTGGTCACGCGGCCGTCCTTGCCAGTGCCTTTGAGGCTGGCCAGGTTGATGCCGTTTTCTTCAGCCAGACGGCGCGCCGCCGGGCCGTTGGCGTCCTCCTCGGCGCCAGCGCCAGCGCCGGCAGCCGCAGGGGCAGTGGCAGGTGCAGCCGCTGGAGCGGCGGCCGGAGCGGCAGCAGCAGCGCCGCCCTCTTCGATGGAACCCAGCACTTCATCGGAAAGAACGGTGTCGCCTTCGTTCTTGACGATCGCGCCCAGCACGCCATCGGCGGTGGCGAGTACTTCCAGCACTACCTTGTCGGTTTCGATGTCGACGATCAGGTCGTCACGCTTGACCGCTTCGCCCGGTTTCTTGTGCCAGGTGGCAACGGTGCCATCGGCAACCGATTCCGGGAAGGTAGGGGCTTTGATCTCGATAGCCATTATCAGTGATTCCTTAAATTCGGTTTCTAGTGCGCGATGGCATTAAACGGTAAAAGCAGCGTTGAGCAGTTTTTCCTGCTGCTCGGCGTGCATCGAAGCGTAACCACAGGCAGGCGCTGCCGAAGCGTCGCGACCAGCGTATTCCAGCACGAGCGAACGCTTGTGGTTGCCGATGCTGCGACGCAAGTGATGCTGGCTGCTGTACCAGGCACCCTGGTTCATCGGCTCTTCCTGGCACCAGACCACGTTCTCGAGGTTGGTGTAAGGCGCGATGGCCTCCATCAGGTCGTCTTCCGGGAACGGGTACAGCTGCTCGATGCGCACGATGGCGATGTCTTCACGACCTTCGGCACGGCGTTTTTCCAGCAGGTCGTAGTAGACCTTGCCGCTGCACAGCACCAGGCGCGTGACCTTGGCGGCGTCGAGGCTGTCGATTTCCGGGATCACGGTCTGGAACGAACCGTGGGCTAGGTCTTCGAGGGTCGAGACGGCCAGCTTGTGGCGCAGCAGCGACTTGGGCGTCAGCACCACCAGGGGTTTGCGCAGTGGACGAATCACCTGGCGACGCAGCAGATGGTAGATCTGCGCCGGGGTGGTCGGCACGCACACCTGAATGTTGTGCTCGGCGCACAGCTGCAGGTAACGCTCCAGACGCGCGGAGGAGTGCTCCGGGCCCTGCCCTTCATAACCGTGCGGCAGCAGCATGGTCAGGCCGCACAGACGGCCCCACTTGTGCTCGCCACTGGTGATGAACTGGTCGATCACCACTTGTGCACCGTTGGCGAAGTCGCCGAACTGCGCTTCCCAGATCACCAGCGCGTTGGGCATGGTGGTGGAGTAGCCGTATTCGAACGCCAGCACCGCTTCTTCGGACAGGAACGAATCGTACAGGTCGAAACGCGGCTGGCCGTCGAACAGGTTCTGCAGCGGCACGTAGGTCGCGGCGTCCTTCTGGTTGTGCAGCACCGCGTGACGGTGCGAGAAGGTGCCACGGCCGATGTCCTGGCCGGTCATGCGGATCGGGTGGTTTTCGAACAGCAGGGTGGCGTAGGCCATGGTTTCGGCGTAGCCCCAGTTGATCGGCAAGCCACCGGCCTGCATCTTCTGGCGATCTTCGTAGATCTTCGAGACCTGGCGCTGAACCACGAAGCCCTCAGGTACGTCGAGCAGCTTGGCCGACAGTTCCTGCAGGGTCTTGAGGTCGAAGCTGGTGTCGTGACGGGCGGTCCAGGCGTGGCCCAGGTACGGACGCCAGTCGACGAAAAGCTCCTTGTTGGGCTCCTTGACCAGGCTCTTGACCACGTGCAGGCCGTTGTCCAGCGCGTTGCGGTACTCGTCGACCTGCGCCTGCACACCGGCTTCGTCCAGCGCACCGGCCTTGATCAGGCTCTCGGCGTAGAGTTCGCGGGTGGTGCGCTGCTTGGCAATCTGCTGGTACATCAACGGCTGGGTGCCGCTTGGCTCGTCGGCCTCGTTGTGGCCGCGACGACGGTAGCAGACCAGGTCGATGACGATGTCGCGCTTGAACTGCATGCGGTAGTCGATGGCCAGCTGGGTGACGAACACCACAGCTTCCGGGTCATCGCCGTTCACGTGCAGGATCGGCGCCTGGATCATCTTGGCAACGTCGGTGGCGTACTCGGTGGAGCGCGCGTCACGTGGGTTGCTGATGGTGAAGCCGACCTGGTTGTTGATCACGATGTGGATCGTGCCGCCGGTCTTGAAGCCGCGGGTCTGCGACATCTGGAAGGTTTCCAGCACCACACCCTGCCCTGCGAACGCGGCGTCACCGTGGATGCTGATCGGCAGCACCTTGTCGCCGGCCGCGTCGTTGCGACGGTCCTGGCGTGCACGCACCGAACCTTCGACCACAGGCGAAACGATTTCCAGGTGGGACGGGTTGAACGCCATGGCCAGGTGCACTTCGCCACCTGTGGTCATCACGTTCGAGGAGAAGCCCTGGTGGTACTTCACGTCGCCGGAGCCAAGCTCGACCTTCTTCTTGCCTTCGAACTCGTCGAACAGCTCGCGCGGGTTCTTGCCGAAAGTGTTGACCAGCACGTTGAGGCGGCCACGGTGGGCCATGCCGATGACGACTTCCTTGGTGCCGTACGAGCCGGACCGCTGGATCATTTCGTCAAGCATCGGAATCAGGCTCTCGCCACCTTCCAGACCGAAACGCTTGGTCCCCGGGTATTTGGTCCCCAGGTACTTCTCCAGGCCTTCGGCGGCAGTCACGCGCTCGAGCACGTGGCTCTTGCTTTCAGCGGAGAACACCGGGCGCCCACGCACGCTTTCCAGACGCTGCTGGAACCAGCTGCGCTGCTCGGAATCGGTGATGTGGGTGAACTCCGAGCCGATGGTGCGGCAATATGTCTGCTGCAACGCCTCGAGAATTTCGCGTAGGCTCGCCTCCTCCTTGCCGATGAACAGGTCGCCGGCACGGTAGGTCGTATCCAGATCGGCATTGGTCATGCCGTAATGGTTGATTGACAGGTCGGCCGGAGCCGGTCGCTTCCAGAGCCCCAGCGGGTCCAGCTGGGCCGCCTGGTGGCCGCGCATCCGGTAGGCCTGGATCAATCGCAGCACTTCAACTTGCTTCTTTTCGTGCTCGCTGCTCACGCTGCCGGCAGAAACCGGTTGCGCACGGCGCTGGTTTTTCGCCAGCAACACGAAATGGTCGCGAATGGTGGAGTGCGAAACGTCGGTGGCAGTGCTGCCTTCGGCGGGCAACTTCTGAAAGTAGGTGCGCCACTCTTCTGGCACAGCGTTAGGGTCGTGCAGGTAAAGCTCGTAGAGCTCTTCCACATAGGCAGCGTTACCACCTGAAAGGTAGGCGCTGTTCCACATGCGCTGCATCACGCTTTCTTGCATGCTTGGTCACCCTCGGTTAGGGGCCCACCATCCGTGCGCATGACAAAATGGCCCGGGCAGCCTGCAAGCCGCCAATCTACCGGGTCGTTCGCCATCGTACAGATAGTCCGGGTACCAGCCCGGATGCCCCTGCTGGTCTCATTACTTCAAGATAAAAGCGAAGGCCTTGCGGCCCTCACTCGGGTTATCGCCAGGGCGCTGGCTTCGTTACCAGCGCCTGACGGCTTGCGGTGCAACAGATTGCAACAGGTGTAGCTGAACGGGTAAACGGCGTATCAAGTACCGCTTTGCAGCAACATGTTGCGTACGTGACCGATGGCCTTCGTCGGGTTCAGACCCTTGGGGCAGACGTTCACGCAGTTCATGATGCCGCGGCAGCGGAACACGCTGAACGGGTCATCCAGCGACGCCAGACGCTCGTTGGTCTGGGTGTCGCGGCTGTCGGCCAGGAAGCGATAAGCCTGCAGCAGAGCGGCGGGACCGAGGAACTTGTCCGGGTTCCACCAGAACGACGGGCAGGAAGTCGAGCAGCAAGCGCACAGAATGCACTCGTACAGACCGTCCAGCTTCTCGCGTTCTTCCGGGCTCTGCAGGCGTTCGATAGCCGGCGCCGGGGTATTGTTCAACAGGAACGGCTTCACCTTCTCGTACTGCTTGTAGAAGATGCTCATATCGACGACGAGGTCACGAATCACCGGCAGGCCGGGCAGCGGGCGAATCACCAGCTTGTTGTTCTTGACCACCGCCGACAGCGGCGTGATGCACGCCAGGCCGTTCTTGCCGTTGATGTTCATGCCATCCGAACCGCACACGCCCTCGCGGCACGAGCGACGGTAGGAGAAGCCTTCGTCCTGCTCTTTGATCAGAGCCAGTACGTCCAGCACCATGACGTCCTTGCCACCGGTGTCGATCTGGAATTCCTGCATCTTCGGCGCAGTATCCTGATCGGGGTTGTAGCGATAAACACTGACTTGCAACATGGCGGCCACCCTCAGTAAGTCCGGATCTTGGGTTCGAACGTCGGAACTGTCTTCGGCGAGAAGTTCACGGCACGCTTGGCCACGCGTTTTTCACCCGGGAAATACAGGGTGTGGCACAGCCAGTTTTCATCATCACGATCTTCGAAGTCTTCGCGGGCATGCGCGCCGCGCGACTCTTTGCGATGCTCGGCGGCGATCGCCGTGGCCTCGGCCACTTCCAGCAGGTTCTGCAACTCCAGCGCTTCGATCCGGGCAGTGTTGAAGCCCTGGCTCTTGTCGTTGATCTTGACGTTGGCGATGCGCTCGCGCAGGCCAGCCAGCTGGGCGATACCTTTCTGCATGTATTCGCCGGTGCGGAACACGCCGAAGTAGTTCTGCATGCAGCTCTGCAGCTCTTTGCGCAAGGTGGCGACGTCTTCACCGGTGGTGCGCGCATTGAGGCCGTCGAGGCGGGCCAGGGCCACTTCCAGGTCAGTCTCGCTGGCACGACGGTAGTCGATGCCTTCGCTGAGGGCTTTTTCCAGGTGCAGGCCGGCAGCACGACCGAAGACCACCAGGTCGAGCAGCGAGTTGCCGCCCAGACGGTTGGCACCGTGTACCGATACGCAGGCCACTTCGCCGACGGCGAACAGGCCTGGAACGATGGTGTCGTTGCCTTGCGCGTCCTGGGTGATGGCCTGGCCATGAATGTTGGTGGCAACGCCGCCCATCATGTAGTGGCAGGTCGGCACGACCGGAATCGGCGCAACGGCCGGGTCGACGTGGGCGAAGGTCTTGGACAGCTCCATGATGCCTGGCAGGCGGCTGTGCAACACTTCTTCACCGAGGTGGTCGAGCTTGAGCATCACGTGGTCGCCATCGGGACCACAGCCGTTGCCGGCGATGATTTCCTTGACCATGGAACGGGCAACCACGTCGCGACCGGCAAGGTCCTTGGCGTTCGGAGCGTAGCGCTCCATGAAACGCTCGCCGTGCTTGTTGATCAGGTAGCCGCCTTCACCGCGGCAACCTTCGGTGACCAGTACACCTGCGCCGGCAATACCGGTTGGGTGGAACTGCCACATTTCGATGTCCTGCACCGGCACGCCGGCGCGCAGCGCCATGCCAACGCCGTCGCCGGTGTTGATCAGGGCGTTGGTGGTGGACGAGTAGATGCGGCCTGCACCGCCAGTCGCCAGTACCGTCGCGTTGGCGCGGATGTACGAGGTTTCGCCTGTCTCGATGCAGATGGCGATGACGCCAACGATGGCGCCGTCCTGGTTCTTCACCAGATCCACTGCGTAGTATTCGTTGAGGAATACAGTTCCGGCCTTCAGGTTGCCTTGGTACAAAGTGTGCAGCAAGGCGTGACCGGTACGGTCAGCGGCCGCGCAGGTGCGCGCAGCCTGGCCGCCCTTGCCGAAGTCCTTGGACTGGCCGCCGAACGGACGCTGGTAGATACGGCCCTGCTCGGTACGGGAGAACGGCAGGCCCATGTGTTCGAGCTCGAACACCGCTTCCGGGCCGACGGAACACATGTATTCGATCGCGTCCTGGTCACCGATGTAGTCGGAACCCTTGACGGTATCGTACATGTGCCAGCGCCAGTCATCGTTCGGGTCGGCCGACGCGATGGCACAGGTGATGCCGCCCTGAGCCGACACAGTGTGCGAACGGGTCGGGAAAACCTTGGTTACCACGGCGGTCTTGTGACCGCCTTGAGCCAGCTGCAGCGCTGCGCGCATGCCGGCACCGCCACCACCAATGATGATGGCGTCGAAAGTCATCGAATTAATTGCCATGAATCAGATACCCCAAAGAATCTGCACGCCCCAGACGAAGTACACGAACATCGCAATGCCGCATACCGCCTGAAACAGGAAACGTATGACTGTCGCCGACTTGCCGAACGCCATCGGCGTCAGGTAGTCGGTGGCGATGGTCCACATGCCAACCCAGGCATGGGCACCCAGGGCCACCAGTGCCAACAGGCTGAAAATACGCATCCACAGGGCGGAGAACAGTGCATGCCACTGGGCATATTGCAGCCCGGGGTGCACCACGAGGTAGATGATCAGGAACAGAAAATAAGCCGCGAGAACGACCGCCGACACACGTTGCGCCATCCAGTCATAGAGGCCCGAACGCGAGAGGTTCGTGACGTTGGTTACCATATCCAGACTCCTGCCAGAACGATCAGCACCAGGGAAACGGCGATGACGATTTTCGAGCCCAGTTTTCCGCCTTCCAGCGTTTCACCGATACCCGTATCCATGATCAGGTGGCGCAGGCCCGCCACCAGGTGATACAGCAGGGCGGATAACAAGGCCCAGATCACAAGCTTGACCAGCGCGCTGGTCATAAACGCCTTCACCTCGCCGAAGCCTTCCTCGGAGCCGAGGGATTTGCCCAATGCATAAAGCATGATGGCAATGCCCACGAACAGGATGACACCGGAAATACGATGGAGAATGGACGTGTAAGCAGTGACAGGGAGTTTGATGGTCCTTAGGTCTAGGTTTACAGGTCGTTGGCTATTCACGGCTTTTTTTCACACTGAAGAGCCCCTAGCAAGCAGGGCAAGTTGTCGGGAAGTGTACTGGTCAGGTACCCACCACCCAGGAAGTGACGACCCCGTTCGGCGCTTGAAAAGCCCCGGGCGGTCGGCTGCCGAGTATAGACAGTTAGGATACTAATGACAACGAGAGCGCGTAGTCATCGTACAACTGCAAAAGTCAACCCGGGTGTGCCGTACATCGACCCCGATCGAGGGTGCAAATTCGCTGAAAACCCGTCAGGATGGCGGTCTCTGGCCTGCCCCTGCGGCAAATTGACATTCGCATTTATCCCACTATAGTGGTGCGGGCCCTGCGTGGGGGGTCTGTCTGATGATACCAAGCATTAATAGGAGGCCACATGGCTGACAAAAAAGCGCAGTTGATCATCGAGGGCGCAGCCCCCGTCGAGCTGCCGATTTTAACCGGCACCGTGGGTCCTGATGTGATCGACGTCCGGGGCCTGACTGCCACGGGCCGTTTCACCTTTGACCCAGGTTTCATGTCGACCGCCTCTTGCGAGTCGAAAATCACCTATATCGACGGTGATCAAGGCATTCTGTTGCATCGCGGCTATCCAATCGAGCAACTGGCCGAAAAATCCGACTACCTCGAAACCTGCTATCTCCTGCTCAACGGCGAATTACCCACTGCCGAAGAGAAAGCCAAATTCGTCAGCACCGTGAAGAACCACACCATGGTTCACGAACAGTTGAAGACCTTCTTCAACGGTTTTCGTCGCGATGCCCACCCCATGGCCGTGATGTGCGGTGTGGTCGGCGCCCTCTCGGCCTTCTACCACGACTCCCTGGACATCAATAACCCGCAGCACCGCGAAATATCCGCCGTTCGCCTGGTGGCGAAGATGCCGACCCTGGCGGCGATGGTCTACAAGTATTCCATGGGCCAGCCCATGATGTACCCGCGCAACGACCTGTCGTACGCGGAAAACTTCCTGCACATGATGTTCAACACGCCGTGCGAGATCAAACCGATCAGCCCGGTGCTGGCCAAGGCCATGGACCGCATCTTCATCCTCCATGCCGACCACGAACAGAACGCCTCGACCTCTACGGTGCGCCTGGCGGGCTCTTCGGGTGCCAACCCGTTCGCCTGCATCGCCGCCGGCATCGCCGCACTGTGGGGCCCTGCCCACGGCGGTGCAAACGAAGCGGTGTTGACCATGCTCGATGAAATCGGCGATGTCTCCAACATCGACAAGTTCATCGCCAAGGCCAAGGACAAGAACGACCCGTTCAAGCTGATGGGCTTCGGTCACCGCGTCTACAAGAACCGCGACCCACGCGCCACCGTGATGAAGCAGACCTGCGACGAAGTGTTGAAGGAACTGGGCATCAACAACGACCCGCAGCTCGAACTGGCCATGCGCCTGGAAGAGATCGCCCTGACCGACCCGTACTTCATCGAACGTTCGCTGTACCCCAACGTCGATTTCTACTCGGGCATCATCCTCAAGGCCATTGGCATCCCGACCAGCATGTTCACGGTGATCTTCGCCCTGGCCCGCACCGTCGGCTGGATCGCCCACTGGAAGGAAATGCTCTCCAGCCCGTACAAGATCGGCCGCCCGCGCCAGCTGTACACCGGCGAGCTGCAGCGTGACGTCAATACCCTGGACGAGCGCAAGTAAGCTGTACCGTCGATAAAAAAACCCGCCGATAATGGCGGGTTTTTTATGTTCGTATCCAGTGAACAGTTACATCGCACTACCCAAGAATCACTGCTCGGCCCGCTGCTTCAATGCCTTCAAGGTATTGAACGGCGCGTCGACCACAAACTTGTTGGCAACGAACGACGGCACGCTGCCGCCTGGCTCGGTGTGCACCTGATAGGTCACCTGGGTGCTATCGGGACCTTTGGGGGTCAGCTTCCAGAAGCCCTTGACCTCGGTGACCCGCACGAATCCCTTTTCTTCAGGCAGGTAGGTCGGTACACCCTCGAGGTTGCGGGTGACGGTGCCATCTGTACCGATCGAATTGGTCACATGCAGCACCGAATCTCGCGGCGTGACCGGCCAGGGCGTATTGAACTGGGTGTAGGTCCAGGCTTCGTCGCCAGTGGTCTTGAGCAACTTCTGCTGCTTACATTCGTGAATCCAGGTGCAGGCACCCACCACATCTTCCTGCAGCGCGCGAATCTTGGCCACGCTGGCCTGGATCAGCGTCTCGCCGCGATAGGCCTTGTAGGCCGAGCCCGGTACATCGCTCAAGGACACCTTGATGCCGTCGGCATCCTTGGCCGTCTGCCAGTCTTCCGCCTGCGCCGCACCGGCCAGCAGAAGAGGCAATGCCAGGGTGGTTGCAACAGCCATTCGATGAAGCGATGCCATGGTCGTTATCCTTATTGTCTGGTCGATCGATCTCTAATCGGGTTTATGCCTGCCTGTTTCACTACGCCACCGCCGTGGCCTGCTCCCACCATGTGAGCAAGCTCAGCGCCTGCTCGTCGCTGGCACCGCACACATCCGGGTCGGCCTGAAACTGGCCGCACACCGCCGGGCGCTCGGGCAGGCCGAACAGCTGGCAGAGGTTGCCCGGGCTCAGTTGCACGCAACGCACCCCGGCTGGCTTGCCGTCGGGCATACCAGGGATGGGGCTGCTGATGGATGGAGCGATGCAGCAGGCGCCGCAGCCTTCACGGCAATTCATGGTCAAGCATCCTCGGCAGGAAACGCAGGTCGATGTTACCCGCTAAAACAGGCGTTTGAAATTGTCGCAGGCAGATTTTCGATGAAGTCTGACTGACCGGCCGGTCATCGGCTCACTGCTTGAATTCGAAGTCCAGCGCAGCGCCCTCGACCTTGCGTGCTTCTTCGTTGCGCAGTTGCAGCTGCATTTCATTGCTCAACAGGCGACCGTTGAGCTGAAAGGAGTCTTCGGATTTCTTGTCGGGAAACAGCTGCGGCAGATAGCCGTCGTGGATCGGCTTAGCGGCCTTTTGCCCGGGGGCCTGCAGGTTTTTCACCACATCGGTGGGCAGGCTGAGGTCCAGCTTGGCCTCGGGGACTGGCGCGGCGATGGCATCGGCCTCCTTGCGCGCCTTGGTCTTGCTGGCAGCGGTGGCCTTCTTCGACTTGGCAGCCGGCGTCTTGTGTGCGGCGGGCTTGGCCGCCGCTGACTTGGCCGGCGTGCTCTTGGCCGCAGGCGCCGCATCCGTGGCAGGCGTAGCCGCACTCACGCTGGCAAATGGCGTAGCGAGACCCAACAGCAGCACAACAACACAACGCAAGGCGGTCATAGATGGCAGGCGACTCAAGCAGATGACTCATATGCTCACCGCATGCGCGACGCTTGACAAGAGCCAGCTGGCGCCACATCGGTAAACCTTAGGTAAAGACGATCAATACAGAATGTCGGACAGGCTGTGCCCGGAAGCCACCTCCTGGCACAGCTGACTGGCCAGCATCCCTAAAGTCATGAGTGCGCGTTCAGCCTCGCGGTTCCACGGGATACCGCAATTGAGGCGAATACAGTGGTTGAACTGCTCGGTATTGCTGAAAATCAGCCCCGGGGCGATGCTGATGCCCTGCTCCAGGGCCCGCACGTGCAGCTCCTGGGTGTTGACCCGCTCGGGCAGGCTCAACCATAGGATGAAACCGCCGCTGGGCCGGGTGATCTGCGTGCCTTCAGGGAAGTACTGCTGGGCCGCCAACTGATAGGCGCTGAGATTCTTGCGGTATTCCTGGCGAATGAAGCGCAGGTGGCGATCATAGCCGCCGTTTTCCAGATAACTGGCAATGCCCATCTGGGTCACGCTGCACGCCGAATGGGTGGTGAAGGTCTGCAGGCGCTGGATCTGCGCCTGGAACTTGCCGGCCACCATCCAGCCGATGCGTACCCCGGGCGACAGCGTCTTGGAGAAACTCGAGCAGTACAGCACCTGGCCCAGGCGGTCGTAGGCCTTCAGCGCCTTGGTCTTGCCCTGCTCGAACATCAGTTCGCCATAGATATCGTCTTCCACCACCTGGATGTCGAAGTCGGCGACCAGGCGCAGCAGCTGCTTCATGCGCTCCTCGGGCATGGTCCCGCCCAGCGGATTGCTCAGCCGCGGGGTCAGCACCAGGGCCTTGATCGACCACTGGTTGGCCGCCAGCTGCAGGGCTTCAAGACTGATGCCGGTGGTAGGGTCGCTGGGGATTTCGATGACCTTGAGCCCGAGCAGGTCGGCCAGTTGCAACAGCCCGTAATAGGTCGGCGACTCGGCGGCGATCAGGTCGCCGGGGCGGGTCAGCACGCGCAGGGCCATCTGCAGGGCGTCGACGCAGCCATGGGTGATGACGATCTCCGAGGGATCGACCACCACTCCGGCGTCGCGCATGCGGATCGCCACCTGCCGGCGCAATGGCTCGAAACCGGGGCTGAACATGTAGCTGAACGCCCGCGGGCTCTGGAAACGGGTGACCTTGGCGATCTGCTGGTGCAGCGCCCTGACCGGCAGGTAATCGACCCGCGGGGTGGCCGCGCCCAGCGGGAACACGCCGTCTCGCCGCGACTCGTCGAGCACCTGCTGGATGATACTGCCACGGGTGACCAGGCCCGGCCGTTCGACCCGGGCGATATCCGGGGTCGCCGCCGTCAGCGCCGGCGTCTGGTGCACGTAGTAGCCCGACTGCGGCCGCGCACGGATCAGGCCCTGGTCTTCGAGGTTGGCATAGGCCTGCAGCACCGTGGCATGGCTGACATTGAGCTGCGAGCTCATCTTGCGCACCGACGGCACTTTTTCACCGGGCTGGTAGACACCCCGGCGAATGTCTTCGGCCAGTTGCTGGGCGATGCGCTGGTAAAGCAGGAGGCTGGTCATGGGCGCTGACTCGGGCGGATTGCGGACCGTACAGTTGTGAAGTGTACCGGGGCAGTTCCCTGCGATGCAAAGGGTGGTGCGATGTGGCGGAGCTTGAAGCCAAGCGGTGGATAATAAAAAGCCGGCCTTGCGGCCGGCTTCGGTGATTCCCCGGGAGGCAATCAGACCAGTTTTTCGAGCTCGGGCACAGCCTCGAACAGATCCGCCACCAGGCCGTAGTCGGCCACCTGGAAGATCGGCGCTTCTTCGTCCTTGTTGATCGCAACGATCACCTTGGAGTCCTTCATGCCCGCCAGGTGCTGGATGGCACCGGAAATGCCGACGGCGATGTACAGCTGCGGCGCGACGATCTTGCCGGTCTGGCCGACCTGCATGTCGTTGGGCACGAAGCCCGCGTCGACGGCGGCGCGCGAGGCACCGACGGCAGCGCCAAGCTTGTCGGCCAGGGCGTACAGGTGCTTGAAGTTGTCACCGTTCTGCATGCCACGGCCGCCGGATACGACGATCTTGGCGGCGGTCAGTTCAGGGCGATCGGACTTGGCCAGCTCTTCGCCCACGAAGGACGACTTGCCGACATTGTGCGCAGCAGCCACGGCTTCAACGGCAGCCGAACCACCTTCGGCGGCGACGGCGTCAAAACCCGTGGCGCGCACGGTGATGACCTTGATGGGCGCGGTCGATTGCACGGTGGCAATGGCGTTGCCGGCATAGATCGGACGCTTGAAGGTGTCGGCCGATTCCACCGAAACGATCTCGGAGATCTGGTCGACGTCCAGCTGGGCAGCCACGCGCGGCAGGATGTTCTTGCCGTTGGCGGTGGCAGCGGCCAGCACGTGGCTGTAGCCCGAGGCCAGCTCGACGACCAGCGGCGCGACGTTCTCGGGCAGCTGGTGCGCGTAGGCGGCGTTGTCGGCCACCAGCACTTTGGCCACGCCGGCGATTTTCGCGGCAGCCTGGGCCACGCTGTCGACGCCCTGGCCGACGACCAGCACGTGCACGTCGCCGCCGATTTTGGCAGCAGCCGCGACGGTGTTGAGGGTGGACGGTGCAACGGCGGTGTTGACCTGCCCTTCGGTTACATAATCAGCGATAACCAGAATAGTCATGATCAGATCACCTTCGCTTCGTTTTTCAGTTTCTCGACCAGTTCAGCCACCGACTTGACCTTGATGCCAGCGCTGCGTACAGCCGGCGCCTCGACCTTCAGCGTCTTGTTGGTGGAAGCCACCGACACGCCCAGCGCTTCAGGGGTGACGGTTTCCAGCGGCTTCTTCTTGGCCTTCATGATGTTGGGCAAGGAAGCGTAGCGTGGCTCGTTCAGGCGCAGGTCAGTGGTGACGATGGCCGGCAGGTTCAGGGCCACGGTCTGCAGGCCGTCGTCGACTTCGCGCGTGACGTTGACCTTGTCGCCGTTGACTTCGACCTTGGAGGCGAAGGTGCCCTGGGCGTAGCCGCTCAGTGCCGCCAGCATCTGGCCGGTCTGATTGTTGTCGCTGTCGATCGCCTGCTTGCCGAGAATCACCAGCTGCGGCTGCTCCTTGTCGACCACGGCCTTGAGCAGCTTGGCCACCGCCAGTGAGGTCAGCTCTTCGCCGTGCTCGATCAGGATGGCGCGGTCGGCACCCAATGCCAGAGCGGTGCGCAGTTGCTCCTGAGCGGTGGCCGGGCCTACGGTGACCACGACGATCTCGCTGGCCACGCCCTTCTCTTTCAGGCGCACGGCCTCTTCGACGGCGATCTCGCAGAACGGGTTCATCGACATCTTGACGTTGGCCAGGTCGACGCCGGAGTTGTCCGCCTTGACGCGAACCTTGACGTTGTAATCAACCACTCGTTTGACAGCTACAAGAACCTTCATGGATTCCTCGTTACTTTCCGGTGAAAAGAAAGTCGCCCGCAGGCGTCGTTCGTTGGCCCAAGGGCACCTGTAAAAACGCGGCAGGCCGTGCGTGAAGGGGGTCGCCCCGTGTAAACTCCACGACAATAGTGTCCGAAACTTGCCGACAGCGGCCTTGGCCTTGCTTTTACAGGGGCTCCTGGCTGTCGCGAATGAGCAATGTCATACGCAAAACCGACCGTATCTTGACCGCATCACTACAGCGGGTCAATACGCGGAACCCACCGGTCACGCCCTTGCCCACTGCGGTTTACCTGCCCTGCGGATAATTCAAACAAACGTTTGTATTGGACCCTCCCGGTGGTGTAGATATAATGCGCCGCCTGAGCAAAAGCGCCCGCATGCCTGCGTGCGACGCTGGTGACACCCATTAGAAAAAGGCCTGATGAGCCTGGTAGGAGAAAACCTGTGGAACGCGAATTTATGGAATTCGACGTGGTCATCGTCGGGGCAGGCCCCGCTGGCCTGTCTGCCGCCTGCCGCCTGAAGCAGAAGGCCGCCCAAGCCGGCAGCGAAATCAGCGTCTGCGTGGTGGAAAAAGGCTCCGAAGTGGGTGCGCACATCCTCTCCGGCGCCGTGTTCGAGCCGCGCGCCCTCGACGAGCTGTTCCCCGACTGGAAAGAACTCGGCGCGCCGCTCAACACCCCGGTCAGCCGTGACGACATCTATGTGCTCAAGAGCGCCGACAGTGCCAGCAAGGTGCCGGATGCCTTCGTCCCGCACACCATGCACAACCACGGCAACTACATCATCTCACTGGGCAACCTGTGCCGTTGGCTGGCCCAGCAGGCCGAGAACCTGGGCGTGGAGATCTACCCCGGCTTCGCCGCCCAGGAAGCGCTGATCGACGAGCAGGGCGCGGTGCGCGGCATCGTCACCGGCGACATGGGCGTGGACCGCGAAGGCCACCCCAAGGACGGCCTGTACACCCCCGGCATGGAACTGCGCGGCAAGTACACACTGTTTGCCGAAGGCTGCCGCGGGCACATCGGCAAGCAGCTGATCAAGCGCTACAACCTGGACAGCGACGCCGACGCCCAGCACTACGGCATCGGCCTCAAGGAAATCTGGGACATCGACCCGGCCAAGCATCAACCGGGCCTGGTGGTACACACCGCCGGCTGGCCGCTGGAAATCATGGGCCACGAAAACACCGGGGGCTCGTTCCTCTATCACCTGGAAAACAACCAGGTGGTGGTCGGCCTGATCGTCGACCTGTCCTACGCCAACCCGTACCTGTCGCCGTTCGACGAGTTCCAGCGGCTCAAGCACCACCCGGTGATCAGCCAGTACCTGGAAGGCGGCAAGCGCGTCAGCTACGGCGCCCGGGCCATCTGCAAAGGCGGCCTGAACTCGCTGCCCAAAATGGTCTTTGCCGGCGGCGCGCTGATCGGCTGCGACCTGGGCACCCTGAACTTCTCCAAGATCAAGGGCAGCCACACCGCCATGAAGTCCGGCATGCTCGCCGCCGACGCGGTGGCCGAGGCATTGGCCGCCGGCCGTGAGGGCGGCGACCTGCTCAGCGGCTATGTCGACGCCTTCAAGGCCAGCTGGCTGCATGACGAACTGTTCGCCAGCCGCAACTTCGGCCCGGCCCTGCACAAGTGGGGCGCGCTGCTCGGTGGCGCGTTCAACTATGTCGACCAGAACTGGTTCAAGGGCAAGCTGCCCTTCACCCTGCACGACACCAAACCCGACTACGCCTGCATGAAGCTGGCGAGCGAGTCGAAAAAGATCGACTACCCCAAACCCGACGGCAAGCTGAGCTTCGACAAGCTGAGCTCGGTGTTCCTCTCCAGCACCAACCATGAGGAAGAACAGCCCTGCCACCTCAAGTTGACCGACCCGAGCATTCCGATCAGCAAGAACCTGCCGCTGTACGACGAACCGGCGCAACGCTACTGCCCGGCCGGGGTGTATGAGGTGGTAACGCAGGAGGACGGCGAGAAACGCTTCCAGATCAACGCGCAGAACTGCGTGCACTGCAAGACCTGCGACATCAAGGACCCTTCGCAGAACATCACCTGGGTAGCGCCGGAAGGCTCGGGCGGGCCAACCTACCCGAATATGTAAGCCAACCGGCCTGCGGCCCCTCCCCCGCTGGAAGTGGGGAGGGGTCGAAGACCCCGAGAGGCCTTACAACATGGCGATTATGGCAAATGTGCAGCGCTAGTTCTTGAAGATAGCCTCGATAGCAAGTTTCATCTGCTGCTTGAAACCGTTGAAACTGGGCATATCAACCCTGTCTACGTCCACCTCTTGCGCCAAGGCCACTAAATCATCGCGGGTCACCCCCTGCAGGCCCAGGAGCTGAGCCAAATGAAGCTTCGGCGAACGATGCTCGGAATCCTGATTGCCCGCGAGACTGGATTCAAGCAGATGGCAATGTTGGTACGGCGGCTTTCTAGCATGGCATATGAACCATGCCTCGGACGTAGGTTTTGGAATCATGGCCACACCACTCATGCTCTGGATTTCAAACCCTTTGGCCACGCCGCTGACGATGATGCCTTGCAAGTCGGGGGTTTTGCGCAAAAGCGCTTGAGTGCCGTCAGTATCATGAAAGTACACACAAAGATTCGCGTCGCGCTCCAATGCGAGCTTACTTAAAGCCCATGCACCTTTTGCATGCTCCACACCACCGCGCCCGTTGTGATGCGTCTGGAACAGGTTGGGCTTGAGCGTCTTGGTGACCCGCGAACGCTCGCCTCGGCTGACAAGGTAAGTAGGGATTGGAATATCTGCATTCCAGTCATACAGTTCCTGATACCAAGCTGGCGAATAGAGACGGATCAACTTGTAGATCAGAACGAGGGCAGGACCAGGCTGAATGTCTGCCCCCTCACTGACCGCCAATTCTCTGCGCGAGACGCCAATATCCGTAACGCCCTCGCCGCTGACAGCAATTGCCCGAATCATTCGCTCCGCTCTCGCCTCAGACGCAAAATTTCTTCGGCCTCTTCAGCGATGACTGATTGGGGAATGTCAATCATGGCCTCTCCTGGAGACAGAGAGTCGAGTTTGCGCGAAGCAGAAGGGACATCGAATAGACGAATCGCCCGTGTTACGCCATCAGCGCGCTTATAGACAAACACAATTGCCTGCCGCGCCAGCTCATCGGTCAAGAAATTCAAGACCACCGGGGAGTGGGTAGTAACCAGACTCTGCTTGGGCGACTCAATCAAAGCATCGACCAGCATTTGAGTGACTTCGGAATTCACACCATTTTCAATTTCGTCATAAAGCAAAAATGAGTTCACGCTGAAGCGTTGTGCCGAGATAGCAAGGAGACGCATGAAACCATCATTGATGTGACGAGCTTCAGTTTTCAAGCTTTCCCCATTACCAATAGATTCCTCGATCTCAATTTTTATCCATCCCCCCGCTACTGAGGAAGTATGAATGCCGATCAACTGCGGATAGTAGCGACGTAGGTCCAGAACAATTGATTGCCTTTGCTCTGAAGACAATCCATGGAGAAACGCAGAAAGCTTTTCCCCGCCCAGCCCAATGTCCGGCAGCTCCCCAGCTCGGGAGCGTTCACGCAAGAGGTTAGGCGCCAGCAGATCAAGCGAGCGAAAACCACTGATGAAATTTCGAATCGCCAACAACTCTGGGCCCAAGACCTCTGGCCTGATCTGAGAAAAAACCGTGCCAAGAAAGTTGAAATCCACTGACCTTGGCTCACCGTCGTCAAGGCGGTAGCTTCTTTCGTTCGCATGAAATATAGTGACGGGATCCTCATCGGAATAACGACTAATATTCTCGAACGTGCAAGCCATCTTCGTGCGATTGAATCGGGCCAACCAGAAATAATACTCCCTCCCTATCCTAAATTTGACCTGAAAGGTAATAGACTGCTTTCTACCCGGTTTGAACGTCAAATCGGCGGCCTTCCAACCCCGAGCACTCAACCATCGATCAGGCGCCCCCTGAAACAAACTGGCTATAAAATCAAAGAGCTGAAGTATTGTACTTTTGCCGGCACCATTGAAACCTACCAAGCAAGTGAACTCTGCAACACGCAAATCAAACTCAACCAGCGACTTAAAGTTATCGACATAGACCGATTCAACTTCTTGCTCTCGCCGCATTTCTATATCTCGTCCGCCACCACTTGCACTGAATTTCGAAAAAGACCAACATGTCGGGCCAAGGTCTTCTCGCTCAGCCCGCACAATAGCACATGGCTCCCAGCCAAAAAATGCTGGCAAGAGAGGTGCACGGAATGAGCTAGTCAAAGTCCGAAACGACGGCCCTTTTACAGGTCACCCTCCCCCCAGCTCCCCGCTGATCCGCGCCGCCGCTTCCTGCGCCACCGGCACCAGGCCCTGCATCTTTTCCAGCGACATGTACGGCACCGTACTGGCAATGCTCAGCGCGGCGACGATCTGCCCGCTGGCGTCGCGGATCGGGGCGGCCACGCAGCGGATCGACGGCTCGTTGTCTTCCAGGTCGAAGGCATAGCGGCCGGTGACGTAATCGAGCATGCGCGCCTGCACTGCTTCCCAGCTCTGGGCCGGTTGACACAGCTCGTACAGCCGATGCCACTCCTGCGGGCTGCTGTCGAGCAGCAGCGCCTTGCCGATGCCGGTGCGCAGCAGGGGCATGCGATGGCCAACCCGCGAGCGCATTTCCGGGCCGTTGCGCCCCGGCAGCTTGTGCAGGTACAGCACTTCGTCGCCGTCGCGCACGGCCAGGTGAATGGTGTCGCCGGTCAGCGCCGAGAGCCGATCGAGAAAGGGCGTGGCCAGGGCAGCGAGCGGTACTTCCTCGCGCGCCTGAAAGCCCAGCTCGATCAGCCGGGGCCCCAGCAGATAGCCCACTTGCGGCATCACCCGCAGGTAGCGCTCGTCGACCAGGCAGCTGGCCAGGCGGTGGGTGGTGCTGCGGGTGGTGCCGATGCGCCGGGCGATCTCCTTGAGGTCGCGGGCACCGGCGGCCACCGCCTGGATCACCGCCAGACCGCGCAGCAGGGTCTGGGTACCCGTGGGGGCGGCGGGCGTTGCGGCATCATCCTGCATAGCGTGAACCTTGGGCGTGATAAGGCAGAAAAGCCGACATTATGCAGTCACAGCTCGATGCGCTCCACCTTGCCCACCAGCAGGATGTACGACAGCGCGCCGATCAGCGCCACCACGGCGATGTAGGTGATGGCCGGCGCGAACGAGTCACCGCTGGCGAGAAAGCCGATCACCAGCGGCGTGGTGATCGCCGCCAGGTTGCCGATGAAGTTGAACATGCCCCCGGTCAGACCCAGCAGCCGCGCCGGGGCCAGGGTCGAGACCAGCGACCAGGTGATGGATGCCAGGCCGTTGCCGAAGAACGCCACCGCCAGGCAGGTGATCACCAGCGCGGTCGAATTGACGTAGTTGGCGCCAATGATGCTGGTCGAAATCAGCAGGCCGCCAATGATCGGCAGCTTGCGCGCCAGGCCCACGCTGGCGCCGCGACGAATCAGCCAGTCGGAGAAGAACCCCGAGCACAGCACGCCGACGAAGGCCGCCAGAAACGGCAGCGAGGCCAGCAGCCCGGACTTGATGAAGTCCATGCCGCGGTATTTCACCAGGTAGGTGGGGAACCAGGTGAGAAAGAACCACAGCGTCGAGTTCAGGCAGAACTGGCCAATGTAGATACCCCACAGCTTGCGCTGGGTGAGCACGATGCCCAGGTCCTTCCAGCTGAAGCCAGCCTTGACCGCCCGGGCGCTGGTCTGCATGTCGACCAGGCCGCCGCCTTCGCTTATCAGCTGGATTTCAGCCTCGTTGGCGCCTTTGAAGTCGCGGGGCTCGCGGTACACCAGGTACCACAGCACGGCCCAGAGAATGCCCAGCACGCCGGTGGCGACGAACACCATGTGCCAGCCGAACGCGTGCTGCAGCCAGGCCAGCACCGGCGTCAGAAAGGCCAGGCCGACGAACTGGCCGGAGGTGTACACGCCCACCGCCGTGGCCCGCTCGCGCTCGGGGAACCAGGTGGTGACCACCCGGCTGTTGATCGGATAGGCCGGCGCCTCGAGGGCGCCCACGGCCAACCGCAGGACGAACAGGCCGATGAAACTGCCGACGAAGCCCAGCATCACCGTGGCCACCGACCACAGCAGCAAGGCCACGCTGTAGAGAATGCGCGGTGGCACGCGGTCGACCAGCCAGCCGCCGGGAATCTGCATCGCCGCGTAGGTCCAGCCGAACGCCGAGAACACCAGGCCGACATGGATCGGGTCGATGGCCAGGTCGCTGGTCAGCGCGGGCGCCGCGATCGACAGGTTGCTGCGGTCCAGGTAGTTGATCACCACGGTAATGAACAACAGCACCATGATGAAAAAACGCTTGCGGCTGGGCGTCGCCAGAGTGGCGGCGCCGGCCAGGGTGTGGGTGGACATGGTCAACCTCTTTTTATAATGGATGTCGCCAGCACGCGGTGTCTCGCAGGCAGGTGCAGGACCGAGCTTGCTCGGGAAAGGGGATGAACCGATTCCCTAGCACGCTCGGTCCCACACCTACAAAGCGCCTGTCACCACTCGGCGAAGCTGCCGTCGGCATGGCGCCAGATCGGGTTGCGCCAGCGGTGGCCGATGGCCGCGCGCTCTTTCACGTACTCTTCGTTGATCTCGATACCCAGGCCCGGGCCGTTGGGAATCTTGACGAAGCCGTCCTGGTAATCGAACACCTCGGGCTTCTTCACATAGTCGAGCAGGTCGTTGCTCTCGTTGTAGTGAATGCCCAGGCTCTGCTCCTGGATGAAGGCGTTGTAGCAGACCGCGTCCAGTTGCAGGCAGGCTGCCAGGGCGATCGGGCCCAACGGGCAATGCAGGGCCAGGGCCACGTCATAGGCTTCGGCCATGTTGGCGATCTTGCGGGTCTCGGTGATGCCGCCGGCGTGCGAGGCGTCCGGCTGGATGATGTCGACGTAGCCTTCGCTGAGGATGCGCTTGAAGTCCCAGCGCGAGTACAGGCGCTCGCCCAGGGCGATCGGCGTGTTGGTCAACGGCGCCAGCTCCTTGAGCGCTTCGTAGTTTTCACTGAGCACCGGCTCTTCGATGAACATCAGCTTGAACTCATCGAGCTCCTTCATCAGCACCTTGGCCATGGGTTTGTGCACGCGGCCATGGAAGTCCACACCGATGCCCACATGCGGGCCCACCGCGTCACGCACGGCGGCGACATTGGCCAGGGCCAGGTCGACCTTGGCGTGGCTGTCGAGAAACTGCAGCTCCTCGGTGCCGTTCATCTTCACCGCAGTGAAGCCACGGGACACGGCCTCCTTGGCGGCGCGAGCGGTGTCGGCCGGGCGGTCGCCGCCGATCCATGAATACACGCGGATGCGATCACGCACCTGGCCGCCCAGCAGGTCGCTGACCGACACGCCCAGGGCCTTGCCCTTGATGTCCCACAGCGCCTGGTCGATGCCGGCCAGGGCGCTCATGTGGATCGCACCACCGCGGTAGAAGCCGCCGCGGTAGAGCACAGTCCAGATGTCCTCGATGTTGCGCGGGTCCTTGCCGATCAGGTAGTCGGCCAGCTCTTCGACGGCGGCGGCCACGGTGTGCGCACGGCCTTCGACCACCGGCTCGCCCCAGCCCGTCACGCCTTCATCGGTTTCGATCTTCAGGAAGCACCAGCGCGGCGGCACGATATAGGTGGTCAGTTGGGTGATTTTCATGGTCTGGACTCTCACTAGTGTCTTGTTCTTGTTTCAGCAGGACGCGATGTCGCTGTCATTCAATGCAGGCTTTTCCACGCGGCCACATAAGCCTTGGCCCGCTCGGCCACTTCGGCGACGCCCAGGCCCGGCTTGTACAGCCCTGAACCCAGGCCGAAGCCGGCCACGCCGGCTTCGATGAACGGCTGCATGTTGTCCGGACTGATGCCGCCCACCGGAATCAGCTGCGTGCCCTTGGGCAGCACCGCGAGCAGGGCCTTGACCACACCGGGGTTGAGCATTTCGGCGGGAAACAGCTTGAGCACGTCGGCGCCTTCAGCCAGGGCGGCAAAGGCCTCGGTGGGGGTCGCCACACCGGGCGCCAGCAGCAGGCCGGCGGCCTTGGCGGCGCGCAGCACACGGGCATCGCTGTGGGGCATGACGATCAGCTGGCCGCCAGCGGCCTTGACCTGCTCGACCTGTTCGGGGGTCAGCACGGTGCCCGCGCCGATCAGGCAATCGGCGGGCAGGCTGTCGCGCAGGATGCGGATGCTGTCATAGGGTTGCGGCGAGTTGAGCGGCACCTCGATCACGCGGAAACCGGCGGCGTACAACGCTTCGCCGATGGCGCCCGCCTCTTCGGGGCGCAGGCCGCGCAGGATGGCGATCATGCCATTGCTGGCCAGGGCTTGCTTGAGCATGGAAAGGTCCTTGATCAGTGGTCGGTAAGATCGGTAACCAGCCCGGCGGCCAGCGCCAGGCTCCAGAGGCCGCGTTCGGTGGCCTGTGCGGCCACGTCCACGGCGGGAAATTCGCAGGCCTGCAGCGCACGGCGGTAGCGCTCGCAGAGCTGGTCGTTGCCGATCAGCATCACCTCCGGCAGCCGCGTGCTCTTGCTGCGAGCACGCAGCACTTCGCCGAGCGAGCGCAGTTCGTGGCCGATCAGCAGGCCGGAGAGGTAGTCGGGTTGCGCACGGCCCGGCAATTGCCCGGTGAGGCCCAGGGTGCGCGCGCTGAACACGGTGGACAGCGGGCCGATGTCGCCGTCGCAGCTCTGCGCCACCTGCACGCCGCGCTCGAACGCGACGCTGTCGAAGGCGCCACTGCGCTCCTGGGTACGGCCGAGAATGGTATGAGCGGACAAGGCGGCGAAGATTTCGCCGGTCATGAAGGTGTCGAAGTGGACGATGCGGCCCTCCACCACGCTCACCCACTTGGAGTGGCTGCCGGGCAGGCCGATCAGCAGGGCGTCGTTGCGACTGTCGGCCGGCAGGCCTTGCAGCAAGCCGAGCACCTGGGTCTCTTCACCACGCATCACGTTGGGCAAGGCGCTGTTCTGCACCACCCCGGGCACCACCTGCAGGGTCACACCACTGACGCTGTGCACCGGCACCATGGCCGCACTGAGGTCGGCGACCCGCGCCGGGGTGGCGCAGTACGGCGCCTGCACCCAACCCTGGGCGCTGCCAACCATGCCGCAGGCAATCACCGGCAAGCCGGGCTGGGCCCGCAGCCAGTCGCCACAGGCTTCGTCGAAGGCCAGCTCGAAGCCGTCGGCGCACGGCTGGCCGTTGACTTCCCGAGGCTGGCTGGGCAGCTGCATGATGCCGTAGCCCAGCGCTCGCTGCTCCAGCACCTGGCCACCGGCCCCCAGCTTGTAGGCCCGCAGGGACGAAGTGCCCCAGTCGAGCGCGATCAATTGCGCCTGCATCGCTTCACCTTGTCTTGTTGTTGGATGGGTCGATGTGCAGGGCAGACTATAAACCTGAAGCGGGGATTATCTCAATATGTAAATTTGGTGTTCATATAGTGGGATTAGATAAAGGCAAAAACTCGGGGCTTTGCCCCTCCCACGAGCTGGTCAGCGGACGTGGGAGGGTGCGAAGCGCCCGAGTTTCTGACTGTACAACCGCACGGTCAGCACCCCCACCCCACCCATCACCGCGCAATACCCCACACACACCCAGGGGCTCCACGGCATCAGGGCGATCAGCAGCAGCGGCGTGGTGCTGGCCCATAACGCATAGGCGACGTTGTAGGTGAACGAGATGCCCGACACGCGAATCCGCGCGGGAAACAACCCGACCATCACCGACGGCACCACGCCGACCACACCGCAGCCCAGCCCGGCCAGGGCATAGGCCAGCCCCGGCCAGCCCCAGCCGCCGATCAGGTTGGCGTACAGCAAGCCGACACCGACCGGCAGTAGCAGGCTATACACCAACAGGGCGCGCCAGGCGCCGATGCGGTCGACCAGCAGGCCAGCCAGCACGCAGCCGATATTCAGGAAGACGATGCCCAGGCTGCTCAAGGCAAAGGTATGGCTGGCGGTCATGCCAAATCGCTGCTGCATGACCGTCGGGGTGATCACCACCAACACCACCACCGCCGAGGTCAGCACGCAAGTCAGCAGCACCGCCGGCAGCAGGGATGCCCGATGCTCGCGCAGCACCGTGCGCAGAGAGAACTCCACCACCGCCTCGCGGCGTTCGCGCAAGGCCAGAAACACCGGCGTTTCGCTGAGCCAGCGGCGCAGGTACACGCCGATCAGGCCGAACACGCCGCCGAGCAGGAACGGTACGCGCCAGGCGTAGTCGAGAATCTCCTGGGGGGTGAACAGCTGGGCCAGGGCCGTGGCGGTCAACGCGCCGATCAGGTAACCGAAGGTCAACCCGGCCTGCAAAAAGCCCAGGGCGTAACCACGACGTTCGGCCGGCACATGCTCGGCGACGAACACCCAGGCACTGGGCACCTCACCCCCCACCGCCGCGCCCTGCAGGATGCGCAGGGCCAGCAGCACCAGGGGCGCGACATAGCCAATCTCGGCGTAGGTCGGCATGACCCCGATCAGCAGGCAGGGCAAGGCCATCATCAGGATGCTCAGGCTGAACACCCGCTTGCGGCCCAGATGGTCGGCGAAATGTGCCATCAGGATGCCGCCCAGCGGGCGCGCCAGGTAACCCGTGACGAAGATCCCGAAGCTCTGCAGCAGGCGCAGCCACTCGGGCATCTGCGGCGGGAAGAATAGTTGGCTCAAGGTCAGCGCGAAGAACACGAAGATGATGAAATCGTAGATTTCCAGCGCACCGCCCAGGGCGGCAAGGCCGAGGGTCTTGTGGTCGGGCCGCGACAGCAGCAGGGGTTTGGCAGTCATGGCAGGCCTGCGCACCTTCTCGATGTTTTCGGCCGCGCAGGATAACAAACGCATGGCCCGGTTGATTTATATTTTGACCGACATATTATTGAGTTCTCCCTCCTCCCATCGGAATCCGTCCATGTCCAGCACCGCCCGCGACGACCTCCTCGCCCAATGGCATGCCGCCGAACAGGCCATCCGCGAGCGCCTCGGCGCGCCTGGCAGCCTCAGCCTGGCCGAGGTCAGCGCACTGAGCCCGGCGCAGTTCTTCGAAGGCATCAGCCGCGGCGAACTGCCCTCGCCGCCGATCAACACGCTGATGGATTTCGTGCCGGTGCAATGGAGCGAAGGATTGTTCATCTTTCAGGGCAATCCCGACGGCCGCCATTACAACCCGCTAGGCAGCGTGCATGGCGGCTACGCCGCGACCCTGCTCGATTCGTGCATGGGCTGCGCGATCCATACCCGCCTCAAGCAGGGCCAGGGCTACACCACGCTGGATTTGCGCATCAGCTACGTGCGCGCACTGACCGAGCTGACCGGGCCGGTGCGGGCTGAAGGCAAGGTGGTGCACCTGGGCCGCTCCACCGCGCTGGCCGAGGGCCGCATCTATGATGTGGACGGCAAGTTGTATGCGACCGGGAGTACGACCTGCATGATTTTTTCCTGATTTGAACGTCAGGGGCGTTGCCCCGAGGAGTGGGCTCGCCAGCTTCGGCGGCTCCTACGCCAAAATGGAGCGCACCCCAGGGCGGCGCAGCTAATCCGATTTGTGCCCGTCACCCCGCCCCAGTCGTATCGCTCGCCAGCTACGCCGGCTACGCCGACCGTGTGAGCGACTGCAGATGGTGTGGGAGGGGGCAAAGCCCCCGAGAGGCCGCAGGCCGGTTTGATTTGTGGCTTGGCGGGGAAATGCGCCGCGGCCCTCGCCAGCTTCGCCGGCTCCTACGCCAAATCGGGTTGCCTGCACGGCAGCTGTAGGAGCCAGCGCAGCTGGCGAGAGATCAATCGGTGGTAATCGGGCTCCAGAACGCCTGGATGACCAATGGCGTCGTCCCCAGCCGGGCCACCAGGGCATCCAGTTCATCACCGTCCACCGAGGTCACCGCCAGGGTCGCTTCGATCTCCACGTCGTCCTCGCCAAAGCCGTGCACATCGACGTCCTGGGCCGGGTAGTTGCTGCGCTCCAGTTCACCTTCAAGCATGGCGCGCACAAAGCGCTGATGGTGGCGATGGCAGATGACGTAGACCTTGTTGGTCACCTCGGCCGAGATCACGTCCAGCGGCTGGCGGTTGATGCTGTTGACGATCGGCCGCAGCAAGGTGTTGGCCGCCAGCACGAACACCGTGCCCAGCACCGCCTCGGCGATCAGGTCGGCACCGGCACAGGCACCTACCGCCGCCGACGCCCATAAGGTGGCGGCGGTGTTGAGGCCGCGTACATTGGCGCCTTCGCGCATGATCACCCCGGCGCCGAGAAAGCCAATGCCCGACACCACATAGGCCACCACCCGCACCGCACCGGTGGCACCGTCGAGCAGCACCGCCATGTCGACGAAGATCGCCGCGCCCAGCGCCACCAGCACGTTGGTGCGCAAGCCGGCGGTGCGTTGTCGATACTGGCGTTCGAGGCCGATCAGGCCGCCGAGGATAAAGGCAGCGACGAGGCTGACGAGGGTGTCGAGAAAGGTCGCGGGGTCGAATCGGGCGATGGCTTGCATAGGCCTGCTCCTTGAGGGGAGCAGGTCGTATACGCAATTGCGGGAATGGGGTGTAGCGGGGAATTGCTACGAGGTATGACCGAGAACACAGGGCCGAAGATCAAACCGGCCCGGCGCGTGCCCCCTCCCACGGATGGTGTGGGAGGGGTCATGCTCAGCTGTTGGACTGCCCGCTCAAGGCCAGATCCATCAGCTCCCGGTTCGCCACCGCATACATGGCGTAGTCGGTCCCGGTGGCTGCCCTGAGGTCATCGAGCATGGCCTTCCAGCGCACCACCATGGTCTTGTGCTGTTCCAGCCACAGGTCCAGGCGCGCCTCGATGTCCTGCGGGGCATCGGCCATTTTCAGCACCGAGATGGTGATCGAGCGCTGCTGCAGGTCGATGTCGTCGCGAAAGGCCTCGCGGGCCAGGGCTTGCCAGTTGTTTTCCACCGGCAGGCTGCTGATCTGCTGCAGGTACCAGGTCAGCTCCAGCTTGCTGCCCACGGCGAAGAACGCCTTGGCCACGTCGGCGGCGTTCTGCCCGGTGACGTCGGAGGCTTCGATGATCGGCAGCAGGGTGTACAGGTGGCTGGTGCCGGCCACCATGCGCGCCAGCAGCTCCGGCACACCGGCTTCGACGTAGCCCTGGTAGCGTTCCTGCCAGCGCTCGCGGGTCGGGCCTTCGAGCAGCTCGTCGAGCTTGAGCCCCAGGGCGGCGATGTGCGGGCCGAAGTGGGCGACGTCGCGCCCGGCGTCCAGCTCGTTGCGGCGGCTGCGCAGGAACCAGCGGGTGGCGCGTCGACCCAGGCGCATCAGTTCGTCCATCAAGGCCAACTGCACCTCGGCGGAGACCTGGTAGTCCAGCGCCTCGATCTGGCGGAACCAGTGCGGCAGGTGGAAGATGTCGCGCACGATCACGTAGGCGCCGGCGACGTTGGCCGGGCTCATGCCGGTCGACTCTTTCAGCCGCTGGACAAAGGTGATGCCCATGTTATTGATCAGGTCGTTGGCGATCTGCGTGCTGACGATCTCGCGCTTGAGGCGATGGCGGCGCATCGGCTCGGCATACTTGCTGGCCAGCGACGGCGGGAACGCGGTTTCCATGTCGCGCGCCAGGTAGTCGTCGTCCGGCACGGCCGAGGACAGCAGCGCCTCGTTGAGGTCGATCTTGCTGTAGGAGATCAGCACCGACAGCTCGGCGCGGGTCAGCCCCTGCTGGCTCGCCAGGCGCTCGGTGATCTGCTCCTCGGACGGCAGGAACTCGATGGCGCGGTCCAGTTTGCCGCGGCCTTCGAGGTCGGCCATCAGGCGGCGATACTCGGCGATGCGCTCGTAGGCGCGGCGCGCCGCCAGCGACAGGGCCTGGGTCTGCTTGTAGTTGTTGCCCAGCACCAGGTTGCCCACCTCGTCGGTCATGCTGCCGAGCAGCAGGTTGCGCTGCTTCTCGGTCATGTCGCCGGCCTGCACCGCTTCGTTGAGCAGGATCTTGATGTTGACCTCGTGGTCGGAGCAGTCGACCCCCGCCGCGTTGTCGATGAAATCGGTGTTGGTGGCGCCGCCAAGCAGGCCGAACTCCACCCGGCCCAGCTGGGTCATGCCCAGGTTGCCGCCTTCACCCACCACCTTGCAGCGCAGCTCGTTGCCGTTGACGCGCAGGGCGTCGTTGGCCTTGTCGCCGACGTCGCTATGGCTCTCGTCACTGGCCTTGACATAGGTGCCGATGCCGCCGTTCCAGAGCAGGTCGACCGGTGCCTTGAGCAGCGCATTGAGCAGCTCGGTCGGGGTCAGCTTGTCGGCCTTGATGTCGAAGCGTGCCTTCATCTGCGGGCTGATGGCGATGCTCTTGGCGCTGCGCGGGAAGATCCCGCCGCCTTCGCTCATGAGCGCCGTGTTGTAGTCGCTCCACGCCGAGCGCGGCAGGTCGTACAGGCGCTGACGCTCGGCGAAGCTGGCGGCCGGCTCGGGGTTGGGGTCGATGAAGATGTGCAGGTGGTTGAACGCCGCCACAAGTTGCAGCTTGTCGGACATCAACAGGCCGTTGCCGAACACGTCGCCGGCCATGTCGCCGATGCCGACCACGGTGATGCTGTCTTGCTGGACATTGATGCCGCGCTCGCGGAAGTGGCGCTGCACGCCGACCCACGCGCCCTTGGCGGTGATGCCCATCTTCTTGTGGTCATAGCCGGCCGAGCCGCCGGAGGCGAAGGCGTCGCCCAGCCAGAAGCCGTAGTCGATGGCGATGCCGTTGGCGATGTCGGAGAAGGTCGCGGTGCCCTTGTCGGCGGCCACCACCAGGTACGGGTCGTCGCCGTCGTGACGGATGACGTTGGCCGGTGGCACCACGCCGCCGTCCTTGAGGTTGTCGGTGATGTCGAGCAGGCCGCTGATGAAGATCCGGTAGCAGGCGATGGCCTCGTTCTGGATGTCATCGCGGCTACCGCCCAGTGGCAGGCGGCGCGGCAGGAAGCCGCCCTTGGCGCCGACCGGGACGATCACCGAGTTCTTCACGTGCTGGGCCTTCACCAGGCCGAGCACTTCGGTGCGGTAGTCTTCTTCGCGGTCCGACCAGCGCAGCCCGCCGCGGGCGACGTTGCCGAAGCGCAGGTGCACACCTTCAATGCGCGGCGAATAGACGAAGATCTCGAACTTGGGCACAGGCTTTGGCAGCTCGGGAATCAGCTTGGGGTTGAACTTGAAGCTGAAGTACGACTTGCTCTGGCCGTTGGCGTCCGGCTGATAGAAGTTGGTGCGCAGGGTGGCCTTGATCAGGTCCAGGTAGCGGCGCAGGATGCGGTCCTCGTTGAGCACCTGAACGTCGTCCAGTGCCGAGAGAATCGCGATTTCCAGGCGTTGCTGCATGTCGCCGAGGTCGTCGCCGACCAGCTTGCGGGCCAGGTAGAAGCGCGTCTTGAACAACCGGGTCAGCTCGCGGGCGATGTCGGTGTGGTTGTTCAGGGTGCTGGCGATGTAACCCAGGTCGAAGCCCAGGCGGATCTGCTTCATATAGCGCGCGTAGGCGCGCAGCAGCGCGACGTCGCGCCATGGCAGGCCGGCGGTCAGCACCAGGCGGTTGAAGGCGTCGTTTTCGGCGTCGCCGCGCACGATGTGCACGAAGGCGTCCTGCAGGGTGTCGTTGAGCTGCTGGATGTCCAGCTTCAGGCCTTCGCTGTAGGTGAAGGCGAAGTCGTGAATCCAGTATTCGCGGCCATCACGGTGGCGCAGGCGGTACGGGAATTCACCGAGCACGCGCAGGCCGAGGTTCTCCAGGATCGGCAGCACGTCGGACAGCGCCAGCGGCGTGTCGGCGTGGTACAGCTTGCAGTGCAGCTGGCGTTCGCCACCCTGGGTCAGCGGCTGATAGAAGCTCATCACCAGCGGCCGGCTGCTGGAGAGGTTGAGCAGGTGCTGAATGTCGACCACCGCCGAGTGCGCGGCAAAGCGCTCGCGGTAACCGGCCGGGAAGCCTTTCGGGAAGTCGGCCAGCACCGCGGTGCCCTGGGCCTCGCCAAAGGTTTCGACGGTCAGCGAGTTGTAGTCGTCCTTCCACGAGCGGCAGGCCTGCACCACTTCGTTTTCCAGCTGCTGGGGGTCGATGTCGATGCGGTTCTTCGGGTCCACCCGCAGAATCAGCTGCACGCGGGCCAGCACCGACTCGGAGAAAGAGGTCCAGAATTCGCAGTCGCTGGCCTTGAGGCGCTCCATCAGCACCTGCTGGATTTTCTGCCGCACTTCGGTGGAATAGATGTCCCGCGGCACGTAGGCCAGGCAGTAGCAGAAGCGCCCGTAGGGGTCCTTGCGCAGGAACACGCGGATCTTGTTGCGCTCCTGGATCTGCACGATCGACATCACCGTGCTGAAAAGCTCGTCGACCGGAGTCTGGAACAGGTCGTCGCGGGGCAGCACCTCTACCACCTGGGCCAGCTCCTTGCCCAGGTGCGCCCTGGCGTCGAAGCCCGAGCGGCGCTCGACTTCGGCGACCTTGCGGCGGATATACGGGATCTGGCGCACGCTCTCGCCGTACACCGCCGAGGTGTACAGGCCCATGAAGCGGCATTCCTTGACCACCTTGCCGTCGGCGTCGATCTGCCGTACCGAGACGTAGTCCGGGTAGGCCGGGCGATGCACGCGGCTGGGGTGCGCGGCCTTGGCGAAGGACAGCAGCATCGGCTCCTGCAGGTAGGTGACCGCGTAGTCTTCTATATGCAGCTCTTCGTGGGTCAGGCCCGCACGCAGCAGGCGAGTCAAGCCCAGGAAGGACGACTCGTCGTACTGCAGGTGGCCGCCATCGGCCTCGTGGCTGACCACGAATTCTTCATAGCCGAGGAAGGTGAAGTGGTTGTCGACCAGCCACTCGAGGAAGGTCTTGACCTCCGATCGCTCCTGGGGGTCGACGGCGTAGGCGGTGCCGTCGACCAACGCCAGCAGCTCGTGGACCTTGGCTTTCATCGGCTCGAAGTCAGCCACGGCCACCCGCACCTCCACCAGCACCTGCTCCAGCTCGCGAGCCAGGGCGCTGAGGTCGGCGGCGCTGGCGCAGCGGTCGATCTCCAGGTACATCAACGACTCTTGCAGGATGCCCTCGCCGGCCGAACCCTTGGGCAGCACCTCAAGCAGTTCGCCGCCGGGGCCGCGGCGCACGCTGAGCACGGTAGTCTGCAGGGTGTGGATACTGTAGCCGCGACGATTGAGCTCGGTGCGCACCGAGTCGACCAGAAACGGCAGGTCGTGGTGCAGCACCTCGACGGCGGTGTGGGTAGACTGCCAGCCGTGGCGCTCGTAGTCGGGGTTGTACACGCGCACCTGTGGCTGGGCGTGGTTGAAACGCTCCAGCAGGCGCCACGCCGAAAGGGTGCAGCCGGCGAGGTCGGAGAGCCGACGCTGGGTCAGCTCGTCGAGGGAAATGATGCCGAAGAACTGGTCGGCGAACAGCGCCACTTGTGGCAGTGCCTGTTCACTGATGTGCTGGGCCAGGGCCGCTTGCAGTTGGTGCTGGAAGTCGGCCTTGCTGGCTGCCGTGAAAAACGCCATCTGTGGTACTCCGCTTGAGCTTTGTTTTTGAGTGAAGCGTCGCGTGTGTCCCGCGGGGTCGATTCATTCCGATGAAGGGGTGTTGGCTACCAACATTAGACGATCTGCCGCCACAGGCTGGGTGAACGCCCGAAATAGAGACCTGGCCAGGTGTAACGGGCAGTGGCGAAAGGTTTCTACCGGGGGGAAAGGCGTCCCTCCACCGGGCAGCTTAACGACAGACGGTCACCGCCTGCTTGCGATGCGGCGACATATTCGGTCGAAGTGGAGTTGTCGTACCAGTTTGCGGGCATATTGCAGATAAATCCTTACACGACCGGGCATATCTTTGTGCCGTGCCATCATGGCAAAATCAGCGCTTCCCTTCTCTCTCCCGGACCTTGCGCCATGCAACTGACCGCCGTCGAACTGATCGCCAACCCCTGTGACGATGAAGAAGACAACATGGCCCTGCTGTGCTGCCTGGGCCTGACCGGCGAGTCGCTGCTGCTCACGCGCTTCCCCGACGAAGACGAAGTCGGCCTGGCGCTGGACATCGAAGACGAACCCTACCTGCTGCGCGACCTCAAGGTGACCCTGAGCCCGGAGAAGCTGCTGATCGAAGTGGCGGCCGGCGACCGCGAAGCGCTGCGTGGCAGTGAGTATCTCGAAGTGCTGCATGGCACCGATCCGGCGGACTTGCCGGAGGTGCTGGAAACCTTGGTGAATATCCTCAAGGACACCGGAGTGCTGGTCAATCAGGTGGGGTGACGGGCCCGGCTTGAGGTTCAATAGGGCCACGCGGGGCCTTGCTTGAGGTTCAATATGGCTACCACCGGCCGCCCGCGCGGCCTATCGCGGGCTTCGCGCGCTCCCACGTTTGTTTCGAACGTGCCGTTCCAGGGGCATCGCCTATGACCGAATTTGATGTTCGGGGCAATCCTGGGTAATGGCGGCTGGATGCATGCGCCCGAAACCAACAAGGAGCGCGCGAAGCCCGCGATCAGGCCGCGCGGGCGGCCGGTGGTGGGCCTGGTCAGTCCAAAGGCCGGCTAGACCCTGCCTTCATTGATCGCCTCGATCCTGCGCGCCACCTCCTGGGCCGTCAGGCCTGCCGCGCCGGGCCCCTGGAAGTAGACGCGGCCGCTGCGCGAATACACGCTCAGAATCAGGCCATCGACGAAACAATACAGCAGGTTGCCGCCGCCCTGGTCATGGCGCTCGGGGGCGAAGCTGTGGATAAAGGGCAGCAAATGGTGCAGCTGCGCGCAGGTCATGGGCGCCAGCGGCATGAACGGTTTGTACAGGGTGGGTGGAATCACGGTGTGCTCCTGCGTAGTGATTGAACCACTACGCTAGCGGGGCCGTGACGGGGCAGGTAATCGGAAAATTCCTACAATTGTTTCAGAACCAGTCACCACAACCGATCGAATGGCACCCAATCCACCGCCAGCACCCGGCGCAACCACGGCAGGTCCACACGCTGCCAAGGCCATTCGAGCCGGCGCAGCAGGACGTCCACCGAGCTGGCCTCGATGCGCACCTCGAACAGTGCCTCCCAGTGCGAAAGATAGCCCTCTCGACGCAGAAACCATTCACGAAACAACTCGACACCTAGTCGGTTCAGGTCGCGGTTGGGCTCGATGACGTCACGCAGCCACTGCTCGTAGTACGCGAGGGTCTCGTCGTCCGGTGGCGGCTCGGGGTCCAGGCGCAGCGCCAGCGGCAGGTCGCACAGCGCCAGCAGCAGCGACGGCGGCCGCTCGGGCTGGCCAGGCTCGATGCCGAGGTCTTCGCCAAGCAACCAGCACAACTGGCGCGCAGCCTGTACCTTGGCGGCCTGGTCGATGAATTCGCCGTCGTCCATCATGCCCAGGGTGGTCAGCCACTCACGCAGGAACGGCCACAGCAGGATCATGCCGGCGTGGCGCACGAGCGACGGCTCGATTGCCTTGGCCTTGGCAGGTGGCGCATCAGGGCGAGGGCCTGGCGGCTCGACGGGATTCTTCGCCAGCGGCGGTAGCCGCGGCAACGCAGGGGTCTGCGCAGGCAACACCGGGTCAGCGCGGCGCTCAGGCGTTTCACGCTCGGCGACGAAATTCCAGGTACGCGGCAGCCGCCCGCCCGCCCCCGGGAGGCCGCGCACGGCCTGGTCCCAGCCGATACCGGCCGGCGTGCCCGGCACATGCGTCCTGCCCGGCACCGCACCTCTGGAAGCCTGCGGCGTAAAATGCCGGCGGGCGTAGACCAATGCGGCAGCGAACAGCTCATCACTCATGAGCATTGCTGCCCCCGTGCCCGCCCCGTCCACTTGCCCTTCACGCAGCTGCTCGGCCAGGGCCTGCAAGGTGGCCGCTTGAAAGACCTGCACCAGGCGTCCGACGATGCTCGCTTGCAAGCACCAGCGCGCGACCTCGGGCAACCAGCGCATCGGGTCGGCGAGCAGGCTCTCGAGCAACCAGCTGTCGAGGCTGGCGGCTTGAGCTCGGTCGATTTCGGCGCGCGCGTGATCGGTAATGTCGGCGGGCCGCAAGCGGCGCCGCCCGTCCTGACCGAGCGGTGATTGCAGGCTGATGGCCTCCAGCAAGTCCTGTGGCCGGCGGGTTGCCGCCTGCGCGGAGGACGCGATGTCCGCCGTGCCGATCTGCGCCAGCAGCGCCTGATACACCCCCCGCGCGAGCGCCTCACCCAGGCGCTGGTGAAAATGCTCCAGCGGTAACTCGCCTAGATCCACGTTCAACTGCGCGATGTGGATGTCCTTGGCAAACCCGGCCATGACCCTGTCGAACACTTCGGCCAACTCATCGAGCACTTCGTGGCAGGCCTCCCGCAGCTGCCGACCGATGGCATCGCTGTGCGCTCCCGGCGCGGTCACCTGCAACTGCAGCTCGGCGATTCGGTGCCCGGTTGGGGCACTCATGACCGGGAATTGCGCGTGGTTGGGGGTGCGATGCTGCGCAACTGGCGGATGTCCACCTCCTCGGCCACGAGCAACGCCGCGCCGTCGATCTCGCCGAGCTTGGGTTGGCTCTTCCACGTCGCCAATTCATCAGCCACCTTGGTGCACAAATCAGCCGCCAGTGCCCCGCTGACCGCCAACTTGACCTCGACCCTCGGTGCCTCGGAGCCGGCGTCAGGCCTTGGTGGCAACAAGACACACTCGAACAGTAGCCGACTCAACTGCGCACGCTCGAGCTCAGTGATTTCGGATTGCGCCTGCATGGCCGCCAGCAGATGCGCGGCCAGCACCTGCTCAGCCAACAGCAGCAAATCACCCATCGGCTTGTTGCCCATGCCCAGTTGCGTGGAGCGCACCAGGTGCACCGGCGCGGTGATCTCGGTCAAGCCCACGGAAAGCGTGACCGCATAGCCGAACGCCAAGCGGGGCTTGTCCCCCAACGCCTGCCAGAAATTGCCAAGGCTGTTGAGCCCCTCCTCGGGAGGAATGACCTCGGTGATGGACCCTGGCAAGTTCGGCAGCGAACGATTGTTGATCAATGCATTGAGCATCGAATTGTTGATTATCATCATGTCGCTATCGGCCTGCCCTGAGTTCTCGCCGCCTGCCTTGGCCGCCCAGTAGGTCAGCAGATACGCGAAGCGCACATTCACCCGCCGCGCGCTCAGGCGTCCATTGGGCTCCGCGTAGGACAGCAGTGAGGAACGCACCTCGAGGTTTTCGTGCACCTTGTAGAGAAACGCGTAGACCGTCGCCGAATCAGGCAGCTGATTGTCGACCGGCAGATCGAAACGTACCGGAAAGGGTGTCACGGCACGGCCGTCGTCCTCCCCCTCGGGAGAGATATCCACCTTGGGCAGATACTCCCCGAGTATGGCGGCAATGGCAGCGTTCAAATCAATGAGTGAATGGTCCTGATTCGCGAAGGGGTAGTCTGGCATGGTGCGTTCTCCCTGCAAGGTCGATCGCTACAGGACAATCCTGCCGATCTTGGTCATTTCCCGATGCAGCGCCCGGCGCAAGTGCCGAGCCTCGATACACGGCGCGTGGTCCTGCGCCGCCAGCCAGGTGGCCAGCAGAGCCGCGTTGCGGATATTCGCACCGGTGATTTCATAGCGCCGAGCCAGCTCCGCCAAATCGACGTCTGCGGCCAGTACTGCCGCCGTTGGCCAGATCGTTCGCCATAACTGCTCGCGCGAGGTGGCATCGGGTTGCGCGAAGCGCGTGGCGAAGGTCAGACGGCGGTTGAAGGCCTCATCGAGATTGGCGCGGTTGTTGGTGGAGAGAATCACCAGACCGTTGAAGTTCTCCAGCCGTTGCAGCAGGTAGGACACTTCGATGTTGGCGTGGCGATCGTGGGCGTCCTTGGTTTCGCTGCGTTTGCCGAACAGGGCGTCGGCCTCGTCGAAAAACAGCACGCCGCAGTCCTGCTCGGCGAGATCGAAGACCCGCGCCAGGTGCTTCTCGGTTTCGCCGATGTACTTGTTGACCACCGTCGACAGGTCGATCTTGATCAGGTCCACCTGCAGCTCATGGGCAATGGCCTCGGCGGCCATGGTCTTGCCGGTGCCCGAGTCGCCGAAGAACAACGCGCTGATGCCCTCGCCGTAGGCGATCTTGTGCGCAAAGCCGCTGGTCAGGGCCTGTTGCCGATGTTGCACGGCGGCCAGAATTTCCTGCAGTTGCACCGCCAGCGGCGGGTCCAGCACCAGATCGGCGAGGCCGCGACGCGGCTCGATGCGCTGCGCCAGGGTGCCGAAGTCCTGCTGCGCGCGCAGGCGCAGGGCGCGGTTCAAGTCTTCGGCGGCCAGCGCCGGCGCCAGGCGCTTGCGCCGGTAAAGCTCGGCCTCGTGCAAAGCGCCATCGAGGCTGTGCGCATCCAGGGAAAAGCGCCGCACCAGGCTCGCCGTGTCGATGTCGTCCGCGGCCTGCCAGTGCGCCAGGCGCCCACGCAGCAAAGCCTCGTCGTCACGCGCGCTGCGCTCGGGCAGCGCCAGCACCAGGTGCGGGCGCTCGCCCAGGCGGGTGGCCGGCTGGTGCAGCGAACTCAGGCTGGCCACCGCGCCAGTGTGCTGGGCCAGGCGTGCGCAAAGCCGCGCGAACAGGATCTTGCGCTCGCTCTTGAGCTCGTGAGCGGCGTCCAGCAACAACACCGCGTCACGCATGCGCACTTCGCGCAGCACCAACAGCAGCAGCGCCCAGGCGTCAGTGTCCGCTTCAGGCAACAGCGCCAGGTCGAGCAGCAGCACCGCACGCCCCAGCCGGCCTGCGGCGTGTGCCAGCACCTCGCCCCTACTGTCACCGCCGCGCCCGCGCAGTACCAGCCAAGGTGGCGCGCCGGTCACCTCGCCAGCGAGGTCCTGGGCCAGGCCGTGGGACCACAACAACAATTCGGCGCTCAACTGCGGCGGCACCGTTACCAGGCGAGCGCAAGCTTCCCATTCAAGGGGGGCAATGTCCTGGCCGAGGAGGAACGCCTGCACCCCCGGGTCGATCTGCAACAACGATGCTCCGGCCTGCCCCGCTGGCGGACTGCGCAATTGCAACAAGCCGTGGCGCAGCAAGGGGCCCTGAGGCACCAGCAACGCCCGCGCGGCTGCCTGCGCGACCAGGCCTTCGGCCAGCAGCGACAATGCGCATTCCACGCTCAGCTGGTTTTTCTGCAGATCCATCTGCAGGCAGGCCAATACCGTGCTGTAGCGGCCGTCCAGCGCCAACAGCGAGCAAAGGAGCAACAGGTCGCGCTCCATAGGTTCGAGAGCGAAGCGTTGTACCACCTGCTCGACACGATCATGCGAGCCGTGCAGATGCTCGGCAGCCGCATCGAGGTCCAGTTCGGCGCGCCATTGGGCGATGCCGAAGCATTGCTGGACCCACGGCAACAGCTCGTCGAGCAGGCGCTGGACGTCGGTCGGGACGGCGCCTGCGGGGAGCGCGGCAAGGACTTGCTCCAGGCGGGCCTGGAGGGTCTGGTCGAGGGGTTCCAGATGCAGGAGCAGCGTGGTGAGTGGCTGCTCAACCGGCCTGTCGCTATTGATCTGTCCGTTCATGCGCCCCTCCTGTGCACGGGGCAGGTATGCCTACTGGTCTTCATAAGGCAGCTTCATGATGAAGACCAATGCGTAATAAGGCAGCTCGATGTCCACCGCATGGTCGTGACTTCGTTCCTGATGATGGACGGTATGGCCATGTGGGTCACTACTGCCTGACTGGCTGGTGTATGGCACCACAGCAGGGCTGAGCGTTGTCCCGCTGCTCGTGATTAAAGCTGTCGCCACCGAGTTGGTAAGCTCCTTGCCATGCATATCTTCCCAATGGTCGTCTTCCTCGAACGTCAAAAGGAGAAGGGTAGGGACAACCCCCTTGAATCTCGGTAAAAACAGACCCGCCTCGTGCTGGTGAGCAGGCATCTGCTCTGGCGTCAACGTATGCAAACCGACGCTGATCTCGAGGTTGATATCCACTGCCGAAGTCTGTGTGATCACTCTTCCAGGTTCCAGCGGTCCGACGGTGGACGGTAGGTGCTGACCCGGTGCGCAGCCGACAATGAAACGGCGGCGCAGATCGGGCGCTCCGTTCTCTCCATCGCAGATGACCCAACCGAGGGGCGCCTCGGCACCGGAGAACATCATGATCATCCCCGGCTCGAACAGGCGAGGCCCGGTATTGGCCATATCGATCAGATCGGCAAAATCCTTATCACTGGGCACGGTTTGTGGCCCAAAGCGCGGTTTCAACTGGGCTGCGGATTGTCGTTGAGACGATGCGGCACCTTGCATTTTTTTCGCTGTTCTGGCCATCGGTGCAACTCCTCCAGACGCTTGACAGGGCTTGGTCGTGTGGTTCAGCTGTAAGGCAGCTTCATGATGAAGGCCAAGGCGTAATACGGAGGTTTGATGGTCAGCGCATGCTGGTGCTGGGGGGTGTCCACGCTGACTGTGTGGTTATGCCCTTGCACCTCGTCACTACCAATCGGTCCCGTCATCGGCATCAGCTTGTTGTTGGTCGGCTCCACGCTCAACAGATGCCCGTTACTGATCGTCATCCCAAAGCCCACGGAGGAGTACGAGCCATAGGCAAAAGATTGCTCGAGAGGGTTAACCGTCCCAGTAGGAGAAGGAGCGAATCGAACCCCCATACTGTGTTTGTGCGCCGGAATTTGCGCCTCGGTCAGTTGCGTGTCGCCCAGCGTCACGCTGACTTCTGCCGTGGCCAGCTCGGTCTGCACGTCGAGCTTCAAGTTGGCGCCCTCGCCTGACAACGGTGTGGCAGCAGACTCCGTTGGGCCGCCGGGCTGGCGGCCGATCAGAAAGCGCTTTTCCAGGTTGGGCGCACCGGCAGCTGCAGCCGCAGCGGAGCTGTCACAGAACACCCAGCCATCGGGCAACTCTGCCACCGAGCCGATAAACATCACAATCATTCCAGGGGTGAACCCGTGGGGCGCGGCATTGGCCATATCGATCAAGTTGGCAAAATCTGCCGCCGTTGGAATGCTTCCCGGCAGAAAGCGTTGTTTCAGGTCGGCTGCCGAGGGTATCCGAACACTGTTTTTAGTCACGTTCCTGGGTAACTTGGCCATTCGCTGCAACTCCCGCCTGAATGATGGATCAATCCGCCTGCTGTCAGTCAGCCGGCACATAGAACAATTCTTCGCTGCTGATAAAGGCCTCGTCCCATGGCGCGTCCGATTGCGCTTGCGTCGCCACATAGCGCGCGCCGATACCGTAGTTACCCGCAGGGGTCAGACCGATACTCAGTGCCTCGAGCAGTTGATAAGCCCGATCACCCAACGCCTGCAGATTGCTTTGCCACGCGGCGTAGTTGATGGCGAAGTCGTCAAAGGCGTTATCTTCCAGCCAGTGCATGTGCACCGTGATATGCGCGGGCACTTCAGCGCGTACCACTTCCTCGAACCAGGTTGCTTGCAGTTCCGGTTCATTGGCGTCTTTCAAGGTGGCACGGCGAAAGATGGCGCTAAGGGTGAAAGAGAACGCGTCAGGTATCTCATCCCTGAGAATGTACCAACTGTACTTGGCGAAATCGGTCGGCAAGGTGTCTGCACCTTGCGGCGCCACGACGATGCTGCCCTGGAGTGGCTCGATATGGGTGACCACAGCCTGCACGTCAGCGAAGACCCCGGCGTCAGCTTCACGGGCGCCGCCCAACTCGCTGCGCAAGGCGATGACAATCTTGTCGCCGACCGCGATCTCCAGCGGATAGGGTTCAATCGTCAGGCGCTTGCTGCCGTCCGGCACGCCTAGCTGATTGCCGTAGATCAAACGAAAGCTCATGTCCGACAGCCATTCGACACTGTTCTTCCAGGTGACCGTGTTGGCTGGCGCATCGACGATACGCATGAAATTGGTTCGCAGTTGCTGGTGATCTTCTGCGCGCACCTCGAAGGCATTGTTCAAGACGCGGCTGATCATCACCTGCTTGAGCGTCACCGCCGAGTTGTTACCGGTAGCCGGAACCGTTATATCGATCAACTGCCCAACCTTGAGCAACTGCACGCCGGTTGAACTCAAGGTCAGTAGCCAGGGGCTGACATCAGTGCCCGTTGCTGTGCTGACCTGCTGCGGCGTGTCGTAAGCCGGATCGGGTTTGGCTGGCAACAACGCGCGATGTTCGATCAGATAGAACGGCAGACGGCCCATATCCACCGGCTCATCGAACAACTGCGCGCCAAAGCCCAGACGCGCCGCGATACGCTGCTGCAGCGCCGAGACCGAATCGATGCGCAAACTGGCGCGGCTGTAGTTGATATCGGTGATGTGGCGCAGGTAGCCCTGCTGCACTTGCAGGTAATCCTCCGCACCGGCAGGCGACAACGAGAGGGTGCGGTCGGCGCGGTTTTCGCCAAAGTAGCTCAGCAGGTAATCAACGATCGCCAGTTCCTTTTCCGCGCTGTGATGCAGCGGCTCGGCATAATCATGCAAGGCCGGTTTGTATGGGCGGTGAACCTGGTCCGGTACTGTCTCCAGGTCGAACGGCCAGCGGTACTCGCCCCACACCAGGTTGTCGCCGCGGCGTTCGAAGGAGAGCAGGTCCGGCAGTTGCGCGAGCAGACTGCACGCGTCCACCAACCCCTGTTCGAACGGCAGCAGAAATCGATGCAACTGGATCTCCTGCACGATGGGCGTTTCTTCGTGCAGGCCATAGCACGCTGGCAGCCGTTGACCGGCCCAATAGTATTTCGCCGGTTTGCGCCAACGACCGAACGGGACGACCACCTGGCTGTCATCGTAGCGAGGCTCTGCCTTGAGCTTGGCTTTGACCTCCTCGCCCGTCAGCGAGACCTGCTGTCCGCGCTTGAACAACTTGACGACGGCTGCGTTCGCCAACCGGGAAAACGGGTCCGCACCCCACAGGCGAATGTACGTGCCTGCCCCCCTTTGCAAGGTCCAGACCGGCGGCTGGGCAGCGCTTGCCCCCAGATGACGGATGGCGGCCACGCCGTCTATCTGCAGAACCACTGCGGCAAGCGCCTCGATAGTGAGCGACTGGGCCGTTGGGTAGTCGAGTTCGGGCGGCATCCGCGTCATCCAGCCATGCTTGAGTCGGGGCCCCTGGAAGACTTCGTCGTTGGTAAAGCCCAGCTCATGCATTTGCGCCAGCGGGATATGCGACGCTTGTGGACTGACCAACGCCTTGCCTGCTTCATAGATCTGCGCCATGACCCGAGCGGGATCGGTGCAATCGTCCTCGAGGTCGACGATCATGTGGATGTCGGCGTCCTGAGGGGCTACCCAGACAACCTCACGCACCGCCTCACACAGGTTGCGGTTGTTCTGCAGCCACTCCTCCAGCACGGGCTCCGCCTCTGCCCGGCTCACCGCGTCGCTCGGTTCCACATACAGACGATAGGTCCCGGCCACCCTCAAGGTCTGATAATCACCCGCGTCTGCGCCAGGTTTCTTGAACAGCATTTTCTTGGTGCCCGGCTCGTAGTAATACTCGAACTGGTCCTGCGCGGTATCCCGATGTAACTGCACGTTGCGAAACAGAAAGCCCGTATCGCTGCCTGGCGTGCCATCAACGGTGTGAAGATCCAGCAACCCCCGGCGAAAATCATCCTCGGTCACCGGTCCGCAGGTCAGGGCCCGATCCGGCCCGAAGCCCTCGATGAAAATGCCGCTCTGCTCGCCCTGATCCTGCGGCGTGAGCATGTCCACCAGCGGCAGGCTGTGCCGATAGCCGACATCGGACACCGCATAGGCCAGGGCCTGCAGCAGCGTCACCCCGGGGTCGTGCTCGCCCTTGTCGGTCCACACCTTGCCGGCCAGTCGTTGCACCTCGGCCAAGGCTTGTTGGTACAGGGCGTCGAAATTGATGCGCTCGTCGATTTCGGCGAGGCTCAGCGGGCTCTGGATGCTCATGTCACTCCTTCTGCGCCTAGGCGTCTTATTCGGCCGAAAAGGTCAGGATGGGGATTACGCCACTGTGCTCGTCGAGGTCCTCACCGACCGCAGGGATAACCAGTCTGGTGACCCTGACCACGTCCGGCTGGCGCAGGATCAAGGCCAGCAGCGCGTAGTAATCCAGCGGGCCGCCATTACGCACCGTGCTGGTGTCGTCAAATGCCCAGGGCATGTAGTGGCGCGCCAGCGCCGTCTGTACCTGCTGCAAGGCATAGTCGTGGTTGATGTCAGTGGCGAATACGATGTCCATGGTGACGCGGGTGTCTACGTACACCGGGTTGATCAGACGCACCTGCAGCCAGGGCGAAGTCCGCCCCACCAGCCATTCGGTCATTTGTGCCAGGTGCGACGGGCTGAACACCGGGCGCAGCGGGTCTTGATTGTCCTGTGCGCCATGCGCCGGTATCACCACCATGGTCAACTCCCGCACACCGTCGTCGACTATCAGGGGAGCCTTGGCCGCAATGATCTGCGCGACATCGGTGAACTGAGCCAACAGCAGACCGACGATTTCCTGCGCGGTCAGGCCGCGGCCACGATTGGCCAGGCGGGCCGCGCAGCGCTCGATGAACGCGTCGGTGGTTTCGGCCGCCCGACCGCCTTGCGAAGGCCAAGGCTGCGTGACCGAGGCCAGGCCCTCGATCGGCTCCAGCGTATCGCGCACGCTGTTGGCCGGGGTGCTGCCGGCGAAATCGCTGGCGGCCTGGGGGTTGTCGAAGTTGCGAATGGCCAGGCCGGCATTGGCCGTCAGGCCGCAAATCAACGGGTATAGGTTGATGTCGGAGTCGGGCTCTGCAGGCTGCAAGCCGCTGATGGCGGCACGCAACCAGATGCGGCCTGTTGGCATGACCCTGGAGTCCAGGGTCGCATCGGCAGGCAACTGAGCGGTCCATAGACCCGAAAGAAACAACCCTTGGGTGCGGTCGTTCACCGCTCCTGCCAGACCTTTCCAGACATCGCCCGTGGCCAGATAGCTCCACTCGATGAGGTAAGACTGCGGGCTCTGCAAGCGCCAGCACAGGGAAAGCGTCTGCCGGGCCGCAGCGTTGTTGAAACCCAGGTAGAGATAGGCATTCTTTCCTTCGGCGGGCTGAGGCCAATGGAGCGCAGCGGCAGCCGCGGGACTGGCCCAGCCGGAAAAGGGGGTCGGATAATAGACTTTTTCCGGGGCAGCGTTGATCTCGCCGCTGGTCGATGGCGGGGCAGCGGAGTCGGGCTCGGGGCCGGTGACAGCGATGGAGTCCACCAGCTGCAGATTCTTCCCAGCCAGGTTGCTCAACCTGAGCAGCGGATGGGCGTCGTTGAAGCCGTCCAGCCCAGCGGGGGGCGATGCGTGCAAAGGCGCATCAGGTGCCAGATTCAGCGTGCGCGAGCTCTGCGTACTGGTGACGGAGACATCCACCCATTGGCCATTGCTGCTGACGGCCGCAGCAATCTCGGCAGGCTCCACATCCTGGCCAAAACCGACCGTTATCAGGCCAATGCCGGTAGCGCTGGTCAATGCTGAAGACACCAGAATGCTGCTGGTTCGTTGATACTGCGGCTGATCATTTGCGAAGAGTCGCATCCCCTCGGGGGGCCAAGGCACATTTGCCATCAGGTCATAGGCAACCAGGGCGCGGACATTTTCAGCATCTGGGTTGAATCGCACCCAGCGCAGATCCGTCCACTGTGCATGATTGGCCAGTACCGCCTCCTGCAGTCGATACTCGCGCACACTCCCTGTCTCGTTGCGCCCGCCATCGAGCAACGTGCCGGCCGGTATCAGCACCTGTTGCACGTCCGCCTGCGGGATGAACGAGACGATCACCTGGTCTGGCTGCGCCGGCTTCTCCTTGAGCCCCAGCTGCTTGCGGTAATACAGCTGGCGATGGTTGCGCGGCAGGCGGTTGAGCAGCCAGCGCGGCGTTTCCATCATGCGCCAGTAAGCCAGCATGAGGGCCTGGTGGGGCAGCAGATCAGGAGCTTCGTCGGTGAGGCCGTGATCGTAGAACTGTTGCAGGGAGGTTGGGGTGACCGGGCGCTCGGTGCGCCCTTGTGCGCCGAAAAAGGCTTCGGACCAGGAGTGGGTATAGGGAAAGTTGCTATAGACGTAAACAACCCCGTTCGCCGTGCCGTTCGACTTCATTGCGTAAGGCGCCGACACGGCAACCGTCTCGCTGTCGCCGCTCATGCAGACTTGAGTTCCGAACAGGGAACCAGGCCAAGGTGACGGGGGGAGAATGATTCGACGACCAATCACTTCATCTTTGAACAGTCGCACGCTGTAGACGGCGCCCGCGTTGTTCCCCGTCAGGTCGCTTTGCGGCAAGCCGATCAATACATAAGTGCCGTCATCGCTGATTGCCAAATCACTGCCAAAGCCATCTCCACCCGGAAACGTCGAAGCCAGAATACTGGTCTTGGTACTCCACAGCTCCGCCCAATGGTAAACGTGAACGCCGGAATTGCCCCTGATGAGCAGGTGATGGCCAGGCCCCGAAAGTTTCACAGCGGTACCGAATTGGTCCCCCACTCGGGGCGTTGGCGCATACAAGGTAGTGCGCCTGACAGGCTCAGGCTCCCACGTCTGGCCTGATCGCTCGAAGATATGCACGGCTCCGGCAACTCCAATCCCCTCCTGGACGGCTTGCGGTTCACCGACGACCAGAACACTGCCATCTGCACTCAGGCTCAGGGCAGCACCGAACTTCGAGCTGCCGCTTTGGTCGGTCCCGAGAGTACGCCGCTGCCAGTTATCATTGCGGCTGTAGACATGGACAAGCCCCAGAGATGGCTGTGCGTCGACCAATGTTGTGCCGTCTGCCGAAAGCGACAGCCGCCCTGAGTTGCCGAACTCTTCGGGCGTGCCCCCGGGGGGGAGTTCAAGGGTCGTTTCTGTCTCCCACTCGTTGTCTACACAGCGGTAGATGAAGACCTTGCCTGTAGGCTGCCCCTCACCATTACTTGACAGGGGACTGCCCAGCGCTACGACGCTGCCATCTGCATTAACCGCCAGCCCACTCCCCAAAAGAGATACAGACTCATAAAAGTAATGCGTTCGTTTCCAACCGGCAGGATCGCGGCGGTAGAAATAAACGGTGTTAGGCACCATCATTGTACCTACCAAAAGCGCTTGCCCATCGGCGCTGATTTTCATCTCCGCGCCGAACCGAGAAGACAGCTCATTTCTCGGCGACTCAATCGTCTGCATTTCCCCAGCCAAACCCGCCGCCAGCGGCACAACCCCCAAGTTCTCGCTGCTGTCCAACTCCACCTCGAACGGCACCTTATCCACATACCCGCGCCACTCCTCCAACCGCTGCTCAAGGCTGCGATCATCCAGCACGAACGGCAGTACCCCATCGCTTTCAATCGTCATGTCGATCCATCCTGCGAATAATGGCGTGGCTTGCAGGTGCGCCAGGCGTTCAGCCCACCGTCACAAACTTTTGCTGTGTGATGAAACTACCCGTGCCAACGCGCGGCACGTTGAACATCGGGTCGTTGGGCGTCTGCGAGGATTGGGTCGCGGGCCTTGTCCCAGTGAACTCTGCCGTGAACTGCGTTCCCATCAGCAACACGCCAACGCCCATGACCTTGCACCAGGACGGCTGCTGATCGGGTTTCAACGTCTTGATGATCGCGTTACCCGCTCCCTCCGAGGGATACGTCTCGGTAAAATACGGCCCTGGCGCAGTCACGCTGGAGATGTCGGTGACCAGGCATACAGGCTTGCCATTGACTGTCGGCCGCCAGCCCGTCGCGCGTATCGGTACGGGAGAGCGCATTACCTTCGCATCGGCAAAGGTCGGGTCGAACTTGACCCCGTCGGTATCACAGACCAGCTCTTTCATATGTGCCTCCGCGCCAGACCTTCATTAAGGTCGAGGTCCCAATTCAGCGCGCCTTCGAAATCGGCGTTGCGCACCCGATACTGCACCCGCACCTTGAGCAGGCTGGGCCGGTTGGGGTCCTGTTGCACCTGCACGCTGCTGACCAGCACCCGCGGTTCGTCGCGCTCGACGCTTTCGGTGATGCGCGCGGTCAGGCGGCTGACCAGGCCGTCGGTGACGTTCTCGAACATTAACGGCGTCAGGTCGCTGCCGAACTCCGGGCGCATCACCCGCTCGCCGGCCTGGGTGCTGAAGATGATCCGCAGGCTCTGCTCGATGTCGGCCAGGTCCACTGCCATCTTTGCCCCTTGCGCCACGCTGAAAGCCACCGGGAAGGCCCAGCCACGACCCAGCACACCACTGTTGTCGGGTTTCATCCTGCACCTCAGGTCTGTTTGAAATCGACGGCCTGGCCGACGATGGTGGTTTTTTGGGTGCCCTTGACCAGCAGCTCGTCCAGCGCGACCACGCTGACTTTTTTCGGGCTCTCGAGGCTGACGCCCTCGGCGTCCAGCACCAGCTCGCCCTGCCCCAACACCCGCAAACCGCGGGCGACCGGTGCGCCGGTCTTCGGAAAGTAGGCCGCTGGCACCGGCTTGCGTGCGCTGTACAGTGAACCGACGATCACCGGGTAGCTGAGGTCGCCGTCGAGAAACTGCAGGAGCACTTCGTCGCCGACCTCGGGGAACAGATAGAGCCCCGATTGCATGCTGGCCAGAGGTGAAGCCAGGCGTGCCCACAATGGGTCCGGCCCGATGGCGGGAATCTTCACCGCCACCTGGAAGTTGGGATCGGCCGGTTGCGGATAGTTCAGCACCACACCGATGTGGCTGGTGGCAACGTTCGAATGGGGCGTGATGACGTCGCTCAGTGGCCGCTCCAGGCCCACCCCGACGCTGGTGGTCCAGCCCTTGGCGTCACCGACATGGCGAATCGAGGTGATGGGCGCAGTGCCGTCCAGGCGTGGGCCAACGCCAATGATGGTGGCCATCTTCGCCAGTTGGTAACCCAGATGCGCGGAGCTGCCGTCGAAAGTCACCGTGCCCTGCACAGCCTCCAGTTGCCGGGCCATCTGCATGCCATCGGCCAGCGCCTGCTGGGCCAAAGGCCGCAAAGGCGCGGAGCGGCTGACGCTCAACCCGCGGTCAGCAATCATGGGCAGGTCGTAGGCGTTCAGTGAGAGCAAGCCGAATGGCAGATTGCTGCCCATTTTCGGCGCAGGCGCCATCATCTGCTCGGCCACGCTCCAGGCCGTGGTCGAGACCTTGTCGCGGCCCTCGTCGGCGAAGCGCCAGTCGAGCGCTCGGACGCCCTGGCTGCTGAAGGTCAGATGGTTGACCACCAGCGCGCCGGCGGCCGAGACGACCCCCGGCACCGGTACGCTGGGCGGCTCGATGCGATAGCCTTCCACGGTCGGCACACACCAGGCACGATTGGCCGCCACCCGGGCGCGCACGAAGTGCCAGTCGCTCTGGTCGTGCTGCACCAGTTGTACATGGTCGGCGGTGAGCCCTACGGTGACCGCCTCGAGCAGGCCAAAGGAACCGATCCGGTCGGCCAGCACCTGCATCACGATCAGGTTGTCGGTCATGATCGGCGGCGAGCCGGGGCCGCCGAACACGCGTGATTCACGGCCCAAGGTCAAGGCGAACAACCAGTGACGCAGGGTCAAGGTGATGCGCAGGGTCTGCAGGCGCAAAGACACTTGCTGGCGGGTGACGACGCCTTTGAACACCGCCTTGCCCTCGAGTTTGAGGGTCACATCGACACCGCTACGAGTGGCCTCGAGGTTTTTCTGGTTGGCGGCGCTGTGGGTCACATCGAACACCACCACCGCGTACGGGATGGCATTGATGGCGTATTCGATCTCGAAACTCTGCAGGTCGAAATCGGGCAGCTCCACGAGGCTGTTGGCGAAATAGCATTTCAGGCTCATTCCCATTCCTCACGCAGTGCGGTGCCCGCCTCAACCAGATTCGCACCCTCTTCATGACCTGGCACAATGATTAGCAAGTCGCCGGCTTCGAAGTCGTCGAAGTTGTCAAAATAGTTGGCACGCACGGTGTTGAGCATCAGCAACAGATCAGTGATACCCACCAGCCCCAACGCCAGATTGAACAGCAACGCCAGGTCGGGAAATCTGGGCAGGCTCGGAGGCCCCCCCGCCACCCATGCGGGCGCCAAGGTCACCGCGCCAACAATGTGCAGTCTGACATGCGCGCGTTGCGGGATACCGTTGGCATCGAACAGTGAATAGGAGGCGGAGAAGTCCGAGGCTCGGCCGACGAAGTATTGGTACTTCTGCCACTTGAAACAGCCCCAATCCACCTTCAGGTATGGCGGCTCTGCCCTACCACTCCCCAGCGCGGCGAACTGCATGATCGGCTTGTGGATGAGCAGGCCGAGTTCGGCGACCGCCTCGTCGACCCGCTTTTCATTGCCCATCAGTGTGGAATCGAAAATCAGCTGCAGCGTCAAGGTGCCAGGATCGGCCTCTCTGAATTGCATTGTCTGGTCCGCAGCGCCGACCGTGTCACTGAGCTCATATTGGCTCTTGTAGGCGAGGACGATGCTTGCCGGGTTGTAGGGGACATCCATGCCCCCGACCTCATCCAGCACAGCACAGTCCTTGGTCTTGAAGGCAGATATGCGCATCTTCGACGAATCGAGCATGCCGAAACCGGGCAGCGGAACGGAGCTCATGCCAGGGATGTTCATAGGTAGGCCTCACGCAGTGCGGCTCGAACCCTGCGATTGAATTGATGGTCGTCAGCGGTGGCGGTGTCGCCGCGCGCGAGGGTGGGCCGTAACTTATCGATGGCCTCGCGCAGCGCACTGTCCAGCTCCTCACGCAGCGCAGCGACCCACTGCGGTTGATCCTCGCCGACGACGCCGACGCGCACTTCGACATTCAATTTTTCAATGGTCAGATTGCTCATGTCATCGCCCCCATCATCGACATATCGCGGTAGGCGAATTCGAAGGAATTGATTAGAAACTGGTTACTGTTGGCGTTCAGCCCCGAGGTGCTCCAGCGCACTGGCGTGGCATCGATCAGGCTCCAGGTCGCCACCGGGGTCTGGGTTTCATCCAGCGCCATGATGGTCATGTCGATGCCGAACAGGCGGAACGAACCCAGGCCCTGCTGCAGGATGGTGGTCAGTGGCGTGCGCACGATCACCCCACGCTGCAGGGTGACATTGCCATGGCTTACCTGCAGGGGCAGGTGCAGCATGCCGACGTTGCGTCCACCCTCCACCCGCTTGTCCACGGCCATGCTCTGCGACAGCCCGTCGACGCTCTGGAACTCGGCGTCCATGGGGTCCGGCACGCCCGGCAGGTAAGACAGCAGCTTGAAATAGAAGCGCACCCGAAAGCGGTGCGACAGCATCGGTGGGAAGTCGATCATGACAGCGTACTCCGCGAAGTGATGGCTCGGCTTTCGCCGGTGTCGGGCACATCGTTCATGTTCAGGGTCACCGTCAGCCGAATGAACTCGGCCGGGTAATACAGCGCCACCAGCACGTTGATGAGCAACCGACCCTCGATGACGTCTTCACGGGTCATGCTCTCGCCCACGCCGATCTGCACCTGGTAGGCCAGTTCTTCCTCCTGCCCGGCCAGGCCACCGGACTGCCAAAGGCGGCGTAGCCACATGCCCAGGCCGGACTTGAGCATCAGCCAGGTGATTTCGTTGTTGGGCTCGAACACCGAAGCGGCGGCCCGGGCGCGGAGGTTGTTCTGGATGTAGGTGGCCAGCCGGCGAGTCTGCACGTACAGCCCGGGGTCGCCGAGCACCGGCCGGGCCAGGGTACGGCAGCCCCAGAGTTTCGTGCCGCGGCCGATGAAGGAGCGGATCAGGTTGATAGAAACGCCGTCGGCACTGAACAACCGCTCGCCGTCGCGGTAGCCGTATTCGGGCTTGAGGATGCTCTTGATATCGGGGCCATTGGCCGGGGCTTTCCATACACCGATATTGCGGTCGGTCAGCTGGATCTGTGCGCAGACTACGCCGCAGGGAGCGATGGCAAGGGTCGTGCTGTGTACCAGACTGCGGTCGACGGCGTAATCGCCGAGCAGCCATGGCCACCACGCAGCGCCATGCGAGGCACCGTCCGGTAGCGCGTCTTGCAGCCAGCTGCTGCAGGCCAGCGCGCCGGTCAAACTGCGCGGCGCGTCGAGCACCGCGAACAGGCGCGGGTAGCATTCGCAGGCGGCCAGGGCATTGGCCCAGGCAGTTTGCAGATAAGCCGCCTCATCGTCGGCGAACAACGCCAGGTCGGGGATCGCGACCAGGGTGATGTCGGCGATTCGATCGATGCGCGCGAACAAATCCCCGCCGCTGAGGCGTTCAGGCAGATCGGTAACGGCGCTGGCGGCCGCCTCGCTGAAGGTGCCAACCGAGCAGACGAAGCAGCCGAGCCCACCGTTGTCGAAATAGTGTCGCAGGGTGTAGTAAAGGCCGCAGCGGTCAGAACGCTTGTCTGCGACCATGGGGGCCGCGCCGAACAACTGCTGGAATTCGGCGAGGTCGGCGATCGGCTGCGGCATCGCGCCTTCAACGGCCCTGGCCGGGCTGGGCAGCGGCACCTTCTCGGTGAAACCGATGAACACCGGCACTGCCGACGGTACTTCGTAACGGCGCGCGCGCAACGTGACCTGCTGGTACTCGTACCCCGGTTGCAGGTCGCTCGATAGCAAAGAGTGGGCTGGCATGGTCTGTCCTTGGCGTAGGTGACGCCGGCACGATGGGCAAATTCAGCTTGGATCGGCCGACGCCAGGGCGCTGGTCAACTGTTCGGTGAAGACGATTTCGATGAACTCCAGCGCGCGCACCGGCGCCATGCCGACCCGCACGACCAACAGTCCGCTGTCGATTTGCGCGGCGGTCATGCTCACGCCCGCGCCGACTTGCACGTAGAAGGCTTCGTCGCTGGTTGCCCCGTGCAAGCCGCCCTCGCGCCACAGCCGTTGCAGGTAGCTGCGCAAGGCATTGCGTACGGCGCTCCAGGTGGTCTCGTTGTTGGGCAGAAACACTGCAAAGCGCAGCGCCTGACGCAGATCCCGGGCGGCAGCATCGAACAGCCGGCTGACCGCCACGTTGAGCCAGGGCGAGCTGAGCGGGTCGACCATGGTGCGTGCGCCCCAGACCCGCACACCTTCCTCAGGGAAGTCCTTGAGGGCATTGATACGGTTGGCCATCAGGCGCATCTGCACACTGGCGCTACCAGGGTTGTGCAGCCCGCTGACCTTGTTCAGCAGCACCCCGGCGGGCGCAGCCCACACGCCTTTGCGACGGTCGATCTGGCAGTAGACGCCGGCGACCGCAGCGCTGGCATTGAGGGCCACCACCGGGTAGTTGACCTTGAACCACTCGTCTACTGCGCGGCGCAGTTCAAGGTACCGCAGCGGTTCAGTGGCGCGCAGGTCAGCCAGGGTGCGCGCAGGAAGGTCGTCTGCAGGCGGCAGGCTGACCTGATCATCGGCGGGCAGCACCTCGTAGGGAGTGACCACGCCAGGGTGGTACACCGCCGTGCGTTGCGCCGTGGTGGTCGGGCGCGTCACGCCGTCGGCACTGTTGGCGATCAACAGGCCGCCACCTGTCTCTTGCAGCAGCGGTTCGAGGGCGGCGTACACCACCGCTTCCGTGCCGTCCTGCTCGGTGTAGCAGTACAGGCTGATCTCGGCACAGCGGGCAATTCGCGAAGGCAATGCCAGCAGCGCGTCGCCATCATCGAGGGCGGGCACGGGCAGCACATAGCAACGACCGCCACCATTGTCGAAATAGTGCCGCACGGCGAACGCGCCGAGCGCTCTGTCGGTACTCACCCGTGGCGTCGGGTCGAGGGTGACCGTCGCCCGCATCGCTGCGCTGAAGCGCCGCTGGAAATGCACATAGCTGGTGATGGCGATGCAGGTTTCGCTGCTCGCCAAGGTTCCGTCCAGTTCATGGAAGCGGCCGATGAACACCGGGATCGCCGTGGCGCCGGCGTTGATGCTCAGCGTCGCCAGGGCGCTCTCTTCCAGGTACAGGCCGGGCACGGCGTGGGCATCGGTGAGCGCCAGCGAGTCCACTGCCAGCTGGCCGGCCCCGCCCAGAGGGCGAGTGTGCAGCGTCGATTCGGCCATGCTAGACCCCCGCCAGCTGCTGGCTGAACAGCACTTCGATGAACTCGGCAGGGCGCACGGCCGCCATCCCGACCCGTACGACGAGTTCGCCGCCAAGGACCTGCTCCTCGGTCATGCTCAACCCCGCCCCAACCTGCACGTAATACGCCTCCTCGGCATTGCGACCGATGAGCCCGCCGTTGCGCCAAAGGTTGTACAGGTAGCCGCTGATCGCACCACGCACGGCGTTCCAGGTCATTTCGTTGTTGGGCAGGAACACCGCGAACTGCAACGCCCGCTGCATGTCCCGCGCGGCGGCGTCGAACAGTCGGCTGACCGGAATGTGCAGCCACAAGGGCGTGGCCGGATCGACGCAGGTACGGGTACCCCAGACCTTGACGCCTTCGCCGGGAAACGGCTTGAGCGCGTTGATGCGGTTGGCCATGAGCTTCATCTGCACGCTGGGCGAGACCCGTTCGGCGAGGTCGCTCACCGCATTCAGGCTGACGCCGGCAGGCGCCTTCCACACGCCTTGCTGGCTGTCGATGCGGCAGTACACGCCGGCGATCGCCGGGCTGGCCTTGAGGGTGACCTGCGGGTAGTCGGTCTTGAGTTTCTCGTCGACTGCCTTGCTCAGCCTTTTGTAGTCGGCAGGCTGGTAGCGCTTGACCAGATCGAGGGTCAGGCGCTCGGTCTCAAGGCCTGGAATGGTCAGGCCAGTGACCACGATCGAGCGGTCGTCCAGGCGCGAGGAATAGTTCGTCAACAGCGCCGGGTAATAAGTGGCGGTACGCTGCGCGGGGGTGGTCGGGCGCAGCACGCCGTCAGGGCTGTCGGCAATCAGGAAGCCGTCGCCGGTTTTGTTCAACAGGGTATTCAGCGCGTTGTAGATCGGGTCCAGACCCTCGGTGAATTCCGTGGTGCAGTACAGACTGATCTGGGGTTGGTGCGCCAGTATGGCCGCCAGGTTGGCGGTTACCGGCGGCGTAGCCACTGGCAGGATGAAGCAGCGGCCGCCGCCATTGTCGAAATACAGGCGCAGGGAGCGTGAGCCAAGTTCCTGGGTGACCGTGACGGTGGCCGCCCCGGCGGCGACAGTGATCGTTGCCGACTCGGCAAAGCGCCGCTGGAAGTCGAAGTAGCTGTCGATGGCAATGCAGGCATTGGTACTGGCCGGGGTGCCGTCGAGATTGCGGAAGCTGCCGATGAACACCGGGATGGCGGTGGCGCCGGCGGGGATGCTGAGAAGCGGGTCGTTGCTTTCTTCGGCGTAGACGCCGGGAGCCTGGACCGAGCTGACGCGCCTGGGTGCGGCGTCCGTTGGCCGATCGCTGCTGGCATTGTCGATTTCACTGATCATCACATTCACGCTCCTGTCGCGCTGCACTCACGCCGTCGCCAACATCTGGCTGAACACCACTTCGATGAACTCCACCGGCCGCAACGCCGCCATACCCACATGCACGATCATCCGGCCTTCGAGGATGTCGTCGTCGCTCATGGTCAGGCCGCGGCCGATCTGCACGTAGTACGCCTCCTCGGCCGTGGCGCCGAGCAGGCCGCCGTCGCGCCAGAGCTTGTCGAGGTAGTTGCGGATGGCCGCGCCGACGGCGGTCCAGGTGCTGGCATTGTTCGGCAGGAACACCGCAAATTGCATGGCTCGACGAATATCGCGGGCGGCAGCGTCGAACAGGCGGCTGACGTTGATGTGCAGCCACAACGGCGTCTCTGGGTCTTCGAGGGTACGCGCCCCCCAGACCTGGGCACCCTCATTGGCACTGAAACGGATGCGGTTGATGTTGTGCTCCATCAGCTCCAGCGGCTTGAAGTCAGCTGGCTGGACCAGCCCGCGCACGTTGTTCAACTGCATGCCGCCGGGGGCTTTCCACACGCCACGCTGGGCATCGGTACGGCAGTAGACGCCGGCCACGGCGGCGCTGGCGAGCAGCTTGACGTTGGGGTAGTTGGCCTGGTGCCAGTCGTCGAGCGCCTTATTGATGCGTATGTAGGTGGCCTTGTCGTCGGCCTTGATCAGGTCCAGGGTAATGCGGGCGCCTTCGGCAGGAGGAGCGCCGATGAAGGTGTGGCCCTGGACCGTGACGTCGCGGTCTGCCGAGCGCCCACTGTAGGCAGTGCTCAGGGCGGGGCTATACACCGCCGTGCGTTGCGCCGTGGTGGTCGGTACGGTGACCCCATCGACGCTGTCCGCAATCAGGAAGCCGTCGCCGACGTTGCGCAGCAAAGGGTCCAGCGCCGAGTACAGATCCTGCTGGTTGCCGTCATCCTCGGTGCAGACGAACAAAGTGATCTGCGGGAAACGCCGAATCTTGGCAGGGATCGCCATCAATTCCGTGGCGTCGGCCGGGTTTTTGATCGGCAGGATGAAGCAGCTGCCGCCGCCGTTGTCGAAGTAGAGTTGCAGGGCGCGGGAGCCGCGGGCAGCCGTGTGCTCGATTGCGATGCTGCCATTTGCTGCAAGCGTGACCAGGGTACTTTGCGAGGCGCCGAAGCGCCGGTTGAAGTCGGTGAAGCTGCTGACCTCGATGCAGCTGGCGTTACTCAGGAGATCGGCTTGCTGGTCGCGGAATACGCCGATGAAGACCGGGATGGCCGTGGCCCCGGCGGGGATGCTGAGCAGGGGGTCGTTGCTTTCGATGGCGTAAACGCCGGGGACGCCGCCTGTGGGGCTTGGATTCCCCTCTCCCTCTTCAGGTCCCTCAGGTTCCTCAGGTCCCCCGGGCTCTTCAGGTCCCCCGGGCTCTTCAGGCTCTTCAGGCTCTTCAGGTTCGCCGTAGAGGTAAACCTTACTGGCGACAGGCGTATCGTTCGACCTCAGGGCACCAGTCGCACCGATCGCCACCAAGCGACCGTCGGCACTCATGCTTAGGCTACGACCGTAATGGCCGTATGCCACTGGGCCAGCCACCGCAGTCTTGGCCTGGTCCCTCCACAAAAACTCATAAATGAAGCCGTATTCGTAATTGACGTTCGATCTCGTCTCGCCGTAGCTTCCTATCAACAATACGTCGCCTTCATCATCAAAGGCCAGTGCATCACCCATGTGCGCATAGGGTTCCGTGTTACCAGGAATCATTCGAGGACCTAGGGCGACCCAGAGCTCGTCACTCAGTTGAAAACAGTAGACCGCCCCCCAGTCCGGCCCTCGACTATGGCTCACGCCCACAGCTCCTACCGCCAAGCGATTTGCAGGCCCGTTCAACAGCACGTTGGAGCCGAATCGATCATTGCTTCGATCGGGCTCGCCGGCATCGTCTGACTCGTCGGCAAACAAGATCGACGAGGGCGCCGACGCCCAGTCTTGCGACGTGTTGGTGAACACCAGCACACGTCCAGCACTTTCCAGAAGCTCGGTAGTAAAGCCTGGATGACCAATCGCAAGCACGCCGCCCGCTGCATCCAGGCTGACCGAGAAGCCAAACTCGGTACCGGACTCGACATCAAGCGCAGCTATTGGCCACTCGACGATATCGCTGCCTCCTGTGAACACATATGCGGTATCAGCGCCGGGTGCCCCCACCGCGAGAACTTCACCATCGAGCGACAATGCCAGTGACGATCCAAACCGGTCGCCTGGCGTACTGGATTCTGGATGCACAGTAGCTTCAGGGCGCCAAATGCCGGCACTGCGGCGGTACAGGTAGACGGCGCCAGGGGTGTCTTGCTCAGCATGGGCACCCACTGCAATCAAGCTGCCGTCGCCGCTGGTAGCCACGCTGATGCCAAAGCCCACACCGTTTTCCGGTACCAGTACTTGTACAAGGTCCCATGTGCCGGCTTTGGGCACGTAGATCTCGACTTGATTAAGCTCGATAGCCGCAACTACCAACACATAGCCGTCGGTACTGATGTGTACGGCATTACCGTACTCGCACGAAGGAGTCTCCCCTTCGGGTACGGTGAGTGTCTGTACCAGGGTCGGCAGAGTAAAGGTCGATACCTTCGGCTTGAGCGCCTTGCGACGAGCTAGGGCCATGACGGTCCATCTCCTGATTCCAGTGTAGGGTTATCGGCATTCAGGCATCAGCCTGCTTGCAGCACCTGGCTGAACACCACCTCGATAAACTCCACCGGGCGCAGCGCGGCGAGGCCGACATGGACGATCAAACGGCCTTCGAGGAGGTCTTCGGCGCTCATGGTCTCGTTGCCGATCTGCACGTAGTAGGCCTCGTCGCTGGTGGCGCCGCGCAGGCCGCCGTCGCGCCAGAGCTGATACAGGTAGGCATTGATGGCATTGCGCACGGTGTTCCAGGTGATGGCGTTGTTGGGCATGAACACCGCCACTTGCAGGGCGCGCTTGATGTCGCGGGCGGCGGCGTCGAACAGGCGGCTGACGTTGATGTGCAGCCACAGCGGCAGCTCGGGCGCCTCCTGGGTGCGTGCCCCCCACACCCGGACGCCCTCGCCGGGTGCGTCGTAGAGGCGGTTGATACGGTTCTCGATCAGCTTGTCGACCACCGCCAGCTTGGGCCGTGGGTACAGCGCGCGAACGTTGTTGAGCGAAGGGCCGGCCGGCGCGTGCCAGATGCCGAGGTTGGCGTCCGTGCGGCAGTACACTCCCGCGACGGCGGCGCTGGCGAGCAGGCGCACGACGCCCTTTTCGGCGTAGTGCGTGTCCAGGGCCTCGCTGATGGTCTCGTAGAGGTCCTGGTCCTGGGCCTTGACCTGCGCCAGGGTGACGCGCTCATCGTTCTCGGACTCGAAGCCGACCACGTCGATGTCTTCGTCGGCAGCCCGGGCTGAATAAGCGGTTTCCAGCGCCGGGTAATAGACCGCCGTGCGTTGATCGGTGGTGGTCGGACGATGCTCGCCATCGTAGGAATCGGCGATCAGAAAACCGTCGCCGACGTTGCGCAGCAAGGGGTCGAGGGCATCGCAGGCCGGGTGGTATTTATCGGTCTCGGTGTCCAGGCGTTCGGTGACCACGTACAAGGTGATGTCGGGGCAGCGTCTGATCTTGCTCACCATCGCCGCCAACTCGGTCGGGTTGGTCTGGTCGTGCAACGGCAGGATGTAGCAGCGGCCACCGCCGTTGTCGAAGTACAGCTGCAAGGCCAGGGAGCCGAGGTCGGCGGTGTCTTCGACGCCGGGGACACCGTTGGTCAAGGTGACGGTGGTCGATTGGGACGGTCCGTAGCGGCGGCGGAAGTCGCTGAAATTGGCGATTTCGATGCAGGACCCGTTGCTCAGAAGCTCGCCGAACTTGTCGCGGAACACCCCGATGAACAGCGGGATGGCAGTGACGCCGGCAGGGATGGCCAACAGGGGTTGGTTGCTTTCGAGGGCGTAGACGCCGGGGACCGTGCGATTGGATTGGTTATCACTGCCCTCGTCCGCAGGAGGCTGCGACTCGCCGAAAAGGTAGACCTTGCTTACATCGGGCTTTTTAGGCTCCCCGATATGCAACATGGTGCCAGTCGAACTGACAGCTGCACACTCACCGTTCGCACTCAAAGCAACTGCATGTCCAAAGTGCGAGTGCGCGGGAAGCGTGGCAACAGTAGGTGCGGTGAATAGGGTTCTAGCACTTCCCCAAACGCACCAGTAGGCGAGGCCATATTTCCCGCTGTAATTGGTAGTACCGGCGCCTGGCGCACCAATCAGCAACAGCTCACCATCATGGGTGATTGCCAACGCTCTACCAAAATGTGGCGTCCGATCGATATGCTGGCCGACCTGAGGAGCAGATGTAGCTGCCCAGGAGCCATCTTCGGCGAGCTGGAAGAAATACACTGCTCCGTAGTTCAGATACGTGTCACTAGTACTCCCCCTTACTCCATCTGCTCCCACGACCAGACGGTCACCAACTCCAGACAATGCGACCGTATAACCGAACAGATCGTTGGCAAAACCATCAGGATCGCTAGCATGACCGACCTGTTGAGCCAACAGTTCAGTCCCTTCCTGTGTCCATGCACCTGATGTCTTGGTGAACACCAGTACCCGACCTGCTTGTTCCACATCATGGGTGTTCGCCCCAGGATGCCCCACTGCCAGTACCGTTCCATCAGCATTCAAACTCACCGAGCGCGCAAAATCCTGGCCGGCGGTCTCGCCTTCAATTTCAAATTCAGACGCCGAAAAGTTTCCGCCTATGGATTTGTACACATAGAAGGCACCCTTGGTGCCCAAGGCCTGCGGCGCACCGACAGCCAGCGTCAGGCCATCGCTGGCCATCGACAATGCAGCGCCAAATCCGTCGCCTGTCTCATCCTGGCTTAGCGTTGCAAGCAGGCTCCATGCTTCACCTCGGCGCCTATAGACATAGACCGCACCGGCCTCTTCGGCGCCAATATGCGCGCCCACTGCAATCAAGCTGCCGTTACGGTTGACCGCCACCGTCGCACCAAACTCGGTCCCCTCGGCACAATTGAGCTCACTGTGCGGGCGCCAATCGCCCTCATCCGAGACATACACCGACACTCGATTACTTTCCCTGGCACCGATCACCAGCACCGAACCATCGGCGCTGATCTGCAGCGAACTGCCAAACTCGGCATCCGCCTCGATATCTTCAGGAGCCACCAACGGCGCCTGAGCGCTCAGCGCAGGCAAGGTTACGGCGGTACGCTTAGCAACAACCTGGCGGGCATGGGCCATGGTGATCAATCTCCAATCGACTATGAATCACAAACCAATGGCATCACGCCGCCGACAACACCTGACTGAACACCACCTCGATAAACTCCGCCGGCCGCAACGCCGCCATCCCTACGTTCACATTCAAGATTCCTTCGAGCACGTCTTCATCGGTCATCGTCAGCCCATGGCCGACCTGTACGTAGTAGGCCTCCTGCGCGGTGCTGCCCTTGAGCCCGCCCTGGCGCCAGATGTTGTACAGGTAGGCGTCGATGGCCGTGCGCACGGTGGCCCAGGTGGCGCCGTTGTTGGGCATGAACACGGCCACGCGCATGGCGCTGCGGATGTCGCGGGCGGCGGCGTCGAACAGGCGCATGACCTGGATGTGCAGCCACAGCGGCGTGCTCGGCGCGACCATGGTGCGTGCGCCCCATACCCGCACGCCCTCGCCGGCAAAGGCCTTGATCGCGTTGATGCGGTTTTCCAGCAACTTGTCGAGGACACCCGTAGTGACCGGGCGCTCGACGCCGCTGACGTTGTTCAGCGAAGCGCCGGCGGGGGCTTGCCAGGGGCCGCGGTTGGCGTCGGTGCGGCAGTACACGCCGGCGATGGCGGGGCTGGCGGGCAGGTGCACAGGGTTGGCGGCGGCGTAGGCTTCCAGGTGCTGGAAGATCTGGCCATAGAGTGCTTCGTTGCTGGTTTTCAAAGAATCCAGCGTGACCGGTGAAGCCGCCCCGTCGATGGTCACCTTCAACTCGTCATCAGCGGGCCTTGGGCTGTACTGGGTGATCAGGCCTGGATAGTAGACGGCGGTACGTTGCGCGACGGTAGCGGGTTTCTCGTCACCGTTCTTTGAGTCAGCGATCAGGAAGAGACCACCCATTTCCTGTTGCAGCCTGCTCAGTGATTCATACACCGCCTTCGAAGTCGCAGTGGAGACCGTCGCGCACATCAAGGTGATATCGCTGTAGCGTTCGATGATCTCCGGCGCACCGAGAAGGTCTGCCTCCACCTTGAATGGCAGGATGTAGCAACGACCGCCGCCGTTGTCGAAATACAGCTGGATGCAGCGCCAGTTGATGTCCAGCGCACCGGTGACAGCTGCCAAGGTCCAGGCGCCAGGCTGGCCCACCACTGACGTCACCGCCAAGGTCGCCTCGGTCGGCGTCGAAAACTGCTCGGTGAAATCAAACCAGCTGGCCACTTCGATGCACTTGCCCAGCGCGATCGCCACGCCGTCCTTGCCCTTGAAATTACCGATGAACACCGGCACTGCGGTCGCGCCGGAGGGCACTGAGAGCAAGGGCAGGTTGCTTTCTTCGACGTAGACGCCGGGCACGGTATAGGTAACTGGCATGATCGATTCCTCGGGCGGAGCGCATCAGTGAATGAGCAGGCAGGCGGCACTCAAGCGGCGGGCATGTTCATGATCTGGGTGAAGCGCAGCACGATGAACTCGGCGGGTCGGGTGATCGCCAGACCGACATGAATGATCATCTTGCCTTCGAGCAGGTCCGCCTGAACCATGGTTTCGTCGAGCCCGACCTGAACGAAGAAGGCCTCGTTCTCGGTGCCGCCCATCAGGCCGCCCTGCTCCCAGATGCGTCGCAGGTAGCTGGTGATGGCACCTCTGGCGCGTTGCCAGGTCGGCTGGTGGTTGGGCTCGAAGATCAACGGGCGCAGGGCCTTGCGGATATCCTTTTGCGCGTTGAGCATCAGCCGCCGCACGGGGATGTATTTGTTTTCAGGTGTGTTGTCGCGCGTGCGCACGCCCCAGATCACCGACGGCCGCCCCGGGAAGGCGCGGATCATGTTCAGCGCTGGCTCCATGTAGTCGGCCTGGTCGCTGTCGCTGATGTGGATCAACGGCGTGACGCCTCCGCGCAGGTCGAAGTTGGCGGCGGCATGCCAAGGGCCATGCAGCCCATCGGTTTCGCAGATGGCCCCGGCGACGGCGGCGCTGGGTGGAATTTTGTTCTCGCCTGCCCAGCTCGCCTCCAGCCATGGGTAGAAGGCCGCGATATTGGGACCTTCAGGGAAGCCAGTCGGGAGGGGCAGTGGGCCGACGGGGCCGTCGAGCAGCCCAAAGCGGGTCTGGAAAGGCTTCTCGCACAGCGCTGCGATTTCCCCCGCGAGGGCCGCAGGCCCTGTACCGGCTTGGACCACCAGGGTGATGTCTTCGCGAGACTCGATTTCCTCCGCCCAGCCCTCGCCGGTGGAAACGGTATAAAACAGCCCGCCACCGTTATCCAGGTAGGTCTTGACCGCCAGGTGCAGGACATTCCCGCGGTCCAGCACGAATTCGCTGCCATCGGCAGGGCCGAATTCGCGGGTGAATGTCACCCAGTTGGGAATGCGGTGGACGATCGCGTCATTATCCAGCACCTGCGCGCCATCAGTCCCCGCAGCCGGCTGTGCAGCCTCGGCCACCCCTTTGCGGGACTTGGCCTTGCCCTTCTTGTCCGGTTTGCTTTGCTCGTTCTCTGCCGGCCCATCGAGCAACGATCCGGTCGGATGCGCATACAGGAACGCCGGCACTGCGCTGGCGCCGCTGGCGACCGTGAGAAAGGTACCGGGTGCTTCCCAAACATAGACGCCGGGTGTGGGTTTGGTCATTGTGGTCATGAATGCGCATCCTGAGGACGAGGAACGTGGCGAACGATTGGCAATCGGGCGAAGATCAATCGACGAACGTCAAATCGAATCGGTCGGCGGCAAAGTTGATGGTTTCAACATAGAAGGCCGCATTGGTGGCATCGAAAGTTGCCGCCGTGACCCCGGTCGGAAAACAATTGATCATCGTGTAGCTCAAGAACACCGTGGTGCCTTGCTCGTCGGTCAGGTCGACGGTGACGTCCTTCTTCTCGATGCGGTTCATGCGAGAATCGGCGAACCACTTCCAGAAATAATTGCGCGGCGCAACCAGCGCACGGCCCAGCGAAAAGTCCATATCGCTCAGCAGCCCCGGCGCCCGCCAGATACCGCCGCGGCCGTCGCGATAGGTCACCGCCGCGCGGCTTGGCGAGGGCGGGGTGATGGTCGAACAGGAGAGCACTTCACTGCCGAAGCGCACGATGAAACGCGCTGTCTGCAAGGGGGAGGTTTTTTCGACTTCTTCGGCGGTTTGGGCCATGTCAGCAACTCCGCAATGAATTGACCGGAAACTTCCGGGGCAGGTCACAAGCAACTTTCATGGTCAAAGTTAGTTGCGATGCCGGGCACTGACAAGGCCCCCGGGGCGAAATAATTGAAAGCTTTCTTACAATTAACACCGGGTGAATCCTGAACAAAAATCACAACTTTGAAAGTAAATTTTCGTTACTCTATCCGTGACATTCGGCGCGGCCACCCGCGCCCTCACCGGGCTGCAGGCCGAGCGGGCAAAAACGTGACCGAGCGGTCGATTTCACACGCCCCGGTCATTTATGTAGTGACCTGAAAATATCACTACATTTTTCTTGACGACCCCTTCAGCCTTTAGCATGATGGCCCCGTCTCCCCGATCGGGAGCACTGGCAAAAGGTATTGCGCAGGGCCTGGCGAATAGCCGCTTCCTGCCATGTGTTCTGCCCACAAGGCACATTGATTCCGCCTTCGAGCCGCCCATCTACGGCTCTTGAATGCCATGTTTGCGATGCACCACAGACAGATCAATTCACGCTAAAGGGGCTCCACCATGAACTTGAATCAACAACCGACCATCAACGACCTGGCCCGCCTGTTCGCCGCGCGCAAGGACACCCTCGACAGCCACATCCTGTGGGTCTGCGCAAGCGGCGAGGTGAAGATCGAACCCTTGACCCCGCATGCGGCCGAGGATGATTTCCAACAGAGCCGCCCGACCATGCGCGCGCGCCTGCGCACCTACCGCCGCGGTGCTGGCTATGTGGGCCGCAAGGCCGCCGCCGACCACGATTTTCTTGGCCGGGTGTTGCATACGTTGAACAGCGAATGGCCGGCGGTACGCCAGGCGGACGGCGTTCGGGTTGTCGACAAATATTGCTGATGCTATCGCGGCAGGTAGTAAATAAACCTAGGCATTCGGTGTTGCTCCGCTCGCCAGCTTCGCCGGCTCCTACGCCACCTGTGGCATCACCCGGATTGGCGTAGGAGCCGGCGCGGCTGGCGAGGGCAACACCTCGCTATCTGGGTGGATCATCTGCTGGTATCGCGGCCCATGGCCAATCAAGCCTGGCGTCCGGGGCCGCCCCGCTCGCCAGCTGCGCCGGCTCCTACGCCACCTGTGGCCATCGCGGACTTGCCATTTCACCCACCGATTCCTAACCACCCCCTGAATGGATTAAAGTAGTGGCCCCCGGCCAAGTACCCAGACGCACGCTCTCCCAAGTGCGCGGGCCTTCCTTTCAGGAACCCTCATCGATGGAACATCGTGAAGCGCTAATCGCGCTGCGAACCTTTCTTTCCACGCAGATCCTCGGCCAGGAAAAGCTCGTCGAGCGCCTGCTCATCGTGCTGCTCGCCGACGGCCATATGCTGGTGGAAGGCGCGCCGGGGCTGGCCAAGACCAAGGCCATCAAGGAGCTGGCCGAGGGCGTCGAGGCACAGTTCCATCGCATCCAGTTCACCCCCGACCTGCTGCCCGCCGACATCACCGGCACCGAGATCTATCGCCCGGAAACCGGCAGCTTCGTGTTCCAGCAAGGGCCGATCTTCCACAACCTGGTGCTCGCCGACGAAATCAACCGGGCGCCAGCCAAGGTGCAATCGGCGCTGCTCGAAGCCATGGCCGAGCGCCAGGTCAGCGTCGGGCGCAGCACCTACAACCTGTCGCCGCTGTTTCTGGTGATGGCCACGCAGAATCCCATCGAGCAGGAGGGCACCTATCCCCTGCCCGAGGCCCAGCTCGACCGCTTCCTGATGCACGTGAAAATCGGCTTCCCGGACGCCGCCGTCGAGCGGCGTATCCTGCAACAGGCGCGGGGCGAGGCGCTCAACGGCGAGACCAAGCCGGAAAAACGCGTCAGCCAGCAGGCGATCTTCGCCGCGCGCAAGGAGATCCTCGGCCTTTATATGGCCGACGCGGTTGAGGAGTACCTGGTGCAGCTGATCATGGCCACGCGCACGCCCAGCAAGTTCGACTCGGAAATGGCCGAGTGGATCGCCTATGGCGCCAGCCCGCGCGGCTCGATCGCTCTGGACCGCTGCGCGCGCGCCCACGCCTGGCTGGCCGGGCGCGACTTCGTCAGCCCCGAGGACATCCAGGCGGTGCTGTTCGACGTGTTGCGCCATCGCATCATCCTGTCATTCGAGGCCGAAGCGGCCGGAATCGATCAGGACCGCGTAGTGCAGCGCATCCTCGACGTCGTGGCCGTGGCCTGAGGCATGAGCCCTAGCGAAGCACTGCCCGCCGCCCCTGGCATCCGCGTGACCCTGGCCGACTTGATCGAGATGCGCCATCGCGTGCGCGAAGTGCAGCTGTTTTCCACACCCGCGCAGCGCAGCCCGTTGATCGGCCTGCACCATTCCAAGCTGCGCGGGCGCGGCGTCGACTTCGACCAGGTGCGCGTGTACCAGGCCGGCGACGACGTGCGCAGCATCGACTGGCGCGTTACCGCGCGCACCCAGGAGCCGCACACCAAGCTGTTCCACGAGGAGCGCGAGCGGCCGATCTTCATTCTGGTCGAACAAAGCCGGCGGCTGTTCTTCGGCTCGGGGCTGGCCTTCAAGTCGGTGCTGGCCGCGCAGGCGGCCGCGCTGATCGGCTGGGCCGCGCTGGGCCACAACGATCGCATCGGCGGCCTGGTGTTCGGCGACGGCGAACACTACGAGATCAAGCCGCGACGCAGCAAGCAGAGCCTGCTGCAACTGCTCAACCGCCTGGTGCGGGTCAATCAGAGCCTGCACAGCGAAGCCAGACCGGAGGCCGATGCCCTGGGCATGGCCCTGCGCCGAGCCCGCGAAGTGCTGCGCCCCGGCAGCCTGGCCATCATCATCTGTGACGAGCGCGCATTGGTGGACGCCGCCGAGCAGCAATTGAGCCTGCTGTCGCGTCACTGCGACCTGCTGTTATTGCCGCTCAGCGACCCCCTCGACCACGCCCTGCCGGCAGCCGGCCTGCTGCGGTTCGAGGAGCGCCAGGCACACCTGCAGCTCGATACCCTCAACGCCGAGCTGCGCCAGGCCTACCGCGCCCAGGGTGAGGCGCGGATTCTGCGCTGGGAGATGCTGGCGCAGAAGCTGCGCATCCTGCTGATGCCGCTGAGCACGCAGAGCTCGATGATCGAGCAGCTGCGCGAGTACCTGAATGCCGGTGCTCCCGGCAAGCACTCTTCAGGGAGCAAACACAGTCCGGGCAAGCAACCATGAGCTCGCTGCAGCAGTTGCAGCCGCTGATCGCCCCGCCGGCGATCGGCCTGTGGCCACCGGCGCCCGGTTGGTGGGCCTTGCCGGTGCTGCTCGGCGCACTCGGCTGGGCGGCCTGGCACTGGCGCGCGCAGCTGCGCTGGCGTCGAAAGGACGCTGCAGCCGCCGAGCAACCGCTCGACCCGGTGCGCAGCGAAGCCCTTGCCGAACTGGCCATGATGCCGCGCCCCTACAACGGCGCGCCGGCCGGCGCCTGGCTGCAGCAGATCAACGCGCTGCTCAAACGCCTGTGCCGCAGCCATTACCCCAACAGCCACAGCCATACCCTCAATGGCCGGCAATGGCTGGCGTTCCTCGACAACCGCTGCCCGGCCGCCGGCCTGACGCACTGGATGATCCTGGTCGAAGGCGTGTACAAGCCTGAGTGCAAACTCGATGACAAGGCCATCCTGGGCCTCAGTCAGGCGGTGGACACCTGGATTCGCAAACATGTTTGAGTTCGCCTGGCCCTGGCTGTTCGCCCTGCTGCCCTTGCCCTGGCTGCTGCGCCTGGTGCTGCCGGCAGCCGACAGCGGCGAGGCGGCGCTCAAGGTGAGCTTTCTCGCCGACCTCGAGCAATTGAGCAAGCGCCGCGCCCGGGTCGGCCTGCCCGCCTGGCAGCAGCAGGCGCGCTTCGTGCTCGTGTGGCTGTTGCTGCTCAGCGCCGCCGCGCGCCCGCAGTGGCTCGGCGAGCCATTGCCGATAGCCGCCAGTGGCCGCGACCTGCTGGTGGCGGTGGACGTCTCGGGCTCGATGGACTACCCCGACATGCACTGGCAAAACGACGACATCAGCCGCCTGAGCCTGGTCAAGCACCTGCTCGGCGACTTTCTCGAACAGCGCATGGGCGATCGAGTGGGGCTGATCCTGTTCGGCACCAAGCCCTACCTGCAAGCACCGCTGACTTTCGACCGGCACACCGTGCGCCAGTGGCTGGACGACGCCGCCGTCGGCATCGCCGGCAAGAACACCGCCATCGGCGATGCCATCGGCCTGGCGGTCAAGCGCCTGCGCCAGCGTCCGGCGCAGAGCCGGGTGTTGATCCTGGTCACCGACGGCGCCAACAACGGCGGGCAGATCCACCCGCTGACCGCCGCGCGGCTGGCCGCCCAGGAGCACGTGCGCATCTACACCATCGGCCTGGGCGCCGACCCGCAGGACAGCGGCGGTCTGGGCGTGCTCGGGGTCAACCCGGACCTGGACCTGGATGAAGCCAGCCTCAAGGAGATCGCCAGCCTCACCGGCGGCGGCTACTTCCGCGCCCGCGACGGCGATCAGCTGCAAAAGATCGGCGCCACCCTCGACCTGCTCGAGCCGGTCGCCCAGCAGCCGACCCGCGCCCGCCCGGTGCAGGAATTGTACTTCTGGCCGCTGGCCCTGGCCCTGCTCGGCAGCGCCTTGCTGGCGGTGCGTGAGCGTTGGCCGGACAACCTGCTGCGCCGCCTCTACGAGCGCCTGCCGGGCCGTCGCCGGCTGCTCGACGCTGCGTTGCTGGCGACCCCGGACTGGCACGCGCGGCTCGAGCGGCTGCGCCTGCGGAGACGGCGATGAACGCCCTGTTTGGCGGCCTCTGGCCGCACTGGTATCGCCCCCTGGCGCTGTTGCTGGTGCCCCTGCTCGGCTGGCTGCTATGGCAGCTATGGCACCGGCAACGGCGCGCCGGTCGCTGGCAGATGATCCTGCCGCCGACCTTTCATGCCGCCCTGCTCACCGGCGGCAGCGGGCGCAGCAGCCGCCTGCCGTGGGTCGTGCTCGGCCTGGCCTGGACCCTGGCGGTGCTGGCGCTGCTCGGGCCCAGCTGGCAGCGCGTGGAACAAACCGCGCAAAAGCCGGCCGACCCGCTGGTGGTGATGCTCGAACTGACCCCCGAGATGCTCGCCACCGACGTGCAGCCCAACCGCCTGGAACTGGCCCGGCGCAAGCTGCTCGACCTGCTGCACCAGCGCCGTGACGCACAGACCGCCATCGTCGTGTACGCCGGCAGTGCCCATGTGCTGGTGCCGCTGTCCGACGACCTGGCCACCAGCGCCAACCTGCTCGCCGCGCTCAAGCCATCGATCATGCCCCAGCCCGGCCACCGCGCCGACCTGGCGGTGCGCAAGGCGCTGGCGCTGCTCGACCAGGGCGCGCTGGGCCAGGGTCGGCTGCTGCTGATCGGCTCGCAGCTCGACGAAAAAGAGCGCGAGGCGATTCGCCAGAGCCTCGGCAGCCGCTCACCGCGCCTGTTGATGCTGGGCATCGGCACCCGCGAGGGCGCGCCGGTGAAACAGGAGAACGGCGAATTCCTGCAGGACAGCCAAGGCGCGATCCTGGTCGCGCAGCTGGACAGCCCAAGCCTCAAGAGTTTCGTCAGCGACCTGGGCGGCGACTTCCGCGCCGCCCGCAGCGACGACCTGGACCTGCGCGAACTGGGCCTGTACGACAACCCCCGCTCGTTGCGCGGCAACGGCCAGACCCTGCAACTGGACAGCTGGGCCGACCAGGGTTACTGGCTGCTGCTGCCGGTGTTGCTGCTGGCCGCCTGTGCCGGCCGGCGTGGCTGGCTGCTGGGCCTGCCGCTATTGTTGCTCGGTGCGCCGCAGCCCAGCTATGCGGCGAGCTTCATCGACCTGTGGCTGCGCCCCGATCAGCAGGGCCAGCAGATGCTCGACCAGCAGCGCCCGGCCGAAGCCGCACGGCGCTTCGCCAACCCGCAGTGGCAGGGCTTGGCACTGTACGAGGCCGGCGACTTCAACGGCGCCGCCAGCCGCTTCGCCCAGGGCAACAGCGCCGCCGACCACTACAACCGCGGCAACGCCCTGGCTCGCGCCGGCCAGCTGGAAGCGGCGCTGGACGCCTACGAGCAGGCGCTGGATCGTCAGCCGGACCTGGCCCAGGCGCTGCAGAACAAGGCTTTGGTCGAGCAGATTCTCGACGAGCAGCGCCGCGCCGAACAGGCGGCCAAGGCCACCGACCGCGCGCATGACGATGACAAACTGGCCGGTGCCAGCAGCGGGGGCGCCCCCGGCAGTGAAGCCAGCAGTGGCAAAAGTGACGCCGCGCAGGCCGTCAACCCAACAGAGCACTCGCCGCCAAGCGGCAAACCCGGCGATAATCCCCCGCCTCACGCCAGGCAGCAGGCCCCGGGCCGTGGCGGCGACGACGACAGCACCACCCGCGCGCCGCAACGCCCGGCCGGCGGCAGCCTGGATGCCGAGCAGCAACAGGCGCTGGAGCAATGGCTGCGCCAGGTGCCCGACGACCCCGCCGAGCTGCTGCGGCGCAAATTCTGGTACGAACTTCAGCAAAGTCAGGACACCACCCGATGATTCGCCGCGTCAGCGCCTGTTTGATCTGCTGCCTGTTGGCCCTGCTGGCCTTGCCCAGCCAGGCGGCGACCCTCGTGGCGAGCGTTGATCGCACGCGCCTGGGCGCCGGCGAGACGGTGGAGCTGACCCTGCAGAGTAACGACGTCACCCAGTTCGGCAAGCCGGACCTGACCGCTCTGGACCTGGACTTCGAGGTGCGCGACACCCGCCAGGTCAATCGCCCCGCCACCCTCGACACCGACGCCCAGGCCACCACACGCTGGATGATCACCTTGCTGCCACGCCACACCGGGACCGTCAGCATCCCGCCGTTGCAGCTGGGCGACGCCAAAAGCCAGGCCATCACCCTGCAGGTGCTGGTGGGCGATGACGCCGATGCCAACAACCTGGCACCGGTGTTCATCGACGCCAGCCTGGACGCCGACAGCGTCTACGTCCAGGCCCAGGCGGTGCTCACCGTGCGCATCTACCACTCGGTGGCGCTGTACGACGACAGCAAGCTCTCGCCGTTGCAGATCACCGACGCCCGCACCGAGCAGCTGGGCGAGCCCAGGACCTACGAAAAGCTGATCAAGGGCGTGCGCCACGGGGTCATCGAGCTGCGCTTCGCCATCTACCCGCAACGCAGCGGCGAGCTGATGATTCCGGCGCAGGTGTTCAGCGCGACGCTGGCCGATCTTGCCGATGGCGACGCCACCCCGCGCCCCGGCAAGGTGCTGCGGGTCACGTCGGCGCAGATCCCGCTGAACGTGCGCCCGCGCCCCGCCGCCTGGCCCAGCGACGCGCAGTGGCTGCCGGCGCGCAGCCTGAGTCTCAGCGAAAGCTGGAACCCGGAGCCGGCGCAGAGCCAGGTGGGCGACTCGCTGACCCGTACCCTGAGCCTCAAGGCCGACGGCCTGTCCAGCGCGCAACTGCCACCGCTGCCCGCCACCAACGTCAACGGCCTGCGTCGCTACCCCGACCAGCCGCAGCTGAACAACCTGGCCAGCGAGCGCGGGCTGATCGGCAGCCGCGACGAGCGCGAAGCGCTGGTGCCGACCCGCAGCGGCAACATCGACCTGCCGCCGGTGGAGGTGGTGTGGTGGAACACCCATGAAGACCACCTGGAACGCAGCAGCCTGCCGGCGCGCAGCCTGCGCGTGGTGGACAACCCGACCCTGGCGGTGGAAACCCCGGTCGCCGACAGCGCCGCACCGGCGCCAAACGCCCTGCTGTGGCCGTGGAAGGTGGCCACCGTGTTGTTCGCCTTCACCACTCTGCTGGGCTTTCTGCTGTGGTGGCGCGCCCGCTCGCTGCCGGCGGTGCAGCGCACCGCGCAGACCGGCCCCAGCCCGCGCAGCCTGATGGACGACATCAAGCGCGCCTGCCAGGCCAACGACACCTATGCCACCCGCCAGGCCATCGACGCCTGGGCCCGCCAGCAACCGGAAACCCTGGCCGACATGGCCGCGCGCTTCGTGCCGCTGTCCGATGCCCTGGACGGCCTCAACGGCGCCCTGTACAGCGAGGCCGGGCAGTTCTGGCAGGGCGGCGACCTGTGGCGCGCGATCAATGCCATCCCGCGGGTCGAGCGCCAGACCCTGCAGGTGGGCGACAATGGCGGGCTGCCGCCGTTGTATCCGAAGTAGGTTGTATGTCGAGCTGTTCAATATGGCCACCACCGGCCGCCATACCTTGTTAGGACCCCCCAATGCGCTTGTTCCACACCTCCGACTGGCACCTGGGCCAGACCCTGCACGGCCAGGAGCGGGACCACGAACACGCGTGCTTCCTGCAATGGCTGTTGCGCCAACTCAAGGAGCAGCGGCCTGATGTGCTGCTGATCGCCGGTGATGTGTTCGATACGGTCAACCCGCCGGTCAAGGCGCAGGAGCGCCTGTACAACTTCATCGTCGATGCCCATGAACAGCAGCCGCAGCTGACCATTGTGATGATCGCCGGCAACCACGACTCCGGCTCGCGAATCGAGCTGCCGGCGACCCTGATGCGCCGCCTGCGCACCCACGCGCTGGGTCGCGTGTCGTGGCTCGACGACGGCGTGCTCGACAGCGAGCGCCTGCTGCTGCCGCTGCCCGACGCCAACGGCGCCATCGCTGGCTGGTGCCTGGCCCTGCCCTTCCTGCGCCCGGCCGAAGTCACCGGCCAGCACCTGGGCGACGACTACCTGCAAGGCATCGGCCGGGTCCACGACATGCTCATCGCTGCCGCCCAGGCCAGGCGCCAGCCGGGTCAGGCGCTGATAGCCATCAGCCATGCGCACATGGCCGGTGGCAGCGTGTCGCTGGATTCGGAGCGCAACCTGATCGTCGGCAGCGCCGAGGCCCTGCCCGCCAGCCTGTTCGGCAGCGACATCGGTTACGTCGCCCTCGGCCACCTGCATAAACCGCAGCGGGTCAACGGCGAGGAACGCATCCGCTACAGCGGCTCGCCGCTGCCGCTGTCGTTCGCCGAAATCGACTACCCGCACCAGATCCTCGACGTGCGCTTGGACGGCGAAACCCTGGCCAGTGTCGAAACCCTGCGCGTGCCGCGCGCCGTCGAACTGCTGCGGGTCGGCCCGCTGCCGCTGGCCGAGGTGCTGGCCAGGCTGGCCGAACTGCCCGAGCTCGACCTGCTGGCCGAGCTTTTGCAACAACCCTGGCTGGAGGTGCGCGTGCGCCTCGACGAGCCGCAACCGGACCTGCGCCAGCAGATCGAGCTGGCCCTGCAGAACAAGGCCGTACGCCTGGTGCGCATTGCCGCCGAATACGCCGGCAAGGCCGACGCCAGCGACGCCGAAAGCCAACTGCTGGAACTCGGCCAGTTGAGCCCCTTCGACCTGTTCGGTCGCGCCTGGCAGGATGCCTACGGCAGCGAGATCGACGCCCAGGTCCTGAGCGACTTCGCCCTGCTGCTGCAGGACGTGCAGATGGAAGACCCCACCGCATGAAGATTCTTGCCATCCGCCTGAAGAACCTCGCTTCACTGGCCGGCCCCTTCGAGCTGGACTTCACCGCAGAACCTTTGGCCAGTGCCGGCCTGTTCGCCATCACCGGCCCCACCGGCGCCGGCAAGAGCACTCTGCTCGACGCCCTGTGCCTGGCGCTGTTCGGCGCTGTGCCGCGGCTCAACCAGACCGGGCGCGACGCCAAGGTACCCGACGGCGACGGCGAAATCGCCACGGGCGACCCGCGCACGCTGTTGCGCCGGGGCACCGGCACAGGCTTTGCCGAGGTCGACTTCGTCGGCATCGACGGGCACCGCTACCGCGCCCGCTGGGAGGCCAACCGCGCCCGCGACAAGGCTGGCGGCAAGCTGCAGCCGAGCAAGCAGAGCCTGCTGGACCTGGACAGTGAGCAGGTGGTCGCCAGCCAGAAACGCGAATATGAAATCGAGCTGGAAAAGCGCCTGGGCCTCAACTTCGCGCAGTTCACCCGCGCCGTGCTGCTGGCGCAGAGCGAATTCAGCGCCTTTCTCAAGGCCAACGACAACGAGCGCAGCGAGTTGCTGGAGAAACTCACCGACACCGCGCTCTACACCCAGCTGGGCAAGCGCGCCTTCGAGAAGAGCCGCGACGCGGAAAAGGCCGTCAAGGAGCTGCGTGACAGGGCCGGCGGCATCGCCCCGCTGGCCGTCGAGGCCCGCGATGCACTCGATGCGCAATACGCCGCTGCCCTGCTCGACTACAAGGCGCAGCAGGCCGCGCTGCGTCAGCTCGAACAGCAAGTGCAACGGCAACAGGAAGGCCAGCGGCTGACCGAGGCCAGCCAGGCCGCCGCCACGCAACTGGCCGAAGCCGAGCAAGGCTGGCAAGCCTTGGCCGAAGCCCGAGTCGAGCTGCTGCAACTGGAGCAATTGGCCCCGCAGCGGCACCTGTTCGAACGCCGCGAACAGGCACATCGACAGTGGCAGCCGCTGGCCGGGCAGATCGCTCTCCAGCAGCGCCAGCAGGCCGAGCTGCAACAACGCCAGGTCGATCTGCAGACGCGCCAGAGCAACGCCAGCGCCACACTGGCTCAGGCCCTCGAAGTGCAAAACGATAGCGAGCCGCTGCTGCGCCAGGCGTTCGCCCAACAGGCGGAATCCACCCGCCTGGCCGCGCAGACGGCTGAGGCCCAAGCCGCCGTGCACAACGCGCAGCACGACTGCGAGCAAGGCCAGGCGCAGTTGCAAGACTTGCAGCAGCGCCAGCAGGCCAGCACCGAGCAACTGGAGCAGATCGCCACGCAACTGGCGGCCAGCCAGCCACTGGCCGGCCTGGGCGACGCCTGGGACGTGCATCGGCGCGTGCTGCAGCAAGGCGTGGCCCTCAGCGGCCGGCTGCGCCAGGGACGCCACGAGTTACCGGCGCTGGAGCAGCGCGCCGGCGAGCAGTCACGCCAGGTCCAGCAGCTTGAGCAGCAATGGCAGGCGCTGCATGCCGAGGCGCAGGTCAGCCCGCAGCAGTTGGGCGAGCGCCTGCAGGAGAGCACCGCCCAACTGCACGAGCAACGCTTGCACGTGCGCGGCTTCGAAGAGCTGCAACGGCACTGGCTGCGCCTCGACGACCTGGCCCAGCAGCAACGCGAGCTGGCCGATCAGCAGCGCCAGCTGGCCGAACAACGCGAGCAGCGCACCGCCGAAGGCTTGCAGGTCAAGCAGCAGCATCAACAGGCCGAGCAAGCCCTGGCGGTCACCGTGCAGCTGCTGGGCCGCCAGCGCCTGGCGCGCAGCGCCAGCGTCGAACAACTGCGCGCGCAGTTGCAGGACGACCGGGCCTGCCCGGTGTGCGGCAGCCTGGAGCATCCCTATCACCTGCCCGAAGCGCTCAACGCGGCGCTTGGCGAGCACGACGACAGCGAGGAAGCGGCCGCCCGCTTGCAGGTCGAACGACTGGCCACGCGGCTGACCGAATTGCGCGTCGAAGTCAGCACCCTGGTCGAACAGCAAAAGCGCAACCACCAACAGGAGCAGGCCTTCGCCGAGTTGCAGACAAGCCTGTCGGCGGCCCTGCACGCCCACCCGCAGTATCCGCAACTGCCCGACAGCGAACAGGCGATCTGGCTTGGCAACCGCCTGCAGGAGGCCGGCCGCGAGATCGCGGCGCTGGAGTCGACGCAGCAACGCCTGCTGGCCGTGCAGCAGCAGGCCACACGCCTGCAGTTGCACATCCAGCAGGCCCGTGAGGCCAGCCAGGCCGCCAGCGCCGCGCTCAACGAACAGCAACGGCAGTTGCTCGGCGACCAGCAACGCCTGGACGAAGACCTCGAAGGCTTCGTCGCGCTGTTGCCCGCCGCGACCTTGCAGGGTTTGCGCGAAGAGCCGACCGCGACCTTCATGGCCCTGGACCAGCAATTGGCGGCACGCCTGCAACAGCTCGACAGCCAACGTGAGGAGCAACGAGCCGCCAGCGAACGTCAGCGCAGCATCGATCAGCTCGCCACACAGCAAGCGGCGTTGCAACAACGCCTCGCACAGGTTCGCCAGCAACACACGACACTGGCTGCGCAACGCGCCACCGTCGCCGCCACGCTGGCCAGCCTGCTGGGCGAGCATGCTGACGCCGAGCATTGGCAAAGCGCCCTGCAAGGCCGCGTGCAGACCTGCCGCGAGGAAGAAGCCGCCAGCGCCCAGGGCCTGCAGGACACCCGCACGCAGAGTGCCCTGCTGGCCAGCGAGCTCAAGGCGAGCGAGCAGCACCAGGCGGATTTGGGCAAGACCGTGCAGGCGCTGGATGAGAGCATCGCGCTGTGGCGCAGCGGCCATCCGCAGCTCGATGACGCGGGCCTGGCACGCCTGCTGACCCTCGGCGCCGACGCGCTCGAGCAGCGTCGCCTGCAGGTGCAGCAGGCCGAACGTGCCATCGAACAGGCGCGGGTGCTGCTGGCTGAACGCCAACAACGCCAACAGGCCCATCAGGCAGGCGTCGGCACAGACGTTCAGGAAGAGCAACTGCACAGCCAACTGCTTGCCACCCAGCAAGCCTGCGCGGCAGGTGAAGAGCGCTGCGCCGACCTGCGTGCACAGCTCAGCGAAGACCAGCGCCGCGTCGACGCCAACGCCCAGCTGCAACACGGCATCGACGCCGCACAGCGCGAATACCTGCGCTGGGCACGGATCAGCGAGGTGATCGGCAGCCAGAGCGGCGATCGCTTTCGCAAGATCGCGCAGGCCTGCAACCTCGACCTGCTGGTGCACCACGCCAACGTGCAGCTGCGCCAACTGGTGCGCCGCTACCGGCTCAAGCGCGGCGGCAGCCTGCTCGGCCTGCTGGTGCTGGACACCGAGATGGGCGACGAGCTGCGCTCGGTGCATTCACTCTCGGGAGGTGAAACCTTTCTGGTATCGCTGGCGCTGGCGTTGGGGCTGGCCTCGATGGCGTCGAGCACCTTGAAGATCGAGTCATTGTTCATCGACGAGGGCTTCGGCAGCCTCGACCCCGAATCCCTGCAACTGGCCATGGACGCGCTGGACGGCCTGCAGGCGCAGGGGCGCAAGGTGGCGGTGATTTCCCATGTGCAGGAGATGCACGAGCGCATCCCGGTGCAGATTCAGGTCAAGCGCCTGGGTAATGGGTTGAGTGCAGTGCAGGTGGTCGGCTGAAGGGATCGGGGGCGGCGCCCCTCCCACCAGGCGGCGTTACAGCTGGGTCTTGTGATCCAGCGCCGCATAGAAGTTGGCGCTTTTCTGCAGGTAGCTCTGGGTGTAGGTAGCGACCTGGGTTTTCTTCTCGCTGGCGACCTGGGCGGCGTGCGCCGGCAGGGCCACGGTGGCGGAAACGGCAGAAGCGGCGATGATGCTGAAGAGGTTGAAGTTCATGTCGGCGTGCCTCGAAGTCTGGGGTGAGTGACCTGCCCGTGTGGGCCATGGGTCGAACTTACGCCCGCTCCCGGCGATGCAAAAATGCTTTGCGCCGTTATCGATTATCACCGCGATCGATAGTGCGCGCCGGCTACCGCCTGCGGGGGCCGACGCGCGCTGGCGCTGGCCTTATTTGCCCGCGAGGAACTTGAGGTCCGACGGGGTATCGATGTCGAACTTCTGCACCGTCTCGCCCAGCTTGCCGGTCTTGGCGTCATGGCGGACCACGACGATCTGGCTGCTCTTCTGGTTGGCGATCAGCAGGAACTTGCCGCTGGGGTCGAAGGTGAATTCGCGCGGCTCCTTGCCTTCCACCGAGCGACGCTGGATCTCCTTGAGCTGGCCGTTTGCGGCGACCGCGTAGGCGATCAGCTCGTTGGTATTGCCACGGTTGGTGGCGTAGAGGAACTTGCCATCGGGCGACAGGTGGATGGCGCCGCCGCCCTTGCCTTCCTGCGGCTTGCCCTTGGCCATGTCGAGCAGCTGCTTCTGGATCAGGAAGCCGTCGCTGCGCACATCGAACACAGCGACCTGGGCGGCCATCTCCAGGGTCAGGTAGGCGTGCTTGCCGTCCTTGCTGAAGGTCAGGTGACGCGGGCCGCTGCCGGGGGCGAGGATGACTTCGGGGGTCTTGGCGGCGGTCAGTGGGTGCGCGGCGTTCTTCGGGTCGAATTTGTACAGGAAGATCCGGTCGGCACCCAGGTCCTGCAGGTAGACGTCATGGCCGTTCGGCGCCGAGACCACGGAGTGCACATGGGAGCTGGCCTGGCGCTCGGGGTTGACCTTGCTCGCCTCATGAGCCTCCTGCTGGATGACCTCGCCCAGCTCGCCATTGGCCTTGACCGGCAACACGCTCAGGCGCCCGCCCGGGTCGGGATGCACGGCGTAGTTGGAGACGAACAGGTAGCCCTCGCCCTTGGCCAGGCTGGAGTGGGTGGGCTCGTCGCCTTTGCTGTCGACCTCGTTGATCGGGCTGATGGCATGGCTGGCGTCGATGGCGAAGCTGCTGACGCGACCGACCACGTCGGCCTGGCCGGGGCCGTTCTCGTTGACCGCGAACAGGTGCTTCTGGTCATGGGACAAGGTCAACCACGAAGGGTTTTCACTTTTCACGGTCTGCGTAGGCTGCGCGGCGATCTGCCCGGTCTGGCTGTCGAAGGCGTAGCGGTAGATGCCCTGGCTGGTGCCGGCGGTGTAGGTACCGACCAGCAGGTCGGCTTGGGCCACGCTGCTGATGAGGGTCGTGACGACAAGCGGTAACAGGAGTTTTTTCATTGTTTGGGGACCCTGGGACTGTTGGAGTTATTGGACGTCGCATAACTTGCCAGATAAAGACTCGCTCAAGGCGTTTGGGTTTCATCCACGGCCGAGTCTTCATCTTCGTCGTCGCTGGCGCTGAAAGCGTTGAGGCAGAGCAGTTGATGGGTCCCATCAGGGCCGGCCAGCTGCCAGCCGTCGCCGGCCCCGTTGCGCTGTGCGGCGGTCAGTTGTTCAGGGCTGAAGGCCCAGCGCTTGAGTTGACGGCCGTCCATGGCCTCAAGGGTCAGGCCGGCATCGGTGAGGGTGAAATCAAAGGCGTGCAGGCCGTCGATCAGCAGCAGGTTGGCGGTCTGCAGTTCGGTGGTCAGGGAGGCGGTCATGAGCTCTGTTCGTGGCAGGGAAAGGCTCATGATAGGCGGTGCAGAGGGGTTTATCGAGGTGGCGGGCGATGCAGGCGCAGCTGGCGGCAGCCGTGATCGAATCTCAAGGCAGACGTGGGAGGGGCAAAGCCCCGAGAGGCCGTCAGGCCGGTTTGATCTTCCTGGCGCCCGGCGAAATGTCCAATATGGCCAGCGGCCGCCCGCGCGGCCGGTGGTGGCCGTGATTGCATTTCAGGCAGACGTGGGAGGGGCAAAGCCCCGAGAGGCTGTCAGGCCGTTTGATCTTCCTGGCGCCCGGCGAAATGTCCAATAGGGCCAGCGGCCGCCCGCGCGGCCTGTCGCCAGCTGCGCCGGCTCCTACATTTGTTTCGATTTATATGCAGCCAATGGCATCGCCCATGACCGCTTTTGATATTCGGGGCGGTCATCGGTGATGGCCTCTGAATGCTTACGCCCGAAACAAACGGAGCGCGCGAAGCACGCGACAGGCCGCGCGGGCGGCCGGTGGTGGCCGTGATTGCATTCCAGGTCAGACCCTGGATCTGATCGAAGATCAAACCGGCCTTGCGGCCTCTCGGGGGCTTTGCCCCCTCCCACATCACAGGCGCAACACGAGACGACGTGGGAGGGGCAAAGCCCCGAGAGGCCGTCAGGCCGGTTTGATCTTCGGGTGCCCGGCGAAATGTCCAATAGGGCCAGCGGCCGCCCGCGCGGCCTGTCGCCAGCTGCGCCGGCTCCTACATCTGTTTCGATTTATGTGCATCCAATGGCATCGCCCATGACCGCTTTTGATGTTCGGGGCGGTCATCGGTAATGGCCTCTGAATGCTTACGCCCGAAACAAACGGAGCGCGCGAAGCACGCGACAGGCCGCGCGGGCGGCCGGTGGTGGCCGTGATTGCATTCCAGGTCAGACCCTGGATCTGATCGAAGATCAAACCGGCCTTGCGGCCTCTCGGGGGCTTTGCCCCCTCCCACATCACAGGCGCAACACGAGACGACGTGGGAGGGGCAAAGCCCCGAGAGGCCGTCAGGCCGGTTTGATCTTCGGGTGCCCGGCGAAATGTCCAATAGGGCCAGCGGCCGCCCGCGCGGCCTGTCGCCAGCTGCGCCGGCTCCTACATCTGTTTCGATTTATGTGCATCCAATGGCATCGCCCATGACCGCTTTTGATGTTCGGGGCGGTCATCGGTAATGGCCTCTGAATGCTTACGCCCGAAACAAACGGAGCGCGCGAAGCACGCGACAGGCCGCGCGGGCGGCCGGTGGTGGCCGTGATTGCATTCCAGGGCAGACCCTGGATCTGATCGAAGATCAAACCGGCCTTGCGGCCTCTCGGGGGCTTTGCCCCCTCCCACATCACAGGCGCAACACGCCACGACGTGGGAGGGGCGAAGCCCCGAGAGGCCGTCAGGCCGGTTTGATCTTCGGGCGCTCGGCGAAATGTCCAATATGGCCACCAGCGGCCGCCCGCGCGGCCTGTCGCCAGCTGCGCCGGCTCCTACATTTGTTTCGATTTATATGCAGCCAATGGCATCGCCCATGACCGCTTTTGATATTCGGGGCGGTCATCGGTGATGGCCTCTGAATGCTTACGCCCGAAACAAACGGAGCGCGCGAAGCACGCGACAGGCCGCGCGGGCGGCCGGTGGTGGCCGTGATTGCACTCCAGGTCAGACCCTGGATCTGATCGAAGATCAAACCGGCCTTGCGGCCTCTCGGGGGCTTTGCCCCCTCCCACATCACAGGCGCAACACGAGACGACGTGGGAGGGGCAAAGCCCCGAGAGGCCGTCAGGCCGGTTTGATCTTCGGGTGCCCGGCGAAATGTCCAATAGGGCCAGCGGCCGCCCGCGCGGCCTGTCGCCAGCTGCGCCGGCTCCTACATCTGTTTCGATTTATGTGCATCCAATGGCATCGCCCATGACCGCTTTTGATATTCGGGGCGGTCATCGGTGATGGCCTCTGAATGCTTACGCCCGAAACAAACGGAGCGCGCGAAGCACGTGACAGGCCGCGCGGGCGGCCGGTGGTGGCCGTGATTGCATTCCAGGTCAGACCCTGGATCTGATCGAAGATCAAACCGGCCTTGCGGCCTCTCGGGGGCTTTGCCCCCTCCCACATCACAGGCGCAACACGAGACGACGTGGGAGGGGCAAAGCCCCGAGAGGCCGTCAGGCCGGTTTGATCTTCGGGCGCCCGGCGAAATGTCCAATATGGCCACCAGCGGCCGCCCGCGCGGCCTGTCGCCAGCTACGCCGGCTCCTACATTTGTTTCGATTTATATGCAGCCAATGGCATCGCCCATGACCGCTTTTGATATTCGGGGCGGTCATCGGTGATGGCCTCTGAATGCTTACGCCCGAAACAAACGGAGCGCGCGAAGCCCGCGACAGGCCGCGCGGGCGGCCGGTGGTGGCCGTGATTGCATTCCAGGTCAGACCCTGGATCTGATCGAAGATCAAACCGGCCTTGCGGCCTCTCGGGGGCTTTGCCCCCTCCCACATCACAGGCGCAACACGAGACGACGTGGGAGGGGCAAAGCCCCGAGAGGCCGTCAGGCCGGTTTGATCTTCGGGCGCCCGGCGAAATGTCCAATATGGCCACCAGCGGCCGCCCGCGCGGCCTGTCGCCAGCTGCGCCGGCTCCTACATCTGTTTCGATTTATGCCGCTTTTGATGTTCGGGGCGGTCATAGGTGGTCTGTCTGGAACGGCACGTTCGAAGCAAATGTAGGAGCCGGCGAAGCTGGCGACAGGCCGCGCGCGCGGCCGGTGGTGGCCCGCCTCCAGGCTACGCCTGCCACTCCCCATCCACCAACCTCGGCACCTTCCACGGATTGGCCTCGTGGAGCACCTCGGGCAGCAGCGCCTCGGGGTAATTCTGGAAACACACCGGCCGCAGGAAGCGATCGATGGCCCGGGTGCCGACCGAGGTGCCGCGCGCGTCCGACGTCGCCGGGTACGGGCCGCCGTGGACCATGGCCTCGCAGACTTCGACCCCGGTCGGATAACCGTTGACCAGGATGCGCCCGACCTTCTGCTCCAGCAGCGGGGTCAGTTCGGCGAACGCCGAGAAGTCCGCAGGCTCGGCGATCAGGGTGGCCGTCAATTGCCCATGCAGGCTGTTCAAGACCTGCAACAGCTGCGCCTGATCGGCGACCTCGACCAGCAGCGTGGTCGGCCCGAACACCTCCTCCTGAACCACCTCATCGGCATCGAGCAGCAGCTGCACGTCGGCCTTGAACAACTGTGGCTGAGCCTGCCGCCCACTGTGCGGATGGCCGGCCAGGTGCTCGACGCCAGGGTGCGCGCGCAGCCGTTCAACACCTTTGCTGTAGTGCGCCAGCCCCCCCGGGTTGAGCAGGGTTTGCGCCGGCTCCTCGCCGAAGATGGCCGCCAGTTGCTCGACGAACGCCGTCAACTCGGCCGACTTGACCCCCAGCACCAGGCCTGGGTTGGTGCAGAACTGTCCGGCGCCCAGCACGACCGACGCCGCCAGCTCCGTGGCGATGGCCCTGCCGCGTACGGCCAGCGCAGTGGGCAGCAGGATCAGCGGGTTGATGCTCGACATCTCGGCGAACACCGGGATCGGCTGCGGCCGCGCGGCAGCCATGTCGCACAGCGCGCGACCGCCGCGCAACGAGCCGGTAAAGCCGACCGCCTGGATCGCCGGGTGCTTGACCAGCCGCTCGCCGACCCAGTCGCCGTAGATCATGTTGAACACCCCCGCCGGCATGGCGGTGCGTTCGGCCGCGCGAATCACCGCATCCGCCACCCGCTCGGCGGTGAACAGGTGGCCGCTGTGGGCCTTGAATACCACCGGGCAGCCGGCGGCCAGGGCGGCGGCGGTGTCACCGCCCGCGGTGGAGAAGGCCAACGGAAAATTGCTGGCGCCGAACACCGCCACCGGGCCGACGCCGATCCGGTACTGACGCAGGTCCGGGCGCGGCAAGGGTTTGCGCTCGGGCAGCGCGTGGTCGATGCGCACGCCGAGGTAATCACCCCGGCGCAACACCTTGGCGAACAGACGCATCTGCCCGCTGGTGCGAGCGCGCTCGCCCTGGATGCGGCCGGCGGGCAAGGCGGTCTCGCGGCTGACCTCGGCGATGAAATCATCGCCCAGGGCGTCGAGCTCGTCCGCCACGGCATCGAGGAACTGCGCGCGACGCTCGCCGCTCAAGCTGCGGTAGACCGGGTAGGCGGACTGGGCGGCCAGCGCGGCGCGGTCGATTTCATCGGGCGTGGCCTCGTGGAACGGCTGAGCGAGGATCTCGCCGCTGCTGGCGTTGACGCTGTGCAGGACCTTGTCGCCCTCGGCACTGCGTTGGCCACCGATGTAGTTGTGGCCCTGGATCTGGGACATAGGCTGGTTCCTTATGAAATGGGTGGCAGCTCAGGCTTTTCAGAGCTTGCCCACGCTCCCCACGGCGAACACAGGCTCGGCCTGGGCAATGCCATTGACCAGCGGTTCGCCGAACTCCTTCAGGCTGATCTCGAAATGGTCACCTGGCTGTGCCTTGATGCCATCGGCGAAGGAAAGCGTAGCAGTCCCGAAGAAATGGATATGCACATCGCCCGGGTGGAGGAACTGCGCGTACTTGAAGTGGTGGAACTCCAGGTTGTCGAAGCTGTGGCACATGTTCGCCTCGCCGCTGAGGAACTCCTTCTCCCACAGCACCTCGCCGTTGCGGCGGATGCGGCTGGTACCGGCCAGGTGCTCAGGCAGCTCGCCGACCCGCAGCTCGGGGCCGTAGGCACAGTTGCGCAACTTGGAATGGGCCAGGTACAGGTAGTTCTTGCGCTCCATCACATGGTCGGAGAACTCGTTGCCCAGGGCGAAACCCAGCCGGTACGGCCGGCGGTCGTGGCCGATGACATACAGGCCGCCCAGTTCCGGCTCCTCGCCAGCGTCCTCGGCGAACGGCGGCACGGCGAAGTCGCCACCGGGGCGCACGACGATGCTGCCGTCACCCTTGTAGAACCATTCGGGCTGCACGCCCTCCTCCCCCACCGCCGGTTTGCCGCCGGCCAGGCCCCACTGGAAGATGCGCATGCTATCGGTGAGCTCGGCTTCCTTGCCGCTCTGCTGGTGCATCTTGTCGCGGGTGGCGGCGCTGCCCAGGTGGGTCAGGCCGGTGCCGGTGACCAGCATGTGCGCCGGGTCCGGGTGATCGAGCGGCGGCAGAATCCGCCCCTCGTCGAGCACCTGGCGGTAGTCGTGGTGCTGTCCCAGGCCCAGGCCATCGACCTGGCGGGCCAGGCTGTGGCCCGCCTTGATCGCCGCCAGGGCCAGCTCGCGCACGCTGCCCGCGCCTTGCACTTCGTGGACGCGGTCGCCATCGACCAGGCCGACCCGACGTTCACCGTTGTTCAATTCAAATTGCACGAGACGCATGGGGTATCCCTCTTCTGGTACGGGTTAATGAGGTCGAGCACTGGCCGAGAACTGCTCGGGGGCCAGGGCGTGCCGGCGTTCCAGGCGCTGGTAGACGACGCCGGTCAGCAGCAGGCCGAACAGCAGCACCGCCGACAGGAAATACAGGCCGCTGGCCAGGGTGCCGGTGGACTCCTTGAGGGCGCCGATGACGAACGGGCCCAGGTAGCCGCCCAGGTTGCCCACCGAGTTGATCAGGGCGATGCCGGCCGCAGCACTGGCACCGGCAAAGAAGCGCCCCGGCAAGGTCCAGAACACCGCCGTGCAGGAGAACAGCGAGAAGGCCACGAAGCACAGCGCCGCCAGTTGCAGCACCGGGGTGCTCAGCCAGGCGCTGAGAAACATCGCCACTGCGCCGATCACGTACAGCACCGCGAGGTGACCGTAGCGATCGTTCAGGCGGTCGGAGCTGCGCGGCACCACCAGCAGGCCGACGATGCCAAAAATGTAGGGCACTGCAGAAACGAAACCGGTGGTCAGGTCGCTGCCGCCGAACTGTTTGATCAACGTCGGCAGCCACAGGCCCAGGCCGTAGATGCTCAAGGTCACCGGCAGGTAGAACAGCGCCAGCAACAGCACGCGCTTGTCTTTGAGGGCATGCAGCGGGTTGCCGTGGCGGGTCTGGCCGTAGGCCGCGAGGTCCTTGTGCAGCTCGCCGGCCAGCCAGGCCTTTTCACCGTCGTCCAGCCAGTTGACCTGCTGGGGCTGGTCGGGCAGCCAGCGCAGCACCGGCCAGGTGGCCAGCACTGCCGGAATGCCGATGGCGATGAACAGCCATTGCCAGCCGTGCAGGCCGAGCACGCCGTCCATGCCCAGCAGGCCGCCGGACACCGGCCCGGTGATCATCATGGCAATGGGTTGCGAGAGGATGAACAGGCCGAGGATCTTGCCGCGATGGCGCACAGGAAACCACTGGGTGATGTAGTACAGCACCCCGGGGAAGAAGCCTGCCTCGGCGGCGCCCAGCAGAAAGCGCATCAGGTAGAAGCTGCTCGGCCCCTGGACGAAGGCCATGCCGATGGTGATCGCGCCCCAGGTGATCATGATCCGCGCGAACCAGCGCCGCGCGCCGAAGCGCTCGAGCATCAGGTTGCTGGGGATCTCCAGCAGGAAGTAGCCGATGAAGAACAGCCCGGCGCCCATGCCATAGGCGGCATCGCCGATGCCGACGTCGCTGCCCATGTGCAGCTTGGCGAAGCCCACGGCCGAACGGTCGACGTAGGCGATCAGGTACAGCACGACAAGAAAGGGGATCAGCTTGAGGGTGATGCGCCGGATAAGCCGCAGCTCCTGGCTCAGCGTCAGCTGGCTCATGGATGAGTCTCCACAGTTGTTGTTCTTATTGGGGGAACCTTCGAGTCGGGGCTCGATTTGCCAAGACTATATAGTATTACTATTTAACCAACAACCACTTCCCATCCCGACCGTTATGGCTTAGCTTTGCCATCAGCCACTCATTAAGTCTTACAATAAGAGAGCCCTGACATGTCCGAGAATACCCCTGACCAAAAGCCTCTGCGGTCTGCCCAGTGGTTCGGTACCGCCGACAAGAACGGCTTCATGTACCGCAGCTGGATGAAGAACCAGGGCATCGCCGACCATCAGTTCCAGGGCAAGCCGATCATCGGCATCTGCAACACCTGGTCCGAGCTGACCCCGTGCAATGCGCACTTCCGCACCATCGCCGAACACGTCAAGCGCGGGGTCATCGAAGCCGGTGGCTGGCCGGTGGAATTCCCGGTGTTCTCCAACGGCGAATCCAACCTGCGGCCCACCGCCATGCTCACTCGCAACCTGGCGAGCATGGACGTGGAAGAAGCCATTCGCGGCAACCCGATCGACGGCGTGGTGCTGCTCACCGGCTGCGACAAGACCACCCCGGCGCTGCTGATGGGCGCGGCCAGCTGCGACGTGCCGGCCATCGTCGTCACCGGCGGGCCGATGCTCAACGGCAAGCACAAGGGCAAGGACATCGGCGCCGGGACCATCGTCTGGCAGATGCACGAGTCGTACAAGGCCGGGCAGATCAGCCTCGACGAATTCCTCTCAGCCGAAGCCGGCATGTCGCGCTCGGCCGGCACCTGCAACACCATGGGCACGGCCTCGACCATGGCCTGCATGGCCGAAGCACTGGGCACCTCGCTGCCGCACAACGCGGCGATTCCGGCGGTGGATTCGCGGCGCTACGTGCTGGCGCACATGTCTGGCATGCGCGCGGTGCAGATGGTCAAGGAAGACTTGCGCCTGTCGAAGATTCTGACCCGCCAGGCGTTCGAGAACGCCATCCGGGTCAACGCCGCGATCGGCGGCTCGACCAACGCGGTGATCCACCTCAAGGCCATCGCCGGACGCATCGGTGTCGACCTCGAACTCGACGACTGGACCCGCATCGGCCGCGGCACGCCGACCCTGGTCGACCTGCAGCCGTCGGGGCGCTTCCTGATGGAAGAGTTCTACTACGCCGGCGGCCTGCCGGCGGTGCTGCGCCGCCTGGGTGAGAACAACCTGATCCCGAACCCCGAGGCGCTCACCGTCAACGGCAAGAGCCTGTGGGAGAACGTGCAGAACTCGCCGATCTACGGCGACGACGAGGTCATCCGCGCCATCGACAACCCGCTGGTGGCCGACGGCGGCATCTGCGTGCTGCGCGGCAACCTGGCGCCGCTGGGTGCCGTACTGAAGCCCTCGGCCGCCACGCCGGCGCTGATGAAACACCGCGGCCGCGCGGTGGTGTTCGAGAACTTCGACGTGTACAAGGCGCGCATCAACGACCCGGAGCTGGAGGTCGACGCCGACAGCATCCTGGTCATGAAGAACTGCGGGCCCAAGGGCTACCCGGGCATGGCCGAAGTCGGCAACATGGGCCTGCCGGCCAAGTTGCTGGCCCAGGGCGTGACCGACATGGTGCGCATCTCCGACGCGCGCATGAGCGGCACCGCCTACGGCACCGTGGTCTTGCACGTAGCGCCGGAGGCGGCCGCCGGCGGGCCCTTGGCCGCCGTGCAGGAAGGCGACTACATCGAACTGGACTGCGCCACCGGGCGTCTGCACCTGGACATCAGCGACAGCGAACTGGCCGCGCGCCTGGCCGACTGGCAGCCGCCGGTGAACAACCTCTTGGCGGGGGGCTATCGGCAGCTGTACGTGGACCATGTCATGCAAGCCGACCAAGGCTGCGATTTCGACTTCCTGGTCGGTTGCCGTGGGTCGCAGGTGCCGCGGCACTCGCATTGATGGCCTTGAACGGCCTTTGAACGGCCCGGTGGGAGGGGGCAAAGCCCCCGGGCTTTTCCTGGCTGATCAAGGTCAACAGCCCGGGGCCTCTGCCCCCTCCCACGCCGGCCACCGCACATTGCCCCCCTGCCCCACATCCCCCAGCCCAGATCCGCTATGATGCCCGTTCCCCCGGCCCGGACCTTCGCCTGCCCCATGGATTACCGCAAACCTTCCGACCGCAAGAGCATGCACAGCCGTATCGTCCAGGACATCGGCCTGCAGATCGTCTCCGGGCGCTTCAAGCCGGACGACAAGCTGCCCGCCGAAGCGCTGTTGTGCGAGGAGTATGCGGTCAGCCGGCCGGTACTGCGCGAGGCCACCCGGGTGCTGGTGGCCAAGGGGCTGGTGTACTCCAAGCCGCGCGTCGGCACAGTGGTCAAGGCGCGCCGTGAGTGGCACCTGCTGGACCCGGACGTACTGCACTGGCTGATGCAGAGTTCGCCGCAGAACGAATTCTTCGCCCTGCTCACCAGCGTGCGCGCGATCATCGAGCCGGCGGCTGCCGCGTTGGCCGCGCAGCATGCCACCGACGAGGAAATCGCCGGCATCGGCGAAGCCTACCAGCGCATGGAAGCGGCACCGGACACCGCCGCCCTGCTGCAGCCGGACCTGGATTTCCACAGCCGCATCGCCGACGCCACCCACAACGACCTGCTCGCGCACCTGTGCAACATGCTCTCGCTGGCCCTGCGCGAGGCACTCAAGCACTCCAACCAGCGGCCCAACCTGCACGAGCTGGCGATGCCGCGGCACAAGGCGATCCTTACGGCCATTGAGAATCGCGATGCCTTGGCGGCACGCCAGGCGACCCTGGTGCAGTTGGACGATGCGAGAAATGCGCTAAGTGTCGTGCTCGGGGCGCAGTTACATCTCTGAGAGTCAAACCACCCTGGCGGCCTCTGGGGGGCTTTGTCCCCTCCCAGGCTCCCCCCGCTGCGGATCCAGGTAGCGCACCAGCGCCGGCAGCAGCCACAGCGCGCCGAGCATGTTCCACAGCAGCATGAAGGTCAGCATCAGCCCCATGTCCGCCTGAAACTTGATCGCCGAGAACATCCAGGTGCACACACCGATGGCCAGGCACAGGCCGGTGAACAGCACCGCCTTGCCGGTCGAGCGCAAGGTCTGGTAATAGGCCTCCTGCAGCGCCAGCCCAGTGTCGAGGAAACTGCGCAGGCGGCTGTAGATGTAGATGCCGTAATCCACGCCGATGCCCACGCCCAGCGCCACCACCGGCAAGGTCGCGACCTTGACGCCGATGCCCAGCCAGACCATCAGCGCATTGCCCAGCACCGAGGTCAGTACCAGCGGCAACAGGATGCACAGGGTCGCCGCCAGCGAACGGAAGGTCAGCAGGCACATGACGGCCACGCACAGGTAGACCAGCAACAGCACGGTCAGCTCGGAATGACGGATGACTTCGTTGGTGGCCGCCTCGATGCCGGCGTTGCCGGCCGCCAGCTGAAATTGCAGGCCGTCGCGGTCGTGGCTGGCGGCGAAGGCTTGCACGGTCGCGACCACGCGGTCGAGGGTCTGCGCCTTGTGGTCACTGAGAAACACCAGCAGCGGCGACAGCGAGCAGTCGCCGTTGTACAGGCCGTCGGCGCGGGAGATGGCGCTGTCGAGCACCTGCGGGTTGCGCGACAGGGTCTGCCATTTCAGGCTGCCCTCGTTCATGCCCTTGATCATCTGCTTGGCCACGCTGACCAGCGACAGCGTCGACTGCACGCCCTCGGTGTTCTCCAGCGTCCACATCAGCTCGTCCATGGGCTGCAGGGTGGCGTAGGCGGAGCAGCCTTCGGCGCGGGTCTGGACCATGACCACCAACACGTCGGAGCTGGTCGCGTAGTGGTCGATGATGTACTGGTTGTCGCGGTTGTAGCGCGAGTCCGGGCGCAGCTCGGGGGCGCCCTGATCGAGGTCACCGATCTGCAGGTCGTGGCCGTACCAGAGGCCGCCGGCCAGGGCCAGCAGCGCCATCAGGATCGACGCTCGTGCCACCCGAGGCTCGGCGCAGCGCGCCAGCAGGCGCCAGAACGGCTGCTCGCGGCTCGCGTCGGCCTGGCTGCGGAGCACGGCACGCGGGCTGATGCCCAGGTAGGAAATCGCCACGGGCAGCAGAATCAGGTTGGTCAGCACGATCACCGCCACGCCGATGGCGGCGCCGAGGGCCAGCTCGCGGATCACCCCGATGTCGATCACCAGCAGGGTCAGGAACCCCACGGCGTCGGCGAGGATGGCGATCATCCCCGGCAGGAACAGCTGGCGGAAGGTTCGCCGCGCCGCCGCCAGGGCGCCGTCGGCGGCGCTGGACTGCTGGGCGATGCCGTTGATCTTCTGCACGCCATGGGAGATGCCGATGGCGAAAATCAGGAACGGCACCAGCATTGAATAGGGGTCCAGGCCGAACCCGGCCAGGTGCATCAGGCCGAGCTGCCAGACCACTGCCATCAGCGTGGTGCCGAGCACCGCCAGGGTGCTGCGCAGGCAACGGGTGAAGGCGTACAAGAGCACCAGGGTGATCGCCAGGGCGACGGCGAAGAACATCACCACCATGACCAGCCCGTCGATCAGGTCGCCGACCTTTTTTGCGAACCCGATGATGTGGATCTGCACGTCCGGGTTCTGCGCCTCGAAGTGCTCGCGGATCTGCGCTTCCAGGCGGTGGGAAAACTCGCGGTAGTCGAGCTTGACCAGCCGCCCCTGATCCTGCGGGTCGGGGTAGCTCTCCAACAGCGGGATGTCGATGATGCTCGAGGTAAAGTCGTTGGCCACCAGGCGCCCGACCTGGCCGGACTTGAGCACGTTGTCGCGTAGCCTGGCGAGGCTCGCGGGCGAGCCATCATAGGTCTGCGGGATGACCTCGCCACCGGCAAAGCCGTCTTCGGTGACCTCGGTCCAACGCACACTGGGGCTCCACAGCGACTTGAGCGCCGCGCGGTCGACGCCGGGCAGGTAGAACACCTCGTCGCTGATCTGGCGCAGGGTCTCCAGGTAGCGGGCGTTGAAGATATCGCCCTCGCGCACCTGCACGGCGACGCGCACGCTGTTGCCAAGGTTGGCGAGGTCGTTGCGGTGTTCGAGCATGCGCACAATGAACGGGTGTTGCAGCGGGATCATCTTCTCGAAGCTGGTGGCGGGGCGAATCGACAGCGCCTGCCAGAACAGCAGCAGGCTGACCAGCAGGCACAGGCCGAGCACCACCGGGCGGTGCTCGAAGATCAGCCGTTCGAGGGCGCCGGGCTTGGCGGCTTGCGCCTGGCTCATGGCTGCACCACCACCGGGCCGCCGTCGGCGGCACCGATATGCACGCCACCCTGGCCAACCATCAACAGCCGCCCGGGCGCCCCCTGGGTGACGGCGGACAAGGCCAGGCGGTCGGCGCGGTTGACCAGGGTGAAGCTTTGGCCCTGATCACGGCTGCGCAGCACGCTGCCGCCATTGCCGACCACCACCAGCGAACCGTCGGCCAGCAGGCTGGCGCCGGCCAGGCCGTCCTGCATGCCGCTGGGCAGGCAGACGCTTTGCCAAGTCTGGCCAAAATCGGCAGAGCGCAACAAATGGCCGCGCAGACCATAGACCAGCAGGGTGCCGGGCTGACCGGTGGCGGTCACCCCCAGCAGCGAACCATCGTAGGGGCTGGCCACCGCTTGCCAGCTCTGCCCGGCGTCGGCCGAGCGATACATGTGGCCTTGTTCGCCGACGATGAACAGGCCGGCGTCCTTGATCGCGGCGATGGCGTTGAGGTGCAGCTGCTCGCTGTTGTCCAGGCGCTCGCTGATGTCCTGCCAGTGCTCGCCGCCGTCCTCGGTGGCGAGGAAGGCGCCATAGGCGCCCACGACGAAACCGCGCTGGCGATCGAGGAACCACACGTCGAGCAACGGTGCCTGGCTTTCAAGGTTCTGGTACTGCTGGCGCCAGGTCTGGCCGCCGTCGCTGCTGGCCAGAATCTGCGCGTCATGGCCGACCGCCCAGCCGTGCTCGGCGTCGACGAAATACACCGCCGTGAGCAGTTGCCGGGTCGGCACACGGGCCTGGTTCCAGGTCTGGCCCTGGTCGTCGGAAGTGAGGATATGGCCACGGTCGCCGACCACGACCAGGCGGTTGCCGGCGTGGACCACGTCAAGCAGCAGCGCCTGGCTGGCTTTTTCGGAATGGATGGCCCAGTCGGGCTCCGCCGCCATCACGGCAACGCTGCACAGGGCCATGAGAGTGGCGAGAAGCAGGTGTTTCATTGCAAGGGGGTTCCTTGGTGTGGATCTGAAACTGTGTGGTGACCGCGCTGTAGGACCGAGCTTGCTCGGCGACGACCTTCCCCGTAGGACCGAGCTTGCTCGGTCCTACGGGGAACGGCGACAACCCGTTCCCGAGCCAGCCGGTATTACCGCGTCCCCTGCCGGCGCAGCGCCGCCGGGGTGAAATCCCCCGCATCGGGCAGCGGCTGGCTGAAATCGACCGTGGCGACCTCCTCGTTGTCCAGGTTCTGCACGTGGTAACGCCGCGCCTGCAGGTCGTGGTAGACGTCCAACGCCGACCATACTGTCGGCAGCTCGTAGTAATTCTTCAGGTAGGCCATCGACACCCGCCACAGGTCGCCACGGCCATCGTACTGGTCGACCACCGCCGCCTGCCAGCTGTCCTCGTCCAGGTACAGGCGGCGTTTGGAATACACGTGGCGGGCGTCCTTCTTCAGGGTGCCCTCCACCACCCACACCCGATGCAGTTCGTAGCGGGTGTACTCGGGGTTGAGGTGGCTGGGGGTCAGCAGCTGCTTGTAGGTGATCTGCGGGTTGCCCAGCCGGTAATTGTTGTAGGGGATGTAGATTTCCTGCTTGCCCAGCAGCTTCCACTCGTAGCGGTCCGGCGAGCCGTTGTACATGTCGGTGTCGTCGGCGGTGCGCAGGCCGTCGGCGGCAGCGATCGGCGTATCGTAGGCCAGGCTCGGCGCGCGGCGCACGCGGCGTTGCCCGGAGTTGTAGGCCCAGGCCTGGCGCGGCTCGTGGTACTGGTCGAGGGTCTCGTGCACGAGAATTGCGCCGCCGGCCAGGCGTGCCGGGCTACGGGTCTGGGTCAGGTAGTAGAACAGCCGGTTGTCCAGGCCTGCAGCGCTGACGCGCGGGTCGTAATAGCGGAAGAGCGCCTGCTGCTCGGTGACGATGGGCACGTAGCCGCCGTTGCGCTGCACCGCCACCTCGGCCGAGCGCCGGGTCAGGTAGGTGCCGCGGTAGCGCGTGATGTGGTTCCACACCGCCTCGACGCCATTGCGCGGCAACGGGAACGGAATGCCGCCGTAGGCGCCGATGAAGCCGTTGCCGCCCTCGCGCAGTTGCGCACTCTGGGCGTTGACGCGGGTGTGCTCGTACACCGACTCGGGCGCCGAGGCGCTGCGCCGGCTGACGAACACCGGCATGCGGAAGGTGCCTGGGTAGGCGGCGAACAGCGCCTGCTGGCCGGGGGTAAGCTGGCCGCGATACTCCTCCAGGTTGCTCGCGTCGATGGTGAACAGCGGCTCGTCGCTGGCGAACGGGTCGACGTGGTGCTGGCCCGAGCGTTCATAGCCGGCCGGGGCCATGGTCAGGCCGCCCTGCCAGGGCGGGATGGTGCCGGCGGCGTTGCCCTCCAGCTGCCCGCCGAGGGGCGTCAGAGTGGTGCCCAGTTGTTCGGCGGCCTCGGGCGAGCGGGCCTGCGCCTCGCCACTGAAAAGCGCCAGGGTCATGGCCAGGGCCAGGGTCGGGTACATGGTGCTTCCTCTCAGAATGAATACTTGACGTTCAAGCCGATGTTGTCGCGGTCGCGCATGGCGTTGCTCTGCCCGCCGCCGTAGAACTCGGTGTATTGCAGCTCGGCTTCCAGGCGGTTCTGGTACTGCGCGCGCACCCCCAGCGAATAGGCCTTGCGGCCCTCGATGAAATTGCCGGTCTGGTGCGAGTTGCCCTTGATGTCGTCCTTGTAGACGGCGAACGGCGAGACATTGACCCCGCCGATCAGGTCGTTCCAGGTGCCGACCAGCATCAGGGTGGCGCCGTAGGCATTGCGGGTGATCTGCGTGTCGTCGCCAAAGCCGGCGAGGTAGCCCAGGTTGGCGCGACTGCTGTAGTAGCGGCGGCTGCCGTCGAAGGCGGTGTAGCGCAGGTCGCTGCCACGGATGTGCTCGGAGGCCAGCTCGAGCACCCCGCTGAGGCCGTCGAAGCCCAGCCGCGGGCCGAAGTCGTAAAGGCTGCCGAGGGAAAAGTTGAACAGCTTGACGCGCTCGGCATTGGTGATTTCGTCGCCCAGGCGCACGTGCTGGCCGCCGATGTTGACCATGCCCCCGGCCGCCACCGCTGGCGCCTGCACCAGCAGGTCGGTGAGCAGGTCACTGGTGCTGGCGATGCCGATCGGCATGTTCGGCCGGTAGGTCAGCTCACCGAACAGCGACGCCTTGCCGAAATTGCTGTTGAAGCTGGTGCCGAACATGTGGATGTTCTCGATGTACTCGCGCCGGCCACGCACCTGGTTGGCCACGTCCAGCGTGGCCATGCCGCCCACCGCCTGGCTGACGCCCCCGCGCACCGCCTGGGCGATCGGCCCATTGGGGTTGGCGGCGATCGCCCCCTGCAGCTGGGCCAGGGTCAGGCCCAGCTGCGCGGCCACCTGCTGTTGCACCACCGGGGTGGCGGCCGCGGCCAGGCCGGCCAGGTCCAGGCCGGGGTAGGCGCCGAGGTCGGCGTGAATGGTCGGCTCCTTGGCGTGGTAGTTGACGAAATAGAAGCCGAACTCAGTATTGTTCAGTTGTTCGGCCACGTAGCGCAGCGCCAGGCCGAACTGACCGTCGTCGCGAGCGTTGAGGTCCGAACCGATGCTGGCGACCTTGAGATTGCCGCTGGCGTCCACCCCCGGGCCGCCCTGCAGACCGCCGATGCCCAGCGCGCTGAGGCTGCGGTACAGCGGGTTCAACGCGCCGAGTTCGGGCGCTGCGGCATAGGCTGTGTTGCCGCCGGCGGCGAACAGGTCGGTTTCGGCAAAGTAGGTGCCCACCGGGTCGATCTGCGATTCCTTCCAGTTGAACTGGTAGAAGGCTTCGGCCGAGAGGTTGTCGCTCAGGCCCAGGGTGAAATTCAGCGCCTCGACCGGCATCAGCACTTCCTTGAGCTCGGCACCCGGCAGGCGGAACTGTGTGATGTTGATCGGGTTGGTGGTGTTGACCCCGCCGCGGTAGAACATGCCCTCGCCCCAGTTGAACACCTGCCGCCCCAGCCGCGCGCCGAGCGGCAGGCCGCCCACTTGCCAGTTGCCATAGACATAGGCGTCGAGAATTTCTGCATGCCGCCCGGCGCGGTCGCGGGTGCCATCGGTGAAGCGGGTGTTGTCGGGAAAGTTCTGGCTGGGCTGCGGCGGCTGGTCGTTGTCCGCGTAATCGGTTCGCCGGCCCATGATGCGCGAGTCGTAGAAGGCCGAGCCACGCAGGAACAGGCCGTAGTTCTGGTACGACAGCTCGAGATCGCTGGTGACCTTGTACACCTCTGAAACCGTGCCCGGATTGAAGTTGCGATTGCCGTCATTGGTGTTGACGTCGTCGTTGTCCTTGTCACGCCCCTGCACCCGCCACAGCTGCCCATAGGACAAGGTGGTGTCGAAGGACCCGCGCAACTCGTCCTCCAGCAGGCTGAACTCAACGGCGGCGGCAGGCCCACAGGCCAGCAAGGGCAACAGCCCAGCCAGGGCTCCGGCAGGTTGGATACGCATGGGGAATCTCCCTGATTCTCTTTTTAAGAGTAAGTCTTGTTGTGTTGGCGCAAGGGAGAGTGCAAGGGAAGTGCCAGCGAAGGGCTGCGTTAGTTTGAAATATTATGGAACAATTAGTTTGGCTGAGGGGTAGCCGAGTTGTGGAGTCCGCCTCGGCAAGATCAGGTTTTATTGTCAAACAATCTTACAGAAAGATACTGAAATAGTTGCCCGCCTATCTTAGGCGATTGACGGTCAGCAACCCCATAGTTGTTTCAGAAGAAATCATACCAACTAAGGTAACTTTTCCTACAAGTAACAAAAAAGGTGTTACCTGTGATTGCAGGTAACACCTTTGGGTGTTGTGGGGTACGTCTTACGACTCAATTGTGGCCGGTGGTGGCCATATTGGACATTTCGCCATACGCCTGGAAGATCAAACCGGCCTGGCGGCCTCTCGGGGACTTGGCCCCCTCCCACGTCGGGCGCGAAACCAATGTGGGAGGGGGCGCAGACCCCGAGAGGCCGCCAGGCCGGCCTTGAGATTCAATCACGGCCACCATCGGCTAGAGCGCCCCCCCATCAAGCCAGGCTTTTACTCACCACCTCATACACATCACTGGACAGCTCCCCGGAGGCACGGATGCGCTCCAGCTCGGCCTTCATCAGCGCCTGGCGGGCGCTGTCGTATTTGCGCCAGCGGGTCAGCGGCGCCAGTTGCCGCGAGGCGATCTGCGGGTTGGTGGCGTTGAGCTGGATCACCAGGTCGGCGATGAAGCGATAGCCCGAACCGTCGGCGGCGTGGAAGTTGATGAGGTTCTGCCCGGCAAAGCTGCCGATCAGCGCGCGCACCTTGTTCGGGTTCTTCAGGGTGAAGGCCGGGTGCTGCATCAGCGCCTTGACCCGGGCCAAACCGCCAGGCAAGGGGCTGGCCGCCTGCACGCTGAACCATTGGTCCATGACCAGCGGGTTGTCCTTGAACTGCTCGGCGAAGGTTGCCAGCGCCGCATCGCATTCGGCGGTGAAGGGCGAGTTGACCAGCACGGCCAGCGCGGTGAGGCGCTCGGTCATGTTGTCGGCGTTGGCGAACTGCTCCTGGGCGGCGGCGAGGACCTCTGGCCGACCACTGAGCATCAGGTACGACAAGGCGATGTTCTGCAGCGCGCGGCGGGCGAAGTGTTCGGCTTCGGCGACGTACTCGGTGGTTTTCGAGACGCCACGGTTGGCCTGGTAACGCTGCCACAGGGTGTCGAACAGGCTGTCGGCGAGTTGTTTGCGGGCGAACTCGCGGGCGGCATGAATGGCCTCGACGTCGGCCACTTCGCTGATCTCGGTGAGGTAGGCCTCGCTGGGCAGCGACAGCAGCTCGGTGACCATGGCGGGGTCCAGCTCGGGGTTGTCCAATACCGTGCCCAGCGCCCTGATCAAACGCGGGTCCATGACCAGCGGCTGGCCGGCCTGGTGTTGGCCGATCAACTCCTGCAGCACCTGCACGGCCAGTTGCTGAGTGGCATCCCAGCGGTTGAAGCCGTCGCTGTCGTGCTGCATCAGGTACATCAGTTGGTCGCGGTCGTAGGGGAAGCTCAGCTTGACCGGCGCGCTGAAGCCGCGCAGCAGCGACGGCAGCGGTTTTTCCGGGACGTCGACGAAGGTGAAGGTCTGCTCGGCCTCGGTCACCGAGAGCACGCGGCTGGTGCCGACATCGCCCTCCTCACCCTGCAGGCGCACGCTCAGGCCGCGGCCCTGGCTGTCGAGCAGGCCCATGGCGACCGGGATCACGAACGGCAGTTTGTCGACCTTGTCCGGGGTTGCCGGGCAGCTCTGGCGGAAGGTCAGGCGGTAGGTTTGCGCGGCGGCGTCATAGGCCTCGCTGACCGCCAGGCGCGGCGTGCCGGCCTGGCTGTACCAGCGCTTGAACTGGGTCAGGTCGACGCCGTTGGCGTCTTCCATGGCCTTGACGAAATCGTCGCAGGTCACCGCCTGGCCGTCGTGGCGCTCGAAGTACAGGTCGCTGCCCTTGCGAAAGCCTTGCGGCCCCAGCAGGGTGTGGAGCATGCCGACCACTTCCGAGCCCTTCTCGTACACGGTCAGGGTGTAGAAGTTGGAGATCTCGATGAAGCTCTCCGGGCGTACGGCGTGGGCCATGGGGCCGGCGTCTTCGGCGAACTGGTGGGTGCGCAGGAAGGCCACGTCCTGGATGCGTTTGACCGTGGCCGAGTTCATGTCGGCGGAGAAGCCGGAGTCGCGGAACACCGTGAAGCCTTCCTTGAGCGACAACTGGAACCAGTCGCGGCAGGTCACGCGGTTGCCCGACCAGTTGTGGAAATACTCGTGGGCGACGATCGCCTCGACCCGCTGGTGCGCCGCGTCGGTGGCGGTTTCGGCGCGGGCCAGCACGGCGCTGGAGTTGAAGATGTTGAGGCCCTTGTTCTCCATGGCGCCCATGTTGAAGTCGTTGACCGCGACGATCATGAAGATGTCCAGGTCGTACTCGCGGCCATACACCTCTTCGTCCCAGCGCATGGACTTCTGCAGGCTGGTCATGGCGTGCTGGCACTTGTCGATGTTTTCCGGCTCGACGTAGATGCGCAGGGTCACCTCGCGCCCGGACATCGTGGTGAACTTGTCCTCCACGCACCACAGGTCGCCGGCCACCAGCGCGAACAGGTAGGCCGGTTTCATGAACGGGTCTTCCCAGGTGGCCCAGTGCCGGTCGTCACCCTCGGGGCCGCTGGCCACCGGGTTGCCGTTGGACAGCAGGATCGGGTACGCCAGCTTGTCGGCGCTGAGCGTGGTGGTGAAGCGGCTCATCACGTCCGGGCGGTCGAGGTAATAGGTGATCTTGCGAAAGCCTTCGGCCTCGCACTGGGTGCAGAACATGCCGCTGGACTTGTACAGGCCTTCCAGCGCGGTGTTGGTTTCGGGGTGGATGCGCACGCTGGTGTCGAGGCTGAAGCTGGCGCTGGCCGGGTGTACGGTCAGGTGATTGTCGTCGACCTGGTAGTCGCCGGCACTCAGCTCTTTATCGCCCAGGGCGACCGCAAGCAACTCCAGCGCCTGGCCGTCGAGCACCAACGGCGGCAGGGAAGCGTCCAGCTCGGGATTGCGGCGCATCACCAGCTGGGTGTGCACCAGGGTGTGGTCGTCATGCAGTTCGAAGGTCAGGTGGGTTTCGTCGATCAGGTAATCGGGCGCCTGATAGTCCTTGAGGTAGATCATCTTCGGCTGTTCGGTGCGCATGCGAAATTCCTTCTGTCCCTTCGGCTATGGGTTATCGGTTAGTGCTGCACGGCAAGCTGATACGCCGTGTATTTACGAATATTGATCACGCCGGTGTCGAATATCAGGTATTGACCCTTGATCCCCAGCAGCGTGCCCTCGGCCACCGGGTTCTTGTCCAGGTTGAAGCTGACCACCTTGGTCGGGTAGGCCTGCACCGGGTAGCGGATCTCCAGGGGCTGTACGTCCAGCAACGGCTGAATGGCCTGCAGGCCGAAACGCGCCTGGAGCATGTGGATGCCGGCTGCGCAGCTGTCGAACAGCTGCTCGCGCACGGCCACCAGGTCGACCTTCTGCGCATCGCCCTTGAGCAGCGCGCGCCAGTTGGTGCGGTCAGCTACCTGGGAGCGGAACAGGTCTTCGACCAGGCCGGACTGCTGGCGAGTGGCGACACGCATGATCGGCAGCGCCTGGCTGGCGCCCTGGTCGAGCCAGCGAGTCGGCAGCTGGGTGGCGCGGGTGATGCCGACCTTGATCCCGGAGGAGTTGGCGAGGTACACGACGTGGTCGGTCATGCAGAACTGCTCGCCCCAGACCGGGTCGCGGCAGGTGCCGGCGTCGTAATGGCATTTCTCCGGGCTCATGATGCACACGTCGCACTGCGCCAGCTTGGTCATGCACGGATAGCAGTAGCCCTGGCTGAAGCTGGTCTTGGTCTTGCGCCCGCAATTGACGCAGTGGATGGCACCCAGGTATTCCAGACGCAGCGTGCGGCCAATCAGCGGGTTGACCGGGATGCGCAGCTCGCCGAGGCGCAACTGGTATTGCACGGTGTCGTCTTGCAGCGCCGTGGACATCTTGTTGACCGCGCCACGGCCCAGCTCTTGGAGTTGAATCAATGGATAGCGTCCGACTTGAACAGGATGTTTTCCACCGGCACCGACTTCGACGAGCACTCCTGCGGGCCCATGTAGCCGGTGCGCTGGTCTTCGGGCAGGTTTTGCAGTTCCCAGGCGATGACCGCCTGCAAAGACAACTCTTTCTGCTCGGTGGTGAGCTTGCGGCCGTCCGACCATTTGCCGATTTCCACGGCGAGCTTGAGGCTCTCGTAGATTTCCGGGGTAATGTTTTCAATCATGTGAGCAAAGGATGACATGCGCTGGCCTCCGAAATGATGGCTGCAGTTTACCGGTGGCAGGGAAATCAGGACAGGGCCAACAGATCGGGGGCTATGCCCCCTCCCACCTGGGTATGCGATCGGCGTGGGAGGGGCACCGCCCCGGGCTGTTGATTTCAGAACTCCTTGGACAACCGCACCTGCACCAGCTCCTTGTCCAGGGCGCGCTTGAAGATCTGCGGTGCGGCGAAGGTGTAGACGACGAACGCCAGCCACACCCAATCGATGACCTGGGCCACTTGTGGGTAGCCCTGCTGGGTGATGGCGATCACCGATACCCGGAACAGCACGAACATCCCCAGCAGGATGACGATGGCGCGGGTGGTGCCGCGTTCGCTCATCCACGCATTGAGCCGCCACCAGAAGCTCAGGAACAGGCTTTCGCGGGCCTTGACCGCGGTGATCAGGTGCAGCGCGGCGCGGTCGTTGGCGTTTTCCTGCAGGGCCCAGATGGCGTGCTCGCGGGCACCGGCGGTGTCACCGCGGCGCAACAGCAGGTGGCCCAGCACCACCACCGCGCCGGGGTGGCCAGGGTCGCTCTGCAAGGCTTCGCGGGCAAACGCCTCGGCCTGCTCCCAGTGCCCCTCGCTGCGATGGTATTGGGCCATCGCGACCAGGTTGGCAGGGTCGTTGGGGCTCAGTTCGAGGGCTTTGTGCAGTTGTTCCAGGCGCGGCGCCGAGCGCCCGGTGAGGCTATAAAGCTCGGCCAGGGTGCGGTGGTACAGCGGATTGAGCGGCTCCATGTCGAGCAACTGGCGCAGGTGCTGTTCGGCGCTCTTGAACTGGCGCAGGGCCATGGCCACCACCGCCATGGCGTAGTGCGCCACTGGCAGTTCCGGGTTGAAGGCCAGCGCCAGGCGCGATTCGGCGCGGGCGGCATGGACCCGGCGCATGTTGATCAAGCAGATCGCCAGCAGCGCATGGGCCTCGGCATGTTCACCGTCTTCGGCCAGCAGCTGGCGCAGGCTGTCGATGGCGCCGTCGTTGTGCCCGGCTTGCAGGCGCTGGTAGGCCAGTTGCAGCAGGTAGGAAGCATTCATCGGCGACTCCTCAGCTCACGACCAGTAACCACAGGGTATGGGGGATCGCGCTGATGATCGGGTCGCGCAGCACGAAGGTCGCCAGCAACACCACGACGATCCCGAAGCGGTTGAGCACCCCGCCGTAGTACTGGTACAACTCGATGGTGGCGCTCTGCTGCACGAACAGCGCGTAGCCGATGGCCAGTTTCCAGATCAGCACCAGCAGCAGGGCGTATTGCCAGCTGGCCGCGCTGCGGATATAGCCCACATTCACGGCGTGCACGAGCATCAGGCCGATCACTACGCTACCGGCGATGCCGACCGCCACCAGCGTCAGTTCGCGGGTGCGAGTCGGGCTGCCGACGGCAACCGAGTTGAAGGCGAACCACGGCAGGCCCAGCCAGGTGCCGCCGAGCATCAGGCCCAGCAGCGGCCAGAGCGGCGACACGGCCAGGCGTGCCCAGGCGCTGGGGCGCGGTTCGTCGTCGATACGATAGGTGCTACTGCGCGCAGCCATCAGCGGTCCTTGGCATGTTGGTCGAGGAAGGCCAGCACTTCGTCGTACTGGTTGCCTTCGTTGGCGTAGCGCGCATAGTTGCGCGCCGTGGTCAGCCACTCCAGGGTGGTGGCGCGCACCTGCTTGAGCGCGGCCTTGAGGTGCGCGTCGCTGATCGGCTGCTCGCTGCCGCTGGCGATGGACGCTTCGATGGCCTCGTCGGCGGCGGTCTCCACCAGCTCGCTCAAGTCGGCGCCGGAGAAGCCGGGGGTGTTCTTCGCCAGGAAGGCCAGGTCGATGCCTGGCGCCAACGGACGGTCGGCCAGCATCAGCTGCAGCATGCTGGCCCGCGCTGTGCGATCGGGCGGCGGCACGAACAGCACGCGGTCGAAGCGGCCGGGGCGGCGGAAGGCCGAGTCCACCGACCAGGGCACGTTGGTGGCGGCGAGAATCAGCACGCCGTGGTTGTCGTGGGTGAAGCCGTCCATTTCCGAAAGAAACTGGCTGACCAGTTTCGACGAGGTCGCCTCGCGGGTGTTCGAGCGCTTGCCGCCGAGGGCTTCGACCTCGTCGAAGAACATCACCGCCGGCGCGGCTTTGCGCGCCTGCTCGAACAGGGCGTGCAGCTTGCGCTCGGACTCGCCGATGTACATGTCGAGCACGTCGCTGATGGCGATATTGAAGAAGGTCGCCTTGCACTCCCCCGCCGTGGCCCGGGCCAGCAGGGTCTTGCCGCAGCCCGGTGGGCCGTACAGCAGCACGCCGCCGCCGACGCGCTTGCGAAAGCGCTGGAACAGGCCGGGCTTCTGGTACGGCAGGATGATCTTCTTGTGGATGGTTTTCTTCAGTTCGTCGAGGCCGCCGATGTCGTCGAAGGTCAGGGTCTCGGCGCTGGGTTCGAGCAGACGGCGGCTTTCGCTTTCATCGGTGTCGTCGTTGGAGATCACCCGCAGCTTGGGCCGGCCTTCAGCCGATGGAAACTCCACGACCGACACGTTGAGCCGGCGCAGCAAGGCCATGTCTTCCAGCGCGGCGTTGGCGGCGATGGCCGCGCGATATTCGCCGAGGCCTTCCTTGAGCCGACCGAGGTCGGCCAGGGCGCGGGCGCGCAGCAGGCCCAGCGCCGGGTCGGCGCCATCGGCCAGGGCCAGCGCGCGCGCGGCGTCGCCGGCGTGCAGGCACAGCTGTACCGCCAGAGGTTTGAGCGCGGCGTTTTCAGGGGTGTCGCCGAGATGGCCAGGCAGGCGGTCGAGGCCGCGTTGATGCTCGCCACGCTCCAGGTAGGCCTTGAGCAACAGGCTCAGCAGCGCGGCATTGCCGGGGGAAGCGGCCAGGGCCGCTTCCAGTTGTGCGAGGGTGGAATCATCCATGGCAGGGGCCTGTGAAAGAAAATGGGGTCATGCCTCGGCGCCCGGGACAGGGGCTTGCGGACGCTGCACGTCGACCCAGACGAATTTACGCGGGTCGACCTCGGTTTCGTTGTCCAGCCGGTAGGCCACCAGCTTGCCATAGAGCACCGCACTGTAGTCCAGGCAGGCCAGGTTGGGACGAATGGCGCTGGGCCGGCCGCTGCGCCAGTAGTGGCCGACGAACAGTAGCGGCTCGGCGGCGCCGTAGCGCAGCAGAGCACTTTTCTCGGAGTCGCTGAGGGGCACGCGGGCGATCTGCTCGGGCAAGGCGTCGGGCTGGAAGACAATGTCGCCGTAGGTCTGCGGGTCGTCTTCCCAGAACTTGGTGCGAAAGAACGCCCGGGTCAGGCCGTCGCCACCGGTCAGGGTCAAGCCGTCGGGCAGGCGCATGTCGGTGCCGCGCAGCAGGCGGTCGAACACCCGGTTGGCGAAACTGCCCTTGATGCCGGCCTGCTGCACGAAGGCGGTGTCGATGCAGGCGTCGGGGTGGCGCTGCAGGAAGCTGTCGATCAGGGCATGGTCCCAGCAGGCATGCACCACGCGAAAACGCCCGCCGTCCATGCACATCGGCAGTTGGTGGAACCAGCCAAGGAAGTCCTGCCAGTCGCCGGGGTGCTGCGCGAACTGGTCGAGGGTGGCCTGGATCAGCCGTTGATGGCGCGGGGTGTGCTCGTGCACGTACTCCTTGCCCGAGCCCGGCGGCGCCAGAGTGGTCCAGCCCAGGGCGTTGAACTCATGGTTGCCCATGATGCACAGCGCCTGGCCGGCCACCACCATGTCGTGGACGATGTGCAGCGCCTCGCGAATGCGCGGGCCGCGGTCGATGATGTCGCCGAGGAACAGCGCCTGGCGCGACGGGTGGCGCCAGACGCCGGCCTGCTTGCGGTAGCCGAGCGTGTCGAGCAGATGCTCGAGGGTGTGAGCACAACCATGCACGTCGCCGATCAGATCGAAACTGCGCGCCGGATCGAGCATCAATCGCCTCCGTTGCCGAGCCGGCTGCCCCAGCCGAGCTTGGTCCGGCACACTTCGTAGTAGTTGTGGTCCAGGGGGTGGATCAGGCGCAGCTTCTGCGACTTCTTGCTGACCGTGATGGTGTCCCCGGGGGCGCAGGTGAAATGGTTCTGGCCGTCGCAGGAGACCTGCGGGTAGATGGTCATGTCCTTGGCCACGACAATCTTCAGCTCGCTGTTGCCGTCGACCACGATCGGCCGGCCCGACAAGGTGTGCGGGTACATCGGCACGATGACGATGGCGTCGAGCTTGGGGTGCATGATCGGCCCGCCGGCGGACAGCGCGTAGGCGGTCGAACCGGTGGGCGTGGCGACGATCAGGCCGTCGGCCTTCTGGCTGCAGACGAACTGGCCGTCGATGTAGATCTCGAATTCGATCATCCGCGTCGACTTGCCGGGGTGCAGCACCACATCGTTGAGCGCGTCGCCCTGGCCGATCGACTCGCCGTGGCGGCGCACCGAGGCCTGCAGCAGGAAACGGTTCTCGACCAGATAATGGCCGTCAAGGACTTCGGCGACCTTGACTTCCAGCTCATCGGGACGGATGTCGGTGAGAAAACCCAGGCTGCCGCGGTTGATGCCCAGCACCGGAATATTGTGCCTGGCCAGCGCGCGCGCAGCGCCCAAGAGGCTGCCGTCGCCGCCGACCACGATCACCAGGTCGCAGACTTCACCGAGCATCTTGCGCGTGGAGGTCTGCAGGCCGTGGCCGGGCAATACTTCGGCGATGGTGTCCTCGAGGATGACATGCAGGTGCCGTTCGAGCAGAAAGGTCTTGAGCCGGCGAATGGTGTCCAGCACCTGCGAGCTGCCGAGGCGACCGATGATGCCGATATTGCGAAATTGCTCCATGGGGATCCTGCTTGAGTCTGGGCGAGCGCTGGCGACCGCCCCCACAAGGGGGCCACCTCGATATGCACTGGATTATGGGCGAAAGCACGGGTTGGGCAAAACCCTTTCCGGTCGCGAGCGCGCTATGCTGCGCAGCATGAACCCATTCAACGACTTGCGATACCTGCCAGGCTCCCTGCGCCAGCCGGCCGTGCGCGACCTGGCCTGGGTGCTGGTGGCGCCACCGCTGCTGGCCCCCGGGGCCATGGCCCAGTGTCATCCGCTGGCCGGCAGCGACTGGGCGCAGGCACCCGCCGCGCTGGAGCAGTGGCTGCGGGCGCTCGACCGGCACGCACAACCCCTGCTCGACTGGCTCGCCCGCAGCAGCACCCGGCGCCTGGGCGTGTACTACGAACGCCTCTGGCAATTCGCCCTGGCGCACGCGCCGGGGGTCGAGCTGGTGGCGGCAAACCTGGCAATCCGCGACGCCGGCCGCACCCTGGGCGAGCTGGACATCGTGCTGCGCGACGCCAGCGGCGTGCATCATCTGGAGCTGGCCATCAAGCTTTACCTGGGCCCTGCCGATAGCCTGACAGGTGCGGACCCTTTCGCCTGGCTCGGCCCCGGCTGTCACGACCGGCTGGGCCGCAAGCTGGCGCATCTGCGCGAGCACCAGTTGCCGATGGCAGCACGGCCGCAGGCGCAGGCGGCACTGGCCGAACTGGAGGTCCAGGTGTGCCGCTCGCAGCTGTGGCTGGGCGGCTATCTGTTCTACCCCTACGGTTGCTCGATGCCGGCACCGCAGGGCGCCGCTGACGAGCATTGCCGGGGGCGCTGGGTGCACCGGCGCGACTGGGCCGCGTTGGCCGCCGAAGCCGGGCCGGGCCAGTGGCAACCGCTGCCCCGCGCGGCCTGGTTGGCGCCAGCGCGAATGGACGAGGTGTGGCCCGAGGCGCGCTTGCAGGCATGGCTGGCGGAACTCGATCCGCAGGCTCGTGCCCAACTGCTGGTTCGCCTGGTGGCGGGCGCCGATGGCAGCTGGCATGAAGCCGAACGGGTGTTTCTGGTCAGCGATCTGTGGCCCCACGTTGCCGGGAACGACATTGATTGATGAATGGCTGGACAGGTAAGGCGCGAGCATGAGCTGGAACAACACCCAGGACCGTTACGGCACCCTCTCCATTACCCTGCACTGGGTGATGGTGGTGCTGTTGGCGGCGGTGTACGCCTGCATCGAATTGCGCAGCCATTTCGACCGCGCCAGCACTGGCCGCCTGCTGCTGGGTCAGTTTCACTTCATGCTCGGCTTGAGCGTGTTCGTGCTGGTGTGGCTGCGCCTGCTGGCGCGCAGCCTGGGCGTGACCCCGCGCATCGTGCCGGCGCCTGCGGCCTGGCAACGTTGGCCGGCGCGGCTGATGCACCTCTCGTTGTACGCGCTGATGATCGCCATGCCGCTGCTGGGCTGGCTGACCTTGAGCGGGCAGGACAAGCCGATACCTTTCTGGGGCCTGCAACTGCCGCCGTTGATCGCCGCCAATCGCGAGCTGGCCGGGCAGATCGAGGATTGGCACATTCGGGTCGGTGAATGGGGTTATTGGCTGATCGGGCTGCACGCCGTGGCGGGCTTGGCACATCACTATCTGCGGCGCGATAACGCATTGTCACGCATCCTGCCGCGGCGGCGGGTCGATTGAACCGGACAGGCGGCCAGTCGGAGGCTGTGCCCTCATCCACGTCCGCCCCGGTGCACGATTCAGCGCAAGTTGCGACCTCGTGCAGGAGAGTTCGGTGTTGCCTCGCTCGCCAGCTTCGCCGGCTCCTACGCCAAAATGTGGCGCACGCCAGGGCGGCGTAGGAGCCGGCGAAGCTGGCGATAGGCCGCGCGGGCGGCCGGTGATGGTGGTGATTGAATTTCAGGACAGACGTGGGAGGGGCAAAGCCCCGAGAGGCCGCCAGGCCGGTTTGATCTTCGGGCGCCCGGCGAAATGTCCAATATGGCCACCAGCGGCCCCCGCGCGGCCTATCGCCAGCTACGCCGGCTCCTACATTTGTTTCGATTTATAGGCGGCCAATGGCATCGCCAATGACCGCTCTTGATGCTCGACGACAGACCGCCATGCACCAAGGCGATCCTGTAGGAGCCGACAAAGCTGGCGCGGACGGCGACGCATTTCCCCTGTCAAGCCATAAATCAAACCGGCCTGCGGCCTCTCGGGGGCTTTGCCCCCTCCCACGTCATCTGCGGTCGCCAAGGTTGGCGTAGGAGCCGGCGTAGCTGGCGAGGGTAGTCACTCAGTGTCCGGGCCGGTTCAGCGCCGCCCCTGCAAACCCCCGGTGTGCACGAAGATCAGCCGAGCCCCAGGCGGAAAAAGTCCAGCCTCGACCCGCTCGCGCAACGCCCACAAGGCCTTGGCCGTGTAGACCGGCTCCAGCGGCACGCCCGCCTGTTCCTCACACTCGGCCATGAACCCGAGCAACGCTTCGTCGACCTTGGCAAACCCACCCCGGCTGGCCTCGAGCAGCTGGTAGCCTTGCCCCCCTGCTAAGGCCGCCACCGTTTCGGCTACGCCGTGGCCGCTCGGCACCGCCATGGCGCCGTACACTGGATGCGCGCCGGCCTCCGCCAGCACCAGCCCGGCCAGGGTGGTGCCGGTGCCGCAGGCCAGCCACCAGCCGTGATAGTCCGCCCAGCCCAGGGCCGCCAACTGCTCACGGGCCTGCTGCACAATCAGCTTGCAGCCCTGCGCACCCAGCGGGCCGCCGCCACCTTCGGGCACCGCCAGCAGGTCGGGATACCGCTCGCGCCAGGGCGTCCAGAAATCCGGTTCATGGCGCTGGCGATAGCCGGCATAACCCAGCCAATGCAACTGCATGCCGAACCTGCGCAAATCCGCCACCGTTGGCGTTTCCTGCGCATGGCCACGCAGCAGCCCGACCGTGGCAAAACCCAGGCGCTGCCCGGCCGCCGCCAATGCGTGCAGATGATTGGAGTAGGCGCCGCCCAGGCTGATCAAGCCATTGCGCCCCTGCGCGCGCGCCGCTTGCAGGTAGGGCAACAGCTTGAACCCTTTGTTGCCGCTGATCAGCGGGTCGATCAGGTCCAGGCGCAGCACCGCCAGCTCCACGCCTGCGCCTTCGAGCCAGGCGAAGTGCAGGCGCTGCAGCGGCGCCAGGGGCAGGTCGTTCATTCAAGGCTCCATCGCAAGATGGCGCGCAGTCTACAGCTCGGCGGCCAGCCGCGAACCCTGGTTGATCGCGCGCTTGGCGTCCAGCTCCAGCGCCACATCGGCGCCGCCGATCAGGTGCACCGATTGGCCGGCGGCGAGCAGGCCGTCCTGCAGCTCGCGCAGCGGGTCCTGGCCGGCGCAGACGATGACGTTGTCGACCGCCAACAGCTGCGGCTCGCCCTCGCCCACCCGGATGTGCAAGCCGCCGTCGTCGATCTTCAGGTATTCGACGCTGTTGAGCATCTGCACCTGCTTGTTCTTCAGCCCAGTGCGGTGAATCCAGCCGGTGGTCTTGCCCAGGCCGTCGCCGACCTTGCTGGCCTTGCGCTGCAACAGGTAGATCTGCCGCGCCGGCGCCTGCGGCTCGGCCCGGATGCCGGCGACGCCGCCGCGCGCCTCCAGGCTCGGGTCGATGCCCCACTCCTGCCAGAAGGCGTCGCGGTTCAGGCTGGTGGCGACGCCCTGGTGCACGAGGAACTCGCTGACGTCGAAGCCGATGCCGCCCGCCCCGATCACCGCCACCCGCGCACCCACCGGCTTGCCCGCCTGCAGCACGTCGAGGTAACTGAGCACCATGGGATGGTCGATGCCGGGGATGGCCGGGGTGCGCGGGGCAATGCCGGTGGCCAGGATGATCTCGTCATAGCCGCCGGCAACCAGCGCGGCGACATCCACCCGGGTGTTCAGCCGCAGGTCGACACCGGTGGTCTGCAGCTTGCGCTGGAAGAAACGCAGGGTTTCGTAGAACTCCTCCTTGCCCGGCACGCGCTTGGCCACATTGAACTGCCCACCGATCTCGGCATGGCCGTCGAACAGGGTCACCCGGTGGCCGCGCTGGGCCGCCACCGTCGCCGCGGCGAGCCCCGCAGGGCCGGCGCCGACCACGGCGATGCGCTTGGCGTGGGCAGTGGGCAGGTAGTTGAGTTCGGTCTCGTGGCAGGCACGCGGGTTGACCAGGCAGCTGGTCAGCTTGCCAGCGAAGGTGTGGTCCAGGCAGGCCTGGTTGCAGCCGATGCAGGTGTTGATCTCGTCGGCGCGGCCCTCGGCGGCCTTGTTGACGAACTCGGGGTCGGCGAGGAACGGCCGGGCCATGGAGACCATGTCGGCATCGCCTTCGGCCAGCACGCGCTCGGCCACCTCAGGAGTGTTGATGCGGTTGGTGGTGATCAACGGAATGCCCACCGCGCCGCGCAGCTTGGCGGTGACCTTGGTGAACGCCGCCCGCGGCACCTTGGTGGCGATGGTCGGGATCCGCGCCTCGTGCCAGCCGATGCCGGTGTTGATGAGGGTCGCGCCGGCCTGCTCCACGGCCTGGGCCAGTTGCACCACTTCTTCCCAGACGCTGCCGCCGGCGATCAGGTCGAGCATCGACAGGCGGAAGATCAGGATGAAATTCGGCCCTACCGCTTCGCGCACCCGCCGCACGATTTCCACCGCCAGGCGCATGCGATTCTCGTAGCTGCCGCCCCAGCGGTCAGTGCGGTGGTTGGTGTGGGCGGCGAGGAACTGGTTGATGAAGTAACCTTCGGAACCCATGATTTCGACGCCGTCATACTCCGCCTGCTGCGCCAGGCGGGCGCAGCGCACGAAGTCGGCGATCTGCTGCTCGATGCCCGCTTCATCCAGTTCATGGGGCTTGAACGGATTGATCGGCGCCTGGATGGCGCTCGGCGCCACCAGCTTGGGGCTGTAGGCGTAACGCCCGGCGTGAAGGATCTGCAGGCAGATCTTGCCGCCCTCGGCGTGTACCGCGCGGGTGACGATACGGTGTTTCTCGGCCTCCTCGGGCGTGGTCAGCTTGGCCGCCCCGGCGTACACCCCACCCTCGACATTGGGCCCGATGCCACCGGTCACCATCAGCCCCACCCCTCCCCGTGCGCGCTCGGCGAAGTACACCGCCATGCGCTCGAACCCGCCCGGGGTTTCCTCAAGGCCGGTGTGCATCGAGCCCATCAGGGTACGGTTGCGCAGGGTGGTAAACCCCAGGTCCAGCGGGGCCAGCAGGTGCGGGTAAAGGGCGGCGGCCATGGGCGAAACTCCACATCGGTTCAATCACGGGATGCAAGGGCTGCCGTGGCAGGCCTTGTCGTTGTCTGAGGATGGACATTAATGGCGCGCCGCGCGCGGCTCAATGATTGAAAGTGACAGTTTGATGATTGAGAGTGACACCAAGGGCTATCATTCCTCCCCTTGAGTCTGCACGCCGCCACAGACCAACCGCGCCTTTCAGCCCGGTGTGCGAATCACCAGCGAGCGCCTGAACAACCGCGACGTGATGAGAAACTCCGCCGTACTGGCGTTGCTCGCCGTCGGAATGTTCCAGGCGGTCGCCACCCTCATCAATGCCTTGATATCGTCGTCATGGGGATGGACCGCCAGCGGGTCCCAGAAGAAGATCAGCATGTCGATGCGCCCTTCGGCGACCATCGCGCCCAGTTGCTGATCGCCGCCCAGCGGCCCGCTGAGCAAAGGGATGACCTTGAGGTTGCCGATGTCCTGAATCATTCGCGCAGTGGCGCAGGTGGCATACAGGCTGTGCTTGACCAGTACCTTCGAATGCTCCCCTACCCAGTCGCGCAGGCGCTGCTTGCATTCATCGTGGGCTACCAGGGCGATACGTTTACGCGAGGCGATCGTTCGGCATGCGAGACTCATCGGATGGCCTCCGGTCGGGCGCTGATCTTGGGCAGTATATTCAACGATGGCGGATGTATTTGAATGTTATTGCCCAATCGTCCCGCTACCGCATGCCGGGTTGCATTGCACCGGCCTCGGCCTTGGCTTACCTTTGCCGTTCGCTGGAAAGCGCAGCCATCAGGCAAGGCGCAGCCAGCTGCACAGGTTCAACCAGGGACACCCACATGTTCGAAATAGATCGCAGCAGCAAAACCCTGCTGGTCGACCAGATTCGCAGTGCCATCATCGCGCGCATCGAATCGTTCCAGTGGGTGCAGGGCTCGCGGCTGCCGTCGGTGCGGGCGCTGTCCAAGCAGCTGGGGGTCAGCAATTTCACGGTCAGCAGCGCCTATGAAGACCTGGTGGCGCAGCACATCATCGAGTCGCGGCCGGGGGCCGGTTATTACATCCTGGCGGTCAACCCGGCCGGGGTGCAGGACCTCGATACGCTGATCCCGCCGTCGAGCCTGCATGCCGGCTTTCTGTACCGCGCGCTGGACCCGTCGCAGTACGACGTGCCGGCCAGTTCCGGCTACCTGCCGCCGGCCTGGCTGGTGGATGCCGTGCCGGCCTCGGTGACCGGGCGGCTGATCCGCAATACCTTGTCGTGCAGCGTGCCGGCACCGGCGGCGGGCAGCCAGGCGTTGCGCTCGGTGATCGCCAGCAAGCTGCGTGACATCCACATCAACGCCTCGAGCAGCCAGGTGGTGGTGACGGTCGGCGCCACCCATGCGTTCTCGCTGATCCGCAACGTGATGCTGCGCCCCGGCGACTACCTGCTGGTGGAAGACCCCAGCTACCTGCTGCTGCAACTCAAGCTGATCAAGGACCGCGACTTCAACATCATCACCGTGCCGCGCCTGGACGACGGGCCGGACATCGAGGCGATGGAGGCCATGGTGGTCAAATACCGGCCCAAGGTGTTCCTCACCCAGACCCTGATCCACAACCCTACCGGCGGCAACACCTCGCCGGCCAAGGGGTTTCGCATCCTTTCGCTAGCCGAGAAGTACGATTTCCATGTGGTCGAGGACGACATCTTCGGCTCGCTGTCGGCCAAGCAGACCGTGCGCCTGGCCAGCCTCGACGGGCTCAACCGGACCTTCTACCTCAGCGGCTTCAGCAAGGTGCTCAGCCCGGCCCTGCGCCTGGGCTACGTGGCGGCGCCCCCAGCCTTCGTCGAGCGGCTGGTGGAGCAGAAGATGTACAACCTGCTGTGCGGCTCATCGCTGGACGAGACCATCGTCACCTACACTCTGGAATCCGGCCGATATCAGCACCATCTGGATGAGCTACGCCAGCGGGTCATCCAGGAACACGTGCGCGCACGCGAATGGCTTGGCAAGCTCGGCGTAGGGTTCGATGAGCACAGTGTCGACGGGTTGTTTCTGTGGGCGCGCTTTCCCGACCACGTCAACATCCGCAGCCTGATCGAACAGGCCCACGACGGACGCATCTTCATCGCCCCGGGGTCCTTGTTCAGCAACACCCATGCCTATGACCAGTACATCCGCCTGAACGTCAGCCACTGCAACGACCCACGCTTCAGGCAATTCATCGCGGCCAGGCTGGGGGCGGTGAAGGCGGTCACAGGTGCTGCCACTGCAATGTAGGCTCAAAGCAGATGCAGGGGCTGCGAGCCTCCGCCTACCGCGCGTAACGCTTGATCGGCAGCGCCTGGCTCTGCTCCCAACTGCGGAAATAATCCGCCAGCGAGGCCACCTCGCCGAGGTCTTCGAAGCAGTAGATACGCCCGCCCAATATCTGCACCTCGTCGCCGTCGCCGAGCGTATCGATGTGTGAGTCTTCGACGATTTCCGCGCCGTTGACCGCCAGGCTGATGTCGTCGACCCAGTACAGGGGCTGGCCGTCGCGGCTGGTCCAGACGCGGCGGTCGGCGTAGAAGTTTTTCAGGGCCAGGCCGTTGGTTTTCATGGTCATGGGGTTGCTCCCGGTGGTGAGGTTAACCCTTGCGGGTGGCGCGAAAGCGCAGACGCGTGGCGTCGACGCGCCACTGGCCGCTGCTGTCGAGCAGGTCCATGGCCAGTTCTTCGGTGACTTCGTCGAGAAAGCCGGCCCGCGCCGCCAGCGGCACCAGTTCCAGGTACGGCGCGCAGAAGGTCTGGACCCAGCGTTCGATGGGGTATTCCAGCACCTGCGGCTGCTCGAACCAGCTGATCTCGTTGACATGCAGGCCGGCGCCCTCCAGCACCTGCTGGTATTCCCCGGCAGTGGGCAGGTACCACAGGTCGTGCTCTTCGGCGCTGACCGAGCGCCGCTCCAGCGCGCCATGGATCGCCCGGCGAATCAGCCGCGCGTGCCCGGCCCCGGCGAACTCGCCGACGAAACGCCCGCCCGGCTTGAGCGCCATGCAGGCGCCGTACGCCACCTGATAGGCGCGACGCATCCAGTGCAGCGCGGCATAGCTGAACACCGCGTCGAATTCCTGGTGGTAGAACAGCTGCTGGGCATCGCCCAGGTGGGCGTCCACGCCGCGGCTGCGCGCCACGTGCACCCGCTGCGGGTTGTAGTCCAAACCCACCACCTCGGCGCCACGCCGTGCCAGCTCCTCGCTGAGAAACCCGTCGCCGCAGCCCAGGTGCAGCACCCGCTCGCCCGGCTTGAGCGCCAGCAGCGCCATGGCCTGCTGGACGGCACGGCCAGCCTTGCCTTCATGTTCGGCCGGTTGCATGGCGTCCCACTCCTGCAATTCGGAGGCGGGGCGAAAAAAACTCGTCGAAGTCATGGACGTACCTGCAATGGAGGACGCGCGCCGGCAGCCGGCGCGCAGGCGTTCAGATGCGTTTGGACAGCCACACCAGCACGATGACGATGGCGCACACCACCGGCGTCAACCAGTTCCACGCCTCGCCCATCAGCCAGATGGAAAATCCGAAGGTGAAGAACGGCTGCAGCAGTTGCAGCTGGCTGATGCGCTGAATGCCGCCCAGCGCCAGGGCGCGGTTCCACGAAAAGAAGCCGAGCAGCGAGTTGACCAGCGCCAGGAACAGCAGCGCCGCCACGCCCTGGGTCGGCAGGTGGCCGAGGGTATTGGCGTCGAACAGGTAGAGGCTGACCGGCAGCAGTACCGGCAGGCTGATCACCAGGGTCCAGCACATCACCTGCCAGCCCGGCAGTTCCTTGGACAGCGCACCGCCCTGGGCGTAACCGAAACCGGCCAGGACCACGGCGCCGAGCAGCGCCAGGTCGCCGACGTAGATGTCCGAGACCTTGGACTTGATCACGGTGTAGGCCAGCACGGTGAGAAAGCCCAGCGCCGAGACCACCCAGAACGCCCGCGATGGCCGGGTGCCGGTGATCAGCGTGCCGAAGATCGCCGTGGACAGCGGCAACGCCGCCAGCACCACCCCGCCGTGGCTGACGGGCACGTACTGCATGCCCAGCGCGGTGAGGATCGGAAAGCCGTAGACGATGCCGGTGGAGGTCAACAGCATGCGCTTGACCTGCGAGCGATTGGGCCGCTTGGCCCGACCGATCAGCAGGAACGGAATGGCCGCGAACGCCGCGATTACCGAGCGGAAAAAACCCACCTGCAAAGCGCTGAGGTCACCGGCGAGCATCTTCGCCGCGGGCAGGGTCATGGCGAAGGCCGCCACGGAAATCAGCCCGAGGAAATACGCCTGCATGTCCTGGTTGCGGGTCTCGGCATAGCTGGCTACGTTGGTTTGCGACATGTTCGCGTTCCTTTCTGTGAAGTGCTCGGACCTGTTGTCGATCAGATCTGTTTGTTGTTCAGGTTGGGGCGGTCCAGCGGGCTGGTGCTCAGGAAAAACACCAGCGAGGTGCGGGTGCCGCTCTGCACCTTGCGCACGCCGTGGGGGATTTCGCAGCGGTTGATCAGCACGCTGGCGTAGGAGGTCTTGAACTGCGACTCGCGGCCTTCATGCTCGATGAAGAACTCGCCGCCCTCGTAGTCCTTGCCGAACTGGATCACCACTGAATAGCGGTATTCCAGGTTGCTGTAGGTGTCGATGTGCTTGCCGATGAAATTGCCGGCCTCCAGCTGGTTGGACTGGCAGCGGCGGATGAAGCACTCGCCCTCCATGATGCCGTCGAAGAACTCGCGCCCCTTGCCCGACAGCAGGATGTCGACCACTTGCTGGCCGTGCGGGTCGTTGCGATAGACCGGCAGCTGGCCTTTCTGGTCTTCCATGAAGCGACCGACCGCGAGGAAGTTTTCCTCGCCCACGTCGCCGATCTCGATGAGCGTCTTGGGGATTGCCTGGCAGGCCGTTTCCAGGTAGTCGAGGTCTTGCAGCGAGAACAGCTGCGTCGCTTCGAGGGACGCGTAGGCCTGGGTGCGCAGCTGTTGATTGGCTGTGCGAATCGTCTCTTGCATGGTCAGACTCCTTGACAGGTGGGCGGGGTGAAATGAGCAGTGGGTTGAGGGTCACGCAGGGTGAACGGCGCTTGCACGCCGCGGCAAAGGTGGTCGCGAATCAGCTGCAGGCCGGCGACGAAGCCCCATACTTCCAGCCATGGCCCGTAGGACGATGGCTGGCGCTCGGCACTGGCGCGGTAGCGTGCGATGTCGCAGAAATGCACGTTGGGGCGGCGGTGATGAGCGTCGTGGTTGGGCAGGTCCTGGGGGTAGATGTACAGCCGCACCGGCAGGTCGCAGAGCAGCCCGCGCAGCAGCCAGCCGGCCATGGCCAGGCCGCCCTCGCGCGGCGGCCGACGCCCCTGGAAGCGGCCCCAGGTCAGGTAGCCGTAGCGTTGCTTGGCGCCTGCCGGCAGCGCTGGCTGGTAAAACCACAGGTGCTCGGTGAACAGCTGCAACCACATCGAATGCTCGAACAGCACGGCTCGCGGCAGCGCATACATCAAGGCGAAAGCCTGCAGGCCGCCGAGCGCCCACAGAGCGCCGAGCAGCAGCGCCCAGAAGCTCAGGCGAAACAGCACTTCGGCGCGCGGCGGGCGCTGCAGATTGTCGCGCAGGGTTTCGCGCCACTGGCGCAGCAGGTAGACCGGGTGAAACGGCGTGCTGACCACCCGCCACCAGTACAGCCACTCCGGCATGCCCAGGTAGAAACCCTGCGCCTCGATGAAGCGCTGGTCAGGGTCGGCGGCCGAGCACAGCACGTGGATGTTGTGGTGCTCGCGGACATGGCTCTGGTTGTAGGTGTGCCAGTCCTGGTAGAGCAGCGGCGTGGTCAGGAACCACCGGGCATAGCGCTGGGCGCGCTGCTTGTCCTTGAGCACGGCGCCGTGGGTCAGGTAGTGGAAGGTCGCCTGCAGGCTGCGCAGGCGATTGACCATCAGCACCCAGCCGAGCGGCACCAGCAACAGCCCGGCGCCCTGCCCCAGAGCCCCGGACAAGGCCGCCTGGCCGAGCAGTACCAAGGCGGCCATGGCCGACCAGGTGAACAACAGATGCGCCAGCAGAAACCGCTCGCCACGGGCCGGCGCAGGCTGCGCGTCTTCTGCCGGTGCCAGCGCCTTGCCGGTCAGCCAGGTCCACAGGCTCTGCCACGGCAGGTGCGCGTAGCTGCCGCGCACGTCGCCCTGGGCGCCGTACTGACACTGATAGAGGCCTTGCTGCGCACGGCTCATCAGTACACCCGGGTCAGGTAGAGGACCGGGATGGTGCTGTACAACCAGTAGAACGGCTGCATGCGGTTATGGTCGGCGCCGATGACGATCGGGTTGTCCCACTGCGCGGCGAACACCTTGCCGATGGCGGCATACTCGGCGCCCTGGGCGTAGAGGATCTGCATCAGTTCCTCGTTGCTGCGCTGCTGGTGCCAGGCCTGGTACAACGGCAGGCGCGCGTTGAAGATCGACGGGTAATCAAGGTCGTTGTCGACGATGCAGCCGTTGTCGTGGCGCTCCAGGCGCTGCTGGGCGTCGGCGGTCAGCGCGTGCCAGGCAGCTTCGCCACCCGCAGCGCCAGCGATCATGATCGATTCGGCCTCGCCGCCAAGCGCTTCGAGCAGCTTGCCCTGGCTGATCTGCAACTTGTGCGCGAACCCTTCGCGGGTCTCCTTGAGGCGGTTCAGGGTGCTGGCGTCGAAGCCTTCGAAATCCCCGGCGGCCACTGCCAGGCGCGCGTCGATGCCATGCTTGCGCAGCACGGCCTGCAGCTGCGGCAAGGTTTTGGCCACGCGCCCGGCGACCAGGCCAATGCCGTCGCCCAGGTGCTCGAAGGTGTAGCGCAGACGGCCGTTCTTGCTCTCATAGCCGTAGTCGGGGCACACCGGCGAGACCAGCGTGATGGTCTCCCCGGCCAGGCCCTTGGCCAGGGTTTCGGCGAAGCGCGCGACGAAGTGCGCCGCCGAAGGGGCGAACGACAGACTGTCGAAAGCCCGCTCCAGATCCAGCACCAGTGCGTCCGGCAAGCACTGCATGGCGGGGTAGCGCACCTTCAGCGCCGGAGTGGTGGCGGTGTTGTCATTGACTGCGCAGAGCAGCAGGTTGAGCAGTGAGGGCCGGCTCTGATTGATGAAGGGCTTGTCGAGGATCAGCGTCGGCTTGCCCTGGCTGGCACGCACCTGCCATTTGAAACCGGGAAACTTCGACTGGATAAACCGGTAGAACGGCATGTAGCGCGGCAGCCCGCTGCGTTCGTCGTCGAGGCTGTGAAAGCGGCTGAAGACCTCTGACAACTTGGGTACTTCGTTTTCAATGCGCAGGGCCTTGATCAAGTCCGCCGGTGGCTGCAGAAAAGAGGAGATCGGCGAGAGCACGCGCTTGCTGATCAACTTGGACGTCAGTTTGTTTCTTACATAATAATGGGCGAGCGATGGGTTCATGGGATCACCGATACGAAAGTTGCTGATCAGCGGGCATCAACTCAATACTGTTGATATTGACGTGAACGGGTTGGCGCAGGGCCCAGAGCACCGCTTCGGCGACATCCTCAGGTTCCAACGGGGTGATATTGCTGTACGCCTGGTTGGCACGGGCCTGATCGCCCGCGTGCTGCACCAGGGTAAATTCGGAGCGTGTCTTGCCCGGCGCGACGTTGGTCAGGCGCACCCGCTTGCCCACCAGCTCGGTGCGCAGGCACTGGCCGAAATGCTCGACGAAGGCCTTGGAGGCGGCGTAGACGTGGCCGCCGGCGTAGTGATAGTGCGCAGCGATGGAGCTCAGGTTGACGATGTGCCCGCGGCCGCTGTCGATCAGCCGGGGCAGCAAGGCGCGGGTCACTGCGAGCAGGCCATGGACGTTGGTGTCGAGCATCGTCGCCACCTGCTCGTCGGAGACCTCGAGCAGGCTGCCCTGGCCCTGCAACAGGCCGGCGTTGTTGATCAACTTGCTCACCCCGGCGAACTCGGCAGGCAGGCTGGCCAACTTTTCCTGCAACTTCTGCAGGTCTCGCACGTCACAGCTTAGCGGCAGAAAGTTGCCACCCAACTCGTCACCCAAGATGTGCAGTCTTTCCTGGCGACGGCCGATCCCGACAACTTTGTTACCCTGTTCGATCAATTGCCTGGCGCAAGCGAGGCCGATGCCGGATGTCACGCCTGTGACAACGACGATTTCGTCAGTGATCATTCAAACTCCTGTAACGGGCGAGGTTAGAAGTTGTGGTTGGGCAGACTAGGCAGAGTGCCGCCGGAAGTACCGGTACGCCTTGGGCAAAGCCCACCGAACTGTATGGGTGGGCGACCTGTACAGTTGCCGACGCTGCGGATTCGGCCCCCCCTCCCGCAGCGGAGTCGACGCCGCAAGCCGCAATCAGGGATACTGCCCAGGCCCGAACCCCATTAAGCCCTGACCATGCGCAAACTGCTCACCACCACCCTCCTGCTCTCGGCCGTGATCGCCGCGGGCGGTTATGGCCTGTGGGCACGGGAGCGGCCGGCGGGGCATTACCTGTCCGACCTGCGCGTGGAAATGGGCCTGGAAGCCGGCGTGCGCGGCGATCGCGGCAACCTGCTCGGGGTGCAGCCGCAGTTGTTTTCCAGCGACTATCGCAGCCGCCATCGCCTGCACCTGAAACTCGCCGCCTACCTGCAGCGCGCCCGCGAGCAAGGCCTGCTCGGGCCGCGCACGGTGGTGGTACTGCCCGAACACATCGGCACCTGGTTGTGGGCACTGGGCGAGAAGCAGGAGTTGTACGATGCCAGCCGGCGCGACGAGGCCATGCCGTGGCTCGCCCTCGGCAACCCCGTGCAATTTGCCAGCGCCTGGCTGCAGGCCGAGGGCAGCGAGCGGCTGGCGGACACCTGGCTGCGCATGAAGGCGCAGAGCATGGCGGACAACTACCAGCAGTTGTTCGGCGGCCTGGCGCGCGAGTTCGCCGTGACCCTCGTCGCCGGCTCCATCGTGCTGCCGGAGCCGGTCATTGCACAGGGCCGGTTGCAACCGAGCCGTGGTCCCCTGCATAACGTCAGCGTGGTGTTCGGCGCCGATGGCCAGGCGCTGGGCCAGCCGCAGCGGCAGGCGTCTGCCAGCGTCGTGCAGGGCGCGTTCATCGAAGGCACGTCCCCGCCTGTCCTGCAGGTCATTCAGACCCCGGCCGGGCGTGTCGGCATCCTGCTGGGCAGCGACGCCGACAATCCCACGCTGTACGCCCAGCTAATCCGCGAGGGCGCCCAGCTGATTGCCGTCAGCGGCGGCGCGCAGGCACTGCCGGGCGTGGGGGCCAGCCATGTCGGCGTGTTCCTCGGCGGACGCCTGTGGGACGAAGTCGGCAGCGGCCACAATTTTGCCGGCATGCCCAACAGCTCCCAGGTCGACGAACCCGCCGCGGTCGCGCGGCTGATCAACGTATGGCTGTGAAAGCGCCGCCGCGCATTCGTCTGGGGGATCTCTCGGTGGGCTTCGTGCACAGCCTGGCAGCCGCCTTGCGCGGCGCCGGCCACGACCCCCAACCCCTGTTGCTGCAATACGGCCTGGAGCCGCGGCGCCTGGCCGAACCCGGCGCGCGGCTGAGCATCGCCCGCTACATGCGCCTGGGCCATGCCGCGCTGCAGCTGGCCGCCGATCCGGCGCTGGGCCTGGCCATGGGCGCGTGCAGTCGCCTGGCGCACCTGGGCCTGGCGGGCGTGACTGCCGCCCAGGCGCCGAACGTGCGCGAAGCGGCGCGCGCACTGATGCGCTTCGAGCCGCTGTACGCCGCCAACTATCGCGGGCAGGCCAGCTTGCACGAAGACGCCGGCGGCGCCTGGCTGCGCTTTTATTCGATCAGCCCGTACAACGACTACAACCGCTTCGTGGTCGACTCGGTGCTCAGCGGCTGGCTGCAGCACCTGACCCAATTGGCCGGCCAGGCGGTGCGCGCCGAGCGCCTGGAGATCGAATTCGCCGCGCCGAGCTACGCCAGCGCCTACGCCGGCCTGAGCACCAACGCCGTGCAATTTGCCGCCGGCACCAACCAGCTGCGCCTGAACCAGGCCAGCCTGGCCCTGCGCAACCCCGAGCATTGCCCCGGCACCTGGCAGCAGCTGCTGGGCCTGTGCGAACAGGAGTTGGCGCAGCGCACGCGGGTGCGCACGTTGCGTGAGCAGATCATCGGTTTGATCGGGCCGTTGCTCAGCGGCGGTCGCGAGCCGAGCCTGGAAGAAGTGGCCGCACGCCTCAAGCTGCCGGTCTGGACCCTGCGTCGGCAACTGGCCGAACAGGGCACGCAATACCGTGCTCTCCTCAACGAGACCCGGCGCGACCTGGCCAGCACCTACATCAGGGACACGTCCCTGGCGTTTGGCGAGATCGCCTACCTGGTGGGGTTTGCCTCGGCCGAGGCGTTTCAGCGCGCGTTCAAGCGCTGGACCGGACAGACGCCAGGCGAATGTCGGCGGGCGCAGCGGCTTGAACAGGGATGATGCAGGCGGGTTACAGCTCGGTGGCATCGTCCACGGGTTCGAGCGGGTCGAGCTCGAACGCCCGGGCTTCCAGCCATTCCTCTTGATAATCGTCCATGGGTGACTCTCCGGCGCTATTTTCTGACTTTGGGTTCAACCGGAGCATAACCAAAAACGATTAACAAATCATGACCAGGATCACGGCGTCGTCGCCGGCACGCTGTTTTCCGGCGTGGCAGGCGCAGCCGGCGCCGGACTGGCCGCAGGCTCCACGGGCAAGCTCACCGGCGCAGCCTCGATCGGTGTGCTCTCGACAGGCGGCGTCACAGGCTCGGACTGCACGGTGGGGTCGGCCACGGCCGCCGGCTCCGGCGTTTTCACCGCAGGGGCGGCAGCGGCCGGCGGCGCTTCGCTCACCGGCTGCGCGGGTTTGGCGGCCGCCTTGGCCGGCGCCGGTTCCGGCACGCCCAACTCGTTGCCGGGTTTCTCCGGAATATGCGCAGCCTTCTTGGCTTCGGGCGGCAGGAAGTTCTCCACCAGGGCGAAATAACGGTCGTAGAAGGTGTCGGACGCCACGGTTTCGCTGGCCACCTTGACCATCGAGTCGTCGCTCGAACCGATCGGCATCGACACCGAACCGAGCACGCCAACGCCCAGGCTGGCCGACTGGTTGGTCTTCTTCAGCGCGTAGCGATCGAGCAAGGCGTTGGCGAATACGGTGGAGCTGTGGTTGGTCGCGTTGTCGCTGGCGCAGACGATGTTGAAGCTGATCTCCATGTGCGTGTCGCCGGTCTGCTGGAAGCTCTTGTGCCCGGCCACCAGCTTGGGATCGGTGCTGGTGATGATGTACCCCTGGCTCAACAGCGCGCGCCGCGCAGCCTCGCAGGAAGCGCTGTCGCTGACCGGATAGTTGCGCGAGAAGGTGCCAGCGTCATCGAAGTTCTCGTGATCGTACAGCGCCGGCTTGGACGACGAGCAGCCGCTCAGCCCGAGCAGCACCGCCACCCCGGCGGCCAGCCCGAAGCGGGTGACGACGGTAGAGTTAGACATTACACATCCCGAAAAAAATACCAACGCCTATTGTGCAACAGTTGCGCTGGGAATGGCGCATGAAATGTGGTTTCGGTATGGCGGCCTCTCGGGGGCCATGACCCCTCGCACATGAGCTTTTGCGCATGACGTGGGAGGGGGCATAGCCCCCGAGAGGCCGCCAGGCCGGTTTGATCTTTCGAGCGTTTGACGAAATGTTCAATATGCTACCGTAGCACCATAGCCCCACACACAAGGCCCCCCATGCACGCCTTCCTCCCCCACGCCATGCTTCTGGGCATCGGCGCCACCGCCCTGCTCGACCTGTGGAACCTGGCCCTCCACCGCCTGTTCAAGTTGCCCCTGCCGCCCTGGCATTTCGTCGGGCGCTGGTTTGCCGGCCTGCCGCGCGGGCATTTCGTGCATCGCAACGGCATCGCCCAATCGCCACCCGTGGCGGGCGAGTTGGCCATTGGCTGGGTCGGGCACTACCTCACCGGCATCGTCTTCGCCGCCGCCCTGCTGCTGATCTGGGGCTTGCAATGGGCGGCGCAGCCGACCTTCGGCGCGGCACTGGTGGTCGGCCTGGTGACCGTTGGCGCCGGTTGGTACATTCTGCAACCGGGCATGGGCGTTGGCGTGGCCTGCTCGAAAGCGCCCAACCCGAACCTTGCCCGCGGCCTGAACATCGCCGGGCACGTCGTCTTTGCCATCGGCCTGTATGGCACGGCCTTGCTGGCCCGAAGCTGAGGTGGTGCACCGCGCAGGCTATCGCCGGCGCATGCAAAATCGTGTCAGCAGGGGCTTGGCCATGATAACTTTGCCCATCCCTGCCCTTTGGCCCTGACGCGAGCCGTCGTCCCTTTACCGTACCGTTCGCCAAGGTTCGCCTGTTTTCGGAGCAATCCATGCCCAGAATTTCCCACCAAGGACTGCGCCGCGCATTCCGTCAACTGCTCGGTTCCACCTCCTGCTATCACACCGCCTCGGTGTTCGACCCGATGTCTGCACGCATCGCCGCCGACCTGGGCTTTGAAGTGGGCATCCTCGGCGGCTCGGTCGCCTCTCTGCAGGTGTTGGCCGCGCCGGACTTCGCGCTGATCACCCTGACCGAATTCGCCGAACAGGCACGGCGCATCGGCCGCGTCGCGCAGCTGCCGTTCATCGCCGACGCCGACCATGGCTACGGCAACGCCTTGAACGTGATGCGCACCGTGGTCGAACTGGAGCACGCCGGCGTGGCCGCGCTGACCATCGAAGACACCCTGTTGCCGGCGCAATTCGGGCGCAAATCGACCGACCTGATCTCGGTCGCCGAAGGCATCGGCAAGATCCGTGCGGCATTGGAAGCCCGAGTCGACCCTGAACTGTCGATCATTGCCCGCACCCACGCCGGCGTGCTGTCCACCGAAGAGGTCATCCACCGCACCCAGGCCTACCAGAAGGCCGGTGCCGACGGCATCTGCATGGTCGGCGTGAAAGACTTCGAGCACCTGGAAAAGATCGCCGAGAACCTGAGCATCCCGCTGATGCTGGTGACCTACGGCAACCCGCAGCTCAACGACAACGAGCGCCTGGCCAAGCTTGGCGTGCGCATCGTGGTGGCCGGCCACGGCGCCTATTTCGCCGCGATCAAGGCCACCTACGACAGCCTGCGCGAGCAGCGCGGCCTGACCCGCAGCACCAGCAACCTGACCGCCACCGAACTGACCCACACCTACACGCTGCCGGAAACCTACACCTCCTGGGCGCGCGAGTTCATGGACGTGAAGGAGTAACGGCGGCCACTCAAGGGCTCCCATGACCTCAAGCACCGACCTCATGGCGCGTGGCAAACATGCCCGTCGCCAATGCCCGCGCGCCAGCCAGGCGCTGCTGGGCGACATTCGCCGCGACCCGCTGCCGCTGATCGAGGCGTCCAGCAAGGGCCGGGTCAAGGCCCTGGTGCCGTTGCGCTACGGGCGTATGCTGGTGTCGCCGTTCACCTTCTACCGTGGCAACGCCCTGTTGCAGGCCCACGACCTGGCCGGCACGCCGAACATGGGGCTGGTCACGCCGATCTGCGGCGACTGCCACCTGATGAACTTCGGCGGCTTCGCCACACCCGAGCGCAACCTGCTGTTCAGCGTCAATGACTTCGACGAGGCGCACCCCGGCCCCTGGGAGTGGGACCTCAAGCGCCTGGTGGCGAGCTTTCTGATCGCCGCGCGGCACCTGCGCCACAGCCCGGACACCCAGGAGCGGGTATGCCGTGAAGTGGTCGGCGCCTACCAGCAGTCGATGACCGAGAGCAGCCACCTCGGCGCGCTGGCCACCTGGTACAACGCCATCACCTACGACGACCTGATCGGCGAGACCCAGAGCAAGGCCACCCTGGCCCACATCCAGCGCACCATGGACAAGGCCCAGCGGCGCACCCATGCGCGCCTGCTGCCGAAAATCACCGAGCTGGGCGAACACGGCCAGCTGCAGATTCGCGACGACCTGCCGCAGATCTTCCACCTGCACAAGAAGAGCTCACTGCTGGACGCCAATGACGACTGGTTGCGCATGAACAACTGGCATCCCTTGTATGCGGCGTTCGAACGCGACTATCGGCCGACGCTGCAGGGCGATCGACGTGCTCTGCTCGACCGCTTCACTGTGCAGGACCTGGCGTTCAAGGTGGTGGGCGTGGGCAGCGTCGGTACCCGCTGCCTGGTGGCGCTGCTTACCGATGAGCAGCAGCACCCGTTGTTCCTGCAGTTCAAGGAAGCGCGGCGCTCGGTGCTGGCCGGCTACGTGAAGCAGAAGAACCCGTGGCGCCATGAAGGCCAGCGGGTGGTCGAAGGCCAACGCCTGATGCAGGCCGCCAGCGACCTGTTTCTCGGCTGGACGCGCGGGCCCACCGGACGCGACTTCTATGTGCGGCAGTTGCGCGACATGAAGGTTTCGGCCGAGCTGGAAACCTTCGACGCCGAGACTTTCACCGGCTACGCCCGGCTCTGTGGCCGCGCCCTGGCCCGCGCCCACGCCAAGGCCTCCGGCATGGCAGCGTGTATCAGCGGCTACATCGGCAAGAGCGATGCCCTGGCCGATGCGTTGTTCAGCTACGCCACGGGCTATGCCGAACAGAACGAACGGGATTTCGAGGCGTTTCAAAAGGCCTGCCGGGACGGGCGCTTGCAGGCCAGATCGGAAGCGGACTTCGCGGCGGATCATTTGCCTTGAGGTTCAATATGCTCACCACTGGTCTGGCCCTGGATCTGATCGAAGATCAAACCGGCCTGGCGGCCTCTCGGGGCCATGCCCCTCCCACGTCGAAGGCGCAACACCCCACGACGTGGGAGGGGGCAAAGCCCCCGAGAGGCCGTTCCAGGCCTGGCCCTGGATCTGATCGAAGATCAAACCGGCCTGCGGCCTCTCGGGGCCATGCCCCTCCCACGTCGAAGGCGCAACACCGCACGAAGTGGGAGGGGGCAAAGCCCCCGAGAGGCCGTTCCAGGCCTGGCCCTGGATCTGATCGAAGATCAAACCGGCCTGCGGCCTCTCGGGGCCATGCCCCTCCCACGTCGAAGGCGCAACACCGCACGAAGTGGGAGGGGCATGGCCCCGAGAGGCCGGCAGGCCGGTTTGCCTTTGCCCGTACACACCAGGTAGCAATAGCCCGATGACGCCGTTCGCTGTTCCAGCCTATGGTTGCCCACTCACCGGGAGGACAATGGAATGTCTTACAGAAGCTATCGCCTGCGCATTGCCAGGCACTCGGAAATCGGGCGCTGCTATCTGATCACCACATCGACGTTCGAGCGTGTGCCGTTTTTTGCGAACTGGCAAATCGGCAGACTGGTAGTCGCCGAGCTCAGGATTCTGCAGGAGGCTGGGCAGGCCCGGAGCATCGCTTGGCTGCTGATGCCTGATCATCTGCATTGGCTGGTGGAGCTGCAAGCGGGTGATATCTCTACAGCGGTGGGTCGGGCGAAGAGTCGTTCGGCTGCGGCTATCAACAGGGCGAGGGGTACTACAGGCGCCGTCTGGCAGGCAGGCTTCCATGACCGGGCGATCCGCAAGGACGAGGACATGAAGGCAGTTGCCCGCTATGTATTACGCAACCCGATCGAAGCGGGGCTGGTGCGACGCATTGGCGATTACCCTCTGTGGGATGCCAGCTGGATCTGATCGAAGATCAAACCGGCCTGCGGCCTATCGGGGCCATGCCCCTCCCACGTCGAAGGCGCAACACCCCACGAATTGGGAGGGGCATGGCCCCGAGAGGCCGCAAGGCCGGTTTGATCTTCCGCGGGCCCGGCGAAATGTCCAATATGGCCACCACCGGCCGCCCACGCGTCCTGATCGCGGGCTTCGCGCGCTCCTACATCTGTTGCATTCCGTGGCATCACCGCGACCGCCTTTGCCGTCCGACAATAGACCGCCAGGCACCAAGGCGGTCATAGGTGATGCATCTGGATGCATGCGCCCGAAACAAATGTGGGAGCGCGCGAAGCCCGCGATAGGCCGCGCGGGCGGCCAGTGGTGGCCGTGATTGCATTCCAGGTCAGGCCTTGGATCTGATCGAAGATCAATCCGGCCTGGCGGCCTATCGGGGCCATGCCCCTCCCACGTCGAAGGCGCAACACCCCACGAAGTGGGAGGGGCATGGCCCCGAGAGGCCGCCAGGCCGGTGTGATCTTCCGAGCGCCTGGCGAAATGTCCAATACGGCCACCACCGGCCGCCCGCGCGGCCTGATCGCGGGCTTCGCGCGCTCCTACATCTGTTGCATTCAGTGGCATCACCGCGACCGCCTTTGCCGTCCGACGATAGACCGCCAGGCACCAAGCGGTCATAGGTGATGCATCTGGATGCATGCGCCCGAAACAAATGTGGGAGCGCGCGAAGCCCGCGATAGGCTGCGCGGGCGGCCGGTGGTAGCCGTGATTGCATTCCAGGTCAGGCCCTGGATCTGATCGAAGATCAAACCGGCCTGCGGCCTCTCGGGGCCATGCCCCTCCCACGTCGAAGGCGCAACACCCCACGAAGTGGGAGGGGCATGGCCCCGAGAGGCCGCCAGGCCGGTGTGATCTTCCGCGGGCCCGGCGAAATGTCCAATATGGCCACCACCGGCCGCCCACGCGGCCTGATCGCGGGCTTCGCGCGCTCCTACATCTTGGGGTGCGCCCCTTTGATTGGACAGTCTCCGGCTAGGCTATAGCAGACTGAGCCCTGTAAGCCACAGGGCTCAGTCCGCCAAGCGTCATTTTCATTCGATCATGGTTGTAATAATGGATGTACTCATCGATTGCAGCACGCAGGTCGGCAGTACTCTTGAAGCGCTCACGGTAGAACATTTCTGATTTCAACGTGCCGAAGAAGCTCTCCATTCTGGCGTTGTCCAGGCAGTTTCCCTTGCGGGACATGCTCTGCTCCAACCCCATTTCTTCCAGTCGATCTCGATAGCGATAGTATTGGTACTGCCAGCCTTGGTCCGAATGCAGCATGGGCTTGGCGCCTTGCGGCAATCCAAGCAGCGCCTGTTCAAGCATCTTGCCAACCAATTCGTAGTGCGGCGAGGTGTCGACCTGGTAGGCCACGATTTCGCCGTTGTACAAATCCAGCACCGGGGACAGGTACAGCTTTTCCCCCGCCACTTTGAATTCAGTGACGTCGGTGACCCATTTTTCATTCGGCCGCTCGGCGGTGAAATTGCGTTCAATCTTGTTGTCCGCAATACGTCCGGGCTGACCGCGATAAGACTTGTACTTTTTCTGGCGTACCGTGCATTTGAGGCCCAACTGCGCCATCAGCTTGCGCACGACCTTGTCGTTGACGACCTGGCCGTCGCTACGCAGGGCCAAGCCCATCCTACGATAGCCCAGGCGACCCTTGTGCCTGGCCTGGATGGCCTGAATCCGGGCTTTCTGCGGCGCATACTTGTCCCCGGCCGCAAGCAGCTTGAGCTGGTGGTAGTAGGTGCTGCGAGGCAGTCCCGTTATCTTGAGCAGACGATCCAGCGGGATCTCCTGACGCAGGGCTGAAACTATCCGGGCTTTCTCTTCTCGACTTTCTTGAGCCTCGCCTTCTCCTCTCTTAAGGCTTTGAGCTTTTTTAGGACGGCGTTCTCCGCCTGAACCCATCGAAGCTTGTCCAGCAACTCGGCATGGGAGAGCTCCTCATCGTTGACTGCTTTGGTTTCAGTGGAATTGGCCGTGGGCTTGAGTGGTTTGGGCATGACGGGGCGCGATCCTTTCTTGACTGCCGCCAGGGCATTGGTTGCGCCACTGTAATACTGAGACTGCCATGCCGCTATCTGGGTGGAGTTGCCGAGGTTGAAAACGGCCGCCGTCTGGCGCAGGGAAAGTTTCTCGCGCCACATGCGCTCCAGAACAGTGAGCTTGAACTGGGGAGTGTAATATTTGAAGCGCTTTTGCAGGCTGGCAGCTCCGTGGATGCGGTAGGCCTGCACCCAGCGGCGAAGCAGCGAGGGATCTATCTGGAACCTTCCGGCAATGTGCCGGAAGCCGTAGCCCCGCTCCAGGAAGGCCTGAATAGCGGTCAGCTTGAACTGCTGGGTGTACTTGATCATGCAAGAAGCCCCTAAGGTTGGATTTGATGTCCAATCTCAGGGGCGCAGTTCATCTGTTGCATTCCGTGGCATCACCGCGACCGCCTTTGCCGTCCGACAATAGACCGCCAGGCACCAAGGCGGTCATAGGTGATGCATCTGGATGCATGCGCCCGAAACAAATGTGGGAGCGCGCGAAGCCCGCGATAGGCCGCGCGGGCGGCCAGTGGTGGCCGTGATTGCATTCCAGGTCAGGCCTTGGATCTGATCGAAGATCAATCCGGCCTGCGGCCTATCGGGGCCATGCCCCTCCCACGTCGAAGGCGCAACACCCCACGAAGTGGGAGGGGCATGGCCCCGAGAGGCCGGCAGGCCGGTTTGATCTTCCGAGCTCCTGGCGCATAGACAAATAGCCAAGCCCCCTGCAACCGCTTATGATCCGCATTCCCATCCAGCCCAATCCCCCATGCCCACGCCCAGCCACCCCGAGCCCCTGACGCCGCCTGCCAGCGCCGAGCCTGCGAGCCCAAAGCAGGACATGCTGCAGGCGTTCGTCCAGCATCAGGGCCAGGTGCACAAGCAGTTGAGTCGCTGGGTGGCCTGCCGCGCGACAGCGGCCGACCTCTGCCAGGAGCTGTTCATCCGCCTGTGGCGGCGCAAGGACGTGCAGGTCGAGGACCTTGGCCAGTACATGATGCGCAGCGCCCGCAATCTGGCCATCGACCACCTGCGCAGCCAGCGCAGCCGCCAGCGCACCGAAGCGGCGTTACTGCCCGAGGAGCTGGTGGGGGCCGCAACACCTCTGGAAGACGCCCACCAGGCCGGGCTGCAACTGCTACAGGTCGAGGCCGCCCTGCGCGCCTTGCCCGAGCGCACCCGCCAGGTGTTCCTGCTCAACCGCATCCACGGCCAGAGCTACAGCGAGATCGCCAGGGCCCTGGAAATTTCCGCCAGCGCCGTGGAAAAGCATATGATGCGGGCCTTGCAAGCCTGCAAGAGCAGCCTCGATGCACCTGGCGCCAGGGACGGACTATGAACATGCCGCTCAGTGAGGACGTTGCTCTGCTGTGGGTGACCCGCCTGGCTGCGGAGCCCAACAACAGCACCCTCAACGAACATCGCCTGCCGCCCGACGAGCAGCGCGAGCTGCGCCACTGGCTGGCCAGCGACCCGGCCAACGCCACGGCCTACGCCAACGCCCGCCGGCTATGGCAGCTGACCGGCACGGCCGGCGTGCGCCTGGCCGCCGAGCAGGACGCCGCGCTGCAGGCCATCCTGCAACGCGGGCGACGCCGACGCAGACTGCATCGGCCGGCCCTCGCACTGGCGGCCAGCGTGCTGCTGGCCAGCGGCCTCGCCTTGTTTGGCCAGCCCGAACGCTGGCTCGACAACCTGCGCGCCGACTACCACAGCGCCTCGGGGCAGTTGCTGACCGTCGACCTGGCTGACGGCAGCCAGGTGCTGCTGGACAGCGACAGCGCCATCGCCGTGCGCCTGAGCGACCAGGGCCGCGACATCCGCCTGCTGCGCGGCGCGGCATTTTTCCAGGTGCGACACAACGGCCAGCCATTCGTGGTGCATGCCGAGGGCGGCGATATCAGCGTGCTGGGTACCCGTTTCGAAGTACGCCGCGAGCCCGCCGGGGCCCAGGTCACCGTGGAAGAGGGTCGCGTGGCGGTCAAGCCGGCGGCGGATGGTGAAGCCCAGGTGCTGACGGCTGCTCAGCGTTTGGACTACCGCCAAGGCCACGCCGGCGAGCTGCAGGGCGTCGATTCGCAGCAGGCGTTCGGCTGGCGTGAAGGCCGGGTCAGCCTGCGGCGCCAATCACTGGCCCAAGCGCTGGCGGTGGTGCAGCGCTATTACCCAGGGCGCATCCTGCTGCTCGATCAGCAGCTGGGCACGCGCCTGGTCAGCGGCGACTTCGCCAGCAACGATCCACAGGCGATGCTGGCGGCCTTTCAGGCCGTGCTGGGTTTTACCCAGCAACGGCTGCCGGGAGGCACCCTGGTGATTCGCTGAGCTTCAAGACCGGGCCGGCCTGCGGCCACTCGCGGGCTTGGCTCCTCCCGTGGTGCAGGCTTCACGGAAAATACCCGGCCTGGTCGATATCCTCGAGAAACCCGGGCCCGCTTGGGGTCCAGCCGGTCACCTGGCGGGTATGGGCGCTGGACGCTGGCATATCGGCCCCGGCGAAATCGGCGAACCAGCCAAAATGCTCGCGCCCTCGCGACTCCACCGGCAGGCCCAGCTGCCGGCCGATCACCTCGGCAATCGCCTTGAACGCCACGCCCTCGTCGGCAATGGCGTGATAGGCACGCTCGCTGACACCGCTCTCCAGCGCCAGCCGATACAGCCGCGCGGCATCCAGCACATGCACCCCGGGCCAGCGATTGCGGCCCTCGCCCAGGTAGGCCGAAACGCCTTTCTCACGGGCCAGCCCGGCCAGGATGGCCATGAAACCATGGTCGCCCAGGCCATGCACCGACGGCGCCAGGCGCACGCTGGCGGCGCGCACGCCACCTTCGGCGAGGGCGATGGCCGCCGCCTCCGAGCGCCGCGGAAAATCCGCGTGGGTCGGCGGCAGGTCGCTTTCCAACGCCAGCCGCCCGGGGGCCACCAGGGCCACCCCCGAGGTCACCAGCAAGGGGCGCTGGGAACCCTGCAGCGCGCTGCCGAGCACCTCGATGGCGCGGCGATCCTGCGCCGCGTTGGCGGCGAATCTGGAAAAATCATGATTGAAAGCGGTATGGATCACCGCGTCGCTGGCACCCGCCGCCTCGCGCAACAGGTCATGATCGTCCAGCGTGCCCTGCAGCACCCGTGCCCCGGCCCTGGCCAAGACTGCGGCCTTTTCGGCGGTACGGCTCAGGCCCGTTACCTGATAGCCGGCGCCGATCAGCTCGGCGACCAGGGCCGATCCCACCCAGCCGGTTGCACCCGTCACGAATACCTTCATTTGCCGTTCCTCACATTGGTCGAGACAGCAGTGTCGATCTGGCCTTTATGCAGGTAAAGTAGTGAGCTTATCCCGGTATAACCGCTAACAGGATCCTGTCCATGGCCAACGCCGACACCCTGGGTGCCTACCTGAAGAACCGCCGTACCAAGCTCGACCCGGCCACCTTCGGCTTCGCCGGGGGCCGCCGGCGCACCCCGGGGCTGCGCCGTGAAGAGGTCGCTCAACGCGCCAATATCAGCGCCACCTGGTACACCTGGCTCGAACAAGGCCGCGGCGGCGCACCCTCGGCCGAAGTGCTGGAGCGTATCGCCCAGGCCCTGACCCTCACCGGGGTGGAGCGCGAGCATCTGTTTCTGCTCGGCCTGGGCCGGCCGCCGCCACCGCACTACAGCGCCAGCGACCCGATCACCCCGCGCCTGCAGCGCCTGCTCGACGTGCTCAGCCACAGCCCGGCCATCGTGCGCACGGCGACCTGGGACGTGGTGGCGTGGAACCGCGCCGCCGCCGCGGTGCTCACCGACTACGCCACGCTGGCTCCGCGCCAGCGCAACATCCTGCGGTTGATGTTCAGCCACGAGCGGGTGCGCGCGGCGCAGGCCGACTGGCACGCGGTGGCGCGCTTCGTGGTGGCCTCGTTCCGCGTCGACGTCGCTCGCGCCGGGGCCGACGCCGAGGTCGCGCAGCTGGTCGACGAGCTCAGCCGCAGCAGCCCGGAGTTCGCCGAACTGTGGCAGGAGAACCAGGTGCAGGCCCACGGCGACGGGGTCAAGCGCCTGCACCACCCCAAGGTCGGCTGCATCACCCTGGAGTATTCGGCATTTGCCGTGGACGGCCGTCCGGACCTCAGCCTGATCGTCTACAACCCGGCCAGCGCAGCGGACCGGCAGTTGATCGACGCGCTGATGCAAGCAGATTGATAATGAGATATATTCGCATCCTTATTTTTTCCTGAGCCCGTCGACGATGCGCTGCCGGTTGCGACTCTCCTTGCTGGCAGCCGCCTTGAGCAGCACTCTTGCCGTCGTCGGCCCGGCCCAGGCGGCCGCCGACGCCTACCGCCTGGATCTCGCCGCGCAACCCCTGCCCGATGCCCTCGCCGCGCTGAGCCGAGTCAGCGGGCAGAACTTCGTGTATGCCGACGACGCGCCCTACCGACTGCGCGCGCCAGCGCTGGTCGGCGAATTCAGCGTGGAGCAGGCGCTGCAACGTTTGCTGGTCGGCACCTCGTTGAGTTATCGACGCCTGGACGAACACACCCTGGCCCTGCAACCCGCGCTTGCACTTGGCTCCACCCTCGCCGGCTCCGACGCCCTGCAACTGCAACCGCTGACCATCGAGGCCAATCGATCGCAGGGCTATCAGCCCCCTGCCAGCACGGCCGTCAGCCACAGCCGCGCGCCCTGGCTGGAGCAGGCCCAGGCGATCAGCCGGGTGCCGGCTGCAGTGCTGCAGGATCAGCAGCCACGCAACCTCGACGACGCCCTGCGCAATATCAGCGGCGTGACCCAGGGCAATACCCTGGGCAGCACCCAGGACACGCTGATCAAGCGCGGCTTCGGCGACAACCGCGACGGCTCGATCCTGCGCGACGGCATGCCCATGGTGCAGGGCCGCAACTTCAACGCCACCACCGACAGCATCGAAGTGCTCAAGGGCCCCAGCGCTTTGTTGTACGGCATCCAGGACCCCGGCGGGGTGATCAACGTGGTCAGCAAGACCCCGCAGCTGACCGCACGCAACGAGCTGCAGACGCGCCTGTCGAGCTTCGCCCACGGCCGCGATGGCAGCGACACGATGCTCGACAGCACCGGGCCGCTGGGCAGCGGCGGCCTGGCCTATCGGCTGATCGTCGACTATCAGGACGAGGACTACTGGCGCAACTACGGCGTGCACCGCGAAACCCTGGTGGCACCGTCCCTGGCCTGGTATGGCGAGCGCGACGAGGTACAGCTGAGCTACGAGCATCGCGAGTTCGTCACCCCGTTCGACCGCGGCACCGCCATCGACCCAGGCACGGGCCATGTCTTGAATATCCCCTACGACCGCCGCCTCGACGAGCCTTTCAACGACATGACCGGGCGCTCGCAGCTGGCCCGGCTGAGCTACCGGCATCAGTGGACCGACGACTGGGAACTGCGCGCCGCCTACAGCTACAACGAGGAGACCTACGACGCCTACCAGGTGCGCATCACCGCCGTGAACCCCAGCGCCGGCACCCTCACCCGCAGCATGGACGGCACCCTCGGTTCGGTCAGCCGCGACCAGCAGGGCGAGCTGGAGTTGGCCGGCAGCGCCCAGTGGCTAGGCTTGCAGCACGAGCTGCTGGTGGGCGTGAGTGAAGAGCACCGCCTGTACTTTCGCGGCGACCTGCTGCGTCAGACCAGCCTTGACACGTTCAGCTATACGGACCCGGTGTACGGCCAGGAGGTGGCGCCAACCCAGGTCTCGGCCAGCGCCAGCGACCAGCTCGATCGCCTGCGCAGCAGCGCACTGTACCTGCGCGATTCGATTCACCTGAATGAACAATGGATCGCCACCCTCGGCGCACGCTTGATCAGCTACGACCAGTACGCCGGGCGCGGCCGGCCGTTTCACGCCAACACCGACATCGACGGCCAGGCCTGGGTGCCGAGCGCCGGCCTGGTCTATCGCCTGGCCCCCGAATGGTCGTGGTACGCCAGCTACAGCGAATCCTTCAAGCCCAACTCGAGCATCGCCCCGCTCAATGCCGCCTCGGCGCAGATCATCGACTCGAGCATCCTGCCCGAGCGGGCCAAAGCCTGGGAGACCGGGCTCAAGTACGAGCAGGCCGACGGCCTGTCGGCGAGCCTGGCGCTGTACGACATCCGCAAGCGCAATGTGCTGGTCAGCGAACTGGTGGACGGCCTGCCAGTCAGCCGCAATGCTGGCGCGGTGCGCTCGCGTGGCATCGAGCTGGAAGCCAGCGGCGCCATCGCCGAGCGCTGGGAGCTGATGGCCGCCTATGCCTACACCGACGCCTGGGTCAGCCAGGACCCCGAGCTGCAGGGCAAGGCGCTGCAGAATGTGCCGCGCCAGAGTGCCTCGCTGACCCTGAGCCACGACCTCGGCCCGCTGCTGGGCGGCGACCGCCTGCACCTCGGCGGCGGCCCACGCTACGTCGGCGAACGCGCCGGCGACCCAGCCAACAGCTTCAGCCTGCCGGCCTACACCGTCAGCGACGCCTTCGCCCGCTACGACACCCACCTGGGCAAGCACAAGGTGCGCCTGCAGCTCAACGTCAACAACCTGTTCGACCGGCATTACTACCCCTCCAGCGTCAGCCAGTATTTCGTCTCGGTGGGCGACCCCAGGCAGGTGGTGTTGTCCAGCAGCGTAGAGTTCTGAGCCCGCAACAAGGTGCGTGGGTGCATGACTGACCGGTGGGAGGGGCAAAGCCCCGAGAGGCGCAGGCCGGTTTGATCTCCAAATCTCACAAATGAAAATTATTTTCATCCAGCAAGTGAGGTGTTCCACCCCGGCATCCGTGTAGTGAATGAAAAGCAATCTTGTTTGCATCCATTTATCTACCGGCAGAACACGAGCATGGCACTCCTCCCCTCTTCATTCCCCCTTCGCACCCTCGGCGCCTGTGCCAGCAGTGTGCTGCTGCTGAGCCTGGCGCCAGCCTCCTGGGCCGACGACGGTCTGCAGCTGGACGCGGTCAACATCGACAGCAGCAGCATCGCCCCGAGCACCACCGAAAAGAGCCAGACCAGCTACCAGGCAGTGGCCGCCAGCGTGGCCACGCGCACCGAGCAGCCGCTGCTCGAAGTGCCGGCGTCGGTCAACGTGGTCACCCACCGGGTGATCGAGGACCGCAGCCCGCAGAGCCTCGACGAGGCCATCAACGCAGTCAGCGGGGTCAAGCAGGGCAACACCCTGGGCGGCACCCAGGACGCCATCATCAAGCGCGGCTTCGGCACCAACCGCGACAACTCGATCATGCGCGACGGCATGCAGTCGGTGCAGGCGCGCAACTTCACTCCCACCACCGACCGCGTCGAAGTGCTCAAGGGGCCCGCCTCGATGCTCTACGGGGTGCAGGACCCGGGCGGGGTGATCAACGTGGTGACCAAGAAGCCGCAGATGACCCAGGCCACTTCGATCTCCGGCTGGGGCTCCAGCTTCGGCGGCGGCGGTGGCCAGCTCGACACCACCGGGCCGATCGGCGACAGCAACCTGGCCTATCGGCTGATCTACGACAAGCAGCAGTACGACTACTGGCGCAACTTCGGCAGCACCGACCAGGAGGTGATCGCGCCGTCGCTGTCGTGGTTCGGCGACGACACCACCGTCACCGCCGCCTACGAGCACATGGAATACTCGGTACCGTTCGACCGCGGCACGCAGATCAACACCACCACCGGCAAGGTCCTCGACATCCCCCGCAGCCGCCGCCTGGACGAACACTTCAACATCACCGACGGCCGTTCCGACTCGTTCAACCTCAACGCCGAACGCCACCTCAACGAACAATGGACGCTACGTGCCGGCTACGGCTACAGCGAGAACTACTACAACGATCACCAGTCGCGCTACATCTCGGCCAACTTCACCACCGGGCAGGTCACGCGCCGCGGCGATGCCACTCGCGACGCCCTGCAGAAGGCCCACACGGCCACGGTCAACGCGCTGGGCGACGTGCAGTTCTTCGGCCTGCGCAACGAGATCCTGGTGGGCGTGGACTACATGAAGAACGACCGCACCCTCGGCGACCTGTTTCGCAGCAGCAACGACACCGGCTTCAACTACAACGACCCGGTCTACGGCCAGGTGCCGCAGCCGAGCAAGGTCAGCGCCGCCAACAGCGACCAGACCGACAAGCTGCACACCCACGCGCTGTTCGTGCAGGACTCGCTGCACCTCTCCGACAAGTGGATTCTGCAGGCCGGCCTGCGCTATGAATCCTTCACCGAGCTGACCGGCAAGGGCCGCCCCTTCGTGGTCGGCGCCGACGTCGACCGCAGCAAGGCGGTGCCTCGCCTGGGCCTGGTGTACCTGATCCAGCCGGACTGGTCGGTGTACGGCAGCTACACCGAGTCGTTCCGCCCCAACACCTCGATCGCCAGCGTGATTGGCGACCTGGAGCCTGAGGAAGGCAGGGCCTACGAGATCGGCAGCAAGTTCCAGAACGACTACCTGACCGCCAGCCTCGCTGCCTACACCATCACCAAGAAGAACGTGCAGACCAGCGCTACCTGCGGCACCGAGACCTGCACCCGGCTGGGGGGCGAGGCACGCTCGCGCGGCATCGAACTGGACGTCAGCGGCGACCTCAATGAGTACTGGAGCCTGACCGGCAGCTACGCGCTGACCGACACCGAGTGGACCAAGGACCCGATCCTGCAAGGCACCCCGCTGGACGGCGTGTCGAAGAACACCGCCGCGCTGTACCTGACCCGCGACTTCGGCCACGTCGGCATCGGCGACCTGCGCGCCGGCTTCGGCGGCCGCTACATGAGCAAGTGGGGCGCCAACGACGGCACCGGCACCGAGTACTGGCTGCCCTCGGCCAAGGTCGCCGACGCCTTCGTCGCCTACAAGATGAAGCTCGAACACAAGGACCTGACCCTGCAACTGAACGTCAAGAACCTCTTCGACGAAACCTACTACGTCTCCAGCAGCGGCCTCGGCTCGCCGGCGATCGTCATCGGCGAACCGCGCCAGGTGATCGGCAAAGCCACGTTGACTTTCTGAATGTGCACCGGGAATCTGTCATGAGCATGCGTTCACTGCCCTGCCCGCCCTCACCGCCGGCGCCAGCGCCATCGCGCCGCTGACACGCGAGCCGTGGCTGGTCACGCGCGGCCAGCCTGAGGGCGTCATCAACACCCGTACCTGCGCATTGCCCATAGCGACGAGGGCCAGGCGCCCTAGGGCTCGGCCCCGAACTGGCGGCGCAGGTGGCGCAGCAGCATACTCCCTTCCGGCTGCACCAGGGTGGCGAAGGTCACCTGTTCGCCGCCCTTGAGCTGCACCTGCAGCGCGTACTCCAGGTAACCCGGCTGGCCCGACGCGAGCGTCTGCACGTCGACCCCGGCGATGCGCGGCTCGTATGCGAGCAGGGTCGCGCGCAGCGCCAGCATCAGCTGGTGGGCGGTGGCCGGCAAGCCGTGGAGGATCTCGCTGAGGTCGGGCAAGCCGTAATCCGGCAGGTGCGCCAGCGACCCGGCGCGGGCATTGAGCAGGCGCTGCAGGTTGTCGAGGATCGACAGCACCACCTGGTCGTCCTCGGCCACCTGCGCCAGCGGCACGCCGCCGCGAAAGTTCTGCAGGAGCATCTCGTACAGCGAAGGGTTGCGTTCGCTCACGATGCCTCCCCAGCATTGCCGGGCGAGCTCAGCGCCTGCTCATGCAATTCGATCACCCGCGCCTGATCGGCTTCGAGCTGGTCACGCCGCAGCAGCACATGCCAGTCATCGCCAGCCAGGTCCGGCAGCCGAAACAGCCCGACCACCGCCACGGCCTGAGTGCCCTGCGCCAAGGGCACGCGCAACTGGGCGCCCTGCCCCGGCCGGACCAGCACTTGATGCACGGCCAGCCAGGCGCCCTGCAGCCCTTGGCTGTCGTTGCTCAACAGCCGGCGCAGGTCGGCCCGGCTCAGTGTGCCGGCACTGGGCAATTGATAGACCCGCACCTGGGTGGCCAGCGCCAGCCGGTTGCCAGGGTCGCTGTTGAGCACAGGGGGCGCGGCGAAATCCAGCTGCAGGGTGGTCAGCGGTTTATTGAATATCGCCTGGGTGACGCGATGCGTGCCATCGGCGACATTGTGGGTCAGGCCGCAGCCGCCAAGCGCGCAGGCGCAGGCCAGCGGGACCAGCCCGCGGCCGAGTCTAGTAATGAACATGTTCGACTTCCTTGATGAGGGACAGAGGCGCAGCCAGGCCGTGGTAGCTGCCCAATTCGATACGGATGGACGCGTGCTCGGGGTGGCGCGCGGCGTGGTCGCTCAGGCCGAGGACGGCAGTCATGCCGAGCAGCAGGCCAGGCGCGCCGATGATCGGCAGCGGCAGGCAGCGCAGCGGCAGGTGCAACTGCAGGCGTGCGCTGCAACGCCAGCCCAGATAGACCCGCAGCAGCACCAGCAAGTCGCTGTGCAGGGGCTGGCCCGGCAGCCAGCCGCGGGCCTGCGCGCGGTCGTCGGTGAACAATTGGACGAGGATCTGGCTGTTGACGTCCACGCCCTCGCCGCCGATGGGAATGCCGTCGCCAAGGATCACCGGGTGCGCACGCGACAAGCTCGGCGCCGGCACCAGGCGCATCGGCAGCGGCTGATGGGCCTGCACCGCCACGCCAGTGCCGGGCGCCAGCAGGTCGACCAGCGCGCCGACGCCTTCGGCATTGCGCGTGGGCAGGCGCATCACCCCCAGCAGCGCGAGAAAGCGCGAGACCGGCGTGGCGATGTGGCTGGCCGTGCCGGGAATGCCCAGGCCGACCAGCCCCAGCAGGCAGCGCGAGGTCGCATCGCGCCCCCCTGCCTCGAACGACGCCGGGTACGAGTACTTGCGCCAGATGCGATAGAACTGGGTGAAGATCCGGTGGTTGAAGATGTCCAGAAACGCCTCGAGTGCCTCATGGCCCTCGACGCCCTGGGCGATGTCCTCGACGTAGTCCGAAGGCAGCGGCGAGTCGACGCCATACAGGCCCAGCAGCCAGGTGCGCACGGTGGCCGGCCGCGCGGGATGGCCTGGCGGGTATTCCAGCGAGTGCAGCTCGCTGGCCGCGAAGGCCAGGCCGCGATGCGGCTTGAAACGCACCGGATCGTCGGCCGGCGATGCACTGCTGCCCAGCGGTGCACTGCCGGGCACGGCGCGTTCGAGCAGTTGGCAGAACCGGTACAGGTTGGCTTCGCTGATGCCAGGCCCCAGCTGCTCGAGCACGCCACTGGCATTCAGCCGGGAATGTGCTGACTGTGATTTTCTGTCCATCGAAGGCATTTTCCAGAGGGTTGCAGGATCAGCGTGAGCTGGTTGAACAGGTGCACATCGGCATAGATGGCAAAGAAGCGGCTGAGCATTTCACCAAACAGGCAGATGTCGCCTTCGCCGAGAAAGCCGTTGCTGTCGAGGGTCACCTGAATGTCCACGCCGCGCTTGACGAAGTTCTTCTCCAAGCGCTGGATCAGCGCGTGGCGCACCTGGAGAATCGCCGCGAGCTGGCGGCGATTGGCCTCGCAACCGCTCCAGTCATACAGCGCCAGGGTGCCGCGCAAGACCTCGGCGTTGTCCATCATCGACAGGTAGGTGGAGCCCAGGTGGCTGAGCACGCGCCAGTGAAAGCGGTCGCGGCTGGGCGGGTAGCACGGCAACGTCGGCGCGCACAGGTTGCGCACGCGCAGCCCGCTCTGGCCAGGCTTGACCGCCGTGTCGAGCAGGGTGCTGCCCAAGGCCTTGCGCGGCAGCAGGCCGTTGGTCCCGGTCAGGTGCAGGGACAGGCTGTGGTTCACACCCAGGCTGTCGCGGTCGAAACCATCGCCGCCAAGCACCAGCCAGGTGTCGTGCAAACCCGCCACGTTGCGCTTGAGCCGGGTGTGGAAATAGCGTTCGGGCGCCGCCTCGCGGAGCATGCCACCCTTGTGCCGGAAACTGCTGAAGGGCACGTATGGCTGAAGCCCACCGTCGAGTGCCGAACTGACCCCATCCACTGAAAAGATCTCGGTATGGCCGTCCTGCAGGCGCATCGGCCGCAGCAGGTATTCGCTCTGCTGCGGCCCCAGGGTCAAGGGGTCGGCCTCCAGGGCGAACAGGTTGATCACCGGCACCGCATGCAGGCGCAGGTTCGCCGCCTCCAGCGGCAACTCGTCGGGCCACGACTCGTTGAGCACCACTTCCAGCTCGAAGCCGCTCGGTTGCCCACCGAGGTCGAGGTGCTCGAGGCCGCGCAGGGTCACGAACATGAATTTCGGGCGAAAGGTGAAGTACTCGAGCAGCAGCTGATAGCCGCTGAACGCGCCCTTGGCCAGCGGCCACAGGCGCTCGTGCTCGGCAAAGCCGCTGGCCACGAACGATGCCTCGGTGGCCCGGCGCCGGGGTTCGCCGGGCAGGCGCAGATGAATCGCCTGGGTCTGCAGGGTCAAGGCGCGGTGCAAGGCGCTGGCGATCGGCGCATCGGCGTGCAGGTAGAACGACAGGTCCGCCAGCGGCACCTGCTGCCAGTCGGCCCGCGCACCGCAGGTAAAACCCAGGCGCAGCAGCGAGCGGCCATCGGGCTCGCGCGCCACCTGCAGGCTGTCCAGCTGCAGCGGCCGCAACAGCGTGTCGCGGGTGGTGGTGTACTGGCAGCGGGTCTGCGCCGGGCCGATCGGCTGCGAGAGCACGGCGAAGCCCTTGCTGATCGGCTCGCACTGCTTCATGCGCTGCAGATCGGGCCGCAACTCGACCACCGACAGCGACGGAATCGCCCGCAGGTAGTGCGGCCACAACAGGCTGACCAGACCTTCGGTCAATTCCGGCAGATCATCGTCGAGCTTCTCGCGCAGGCGCCCCATCAAGAACGCGAAGCCCTCGAACAGGCGCTCCACATAAGGGTCGCGCGCACCCGGTTGGTCCATGTGCAAATAGGCGGCGCGGTCGGGGAAGGCTTCGGCGAACTCCTGGCCGGCCTCGCGCAGATAACGCATCTCGGCATCGAAATAGCGCAAGGTCAGGTTTTCATCTTTCATCACGACTCCTCCATCGACAGGTACTCACCACTCACCGCCGAGGTCTGAAAAATCTGCTCCGGCAGTTTGAAGCCACGCAGCTTGAGCAGCGCCAAGGGCCCGTGGCCCAGATCGGTGCGCAGGTGCCAGGTCAGCGGCAGGCCATCGGGCGCCTTCAACACCAGCCGAAAACGCGTGTCGCTGTCGTCCAGCGGCGTGACCTTGGCCAGTTCCAGCCAGCGGATCAGCCCCCAGCTGCCCTCGTACTCCCCGAACACCTGCGAATCGCGGGTCAGGCTGGTCCAGCTCAGCTGCACGCCGGGGTAGTCGTTGCGGCCCGGCCAGGCGAAGCGCTGCCAGCTTTCCATCTGGTTGAAGTACTCCAGGGTCTGGCCGTCGAGCCTCAAGGTGGTCTGCACCACGTCGCGCACCGGCTTGGCCCGCAGGTCGAAATGCAGGCCCAGGTTGCCGTCGGTGTAGAGCACCTCGGCCAGCTCGCTGAGCTGGTCCAGCGCCTTGAGAAACTGCGGGTTGAAGCGCAGCCCCTGGCTGTTGCCGCGGTCGGCGACCCAGTGCTTGCCTTCGCGGTGCAGCACGCCGCCCAGCTGGCTGGCAAGAAACTGGTCGATGTGGCCGCTGCCGCGGCGGATCATCTGGCCGAGCATCGGCAGCGAGGCATCGCTCAAGGTGGCGGCAAACGGGTAACGGCCGCCGAAGGCGCCCTCCCAGTGAGCGACGATGTTGCGCTGCCACTGGCGGTTGAGGCTGGCCGCCGAGGGCTGCAGCACGCTCTGCCAGGCCTGGCTCAGCGGCTCGACGAACAGGCTCTGGCCAAACCCGCTCCACTGCGCGCCGAGGCCGGCGGCCAGCAGGCTGCCGTAGTCGCGGGTGTCGCTGAGGTCGACGCTGCGGCCCTGGAACACGCTTTGCGCCAGCGCCTGGGTCATGGCCTGCGGGTCCGCGGCGTTGCTGATCTGCTGCAACTTCAGGCGCACGCGGGTGACCCGGGTGAGAAAGTCTTGCAGGCTGTTGGCCTCGGCGCCCTTGTCGAGCAGTTGCAGCAGCGGGCCGAAGGTCGCGTCCAGCGGCCCGCGCAGGCCGACGCCGTGCTGATCGATCGCCGGCGCCTGGCGCACGTCGACCAGACGCTGCGCCGACTGGATCAGCGAGTCGGCCAGGGCCTGGCCTTGCGCGCCGGTCTGGCCCTGGTAGGCCAGGGTGTTGACCAGCGCGATCAGCGGCGACTGGCGCACGTCGCTCATTAAGCTCAGCTGGTCGATCACCTGGGGCAGATCGGCAGCCTTGCGCCAGCGCAGACTGTTGAGAAAACCCAGCCAAGCGCCGCTGAAATCGGCGAAGTAGCGCTCGGTCAGCTGCGCCTTCAGCGCCTGCGGCGAGAGCGCTCCGGCGACGCTGCCCGGCTGGTCGCTGAGCACCCAGTCGATCTGTTCGCGACGCCCCTCGGCGATGCGCTCGATGGCCTTGCGCACCTGGCCTTCCCAGGCCTGGCGGGTGAACACCCCAGGCACCTGGCGGTCGCTGCCGAACAGGGCGGCGACGTCGGTGTCGGCAACCATCTGCGCCAGGGTCAGGTCCGGGTAATGCCGGCGCGCCTGCTCCAGCACTTCGTGGTACAGCGCCGCTTCGCCGTTGCGCTGGCCGAGCTGACCGAGCATGACCTGGCGCGCCTGGGCGATCAGCTGGCGGTCAGGCGCGATGGCCCACTGCGGGTGCGCGGCCAGTTGCTCGGCGTAGAACTGCCAGAGGCGCGGCGCCAGGGTCTGCCACAGCCCGCTGGGCACGTCGGCACGCTGCGCGTCCACCGCCGCCAGCGTGGCGGCAAGAAAGCCCGCGTCGACCTTGTCCGGCTGGGCCATCATCAGGTACGCCTTGAGCGGGTCGTAGGCCTGCTGCGCCGCCTCGGCGCGCTGCGGGCTGCTGGCCGGCAAGGCGACCAGCGCGCGCAGCCGGGCCTCGAGACGCTGGCGAGCGACGTCGCGGATCAATCGGTTGTTGCCCTCGGCATACAGCGGCCACAGACGCTCGCCCAAGGCGGCGTTGGCGTTCAAGCCCCAGTCCGTGGCCAGGCCCAGCTGCCACGGCGCGCCGTGCTCGCGCTGGTACTCCAGGCGGTCGAGTTCGCGCGCCAGCTCATGCAGGGCAAACACCTGCGCCGGCGGCTCGCCCCCCGGCTGCAGCGCCGCCAGCGGAATCTCGGCCAGCTGCGCGCGGTGGCCGGCATACGCCAGCAGCATGCCCAGCAATGCCACGCCCATGCCGGCCATCGCACCCAGGTAGGCGACCCGCGCCGGGTGCCAGCCGAGCGCCCGCCCGCGCACCCTGCGGTCGCGCAGGATGCCGAGCCAGGCGTCGTCGGTCTGCAGCAAATGCGGCAGGCCCGGGGTCGGGACCGCCTCAAGCGGCAGACTGAAAAACAGCCCGCGCAACGGCGTGCCGCGAGCAAAACCGTTGAGCAGCGGGCTCAGCGCCTGACGCCAGTCGGCGATGCCCGACTGCGCCAGGCCGACCGACAGCCGCAGGAAGAAGTCATGCCGCGCAGCCTTGTGCATCTGCTGCACGCCCTGCTCGCGCAGGGGCGTGATGAGGCTGCGCAGGCTCTTCTCGATGGCGTCCAGCGAAGCCCTGCGCGACCACAGGCAACCGGCGGGCAGGCCCGGCCGGCCGGTTTGCGGCCAATGGCTGGCGCACACCTGCCAGAGGTAGAGCGGCGGCTGCCAGCGCAGGGTGTGGGTGAGCTGGCGCAGGTGACGGGCGCCGCTGGCCATGTGCGCGTAGTCGTCGCGCTGGGCGGTGGCCAGGGCCCAGACGATGGCGTCGACGGGGCGGTGTGGGCGCAACTTCTGCAGCGTCACGATGACCTCCGAATCCAGCATCTGAGCCTGGCTGCCGCCCCAGATCAGCAGGCAGCCGTTGGCATCCAGCCAGCGCCGCGAGCACAGTGTGGGAGCGACCGCCTCGACGTGCTCAGGCACCCCCACTACCAGCAGCAAACGCGCTTTGCGGCGCCAGAGCAGACCGAACTGGTCGCGCAAGTAGGTCGCCATGCGGTCTGAATCACCCAGGGCAGGCTCGACTGGCAGGGCTTCGCAACGGCCACGACTGCCCACCTTGTCTCGCCAGGTCGAGTAGAACGCGTGTGCGCCGAGAGTCCGGCCGATCCAGCTGCCGAGTCCTCCGAGAAGGTGGGTCGCAAGCCCGAGCGCCAACAAGGCGGCCGTCCATTTGAAACTGTCCGTTTCGCCATGCGCAGGCACCAGCGGATTGTCCACCCAGATCAACAGGCCTCCGCCAAGCAACAGGCACAGCACAATGATCCAGCTACTGATTCGTTTGTTATGCACGATGAATCCTTGTCTTGAAATCTCAAGCGGGTCGAACGACACACGCTTGTAGAGAGCCGTCCTGGAGATGGCCGTCCTGGCATGCGCCGTCCTGTACCAGCAGCAATTGCGGCTCGGTGTCCCGGCCGGCACGCTCAGTGGCGATGATCAACGCGATGTTGCCGAGCGCTGCTGCGGGCATGCCGAAACAGTCGTCGAGGTCTTGCCAGCGCGACAGGTCGATGGCATTCCCAAGGCCGTTCAGCCCCAGCGCCAGCTCACGTCTGGACACCGGACCGACTTGCGAGGACAGGGTAAAAAACGCAGCTGTGGCGCCCTCGAGATTCGCCCAGCGCAGAGCCTCGCCCACCCCACGGCCTTGGCTGTCCACCGACACCGGGCGATGCAGCCATGCCTTGGGCACCCGTGCGTGATCGCTGACCCAGCCCGCCCGGGCGAGCAGGATGGCCGTTACCGACTCCGCCTGGTTGGCCACCGGGGCGGTGAACAGATTGATCTCCAGCGACAGCAGGCGCGCGGCGTTCGGCTCGCCGTCCAGCCAGGAATCAAGCCAGAGCAGGCCTGGCTGCTGGGTGAAGGTCGCGGCGCCGAACCCTGCGGCCCCTGCCACCTCATGCCACAGCGCCGCGACCTGGTCGTCACCGAGCGTGCCGTCGTGGCTTATCCGCACGTGCACCGGTGCAGCACCGAGGGGTGCGCCGAGGCTCGGCTGAAGTGTCTCGATGATGTGGCGCAGGTGGACCGCCAACCGTTGGCAATACTCGCTTTCGCTGTAGTCGAGCGCCGCAGGCTCCAGCCGATTGACGGCGACCGTTTGCCCCGTGGCCGGGAAGTAAGTCGACTTGAGCGGCTTGCCGGAGTCAGTCGGCATCTGTGCCAAATCAGAACTTCCGACTGCGGTGCAATAGGCCGTATCGAGCAGCGCAGCCCGTCGTTGCCCCTTGGCCAACAGTGCCTGCAACTGCCGACCCTGCTGCTGGTTCCAGCTTTCGATCCATTCACGGCGCCGCTCATGCGCCAACAAGGCCAAAGCACCCAACAGCAACGCGGCCAGTAACGGCAGAACCACCGAGCAGCCCCAGAACCAGGGCGACATTCGCCATGAATCCTGCGGCCAGAGCCACAGCAGCAGGCCGCTGCAGATCAGCGCCCCTGGCAACCCCACAAGACACCAGCGGCCAATGGCCGGTGCGGCAGGCATAGCCAATCGGCCCGGCAGCGCCTCGAGATCGACCGGCACCTCAAGCCTTCCCGGCGTTCGACAGCGAGCTGATCAATGCGCACCCACAGCGACAGACGTGGCCCTGCAACGCAACCGGTTTGCCATTGGCAATGAACGCACTGTCGCCCTCGGCAATCTGGTTGCGGCCATGACCCGGCAACGGGCATTGCACGAGGTCGCCCATGCACGCCGCCGGCAGCCCCATAAAGATCATGCCACTCTGCGCAGTGAGTACTTCACCGCCTGAAGTCAGTTTATCGCCCAAGCGAACTAAAGGTTGCATATGGCACTCCTTGTTTATTGTTGGATATGGATAGACGCGCAACTTTGCCATCCACGTTTAAAGATTGATACCGGTTGGCGCGAGCTCAACTATTCACGCAAGTCGAATAGAGGGCAAACTGGCCGCCACTATTGCAGCGGGCAGATTGCAGAGCAATACACAAATTACCAAAAACTCATTTCAAAGTATTACGAGCGGCCATCTATTAATTAACCGGCGCGCACGGATAAACCTCGAACAAATCGATATCAAAGAAAAGATAGTTGCCCCTGACCCGCTCAGATTTTTAAGCCAGCGACATTCAGCGTGAGATCAGCTCGTCATCCCGTCAATCTCCAGCCTATCGGCTCCAAGGTTTTCCAGTACCCGGTCTGCAGGCACAACCGTCCGCTGACGCAACCTTTGACTGGTAAATTCGACTGGTCGAATCCGGCAGCCTTGGGCATGGGTCTGCCGGTGGCGGGTTCGAGCATCTTCTCGTCGGCAAGCCGTTTGATCAACTCTTCGCTGGGTTTCTCCGGTGGGATGTTGGCGAGGCGTTCTTCCAGCCACTGGAGTTTGCCGTCCCATTCAGGCAGGGCCGCCGGAGGGAGGGGGACGATTTCGTTGATTTCGGGGACTTTCGGATGGGCGTAGGAATAGCGCGCGAGAATGCGCCAGATAGTGTTATAGCGGCGGACACGCTCCTGGTCCTCTTTCTGGCCTAGATAGTTGAGCTTGTTTGTCTCAAGCGGACCTGCGAAACCACTCTCTAGAAATCCTGCTGAGGTTTCATCGCCTGCGGCGACGCCCATCTGAAATGCTTTCACCGCTTCGGCGTATTGCTTATAAATGGATAGCTTTACACCTAATGAGGTGGCGGCATCGCCATGACCCTGCTCCGCAGCACAACGATACATGGCGTTGGCTACTAATGGTGCAATATTAATAGGAGCCAATTTTTTAGCAATATAGGCCTGTCCTTGCGCACTACCTTCGTCAGCGGACTTGCGCAAATAGCGCAATGCCATTTCGGGATCACGTGCCAGTCCAGCTGATCCTTGCTGCAAGAACTTGCCGATGAAGAAGTATCCAGTAGCGACCCCGCCAGAAATTAATTCCTGGGACAAGCGTAGGTACTCGCGCCCGCCGAGTATGAAGAAGCCACGCATGGCGCCCGACTGCAGGTTCATATTGGCCTTGTAATGACGATGCTCGGCCGCAATACGATACAGTCGCTCGATTTCTACATCCACCAATTTATCCTGCTTGAGCACGTTGTTTTTCTGTAGCCAGCGGGCGTACTTGAACAGAAGATCGGGCTCTGGGTCAGGCTCAGGAATTTTTTCATGGACGCAGGTAAACGCAAGATTGGCTTTGACATCGGCGAGGCTATCTATATCGGCTACCTTGTTAGCGCTATTTGTTTGGCTGTTGTCACAGGCAGCGATGACAAGGCAAGCTGAAGCCATAGCGCCACGAGTGAATTTAACACTCTGATCGCGTATCAGCGCAAAGGCAGCGCTGTACTTGATACGTTTACTTGTAATATCGAGTGCTCCCTCATGCCTGAATTTAAAGTTTGCCAATGAACGTCTCAGAATACCCGTCATCCCAGCAGCCCCCAATGCACCCGCTCCTCAGTAACCGTATGCTTATCGGAAAACGGCCAGGAGCGAACAAAGTAGCGCTCGGCGAAATGGGTGGGCATGATCTCGCCCTCTTTGACGTGGCGGATGACCTCGGAGTGAAGCATCCCGCGCGCTTCATGGGGCAGCCACATGGCTTTCCAGTATCCGGTCTGCGGGCAGACCTGTCCGCTGAAGCAACCTTTGACTGGAAACTTCGACTGGTCGAATCCGGCAGCGCCGGGCATGGGTCTGCCCGTGGCGGGTTCGAGCATCTTCTCGTCGGCGAGCCGTTTGATCAGTTCTTCGCTGGGTTTCTCCGGTGGGATGTTGGCTAGGCGGGCTTCAAGCCATTGGAGTTTGCCGTCCCATTCAGGCAGGGGCGCTGGAGGGAGCGGGACGATCTCGTTGATTTCCGGGACTTTCGGATGGGCATAGGAATAGCGTGCGAGAATGCGCCCGATAGTCTTATAGCGGCGGACACGTTCCTGGTCCTCTTCCTGGCCTAGATAGTTGAGCTCGTCTGTCTCAAGCGGACCTGCGAAACCACTCTCTAGAAATCCTGCTGAGGTTTCATCGCCTGCGGCGACGCCCATCTGAAATGCTTTCACCGCTTCGGCGTATTGCTTATGAATGGATAGCTTTACACCTAATGAGGTGGCGGCATCGCCATGACCCTGCTCCGCAGCACAACGATACATAGTGTTCGCTACTAATGGTGCAATATTAATGGGAGCCAATTTTTCAGCAATATAGGCTTGTCCTGCCGCACTACCTTCGTCAGCGGACTTGCGCAAATAGCGCAACGCCATTTCGGGATCACGTGCCAGTCCAGCTGATCCTTGCTGCAAGAACTTGCCGATGAAGAAGTATCCAGTAGCGACACCGGCAGAGATTAATTTCTGTGACAAACGTAGGTACTCGCGCCCGTCAAGTTTGAAAAAACCACGCATGGCTCCCGACTGCAGATTCATATTGGCCTTGTAATGATCATGTTCAGCTGCAATACGATACAATCGCTCAATCTCTGCATCCATCAATTTATCCTGCTTGAGCACATTGTTTTTCTGTAGCCAGCGGGCGTACTTGAACAGCACATCAGCCTCCGGATCTGGCTCGGGAATATTCTCATGAGCGCAAGTAAAAGCAAGGTTGATTTTTAATTCCGACAAGCGATCCATAGCAAACTCTCTTTTGTTATCTAGCACATGGGTATTGTTGTCACATGCGGTGACGACGAATAAGATCATAAGGAAGAATTTTTTCATCAATCCCAAGTCCAAGCAGTTGCATTACCGTAATAAAATTCCACCAATGACGCTGATGGGGCCTGCAGGTCTTGCATAAGCCCTTTATTCCGTTTAATGATCCTCTCCCATGCTCTGAACGTCTCTTCAATATCATCCCCCGCCCCCTCCTCCCCCGCATGCAGCTTCCACAATCTACGTCGCAAATCCGTCGTCACACTCGCCCACTCATGCGCAATATTCAGCTCACTGTCGACCTGCATACTTCGGGTGTTGATATTCGCGGAGCCGTGCGTCGTGAACACGTCATTGACGATCATCAACTTGGAATGGATATACACGGGCATCCATGGCTGCCCGGCAGGTGAATCCTTGGCTACCAGGGCACACACATGCACTTTCAGCCCAGGGATATCCTCCATCTTGATATGGCTTTTTTGTATTTCCTCGGTTTTCTTCGCCAGTTCTTCCGCGGACAACTGCTGTTTCCCAAGCTGCTCGATGCGCCGCAACTTGGTGAGTTCGGGGATGGTATCCGCCCGGCCCAGTGCTTCGAGCATCCGCTGAGTGTTTACGGTGCCTTTGCCAATGCCGTCATCAGTGGCGTTGGTGACCACGAACAAGTGCAGGGCGCCGTGCAGGCCCGGGTCCCGACCGGCCCGGGTCTGGTCCGCCGCGGCTTTCTTGATGGCCTCGGCAAGCGGAGGCCAGCGAAAGTACTGGTTTTCGATATAGATGAACTGGGTGGCATTGTTCACCGCTTGCAGGTACGCCTGCTCGATATCCCGGGCGCCCTCCTGTACCTGAGTGCGCAGCAACTGAGCCATCTGCAGCTTACCTGGAGCACACTTCAGTTGGCTGGCCAGGGCTTCCACCGGACGCTTCTGCAACAGGTCTTCGCCGGTTTCCTTTTTCCAGGCCTGGGCGAAGTTGTGGTGCAGATGCTCCAGTATCGGCCCGGTGATCTTGCTCGAGATATCCTGGCGCGGCGTAAAGCCGCGCGCCCCGCCGTTGGGTTCAGGCCAGTCATATGTACTGCGATTGAGCGCCGAGTGCGCATCGGTATCCCAGTACTCGTCGAGCATGTTGTGACCCATTACAAAGCCAACGGCGCGCTCGGGATCTTCATAATCGGCCAGCACGCTTTTCTGATGGTGGGTGGCGGTGGACATCAATGTATTGAGCATGGCAGCGCTGATTTCGGTGTCATGTGCTTCACGCCCGACCTGCCAGCCGATCTTCAGTCGCTCCAGCGCGTTGAAACCACGACTGACGAACAACGGCGTATTGCCCCCAAGGCGGTAAGCGGCTTTGTCATCCTTTACGGCATGGTTGAAGAACCATAGGCGATCATATTCATGTTGCTGGCGGGTGCTGTTTTGCAGCGCTCGACCGAACAGGTTGGGGAATTTGCCCGGCAGATTGGCTTCTCCCGCGAAGCCCGCCGTGTTCAGGAACATCTCCCAGCCCAGCACCCGCACCCGAACGCCCGCGGCGGCTTTGCTGCGTAACAACTCGCCTATGCTGGGCGCCCGATAGTCGCGAATGAAGAACATCGACGGCTGGAAACCCCAGCAGATGATGTCCACACTCTTGGTGGCTGCGGCGATGGCCAGATGCACGGCCCTGAAGGTTTCCTCACCGTTGACCAGGGCCTGGTAAGTACATAGGGCGGGGTTGTATTCAGTGCGCTGGATGTACCAGGGGGCCGTGCAATACGCCACGTTGGTTTCGCTGAGGACGGCGGGTACGACGATGTCGTCTGGTGTCATGAGTCGAGTCCTTGCAGTTCTGTCGCGTCTTGCAGGGCGGTCCCGTACAAGTTGCGGTGGTCGATGTCGGCCTTGCCGAGGTGTTTGTGCAAACCCTTGTTGGCCTGCCTGCCACGCTCAGGATTGCGGTACGCATCGGGAATCGGGATCTGGTAGGTCACACCGCTGGCCAACTGCAGACGGTATTGCTGGGTCACCACTTGATGCTGCACTTGCACCTCGCCGCTCGCGTCGAACACGCCTGTGGCGATCGCCGTACCGTCGGCAAACACCGTGTAGGGCATCCCGACCAGGCCTTGACCCGCAGCATTCGGCGCCTGTGGTGTGCGAAAACGAAACGTCTGCTGCGAAACGGCCTGTGGGTACTCGGCATGCGCCATGCGCATGCTTGCCCCAGCGCTGTACTCCCAGCGGGCGGCCTTCAGGTTCATCTCGCCATCGGTGCCGGCTTCGATGCCGGACGCCTGCAGGGTCAGGTAGCTGCCGCCACCGTTGAGGATGATTTTCTTCTTGGCGGTGATATGGATTTCGTCTTCGCTGCTGCTGATCTGCAGTCTGTTGCGGGCCAGCAGCTCGAGCGTTCCGTGCTGCGCCTGGATCTGCACGGGCCCCTGATTGGCGACGATCTTGATGCCCAGCTTGTGCACGAACAGGCTGAGGCCTTGGCCGATGCCCATGAACAGCCGCCTGACCACGCTCATGTCGGCGTGCCCGCCGGCGTTGAGGATCAGATTGTCTTGAGCGGCCAGCTGCAGGTGCTCGCCGCTGGTCAAGGCCACGCCTTGCGGGGCGCTGAGCAGGAGCACTGATGCCTGGAGCTGCTTGAGATTGTCCTGCAGCAGATTGACCTGCGCTTGCAGGTTGGCCGGTCCGGCGCTGGCGGTTTCGGCGGCGCTGGACACTTGTTGCATCTGCTCGACGGCCTGCTGCAAGCGGCGAATGGCGTCGTTCATCTCGAGCATGTCGCCCTGCGCCAGGCGCTGCTCATCGGCGCTGATCAACAGCCCCTTGCCAGCCCTGATCGCCCCATGCCCGTCGCTGCGCAATTCGAAGCCGGCGCCGCGCTGCTTTTTCTTCGCATCGACCACATGCCCCAGGTTGAGCTGGCTCTTGCCGGCGTGCTCGGTGCTCAGCTTGACGTGCTCACGGCCGCGGTCGTCTTCCATGCGCAGTTTGTTGTTGGCCGGGGTGCGCAGTACGTTGCGCCGGTAGTTGTCGAGGGTCACCGGGTCGGGGTTGCGGTTGTCGTGCAGGGCGTGGGCGATGTAGGGGCGGTCGGGGTCGCCGTGCTCGAAGGCAATCGCCACCTCGGTGCCCTGGATCAACGGCAGGTGCAGGCCGTGGGTGTCGCCGGCATAGGGGCGGGCCAGGCGCAGCCAGGCGCTTTCGCCGCCGAGCGGCCAGGTGTCGCGGTCGAAGAGGAAGTTGACCTTGTAGCGGCCTTCGAGATCGATGTGGCCGTAGGGGTCGTCTTCGCGGCTGCTGGTGACGCGGGCGGGGATGGTCCCGGCGATCTGCGGCTTGGCCGGGACCGGCGGGCGAAAGCACATCTGCTCGGTGCGCGGGATGGCTTCGAAGGTCACGCGCAGGCCGCTGTCGCGGGCGGCGCGGCTGGTCAGGCTGACGATCACCGCGCGCTGGGCGAAGGCCTCCGGCGGCGTGCCCTGGATGCTCAGGATGCGCCCGGGCAAGAGCGTCGCGCTGCTGCAGTCGCCGCTCAGGCGGGTCTGCTGGTTGAGGTAGCGCTCGTGCTGCAGGCGGGCGTAGAAGAAGCCGCTCTCGCTTTGCAGAAAGCTGTCGCGGCGGATCTCGTCGCCGATCTCGCGGTAGGGCTCGGCGTAGAGGTAGGCCTCGCCGTAGGTGGGGGTGACGGCGCGGTGGCCCTCGACCTTGCCGTCCATCCAGGCGGTGATGTCGCGGTAGTCATAGGCGCGCACGCTGACATCGCGCTCGACCAGGCGGTGGCGCACGGCAAGGTTCCACACGCAGTCCTGATCGCCCTGCAGGCCGGCCGGCGGGATCACCGGCAGGTTCATGTCGGGCAGGTAGTGGTGGCGGTCGTCGCGCAGTTCGAGGACGTCGATGCGCAGGCGGTCGTCCATGCCGAAGTAGTACCAGATACCGACTTCGGCCAGCAGGCGCTGGATGAAGGCCAGGTCGCTCTCGCCAAACTGGATGACCTGCTCGCGGTCGGGGTACTGCCGGGCGAGCTTGAACTGGAAGTGCTGGCCGCGAAACTGGTGGCGGCTGCGCAGGATGTGCTCGACGATCTCCGGCACGCTCTGCTGCTGGTACACCGCGTAGTGGCGGGTGCGCTCGAGGCGGGCCAGGCGCGGCTGCAGCACGACCCGGTAGCGCGCCTCCTCGACGGTGGCCGAGAGCCGCTCGAAGGCGGTGATGTAGCCGTACACGGTGCGCAGCGGCACCACCGGCGCCGGGGTGCGGTAGCGCATCAGCCGCGAGTAGGGGATGGGCGGCGGGTACAGGCTGAAACTGGCGCCGCGGCCGAGCAGGCTCTGCACGGCGAGGTCGAGCACCGGGCTGGTGAATTCGATGGTGTAGATGAAGGGCTGGCTGAGGAAATCCCGGCCCTCGAACGTGAGCACGTCGAGGGGCGCATCGAGTTGCTCGACGCGCAGTTTGTGCCGGGTGTGGTCGATGAACAGCGGACGCGGCTGTGACATGTGGCTCCTGCCTCCAGGTGGGCTGGGCTTTGCTCGGGCGTGCAGGGGCCGACCCGGTTGGGCCAGCCCATGCACGATGAGGAAAAGCAGGCGGCGCGAGCCGCCTGCAGTCAGCGTTTAGCCCGCTGCCGAGCGTTCGTTCCAGGCGTCGGAGTGCTTGATGGTGCCGTCGAGGAACAGCCAGGTGATCTTCTCGTAACGCAGTTCGATCTCCTCGAGGTGGTTGTGCTTGTGTTTGCTTGGGTCTTTGATGTCGTGCATTTTCGGCGCGACCTTGACCACTTTTACCCCTTCGAGCAGCTTGTTGAAGTACTCGACTTCCTGACCGTTGTCGTCGATCCGGTAGTACTTGAACTCCGCGCTGTGCAGGCTCTGGCCCGTGCTGACGGCCTTGTACAGGTACGCGCTGCTGGCATCGACCTCCTTGGTGAACCGCAGCGGTTCGTGAATGCGCGTACCGGTCAGCTTGCCGCTGTTGTTGTCGGTGGGAATGCTCAAGGCGTGGTCCAGCGCCAACACCTCGATACTGCCCTGACGCCCCTGCACATCGACCGAACCCTTGAGCGGCGAACCGCCGTCATCTTTCAGCCACAGGTAAACGGGAATTGCCATGTGAAGCTCCTTTTTACTTTTTATGGGTCGCCCGTTCATTGGGCGATCGTTGAGTCCGCTACCACAGGAGCGCGCTCGCAGGCGCCCTCCTCCGGTACCAGACGGATATCGACGCGGCGGTTGCGGCTGCGGCCGACCGCGTCGGTATTGCTCGCCACGGGGCGGGTTGCACCGTGGCCTTGTACGGCGAAACAGCTGTCGGGGATCTCGCCCATGCGCTGCATCCAGTCGCGCACCGCCTGCGCCCGCTGGCGCGACAACTGCAGGTTGCGCGCAGGGTCGCCGGTGGCGTCGGTGTGCCCGGCAACCACGATCAGCCACCCCGGCTGCGCCTTGATGCCCATCAGTGCCTTGATCAGCAAAGGCTCGGAGCCCGGCTTGAGTTCGGCGCTCGCGACGTCGAACAACGACAGGCTGTCGAGCCTGATCGGCGCGGCCGGCGGCGGCGGCGCCGGCAGCGGCGGCAGGCGATGCGCCGCGACCAGGTCCAGCAGCGGCAGGCGCATCGCGCCGAGGCTGTAGAAGCCCAGGCCCAGGTAGGGCGGGACGCCGTGCCGGTAGTGCCGATCCAGCAGCGCGGCGTCTGCGCGCAGCGCCGCCAGGGCCTGTTGCTTGCGGGCGAAGACCGACTGAGCGCGACTGAGCGGCGTCGGCACGGCGTGATAGCGCCGCACGTCATCGCTGATCTGCCGAGCCAACAGGGTGTTCTGCCAGGCGGAATTGGCCATGGCGGCGGCCACCAGCACCGCGCCCAGCCACACCCCCCGCGCCCACGCACGTCGGCTCAGGGGGTTGCCGCGCCGGCGTGGCAGCAGGTGCATCAGCTCGTCGGCCAGGGGCAGTTGCGCGGCGCGGACCTCGACGGCGGCAATGGCCGGCAGCCCGGTTCGGCGAGCCAGCCATTGCTGCCAGAGATTGCCGGGCACCACCTGGGGCCAGCTCGGCACCACCCGCACCGCCCACGCCAGGGCGAGACACGGCGGGCTGTCGCCATCGGCCTCGAGCAACGGCGGCAGCACCGTCTGCTGCCACCAGGCCAGCGCGCTGCTGACCTGCACCAGGGCCTGCAGGCGGGCGCCGCGCTGCTGGCCGTTGCCGGGCAACTGCTGCCAGTGCGCCAGCGTCCGCCAATGCCCCGCCTCGACCACCTTGAGCGGATGCTGCCCGGCCTGCTGGCTGAACCACTGGGCGGCCGCGTGCTGGCCCGGCAGGTAGCCGGTCAGCAGCAGCGGCAAGCGCCAGCCGCCACGTTGCAGCCGCGCCAGTTGCTGGCGCAGCGCCTTGAGCGCCGCGAGCAACACCGCGCGGTCGCTGTGCTCGGCCGGATTGACCACCCACTGCAGCGCCAGTTGCCCGCGCCACTGCGGGCGCGCCGCCAGCAGCTGCTCGACCCGCTCGGCCAGTTGCTGCGCCGAGCCAACGGACACGTAGCAGGCCTGCTCGGTCACTCGCACCAGCAGGTTGTCGCTGCGCTCTTTGCTATCGGCCGGCAGATCCTGCGCAGCGACCTCGGCGGCGAACAGGGCGCCCAGACCATCACCGCCCACCAGCACCACCAGCTGGCGGTACTCGGGCGGCGGCAGGCCGTGCTCGGCAAGCTTGGGAAGCATGGACACTCCTCAGGCCACGGCCGGCAGGTTGGCGATAGCGCTGCCCAGTGCGGCGTGCAGCCCCCACCAGACGCCCGCCAGCACCAGCGCGGCGGCGCAGGCGTGACTGAGCGGCGCGACCGTGTCGAGCCAGTCGCGCCAACGACGCGGCGCGGCGAGCAGCGCCACCGGTGCCAGGGCCAGCGCGGCCACCCGCTGGTTCAGCGCCTCGAACAGCTGCTGACGTTGCGGCGCGTCGAGGTCGCTGTGGCAACCGCGAAAACCGAGCAGCAGCAAACGCTGATAGCAGGTCAGCACTCGCACGTCCGCGGCGGGCTCGGCCAGCACCGCGCGCATGTCTTCGTACACCTGAGTGCCAGCGTCCAGGTTCTTGAAGAAGTGCCCCTGCAGCGGCTTCGCCGCCCAGCTGGAATGACTCTCGTGGTCGGAGCGGCCGAGCACGCATTCGTCGATCAAGGCGCACTGCGCATAGGTGATCAACGCCACCGAACGCTCGGCCATGCCCGCCTCGAGCAGACGCTGGCGACAGTGCTCGACCTGTTCGGTGCAATGGCCCCACAAACCTTCCGATTCGAGCAGCGAGTCGCGCTCGCGAAGCTCCACGGCCAGCAGCCAGGTGTCCTGCAGCAACGGGTCGATGTCCGTGGCCATGGCCTGTCTCGACAAGCGGCTCATGAGCGCAGTACCGCAAACAGTTCCAGCTGCACATCGGCAAGCGTCGCTGGCACATGGAACGCACAGACCCCGGCGTCGAGCATGGCCCGGCCCTCGGCGTGCTCCAGGTCGAGGGCGAAGTACTGGTTGCCCAGGCGCATGGCGATCGCCGCCGGCACGTGGGCCAGGGAAATCAGCGGGATGCCTTCCAGCGCGGCGTTCACCAGACGGTCCACAGCGTCCGGCGCGCCGGCCTTGCACAGGCGCGGAAACTGCACCTGCAAGGCGGCCGCCGGCATCGGCGAGCGCACCGACAGGTAGAAGTCGACGCCGTCGGGTTCGCGCAGGCGTGGGTCATGCAGCGCCACCTGCCAGCGATTACCGCCGCCCGTCAGCGCCAGGCTGATCACCCGCGACGGCAGGCTGGTTTCCAGCAGATTGGCAATCAGCTCCAGCAGCGGCATGAACACCCGGTCCAACTGCCGGTGGTCGTAGGCCGGGATGACGCACGCTGCGTCGTCCAGCGAGAAGGTCGACAGACTGCCGGCCAACCGCGCCAGTTCGAGGTAGAGCGCTTCGGGGTGATAGTCGGGGTGGGCAATGAACTCCGCCAGCACCGGCTGACAGCTGTTGAGCGCATTCAGCAGCCAGAACAGCGAGACATCCGCCACGGCGAAGTCGGCCATGCGCTGGTGGCTTTCGCGGCGCATCCCCATCAGGCGGGTACGCTTGGCCACCAGTTGGCTGTGCAGGTGCTGCAAGCGCAGCAACAGCCCGGCATGCGCCGCCAGGCACAGCAAGGGCGGCACGAACTGGGTGTCGAGCGCCCAGCCGGCGTTGCCGTCGCGTACCAGCCGCAGCACCGCGCAGGTGGCGAACTGGGCGTTCTCGCCCGCCTCGCCCGGCCAGGTCGATTGCAGGCGCAATTCGACTCGCGGCTCGAGCACCGCGATGGGCTGCCGACCGTCGTCATAGGCATCCTGCAGGTCGCGCCAGACCTGACGGTAGCGCACCGCTCGCGCCGTCTCGCTGCCGTCCATCACGCAGTTGCCGCCATTGCCATGCTCCAGCGGCAATGCCACGAGGAACACGGCGGCCTGCGCCTGACTGTCGAGCGTGCTCGCCAGTTCGACTGCCGGCGGCAGCGCGTCGCCTGCCGTGCTGTCGATGAGGCTGCCGTCGGGCAGGCGCACATTCAGCTCGGCGAGCTTGAGCACGCCCAGGCGCAGCGCCGTGGCGTCGACGCTGACGTGGCGCACGCCCCACGGGTGGGCCCGCGCCAACTGCGCGACGCATTCGTTGGTGCGTGCTTCCCACGCCGCCTGCTGCTGGAAGGTCTGCGGGGCGAGGCTGATGCCCGAGCCCCACAACGGGCGGTTGATGCTGATCGAATGCCCCATGCTCACACCTGAGCCTTGGGCATCTGCGACACCAGCGAGAGGTTGACGTCCATGCCTTCCACCTGGAAGTGCGGCACCGCGTAGAGCTTGACCCGGAAGAAGCCCGGGTTGTCGTCGATGTCTTCCACCGTGACCCGGGCATCGCGCAGCGGGTGCGAGGCCTGCAGGTCGTCACCGGGGTCGGTCATCTCGGTGACCAGGCTGCGCACCCAGGTGTTGAGCTCCAGCTCCAGCACGCGGCGGTCCTTGGTGGTGCCGATGTTTTCGCGCTGGATCAGCTTGAGGTAATGCGCCACCCGCGACAGCAGGAACAGATACGGCAGGCGCGAATTGATGCGGCTGTTCGCGGTGGCATCGACGGTGTCGTACTGGGCCGGCTTCTGCGCCGAGTTGGCGGAGAAGAAACAGGCGTAGTCACGGTTCTTGTAATAGGAAAGCGGGATGAAACCGAGGTTGGCGAATTCGAACTCGCGAGTCTCGCCGATCATCACCTCCGAGGGGATCTTGCCCTGGCTGCCGATGCCCAGGTCGTACAGGTGGATCGGCAGGTCGCTCACCGCGCCGCCGGCCTTGGGCCCGCGAATCTGCACGCACCAGCCATTGTTGACGAAGCTGCGCACCATGTTGGCGGCGAAGGCGAAAGAGGCATTGGTCCACAGGTATTTATGGTGGTCGGGGCCCTTGACGCTTTCGATGTAATTGAAGCTGCGCACCGGCACGGTGTCCGGCCCGTACGGCAGACGGCCGAGCACCCGTGGCAGGGTCAGGCCGATATAGCGGGCGTCGTCGGTGTCGCGAAAGGCCTTCCACTTGAGGTATTCGGCACGATCGAAGTAGTTGCCGATGTCCTTGATCGCGGCCACCTGCTCCATGCTCTGCTTGCCGAAAAAAGCCGGCCCCACCGAGCCGATCACCGGCATGTGAGCCGCCGCGGCAACCTGCGAAAGGCTGCGCAGCAAAGCGATGTCCTGCGGGCTGCGGTCGAACTCGTAGGTGGAGATCGCCGCAGCGATCGGCTCCCCGCCCGGCGTGTCGTACTCCTGGGTGTAGGTCTGGAAATACAGGCCGCTCTGGGCAATTTCCGGGGCGTCCTCGAAATCCTCGATGAGGTCGCGCTTGCTGACATCGAGCAGCTCGATGCGCACGTTCTGGCGAAAATCAGTCTGGTCGACCAGGGATTTCAAGCCGCGCCAGACCGATTCGACGCGCTGGAAATCCTCGTGGTGCATCACTTCGTCCAGCTGCCGGCTGATCTGCCGGTCGAGCTCGGCGATGTGCCCGTCGAGCAGCGCGCGGTCGAGTCGTTGCACGGGTTGTGCGGTGTCTTGCAGCAGGTCGAGCAAGACGCTGACCCCGGCGGTCACGCGTTCGTCGGCTGATACTTCGCACAGCGCATCGACGTCCTGGAAGGCGTCGACGCGTTGCAGCGCGGCGACCGGGCTCATGTCGATGCGGCTGAACAGATGGGCGTAGACGCCCGGTTGTTCTGGCGTGACGACGTCAGTGGCAGGCGTGCCAGTTCCTTGTACGGTCATGGGGTTCCCTCTCTTGTGGGTGGGGTGGATGGCGGCTTATCGAGCGTCTGCGGCCAGGGCGGTCAGTTCGGCGCGCAGGGCGTTGCTCGAAGCGGCATCCTTGAGGATGAGCTCCAGTTCGCGGCGAAAGGTGGCGTTGTCGAGCAGGTTGGATTTCAGGTCACGCAGCAGGATGCGCATGGCCAGCAAGGTGCGCAGTTGCGGAATCTGCCGCGCCACGTGCTCGGGCGAGAAATCGGCGAGGCGCTGGAAGCTCAGGTTTACAGCGGTCTCATCGCCGTCGGCGCTCAAGGTATTGGCGACCGACAGGTGCAACTGCGGACAGAACTCGGCAACCACGTTGTCGAAATTGTTCTTGTCGATGTTGACCTTGGGCCGTTCGCTGAGCGGGCGCTGCTCACGGCCGTTGCTGTAGTCGCCGAGCACCATCAACTTGAGTGGCAATTCGACGCTCTGCTGCGCCCCGCCTGTGTGCAGGTCGAGGCGGATATTGATCCGCGCCTTGGGTATTTCGTTCTGGAAGCTGTTGCTGGACATCGTCATTCCCCTTCAGATGAGTCGCTACCCGGAATGGCTCAGGCCAATTTTGGATCCGGGGTAACGACGAGGGGAAAGACTGTAGGTTGGATCAACCACAAAAATATCTAGGAATTTTCCGAAGATGAGCACGGATTTTTCCTACACACATTTCAAGCTTCTGCAGATCGCGGCGCCTGCAGAGCGCAAAGGCAAAACCCAGACAACAAAAAAGCCCCAGGTCTCTCGACCTGGGGCTTTTTTGTTGCGCTTCGAAGAGTTCAAGGGCTTCGGAGCTATGTATGGCGCAGCGGACGGGACTCGAACCCGCGACCCCCGGCGTGACAGGCCGGTATTCTAACCGACTGAACTACCGCTGCGTATCGCTCGGACTTGCGTCCGTTTGAAACCTGGTTGATCCGCAGGCATGAAGCCTTTGAACCGCAAGCCGGGCAAACCCGACTTGTACATAAGATGGCGCAGCGGACGGGACTCGAACCCGCGACCCCCGGCGTGACAGGCCGGTATTCTAACCGACTGAACTACCGCTGCGCTAAGTGTTGTCTCTCAGAGACGGTGAAGCATCACGTACAACATTCTCAGGAAGTGGTGGGTGATGACGGGATCGAACCGCCGACCCTCTGCTTGTAAGGCAGATGCTCTCCCGGCTGAGCTAATCACCCTTTGCTTCGCTGAGGCCGCGAAATTTACGCACCTACCGAACCTAAGTCAATAGCCCACATAGGTTTTTTTTTGAAGACCGCTTTTAGCGGCTTCACGAGTAGATCATCTTGCGCGTCATGCCGCCGTCCACCACGAACTCCTGGCCGGTGACGAACGCCGCATTCTTCGACAGCAACCACGCCACCATCGCCGCTACATCTTCCACGGTGCCCACCCGCCCTGCCGGGTGCTGGGCGTGGTCCGCTTCGCTCAACGGCGCGTCGCGGCGCTCGGAAAGATCACGGGCATCGATCCAGCCGGGGCTGACGGCGTTGACGCGGATCTCCGGGCCCAGGCTCATGGCCAGCGCGTGGGTCAGGGCCACCAGCCCGCCCTTGCTCGCCGCATAGGACTCGGTGTCCGGCTCCGATTGCCGCGCGCGGGTGGACGCCAGGTTGACGATGGCCCCGCAGTGGGCGCGCAGGTACGGCGTACAGTGCTTGGCCAGCAACATCGGCCCGCTCAGGTTGACCGCCAGCACGCGGTTCCAGTACGCCAGGTCGAGGTTTTCGAGCATGGTGTGGTGCGGGTCGGTGATCGCCGCGTTGCACACCAGCGCATCGAGGCGGCCGAACTGGCCCAGCACCTGGGCCACGCCAGCCACCACCTGATGCTCGTCGGCGACGTCCATGGCGATGAACAGCGCGTTTTCGCCCAGCGCCGCCGCAACCTGCGGACCACGGTGGCGATCAACGTCGCTGAGCACCACTTGCCAACCCTCGCTGATCAGCCAGGCGGCGATGCCCAGGCCGATGCCGCGCGCAGCCCCGGTCACCAGGGCAACGCGACCGTTGTGGCTGCGGGCGGCGCCGAAATCCATCTCGCTCACAGGGCGGCCAGCCCGCGGGCCAGGTCGGCTTGCAGGTCGATGACGTCTTCCAGGCCCACGGCCACGCGGATCAGGCTGTCGCGGATGCCCGCCGCCTCGCGCTCGGCCGGCGACAGGCGCCCGTGCGAGGTGGTGGCCGGGTGGGTGATGGTGGTCTTGCTGTCGCCCAGGTTGGCGGTGATGGAGATCAGCCGGGTGGCGTCGATGAAGCGCCAGGCGCCCTCCTTGCCGCCCTTGACCTCGAAGCTGACCACGCCGCCGAAGCCACGGGTCTGGCGCTTGGCCAGTTCGTGCTGCGGGTGGCTCGGCAGCCCCGAGTAGTGGACCTTCTCGATGCCGTCCTGCTGCTCCAGCCACTCGGCCAGCACCTGCGCGTTGGCGCAGTGCTGGCGCATGCGCAAGCTGAGGGTTTCCAGGCCCTTGAGGAACACCCAGGCGTTGAACGGGCTGAGCGATGCGCCGGCGGTGCGCACGACGCCGACCATTTCCTTCATGTGCTCGGCACGCCCGGCCACCACGCCGCCCATGCAACGGCCCTGGCCGTCGATGAACTTGGTCGCCGAGTGCACGACGATGTCGGCGCCCAGTTTCAGCGGCTGCTGCAAGGCCGGCGTGCTGAAGCAGTTGTCCACCACCAGCAATGCGCCCTTGGCGTGGGCGATTTCGGCCAGCGCGGCGATATCGACCAGTTCGGCAAGAGGGTTGGAGGGGGACTCGACGAACAGCAGCTTGGTGTTGGCCTTGATGGCCCGGTCCCAGCCGTCGAGGTTGGCCAGCGGCACGTAGTCGATCTCGATGCCGAAGCGCTTGAAGTATTTGTCGAACAGGCTGATGGTCGAGCCGAACACGCTCTGCGAAATCAGCACGTGATCGCCGGCGCTGCACAGGCCCATGGCGATGGCGGTGATGGCGGCCATGCCGGTGGCGAAACCGACCGCCTGCTCGGCGCCTTCCATCGCTGCCATGCGCTCTTCGAACGAGCGCACGGTGGGGTTGGTGTAACGCGAATAGACGTTGCCGGGCACTTCGCCGGCAAAGCGCGCGGCGGCATCGGCGGCCGTGCGGAAGACATAGCTGGAAGTGAAGAACAGCGGGTCGCTGTGCTCGCCTTCCGGTGTGCGGTGTTGGCCGGCGCGCACGGCGAGGGTGTCGAACGAGACGCCCTCCAGATCACTGTCCAGCCGACCGGCGTCCCATTCCTGTGTCATGTAAAACTCCTTCTACGGGCCGGACCTCACGGCCCGGACCCGTGCAGACTTAGTTGTTGTACAGATCGATGATCGCGCTCACGGCCTGGGTCTTGACCTTGGAAGCGTCGTTGCGCGCCTGCTCGATCTTGTTCAGATAGTGCTCGTCGATGTCGCCGGTGACGTACTTGCCGTCGAATACCGCGCAATCGAAGGTGTCGATCTTGACCTTGCCGCCGCCGACCGCTTCGATCAGGTCCGGCAGGTCCTGGTAGATCAGCCAGTCGGCGCCGATCAGGTCGGCCACTTCCTGGGTGCTGCGGTTGTGCGCGATCAGCTCGTGAGCGCTCGGCATGTCGATGCCGTAGACGTTGGGGAAGCGGACTGCGGGCGCCGCCGAGCAGAAGTAGACGTTCTTGGCGCCGGCTTCACGGGCCATCTGGATGATCTGCTTGCAGGTGGTGCCGCGCACGATCGAGTCGTCCACCAGCATCACGTTCTTGCCGCGAAATTCCAGCTCGATGGCATTGAGCTTCTGGCGTACCGACTTCTTGCGCGCGGCCTGGCCGGGCATGATGAAGGTCCGGCCGATGTAACGGTTCTTGACGAAGCCTTCGCGGAATTTCACGCCCAGGTGGTTGGCCAGTTCCAGCGCCGAGGTGCGGCTGGTGTCGGGAATCGGGATGACCACGTCGATGTCGTGGTCCGGGCGCTCGCGCAGGATCTTCTCGGCCAGCTTCTCGCCCATGCGCAGGCGCGCCTTGTACACCGAGATGCCGTCGATGATCGAGTCGGGACGCGCCAGGTACACGTGTTCGAAGATGCACGGGGCGTACTGCGGGTTGGGCGCGCACTGGCGGGTGTGCAGGCGGCCGTCCTCGGTGATGTACACCGCTTCGCCCGGGGCAAGGTCACGGATCAGGGTGAAGCCGAGCACGTCGAGGGAGACGCTCTCGGAGGCGATCATGTACTCCACGCCTTCGTCGGTGTGACGCTGGCCGAAGACGATCGGGCGGATGGCGTTGGGGTCGCGGAAGCCGACGATGCCATAGCCGGTGATCATCGCCACCACGGCGTAGCCGCCACGGCAGCGCTTGTGCACGTCGGTGACGGCGGCGAAGACGTCTTCCTCGGTCGGCTGCAGCTTGCCGCGCACGGCCAGCTCGTGGGCGAACACGTTGAGCAGCACTTCGGAATCGGAGTTGGTGTTGACGTGACGCAGGTCGGACTCGTAGATCTCCTTGGCCAGCTGCTCGACGTTGGTCAGGTTGCCGTTGTGTGCCAGGGTGATGCCGTACGGCGAGTTGACGTAGAACGGCTGCGCCTCGGCCGAGGTCGAGCTGCCGGCGGTCGGGTAGCGCACGTGGCCGATACCCATGTGGCCGACCAGGCGCTGCATGTGGCGCTGATGAAACACGTCACGCACCAGGCCGTTGTCCTTGCGCAGAAACAACCGGCCATCATGGCTGGTCACAATACCGGCAGCGTCCTGGCCACGATGCTGGAGAACGGTTAAGGCGTCATAGAGCGCCTGATTGACGTTCGACTTACCGACGATACCGACGATGCCACACATGCGACGCAACCCCTACTTTATGAATCTGGACTAAGTGCCTGCGCCCTACTGCCCTTTTGCGGCAGTGGGAAACAGGTGCTCCTTGAACGGAAGGTCCACCGGTGAGGTGATTCCGCTGGCAAGCCACTGGCTGGTCATCCCCAATACGAGGTTTTTCGACCAGTCGGCGACCAAGAGAAACTTGGGTAACAAGGCGGACTGTTGCCACCACAGATCTTGTTGTACGGGGCCCAGGCTCAACAGCCCGGCCGCCACGACCACCAACAGGCCACCGCGCGCCGCGCCGAACACCATCCCCAGAAAACGGTCGGTGCCGGACAGCCCGGTGACTCGAATCAATTCGCCGATCAGATAGTTGACCAGTGCGCCGACCAGCAAGGTGGCGACGAAGAGTACCGCACAGCCGGCAATCACACGTGCCGACGGGGTCTGGATGTAGTTGTCGAAATACGGCGCCAGACCGCCGCCGAACATCCAGGCAACGGCACCGGCAACGATCCAGGTGACCAGCGACAGCGCCTCTTTGACGAAGCCGCGGCTCAAGCTGATCAAAGCAGAGATGGCAATAATCGCGATTATTGCCCAGTCGACCCAGGTAAATGCCACGTTGCAGCCCGCATGCGGTTAAGGCGGCGCATTTTAGCAGAGCGCTGGCAGATGGGTAAGCGGTGATTGTCCGGGCGGGCGATGGTTCAATTCTATGGAACCCGCAGAACAGCGCCTGGCGAAATGTCCAATATGGCCACCACCGGCCGCGCGATAGGCCTGTCGCGGGCTTCGCGCGCTCCTACATCTGTTGCACCCAGTGGCATCACCGCGACCGCCTCTGCCGTCCGACGATAGACCGCCAGGCACCAAGCGGTCATAGGTGATGCATCTGGATGCATGCGCCCGAAACAAATGTGGGAGCGCGCGAAGCCCGCGATAGGCCGCGCGGGCGGCCGGTGGTGGCCGTGATTGCATCCCAGGTCAGACCCTGGATCTGATCAAAGATCAAACCGGCCTGCGGCCTCTCGGGGGCTTTGCCCCCTCCCACATCACAGGCGCAACACGCCACGACGTGGGAGGGGCATGGCCCCGAGAGGCCGCCAGGCCGGTGTGATCTTCCGAGCGCCTGGCGAAATGTCCAATATGGCCACCACCGGCCGCGCGATAGGCCGTGATTGCATTCCAGGTCAGGCCCTGGATCTGATCAAAGATCAAACCGGCCTGCGGCCTCTCGGGGGCTTTGCCCCCTCCCACATCACAGGCGCAACACGCCACGACGTGGGAGGGGCATGGCCCCGAGAGGCCGCCAGGCCGGTGTGATCTTCCGAGCGCCTGGCGAAATGTCCAATATGGCCACCACCGGCCGCGCGTGCGGCCTGTCGCGGGCTTCGCGCGCTCCTACGGCTGTTTTGAACGTGCCGTTCCAGCGGCATCACCGATGACCGCTTTTGATCTTCGGGGCGTTCATCGGTGATGGCCTCTGAATGCTTACGCCCGAAACAAGCGTTGGAGCGCGCGAAGCCCGCGATAGGCCGTGATTGCATTCCAGGTCAGGCCCTGGACCTGATCGAAGATCAAACCGGCCTGCGGCCTCTCGGGGGCTTTGCCCCCTCCCACATCACAGGCGCAACACGCCACGACGTGGGAGGGGCATGGCCCCGAGAGGCCGCCAGGCCGGTGTGATCTTCCGAGCGCCTGGCGAAATGTCCAATATGGCCACCACCGGTCGCGCGATAGGCCGTGATTGCATTCCAAGTCAGGCCCTGGATCTGATCGAAGATCAAACCGGCCTGCGGCCTCTCGGGGGCTTTGCCCCCTCCCACATCACAGGCGCAACACGCCACGACGTGGGAGGGGCATGGCCCCGAGAGGCCGCCAGGCCGGTGTGATCTTCCGAGCGCCTGGCGAAATGTCCAATATGGCCACCACCGGTCGCGCGTGCGGCCTGTCGCGGGCTTCGCGCGCTCCTACGTCTGTTTTGAACGTGCCGTTCCAGCGGCATCACCTATGACCGCTTTTGATCTTCGGGGCGTTCATCGGTGATGGCCGCTGGATGCATACGCCCGAAATAATCGTAGGAGCGCGCGAAGCCCGCGATAGGCCGTGATTGCATTCCAGGTCAGGCCCTGGATCTGATCGAAGATCAAATCGGCCTGCGAGTTTTCAGCCGCGCTCGGGCTCGAAGCGCACCAGGATGCCTTTGAGGTTCTGCTGGCGGGCGATGACGTCGCGCACCCGCTCGGCTTCGGCGCGTTCGACCAGTGGACCGACGAACACTCGGTTCTTGCCATCGGCTGAACGTACATAGGCGTTATAGCCCTGGCTGCGCAGGGTTTTCTGCAGGCTGTCGGCGCTGGCGCGGCTGCCGAGGCTGGCCAGCTGGATCGACCAGCTGATCGGCAAGCCGTTGGTATCGATCTTGGCTGCGGTGTCCGGTTTGGCCGGGGCACTGGCCACGGCGGCCGGCTTGGCTGGAGCCTGCGCGGGCTGGGTGGCGGCCGTGGCCGGCTTGGCCGCCGGTTTGCTGGCCGCCACTGGCGCTGCGGGAATGGCCTTGATCGGCGCCGACGGCGCTTGCGGCGTTTCGTCGGGCTGCTCCTCGATCACCGGCTGCTCGGCCACCGGCTGCTGCTGCGGCACTGCCACCGGGTCGATCTTGACCTCGGGCACCACCGGCGCCTGCGGGGCGGCGGGGGCATCGACGCGCACCTGGCGCAACTCGTCTTCGCGGGAGAACAGCATCGGTAAAAAGATCACCGCCAGGGCGATCAGTACCAGCGCGCCCACCATCCGCTGTTTGAAGACGTTATCCAGCAAAGCCATTGGCCGCATCCTCCGGGGCGTGCCGCGCCATCCATTCGAGGGCCTCGGCGACGCTGTAAAATGATCCGAATACGAGAATTTCGTCCTCGGCGTCCGCCTGCACGCACTGCGCCTGCAGTGCGGCGGCGACGCTGCCATAGGACGCCACCAGGGCGCCAAGGTTCTGCAAGGTCTGCTGCAACTCTGTTACAGGACGTGAGCGTGGCGTCGGCAAGGGCGCCACCGCCCAGCTCTGGATGGCGGGCAGCAGCGGCGCGATCACCCCGTGCAGGTCCTTGTCGGCCAACAGGCCGAACACCGCCAGACGCTTGCCGGCCAGCGGCTGGGTGGCCAGGCGGCGGGCCAGGTACTCGGCGGCGTGGGCGTTGTGGCCAACGTCCAGCAGCAGGTGGATGTCACGCCCTTGCCATTGCACCCGGCGACGGTCCAGGCGCCCGGTCACGCGGGTCTGCTTGAGGGCCCAGGCGATACGCCCGGCATCGCGCGGCAGATCCATCAGGACGAACGCTTGCAGCGCCAGTGCGGCGTTTTCCATGGGCAGGTCGAGCAGCGGCAAGGACAGCAGCTCCACCGCCTCGCCCTGGTTGTCTACGCCACGCCACGACCAGTCATCGCTGCCGATCTGCAGGTCGTACTGCTGGCCACGGCCGTAGAACGGGCACCCGAGCTCGGCGACCTTGTCCAGCAGCGGCTGCGGTGGCAAAGGATCGCCGCACAGCGCCGGACGGCCGGCACGCAAGATCCCGGCCTTTTCCACGGCCACCGATTCACGGGTGTTGCCCAGCCATTCGGCATGATCCAGCCCAATGCTGGTGACCAGCGACAGGTCGGCGTCGATCAGGTTGACCGCATCCAGTCGCCCGCCCAGCCCCACTTCGAGGACCACGGCATCCAGGCCACTGCGCTCGAACAACCAGAACGCCGCCAGGGTGCCCATCTCGAAGTAGGTCAGGGAGATGTCGCCACGGGCCGCTTCAACGGCGCTGAAGGCTTCGCACAACTCGGCGTCGCTGACCTCGCGGCCCTCGATCTGCACGCGCTCGTTGTAGCGCAGCAGGTGCGGCGAGCTGTACACGCCAACCTTGAGCTCGCGGTCGGCAAGCAAGGCGGCGAGAAAGGCGCAGGTCGAACCCTTGCCGTTGGTGCCGGTCACGGTGATGACCCGTGCCGCCGGCCGGCCAAGGCCAAGCCGTGCGGCGACCTGCTGCGAGCGTTCCAGCCCCATGTCGATGGCCGACGGGTGCAGTTGCTCAAGGTAGGCCAGCCACTCGCCCAGGCTGCGTTCGGCCATGCGCTGGGTCATACCGTGGCAGGCGCCGGCGGAATGACCAGCGGTTCGACCGGTTTGGCGACGAAGCTCGGCGTCGGCAGGCCCATCATCTGTGCCAGCAGGCTGCCCAGGCGCGGACGCAGTTCCTGACGCGAGACGATCATGTCGATGGCGCCGTGGTCGAGCAGGAACTCGCTGCGCTGGAAGCCTTCCGGCAGTTTTTCGCGCACGGTCTGCTCGATGACCCGCGGGCCGGCAAAGCCGATCAGCGCCTTGGGTTCAGCGACGATGACGTCCCCGAGCATGGCCAGGCTGGCGGACACGCCACCGTAGACCGGGTCGGTCAGTACCGAGATGAACGGCAGGCCTTCTTCGCGCAGCCGCGCCAGCACGGCCGAAGTCTTGGCCATCTGCATCAGCGAGATCAGCGCTTCCTGCATGCGCGCACCGCCGGAAGCGGCGAAGCAGATCATCGGGCAGCGGTTTTCCAGGGCGTAGTTGGCCGCGCGCACGAAGCGCTCGCCGACGATGGCGCCCATCGAGCCACCCATGAACGAGAACTCGAACGCGCTGGCCACCACCGGCATGCCCAGCAGGGTGCCGCTCATGGAGATCAGCGCGTCTTTTTCACCGGTCTGCTTCTGGGCGGCGGTGAGGCGATCCTTGTACTTCTTGCCGTCACGAAATTTCAGGCGATCGACCGGCTCAAGGTCAGCGCCCAGCTCGGCACGGCCTTCTTCATCGAGGAAGATATCCAGGCGCGCGCGGGCACCGATGCGCATGTGATGGTTGCACTTGGGGCAGACGTCGAGGGTCTTTTCCAGCTCCGGCCGATACAGCACGGCCTCACAGTTCGGACATTTGTGCCAGAGGCCTTCAGGCACCGAGCTTTTCTTGACCTCGGAACGCATGATCGAAGGGATCAGTTTGTCTACCAACCAGTTGCTCATGCTGTTTTTCTCCAGTACCGGCAAATCGAATTCATATCATGGGTGAAGCGAACGTTAGTGGACGGTTCGCAGGCGAGCGCCGTCACATCAACCGGCGGCGCGAACCGCGGCCATGAACGCCTCTATCTTGTGTGGGTCCTTGATGCCCTTGGCCTCCTCTACCCCGCCGCTGACGTCTACGGCGTAGGGGCGTACCCGGGCGATTGCCTCGCCGACGTTGGCGGCCGACAGGCCACCGGCGAGGATGATCGGCCGGCTCAGGTGCGCCGGCACCAGTGACCAGTCGAACGCCGCGCCGGTGCCCCCGGGCAGGCCGGGGACGAAGGTGTCGAGCAGGATGCCACGGGCGCTGGCGTAGCGCTGGCATTGCGCCTCCAGGTCATCACCGGGGCGCACGCGCAGGGCCTTGATGTAGGGCCGCCCATAGCGGCTGCACTGCTCAGGGCTTTCGTCGCCGTGAAATTGCAGCAGGTCCAGCGGCACGGCCTGGAGAATCTCCTCGAGCTCACAGGCGCTGGCGTCGACGAACAGGCCCACGCTGGTCACGAACGGCGGCAGCGCAGCGCAGATGGCCCGCGCCTGCTGCACGTCGACGGCCCGCGGGCTCTTGCCGTAGAACACCAGGCCGATGGCATCGGCTCCCGCCTCGGCGGCAGCCAGAGCATCCTCAATGCGCGTAATACCGCAGATTTTGCTGCGAACGGCGGACATGTCGTTGGGACCTCGGCAGGGGCATCAAACCCCGGATAGTAGCAAAAACTACTCGGGCAGGTCGAATCCGGTCAAAAAGTGTGGACCGATGTAGCGCTGCGGCAGTTCAAACTCGTCGCGGTACTCGACCTGCACCAGGTACAACCCGAACGGGTGCGCGGTGACCCCGCCGGTCCGCCGGATGCGGCTCTCCAGCACCTCACGCGCCCACTGCGGCTCGCGCTCGCCGGCGCCGATGGTCATCAGCACGCCGGCGATGTTGCGCACCATGTGATGCAGGAAGGCGTTGGCGCGGATGTCGAGCACGATCATCTTGCCGTGCTGGCTGACCCGCAGATGGTGAACCTGCTTGACCGGCGACTTGGCCTGGCACTGGCCGGCGCGAAAAGCACTGAAATCATGGGTGCCGACCAGGTGCGCCGCGGCCTCGGCCATGTGGGCGACGTTCAGCGGGCGATGGTTCCAGGTGATTTCCTCGCCCAGGTGCGCGGGGCGGATCTGATCGTTGTAGATCACGTAGCGATAGCGCCGGGCGATGGCCTTGAAGCGCGCATGAAAGTGCGCCGGCATCTCCCGGGCCCAGCTGACGCTGACGTCGTGGGGCAGGTTGATATTGGCGCCCATGACCCAGGCTTTCATGCTGCGCACGGCCTGGGTGTCGAAGTGCACCACCTGGCCGCAGGCGTGGACACCGGCATCGGTGCGCCCGGCACAGAGCAGCGACACCGGCGCATCGGCGACCTTCGACAGGGCGTTTTCAAGGGTTTCCTGCACGGTGAGCACGCCGCTGGCCTGGCGCTGCCAACCGCGGTAGCGCGAGCCTTTGTATTCCACGCCCAGGGCGATGCGGGAAAAGCCCGCAGCGGCCATTTCAGCCGCCGCGGTGTCGTCGAATGTGTTCAAGAAGGTGTTGCCTGTCGATTGCAGCGAGGGCGCGCATTATAGCGGGATGGGCAGGCGATGTGGGAGTTGGGGAGCGACGTGGCCACCCCCCGGCTCTGGGTCGACGATCAGGCCAGGCGGCCGATCATCTCCTGTGCTTCCGCTTGCTGCTTGGCGTTACCCTCGCGCAGCACCTCTTCGAGGATGTCGCGGGCGCCTTCGGTGTCGGCCATTTCGATGTAGGCACGCGCCAGATCGAGCTTGGTGGCGGCTTCGTCGGCACCGGAGAGAAAGTCGAAGTCTTCTTCGTTGTCCAGCGAGGCCAGTTCTTCCGGGCTCGGTGGCTTGGCGAAAGGTTCCACCGGGCGACCGAGGCTCTCGGACAGGCGATCGAGCTCGGCGCTGACCCGCGCATGATCGGCTGCGGGTGGCTGCGGCTCGGGGTCGTCGGCCAAGGCCAGGTCGAAGTCGTCGGGCAGGTCAAGATCGTCCACCTCCTCGGCCGCCGGCTTGGGCTCGGGCACATCGAGGTCGAAGTCGCTGAGGTCCTGGTGATCGACTTCGGCGGGCTTGGCGGCCTGCTGCTCGGCGAGCATGGACTCGAAGTCCAGGTCGTTGTCGAAATCACTCGGTTTGCGATCTTCGCCCTGGCTCTCGAAGTCGTCCAGGCTCAGGTCGAAATCGCTGTCGAAGGTGTCGTCGATCGGGTCGGCGGCGCCCGGCTCGTCGTTCAGCAGATCCTTGACGTAGTCGGCGTCCATCTGCGCGGCCACGGCGGCCGCCCCGGCGGTGGCTGCGGCGATGCCGAGCATGGCCGGGAAGCGGTTCTTCAGGGCCTCGACGTCGGCGTGGTTCTGGCCGTTGGCGACCAGCATGCGTTCCTGGCCGATGAAGCCGTCGCGATCGCCCTGGCGGCCGTAGACTTCCATCAGCTTGAGGCGCAGGTCGCTGCGCTTGGGCTCGCGGTCGATGGCGCCTTCCAGCAGCTCGGCGGCGCGGTTGAGGCGGCCGAGGGTGATCGACTGTTCAACCTCGGGCAGTACGTCGACCGGCTCGTCGGCGCTGGGCTTGAGCGGTGGCGTCGGAATGACGGTCTGCGGAGGCGGTGCGGCGAAGCTCACCGGCGTGTGGTTGGCGGCTGCCGCCGCCGCAGCGGCAGCGGCGGCGGCCGAGGCGGCAACCACAGCCGGCGCCAGGTGCACGTTCGGACCCGGACGCTCCAGACCGTCGAAGCTGCCCTCCGGCGCCTCGAAATCCTGGTGCGGGTATTCGGCCTCTTCAGCGAGCGCGCGGGCCATGCGCGTGTGCTTTTCGGCTTCGAGCTGCGCCTTGCGCCGGCGCGCCAGCAGCAACAGCAGGAGCAGTACCACCAACAGGCCGCCGCCGGCGATCAGGCCGAACAACAGCGGGTTGGCCAGCAGTTTGTCGGTGTCGCTGCGGGTGTCGAGCGGCGGCTGGCTGGCCTCCAGGGGCTTGTCGGCTGGCGCTGCCTGCGGCGTCGCGGCGTCCGGGTTGGCCGCCGGGGTCGGGGTGGGCGCCAGCTGGGCGTTGATCGGCGCGTTGGCGGCGGGGGCCGCGCTGCCGTCAGCGGCCGCAGGGGGCGCGGAGGTCGCCGGGGCTGCCGCGCCGCCGGCCGGTGTGGCCGCGGCCGGTGCCGCTGCAGCAGCTTCGAGACGCGCCAGCTGGTCGTTCTTGAGCTTGAGAATCTGCTGGATCTTGTCCAGCTGGCTCTGCAGGTCGGCGTTGCGGCTTTGCAGCTCCTCGTTGGCGCGCTTGGTGGTGTCGAGGCTTTCCTGGGTGGTGGCCAGCTTATCGCTCAGCGCGCGGGCGTCACCGGCGCGGCCTTTGCCGGCCTTGCCGTTGCTGCTGCCGGAGACCAGGCTGAGCTTGTCGGCCGGTTGCACCGGCGCCGGTGCCGGGCTGCCAGCGCCGCGCCGGGTGGCGTCGACCTGCTGGGCGCGCGGGCCGAGGCGCCGGCCCTCGCGCCAGGCGGCGTTCTGCCGGGCCACTTCGGCCACCGCCTGGTTCTGCGGCAAGGCAGTGCTTTGCTGTGGATCGGGCAGGCGCAGGACCTGGCCGGTCTTGATCAGGTTGATGTTGCCATCGATGAAGGCATCGGGGTTCAGCGCCTGGATGGCCAGCATGTTCTGCTGCACGCTGGCGCCCTTGCCAACCTTCTGCGCGATGTCCCACAGGGTGTCGCGCGGCGTAGTGGTGTACTGGCCGCTGGTTGTGGTGGGTGCGCTGACGGCTGGGGTCGGCAGGTTCTGCGCCGCCTGGGTGGCCGCCTGGGCTGCCTGCGGCGAGAACTTGGTGGGGTCGAGCAGCATGCTGTAGTCACGCAGCTGGCGCCCGCTCGGCCAATTGACCTGAACGAGGAACTTGACCAGCGGCTCGCTGACCGGCTTGCTCGAGGTGATATGAATCACGCTGCGCCCGTTGGGGTTGATCACCGGGGTGAAGGTCAGGTCGTCGAGAAACGCCGGGCGCGGGATGCCGGCCTTGCTGAAGTCGGCGGCCGGCGCCAGCGCAGGCTTGATGTCGGTGGCACTCAGGTCGCGCACATCGAGCAGCTCGATATCGGCCGAAAGCGGCTGGTTCGCGCTGGAGCGCAGGGTCAGTTCCCCCAGGCCCAGTGCATGCGCCATACCGGAGGACAGCGCCGTAGCGGCGGCAATTGCTAACACCAGCTTGCGAACTTGAACCATGACCTCATCCTTTGTTTGAACATTCCTCGGCTAGCGAGAACAAGCCAGCGCAACGACCAGCGTAGCTGCGCCAAGCTAGAATCGTTATGCAAATTGCACCCAAGTATCTTTTACACAAGGTCTTTTATCAACAACTCGGCGATCTGCACAGCATTCAGTGCACCGCCCTTGCGCGCGTTGTCGAGCGTCGCCCACAGGTTCAACTGGTGATCGTCGTCGATACCGCGGCGCACGCGACCGACATACACCACGTCCTGGCCCACTGCGTCGCCCACGGCAGTCGGGTAATCGCCGGCCTCCACGCGCTCGATCGCCGGCATGGCGTCGAGCTGGCGCTGCACGGCAGCCAGGTCGATCTTGGCGCCGCATTGCAGCGAGATACTGAAACTGTCGCCGAAAAACACCGGCACCTGCAGGCAAGTCACGGAAATTTTGAGTAAAGGCGCACCGAGCAATTCGCGCAACTCCGCCACCAGGCGCCGTTCCAGGCTGCCGTGGCCCTGCTCGTCGGACTTGCCGACCTCGGCCAACACGTTGAAGGCCATCTGCCTATCGAAGAAACGCGGTTCGAGCGGACGCACGTTGAGCAGCTCGGCGGTCTGCCGGGCCAGCTCGGTGACCGCCTCGCGGCCCTGGGCCGAAACGGCCAGGCAGGCCGTGACATCGACGCGCTCGAGCTTGAGCTGCTGATGCAGCGGCGCGAGGATCACCGCCAGGGCAATCGCCGCAGAGCTCGGGCTGGCAACCTGCAGAGGCGCCTTGAGCGCGGCGAGCGCCAGGGCATTGGCCTCGGGAACGATGTTCGGCGCAACGTCCAGGCCGGCGGCCAGGTCGATCACCGCGCAACCGGCCTTGCTTGCGCGGGGCGCGAAACTGCGGGTCACGCCCGGCCCTGCGGCGAAGAACGCCAGGCGCACTTTGGCGAAGTCGAACGCGTCGACCTCGCGAACCCGCACGTTCTTGCCGCGAAACGCTACCGAATGCCCTGCCGATTCGCTGCTGGCCAGCAGGTACAGCTCGCCGACGGGAAAATCGCGCTCTTCGAGAATTTGCACCAGCGTCTCGCCAAGGGTGCCGGTGGCGCCGATCACGGCGATGTCGAAGGTCTGGGTCATGGTGAGGGTCCTGTGGCGTGAAGGGGCGCACTTTAGCGGTTTTTTCGGCTGTGCGCGCATATCTGGCTTGCCGGCGCGAAACCGAAAAAAAACCCGCGCTTTTCGCAAGGCGCGGGTCTGTTTTGCAGCTTTCAAGCGATCAACGTTCCAGCAGGATCCGCAGCATGCGTCGCAGCGGTTCGGCCGCGCCCCACAGCAGCTGGTCGCCGACAGTGAAGGCGCCCAGGTACTGCGGGCCCATGTTGAGCTTGCGCAGGCGCCCGACCGGGATGTTCAGGGTGCCGGTGACCTGGGTCGGCGACAGCTCCTGCATGCTGATTTCACGGTTGTTGGGCACCAGCTTCACCCAGGGATTGTGCTGGCTGATCATGCCTTCGATGTCGGCCAAAGGCACGTCCCTGTTCAGCTTGATGGTCAGCGCCTGGCTGTGGCAGCGCATGGCGCCGATGCGCACGCAGATGCCGTCGACCGGGATCGGGTTGCCGAAGCGCCCGAGGATCTTGTTGGTCTCGGCCTGGGCCTTCCACTCTTCGCGGCTCTGGCCGTTGGGCAGTTCCTTGTCGATCCACGGGATCAGGCTGCCGGCCAGCGGCACGCCGAAGTTCTCGGTCGGGTAGGCGTCGCTGCGCATGGCCTCGGCCACCTTGCGGTCGATGTCGAGGATCGCGCTGGCCGGGTCGGCGAGTTCGCCGGCAACGGCGGCGTGGGTCGCGCCCATCTGCTTGATCAGCTCGCGCATGTTCTGCGCACCGGCGCCCGAGGCCGCCTGGTAGGTCATGGCGCTCATCCACTCCACCAGGCCGGCTTCGAACAGCCCGCCCAGGCCCATCAGCATGAGGCTGACGGTGCAGTTGCCGCCGATGAAGTTGCGCGTACCGGCGTCCAGCTGCTGGTCGATGACCTTGCGGTTGACCGGGTCGAGTACGATGACCGCGTCGTCCTGCATGCGCAGGCTCGAGGCGGCGTCGATCCAGTAGCCGTTCCAGCCGGCTTCACGCAGCTTGGGGAAGACTTCGCTGGTGTAGTCGCCGCCCTGGCAGGTGAGGATGACGTCCAGGCTCTTCAGCTCTTCAATGCTGTAGGCGTCTTTCAGGGAAGCGACGTCCTTGCCCACGACCGGGCCTTGCCCGCCGACATTGGAGGTGGTGAAAAACACCGGTTCGATAAGGTCGAAGTCCTGCTCTTCCAGCATCCGCTGCATGAGCACGGAGCCGACCATACCGCGCCAACCGATCAGACCAACACGTTTCATGTGCTACACCTTTACAGATAAAGTGGTCCGCCATTCGCGACCCATGCCTGACGGCGGGCCCTGCAACTGCGGCGGACCCAAGAGATTACAGATTCCGCAGCGCGGCGACTACTGCATCACCCATTTGCCGGGTACCGACCCGGGTGTTGCCCTCGGACCAGATGTCGCCAGTGCGCAGCCCCTGGTCGAGGACCAGACTCACGGCTTTTTCGATGGCTTCGGCCGCAGCGGCCTGGTCGAGGCTGTAGCGCAGCATCATCGACACCGAGAGGATGGTCGCCAACGGGTTGGCGATGCCCTGCCCGGCGATGTCCGGCGCCGAGCCGTGGCATGGCTCGTACATGCCCTTGTTGTCGGCGTCCAGCGAGGCGGAAGGCAGCATGCCAATGGAACCGGTGAGCATGGAAGCCTCATCCGACAAAATGTCGCCGAACATGTTGTCGGTGACGATCACGTCGAACTGCTTGGGCGCGCGCACCAGCTGCATGGCGGCGTTGTCGACGTACATGTGCGACAGCTCGATGTCCGGGTAGTCCTTGGCCACCTCTTCCACCACTTCACGCCACAGCTGGCTGGACGCAAGCACGTTGGCCTTGTCCACCGAGCACAGCTTCTTGCCGCGCACGCGGGCCATGTCGAAGCCGACGCGGGCGATGCGGCGGATCTCGCTTTCACTGTACGGCAGGGTGTCGTAGGCCTGGCGCTCGCCGTTGTCCAGCTCGCGGGTGCCGCGCGGGGCGCCGAAGTAGATGCCGCCGGTCAGCTCGCGAACGATGAGGATGTCCAGGCCGGCAACCACCTCGGGCTTGAGCGAGGAGGCGTCAGCCAATTGCGGGTAGAGGATGGCCGGACGCAGGTTGGCGAACAGCCCCAGTTGCGAGCGGATTTTCAGCAGGCCGCGTTCCGGGCGAATGTCGCGCTCGATCCTGTCCCACTTCGGCCCGCCCACGGCGCCCAGCAACACCGCGTCTGCGGCACGGGCACGGGCCAGGGTCTCGTCGGCCAGCGGCACGCCATGCTGGTCGATGGCCGCGCCGCCGATCACGTCATGGGCAAGCGTGAGCCCCAGCTGGTACTTGTCGTTGGCCAGTTCCAGCACCTTGACCGCTTCGGCCATGATTTCCGGACCGATGCCGTCGCCTGGGAGAATCAGAATCTGCTTGCTCATGGGGTATCCGTATTCGTTCGTTGAATGGTGTTTGGGATCAGGCGTCGCGGAACAGCCACGGCTGCGCAGCCCGATGCTTGCCCTCGAACGCCGCGATCGCATCGCCGTCCTGCAGGGTCAGGCCGATGTCGTCGAGGCCGTTGAGCAGGCAGTGTTTGCGGAACTCGTCGATCTCGAACGAATAGGTCTTGCCGTCCGGACGGGTCACGGTCTGGGCGGCGAGGTCGACGCTCAGCTGGTAGCCCGGTTCTGCTTCAGCCTGCTTGAACAGTTCGTCGACTTCGGCGTCGCCGAGGATGATTGGCAACAGACCGTTCTTGAAGCTGTTGTTGAAGAAGATGTCGGCATAGCTCGGCGCAATGATGGTGCGAAAACCGTATTCCTCGAGGGCCCACGGCGCGTGCTCGCGGCTGGAGCCGCAGCCGAAGTTTTCCCGGGCCAGCAGCACGCTGGCGCCCTGGTAACGCGGGAAGTTGAGGACGAAATCCTGGTTCAACGGGCGCCGCGAGTTGTCCTGGTAGGGCTGGCCCACGTCCAGGTAACGCCACTCGTCGAACAGGTTCGGGCCAAAGCCGGTGCGCTTGATCGACTTGAGAAACTGCTTGGGGATGATCTGGTCGGTGTCGACGTTGGCCCGGTCGAGCGGCGCGACCAGGCCGGTGTGCTGGGTGAAAGCTCTCATGCTGCGCTCCCTTGGCTGATGACGGGGCTCAATTGGCGAACGTCGATGAAACGACCGGTAACGGCGGCGGCGGCCGCCATGGCCGGGCTCACCAGGTGGGTGCGGCCACCGGCGCCCTGGCGGCCTTCGAAGTTGCGGTTGGAAGTCGACGCGCAGTGCTCGCCCGATTCCAGGCGGTCAGGGTTCATCGCCAGGCACATCGAGCAGCCCGGTTCACGCCACTCGAAGCCGGCTTCGAGGAATACCTTGTCCAGGCCTTCCTGCTCGGCCTGGGCCTTGACCAGGCCCGAGCCCGGCACCACGATGGCCTGCTTGATGGTGGCGGCGACCTTGCGGCCCTTGGCCACGGCGGCGGCGGCGCGCAGGTCTTCGATGCGCGAGTTGGTGCACGAGCCGATGAACACGCGGTCGAGCTGGATATCGGTGATCGCCTGGTTGGCCGTGAGGCCCATGTATTTCAGCGCCCGTTCGATCGAGCCACGCTTGACCAGGTCGGCTTCCTGGGCCGGGTCCGGCACCTTCTGGTCCACGGCCAGAACCATTTCCGGCGAGGTGCCCCAGCTGACCTGCGGCTTGATCTGTGCGGCATCCAGGCGCACCACGGTGTCGAACACGGCGTCGGCGTCGGAGACCAGGTCTTTCCAGGCCTCGACCGCCTTGGCCCAGTCTTGGCCCTTGGGCGCGAACGGCCGGCCTTCGACGTAGGCGACGGTCTTCTCGTCGGCGGCCACCAGGCCGACCCGAGCACCGGCTTCGATGGACATGTTGCAGATGGTCATGCGGCCTTCGATGGACAGGTCGCGGATGGCGCTGCCGGCGAACTCGATGGCATGGCCGTTGCCGCCGGCGGTGCCGATCTTGCCGATGACTGCAAGCACGATGTCCTTGGCGGTGACGCCGGCCGGCAACTGGCCCTCGACCAGCACCTGCATGTTTTTCATTTTCTTGGCCACAAGGCATTGGGTGGCCAGCACGTGCTCGACTTCCGAGGTACCGATACCGTGGGCCAGGGCACCGAAGGCGCCGTGGGTCGAGGTGTGCGAGTCGCCGCAGACCACGGTCATGCCCGGCAGGGTGGCGCCCTGCTCCGGGCTGATGACGTGGACGATGCCCTGGCGCACGTCGTTCATCTTGAATTCGGTGATGCCGTATTCGTCGCAGTTGTCGTCGAGGGTCTGTACCTGAATGCGGGAGACCTGGTCGGCGATGGCCTCGATGCCGCCCTTGCGTTCCGGCGTGGTCGGCACGTTGTGGTCGGGGGTGGCGATGTTGGCGTCGATGCGCCACGGTTTACGACCGGCCAGGCGCAGGCCTTCGAAGGCTTGCGGCGAGGTCACCTCGTGGATGATGTGGCGATCGATGTAGATCAGCGCCGAGCCATCGTCGCGCTGCTTGACCAAATGCGAATCCCAGAGCTTGTCGTAAAGCGTTTTGCCGGCCATCAGACTTTCCTCATCAGCGTGCTTCGATGCATTTTTTCATGCATGTTCCGGTGCCAATAACCGCTTGGCTTGTGGGGATGATAGTAAAAGCTTAGATTGGATAACTCAAATTCATCTTTTTTATGCTTTGGATAACTTTCAGGAATCCGGGCACGAACTCAGCTGGAACGCATGACCATGGACCTGGCCAACCTCAACGCCTTCATTGCCATCGCCGAAACGGGCAGCTTCTCCAACGCCGGCGAGCGCCTGCACCTGACCCAACCGGCGGTGAGCAAACGCATCGCCGGGCTCGAACAGCAACTCAACGTACGCCTGTTCGACCGTCTGGGTCGAGAGATCAACCTGACCGAAGCCGGCCGTGCGCTGCTGCCGCGCGCCTATCAGATTCTCAATGTGCTGGACGACACCCGCCGGGCGCTGACCAACCTTTCGGGCGAAGTGACCGGGCGTCTGACCCTGGCGACCAGCCATCACATCGGCCTGCATCGCCTGCCGCCGGTGCTGCGCGCCTTCACCCGGCTCTACCCGGCAGTGGCGCTGGACATCCAGTTTCTCGATTCAGAGGTGGCCTACGAGGAGATCCTCCATGGCCGCGCGGAACTGGCGGTCATCACCCTGGCCCCTGAGCCGCACGCGCTGGTGCGCGCGGTGCCGGTGTGGGACGACCCGCTGGACTTCGTGGTGGCCCCTGAACATGCGCTGGCGCGCAATCCCGGGGTGAGCCTGGCCGACATCGCCCGCCACCCGGCGGTGTTTCCCGGCGGCAACACCTTCACCCACCACATTGTCCAGCGCCTGTTCGAGGCCCAGGGCCTGACGCCGAACATCGCCATGAGCACCAATTACCTGGAAACCATCAAGATGATGGTGTCGATCGGCCTCGCATGGAGTGTGCTGCCACGTACTATGCTCGATGAGCAGGTCGCACGCGTTGCCTTGCCGGGCATCCAGCTGAGCCGCGAGCTAGGCTATATCCTGCACACCGAAAGGACGCTGTCGAACGCAGCAAGGGCATTCATGGCCCTGCTGGACGCCCAACCCGGCGGCCGGCAAGCCTGAAGCAAGGCTGCAGGGAAGCCACTCAGCACAGGTCTGGTCCATGCCCTACTCCGCTAGCCGTCCAGCCCTGCCGCGCATCCAGGCCGGCGACCCGCACGAATCCGAGCAGGCCTGGGGCAATGCCCCGCAGCTGCTCGCCGCGCTCAACGCTGCGCACCTGGGGGCCTGGCGCTGGCGCATCGACGAAGGCACCATCAACTGGTCGCGGCGCACCCAGGCGTTGTTCGGTTTCGACCCCGACCAGCCCCTGGCGGGGGACATCGACTACCTCGACCTGCTCCCCGCCGAGGACCGTCAACGCACCATCCATGCATTCCAGGCCGTGCTGCGCGGCGAACCGCAAGCCCAGGCCATGCGCCACCGCATCCGTTGGCCGGACGGCACCCTGCACTGGCTTGAGATCAACGGCAGCCTGATCCACGACAGCGACGGACGCCCGCAGATGCTCGGCGTGGTGCGCGAGGTCACCCGCCAGCGTGATCGCGAACTGGCCTTGCTGCATTCGGAAAAACGTTTTGCCACGCTGTTTCACCTGAGCCCCAACATCGTCGTGCTGACCCGGCGCAGTGACGGCATGATCGTGGAGGTCAACAAGGCCTTCGAAAACCTGTTCGGCTGGCCCGCCGCGCAGATCGTCAACCGCACCACCGCCGAGCTCAACCTGTGGCTGGACGAAAGCCAGCGCCAGCGCATCCTCGACGCCCTGCAGGACAGCAACGACCCCTACACCCAGGAGCTGTCCGTGCGCACCGCCACCGGCCGCGTGGTGCACGGCCTGCTGGCCACGCAGAACATCGAGATGCAGGGCTGTGCCTATCTATTGAGCACCTTCACGTTGAGCACCTTCAACGACAGCTCGCAGCAGCAGCGTGCCGAGGCGGCACTGAAGGCCAGCGAGGAGAAATTCGCCAAGGCCTTCCACTCCAGCCCCGACGCCATCGTCATCACCGAGCGGCGCAGCGGCCTCTACCTGGAGGTCAACCAGGGCTTCACCCGGCTGACCGGCTACGCCCCCGAGGAGGTGCTGGGACGCACGGTCAGCGACATCGACATCTGGCCCGACGCCGCCCAGCGCAGCCAGCTGCTGCGCGACCTGCAGGACGATGGCCGGGTGGTGCTGCGCGAGATGCTCGGGCGCAACAAGCGCGGCGACATCCTGACCATGGAGGTGTCGGTGGAGCCGATCAACCTGGACGACACCGCCTGCCTGCTGATCACCGCGCGGGACATCAGCCAGCTGAAGAACGCCCAGGCGCAGATTCGCCACCTGGCCTACCACGACTCGTTGACCAACCTGCCCAACCGCGCTCTGCTGATGGAGCGCCTGAGCCAGCAGATCAGCCTGCTCAAGCGCCAGGAGCAGCGCGGCGCCCTGCTGTTTCTCGACCTCGACCACTTCAAGCACATCAACGATTCGCTGGGCCATCCGGTGGGCGACGCCGTGCTGAAAATCATCACCGCGCGGCTCGAAGCCAGCGTGCGCCTGGAAGACCTGGTGGCGCGTCTGGGCGGCGACGAGTTCGTGGTGCTGCTGACAGGTCTGCTCGGCAGCCGCGAGGAGGTCGCCGCACAGGTGCAGGACGCCGCCGACACCCTGCGCGAGCTGCTCGCCGCGCCCATGGCGCTGGACGGTAATCGCCTGCAGGTGACCCCGAGCATCGGCGTGGCGCTGATACCCGATCACGGCCAGACCCCGGCGGACCTGCTCAAGCGTGCCGACATCGCCCTGTACCGGGCCAAGGACGCCGGGCGCAACGCCACCCAGCTGTACCAGCACAGCATGCAGAAGGCCGCCAGCGAACGCCTGCAGATGGAAAACGACCTGCGCCTGGCATTGGCCCGGGGCGAGTTGAGCCTGCATTACCAGCCTCAGGTCGACGCCCGCGAAGACCGCATCGTCGGCGCCGAGGCGCTGCTGCGCTGGCACCACCCGCTGCTGGGCCAGCAGTCGCCGGGGCAGTTCATCCAGATTCTGGAAGAGAGCGGCATGATCCTGGAAGTCGGCAGCTGGGTGCTCGACGAGGCCTGTGCCGCCTGCGCGCAGTTGATCGGTGACGGTTTGGTCGACCGCGACACCTTCAGCCTGTGCGTGAACATCAGCCCGCGGCAGTTTCGCCAGGCCGATTTCGTCGAACGGGTCGCGCGCAGCCTGGCCCAGCACCAATTGCCGTGCCGCTTGCTCAAGCTGGAGATAACCGAAGGGCTGGTGATCCAGAACGTCGAGGACACCATCGGCAAAATGCGCGCCCTAAAGGACCTCGGGGTGAGCTTTGCCATGGACGACTTCGGCACTGGCTATTCGTCGCTGACCTACCTCAAGCGCCTGCCGGTGGATGCGCTGAAGATCGATCAGTCGTTCGTGCGCGATGCCACCCACGACCCTAATGACGCCGAGATCATCCGCGCTATCGTCGCCATGGCGCGCAGCCTTGACCTAGTGGTGATTGCCGAGGGGGTGGAGCAGTCCGAGCAGCTGGATTTCCTGCAGCGCCTGGGCTGCCATCTGTATCAGGGTTACCTGCACAGCCGGCCGATGCCGCTGGGGTTGTTTCGCCAGCTGTTGGTGGAGGAAAGGTAACGCCAATGAAAAAAGAGCGCCACCTGGGCGCCCTTTTTTCCAGCAGAAAACTTACTGCAACACAGGCTGCTGCACGCCGCCGATCGGGATGCGCTTGGCTTTGGCCTCTTCCGGCACCAGACGCAGCAGGTCGATGTTGAGCAGGCCGTTGCTCAGGGCCGCGCCCTTGACTTCGATGTGGTCGGCCAGGCGGAACGACAGTTTGAACGCACGCTGGGCAATGCCCTGATGCAGGTAGGTGACGCTGTCGGTCTTGGCTTCGCGCTTGCCACCGGTTACGGTCAACACGCCCTTCTCGACCTGCAGCTCGAGGTCGGCTTCCTGGAAGCCGGCGGCGGCCACAACGATGCGGTACTGATCATCGCCGTGTTTTTCCACGTTGTAGGGTGGGTAGCTGCTGGCCGATTCATTGCGGGCGGCCGATTCGAACAGGTCGTTGAAGCGGTCGAAGCCGACGGAATGACGGAACAGCGGTGCCAGGGAAAATGCGGTGGTCATGGTGTGACTCCTGAAAGTTTCAGCAAGGTTTTATCTCCGCGACCCGACTTCGGCATCGCGTACAAAAGAGATAGGGACCTTCAGAAAATCTTCAAGAGTGGCCACGAAAAAATTTTCAGGCGGCTTGCGGCTGACCCAGGCCGACCAATTCACCGACCCGGGCGCAATCCGTTTCGCGCCGCAGCTGGGTGAACAGCTGCACTGCCTCGGGGTAGCTGCGGGTCAGCATGGCTACCCATTGCTTGAGGCGCCCGGGTGCCTGGCGCGGGGTCATGCTCGCTTCGGCCTGGCGCCAGAAGTCCTGGATCAGGGGCAACAGCTCGGCCCAGGTCATCTCCACCACCTCTTCGCCGGCGCGCGCTGCGGCGATCTGCCGGGCCAGGTCGGGGCGCGAGACCAGGCCGCGGCCGAGCATGATGTCCTCGGCACCGCTGATCTCGCGGCAGCGTCGCCAGTCGTCGACAGTCCAGATCTCGCCATTGGCGAACACCGGCACCTTGACCACTTCCTGCACCCGCGCCACCCATTCCCAATGCGCCGGCGGCTTGTAGCCTTCGACCTTGGTGCGCGCATGCACGACGATCTGCTGGGCGCCGCCACCGGCCAGGGCGCGGGCGCAATCGAGGGCGACGTCGGGGCTGTCGAAGCCCAGGCGCATCTTCGCCGTGACCGGAATCTCGGCCGGCACCGCGCGGCGCACCGCTTCAAGAATGCGATAGAGCAGCTCGGGCTCCTTGAGCAGCACCGCGCCACCGCGCGACTTGTTCACGGTCTTGGCCGGGCAGCCGAAGTTGAGGTCGATCACCGGCGCGCCCAGGGTGCAGGCGAATGCCGCGTTCTCGGCGAGGCAGCCAGGATCCGAGCCCAGCAATTGCACGCGCAGGGGTACGCCGGCAGCGGTGCGAGCGCCCTGCTTCAATTCCGGGGCGAAGCCATGGTAATAACTGGCCGGCAGCAGGCGCTCGGTGACCCGGATGAACTCGGTGACGCACCAGTCGATACCGCTGACGCGGGTCAGCACATCGCGCAGGATATCGTCGACCAGGCCTTCCATGGGCGCGAGGGCAATTTGCATGGGGAAGAATCTCGGCTTGCGGTGAAAAAAAGGGCGCCGACGTATGGCTCAGCCAGTCGTTGGCGAAATCGCCTGGCCGTAGCCGTCGATGAATTCGGCGGGCATGCGCTTGGGCCGGCCGCTGGACAGTTCGATGCAGACGAACGTGGTCTGGGCGCGCAGCAGCGTGGTGCCGTCGCCGGGGCGAATCAACTGGAAGCGCCGGGTCATGCGCAGACGCTGGTCCCAGTCGACGATCCAGGTGCCCATGTGCAACTCGTCGCCCTCGTAGGCTGCCGCCAGGTAGTCTATTTCATGACGAACCACAGCCATGGCGCGATCCAGCCGCCGGTACTCGGCCAGGTCCAGCCCCAGGCGCTGGCTATGGCGCCAGGCGCAACGTTCAAGCCAGGTGACGTAGACGGCGTTGTTGGCATGGCCGAGCCCGTCGATATCGTCGGGGCCCACCTGCAGGTCGAGGGTGAAAGGCGTTGCGCGGTCCCAGTTCATGCCGCAGGCACTCCCCATACAGGTATCGAGCTTTTGCTGGAGCAGAAAAAACAAAAGGCTCATTCAACTAAGCGAATGAGCCTTGAAATCCCGCAGAGCGGGTAAAAGTGGCGTCCCCTAGGGGACTCGAACCCCTGTTACCGCCGTGAAAGGGCGGTGTCCTAGGCCACTAGACGAAGGGGACGCAAAACCTTCGAGCCGATCCGCCTGAAGCGAACCGTGGCAAATTGGTGGAGCTAAACGGGATCGAACCGTTGACCTCTTGCATGCCATGCAAGCGCTCTCCCAGCTGAGCTATAGCCCCGAATTTATCGCCCTGCGGCGGGATGGAAACTTCACTTTCCATCTCTGTGCAACTGGCGTCCCCTAGGGGACTCGAACCCCTGTTACCGCCGTGAAAGGGCGGTGTCCTAGGCCACTAGACGAAGGGGACAGACCTTCTACCATTTGATCAGTCTGGATCTGATCTGCTTGAAGTCAAACCGCAACTTCAAGCTTGGAAATTGGTGGAGCTAAACGGGATCGAACCGTTGACCTCTTGCATGCCATGCAAGCGCTCTCCCAGCTGAGCTATAGCCCCAAACAGTGTGTTGCTGTGTGGACGGGGCGCATATTAAGACTGCTCCCCTGCCCTGTCAAATCTATTTTCGATTTTTTTTGATTTTTTTTATCGCAATAACAGGGGGTTAGCAGCAACCCCCGGTTTTGTTGGGCGAGAGGATCAGGCAATTGCCCCCAACAGCTTCTCCCATTCCTTGTTCTCTTTCTTCGACACGCCGCCCAGCAGGTCGAGTGCCTGGCGCAGGCGGAAGCGCGTCAGGTCCGGCCCGAGGATTTCCATGGCATCGAGCACCGACACCGAGCTGGCCTGCCCGGTGATGGAGGCGAACATCAGCGGCATGGCGTCGCGCAGCTTGAGCCCCAGCGACTCGACTACCGCCTGGATGGTCGCGGTGATGGCGTCCTTCTCCCAGTGGCGCAGGGCCTCGAGCTTCCACAGAATCAGCTGCATCAACTGCCTGACCTGGTCGCCGGAAAGCTTCTTGTGTTCGAACAGGGCGATGTCCGGGTGCACACTACCGGCGAAGAAGAATCCGCCCAGGGGAGCGATCTGGCTGAAGGTTTCCACGCGGCCCTGCACATGCGGGGCGATCTTCATCAGGTAGTCGGGGTTGAACGCCCACTTCTGCACCCGTGCGGCGAACTCCGCTACCGGCAGCTCGCGCAGCCATTGGCCATTGAGCCAGGACAGTTTCTCGATGTCGAAGATCGGCCCACCCAGGGAGACCCGGGACAGGTCGAAGTGTTCAACCATCTCGGCCAGGGAGAACTTCTCGCGTTCATCGGGCATCGACCAGCCCATGCGCCCCAGGTAGTTGAGCATCGCCTCGGGCATGAAGCCCATGCGCTCGTAGAAGGTCACCGAGGTCGGGTTCTTGCGCTTGGAGAGTTTGCTCTTGTCCGGATTGCGCAGCAGCGGCATGTAGCACAGCTGCGGCTGTTCCCAGCCAAAATATTCGTACAGCTTCATCAGCTTGGGCGCCGACGGCAGCCATTCTTCGCCGCGCAGCACGTGGGTGATGCCCATCAGGTGGTCGTCGACCACGTTGGCAAGGAAGTAGGTCGGCAGGCCGTCGGTCTTCATCAGCACCTGCATGTCCATGCGGTCCCACGGGATCTCGACGTCGCCACGCAGCAGGTCCGGCACCACGCACACGCCTTCGGTCGGCACTTTCATGCGGATCACGTGGGGCTCGCCGGCGGCCAGGCGGCGCTGCACTTCCTCGGCAGGCAGCAGCAGCGCGCGACCGTCGTAACGCGGGGTCTCACCGCGAGCCATCTGCTCGGCGCGCATCTGGTCGAGTTCTTCGGCAGTGCAGAAGCACGGGAAGGCATGGCCGAGATCGACCAGCTGCTGGGCGTACCTCTTGTAGATCTCGCCCCGCTCGCTCTGCCGGTACGGGCCGTGCGGCCCGCCAACGTCCGGGCCTTCGCTCCATTCGATGCCGAGCCAACGCAGGGCGTCGAAGATCTGCTGTTCGGACTCGCGGGTGGAGCGCAGTTGGTCGGTGTCTTCGATGCGCAGGATGAACTCGCCGCCGTGCTGTTTGGCGAAGCAGTAGTTGAACAGGGCGATATAGGCCGTGCCGACGTGAGGGTCACCCGTGGGCGAAGGCGCGATGCGAGTACGAACGGTGGTCATTGCAGGGTCTCGAGCAGGTGTAGATGCAAACGGCGATGGTAACAGGGTGCGCGGGGGCGGCTCCAGTTTCTCCAGATGCGTGCGCACCGTGGGAAGGGGCCAAGCCCAAGAGCTATTGATCCCCCTCAAGCTCAGGCCGGCCTTGCGGCCTCTCGGGGGCTACGCCCCCTCCCACAGGGGGTCGCCATTTCGATGAAACTACACCTTCAACAACCGCTCGCGCAGCTTGCCGATTTCGTCGCGCATCTGCGCGGCAGCTTCGAACTCCAGGTCGCGGGCCAGTTGGTACATCTTTTCTTCCAGTTGGCGAATGCGCTTGTTGATCTCGCTCGGCGAGCGCAGTTCGGCCTCGTACTTGGCGTTCTCTTCGGCGGCCTTGGCCATGCCCTTGCGCTTCTTGCTGCGCGAACCCGGCACAGTGGCACCTTCCATGATGTCGGCGACGTCCTTGATCACCCCTTTGGGGGTGATGCCATGCTCCAGGTTGAAGTTGATCTGCTTCTCGCGGCGGCGCTCGGTCTCGCTGATCGCCCGCTCCATCGAGCCGGTCATGCGGTCGGCGTAGAGAATGGCGCGACCGTTGAGGTTGCGCGCGGCGCGGCCGATGGTCTGGATCATCGAGCGCTCCGAGCGCAGGAAGCCCTCCTTGTCGGCGTCGAGAATCGCCACCAGCGACACTTCGGGCATGTCCAGGCCCTCGCGCAGCAGGTTGATGCCCACCAGCACGTCAAAGGTCCCCAGGCGCAGGTCGCGGATGATTTCCACCCGTTCCACGGTGTCGATGTCCGAGTGCAGGTAGCGTACCCGCACGTCATGGTCGGCCAGGTAATCGGTCAGGTCTTCGGCCATGCGCTTGGTCAGGGTGGTGACCAGCACACGCTCGTCGATGCCGACGTTCTTCTTGATCTCCGACAGCAGATCGTCGACCTGGGTCAGTGCCGGACGTATTTCTACCTGCGGGTCGACCAGGCCGGTGGGGCGCACCACCATTTCGATGATCCGCCCGGCGTGCTCGGCCTCGTAGTTGCCCGGCGTCGCCGAGACGAAGATGGTCTGCGGGCTGACCGCCTCCCATTCGTCGAAGCGCATCGGCCGGTTGTCCAGCGCCGAGGGCAGGCGGAAACCGTATTCCACCAGGGTTTCCTTGCGCGAGCGGTCGCCTTTATACATGGCGCCGACCTGCGGCACGCTGACGTGGGACTCGTCGATGATCAGCAACGCGTCGGGCGGCAGGTAATCATAGAGCGTTGGCGGCGGCGCGCCGGCCGGGCGCCCGGAGAGGTAGCGCGAGTAGTTTTCGATGCCGTTGCAGTAGCCCAGTTCGAGGATCATCTCCAGGTCGAACCGGGTGCGCTGCTCCAGGCGCTGGGCTTCCACCAGTTTATTGCTGTCGCGCAGGTAGGTCAGGCGCTGCTGCAGCTCTTCCTTGATGCCTTCGATGGCCCCCAGCAGAGTCTCGCGTGGCGTCACGTAGTGGCTCTTGGGGTAGAAGGTGAAGCGCGGCAGCTTGCGGATGACCTCGCCGGTCAGCGGGTCGAAGGCGGCGATGTTCTCCACTTCGTCGTCGAACAGCTCGATGCGGATGGCCTCCAGGTCCGATTCGGCGGGGAATACGTCGATCACGTCGCCGCGCACGCGAAACGTGGCGCGGGCGAAGTCCATCTCGTTGCGGGTGTATTGCAGGTCGGCCAGGCGGCGCAGCAGGGCGCGCTGGTCGAGTTTGTCGCCGCGGTCCACGTGCAGGACCATCTTCAGGTAGGTTTCCGGGCTGCCCAGGCCGTAGATGCACGACACCGTGGTGACGATGATGGCGTCCTTGCGCTCCAGCAAGGCCTTGGTCGCCGACAGGCGCATCTGTTCGATGTGGTCGTTGATCGAGGCGTCCTTCTCGATGAAGGTGTCCGACGACGGCACGTAGGCTTCCGGCTGGTAGTAGTCGTAATAGGAAACGAAATACTCCACGGCATTGTTCGGGAAGAATGCCTTGAATTCGCCGTACAACTGCGCGGCCAGCGTCTTGTTCGGCGCCAGCACCAAGGTCGGGCGCTGCACCTGGGCGATCACGTTGGCAATGGAGAAGGTCTTGCCCGAGCCGGTCACTCCGAGCAGGGTCTGGTGGGCCAGGCCGGCCTCGATGCCTTCGACCATCTGACGAATGGCCTCGGGCTGATCGCCGGCAGGCTCGAAGCGCGTGACTAGCTGGAATTCGGACATGGCGGGGCCTCGAGGTGCGGTACTGTATCTTTATACATATAAGGGTTGGCTAGCCATGTTTCAAGGCGTGACGGCAAACGCTGACCAATGCAACTAGCCTGATCGGTGGAACGCGGGTCGTAAAAAAACCCGGTGAAACCAAGTGCAACCTGTCGCCGTGTCAGGCAACTGTCTCTATACTGACTCCCCGTTTGTGCACCGCTCCAGTGCATCGGAATGGAGCGGTGGCCGCCTTGCATAACTCCAACCGTCACTCCAACAGAGCCGCGCAAAAATGAGCTTGTTCTCCGCTGTCCAATTGGCACCCCGCGATCCTATCCTGGGCCTCAACGAAGCATTCAACGCCGACCCACGGGCCACCAAGGTCAACTTGGGCGTAGGCGTGTACTGCAACGAAGAGGGGCGAATTCCCCTGCTGCGTGCCGTGGTCCAAGCCGAAACCCAGCGCGTGGCCCAGCATGCCGCTCGCGGCTACCTGCCGATCGATGGCATCGTCGCCTACGACCAGGCGGTGCAGAAACTGCTGTTCGGCGCCGAGTCGCCACTCCTGGTCAACGGCCAGGTAGTCACTGCGCAAGCCGTTGGCGGCACCGGCGCCCTGAAGATCGGCGCCGACTTTCTCAAGCAGCTCAACCCCGACGCCGTCGTCGCCATCAGCGATCCGAGCTGGGAAAACCACCGCGCCCTGTTCGAAACGGCCGGCTTCGAAGTGCGCAACTATCGCTACTATGATGCGACCAGCCACGACGTGAACCGTTCCGGCATGCTCGAAGACCTCGACGCCCTGCCCGCCGGCGCCATTGTCGTGCTGCACGCCTGCTGCCACAACCCGACCGGCGTCGACCTGACCCCAGCCGACTGGGCCAGGGTGCTGGAAACCGTCAAGGCCAAGGGCCTGGTGCCCTTCCTCGACATGGCCTACCAGGGTTTCGGCGCCGGCATCCACGAAGACGCCGCCGCTGTACGCCTGTTCGCCGAGTCGGGCCTGAGCTTCTTCGTCTCCAGCTCGTTCTCCAAGTCCTTCTCGCTGTACGGCGAGCGGGTCGGTGCGCTGTCCATCGTCACCCAGTCGCGCGAAGAAGCCGGTCGCGTGCTGTCCCAGGTCAAACGCGTGATCCGCACCAACTACTCCAACCCGCCGACCCACGGTGCCACCATCGTTGCCAGCGTGCTCAACAGCCCCGAGCTGCGCGCCCAGTGGGAAGCCGAGCTGGGCGAGATGCGCCAGCGCATCCGCGGCATGCGCGAGCAGATGGTCGCCGACCTCGCCGCCCAGGCACCCGACCACGACTTCAGTTTCGTCGCCCGGCAGAACGGCATGTTCTCCTACTCCGGCCTGAGCGTGGAGCAGGTCGGCCGCCTGCGCAGCGAGTTCGGCATCTACGCGCTGGACACCGGGCGCATCTGTGTGGCGGCGCTGAACCAGAACAACATCGAGCAGGTGGTCAAGGCTATCGTTGCGGTGCTGTGACCGCAGTGGCTGACGTGGCCTGCGGTCGCGTCAGCCACTGCTTGACTTTGCCTTAGCTATCAGTAACATACGCGCCAGATTCCGCGATAGCTCAGTCGGTAGAGCAAATGACTGTTAATCATTGGGTCCCAGGTTCGAGTCCTGGTCGCGGAGCCAATATTTCCCCAAAGCCCCTCTTTTAGAGGGGCTTTGTCGTTTCTGCGTCCCGCGAATCTATTCCCCCCCTGCGCAGCAAAAGGCTACGCGAGCAAGTGTCCTTTCCGACAATCGGGACCGATGCGTCCTGCGTTCGGGGCAAGCCGGCCGCGCCGCCTTTCAGAGGGGCGTTATGGTCGTGCGCGATAAGCAATTGTCGTGATCGTGGCTCAAACCTCATACGGTAATTTCTCCTACAAATCAAAACGCATTTTCTGAGTGATCCAGCCTGGGTTTCCTACAGAAACTGACTCCCGCGCCCAACTCCACAATCCTTCGGCAACTCTTAAAGTATCTTCGCTTCAACTCGAAGCGATCACTACTTCCGAGAGACACTTGCGATGAAAAAAACACTGTTGTTCACTCCGCTGGCCATGTTGCTTGGCGCCAGCCTGGCTCATGCCAACTCCGGCAACATGGCCTTCGAAGGCAGGATCAATGCGGCCACCTGCATTGTCACCCCCGGGGCCGGCGCTGGCGGTGGTGCCGGCAATATCGCGGTCGACCTGGGCACTGTGGCACTGACGGATGTCGGCAGCGGCTCCACCATCGGTAGTGGCTCCAGCTCGTTCAGCCTGAACGTCAATTGTGCCGACGGGGTGGCAGGGCTGGATACCGTGCACATGTCCTTCGATCCGCGCTCCGGCTCCGGCATGGACCCCGACGCCCCAGCGTTGCTGCAGATCGCCAACGCCGGCGCGGCTGAGTCGGCAGTCGGCGTCGGCATCGGCCTCTTCGATGCCACCGATACCCTTCTGGCGCTCAACGCCAACGGCGTAATCACCGCACCGCTGACAGTGGATGGCGCTGGTGCAGGCACCGCAACCATGCAAGTCAAAGCCGGTTACATGTTCAACACCGTGGCGAGTCCTCGAGGCGGCGCGGCCGACGGCGTACTCCCTTTCACCCTGAAATACGAGTGATCCCTACTGCGTTTTCAGGCGCTCGGCACACCGGGCATTGATGTTCTGTCATTTATCTACCGAGATCTTCATGAAAAAAATCCTTTTGCTGACCACTCTGGCAGTCGCCCTTGGCAGCCACGGCCTGGCCCAGGCCAACACTGGCACGATCAATTTCACCGGCAATATCACCACCTCTACCTGTGAAGTTCGCCCAGGTGCCGGTACCGGGGGCAGTTTGGACAACATTCTCGTGCCTATGGGCGAAGTGTCTTTCCATGACCTGGGCTCTGTGACCGAACCGGTGGGTGGCGCCGTGGCCATCAACCTCGAACTGACGTGCGATGGTATCGACGACGTGACCGACGTGCGGATGTCCTTCGACCCACGCAGCGGCTCGGGCCTGGATACCGATCCACGCTTGCTGAGCGTCACCACGGGTGCCGGCGCTGCGGCTGGGGTTGCCGTCGCAATCGTCGATGACAGCAACAACATCGTCAACCTCGGGGCCGGTGAAGGCATCGAGGCCAAGCTGATCATCGGCGCCGGCGGCACCGCCACCGCCGACCTGAGCATGCGCGCAGCCTACGTGCTCAACGGCACCGCCCCGGTGCCAGGCGACGCCAACGCCCATATGCCGTTCACCCTCAGCTACTTCTAGACCCCACTGCATTCGTGGTGCGCTGCGCGCGCCACGAATGTTCATAGATGACCTTTTTTCTGGAGAGGAGTTGGGAATGCTTCGCAAGACCCGCAACATCGTTGCCTTGGCCGCTGCCTTCGCATTGGCGGAATCTGCCCATGCCGCAATGACGTTGAACACCACCCGTGTGATCTTCGACACGCGCTTCAAGGAAGCCAGCCTTGAAGCCTTCAATCGCAGTGGCCAGCCTATCCTGCTGCAATCCTGGCTGGAATCGGATACCGACGCCCAGGCGCCAGTGCCGTTCGCGGTCAGCCCGCCGTTGGCGAAAATGCCCGGAGAAAGCCGGCAGAAACTTCGAGTGCTATACCAGGGCTCGGGAGTACCTGGCGACCGTGAATCGGTGTTCTGGCTCAACGTCCAGGAAATACCGCAAAGCAGCCAACAGCAGAATGTGTTGCAGCTGGCGATACGTCAACGCATCAAGGTCTTCTACCGACCGCCAGGCCTGCAGGGTACGGCCAACGAAGCGCCTGCGCAGGTCGCCTGGCAGCTGGTGTCCACGCCAGCCGGCACCGTGGTCCGCGCGCACAACCCTTCGGCTTATCACGTCAACCTGGCCCAGCTGAAGCTGGCAGCCAGCGGTTATGCCGGCGAGATGACCGAGAGCCTGATGATACGACCCGGCGAAACCCGGGACATCGCCATCAACGTTCCGGCTCCGCGCACCCAGGTGCGCCTGGACGTGCGCACGATCAACGATTTCGGTGCCAGCGTGGCCCACTCGGGCCAGGTCAATTTTACCGGGACGAGCCATGTCGCGGCCGGCAACGCCAGCACCGACAACTCCAACCCGTGATTCTCAACCCATCTCTACCGTGTGCCAGGAGGGCTGACGGTTGCCTGCCGCGAGTCGATCTGCATGAGCAATAACCTCCCATTCATCGCTTCCTCCACAGCCGTTCTGCCGTTGGGAACTCTCTGCCTGGCCTTGGCGCCGGCCAGCGCGACCCTGGCCTATGCCCAGACGCTGCCCGAAGTCACCGAGGAGCGGCGAGCCAGCGCCCCTGTGGGTTTCAATACGCGCTTTCTTTTTGGCAATGGCCAGGACGTGGACCTGCAGGCCTTTCTGGAGGGCAGCCAGGTCGCGGCGGGTGTGTATCGCGTCGACGTCACGGTGAATCGCGAGTCCATTGGCCGCCACGACGTGCGTTTTGCGCCCGCCCCTGGCAGCGATGAGGTGCAGGCGTGCCTGCTCCCGGAATTGCTCGAGCTGAGCGCCATCGATCTGGTCGCGCTTGAACGCCGAGGACTGATCGACCTCAGTGCAACCGACACCTGCATCCGCTTGCCCGAGGTCATCGCATTCAGCACGGTGGACTACAACCCCAATGCGCTGACCCTGAAGATCAGCGTGCCGCAAGCCTCCATCACCCGCCGCAATCGGGGTTATATCGATCCCTCGCTCTGGGACAGCGGCGTCACTGCCGGTTTCATCAACTACGGCCTGAGTGTGCGTCACGGCCGCAACCAGGGGCAAAAATCCGAAGCTGCAACACTGACCACCTTCAATGGTTTCAACATTGGGCCCTGGCGGCTGCGCAACCAGTCCACTTTGCACACCGCGACCCACACCGCTTCGGACTTCTCAAGCAACCGCACCTATGCCGAACGCGACATAACGCCTTGGAAAAGCCAGCTGGCTGTAGGCGACACCTATGACACCACGCAAATCTTTGACAGCATTCGCTTTCGAGGGGTATCGCTGCGCTCCGACGACGCCATGCTGCCCGACAGCCAGCGCGGATACGCGCCGGTCATCCGCGGCACAGCGGAAACCAACGCCACGGTAGAGGTCCGGCAGAACAATTTTCTGCTCCTGAGCACCAACGTATCGCCCGGGCCCTTCGAGCTGACCGAGATCTTCCCCAGTGGCTCGAACGGTGACCTGGAGATCACCATCGTCGAGGCTGACGGTCGGCGCCGGCAGTTCACCCAGAGCTTCTCGGTATTGCCGCGGATGGTCCGCGAAGGCATGCTCAAGCACACCCTGGCGGCGGGCAAGGTCGCCAGCAACAACACCGACCAGGCCGAACCTGGCTTCGTGTCTGGCACCCTGACCTACGGCCTGCTGGCCGACACCACGGTCTATGGCGGGCTGCAGTGGGCCGACGCCTACAAGGCGCACAACATCGGGTTGACCTTCAACACCCCCATCGGGGCGATCTCTTCCGACGTCACCCGCTCGCAAAGCGAGGTACAGGGCAGGCAAAAAGTGGGGGCCAGCTCGCGCCTGCTGTATGCGCGAACCTTGCACAGCACCAACACCTCGCTGGTGCTGTCGAGCTACCGTTACTCCACCGAAAATTATCGGTCGTTGAACGAGCACGTCAACGACGTCAGTTTTCCTCACCGTGCGACAGGAGTTGGCCGGGCCCGCTCACGTTTTGATGCCACCGTGAACCAATCCCTGGGCAGAGCGCAGGGCTCGCTGTACCTGACCAACATTCAACAGCGCTATTGGAACCTGCCTGGCGGATCACAAAGCCTGCAGGCAGGCTATTCGAACAACTGGAAGGACCTGACCTATAACCTTTCTGTCAGCCGCGACAAGAACCCTCAAGGCATGAACGGCGAAGGCGATACTCGTTTCATGCTGTCCCTGAGCCTGCCGCTGCACGGCTATGGTCGAAATACCCGCCTGACCTCGACAACCAACACCCGTAGCAACGGCGACTACCAAACCAACGACGGCCTCTCCGGCTCGGCCCCCTACGCCGACACCACCTACTCGCTGACGGCGGGGCACGACCGTCACGGGGGCAGCTCGGGTTCGGCTTCCGGCCACAGCCGTACTGATGCCGCGGCCTTCAATGCCGGCCTCTCCGTAGGGCGCGATTACGAAAACTACAACGCAGGCATCAGTGGCTCGATCGTGGCCCACGCTGGCGGCATCAATCTTGGTCACACGGTAGGCGAAACCTTCGCCCTGATCGAAGCCGCCGGCGTGCCGAATGCCCCGATCTCCGGCTATGAATCGGTGACGACCGGTCAAAACGGCTTCGCCATTGTTCCCCATGTGACCGCGTACCGCTCCAACTGGATCGGCCTGGACACTCGAGATCTCGGCCCCGATGTGGAAATCGAAACTTCGAGCCAGCAGGTCATCCCCCGACGCGGTTCGGTGACCCAAGCGTCCTTCACCACCAAGCAAGGGCGCCGGGTGCAATTCAGCCTGCAGGATGCGCAGGGACGGCCGCTGCCGTTTGGCGCCGTTGTTGTAAATGATGCTTACGAGACACTGGCCGTAGTCGACCCCATGGGTCGCGCATTGATGCTTGTCGATAGTGACAAAGGACACCTGAAAGTGAAGCGGGGGAATGAGGAATGTGATCTGACGTTCAACCTTCCGCCCAAATCCGCAGAAGCGTTCTACGAAGAAATAACTGTTGTCTGCCAATGACTTTGTTTCACTTGCGGCCCGCTTGCTCTGTTGGCGCGGCGCTCAACCACTCAAGGGTTTCAAGATGAGCATCACCAAGTCCTCCATGACGCTTTCGGCAGTGCTGGGTCTGCTGGCCGCAATGGCCAGCCCTGATGCCCAGGCTATCCCCATTGGCGTCTGCGACATTGTCCGCACGAATGCCCAATCGTATTTTCTGCCTTCTTACGGGATGTACAGTCACTTGGGTTGGACTCGCCTGGATTTCCGGCTGACCTGCCCAAGCAGTATCCCCTTTCTTGATACGGCCAAGATATTGCCCCAGGCGCATTGGGCGCATTATCCTGGATACTGCGTCGGCAGTCCGTACGGGTATGGTTTTCGCATGCGCTATGACGTCGACTGTCGGCACGCCACTTCCCCTGAGATTCCTGGCTCTCAGGGGTGGTTTGCAGGTGGTGTCCGCAACTTCAGTGTGCACTTCGATTGGTACGACGCTGCCGGCCCTGGACCGGGGCGACACACCCCGCAACCGGGCGTCAGCCCATACACCATTGGCATTCAATACTGGCTGGCCGGGCGCTATCATCACCAGTACGCAAGCGCCATGGGCGGCTGGGGTGAACAGACCATCAGCAGTTGCTCGCTGACCAGCCGCAATGTGCCGGTCGACTTCGGTCGCTCGGCGGCACCCGGAGACGAACGCCCCTTCTCCATCATCTACGGTAGCTGCACGGATCAAGCCGACGCCGAGCGCTACAACGACGCCATCTCCCTGCGCTTCACCTCGGCGCAGATCAATCCCGATGGCTCACTGAACAACAGCAACTGCGGCGATTGCGCAAGCGGTGTGCGCATCGCCATCCAGGACAGCAACGGCACCCCTATCCCTCTCACTGCGAACTACAAACTCAACACCAACCCAGGTCGACTGATTGACGCCGGGGGCGTTCGCTATGAATTTCTGGCGCAGCTGCAAGACAAGCCGGGGGAAAGCAAAAAAGCCGGCCGAATAGACACCCAATTGGTGTTTGAAACCATTATGGAATAATGCACATGCGCACATTTACCTTGGCCCTGGTGGCTGCGCTGCTGCTGCCGCTGGCCTCGCCGGCCAACGCTGCCATTACCCTGGCCTCAAGCCGCCTGGTCTTCGAACACGGCTTGAAGGAGCAGACCCTGATCGTCATTCACGAGGGCAGCGAACCTGTTCTGCTGCAAGCCTGGCTGGACGGCGGCACCACGGCCGAGGGCCTGGTGCAGGTCCCCTTTGCCGTCACGCCGGCTTTGGTCAAGATGCCTATGCAGCATCAACAAACCCTGCGGGTGTTTTACCAGGGCAACGGCCTGGCCGAAGATCGTGAGTCGGTGGTGTGGCTGAACGTCCAGGAGGCTCCTCTGGCCCGAGAAGACAGCAATGAGCTGCAGATCGCCATGCGCCAGCGGATCAAGGTGTTCTACCGACCCAAGGGGCTGGACGGTGATCCTTTCGCGGCCACGGCAGCCTTGCAGTGGACCCTGAGTGAAGATGGCCGTCGCCTGCATCTGCACAATCCGAGTAACTACCACGTTTCCATGTTGCGGCTGGCGGTGGAGGCGGCAGAACCCGAGGAGATCGTCGATCGGTTGATGATCGGCCCGCAGCAGGAGCACAGCTTCGAGTTGGCCGGCGTGCTGGGCAAAGGCGCAGCCGTGACGCTACGCAGCATCAACGATTTCGGCGGCCAGGATGATTATCGAGTCACCCTGAACACAGGATTGGCCGCGCAGGCGGAAAAGGTCACGAGTGCGCCGGTTGCTCAAAAAGCGGCGGCACAGGCGCCTATGGAAAAGTAGCGGCCCTGGCTCCAGACGCCAAGCGCCTGCTCATCCGGGTGCTGCGCTGCCAACGCCAGCTCGACCAATTGATAGAACACATTGCGGTGAATCAGCGCATCGAGGTTGCCGCGCACATTCAGATACGGCCTGGGCTCCTCGGTGACCGGGTCGAACTCGAACCGCAGTGGATGCTCGGGCCCCGCCTCGACTACCTCGTCGACTTGAGTAGTAAAGCGCAACACCTGCTGCTCCCCCTCCCCTTCAACCTCCAGGGTCACCGCCACGAACGGCGCATCGTCCACCTTGATACCCACCTTCTCCACGGGCGTCACCAGGAAATAATCCTCGCCGTCACGGCGGATGATGGAAGAGAACAGCTTGACCATCGGCTTGCGCCCTATCGGCGTGCCCAGGTAGTACCAGGTGCCGTCGCGGGCAATGCGCATGTCGATATCGCCGCAGAACGGCGGGTTCCACAGATGCACCGGCGCTGGCCCCTTGCTTGCGGGGATCTGCCCTAGCAGGTCATGGGGCTTGGCGGTGTCACTCATGGGCGCGTCCTTGAAGAACTTTAATTGAAGTCGGGGCGGTCACTGCTGCCCAATAGCTGACGAGCGTATTCCCTGAGGGGGGGGCCAAGCAAATCGGCCGGTTTGTGATCGTGCATCGTCAGCAATCCGCCGCGCATGCGGATGGTCGCGGTGTCGATCAGGTAGCGGGTGCTGGTCTCGATGACCATCACCTGGATCACCCCAGTGTCGACGCCCAGGCGGTCGACCGCTTCCTGGTCGGCCCATTCGTCATAGTTGCCGATACGGTCATCGGCGCGTGCGAAACGGCAGTACAGCAGGTAATGCGCGCCGGCTGAACGCGCTTCGCCCAAGGCGGCGTCCAGGCCCAGCGGGCCACGGGCGCGGCGGACCATGGGGAAGTATTCGACGAAGCTGTTGAAGGCCTCTTCGGCCACCACATTGGGCCGCGGGTAGGCGTTGCCCGGCGGGCCGAAGGCGCCCTGGCCGATGTAGATGTAGGAATCGGCCTGCAGGCGGAAGTTGTTCGAGCGCTGGGTCTTGGCATGGTCGAGCACGCCGGCATCGCTCATTTCGTCATGGACCACCTGGCCCATGTCGCTGACACTCATGCACCCACCCAGCGACAGCAGCGCCAACAACAGAACCAGGTTACGCATCATTCCTCCAGGGGCCGGTGACGGAAAACCGGCGAATACCTGGGCTTTGCAGAATCTGCGCCATGTCGGCGCTTCCTAGCCGCCGATCACCTTCATGACCGTCGCCCCCCCGGAAAAGGCCAGCTCCTGCTTGTCGGCCAAGGCCTGCACCAACAGCCGTTGCAGCGCCGGCAACGCTTGATGGCGCGGTTTGTCGAACAGGTCGCCAACCTGATGACGATTGCTCGACGACAGGCAGCCATGCAGCCAGCCGGTGGACGACAGCCGTAGCCGCGAACAAGTCCGGCAGAACGGCACGCTTTCATTGGCAATCACACCAAAAAAACCTTTGCCGGGGATTTCATAGCGCAGCGCAGTCGCGTCCAGCGGCGCTTCGGCCTGCTGAAATGGATGGCGCTGGCCAATCAGCTCGAGCAGCTGCTCGAGGCTGGCGAACTGCTGGTTGAAGGCCTTGCCGTCGCGGGCCAGGTGGCCCATGCGCATCAACTCGATGAAGCGCAGTTCGAAGCCGCGCGCCAGGCAGTAGTCCAGTAGTGGCAGGACCTGATCGAGGTTCTGCCCGCGCAGCGGCACCATGTTGATCTTGATGCGCAGGCCAGCGGCGGCCGCTTGTTCGATGCCTGCGAGCACCGTGGCCAGATCGCCGCCGCGGGCGATCGCGCGAAATGCCGTGGCGTCGAGGGTGTCCAGCGAGACGTTGATCCGCCGAATGCCGGCGGCCAGCAACACCGGGAGCTTGCGCGCCAGCAATTGGCCGTTGGTGGTCAGGCTGATGTCCTGCAACCCGAGAGGAGCCACGGCTTCGAGCAGGGCGTCGAGCTTGGGGCTGATCAGCGGCTCGCCACCGGTGATACGCAGACGCTCGATGCCCGCTGCCTCGATCAGATAGGCCACGCCGCGGCCCAGCGCTTCGGCCGACAGCTCATGCTGGGCGGCGACCAGGCGCTTGCCGTCGGGCACGCAGTAGGTGCACGCATAGTTGCAGGCGGAAGTAAGGCTTACGCGAAGGTTGCGCAAGCGCCGGCCTTGGCGGTCGACGATCATGGGAGCTCCAGCGGGAAAAGATCGGGCTGGCGTAAGTTGACCAAAAAGTCAGGAATTTGCAACTGGTTTGAGATCAAGTGCAGCAGAGAAAGGGGGCCAAGCCCCCGTGCCCTCGATTTTCTAGGCTGCCGGATCCGGCTCGCGCTTGCGCTTGTTGCCCATACGCACGCCAATGTCCATCAGGAACTGGAAGAAGCCTTCCTGATCTTCCAGCACATTGCTCCAGAACGGCGAGTGGTACAGCGCCACGGCGCCATGCACCAGTGCCCAGGAGGCGCAGTAGTGGAAATACGGCGGTACGTCTTCGAGCTTGCCTTCCTCGATGCGGCCCTTGATCAGCGAGGTCAGGCGTTCGAAGTTGGACGCGCGGATCTTGTGCAGTTCCACGACCATCTCCGGCACCTGGTTGCCCTTGACCACTTTCTCTTCCAGGCGGTCGAACAGGCGGTAGCGTTGCGGATCGCGCATGCGAAACTCGAAGTAGGCCCGCGACAGCGCTTCCTTGTCCCGATCGATGTCGGAGGAATGCAGGAGTTCGTTCAAATCGCGCTCGTAGTCGAGCATCAGGCGCAGGTAGATTTCCGCCTTGGATTTGAAGTGCTTGTAGATGGTGCCTTTGCCGATGCCGACGGCATCGGCGATCATCTCGACGGTGACGCTGTCTTCGCCCTGCTCCAGAAACAGCTTGAGCGCGGTGTCGAGAATCTCTTGCTCACGGCGACGAAACTCACGGACCTTACGAGGTTCTTTTTGCATATGAATTGTAATGACTGGGTCAAAATCGAAGCCCGGTATTATGCCTAACTTGCGCCAAAATGCACGGATCATCCGACCATGACCCCAGTTCTCGATAAAATCCTGGCCCAGGAGTTTCCCCAGACCCCAGGCCTGTGCTACCTCAATCACGCCGCCGTGGCTCCTTGGCCGCAACGCTCCGCCGAGGCGGTCAGGCGCTTCGCCGAAGAAAACGTCAGCCGCGGCGCGCGCGACTATCCGCAGTGGATGGTGGTGGAGCAACGCTTGCGCGAGCGCTTGATGCGTCTGCTCAATGCGCCCTCCACCGACGACATCGCACTGGTAAAGAACACTTCCGAGGCGCTGTCGTTCGTCGCCTTCGGTCTGGACTGGGCCGAAGGCGATCAAATCATCATCAGCGACGAAGAATTCCCCTCCAACCGGGTGGTCTGGGAAGCCCTGGGCAGTCAGGGAGTGGAGGTGATCAAGGTCAACCTGCAGGGAGACGACCCCGAGGCCGCCTTGTTGGCCGCTTGCACCCCGCGCACCCGCCTGCTGTCGATCAGCGCCGTGCAATTTGCCAGCGGCCTGCGCCTGGATCTGGCCCGCCTGGGTCGCGGCTGCCGCGAGCGCGAGGTGCTGTTCTGCATCGACGCCATCCAGCAACTGGGCGCGCGGCCGTTCGACGTGCAGGCCTACGACTGCGACTTCGCCATGGCCGACGGTCACAAGTGGCTGCTGGGGCCCGAGGGCCTCGGGGTGTTCTATTGCCGCGCCGCCCTTCGCCCGCAGCTCAAGCTCAATGAATACGGCTGGCATATGGTCGAGCACGTCGGTGACTACAGCCGCAGCGACTGGCAACCGGCCGCCAGCGCCCGGCGGTTCGAATGCGGCAGCCCCAATGTGCTGGGCTGCATGGCATTGGAAGCCAGCCTGGCCTTGCTGGAAGAGGTGGGCCTGGAACAGGTCGGCCAATTGATCGAGCAGCGCATTGGGTGGCTTCGCGAAGGCCTGGTGCAGATTCCCGGGGTGCGCCTGCACAGCCCGGCCGACCCCGAGCGACGCGCGGGGATTCTCTCGTTCAGCATCGCCGGCCAGGACAGCCGCGAGGTCTGGCAGACCTTGATGGCTCGCCAGGTAGTGTGCATTCCGCGCGGCCCTGGCGTGCGCTTTTCACCGCATTTCTATACCACTCGGGCGGTTATCGACGAAACACTGCGAATCGTCCGCGAGGTAGCGCAGCAATGAGTGCTCAGCAGCGTCCCACGTATTCCAAATCTGTTTAAAAAACGCTCAATGACGGGTGGAATAGTGCCAGCGCTGACCAATACTTGAACTGTCGGCACGTCATACCCCCCAAATGATGTGGCCGATAAGGGTGTCGACGGACCGCGCACCTTTGTATTACTCCTAATGGTCTTAACCCGGATTCACCCCCCAGAACCCGGGTTTTTTTTGCCCGTGATTCAGGCTGCGACGCTGGCCAACGGGAACAGGCGGCGGAAGTTGGCGGTGGTCTGCTCGGCAAAGCGCTCGTACGGCTCGCCGCGCAGCATGGCCAGATAGTCGGCGACGTCGCGGACGTATTCCGGCAGGTTGGGTTTGCCCCGATGTGGAATCGGCGCCAGGTACGGCGAGTCGGTCTCGACCAGCAGGCGGTCGGCCGGTACCTGGCGCGCAACATCGCGCAAGGCATCGGCGTTGCGGAAAGTGACAATGCCCGACAGCGAGATGTAGAAGCCCAGGTCCAGCGCCGCCCGGGCCATCTCCCAGTCTTCGGTGAAGCAATGCAGCACACCGCCTTGCGGCAACTGCGCCTCGCGCAGCAGCTCCAGGGTGTCGGCACGGGCGCCGCGGGTGTGCACGATCACCGGCTTGCCGGTTAGCTGCGCGGCCTGCAGGTGCAGGCGGAACGACGCCTGTTGGATCTCGGCAGATTCTGGCTCGTAGTGATAGTCCAGCCCGGTCTCGCCAATGGCCACGACCTTGGGATGATCGAGTTCCTCCAGTAGCCAATCCAGCGCTGGCAGCGGGCCAGGGCTGACATCCAGCGGATGGATGCCCACCGAGCAATCGACGTCGGCATAGCGGCTAGCCACCTCGCGCACCGTGGCGGCATTGTCAGCGCTGACGCCGATGCACAGGAAATGACCGACGCCTCGGGCGCGCGCTGCCGCCAGGGCAGCGTCCAGCGAACCGTCGTGCTGGGCCAGGTCCAGGCGGTCGAGATGGCAATGGGAATCTACAAGCATGGTCGGATTTTACATCGTGTGAGTAGGACGATCGGCCTTGAGGGCGCCCGCCAGGTAGGTTTCGATCTTGTTGCGCGCGGTGTTGTCACCGTCGTTGAACTGCACGCCGACCCCCGCCGCGCGGTTGCCCTGGGCGCCTTTTGGGGTGATCCAGGCGACCTTGCCGGCCACCGGAATCTTCTCCGGCTCGTCCATGAGGTTGAGCAGCATGAACAGTTCATCGCCCAACTTGTAGCTCTTGTTGGTCGGAATGAACAGGCCGCCGTTCTTGATGAACGGCATGTAGGCGGCGTATAGCACGGCCTTGTCCTTGATGGTCAGGGACAGGATGCCGTTGCGTGGCCCGGGACCCGGTGGGGTGGCTGGCTGATTCATTGCTATTCCTTGACTACAGCGCGCACGGTCGTGGTTGCACAGGATGCGCCTTTCAGGCATGGCCGGGCAAGGCGGCCCATGACACCAATAAAGCTTCGAGCAGCAAGACCCGGTTAAGGTTCGCCTTGCCGAGGACTTTCTGCCGCTGGCCAAGTATCCAGTCCTGGATGCTCAGCACCTTGGCCTGGGCGCTTTTCTGCGCCAGATACTGCAACACCTTGTGCATGTCGCTCAAGCCCAATGCGCCGCAATCCTGCGTCATTTGGTAGCGCAGGATCAGGTTCGACCAGTCGCAGAACCAGTCGAACAGCAAGAGCAACGGGATGGCGTTCCAGGCCTCGGCCAGCTGCGTCGGCGTCTGTTGTTGCTTGAGCAGCTTCTTGACGCCCTCCACCACCAGCGCGCGCTGCTCCAGCACCCCCTGGGCATTGAGCTTGACGGCGGTCAGCGGCGAGCCCGCCGCCAGGGCCAGCAGCTCCTGACGCTGCTCGGGCGAGCTCTCGGGCAAGGCGTCGGCCAACCACTGCACGCTCATCGCCGCACCCGGCAATGGGCAGGCCTGCTGCACACAGCGGCTTTTCACGGTGGGCAGCAAGCGGCTCGGCTGGTGGCTGACCAGCAGCAGCACAGTGTTGCCGGAGGGTTCTTCGAGGCTCTTGAGCAGGGCGTTGGCTGCGTTGAGGTTCATCGCCTCCACCGGCTCGATCAGCACCACCTTGCGCCCGCCCATCTGCGCGGTCTGCACCACGAAGCTGACCAGGTCGCGAACCTGGTCGACCTTGATCGCCTTGTCGGCCTCCTCGGGCTCGAGGATGTAGTTGTCCGGATGGCTGCCGGCGGCCAGCAGCAGGCAGGATTTGCACTGGCCGCAGGCCTGCGTACCCGGCCGCTGGCACAGCAGCAGAGCCATCAGCCGTTCGGCCAGCGCGCGCTTGCCGATGCCTTGCGGACCGTGCAGCAGGTACGCATGGGCATGCTGGGTACGCCCGGCCAATTGCTGCCAGAGGCCATCCTGCCAGGGGTAGGCTTCAGCCACGGGCGTTCATCTCCAGCACCTGCGGCAGCAAGGCGTCAAGGCTGCGCTGGACCTGCTCGAGGCTTTGCGCGGCATCGACCAGGCGATAGCGCTGGGGCTCGGCGGCAGCGCGTTGCAGGTAGGTGTTGCGCACCGCGTCGAAGAAGGCCCGGCCCTCCTGCTCGAAGCGGTCGAGGCGACCACGGGCAGTGGCGCGCGCCAGGCCGATTTCCACCGGCAGGTCGAACACCAGGGTCAGGTCTGGGCGCAGCGTACCCTGCACGAAGTCTTCCAGTGCCCCGATGCGTGGCAGCGACAAGCCCCGGCCGCCGCCCTGATAGGCGTAGGTGGCGTCGGTGAAGCGATCGCAGAGCACCACCGCGCCCCGCGCTAGGGCCGGTCGGATGACCTGGGCCAGGTGCTGCGCGCGCGCAGCGAACACCAGCAGCAGCTCGGTATCGGCATGCATGGGTTCATCGCTGGGGGTCAGCAGCAGCTCGCGGATACGCTCGGCCAGCGGCGTACCGCCGGGTTCGCGGGTCAGTACCACATCGAGGCCGGCGCGCCGCAGGTGTTCGGCGAGGTATTCACGGTTGGTGGTCTTGCCTGCGCCTTCCGGCCCTTCGAGAGTAATAAACAAGCCGCTCACTGGCAGTCCTTATGGTTTGTCTGGTGTGGAAGGCGGCACAGCGGCCGGGGCGTCCGGCTCGGGCTGCGGCGCCGCAGGCGGCAAGGAGGCCGCCGGGGCCGGGCTGGAACGGTAGTCGGCGCGGCGCTTGAGCTGGAACTCGCGCACGGCGTTGTTGTGCGCGTTGAGATCGTCGGAGAAGACGTGGCTGCCATCGCCGCGGGCGACGAAATACAGGCTGCTGCCGGCCACCGGGTTGAGCGCGGCATGGATCGCCTCGCGCCCGACCATGGCGATCGGCGTCGGCGGCAGGCCGGCGACCACGTAGGTGTTGTACGGCGAAGCGTCACGCAGATCGGCCCGGCTGATCTTGCCGGTGTAACGCTCGCCCATGCCGTAGATGACGGTGGGGTCGGTCTGCAGCAGCATGTTGCTCTGCAGACGGCGCACGAAGACCCCGGCGATTTCGCCGCGCTCTTCGGGCAGGCCGGTTTCCTTTTCCACCAGCGAGGCCATGATCAGGGCGTGATAGGCGTCTTCATAGGGCGCATCCGGCGAGCGCTGCGCCCATTCCTTGGCCAGCACGTCGGCGAGGCGGTTGTAGGCTTGCACCAGCAACTCCTCGTCAGTCATGCCGCGCACGTATTTGTAGGTATCGGGGAAGAAGCGCCCCTCGGGAAATTCACCGGCATGGCCAAGCTTGCTCATGACCTCGCTGTCGCTGAGCCCGGCCAGGGTCTGCTTGAGTTTCTCCTGCCTGGCCAGGGCGGCGCGCACCTGATGGAAGGTCCAGCCCTCGACCAGGGTCAGGTTGTACTGCACCACTTCGCCGCGCTGCCACTGGCCGAACAGGTCGGCCATGCTCATGCCCGGAGTGAGGCGGTACTCACCGGTATGCAGCGGTTGGCCATTGCGGTTGAAGCGCCAGTACACCCGCAACCAGAACGCATCGTCGATCAGGCCGTCTTCCTGCATGCGGTTGAACATGCCGATGGGCGTCGAACCGCTGGGCACGTCGAGCAATTGCTCGGCATCGACCCGCAGCGGCTGGGCCACCGAAGCGTGCAGTTTCCAAGCCGCGAAGCCGGCGAACAGGCAGGCCAGCAGGACCACGAGCCCCAGCAGCTGGAAGATTCTACGTCTCAATTTCAGGCATCCAATAGCGTACGAGCGAAAGCCTGCAGTTTACGGGTCACCGGGCCGGGCGACCAGCGAAGGTCTGTAAAACTCTGTACCGGCCAAACGCCGTAGACGCTGTTGCAGAGGAAAACCTCGGTGGCCCGGCGCAGATCCGCCGGCCACAGTTCGCCGACCACGGTCGTGATGCCCAGGGCGGGTGCCTGGGCCAGCAAGGCGCCGCGCATCACTCCGGCCACGCCACAGCGCGACAGGTCGGCCGTGCGCAGCACCCCGTCATTTACCAGGAACAGATTGCTGTACACGCCCTCGATCAGGCGTCCGCCGGTGTCCAGCATCAACCCTTCGGCAAAGGCCGGGTCGCGCCATTCGGCGCGGGCCAGTACCTGCTCCAGGCGATTGAGGTGCTTGAGCCCTGCCAGCAGCGGTTGCTCGGCCAGGCGGGTCTGACAGGGAAACAGGCGCACGCCCTGCTCGGCATGCCCTGGCGGGTATACCGGCAAAGCGCTGGCCTGAAGAATGCGCCGTGGCGGGCTGGCCGGGTCGGTCGCGTAACCGCGCGGACTGTCGCCGCGCAGGAGCATCAGCTTGAGCACGCCCTCGCCCATCAGTTCGGCGTAGCGCTGCACCTCATCGGCCAGCAGCGCCATGTCCTGCTCAAGGGCCAGGCGCTGGCAGCCACCCTGCAAGCGTTGCAGGTGGCGGTGCAGCAACAATGCCCGGCCGCCGCGCACGGCGAGGGTCTCGAACAGACCGTCGCCGTAGGCCAGGCCGCGATTGCGCAGCCCGACCGCCTCGGCAGGCTGGCCGTCGAGCCAGCTGTCCATCAGTCGTTGAACCGACGGAACACCAGGGAGCCGTTGGTCCCGCCAAACCCAAAGGAGTTGGACAGCACCACGTCGATCGGCATGCTGCGCGCCACGTGGGGGACGAAGTCGAGGTCGCAGCCTTCGTCCGGCTCGTCGAGGTTGATGGTCGGCGGCGCCATCTGGCTGTTGATGGCCAGCACGCTGAAAATCGCCTCCACCGCGCCCGCCGCGCCCAGCAGGTGGCCGGTCATGGACTTGGTGGAACTGACCGCCAGCTTGTAGGCGTGCTCGCCAAACACCGTCTTGATCGCCGACACCTCTGCCATGTCGCCCGCCGAGGTGGAGGTGCCATGGGCGTTGATGTACTGCACCTGGTCCGGCTCGATGGCTGCGTCGCGCAACGCATTGGCCATGCAGCGCGCGGCGCCGGCGCCGTCTTCGGGGGGCGAGGTCATGTGGTAGGCGTCGCCGCTGGTGCCGAAGCCGATCAGCTCGGCGTAGATGGTCGCCCCGCGGGCCCTGGCGTGTTCGAGTTCTTCGAGCACCAAGGCACCGGCACCATCGGACAGCACGAAACCGTCGCGGCCCTTGTCCCACGGACGGCTGGCACGGGTCGGCTCGTCGTTGCGCGTGGACAGTGCCCGCGCCGCGCCGAAACCACCCATGCCCAGCCCGCAGGCGGCCATTTCGGCGCCGCCGGCGATCATCACGTCGGCTTCCCCGTAGGCGATGTTGCGCGCGGCCATGCCGATGCAGTGGGTGCCGGTGGTGCAGGCCGTGGCGATCGCGTAGTTGGGGCCCTGGACGCCCAGGTGGATCGACAGGAACCCGGAAATCATGTTGATGATGGAGCCAGGAACGAAGAATGGCGAAATCTTGCGCGGGCCGTCATCGTGCAAGGTGCGGCTGGTTTCCTCGATATTGGTCAAGCCGCCAATACCCGAGCCCATGGCCACGCCGATGCGCTCACGGTTGGCGTCGGTGACTTCCAGGCCGGCGTTGCGCACGGCCTGAAACCCGGCAGCCAGACCGTACTGAATGAACAGGTCGAGCCTGCGGGCCTCTTTGACCGACAGGTACTCTTCGACGTTGAAGCCCTTGACCGAGCCGCCAAACCGGGTGGAATAGGCCGACAGATCGGTGTGTTCGATCGGACCAATGCCGCTGCGGCCAGCCAGAATGCCCTGCCACGTGCTCGGCACATCGGTGCCCAGTGGCGACAGCATACCCATACCAGTGACCACGACGCGTCTACGCGACACAGCACTCTCCTTAATTCTATGGAAGACGCTTCGCTGCTCGTTAAAGAAAAAACCGCACGCCAGCAATGGCAGTGCGGTTTTTCCATGACAAGAAGCGACGATTACAAAGTGTTACGCCTGGTGGCTGGTAACGTAATCGATGGCGGCTTGAACAGTCGTGATCTTCTCGGCTTCTTCGTCAGGGATCTCGGTCTCGAATTCCTCTTCCAGAGCCATCACCAGCTCAACGGTGTCAAGGGAATCGGCACCCAGATCTTCTACGAAGGAAGCGCTGTTGGTCACTTCTTCTTCTTTCACGCCCAGTTGCTCGGCAACGATTTTCTTGACGCGTTCTTCGATGGTGCTCATACCTTGTTTTCACTCCTAATGGACATAGTCAGGCAGATGGATGGTGTGCAAGTTTATAGAAAGGCCCCCGGTTTTCAAGCCGAAAGCGCGTTCCATGTGTGACGCCTGCCATCTACCCCGAATTCGGATGCAGCTTTATAACGGATTTTTGCGCCGCTGGCGTGACATTTTTTCAATCCAGCGGTCACTTCCGCCTTACATATACATGCCACCGTTCACTGGGATTGTAGCCCCTGTAACGTAGCCTGCACCTTCCGACGCGAGGAAAGCGACCACTTGCGCGATCTCCTCGGCCTGGCCCAGGCGCCCCAACGGGATCTGGGTCAGCAATGCCTCACGCTGCGCTTGCGGCAGTTCGCGAGTCATGTCGGTGTCGATGAAGCCTGGCGTTACCGAGTTCACGGTGACGCCACGCACGCCGACTTCACGGGCCAATGCACGGCTGAAACCTTCCAGACCGGCCTTGGCTGCCGCATAGTTTACTTGACCACCGTTGCCCATGGCACCCACCACCGAGCCGATGCTGATGATTCGCCCCCAACGGGCCTTGGTCATGCCGCGCAGCACGCCCTTGGACAGGCGGAAAAGGCTGTTCAGGTTGGTGTCGATGACGTCGTTCCACTCATCGTCTTTCATGCGCATCATCAGGTTATCGCGGGTGATGCCGGCATTGTTGACCAGGATCGCCGGCGCGCCGAACTGTTCCTGAATCGCCGCCAGGGCAGCGCTCACCGACGCTTCGTCACACACGTTCAGTGCCAGGCCCGTGCCGGTCACGCCGTGCTCTTTGAGGGTGGCCGCGATGCGCTCGGCACCCGCAGCGGAGGTCGCGGTACCGATCACGGTCGCGCCCAGACGGCCCAGTTCCAGGGCGATCGCCTGGCCGATGCCACGGCTGGCGCCGGTGACCAGTGCTACTTTGCCTTGCAGACTCATGCAAGCTCTCCTTGGATTTGATGCCTTGAATTCAAGCCTGGGCCGCCAGCGCAGCGGCGATGGCCTCAGGGGTATTGATGTTGGCGGTGCTGACGCCTTCGGCGCAGCGCTTGTTGAGCCCGGCCAGGACGGTACCCGGGCCGCACTCGACCAGACGCGTGGCGCCTTGGGCGGCCAGGCACTGAATGGTCTCGACCCAGCGCACCGGCATGTACAGCTGCGCCAGCAGGTCGCGCTTGAGGGTCTCGAGGTCGCGCACCACCTGGGCGCTGACGTTCTGCACCAGCGGGATCTGCGGCGCCTGCCAGGCGATGGCCTGCACCGACTCGGCGAAGCGTTCGGCAGCAGGCTTCATCAGCGCGCAGTGCGACGGCACGCTGACCGGCAGGGGCAGTGCCCGCTTGGCGCCACGGGCCTTGCAGGCCTCGATGGCGCGCTCGACTGCGGCCTTGCTGCCGGCGATGACCACCTGTCCGGGGGAGTTGAAATTCACCGCGCTGACGACCTCGCCGTTGGCAGCCTCGGCACAGGCGGCGATCACATCGGCGTCCTCCAGACCGAGAATGGCGGCCATGCCGCCCTGACCGGCCGGAACGGCTTCCTGCATCAGCTGCCCGCGACGCTCCACCAGTTTGACCGCGTCAGCCAGGTTGAGGCTGCCAGCGGCCACCAACGCGCTGTATTCGCCCAGGCTATGGCCGGCCACGAAAGCTGGCGCGGCGCCGCCTTCGGCCAGCCACAGGCGCCACAGCGCCACGGAGGCGGTGAGAATCGCCGGCTGGGTCTTGTCGGTCTGATTGAGCGACTCGGCCGGACCTTCCTGGGTCAGCGCCCAGAGGTCGTAGCCCAATGCATCCGAGGCCTGCTGGAAGGTGTCGAGGACCAGCGGCTTTTGCGCGCCGAGGTCGGCAAGCATGCGCAACGACTGGGAACCTTGCCCCGGAAACACGAACGCGAGGGATGCAGACATAAAAATCAGCCCTTATTGATCTTGTCGAAAATCACCGACGGCCTGCGCCGCCGGCGAAGAAAACTGACGATTGGATGGCCAAGGCGACCCAGTGGTCACATTTAAGCACAGCTTCAGGGTGCCACCGCCGGCAGCACCTGGGCCAGCCGGCCCGGGATATTCTCGCGAATCTCGATGCAGGCGCGGTCGATGGCGCTTTGCAGGCCCTCGAGACCAGCGCCGCCGTGACTCTTGATGACAATGCCCTGCAGACCGAGAAAGCTGGCGCCATTGTAGCGCGCCGGCGCCAGTTCGTTGCGCAGGCGACGCAACAGCGGCAGCGCCAATGCGCCGATGGCCCGGGCCATCAGCCCCCTGCTGAACAGTGCCTCGATCCGCTCGCCGATCATGCCGGCCAGGCCCTCGCTGCTCTTGAGCAGGACATTGCCGACAAACCCGTCGCACACCACCACGTCCGCTTCGCCTCGGTACAGGCCATCGCCTTCAACGAAGCCTACGTAGTGCAACGCGCTGCTGGCCTGCAACAGGCCGGCCGCCAGCTTGACCTGCTGATTGCCCTTGATGTCCTCGGTGCCGATATTCAGCAGGGCCACCCGCGGGCGCTCGATACCCTGCGCCTGGGCAACCACCGAACCCATGAGGGCAAATTGCAGCAATTGCTCGGCGCTGCAGTCGACATTGGCGCCCAGGTCGAGCAATTGGCAGTGACCGCTACGGGTGGGAATCGCCGCGACCATCGCCGGCCGGTCGATGCCGGGCAGAGTGTCGAGCACATGGCGCGACAGCGCCATCAAGGCGCCGGTATTACCGGCACTGACCACGGCCTGCACTTTGTCATCACGCAGCAGCTGCAGCGCCACGCGCATCGACGAGTCGGGTTTGCCGCGCAGCGCCAGCGAAGGCTTGTCATCCATGCCGACGACTTCGCTGGCCGCAGCGATCTGCAGGCGCGAGCGAGCCTCGCCCGGGCAACCGGCGACAAGTTCAGCAAGGAGTTGAGGGTGACCGACGAGGGTCAGGTGCAGCGAGGGGTTGGCAATGAGGCGCGCAAGACAGGCCTCGACAATGAGACGGGGACCGAAGTCCCCGCCCATTGCGTCGATCGCGATGATCTGAGCGGACAAGAAATTACTCGTCAGCGCCCTTGTCGATCACTTTACGACCACGGTATACGCCTTCTGGCGATACGTGGTGGCGCAGGTGAACTTCACCGGTGGTCTTTTCCACGGACAGGGTGCTAGCCTCGAGAGCGTCGTGCGAACGGCGCATGTCGCGGGCAGAGCGGGATTTTTTGTTCTGCTGAACAGCCATAATTGATTAACTCCTAAACGTTTGGGTCACGCTTTAACTGCGCCAAAACACTGAACGGGTTGGACCGCGTTACCTCGTCCTCGCTCGGTTCGGGCTCATCTGCTCCCGCCGGCTGCTGGCATTCTTCCGGATGATGAGCAGGCACAATGGGCAAGGCGAGCAACAGCTCCTCCTCGATCAAAGCCTGCAGATCCAAAGGATCTTCGCCCAGTTCCAGCACGTCATAACCTTTCGGTAACGACTGGGTATTCGCACCCTCCTTCACCACCGCGTAACTGCATTCGCTGTGGATCGGCAGGGTGACCAGCTCAAGACAACGCTGACAAACCATTTTGACTTCGACGTCCAGCGAGCTGTGGATAACCACGGCTTTTCGTTCGTCTCGTTCGAAAACGAATTTGGCCTGCACCGTCCCGACGTCGTCGGAAAGCGGGTCGCAGAGTCTCTCCAAATCGGCCAAGGGCAGCGAACCTTCGAGGGTTACGCCACGATCTGCCAATTTGCGCGGGTCAACGTGAGGTGGAATCGGGTCATTCAACATAGGCGCAGCATTCTAGGGATGCCCCCTTCGCCTGTCAAAGGAAATTCGGGCCTGTACAGCGTGTTAGCATTGCCGTTCATCATCGGGAGCCTCTTTAAATGCCCACCTTGCTGCTTGCTTCCAGCTCGCCCTACCGGCGCGAACTGCTAAATCGTTTGCGCCTGCCGTTCGAGTGCGCCTCGCCGGACATCGACGAAAGCCGCCTGCCGGGGGAAACAGCGCAGGCCCTGGTCAGCCGACTGGCGCGGCAAAAGGCCGAGGCGCTGGCAGGCACCCATGGCGCGCATCTCATCATTGGCTCGGACCAGGTCGCGGTGCTCGGTGACCAGGTACTGGGTAAACCGCACTGCTTCGAAAAGGCTCGCGAGCAATTGCTTGCAGCCAGCGGGCGCAGCGTCAGCTTCCTGACCGGCCTGGCCTTGCTGAACAGTGCCAGCGGCCGCTGCCAGGTCGACGTGGTGGCGTTTACTGTACATATGCGCCGGTTGAGCCAGGCGCAAGTCGAGCACTATCTGCACGCCGAGCAGCCGTATGACTGCGCTGGCAGCTTCAAGGCCGAAGGGTTGGGTGTGAGCCTGTTCCAGCGCACCGAAGGAGTGGATGCCACGAGCCTGGTCGGGCTGCCGCTGATTCGGCTGGTGGATATGCTGCTGGCCGAAGGAGTGGCGGTGTTATAGGACCGGGCTTGCCCGGTCCTGCAACCGGCTCAGCGCAAGGCCGGCCCGGTGAAGCCCATCCACATCGCCAACTGATCGGCCACGCTGGTGCCCAGCTTCTTGGAGAACCGGTCGAACGGCGACTCCTCGACGGTGAAGTCGACCAGTTCCTTCTCGCCGACCACATCGCGCGCCACCGAGCTCGCATTGCCCAGACCGTCGATCAGGCCCAGCTGCAAGGCCTGCTCGCCGTTCCAGATCAGGCCGGAGAACAGCTCCGGGTGGTCCTTGAACTTCAGGCGGTCGCCACGCCCCTTCTTCACGACATCGATGAACTGATTGTGGGTGTTGTCCAGCACGCCCTGCCAGAACGCGGTTTCATCCGGCTTGGCTGGCTGGAACGGATCAAGGAAGGACTTGTGCTCGCCCGAGGTATAGGCGCGGCGCTCGACACCAAGCTTTTCCATAGTGCCGACGAAGCCGTAGCCGGCCGCAGTGACGCCGATGGACCCCACCAGGCTGGCCTTGTCGGCGTAGATCTGGTCGGCCGCGCTGGCGATGTAATAGGCACCGGAGGCGCCGATATCGCTGATCACCGCATACACCTTGATGTCCGGGTGCAGCCCGCGCAAGCGCTTGATCTCGTCCCACACGTAACCGGCCTGTACCGGGCTGCCCCCGCCGCTGTTGATGCGCAGGACGATGCCCTTGACCTTCTTGTCATCGAAGGCGGCGCGCAGGCTGCCGACGATGTTGTCGGCGCTGGCCGATTCCTTGTCGGCGATCATGCCGCGGATCTCGATCAGCGCGGTGTAGTTGTCACCCAGCCCGGCGCTTTTCTCCATCTTCAGCATCGGCAGGAACATGAACAGCAGGCCGAACAGGTAGATGAAGGTCAGCACCTTGAAAAAGATGCCCCAACGCCGCGAGCGGCGCTGCTCCTGCACGCTGGCGAGCAGGGTTTTTTCCAGCAGCTTCCAGCTCCGGGCGTCCTCGCCTCGTGGCTCGTCGCTGGCACGCGGTGCTTTCCATTCATCCGACATTATCGCTACCCCAAAAGCCTAGAAAGAGAGTTATCGACGCGCCAGCCAGTCGGCCAGCTCGCTGAAGCGTTCGACCGCCAGCACCGGCTGATATTCGCGCAGCGCGTCGAGCGGCAGCGCGCCATAGCCGACCGCCACCGAATCCATGCCGGCGTTGCGCGCCATCTGCAGGTCGAAAGCCGAGTCGCCGACCATCAGCGCGCGCTCCGGCTTGACCCCGCAGTGTTGCAGGATCTGTTCGAGCATCAAGGGGTCAGGCTTGCTGCGCGCCTCGTCGGCACCGCGGGTGATGTGGAAGTAGTTTTCCCAGCCATGCGCCTTGAGCACCCGATCCAGCCCGCGGCGCGCCTTGCCGGTGGCCACGGCCATCTGGTAGCCGGCCACCTTGAAGGCTTCCAGCGACTCGGCGACGCCTTCGAACAGCTGCGACGGCTCGCGATCGAGCGCCATGTAGCACTCGGCATAGTGCTGGCGAAAGACCGCCACTTGCTCGTCGTCGATCTGCGGGTAAAGGGTGCGGATGGCTTCCGGCAGGCCCAGGCCGATGATGCCCTTGACCGAATCGTCGTCGCGCACCGGCTGCTCGCTGCGCAAGGCGGCCAGCTTCATGGCTTCGACGATACGGCCAATGGAGTCGCTGAGGGTGCCGTCCCAGTCGAAGATCAGCAAGTCGTAGTCAGCTGGCACTCAAGCGCTCCACGGTCTTGGCCCACATTTCATCCACCGGCGCCTCGACCTTGAGTTCGCCGCCATCGGGCAGCGGCACGGTCAGGGCATAGGCATGCAGGAACAGGCGCTTGCCGCCCAGGTCGCGAATTTCCTTGCTGAAGTTCTCGTCACCGTACTTGCTGTCGCCGGCGATTTCATGCCCGGCGTGCAGCGCGTGCACGCGAATCTGGTGGGTACGGCCAGTGATCGGCCGCGCCTCGACGATGGTAGCGAAGTCGCCGAAACGGCGCAGCACCTTGAACAGGGTCAAGGCTTCCTTGCCCTCTTCATTGATTTCAACCATGCGCTCGCCGGAGCGCAGGTTGCTCTTCTGCAGTGGCGCGTTGACCTGCTTCTTGGCCGTCGCCCAATGCCCGCGCACCAGCGCCATGTAGCGCTTGTCGACGCCATCACCGCGCAGCGCGGCGTGCAGGTGGCGCAGCATGCTGCGTTTTTTCGCGATCATCAGCAGCCCGGAGGTGTCGCGGTCCAGGCGGTGCACCAGCTCCAGCTCCTTGGCATCGGGGCGCAACTGACGAAAGGCTTCGATCACGCCAAAGCTCAACCCGCTGCCGCCATGCACGGCAATACCGGCCGGTTTGTTGAGCACGATCAGCGCCTTGTCTTCGTAGACGATGGCGGCCTCCAGGCGCTGCAGCAGGCCCTGGGCCACTGGCACCGGCTCGTCGCGCTCGGGCAGGCGCACCGGCGGTACACGAATGATATCGCCGGCCTGCAGTTTGTATTCCGGCTTGATCCGACCTTTATTGACCCGCACTTCGCCTTTACGCAGGATGCGATAGACAAGCGTCTTCGGCACGCCTTTGAGCGCGGTAATAAGAAAGTTATCAATGCGTTGGCCGGCAAGTTCCGGCGCTACCTCGATCAGCTGAACGCCGGAGGTAGGGGGTGTCGTAGTCGTCATGCCGCAGATGATAACAATTTTTTATGGATTTGAAGCACTTAATGATTACTGTTATAGTCGCGAACGCCGCCAAAAGCGGCTGGGAAGCGGACCCGCCGTGCCTTGCTCGTAACGGAGCGGACAACAGGCCAGCGGTCAGCCGGTAGTAGACCGGCACTTTCCAACGCAATTCAAGAGGACGCGAGGCCGTCCGACGGGGTTTTTGCCAGTTTACGCAGCGATTGCAAACGTAATCAGCGCAGACGAGAGAAGTCCGAACAGCGCAGCACGCCCTTTGGCTTCCTGCGATGTTTCGAAGCCACCTCCTCCGCGCGTTCGTTCTCGCTACGTTCGGCGAATACTTCGGAAACATAGAGCCTTAGCCACAACGCGAGCGCTCCCGAACGGAACGCCCGCTAATGCCAACCCGTTGCGGATACAGCGCGCGGCAGCACCCGAATTATCAGGGATACGTGTAGGGTGGAGATGCACAATCGTCGGACCCTGTTGTATGGCGTTCTCTCGGCAAGTGGCCACGGGCCTTTGCGAGACTACCCCCGGTCCAGTTCAAGACGCCTGACGGTGTTGGCAACCGACGGTTGATTCCTCCTCCTGACTGAGTGCTTTTGACACCACAGCAAGCAGGACGCGTCGTCGCGACAACGGCCCCACTGGCCGAGCCTCGCTAGACACTGAAGTGGTCACGCCACTCCTGACGCACCTGACACCGACCGTGAGAAGTCGTGTGTGCCGAACGCTGTTTCCGGCAGCCCGGAAACCGACGGTACTACATGAAAAGAATGCTGATTAACGCCACGCAACCCGAAGAGTTGCGTGTGGCACTGGTAGACGGCCAGCGCCTCTACGACCTGGACATCGAGTCCGGTGCCCGCGAGCAGAAAAAGGCCAACATCTACAAAGGCCGCATCACTCGCATCGAGCCCAGCCTTGAAGCCGCTTTCGTCGACTTCGGCTCCGAGCGCCATGGCTTCCTGCCTCTCAAGGAAATCTCCCGCGAATACTTCAAGAAGTCGCCCGAAGGCCGGGTGAACATCAAGGAAGTCCTGAGCGAAGGCCAGGAAGTCATCGTTCAGGTAGAAAAAGAAGAACGTGGCAACAAGGGCGCGGCTCTGACCACCTTCATCAGCCTGGCCGGCCGCTACCTGGTTCTGATGCCAAACAACCCGCGTGCCGGTGGCATCTCGCGCCGCATCGAAGGTGAAGAGCGCAACGAACTGCGTGAAGCCCTCAACGGTCTGGTGGCTCCGGCCGACATGGGGCTGATCGTGCGTACTGCCGGCCTTGGCCGCAGCAGCGAAGAAATGCAGTGGGACCTCGACTACCTGCTGCAGCTGTGGACCGCGATCAAGGAAGCCTCCCTGGACCGCTCCGCGCCTTTCCTGATCTACCAGGAAAGCAACGTGATCATCCGCGCCATCCGCGACTACCTGCGCCAGGACATCGGCGAGGTGCTGATCGACAGCGTCGAAGCCCAGGACGAAGCCCTGACCTTCATCCGCCAGGTGATGCCGCAGTACGCCAGCAAGATCAAGCTGTACGAAGACAGCGTGCCGCTGTTCAACCGCTTCCAGATCGAAAGCCAGATCGAGACCGCTTTCCAGCGCGTGGTCGAACTGCCTTCCGGCGGCTCCATTGTCATCGATCCGACCGAGGCCCTGGTGTCCATCGACATCAACTCGGCGCGCGCTACCAAGGGTAGCGACATCGAAGAAACCGCCCTGCAGACCAACCTCGAAGCGGCCGAAGAAATCGCTCGTCAATTGCGCCTGCGCGACATCGGCGGCCTGATCGTCATCGACTTCATCGACATGACCCCGGCCAAGAACCAGCGCGCCGTGGAAGAGAAGGTCCGCGAGAGCCTGGAAGCCGACCGTGCCCGCGTGCAGATCGGCCGCATCTCGCGTTTCGGCCTGCTGGAAATGTCCCGTCAACGCCTGCGCCCATCACTGGGCGAAAGCAGCGGTATCGTCTGCCCACGCTGCAATGGTACCGGCATCATCCGCGACGTTGAATCGCTGTCGCTGGCGATCCTGCGCCTGATCGAAGAGGAAGCCCTGAAAGACCGTACCGCCGAGGTGCGTGCTCAGGTGCCGATCCCGGTCGCGGCCTTCCTGCTCAACGAAAAACGCAACTCGATCACCAAGATCGAACTGCGCACCCGTGCGCGCATCGTCATCCTGCCGAACGATCACCTGGAAACGCCGCACTTCGAAGTGCAGCGCCTGCGTGACGACAGTCCGGAAGCCGCCAACAACCAGTCCAGCTACGAAATCGCCGCCGCTGCGGCCGAGATCGAAGAAGTCCAGCCGGCTGCCGCCACCCGTACCCTGGTGCGTCAGGAAGCTGCCGTGAAAACCGCTCCGGCGCGCACCGCCGCACCGGTTCCGGCCACCGTCGAAGCGCCGGTGCCAGCACCGGTCGCACCGGCCGCGCAGCTGGCCGAGCCAAGCCTGTTCAAGGGCCTGGTGAAGTCGCTGGTGAGCCTGTTCGCCAGCAAGGAAGAGCCTGTCGCGGCCCCGGCCCCGGTCGAGAAGCCGGTCGCTGCCGAACGCACCCCGCGCAACGAAGAGCGCCGCAACGGTCGTCAGCAGAGCCGCAACCGCAACAGCAGCCGTCGCGACGAAGAGCGCAAGCCACGCGAAGAACGTGCCCCTCGTGAAGACCGGGCACCTCGTGAAGAACGTGCGCCGCGTGAAGAGCGCGCCCCTCGTGAAGAGCGTGCGCCGCGTGAACTGCGTGACGACAGCGCTGCACCGGCCGCCCGTGAAGAGCGCGCGCCACGTGCACCGCGCGAAGAGCGTGCACCGCGCAACGAACGCCGCCCGCGCGGTGGTGACGAGCGTGTGGAACGTGTCCGCGAACTGCGTGAACCGCTGGACGCCATTGCCCCGGCGATCGCTGCCGTAGCCGCTGCCACGGCCGCCGAAGAGCGCGCCGAGCGTGCTCCTCGTGAAGAGCGCGTTGCTCGTGAAGAGCGTGCTGCTCGTGAAGAGCGTGCTGCGCGCGAAGATCGCGCGCCTCGTGAAGAACGTGCGGTGCGTGAAGAGCGTGCGCCGCGCGAACCTCGTGAAGAGCGCCAGCCGCGCCCACCGCGTGAAGAACGTCAACCGCGCAGCGAAGAGCCGACCGAGACGCTGGAAGCCGATGAAGCGCTGACTCAGGACGAGCAACTGGACAACAGCCAGGACGACAGCCAGGACGGCAACGAGGGCGATCGCCCACGCCGCCGCTCCCGTGGCCAGCGTCGCCGCAGCAACCGTCGTGAGCGTCAACGCGATGCCGACGGCAACGTGATCGAAGGCTCGGAAGGCGCCGAAGGGTCGCAGGGCGAAGAAGCCGGCGAAACCCAGCCTGGCAGCGAAGCCCCTGCCATCGTCGCTGCGGTCGTCGTGGAAGGCGCCATCAGCGCGCAAGCCGAAGCCCAGGCTCACCAGCAAGCCGAGCGTGCCAACGCTTCGCTGCAGGAAAGCGCCGAAGCGAGCCCGGTTGCACCTAGCCCGGCGGTAGAGGCTGCGGCCTTTGCAGGCGAGCTGGCCAGCCCGGAAATCGTTGCAGCCCCTGCCCAGGCGCCAATGGAGTTCCACCATACGCCCGAAGCCGAAACCACCTTCGAAGCGCCGCAGCCGGCAGTCGAAGCACCCGCTGATGTCCAAGCTCCTGCCCGTGAAACAGCTGCACATGAAGCGGCTGCACATGAAGCAGTGATCGAAGCCGCGCAGGCCGAGATCGTGGTCAGCCACTCGACGTCGGTGGTGGAAGAGTCCATCGAGCAGCAGGCTTTCGAACAGCCGGTCGTTGAAGAGCCAGCCGTGCAAGCCCCTGCCGTGGCGGAGCTGCCAGCGGTCGAGCAGCCGGTCGTCGAGCAGCCTTATGTGGCTCATCAGCCCCAGGAAGTTGCCGCCGAGCAAGCCGCTCAGCCGGTCGTGGAAGCCGCCCCGGTCAGCGCGCCGGAGCACATCCACGCCGCCGAGGCCGAGACGGTGTACGCCGCGCCTGCCGAGCCTGCGCCGGCTGCCGAAGACGGCCAGTTCGTCGAGGCCCAGCCAGCCGCCCCCCACGTGGTCGAGATCGCCCCTGCGGCGGCCTTCGAACCCGTCGTGGTTCAGCCGAGCGAAGCCGTCTCTACGCCGGTCGACCCGGCACCGGTGGTAGGCAGCAACGGCCGTGCGCCAAACGACCCACGTGAAGTGCGTCGTCGCAAACGCGAAGCCGAAGAAGCTGCCCGCCTGCTGGCCGCCCAGCAGCAAGCCCAGGCCGAGGTCGAGCCCAAACAGCACGACTGACCGCCAAGGCAATGAAAAAGCCCCCGCTACCTTCTGGTAGCGGGGGCTTTTTCATGCGCGGATGGATTTAAAAGCAAAAGCCGCCGAGGGGCAGGTTTGACGTCAAAGATCTCCTGGCAGATCCACGTCCCGATAGATTCCCTGATCCTCCACCCAGAGCTCGCGCACAGTGTCGGCAGTCATCAGGCGCCGGCCGCCCTGGTCCCCTGACAACGCCAGCAACCGCGCAGCGAATTCACGCCCGAACCCCACCGGATGCCCCCTGCCCCGCGCACTCATCGGCACACTGACGGTCCCCGCGGCGATATCATCGGCTACTGCACGCAGGGTCTCGGGCAGCACCCAGGGCATGTCGCCCAGCACCACCAGCCAGCCCTCGCTGCCCGCACTGGCCTGCACCGCCGCCGCCAGGCTGTCGCCCATGCCGTCGGAATCGATCAGCAGCAACTCCAGCCCCGCCGCGCGCACCAATGCGGCCCGCTCGGGGACGTTGGCACGGGTCACCACCAGGCAGCGCAGGCCTGCCTTGGCGACGTTGCGCAGGACCTGCTGCAGCACGGGCCGCGACACGCCATCGAGCCCCACGCAAGGCTCCAGCAACTTGTCGCGGCCGCTGCCGGCCGCCTCGCGAAAACGCCTACCATGTCCGGCAGCCAGTATCACAGCCGTGCAACTCATCGCAGCGCCACTCCATTTTTCAGCGCCACGATCTCGGCCAGCAAGGACAGGGCAATCTCCGCCGGGGTGTGACTGCCAATGGGAATACCGATAGGGCCGTGCAGGCGCTCGATGGCCCCGCTGCTCAGCCCCAGCTCGCGCAGGTTGCCGCGACGCTTCTCGCTGTTGACCCGCGAACCCAGGGCGCCGACGTAGAAGGCACGAGAGTCGAGCGCGGTCAGCAGGGCCATGTCGTCCAGGCGCGGGTCGTGGGTCAGGGCGACGATGGCCGTGCGCTCGTCAGGCTGGATCGCCAACACGGCGTCGTCCGGCATTCCTGGCACGAAACGCGCCTCGCGGTGTTCCCAGCCGTGGCTAAACTCCTCGCGCGGGTCGCAGATCAGCACCTCGAAATCCAGCATGCGCGCCATCTCCGCGACGTAGCGCGACAGCTGCCCGGCGCCGATCAACAGCAGTCGCCAGCGCGGCCCGTAGATCGCGCGCAGACGGTGCTCGTCGAAGCTCAGGACGTCGCCGCGCTCGGCCGGGTGCAGGGTCACCGCACCGGTGTGCAGGTCCAGTTCTCGGGCGACCAGCAGGTGGTCGGCGCAGCGTTGCAGCAGCTCCTCGACCCAGGCGCCGTCGTCGACCCACTCCTGGGTCAGGCGCAGCGTGCCGCCACAGGGCAGGCCGAACCGCGCCGCCTCCTCGCGGCTGACGCCGTAGGTGATCAATTCCACCGGCGAGCCACGCCGCAGGCGGCCGTCTCGCAGGCGTTCGATCAGGTCGTCTTCGATGCAACCGCCCGACACCGAGCCGATGACGACGCCGTCGTCACGCAGCGCCAGCATCGCGCCGGGTGGCCGCGGCGCGGTGCCCCAGGTCTGCGCCACGCTGTACAGGACCACGCCATGGCCGGCTTGCTGCCATTGCAGGACGCTTTTCAGGACGTTGAGATCGACGCTGTCCATCACAAGCGCTCCATTTCAATGAATAAGGCTTGAGACCGGCGCGGCAGGCCAACAGTTCGCTGCCTGCTCGCGCACCCTACTGCTGTGGATAAAGATTCGGCTCCATTTCCAGCTGCACGCCAAAGCGCCGCAGGATATCCGCCTGAATGGCCTGGGCCAGCTGCTGGATCTGCGCGCCACTGGCCTGGCCATAGTTGACCAGCACCAGAGATTGCAGGCGATGCACGCCGGCGTCTCCTTTGCGATGGCCTTTCCAGCCCGCCTGCTCGATAAGCCAGCCCGCCGCCAGCTTGACTCGGCCGTCGGCCTGTGGATAAGCCACCAATCCGGGGTAGTCGAGCCGCAAGGCCTCGGCCTGGGCGGCGTCGACCAGTGGATTCTTGAAAAAGCTGCCAGCATTGCCGAGCTCGGCAGGATCGGGCAATTTTTCCCGGCGGATGCTGCAGATGGCCGCACTGACGTCGCTGGCGGTCGGCTCGGCGATGCCCAGCTCGGCCAGGCGCTGGCGCACCGGGCCGTAGTCCAGGCGCAAGTGCGCGGTGCGTTGCAGGGCGAAGCGCACGCGCAGGATCAGCCAGCGCCCGGGCTCCTGCTTGAACACGCTGTCACGGTAGCCGAAGCGGCAGTCTTGCAGGCTGAACTGGCGGGTCTCGCCGCTGTGTCGATCGAGGGCGGTGAGCCCGGCGAACAGGTCCTGGATCTCCACGCCATAGGCACCGATGTTCTGCATCGGCGCGGCTCCCACGGTGCCGGGAATCAGACTGAGGTTTTCCAGGCCCGCCAGGCCCAGCCCAAGGGTGTGCAGGACGAAACCATGCCAGGGTTCGCCGGCTTCGGCCTCGACCACCACCCGCTCACCGTCATCGTCGAGCAGGCGAATGCCGCGGGTGGCCACGCGCAGCACCAGCCCCGGGATGTCGCCGGCGAGCAGCAGGTTGCTGCCGCCGCCGATCACCAGCACCGGCCATTGCCGGGCCTGGGCCACGGCCAGGGCTTCGACGATCTGCGCCTGGCTGCTGGCTTGCACCAGCCAGTCGGCGCGCACGTCGATGCCGAAGGTGTTGAACGGCTTCAGCGACACATCAGGTTGCAACTGCAGACTCATAGCCTTCCTTTTATTTCACGTACCAGCTCGCTGCAGGCCGCCTCGATCAGGTCCAGTACCTGTTCGAAGCCTTGCTCGCCTTCATAATAAGGATCGGGTACCTCGTCCACCGCGCCCTCGTAGCGGCGCAGGAACAGATCCAGCTGCGCCCTCGCGTGGGCCGGCCGCAGCCGCTCGAGGTCGCGCAGGTTGCTCTGATCCATGGCCAGGATCAGGTCATAGGCGGCGAAGTCGCCAGCGCTGACCTGCTGCGCGCGTTGCGCCGAAAAGTCATAGCCGCGGCGCGCAGCGGCCTTGAGGGTGCGCGAATCCGGTGGCTTGCCGACGTGCCAGTCGCCGGTGCCGGCCGAAGCGACCTCCACTTGCGTGGCCAGCCCGGCCAGCTGCAGCTGATGGCGCAGCACGCCCTCGGCTGTGGGCGAGCGGCAGATGTTACCCAGGCAGACGAAGAGGATACGCATCAGACGGCCAGCAGGCGCCGCACGCGCTCCAGATCTTCCGGGGTGTCGACGCCGGTGGGTGGTGCCTCGATGGCGTCGGCCACGTGAATGCGCACGCCGTGCCACAGCGCGCGCAACTGCTCCAGGCTTTCGCAGGTTTCCAGCCAGCACGGGCCCCAACCGACGAAATCCTGAAGGAAGCCGGCCCGATAGGCGTAGATGCCGATATGGCGACGATAAGGTACCCCGGCGGGCAGCTGCTCGCGGTCGCGGGCGAAATCATCCCGCGCCCAGGGCAACGGCGCGCGGCTGAAGGTCAGGGCCAGGCCGTTCTGGTCGGTGCTGACCTTGACGATGTTGGGGTTGAACAGCGCGGCCACCTTCTCGATCGGCTCGGCCAGGGTGGCCATGCCCGCCTCGACGTGGGCCGCCAGATTGCGGGCGACCTGATCGATCACCACTGGCGGGATCAACGGCTCATCGCCCTGCACGTTGACCACGATGGCGTCGGCCGCCAGGCCCAGGGCCGTGGCCACTTCAGCCAGGCGATCGGTGCCGGAATTGTGCTCGACGCGGGTCATCAGCACCTCGGCGCCGAAGGCCTGGCAGGCCTGGACAATGCGTGCATCGTCGGTGGCCACCACCACCCGGCTGGCGCTGCTCTTGCGCGCCTGCTCCCACACCCACTGCACCATGGGCTTGCCGGCAATCAGTTGCAGCGGCTTGCCCGGCAGGCGGCTGGAAGCGAAGCGCGCGGGAATCACCACGGTGAAGGCGCTGGTCATTTTTCCAGGCGCTCGTCGTCGGTCAGGGTGCGCGCTTCGGTTTCCAGCATCACCGGAATACCGTCGCGGATCGGGTAGGCCAGGCCTGCGCCTTTGCTGATCAGCTCGGTCTTGTCGGCGTTGAGTTTGAGCGGGCCCTTGCAGATCGGGCAAGCGAGGATGTCGAGCAGTTTGGTGTCCATGGGTATTCCTTGAGAAAGCAACGGCGCCGCACGAGGGTCAGCGCATCAGGCGATCGAGTTGCGAGTCCAGCCAAGCGACGAAGGCCGGCGACGGCGCGGCGTCGACGGCCAGGTACCACCAGTCTGGCACGGCGAAGCTGACACATTTGACCGCATCCTTTTCGGTCATCACCAGCGGCAGCGGCGGGCTGAAGTTCAGCACCTGGGCCGTGTACTCGGCGTGGTCGGCAAAGGGATGGGCTACAGGCTGCCAGTGTAACGCTTGCAGGGTGTCGAAGAAACGCTGCGGGTTGCCGATGCCGGCCACCGCGTGCAGCGCCTGGCCCGCCGCGAAATGGGCGAGCGGGCGGCGCTCGCCGCTGGCCAGGTTGACCAGCGCGGTGGGTTGCAGGGTGAAGCCATAGCCGCGCTCGCGATCGTGGGTGGCACCGTTGTACAACAGCGCATCGACACTGGCCAGCCGTTCGGCCGGCTCGCGCAGCGGCCCGGCGGGCAGGCAGCGGCCGTTGCCCAGGCCGCGGGCGGCGTCGATCAGCAGCAATTCAAGGTCGCGGGCCAGGCGATAGTGCTGCATGCCGTCATCCGACAGGATGATGTCCAGTGGTTCACTGGCCAGCAACTCACGGACGGCGCGGCTGCGATCGGGGTCGATCATCAAGGCCACGCCAGTACGCTGCACGATCACCAGCGGCTCGTCACCGGCGCAGCTGGCCGGCTGGTCGGCACGCACCCGCCAGGGCAATGACGGCGGGCTGGCGCCGTAGCCGCGGCTGACCACGCCGACGCGCAGGCCGCGGCGCTGGCAATGCTCGATCAGCCAGAGAATCATCGGCGTCTTTCCGGTGCCGCCGACGGTGATGTTGCCCACCACCACCACGGGCACCGGGGCGCGGTAAATGTCGCCCTGCCCGGCCAGGAAGCGTTCGCGCTTGCGCGTGACGATCCTTCGGTACAGGCACTCCAGCGGACGCAGCAGGCACAGGGCCGGGTGGCCGCGGTACCAGGCGTCGAGCAGTCGGTTGGCCAAGCGCGTCTGGGGAGCCGCCATCAGTTGCCGCTGCGCGCCTCGATGGTGGTCATGCTCAGGCGACTGAAGCCCAGCTTGCCCGCCGCGTCCATGGCAGTGATCACCGCCTGGTGGGGGGTCTTGCCATCGGCGCTGATCGACAGCGGCAGGCTGGTATCGCCGGCCGATTCGTTTTTCAGGGCGTCGATCAGGGTGGCCAGGTCACTCTTGGGCAGCAGCTTGTTGTTCAGCGAATACACGCCTTCGGCACTGATGGCGATGTCGAGCTTCTTCGGGTTGGCGTTCTGCTCGGGCGTCCCGCTAACCGCCTGGGGCAGCTCGACGCGCAGCTGGGTCTGCCGGGTGAACGTGGTGGTGACCACGAAAAACAGCAGCAGGACGAACACCACGTCGATCAGCGAGACCAGGTTGAGCTCGATGTTTTCCCGGGATCTGCGGCGAAACTTCACGCTTTGTCCTCGACTTGATCAAGATCACGTTCGCCCTGGACCACTTCAACCAGCTTGATCGCCTCCTGCTCCATGCCCACCACCAGGTCATCGATGCGCCGTTGCAGCAGACGGTGGAAGAACAGTGCGGGAATGGCCACGATCAAGCCCGAGGCGGTGGTCACCAGCGCCTTGGAGATACCACCGGCCAACACGGCGGGGTTGCTGGTCATGTCGGTGCCCATGAACGAGCTGAAGATATCGATCATGCCGATCACCGTACCCAGCAGGCCGAGCAGCGGCGCCATGGCGGCGATGGTGCCGAGGGTGCTGAGGTAACGCTCCATCTCGTGGACCACCCGCGAGGCGGCCTCTTCGATGCTTTCCTTCATGACTTCGCGGCCGTGCCTGGAATTGGCCAGGCCTGCGGCGAGGATTTCACCCAGGGGCGAGTCGGTGCGCAGCTCCTTGAGCCGCTCCTTGTTCAGCTGTTTGTCCTTCAGCCAGCGCCACACCTGGCTGAGCAGTTGCGGTGGAGAAACCCGGCTGGTGCGCAGGGTCCAGAGACGTTCGGCGGTGATTGCCAGTGCTGCGATAGAGCTCAAGATGATCGGCAGCATCATCCAGCCGCCCGATTTGACCAGTTCCCACACAGTGCCAACCCCCTCGAAAAAGTCCGTCACTCTACCATAGGGGTTTGCTACGTCGAAGGCCGGGTTACGGGGCTGGCACATCGTCATCACGCCAGAAGCGTCGCTGCTGCCGCTGGTAGAACGGCTCGCCGAACCGCCCCAACTGCACACGGATGGCGCCGTGCAGCGCGGTGTCGTATTGGCGGATGCCCAATGCGTGAAAGCGCGCGCTAACCTGTGGGTGGGGATGACCGAAACCGTTGCCGTAACCACGGGAGATCAGCACCGCCGCAGGCCGCACCGCCTCCAGCAGCGGCGCGGTGGAGGACGTGCGGCTGCCGTGATGGGGAGCCTGCAGCCAGTGCGCGGCGACGTCGATACCGCTGGCGTGCAGCGCGCGCTCGGCCGCCGCTTCGATATCGCCGCCCAGCAGCAAGGCTTCGCCGCTTTGCGCGCGTACGTGCAGTACGCAGGACGCCGAATTGCTGTCTGTCGCCCCCTGCCATTGCCACAGCGCGAACTCGACGCCGTCCCACTGCCAGCGCTGGCCGCTGCGGCAGGCCTGGGCCTGCAGCTCAGGCTCCATGGCCAGAGGTTCTCCGGCCAGGGTGCGCGAGACGGGCAGGCCGCGAGCCAGAGACAGCGCGCCACCGGCGTGGTCGGCGTGGGCATGGCTGAGGATGAGCAGGTCGAGCCGCTCGACCCCCAGGGTGCGCAGCACCGGCAGCAGCACGCGCTCGCCCGCAGCAGCAGGACCTGCGTCATAGACCAGACTGTGATGCCGGGTGCGCAGGACAAGCGCCAGGCCCTGGCCGACGTCCAGCTGCCAGACCTCCACCTCGCCCGGCGGCACCAGGTTTCGCGGGGGCAGTACAGCCAGCAATAGCAAGGGCCAACCGAGGACGCGCAACGGCACCCCCGCCGGCAACAGCAGCAGCAAGGCACCCAGGCCGATCAGCACCAATAGCCAAGCGGACCGCTCGCCCGAGTGCCAAGGCGGCAACGCCCCGCCCAGGCGTTCGAGAACAGCGAACAGCAGGTTCAGCAGGCCGCCGGCCAGCCACAGCAGCGCTTCACCCAGCACTGGCCACAGGCCGAGCAAGGCCGTACCGAGCAGGGCAAGCGGTAACACCAGCAGGCTGATCCAGGGCACCGCCAGCAGGTTGGCCAGCGGCGCGCTGGGGCTGACCGGCAGCGCCAGGGCCAGCAACCCGGGCAGCAGGCCGATTGCGATCAGCCATTGGGCGCGGGTCCAGGCCTGCCACCAGCGCCAGCCGCCGAGCCGTCCGGCGAACACCAGCAGCAAGACCGCTACCGCCGCGAACGACAGCCAGAAGCCCGACTGCAAGCTGGCCAGCGGGTCGAGCAGCAGCACCACGACAAAGGCCACCAGTAGCGGCCAGCCGATGGCCAACTGGCGGTAGCGCAGGCGCCAGCACAGCACCAACGCCAGCATCAGACAGGCACGGCGCACTGGCACCTGGAAGTCGGCCAGCCAACCGTAGGCCAGGGCACCGAGCATGGCCAGGGCGCAGGCGCAGGGTAGCCAGGGCAGGCGCAGGGGCCAGGCGCCAAGCCGCGCCAGCCCGGCCACCAGGCCATAGAGCAAGCCGGCCAGCAGGCCGATGTGCTGGCCGGAGATGACCAGCAGATGCACGGTACCGGTGGCCTGCACCGTCTGCCAGTCCTGCCGCGAGACGGCCGATTTGTCGCCCAGTACCAGCGCCGCCAGAGTGCCCTCCCGGCCCTGGCTGTCGACCTGCAGCAGGCGCTGGCGCAGCGCCTCGCGCCAGCCGGGTTGCGGCGCGCTCAGCTGCTGCCCCGCCTTGACGCTGCCGGTGGCGCCAGCCCCACGGGCCAGCAGCCAGGCCTGGTAGTCGAAGCCGGCAGGGTTGACCTGGCCACGGGGGCGCTTGAGCGTCACCGCCAGCCGCCAGCGTTGCCCTGCGTGCAAGGCCGGCGCCGCGCGCCAGTTCAGGCGTAGACGTGCAGGCAATGCCCCGTGCCGCGAAGTGGCCTGGACCAGCTCGAAGCGCACCACCCCGTCGCCGGTCTCGGGCAGCCCTGCCACGACGCCTTCGAGCCACAGCGTGCGGCCATCGAGCCCAGGTGACAGGCGATCGTCCAGGGCCCAGTGCGCCGCCAGGCAGGCCCAGCACAAGCCCGACAGATACAGGCCCACCCCAGGCCAACGGCAAAGCAACGCGGCCCCGGCCAGCAGGGCAATCATGAGCAACAACCAACCCGGCGGCAGCGCCGGCAGCCAGCGCAGGGTCACCAGGCCCAACGCCAGCGCGATCATCCCTGAGCGCATGGAAACTCTTCCGGTGAGTGTTCAGGCCCAGAAATAACCCGAAGCGCCGCGTCACGCCGCTCATTAATTGTCACAAACTCTGACCAAGACTTTCGTCAAACCTCGGCATACTGGCCCGCTCCTTCGTCTGGGGCCCGTTATCCCGATGCCACGTCGCCTTTTCAAACGCTACCTGCCCGATCCCTCGCGGCTGCGGGGGCACAAGTCGTTACTATTGCTCGGCGGCCTGCTTGACCGTCCCAACCTCTGGCACCTCAACCGTCACTCGGTGTCGCGAGCCATGGCCTCGGGAGTCTTCTGCGCGTTCCTGCCGATTCCCCTGCAAATGCTGGTCGCCGCCCTGCTGGCCGTGGCCTGCCGCGCCAACCTGGCGATCTCGGTGAGCCTGGTGTGGCTGACCAACCCGCTGACCATGCCGGTGCTGTTCTATCTGACCTACCGCGCAGGCGCGTGGCTGCTGGGCACGCCGCCACGGGAGCTGCCCGAGCATCTGAGTTGGGAATGGGTGAGCAGCCAACTGGCCACGCTGTGGCAGCCGTTCGTGTTGGGTTCAGTGCTCAGCGGCTTACTGCTGGCGGGCGTGGCCTATGGGGCCACGCTGCTGTACTGGCGCTGGTGGGTCGTGCGGCGCTGGCGCCGGCGCCGCCGTTAGGTGCGCATGCCGCGGCCGCTGACCAGCAGCCGGGCGCAGGCGATATACAGCACCACGGTGGCGACCACCATGAAGGTGATCGCGGTGCTGATCTTGATGTCCGACACCCCGAGGATGCCGTAGCGGAAGGCGTTGACCATGTGCAGCACCGGGTTGGCCAGGGAAATGGTCTGCCAGATCGGCGGCAACAGGGTGATGGAATAGAACACCCCACCCAGGTAGGTCAGCGGCGTCAGCACGAAGGTCGGAATGATCGAGATGTCGTCGAAGTTGCGCGCGAACACCGCGTTGACGAAGCCCAGCAGGGAAAAGATCGTCGCAGTGAGCAGCACCACGATAACCGTGATGCCCAGGTGATGGACCTGCAGGTCGGTGAAGAACAGCGACAGCAAGGTAACAATGATGCCCACCATCAACCCGCGCAACACGCCGCCCACGACATAGCCGATCAGAATGGTGTGTGGCGACACCGGCGAGACCATCAACTCCTCGATGGAGCGCTGGAACTTGCTGCCGAAAAAGCTCGATACCACGTTGCCGTAGGAGTTGGTGATGACCGACATCATGATCAGGCCGGGCACAATGTACTGCATGTAGCTGAAGCCACCCATGCCGCCGATCTGCCGACCGATCAAGTTGCCGAAGATCACGAAGTACAGAACCATGGTAATGGCCGGGGGCAGCAAGGTCTGTGGCCAGATACGCATGAAACGACGCACTTCGCGATAGACAATGGTGTTCAAGGCGACCAGGTTGTATTGGAACTCGCTACTCATATCGCCACCTTGCTCAAGTTTTTCTCCACCAGTGACACGAACAACTCCTCAAGTCGGTTGGTCTTGTTGCGCAGGCTCGTCACCTCGATGTGCTGCATGGCCAGCTGGCCGAACAGCGCGGTGATGCCGACGTCCTTGTCCACTTGCACTTCCAGGGTACGCGGGTCGACCAGCCGGCTCGGATAACCGGCCAATACCGGCACCTGCGCCAGGTCCTGTTTCAGGTCGAGCAGGAAAGTCTCGACGTGCAACTTGCCGAGCAGGTTGCGCATGCTGGTGTTCTCGACAATGGTGCCGTGGTCGATGATGCCGATGTTGCGGCACAACTGCTCGGCCTCTTCCAGATAGTGCGTGGTGAGAATGATGGTGATGCCTTGCTGATTGAGTTCGGTGAGGAAGGTCCACATCGAGCGGCGCAATTCGATATCGACACCCGCCGTCGGCTCATCGAGGATCAGCAACTTCGGCTCGTGGATCAGCGCGCGGGCGATCATCAGGCGGCGTTTCATGCCCCCGGAGAGCGAACGCGAAGGCACATCGCGCTTGTCCCACAGGCCCAGCTGGGTCAGGTAGCGCTCGGCGCGTTCCCGGGCAATCTTCGCGGGAATACCGTAATAGCCGGCCTGGGTCACGACGATGTCGAAGGTCTTTTCGAACTGGTTGAAGTTGAACTCCTGGGGCACCACGCCAATGCTGCGCTTGAGCGCGGCAGGCTGGCGATCAAGATCATGGCCGAAGATTTCGACGCTGCCGCTGGTCTTGTTCACCAGGGTCGAGAGGATGCCGATGGTGGTGGATTTGCCGGCGCCGTTGGGGCCGAGCAAGGCGAAGAAGTCACCTTCGGCCACTTCCAGGTCGATGCCGCTGAGGGCCTGAAATCCGTTGCCGTAGGTTTTGGTCAGCTGCCGAATGGACAGAGCAGAACTCATAAAGAATCAATACCGGTAGGAAGGTTCATGAATAAGGGTGGTCGGTCATTGCATAAGCTTATGACCGATGGTGCTGGCTCATGATTCACATGAACAACAAAGGCTATTGATAGTGACTATCACGTCAGCGCGGTCATCACCGCCTTTTGGTAGGCGGGGCGCGCCTTCAGGCGCTCGTACCAGGCCTCCAGGTGAGGCATCGGCGCGCGCTCGATGGGCATCTCGAACCAGGCGTAGGCGAAGCTGCCCAGCGGAATGTCGCCCATGCCCAGCTCGCTGCCGGACAGGTACGGCTGCTCGGCCAGCGCCTGCTCAGCCACCAGCAGGTGTTGCGCGCAGGTTTTCTGGGCGGCGTTGATGGCGACCCAGTCCTGCTGCTCCGAGGGCGTTCGCAGCACGCCCCAGAACAGCGGCTTGAAGGGCTCGGCCAAGGTCGAGGTGGTCCAGTCCATCCAGCGGTCGGCGCGGGCACGGGCCTGCGGGTCGCTGGGGTACCAGGCGCTGTCGGCGGCATGGCGCGCGGCCAGGTAGCGCACGATGGCGTTGGACTCCCACAAGGTGAAGCCATCGTCGTCGATCAACGGGACCCGACCGTTGGGGTTCAACGCGCGGTATTCGGGCGTATCGACCACGCCGAACGCGCCGCCGGCTTCGATCGACTCATAGGGCAGCTTGAGCTCTTCGAGACACCACAACACTTTACGCACGTTGGAAGAATTGACCCGACCCCAGACCTTCAGCATGTTCGACTCCCTTGAAGTTGTCCGAGCAGTCTACTCCGAGGGTCGCTGCGATGGCCCTCGCGGGCGTTTTTTTTTGCGCCTTTTTGTCCACAATGGCCTGCGAACTCCGGGTACGGGCCAGGGTCACTATCCCAGCGGCGCGCTCGGCGCCCAGTCCTGGAGGAATCCCTATGCTGTTGTTGTGGATCGTGGTGCTGGTGCTGGGAAGCGCCTGGCTGGCCCATCGCCGAATCGCCGCACTGCCGGCGCTGGGTATCATTGCCGTCTACCTGCTGGCCATGGGCATGTTCAGCCGCGCACCTGGCTGGCTGATGACGTTGCTGTGGCTGGTCCTGCTGGCCGCTGCCCTGCCCCTGCTGCTGCCCGACCTGCGCCGCAGCCTGTTCAGCGCGCGCCTGTTCGCCTGGGTGCGGCGCACCCTGCCGCCGATGTCGCCGACCGAACGCGAAGCCATCGACGCCGGCACGGTGTGGTGGGACGGCGAGCTGTTCAGTGGCCGCCCCGATTGGCACAAGCTGCTGGCCTACCCGAAGATGCGCCTGAGTGACGAAGAGCAGGCCTTCATCGACGGCCCCACCGAGGCATTGTGCGCCATGGTCAGCGACTGGCAGATCGGCCAGGACATGGACCTGCCTCCGGCCGCCTGGGCCCATATAAAGGACAACGGTTTCTTCGCCCTGATCATCCCCAAGGAGTACGGCGGCAAGGGCTTCTCGGCCTACGCCCACTCCCAGGTGGCGATGAAACTGGCCACACGCAGCGGCGACCTCGCCTCCACCGTGATGGTCCCCAACTCGCTGGGCCCGGCCGAATTGCTGCTGCATTACGGCACCCAGGCGCAACGCGATCATTACCTGCCGCGCCTGGCCCGCGGCGAAGAAATCCCCTGCTTCGCCCTGACCGGCCCTCTGGCCGGCTCCGACGCCGGTGCCATGCCGGACACCGGGGTGGTGTGCAAGGGCCAGTGGCAGGGCGAGGAAGTGATCGGCCTGCGCCTGAACTGGGAAAAGCGCTACATCACCCTCGGCCCCATCGCCACCCTGCTGGGGCTGGCGTTCAAGGCCTACGACCCTGAACACCTGCTGGGCGAGCGGGATGAGCTGGGCATCAGCCTGGCGCTGATTCCCACCGACACTCCGGGCGTGGTCATCGGCCAGCGCCATCTGCCGCTGGGCGCCGCCTTCATGAACGGGCCCAACTCGGGCAAGGACGTGTTCATCCCGCTGGACTTCCTGATCGGCGGCCAGGCCATGCTCGGCAAAGGCTGGATGATGCTGATGAACTGCCTGTCGGTGGGTCGCTCCATCTCCCTGCCGGCGGTGGGCACGGGCGCGGCCAAGTACAGCAGCCTGGTCACTGGCCAATACGCGCGGGTGCGCGAGCAGTTCAACGTGCCCCTGGCGGCGTTCGAGGGCATTCAGGAAGCGCTGGCACGCATCGGCGGCAATGCCTGGCTGATGGACAGCGCGCGCATGCTCACCGCCAACGCGGTGGACCTCGGCGAGAAGCCCTCGGTATTGTCGGCGATCCTCAAGTACCACCTCACCGAGCGCGGCCGCGAGTGCATCACTCACGCCATGGACGTGCACGGCGGCAAGGGCATCATCATGGGCCCGAACAACTACCTGGGGCGCAACTGGCAGGGCGCGCCGATCTTCATCACCGTCGAAGGCGCCAATATCCTCTCGCGTAACCTGATGATCTTCGGCCAGGGCGCGATTCGCTGCCATCCGTTCGTGCTCAAGGAAATGGCTTTGGCCAGCCGCGAGGACCACGCCCAGGCGCTGGTAGAGTTCGACGCCGTGCTGATGCAGCACATCGGCTTCGCGGTCGGCAACGCCGCCAGCACGCTGATGCTCAACCTGGGCATCGGCCACTTCGAGCACGCCCCGGGCGATCGCGTCAGCCAGGGCTACTTCCGCGCGCTGAACCGCCAGAGCGCCGCATTCGCCCTGCTTGCCGACCTGTCAATGATGCTGCTGGGTGGCGAATTGAAACGCCGTGAACGCCTGTCGGCGCGCCTGGGTGACGTGCTCAGCCACCTCTACCTGGCATCGGCCGCGCTCAAGCGCTACCACGACCTCGACGCGCCGGAGCACCTGCAGCCGCTGCTGCGCTGGGCCATGGAAGAGAGCCTGGGCAAGGCCGAGAGCGCCCTGGACGGCATCCTGCGCAACTTCCCCAGCGCGGTGATGGGCGCCGCCTTGCGCGTGGTGGTGTTCCCGTTCGGGCGGCGGCACAAGGGCCCTTCGGACCGTCTGGACGCCGAAGTCGCCGCCGTGCTCGGCCGTACCAAAGGCGACCCGACCCTGGAAGAGCTGCTGGCCGGCTGCTATCGACCGACCGACGCCGCAGACTCGGTCGGCGCCTTGCAGCAGGCCTGCGATCTGCTCGATGCCGCGCAACCGCTGCATAAAAAGCTGCACAGTGCATTGCGCGCCGGCCAGTTCGTGCCGGCGGCAGGCGAGCCTGCCATTGACGCGGCCTTGCACGCCGGGGTATTGCAGGCGGGCGAGGCGCAGACCCTGCGCAACGCCGAAGCTGCGCGGCGCAAGGTCATCGATGTCGACGACTTCAGCAAGGAGCAGCTGCAGTTGGCCGAAGGTCGGATTCGTTAGGGACATTGGCAGGCGCGGGACTTATACTCCCGCGCCTGTTTTTCTTTGTTGAGGACCTTCCATGGCCAACTCCTATCTCGACCACCAGATCGCCCTGCTGCAACACCTGCGCGGGATTCTGGTTGCCCTGGGCGAAGCCGAGCAGGTGCCCGAGGAAAGCCACGAGCTGTTCCTCGAACGCTACGATGAACTGCTCGCCCTGCTGCCCACCGACCCGGTGGAAAGCCAGTACCTGGGCCAGGACCTGCTGACCCAGGTGATCCAGCGCTACCCACAGATCGCCCACCTGGTACCGCGCGACCTGCTCTGGTTCTTTGCCGGCGACTGCCTGCACTTCATGCCCGACGACGAGATCGACCTCTACCAGGCACTGGAAGAACGTCGCTACGAGGCCGAGCAGAACGACGAGCCGTTCGACTGGAACCAGGAGAAGCAGCTACTGGCGATGTCGGCGGGGGACAGTCGTCACTGATCCGCAGCCCGCCGCGCTAGGCAGCCGCCTGGGCTATCGGGTAGCCTGCAACTCGCCTCTTTGCAGCAGGGTACGCGGCAACTCGAACCCCTTGAACGGCCGCAGGGTAAAGGGGTTCAAGGCCTTCTCCGCCGACACCCGATAGCGCATCACGCCATCGCCGATGCGAAAGCTCAAGTCCACGCTGGTGGCGGTATGGCCATACAGCTGCGCGCTGCTCAACAATCGAAACAGCGACCATGGCCCCTGGAACCCCAGGCTGCTGGTGTTGCCCGCAGCATGCACCAGGGCCAGCTTGCTGCCCGGGCCGGCCGTCAGGGTGTTGGGCCAGATCAATCCGATGCGGTTGCTGGGCCCATGGCTGTAGGGGATCAACTGGCCGTCCAGCGCCAGCACGCTGCTGCGCTTGTTGCCACTGAGCCCCAGCGGTTCCAGGCTGAATTGCACGCCCAGCGCGCCGCGATTGTCGAAAAAGGTTTCGCGGATGCGTTCGGCCGCCTGCAATTGGTCCAGCACTTCTCCGCGCACCAGATAGCCGCCATGGTTGACGCTCTTCAGCGCGTCGAGGTTATCGCGCACGAACAGGTTCAGGTACTGATCCTGAAACTGCTGCAAACGCCCTCGCGGCCCGAAAAACGCTTCGAAGTCCTCCAGCGAAGCGTCGCTGCCGCTGGCACTGAGCGGGTAGCGCCCGGCCAGTCGCTGTTGATAGAAACCGTAGACATCGCTGTGCCAGCGTTTCTCCAATTCACGCAGCGCCTCGACCATCAACACCTGCGCCGTCTGGTCGGCCAGCTTGCGCACCTGCAGATTGAGCGGTTCGGGCAAACCGGCAGCCGTACGTTGCAACGCGCTGATGGGGTCGGGGCTGTTGAGAGCAAAGCGGGCCATCACCGCAGCCAGTGCCGCCTTGCCACGGTCGGGGCTGTCCTGCACCGCCTTGGCGTATTCATAAAGACCGTTGATGGTGCCCAGTACTTGCTCGTAGTACGCCGGCTTGTCGCCCTTCTCTTCCAGCAGCTTGACCAGCCCGGCGAATTCGCGCTCGATCGCGACCTGTTGCGCAGCCGGAGGCGGCGCCAACCCGGTCAGCTCCAGTGCCGCGGGCAGCGCGGAAAGGTGGGCATTGTCGCCAACGGTTTCCAGCAGGCGCCGCAGCGGAGCGGTCGGCCCGGTGACTTCCTCGAGCACCACCACCGCATGGGTCAGATCACTGAAATCGGTCACCGTCAGCCGATTGAGCACGCCGCGCCAGCTGTCGATGTAGTCGGCGCTGTAAAGTCCGCGCAGGCGATCTGCCAGGGTCTTGAGGTCTTGCGCCGAATAGTCGAGCTGCCGGCGCTCGCCCAGCACCCATTGATCGACGATGGCCAGGCGGGCAAGGTCATCGCTGCGGGGTTCGAAATACTCTTGATAACCCTTGGCGGTCAGCAGCGCCGGAAGGTTCATCAGCTGCGGCTGCGCCGAGTAGTAGACCACGTCGAACGCCGGCCCGATCTCGTTGCGCAGGTCCAGGTCCTTGTGCAACTGCTCGGCGGCGTGCTGCTTGAGGCTCAGGTAGACCCGCTGGGCCATGGGAATCTGCCGCAACTGCTGCTGCACGGCGGCGACCCGCTCGGCATGCTCGGGCAGCTGTGCATCGGCATACTTCAGCGCGTAGGCCAGATGGCGCCGCAGCCCAGCCTGCAACTGGCCCTCGCCGGGGTACGCCGCCTGCCAGCGCCGGGCCATCCAGTCCAGCACCAGGTCAGGCTGGCGGTTGGCTTTATCCTCGATCATTCGATACACCCGCAGCGCCGCCAGTTGCTCGTCACTGCCGGCGGGCGCAGCGTCCATCTGCTCGATCACGCCAGCGGCGATGGCCGGCAGAAACCTTCGCGAAAGCAGGCTCAGGTAGGCTTCGTCGACCGTCGGGCCAATCACCCGTCCCTGATACAACCCGAAATCACTGACCCCCGGCCAGGCATCGCGGTAATCGCCGTACACCGCCAGGGCGCTGCGCAGCGGGTCCAGCGAACTGAGCAGATTGCGCCCGGTGGCGTCTTCACGGGTGTCGACGGCATTGACGCCGAACTCCTGACTGCGGGTCAGCACCGTGGTGGCCTGGTCGCGGTTGGCGGCAAAGTAGTGGTGCCAGCCGGCAGTGGCCAGCAAGGTCGCGAGGCTGGCCACGGCACAGCCGCCGAAGAGTATCTGGCGCTTGTGACGGGCGACCTTGATGTTGTCGCCTGCCAGGCCGGCTTCGGGGTAGATGGCTTTCTGGAAGAGGGACTGGGTGAAGTAGGTGAAGTCGGGGCCTTTGGGTTTGACGGCGTTTGGTTGGATCGGCAGATCGTAGTTTTTCGCAATAGCCTTGATATAAGGGTTGGACAACGTCCCCTGCTGGGTCACCGAAGAAAAGTAGACACCCCGTAACAAGGTCGGGGTAGTGAAGCGATCATTGCGTATTACTGCGCTTAGGAAAGCCACCAGAAGGGCACGCATCCCTGATAACGAGCACTGCAGCGATAGCAGATTCTGCCGCGCCGCTCGGGTCGGCACCCTGGGCTGCGCGTCGATCAATCGATCTTCTAGCCCCCCTACAAAAGTATCAAGTTGCTGATCGAACGCTCTGAACCAGTCGTCGAGATTACCTGACGAATCGAGAGCAAAACTAAATCCTGTTGCGGCCTCGCGGGAGGACTCGGGCAATGGGTCGAACAATTCCTTGAAACCGACCAGGAGGTCCAACTGGCTCAACACCACATAGACCGGTAACTGCGTGCCGAGCTCTAGAGTCAGGTCCCGCAAACGAGCGCGCAATCGTTGCGCAAGATCACTGCGCTTCTCTATGGTTTTGTTCAACAGGTCGGGCAGACTGATGACCACCACCACACCACTCAGAGGGCGTTGACTGCGATGCTGACCTAGCCACAGCAGAAGATTCCGCCATAACCGAGCGTCGAGGTTTTCCGGTAAACCTGATGCACCGGGCGCGGTCATTTCCTCACCGAGAGCACCGGTGGCGCCGGGTCCTCGCACAACGAACTGGCCTGGCGGATCGATCAGCACGGCGTCACTGCCGACCCACCATTCAATCGACCTAACCTGGGTGGCAACTGGCGATTCGTCTGCAGCGACATGTTCGGTGAACGGAAGACCCGATGCCCCAAGGGCAACCAAAGCGCTCTTGCCAGAGTTCGATTCACCGAGCATCAGGTACCAAGGCAAGCGATGCAACGACCGGCGCCCCCCCAGATGTTCAAGAAGACGCTGCAGCTGACGCCCCAGGAAATGCTCCTGTTCATTGACATGCGCCAGACCCGGATCGGCCACCACCGCCGCCGCACGCTCGCGCTCACGGTGCAATTGCGCATGCCGGTGTCGCAGCGACAGCGACCAGAGCAGCAGCGGCACCATCAGCACCAGTACGCTGGCCAACATCCGCATGCTGAGCTCGGCCAGTGGCCGCTCATCCCGCCACTGCCAATGCGGCCCCAGCCACCAGATACCAAGCAGCGCCAGGGCCACGGCAAGCCCCAGCAGCACCGGCATCGCCGAGCGGAACTGGCGCACGACCGACAGGCCCCAGCGCTTGAGGTGAGTCCAGACTAACTGCATGCTGTAGCTCCTGAATTATTGTTTTTTGCTGGGGGCGGCGCCAAGGTGGCCGCCGTGCACCAGACGTCGATACAGATCCGGCTCCCAGGCATCGGCCGAGGTCGCGGCCATCAGCCGGGCCGCATTGGCGTACAGATCGTCCGCCAGCCAACTCAAGCCACGGGCTCCCAGCAAATCAGCGGCGATGACACTGGCGTGGCAACGCTGGCGCGGCGCGCTGTGCCCGGCCTGCATGGCCTGCAGGCGCAACAGCACCACCTCCACCCCTTCGTTGCCCAACTGCGCCACCAACTCCTCGCGCAGGACGCCATACTCCTGCGCCGCGCCGCCAGCGGCATCGGGGCCACGGGCGGCCGTGAGCCAGGCGCGGGTCTGCTCGTCGACAAACGCGCTGCCATCGCTGAAACACAGATTCATCAGCCCCGGCACCCGGCGCACGAAGCGCACGCTGGCCAGATGGATGGCGGCCGCCACGTCCTCCATGGCCAGACGCACCGCAGTGGCCGATGCCAGGTAGCTGCCGCGAATCCAGAACGGCGCGGCGGCCACGCTGCGCTCGATACGCAGCAGCAACGCCGGCTCTACCGCAACCCCGGCCAGGGCTTCCTGATAACCCTCGACGAGGTCCTTGGGCACTGCCGTCAACTCGGTCAACCGCTCACGGCGAGCACTCGGCGCGGTGTGGATATGCCCCCACAGGGCAAAGCGCCGCAGCTGATACCCGGTAGGGTCGTAGATGTCCTGCTGGTTGATCAGATCGGCCATCGCCAACGCCGCACGCCGGGTCTCGCGCTCGTTGCCCAGGCCCGCCGGCTTGCAGGCCGAGCCCTGCACCAGTTCGTGCAGGGTGCCGGGCTGCTCGCTGGCGGCCGTTTGCTCAGGCTGCGCGCCGCGCTTGTCGAGCAGTTGGCCCAGTGCATGCAGCGGCTCCTCGGGCAGTTGCGTCAGGGCCGCGCAGGATTGCAGTCTTGCCAGCGCGCCCTGGGCCTGCCGCAAGGCCTGCGCACTGAAGCTGTCTGCGACCAGGCCCGGCAGGGCTTCGCTCAGCCGCTCGACCATCTGCTGGACCTGCCTGCGCTTGGCCGGCAGGCCCGTCGGACCGGGTTTCGGATAAGCGCTGAGCCAATAGTGTTCAACCAGGCCCGCGAGCAGGGCCAGCGAATCGCTCCACGCCGGCCACTGCCCAAGGCGCAGCCAGGCCGTCAGCAGATGGCCGACGATACGCAATTGTTTGCACTGCCCGGTGAGGTAGGCGCAGGACTCGCCCTCGATGAACTCCCAGTCGATGGAAGCCTGATGCAGGCCTCCGACCTTGATCATCTCCTGATCGATGGCCTGGTAGGTCTGAGCCTCGATATCGAACAGGCCGGCAGGCGCCTCGACGGACACCGGCTGGAGCAGCGACAGCACCCGGGCTGACATTTCGGAATTCACCAGTGACATGCCTTGCGCTCCTCTTCGATCATCGGTGCCAGGCCGGTGGCGTCGAACTGCAGCCCATCGAGGCTCGGCTCATCGCTGCGCACGCTGATACGGCTGCCCTGTCCGAGACGGCGGATCAACTCAACCGCCGGCAGCCCGCGCCCGGCGTCGATCACCCGGCCATCCTCCAGCACTCGCCAATGGCGCGGCGGCGCCACAGCGCGTTCGTCGACCAGCAACTGCAGCGATACCGCATGCCGCTTGAGCGGCCGCTCAAGCAACAGCTGCAACCGAGAAATGTCAGCCTGACAGCTGATGACCAGGTAGCGCGCGTCGTCGAAAACCTCGACGGCAGGCGCCGAGATCAACACCCGCTGTTGCGCCGAGCCAGGGGCTTCGGGATCGATGGACATGACAAACCCGCGCTGTTCGGGGTCGCGCTGACGCTCGTTGGCCACCAGCCAGGCAAAGGCCTCCGACGCCCGCGGCGGGGCCTTGCGAGGTGGCTCGAGCGCCGCCGTACCTGCCACCTGGTCAAAGCAGGCCAGGCGCTCTAGCCCGGACACTATGGCGGTGCAATCGCGGGTCGCCGCAACACTGTTGCGGGCGCCGATCAACAGCGCGACCCACAAGACAAGATAGATATATCTGTTCATGCCAAAAGGCTCCCTGCCCCGCTCACCCAAGGGCCTCGTCGAAGTTGAAACTGGCCAGTCAGGCGACCTGCAAGCGCTTATGTACTGAACGGTTAAAAACATCGAAACCGCCGAATTGGCGGCAATATAGTCCAGCACCCGGGCAAATCACAAAACAAATATCCTCTTACACTTTCGCAACAAAAAGTCCTTGATCGACCTCTCTTCTAGCGCTCAACCTAATTAGGTCAAAAACAACCAGACCCCCAACTATTTCATAGGCGCTATTTGTAGGAAAAGTTACCGGCACCAGGGAATTTTTCCACCTCTGCGAAGGAAATTTCCTACAAATGACAGCTTGCCTCGCTTCTGAAAACTGGCGAGCAAACGACATGAACACTGCATTTAAAACAACAACTAACACATTCATTCAGGAAGCACACCGATGTCCAAAACCTCCGGTTCCGTCGCCCCGAAAGAGCGGATCAACATCAAATACGTGCCCGCCACGGGCGACCAGCAGGCGGAGATCGAGCTGCCGCTCAAGCTGCTGGTCACCGGTGACTTCAAGGGCCAGCCCGACCCGCTGGCGCTGGAGGCGCGGCCATTGATCGGCATCGGCAAGGACAACTTCAACGAGGTGCTGGCCAAGGCCGAGGTGCGCCTGGGCATGACAGTGCCAGCCCTGCTCGGCAACGCCGATGACGACGAGCTCGCAGTGCAGTTGCGCTTCGACAGCCTCGAGGATTTCAGCCCCGACGGCGTGGCCCGGCAGGTGCCGCAGATGCAGAAGCTGCTGGAGCTGCGCAACGCCCTGGTCGCGCTCAAGGGCCCCATGGGCAACGTCCCGGCGTTTCGCCGCAGGCTCCAGGCGCTGATGGCGGACGAACAGGGCCGCCTGCAACTGGCCGGCGAACTGGCGGCCGCGCAGCCCGCCGCGCGCCAGGCCCAAGGCCCCGCCGCTGAATGAATCGGGCGGTGTGCGTCGCTGTGGCGCCGCCTTCTCGCACTTACCTGGAACAATCCGAGGCACGACCACGACATGACCAGTCAAACCCGTTCCGAAGCCGCCGTTGCACACGACTTCGCCCCAGCCCCCGACCTGCTCGACCAACTGATGGCCGAAACCCTGCTGCGCCCCGGCCAGGAGGGATACCAGGTGGCCCGCCAGGGCGTTCAGGCTTTCATCAGTGAGGTCATCAAAAACGATGACCCGGTGCAGGCCGTCAACAAACAAATGGTCGACCAGATGATCGCCGACATCGACCACGCGCTGGGGCGGCAGATGGATGTGATCCTCCATCAGGCGCAGTTCCAGGAGCTGGAGTCGGCGTGGCGTGGGCTGAAGCTGCTGGTGGACCGCACCGATTTTCGCGAGAACATCAAGCTGGAGATACTCAACGCCAGCAAGGAGGACCTGCTCGATGACTTCGAAAATGCAGGCGACATCACCCGCAGCGCCTTGTACAAGCACGTGTATACCGCAGGCTTTGGCCAGTTCGGCGGCGAACCGGTGGCCAGCATCATCGGCAACTACAGCTTCGGGCCGTCGGCGCCCGACATCAAATTGCTCAGTTATGTTTCCTCGGTCGGTGCCATGGCCCACGCCCCCTTCATTACCGCTGCCGGGCCAGAGTTCTTCAACCTCGAGGGCTTCGAAGCGCTGCCAAATCTCAAGGAGGTCAAGGACATCTTCGACGGCCCCCGCCATGCCAAATGGCGCGCGCTGCGCGAGTCCGAGGATGCCCGTTACCTCGCGCTGACGCTGCCGCGCTTTTTGCTGCGCCAGCCCTACCATGCCGAAGAAAACCCCACCCGCAGCTTCGTCTACCAGGAGTTCATCGACGGCCAGCACCAGAACTACCTGTGGGGCAACACCGCCTACTTGATGGCCACGCGCATCACTGACAGTTTTGCCCACTACCGCTGGTGCCCGAACATCATCGGTCCGCAATCGGGTGGTACTGTCGACGACTTGCCGGTACACCTCTACGAGTCGCTGGGCCAACTTCAAGCGAAGATCCCTACCGAAGTACTGATCTCCGACCGCAAGGAATATGAGCTGGCCGAAGAAGGCTTTATCCCGCTGACCATGCGCAAGGACAGCGACAACGCAGCCTTCTTCTCGGCCAACTCGATACAGAAAACCAAGGTGTTCGCCAAGACTCCAGAAGGACAACTCGCCCAGACCAACTACAAACTGGGCTCGCAACTACCCTATTTATTTATCGTCAACCGCCTGGCGCACTACCTGAAGGTGTTGCAGCGCGAGCAGATCGGCAGCTGGAAAGAGCGCCAGGACCTTGAAAGCGAGCTCAACCGCTGGATCAAGCAGTACGTCGCCGACCAGGAAAACCCCTCCGCCGACGTGCGCAGCCGTCGCCCCCTGCGGGCTGCACGAGTGCAGGTGCACGACGTGGCCGGCAACCCGGGCTGGTATCAGGTGGCGCTGTCGGTACGCCCGCACTTCAAGTACATGGGCGCCAGCTTCGAGATCTCCCTGGTCGGCCGGCTGGACCTGGAGTGAGCATGCACCACGGCGCCAGCCTGTTCGAACGCCTGGGCGCCGCGCCCAGGCCCTTGCACAGTCGAACGCCCGAGGCGCAGTTACGCGAACGGGTCGCCGCCATCAAGGCGCATCTGGAGCAACTGCTCAACACCCGCCAGGGCTGCTCGCAAAGCAGCCCCGAGCTGGGCCTGGCCGACTTCAACAGCCAGACGGGCAGCACTGACCTGATGACCCGCATCGGCGCGGATATCCGCCGCACCCTCGGGACCTATGAACCGCGCCTGCAGATTCTTCGACTGCATTCGAGCAGCGATCCCGGCTCGCCGCTGGAGCTGAACTTTCGCCTGGACTGCCAGGTCCTGCTCGACCAACGCCATCAACCGGTGCAGATCGACCTGACGGTCGATCACCGCCATACCCGGGTGAAATAGACCTAGATGAGACTGCCATGCCCCTGAAACGACGCTTTCGCGAGGAGCTCAGCTACCTGCGCGAGTCGGGTCGCGAATTCGCCGCAGACCACCCGCAGCTGGCGCGCTTTCTAGGCGAACAGAGTGGCGATCCGGACGTCGAGCGCCTGCTAGAAGGCTTTGCCTTCCTCACTGCCAAATTGCGCCTCAAGCTCGACGACGATCTGCCGGAGCTGACCCACGGCCTGCTGCAGATGCTCTGGCCCAACTATTTGCGACCGCTGCCCAGCGCAACCATCGTGCGCTTCGAGCCGTTGAAGCAGGCGATCAGCCGGCGCCAGGTGATGCCCAAAGGCACGCGGCTGTTCTCGGTGCCTGTCGACGGCGTCAGTTGCGAATTTCGTACTTGTACCGAGGTCGCCCTATACCCGCTGGAGATCCGGCAAGTGCGGGACACCCATTCGCGTGACGAGTCCGTAGTGCAGGTAGACCTCACCCCCTTTGGCGAGCAGCCGCTCAACGCCATGGGCTGCGATCAGCTAGACCTGCACCTGAGCGGCGACGAAAGCACTGCACTGACGCTGTACCTGTGGCTGGCCAGATACCTGCATCAGGTGCGTATCCATTGTGACGATCAGATCCGCAGTCTGCCCGCCAACGCTCTGCGCTTTCCTGGCTTCGACCCCGAGCAGGCACTGCTGCCTTACCCGCGCAACGTCTTTGATGGGTACCGGATACTGCAGGAGTATTTCGTATTCCCACAACGCTTCCACTTCGTCACCCTCACCGGCCTGGCTGACCTGTGGCCGAGCAGCCACGTCTCACGGGTGCGCCTGGAGTTTCAGTTCAAGCGCCCGATGCCAGCAGGGATCCGGATCGGCGACGACGATATCTGCCTTTACTGCGCCCCTGCAGTCAATCTGTTCGACCACAGCGCCGAACCCATCGACATCGACGGGCGCAGCGAACACGTAGGCCTCAAGCCCAGTAATGCGCTGCCGCATGCCTATGAGATATTCAGCGTCGACGAGGTCGTCAGCTGGCGTACCCAGAGTGTCGGCAAACAGGGCGGCCAACTACGCGTATTCACGCCGTTCGAATCCTTTGCCCATGAAATCGAAACCGCCCATGGCCGTACCGCGCTTTACTACCGCTGCCGTATTGAAGACGCCCTGGACAAGCGCGGTTTTCAGCACCGCATCGCCTTCGTGCGCGGCGACGAAAGCGCCTACATTGGCGAACGCGAGACAGTATCGGTCCAGCTGACCTGCACCAACCGCGATCTGCCCTTGGCGCTGGGCGTAGGCGACATCAGCGTATCGAACGAAGCAACCCCGACCTTCGCTACCTACCGCAACCTGCGGCGTCCTACCCGTCCCTGTCGCCCAGTGCTCGATGGCAGCCTGCAGTGGACGCTGATCTCCAACCTGTCGCTCAACTACTTGTCGCTGCTGTCGGCCGAGCCGCTCAAGGCGGTACTGCGTGCCTATGACTTTGCCGCATTACATGACATCCAGCAGGCGCGCACTCATCGCAAACGCCTGGACGGCATCATCGAGGCACACACCGCCCCGCTGGACTGGATGCTCAAGGGACTGCCCATCCGCGGCCTAGGTACTCGCCTGCAACTGGACCAGCAGGCCTTCCTCTGCGAAGGCGACCTGTATCTGTTCAGCAGCGTGCTGGCGCAATTCTTCGCCCTCTACGCGAGCATCAATTCGTTCCATCAGCTGGACGTGATCAATACCACCAACAATGAGCATTACACATGGCCACCGTTGACCGGCAGACAACCATTGATCTAGCCGAACGCCTGCTGGCCGATGCACGAAACTATTCGTACTTCCGCCTGCTGGAACATTTGCACGACCTGCACGGCGACGATCTTGAGGGGCTGATACCGTCGCGTAAGGCTCATGGGCGGCTGCGGCTGCACACCTCGCCTGCCCTGGCCTTTCCTGCGTCCGATGTGGTCAGCGCCGCCCGGCTCGGGGAAACCGAGCGTTATCGAGTGCAAGCCAGTTTCTTCGGCCTGCATGGCAGCGACTCGCCCCTGCCCGGCTATTACCTGGATGCCATGGCGTGGGAACACGCCCAAGGCGAGGGTATCCAAGTCGCATTCCTCGACTATTTCAATCACCGTCTGCTCGGGCTGCTGCATCAAGGCTGGCGCAAGTACCGCTATTACCTGCGGTTCCAGGAGCAAGCCAAAGATCGCTTCTCCCGGTACGTGTTTGCTCTGATTGGCCTCAACGACGAGCAGCTGCGCGGCAGCACTGCCCTGCCCTGGGGGCGGCTACTCAGCTTCGCCGGAGTGATCGCCAGCCGCAGCCGAGCGCCGGCGACAGTCGCCGGTATCATTGCCCATTGTTTCGACCTGCCGCAGGTGTCGATCCGTGAATTCGAGGTGCGCAAGGTGGCGATCGCCCCTGGCCAGCGCAACGCCCTCGGCCGAGCCAACTGCGCATTGGGTCACAGCCTGGTGGCGGGAGAGCATGTGTTCACCCGCAGCAGCAAGTTCACCGTGGTCATCGACGAGTTGACCCAGAGCCGTTTTCGCGAGTTTCTGCCCAGCGGCCTGAACTACCCCCGGCTCGCCAGCCTGATCGAATTTCTGCTTCGCGACGCCACCGCCTATGACCTGGAACTGCGCCTGCAACCCGAGGCGGCGCCCCCCTTCAGCCTGCAACGCGAACAAGGCAGCCACCTGGGCTGGACCACATTCGTGCCGGGCTCAGCAGCTGTGCAACAACCGCGACTGCGCATTCAGGTGCGGGCATGAGCGCGCATATCACGTTGGTGATCACCAATCCCGGACGCCTCATGCAGGGTTGCCGAACGTCCCACCGCTTCGACTGGCGGGGTGGCACCGTAGGCAGTCAGCAGTGCGACTGGCCGCTGTTCGATCGCGCTCAGGGCATACAACCGCTGCACTGCGAGGTGCGCTGGCGCGAAGGCACTTTCTGCGTCATCGATCGTTGTGGCCGAACCTTCATGAACGATGCCAACGCCAGCTTGCCCCCTGGCTTGTGGGTGCGCCTGGGAGCAGAGGACAGCCTGCAGATCGGCGAATACCTGATTGCGCTGTATCTGGACGACACGCACCTCACTGGCGAGGGCCGACACCTGAGCCAGTACTCGGTCAGCGAACTTCTCCAATACCGCCAATGCCCATTGGACGAACTCGGGCGGCCTCTGCCTCGCGCATCCGGCGCGACCACGACAGATCGGCCATGCGCTGATCCGCTGGCGGCGCTGGATGCCTGCGCACGCCTGGCCCGCCCCCGGTGCCCGATTACCGATGTGCTGGAAACCCATATCCGCCACAAGGAGGCACCATGAGCCCACGACAAACCCTGCTGGCCCTGTTGCTGACCAGTTGCGCCGGGCTCGGCGGCTGCAGCGCGCTAGGCAAGATTGGTCAAGTGATGCTCAATCCGTCCATACCGGTGGGCGCGCCAAGCGAGCAGCCCAGTCGATTTTCCTTGAGCCTGTACGCCAGCCCGACGCTAAATCTCAACCCCAGCAGCACCCTGGCCGTGCCTCTGGCCGCCGCTGCCGAGGCGGCCCCCCTTGCTGTCAGCATCGATGCCAGCAACCCGATCGAGCTCACCGACAAACTGCAAGAGCTCCTCGACAGTCTGCGCGAGCAATACCCGGCGCGCTCCGCTCTGGAGATCGATCAGGCACCCCCTGCCGCCATGTCGACATTCGCCGAAGTCGGCAGCTACCGCGACGCTTCGGTGCATATGACGTTTGCCGCCCAACCGCTTCGGCCAGAGCAGGTGACCACCCCTATCGCTTTTCAGGTGCTGCAACTGAAGGACGACTCGATGCTGCTCACAGCCTCCTATGAAGCACTCGCCGAGGACCTGAAAAAGTCCCTGGGCAGCACCTTGCTGCAGGTCGACGACTACCGACTGATGCCAGGGCAATTCAAGTTCGTCGAATTGGAAGAGATCGACCGGTCGACCCGCTACCTCGCCGTCATCGCTCACTACCACGGCGGCGCTGACATCGAGTGGAAGCGCGTGCTGCCGATCGCTCCCCGCGGGCACCAGCACGCCGTGCTGGTGCAGTTCGAAGACAGCGGCGTCGTCCTCAAGGGGCAAGGCTGATGACCGTTTGCCCGCCACCCGAAGCCGCTCCGCCACTATCGAAGGAATCGTCATGAGTTCGCGCAATCCCGTGTTATGGAAGGAAGGGCTGTTCGTCAAACCGCAACACTTCCAGCAACTGGAGCACGCTGCACAGGCCAGTGTGCAACAGAAGATCAGCAGCCTGAGCGACGTCTTCTATGGCTTCAGCGAGTTGCGGCTGAACGAGGAACACCTGGGGTTTGGCAAAATTTCGATCATCAGGGCCCGGGGCATCATGCCCGACGGTACTGTGTTCGATATTCCAGGCGACATGCCGGCGCCACCGCCGCTGCAGATCTCCAGCGAAACGGCGAACCAGCTCGTATACCTGTGCCTACCACTGCGCAGTGCCGACACCCTGGCCGTGCGATGGCCGGATAGCGAAGCCAATTGTCGCTACCTGGCGCAATCCTCGGCCATCAAGGACACCCACACACCCGGCGGCGATACCGAGACCCTCGACCTCGCCGTGCCCAATCTGCAGCTCAGGGTCGGGCACGAGAACCTCAGTGCGTTCACCGTACTTGCCGTAGGTCGAGTTCTGGGCAATGGCTCGGACAGCAACATGCTGCTTGACGAGCGCTTCTACCCGACCTGCGTGGCGGTTGCGGCAATACCGCCACTGCAACGGTTTCTGGATGAGGTCACCGGCATGCTGCGCGAGCGTGCTCGCAACATTGCTGCCCGCGTCTGTTCGCCGGGGCAGTCAGGAGTGGCCGACGTCAACGATTTCAATCTGCTGCAGGTGATGAACCGACTGCATCCGCTGTTCCAGCATCTGGCCCGGCGCCGCAGCACTCACCCCGAACAGCTGTATATCGCCCTCAGCCAGGCCTGCGGTGAACTGCTGACCTTCACCGACGACCAGCGCCTGCCCGCCGAATACCCGGCGTACCAGCACGACAACCTGAGCGCCTCGTTCGATGTCTTGGAAACCACGCTGCGCCAGGCACTCGGCACCGTACTGCAGCCCCGAGCGATACCGCTGACGATCCAGGAGCAGCCGTACGGTGTGCGAACGGCGATGCTGGACGATCTGCGCCTGCTCGATGGGGCGCAGTTCATCCTGGCGGTGCGCGCGCGGATGCCCGGGGAGCAATTGCGCCAACGCTTTGCCCACCAGGCCAAGGTTTACTCGATCGAGAACATTTCCGAACGCATAAGCCGCCAACTGCCAGGCATCACCTTGGTGCCCCTGCCCGTGGCTCCGCGCAATCTGCCTTTCCATGCCGGATTCACCTATTTCGAGCTAGATCGCCAGGATCCTGCATGGGACACCATGAAAGGCAGCAGCGGCTTCGCCTTCCATGTAGGGAGCAACTTTCCTGACCTGGAGCTGGAATTCTGGGCCATCCGCGAGGACGTGAAATGAGCGAAGCAATCGTAAAGAGAACCTCGCAACACTCACGGCCTGACATCAGCCCTTATTCACTGACGCCGTCTTCGGCCGACGCGCAGTTCACCCTTCGCGGCGCGTTCAAAAACCCCATGACGGATGCTGCTTCACCACTCTTCGGTTTGTCGATCCGGCTCTCCACTCTGGAACAGCACAGCGACATACCCAAGCTGTATGTGGAAGTCAGCAATCAGATCCGCAATATCCTCGAAGAGATACGCCAGCACGATTATGACGACGCCTCGTACAAAGCCTACTCGTATTCGCTGTGCCTGTTCATGGACGAAATCGTCATGGAGAAGTCTTGGGGGGTCAATTCAAGCTGGAGCGCCAGATCTCTGCTCAGCGAGTTTCACAATGAAACCTGGGGCGGCGAAAAATTCTTCACGTTGCTCGAACGCATGTGCACCGAAGCCAGCAAGTATCACCATGTGCTGGAGGTCATGTATTTCTGCGTTTGTCTGGGCCTCAAGGGCAAATACGCCGTTCAAGAAAACGGCGATGAAGAGATCCAGAAAATCATCGTGCGCCTGCATCGCATCATCCGCGAGCTGCGGGGCCCTGTCGTGGAATTCCCAGATCCCCTGCACAACGTCGCCCCGCGCAACCTGCGCCTTAATCGCCAATGGCCTTGGTGGTCGCCCTGGCTGATCGCCGGATTGGCCATGACCGTCATCTATACCGCCTATTCCATGCGCCTGAACAGCATCACCCAAGAGGTGCTGAAGTCGCTCGAACCCATTCTCAAGCTCTGAATGTGACACCCCATACCCGGTAACAACCACAAGGAGATTCACATGCCAACACCCGCCTACATCAGCATGACCGGCACCACGCAGGGCGCCATCACCAGCGGTGCTTTCACCGCTGATTCGGTCGGTAACGTCTACGTCGAAGGTCATGAAGACGAAATCCTGATCCAGGAAATCCAGCACCGCATCGGCGTGCCAACCGACCCGCAAAGCGGCCAACCGTCGGGCCCGCGCGTGCACAAGCCCTTCGTCTTCACCAGCGCCCTGAACAAGGCCACACCGATGATGTACCAGGCGTTGGCGAGCGGCGAGAAGCTCAGCAACGTCAAGGTGCGCTGGTATCGCACGTCCACCGAAGGCAAGCAGGAGCACTTCTTCAGCACCGAGCTGGAGGACGCGACCATCGTCGACATCGACACCGTGCTGCCCCATGCGCAGATGGAGATCAACAAGGACTTCACCCAACTGATCAAGGTCAGCCTGGCCTACCGCAAGATCACCTGGACCCATGAGGTGTCGGGCACCGAGGGCTCGGACGACTGGCGCAAACCTGTAGAAGCTTGACCACCTGCACCGAAAATCGGCCTGGGCGTGCCAAGCGTCCAGGCCCCATCGACAATAAAAAGGACAGGACTCCATGGCACGCCAATCAGACCTGCGCTACACCTTTGCGGCCCTCGCCAGCGAGGCGAAATTCGAGGTTGTCAGCTTCGACCTCACCGAAGGCCTTTCCCAGCCCTTCCTCCTCAGCCTGACCCTGTCCAGCCATGACCCCAACATCGACTTCGCCGGCCTGCTCGACTGCGCCGCGCTGTTCACCCTGTGGCACGGCGACACCCCGGTCCGCCACGTCCATGGTCTGATCAGCACCGTGCAGGTCGGCCAGAGCGGCTTTCGCCGCACCCAATACCAAGTGGTGATCGAACCCCAGCTGGCGCGCCTGGCCCTGTGCTCGAACTGGCGCATCTTCCAGCACCAGAGCGTGCCGCAGATCATCGACCAGGTGCTCGGCGAGCATCACCTGCTCAACCGCGAGCAACACCTTACCTCGCCTCACCAGCCCCGCGAATACTGCGTACAGGCCGGCGAAACCGACCTCGCCTTCCTCGCCCGCCTCGCCGCCGAAGAAGGCCTGCTGTACAGCTTCGAACACGATGACAAGGGCCACCGCCTGGTCTACACCGACCGCATCCTGTGTCTGGCCGCCATCGGCGAAAAAGACGCCTGCAGTGTCCTCTACCAGGGGGCCGCAGGCGGTGATCAGCCGCAGCCAGCCCTGAACCGCTTCAGCTACACCGAAAAGGTCTGCACCGCCCGCCAGGTGCAACGCGACTACACCTTCACCCACCCGCGCTACAACCTGCAGCACTCGCACCAGGGCCGCGACCTGCAACGCCAGGGGCCTGACTACGAGCGCTTCGACTACCCCGGCCGCTACAAGCGCGACGCCGCTGGGCAGCCCTTCACCGAGACGCGCCTGCTGGCCCTGCGCAACAGCGCGCGGGTGGCCGAGGCCACGGGCGATGATCCACGGGTGCGGCCGGGCCGCGAATTCCAGTTGGTCGAGCATCCGCGCCAGGCGCTGAACGCCTGGTGGCGGCCCGTTTATGTCGAGCACCAAGGCGCCCAGGCCCTGAGTCAGGAAGAGGACGCCGTGGGCGCGCCCTCAGGCACCTACTACACCCAGACCGCCCAACTGGTCGATGGCCGCGCCGAGTGGAAAGCCGAACTGCTGCCCCCACCCCGCATCAGCGGCACTCAGACCGCAACCGTCACCGGACCGCCCGGCGAGGAGATCTATTGCGACGAGTGGGGCCGGGTCAAGGTCAGCTTCCCCTGGGACCGCGAGAGCAGCAACGACGACAAGAGCTCGTGCTGGGTGCGGGTCAGCCAGGGCTGGGCCGGCACCATGTGGGGTGCCATGGCCATTCCGCGAGTCGGCCAGGAGGTGCTGGTGGGCTTCAATGACGGCGACCCGGACCAGCCGATCATCATCGGCCGAGCCTACCGTGCCGACAACCGGCCGCCCTATGAACTGCCCAGGCACAAGACGCGCATGTCGCTGAAAAGCCAGACCCACAAGGGCGAAGGCTTCAATGAGCTGCGCTTCGAAGATGAACTGGGCCAGCAGGAGGTATTCATCCATGCCGAGCGGGACCAGAACAACCGGGTCAAGCATGACGAAACGACCGAAGTCGGGCATGACCGTACGGAGAGCGTCGGGCATGACGAGCGGGTGAGCGTCGGCAACGATCAGTTCATCAACGTGTTCAACAATCGAGCCCTGAATGTGCATGGCCACCAGCACTCGACAGTGGTCAAGGACTGGCACGACAACGTCGAAAACAGTCGTTACCAGACCACCACCGCCGACCATCGCAGCGAGGTAGGCGGCAACAGTGAAGGGCTGATCAAAGGCCAGCGGACCCTGACCATTGGCGGGGGTGGAAAGCTGACCACTACCACCTATCGACTGGACACCAGCGAACGCCTGGTACTCACCGGTCCCGGAGGCAGCATCACGATCGATGCCGGCGGCGTATTCATCGAGGGGATAACGGTCAACGTCGCAGGACCCATCACGGCTGGCAGCAAGGGCAGAGGCAATGACCTGGGCTTGCAATTGTTGGCTGCGCAGACGAAGACCTGCGAGGGCCTGACACCATGAACTCAAGCATCGTCCTCGACTTCGTCAGCCATCAACATCAGCCCGACGCATGGTTGTACCTGCTCCTTGATCCTTTGGCGGAAATCCCGTCGGACGATCCTCTTCATCTCGATGCGCTGCGCCTACGCCTGGGCCAGGACGCCCTCACCAGCCTGCCAAGACCGGATCTGGAGTATGACATCCAGCACCATCCGGTGCTGATCACCATCGCCTCGCCGGGCGGTGCGCCGGCAGACGATCTGTTGCGCCTGTCCGGCTGGCATGCCCAGCGGGACGATGCGAGACATCACCGCTACGTATGCGGTTGGCTAAGCAGCACTGCCGCTGCACAAACCGTCAGCCGCCATTTGCAGGCGCTGAGCCTGTTGCCGACTCCAGCGGGACAGGCCTATCAGCCACTGCATGAACCCCTGCGTCTCGAACTGATGGCGGGTGTCATCGGCGCCGGCCACCCCGCCCCCTGGTGGCCAGTGAGACGCTGGTTGATCCCGGCCAGCAGCGGTGATGGTCTGGTACTTGAAGGGTATCCGGAATTCCAGGCGGTCACCGACCTGGAGCTGGCAGATAGGCAGGAGGACATTCCTTTGGCCAGCGCTTTGTTGGATATCTGGCGCAGAACGCTCAGCACCCTCGAAGGTTACGCGCCGGGCCGTTGGACTGGCCCCACCAGCCTGCCTCCCTTCGCAGTGATGCAGGCCCTTGCACAGATTCAGCAGGCGCGAACGCTGGAGCTGACCGACCCCGAAGACATCCTGCAACTGGCTATTCACCGGTTGATGCTGCATCCGCGCTTGCACTGGCACCCGAGGGTGCGCCAGCTCATCGGCAGCGCAGCTCGGGATGAGATACCGCTCGCCGACTCATTCGATCATTACCACGACCAGGACTGGGAGCTGATCGTCAACGAACTGGAAGAAGGGGCTGCCCAATGACGCTTGCTTCGCATACGCGCATAGCCACCACCGAATGTGCTCCTTCTATCAAAGGTTGCCGAGTCTGCCGACGCCAGGGCCTGGCAATTCTTCCTTTGCGCCGTTCACTGCTCCCCAAGCCGCACATCTGGAAGCACCTGCCCGAGCCGGAAATCTCCGACACTCAACTGGGCATGCGCATTCTGCGCGCCGGTTTCCTCTATGTGTTGCTGGATGACCGGATCTGGCAAGCCTATCAGGTCACCGTCGACGGCTACCTGCGCCAGTTCAACCCCTACCAGCCGCGGCACTGCAACGAACGTCGCCTGACCCGGGCCTGCGTGAATCAGGACCACGACATCCCTGCCTCATTTCTCAACATCGACACCGATAAATACCGCACCGCCTCTTTCGCTTTCTCCAGCGATCCCTGGCCGGTCAGTGTGTTGGACGCCTACAAAGCGCTGCGCAACATCGAGAGAATGCAAATGATCGATCTGGCCACAGCCCGGGACAACCCGACCCAGTACGGTAATTACCTCACCACTGACGAGCCTTGGGTGCAAAAGCACGTTTATGAATACCGTGACTTTGTGCCCGGCTTCACCAGTGTCCACGGCTTCCATAGCCGTGCTCACCGCCAATCCACGTTCAGAAACTACCTGCGCACGGCCCGGGTACACCCCACGCTAGGGCCCGGCGTGCTGGCCATCGAGGTGGATGACGACGTCGGCCTGGTTCAGGAATACAACGCCATGCGCGCCAGCTGGGCCCATGCGCGGCAGGTGTGGCTGGAGGAGCCGGAGCGGGCGTATCAGCATCAGACTTCACAGATTCTGTTGGCCATTCGGCAGTTGCATCGACAATGGGCAGACTCCAAGGTGAGGGTCCCCCCCCTGCCACCCGGCTCGCCCATCATCCCGGGAGCCTGGGAAAAAGCGCGCGCCCGTCGTGTGGACGAACGGGCTGCAAAAAGTGACGCCCGGCTGGAAGAACGCTACGACGAATCGAAGCGCGCGGCCTTTCAGACTACTTACGACACCGTGCTCGGGCTCTATCAACAACACATTGATGAGTACGGCGCACTGTATGCCCAGGCCTTCGACTCTGCCGACTTCCGGGTGGCGATGGAGCACGACTACGACGGGAATGACCGCCAATCGGGTATCGCCTACAGCAAGACGATGGCGTTGTGCCTTCGTGGTGGAGTCAGTGAAGCCGCCAACAATGACACTGGGCCCACGGCAATGCTGTGGCTGCAAATGCTCACCGATCCGCAAAGCCCGATCTACCGAGCGATGTTGATGCGCGACAAGCACCTGCTGGCAGAGCTACTGCCAAGCTTCAATGCTACGGGCGTTGAGGACTGGAATGATACCGGCAGGCTTTACGCGGTGATGAAAGATGTCGTTGGCAGCGATGAAGGCAAGGAAATGCGGCGGCAACAACTGCAGACCGCCTTGGCGGAAATAATAACGGCGGTAAACGCTGCCAACCTGCGTCTGAAGGCCCTTACAGGGCCCGGCGTGGAATGTGCCCTGTCCCGGCTCAATACCGCCAGCCAGTTTATCTATAACGGTGTGTCGATGATGCAAATCCACATCCCGATAAAGCTCGGCGAATATTACGCATTGCAGTCCAAATACATCCGCAGTCTGCAAAATCGACTGAGTGACAGCTACCCGGGCAAACACCAGAAAGCTCGCCCGATGATCATCGGAGGCCTGCTGAGCCTCTCGGTGATGGATCCGAGCGTTGCCGACCGGGTGGTCAATGCTTCGCTCTGGGTAGAGGGCACCCTTGAAGAGCTGCAGAAGTCGCTCGCAGGAGCGAAGGACGCTGCGGCGAACGAACTTTCGCCCGTCGAACCCTGGCCTGGCCTGGTGGCAGTCAGCGTAGGACTCGGCACGCTGGACCCTTCGGTCCGACACGCCATTGCGGGGCTGAAGATAAACACGCATCAGGCAAAAAAATGGGTTTCGGCAGGCTTCACAGGCCTTAGAGGGATTGCCGGAAGTGCCGATTTTTTGCTTGCTCTCGGCGGCCTGTATTTTATGCATGATGCTTTGGTCAAGAACCTGAAAGCGGCTAATGAGATAATCGGCGAGAGGCCTAGAGAGGCTGCGTTGGCATTGGAGGGTAGTTCCCTCGCCGTACTTGGTGCCGCAGCTGAAATTACTGGTATCGCGCTTAAATCAGCAAAATATGGACTGGAGGCAAACAGATTAATTACGAGCACATCAGTGATTGCAACCCAAGCCGCTAGTTACGCCGACCAGCTAATAAAACTGGGTGGCCACACGCTTGCATTGACAGGGTTTGTGGATGCAGCTCAGACGGGATTTGCGGCATACCGAACTTACCAAACAGGGGATCATACATCTATGTATATCTACCTGAGCTCATCCACATTGTCCGCCCTTAGCGCTGGGACTGGCTTAAAGTCCGTAAGCACAAACCAACTAAATCTACGAGGGGCGCTAGGCTGGACCATACTTTTTTCTATCGGAGCATTTGCTCTATCGAAAATAGCAGAAATTAAAGAATCATCAATGCTAGAGTCATGGGCGAAACGTTGTTTTTTTGGAACAGGCGGCGAAATTTTTGAAGATCATTGGAGCACTTCGGAGTCAGCAGCAACGGCATGGGCAGAATTAAATGCGATCACTACCGGGATGCGCGCCATAATACAATTTAAGCGCGAGAAATCAGCTCTCGGATCGACAGACTTGGCAATGTTACAACCATCCATCTCTTACAAAATTATATTCCCCTATTTTGATAAAAACCGGGCAAGTTATCGATGGGCTTTATTTTTGCACCGCCGTGACGACGAAAAATCACACAATTATATTTCTGGGGAACCCATTTTCGAGCAAGAGCACAATCCAACAACCGCAACAACCCCGGCAATAACCAAACAATCCAAACTGTTACGCACAAGGGAGTACGATTACCCTGACTACGATATACCCGTAAACACCCCACTTTTGGAAAATCGAGTCATCAAATCAGAAGGCGAGGGCATGGTTGCATTTCTTGATATTTATGGACAAATCAAGACACATCTATACATGAACCCGAATCGCATTACGGGAGTCTCCTTTTACGTGACCTACTGGCCCGACAAAGAGACCCCGGACGTATATGCAGAATTAGTACAGACAAAAAAAATCTAGAACTAAACTGATAAAATGAGACTGCAATGACGCGCACTCGTGAAGCTGAGAATCCTTTTCGCGCCCTTGGCTGGAAATATAATCTACCTAACCCAAACGAAACGCCCTCAAAGACACCAAACGCGAAAACCTTAACAAAACATCCCCGCCATATGGATAATATTTACATGGAATTATCCAGAGAAACAAGCGCGAACCGTGAAGCAGGTATTCTATTAACAATTAGCGGGCTTGTCATATTGGTTGTCTATCTTGCCATAACAATCACTTTAGTAGACTTTAACAGAATCGAGACTTCATTGATACTGGCCGGAGTGTTAGTTTTTTCATGCACTGTGTGCCTATTCTATTATTTCTGGCGCATTGACACTGAGACTCCAGTTGATGAACCCATTCGCTTCAATCGAAAACGACGAAAAGTTTACGCATACAACTTTCGACCCAATGGAAAAAAATTCTACTGTCGCAAGGGATGGGGCGCCACTCCAGTTGTCTATGACTGGGACAATCTGCGCGCGGAGTTCTATAGCGTTTATGGTCCTATGGGAACTGGCGGTCTGGTGGAAAACATATACTTGGCTGTGGTCGAGCCAGGAACCGGAAAAATCATAGATCGATTCTTCTTCGCCCACGGGCAGTCTCAAGGTGAAATGTACTGGGCATTGGCCCAAATATACATGCAGCAAGGGCCTGAAGCTCTTTCCGATTTCGGCAACGCTTCTGAAGCCTGGGCCAGAATGTACGCTGTTGAAAACCTAAGCCGCCGAATCGGCCCCAAAGTGCAGTGGCCGCACGCAATGGACGTGGAATCCAAGACAGCACCCTCATGACTCTCCCAATAAACACCGGATCCCGCTCCACACCGAAAGGAAGCCCCCCAATGAAACCCATCGTCCTGGTCGGCCACGCCCACCACTGCCCCATCCACGGCGCCGGTGAAGTCATCACCGGTTCCTCCACTACTTTGCTCAACGGCCGCCCGGTCGCTCGAGTCGGTGATGAAATCAGCTGCGGAGCCGTCATCGAAACCGGCTCGCCCTATCATTCAGACCAGGGCAGGCCCATCGCCAGAGTCGGAGACAGCACCGATCACGGCGGTACCCTGATCGAAGGAGATGGCGACTGGGTGCTCGACTGAGCGCCGCTCAATGGAGGGCCCAATTAGCCTCCACTATTTGCATTACCTAGTTACAAAATACTCAAACGCGCACCCACAAATGCCAGCCCCGACAACGCCGCCGCCAACAACAGGATACATCTTGTCAAATAACCAGCTGTTAAAGCTCTACCCCTTCCAAAAAAGTGAAACAATATTTTTCTAAACATTTGCAATATTTTCACACTACTGAGAATCAAGCCAAACAGAGTACTCAACAAAGGTCGACAACTGATCCAACCTGATGAAAACTAGCCAGCTCCTCACCCCCCTCATTCAGCTTCCTGCGTTCATAGGCCCCGAATGTCCCAATGCCCCCTTACCCGCGCCGACCTGCCCTATCACTGCCAAGCCGTTCTCTTCGGGTTGATCACCGCGTTCCCCGGCAGGGGCAAGAACTCGTTGCTCAAGATTATCCGCGCCATGGACGTCACCGATGAAAGCGGCAGGCTGCTGAATATCGACACCTTGCTGGAGACACTGGAGTGGCTAAAGGCCGAGGGTTGGGTCGTGGGCGAGCAGCGTCAGGAGGGCCATTACTACTGCGTCGCGTTCGAGCGGCGCAACCAGGTGCTGTTGAGTCTGACCTATGCCGCCGACGGCTCCTATTGGTTGCAGGCGATCACCGATCATATGCCGGCAAGCCAGCCGTGGAAGCTGTTTCCGACATTGCAGGAGCTGTGGCTGTATCTGCTGACGAACAACATTCGGCGGTTCGAGAATTCATTGCGCATGCTCGGCAGTTTTGCCCAGGACATGCCGGCCTGGCATCCCATGCACCAGCTGCAGGGCGACGCTGCCGGGCTGGAGTTCATGGCGTTCAAGGGTAACGAGGTCAGCTTGATGCTGGTCGAGCACTATCTGTACCTGAACAACTTGCGCTTGGGGCCTGTAGGTCCCTGCTATCGCCTGGCCGTGGAGCAGCTGCGGCGCACGCCCAATTCCGCATTGGGGCTGCAGTTGCAGCTGCAGGCGATCTGGCGTGGCGATCAGCGCGTGCTCGACAGCTTCAGCGACCAGATGCCGACGCTGCCCAAGGTGATGCACGGCCTGTGTCGTGGCCAGGTGGACCAGGCCTTGGCCTTGTTGCGCGGCATCCTCGTCGACCAGCGCAAGGAGACCCGCAAGCGCCGCATCGACTTCCCGCCCGTGCTCAATGGCCTGTATTGCCTACTGCTGTTGGCCGAGAACGATCCCAAGCAACGTGCGGCGCTCAAACAGGCGCTGACGCTGGGTATCCAGGAGAGTTTCGGTGCGGCCTACCCGGTGCTGTACAAGTTGTACGAGCAGTTGCAGGGTGGCAAGGCGCAGCTGTCGGCCGAGCTGCCGGACACCCTCAACGGTCTGGACGGACTGATGCTGGCCCTGGGGCTTTACTGGCTGGATGCGCCAAAGGCCAGGTTGCAGCGCTGGTGCACGCGGCTCGAAGCCTACCGCGAGCAACTGCAGGATGAAGGCTACCTATGGCTGGCGGCGGAGTTCGATGCGCTGATTGCCGAGCAGTTCGGTGGGCCGCGGCGCCTGGCCGAGGTGCATGAGCGCGATGGTCTGCAACCGCTGGTCGGGTTGTTTATGCGCCAGGAGACCTGGCAGCATGCGCTGAGTGCCTTGAGTCAGCTCAAGCCGAGCAAGGCCTCCACCGTGACGGCAGAGGGCGATCCGAGGTCGCGCCTGAGCTGGTTCATCGCCATGGACCGCTACCCGCACCAGCTCGAGCCGCGCGAGCAGAAGCGCAACGCCAAGGGCGTGTGGAGCAAGGGGCGCCCGCTGTCGCTCAAACGCCTGGCCGAGGACGGCGCGGGCCTGGACTATCTGTGCGAACAGGACCGCCAAACCATCGCGGCCATTCAGGTGAGCAAGGCCTATTACAGCAGCATTCACTATGAACTGCCGCTGGAGCTGGGCTTGCCCCGGCTGGTCGGGCACCCCGCACTGTTTTGGGAGGATGCGCCGGATGTTCGCATCGACCTGCTCGAAGGCCAGGCCAGCTTGCGCCTGCAAGCCGGCAAAGGCGCCATCAGCCTGCAACTTGAGCCGCCCGGGGTCGTCAACGCTCAGCAGATCTTCCTCGACAAGGAGACGCCGACCCGCCTGGTGGTGTACCCGCTGAATCGGGAGTTGCGGCAGATTGCCGAGATCATCGGCGACGGGCTGACCGTGCCGCAGTCGGCCAAGGCGCAGTTGATCGCGGCGGTGAACGCGATCGCCCCGCTGCTGCCGATTCATTCCGACCTGCCGGAGTTGACCGGCCACCTGGACCGCGCGGCCGCCGACACGCGGCTGTATGCGCACCTGCTGCCACTGGCCGAAGGCCTGCGCCTGCAATTGCTGGTGCGGCCGCTGGCCGAAGGCAGCTGGTTGCGTCCGGGCCAGGGCGCGGAGAATCTGCTGGGCGAGCGCGATGGCAAGCCACTGCAGGTGCATCGCGATCTGGCAGGCGAGCGCCAGGCCCTGCAACGAGTGTTGCAGGCGTGCCCCGGCCTGGCCGATGCCGACAGCGACGGCCATGAGTGGCAGCTCGATCAACCGCAGCGCGCCTTGCAGGTGCTCAGCGAGTTGCAGGCCATTGCCAGCGAGCAACTGCAGTGCATCTGGCCGGAGGGCGAGCGCATGCGCATCGGTGGGCGCAGCAGCCTGCGCCAATTGAAACTGGGTCTGCGCCAGCAGGACGACTGGTTCATGCTGCAGGGCGAGATTCCCCTGGACAACGGCAAGGTGCTGCAGCTCCGCCAGTTGCTGGCACTGTTCAAGGCCAACCCGGGGCGCTTCGTCAGGCTCGACGACGGCGACTGGCTGGCACTGGATGACAGCCTGCGCAAGCGCCTGGACGAGTTGGGCCACCTGGCCGAACGGGTCACCGAGCAGGGTTTGCGCCTGAGCCAGTTGACCGCGCCGTTGCTGGCCAACCTCGCCCAGGAGGTCGGCGCCTTCGAGGCCGACCAGCGCTGGCAGGCACACCTGGACAAGCTGCAATCGCTGCGCGACTTCCAGCCCCAGGTGCCGGCCACCCTGCACGCCGAACTGCGCGGCTATCAACGCGAAGGTTTCGCCTGGCTCTCACGGCTGGCGCACTGGGGCGTGGGCGCCTGCCTGGCCGACGACATGGGCCTGGGCAAGACCGTACAGACCCTGGCCCTGCTGTTGGAACGCGCGACCAGGGGTCCGCAACTGGTGGTGGCGCCGACATCGGTGACGCTCAACTGGCAAGCCGAATGCCAACGCTTCGCCCCACACCTCAACGTGCGCGTCTACCAGCAACAGCGCAGCTTGACTGACCTGGGCGCCAACGATCTGGTCATCGCCAGCTACGGCCTGCTACAACAGGAAAGCGCTGCCTTCGCCGCCCAGCCCTGGACCAGCGTGGTCCTGGACGAAGCCCAGGCGATCAAGAACGCCCAGACCAAGCGCTCGCAGGCGGTCATGGCGCTGAAGGCCGACTTCCGCCTGGTGGCCACGGGCACGCCGCTGGAAAACCACCTGGGCGAGCTGTGGAATCTGTTCAACTTCATCAACCCCGGCCTGCTCGGCAGCCAGGAAAGTTTCGCCACCCGTTTCTCCATCCCCATCGAGAAAGGCGATGGCGCGGCGCGTCGGGCGCTGAAGGCGCTGATCCAGCCGTTCATCCTGCGCCGCCTGAAGAGCCAGGTGCTCGACGAACTGCCGACCCGCACAGAGATTACCTACAAGGTCCCGCTGTCCGAGGACGAAGCACACCATTACGAGGCGCTGCGCCAGGCGGCTGTGGATAATCTTGCGCAACTGAACGCGACGGCCGGAAAGTCCATGCAGGTGTTGGCCGAGATCACCCGGCTGCGGCGGTTCTGCTGCCACCCGACCCTGGTGCTGCCAAGCGCGAATCTGCCGGGCAGCAAGTTTCAGGCGTTTACCGAGATCGTCGGGGAGCTGTTGGAGAACCGTCACAAAGCCCTGGTGTTCAGCCAGTTCGTCGACCACTTGAGCATTGCCCGGGCCTGGCTCGACCAGCAGGGCATCCGCTACCAATACCTCGACGGCTCGACCCCGGCCAAGGAACGGCAAAACCGCGTCGAGGCTTTCCAGGCGGGCGTCGGCGATATCTTTCTGATCAGCCTCAAGGCCGGCGGCAGCGGTCTCAACCTGACCGCCGCCGACTACGTCATCCACCTCGACCCCTGGTGGAACCCGGCCGTGGAAGACCAGGCCAGCGATCGCGCGCACCGTATGGGCCAGCAAAAGCCGGTGACCATCTACCGGCTGGTGGCCGAGCACACCATCGAGGAGCAGATCGTCGCGCTGCACGCACGCAAGCGCGACCTGGCTGACAGCCTGCTGGAAGGCGGCGAGATCAGCGCCAAGCTGGATGCGGATGCGTTGCTGGAGTTGCTCAAAGGGTAAGGACGACTGAGGTATGTACGCCATCTACCGCGTCGTTGGCGCGTGTAAATTTGCCAGTCTTATAACTGTCATTATCGACAGCTGACGGGTCACTGACAGCCATGGAAGATGTCACCTGGGCTCTGCAGTGGATGAGCCTGGTCGCGTCCTGTCCACTAGCGAAAGGTTTGAACGTCATGTTTAACCTCGTTCAGGTGCTGAACAAATGTCACGAGGAGATGCAAGGCGGTATTTTCAGTCTTGGCTTCAACGAGCTGCTGGATTCCCTCAATGAGTATCGTCTCGCGGTAGACGAAGATACCTGGCTGAACCAGATAGTCCCGACCTGCCGATCTCATCCGATTACCGACATTCTTCATCAGGATCCCTATACCCGCCGGGCGCTGGACAGGCCCCGCGGGTATGCCGGGGATGCCGTGATGATGGACTATGTGTATTTCCAGACGCCGCCGCACTGCACCGTGGCCGGCAAAACGGTGTTTTCAGCGCTGACTACGAGCACCAATGGAGACAGCGTAAGATGGCGGCGGCTGCATATAGCTGACCTTATCCGCGACCTGGCCGCCAAAGGCTCGGGACTTTCGGTGATGAGCGTTGCCTGCGGGCACTGTCGAGAGGTTCAGTTGCTTGACCTCGCCACGCTAGGCAAGATTGCCCGATACGTCGCCGCGGACCAGGACCCGCTAAGCATTCAGGTCGTGCAGGAGAGTACCTGCGCGCCGGTAGTCGTACTTCACACTTCCGCCAAGGCACTTGCTCATGACAGCAGCCTGCAGAGCTTCGACTTCATTTACTCGGCAGGCCTGTTCGACTACCTGGCAGATCGTCCCGCTCAAGCGTTGAGCCAGGCTCTGTGGGCCAAGGTCAAGCCCGGCGGCAAATTGCTCCTGGCCAACTTTACACCGGACAACTGCGGGCGGGGCTATATGGGGGCATTCATGGACTGGGAGCTGGTAGTGCGCACGCGAAATGACATGCTCAAGCTCCTACCACGTGAATCGGTAGCAAACTCGTATCGTTATTTCGATCCCTATCGCAATGTCGTGTACCTGCAGGTCATCAAAGCCTGAAAGCAAATCATTTTCCAGGCACACACAAAAACGCCGCTCATCTCTGAGCGGCGTTTTCGTACAAAATGGAGCGGGAAACGAGACTCGAACTCGCGACCCCGACCTTGGCAAGGTCGTGCTCTACCAACTGAGCTATTCCCGCAAATGGCGTCCCCTAGGGGACTCGAACCCCTGTTACCGCCGTGAAAGGGCGGTGTCCTAGGCCACTAGACGAAGGGGACACGCTAACTGAAACACCATGGTGTGTGGTTCAGTGCCCAGCACCACACCGCAGTGTGACGCTGGCTTCACTCAACCTCGCCCGAAAGCAAGGCTGTATAAACTGGAGCGGGAAACGAGACTCGAACTCGCGACCCCGACCTTGGCAAGGTCGTGCTCTACCAACTGAGCTATTCCCGCAATGGCGTCCCCTAGGGGACTCGAACCCCTGTTACCGCCGTGAAAGGGCGGTGTCCTAGGCCACTAGACGAAGGGGACACACTACAACTTCACTGCCTGCCGCGCTTCGCTGAGTGCTTTACGCTGCAAGTGGCGCGCATTCTAGGGATGCTTTGAGGGGTCGTCAACCCCCTGGTATAAATTTATTTAAATCAACGACTTCGCCCCGGTTTGCGGGCACCGACAGGCGGTTGTCCAGGGGCGGCCTCTATCCGCCTGTATTGGAAGGCTCTACACTCGAATGACGATATTCCGATTGAGGTCCCGACGTTGAGCGCATTCACTATCACCATGCTGATTCTGGCAGGGGTGGCGATTCTGATCGCCATCGGCTTCCTGAACAATGCAGTGGAAGCCAGCAAGATACAAAAAGCGCGCGCCAGGCTGGACATGGCCGATCGGCTGCGTCGTTGCGTGGAAATCAACGAGACCTTTCCGGGGCAATTGGTGACGCCGGATTTGAAGTTGCTGTTCCTGCGCCTGGAGCTGAACCTGGTGCAACGTTCATTGAAGATGGACAAGCGCAACGGCATGCACCGTGAGCGTGCCGAAGAGCTGGAGAAGTTGATCGCGCTGGGCGACAAGAAGATCAAGGTGGACAACCCGAGCGTGCCGATCCTCACCGAGGACTATGCCAAGCACATCAGTTATCTGCTCGAGAGCCTGCACAGCCAGATCACTCGGGCGGCCAAGGAAGAGTTCCTCTCGCATACCGAGACCAAGCGCTGGGTCAAGGAGATCAAGCACATCCTGGTACTGGTGCACATCGAGTTCTTCAACAACCTGGGGCAGCAGGCCCTGGCCGACGACGAGCCGGGGCAGGCGCGGCTGGCGTTCGAACGCGGTGTACAGTACTTGAAGAACCAGCCGGAGCCGGCACTGTATGACGAGCAGCTCAAGTACCTGCAGAAGTTGCTGGCGCGCACCAACAGCATCGTGCTGACCAACGTGCAGCACAAGGTCAATGAAAGCAGCGAGCTGACGGCGGGCCTGCAGGAAGAAGCCAAGGCCGAGGAAGAAGCCGATGGCGAGTGGAAGAAGAAGCGGATTTGAGGGCGGGCGCCAGGATCACAACGGCCTGGCAACCTCTCAGGGGCTACCCCCCCTCCCACACCTGATTCAGAACATCGCCCGACAGCCAGGCATCAATACCCGCTGCAATCGGTCAATCGCAGAAATATCTCGGCCAGTTTCTCCAGCCCCTGCTGATCTTCGGCGCTAAAACGCGCCAGTGTCGGGCTGTCGAGGTCGAGTACGCCGATCAGGCGACCGTCCTTGACCAGCGGAATCACCACTTCACTGTTCGACGCGCTGTCGCAGGCGATATGGCCGGGGAAAGCGTGCACGTCTTCCACCCGCTGGGTCTGCCGGGTGCGCGCGGCTGCGCCGCAGACGCCTTTGCTGAAGGGGATGCGCACGCAGGCCACCTGGCCCTGGAACGGGCCCAGTACCAGTTCTTCGTTGCGGTTGAGGTAGAAGCCAGCCCAGTTCAGGTCGTCGACCTGGTTGTAGAGGAAGGCCGAGAATTGTGCGGCGTTGGCGATGAAATCGTGTTCGTCGGCGAACAGCGACTCTACCTGGGCAGCCAGCAGGCCGTAGCCGGCCAAGCCGTCGCCGGCACTTTGCAGATCGATCATGGATGTTGCTCCAGCAGTTTCAGGCCCACCCAATAGCGGGCAAATTGATAGGCGCAGCGGCCGTTGCGGTTGCCGCGGCCCGTAGCCCAGCGCACCGCCAGTTTCTCCAGCTCTTCGTCACGTTGCCAGCGCAGCCCGGCCTTGCCGGCCAGTACGCCGACCCAGTGCTCGACCACGTCGAGAAAGTGCTCCTGGGTAAAGGGGTAGAACGACAGCCACAGGCCGAAACGGTCGGACAGGGCAATCTTGTCTTCGACGGCTTCGCTGGGGTGCACTTCGCCGTCGACGGTCTGCCACTTGTCGTTGTCGGTCTGCTTTTCCGGCACCAGGTGGCGACGGTTGGACGTGGCGTACAGCAGCACGTTGTCCGGCGCCTGCTCCAGCGAGCCGTCGAGCACGCTCTTGAGGATACGGTAATCGCCCTCGCCCGCCTCGAAGGATAAATCGTCGCAGAACAGAATGAAGCGCTGCGGCAACTTGAGCAGTTGCTCGACCACCCGCGGCAGGTCGGCCAGGTGATCGCGTTCGATCTCGATCAGGCGCAGGCCCGCAGCGGCGTGTTCGGCCAGCAGCGCTCGCACCAACGAAGACTTGCCGGTGCCGCGCGATCCCCACAGCAAGGCGTGGTTGGCCGGCAGGCCGTCGAGGAACTGGCGCGTGTTGCCGGCCAGTTGCTGACGCTGGCGGTCGATGCCCAGCAGGTCGTCCAGGCGCAGGTCCAGGCTGACTTCCAGCGGCAGCAGGAAACCGCCGCGGCTGTCACGCTGCCAACGGGCGGCCAGGCTGTGGTTCCAGTCGATGGTTGGACGAGGCGCGGGCAACAGCGGCTCCAGACGAGCCATGAGGCGGTCGGCACGTTCGAGGAAAGCGGTCAGCCGAGGATCCAGCGAAAAAGAGGAAGACTCCACGAATTTGTTTCCTTAGTGACGGGATCCGGGGCAATGCCGCGCGCTGATCGGCTATGCTTGCCAGCGCACGGAACCCGAAGTTGACTTGAGACCCATGGATATAAAATTCACCCACCGCCTGTCGTACAAGCAAGCCAGACTGACGGTTGTGGTCGGTTTTATTCTTGGCACGTTACTCAGTATCACGCAAATCTGGCTCGATTATGCCAGCGTCCACGATGCCATCAACCGCCAGATGCGCGCCCTGCTCGACATCAGCCACAATCCGGCGTCGCGCATCGCCTACAACATCGACGCCGACCTGGCCCACGAGCTGGTCCAGGGTCTGCTGCAATCGGAATCCATCGTCGGGGCGCGGCTCAGCGACAACGAAGGCGTGGTCCTGGCCAGTGTCGACCGGCCGCGCGAGCCCAGTCCCTATCGCTGGCTCAGCGAATGCCTGTTCGGCGCCAACCTGCAATATGACGAGCCGCTGTTTCTGAGCTTCATGCCGGACGACCGGCTCGGCACTTTGCACGTCGACGTCGACACCCTGGCCATTGGCACGCGCTTCGTCCAGCGCGCCGAGATCACCCTGCTCAACGGTTTTCTGCGCAGCTTGATCCTCACCGGGCTGCTGCTGTTGATGTTCTACACCATGCTCACCAAGCCGTTGATCAAGGTCATCGAGGCGCTGAGCAGCAATGACCCGCACCTGCCTCGCCCGGCCCGGCTGGACTACCCGCCCGGCCACGAGCACGACGAGATCGGCGTGCTGGTGAAGGTGGCCAACCAGCAGTTCATCAGCATGTCCACCGAGATCCAGCAGCGGCGCACGGCGGAAAACCGCCTGACCGAGTACCTCGGCGAGCTGGAGAACATCGTGTCGGCGCGCACCACCGAACTCAAGGCCAGCAACAGCCGCCTGAGCCAGTCAAACGAGGAACTGGAGCGGGCGCGGCGCACCGCGCTGGACATGGCGCAGGCGCGAGCGGCGTTCCTGGCCAACATGAGCCACGAAATCCGCACCCCGCTCAATGGCCTGCTGGGGATGATCGCACTGTCGCTGGACAGCCCCCTGAACGGGGAACAGCGCCAGCAGCTGTCGATCGCCCACGACTCGGGCAAGGTGCTGGTGGAATTGCTCAACGATATCCTCGACCTGTCCAAGTTCGACGCCGGGCAGCTGGAACTCGAGCGCATCCCGTTCGACCTCGGCGCCCTGGTCGAGGACACCGCCAACCTGCTCTCGCAGAATGCGGCGCCCAGCGTCGAGCTGACCTGCCTGGTGGACCCGCATTTCCCGGCCATGGTGCTCGGCGACCCGACCCGCGTGCGGCAGATCGTCAGTAACCTGCTGTCCAACGCGCTGAAGTTCACCCGCTTCGGCCGCGTCGATGTGCGCCTGAGCAGCCGCACCGGCGGGGTGCGCATCGAAGTTTGCGACACCGGCATCGGTATCGCCGAAGAGGCCCAGGTGAAGATCTTCCAGCCCTTCACCCAGGCCGGCGCCGGCATCACCCGGCAATTCGGCGGCACCGGCCTGGGCCTGGCCCTGACCAACAACCTCTGCGAGGCCATGAAGGGCCGCCTCACCATCAGCTCGGAGGCCGGTTTCGGCAGTCAGTTCATCGCCGACCTGCCGCTACCACCCCACACGCCGGCCCACAGCCTGCCGAAACTGCAGGGCAGCGTGATCGCGGTGAGCGCCGCCAGCAGCGGCCTGGCCGAGCTGCTGGGCAAGCTGCTGCCATTGTGGGGGGTGCGCTACCAGCGCTACGACAAGGATGCCGACCTCAGCGGGCTGACCCCCGACCTGCTGATCACCGATCACCTGGAGCGCCTGTTCGAGATGCGCCCCACCATCCGTGCGCCGATCCTGCTGGTGACCGCCTACGGCAATTTCCTGCCCACCGAGCAGGCCAATGCGGTGATGCCCTTGCAGCAACAGGCCCGCCCGCTGGCGCGCAATGCCTTGTACCAGGCGCTGCGGCGCATCCTCATGGGCGAAGAAGGGGCGCGCAGCGAGGGCCCGAGCGGCCAGCCGCCCTCCCCCGAGTTGCGCGCGCGCATCCTCCTGGTGGAGGACAACCCGGTCAATCAGCTAGTGGCCAAAGGCATGCTCAGCAAGCTCGGCTGCGAGGTGACGGTAGCGGCCCATGGCGGTGAGGCCTTGAGCGAGCTGGAGAATGGCGAGTTCGACCTGGTGCTGATGGACTGCAACATGCCGGTGATGAATGGCTACGAAGCCAGCCGGCGCATCCGCCAGAGCGGGCGCTGGCCACAATTGCCGATCGTTGCCCTGACCGCCAACGCCATGCCTGAGGAGCGCGAACGCTGCCGCGCCGCCGGCATGAGCGACTACCTCTCCAAGCCGTTTCGCCGCGAGGAGCTGGTGACCCTGATCGACCAGTGGGTACCGCTGATGTCCGGCCAGGACTGACCGGCGTCAGACCTTGAGCAGTGCCTCGATCTCGTCGCCCAGGTCCTGCGGCTTGGTGGCCGGAGCAAAGCGCTTGACCACCTGGCCGTCGCGGCCGACCAGAAACTTGGTGAAGTTCCACTTGATTGCCTTGGACCCCAGCAGCCCGGGCGCGCGCTCCTTGAGCTGGACGAACAGCGGATGCGCCTGGTCGCCATTGACCTCGACCTTCTTGAACAGCGGGAAGCTGACGCCGTAATTCAACTCGCAGAACTGCGAGATGGCGCCCTCGTCGCCGGGCTCCTGATGGCCGAACTGGTTGCAGGGAAAGCCCAGCACCACCAGGCCTTGCTCGCGATAGCGCTGCCAGAGCTCTTCGAGCCCCTTGTACTGGGGGGTGAAGCCGCACTTGCTGGCGGTGTTGACCACCAGCAGGGCCTTGCCTGAGAAGTCGGCGAGGGTTTTCTGCTCGCCGGTCATGGTGGTGCAGGGAATGTCGAGCAACTGGGTCATGGCAAGGGCAGGTCCTTATGGCAAGCCGCGAGGCGTGGTCAGCGTGGCTCCAGGTTCAGGCACACGGAGTTGATACAGTAGCGCAAGCCGGTCGGCTTCGGTCCGTCGGGAAACACATGACCCAGGTGGGCGTCACATTTGGCACATTTGACTTCGGTGCGGATCATGCCATGGCTCATGTCGCGGATTTCGGTCATGGCCGCCTCGGCGATCGGCTCGTAGAAGCTGGGCCAGCCGCACCCGGAGTCGAACTTGGCTTTGGAGTCGAACAGCGGCAGCTCGCAACAGATGCAGTGGTACACGCCATCGGTCTTGGTGGTGTTGTATTTGCCGGTGAACGGCCGCTCGGTGGCGGACAGTCGGCAAACGTTGTACTGCTCTGGATCGAGCATGGCTTTCCACTCTTCCAGGGTTTTTTCGATCTTTTCCATCAGCACACCTCGGTATCTTAAAAAGCCTGATCTGTATCTTTTCCACCGATCAGGTGGCACGTATAGTTGCGCCTTTCCAGGACTGTCTGGACCCATTGGACGTCAGTCTGTCATCCGCGTTTCGCCCGTTCAAATTTTCATTTTCATGGCGCCAGCGCGGCGATCTTCATATTTACCGGGATCACATCATGCAGTTCAGCAAATCGAACAAGCTTGCCAACGTCTGCTACGACATCCGCGGCCCGGTGCTCAAGCACGCCAAGCGCCTGGAAGAGGAAGGCCATCGCATCCTCAAGCTGAACATCGGCAACCCGGCCCCCTTCGGTTTCGAGGCACCGGTCGAGATTCTTCAGGATGTGATCCGCAATCTGCCTACCGCCCAGGGTTACAGCGACTCCAAGGGCCTGTTCAGCGCCCGCAAGGCGGTGATGCAGTACTACCAGCAAAAGCAGGTCGAAGGCGTCGGCATCGAAGACATCTACCTGGGCAACGGCGTTTCCGAGCTGATCGTGATGTCGATGCAGGCCCTGCTCAACAACGGCGACGAAGTGCTGATCCCGGCCCCCGACTACCCGCTCTGGACTGCCGCCGTAAGCCTGGCCGGCGGCAATGCAGTGCACTACCTGTGCGACGAACAGGCCAACTGGTGGCCGGACCTGCAGGACATCAAGGCCAAGATCACCCCTAACACCAAGGCCATGGTGATCATCAACCCTAACAACCCGACCGGTGCGGTGTATTCGAAGGAAGTGCTGCTGGGCATGCTGGAAATCGCCCGCCAGCACAACCTGGTGGTGTTCTCCGACGAAATCTACGACAAGATCCTCTACGACGATGCCGTGCATGTATGCACCGCCTCGCTGGCCCCGGACCTGCTGTGCCTGACTTTCAACGGCCTGTCCAAGTCCTACCGTGTGGCCGGTTTTCGCTCCGGCTGGGTGGCGATTTCCGGGCCCAAGCACAATGCCCAGAGCTACATCGAGGGGATCGACATCCTCGCCAACATGCGCCTGTGCGCCAACGTGCCGTCGCAGCACGCGATCCAGACGGCGTTGGGCGGTTACCAGAGCATCAACGACCTGGTGCTGCCGCCAGGCCGACTGCTGGAGCAGCGCAACCGCACCTGGGAGCTGCTCAACGATATCCCAGGGGTCAGCTGCGTAAAACCCATGGGCGCGCTGTATGCCTTCCCGCGCATCGACCCGAAGGTCTGCCCGATTCTCAACGACGAGAAGTTCGTGCTTGACCTGCTGCTCTCGGAGAAACTGCTGGTGGTGCAAGGCACGGCGTTCAACTGGCCATGGCCGGACCACTTCCGCGTGGTCACGCTGCCGCGCGTCGATGACCTGGAACAGGCCATCGGGCGTATCGGGCACTTCCTCAAGTCGTATCGGCAGTGACTCTCGGGCGATGGCAGCTGCCCGGCTGCCATCGCCGGTTGACCCTTCGAAAAACCCGATAGCTCCCCTCTTGCGACATCGCTTGAAATATCTCCGAACATTCCGTTACACAAACGCTGGGCGTATCCACGCTTTCACCCCCTTCCCCTCGCCGATTTGCCGCTAGAATTCGCTCGGTATTCAGTGGAGACGCCGCTTGAGACACAGCTTGAAATAGTCTCTTGGTTGAATCGAAGCGAACGGCACCTTATATACCCCGCATACGCAGCCTTTTATCCGTCAGGAGAACGTTACAACCATGATGCGCATCTTGCTGTTCGTGGCCACCAACCTTGCCGTGGTGTTCATTGCCAACATTACGCTGAGCCTGCTGGGCTTCAACGGGATCATGGCGGCCAACGGCGTGGACCTCAATCTTCACTCGTTGCTGATCTTCTGCGCCGTGTTCGGCTTCGCCGGTTCGCTGATTTCGCTCTTCATCTCCAAGTGGATGGCGAAGATGAGCACCGGCACGCAGATCATCAGCCAGCCGCGCACCCGCCATGAACAATGGCTGCTGCAGACCGTCGAGCAGCTGTCCCGCGAAGCCGGCATCAAGATGCCCGAGGTCGGTATCTTCCCGGCCTACGAGGCCAACGCCTTCGCCACCGGCTGGAACCGCAACGACGCCCTGGTCGCGGTCAGCCAGGGCCTGCTCGAACGCTTCTCGCCGGACGAGGTCAAGGCGGTGCTGGCCCACGAGATCGGTCACGTCGCCAATGGCGACATGGTCACCCTGGCACTGGTGCAGGGCGTGGTGAACACCTTCGTGATGTTCTTCGCGCGCATCATCGGCAACTTCGTCGACAAGGTCATCTTCAAGAACGAGGAAGGCCAGGGCATCGCGTACTACATTGCGACCATCGTCGCCGAGCTGGTCCTGGGCGTGCTCGCCAGCTGCATCGTCATGTGGTTCTCGCGCAAGCGCGAATACCGCGCCGACGAAGCCGGCGCCCGCCTGGCCGGCACCGGCGCGATGATCGGGGCCCTGCAGCGCCTGCGCTCCGAACAGGGCGTGCCGGTGCAGATGCCCGACAGCCTGACCGCCTTCGGCATCAACGGCGGCCTCAAGCACGGCCTGGCCGGGCTGTTCATGAGCCACCCGCCCCTGGAAGATCGTATCGAGGCGCTGCGCCGCCGCGGCTGACCTCCAGTGAACCGGCCTGGCGACAGCCAGGCCGGGCGATTCGATGAACCCGCTTGCCCCCCTGCCGGTCCAAAGGCGATCTCACCTGGACCCTGCCATGCGCCTGATCCTGATTCTCCTCGCCAGCCTGCTCCTCAGCGGCTGCCAGACCGGCTACTTCGCCCTGATGGACAAGGCCGGCATCTCCAGACGCGAGATGCTCGTCCACCGTGTACAAGATGCGCGCGATGCCCAGGTCAAGGCGCGCTATGCCTTCAGCCGCGCCGAAGATCGCTACCAGGCGGCGCTGCATCCTTCGGGCAATGCCCCTGAAGTCACCCTCGAACAGCTGCACAAAGCCTATGCCGACAGCGACAAGGCTGCCGCCGCAGTGGCGCCACGGGTCGACAATATCGAGCAGGTGGGCGACGCGCTGTTCGCCGAATGGCGTGACGAACTGGGGCGCTACAAGGATCCCAATCTGGCCGCCAGCAGCCGCGATGAATACCAACGCAGCCTCGCCCAGTATCAGCAGATGCTGCGCAGCATGCGCGACGCTCAGAGTCAGGTGGCTCCCGCACTGGCCGGCATGAGTGATCAGATGTTGCAGATCAAGCATCGACGCAACGCTCAGGCCATCAGTGACCTGGAGGATTCCGAGCGCTCGGTGGAAGGCGACCTGCAGCCGCTGCTGATCGACCTGCAGCGCTCCATCGACCAGGCCGCCGGCTTTGCACAAACCCTGCAACCTTAGAAACGCATCAAGATAGCCGATCAATCCATGCAAAACGTTGACATGGATTTCGATGGGTCAGCGGCTCATGATGGGGTCATACCCCGTTCAGGACCTTCACTCATGTTGCCCAGCCTGTTCATCTCCCACGGTTCCCCCATGCTCGCCCTGGAGCCCGGCGCCAGCGGCCCAGCCCTGGCCCGTCTGGCCGCCAGACTGCCACGCCCCAAAGCCATCGTGCTGGTCTCCGCCCACTGGGAGAGCCGCGAATTATTGGTCGCCAGCAGCCCGGCCCCAGAGACCTGGCATGACTTCGGCGGCTTCCCTGCGGCGCTCTTCGCCGTGCAGTACCCCGCCCCCGGCGACCCGGCGCTGGCCGCACAGGTGGCCGACCGGCTGAGCGCTGCCGGCCTGCCGGCCCGCCTGGACCCACAGCGGCCGTTCGACCATGGCGCCTGGGTGCCGCTGTCGCTGATGTACCCGGCGGCCGACATTCCCGTGGTGCAGGTCTCGCTGCCGAGCCAAGGCGGCCCTGCGCTGCAGCACGCCGTGGGCCAGGCGTTGGCCGGCTTGCGCGGTGACGGCATCCTGCTGATCGGCTCGGGCAGCATCACCCACAATCTGCGCGAACTGGACTGGCACGCCGGGCCGGAAAGCATCACGCCCTGGGCGCGGGCCTTTCGCGACTGGATGGTGGAGCGCCTGCAGGCAGCCGACGAACCGGCCCTCTTTGACTACCGCAGCCAGGCGCCCCATGCCCAGCGCAATCACCCGAGCGACGAGCATCTGCTGCCGCTGTATTTCGCCCGTGGCGCAGGGGGTGAGTTCGCTCTGGAACATCAGGGGTTCACCCTGGGGGCTTTGGGGATGGATATCTACCGGTTCGGTTGAAGACCGGATGGCTGACCTGCAGGACCGACCTTGCTCGGGCATAAAAAAATCCCCAGCCTAGGCCGGGGATTTTTTCATTTCAGCAAAGATCAATCTTCGCGATAGCGACGCAACTTCAACTGCTTGCCGGCCACGCGAGTGTCCTTGAGCTTGGTCAGCAGCTTCTCGAGGCCATCTTCCGGCAGCTCGACCAGGCTGAAGCTGTCGCGCACCTGGATGCGGCCGATGGCTTCGCGGGCCAGGCCGCCTTCGTTGAGGATGGCACCCAGCAGGTTCTTCGCGGCGATACCGTCGCGAGCACCCAGAGCGGTGCGGCAACGCGCACGGCCTTCACCCAGCGGCATGGGCGCGCGACGCTCGCGGTCACCACGCTCGGGACGGTCGGCGCTGCTGCGTTCACGTGGAGCGCTGTTCGGCACCAGCGGCTGCTCGGCCTGCACGGCGTCCAGGGTCAGGGCCTGACCGTTGGTAGCCTTGCGCAGCAGCGCAGCGGCCAGGGCACGAGGGCTGCAGCCGATGTCGGCGGTCAGACGATCGAGCAGGTCGCCATGGGTGCTTTCGGCATCAGCAACCAGCGGCGCGAGGCTGTTGGTCAGCTTGCGGATGCGCGCATCCAGCACGGCCTGGCCGTCAGGCAGGCGTACTTCGGCTACCTTTTGGCCAGTGACACGCTCGATCACCTGCAGCATGCGGCGCTCACGCGGAGTCACCAGCAGCAGCGCGCGACCTTCGCGACCGGCACGGCCAGTACGGCCGATACGGTGCACGTAGGACTCGGGGTCATACGGCATGTCGACGTTGAACACGTGGGTGATGCGCGGAACGTCCAAGCCACGGGCGGCGACGTCGGTGGCGACGACGATGTCCAGGCGACCATCCTTGAGCGAGTCGATGACGCGCTCGCGCTGGTTCTGGGCAATGTCACCGTTCAGCGCGGCAGCCTTGTAGCCTTTGGCTTCCAGGGCGCTGGCCAGGTCCAGGGTGGCCTGCTTGGTGCGCACGAAGGCGATCAGCGCATCGAACTCTTCGACTTCCAGCAGGCGCAGCACGGCTGAGACCTTCTGGTCGGCGTGAACCAGCAGGTGAGCCTGCTCGATCGCGGTGACGGTCTGGGTCTTGGTCTGGATCTTGACGTGCTGCGGGTCTTTCAGATGACGCTCGGCGATCGCGCGGATCGACTGCGGCAGGGTCGCCGAGAAGAGCACGGTCTGGCGAGTTTCCGGCATGGCCTTGAAGATGACTTCCAGGTCGTCCATGAAGCCAAGCTTCAGCATTTCGTCGGCTTCGTCGAGCACCAGGTGATTCACGGTGGCGAGCACTTTCTCGTCACGGCGCAGGTGGTCGCACAGGCGGCCTGGGGTGGCGACGACGATTTGCGCGCCGTTGCGGATGGCTTTCAACTGCGGGCCCATCGGGGCACCGCCATACACCGCTACCACGGTGACGCCTGGCATCTGCTTGGCGTAGGTTTCGAAAGCGGTAGCGACTTGCAGCGCCAACTCACGGGTTGGCGCCAGGATCAGGGCTTGCGGCTCGCGCTTGCTCGGGTCGATGCGGCTCAGGATCGGCAGGGCGAAGGCGGCGGTTTTACCGGTACCTGTCTGCGCCTGACCAATCATGTCGTGACCGGCAAGGATGATCGGGATCGATTGCTGCTGAATAGCCGAAGGCTCTTCGTAGCCGGTAGCGATAACGGCTGCAACAATAGTGGGGTGAAGTCCGAGACTGGCGAAGCCGCCGGTTTCCTGGGTCATGGGTCTGCCTCTAAGTGCATCCGCAAAGACCCATGCTCCAAAGCTGCGCATGCCGTGTAAGACTCGAGAGTCACCCTGGCAGCTTTGTCGGCGGGGATTTGCGAAAACGATTGAAATGAAGGAATCGTCAGGGAGTGTCCGCGAGTACGGACGTTGCAACCGAAGCGGGCTTCGGGGATTGCGCTACCTGAACGTGGCCTTGTTAAAGGCCGGCGCGCACTATACCTGAAATCCCCGCTTACGTGAGGATTTTTTACAGGATCGCAGCCAACGGGTCCAGTTCGCTGAACCCTTTCATCCTGTTTTTCATGAGGGCTCAGGAAGCAGGCCGGATCTGCGCGATCAGCGTCTCCAGCGAATAGCCCAGGCGCGGCGCCAGGGCAGCGGCGCGCTGACTCAGCCCGGGCAGGTCCAGGCTCTGCTCCAGGTCCGCCGGCACCAGCACGATCACATTGCCCTCCTTCACCGGCAACTCCCAGTAGTGGCGATGGTAGAGGCCGCGCAGCAATGCCGCGCCCAACGGCTTGCCGTCGTCGCCAGCCCACTGATTGATGACCAGCCAGCCGCCGGGGTTAAGGCGCTGCTGGCAGCTTTCCAGAAACCCCCAGCCCAGATGTGCCGGGGCCGGCCCGTGGTCGGTGTAGAGGTCGACGAAGATCAGATCCGCAGGCTCGGCCGTCGGCAGCAACTGCACGGCGTCACCGACCCGGACGTAGAGCCGCGGGTCGTCGTCCAGGCCCAGGTACTCGATGGCCAGGCGCGGCACGTCGGGGCGCAGCTCGATGCACTCGACGTCCTCGAGCGGCAGAAACTGCAGGCATGCCTGGGTCAAGGTCCCGGCGCCAAGGCCGAGAAACAGCGCGCTGTCCGGCTGCTCGTGGCACAGCGCGCCAATGAGCATGGCGCGGGTGTAGTCGTATTCCAGCCAGGTGGGGTCGGCGGTAAACACGCAGCTCTGCTCGATGGCGTCGCCAAACTCGAGAAAGCGGTAATCCTCCACCTCCAGCACGCGGATCATGCCGAAGTCATCGTGGACCTCGGCGAGGATGCGTTCGACGCGCTCGGGCGCGCTCGCAGTCAGATTGTCGTCTTGCACCGTGGCGGCCTGTTACCAAGGGTAAAAGCGGCGATTGTCGGACACCCAGGGCAATGGAGCCAGGCTTTTTTTGCGCCTCACCACTGATGCCAGCCTGATAAGATGCCCTCCTCTTCCAAAAACAACAGAGCCCAGCCCGTGACCACCCAACCCTGGAGCCCCGCCAGCTGGCGCGGCTTGCCGATCGAGCAGCAACCGCAGTACCCCGACGCCGCGCACCTGGCCAAGGTTGAACAGAGCCTGGCCAGCTACCCGCCGCTGGTATTCGCCGGGGAAGCCCGCGAGCTGCGTCGCCAATTCGCCGAAGTCACCGAAGGCCGCGCTTTCCTCCTGCAGGGTGGCGACTGCGCGGAGAGCTTTGCCGAGTTCTCGGCGGCGAAGATTCGCGACACCTTCAAGGTGCTGCTACAGATGGCCATTATCATGACCTTTGCCGCTGCCTGCCCGGTAGTCAAGGTCGGGCGCATGGCCGGACAGTTCGCCAAGCCGCGGTCGGCCAACGACGAAGTGATCAACGGCGTGACCCTGCCCGCCTACCGCGGCGACATCGTCAACGGTATCGGCTTCGACGCTGCCAGCCGCGCCCCCGACCCGGAACGCCTGATCCAGGCGTACCACCAGTCCACCGCCACCCTCAATCTCTTGCGGGCGTTCGCGCAAGGCGGCTTTGCCGACCTGCATCAGGTGCACAAGTGGAACCTGGATTTCATCGCCAACTCGGCCCTGGCCGACAAGTATCATCAGTTGGCCAACCGCATCGACGAAACCCTGGCATTCATGCGCGCCTGCGGGATGGACAGCTCGCCGCAGTTGCGCGAGACCTCGTTCTTCACCGCCCACGAGGCTCTGCTGCTCAACTACGAAGAAGCCTTCGTGCGCCGCGACAGCCTCACCAACGACTATTACGACTGCTCGGCGCACATGCTCTGGATCGGGGACCGCACGCGCCAGCTGGGCGGCGCCCACGTCGAGTTCCTGCGTGGAGTGCACAACCCGATCGGGGTCAAGGTCGGCCCGAGCCTGCAGCCCGAGCAGTTGCTGCGCCTGATCGACGTGCTCAACCCGGACAACGACCCGGGCCGCCTCAACCTGATCGCGCGCATGGGCAACGGCAAGGTTGGCGAGCATCTGCCGGGGCTGATTCGCGCCGTGCAGCGCGAAGGCCGCAAAGTGCTGTGGAGCAGCGACCCGATGCACGGCAATACCATCAAGGCCAGCAGCGGCTACAAGACCCGGGATTTCGCGCAGATACTCGGCGAGGTCAAGGAGTTCTTCCAGGTGCACCAGGCCGAGGGCAGCCATGCAGGCGGCATTCATATCGAAATGACCGGGCAGAACGTCACCGAATGCATCGGCGGCGCCCGCCCGATCACCGAGGATGGCCTGTCGGACCGCTACCACACCCACTGCGACCCGCGCATGAACGCCGACCAGTCGCTGGAACTGGCGTTCATGATTGCCGAGACGCTCAAGCAGGTGCGACGCCCGAGCTGACCGTCACTTGCCCAGCGGGTCGTCCCAGAAGTGGCGCTCGCTTTCCTGAAGGATATCGGCCCGGCTCAGGCCGATATCCTTCAGGTCGCTTTCCGACAGTTTCGCCAGCGCCCGGCGTTGCCGCGCCAGTTCGTACCAGCGGCTGATGTGATGCCAGATGCTGGCGGACACAGCGCCTGGGCGCGCTATCAGTGCATAACCTTTTTGACCTTTCATCGTCTTGCCCTCCGAGTGGATGGCTCAAGTGTCGAGCTGGGGATAAGATCAATCCAACGAATGTTTCTGATGCAGTGCATCTCGGAGATTGATGTATGTCCCAGTACCAGAGTATAGACTCCGAAGTGCTGCGCACCTTTGTCGCCATCGCCGACCACGGTGGCTTCACCCGCGCCGGCGAATCGGTCAACCGTACCCAGTCGGCGGTGAGCATGCAGATGAAGCGCCTGGAGGAAGACATCCTGCAGCGCCGCCTGTTCGAGCGCGACGGCCGTCAGGTGCGTTTGACCGCCGAGGGGCAGATCCTGCTGGGCTACGCGCGGCGCATCCTCAAGCTGCACAGCGAGGTGTTCACCACCCTGCGCGAACCGCACATGGTCGGCACCGTGCGCATCGGCACCCCCGACGACTACGCCATGCGCTTTCTGCCCGGCATCCTCTCCGGCTTCGCCCAGGCCTTCCCGCTGGTGCAGGTCGAAGTGCACTGCGAGAGCTCCCGGCAATTGCTGCAACGCCAGGACCTGGACCTGACCATCGTCACCCGCGAACCGGGCCACGACGTCGGCCAGTTGCTGCGCCAGGAGCGCTTCGTCTGGGCCGAGGCGGCCGGCTTCTACCCGCACGAGCAATCGCCCATGCCACTGGCCATGTTCAACAATGATTGTTTCTGCCGGGCCTGGGCCTGCAACGCGCTGGACGCCGAGCAGAAACCGTACCGGGTCGCCTACAGCAGCCCCAGCCTGTCAGCCATCATGGCAGTCGTCAGCGTCGGGCTGGCGGTCACGGCGCAGTTGCAGAGCCTGATCCCTGCCGACATGCGTGTGCTCGGCGCCGCCGAGGGTCTGCCGCTGTTGCCGGTGGCCAATATCATGCTGCTGCGCAACCCCGCCACGCAGTCGTCGATGACCGAAACCCTGGCCGAGCATATCGCCGAGGGTTTCCGCCTCTGACCCGCTTGCCTGACCACGCCATGCCTTGCGTAACCTCGAACGAACTCTGCGCGCACTTGCATGCTCGAAACGTACAGGAGCCGCTGTATACCGACTTTGTATACCGATGCGATCCGGCTGGTTACTATCTGCCGCGTTAAAGGTCTGGACGCTAAATTCAGACGCACCATGGAAACAAGGATCAGCATGAACACCGACCGCTCGTTGACCGACAAAAGCAAAAGCAGCTGCGATAACCTGCTGCTCGACAGTCAAATGTGTTTTGCGCTGTATTCCACCTCGTTGTTGATGACCAAGGTCTACAAGCCGCTGCTGCAGGAACTTGGCCTGACCTACCCGCAGTACCTGACGATGATGGTGCTGTGGGAAAAGGACGGCCTCACCGTCGGTGAAATCAGCACGCGCCTGCTCACCGACCCCGGCTCGTTGACACCCCTGCTCAAGCGCCTGGAAGTGGAAGGCCTGCTCAGCCGCACGCGCAGCCGCGACGACGAACGCGTGGTGATCGTCGAGTTGACCGAACAGGGCCGCACCCTGCGTGACAAGGCGTTGCATATTCCCCAGTGCATCCTCGACGCCACGGGCCAGTCGCTGGAGCGGCTGCAGGCGTTACAGGCGGAACTGGTGCAGATGCGCACACACCTGCAGGACACTCTTTAAGCAGTTGGCGATGACCGTTCGTCGCCAGGCTTACTGATTTGAAAATTTAGCTTGCGCGCAAGATATTAGCGCGATAAATTTAATTCACCTCTTCAACGCAACTCCCCCAAGACATCCACCGAGGACATCAGCATGGAATCTCTCTACATCGCCGAAGCAACTGCAACCGGTGGCCGTGACGGTCGCGCCATTTCCAGTGACAAAGTCCTGGACGTCCAGCTGTCCACGCCCAAGGCCCTTGGCGGCGCGGGCGGCCCTGGTACCAACCCCGAGCAGCTGTTCGCGGCTGGCTACTCGGCCTGCTTCATCGGCGCCCTGAAGTTCGTTGCCGGCCAGAAGAAACAAGCCATCCCAACTGACGCCTCGATCACCGCCAAGGTCGGTATCGGCCAGATCGAAGGCGGCTTCGGCCTGGACATCGACCTGCACATCAGCCTGCCGGGCCTGGAGCAGGCTGCTGCCCAGGCGCTGGTCGACGCTGCTCACCAGGTATGCCCGTACTCCAACGCTACCCGTAACAACGTCGACGTACGCCTGCACGTAACTGTGTGAGGGTGCAGGGTCCTGCCAGCAGGACCCTGAAACGAAAAAACCCGGCCAGGCGGCCGGGTTTTTTCGTTTGCGAGCGAAGCAATGTCGATAGGACTATTACTTGGCGCGGCCCTTGTAGGAGCCACCTTCGCGGGTGTCGATCTCGATCATGTCGCCGATCTCGATGAAGTCGGCCACGCTCAGCTCGGTGCCGTTCTTCAGTTTGGCAGGCTTCATGACCTTGCCGGAAGTGTCGCCACGAGCCGAGCCTTCGGTGTAGTCGACCTGACGCACGATGGTGGTCGGCAGCTCTACGGAAACCAGACGGTCTTCGAAGAACACAGCTTCGCAGACGTCGGTCATGCCTTCTTCGACGAATGGCAGAACGGCTTCGATGTCTTCAGCGTTCAGTTCGTACATGGTGTAGTCGGTGGTGTCCATGAACGTGTAGCTGTCACCGCTGATGAAGGACAGGGTGGCTTCCTTGCGGTCGAGGATCACGTCTTCCAGCTTGTCGTCGGCGCTGTAGACGGTTTCGGTCTTGTAGCCGGTCAGCAGATTCTTCAGCTTGGTCTTCATGATCGCGCTGTTGCGACCCGATTTGGTGAATTCTGCCTTTTGCACCAACCACGGATCGTTATCGATCTTGATCACGGTACCGGGTTTCAGCTCTTTACCAGTTTTCATACTTGAATCCGAATTTGAATGGGGATTTACAAAATTCCAGGCCGCGTATCATATCCAATTTCGGTAAAACTGCACCAGCGCTGCGGCAAGGTCTGGCTGAACGGCTAATTGTTCGCACCAGCGCCGGGCGTGGGTACGCAGTTCCTGTTCGTGCTGCAACAGAGCCGGCCAGGCCTGGCCCATGCCCTGCCCGCGACTCCAGGCGTGCATCAGTTCACGTAACGCCTGGGCTGCGCCCGCCCCGAGCTGCGCGCAGTACAGCTCGAGCCAGGCATCGAGTTTGACCAGATGCGCGTCTTCTTCCTGTGGATAAATGTGCCAGAGCAACGGCTGCGCCGCCCAATGTGCGCGAATGAACGAGTCCTCGCCGCGCACGGCGTTGAAATCGCAGCACCAGAGCAGTCGATCGAAACGGTCCTGCGATACAAACGGCAATACATTGATGGTCAGCTGACCGCGCACCTCGCGCTGGCCACACTCCAGGCGTTCCACCCCCAGCCAGCGGCGCACGTCGCCCAGTACCCGGCCCTCCGGCACTAACAACTGAGTCGGCTCGGCACCGGCGGCCATGACTTCCAGCCACTCCAGCACTGCGGGGTTCTCGTAGGCGAACAGCGAGACCAGCCGGCCTTCGCCGTGCCAGTCCACCCCCAGCTCGGCCAACAGCGCGCGCCTGGCCTGTGGATCGGCCTGCAGCCGGTCGCGTTCGACCAGCAGCCGCGCTTCGCGCAACAAGCCACCGGTGCCCGGCACGAAGCCGGGAAAGAAGAAATACTTGTGCAACCGGCTCGACTGCATGGAGGGCAGCCCGTGGCAGCCGACCACCCAGTCCTCGGCGCTCAGGTATTCCAGGTTGAGCCACAGGCAGGGCCGCTCGCGAGCGGCCATGGCGTCAATGTACTCGGGAGGAATCTTGCAGGCGAAAGCGCCGATGACCACATCGGCAACCGCCGTGTCCTGCCACTGCGTCGGCCAGCGGCGCACCTCCACGCCCTCCACCAATTGCCGATCGGCCTGTGCATCAGCGCCCGGGCACAGGCGCGCGAACGGCTGCAAGTCGTCGACCCAAAGACGCACCTGCACCTGATGCTCAGCCTGCAGCTGCCGGGCCAGACGCCAGGTCACACCGATGTCGCCGTAGTTGTCGACCACTACGCAAAAAATATCCCAGCTTGGCCGCACGGCATCTCCCCCACATTAAAAGACCTATTATGCCAGCCTCGGCAGGCAGCCTTGGCCGAACGTGCGACAATCAACCTGTCGCCTGCCCTGCCCCGAGTCTTTGGAGGTCGCCGTGCCCACCCCTCACCCGCTTGCCCCATCCCGCCGCCGCCCGCTGGACCTGCAGTTCAACGGCGCCAAGCTGGTGCTCTGCATTGCCCTGGGCGTCTGGCTCGGCGTCAGCGCCGTGGCCGGCACCGCCTGGTATGCCTACAAGACCCTTTACGGCACGCCGCCGTCGGTCCCGGTGGCGTCGGGCAAGGTGATCCGTCCTGAGCCGCCGATCAACTATCAACCTCAGGGCGACACGCCGGACAGCGCGGCCGCCACGCCGGAACCCGATCTGCCGGCAGCGCCGCCTGCCGGCAACGACAGCGGCGCCATGTTCGATCAATACCAGCGCAACCTGCACAACCAGCAACTCGCCCAGGCCGAGCAGGAGGCCCGCAGCAACCCGCGCAACCAGTCCAATGCCAAGTGCCAGTTCTGGTTGCAGCAAGCGCAAACGGCGCCCAGCCAAAAAGCCCGTGAAAACATCGCGCAGTTCTGCGAGTGAAATGGCCTAAGCGCCCTCCTGGGCCTGAATCACAGTAAAAGACAGTTGGATGACCGATGTCCCCGATCGACAAGCAACGGCTGCGACAGCTGATCGTCGAGCGCCTGAGCGCCGACCTCGAAGTGGCCCGCCGCGCGGCGCAGACCGCCTATGAAACGGCGACCCATGAAGAAAACGTTGCCGAGAACAAATATGACACTTTAGGGCTGGAAGCGTCCTATCTTGCCACCGGCCAGGCCCGGCGCATGGAAGAAATCCGCCAGGCGCTGCAGCTTTATGAAAAATCACCATTGACGCCTTATGCCCCGGCGCTCGGAATCGCCACCGGCTCGCTGGTGCTGCTGGAGGACGAAAACGGCCAACTGCAACACTTGCTTTTGGGCCCGGGTGCGGCCGGGTTGAAAATCGAGATCCAAGGGCAGATGGTCACACTGATCACCGCCCGCTCGCCGCTGGGCCAGGGTTTGCTGGGCAAATTCCCCGGAGACGAGGTGCAGATCCGGGTCGCAGCCAGCCATCAGCGATACCTTGTGGTGCAGGTCGATGGCGTTGGCGATTAGGCCCTCTAACACCTGCATGACCACGCAAAGCGCCTGATAGAAGCACCGCTCGTCTGGAATATGGATCCGATCAACCAGAATCCCAGGCAAGGCATTTAGCCACTATCGAAGACTTGGCATCGAACCTGCAAAGCCCTGAGCAAACGTTTGGGCCGCAGTTTCATTGCCAGCGCCTGGTCTGCCGGCGATTTGAACGAGGGCTTGAAACGCCTGAGCAGTGAATTTGCCGACGAACGGCTTCATGGCGACGGCCGTGCTGCCGATATAAACATCGAAGAGTTCATCTTGACGACGGTAGAGGGGGCCATTACCCTGCCACCACCGTGTTAATTGGTTCACGATTGTGTCGTCAGTCATCGTGTCACAAGAAAACGGTACACCCCCTGACATTGGCAGGTCCTACCGATATGATTTGGTCGGCGGCAGTCCGTGCTCCGGGTAGTTTGGTGATACTTCGGATGATCTACGCCGAGTTGGGTGATTCTATAAAAGACAAATGAAATTGATTCTCGAATCAATTGACCTAGACGACTGCCTGCCTGCCTGCCGACCAGCAAGCATAACTAATGATATCCGCTGCAAGTTTGCAAGAATATCTTCAAGACCGCGTTTTGAGGGGTGCTCCTGTCTGCGTAGTCACGCATCACTCATGAATTACGCAAGTGACGCATTTCGTCACTGAGTGCGTACTATTGACATTGGAACCAAAGGAAGGGTGCCGCGCTATTAATAGCAGGCGCCGGGTTAATCGAACTTATCAGGGCACCGCTCATGGCAATTCAGCTTTTTGTACCTAAATTTCGTGTTGACGAGTGTCTCGAAGCAATTCGCGAATGCCTTGAAAAAGGCTGGACCGGAATGGGTTTCAAGACCGAAGCCATGGAAGCCGACTGGAAGGCCTATACCGGCCTGCCCAACGCGCACTTCCTGAGCTCCAACACCGTGGGCCTGCACCTGGCCATCGAGCTGTTCAAGAAAAAGAACGGCTGGGCCGATGACGACGAAGTCATCACCACTCCCCTGACCTTTGTCTCGAGCAACCACGCCATCCTGTACGCCGGCATGCAGCCGGTGTTCGCCGACGTTGACCAGTACCTGTGCCTCGATCCGCAAAGCGTCGAGCGCCGCATCACCGCCAAGACCCGCGCCGTGCTCTTCGTCGGCATCGGCGGCAACACCGGGCAGTACGAGAAGATCGCCGAGCTGTGCCGTGCGCGCGGCCTCAAACTGATCCTCGACGCCGCGCACATGTCGGGCAGCCGCCTCAATGGCAAGCATGTCGGGCAAGACGCCGACTGCACCGTGTTCAGCTTCCAGGCCGTGAAAAACCTGCCGACCGCCGACTCGGGCATGATCTGCTTCCGCGACCAGGAAGACGACGCACAGGTGCGCAAGCTGAGCTGGCTGGGCATCAACAAGGACACCTATGCGCGCACTGCAGCGCAAGGTGCCTACAAGTGGATGTACGACGTCGAAGAGCTGGGTTACAAGTACCACGGCAACTCGATCATGGCGGCCATCGGTATCGTGCAGCTCAAATACCTTGACCAGGACAATGCCTACCGTCGTCAATTGGCCAACTGGTACCGCGAAGGCCTCGCCGGCCAACCAGGTATCCATATTGTCGAAGTGGCACCGGGCTGTGAATCCTCGACGCACTTGCTGCAGATCCGAGTGAAGAACCGCGATGCACTGTTGACCGTCCTGAACAGCAACGAAGTGTACCCGGGCGTGCACTATCGTGATAACACCGAATATGGCCTGTATTCCTTTGGTGCCGGCACTTGCCCCGCCGCCAAACAAGCCAGCGAAGAAATCATGTCGCTGCCGTTGCACATGAGCCTGAGCAAGGCCGATGTTGACACCGTCTGTGAACTGTTGATCCGTTTCACCAACTGACAGCAAGTTGCTTGACGTTTTCCAACAGCCCGACACGGCTCGCAGTTTGTAGCCGTGTCCGGGCTGTTTTTTTATGCGTGAACGTCGCACTCGGCGCCACAGGTCGCCTAGACAATTGACCTGGATTTTTTGCAGGTCAAAACAAAAAGCCCCGCAGAGCGGGGCTTTTTGTTTTTGAATGTGGCGGTGAAGAAGGGATTCGAACCCTTGATACAGTTTCCTGTATACACACTTTCCAGGCGTGCTCCTTCAGCCACTCGGACACTTCACCGTTTCTCGACCTACCTGTTCGGTCTGTCGAGGCGCGCTAATGTAGTCGAAAGCGCCACCAATGGCAAAGCTTTTTTGCAAGATTTTCATGCGCTTAAGCCGAGCCACAAAAGCGCGGCAGGTGCGCGGCGTGACCCATCGGTCAGTCACGGCGCTTTACCTGTTCGCTGGCGGTGGGTACCTTCTGCGGCACAACATTACAAGGAACATGGCCATGACCGAGTTGCTCGATTACCTGCTGGAAGATGGTGTTGCCACCCTGACCCTGAACAATGGCAAGGTCAACGCGATTTCGCCGGATGTGATCAGCGCCCTCAACAGTGCCCTCGACCGCGCCGCACAGGACCGCGCTGTGGTGATCCTCACCGGCCAGCCGGGCATCCTCTCAGCGGGTTATGACCTCAAGGTCATGACTTCCAGCCCGCAAAACGCCGTCAGCCTGGTGACTGCGGGCTCCACCCTCGCCCGCCGCCTTCTCAGCCACCCGTTTCCGGTCATCGTTGCCTGCAGCGGCCATGCAGTGGCCAAGGGCGCGTTTCTGCTGCTGTCGGCGGACTACCGCATAGGTGTCAGCGGACCGTTCCAGATCGGCCTCAACGAGGTCCAGATCGGCATGACCATGCACCACGCTGGCATCGAGCTGGCGCGTGATCGCCTGGGCCGCTCGGCTTTCCAGCGCTCGGTCATCAACGGCGAGATGTTCGGCCCCGACGCGGCGCTGCAGGCCGGCTTCCTCGACCAGGTAGTGGCGCCGGAGCAGCTGCGCGAAACGGCGCTGGCGGTGGCCGGGCAACTGAAGAAGATCAACATGACGGCCCATCGCAACACCAAGCTCAAGGTGCGCAAGGACCTGCTGCAAAGCCTCGACGCGGCGATCACGCTGGACCAGCACCTGCCTTTGCACTGACCGCACCCGCCGCGGCATGGCGGCTGGAACTGCCCTCGTGCGCCAGGTTCTGATTCTGACAAGGGCGCCGAGCGGCTCGCCGTCGCGGCATCACAATAAAACGCTGCAGCCTGATCAAGAAGCCATGCCATGGGTCGAATCGTCGCCTCCGCCGTGTACAACGGCGGCCGCAAAGTCTGCAATATCAACCTCGAAGACGGCGCCAAGTGGGCGCACACTCCCGGTCACTTCGTCTGGATCGGCCTGGAGCAACCCGACCAGGAGCAAATGACCCTGCTGCAAAGCCAGTTCGACCTGCACGAACTGGCCATCGAGGACTCCCTGGAAAAACACAGCCGCCCCAAGCTGGAAACCTTCGGCGACGCGCTGTTCATCGTCACCTATTCGCCGATCCGCGAGAACGGCGTGCTGCAGTTCATCGAAACCCATATCTTTGCCGGCCGCGGCTACGTCATCACCTGCCGCAACGGCCATTCGAAGTCCTACGCCCAAGTGCGCCAACGCTGCGAGGCCCGTCCCTTGCTGCTGGAACACGGCGAGGACTTCGTGCTGTACGCCCTCCTCGATTTCGTCACCTCCTGCTACCAGCCGGTGGGCGAGTCGATCCACGCCGAGGTCGAGGTGCTGGAGCGCAATGTGCTCAATGCACCGCTGGTGGAAGCCGACATCCAGAAGCTGCACAGCCTACGCCGCGATCTGCTGCGCCTGCACCGCTACGTCGCACCCATGGTCGAGATCAGCGAAGAACTGCAGCGCCTGGACTTCCCTTTCATCGACAAGAACATGCGCCCGTACTTTCGCGACGTGCAGATTCACGTCAACCGGCAGATGGAAGACTTCAACACCATGCGTGACATCGCCAGCCAGACCATCGAGATTGGCGTCCTGCTGGAGTCGTCGCGACAGAGCCTGGTGCAACGCAAATTCGCCGCCTGGGCGGCGATCCTGGCCTTCCCGACCGCCATTGCCGGCATCTACGGGATGAACTTCCAGAACATGCCCGAGCTGAGTTGGCACTACGGTTATTACACCGTGCTGGGGGTCATTGTGGTGGGCTGTGTCAGCCTGTATGCGAGCTTCAAGCGCTCGGGGTGGCTGTAATATAACGGCCTGGCGGCCCCTCACCCGTCTGCGGGAGGGGGCCAGGCCGGGCGACCGTCACGCCGACGCCACGAACCTCATCATCCACTCGGCCACCGCTTCACCGTGGTGATCGCGCTCCAGGCTGGCGATGGCGTTGGCGTAGAGCTCTTCGCCCAGGCGGTCCTGGCGCAGTTCCAGCAGCGCCCGGGAGTAGTCATGAATGAACTCCGGGTGCCCCTGGAAGCACAGCACCTGATTGCCGATGTGGTAGGCGGCGAACGGGCAGAACGAGCTCGATGCGACCACCTCGGCGCCCTCCGGCAGGCGCGTGACCTGGTCCTGGTGGCTGATCAGCAGGTCCAGTTCATCGAGCTTGGGCGACATCCACTGCGCTGAGCCCTTGACCTCATATTGGTGGACGCCCACACCCCAGCCCTGCACGGCCCGCTCTGTCAGACCGCCCAGCGCCAGCGCCAGCAGCTGGTGGCCGAAGCAGACGCCAAGCAGCTTGTCACCGCGCCGATAGCGCTCGACCAGGTAGTGCTTCAGCGTCTGAATCCACGGGTCGCTGCCGAACGAATCGGCTTTGCTGCCAGTCACCAGGTAGGCGTCGAATTTTTCCTCGTCAGCCGGGTACTGCCCCTCGACCACGTTGTAGATGCTGAAGTCGGCGGCAATCGGCTGGCGGGTGAACAGCTGTTCGAACATGCGGCCGTAGCCTTGATAGCGCTCGACGAACTCGGGACGCAGATCATCGGTTTCCAGAATGCAGATGCGTAGCGACATGAATGGGCCCACACGATAAAAAACGAAAAAGAACGAATCAAGCGTGCCCCGGATTGTGTTCGCAAAGCAATAGGGATCGATCAGGCCAGCCAGATGAACGGTCGAACGTCAGCCCATTCAGCGATTTAGCCTGTAACCCGTCTAGCCGGGGCGCTCACGGCGACATGGCCCGAGGCCTTATTGCAATCATGCCTTTAAATTTCAGTTCACTATACAAAACGATTCTAAGCCAAGCGTGACGCGGGTCCCAAGGGCGCTCTAAGGTTAAATCAGCATTCGCATTCGCCAAGCGCGGTCAGCAAGTGTGCCCATGGCCTAAGGCTTCTTCGCCTTGCCGCGCTCGGAAAAACAACAACAAAGGCAACAGTCATGTTCAAACATTCGAAAGTACGTCAGGCCGGACTCATCGTCGCTGCCACCACCCTTCTGCTCATTCTGCCCAATGTCGGGCGACTTTTTGGCTGAGACCTGCTGGCCGAGCCCGGGTCGAGTCAATCGGCTCGAATGCGCAAGCGCTGAAACGACGCTGCCGCCCGAAGGCGGCAGCGTTGGGTGCCAGACAGCGTAGCCGGAAAATCAGCCCTGGGTCTGGCTACCGGTCAGATTGGCGGTCTGGGTCTGGCTTTGCCCCTGACTCTGCGACTGCCCAGGCCCGAAGCCCTGGCTCTGCACGCCCGGCGTGGGGGTCACCACCACTTTGGCGTGCATCTGCTCGAAGCCACCGCCGCGGCGCATGCCACGCACCGGGCAGGCGTCCAGGTAGTCCAGGCCCACGGCCAGCTTCAGGTGCCGCTCGGGCCGCGCCAATTGATTAGTCACGTCAAAGCTGTACCAGGCGTCGTCCAGCCAGGCCTCGGCCCAGGCATGGCTGGCCAGGTGCTCGCTGTTCTCGCTGAACAGGTAGCCCGACACGTACCGCGCCGGCACCCCCAGGCTGCGCGCGCAGGCGATGAAGGCGTGAGTGTGGTCCTGGCAGACGCCGGCACGGTTGGCGAAAGCCTGGGCCGCACTGGTTTCCACTTCGGTGGCGCCGGGGGTATAGGTGATGTGCTGGTTGAGCGCCTGCATCAGGTCGATCAGGGCGTTGCGATCCTTGTGCTTGCACTGCTCGGCAGCGAACGCGCGGATGGCTTCGTCGGCATCGGTCAGACGGGTGAAGCGCAGGAACGGCAGCGGCGACTGGCTTTCGTGTTCGGCCTCGCGGGTTTCGTCGATTTCAACCTGGCCGCGGGCGCCGATGATGATCGCATTGTGCGGGTCGTCGATGGTCAGCACGTGCAGGATGTTGCCGAAGGGGTCGACCTGGGCCTTGACCGGACGTGGCAGGTCGAGCTGCCAGCTGAGCACGTGCTGGCGCTCGCTGTCGTGCGGGGTCAGGCGCAGGTACTGAATGCTGGCGCGGACTTCATCGTCGTAGTGATAGGCGGTTTCGTGACTGATCGAGAGTCTCATACAGCCTCCAGGTAAGAGCTGTGAATAGCGTTGCCCAACTGTGCAACCAGCGGGATGAATTCGTTCAACCACTCGTGCAGACCCTCGTCGAGGATCTCGCCGATGCCGGTGTAACGCAGGCGTGCATCCAGTTCGGCAGCCATGCGCTGCGCCGGCCGGCCGTTGGCGCCCGGCAGCACGCCGAGAATCTGGTCGATCTCCTCGGTGCAGGCGCGCAACGAGCGCGGCACGTCGGCGCGCAGCAGCAGCAACTCGGCCACCGGGCGTGCCGCCGGGGCATCGCGGTAGATCTCGGTGTAAGCCTCGAAGGAGGACAAGGCGCGCAACAGCGCGCTCCATTGGTAATAGCCGCGCGCCGAGCTGTCGTCCACCGACTCGGCTTCGTCGCCAAGCATTTCGTAGCGGGCATCGAGCAGACGCAGGGTGTTGTCGGCGCGCTCGATGAAGGTTCCCAGGCGAATGAAGCGGAACGCGTCGTTGCGCATGATGGTGCCGTAGGTCGCCCCGCGAAACAGGTGCGAACGCTCCTTGATCCACTCGCAGAAGCGGCTCATGCCGTAGCGGCTGAGCCCCTGCTCGGCAATGCCGCGAATTTCCAGCCAGGTGGCGTTGATGTTTTCCCACATGTCGGCGGTGATGCGCCCGCGCACCGCGTGGGCCGAAGCCCGTGCCGCGCCCAGGCAGCTGTAGATGCTGGCCGGGTTGGCTGCGTCGAGGGCGAAGAAGTGCAGCAGGCGCTCGGCGTGCAGCTGGCCGTGGCGCTCGAGATAGTCGTCCAGGGTACCGGTGATCAGCAGCGGCATGGCCATCTCGTCGAGGCCATCACCGCGACCGTCCTGGGGCATCAACGACAGCGAGTAGCTGACGTCGAGCATGCGTGCCAGGTTTTCGGCACGCTCCAGGTAGCGCGACATCCAATACAGATCCGAGGCAGTTCTACTTAGCATTTGGCACGCATCCTTAGTCCTCGACTACCCATGTATCCTTGGTCCCGCCGCCCTGGGAGGAGTTCACCACCAGCGAGCCCTCGCGCAGCGCCACGCGGGTCAGGCCGCCCGGGACCACGCGGGTTTCACGCCCGGCCAGGACGAAGGGGCGCAGGTCGATATGGCGCGGCGCGATGCCGTTTTCGACGAAGGTCGGGCAGGTCGACAGACTCAGCGTCGGCTGGGCGATGTAGGCATGCGGACGCGCCTTGAGGCGCGCACGGAAATTCTCGATTTCAGCCGCCGTGGCGGCCGGCCCCACCAGCATGCCGTAGCCGCCGGAGCCCTGGGTTTCCTTGACGACCAGATCGGGCAGATTGGCCAGCACGTGGGACAGCTCGTCGGGCTTGCGGCATTGCCAGGTCGGCACGTTCTTGAGGATCGGCTCCTCGTCCAGATAGAAACGGATCATGTCGGTGACAAAGGGATAAACCGACTTGTCGTCCGCCACGCCAGTACCAATGGCGTTGGCCAGCACCACGTTGCCCGAGCGGTAGGCCGAGAGCAGCCCCGGCACGCCGAGCATCGATTCGGGGTTGAAGGCCAGGGGGTCGAGGAAGGCGTCGTCGAGCCGGCGATAGATCACGTCCACTGCCTTGGGGCCGTCGGTGGTGCGCATGAACACCTTGTCGTCACGCACGAACAGATCCGCGCCCTCGACCAGCTCCACGCCCATTTCCCGCGCCAGGAACGCATGCTCGAAGAACGCGCTGTTGAACCGCCCAGGGGTCAGCACCACGACACTGGGGTTGTCCAGGGGGCTGGAACTCTTGAGGGTGTCCAGCAGCAGGTTGGGATAATGATCGATCGGCGCGATGCGCTGCGCGGCAAACAGCTCGGGGAATAGGCGCATCATCATCTTGCGGTCTTCGAGCATGTAGCTGACGCCGCTGGGGGTGCGCAGGTTATCTTCGAGTACGTAGTACGAGCCGTCACCGTCGCGTACCAGGTCGACCCCGGAGATGTGCGAGTAGATGTCGCGGTGCAGGTCGAGACCTTGCATCGCCAGCTGGTACTGCTCGTTGGCCAGCACCTGCTCGGCGGGGATGATCCCGGCCTTGATGATGCGCTGGTCGTGATAGAGGTCGGCGAGGAACATGTTCAGCGCCTTGACCCGCTGGATACAGCCGCGCTCGACGACACGCCATTCGCTGGCAGGGATACTGCGCGGAATGGTGTCGAACGGAATCAGGCGCTCGGTGCCCTGCTCATCGCCATAAAGCGTGAAGGTAATGCCGGCGCGATGAAATAGCAGGTCGGCTTCGCGCCGGCGCTGGGCCAGCAGCTCGGCCGGCGTATCGGCGAGCCAGCGCGCGAACTCGCGATAGTGCGGGCGGACCAGGCCGCCTGCGTCGTACATCTCATCATAAAAGGTGCGGATCATGCCGTACTCCTTGTCACCCGGACCCATGAGCCTTCGCAAGGCCCGTGCCATCGGCATAAATTGTTTTAAATCAACCAGTTGGAAAGCCATTGCAACAGCCTCGCACCATTCCTGTGCGGTTCTTGCGCCAACTGAACGGAGGGCGCTTCATTGCGAAGCGCCGCTGGTGTGGCTTTTTACTATGACCTGCATAGACAGAGTTGATTTCAACAACCTGCGTGCGCCATCGATAATGACAGCATTCGAGGAGAGTTTTCTGACGCGACACTCCTCATCCCAACTTCCCTTTGTGGCCACCTGTTACCAGGTGGCCATTTTTTTGCTCAGACCGGCTTGCGCGGCAGCTCGTGCTTGACGCCCCAACCCTCGATCTCGCCGCCCAGGGGTTCGATGACCGCTTCGAAGTCATGTTCGAATTCGCCTATACCTCCATACGTGGCGTACATGAGTTTGCTCAGTTCCAGATGCCATGCCCCATCATCGCGCTCGCTGACCTGGGCGTTGAGCGATTCGCCACGAAATTTCCCCGCCGCCTTGCGGGCACGGTCTTCGTCGGGGAAGGTGGCATAGAACTCGATGGGGTGAATGCGGGCGAAGTCGAAACCGCCCTCTTTCATGCGGCGTAGCACGTGGGTGCTGATGTCTTCTTGATGGGCTGTGCTCATGAATCGTCCTCCTCACGTTTAACGACGGATAGACTTTCAATACTGCGGGGAAACGTCAGCCGACGGCATGCACGTATCCCTTTCATCCACGACGACGGTGGCTGGCTTCAAGCGGACAGGACAGGATGATGACCATCCGCCTGCAGAGTAACGCGGGGTTGGCGCCAGTGCCAGCTGGCGCCAAAAAAACGTTTCAGGCAACCGCCTCGGCAATGTCAGTGATTGCCACGGCGTTTTGCGCCTTGAGGGTCCGGGCCGTGGGGGCAGAGTCGCGACCCTCGAAATCGTTGAGGTCCAACTCGGCGGTTACCGGAAACAATCGGGCACGAACCAGCTGGGCCGCCTCTTCGATGGAGGGGCAATCGGCGAACTCGACGTCCATCTCACGGGCAACGCCATCTTGATCGCTGTAGCTGATTTTCCACTGTTTCATTGTTGTGTATCTCCTCGTCTGGAAGATCGGAGTGGTGCGGCTTACAACAATCTTGACCGAGGGGTGGGGGGTTCGTTCAGGTGGGGTGCTCAAAGGCAGGAAGGTTCGAATCTGCAGCTGGGAGAGGGCCGCGCGCGGGGCCTGATCGCGGGCTTCGCGCGCTCCTACGCGGGTTTCGAACGTGCCGTTCCAGGGCGCCTATTGGTCGAAACAAGCGGAGCGCGCGAAGCCCGCGATAGGCCGCACGGGGGCTTCGCTCCGGCCCCCCGTGCAAGCCCACAACCTGAAAAGGTTTACTTGGACGGCTCCACCCCAGCGGTGTTGTCCAGCAGGCTCTTGGTCGCCGTCTGGATGAACGAGTCGAGCTTGCGCCGCAGGTCCGGGATGTCCGGGGCGTCGATGATCTCGGCCTTGGGCGTACGGCCCAGCTCGTAGCGGTAGAGTTTGGGCGGCATGTCCTTGGGTTCGACCAGGATGCGGTCACCGGAAACAATCGCCACGGTCTGCTCGTTGCCCGAAGGCTTGATCACGCCGAAGCCCTTGTCGCCATCCGGCAGGTTGAGCAGGTCGCGGCCCCAGCACTGGTTGCGGTTCTCGCCGCCGAGGCGGCCCATGATGGTCGGCACGATGTCGATCTGCGTGCCCACGGTGTGGCTGACGGCGCCGAACTTGTCTTGGATGCCGGGCGCGATCATCAGCATGGGCACGTTGAAGCGGCCCAGGTCCATTTCGGTGATCTGCTGATCGTTGCCGAAACCATGGTCGCCGACCAGGATGAACAGCGTGTCCTTGAAGTAGGCCTCCTTGCGCGCCTTCTCGAAGAATTGGCCCACTGCCCAGTCGGCATAGCGCATGGCGGTCAAGTGCTGGTTGAGCGAACCCTTGTCGGTCACCGGTGGTACCGGCAGGTCCTTGGGCAGGGCGTACGGGGTGTGATTGGACAGGGTCTGCAGCAGTGCATAGAACGGCTTGCCGGTCTTCTCGCGGGCAATCAGCTCCTGGTTGCCACGGTCGAACATGTCCTGGTCAGACACGCCCCAGGTCGGGTCGGAGAACACCGGGTTGATGAAGTCATTGCGCCCGATGAAGGTGGTCATGCCCTGGTTGCTGAAGAACCCGGACTGGTTGTCCCAGGCGAAGTCGCCGTTGTACACGTAGACGTCGTCATATTTGCGCCGGCTCAGCAGCGCCGGCAGGCCGGACAACTTGTGCGCGCCTTCCGGGGTTTGCATCAGGTATTCGAAACCGGGCAGGTTGGGGAAGCAGCCCATGGTGGCGAACATGCCCTGGTGCGTGTGGGTACCATTGGAAAAGAAGCGGTCGAACAGCAGGCCCTGCTTAGCCAGCTGGTCGAACGCCGGGGTGATGTTGGACTCGTCGCCCAGCGCACCGACCGAATGGCCGGCGAAGCTTTCCATGAGGATCACCACCACATTCTTGATCGGCAGGGTGTTCTGCTCCGGCGGCGTGGTGTCGCGGCGTACTGCAGCGGTGTCCGGGTCAACCAGCTTGTCGTTGACCGTCAGCAGCATGTCGCGCACGGTCTGCTGGGCCTCGGCAGGCGGCAGAGTGCCCTTCCAGATATTGTCGCGGTCGTCGGACATCCGGCTTTTGGCAGCGTTGATCAGTTGCAGCGTGCCGTTGAGGCCCAACTGGTTGGCGAAATTGGAGTCGGTGGTATAGGCATCACCCCAACGCAGCGGCGGGCCCTGGCGCAGGGTACCGCGGCCGGCCAGCACGATGATCGCGAGCACCAAAACCATCACGCCGATGCGCAGGTACCAGGGCGCCAGGCTGGCGCGAGCCAGTGTGGCATCGGCGTGGACGCCGCGCGGCCGGGTCAGGCGATCGATGCCTTTGAACACCAGGCTCAGCAGCCAGGTGACGATGACCCAGGCCAGCAGGTAGCGCACCACCGGGTAGCCGTACCAGAGCATGCTCAGAACGGTTTTCGGGTCTTCCTTGACGTACTGGAACACCAGGCCGTTGAGACGCTGGTGGAACTCGCGATAGAAGTCCATTTCCATCAGGCCGAGGAACAGCATGATGCTCGAGGTGAGGGTCAGCCAGAAACGCCACAGCCCGCGCAGCGCCATCAGGCCGGGCAGCAGCATGGCCAGGGCCAGCGGAATCAGGGTGTAGACAACCAGGCGCAGGTCGAAACGCAAGCCGTTGCCAAAGGCCTCGACGAAGGTCGAGGCCGGGGTCGACTGGATCATTTCCCGGTTGTAGGCCAACAGGGCCAGGCGCAGCAGGCTGAGCAGCAGCATGATGGCGGCGCCGCTGAGCAGCATGTAGGCGAGATGCGATTTGATGGTCGGTGGCGGGCGTTGCAAGCCGCGCTTCTGACCCAAGGCGTCCGGTTTGGCCATGTCGGGGAAGGATCCGTAGTGTTTTTTGAATTGAAGGGTGCGATACAGCGGCGCACATCTTACAGAGCCGGCGATTGTCAGGGATGAAATGTGAAAAAGTTGTTGAGATTTCGCGACTGATTTGCCGACAACCCGGCTGGGCAACACCCGGAAACAAAACCGCCGCCAGCGAGGGGCTGGCGGCGGTCAGGTGTGACGCGAAGAGCGGGGATCGGCGTTACAGTCGAACGTTGCCGCGCGGTCCGGCGATGGCCCAGATGATCAAGCCCAACACCGGCAGCAACAGGATCAGCAGGACCCACAGCACTTTCATGCCGACCTCGGCGGAGCTTTTGAACACGTTGATGATGGCCCAGATATCCAGGGCAAGAATGATCAGGCCGACCAGGCTATTGAAGGTAGAACCCATGAGACTGCTCCAGAGGATGAATTGCCATCATTAGGATAGCGGCCGCAGGCAAGGGTTCCATGAACACTTGCCTCTGCGCAGTGGTGCGCCCCTTCCACCTCGGCCCTTCACACTACTGATGCACCGCGATCTTCAACGCCTCCAACGCCACCGCCGCATCGATCTGCAGCCCGGCGCACAGCTCCAGCACCCGCGGCACGTCCTCGCCGAACACCAGCACCACTTGCAATTCGTCATCCAGCAGCCGGCTGAAGTTGACCAGGGTGTAGCCACCGCGGTCCTGGCTCAACGCACTCATCTGCACCTGGATGCGATTCAGCGCGGTCAACGCTTGGGCCTTGGCCAACTGCTTGGGCTTGAGATTGAAGGCAACCCCGGGGCCGAACGAGTCGATGATCTGGGCCAGCAAGTCGGTGTAGGTGTCGGCCTGAAACAGCACGGTGTCAGGCAGGCTGCCGACTACTACCCATTCGCCGAGGCTGATCGGGAAACTGTCGTCGTAGTTGATATCGGCATTGGCGGCGAGAAAGGCCTGGGGATCGGCATAGGCCTGGCTGGCTTCATCGGCGATGCGCAGGATCGCCTCTTCGGCCAGGCAGCCCGAGCTGATCTTGCCAATCAGCTCGACGAGTTGTTGCTTCATATCGGTGGGCATGGGCGCCGGCCTGATGCGGGAAAGGGCGCGCATGATAGCGGCTATCGCGCCCTCGAAGTAGCATCAGCCTCAATGGACCAGACGCTGCAGCTGCGCGGCGGTGTCGTTGGCCCCCATGGCCTGGGCGGCGCCCAGCGCAGTGATGCCCTTGGCGTCCCGGGTCTCGGGGTTGGCACCGTGGCTGAGCAGGTAGTCGACGATGGCCACGCGGTTGAACATCGCAGCCATCATCAGCGCGGTACGACCATCGCCCGCCGAGCCTTCGACCTGGGCACCATGCTCGACCAGCAACTGCACCACAGCCAGGTCGCCTTTGAAGGCGGCACCAGCAATCGGGCTCTGGCCGTTGTCATTGCGGATCTCCGGATCGGCCTGATGCTGCAACAGCACCCGCACTGCCTCCTGATGGCCGTGATAGCTGGCCAGCATCAACAAGGTGTCGCCTTTGTGGTTGCGCAGGTTGGCTGGCAAACCGTTCTGCAGCAGACGCTCGAGCATCTGCGCATCGCCCTTGCGCGCCACGTCGAACACCTCGGCGGCAAATTGAGCGGTTTCGTCGTCGGTCATCTGCCGGGCATCTTGCATGGTGGACATGTGAATCTCCTGGGCCGCTGCTTGGCTGAAGGTGTGAAGAATGACGCCAGTCTCGCCAAACCCTGACCACATCTCCAACTGGCGTTGGCTATCGGTGCACTGCATGGAATTAATGAGCCTTGTGAGGTCATAGACAGTACAAGCGCCGCAAAAATTTCCTCGCCCGACCTCTCCACTGCCATCCTTTTGTCAGCTGCCCATTCGCGCTCCGCTCATATTGCAGGGTGCCTGGTGGCCGTTCATGCAAAATGCACGAGACGTAAAAATTCGCACACTCATAAATTACTGATTTTAAAGGGTTTTTTATTTTACAAAAGCTGGCACGTTGACTGCACTCCTTACTCACAAGTCTGCCAACCTAGAGTCAGGAGCTTTCCATGAACTTCCTTCAAGAAAAATTCGCATCCGTTTTCGCTGAATACGATGTCGTCACCCAGCCTCGCCCAGACGGCGCCGTGCTGCTGACCCTGCGTGATGGCGAAGGCAAGCAGATCCGCCGCTCGATTTCCTACGCTCAGCTCAATACCCCGGAACAACTGTCCTGGGTGATCAGCGCTATCCGCCGCGACCTTGCCGGCCAGGCGAGCGAACTGCCAGCCATCAGCCTGCTGCAAAGCCAGAACCGTTTCGCCCTGCCGACCTATCACTCGGCCTGATCTCGCGCAGACTTTTTGCAGGGCCTGCTTCTCATTGATGAGTGGGGCCCTGTGAAGTCGAGCAGCGATTCAAGACCCGCCTTCACACATTCTGACAGCCAGTGCGGCGAACGGTTCACAGGCACGTTACGCGACCCGTGATCCACTGCATGCTGGCCCTGCGTCAATGCCGGCCGTTCAGGCTTCGAGCGTAGCGAACAGACTGGCGATCTCCTCGCCGGTGAATTGCATCCCCTCCCCCTCCTGGGCATGACCCAGCCAAATGGCGACATAATGCGCCGCTTCACCCATGTCCAGCCAATGCGCCGTGCCCGCAGGAATAGTCAGTGCATCGTTCTGCTCGCAGAGCAAGCCGTAGACATACTCGCCAATGTGCAGGTAGACCAGGCCGCGCCCGGCCGCCCACACCCGGGTATGGGCATGGGGCAGGCGATGCTCGCCACGCAGCCGCGCGCGCCACTCCGGGTTCTGGGGATGTTCGCGGTTAGCACGCCCCACGTGCAGATGGGTATAGCCCGCCGCCTGGTTCAAGCGGTCGATGCACGACTGGTACGCAGCGGCAATGTCCGCATCACCGCTTTCACGCGTGATCGGCGCCTGGGGTTGCCAGCGGACCAGAGTCACGCCCAGTTCGGCGAGAGTGGCGGCCATGTCTTCAAGGTGCGTCAGCACCTTGTTTGGCAACTGCGGGCTGCTTTGGTGGTAGACCGTCAGGTAGCCCATGCCGTCATTCCTCGAATTGACCCAGCACCGGCGTGGTGACCCGTACGTCGGCGTTCTGCCCGCGATGGCGAAGGAAGTGGTCCATCAGCACGATGGCCATCATTGCCTCGGCGATCGGCGTGGCGCGAATGCCGACGCAGGGGTCGTGGCGCCCTTTGGTGATGACCTCCACCGGCTGCCCGGCAACGTCGATGGAACGGCCGGGCGTGGTGATGCTGGACGTCGGCTTGAGCGCCAGGTGGGCAATGATCGGCTGGCCGGAGGAGATCCCGCCCAGCACGCCACCGGCGTTGTTGGAGAGAAAACCTTGCGGCGTCAGCTCATCACGGTGCTCGGTCCCGCGCTGGGCGACCGAGGCGAATCCGGCGCCGATTTCCACGCCCTTGACCGCGTTGATACTCATCAAGGCGTGGGCCAGGTCGGCGTCGAGCCGGTCGAAGATCGGCTCGCCCAGCCCCGGCTTGACGCCTTCGGCTACCACGGTGATCTTTGCCCCGACTGAATCCTGGTCGCGGCGCAGCTGATCCATGTAGGCCTCAAGCTCCTCCACCTTGTCCGGGTCAGGGCTGAAGAAGGCATTGTCCTCCACGCTATCCCAGCTCTTGAAAGGAATTTCAATGGGGCCCAGCTGGCTCATGTAGCCGCGAATGACAATGCCTTGGGCGGCGAGAAATTTCTTCGCGATGGCGCCGGCGGCCACGCGCATGGCGGTTTCCCGCGCCGAACTGCGGCCACCGCCGCGGTAATCGCGCTCGCCGTATTTGTGGTGATAGGTGTAGTCGGCATGAGCCGGGCGGAACAGGTCCTTGATGGCCGAGTAGTCCTTGGACTTCTGGTCGGTGTTGCGAATCAGCAGGCCGATGGAGGTGCCGGTGGTGCGCCCCTCGAACACCCCGGAGAGAATTTCCACTTCGTCCGGTTCCTGACGCTGGGTGGTGTACCGGCTGGTGCCGGGCTTGCGCCGGTCAAGGTCACGCTGCAGGTCGGCCACGCTCAGTTCCAGCCCCGGCGGGCAGCCGTCGACGATGGCCACCAGGGCCGGACCGTGGCTCTCGCCAGCGGTGGTGACTGTGAACAGCTTGCCGTAGGTATTGCCGGACATGCAGGACGCTCCGCGAAATCAGCCAAAACAATCAAGGCCGGCCAGTATACGCAGGCGCAAGCGTGACTTCATCTTTCCAGACCGAACGATGGGTCAGGCTGTCAGTCCTATCCGGACCTACAGCGGCCATGCGGCCGTCACTTGAATCTACAGGCGGTACGATGTTGCGGTTGCTCGGCTTTGTTTTGTGCCTGTTCACCAGCCTGGCCCAGGCGGCTCCCGCAGTGCTGCAGCGCCCTGTCGAGCTGGCGGTAGACGGCGGTGCCGGCCAGTTGCACGGCACCTTGATGCTGCCCGCAGCCGATCACCCGGTGCCGGTGGTGCTGATCATCGCCGGCTCGGGACCCACCGACCGCGATGGCAACAACACGGACGGCGGCCGCACCGACAGCCTCAAGCGCCTGGCGATTCTACTGTCGCGCAACGGCATTGCCAGCGTGCGCTACGACAAGCGCGGCGTGGCGACCGGCCGTGCCGTCACCCCGGACGAACGCAACCTGAGCCTGGACAGCTACGTGGCCGACGCCGTGAGCTGGGGCAGACAACTCAGGCAGGATTCGCGTTTTGGCCCGCTGATCATGCTGGGCCATAGCGAAGGCGCCCTGGTGGCCGCCCTCGCCGCCCCGGATGCCGGCGCCAGCGCGGTGATCTCCCTGGCCGGCAGCGGCCGGCCGATCGACCAGGTGCTGCGCGAGCAGATCCGCGAGCAGCTGCCGCCACCGCTGGTGCTGCGCAGCGACCAGATCATCGAACGGCTCAAGGCCGGGCAATTCGACACCGAGGTGCCCGCCGAGCTGCAGGTGGTGTTTCGCCCCAGCGTGCAGCCCTACCTGGTCTCCCTGCTGCGGCAGAACCCGGCGACCGCTTTCGCCCGCCTGCACATGCCCGCGCTGATCGTGCAGGGGCGCAACGACATGCAGGTCGGCGTCGCCGACGCCGACGCCCTCAAGGCCGCCAAGCCCGACGCCCAGCTGGTGCTGATCGACGGCATGAACCACGTCCTGCGCATCGTCCCTCGCGAGGTGCGCGCCCAGCGTGCCTCCTACGAAAATCCCGAACTGCCGCTGGCCGACGAGCTGGGTCGAGTTTTGGTGGGGTTCATCAAGAAGGTTTGACCACACTCGTCAAATGGCGACCCAACCTGTAGGACCGAGCTTGCTCGGGAAAACCTGCGCCGCCCTAAGGTCCTGCGTACCCCAGCCGATACATTGGCGTGAACGAGGATCGCCCCGATGATTGAAGCTACCGAACGAGAAGACGCCCCCGAGCAGCCGGCCGAGGCCGAGCAGCCGCCCAAACCGGAGATGCCCTGGGGCGATGTGCTGCCTGATCACTTCCGTATGCTGCGGCTGGTGCCGCAGCCGATCGACCGCGCCACCGGGTCGCGGCCGCTGCGTTTCGTGCAGTTTGGCCGGGTGGAGAAGCACAGTGTCGAGCGCAGCCTGCTACGCATGGAAGTGCAATTGCCCGGGCAGCGCCTGAACAAGGAAAAGAACCGCCTGGATGTGTGGGCCGACCACAAGACCCATGTGGTCTTCTTCCAGCCTGACGGCGGCCTGCAACTGGAACCGGCCAACCGCGGCCTGGGCCGTTTCATGATCGCCCAGGCCACCCATTGGGCACAGCGCCGCTGGGGCAGCTATCGTATCGAAAGCACCGCCCTGGCGAGCAAGGACGGGCTCAACGAAGACACCCGCCTACGCCGCGACCATGTGCTCAAGACCCACGGTTTCGAAGTGCAGTACGCCGACCCGCAGCACCTCAAGGGCAGCTTCAAGAACGCCACGGTCGGCGCCCTGCTGCCCACCTGGAACACCGACAAGGTGCAGGTCGTCGAAATTCTCGAGGCCGCGACCATGCTGCAGGTGGCCGAGCAGAATCTGCAGGACATGGAAAACAAGCTGCGCCAGCAGGAGGAACGCATCGGCAAGTTCAAGCGCGAGGACAGCAGCCTGCGCTTTACCATTGCCTGCCTGGTGACCTTTGCGGTGTTCCAGGCCGGGCTGCTGATCTGGATGGCGACCCACCACCGCTAGGCCAGGCGTCAGACTCGCGAGGCGAACAGTGCCTGATGGGCGCGGCACTGCTCGGCGCTGAGCATGAACACACCGTGGCCGCCACGCTCGAATTCCAGCCAGGCGAATTCCACCTCGGGGTACAACGCCTCGACGTGCACCTGGCTGTTGCCCACCTCGACGATCAGCAGCCCCTTGTCGGTAAGATGGTCGGCCGCCTCGGCCAGCATGCGCCGCACCAGATTCAAGCCATCGTTGCCGCAGGCCAGGCCCAGCTCGGGCTCGTGCTGATACTCGGCGGGCATGTCGGCGAAATCCTCGGCGTCGACATAGGGCGGGTTGGACACGATCAGATCGAAGCGCTGCCCCGGCAGGCCGTCGAAGCCGTCGCCCTGCACCGAGTACACCCGGTCGTCGTGGCCATGGCGCTCGATATTCTGGTTGGCCACTTCCAGCGCCTCGAACGACAGGTCGGCCAGCGCCACCTCGGCCTCGGGGAACACTTCGGCGCAGGCGATGCCGATGCAACCGGACCCGGTGCACAGGTCGAGAATACGCGCCGGCGGTTGCGCCAACCAAGGCGCGAAGCCTTTCTCGATCAACTCGCCAATGGGCGAACGCGGTACCAGCACGCGCTCGTCGACAATGAACGACAGGCCACAGAACCACGCCTCGCCGATCAGGTAGGCGGCCGGCACACGCTCCTCGATGCGCCGCTGCAGCAGGTGCTGCACATGCACCAGCTCGTTGTCTTCCAGACGGCAGTCCAGGTAGCTGTCGGCGATTTCCCACGGCAGGTGCAAGGCGCCCAGCACCAGCAGGCGGGCTTCATCCCAGGCATTGTCGGTGCCGTGGCCAAAGAACAGGTCTTCCCCGTGAAAACGGCTGACAGCCCAACGGATATGGTCGCGCAGGGTGCGCAGGCGGGAAGTGATCACAGTGAGCTCCAGATTGAACGAGCAGCGATTCTAGCAGCAAGGCTCAGCGAGATCTTTTACAGCTTCTGTTCAGGGCGTTTATGAGAGGCATTTTCAGGTTCTGCGCAGCAAGCGATTCACAGAACGGCTCCAGCAGAGGAGAATGCGCCAAAAGCCCTACCCAAAGGAGCCCCCGATGTCCGCTTTGAAGACGATGTTCCAACTCAGTGGCCGTGGTTACCCACCGGCCCATCTTGCCCATGCCACGCTGATCATCATCGATGCACAGAAGGAATACCTGTCAGGGCCATTGGCGCTTTCAGGCATGGACGAGGCTGTGGCCAACATCGCCAAGCTCAGCGCCGCAGCACGCGCCCTCGGCCGGCCCGTGGTGCATATCCGCCACCTGGGCACGGTGGGCGGGCTGTTCGACCCCCAGGGCGAACGCGGCGAGTTCATCGCCGAACTGCGCCCTGAAGGTGACGAACCCGTGGTGGAGAAGCGCCTGCCCAATGCCTTCAACGGCACCGGGCTGGACAGCCTGCTGCAGAGCCTGGGCCACCTGGACCTGATCGTCTGCGGCTTCATGAGCCATTCCAGCGTCAGCACCACGGTGCGCGCCGCCAAGGACTACGGCTACCGCTGCACCCTGGTGCGCGACGCCTGCGCCACCCGCGACCTGCCCAACGGCCAGGGCGTGCTCAGCGCCGCCCAGGTGCACGAGACCGAGATGGCCATCATGGCCGACAACTTCGCCTCCGTGGCCCTGACCAAAGACCTGATCTGAGGCGATTGCCAGCCGGTCTGAAGCTCGGCTGCCCGCCCCTGCCCTCTCCAGCTCTGCTGTCCCGTCGGGAACCGCCTGGCCTGGCGCGAGTCGAAGCCCAATTACCCTGGGCTATCGACAGCCCCGTTACCCATTGAGGAATCGGAATGAAGTCATCCGATGGTTTCAACGCTCGCCGGCTGCGCCCTCGGGGCCAGAGCAACTGGGGCCTGCGCCTCGGTGCGGCGATTGCCGCCGTACTGGCCACTGTGGGCGTGCTGTTGAGCCTGGCCGGCCTGGCCACCCTGGCTGGACACCCGCCACAGGCCACGGGTATGGACCTGTCCAACAGTGGCGCGGCCATCCTGGTCGTTTGCGGGCTGGTGGTGCTATACCTCGGCGTCACCCTCTGGCGCCGCTGCCGCCGGCGCATGCGCCGCAGCGGCGCACTGGACATGGCCCCGCACCTGATGAAGAAGCACGACTGACAGCCGTTGGCAGACTGGCCCGATATGGCAGAATGGCCGCCTACGGAGGCGTGCCATGCAAGATGACGATTTTTCCCTGTTCACCAGCCAGATGCGCGGCGTCAAGCCGATCAAGCATGATCGCGCCGACACCGGCAAACCCAAGGTCGACCGCAAGCACCTGAAAACCCTGCGCCAGGCGGCCACCGTACGCCAGGGCGAGACCCTGGTCGACGGCCTGTCCGACCAGTTCGTCATCGACGTCGGCCCCGAAGACGACCTGCACTGGGCCCGCGACGGCGTGCAGGAAAGCCAGATGCGCAAGCTCAAGATCGGCCAGATCCCCTTCGAGGGCAGCCTCGACCTGCACGGCATGAGCGTGGAAAAGGCCCGCGAAACCCTCTGGGCGTTTCTCGCCGAAGCCACCGGACTGGAAGTGCGCTGCGTGCGGGTAACCCACGGCAAGGCGGTGCGCCTGGACGGCAAGCGGCCGATGATCAAGAGCCATGTCAACACCTGGCTGCGCCAGCATCCGCAGGTGCTCGGCTTCACCTCCTGCCAGCCGCGCCACGGCGGCGCCGGCGCGGTTTACGTGATGCTCAAGCGGACCATGCTCGAAGGCCGCGACGAATAGACACATCACTTGCCTCACCGCCCGCGTGGCCGTAACCTTCGCCTCTGCGAAAAATCCCTACAGGTAGATCCATGTCCCTGGAACAGAATTACTCGGCCATCCTCGGCCAGATCGGCGAGGACGTTTCCCGCGAAGGCCTGCTCGACACGCCCAAGCGTGCGGCCAAGGCCATGCAGTACCTTTGCCGTGGCTACCAGCAAACCCTCGAAGAGGTCACTAACGGTGCCCTTTTCAGTTCCGACGCCAGTGAAATGGTGCTGGTCAAGAACATCGAGCTGTACTCGATGTGCGAACACCACATGCTGCCATTCATCGGCAAGGCTCATGTAGCCTACATTCCCAACGGCAAAGTGCTCGGCCTGTCGAAGGTCGCACGCATCGTCGACATGTACGCCCGCCGCCTGCAGATCCAGGAAAACCTCGGCCGGCAGATCGCCGACGCGATCGAGACCGTGACCGGCGCCCTGGGTGTGGCTGTGGTGATCGAGGCCAAGCACATGTGCATGATGATGCGTGGCGTGGAGAAACAGAATTCGTCCATGGTCACTTCGGTGATGCTCGGCGAATTCCGTCAGAACGCCCTGACCCGTGGCGAATTCCTCAGCTTGATCAAGCAATAAAGGCCACTGCCATGTTGATGAAAGCCCTGCGTGTCGGCCTTGGCCAATTGGTCGTGGTCGGTGACCTGCTGACCCGCCCACGCAAACGCCAGCGCACCGCCGCCGCGCAGGCCGAGGTCGACCAGGCCGCCAAGGGGCTCAGCCTGTACCAGTTTCACGCCTGCCCGTTCTGCGTGAAGACCCGGCGCACGCTACACCGGCTTAACGTGCCGGTGGCGTTGCGCGATGCGAAGAACGACGAGCAGGATCGCCAGACCTTGCTCGCTGGAGGCGGCCGCATCAAAGTGCCGTGCCTGCGCATCGAGGAAGGTGGCCAGACCACCTGGATGTATGAGTCCAAAGCGATCATCGCGTACCTGGACCAGCGCTTCGCTTGATTCGCTGAAAGCTCGGGGGCTCTGGCCCCCGAGCCCTACTGGCAACCCAATCTGCCCACTAGCGCATCGGCACATGCCGCGGATGGCTGGCCACCCGCTCGATCCAGGCCTGGACCGCCGGGAACTCGCTCAGATCGAAGCCGCCTTCATGGGCCACATGGGTATAGGCGAACAGCGCGATGTCGGCGATCGAATAGTGCTGGCCCACCAGGTACGGGGTAGCCTGCAACTGCTTTTCCATCACCCGCAGGGCCTTGCGCCCACGGCGCTGGCACACCTCGTATTCCTCCAGACGATCAGCCGGCATGTTCAGGTAAAACTGGATAAAGCGCGCCACCGCCACATACGGCTCATGACTGTACTGCTCGAAGAATTGCCATTGCAGCACCTGGGTACGCAGGCGCGGCTCGCTGGGCAGAAACTCGCTGTCGTCGGCGAGGAAGTTGAGAATCGCGTTGGACTCCCATAGATAGGTGCCGTCCTCCAGCTCCAGCACTGGCACCTTGCCATTCGGGTTCATGGCCAGAAACTCCGGGGTCTCGGTTTCGCCCTTGAGGATATCGACCGGCTGCCACTCATACTCGGCGCCGATCAGGTGCAGCATCAGTTTGACCTTGTAGCAGTTGCCTGACTGATAATCGCCATACACTTTGAACATGTTCTACTCCTAGGCCGCGCGGGCCGGTTGTGCCTCGCGGATCACCGCTGCCAGGCGCGAGAGCCCTTCGCCAAGGCGCTCGGGTGAAACGTGACTGAAATTCAAGCGCAGATTGCCAAAATTGCGCTCCGGCTCGGCAAAAAAAGGCTCGCCGGGCATGAACGCGACATTCCGCGCCATGGCCGCCGGCAACAGGGTACGCGTGTCGAGCGGCTGTTTGAGGGTCAGCCAGAAAAACAGCCCACCTTGCGGAACGTGCCAATCGGCGAGGTCGGAAAAATAGCGCAGCAGCTCGGCCTGCATGGCATCGCGCCGCGCCCGGTAGAACTCGCGCAGTTCAGCCAGGTGCCGCGTATAGCGCTCACTGCCCAGCCACTGCAGCGCCTGCCACTGGCCGACCCGGTTGGTGTGCAGGTCGGCCGACTGCTTGAGCCGCAGCAGATGGGGGAACAGGTCGGGGCTGGCGATCAGGTAGCCGACCCGCAACCCCGGCAACAGAGTCTTGGAGACGGTGCCGGTGTAGATCCAGCTGGCCTTGCGCAAGCGGCTGACGATGGGCAGCGCCTGGACGCCGTCGTAGTTGAGGTCGCGGTAGGGGTCATCCTCGACCAGGGTGACGCTGAACTCGTCGAGCAAGGCCGCCACGCCATCGCGCACAGCTTCGCTATAGCGCGCGCCCGAAGGGTTCTGGAAGGTCGGAATCAGGTAGGCGAACGCCGGCTGATGCTGTTCCAGGCGCGCGCGCATGGCCACCAGGTCGACGCCCTCGGCGGTCACCGGCACGCTCAGGCAATCGGCGCCGAACAGCTGGAATATTTGCAGGGCCGCCAGGTAGGTCGGCCCCTCGAGCAGCACCTGGGTGCCCTTGTCGATGTACAGCTTGGCGGTCAGGTCGAGGGTCTGCTGAGAGCCGCTGACCACCAGTACCTGGCTCGCCTCGCAGGGCACGCCCAATGCCCGCGCCTGGGCGGCCAACAACTCGCGCAAGGCCGGCTCGCCTTCGCTCATGCCGTACTGGCCCATGCTGGTGGGCATGGCCGCCCAGTCCAGCGCCGGCAGCATCGCCTCGGCCGGCAAGCCGCCGGCGAACGACATCATCTCCGGCCGCTGCGCCGCCGCGAGGATCTCGCGGATCAAGGAGCTCTTCAAGCGCTCGACACGTTCCGAAAAAACCATGGCATCCTCCTGTGGCAGGGTAGCGGGGAAATGGGTCAAACTGCTTGACCGAAACAGCAGACCTGAAACTACGCCGCCGAGGCCAGATACGTCAATATGTTTGACCTTAAAAACACTCACACCCAACAAGCGGCCATGGAAGCCTTCTTCTATGGCTACCAGGCCTTCACCGCCAAGGCCGATGAAATGCTCGCGCGTCGCGGGCTGAGCCGCGTGCACCAGCGCATCGTGTTTTTCGTCTCGCGCTACCCGCAGCTCAGCGTCAAGGAGCTGCTGGAAAAACTGGGGGTCAGCAAACAGGCGCTGAACACGCCGTTGCGCCAACTGCTGGAAATGAACCTGGTGCTCAGCCTTGCCCCACCGACCGACAAGCGCAAGCGCCTGCTGCAGCTGTCGGCAGAAGGCGCCAAGCTGGAGCAGGCGCTGCGCCGCGAGCAGGTCAAATTGCTGCAACGGGCCTTTGCCGAGGCCGGGCCGGCCGCAGTCGAAGGCTGGCTGGAGGTCAATCTGAAACTGGCGCATGGGCAACGCGAGCAGGTCGACCGCTGACAACCACTGTATGGCCAAATGTTTCAGCTGCTGTATCGCAGTGCCCACCCTGCGCTCGGTTTAGGCTGTGGCACTTTCGCCATGACAGGGATTATCGGCATGAGCCTCTCCAGCACTGCGCGCCTTCGGCCCTGGGCCGACACCTCACCATCAGCCATCGTGGCCGGCTTCATCGCCATGCTCACCGGCTACACCAGCTCCCTGGTGCTGATGTTTCAGGCAGGCCAGGCGGCCGGGCTGAGCAGCGCGCAGATCTCGTCGTGGATCGGCGCGCTGTCGATCGGCATGGCCGTCTGCAACATCGGTCTGTCGCTGCGCTATCGCATGCCGATCACCGTGGCCTGGTCGACCCCCGGCGCGGCCCTGCTGATCACCAGCCTGTCGGCGGTCAGCTACCCGGAGGCCATCGGCGCCTACGTCACCAGCGCGCTGCTGGTGCTGCTCTGTGGCCTGACCGGCAGCTTCGAACGCCTGGTCAGGCGTGTGCCGGGCTCGCTGGCGGCGGCCCTGCTGGCCGGCATCCTGTTCAAGATCGGCATCGAGATCTTCGTGGCCGCGCAGCACCGCACCGGCCTGGTCCTGGCGATGTTCTTCAGCTATCTGCTGATCAAGCGCCTGAGCCCGCGCTACGCGGTGCTCGGCGCACTGTTGGTGGGCACGGCCATTTCGGCGGCGCTGGGCCTGCTGGATTTCAGCGGCTTTCATCTGCAGGTGGCGCATCCGGTGTGGACCACGCCGAGCTTCTCGATCGCCGCGACCATCAGCATCGGCATTCCGCTGTTCGTGGTGGCCATGACCTCGCAGAACATGCCCGGCATGGCCGTTCTGCGCGCCGACGGTTACAACGTGCCGGCCTCGCCGCTGATTTCCGTCACCGGCCTGGCCTCGCTGCTGACGGCGCCCTTTGGCTGCCATGGCATCAACCTGGCGGCCATCAGCGCGGCCATCTGCACCGGCCCGCACGCTCATGAAGACCGCGACAAGCGCTATACCGCTGCGGTGTGGTGCGGGATCTTCTACGGCTGCGCGGGGATTTTCGGCGCGACCCTGGCCGCGCTGTTCGCCGCCCTGCCCAAGGAGCTGGTACTGTCGATCGCCGCGCTGGCACTGTTCGGCTCGATCGGCAACGGCTTGACCCAGGCCATGAGCGAACCGCGCGAACGCGAAGCCGCGCTGATCACCTTCATGGTCACGGCCTCGGGGTTCACCCTGTTCTCGGTAGGGTCGGCGTTCTGGGGGTTGGTGGCGGGGGTGGTGACGTTGCTGATTCTCAATTGGCGCAAGGCCTGAGGGCTGCCCCTCCCCTGTAGGACCGAGCTGGCTCGGGAACGGTGTTTACCCTTTCCCGAGCAAGCCGGGTCCTACAAAGGACAGCGGACAGCTTCACAATCTGAAATGCCCCACCATCCCCTTCAACTCGCTGCCCAACTGCGCCAGCTGCACGCTGGACGCGGCATTGCCCTGCATGGCCAAGGCTGACTGGTCGGCGCTGGCGCGGATGTTGGTGACGCTGCGGTTGATCTCCTCCGCCGTTGAGCTCTGTTGCTCGGCAGCGGCGGCGATCTGCTGGTTCATCTGCTGGATCATCGACACCGCTGCAGCGATGCTGCCCAACGCACTCTCGGTCTGCAGAGCGTCGCTGACCGCCAACTTGACCAGTTCGCCACTGCTCTGAATCTGCGTCACCGACAGCTGCGCGCTGCTGCGCAGGGTACTGACCAGACGCTCGATCTCCTCGGTGGACTGCTGGGTACGCTTGGCCAGGGCGCGCACTTCGTCCGCCACCACGGCAAAGCCACGCCCCTGGTCACCGGCCCGGGCCGCCTCGATGGCGGCATTGAGCGCCAGCAGGTTGGTCTGCTCGGCAATGCTCTTGATCACCGCCACCACCGTGCCGATGTTCTGGATCTCGTTGCTGAGGCTCTCGATGCTCTGGCTCGCGGTCGTCGCCGAGCCCGCCAACTGCTCGATGCGCTGCATGCTGCGGCGCACCACCAGCTGGCCGCTGTCGACCTTGTCATCGGCGCTCTGGGCGGCCAAGGCCGCCTCTTCGGCATTGCGCGCGACGTCGTGCACCGTGGCCGTCATCTGGTGCATGGCGGTGGCGACCTGCTCGGTCTCCTCCTTCTGCGAGCCGACTTCCAGCGTGGTCTGCTCGGTGACCGTGGACAGCGATTGCGCGGAACTGGCCAGTTGCTCGATACCCGCCTGCAGGCCGCTGACGATGCCGGCCAGGCCGGCGCTCATCTGCTGCATGGCCGCCATCAGCTGGCCGATTTCATCACGCCGGTCCACGGCGATGCTGGCGCTCAGGTCACCGGCCGCGATGGCTCGAGCCCGGGCGATTACCAGGCGCAAGGGGCCGACAATCAAGCGGGTGATCAGCCAGGCGGCCAGCACGCCCACCAGCAGGGCCAGCGCCGAGGAGCCTATGATCAGCAACGAGTTTTTCCGCAGCTCGGCCTGCATGGCCGCATCCTGCGCGGCGTAGGCCTGATCGACCCGCGCCACCACCTGATCGGCGCGCTCGCGCAACTGCTGCTCGACGAGCTTTTCCTTGCTCAGCAGGTCGGTGTATTCGCCCAGCTTGTCGCTGAACGCACCGATGTGAGTGACCACCTCTTCGAGCACGCTCTGATACCCGGCGTCTTCGATCTGGCTCTTCAGGTCGTTGGCCTGCGCCAGCGCCTGGTCGGCCTCGCCGATCTTGCCCTGGTTGGCGCTGTCATCGCCCTTGCGCGCCTTGTCCAGACGTACCCGCGCCTCTTCCATCGCCTGCAGCATCAGCCGCGAGACCTGGCCGACCTGACTGGCCTGGGTAATGAACTGCGAGCCCTTCTGGCCCTGGGAATCCTTGAGGGTGAAGGTGCCATCGTCGGTCAGGCCGCTCTGCAGCACGTCAAGGTTGTTGGCCACGCTGGATACCGACCAGCTGGCCATTTCCAGGGCCAGGTCCTTGGCCTGACTGATATCCACCGACTGGTTGAAGGCTTTGAGGTAGTCGGCCAGCGCCTGCTGCACTTCGCCCATCGCCGCCACGTTGGCGGCCGAGTCGAGCTTGAGGGCTTCGGCCTGGGCCTTGAGCTGGTCGACGCTCTGGCGCAGGGCATCGGCGTCCTTGGGGTCGGCGTGCAAGGCGAAGCGCTGTTCGAGCAGGCGCACCTTGAGCACACTGCTGTTGAGCAGCGACATGGCCTGCAGGCCATCGAAGCGTTGGCTGACCAGTTGCAGCGACCAGACGCCTATGGCCGCGACCACTGCCGTCAACAGCAACACCAGGCTGAAGCCCAGTCCCAGTTTCCTGGCCATGCCCAGGTTGGCAAAACGAAACGACTTCATATGCGCCATGCCTCGTGAAGAATGAACGGGCCCAGAATGCAGAGCTCCATTCAATATTCGTGCAGAGTCGCAAGGGAAACCGACGATGGACAAGCGCTTGGCGTCGGAATAATGGCTAAGCGCCAGAAGCTGTCGCTTACAGCTATGTGGAGGGCGTTACTCGGCAGGGTCGCCAGGGATGCCGGGGCGCTCTGGACGCATCGCAATGAACCCTCGGTGCACCAAGGCCTCCCATGATGACTGCTTGATGCTCATTTCCATTGCGAGGCACTGCCATGAAACGCTTCATCGATAAAGTCGTCATCGTCACCGGCGCCGGTTCCGGCATGGGCGCCGCCACCGTCAAGCGTTTTGCCAGCGAAGGCGCGCGGGTGGTGCTGGTCGGTCGTTCGGTGGACAAGCTCGAAGCCGTGGCCGCCGGGCTGCTGCCGGGGCAGAAACTGGTGTACCCGGCGGACGTGTCCGACTGGGAGCAGGTGCAGGCGCTGGTGGCCAGGACGGTCGAGTATTTCGGCCAGCTCGACGTGCTGGTCAACAACGCCGGCGTGGCGCCGATCGGCAAGATCACCGAAGCGTCGATCGAGGACTGGCACAAAGTGTTCGCCATCGACGTCGATGGCGTGTTCCACGGCTGCCGCGCTGCCATGCCGCACTTGATCAAGAGCGGCGGCTGCATCGTCAACGTGTCGTCGGTGTCGGGCCTGGGCGGCGACTGGAAGATGGCGTTCTACAACGCCGCCAAGGGCGCAGTGAGCAATTTCACCCGCGCGCTGGCGCTGGACCATGGCGCTGACGGCGTACGGGTGAACGCCGTGTGTCCCAGCCTGACCCGCAGTGACCTGACCGACGACATGTTTGGCGATTCACAACTGATGGCCAAATTCGCCGAGCGCATCCCGCTGGGGCGCGCCGCCGAACCTGAAGAAGTGGCCGATGTGATCGCGTTCCTGGCCAGCCATGATGCGCGCTTCGTAACCGGTGTGAATCTGCCGGTGGATGGCGGGTTGTCAGCCTCGAACGGGCAACCGCCGCAGAACTGAGCCACGGTTGTTTGCCGGTAGAGCTGGGCTTGGTCGGGAACGGCGCAAACTCACTTCCCGAGCAAGCTCGGTCCTACAGGTACTGGCTATGGCATGGCCGGGATCAGCCGTTGAGCTCGGCCACCACCCGGGCCAACGCTTGGGTCGGGTCCGCCGCCTGGCTGATCGGGCGACCGATCACCAGGTAGTCGGAACCGGCATCCAGCGCCTGACGCGGGGTCAGGATTCGCCGCTGGTCATCCGCCACGCTGCCCGCCGGGCGAATGCCCGGGGTCACCAGTTGCAGCGCCGGGTGCGCCGCCTTCAGCGCCTGGGCCTCCAGTGCCGAGCACACCAGGCCGTCCAGACCCGCCTTCTGCGCCAGCGCAGCGAGGCGCAGCACCTGTTCCTGCGGTTCGATGTCCAGGCCGATGGCGGCCAGGTCGGCGCGCTCCATGCTGGTCAGCACGGTCACCCCAATCAGCAATGGCTTGGCACCGCTGCGCTTGTCGAGCTCTTCACGGCAGGCCGCCATCATGCGCAGGCCACCGGAGCAGTGCACATTGACCATCCACACGCCCATCTCGGCCGCAGCCTTGACCGCCATTGCCGTGGTGTTCGGTATATCGTGGAATTTGAGGTCGAGAAACACCTCGAAGCCCCTGTCGTTGAGCGTCTCGACAATACCCGAGGCGCTGCTGGTGAACAGTTCCTTGCCCACCTTGACCCGGCATAGCTTGGGGTCCAGTTGATCAGCCAGCTTCAGGGCGGCGTCACGGGTCGGGAAATCCAAAGCGACGATGATCGGAGTCTGGCAAACGGACATGGGCGGGGCTCTCAGGGGCATTGACGGGGCGGTGGAGAAATCGGCGCGCATTGTAGCAGACCGCCCCGGCACGCCCCAATTCAATGCGCTGCGCCTACCTGTTGCCTGCTCGACACTGGCCAACTTCGCCCATCACGACGCTTTCTTCTGCAAAACGACTGCACGAGCGCGGCTGGCACGGCCACTGCAACAGTCGCCGGGAATGTCCATCAGCTCAGGAAGACTGCTATGAACACCAAACTCAAGCCCACGTTGGGCACGCTGCACTTGTGGGGAATCGCCGTCGGCCTGGTGATTTCCGGTGAATACTTCGGCTGGAGCTACGGCTGGGGCGTCGCCGGGACCCTGGGCTTTCTGGTCACCTCGCTGCTGGTAGCCTTGATGTATGCCTGCTTCATCTTCAGCTTCACCGAACTGACCACGGCCATTCCCCATGCGGGCGGCCCGTTCGCCTACAGCCGTCGAGCCTTCGGAGAAAAGGGCGGGCTGATCGCCGGCCTCGCCACGCTGATCGAATTCGTCTTCGCCCCGCCGGCCATCGCCCTGGCCATCGGTGCCTACCTCAACGTGCAGTTCCCGGCGCTCGACCCACGCCATGCGGCATTGGGCGCCTATATCGTATTCATGCTGCTGAACATCCTCGGTGTGCAGCTGGCGGCCACCTTCGAACTGGTGGTGTGCATTCTTGCCGTGCTCGAACTGCTGGTGTTCATGGGCGTGGTCGCACCCGCTTTCAGCTTCAGCAACTTTGCCCTCAACGGCTGGGCCGGTGACAGCAGCTTCAGCCCGGCGGCCATCGGCGGCATGTTCGCGGCCATTCCCTTCGCCATCTGGTTCTTCCTGGCCATCGAAGGCGCTGCGATGGCGGCCGAAGAAGCCAAGGACCCCAGGCGGACCATTCCCAAAGCCTACATCAGCGGCATCCTGACCCTGGTGCTGCTGGCCATGGGCGTGATGTTCTTCGCCGGCGGCGTGGGCGACTGGCGCACTTTGTCGAATATCAACGACCCCTTGCCCCAGGCCATGAAGGCCGTGGTCGGCGAGCGCTCCGGCTGGCTGCACATGCTGGTATGGATTGGCCTGTTCGGCCTGGTCGCCAGCTTTCACGGGATCATACTTGGCTACTCGCGGCAGTTCTTCGCCCTCGCCCGCGCCGGCTACCTGCCGGCCTCGCTGGCCAAGCTGTCGCGCTTCCAGACCCCGCATCGCGCAATCATCGCCGGCGGCATCATCGGCATCGCTGCCATCTACAGCGACAGCCTGATCAACCTCAGCGGCATGACCCTGACCGCCGCCATGATCACCATGGCGGTGTTCGGCGCCATCGTCATGTACATCATGAGTATGCTCAGTCTGTTCAAGCTGCGCCGCAGCGAGCCAGGCCTGGAACGCAGCTTCCGGGCGCCAGGCTACCCGATCGTGCCGGGCATCGCCCTGGTGCTGGCGGTGGTCTGCCTGATCGCCATGGCCTGGTACAACACCCTGATCGGCCTGATCTTCCTCGGCTTCATGGCGGTGGGCTTCATCTATTTCGCCTTGACCAAGCCACTGCGCGCCGCTGCGCCGGCCGACGCCATGCTGACCGGGGTCTGAAATACCTTGCTACGGAACCAGTGCAGCCGTTCGTCGATCCAAATGACATCAGCGGTTATCCTGCGAAACCCTTTCGCTGCGCCGCTGCTTCAAGGAGGGTGACATGCCCTGGTATGCCTGGTTGATATTGGTGGTCGCGATCGGTTCGATCGTGGGTGGCCTGATGATGCTGCGCGACAGCGCCAGCAAGGTCGAGCTGACCGACGAAGAACGTAGACGCGTGCAGCAACGCAATGCCGAAATGGACGCGAAGGAAGCTCGCGACCGTTGAACCGACTGGTGGCGGGTTGCGGCCCCCACCAGTTTTTTCGACTCTGTTAACATGTCACCTAACATTCAATGAGCCATGCAGTGGAGGCTCCCATGCGTTATTCCCAGGATCACAAAGCACAGACCTATCAGCGCATCGTCAAGGAGGCCTCGGCCCGATTTCGTCGCGACGGGATCGGCGCCACCGGCCTGCAACCCCTGATGAAAGCCCTGGGCCTGACCCACGGCGGCTTCTATGCGCATTTCAAGTCCAAGGACGACCTGGTCGAAACCGCCCTGCGCGATGCCAGCGAGGAGTCGGCCAACCGCGCCGTGGAAACCTTCGCCAAGCCCGACGCGCTGAACAGCTTCATCGACATGTACCTGAGCCAGGCGCATCGGGAAAACCCGGATCGCGGTTGCCCGTTGCCGACCATGGCCGCAGAGTTGGGCCAGCGTGGCACGCCCAGTGCGACCGCCGATGAAGCGGTGCAGCGCCACCTGACCCGCCTGGCCGCGGCCCTCGGCGGAGACGACGCCGACGCCAGGAGCGTGATGATGCTCTCCTCGCTGGTGGGCGCCTTGCTGCTGTCGCGCAGCGTCCAGGACCCGGCCCTGTCGGACCGCATCCTCAACACCGTGCGCGAAGCGCTCAAGCACGAGGCCCAGGCCTGAAGGCCCGGGCCATCGGTATCAGGCCTGCCAACGCTTGAATAGCACGCTGGCATTCACGCCGCCAAAGCCGAAGCCGTTGGACAGGGCGTACTCGATGGGCATTGGCCGGGATGCGCCATGGACGATATCCAGTTGCCCGACCGCCTCGTCGGCATGTTCGAAGTTGAGGGTGGCCGGCGCTACCTGATCGCGGATCGCCAACAGGGTGAAAATCGCCTCGAGCCCACCCGCGGCACCCAGTAGATGCCCAGTCGCCGATTTGGTGGAAGTGATCGCCAACTGCGGCGCCTCGCCGAACACCGCGCGGATCGCTGCCAGCTCGCCCTTGTCGCCCACCGGCGTTGAAGTGGCGTGGGCGTTGAGGTGCTGGATCTGTGCCGGGGCAATGGCCGCCTGAGCGATCGCCGCCTGCATGGCTCGGCGCGCGCCACTGCCGTCCTCGGGGCCGGCGGTCAGGTGATAGGCATCGGCGCTGGTGCCATAGCCGACCAGTTCGGCCAGCGGTGTTGCGCCCCGCGCCAGGGCGTGGCTAAGCGACTCGATCACCAGGATGCCCGCCCCCTCGCCCATCACGAAGCCGTCGCGATCGCGGTCGAATGGCCGCGAGGCCTTCTCGGGAGTTTCATTGAAGCCACTGGACAGTGCCCGCGCCGCAGCGAAGCCAGCCAGGCTGACTCGGTCGATGGCCGCCTCGGCACCGCCGCACACGGCAATGTCCGCCTCACCGGCGCGGATCATCCGCGCAGCATCGCCGATGGCCTGGACCCCGGCGGCGCAAGCAGTGACCGGCGCGCCCATGGGGCCTTGCAGGCCGAACTCGATGGACACATGGCCGGCCGCCAGATTGACCAGAAACGAGGGAATGGTAAACGGCGACAGGCGCTTGGGCCCTCGCGCGTCCGTGGTGCGCACCGCATCGGCGATGGCCGGGAAGCCGCCGATGCCGGAGCCGATGATGGTCGCGGTACGTTGCTTCTGCTGTTCGGTCTGCGGCTGCCAGCCGGCCTGGGCCAAGGCCTGCTTGGCCGCCGACATGGCGAACTCGATGAAACGGTCCATTTTTTTCTGGTCCTTGGGCGCCACCGCCCAATCGGCGTCGAAGCCACCTTCGGCATCCTCTGCCAGCGTCGGCACCACACCGCCAACCCGGGCCGCCAGGCCTTCAACCACGTCGTCGGGCAGCACCCGCAAACCGGAGCGCCCAGCGAGCAACCGCTGCCAGACCGTTTCGATACCCGTGCCCAAGGGCGAGACCACGCCCATGCCCGTTACCACTATTCGTTCAAAGCTCATGAGTACCTGCCAGGTTATAAGGCCTATCCAAACGCGCACGCCCCGCGACCAATGGAAAAATACTGAAGGCAGCGACCCATCTGGTCTGCAGGGCAGCAGCGCAAATAGAAAAAGCGCGCGTATCCAGACGGGTTTTGCAAAGCAAATTCCATGGTCTATCCTCTCGAATATGGAGGCAGTGCCTTTTGGATTACAATTATAATTCAAAGCCTAATACAAAGCATGCACTCCATCATGTCATGGTTATCCCGGTGCCGGTGCGTCGTTCCTGGTGAGATAGGCCTCCCCAAATGACGGACACCCTCATGTGCAACACGGCCACAGACGACGACCAGACAAAGCCCTCGCTTAGGAGTGTCGTCAATGGCTGCCTTTCTGATGTTCTGGAGTGTTCTTTCCGTGGTAGGTGTGTTTCTGGCCGTTATTCTGGTCAGAAGTGGCCACCCTGAGGAGTCGCAACGCAGGGCCCATATGCCCGTGAAACCCAGGAGTAAATCCCCCGCCAGCCAGTAAGTCATCGGCGACAGCCGCGTGCGCGGCTGTCGCGGGGGGCGGGCTACTCGATTGTCAGCTTGTCGATGTTGCGATCCAGCAGTGACTTGCCAATGCCGTTCACCTCGAGCATTTCGTCCACCGAGGTGAACGCGCCGTTGGTATCACGGTGGGTCACGATCGCCTGCGCCTTGGTGGCGCCGATACCGGACAGCTCGCGGCGCAGGGTTTCTGCGTCCGCCGTGTTCAGGTTGACCTTGACCATGGCACTCGCCGGTTGCGTGGTGTCGCTTTGCGGCAGACTGGCCGAAGCCGGTACGGCGGCGTGGGTGGCGACGGACAGGGTGGCGAGCACGGCAAACAGGATCGATGAGAGGGTACGCATGATGAAGCTCCTTGATGGGGTTGGGTCGTGCGGCTTCCTTGTGGCCGCATGAACAACCCTAGCCCAGCGCCCGGTACCTGTCAGCGGCGCAGGCACCCGGAAGTATTGCCACATGTGCCGGCCGGCAATCATTCATGGAACCGTTTTTGCAAAAATGACATTATCCTCGGCACCGCCTGCAATTGGACTGAGAGCAATCAATGGGTACCGTAGTATCGACCCTCACCCTGCGTGAACGCAGTGCTGAGTTTTTTTTCAAATATCTGATTCCGCTGGGCTGGCTTGTCATTCTCACGAGTATGTTCATTGCCGGTGACAGGGGGCGGGTTCACCAGCTTTTTTACATCTTTCTGGCGCTTCCTACCCTGCTCGCAGTCATCTTACGGCCAGCTGTACTCAAGCCGTTGATATGCAACCCTCTGTTCGTGGCCATCGCCGTGTTCAGTTGCTATACGATGGTCACTGTGGCTTGGTCCAGCACCGAAGACACTGCGCTGTCACTCATGCGACGTCCGCTATATATCGCATTGTTGTTGTTCTGCGCCGGGATAGTCGGCATGCGCTCCGCTGAGCGACTTAACGGACTGACGCGCTATGCGGCTCTAGTGGCAGCGCTTGCAGCAGCCATTTCGCTGGCCTACTTCATACTCGTACGCCTGCCTGCCGGTAGTGAGCGTCTCGACGGCTATGGAGCGCTGTACAACCCCCTGCTCAGCGCACATGTCTTTGGAGCATTCGCGACGTTCTGGTTGGCAACCTTGTTGCAGAGCCGCAAACTGCTCGATCCAACACCGCTTCTCTGTCTGGCTTTGCTGATGGCCGCTGTCTTCGCCACTGGCTCCCGTACACCTTTGGTAGGCATAGGCGGTGCGCTAATATGGCTGGTATGCGTGGGCGACCGACGCAAAGGGCTCGTGTTAGTGCTTGGAATCGTCGCAGCGATGGCAATGTTCGTCTCGCTGCACCCCGAGGCAATCACGCAGCGTGGCCTTTCACACCGGCCGGAAATCTGGTTGGAATCATGGCGGCAGATCAAGGAAAAACTGTGGTTCGGCCATGGCTACGATGCCGATATGATTGTGCTGATACCGGGCGTGGGATTGCTGGCCGACCCACATAACATGGAGCTTGGCGTCATGTACTCAGGGGGTGTGGTGGGCTTGCTCCTGTGGATTGCCATATACGCTGTAGCACTTAGGTTCTGCTGGACTCACCGTTCGAATCCCGGTATCAGCCTTGCCACCGCCTGGCTGATATTTGGCATTGGCTCCGGGTTGACTGAAGGTATGGCTTTCCTTTCACGCCCGAAAGAACATTGGTACCTGATATGGCTGCCGTTGGCGTTGATCTACGGTCAATGGGTCTTACGCGAGCAGGCCTGGCGGATTACGGACATCCGCCGGGGGTGAACGCTACGCGCTGCTCAGGATGTCACTAGACGCAAAAGGCCACGGAAGGTCTTTTTGTTCCAGAAGCGAAGCGGGATCTGGGAAAGGATTTCCCTTGATAACTTTTTATCCCGACCCGCTGTCTTGAGCATCATGGAGTTACGAAAGTCCATGCAGATGTGCTCGTAGGCAGGATGACTCTTGTACATCGCATAGGTCTTGAGCACGTTCTCATACATAAACCGCTGGTTCTTGTAAGTGTTGGTGGCGTGTTTGCGATACTGTGCCAGCGGTTCCCCCAACACATCGATGAAATAGCCAGCGTGGGCCACGGCGAGTTCGATGTAGAGGTCCTCCAGGCGTATGTCAGGGTCGAACCCTCCTGCTTTCTGCAACGCCTCAACGCGAAACATCAGCGTGGCGGCCATGGGCCCGGGCTTGCGGTCTAGGAAGAGATCATCGAAATCGAGGCGGCGAAATGCAAGGTTTCGCTTGCGCTGCTCTCGCCCGCCCATCACAACACCGTCCTGGTCGATTATTTCAATGTTCGCCGAACAAATTCCGACCTCCGGTTTTCCCTCCATGTATTCGACTTGGGTGGCAATTCGGTGTGGAAACATGATGTCGTCCGAACCGAAGGGAACAATCAAGCTCCCTTTGGCGCGGGCAATCGCCTCGTTCAGCGTTCGCGACAATCCCTTGTTGGCTTGTGCGATGAAGTCAAAGCCGGCCTCGGCCTGCAGCGCCTGCAGCAATTCCACGCTGCCATCTTTCGATCCATCATCGACCACCAACAGTTCTATGTTTGGATAGGTCTGCTGCAACACACTGCGTACGCTCGCTTCAATGTAGGGAGCGTGGTTGTAGCTGGCGATGATGACGGTAACGAGTGGAAGAGACATGCCGATTGACCCCAGTTTAATGTTAAGAGCTACTGCCGAGCATTCGCACGACTACCATTTGAAGAAAAGGCGGCGTAGCCGTTGCACGGTGACTCTGTTCCACTGAGCGACAGGTAGACTCCGAATCAGCTTTAACGCATGGGCCTTGTCCTGCAAAACAGCATACTTCAAGGCCTTGTGGATGATTTCCCGCCTAGCCAATGGGTAGGCGAAATGATCCATATACGGCGCAATGGCTGCCATATCCGCTTCGAGTACCGGCAGATAGCGTTTGGACAGGTTATTGGGATGGCGCCGATACAGGGTGATCAGGACAGGTATCACATCAATGAACCACCCGAGATGGGCAATGCGCAGCGTTATCTGAAAGTCTTGGACCTTGATCGACGGATCATAGAAATTCGCCGCCTTGAGCGCTTCCATTCGATACAAGGCTGCCGGCGCCCCGCAAACCCGAGCGTTGGCGAGGATGTCGGCGAAATCGTAACGGCTCGGATGCTTGCGGGGTTCGTCCTTCAGCACTTTACCCTCAGGATCAATGTAGCGACTGTTGGCGCCTACCAACCCTGCATCTGGATGCTCCTCCAGGTATGCCACTCTTACCGCTACCGAGTTGGGCAGCATAATATCGTCCAGGTCGGGCGTCGAAACGTATTTGCCCCGAGCATGCTGCAAGCCGTGGTTGAGTGCCGCGCTCACACCTTGGTTTGCCTGCCGGTAGAGCTGGAAGCCGTGCACCTTCTGCAAAGCTTCGAGCATCTCAATGCTCCTGTCGGTGGAGCCGTCATCGACTATGATCACTTCGAAATTGCGATAGCTTTGCGCGTAGATGCTGGCTATCGCCAGATCAAGATATTTCTCTGCGTTGTAGCAGGGAGCAATGATCGAGACAAGGGGCATGCCTATCGCGTCTTGATCACTCGGCGATGCTGAAACCAGGGTGGTCATTGGTCAGTCGGAACCCATAATGCGTCGGAGGCCTCGCGCCCAGACAGAACAAAAAGATCCATCTTACATGATCGGCGCTGCGCCGCCGACCTGATTGTTCGCTAGTTTTCCTGGCTTGGGCAATGAACAACGGGTCGATGAACTCTCTATCTGGACTAGGGTCCGTCAGAAGATGACGCAGCAGCTGCCGCACCAGCTCGTCGACTGTGATGCAAATCGCCATCAACCGATCAGAGAGCTTGGCTTTATCTGGCCATAGGAACATGAGCTTGGTGGTAGCACATAGCCATTATGCGTGGAGCAGCCGCTTTGTCATCTACTCTTCATAGAGCTTTGTCGGTGGAGACCAGCGCAAAATTGACGCCGCGTTGAAGGATGCCTGTGCGGCATTTACAGCTCCACCACATCGGGACTCGGCTACCTCTTTCACGAGTCTGTCCGCTGCTGCATGTGTATCCAGTCGACTATCTCCCCATCTGGGGCATAACCAGTCACAATCTCCCTCAACAACAAGCGAACATGGTTATAGTCGTCGGACTCTACCGAATCCACCAATTCGGTCAGCTTAAGCTTCAGCGATGCCCAAGACAAAAACTCTTCTTGTGCAGCCATGATCATAGGGTGTCCAGTCAGCTCAACATTATCCCCAATGAGCAATTCTTCGTACAGTTTCTCGCCAGGACGCAGACCAGTAAACTCAATGACGATATCGCCGTGAGGGTTGTTTTCAGAGCGAATGCTCAAGCCGGACAAATGAATCATCTTCTCGGCCAACTCGACAATCTTGACTGGCTCGCCCATATCAAGAACAAACACATCCCCACCCTTGCCCATTGAACCGGCCTGAATTACTAGCTGAGCGGCCTCTGGGATTGTCATAAAATATCTAGTGATATTAGGATGGGTGACGGTTAACGGGCCTCCAGATTTTATCTGCTTATGGAACAGCGGAATGACCGAGCCTGACGAGCCCAGCACATTGCCGAATCTGACCATTGTAAACCGTGTCTTATTAACAGTTGGAATATTATCAGCAAACCGATACAGAACAGGGGCAGACTCTGCGCTCAACGCCTGGAGAATCATTTCAGCAAGACGCTTGGTGCTGCCCATTACATTCGTTGGCCTCACGGCCTTATCGGTCGAGATAAGCACAAAATTCGCCACCCCGGCACGCAATGCCGACTGCGCTGTGTTCAACGTGCCGATGACATTGTTTAAGACGCCCTCCGCAATATTGTGCTCTACCATCGGTACATGCTTGTAAGCAGCAGCATGATAAACCGTATCGATGCTCCAATTTCGCATCACGTCATGCAATTGATCCGGATTACGGACCGAACCAAGGATGGGCAGCAGACGGACATTAAGAGATTCGCGAGCAATACGCTGTTCAAGCTCCGACAAGATAATGTAGAGATTAAATTCACTGTGATCGAACAACACTAGCGTGGTAGGCCGCTGAGTTAAAATTTGTCGACACAGCTCGGAGCCTATCGAGCCCCCTGCCCCGGTTACCATGACGGACTGTCCTGCAATGCATCTTTCGAGCAAATTTTCCTGGGCAGGTACAGAGTCTCGCCCTAATAGATCCGCAATATCTACCTCTTGGATATCATCGACTTTGACACGGCCGCTGGCGAGGTCCATGAACCCTGGAATACTTCGAACGTGCAGAGGAAACTGCTCTAAAAAATTCAGAATTTCGCGTCGGCGGGCACGCGACGCAGAAGGCACTGCCAAGAGCACTTCCTGTGCACCGCAGCTGTCGATAAGTTTTTGTATATGCCGTGGCTTAAACACCTGCAGGCCGGAAATTATCGTGTTTGCAATGTTGGTGTCATCGTCTATGAAAGCGACGGGGCGCATCATTCGCCCCATTCTCAAGGCTGCCACCAATTGGTTGCCGGCCGCCCCGGCTCCATAGACCGCTACGCGCAGCAGGCCATCATCCTTTCGGGTGAAAGGCGCATGGATAGCGGCAGCAAACCAATCGCCGAGAAAATACTGCCTCATCGCTAGACGTAAACCTCCGAGCAAAATAAGGCTCAACCACCAGTAATTGAAGATAATGGATCTCGGCACCACTTCTTCGTGATTGCTATGCCAGTAAACAATAAGCGCTAACACAAGTGATGACAGAGTAACGGCTTTGCTGATCGCGATTAACGCTTCATTTCCAAAGTATCGCATCACCGCGCGATACATACCAAATCGGATAAAAATAGGTATCGATACAGCGGGGGCGGCTGTGAAAAGCCACGGATGATCGGACAACGGGTTGCCGGACTCCTCAAAACCCAAACGAACGACAAAGGATGACCACAATGCAAACCAAACCAGACAGATATCAGTGGTCACTTGAATAAGACGTTTGGAGCGTCGTGACAACCCCAGCAAGGTGCTTCTTAATTTATCCATGTATTCAGAGCTCCTCCCAGAGCATCCTGCTTGGCCCAGGCTTCAAGGCCTTGGGTCGCGTGGGGATTGAGGACGTGAATCGATGGTTTCGAGCTGCCCCGCCTTGAACTTCCAAGCCATCCAGGTAAGCGGCAAATACGCCACTAAACACGTGACAAAACCATCCCATTTAAATACCAGCATGCCTACTGCCAAGGGTATGAGCCACACTACGTTGATGAGCAGCACAGCTAGAGTTACTGGTAAGTGCTTTCCGCACTCACGAGACGCATATTGATATGCATGGCTGCGATGCGCTTCATAGACACGTTCGCGGCGTAGGAGTCGGCGGCAGAGAGTGTATGTTGCGTCAACTATGAATACCCCAAGCAAGACAAGCCAAACCCAGAAAAATTCAGGCAATGCCCAAGCTGCCTGCAGTGACAGCACGCCAAAGGTGATACCGAGAAATCCACTCCCGGCATCACCCATGAATATTCTCGCGGGTGGAAAATTCCAGAATAGAAACCCCGCTACCGCTCCAGCCAACAGCAGAGGAGGTCCTATCAAGCCAGGATAACCAGCGATGCTGTAAACGACACAGGCGCCTAGGCTGGCGCAGATAGCCTGTACGCTGGCGATTCCGTCTATACCGTCCATGAAGTTATACAGATTCAACAGCCACACCAGATAAATCGCACCGACGCAGAGCCCGGCAACACCAAGATCAAAGTCAAAATGGAGCAGTTTGATAGATGGAAATCCCGACATCCAGAACAGTGCCCAGCCGCCGGAAAGGAAATGCCCCAACAGCCGCCACCGCGCCGCGATATGGCCATGGTCATCCATGAAGCCTATGATCGCAATCAACAAGCCAGCACCGGCCAAGCCCAGATAGTCTCGCGAACCAACAGTGCCCTGAGCCAACAGCATGCACAGCGCAACCAAAAAAGTGATCACAATGGCCACTCCACCGCCGCGTGGAGTCGGTATCACGTGCGAACTTCTGCTGTTGGGTATATCCATAATGCTCTTGGATACTGCATACCGGCGTAGCAAACCAGTGAGCAACAACGAAAGCATGGCTGCCCCAGGGAAAAGCAACCAGTAAGTCATTGGCCGTAAGTTTCCTTGAAATGTTTTGCGGTAACAGCGAGTGCCTCGTTGACAGACAAAGGTGGGACCCAGCCCAACAGCTGATAATTCTTCGAAATATCGACCGTCAAAGAGCCGCACAATCTCTGAGAAATAGCCTGCTTGCCCATGAGCCTGGCAACAAACACCAACAGAGCGGCTGGCACTGGAATAAGCCTTGATGGCCTATTCAGAGCCACTGCTACCTTCTTTAATAATTGTGTAGTTGACAAGTCGTCACCGTCGCTAACCAGAAACCGCTGATTCACCGCATTGGGATGATCAAGACATGTAGCTATCAGACCAACAAGGTTGTCGAGTGCTACGAGGCTGCGGCGATTATTAATAGCGCCGAAAGGCAAAACAATCCCTTTTGCCGTGTACCGCATCATCGATAAAAAATTTGCCTTAACACCAGGGCCATAAACAAGAACGGGGCGAATAACCACGATCTCTAGTCCCGTTTGTTCCCCCATAGCCATCAGCTGTACCTCTGCTTCAGCTTTGGAGATTCCATAAGGATCGCAAGGATTAGGTTCATCGTCTGCCTGGTAGCTTTTGCCAGGAAGCGTGCCTTCACCATTGACCTTGATAGAACTGATGAAGACGAAACGCTTCACGCCGGCTGCTGCAGCTGCGTGGGCCAGCGCCAAAGTGCCTTGAACATTAACCTGACGAAAAGCTTCGAGGGGATTCGCTTCCTGGTCATCCATGACGTGCACGCGGGCGGCCGCATGGACAATGACGTCAATTTTTAGATGACTGCCGAGTTGTAATGCCAATTGCTCAAGGCTGCTCGCAACCAGAAGGCCGTCTGCACAGGCTAGAGATGCGCCGGGCGTACGCGTCGCAGCCGTCACAGTGATACCGGGACGATGAGACAGAGCCCCAACCACCCGCCCGCCGACGAACCCTGAGGCTCCAGTAACCAGCACGTGCATAACAATTCCTTAGCTTTTTTGACCAAACAGTCCGATTTATATGATCAGTATAACTCAGCACCGTCCGTACTACTTCCTTGGATACCGCACCACCCTCGTAGTCCGGCACCCCACGCATGGCCAGCTTGTTGCGATCATGCTGGCTGCCGACAACCTTGATCGGGTCCATTATCGGCTACGCCTTCAACCCGCGCGTGACCAACGTCCTTTCATCCATGCCTTCAGGGCGCTCATGAGCGTTGCGGATCTTGACAGACAGAAAATTAAGCAGGGAGGCTTCATAGGTGACAGTACCGCTGTCTGACAAAACGCATTCAGCTGTCATTTGTTGCCGGATGTAATCAAACAGCGCGACCGGCTTGACGACGCGTATCCACGGATTGTCCACAAAACCGCTAAGTCCACGAGTCCCTTTCGGGTTCGAGGGTGAGTAGAAACCACCACCGGCATATCACATTCGACCACCAACGCATCCAGTAAATCAAGCAGATCATGGAGATTCGTAAGCTCGATGCGCCCCACATTCCAAGCGCTTATCTGATGCTAGATCCTGTGCTCCCTATTCTCCCTGGAACCTGCTTACCATGATGCGGCCCGATGCAAAAGTCGAAAAGGTCTATTTCTACCCTAAACCCATCGACTTCCGAAATCCATTGACGGCCTGGCTGCCTTGGTCGAGCTGGACATCAAGGTCGCAGTCTTGGATCTCTCTCACACTCTAAACTGATTGTTGCACGCAGGCAGATTAAAAAATGCTGAACGTAATTTACTGCAAAAAACAGGGTCACTCGGTCCCGCTTTTCATTGCGCCAAGATTGTTTATTGCCCAGCTTCGCACAAGCGCGATCAGCAGTCCCAAGAAAAAGCCTCCTGCCAACGCTATAAGCAGGGCGGTAGACATATTAATAGCAGGACGGTTTGGTAGCGTAGGCCCCGCGACAAATCGGCAGTTCTTGAGATACAGGGCTTCGGCTTTTTGAATAGTGATGCTCAGAGTGTTGTAGACTTCGAGAACGTCATCGTCCTTCATGTCCTTCCCTTCAAAAAATTTGCTTAACACTACTGGCATATTGTTCAAGAAAATTTCGCCGGACTGAACTTCTTTATGCATTTTTAGCGCGCTTTCGTTAAACATACTCATCAGCATCAGCTGCTTCTTCTCATGCTCCAGATCCATACTGGTCTCGTTCAGTTGATCCAACTGTATCTCGGTAGCTACGAGTTGAGTACCTGCGGGTAGGAACGGAACGTTCTTTTCATCTACAGTGATCAAAGTTTGTGCGCTAGTAGCTTCACTATTTTTCGGTTCACGCTTAACAATTTCCTGCAGGACTGCCTGACGGCGCTTCAGCGCCGCTGTTTCGAGCCTGTTTTCCAACATTTCATTGTCGATTTCAAGAGAACGTACGGCGTTATCGGTGTTATCTGCTAGCAACTTTTCAGTAAATGCATCATACGCGATCACATCCATAATATAACGCCCTACCAAGCCCACCATCTGCTGAGCTACTTTAGGATCGCCATCTTTCAGATGTATACGCAGCCCAAGGATATTGTTACCTACATCTTTAGGCGTGAACAGAGTCTTAGCGTCGGCCTGTGTGAAAGAATGCAGCGGTTCGATTTGCTGACCGATGCCACCGAATGAATCGAATGTGTCCTTAAGTACTTGAAGGCCTGGGGTTTCCGCGATCTGCATCGCATTGACGTAACGCTCAAATCGGTCGGACTCCTGCATCGCCGTGGCATAACGTTTATAGTCGGACAATGTAATACCTATACCTTCGCTTGAATCCAGAGGAATAGGTCCACCGAACTGGTATAGCCCACTACTCTCATATTTCTCATGGGTACCGACGCTGATTGCAGTGATCGCCATTATCACCATGGTCGTGCCAATGATAACCCATCGTGAGGACCAGAGCGCGCGGATGATGTTTGATAAAGAAATATCAACCGTAGCAGGGGGCATTGCGGATTTTTCGCGAATAGTTGAACTGGCCATGGTATTTTTTCGAAATGAGTGAAATATGTGACAAATCGTGTGCTCAGCCTTTATCAGACCGACAAGCCTGAAATGCCAAGCGAGTTGTGGCAACAGGAGACATACCTAATCAGGATACTCCGGATTCGAGTCGAGCCGGCAATTTGCCCTGCGCCGAATCCAGGAGTTCCCGATAGATCTGCAAGTGTTGCTCCACAATTTTGTTGATCGCGAAGGCCTCCTCGGCCAATACCCGACCTGCCTGCCCCATCGCGCGGCGACCGTTGGCATCCTCCATCAACTCCTGCAGCGCGTCAGCCAGCGCCGCTGCGTTACCTGCCGGCACCAGCAAGCCGGTAACATTAGGCGTGATCGCATCACGGCAACCGGCAACGTCGGTGGTCACCACTGCGCGACCACACGCTGCAGCTTCCACTAGCGCCTTGGGCAGCCCTTCGCGATAGGAGGGGAGACAGACGATGTTCGCCTCCGCATACTGTCGAGCTATGTCCGTACGGTGTCCCATAAGCTCGACATCTCCCTCCTTTCGCCAGTGAGCCACCTGCGCTTCGGAAACGGTGGTCGAATTGCCCGGATCGACGGCTCCGATCAGACGCATGTCGACTTGCAGGCCGCGCGCGTGCAACAGACGTGCTGCTTCCACGAATTCCACCACGCCTTTATCGCGCAACAGACGTGCCGCCATAACGACTACCGGCTTTCCCGCTGGCTCCGGCAAACATGGATAATCGGCCAGGCTGACACCCGAGCCGCGGATCAGGCGTGCTTGCTCCGGCGCGAGAAGGCCGAGCGTTAGTAAGACCTGTCGATCATCCGGGTTTTGGAAAATGACGGTGAGATTGCGATGACCGAAGGCGGCGCCGTACATGCGTCTGACTAAAGCGCGCCGTATTCTCGCCCTCAAGGATTGCGCCATGAACACAGTGCCGAGTCCCGATACAGCCGCCACCACCGCAGGCACCTGCGATAGTCGAGCAGCTATGCCGCCATAGATCACTGGCTTGATGGTGACCAAGTGCACCAGTTGCGGACGCAAGTGGCGGAACAGCCTAATCAGTGAGCGGATGGTTTTCAGCTCCTGCAGAGGGTTGTGCCCCTTGCGCTCGAAAGGAACCGCATGGTGCGTGAAACCGAGTGCCCGGATGGCCTGCACGCTTACGCCATCGGACGTCGCCACATGTACAGCATAGCCCGCCTCGCGCGCAGCAATGGCCAACGGTAGCCGGTGCGACAGGAAGAATTCCGGCGCGTTGATCACAAAAAGGATCGTCTTCATGCTGCGGGCTCGCAATTGGCAATGTACCAAGGCATTGCTTTAGCTACGCCTTCAGTGATCCTGTACTGAGGCGCGTATCCTAGACGCGAAGCCGCTTTGCTGACATCTGCCTGAGAATGGCGCACATCGCCTGCACGGAAATCGCGGTAACAGGCGTTTCGGCCATAGCTGACCCCGTTACCGGCCATTGCGACCTTCAGCGCTACAAACAGGTCGTTGAGGGTGGTGCGATCCCCCACCGCCACGTTGTAGATCTCATTCTTGGCCTCATCGGGCGCAGTCGCAGCCAGCAGATTGGCCTGTAAGGCATTTTCGATGAAGCAGAAGTCGCGGCTGGTCTCCCCGTCTCCGTTTATGAATATGTCCTCGTCGTGGATCATTGCAGCGGCCCATTTCGGGATCACTGCAGCGTATGCACCGTTTGGGTCCTGACGCGGACCGAAAACGTTGAAATAACGCAGGCCAATTGCCTTGAACCCATAGGTCCGGGCAAACACCTCGGCATAAAGTTCGTTGACGTACTTGGTCACTGCGTACGGCGACAGCGGGCGACCGATATTGGCCTCCACCTTGGGTAAAGCCGGATGGTCGCCGTAGGTCGAGCTGCTGGCCGCATAGGTGAAGCTCTTCACCTTGGCATCGCGTGCAGCTACCAGCATGTTCAGGAAACCGCCGATGTTAGTGCCGTCCGTGAGGATCGGATCATTGACTGACCGTGGTACCGAACCTAGCGCAGCCTGGTGCAGAACATAGTCGACGCCCTCGCATGCGCGCTGGCAGTCCGCTAGATTGCGGATGTCTCCTTGGATGAGCGTGAAACGGGACCACTGCCTCTCGGTAACCAGCAATCGAACTTCGTCCAGATTGCGTTGGTAGCCGGTGGCGAAATTGTCCAAGCCGAGGACCTGCTGATCTAGTTTGAGAAGATGTTCCAGCAGGTTGGAGCCGATGAATCCGGCCACGCCGGTTACCAGCCATTTTTTCGGAGCGCCGGGGAGCGCCTGGAGCAATTCTGCGTATGCGGTCATAGTTACAGCCTCAGGTCGCTGTGCTCGGCCGGGAGCAAGTATTTCAGGTCATACAACACATGGGATGGCTTGCCTAGCGCATGGATCTTCTCCGCCCCCATTTCGGCGAACTCACGGTGCGCCACTGCCAGAATGATCGCGTCATAGATGCCGTCATCGAGTGCTGAGATCGGCGTTATGCCATACTCATGTTCTGCCTCGGCCGGATTGATCCAGGGATCGTAACAATCTGCGTGCACACCGTAGTCTTTCAGTTCAGTGATGATGTCCACCACCTTGGTATTGCGCAGGTCCGGGCAGTTCTCCTTGAACGTCAATCCCATCACCAGCACGCGCGCCCCTTCTACATGCAGGCGCTTCTTGAGCATCGCTTTCACGAGCTGACTCACCACGTAGATGCTCATGTTATCATTCAAACGGCGGCCAGCGAGGATCATTTCCGGGTGGTAGCCCACCGATTGCGCCTTGTGCGTAAGGTAGTAGGGATCCACGCCGATGCAATGCCCTCCTACCAGTCCCGGACGAAAAGGCAGAAAATTCCATTTGGTGCCGGCCGCCTTGAGTACCTCTTCGGTATCAATTCCCAATTTGTTGAAGATCATCGCCAGCTCGTTGATCAGACCGATGTTCACATCTCGCTGAGTGTTTTCGATTACCTTGGCCGCTTCGGCTACTTTGATCGAGCTGGCCTTGTGGGTGCCGGCGGTGATAATCGAGCGATACAGCTGATCCACAATCTCGGCCACGTCTGGCGTAGACCCGGAAGTCACTTTCTTGATCGTGGTCAAGCGGTGCTGCTTGTCACCCGGATTGATGCGCTCGGGACTGTAACCGGCGAAAAAGTCCTGGTTGAACTTCAGACCGGAAACCTTCTCCAGGATCGGTACGCAATCTTCCTCAGTGGCGCCAGGATATACCGTCGATTCATAGATCACGATGTCCCCCTTTTTGAGCACCTTGCCGATGGTCTGGCTAGCCCTAATCAGCGGCGTCAGATCGGGCTGATTGTGCTCGTCGATCGGGGTGGGCACCGTGACGATGAAGACGTTGCATGCCGACAGCGCATCCAGTTCATCGCTGTACTCCAGCCCCGAGGCCAGCACCAGTTCTGCGCTATCGACTTCCAGCGTGCTGTCGTGCCCACCACGCAATTCATCTAATCGCGCCTTATTAATATCAAATCCAAGTGTCGGATAGGCTTTGCCAAACTCGACCGCTAAAGGCAGACCTACGTAACCAAGTCCGATGATTGCCAATCTGATTTTGCTGAGTTTATCGTTCATAAAGATGTGTGCAAAGTTCCAAACAGTGCGCAAGCGCGTCGTTATCGTTGTTCCAGCCAAGCTTGGAACATTAGGATATTCCACAGATGATACTGCCAGTTCTTCTTTCCACCGAGGTGCTCATTCCACATCGCGCGCACCTGCTTCGCGCAGAAATACCCTTCGTTGCGCAAACGAGTTTCGGCCAGCAAGGTCTCTGCCCAATCACGCAAGGGGCCACGTAACCAGCTATCGAGCGGAATACCGAAGCCGGTTTTCGGTCTTTCGATCAATTCGCGCGGCACGTGGCGATACAATACCTGCCGCAACAACCATTTACCTTGGCCTTCGCGGATTTTATAACTAATCGGCATGCTCCACGCTAGCTCGACAACCCGATGATCTAGCATTGGTACACGCGTTTCTAAACTGTTGGCCATTGCGGCTCGGTCTACCTTGACAAGGATGTCATCCACCATGTAGGTCTGCGCATCCATGGCCATCATCGCATGTTGCAGGCAGTCCGTGGCAGGCCATCTCGACGGATCTGTAGCGAGAGTGCGAGGCTCGCGGGCCCCGAGCACGACTGACTCTGGATCGGCCCAGTGACTGGTCAATTGCCGGTAGAAATCCTTGCCATCGCGCAGGGAAAGCACATCTGCGAGCTTGCGCGCCTTCTCGCCGGCCATCGAAAGCTGGAGGCTGCGTGGTAACACAGGCCGCAGCTTGTCGAATAATTGATTCCAGCGCGCTGGCGAAAGACTGCGCAGACCGCCAGCAAGGAGGCTGCGCAAAGCCATCGGCATACGCTGTACCGGGTCCCATATCTGATCGACGGCAAGGTAGCGATTGTAACCACCGAACAACTCATCACCGCCATCACCGCTCAACGCCACCGTGACCTGCTGCCGTGCCATCTGGGATACCAGGTAAGTCGGGATCTGCGAGCTGTCCGCAAAAGGTTCACTGTAGATCGACGGTAAATTTGGAATGACCGCGAGCGCGTCCTGCGCACGCACGATCAGCTCAGTATGGTCAGTCTTGAGATGGCTCGCTACCGCAGCCGCATGCGGGGATTCATCGTATGCGGGCTCGTCAAAGCCGATGGTGAACGTCCGAACCGGCTTGGCCGATCGCGCCTGCATTAATGCTACGACGGTCGAACTGTCGACGCCGCCACTTAGGAAAGCGCCCAGTGGCACGTCCGAGAGCATCTGATCGGAAATGGACTGCCCCAACTGGCGCTCAAGTGCGTCGACCGCTTCAGCGGGCGAACCGGAAAACGGACTGGCCAGTCCATTGGCGACCACATCATTCATGGACCAGTAAGGTTGCGAGACCGCCATTTTGGCGGCGGTCGTTCCACTACCCAGCGGCAGGCTCAAGATGTGCCCCGGCATCAGTTTCGCAATGCCTTCATAGATGCTGTATGGGGCAGCAATGTAAGAATGGCGCAGCAAAAGCGTCAGCGCATTGCGGTCAATTGTTGGCTCGAAGGCAGGATGTGCTTCGAGCGCTTTGAGCTCTGAAGCGAACAGCAGCACGTCGCCGGCCCACCCCCAATACAGCGGCTTCTCGCCTACACGGTCGCGCGCCAGCACGAGCTCGTGCAGTTGCCGATCCCATAAGGCAATCGCAAACATCCCCACCAGTGATTGGAGAGTCTTAATCAGGCCCCAGGCAGAGATGCAGGCCAACAGCGTCTCGGTGTCTGAATGACCGCGCCACTGGGGTGCAATCCCTTGCGCGCCGAGCATTTTACGGAGTTGCAGATGGTTATAGATCTCGCCGTTGTAGGCTACCGTGTAGCGACCACAGGCAGACGTCATGGGTTGTTGTCCGGCAGGCGACAGATCCAGGATCGCCAGGCGCCGGTGACAGAAAACGACCGGCACGCCAGGATCGTGCCATACCCCCACGCTGTCGGGCCCCCGATGCGAGATCGCATCGCCCATGCGCATGGCGATGGCGTTGAGATCCTGACCTGATTGACGGGAAAAACCTGCTAATCCGCACATAATTGAGTCTACTTGTAATGAAACGTGTGGAGCGCGCTTTGAGTGTTACCCCGGCTACACGGTTTCCAGTGGTTTGTTGAGGCCTGTGGAAAAAATAACTGAATGTAGAAAAAAGCGAAAAATATGAAAAAAGTTGACGTGTAGTAATCGTAAAAAACCCCCAGCACGATCAACACATATGACATGGCGCAAAACACGTTGGTCCGGGGGCTGTGTCGGTATAGAGCCAGATAATACACGAGCGCAGATAGAAACGAGAAAAAAAACATAAAACACAATAAACCCCATAGTCCATAATCGAGAAAATATACACCGAACACGGTGAAGACATTGGTTGGCATAGGAGTGTTGATGTTGTCTAGCGCGACCAGCGAGGCTTGCACGATGTCTAGCCGTTCAAGAATCGGGTGAAATATGCGGAATGAAAGAAAGCCCGGCGCGTAATGAATGGCACCGCTGAAAATCAAATCGAAAGCGTGAATCGGCGAGAGGATGTAGAAAAAAATCTTGTCAAAACCTGCTTTCCCAACCAGAGCGCCAATGGCTCCAAACAAGGTAAATAGCAAGAGGAACAGGTAAGCGAAGTACCGAATTCGGAACTTGTACTGCAGGATCACGAAGAAAGTTAGCAGCAACGGGAAGAAAATCGCCGAACGCGCGGTGCTGAGATAAACGAACATGCAGAAGCACACCAATCCGGCGATAAACAGGGGCCATCGAAATCTCTCAGTGGAAAACGCCCAAGAAGCAATGAATGCAGGATAAAAGAAAAAAAAGAAATTAAAGAGCGATACCCACGGAAACTTTGGACTACCACCCTCCATCGTCAGAATGATTCGGTACTGCATGACGCCGTCGGGCAGCAGGAAGCCCGGCCCGACCCACAGAAAATGATCGGCTCCAATGACCACCAGCGCAAATAGCATGCAGGCCAGGAAAATACGCGACGTCTGGTAAAAACTTGCCAGTTTGCGCAGATTAAAAGGATTGCGCACCCGGAAATAGGGCGCCGGAATGAATGATGCGCATACAAATCCCGCCGTCCAGCAAAGCAGAACAGCAACAGCAAGGTAGAGCAGGCTCATCGAAAACGGGTAGAATGGCTCTCCCAGCGCCAGACCATATATTCGGTCAAACAGGAGAACTACAAGCCAGGTGCCGACGAACACGCACACCGGATTCAGGATAAGATACTTTTTTTCTATCTTCATCGTTTAGCAAACACGAACTTGAACAGGTTGCTCGAAAATAGCAGGATCGCTCTAGGGTGCTGCACCATTCCGCTTACGAACGTCGTTATCCCCCTTATGAAATGCCTTCCAATTAAAAATTTAACACCATAAGTCATCATCCTTTCGCCACGTATTTGGGAGACTAGTGTCGTCTGGCCAGGATAGCGTCGTGTCAGCAAATCGAAGATATGCATGACTTCAGCATAGGCCAAAGCGCTATCGGTCTTGGTGATATTGCCGGAGTGTCGCCTGTACTTCGCCAAGACCTCAGGGATGTAGTGAATTTTTCCTTTACTGGCGTAGAGCATATCGATGTAGTGCAGCCAGTCCGACGCATGGCGAATTTCGGTATCGCAGTAAACCTTGGGTTCGGACCGTACCATGTTTGCACAACCGCAGTTGAATGACTGGTGGCGGATCAATACGTCGTACCCCCCGTTTCGTGGCACATGTCGCTCACTGTAGAAATAAAGATGGGCGTTACTCGACGACTCGAACACGTCCACGTCGTGGTAGGAGATGAAGCATTCCGGGTTTTCTGCCATGTATCGCACCTGCGTTGCGACCTTGCCAACATGCATCAGGTCATCACCGGCGAAAAAACACAGGTATTGGCCCGTGGATTGCTCGATAAGGAAGTTGACGTTTGGAGAGATTCCTTTGTTGAGCTCATTGCGATAAAAGCGGATCACATGTGGACCTTCATACGCAACTAGGAATTGCTCAACCACCGTCGCTGTCTCGTCCTTAGAACAGTCGTCGCACACCAGGATTTCCAGATTCGGATAATCCTGATCGCAAATCGATTGCAATGAGGCCGCAACGTATTGAGCCTGATTGTAAACCGGCACAATCACCGAAACTAGGGGCATTGGGTTTCGATTATCCATGTACATTTCCCATGCAACGCATTTCCTTGACGAAAAAGATATAAACACAAAGGCAAAACAACGCCGAATTAATCACGGAGGCATAGAAAACACCATATAAGCCGAAATGTGGTGTCATAATCCATGTCTGCAGAACAAGCAGCATCCCGAAGACTAGTTCGAAAAACAGGAATGCACGCACCTTTGATTTGGCTATCAGGTAATACGAAAATACCCACGACACAATCTTGAAAATGCTTCCAATCAACGCGATGCCGAAATAATCTGTCGTTACCATGAAAGAGTCGTCTAACACTAACCGCACCAGAAAGTGGCGGAAAAAATATATAAATAGCGTGATCGGCATCGATACTGCAACTGCGAAACCGCAAATCGTGTATACCAGGTTTTTGGTCTCTCTGACCGTGTGGCAGCGCCCCAGCTTGGGTATATAGTAAGTCAGCATGGCCCCGGTGATAATGACCAGATAAAGCTCGGTAAATCGGGTGATGGCGTCCCAATACCCTGCGGATTCGATGCCTAGAGCATTAACGATGATATAACGTGTGACGCTCATCACCAAAGGGGTAGAAATTACGCCTGCCAGGGCCATTAGCCAGAAAGAAAACAGACGACTGCGCCAGACCGCCTTCCAATTAGCCCAGAACTGCACCGGGTTGTAATCGAAGATTCGCCGCATGAACGCCGCCACAATTAGAAAGCCGGCCGCATTGATCAAAATATAGACATAAAAAAATGTCTTGATATCATATAGCCATATGGTCAGAACAGAACCCGCTATAAGAAATAGGCTCAATAGTATTTTCGATAGAATAAATCGCCTGATCAGACCCATGCCATTAAGGACCGACAACGTAAAGATATTCAGCGTCATGAAAATCAGGCAGACGGAGAGCATGCGGAAGACACCCGCGAAATCTGGTCGCGCAAAAATAACTATGGAGAGTTCCTGTGCCAGCGACAGACATATCAAGCTCAACAAGGATGTCACCAGCACTGAAAAGAACATAGCCTCGTTAAGGAAGAGGTTCATCTCGCCGGGCGCGTCATGATATTGCGCAGTGTACCGCACGCCGCCGGTCACCAGCATGCCGGAAGCGATCGCAATGGTTGCGGCATACATGTTCTGGAATTGCCCGAATAGCGCCATTCCGTTTGGGCCGTATGAAAACGCAATCATCTTGATGATAGCCAGCCCAAGCAATAGCTTGACAAGGTTCTCCATCCCAGAAAGAGCTGAAGTCTTGAATAAGGTAAGTTTCGTCACAACATGGTCCGATATCTGAATCCCAATCCCCTGCGCCGACATCCCCGCTTTGCTTGCCCTGCGGCAGGCCGCGCGTGCGAGACGGCGTAGAGGGCGTAGCCGGCATTTATGCGAAACTATTTACCGCGGATATCACATCCTGAACTTGGTCGTCGCTCATAACGGGGCTAATAGGCAAACTGAGCACTTCCTCATGAATCCGCTCGGTCAGCGGGAGATGACCCAGGCAACTCCAAGACATGTATGCTTTTTGTGCATGCGGCGGAATCGGATAGTGAATGATGGTCTGTACGCCCTGTTCGTTCAGATGCTGCTGCAATTCCGCGCGTCGCGCGCTGCGAACAACATAAAGATGAAATGCGTGGTTTCTCAGATCTGTTAGAGACAAGCCTGCCGCAATTGGCTGAACCAATTCCGGCTGCCGGATGCCCTCAGCGTATTGCAGCGCAATCTCACGGCGACGGTGTGTCTGGCTATCTAGATATTTCAATCGCACGCTCAGCAAGGCAGCTTGCATTTCATCTAAACGGCTGTTGACGCCCTGATAATCGTTTTCGTATTTCTTATGGCTCCCGTAGTTACCGAGGGCTCGAATCGTGTTTGCCAATGTGGCGTCATTGGTGGTGACAGCCCCGGCATCGCCCAGAGCGCCTAGATTCTTCCCCGGATAAAAGCTGAAGCCTGACGCATGCCCCCAGGCACCGGCTCGCTTGCCATCGGTCATGGCACCGTGGGATTGCGCCGAATCTTCTAAAACGAGCAACTGATGCTGATTTGCCAAGGCCATGATTTGCGCCATCGGCGCAATGCGGCCATAGAGATGCACAACTAGGATGGCTTTGGTCGCTGGCGTTAGGGCGGCAGCGATGCTTGCGGCGTCCAAGTTATAAGTTGTCTCTACAGGCTCAACCAGCAATGGTTTAAGCCGATTTTCGGTGATTGCTAGAATGCTAGCGATATAGGTATTGGCCGGGACGATTACCTCGTCGCCATCTTTTAGGAGCCCAAGCTCCTTCCACGCGCGCAACGTCAAGGTCAAGGCGTCCAGACCATTAGCCACGCCAATGCAATGCTGTACGCCGCAATAAGCGGCGAACGACTCTTCGAAGGCGCGAACCTGCGGCCCCTGAATGTAATAGCCGGAATCAATAACCTTAGTGGCAGCATCTATCAATTCCGCACGGCATTGTGCGTTTAGGGATTTCAAGTCAAGAAAAGGGATCATATTATCGTGATATCGTAGAAATCATGGATGATGGCCCTGGCACCGAAACCCTCCTTCTGCGCCAGCAAACCTTCGTTGAGAACGGTGCCTGCTTCTTCGGTCGAAATGCCGAAGCTGACGTAGCGCGCAGTGTCAGCAAACTGATGCATCAACTGGTCAATTACCAGATCGAGTGCACAATGTAATCGCCCCAGATCGGAATTGGCCATGTACTGCGTATGCACAACCATACCGTTGATGAACACTAATGTTCCTGCAATCAGTTCATTGCTGCCTGGGAGTGTAGCGCCGAAGACCTTGATATTATCTGGAAAAGCAGCTTGCAGCCGGCTGATCTCGTCAAGTGTGTGCACCGCTTTGGTATCGTGCTGTTTCTCCAAAACCGCATTTAGCAGCGGCCAGTACGCCGCAAGATCGGCGACTTCCCTAACTACAATGCCTGCTTTCTTCGCCTTGTTAACGGCCCACTTTCGCCCTTTGGTATAGCTATATCTCTCAGCTAGGCACACCGCCGACCCTAAATCACGGCGCGTAAGGACCGCACCATGTCGGAACAGCGCGTACAAATCTTCCTGCGCGGGAATAGCAGAATAAATATCCGGAAGGCGTTTGTAGACGATGCGTGAGACCCTTTCCGCCCGTGCGAATTGCACCAGCGCCTCGAAAATCTCGAGCACGGCCGCGCCGGGCAGCTTCGGCGTCATGATCAACCCACCAAAGCTGAGCCCCTGATGCGAGATCATTACGCCGTCGCGCAGGTTAGCGGGGATTACGGCCAATATCCGCCCTTTTTCGTCGCGGAATACGCAGGAAAAGTCATCAAAGCGATCTGCGTGGTAATCCATGTAAGCTCGTGCAAACATGAAATGACCGTTCTTAGCTTGGGCAATGAACTCGTCCCATTGGTCCTTTTGGTCGGTCTCATAGCGCCTGCATGAAATCACACGACATCCTCGCCGACCAAGGTTGCATAACCAAAACCATCACGGCCCATATTGTTACCGTTATAGAAAACGTAAGTCAGGCCGCAGGGCACACGCAGCACAGACGGGTAGCTAAGATGCAAGGAATCCCAACCTTCCGGCGCAAGACTCAGCCCGAGTTCGGCGTCGTCCCGGCGCCACGCCACGCCATCGTGGGAGCGTGCTTGACCCGCCTGATAGCGGCCATCAGTGGTTCCGTAGGTGTAATTAATGATGTAACCATCAGCATCCCGGTAAGCGCGCGGACGCCCGATACGGTATTCATTGTTAGCAGCATCATTCTCGATGACTTTCACGCCCGCATTGGCAAAGGACTTGCCGTCCTGGCTCTCGATATAATTGATGTCGTACTGGGGAAAATCCTTGCCGTCGATCTTTTCCCAACCGTTTCCCGTAGCGTACCAAGCCTTGAAGACGCCATCTTCATAGATTACCGAATGCACAGCGCGGATGTATTTGGCCTCATCCGAGCGGTCCATCACTGGCGCTTCGGAATGGCGCACGAAATGGTAACCGCCGTCGGTACTGATGGCCAGACCGGTATAGGCCAAGAACTTAGCCTTCGTTACCAGCTGGAAACCTACGTAGTACATCCAGATCTCCTCGCCGACGCGAATGACGTCCCCGAGGATAACGCCATTGTCATCAAACATACCGGGACGGCCGATGTCGAGCACAGGTGTTTCGGCGATGGCCAGCACCTGCGAGGGGTCACGGGCATCGACATCCACGTAGCCGATGCGGCTGACACCTGAAGGATCGCGCATGGCCGCATAAACCCGGATGACTTCCTCGTTCAGCAGGAATGCCGTCGGCGTCAGCGCAGAGTTGTCCTTCCACCCACCGTCATGAGGCGGCGCGTAAATCAGGCCTTGTTTGGTCCACTTCATCTGGTGTACTCGCTCCTACTCTTTGATTCTGAGCAATTTGTGGGTCTCGACTTTGGACAGCTCGGTTGGCTCTTCCTGGTAGAAGGCTTTATCCGGCGTGGCCTTGCGGATCAGGCTCCCGGCACCGAGAAAATTATCCTTTCCTATTTTCACATTGTCTTCCAACGTGCAATTGACACCAAGAAAGGAGCTGTCTCCGATGTCACAGAACCCAGAAATTACGCAATGGGATGAAATGAAACAGTGATCGCCAATGACCGACCGGTGTCCGAGATGGTTACCGCTCCACATGACAACATTGTTACCGATCTGCGTAAAGGGCTGAATCGTATTGTCTTCTAGGATAAAGCAGTTCTCTCCAATACTGGCATTGGGCCAAACGAACGCCTTGCTGCTGATGTAGGACACCAAGGTGTAACCCATGTCGCGCGCCTTTTCGAACAACTGCCGGCGGACCCGATTGAGCTTCGTCGAACTGGCGGCCACAAAGGCGTGGTACTCCGAGCACGGAAATCGCTGCGTCACTTCATCGATTGCCACTATTGGCAAGCCCATCAGTTCGGACTGTTCCATATACTCGCGATCCATAGAAAACGCGACCACGTGATAGTCGGAATCATGGGTGAAATACTCATACGCCAGCAGCGCCGTCTCGCCCCCGCCAAAAATAATGATGTCCTTACTCATAGATACTCCCTTTCAATTTGTAGAGAATTTAGGCACCCATACTGCCGGGCTCGCATCCGCCTACAGCGCGCAATCGCCTCGACCCCGGCAAAATTGACGCGCTTATAGTAGCTCTGATCCGCTCAGGCCCAAGAAATCGCTTCCATTCTTCTAGCAACGACAGCGGATGCTATGTACAGCCGTTCTTGCCCAATCCTGCTCGTGCGGCTCACGTCCTGGCCGTTCAGTCAGCCGTGGCTGCAGGCGATTTGTGCAGGCATTGCAATCTTGTACCTCGGCCGCATCCCCTCGGTTGATCCCGACAATCTTTAGCGCTCAGCGGTCCAAACCTCCGGTCTGCGTGACCAACCCCCAAGTTATCATGGAAGCGCGCTAGGGCGGGATGCTCTGCACGGAGCAATACACCGACATCGCTGCTATTGCACTGCCACCCTTGTTGCCCAACCACCTCACTCGCCATACCGGTCAGAAGGATTTCACCAATCCCCACCGCAAACGGGCGATCACTGGGTTGCCGAAGACTACCTGCAACTGGTCCGACACCGCGTTTGTGACCAGGTTGAAGCGAATATCACGCATACCGGCGAAAACGATGCCCCTATGAGGTTTTGCATTGCTTTTTTTCTCTGCCCCCAGCCGTCCCTCCCACTGCTGCCCTGAACGCTTGGGAGGAGGTGAAAGGGCAATGACATCATAATGATTGCTGCTATCTGCGAAGAACCTGCACACCGCGCCTGTCGCCCGACATGTGCAAGGTGCAGATGCTAGCTCTCCCATCACGCTAGCCGCGCTTCATCGCTTCTGTCATCGCCAAAAACTCGTCATAATTCCGTATGTAGTCCGACTCGTCGTAAAGCCGGTTCGCCAGCACCAAAAGCACGCAATCGGGACTGAAGTCGTGCATTTCACGCCAAATCCCGCTCTCAATCAGCAGTCCTCTAGCCGGGTTGTCTAACCAGGTTTCTTCGCGTTGCTTACCGTCGTCCAGCACCATCCTGCATTTTCCGGCAACACACACTGCCGCTTGCTTGAGATCTTTGTGCGCATGGAAACCACGGCTTACACCAGGCTGTGTGCGGTAGATATAGTAGACACGCTTTACCTCAAAAGGGATGGTGCGGTCCTGCTCCAGAGCAACTAGATTGCCCCGCTCATCACCCAGCTCGGAGAATTTAAGCCAGCTCAGCAGACTCATGCTGCGTCCTCAAATAGAGATTTCGCTTCAACGGTCTGCATCACCGGACCGAAGCTCTGGCCGTAGAAGATGTTCTCACCCAGCATTCGGCAGGCGCCGTCGTCACCGCTGCATTCTTTGCCAATCAAGAAAGCTTGCGCCAACCCATCTGGACTGGGTTGCTCGGCATAGGTGATCGAAATGCACAAGTCACTACCATCGCCGAGCAAACGCTGGTAGGCGGCGATGTCATCGGGGATAAGCAGGACGTCCCGGATCTGTGCAAGCATCAGCGCGGACCGCTGGTAGTGGATCATCGACTTGTAGTACACGGGCTGCAGTTGCTTAGAAACACCTATTGTAATCGGATGGAGCCATGTACCGGAACCTCCGGCGGGAACAATGCCCTTCATGATATGCCTTGTATTTTTTTAGAGTGAGATTCCAGTCGCTCGCGGTTATGGCTTCCGTCCTGAGCGTGACGACATCAAACCTGACTGGCTAGATACCTAAGCATGGTCTTGAGCATGCTCGGACCCAGAGCTCTTCCTGAAGCCATCCCAGTTCGCGCTTAAATTTTGCTAGCATCGATTTCATAGCACAGATCATGTCTAGGCCGGTGTTTTACAAAAGTGCTCAGCAACACAGAACCTCAGGCAGTGCCGCTGACGCGCGAATGCAGATCTGGTATGAGCTCATCCGGGGTGGCGCAAATGGTTTCAGCGACATTGAGATTCTGCTTTTCGTTATGGTCGTCAATACTATAGCCTTCGAGGACCTGCTCTAGCTTCACTACCTTGAATAATGTGCGCGCCCGGTCCCTCACAAATGACCACTGATGGATCCGGTCCGCCCTTGGCGTAAAGGAGCCACGTCTTACGCCTCTGCGAGACTAAAAACCGCTAGTGTAATCGGCTTTTCAGGAAAATGATAAGGGCCATAGTTGTCAGAATAATTCGTGATGACGATGCGCCAGGCGGCAGCCCAGTCTCGCTTGATCTACCACGGTATGGCCGCCCAGGCAATCAGCGAGTTGCCGAGACTGCTCGCGCCCCGGGCACAGCAGAAATGGCAATCGCTGCCGACAACGCTTGCACGGTGCCGTAGCCGACGCTTCGACCGGGTGTATGGCTGGTACAGGGACACCCCCTGCGATCGGCGCCAGTTTGAAAAATGCCCCAGCACCGAGGTCCAGTTCAGCCGCAGTACCCCTACCGGTATCAGCGCCCAGATCCACAGCGAGGAATGACCACGCCAGGCGCGTGGCCGCGGCGCGATCGAGTCTAGCGCCGTGATCGATGATTCCTCATAGCCTGCGCCGTTTTCCCATAGCGATCTCGTAGAGCCATGCATTCACCTGTCCTTGGCTCGGCGCATTGCCGGTCTGACATCGTTGGCGGAGTGTTCGGCCATGGCCCTGAGGCTGGGCCGTGACAATCGGCAGGCTATCGCCCCGCGTCGGCCAGGCATTCCATTTTTGCCGCATCGCGCACCCAGCTGGTTTCCGTCATCAAATAATGAGGGATGCTGTCAAAAATATCCGCCAGACGACTGACTTTAGCGTGCAGCGCGCTGTTTTCTTGCCGGCGCACGCCCTGCAGACGACTGACCTCGGCGGCATGGATGTCGGCAAAGCGCGCCTGCGAGTGCAAGTGACAACTGCTTACTGTGACCAAAGTTGATGTCGATGATATCACTTTCACACGGCGGAACCACCCAAGCCCTGGACTCGTATCGAGATGCTCTGACCATAGCGTAGAGTGCCGTGATTGCGACGCAAACAACAATTTTCCAAACAACCAAAATCGGCCCCGTCACACTGCTCTTCCTCGAGCAAATCGACCTGGAACGTCCAGGCATGGTGCTAGGTATTCGCACTCATCCATGTTTCCTTAGGTTTATGACTCAAAGCATTTTACTTTAGGGTTACCAATCCGCTCGACTGTTCCGGCGGCGTTTTTTGAGGTAGACAATACCTTAAAGTTGATTAACCGAAGTACGGCACAACCGTGTGAGCCTGCCGCGCCACACACGGTTGCCAACCCCGAGAGTTAAGCCTCAATCAACCCCTCGATCTCCCCCACCTTCTCATCCACCAGCTTCTCGCTCCCGCGGCTCTCTACGTTCAACCGCAGTAATGGCTCGGTGTTCGACCCGCGCAAGCTGAAACGCCATTCAGCAAACTCGACACTGATCCCATCGGTCCGATCCACAAGTGGGTTTTGCGGCGCATAAAAGGCCATGATTTTTTCAATCTTGCCCTTTACATCATCAACCTCGTAGTTGATCTCGCCGCTGCAAGGAAACTTCTCGATGCGCTCATCCACCAGCTGCGCCAGTGACTTGCCACTGACGCTCATCAGCTCGGCCACGAGCAGCCATGGGATGTTGCCGCTGTCGCAGTAGGCGAAGTCGCGGAAGTAGTGGTGCGCGCTCATTTCGCCGCCATACACGGCGTCTTCAAGGCGCATGCGCTCCTTGATGAAGGCATGCCCGGTCTTGCTCTGGATGGCCACGCCGCCGGCTGCCTCGACCTGCTCGATGGTGTTCCAGGTCAGGCGTGGGTCGTGGATGATCTTGCTGCCGGGGTGCTTGATCAGCAGCATTTCGGCCAGCAGGCCAACCAGGTAGTAGCCCTCGATGAAACGGCCCTTTTCGTCGAAGAAGAAGCAGCGGTCAAAGTCGCCGTCCCAGGCCAGGCCCAGGTCGCATTGGTGTTCGAGCAGGGCACTGCGGGTCAGCTCGCGGTTCTCCGGCAACAGCGGGTTGGGCACGCCGTTGGGGAAGTTGCCGTCAGGCTCGCCGTTGATGATGACCAGCTCTAGCGGCAGTTTTTCCGCGAGCAGTTTCAAGGTCGGGCCAACTGCGCCGTTGCCTGGGTCGGCCAGCACTTTGAGCGGCTTGAGGGACTTGACGTCGATGTAGGTCAGCAGGTGGTCGATGTAGGCGGACTTGTCATAGGCCTCGCGAATCTGGCCAGGGGTGGCGGCCTTCTCGTCGAAGCGCCCCTCCTCCACCCGCAGGCGCACGGCCCCGAGGCCGGTGTCGCCGCTGATGGGCTTGGACAATTCGCGCACCAGCTTCATGCCGTTATAACCCTTGGGGTTGTGGCTGGCAGTGATCATGATGCCGCCGTCGGCCTTGAGGTGGCTGGTGGCGAAATAGACTTCTTCGGTGCCGCACAGGCCGAGGTCGAGCACATCGGCGCCAGCTTCGGTGAGGCCCTTGATCAGTGCGGCGGCCAGGCCCGGGCTTTCCAGGCGCATGTCGCGACCTACTACATAAGCCTTGCCGTGCAGTTCGGAAACCAGCGCACGGCCGATACGATAGGCGATGTCGTCGTTTAGATCAGCAGGTACCTGGCCACGGATGTCATAAGCCTTGAAGCAACGGGTCTGGATAGGTGGGTACATGGCGCTCACTCGCTGAATTGTCGGGACGTATAGTTTATGCAACGTCAATTGACAGGGCTGCTACCGCTTTGTTGCTGCAGCGGTTGATATTTCCTTGCAACGCGCATTCTGACCCAGGCCGTAGGCCCGGAAAAGAGAAACGTTGCGTCTTTCAGCCGCGATTGCGTCTGTTCAGGTACTCGCTGATCTGGCGAACGATGTCTTGCACGGCACTGCCAAGCGTTTGCACCCGGATGTCGGCACAAAGAGGCGCCTCGTAGGGTGAATCGATGCCGGTGAATTGCGTGACCAGACCGCGACGCGCCCTGCTGTAAAGCCCCTTGGGGTCGCGCCGCTCACATTCGGCCAGTGGCGTGTCGACGAACACTTCGATGAACTGCTCGGGCCCGACGACGGCGCGAGCCAGCGCCCGGTCTCGGGCGAATGGGGAAATGAAGGCCGTAATGACGATCAGCCCGGCATCGACGAACAGGCGTGCGACCTCGGCGACGCGGCGGATATTCTCTTCGCGGTCGGCGTCGCTGAAACCCAGATCCTCGCACAACCCCAGGCGAACGTTGTCGCCATCGAGCAGATAGGTGTGCTGGCCCTGGCTGCACAGGTAGCGTTCCAGGGCGGTGGCGATTGTCGACTTGCCGGCCCCACTCAGGCCCGTGAGCCAGATGACGACCGGGCGTTGCGCTTTCATCCGCGCACGTAGCACAGCGTCGACTGCAGGCAGTGAATCTTCTGGCGCCACCATGGCAGGTTCCTTTTACCAGGCAGTTGCCGGCACGTTCAGCCTAAGAGGGCACGACGGTGCTCTGAGCCTTGACCACCCGGGTCTTGCGCCGCAGGCGCAAGCGACGACGGATACCGAACAACAGCGGCCCGATCAGCATGCCCAGAAGGATACCGCAGAGGATAAACACCGAAACAGGTACATCCGGGGATGACCAGGTAAAGAAATTCAATACGACGGACTGCTGATTCTGCAGTACGAACACCAGACATGCGATGCCGACGATCAGCAACGCGATGATCAGGATCAGCTTTCTTAGCTTGCCCAACTGATGACTCCTTATGCGCCCTCAAGCATGCTTTTCATCCTCGTTCACCCGGTCACGCAGCTCTTTGCCCGGCTTGAAGTGAGGAACGAATTTACCGTCCAGGCTGACCGACTGCCCTGTCTTGGGATTGCGGCCGACCCGTGGAGAACGGTAGTGCAAGGAAAAGCTGCCGAAGCCGCGGATTTCGATACGATCACCGGTGGCGAGGCATTGGGACATTTGCTCAAGCATTGTCTTGATAGCCAACTCGACATCCTTGGATGAGAGTAGACCTTGATGGGTGACAATACGTTCGATCAGATCCGACTTCGTCATATTTTTCCCTTCTTTATCAAGCAGCTAGGAAAGCGCTTCAAAGGTTTTAGCATGACTTGACGGATTTGAACAGCCCGAGTATTGACTTGTTTGTGTCCGGTAGGTTAGCACGGCGGATTTGCACGAATTTACTGCACGAAACCCTTGCTCATGGCAGCCGTGCTTCAAGATGGGTTGTCCCCGGAGGCCGGGTTGCAGTGCACGATCAGCGTACGGCTGTACATGCCAGGGGTCCAGCCCATGAACCCGTCGCCGGGATCGTCGGCATAGTCGGAGCTTTTGCCAAGGACGCGATAACCATTGGGCCTGCAGACTTTTTCCGCTTTCCTCGTGCACTTTTCCCACGAGGAGCCCATTCCGGAGCAGCTGATCTTGACGCTCTCCTGGCCGCGGATCTTGTGAACGGTCACCGGCGTGGTGCATGCCGCCAGCGTGCCGAGAACCATAAGCAACGGGAAGTACTTGGAAATCATCCGAAACAAATCCTTAAAGGCTTTTTCCTGCTTGAACGGTCAAGCAAACTCGAAAAACCCGTGGCGTAAAGCCTGATGATGCTTGCGCTTTGCGAGGACAACAAGGCGCAATATGTTTTCAGAACGTTTCTCCAGACCTATTGCGCTTGCGCCAACCCTTTGTTCTGGAACAGCGGGGCAAACACCGGTGCAAGAATCAGGTTGCCGGCGTCGACCAGATGATTGTCATCGGCATAAAGCGGCACGCCATTGCGCGAGCCGGCACAACGCCCTGCCGCACACAATGCTGGCAGCGGATCGATCACCTGGGCATGACAGGTCCTGGCCGCCTGATCGATAGCCGTCAGCACCGCCTGATTGCGTCGGTAGTAGTCGCCAAGCGGCGCAGTGATATCGTTCGCCCGACCAAAGATGGCGCGCTGCAGGTACAGCCCTTTGTAGACGTTGAAGGGCATGTCCGGGACCGGTTTGACGAGGTACACCGGATGGTGAACAGCGATGTCGCAGACGGTGCGAGTGTATTCATCGCGGTAGCTTGCACCTTTGCTGGCCTGCTGGCTGACGCCGCCGGCGGAGATGACGTAATGGTCATTGGAGCGATCGGCGTCGGTATACAAGGCGGCGCGGCTGAGCAACACCACCGGCACACCGGCGTATTCATGCCTGAGCCGGTTGAACTTGTCTTCATTGAACTGCTTGCACTGCAGCTCCTCGTGCTTGTCCCGGGCCTCGAATTGGCCGAGGGTCGGGCAACCGCCTTTTGACCAGGACAGGGAGGCGGCAGGGTTCTCGAGCTGAACCGCCGCAGCCACCGCAGCTGCGTGGCTGTCACCCAGCATGATCACCGACACCGCCCCCTGGCCCAGCTGGCACTCGAAAGCTCCATAAGGGTTGTCGGTGCACTGGCGGGTAGACAGTTCGCTGGCGTACCGCGGAGGCACCGGCGCCGTGGAAGCGAAGCGCAGCTGCGGGTACTCCTTGACCAGGGAGGCCAGCGTAGCGCTCAGACCTATCATCAATCCCGTGACCACCGCGTAGCCCAGCAGCGTGGCCGACTCCTTGGCCGGCCGAGGCGTCCGCGACTCGACCCAATGGTACGACAGCGCACCCAGCGCCAGCGCCGCGATCATGCCGCCGATGACGTAGCCAGGCAGCTGCAGCAATCCGCAGCTGTACAACAGCACCACCACCGGCCAGTGCCATAGATAGGTGGAGTAGGAGATTCGGCCCAAGTACTGTGCAGCTCGATTCTCCACCAGGCGACCACCGGTGCCGGCCGCAATCACGAGTGCGGCGCCGGTCACCGGCACGATGGCCAGATAGCCGGGCCAGGGGTCGGAGGCATCCAGGCCGGCGACGGCGATGCCTATCAGCAGCAGGCCAGTCACCTGCAGCACACCACGAGCCGCCTTGCCCAGTGTCAGGGGTGTGAGATACACCCAGCCGCCGACGAGCATTTCCCAAGCTCGGGTCGGCAACAGGTAGAACGCCGAAACAGGATCCCGGGGGGTCACTACCAACGAGGCTACCAATGATGCAATCAGCAGCACGAGCAAGCCCGGCTTGATCGCAGCGCGCCCCAACCACAGATGCACAACCCGCAACAGCAGCGGGTACAGCAGATAGAACTGCCACTCCACCGAGAGTGACCAGGTGTGCAACAGCCAGTTTTCCTTCAGCGGCGCGGCAAAATAGCCGGCAGTGTCGGCAAAGGTCAGGTTGGAAGAGAACAGCAACGCACTTCTGAGGGTGCGCAGGTATTCGCGGTAGTCCGCGAGGGGCAGGTAGAGATAGCCGAATATCGCCAGGCCGACGCCCAGCACCAGCAACGCTGGAATGATCCGCCGCGCTCGGGCGGCGTAGAAGCTCGCCAGGGAGAACTGCTGGCGGTAGAGCTGCTCCACGACCAGGCCGGTCATCAGGAAACCGGAGATGACGAAGAATACGTCGACACCGGTAAAGCCACCGGAGAAGCCCGGCACGTTGAAGTGATAGAGCACGACTGCGGCAACGGCAACCGCTCTGAGAAAGCCGATATCCTTTCTGAAAACCATGGTGTCCTTGATACAACCCTTACGTCATGTGTGCGGTCGAGCTCGCCGACCGACCTTGTTATTCTGCGCAGTATTGTATCGAGGCGTATCAAGATGGACATGAAATATCGTCCAGAAAGTACCAGAATGAGAGGCGCCGCCTGGCAAATCGCGCCCACAAAAAAGGGCGCCCGAAGGCGCCCTTTTTCTATGGTCTGACAGAACTTAGTTCTGCTTTTCCATCTGAGCACGCAGCAGGTCGCCCAGAGTGGTTGGACCAGCAGCGATATCCGAAGTGGCTGGCTTGTCGCGCAGGCTCTGGATAGCTTCTTTCTCGTCTTCAACGTCTTTCGATTTGATCGACAGTTGGATGACGCGGGACTTGCGGTCAACGCTGATGATCTTGGCTTCGATCTCTTCGCCTTCCTTCAGAACGTTGCGCGCGTCTTCAACGCGGTCACGGCTGATTTCGGAAGCTTTCAGAGTGGCTTCAACGCCGTCGGCCAGGATCACGATAGCGCCCTTGGCATCAACTTCCTTGACGGTACCTTTGACGATAGCGCCTTTGTCGTTGACAGCAACGTAGTCAGACTGTGGGTCTGCTTCCAGCTGCTTGATACCCAGGGAGATGCGCTCGCGCTCTGGATCTACGGACAGGATAACGGTATCCAGTTCGTCGCCCTTCTTGTAACGACGTACGGCTTCTTCGCCCACTTCGTTCCAGGAGATGTCGGACAGGTGAACCAGACCGTCGATGCCGCCGTCCAGACCAATGAAGATACCGAAATCGGTGATCGACTTGATGGTGCCGGAGATCTTGTCGCCCTTGTTGAACTGACCGGAGAAATCTTCCCACGGGTTCGACTTGCACTGCTTGATGCCCAGGGAGATACGACGACGCTCTTCGTCGATGTCCAGAACCATGACTTCCACTTCGTCGCCGACTTGTACGACTTTCGAAGGGTGGATGTTCTTGTTGGTCCAGTCCATTTCGGAAACGTGCACCAGGCCTTCAACGCCTTCTTCCAGCTCAGCGAAGCAGCCGTAGTCGGTCAGGTTGGTGACGCGCGCCATGACGCGGGTGTGCTCTGGGTAACGAGCCTTGATAGCGACCCATGGATCTTCGCCCAGCTGCTTGAAGCCCAGGGAAACACGGTTGCGCTCGCGATCGTACTTCAGAACCTTGACATCGATCTCGTCGCCAACGTTGACGACTTCCGATGGGTGCTTGATACGCTTCCAGGCCATGTCGGTGATGTGCAGCAGGCCGTCCACGCCACCCAGGTCGACGAATGCGCCGTAGTCGGTGAGGTTCTTGACGATACCCTTGACCTGCTGGCCTTCCTGCAGGGATTCCAGCAGAGCTTCGCGCTCGGCCGAGTTCTCGGCTTCGAGGACACTGCGACGGGAAACGACAACGTTGTTGCGCTTCTGGTCCAGCTTGATGACCTTGAACTCGAGCTCTTTGCCTTCCAGGTGGGTGGTGTCGCGCACAGGGCGGACATCGACCAGGGAACCAGGCAGGAACGCACGGATGCCGTTAACGTCGACAGTGAAGCCGCCCTTAACCTTACCGTTGATAACGCCCTTGACCACTTCCTCTGCAGCGAAAGCCGCTTCCAGAACAATCCAGCATTCGGCACGCTTGGCTTTTTCACGGGACAGCTTGGTTTCGCCAAAGCCGTCTTCAACCGCGTCCAGCGCAACGTGCACTTCGTCACCGACCTTGATGGTCAGATCGCCAGCGTCGTTGTGGAACTGTTCCAGCGGGATGAGGCCTTCGGACTTCAAACCAGCGTGAACGGTAACCCAACCAGCCTGGTAATCGATATCAACGATGATTGCCGTGATGATAGCGCCAGCCTGAAGGTTCAGGGTTTTTAGGCTTTCTTCAAAGAGTTCTGCAAAGCTTTCGCTCATTTTAATTCCTGTAGATTTGGGCGAAGTAGACGCCCATCAGCCACGCTCCAGACAACGTGGGTTTCGTTCAAGTAAAAGAAAGCCTACGGGACAAGGACTGGGGGCCCGTACGCTTCTTGGTCACCCGGCGATATCGCGAAGCGCGAATTCGCTCATGATGCGTTCCAGCACCTGCTCGATGGAGAGTTCGGTGGAATCCAGCTGTATCGCATCGGCCGCCGGCTTGAGCGGGGCCACTGCGCGCTGGGTGTCACGCTCATCGCGTGCACGTATCTCATCTAGCAGACTCGACAGACTAACATCATCGCCGCGCTGCTTCAACTGCAAGTAACGGCGGCGCGCCCGTTCCTCGGCGCTGGCGGTCAGAAATATCTTCAGCGGTGCGTCAGGGAACACCACGGTGCCCATGTCGCGGCCATCGGCCACCAGGCCCGGCGCTTCCTGGAACGCGCGCTGGCGCTGCAGCAGGGCTTCGCGCACTGCCGGCAAGGCGGCGACCACCGAGGCGCCCGCCCCTACCGTCTCGTTGCGAATGGCCTGGGTCACCTCCTCGCCTTCAAGGATGATGTGCTGCGGCTGCTCGGCGGTGGCGGCGATGAACTGCACGTCCAGATGAGCGGCCAGCAGGTGCAGCGAGGCCTCGTTGCTCAAGGCCACGCCGTGATTGCCGGCGGCGAACGCCAGCAGGCGGTACAGGGCGCCCGAGTCCAGCAGGTTCCAGCCCAGGCGCTTGGCGAGAATGCCCGCCACGGTGCCTTTACCTGAACCGCTTGGCCCGTCGATGGTGATTACTGGGGCCTGAAAGTTCACGATTTACCCTCTTTGGCTTGAAGCGCATTTTCTTGAGACGGATGGGGCGAGTGCAGCAATCTGCCGAAATGCTCGCGCGCCCTGCGCGCGCGGGTGAATACGCCTAGCAACTGCTCGCCGTCGCCCGCATCCACGGCCTGGCGCAGGTCGTCCAGATCGGTGCGAAACGCGTCGAGCGCGTGCAGCACGGCCTCGCGGTTGGCCAGGAAGATGTCGTGCCACATCAGCGGGTCACTGCCGGCGATGCGCGTGAAGTCGCGAAAGCCGCCCGCAGCGTAACGAAAGATCTCGAGGTTCTCGTTGCGCTTGGCCAGTGAATCAACCAGGCCGAATGCAAGCAAATGTGGCAGATGACTGGTCGCCGCCAGCACCTCGTCATGGCGTTCGACCGGCATGTGCTCGACGTCCGCACCCAGCGCCCGCCACAGCGTATCGACCACTTCCAGCGCCCGCGGGTCGGTCTCGGCCAGGGGCGTGAGGATCACCTTGTGGCGACGGAACAACCGCGCGTTCGAGGCCTCGACGCCGCTCTGCTCGGAGCCGGCGATCGGATGGCCCGGGACGAAACGCGGCAGCTTGGCGCCGAATGCCTCGCGGGCCACTCGCACGATATTGCCCTTGGCGCTGCCGACATCGGTCAGCACCGCCTGGCCCAGGTCCAACTCGGCCAGCGCGGCCAGAAGCTTTTCCATGCCGAGGATCGGCACCGCCAACTGGATCACGTCGGCACCTTCGCAGGCCTTGGCCAGATCTTCCTCGCAGCGGTCGACCACACCCAGCTCGACCGCGCGCGCGCGCGATGGCGCGTGCCGATCAACGCCCACGACCTCGCGGCACAGGCCGCTTTCACGCACACCTTTGGCAAAGGAGCCACCGATCAGGCCGAGGCCGATGACCACCAGGCGGCCGATGATGGGCGCGCCGGGTTGCCGTTGCATGACATCAACCACGAGCCAGCACCTTGCCCAGCGCTTGCAGGAAACGGCTGTTTTCTTCGGCCAGGCCGATCGTCACCCGCAGGTGATTAGGCATGCCGTAGTTGGTCACCGGGCGCACGATCACGCCTTCTGCGAGCAGGGCGTTGTACACCGGCAGCCCCGCCGTACCGACGTCCACGGCAATGAAGTTGCCGCGCGACGGCACCCAGCTCAGGCCGAGGGCGCGAAAGCCCTCCTCCAGCTGCTGCATCCCGGCGGCGTTCAGTTCGCGGCTCTGTGCCAGGTATTCGCTGTCGCCCAGGGCGGCGCCGGCGGCGGCCAGGGCCAGGCTGTTGACGTTGAACGGCTGGCGCACGCGATTGAGCACGTCGGCGATCACCGGCGAGGAAATCGCATAGCCGACACGCAGCGCCGCCAGGCCGTAAGCCTTGGAGAAGGTGCGCGAAACCAGGAGGTTGCTGTGCTCCGCAAGAAACTCCAGGCCATCGGGCAGGTCGCCGCCCTGGGCGTATTCGATGTAGGCCTCGTCCAGCACCACCAGCACGTGCTCGGGCACGGCATCGAGGAAATCAGCCAGCGCCTGGGGGCCGAACCAGGTGCCGGTGGGGTTGTTCGGGTTGGCGACGAAGACGATGCGGGTCTTGTCGTCGATGGCCGCGAGCATCGCCGGCAGATCGTGACCATAGTCCTTGGCCGGCACCACTCGGGCGCCGGCGCCGACGGCCTGGGTGACGATCGGATAGACGGCGAAGGCATGCTCGCTGAACACCGCGTTCAGGCCGGGCGCCAGGTAGGCACGGGTGACCAGTTCGAGGATGTCATTGGAGCCGTTGCCCAGGGTGATCTGGTTGGCCTGCACGCCGTAGCGGTTGGCCAGCGCAGCCTTGAGGTCGAAACCGTTGCCGTCGGGGTAACGGGTCAGCTCGTCGAGCGCCTCGCGAATCGCGGCCAGCGCCTTGGCGCCTGGGCCCAGCGGGTTTTCGTTGCTGGCCAGCTTGATGATCGACGCCGGGTCGAGCTTCAGTTCGCGGGCCAGTTCGTCCACCGGTTTGCCGGGAACGTAGGGCGAGAGTTGCTGCACGCCCGTCTGGGCCAGGGCGAGGAAATCGCTCATGTGATTCAAAACCTTTATAGGACCGCTTTCGGGTACGAACCCAGCACCTTGAGTGCCACGGCTTCTTGACTGATCTTCTCGAGCACGGCCTTGATCAGCGGATCGCGATGGTGGCCGACGAAGTCGATGAAGAACACATAGGTCCACTTGCCGCTGCGCGACGGACGGGTCTCGATCCGGGTCAGGTCGATGCCGTTTTCGTGGAAAGGCACCAGCAGTTCATGCAGGGCGCCTGGGCGGTTGCTCATGGAGACGATGATTGAGGTCTTGTCGTCGCCAGTCGGCGGCACTTCCTGGTTGCCGATGATGAGGAAACGCGTGGAGTTGTCCGGGCGGTCTTCGATCTTTTCCGCCAGGCGGGTCAGGTCATAGAGGCTGGCCGCCATGTCGCCGGCGATCGCCGCCGAGTTCCATTCGCCCTTGACCCGCTTGGCCGCCTCGGCGTTGCTCGATACGGCAATGCGCTCGACGTTCGGGTAGTGCGCGTCCAGCCACTTGCGGCACTGCGCCAGCGACTGGGCGTGGGAGTAGATGCGGCTGATGCTGTCGGTCTTGGTGTTTTCGCCGATCAGCAGATGGTGGTGGATGCGCAGCTCGACTTCACCGCAGATCACCATGTCGTGCTCAAGGAAACTGTCGAGGGTGTGGTTGACCGCACCCTCGGTCGAGTTCTCCACCGGCACAACGCCGAAATTGACCGCGCCGGCCACCACTTCGCGGAACACTTCGTCGATGGCGGCCATCGGCTTGGTGATCACCGCATGGCCGAAATGCTTCATCGAGGCCGCCTGGGTGAAGGTCCCCTCAGGGCCCAGGTAGGCCACATGCAGAGGGTTTTCCAGGGCCAGGCACGAGGACATGACTTCGCGGAACAAGCGCGCCATCTCTTCGTTGCTCAGCGGCCCCTTGTTGCGCTCCATCACCCGCTTGAGCACTTGGGCTTCACGCTCGGGCCGGTAGAACACCGGCACCTCGCCTTCAGCCAGAGCGGCCATCTTCACCCGCGCCACTTCTTCGGCACAGCGCGCGCGGTCGCTAATCAGTTCGAGGATCTTCTCGTCGAGTGCGTCGATGCGCACCCGCAGTGCCTTGAGCTCGTGTTCGGACATCAGCCGTTTTCCTTTTCGAACTCCGCCATGTAGCTCACCAACGCTTCGATCGCGTCCTGGCCCAGAGCGTTATAGATGGAGGCGCGCATACCGCCCACCGAGCGATGGCCCTTGAGGTTGAGCAGGCCGCGCGCGTCGGCGCCGGCAAGGAAGGCCTTGTCCAGGCGTTCGTCGGCCAGGCGGAACGGCACGTTCATCCACGAGCGGGCACTCGGCTTGATCGGGTTGCTGTAGAACGCGCTGGCGTCGATGAAACTGTACAGGCGGTCCTTCTTGGCTCGGTTCCGTTGCTCCATGGCCGCGACGCCGCCCTGCTCCTTGAGCCACTCGAAGACCAACCCCGAGAGGTACCAGGAATAGGTGGCCGGGGTGTTGTACATCGAGCCGTTGTCGGCGGCGACCTTGTAGTTGAGCATGGTCGGGCAACTCGCGCGCGCACGGCCCAGCAGGTCTTCGCGGATGATCACCACCACCAGGCCGCTGGGGCCGATGTTCTTCTGCGCGCCAGCGTAGATCATGCCGAACTTCGACACATCGCACGGGCGCGAGAGGATGTCCGAGGACATGTCCACCACCAGCGGTGCGTCGGTTTGTGGAATCCAGTCGAACTCCAGGCCGCCGATGGTTTCGTTGGAGGCGTAGTGCACATAGGCGGCGCCTGGGGTCAGGCTCCACTCGCTCTGTGCCGGGATGTCGAGGTAGTCGAGCGGCTTGGCGCTGGCGGCAATGTTGACGTTGCCGTAGCGGCGCGCCTCGTCGATGGCCTTCTTCGACCAGATGCCGGTCTCGATGTAGTCGGCGGTGCCGTTCTCGGGCAGCAGGTTGAGCGGGATCTCGGCAAACTGCTGGCTCGCGCCGCCCTGCAGGAACAGCACCTTGTAATTGGACGGGATGGACAGCAGATCGCGCAAGTCCTGCTCGGCCTTCTCGGCCACGGCGACGTAGTCGTCGCTGCGATGGCTCATTTCCATGATGGAAAGGCCTTTGCCATGCCAGTCCAGCAGCTCGGCCTGGGCGCGCTGCAAAACGGCTTCGGGAAGCGCGGCAGGGCCGGCGCAGAAGTTAAAGGCTCGATTGCTCACATCAACTCTCGCTCTGCTTGAATGCTTTGACCGGTAGGATGGGCGGCGGCAGGTTCCCGAGCAAGCCTGGTCCTGCAGGATTCAGATGACCCGCAGGACCGAGCTCGCTCGGGAACCTGCCGCCGCAGGTCCCACTGAAAAATTTACTCCTGCGGCGCCTCTTCGTCGGCCGCCGCCTCATCAGCGTCGTCTGCCAGCGGCGCTTCGAAGCCTTCCTCGCCTTCGAGCAGTTCATCGCCCTCGACTTCCGATGGTTCCTGCACGCGCTCAAGACCGACCAGGGTCTCGTCGCTGGCCAGTTTGATCAGCGTCACGCCCTGGGTGTTGCGGCCCAGGCTCGACACTTCGCCGACACGGGTACGCACCAGCGTGCCCTGGTCGGAGATCAGCATAATCTCCTCGCCGTCAAGTACCTGCACGGCGCCGACCAGGCGGCCGTTACGCTCGTTGCTGACCATGGCGATCACGCCCTGCCCGCCGCGCTTGTACTCGGGGAATTCGGCGATGGCGGTGCGCTTGCCGTAGCCACGCGCCGAAGCGGTGAGGATCTGGCTGCCTTCTTCCGGGATGATCATGGAAATCAACTTCTGCCCTTCCGGCAGGCGCATGCCGCGCACGCCGCGGGCGGTACGGCCCATGGCGCGGACGTCGGATTCCTTGAAGCGGGTAACCTTGCCGCCGTCGGAGAACAGCATCACTTCGCGCTCGCCATCGGTGATGGCGGCCGAGATGAGGATGTCGCCTTCGTCCAGCTCCAGCGCGATCAAGCCGACGCTGCGCTGACGGCTGAAGGACTCCAGCGGGGTCTTCTTCACGGTGCCCTGGGCGGTGGCCATGAAGATGAAGTGCCCTTCGGTGTAATCCTCGACCGGCAGCATGGTGGTGATGAACTCGCCATCGTCCAATGGCAGCAGGTTGACCAGCGGACGACCGCGGGCAGCCCGCGAGGCTTCCGGGATTTCATAGGTCTTGAGCCAGTACACCTTGCCTTTGCTGGAGAACAGCAGCAGCGTGGTGTGGCTGTTGGCGACCAGCAGGTGCGAGATGTAGTCCTCGTCCTTGACGCCCGAGGCCGACTTGCCCTTGCCGCCGCGACGCTGCGCCTGGTAGGCGGCCAGCGGTTGGGTCTTGGCGTAACCGGTGTGGGAAATGGTCACCACGCGGTCTTCTTCAGGAATCATGTCACCCAGGGTCAGGTCCAGGCGCGCATCGAGAATCTCGGTGCGGCGCACATCGCCGTATTCGGCGCGGATCAGTTCCAGTTCCTCGCGGATCACTTCCATCAGGCGCTCGGCGCTGTTGAGGATGCGGATCAGCTCGGCGATCTGGTTGAGGATCTCCTGGTACTCGGCCAGCAGCTTTTCGTGCTCCAGGCCGGTCAGGCGGTGCAGACGCAGGTCGAGGATGGCCTGGGCCTGTTCCGGCGACAGGAAATACTTGCCGTCGCGCAGGCCGTATTGCGGGTCGAGGTTTTCCGGGCGCGAAGACTCGGCGCCGGCGCGCTCGACCATGGCGGTAACGGCGCTGGATTCCCACGGCGTGCTGATCAGCGCTTCCTTGGCCTCGGACGGCGTCGGCGAGGCCTTGATGAGGGCGATGACCGGGTCGATGTTGGACAGCGCAACGGCCTGGCCTTCAAGGATGTGCCCACGCTCGCGGGCCTTGCGCAGTTCGAAGACGGTGCGCCGGGTCACCACTTCGCGGCGGTGACGGACGAACGCTTCGAGCAGGTCCTTGAGGTTGAGGATGCGCGGGCGGCCGTCGATCAGGGCGACGATGTTGATGCCGAACACCGCCTGCAGCTGGGTCTGGGCGTAGAGGTTGTTGAGGATCACCTCCGGCACTTCGCCACGGCGCAGCTCGATGACAATGCGCATGCCGTCCTTGTCGGACTCGTCGCGAAGCTCCGAGATGCCTTCGAGCTTCTTCTCCTTGACCAGCTCGGCGATCTTCTCGATCAGCCGCGCCTTGTTCAGCTGGTACGGCAGCTCGGTGACCACGATCTGCTGGCGGCCACCGACCTTGTCGATGTCCTCGACGTGGGAGCGCGCGCGCATGTAGATGCGCCCGCGACCGGTGCGGTAGGCCTCGATGATGCCCGCGCGGCCGTTGATGATGGCGGCCGTTGGGAAGTCCGGGCCAGGGATGAACTGCATCAGCTCATCGATGGTCACGTCCGGGTTGTCGATCACTGCCAGGCAGCCATCGAGCACTTCACCGAGGTTGTGCGGCGGAATGTTGGTGGCCATGCCCACGGCGATACCGCTGGAACCGTTGACCAGCAGGTTGGGGATACGGGTCGGCATGACCGCCGGGATCAGCTCGGTGCCGTCGTAGTTGGGCACCCAGTCGACCGTCTCTTTGTGCAGGTCGGCCAGCAACTCGTGGGCCAGCTTGGTCATGCGCACTTCGGTGTACCGCATGGCTGCGGCGTTGTCGCCGTCCACCGAACCGAAGTTGCCCTGGCCGTCCACCAGCAGGTAGCGCAGCGAGAAAGGCTGCGCCATGCGTACGATGGTGTCGTAGACGGCGGTGTCACCGTGCGGGTGATACTTACCGATCACGTCACCGACCACACGGGCCGATTTCTTGTAGGGTTTGTTCCAATCGTTCCCCAGTTCGCTCATTGCGAACAGGACGCGGCGATGCACGGGCTTCAAGCCATCACGCGCATCGGGCAGTGCGCGACCGACGATCACGCTCATCGCGTAGTCGAGGTAGGACTGTTTCAGCTCGTCTTCGATATTGACCGGTAGGATTTCTTTGGCCAGTTCGCCCATGAGAAGCCTGATTCCTTTTTCTGGTGAAACTCCGCCACATCCTTACGAGACGAACAGAGCTCGCCGCTGCAGGGCCTGTGCCGGGCAGCGACTTACGACAAATCAACAAGTTATGCCATGGATCTGCGCAGTTGGGGCCACGCCTGAACGCGACCCTGGAAACCGCCGGATGTTAGCACAATCGCGTTCAGGGACCTATCCCCCCGAAGCCTGGCATTACCATTAATCGATCAATGATCGTGCTTTACAGGGGCTCTGAGGAGGTTTTGGGGGATTTGGGCAAGATGCACATGGCGATATGCTCAATATGGCCACCCCCGGCCACCGAGTCGATGCCCTCGCCAGCTGCGCCGGCTCCTACGCCAAATCGGGTGACCCCACAGGTGGCGTAGGAGCCGGCGAAGCGGGCGACCAGGCCGCGTGGGCGGCCGGCAGCCTTATTGAACCTCAAGCCGGGTGCTACCCAGCCGGCACGATCAGGATGCCAGCGCGCAAACCGTTAGCCACTTTGGGGTTGGGGAAGATGATCCGGGCGCCCTGCTCTTCGACGACCCAGCGGCTGCCGCCGGCGTCTTCGGCCAGGAGGTAGCCCGGCGCCAGTTCGCTGAAGTTCTCGATGTCCGCCGGCAGGTGCAAGGTGAAAGCGTCGGTGCGCTTGATCACCTCGCGCGAGACCTTGAACACCTGCATACCCTGCAGGTCTCCGCCGTCCTGGGTATCGCTGCCGTCGATCAACTGCGTGAGCAGAGTTTTCAGCCGACTGACGTCGACCTGTTGGTTGTGCCCGAACGGCCGCGCCTTGCCCAGCTCGAGGGTGAAGGCCTCGGCGCCGAGGGTTTCGTAGGTGTAGGCGCTGAAGGTGATCGACGAGCGATTCTGCAGCAGGATCGCCGCCATGCCGCCACGCGCCAGGCGGGCCATCTCGCGGGTGGAATGGGCGCGCCCCTCCTGCCACGGGTACAGGGCGAACTGCTCGATCTTCGAGCCGCGGATCGCCGTGTGCAGGTCGTAGTGCAACCGAGTGCGCCCGGTGGCCTGGAAAAAATTGGCCGCCAGGCGCTCCAGCTCGGCGGCGCGCAGGGCTTCCGAACCGCTGGATTGCAGGTGCCGACCATTGAACAGACGGTTGACGTCCTGCTGCAGATAGCGCTCGCCGCGTCGAATGGCCTCGGGGTTGCCGAGCAGGAACAACACGCGGGCCGCTGGCACCAGTTCGCCACGGGCAATGGCGTGAATCAGCTCGTCGAGCAGCTCGATGGGCGCGGTCTCGTTGCCGTGGATGCCGGCCGACAGCAGCAGGTCCAGGCCATTGTCACGGGCCGCCGGCGGGCTGACCTCCAGCGCGCCTTCGCCCAGCCAGCGCATGCGTACGCCCGCCACCGTCAACTGTATCTGCTGGGCCGGCTCGCGGCGGGCCAGGGTCAGTTCCAGCAATTTGCCGAGGGCGAGCATAGGCGGGTTTCCTTGGGGCTTAGTGGTTGCAGTCGGGACCGTGGACGTGACCGTCCTCGTCGTCGCCGGCTTCGGCCGGTTCCATTTCCAGCTGCAGGCTGACCAGGTTGGTGGCCAGCGGGCGCAGCAGCAGGTTGGCGTATTCGGCGTCACCTTCCTCGACGTCCACGCCGATCAGCAATTGCCCACGCCCATCGTGCTGAATCCACAGCTCCTTGCCTTGCCACATCACCGCCACGCGGGTGCAGGAGGTTTCCAGCTGAGTGCCATCGGTGTCTTCGAGTATCAGCTGCAAGGTGTCGGACATGATCGTGTTCTCTAGGCAAAATTACAGTTGGAAGGGGTAAACCGAGCCCAGTTTAAGGATTTGTGTCAGCTCGTCCAAGGCCGCTCGGCATTCGTCGAGCAATTGCGGGTCGGCCAGGTCGCTTTCCACCAGACGGTCACGGTAATGCTGGTCGACCCACTCGGTCAGTTCGTCATACAGCGCCGGGGTGAGGATCACGCCGGGGTTGACCGCCGCCAGCTCCCGCTCGTTGAGCGCCACGCGCAGGCGCAGGCAGGCAGGGCCGCCGCCGTTCTGCATGCTCTGCTTGAGGTCGAACACCTTCACTTCGCGCACCGCCCCGCCCTGGGCGGTGAGGCCTTGCAGGTATTGCCAGACCCGCGGGTTGGCGCGGCATTCTTCCGGCACGATCAGCAGCATCGAGCCGTCGGCACGGCTGAGCAACTGGCTGTTGAACAGGTAGGAGCGCACCGCATCCTCTACCGAAACCTGCGCGCGGGGCACGCAGATGGCCTGGAACTGGCCACCGCGGGCGGCCAGCTTGCGGCGCAGCTCTTCGAGCAGCGCATCGGTGGCCAGGAAGGCGTCTTCATGGTGGAACAACACTTCACCATTGCCCACGGCGATCACGTCGTTGTGGAACACCCCCTGGTCGATCACTGCCGGGTTCTGCTGGGCGAACACCACACCCTCGGCGCTCAGGCCGTGCAGCCGGGCAACCGCCTGGGAGGCTTCGAGGGTCTGCCGGGCCGGGTATTTCTGCGGCGCCGGATAACGGTTGTCGAAGGCGCTGCGACCGTAGACGAAAAACTCCACCCCGGCCTCGCCGTAGCCGCGGCAGAAACGCGTGTGGTTGGCCGCCCCTTCATCGCCGAACTGCGCCACCGCCGGCAAGGCAGCGTGGTGGGCGAAGTGTTGCGCATCGGCGAACATGGCCGCCAGCACTCGACTGGTGGTGGGGTGTTCGATGCTGCGGTGAAATTTGCAGTTGAGGTTGGCGGCGGTGAAATGCACGCGGCCATCGGCCGTGTCGGCGCTGGGGCTGACCGTGGCGGCGTTGGCCACCCACATGCTCGAGGCCGAGCAACTGGCCACCAGCAATGGCATGGCCTCCTGGGCGGCGCGGTAGATGACCTGATCGTCCGTGCCACTGAAGCCCAGGCTGCGCAGGGCCTGCACATCCGGGCGTTCCTGCGGGGCAAGCACGCCCTGGACGAAGCCCAGCTCCATCAGCGCCTTCATCTTGGCCAGGCCTTGCAGGGCCGCCTCGCGCGGGTTGGAACCCTGCTGGCTGTTATTCTGCGAGGCGACGTTGCCGTAGGACAGGCCACCGTAGTTGTGGGTCGGCCCAACCAGACCATCAAAATTCACTTCATAGGCTTTCATCGGCCAGGCTCCGTCGTTCTTGTAGGTCGGGCAATCACAGGGTCACGCCAGGGCTGAGGCTGGCTGGCAGGGCCACCTGGGCCACTTCCAGCGAAGCCACCGGGTAGGCGCAGTAGTCCGCCGCGTAATAGGCACTGGCGCGGTGGTTGCCCGAGGCGCCGACGCCGCCGAACGGCGCACTGCTGGCGGCGCCGGTCAGCTGCTTGTTCCAGTTGACGATGCCGGCGCGGCTGTGCAGCCAGAACTCGCGGTAACGCGCCTCGGAATCGGACAGCAGCCCGGCCGCCAGGCCGTACTGGGTGGCGTTGGCTTCGGCGATGGCGCCGGCGAAATCGCTGTAGCGCAGCACTTGCAGCAGCGGGCCGAACAGTTCTTCGTCGGGCCGCTCAGCCACACCGGTGACGTCGAGAATCCCGGCCGTGAGCAAGGCCGCGCCCGCTTGTGGCTGGGTCATCGCCAGCAAGGCCACCGCGCCGGCGCTCAGCAACTGGGCCTGGGCGTCCAGCAGCGCCTGGGCCGCGTGCAGGGAGATCACCGAACCCATGAAGGGTGGCGGCTGCTGGTCGAACGCGCCGACCACCAAGGTGGCCGACACGGCGACCAAACGCTCCAACAGGCGATCGCCCCAGGCCCCTTCGGGCACCAGCAGGCGGCGCGCACAGGTGCAGCGCTGCCCGGCAGAAATGAACGCCGACTGGATGATGGTGTACACCGCCGCGTCGAGGTCGGCGACTTCTTCGACGATCAACGGGTTGTTGCCGCCCATTTCCAGCGCCAGGATCTTGTCCGGGCGACCGCCGAACTGCTGGTGCAGCAGGTTGCCGGTGCGGCTCGATCCGGTGAAGAACAGACCGTCGACACCCGGATTGGCGGCCAGCGCCATGCCGGTCTCGCGCGCGCCCTGCAGCAGGTTGAGTACGCCGGCCGGGAGGCCGGCTGCCATCCAGCATTGTACGGTCAGCTCGGCGACTTTCGGCGTCAGTTCACTGGGTTTGAACAGCACGCAATTGCCTGCCAGCAAGGCCGGCACGATATGCCCATTGGGCAGGTGCCCCGGAAAATTGTACGGACCGAATACGGCCACCACGCCATGCGGCTTGTGTCGCAACACTGCGGTAGCCTCGGCCAGCGGGCCGCTCTTCTCACCCGTGCGCTCGCGGTAGCTCTGCAGCGAGATGGCAACCTTGTTGACCATGCTGGTGACTTCGGTGGCGGCTTCCCACAGCGGCTTGCCGGTTTCCTCGCCAATGCAGCGCGCCAGTTCGTCGGCGCGCTGCTTGAGGTTGGCGGCGAAGGCTTCGAGCACCGCGATGCGCTGCTCCAGCGAACGCGAAGCCCAGCCCGGGAACGCCTGACGGGCCGCCTGCACGGCCTGTTCGACCTGCGCGGCGCTGGCGCCCTGGCCCTGCCAGACCACGGCCTGGGAGACCGGGTTCAGCGACTGCAAGGCTTCGCCCTGGCCAGCCAGCCAAGTGCCATCGATGTACAGACCGTTCATTATTTGACCTCCCGCGCAGCGTGCGGCGACATTGGCACCGCGCGCACTTGATCACCGACGTTCAGGCGCAGGCGCTTGGCGGTGAGCGGGTCGACCACCAGGGTACCGGCGGCCAGCCGCGCCGGGGCAGCGGTGACGCGGCACTCCTCGCGCTTGCGGTTGTGGATGAGAAAAGGCGTGGCATCGTCGCCTGGCGTGCCGATGGCCAGCACCAGCGTCTGGCTTTCGGCCACCGCGCGGATCTTGCCGGTCTCGCACTCCACCGCCGGGCCCGCGTCGAAGATGTCGACGTAGCCCTGATAGCTGAAGCCTTCGCTTTTGAGCATGCTCAAGGCCGGCTCGGTGTCGGTGTGCACCTGGCCGATGACCGCCCGCGCCGCTTCGGAAAGAAAGCACGAGTACAGCGGAAACTTGGGCATCAGCTCGGCGATGAACGCCTTGTTGCCGACCCCGGTCAGGTAGTCGGCCTGGCTGAACTCCATCTTGAAGAAGTGCCGGCCCAGGCTCTCCCAGAACGGCGAACGGCCCTGCTCGTCGGAGATGCCGCGCATCTCGGCGATGATCTTGTTGCCGAACAACTGCGGGAATTCGGCGATGAACAGCAGCCGCGCCTTGGCCAACAGGCGGCCGTTGAGGCCGTTGCGATGGTCGTCACGCAGAAACAGCGAGCACAGCTCGGAGTTGCCGGTCAGGTCGTTGGCCAGAAACAGCGTCGGAATCTCGCGGTAGATGTCCAGCTCCTGGGAGGCGCTGACCGTGAGCCCGACCCGATAGTTGTACCAGGGCTCGCGCAGACCGACCGCACCGGCGATGGCGCTGATGCCGACCACCTGGCCGGCGTCGTTCTCCAGCACGAACAGGTAGTCGGCGTCACCGCGCCCGGCTTCGCCGCGAAAGGTCTTCTCGGCCCAGCCGACCCGGTGCGCCAGGCGCTCCTCGTTGGCCGGCAAGGTGGTCAGGCCGGCACCGGTGCTGCGGGCCAGATCGATCAGCGCTGAAAGGTCGCTGCTGCGTACGGGTCGAACGATCATGCTTTCTCCTCGAGCGAACCGCGCACCTGAGCGCCATTCGCAGAAACCGGCCGGGGGCCTGCTGGGTACAAACCAACGCGCCTCAAACGGCGACCAGGCGCACACTGGCGCCCTCGCCCACACCCAGCGCTTCGGCAGCGGCCAGGCTCAGGAGCACCGGCTTGCCGGGCACCCAGTCGAGCTCCAGCAGCACCGCGCGGTAATCCTGCAACTGCCCGTTGGCCACCAGGTACTGCCGGCCCGAGCCGTTGCTGCGCTCGTCGCCGGAGCCGCCACCGGCCTCCAGGCGCACTGGCACCACGCGACTCTGGGCGATCGAGCGGATGCTCGAAACCCGCGCGTGCAGGGTCGGGCCGCCGTCGAAGATGTCGATATAGTGATCGGTCTCGAAGCCCTCGCGCATGAGGATGTCGAAGGTGATCTGCGCGCGCGGATGCACCTGGCCCATGGCTTCCTGGGCGGCGTCGGGCAGCAGCGGCACGTAGATCGGGTAGTGCGGCATCAGCTCGGCGAGAAAGGTGCGGCTCTTGAGCCCGCACAGACGCTCGGCGGCGGCGTAGTTGATATCGAAGAAGTTGCGCCCGATGGCGTCCCAGAACGGCGAATCGCCCTGTTCGTCGCTGTAGCCGACGATCTCGGTGACCACCGAATCGGCGAAGCGCTCCGGGTGGTTGGCGACGAACAGCAGGCGGCCGCGGGAGTTGAGCTCTGACCAGGGGCTGCCGACCAGCTCTGGCACCACATAGAAGCTGGTGAGCAGGCTGTTGCCGGTCAGGTCATGGCACTGCGAAAGCACGTGGATCTTGTTGTGGATCTTCAGCTCGCGCGAGGCGTGCACGAAGGTCTCGTTGCGAAAACTGTAGAACGGCTCGGAGTAGCCGGCCGAGGCGACGATCGCCGAGCAGCCGACCAGGCGATTGCTTTGCGGGTCTTCGAGCACGAAAAAATAACTCTCTTCGCCGTTGAAACTGACCTCGGCGGCAAAGGAGTCCATGGACGCGGCGATCTTGTCGCGCAGGCGGTCGGCGTCGTCCGGCAGCGAGGTGACACCAATCGGGCTGTCGGCAGCCAGACGCTGGACCTCATCCAGGTCAGCCATTTGCGCAGGGCGCATCACCAGCATGGTGTCACTCCTTTGAATCCATAAAAAAACGGAGCTTGAAACCGCTCCTGAAAAAGACGGGCGCCCATGCGCCCGTCGCTGCAGCCGCCAGCGATCAGGCCTGGGTCAGGGACGCCACGGCACGCTCGAAACGGTCCAGACCTTCGTCGATGTCGACATTCTCGACCACCAGGCTTGGAGCGAAACGCACCACGTCGGGGCCGGCCTGAAGAATCATCAGGTTGTGTTCGCCGGCGGCATTGAAGAAGTCCTTGGCCTTGCCCTTCCAGGCGTCGGTCAGCACACAGCCGAGCAACAGGCCGAGGCCGCGCACTTCACTGAAGACGCCGTACTTCTCGCCGATCTGCTGCAGGCGAGTCTTGAAGCGTTCATGGCGGGCCTTGACCCCGGCACGCATTTCTTCGGTGTGGATGGTGTCGATCACCGCTTCGGCGACCGCGCAAGCCAGCGGGTTGCCGCCGTAGGTGGTGCCGTGGGTACCCGGCTGGAAGTGCTTGGCGAGCTTCTCGGTGGTCAGCATGGCGCCGATCGGGAAGCCGCCGCCCAGGCTCTTGGCGCTGGTGAGGATGTCAGGCGTGACGCCGTAGTGCATGTAGGCGAACAGCTCGCCGCTGCGGCCCATGCCGCTCTGCACTTCGTCAAAGATCAGCAGCGCGTTGTGCTGGGTGCACAGTTCGCGGGCGCCCTGCAGGTAGGCCAGGTCGGCCGGCAATACGCCACCCTCGCCCTGCACCGGCTCGAGCACCACCGCGCAGGTCTTGTCCGAGACCGCAGCCTTGAGGGCTTCGAGATCGTTGTACGGCACATGGCTGATGCCGGTGATCTTCGGGCCGAAACCGTCCGAGTATTTCGGCTGGCCGCCGACACTGACGGTGAACAGGGTGCGACCGTGGAAGCTGTTGACCGCGGCGATGATTTCGTACTTTTCGCTGGCGAAGTTATCGAACGCGACGCGACGGGCCAGCTTGAATGCGGCCTCGTTGGCCTCGGCCCCGGAGTTGCAGAAGAACGCGCGCTCGGCGAAGGTGGCGTCGACCAGCTTGTGCGCCAGGCGCAGGGTAGGCTCGTTGGTGAACACGTTGGAGACGTGCCAGAGCTTGTTGGCCTGCTCGGTCAGCGCCTTGACCAGTACCGGGTGGGCATGACCGAGCACGTTGACGGCGATGCCGCCGGAGAAGTCGATGAGCTCACGGCCGGCCTGATCCCAGACGCGCGACCCCGCGCCACGCACCGGAATGAACGCGGCGGGGGCATAGGTGGGGACAATTACCTGGTCGAAATCGGCGCGTTGCACCTGAGCATGCTCAACGGACATCGGAGTCTCCTGAAGAGGAACGTGGCCTGGTTTGGCCGACGATGGGGGGATTGTAGGGGCTGCATGACCTGCGGCATTGCCGCCAAGCGACAACTTCTTATAGCGCCAAACCGCGCCTTGCCGGGGTTGTCGGAGATGCGACATATAGCGTCACAAAGGCGCAGTTTAAACCCTTGGCGAGGGGAAGCGTAGGCTGCGAGCTATCGATCAAGCGCTAGCGTAAAACCGGCCTGCGGCCTCTCGGGGGCTTTGCCCCCTCCCCCGTCGGCAAGCCATGCGGCGGACCCTATGGGAGCGGGCAAAGCCCGCGAGCTTTGGACCTCAGGTCACCCGCGCTCCGCCGGCACCGACGACAACTCGAACGGGCTGCTGCTGCGGCGCTGGTTGCGGTCTTCGCGCGGGGTGGCACCGAAGAAATTGCGGTAGGCGCTGGAGAAGTGCGGGCCCGAGGAGAAGCCGCAGGACAGGCCGATCTGGATGATCGACTTGCTGGTCTGCATGAGCATCTGCCGGGCCTTGTTCAGGCGCAGTTCGAGGTAATACTGGCTGGGTACGCGGTTGAGGTACTGCTTGAAGATCCGCTCCAGCTGGCGACGCGACACGCAGACGTGCTGGGCGATCTCGTCGGTGGTCAGCGGCTCCTCGATGTTGGCCTCCATCAGCAGTACCGCCTGGGTCAGCTTCGGATGGCTGGAACCGAGGCGGTTCTGCAGCGGGATGCGCTGGCGTTCGCCGCCCTCGCGAATGCGCTCCACCACCAGCTCCTCGGACACCGCCCCGGCCAGTTCAGCCCCGTGGTCACGGGCCAGCACCGCCAGCAGCAGGTCAAGCACCGACAGCCCGCCACAGGCGGTCATGCGGTCGCGATCCCAGTCGAACAGATGGCTGGTGGCGATGACCTTGGGAAAGCGTTCGGCGAAATCGTCCTGCCAACGCCAGTGGACGGCAGCTCGATAGCCGTCGAGCAGACCCAGCAATGCCAGCGGATAGACCCCCGCCGACAGCCCGCCAATGGCACTGCCACCGCGCACCGCGTGCTTGATGGCGCTGCCCAGCGCCGCCGCCACGCTGGCGGGCGGCTCGTCAGCCAGCAGGAACAGCTTCTGGCAGCCGTCGAGCTGGCCCTGCCAAGGCAGGCCAGGCAACTGCCAGCCCCCGGCCACCTGAGCGTCCGGCGCCTCGGCCTGGAAAAACTGCAGCTCGTAGGTCACCTCGGGATGCACTTTCTGCGCGACGCGCAGGGCTTCCTCGGCCAGCGCCAGGGTCAGGGCCTTGGTGCCGGGCCAGACCAGAAAACCGATTCGTTGCGTGCTCATGAAGGCATCCGGACTCTGTGAGGGCTTATTTCAAGCTGCCCGAAAGGAACTGCTGCAGACGCTCGGACTGCGGGTTGGCCAGCACCGCGCGCGGCTCGCCGCGCTCTTCCACCAGCCCCTTGTGCAGGAAGATCAACTGGTTGGACACCTCGCGGGCGAAGCCCATCTCGTGGGTCACCACCACCATGGTGCGGCCTTCCTGGGCCAGCGACTGCATCACCTTGAGCACGTCGCCGACCAGCTCCGGGTCGAGCGCCGAGGTCGGCTCGTCGAACAGCATCACCTCAGGCTCCATGGCCAGGGCGCGGGCGATCGCCACACGCTGCTGTTCGCCACCGGACATATGCCCCGGGTAGGCATCCTTGCGATGGCTGACACCCACCTTGGCCAGGTAGTGCTCGGCCTTTTCGATGGCTTCCTTCTTCGACAGGCCGAGCACGTGCACCGGCGCCTCGATGATGTTTTCCAGCGCGGTCATGTGCGCCCACAGGTTGAAGTGCTGGAACACCATGGACAGCCGCGAGCGCAGGCGCTGCAATTGCTTGGGGTCGGCGGCGCGCAAGCCGCCTTCACGGCTGGCGACCAGCTTGAGCTCTTCGTTGTTGAGCAGGATCTTGCCGGCGTGCGGCTGCTCCAGCAGGTTGATGCAGCGCAGGAAGGTACTCTTGCCCGAGCCGCTGGAACCGATGATGCTGATCACGTCACCGGCCTTGGCCGCCAGCGAGACACCCTTGAGCACTTCGTGGGTGCCGTAGCGCTTGTGCAGATCCTGAACTTCAAGTTTGTTCATGTGCTTTCTCTTGTTCGATCAATCGCTGAGCAGGCGCCCGCGACGAAGAGGTTGGCTGCCCGCGATCTTCGCCAGCCAGAAGCCGGGTTGGGCGTAACGCAGTCGTTCAATGGCGAACAGCACGCCGGCAGTGCCGGCGCACACGGTGCTGACCTGGTCGGACAGCGGGTCGATGACCTCGAACAGCGGGTCACCCACCTCGACCCATTCGCCGGCGGCGCGCAGGAAACTCACTACACCCGGATGCGGCGCATACAGCAGCTCGGTGCCCTCGAACGGCACGGCCTCGCAGCAATCCTGAGCCTTGGGCCAGTCACCCTCGATCAGGCCCTGCTCGGCGAGGAACGCCAGAATGCCTTCGGCGTGGGCCACCGCCTGCTCGCGATCGGTGTCGGCCTGGCCACCGAGCTCGACGGTGGTCGCCAGGCAGGCCAGGGGAATCTGCGCCTGCGGGAACAGGCGTGCCAGGCGCAGCCAGGGCAACGAGCAGGCCTCGTCGAACGAGCTGCCGCCAGAATCCTCGGCCAGCAGGCCGACCTTGACCCCCAGATGCCCGGCCAGCGAGCGCCATTGCGGCCACTGTTGCGGCAAGGCATACATGTGCAGCGCGGCATCGGCGTCGCAGTGCAGGTCAAGCACCACATCAGCTGTGCAGGCATGACTGAGCAGCAGCCGCTGCAGCCCCTGCAGTTGACTGCTGGCCGGCGGCAAGGCGGCCAGGGCATCGAGCATCGCCTGACGGATCAGCAGCACATTGGCGTGACCGTCTTCGCCAAGCTTGCCTTCGAGCAACTCGGCCACCGGCTCGCTCAATTCGAAGAAGTCACGGTTGAAGTTCTTGCCGCTGCCGAACTCGAAGCGGCCCTGGTGAGCGCCTTGCAGCAACTGGCCAAGGCCGATCGGATTGGCCACCGGCACCAGCTCGACCACGCCCTTGAGGGCGCCGGACGCCTCCAGCTGGCTCAGCCGTTTTTTCAGCTCCCAGGCGGTGCGCATGCCCGGCAGCTCGTCGGCATGCAGGCTGGCCTGGATATAGGCCTTGCGCTGGCCACTGCCGAAACGAAAGACGCTCAGCAGACGTTCGGTGCCGAGGGTGCTCCACGGCAGGGATATATCGGTACGTTGCATGCGGTCAGCCCTTGCGTGGTGCCAGGTAGCCCAGCCAGCGGCGCTCGGCCAGCTTGAACAGGCGTACCAGGATAAAGGTCAGGCACAGGTAGAACACACCGGCAGTAATGTAGGCCTCGAACGGCAGGTAGAACGTGGCGTTGACCGTCCGCGCCGCCCCGGTGATATCGAGCAGGGTCACGATACTGGCCAGGCTGGTGGTCTGCAGCATCATGATCACCTCGTTGCTGTACTGCGGCAGCGCCCGGCGCAACGCCGAGGGCAGCAGGATACGCCGGTACATCTTCGCTCGCGACATGCCCATGGCCTTGGCCGCCTCGATCTCGCCGGCCGGCGTGGCCTTGAGGCTGCCGGCGATGATTTCGGCGGTGTAGGCGCTGGTGTTGATGGCAAAGGCCAGGCAGGCGCAGAAGGTCGCACTCGACAGCCAAGTCCAGAAGATACTCTGGCGCACCGCTTCGAACTGGGCCAGGCCGTAGTAGATCAGAAACAGCTGCACCAGCATCGGGGTGCCGCGGATGACGTAGGTGTAGAGCCAGGCCACAGCGTTGACCACCGGCTGTTTCGACACCCGCATCAGCGCCAGCGGCAAGGCCGCGAGCAGGCCGAAGGCCAGCGATATCAGCAGCAGCTTGAGCGTGGTGAGCACCCCGCCCAGGTACAGCGGCAGGCTCTGCCAGACCACCATGTAGTTGAAGATCATAGGTCAGCCGCCTTGACGCCTGCCGAGTAGCGTTTTTCCACGACCCGCAGGATCAGCAGCGAGATGCTGGTGATGATCAGGTACAGGGCCGCCACGGCCAGGTAGAAGGTGAAGGGTTGGCGGGTGGCATCGGCCGCCTGTTTGGCCTTGAACATCATGTCCTGCAGGCCCACCACGGATATCAGCGCGGTGGCCTTGGTCAGCACCAGCCAGTTGTTGGTGAAACCGGGAATCGCCAGGCGGATCATCTGCGGCACCAGCACCCGAAAGAAGATCTGCAGGTTGCTCATCCCATAGGCCATGCCGGCCTCGGCCTGGCCCTTGGGGATGGCCATGAACGCACCGCGGAAGGTCTCGGACAGGTAGGCGCCGAAGATGAAGCCCAGGGTGAAGATCCCGGACAGCAGTGGATCGAGGTCGATGTAGTCGTCATGCCCCAGCAGCGGCGCGACGCGGTTGAGCAGGTCCTGACCGCCATAGAAGATCAGCAGGATCAGCACCAGGTCGGGGATCCCGCGGATCACCGTGCTGTACAGGTCGCCCAGCCGGGCCAGCCAGCTTACCGGCGACAGGCGCAGGGCCACGCCGATCAGGCCGAGCACAACGGCCAGTGCCATCGAGCACAGGGCCAATTGCAGAGTCAGCCATACGCCATCGAGGATGACGGCTGAGTAGCCTTGCAACATGAGAGGATCCTCGACCGTGAAAAAAGAGCAATGGCGCCAACCCCAGGGTCACTGCGGCGGCGCCATTGCGGGACGGCAGCGGTTACTGACCGTAGATATCGAACTTGAAGTACTTGTCCTGGATCGACTTGTACGTGCCGTTGGCACGGATCGCGGCGATGGCGGCGTTGATCTTGTCGAGGTTGGCCTTGTCACCTTTGCGTACGGCGATGCCTACGCCGTCACCGAAGTATTTGACGTCGGTGAAGGCAGGGCCGGCAAAAGCATAGCCCTTGCCAGCGTCGGTGTTAAGGAAGCCGTCCTGCAGCAGGGTGGCATCAGCCAGGGTGCCATCCAGACGACCGGCGGCAACGTCCAGGTAGATTTCGTTCTGTGAACCGTAAGGCACCACTTCGGCCCCCAGCGGCTTGAGCACTTCGGTGGCGAAGCGTTCGTGGATCGAGCCACGTTGCACGCCAATCTTCTTGCCCTTGATTTCGGTCAGGCCAGGGCTGATCTCGGTGCCGCTCTTCATCACCAGGCGTGCCGGAGTGTTGTAGTACTTGTTGGTGAAGTCGACCGATTGCTTGCGCTCGTCGGTGATCGACATGGACGAGAGGATGGCGTCGATCTTGCGCACCTTGAGGGCCGGGATCAGGCCGTCGAACTCTTGCTCAACCCACACGCACTTGACTTTCATCTCGGCGCACAGGGCGTTGCCGATGTCGTAGTCGAAGCCGACGATGCTGCCGTCCGGCGCCTTCGAGGCGAACGGGGGGTAAGCAGCTTCGATGCCGATCTTCAGCGGTTTTTCATCGGCGAAGGCAGAAAAGGACAGCACCGACAGTGCCAGGGCGCCAAGCAGGGCGAGTTTTTTCATCAGGGGTAACCCATTCGCGAAAGGGAACAAAGGCGCCGACCAGTCAGCGGGTGACCGGCATTCTAGCGACAGGGGGGAACTCGATATTTCTTCAATGCGACAAGTAGTTACAGAAGCATCAAGGAAGCAGATAGAGGGTGTTGACAGTCATCGCAGGGTGTGTAGCGCAAACAGCAGTGAACCGATCTATCAAGCAAAATACGCGCCCATTATTGGCAAAGCCTTGCAGGACGGCAAGTGAAGTGTGTTGCGAGGGTTGGAGAAACAGGAAGTGTGCAACATTTTGTGTCGTAACGCCCCAGGAAGGGGCGTTGCGGTAACACCGATGAATATCGGGTTGGACGGCAGATCAGGCCACCTTCATCTGCCGATGCGTCTCTACCAGATGCTGCACCACACCGGGGTCTGCCAGGGTCGAGATATCGCCCAGGGCATCGTACTCACCGGTGGCGATCTTGCGCAGGATGCGCCGCATGATCTTGCCCGAGCGGGTCTTGGGCAGGCCCGGGGCCCACTGGATGACGTCCGGCGAAGCGATCGGGCCGATCTCCTTGCGCACCCAGTTCTTGAGCTCCAGGCGCAGCGCTTCGCTGGGCTCTTCGCCTCCGTTCAAGGTCACGTAGACATAGATGCCCTGCCCTTTGAGGTCATGGGGCACGCCGACCACCGCTGCCTCGGCGACTTTAGGGTGGGCGACCATGGCGCTCTCGATCTCCGCGGTGCCCATACGGTGCCCCGAGACGTTGAGCACGTCATCGACCCGGCCGGTGATCCAGTAGTAGCCGTCTTCGTCGCGGCGCGCGCCGTCCCCGGTGAAGTACATGCCGCGGAAGGTCTTGAAATAGGTGTCGACGAAGCGGTCGTGGTCGCCATAGAGGCTGCGCGACTGGCCTGGCCAGGAATCGAGGATGACCAGGTTACCCTCGGCTGCGCCTTCGATTATGTTGCCCAGGTTGTCCACCAGCGCCGGTACCACGCCGAAGAACGGCTTGGTCGCCGAGCCTGGCTTGAGGCCGATGGCGCCCGGCAGCGGGCTGATGAGGATGCCACCCGTCTCGGTCTGCCACCAGGTATCGACGATCGGGCAGCGCTGCTGGCCGACGGTGTTGTAATACCAGTTCCAGGCTTCCGGGTTGATCGGCTCGCCCACCGAACCGAGCAGGCGCAGGCTCGAACCGTCGGCGCCCGCCACGGCGGCCTTGCCCTCGGCCATCATGGCGCGGATGGCGGTGGGTGCGGTGTAGAGGATGTTGACCTTGTGCTTGTCGATGATTTTCGACACACGGGTGATGTCGGGGTAGTTCGGCACGCCCTCGAACAGCAAAGTGGTGGCGCCGTTGGCCAGCGGGCCGTAGACAATGTAGCTGTGGCCGGTGACCCAACCGACGTCGGCTGTGCACCAGTAGATGTCGCCGGGCTTGTAGTCGAACACCCGCTCGTGGGTCAGGGCGGCGTACACCAGGTAGCCCCCGGTGGTATGCAGCACCCCCTTGGGTTTGCCGGTGGACCCCGAGGTGTAGAGGATGAACAGCGGCTCTTCGGCGCCCATCTCCTTGGGTGCGCAGTGAGTGGAGGCGACTTTCATCAGGTCTTCGTACCAGATGTCGCGATGCGGGTGCCAGGCGATGTCGCCGCCGGTGCGCCGGCACACGATGATCTTCTGCACGCTGGCGGTTTCCGGGTTGGTCAGCGCCAGGTCGACGTTGGCCTTGAGCGGCGTGCGCTTGCCGCCACGCACCCCTTCGTCGGCAGTGATCACGATCTTGGACTTGCAGTCGATGATGCGCCCTGCCAGCGCCTCCGGCGAGAAGCCGCCGAACACCACCGAGTGGATGGCGCCGATGCGCGTGCAGGCGAGCATGGCCACGACCGCCTCGGGGATCATCGGCATATAGAGCGTCACCACATCGCCGCGGTGCACGTCCTGCCCGCGCAGAGCATTGGCGAACTTGCAGACTTCGGCGTGCAGTTCCCGGTAGGTGATGGTGCGATGGTCGGCCGGGTCGTCGCCTTCCCAGATGATCGCCACCTGGTCGCCGCGCTCGGCGAGGTGGCGGTCCAGGCAGTTGTAGGAAACATTGAGGGTGCCGTCGGCAAACCACTTGATATCGACGTGGTGATCATCGAAGGAGGTCTGCTTGACCGCATCGAAGGGTTTGATCCAATCGAGACGCCGGGCCTGTTCGCGCCAGAAACCATCGGGGTTGATGACGGACTGCTGGTACATGGCCTTGTAGGTGGCCTCGTCGGTCAGCGTGGTGGCCGCCACCTCGGGTCGTACTGGATACAAAGAAGCCGCACTCATCTTTCTTACCTCGGTGGAATGTTGTTTTTGTAGGCCAGCTGGCAAGGGTCCTGTTGTAAGGGCTGCCAGGCAACTTGACCATTCGACGATGGTATTAACATCGACCATACCCCTCTGGCCCGGCCTTGTCAGCCCCGTTTCGATGAACATCGCCGGCCTGCGGGCGAGGCCTGGCACGTATTGTTGCCAAATCGGATAAAACTGTTTATCAAAAGCGTCGCTGTTTAGCCCCGGGCGCACCGCCTAGAATCCCCATCGCCAGCAAGGCAATACGATCAACCCGTTGACAGGCCCCCACGAAGGCACGTTGATCGCACTTTTAAATGTTTCAACTTCTCGTTCCACTCGCGGCCTCACAAGGGCTGCGTGCCCCCTTTCGACCTCAAGAAGGCAAAGTAAAATGACAGCTTTAGTTGTTTTGGCGCTCAGCAGTTTCTGTACCTTGGCCCTGGCCGATGGCAACAACACTGAAGTTGCACAACAACCGCCTGTTGAAAACTATAACTACGGTATGCACCTGGATATCGCCAAGGTCATCTCGACCAGCGATGTGCCCTACAAGTGCGAAGTGGTGCCGATGCGCATGACCTACGAAGACTCGGCGGGCCAGCGGCATGTACTGGCGTATCAAGTGATGGGCAATGGCTGCTCCAACGGCTGATCAAATCCACTCCAGAGAATCGATTGAATCGATTCCCTGCAGGACCGAGCTCGCTTGAGGAGCGGATTGAACCGGTTCCCGAGCAAGCTCGGTCCTACAGAGGCGTTTCAGCATGTAACCAGTCCACAACTCTCCATCTTTTGAGCTATTACTTAGGTAACGGCCAAAACAACAATAACGGAGAGCCCCATGACTCAGTATGTCGCTCGAGAACCCGATGCCAAGGGTTTCATCGAGTATTCGCCGGTCGAACACGACACCTGGCGCAACCTCATCCGCCGCCAGCTCCAGCTGCTCGAAGGGCGTGCCTGCGATGAATACCTGCAAGGCATCGAGCAATTGGGCCTGGCTCAGGCACAGATCCCCCAATTGGCCGATATCAATCGGGTTCTGCAGCAGGCCACCGGTTGGCAGGTGGCGCGGGTGCCGGCACTGATCCCCTTCCAGCGTTTCTTCGAACTGCTGGCGAACCGGCAGTTTCCCGTGGCCACCTTCATCCGCACCCCGCAGGAGCTCGACTACCTGCAAGAGCCGGACATCTTCCACGAGCTGTTTGGCCACTGCCCGATGCTGACCAATCCGTGGTTCGCCGAATTCACCCACACCTACGGCAAACTGGGCCTGGCGGCGAGCAAGCCGCAACGGGTTTTTCTGGCGCGGCTGTACTGGATGACCGTGGAGTTCGGCCTGGTCGACACGCCCCACGGCCGGCGCATCTACGGCGGCGGTATCCTGTCATCGCCGCGCGAGACGCTTTACAGCCTGTCTCAAGCCCCTGAACATCGCCCATTCGACCCCGTCGAATGCATGCGCACCCCTTATCGTATCGACACCCTGCAGCCGCTGTATTTTTGCCTGCCGAATCTGCAAAGCCTGTTCGAGCTGGCGGGCCAGGACATCATGGCCCTGGTCGAGCGCGCCATGCAGCTGGGCCTGCACGCCCCGTTGTCGCCACCCCCTTCATCAAGCCCTGTCGCCCAGGCAACCAAGGAAGCCCATTCATGAACGCCCTGTCCCAAGCCCGCTGCGAAGCCTGTTCGGCCGATGCCCCGCAAGTCGACGAAGCCGAACTGCCGGGGCTGCTCGCGCAGATTCCGGACTGGAATATCGAAGTGCGCAGCGCCATCATGCAGTTGGAGAAGGTCTACCGCTTCAAGAACTTCCGCCAGGCGCTGGCCTTTACCAACGCAGTGGGACAGATCGCCGAAGCCGAGGGCCATCACCCTGCCCTGCTGACCGAATGGGGCCAGGTCACCGTCACCTGGTGGAGCCATTCGATCAAGGGCCTGCACCGCAACGATTTCATCATGGCGGCGCGCACCGATCAGGTCGCCGACACCGCCGAGGGCCGCAAGTGACACATTTCAACCAGATTACCCGGGTGCCGGGCGACCCTATCCTGGGGTTGATGGACGCCTACGCCAGGGACGGCAATCCACGCAAGTTCGACCTGGGTGTCGGCGTGTACAAGGATGCCCAGGGCCTGACCCCGGTGCTGGCCGCCGTCAAGCGGGCCGAGCAGCAACTGCTGGAGCAGCAGTTGAGCAAGACCTATGTCAACGGCCACGGCGATGTCGCCTATGGCCAGCTGCTGACGCGCATGGTGCTGGGCGACGACTCGCCGCTGCTGGCCGCGTCCCGCGCCGGCGCCACCCAAACGCCCGGGGGCACCGGCGCCTTGCGCCTGAGCGGCGAGTTCCTTCGCCACTGCCTGCCGGGCCGCGGCATCTGGCTGAGCGACCCGACCTGGCCCATTCACGAAAGCATCTATGCCGGGGTTGGCCTTGAGGTGCACCACTACCCCTACGTCGGCGCCGACAACCGCCTGAACGTCGAGGCCATGCTGGCCTGCCTGGAGCAGATCCCCCAGGGCGACGTGATTCTGCTGCATGCCTGCTGCCACAACCCCACCGGTTTCGACTTGAGCCACGCCGACTGGCGGCGAGTGCTGGACGTGGTCAAGCGGCGCGAGCTGTTGCCGTTGATCGACTTCGCCTACCAGGGTTTCGGCGATGGCCTGGAAGAAGATGCCTGGGCCGTGCGCCTGTTCGCCGATCAGCTGCCGGAAATGCTGGTGACCAGTTCGTGCTCGAAGAACTTCGGCCTGTACCGCGAGCGCACCGGCGCCTTGATCGTCTGCGCCAGCACTGAGTCCAAACTGCTGGATGTGCGCAGCCAACTGGCGTCACTGGCGCGCAACCTGTGGTCGACACCGCCGGACCACGGCGCCGCCGTGGTTGCACAGATCCTTGGTACCCCCGAACTGAAAAGCCTGTGGGCCGACGAAGTGCAGACCATGCGCTCGCGCATCGCCCAGCTGCGTCGCGGCCTGGTCGAGGCGCTGGAGCGCTACGGCCTGGACCACCGCTTCGGCTACATCGCCGAGCAACGGGGGATGTTCTCCTACACCGGCCTGACGCCGAGCGAAGTGCAGCAGTTGCGCGAACGCTACAGCGTGTACATGGTGAGCAACGGCCGCGCCAACGTCGCCGGCATCGACGCCTCGCGGCTGGACGAACTGGCGGCGGCCATTGCCGGGGTTTGTCGGTAGGCGCAGCCGGGTACGGGGTACGCACCACCCAGGCCACATAACCGACGTTTAATCCAAAATGTCACACCACTTGGGGTATCCTCTGCCCCCGGCAACATCCCTTCAGCCCGCAGTTGTGAACTTGAGAGGAGTGACGACGATGCACGAGATCCCCAACTTCCCGTTCCCAAGCCTGTACCAACCTGAACCTACGCCCGCTGCCCAAACGGCCGGTCACGCACCGACCGATGCCAAACGCAGTGATAAACCGCAGACGCGTCACGCCGATCGCAAGGATCGGGCACGCTAAACCCTCGACAACGTGGAAACTGCAGCGGCCCACCGAGGGTCCCGGTTTCCACTGCTCAGGTGCAGGAACTTCATGATGAACGACTCTCCTACCGACTCCCTCGACGAAGCGCAGGCCTTGCGACTGGTAGAAACCGCGCAACAGATGATCCAGATCTGGGACCGCCTGCCGGTGGAACGCCAGGCGGCACTGCTGCAACGCTTCGGTACTCGCGAGAACGCCTTGGCGGCCCTGGTGGCGACCCGACTGGTCAGCGACAAGCCGCAATAACCTGGTGATCAAGCGACGCTGAACAAATCACCTGCGACAGCGCTCTATGCTGTGTCCTCGACAGCCCGCTCGGGCGTCTAGACTCTCTCTTTTTGCAAACCTCTGGATTGCCACATGCCCAACCAGCGCCCCATGGCGGTCACGCTGCAAGTCGTTTCAATCGTTGTGTTCACCTTTATCGGCTACCTGAACATCGGCATCCCCCTGGCGGTGCTGCCAGGCTACGTGCACACCGACCTGGGGTTTGGCGCGGTGATCGCCGGCCTGGTGATCAGCGTGCAGTATTTCGCCACGCTGGTCAGCCGCCCCACCTCGAGCAAGATCATCGACAACAGCGGCAGCAAGAAGGCGGTCATCTATGGCCTGTTCGGCTGCGGCGCCAGCGGCGTATTCATGCTGTTGTCGGCCTGGACCCAAGCCTGGCCGATGTTCAGCCTGGCCAGCCTGTTCGTCGGGCGCATCGTGCTCGGCTTCGCCGAAAGCCTGGTCGGCGCCGGCGCCATCGGCTGGGGCATCGGCCGGGTCGGGGCGGCGAACACCGCCAAGGTGATTTCCTGGAACGGCATCGCCAACTACGGCGCGCTGGCGATCGGCGCACCGCTGGGGGTGGTGCTGGTGCATGCCCTGGGGCTGTGGAGCATGGGTGTGGCGGTGATCCTGCTGTCGGCCATCGGCGTGCGCCTGGCGTGGCACAAGGAAGCGGCGCCGATCGTGCCGGGCGTGCGCCTGCCGTTCATTCACGTGCTGGGCAAGGTGTTCCCGCACGGCATGGGCCTGGCGCTGGGCGGCATCGGTTTCGGCACCATCGCCACCTTCATCACGCTCTACTACGGCTCGCACACCTGGCCCAACGCGGCGCTGTGCCTGACTCTGTTCGGCTGCAGCTTCATTCTGGCGCGGCTGCTATTCGCCAGCTTCATCAACCGCATCGGCGGCTTTCCAGTGGCCATCGGCTGCCTGAGCGTCGAAAGCATCGGCTTGCTGGTGCTGTGGCTCGCGCCCAGCCCGGAGGTGGCGCTGATCGGCGCCGGCCTCAGCGGGTTCGGCTTCTCACTTGTGTTCCCGGCGCTGGGGGTCGAGGCGATGAAGCTGGTGCCAGCGTCCAGCCGCGGGGCCGCAGTAGGCGCCTACTCGCTGTTCGTCGACATGTCGCTGGGCATAACCGGACCGCTGGCCGGGGCCATCGCCTCAGGCTTCGGTTTCTCGTCGATCTTTCTGTTCGCCGCGATCGCGTCGATGAGCGGGCTGGGCTTGAGTTTTTATCTGTTCAGGCAGGCGATGACGCAGCCGCATCATGCCGAGGAGAAGCTTTGAGGCGGTGCTTCAGAAATCGACCCTGCCGCGCCCGGCCTTGATCGAGCCGCGCTGGCTCTTGGCGTCCAGGCGGCGGACCTTGGAGCTGCGGGTAGGTTTGGTCGGGCGCCGGGCCTTTTCCACTTTGACCGCCGCCACGATCAGCTCGCGCAAACGCTCCAGGGCGTCGCCGCGATTCTGTTCCTGGGTACGGTATTGCTGAGCCTTGATGACGATCACGCCTTCGCCGGTGATGCGGCTGTCGCGCAGCGCCATCAGCCGCTCCTTGTAGAACGGCGGCAGCGATGAGGCCTGGATGTCGAAGCGCAGGTGCACTGCGCTGGAAACCTTATTGACGTTCTGCCCGCCGGCCCCCTGAGCGCGGATGGCGCTCAGTTCGATTTCGCTGTCGGGCAGTTGCACGCTGTTGGAGATTTCCAGCACGTGCCCTCCTTATTCCGGCTTGGGCTTGCGCTTGCCGAAACCTGGGCGCTGGCCGGTGCCGGCTGCGGGGCCGCGGCGCTTGGCCGAAGGCGCGTCATCCACCAGACGGATGCCTGGGCGCTTGGCGGCCGGTTTGGCCGGGCGCTTGCTGTCGACCGGACGATCGGCCACCGGGGTACCGCGCGAGTCCTTGCGGTCGGCCGGCTTGCGCGGCGCCTGGCCACGGGCGTCATCCTTGCGCGGCGGGCGCCGGCTGCCGTCCTGCTGCTGTTCCAACGGCGCGCGCGGGGTGCGCGGTGCAGAGGGCGCACGCGAAGGACGCTCGCCACCGGCGGCCTCGTCGTGGGCTGGGCGCAGGGTACGCACCACGCGCTCGCCACGGCCCAACGGGCGCGACGACTTGCGCTGCAGGCGCTCCATCTTGTCCTTGGTCTTGGCGGTCATGCTCGGCATGGCCACCGGGGTCAGGTTGACTTCGCCGGCCAGGATATCGACTTCGCCCTGGGTCAGTTCGCGCCAGCGGCCCATCGGCAGGTCGGAATTGAGGAACACCGGGCCGAAACGCACGCGTTTGAGGCGGCTGACCACCAGGCCCTGGGATTCCCACAGGCGGCGCACTTCACGGTTGCGACCTTCCATCACCACGCAGTGGTACCAGTGGTTGAAGCCTTCGCCGCCCGGTGCCTGCTGGATGTCGGTAAAGCGCGCCGGGCCGTCCTCGAGGATCACGCCGTTCTTCAGGCGCAGCAGCATGTCGTCGTCGACTTCGCCTCGCACGCGCACGGCGTATTCGCGGTCCATCTCGAACGATGGGTGCATCAGGCGGTTGGCCAATTCACCGTCGGTGGTGAACATCAGCAAGCCGGTGGTGTTGATATCCAGGCGGCCGATGTTGATCCAGCGGCCTTCTTTCGGGCGTGGCAGGCGGTCGAACACGGTCGGGCGGCCTTCCGGGTCGTCACGGGTGCAGATCTCGCCGTCGGGCTTGTTGTAGATGATCACGCGGCGTACGGTTTCGGCGGCCTCTTCGCGTTTGATCACCTTGCCGTCGACGGTGATGGCATCGTGCAGGTCGACGCGCTGGCCGAGGCTGGCCTCAACGCCGTTGACCTTGATCCGGCCCTGGGCGATCCAGGCTTCGACGTCGCGGCGCGAGCCCACGCCGATGCGCGCCAGCACCTTCTGCAGCTTTTCGCCGGCTGGACCGATTTCCTGACTCTCGGATTGATCTTTCGTACTCATGCCAAGCACCTCCCGGTGGATTTGATAGCGGTTTGCAAAATGGACGGGCAGCGCGAGGGGCTGCCGCGGGGTCGCGAATCATACGCTGATGCCGCGCGCCGCGCACCCGCACCTGGCCGCTTTATTTCTTTTTACGACGAGCGCCGCCCTTCATGGCCTTGAGCCGCGCCTTGGCCTCGGTAACGACCTCGCTGCGCTCGTCCTTGTCCATCTTCTTCCAGCCCTTGGCCTCGCGGCGCGTGCGCCCGCAGCCGATGCAGACCTCGTCGGGGAATTTGCACAAGCCGGTACAGGGGTTCTTGCTGGAGCTCATAAGCTTAGTCGCGCCTCTCGTCGTCCTCGGCAAAAGGTTGCTCGAGGTGCAGATCGTCGTCTTCGCGTTCATCGAACGGCGCCGGGGCGTCGATCAACAAATCGTCGAAGTCGGTCTTCAGACCCTGTTCCATGGAGTCCAGTTCGACCAGCAAGGTGCGGAAGTTGGTCTGCTCGCGCGGCGCCTGCTCTTCGTCCAGTTCCGCGCTGGCGTCGGCCAGCGCCTGCAGATGCGCAGGAACCGGCGGGTCGTCAACGTCGGGCAGCTGCAGGATCGGCTCGGGTTCGAGTTCGCGCAGCTCGGCCAAAGGCGGCAGATCGTCGAGGTTCTTCAGGTTGAAGTCATCGAGAAAGGTCTTGGTGGTGGCGAACATCGCCGGCCGGCCGGGCACGTCGCGGTAGCCCACCACCCGCACCCACTCGCGTTCGAGCAGGGTCTTGACGATGTTGCTGTTGACCGCCACCCCACGCACATCCTCGATTTCGCCACGGGTGATCGGCTGGCGATAGGCAATCAGCGCCAAGGTTTCCAGCAGCGCGCGCGAGTAGCGCTGCGGGCGCTCCTCCCACAGGCGGCCGACCCAGGGCGCGTACTTCTCGCGAATCTGCAGGCGGTAGCCGGTGGCCACTTCGACGAACTCGAAGGCACGGTTGTCGCAGGACTTGCGCAGCAGCTCCAGGGCCTTCCTGAAAACCGCCGGCTCCGGCCGCTCGGCTTCCTCGAACAGCTCATACAGGCGTTCGAGCGATTGCGCCTTGCCGGAGGCCAGCAGAAACGCCTCCAGCAGCGGCGCCAGGTCACGGGGTTCGGTGAGATTCATCTGTCTATCTTTACTCTACTCGGGCGCTACTCGATCCGGGCCCGGACATGGATAGCGGCAAAAGGCTCATTCTGCACCAGTTCGACCAACTGTTCCTTGACCAGCTCGAGCACGGCCATGAAGGTCACCACCACGCCGAGCTTGCCCTCCTCGGCCGTGAACAGCTCGACGAACGGCACGAAGCCCGCGCCGCGCAACCGTTCCAACACCTGGCTCATGCGTTCGCGGGTCGACAGCGCCTCACGGCTGACCTGATGGCTCTCGAACATGTCGCCGCGGCGCAGCACCTCGGCCATCGACATCAGCAGCTCGGCCAGGGTTACCTCGGGCAACAGCTTGCGCGCCTTGGCCTGGGGGGCGTCGAGCCTGGGCACATAGATATCGCGGCCGACCCGCTTGAGGCCGTCGATGTCCTCGGCGGCAGCCTTGAACCGCTCGTATTCCTGCAGCCGTCGGATCAGTTCGGCGCGCGGGTCGTCCTCCTCCTGCTCGGCCTCGGCAGAGCGTGGCAGCAGCATGCGCGACTTGATCTCGGCGAGCATGGCGGCCATCACCAGGTATTCGGCCGCCAGCTCCAGGCGCACGGTCTTCATCAGTTCCACGTAGCCCATGTACTGACGGGTGATTTCCGCCACCGGGATGTCGAGGATGTCGATGTTCTGCTTGCGGATCAGGTACAGCAGCAGGTCGAGCGGGCCTTCGAAGGCTTCGAGAAAGACTTCCAGCGCGTCGGGCGGGATGTACAGGTCGACCGGCAGCTGGGTCATGGCCTGGCCATAGACCAGCGCCAACTGCAGTTGATGCGGCTCGGCCAGCGGCGCCTGGGCCAGCGCGCCTTCTTCGGACGAGCTCACTCAGGCCTCGACCAGAAACGGTGTTGGGTCGCCACAGCCCACACGCACCACTTGCGGGTCGCCGTCGGCCAGGTTGATCACCGTGGAAGCGGCCACCCCGCCAAAGCCGCCGTCGATGATCAGGTCGACCTGATGCTCGAGCAGCTGGCGCATCTCGTAGGGGTCGATCATCGGTTCGGATTCACCGGGCATGATCAGGCTCACGCTCATCAGCGGCTCGCCCAGTTGCTCCAGCAAGGCGTGGGCGATGGGATGGCTGGGCACGCGCAGGCCGATGGTGCGGCGCTTGGGGTGCAGCAACAGGCGCGGCACCTCGCGGGTGGCGTTGAGGATATAGGTGTACGGCCCCGGGGTATGCGCCTTGAGCAGGCGAAACGCGGCGGTGTCGACCTTGGCGAACAGGCCCAGTTGCGACAGATCACGGCAGATCAGCGTGAAGTTGTGCTTGTCGTCCAGCTGGCGCAGGCGCCGCACGCGCTCGATCGCGCCCTTGTCGCCGATCTGGCAGCCGATGGCGTAGGACGAGTCGGTCGGATAGATGACCACGCCGCCGCCCCGGATGATCTCCACTGCCTGCTTGATCAGGCGCGCCTGGGGATTGTCGGGGTGAATCTGGAAAAATTGACTCACGTCGGTTACCTGTTCATCAGACGGGAAGTGATTGCTCATACTTGAACCGGGCCCACAAGGGCGGCAGGTCCTCGGGCAATGCCCGGTAGACGCCGATCTCCGACCAGGCGCCCGGGCCATGAAAATCACTGCCGGCACTGGCCAGCAGACCGAACTCGCGCGCCAGGATGGACAGGGTGCCCACCTGCTCGGCTGGCGGCATGCCATTGACCACTTCGATGGCATGGCCTCCCGCTTGAATATAGTCGGCAATCAGTCGACGGCGCTTGCCACGGGTGAAATCGTAGTGCAAAGGATGCGCCAGGCTCACCCAGGCGCCGGCGTCGCGCAGGGTCTGCACGGTAGCTTCCAGGGTCGGCCAGTGCAGCTTGACGTCGCCCAGCTTGCCGGCGCCCAGCCACTTGCGAAATGCTTCCTGACGATCGGCGACGTAGCCCTGGCGCACCAGGAAATCGGCGAAATGCGGCCGGGCCGGCGCATTGGCGCTATCCCCCAGCTCCTGCTGAATGGCCCGCGCGCCCTCCAGGGCGCCTGGCATTCCCTTAAGGGCCAGCTTGCGGCTGATCTCCTCGGCGCGCAGCCAGCGCCCGCCGTGCAGGCTCTCGACCGCCGCCAGCAACGGCGGCGCCTTGAGGTCGAAGCCGTAGCCGAGCACGTGGATGGTTGCGCCACCCCAGGTGCAGGACATTTCCACGCCGCTGATCCACTGCATCTGCCGCGCATGGGCAGCGGCACGGGCCTCTTCGAGGCCCTCAAGTGTGTCGTGATCGGTCAGGGCCAGCGTGCGCACGCCCTTGTCGAACGCCCGCTCCACCAGCGCCGTGGGCGACAGGGCGCCATCCGAAGCGGTGCTGTGGCAGTGCAGATCGATAGTCATGGCAGGTGCTTTCGCTTTCGCAGTCATTGATGTTTGTTATTATGCCCGTCACACCCTGCTTCTGGTTGCCATTGTGAAACAACTGATCGATTTTATTCCGCTGATCCTGTTCTTCATCGTTTTCAAGACCGATCCGCGCGCCATCGACTTCGCCGGGCATACCTTCATGCTGGGCGGTATCTTCAGCGCCACGGCGGTATTGATCGGCGCCTCGATCCTGGTCTACGGCATTCTCTTCATCACCCAGCGGCGCCTGGAGAAAGGCCAGTGGGCGACCCTGCTCGGCTGCCTGATCTTCGGCGGCCTGACCCTGGCCTTTCACAGCGAGACCTTTCTCAAATGGAAAGCGCCGGTGGTCAACTGGGTGTTCGCCCTGGCCTTCATCGGCAGCCACTTCATCGGCGACAAGCTGCTGATCAAGCGCCTCATGGGCCATGCCCTGACCCTGCCGGACCCGGTCTGGACGCGTTTGAACATTGCCTGGATCATCTTCTTCATCTTCTGCGGTGCGGCCAACCTGTTCGTCGCCTTTACCTTCCAGGCCTACTGGGTGGATTTCAAGGTGTTCGGCAGCCTGGGCCTGACCCTGCTGTTCCTGGTGGGCCAGGGCATCTACCTGTCCCGCCACCTGCACGACGCCGAGCCCTCCCCCAAGCCCAAGGATTGATATGCTCTACGCCATTATCTCTACCGATGTCGCTGACTCCCTGCAAAAACGCCTGAGCGTGCGCCCTGCCCACGTCGAGCGCCTGAAGACCCTGCAGGGCGAAGGCCGCCTGGTGCTGGCCGGCCCGCACCCGGCCATCGAGAGCAACGACCCGGGCGAGGCCGGTTTCACCGGCAGCCTGATCGTCGCCGAGTTCGATTCGCTGGCCAGCGCCCAGGCCTGGGCCGACAGCGACCCCTACATCGCCGCAGGTGTGTACGCCAACGTGCTGGTCAAACCGTTCAAGCAAGTGCTGCCTTGACCACCATGAGCGACCTGCTGCTGATCGACGACGACGTCGAGCTGTGCGAACTGCTGAGCAGCTGGCTGGGCCAGGAAGGCTTCCAGGTGCGCGCCTGCCATGACGGCCAGAGCGCCCGTGCGGCGCTGGCGGAGATGGACCCGGCTGCCGTGGTCCTCGACGTGATGCTGCCCGACGGCAGCGGCCTGGAGTTGCTCAAGCAGCTGCGCAGCGAGCACCCCGACCTGCCGGTGGTGATGCTCTCGGCGCGCGGCGAGCCCCTGGACCGCATTCTGGGTCTGGAACTGGGCGCCGACGACTACCTGGCCAAGCCCTGCGACCCACGTGAACTGACCGCGCGCCTGCGCGCCGTGCTGCGCCGCAGCCACCCCAGCGCCGCCCCCAGCCAGCTGGAACTGGGCGACCTGTGCTTCAGCCCGGCACGCGGCGTGGTCAGCATCAACCAGCACGACATCAGCCTGACCATCTCCGAAAGCCGCCTGCTCGAAGCGCTGCTGCGCCAGCCAGGCGAGCCGCTGGACAAACAGGAGCTGACGCAGATCGCCTTGGGCCGCAAGCTGACCCTGTACGACCGCAGCCTCGACATGCATGTCAGCAACCTGCGCAAGAAGATCGGCCCACACGCCGATGGCCGGCCCAGGATCGTCGCGTTGCGCAGCCGTGGCTATTTTTATTCGGAGTAGGCTCGACGGCGGGCTGCCAACAGCAACCCGCTCTTTACCGAAGCTTTACCCAAGCCTGACCGCGCCTGACCTTGATCTCCCTAAACTGAGCTCAATCCGGTAAATCACCGGGAACGAGACCAAGGAGATTCACCATGCGCAAGACTCTTATCGCACTGATGCTCGCCGCTGCGCTGCCCGCCGTTGCCATGGCGGCGCCCCAGGACGACGGCCCTGGCCCGATGGGCAAAGGCCCGGGTTTCGGTCCCGGCCAGCACCGCGCGCCCTACGCCGAGCTGAACCTGACCCCCGAGCAACGCCAGCAGATCGACAAGCTGGTCGGCGGTGAAATGCACGGCGACCGCGAGATCACCCAACGCTACCTGGAAAAGCTATCGCCAGCCGACCAGCAAGCCATGAAGGACGAGATCAAGGCCAAGCAGGACAAGACCCAGGCCGACATCCGCGCCCTGCTCAAGCCTGATCAGCAGAAGCAGTTCGACGCCATCAAGCAGAAGCAGGACCAGCGCCGCGCTGAATGGAAGGAATTCCAGGCATGGAAAGCCTCGAAAGGCGAAGCGACGCAAAAAACCCAGTAAGCTTTACCGCTCACAAGCCCGGCCATTCCCCAAGTTGGCCGGGCTTTGCGCATTTCCGGATCGGGAGAAAGACCTTTGCGTTCATTGTTCTGGCGTATCCTGGCGAGCTTCTGGCTGGCCATCGCCCTGGTGGCCGGGCTGTCGATCCTGCTCGGGCACATCCTCAACCAGGACGCCTGGATTCTCAGCCGCCACCCGGGCCTGCGCGATTTCCCCGAACAATGGACCGAACTGTACGAGACCCAGGGCGCCGACCCGGCCCAGGACACGCTCGAACAGTTGCGTCGGCGTTATCACATCGACACCCAGGTGCTCAACGACAGCAGCGAATCGGTGGTGCCCGGCACCTTCACCCGCCGCGCGGCCGCCCTCGAGCAACGTCAGCACAACGACGAGCGCCAGCTGCCATGGCGGCGCCTGACCGCCGAGTACGTCAGCCCGAAATCCGGCGACACCTACCTGTTCATCTACCGCATTCCCCACCCGGAGCTGGAAGCCTGGCACCGCGAGAGCCTGATGTGGCCCCTGAGTGCCCTGGGTATCGCCCTGGTGGTGCTGACCCTGTTCAGCCTGCTGGTGACCCTCTCCATTACCCGCCCGCTAAGCCGCCTGCGCGGGGCGGTGCATGACCTCGGCCAGGCCAGTTATCAACAGCAGAGCCTGGCTGAGCTGGCTGGCCGACGCGACGAGTTCGGCGTGCTGGCCACCGACTTCAACCTGATGGGCCAACGCCTGCAGAGCCTGATCGGCAGTCAGCGCCAGCTGTTGCGGGACGTCTCCCACGAACTGCGCTCGCCGTTGGCGCGGCTGCGCATTGCCCTGGCGCTGGCCGAGCGCGCCGAACCCGAGCAGCGGGAAAAGCTCTGGCCGCGGCTGACGCGCGAATGCGACCGGCTCGAAGCGCTGATCAGCGAAATCCTCACCCTGGCCCGGCTCGATGCCGAACATGCCACCGCCGAGCCTGTGGATATCTCCGCATTGCTCGGCGGCGTGCGTCGCGATGCCCAGCTCAGCGCCCCGGATCAGGAAGTCATGATCGAAACCCAGCCCGGCCTGACCCTGCGCGGCTGGCCGACGATGATCGAGCGAGCTGTGGATAACCTCCTGCGCAATGCACTGCGCTTCAATCCACCAGGCAAACCTGTGGAACTGCGTGCGCGGCTGGATGGCGAGCGTATCGAATTGAGCGTGCGCGACCACGGGCCGGGTGTGGCCGATGCGCACCTGGCGCAGTTGGGCGAACCTTTCTTCCGTGCTCCGGGGCAAACGGCGCAGGGCCACGGCCTGGGCCTGGCCATTGCGCGACGGGCGGTGGAACGCCATGGTGGGCGGCTGCTACTGGGCAATCACCCGGCCGGTGGCTTCCTGGCCACGCTGGAACTGCCGCTGGCGCCGCCGACTGATTCTTGAGCGGGCAGCGTTTGTCTCTATAGGACCGAGATAGAAGGACCGAGATAGAACCGAGCTCGCTCGGGAAGCGACCGGTCGCTAAAACCTGGATCAACCAGCGTTTTCCCGAGCAAGCTCGGTCCTACCGGGAAAGCATTACCGGCAGGGCCGGATCAAGCCGACCACACACTCACATAATCCGCCAACTCCACCTTCGGCGCCTCGCGCGGCGGGTTGACTGGCGTGCCCAGGTAAAGGAAACCAATCACCTGCTCGTTGTCGAGCAAGCCCAGGCTTTCAGCCACCACCGGCGAATAGGACAACTCACCGGTGCGCCACACAGCCCCGATGCCCTGTGCATAAGCCGCAAGCAGAATGCCATGGGCGGCGCAGCCAGCCGCCAACAACTGCTCACTGGCCGGAACCTTGTGATGCTCCACGAGGCTGGCGATCACCACCACCAGCAGCGGCGCGCGCAACGGCATGCCGCGGGCCTTCTGCATCGCCGCTTCACTGGCCTCGCCGCTCGCCTGCACCGCCTGAACCAGCACTTCGCCCAGCTGCTCGCGCGCTGCGCCTTCGACGGTCAGAAACCGCCAAGGGCGCAACTGGCCATGGTCCGGGGCGCGCAGCGCGGCCTCGAACAGGATTTCGCGCTGCACCTGGGTCGGCGCGGGCTCCACCAGGCGTGGCACGGATACACGGTTGAGCAATACGTCGAGAGCCTCCATCGGCTACCTCCTTGGGAATCGAGACAAGGATTGTAGACCCAGCCGCCGCCTGGCCGCTGTTTTTTCCCCCCGCCGCAGGTTCATACTGCGCAGGTGCCATTACGCTTTCGACGGAGGCCATCCATGGATATTTCCCGCCATCGCTTCAATAGCTTTGCCGAGTTCTACCCTTTCTACCTGGCCGAGCACCGCGACAGCCGCTGTCGCCGGCTGCATTTCGTCGGCACCAGCCTGGTGATCGCCCTGCTCGCCTACACCCTGGCCAGCGGCGTGTGGTGGCTGCTGTTGACGGTGCCGGTGGCCGGTTATGCGTTTGCATGGATCGGGCACTTGGTGTTCGAGAAGAATCGTCCGGCAACCTTCCAGCACCCCTTCTACAGCCTGCTGGGGGATTTCGTGATGTACCGCGACATGCTCCTGGGCAAAGTGGATTTCTGAAGCCGCTCAGGGCCGATCGTTGTGGCCCAGATCACGCTGCGGGTCGATCTGGTCGCGCACGCGCTGCTTGAGCACCTTGGCTTCAGGAAAGCCACCGTCGGCCTTGCGCTCCCAGATCTGCGTGTCGTCGCAGGTGATGCGGAATATTCCCCCGGTACCGGGTACCAGCGAAACCTTGCCGAGATCGTCACCGAAGGTGCTCAACAGCTCTTGCGCCAGCCAGGCTGCGCGCAGCAGCCACTGGCATTGGGTGCAGTAGGTGATACAGATTTCAGGTTTACCAATCACGCCTATTCCCCTGTCGAGTGACTCTGCACCGCTGTTCCACGTACCACGGACCACGGACCACAGCACGAGGTCTCACGGAGCAGATCTGGATTCTACATCCATTGTCTCCGGCCATTTCACCTTCGGAGCAAAACGGCGGGCGATGTTCTCGAAGTGGGTTTCGTTATTCCAATCGCGTGGTGGTTTGTCGAATTTCGGAACAGCGTCGGGGCCTTGCTGCATGAAGAGCTGGGCCATGGCCCAGTACATTTCACTTTGCTGACGGCCTTGGCTAAAAATGAAGCGGTCAAGGACATTTCCCGTACTGGGATCAACGACCGCAAGATTGACGAACTGCACCAACCCCCCTGTTCCCATAGGACCGTATAGGCTACAGAACTCAGCTCGCAGGTGGTCCCAATCGTATTCCTCGGCAGAGACCCCCCAAGCCTCACGACTAAGAGGTTTGTAACCATTATAGCGAAAGCGGTATACATAAATCCGGCGCCGAGCCCTGTTGAACCGTATAGGCTCATCAACGGGAGCTTCCATATCCATTCGCCACATATATATGGGCACCCAGCCGAGCATGATAATAAGCACTAGACAAATAATAGACTCGGCAGTAACGGGACCTTTCTGGTATATAAGGCCGCACACATAAAAAACCACAAGGCAACCCAAAAAAATTGCAGACATCATCGCCATATAAGCCGCACCTCCCCGTGCGCTTAGTGTAGAGCGTGGCAATTCCATAACAACCTCATCAAGGAAGTTAGGCGGATTTGGGAGAAACTCTGCGATAGGCACGGTTGCTGGCTGCGCATTTGGACCAGGCAAATCATATTTCCAACCAACGGGACGGAAACTTACCGAGCGCTTACTATTATTTATCACTCGATAACCCTCTTATGCCTTATACGTTACTTTCTCAACCAATGTCATAAGCTTGTCCTTGACTCGATATCCATAACAGTTGGCCATTTTACTTTTGGAGCCAGACGCCTCGCTATGTTTTCGAAGTGAATTTCGTTATTCCAATCCCGAGGAGACGCCTCAAATTTCGGTACTGCACCTGGACCTTTTTGCATGTACAGCTGAGCCATTGCCCAGTACATCTCGCACGGAGCTTATGGATTATCGCCTCACCACTCGACACTCCTAACCTCTATCGTCTATTGACTTCACTTTCTGCAAAGCTGCTTTACCTTGATTATGGCCAGCGTGACTATCTGGCGTGGTTTCTTCAGAACTCGACTGACTAGAGGCATCAGGAGCACTCCTTGATTCAAGGTCCATCTCCTCAGGCCATTGCACCCTCGGAGCAAAACGGCGAGCGATGTTCTCGAAGTGAGTTTCGTTATTCCAATCGCGTGGTGGTTTGTCGAATTTCGGAACAGCTTCGGGGCCTTGCTGCATGTAGAGCTGGGCCATGGCCCAGTACATTTCACTTTGCTGACGGCCTTGGCTAAAAATGAAGCGGTCTAGGACTTTTCCCGTAATGGGATCAACGACAGCAAGATTGACGAACTGCACCAACCCCCCTGTTCCCATAGGACCGTATAGGCTACAGAACTCAGCTCGCAGGTGGTCCCAATCGTATTCCTCGGCAGAGACCCCCCAAGCCTCACGACTAAGAGGTTTGTAACCATTATAGCGAAAGCGGTATACATAAATCCGGCGCCGAGCCCTGTTGAACCGTATAGGCTCATCAACGGGAGCTTCCATATCCATTCGCCACATATATATGGGCACCCAGCCGAGCATGATAATAAGCACTAGACAAATAATAGACTCGGCAGTAACGGGACCTTTCTGGTATATAAGGCCGCACACATAAAAAACCACAAGGCAACCCAAAAAAATTGCAGACATCATCGCCATATAAGCCGCACCTCCCCGTGCGCTTAGTGTAGAGCGTGGCAATTCCATAACAACCTCATCAAGGAAGTTAGGCGGATTTGGGAGAAACTCTGCGATAGGCACGGTTGCTGGCTGCGCATTTGGACCAGGCAAATCATATTTCCAACCAACGGGACGGAAACTTACCGAGCGCTTACTATTATTTATCACTCGATAACCCTCTTATGCCTTATACGTTACTTTCTCAACCAATGTCATAAGCTTGTCCTTGACTCGATATCCATAACAGTTGGCCATTTTACTTTTGGAGCCAGACGCCTCGCTATGTTTTCGAAGTGAATTTCGTTATTCCAATCCCGAGGAGACGCCTCAAATTTCGGTACTGCACCTGGACCTTTTTGCATGTACAGCTGAGCCATTGCCCAGTACATCTCACTTTCCTGGCGACCATGCGCAAAAATGAAGCGATCAACGACTTTGCCGCTAGTCGGTTCGATCACGGCAATTGTCAGAAATTCTACGAGACCGCGTACACCCACAGCACGGATACTACAAAACTCCGCTCGCAGATCATCCCAGTTATAGACCTGGGGATAGACACCCCATGCAGCGCGGCTCAAGAGCTTCAAGGCGTTGTGCCGGAACCGATAGACGTATATTTTCCGTCGAGCACGATTGAAGCGGATAGGCTCATCAAGCGGTGTTTCAGTATCCAACCGCCAAAAATACAGTCCAGTCCATGAAATCAATATGACAATGCCCAACTCCACCAGCGAAGCATATTTCAGAACAACAGCGTCCGGACCAATCCAACTGAAGTAACACATATACAAAACAAGCGGAACCAGCGTGAGTGAAGCCCAAGCGGCTATACCTCGCACTTTGAAGTCCGAACGGGGCAGCTCCATATAATGTTCATCTATATAATTAGGAGGATAACTCATATCTCCAGGCACCGGGCTTCTTGCAGCTGGCTCGTTAGGTCCGGGCAAATCATAAAGCCATCCGGGAGCACGGACTCTAAACATGGATCCTGGTACTAAGATCACGGTTCTTTTACCTCAATCAGATCATACATATCAGTCCTCTAAATGCCGAGTTAAAGCCGTCCAATACTATGGCGCTGATCGTTCCGGCCCCGCTGGAGCCATTGCGTCAGACTCGACAATCTGCCCTTAGCAGCCCCTCAAAAATATTTCGCGCCTTGCACCTACAATCACTCCACCGTAAAACTAATCAAGCTTCGCACAATGCCGATGAGCGATAGTTGTTGAGCGTCAATGCGGCGCACCCATCAGCAACTTTTTCATCTGATCCAAACATAATCGTAAGCGGCCCCTCGATCCGGCCGATTGATTTGAGACCCTGCTGAACTGAGCCCATTATTTCGAGAAACTCCATTTTATACTCACTCAATCCCTCCATTATCCGAATCGTAGGCGAGCGCTTCATAACTACGTACCATCCATCTGAAGGGGTCTCGTGCAGTGCGCCGTGTTCCGAGCCAGAAAAATCTGAATCAGTAATATCCGAAGAACCTTTTTAACAACCAGCCTGCACTATCCCCCCTCTACTCCTGACTATTGACTATTGACTATTGACTATTGACAGAAATACTCCTACAGACCATGAAATTCCATTTATAGGAATACGCTGAAGCTTGCTAAGGCGAGATTGGCCGTTCCTATGGAGCTGTGCGCGATTCGAGGTCCATCGCCTCGGGCCACTTCACCTTGGGGGCGAAGCGCCGCGCAATGTTTTCGAAGTGGACTTCGTTGTTCCAATCGCGAGGGGGTCTGTCAAACTTGGGTACGGCTTCGGGGCCTTGCTGCATGTAGAGCTGGGCCATGGCCCAGTACATTTCGCCCTCCTGCCGGCCATGGGCAAAGACAAAACGATCCCTGATCCTTTGGGACCCTGGCTCCAAAACTGCCAAGGTTACGAAGCGCAATGCGCCTCCTGTACCCATGGGACCATAGGTACTGCAGAATTCCGCCCGCAGATCTGCCCAATCATAGGATTCGGTAGTTACACCCCACTCATATTTATTGAAGGGCTTGAGCCCATTGTGACGAAAACGGTACACATAGATTTTGCTACGGGCTCTATTGAAGCGAATCGGCTCATCAACAGGCGCTTCTACATCCATTTTCCAAATATATAACAAAAGCCAGGATACGACGATAATACTTACTAGCATGAGCACATCAGCAACTTCGGGAGACCGGCCATCGGAAGCCACGATGTACACCCAGAAAGCCAGAGCGCCCACAGGCAACGGACTTGTACCTATAGCCAACCACGCTCCCACACCCCGGCCTCTGTGCGTAGCGCGGGCAAGTTCCATGTATGTCTCGTCCATATAGTTCGGCGGATTGGATAGAACCGGGGGATAAGGCATGACCGCAGGCGTTTCATGCGGGCCCGGCAAGTCATGCCTCCATCCGGAGGGGTGCGTTTTTACCGAGCTCATTCCATAGGCATCCGTTAGTAGATTAGGTATTTAGACAAATAAGCAGTCAGCGATCAGAAACTGAATATTTCTTAAAACATAAAATGAGACCAAACCACTGATAAAGGGTTCTTTCTAGAGGTTCTTTATTGCAATTTTCCTAGGTTATTAATTTTCGCTTACAATCAGCAGACATCTAAATGATGCCATCAATGGAACCCGCGACCCGTGATTGATCTGCATCAGCCCGCCGATCTTGATTCTATATCCATCACCTCAGGCCATTTCACCCTTGGAGCAAAACGACGAGCGATGTTTTCGAAGTGAACCTCGTTATTCCAATCGCGAGGCGGTCTGTCAAATTTCGGAACGGCATCGGGACCTTGCTGCATGTACAGCTTGGCCATGGCCCAGTACATTTCACCCTGCACCCTGCCGTGTGCAAAAATGAGACGATCAAGAATCTTCCCGGTCCGGGGATCCACTACCGCTAAATTCACAAATTGAACAAGTCCACCTGTACCCATGGGCCTATAAATACTACAAAACTCCGCACGGACCGCGTCCCAGTCGTAAGCCGCCGGATAAACGCCCCACTTGGTCCGGTTAAATAGATTAAGGCTGTGCCGAAAGCGGTACACATATATCTTGCGGCGAAGTCTGTTGAACCGAATAGGTTCATCAACAGGCGCGTCCATATCCATGCGCCAAATATAGGCGCTCATGTAAATGCCGACCGCCAGAATAGCCAGGAGGAATAAATGAGACCACCCGAATGGTGGTGTGCTTTGTTGACTCAGTAAGTCCATGACGAAAAATAAGATAGCCGGACAAATGCATATAGTTAGCCACACACCAAGACCTCTAGCCTGCAACGTCGCGCAAGGTAGCTCCATATAGACCTCATCGAGGTGGTTCGGGGTAGAAAGTAGAGAGGCGTGGGGCTGCGTGACACTCTCCTCATTAGGTCCTGGCAAATCATATTTCCACCCAAACGGGCGGAACGGCAAGCGATTCTCAGCTTTGTTAGACATTGGCACCGTCGCTTACGATTTAGAATTTTCAGAACTATTTACTTTCATCATAGTAATCTCGGCGTAGCCGTTCTCGGCATTTCGATCAGGCCAGTACGTCAATGACAACGTGATGGATTGGATAGCGCTCTTGCCCGGATTGAATACATGCTTCACTGCTCCTGCAATTTTAAAAGATTTCGCACCTTCGCTACCTCCACCTCCGACTGATTGTTCGAGATAGGATTCCACACTCAGCAGCTCGTAATCCGCCCCTTTAGGCTTATCAGCTATTACCAGCTGACTTATCCAATCGCTAGCAGCTGTGGCCACCTCTAGAGAATTATACTCGCCGCGAGCAACTACCTCACCAGCTATATGCCTCCCCCCTAAAATATCGTCTTGGCGATGAACAATTAAAGACCATCGGTACGCCGATTTAGCACTGTCATAATTGGGCAAAACCATCTTATAGATCCAGAGCGGCCGAGCCATCGGAATGTCCCCCGGCGCATTACCGAGATGCTCCAGTTTGAGCTCAATTCCGGCTTCAATACCTATAGTGGCAGCGTTTAGCGCCGCAAGCGCTCGCTGAGCCGACTCGGATGTATCCCAATGAATTCTGGGCTCTTCATTTGCGAGTCCAAAGTAACTGCGCCTAACCCAAAAATCCAATGCTGATGATTCGTTAGACTCCGCTCTTTTATAAAAAAGATAAGCTACCAATGCAAACCCGATAGCGACTCCTAGCGGCCCCATCAGAACAGTGGCCCTAATAACCGCAGTCCACAATCCAAATCCACCAGCGAAAGCAGATGCAACAACCGAAGCTGCATAGTGAACCTTCGCCCACCCATCCCCGGCCCTATTCGCCCTACTTAAGGCAACTGCAGCCTGTATAGCATCATAGAAACTTGTTACTGCAACAATTGACCATCCTACTCTGATCATACGATCACTTAACGTCGCCACCTGTTTAGCTCTCACGGACTGAGTGGTAATCAAGTTGGTGTTGCTTGGCTTAATTGCTCCCTCCATGGCAATTCCCAGTAACTCGATCCCTCCCCCAATCACCGCAAGGGTACTTCCCTCTAGCGCCAAAGATGCCTCGGCTGATTTATCACCGATTGCCTTCCGAGCATTTTCAAAATTCTTGCTCATAGAGTCGTGCATGAAATACAGAGAACCGGCCGCGATGAGGAAGTTGCTGCTGCTAGCGACCGCGAAAACACCACCAAACCCGGCCCTCACCCATTTCCGCGCTTGTGGCAAGGTCATTTGCACCCCCTCGAGCGCCTTGCGCGCGGCAGGGTCCAACGTAGCCAATCCAACCCCTACCGGTACCAAACGCGCGCTGGCGTCGAGACCCAGGTCGCTGGCCGGCAATCTGCTTTCGGCGTTCAGCGCTTTCTTCAGGTCCTCCACCGTACCCTCGACCCAGAGTGAAACCTGCACTACCAGATCGGCGATCTTCGGGTTCATCACCGAGAGGCTCAATACGCCACCGAGGATCAGCGGCTGCACCTTGTCTCGCGACTTTGGCCGGGGGCGGTCTGCGCCGTTGGCGTGTTTATGTTGCAATTCGCGGATGTGCCTGGACTGCAGCGCGTAGTAGTCCCCCAGCCTCATCGGGACATGCAGTTCGATCAAGGACAACCCGTTGTAGAGAAACTGGGTTGCGCTATTGAGGCGCGACACGGCGCATTCCACTCCGGCCCCCAGTACCGCCTTCAGGCGCGTGCTGGCCGCGTTGAGTGCCGCGAGCATCTGCGCCATCGCTTCCTGCAGGTTCCTGCGCTTGAACTCCCCTGCTTCATCGCTGTTGATGGCAGCTTGCAGGGCCGCATAGAGCTTGCCGCTGTCGTTCCAGTCATCGACGCCGGTGGCGTCGAAGCTCGGCAGCAAGGCGGCCACCAAATGTTTGTCGCGCATCAGCAGCGCCTTGTAGATCGGGCTCTGCGGGTCCTGCAGCAGCTCCTGCCAGAGCATCACCGTCGGGCCGCTGGCATTGCCTGGGGCCTCGCTGATACCGCCGCTCAGGCACAGCGCCATGGTCTTGCTGTAGGCAATCGCCGATTGCCTGTCGTCCGGGTCGTAGTCGTGGGCCATGGCCACATGGAAGTCGGCGGCAAGGAACGCCTTGGCATAGCGCTCGCCGTAGTGGTCGATCTGCTTTTGATACACCTGCAGAACGGTGTCGTAGGTCTTCTGGAAGTCTGCCCGTTTCGGTTCGTCGTAGCGCTCTTCCAGACGCTCGTCCGATTCCAACGCCAGCTGGTCGACACGCCGCTGGCGCTCGATGGCCCACGCGCCCGGGATCACCCAGTCCGGAGGCATTACATTGGGCTCCTTGACCGGCACTTTGGCGTTCGCCCATTGCCGATGCAACGCGCGAATCGCCAGCAGAATCTGCGAAGTCTGATGCTGATACGCCCGCTCCGGCTCCTCCAGCCACACCTGCCGCGCATGGGCCCAACTGGCGCGCATGGCGTTGTATTCCTGGACCAGGCCGACGTCGTCATCCACCTCGATGGCCAGCACGCCAGGGCCGAGCGTCGGGTGCACGCGGGCCGTGCGCAGGTAGTTTCGGACGGCGCTCTGGCGATGGCCTCGGCTGTGGAAGCCATGGACACTGGGGAAACCCGGGACGAAGTCGCGGTATTCGTAGACCTGCTTGAGTATCCAGGGGTCCTCGGGGGTCAGGTAGTCACCATAGCGGGTCGGGTTGTCCCGGGCCGTGGCCAGATCGATCATCTGCATGCGCTCGATGTTGCGCAGCGCCTTGTAGGCGTCCAGCACGCTGACTGGCCAGGGGTCGCTGGAAAAGGCGAAAGAGGCCGTGCGGTATTGATCGGTGTCGATGTTGAGAAATGAGGCAGGGATATCGTGGTCCCGATTGACGCAGGCCCGGGTCAGGCGACGTTCGTTGCAGTACCGCGGCTGGTAGGGGTTGAACTGGCGCAGGTAGCCGTCGACGGTCACCTGATAGGCTTGCCAGACCCGGTCGTCCAGCAGCACGTAGAGGTAGCCCGCGCGCAGCACCCGCAGGCCGAGCTCGGTGTCGGAGATCTCCGGCTCGGGCAGGTGCTTCCACACGTGCGGCTTGGGGACCAGCGAACGGCGCAGCGGAAGAATCGCCAGACCCGGACGCTGGCAGACCCGGCAGCCTTTGATGGAAGGCGCGCATTCGGTGGTGGCTGTGCGGGTGTGGGAAGCCAGGGTCATCGGCGTTGTCCGCTCTCATTGTTGACGGCGGAAAACTGACACAGCTAAGACTAAAACCCAAAGCCTGAATTGTAAGCAAATGATGAAGGGGCGCGTTCGCCTCGGCCATTCGCCCCTGATTACAATGGGTTCGCTTATTAGCTACCCGTTCCCCGCGCCACACCCTGCAACACCCTGTCGCGCCGAGCCAGTCCGTGAAACTACGCCACCTGCGCGATGCCTAGGAGAGGCTGGCGAGAAGTTGCCTCGCACTGGCTTTGCATGAATCATCCCCGTCGCGTAGCAACTCGTGCAACAGATCGCTTGCGCCCTGGACATCACCCAGTTCGATCATGCCCTGCGCCTGCTCCAGCTTATCCGCCGAAGCCTGCTGGCTTTCCAGGCTGTCGAAATCGACGCTCAACGAATCCAGGGTGAAATCCGCGTCATCAGCAAAGCTGTTGAGGAAATCGTTGTCGATATCGTCCTGGCTCAGCGATAGCTGGTGCTCTACCACCGGTTCGCTCTGCAACAGCGGCTCGTCCAGATCCAGGGCGCCGAAATCACTGAGAAACTGGTCCGTCTCCTGGTCTTGCTCCGGCACTTCGTACACGTCCGGTAATTCATGGAGGTTGGTGTTGAAGATCGGGTCGATCTCTCCAGGTTCCTCGATGATCTCGGGTTGCGCAGGGACAGCCTTGCGGTTCGGTGCGGGGACGGGGTCGAAGGGGCTGACGGCGGCCCAGTCGGCGTCCATCGACAGGTCGTCCAGGTTCAGCTGGAATTCCTGCGCGGCCGGCTCGGCCTGGGGATTGTCGTCGAGCAGCGGCAGGTCCTCCCCGGCCAGCGACTCCAGGTCGAAATCGAAATCGGGCTCCGGAGCCGGGTCCGACAGGGCCAGTGGCACGTCTTCGACCGGCTCCGCTACTTCTGGGGAGGGTGCCGGGGTGGGCGCCGCCGATGCCGGCTCGCGGGGTTGATGGCTGGCCTCGACCGCCGCTGCAGCGGCCGCCACCGTGGCGGCGGCGACCACGGCGGGCGTGACGGCACTGGCGGCAGCGGCGGCTTTGGCCGCCTGGGCCAGTTTCGGCGATTGCGCGCGCACCTGCTGAATCTTCTCGGCGCTGAAGCCGATGGCGAGCATTTCGGCCTCTTCGGCGTTGAAGCCCTCCAGGTCACCCTGCTGGCCGAGAACTTCGAGGATGCGCAGGCGCAGGTCGGTGCGATCGGGCTGCTTGATGACGCCTTCGCGCAGAATGCCCAGGGCTTCATTGAAACGGCCATAGGCGATGTAGATGCTCGCGCCATCCAGGGCGTCGGTGGCGGCTGCGGTTTCGCGGCGGGCGGCGGCCACGGGCTCCTGCTGGGCCAGCGAGCGCGAGCTGACGGCGGCGACCACGGCATCGTCGCCCTGGGCCGGCTTGATCAACGCGCTGTCTTCGTAGGCCGGTTCCTCCTCGGCGACCACGGCGGTCTCGTTGCGCTGGCGGTTGCGGCGCACCACCAGCAGCAAGGCCACCAGCAACAACAGCAGTGCGCCGGCGCCCAGCAACAACAGCCAGGAGTTGTCGTCATCCACGGGCGTCGGCACCAGGGTGACGACCGGCTTGGCGGCCGGCTTGGCAACGGGTACCGGGGCAGGCACAGCGACACTGGCGGCCGGCGCGGCCGGGGTCACTGTTGACGGCGCAACCGCCGGGGCATTGGCTGGCGCCGCCGGGGCAGCGCTGCCGGTGGCCGGCGCGGCGGTGGGTGCAGGCGCGCTGCTCGGCGCCGGCGCAGCGGCGACAGCAGGAGCCGTCGCCGGTGCAGCCTTGGCCTCGGCCAGCTGGGCCTGGAGGTCGGTGACCTGCTGTTCCTTGATATCGACCTGGCTCTGCAGGGTCTGCAGGCGGCCACGCAATTCGTCGAGGCTCTTCTGTACCTGTGGGTCGACCGCCGCCGCAGCCGCCGCCGGACGTGCAGCTGGCGCTGGCGGTGAAGCGGTGCGGGCAGCCGGGGCGGCGGCCGGCGCTCGCACCGGGGCCTTGCTCGGCGCCTTGGCCGGCGCTGGTGGCGGCGCCAGGGCCACGGTGCCCGGTGGGTCGAGCAGTACCGTGTAGGCTCGCAGCAGCTCGCCGCCCGGGCGGGTGACGGTGATCAGGAACGTCAGGTAGGGCTCGGTCAGCGCCTTGCTGGAGCTGACGTGAATGACCTTGCGACCGCCGCTGAAGTCCGGCGTGAAGCGCAGGTCATTGAGAAAGAAGATGCGCTCGATCCCGGCCTTGGCGTATTCGTCGGGCGAGGCGATGGCGGCGCTGACCTCGTCAGCCTCCAGACCGGCGGTGTCAGACAGCTCGATATCGGCCTTGAACGGCTGATTCAGATAGGAGCGCAGGGTCAGCTCGCCCAGGCCCAGGGCCGAGGAAACGCTGGAAAAGCACAGAGCGCCGGCGGCCAGGGCCATCGGCAGCGCGCGGGCCAGCAGGGTCTTGCGCGCGGTCAGCGAAGAACGGCGCCTGGAACTGCGGAGTAAACGCTCTAGCATGAGAATCCCTTGAAGGAACAGCATCCGATACTTTTATATAAGCTGTATAGCTCGCCACTTGCGCTTTCTCAAAGACCGGCGGGCAGGCCGGCTTCAGCCCTTTTTCTCGAGATTGGCGAGAATCTGCGAGTGCACGCGCATCGCTACGCGCAAATCGTCCTCGGCGACGCCGGCGAACAATTCGTCACGCAGGGTATCGGCAATCGATTCGATTTTTTCAATCAATGGCAGCGCAGAGGCGCTCAACGCTATTTTTTTGGCTCGGCGATCTTCCAACACTGCCAGGCGTTTGACCAGCCCCTGGGTTTCCAGGCTGTCGAGCAACCGCGCCAGGGTCGGCCCTTCCACCCCTACGCTTTGCGCCAGTTCGCGCTGAGTCGGCGCTTCATCGAAGCGCGCCAGGTGCAGCAGTACCAGCCAGCGAGCCTGGGACAGGCCCAGGCCGATCAGGCGGCGGTCCAGCTCGGCGCGCCAGCCGCGGGACATGTGCGCCAGCTGCATTCCAAAACGATGTCGGTCGGTCAACGGCATATTCAACTCGAGATAAAGTCAGCAACTATCAATTAGGCAGCTAACCATGGCTGCTTGACCTACGCAAGAGTCATGCCGAATGCTTTTATCCTAAAATGAAATTGCCATCAGTGCCCTCGACCATAAAGCCGGGGGGACTGAATTCAGACTTCGAATTCCGACTGCAGCGCCGCCCTCACGCAGTACAACACCCCTTCCGGTACCCGCCCGGCGAACTGTTCCTGGATCTGCGCCACCGGTGGCAGCTCGCCTTCGCCGTCGAGGAACGCGTCCTGGATCTCCCCCAACAGGTCCTCGGGCAGGTCCAGCGCCTGCTCCAACGACAGCTGCTGCTGGCCGATGGCCTCGGCCAGCAGGCTGTAGACATTCTTTTCGCTGCATTGCAGCTGGCTGGCGATCTGGGTTGGCGTCATGCCGGCGCTGGCCAGGCTGACCAACTCGTGACGCAGGTCGGCCACCGACGCTGCAGCCGGTGTGTCGCTGCCGCCCAGCACCTTGAGGAAGGCTTCGCCATAGCGCTCCAGCTTGAGCGCGCCGACGCCGCTGACCTGGGCCATCTCGCTCATGTTGGTCGGCTGGCTGCGCAGCATCTCGAGCAGGGTCGAGTCGGGAAAGATCACATAAGGCGGCACCGCATGTTCTTCCGCCAGCTTGCGCCGCAGCGCGCGCAGGGCCTCCCAGCCTTCGCGCTCGTCGCCGCGGACCAACTGGCTGGCCGGGCTGCCGCCGCTGCTGGAGCTGCCACGCGGGGCGCTGGCCTGCTTGATTTCCTTGCGCAGCTCCAGGGTCACTTCACCGCGCAGCAGGGGCCGACAGGTGGCGCTCAGGCGCAGGCCGCCGTAGCCTTCGAGATCGACATCGGCCAGGCCGCGGGCCACCAGCTGGCGGAAAATGGTGCGCCACTCGCTTTCGCTGCGGTCCTTGCCAACGCCGAATACCGAGAGTTTCTCGTGGCCGAAATTGCGCACTTTTTCGCTGTCCTTGCCCAGCAGCACGTCCACCAGGTGGCCGACGCCGTAGCGCTGGCCTGTGCGGAAGATCGCCGAAAGCGCCTGGCGCGCCGGCTCGGTGGCGTCCCAGGTCTGCACGCCGTCAACGCAGTTGTCGCAATGGCCACAGGGGTTGGGCAGGTCTTCGTCGAAATAGCCGAGCAGCGACTGGCGCCGGCAGCGGGTTTCTTCGCACAGGGCCAGCATGGCATCGAGCTTGTGCTGCTCGACGCGCTTGTGCACCTCGTCGCCTTCGGAATTCTGCAGCATCTGCTTGAGCATCAGCACATCCTGCAGGCCGTAGGCCATCCAGGCGTCGGCGGGCAGGCCGTCACGGCCACCGCGCCCGGTTTCCTGGTAGTAGGCTTCCAGCGACTTGGGCAGGTCCATGTGCGCGACGTAGCGCACGTTGGGTTTGTCGATGCCCATGCCGAAGGCGATGGTGGCGACCATGATCAGGCCTTCTTCGTTGAGAAAGCGCTTCTGGTTGGCCGCACGCACGTCCGAGGGCAGCCCGGCGTGGTAGGCCAGGGCCGGGAAACCCTGCTCGCAGAGAAACGCCGCCAGTTCGTCGACCTTCTTGCGCGACAGGCAATAGACGATGCCGGCGTTGCCACGACGTTCGTTGAGGAACGCCATCAGCTGCTTGCGCGGCTGGTCCTTGGCGACGATGCGATAGAAGATGTTCGGGCGGTCGAAGCTCGACAGGAAGCGCTCGGCGTTCTGCAGGTGCAGGCGGGTGACGATTTCTTCGCGGGTGCGCATGTCGGCGGTGGCCGTGAGGGCAATGCGCGGCACGTCCGGGAACTGCTCGGCAAGCTGACCCAGCTGCAGGTATTCGGGACGGAAGTCGTGGCCCCAGGCCGACACGCAGTGCGCTTCGTCGATGGCGAACAGGGCGATCTGCAGGCCGTGCAGGAAGTCCAGCATGCGCGGCTGCACCAGCCGCTCGGGGGCCACGTAGAGCATCTTGATCTCGCCACGGCGAATGCTCGCGGCCAGTTCGCGCTGCTGTTCGGCGCTGAGCGTGGAGTTCAGCGCCGCAGCGGCGACGCCAAGCTCCTGCAAGGTGGCGACCTGGTCGTCCATCAGGGCGATCAAGGGCGACACCACCACCGCCAGACCCTCGCGCAGCAGGGCCGGGACCTGGAAGCACAACGACTTGCCGCCGCCGGTAGGCATGAGGACCAACGCGTCGCCGCCACTGGCCACGCGCTCGATAATGGCACCCTGGCGACCCCGGAAGCTGTCGTAACCGAAGATGTCCTTAAGGACGCGCTGAGCCTGTTCGAGCATAGAAACTCCAAAAATCGCCACGCTCTCACGAGCAAGAGCCGTGCACAGCCGAGGCTGGATGAAAAACCGCCGCACTTCACCTGAAAATAGGTAAGCGCAGGTTGCATGGGGCGCCAGGTCGGGTCCCCGGGCAAGGTCGCGCATTATACCCGAGCGCCCCACAGAACAGGGCACCACCGGCCAATCGGCCTGAAAGCCGCGTTTTTACGGGTCTCTTTTGCCTGGCGGGTGGCGCCGAGGGCCTAACAGGGCCTAGAATTCACAATCGTTTATTCCTTCAAGGTATGCCCTTCATGTCCTTCGCCGAGCAACTGACCCGCCTGCAAGCCTTCCTCGACGCCGACGAGCTGCATGACGAGGCGCTGGACTACGTCGCCGCCCACGGTTACCTGACCGCCCTGTCGATCTGCGCCGAGGAGGTGCCGGAACGTGAATGGATCGACGCGTTGTTTGCCGAGGAGCCGCATTACACCGACGACGCCCAGCGTCAGGACGTCGAAGCCACGCTGATCCAGCTCAAGGCGCACATTGCCCGGCAGCTGGCCAGCGACGAGGAGTTCGAGCTGCCCTGCGAACTGGACCTGGGCGAAGAGCCCGATGACTCCGAGCTGCGCGGCTGGTGCATCGGCTTCATGGAGGGGGTGTTCCTGCGCGAAGCCGCCTGGTTCGAGACCGCCGAGGACGAAGTCAGCGAGATGCTGCTGCCGATCATGGTCGGCTCGGGGCTGTTCGACGAGCAGCCGGAGTTCTCCGACATCGCAGCGGACGCCAACCTGATGGACGACATGATCGTGCAGATTCCCGAAGCGCTGACTGCGCTGTACCTGCTGTGCAACGCACCCGACGAAAAGCCTGCACTGCTCAAGCCTCGTCACCACTGATTGCACCGCCAGCAGCAGATCGGGGGCTCTGCCCTCTATCCGAACAAGCCAATTCCTTGTTCGAAATGGCCCATTTAACCGGTCGTGCCTTGCGCCTCAGGGCTCGCAGCACCCGGCCACCGAGGTGAGGCCGTCGCCAGCTGCGCCGGCTCCTACAACAGTCCGTGGTGCACCACAGCTGGCGAGCGAAGCAACCCCGAATGCCAGGCTTGATTGGCCATGAGCCACGATATCTACAGATGATCCACCAGGCCACCGAGGTGATGCCCTCGCCAGCTGCGCCGGCTCCTACAACAGTCCGTGGTGCACCACAGGTGGCGTAGAAGCCGGCGAAGCTGGCGAGCGAAGCGACCCCGAATGCCAGGCTTGATTGGCCATGAGCCACGATATCTACAGATGATCCACCACGCCACCGAGGTGAGGCCCTCGCCAGCTGCGCCGGCTCCTACAACAGTCCGTGGTGCACCACAGGTGGCGTAGGAGCCGGCGCCCGCCGAGCTTTTTGGGCTTACACCGTGTCCACCTTGAGCGAATGATCGGTCAGCATGCCGTTGATGATGGTCGCCGCGTCGTTGCTCGCCACCGCCCCGCTCGCCCCCGCCGCCACACCGTATTGATGCGCCAGATTGACCCCTTGCAGGTCGATGGTCTGGGTCGGCGTGGCAGCTGCGCTGGAGCTGACCTGGATGGTAGTCATCAGGTTGTCGCCGGTGCCGGTCACCTGAAAGTGCAGGTAGTCGTCCAGCGAGTTGGCATCGCTGTGACCCTGCAGCAGCTGCGACAGGTCCAGGGTGTTGCTGCCCGGCTTGAAGTCGGTGACGGTGTCGTGGCCAGTGTTGCCCTGTTGCCAGAGGAAGGTGTCGCTGCCGCCGCCCCCCGTCAGGGTATTGTTGCCCATGCCGCCGATCAGCGTGTCATTGCCGCTGCCACCGATCAGGGTGTCATTGCCCAGCCCGCCATTGAGCACGTTGCCTTTGTCGTTGCCGATCAGTACGTCGTCGTGTGACGAGCCGATCAGGTTCTCGATCGAAACCAGGGTGTCGTACTTGCCGTCCATCACGTTCTGCTGCCCGGCAATGGCAAGGCTGACATGCACTCCGGCCGTGGCGTTCTGATAGCTGACCGTGTCGTTGCCGTCACCACCGTTGAGCAGGTCGTTGCCGCTGCCGGCGATCAGCAGATCGTCGCCTTTGCCACCGAACAGTGAATCGTTGCCGGCACCGGCGGTGAGCACGTCATTGCCGTCCGAGCCTGCCAGCACATGGTCACCGGTACTCGCTGCGGTGAGGGTCGCCGCCGTGGTGGTATCGGCGGCCACCGCGTAATGGGCATCGGTGGCCGTGCCGGTGGCGGTATCGGAGGAGTAGATCGCCGTGGTCGCGCCGATGGTCACCCCCAGGCTGTAATCCTCGGCGGTGCCCGCCGTGCTGGCATTGGTCACATGCAGTGTGTAGGTGCCGTCCTGGGTCGCGGTGAAGGCATGATCGGCGCTCAAGGTCTGGGTCGAGCCATCGGCCAGCACCAGCTGCAGCCCCAGCTGGGCACTGTTGGACGGGTCCAGGGTGAGGGTTTCGCCCTGCTTGAGGCTGACGCTGAACGACTCCTGGTCGACCTGCCCGGCCGCCGTGGTTGCCGCCAGGTAGCCGGTCACCAGCAGAGCCGCCGCCATGCCGCCGGACAGCGCGGTGAAGTCGGCGCGCTCCAGGGTGCGCAGGGATTCGCCAAGGTTCGTGCCGGCGCCGGTGAAGGCGATGGTCTGCAAGGTGCTGGCGGTGAAATCGCTGCTGTTACTGGCCTGGGTGACCGCCGTACCGCTGGCAGTGCCGCTGTCGTCAGCCACCACCAGGGTGCGGAACACCGTCACCACCGGCGCTGCGCCACCGGAAATCTGCACCTGCAGCCGCGCGGCGCTGGTGTCGCCATCGGCGTCGCGCAGGGTGTAGGTGAAGTTGTCGGTGGCGAACTGGCCGCTGGCCAGGGCCTTGAAGTCGGCGTCGTTGGTGTTGAGGGTGTAGGTGTAGGTGCCGTCGGGGTTGAGCACCAGGTTGCCGTAGGTACCGGTGAAATTGCCCGACACCACCGGCCCGCCGGCAACGCGGTCGGCGCCCAGCACGTCGTTGCTCAGCACGTTGCCGCTGACCGTCTGGCTGGTGGCGCTGACCAGTGCCCCGGCCACGTCGTTCACGGCAATCGGCGCGTCATTGATGATGTTGACGCTCAGCGTGCTGCTGGCAGTGCTGCCGTCGCGGTCGGCGGCAGTCACCGTGAACAGCTCGTTGATCGCGCTGGCACCCGCCGCCTGCAGTTCGTTGCTGTTGAGGTGGTAGCTGTAGCTGACCACGCCGGTGGTGGCGTTGTAGCCGGTGATGGTCAGGGTGTTGCCCAGCGCGCCGGTGATCGCCGGCAACGTGCCGACCAGGGTGCCGTTGCTGACCAACGCAGTGCCGTTGATCGTCAGCGCCGAGAGGCCGTCCGGTGCGGTTACCGTGAAGGTCCCGGTACGGGTCAGGCCGGCGCTGTCCGGGCTGCTGCCGTTGGCCAGGTTGGCCTCGAACACGGTCACCTGGGCGCTGTTGCCGCCCAGGCCGCCGATAGTGACCGGGTCGTTGAGGTTGTTGATGTTCAGGTTCAGGGTGGCGGTGCTGGTGTCGCCGTCCGAGTCATTGAGCGTGTAGACGAAACTCTCGGCTGCGGAAGTGCCGCCCAGCAGCGACTTGAAGGCACTGCCATTGCTGTTGAGGGTGTAGGTGTAGCTGCCGTCGGCGCGCAGCACCAGGGTGCCGTAGGTGCCGGTGAAAGTGCCGGCGCTGATCGGCCCGGCGCTGATGCGGTCGGCGCCCTGCACGTCGTTGCTCAATACGTTGCCGGTCAGGGTCAGGTGGCTTTCATCGGCAGCGGTGGTGTTGCTGTCGTTGACCGCCCGGGGCACGTCGTCGATGACGTTGGCGACGATGCTACCGACCACCGACTTGCCGGTGCTGTCGGTGGCGGACACGGCGATGTTCTCGGTCACCGTGTTGGCGCCGGCGACGGCGGCGTTGGCGGTGTTGCCGGTCAGCTTGTAGCTGTAGGTCACGGTGCCGGCGGTGGCGTCCAGGCCGGTGACGGTGATGGTGTTGCCCAGGGACGTGGTGATCGGCTGGTTCAGGGCCACCAGCACGCCATTGGTCAGGATCGCCACCCCGCCCACCGACAAGCTGCTGAGGCCGGCGCTGGCATTGACCGTAAAGGAATGACTCTGGGTCAAGGCGGCCGCGTTGGGCGCCGAACCCAGGGCCAGGTTGGCCTCGTTGACGGTAACATCGTTGCTGCCAATGCCGCCGATGACGATGGTGCTGGTGGATGCGCCGCCAACGTCGATGCTCAGCACGGCGGTGCTGGTGTCACCGTCCGAGTCCTTGAGGGTATAGGTGAACGTCTCGGTGCCGTGGGCGCCGTTGGTCAGCGCCCGGTAGGCGGCCGACCCGGTGTTGAGCGTGTAGGTGTAGGTGCCGTTGGCGTTGAGCAGCAGCGTGCCATAGCTGCCGTTGAAGCTGCCGCTGGTGATCGGCCCGCTGCTGATGCGGTCGGCACCCTGGGTGTCGTTGCTCAGCACGTTGCCGGTGAGGGTCAGGTGACTGGCGTCGGCCGTGGTGCTGTTGCTGTCATTGACGGCGGTGGGCACGTCGTCGGTGACCTTGACCACGATGGTGCCGCTGGCCGTGGCACCGGCGCGGTCGGTGGCGTTGACCGCGAGGTTTTCGGTCAGCACGTTGGCGCCGTTGCCGGTCGGGTGCGCCTCGTTGGCCACCAGGGTGTAGGTGTAGGTGACCACGCCGTTGGAAGCGTTCAGGCCAGTGATGCGCAGGGTGTTGCCCGAGGCAGTGGTGATCGGCGCGCCATAGTTGACCAGGTTGCCGTTGCTCAACACGGTGACCCCGGCGATCGACAGGTTGGACAGCCCGGCACTGGTGTTGACGGTGAACGAGCCGCTCTTGGTCAGCGCGGTCGAATTGGGCGACGAGCCCAGCGCCAGGTTGGCCTCGTTAAGCGAAACATCGCCTGCACCGTTGCCGATGCCGCCGATGGTGATGGTGCTGGCCGGGCCGCCGACGTTGATCACCAGGTTGGCCGTGCTGGTGTCGCCGTCGGAGTCGTTGAGGGTGTAACGGAAGGTTTCGGTGCCGCGGCCATTGGCGCCCAGCGCGATGAAGTCGGCATCGCTGGTATTGAGGACGTAGCTGTAGGCGCCACTGGCGCTGATCGTCAGGGTGCCGTAGGTGCCGCTGAAGGTCCCGGCGGTGATCGGGCCGTTGTTGCCGCTGATGGCAATGCGGTCGGCGCCCTGCACGTCGTTGGTCAACAGGTTGCCGGTCAGGGTCTGGTGGCTGGCATCGGCCGTGGTGCTGTTGCTGTCGTTGACCGCCGTCGGCACGTCGTCGGTGACCTTCACCACGATACTGCTGCTGCCGGTGGCGCCGGCGCGGTCGCTGGCAACCACCGCGAGGTTCTCGGTCAGCACGTTGGCGCCGTTGCCGGCTGGATGCGCCTCGTTGCCGTTGAGCGTGTAGGTGTAGGTGACCACACCGTTCGAGGCGTTCAGGCCGGTGATGCGCAGGGTGTTGCCCGAGGCGGTGGTGATCGGCGCGCCGTAGTTGACCAGGTTGCCGTTGCTCAGCACCGTGACCCCGGCGATCGACAGGTTGAGCAGGCCGGCAGTGGTGGTCACGGTGAAGCTGCCGCCCTGGGTCAGCGCGGCGCTGTTGGGCGCCGAGCCGAGCGCCAGGTTGGCTTCGGTGATGGTGACGTCGCCCGCGCTGCTGCCGATGCCGGTAATGGGCAGGCTGGCACCGCTGCCGGTGACATTCAGGGTCAGGGTCGCGGTGCTGGTGTCGCCATCGGAGTCGCGCAGGGTGTAGGTGAAGGTTTCGCTGCCGGTGCGGTTGCCCAGGGCCACGTAGTCGGGGTCACTGGTGTTGAGGCTGTAGGTGTAGCTGCCGTTGGCGTTGAGCACCAAGCTGCCGTAGGTGCCGTTCAAGCTGACGGCGTTGATCGGGCCGGTCGTGGTGCTGGTGGAAGCGATGCGGTCGGCGCCCTGCACGTCGTTGCTCAGCACGTTGCCAGTGAGGGTCACATGAGTGGCGTCGAGGTTGCTGGCGCCGGTGTCGTTGACCGCCCGTGGCACGTCGTCGACGACGTTGGCCACCAGGCTGCCGCTGCTGGTGTTGCCGAGGCTGTCGGTGGCCCGCACGGCAATGCTTTCACTGACGGTGTTGGCCCCGGCGGCCACCACGTTGGCGACGTTGCCGGTGAGCTGATAGTTGTAGGTGACCAGGCCCGTGGTGGCGTCCAGCCCGGTGACGGTGATGGTGTTGCCCAGCGAGGTGGTGATTGGCTGGTTGAGCGCGACCAGCACCCCGTTGTTGAGAATGGTCACGCCGCCGATCGACAGGCTGGAGAGCCCGGCGGTGGCGCTCACGGTGAAGGTGTGGGTCTGGGTCAGCGCGGCGGCATTGGGCGCCGAGCCCAGCGCCAGGTTGGCCTCGTTGACCGTGACGTCGCTGCTGCCGATGCCGGGAAGGCTGATGCTGCCGGCGCGCCCGGCCACCGTCAGGGTCAGGGTCGCGGTGCTGGTGTCGCCGTCCTTGTCGTTAAGCGTGTAGGTGAAGGTCTCGGTGCCCGAGCGGCTGCCCAAGGCGATGTAGTCCGGGTCGTTGGTGTTGAGGGTGTAGGTGTAGTCGCCGCTGCTGTTGAGCACCAGGCTGCCATAGACGCCGTTGAGGGTGGTGGCGGTGATCGGGCCGGTGCTGGTCCCCGTCGAGGCGATGCGGTCGGCGCCCTGGATGTCGTTGCTGAGCACGTTGCCGGTCAGGGTGGTGTGGGTGGCATCGAGGTTGCTCGCGCCGGTGTCGTTGACCGCCCGTGGCACGTCGTCGGTGACGTTGGCGACGATGTTGCCGGTGGTCGACAGGCCGCCGCGGTCGGTGGCCACCACCTGCACGTTTTCACTGACCACGTTGGCGCCGGTCCCGGCGACGTTGTTGGCGGCGGCTAGGCGATAGCTGTAGGTCACCAGGCCACTGGTGGCATCGAGCCCGGTGACCGTGATGACGTTGCCAAGGCTGGTGGTAATCGGCTGGTTGAGCGCCACCAGCACGCCATTGGTGAGCACAGCCACGCCGCCCACCGACAGGCTGTTGAGCCCGGCCGAGGCATTCACGGTAAAGGTGTGGCTCTGGGTCAGGGCCGCCGCGTTGGGCGCCGAGCCCAGCGCCAAGTTGGCCTCGTTGACCGCGACGTCATTGCTGCCGATGCCGCTGATGGTGATGCTGCCACCGGTGCCGGCGATGTTCAGCACCAGGTTGGCGGTGCTGGTGTCGCCGTCGGAGTCGCGCAGGGTGTAGGTAAAGGTCTCGCTGCCGGCACGCCCGCCGAGCGCCACGTAGTCGGGGTCGCTGGTGTTGAGGAGGTAGGTGTAGCTGCCGTTGGCATTGAGCTGCAAGGTGCCGTAGGTGCCGTTCAAGTTGGCGGCGGTGACCGGCCCGGTGGTGGTGCCGGTGGAAGCGATGCGGTCGGCACCCTGGGTGTCGTTGGTCAGCACGTTGCCGGTCAGGGTCTGGTGCGTGGCGTCGGCCGCAGTGCCGTTGCTGTCGTTGACCGCCGTGGGCACGTCATCGGTGACGTGGGCGACGATGGTCGCGGTAGCCGTAGTGCCGCTGCTGTCGGTGGCCACCACGCTGATGTTCTCGCTGGCCGTGTTGGCCCCGGCCACTTGCGCGCTGGCGGTGTTGCTGGCCAGGCGATAGGTGTAGGTGACCAGGCCGTTGGTGGCGTCCAGCCCGGTGACCGTCAACACCCCCAAGGCAGTGTTGATCGGCTGGTTGAGCCCGACCAGCACGCCATTGGTCATGATCGCCACGCCAGCGACGGACAGGCTGGCGAAGCCGTTGCTGGCAGTGACTACAAAGGTGTCGGTCTGAGTCAGCGCGGCGGCGTTGGGCGAGGAGCCCAGCGTCAGGTTGGCCTCGTTGACGGTGACGTCGCCGGAGCTCGAGCCGATGCCGCTGATCACCACCGAGCCGGGGGCGCCGGCGACGTTGATGGTCAGGGTCGCCTGGCTGGTGTCGCCGTCGGCGTCGTTGAGGGTGTAGGTGAAGGTTTCGCTGCCGGTGCGGCTGCCCAGGGCGACGTAGTCGGGGTCGTTGGTGTTGAGCGTGTAGATGTAGTTGCCGCTGCTGTTGAGCACCAGATTGCCGTAGGTGCCGGTCAGCGTGGCCGGGGTGATCGGCCCGCCGGACATGCGGTCGGCACCTTGCACGTCGTTGCTCAGCACGCTGCCGGTCACCGTCTGGTGCGAGGCGTCGGCGGTGGCGGTGTCGTTGACCGCCCGTGGCACATCGTCGGTGATGTTCACCGAGATCGACCCGGTGGCCGAGACATTGGCCTTGTCGGTGGCCGTGACGCTGATGGTTTCCGGCAGGCTGTTGGTACCGTTGCCGCTGGCATGGGTCTCGCTGCGGGCCAGGGTGTAGGAGTAGGAGACCACGCCGGTGGTGGCATTGAGCCCAGTGACCGTCAGGGTATTGCCCAGCGCCGTGGTGATCGGCTGGTTGACCGCCACCAGCACACCGTTGGTGAGCACCGCCACGCCGTTGATCGACAGGCTGTTGAGGCCGGCGCTGGCGGCGACGTTGAAGGTGCCGTTCTGGGTCAACGCGGCGCTGTTGGGCGCCGAGCCCAGCGCCAGGTTGGCCTCGTTCACCGTCAGCGGGTTGCCCACCGGGGTGATGCTGATGCTCGAGGTGGAGGTGCCGTTGGCCACGTTCAAGGTCAGGGTGGCGGTGCTGGTATCGCCGTCGGCGTCTCTGAGTGTGTAGGTGAAGGACTCGGTGCCCCGCCCGCCTGCTCCCAGAGTAATAAAGTCCGGGTCGCTGGGGGTGAGCGTGTAGGTGTAGCTGCCGTTGGCGTTCAAGGCCAGGGTGCCGTAGGTCCCGGTGAAGGTGCCGGCGGTGATCGGCCCGGTGCTGGTGCCCGTAGAGGCAATGCGGTCGGCGCCCTGGGTGTCGTTGGTCAGCACGTTGCCGGTCAGGGTCGGGCTGGCCGCCGTGGCGGCAGTGCTGTTGCTGTCGGCGACGGCGCGCGGCACGTCATCGGTGAGGTTGACGGTGATCGAGTTGCTCACTGCCGTGCCGTTGTTATCGATGGCCACCACCGACAGGCCCAGCGCCAGGTTGTTGGCCCCGCCGCCGCTGGCATGGGTTTCTGCGCCGTTGAGCTTGAACGAGTAGCTGACCACCCCGGTGCTCAGGTTGACCCCGGTGACGGTCAGGGTGTCGCCCAGCGCCGTGGTGATCGGCTGGTTGACGCCGACGATGGCGCCGCCGCTGACGATGTCGGTGCCGTTGATCGACAGGTCCGACAGCCCGGCGGTGGCCGCCACGGTGAACGACGAGCTTTGCGTGAGGGCCGCTGCGCTGGGATTGGAACCCAGCGGCAGGTTCGCTTCGTTGACCGTCACGCTGGAGTTGCTGATGGTGATGCTGTCGGCGTTGTTGACCTGCACCGTAAGCGTCGCGCGGCTGCTGTCGCCGTCGGAGTCGGTGAGGATGTAGTTGAAGGTGTCGTTGCCGCTGCCGCCATTGCCCAGGGCGATGAACGCCGGGGCGTTGGGGTTGACCGTGTAGGTGTAGGTGCCATCGGCGGCCAGCACCAGGGTGCCGTAGATGCCGGTAAAGGTGCCCGGAGTGACCGGGCCATTGGCGACCACGTCGGCGCCCTGGATATCGTTGTCCAGCACGCTGCCGAAGGCGGTCAGGGAGTTTTCGTCGACGCCGTCGGTGTTGACGTCGTTGACCGCCGTGGGCAGGTCGTCGGTGATGTTGACCGTGATCGCGCCGGTGCCGGTGGAGCCGTTGCTGTCGCCGGCGACCACCGGGACGCTTTCCACCAGGTTGTTGGCGCCATTGCCGGTGGGGTGAGTCTCGTTGCTCTGCAGGGTGTAGGTGTAGCTGATGGCGCCGTTGGCGGAGTTCAGCCCGGTGATCGTGATCAGGTTGCCCAGGGCCGTGGTGATGGGCGTATTGAGGCCGGTCAGCACGCCGTTGGTCAGCACCGCGACGCCGGCGATCGACAGGTTGGTCAGGCCGTCGGGCGCGGAAATGGTGAAGCTGCCGCTGCGCGACAGGGCGCTGTCCAGCGGATTGGAGCCATCGGCCAGGTTGGCTTCGCTGACCGTACCGGCGGCGCTGGTGGGTACGCTGACCGGGTTGTCGACCACGGCCACGGCATTGGTGGTGGCGGTAAGCGGGTTGACGAACAGCGCGGCGGTGGCCACGGTGCCGGTCACGCCGGCGGTATCGAAGCCTACTGTGGGGGCCACGGCGCCGCCCACGGCGTCGAGCAGGACGAAACTGTGGCCCCCGCCGGCGCTGGTGCCGGTGGCTGCAGCCGGCGTGGTACCGGCGGCGGTGGGGTCGGCATCGACGGTCGGGTCCTGGCCGGCGGCGATGGCCGCCTGAATACGGTCCACATCGACCAGCGGCGAGGCGCTCGGCGCACTTAGTGCGGACGCCACCTCGACGTGGGGCACGGTGTTGGTGGCCAAGGTATCGGCAGACATATGCACCGTGCTGTCTCGGCCCAGAAGCATGTCCTGGCCGTTTTGCAGGTGCACGGCAACCGCCCCGCTATCTCCGGTTTCCAGCACATCGCCGGCATACAGCCGATCCCCATCGACAAGCGTTCTGCGCGTTCCGTCCGCAGCAATGGCAATTACGTTCCCGACTACCTTGCTCACTACGCCAATCAATTGGGCCATCTTGCCGTCTCCTCGGTCGTTGGTCTGTGGTTCGTGACAGACCACGGGCGAACGAACAACGGCAGCACACTCCAGGTTCTACAGGCTTCCAGCGGCGACTCGTCTACCGGGGCTGTACGTCGCGCACAGCCCATGCAGACGCGCGATCCTTCGCACGTATCCTTGATCCAGCTTGGTAGCTGAAATGACAACAGTCGGAAATATCCAAGCTAAATCAGACATATCCTGACACTATCCCAACCAGCACATTGGCAAACGGAAGTTTCTTTTCAGAGGTGCCATTTTCTTGTCACAGCCAGGCTGGACTCGGGCCACGCCCCCGTTTACCGTCCCCTCAAGCGACTACTCCGTCCTTCGCTGCTCAGAAATTGAACTTTTCCAAAACCCGATAAACCATGGTATAGCTACACACCACGCGGGTTACGATGAAAACAATGTGCTGAAAACCAGGCACCGCATAAGTTTTTTTTGGCATAAGTGTTATTCGAAAAGAATCTAAAACCGGATGGAACTTGTGGCCAAACTCATTGTTTAGCCATTGTCACAATTTTTACAATAAATTATCGCCATAAAATTGGCGGAAGCTTGACCAACATTGAAGAGAACATTCAGGGAGAAGTACCCAATGCGCGTTTTGACCCCGCTGTGCGGCGCGATGCTGATGTCGATGGCCTGCGCGAACGCCAACGCCATGTCCTTGGCTCAAGCGATCCAGTCCACTGTAGATAACCATCCGGAACTGCAATCGAGCATCAACAACCGTCTTTCGGCAGACGAAGACGCCAAGGCCGCGCGCGGCGGCTATCTGCCGAGCGTCGACCTGGTGGCCGGCTACGGTCGGGAAAAATCCGACAACCCGACCACCCGCTCGCTGGGCAACAACCACACCGAGACCCTGAACTACACCCAGTCCGAGCTGCGCCTGCGGCAGATGCTGTTCGACGGTTCGGCCACCACCAACGAGGTGGGCCGCACCACCTCTATCGTCAACTCGCGCGCGTACTACGTACAAGGCACCGCCCAGGACCTGGCCCTGCGTGCCGTGGAGGTCTACCTCGAAGTGCTCAAGCGCCGCGAGCTGCTGGACCTGGCCAAGAACAACCTGCAGGCGCACCTGCGGGTCAATGACCAGATCGGCCTGCGCAGCCAGCGCGGGGTCGGCAGCACCGCCGACGTCGATCAGTCGCGCGCTCGTCGCGCCTTGGCCGAAAACAACTTCTACACCGCCCAGGTCGACCTCAACGACGCCGAAGCCAACTTCTTCAGCGCCACTGGGCGTATGCCCGACGAGCTGGAGCCCTTGGCCTCGATCAAGGGCGAAATGCCCACCGACCTGCAGACCGCCAAGCAGGTCATGCTGGAAAACAACCCGTACCTGAAGTCGGCCCAGGCCGACGTGCAGTCTGCCGAGAAGCAATACGACGAGGCCAAGTCGGCGTTCTACCCGACCGTGGCGGCCGAAGCCGCCGTGGGCGCGAACAACAACCTGTCGGGCGAGGAAGGCCGCAACAACGATTGGCGCGCCGGCGTGACCCTGAACTACAACCTCTACCACGGGGGTAGCGACAAGGCTCGCCTGCAGTCCAACGCGCACAAGATCAATCAGGCCATGGACATCCGCAACAACGCCCTGCGCCAGATCAACGAAAACATGTCGCTGGCCTGGAACGCGATGAACAACGCCCGGGTCCAAACGCCGTACGCTCGCGAATACGCCGAAACCACCACCCGTGTGCGCGCGGCCTATCAGGATCAATTCGGCCTTGGCCAACGTACCCTGCTCGACTTGCTCGACAGCGAAAACGAGCTGTACAACGCCGCCCGCAACTACGCCACCCTGCGCTACACCGAGGAATACTCGATGTACCGCGTGCTGGCCAGCGAAGGCATTCTGTTCAGCAAAGTCAAAGTGGTCTTGCCGGCAGCTGCCGTCGCCCAGAACGACGTGAAGAGCGATGCGCACCTGCCCGAGATGAAGTAACCCCTCCCCGGACTGGAGTGATGCCTCTTGAGCAATTTGCAATCGGCGGGGGGCATGGACCCTCGCCAGAGTTTTGATGACCCATTGCTCGACGGTCTGCTGATCCTCTGCAAGTTACATGGATGTACCGTCAGTCGGGCCAGCCTCAGCGCTGGCCTGCCGCTCAAGGAGCAACGCCTGAGCCTCGAGCTGCTGCCCCGCGCAGCAGCGCGCGCCGGCTTGCAGGGCCGAGTGCTGCGCCGCGACCTGGGCGCCATCTCGGCCCTCAACCTGCCGGTGCTGCTGATTCTCGCCGACGGCCGCTGCGCGGTGCTGCGCCGCTGGGCAGAGGACGGTCGCGCACTGATCCTGCCCTGCGAGGCCGACGGCGGCGAGCAGTGGGTCAGCCGCGAGGAATTGCAGGCGGCCTACAGCGGCCAGGCCCTGTTCGCCCGTCCGCGCCACGAACTCGAAGACTTGCGCACACCGCTGATGCCGCGGGTCACCGCGTGGTTTCGCGATACCCTCAAGTTGTCCAAATGGCTGTACAGCGATGCCATCCTCGCCAGCCTGCTGATCAACCTGCTGGCCCTGATGATGCCGCTGTTCGTCATGCAGACCTACGACCGTGTGGTCCCCAACCAGGCCACGTCGACCTTGTGGATGCTGGCGATCGGCTTGCTGGTCGGCACGCTGTTCGAGCTGGTGTTGCGGGTGGTGCGCTCGCACCTGCTGGACCAGGCCGGGAAGAAGACCGACCTGATTCTCTCCGCCACCCTGTTCGAACGCATCACCGGCATGTCGATGAAAGCCCGCCCGGCCACCGTCGGCGGCTTTGCCCAGAGCATCCACGACTTCCAGGGCCTGCGCGAATTTCTCACTGCCGTGACCCTGACCAGCATCATCGATCTGCCCTTCGCGGTACTGATGCTCGTGGTGATCGGCCTGCTCGGCGGCTGGCTGGTTTTGATACCGCTGCTGGCGTTCCCGATCACCATCATTTTCGCCATGCTCATCCAGCGCCGCCTGCGCGACACCGTGCAGCGCAGCCTGATCCTCGCCGGCGAGCGCCAGGCCCTGCTCATCGAGACCCTCGGCGGCCTGGAGACGCTCAAGGCCTGCGGCGGCGAAAGCGAGCGCCAGTACAAGTGGGAGACCACCCACGGCGCCCTCACCCGCCTCGACGCTCATGCCCGCAACCTCTCGGCGGTCGCCTCCAACGGCACCCTGTTCATCCAGCAGTTCTGCGGCATGGCGACTATCGTGGTCGGCGTCTACAGCATCATCGGCGGCAACCTCAGCGTCGGTGCGCTGGTGGCCAGCTACATGCTTGGCAGCCGCGTACTGGCGCCGCTGGGGCAGATCGCCGGGCTGATTACCCGCTACCAGCAGGCCCAGCTGACCATGCGCAGCACCGATGCGCTGATGGCCCTGCCGCAGGAACGTGACCCCAGCCAGCGTCCCCTGGACCGCACCCAACTGGAAGGGGCAATCGCCGCCAGCGAGGTCGGCTTCCGCTACGCCGGCCAGGCCGCGCCGGCGCTGGACGGCGTCAGCTTCAGTCTCAAACCGGGCGAACGGGTCGGCATCATCGGCCGCAGCGGCTCGGGCAAGAGCACCCTGGGCCGTCTGCTGATGGGCTTCTATGAACCCGAGCAGGGCCAGTTCCTGCTCGACGGCCTCGATCTGCGACAGCTGGATGTCGCCGACCTGCGCAGCCAGATCGGCTACGTCGCCCACGACCTGCCGCTGCTGGCCGGCAGCCTGCGCGACAATCTCACCCTCGGCGCGCGCTACGTCAGCGACTCGCGGATGCTCGAAGTGGCGCAGATGACCGGCGTCATCGACCTGGCCCGCCAGCACCCGCAAGGCTTCGACCGCCCGGTGGGCGAGCGCGGCCAACTGCTGTCCGGCGGCCAGCGCCAGGCCGTGCTGCTGGCCCGGGCGCTGCTGCTCGACCCGCCGATCCTGTTGCTCGACGAACCCACCAGCCACATGGATAACGCCAGCGAGGACGCCCTGCGCACGCGCCTGCACAACTGGGTTCCGGGCAAGACCTTGCTGCTGGTCACCCACCGCACCTCGATGCTCAGCCTGGTCGATCGCCTGATCGTGCTGGACAACGGCAAGGTGCTGGTCGATGGCCCCAAGGACGCCGTGATCGAGGCCCTGCGCAGCGGTCGGGTCGGCGCGGGCAACGCCCCGGCGCCAGCCAAGGGCACCGCCACCGAGCAGGAGATTTGACATGCCACTGCCGAGCAATCAGCCCACCCGCCAACGCAGCTACCTGGGCAGCTTCAGCAAGACCGCCGAGAGCGAATTCCTCCCGGAGCTGGCCAGCGCCGCCCTGCCTGACTCGCCTCGCCTGCTGCGCCTGACCGTGTGGATCGCTGCCGCGCTGCTGGCCGCCGCCTTGATCTGGGCCAAGTTCGCCGTGCTCCAGGAGGTGACCATGGGCGAAGGCAAGGCCATCCCGTCGAGCAAGGTGCAGATCGTGCAGAACCTTGAAGGCGGCATCGTCACCGAGATCTTCGTCCACGAGGGCCAGATGGTGAACAAGGGCGACGTGCTGCTGCGCCTGGACGACACCCGCTTTCGCTCCAACCGCGGCGAGAGCGAGGCCGACCGCTATGCTCTGACCGCTCAGGTCGCACGCCTGCAGGCGGAAACCGACGGCACGCCATTCGTGGTCTCCGACGAGATCAAGGACAAGGCGCCGCAGGTGGCCGCCGACGAGATGGCCTTGTATCAGTCGCGCAAACGCCAGCTCGACAGCGAGAAGAACACCCTCAACGAGCAGCTGGTACAGAAGACCCAGGAGCTTGCCGAATACCGCTCCAAGCAGGGCCAGTACAGCTCTTCCCTGGCCTTGCTGCAGGAAGAGACGCGCATGTCGACGCCGTTGGTGGGCACCGGGGCAATTTCGCCTGTGGAAATATTGCGGCTCAAGCAGAAGACTGTCGAAGCCCGCGGCATGCTCGACGCCACCAGCCTGGCGATACCCCGCGCGCAGGCAGCAATCGCCGAGATCCGCAGCAAGATCAACGAGTCGGAACAGACCTTCCGCGCCAGCGCGGCCAAGGACCTCAACGACAAGCGCACCGACCTGTCGAAGATCACCGCCAACAGCATCGCCATCGACGACCGGGTCAGCCGCACCACGGTGACCTCGCCGGTGCACGGGGTGATCAAGACCATGAAGGTCAACACCATCGGCGGCGTGGTGCAGCCGGGCAGCGACCTGGTTGAGATAGTGCCGCTGGAAGACAACCTGCTGATCGAGGCCAAGGTGCGGCCCCAGGATGTCGCCTTCCTGCACCCGGGGCAATCGGCGATGGTCAAGTTCAGCGCCTATGACTACACCATCTACGGTGGGCTCAAAGCCAAGCTGGAGCTGATCGGCGCCGATACCGTGACCGACGACAAAGGCAACGCCTTCTACCTGATCCAGGTGCGTACCGATCGCAACCACCTGGGCAGCGACGCCAAACCGCTACTGATCATTCCGGGCATGACCGCGACGGTGGACATCATCACTGGCGAGAAGAGCGTGCTGGACTACCTGCTCAAACCGGTGCTCAAGGCGCGCACCGAGGCGCTACGGGAACGGTGACAGCAGTGTGGATGTGGTCGCCGAAAGAACCGACTGTGCGGCCACCTACTTGCTTGGATTACAGGGTGCTTGGATTCCAGGGCGCTTCGATTCCAGGGCGAAGCGCCAACGCAAACTTTCACTTGACCTGCGTCTGGCAGCGAATCTGGCGGCAGCGGCCACCGCACTTGCCGTTCAACGCCTTGCAATGCCTTCGCGCTGCCTCCATAGTTGAGGCAGGACTGAGCCCGCAGCTTCGCTACGGGCTTTTTTGCATTATGCGACCGGCTTCATCGGAACCGGCGAATTCAAAGACGGCCTAATATGCGTGATCAATTGCCCCCACGTCGAATCAGCATGAAGCACTTCTTCCCCAGCACCGCACTCGCACTCTGCATTGGCCTCGGCTCCCTGGCGATGTCCGCCAGTACGTTCGCCGCCAACAGCTGGGACAATCTTCAGCCCGACCGTGACGAGGTAGTTGCCAGCCTGAACATCGTCGAGCTGCTCAAGCGTCACCACTACAGCAAACCGCCGCTCAACGACGCGCGCTCGGCGATCATCTACGACGCCTACATCAAACTCCTCGATCCCTCGCACAGCTACTTTCTGGCCAGCGACATCACCGAGTTCGACAAGTGGAAGACCCAGTTCGACGACTTCCTCAAGGCCGGAGACCTCAACGCCGGCTTCGTGATCTACAAACGCTACCTGGATCGTGTGAAGAGCCAGCTCGACTACGCCCTGGCGATGCTCGACAAGGGCGTCGACAAGATGGACTTCACCGGCCACGAGACCTTGCTGATCGACCGCAAGGACGCACCATGGCCGAAGAACGAAGCCGAGCTCGACGACCTCTGGCGCAAGCGCGTGATGGACGAAGTCCTGCGCCAGAAGATCGCCGGCAAGGATAACAAGCAGATCCAGGACACCCTGACCAAGCGCTACAAGAACCAGCTGGCGCGCCTGGACCAGACCCGCAGCGAGGACATCTTCCAGGCGTACATGAACAACTTCGCCATGTCCTACGACCCGCACACCAACTACCTGTCGCCGGACAACGCGGAAAACTTCGATATCAACATGAGCCTCTCGCTCGAAGGTATCGGTGCCGTCCTGCAAAGCGACAACGACCAGGTCAAGATCGTGCGCCTAGTGCCAGCCGGCCCTGCCGACAAGACCAAGCAACTGGCCCCAGCCGACAAGATCATCGGTGTGGCCCAGGGCGACAAGGAAATGGTCGACGTGGTCGGCTGGCGCCTCGACGAAGTGGTCAAGCTGATCCGCGGCGCCAAGGGCTCGGTGGTGCGCCTGGACGTAATCCCGCACACCAACGCGCCGAACGACCAGACCAGCAAGATCGTCTCCATCACCCGTGAAGCGGTCAAGCTCGAAGAGCAAGCGGCGAAGAAATCCGTGCTGCACCTGTCCGAGAACGGCAAGGACTACAAGCTCGGGGTCATCGAAATCCCGGCCTTCTACCTTGACTTCAAGGCCTTCCGCGCCGGCGATCCGGACTACAAGTCGACCACACGCGACGTCAAGAAGCTGCTGACCGAGCTGCAGGCCGAAAAGGTCGACGGCGTGGTCATCGACCTGCGCAACAACGGTGGTGGTTCGCTGCAGGAAGCCACCGAGCTGACCAGCCTGTTCATCGAGAAAGGCCCTACCGTGCTGGTGCGCAACGCCGACGGGCGGGTCGATGTGCTCGAGGACGAAAACCCCGGGGCCTTCTACAAGGGGCCGATGGCGCTGCTGGTCAACCGTCTCTCGGCCTCGGCTTCGGAGATCTTCGCCGGCGCCATGCAGGACTACCACCGCGCGCTGATCATCGGCGGTCAGACCTTCGGCAAAGGCACCGTACAGACCATCCAGCCGCTCAACCATGGCGAGCTCAAGCTGACCCTGGCCAAGTTCTACCGGGTTTCCGGGCAGAGCACCCAGCATCAGGGCGTGCTGCCGGACGTCGCCTTTCCGTCGATCATCGACACCAAGGAAATCGGCGAAAGCGCGCTGCCTGAATCGATGCCGTGGGACACCATCAAGCCGTCGATCAAGCCGCCGTCCGACCCGTTCAAGCCGTTCATTGCCCAGCTCAAGAACGAACATGACGCGCGTGTGCTCAAGGACTCGGAGTTCATCTACATCCGTGACCGCCTGGCCCTGGCCGATACGCTGCTCAACGAGAAGACCGTGAGCCTCAACGAAGCCGATCGTCGCGCCCAGCATGCCGACATCGAGGCCAAGCAACTGGCGCTGGAAAACGCCCGACGCAAAGCCAAGGGTCAGGAACCGCTCAAGGAAATGAAAAAGGAAGATGAAGATGCGCTCGCCGAGCCGGACAAGACCAAGCCGGAAGACGACGCTTACCTCAGTGAAACCGGGCGTATCCTGCTCGACTATCTGAAACTTGATCCAGCGGTGGCCAAACAGGGCTGACTTGATGGCATTTAGTCATCAAACTGTCACTCTGCTGTCGTGAAATAAAGGGCTGAACCTTCCGGGTTCAGCCCTTTTTTGTTCATGCCGTTCGTGATTTCGACAATGAACAAAATTTCACGCAGAGAGTGCCATGACCATCACCGAACAGCTCGGCGCGTTGACCAGCATCCTTTCCCATGGTGGCCTGCATAGCCTGTTCCAACCTATCGTCTCGCTGTCGCAGCGACGCATTGTCGGCTACGAGGCGCTGAGCCGCGGCCCGTCCAACAGCCCGCTGCACTCCCCGCTCAACCTGTTCGCCGTGGCCCGCCAGGCCGGGCGCCTGAGCGAGCTGGAAATCGCCTGCCGCGAGAGTGCCTGCCGGCGCTTCAGCGAGCAGCAACTGCCCGGCAAGCTGTTCCTCAACGTTTCGCCGGAATCGCTGCTCGAGCCCAGCCATCCGCCGGGGCGCACCCTGGAGCTGCTGCAAAGCTTCGGCATCGCTCCCAGCCGGGTGGTCATCGAGCTCACCGAACAGACCCCCACCGACGACTTCCAGCTCCTGTTCAACGCCCTGCATCACTACCGCGCCATGGGCTTTTCCATCGCCCTGGACGACCTGGGAGCCGGCTACTCCAGCCTGCGCCTGTGGTCGGAGCTGCGCCCGGACTACGTCAAGATCGACCGGCATTTCATCGACGGCATCCACCTGGACCCGCTCAAGCGCGAGTTCGTCGGTTCGATCCTGCAGATCGCGCGCACCGCCCGCGCCCAGGTCATCGCCGAGGGCATCGAGCTGCAGGAAGAGTTGCTGACCTTGCGGGACATGGGCGTCGACCTGTTGCAGGGCTACCTGCTGGGCCGCCCCCTGGAGCATCCAGGGCGCGAGATCGACCTGCTGCCGCAAAGCCGGACAGCTCGCCTGCCGGTCCCCAGTGCAGTGTCGTTCGCGCGCTGCCGCTGGAGTACCCGGTTGGGTTAGGACTGCTTGAAAGAGCGCTGGCGGCGCCTCAGCTGGCGCGCTGCTCGGGCTCGGGATAGCTGTATTCGAACACTCGCACCACCTCGGAGGCGTGCCAGGACGCCGCCGCGACGCCATCGGACGGCCCGGAGAAGCGCCCCAGGCGCTCCACGCATTCAAAGAAGCCAGTGCGCGGCAGGCGGCTGGCGCCCTGGCTGATCACCAGCGAGCTGCGAAGCGGCTGCTCGGCACGGGCGTCGAGCACGGCCAGATGTTCCAAGGCAGCGGTCAGGGTCTGCATGGCGGGGGTGGGCAACTGCAAGCGCTCGAGCAGCGCGCGGTAAGTCAGCAGGTGACGTTGGCGGCGCGCATGGTCCAGTTCGCTGAGCAGCCCCTCCCACTGTTGGCGGCTGATGCGCACGCTCATGACGCTTCCCTCCAGCCCGGCACCCCCAACTCCCATGCCAGGCTGCGGCGGATGGCAGCATCGGGCTCGCGCTCGCCGCTTTCGATCATGCTCAGGTATGAAGGGCTGATACCCACGGCGCGGGCCAGGGTCGCAGCGGCCAACGCCTTGGCCTCGCGCAGGCGGCGCAGCTCGCTGAAGGCGGGCAGGCTGTCAGCCGCAGCGGGGCCAACGGCAGCGGCCGGGGATGCAGTTGGCGCTGCGGGCCGCTGCTCGCGTACTCCGGCGGCCTGCAGCAGCGCTTGATACTGGTCCCAGGGGACTATCGCGTATTCCGGCTGGCCATCGCGGCTGATGACTTGAATGTCCATGAAACCCCCTGCTGGAATGACTCTGGGCGGTTGGTCTGATCGCGAAATATTTTGTTTCGATACGGGATCTTACCAGCCGTCACGGAGTCACGGGGAGGCTAATTCATCGGTGCTGCTCCAGATCCAGCTCGCCGCCGCTCCGGGGCAGGCGTTCGACCACCTGCAGATGCTGCGGATCCTGACGTTCGCGCCAGGCACGGAAGGCGTCAAGCTCGGTGCTGAGAGTCTTCATGACCCAGCTCAGCACGGCGATGTCGTCGAGCATGCCGACGCCCAGAATCCAGTCGGGGATAAAGTCGATGGGGCTGACGAAATACAGCAACCCGGCCACGATCGAGACCATCGACTTGGCGCTGATGGCCCGGTACTCGCCGCGCCAGTACGCCATGCACAATGCCTGCAGCAGACGCACGTCGTCGCGCAGCTTGCCCAGGCGGTAATGCTTGCTCTTGCGGGTCACCGCGAAGATCAACGCAGGCAACCGCCCGCGGCTCAGGAGCCGCTCCGCCAGGGGCACGAAGCGGCCAAAACTGAAAGGTGCTTTCATGTCTTCTCCAAGGATGGGTAACGATACGGGCACCGGCAATGTTATCCACTGTAATTGTGGATAACCTTGTGAACAGAGGGCCTGCGGCACCCCTGGCAGCCCCACGGAACAAGGGCCAAGGCTGGATCGGGCGTTTTTTGCCCATTCGAGTGTGACCGTAGGACGCTCGCGCTGGTTCCGCAGGATGCAGTTTTGCGATGTTTTTGCTGTCGGGCCAAGCGCAGATCGGGCTTTACGACCTCTCGGGGTCGCCTCGCCCCCCCCATTCAACAATAAAAAAGCCCCGTATCAACGGGGCCTTTCGTGAAGCGGCACCATCTGCACCCTTACTTGGCGGGAGCGGCGCTGTCTTCGTCTTCGTCACCGGCTGCCGGCGCAGCGGCTGGAGCGGCGGCGTCAGCCTTGGCCGGATCCTTGATGGCCAGCAGCTCGAGGTCGAATACCAGTACCGAGTTGGCCGGGATGGTCGGGCTTGGGCTCTGGGCGCCGTAAGCCAGCTCAGCCGGGATGAACAGCTTGATCTTTTCGCCAACGTGCATCAGCTGCAGGCCTTCGACCCAACCTGGAATCACGCCGCTGACCGGCAGATCGATCGGGCTGCCGCGCTCGATGGAGCTGTCGAAGACCTTGCCGTCGATCAGCTTGCCTTCGTAGTGAACGGTGACCACGTCGGTCGGCTTGGGCTGAGCGCCGTCGGCTTTCTTGATGACCTGGTATTGCAGGCCGGAAGCGGTGGTGACCACGCCGTCTTTCTTGGCGTTTTCCGCCAGGAATTTCTTGCCGTTGGCTTCAGCTTCGGCGTTGGCCTTGGTCATGCGCTCTTCGGAACGCTTCTGCAGATCGGCAAAGGCGGCGACCAATTCGTCGTCCTTGAGTTTTTGCGGCTTCTTGCCGACGGCGTCTTCGATACCCTGGGCGACTGCCTTGGAATCGAGGTCGTCCATGCCTTCCTGGGCCAAGCTTTTACCCATGTTCAGGCCGATGCCGTACGAGGCTTTCTGGGCTGGGGTTTTCAGCTCTACGCTGGAGTGCTGATCGCAGCCAGCCAGAACCAGACTTACCAGGGCAACTGCCGCCGCCAACCGATGCTGTTTCATGCTATTTCCTTGTTCATGCGCCATAAGGGCAATCAATTAAAGCCGCGAGCTTAGCAGCGGCCCCGACCAATGGCTACCGGGATAGGAGCCGAAAAATGCAGATAAGTTCAGGCTTGCCAAGGGATTACCAAGGCCTGACGGGCCCCTGACGCAAAGCTGACAAAACGTTGCCCGATGTTTCAACTTGCGCCCGACAGCCAAACCACTCAGCGTCGGTAGCTCAAGGCTACTTCACGCACTACATCGCACAGCCACTGGGCTGGGAGCGGCAATGGCAACGCGGCATTGCTGCAGATGCCCACCGAGCCGCCTGGTTCGTTGACACCCAGGTCAAGCTCGCACAATTCGCCCTGGGCGACCTCCAGGCGCACCGCATCGCGCGGGGCCACCCAAATGGCGTCGCTGGTCTGCACGTAGCGGCGGCTGAGGGTCGGCGAAAGGGTCTCCAGGCGCTGGCCCGGCAGCTCGATGCCGCATTGCACGAACAGGCTGTCGGCGTGCTTGCGGATGGTAGTGCCGGCCAAGGGCAACACCAGCGGGTAATGGTTAATCAGCGCGCGCTCGGTGGGCTGGCTGGCCAGCAGAGGATGACCGGGGCGAACGGCCAGGGTCATCGCCTCGCTATACAAATGCTCGAACAGCAAGCCCTGGATCTGCGGGCTGTCGGTCATGCGCCCGACCACCACGTCAAGGTCGCCGACGTGCAGTTGCGACAACAGATAGGCACTGGGCCCGGTCGCCACACTGATCACCAGGGCCTCATGGCGCGCGTGCAGCAGCCCCAGCACCTGCGGCATCAGCTGGCTCTCGACGGTCGACAGCACACCGACTCGCACCTGCGGCGCCTGATGCTCCTCGAGCCGCAGGGTGCGCACGCCGTCGCGCAGGGCCTGCACGCACGGGCCGGCGTAGCGCATGAAGCGCACCCCGGCGGGAGTCAGTTCGACGCCCTGCTTGCCACGCTCGAACAGCCGGGTCTCGAGCAGGCCCTCAAGTTCCTTGACCGTCTTGGAGATGGCCGGCTGGCTGATCGACACGGCGTCGGCCGCCTTGGCGAAGCTGCCGTGGCGAGCGATTTCAAGAAAGCACAGCAGGTGGCGGAACTTGATGCGGGTATCGAGATTCATGGCGCTCGGACAGCGGTTGTCACGGAGGAGCACTTTAGCAGGTGGCCGGGTTCAAGTCGCCGCCACAACTGCCGACAACGGGTGCACCGGGGGAAAAACTGGCGTGAAGCCACCACCCTAAAAAATCAGAATTTTCCTACAGGCAAACCGGAAAAATCCGCTAGCTAGCCACTTGCCATTACTGCTTGCCCTCAGGCATAAATCGCCTCCCGTGCGACCGCCCAGCGAGCCACCCAACGTCCAAGGAAGTTCCCGTGCGCCTGATCACCTGCGCCCTCTCATTGCTGGGCATCGCCGCCGTGGCGGCCCCCGCCGTGCTGCTCTATAACGTCGCCCATCCCAACCTGCCGGACTTCACCGCGCCGACCAGCGTGCAGTACCTGGATCAATGGAGCGAGGCCGATCGCCAGACCTATTACTTCACGCCGCAAGGCACTGAGGTCAAGGGCCTGCACTATGACTGGTTCATTGCGCTGGAACTGCCGTTCTCCCAGGAGCGCTTCGCCGCTCCTGCGCACATGGCGCGCTTCGGCTTCCTGCTTGACCCGGCGCAGCACGCGACGGCGGCCAACCCTGGCAACCTGCCAGTGGGCTTTACCCGCCACACCGACCCGGCACCGGCCGGCAGCCCGGCCATCAGTTACCTGGACATCACCTGCGCCGCCTGCCACACCGGCGAGTTGCGCCTGGGCGGCAAAGCCGTGCGCATCGACGGTGGCTCGGCGCAGCACGTGCTGCCTTCCAGCGTGCCGACCTGGCGCGGTGGCAGCTTCGGCCAGGCGCTGGTGTCGAGCATGGCCGCCACCTATTACCTGCCCTGGAAATTCAATCGCTTCGCCCACCGCGTGCTCGGCGACCAGTACGAACAACAGCGCGACGCCCTGCGCCTGGCATTCAAGGCGTCGCTGGACACCTTCGCCCGCACCGCCTGGAACGATTGGCACCGCGGCCTCTACCCCACCGAAGAGGGCCCGGGCCGCACCGATGCGTTCGGCCGTATCGCCAACGCCACCTTCGGCGATGCCATCTCCCCGAGCAACTACCGGGTCGGCAACGCTCCGGTCGATTATCCGCAACTCTGGGACATCTGGACCTTCGACTGGGTGCAATGGAACGGTTCGGCGCAGCAGCCGATGGCGCGTAACGTCGGCGAATCGCTGGGCGTCGGCGCCACCCTGACCTTCTTCGACGAGCACGGCCAACCGCTGCAGGGCGCCGATCGCTACCCGTCCAGCGTGCGCGTGCGCGACCTGCACCTGATCGAGCAAACGCTGCAACGGTTGCAACCGCCGACCTGGCCGCAGGAACTGTTTGGCAAGGTCGACCTGGCGCGGGCTGCCCAAGGCCGCGCGCTGTTCCAGGAGAACTGCGCCGGTTGCCACGTACCCACTGTCGACCACGGCAGCGGCCACCCGGTGGCGCAGTTGCACATGTTGCCCACCGAGGTGATCGGCACCGACCCGACCTCGGCCGACAACATCGCCGACCAGACCTTCGACGTCAGTGCCTTGCGGTGGGATCCGGCCGAGCTCAAGCAGCGCAAGGACGTGCAGTTCGTACCGGCGCTGCAGAATCTCGATCTGACCCGCGTCTCGGTGGCCACAGGGCTGGCCTACGTGACTGCCTTCGTCGAGGACCGCGCCTACCGCGAAGCCGGCGTCGGCCCTGCCGAGCGCGCCGACATGGACGGCTTCGGGCTGCCCATCGGCGTGCGCCAATGGCGCGCCTACAAGGCTCGGCCGCTGGCCGGGGTCTGGGCCACGCCGCCCTTCCTGCACAACGGCTCGGTGCCGACTATCTACCAGTTGCTGTCGCCACAGGACGAGCGCGCCAGCACCTTCTACCGCGGCAGCTTCGAATACGACCCGCAACACCTGGGCTACCAGACTGCCGCATTCAAGGGCGCGTTCCTGTACGACACGCGCATCACCGGCAACCACAACAGCGGCCACGAGTTTCGCGACGGCCCCCGCGAGCGCGGGGTCATCGGCCGATTGCTGCAACCCGAAGAACGCTGGGCGCTGCTGGAGTACCTGAAAGTACTGGGCGGCCCCCTTGAAACCCAATTGGCGCCAACCACCGCTGCGAGCATTCAGCCATGATCGAACGTCGTCTGTTCAACCGCCGCCAGCCTGACCGGTTCGAGCGCCTGTGGCTGGGCCTGGGCCACCTGCTGCTGAGAACCATCGCCATCGTCGCCCTGCTGGCGGGCCTGAGCTGGCTGGCCATGACCGCCTGGTACGCCCACAAGTTTTCCGGGCCGGTGGCCGCCGAGGAGGTGATCCCGGCCGGTGAAGCGGGCATGACCCAGGACATCATCCAGACCGCCATCCGCGTGGTCGACCAGCACCGCGAGCAGACCCGCTACCTGCGCGACGCCCACGCCAAGGCCCACGGCTGCGTGCAGGCCGAGGTCAGGGTAGCGCCCGACCTGCCCAGCGACCTGCGCCAGGGCGTTTTCAGCGAGCCCGGTAAACAGTGGCGGGCCTGGATTCGCCTGTCCAACGGCAATGCCTACCCGCAGTTCGACAGCCTGCAGGACGCCCGCGGCATGGCCATCAAGCTGCTCGACGTGCCCGGCAGGCAACTGATGGATAGCCAGCAGGCCCGCCAGGAGCAGGACTTCGTGATGTTCAACCACGCCAACTTCTTCGTCAGCGACGTGGCCGAATACCGCCAGAACATCGCCGCCCAGGCCGAAGGCAAGAAGATCATGGCGTTTTTCCCCAGCTGGGACCCACGCAGCTGGCAACTGCGCCACCTGCTGATCGCCCAGGCGACCCTGGCCGATGCCCCCGAGAGCCCGACCCAAGCCACCTATTATTCGGTGTCGCCGTACAAGTTCGGCAGCAGCAATGCCAAGTTCCGCGTGCTGCCCGACCCCGCCAGCTGCCCGGCCTACAGCCTGGCACCGCAGAATCACGACCTGCCGAACTTCCTGCGCAGCGCCCTGTACCAGCAGCTTTCCGCCGATCGCCGGCCGGCCTGCTTCGTGCTACAGATCCAGCGCCAGGACCCGAGCCGGTATATGCCCATCGAGGACACCAGCGTGGAATGGCAGCAGAGCGACGCGCCGTTTGAAACGGTGGCGAAGATCCTCATTCCGGCTCAGGACTTCGACACGCCGCAGCAGAACCTGGTGTGCGACAACCTTTCGTTCAACCCGTGGCACGGCATCGAAGCCCACCGCCCCATTGGCGGCATCAACCGCCTGCGCCGCGCGGTGTACGACGCGGTGAGTGCCTATCGACACGCGCGCAACGCCGAAGCCCAGCCCACGCACCGAGAATGAATTGATATTTAAATTCCACAGTTTGCTATTTCTGAATTTTTATTCTAGAAATAACCCTCACACAACAACAATAGAATGAGGGCAGGCTATGCGAACGCTGGGTATCGGCTTGATCGGCACCGGCTTCATGGGACGCGCACATGCGCTGGCATTCCGCCAGGTCAGCGCAGTATTCGAGCTGCCGATGCACCTGCGCCTGGTCGCGCTGGCCGACAGCGACCCGGCGCGCGCCGAGCGTTGCGCCGCGGCGTGGGGCTTCGAGCAGGCCTGCGACTGGCAGGCGCTGATTGCCGATCCGCGCATCGACCTGGTCGCCATCACCACTCCCAACGCATTGCATTGCCCCATGGCGCTGGCCGCCCTGGAGGCTGGCAAGGCGGTGTACTGCGAGAAGCCGCTGGCGGTCAGCCTTGACCAGGCCGCATTGCTGCACCGCGCGGCACAGGCCGCAGGCGTGGTCACCCGGGTGGGTTTCAACTACCAGCACAACCCGATGATCGAACGACTGCGGCAGATGATCGCTGCTGGCGAACTTGGCGAGATCCTCGCTTTCCAGGGCGAATTCAGTGAAGACTTCATGGCCGACCCGCAGGCACCCTTCTCCTGGCGCTGCGACCCGATGCAGGCCGGCGGCGCCCTCGCCGACCTGGGCAGTCACCTTCTGGGCATGGCCCGCCACCTGCTCGGCGAAGTCGAAGCGGTGTGCGCCGACCTGCGCACTGTCCATAAACAGCGCGAAGGCCGGGTCATCGAAGTCGATGATCAGGCCAGCGCCCTGCTGCGCTTCGCCAACGGTGCCAGCGGCGCGATCAGCACCAGCTGGCTCAAGCAGGGCTACAAGAACCATCTGAGTTTCGAAATCAGCGGCACCCTGGGCACGGTGGCCTTCGACCAGGAGCGGCTCAACGAGCTGCGCCTGTATCGCCGCGGCGGGGAAGGCTTCCAACGCCTGTTGGCCGGCCCCGACCTGCCAGGTTACGCCGCCTTCAGCCCGGCGCCCGGCCACCAGCTGGGCTACAACGAGCTCAAGACTCTCGAGGTGCATGAGTTGATCATGGCCCTTTCGGGCGCCACCAAGGCTGGCAGTGACTTCGAGGATGCCTGGCAGGTGGAACGGATGACCGCTGCGATCCGCCTGGCGGCAGCGCAGGAACGATGGGTGCGGCTGGCTTCGTTGTAAGCAGAGCCGCCTGGGATGGGGCGCCGGTTTGATCTTGCAGGACAAAAAAACCCCAGACCTTTCGGCCTGGGGCTTTTTGATTGCTTCAAGGAGTTCAAGGGCCTCGAAGCGAGATATGGCGCAGCGGACGGGACTCGAACCCGCGACCCCCGGCGTGACAGGCCGGTATTCTAACCGACTGAACTACCGCTGCGCGATACACATTGAGCGATTGGTGGGTGATGACGGGATCGAACCGCCGACCCTCTGCTTGTAAGGCAGATGCTCTCCCGGCTGAGCTAATCACCCTTCACTCATCGTGTGGCGCGCATTCTACGGAGCACCCTACCCTCTGGCAAGCACTTTTTTAAATTTTTTTTGCAGGCCTTCCAAAGACTTAGCGCAGGGTTGGCGATAGCGCTCACACGGAGTTTAATGCCCGCCTTATGTATTAAGGAGAGACCTGCCCCATGTGGTTCAAAAACCTGCTTGTGTACCGTCTGACCCAGGACGTCCCTTTCGAACCCGAGGCGCTGGAGGCCGCACTGGCCACCAAGCTGGCCCGTCCCTGTGCAAGCCAGGAGTTGACCACCTACGGTTTCGTCGCCCCCTTCGGCAAAGGTGAAGACGCGCCGCTGGTGCACGTCAGCGGCGACTTCCTGCTGATCGCTGCACGCAAGGAAGAGCGCATCCTGCCCGGCAGCGTAGTGCGTGATGCAGTCAAGGAGAAGGTCGAGGAGATCGAGGCCGAGCAGATGCGCAAGGTCTATAAAAAGGAACGCGACCAGATCAAGGACGAGATCATCCAGGCCTTCCTGCCGCGTGCCTTCATTCGCCGCTCGTCCACCTTCGCCGCCATCGCCCCGAAGCAGGGCCTGGTACTGGTCAACTCGGCCAGCCCCAAGCGTGCCGAGGACCTGCTGTCGACCCTGCGCGAAGTGATCGGCTCGTTGCCGGTGCGTCCGCTGACGGTGAAAGTCGCGCCGACCGCGACCATGACCGACTGGGTCAAGACCCAGAAAGCTGCGGACGACTTCTATGTACTGGACGAATGCGAGCTGCGTGACAGCGGTGAAGACGGCGGCATCGTCCGCTGCAAGCGTCAGGACCTGACCAGCGACGAGATCCAGCTGCACCTGAGCACAGGCAAGCAGGTCACCCAGCTGTCGCTGGCCTGGAAAGACCAACTGTCCTTCGTGCTCGACGACAAGACCGTGATCAAGCGCCTGCGCTTCGAGGAAGTACTGATGGACAAGGCCGAGGAAGACGGCGGCGAAGAAGCCCTGGGGCAACTGGACGCCAGCTTCACCCTGATGATGCTGACCTTCGGCGAGTTCCTTCCGCAATTGTTTGAAGCACTCGGTGGCGAAGAAATCCCGCAGGGCATCTGACCCCTTCATTCACAAGGAAACCTCATGCGCGCCCTCGCCGCACTCAGCCGTTTTGTCGGCAACACCTTTGCCTACTGGGTCCTGCTGTTCGCCGTGCTGGCATTCATGCAGCCGCAATGGTTCATCGGCTTGAAGACCTGGATCGTGCCGTTGCTGGGGCTGGTCATGTTCGGCATGGGGCTGACCCTGCGCCTGGACGACTTCGCCGAACTCAGCCGGCATCCGTGGCGGGTGCTGCTGGGCGTGGTGGCGCATTTCGTGATCATGCCGGCGGTGGCCTGGGGTCTTTGCCAGCTGTTTCACCTGCCAGCGGAAATCGCCGTCGGGGTGATTCTGGTAGGTTGCTGCCCCAGTGGTACCTCGTCCAACGTCATGACCTGGCTGGCCAGGGGCGATCTGGCCCTGTCGGTGGCCGTGGCAGCGGTCACCACCCTGCTCGCGCCACTGCTGACCCCGGCCTTGATCTGGCTGCTGGCCTCGGCCTGGCTGCCGGTGTCCTTCATGGACATGTTCTGGTCGATCCTGCAGTTCGTCATGCTGCCGATCATACTGGGCGTGGTTGCCCAGCGCGTGCTCGGTGCCAGGGTCGGCCTGGCCCTCGAGGTGCTGCCACTGGTCTCGGTGGTCAGCATCGTGATGATTGTCTGCGCGGTGGTTGCGGCCAGCCAGGCGAAGATCGCCGAATCAGGCCTGTTGATCATGGCGGTGGTGATCCTGCACAACAGCTTCGGCTTTGTGCTGGGCTATTTCACCGGCAAGCTGTTCAAGCTGCCGTTGGCGCAACGCAAGGCGCTTTCGCTGGAGGTCGGTATGCAGAATTCCGGCCTCGGCGCAGCGCTGGCCAGTGCGCACTTCTCACCCCTGGCGGCGGTGCCCAGCGCGCTGTTCAGCGTCTGGCACAACATTTCGGGGGCGCTGCTGGCGACATGGTTTCGCAAGCTGAACGACGGGCCCGAGGCGATCACGCCCACCGTCACGCCACGGCAAGACGGCTGATCGGCGGCATTTCCCGGTGCCGGGCCTGCCACAGGTCGTACGCCCCTTGCTGGGCGATCCACACCGAGGCAGTGCCCAGGCCGGCCAGTTCCAGGCGTAGCGCCAGGTCGGCGGACAGTGCGGCGCGGCCATTGAGCACGGTGGACAGCTGGCCACGGGAATAGCCTATATGGCGCGCAAGGGACGTTACGGTCAGCCCCAGTGCGGGCAGTACGTCTTCACGCAGGGCTTCGCCAGGGTGGGGGGGATTGAACATGGCCATGAGTTTGCTCCATCAGTGGTAGTCGAGGTAATCAAGCAACTCGACATCTTCTCCGGTAAACCGGTAGATGATGCGCCAATTGCCAGAAACACTTATGGACCAATAGCCCGCGAGATCACCTTTGAGAAGGTGCAGACGATTCCCGGCGCAGTCCAGATCCCGTGGCCGAGTTGCCACATCAAGTGCCGCCAGCAACCGCCGCAGGCGGGGCACATGCTCAGCTCGAACGCCTCTCGCGCTACCTGTTGCGTAAAGGCATTTCAGGCCCTTGTGCCTGAAGCTGACGATCATGGAACAAGTGTAAGGTAGAACCTTACACCCAGGCAACCATCCTGTAAGGCCTGGCACGACAAGCAAGTGTTTCCATTCATTACATCTCTCCTGAGGATTCCTTTCCTCTGAAGAGAATGGCGGCCACCTGGTAGTGCGTCAAACAGCCTGCGCGATTTTAGGACAATCCCTCGCGACCCCTGGGACAAAACCCGGGCGCTCTACCGTTCTGCCCCGCGCAACCCCTGCACCCGCTCGCGCAGCGCCTTGGGCGTTGCCGCATCGGCCTGCACCGGTTCGCCGGCAACCACGGTCACCTTCGACCAGATGCGATGGAAAAAGCCTTTGCCCGGGTCGCGGCTGAAGAAGCTTCCCCACAGCCCCTGCAGGGCCATGGGCACCACCGGCACATTCGACTCGGCGAGAATGGTGGTGACACCACTCTTGAACTCGTCGATCTCGCCGGTGGTGGTCAGCTTGCCTTCGGGAAAGATGCACACCAGCTCGCCATCGGCCAGGTAGCGTCGGATGCGGCTGAAGGCTTCTTCGTAGATCCGCAGGCTTTCGCTGCGACCGGCGATCGGAATCGCCCCGGCGGTGCGGAAGATGAAGTTGAGCACCGGCAGCCGGTAGATCTTGTAGTACATCACGAAGCGGATCGGCCGGCGCACCGCGCCACCGATCAGCAGTGCGTCGACGAAGGACACGTGATTGCACACCAGCAACGCCGCACCTTCGTCTGGAATCAGCTGCAGGTCACGATGTTGCACGCGGTACATGGAATGGCTGAGCAGCCAGATCATGAAGCGCATGGTGAATTCCGGGACGATGCGGAAGATGTAGGTATTGACCGCGATATTGAGCAGCGAGACCACCAGAAACAGCTGGGGTATCGACAGCTTGGCCAGGCTCAGCAGCAGGATCGAAACGATCGCCGACACCACCATGAACAACGCGTTGAGAATGTTGTTGGCAGCGATCACCCGGGCCCGCTGATTTTCTGCCGTGCGCGACTGGATCAGCGCATAGAGCGGCACGATATAGAAGCCGCCGAACATCCCCAGGCCCAGCACGTCGGCCATTACCCACCAGGCCTGGCCGTAGCCGAGTACCTGCAGCCAGCTGTGCGGCTCGGCGGCCTGCGGGAAACCGCCCGAATGCCACCACAGCAGCAGGCCGAACAGGGTCAGGCCGAACGAGCCGAATGGCACCAGGCCGATTTCCACCTTGCGCCCCGACAACCGCTCGCACAGCACCGAGCCCAGTGCGATGCCGACCGAGAACACCGTGAGAATCAGCGTGACCACGGTTTCGTCGCCATACAGCCAGCTCTTGGCATAGGCCGGAATCTGCGTCAGGTAGATGGCGCCGACGAACCAGAACCACGAGTTGCCGAGCATCGAGCGTGACACGGCCTTGGTCTGCGCAAAGCCCAGGCGCAGGGTGGCCCAGGACTGGCGCAGGATGTTCCAGTCCAGCGGCAACTGCGGCGAGCTGGCAGCAGCGTGGGGGATGGCACGACTGGCCAGGTAGCCGAGCACGGCGACCAGCACGATGGCAGCCGCCACCACCGGCGCATAGTGTTGCAACGAAAGCATGATGCCGGCGCTGATGGTGCCCGCGAGGATGGCCAGGAAGGTGCCCATCTCCACCAGGCCATTGCCGCCCACAAGCTCGTTTTCGTGCAGCGCCTGCGGCAGGATCGAATACTTCACCGGGCCGAACAGCGCCGAATGCACACCCATGGCGAACAAGGCCAGCAGCATCAGCCACAGCTGGCTGAACACGAAGCCCACCGCCCCCACGGCCATGATCACCACCTCGGCCAGCTTGAGCAGGCGGATCAGCTTTTCCTTGGCGAATTTTTCACCGAACTGGCCCGCCAGCGCGGAAAACAGGAAAAACGGCAGGATGAACAGCAGGGCACACAGGTTGACCCAGATGTTGTGGTCACCCTCGATGTTCAGCTTGTAGAGAATGGCCAGAATCAGCGACTGCTTGAACACGTTGTCGTTGAAAGCACCCAGCGCCTGGGTGACGAAGAACGGCAGGAAACGGCGTTTGCCCAGCAGACTGAATTGCGATTGACTCATCTATGAACGTCCTTTCAAGAGCCTGCGACCGCCGAGCGGCGACGCATGAGGTTGAGCAGGGCCAGCACGCACAGGACGATCACCGCCAGCGCATAGCCGTCAGTGGTCGCCAGCAGGCCGAAGCGTTTTGCCAGGGCGCCGGCGATGAACGACGGCACGCAGAAGGCCAGGTAGCTGAGCACATAGAAGGTCGCCATCAGGCCAGCGCGCTCGTGGGCCAAAGCCTGGGGCATGACGCTGCGTACCGAGCCCAGAAAGCCCGAACCGAAGCCGCCTCCGGCGATCAGTGTGCCAACGAAGAACAGCCCGAGCGAGCCGGTCTGCGCCGCCACCAGCACCACCGCCAGGCCGCAGGCCAGCAGCGCGCCACCCAGGCGCAGGACCTTTTCCGCGGCGCGATTGCGCAGGCTGTAGATGGCGGCGGCACCCGCCAGGGTCATCACGGCCACCAGCGCGCCGCCGATCAGGTTGGAGGTCGAGCCAGTGATCGCACGCACCGCCGACGGCGCCAGCGACAGGAAGAAACCACCCAGCGACCAGGTCGCGGTGTTGATCGGCAGCACCCGCAACAGCGCGCCGCGCGCCTGGGGCGGCACATGCAGCGTCGGCTTGAGCGAGGCCAGCGCCCCGGGCATGCGGCTGACGCTCTCCGGCAGGCGCGTCAGCAAGATCGCCTGAAAGACGAACATGCCCAGGGCGACGATGTAGACCAGACGCAACGGCTCGGGCGCGAACTGCGCCAGCAGGCTGCTGCCCAGCGCGCCGAACGCCATGCCCAGCAACGGCGCCAGGCTGTTGAGCAGTGGCCCCTGGACCTTGTCGTTGTCGATCAGGGCTGCGCCCAGCGAACTGGTGGCGATCCCCGTGGCGAAGCCCTGCAACACGCGGGCGAAGATCAGCCAGGCGACATCCACCGCCGCGATGAACAACAGCATCGAGGCGATTTCCAGCAACAGCGCCAGCAGCAGCACCGGCTTGCGGCCCAGGTAGTCCGACAACGAGCCGACGGTGAGCAAGGCACCCAACAGGCTCAAGGCGTAGACCCCGAACACCAGGGTCAGCACCGCCGGCGAAAAGGCCCAGGCTTCCTGATACAAGTGGTACAGCGGAGTGGGAGCGCTCGACGCGGCCAGGAAGGTCAGCAGCGTGAAGGTCAAAAACACCAGGCTCCAGAAGCGCCGTGGCGGCAAGGTCGCGGTCATTGAACCCTATCCTCGAAAAATTCCGACGTGCAGTATGCACGCAGTTGCAGGGCAAGCGTGCGACCATGGTCGGCGCTGACAGCGGTGGGTGGGGCGTGGGAGACTGTGCCGTCGCCTGCTGAAACCGGAGCCCACCGCATGTCGTTGTCCAGCGGGCTGATCGCCACCGTTGCCCTCGCCTACATGGCGGTGATGTTCGCCATTGCCTTCTATGGCGACCGCCGCCGCACGCCCCTGCCGCCACGCCTGCGGGCCTGGGTCTACAGCCTGTCGCTGGCGGTCTGGTGCACCAGCTGGACCTTCTTCGGCGCGGTCGGCCAGGCCGCCGAGCAGCTCTGGGCGTTCCTGCCCATCTACCTGGGGCCGGTGCTGTTGATGGTGCTGGCGCCCTGGGTGCAGCAGAAGATGGTGCTGATCAGCAAGCGCGAGAACATCACCTCCATTGCCGACTTCATCGCCGCCCGCTACGGCAAGTCGCAGAGCCTGGCGGTGGTAGTGGCACTGATCTGCCTGGTCGGCGTGCTGCCCTATATCGCCCTGCAGCTCAAGGGCATCGTGCTGGGCGTCAACCTGCTGATCGGCGCCAGCGCCGACGCCACCGGCACCCGGGTGCAGGACACCGCGCTGGTGGTGTCGCTGATCCTGGCCCTGTTCACCATCATCTTCGGCACGCGCAACCTGGATGTCACCGAGCACCACCGGGGCATGGTCCTGGCCATTGCCTTCGAGGCGCTGGTCAAGCTGCTGGCGTTCATCGCGGTCGGTGTGTTCGTCACCTTCGGCCTGTACGACGGCTTCGGCGACCTGCTCAGCCAGGCGCAATTGGCGCCGCGCCTGGAGCACTACTGGAGCGAAACGGTGAACTGGCCGTCGATGCTGGTGCAGACCGGCGTGGCGATGATGGCGGTGATCTGCCTGCCGCGGCAGTTCCACGTCACGGTGGTGGAAAACATCGACCCCCAGGACCTGCGCCTGGCACGCTGGGTGTTCCCCGGCTACCTGTTGCTGGCGGCGCTGTTCGTGGTGCCGATCGCCTTGGCCGGGCAGCTGCGCCTGCCCGACTCGGTGCTGCCCGACTCGTTCGTCATCAGCCTGCCGCTGGCTGAAACCCACCCGGCGCTGGCCTTGCTGGCCTTCATCGGCGGCGCCTCGGCGGCGACCGGCATGGTCATCGTGGCCAGCGTGGCGCTGTCGACCATGGTCTCCAACGACATGCTGCTGCCCTGGCTGCTGCGTCGACAAAGCGCCGAGCGGCCGTTCGAGCTGTTCCGCCACTGGATGCTGACCGTGCGCCGGGTCAGCATCGTGGTCATCCTGCTGCTGGCCTACGTCAGCTACCGCCTGCTCGGCTCCACCGCAAGCCTGGCGACCATTGGCCAGATCGCCTTTGCCGCAGTGACCCAACTGGCGCCGGCTATGCTCGGCGCCCTGTACTGGAAACAGGCCAACCGTCGCGGTGTGTTCGCCGGCCTCGCCGCCGGCACCTTCCTCTGGTTCTACGCCCTGGTGCTGCCCATCGCCGCTCACAGCCTGGGCTGGCCACTGAGCACCTTCCCGGGTCTGGCCTGGCTGCACGGAAATCCGTTGAACCTGCCGATCACCCCGCTGACCCAAGGCGTGGTGCTGTCACTGGCGGGCAATTTCGCCTTGTTCGTGTGGGTTTCGCTGCTGTCGCGCACGCGCGTCTCCGAGCACTGGCAGGCCGGGCGTTTCATCAGCCAGGAAACCCGTGACCGGCCCAATCACCGGCCGCTGCTGGCGGTGCGGGTCGACGACCTGCTCAAACTGGCCGCGCGCTTTGTCGGCGAGCAACGCGCACAGCTTAGCTTCGAGCGCTATGCCGCGCGCCAGGGCAAGGCGCTGAACCGCAATCACAACGCCGACAGCGAATGGATCGCCCATACCGAACGGCTGCTCGCCGGGGTGCTTGGCAGTTCGTCGACCCGCGCGGTGGTCAAGGCCGCCATCGAAGGGCGCGAGATGCAACTCGAGGACGTGGTGCGCATCGCCGACGAAGCCTCGGAGGTGCTGCAGTTCAACCGCGCGTTGCTGCAAGGGGCGATCGAAAACATTACCCAGGGCATCAGCGTGGCCGACCGCGCGCTGCGCCTGGTGGCGTGGAACCGCCGCTATCTTGAGCTGTTCGAGTACCCCGAGGGGCTGATCAGTGTCGGCCGGCCGATTGCCGACATCATTCGCTACAACGCCGAACGCGGGCTGTGCGGCCCCGGTGAGGCCGAAGTGCATGTGGCGCGGCGCCTGCACTGGATGCGCCAGGGCCGCGCGCATACCTCCGAACGGCTGTTCCCCAACGGCCGGGTCATCGAGCTGATTGGCAACCCCATGCCCGGCGGCGGCTTCGTCATGAGCTTCACCGACATCACCGCCTACCGCGAGGCCGAATCCGCGCTCAAGGACGCCAACGAAAGCCTCGAACAACGGGTGCTGGCGCGCACTCGCGAACTGTCCGAATTGAACCTGGCGCTGACTGCCGCCAAAGGCACCGCCGAGCTGGCCAACCAGTCGAAGACGCGCTTTCTCACTGCAGTCAGCCACGACCTCATGCAGCCGCTCAACGCCGCCCGGCTGTTTTCCGCAGCCCTTTCGCATCAGGATGAAGTGCTCTCCAGCGCGGCCCAGCAACTGGTGCGCCACCTGGACAGCTCGCTGCGCTCGGCCGAAGACCTGATCAGCGACCTGCTGGACATTTCCCGCCTGGAAAACGGCAAGATCATCCCCGACGTGCGCAGCTTTGCCTTGACCGAGCTGTATGCGCCGCTGGCCGCCGAATTCACGGCACTGGCCGAAGAACAGGGCATGGCCTTGCACGTGCGCAGCAGCCAGCTGTCGATCAGCAGCGATCCCAAACTGCTGCGGCGCATCCTGCAGAATTTCCTGACCAACGCCCTGCGCTACGGCAAGGGGCCGATCCTGCTGGGGGTGCGGCGCAGCGCCGGCAACCTGCGGCTCGAGGTGTGGGACCGTGGCCCGGGCATCGCCGAGGACAAGCTGCAGGTGATCTTCGAGGAGTTCAAGCGCCTTGATAGCCATCAGACCCGCGCCGAAAAGGGCCTGGGCCTGGGTTTGGCGATCACCGACGGTTTGTGCCGGGTGCTCGGCCACCGCCTGCAGGTGCGTTCCTGGCCGGGCCAGGGCAGCGTGTTCAGCATCGAGGTGCCGCAGGCCAGTGCCACCCTGCCCGCCCCTGCCATCGCCAGCCCCGACGCCCAGCCGCTGAGCGGCGCGCGGGTGCTGTGCGTGGACAACGAAGACAGCATCCTCACGGGCATGAGCAGCCTGCTCAGCCGCTGGGGCTGCGAGGTCTGGACCGCCAGCAACCGCGCGCAGTGTCGTGCGTTGCTCGAACAGGGCGTTCGCCCGCAGCTGGCGCTGGTGGATTTCCACCTGGATGAAGGCGATACCGGCACCGCGTTGATGGCCTGGCTGCGCACCGGCCTGGCCGAACCGCTACCGGGGGTGGTGATCAGCGCCGACGGCCGCGCCGAAACCCTGGCCCTGGTGCATGCCGCAGGCCTGGACTATCTGCCCAAGCCGCTCAAGCCCGCCGCACTGCGCGCCTTGCTCAATCGCCACCTGACTCACCGCTGAGCGGCACCTCCTCGTCGCTGAGGGCCCGCTCGAGCAGGTCAGCCGGCAGGCTCTTGCTGGCCCGCGCGCCGAGCAACTTGAGCTGCTCGCTGCGGCTGACCAGGTTGCCGCGGCCCTCCACCAGCTTGTTGCGCGCCGAGCTGTAGGCCTTGTCCAGCTGCTGAAGACGGTTGCCGACCTCGTCGAGGTCCTGGATGAACAGCACGAACTTATCGTACAGCCAGCCGGCCCGTTCGGCGATCTCGCGGGCGTTCTGGCTCTGCCGCTCCTGCTTCCACAGGCTGTCGATGACCCGCAAGGTGGCCAGCAGCGTGGTCGGGCTGACGATCACGATCTGCCGGTCGAACGCCTCTTGGAACAGCGTCGGCTCGGCCTGCAGGGCTGCGGCAAACGCCGCCTCGATGGGCACGAAAAGCAGCACGAAATCCAGGCTGTGCAAGCCTTCCAGGCGATTGTAATCCTTGCCGGACAAACCTTTGACGTGGTTGCGCAGGGACAGCACATGCTGCTTGAGTGCCGCCTGGGCCACGGCGGGGTCATCGCAGGTCACATACTGCTGGTAGGCAGTGAGGCTGACCTTGGAGTCGACCACCACCTGCTTGTCGCCCGGCAGCATGATCAGCACGTCGGGCTGAAAACGCTCGCCATCGGGGCCCTTCAGGCTGACCTGGGTCTGGTACTCGCGGCCCTTTTCCAGGCCGGCGTGTTCGAGAACCCGCTCCAGAATCAACTCGCCCCAGTTGCCCTGGGTCTTCTGGCCCTTGAGGGCGCGCGTCAGGTTGGTGGCCTCGTCGCTCAGGCGCTGGTTGAGCAGTTGCAGCCGCTCGAGTTCCTTGCCCAGCGAGAAACGTTCGCGGGCCTCTTGCTGGTAGCTTTCCTCCACACGTTTCTCGAACGACTGGATGCGCTCCTTGAGCGGGTCGAGCAGTTGCCCAAGGCGCTGCTGGCTGGTCTCGGCGAAGCGCTGCTCGCGCTCGTCGAAGATCTTGCCGGCCAGCTCGGCGAACTGCGCGCGCAATTCGTCCCGCGAACCTTGCAGATCCTCCAGGCGCTGCTGATGGCTGCTCTGCTGTTCGCGCAGCTCGGCGCCGAGCGCCGCGCACTGGGCGTCGAGCTTGCGCAGCTCGGCTTCGCGGGCAGCGCGCTCCAGGCCCCAGGCGTGAGTCGCGTCGCGGCTGTTGTCGCGTTCGATCTGCAGCAGGTCCAGCTCGCGCGCCTGGGCGGCCAACTCGGCCTGCTTGCGGGCGTTGGCCTGACCCAGGTCGCTGATTTCGTCGCGGCAGGCGTCCAGCTGCGCGTTGAGCCCGTCCTGGGCCATCTGCGCGTTGGCCAGGCGTTCGTCCTGCAGGCTGGCATCGGCCTGCAAGGCTGCGACACGTCGCTGTTGCTGCCATGCCAGCACCAGCAATGGCAGGCCGGCCAGCACTAGGCCACACAACAGCGAAGTCAGTTCCAACGGCATGGCAACTCCAGTAGAGACACAGGTCATGGACCTGGGCGAGGTTATCGACGAAGGGGCGCGGACTCTACTGCAATTTTCCATCGCCGTGTTGGCGTCCGATAAAGATGAAATCTCGTGTTTGAGCCATTTTTTTTTGCTGCTTACCAGGGCCGAGCCAGAGATCGATTTTGTTGCGAAAATTCTTGACAGCTTCACCTCGCGCATCGATTCAAAAGCATGATCAGCAGCGAACGCCCGGGCTAGAGCAAACGCTTGGGACAATCCACAGAAGCTGTGGATAACTCAGTGGACAACAGCCAATCCCACGCCGCAAAGCCCGACAGTACGGGGCCTGCAGACAAACTGTCGATTTTTTCACCAATAAAAAAAATCGTTTTTTTTCATTGACTTGAATTTCCAAAAGCGGCTAGGACGGCGGCTTGTGGAAAACTGACAAGGGCGCGACAGATGCGCCCAAGAGTGTGTACAACTGCCTAAAAAAATGGCAGGGGGAGCGGGCAGCCATCGCGCTCTGGTGCTGCAAGGCCAGCAGTGGGGGGTTTCATTTGTCAAGCGATGAGGGCAAACTGGCCTGCTCGGCGCATGAAACACAAGCTGCGGTCGAAAAATGTGAACCAGCGCAAGAAAACCTTGATTCACCTACCCCAGTTGTTGTAGGCTCCGCTCCGTTAGATACAAAGCTGAAAGTCAATTAGCCGAAGCAGTTCCTGTTACAAGCCCTGAATCGCGACTCTCTATAACGAGTCCGATACCCACTAGGGCGGTCAGCGAACCGGCTTACTCGATGGTCTCCAGAATGCTTTCCCTTCTGTCAACAGAAGCTGTGCAAAGCCAACTCCTCTGAACCGACCAACCTGCAGATTGATCAGGATCTTCACCCAGGGCCCAGAACCTTTAGCCCCGGTGTGCTGCCTGCCCTCCTAGTAGCTACCAGTCAGCCCAGGCGCTCAATTGATAACGCGCTAGACACTGGCTGCTTTTGTTCCAGTCAGGTTCTTCGTGGCGGCCAATGGTGGCCCTGCGTACTGGAACGTTTTAGTCGTGCACAGATCAGATCTGTGTCTTTTGCAGGAACACCCATAACATGACTCACGCCATCCACACCCAAGACGCCATCCGCACCTTGACCAATGCCTTCGCCCCAATGAACTGCCTGATCATGGCAGCGCGCAAAGGCTGCTTCAGCTTCACCCTGGTCAATGAGCACGGCATCGCTCGCCACACCGAGCGCCTGTACCCTGATCAGTACTCCAGCGCCGAGCCGCTGCAGGCCGTGATCGACCGTACGCGTCAAGCGCTTGTCGCCTGACCGCCCGCCGGTGTGACCAGAACCCCGCTTCGGCGGGGTTTTTCATGTCCGAAATTCAGCTGCAGCGGCTAAAGCTATGGCCCTCCCTGCCGTTAACCTGCTGTAACAAACAATCTGAAAACAAGCTTTTAGCCTGAATAATTCACACTACACTTGAAGTCAGGCGGTGCCCCCGCCGCCGGCGGACCCTGCCGATTCATCGCTGCCAAGCGCCTGAGTCCGCCGGTTCTTTCAACCTCCAGCGCAAGCGTAGAACCTGATGGCCAGGCGCTGACTGACCAGTCAAGTAATGCAGGATTATTCAGGGTTTGTATTTACCCAAAAAAATCGTCTGATTGTCCGACAAACCGCTCTAAATCGTGGCATTGGGGGTATGGCGCAGACGTGAAAAACTTGTTAATTTCCGCTTCGGTGATCCCTCGGAGTTCTAATAATGAAAAAAATAATGCTCAAATCAACCATCAGCCTCGCCGTCGCCATGGCATCCAGTCAAATTTTTGCCGGTGGCTTTGCCATCAATGAGCAAAGCATCAGTGGCATGGGCACAGGGTTTGCGGGTCGCTCTTCCTCTGCTGACGACGCCAGCACTGTCTATGGCAACCCTGCCGGCATGTCCCGCCTGAAATCCGAACAAGTCAGCATCGGCGCTGCCGTGCTCGATGCCAAGACCAATATCCGTGGCTCCGGCACCTTTGGTGGCAGCACCGATGGCGACATGGTGCCGTTTATCGCCGTGCCTATGGGCTACTACGTCAAGCCGCTGTCCGACCAGTGGGCCGTCGGCGTGGGCTTCTACGCCCCCTTCGGCCTGGTCACCGACTACGAGAGCGGTTTTACCGGCCGCTACTTCGCCAACAAGAGCAAGGTGTCGGTGGTGACCTTCCAGCCCACCGTCAGCTACGCCTTCAACGACAAGGTTTCCATCGGTATCGGGCCGACCTTCAACCGCATCGACGGTGAACTGACCGCCGACACCCTGAACGCGGCCACCCCGGGCCGCAACGATGGTTCGGTGAAGATCAAGGGCGACGACACCGCCGTCGGCTTCAACGCCGGCCTGTTGGTACAGGCGACAGACAGCACTCGTCTGGGCCTGACCTACCACTCCAAGGTCAGCTACAACCTGGATGGCCACACCAAGATCCAGGGCACTGGTTTCAGTGTGTTCAGCGGCAGCAAGTACGACGCCAGCCTGAGCATCGACACCCCGGAATCGGTGGACTTCTCGGTCACTCACCAGCTCAACGCCGACTGGACCCTGTACGCCGGCAGCACCTGGACGCGCTGGAGCCGCCTGCAGCAGATCACCGTCAACAACAGCGGCGTGCCGGTGCAACTGGGTGGCAGCGCAGGGCCTATCGGCACCATCAGCGAACCGCAGAACTGGCACGACACCTGGTCGCATGCCATCGGCGCCGCCTACCAGTTGAACAAGCAGTGGGTGCTGCGCACCGGCTTCTCGGTCGACCAGTCGCCGACCAACAACACCGACCGCTCGCCACGCATCCCCACCGGCGATCGCAAGGCCATCAGCTTCGGTGCCGGCTTTACCCCGGTGGACAACATCACCATCGACCTGGCGGTTTCCTACCTGAAGGAAGAAGACACCAGCGTCAATCTGGCCAGCGCCACCAAAGGCGCGCTCAACGCTGATTACAAGAACAGCGCCTGGGGCTTCGGCAGTGCTGTGACCTACCGCTTCTGATAGTCGTTGCGGGTCAAAGACCGGCCTGCTGCCTCTCGGGGACTTCGTCTCCGAGAGGCAGCAGGCCGGTTTCGTTTATAAAGCCCACACCACCAGCACTGCCATCTCGACAATTTCCAGCACTGCCCCCGCCGTATCTCCGGTGGTCCCACCCAAGCGGCGGATCATCAAGCGCCGCAACCACGTCACTACCAGCACCGCCACCAGCACACTGGCCAAGCCGTGCCCCGGGGCAATCAATACGCAACCCAACGCCACCAGGCCCAGCACCCACCAACCCTGGCGCCGCGGCAGATGATCGGCCAGCGCCTGCCCCAGGCCGCCGGCACGGATGTAGGCAGTGGTCAGAAACAACCCCAAAAGTACCGCCCGGCCCAGCACCGGCGTCAGCAACAACGCTGGCCAGGCGTGCAGCTGCAGCACCGCCGCCAGGGCACAGAACTTCAACAGCAGCACCACCACCAGGGTGACCACGGCAATCGGCCCGCTGCGCGGATCCTTCATGATCAGCAGGGTCCGCTCGCGGTCACCGAAGCCGCCAAGCCAGGCGTCGGCGCTGTCGGCCAGACCGTCCAGATGCAGGGCACCGCTGAACAACACCCAACCGGCGAGCAACAATGCGGCCTGCAGCAACGGCGGCGCGCCTTGCAGCAGCCATTGGCCCAGACACAGCAGCAGGCCCAGCAGCAGGCCGACCAGAGGATAAAACAACAGTGACCGGCCCACGGCCTGGGGCGCCGGCATGCCCGGCAGACGGACCGGCAGGCGGCTGAGAAACTGCAGGGCGATCAGCAATGGCGCCATGTTCAGCGCCGCTCGCGCAGTTGACCGTCAGCCTCGACGCTCAACGCAAACCGTGCACCATGGGCCACTTCGACCTGCAGCAAACGCTCGCGAGGCAGCCCGCGAGCCTGAGCCAGCAGCAGGCGCATGACCCCGCCGTGGCTGATCAGCAGCAGGCGCTCGCCGGCGTGGGCGGCCTGCAGGCGCTGTACCGCAGCCAGTACGCGACGCTGAAAGTGCAGCACGGGCTCGCCGCCGGGCGGGGTGAACCCGTAGGGGTCGTTCCAGAACTGTCCCAGACCGGCTTCATCGGTGAGCATCAACTCGGCCGGCGTGCGCCCTTCCCATTCACCGAAATGCAGCTCCTGCAGGTCGGGCTCCAAGTGCAGGGCGACGCCCAGGCGTTCGGCCAGGGCCTCGGCGAACAAGGCGCAACGCTGCAAGGGGGAGCTGACCAGTCGCGTCCAGGGACCGCCATCGGCCACAGCATCGTGCATCTGCCGCCAGCCGAATTCGGTCAGTGCATCGTCTAGGCTGCCGCGCAAGCCGCCACGCAGCTCGGTTTCACCGTGGCGCAGCAGGTCCAGGTGCAGGCTCATGCGGGGCGATCGGCCACCGCCGCCTCGGCAAAGGTCGCCATCTGCCCATGCAGTGCGCAGGCCAGGCGCAGCAGCGGCACCGCCAGCGCCGCACCACTGCCCTCGCCCAGGCGCAGGCCAAGGTCAAGCAAGGGCGCGCCCTGCAATGCCTCGAGCACCAACCGGTGGCCCGGCTCGGCGCCCTTGTGGCCGAACAGCAACCAAGGCTGCAAGGAGGGGTTCAGGCGCACTGCGAGCAAGGCCGCGACGCTGCAGATGTAGCCGTCCACCAACACGGCGATGCCCTGCTGCCCGCATGCGAGGTAGGCCCCTGCCAACGCCGCGATCTCCAGCCCGCCGACGCAGCTCAAGGCGCGCAAGGGGTCGTCGGCCAAGGGGCCGTGGAACGCCAGCGCACGGCCAATGACCTGGGCCTTGTGCTGGATGCCAGCGGCGTCCAGGCCGGTGCCCGCCCCTACCAGCGCCAGCGCCGGGCTGTCGAGCAGCGCGGCGGCCAGCGCAGCGGCGGCAGTGGTGTTGCCAATGCCCATTTCACCGCCGATGAACAATTCAGCGCCGGCCGCCCTGGCCCGCACCACGCTGTCCTGGCCGGCCTGCAAGGCGGCCAGGCATTGCACCTGGGTCATGGCTGCGGCGCTGACGAAGTTCGCCGTGCCGCGGGCGATGTGCAGGTGGCGCACCCCCGGCAGCTCAGCAGCCAAGGTCGCCGTGCCGAGGTCGATCACTTCCAGCTGCGCCGCCAATTGCCGCGCCAGCACGCTGATCGCCGCGCCGCCATTGACGAAATTGAGCAGCATCTGCCCGGTGACTTCCTGTGGAAAGGGCGAGACGCCCTCGGCGACCACACCGTGGTCGCCGGCGAAGATGGCGATCCACACTTGCTCCACCGCCGGCTTGAGCCGGCCCTGCAGGCCCGCCAGCTGGATTGCCACAGCCTCAAGCGGGCCCAGCGAACCAGCCGGTTTGGTCAATTGCTGCTGCCGCTCGCGGGCCTGCTGCAATGCGTTGTCATCCACCGGCTGGCAGGGCTGCAGCCACCAGGCTTGGCTCATAGAGGTTGTCCTTTCAAGGTAAGAGGTAGCCCGGCGACGGTCAGCACCACGCGGTCGCAGCGCTCGGCCAGGGCTTGGTGCAACAGGCCGGCTTCGTCGACATAGCGCCGGGTCAGTTCGCCCATGGGCACCACGCCAAGGCCGGTTTCGTTGCTGACGAATATCACCGGCCCGGGCAGTTCGCCCAGGCAGTCGAGCAGTGCCTGGCGCTCGTTGTCCAGGCGTTGCGGGTCACTGTCGAGCAGCAGGTTGGTCAGCCACAGGGTCAGGCAGTCGACCAGCAGGCAGCGCTCGGCGCCAGCCTGCTCGCGCAGCACGGCCGCCAGCGCCAGGGGTTCCTCGACCAGGCCCCAGCTGGCTGGCCGGCGCTGACGGTGCAAGGCCACGCGTTCGCTCATCTCGCCATCCAGCGCCTGGCTGGTGGCGATGTACACCACCTGCAGCCCGCTGGCTGCGGCCAGGCCCTCGGCCAACCGACTCTTGCCGGAGCGGGCGCCGCCCAGAATCAACTGCAACATCTCAACTCTCCGAGGTTTCAGCGGGCAGGCCGCACAGGCGGCGCAGGTGCGCGGTGTCCAGATGCTTCTCGACCAGATCGGCCAGCCGCTCGATGTCCAATTCGCGCAGGGCGTGATAATCCACGGCCTGCACCTCGGCCAGCCCGGCCCAGCGCAACAGGGCGGCGCTGGACGCCGAATGCTCGAACAGGCCGTGCAGGTAGGTGCCGATGATCTGCCCGTCGGTACTGACCGCACCGTCGCAGCGGCCGTCGTCCAGGTACACCACAGGCGATTCCAGGGCCGGCCCGCTGCTGACGCCGGCATGAATCTCGTAGCCACTGACCGCCGCGCCTTCCAGGCTGAGGCTGCCGCTGACATTGCGCAGTTGCTTCTCGGCCGCCAGCTCGGTGGACAGCGCCAGCAGGCCCAGGCCCGGGCTGGACCCCGCCGCCCCCTCCAGGCCCAACGGGTCGTGCAACTGCTCGCCGAGCATCTGCAGACCGCCGCAGATCCCCAGCAGCTTGCCGCCGTAACGCAGGTGGCGGCGGATGGCGGTCTCCCAACCCTGCTCACGCAGGCTGGCCAGGTCGCCACGCACGCTCTTGGAGCCCGGCAGAATGATCAGGTCGGCCGCCGGGATGGCCTGCCCGGGGCCGATGAATTGCAGGTCGACCTGCGGATGCAGGCGCAAGGGGTCGAAGTCGGTATGGTTGCTGATGCGCGGCAACACCGGCACGATGACCTTGAGCACCTGCGCCGCCTTGGCTGACTGGCGCCGGTCGAGGCCGTCTTCGGCCTCCAGGTGCAGGTCGCTGACGTACGGCAGCACGCCGAGCACCGGTTTGCCGGTGCGTTGCTCGAGCCAGTCGAGCCCCGGCTGCAGCAACGCCAGGTCGCCGCGAAAGCGGTTGATGACAAAGCCGGCCACACGCTGCTGCTCGCTGGGCGACAGCAGGTCGAGGGTGCCGACCAGATGGGCGAAGACGCCGCCACGGTTGATGTCGGCGATCAGCAGCACCGGGCAGTCCACCGCTTCGGCGAAGCCCATGTTGGCGATGTCGCCGGCACGCAGGTTGATCTCGGCCGGCGAGCCGGCACCCTCCACCATCACCAACGGGTACTGCGCGCTCAGGCGCTGGTGGGAGGCCAGCACCGCCTGCATGGCGATGGCCTTATAGTCGTGATAGGCCACGGCATTCATGGTGGTGACCGCGCGCCCGTGGATGATCACCTGGGCGCCGGTGTCGCTGTTGGGTTTGAGCAGCACCGGATTCATGTCGGTGTGCGGCGCGATCCCCGCCGCCTGCGCCTGCACCGCCTGGGCCCGGCCAATTTCACCACCGTCGGCAGTCACGGCGCTGTTGAGGGCCATGTTCTGCGGCTTGAACGGCACCACGGCGACGCCCTGGCGTGTCGCCCAGCGGCACAACGCGGTGACCAGGGTGCTCTTGCCCGCATCGGAGGTGGTGCCTTGCACCATCAAGGTGGTCATGGGCGCTCCGTGGCCCAGGCGTCAAAGGCCTGATCCAGGCGCAGCCATTCGGCTTCCTCGGATGGCAGGCCCAAGCGCAGGCTGCTGCCGTGCTCGAACAGGCGCAGCAGGATGCCACGCTGGGCCATGAAGCGCTGCAGCAAGGCGGCGTCCTCGCAGGCCAGCCACTGGAACAGCGCGCAGCCGCCCTGGGGGGCGTAGCCGTGGCGTGTGAGCAGCTCGAGCAGACGTTGGCTGGCAGCCGCCGCGCGCTGGATCTGCCGACGATGGCCGGCGTTGTCGAGCAGGCAGGCGGTGCCCAGCACCCGGGTCGGACCGCTGATGCTCCATGGGCCGAGCTGCTCGGCGAGCAGTTGCAGCAGTTTGTGCTCGGCCAGCACGAAACCCAGGCGTACTCCGGCCAGGCCAAAGAACTTGCCGAACGAGCGCAGCACGATCAAGCCGCTGCGGTTGCTGTGAGCCGCCAGGCTCAGGCCTGGCGTGTTGTCCATGAAGGCTTCGTCGACCACCAGCCAGCCGCCACGGGCGGCCAGGCGGGTGTGCCATTCCAGCAGCTGGACCGCCGAGATAAGCCGCCCGGTGGGGTTGTTCGGGTTGACCAGCACCAGCACGTCGAGGCTGTCGATGAAATGCTCGACCTCATGTTCGCCAATCTCGCGCACCACGTGGCCGGCCTTGCGCCAGGCCTCGGCATGCTCGGCATAGCACGGTGACAATACCGCCACCCGACCGCTGCGGCGCAGGCGCGGCAACAACTGGATGGCCGCCTGCGAGCCGGGCACTGGCAACAGTTCGTCGGCGTCGTAATAACGGCGCGCGGCGTCCTCCAGGCCATCGTCGGTCTCCGGCAGACGCGCCCAGGCGCGCACGGGGATCTCGCCGATTGGCCAGGGCCAGGGGGCAATGCCACTGGAGAGGTCGAGCCAGTCGGGCTCGGCGATGCCATATTGCTGCGCGGCCTGGCGCAGGCGTCCACCGTGTTCAAGCATAGAATTGGGCTCCTGCACAAATGATCAACAACCACAGCCAGAGTCCGCGCTGTACCAGCTGCCAGCCGGCCTCGATGGCGTCGGCGTCGGCCGGGCGCCCTTCACCCAGCTCCGGGCGCTGGTGCAGCTCGCCGTGGTACACCGCCGGGCCGCCCAGCTGCACCTCAAGCGCTCCGGCGCCTGCGGCCATCACCGGCCCGGCGTTGGGGCTGTCCCACTGCGGCGCCTGTTGCCGCCAGCAGCGCAGCGCCAGGCGGGTGCTGCCCAACAGCGCATAGGTCAAGGCCACCAGGCGGGCCGGCAGATAATTGAGCACATCGTCGATGCGCGCGGCAGCCCAGCCAAAACGCTCGAAGCGCTCATTACGATAGCCCCACATGGCATCCAGGGTATTGCTCAGCCGATACAGGACCACCCCGGGGGCACCGAACAGCACGAACCAGAACAGCGCGGCGAACACTGCGTCGCTGCCGTTTTCCAGCACCGACTCGGTGGCGGCGCGAGCCACGGCGTTGGCGTCGAGCTCGGCGGTTTCGCGGCTGACCAGATAGCCGACGCGCTTGCGGGCCTGCTCCAGGTCGCCCGTGCGCAACGCCTGCGCCACTGGGGTCACGTGCTCACCCAGGCTGCGCATGCCCAGCGCGCAATACAGCGCGGCAACATCCACCAGCCAGCCGACCATCGGCAGCCAGGACAGCAAGGTCGCCAGCGCGGTGAGCGGCAGCACCGCCAGCACCCAGGCGCTGACGCCATGGCTGCGCCAGCCGGCGCCGGCACTGTTGAAGCGCTGTTCCAGGCGGTTGGCCAGGCGCCCGAACGCCACCAGCGGGTGACCCCGCCGCGGTTCGCCGAACAGGGCGTCCAGGGCCACGCCTGCCATGGCCAGCAAGGCGATACTCATGGCGCCACGCCCCACTGATTCTCGTACAGTTGCAGCGGCTGCGCGGTGGCCCAGCCCTCCTGCACCAGCATCGGCGCGGGATAGAACTCGGTCACCGGGCCCAGGCACAGCACCGCCAGCGGGCGGGCGCCGGCCGGCATGCCGAGCAGGCAGGCGAGCGCGTCGGGCTCGAACAGCGACACCCAGCCCATGCCCAGGCCTTCGGCACGAGCCGCCAGCCAGAGGTTCTGGATGGCGCAGGAGACCGAGGCCATGTCCATCTCCGGCAAGGTGCGACGGCCGAAGATGTGCCGTTCACGGTCCTCGGTCAGGGCCACTACCAGCACCTCGGCGCAATCGTGAATGCCCTCGACCTTGAGCTTCATGAACTCGTCGGAGCGTTCGCCCAGCGCCTCGGCCGTGCGCACCCGCTCCTCTTCTACCAGCGCCTGGATGCGCGCGCGTAGCGACCGGTCGCTGATGCGCAGAAACCGCCACGGCTGCATCAGGCCGACGCTGGGGGCGTGGTGGGCAGCCGCGAGCAAGCGCGCCAGCAGCTGCGGAGCCACCTCGCCACCGGCGAAATGGCGCATGTCGCGGCGCTCGGCGATCACTCGGTAGATGGCGCTGCGCTCATCCTCGGAATAGGCCTGGGCACAAACGGGCTGGTCTTTCATGGGCGCAGCAGCTCCGCGATGGCAACGGGGTTGGAAGGAAAATAGAAGTGTACATAGGAAGCGGTCATGCGCCCGAGCCGGTACACCGCTTCGGCGCCACGGCCACCGTTGGGGCTGACCCCGCGCGCGATCGGCAGCTGCTCGGTGTTGCTCAAGGAATGATGATAGGTGTGCCCGCGAAGCGTGCCTTCGGGCAGCTCGACGCTTTGCAGGGCCAGCGCGGCCAGGCGTTTCTGCATCACCGCTTCGCCCGGCAGCAAGCCCAGCAACTCGGCGCGCACGCCGTCGACGTCGGTCAGCGTATCGAGCAGGTAGAGCATGCCGCCACACTCGGCCAGCAGGGGCTTGCCGGCCCGATGGTGGGCGCGGATCGCCGCCAGCATGCTGGCGTTGGCCGCCAGCGCCGGGTGGTGCAGCTCCGGGTAGCCACCGGGCAGGTACAGGCTGTCGCAGGGTGGCGGCGTGGCATCGCGCAGTGGCGAGAAGAACTGCAACTCGGCGCCCATTTCGCGCAGCAGTTGCAGGCTGGCACCGTAGGTGAAGGCGAACGCCTCGTCCCGCGCTACGGCGATGCGCACCCCGGCCAGCAGCGGCTCGATGGTGCGTGGCAATGGCGGGGCGAACTCCACCGGCGGCGGCAGCGCCACCTCGCAGCTGCCCGCCAGCGCGGCCGCCGCGGCGTCCAGGCGCGCGTCCAGGTCGTTCAATTCGCTGGCCTGCACAAGTCCCAGGTGGCGGCTGGGCAGTTCGATGGCGATCTCGCGGCTGAGCCCGCCGTACCAGCGCAGGCCTTCGGTCAGGCTGTGCTCCAGCAATTGCGCGTGGCGCAAGGTGCCGACGCGATTGGCCAGCACCCCGGCGAAGGGCAGGTCCGGTTGATAGCGAGCCAGGCCCAGCGCCAGGGCGCCGAAGGTTTGCGCCATGGCCGTGCCGTCGATCACCGCCAGCACCGGCACGCCGAAATGGCGCGCCAGGTCGGCGCTCGAAGGCGTGCCGTCGAACAGGCCCATCACCCCTTCGATAAGAATCAGGTCGGCTTCTCCCGCCGCTTCCCACAGCAGCCGGCGGCTCTCCTCGGCGCCGACCATCCACAGGTCGAGCTGGTACACCGGGGCGCCGCTGGCGCGCTCGTGGATCATCGGGTCGAGAAAGTCCGGGCCGCACTTGAACACCCGCACCCGACGGCCCTGGTTGCGGTGCAGGCGTGCGAGGGCGGCGGTCACGGTGGTCTTGCCCTGCCCGGAGGCTGGTGCGGCGACCAGCACCGCCGGGCAGCGGCGCGGCGCATTCACAGTTCGATACCCTTCTGGGCGCGGATGCCGGCCTGGAAGGCGTGCTTGAGCAGGCCCATTTCGGTCACGGTGTCGGCCAGCTCGATCATCTGCGGGTTGGCCCCGCGGCCCGTCACGATCACGTGCTGCATGGGCGGGCGCGCCTGCAAATCGGCCAGCACCTGATCGAGGTCCAGGTAGCCGTGCTTGAGGGCGATGTTCAGCTCGTCCAGCACCACCAGGTTGACCGCAGGATCCTGCAGAAACCCGCGCGAGACCTGCCAGGCGGCTTCGGCGGCGGCAATGTCGCGCTGGCGGTCCTGGGTCTCCCAGGTAAAGCCTTCGCCCATCACGTGGTAGCTGACCTGCTCGGGAAAGCGCCGGAAGAACAACTCCTCACCGGTGGCGTTGCGCCCCTTGATGAACTGCACCACGCTGCAGCGCAGGCCGTGGCCCATGGCCCGGGCCAGCATGCCGAACGCCGAGCTGCTCTTGCCCTTGCCGTTGCCGCTGAGCACCAGCAGCAGGCCGCACTCGTCGGGCGAATTGGCGATGCGCTCATCGATGATGGCTTTCTTGCGCAGCATGCGCGCCAGGTGGCGCTCATCGCGTTCCGTGGACTCGGTCATCTCAGCTCTCCGTTGGGATATCGACGAAAAGCCGCACGCCCGCCGGGCGCAGCAAGAAATCGTCAATGCCGCTCTCACCCGCGCGGCAGATCAATAGAATGGACACCAGGCCGGTCTCCGGACTCATGAGCGGGCGCCATACGCCCCCACCGCGCGCCTTCCCACCTGCTGTGCAGGCAGTGGCGCGATGCGCGGTCTTGACTCATTTACCGTTGCGGGGGCAGCGCCGGGTTCGCCCCTGACGGACTCACCGGCTTCCCTGTTTCACCCGCGTCGCCGTGGCGGCGTCGGGTACCTGATGCAAGCGGCGAAGGTTAGAGGGTTGCGCCGGGAGCGTCAACGCGTTGCGGGCTGTGCGGTTGAACCATCACCATCGCCCTTCCTCTATCTCTGACAAGCTGATTTTTTTGTCACGGAGCCTGCCCCCATGCACAAGACCCGCCTCGCTTTGCTGATCACCCTGGCCACAGCCCTCACGGCGCTGACCGCCTGTGGCGAATCCTCGACCCTGCAGGTCTCCGATGGCACGGGGCCGTCGCCCAAGCTGCCGGAGCCGAACAAGACCTTGGTGCCCACGGTGAATATCGCCAAGGCCGTCGGCTGGCCCGCCGGAGCCAAGCCGGTGGCAGCGCCCGGCACCCAGGTGGCGGCCTTTGCGGAAAATCTCGACCACCCCCGCTGGCTCTATGTGCTGCCCAACGGCGACGTGCTGGTGGCCGAGACCAATGCACCGCCCAAACCCGACGACAGCAAGGGCCTCAAGGGCTGGGTCAGTGAAAAGGTCATGAGCCGCGCCGGCGCCACCGTGCCAAGCGCCAACCGCATTACCCTGCTGCGCGACATGGACCACGATGGCATCGCTGAAACCCGCACGGTGTTTCTCGACAAGCTCAACTCGCCGTTCGGCATGGCGCTGGTGGGCAACGACTTCTACGTCGCCGATTCCGACGCCCTGCTGCGCTTCAGTTACAAGCCCGGGGAAACCTCGATCACCGGCCCCGGGGTCAAGGTCACCGACCTGCCTGGCGGCCCGATCAATCATCACTGGACCAAGAACGTGGTGGCCAGCGCCGATGGCAAGTTGCTGTACGTCAGCGTTGGCTCCAACAGCAATGTCGGCGACAACGGCCTGGAGGCCGAGAAAGAACGCGCGGCGATCTGGGAAGTCGACCCCGCCACCGGCAAGCACCGTATCTTCGCTTCCGGCCTGCGCAACCCTAACGGCATGGCCTGGGAACCCACCTCGGGCAAACTCTGGACCTCGGTCAACGAGCGCGATGAAATCGGCAGTGACCTGGTGCCGGACTACATCACCTCGGTCAAGGATGGTGGCTTCTATGGTTGGCCGTTCAGCTACTACGGCCAACACGTCGACGCCCGGGTCAGCCCGCAGAACCCGGACCTGGTGGCCAAGGCCATCGTTCCGGACTACGCCGTGGGCCCGCACACCGCCTCGCTGGGCCTGACCTTCGCCACGGGCGCCGCCTTGCCTGCCCCCTTCAACAGCGGCGCTTTCATCGGCCAGCATGGCTCGTGGAACCGCAAGCCGCTCAGTGGCTATAAGGTGTTGTTCGTGCCTTTTGCCAATGGCGTGCCGAATGGCCAGCCAACCGACCTGCTCACCGGTTTTCTCGACAATGACCAGCATGCCCAGGGCCGCCCAGTGGGCGTAATCGTCGACAAGCGCGGCGGTTTGCTGGTAGCCGACGACGTCGGCAACAAGATCTGGCGAGTAACCGCAGCGAAGTAGTCCGCCGCGCTTCAACGTTGGAGGGGCGCAGCCCCGAGAGGCCGCCAGGCCGGCTTGATCTGCTGCTCAGGTCGGGGGCCCCGCCCCCTCCCACGCCTGGCTGCCGTCAGCGGTTGTTCGCCAGATTATCCGGCTGTAACACGCGCTTGGCGCTGAGGTAGCGCTTCTGCCAATAGGGCTTGGCCAGGTAGTCGAGCTTGACGGTGCCACCCGTGGCCGGGGCATGCACGAAGCGACCTTCGCCGACATAGATGCCGGCGTGGGTCACCTGGGAGCCGCCGCCGGTGGCGAAGAAGATCAGATCGCCGGATTGCAGCGCCTGCTGCGGGATTTCCGGGGCCCGCATCTCGACCATCTCGCGCGTCGAGCGCGGCAGGCTGATGCCAGCCGCATCGCGGTAGACGAAGCCGATCAGACCACTGCAATCAAAGCCTGAGTCAGGCGTGTTGCCGCCCCAGCGATAAGGCGTGCCCACCAGCCCAAGCGCGCGTATCAGCACGTCGTCGGCGGCCGGATAAAAGGCGTTGGCAGGCGCCGCCGCGATAGGGCGCAGCAGCACCGGCGCCGGTTTTGGCGCAGGCGGGGGGCTGGCGCAACCGCCTAGCACGGCGGCGAGAACGAGAAGGGCAATGCGTGCCTGGCTCGACATAACAAGGGTCCTGATGCTACTGCCGAAAACACGAACGGCGCCGAGCTTTCAAGCTCGCCGCCGCGCTGTACTGCCTGTGTCGTTGCTGCTGGCTGCTTACTTCTTCGAGAGCACGGTGGTTGGCGCCATGGCCAGGGCCCGTTTGGCCTCGATGAAGGTCTTGCTCCAGTAGCTGTCATCGAGGTTGTCGATGCGCACACCGCCGCTGCGGTGGCTGCTGGAATGAATGAACTGATCGTCACCCAGATAGATGCCGGCATGGCTCACGCGGCCACGGCCGCGCGTGCTGAAGAACAGCAGATCGCCCGGCTTGAGGTTGTTGCGTGCAACCACCGGCGCCTTGACGTTGATCATTTCGCGGGTGGAACGCGGCAGGGTCATGCCGGCCTCTTCGCGAAACAGGTAACCAATGAAGCCGCTGCAGTCAAAGCCCGACTCGGTGCTGCCACCGGTACGATAACGGGTACCGATCAGCGACTTGCCACGCTCCAGGATGCTATCAGCCAGCATTGGCATCTTGTAGGGGGCGTTGCCGGCGAACTGGTTCAGCTCTTCTTCGGTGGAGTCTTCGGTCGATGCGACGTCGTCGAGCACGGAACCGGAAGCCTGCACGCGAGTGTGCGGCTGGCTCGGCACGCGCAGCAGCGACGCTGGCTTGGCCTGAGCGGAAACCGGGCCGATGAAGACCGGTTGGGTATCTGCCTGCTGTTGGGGCGACTGAGCCGCGCAACCGAACAGCAAGGTAACGAGTGCGATGGGCACGAGGGGTGCTAAGCGCTTCAGCATGGGCACGACCGTGTCAGTGAAATTAACGAAGGAGGGACTATGCCCGCTATTGGCATTATTTGCAAATTCAATCGAACGAAATGTGACTTCCTCAAATCTCGGTTTCATCTAACGCCCACCTCTGAAAAGCCGGTCCTGGAAAGATTCACAGGAAGCTGTGGCACGGGGTTGATTCACATGGCAAAGACCTGCCCGACCCAGCGCGAACGCAGGTTGGCCATAGATCCGAAGTCGGTTTTCGCGCGCCCTGGGGGTACGCTTGGGTATAAGCTCAAAACGCTCTGATAGTCTGAGCTAATCATGGCTCAGTGGCAGAGACGTATCATAAAGCAAGGGATGGGCCAACTTTTCGTTAGCTAGCGAAGCAATTCGCTGGAAGCGTTACCGCCACTGGGCTGCTTCAGGCACATTTTTTATGAGGGCATTGTGAGTCAAGGCAATGCCGCCAATTAAATGTTTCGGAATATCTCATTCAGCTGGGTAATGCGCGCCATTGGGTAGCATGCGAACGCTGAATGCCCAATTCTTGACCCCGGCCGCCGCAATCGCCGGCACCTACCAGCCCAGGGTTTCCTTGAGGAAGGGAATGGTCAGCTTGCGCTGTGCCTGCAACGAGGCCTGGTCGAGCTGTTCGAGCAACTCGAACAAGGCGCTCATGCTGCGACTGCCGCGGGTGAGGATAAAGTGCCCGACTTCGTCGGTCAGGTGCAGGCCACGACGCGATGCACGCAATTGCAGGGCGCGCAGCTTGTCTTCGTCGGAGAGAGGACGCATCTGGAAGATCAGCGCCAGGGTCAGGCGCGACTTGAGGTCAGCCAGTTTCACCGGCAGCTCGCGTGGCGAATGGGAGGCGGCGATCAGCAGGCGCCGACCGCTGTCACGCAGGCGGTTGAACAGGTGGAACAACGCCTCTTCCCAGTCCGCCTTGCCGGCCACCACCTGCAGGTCATCGAGACAGACCAGCTCATACTGCTCGAGGTCGTCGAGAATGCCGACGCCGTGCTCGATCAGTTCGGCCAGCGGCAGGTACACCGCCGGCTCGCCAATTTGCTCGAAGCGCAGGCAGGCCGCCTGCAACAGGTGAGTGCGCCCTACCCCGTGCTTGCCCCAGAGGTAGATGAGGCTTTCTGTCCAACCGGCGTCGGCTTCACACAGCCGCTCTACGTAGCCGAGGGCGGCAGCGTTGGCGCCTGGATAGTAGTTGACGAAGGTGGCGTCGTCACGCAGACGCACACCCAGGGGCAGCTGAATCGGTTTCATGCTGACGGTGCAGCTCCGGAGAGCGGCAAGGAGCCTCTGTGTGAAGTGTGCAAAGTCTATACCCGGCAAGCCTGCGGCACAATCAAGCGCACGCCGTATTGCGGCAGGCTTTCAGTAAAATCAACGATTTACAGATCAGGATCTTCCTTGCCGCCGTAAATGTCAGATTTCTTGTACAGGTCGTGCACATGACGGATCAGCACCATGATCACCGCCGCCACCGGCAGGGCGATCAGCACCCCGGTGAAGCCGAACAACTCGCCGCCGGCCAGAATCGCGAAAATCACTGCCACCGGATGCAGGCCGATGCGATCGCCCACCAGCAAGGGGGTCAATACCATGCCTTCGAGCAGTTGCCCGACCATGAACACCGCTGCGATGGCCACCAGGTGGAATGGGTCCAGACCATACTGGAACAGCCCGGCGGCCATGGCCGCAACGATACCCAGGGTAAAGCCCATGTACGGCACGATCGCCGCCAGGCCCGCCATCAGCCCGATCAACAGGCCCAGCTCGACGCCCACCAGCATCAGGCCACCGGCGTAGATGACGCCCAATGCCAGCATCACCAGCAGTTGCCCGCGGACAAAGGCACCCAGCACTTCGTGACACTCGCCCGCCAATTCCACCACCTGGCCTTCGCGCTCGCGCGGCAGCAGGCTACGGATCTTGGCCATCATCAGGTCCCAGTCGCGCAACAGGTAGAACCCTACCACCGGGATCAGCACCAGGTTGCTGATCCAGCCGATCAGCGCCAGGCTCGAAGCTGTCGCCTGGCTCAGTACCACGCCGACGATGTCGCCGGTCTGCCCCATGTGCTCGCTGATGGCCGCCTTGATCTTGTCGAACTTCCAGAAGCCATCACCCAGGCCCAGATGCGCCTGCACCCATGGCAGGGCGAAGTGTTGCAGCCAGTCCAGCGCCTGGGGCGCCAGCTCGTACAGGCGCACCAGCTGCTTGGCCAGCATCGGCACCAGCACCAGCAGCAGGGCGAGGAAAATAATGGTAAACAGCGCGAACACGCTGACCACCCCCAAGGTGCGCGAGAAGCCCCAGGCTTCCAGGCGGTCCACCAGCGGGTCGGCCATGTAGGCCAGAACCATGGCGATCAGGAACGGGGTAAGGATGGGGTGCAGGAAATACACGAATGCGCAGGCCAGCAACGCCATGCCGATCCAGAACCAACGGTGCGAATAGGTCATCAAGTGGTGGCCTTGTCTCTATATATAGGGGGAGCCGTTCAATAAACAGCTGCTGTTCACGCGTTCATCGGCTACCAGTGAAACACCAGGTCGGCGGCCGGCGCGCTTGGCGCCGGTTGCGCCACAGGGGCCGTACCTGCTGCTGCGGGCGTGACGGCAGGCAGCGCAGCCGGGTCGGGATGCACCTCCTGCAGCTTGGCCAGGGTCAGCTGTGCGCGCAGCTGCTCGGGGCTGCCCGTGACCCGGTAGAGCAAGGTGTCGCCATCGACGCTCTTGAGCCGCGCGCCGAAGGGTTCGAGCAGGCGCCCCAGCTGGGCATAGCGCTCCAGGGTGTTGCCCTGCACCTGCAAGGTCAGGTCGGTGCTGGCACCTGGTTTGGCCAGGTAGCGCGGCGCCAGGCGCTCGCTGACAGCCAGCAGCAGCGCATCGGCGAGGGCCGCCTGATCGGCGCCTTCAGCCGTACCGTTATCCTGTTTGTCGCCCAGCCAGAGGCGCCATTTGGCGGTCCATTTGTCGCCCTCCTGGTGGGCATGCACCGCCAGCAGGGCATCGGCGCCGTAGCGTTCGGACGCCGCGCGCAGCGGCGTGGCGTCGCTGCCTTCGAGGTTTTTCGCAGTGGCCGCCAGTTGTTCGTTGAGGTCGGCCAGCGGCAGGCGCAGGGGCAGGCCGCGGTGCTGCGCGGCGCGGCGCAGCGGGCCGGCCGTGGCCTGGCCATCGCCGACCAGGCTGCTGCCGTCGACGCTATCGTTCAGCCACCAGCCGAGGATCGACGGCCGATTGCTGCCCCAGGTCGGCAGCCCGGCCTGACGCAGCTGGCTGTCGGTGCTGACCGGATCGAAATCCACCTGCAGCGCCTGCGGTGGCCCGGCGTCGTAGCCAAACTGGCTGATGATCTGCTGCGGGTCCTTGCGCACGGCGGCAAGCCCGGGGCTGGCGATCGCCTTGGGGTCGCCGGTCAGGCGCAGCACCAGGGTTTCGAGGGCACGCTGGGTGGCGGCGCTGCGCTCGTCGGGCGTCTGGCTGGCCACGGGTTCGAGTACCTGATACAGGTTGTTCACGGTTTCGGCATGGCCTTGCAGGCTCAGGCTGGCAATACAACCGGCTAACAGATACGGACTCAAGCGCATGGATTATTCCCGACGGCAAAATACGGATTGTGGCTGTGACCCTGCTTTGCGGTAAAACATTCAGAGCCGGCGCAAAGAATTTCATTATTGCATGGCCGCCGGGCCAGATGTGATGGGCGCAAACTCCGGCATTACCCACAATAACGGTTCATCAAGACGTGATAGCCCCTACCGGGCAAGCCTGATAAAATCGCGCGCCTTCGCAGACCGATGACAATCGGTCGATTCCCGCAGAATCAAAAAGGCCTGGATCATGAGCAAGCAACCCTCCGTGAGCTACAAGGACGCCGGTGTAGACATCGACGCCGGTGAAGCACTGGTCGAACGCATCAAAGGCGTCGCCAAGCGCACCGCTCGCCCCGAGGTCATGGGCGGCCTGGGTGGCTTCGGCGCCCTTTGCGAGATCCCGGCGGGTTACAAGCAACCTGTGCTGGTCTCCGGCACGGACGGCGTGGGCACCAAGCTGCGCCTGGCGCTCAATCTGAACCGTCACGACAGCATCGGCATCGACCTGGTCGCCATGTGCGTGAACGACCTGGTGGTGTGCGGCGCCGAGCCGCTGTTCTTCCTTGATTACTACGCCACCGGCAAGCTCAACGTCGACACGGCTGCCGACGTGGTCACCGGCATCGGCGCCGGTTGCGAGCTGGCCGGCTGCTCGCTGGTGGGCGGCGAAACCGCCGAAATGCCCGGCATGTACGAAGGCGAAGACTACGACTTGGCCGGCTTCTGCGTCGGCGTGGTGGAAAAAGCCGAGATCATCGACGGTTCCAGGGTCGCCGCCGGCGACGCGCTGATCGCCCTGCCCTCGTCCGGTCCGCACTCCAACGGCTACTCGCTGGTGCGCAAGATCATCGAAGTGGCCGGCGCCGACATCGAAACCGTGCAGCTCGACGGCAAGCCGTTGACCGACCTGCTGATGGCGCCCACGCGCATCTACGTCAAGCCGTTGCTCAAGCTGATCAAGGACACCGGCGCGGTCAAGGCCATGGCCCACATCACCGGCGGCGGCCTGCTCGACAACATTCCGCGCGTACTGCCAAAGGGTGCCCAGGCCAAGGTCGACGTGGCCAGCTGGACGCGCCCGGCGGTGTTCGACTGGCTGCAGGAGAAGGGCAACGTCGACGAACACGAGATGCATCGCGTGCTCAACTGCGGCGTCGGCATGGTCATCTGCGTGGCTCAGGCCGACGTGCAGAAAACGCTCGCCAATTTGCAAGCCTCAGGCGAACAGCCCTGGGTAATCGGTGAAATCGGCGTGGCCGCCGAAGGCGCAGCGCAGGTCGAGTTGCTCAACCTCAAGGCACACTGATGCCTCAGCCCGTCAATGTGGTGGTGTTGCTGTCGGGTACCGGCAGCAACCTGCAAGCGCTGATCGACAGCATCGAGGCGACCCCGGGCCACCCGGCTCGGGTGCGCGCCGTGATCTCCAACCGTGCCGACGCCTTGGGCCTGCAACGCGCTCGCGATGCCGGCATCGACACCGCAGTGCTCGACCACAAGGCCTACGCCGACCGCGAAGCCTTCGACCGCGCCCTGGTGGCGCTGATTGACGGTTTCGGCGCCGACCTGGTCGTGCTTGCCGGCTTCATGCGCATCCTCAGTGTCATGTTCGTGCGCCACTATGCCGGCCGGCTGTTGAACATCCACCCGTCCCTGCTGCCTCGCTACAAAGGCCTCGACACCCACCAGCGCGCCCTCGACGCCGGCGACCGCGAGCACGGCTGCAGTGTGCACTTCGTCACCGAGGAACTCGATGGGGGGCCTCTGGTCGTACAGGCAGTCGTGCCGGTGGCCGAAGGCGATGACGCCAGCCGCCTGGCCGCCCGGGTGCACGCCCAGGAGCACCAGATCTACCCACTGGCCGTGCGCTGGTTTGCCGAAGGCCGCTTGAGCCTGGGCGAGCAAGGTGCAATATTGGACGGCCAATTACTGGGGGCCAGTGGCCGCCGGATTCCGGCCTGATCGTTTCCGGGCCAGCCGTTTCGAACCTGTCTGCTTCGAATTTAGGAGTTTTTATGCGTCGCGCTTTGCTTTTGGCCCTTGCCCTGCTTGCCTCGCCGGTGTTTGCCGGCGAGCTCAAGCCGTTCTCTGCCAGCTACACCGCCGACTGGAAACAGCTGCCCATGAGCGGTACCGCCGAGCGCAGCCTGAGCAAGGACGGCGATACCTGGACGCTGAATTTCAAGGCGGCCATGATGATCGCCAGCCTCACCGAGAGCAGCACCATCAAGGTCGACAAGGACGCGCTGCTGCCACAGACCTACCATTTCGAGCGCGGTGGCCTGGGCAAGACCAAGAAGGTCGACCTGACCTTCGACTGGTCGAGCAAGTTCGTCACCGGCACCGACCGCAACGATGCCATCAAGCTGCCGCTCAACCGCGGCGTGGTCGACAAGTCCACCTATCAGCTGGCGCTGCAGCAGGACGTCGCCGCCGGCAAGAAAAGCATGAGCTACCAGGTGGTCGACGGCAACGAGATCGAGACCTACGACTTCCGCGTGCTGGGCACCGAGAAGGTCGACACCAAGGCCGGCCAGGTTGACGCCGTGAAGGTCGAGCGGGTACGCGACCCGACGCAGACCAAGCGCATCACCGTACTCTGGTTCGCCAAGGACTGGAGCTACCTTCTGGTGCGTCTGCAACAGGTGGAAACCGACGGCAAGGAATACAACATCATGCTGCAGGACGGCACGGTGGACGGCAAGGCGGTCAAGGGCAGCTGAGCCCATTGCCCGCTTCGCCTGAAAAGCCTCACTTCGGTGGGGCTTTTTTTGTGCGCAATACGGTGGATGGACGGGTTGTGCACAACCTAAAGAAATATTCATGCAGGGCTCTAGACTGCGACAATGCGCCGCAGACCAGTAAACACGCGGGTTTCACCATTAGGTGAATTTTTGCAATAACCAGTTGCTGGAAATGTTCATTTACTTAGTCGGCTAAGAAAATATATAACAAAGCCATGCACCCAAGGTGCTGCTGAAGATCAATGCAATTGGAGCATTCAGAATGACTGTCAAAGTAAGCGAACGCGACGATTCCCATATGTCTCACGAAGCTGTTGCCACTGGCGTGCGCATCTGGGACGTCTATCAGCAAGATTTATTGGTCGGCATGTTTCACAACGAAAGCGATGCCCATAACTACAAGGCCGAGCTCGAGATTCTCGAGCAGCAGCGCCAGCAGCTGCAGAACCAGTGACCCGAACGTAGCCACTGCCTTATGACGACAAACCCCGCTTCGGCGGGGTTTGTCGTTGCAGGCGATGTGTTACCACATCAGGTCGTCAGGGATCTTGTACGCCGCATACGGATCGTCACCGCTCTCCACTTCCTCGGTCACCGTATTGAGCAGCACGATGCGCTGCGGGTCTCGCTCCTGCACCTTGAGCGCCGACTCGCGCGGGATCACCTCATAGCCACCGGCATGCTGCACGATGGCCAGGCCACCGCTGCTCAACTTGCTGCGCATCAGGCTGTTGACCGACAGGCGCTTGACCTTCTTGTCGTCAACGAAGTTGTAGTAATCCTCGGTGTTCAGCTTGGGCAGCCGCGTAGCCTCGATCAGCTGCTTGACCTGGGCCGCCCTGGCCTTTTGCTCGACCTTCTCCTGCTGCTGGCGGTTGAGTTCCTGGTCGCGCTTGACCTTCTCGGCCATGGCCTCCTGGGCCAGGCGCTGCTGAGTGTCGTCGACCTCGACTTGCCCCTTGTGCTCCATGCGTTTTTGTTTCTGCTTGTCTTTGCTGACCTGCTTGACCTGCTTCTGGTTGACCAGACCGGCTTTGAGCAATTGGTCGCGGAGGGAAATACTCATGGTTTACTCACTTAGGCTCAGCCGCAGCTGGGCAGGTTCTTTTCCTGACGTTTGGCTTCGCCCCACAGAGCGTCCAGTTCTTCCAGGGCACAATCTTCGATCGGACGCCCGGTGTCGCGCAATGCCTGTTCGATGAAACGAAAGCGTCGCTCGAATTTGCGATTGGCCCCGCGCAGGGCGTTTTCCGGGTCGACCTTGAGGTGGCGGGCCAGGTTGACCACGCTGAACAACAGGTCGCCGATCTCTTCCTCCATGGCCGTCTGCTCGCCGTCGGCCATGGCTTGCAACACTTCATCCAACTCCTCGCGCACCTTGTCCAGCACAGGAAGCGCGGCCGGCCAGTCGAAGCCGACACTGGCCGCCCGCTTCTGCAGCTTGGCAGCGCGGTTGAGCGCGGGCAACGCGACCGGTACGTCATCCAGCAGCGACAGCTGCTCGGGCGCCACGGCTTTCTCGGCACGCTCCTGGGCCTTGATCTCCTCCCAGCGCCGCTTGACCTGGGTATCGTCGAGCCGCGGCACATCCAGCGGCGCGTACAGCTCGCCGGTGGGGAACACGTGAGGATGGCGGCGGATCAACTTGCGGGTGATGCCGTCGACCACCCCGGCAAATTCGAAGCGCCCCTCTTCCTGGGCCAGCTGCGCGTAGTAGACCACCTGGAACAACAGGTCGCCGAGCTCGCCGCGCAGCTGCTCGAAGTCGCCCTGCTCGATGGCATCGGCCACTTCGTAGGCCTCTTCGAGGGTGAAGGGCACGATGCTCGCGAAGTTCTGCTTGAGATCCCACGGGCAGCCAAACTGCGGGTCGCGCAGACGTGCCATGAGGTTGAGCAGGTCTTGCAAAGTGTACATCCGGGGCTCCAGTTCAAGGCTGGCGACGGCCGCAGCGCTCATTCAAGGCGTACGGTTGCGCCGCGTCTCGATGATGTTGGGCAATTGCGAAATGCGCCCGAGCAAGCGGCCCAACGCGTCCAGCCCGGGGATCTCGATGGTCAGCGACATCAGCGCGGTGTTGTCTTCCTTGTTCGAGCGGGTGTTGACCGCTAGCACGTTGATGCGCTCGTTGAGCAGCACTTGGGAAACATCGCGCAACAGCCCGGAGCGGTCGTAGGCACGGATGACGATGTCCACCGGGTAGGTAAGCACCGGCACCGGCCCCCAGCTGACCTGGATGATCCGCTCCGGCTCGCGCCCGGCCAGCTGCAGCACCGAGGCACAGTCCTGGCGGTGGATGCTGACACCGCGGCCCTGGGTGATGTAACCGACGATGGCGTCGCCCGGCAGCGGCTGGCAGCAGCCGGCCATCTGCGTCATCAGGTTGCCCACGCCCTGGATCTGGATGTCGCCACGCTTGCCCGGCTTGTAGCCGGTGGCCTTGCGCGGAATCAGCTCCAGCTGCTCGTTGCCGCGCTCCGGTTCGACCAACTGCTGGGCGGCGTTGACCAGGTGCGCCAGGCGCAGGTCACCGGCACCGAGGGCGGCAAACATGTCGTCGGCGGTCTTGTAGTTGACCTTCTCGGCCAAGTGATCGAAATCGACCTGGGGCAGGCCGAGGCGGCTCAACTCGCGTTCGAGCAGGGTGCGCCCGGCGGCGACGTTCTGGTCGCGTGCCTGCAGCTTGAACCAGTGAACGATCTTGGCCCGGGCCCGCGAGGTGGTCACGTAGCCCAGGTTGGAGTTCAGCCAGTCACGGCTTGGCGTGCCGTGCTTGCTGGTGATGATCTCCACCTGCTCGCCGGTGTTGAGGCTGTAGTTGAGCGGCACGATGCGCCCGTTGATCTTCGCTCCGCGGCAGTTGTGGCCGATCTCGGTGTGCACGCGGTAGGCGAAGTCCAGCGGGGTGGCGCCCTTGGGCAGGTCGATGGCGTGGCCGTCGGGGGTGAAGACGTAGACCCGGTCGGGCTCGATATCGACGCGCAACTGCTCGGCCAGGCCGCCGATGTCGCCCAGCTCCTCGTGCCATTCCAGCACCTGGCGTAGCCAGGAGATCTTTTCTTCGTAGTGGTTTGAGCCCGACTTGACGTCGGTGCCCTTGTACCGCCAGTGCGCGCAGACGCCCAGCTCGGCTTCCTCATGCATGGCGTGGGTGCGGATCTGCACCTCGAGCACCTTGCCCTCGGGGCCGATCACGGCGGTGTGCAGGGAGCGATAGCCGTTTTCCTTGGGGTTGGCGATGTAGTCGTCGAACTCCTTGGGAATGTGCCGCCACAAGGTGTGGACGATGCCCAGCGCCGTGTAGCAGTCGCGCATCTCCGGCACCAGCACGCGCACGGCACGTACGTCGTAGATCTGGCTGAATTCCAGGCCTTTGCGCTGCATCTTGCGCCAGATCGAATAGATGTGTTTTGCCCGCCCGCTGATGTCGGCCTTGACCCCGGTCTCCAGCAGTTCGTTGTGCAGCTGGCTCATGACTTCACTGATGAAGCGCTCGCGGTCCATGCGCCGCTCGTGCAACAGCTTGGCGATCTGCTTGTACTGCTCCGGTTCAAGGTAGCGGAAGGACAGGTCCTCCAGCTCCCACTTGATGTGGCCGATGCCCAGGCGGTGGGCCAGCGGCGCATAGATGTCGAAGACTTCGCGGGCCACGCGATGACGTTTTTCGTCGTCGGCGCTTTTGACTGCGCGGATCGCACAGGTGCGTTCGGCCAGCTTGATCAAGGCCACGCGCACGTCGTCGACCATGGCCACCAGCATCTTGCGCAGGTTTTCCACCTGCGCCTGCGAGCCCAGCACCAGCGACTGGCGCGGGCTGAGGCTGGCACTGATGGCGGCCATGCGCAGCACGCCGTCGATCAGCTTGGTGACCGTTGCGCCAAAGCGCTGCTCGACTTCGGCGAGGGTCACCCGCCCTTCACGCACGGCGCGGTAGATGACCGCCGCCATTAGCGAATCCTGGTCGAGCTTGAGGTCGGCGAGAATCTCGGCGATTTCCAGGCCTGCCTGGAAACACGAGGTGCCGTCGGCCCATGAGTACTTGGCCATGTTGCCGAGTTGTTCGGCCTGCAGCGCGAACTCGCAAGCCGCCTTGAGCGCCTCGCGGTCGAGCAGCACGTCGACGCTGACGATGTGGTCGAGCCATGCATCGAGATTGATACTGCCGTCTGTGTTGACCGGCTGGTGTGCTCTCACCTGTACCATCTTGTTTACCTTTCCCTAAGGCGGGTCAAAGACCCGCCATTTGTCGCTGGCTTAGGCGCCTGCTGGGCCGGCAGGAGCCATGCTGTCACGCGCCAGTCGGATTAGACGGGCCATCCTGGCCCGCTTCGAATAACGCCATCGCCTCGACATGCGCGGTTTGCGGGAACATGTCGAGGATTCCGGCCCGTTTCAACCTATAGCCCTGCTTGAGCAACTGCACCGTGTCGCGGGCCAGCGTTGCCGGGTTGCAGGACACATACACCAGGCGCCGTGCGCCCAGTTTGCCGAGATGCTCCACCGCTTGCGCGGCGCCGTCTCGTGGTGGATCCAAGAGTACCGCAGAAAAGCCTTCGCTGGCCCATGCTGCTCCGGCCAGTGGTGCAGCCAGGTCCGCCTGATGGAAGCTGGCGTTGCCCAGGCCATTGCTCGCGGCATTGGCCCGCGCCCGCTCCACCATGGCGCCCACGCCCTCCACCGCCACCACCTCGCGGGCCTCGCGAGCCAGCGGCAGGGCGAAGTTGCCCAAGCCACAGAACAGGTCCAGCACACGCTCCTCGGCTTGCGGGGCGAGCCAGTCGATGGCCTGCGCGATCATCGCCGCGTTCACCGTTTCGTTGACCTGCACGAAGTCGCCGGGGCGATACGCCAGCTGCAGGCCCCAGGGCCGCAACTCGTAGCCCAGCGGCTGCGCCGCTGCAAACGGCTGCGGTTCGCCCTCACCCTGCAGCCACAGCTGCGCGTGGTGGGCCTGGCAGAACGCCTGCAACGCCGCCAGGTCGACCTCGGCCAAGGGTGCTACGTGACGTAACAGTAGCGCTTCGCCAGTACCACTGAATAACTCGACATGCCCGATCACCTGCGGCTTTACGAAGCCTTGGAGCAATCTGGGCAGGTCTTGAAGGATGGCTTGCAAAGGCTGTACCAGCACCAGGCAGTCGTCGATCGGGACGATATCCTGGCTGGCCACCGCGCGAAAACCGACGTCCAGCCGCCGCGCCTTGCTGTCCCAGCGCACGGCAATGCGCGCACGGCGCCGGTAGGCCAGCTCCGGGCCGACCAGCGGCGCGACCCATTGCTCGGGTTCGATGCCGGCAACCCGCGACAGCTGTTCGGCCAGTTGCTGCTGCTTGAGTTGCAGCTGTGCGCTGTGCGGCAGGTGCTGCAGGCTGCAACCGCCGCAGCGGCCGAAGTGCTTGCAAGGCGCGACCCGCCGTTCGGCGCTGGCGACGATGACCCGCTCGGTGCGGGCCTCGACCACCTTGCCGTGGCTATTGAGGACCCGGGCCTCGACTTCCTCGCCGGCCAGGGCGCCGTTGACGAACCAGGTGCGGCCTTCGAAGAAGGCAATACCGCGGCCGTCATTGCTCAGGCGTTCGATGCTCAGACGCTGCTTCTTGCCCGCCGGAAGCTGGCTGGTGCGGGTTCCGCCGGTGGGCTGGAAGCGCAGCCCGGGCTTGCCTTTGGCGGCCATCAGTTGGGCGCGTCGAAGATGCCGCTGGACAGGTACCGGTCCCCACGATCGCAGACGATCGCGACAATCACCGCGTTTTCCAGCTCCTGGGACAGGCGCAACATCGCTGCCACCGCCCCCCCCGATGAAACCCCGCAGAAGATGCCTTCTTCGCGGGCCAGGCGCCGGGTCACGTCCTCGGCTTCGGCCTGGGCCATGTCGACGATGCGGTCGACGCGTTCAGCCTGGTAGATCTTTGGCAGATATTCCTGCGGCCAGCGGCGGATGCCCGGAATGGCGGCGCCTTCCATCGGCTGCAGGCCGACGATCTGCACCTGCGGGTTCTGCTCCTTGAGGTAGCGCGAGGTGCCCATGATGGTCCCCGTGGTGCCCATTGAGCTGACGAAATGGGTGATGGTGCCCTGGGTCTGCTGCCAGATTTCCGGGCCGGTGCCGTTGTAGTGCGCCTCTGGATTGTCACCATTGGCGAACTGGTCGAGCACCTTGCCGCGGCCTTCGGCCTGCATCCGCTCGGCGAGGTCGCGCGCGCCCTCCATGCCCTCTTCCCGGGTGACCAGGATCAGCTCGGCGCCATAGGCGGTCATCGCCGCCTTGCGCTCGGCGGTGGAGTTGTCGGGCATGATCAGGATCATCTTGTAACCCTTGATCGCCGCGGCCATGGCCAGGGCAATACCGGTGTTGCCGGAGGTGGCTTCGATCAGCGTGTCGCCGGGCTGGATCTGCCCGCGGCTCTCGGCGCGGTTGATCATCGACAGCGCCGGGCGGTCCTTGACCGAGCCGGCCGGGTTGTTGCCCTCGAGCTTGAGCAGGAGAGTATTGCGGGTGTCACCGCCCAGGCGCTGCAAGCGCACCAGCGGCGTATTGCCGACGCAGTCGGCGATGGTGAGGTACTGCACGGTCATGGTGTATTCGCAATCCAGCCTGCGGGGGTCGCCTATCATACCGGCAAACGCTGCCAGTCCATATCACGCAAAGTGCAGACAGCTGATCGTCTGGTTATAAGGAGGCATCTGCCAGTACGGTAGCAGGGGATGGTTCGACCGCCCGGCGCAGGCGCAGATTGAGCCGCAGGCCATGGCGGGTGTTCTGCGCCCACAGCGCCCCGCCCTGGGCCTGCAGGGCGTTGCGCGCAATGCTCAGGCCAAGGCCGAAGCCGCCGTCGCCGGGCCGTGAGCCGTCCAGGCGGATGAACGGGTCGAAGATCCGCTCCAGATCCTCGGCTGCTACGCCGCCGCCTTCGTCGTCAAGCCACAACAGCCACTGTTCGCCTTGCAACTGGCCATGCAGGCCGATGCGGCCATGGCTGGGCGAGTGGCGGATGGCATTGCGCAGGATGTTTTCCAGGGCCTGGGCCAGGGTGTCGAGGTCGCCCAGTACCCAGCATTCAGCGGGCACGGTGCACAGTAACCGGGCTGCGGGCCAGCGGGTTTCAAAGCAGGCGTTCTCCGCCACCAGCTCCCACAGCGCCTGGACCTGGATCGGTTCCGGCACGCGCGGGCTGCGTTCGGCGTCGAGCCAGGCCAGTTGCAGGGTGTCCTCCACCAGCCGCTGCATGCCATCGACCTCACGCACCAGGCGTTGGCGCAGGCGTTCGCCGTCCAGCTCGCTGTCACCGGCCACCTTCAGGCGGCTCAGCGGGGTGCGCAATTCATGGGACAGGTCGCGCAGCAACTGGTGCTGCAGGGCCACCGTGCCCTGCAGGCGTTCGGACAGCTGGTCGAAGGCGCGACCCAGCTCGCCCAGTTCATCCTTGCGCGTGGTCGCCGCCGGCGACAGGCGCACGCCCAGCGGGTCGGCGCGCCAGGCGTTGGCCTGCTCGCGCAGGAGATTGAGCGGGCGAATCAGCAGGCGGTACAGGCCGGCGCAGAACAACAGGGTCAGCAGACCCGGCAACAGGCCATTGATGATCAACTGCCAGGCCAGTGCATAGCGGCCCGGCAGCATCGGCGCCGGCAGTTGCAGGACCAGGCTGCCGCGCTGCGGCGCCCCCGGGAAGTCCAGCCTGAGCCAGGGCAGGGTCTTGCTGTGCCGGCTTACCGGCCAGTCGACGCCACGCAGGAAGGTCATGTGCCGGTGCATTTCGGCGCTCAGTGGCTGACTGCCCAGCGGTTGCAGATCGGCGCCCACCAGGGTCGCCGGGCTGTCGGGATGGACCTCGGCGTACGCCGCCAGCCAGCGGTCGGCCCCCGCCTGGCCGCCGTCTAGCCAGGCCTGCTCGGCTTCACGGGCGTAGCCGCGCAGCTCGGCGCGGGCCTGCTCGGACAGGTTGGCGTTGCGCTCCTCGACGTAGCGCCCCACCCACCAGCTCAGGCTGATCATCAGCAGGCAGAAGGCGACCAGCATGATCGCCAGCTTCCAGAACAGCGAATGGCGCCCGGGCAGTTTCAACTGTCCAGCTCGCGGCTGCTCAGCACATAGCCTTTGCCCCACACCGTGCGCAGCTGGCGCTCGGCGTAACCGATGGCCTTGAGCTTGCGGCGGATCTGGCTGACGTGCATGTCCAGGCTGCGGTCGTGCTGCGAATAGCCGCGCTGCAGCACGTGCTGATAAAGGAAGGCCTTGCTCAGCACCTCCTCGTGCTGGCGGTGCAGGGTTTCCAGCAGGCGGTACTCGCTGGGGGTCAGCCCGGCGGCACGCCCGTGGCGCGACACGTCGCAGGTCTGCTCGTCGAACGCCAGGCTGTCGGCGATCAGGGTTGGCTGCGGCTCGCGACGGCGTCGCTCGAGGGCCACGCGGCGCAGGATGGCTTCGACCCGCACGTGCAGCTCGTCCATGCTGAACGGCTTGGGCAGGTAATCGTCGGCGCCGCGCCGAAAGCCACTGATACGGTCGCTCTCGGCGCCCAGCGCCGACATCAGAATCACCGGCACCGCCGTGCTTTCGCGCAGGCTTTGCAGGACGTCGAGGCCGTTCATGCCGGGCAGCAGGATGTCCATCAGCACCACGTCGAAAGCCGGGTCACGCGCCAGGTCCAGGCCCTCGCGGCCATTGCGGCACCAGGTGACCTGGAACCCGCAGCGACCCAGCTGCTCGTGGACGTAGGCGCCCAGCACCGGGTCGTCTTCGATGGTCAACACGCGGGGCACGACAGGGTTCGCGGGAGTCATTGACGGCTGCACTTAATTCTCGTTCAGCGATTATTCAGTATCCTCGGACACCCCGCAAGCCACCATTTTCCCCGCCAAAGGTGCACTGCCCGGCCAGTCGGGGTATTTTGCCCACAGGACCAAATTGCCCGGGAGACAGGCGTGTTGAAAAAGCTGGGGATAAAGAGCCGCGTGCTGCTGCTGGCCTTGCTGCCCACCGGGCTGATGGCGGTGGTGCTGGGCGGCTATTTCATGTGGTTGCAGCAGTCGGAGCTCAACACCCAGTTGCTGCGCCGCGGGCAGATGATCACCGAGCAGCTGGCGCCGCTGGTGGCGCCGGCCATGGTGCGCAAGGATCAGGCCTTGCTCGAGCGCATCGCGGCGCAGGCCCTGGAGCAGACCGACGTGCGCTCGGTGTCCTTTCTCGCCGCTGACCGCACGCCCCTGGCCCACGCCGGCCCGAGCATGCTCAACCCGGTGCCGCTGGGCAACAGCACCCAGCTGCTGGAGCGCAGCGGCAGCGACGCGACCCGCTACCTGCAGCCGGTGTTCGGCCGCCATCGCGACCTGGCGGGTGAAGCGGTGCCCAATGAAAGCGACCGCCTGTTCGGCTGGGTCGAGGTCGAGCTGTCCCACGACGGCACCCTGCTGCGCGGCTATCGCAGCCTGTTCGCCAGCGTACTGCTGATTCTCGCCGGGCTGATGGCCACCGCCCTGCTGGCCCTGCGCATGAGCCGCGGGATCAGCGGGCCGGTGCGGCAGATCAAGCAGGCCGTCACGCAACTCAAGGACGGCCACCTGGAAACCCGCCTGCCGGCGCTCGGCAGCCAGGAGCTGGACGAACTGGCGGCGGGCATCAACCGCATGGCCGAAACCCTGCAGAATGCCCAGGAGGAGCTGCAACACAGCGTCGACCAGACCACCGAGGACGTGCGCCAGAACCTTGAGACCATCGAGATCCAGAACATCGAGCTGGACCTGGCGCGCAAGGAGGCGCTGGAGGCCAGCCGGATCAAGTCCGAATTCCTCGCCAACATGAGCCACGAGATCCGCACCCCGCTCAACGGCATCCTTGGCTTCACCCACCTGCTGCAAAAGAGCGAGCTGACCCCGCGTCAGCTGGACTACCTGGGCACCATCGAGAAGTCCGCCGACAGCCTGCTCGGCATCATCAACGAGATCCTCGACTTCTCGAAGATCGAGGCCGGCAAACTGGTGCTCGACAGCATCCCCTTCAACCTGCGCGACCTGCTCCAGGACACCCTCACCATCCTCGCCCCGGCCGCCCATGCCAAGGGCCTGGAACTGGTCAGCCTGGTCTATCGCGACACACCGCTGTCGCTGATCGGCGACCCGCTGCGGCTCAAGCAGATCCTCACCAACCTGGTCAGCAACGCCATCAAGTTCACCCGCGAGGGCACCATCGTTGCCCGCGCCGAGATGCAGGATGAGAGCGAAGACAGCGTGCAACTGCGCATCAGCGTGCAGGACACCGGCATCGGCTTGTCGACCCAGGACGTACGCGCGCTGTTCCAGGCCTTCAGCCAGGCCGACAACTCGTTGTCGCGCCAACCTGGCGGCACCGGCCTGGGCCTGGTGATTTCCAAGCGCCTGATCGAGCAGATGGGCGGCGAGATCGGTGTCGACAGCGAACCGGGCGAGGGCTCGCAGTTCTGGGTCAGTTTGAGCCTGCCCAAGGCCCGCGACGACGCCGAGGACCTGCCGGGCCCGCCCCTGCAGGGCCGGCGCATCGCGATCGTCGACGGCCATGAGCTGGCCCGCCAGGCGCTCAAGCACCAACTGGAGGACTGCGGCCTGGAAGTACTGCCGTTCAATTCCCTGGACCGCATGGCCGACGGCATCAAGGCCGCGCGGGCCGGTGGCCAGCCTATCGAACTGGCGGTACTGGGCATCACCCACCACGAGATTTCCCCGGAAAAACTCGGCAAGCACCTGCTTGGCCTCGACCAGCTGGGCTGCCAGGCGCTGGTGCTGTGCCCGACCACCGAACAGGCGCTGTTCCATGTTGCCGTACCCAACGCCAACAGCCAGCTGCAGGCCAAGCCAGCCTGCACGCGCAAGCTGCGCCGCGCCCTTGGCGACCTGGTCAACCCCAGGCGCCTGCGCAGCGACAGCGAGCAGCCGCCCAGTGATCGGCCGCCGCGGGTGCTGTGCGTCGACGACAACCCGGCCAACCTGCTGCTGGTGCAGACCCTGCTCGAAGACCTCGGCGCCCTGGTGCTGGCGGTGGACAGCGGCCAGGCGGCGATCCAGGCGGTGCAGGAAGACAGCTTCGACCTGGTGCTGATGGACGTGCAGATGCCCGGCATGGACGGCCGTGAGACCACGGAAAAGATTCGCCTATGGGAAAGCGTACAGCCTGGCCCGGCGTTGCCGATCGTCGCCCTCACGGCCCACGCCATGGCCAACGAGAAGCGCGCCCTGCTGCAGAGCGGCATGGACGACTACCTGACCAAGCCGATCAGCGAGCGGCAACTGGCCCAGGTGGTGCTCAAATGGACCGGTCTGGTGCTCGGCCCGCAGCAAGTGGAGCGCAGCCAGGAGGATCAGCCCGACGACCCGAGCCTGCTGGTGCTCGACCCTGCCGAGGGCCTGCGCCTGGCGGCGGGCAAGGCGGACCTGGCCGCCGACATGCTGGCCATGTTGCTGGCCTCGCTGGCGGCCGATCGTGATGCCATTCGTCAGGCCCGCGAGGCCGATGACCATAATGCCCTGATCGAGCGTGTGCATCGCCTGCACGGCGCCACCCGCTACTGCGGCGTGCCGCAACTGCGGCGTGCCGCAACTGCGGGCCGCGTGCCAGCGCAGCGAGACCCTGCTCAAGCAGAACGACCCGGCGGCCATGGCAGCGTTGACGCAACTGGAAGAGGCGATGACCCGCCTGGAGCAACAGGCGCGGGTCAGTGCGTGAAAGGCCGGGGCATCATGCTAGACTGCCGCGCAGATTTTGCGGCCTGCCCTTTTGGTGGCCGCGCCGGAGGACCGATGGTCGAACACGATTTCCGCTACAGCCTGCTGAGCCCGCAACACACCTTGATCGAATGCCGCGCCCTGGTGCCAGGCCGCTATCAGGTCACCGGCAACGGCGGCTCGATCCATAACGACGACGTGCTGCTGGTGACCCTCAAGGGCAGCAAGGACCTGAGCATGCGCCTGACGGTCGAAAAGGTCCGGCACCTGATCAACCCGCGCGGGCAATGGGTGGCCGTGGCCAAGGGCCCGGTGTTCGGCGAGCTGGCAATTCATCAGTGGACCGTCAACTGCGACGGCTGCCAGAAAGCCCTGAACTTCGAGTTCGCGGTGGACGCCAAGCTTGGTGCCAAGGCGCAGAAGCCGGCGGCCAGTGCGCGCATCGCCGAGCTGGGCTGGCGCAGCGAGGGCGAACGGCACCTGTGCCCGCAGTGCCAGGCAGGCGCACTGTGAACCGGCTGGCCCTGACTGCCCTGCTCGGCGCCACGCTGCTGGCCGGTTGTGCTGGCCATTCGTCCAAATTGCAGGCCGAACGCACCTATTCGGTGGAGTGGATCGGCGACCGGCCGCTGCTCGACAACAGCCACCTGACCCTGACCCTGGCCAGCGACGGCCGCGCCTACGGTACCGCCGGCTGCAACCATTGGTTCGCCGCCTACACCCTGGCGCACCATCACCTGAACTTCGCCACCCCCGGCAGCACCCGGCGCCTCTGCGCCCCGGCGGTGATGGAACAGGAGCAGCGTTTCCTCAAGGCGCTGGAGACCGTGCAGCGCTGGGACATCCAGCCCAACGAGCAACTGCGCCTATGGCCGGAGAATGGCCAGCCATTGCGGCTCTGGCCCGAGGAAGGCTGACCAGGGTCAGGCAGGCCCGGCGGCCGCTCGGGGGCTTGGCCCCCTGCCAGGGCGGCCGCCACCGAGTCGATCCTACAACCCTCCGGCAGCCTTGAGCCGCGCCAGCACACTGCTCGCCGTCTGTTCCCCCAACAGCTGCTCGCGCACCTTGCCCCTGGGGTCGATCAGATAGGTCACCGGCAGCCCTTGGCTCTCCGGCAGGTCGAACCTGGGTGCGGGGTTTTCCGCCAGCACGGTGTAGTCGATGCCCAGGGTCTGGCTGGCCTTGCGCAGCTCCTCGCCCTGCAGGTTGTCGAAGTTGACCCCGACCACTCGCACCCCGGCAGCCTTCACCTGCTGCGCCAGGGCATTGAACTCGGGGATTTCCCGACGGCACGGGGCGCACCATTCGGCCCAGTAGTTGACCACCCGCCAATGCTGGTCGAGTTCCCCGGCAGCGACCTTGCGCCCGTGCTGATCGACACCGTAGTCGCCAGCGCCACAGCCCCCCAGCGTGAACGCCAGCAGTACCACCGCCAGCGCATGCGAAAACTGCCTTGCCACTGCCCTCTCCTCTTCATCGGGATGACGTATCACCAGCCGCCACGGTTAGAATAGCCACCTCTTCAGGCTGGATGCGACTGCCCCATGACCGATCTGACGCTGTACCACAACCCACGCTGCTCGAAATCCCGGGCTGCCCTCGAGTTGCTGGAGGCCCGCGGCCTGCAGCCGACCGTGGTGCGCTATCTGGAAACACCACCCGACGCCGCCACTCTCCAGCACCTGATCGACCTGCTCGGCATTGGCGCGCGGCAGTTGCTGCGCACCGGTGAAGACGAGTACAAGGCGCTGGGCCTGGCCGACGCCAGCCTGGATGACGGCCAGCTTGTCGCGGCCATGGTCGCCCATCCAAAGCTCATCGAGCGGCCCATTCTGGTCAACGGCAACCGCGCCGCCATTGGGCGGCCCACCGACAACCTGCTGGAGATCCTGCCGTGAGCGCCGGTTACATCCTCGTGCTGTATTACAGCCGCCATGGCGCCACCGCCGAGATGGCCCGCCATATCGCCCGCGGCGTCGAACTGGGCGGCCTGGAAGCGCGCCTGCGCACGGTGCCCGCCATCTCCGCCGAGTGCGAAGCGGTGGCCGCGGACATTCCCGAAAGCGGAGCCTTGTACGCCAGCATCGACGACCTTAAACACTGCGCAGGCCTGGCGCTGGGCAGCCCGACGCGCTTCGGCAACATGGCCGCGCCACTCAAGTACTTTCTCGACGGCACCAGCACGCTGTGGCTCAACGGCGCGCTGGTCGGCAAGCCGGCCGGGGTGTTCACCTCCACCGCCAGCCTGCATGGCGGCCAGGAGTCGACGCTGCTGTCGATGATGCTGCCATTGCTGCACCACGGCATGCTGATCACCGGCCTGCCCTACAGCGAGTCGGCGCTGCTGGAGACTCGGGGCGGCGGCACCCCCTACGGCGCCAGCCACCACGCCGGTGCCGACGGCAAGCGCGCCCTGGACGAACAGGAAATCGCCCTGTGCAAGGCCCTGGGTTCGCGCCTGGCCGCCACCGCTGCGCGGCTGGAACCCTGAGCGTTCGCCGCTGCCTTACGAAGCCCGGTCGAGGATGTGAAGTAGATGCAGGATTACAAATGGCTTAACGAATACTGCCTGAACCGGTTCGGCTCGGCGAAGGCGTTGCAGGCCCAACTGCCGGTAGCGCAGACCCCGGCCCAGCTGCGCAGCATTGGCGCCGATCGGTACCTGTCGACCATGGCCTTGCGGGTGTTCCGGGCGGGCCTCAAGCACAGCCTGGTGGACGCCAAGTGGCCGGCGTTCGAGCAGGTGTTCTTTGGTTTCGACCCGGAAAAAGTCGTGCTGATGGGGGCCGAGCACCTGGAGCGACTGATGCAGGACACCCGCATCATCCGCCACCTGGGCAAGCTCAAGAGCGTGCCGCGCAACGCCCAGCTGATTCTCGACGTGGCCCATGAGCACGGCAGCTTCGGCCAGTTCATCGCTGACTGGCCGGTGACCGACATCACCGGCCTATGGCAGTACATTGCCCGGCATGGCAACCAGATGGGCGGTCTGTCTGCGCCGCGCTTTCTGCGCATGGTCGGCAAGGACACCTTCATTCCCAGCTGGGACGTGGTCGCGGCGCTCAACGCGCAGAACATCGTCGACAAGGTGCCGTCGAGCAAGCGCGACCAGGCCGCCGTGCAGGCGGCGTTCAACCAGTGGCACGCCGAGAGCGGGCGACCAATGTGCGAGCTGTCGGCCATGCTGGCTTTTACCGTGAACCACTAGCCGGAGCGAGGGTAGCGTGGCTGTTTAGAGATTGACCACCGAAACGAACCGCGATGCCGCCGTCTCGTCGATCTTCAACCCGCCGAAATCGAACAGGTTGCGATCCGCCAGTTGCGACGGCACCACGTTCTGCAGGCCGCGGAAGATGCTGTCAGTGCGCCCCGGGTGCTTGCGCTCCCACTCCACCAGCATGTCCTTGACCACTTGGCGCTGCAGGTTTTCCTGGGAGCCGCAGAGGTTGCACGGGATGATCGGGAACTGCTTGAAGTCGGAGTAGGCCTGGATGTCCTTCTCGTTGCAGTAGGCCAACGGGCGGATCACCACGTTGCGGCCGTCATCGGCCCGCAACTTGGGGGGCATGGCCTTCAGCGAGCCATTGAAGAACATGTTGAGAAAGAAGGTTTCGACGATGTCGTCGCGGTGATGCCCCAGGGCCATCTTGGTTGCGCCGATCTCGTCGGCAAAGGTGTACAGCGTGCCGCGGCGCAGGCGCGAGCACAGCGAGCAGGTGGTCTTGCCTTCGGGAATCAGCTCCTTGACCACCGAATAGGTGTCCTTCTCGACGATGTGGTACTCGATGCCCAACTCCTTGAGGTAGGCCGGCAGCACATGCTCGGGAAAGCCGGGCTGTTTCTGATCCATGTTCACCGCGACGATCTCGAACTTGATCGGCGCCACCTTCTGCAGGTGCATCAGCACGTCGAGCATGGTGTAGCTGTCTTTGCCGCCGGACAGGCAGACCATGACCTTGTCGCCATCCTCGATCATGTTGTAGTCGGCGACCGCTTCCCCGGCCAGGCGACGAAGACGTTTCTGCAATTTGTTCTGACTGACCGAAAGAGTGCCCATCTGGAATCCGCGCGAAAGGTATGGCAAAGCCGGGCATTTTACCTGCAAAGGCCGAGCCGCTGTCACCCCATGCCGACCAATTACGCATTGCCGCTTACCGCCACAAGACATCAGATTGAAAGAGCGATTCGCTCTAAAAAACCTGCCCCCGCTGGCTCATACTCGTGGCAGGCATCCCATGGAGCACCGTCATGATTCATCACGTCGTGGGCTTGTTCACCCACCCCGATCAAGAATGGCAAGACATCCGTGGCGACAGGGAAGTCAGCCTTGGCCGGCTGTACTTCACCCACACCCTGATCCTCGCCCTTGTTCCGGCCATTGCCGCATTCATCGGCACCACCCGCACCGGCTGGGTGATCGGCGAGCGCCCTGCCGTACTGCTCAGCGGGGGTGATGCGCTGTGGATGGCCGGCATGTCGTACCTGGCAATGCTCGCCGGGGTGGCAGTGATGGGCATGTTCATCCACTGGATGGCCCGCACCTACGATGCCTACCCCAGCTTCGCGCGCTGCGTGGCCTTCGCCACCTACACCGCGACGCCGCTGTTCATCGGCGGTCTGGCCGCGCTGTATCCGCATCTGTGGCTGGGCATGCTGACCGGCACGGCGGCGATCTGCTACACCGTCTACCTGCTTTACGTCGGCCTGCCGACCTTCATGAACGTGGCCCGTGACGACGGCTTCCTGTTCGCCAGTTCGGTGCTCGCCGTCGGCCTGGTGGTGCTGGTGGCGATCATGGCGCTGACCGTGATCATCTGGGGGCTGGGGGTCGGCCCGGTGTATGTGCCGTGAGCATGCCGCATGTCGCCGGGGGCTCATCAAGCGGTCGGCAGCGGCCGGGTGATGGGGCATAATTGCTCGATCCGGAGATTGACCCAGCATGCCCGAGCAACTCGAGTCCCGCGTCGAAGCCTGTTTCCAGCAGGCTGAAGACTTTTTCAAGCGCTCATTCAAGCGACCGCACGTCAGCCTCAAGCTGCGAGGGCAAAAGGCCGGCGTCGCCCACCTGCACGAAAACCTGCTGCGCTTCAATTCGCAGCTGTACCGCGAGAACCGCGAAGACTTCCTGCGCCAGACTGTGGCCCACGAGGTGGCGCACCTGGTGGCCCACCAGCTGTTCGGCGACCGGATCCAGCCCCATGGCGAGGAGTGGCAGCTGATCATGCGCGGCGTCTACGAGCTGCCGCCCAACCGCTGCCATACCTACGAGATCAAGCGCCGCGGTGGCACCCGATATATCTACCAGTGCCCTTGCACGCCGGAATTCCCCTTCACCGCGCAGCGCCATGGCCTGGTGCGCAAGGGCCGGCGCTACCTGTGCCGACGCTGCCGGGCGCCGCTGGTGTTCAGTGGGCAGACGCGGGTGGAGTGAGTGTGGCCGTTGGTCAAGCCCGCGTTCCCTGGCTTGCAGGCGGAACAAACCGGCCTGGCGGCCTCTCGGGGGCTTTGCCCCCTCCCACCGGCAGGCAGCTTTGCCCGCCCAACAAAAAGCCCATCCGAAGATGGGCTTTTTTTGTCGCTAAATGACGCTTAGCGTTGGTTGACGACGGGTGCTTCAGCCACACCCAGGTCGTCTTCCGGCACCAGATTGGTCAGCGGCGGGCTGCCGGCGGCCAGTTCAGCGGTCATGCGCGACTCGTCCAGCTCGCCGACCCACTTGGCCACTACCAGGGTGGCGACGGCGTTGCCGACCAGGTTGGTCAAGGCGCGCGCCTCGGACATGAAGCGGTCGATGCCCAGGATCAGCGCCAGGCCGGCAACCGGCAGGGTGCCCACAGCCGAAAGGGTGGCAGCCAGGACGATGAAGCCGCTACCGGTAACACCCGCTGCGCCTTTGGAAGACAGCAGCAGCACCAGGATCAGGGTGATCTGGTGAGTGATGTCCATGTGCGTGTTGGTTGCCTGGGCGATGAACACCGCAGCCATGGTCAGGTAGATCGAAGTACCGTCCAGGTTGAACGAATAACCGGTCGGAATCACCAGACCCACCACGGATTTCTTCGCCCCCAGGCGCTCCATTTTCACCAGCATGCGTGGCAGGGCCGACTCCGAGGAGGAGGTACCCAGCACAATCAGCAACTCTTCACGGATGTAGCGGATCACCTTGATCACGCTGAAGCCATGCAGCCGCGCAATGAAACCTAGCACCAGCAGCACGAACAGCAGGCAGGTGATGTAGAAGCAGGCCATCAGCTGGCCCAGCTGCACCAGCGAACCCACGCCGTAGGCGCCAATGGTGTAGGCCATGGCGCCCAATGCACCGAGCGGCGCCAGCTTCATGATCATGTTGATGATGTTGAACATGGCGTGGGCGAAGCGATCGATCAGGTCCAGCAACGGCTTGCCGTAGGCACCCAGGCGATGCAGGGCGAAACCGAAGATCACCGAGAACATCAGCACCTGCAGAATGTCGCCGTTGGCGAAGGCGCTGAAAATGGTGTTCGGGATGATGTTGAGGATGAAGCCGACCACGCTCTGATCCGCGCCCGCCGCTACATAGGAGGCGACTTTGCTGACGTCCAGCTTGGTCGGATCGATGTTCATGCCGGCACCTGGCTGCACGACATTGACCACGACCAGGCCGATGATCAGGGAAATGGTCGATACCACTTCGAAGTACAGCAGCGCGTAGCCACCGGTCTTGCCCACCGACTTCATGCTCTGCATACCGGCAATGCCGCTGACCACGGTGCAGAAGATGATGGGGGCGATGATCATCTTGATCAGCTTGATGAAGCCGTCACCCAGGGGTTTGAGCGCAACGCCGGTTTGTGGGTAGAAATGCCCGATCAGGACACCGACGATGATCGCGAGGATCACTTGGAAATACAGGGATTTGTAGAGTGGCTGACGAGTCGTCATGGCAAATTCCTCAAGCGTACCGTTCGGCATCCATCCACTGGTGCCTTGATACCCGAACACGAACCCTCCTGCGCTGGAGGGATTTTTGTTTTGTCGAGCTGCTGGTGAGCAGGACTCTAGGGCGTTGTATCGCAAACCCCATGCCACAAGTCGAATTTGTCCTATTGACGTTGTGGCAAAGGCACCGGAACCGTTTGAGCACTGAATGCCGCGCCAGACATTCGGCGGTTTTTCGCCACATCAACGCCAAACCGGGTTCGCAGTGGCGGCAAACCGCCATCTCAGAACCGGTTCAGTCGAGGTCGATGTCGTCTTTAGTTACAGTTATAGCCCATGGCGAATGCATGGGGCGGGGGGGCGAGCGGCGAGCGGGGCCGCCAGGGTCAGACGGGTTGCAGGCGAACCCGGAAAGCGGCGCCGCCCAGGCTGGAGTCGCCCAGGGTCAACTGCGCGCCGTAGCTTTCGATGATGTCCTTGACCACCGCCAGGCCGATGCCTTGGCCGGGGTTCTGCCGGTCCAAACGTTCGCCACGCTTGAGAATGCGCTCGCGTTGACTGACCGGGATGCCGGGGCCGTCGTCTTCGACCCACAGTTCAAGCCCTTCCTCCAGATAGATCAGGCGCACACGCACTTGGCCCAGGCATAAGCGATAGGCGTTTTCCAGCAGGTTACCGAGCATTTCCAGCAACCCGCCCTGCTCCATCGGCACCAGCCCGGGGGCCGGAACATCGAAGCTGGCGCGCACGCGCTTGTCGCGATAGACCTTGTCGAGGGTGCTGCACAGGCTGTCGAGCAGCGGCTGCAGTGCCACCTGGTGGCGCACCAGGCCACTCTTGCGCAGGCTGGCACGCTGCAGCTGGTAGCCGATCTGCTGGCTCATGCGCTCGATCTGAGCCTGAAGAATGCGCGCCTGCTCCAGGTCCTGGGGGCGCTGGGCAATGGTTTCGCTGACCCCTTGCAACACCGCCAGTGGGGTTTTCAGGCTGTGCGCCAGGTCACCCAGGGAGTCGCGATAGCGCCCGCGCTGCTCACGCTCGCTGCGCAGCAGGCGGTTGAGTGAGTCGGTCAGGCGCAGCAGCTCGCGGGGGTGCTGCTCGCTCAGGCTCTCGCGCTCGCCCGACTCGATCTGGTCGAGCTCCAGGCTGAGCTGACGCAGCGCGCGCAGGCCCCAGGTCATGCCGCCCCAAAGTAGCAGCAGCAACACCAGCAGGGCCAGGCCGAAGCCGAACGACAGCTTGGAGCGCAAGCCGGAGAGGGTTTTCTGGTAGTCGCGCACCGGCTGGAAGGCGACGATGCTGTAGGCCGCACTACGGCCGCCGAGCAATTTGACCTCGACGTCGTAGACGAAGAATTCGGTGCCGTCGGGCTGATGGGCGCGGGAAAAGACGTTGCCGCCGCCGTCGTAGCGTGGTTTGTAGTCGATGTTCTCGTTAGCCGACGCCCGCGAGCGCCAGACCATGTTGCCCTGGCGGTCGTAGATGTAGCCCAGCAAACGGCTCTCGGGCAGGTTGAACTGCTCGTCGGGGAGCAAGGCTGGCATCTGCAGCTGGTCGTTCTCGATGCGCGCGGCAGAGATCAGCGTGGTCACGTCCGAGGCCAGGCGCTGCTCGATGGACTCACGCAGCGCCAGGCTGAAGGCCTTCTGCAAGGCCGGCAGCAGGGCGATCATGAACAGCACGGCGAGCAAGGCCGCCGCTGCCATCAGCCGCAAGCGCAGTGATCGAATCATCGGCAGCGCTCGGTAAACAGGTACCCCAGGCCCCTGACCGTGTCGATCGGACGAAACCCGCGATCGCCTTCGAGCTTGCGCCGCAGACGCCCGACCAATACCTCGATGACGTTGGGATCGCGCTCCTCGTCATCGGGGTAAAGCTGCTCCATCAGGCGGTCCTTGGCCACCACCTGTTGGTGATGGCGCATGAGGTACTCGAGGATGCGGTATTCGAAGGCGGTCAGCGCCAGGGGCTGCTCGTCGAGACTGGCCTGCTTGCGGTTGATGTCCAGTACCAGCGGGCCGGCGGTGATGGTCGATTGGGTGAAACCGCTGGAACGCCGCAGCAAGGCGTTCAGGCGTGCCTCCAGCTCTTCGAACTGGAAGGGCTTGACCACGTAGTCGTCGGCGCCGGTGGCCAGGCCCTGGACCTTGTCTTCCCAGTTGCCGCGAGCGGTCAGGATGAGGATGGGAAACGTCTTGCCCTCGGCGCGCAACTGGCGGATCAGGTCCAGGCCGCCCATGCCCGGCAGGCCGAGGTCGACCACAGCCAGGTCGTGGTTGTACTGCTGGGCGTGGTAAAGCGCCTCTTCGGCATTGGCCACGGCCTCGACCACATGGCCGCTGGCGGACAGTCGGGTCTGCAGGTGATGACGCAGCAGGGCCTCATCTTCAACCACCAACAATTTCATAGTGCACTCCGGGAATGTAGGCAGCGTATTGCAACGCGCAGCAGGCCGCCAGCTTAAGGGGGGAGCGCTGAACCCCTCCTGAACCCGAATAATCCTGTTACAACGACTTGTGCGGTGATTTGCGCTGCAAATTCGCGCAACCCACGGCAAAATGACGCCATGACTACCTTCACCCCCACCTGCTGCACCGCCCCTCGTCGCCACTGGCCCCTGCCGGTCAGCCTGCCCGGTGTGGTGCTCACCAGTTGCAGGTTTGACCCCAGCCTATGGACCGCCGACGACTTCACCCGCAGTGCCATCGAGGCGCCGGCGAGCATCCAGCGCTCGGTGGCCAAGCGCCAGGCAGAATTCCTCGCCGGGCGCCTGTGCGCCCGCGCGGCGTTGCAGGCGCTGGGCTGGCAGGGACCGGCGGCGGCCATGGTACCGGCGATCGGCGAGGATCGCGCGCCGGTTTGGCCGCCTGGCGTATGTGGAGCAATCAGCCACGGCGGCGGCTGGGCCGGGGCGATGGTGGCTCACCAGCAGGCCTGGCGCGGGCTGGGCATGGACATGGAGACTTTGCTCAAGCCCGAGCGGGCGCTGCACCTGCACGGTGAAATCCTCACGGCCCCCGAGCGCGCACGCATGGCGCAGCGGTCGGCCGACGAGGTGGGCATGATCGTCACCCTGACGTTCTCGCTCAAGGAGAGCCTGTTCAAGGCCCTCTATCCGCTGGTGCTCAAGCGGTTCTATTTCGAGCATGCCGAAGTGCTCGACTGGCAGGCCGACGGCACGGCACGCCTGCGCCTGCTGACCGACCTGTCGCCGCAATGGCGCGCGGGCGCCGAGTTCGATGGCCAGTTCCGGGTCGAGGATGGGCAGCTGCTGAGCATGGTCTGGGTGCCCCTGTAAGACCGGTCCTACAGGGAACCCTCGCGCAACTCACGGCGCAGGATCTTGCCCACCGGCGTCATCGGCAGTGAATCGCGCAGCACGATGTGCTTGGGCACCTTGTAGCCGGTGAAGTTGGCCTTGCAGTAGGCCTTGAGCTCTTCGAGCCCCAGCCCGCCTTCGCGTGGCACCACGAACAGCTTGACCGCCTCGCCGGTGCGCTCGTCGGCGATGCCGATGGCCGCGCAGTTGGCCACCTTGGGGTGGGCCATCACCACGTCCTCGATCTCGTTGGGGTACACGTTGAAACCCGACACGATAATCATGTCCTTCTTGCGATCGACGATGCGCACGAAGCCATCAGGGTCGATGATGGCGATGTCACCGGTGCGTAGCCAGCCGTCCGCACTCATTACCTCGGCGCTGGCCTCGGGCTGCTGCCAGTAGCCCTGCATCACTTGCGGGCCGCGAATGCACAGCTCGCCGCGTTCACCCTGGGACAGCTCGGCGCCGTCTTCATCGACCACCTTGAGGCCGGTGCCGACCACCGGAATGCCCACCGTACCCAGCCGCCCGCGCTCGCCATAGGGGTTGGTGCACGCCACCGGCGAGGTTTCCGTGAGGCCGTAGCCTTCGATGATGCGGCAGCCGGTGATCTGCTGCCAGCGGTCGGCCGTGGCCTTGACCAGCGCAGTGCCGCCGGAGTTGGTGACCTTGAGGCTGGAGAAGTCCAGCGCAGCGAAGTCCGGGTGCTCCATCAAGGCCACGAACAGCGTATTGAGGCCGATCATGGCCGAGAACCGCCACTTCTTCAGCTCCTTGATGAAGCCGCCGATATCCCGTGGGTTGCTGATCAGCACGTTGTGGTTGCCAGTGACCATCATGCACATGCAGTTCGCCGTGAAGGCGTACACATGGTAGAGCGGCAGCGGCGCGATCATCACCTCCTGGCCCTCCTGCAGCATGGGGCGGCCGAGCTCGTCGAGTTGCTGGAAGCAAGCCTGCACCTGCTGCATGTTGGCCACCAGGTTGCCATGGCTGAGCATGGCGCCCTTGGCCAGGCCCGTGGTACCACCGGTGTACTGCAGCACTGCGGTGTCCTCCAGCTGCAGCGCCACCGGCCGCAGCGCCTCGCGTTGGCCCGTGCGCAGCACGGTCTTGAATGACACCGCCTGAGGCAAGGCATAGCGCGGGACTTTTTTCTTCACCTTGTCGACCAGGGTGTTGACCAGCCAACCCTTGGTGCTGGGCAACAGATCGCCAAGCCTGGCCTCGATCAGAAACTCGATGTCGGTGTCCGCCAGCACCTGCTCGACCAGATGCCCGAACAGGTTGAGGTAGACCAGCGCGCGGGCGCCGGAGTCCTTGAATTGGTGACGCATCTCCCGCGCGGTGTACAACGGGTTGGTGTTGACCACGATCAGCCCGGCGCGCAGGGCACCGAACACGGCGATGGGGTATTGCAGGATGTTGGGCATCTGCACCGCGATGCGATCGCCTGGCTGCAAGTCCGTGTGCTGCTGCAGCCAGGCGGCGAAGGCCTGGCAATGGCGGTCGAGCTCGGCGTAGCTGAGGGTCACGCCAAGGTTGCTGAAGGCCGGGCGGTCGGCAAAGCGCTGGCAGGAGCGCTCGAACACCTCGACCACCGAGGCATAGCCGCCCATATCCAGTTGGGTGGGCACGCCAGGAGGGCGTTTGTCATTCCAGAATTCAGGTTGCATTATTATTGTCCTCTAGCCTGAACGAGCCGTTCTGCCCGCAACTTAGCAGCAAACGACAGGCGGATCTAACAACAATAAGGCGTCATCACGCTTGTGAATCGGCGGGCTGTCTTGCCGCCCGATGCCACTGGGCAATGCGCTACGCAAATGAAGGAACGCGATGGCCTCGCAGCGCTTTACCCTTGTCACTGATGACAGCTTGGATTTACACGTCCACAGCTGGCTGCCCGCCGCCAGCCCCCGCGCCGTGGTGCTGCTGGCCCACGGCATGGCCGACCACGCCGGGCGCTACGCCGCTCTGGGCGCAGCCTTGACCGCGGCCGGTTATGCACTGTATGCCCACGATCAACGCGGCCACGGCCAGACCGGCGCTGCCGGGGTGCCCGGGCTGTTCGCCGCCTGTGATGGCTGGCGCCGGGTAGTCGCCGACCTGAGCCTGCTGCGCGCCGAAATCGCCCGCCGCCTCCCCGGCACGCCCGTGGTCCTGCTGGGCCACAGCATGGGCAGCTATATCGCCCAGGCCTGGTTGATCGAAAACGCCAGCCAGGTCGCGGGCGCAGTGTTCAGCGGTTCCAACTATCAACCGGCGAGTCTTTATCACAACGCCCGCCACATCGCCCGCTTCGAGCGTTGGCGTCAGGGCCCCCTGGGACGCAGCGCGCTGATCGAGTGGTTGACCTTCGGTTCGTTCAACAAGGCGTTCAGGCCCAACCGCAGCGGCTACGACTGGCTCAGCCGCGACACCGAGGCCGTCGATCGCTACATCGCCGACCCCTTGTGCGGCTTTCGCTGCACCAACCAGCTGTGGTTCGACCTGCTCGGCGGGCTGGCGCACATCAGCACGGAAGCGAACCTGGCGCGCACACGGCCGGGCCTGAAGCTGCTGATTATCGGCGGAGAATGTGATCCGGTCAGCGCCGGCAAGCGTCTGACTGATCTGGGCAATGCCTGGCGCCTGTCGGCCAGGGCGCAGGTGCGGACAATTATTTACCCGCAGGCGCGCCATGAAGTGTTCAATGAGCTCAACCGAGCACAGGTCGTCGGCGACCTGATCGCCTGGCTCGACACCCTGGGCGCCACCGCGCCGACCGATGAGCCTATTAACCCGTAAGGATTGGATACCGATGACCGAGGTCAGCAATACGCCGTACGAAGCACTTGAAGTGGGCCAGACCGCCCAGTTCAGCAAGACCGTCGAAGAGCGCGACATCCAGCTGTTCGCTGCCATGTCGGGCGATCATAACCCGGTGCACCTGGACGCAGCCTACGCCGCTGGCACCATGTTCAAGGAGCGCATCGCCCACGGCATGTTCAGCGGCGCCTTGATCAGCGCGGCAGTGGCCTGTGAGCTGCCAGGGCCGGGAACGATCTATGTCAGTCAGCAGATGAGCTTCGAAAAACCGGTCAAGATCGGCGATACCTTGACCGTGCGCCTGGAAATTCTGGAAAAGCTGCCGAAGTTTCGCGTGCGCATCGCCACCCGCGTGTTCAACCAGCGCGACGAGCTGGTAGTCGATGGCGAGGCGCAGATCATCGCGCCGCGCAAGGGGCAGACCCTCACCCTGACCGAGCTGCCACCCATTTCGATTGGCTGAAGCCGCCCGTCCATGGCGCCTGCGTTGAACGGCTGCAGTCGCCGGCGAAGGGCTGCAAAGCGGCCCTGACCTCAGGCAAAGAGAGATCAGCGCTTCTTGGGTTTGTTCGCCTTTTTCGCCTTTTTCGCCGCCTTGCCCAGCGGCATGGCCTGTTCGAACTGCTGGCGCATCTCGTTGAGGCGCTTGTCCTTGAGATCATGGATGCGCTTGGCGCGTTCGCTGTTGAAGTCGATGATCGGCGTTTCGTCCTGGCTCATGGCTCTAAGTGCTCTGGTCGGTAAGGCATGGGCCATGATGGGGGTTGCGGGCGCCTCTGCCTAGATCTGAATATCCACCCACAGCCCTTGCCGCGGCTCGTTCTCGATCAATGGCGCGACCGGCACGGTATTGTCGGCGTTGAGTTCGGTGCCCGGAAGCGGCAGGTGCTGCTCGGGGTCGACGTGCTCGATGATCTGCCCGTCCTGGCGCTCGCGCTTCTGGCGGCGGCGCTGTTCCTCGCGCAGGCGGTCGGCCGACTCCTCGGCGTCGCGCTGGCGCAGGTCGACTTGGCTGTCGCCGGTCACCGGCTGCGCGGGCGCCACCGGCGGCACGATCGGCGCCGTCTTGGCAGGATCGAGCTGCGAAGTCACCGCGATCTGGTTCATGGGTAGTACGGATGACAGCATGAAGGGTCTCCTCTCTCAGTCTGTCTTTCGGCGTCGGCCAGCCAGACTTGAGCAGCACAATGCTCAATGTATCGACTCCGTCACACAACCACCAGGCGCGGATTCGCGGTAAATTGTCCGCTGGGCGCCGGAGTCTTTGGCCTCGGGGCCCCGTATCCGTTAGAATCGTCGGCTTTTTACAGGCGGGAGTCGAGCAACATGGCGCAGCAGTATCAACCAGGGCAACGCTGGATCAGCGACAGCGAAGCCGAGCTGGGCCTGGGCACGGTCCTGGCACAGGACGGGCGCCTCTTGACGGTGCTCTACCCGGCCACCGGCGACACCCGCCAGTACGCCCTGCGCAACGCACCGCTGACACGCGTGCGCTTCTCTCCAGGCGACCTGATCACCCACTTCGAAGGCTGGAAGCTGACCGTCCAGCAGGTCGAGGACGTCGACGGCCTGCTGGTCTACCACGGCCTCGATGGGCAGAACAAACTGTGCACCCTGCCGGAAACCCAGCTGTCGAACTTCATCCAGTTCCGCCTGGCCAGCGACCGCCTGTTTGCCGGCCAGATCGACCCGCTGGCGTGGTTCTCGCTGCGTTACAACACTCTCGAGCACACCAGCAAACTGCTGCAGTCCTCGCTGTGGGGCCTGGGCGGCGTGCGTGCGCAACCCATCGCGCATCAGTTGCACATCGCCCGCGAAGTGGCCGACCGCATTGCGCCACGGGTGCTGCTGGCCGACGAAGTGGGCCTGGGCAAGACCATCGAGGCAGGCCTGGTGATCCACCGCCAGCTGTTGGGCGGCCGCGCCAGCCGCGTGCTGATCCTGGTGCCGGAGAACCTGCAACACCAGTGGCTGGTGGAGATGCGCCGGCGCTTCAACCTGCAGGTGGCCCTGTTCGACGCCGAACGCTTCATCGAAAGCGATGCCAGCAATCCGTTCGAGGACGCGCAGCTGGCGCTGGTCTCGCTGGAGTGGCTGACCGAAGACGAGAAGGCCCAGGACGCCCTGTTCGCGGCCGGTTGGGACCTGCTGGTGGTCGACGAGGCGCATCACCTGGTGTGGCACGAAGACAAGGCCAGCCCGCAATATTCGCTGGTCGAGCAGCTGGCCGAGGTCATCCCTGGCGTGCTGCTGCTGACTGCCACCCCGGAGCAGCTGGGCCAGGACAGCCACTTCGCGCGTCTGCGCCTGCTGGACCCGAACCGTTTCCACGACCTGGCGGCGTTTCGCGCCGAGAGCGAGAACTACCGCCCGGTGGCCGAAGCCGTGCAGGAACTGCTCGACCAGGGCCGCCTCTCGGCCAAGGCCCACGCAACCATTCACGGCTTCCTCGGTGCCGCAGGCGAAGCCTTGCTGGCCGCTGTCAATGACGGCGACGCACAAGCCGGTGCGCGCCTGATCCGCGAGCTGCTCGACCGCCACGGCACCGGCCGCGTGCTGTTTCGCAACACCCGCGCGGCGGTTCAGGGCTTTCCCGAACGCAAGCTGCACCCCTACCCGCTGGCCAACCCGGATCAGTACATGGAGCTGCCGCTGGGCGAACACGCCGAGCTGTATCCGGAAGTGGCCTTCCAGGCGCAAGGCAGCGGCGAGGAGGCCGATCGCTGGTGGCGCTTCGACCCGCGCGTCGAATGGCTGATCGATCAACTGAAGATGCTCAAGCGCACCAAGGTGCTGGTGATCTGCGCCCATGCCGAAACCGCCATGGACCTGGAAGACGCCCTGCGCGTGCGCTCCGGCATCCCGGCGACGGTCTTCCACGAGGGCATGAACATCCTCGAGCGCGACCGCGCCGCCGCCTATTTCGCCGACGAAGAGTTCGGCGCCCAGGTGCTGATTTGCTCGGAAATCGGCAGCGAAGGCCGCAACTTCCAGTTCTCCCATCACCTGGTGCTGTTCGACCTGCCCGCCCACCCGGACCTGCTCGAACAGCGCATCGGCCGCCTCGACCGGATCGGCCAGAAGCACATCATCGAACTGCACGTGCCCTACCTGCAGGACAGCCCGCAGGAGCGCCTGTTCCAGTGGTACCACGAAGCACTCAACGCTTTCCTGAACACCTGTCCGACCGGCAACGCCTTGCAGCATCAGTTCGGCCCACGCCTGCTGCCGCTGCTCGAAGGCGGCGACGACGACGCCTGGGAAGCGCTGGTGGGCGAAGCCCGTGGTGAGCGCGAGCGCCTGGAAAGCGAGCTGCACACCGGCCGCGACCGCCTGCTGGAGCTCAATTCCGGTGGCGCGGGCGAAGGCAAGGCGCTGGTCGAGGCGATCGAGGAGCAGGACGACCAGTTCGCGCTGCCGATCTACATGGAAACGCTGTTCGACGCCTTCGGCATCGACAGCGAAGACCATTCCGAAAACGCCCTGATTCTCAAGCCGAGCGAAAAAATGCTCGACGCCAGCTTCCCGCTGGGTGACGACGAAGGCGTGACCATCACCTACGACCGCCACCAGGCGCTGTCGCGCGAGGACATGCAGTTCATCACCTGGGAACACCCCATGGTGCAGGGCGGCATGGACCTGGTCCTGGCCGGGTCCATGGGCAACACCGCCGTGGCACTGATCAAGAACAAGGCCCTCAAGCCGGGCACCGTGCTGCTCGAGCTGCTGTATGTCAGCGAAGTGGTGGCGCCACGTGCCCTGCAATTGGGTCGCTACCTGCCGCCGGCCGCCTTGCGCTGCCTGCTCGACACCAACGGCAACGATCTGGCAGCGCGGGTCTCGTTCGAAACGCTCAACGATCAGCTTGAAAGCGTGCCCAAGGCCAGCGCCAACAAGTTCATCCAGGCCCAGCGCGACGTGCTGGCCCCGCGCATCAACGCCGGCGAGGCCAAGGTCGCCACGCGTCACGCCGAGCGCGTAGCCGAGGCCAAGCGTCGCCTGGCAGCGGAAACCGATGAAGAGCTGTCGCGCCTGACCGCCCTGCAGGCGATCAACCCGACCGTTCGCGACAGCGAACTGGTAGCGCTGCGCAAGCAACGCGAAGACGGCCTGGCGATGCTCGACAAGGCAGCGCTGCGCCTGGAAGCGATTCGGGTGCTGGTGGCGGGCTGATCCACAGCCCTCTATGGCCATGGGCTTCGTTATGAACTGTCTTGAGGCGGGAAGGAGCACAGCCTTCTCGAAGGGCGCCCCGGCCGGTCTGATCTTGCAAGATCAAGACTCGGGGCGTGCTGCCTTCCCCTCTATTCAAGCCGCCAGGATGACCCACCCGAGCCGCACCAAAACGGCTCACTCCATCAGGCGGCCGCCCTCTCCTGGATCACCACCCAAGGCGCTACCACCACCGCCCAGAGTTCCGGGTCGCGCTCCACAAAGCCCAGCGCCCGCGACTCAGAGAGCTTCTCGACCCGCCCACCGGCCAGCCACTCGGCTACCTTGGGGCCATCGTCCGCCGCCAGTGCCTCAGCCACGGCGATCAAATCCAGCGTGTTGTCGACCCACAACAGGGCACCACGCGCAAAAAACGGTTGCAATTCTTTCCACGGGATTACTGCGGTTTCACCGAGCAGTTTGGCATAGAGGGTGCTAGGTTCTTCACCGAATGCTTGATCGAAAGTGGTGTCTGTCTGGCGGCTCATGGGCATGTCTTCCGGAAAATCGTACGCAATCATAACGTGCTGTTTTTCGACGACAAACCCTGACTCACAAGCGGCCTTGCCGGAACCACCGGTGTTTGGTCAGGATGACTGGCGAAGGTTGCCAAGCGAGCGCCGTTATTCTGTATCTTTCTTTCGATAAAGCGACAGGTTACAAGTTTGTCCCCAGCCTCCAGCTTTCCAAGCGACAAACCGGCGCTCTACACTGTACCGGTACAGTTTCGAGGGGCTGGCCGGGTGGATTCAACCCACGACAGGGGCGCAGGGGTAGGCGCCACCACGTGGGAAGTCTCGGTTCCGCAGCCTCGGTCTGTTGACCTGGGTTGTCCGAACTATAAAAAAGAAAACACTAGAGTGGAGCATCAATGAATAAGCGGATTTCCAAACTGTTTGGCGCCATGATCCTGGCCGGTGTAGCCAGCCATTCGTTCGCCGCCGACACCATCAAGATCGGCATCGCCGGCCCCAAGACCGGCCCGGTGGCGCAGTACGGCGACATGCAGTTCAGCGGTGCGAAAATGGCCATCGCCCAGATCAACGCCAAGGGCGGTGTCGACGGCAAGCAGCTCGAAGCGGTCGAATACGATGACGCCTGCGATCCCAAGCAAGCCGTCGCCGTGGCCAACAAAGTGGTCAACGACGGCGTCAAGTTCGTGGTTGGCCACCTGTGCTCGAGCTCCACTCAGCCTGCTTCGGACATCTACGAAGACGAAGGCATCGTGATGATCACCCCCGCAGCCACCAGCCCGGACATCACCGCGCGTGGCTACAAGATGATCTTCCGCACCATCGGCCTGGACAGCGCCCAGGGCCCGGCTGCCGGCAATTACATCGCCGACCACGTCAAGCCCAAGGTCGTCGCGGTCATCCACGACAAGCAACAGTACGGTGAAGGCATCGCCACCGCCGTGAAGAAGACCCTTGAAGGCAAGAACGTCAAGGTGGCCGTATTCGAAGGCATCAACGCCGGTGACAAGGACTTCTCTTCGCTGATCGCCAAGCTCAAGCAAGCCAATGTCGACTTCGTCTACTATGGCGGCTACCACCCAGAGCTGGGCCTGATCCTGCGCCAAGCCCAGGAAAAAGGCCTGAACGCCAAGTTCATGGGCCCTGAAGGGGTCGGCAACGACTCTATTTCGCAGATCGCCCAGGGCGCCTCCGAAGGCCTGCTGGTGACCCTGCCCAAATCCTTCGACCAGGACCCGGCCAACGTGGCGCTGGTCAAGGCCTTCAAGGACGCCAAGCAGGATCCAAGCGGCCCGTTCGTGTTCCCGTCCTACTCCGCCGTACAAGTGATTGCCGACGGTATCACCGCCGCCAAGAGCGAAGACGCCGCCAAGGTGGCCGCTGCCATCCACGCCGGCTCTTTCAAGACCCCGACCGGCGATCTGAGCTTCGACGCCAAGGGTGACCTGAAAGACTTCAAGTTCGTCGTATACGAGTGGCATTTCGGCAAGCCGAAAACTGAAGCCAGCCCTCAGTAAACCGCTGTCGATCACCACAAGGCCCACTGCGTAACAGCAGTGGGCCTTGTTTTATAACCCATTCGTTTGATACCGAGCCTGCGGCCGTGATCCGGCTGCCGATTCACCTGAAAATCTCAAAACCGTTATCAGCGGTTCGCTGGCATCCCGGCCACCTGCCCCCAGGCAGCACCCCCGGCTGGAAAGGACTCCTCCAGTGAAATGCGTACAGGTTTCAGGAGCGCTGTAATGCCCGACATTTACCACTTTTTCCAACAGCTGGTTAACGGCCTGACCGTTGGCAGCACCTATGCCCTGATCGCCATTGGCTACACCATGGTGTACGGCATCATCGGCATGATCAACTTCGCCCATGGCGAGGTGTACATGATCGGCTCCTACGTCGCCTTCATCGCCCTGGCGGGCCTGGCCATGCTGGGTATCCACAGCCTGCCGCTGCTGATGATCGCCGCCTTCGTCGCCAGCATCGTGGTCACCAGCGCCTACGGCTACAGCATCGAGCGCATCGCCTATCGGCCGCTGCGCGGCAGCAACCGCCTGATCCCGTTGATCTCGGCGATCGGCATGTCGATTTTCCTGCAGAACACCGTGCTGCTCTCGCAGGACTCCAAGGACAAATCCATTCCCAACCTGATTCCCGGCAACTTCTCCTTCGGGCCAGGCGGGGCACAGGAAGTGATGATTTCCTATATGCAGGTGCTGGTGTTCGTCATCACCCTGCTGGCCATGCTCGGCCTGACCCTGTTCATCTCCCGTTCCCGCCTGGGCCGCGCCTGCCGCGCCTGCGCCGAGGACATGAAAATGGCCAACCTGCTGGGCATCAACACCAACAACATCATCGCCCTGACCTTCGTCATCGGCGCCGCACTGGCGGCTGTCGCCGCCGTATTGCTGAGCATGCAGTACGGCGTGATCAACCCCAACGCCGGGTTCCTGGTCGGCCTCAAAGCGTTCACTGCGGCCGTGCTCGGCGGTATCGGCAGCATCCCGGGCGCCATGCTCGGCGGGCTGGTATTGGGTGTGGCCGAAGCCTTTGGCGCCGACGTGTTCGGTGACCAGTACAAGGATGTGGTGGCTTTCGGCCTTTTGGTTCTGGTCCTGTTGTTCCGGCCGACCGGCATTCTCGGCCGTCCGGAGGTTGAAAAAGTATGAGTCGTTCTCTCAAACAGGCGCTGTTCAGCGCCCTGCTGGTATGGGCCGTGGCCTACCCGGTGCTTGGCTTGAAGCTGAGCATTGTCGGCATCCACCTGGAAGTGCATGAAACCAGCAGCACCACGCTGATGATCATCGCCCTGTGCTCGGTGCTGATGTTCCTGCGCGTGCTGTTCAACGAGCGGATCACCTCGGCCCTGCGCAGCTCTTCGCGCGGCCCGCTGATCCCGGCCAGCGCGAGCAACTTCCTGACCCTGCCTTCGACGCAGAAGTGGCTGCTGCTGGCACTGATCGTCGCCGCATTCGTCTGGCCGTTCTTCGGCTCGCGGGGCGCGGTGGACATCGCCACGCTGATCCTGATCTACGTGATGCTGGGCCTGGGCCTGAACATCGTGGTCGGCCTGGCCGGCCTGCTCGACCTCGGCTACGTCGGCTTCTACGCCGTGGGTGCCTACACCTACGCGCTGCTGTCGCACTACTACGGGTGGAGCTTCTGGATCTGCCTGCCACTGGCAGGCCTGGCGGCGGCAACCTTCGGCTTCATCCTCGGCTTCCCGGTGCTGCGCCTGCGCGGCGACTACCTGGCCATCGTCACCCTGGGCTTCGGCGAGATCATCCGCATCTTCCTGCGCAACCTCACCGACCTGACCGGCGGCCCCAACGGCATCAGCAACATTCCCAAGCCGACCCTGTTCGGCCTCAGCTTCGACCGCACCGCGGCCGACGGCATGCAGACCTTCCACGAGTACTTCGGCCTGGAATACAACTCGATCAACAAGGTGATCTTCCTCTACCTGATCGCCCTGCTGCTGTCGCTGGCCGCGCTGTTCGTGATCAACCGCCTGCTGCGCATGCCCATAGGCCGTGCGTGGGAAGCGCTGCGCGAAGACGAGATCGCCTGCCGGGCACTGGGCTTGAACCCGACCATCATCAAGCTTTCGGCCTTCACCCTCGGTGCCTGCTTCGCCGGGTTCGCCGGCAGCTTCTTTGCCGCCCGTCAGGGCCTGGTGACCCCCGAGTCCTTCACCTTCATCGAATCGGCGATCATCCTCGCCATCGTCGTGCTGGGTGGCATGGGCTCGCAACTGGGCGTGATCCTGGCAGCGATCGTGATGATCCTGCTGCCTGAATTGATGCGCGAATTCAGCGAATACCGCATGTTGATGTTTGGCGCCATGATGGTGCTGATGATGATCTGGCGTCCGCAAGGCTTCCTCCCCATGCAGCGTCCGCATATGGAGTTGAAGAAATGACCCGGGAAATCCTCAAGGTAAGTGATTTGAGCATGCGCTTCGGCGGCCTGCTCGCGGTCAACGGCGTAGGCCTCACGGTCAAGGAAAAACAGGTCGTGGCGCTGATCGGCCCGAACGGCGCCGGCAAGACTACGGTGTTCAACTGCCTGACCGGCTTCTACAAGCCCACCGGCGGTAGCATCCTGCTCGACGGTCAGCCAATCCAGGGCCTGCCCGGGCATCAGATCGCCCGCAAGGGCGTGGTCCGCACCTTCCAGAACGTGCGCCTGTTCAAGGAGATGACCGCAGTCGAAAACCTGCTGATCGCTCAGCACCGGCACCTGAACACCAACTTCCTCGCCGGTCTGTTCAAGACCCCGGCGTTTCGCCGCAGCGAACGTGAAGCCATGGAATACGCCGAGCATTGGCTGGAGCGCGTCAACCTCAAGGAATTCGCCAACCGTACCGCCGGCACCTTGGCCTACGGCCAGCAGCGCCGCCTGGAAATCGCCCGTTGCATGATGACGCGCCCGCGCATCCTCATGCTCGACGAACCGGCTGCTGGCCTCAACCCACGGGAAACCGACGACCTCAAGGCGCTGATCGGCACTTTGCGCGAAGAGCACAACGCCACGGTGCTGCTGATCGAACACGACATGAAACTGGTGATGAGCATTTCCGACCACATCGTGGTGATCAACCAGGGTACGCCCCTGGCCGACGGCACGCCGGAACAAGTCCGGGACAACCCGGCGGTGATCAAAGCCTACCTGGGGGAAGCGTAAATGCTGCAATTCGACAACGTTTCCACCTTCTACGGCAAGATCCAGGCGCTGCACAGCGTCAACGTGGAAGTACGCCAGGGCGAGATCGTCACCCTGATCGGTGCCAACGGAGCCGGCAAATCGACCTTGCTGATGACCCTGTGCGGCGCCCCGCGCGCGCATTCGGGCAGCATCCGCTACCTGGGCGAGGAATTGGTCGGCCAGGACTCGGCGCAGATCATGCGCAAGAGCATCGCCGTGGTGCCCGAAGGCCGCCGGGTGTTTGCCCGTCTTACCGTCGAGGAGAACCTGGCCATGGGCGGGTTTTTCACCGAAAAGGGCGACTATCAGGAGCAGATGGACAAGGTGCTGGAGCTGTTTCCGCGGCTCAAGGAACGCTTCACCCAGCGCGGCGGCACCATGTCGGGCGGCGAACAGCAGATGCTTGCGATTGGCCGCGCGCTGATGAGCAAGCCCAAGCTGTTGCTGCTCGACGAGCCATCACTGGGGCTGGCACCGATCATCATCCAGCAGATCTTCGACATCATTGAACAGCTGCGCAAGGACGGTGTGACGGTGTTCCTGGTCGAGCAGAACGCCAACCAGGCATTGAAGATCGCCGACCGGGCCTATGTGCTGGAAAACGGGCGGGTGGTGATGCAGGGCAGCGGCGAAGCCTTGCTGACAGATCCGAAGGTCCGTGAGGCTTATCTGGGCGGATGACCCAGCGTACCGCTCATTGGTGAAAAAACGCTCGCGACCTGCGAGCGTTTTTGTTTCAGGGCAGGATCAGGCGTGCACCACCGCCCCTGGCAGGTCGTCGGCCATGAATCCGCTGGATGGGATAATGGCGACAGTACTGACGTCGATCATCTGCCAGGCCGCCTTGTCTTCGCCCATGTCGGCCTCAGTCAGAACCAGTTCGACAGGCTCCACCATTGGCGGCAAAGGCGACGATGGCGCCAACAGCGGCGCCTGCGGATCGGTCAGCAAATGCTCCAGTGACAGCTCGGTCGCGCTGTCGGACATGCCCGCCTGGCCGGCCTCGTTTGGCTCGGCAGGCGGCAGGATGTAATCGAAGCCATAACCCATGCTCCACTGCCCACCCGACTGAACGAAGTAGGTGTTCTGGCCCAGTGAAGCCGGAATGTTCTGGCTCCAGTCACCATTGCCGTCAGCTTGCACCACGATCGGCCGCTGCGAGCCGGTCAGATAGATTTCGACCATCGCCCAGGATTGCGCCTTGCCAAATGCAGTGAAACTGGCGCCAGCCGCCTCGCCGCCGTTGCCAATCAACGCGCCCTGCTCGTCACGGATACCGGTAATAGTGGGCGCGTCCTGCAGAGTCAAGACAAAGGGCTCCGAACGGGTCCCGTCGACAACCACCTGCAGCTCGTTGCGTCCGTCGACCAGGGTCGGGCGGTAGGTCCATTGGCCATAGGCGTCGGCTTGCACGGTCGCGACAATCGCGCCGTTGTGCAGAACCGTGACCCACGCGCCGGGGGTGGCAGAGCCCATCACCCTGGGCTCGGCATCATCCAGCGCGCCGCCGTTGGCCACGCGCGCCTGCTGGCCGACTAAATCCTGGGCGTGGCTGATTTCCGGCTTGGGCGCTGCCGGCGGCGCGTAGTCGATGTGATAGGGCTCGCTGGTCTGCCCGTCGGCACTGGCGGTGATCTGGTTGGCGCCGGCCTCGAGCGTCACCTTGACGTGCCATTTGCCGTCGTGCCGGGCCGTGACCAGATACTCCGTGCCGTTGACCATGACCGTGACCTGGGCCCAGGGCGTGGCAGTGCCTTGCACCTGCCCGGCACCTGGCTCGATGGCACTCCATTCGCTGAAATGGGTGATTTCCGGCGCTGGAATGGCTGGCGGCGTGTAGTCGACAAGATAGGGCTCGCTGGTCTGGCCATCCGCCGAAGCGGTGATCTGGTTGCTGCCCGCCTCGAGCGTCACCTTGACGTACCATTTGCCGTCGTGCCGGGCCGTGACCAGATACTCGGTGCCGTTGACCATGACCGTGACCTGGGCCCAGGGCGTGGCAGTTCCTTGCACCTGCCCGGCACCTGGCTCGATGGCACTCCATTCGCTGAAATGGGTGATTTCCGGTGCTGGAATGGCTGGCGGCGTGTAGTCGACAAGATAGGGCTCGCTGGTCTGGCCATCCGCCGAAGCGGTGATCTGGTTGCTGCCCGCCTCGAGCGTCACCTTGACGTGCCATTTGCCGTCGTGCCGGGCCGTGACCAGATACTCGGTGCCGTTGACCATGACCGTGACCTGGGCCCAGGGCGTGGCAGTTCCTTGCACCTGCCCGGCACCTGGCTCGATGGCACTCCATTCGCTGAAATGGGTGATTTCCGGTGCTGGAATGGCTGGCGGCGTGTAGTCGACAAGATAGGGCTCGCTGGTCTGGCCATCCGCCGAAGCGGTGATCTGGTTGCTGCCCGCCTCGAGCGTCACCTTGACGTGCCATTTGCCGTCGTGCCGGGCCGTGACCAGATACTCGGTGCCGTTGACCATGACCGTGACCTGAGCCCAGGGCGCGGCAGTGCCTTGCACCTGCCCGACGCCTGGCTCGATGGCACTCCAATCACTGAAATGGGTGATTTCCGGTGCTGGAATGGCTGGCGGCGTGTAGTCGACCACATGCTCCGAGCTGGTCTGGCCTTCGGAGCTCGCGGTGATCTGGTTGGTACCGGGCTCCAGCGTGACATTGGCATGCCATTTACCGTCGTGCCGGGCCGTGACCTGATACTGAGTGCCGTTGACCCATACCGTGACCGGCGCCCACGGCGCGGCGACGCCGTGAACCTGGATGAACGCATCGAACGGATTGGGCGCGCCGACGTAGGTAATTTCCGCCCGTGGGTCCGCAGGCGGGTAGTGATTGATGGTGTAGGGGTCGGCCGTCTGCCCTTCGGACGAGACGGTGATCTGGTTGCGGCCATCGTTCAGGGGCAAGGTGATACGCCAGACGCCGTCGGCATCGGCGGTGATCGAATGGAACGTACCGTTGTAGCGCAGAAAAACCGTCGCCCCCGGATTCGCGGTGCCCTCGAACACGGCATTGCGATCATGAGAGATATCCCCGCTGCCGATCGCCTGGCTCGGATCGGCCGCGGACCACACCCCCGTGATCACTGGCTTGCTGGCAACTGTCGAACGAAAAGTGTCGGAGACTTGCGGGGTCGATGCTGCAGAGGTGACGCGTTGTTCGGCCATATCAAGGGTCCTGATCAATAAAGGGGAAAAGCTCCGGGCTGGGAAGCCCGGTCTCCTGGCAGTATCAGTCGGTCAGGTGGCCTTGCCTTTGAGACGGGTCTGGATTTTTGGCAGGCCTTGGGTTACCGGATTTGGCCGTCAGCGTCCGCCGCGCAACCACTGGATCAACGCGCCCGCTGCGGAGTACTGGCGCATGATGGCCTGGTAGCCCTCGAATCGGCTGGTGATCTCGTTGACCTGATTGGCGAAATGATCGCTTTCAGCGCCCAGCACATCGAGCAGGCTGCGCTTGCCCAAGTGGTACCACTGCTGATGGAACGCCAGGCGAATGGCATCCGTTTCGCCGACCAACGCCTGATACAGCTCGGCACGCTGCAGCGAAGCCTGAGCCAGCTGATGGGCCGAGCCGATATGCAGTCGCAGCTCCTCGCGCAGCTGCTCGGTCTGCTCGCGGCCCGCTTCGGCGCGTTGCAGCTGCGCACGCTCGGCGGCGCGCAAGGAGCCGCCGCGAAAGGCGCTCCAGTTGAGGGTCAGCGCGGTCTGCCACGGCTGGTCACGGCCCAGCGCGTCCTTGCCGGTATTCTTGTTGATCACCCAATCGAGCCGCGGCAACGCCGAAGCTCGCACGATGCTGGCCTGCAAGCGGGCCGCTTCGGCGCCGGCCTCGCTGCGCTGGATGCCCGGATGCCCATCGACTTGGGCCAGTAGGATGGCGAGGTCGGCCGGGGGAATATTCCAGTCACGCGTCCTCGGAATCGCCATCGGACGCTCGCCCACCAGCCTGTGCAATTGGATCTGCGCCGTCGCCGCCTGGCTCTCGGCGTTTTCCCGCGCACTTTGCGCCTGCAGCAACCGCGCCCTGGCCTGGACCAGCTCACTGGAGCGCCCGGGGTCGGCTGCCGCAATGCGTGCCAACCTGTCGACCAACTCGCTCATGCGCGCCTCGAACTGCTCTGCCAGTTCGATGATGACCCGTTGTTTGCCCAGTTCCAGCAGCGTGGTGGTGACGGCGTAGGCGCTGTCTTCCAGCTCCACCTCGATCGCGGCAGCGGCGGCCTGGGCCAGCAGTTGGCGACTGGACAGCGTATGGGCGATCCGCCCCCAGTCGTAGACCGGGGTCACCAGCTGGATGTCCAGCCCCTGGCTGGATGCGTCGCTGAACTCGCTGCCAGCCCCCCATTTCAAAGGCCTCGAGCGGGTGCCCAGATCCAGCTGCGGCAAGCGCTGGCCCCGGGCTTCGGTAACATCGCTGCTGGCAGCCTGATGCTCGGCCTGCAACCGACGTAGCTGCGGGCTGCGGTCGGCGGCCGCTTGCACGGCCTGCCAGAACAGCTGCCGCACCTCGGCTTGCGAAGGGCCCGCCTGCCCGGAGCGCCCAACGAGGGAACTTGCCCCCGGCGGCGTCAGGGCCAGCGCAGAGGCGCCGGGCAAGACTCCCGGCTCCTCGGCCAGCACTGTGCTGGCGCAAACCCAGGCCGACAGGCAGATCGCCCCCAGCCCCTTGACCCTCCCACCGCGCCGGGCCCCAACATTGAACCACCGAGCGATTTTCATCTAACGCTCCCGGAACGCTTCGCGCGCCTTGAGCACCGGCTTGAGCAGATAGTCCAGAACGGTCTTTTCGCCGGTCCGGATATCCACTGACGCGAGCATCCCGGGCAGAATCGGCAGCTGCCGTCCGCCAGCCTCCAGGGCAGCGCCATGGGTGCGCACCAGCACCCGATAATAGGTATCGTCCTGGCGCCCTGCGGCGGCCCTCTGGTCATCCTTGAGAGTGCCGGGACTGAGATGCTCGACCTGCCCTTTCAGGCCACCATAGATGGCGTAGTCGTAAGCCGTGAGCTTGACCGTGGCCGGCAGGCCTGGGCGCAGGAAGGCGACGTCGGCCGGGCGGATCCTGCCTTCCACCAGCAGTTGTTCTTCCAGCGGGATGATTTCCAGAATCGGCTCACCGGGCTGGATGACACCCCCCAGGGTGTTGAAGCGCACGTTCTTCACCGTGCCGCGTACCGGCGCCACCACCACGGTGCGCTCGACCACATCAGCGCGGCCCAGCAGGGTCTGCTCGGCCTGGCCGAGCTCAAGCTCCATGCGGCTGAGCTCGGCGTTGGCATCGCTGCGAAACCTGGTGCTGCGCTCGACGATCTGCGCGGTGATTTCATTGGCTTGACGCTGCATGCGCAAGAATTCGACCTCGGACATCAGGCCCTGAGCCACCAACGGCTCGGCCAGGCGATTTTCCCGCAGCGCCAACTCGTGGCTGCGCTCAAGCACGGCAATGCTGCGCGCAAGGGCCTGACGGCGAGCTTCGAACGCCTGGGTTTCCTGAGCCACCAGCGGTGCCTGCGCGCTCACCTGGTCGTCGAAACTCAAGGGCACCGCGTAGGCTTCGGCGCGCAGCCGCGAGACGCCCGCCCGCAGGCCGAGCACCTTGGCCTGCGCCTCTCGGTAACTGGCTTGGGCGCGGGTGGCGTCGATCTTCAGCAACAACTGCCCCTTGTCGACCACCGAGCCCTCGCGGACCTCCATGGCCTCGAGAATGCCGCCCTCCAGACTCTGGATCACCTGCTCGCGGCTCAAGGAAATCACGGTACCCTCGCCCCGGGTAATCTCCTCGACCCGCGCCTGGCTGGCCCAGAGCAGCGCGCCGAGCAGCACCACCACGATCAGGTAGAGCATCCGCCGCGAACCAGGCGTGGTCTGGCCGAGCAAGGACTCCTGCATGTCGTTCAGGTAGGCCGCATCGCCCGGCAGCAGCCTGCCAGTGTCAGGCCTGCGTCGCCAGATCGCCCTCATCATCGGCCCGCTCCCGGCACCGTGGCAACGCTGGGCAGGCTACCCAGCACCTTATCCTTCGGGCCGTCGGCGACCACCTTGCCCTCTTCGACCACGATGATTCGCTCCACCAGGGTCAGCAGCGAGGGCCGGTGAGTGACGATTACCAGCGACTGGCCGACGGTGGCGCGCTTGAGATGTTCCAGAAACAGCGCTTCGGTCTGACTGTCCATGGCGCTGGTGGGCTCGTCGAGCAGCAGCAGCCTGGGCCTGGCGAGCAGGCTGCGGGCCAGAGACACCAGTTGACGCTGGCCGCCGGACAAGCCTTCCCCCTGTTCCGCAATGGGCAGGTTGATGCCTTGCGGATGCCTGGCCGCGACTTGATCGAGACCTGTCAGGCGCAGCACCTGCAAGAGCTCGTCGCTGGTGGCCTGGGGACGGCCCATCAGCAGGTTTTCCCGCAATGAGCCATGAAACAGGCGCGCCTCCTGGCCCACGTAGCCCACGGCATGGCGCCAATCGGCCGGGTCGATCTGCTGGACGTCGAGGCCGTCCCCCAGCATTTGCCCGCTGACCGGCTGGTAGAGCCGCGCCATGATCTTGAGCAAGGTCGACTTGCCACTGCCGATGCGCCCCAGGATGGCCACCCGCTCGCCTGCACGAATGCTCAGGTTGACGTCCGCGAGCACCACCGGGTTGGATTGCATGGGGGGCGCCGGGTAGGCGAACCCTATGTGCCTGAGGGTCAGCTGGCCGCTCAGCCTGGGCTTGGCCAGATAGGAAGTACCAGGGTCGCGATCAGTGGGCAGGGCCATCAGCCGATTCAACGACTGCAGGGCCGCCTTGGCCTGCTGGAAGCGCACCGCCAGGCCAACCAATTGACCCAAAGGCGCCGTGGCACGCCCGGCCAGCATCACCGTGGCGATCAGCGCGCCCATACTCAACTCGCCGGCATCGATGAGGTAGACCCCGGCGATGATCAGCGCCACCGTCTGAAACTGTTGAAAAAAAGCGAATGCACCCGTGGCCCCGCTGCTCAACTGCCTGGACTTGAGCGCAGTTGTCGAGGCCAGCGCACAAAAGTGTTCCCAGCGCCTCTGCATCGCGCCCTCCCCGCCCACCGCCTTGAGGGTTTCCAGGCCCTCGACCGCCTCGATCAGCAAGCCCTGCTTGAGCGAGGACTCGCGCAGGTTCTCCTGCATGACGCGCGCGAGGGGCCACTGAATGATGACGCCGACGGCCAGAATCAGCGGAATCATCATCAGCGGTATCCAGCCGAGTGACCCACCGACGGCAAAGATGACGGCGACGAACATCAGCACGAACGGTAGATCGGACAGGGTGGCGAGGGTGGCCGAAGTGGTGAATTCGCGCACCGACTCGAACTCGCGCAGCTGGTTGGCGAAGGCGCCGGAGGAGGCGGGTTTGTGCTCCAGTCGCACCGCGAGCGCCTGCTTGAACAGACGGGCGCCGAGCACCAGATCGGCTTTCTTGCCGGCGACATCCAGCAGCCAGGCCCGCAGGTAGCGGGCGATCGCCTCGAACACCATGGCCAGGGTCACCCCGATACCCAGCGACCACAGCGTCACGAAGGCCTGGTTGGGCACTACGCGGTCGTAGACGTTCATGGTGAAAAAGATGCTGGCCAGGGCCAGCACATTGATCAGCACCGCGCCGAGGGCAGCGCTGCGGTAGTAGCGGCGATAGTGCCATAGCGTGCCGAACAGCCAATGCCCGGCCGGGGCTTGTGCCTGCTCTCCGGCGCGCGTATCGACCCCGGCAGCGGGCTTGATCAGCAGGGCATGGCCGGCGTAGAGCTGGTCCATCTCCTGCTGGCTGAGCTCGACCGGGCTCGTACCGATCTCCGGAATGATCAGGCGATAGCGATACCGGGGCCGGTGGTCGGCGCCCAGGTCGCTGGCGCGACCGAGCAGCACGCAGCCACCGCCCCCCTGGCGCAGTAAAAGCAGCGGCATCAACGGCTCAGGCAAGGACTGCGCAGGCCGCGCAACCAGCCCTGCGCTCAGGCCGGCGTTGGCCAGCGCGGCAATCGCCAGGCTGGCATTCCAGGCGCCAGCGACGGGCAGACCGGCGGCCAGGGCCTGGGCCGAGCTGGCCAGACCATAGTGCTCACAGAACCAGCCGACACTGCTCAGCAGCGAGTCCTGCGGCGGCTGCAGGGCGTGGCTATTCTCGGCCATGGCTGGGCAACTCCCCCAACTGGCTGTTGATCCGGAAAAGCTCCAGGTCCCGGCTCAGGCCCAGCTTGCGCAAGGCCGACTGCTTCTGGCCACTGATGGTCTTGCGACTTCGCACGAACTTGGCAGCGATCTGCGACACCGACAGCCCCTCCAGGCAACAGCGCAGCACTTCCAGTTCGCGCGGTGTCAGGCTGGGATTGGAGAGCAAGGAAATTTCCGGATTGATGCGCAGTGCAGCGTCGGCTGCCGGGTCGACTTCGCTGGCCAGCCCCTGCATCTCGGCTTGCATCGCCGGGCTCAGGTAGATGCGCTCCCGGGCCACCGTACGCACCGCCTGCGCCAGGTCATCGAGGCCCTGCGACTTGCCGATGAAGCCACGCGCGCCAGCGCGCAGGACCACCGACACAGTCGCCGGGGACTCCATCACCGAGCAGATCAGCAGCCGCAGCTGCGGCTGACGAATCCGCAGCAGGCGGATCAGGCCCAGGCCATCGAATTCGTTGACGCCCAGGGCGTAGTCCAGCACCAGCACATCGATGCGGTCCTGCGCCAGTTGCGCCAGTGCCTCACGGCTGGAGCCATAGGTCGCCACCACGTACAGATCACGCTCCTGCTGCAGGCGCACCAGCAAACCCATGCGGATCAGGGCATGGTCGTCCAGTACCGCGATGCGCAGTGGATTCAACTTCGACCAGTTCACAGCCTGCTCCGTCCCGTGGTCCACAGGGCTGGCATCTTGCTGAATTCCGCGCGACAGGTATCTGAGAAGTGTCTGAAAAAAAGCGATCTCGCCTGGCCAGGCCAGCTCTTTGCACTCGTTTTTTCAGGGAGTGGCTGCCAAGAACATTTTGCGGACAAACCGAATGCTATAAATTCGCCCATCGACTTCGGAGACCTGCGATGCGCACCGCCCTGCTGTTAGCCACCCTGCCCTTCTTTGCCGCCTGCCAGCTGTTCACACCGGTCCCGCAGAACCCCAACGCCGGCCTGACCCGCATGCAGGGCGAACTCGGCGGCGAGAACGGCCAACTGCTGTTCCAGCCCTGCAACGAGCATCGCCGCTACGTGGTCACGGACACCGGCCACACCAGCCTGCTGCAGGAGGCAGCGACCCTGGCCAGCCGGCCAGGCAAGCTCTATGTCGACCTGCGCGGCAGTTTCAACGCCAGCAGCGGCGGCGGCACCGATGGCCAGGTCAACCTGCAGCAGGTGTATCGCCTGGCGCGCTCGGACAGCGCCTGCAGCGACCCCAACTACAAGACGCTGGTCCTTGCCGCCAATGGCCAGGCGCCGCACTGGAGCGTGCGGGTCAACGCCAAGGGTATGGAAATCCAGCGCCCGGGGCAGCCTGACCTGGCCCTGCCAGTGCTCGAGGAAACCCTGCCAGACGGCCGCCTGAGCCTGTCCACCGAGGCCAACGACCTGCGCATCGAGCTGTGGCTGGCGCCGCAGCGCTGCGTGGACTCGGCCACCGGTACCGTGTCGTCGCTGACCGCCGAGCTGCGCATCAACGGGCAGGTCCAGCGCGGCTGCGCCTGGTTCGGCGGCGCGCGCAACGACTGACGGCGCACATTTAGCATGACGCCTGCCCGGACTGGCAGCTTATAATTGCCGGTTCGTGTAAAGCCGCCGGGCCGTTCTCCCGTGGCCCGGATATTGGACCCTGTCATGCTAAGAATCACCGAACTCAAGCTGCCCCTGGATCACTCCGACGAAGCCCTGCGCCCCGCCATCGTGCAGCGCCTGGGTATCGCCGACGATCAGTTGGTGGATTTCACCCTGTTCAAGCGCAGCTACGACGCGCGCAAGAAAAACAGCGAACTGCAATTCATCTACACCATCGACCTGAACCTCCACGACGAAGCGGCGGTGCTGCAACGCTTTGCCGGGGATCACAACGTCAATCCAGCCCCCGATGTCAGCTACAAGGTAGTGGGCCATGCCCCCGCCGGGTTGACCGAGCGCCCGCTGGTGGTGGGCTTCGGCCCCTGCGGCATCTTCGCCGCGCTGCTGCTGGCGCAGATGGGCTTCAAGCCGATCGTGCTGGAACGCGGCCGCGAAGTGCGCCAGCGCACCAAGGACACCTGGGGCCTGTGGCGCAAGAACGTGCTCAACCCCGAATCCAATGTGCAGTTCGGTGAGGGCGGCGCCGGAACCTTCTCCGACGGCAAGCTTTATAGCCAGATCAAGGACCCGCTGCACCATGGGCGCAAGGTGCTGCACGAGTTCGTCAAGGCCGGCGCGCCGGAGGAGATCCTGTACGTCAGCAAGCCGCACATCGGTACCTTCCGCCTGACCGGCATGGTCGAGACCATGCGCCGCGAGATCGAGGCGCTGGGCGGCGAAATCCGCTTCGAACAGAAGGTCACCGACCTGCTGGTCGAAGGCGGCCAGGTACAGGGCGTGGAACTGGCCGGCGGTGAGCGCATCGCTTCGCGCAACGTGGTCATGGCGTTAGGCCATAGTGCCCGCGACACCTTCCGCATGCTGCATGCGCGGGACGTGTTCATGGAAGCCAAACCCTTCTCGATCGGCTTTCGCATCGAGCACCCACAGTCGGTGATCGACCAGGCTCGCCTGGGCAAATACGCCGGCCACCCCAAGCTCGGCGCTGCCGATTACAAGCTGGTGCACCATGCGCAGAACGGCCGCTCGGTCTACAGCTTCTGCATGTGCCCCGGCGGCACCGTGGTCGCCGCCACTTCCGAGCCCGGACGCGTAGTCACCAACGGCATGAGCCAGTACTCGCGCAACGAGCGCAATGCCAACTCCGGCATCGTCGTCGGCATCACCCCCGAACAGGACTACCCGGGCGGTCCGCTGGCGGGCATCGAGCTGCAGGAAGCACTGGAGTCCAAGGCCTATCTGCTCGGCGGCAGCAACTACGAGGCCCCGGCGCAGCTGGTCGGTGACTTCATCGCCGGCGTGCCCTCCACCGCACTGGGCAGTGTCGAGCCTTCCTACAAGCCGGGGGTGGCCCTGGGCGACCTGGCGCTGGCTCTGCCGGCGTTTGCCATCGAAGCCATTCGCGAGGCGCTGCCGGCCTTCGAGAAGCAGATCAAGGGTTTCTCGCGTCATGACGCCGTGCTCACCGGTATCGAGACGCGCACCTCCTCGCCCCTGCGCCTGACCCGCGGCACCGACCTGCAGAGCCTCAACACCCGCGGCCTGTTCCCGGCCGGCGAAGGCGCGGGCTACGCCGGCGGCATTCTCTCGGCCGGCGTCGACGGCATTCGCATCGCCGAAGCGGTGGCGCGCAACATGCTCGGCCTGACCGAGCAACGCTGACGACCGCTGGTCTTTTTAGGATTATTCCTAAAGACCGGTTCTTGCGGAGCGAGTTAAATCCCCTCGCTCCGCAAGAATGAACCCCTTGCTGGCGCCACCCTAGGTTACAAATACCAATACAAAAAATGTATCAAGCAGTGGCATGAGTCGCTAGGGTGGCTATTTCCGCCTTCACAGGGAGTATTTCCATTGGCGCTGCGCAGCACATTCACCCGATTCTTCAAAATGGAGGCCGCCAGCGGCCTGTTGCTGATCGCGGCCGCCGCCCTGGCCCTGATCGTCAACAACTCTCCCCTCAGCGCGCTGTACAACCATTTCCTCGAAGTGCCCGTGGTCGCCGGCGTCGGCGCCGTAGTGATCGCCAAGCCCCTGCTGCTGTGGATCAACGACGGCCTGATGGCGTTGTTCTTCCTGCTGATCGGGCTTGAGGTCAAGCGCGAAATCCTCGAGGGCCAGCTGGCGGACCCGGCGCAAGTGATCCTGCCAGGCGCCGCTGCCATCGGCGGCATGCTGGTACCCGCCCTGGCGTACTGGTTCATCAACCGCGACCACCCCGACGCGCTGGGCGGCTGGGCCATCCCCATGGCCACCGACATCGCCTTCGCCCTGGGCGTGCTGGCCTTGCTCGGCAAGCGCGTGCCGACCTCGCTGAAGCTGTTCCTGATGACCCTGGCGATCATCGACGACCTCGGCGCTATCATCGTCATCGCATTGTTCTATTCCAGCGATCTGTCCGGGCAAGCCCTGGCCCTGGCCGGCGCCTGCATCGTCGCCCTGATCGCCATGAATCGCCTGGGTGTGGTCAAGCTGGCACCCTACCTGCTGGTGGGTCTGGTGCTGTGGGTCTGCGTGCTCAAGAGCGGCGTGCATGCCACTCTCGCCGGGGTCACCCTGGCGTTCTGCATTCCCCTGCGCACGCGCCAGGCCGGGGTGTCGCCGGTGCGCTACCTGGAGCACGCCCTGCACCCCTGGGTCAGCTACGCGATTCTGCCGTTGTTCGCCTTCGCCAACGCGGGCGTCTCGCTGGCCGGGGTCAACCTGGAAAGCTTCACCCACCCTGTGCCGCTGGGAATTGCCGTGGGCCTGCTGCTGGGCAAGAGCGTCGGTGTGTTCGGCCTGACCTGGCTGGCGATCAAGCTGCGCCTGGCCAGCCTGCCCCAGGGCGCCAACTGGGGGCAGGTATTCGGGGTGGCCATCCTCTGCGGCATCGGCTTTACCATGAGCCTGTTCGTCGGCTCGCTGGCCTTCGTGCCGGGGATGAGCGAGTACGCTGGGGAAGACCGTATGGGTATCCTGACCGGGTCGATCCTGGCGGCGTTGATCGGCTATGCGTGGACGCGGGCGGCGTCGCGCAAGGCCTGAGGGCGCTGCAGGCCTGTGCAGGGCGACATAAAAAAGCCCCAGACCTCGCGGTCTGGGGCTTTTTTTGTTGCAGCGCGGTTTAGTGCGCTACGCGGCTGGTGCCGTCCACGGTCATGATACGCACCCGCTCGCCGACCCGGAAAATCTCGTTTTCCTGAACCTGCTGGACATAGGCACGCATGCTGCCGTCATCTTCACGCACGGTGATTTCCACGCCCTGGGCGCGGGTCAGGCCGTCTTCGGCGGCCGAACCCAGCAAACCGCCAGCCACAGCACCGATCACCGCCGTGATGATGCTGCCACGGCCGCCACCCACCGCGCTGCCGGCGACGCCGCCGACTACGGCACCGGCGCCAGCGCCGATCGGGGTCTTGGTGCCCTCGATTTTCACCGGACGCAGGGATTCGATGGTCCCCATGCGCACGGTCTGGACGCGACGGGCTTCGTCACGCGAATAGCTGTCGCCACTCAGGTTGGAAACGCAACCGCCCAAGAGCAGGGAGAAAGCCGTGATGCTGGCAGCCAGCAGTAATGATTTACGCATGTGAAAAAATCTCCAAAGGGCAGACGCACATTAGACGCCGTGCGCCAATACGTGTCACCAGAGTGACAGTATAAAGTTGTTTCCATTCAGCTGGCAGTCAGCGAGCCAAGCGAGCCGAGGCGGCAATATAGCGCAACACAAGCCCGTGGTGGCGATGATGTTCTGGACCCTGCAGGCGGGTGATCGGTTCGAGTGCGTGGTGAGCGGCTCAGGGGGCCAGGCGCTCGCGGGTCCAGGCGTCGCCTTGCAGGCGGTAGTCGAGTCGATCGTGCAGGCGACTGGGACGGCCCTGCCAGAACTCGATGCGGTCGGGCACCAGGCGGTAACCGCCCCAATGTTCCGGGCAATGCGGCGCCGTGTCGGCAAAGCGTGCCTCGGTAGCCTTGAGCAGCGCCTCGAGCTCCGCGCGATCAGCGATCACCTGACTTTGCGGCGAAGCCCAGGCGCCCAGGCGACTGCCCAGTGGGCGCACCTGGTAGTAGGCGTCGGACTGCGCCGCGCTGACCTTGACCACTCGGCCCTCGATGCGCACCTGACGCTCCAGGGTCGGCCAGAAGAAGGTCAGCGCGCCGAAGCCGCTGGCATCGATCTGCTGGCCCTTGGCACTCTGGTAGTTGCTGAAAAAGGTGAAACCCTGCTCGTCGAGCCCCTTGAGCAGCAGCACCCGGCAGTGCGGGCGGCCTTCGGCGTCGACCGTCGCCAGGGTCATGGCATTGGCCTCGATCGGCGCCTGCTCGGTCTTTACCGCCTCGCCGAACCATTGCCGAAACAAGGCGAAGGGCTCGGCGGGGGCCTGGGCTTCGGTGAGGCCGTCGCGGGTATAGTTGCGACGCATGTCAGCCAGGGACTGAGTCATTGCAGCGGGCCTCGGCTATCAGTTGGACGCGGAATCGTCGCTGGTTTTCTTTTTCGCCAGCGGCGGCGTGGCTTTCTTGGCGGCAGCAGCCTTGGCCGGCGTGGCCGGCTTCTTCTTGGCCACGGCGGGCTTGGCCGGCGCTTTCCTGGTGCTGGCGGCCTTCTTGCTCGGGGTCGCCTTCTCAGTCGCAGGCGGCAGCGCCTGCACCTCCTGGGCCGCGAGCATCTGCGAGGCTGGCGGGGTCGGCTGGCTGTACTTGGCGAGCAAGGCGACCATGGTGTCTTGTGGGGTCAGGACCATTTCCACGCGGCGGTTGAGCGAGCGGCCCTGGACGCTGTCATTGGCCGCACGCGGCATCAGCGAGCCCATGCCACGCAGGTTCAGGCGGTCGCGCTGCAAGCCGCTGAGGCGGAAGATCGCCGCCACCGACTGCGCGCGTTCCTGGCTGAGCTTCTGGTTGGCCGGCGCCGCGCCACTGGCGTCGGCATGGCCGAGTACCAGCACCGCCGTGTGTGGGTCGGCTTCCAGCACCTTGGCCACATTGGTGATCGGCGACAGGGTGATCGGCATCAGCATGGTCGGGCGGTTCGGGTTGAAGGTGCTGTCGATCGGCGCGATCACCACCAGCACGTCTTCACGGCGCTCGACGGTGAAGGGGCTGCCCTTGACCGCTTCGCGCAGCTTCGGCTCATTGGCGTCCAGCCAGGCCTGGGTGACCTTGGGATCGGGCATCGGCACTACCGCCGCGGTGGCGACACCGGCCGCCGCCGGTTTTTTCGCTGCGTCACCGAACGGCCACCACCAGCGGCTCTGCTGGTCGGACTGAGCCTCGGATTGCACCACCTTGTCATTGACCGCCTTCTCGACGTCCTTGTCCGCTACCTTTTCGGCGGCATTGTCGGCACCGAACGGCCACCAGCCATGGCCGGCGGCGGCCGTCTGGTTCTGCGGGGTCTGGGCGCACCCGGCGGCAGCCAGGCAAACAGCGAGAGCGAGGGTCTTGTAGGCGGACATGGTGGCTTCCAAAATGAAGTGAAGATAAATCGGGTTAACAAACCCGCATAAACGATTGATTCGAGGGTAGAACAGTCGAGCGAAATACTGAAGACCGTCGGTCGATTCGTCCAGTCGACAGTGTTACCACCGTTTCACCGGGCGGCACTCACAAGCAGCTGCCCAGCACCCTTGCCAGCTTCTGCGCACGAGGGTCCATGAGGATGTAGGGGCCCAGGGTGTTGGTGACGAAACCGAAGGCAACGTCGCGCTCGGGATCGGCAAAGCCCACCGATCCGCCGGCGCCCGGGTGCCCGAAGGCGCGCGGCCCCAGGCCGAAGGTGGCATTGGCCAGGTGCGGCTGGTCGAGCATGCAGCCCAGGCCGAAACGGGTCTGGGTCAACAGGGTGAGGTCCTGGCCGAGGCTGTGCTCGCGGGTCAGTTCGCCGAGCAATTCGGACTCCAGCAGGCTGCCATCGAGCAGCCCACTGTAGAAACCGGCCAGGCTGCGCGCGTTGCCGTGGCCATTGGCGGCGGGTTGTTGCATGCGCCTCCATTCCGGCTTGTTGGTGCTGGTCAGAATCGACGGGGGGTTGGTGAAGGCTCGCGTGGACAGCGCCAACGGCTCGCGCATGGTCACGGCCAGCAGGCGCTTGGCCGCCTCATCGCCGGTATTGCCCTTGCCACGGGCGATGTGGGCGACCCGGTGAAACTCCTCGTCGGCCAGGCCGACGTGAAAGTCCAGGCCAAGGGGCTTGGCCACCCGGGCCACGATCGACTCACCCGGCCCGCGCCCATCGGCGCGGCGCAGCAGCTCGCCGATCAGCCAGCCGTAGGTGATGGCAGCGTAACCATGGGCGCTGCCCGGCTGCCACCAGGGCGTCTCGGCCGCCAGCGCGGCGGTCATGGTCGACCACTGGTACAGCGCTTCGGGGGGTAACGGCTCGCGCACAGCCGGCAGGCCGGCGCGGTGGCTGAGCAATTGGCGCAAGGTGACGTCCTGCTTGCCTGCGGCGGCGAATTCCGGCCAGTAGCGCGCCACCGGCGCGTCGAGTTCCAGTTTGCCCTCGGCCACCAGCTGCAGCGCGGTGACGGCGGCGAAGGGCTTGGTGCAGGAGAACAGGTTGAGGATGGTGTCGGTGTGCCAGGCTTGACTGGCGTCCTTGTCCGCCGTGCCGGCCCAGAGGTCGAGCACGGTTTCGCCGCCGATCTGCACGCACAGGGCAGCACCGCGCTCCTGCGAGTCGTCGAACAGCGCGGCGAAGGCCTCGCGCACGGCTTCGAACTGCAGCTCGAAATGACCCTGAATCTGCATCCTCGAATTCTCCGTGGCGGTGGTTGGCAAATGCCGTGCATTGTTCCAGCTAGCACGGCATTTGTGAACCGCGCGAAGACATCAAGGACGCGGCTTGGCACCTTTGAGCTGGCGGGCCAGGGACACCTGGGTATCCAGGTTGCTCCTGCGCACGGCGGTGATGAAACCGCCCCACGGCACATCGGTGATGCCGACCAGGCCGAAGTGGCCGTTCTCGCCGTCCAGCAGGCGACCGGTGACCGGTTGGTCGAGGTACTGGAACCAGTGGGCGCCGACGATATTGCTGTCGTCGCTGGCGGCCTTGATGAAGCCGGCGTAGGCGGCCCCGCGATCTTCCTCGCGGGCCACCGGCATCAGCCCGGGCCAGAACGGCCCGCGGTCGCTGGAGCCGAAGTGGAACTCAGTGATCAGCACCGGCTTGTCGAGCGCCTTGAGCGCCTGGAAGTCATAGCCGTCCTGCGGTTTGGGGGTGTAGAAGTTGAAGCTGAGCACGTCGCAATACTGCGCGCAGGAGGCCACCGCTTCCGGCGTGCTGGCGGCGAAACGACCGCCAAGCAGGAGATGGTTGGGGTCATGCCACTTCAGCGAGTCGGCGATGATCTTGAAATAGGCATCGGCGAAGGTACGCTGGAAATGCTGCAGGTCGGCCTCGATCTCTGGGTGTTGCGGGTCCGGCAGCGGCGGCTCGAAGCCCGGGTCTTCCATCAGCTCCCAGGCGGGCAGGTCGATGCCCCAGGCCTTGGACAAGCCCTGCTGGTTGCGGTACTTGTCGCGCAACTGCTTGAGGAAGGCGCGCTTGGCCGGCACGTCGGTGGTCAGGCGCAAGGTGCCGTAGGCCAGGGCATAGCGAGCCTTGGGATCGTTGCCGGCGCCGGTCCAGGCCAGCTCGTTGTCGGCGAAGTAGCCGATCAGCCAAGGGTCGTCGCGGTGGTCGCGAGTGGCGATGGCCACGGCGCGCTCGGCGGCCATGGCAAAACGCGGGTCGAACGGATCGGGCATGCGCCCCCACCAGTCCATGCCGGTGCTGATGCTCGCGTAGTCGCCGACGATCGACAGCGGCAAGGTATAGGGCACTCGCTCGTGGTTTTCCAGGCCGCTGTCGCTCCAGTTGCCGACCGTGTTGAAGCCCCAGGCCTGCAGCCGATCGAGGCTGTGCTTCTGCCAGCGTTTGGCATCCAGCCCGGCGGTGCTGCGCCCATAGGTGCGTTCCAGATTGGCGGCGTAGAAGTCGAACCAACGACCGCTATTGAAGCCCATGCCCTGACTGGCGCCACTGCCGGTACGGCTGTCGCTCTGGCCGTAATAGCGGGCCAGCGGCGCCGCACTGTCGGGCAGGCCGCTGAACATCCAGGTGCGGTCCTGGACGTAGGTGCGGCCGCCGTCGGCAGCCATGGCGTTGACCCCGAGCGAGAAGAATGGATGGCCGTCCGGGGTGACCAGCAGCCAGCGACCATCGCGTTTGAGGGTGTGAAAGAAACCGCTGGCCTTCTCGGCGTCGACCGCAGCGATGCCCCCATAACGATCCAGCCCCTGCCTGCCTCGTTCAGCCAGCCAGCCCTTGAGCTGTTGCTGCTCCTTGGCGGCCGCACTCTTGAGCTGTTCGTCACGGGTGATCTTCTCTGGCCACTTGCCGCGGCTGTACTGCCCGTAGGCATCAACGATGTCCGCGTACGCGGCCTTCTGCACGGTATCGTCCTGCAGCGTGCCAAAGCGCTCGATCAGCACGTTCTGCGCCGCTGCGGGCTTGTCCATCGCAATGCTGACCGAAGCGATCCGGGCCAGGGTCGCCTCGCCGCTGCTGCTGGTGAGCAAGGTCCGCTGGCCTTCGTAGACCCATGGCATCGGCGGCCCGGCGCGCATGCCCTGACTGCCCGGCGAATTGGCCATAAGCGGGATGACCAGGGTCTGCGCCGGGCCGGCCGGCATGTCGACACGGCTGGTCAGGGTCTTGCCGTCACTGCTCTGGACGGTCACGTAGAGCGTCTGCGCCCAGTCCTGGGCGCTCTGCACACGCAAGGTGATGGCGCTGCTGCCCGACCAATCCCAGGTGCCGGCCGCAGGCTTGAGGGTGAGCCTGGGCGTGGCCACCGGGTTGAACACCACCCGGCGCAGCACCTCGCCTTCGGCGGTCTGTTCGCCGTTGGCCTGGGGCAGGCTGGTGTCGTCGGTGACCACCTGGACCCCATCGGTCGGGCGCACGAAGTTGAACAGCGTCTGCTGCGGGGCGGGTGCGGCCAGCAATGGCATGGCGCAGATCAGCGAGAACGCTGCAGGCAGAGAACGGCGAAGCATGAGGACTGGAAACTCCTTGTCTCGGGGAATCAGGGTGGCAAAAGCCAGAGCCGGTGATGGGTCAATAGACATCACTGGGTATCGGAACCGTGACGTCCTGATAAAAATAGTTACCAGGACGCCAGGAGCGGTTGTATCAAGAGATTTCCCGACGAAACGGCGGCAGCGCGTCGAGGATCGCCTTGCCATAACGCTGGGTCACCACGCGACGGTCCAGCAGGGTGATGGTGCCGCGGTCCTGCTCGGTGCGCAGCAGCCGCCCGCAGGCCTGAATCAGGCGCAACGAGGCATCGGGCACGGCGATTTCCATGAACGGGTTACCACCACGCGCCTCGATCCATTCGGCCAACGCTGCCTCGACCGGGTCGTCCGGCACGGCGAAAGGAATCTTGGCGATGACCACGTGCTCGCAGTAGGCCCCGGGCAGGTCGACACCCTCGGCGAAGCTGGCCAGCCCGAACAGAACGCTGGAATCGCCGCCATCGACGCGGGCCTTGTGCTTGTTGAGGGTTTCCTGCTTGGACAGGTTGCCCTGGATGAACACCTGCTTGCGCCAGTCGCGCTCCAGGCCGTCGAACACGTCCTGCATCTGCCGCCGCGAGGAAAACAGCACCAGGGTGCCGCGCGAGCCTTCGACCAGCTGCGGCAGCTCGCGAATGATGGCAGCGGTGTGGGCGGCCGCATCACGTGGGTCGGCGCGCAGATCCGGCACCCGCAGCACGCCGGCATCGGCATGGTGGAACGGGCTGGGCACCACCGCCGTAACGGCGGCGCGCGGCAGCCCGGCACGCATGCGGTAGCGATCGAACTTGCCCAACGCGGTCAGCGTGGCCGAGGTCACCAGGGCCCCATGGGCGACGTTCCACAGATTGCGCCGGAGCATTTCGGCGGCGAGGATCGGGCTGGCATTGACCTCGATATCGAACATCGCGCCGCTTTCGGCCAGGGTCAGCCAGCGCGCCATGGGCGGGCTGTCTTGCGGATCTTCGGCGGTAAAGGCAGTCCACAGCTCCCAGTTGCCCTGGGCACGGGCCAGCAGGCTGCCGAACAGCGGGTACCATTCCTCGGCCTGGTGGCTGGCGATGCCGATGTTGACCTCGCCATCCATGCCTTCCTTGAGGAGCTCGGCAAGCCGGGTGAACAGGTCGGTGAGCTTGGAGAAGCCCTTTTTCAGTTCGATGCCCATCTCGCGCATGTGCTCGGGCACCACCCCGCCGACGAAGCGATGGCGCGGCCGCTCGCGCCCTTCCATGTCCTCGCCGGCGCGAAAATCGGCGAGTTGCTCGCAGGCGCTGAACATGAACTGCTGCTGGGTCTTGATCTCCCGCGCCAGCTCCGGCACCTGCTCGATCAGGCGCCCGAGGTCGCCGGGCAGTGGGTGCTGGGCCAGCAACTTGGCGAGGTTCTTGGCGGTTTGCTCAAGCCAGTCGGCGGTGGAACGCAGGCGCGTGTAGTGGGCGAAATGGCCGATGGCCTTGTCTGGCAGGTGGTGACCTTCGTCGAACACATAGATGGTTTCGCGCGGGTCGGGCAACACCGCACCGCCGCCCAGCGCCAGGTCGGCGAGGACCATGTCGTGGTTGGTGACGATGACGTCGACCTTGCCCATGCCTTCACGGGCCTTGTAGAAGGCGCACTGCTGAAAGTTCGGGCAATGGCGATTGGTGCATTGGCTGTGGTCGGTGGTCAGGCGCGACCACTGCTGGTCTTCCAGCGCCTGGGGCCAGCTGTCGCGGTCGCCGTCCCATTTATTGCCGGCAAGCTTTTCGATCATGCTGGTGAACAGTTTCTGGCTGGCCTCGTCGACCTCGATGCGAAAGCCCTCTTCCTCGAACAGCTGCGCGGTGGCCGTCTGGGCGTGGCCCTCCTGAAGCAGCACGTCGAGCTTGGACAGGCACAGGTAGCGGCCACGCCCCTTGGCCAGGGCGAAGGTAAAGTTCAGCCCGCTGTTCTTCATCAGGTCGGGCAGGTCCTTGTAGACGATCTGCTCCTGCAGGGCGACGGTGGCCGTGGCGATCACCAGGCGCTTGCCCGCAGCCTTGGCGGATGGGATCGCAGCCATGCTGTAGGCCACCGTCTTGCCGGTACCGGTGCCCGCCTCGACAGCGACCACGGCCGGGTCGCCACTGCGCCGCCCTTCGTCGTCGACGGCGATATCCCCCAGCACCTTGGCGATTTCAGCGATCATCAGGCGTTGGCCGTAGCGCGGCTTGAGGCTTTTAGCCTCGAGAAAGCGCGTGTAGGCCCCCTGGATCTGGCTTTTGAGTTGATTACTGATCATGGTCGGAAAGCGCGCAAAGGCTGGATAAATTTTCAGTGGTTTTGGTCGGCCGCTATCATACCCCGCTAATCCATCCTGTGCAGAACGGAGATTCCCTTGTCATTCGATGCTTTGCTGTACACCGTGCATTTGCTCGCCGCGTTGATCTGGGTCGGCGGCATGTTCTTCGCCTGGACGATCCTGCGCCCCGCCGCCATTGCAGCGCTGCCGGGGCCGCAACGCCTGCAGTTGTGGGCCCAGGTGCTGCCGCGGTTTTTCGTCTTTGTCTGGCTGGCGGTGGCGATTCTTCCGATAAGCGGCGTCGCCATTGTCCGCATGCGCTTCAGCGGTCTGGAGACCGCGCCGCATTACGTGCAAGTGATGATGGGCTTGTATCTGGTGATGGTCGCGATCTTCCTGCGCATCCAGACCTTGCTGCTGCCGGAGCTGCGCAAGGCGGTGCTGGCCGAGGATTGGCCGGCCGGCGCGGCCGTCATGGGTACGATCCGCCGCTGGGTGGGGGTGAACCTGTTGGTGGGCCTGGCGGTGGTGATGGTGGCGGGGTTGCGGATCTGATCGGCATCCCTGGGTCTTTTTCACGTGGGAGGGGGCGTAGACCCCGAGAGGCCGACAGGCCGGTTTCCTGGACAGCAATCAAAGGCTCGCGGCCTATGCCCGCTCCCAGATCAATAGCCCGCCTCCCCCGCTCACTCAATCGCGCAACAACACAAACTGCCCGGCCGGCCCGGCGGGCCCTGGCTGTCCGGTGAGGCCTGGGTGGCCGGCCTTGCCCGAGTCGGCCTGGTAGATCAGGCAACCCTTGCCCGAGCCGCCCTGGCCCGCCTTGCCTCCCGCACCAGCCAAGCCGCCGGCGCCGCCGTCCACGCGCACCTTGATCTGCTCCTGCGGATAACTGGCGGGAACCTGCAGGCGCACCATGGCGCCGGCCGAGCCCGGATGCCCGTCGGTGCCGTTCTCGCCGTTGTAGCCGCGGCTGGCCGAACCCCATAGGCATCCGGCCGGATCACCATAGGCGCCATCCAGGCCGACGAACCCCGGGGTGCCCGAGCCACCGCGGGCATCAACCGACAGTTCGGCTGCCTGCAGGGCGAAAATCTGCACATCTAGGTCGCGGGCCGGCAAAGGCGGTTTTTCATAGGTACCGGGCGCCCCTCGGGACACGATCTGGCTGCCCGGTTCGAACTCGGCCTGCTGGATGCTCAGGTGCAGCGCATTGGGGTTGGGGACGATGGCGATCCGCGCCTCATGCCCCAGGTGCAGATGGGCCACCTTGAGTTCGGCCAGATTGGCCGGAACCAGCAGGGTGCCGTATTCGGCCACGTCCAGGCGCTGCAGCTGCAGCACCGTGGCGTTGTCCGCCAGGCGCACCAGCGAATTGGCGGCCACTGCGACGTCCTGGGCCATCGCCAGCGGGCACAGCATCGTCGCCAGCAGCCCCAGACCCAGCCGCCCGCGGCCTTGTGCAAATAAGCCCATCATCCCCGCCTCTCCCTGAATTGACTGGGCGCACAGTAACGGCACTGGCAGGGCTTGTACCAGAGGCTCTGGCAATTATTCGATACGATCACTCGATAAAAAGGCCCCGATGCTTGCGCACCGGGGCCTTCACACAACCCAAAGCCATTCGATCAATGACTCAAGTGCAGCTCCACGCGGCGGTTCTGCGCGCGTCCTTCGTCGGTGCCATTGTCGGCCACCGGCTCGCTTTCACCCTTGCCTTCGCTGGACAGCTTGGCAGCTGGCACCTGTTGCGACTCCAGGTAAGTCACCACGCTGGCGGCACGCCGTTCGGACAGCTTCTGGTTGTAGTCATCGCTGCCTACGCTGTCGGTGTGGCCGACCACGCGGATAGCGGTCACGTCATCACCCTTGAGCTTGGGCAGCAAGGCCTGCAATTGGCCGAGTGCCTCGGGGGTGAGGTTGGACTTGTTGAAGTCGAACAGCACCTTGCCACTGGTATCGCGCAAGGTGATCACTTCTTCGTGCTGAGGCGCGACCGGTGCTGGCGCCGCCTTGACCGCCGGCGGATATTGCGGCAACGGGCAGCCGTTATGGCCGACCGGGGTGCCAGGTGGCGTGTGTGGACACAGATCGCGGCGGTCGAACACCCCATCGCCGTCCTCGTCGCCGTCTTGCGCAAAGCAGATCAGGCCGCCGGCTGCGGCGCCCAAAACGGCCCCCGCCCCTGCTGCCACACCACTTCTGATTGCTCCCAGGCCACCACCCACCAGGCCGCCAAGAAGACTGCATACAGGCCAAGTTCGCGAGTTGAGAGGCGCACCACTTTCAGGGGTGGACGCACAACCCGCCAGAACACTGCTGACCAGAAGAACGGGTATCACTGCCCGCGAGAACACTCTCATTATGTATTACTCCTGTGTCGCCGGCCTTGTGCCGGTAACACAGGAGTAAAGCCCGCCTGTCTGAACAAAACAAGGACGAACGGTCGGACATGTGTCAACGCTGTATCAAAATTTCCGTGCGGCGGTTCTGCGCGCGCCCTTCGGCAGTCTTGTTATCGGCCACCGGCTGGCTTTCACCCATGCCCTTGACGGAGACGAACTCGCCGCGCGGCACACCGCCGCTGACCAGGTATTCGGTCACCGAATGGGCACGCTTGTCGGACAGCTTCCTGTTGTAGGCATCGCTGCCGACGCTGTCGGTATGCCCGGTCACGCTGAGCTTGGCCGTCGACGCTTCGCTTTTCAGGCGGGTGGCGATCTTGTCCAGCTGGCTCTTGTCGGACGGAGTCAGCTTTGCCGAATCGAACTCGAAGTGCACATCGCGAATCACGATGGTCTCCTCTTTGGCCGGCACCACCGCCGGCGCCGGCGCCTCTGCCACCGGGGCAGTCGGTGCCGGTGGCGGGCAACCGTCGGCATCGACCGTCACGCCCTTGGGCGTGTGCGGGCATTTGTCGCGGCTGTCCGGCACGCCATCACCGTCTTCGTCGCCATCGCCGTGGGCATAGCACCAACCGGCCGCCACCGCGCCGCCGACCAATGCCCCCGGGCCGATCCAGGCGCCGGTCTTGATGGCGCCCAGCGCAGCGCCGGTCACACCCCCGACAGCGGCGCACATGGGCCAGTCGGTCTTTTGCAAACCCGCACAACCAGTCAACACGCTGGTTAGCAGGACCAGGGGTACAGCTGTCCGAACCATGCTCATCGAGGTCTCTCCTTATGGTCGTCGGCAACGATGCCAACGTTATTGGCCAACGCTCTTTTTGGTCGTCGGCAAGCACACCGACGCACCTGGAGTAAAGACCGCCGATCGGCTATGCGCCAGCATTGAGCCATAACCCTTTTCAAGGCTAGTCTTGCGGGCTATGACGAGGACTTTCGATGACTGAGGCTTTTTCCACGCGAACCCCGCAACAGGCGTTGGCCGCCCTGCTCGACCAGCAGGCGCCGGCCAGCCTGTTGCTGCTCGGCGCCAGCACGTTTCCCGCCCTGCAAGCCTTTGCCCAGGCGCATCCGCAAAGCCGCGTGACCCACGTTGCCCCAGGCCCGCTGCCCCCGGAAGTCGCCGGGCAGCGCTTCGACCTGGCGCTGGCCGTCGACTGCCTGGAACACCTGCCCAAGCGCGACGGCCTGCAACTGCTGGGCGGCATCCGCAACCTCAACGCCAGTCGCATCGCGGTCCTCGCCGACCTGGGTGCCTGCGGCTGGAGCAATACCGACTTCTACTCGCTGGCTCTGCAGGCCAGCGAGCGCTTTGCCCGTGACGGCCAGGTGGTGACCCTCTACACCTACGACGTGCGGGAATACAAACAGGTGCCGGACTGGCTCAACGCCAGGTTCTGGGCCAACCCGGAAAACTTCGGCAAGTATTGGTGGTAGATAGGATGAGTGTCTCGATTTGTCCCTGCGGCAGCGGCAACCTGCTGGACGCCTGTTGCGGGCATTACCACGCCGGGCACCCGGCGCCTGACGCGCGCACCCTGATGCGCTCGCGTTACAGCGCCTATGTGCTGGGTCATATCGATTATCTGGTGGCCACCACCCTGGCGGCGCAACAGGCCGGGCTGGATCGCGACGCCATCGCCCAGTGGAGTGCCCAGAGCACCTGGCTGGGGTTGGAGGTGGAAGGCGCCGAGGTGTTCGGCGGCCAGCCCGAGCATGCCTTCGTCACGTTCAGCGCGCGCTGGCACGACCAGGCGGGAGAGCACTGCCATCGCGAGCGCTCATCCTTCGTCCAGCATCAGGGCCGCTGGTACTTCATCGACCCCAGCGTGCCGCTCAGGGCTGGCCGAAATGACAACTGCCCCTGCGGCAGCACGCAGAAATTCAAGAAATGCTGCGCCAGCTACCTGACGATCCAGCCACCCGCCTATTGAGATGCGCTACTGGATGATCTTCAGGTGCGAGGTGTCCGGCGCGGCCGGCGCCGGCGGTGCCTTGACCTGGCCCATGTCCGCACCGGCCGGGGCGACGCTGAACTGGCCGAGGTCCAGCTGCGGCGCGCGGGCCACGGGCTTGGCTTCCTGCAGGTCGGCGCCGACCGCCGCCATGGGAAAGTCCGGCGCATCGACGGCCACGAACGCCGCCATGTAAACGTCGCGCGGGGTCACCTGGGCCCGCGGCAGTGCCGCAGGTGGTGGCGGTGGCGCGGTCATTTCGATCTCTTCGATTTCTGCGGCCATGGCCACCACCAGCGCCCGGGCTCCGGCGCGCTCCAGGGTGGCGCGGTATTTTTCCGCAGCGGCGTCGTCCAGATTGTTCTTGAGCACCAGGCGGCGCCCGGAGAACAACAGGGCCACGCGATGCTCGTCGGCCTGGAACAACCGCGCCAGATTGCTGCGTACCTGCTCTACGGGGACCCCGGGCACGGTTTCACCGCTGAAAACGATCTCGAAAAGACTCATCACCTGCTCCTGCTCGTCGGCGCCTCATGGGCGAGCTATCGTGGCAGTATGGCGCAGGTTAAATGTTTGCCCAATACGCAGGCCCCGGGAGTCGTGAAAATGATGTCACGCCAGCACTTCGTCAGCGCGCTCTGCCTGCTCGCCCTGCTGCAGCTCTGCGGCTGCTCTACCTGGTTGACCGGCAACTACCAGGACCCGGACCTGCAGCTGGTCAAGGTGGAAGTGGTCAAGGCGCGTCTGCTGGAGCAGCACATCGTGCTGCACTTTCGCATCGACAATCCCAATGACTCCAGCCTGGCGGTACGCAGCCTGACGTATCGAGTGTACCTGGGCGACCTGTTGCTGGCCGACGGCTACAGCGAACAGTGGTTTACCCTGGCGGCCAACCACAGCGGCTATTTCGAAATACCGGTGCGCACCAACCTGTGGGAACACCTGCGCGGGCTGGTCAAACTCATGCGCCATCCCGACCAGCCTGTGCCCTATCGGCTGGAAGGTGAACTGGAAACCGGAATGTTGTTCGGCCATACCCTGCAATTGGCGCGAGTTGGTGAGATAATTCCCGGCAATTTCATTCCGGAGAAACATCGATGACCCAGCAACCCCACGTCCATGGCCCTGATTGCAACCACGACCACGACCATTCGGCGCACACCCATGACCATAGCCATGATCACGGTCACGTGCATGGGCCGCATTGCAACCACGCGCCCCAGGAGCCCGTGCGCAACACCCTCAAGGACGTCGGCCGCAACGATCCCTGCCCGTGCGGCAGCGAGAAGAAATTCAAGAAGTGCCATGGGGCCTGATCGAGGAATGCGCGTCGAAGTGTCCAACAGGGCCACCTTCGGCCGCCTGCGGTGCCTATCGCCCTTGAGTGGGACTTGATGAAATAAACACCCGGCAACGCCTTGCATCGCTCCTGCGGGCTCACTAACGTAGCGCCTTTGCGCCACCACCCCCCGCAGGAGCTTCGCCATGGCCTCGCCAGCCCCCAACCCTACCGCCCCTCGTCTTCGTCGAGCCGCCGCCCTGGTCGCCCTGTTGGGCCTGGCCGGCTGCCAGACCGACGGTCGCGACGCCGACAGCCTGCCGCCTACTACTGGCGTGCAACCGCTCAAGGGCCTGGCGCAGAACGTCTCGGTGCGGCGCAACAGCCTGGGCATGCCGCTGATCGAGAGCAGCACCTTTCACGACGCGCTGTTTGCCCAGGGTTATGTCAACGCCAGCGATCGCATCGAACAAATGGTCCGCATGCGCCTGCTGGCCCAAGGCCGGCTCGCGGAAATGCTCGGCCCGGACGCACTGGACGTCGACCGCCTGATGCGCTCGATCAACCTCAAGCGCAGCGCCGACCAGCTCTATGAAGCCTCTTCGCCGCGCCTCAAGCGGTTCTTCGAGGTGTACGCACGCGGGGTCAACGCCTACCTGTTCCGCTACCGCGACAACTTGCCCAAGGACCTCGCCGACAGCGGCTACCGCCCCGAGTACTGGAAACCCGAAGACTCGGCACTGGTGTTCAGCCTGCTCAGCTTCAACCTCTCGGTGAACCTGCGCGAAGAAATTTCGGCGCTGGTGCTGGCGCAGAAGGTCGGGGCCGACAAGCTCGCCTGGCTGCTGCCGACCTACCCCGATGAACCTCTGCCGCAAGGCGAAGCCGACAAGCTCAAAGGCATCAGCCTGGCCAGCCAGCTCCCTGGCTTGAGCAAGCTGGACGACACCTCGGCACAACTGAGCGCGCTGAGCCTGACCGGCAGCGGCAACGCCAGCAACTGGGCCATCGCCCCGCAGCAGGCGCGCGCCGGCCAAAGCCTGCTGGCCGCCGACATGCAACTGCCGACGCGCCTGCCAGGGCTTTGGAACACGCTGCAGATACGTGCACCGAAATATCAGGTGGCCGGCCTGTCGCTGGCCGGCATCCCGGGGGTGCTGAGCGGTTTCAACGGCAAGCTGGCCTGGAGCCTGAGCGCCGTGCGCGGTGACAACCAGGATCTCTACCTGGAAAAGCTCAAGAGCGAAGGCAACCGCCTGATGTATCAGGTCAATGGCCAATGGCAGCCGCTGGCCGCACACAATGAGACCTATTTCATCAAGGGCCAGCGGCCGGTGCGCGAGATCGTCTACGAAACCCGCCACGGCCCGCTGCTCGACCTCGCCGTCAATGGCGTGCGCGCCGGTCAGACCGGCTACGCCCTGGCCTTGCAACTGCCCGATGGCAAGGACGACAAGAGCCTCGACGCGCTGTTCGACCTGTCCCGTGCGCAATCCATGGAGCAGGCCTCGGATGCCAGCCGCGAGGTGCATGCGCTGGCTGCCAACATCGTCTTCGCCGATGCCGGCAACGTCGGCTGGCAGGTCACCGGCCGCTACCCCAACCGCCGCGACGGCCTTGGCCTGGTGCCTTCGCCAGGCTGGGAGAACCAGTACGACTGGGACGGCTACGCCGACCCGATGCTGTTCCCCTACGACCAGAACCCGACTCAGGGCTGGGTCGGCACCGCCAACCAGCGCACCGTGCCCCATGGCTATGGCATGCAGCTGTCCAACTCCTGGGCCGCACCGGAGCGGGCCGAACGCCTGGCGCAGCTGGCCTCGGCGAGCAAGCAGGACAGCCGCAGCAGCATTGCCATGCAGTACGACCAGACCACCCTGTTTGCCGCCAAGCTGAAGAAGATGTTCGAAGCACCCGGAATGGCGCAGCCGCTCAAGCAGGCGATCGAACGCCTGCCCGAGGCCGACCGGGCCAAGGCGCGCGAAGCCTACAGCCGCTTGCTGGCCTTCGATGGACGCCTGACGCCGACCTCCGCCGATGCGGCGGTGTACGAGCTGTTCCTGCAGCAGAGCGCCCGGCAGATCTTCCTCGACGAGCTGGGGCCGCAAGACAGCCCGAGCTGGAAGGCCTTCGTCGCCAACGCCGGACTGTCCTGGTCGGCCCAGGCGGACCACCTGCTGGGCCGCGAGGACAGCCCGTTCTGGGATGACGTGGGCACCGCGCAGAAGGAAGACAAGCCGGCCATCCTGGCCCGCAGCCTGGCCGCCGCCATGACCGCCGGCGACGCGCAACTGGGCGCCGACCACAAGGCCTGGCAATGGGGCCGCCTGCACACCTACAACTGGCTGGCGCTGGACGGCAAGCCCCTGCGCCCGGCGATCGAGGCCGGTGGTGACCAGAGCACGCTCAATGGCGCCGGCTATGCCTGGGGCAGCGACTTCACGGTGAACAGCGCCTCTTCGCTGCGCATGATCGTCGACTTCGCGCAGAACGAACCAATGATGGTGCAGAACGCCGGCGGCCAGTCCGGCAACCCGGCCAGCCCCAACCATGCCGACGGCATCGATCCATGGCTGAAGGCGCAGTACGTGCCGATTCCGCTGCAGTTGCAGAACTACGAGCGGGCCTACGGGGTGAAGCGGCTGACGCTGGTGCCGGCCAAGTAATCGGCCCTGGCTGTAAAAAGCTCGGAGTTTTTGCCTCCGAGCTGCGCAGGCCCGCAGCGGCAATGAACGAATTGCTGCCCTGCTCCCTCAAAACCGACAAGTCCCCCATCCAGGTTGAGCCATGGACCTTGTCGTCGCCCGCCCCGAAGGCCTGTACTGCACCGCCGGCGATTTCTACATCGACCCGTGGCGCCCGGTGGAGCGTTCGGTCATCACCCATGCCCATGGCGACCACGCCCGCACCGGCAACCAGCACTATCTGGCGGCGGCGCCCGGCGAGGGCATCCTGCGCTCGCGGCTGGGCCAGGACATCAACCTGCAGACCCTGGCCTATGGCGAACGCCTCAAGCACCACGGCGTGACCCTGAGTTTCCATCCGGCCGGCCACGTACTCGGCTCGGCCCAGGTGCGCCTGGAATACGAAGGCGAAGTCTGGGTCGCCTCGGGCGACTACAAGGTCGAGCCCGATGGCACCTGCGCGCCGTTCGAGCCGGTGCGCTGCCACACCTTCATCACCGAATCGACCTTCGGCCTGCCGATCTACCGCTGGCAGCCACAGGCGCAGATCTTCGAGGAGATCAACCAGTGGTGGCGCGCCAACGCCGCCGCCGGCAAGGCCAGCGTGCTGTTCGCCTATTCGTTCGGCAAGGCGCAGCGGATCCTGCACGGTATCGACGCCAGTATCGGCCCCATCCTGGTGCACGGCGCGGTCGAGCCGCTGAACCGGGTGTACCGCGAAGCCGGTATCCATATTCCCGAAACCCAATACGCCGGTGATTTCAAGAAGACCGATCCGGCGCTGCGCTCGGCCCTCATCCTGGCGCCACCCTCGGCCGGCGGCAGTACCTGGATGCGCCGCTTCGGCGAGTTCAGCGACGCCTTCGCCAGCGGCTGGATGCGCCTGCGCGGCAGCCGCCGGCGGCGCGGCGTGGACCGCGGTTTCATCCTCTCCGACCACGCGGACTGGCCCGGGCTGCTCTGGGCCATCGAAGCGACCGGCGCCGAGCGGGTCATGGTGACCCACGGTTCGGTGGCCATCCTGGTGCGTTATCTGCGGGAAATGGGCCTCGACGCCGCCGGCTTCAGCACCGAATACGGCGACGAGGAAGACGCCGCTGTCAGCGAGGAGCCGGCCCCATGAAAGCCTTCGCCGAGCTCTACGCGCGCCTCGACGCCACCACCTCCAGCAACGCCAAGCTGGCGGCCCTGCAGGACTACTTCAGCCAGGCGGCGCCGGCCGACGCGGCCTGGGCGGTGTACTTTCTGGCCGGCGGTCGGCCGCGCCAACTGGTGCCGTCGCGGCTGTTGCGCGAGCTGGCGGTGCGTATGTCCGGCCTGCCCGAATGGCTGTTCGAGGAGAGCTACCAGGCGGTCGGCGACATGGCCGAGACTTTCTCCCTGCTGCTGCCGGAAAACCCCCACAGCTCCGATGCCGGCCTGGCCTTCTGGCTCGAGGAACGGCTGTTGCCCTTGCGCGGCCTGCCACCCGAGGAGTTGACCGAACGCCTGCCGCCGCTGTGGGCGCAGCTCGATCAGCAGAGCCTGATGGTCTGCCTCAAGCTCATCACCGGCAGCTTTCGCGTCGGCGTGTCAAAGCTGCTGGTGACCCGGGCCCTGGCGCAGATGGCCGAGCTTGACAGCAAGCGCGTGGCGCAACGGCTGGTCGGCTACACCGACCTGTCGCATCGGCCCACTGCCGAACGCTACCTCAAGCTGATCGCCGCCGAGTCCGCCGACGAACATGCTCAACGCGGCGGCCAGCCCTACCCGTTTTTCCTGGCCCATTCGCTGCAACAGCCGGTGGAGCAATTCGAGGCCTTGATAGGCCCCAGCGACGCGTGGCAGGTAGAGTGGAAGTGGGACGGCATCCGCGCGCAACTGGTCAAGCGCGACGGCCGTCTGTGGATCTGGTCGCGCGGCGAGGAGCTGGTGAGCGACCGCTTTCCCGAGTTGCATTCGCTGACCGAAGCACTCCCTGACGGCACGGTGATCGACGGCGAGATCGTGGTCTGGAAGGCCAGCGAAGTCGGCCGCGCGCCTTCGGTGCAGCCATTCGCGCTGCTGCAGCAACGCATCGGCCGCAAGACCCTGGGCAAGAAGATTCTCGAGGAAGTACCGGTCGCGGTACTGGCCTACGACCTGCTCGAATGGCAGGACCATGATTGGCGCAGCCGCCCGCAGCAGGAGCGCCGCGCGCAACTGGAGCAAGTCGTGGCGCAGGCCGCCGACCCCGGCCTGCAGTTGTCGCCGTTGCTCAGCGGGGACTCCTGGGCCGACCTCGCCCGCCAGCGCGAGGCATCGCGCAGCCTGGGCGTCGAGGGCATGATGCTCAAGGCCCGCGACTCGCTGTATGGCGTGGGCCGCACCAAGGACATGGGCGTCTGGTGGAAGTGGAAGGTCGACCCGTTCAGCGTCGACGCCGTACTCATCTATGCCCAGGCCGGCCACGGCCGCCGCGCCAGCCTCTACACCGACTACACCTTCGCGGTCTGGGACAACCCGCCGGGCAGCCCTGAGCGCACCCTGGTGCCTTTCGCCAAGGCCTACTCGGGGCTGACCGACGAAGAAATGCGCAAGGTCGACGCCATCGTGCGCAAGACCACCGTGGAGAAGTTCGGCCCGGTGCGCAGCGTCACCCCGACCCTGGTCTTCGAGCTGGGTTTCGAGGGGATTGCCCTGTCAAAACGTCATAAAAGCGGCATTGCCGTACGTTTTCCGCGCATGTTGCGCTGGCGACTGGACAAACCCGTCGACGAAGCCGACAGTCTCGCCACCTTGCAGGATTTGCTGAGCTGACGCACCATTGTGGGTCGCGCTCCAGGGTGTGACCGATTATGGGCATGAGCGCCAGCAGCCCTCGCCTGCCGCATTCCATTAAAACGATCGTTTGTGGACTATGGTGCGAAAATTGCTGTCGGAATCGAGTCTGGCATTTGCCGGTAACGAGCGTCGCGTGCCCCGCACGCATCTAAATGGTTTTAAGGACTGCACAATGAAAAAAGCATTGCTGACCCTTTCTGCGCTGGCCCTGGCTTTCTCCGCCGCAGGCGCCATGGCCAAGGACTACAAGGAATTGCGTTTTGGGGTCGATCCGTCCTACGCGCCCTTCGAATCGAAAGCCGCCGACGGTAGCCTGGTAGGCTTCGACATCGACCTGGGCAACGCCATCTGCGCCGAGCTGAAGGTCAAGTGCAAATGGGTCGAAAGCGATTTCGACGGCATGATTCCTGGCCTCAAAGCCAACAAGTTCGACGGCGTGATCTCGTCGATGACCGTGACCGAAGCTCGCGAGAAGGTCATCGACTTCTCCGCCGAACTGTTCTCCGGCCCGACCTCGCTGGTCTACAAGAAGGGCTCGGGCATCAGCGCCGACGTTGCTTCGCTCAAGGGCAAGACCGTCGGCTACGAGCAGGGCACCATCCAGGAAGCCTACGCCAAGGCCGTACTGGACAAGGCCGGGGTGACCACCAAGGCCTACGCCAACCAGGACCAGGTCTACGCCGACCTGACCTCCGGCCGTCTCGACGCCTCCGTGCAGGACATGCTGCAAGCCGAACTGGGCTTCCTGAAATCGCCAGCCGGCGCCGACTACGAAGTCAGCAAGCCGATCGACGACCCACTGCTGCCAGCCAAGACCGCCGTTGGTATAGCCAAAGGTAACAAGGAGCTGAAAGCACTGCTGGACAAGGGTATCAAAGCGTTACACGCCGATGGCACCTACGACACCATCCAGAAGAAGCACTTCGGTGATCTGAACCTGTACAGCGGCAAGTAATATCTTGTGACAACGCCCACGGCTCGCAAGAGCGTGGGCGTTTTTTCGACCGGCAAAGGCCTGATTCATGTTCGATGACCTTTTGCAGCACCTGGGGCTCGCCGCGTTCAGCTTGAAGGGCTTCGGCCCGTTGCTGCTGCAAGGCACCTGGATGACTCTCAAATTATCCATCCTGTCGCTGTTGGTGAGCGTTGTGCTCGGCCTGCTCGGCGCCAGTTCGAAATTGTCGAGCGTCGCGCTGCTGCGCGTGCCGGCGCAGCTGTACACCACCCTGATTCGCGGCGTTCCCGACCTGGTGCTGATGCTGCTGATCTTCTACAGCCTGCAGACCGGGCTGACCAGCCTGACCGATGCGCTGGACTGGGATTACATCGAGATCGACCCGTTCGCCGCCGGGGTCATCACCCTGGGCTTCATCTACGGCGCCTATTTTACCGAGACCTTTCGCGGGGCGATTCTCGCCGTGCCGCGCGGGCAACTGGAAGCCGCCACCGCCTATGGCCTGAGCCGCAAACAGCGCTTTCGCTTCGTGATCTTCCCGCAAATGATGCGCTACGCCCTGCCGGGCATCGGCAACAACTGGATGGTCATGCTCAAGGCCACCGCGCTGGTATCGATCATCGGCCTGGCCGACCTGGTCAAGGCTGCCCAGGATGCCGGCAAGAGCACCTATCAGCTGTTTTACTTCCTGGTCCTTGCGGCCGTGATCTACCTGTTGATTACCAGCGCCTCGAACTTCGTGCTGCGCAGACTTGAACGCCGTTACAGTGCCGGCACCCGGGAGGCCGTACGATGATCGAACTCTTGCAGGAATACTGGCGCCCATTCCTTTATTCCGACGGCCAGCACATCACCGGCCTGGCCATGACCCTGTGGCTGCTGAGCGCGGCGCTGCTGTTCGGTTTTTTGGTGTCCATCCCGCTGTCCATCGCCCGCGTTTCGCCACGTGCCTACGTGCGTTGGCCCGTGCAGTTCTACACCTACCTGTTCCGCGGCACGCCGCTGTATATCCAGCTGCTGATCTGCTACACCGGCATCTACAGCATCGCCGCCGTGCGTGAACAGCCGCTGCTCAATGCGTTCTTCCGCGACGCCATGAACTGCACCATCCTGGCCTTTGCCCTGAACACCTGCGCCTACACCACGGAGATCTTCGCCGGGGCGATCCGCAGCATGAACCACGGCGAAGTCGAAGCGGCCAAGGCCTACGGCTTGCGCGGCTGGAAGCTGTACGCCTACGTGATCATGCCGTCGGCGCTGCGCCGTTCGCTGCCGTTCTACAGCAACGAAGTGATCCTGATGCTGCACTCCACCACCGTAGCCTTCACCGCCACCGTGCCGGACATCCTCAAGGTGGCGCGGGACGCCAACTCGGCGACCTTCCTGACCTTCCAGTCGTTCGGGATCGCCGCACTGATCTACCTGACCATCACCTTCACCCTGGTTGGCCTGTTCCGTCTGGCCGAACGCCGCTGGCTGGCGTTCCTCGGCCCGGCGCACTGAGGCAAGCATGGACCATCGCATTCATGATCTGCTGGCACCGGTGCCCGGCACCGCGCGGCAGATCCACAGCTTTCACTACGGCCCGCAGAACGCTGGCGGCAAGGTCTACATCCAGGCCTCGCTGCACGCCGACGAACTGCCGGGCATGCTGGTGGCCTACCACCTGCGCCAACGGCTCGGCGAGCTGGAAGCGGCCGGCAAGCTCAACAGCGAAATCGTCGTGGTCCCGATCGCCAATCCGGCAGGCCTCGAACAGGTGCTGATGGACACGCCACTGGGCCGCTACGAGCTGGAAAGCGGGCAGAACTTCAACCGTCTGTTCGTCGACCTGAGCGACGAGGTGGCCACCGAAGTCGAGCCACTGCTGGGCCAGGATGCCACTGCCAACGTGCAGATCATCCGCCAGAGCCTTGGCGCGGCGCTGGCCCGCCAGGTGCCGGCAACTCAGCTGCAATCCCAGCGCCTGGTCCTGCAGCGCCTGGCCTGCGATGCCGACATGGTGCTCGACCTGCACTGCGACTTCGAGGCCGTGGAGCACCTGTACACCACCCCCGAGGCCTGGCCCAAGGTCGAGCCGCTGTCGCGCTACCTGGGCTGCCAGGCCAGCCTGCTGGCGACCGACTCGGGCGGGCAGTCGTTCGACGAGTGCTTCACCCTGGTCTGGTGGCACCTGCAGCAGCGCCTGGGCGAGCGCTTCGCCATCCCCATGGGCAGTTTCTCGGTGACCCTCGAGCTGCGCGGCCAAGGCGATGTCAACCACGCGCTGGCCACTCGCGATTCGTTGGCAATTCTCAACTATCTGGTGCAGTACGGCGCCATTGCCGGCGATGCCGAGCCATTGCCGCAGGCGCTGTACCCGGCCACACCGCTGGCCGCCGTGGAACCGGTGGCCACCGCCGTGGGTGGGCTGCTGGTGTTCTGCGCGCTGCCGGGCGAATACCTGGAAGCCCATCAGCTGATCGCCGAAATCATCGACCCGGTGACCTGCCAGGTCACGCCGGTGTTCAACCAGTTCGCGGGCCTGCTTTACGCCCGCTCGTTGCGGCGCATGGCCACCGCCGGCATGGTCATCGCCCATGTGGCCGGCCGTGAAGCCTACCGCAGCGGTTACCTACTTTCGCCTTGAGGACCTTCGCCCCATGTACAAACTGACCATCGACGGCCTGCACAAGAGCTATGGCGACAACCAGGTGCTCAAAGGCGTCTCGCTCAAGGCGAAAACCGGCGACGTGATCAGCCTGATCGGCGCCAGCGGCTCGGGCAAGAGTACCTTCCTGCGCTGCATCAATTTCCTCGAACAACCCAACGACGGCGCCATGAGCCTGGACGGCAAGCAGGTCCGCATGGTGCAGGACGCCGGCGGCATGCGCGTGGCCGACGCCGACGAACTGCAGCGCATCCGCACCCGCCTGGCCATGGTGTTCCAGCATTTCAACCTGTGGAGCCACATGACCGTGCTGGAGAACATCACCATGGCCCCGCGCCGGGTGCTGGGCATCGGCAAGCAGGAAGCCGAGGACCGCGCGCGCCGCTACCTGGACAAGGTCGGGCTGCCGGCGCGGGTCGCCGAGCAGTACCCGGCTTTTCTTTCCGGCGGCCAGCAGCAGCGCGTGGCTATCGCCCGCGCGCTGGCCATGGAGCCTGAGGTGATGCTGTTCGACGAACCGACCTCGGCCCTGGACCCGGAGCTGGTGGGCGAAGTGCTGAAAGTGATCCAGGGCCTGGCCGAGGAAGGCCGCACCATGATCATGGTCACCCACGAAATGAGCTTCGCCCGCCAGGTCAGCAGCCAGGTGATCTTCCTGCACCAGGGCCTGGTGGAAGAAGAAGGCGCCCCGGCCGACGTGCTGGGCAACTGCAAGAGTGAGCGGCTGCGTCAGTTCCTCAGCGGCAACCTGAAGTGAGCGTTGCAGACGGCCTCCCTTAGGCCGTCTCGAACATTGAATTACTACCCGAGGCCCACGGTCTGTGAAAGACCACCTCGGGAAACCTTCCTCACGCATGCCCTCCCCGCCTGACATCGCCAAACCCTGGTTCGCCGCTCGCGGCTGGAAGCCCTTCGCCTTTCAGAAAGAAGTCTGGGCAGCGGTCAAGCGCGGCGAGTCGGGCATGCTCCATGCCAGCACCGGCGCTGGCAAGACTTACGCCGTCTGGTTCGCCGCCTTGCTGAAACTGGCCAAGCCGGGCGCCGCGCCACCGACCACGGGCAAGCGCAAACCGGCCAAGCCGCCGATCACCGTGTTGTGGATCACGCCGATGCGCGCCCTGGCCGCCGACACCCTGCGCGCTCTACAGGCGCCCATCGACGAGCTGCAGGTCGACTGGAGCCTGGGCCTGCGCACCGGCGACACCGGCTCTGCCGAACGCGCCCGGCAGAGCCGGCGCCTGCCCACCACCCTGGTGACCACCCCGGAAAGCCTGACCCTGCTGCTGGCCCGGGAAAACGCCGCGAGCGAGTTGGCCAGCCTGCGCATGGTCGTGGTGGACGAGTGGCACGAGCTGATCGGCAACAAGCGCGGCGTGCAGCTGCAACTGGCCCTGGCGCGGCTGCGCCGTTGGCAACCGCAACTCATGGTCTGGGGCATCTCAGCGACGCTGGGCAACCAGGCCCACGCCCAGGACGTGCTGCTGGGCCAGGGCCAGGGCGTCACGGTGCAAGGGGCCCAGGCCAAGACCATTGAGGTCGACACCCTGCTGCCCGAGTCCATCGACCGCTTTCCCTGGGCCGGGCACATGGGCCTGCGCATGCTCAAGCAAGTCATCGAGCAGATCGACACCAGCGCCAGCTGCCTGGTGTTCACCAATACCCGTTCGCAGGCGGAAATCTGGTACCAGGCGATTCTCGAGGCGCGCCACGACTGGGCCGGGATCATCGCCCTGCATCACAGCTCGCTGTCGCGGGAGGTGCGCGACTGGGTCGAACTGGCGCTCAAGCAAGGCCAGCTCAAGGCCGTGGTCTGCACCTCGAGCCTGGACCTGGGGGTGGATTTTCTACCCGTCGAGCGGGTGCTGCAGATCGGCTCAGCCAAAGGCGTCGCGCGCCTGATGCAGCGTGCGGGGCGCTCGGGCCATGCACCGGGTCGGGCCTCGCGGGTGACCTTGGTGCCCACCCACAGCCTGGAACTGGTAGAGGCCGCCGCCGCCCACGACGCCGTCGCGCAGCGCCGCATCGAACCGCGCGAGTCACCGCACAAGCCCCTCGACGTGCTGGTGCAGCATCTGGTCAGCATGGCCCTGGGGGGCGGGTTCGAGCCAAAGCAGCTGCTCGCCGAGGTGCGCAGCGCCTGGGCCTACCACGACCTCACCGAGGACGAGTGGCGCTGGGCCCTGGCCTTCGTCCGCTACGGCGGCGAATCGCTGACCGCCTACCCGGATTACAGACGGGTCGAGCCGGACGAACACGGCGTGTGGCGGGTGCCGGATGCGCGCATCGCCCGGCGCCACCGCATGAGCATTGGCACTATCGTCAGCGACGCCAGCCTGCAGCTCAAATTCTGGAGCAAGGGCGGCGGCGGTCGCACCCTGGGCAGCGTCGAGGAAGGCTTCATTGCGCGCCTGCGCCCCGGCGATGGCTTTCTGTTCGCCGGGCGCCAGCTGGAGTTGGTGCGCGTGGAAAACATGACCGCCTACGTCAAACGCAGCACCGCAAAAAAAGCTGCGGTGCCGCGCTGGAATGGTGGGCGCATGCCGCTGTCCAGCGAGCTGGCCGATGCTCTGGTCGAGCAACTCGGCGCTGCCGCCCGGGGTGTCTATGCGAGCGCGCCGATGCAGGCGGTCAAGCCGCTGCTGCTGGTGCAGCAGCAATGGTCAGCGCTGCCCACCGAAACCACCCTGCTGGCTGAAACCCTCAAGTCCCGCGAGGGCTGGCACCTGTTTCTCTACCCCTTCGGCGGTCGCCAGGTGCACCTGGGGCTGGCCAGCCTGCTGGCCTCACGAATGAGCCAGCGTGCACCGCTGACGTTTTCCATTGCGGTCAACGACTACGGCTTCGAGCTGCTCAGCGCTACCGCCGTGGATTGGCCGGCGGCGTTGGCGCAATCGCTGCTCAGCCCCGATAACCTGCTGGCCGATGTGCTCGCCTCCCTCAACGCCGGCGAGCTTGCCCTGCGGCGCTTTCGCGAGATTGCGCGCATCTCCGGGCTGGTGTTCGGCGGCTATCCCGGTGCGCAGAAGAGCACCCGCCAGGTGCAGGCCTCCAGTGGGCTGTTCTTCAATGTGTTCAAGCAGTACGACGCCGGCAATCTGCTGCTGACCCAGGCCCAGGAAGAGGTGCTGCGCCAGGAGCTCGACGTCGAGCGCCTGCAGCAGGTCCTGCAGCGCATGGGCGAGCGCCGCCTTGACCTGCATGCGCTCAAGCGCCCTTCGCCACTGGCTTTCCCGCTGTTGGTCGAACGCTTTCGGGAAAGCCTGAGTTCCGAGAAACTGGCTGATCGCATCGCCCGCATGGTGGGCGATCTGGAACAGGCCGCCGGGCCGGAGCCTGCGCCATGAACGCCTATCATGTGGTGTATGTGCAAGGTATCGAACTGTGGCTGCTGGCAGACAAGGCCATCTACTGGCCCGAGCACAAGGCCCTGCTGGTGGCCGACGCGCATTTCGGCAAGGCCGCAGCCTACCGCAAGCTCGGCCAGCCGGTGCCCCATGGCACCACCGCGAGCAACCTGCTGGCGCTAGACCGCATGCTCAGCGGCTACGAAACCGAGTGGCTGATCTTTCTTGGCGACTTCCTGCACGCCCCCGGCTCCCATGCGCCGACCACCCTGGCCGCCTTGCAGGCCTGGCGCGAGCGTTACCCGGCACTGCGCATCACGCTGATCCGCGGCAACCATGACCGCAATGCTGGCGATCCGCCCGAGCAATTGGCCTTCGAGGTGGTCGCCGAACCGCTGCTGCTCGGACCCTTGGCCCTGCAACACGAACCTGACCCTCACCCTACAGCCCATGTGCTGGCTGGCCACGTGCACCCGGTGTTCCACCTTTACGGGCGCGGCCGCCAGCGCCTGCGTCTACCCTGCTTTCACCTGGGCGAACGGGTCAGCCTGCTCCCGGCCTTTGGCGCCTTTACCGGCGGCTATCAGGTTGATGGCAGCCTTGGCGAGCGGATCTACGTGGTGGGCGACGAGCGCGTATGGCCGGTCACTGCCGCGCGGTCGGCCAAGGGTAGTCGAGCCAGCGCTGAAAACGCTGAGTGAAGAGACCGCTGGCAATGTCCTGATGCAACCATTGATCGACATACTGCTTGAGCACAATGTCGCGGGGCAGCAGTGCAGCCTTTTCGGAAAAATCAAAGGGCTGATCCGGGTGCACCGCACAGAGCTCAGGATGCAAGCGCTGCTGCAGCAGAGTCTCGACGGCATCGGTAAGCATCAGGTCGGCTCTGCCCTGGACGATCTGCTCGAAGATGGTGACGTTGTCCGGGTAGACCTCGATCTGCGCCTGCCTGAGGTGCGCACGGGCGAATTTTTCGTTGGTACCGCCGGGGTTGACGATAGCCCGCACGCCGGGTTGATCGATCTGATCCAGGGTTTGATACTTGCCGACGTTGATGCACAAGGCAATCGGCGTCTTGCCATCGCGTTGGTACGGCGCGGAGAAGAACGCACTGCGCTGGCGCTCCATGGTCACCGATATACCGCTCAAGGCGAGGTCGAATCTGTCGGCGTCCAGATCGCTCATCAGGTTTGACCAGGTTGTCGGCACCAGCTGGAGCTTGACGCCCAGGCTTTGGGCCAGGCCCTGCGCCAATTCGATATCCAGGCCGATGAAGCTGGCATCGGAACTTTGTCGATAGCTGAATGGTTTGTAGTCGCCCGTGGTGCCCACGCGCAACACGCCCTGGGTGACGATCCGATCCAGCTGGCTGACGGGTGCGGAGTCGGCAAACGCCGGCTGGGCAAGAGCGAAAGCGCAAAGGACCAGCAGCAGGCGGGCAATTGGCCCGGGTAGAAGATTGACGAGCATGACAGGCCTATGTCGGAGTGATCTGCGAAACGCAGAGATTACCGCCAAGGCCTGCCGCTGCAAATCGGCAAATGGGGAGGTCAGGCTACCGGCGCGGGTGGCGGCTGATCGGGCAGCGTCGGTTCACCGGGCTCGCTGGGCTGCTCGTTGGGGCTGTCGGGGCCGGGCTGTCCAGGGACGCCGCCCACCATGTTGGGGAACGGGTGGGCCATCAATGCCCAGGCGAGCATGCCCACCTGGTTGTGCTCGAACCTGGCCGCGTGCTGGGCCGTGATAGACGGATTGCTTTTCATGATCACTCCAGAGCTTTGTCCGAACCGCGTGACGCGATTCGGAACAGTTCACTCGGTAGAGTGCCAGAGGCCGGTTAAATTCCCGCCGTGTGCATGACGGCTTCGTCATTTGCCCGGCAAAGGGCGGTCAGGTACGGGGCAAAGTCACGCCGCGCTGGCCCTGGTACTTGCCGCCCCGGTCCTTGTACGACACCTCGCACTCTTCGTCGGATTCGAGGAACAGCATCTGTGCCACGCCTTCGTTGGCGTAGATTTTCGCCGGCAAGGTGGTGGTATTGGAGAACTCCAGGGTCACGTGACCTTCCCATTCCGGTTCCAGCGGCGTGACGTTGACGATGATGCCGCAGCGCGCATAGGTGCTCTTGCCCAGGCAGATGGTCAGCACGTTGCGCGGAATGCGGAAGTATTCGACGGTACGGGCCAGGGCAAACGAGTTGGGCGGGATGATGCAGACGTCACTCTTGATGTCGACGAAGCTCTTCTCATCGAAATTTTTCGGGTCGACGGTGGCCGAATTGATGTTGGTGAACACCTTGAATTCGTCGGCGCAACGCACGTCGTAGCCATAGCTGGACACACCGAAGGAGATGACCCGGTCGGCGCCCTCGCCACGCACCTGGCGCTCGACGAAAGGTTCGATCATGCCGTGCTCTTGCGCCATGCGGCGAATCCACTTGTCCGATTTGATGCTCATGGCGGGGTGTCCTGAATAACGAGGTGATTGAATCTGCCCGGCATCTTACCGGCCCGCAGCCTGCTGTTCAAAGGCTGGCGCAAAATGCCCGGCAGCGAGCGACGGACTGAGGCGCCTGATACCTTCGGTCAACAATTCTTGCAAAGCCGACAAAAGACCCATTGGCACCTCTATGAAAAAGGTTTAAGGTGGCGTCACTGTGTTGCTTGTGTCACTGAGAATCTCTACCCGATGTCCAACATCTTCATGAATTTTCCTGCTCTTTGCACTCAGTCTCGGCCAGGGCGTTTCCTGAACCGCAGTTAACTTTGTCCAAGGAGATACACCATGTCCAATCGCCAAACCGGTACCGTCAAGTGGTTCAACGATGAAAAAGGCTTCGGCTTCATCACCCCACAATCCGGTGACGACCTGTTCGTACACTTCAAAGCCATCCAGGCTGACGGCTTCAAAAGCCTGAAAGAAGGCCAGCAGGTCTCTTTCATCGCTACCCGCGGTCAGAAAGGCATGCAAGCTGAAGAAGTTCAAGTCGTTTGATTTGAGCTAACAGCTTCTGAAAAAACCCGCCTTTGCCGGCGGGTTTTTTTGTGCCTGAGACTTGTGAAGGGGGCCGCAATACCCAGGCCTCCAGGATTGATGGGAGGGGCAAAGCCCACTCCCACGGCCGCCTCGGCCCCTCAATCCTCGCTGACAGTAATGGTCGGCATCGCCACTGCCGCAGCTTCCTGCAACACAATCCGCGCGCCGACATGCCGCGCCAGCTCCTGATAGACCATGGCGATCTGGCTTTCCGGCTCGGCGATAGCCGTCGGCTTGCCGCTGTCGGCCTGCTCGCGAATCAGCATCGACAGTGGCAGGGAGGCCAGTAGCTCGACGTCATACTGTGCCGCCAGCTTCTCCCCTCCGCCCTCGCCGAACAAGTGTTCGGCATGCCCGCAGTTGGAACAGATGTGCACTGCCATGTTTTCCACGACGCCGAGCACCGGGATGTTGACCTTGCGGAACATCTCGACGCCCTTGCGCGCGTCCAGCAGGGCCAGATCCTGTGGCGTGGTGACGATCACCGCGCCCGCCACCGGCACCTTCTGCGCCAGGGTCAGCTGGATATCGCCAGTGCCGGGCGGCATGTCGATCACCAGGTAGTCCAGATCATTCCAGGCGGTCTGGGTGATCAACTGCAGCAAGGCCCCGGACACCATTGGCCCGCGCCAGACCATCGGCGTGTTGTCGTCGGTCAGGAAGGCCATGGACATGACCTCGACGCCGTGGGCCTCGATCGGCACGAACCATTTCTGCTCCTTGACCTTGGGCCGCGTGCCCTCGGCAATGCCGAACATCACGCCTTGGCTCGGGCCATAGATATCGGCGTCGAGAATACCGACCCGAGCCCCCTCGCGCGCCAGGGCCAGAGCCAGGTTGGCGGCAGTGGTCGACTTGCCGACACCGCCCTTGCCCGAGGCCACCGCGACGATGTTCTTGACGTTGGCCATGCCGGGGATCTGTGCCTGAGCCTTGTGCGCCGCGATCAGGCAATCGATCTCGACCCTGGCGCCCTCGACGCCTTCCATGCCCTCGATGGCCAGCTGCAGCATCTGCGCCCAGCCATTCTTGAACAGGCCGGCGGCATAACCGAGCTGCAGCTTGACGCGCACCTGGGCACCATCGATCTCGATGCTGCGCACGCAGCCGGCGCTGATCGGATCCTGATCGAGGTAGGGGTCGGTATATTGGCGAAGGACGGCTTCCACCGCTGCGCGATTGACGGCGCTCATGGCTACTCCCGGTTGCATGCTTGAGTGAAACAGGCGGCCATAGTAAGGGCTTTGGGTATGCTGGCGGTATACCCTTACACCCTTTATAGTGTTCGGTCTTCGATTGACTTCAAGTAGCCGAGCCCCAATGTCCGAGCCACGCCAGATCCTTGTTACCAGCGCCCTGCCCTACGCCAACGGTTCGATCCACCTCGGCCACATGGTCGAATACATTCAGACCGACATGTGGGTGCGCTTTCAGAAGCATCGTGGCAACCAGTGCATCTACGTGTGCGCCGACGACGCCCATGGCTCGGCCATCATGCTGCGCGCGGAAAAGGAAGGCATTACCCCGGAGCAGCTGATCGCCAAGGTTCAGGCCGAGCACAGCGGCGACTTCGCCGACTTCCTGGTGGACTTCGACAATTTCCACTCCACCCACGCCGAAGAAAACCGCGAGCTGTCCAGCGCCATTTACCTGAAGCTGCGCGAGGCCGGGCACATTGCCACGCGCTCGATCACCCAGTACTTCGACCCCGACAAGCAGATGTTCCTGGCCGATCGCTTCATCAAGGGCACCTGCCCCAAGTGCGGCACCGCCGACCAGTACGGCGACAACTGCGAGCACTGCGGCGCCACCTATGCGCCCACGGACCTCAAAGACCCGAAATCGGCGATCTCCGGCGCCACGCCAGTGCTCAAGGACTCCCAGCATTTCTTCTTCAAGCTGCCGGACTTCCAGCAGATGCTCGAGCGCTGGACCCGCAGCGGCACCCTGCAGGAGCCGGTGGCCAACAAGATCGCCGAATGGCTCGACGCCGGCCTGCAGGAGTGGGACATCTCGCGCGATGCGCCGTACTTCGGCTTCGAGATTCCCGGTGAGCCGGGCAAGTTTTTCTACGTGTGGCTGGACGCTCCCATCGGCTACATGGCCAGCTTCAAGAACCTCTGCGCGCGGCGCCCGGAACTCGACTTCGACGCCTTCTGGGGCAAGGACTCCACCGCCGAGCTGTATCACTTCATCGGCAAGGACATCGTCAACTTCCATGCGCTGTTCTGGCCCGCCATGCTCGAGGGGGCCGGCTACCGCAAGCCCACCGGCATCAACGTGCACGGCTACCTGACCGTCAACGGCCAGAAGATGTCGAAATCGCGCGGCACCTTCATCAAGGCACGGACCTACCTGGATCACCTGTCGCCGGAATACCTGCGCTACTACTATGCCGCCAAGCTGGGCAAGGGCGTCGACGACCTCGACCTGAACCTGGACGACTTCATCCAGAAGGTCAACTCCGACCTGGTCGGCAAGGTCGTCAATATCGCCAGCCGCTGCGCCGGGTTCATCCACAAGGGCAATGCCGGCGTGCTGGTGGCCGGCGATGCCGCGCCTGAGCTGACTGAAGCTTTCCTCGCCGCCGAGCCAAGCATTGCCGAAGCCTACGAAAACCGCGACTTCGCCCGGGCGATGCGCGAGATCATGGCCCTGGCCGACCGTGCCAATGCCTGGATCGCCGACAAGGCACCCTGGTCGCTGGCCAAGCAGGAAGGCCAGCAGGACCTCGTGCAGCAGGTGTGTGCCGCCGGCATCAACCTGTTCCGCCAGCTGGTGATTTTTCTCAAGCCGGTGCTGCCGCTGCTGGCCGCCGATGCCGAAGCCTTCCTCAACGTCGCACCGCTGCGCTGGGATGACCACCGCACGCTGCTGGCCAACCATCAGCTGAACGCGTTCAAGCCGCTGATGACCCGAATCGACCCGCTCAAGGTGCAGGCGATCACCGACGCCTCGCGTGAAGACCTCGCGGCCACCCAGGCTGCTCCGGCTGCCAGCGGCAACGGTGAACTGCTGAAAGATCCGCTGTCGGCTGAAATCGACTTCGACGCCTTCGCCGCCATCGACCTGCGCGTAGCGTTGATCGTCAAGGCCGAGCACGTGCAGGGTGCCGACAAGCTGTTGCGCCTGACCCTGGACATCGGTGACGAGCAACGCAACGTGTTCTCCGGCATCAAGAGTGCCTACCCGGACCCCGCCGCCCTGGAAGGCCGGCTGACCATGATGATCGCCAACCTCAAGCCGCGCAAAATGCGCTTCGGTGTGTCCGAAGGCATGGTCATGGCCGCCGGCCCTGGCGGCGAAGAGATCTACCTGCTCAGCCCGGACAGCGGCGCCAAGCCCGGCCAGCGTATCAAGTAACCCCTGAGTGACCTGGCGGCGCACCTGATGCCGCCAGGTCATGTGTAACGACATGAACCTGATCCAGCGCATCGACGCCCTCCTGCCCCAGACCCAATGCGGCAAGTGCGGCCACAACGGCTGCCGGCCCTATGCCAGCGCGCTCGCCGCCGGCGGCGAAGCCATCAACAAATGCCCCCCCGGTGGGACCGAGACGCTCGCCGCACTGGCGCAGCTGCTGCACACCCCCGTCATCCCTCTGGACCTCTCACGAGGCCGCGCGCCCGCCGTCGTCGCCTTCATTCGCGAAGCCGAGTGCATTGGCTGTACCAAGTGCATCCAGGCCTGCCCGGTGGACGCCATCGTCGGTGCCGCGCGCCTGATGCACAGCGTGCTGAGCGACGAATGCACCGGCTGCGACCTGTGCGTGGCGCCCTGCCCGGTGGACTGCATCGACCTGATCCCCTGCTCGGCCGAGGCCGTGCCCCTGGTCGGTGGCCTGGCTCAGGACCCGGCCAGCGTGGCCCGCCGGCAGAGCAAACGTGACCGCGCGCGACGTCGTTTCGACCAGCGCAATGACCGTTTGCGCCGAGACGAGCTGCAGCGTCAGGCGTCGCGCGCCGCCCGCGCTGCGTCCGTGCCCCTCCAGGCGCCGACGGCGGTCGCCGCCGCCGTGGCCGTGCCGGCAGACGCCGACAAAGCCCTCAAACAGGCGAAAATCGCTGTGGCCATGAGCCGCGCGCAGTTCAACAAATCGATCCGCGCCTTCGGCTCGCCGCCTACCGCCGAGCAGCACGCGCTGCTAGCCCAACTGCATCAGGAAGTCGAGGCGGCCGAAGCACTGCTGCTCAGCCTGCAACCGCCCGCCGAGGACAACCCAGCATCATGAACGCCGCCAAACGCCTGGAAATGTTTCGTCGCTGGCACGCAGAGAACCCGGAACCGAAGACCGAGCTGGCCTACACCTCACCGTTCGAGCTGCTGGTGGCGGTGATTCTGTCTGCCCAGGCCACTGACGTCGGCGTCAACAAGGCCACTGCGCGCCTGTACCCGGTGGCCAATACGGCGGCGGCGATTCACGCGCTGGGGGTCGAAGGCCTGTCGGCGTACATCAAGACCATCGGCCTGTACAACAGCAAGGCGAAGAACGTCATCGAGACTTGCCGCATCCTGGTCGAGCAGTACGACGGCCAGGTGCCACAGACCCGCGAGGCCCTCGAAGCGCTGCCCGGGGTCGGGCGCAAGACCGCCAATGTAGTGCTCAACACGGCATTCCGTCAGCTGGCGATGGCGGTCGACACGCATATCTTCCGGGTCAGCAACCGTACCGGGCTGGCCCCGGGCAAGAACGTCGTGGAAGTGGAAAAGGCCCTGATGAAATTCGTCCCGCGGCCCTACCTGCTGGATTCGCACCACTGGCTGATCCTGCACGGTCGCTACGTCTGCCAGGCCCGCAAACCGCGCTGCGGCAGCTGCCTGGTCGAAGACCTGTGCGATTACAAGCACAAGACCAGTGACGACTGAGCGACACCGATTGAGGCGCTATTGCCAGGCTATGCTGGCGATTGAAAAAATCTTTTTTACCAGCACCAGGATTGTCGCTATAAGGTCGGCCAACGGCACTGCACGCCTGGAGCTGAATGATGAGCGACGAAACAGAAGAAGTGGAAGGCGAAGTGGATGACGACTTCGTTGCGGTGGATGCCGAGGAAATCGAAGCACCCGTGGAAGTGGCAAAGACCAATCTGAGCAAACGCAGAACCATCGACAACCTGCTGGAGGAGCGGCGGCTGCAGCGCCAGCTGGCCGACTACGACTTCGACCTGTGACCCTCAGGCAAGGCCGTTGCGCTGCGCCAGCTCGATCAGGTCGACCAGCGACCGCGCATTGAGCTTGACCAGCAGACGGGTCTTGTAGGTGCTGACCGTCTTGTTGCTCAGAAACAGGCCATCGGCGATCTCCTTGTTGGTGCGCCCCCTGGCCAGTTGCTGCAACACCATCATTTCTCGCCCCGAGAGGCGCCCGACCAGATCCAGCTCGGTGGCGTTGCCGAGGCTCGAGCGCACCGAATGCAGCGCCTGGTTGGGAAAATAGCTGTAACCGGACAATACCGCCTTGATCGCCCCCAGCAGTTCGCTGCATTCCTGCTCCTTGCACACGTAACCGGCGGCCCCGGCCTGCATGCAGCGCATGGAAAAATGCCCCGGCGCCTGGTCGGTCAGTACCAGCACCTTGACCGGGTCGTTGACCGCCGTCAGGCGGCTGATGACCTCCAGCCCATTGAGCCTGCGAATGCCGATTTCCATGATGAGCAGGTCAGGCTCGTGCTCACGCACCAGCTGCAGGGCCTCCACGCCATTGTCCGCTTCCCCGACCACGTCGTATCCATGCCGCTCCATGAGCAGACGTACGGCCAGGCGCACGACCGGATGATCATCCACGATCAACACTTTATTCATGGCAAATCCAATTGTCCGCTGTTCATTTTCAGGAGGCGCACAATAGCCTAGTCGCTGCTGATTGTGCATTCGACACCGGCGGTTTACTACAGACACAGACCCTGCCTACAGCAAAGTAGGAAATTTCCTACAGCGTACGCTGGCAAATCTGCAGAACTGAACAGCCATCCCCCTACTCCCGACTGCAACTTTATCCCGGAGCATTGCATACACATCCGCACCGAGCAACCATCCCCAAGACTGCGATTCCGGCCAAATATTTCATGCAACATCCAGACATATTATTTTTTCGATGAAGCGACCAGGATCCGATAACAGCGACTTAACTTTCCCGCCATTAAAATATTTAATGCTGTGAACTTGCGGTCACCCTGGCCTACTGTATCGTCGTACTCCGCAAGGCCAGCGCTCGGCAAGGAAGCCACATGAACCTGACAAACATCACCAGCCCCTTGACCATCATTGCGCTGCTGGCCGCCCTTGTGGAGGCTTCAGCGCTGGCATCGCTGCCGTTTCTCGACCCGGCGAGCCAAGGTGTGTACATCTGGTTCCTGGTAGGATTCCCCCCCTTTCTCACAGTGCTGTTCTTCATCACGCTGAATTTCAACGCCAAGGCGTTGTTCTCGCCTTCCAGTGGTGCGTCTTTGCACGTTCAATCAGCCGAAACATCCGCGGCTGATATTACTTCGCCCACGACCACCTCTGAAAACAGTGTCATGCTTATTGGTGACACATTTTTTTGCAAGTTAGCGGAAAGGGAATTTCAGCAGCCACTAGAGTTGCTGGTTAAACGCCATGGCATTCAAGCGCGAATAATCAGTTGTAACACTCACCCTGAGAATCACGTTCAGTTCAGCGATCTGGCTCGGCGACATCGTTGAGCCTCAAAGCCCGATAAAAAAACCCCAGCCAGGCCGGGGTTTATTTATTGCAAACAGGGCGAGGGCAAGCTTAGAAGAGCTTGCGACCCTTGTTGGCAGCGATGCGCATGCGCAAGGCATTGAGCTTGATGAAGCCGGCCGCGTCCGCCTGGTTGTACGCGCCGCCATCTTCCTCGAAGGTAGCGATGTTGGCGTCGAACAGCGAGTCGTCGGACTTGCGACCGGTGACGATGACGTTGCCTTTGTACAGTTTCAGACGGACCACGCCGTTCACGTGGGCCTGGGAGGCGTCGATCATCTGTTGCAGCATCTGCCGCTCAGGGCTCCACCAGTAGCCGGTGTAGATCAGACTGGCGTACTTGGGCATGAGCTCGTCCTTGAGGTGCGCGACTTCGCGGTCAAGGGTGATGGACTCGATGGCGCGGTGTGCGCGCAGCATGATGGTGCCGCCCGGGGTTTCGTAGCAGCCGCGGGACTTCATGCCGACGTAGCGGTTTTCGACGATGTCGAGGCGGCCGATGCCGTTCTCGCCGCCAATGCGGTTGAGGGTCGCCAGTACTGTGGCCGGGGTCATGGTGACGCCGTCGATGGCGACAATGTCACCGTGGCGATAGGTCAGCTCGATGTAGGTCGGCACATTGGGAGCGTTCTCCGGGGAAACCGTCCAGCGCCACATGTCTTCTTCGTGCTCGGTCCAGGTGTCTTCCAGCACGCCACCTTCATAGGAGATGTGCAGCAGGTTGGCGTCCATGGAATAAGGCGACTTCTTCTTGCCGTGGCGCTCGATCGGGATCGCATGCTTTTCGGCGTAGTCCATGAGTTTTTCCCGCGACAGCAGGTCCCACTCGCGCCACGGGGCGATGACCTTGACGCCAGGCTTGAGCGCATAGGCACCCAGCTCGAAACGGACCTGGTCGTTGCCCTTGCCGGTGGCACCATGGGAGATGGCGTCGGCACCGGTCTCATTGGCGATTTCGATCAGGCGCTTGGCGATCAGCGGACGGGCGATGGAAGTGCCCAGCAGGTATTCGCCTTCGTAGACGGTGTTGGCACGGAACATCGGGAACACGAAGTCGCGCACGAATTCTTCGCGCAGGTCGTCGATGTAGATTTCCTTGACGCCCATGGCCTGCGCCTTGGCACGTGCCGGCTCGACCTCTTCGCCTTGGCCGAGGTCAGCGGTGAAGGTCACCACTTCACAGTTGTAAGTATCCTGCAGCCACTTGAGGATCACCGAAGTGTCCAGGCCGCCGGAATACGCCAGAACGACCTTGTTTACGTCCGCCATGCCATCACTCCACGGGGTTCTACGGAAAGCGGTCGATTCTACCGCTCTCCCCCATGGATTTACAGTGGCGCGACAGCGAATGACGGCGATGCGACAACGAAAGTCGACAGGGCGACGCGTTGAATGAGTGTGGAACCTGCCCCTGGCCTCCGGGAGTCTTGCTCCCACCCGCCCTGGCGGGGCGGCAGTCCAGGTGGGGAGGTGCGAAGCGCCCGCGAGGCCGCCAGGCCGGTTTCAGGCTCGACCGCTCAACCGGCCGGCTTGGCGGCAGGCGCGGCGGCCGGGGCCGCAGGCTTGGCCGGTGCCGGTGCCGGTGCGGGTGCCTGCGTCGCGGCTGAGGCCGGAGCAGCAGGAGCAGCAGGAGCAGCAGCGGGCACTACGGGCGCCACCGATGCAGGCGCCACAGGCGCACCGCGCTCGAGCTGCACATTTACCCGGCGGTTCCTGGCCCGATTGGCCGGCGAGGTGTTGGGCACCAGCGGATACTGCTCGCCGTGGAAGCGCACGGTGATCTGTTCTTCGGCAATGCCGTGAGCCTTGAGGTAATCGACCACCGCCAGCGCACGCCGGCGCGACAGGTCGCGGTTGGTCAGGCGGTTGCCGCTGTTGTCGGAATGGCCGTCGAGCTCGACGTGGTTCACCGACGGGTCGGCTTTCATGTAAGCCAGAATGCTGTCGAGCTGGCGCTTGCCTGCGGCGTCCAGGTCGATGCCGCCCCCCGGAAACCCGATCTGGCTCATGCGCACCTGGTCGAAGCTGACCGACAGCAGTTTGGCCGCACAGGCCTGGTAGTCACTGAAAGCCTTGCCGAACTTGACCGGCAGTATGCGCACCTGCGCCGCGCGGCCCGCGTCGCCATTGCCGCGCACCACCGCACTGCGCCCCTCGAGCAGGCCGCTGATCAGCCCGCTCGCCTGGCTCTGGGAACTGGTGAACAGTACCTCGCCACTGCTTAGGTGCACCGTACCCAGGCTGACATCGCCGCGCCCCGGCTGCCAGGGCGCGGCGGCGGCATACAAGGTTGCCGTGCCATTGCCCAGCATGCCGCTGGTGGAGGTCAGACGAAACACGGCTTTCTCGCCGGCCTTGCGCACAAACTCGCCAGCGCCGAAATCACTGATCGGCTGGGCCAGACGGCATTCGAACTGATCGCCGGAAACCGACCACTCGATGTTCTCCAGTCGGGTCTGGAAATTCAGGGCCATGGCCGGAAGGCTGGCAAACAGGCTGAGCAAGGCTAGATAGCGCTGGCGCACGGGAGGCTCCAAAGGTCATTACTGCGTACCTTCGGGGTATCGGACAGGCGTGGCAAAACTTGATAGCGAGTGCTGCCCACCGGGTTTTCCGGTAGCATTCCCCGGAGTTCGAACCGCCTGGAATTCCCAATGTCCGACCGCCTGACCCTGCTGCGCCCCGATGACTGGCACATCCATCTTCGCGACGGCGCCGTCCTGCCCCACACCGTCGCCGATGTGGCCCGCACCTTTGCTCGTGCCATCGTCATGCCCAACCTGGTGCCGCCCGTGCGCAACGCCCAGGAAGCGGGTGCCTACCGCGAGCGCATTCTTGCGGCGCGTCCGGCTGGCAGCGCTTTCGAGCCCCTGATGACGCTATACCTGACCGATCGCACCCAGCCCGAAGACATTCGCGCAGCCAAGGCCAGCGGCTTCGTGCACGCGGCCAAGATGTACCCCGCGGGTGCCACCACCAACTCGGACTCCGGCGTCACCAGCCTGGACAACATCAGCGCTGCACTGGAGGCCATGGCCGAAGTGGGCCTGCCGCTGCTGGTGCACGGCGAGGTGACCCGCGGCGAGGTGGACGTTTTCGACCGCGAGAAGCAGTTCATCGACGAACACATGGTCCGCCTGGTGCAGCGCTACCCGACGCTGAAAATCGTCTTCGAGCACATTACCACCGCCGATGCCGCGCAGTTCGTGACCGAGGCGCCGGCCAACGTCGGCGCCACCATCACTGCCCAGCATCTGTTGTACAACCGCAACCACATGCTGGTAGGCGGCATTCGCCCGCATTTCTACTGCCTGCCGATTCTCAAGCGCAACACCCATCAAGTTGCCCTGCTGGACGCCGCGACCAGCGGCAACGGCAAATTCTTCCTCGGCACCGACTCGGCGCCCCACGCCCAGCACGCCAAGGAAGCAGCCTGTGGCTGCGCCGGCTGCTACACCGCGTATGCGGCTATCGAGCTGTACGCCGAGGCGTTCGAACAGCGCAACGCGCTGGACAAGCTCGAAGGCTTCGCCAGTGTATTCGGCCCGGCCTTCTACGGCCTGCCCGGCAACCGCGACACCATTACCCTGGTTCGTGAAGAATGGACCGCCCCGACCCGCCTGCCGTTTGGCGAGCAGTCAGTCATCCCGCTGCGCGCCGGTGAAAAACTGCGCTGGCGCCTGCTGGAGAAACACGCGTGAGTGAGGATCTTTACGACGACGAACTGGACGCCCCTGCTGGCGGCCACGGCGGCGGTGGTTCGCGCCATCCCATGGCGGCACGCTTTCGCGGCTATTTGCCGGTGGTCATCGACGTCGAGACCGGTGGCTTCAACAGCGCCACCGACGCGCTGCTGGAAATCGCCGCCGTGACTATCGGCATGGACGAACAGGGCTTCGTATTCCCCGAGCACACGCACTTCTTCCGCGTGGAACCGTTCGTGGGCGCCAATATCGAGGCGGCGGCGCTGGAGTTCACCGGCATCAAGCTCGATCACCCGCTGCGCATGGCCGTCAGCGAAGAGACCGCCCTGACCGACATCTTTCGTGGCGTGCGCAAGGCACTCAAGGCCAACGGCTGCAAGCGGGCGATTCTGGTCGGACACAACAGCAGCTTCGACCTGGGTTTTCTCAACGCAGCTGTGGCGCGCACGGACATGAAGCGCAACCCGTTTCACCCGTTCTCCAGCTTCGACACCGCCTCGTTGGCCGGCCTTGCCTATGGCCAGACCGTACTGGCCAAGGCCTGTCAGGCCGCCGGTATCGACTTCGATGGACGCGAGGCGCATTCGGCCCGCTACGACACCGAAAAAACTGCGGAATTGTTCTGTGGCATCGTCAATCGTTGGAAGCAGATGGGTGGCTGGGAAGACTTCGACGAGTGACCCCTGACCACTCATCGGCTGTCACGAATTGCAAAGGAATGTGTTTTGACAAGCATTCTCATTAACATTAAGATCCGTCGCATCAAGTCCTCACCGCGACGGTCTTTCCAATGTATGTCTGCCTCTGCCAAGGTGTCACCGACGGTCAAATCCGCGATGCGATTTACGAAGGCTGCTGCAGTTACAAAGACGTCCGGGAAACCCTTAATGTAGCTTCCCAGTGCGGCAAATGTGCTTGCCTGGCCAAGCAGGTCGTACGTGACACGCTCACCGAATTGCAGACCACCCAGGCATCACTGGGCTATCCGGCCATGGCGTTCAGCGCAGACACCACCACCGCATAATATTGACCGAATATGAACAACCGGACCTCGTGTCCGGTTTTTTTATGCCCGAAAAACAACAAGTTAGCACCGCAACGCGGAACTCAGTCATTCTTATTCCGATTAATTTTCATATATTATTCAATAACTTAGGTTTGACAGACGAAGTTGGGAGCGCCAAACTCCGGCTTATTCGTACATTCCGTACCTTGTATTCATTGCATCGAGGCAGGCAGCCATCATGAAAGGCGACATCAGCGTCATCCAGCATCTCAACAGGATCCTCGGTAACGAGTTGATTGCTATCAACCAGTACTTCCTGCATGCCCGGATGTACGAAGACTGGGGCCTGAACAAGCTGGGCAAGCACGAGTATCACGAGTCCATCGACGAGATGAAGCATGCCGACAAGCTGATCAAGCGCATCCTGTTTCTGGAGGGCCTGCCCAACCTCCAGGAGCTGGGCAAGATCCTGATCGGCGAGCACACCCGCGAAATGCTGGAGTGCGACCTGAAGATCGAACAAAAAGGCCTGATCGACCTCAAGGCTGCCATTGCCCACTGCGAAACCGTCGGCGACTTCGGCAGCCGCGAGCTGCTGGAAGATATCCTTGAATCCGAAGAAGAACACATCGACTGGCTGGAAACCCAGCTGGGCCTGATCGACAAGGTCGGCATCGAGAACTACCTGCAGTCGCAGATGGGCGACGAGGACTGAGTCAGTCCTGCAACAGGGAAATGCATGTGAGAGGTCCCGCCCCGCCTGCGACGCCGCGCTGCGCACCAACCGGGTCGTTGTAGGAGCCGGCGCAGCTGGCGAGCGCGTCACCTCGGTGGCCAGGTGGATATCCGACGGTATCGCCGGCCCTGGTCTCGAGGCCTGGATGCGCGCTCACAAGCGCAACCCCCTACGGCACTGCACCCGGAAATAAAAAAGCCGCCAGCTGATGACCTCAGCTGGCGGCTTTGCTATGCCGCAGAGCAACCCATCAGGCGTTAGCTTTCTCGCTGGCTGCCTTGGCTACGGCATCCTTGACGGTGGTCTGCAGCTCACCGCTGGTGAACAGCTCGGTGATGATGTCGCTGCCGCCAATCAACTCGCCACCGACCCACAGCTGCGGGAAGGTCGGCCAGTTGGCGTACTTGGGCAGGTTGGCGCGGATTTCCGGGTTCTGCAGAATGTCCACGTAGGCGAACTTCTCACCGCAGGCCATCAGGGACTGCGCGGCCTTGGCGGAGAAGCCGCACTGAGGGGCGTTGGGCGAGCCTTTCATGTAAAGCAGAACGGTATTGTTGGCGATCTGCTCTTTAATCGTTTCGATGATATCCATGGGCACCTCGGCTGAACTATCCGACTGGTATGAAGTTTGTCGGCACGGTGACCTATTGTAACGGAAACCCGAGCGCGTTGCTCAACCTCTCCGGGCGAAACTGCGGGCGGGTCACTGCTGCGGGGCACCCTGTCCGGGCGCCTGCAGCTGGATTTCCAGCACGGTCTCGATCTCCTCCTGGGCAAAATGCTCGCCCGTCAGCTCGCCGATCAACCGCCAGTGCTCATCGAGCCCGCTGCTGATGGTGGCCATCCGATCGATCATGCGTCGACCCGCCGCTCGGGTGACTTCGTCCTCGCTACGCAGCAACTCGAACGACATCGAGGTCACCGACGCGGTGAGGTGCGTCAGGGTCCGTGCCGTAGCGCCAAGCAGTTCCATGAGGCACTGTTCTTTAGATTCCATTCTGTAACTCCCTGTTTCGCACAGGATACATATATAACCCAGCCATTCGCAGGATGATAGGCAATCGGTCGAGCCAGCCGATATTTGGCGTCAAAAGCCCGGCCCAGTGAATTTTAGACGAGGTCGCTGCGATGACGTTCGATCTCGGGGCACAAATCATGATCGACGGTAGAAAATTTTATGACGTGACGCCGCTTAGTGGCGGTAATGCCCGGTTACACCTGAGCCTAGGCCAAAAGCACTAATCCTTCGTCACCTATTGGTATCAGGCGACATTTAATTATAGGATGGCGCCTTCCCTAAATTTCGTCGCCCCGTGCGGCTTCCGCCGCAGGTCTCACTCCTATTCTTGTCGATTCGTCAGGAGCGGTCATTGTTGAGTCTCTGCGGTCTGTTGCAAAAGGTAGTTAATGATGAACGCAAGGCACTTTCTCTCCCTGATGGATTACTCGCCGGAACAGCTTTCGAGCTTGCTCCGCCGAGCCGTGGAGCTCAAGGCCTTGCGCGATCGAGGCGTGCTCTTCGAGCCGCTCAAGGCCCGCGTGCTCGGCATGATTTTCGAAAAGTCCTCGACCCGCACCCGCTTGTCGTTCGAGGCCGGCATGATCCAACTCGGTGGCCAGGCCATCTTCCTGTCGCCGCGTGATACACAACTGGGGCGCGGCGAGTCGATCGCCGACTGTGCGCGAGTCATGTCGCGCATGCTCGACGCGGTGATGATCCGCACCTATGCCCACAGCAACCTCACCGAGTTTGCCGCGCATTCGCGGGTGCCGGTGATCAACGGTCTGTCCGATGACCTGCACCCCTGCCAGCTGCTGGCCGACATGCAGACCTTCCTCGAGCACCGCGGCTCGATCAAGGGCAAGACAGTGGCGTGGATCGGTGACGGCAACAACATGTGCAACAGCTATCTGGAAGCGGCCGTGCAGTTCGACTTCAACCTGCGCATCGCCTGCCCCGAGGGTTTCGAACCGAACCCGGCGTTCCTGGCACTGGCCGGGGAGCGTACAAGCATCGTCCGCGACCCGCGGGCCGCAGTTGCCGGTGCCCACCTGGTGAGCACCGACGTATGGACCTCCATGGGCCAGGAAGAAGAAACCGCACGGCGCCTGGCCTTGTTCGCGCCCTATCAGGTGACCCGCGACCTGCTCGACCTGGCCGCGCCCGAGGTACTCTTCATGCACTGCCTGCCAGCCCACCGCGGCGAGGAGATCAGCCTGGACGTGCTTGACGATCCGCGTGCAGTCGCCTGGGATCAGGCAGAGAACCGCCTGCACGCGCAGAAGGCGTTGCTGGAGTTTCTCGTCGCGCCGGCCTACCAGCCGGCCTGAAGCCTGGCGCCACAGCGCTCAGCTGCGGCCGATATCGGCAAAGGTCGCCCGGGTATGCTCGGCGAGCACCCCGGGCGCCAGCTCCACCTCCAGCCCGCGCCGCCCGGCGCTGACGAAAATACTGCCCTGCCCGACCGCCGAGTGATCGATGAAGGTGCGCAGGCGTTTCTTCTGCCCCAGCGGGCTGATGCCGCCCAATAGATAACCAGTTGCCCGCTGGGCCGCCGCTGGGTCGGCCATCTCGCATTTCTTCACGCCGGCCGCATGGGCCAGAGCCTTGAGATCCAGGGTGCCGGCCACCGGCACCACCGCCACCAGCAACTCGGCCTTCTCGCTGGTCGCCAGCAGGGTCTTGAACACCTGCCCCGGCTGCAAGCCGAGCTTCTCGGCTGCCTCCAGCCCGTAGGAGGCGGCTTTCGGGTCATGTTCGTAACTGTGCACTCGATGTTCGGCGTGAACTTTTTTCAACAGATCCAGGGCGGGGGTCATCCAGTACTCCAGACGCATCATTTGCGACAAATCGTTGCCGCGCAGTGTAGGACAATCGGCGTCGTTGCGTCTTCCTGCCGGCGCCGATCGCTGATTTGCGGACGAATTCACAGCCAATGGTCAGATTATGGTCTTCCGTTCACTTTCGACCTTTGACATCATCGTTTCTTGAGTATATTTTTTCGTTTGCGAATATCCCAGATTTTTGGTAAATCAGCAGCAGTGGTAAACGAACAGGGCTCGCACTCCCTGCTCGACATAACAGAACGCGTTCAGCGCGTCTTAAAAACAAGAACAAACGGGAAGACACCTATGACACAGCAACTGCAACAACCGACGCTGTTCGGGCAATGCATATCGGAGTTTTTCGGCACTGCCTTGTTTCTGTTTTTTGGTACCGGATGTGTCGCCGCGCTCAAGGTCGGCGGTGCAGCATTCGGCCAGTGGGAGATCAGCATCATCTGGGGCCTCGCCGTCAGCATGGCGATCTACCTCACGGCCGGCGTGTCCGGCGCCCACCTCAGCCCCGCCGTCAGCATCGCGCTGAGCATCTTCGGCGACTTCGACAAGCGCAAGCTGCCCTTCTACATCATCGCGCAAATGGCCGGAGCCTTCTGCGGCGCCGCCCTGGTCTACACCCTCTACAGCAGCCTGTTTTTCGATTACGAACAAGTGCATCACATGGTGCGTGGGTCGACCGAAAGCCTGGCCCTGGCTGGCGTGTTCTCCACCTACCCGAACGCCATCCTCTCCACCGGCCAGGCCTTCCTCGTCGAACTGGTGATCACTGCCGTGCTGATGGGCACCATCATGGCCCTCACCGATGACAACAACGGCCTGCCACGCGGCCCGCTGGCACCCTTGCTGATCGGCCTGCTGGTGGCCGTCATCGGTGCCTCGATGGGCCCCCTCACCGGCTTCGCCATGAACCCGGCTCGCGATTTCGGGCCCAAGGTGATGACGTTCCTCGCCGGCTGGGGTGATGTCGCCTTTACCGGTGGCCGTGACATCCCCTACTTCATCGTGCCGATCGTCGCGCCGATCCTGGGTGCCTGCCTGGGCGCTGCCCTGTACCGCGGCCTGATCGCCCGTCACCTGCCAGCCCCGATGGTGGCCGTGGTTGCCGTGCTGCCGGAAAAGACCGTCGAGAAGAATGTTTCCGAACAAACCGAAGCCCCCCGGGGAAAAGCCCAGGCTTGAGCCTGGGACTCACCCGTACGGCCCCGTTGAGCCATCTCATTTCATTCGAGCAAGGTCCCCGTCATGACCGATAGTCAGAACAAGAACTACATCATCGCCCTCGACCAGGGCACTACCAGCTCCCGCGCGATCATCTTCGACCGCGACGCCAATGTCGTCTGCGTGTCCCAGCGCGAATTCGTGCAACACTACCCGCAACCGGGCTGGGTCGAACACGACCCGATGGAAATCTTCGCGACCCAGAGCGCGACCATGGTCGAAGCCCTGGCCCAGGCCGGCCTGAGCCACGCCGAGGTGGCCGCCATCGGTATCACCAACCAGCGTGAAACCACTGTGGTCTGGGACAAGGAAAGCGGCCGGCCGATTTACAACGCCATCGTCTGGCAGTGCCGGCGCAGCACCGAGATCTGCCAGCAGCTCAAGCGCGACGGCATGGAACCCTACATCAAGGAAACCACCGGGCTGGTGATCGACCCGTACTTCTCGGGCACCAAGCTCAAGTGGATCCTAGACAACGTCGAAGGCAGCCGCGAGCGCGCACGCCGCGGCGAGCTGCTGTTCGGCACCGTCGATAGCTGGCTGATCTGGAAATTCACCGGCGGCAAGGTGCATGTCACCGACTACACCAACGCCTCGCGCACCATGCTGTTCAACATCCACTCGCTGGAGTGGGATGCCAAGATGCTGGAGACCCTGGACATCCCGCGCGAGATGCTGCCAGAGGTCAAATCGTCGTCGGAAATCTACGGCCACACCAAGAGCGGCATTGCCATTGGCGGTATCGCCGGCGACCAGCAGGCGGCGCTGTTCGGCCAGATGTGCGTGGAACCAGGGCAGGCCAAGAACACCTACGGCACCGGCTGCTTCCTGCTGATGAACACCGGTGACAAGGCTGTGGCGTCCAAGCACGGCATGCTCACCACCATCGCCTGCGGCCCACGCGGCGAAGTGGCCTACGCCCTGGAAGGCGCGGTGTTCAACGGCGGCTCCACCGTGCAGTGGTTGCGTGACGAGCTCAAGCTGGTCAACGATGCCTATGACACCGAGTACTTCGCCAGCAAGGTCAAGGACAGCAACGGCGTCTACCTGGTGCCGGCCTTCACCGGCCTGGGTGCGCCCTATTGGGACCCCTATGCCCGTGGCGCACTGTTCGGCCTGACCCGTGGCGTCAAGGTCGACCACATCATCCGCGCCGCTCTGGAATCGATCGCCTACCAGACCCGCGACGTGCTCGACGCCATGCAGCAGGACTCCGGCGAGCGCCTGAGCTCGCTGCGCGTGGACGGCGGTGCGGTGGCCAACAACTTCCTCATGCAGTTCCAGGCCGACATCCTCGGCACCCAGGTGGAGCGTCCGAAAATGCGCGAAACCACAGCCCTGGGTGCTGCCTATCTGGCAGGCCTGGCCTGCGGCTTCTGGAAGAGCCTGGACGACCTGCGCGGCAAGGCGGTGATCGAGCGCGAATTCGAACCGCAACTTGATGAGGCCGGCAAGGAAAAGCTCTATGCCGGCTGGAAGAAAGCCGTGGAACGCACCCGTGACTGGGAACCGCACGAACAGCATGACTGATCCCATGATCGATTGCTGAGTCACCCCGGGGCCGGCAGGTAACTCTGCCGGCCTCATTGCGACAAATATCCTTCACCGGCATGATGGGTGCATTTGCTCATGGCAGCCTGAAGGAACCCCAATGAATCTGCCTCCCCGTCAGCAGCAGATCCTCGAACTGGTCCGCGAACGCGGCTACGTCAGCATCGAGGAAATGGCTACCCTGTTCGTCGTTACCCCGCAAACCATCCGCCGCGACATCAATCAGCTCGCCGAAGCCAACCTGCTGCGCCGTTATCACGGGGGTGCCGCCTATGACTCGAGTATCGAGAACACCGCCTACGCGATGCGCGCCGACCAGATGCGCGACGAGAAGCAGCGTATCGCCGAAGCCGTGGCCCGGCAGATTCCCGATCACGCGTCGCTGTTCATCAATATCGGCACCACTACCGAATCGATCGCCCGCGCCCTGCTCAACCACAACCACCTGAAAATCATCACCAACAACCTGCACGTCGCGTCGATCCTCAGCGGCAAGGACGATTTCGAAGTCTTGCTGGCGGGTGGCAACGTGCGCCGCGACGGTGGCGTGGTGGGCCAGGGCAGCATCGACTTCATCACCCAGTTCAAGGTCGACTTCGCCCTCGTCGGCATCAGCGGCATCGACGACGACGGCAGCCTGCTGGATTTCGACTATCAGGAAGTGCGCGTTTCCCAGGCGATCATCGCCAACGCGCGGCAGGTCATCCTGGCGGCGGACTCGAGCAAGTTCGGCCGCAACGCCATGGTGCGGCTGGGGCCCATCACCCTGATCGACTGCCTGGTGACCGATCAGGCACCGGTATCCGGCCTGGCGCAATTGCTGGTGCAGAACAAGATCCGACTGGAAGTGGTGTGAGCGCCACGGCCTGACGGCAATGGGAGCTGCGTGCCAGCCTGTGGCCGAACCTGCCGCTCCCTTGCCAGCTTCGCCGCTCCTGCGCGGCCTGGGGTGATCGACGCCCCTTGATAGGAGCCGATTTGATCCCCCCGTTCACACCCATGTTCATTTATTTTCATATCCCCTCAACCGATGCATTTTTTCAATCGGTCATGACTGGTCGTGCGCGCTTTCATGCGCTATTATTTTCGCAAATGAACATACATGTTCGTAATCGACTATAAGATCAGGAGGCCTCCATGGCCCATGCCAACGGTTCCACCCCCCCACTCGCCGAGGTCTATGACGTTGCCGTAATTGGCGGTGGGATCAACGGCGTGGGTATTGCTGCTGATGCGAGTGGTCGCGGCCTCTCGGTGTTCCTTTGCGAAAAGGACGACCTGGCCAGCCATACCTCATCGGCCAGCAGCAAGCTGATCCACGGCGGCCTGCGTTACCTTGAACACAAAGAGTTTCGCCTGGTGCGCGAAGCGCTGGCCGAACGTGAGGTGCTGCTGGCCAAGGCGCCGCACATCGTCAAGCCGATGCGCTTCATCCTTCCACACCGCCCGCACCTGCGCCCGGCGTGGATGATCCGCGCAGGCCTGTTTCTGTACGACCACCTGGGCAAGCGAGAGAAGCTGCCCGGTTCGCGCAGCCTCAAGTTCGGCCCGAACAGCCCACTGAAAAGCGAAATCACCCGCGGCTTCGAATATTCCGACTGCTGGGTCGACGATGCTCGCCTGGTGGTGCTCAACGCCATGGCCGCGCGGGAACACGGCGCTCATATCCACACCCAGACCCGCTGTGTGAATGCCCGCCGAGCCAAGGGCGTGTGGGAGGTGCAGCTGGAGCGCGCCGACGGCACGCTGTTCTCCATCCAGGCCAGGGCGTTGGTCAACGCCGCCGGTCCCTGGGTGGCCAAGTTCATACGTGACGACCTCAAACTGGACTCGCCTTACGGTATCCGCCTGATCCAGGGCAGCCACCTGATCGTACCCAAGCTGTACGACGGTCCAGAGGCGCACATTCTGCAAAACGAAGATCAGCGCATCGTCTTCACCATTCCCTACATGGGCCGCTTCACCATTCTTGGCACCACCGACCGCGAGTACACCGGTGACCCGTCCAAGGTAACCATCACCGACGGCGAGAACGACTATATCCTCAAGGTGGTCAACGCTCACTTCAAGAAACAACTGGGCCGGGAAGACGTCGTGCGCACCTATTCCGGCGTGCGTCCGCTGTGCAACGACGAGTCGGACAACCCCTCGGCGATCACCCGCGACTACACCTTGTCGCTCTCGGGCGGCAAGCAGGAGGCGCCGATACTCTCGGTGTTCGGCGGCAAGCTGACCACCTACCGCAAGCTGGCGGAATCGGCCATGGCGCAGCTGGCGCCGTTCTTCCCGAACATGAAGGACAGCTGGACGGCCAAGGCCACTTTGCCCGGCGGCGAAGATATGAGCACACCGCAAGCCCTCGGCGAAAAACTGCACAGCCGCTGCAACTGGCTGCCCGTTGAAGTCGCCCAGCGCTGGGCCGTCACCTACGGCAGCCGCGCCTGGCGCCTGCTGGAAGGCGCGCGGGGCATCGAGGACCTCGGCGAGCTGATCGGCGCGGGCCTGTACACCCGTGAGGTCGACTACCTGTGTCAGGAAGAATGGGCGCACACCGCCGCCGACATCCTCTGGCGCCGCACCAAGCTCGGCTTGTTCACCACCGAGGCCCAGCAGCAGCGCCTGGAGCAGTACCTGCAGACCACCGAGGCCAAGCGCAGCAAGACCGAAGCCGCCTGATTTGACACGTCCGAGCAACTGACATTTGCCCCCGTCCGCGCAAGCGGCCGGGGGCTTTTTTGTGCAACCCGCCTCGGCATTCGGAATTCCGAACGTTACTTCACCTCAGGGTCGGAAAGCCGTACACCCAACCCCCACCAAACGCCAGCATGAATGCCCGCCGACCAGCAAAATAGGAGCATTCCCTGCATCCAGCCGCCTTGGCACGGGTCATGCTCTGTCAGATCCAGCCAATGAGCATCACCCCGTCGTCGACAACCGGCCCGGTGAAGCCCCAGTGCTCGATAAAAAAAACAATGACGAGGTTATCTTGATGCGCATCGCTCCCCTGCGAAAAAAAGCTGCCCCCCTGCTGGCCCTGGCCGTTACTGCCGCCCTGCTCGGCACCCCGGCGCTGGCCGATGAACTGACCGGCACCCTGAAGAAGATTAAGGATTCCGGGACCATCACCCTCGGCCACCGCGACGCCTCCATTCCGTTTTCCTACATGGCCGATGCCTCCGGTGTGCCGGCAGGCTACTCCCACGACATCCAGCTGCAAATCGTCGAAGCCCTGAAAAAGGACCTCGACCTGCCGGACCTCAAGGTCAAGTACAACCTGGTCACCTCGCAGACCCGCATCCCCCTGGTACAGAACGGCACCGTCGACGTCGAATGCGGCTCCACCACCAATAACACCGAGCGCCAGCAGCAGGTCGACTTCTCGGTCGGCATCTTCGAGATCGGCACCCGGCTGCTGGCCAAGAAGGATTCGCCCTACAAGGACTTCGACGACCTCAAGGGCAGGAACGTGGTGACCACCGCCGGCACCACCTCCGAGCGCCTGCTCAAGTCGATGAACGCCGACAAGCAGATGGGCATGAACGTGATCTCCGCCAAGGACCATGGCGAGTCGTTCCAGATGCTCGAAAGCGGCCGCGCCGTGGCCTTCATGATGGATGACGCCTTGCTTGCCGGGGAAATGGCCAAAGCGAAAAAGCCTGGCGACTGGGCCGTCACCGGCACACCGCAGTCTTATGAAATCTACGGCTGCATGGTGCGCAAGGGCGACGCGCCGTTCAAGAAGGCGGTCGACGACGCCATCAAGGCGACCTTCGCTTCCGGACAGATCAACAACATCTACAACAAGTGGTTCCAGCAACCCATCCCCCCCAAGGGCCTGAACCTGCAATTCCCCATGAGCGACGAGCTCAAGGCACTGATCGCCAACCCTAGCGATCTGCCCGCGCCGGACAAGAAGTCCTGATAAACGCCTGCATCACTCGACCGCCAGGGCGGTCGAGCGACTTCCCCTGTCTGAAAATCATTAATCGAGCGACCCCACGATGAATTACAACTGGGACTGGAGCGTCTTCCTCAAGCCCACCGGCGTCGGCAACGAGATCTACCTGGACTGGTACCTCAGCGGCCTGGGCTGGACCATCGCCATCGCCGTGATCGCCTGGCTGATCGCCCTGGCACTGGGTTCGGTGCTGGGGGTGATGCGCACCCTGCCCAACCGCTGGCTATCGGGCATCGCCAGCGTGTATGTGGAAATCTTCCGCAATGTGCCGCTGCTGGTGCAGCTGTTCATCTGGTACTTCCTGGTGCCTGACCTCCTGCCCGAGGCCGCACAGGACTGGTACAAGCAGGACCTCAACCCGACCACCTCGGCGTTTCTCAGCGTCGTGGTGTGCTTGGGCCTGTTTACCGCCGCCCGGGTCTGCGAGCAGGTGCGTACCGGCATCCAAGCGCTGCCCCGTGGCCAGGAATCGGCCGCCCGGGCAATGGGCTTCGGCATGCGCCAGATCTACTGGAACGTGCTGTTGCCGCAGGCCTACCGCATCATCATCCCGCCACTGACCTCGGAGTTTCTCAACGTCTTCAAGAACTCCTCGGTGGCCTCGCTGATCGGCCTGATGGAGCTGCTGGCGCAGACCAAACAGACCGCCGAGTTCTCTGCCAACCTGTTCGAGGCCTTCACCCTGGCCACGCTCATCTATTTCACCCTCAACATGAGCCTGATGCTGCTGATGCGCCTGATCGAGAAGAAAGTCGCGGTGCCCGGATTGATCAGCGCGGGGGGTAAATAATGGACTTCAGTGGAATCGTTCCTGCGCTGCCTGCCTTGTGGAACGGCATGCTCATGACCCTGCAACTGATGGTGCTGGGGGTACTCGGCGGCCTGGTGCTGGGCACCTTGCTGGCGCTGATGCGCTTGTCATCGAACAAGTGGCTGGCCCGGCTGGCGGGGGCCTACGTCAATTACTTTCGCTCCATCCCGCTGCTGCTGGTAATCACCTGGTTCTACCTGGCGGTGCCGTTCGTGCTGCGCTGGATCACCGGCCAGGACACCCCGATCGGCGCGTTCGCTTCCTGCCTGGTGGCCTTCGTGATGTTCGAGGCGGCGTATTTCTGCGAGATCGTGCGGGCCGGCGTGCAGTCCATCGCCCGTGGCCAGATGGGCGCCGCCCAGGCCCTGGGCATGACCTACCCGCAGGCCATGCGCCTGATCATCCTGCCCCAGGCGTTTCGCAAGATGACCCCGCTGCTGTTGCAGCAAAGCATCATCCTGTTCCAGGACACCTCGCTGGTGTACACCGTCGGCCTGGTCGACTTCCTCAATTCGGCGCGGGCCAACGGCGATATCATCGGCCAGGCCAACGAATTCCTCGTATTCGCCGGCCTCGTCTATTTCGTTATCAGCTTTTCCGCCACGCGGCTGGTCAAGCTCCTGCAAAAAAGGTTTGCCGTATGATTTCCATCAAGAACATCGACAAGTGGTATGGCGACTTCCAGGTGCTGACCGACTGCAGCACCGAGGTCCAGAAAGGAGAAGTGGTGGTGGTGTGCGGGCCGTCGGGCTCTGGCAAATCCACCTTGATCAAATGCGTGAATGCCCTGGAGCCCTTCCAGAAGGGTGACATTGTGGTCGACGGCACGTCCATCGCCGACCCGAAGACCAACCTGCCGCAACTGCGCTCGCGGGTCGGCATGGTGTTCCAGCACTTCGAGCTGTTCCCGCACCTGAGCATCACCGAAAACCTGACCATCGCGCAGATCAAGGTGCTCGGCCGCAGCAAGGCCGAGGCCACCGAGAAGGGCTTGAAACTGCTCGACCGGGTCGGCCTCGCCGCCCACGCCCACAAGCACCCGGGGCAACTGTCCGGCGGCCAGCAGCAGCGCGTGGCCATTGCCCGGGCCCTGGCCATGGACCCGGTGGTGATGCTGTTCGACGAGCCGACCTCGGCGCTGGACCCGGAGATGGTCAACGAAGTGCTCGACGTCATGGTGCAACTGGCTCACGAGGGCATGACCATGATGTGCGTGACCCACGAGATGGGTTTTGCGCGCAAGGTGGCCAACCGAGTGATCTTCATGGACAAGGGCCAGATCGTCGAAGACTGCCCGAAAGAACAGTTCTTTGGCGACGTCACCGCCCGCTCGGAACGGGCCCAGCAGTTCCTGGCGAAAATCCTGCAACATTGAGGGCCCGGCGCACTGTGCCCGTTGGGCGCAGTGCGCTGGCTCGACATAGGCGTCTGTGATGAAATGCGCTTCCGCTCGCCAACGCGCCCCGTCGCCGGCCCTGTACGTGAAACCCCGCCTGATCCGTCACTTCTTCCTGTTGCCGCTGGTGCTACTGGCCATGCTCGGCCTGGGCTACGCCGGCTTCGTCATCAGCCAGCACAACGGCATGCGCGCCCTGGCAGAAACCGGCGAGCGCCAGCTGGAACTGCACGCCCGCGCCGTGGAAAGCGAAATCAACAAGTTCACCTACCTGCCCAGCCTGCTGGAGCTCGAGGACTCGGTAGCGGCATTGCTGGGCGACCCCGACGGCGAGCATCGCCAGGCGGTCAACGACTACCTGGAAGGTCTCAACCGGCGCAGCCACAGCCGCGCCATCTACGTGCTCGACACCAGCGGCCGAGTGCAAGCCAGCAGCAACTGGCGCGACAAGGACAGCTTCATCGGCGAGGACCTGGCGTTTCGCGCCTACTTCCAGGACGCCGTGCGCGGCCTGCCCGGACGCTTCTACGGCATCGGCAGCACCACCGGCGAAGCCGGCTATTACCTGGCCCATGGCCTCGAGGAACATGGCCGCATCATCGGCGTGGCGGTGATCAAGGTACGCCTGGAAGCCATCGAGGAGCGCTGGCAGAAAGCCCGGCTGGAGGCCTTTGTCAGCGACGAGAATGGCATCATCATCCTCTCCAGCGACCCGGCACGGCGCCTCAAGTCGCTCGCTCCGCTGAGCCCCGAAACCAAGGAACGCCTGGCCCGCAGCCTGCAGTATTACTGGTGGCCGCTCGACGAGTTGCAGCCGCTGTCCCGCGAAACGGTAAGCGACGGCGTCGAGAAGATCAGCTTCGCCGGCCACCGCGAAGCGGCGGGCGGCCTGCCCGAAGTCAGCTACCTGCTGCAAAGCCGCGCCCTGCTCGACAGCCCCTGGCATTTCACCCTGCTCACACCCCTGGTGGACCTCTGGCGCGAGTCGCTGATTCAAGGTGTGCTGGTGGCGGTGGCCTTCGCCCTGCTGGCCATCGTGCTCATCGCCTGGAATGAGCGGCGCAAGGTCCTTGCCACCCGCCTGGCCGCACGCGAAGCGCTGGAACTGGCCAACAGCCAATTGGAACGGCGCATCGGCGAACGCACCGCCGACCTGCGCGCCAGCAACGAACGCCTGCGTGGCGAGATTCGCGAACGGCGCCAGGCCGAACAGACCCTGCGCCGGGCCCAGGACGAGCTGGTGCAGGCCGGCAAGCTGGCCGCCATCGGGCAGATGTCCACCAGCGTCGCCCACGAATTGAACCAGCCGTTGGCGGCCCTTCGCACTTTGTCTGGCAACGCCGTACGCTTCATCGAGCGCGGCGCGCTGGACACCGCCAGCGCCAACCTGTCGACCATGAACGAGCTGATCGACCGCATGGGCCGCATTACCGCCAGCCTGCGCTCCTTTGCCCGCCGCGGCGAGGATCGCGGCGAAGCTTCGCTGACCCAGGCGGTGGACGCGACCCTGCAGGTACTCGGGCCACGCCTGACACCATTGATCGAACTGCGAACGCCCACGGCCTCGTTGCGCCTGCCGATCGACCAGACCCGTCTGGAGCAGATTCTCATCAATCTGCTCGGCAACGCCCTGGATGCCACCCTCGGCGTCGCCCGGCCCATGATCGCCATCGAGGCGCAGCAGTCGGCCAGCGGCAGCCAGGTGCGCGTGCGTGACAACGGCCACGGCATCGACGAACAGGCGCGTCTGCAGCTGTTCGAACCTTTCTTCACCACCAAGCCCGGGCAGCAGGGGCTTGGCCTGGGCCTGACGCTGTCGGCCAGCCTGGCCGCAGCGGCCGGCGGCCGGCTGACGGTGGAGCATCCCGAGCCGGGCGGCGCCCTGTTCATCCTCAGCCTGCCACCCTTTCATTCCCCAGCACCTAGCGAGGCCCCATGACTACCGATGCCCTGACCGTGCTGATCGTCGAGGACGACCCCCATGTATTGCTCGGCTGCCAGCAGGCGCTGGCGCTGGAAGACATTGCCAGCGAAGGCGTGGCCAGCGCCGAGCAGGCCCTGCTGCGCGTGGGCAACGACTTCGCCGGCATCGTCGTCAGCGACATTCGCCTGCCGGGCATGGATGGCTTGCAGCTGCTGACCCAGCTCAAGGCCAGCGACCCGGCGCTGCCGGTGGTGCTGATCACCGGGCATGGCGACATCTCCATGGCGGTGGGGGCCATGCGCAACGGTGCCTACGACTTCATGGAAAAACCCTTCGCCCCCGAGCGTCTGGTGGAGGTGGTCCGTCGCGCCCTCGAGCAGCGCGCGCTGGCCCGCGAGGTCAGCGACCTGCGCCGCCAGCTGGCGGGCAGGCAGTCGCTGGAAAGCCGCCTGATCGGCCGCTCGCCGGCCATGCAACAGCTGCGCGAGCTGATCGCCAACGTCGCCGACACTTCTGCCAATGTGCTGATCGAAGGCGAGACCGGCACCGGCAAGGAGCTGGTTGCGCGCTGCCTGCACGACTTCAGCCGGCGTCAGCCGCAGCCGTTCGTGGCGCTCAACTGCGGTGGCCTGCCGGAGAGCCTGTTCGAGAGCGAGATCTTTGGCCATGAGGCCAACGCCTTCACCGGCGCCGGCAAGCGGCGCATCGGCAAGATCGAGCACGCCGACGGCGGCACCTTGTTCCTCGATGAAGTGGAGAGCATGCCCCTGGCGCTGCAGATCAAGCTGTTGCGCGTGCTGCAGGAGCGCACCCTGGAACGCCTGGGTTCCAACCACAGCGTGACGGTGGATTGCCGGGTGATCGCCGCGACCAAGGCCGACCTGCAACAGGCCAGCGGCAGCGGCCAGTTTCGCAGTGATCTGTACTACCGCCTCAACGTCGTGACCCTGGAACTGCCACCGCTGCGCGAGCGCCGCGAGGACATCCGCCAGCTGTTCGAGCACTTCCTGCAAATGGCGGCCCTGCGTTTCGACCGTGAGGTGCCAGCGCTGGACGCGTTGACCCTGTCACGGCTGATGAGCCATGACTGGCCAGGCAACGTGCGCGAACTGCGCAACGTCGCCGAGCGCCATGCGCTGGGACTGCCGGCGTTCAAGCAGAGCGGCGCCGCAGCCACGCCTGGCCTGGGTTTCGCCGAAGCGGTGGAAGCCTTCGAACGTAGCCTGCTGAGCGACGCCTTGGCGCGCAGCGGCGGCAACCTCAGCCAGGCCAGCCTGGAGCTGGGCATGGCCAAGACCACCTTGTTCGACAAGGTGAAGAAGTATGGGTTGGGGTGAAAGCGGCTGGCCCGCATGGCTTGAGAGCATGGAGCAAGGCAGGCAGGTCTTCGACAGCCCGCCCGGTTTGATCTGGGGCATGGCAAGGAATATGCGCCGTCCTCCTCGCCAGCTTCGCCGGCTCCTACATCTGCCCCCGCGTCCAACCCCATTGGGCGTAGGAGCCGGCGAAGCTGGCGACCACCATCCTGGGCACAAAGCCCCAAGAGGCCGTCAGGCCGGGGTAATCTGTGGCGCGACAAGTGAAAATGCGCCGCCCTCCTCGCCAGCTTCGCCGGCTCCTACATCTGCCTCCGCGTCCAACCCCATTGGGCGTAGGAGCCGGCGAAGCTGGCGACCACCATCCTGGGCACAAAGCCCCAAGAGCCGTCAGGCCGGGGTGATCTGTGGCGCGACAAGTGAAAATGCGCCGTCCTCCTCGCCAGCTTCGCCGGCTCCTACATCTGCCCCCGCGTCCAACCCAATTGGGCGTAGGAGCCGGCGAAGCTGGCGACCACCATCCTGGGCACAAAGCCCCAAGAGGCCGTCAGGCCGGGGTGATCTGTGGCGCGACAAGTGAAAATGCGCCGTCCTCCTCGCCAGCTTCGCCGGCTCCTACATCTGCCCCCCGCGTCCAACCCAATTGGGCGTAGGAGCCGGCGAAGCTGGCGACCACCATCCTGGGCACAAAGCCCCAAGAGGCCGTCAGGCCGGGGTGATCTGTGGCGCGACAAGTGAAAATGCGCCGTCCTCCTCGCCAGCTTCGCCGGCTCCTACATCTGCCCCCGCGTCCAACCCAATTGGGCGTAGGAGCCGGCGAAGCTGGCAAGCTTCATTGCGCATCAGAGCCCGGCCACCGGCGCCTGGTCCAGGCGATGGGCTTGCAGGTAGGGCAGCACTGCCGCCAGCAGCGGCGCCTTGAATGCCTCTTGAAAGCGATGCGCCAACCCCGGGATCAGGCGCAGCTCGCTGCCGCGGATATGCGCGGCCAGGTGCACCCCGTGCATCACCGGCAGTAACGGATCCGCCGTGCCGTGCACCACCAGGGTCGGCACGCGCAGGCGATCGAGCAATGGCACCCGACTGGGCTCGGCGAGGATGGCAAGGATCTGCCGCTTGCCGCCCTCCGGTTTCCAGGCGCGGTCATAGGCCTGCGCCGCCTGCTCCAGCAACAGTTGGCGATCATCCTTGACCACCGGGCTGCCCAGGGCAGTCAACAGGTCGGCCTGTTGCTGCAGTGCCGTGGCGCGATCGGGGGCACCACGCCGCGCCAGCAATTGCAGCAAGGCCGGGGTCGGCATCGGCAAACCCGGCGCTCCGGAACTGGACATGATCAAGGTCAGGCTCTCGACTCGCTGCGGCGCGAGGTCGGCAATGTGCTGGGCGATCATCCCGCCCATGCTCGCGCCCAGTAAATGGAAATGGCGAATGTGCAGGGCGTCCATCAGCTGCAGAGAATCGTCAGCCATGTCGCTCAAGCTATAGGTTGAGTTGACCTCCAGACCGAGCTTGTAGCGCAGCACCTCGAATGCCAGGTTGGCGTCGTCGGGCGTTTGCCGCCACGTGGTCAGGCCGGCATCGCGATTGTCGAAGCGGATCACCCGAAACCCATCGTTGCACAGCGCCTGCAGCACCTCGTCCGGCCAGTTGATCAATTGGCCGCCCAAGCCCATCACTAGCAGCAACGTTGGGTCGGTCGGGTTGCCGATGCTTTGGTAAGCCATGTCGACATGCGTTAACTGCACATGCTCGACCGGCCCGTCAACCGCACAGCGCTCGGCTGCGGAGCACCCCAGGGCCGCGCAGAACGCGACCAGAAAAATAAACCCACGCATGCAATACACCAACACCGCTCCCCCAATCGAGGCGCGAGTCTGCTCACTTGGGCGTCAACGCGCTGCCACAATTGCATGACAGTTTGATGATCGCCGCCCAACGTTCCTGTGACCCGGGCCCGGCGGTCGTCGACAGACGATACAACATGAGGCAGACTCACCAAGATCTTGAACCACTCAAAGTATTTTCACCTTCGCCATTGGCTCAGGTTCTGGGGAACCCTCTTTGCTGGAAATTCGTCATCTCAAGACCCTCAACGCCTTGCGCGAAGCCGACAGCCTGGTCGAGGCGGCCGAGCGCCTGCACCTGACCCAGTCGGCGCTGTCCCACCAGTTCAAGGAACTGGAGGAGCGCCTGGGCATGCCGTTGTTCATGCGCAAGACCAAGCCGATCCGTTTCACCAGCGCCGGCCTGCGCCTGCTGCAGCTGGCCGATGCGACCCTGCCGCTGTTGCGCGCCGCCGAGCGCGACATCGGCCGCCTGGCCGGTGGCACCGCCGGGCGCCTGCACATGGCGATCGAGTGCCACAGCTGCTTCCAGTGGCTGATGCCAACCATCGACCAGTTCCGCGACGCCTGGCCGGAGGTCGAGCTGGACCTGGCCTCGGGCTTCTCATTCGCGCCGCTGCCTGCGCTGGCCCGCGGCGACCTGGACCTGGTGGTGACCTCCGACCCCCTGGAGCTGGCCGGCATCACCTACGTGCCGCTGTTCACCTATGAGGCCATGTTGGCGGTGGCCAATCAGCATGCCCTGGCGAACAAGCCCTACGTGGTCCCCGAAGACCTGGTCAGGGAAACCTTGATTACCTACCCGGTGGAACGTGATCGCCTGGACATCTTTACGCGCTTTCTCGAACCGGCCGACATCGAACCTGCGCAGGTGCGCACGTCGGAATTGACGGTGATGATGATGCAACTGGTGGCCAGCGGCCGCGGGGTATGCGGCATGCCGCACTGGGCCTTGCACGAGTACAGCGCGCGGGGCTACGTGAAGGGCAAGCGGCTGGGAGAGAAAGGTCTGTTTGCCACGTTGTACGCGGCGGTGCGCAGCGACATGCTGGATGCGCCCTATATGCGCGACTTCCTGCTGACCGCGAAAGACACGTCGTTTTCGACGCTGGACGGGGTGAGTGCGGTGCGTTGAGCGCCGCTCAGGCGCAGACCGTCTTGGGCCCTCACGGGGCGCTGCTCCTCTCAGGTTGCAGAGTGGAGCAGAGCCGGCAAGGGACTCAGGCGAGCTTAATCTCTGAGGTCTGACTCATGGATCGGCTGATCGCGATGGGTCGCCCGCTGGTATTGCGCCGGCCAGGTGGCCAGGCGCCCGCCCAGGTCTTCGTCGGCGCGCAATGGCCAGTAGGGGTCGCGCAGCAGTTCGCGAGCCAGCAGGATCACGTCGGCCTGGCCGGTGCGCAGGATGTGCTCGGCCTGCGCCGGGTCGGTGATCATGCCCACGGTAGCAGTGGCCATCTGCGCCTCCTGGCGCACGCGCTCGGCAAAGCGCGTCTGGTAGCCCGGCCCCACCGGAATCTCGGCGCTGGCTGCGGTACCGCCGGAAGACACATCGACCAGGTCGACGCCGATGGCTTTCAGGCGCCGGGCCAGCTCCACGGTCTCATCCGGGTTCCAGCCGTCTTCCACCCAGTCGGTGGCCGAAACCCGGACGAACACCGGCAGCTCCTGCGGCCAGACCGTGCGGATGGCTTCGGTGACCTGCAAGGTCAGGCGAATGCGATTCTCGAACGAGCCGCCGTACTGATCCTGGCGCTGGTTGCTCAGCGGCGACAGAAACTGATGCAGCAGGTAGCCGTGGGCCGCGTGCACCTCCACCACCTTGAAGTTGGCACGCAGGGCGCGGCGGGCCGCTTCGACGAACGCCAGGATGACTTCCTGGATCTGCCCCTCATCCAGCTCGGTAGGGGTGGTGTATTGCGGGTCGAAGGCGATTTTCGACGGACCCACCGGTACCCAGCCGCCTTCGCTGACGGGGATGCTGCCATGCTTGCCCAGCCACGGCCGCCAGGTGCTGGCCTTGCGCCCGGCATGCGCCAGCTGGATGGCCGGCACCGCGCCCTGGGCGGTAATGAAGCGGGTGATGCGTTGCAGCGGCTCGATCTGTTCGTCGTTCCACAGCCCAAGGTCCTGCGGGGTGATGCGGCCGTCGGCGGTCACGGCCGCCGCCTCGGTGAACACCAGGCCGGCACCGCCGACCGCGCGGCTGCCCAGGTGGACCAGATGCCAATCGTTGGCCAGGCCATCGGCGCAGGAGTACTGGCACATCGGCGAAACGCCGATGCGATTGCGCAATGTCAACTGACGCAGTGTGTAGGGTTCGAGCAACAGACTCATGGGGCACCTCAGGCAGATTTCGATAATGCGTAGAGCCTAGTCGACATCGGCGTGGCAAGGCACGTTCCTTGCGCCTCGAAAAGCTTCATCAAGTTCAACGCGCCTCGATGTGGGCGATCATCAACTGCACGGTTTCCTGGCCACGAAACTCGTTGAGATCCAGCTTGTAGGCCAACTGCACCCAGCGCACGCTCGGGTTGGGCCAGACGTCGCGGTCAATGCCGAAAGCGATGCCGTCGAGCTTGAGCGAACCGCACTCGCTTTTGAGCACCACCTTCAGGTGACGCTCGCCCACCACGCGCTGTTCCACCAGCTGAAACACCCCGTGGAACAACGGCTCGGGAAAGTGTTGCCCCCAGGGCCCGGCATGGCGCAAGGCTCGGGCCAGCTCCAAATGAAACTCCTCGACGGCCAGGGTGCCGTCCGACAACAGCCGGCCCGTCAGATCATCTTCGCGCAGCTGGCGCCGTACTTCGGCATCGAAGGCTTCGGCGAACGCCGCAAAATTGGCCTCGGGCAGCGACAGCCCGGCGGCCATGGCATGTCCGCCGAACTTGCTGATCAGCAACGGGTGGCGCGCGGCCACGGCATCCAGGGCGTCACGGATATGAAAGCCCGGGACCGAACGTGCCGAGCCTTTGAGCATGCCCTCGCCCGCATCGGCGAAGGCAATGGTCGGACGGTGATAACGCTCTTTCATGCGCGACGCGAGAATGCCGATCACCCCTTGATGCCAATCGGCCTCGAACAGGCACAGGCCGAACGGCATCGATTCCAGCGGCAGGTCCTTGAGTTGCGCCAGGGCTTCGCGCTGCATGCCCTGCTCGATGGACTTGCGGTCCTGGTTGAGGCCGTCCAGTTGCGTGGCCATGTCCCGGGCCAGGTCGGCGTCGGTGCACAGCAGACACTCGATCCCCAGGCTCATGTCATCCAGGCGCCCGGCGGCGTTGAGCCGTGGGCCGACAATGAAGCCCAGGTCGGTGGAGGTGACTTTCGCCGCCTCGCGCTTGGCCACTTCGAGGATGGCGCGGATACCCGGACGGGCACGACCGGCGCGAATGCGTTCCAGACCCTGATGCACCAGAATGCGGTTGTTGGCATCCAGGGGCACCACGTCGGCGACGCTACCCAGCGCCACCAGGTCAAGCAGTTCGCCGATGTTGGGCTGCGGCGCAACCTCATAGCGGCCCAATGCACGCAGCCGCGCACGCAGGGCCATCAGTACATAGAAGATCACCCCGACCCCGGCCAGCGCCTTGCTGGGAAACTCGCAGCCTGGCTGGTTGGGATTGACGATGGCATCGGCAGCCGGCAGTTCATGACCGGGCAAGTGGTGATCGGTGACCAGCACGCGCAGCCCCGCAGCCTTGGCGGCCGCCACGCCTTCCACACTGGAAATGCCGTTATCCACGGTCATCAGCAACTGCGGTTCGCGCTGCAGGGCGACTGCAACGATTTCCGGGGTCAGCCCATAACCGTACTCGAAGCGATTGGGGACTAGGTAATCAACATGAGCGGCACCCAGCAGACGCAGGCCGAGCACGCCAACGGTGCTGGCGGTGGCGCCGTCGGCGTCGAAGTCACCGACGATAAGGATGCGCTGGCGTTGGTCGATCGCCTGCACCAGCAGGTCGACGGCCTGATCGATGCCCTTGAGCTGCTGATAAGGCAGCAAACGCGCCAGGCTCTTGTCCAACTCGGCGGCACTGGCCACGCCGCGGGCGGCGTACAGCCGGGTCAGCAAGGGTGGCAAATCGCCGAGAAACGGCAGGGTGTCGGGCAGTTGACGGGGTTCGATACGCATGAGGCGGGGCAAGGCTCCTGAAGAAGAATCAGTGATGGACGGGGGCTCAGCCGCGCTCGCCCAGCAACCATTCAAGCTGCACTTCGTGCTGGCCGCGGTCGTCGGTGACGAAGATGGTGCCCTCGCTGATCATGACGTCCCACTTGATGACCCGCGGCATGTCCTTGGCCAGGGTTTCCAGAACTTCCTGGGGCACTGCGGCGATGTTGACGTTTTTCAGGTTCTTCACCGCGTCCACCACCTTGCCCTGCCATACGCGCAGGCTGCCGTAGGCCAGGAGGCTGGTGCGCTCGGTGCGGCGCGAGCACCAGGTCAGACGGTCGGCGTCCGGCTGACCGACTTCGATCCAGTGCAGCACGCGGTCGTCCAGGCTCTTTTCCCACAGCGCGGGCTCGTCGACATCCGACAAGCCGCGGCCGAACGACAGGTGCTCGTTGTACCAGAAGGCATAGGCCAACAGGCGCACGGTCATGCGCTCTTCGGTTTCCGAGGGGTGACGGGCGATGGTCTGCTTGACGCTCTCGTACACCCCGCAGTCCAGATCGGTCAGGTTCAGTTCGAATTTATAGGTGGTCGACGGCTGGGCCATGTACGGGCTTCTTGCAACGAGGGAAGGCGCGCATTCTAGCATGGCTGAGCACAGCGCCGCCGCGTTGACGCCCGCCGGGCCACATCGGGCAGCCTGCGCGACGGGCGAGAAACGACGGGTAAAAGAAACCCCGAGCAGTGGGGAGGCTACTCGGGGTTAAACAGATCCAATCTGGATCCGCACGGCAGGCTACCGGCACCGGAGCACAATGCAGGAGCACTGCCATTACTCAATAGGATCGTCGCCGCAGGGGAAGGTTCCGCTTTTCAGCGCAAAGCGGCTGAAAAGCCGGCACCTGCCGCAGCGCTTTTCAGGGCAGCGATCATGCAGGGCTCCAGGCGGCCTTCGGCAACGCGCAGATCACGATGCAACCCGTCGACAACGTCGACCAGCGCGCGCGGGTTGGCGAACTGACTGTGGTGAAAATCCCGGGCCAGCACCGGGCTGCCGCTGGCGCTGCTGAGGGTGACCCGGCATTTGCCGTTGCTCGCGCAAGGGGCGACATGGACTTGATAAGGCGTCAAAGCTTCGCTGAGCAACTGGCTGATACTTTCCATCATGATCACCATTCCGTTGTTCGAATTCAAAGGTGCCTAACAATGACCGTTGGCCATCGCCAAAAGTTCTAATACCCAGCCCTGCTCCGTGCAGCAAGCCTTGGGCTGCCAAACCGCTTTATCGCTTCAGCGGTGCCTGCGTCCTACACGACGCGGCGCCGTTTCCGATGGCGATGGGCTCAAGGAATGGCTAAAAATAGTCGACCGCCCACCGCCACCGAGCCTAAGTTGACTCCTGACCCCCATCCTCTACGAATTTTGCTGGCCGACGATCACCCGGTGCTGCGCATGGGATTGCGTACCCTGGTCGAGCGCGAACCGGAGCTGGCGGTGGCCGGCGAAGTCGGCTCGCCGCTTGAGCTCACCGAATGGCTGCACGCCCATCCCTGCGACCTGCTGATCACCGACTATTCGATGCCGATGCAGGCCCAGCAGGATGGCTTGCGCATGCTCGAATACGTCCGCCAACACTGGCCGCAGCTACCGGTGCTGGTGATTACCTCGCTGGTCAACGCCGGGGTGTTTCGCGCCATCCTCAATACCGGGGTCAGGGGTCTGATCGGCAAGGGCAGCCTGCTCGAAGAGTTGCCCCAGGCCATCGCCCACCTGCGCCGGCGCAAGCTGTACATCGCCCGCGCCGTGAGCCGGGAGCTGTTACAGGCCGGGGAAAACCGTCAGGACCGCCCTTTCGTGCAGGAAACCCTGTCTCCGCGAGAACTGGAGGTGACGCGCCTGTTCGGCGCCGGGCTGTCGGTCAGCGAGATCGCTCTGGCGGTCAACCGCAGCAAGCAGACCGTCAGCGCGCAGAAGGTGTCGGCCATGCGCAAGCTGGGCGTGCCCAGCGACGCGGCGCTGTTCATTTACCTGCAGCAGTATGTCGAGTCGTAGGCGACCTTGGGAATCACAGGCATGGCTGCGGCAGCGATGGCGCTCAGGCAGGAACGCGGAATCTGGAGGAGAACATGCAGGGCTAAGCACCCTGCCGTGCGGGAGAAGGCCATTGCGCGGTGTCCTGCAACTCCTCCACCTCGACCTTGGGCAGCGACTCGCGGGGCAGGCAGGCGGTATCCAGGTAGGCTTGCAGCAGGCAATGCAGGACACTGGCCGATGCCGGCTTCTGCAGCGACGCCAGCACCGGCAGGCCTTGCTGGCGGGCACAGTGGGCGGCCGCGTCAAGCCTACGCCGTTCGGTGCAGCTGAGGATGATCACCGCGTGGGCCAGGCGCTCGCGCGCCAGGTAGCGGACCATGTCCATGCCATCGCCTTGCTCCAGGGCGAGGTCACAGATGGCGATGTCCACCGTGCCGCGCTTGTCCAGCGAGGCATGGGCGTTTTCCAGGCTGTCGGCGGCCAGCACGTCAAAAACGCCGCAGGCGTTGAGCATCTGGTGAATGGCCATCAACTGGAATGGATTGTCTTCGAGCACGAGCACCTTGAGTGAGTGCATGGCGGATATCTCCTGGCGAACTGGGCAGCGTTGCGCGCGTCATCGCGCACAAGGCAATAGCGGCCAATGTAGGCAACCCTTCCAGTCACGGATATAGGAAATTTCCCAAAGATTTTGCTGAACATGTCAGCGGCGTTGACAACTGAGGCCCGTCAACGAAAAAGCACCCGGGCGGGTGCTTTTCGAGGCTGTTGCAGCGGCTGGCTCAGAGCGGCTTGCCGCGGTTGCCGTGCTGCGCGACGTAGGCCTGCATGGCGCCCAGATCGTTGGCCAGGACCGTGCATTGCTCTTCACGCTGCAGCAGGTCGGTGAGATGCGGGGGCAGGTCAAGCGCCTTGCCGACGCCGGCCTTGACCACCGCATCGGGGAATTTCACCGGGTGCGCGGTGCCCAGGATGACCATCGGGATGTCCAGGCTGCGTCGGCATTCGCGGGCAGCGTGCACGCCAATGGCGGTGTGCGGGTCGAGCACTTCGCCAGTCTGCTGATAGACAGCTGCGATGGTCTGGCAGGTCTGCTCGTCGTCGACGGCCAACGAGTCGAACAGCTTGCGTGCTTCGGTCCAGCGCTCCTGCTCGACACTGAAGCCGCCGCCACGCTTGAAGTCAGCCATCAGCCCGGCGATCGCCGCACCGTTGCGACCGTGCAGGTCGAACAGCAGGCGCTCGAAGTTCGACGAGACCATGATATCCATGGAGGGCGAGAGCGTAGCGTGCAGGGTTTGCTTGACATACTGGTTGCCGCTCATGAAGCGGTGCAGGATGTCGTTGCGGTTGGTGGCAACGATCAACTGGTTGATCGGCAGGCCCATGTTGCGCGCCAGGTAGCCGGCAAAGATGTCGCCGAAATTGCCAGTCGGCACCGAGAACGCTACCGAACGCGCCGGGCCACCCAGCTGCAGCGCTGCATGGAAGTAGTAGACGATCTGGGCCATGATCCGCGCCCAGTTGATCGAGTTCACGGCTACCAAAGGCGTGCCCTTGAGGAAGGACTGGTCGGCAAAGCTGTTCTTGACCATTTCCTGGCAGTCGTCGAAGTTGCCTTCGATGGCCAGGTTGTGCACGTTGGCACCTGATACGGTGGTCATCTGCCGACGCTGTACTTCCGACACGCGCTGGTGCGGGTGCAGGATGAAGATGTCGACGTTTTCGCAGTGCTTGCAACCTTCGATGGCCGCCGAACCGGTGTCGCCGCTGGTGGCACCGATGATCACCACGCGCTGCTTGCGCTTGGCCAGCACGTAGTCGAGCAGGCGTCCGAGCAGTTGCAGGGCGAAGTCCTTGAAGGCCAACGTCGGGCCGTGGAACAGCTCCAGCACCCACTCGTTGCCGCCCAGCTGGCGCAGCGGGGCAATCGAGGCGTGGGCGAAGACGCCGTAGGTTTCTTCAAGGATTTTCTTGAAGTCGGCGTCGGGAATACTGCCGGTGACGAACGGCCGCATGACCCGGAATGCCAGCTCGTGATACGGCAGGCCGGCCCAGGAAGCGATCTCTTCCTGGGTGAAGCGTGGCAGATTCTCCGGCACATAGAGGCCGCCGTCGCTGGCCAGGCCGGCGAGCAGTACTTCTTCGAAGTTGAGGGCCGGTGCCTGGCCGCGAGTACTGATATAACGCATTACGAATTCCTCTGGCTCGGGCCGATCAGTTCAGTTGCTCGACGCGGATGCGCACGACGCTTCCGGCCACGCCCTCGAGCGCTTCCAGGGCGCTGATGGCGTCGTTGATACGTTGCTCGATGACGCGGTGGGTCAGGAGGATCAGCGGCACCAGGCCGTCCTGCTCCTCGACTTCCTTCTGCATGATCGACTCTATGTTGATGCCGCGCTCGGAGAGGATGCTCGCTACCTGGGCCAGCACGCCTGGATGGTCCTTGGCCTGGATGCGCAGGTAGTAGGCGCTTTCGCACTGCTCGATCGGCAGGATCGGGTGCGCCGACAGCGAGTCGGGCTGGAACGCCAGGTGCGGCACACGGTTCTCGGGGTCCGAGGTCATGGCCCGTACAACGTCGACGAGGTCGGCCACCACCGAGGAAGCGGTCGGCTCCTGGCCGGCGCCGGCACCGTAGAACAGGGTCGAACCGGCGGCGTCACCGTTGACCATGACCGCGTTCATCACGCCGTTGACGTTGGCGATCAGGCGGCCTGCGGGGATCAGGGTTGGATGCACGCGCAGTTCGATGCCATTGGCCGTGCTGCGGGCCACGCCCAAATGCTTGATGCGGTAGCCCAGCGCTTCGGCGTAGTTGACGTCGGCGGTGGTCAGTTGGGTGATGCCTTCGGTGTAGGCCTTGTCGAACTGCAACGGGATACCGAAGGCGATGGACGCGAGGATGGTCAGCTTGTGCGCGGCGTCGATGCCTTCGACGTCGAACGTAGGGTCGGCTTCGGCATAGCCCAGCGCCTGGGCTTCGGCCAACACGTCCTGGAAAGCCCGGCCTTTTTCGCGCATCTCGGTGAGGATGAAATTGCCGGTGCCATTGATGATCCCGGCGACCCAGTTGATGCGGTTGGCCGACAGCCCTTCGCGGATGGCCTTGATCACCGGGATGCCACCGGCCACCGCCGCTTCGAAGGCGACGATGACGCCCTTCTCGCGAGCCTTGGCAAAGATCTCGTTGCCGTGCACGGCGATCAGCGCCTTGTTGGCGGTGACCACGTGCTTGCCATGCTCGATGGCCTTGAGCACCAGCTCGCGGGCGACGGTGTAGCCGCCCATCAGCTCGATGACGATCTCGATTTCGGGGTTGCTGGCCACCGCGAAGACATCGTTGGTAATGCTGATACCGGTCGTTTCAAACTGAGGCTTTGGCGTGCGCACGGCGATCTGCGCCACTTCGATTCCACGCCCGGCACGGCGGGCGATCTCCTCGGCGTTGCGCTGCAGAACGTTGAAGGTGCCACCACCGACGGTACCTAACCCACAGATGCCTACTTTGACCGGTTTCACTCTGAACTCCCCATGAAACGGCCGACGTGAAGTCGGCCGTGAAAAAAGCCGCAATTGAGCTTGCGGCTTCGTTTTGACGGCAGGCGCCTGGCCTACCCGGCAATACTAACTGGCTATGACTGAGCTGCGAGTGCCAGTTTCGCAATTTGTGGCGCCGGCTGGTAGCCCGGAATCATCTGGCCGTCCTGCAGGATGATCGCCGGGGTGCCACTGACACCGATCGACTGGCCCATCTCGAACTGCTTGTTGACCGGGTTATCACACTTGGCTGCGGTGATTTCCTTGCCGGACATCATCTTCTCCAGTGTGCCCTTGCGGTCCTTGGAGCACCACACGGCCTGCAGCTGCTGGTCGCCCGGCGATTCCAGGCCCTGGCGCGGAAACGCCATGTAGCGTACTTCGATGCCCATGCGGTTGAGCTGGGCGACTTCGCCGTGCAGCTTCTGGCAGTACGGGCAGGTGGTGTCGGTGAACACGGTGATGTGCGACTTGGTCTCACCCACGGCCGGGAAAACCACCATCTGGTTGGCTGGCACGGCGTTGATGGTCGCGGCCACGGCCTGGCGCTCGACCTTCTCGGTCAGGTTGACCGGCTTGCCGTCCTTGACCTGAAACAGGTAGCCCTGCATGACGAACTGGCCATCGGGGCTGGCGTAGAGCACGCGGCCACCCTTGAGCTTGACCTGGTAGAGGCCGTTGAGCTCGCTGCTGGAGATGCTTTCGACCGGCACCTCCAGTTGCAGTGTGTCCAACGTCTTGCGGATCGCCTGCTCGGCGGCGTCGTCGGCGATGGCAAAGGTACTGGCCAACGCGAGGGCGGCGGCGGCGATGATTCGGGTCACGCGCATGGGAACTCCTGAGGTGACGAACTGCTGGGGTGACGAACTGAACAAACCGGGCAAGCCTACCACATTGGCCCGCCGCAGCCGACTGCGCAGCGCCCGGAAGCGTTGCACCAATTGTCCGTTTTCATGGGCACGGTCAGCCGCGCGGGTGGTGCCGGGCGTGCAGCTCCTGCAGGCGGGCGCGGGCCACGTGGGTGTAGATCTGGGTGGTGGAGAGGTCGCTGTGGCCCAGCAGCATCTGCACCACACGCAGGTCGGCGCCGTGGTTGAGCAGGTGGGTGGCGAAGGCATGGCGCAGGGTGTGCGGCGACAGCGACTTGTCGATGCCGGCCACTTGCGCCTGATGCTTGATGCGGTGCCAGAAGGTCTGCCGGGTCATCTGTTCACCGCGCTGGCTGGGAAACAGCACGTCGCTGGGACGCTCACCGAGCAGCACGGCGCGGCCATCGCGCAGGAACCGCTCGACCCAGACGATGGCCTCCTCGCCCATCGGCACCAGGCGCTCCTTGCTGCCCTTGCCCATCACCCGCAGCACACCCTGACGCAGGTTGACCTGGTCCAGGGTCAGGCTGACCAGCTCGGTCACCCGCAGCCCGCAGGCGTACAGCACTTCGAGCATGGCGCGGTCGCGCTGGCCGATCGGCTCGCCGAGGTCCGGCGCGGCCAGCAGGGCCTCGACGTCGGCTTCGGAGAGCGACTTTGGCAGCGGTTTGCCCAGTTGCGGCATTTCCACCTGCAGGGTCGGGTCGACCGTGATCAGCCGCTCGCGCAGCAGGTAGCGGTAGAAACCCCGCGCGCCGGAGAGAAACCGCGCGGTGGAACGTGCTTTGTAACCCTGTTCGACGCGCCAGGCCAGGTGGTCGAGGATGGCTTCCCGAGACGCCCCTGGCAACTCGCCGCCGCGCTCGCCCAGCCAGCCGTTGAACAGTTCCAGGTCACTGCGGTAAGACTCGCGGCTGTTGTCGGCCAGGCCTTTTTCCAGCCACAGCGCGTCGAGGAATTGGTCGATCAGGGGGTGGGGTATGGCGGGCATGGAGCACAGTCCTCGGGATGGGATGGTTGTGGGAGGGGGCAACGCCCCCGAGCGGCCGCAAGGCCGGTTCGACCTTGAGAAACATCAAGAGCTCGCGGGCTTCGCCCACTCCCACGCAGGTATCCACGATGGTGATTCTGAAACGAAAAAAGCAGCCCGAAGGCTGCTTTCTTATCACGCATGGCGACCCCGTGATCGCCGGTCAAACTAGCCTCAGGCCAGTTTTTCCTTGATGCGCGCGGCCTTGCCGGACAGGTCACGCAGGTAGTACAGCTTGGCTTTGCGCACGTCACCACGACGTTTCACGGCCAGGCTGTCGATCTGCGGGCTGTAGGTCTGGAAGGTACGCTCTACGCCAACACCGTTGGAGATCTTGCGAACAGTGAAAGCACTGTTGATCCCGCGGTTGCGCTTGGCGATGACAACGCCTTCGAAAGCCTGCAGACGGCTACGATCGCCTTCCTTCACTTTCACCTGAACGACAATGGTGTCGCCCGGGGCAAAGGTCGGGATCTCTTTGGTCATCTGCTCGGCTTCGAGTTGCAGAATGATTTTGTTGGTCATGCTGTGCTCCTAAGGTAAATCGTCTGATCTACCATCGATACGTTAACTATCGTCCCGCTCGCGAAGGTAGTCCGCGAGCAGCTTTTTCTCTTCTCCAGAAAGCGAGCGGCTTTCCAGAAGATCAGCGCGTCGTTCGTAGGTCCGCCCAAGGGACTGCTGCAAACGCCAGCGCCGGATGTGTGCGTGATTGCCACTTAGCAACACGTCGGGAACACGCTGATCCGCATATACCTCCGGTCGAGTGTAATGCGGGCAATCCAGCAGCCCATCCGTGAAGGAATCTTCCTCCGCGGAGTCCGCATGCCCTAGCGCTCCGGGCAGCAGTCGTGTAACCGCATCGATCAGGACCATCGCCGGCAGCTCGCCACCGGAGAGTACATAGTCGCCTATCGACCACTCTTCATCGACATGAGCCTGAATGAACCGCTCGTCAACGCCTTCATAGCGCCCGGCAATCAGAATCAACGACTCTTCTTTGGCCAGTTGCTGTACCGCCTGCTGACTCAGCTGGCGGCCTTGTGGCGACAGGTAGATCACCTTCGCCGCCTCCCCTGCTGCTTGCCTGGCCTGGACCAGGGCGTCTTCCAGGGGCTTGATCTTCATCACCATGCCCGGGCCTCCACCAAACGGCCGGTCGTCCACCGTGTGGTGGCGATCGCTGGTGTAGTCCCGCGGGTTCCAGCAGGTCAGTTGCAACAACCCCTGTTTCACCGCGCGGCTGGTAATGCCGTACTCGCTGATGGCCGAAAACATCTCGGGGAACAAGGTGATCACGTCTACGCGAAGGCTGGCCATCGCTTAGAAGTCCGCGTCCCAATCCACCCTCATCTCACCGGCTGCAAGGTCGACCTTCAACACGCACTGCCCGGTATAGGGCAACAGGCGTTCACGGTCATCCAGGCTGCCCGCGCAGGGCTTCACCACCATTACATCGTTGGCGCCGGTCTCCAACAGGTGATCGACGATCCCGAGCAGTTGCTCGTTCTGGTCGATGACCTTCAGACCTTGAAGCTGGTACCAGTAGTACTCGTCTTCGGTCAGGTCGGGCAAAAGGCTCCTGGAGATGCAAATCTCCAGACCGGCGAGAAGACGTGCTTCGTCGCGATCATCGAGGCCCTTGAGCTTGGCAACCAGATCCTTTTGCGTGGACCGGCCGCTGACCAGCTCGACCTGCTTGACTACCACACCGTCACGCTTGAGCGTCCAGGTCTTGTAGCTCAACAGGTTTTCAATCGGATCGGTAAAGGAAAAGACCTTCACCTCGCCGCGAACGCCGTGTACCGAGAAAATCTTGCCCATGACGATCAAGTCATCGGCGGAATCTGGCGTCGCGTTCATATTGCTCAGGCCGCGGCCTTGGCAGCTTCCTTCAACAACTGAGCAACGCGCTCAGAAGGTTGTGCACCCACGCTCAACCAGTGGTTGACGCGTTCGTGGTTCACGGACAGGCGGATTTCCTGACCACGAGCGACAGGGTTGAAGAAACCAACCTGCTCTTTGTGCGAGCCGTCACGCGGGTTGCGCGAGTCGGTCACGGTCAGTTGGTAGAATGGGCGCTTTTTGGAGCCGCCACGGGCAAGACGGATGGTTAGCATTGAACATCGTTCCTGTAGTCGGTGCTGCAAATCATAATGCACAGCGGGCACACGGGTGCCCGAAAGGCCGCATATTCTCAAGGAATACACGGACATTTGCAAAGTGTTTTTACAGGCAGCGGGGAATGGCCGGATGGCCGGAGGGGGCGCGCGAAACCGAGGCGACCCGGTCTCGCGGCAAAACAACAGCTTACATCTTCGGCATGCCACCGCCGCCAGGCATCATGCTGCCCATGCCGCGCATCATCTTGGCCATGCCGCCCTTGGTGGAAAACTTCTTCATCATCTTCTGCATCTGCTTGTGCTGCTTGATCAAGCGGCCAATGTCCTGCACCTGGGTGCCCGAACCCATGGCGATGCGGCGCTTGCGCGAACCGCTGATCAGGTCAGGGTCGCGGCGCTCGGCCGGAGTCATGGAGTTGATGATCGCTTCCATCTGCTTGAACTGCTTTTCGGCGACGTTCTGCGCGTTGCCCATCTGCGACAGGTTGACCCCGCCGATGTTCGGCAGCTTGTCCATGAGCCCGCCCAGGCCGCCCATGTTCTTCATTTGTTGCAGCTGGTCGCGGAAGTCTTCGAGGTCGAAGCCCTTGCCCTTCTTCAGCTTCTTGGCCAATTTGTCGGCCTTGTCCTTGTCCATCGCCTGCTCGGCCTGTTCGATCAGGCTGAGGACGTCACCCATGCCGAGGATGCGCGAGGCGATCCGCTCGGGGTGGAAGGGCTCGAGCGCTTCGCTCTTCTCGCCCATGCCGATGAACTTGATCGGCTTGCCGGTGATGGCGCGCACCGACAGCGCGGCACCGCCACGGGCGTCACCGTCGACCTTGGTGAGGATCACGCCGGTCAGCGGCAGCGCCTCGCCAAAGGCCTTGGCGGTGTTGGCGGCATCCTGACCGGTCATGGCGTCGACCACGAACAGCGTCTCGGCCGGCTTGACCGCAGCGTGCAATGCCTGGATCTCGCCCATCATCTCGGCGTCGATGTGCAGACGGCCGGCGGTGTCGAGGATGACCACGTCGATGAACTTGAGCTTGGCTTCGCGGATCGCCGCTTCGGCGATGGCCACTGGCTTCTGGCTGATATCGGACGGGAAGAAGGTCACGCCGATGTCGTTGGCCAGGGTCTCGAGCTGCTTGATCGCCGCCGGACGGTAGACGTCGGCCGAGACCACCATCACGGTCTTCTTCTTGCGCTCCTTGAGGAAGCGCGCCAGCTTGCCGGCAGTGGTGGTCTTGCCCGCGCCCTGCAGGCCGGCCATGAGGATGACTGCCGGCGGGGCGACGTTGAGCACCAGCTCTTCGTTGGCCGCGCCCATCATCTCTTCGAGTTCGGCCTGGACGATTTTCACGAACGCCTGGCCCGGGGTCAGGCTGCGCGACACCTCGGTGCCGACGGCGCGGTCGCGCACCTTGTTGACGAAGTCCTTGACCACGGGCAAGGCCACGTCGGCCTCGAGCAACGCCATGCGCACTTCGCGCAGCGTGTCTTTGATGTTGTCCTCGGTCAGCTTGGCCTTGCCAGTGACATGGCGCAGCGTCTGCGAGAGGCGGTCTGTCAGGTTTTCAAACATGCGCGATCCTTTCAGGCTTTATATAGCCGACATTTGTAGCGGCCCGGCCCACGACGGATCGGCGAGCCTGCGGCAAGGGCAGGCCGGCGATTATAGCGAAGCCTGTGCGCCAGCACTATCACGAGTGATGTCAGTGCCCCGTGCAGTCTTTCGTGCGGCAGCCTTTATATGCCAAACTCAGCCCCTTCAAGCCTCGCTCCACAGGACCTATGCTCGCTTTGTCACCCAGTCTGCTACCCAGCCTCGCCGCCGCCGTGCTGTATGCCGCTGCGACCCTTTACCAGGCCAGCCGTGTCAAGCAGGGCAGCAGGGCCGACAAGCGCCTGTTGTATCTGCTGGGCAGCCTGGCGGTCATCGCCCATGGCGCCGCGCTGTATTCACAGCTGGTCACGCCGCTGGGCCTGAGCCTGGACTTCATCAGCGCCGCCAGCCTGATCGCCGCCGCCGTGATCGTGGTGACCCTGATCGCCTGCACCCGGATCCCGGTGGAGAACCTGCTGCTATTGCTGTTCCCGCTCGGCCTGGTAACGGTGCTGGTGGCCCAGTTCGTGCCGTCGGGCACCAGCCCGCTGGTGGACGAAGAGCCGGGCATCCTCTCCCACGTGCTGCTGTCGATCCTCGCCTACGGCATGTTCACCATCGCCATGGTCCAGTCGTTGCTGCTGTTGCTGCAGAACCATCAGCTCAAGCACAAGCACCCGATGGGCCTGATCAAGAACTTCCCACCCCTGCAGACCATGGAAAGCCTGCTGTTCGGCTTTCTCTGGGCCGGCTGGGTGCTGCTGTCGATGTCGCTGATCTCCGGCTGGCTGTTCGTCGAGAATCTGTTCGCCCAGCACCTGGTGCACAAGACCTCGCTGGCGTGCCTGGCGTGGATCGTCTTCAGCGTACTGCTGTGGGGCCGCAACCGCCTCGGCTGGCGCGGGCACAAGGCGATCCGCTGGACCCTGGCCGGCTTCTGCCTGCTGATGCTGGCGTACTTTGGCAGCAAGCTGGTCCGCGAATACATCCTGCACATCTGATGCGCCGTCCCCGCACCCCCTGAGAGGCACCGCACCACCCATGGAGACTCTGCCCCTCGGCACCTTGCTTGGCACCCTGGCCCTGGCCATCGTCTGGACCGCTCTGTTCGGCGCCCTGCGCGCCGCCCAGGAAACTCTCGCCAGCCAGCGTTCCGGCAAACGCAAGAACGAGCGCCCTGGCCTGGCCTTTGCGTTGCCGACCTTGCTGTTCTGCCAGGCCCTGGGCCAGGTGGTGGTCACCGCCTGCGCGGTCGAGCTCGGCGCCTGGCGCACGGGCGCCGGCGGTGCCTGGGGCGGCGCGCTGGTAGCGCTGATCCTGCTGTTGGTGATCACCGAATATCTCCCGCGCCGCGCAGCCAGCCGCCAACCCCAGGCATTCGTGGCATTGGGCAATACCCTGTTGCCGAGCATCATGCGCGCCCTGCACCCACTGGCCTGGGTCCTGGACCAGGGCGCACGCCTGCTGCTCAAGCCGTTTGCAGTCAAGCAGGAGAGCCTCAGCGAGCCCAGCGAAGAGCCGGCCCAGCGCAACAACAACCTGCTCGAAGACCTCGCCCAGGACGCCCGGGCCAACAAGCCGCAGGTCATTCGCGGCATCCAGGCGCTGGACAGCATCACCGTCAACGACATTTTGGTGCCGCGCAATGAAGTCGACGGCATCGACCTGGACGACCCGATCGAGCGGATCACCGAGCAGCTGATCATCAGCCGGCACACCCGCCTGCCGGTGTACAACAACGATATCAACCAGGTCGAACGAGTCCTCAACACCAAGCTGATCAGCCACCTGCTGCCACGCGCCGAGCTGACCAAGGAAGCGCTGCTGGCGGCCTGCTACGAAGCCTATTTCATTCCCGAAAGCACCCCACTGCAGATGCAGCTGCTCAATTTCCACAAGCAGCAGCGGCGCCTGGGCATGGTGGTGGACGAATATGGCGAAGTGCTGGGACTGGTGACACTGGAAGACATCCTCGAGGAGATCGTCGGCGAGTTCGAGGACGAACAGCTCATCGACAACCCGCACATCCACCCTCAACCGGATGGCCGCTATGTGGTCGAGGGCGCTGCCTCGATCCGCGACCTCAACCGCAGCCTGACCTGGCATCTGCCCAGCGACGGCCCCAAGACCCTCAACGGCCTGGTCACCGAGGCGCTGGAGAGCATTCCCGACTGCGCGGTGTGCCTGAAAATCGGCCGTTACCGCCTGGAAATCCTCGAAACCGAAGACAACCGCGCCAGCCGGGTGCTGATCTGGTACGTGGCGCCGGTGCCGCGGGCACTGTAGGTTCCATGCAACCCCCCGCTTCCACCGAGGCACCTTGGCTCTGCGCCAGTCAGCGACAGGCTGCGACGGTCTTCACCCTTGTCGGCCACTGCCCTGCTCCCTAGAATCACCCGGACCATAACAATCGGCTCGCGTCCCATGACCGCAGAGCCTACAAAGGATCCGTCATGAGCAGCCACACCCTGGACGCCAGCGCCGCCGGCACGCCGCCCGTCAACTCCACCGCCCGAGTCGCCACTGCCAGTTTCATCGGCACCGCCATCGAATTCTACGATTTCTACGTCTACGCCACCGCTGCGGCACTGGTGATCGGCCCGGTGTTCTTCCCGCAAAGTTCGGGCACCGCGCAGATGCTCTCGGCCTTCCTGACCTTCGGCATCGCCTTCATGGCCCGCCCGCTGGGCTCGGCCCTGTTCGGCCACTTCGGTGATCGCATCGGGCGCAAGTCGACGCTGGTCGCCTCGCTGCTGCTCATGGGCCTGTGCACCACGCTGATCGGCGTGCTGCCCGGTTATGACCGCATCGGCGCCTGGGCGCCCGTGTTGCTGTGCGTGCTGCGCTTCGGCCAGGGCCTGGGGCTGGGCGGCGAATGGGGTGGCGCGGCGCTGCTGGCCACCGAAAACGCGCCCCCAGGCAAGCGCGCCTGGTTCGGCATGTTTCCGCAGTTAGGCCCGTCCATCGGTTTTCTCTGCGCCAACGGCCTGTTTCTAGGCCTGGCCATGGGCCTGTCCGACGAGCAGTTTCGCAGTTGGGGGTGGCGCTTGCCGTTTCTGCTCAGCGCCCTGCTGGTGATCGTCGGCCTCTATGTGCGGCTGAAACTGGAAGAAACGCCGATCTTCGCCAACGCCATCGCCCGCCACGAGCGGGTCAAGCTGCCCATCGCCGAGCTGTTCGGCCAATACTGGCAGCCCATGCTGCTGGGCGCCGCGTCCATGGTGGTGTGCTACGCGCTGTTCTACATCTCCACGGTGTTTTCCCTGAGCTACGGGGTCAGCACCCTGGGCTACAGCCGGGAAACCTTCCTCGGCCTGCTGTGCTTTGCCGTGCTCTTCATGGCCGCCGCCACGCCGCTGTCCGCCTGGGCCAGCGACCGCTTCGGGCGCAAGCCGGTGCTGCTGCTCGGTGGCGTGCTGGCGATCCTCTCCGGCTTCACCATGCAACCGCTGCTGAGCCAAGGCTCGACCAGCGCGGTGGCGCTGTTCCTGTGTATCGAGTTGTTCCTCATGGGCTTCACCTTCGGGCCCATGGGCGCCCTGCTGCCCGAGCTGTTCCCCACCCGCGTGCGCTACACCGGCGCCTCGGCCGCCTACAACCTGGGCGGCATCGTCGGCGCCTCGGCCGCGCCCTTCTTCGCCCAGAAGCTGGTGGCCATGGGCGGCCTGAGCTGGGTCGGTGGCTACGTCTCGGCCGCCGCCCTGCTCAGCCTGATCGCCGTGCTGTGCCTCAAGGAAACTCGCGACGAGGACCTCAACCGTATCGCCTGATGTCCTATAGTCTGTAACGGGCCCCTGGACGGGGCCGTCGGCTCACGTACTGGACATGCCATGCCGCTTCGCACCTTGCTGGTTTCCCAGCGCTATCTGATCTTCATCGCGGTGACGCTGCTCAGCGCCGGGTTTCTTGCCACCTCGCTGCTGAGCTACTACGCCTCGCGTGCGTCGATCCGCGACAACATCGTCAACACCGAGCTGCCGCTGACCTCCGACAACGTCTATTCGGAAATCCAGAAGGACATCGTGCGGCCGATCCTCATCTCCTCGATGATGTCGCGCGACACCTTCATGCGCGACTGGGCCGTGGCCGGGGAAAAGAACCCTGAGCAGCTGACGCGCTACCTCAGCGAAATCATGAGTTCCTACGGTGCCTACACCACCTTTTTCGTCTCCGACGCCAGCAAGACCTACTACGTCGCCAACGGCGTGCTCAAGACCATCCACCCGGACGACCCGCGCGACCGCTGGTACTACCGGGTCAAGGAGATGAACGCAGCGTATGATTTCAACGTCGACAAGGACATGGCCAACCACGACGACCTGACCTTCTTCATCAACTACAAGGTCTACGACTACAACCACCGTTTCATCGGCGTGGCCGGCGTGGGCCTGCGCGCCACCGCGGTGGTCAAATTGATGGACACCTACCAGGAGCGCTATGAGCGCCAGGTGTATTTCGTCGACACCACCGGCCAGCTGATGCTGACCGGCGCCAGCGGCGGTCCCGAAGGCGCCCATGCCGGCAAGCGCCTGTCCGAGCTCGCCAGCACCCGCGCCATGCTGGCCAAGCTGCCCAAGCCGGCCAGCGGCACCTACCAGTACTCGGCCGAGGGCGAAGGGCACTTTCTCAACGTGCGCTTCATTCCCGAGCTCAACTGGTACCTGTTCACCGACAAGCGCGAAGACAGCGCCCTGAGCAACGTGCGCTCCTCGCTGTACGTCAACCTGCTGATCTGCCTGGTGGTGACCCTGGTCGTGCTTGCCCTGCTCTATCGTGTGGTGCGCCGCTACCAGCGCCACATCGAAATGCTCGCCACCCTCGACACCCTCACCGGCCTGCCCAACCGCCGCGGCTTCGACCTGCTGGCCGCCCAGGCCCTGCGCGAAGCCCAGCGCGATCGCCAGCCACTGGCCGCGCTGATGCTCGACATCGACCATTTCAAGCGCCTCAACGACAACTACGGCCACCTGGCCGGCGACCGCGTATTGGCCGGCTTCGCCCAGGTATTGCGCGGCTGCCTGCGTTCATCCGACATCATCTGCCGCTGGGGCGGCGAGGAATTCATCGTACTGCTGCGCACCGACAGCGCCCATGCGCAGCAGGTCGCGGAAAAGGTCCGCCAGCGCACCGAGGCGCAATCGTTCGAGTTCGACGGGCAGACCCTGCGCGCCACCACCAGCGTCGGGATGACCTCGGCGCAGGATGGCGATACCCTGCAACAACTGATCGCCCGCGCTGACCAGGCGCTGTACCGCGCCAAGCAGAGCGGGCGCAACCGCCTGTGCCTGGAGATGCCTCGTTCGCCCTATGAACCCGCCTGAACCCCTCGACACCGGCCTCTGCCCGGCCTGCGGTGCGCGCAACGACTGCACCCTGGCCGACCCGCGCCGCCTCGACCAGCCTTGCTGGTGCTACAGCGTCAGTATCGACCCCCAGGTGCTGCAGGCGCTGCCCGACGCTACGCGCAACAAGGCCTGCCTGTGCCCGCGCTGCGCCCAGGTGCTGGAGCAACTGGCGCGCTGAAAACGGTTAACATGGCGCTCTTCTCAAGCCACCACCGACTGCCATGCGCCTCGACCGTTTCCTCGGCAACCTGCCGCGCTTCAACCGCAAGCAGGTACGCCTGCTGCTGATCGAACGACGCATCAGGGTCGATGGCCAGGTGGCCAGTGACCCGCTGCACGAGGTCCGCGAGTTCAGCCGCGTGGAGCTCGACGACGAAGTGCTGCAAATGGGCCGCCCGCCGCGCTACTTCATGCTGCACAAACCACCCGGCTGCGTCAGCGCGACCTTCGACCCGCAGCACCCGACCGTGCTCGACCTGCTCGACGAACCGGACAAGCACGACCTGCACCTGGCCGGCCGGCTGGATTTCAACACCTCGGGCCTGATGCTCATCACCAACGACGGCCAGTGGTCGCGCCGCCTGACCCAGCCGAGCACCAAGCTGCCCAAGGTGTACCTGGTGCACACCGAGCAACCGATCGGCGCCGACTATGCCTCGGTATTTGCCCGCGGCCTGTACTTCGCCTTCGAAGACTTGACCACTCAACCGGCCCAACTGGACATCATCGACAGCCACAGCGCCCGCCTGAGCATCGTCGAAGGCCGCTACCATCAGGTCAAACGCATGTTCGGCCACTTCCAGAACAAGGTCGTGGCCCTGCACCGCGAACGCATGGGACCGCTGGTGCTGGACCCGGCACTGGCGCCCGGGCAGTACCGCGCCTTGAGCGGCGCGGAGATCGCGCTGATCTAGCGGTTGCCCCGGCTGAACGGTGCTTGCGAGTACGCCCGTGCACTGCTTGAATCAGAGCGTCTGCCGCCTATAACAAACAGCCCGCCCCCCTCTCCAGGCAACTGCCTACCTGTCATGAACAACGCGCAGAGTCGACTGCGCGAACCTCGTTTTTGCCACGCTTTTTTGCCACGCTTTTTTGCCAGGAGTCTGACGACATGCGGCCAGAAATCGCTGTGCTGGATATACAGGGGCAGTATCGGATCTACACGGAGTTGTACCGCGCAGAAGCTGCCGACAAGACCATCATCCTGGTCAACGGCTCGCTGGCCACCACCGCCTCCTTCGCCCAGACCGTGCGCAGCCTGCACCCCGACTTCAACGTGGTGCTCTACGACCAGCCCTACGCGGGCAAGTCCAAGGCGCATAACCACCACCCGCGCGCGGTGACCAAGGAGGAAGAGGCGCTGATCCTGCTGGAGCTGGTCGAGCACTTCGAGGCCCAGCACCTGATGTCGTTCTCCTGGGGCGGCGTCTGCACCCTGCAAGCCCTGGCCCACCGCCCCCGGCGCATCGAAAAGGCGGTGATGAGTTCGTTCTCGCCGCTGCTCAACCCGCCGATGCTCGACTACCTCGAACGCGGCGCCGAATACCTCGGCGCCTGCGACCGCTACCGCGTCGGGCACCTGGTCAACGAGACTCTCGGCAAACACCTGCCATCGCTGTTCAAACGCTTCAACTACAAGCATGTCAGCAGCCTGGCCGATCACGAATACCGGCAGATGCACTTTCACATCAGCGAAATGCTCGGCGGCGATCTCGTCGACGCCATGACCGGCGCCGCCAAGATTCAGGTACCGGTACTGTTCATCAACGGCGAATGGGACGAGTACACCACCCACCATGAGGCGCAGCAGTTCGCCCGGCACGTGCAACACGCACGCTTTGCCTGTATTTCCGGGACCGGACATTTTCTCGACATGGAGCACAAGCAGGCGTGCCGCGAGATGCGCGAAGTGATGGTGCAATTCCTGCAGCCAACAGGTGCTGAGCGGCAGAAGCGCTATCGCCCGGTGGCACCGGGGCAGACGCAGGGGATTTGAGCGCAGAGGCAAATAGCGCTTCTTTTTGCGGACGACTTCTGGTACAAAGTCAGCCGCGAAAAGCGGGTATAGTTTAGTGGTAAAACGAAAGCTTCCCAAGCTTTAGTTGAGGGTTCGATTCCCTCTACCCGCTCCAATCTTTTTCGCAGGCTCCACCGCCATTTGCTGGCCCGCCGGGCGCAACGCTCTGCTTACATTCTGAACAACTCCCCTCGTTTATCAGCGCTTATCTCGATTACGCCGCAACAGATAACTGTCCATCACCCAGCCGTTGCGAGCCCGCAGCAACGGCCTGAGTTTTTCGATAGCGCCGGACACCTGTTTCAACGGCCCGGACAGCAGCACTTCATCGGGCATGCCTAGATACGCGCCCCAGTAGATCTGGTAATCATCACCGTCGAGCGCCTGGTAACTGCCCTCGGCATCGAGCATCACCACCAGGCTATCGCCGCTTGCAGGCGCTTCGGCCGCCAGTTGCCGCCCGGTGGTGATCACGACTCTGCCGCCGATCTCGTTCAGGGGCACCTTATGGCTCGCCGCCAGCGCTTGCACACTGGTGATGCCCGGAATCACTTCATATTCGAAGGTGACCCGCCCTGCTGCCAGGATCGCCTGCAGAATCCGCAACGTGCTGTCGTACAGCGAAGGATCGCCCCAGACCAGAAACGCGCCGCACTCGCCCTCGTGCAACTCGTTTGCAATCAACCGCTCGAACACCGCCTGCTTCGACGCGTTGAGCGCTTGCACGGCCTGCTGATAATCCGCTGTGCCGCGATCACGCTCGGGGTTGTGCGCCTCGACGATGCGGTAGTCGGTGCGCGTGACGTGCTCGGCGAGCATCTGTCGGCGCAGTGCGTTCAGCTGCCCCTTGCGCTCTCCCTTGTCCATGAGGAAGAACAGGTCGGCGCGGTTCAACGCCTTGACTGCCTGCAAGGTCAGGTGGTCGGGGTTGCCGGCACCCATGCCGATGACCAGTATTGTCTTCACCGTACCTCCTGAGGGGCTGCATGAGCAGATCTTGTGTTCAACGAGAGAATAATGAGTTTGTCTCATCCCCCATGGACTGTCGACAATGCCCCCATTCAATGCATTGGAGACACCCCCCATGGCCCGAGCCCACTCCTCAGGTTTCCCACACATCGGCGCCGACCCTGAACTGCGCGAAGCCGTCGACGCCTATCGCCAGGGCGACATCGACCAACCCACGCTGCGCGCCGTCGGCAAGGATTTACGTGCCAGGCATTGGGCTGCTCAGAGCCAGGCGGGTCTCGAGTGGCTGGCGGTGGGTGACTTCGCCTGGTACGACCCGGTGCTGGGACACTCGCTGGCCTTCGGTGTGGTGCCGCAGCGGTTCGCCGGCACCTGCGACAGCCGCGGGCTGCCGACGCTGGACACTTTGCTCGCCATGGCAAATGGCGCCAGCGCAGAACTAGGCACTGATCACAGCGACGCGCAGCAGGAACAGGAGGTAACCCAGCGGTTCGATAGCCATTATCCGTGCGTAGCCCCGCAGTTCAGTGCCGAGCAGCGCTTCAAGCTCAGTTGGGAACAGCTGTTCGAAGAGGTCGACGAAGCCATGGCCTTGGGGCACAAGGTCAAGCCCGTGGTGCTGGGGCCCCTGACATTTTTGTGGCTGGGCACGACCACTGGCGCAGCGTTCGACAAGCTGGACCTGCTGGAGCGGCTGCTGCCAGTCTACGGCGAGATCCTCGGCCGGCTTGCCGCCAAGGGGGTGGAGTGGGTGCAGATCGACGAGCCGATTCTGACCCTGGAGCTGCCGCAGGCGTGGAAGAACGCGTTCGAGCGCGCCTATCACATGCTGCAGTATTCGCCGCTGAAAAAACTGGTTTCCACCGGGATCGGCGGTTTGGAAGGCAACCTTGGGCTGGCCGTGGGCCTGCCGGTGGATGGCCTGCACGTTGACCTGATGAGTGCGCCCGAGCAGTTGGCCATCGTGCTGGACCGCCTGCCGAGCTACAAGGTGCTGTCGCTGGGCGTGGTCGATGGGCGCGACCAGTCGCGCTGCGATCTGCAGCAGGTCTTGGCGCAGTTGCAACTGGCCGAGCAGCGCTTTGGCGAGAACCTCTGGGTCGCCAGCTCGCACGCCTTGTTGCACCGACCGCTGAAGACAAACCGCGAACATGCGCTGGACGCCAGCTTCAAAGGCTGGCTGGCCTTCGCCGTGCAGAAATGCAATGAGATTGCGCTGCTGGCCAGGGCCATCAGTAACCGCTGCGCCGCCCACACCGAGCCGGCGTAACCGGCGCTAAAGGTTTTGATGTGAAGCCTGCACGTCGAACGCGTACACTGTGCGGGCAGTATCAAATTGTTGCGAAGGAAGAAGTCGGTCAAAAACCGACGCGGTCGCGCCACTGTAGTCGGCACCCTGCCGTAAGCCAGACCTTCCTCCGTTTTACTCACCGTAGATGGGACGCGTAATCCCCGAGGTAATCATGGCCTATACCGCTGCAAACCAGACCGATGTCGCCATTCCAACCATCCCGCTGGGCGAAGTACTGCCCTGGGCTGTCTTCGGTGGCCTGCTGCTGATGCTGGCGATCTATTTCGTCGGCGCCGAGCAAGGTGCCACTTCGCTGATCTCCGGCACCTACGTTCACGAATTCGTGCACGACGGTCGTCACCTGCTGGGCTTCCCCTGCCACTGATCCCCTGAGGTTTTCACATGACTGGTCGTTTACTCGTCAGGGGCATGCTCGTCGGTATCATTGCCGGCCTGCTGGCCTTTGGTTTTGCCAAGGTATTCGGTGAACCGCAGGTGGATCGGGCTATTGCCTTCGAAGAAGGCATGGCGCACATGCACGGCGACGCCGAGGAAGAAGAGCTGGTCAGCCGGCCGGTGCAAGCCGGGGTCGGGCTGCTGACCGGGGTCATGGTGTACAGCGTTGCCCTGGGCGGCATCTTCGCCCTGGTGTTCGCCTACTCCCTGGGCCGCATCGGCAAGGTCGGCCCCCGTGGCCTGGCCGCGCTGCTGGCACTGGCCGCGTTCGTCACCGTGTTCGTGGTACCAGGCCTGGTCTATCCGCCCAACCCGCCGTCGGTGGGCAGCCCGGACACTATCGGCCAGCGCACCAAGCTGTTCTTCCTGATGGTGCTGGTGTCGGTGGCCGCTGCCGTGATCGCGATCAACGCCGGGCGCAAGTTCATTGCCCGCTCGGGCCTGTGGAATGGCGCGATCATGGGCGTGGCGACATACCTGGTGATTGTCGCTGTCGCCGCTTGCCTGTTCCCGACCATCAACGAAGTGCCGGAACACTTCTCCGCGGTGCTGCTGTGGAAATTCCGCACGGCGGCGCTGGGCATCCAGCTGGTGCTGTGGACCAGCCTGGGGCTGATCTTCGGTGCGGTGGCCGAGCGGACGCTGTATCCGCAGGGGCGCTTGGCCAGGGCCTGATCGCCCGGGGACGACACTGTGGGTAGCGGCCAGGCCCGATACAGTGCTGGTGCCCCTCCATCACTGCAGCCCTCGCAAGAAACTTGCGACTGCCGGGCCTTAAGCCGCGCCATCCGGGGCCGATAGCCAGAGATCTGAATCTGCCCTGCCTCTGGCAGCGGCAGGTCGTTTCTCTTTCTTGTGAGCCCTGCCATGAACCCACTGAGCCTTTTCAACAAGCAACGCGTCACCGGCAAGGGTGCCTTGAGCCTGGTGTGCAGCGCCGGCGAGCTCGCAGACAAGCTGAACGAGGTGCGCCTCAACCCGGTGCTGATCACCGGCTTCGTCTCACCCCACGTCGACCTCGACCAGGTCGCGCAACGCTTGCGCCAGCGCTTCGCCGGCAGCGTCATCAGCCTGTGCACCACCTCGGGCGAGCTGTGCAACAGCCCCGGGCAGCTGTATTGCGCCACCGGCTCGCGCTGGGATCGGGTCGTGCTGCAACTGTTCGATCGCGGTGTGGTGGGCAGCGCCGAGGTGGTGATGGTGCCACTGGAGTGCGACGACATTCGCAGCGGCGGCAAGCGTCTGGCCATGCGCGAACGTATCGCCCGGCTGGTGGCCAACATCAAGCGGGTGCAACTGAAAACCCTGATCGACCATCGGGACACCCTGGCCTACGTGCTGTTCGACGGCCTGTCGGCCTCGGAATCCTTCTTCATGGAAGCCCTCTACGAATCCGGGCGCTTTCCCTGCCTGTTCGTCGGCGGTTCGGCCGGCGGCAAGGATGACTTCAAGCAGACGCTGATCCACGACGGCCAGCGCAGCTACCAGAACCACGCGCAGATCGTGTTCATCAAGACCCCGCCGGAGGTGCGCTTCGGCGTATTCAAGAGCCAGAATTTCGAACCGTCGAACTTCAGTTTCAACGTGCTCACCGCCTCGGTGGAAGACCGCACCATCCACCAGGTGATCGACAACGCCGGCAACATCAAGACCATGGTCCAGGCCCTGTGCGACGCCTTCAAATGCGCGCCGCAGCAGCTCGACGGCCAGCTGGCGAACTATTCGTTTGCCATTCGCGTCGGCAGCGAGCTGTTCGTGCGCTCGATCGCGCGCATCGATCATGCCCAGCAGATCGTCCAACTGTTCTGCGACGTGGCCCCCGGTGAAGAACTGGTGATGGTCAAGCGCACGCCGATCAAGGAGGCCACCCGGGCCGACTACCAGCGCTTCCTGCAAGGCAAGGGCGGCCAACCCCTGGCGGCGATCCTCAACGACTGCATCCTGCGCCGCCTGAACAATGGCAATGACCTGGCCGGCATGAGCGGGATCTTCGGCGACGTGCCGCTGGCGGGTTTTTCGACCTTCGGCGAGATTCTCGGCCTGAACCTCAACCAGACCCTCACCGCCATCTTCTTTTTCAAGGTGCCGCAAGGCACGCCGTTCGCCGACGAATACGTCGACAATTTCATCGCCCACTATGGCGAGTTCAAGGCCTTCTTCCTGCGCCGCCAGATCAAGAAACTGGCCGGGCTCAACCATGTGGTGGTCAAGCAGATCATGGCATTCAAGGGTGAGGACTTCGCCAGCGCGCTGGATACCCGAGGCCTGGACGAAAACATCCTGCCGGTGTTCGACGGCCTCGCCGACCTCGGCCAGGTGCTGGCCCAGGCCAGCCAGCAGCAGGAAGAGATCGCCGAGCAGCTCAAGCACTATTCCGGTGAATTGCACCTGTCGATGGACGACCTGGCCGGGACCATCGAACGCCAGAACGACGTGGCCGCCCAGGCCGGCGCCACGGTCGAGGGCTTATCGACCCAGGCCGGCGAGGCGGTGGGCGGCGCGCGCGAACTGGCGCAGTCGAGCCTGCGTATCCAGTCGATCGTGCAGGTGATCCAACAGATTGCCGGGCAGACCAACCTGCTGGCGCTGAACGCCGCCATCGAGGCGGCGCGGGCCGGAGAAATGGGCCGCGGCTTTGCCGTGGTGGCCGACGAAGTGCGCAAGCTGGCCGAGATCACCCGCAAGAATGCCGCGGAAATCGGCGTCGACATCGACCTGCTGTCTGCCGAAATCCAGCGTGTGGCGCAGCAGATCGAAGACCAGTCGACCTCCGTGGGTGCCTTGCGCAGCATGCTCGGCGCCCTGGAAGACTCCAGCCGCATGACCGAAGGCACCGCGCAACGCACCAAGAGCATTGCCGACACCCTGACCGGCCTGACCAGCCGCTGATCAGCCTGGCGCCGGGGGCTCGCTCAACAGCGCGAGCAACCGGCGCACGTCCGCGCGCTGGCTTTTGGCGGCCGGCACGAAGGCGCAGTAGGCATGCCCCAGGCGCAGCGAAGACGATGACAGAGCAATCAGCCGCCCCGATTCGAGGTCAGCGCGGGCCAGGGTCTTCTGCCCCAGGGCAATGCCGCATCCCAGCCGCGCCAGGCTGATGGACAGGCTCGACAGCCCCGAGCGCCGCCCATGGGCAGGGTCCGGTGCCGGGGCGCCGACCTCGGCGGCGAACCAGTCGCTCCAAGTCGGGTGCGACGCGTAATTGGGCCCCCAGTGGGTGTGGATGAACAGGCTCTCGTGCACCTGGGTCAGTTCGAAATCCTGGTTGCCGTGGCGGTACCACAGCTCCGGCGCGCACAGGGGCAGCACCTCGTCATGGAACAACGGCACCGCCTCGAACGAGGCGTAGTGATAGTCGCCATAGCTGATGCGCAGGTCGACGTCGTGGCGCCCCATGTCCACCGGATCGTCCTCCACGCGCACGTCCACAGACAGCTGCGGGTGCACCTCGAGCAGCTGCGCCAGACGCGGCGCCAGCCAGTATTCGGCCAGGGAAAACGGCACACTGACGATCAGCCGGGTGCGCAGCTCGCCTTCCAGAATGCGCACGGTCATCGCGGCGATGTCGCCCAACGCCCGCGAGGTCTGCGGGTAGATGGCCAACCCGGCATCGGTCAGGGCCAGGCGGTTGCCGTTGCGCGAGAAAAGCTTCTTGCCGAAATACTCTTCCAGATGGCGGATCTGCTGACTGACGGCGGCCGAAGACACCCCCAGCTCCTGCCCGGCCATGACAAAACTGCCGAGCCGCGCCGCCACCTCGAAGGTGCGCACGGCATTGAGTGGCGGTAAACGTTGCATCACACGCCCCTTGCACAAGTTTTTCTGGGGGGAGCCTAACAATTTGTGCCGTTGTTGCGAAGATTTACGTGGGTTACGTTGGCACTCATCGTCAAACTCGCAAAGAGGGGCTGCCATGGACAACCCGATCGACCTGCAACGCTACCCACTGGATCGCGTCGGCAGCGTGCAATGGCACGAACTGGTGGCCCAGGCGCGCGACGACCTGCACCAGCACGGCATGTTCAACCTCGAAGGCTTCGTCGCCCAGGAGCAGGTGCGCCTGGCCGTCGAGCGCATTGTGCCGACCATGGCCAGCCAATCCCACGAACACAAGCGCACCCACAACATCTACTTCAAGCCGCAGCTGGACGGATTGCCGCCCGACCACCCGGCCCTGCGCACGGTCGAGACGGTCAGCCACACGCTGTGCGGCGATCAACTGCAAGACAGCCTGGTGACCGCCATTTACGAGTACCCGCCTTTGCTGAACTTTCTCGCGGCGGTCATGGACAAGCCGGCGCTGCACGTGATGGCCGACCCGCTGGCCCGGGTCAATGTGATGAGCTATCGCCACGGCGAAACGCTGAACTGGCATTTCGACCGCTCCGAGTTCACCACCACCCTGCTGTTGCAGGCGCCCGAGGCCGGCGGCCAGTTCCAGTACCGCAGCGACCTGCGCAGCGAGAGCGACCCCAATTACGCCGGTGTGGCCCGATTGCTGGAGGGCCGCGATCCGCAGGTGCAGACCCTGGCCCTGCGCGCCGGCACGCTCAACGTGTTTCGCGGCAAGCACACCGCCCACCGCGTCACCCCGGTGCAAGGCCTGCGCGAGCGCATGGTCGCGGTGTTCTCCTATTACGAACGACCTGGCGTGGTGTTCAGCGCCGAAGAACGGCTGGGGTTCTACGGCCGCGCCTCCTGAGCGCCGCCTTGGGTTGTCAAAACTATAAAAGCTGCACACCTGCTTGCCCCTGCCGACCACTTTGAGCCTCTTGGGGAAACACATGCATTGCAGAAAAAGCCTGACCCGTACCTTGCTGGCCGGCGCCGCCTTGACCGGCAGCCTGCTGTTCGCCCACCTCGCCAGTGCCAAGCCATGGACCTCGGTGCTGGTGGCCACAGAGGGCGCCTACGAGCCGTGGAACACTACCCTGGCCAACGGCGAGATCGCCGGCTTCGAGCCCGAACTGCTCAAGGACCTGTGCGGCCGTATGCAGATGCAATGCACGCTGCAGGCCCAGGACTGGGACGGCATGATCGCCGGGCTCAATGCCGGCAAGTTCGACGTGATGATGGATGCCATCGTGGTCACTCCGGACCGCGAGAAGGTCATCGCCTTCGGCAAGCCCTACGCAGCGACCCAGGGGGTGTTCGTCAGTGCCGACCAAGGCTTGATCGCCAGCCTGCCGAGCAATCAGATCATCAAACTCAGCGGCGATCAGAAGGCCGACCAGACGGTGATCGACAGCCTCAAGCCGATGCTCAAGGGCAAGACCATCGGCATCCAGTCGGGCACCGCCTACACCGATTTCATCGAAACCAACTTCAAGGACATCGCGACGATTCGCGAATACAAGAAGTCCGGCGAGCACGTCATGGACCTGACCGCCGGGCGCATCGACTTTGCCTTCGACGACGTGACCTTCTTTACCTCGGTGCTGGAAAAGCCAGAGAACACTTCGGTGCACATGGTCGGGCCCAAGATCGGCGGGCCGATCTGGGGGCCGGGCGAGGCGCTGGCGTTCCGCCAGGGCGATCAGGACCTCAAGGCCAGGTTCGACCAGGCGCTGAACGCGGCCCTGGCCGACGGCACCGTGAGGAAACTCTCGCAGAAGTGGTTCAAGGCGGATATTACGCCGTGAAGGGGGCGCCCTCCCCGACCTGCCGCGTCTAGCGCCGCGCCAGCTCGTGCTTGATGCAGCCATCGTAGTAGGCCCGCTTGACGGCCAAAGGCCCCAGGCGGCTCTTGCTGTGATAGGTCTGGTCGGTGATGCCCAGGGCCATCTTGCGCATCCAGCCTTAGGAGTAATGGCGGGTCTGAATCTTCTTGTGGGCGCTCCACAGGCTCACGCCCGCCAGTTTGGACTGCTGCGCGCCGCGCGCCGTCTCGGCGCCCCATTTGCACATCTGCAGATCCTTGGGGCGCAGATCACGCGCCTGCACGGCGTCCGCGCCCGCTGCCAGCAACAGCCCTGCCACTACAGTCGTCATCCACCGCATACCGCACCCATAAGCCATCATATTGAATCGAAATATTACCGAAATTCAACAGGTTGAAGGGGCCATCATTGAGCCCCTACGGATGGCGTCGGTGGACGGTCAGGACTGTTTGCTGTCCTGCCCCCCCGCGCGGCGGGCGGACATTTCGCGCGAGACGATCGGGATGATGCGCACCAGGTCGACCACATAACGCTTGGCCAGGCGCTGCGGCTCGCTGAGGATACGATGGGCCCACTCCAGCGAGAGCTTCTGCACCCACTCCGGAGCACGCTTGACCTTGCCCGAGACGAAGTTCAGCGAAGCGCCGGCGCACAGGCCCATGCCCACCGCGCCGCCGCGCTCCATGACCTTGAGCGCCAGTTCTTCCTGGCGTGGCGCGCCAACCGAGTAGATGATCAGGCGAGCCGGGTGGGCGATCACGTAATCCACGGTCTTTTCGACCTCGGCCGGTTGCTTGATGAAGCCCATCGGCGGGTTGTAATGGTTGAAGCGGATGGCCGGGTACTTGGCACGCAGGCTGTCCATGACCTCGTCTTCGCAACCGATCACGGTGATCGGCCAGGCCTGCTGCTGGGCCACGTCGAGCATGGCCACGGTCAGGGTACTGCCGGGGATTACCTCGGAAATGTTGGCGCCCAGCTTGTTCATCCACGGCAGCAGGATTCGGCTGTCGCAGATACGGAAGGTCGCATTCTGGTAGGCGGCGATCAGCCCCTGGTGGCGGTCGTGCTCAAGCATGACCACGTGGTTGACGTTGGCGGTGACCACGTAGCCATAGGGGCCACGGCTCAGCACTTCGAGTTCCTTGACGAACTCGGGCAAAGTGCCTGTGTACAAATCGATACCGAAAACTTTCATTGGCCAGTCCTTGAATCGCATCATCGAGTTGCCGCCTGCCCGTTGACTCAGGACAGTGGCACGCCGTCACGAACTCGCCCGCGGGCGATCAGTGGGAAACTGCACGGGCGGCCCTTGGGGCCCCAGTTGCAATTTCGGGCTTGTGTTTCGCTTAGGCTTATGCCCGGAGCCGGGCGTAGTACGCGTGTCTGCGCCGCCTCTACTGACGCCGCCTCTACAGACCCTGTATCGGCCAATTTGTTGCCGACTGCAGCCTATATCGTTGCGGTTTTTTTTCGCCAGAGAGAGCTGGGGGGGCTTCCATCGCCCTTGTCGTGCGCCACTGCGAGTGGTGCACTTATATCATTTAGCCACTACTGCAGGAAAGTGCTGCCCATCCAGTCTACTCCAGCACCGGAAAGAGTGAGCATTGTCTGTTACAACTTGACCGCGAGCTAGAGCGGTCGGCGCGCCGATCGTCGGGCAGCGCGGCGACCAGTGGCCTTGCCTGGTGCCGCCGCTGCCCCTGCGGTGCTAGACCTTGAAGCGCATCACCACCTGATTGAGGCCAACTGCCAGCTGCGACAACTCGCCGCTGGCGGCGGAGGTCTGGTGGGCACCGGCAGCGGTCTGGGTCGACAGGTCGCGAATGCTGGTCAGGTTGCGGTCCACTTCACGGGCCACCTGAGCCTGCTGCTCGGTGGCCGTGGCGATGCTGGTGTTGCGTTCGTTGATCTGCACGATGGCAGCGGTGATCTCGGCCAGGGCCTGGCCGGCGGCTGCCGCCACATCGAGGCTGGCGCGGGCCCGCTCGCTGCTGGTGCCCATGGCGCTGACCGCCTTGCTGGCGCCGCCCTGGATCGAGCTGATCATCTTCTCGATCTCTGCGGTGGACTGCTGTGTACGATGCGCCAACGCCCGCACCTCGTCGGCGACCACGGCAAAGCCTCGGCCCGCTTCGCCGGCACGGGCGGCTTCGATGGCGGCGTTGAGCGCCAGCAGATTGGTCTGCTCGGCGATGCCGCGGATCACATCGAGAACGCCGCTGATGCCCTGCACCTGTACGGCCAGGCCGTCGATCTCGTCGGCGGTCACGCCCACGGCCGTGTGCAGCTCGGTAATCACCTGCACTGTCTCCTGCACGCGCTGGCTGCCATGCTCGGCCGACTGGCTGGAGTCACGGGCCGCCGTGGAGGCCAGGGCGGCGTTGCGCGCCACTTCCTCGACCGCCGCGCTCATCTGGTTGATGGCGGTGGCGGCCTGGTTGATTTCGTCGTTCTGGCGCTGAATGCCGCGCATCGCGTCTTCGGTGACGGCGGTCATTTCCTCGGAGGTGGAGGCAAGTTGGTTGGACGAGTCGCCCAGCTCGCCCAGGGTGCGCCGCAGGTTCTGCTGCATCAAGGCCAGCGCTGCCAGCAGGCGAGCCGGCTCGTCGCGGCCCCGCTGGTCGATGCTATGGCTGAAGTCGTTGCGGGCGATCTGTTCAGCCACGGCCAGCGCGTCGGCAATCGGCGCGGTCAGGCTGCGGGTGAACAACCCGGCCAGCAGCAGGGTCGCGGCCAGGGCCACCACCACGGCGGCGATGGTGACGTTGCGTGACTGCTGGTAGGTCTGGTCGGCGGCCGCGGCCGAGCGTTCGACCTTGCCGTCGGCAAGGTCGCCGATGGTGGCGATCTCCTGGGCCAGTTTTTCTGCGGCCTGGGTCATTTCACCGCTGGCCGACGTCAGGCTACTGACCAATTCAGTGCGCTTGTTTTCCACGGCATCGAGAAAGCGCGCGTGCACTGCCAGGTAGGCGCTCAGATCGCGTTGCATGTCGCTGAACACCTGCTTGCCCTGGTCGCTGACCAGCAACGGCTGCAACTGCCGGACATCGGTGTCCAGGCCCGCACGCGCTTGCGCGATGCGCTGCTGGGCCATATTGGAAGTGGCCGTATCCTGGGCGTTGCGCAGGTTGCCGTTGTACAGGCGGATGCTCAACAGGTCGTTCTTGATCTGACCGATGGCGCGCACGGTGGGCAGCACGTTGTTCTGGATCTCCTCGCGCGACGCTTTCAAGTCGGCTGACTGCAGCAGCGAAAACACGCCGAGCGCCGCCACCAGCAAGGCGAAAAAACCAAAACACAGCAATGAGCGAGGAGCAATATTCAGCGATCTGAGGTTCATGCGAGCCTTCCGGCAGTTGAAAGTGGATATCCGCCTTATCGTCAAAAATCGTTTCAGCTTTAATCGCCCAACGTCTTGTCTGCTGAATGGTACCGGTTACAGAGCCTACCCTAGAGCCGTTGCCATCATTGAGCTAGTATCTGCCATGGAAGCGTTCCATCGTCCCGAAAGAACGTCTGAATCAGCGTGCGGTCATCAGGTAATGGACGATTCGATGATCGTTGAGGAGAACCCCCATGCAGGAACGACACTCGCTGCCAGCGATGCTCGACAAGCTGTACGAAAACCAGCTGGCCCTGGCGGCCGCCGTCGAGGAGCTGGCGTTGTGGATCGAAGTACGCGCCGACGATGCCGACGTCGCCGGCAACGTGCGCAGCGCGCTGGACACCCTCGACCGCAATGCCGATTTCATAAACGGCACCATTGCCCAGTTGCGAGCGGAAGTCGTGGTGCAGCATCAGGTGGAAGCGGCCAGCCGTTCAGAGCCCACTCCACTTTAGTGAGGGGTAGCTGGAGTCAGGGGTAGCCGGGCGGGATCAAAACCCTTCGCGCACCAATATCTGCTCGATGCTGCTCCTGGCCGGTCGCCCGTAGAACTTCAGCAGTTCGGCCGTGCGGTTGGTGAAAATGCCGTCCACGCCGGCGTCACTGACTTTCTGGAAATCCACCGGGTCGTCCACGGTATACACGTGCACCAGTAGCCCCTTGTCGTGGCTGAGCTGGTTCATCCAGGGTTGCACCAGGTCCATGTAGCTCTGCTCGCCGCCGTGGGTCAGCGCGGCTGAAGGGCCGGTGGCCACCGCGCCGCCGGCCTTGGCGATGTCCAGCCAGCGCTCGAACTCGGCGCGGTCCCTGGGTTGCTGCCTGGCATACCAGGCGGCCTTGTCCGGCTCACCGGAATCGGCGAAGGCGACGCTGGACTGCGGCTCGATGCTGCCAGCACCGACCCACAGCAGCAGCACCTTGGGCACGTGGGGCATCTCTTTGTTCAGCAGCACCAGGCTGTCCTTGTCGAAGGTCTGCAACACCACCTTGTGCTCCCCTTGCAGCCAGCCACGGGCCTTGAGCACATGCTTAAGGTCGCGCTCGATGCCGGGAAACTGCTGCGGCACCTTGGTTTCGATGTACAGCCCGGGGCGGTGCGCCGGGTTGGCTTCGGCGATGTCGATCACCTGGTCGAGGGTCAGTATGTGCAGTTTGCCGTAGCTGTCGCGCGCGCGGGCCGGGTAGGCCTGGTTGAACCAGCTGCCGGCGTCGAGGGTTTTCAGCTCGGCCAGGGTGAAGTCGCTGATTGGCTTGTCCTTGCGCTCAGGGAATTTGCGCGCCACGTCGGTGGTACGTTGCAGGGTGTCGTCATGCATGACGATCAGCACGCCGTCGCGGGTGCGTTGCAGGTCCATTTCCAGATAGTCGGCGCCCAGCTCGCGCGCCAGCACGTAGGACGCGCGGGTGGATTCCGGAGCGTCGAAGGAAGCACCACGATGGGCAATGACCGCCGGACGCGGGATGCCGGCGCGCTCGGCCAGTACCGCAGGGTCTTCGGCCCGAGCCATGCCCTCGGCGCCCACCAGCAGCCAGGCGGCGATGATGCCTTGAGACAGATGCTTGCTCCACTGTGCCGACATGCCAACTCCTTGAATGAATGATCGTCAGCGCCACCTGCGCGCCGTTGCCAAGGATAGTCGCCGCTGCGCATGACAGCGGTATGTCCCGTGCTAAAGTCGCCGCCTGAATGATTGCCGGATATTTGAATCGCACCTATGGATCTCGATCAACTGGATGCCCGCCTCCCCGATTGGCGCGACCTGGCCCCGACGCAACCCTGCACCGGCCTGCTGCTGGGCAATGGCGCCAGCCGCGCGATCTGGCGCAACTTCGCCTACGACTCGCTGTTCGAGCGCGCGCAGAAGGTACGCAACAAACCGCTGGGGCAAACCGACCTGGCGCTGTTCCGCTCCCTGGCCACGCAAAGCTTCGAGCAGGTCCTGACCAGCCTCAAGAGCACAGTGCGGGTCAACGCCGCGCTGGCCATCAGCTCGACCTCGCCGCTGAACCGCTACTACGCGATCAAGGAAGCGCTGATCCACGCCATGCGCAGCGTGCACATCCCTTTTCAGCAGGTGCCGGTCAACACATTGGCCGTCATCAATCGAGAATTGCGCCGCTACCCCACGGTGTATTCGAGCAATTACGACCTGCTCTGCCATTGGGCCGTGCAGCACGAGCCTGGCGGCTTTGCCGACCTGTTCAATGGCGATGACGGCTTCGACCTGCGTGCATTGCCCGGCGCCGGCCACCGGGTGCTTTACCTGCACGGCGCCTTGCACCTGCTCAAGAACGCCGACGCCAGCAGCCGGCAACGCCTGGCCACCGGCAGCGCCCTGCTCGACGGTTTCGCCGTCAACCAGCCGGGCGACGTGCCGTTATTCGTCAGCGAGGGCGCCAGCGAAGACAAGCTGCGCAGCATCCGCAGCAACGATTACCTCAATTGGTGTCATGGCCAGCTGGCCAGCCATGTCGGCGGCCTGTGCATCCTGGGGCACAAGCTCAATGCCGAGGATGCCCACCTGATCGACGCCCTGCGCCGGGCGGCGCCTACCTGGCTGGCCATCGGCATCTTCCCGCTCAGCGATGCCTGGGTGGTCAGCCAGAAGCGTCACTACGCGACCTTGTTCGAAGGCCTGCCGATGTCGTTTTTCGATGCCACCAGCCATGGGCTGTGCCGCCCGGAGCTGAATGTTCCGGTGCCGGCGGTGGTGGGCAGGAAGCGGCGCTAGAGGGAGCGGGTCTTACAACAAGCCATCGCCGCGCAACAGCACCTCCAGGCAATGCTCCCGGATGCTGTAGAACTGCTTGAGCTCCTCGATGCGCGCCAGCAGCGGCGCCCGGTCCAGCGGGCGCTGGCGCTTGACCGCGAGGATCATCTTGTTCTTGTTGGTGTGCTCCAGAGAGATGAACTCGAAGACCTTGGTCTCGTAGCCGCAGGCTTCCAGGTACAGCGCGCGCAGGCTGTCGGTGACCATCTCGGCCTGCTGGCCCAGGTGCAAGCCGTATTGCAGCATCGGCTTGAGCAATGCCGGGCTCTGGATCTGCAGACGGATCTGCTTGTGGCAGCACGGCGAGCACATGATGATCGCAGCGCCCGTGCGGATGCCGGTATGGATGGCGTAGTCGGTAGCGATATCACAGGCATGCAAGGCGATCATCACGTCGATGGCGCTGGGCACCACCGTACGCACGTCGCCATGTTCGAAGGCCAGGCCGGGGTGGTCCAGGCGCGCCGCGGCAGCGTTGCACAGCTGGACCATGTCGGCGCGCAGCTCCACCCCGGTGACCAGGGCCTGACGCTGCAGGGTATTGCTCAGGTAATCGTGGATGGCGAAGGTCAGGTAACCCTTGCCCGAACCGAAGTCGGCGACGCGCACCGGCTGCTGTGGGTCCAGGGCGGCACCGGCGAAGGCATGGGCAAACACCTCGATGAACTTGTTGATCTGCTTCCATTTGCGCGACATGGACGGGATCAGCTGCTGCTGCGCATCGGTCACGCCAAGGTCGCGCAGGAACGGTCGGCTCAGCTCCAGGTAACGTTTCTTTTCGCGGTCATGGGCGGCACTGGCCGGCGCCGCCGTGCCCTGCGCCAGCTCGGTGCGGTGCAGCATCGGCTTGCCCTTCTTGCTGAATTCCAGCTGCACTTCATCGGTCAGGGTGAGCAGGTGGGCGTTGCGGAAACTCTCCGGCAGCAGTGTCGCGATCAACGCCTGGGCGTCGGCCAACGGCAGGTTGCGGGTGATGTCGCGGGTCTTGTAGCGGTAGACGAACGACAGGCAGGCCTGCTCCCTGACGGTCACCTGCTTGATGACCACCCGCTGCAGATCGACCTCGGCACCCACGTGCCGCGCCAGCACCAGCTTGAGGAATGCATTCTGCTGCAGGCTGGTGTCAAGCATGGCCGTGAAGTCGGCAAGCGGGTCACGCAGCGCGCGGGCGGGGCTGGCGGAAACGGACATCGAGCGGGAACCTCAAGACGGGGAAAGCGCGCAGTTTACGGCATTGCTCGCACCCTGCCGGGCAAATTCGACGGACGCCGCCGAGGCTCGGGCTGGATTGAAACGGCGCGATAGGCTAAAAGAGGCGCTGCAAAAATTATTACAAAATGCCGTTCAATCATTTTTTTGGTGATGCTGTCGCCGGCTTAGAGAAAACTATCAATGAGAAAGTTGTGTGCGCTGGCCGTCCTGGCCAGCCTGGCCGCCGCCCCGGCGTTTGCCCAAACTCCACCTTCGCCACTCAAGAGCAAGGAAGTGTTCATCCGCGACCTGATGCAGCGCATGACCCTGGACGAGAAGATCGGCCAGTTGCGCCTGATCAGCATCGGCCCGGAAATGACCAAGCCGCAGATCCGTGAAGAGATCGCTGCAGGGCGCATCGGCGCCACCTTCAACTCGGTGCGCCGTGACGAAAACCGGCCGATGCAGGACGCCGCCCTGCGCAGCCGCCTGAAGATCCCGATGTTCTTCGCCTACGACGTGATCCACGGCCATCGCACGATTTTCCCCATCAGCCTGGGCCTGGCCGCCAGCTGGGACATGGACGCCATCGGCCTGAGCGCCAAGGTGGCAGCCCAGGAAGCCTCCGCCGACAGCCTCGACATGACCTTCGGGCCCATGGTCGACGTGTCCCGCGACCCACGCTGGGGCCGCACCAGCGAAGGCTTCGGTGAAGACACCTACCTGACCTCGCGCATCGCCAAGGTGATGGTCGAAGGCTTCCAGGGCAAGGACCCGGCCGCGCCCGACCGGGTCATGGCCAGCGTCAAGCACTTCGCCCTCTATGGCGCGGTGGAAGGGGGCCGCGACTACAACATCGTCGACATGAGCCCCACGCGCATGTACCAGGACTACCTGCCGCCCTACCGCGCCGCGCTGGACGCCGGCGCCGGTGGCGTGATGGTGGCGCTGAACTCGATCAACGGCGTGCCGGCCACCTCCAACCGCTGGCTGATGCAGGATTTGCTGCGCAAGGACTGGGGCTTCAAGGGTGTGACCATCAGCGACCACGGGGCCATCCTCGAGCTGGTCAAGCACGGCGTCGCTGCCGACTCGCGCGAGGCGGCCAAGCTGGCGATCAAGGCCGGCATCGACATGAGCATGAACGACAAGGTCTATGGCGATCAGCTGCCGCTGCTGCTCAAGGCCGGCGAGATCGACCAGCGCGACATCGACAACGCGGTGCGCGAAGTGCTTGGCGCCAAGTACGACATGGGCCTGTTCGCCGACCCGTACCGGCGCATCGGCAAGGCCGCCGATGACCCGGCCGACGTCAATGCCGAAAGCCGCCTGCACCGCGACGCCGCCCGCGACGTGGCGCGCAGGACCCTGGTGCTGCTCAAGAACGAGCATCGCACCTTGCCGCTGAAGAAGCAGGGCACCATCGCCCTGGTCGGCCCGCTGGCCGACGCCCCGATCGACATGATGGGCAGCTGGTCGGGCGCCGGCGTGCCGGAGCAGTCGATCACCGTGCTCAAGGGCCTGCAGGACGCCGTCGGCGACCAGGCGAAGATCGTCTATGCCAAAGGCGCCAACATCACCGAAGACCCTCGCGAGATCTCCTTCCTCAACCACATCATCTTCGACCGCAAGGAAATCGACATCGACCCGCGCCCGGCCAGTGAAATGATCGCCGAAGCGCTCAAGGCGGCCGCAGGCGCCGACGTGATCGTCGCGGCCGTCGGCGAGTCGCGCGGCATGTCCCACGAGTCGGCCAGCCGCACCCACATCGACATCCCGGCGCCGCAGCAGGCCCTGATCGATGCCCTCAAGGCCACCGGCAAACCGCTGGTGCTGGTGCTGATGAACGGCCGTCCGCTGACCATCGAGCGCCAGTTGAACCAGGCCGACGCGATGCTGGAAACCTGGTTCGCCGGCACCGAGGGCGGCCACGCCATCGCCGATGTGCTGTTCGGCGACTACAACCCGTCGGGCAAACTGGCCGTGACCTTCCCGCGTTCGGTCGGGCAGATTCCGGTGTACTACAGCCACCTGAGCATCGGCCGCCCGTGGAGCCCGGGCGACCAGCCCAACTACCACTCGCAGTACTTCGACGAGCAACCCGGGCCACTGCTGCCGTTCGGTTACGGCCTGAGCTACACCGACTTCAAGTTGTCGGACGTCAGCCTGTCCAGCGCCACCTTGAACAAGGGAGGCAGCCTGGACGCCAGCGTCACCGTCAGCAACGTCGGTGCCCGCGACGGCGAAACCGTGGTGCAGCTGTACCTGCGCGACGTCGCCGCTTCCATGGCGCGCCCGATCAAGGAGCTGAAGAACTTCCAGAAGGTCATGCTCAAGGCCGGCGAGTCGCGCACCCTGCACTTCTCCATTGGCGAAGACGACCTGAAGTTCTATAACAGCCAGCTGCAGTACGCCGCAGAGCCTGGGCAATTCCTGGTGCAGATCGGCCTGGACTCCGATGACGTCAAGCAGCAGAGCTTCGTGTTGAAGTAACCCACTACACCGACGAGGGGCATTGAACAACCACTCGTCGGTTTTTCCTCAAGCTTGCCCGAGCACAGTCGAAGACGCTGGAGAGCCTCCGACTATCTATAACAATCCCGCTCAGGACAGGTGCCCTTCCCATGTTCAAGACCATTCAGGCCCGCTACACCTTGTTTCTCCTGCTGTTCATGCTGGTTCTGCTGGTCTTGACCGTGGTGGGCATCAGCCAGCTGGTCGCGCCCAAGCTGCGCGCCACTGAGGAGCAGGTCGCGCTCAATCGCATCGGCGAAGTGGCCGAGCAGATCAAGGGCGAATTGGCCAAGGTCCAGGCGCAACAACGCAGCATCACCCAGACCATCCCCCTGCTCGACAGCGACGCCATCGACGTGGTGCTGCCCGGCCTGGTGGACCAGTACGGCGAGCTGAAAGTTTTCGGCGGCGGCATCTGGCCACTGCCCAACCAGCGCACCCCGGGGCGCAACAAGCACAGCACCTTCTGGCACCGTGATGCTTCCGGCAAGCTGGCGGTGAACACCTTCTGGAACAGCGACGCGGCGCCCAACTACTACGACCAGAGCTGGTACAAGGGTGGCCTCGCCACTGCGCCTGGGCAGTGCGCCTGGGCGGCCGCCTACAAGGACGACGCCAGCCAGGAGCCGCGCACCAACTGCGCCATGAGCATTCTGAAGAACGGCGCGCCCTACGGCGTGGCCACCATCGACGTGACCCTGGGCTTCTTCAACGACCTGGTGGCGCGCAAGGAGAAAGACCTTGGCGCCGAAATGTTGATCGTCGAAGGCGATGGCAAGATCATCAGCAACAGCACCCACCTCAACAGCCCGGTGGTACTGAAAAACGTGTCCGACCTGGCCGGCAGCTCGAAATTCGTCGCCCAGGTGCAGGCCGCCCTCGCCCACCGTGATCAGGGCCCGCAGCGCATCGACTTCAGCAACGACGGCACAGCCAGTGTGTTCTTCATGCGCAGCATCGAAGGCACGCCATGGTTCCTCGCCACTGCCATGCCGGAAACCCTGCTCACCGCGCAACGTGACGATGTGCTGAAAACCCTCGGCCTGCTGCAGATTCCGCTGGTGATCGTGCTGGTGCTGCTGCAGATCTTTGCCATCCGCAAGCTCACTCAACGCCTGCAGGCGCTCAAGCTGAACATCGACGCGCTGTCGGCCGGCGACGCCGACCTGACCAAGCGCATCACCATTCGCGCCGAGGATGAAGTGGGCGCCATCGGCCATTCGGTAAACCACTTCATCACCTACCTGCAGAACCTCATCGGCGAAGTCAACGAGGCCACCGGCGCCATGGCCACCAGCCTCGCCGAGCTGCAGCGGACCTCAACCCAGACCGGTGAGATCCTCGCCCGCCACGCTTCGGAGACCGATCAGACGGTCACGGCGATCAACGAGATGAGCTCCACCGCCGAGAACGTTGCGCAGAATGCCGCCGAAACGGCCGAGTTCACGCAACGCGCCAACGAGCACGCCGATCGCTCGCGAGTCATCGTCAGCGAGGCCTCGAACAGTGTGGTGGCCCTGGTCGACGAAGTGGCCAGCGCCACGGCCAAGGTCGAAGGCATGCAGCAGGACGCCCAGCGCATCACCGAAACCCTGGGAGTCATCGGCGCCATCGCCGGGCAGACCAACCTGCTGGCGCTCAACGCCGCCATCGAGGCCGCGCGCGCCGGTGAGCAGGGCCGCGGCTTTGCCGTGGTAGCCGATGAAGTGCGCGCGCTGGCCGCCCGCACCCAGGCCAGCACCAGCGAGATCAACGAAATGCTCGGCCGCCTGACTCGCGGCGTGACCACCTCGGTCACCGCCATGGAAAACACCCAGGCCAGTTGCCAGTCGGCCGCCGACGCCACCGCGCGGGTCAACGCCGGGCTCGACGAGATGGCCAGTTCGGTCGGCCAGATCAACAACCTGAGCACGCAGATCGCCACCGCCGCCGAGCAGCAGAGCGCCGTCACCGAGGAGATCAACCGCAGCATGGTGCAGATCCGCCACATGGTCGACGAACTGCTGCGCAGCGGCGAAGCCACTGACAACAGCACCCGCGACCTGCTGGTAGCCAATGGACGAGTCAGTGCGTTGATGAAGCGCTTCCGGGTGCGCTGATCGCGCCAACGCCTCGCCCGTAGGACCGAGCTTCATGAGCGAGCTCGGTTCTACGTAGTTGCGTCCGCCCGGACGGCAACGCGGTCGTCCTGGTTCAGGCTACACTGGCGCTTTCCCAGACCAGGACCCGCGCGCCATGCCTGACGACATCCATTTCTACGAACCCGCCAAAGGCCACGGCCTGCCCCATGATCCGTTCAACGCCATCGTCGGCCCGCGGCCGATCGGCTGGATCTCCTCCCAGGACGAACAGGGCCGCCTGAACCTGGCGCCCTATAGTTTCTTCAACGGCTTCAACTACATCCCGCCCATCGTCGGGTTCTCCAGCGTCGGGCGCAAGGACAGCCTGAACAACATCGAGAAGACCGGCGAGTTCGGCTGGAACCTGGCCACCCGCAGCCTGGCCGAGGCCATGAATCAAAGCTGCGCCGCCGTGGGCCCCGAGGTCGATGAATTCGACCTCAGTGGCCTGACCCCGGTGGCTTCGCGGGTGATCGCGGTGCCGCGCGTGCAGGAAAGCCCGGTGTCGTTCGAGTGCAAGGTCACCCAGATCATTCAGCTGCAACGCGCTGACCGTCAGTTGATCCCCAGCTGGCTGGTGCTGGGTGAAGTGGTGGCCGTGCACATCGCCACCTGGCTGCTCAAGGATGGCGTCTACGACACCGCTGCCGCCGAGCCCATCCTGCGCGGCGGCGGCCCGGCCGACTATTTCCAGATCGGTGAAGCGGCCAAGTTCCAGATGTACCGGCCCAAAGTCTAGGCCCAGACCAGCTCGCCCTCGTCGTCGACATCGCGCAAGGCGTCGAGGCGCGCGCTGGCCGCCTGGTCGGCGTCATCGGCGGTCTTGAATCGCTGCTCGTCGAGAATCCTGTGAAAGCGTGGTGCGCCGCCGTCCACCAGGGCCTTGACCGCTATCGCGGCGCTGTAACCGCCCTCGCCCGGCACCACCGCCGAAACTGCCTCGTACTGCTGGAAAACCTTGCGTGCCATACCTGTGTTGCCTCGGCCAGTTCATGGAAAGGCCGTCATTCTAATCGCTTAGCGAGCCTGCACCAGCCTGAGCTTGGCCTTGGCCTGGTCGACGCTGGCGAAGGTGTGCAAATCCAGACTCTTGACCAGCAAGGCCTGGACCACGTCGCTGAACACCTGCATGGCCGGCGAGGCGAAATAGTCGTCCATGGCCTGTTGACTGCTCCAGAACCCGGAAACATGCCACAGGCCTTCCTCGCAGTGGCTGTGCTGCAGGGCGAAATGCAGGCACCCGGGCGCTTGCCGTGAAGGTTCGAGCAGGCTGCTCAAGCGTGCGCCCAGTTCGGCCGAGTGGCCAGGGCGAGCACGGACGAAGGCTGAATGACTGACGGTCGAAGATTGCGTCATGTTCTGCACTCCCGTAACTATTGCCGGATTGAGCCCGATTCCCCGCGAACCAGGCAGTCTGTCCGACAGGTACAGAGATTAGCCACGCGCCGCTGCAGGCGTTAGCCGATTCCTGTCGCAGGCTTGCCTGATCCTGTCAAAAGCCGATTTAGGTCGGCAACGGCGCTGGCGCGCCCATCGTGATTCCAGGCAAGCGCCATGCCCAGGTGTGCCAGTATTTACGGCGCAGCGCGACCGCACGGCAGAATCAGGCAAGCATGGCGCAGGATCCGACTACCCTTGCCGCTTGCATGATCGTACGCTTGGCGCCATCAACGACGGAGGATCAGACATGTCCACGCAACAGTCCATGCCCCTCAAGCCCGCGCCCTCGCTGGAGTTGCAGCGGGTGGAGCTGGCGGATCTGATCCGCCGCTACGTCACCGCCGAGGGTTGCCTGAAGACCGCTATCGCGCCGCTGCACCTGGTGCGCTACGACCATTGCACCCAGTCGTTTCCGGCCCTGGCGCAGCCGGCCCTGTGCATCCTTGCCCACGGTAGCAAGCAAGTGCAACTGGGCGATGAGCGCTACACCTACGACCCGTTGAACTTCATGGTGGTGTCGGTGGCCATGCCCATCAGCGGGCGCATCCTCGAGGCCAGCCCGAGCAACCCCAGCCTGTCGGTGCGCCTGGACATCGACCCGGCGGAGATCAACGCCTTGATCGCCGAGGCCGGGCCCATGGGCGTGCCAGCCCGCCCCACCGGCCGCGGGCTGTACGTCGAGCAGATGGATCAGGCGCTGCTCGACGCCGTGCTGCGCCTGGTGCGCCTGCTCGACACGCCCAAGGATATCGCCATGCTCGCGCCGTTGGTGCGCCGGGAAATCCTCTATCGGTTGCTGCGCGGCCAGCAGGGCCACAAGCTCTACGAGATCGCCCTGGGCAACAGCCAGACCCACCGGGTCAGCCGCGCCATTCAATGGCTCAACGGCCATTACCAGGAGCCGTTGCGCATCGACGACCTGGCCCGCACGGTCAACCTCAGCGTGTCCACCCTGCACCACCGCTTCAAGGCGGTCACCTCCATGAGCCCGTTGCAGTACCAGAAGCAGTTGCGCCTGCAGGAGGCCCGCCGGCTGATGCTCGACCAGGGCCTGGAAGCCTCGGCCGCCAGCTATCAGGTGGGCTACGAGAGCCCCTCGCAGTTCAGCCGCGAATACAGCCGACTGTTCGGCGCCCCGCCGCTGCGCGACCTGGCCCGATTGCGGCAGAACTCGGCCACCCTCTGAGCACTAGTTGGCTTCCGCGCTGCCGCCGGCCTGGCGAAACGCCTTGGGCGAGAAACCGGTCAGGCGGCGGAAGAACCGGGCGAAATACGCCGCATCGGCAAACCCCAGGCTGTCGGCCAACTGGCTGACCGACAGGTTGGTGTAGATCAACCCGCGCTTGGCCTCCAGCAGCAGGCGCTGATGAACGATCTGCAACGCCGAAAGCCCGGCCAGTTCCCGGCAGATGCTGTTCAAATGGGCCACCGAGATGCCCACCCCGTGAGCCAACTCCTCGATGGTCAGGTGGCGACGAAAATCCTCCTCCACCCGGGTCATGAAGCGGCCCATCCAGGCCTGCGCCCGACCGGTCACCTGGCCCGCGGCCCGATGCCTGAGCACCTGTCGACCGACCCACACCAGGGCCGCGCCCACCAGCGAATGCAGAAGTACGTCGCGCGCCGGTTCCTCGTTCTGGTATTCGCGCAACACGGCGCCGAACAGGCGGTGGATGTAGGCGCGCTCGCTGCCTACAGGGTAACTGGCCGGGCGCGCGAACACCGCCATGGCCGGCCCCATCTGCGCCTGCAACTGATGCACCAGGGGCGCCGCCAGGGTCAGCACATAGCCGTCGATGTCGGCAGAGAAGTTGAACCCGTGCACGCACAGCGGCGGCACCACCTGCACGGTGGGCCGGGAGATCAGCTGCTGCTGGCCCTCGATGTCGATGCGCGCCTGGCCGCGATGCACGTACAGCAACTGATAGAGGTCGGCGTGCTGATGCGGCTGGATCTGCCAATGGTGCAGACGGCTGCGCTTGGAAATGGTCTCGCAGTGCAGCAGGTCCGGGGTCGCCCAGCGCTGGGCTTCGCCGTAGAGCTTGAACACCGGAATGGTGGTGGCAGGCGAATGGGGCACGACAGGTCTCCCGTGCGAGCCGGTGCGATTACCGCACCGATTGGTGAAAAGTACCGGTTAAAACGCTGAAATGGCCTTCATTAAGCCGGCAATCAAGCGAAAAATGCCAGCAATCCCAATCATAAGATCCACCAGAGACAATAATAATGAAGACTCAAGTCGCCATCATCGGCGCCGGTCCGTCCGGCCTCCTGCTCGGCCAGCTGCTGCACAACGCCGGCATCTCCAACGTCATTCTCGAACGCCAGACCCCGGACTACGTGCTCGGCCGCATCCGTGCCGGCGTGCTCGAACAAGGTATGGTCGAGCTGCTGCGCAAGGCCGGCGTGCACCAGCGCATGGACCGCGAAGGCTTGGTCCACACCGGCGTCGAACTGGCCGTGCGCGGCCGCCGTGTGCACATCGACCTGCACGGCCTGACCGGCGGCAAGACGGTGATGATCTACGGTCAGACCGAAGTCACCCGCGACCTGATGCAGGCGCGCGAGGCCGCAGGTGCACTGACCGTCTATGGCGCGGCGAACGTTGAGCCCCAGGGCATGAAGAGCGACGCGCCGTGGCTGACCTATGAGAAAGATGGTGAGCTCCAGCGCCTCGATTGCGACTACATCGCCGGCTGCGACGGCTTCCACGGCATTGCCCGCCAGGCCATCCCCGCCGAGGTGTTGCAAACCTTCGAGCGGGTCTACCCCTTCGGCTGGCTGGGCATCCTCGCCGACACTCCGCCGGTCAACGAGGAGCTGGTGTACGCCAGCCACGAACGCGGCTTTGCCCTGTGCAGCATGCGCTCGGCCACCCGCACCCGCTATTACGTCCAGGTCGATGCCGACGAGAAGGTCGAGAACTGGTCCGACCAGCGCTTCTGGGACGAGCTCAAGTCGCGCCTGCCGGCGGATCTGGCCGAACGCATGGTCACCGGCCCGTCGATCGAGAAAAGCATCGCGCCACTGCGCAGCTTCGTGGTCGAGCCTATGCAGTACGGGCGCATGTTCCTGGTGGGTGACGCGGCGCACATCGTTCCGCCCACCGGCGCCAAGGGTTTGAACCTGGCAGCCAGCGATGTCAGCACGCTGTTCGACATCCTGCTCAAGGTTTACCGCGAAGGCCGCACCGACCTGCTGGAGCAGTACTCGCCGATCTGCCTGCGGCGGGTATGGAAGGCCGAACGCTTTTCCTGGTGGATGACCTCGATGCTGCACCGCTTCCCGGATGCCGACCCCTTCAGCCAGCGCATTCAGCAGACCGAGCTGGACTACTTCGTCGACTCCCAGGCTGGCCGCCAGACCATTGCCGAAAACTACGTGGGCCTGCCCTACGAAAAGGTCCAGTAGCGCATTGTGAACTGAAGGCCCGGCACAAATAGCCGGGCAACAAATAGAAACATAGCTAGCTATCGAGTAAACTGGCCGGCATCCGGCCTGCGACGCGATGTCGCAGGCGCTTGTCCAGCCAAGGCCGCCTGCCCGTGACCAATCTCAACCAGCCCGCCCCGGCGATTCGCAGCGTCCTGGTCGCCCTGATGCTGGCGATCTTCCTCGGGGCGCTCGACCAGACCATCGTCGCCGTCTCCCTGCCGGCCATCTCCGCACAGTTTCATGACGTCGAACTGCTGGCCTGGGTGATCTCCGGCTACATGGTGGCAATGACCGTGGCCACGCCCATCTATGGCAAGCTCGGCGACCTGTATGGCCGGCGACGGATGATCCTGTTCGGCACCAGCCTGTTCACCCTCGCCTCGCTGTTCTGCGGGCTGTCGCAGAGCATGGAGCAGCTGGTACTGGCGCGAATCATCCAGGGCATCGGTGCCGGGGGCATGGTCTCGGTCAGCCAGGCGATCATCGGCGACATCGTGCCGCCGCGCGAACGCGGGCGCTACCAGGGCTACTTCAGCGGCATGTACGCCCTGGCCAGCGTGCTCGGGCCGGTGCTGGGCGGCTACATGACCGAGTTCGTCTCCTGGCGCTGGGTGTTCTGGATCAACCTGCCGCTGGGGCTGTTCGCATGCAACTATATCCGCAGCAAGCTGCTCGGGCTGGCGATCCCCAATCGCACGCCGGTCATCGACTACCTCGGCACGCTGCTGATGATCGTCGGCCTGAGCAGCCTGTTGATGAGCATCACCGAGCTGGGCCTGGGCCATGCGCCGAGCGACCCGCCGGTCTACGCGCTGCTGGCCCTGGCGGTGCTGGCCCTGCTGGTGTTCGTCTGGCACGAGCGGCGTTTTCGCGAACCCCTGCTGCCGATGAAGCTGTTCACCGTTTCGGCCGCCGTGCTGTGCTGGGCCACGGTGTTCTTCACCGCCTTCCAGAGCATCGGCCTGAGCGTGATCATGCCCCTGCGCTTTCAGACCGTCACCGGCGCCGGTGCCGACGCGGCCGCCCTGCATCTGCTGCCCCTGGCCCTGGGCATGCCGATCGGCGCCTTCATCGGCGGGCGCCACACCTCCAAAAGCGGGCGCTACAAGCCGATCATCCTTACCGGCGCGATCATCCTGCCCCTGGCCATTACCGGCACCGCGTTCACCGCCCCCGACAACGCCTGGCTCAGTGCGCTGTTCATGGTCATGACCGGGATTGCCTGCGGCCTGCAATTTCCAACCTCGCTGGTGGGCGCGCAGAACTCGGTGCAACCGCGCGACATCGGCGTGGCCACCAGTACCCTGGCGCTGTTCCGCTCGCTGGGCGGCGCGGTGGGGGTTGCCAGCCTGTCGGCCGCGCTGCTGGCCATGCTGCACGGGCTGAACCTGGCGGCGGGCAACATCGAGGGCAACGCCCTGCTCTCCAGCCTGAATGCTGCGGGCGCTGCGCAGGCGCACCTGCGCGGCGAGCTGGAGCTGACCTTTCGGCACTTGTTGCTGGTCAGCGCCGCCATCTCGCTGCTGGGGCTGGGGGTAGCGATCGCACTGCCCAACCATCTGCTGCGCGGGCGGGAGCCGGAGGCACAGGTGAAATGACGAGGCAAGCCTGGGAGCGGGCGCAGCCACGATCTTTCGAGGTCAAACCGGCCCGGCGCCCGCTGGGGGCCGAGCCCTTCTCATACCCGCGACCATTCAGCGCACCCAGATGAAATAGTTAGCCCGCTAACTACAAAAAACGATTAACTGGGGATAATATCGGCGAGCCAGCTTTACCGGACAAATCGCCATTGACGGCATTTGAAATAGTCTGTTACAGCCATTATTTGCGCAGCGCAGGGCTCAAGCGCAGCATGTCCAGCCCGGCATTCACCCACACCTCGGCTTCGCTGTAGAGGTCATGGGTCTCGGGGATCAACAACCATTGACCAATCACCCCATCGATATAGGCGTGCAAGGCGATCGCACTGCGGTGCGGGTCGAGGTTGGCCGGCAGTTGTTCGCGGCGCATGGCATTGCTCAGGGACAGTTCGATACGCACGTTGCATTCGACGGCAGCCGTATGGCGTTGGCGGCGCAGATCACACATTTCATCGGTGAACTCGCATTTATGAAACAGGATTTCATTGATTCGGCGAACTTTCGGGTCGCGAGCAATCTGCTGAAACAAATGCACGAGAAGCTTGTGCAGGCAGCCCAAAGGGTCCAGCTCGTCCTCATCCTCGCTGGCGCGGGCCAGTTCTTCCAGCGGCTCGGTCAGGCTGTCGAGCATCGCCTGCACCACCGCCGCCTTGTTGTTGAAGTGCCAATAGATGGCGCCCCGGGTCACTCCGGCCAGCGTGGCAATGTCAGCCAGCGTGGTACGCGCCACGCCGCGCTCGTAAAAGGCCTTTTCGGCGGCCTCGAGTATCTGGCTGCGCGTTTCCAGAGCTTCCTCTTTGGTACGTCGAACCATGGCAGTCAACCTCTTTCAAAATCTTCGCGCCGGCCCGGTGGCAAGCACCGCAGAACCCCAGTGGAGCAATCCAAGACGGGTATTTACAAACAACCGTGAATGTAAGTATATTCGTTAGTAAGCTACTTATCTAGTCGAATCAATTTTTCTGCCTTTCCACTATTCTTGAGCATCCCCCCGCTCCTGACCCGAGGATCTTCATGCAATTCAAGCCAGCTGTTACCGCTCTGGTATCCGCCGTCGCCCTGGCAACCTTGCTCAGTGGCTGTAAGAAGGAAGAAGCTGCGGCCCCTGCGCCGCCGCCTCCTCAGGTCGGCGTGGTTACCCTGCATCCGCAGTCCTATACCCTCACCACCGAGCTGCCGGGGCGCACCACCGCGTTCCGCGTCGCCGAAGTGCGGCCACAGGTCAACGGCATCATTCTCAAGCGTCTGTTCACCGAAGGTGCCGACGTCAAGGCCGGCCAGCAGCTGTACCAGATCGACCCGGCGACCTACGAGGCCACCCAGGCCAGCGCCGAAGCCAACCTGGCTTCGGCCAAGTCGCTGGCCGATCGCTACAAGCAGTTGATCAGCGAGCAGGCGGTCAGCCGCCAGGAATACGACAACGCCCGCTCCACCCAGCTGCAGGCCGAGTCCACCCTGCGCAACGCGCAGATCAACGTGCGCTACACCAAGGTACTGGCGCCGATCTCGGGTCGTATCGGCCGCTCTGCGGTCACCGAGGGTGCCCTGGTCAGCGATGCGCAGACCACCGCCATGGCCACCATCACCCAGCTCGACCCGATCTACGTCGACGTGACCCAGTCCTCGGCCGATCTGCTCAAGCTGCGCAGCGCTCTGGCCAGCGGGCAGTTGCAGAAGGCCGGCGACAACGCCGCCAAGATCAAGCTGACCCTGGAAGACGGCAGCGCCTACGGCCAGGAAGGCACCCTGGAGTTCCAGGAAGTCTCGGTCGACCCGACCACAGGCTCCGTGACCCTGCGCGCCAAGTTCGCCAACCCCGACCACCAGCTGCTGCCCGGCATGTTCGTGCACGCCAAGCTGCAAACCGGTGTCGCTGCCAAGGCCATCCTGGTGCCGCAACAAGGCGTGACCCATGACATCAAGGGGCAGCCGACCGCACTCATCGTCAACAAGGACAACAAGGTCGAGCAGCGCTCGCTGACCGCCAGTCGCACCGCCGGCAACGATTGGCTGGTGGACTCGGGCCTCAACGAAGGTGACCGCGTGATCACCGAAGGGCTGCAGTACGTCAAGCCAGGTGCCCAGGTCAACCCGACCGAAGCCACCAATGTCCAGAAAGCCGATGCAGCGCCCGCCGCAGCCAACGCGAGCGGCCAAGGGAAGTAAACCATGTCGAAATTCTTTATCGACCGTCCCATCTTTGCCTGGGTGATCGCGCTGGTGATCATGCTGGTCGGGGCGATCTCGATCTTAAACCTACCGATCAACCAGTACCCCTCGATCGCGCCTCCGGCCATCGCCATCCAGGTCACCTACCCAGGTGCCTCGGCGCAGACCGTGCAGGACACCGTGGTACAGGTGATCGAGCAGCAACTCAACGGCATCGACAACCTGCGCTATGTGCAATCCGAGAGTGACTCGGACGGCACCATGGTCATCACCGCCACCTTCAACCAGGGCACCAACCCGGACATCGCCCAGGTTCAGGTGCAGAACAAGCTCAACCTGGCGACCCCGCTGTTGCCCCAGGAAGTGCAGCAACAGGGTATCCGCGTCACCAAGGCGGTGAAGAACTTCCTGCTGGTGATCGGCCTGGTGTCCGAAGACGGCACCTTCACCAAGGACGACCTCTCCAACTACATCGTTTCCAACATCCAGGACCCGATCTCGCGCACCAGCGGCGTGGGTGACTTCCAGGTGTTCGGTGCGCAGTACGCCATGCGCATCTGGCTCGACCCGGCCAAGCTGAACAACTACCAGCTCAACCCGGGCGATGTGACCGAGGCCATCACCGCGCAGAACGTGCAGGTGTCATCCGGCCAGGTCGGCGGCTTGCCGGCCGTCAAAGGCCAGCAGCTCAACGCCACGATCATCGGCAAGACCCGTCTGCAGACCGCCGAGCAGTTCAAGAACATCCTGCTCAAGGTCAACCCGGACGGCTCGCAGGTGCGCATCAAGGACGTCGCCGACGTCGCCCTGGGCGGCCAGACCTACGCGGTCGACGCCCAGTACAACGGCAAGCCGGCCTCGGGTATGGCGATCAAGCTGGCTCCCGGCGCCAACGCGCTGGACACCGCCAAGGCGATTCGCGCCACTGTTTCCACCCTGGAGCCGTTCTTCCCGGCCGGCATGAAGGTGGTGTACCCGTATGACACCACCCCGGTGGTCAAGGAATCCATCCACGGCGTGGTCGAGACCCTGATCGAAGCCATCGTGCTGGTGTTCCTGGTGATGTACCTGTTCCTGCAGAACCTGCGGGCAACCATCATCACCACCATGACCGTGCCTGTGGTACTGCTGGGTACCTTCGGTATCCTCGCTGCCGCCGGCTTCACCATCAACACCCTGACCATGTTCGGCATGATTCTGGCCATCGGTCTATTGGTGGACGACGCCATCGTCGTGGTGGAGAACGTCGAACGGGTGATGGCCGAGGAGCACATGTCGCCCAAGGAGGCGACGCGCAAATCCATGGGGCAGATCCAGGGGGCCCTGGTCGGTATCGCCATGGTGCTTTCGGCGGTACTGCTGCCCATGGCGTTCTTCAGCGGTTCCACCGGTGTGATCTACCGCCAGTTCTCCATCACCATCGTCTCGGCCATGGCCCTGTCGGTGTTCGTGGCCCTGGTGTTCACCCCGGCGCTGTGCGCGACCATGCTCAAGCCGATCGAGGCCGACAAGCACGGCCAACCGAAGAAAGGCTTCTTCGGCTGGTTCAACCGCATGTTCGACAGTGGTGTGAACCACTACGAAGGCGGCGTGCGCGGCATCGTCACCCATCGCATCCCGGCCTTTCTGGTGTACATCGGCATCGTTGCCCTGATGGTGTGGATGTTCACCAGCATTCCGACCGCGTTCCTGCCTGACGAAGACCAGGGCGTGATCTTCGCCCAGGTGCAGACGCCGCCCGGCTCCACCGCCGAGCGGACCCAGCAGCAACTGGACCTGATGCGCGAATACCTGCTCGACGCCGACAAGGGCGAAGGCAAGGCGGTAGGCTCGGTGTTCAGCGTCAACGGCTTCAACTTCGCCGGTCGTGGCCAGAGCTCGGGCCTGGCGTTCGTGTTGCTCAAGCCCTGGGGCGACCGCGACTCGAGCATGAGCGTGTTCGAGGTGGCCAAGCGCGCGCAGCAGAAGTTCTTCAGCTTCCGCGACTCGATGATGTTCGCCGTGGTCCCGCCTTCGGTACTGGAACTGGGTAACGCCACCGGTTTCGACTTCTTCCTGCAGGACCAGGGTGGCGTCGGCCACGAAAAACTGATGGAAGCGCGCAACCAATTCCTTGGCATGGCCGCCCAGAGCAAGATCCTGGCCGGCGTACGTCCCAACGGCCTGGGTGACGAGCCTCAGTACCAGCTGGTGCTCGATGACGAACGCACGCGGGCCCTGGGCCTGTCGATCGCCGACATCAACACCACCATCACCACTGCCCTGGGTAGCGCCTACGTCAACGACTTCATCGACCGCGGCCGGGTCAAGAAGGTCTTCGTGCAAGGCATCGCCAGCGCGCGCATGACCCCTGAAGACCTGAACAAGTGGTACGTGCGCAACTCCTCGGGAACCATGGTGCCATTCTCCGCCTTTGCCACCGGCAAGTGGATCTACGGCTCACCCAAGCTGGAGCGCTACAACGGCGTGGCGGCAGTGGAAATCCTCGGTACCCCGGCGCCGGGCTACAGTACCGGCCAGGCCATGGCCGAAGTCGAGGCGCTGGCCAAGAAACTGCCAGCGGGCATCGGCTACTCGTTTACCGGCCTGTCGTACGAAGAGCGCCTGTCGGGCTCGCAGACCCCGGCGTTGTACTCGATCTCGATCCTGATGGTGTTCCTCTGCCTGGCAGCGCTGTATGAAAGCTGGTCGATCCCGATCGCGGTCATCCTCGTGGTGCCATTGGGGGTTGTCGGTGCACTGGCGGCCAGCATGTTCCGCGGCCTGTCCAACGACGTGTTCTTCCAGGTCGGCCTGCTGGTGACGGTGGGTCTGGCGGCGAAGAACGCCATCCTCATCGTCGAGTTCGCCAAGGAGTTGCACGAACAGGGCAAGGGCATCATCGAGTCGGCGGTGGAAGCCTGCCGGATGCGTCTGCGCCCGATCGTCATGACCTCCATGGCCTTCGTCCTCGGTGTGGTTCCGCTGGCGATCTCCAGCGGCGCCGGCTCGGGCAGCCAGCACGCCATCGGTACCGGCGTGATCGGCGGTATGCTCACGGCTACCACCCTGGCAATCTTCTGGGTGCCGATGTTCTTCGTGGCGGTGTCGTCGTGGTTCAAAGGCAAGAACAAAGACGAAGATTCGAAACAAGCTCACATTTCACACGATGAGGCTGGCCAATGAGCAAGTCACTGTTGACCCTTGCGGTCTCTGCCATCGTGCTCGGCGGCTGCTCGCTGATTCCCGATTACCAGCAGCCCGCCGCGCCCGTGGCGGCGCAGTACCCGCAAGGCCCGGCGTATTCGCCGGCCCAGGCGGCCGATGTGGCCGCCGCCGAACAAGGCTGGCGCCAGTTCTTCCGCGACCCGATCCTGCAGCAGCTGATCCAGAACTCGCTGCAGAACAACCGCGACCTGCGCGTCGCCGCGCTGAACGTGCAGGCCTACCAGGCGCAGTTCCGCATCCAGCGCGCCGACCTGTTCCCTTCGGTCGGCGTACAGGGTGACGGCGTGCGCCAACGGGTCCCGGCGGACCTGTCCAGCTCAGGCCAGGCCGGCATCAGCAGCTCGTACTCGGTCAATGCCGGTTTCAGCGCCTACGAGCTGGACCTGTTCGGGCGCATCCGCAGCCTCAGCCAGCAGGCACTGGAGGTCTACTTCTCCAGCGAAGAGGCGCGCCGCTCGACACAGATCAGCCTGGTGGCCAGCGTGGCCAATGCCTACCTGACCTGGCAGGCCGACCAGCAACTGCTCAAGCTGACCCAGGACACCCTCAAGGCGTACGAAGAAAGCTTGCGCCTGACCTCGCGCAGCACCGATGTCGGCGTGTCGACGGCGCTGGACCTGGCGCAGGCGCGCACCCAGGTCGAAACCGCGAAGATCAGCCTGGCACGCTACACCCGTGCGGTCGCCCAGGACTTCAACAACCTGGTGGTGCTGGTCGGTGCGCCGATCCCCAACAACCTGCCGCAACCGATGCACCTGGACGACGACATGCTCGCCGAGGTGCCGGCCGGCATTCCTTCGGACCTGCTGACCCGGCGCCCGGACATCCTCGAGGCCGAACACAACCTCAAGGCGGCCAACGCCAACATCGGCGCCGCCCGCGCGGCGTTTTTCCCGCGCATCAGCCTGACCGCCACCGGCGGTGCCGGCAGTTCCAGCCTGGGCGACCTGTTCAAGGGAGGCCAGGGCACCTGGCTGTTCGAGCCGACCATCACCCTGCCGATCTTCACCGGTGGCAGTCTGAAGGCCAGCCTCGACTACTCGAAGATCCAGAAAGACATCAACGTTGCCAACTACGAGAAAGCCATCCAGACCGCCTTCCAGGAAGTCTCCGATGGCCTGACCGCACGCAAGACCTATGTCGACCAGCTGCAGGCGCAACGCGACAACGTGCAGGCCAACCAGGATTACTACCGCCTGGCCGAGCGTCGCTACCGCATCGGTATCGACAGCAACCTGACCTTCCTCGACGCCCAGCGCTCGCTGTTCGCCGCGCAGCAGTCGCTGATCACCGACCGCCTCGCGCAACTGCAGGCCGAGGTCAATCTGTACAAGGCCCTGGGTGGCGGCTGGTACGAGCGCACCGGGCAGGCCCAGGTGGCTCAAGGCGTGACCCCTTCGACCTGGTAGCCGGGCCGCTGGACGAAAAAACCCACCTTGCGTGGGTTTTTTTTCGCGCAGAGAAATGTTGACTGACGACTGATGACTTAGACTAAAAAAACCTTCACACTGGGGCTTGGAATTGTAAAAAAATGTGTTTAGATGAAACTAACGAACTGGTTAGTGTTCGCTGATCGCCCACTATAGGGTGCGACGAATTGAAACACCCGAGGCGAGCACGCAAGATCGCCTCGAAACGACCCAGCGTTAGCATTGAAGCCAGCTAGAGTTCGATTTTGCCAATAAAACCAATAACAAAGGTTCGCCACATGCTCAAACAAGCCCCCCGTCTGTTGCCGACTCTCATCGCCCTGGCTGTCACCAGCAGCGCTCTGCCCGCTTTTGCCGACGACGCAAGCAGCGGCGGATTCCTGCAGGACGCCAAGGTCAACCTGAACCTGCGTAACTTTTACTTTAACCGCAACTACCTGCGCTACGGCGGCACCCCGGCGACGCAGAACGCCACCCGCGGCCAGGCGGCCGAGTGGACTCAGGCGTTCATCCTCGATGCGAAATCGGGCTTCACCCAGGGTACCGTCGGCTTTGGCGTCGACGTACTGGGCCTGTTCGCACAGAAGCTCGACGGCGGTGGCGGCACCTACGGCACCCAGCTGTTGCCCGTGCACGACGGCAACCAACCGGCCGACAACTTTGGTCGCCTGGGCGTGGCCGGCAAGGTGAAGATCTCCAAGACCGAGCTGAAGATCGGTGAGTGGGCCCCGGTGCTGCCAATCCTGCGCATCGATGACGGTCGTTCCCTGCCGCAGACCATGAAAGGTGGCCAGATCACCTCCAAGGACATCGAAAACACCACGCTGTATGCCGGCCAGATCCAGGCCAACAGCCAGCGTAACGATGCCAGCATGGAGCGCATGTCGCTGAACAACGCCGACAAGGTGGTGCACGGCAGCCCTACCGTCTATGGCGACGACTTCAACTTCGCCGGCGTCGAGTACACCTTCAACAACAAGCACACCTTGGTAGGCGCCTGGTACGACCAGCTGACCGACGTCTATCACCAGAAATATTTCCAGATCCTGCACTCGCAGCCGATCGTCGACGGCCTGACCGCCGGCGCCAACCTCGGCTACTTCGTCGGCGACAGCGACGGCAGCGCGCTGGCCGGCGACCAGGACAACCGCACCATGTCCGGCCTGTTCTCGCTCAAGTACGGCTTCAACACCTTCTTCATCGGCCTGCAGAAGGTCATGGGTGATGCCAACTGGCAGCGTATCAGCGGCACCAGCGGCGGCACCCTGGCCAACGACAGCTACGGCTGGAGCTATGAGCTCAAGGGTGAGAAGTCCTGGCAGATCCGCCACGACTACGACTTCGCCGGCCTGGGTGTACCTGGCCTGACCCTGATGAACCGCTTCATCGAAGGTACCAACGTGCATTTCGGTACCGAAACCGACGGCGAGGACCGTGGCCGCGAGACCGAAGTGGCCTACGTGTTCCAGAGCGGGACCTTCAAGAGCCTGAGCGTGCGCTGGCGCAACTCGACCTTGCGTCGCAACTACGGCACGGCTACCCCGACCAACAGCAGCTTCGACGAGAACCGTTTGATCATTCAGTACCCGATCTCGATTCTGTAATTGCCCAGGTCATGAAAAAGCCCGCGAAAGCGGGCTTTTTTTTGTCTGCTGGCAACACGACACTCAGCCGCGCGACTCCACCCCCAGCTCATCCCAGACCGACTCGGCCAGGTGGAACGTCGCGTTGGCCGCCGGGATGCCGCAATAGATCGCGCTCTGCATCAGCACCTCCTTGATCTGCTCACGGGTCACACCGTTGTTGGCGGCGGCACGCAGGTGCAGCTTGAGCTCCTCGGCGCGGTTCATGCCGATCAGCATGGCGATGGTGATCAGGCTGCGGGTATGACGCGGCAGGCCCGGGCGGGTCCAGATATCACCCCAGGCGTGGCGGGTGATCATCTCCTGAAACTCCGAGTTGAACTCGGTGAGGTTCTGCAGGCTGCGGTCGACATGGGCCTCGCCCAATACCGCGCGGCGCACCTGCATCCCTTCGTCGTAGCGTTGTTTCTCGTCCACGGGTTGCTCCCTTTGCAATCAGGCGGTCAGGAAGTCGATCACGCGGCGGCTGAACGGCTCGCCGACTTCGACATTGGAAAGATGCGCGGCATGGAACTCGGCGTATTGCGCGCCCTTGACGCGCTCTTCGATGAAGTGGCCGCCGGCCGGTGGCGTCACTGCGTCTTCGCTGCCGGCGATGACCAGGGTCGGCACCTGAATGGCACCCAGCTGCTCACGCAAGTCGGCATCGCGCACGGCGGCGCAGTTGGCGGCATAGCCCTGCGGCGAGGTCGCTGCGAGCATGTCGGTGATGCGCTTGGCCTGGTCGGGGTTGGCGGCGGCGTAGCCAGGGGTGAACCAGCGGGCGATCGAGGCATCGCGCAGGGCGACCATGGCGGCCTGGCCGTCGCGCAGCACGGTCTCGATGCGCGGGTTCCAGACATCCGGCCCGGCGATCTTGGCTGCAGTGTTGCACACCACCAGCCGGTGCAGGCGTGCACCGGCGTTGATACCCAGCCACTGGCCGATCAGCCCGCCCATGGACAGCCCGCAGAAGTGCACGCGCTCAAGGTTCAGCGCGTCAAGCAGCGCCAGCACATCGTGGCCCAGCTGTTCGATGCTGTAAGGGCCTTCGGTGACCAGCGAAGCGCCGTGACCACGGGTGTCGTAGCGCAGCAGCTGGAAGTGTTCGGTGAAGGCAGCGACCTGGGTGTCCCACATGTGCAGGTTGGTGCCCAGCGAATTGGACAGCACCAGCACCGGCTTGCCGGCCGTTCCGTCCAGTCTGTAGTTCAGCTCGCCATCGGCGAGGGTTACATGTGCCACGGGCAGTCTCCTTAGACGCTCAAGCGTGAATGTTCGGCCAGCGCGCGCTGGACCCAGACCTGGGCCTGGCCCAGGTAATGGGCCGGGTCCAGCAGGCGATCAAGCTCGGCGCTGGACAGTTCGGCAGTGACCTTGGGCTCGTCGCCGAGCACTGCGCGCAGATGCCGGCCTTCGGCCACGGCGCGCTTGCAGCATTGTTCGAGCAGATGATGCGCGGCATCGCGGCCCAGGCGCTGGGACAACACGATGCTGACCGCCTCGGCCAGCACCAGGCCCTGGGTCAGGTCGAGGTTGCGCAGCATGCGCGCGCTGTCCACTTCCATGCCGCGGGCGATCAACAGCGCCTGCTGCAAGGCCCCGGAGACCAGGCAGCAGATCTCCGGCAGGGTTTCCCATTCGGCGTGCCACAGGCCCAGGCTGCGTTCGTGCTCCTGGGGCATGGCCGCGAACAAGGTCGACAGCAGTCCGGGCACGCGGGTGGCCGCACCGATCAACACCGCCGCGCCCACCGGATTGCGCTTGTGCGGCATGGTCGAGGAACCGCCCTTGCCCGGCGCCGAAGGCTCGAACACCTCGGCCGCCTCGGTCTGCATCAACAGGCTGATGTCGCGGCCCAGCTTGCCGAGGGAGCCGGCGACCAGACCCAGCACGCTGGCGAACTCCACCAGGCGATCGCGCTGGGTGTGCCAAGGCTGTTCAGGCAGCGCCAGTTCGAGCTCTTCGGCCAGCGCTTCGGCCACGGCCAGGGCCTTGTCGCCCAGTGCCGCCAGGGTCCCCGACGCGCCGCCAAACTGCAGCACCAGCAGACGCGGCTTGAGCTCGCGCAGGCGCTCGCGGCTGCGGTTCAGCGCGCCCAGCCAGCCGGCGATCTTCATGCCCAGAGTTACAGGGGTGGCATGTTGCAGCCAGGTGCGCCCTGCCAATGGCGTAGCCGCATATTTTTCCGCCTGCTCGGCCAGCGCGTTGGCCAGTGCCGCCAGGTCGCCTTCGATAAGGTCCAGGGCGTCGCGCAGTTGCAGCACCAGGCCAGTGTCCATCACATCCTGACTGGTCGCGCCCAGATGCACATGACGCTCGGCGCCAGCGTCGCTGGCAGCGATCTGCCTGCCGAGCATCTTCACCAGCGGAATCGCCGAGTTGCCTGCGCTGGCAATGGCTTCGCCGAGCTGTTCGAAATCGTATTGCCAGGCGTCGCAGGCACTTTCAATGGGGCCCACGGCTTCCTTGGGGATGACCCCGACCCGCGCTTCGGCACGGGCCAGGCCCGCTTCGAAATCGAGCATGCCCTGGACGCGCCCGCGGTCGGAGAAGATCTCGCGCATGTCCCGCGAGGTGAAATAGGCATCGAACAATTGGTTGTTCGGGCGTTCGCTCATGGTCACTCCTCAAGGGGCCGCGCCGGTCGCCCGGCGTGGCCTGGGTGGATCAAAGATCGTGATGCAGGTACTTGGGCTGCTTGGGCAGGCGCAGGCTGAACAGGAAGGCAATCACCATCATCACCGTCACGTACCAGTAGAAGGCGTTTTCATTGCCACCGGTTTTCAAGCTCAGGGCCACCACCTCCGCCGTGCCGCCGAAGATCGCGTTGGCCACCGCGTAGGCCAGGCCGACACCGAGCGCGCGCACCTGCGGGGGGAACATCTCGGCTTTGACCAGACCGCTGATCGAGGTATAGAAGCTGACGATCGCCAGGGCGAAGGTGATCAGCACGAAGGCCAGGAACGGGCTGGTGATGGTCTTGAGCAGCATCAGGATCGGCAAGGTGCACAGCGCACCCAGGGCGCCGAACCAGAGCATCGAAGTGCGCCGGCCGATGCGGTCGGCGAGCATGCCGAACAGAGGCTGCATGCACATGTACAGAAACAACGCGCCGGTCATGATCAGGCTGGCGGTCTTGGCGTGCATGCCGGCGGTGTTCACCAGGTACTTCTGCATGTAGGTGGTGAAGGTGTAGAAAATCAGCGAACCGCCGGCGGTGTAGCCCAGCACGGTGAGGAAGGCCGGGGTGTGGTGCTTGAACAGGGCGACGATGCTGCCGGCCTCCTTGTCCGCGCGCTGCTCGGCGGTGGTGGTTTCTTTCAGCGTCCGGCGCAGCAGCAGGGAGATCAGGGCGGCGATGGCGCCTACCACGAACGGAATGCGCCAGCCCCAGGCCTTGAGTTCGGCTTCGTCGAGAAACTGCTGCAGGATAACCACGGTCAGCACCGCCAGCAGTTGCCCGCCAATCAGCGTCACGTACTGGAAGGACGCGAAGAAACCGCGCTGGCCGCGCAGGGCCACCTCGCTCATGTAGGTTGCCGTGGCGCCGTACTCGCCGCCCACCGAAAGGCCCTGGAACAGCCGCGCCAGCAGCAGAATGATCGGCGCGCCCACGCCGATGCTGGCGTAGGTGGGCAGGAAGGCGATGACCAGCGAGCCGAAACACATCATCAGCACCGAGATCAACATGGAGTTCTTGCGCCCGTGCTTGTCGGCCACCCGGCCGAACAGCCAGCCACCGATCGGCCGCATCAGAAAGCCCGCGGCGAAGACCCCGGCGGTGTTGACCAACTGCACGGTGGGGTCGTCGGAGGGGAAAAAGGCCGGGGCGAAATAGATGGCGCAGAAGGCATAGACATAAAAGTCGAACCACTCCACCAGGTTCCCCGATGAGGCGCCGACAATCGCGAAGATGCGCTTGCGCCGCTCTTCGCCGGTGTAATGAGCTGTTGTCATAGTTATTGAGTTCTCGTTAGGGCCGGACAGGTTTGCCACTACTCAGACATACCCTGTAATAACCCTGGACTGCAAGTCGTCGATGCCTGCAAGCCCGGTGCGGCAGGGACAGGGTCGACGCCGAGCCCTGCCGAAACGGATCAAACCCGCTCGATCGCCAGCGCCAGCCCCTGCCCTACCCCTACACACATGGTCGCCAAGCCCTTCTTGCCGCCGCTTTTCTCCAGCTGATGCACCGCTGTCAGCACCAGCCGCGCACCGCTCATGCCCAGCGGGTGGCCCAGGGCGATGGCGCCGCCGTTGGGGTTGACCTGCGGCGCATCGTCGGCCAGGCCCAGCTCGCGCATCACCGCCAGACCCTGGCTGGCGAAGGCTTCGTTGAGTTCGATGACATCGAAATCGGTCACCGCCAGCCCCAGCCGCTCGACCAGTTTGCGCACCGCAGGCACCGGGCCGATGCCCATGACCCGCGGGGCCACGCCACCACTGGCCATGCCCAGCACCCGGGCGCGGGCGGTCAGCCCGTGTTTTTTCACCGCTTCGGCCGACGCCAGAATCAGCGCGGCCGCGCCATCGTTGACCCCCGAGGCGTTGCCGGCGGTGACGGTCTTGTCGGCGCCGTTGACCGGCTTGAGCTTGGCCAGGGCCTCCAGCGTGGTGTCGGCACGCGGATGCTCGTCGTGCTCGACCACGGTCTCGCCCTTCTTGTGGGCGATGCGTACCGGGACGATTTCCTCGGCAAAATAACCGGCAGCCTGGGCGGCGGCGGTGCGCTGCTGGCTGCGCAGGGCGAAGGCGTCCTGGTCGGCGCGCGACACCTTGAAGTCATCGGCGACGTTGTCACCGGTCTGCGGCATCGAGTCGACGCCGTACTGGGCCTTCATCAGCGGGTTGACGAAGCGCCAGCCGATGGTGGTGTCTTCCAGTTTCATGTTGCGCGAGTAGGCACTGTCGGCCTTGCCCATGACGAACGGCGCGCGGGACATCGACTCGACGCCGCCGGCAATGGCCAGCTCCATCTCGCCGCTGGCGATGGCGCGAAAGGCGGTGCCGACGGCATCCATACCCGAGGCGCAGAGGCGGTTGAGGGTGACCCCGGGAATGCTCTCGGGCAGGCCGGCGAGCAGCGCCGCCATGCGTGCGACGTTGCGGTTGTCTTCACCGGCCTGGTTGGCACAGCCCAGAAACACTTCATCGACCTGGCTCCAGTCGACCGACGGGTTGCGTTCGATCAGCGCCTTGATCGGCGCGGCCGCCAGGTCATCGGCGCGCACGCTGGACAGGCCGCCACCGAAGCGGCCGATGGGGGTACGAATGGCGTCGCAGATAAAGACTTCACGCATCACGCTTCTCCAAAGACGAGGGGGCCGGCGAGGCGGGCCCGCCGGGCCGGCAAGCCAGGTCCATGGATGCACCCGGCTGGCTGAAAGTGGCAACAGGTTAAGCCTAGCCCAAGCCTGTCACAATCCGATAATCGACTAACTGTTCGATAATCGAACCGACGATTCAGGCCATCAGGTGGCGTCGGCGTGGCTGACGAAGCCTTTGACCACGACTGCGGTGGTGGCCAATGCCGCCGGAATCACCAGTGCGGTCAACACCTGCTCGAAATTCCAGCCCAGGCCCAGCAGGGTTGCCCCCATCCAGGCGCCGAGGATGGCGCCGAAGCGGCCGATGCCCAGCATCCACGATACGCCGGTGGCGCGGCCCTGGGTCGGGTAGAAACGCGCCGCCAGGGAGGGCATGGCCGATTGCGCGCCGTTGACGCACATCCCTGCCACCAGCACCAGGGTCGCCAGCAGCGCCATGTGGCCCAGGCTTTGGCCGACCGCATAGGCGAACAGCCCGGCCATCAGGTAGAAGCAGCCGATCACCTTGTGCGGGTTGAAGTTGTCCATCGCCCAGCCCACCCCCACCGCGCTGAGCACCCCGCCGAACTGGAACAGGGCACCGATGAAGGCGGCCTGTTCCATGGTCGCGCCGCTGTCGCGCATCAGCGTCGGCAGCCAGCTGGTGAGCAGATAGACGATCACCAGGCCCATGAAGTAGGTCAGCCACAGCAGCAGCGTGCCGGTCTTGTAGGTGCCGGAGAAAATCACCGCCAGGACGTTGCTGGCCTTGACCGTTTTCTGTTCCGGCACGCTGAAGCTGCCGGCCTGGGCGACCACCGCCGGGGCGATCGGCGCCAGCGCCTTGCGCACCCGCTCTACGCCGCGGTTACGCACCACCAGGTAGCGCGCCGACTCCGGCAGCCACACCAGCAGCACCAGGCCCAGCACCAGCGGCAGCACGCCACCGAGCAGCAGCAACGAGTGCCAGCCGTAGGCCGGGATCAACTTGGCGGAGATGAAACCACCGCCGGCCATGCCCAGGTTGAAGCCGCAGAACATGGTGGTCACCAGCAGCGAGCGAAAACGCTCCGGGGTGTATTCCGACAGCAGCGTGGTGGCGTTGGGCATGCCTGCGCCGAGCCCCAACCCGGTCAGCAGGCGCAGCACCAGCAGTTGATCGACTCCAGTGCTGTAGGCCGAAGCCAGGCTGAACACGCCGAACACCAGCACGGCACAGACCAGCACCACCTTGCGCCCGAAGCGGTCGGCCAGCGGGCCCGAGCCCAACGCACCAAAGACCATGCCGATCAGCGCGGCGCTCATCACCGGCCCCAGGCTGGCGCGGTCGATACCCCAGTCCTGAGACAACGCCGGGGCGATGAAGCCCATGGCGGCGGTGTCGAGGCCGTCGAGGAAGACAATCAGGAAACACAGGATCACCACCCGCCACTGGTAGGTCGAGAGCGGTTGGGAATTGATGAAGGACTGCACATCCAAACTATTGCCGACGGCAATTTCGGGACGGTTCATGTTGGCATGCTCGCATTTGTTTTTATTGGCATCCGATGCAGGGCCCGGACAGTGCGAGGACAGTAATGATCGGTGTCGAGCAGCGTCAATTCGATAAACGCATGAGTGGGCGTTTATCGAACAGGTTCAGCGGGGTCCATTCAAGAGAATAGCTGAGTACTCAGGTCGCGGCTGGCGCCGAGCATGATCGGCAGCACTCGCTGCTGCAGATCGGCGGCACTGACCCGCCCGGCATGGGTGCTGACATTCAACGCGGCCAGCACCTGCCCGGAGGCGTCGTAGACCGGCACGGCGATCGACCGCAGGCCCTGTTCGAGCTCCTGGTCGACGATGCACCAGCCCTGCTCGCGGACCTTGTGCAGACACACCAGCAGGTCATCCTTGCTGACGATGGTGCGGCTGGTGCGCGGCTGCAGCTCGACCCGTTCCAGGTACTCGGCCAGCGAAGCGTCATCCAGCGCGGCCAGCAGAATGCGGCCCATGGATGTGCAATAGGCCGGCAGGCGCCCGCCCACCGACAGGTCGACCGAGATCAGTCGCTGGGTGGTGGCCGAGCGGGCGATATAAAGAATGTCGTCGCCTTCCAGAGTGGCCATGTTGCAGGCCTCGTGCAGCTGCTCGCTCATGCGGTCCAGGTAGGGCTGCGATGAGACCGCCAGCGGCGTCGACGACAGGTAGGCATGGCCGAGGGTCAGCACCTTGGGCAGCAAGGAATAGGTGCGCCCATCGGTGGTGGCGTAGCCGAGCTTGATCAGCGTATGCAGGCAACGGCGCACGGCGGCGCGGGGGATCTCCGTGCGATGGCTGATCTGCGCGATGGTCAGGTGCCGCTTGCGCTCCTGAAAGGCATGGATCACCGCCAGCCCACGGGCCAGCGAGGTCATGAAGTCCGGATCACCGGTCAGCGCCTGGATGCGCTTGGCCGGGGAGGCGACGATGGGCGGTGCCAGCGACGTGAATGAATTGCGCAATTGATCGTTCATTCCTGATCCTTGCAAGGTCTGGCCAGGTGAATAGTCACGGCCCCCGCTGGACGACGCTGCGGCAGTCCATGGGTGGCGCTTCAGGGGGCGAAGCTAGCGGCCGGGCAGGCAAAAAGCAACGAAGCGCGGCGGGCTCTGGGCGATTATCGAACCATTGGCCGATAATCGCAATTGACCGATGCCGCACATGCTTATACATTTTACCGCGCCACTGTGTGGCTTCTTGGAGATACTGGTCAGGTACCCACCAGAGAAGCCTGGGGCACGGCCTTGGCTTTTGTGGCGAGGCCGTTTTGTTTCCCGGCCAGTTGGCACATCGCCTGGCACATCGAACAGGCAATGATGAAACTTGTGCAAGCGTTCGCACTCTTAATAGTGCATGGCGCAACCTGTCTGTTACTGTTTTTGCAAATTGCAACTGGCGCTGGAGCGCTGTTGCCACAGTTTGCTATGATTCGAGCGTTCACTTCGAGCAATCCTTGAAGCATGATAGGCCACGCCGGTAATTACTCGAGCCAGCCCCACCCGGCATCGGCTCGAACCGCGCAGGTGCTCGGCAGCCCTCGCCCGACTCGATGCAGGTCTGCACCGCCCCCGTTACCCTTGCGGCTGGCGTTGGATCATCCCTGTTATTGATCCCGTATCGACCCTGTGTAACGACAATGACCCTGCGTATTCGCTTCAAGCATTTCGATATGGCCATTGAAACTATTTGATCAAGGTAATTAATGTGACTAAAGATGAATTACGCGCCGAACTTGAGCGCCAGGAACAAAAATTCAAAGAAGTATATGGCGGTGAAGTGACCACCTATGCGGCCCAACCCGAACCGGAACGCAAAGCCTGGCGCAAGCGTGCCACGGTGCAGGACCAGGCATTCCAGCAAGAACTGCAACGTATGGAAAAAGAACTTCACGCCGACTGAGCGAGCATCACCGGTCAGGCACCAGGCCCCGCTTCCCGACTATTTTCATACGCCCGTTTGAATTGTTTCCGGCCATGGCAATCGTCGTGCAAACCCGTCTGCGTCCCCGATTCTGCGCTGTGAACCGCTCACCGATTGGGTCGAGCGCCGGGTGCCACTCGTCATACTACTGTTGCAAAAGTGTAACCCGAGCGCCGCCGAGGCTTCGACGCACAGGGTTTTCTGGCATAATCGCGCCCCCTTATGACCGGGTCAGAAAACCTTCATGATCGATTTATTCAGCGGACTGGACCCATGGGTAATTGTCAGCCTGTGCCTGGCCCTGGCCTTCGTGCTCGCCTTCGAGTTCATCAACGGCTTTCATGACACGGCCAACGCGGTCGCCACTGTCATTTATACCAAGGCGATGCCACCGCAGCTGGCGGTGTTCTTTTCCGGGCTGTTCAATTTCCTCGGCGTGCTGCTCGGTGGCGTGGGGGTGGCCTATGCCATCGTTCACCTGTTGCCGGTCGAGCTGTTGATCAACGTCAACACCGGTCACGGCCTGGCGATGGTCTTCTCGTTGCTGGCCGCCGCCATCACCTGGAACCTCGGCACCTGGTACTTCGGCATTCCGGCTTCCAGCTCGCACACGCTGATCGGCTCGATCCTTGGCGTGGGCATGGCCAACGCCCTGCTCAACGGCATCCCCCTGGCCGACGGGGTCAATTGGCAGAAGGCGATCGACATTGGCTCCTCGCTGGTGTTTTCCCCGGTGGTGGGCTTCCTTGCGGCAGCGCTGCTGTTGCTGGCGTTCAAGCGCTGGCGGCCGCTGTCGAAGATGCACAAGACCCCCGAGCAGCGCAAAAAGCTCGACGATAAAAAGCATCCGCCCTTCTGGAACCGCCTGGTGCTGGTCATCTCGGCCATGGCCGTGAGCTTCGTGCACGGCTCCAACGATGGCCAGAAAGGCATCGGCCTGATCATGCTGGTGCTGATCGGCATCGTGCCGAGCCAGTTCGTGCTCGACCTGTCGACCACTACCTACCAGATCGAACGCACCCGCGACGCGACCCTGCACCTGAGCCAGTTCTATCAGCGCAACAGCGCCACCCTCGGCGACTTCCTGGCCCTGGGCAAGTCGCAGCCGGGCGACCTGCCGGCGCAGTCCAGCTGCAACCCGCAGCAGACCGAGCCGACCATCGCCGCCCTGCAACGCACCCTCGAGGGCGTGGCCGACTACCATTCGATCGCCCCGGAAAAACGCATCGAAGTGCGTCGCTACCTGCTGTGCCTGGACGACACTGCGCGCAAGGTCGGCAAGCTGCCCGAGCTCGGCGCCCGTGAGAAATCGGACCTCGACAAGCTGCGCAAGGACCTCACCGTCACCACCGAATACGCCCCGTTCTGGGTGATCCTGGCGGTCGCCCTGGCCCTCGGCCTGGGCACCATGGTCGGCTGGAAGCGCGTGGTCCTGACCATCGGCGAGAAAATCGGCAAACAGGGCATGACCTATGCCCAGGGCATGTCGGCGCAGATCGTGACCGCCGGCTCCATCGCCCTGGCCAACGTCTTCGCCTTGCCGGTATCCACCACTCACATCCTCTCGTCGGGGGTGGCCGGGACCATGGTCGCCAACCGCAGCGGCCTGCAAGGGGGCACGGTGCGCAACATCATGCTGGCATGGGTGCTGACCCTGCCGGCCTCGATGGGCCTGGCCGCCGGGCTGTTCTGGTTGGCCAGCAAGGCGCTGGGTTGATCAAGCCCAGTTCGATCCTGATTTGAATGGCGCGGGTGGGAAAGGGCTGAGCCCATCCCACCTTTGCGCCACAGCGCCTACTTGCGCTTGCCCGTCAAAGACCCCAGCAACCCCCGCACCAGCTGCCGGCCGAACTGATTGGCCGCCTGGCGCATGGCCGATTTCAACGCCTGCCCCGCCGCGCCGCTGAGCAACTCCCCGGCCTTGTCGGCAAGACTCTGCTCCTGCACCTCGGCGGGTCGTTCGGGCAACCGGGCTTTGCGCTGGGTGAGCATTTCATAGGCCGACTCACGGTCCACCGCCTGGTCGTAACGGCCCGCCAGTGGCGAGGCGGCGATCAGTGCCGTGCGTTCGACGCCAGTCAGTGGGCCGATGCGCGACTGCGGCGGGGCAATGGCCACCCGCTGCACCGGCGCCGGCGTACCGTTGGCCTGCAAGGTGCCGACCAGCGCCTCGCCGGTTCCCAGTTCGGTCAGCACCGCCAGGGTGTCGAGCGCAGGGTTGGGCCGAAAACCCTCCGCCACCGCCTTCAATGAGCGCTGTTCCCTGGCCGTGAACGCCCGCAGGCCATGCTGAATACGCAGGCCCAGCTGTGCCAGCACGGCATCGGGCAGATCGCTCGGCGACTGGGTGACGAAATACACCCCTACGCCCTTCGAGCGGATCAGCCGCACCACCTGCTCCAGCCGGTCCTGCAGGGCCTTCGGCGTGCCGGCGAAGAGCAGATGCGCCTCATCGAAGAACAGCGCCAGCAAAGGCTTGTCGGCATCGCCACGCTCGGGCAACTGCTCGAACAATTCAGCCAGCAGCCACAGCAGGAAAGTCGCGTAGACCTTGGGTGCTTCGTGCACCAGGCGGCTGGCATCGAGCAGATGGATCGCCCCGCGCCCATCCGCAGCCGGCTGCAGCAGATCCTGCAGGTGCAGCGCCGGCTCGCCGAACAACGCCTCGGCGCCCTGCTGCTCCAGCCCGGCCAGGCGCCGCAGCAGCGCCTGGCTGGAAGCGGCGTTGAACAACGCACTGTCCTCGCCGAGCACCTGCGGGTGGTCCTTGAGGTGGTTGAGCAGCGCCTTGAGGTCCTTGAGGTCAAGCAGCAACAGGCCTTCACGGTCGGCGACCTTGAACGCCGCGTACAGCGCCGCCTGCTGGCTTTCGGTCAGCTCCAGCAGGCTGCCCAGCAGCAGCGGCCCCATCTCGCTGAGGGTGGTGCGCAGCGGGTGCCCGCTCTGCCCGTGGACATCCCACAGCCGCACCGGGTACGCCTGCGGGCGATGCGGCAGCCAGGGCATGCTGGCGATGCGCTCGGCCACCGCCCCGCGGGGCTCGCCGGCCGCGCCGAGGCCGCACAGGTCGCCCTTGATGTCGGCTGCGAACACCGCCACACCGGCATCGCTGAAGGCTTCGGCCAGGCGCTGCAAGGTGACCGTCTTGCCGGTGCCGGTAGCGCCGGCGATCAGGCCGTGGCGGTTGCCCAGGCGCAACAGCTGGCCCACCGGCTGACCGTCCGGGCCGGCGCCACACACAAGCAGAGCTGAGTCAGTCATTTTTTTCGCTCCTTGACCCTGCCGGGCTCAGGTTTCGCCCCGCACAGTCGATATCAAGCATGCAGAAGACCGCAAATAATCAGAAAGCAGGTCGCATAACAACTCGAACGCTATCTGCGCGCATCTCAAGGACGGGACTTGAAGCTCGTTGTGACTGCTTTGCCTAGCCCCAGACCTTTGGACCGTTCCCATGAAAAGAACCTTGCGTTTCAGCCACAAGATCCTCATCGCCGCCGCGCTGATCGTCGCCGTGGCCTTTGCCCTGTTCACCAGCTACAACGACTACTTGCAGCGTAATGCCATCCGCCAGGACCTGGAGAATTATCTGCATGAAATGGGTGCCAGCACGGCCACCAACATCAGCAACTGGTTCGACGGCCGCGTGCTGCTGGTGCAGAACCTGGCGCAGAACATCGCGCTCAACCCCGACCCGGCCAACGTGCCGCAGCTGCTGGAACAGCAAGCGCTGACCAGCAGCTTCCTCTACACCTACCTGGGCACCACCCAGGGCACCTTCACCATGCGCCCCGACGAGCAGATGCCAGCCGGCTATGACGCGCGCACCCGGCCCTGGTACCAGGCGGCCCTGGGCAGTGCCGGGCCGGCCCTTACCGAGCCTTATGTCGATGCCGCCTCGGGCAAGCTGATCATCACCGTGGTCTCGGCCGCCAGCAAGGCCGGGCAGAACCTCGGCGTGGTCGGTGGCGACCTGTCGCTGGAGCGCGTGGTGCAGATCATCAACTCGCTGGACTTCGGCGGCATGGGCTACGCCTTCCTGGTCAGCGCCGACGGCAAGGTGCTGGTGCACCCGGACAGCAAGCTGGTGATGAAGAACCTCGCCGACCTGTACCCCGGCAACACCCCGAGCATCGGCCCGGCCCTGAGCGAAGTGCAAGTGGACGGCAAGACGCGCCTGGTGACCTTCTCGCAGATCAAGGGCTTGCCGTCGGTGAACTGGTACATCGGCATCTCGGTGGACAAGGCCAAGGCCTACGCAATGCTCAGCGAGTTCCGCCAGTCGGCCATCGTCGCCACGGTGATCGCGGTGATCTTCATCATTGCCCTGCTGGGCATGCTGATTCGCGTGCTGATCCAGCCGCTGCACACCATGACGCGCGCCATGGAAAACATCGCCGAGGGCGAAGGCGACCTGACCCGCCGCCTGGACATCCAGAGCGGCGACGAATTCGGCGTGCTGGGCAGCGCCTTCAACCGCTTCGTGGAACGGGTCCACGGCTCGATCCGCGAGGTCGCCTCGGCCACCGAACGGGTCAACGAGGTGGCGTTGCGGGTGGTCAGCGCCTCCAATTCCTCGATGGTCAATTCCGACGAGCAGGCCAACCGCACCAACAGCGTGGCGGCGGCAATCAACCAGCTCGGCGCGGCCGCCCAGGAGATCGCCCATAACGCCGCGCTCGCCTCGCAGCAGGCCAGCGACGCCCGGCAACTGGCCGAGGAAGGTCAGCAGGTAGTCGGCCAGAGCATCACCGCGATGACCCGCCTGAGCGACATGATCAGCACCTCCAGCGGCCACATCGAGACGCTCAACAGCAAGACAGTGAACATCGGCCAGATTCTCGAGGTGATCACCAGCATTTCCCAGCAGACCAACCTGCTGGCGCTCAACGCTGCCATCGAAGCGGCCCGTGCCGGTGAAGCCGGGCGTGGTTTCGCGGTGGTGGCCGACGAAGTTCGCAACCTGGCGCATCGCACTCAGGAGTCGGCCCAGCAGGTGCAGACCATGATCGAGGAGCTGCAGGTCGGCGCCAAGGCATCGGTCGGCACCATGGGTGAAAGCCAGCGCCACAGCCAGGACAGCGTCGGCATCGCCAACCAGGCCGGCGAGCGCCTGAGCAGCGTGACCCAGCGCATCGGCGAAATCGACGGCATGAACCAGTCGGTGGCCACCGCCACCGAAGAGCAGACCGCCGTGGTCGACGCCATCAACATGGACATCAGCGAAATCAACACCCTCAATCAGGAAGGCATGGAAAACCTGCAATCGACCTTGCGCGCCTGCGCCGACCTCGAACAGCAGGCCCAGCGCCTGAAGCAATTGGTGGGCAGCTTCAGGATCTGACCGGCCGTTGCCAGCCGCCGTAGTGGGCCGCAGCCATTCGCCCCGCTCCGGCAGCCTGCGGCAGCTGACTCGCAGCCGGCCGCTGCTGCTTAGAACCATACCCCCGACGGCAGGGTCCACTTTATGGACTCATACCACTGGAGGGATGGCCACCGTGCATATCGCTGACATCACCATGTTCTATGCCCCCGCCAGTGGCGGGGTGCGGACCTATCTTGATGCCAAACACCGGCGACTGGGGCTCAACCCAGGGGTGCGTCACAGCCTGCTGATTCCCGGTGCCAGCCTGTCCCAGCAGGATGGCATCTACCATGTGCCGGCTCCGGCCCTGCCGTTTGGCAACGGCTATCGCTTCCCCCTGCGCCTGGCGCCCTGGCGCAACGTGCTCAGGGACCTGCAACCGGACCTCATCGAGGTCGGCGACCCTTACCTCACCGCCTGGGCGGCGCTGGATGCGCGGCGCCAGCTGGACGTGCCGGTGATCGGTTTCTACCACTCAGACCTGCCCCTGCTGGTCAGCAACCGCATGGGCAACTGGTTCACACCCAATGTCGAAGCCTACGTCAGCAAGCTGTACGGCAATTTCGACCGAGTGCTGGCGCCCAGCCAGGTCATGGCCGACAAGCTGCGCGGGCTGGGCATCGCCAATGTGCACGTGCAGCGCCTGGGCGTCGACCTGCAGACCTTCGACCCCAGTCACCGCGACCCGGCGCTCAAGCGTCAGTTGGGCATAGCCGACGACTGCCAGCTGCTGATCTTCGCCGGGCGCGGCTCGCGCGAGAAGAACCTGCCAGTGCTGCTCGACTGCATGCGTCATTTGGGCGCCGGCTATCACCTGCTGCTGGTCGGCTCGAACATGCCGGCCAATGTCCCCGAAAACGTCTCGGTGGTGGGCCACTTCTGTCCTCCCGCCGAGGTCGCCCGCCTGCTGGCCAGCGCCGATGCCCTGCTGCATGGCGGCGATCAGGAAACCTTCGGCCTGGTCATCCTCGAGGCGATGGCCAGCGGCATCCCGGTGGTGGCCGTGGCCGCCGGCGCGTTCAGCGAAATCGTCCAGCCGACCTGCGGCCTGCTGTGCCGGCCCAATGACAGCCGGGCGATGGCGGCCGCGGTGCGCGAGCTGTTCGCCGGCGACAGCCGTCAGCTCGGCCGCCAGGCGCGGGCGCACGTGGAGCGACATTACAACTGGGACAGCGTGGTGGCCGGGTTACTGGAGCATTACCACGCGGTGCTGGGCAACAACCTGCGCGCGGTGGCCGCCCATGGCTGAGCCCCGGACCTTGATGCTGGTGCTGCACGACGTGGCGCCGGAAACCTGGAGCGACTACCAGCCCTTCGTCGAGGCGGTGGATGCCATGGGTTCACTGCCCATGACCTTGCTGGTTGTGCCGAACTTCCACGGGCGCAACCCGCTGGAGCAAGCGCCGGCCTTCTGCCAGGTGATGGAGCAGCGGCTGGCGCGGGGCGACGAACTGGCCCTGCACGGCTACTACCACGCCGATGTCGGCGACCGCCTGCGCTCGCCCCGGGACTGGTTCATGCGCCGGGTCTACACCTGGGAGGGCGAGTTCTACCGTCTCGATCACCAGCAGGCGCTGGCGCGGCTGCACGCCGGCATCGAGCTGTTCGACCGCCGGCAGTGGCCGCTGGCAGGCTTCGTCGCCCCCGCCTGGTTGATGAGCGAAGGCACCCGTCAGGCGCTGCGCGAACTGCCGCTGCAATACACCAGCGATCCGCAGAACTTCTATCGGCTGCCTGACTTCACCCGCATCCCGGCCCCAGGCCTGGTATGGAGCGCGCGCAGCGCCTGGCGCCGCGCTCTGTCCAAGGCCCTCAGCGATGCCCGCGCACAGCGCTGGCAACAGGCACCCTGCATCCGCCTTGGCCTGCACCCGGTCGACATGCGCCACGAATTTTCCCGCCATTACTGGCTCGATCTGCTGCAGCGCCTGCTCGCCGACGGCCGTATCGCCAGCACCAAGCGCGACTGGTTGCAGGCCAACGCCGGCCTCCTGACGTTGCCCCGGCAGGTGGCATGAGCCGACTGCTGTGGCTGAGCCTGGCCCTGCTTGCAGCGCTGGCAGTGCCATGGTGGCTGGGCGGCAGCGAGCTTTGGGCACGCCTGCAAGGCTTTCCACGGCCGCTGCTGCTGATTCTGTTCGGCATGATCGGCCTGTGCTGGTGCGTCAACGCCTGTCGCATGCGCCTGCTGCTGGCCGGCGGGGCCGGTGCCCCGAGCTTCGGCAAGAGCGTAGCCGTGGTCATGGCCACCGAGTTCGCCATGTGCGCCACGCCCGGCGGCAGCGGCGGCGCCTTGACCCTGATGGCCTTGCTGGCCCGCAACGGCGTCCCCCCGGCGCGCAGCAGCGCGGTATTTGCCATGGATCAGCTGAGTGACCTGGTATTTTTCTTCTGCGCGCTGCTGGGCATCCTGCTGTACGCGTTCTTCCATCGCCTGGACCGCAACATCGAGGCAATGCTGGCGATCAGCGCAGCGCTGCTGGTATTGGCCATGGCGGCTTGCTACGGGCTGGCGCGCTATCACCGGAGCCTGCTGGGGCTCAGCGCCAGGCTGTTGGCCCGCTTGCGCATCCACCGCACGCGGCGCTGGCGTTGGGCGCGCAGGAGCCTGCGCTTCATCGATTCGTTCAGCGACACCCTGCGTCTGCCGCTACGCCGCCTGCTGGCGGTGTTCAGCCTTACCTGCCTGCACTGGAGCCTGCGCTTGAGCGTGCTGTACCTGGCGGCCCGGGGGCTGGGCGCGGACCTGCCGTGGGCCTGGAGCTTTCTGGTGCAGATGGTTTCACTGAGCGCCGGGCAGTTCAGCCTCCTGCCGGGGGGTGCCGGCGCCGCAGAATTGACTTCAGCAGCGCTGCTGGCGCCGATGATCGGCAAATCCAGCGCGGCGGCAGCGATCCTGATCTGGCGGGCGGTGACGTATTACTTCTATCTGATCGCCGGCGGGCCGGTGTTCGTGGCGATGCTGGGGCGCGGCCTGCTGAGCAAGCGCGAGGCCTGAGGCCGCAATCCTTGCCGCCTCCAGAACCGCTCTCGGGGCGAGCATCACTCCGGCTGCCGTTGCTCATCAGGATGCAGTTCGCGCCACAAATCCGCAGCACCAGGAAACTCGGTGCCATCGTCCTCATTCAGCGCCTCGGGGTCGTAGCGGCTCAGGCAGCCTTCACCGAGCGTCGGCGGCGCACGCGATGTGGCCTTGTCCAGTGGATCGGTCATCGCGCGCCCTCCTCCAGGCTCGAATCAGAACACTACGGTCTTGTTGCCGTGCACCAGCACGCGGTCTTCCAGGTGGTAGCGCAAGCCGCGCGCCAGCACCATCTTCTCCACGTCGCGGCCGAACCGCACCATGTCCTCGATGCTGTCGCTATGGCTGACCCGCACCACGTCCTGCTCGATGATGGGGCCGGCGTCCAGCTCTTCGGTGACGTAGTGGCAGGTCGCGCCGATCAGCTTGACGCCACGCAGGGAGGCCTGGTGATAGGGCTTGGCGCCAACGAACGAGGGCAGGAAACTGTGGTGGATGTTGATGACCTTCTGCGCGTAGGCCTGGCACAGCTGGGGTGGCAGGATCTGCATGTAGCGCGCCAGCACCACGACGTCGGCACTGTGCTCGTCGACCAGGCGCGAGACTTCGGCGAACGCCGGCTGCTTGTTGGTCGGGTCCACGGGCACGTGATAGAACGGGATGCCGTGCCATTCGACCATGCTGCGCAGGTCGTTGTGGTTGGAAATGACGCAAGGGATGTCGCAATCCAGTTCGTCGCTGTGCCAGCGGTGCAGCAGGTCGGCCAGGCAGTGCGACTCGCGGCTGGCCATCAGCACGACACGTTTCTTCTGGTCGGTGTCGGTAATGCGCCAGGCCATCGAAAACTCTTCGGCGATCGGCGCAAAAGCCTCGCGCAGCGCTTCGATACCGAAGGGCAGGGAGTCGGCGCGAATTTCGTGACGCATGAAGAACCAGCCGCTCTGGTCATCGGAGTGATGACTGGCCTCGGTAATCCAGCCGTTGTGGGATGCCAGGAAATGACTGACCTTGGCGACGATGCCGACGCGGTCCGGGCAGGCGATCACCAGCCGAAAAGTGCGCATGAGGGAAAACTCCACTACTTCATAAAGGCGGCCATTCTAGGGGCTTGGGCAAATGGAGTCGAGCAAAGCCCCATGTCGCGCATCGGCTCGGCTGCGGCGCGCGTGCCCACATATATTCGTATCTCGCTGCGCAGGGGGCTGTCGGACAATTAAGAAATTAACTTCATTTCACTCGCTGACTCTTTTTTAATGTTTACTTGAACAATCACTGTGCCTATTATTGCCCCCACTGTTCCCAGCATCACACCAAGGTAGTCCCTCATGTCCCTGATCAACGAATACCGCGCCACCGAAGAAGCCATCAAAGAACTGCAGGCGCGCCTGAAAAACCTGTCGCAAGACGACAAACTGCAAACCGAACTGGAATTCGAAGGCAAACTGCGCACCTTGATGGGCGAATACCAGAAGTCGCTGCGCGATATCATCTCGCTGCTGGATCCAGAATCCAGAACCGCCAAGGCGCCACGTGGCACCCCGGCCAAAGTGCCAGGCACCAAGCGCGCACGTAAAGTCAAACAGTACAAGAACCCGCACAACGGCGAAATCATCGAAACCAAAGGTGGCAACCACAAGACGCTGAAAGAGTGGAAAGCCAAGTGGGGCGGTGATGTGGTGGAAAGCTGGGCGGCATTCCTGGGTTAAGTCATAACCCGCTGACAGCGCCGCGTTCACCGGCAAGTTGCACAAGAACGCCAGCATTCGCTGGCGTTTTTTATTGCTGAATATTTCAGTTATGCATCCGTGGCGAAACTTGCAGGCGTACTGCCAACGCCTGTACATAAGCCTGCCATTGTTCGAGTACCTGCAACTGCGCCTGGCTGGCAGTCAGCCGGGCCTGGCTCAGGGCCTCGGCAAAACCGTCCAGGGTATTCGGTGCGCCGAATTGCGGGTCGCTCAGGCGCTGCTGGCAGAACCCCTGCCAGCGCTGGCGCTCCCCTTCGCTCAATGTATCGGGGAAGTTACGTGCGCGGTAACGGAACAGCAGCTCGGGCAACCGGGGGTCGTCGAACATCCATTGTTCGGCAGCCAACTGCTGCGGCTCGCACAGCCGAACTTGTTCACAGAGGCGCCGATCCCGGTCGCCGATAAATCCGTCATACAGCTGCTGTTCGGGGTCTGCGGTCTCGCTGAAGTCTTCGCTGGCATAGATAGTTGCCAGCTTGTCCTGCCACTGCGCGCAGCCCTCCTGCAATTGGCGGGCGCGGGCCAGGCAACTGTCCAGATCCAGGCCCAGACGCTGACAATCTTCGTCGCGCAGGACCTTGAGCGGAGCGACCACGGGACTTCGATTCACGTGAATCAATTTCAACGGTACCGGCAGCTGATCGGCGGCGGCCTCGTCGCGCCGTCGATAGAGATCGGCCCGCAGCACTTGCGCGCTGTCGGTACACAGTCGTGCCGGATCGTGATGCAGGTCACAGACAATCAGCGCGTTGCGATTGCGCGGGTGCCACGCCAGCGGCAATACCACACCGATAAAGTTGCGCGCCGCTGAAAAACGCCCCGATACATGAAGCATGGGCTCAAGCAGGCGTATTTGCTCCATGACCTGATGCTTGCCACGCAGTTTAAACAACCAGTCATACAATCGTGGTTGCTGTTGTTTGACTAAACGTGCAAGGCCGATAGTTGCGCGAACATCCGACAGCGCATCATGGGCATGACCGTGGTCAATGCCGTTGGCCGCCGTGAGAAGTTCCAGGCGCATGCTCACGCGCCCGTCCACTTGTGGCCAGTGGATGCCGTCGGGGCGCAGGGCATAGGCGGCTCGCACCACGTCGATGAGGTCCCAGCGGCTGTTGCCCCCCTGCCATTCACGGGCATAGGGGTCGAAAAAATTTCGATACAGGCTGTAACGAGTGACCTCGTCATCGAAGCGCAAGGTGTTGTAGCCGGCGCCGCAGGTGCCAGGCGCGCTGAGCTGGGCATGTACGCGGGTCATGAAGTCGGCCTCGGCCAGGCCTTTTTGTGCCAGTACCTGGGGAGTGATGCCGGTGATCATGCAGGCCATGGGGTGAGGCAGAATGTCGTCGCTGGGCTGACAGTACAGGTTGATCGGCGCGTCGATCTCGTTGAGGTCGGCGTCGGTGCGCAACCCGGCCACCTGCAGCGCGCGGTCGTTGCGGGGGTTGATGCCGGTGGTTTCGTAGTCGTACCAGAAGATGCTCGAGCTCACGGGCGGGTCCTGTTCAATAGTCCGAGCAGTCTACCCGAGGGCCGACGCTGGTTGCATGCCGGGCTGCGGCTGGCTAGCATCACGCTTTGCTGTCTCTCTAGCGGGCGCCCCATGCCACACTCTCCAGCCTATGCAAGGAATGCAGCGCTGCCTCGGCCCGTGGACACGCGCTACGCCCTGGAAACCCCGGAAGGCATCGAACTGACGCTGACCCCGGCCGGCCCCCTGCCGCGCGCCCTGGCCTACGCGGTCGACCTGGGCCTGCGCGGCGCGCTGCTGGGCGGCCTGTTTGCGCTGCTGGGTGGCCTGGGCGGCGTCGGTATCGGCCTCGGTGCCTTGCTGCTGTTTCTGGTCGACTGGTGGTACATGGTGCTGTTCGAGGTCCTGCATCAGGGCCGCACACCTGGCAAACAGCTGCTGGGCCTGCGCGTGGTGCACGATGACGCGACGCCGGTGGGCTGGAGCGCCTCGTTGCTGCGCAACCTGCTGCGCTGCGTTGACATGCTGCCCGCCGCCTACGCCCTGGGTCTGTTCTGCAGCCTGCAGCATGCGCAATTCAAGCGCCTGGGCGACCTGGCGGCCGGCACGCTGGTGATCTACACCGAGCGCCCGCCCCCCCTCGCCAGCCTGCCAGTGGTCGAGCCACAGGCGGCGCCGTGGCCGCTGTCGGTGGCCGAGCAGCAGGCCATCGTCCACCTGGCCGAACGCCACGCCCAGCTGCCCGCTCACCGCAGCCGCGAACTGGCCGCGCTGCTGGCCCCGGCCCTCCAGGTACCCGGCGACCAGGCGCTGGCCCGGGTGTACGCGATCGCCCGCAGCCTGCAGGCCGGGCCATGAAGCAGCAGCCCTTCGAGCAACTGCATCAAGCCGAATGGCAGGCGCTGGAGCAACTGCTCGACCAACTGGAGGGCAACCGCGCAAGTCCCGCCGCCTGTGAAGATTTCAGCCGCCGCTACCGGCGCCTGTGCCACCAGCTGGCACTGGCCACCGAGCGAGGCTACAGCCAGGCGCGGATCGAGGCTCTGCAGCAACTGGCGATGCGTGGCCATCAGCAGCTGTACCGGCACCGCAGCCAGGTCGCCGCGAGCATCGCCGGCTTTCTTGCCGCCGGCCTGCCTGGCAGCGTACGCAGCCAGTGGCGCTGGGTGGCGGCCGCAGCCGCCGTGCTGGCGACCAGCCTGCTGCTGACGCTGGCCCTGGTGCTGGCCTTTCCCGACCTCATCTACGCCATCGTCAACCCGCAACAGGTGCAACAGATGGAAGCCATGTACGACCCGGGCGCAGCGCGCTTCGGGCCGGCGGCCGAGCACCTGAGCAGCAGTGCCCTGATGATGTTCGGCTACTACGTGATGCATAACGTCGGCATCGCCTTTCAGGTGTTCGCCAGCGGCCTGCTGCTGGGGGTCGGCAGCCTGTACATGTTGCTCGGCAACGGCCTGTCCATCGGCGCTGTAGCCGGTCATCTGAGCCAGATTGGCTTCGGCCGGACTTTCTGGCCATTCGTCATCGGCCACGGCGCGTTCGAGCTGACCGGCATTGTCCTCGCCGGGGCCGCCGGCCTGCGCCTGGGCGGGGCGCTGATCGCTCCGGGCGCCTGCAGCCGCAGCCAGGCCCTGCGCCACAGCGCGCCGTTGGCCCTGCAGCTGGTCTACGGCGCCCTGCTGCTGTTGCTGGTCGCCGCCTTCGTCGAGGCGTTCTGGTCCTCGCGCAGTGATCTGCCGAACGCTGTGAAATACGGCGTCGGCGCGCTGTTCTGGGCGCTGGTCACAGGCTACCTCGCACTGGCCGGCCGAGGCACCCATGCGCGTGACTGACACCGCCGCCGTGCTGCGGCCCCGTTCGCCCTGGCAAGCCATCGACCTGGGCCTGCTGCTGGCCGGCCGCCATCGGCGTGTGCTGATACTCAGCTGGGCCTGCCTGACCATGCCGGTGCTGGCGGTGCTGAGCTGGGTGTTGCGCGACCACCCCAATGCCGTGTTGTTGGTGCTCTGGTGGCTCAAGCCGGCGTTCGAACGCCTGCCCCTGGATATTCTCGCCCAGGCCTGGCAGGGCACTGCGCCCAGCCTGGGCCAGGCGCTGCGACGCTATCCGCAGCTGCTCAAGACGCAACTGTGGCCAGCGCTGACGGTGCGCCGCCTGAGCCTGAGTCGCAGCCTGACCCTGCCGGTGAGCCAGCTGGAAGGCCTCGACGGCCCCGCCCGGCAACGCCGCATCACCCTGCTGCGCAAGGACAACCGCGGCGCCGCGCGCTGGCTGACGCTGCTGTTCGCGCACATCGAATACGTCTTTGGCCTGGCCTTGGTCGTGGTGCTGTACGCCCTGCAGCCCGACCCGTTCGACAGCCAATGGCACCTGGGTGAACAGTTGGGCTTGAGCGCCAGCCTCAGGGCCGCCTGGCCGGCCCATCTGAGCAACCTGATCTACGCCCTGGTGCTGACCGTCACCGAGCCGCTGTACGTTGCCGCAGGCTTTGGCCTGTACCTGAACCGGCGCAGCCAGCTCGAGGCCTGGGACATCGAACAGGTGCTGCGGCGCCTGGCCGCGCGCCTGGGCAGCGCCATCGGCGCGGTACTGATGGCCGTACTGCTGGCCTGGCCGAGCGCCCCGAGCCTGGCTGCGCCGCCGCCCGACAGCCCGCGCCTGCTGAACCAGAAACTCAGCAGCGACGCCGCACGCAGCGCCCTGCAGGCCATCGAGCAGCAGCCGCCCTTCCATAACCTGGAAAACCAGCGGCATTGGCGCTGGGTGCATGGCGATGGCGAGCCTGCCAGCGAAGTGCCGCTGCCGGCGAGCGTGCCGCGCTTCGAGGGCCTGGCACGCCTACTCGAATCCCTGCTCTGGGTTCTGCTGCTCGCCGCCGTCGTGCTGCTGGGCTGGCGTTATCGGCACTGGCTGGCGCTGTTCGCCCGACCGGCCCCGACGCCGCCCGCCCACCCCGAGCCACCGCAGGTGGTGGCCGGCATCGCCCTGCAGGCACAGGCACTGCCCGCCGACATTGCTGGCAGCGCCGAACGGCTGTGGCCCGAACAGCCCCGCGAGGCCCTGAGCCTGCTCTATCGCGCCCTGCTCCTGCGCCTGTTGCAGGATTACCAGTTGCCGCTCAAGGCGGCAGACACCGAAAGCCAGGTGCTGGCACGCATCGAACAGCTCGGCCAGCCGCCGCTGTTCGCCTTCGGCCAGGCGTTGACCGAGCACTGGCAGAATCTGGCCTACGGTCATCGCCTGCCACCCGAGGCCGCCGGCGCCGCACTGTGTGCCCACTGGCGGGCGCTGTTCGACGGCCCCCGCGCGGAGCCGGCGCCATGAGCCGACGCCGCACCTGGCTGTGGCTGGCAGTCGCCGCCGTGCTCGCGCTGGTGGTCGGCAGCGGCGCGCTCGGGCGGCTGGAGTCGTATCGCCAATGGGTCGACCTGGGCCCCAGCGCCGAGGCACGCGGCGATGACTACCTGGCCGCGCAGCTGTTCCTGCGCCAGCAGGGCGTGACGGTACAGCGCGCCCCGGGCCTGGAGGTGCTCGACCAGCTCGACCCGCGCGGTGCCAGCCTGCTGCTGCTCGGCGAGCGCCAGCGCATGTCGCCGAACCAGGCCGACCGGCTGCTGCGCTGGGTACGCGCGGGCGGGCGCCTGCTGTTCGTCGCCCAGGCCCTGTGGGATCAGGACAAGGCCATGAGTGGCGACCTGCTGCTCGATCGTCTGCAACTGCACCAGTTGCAGACCCGCGACCTGCCTCGGCTGTCGCCCGGCGACCGGATTCAATACCCTGAACTGACTCGTCTATATCTGGAAAACGAGAAGGCCCCGGCCTATTTCAGCTTCGACCCCGCCTGGCACCTCGAGGACCCGATGAACAAGGTCTCGGCCTGGGCCAACAACGCCACCGCCACGCACCTGATGCAGCTGCGCTGGGGCGACGGCCTGATCACCGTGGTCACCGACGCCGACCTGTGGCGCAACGCGGCGATCGGCCAGTACGACAACGCCTGGCTGCTCTGGTACCTGACCCAGGACAGCCAAGTGGCCCTGGTCGGCGACGCCCAGCACGACAGCCTGACCACCTTGCTCTGGCGCTATTTCCCGCAGGCGTTGCTGGCCCTGCTGGCGTTGCTGCTGCTCGGCGGCTGGCATTTCGCCTTGCGCCAGGGGCCCGTCCAGACCCCGCCCCCGCCCGCACGCCGGCGACTGCGCGAGCACCTCGATGCCAGCGCCAGCTTCCTGCTGCGCCGCGCCGGCCATGCCAGCCTGCTGCGCGCCCTGCAACGCGACATCCTGCGCCGCGCCCGGCGCCGCCACCCGGGCTTCGAACGCCTGCCGGTAGCCGAGCAATGGCAGGTCCTGGCCCGGCTCAGCCGCCAACCCACCGCTGCCATCGCCGACGCCCTGCGCCCCCGCCCCCGCCAACGCCTGCAAGCGGCAGAGTTCTGTCGTCAGGTTGCCCACTTGCAAATCATCAGGAACGCCCTATGAGCGAATTACCGGACCCCAGCGAAGGCATTGACCCTGAACACGCTGCCAGCCCTGACCCGGCGTCGCCCGCCGAACAAACGACGGCCGCAGAACCGACACCTGGAGTTGTAACCCCCGCACCCGAGACCCGCCCCGAGGAGCACCTGGCGCATCAGCGCCACCGCGCCAGCCAGCTGGCCCAGGCGGTGCGGCACGAGTTGCGCAAGGTGGTGATCGGCCAGCACGCGGCCATCGACGATGTGCTGACCGCGTTGATCGGTGGCGGCCATGTGCTGATCGAAGGCGTGCCCGGGCTCGGCAAGACCTTGCTGGTGCGTGCCTTGGCCAAGTGCTTTGGCGGCGATTTCGCGCGCATCCAGTTCACCCCGGACCTGATGCCCAGTGACGTCACCGGCCAGGCCGTCTACGACCTGCAAAGCGAGCAGTTCAAGCTGCGCAAGGGCCCGCTGTTCACCCACCTGCTGCTGGCCGATGAAATCAACCGGGCGCCGGCCAAGACCCAGGCGGCTCTGCTCGAAGCCATGCAGGAGCGCCAGGTCACCCTTGAGGGCCGGGCCCTGCCTATCGCCCAGCCGTTCATGGTGCTGGCCACGCAGAACCCGCTTGAGCAGGAAGGCACCTACCCGCTGCCGGAAGCCGAGCTCGACCGCTTCATGCTCAAGCTGCGCATGGACTACCCGGCCGCCGCCGAAGAGCTGGCGATGGTCCGCGAGGTGACGCGCTCGGCGCGCGCGGAAATGCTTGAAGTGCATCCTCCGCGCACCCTGCTCAACGCCCGTGACGTCAGCGTGCTGCAACGCATCGCCAGCGAGCTGCCGCTCGACGAACAGGTCCTCGACTACGCCGTGCGCCTGGCGCGCGCGACCCGCGACTGGCCTGGAGTGGCTATGGGTGCCGGGCCCCGCGCCTCGATTGCCCTGGTGCGTGGCGCGCGGGCCCGGGCATTGCTGCGCGGCGGCGAATTCGTCATCCCCGACGACGTCAAGGAGTGCGCCCTGGCCGTGCTGCGCCATCGTGTACGGCTGGCGCCGGAGCTGGACATCGAAGGCCTGTCGGTGGATCAGCTGTTGGGCCAGCTGCTCGACCAGGTCGCGGCGCCGCGTCTGTGAAACCGACTCGTCTGCTGCTGGGCTGGGTCGCCGCGCTGCTGGCGCTGAGCATACTGCTGGGGGCCCTGCGCGCCCTCGAGTTCGCCGTGCCGGGCAGCGCTTCGGCGGTGGTCTGGGGCTTGCTGCTGGCCACCTTGGTGGTGAGCGTCATCGATGCTCTGGGGCTGCTGCGCAAGCCCGCCGTGCGGGTGCGTCGACAACTGCCCGGCAGCCTGCTGCTCGGGCGCTGGGCCGAGGTGCAACTGTGGGTCGAACACGATCAAGGCTGGCCGCTGGCGCTCAGCCTGCACGACCATCCGCCTGCCGGCCTCGACACCCGGCAGTTGCCGGTCGATTGCCTGCTGCCACCCGCCACCGCGACCTCCCTGAGTTACGGTGTGCGGGCCACGCAACGTGGGACCTTGCAGTTCGCCCGCTGCGAAGTGCAGCTGGCCAGCCGCCTGGGCCTGTGGCGACTGCGCCGCTACCTGGAATGTGCAGATACGCTGCGGGTCTATCCCGATTTCCGGCGCCTGACCGGCGGTGGCCTGCTGGCGCCCGAGCAATGGCTCGGCCAGCTCGGCATCAGCCAGCGCCCACGGCGCGGCCAGGGCCTGGAATTTCACCAGCTGCGCGAGTTTCGCGAAGGCGACAGTCTGCGCCAGATCGACTGGAAGGCCACCGCGCGGCAGCGCACGCCGATTGCCCGGGAATATCAGGATGAGCGCGATCAGCAGATCATTTTCATGCTCGACTGCGGTCGGCGCATGCGCAGCCAGGACGGCGAGTTGGGGCACTTCGAGCACGCGCTCAATGCCTGCCTGCTGCTCAGCCAGGTGGCCCTGCGCCAGGGCGACGCCGTAGGGCTGCTGACCTTTGCCGGCGACAGGCCGCTGTACCTGGCACCGCGCAAGGGTCAGGGCCAGCTCAATCGGCTGCTCAACAGCGTCCACGACCTGCAGGCCGGTCACCGCCCGGCCGATTTCGCCGCCGCCAGCGACGCCCTGCTCGCCCGCCAGTCGCGTCGGGCGCTGGTGATCTGGATCAGCAATCTGGGCGACGAGGAACCCGACGACCTGCTGCGGGCCCTCAAGCGTCTGACCCGCCAGCACCGGGTGCTGGTCGCCAGCCTGCGCGAGGAGCTGCTCGACCAGCTGCGCCTGACGCCGGTCAGCGACTTTCAACAGGCCCTGAGCTACTGCGGCGCCGTGGGCTACCTGAACGACCGCGAGCAACTGCACGAACGCCTGAGCGCCCACGGCATGGCCGTGCTCGACGCCAGGCCGGCGCAGCTGGGTGCGCAGTTGATCAGTCGGTATCTGGGGTGGAAGAAGGCAGGAACACTGTAATCGGCCGCCCTCGCGAGCGTGGGCGGCCAGGTGTGGTCAGGGGTGGTCAGGAAACAGTGGTTCTTCAGGCCGAGGCGCTCAGCTGGCTGAAGGTAAAATAGCTGCGCAAGGCCTCGACCAGCTCGGCATACACCGCGCACGACTGCGTCAACTCGAACCCCGAATCATAATTGCCCGGCGTTTCGTCTTCGCGCGACCACATGCAATTGGCGGTGATGTTGAGCAGTTGCGGGCCACCGCTGGCGGTCGGGATTTTCAATTGCAGCTCGAAATCGGCACCGACCAGCATGGGCAACTGGCTGATCAACATCAGGCCGTGTTCCGACACGTTGCCCAGATAGCCGATCGGTTGCCCGGTGTGCCGGTTGAACACTTGCAGATAGTACGGTAGCTGGTGACGTTCGATACGACGCTCGATATACATGGGGGTGTACCACAATCAAATGACCATGGAGCATGGTCGTACTAAAGCGTGCCGGCACGAATCGAGTCGCGTGGACTCAAAGGGCCATCATTGGAAAAGCTTAGCCTACCACCGTCAAACGTCCACAAGGCTGTCATGAAACTTGTGATCTTGAAAAAACTGGAAATACTATTTCAGCGCGGCGCCGGGAAGGTCTGCGCCGGCGCGCCTTCGTGGATGTGCCCGCCCTGCTGCAGCGTGTCGAGGCGCGCACGGGCCCTGTAGGCGTATTCGCTATAAGGATACTGGGTGATGATGAACGAATAGGTCTGCGCCGCGTCGACGAACAACTGCTGGCGTTCCAGGCACTGGCCGCGCAGCAGACTCACCTCCGGCAACACGTAAGGCCGCGTGCGGCTCTCGCGCTCGACCTGGGACAGGCGCAGCATTACCGTCTCGCAATCGCCCTTGTCATAGGCGCGATAGGCGTCGTTGAGGTGGCTGTTCATGTACCAGCGGGTGCACCCGGTCAGACTGGTGGCCACCAGGGCCGCTATGATCAAGATACGCATGGGTTTCTCCTGTATGCCCGGGGTATCGGCCAGGCCGGAAGAATCTTCAGTGCCACGACACCGTCACGCGAATTCTGCAGTATCGCCGAACAAAGTCCGCTGCCGGTAGTGCAGAGGAACAATGACTACAGCTCGATTGAGGAGTAGCCTTCTGCTGCGCTTCAATACAAGGAGTCAGTGAATGACTGTTCGCCGTACAAAAATCGTTGCCACCCTGGGCCCTGCGAGCAACTCGCCGGAAGTGATCGAACGGCTGATCCTCGCCGGGCTGGATGTTGCCCGCCTGAACTTCAGCCACGGCACGCCGGACGAGCACAAGGCTCGTGCCCGCCTCATTCGTGAAATCGCTGCGCGCAATGGCCGCCATGTGGCGCTGCTGGGCGACCTGCAAGGTCCGAAGATCCGCATCGCCAAATTCGCCAACAAGCGAATCGAACTCAAGGTCGGTGACAAATTCACCTTTTCGACCGCTCATCCACTGACTGAAGGCAACCAGGAAGTCGTCGGTATCGACTACCCGGACCTGGTCAAGGATTGCGGCGTCGGCGACGAACTGCTGCTCGATGACGGCCGCGTGGTCATGCGCGTCGAAACCGCCACGGCCGACGCCCTGGAATGCTCGGTGCTGATCGGCGGCCCGCTGTCCGACCACAAGGGCATCAACCGCCGCGGCGGTGGCCTGACAGCTCCGGCCCTGACCGAAAAAGACAAGCAGGACATCAAGCTCGCCGCTGAAATGGACCTCGACTACCTGGCCGTGTCCTTCCCGCGCGATGCCGCCGACATGGAATACGCGCGCCAGCTGCGCGACGAGTCGGGCGGTACCGCCTGGCTGGTGGCCAAGATCGAACGCGCCGAAGCGGTCGCCGACGACGAGACCCTCGACAACCTGATTCGCGCCAGTGATGCGGTGATGGTTGCCCGTGGCGACCTGGGCGTGGAAATCGGCGACGCCGAACTGATCGGCATCCAGAAGAAGATCATCCAGCACGCCCGCCGCAACAACAAGGCGGTGATCGTGGCGACCCAGATGATGGAGTCGATGATCCAGAACCCGATGCCGACTCGCGCCGAAGTGTCGGACGTTGCCAACGCCGTGCTCGACTCCACCGACGCGGTCATGCTGTCGGCCGAAAGCGCCGCCGGCGCCTACCCGATCGAAGCCGTCCAGGCCATGGCGCGCATCTGCCTGGGTGCCGAAAAACACCCGTCCGGCAAGCTCTCCAGCCACCGCCTGCACACCCAGTTCACCCGCTGCGACGAAAGCATCGCGCTGGCGGCGATGTACACCGCCAACCACTTCCCCGGAGTGAAAGCAGTCATCGCCCTGACCGAGAGTGGCTACACGCCGCTGATCATGTCGCGCCTGCGTTCCTCGGTGCCGATCTACTGCCTGTCGCCGCACCGCGACACGCGCGCCCGCTCGGCGATGTTCCGCGGCGTCTACCCGGTGGCCTTCGACCCGGCAGCCCTGCCGCCGACCGAAGTCAGCCAGGCCGCCGTCGACGAACTGCTCAAGCTGGGCGTGGTCGAGCGTGGCGACTGGGTCATCCTGACCAAGGGCGACAGCTACAACCGCACCGGCGGCACCAATGGCATGAAGCTGCTGCACGTGGGTGATCCGATCGTTTGATCGGCAGCAAGATCATGTGGGATCGCGGGCTGGCCTGCCCCCACATGATCGGCGCCCCGCGCCGTTACCCCCGCCCCACGAACACATCCGCCAGCAACTGCCCGCGTGGCAGCCCCGCCAGAAACAGCCTTCGCGAAAAACCTTCGACACTGGCCGGTGACCCGCACACCAGCGCCATGGTCTGGCGTGACAGCAGGCGCAGCGCTGCCAAAGCCGTCGGCAATTGCTGAGCGGTAAGCAACTCCACCTGCAGCTGTGGATGCTTGTCGGCCAACGTCTGCAACTCGTTTGCCAGGTAGTGCCCCGGGGCATCGGCCGCCAGATGCAGCAGGCGGATCGCCCCTTGATGCTCGCTGCGCAGCGCCTCGCGCAGTACCCCCCATAGGGGCGCCAGGCCCGTGCCGGCCGCCAGCAGCCAGAGCGGTCGGGTCTGCCAGTCCGGGTCGTAGTGCAGGGCGCCGCCACTCAGCTCGCCGAGCAGGATCTCGTCACCCGGGCGCAGTAGCCGCGCCGCGTCGGCAAAGGCACCGGGTTGCGCACAATCGATATGAAATTCCAGCCAGGGGTCCTCGCCGGGCAGGCTCGCCAGCGAATACGGCCGGGCCACGCCGCCGGCGGTCCACAGCACCAGGTGCTGCCCGGCGCGATAGCGCAACGGGCGCTCGGGCAGCAGGCGCAGGCGCAGTACGCTCGGGCTGGGCCAGTCGCAGGCGGCGACACGGCTGGGCAGGCCGTCGCGCTGGCGGTCGAACACCGCCACCTCGAGGTCACTTACCACCCGGCACTGGCAGGCCAGCCGCCAGCCTTCGGCGCGGCGCTCGGCCTGCAGGGCGCCAGGGTTGATATCCTGCGGCTCGCCGGCCACGCAGTGCACCAGGCAGGCGTGGCAACTGCCGGCCCGGCAACTGTAGGGTACGGCGACACCGGCCTGGTTCAAGGCGTCCAGCAGGTTGCTGCCGGGCGCCACCGACCACTGCCGCGCGCCGACCCGAAGCTCAGGCATCGGCCGATTCCCAGGCCGCCGCGCAACGGTTGCGGCCGCTGCGCTTGGCCCGGTAGAGGGCCTGATCGGCGCGTTGCAAGGCCTCATCGAGGTCGTCGCCGTGGGCCAGCAGGGTCATGCCTGCCGAGAGGCTCAGGCTGGACAGGTCCAGCCCCGCCGGGCGCGCGGCGGCGAACGCCAGGCGCAGCCGTTCGCAGCAGGCGGTGAGGTATTCGGTGTGGCTGTCGAGCAGCAGCAGGACGAATTCCTCGCCACCGTAGCGGGCCAATACATCACCTTCGCGCAGGCAGGCGGTGGCCACGCTGGCAAAGGTCTGCAATACCTGATCGCCGGCAGCGTGGCCGTGCACATCGTTGATGCGCTTGAAGTGGTCAAGGTCGATCAGCGCTAGGCCATGTTGGGCTCCCGGCGCCAGCGCCGCCAGCTCGCGGGAGGCCAGGCGCAGGAAGTGCCGGCGGTTGAACAGGCCGGTCAGTTCGTCGGTCGCCACCAGGTCCTCGAGCTGGCGCATCATGCCGCGCAGCGTGTCCTGGTGCGCCTGCAGGGCAAAGCGCCGCTGGCGCATGCGATGGCGCGAAGCCTGGACATAGCTGGCGTACATGCACAGCCACGCCAGCACCCCAAACAGAACGCTGACCTGGGTCAGCGCCGTGGCCGGGCTGGGTGTCTGGCCGTGCCAGGCCTCCCACAGGTTGAGCCCGGCGAAGCTGGCGAACACCAGCACCGCGCAGCGGATGAACTTGTTGCGGTCCAGGTGAAACAGCCCGAACAGCAGGATCACCACATAGATCACCATGAAGCTGCCGCGGGCGCTTTCCATGTTGGCCACCAGCCAGGTCTGCCAGGCAAGCCCCAGCACCACCTGCACTTCGGTCAGGCTGGGGTCGGCATAGCGCTTGTTGGCGCCGGTCAGGAAAATCCCCAGCAAGGCCAGCTGCGACAGCACCGCGAGGCCGCTGGCCAACGCGGCAGTCAGCAGCGTGGCGTTAAAAAAGCCGCTCAGCACCGCGCCCCAGAACAAGGCCAGGACCAGTGCATAGGTTCCTGCGGCAAACAGGAACCGCTTGAGCAACAATTTCTGCAAAGCGTGTTCAGTCACTCGTTGACTCACCGTATTGGATGGGATTCCTTCCCTGGCTGGCAGCAAAGAGAATATGGCCAGATGCCACTTTAGTGTCCTGACCGCAAAATAACTATTCAAATTCGTGCGAATGTACAAGTTTCCTACCGATGGTAGCATTTCGCTACACCACCGGTGATCGCCCAGCCTTTGACCATCGGCGAGTGTGCGCGGCAATAAGCCGCGGTATACTGCGCCGCCTTTTTGCATGGACGTTCCTGCGTTCGCCCAGTGCACCCGAGCCGGCACGCGCCTCCATGGCCGCAGCCTTGCTCGCCGACTTTATGAATGTTCCCACCTTCAGAGGAGCGCACCCATGACCGTGATCAAGCAGGATGACCTGATTCAGAGCGTCGCTGACGCCTTGCAGTTCATCTCCTATTACCATCCCGTCGATTTCATCCAGGCCATGCACGAGGCCTACCTGCGTGAAGAGTCGCCGGCCGCCCGGGATTCGATCGCACAGATCCTGATCAATTCGCGCATGTGCGCCACCGGTCATCGGCCAATCTGCCAGGACACCGGCATCGTCACCGTGTTCGTGCGTGTGGGCATGGACGTGCGCTGGGACGGCGCCACCCTGAGCCTGGACGACATGATCAACGAAGGCGTGCGCCGCGCCTACAACCTGCCCGACAACGTGTTGCGCGCCTCGATCCTGGCCGACCCGGCCGGCAGCCGCAAAAACACCAAGGACAACACCCCGGCAGTGATCCACTACTCCATCGTCCCCGGCAACACTGTGGAAGTGGACGTGGCGGCCAAAGGTGGCGGTTCGGAAAACAAGTCGAAGATGGCCATGCTCAACCCATCCGACTCGATCGTCGACTGGGTGCTCAAGACCGTGCCGACCATGGGCGCCGGCTGGTGCCCGCCGGGCATGCTCGGCATCGGCATCGGCGGCACCGCCGAGAAGGCGGCGGTCATGGCCAAGGAAGTGCTGATGGAGTCCATCGACATTCACGAACTGAAAAAGCGCGGGCCGAGCAACCGCATCGAAGAGATGCGCCTGGAGCTGTTCGACAAGGTCAACCAGCTGGGCATCGGCGCCCAGGGCCTCGGCGGCCTGACCACCGTGCTCGACGTGAAGATCATGGACTACCCGACCCACGCCGCCTCGCTGCCGGTGTGCATGATCCCCAACTGTGCCGCGACCCGCCATGCGCACTTCGTGCTGGACGGCTCCGGCCCGGCCGAGCTGCAGGCGCCGGACCTCGACGCCTACCCGGAAATCGTCTGGGAAGCCGGCCCGTCAGCGCGCCGGGTCAACCTCGACACCCTCACCCCCGAAGACGTGCAGAGCTGGCAACCGGGCGAGACCATCCTGCTCAACGGCAAGATGCTGACCGGCCGCGACGCCGCGCACAAGCGCATGGTCGAGATGCTCAACCGTGGCGAACAGCTGCCGGTCGACCTCAAGGGCCGCTTCATCTATTACGTCGGCCCGGTCGACCCGATCCGCGAAGAAGTGGTAGGCCCGGCCGGCCCGACCACCGCCACGCGGATGGACAAGTTCACCCGGCAGATCCTCGACCAGACCGGTTTGCTTGGCATGATCGGCAAGTCCGAGCGCGGCCCGTCGGCGATCGAGGCGATCAAGGACTACAAGGCCGTGTACCTGATGGCCGTCGGCGGCGCCGCCTACCTGGTCGCCCAGGCCATCAAGAAATCCCGCGTGGTGGCGTTCGAGGAACTGGGCATGGAAGCCATCTACGAGTTCGACGTCAAGGACATGCCGGTCACCGTCGCGGTAGACAGCAAAGGTGAGTCGGTGCACATCACCGGCCCGGCGATCTGGCAGCAGAAGATTGCCGAGAGCCTGGCGGTCGAAGTGCAATAAGGCCAGTTCCAACCCGCCTCGCCCCCTTCCACCCTGGCGGTGGGAGGGGGCACAGCCCCCGGTCGTTGCAGGCCGTCACAGCGTGATCCGCGTCCCCAACAATCCCAGAAACCCCGCCAGCCACGACGGATGCGCCGGCCATGCCGGGGCGCTGACCAGGTTGGCCTGCACATGGGCCTGGTTGACCTCGATATCGATGAAACGGCCACCGGCCAGCTTCACTTCCGGTGCACAGGCCGGGAAGGCACTGCATTCGCGCCCCTCCAGCACACCCGCCGCCGCCAACAGCTGCGCACCGTGGCAGATCGCCGCGATCGGTTTGCCGGCCTTGTCGAAAGACTGCACCAGCTCCAGCACTTTCTCGTTCAGGCGCAGGTATTCCGGCGCCCGCCCGCCAGGAATCAGCAGCGCGTCGTAATCGTGGGCCTCGACCTGGGCGAAGTCGTGGTTGAGGACGAAGCGATGCCCGGGCTTTTCGCTGTAGGTCTGGTCGCCCTCGAAGTCGTGGATCGCCGTGCGCACGCTCTGCCCGGCGCGCTTGTCCGGACAGACCGCATGCACGGTGTGGCCGACCATCGACAGCGCCTGGAAGGGCACCATCGCTTCGTAGTCTTCGACGTAATCGCCGACGATCATCAGGATTTTCTTGGCAGCCATGGGGGGCAATGTCCTCGACGTGCGCTCAGGTGCGCCGAGTCAGCATAGCAGCGCCCACCCACTCAGCTGCGGCGGTCCAGCAGGTTGACCACCAGGCGGTCGAGCCAGCCCCACACGCGCTGCTGCACGCGCCGCCAGAACGGTCGCGCCTCCCAGTCGCCAAGGGTGACCGCCGTGCTCTGGGCAAAATCGCGCTGAAAGCTCGCCGCCACGTCGGCGGTCAGGGCGGGGTCCAGGGCCTCGACATTGGCCTCCAGGTTGAAGCGCAGGTTCCAGTGGTCGAAGTTGCACGAACCAATGCTCACCCAGTCATCCACCAGCACCATCTTCAGGTGCAGGAAGCACGGCTGGTATTCGAAGATCTTCACCCCGCCGCGCAACAGCCGCGGGTAGTAGCGGTGCCCGGCGTAGCGCACGGAAGGATGATCGGTCCGCGGCCCGGTCAACAGCAGGCGCACGTCGACGCCCCGGGCGGCGGCGCGGCGCAACGCCCGGCGCACCTTCCAGGTCGGCAGAAAATACGGCGTGGCCAGCCAGATGCGCTGCCGGCCACTGTTCAAGGCGCGCACCAGCGACTGCAGGATATCGCGATGCTGGCGCGAGTCGGCGTAGGCCACCCGGCCCAACCCCTCCCCGGCCTGGGGCACCCGTGGCAGTCGCGGCAGGCCGAAATGGGTGGCCGGGCGCCAGGCGCTGCGCCGCAGGTTGGCCCGCCATTGGCGGTCGAACAGCATCTGCCAGTCGGCGATCAGCGGCCCCTGCATCTGCACCATCACCTCATGCCACTCGCTGCTGGCCTGGCCCGGCTGCCAGAACTGGTCGGTGACACCGGTGCCGCCGACCACGCCCCAGGCCTGATCCACCAGCAGCAGCTTGCGATGGTCGCGGTACAGGTTGCGGCCGCCGTGGTACCAGCGCACGCGGTTATAGGTGCGCAACTCGATGCCGGCTGCCAGCAGGCGCTCGCGCGAGGTCACGCCAAAGGCCTGGGTGCCGTAGCCGTCGAACAGGCAGCGCACCTGCACGCCACGCTCGGCGGCAGCGCACAACGCCTGGACCACAGCCTCAGCGCAGGCGCCGGCTTCGACCAGATACAACTCCAGGTCCACCTGGCGTTCGGCATGGGCAATCGCCGCCAGCATGGGCGGAAAGAATTGCGGGCCGTCGACCAGCAGCTGGAACCGGTTGTCACTGCGCCAGGGGAAAATCGCGCCCGCCATTTCAGCCCGCCCCCCGATTGGGGTCACGACAAGACATAAATTTTCCCGAACATATATTTCGAATCATTTCAGGCGCAACCATAACCGTCGCATCGACCGGTAGCAAACCCGCCTTGCCCGCTGTCACCCAACCATCACCAAAGGGTCACTTGGCTGACACCGCGCCTGCATAGCCTGAGCCTGCCCACTCAGTCTACGGCCGCGCCGATGGCAGGCTCATGGAGACCGCAATGACTCAGATCGCCCGCATCAAGGAGCCTCGCCCGGAACGCCGTCTGCAAGCCGAGCGGTTGATCGGCGGCCAGGCCTTACGTGAGGCCCAGGCCCTGCGCTACGCCGTGTTCAGCCAGGAATTCGACGCCCGCCTGCAAGGCGCCGAACTGGGTTTGGACCGCGACACCTACGATTCGCATTGCAGCCATATCGGCGTGCGCGACCTGAGCAGCGGGCAACTGGTGGCCACCACGCGCCTGCTCGACCACCAGGCCGCCGACGGGCTGGGCGGCTTCTACAGTGAAGAGGAATTCAGCCTGCACGGGCTCAAGGGCCTGCAAGGGCCGATCCTGGAAATCGGCCGCACCTGCGTGCACCCGGCCTACCGCAACGGCGGCACCATCGCGGTGCTGTGGAGCGAGCTGGCCGAGGTACTCAATCAGGGCGAGTACCGCTACCTGATGGGCTGCGCGAGCATCTCCATGCAGGACGGCGGCATCCAGGCCGAAGCCATCATGCAGCGCCTGCGCGAACGCTACCTGTGCAACGAGCACCTGCGTGCCGAGCCGCGTCACCCGCTGCCACCGCTGGACCTGCCGCACAACGTCATCGCCGAACTGCCGCCTTTGCTCAAGGCCTATATGCGCCTGGGCGCCAAAGTCTGTGGCGAGCCCTGCTGGGACCGCGAGTTCCAGGTCGCCGACGTGTTCATCCTGCTCAAGCGTGACGACCTCTGCCCGCGCTACGCCCGCCATTTCAAGGCGGCCGTGTGATGGTCCGGGCGCGCCTGCTCGGGCGCATCCTGCGGATCCTCGGGGTGGTGATGATCGGCCTGCTGATGGCCGGCACCGTGCGGCTGCTGCAACTGACCCGCCTCAGCGACTCCAGCGAGCGCCGCCTGCGCTGGTCGCAAGCCTTCATGGCGCGCCTGACCCGGGCGCTGCCGTTCGAGGTGAGTGTGCAGGGTCAGCTGCCCAGTCAGCCCATGCTGTGGGTCGGCAACCATGTCTCCTGGACCGACATCCCAGTGGTCGGCATGCTGGCACCGCTGGCGTTCCTGTCCAAGGCCGAGGTGCGCGGCTGGCCGGTGGCCGGCTGGCTGGCGGAACAGGCCGGGACCCTGTTCATCCGTCGCGGCGCCGGCGACAGCCAGTTGACCCGTCGGCAGATGACCCTGCAACTGCAAGGGGGTGCGCCTGTGCTGATCTACCCCGAAGGCACCACCACCGACGGCCGCGCGCTGCGAACCTTTCACGGGCGCTTGCTGGCCAGCGCGCTGGACGCCGAGGTACCGGTGCAGCCGATCGCCATCCGCTATGAGCGTGACGGCCAGCTCGACCCGCTGGCGCCGTTCATTGGCGAGGACGATCTGCTCTCGCACCTCCTGCGTCTGCTGCGCGCCGAGCGCAGCCAGGTGCAGGTGCACCTGCTGACACCGATCAGCAGCGCCGGCAAGGAGCGCGCGGCCCTGGCCCATGAATGCCAGCTGGCGGTGCAGCAGGCGCTGTTCGGCGTGGCAGCGCAAGAGGTGCAGCGTCAGGCGGCGTGAGTGGTCGGTACGCAGAGACGCGCGTAGGCTTCCCCCGTGATGTGAAGGTCCGACCCCGTCTGCGACGCCGCGCTGTCGCGCCGCAAACTGGACCGTGCAGGAGCCGGCGCAGCTGGCGACAGGCCGCGCGGGCGTCCGTCGGTGGCCGTGATTGAATCCCGAGCCTGGCCTGGTGGCCTCCCGGGGGCACAGTTCACGGCGTGGGAGGGGGCAAAGCCCCCGAGAGGCCGCAAGGCCGGTTTGATCTTCGGGCGCCTGACGAAATGTCCAATATGGCCGCCACCGGCCGCCCGTGCGGCCCATCGCCAGCTTCGCCGGCTCCTACGCCACCTGGGCACCCCGGACCGTTGTAGGAGCCAGCGCAGCTAGCGAGGGCATCACCTCGGTGGCCAATTGAATCATTTGCCGGAATCGCAGCCCATGCCCAATCAAACCTGGCGTCCGAGTTGCTTCGCTCGCCAGCTTCGCCGGCTCCTACGCCATCTGTAGGGTATCCCGGACCGTTGTAGGAGCCGGCGCAGCTGGCGAAGGCATCACCTCGGTGGCCATTTGAATCATTTGCCAGAATCGCAGCCCATGGCCAATCAAACCTGGCGTCCAGGGTTGCATCGCTCGCCAGCTTCGCCGGCTCCTACGCCACCTGTGGGGTATCCCGGACCGTTGTAGGAGCCGGCGCAGCTGGCGAAGGCATCACCTCGGTGGCCAATTGAATCATTTGCCGGAATTGCAGCCCATGGCCAATCAAACCTGGCGTCCAGGGTTGCATCGCTCGCCAGCTTCGCCGGCTCCTACGCCACCTGTGGCCCCCCCGGACCGTTGTAGGAGCCGGCGCAGCTGGCGAAGGCATCACCTCGGTGGCCAATCGAATCATTTGCCGGTATCGCAGCCCATGGCCAATCAAACCTGGCGTCCAGGGTTGCATCGCTCGCCAGCTTCGCCGGCTCCTACGCCATCTGTAGGGTATCCCGGACCGTTGTAGGAGCCGGCGCAGCTGGCGAAGGCATCACCTAGGTAGCCGGTTGAATCATTTGCCGGAATCGCAGCCCATGGCCAATCAAACCTGGCGTCCAGGGTTGCATCGCTCGCCAGCTTCGCCGGCTCCTACGCCACCTGTGGCCCCCCCGGACCGTTGTAGGAGCCGGCGCAGCTGGCGAGGGCATCACCTCGGTGGCCATTTGAATCATTTGCCGGAATCGCGGCCCATGCCCAATCAAACCTGGCGTCCGAGTTGCCTCGCTCGCCAGCTTCGCCGGCTCCTACGCCACCTGTGGGGCCCCCCCCGGACCGTTGTAGGAGCCAGCGCAGCTGGCGCGAGGGCATCGCATCGGGCACCAATTGAATCATTTGCCGGAATCGCAGCCCATGCCCAATCAAACCTGGCGTCCGAGTTGCTTCGCTCGCCAGCTTCGCCGGCACCTACGCCACCTGTAGGGTATCCCGGACCGTTGTAGGAGCCGGCGCAGCTGGCGAAGGCATCACCTCGGTGGCCATTTGAATCATTTGCCGGAATCGCAGCCAATGCCCAATCAAACCTGGCGTCCGAGTTGCTTCGCTCGCCAGCTTCGCCGGCTCCTACACGACCTGGGCACCCCGGACCGTTGTAGGAGCCGGCGCAGCTGGCGAGGGCATCACCTCGGTGGCCAATCGAATCATTTGCCGGAATCGCAGCCCATGCCCAATCAAACCTGGCGTCCGAGTTGCTTCGCTCGCCAGCTTCGCCGGCTCCTACGCCACCTGTAGGGTATCCCGGACCGTTGTAGGAGCCGGCGCAGCTGGCGAGGGCATCACCTCGGTAGCCATTTGAATCATTTGCCAGAATTGCAGCCCATGCCCAATCAAACCTGGCGTCCGAGTTGCTTCGCTCGCCAGCTTCGCCGGCTCCTACGCCACCTGTGGGCCCCCCGAGTTGTTTCAAGGCATGGGAGACAATTGTTGCTGTTCCCGCGCAAACGCCTGCACCTGCGGGTAAAACCCGCGAAAGGCCTCGCTCAGCGGCTCGTACAACGCGCGCACTTCGGCGTAAGCGCCGTGCAGCCCCTCGGGCCGCGACAAGCGCCGGGCAATGCCGTTGAGCACTTGCTCGATAACGCGAAAATCCCGGTAAGAGCCCAGCCAGTCCTCGCCGATCATGTGCGGCGCTACCATGGCCAGCCGGCCCGGCAGCTCGGCCTCGTCACGCAACACCTGATAGACCTGGCGGGTGAAGTGATCCAGCGGCTGGGGATGGTATTCGCGCCAGTGGCGCGCCAACACATGGTCGAAGAACACGTCAACGATGATGCCGGCGTAGCGCCGGCGCTCGGGCGAAAACAGCTGCAATGCTGCCAGCACCAACGGATGACTGTCGGTGTAGGCGTCGATCCGCCGATGCAGGCGTATGGCGGCTTCCAAAGGCGGCGGGAAACGGTCTTCCAACCTGCCCTTGACGAAGTCGCCGTACAGGCTGCCAAGCATTTGTTGGGGGCTGGGGCCGCCCAGGTGCAGGTGCGCGAGATAGTTCATGGGGGCCAGCTTAGCACTTTGCCATCAAGGCCGTTATAGCTTGAAATTCCATTTGGCTATGGCCTTAGCACCACTCCATATTTGTATATCGCGAAATACCGAACTATATTTCGTCGCATCGCGATATACCGTTCCGCCAAGGGTGAATCATCATGTCTCTGGATCTCGACGAAATAATAAAAGCGCTGGCTCACCCCACGAGGCGCGAAATTCTGGCCTGGCTCAAAGACCCGCAGCAGCAGTTTCCCGCTCAGCAGCACGCTCACGAGAACGGTGTCTGCGCCGGGCAGATCGATCAACGCTGCGGCCTGTCGCAGTCGACCGTCTCGGCGCACCTGGCCACCTTGCAGCGCGCAGGGCTGATCAGCAGCAAGAAGGTCGGCCAATGGCATTTCTTCAAACGCAACGAGGACACCGTGCAGGCGTTCCTCCGCCAACTGAGCCTGGAGCTCTGAAAAGGATTCATTCATGCCCCTGTCCCTGATCATCCTGGCGCTCAGCGCCTTCGCCATCGGTACCACCGAGTTCGTCATCATGGGCCTGCTGCCCGACGTCGCCAGCGACCTTGGGGTGTCGATTCCCGGTGCCGGCTGGCTGGTGACCGGTTATGCCATGGGCGTGGCCATCGGCGCGCCGTTCATGGCCCTGGCCACCGCGAGACTGCCGCGCAAGGCCGCGTTGGTGGTGCTGATGGGCATTTTCATCGTCGGCAACCTGCTTTGCGCACTGGCCAGCGACTACAACGTGCTGATGTTCGCCCGGGTGGTCACCGCCTTGAGCCACGGCGCCTTCTTCGGCATCGGTTCGGTGGTGGCGGCCAACCTGGTACCGGCCAACCGCCGCGCCTCGGCGGTGGCCTTGATGTTCACCGGCCTGACCCTGGCCAACGTGCTTGGCGTGCCGCTGGGCACCGCCCTGGGCCAGTACGCCGGCTGGCGCTCGACCTTTTTCGCGGTGACGGTGATCGGCGTGATCGCCCTGCTCGGCCTGATCCGCTTTCTGCCGCACCAGCGCGACGAACAAAGGCTCGACCTGGGCGCCGAGGTCTCGGCGCTCAAGAGTGGGCGCATCTGGCTGTCGCTGGGCATGACGGCGTTGTTCTCCGGCTCTATGTTCGCCCTGTTCACCTACATCGCCCCGCTGCTCGGTGACGTCACCGGCGTTTCGCCGCACGGTGTGACCTGGACCCTGCTGCTGATCGGCCTGGGCCTGACCCTGGGCAACATCGTCGGGGGCAAGCTGGCCGACCGACGCCTGAGCGCCACCTTGACCGGCGTATTCATCGCCATGGCGGTGGTCAGCACCGCGCTGCGCTGGACCAGCGTGGCGCTGATTCCAACCGAAATCACTCTATTCCTCTGGGCTACCGCCACCTTCGCCGCCGTGCCGGCCCTGCAGATCAATGTGGTCAGCGCCGGCAAGGCCGCGCCCAACCTGGTCTCGACCCTCAACATCAGCGCCTTCAACGTCGGCAATGCCCTTGGCGCCTGGGTCGGTGGCGCGGTGATCGCCAGGGGCCTGGGCCTGACCAGCGTGCCGCTGGCCGCTGCGGCGCTGGCGGTGCTGGCCTTGATCCTTACCCTGATTACCTTCAGGCAGAGCGCCGGGCCCGACCTGGCGCCTGCCGCCCGCTGATCCTTCCGACCCACGAGGCTGCTTCGATGACGACCATTTTCGACCCTATCAAGCTTGGCGCACTGCAACTGCCGAATCGTATCCTGATGGCCCCGCTGACCCGTTGCCGCGCCGATGAAGGCCGCGTGCCCAACGCGTTGATGGCCGAGTACTACGCTCAGCGCGCCAGTGCCGGCCTGATCATCACCGAGGCCACCTCGGTGGCACCGATGGGTGTCGGCTACCCGGACACCCCCGGCATCTGGTCCAACGACCAGGTGCGCGGCTGGACCCAGGTGACCAACGCCGTGCACGCGGCCGGCGGGCGCATCATCCTGCAACTGTGGCACGTGGGGCGTATCTCCCACGAGCGCTACCTGGACGGCGAGAAGCCGGTGGCGCCCAGCGCCATCCAGCCTTCCGGGCATGTCAGCCTGGTGCGGCCACTGGCCGACTACCCGACGCCGCGCGCGCTGGAGACGGCAGAAATCGCCGACATCGTCGACGCCTTCAGGGTGGCGGCGGAGAACGCCAAGGCTGCCGGCTTCGATGGCGTTGAAGTACACGGCGCCAACGGCTACCTGCTCGATCAGTTCCTGCAGAGCGGTACCAACCAGCGCACCGATCAGTACGGCGGCTCGGTGGAAAATCGGGCGCGGCTACTGCTGGAAGTCACCGACGCGGTCAGCGAGGTATGGGGCGCCGACCGCGTAGGCATGCACCTGGCACCTCGCGGCGACATGCATGACATGAGCGATGCCGACCGCAGCGAGACCTTCACCTATCTGGCGCGGGAACTGGGCAAACGCGGCATCGCCTTTATCTGCTCGCGCGAGAAAGAGGCCGACGACAGCATCGGTGCCTTGATCAAAGAGGCGTTTGGTGGCCCGTACATCGTCAACGAGCGCTTCGACAAGACCAGCGCCAACGCGGCGCTGGCCCGCGGCGAAGCGGACGCGGTGGCATTCGGCGTGCCCTTCCTGGCCAACCCCGACCTTCCGGCCCGGCTGGCCGCCGATGCGCCGCTGAACGAGGCCAAGCCCGAGCTGTTCTACGGCAATGGAGCGAAGGGGTACACCGACTACCCGACGTTGTAATCGTCAAACAGGCCTGACGGCCTCTCGGGGCCAATGTGGGAGAGGTCGCAGACCCCGAGAGGCCGCCAGGCCGGTCTTGGGATTCAATCACGGCCACCATCGGCCGCCCGCGCGGTCATCGCGGGCTTCGCGCGCTCCGTTTGTTTCGCCCGTATTCCGCCAGCGGCCCTCAGCTACGACCCCCTTGGCGCCTGGCGAAACTTCCCGAGAGGCCGCAGGCCGGTGGTTCGTTACTGCCGCGAATTGATCTGCTGTTGCAGGTTCTGCACCTGGCTCTGCAAGGCGATGATGTTGCGTGTGACCTGGCCTCGGAAGCTGTCGAACTCGGCGGTATTGCTCGACGCGGCCGGCGCCGCCGCACGGTTGTCCTGCTCGCTCTTGAGCACCACCAGGTCCTGCTCGATCTGTTCCAGCCGCGCGCTGGGGTTGCCTTGTTTCTTCAGCGCCGCGACATCGTTGCCAAGGGCTTCGAGCTGGCTCCGGTCACCCTGGGCCGCCTTCAGCGTTGCCAGGTCGGCTGTCAATGTCTTCACCTGAGCCGCCAGCTGTTCATTGGCCGCCTGCTGTGCGGTCGCCTGGGCGTTGGCCTGGGCCAGCGCGTCTTCCAGGCGCTTGCCCAGCCCACTCTGCAGCCCCATCACCCCCTGCTGTTGCTGGCGCGCCTGCTCTTCGAGCTGCGCCTGCAACTGCTCGACCCGGGCCTTCAAGGCTTCGGCACCGGAGTTGGCGCTGGTCTCGGTATTGGCCACCTTGCCGCTGATAGCCTGCAAGCGCCCAGCGGCGTCTTCACTGATGCGGGCGAAACTCTCCTGGGTGGCGACCAGCTGCGCCTGCATCATTGACAGGTGCTGGAAGCTCCACCAGCCGAGCCCCAGCAGGGCGATGCTGAGCGCGCCGATCAACGCCCACAGGGCGCCCATCATCGGCGCCTTGACCCGCACCACCGGGCTGGTCCGCGAATACAGCGCCTCAGGCTCACGCTCCCGGTGCCCGCGGGCCACTGGCTCGAACTCGTGGTCGCGCTCGTCGGCGCGCAAGCTGGGCAGGTGGTCGTCAAAATCGTCGCTGGCGTCTCTACGCATGGTGGCTCAACCTTCGGGGACCTGGGCCAATCGACTGGCCGCAAAATTCGAGAATCTTAAACTGCCTGTGGGGGCGGATCGACCGGCAATTGTAACCGCTACAGGTTGGCGATGCGTTCACTGGCCTGCCACCATGCGCAGAATTCATCCAGCGCCGTCCACAGGCTGACAGCAGGCTCGTAGCCCAGATGATGACGGGCGCGGGCGATGTCCAGGGTGAAACTCTTGTTCAGCACCTGCATGCCCAGCCGCGACAGGGTCGGCTGTGGCCGCCCTGGCCACAGCCGACAGGCACCTTCATTGACCATGGCTGCCGCATAGGCCAGGCCAAACGAGCGATAGCGCAGCACCGGCGGCAACTGCATCTGGCGCAGCACGTAGTTGATCACGTCCCAGATCGGCAACGGCGTGCCATTGCTGATGTTGTAGGCCCGGCCCAGCGCTGTCGGCCCCACGTGCAACGCGCTGTACAGCGCCTGGTTGAGGTTGTGCACGCTGGTGAAGTCGACCTTGTTCAGGCCGTCGCCGACGATGGCCAGGCGGCCCTTGCGCTGCATCTGCAACAGCCGCGGAAAGATCGCCCGGTCGCCGGCCCCGGTGACCATGCGCGGACGCAGGGCCAGCACCTCGAGGCCGAATTCGGCAGCGCCGAAGACCTTCTGTTCGGCGAGGTACTTGCTGGCGCCATAATGGTCGTGAAAGCGCCTGGGCAGTTGGTCTTCCTTGATACCCAGGTGCGAACGGCCGTCGAAGTAGATCGACGGCGACGACAGATGCACCAGGCGTTGTACATGCTCCTTGAGGCAGGCCTCGACCACGTTCTCGGTGACCTCGACGTTGGCCTGCATGAAATCCTGGCGCCGGCCCCAATGGCCGACGGCGCCGGCGCAGTGCACCACCGCGTCGACGCCGATGCACAGGCGCCGAGCCAGGTCGGGGTCGCTCAAGTCGCCCGGCATGAACTGCGCGCCACGGCGCAGCAGATGTTCCACGGCGTCGGCGCGGCGGGCATTGATGCGCACCTGCAGGCCCTGCTCGAGGGCGTAGCGGGCAAAACGCCCACCGATGAAGCCACTCGCGCCGGTGACCAGAATCTTCATTTAACCCAAAGCCTCATTCATTGCTCATCTCATCGCTCGGTTCATTGCCCGATCAACACCTTGCGACAGGCCACGGCCAGACACTCGGTCAACTGCTCGAGCAACTGCCCGCCACTGCGCCAATAGTGCCAGTACAACGGCACGTCCAGCGGATTATCCGGCAAGAGCTCCACCAACACACCCCTGCCCAGCTGTTCGCGCACCTGCAACTCAGGCACCAGCCCCCAACCGATGCCGGCTTCGGCCATGCGCATGAAGCCTTCGGAGGACGGGCACAGGTGATGCAGGAACGGTCCGTCCAGGCCCAGCGCTGCAACATAGCGATGCTGCAAGGTGTCGTCCGGGCCGTACACCAGCGCCGGCGCCTGCGCCAGGGCCTTGCCATCAACGCCGTTGGCAAAATGCCGGGCCATGAAGGCCGGGTTGGCCAGCGCCCGGTACCGCATGGCGCCCAGCGCCAGGCTGCGCGCCCCGGAAACCGGCCGTTCGCTGGCACACAGGCAGGCTGCGACTTCACCGGCACGCATGCGCTTGAGCGAGACCTCCTGATCTTCCACCACCAGGTCCAGCAACAGCCCCTGCTCGGCGCAGAAGGCTCCCACCGCCGCCGCCCACCAGGTGGCGAGGCTGTCGGCGTTGACTGCCACGCGCAAGCGCTGCGGCGCGCGCTCCTCATCCAGGCTCGGTACCTGGCCCTGCAACCCACGCTCCAGCAGCCGTACTTGCTGCACATGGTTGAGCAACTGGCGTCCCAGCTCGGTGGGTGCCGGCGGCGTGGCACGGATCAGCACCGGCTGCCCCACGCGCGCCTCCAGCAGCTTGATGCGCTGCGACACCGCCGACTGCGACAGGCCGAGTTGCTGCGCAGCGCGCTCGAACCCGGCCTGCTCGACCACCGCCGCCAGGGCAGCGAGCAATTTGTAATCGAACATCAGATTACCTAATGAGGGGTTAGGATTATTCGTTTTCCTTATACAGCACTGACCGCCACCCTGGCAGCTCATTCGAGGAGCGCAGCACATGTGGCAAAGCTATATCAACGGGTTACTGGTCGCCGCCGGGCTGATCGTGGCCATCGGCACGCAGAACGCCTTCGTGCTGGCGCAAAGCCTGCGCCGTGAGCACCATCTGGCCGTGGCCAGTTTGTGCGTGCTGTGCGACGCCCTGCTGGTGGCGGCCGGAGTGTTCGGCCTGGCCACGCTGCTGGCGCGCAATCCAGCCCTGCTGGCAGTGGCGCGTTGGGGCGGCGTGGTGTTTCTGGTGTGGTACGCGAGCAAGGCCCTGCGCCGAGCGTTCGCCCGCCAGGGCCTGGCCCAGGCCGGCGAGGCAGGCAGCCGTGCGCTCGGTGCGGTGCTGCTCAGCGCCCTGGCGGTAACCCTGCTCAATCCCCATGTCTATCTCGACACGGTGTTGTTGATCGGCTCGCTTGGCGCCCAGCAGACGGTCCCGGGGGCCTATGTCGCCGGTGCCGCCAGCGCCTCGCTGCTGTGGTTCTTCAGCCTGGCCCTGGCTGCCGCCTGGCTGGCTCCGTGGCTGGCGCGCCCGGCCACCTGGCGCCTGCTTGACCTGCTGGTGGCCATCATGATGCTGGTGGTGGCCGGGCAGTTGATCCGCGGCTAGGGCGCGGCGGAACCTCTATCCCCTACAGTTGTTGCGTGGTTAAGGCTCTGCCCCGGTGCTATGATCCTGACCCTGCGCCGCAAAGAGTAAAAACTCGCCGGCGTATTTCTGGCCGCCCGTGATCGGCCTTGCGCTCACCGCAACAGACCTGATTAGGAGAATCACCCATGGCTTTTGAATTGCCTCCGTTGCCTTACGCCCATGACGCACTGCAACCGCATATTTCCAAAGAAACCCTGGAGTTTCACCACGACAAGCACCACAACACCTATGTCGTGAACCTGAACAACCTGATCCCTGGTACCGAGTTCGAAGGCAAGACCCTCGAAGAGATCGTCAAAACCTCTTCGGGCGGCATCTTCAACAACGCGGCCCAGGTCTGGAACCACACCTTCTACTGGAACTGCCTGGCCCCCAACGCCGGCGGCGCACCGACCGGCGCGCTGGCTTCGGCCATCGACCAGGCTTTCGGCTCGTTCGACAAGTTCAAGGAAGAGTTCAGCAAGACCTCCATCGGCACCTTCGGCTCCGGCTGGGGCTGGCTGGTGAAAAAGGCCGACGGCTCCCTGGCCCTGGCCAGCACCATCGGCGCCGGCAACCCGATCACCAGCGGCGACACCCCGCTGCTGACCTGCGACGTCTGGGAACACGCCTACTACATCGACTACCGCAACCTGCGTCCGAAGTATGTAGAAGCGTTCTGGAACCTGGTGAACTGGAAGTTCGTCGCCGAGCAGTTCGAAGGCAAGACCTTCACTGCCTGAGCCACGCCCGCGTAGAACGACCGGCCCTTCGTGGGCCGGTTTTTTTTGCCCGCACGTCGGGCGTCGACGAGTGACCCTAAAGATTCTCCCCTGCCCTGCCGAAACACTCTGCAAGGCAAGTCGTGCCATCTTCTCATTGTCCCTTTGACTGCCATCAGCGGATTGCCAATACTCAGGGCACGTTGAGGCCAAGCGCACGGTACAAGGAATCACGCTTTGAAGCTGGAACTCAAGCACAGCTTGTCGGTGAAACTGCTCAGGTTCGTCCTGCTCTCGGCGCTGATTGTCGGAGTCGCGCTCAGCTGCGCGCAGATCGTCTTCGACATCTACAAGACCCGCCAGGCCGTGTCGAGCGACGCCGAGCGCATCCTCAACATGTTCCGCGACCCTTCGACCCAGGCCGTCTACAGTCTTGACCGGGAAATGGGCATGCAGGTCATCGAAGGCCTGTTCCAGGATCAGGCCGTGCGCAAGGCCTCCATCGGCCACCCCAATGAACCGATGCTGGCAGAAAAGTCGCGCCCGCTGGAAGCCTCCGGCAGCCGCTGGCTGACCGACCTGATTCTGGGTGCAGAACGCACCTTCACCACCCAGCTGGTGGGCCGCAGCCCCTACAGCGAGTACTACGGCGACCTGAGCATCACCCTCGACACCGCCAGTTATGGCCAGGCGTTCCTGATGAGCTCGGTGATCATCTTCATCTCGGGGATGCTGCGCGCACTGGCCATGGGCCTGGTGCTGTACCTGATCTACCACTGGATGCTGACCAAGCCGCTGACGCGGATCATCGAACACCTGACCCAGATCAACCCCGACCGCCCCAGCGAGCACAAGCTGCCGGCGCTCAAGGGCCACGAGAAGAACGAGCTGGGACTGTGGATCGACACCGCCAACCAACTGCTCGAATCCATCGAGCGCAACACCCACCTGCGCCATCAGGCCGAGGACAGCCTGCAGCGCATGGCCCAGTACGACTTCCTTACCGGCCTGCCCAACCGCCAGCAGTTGCAGACCCAGCTGGACAAGATCCTCATCGACGCCGGCCGGCGCCAACGCAGTGTCGCGGTGTTGTGCGTCGGCCTGGACGACTTCAAGGGCATCAACGAGCAGTTCAGCTACCAGATCGGCGACCAGCTGCTGCTGGCCCTGGCCGACCGCCTGCGCAGCCACAGCGGTCGCCTCGGCGCCCTGGCGCGGCTGGGCGGCGATCAGTTCGCTCTGGTGCAGGCCGATATCGAACAGCCCTACGAAGCGGCAGAGCTGGCGCAGAACATCCTCGACGACCTGGAGGCGGCCTTCGCCCTGGAGCCCCACGAGATCCGCCTGCGGGCCACCATCGGCATCACCCTGTTCCCGGAAGACGGCGACAGCACCGAGAAACTGCTGCAAAAAGCCGAACAGACCATGACCCTGGCCAAGACCCGTTCGCGCAATCGCTATCAGTTCTATATCGCCAGCGTCGACAGCGAAATGCGCCGCCGCCGCGAACTGGAAAAAGACCTGCGCGACGCCCTGGTGCGCAACCAGCTGTTTCTGGTGTACCAGCCGCAGATCAGCTACCTGGACCACCGGGTGGTCGGGGTCGAGGCCCTGCTGCGCTGGCAGCATCCGGAACACGGGCTGGTGCCACCTGACCAGTTCATTCCGCTGGCCGAGCAGAACGGCTGCATCATCGCCATTGGCGAATGGGTGCTGGACCAGGCCTGCCGGCAGCTGCGCGAGTGGCACGACATGGGCTTCACCGAACTGCGCATGGCGGTGAACCTGTCCACCGTGCAGCTGCACCACAACGAACTGCCGCGGGTCATCAACAACCTCATGCAGCGTTACCGCCTGCCGCCGCGCAGTCTGGAGCTGGAAGTCACCGAGACCGGCCTGATGGAAGACATCAGCACCGCCGCCCAGCACCTGCTGAGCCTGCGCCGCTCCGGAGCGCTGATCGCCATCGACGACTTCGGTACCGGCTACTCGTCGCTCAGCTATCTCAAGTCATTGCCGCTGGACAAGATCAAGATCGACAAGAGCTTCGTGCAGGACGTGCTGCAGGACGAAGACGACGCCACCATCGTGCGCGCCATCATCCAGCTGGGCAAAAGTTTGAACATGCAGGTGATCGCCGAAGGGGTGGAAACTGTCGAGCAGGAGGCCTATATCCTTGCCGAGGGCTGCCACGAAGGCCAGGGCTACCTCTACAGCAAGCCACTACCTGTGCGTGAAGTGACCGCGTTTCTCAGGCAGGCAGAGCGGGTGCGCGCCCCTTCGTTGTCGAGTCCCTGAAGGCCAAAAAAGCTCGGGGGCCCGGCCCCCTCCCACGTCAGATGCAGGAGGGGGCCACGCCCCCAAGCGTCTTGCCACCGATGCCTCAGCCCTTGGTCCGGCTGCCCTGCACCAGGCTGTACATGAACAGCAGCACATCCCGGTCAGGCTTGGCCGTCGGGTTGGCCTTGGCCATTCGCGGCGCAGCGCTGCCCTGACCACCATCGGCACTGACGATCCGGGCGTGCGGTTCATCCCAGGCCGCTGCCGCCGCTGTGGCGACACCCAGCGCGGCAAGCAAAAACACACTTCGAGCGATTTCTAACTTCATGACTACAACCCCTTGATAGCGCTGCCAAACGCTGCCTCATAAAAGTAGAGGAACTTCTGCCAGTCCGCATCGCTGAACGACGAATGGCGACGTAGTTGCTTGATGTCATGCTGGGCGGCGTGCTGCGGGGTCAGGCGCTGGCGGCACTTCTCCAGATCGAGCAGGGCCACCTCGCCACAGGCCGCCTCGCCCTCGCCGGTCACCCGTACGAAGACATGCTTGATGTACAGGCAACTGTGCTGCCAACGGCCTTTGTGCATGCGCGCCAGGTTCTGCGCCAGATCCTGCAGGATCTGCTCATGGACCTTCTCGCCATGGCGCTCGCGGCCGCCCCCGGCATACCAGTGCTCGATCTCCTGGAAGCCATCCAGCGCCGCGGTGACCAGCAGTGCTCGCCATTGGTGCTCGGGGTCGCGCTGGGCCCCGCAGAAGACCATGCGCGGCACCCGTACATTCAAGGCGTGCAGGCCGTTCAGCGCGTCGCGTTCGCGCAATACCGTGGGCCGCCCGAACGGGTGCAGCCAGCTGCGATAGATATGGCCGGTCTGGCGCTTGGCGTAGAGCAGCTCACCGTTGCCGGCGTGGATACGCTGCACGCCGCTTTCGCCGCCGCGTCTTACGTTGGGCTCTTCCACCCATTCGCCGCGCTGTGCCCAAAAGTACTCGAAGCGCTGGTCCGCCGTAGCGCCGCTTTCAGTTGCACGGTTTGCCGCCATAAAAATCATCCCTTACGCAGTAGGTACACTCGCCACATGGCGTAGAGCGGCAAAAAATCGAGCCGCTGCTGAATTTTGAAACCCGCCCTTACAAACTCATCTTCGACGGTAGCGGTTGGTAACACAAATCGGTTCTGGTAACCCTCCTGGCCGCGCGAGCGCTCGGCTCGACGTCGCTTCCAGGCCTTGAAATTGCCATCGACCCATAACGAGACAATGACGCTGTCGCGGCTCACCCGGTGGAATTCCTTGAGCATTTGCGCGCGATGTCCAGCTTCGCCGATGTGATGCAGCAGGCGCATGCTGAAGATGCAGTCGACGGCGTTGTCGGGCAGGTCGATGGCGAAGGCAGAAGTCTGCAAAGGCCGTACCCGTTTTACTATTTCGGCTGGCTGCATGGCGCAGGCTGTCTGCACCATGGCTGCGGAATTGTCAGCGCCGATGATCACGCGACCGGACTTTTCTGCCAGCAGCGGCCAGAAACGCCCGGCGCCACAGGGCAGGTCGAGCACCAGCCCTGGGTCGCCGGCCAGGCTCAAGGCCTTGCGCGCCAGCTGCACGTCGCGCAGATGGGACATCCGCCGAGCGAATCCATTCTGGTGCTTGCGAAAATATTTTTGCGCATGGGCTTGGTCATATTTGCCGGAAAATTCCAGCTGCACAGGATCGTCCATGGGGGATCTCCAATTAGGTATCCCCGAAGGATGGATGAAGGCCTGTGATCTGCACGTTAGAGCGGCGTGAAAAAACCGTGAGTACCTATTTCATACATTTCTAAATATTTCAATACACGGGCTCGCCAGCAACATGAAACATCACTCAGCCGCAGGCCCACCCGGTACCAGGTTGACCCGGAAACAGCAGCCATGGGGTTCGCGCTCGCTCAGGTCGACCTGCCAGCCCTGGTCTTCGCAGATCCGCTGCACCAGCGAAAGACCCAGGCCCAGGCCTTCGCCGCGCTTCTCGGTGCCGCGCACGAACGGCTGGAACATGGCTTCGCGTTTCTCTTCGGGGATGCCGACGCCACTGTCTTCGACCGTAAAGCCTTGGTGAGTGAGGGTGAGGCGGATGAAACCCTGCTCGGTGTAGTGCATGGCATTGCGGATCAGGTTGCCCATTACCGTCAGCAGGAACGTGGCGTTGTACCGCCCACCGCCAGCGGCGGCATCGACGTACTCCAGGCGCAGGCCCTTGGCCTCGATCGGCGAGCGCCACAGTTGCAGCAAGTCTTCGGCGACCTGCTCCAGGGTAGTCTGGGCTGTCAGGTCGGTGTCATCGCGCTGGGCCCGGGCCAGCATCAGGAAAGTCTGGACCAGCTCGCGCATCTCTTCGCAGGCGCGCGCGATACGCTCCACCTGGTTGCGCGCACGGGCTTCCAGTGCAGGGTTTTCCAGGAGCAGTTCGCAGGAGGTGGCCAGCACCATCAGCGGCGTGCGCAATTCGTGGCTGACGTCGCTGGTGAAGAGCCGCTCGCGGCTCAGGGCGTCGCGCAGGCGGCCCAGGGTGGCGTCGAACGCCACCGCCAGCTCACCCACCTCGTCGGCGGCGTAGTCGGGGGCCAGGGGCGGCGCCAGGCCCAGCAATTGATCGCGGTGGCGCACCTGGCGTGCCAGGCGCACCACGGGCGCCATGACCCGTCGCGCCAGCACCCAGCCGAGCACCAGTGCCAGCGCCAGGCTGAGCACGAAGCCGACCACCACCACCGCGAACAGCACCCGCTCGCGCTCCTCGAAGTCGCTCTGGTCCTGCAGCAGCACATAGTGACGGCCATCGACGATCTCGACCATGGCGTGGTACGAGAGGTCACCGCGAAACACTTCATGGAAACCCGGGGTCAGGTGGCGCAAGTCCTTGGACAGCTCGTAGTCGCCGGTGCCGCCGGTGTAATAGAACAGCTGGTCCGGCTCGGGCCGGTGCGACCAGTCGAATACACTGTCCATCTGCAGCAGGCGCTGCAGGTCGCCGCCCAGGCCGGCAGAAATCAGCTTCTCTTCCACCAGGTGCACGGTGGCGACGATGCCGACGGCAAAGGCGCCAGCCACCAACGCGCTCATCAGGGCAAAGGCAATGATGATGCGCTGTGACAGGCTTTGCTTAAACTCCATCACGCCCCTCAGCCAGACGATAGCCGACGCCATGCACAGTGTGCAGCAGCGGCTTGTCGAAAGGCTTGTCGATCACCTGACGCAATTGATGCACGTGGCTGCGCAGGCTGTCGCTGTCCGGGCAGTCATCGCCCCACAGGGCTTCTTCGAGCACTTCGCGACGCAGCACATGCGGGCTCTTCTGCATCAGCACGGCCAGCAGCTTGAGGCCTACCGGGTTGAGCTTGAGCAGCTTGCCCTCGCGGGTCACCTCCAGGGTGTCGAGGTCGTAGACCAGCTCGCCAACCTGCAGGTTGCGCCGCCCGCCACCCTGGGCGCGGCGCAGCACGGCCTCGATACGCGCCGAGAGCTCGGACAACGCGAAAGGCTTGAGCAGGTAGTCGTCGGCACCCGAGCGGAAGCCTTGCAGGCGGTCGTCCAACTGGTCGCGCGCCGTCAGCATGATCACCGGGGTGTCGCGCCGCGCGTCTTCACGCAGGCGCTTGCACAAGGTGTAACCATCGATGCCGGGCAGCATGATATCGAGCACGATCAGGTCGTAGTGCTCGGTGGCGGCAAGGTGCAGGCCGGACAGCCCGTCCTGGGCACAATCGACGGTGTAGCCCTTCAACCCCAGATAATCCGCCAGGTTGGCAAGGATGTCGCGGTTGTCTTCGACCAGCAAAATTCGCATTGATACTCTCTCCATTCGCGGCAGATTCCCGCTTGGCTGGCGCAGCTTAAAGGTTGTGCAGGCGGCCGGCCAGAGGCCATCGACAGTTGGGCAGCTTTGACGCTTTTTTCACACGCCATTGACACCCACCCGACGCCCTGGCGCGCAGGCTCGAACGTTGACGTGCCCTTCGCTTCGGGCTTGCGCACGCGCGCTGCCCGAAACCGTTCCGTTAACCGTGGATAGCCCATGCCTTCGACCGACCTGCACCCCCGCTCCCGCCCGTTCAGCGCCAAGCTGTACCTTGGCCTGCCTGTGCTGATCATGATCGCACTGTGCTTGCTGGAACTGACCTCTATCGACATGGATCTTGAGCGGTTGTTCTATAACCCGCTGGAACATACCTTCACCGGCAAGCACAGCTACTGGCTGGAGACCGTACTGCACGACCGCGCCAAGCAGGTGGTGATCGCCATCGGCGTCTTCGCAGCCATCGGCTATGGGCTCAGTTATGTGGTCAAACGTTTGCTGCCGTACCGTCGCGAGTTCATCTTCGTGGTGGTGGCGATGACGTTGTCGACCAGCTACACCAACCCGGTCAAGACCATGACTGGCGTGCAATGCCCTTGGGACCTTACCGAGTTCGGCGGCCAGCAGGCCTACAGCAAGCTGTTGCAGCCGCGCCCTCCTACGGCTGACCCGGGTCGTTGCTGGCCAGGCGGGCATGCTGCCACCGGCTTCACCCTGTTCACCCTGTTCTTCGTGCTGCGCGACCGCCGCCCCCGTGCCGCTCGTGCGGCGTTGGCGGTGGCCTTTACCATGGGGTCGGTGTTTTCCATCGGCCGGATGATTCAGGGTGCGCATTTTCTTTCGCACAATATCTGGGCTGCGGTGTTCTGCTGGTTGATCTGTCTGGGGACTTACTACGTGATGTTGTACAGGCCCAGATCTGTTGCGGTGGTGGAGAAGCGCCGTGCGGCGGTGGTGGTGGATGTACCGGCGGCGGTGATCACCGCCAACTAGATCAAACCGCTCGCTGGCGCTCCCTCTCGGGGGCTGCGCCCCCTCCCACGAGAGCGCCAGGCGCCTTCGTTTGACCTGCTAGGCTCGGCTCCTGATCTGCTTTTGATCTTGATCTGGCTTTTGATCTTGATCTTGATCTTGATCTTGATCTTGATCTTGATCTTGATCTTGATCTTGATCTACCGCGACTTCAGCAGGCCGAACGGAACAGCGCGGGAGTGGTGGCGCGAGGCAGGAGCCGAGCGAGCGCCGCGCGGCCAGGGACGGCCGCTCGGCGCGTACGCCACGGAGCGATGTGGAGTGAGGGAACCCGGAGCGCAGCGTAGGGCCAATGAATGGAGCGGAGGCCTTTTGCTTACTTTTGGGCCTTTCCAAAAGTAAGACGCCGTAAGGGCGGAAAGGTGATTTCGCACCACCCTAGCAAATGGATTAGCTTAAAAACCCAGGGGTCGCTACTGCGATATCGAAGCTTATCCGGCATCTTCAACGCGGCCAAAGGCCCCTTTCGCCCTTACGGCGACTCACTTTTGGAAAGCCGGAATGCCGGACCACCCAAAAGTAAGCAAAAGGCCTCCGCTCCGTTCATTGGCCCTGCGTTACGCTGCGCTTCACTCCGGGTTCCCTCCTTACGCATCGCTCCGTGGCGTACGCGCCGAGCGGCCGTCCCTGGCCGCGCGGCGCTCGCTCGGCTCCTGCCTCGCGCCACCACTCCCGCGCTGCTTCAGTCGGCCTGCTGAAGTCGCGGCAGATCAAGATCAAGATCAAAATCAAAAGCCAAAGCCAAAGCCAAAGCCAAAGCCAAAGCCAAAGCCAAAGCCAGGCATGGCATGGCATGGCATGGCTATGCGATGCGATGCGATGCGATGCGAATCGAGAGGCTGGCGCGGGTTTGAGGTATAAAAAAACCCCGCACTAGGCGGGGTTTTTTTCTTTAGCCGGAAGGCTGGGTTACATCATGCCGCCCATGCCACCCATGCCGCCCATGTCTGGCATGCCGCCAGCCGCAGGCTTGTCTTCAACGATTTCGGCCACAGCGGCCTCGGTGGTCAGGATCAGACCGCCGATCGAGGAAGCGGCTTGCAGCGCCGAACGAGTCACCTTGGTTGGGTCCAGGATGCCCATCTCGATCAGGTCGCCGTATTCGCCGGTAGCAGCGTTGTAACCGAAGTTACCCGAACCTTGCTTGACCTTGTCGACGACTACGCTTGGCTCGTCACCGGAGTTGGCGACGATCTGGCGCAGCGGTGCTTCGACAGCGCGACGCAGTACGGCAATACCGACGTCCTGGTCGGAGTTTTCACCCTTCAGGTCGACGATGGCCAGCAGGGCACGGATCAGTGCCACGCCGCCGCCAGGTACCACGCCTTCTTCGACGGCTGCGCGGGTGGCGTGCAGGGCGTCTTCAACGCGGGCTTTCTTCTCTTTCATTTCAACTTCGGAGCCAGCGCCAACCTTGATCACTGCAACGCCGCCGGACAGCTTGGCCAGACGTTCCTGCAATTTTTCACGGTCGTAGTCCGACGAAGTGTCGGCCACTTGCTGGCGGATCTGGGTGACGCGCGACTGGATGTCGGCTTCAACGCCAGCACCGTCGATGATGGTGGTGTTTTCCTTGGACAGGATCACGCGCTTGGCGTTACCCAGGTGCTCCAGGGTGGTGCTTTCCAGGCTCAGGCCGATCTCTTCGGAGATGACGGTACCGCCGGTCAGTACGGCGATGTCCTGCAGCATGGCCTTGCGACGGTCGCCGAAGCCTGGTGCCTTGACGGCAGCCACTTTGACGATACCGCGCATGTTGTTCACGACCAGCGTCGCCAGGGCTTCGCCTTCGACGTCTTCAGCCACGATCAGCAGTGGGCGGCCGGCTTTGGCAACGGCTTCCAGCACTGGCAGCATTTCGCGGATGTTGGAGATCTTCTTGTCGACCAGCAGGATCAGCGGGCCGTCGAGCTCGGCAACCATGGTGTCCGGCTTGTTGACGAAGTACGGCGACAGGTAGCCACGGTCGAACTGCATGCCTTCTACAACCGACAGTTCGTTTTCCAGGCCCGAGCCTTCTTCAACGGTGATCACGCCTTCTTTACCGACTTTTTCCATGGCTTCGGCAATGATGTCGCCGATGGAGCTGTCGGAGTTGGCCGAGATGGTGCCGACCTGAGCGATGGCTTTGGAATCAGCGCATGGCTTGGACAGGGACTTCAGCTCTTTGACGATGGCGATGGTGGCCTTGTCGATACCACGCTTGAGGTCCATCGGGTTCATGCCGGCAGCGACGGCCTTCAGGCCTTCGTTGACGATCGACTGAGCCAGTACGGTGGCGGTGGTGGTGCCGTCGCCAGCGTCATCGTTGGCACGGGAGGCAACGTCCTTGACCAGCTGCGCGCCCATGTTCTCGAAGCGATCTTTCAGCTCGATTTCTTTGGCAACGGAAACGCCGTCCTTGGTAATGGTCGGAGCGCCGAAGCTTTTTTCGATGATGACGTTACGGCCTTTCGGGCCGAGGGTCGCTTTTACTGCGTCAGCCAGGACGTTGACACCGGTGAGCAGTTTTTTGCGGGCGGAATCGCCAAACTTAACTTCTTTAGCAGCCATGATCATTTATTCCTTGAATACGGGGTCGTAACGGAGTTTCGCAGCGATCAGCCTTCGACGACGGCGAGAATTTCCTTCTCGCTCATCACCAGCAGGTCTTCGCCGTCTACCTTCACAGTGTTGCTGCCGGAGTAAGGGCCGAACACGACCTTGTCACCCACTTTCACGGCCAGCGCACGTACTTCACCGTTGTCCAGGATAGTGCCGGTGCCCACAGCGACGATTTCGCCACGGTTGGGTTTTTCAGCGGCCGAACCTGGCAGAACGATACCGCCAGCGGTTTTGGACTCTTCTTCGCTGCGACGGATTACGACGCGGTCATGCAGAGGACGAAGCTTCATTGTCGATCTCTCCTAATTATGGTTTTCATCGGCCGGTGTGAAACCGGCGGTTGTTTCTTCCGGCGTTGCCGGTCGCGCTCACTCCGCCTCTACAGCCTGGCGGGGCACAGCGCGGAATCATGTCCGATCGCTGCAAGCAGGACCGGTAACCTTGCGGTGACCCATACATGAGGTCGCCAAGGGCGATTACAAGTCCTGTAGCGATTTTTTTTCATGTAAAAAACCGTACAGGCCGACCGCAGCCTAGGGGTCGCGGCGCTCGAAATCGCCTTCGATGACATCCGGCTGGCGGCCCGAGGCTGGCTGTTCGATGTGCACATTGGCACCGCCGCGGGGCTTGAGGTCTTCGCTGAAGGCACGCTGGCGCAGTGCCTGCTCCTCGGCCCGGCGCCGAAGGGTGCGGGCGATCAGGCGGCGAGTCGGCGGCAGCATGAGAATGACCCCGAGCAGGTCGCTGACAAAGCCCGGCACCAGCAGCAGACCGCCACCGACGGCGAGCATCAGCCCCTGGAACATCTGCTCGGCGGGCAGCTCGCCGCGCTGCATGCTCTCGCGGGTGCGCAGCGCCGTGGCCAGGCCGACCACCCGCACCACCAGCAGGCCGAGAATCGACCCGGCAACAATCAACAGCAGCGCCGGAAAGAAGCCGATGGCCGTGCTGACCTGAAAGAACACGTACAGCTCCAGCACCGGGAACAGCAGTAACAAAAGCAGAAAAGCGCGCATCGTGGTTTCCTCAGCGGAAGACGTTTCTTCCTGTAGGGACACTAGGTGAGTCCGCCGAGGACGATTTCAACCTTGGGCCGTGCCCGGAACGGGCCATTCGCTGGCGCGGGCCAGTGAAACCAAGGCTTCACGAACTTGTATCGGCGTATTACAAGGGCTCGCGAAGGGCAACCAGTATACGCCGTGGCCTATGCGCAGATGCAGCCCCTCGCTGTCGATGCCCGTCAGGTGCGCCGGCTCGTGGGTCGGCAGCCCGGCCAACTGCACGTAGTGCGCGATGGCTTTGGCATGGTCGTCGTTCATGTGCTCGACCATGCCCGTTTCGACACTGCCAGCGAAGGGGTTGGCCAAGGTCACGTCGTCGAGCCAGTGGATCGCGCCGAAACCGCCGATGTAGCGATGGCGCACCGGGCTCAGGGTCCAGAAGTCGAAGTCGTGGGCGCTGTGATAGTTGCGCGACTCGGGAAAGTAGCGGTAGTAGCGCTCAGCGGCCTGCTCGATGGCAGGGCCTTGCAGCTTGCGCGCTTCGGCCAGCAGGGTCAGGCGCCCGACCGCCTGCACGTCCTCGGCGGCACGCTCGCCGACCAGCAGCGAACACTTGGGGTCCAGTTGCAGATTGTGAGTGTGCTGGGCGATGCGGCTGATCAGAATCAGCGGCTCACCGTCGGCATTCAGGCAATAAGGCACCACCGAGCCGAAGGGGAAGCCAGGCATGGCCTTGGAATGGGTGGACAGTACGCCGCGGTATTCCTTGAGCAGCAGGTGGCGGGCTTGAGTGGTGGCTGGGATGCTCACGCTTGGGCTCCTTATATAGGGTCGGCCATGCAAAAAACTCGCGGGCCTGGCCCGCTCCCACATGCTATTGCATTCAATGTGGGAGCGGGCAAAGCCCGCGAGTTTTCGGCCGAGATGCCGCTTACCAGGTCAGACCCAGACCCGCGGTATAGCGCGTGGTGTTGAGGTCGCCGTTGTCGCTGCCGCTGACCTGGTCCTTCTCCATCTTCAGGTTCAGCGACGCCCACTCGGTCACTTTGTAGCGCAGGCCGACGTCGCTGGTCAGGCTGTAATTGGCAGCGCCCGACAGCGGCTTGCCCAGCTCGCCTTCAGTGAAGAATTCCACCGTCTTGCCGATCAGGAAGCGGTTGTAGTCCCAGCGCACGGAGGCCGACATGAAGTTGTCGAGCGAGCCGTCGCGGTATTCATAGTCGGTGCGGTTGACCAGGCCGATGAGCGAGAAAGCGCCCAGCTCGTCGTCCCAGAACTGGTAGCCCGGACCGGTACCGACGATACGCTGGCGTTGCAGGTCTTCGATGTGGTCGCGGTTGTAGTTCAGGCGGCCATCCCAGAACCACTTGTCGGTGATGAAGCGGTCCACCGCATAGTCCAGGGTGAAGTTGTCGGTGGTGGTGACCTCTTGCTGCGTCTCGCGGTTGTATTCGCCGGTGGCGGTGTGGCGCCAGCGACCGCTGCGCGCCGTGGTCTTGAAGGCGATGTTGTAGTCGTCGGTGTCGGTGTCGGCGCGCTTGAAGTCCAATGCGGCGTCGATGTTGCCTTTCCACACCAGGTCGGTGATGACCGGCTTGGGTCGGATGATCTGCTGGACACTGGCGATGTCGACTGTCTTGTTCTCGCCGTTTTCCAGGGTAATCTTGCCGTCATCGGCGGCCTTGATGGTCTTGGCCTTCTGTTCGTCGTACTTGCCTTGCTTGACCAGCAGCTCGTGGGAGCTTTCGAGGGTCTTGACCTGCTTCATGTCGATCGGCACCGAACCGCCGTACGAGGTCTGGAGCATCAACTTGCCGCCGTCGAAGACTGTAATGTCCCCGGTGAGGCGGTCGCCGTTCTTCAACCAGACGGTATCGGCGAGCGCGGCGGAAGAAGCACCGCACACGGCGAGGCACAGCAGAGTTCTGGAAAGCATAGGCAAAGGTGCTCAAATTCGGGAATTTTCGGGCATGATCAGCACACCCCGGACCAGAAGGACTGACCCGACGATGGCGCCTGAGTTCCACCCTGAGTTACAAAATGTTTCAGCAGCCGAGCGGCGCACGGCGCTCTACACCGTGCTGGCCCAGGTGCCGGAGGGCCGGGTGGTGACCTACGGCCAACTGGCCGACATGGCCGGCCTGGGCCGCGCAGCGCGCTGGGTGGGCCGCGTACTCGGTCAGCTGCCCGAGGGCAGCACCCTGCCCTGGCACCGCGTGGTCGGCGCCGGTGGGCGCCTGAGTCTGGCCGCAGGCACGGTCAGCGGCGAGGAGCAACGCGCGCGGCTGCGCTGCGAAGCTGTATCGATCATGAAGAATCGTGTGGATATACGCCGTCATGGCTGGCGCCCGGTAGAGCACAGCGGTTAGAGTGCGCGCTTTGTTTTCGCAAACTTGAGGCAGATTTCAGCCCATGCCCCGTAAAACCTGGCGCGCCGCGCTCGCCGCATATGCCAGCCCTTCGACACTCGTACTTCTTTTGCTCGGTTTTGCCGCCGGCCTGCCGTACATGCTGGTGTTCTCGACCCTTTCCGTGTGGCTGCGCGAGGCCGGTGTGGCCCGTGAAACCATCGGCTACGCCAGCCTGATCGGCCTGGCCTATGCATTCAAATGGGTGTGGTCGCCGTTGCTCGATCAATGGCGCCTGCCGGTGCTCGGTGGCCTGGGCCGTCGGCGCTCGTGGCTGGTGCTGGCGCAGGCGCTGATCGTGCTGGGGTTGATCGGCATGAGCTTCTGCGACCCACAGAAGCATCTGTCCTGGCTCATCGCCATTGCCGTGGTCGTGGCATTCGCCTCTGCCACCCAGGACATCGCGGTCGACGCCTACCGCCTGGAGATCGCCGAAGACGGCACCCAGGCTGCCCTCGCCGCCAGCTACATGGCTGGCTACCGGGTCGCCGCCCTCCTGGCCACGGCCGGCGCACTGTTCTTCGCCGAAGGTTTCGGCTCCACCGGCTTTGCCTACCTGCAGAAAGCGTGGGCCAATACTTATATGGTGTTTGGCGTGCTGATGGTGCCTGCGCTGATCACCACTCTGGTCATGCGCGAGTCACCGGTGCCCCTGCGCACCCAGCGCTCGGCAGCGCGCTATGGTTTCAGTCATCAACTGATCTCGGTGGTGGTGCTGATCATCCTGCTGATATCAGTGCCGGCGATGTTCACCCAGCTGTACAACACCGACTTCGCCGCCGTGTTGTTCGACGGCGAGAGCGTGCTCGACCTGCTGCTCGAAGACCGCGCCTTCCTGCGCGCCATTCTCTATACCCTGCTCACAGTGCTGTGCCTGTCTTCGGTAGGCCGCCGCGGCCTGGCGCCGGTGCTGACCCCGGTCAACGATTTCATCGTGCGCTACCGCTGGCAGGCGCTGCTGCTGCTCGGGCTGATCGCCACCTACCGGATGTCCGACACGGTGATGGGCGTGATGGCCAACGTTTTCTATATCGACCAGGGCTTCACCAAGGACCAGATCGCCAGCGTCAGCAAGCTCTTTGGCCTGATCATGACCCTGCTGGGCGCCGGCTTCGGCGGCCTGCTGATCGTACGCTTCGGCATCCTGCCGATCCTGTTCGTCGGCGGCGTCGCCTCGGCCGGCACCAACCTGCTGTTCCTGCTGCTGGCCGACATGGGTCCGAACCTGCAGATGCTGGTGGTCACCATCTCGCTGGACAACTTCAGCTCCGGGCTGGCCACCTCGGCCTTCGTCGCCTACCTGTCGAGCCTGACCAACCTGAAGTTCTCGGCCACCCAATACGCCCTGCTGAGCTCGATCATGCTGCTGTTGCCGCGGCTGATCGGCGGTTATTCAGGGGTGATGGTGGAGAAATGGGGCTACCACAACTTCTTCCTGATCACTGCGGTGCTGGGCTTGCCGACCCTGTTGCTGATCGCCCTGCACTGGCACCAGGAAGGCCGGCGACTGGCGGCGCAGGCTGAGGCTGAGGCTCAGGACTGACAGCAGCGGGTGAACGACTCGGGGGCTTTGCCCCTCCCACCTTTGATAACGATCAAGGCGGGAGGGGCAAAGCCCCCGAGTTTTTTGCTGCCTATCGAGTGGCCCAGGCTACTTCGCCGGCGTTTCCTGCATCACCCGCACCACCCGTTGCGGGAACGGGATGTCGATGCCGGCGGCGCGCAGGCGGTCGCGCACTTCCAGGTTGAGCATGTTGGTCACCCCGCCCATGTCCGGGGTGTTGACCCACAGCATCAGCGACAGGGTGATCGAGCTGTCGCCCAGTGCAGACACCACGCAATCGGCCGCCGGGCTGGGCAGCACGCGCGAGTCCTTGGCCAGTTCCATGAGGATGGCCTGGGCCTTCTTCAGGTCGGCGTCGTAGTCCACGCCCACGTTGTAGGTGATCTTGCGGGTCGGCTGGCGGTTGGTGTTGGTGATGATGCCATTGGACAGGTTGCCGTTGGGGATGATCACCGTCTTGTTGTCACCGGTGCGCAGCACGGTGTGGAAGATCTGGATGGCATCGACGGTGCCTTGCACGCCTTGCGCCTCGATCCAGTCGCCGATGCGAAACGGCCGGAACAGCAGGATCAGCACCCCACCGGCGAAGTTCGCCAGGCTGCCCTGCAACGCCAGGCCGATGGCCAGGCCCGCGGCGCCGATGGCGGCGACGAACGAGGTGGTTTCCACGCCGATCATCGAGGCCACGCTGACCAGCAGCAGGATTTTCAGAATGATGTTGCCCAGGCTGCCGATGAAGCCCTGCAAAGCCAGATCGATGTGGCGCAGGGCCAACAGTTTCTGCAGGTTGGCGGTAAGCTTGTTGATCAGCCACCAGCCGATGAACAGCGTCACCAGGGCCAGCAACAGCTTGCTGCCGTACTGCAGAATCATGGGTATCCAGCCTTGCGAGGCTCTCACCAGATGATCGACTTCTGCATTCAAATCCATGTACCTCTCCATAATGTCTTCAGCGTGCATTCAACAGGTCGGACGCTGACAGGCCGGTGAGGTTCCCGTCGGCGCCGACCGCGCCAGGCCTCAGTCGCGGAAGTTGTTGAACTGCAGCGGCATACCGAATTCCTTGGCGCGCAGGGCCGCGATGGCCTCCTGCAGGTCGTCGCGCTTCTTGCCGGTGACGCGCACCTGCTCGCCCTGGATGGCGGCCTGCACCTTGAGCTTGGCGTCCTTGATATGGGCGACGATCTTCTTGGCCAGTTCCTTGTCGATGCCTTCGCGCAGCACTGCATCCTGTTTCATTTCCTTGCCGGAAGCATAGGCGTCCTTGACTTCCAGGCACTGCACGTCGATCTTGCGTTTGACCAGGCACAGCTTGAGGATCTCGATCATCGCCTCCAGCTGGAACTCAGCCTCGGCGGTGAGGCTCACGGTCAGTTCCTTGAAGGCAAACGAGCCCTTGCCTTTCAGGTCGTAGCGACGGTCCAGTTCCTTGATGGCGTTGTCGACCGCGTTGGTGACTTCGTGTTTATCGAGCTCGGACACTACGTCGAACGAGGGCATGGTTTCTCTCCAGATTGAATAAAGGCGCGTGTTGCAGACCAATGGAACGCGCCTGGCTTGACGGGTAAAATGCCGGGTCATTATAACGGTTGCCAGCATTACGACATGCCCTTCATGCTTGCGCCTGCAGGACATACATCCCTTTTCATGCGAGCTGCACATGCCTAACCCGATATTGAGCATTTTGCTGGTGACTGACGATCTCGACAGCGCCGCTATCACCACTGGCGAACTGCGCCAGGCGGGCTATCAGGACATTCGTCTGGCGCAACCGGAAGGCGCTCTGGGGCTGCTCGAGAACCAGCCGGCCAGCCTGCTGCTGGTCAGCGGCGAGGAAGGCCTGCAACTGGCTTCACAAGTGCGCCAGCTCGATGAAATGGGCGACCACTATACCTACATCCTGCTGATCGATCAGCGCCCCGCCGCCTACCTGCTCGATGAAAACGCCGACAACGGCATCGACGACGTGATTCACCCAGGCCATGTACGCGACCATCTGCTGCCGCGGGTGGCCGCCGCCGATAGGCTGACCACCAACCTGCAGCGGCTGCGCCAGGAAAACCGCCTGCTGCGCCAGAACATCGCCAGCCTGGAGCAGCGCAACCAGGTGGACTCGCTGACCGGCCTGGGCAACGCCCGCTACCTGCGCCAGAAGCTTTCCGACAGCCTGCGTCAGATCCAGGCCCGCGGCGGCGCCTTGTGCTACCTGTTGATCGGCCTGCAACAGTCGGCGGCGCTGCAGCGCGAATACGGCAGCGACTTCTACGACGAACTGCTGCAGGGGGTCGCCCGTCGACTGCAACAGATGGTGCGCCCGCTGGACATCCTCGCGCGCCTGGACGACCAGCATTTCGTGCTCCTGACCCTGCCGGCCGACTTGCAGGAATGCGCGCCGAGCAGCTTCAAGAGGCTGCATGAAGGCCTCAACACCAAGGGCTTCATGACCAGCGCCGGCATGCTCGAAATCGCCGCCGGCATCAGCCTGGTGGGCCTGGACAGCCGCAGTCTGCCGGTCGACCCGCAGTCGCTGTTCGACGAGGCCGCCGCGCTGCTCGACTATTCCTACACGTCCGGCCTGGTCACCGCCAAGCGCCTGCCGTCCAAGCTCTGATGGCCGGTAGCTGGCATGTCCTCGGTGCCGGCAGCCTCGGCACGCTGTGGGCCTGCCGGCTGTGGCGCGCCGGGCTGGATGTGCGGCTCATTCTGCGTGACGACCAGCGGCTGGCCGCCTACCGCGCCGCGGGCGGCCTTACCCTGCAAGCCGCGCCGTTGACCGAGCAATCGCCAGTGCCGGGCGAAACGGCGGCCCAGGGCGCGCCGATCCAACGCCTGATCGTCGCCTGCAAGGCCTATGATGCACGCCAGGCCGTCGCCGCGCTGGCCCATCGGCTGGCCCCCGGCGCCGAGGTGATCCTGCTGCAGAACGGCCTGGGCAGCGCCGACGAAGTGGCCGCCGTACTGCCCGGGGTACGCTGCATCCATGCCTCCAGCACCGAAGGCGCGTACCGGCCGCAGCCCTGGCACGCGGTGTTCGCCGGGCATGGCTTCACCTGGCTCGGGGACCCGGCCGACCCGACCCCACCGGCTTGGCTGGCCGACCTGGACCAGGCGGGCATCCCACAGCAATGGACCGCCGACATCCTCTCGCGCCTGTGGCGCAAGCTGGCCCTGAACTGCGCCATCAATCCCCTGACGGTGCTGCACGACTGTCGCAACGGCGAGCTGGCGCAGCACCCCTGCGAGGTCGCCAGCCTGTGTGACGAACTCGCGCAACTGCTCGAACGCTGCGGACAACCTGCTGCCGCCGCCGACCTGCACGCCGAAGTACTGCGGGTGATCCACGCCACGGCGCAGAACTTCTCCTCCATGCATCAGGACGTGGCGCTGGGCCGGCGCACAGAGATCAGCTACCTGCTCGGCTACGCCTGCGCCGCCGCCACCCGTCACCGCCTGGCGCTGCCCCACCTGCAACAGCTGCAACGGCGCCTGATCGGCGCCCTGCAAGCCCGTGGCCTGCCTTGCGACTGAAGCGACCGGTTGGCGGGCTATTGCTTTGGTACACTGCAACGCATCATCCCCATTGGATACCGTGATGCCCCTGCGCCAGCGTCTGGAAAACCTCCCCGTCGGGCAAAAATTGCTGGCCGCGCTGCTGGTGCTGCTGGCCACCGTGCTGCTGGTGGCCAATCTGACCTTCATCAGCGCGGCCTACTGGATCTCCCAGGAGAGCATGGCGCCCCAGGCCCTGCAGACCATCGGCCGGCTGCTCAACAACCCGTCGCTGACCCAGCAGGCCTTGCAGTCGCCGAGCAAGGCCCAGGCCCTGCTGGAAGAACTGCACAGTTATGCGCCCCTGCGCGCGGCGGCGGTGTACGACGCCAAAGGCGAGTTGCTGGCGCAGTTGCAGCATGGCGATCGGCTGAAGCTGCCCAACCACTTCGAACGCATCGACAACTGGCGCGAGAACGAATACCGCAGCACCCAGGTGGTGGTGCTGCACGACCCGCACGACAGCGGCACCGGCCACCTGCTGCTGGTGGCCAGCAGCGAATTGCCCGGCGCCTTCTACACCGGCACCCTGACCGCCAGCCTCGGCATCCTGGTGTTCAGCGTGCTGCTGTGGCTGGTGGTGGCCCGGCAGATCAAGCGCCTGATCACCCAGCCCATCTACCAGCTCGAGGAACTGTCGCGCCAGGTCACCCGCGAGGAGAACTACTCACTGCGCGCCGGCCCCGGCAATCACGACGAAATCGGCAGCCTGGCCGAGGCCTTCAATACCATGCTGTCGCGCATCGAGGCGCGCGAGCAGCAGCTCAAGCGCGCCCGTGACGACTCCGACGCCGCCTATGCCCAGGCCCAGGGCCTGGCCGAGGAGACCCGCCACACCAATCGCAAGCTGGAGTTGGAAGTGCAGGTGCGCAGCAAGATCGAGAAAAAGCTCACCGGGTTCCAGAACTACCTCAACAGCATCATCGACTCCATGCCGTCGGCGCTGATCGCCCTCGATGAACAGCTGTATGTCACCCAGTGGAACCAGGAAGCCAGCGCCCTTTCCGGCACGCCGCTGGATGAGGCGCTGAACCAGCCGATCTTCCTCGCCTTCGCGCCGCTCAAGCCATTCCTGCCGCAGCTCAAGAGCACGGTCGAGCAACACACCGTGGCCAAGATCGAGCGGGTCACCTGGGTCAAGGACGACACCGCCAGCCACTACGCACTGACGTTCTACCCGTTGATGGGCGGTGCCGGGCGCGGCGTGGTGATCCGGATCGACGACATCACCCAGCGCCTGTCGCTGGAAGAAATGATGGTGCAGTCCGAGAAGATGCTCTCGGTGGGAGGCCTGGCCGCCGGCATGGCCCACGAGATCAACAACCCGCTGGGCGCCATCCTGCACAACGTGCAGAACATTCGCCGGCGGCTCTCTGCCGACCTTCCGAAGAACGTCGACTACGCCGCCGAAGTCGGCATCGACCTGCAGACGGTCAACCGCTACCTCAGCGGCCGGGAAATCCCGCAATTGCTCGAGGGCATCCAGCACGCCGGAGGCCGCGCGGCCAAGATCGTCACCCACATGCTCAGCTTCAGCCGCCGCAGCAAGCGCGAGATGGCGCCGTGCGACCTGCCGGCGTTGATCGACCAGGCAGTGGAAATCGCCGGCAACGACTTCGACCTGGCGATCGGCTTCGACTTCAAGGGCCAGGCCATCGTGCGCCAGTTCGACCCGGCGCTGGGTCCGGTGCCCGGCACCGCCAACGAACTGGAGCAGGTGCTGCTCAACCTGCTGAAGAACGCCGCCCAGGCCATTCACCAGCGCCCCGAGGGCAGTGAACCTGGGCGCATCACCCTGCGTACCCGGCTCAATCCGCCATGGGCAGAAATCCAGGTAGAAGACAACGGCATCGGCATGTCGGAGAACGTGCGCAAACGCACCTTCGAGCCGTTCTTCACCACCAAGGAAATCGGCCAGGGCACCGGCCTTGGCCTGTCGGTGTCGTACTTCATCATCACCAACAACCATAAGGGGCAGATGGAGGTGCAGTCGGCGGTCGGCCAAGGCACCTGCTTCACCCTGCGCCTGCCGCTGGTGGGCGCTGTGGCTGGCTACCCTGTGACCCACCTGGAGACATGAACATGGGCTTTCGCCTGTCGAAGATTTACACCCGCACTGGCGACAAGGGCGAAACCGGCCTGGGCGACGGCCGTCGCGTGCCCAAGGACCACCCCCGGGTAGAGGCCATCGGCGAGGTCGACAGCCTCAACAGCCAGCTCGGGCTGTTGCTTGCCGGCCTGGCCGGACAGGCGCCGATGGCGGAACTGGTCGAGATTCTGGCGCCCTGCCAGCACCGCCTGTTCGACCTGGGAGGCGAGTTGGCGATGCCGGCGTACCAGGCGCTCACCGCTGCCGAGGTCGAACGGCTGGAAGCCGCCATCGACCACTGGAACGAAGAACTCGGCCCGCTGGAAAATTTCATCCTGCCCGGTGGCTCCGCGCTGATCGCCCAGGCCCACGTCTGCCGCGCCCTGGCGCGCACCGCAGAACGCCGCTGTCAGCAGCTCAATGCCGTCGAGCCGTTGGGCGAGATCAGCCTGGCGTACATCAATCGGCTGTCGGACCTGCTGTTTGTAGCGGCGCGAATCATCGCCCGCCGAGAAGGCGTCGCCGAGGTGTTGTGGCAGGCGGCGCAGAAGGGATGAGGCAGGGTTGAAACCGGCCTGACGGCCTCGCGAGGCCCAGGGCCGATCGTTTGATCGGCCCTGGGCTTTAGTGACCTAAGGCACTTCCCCAGGCCAGAACGCGCGGATCCCGGCCACACCTTGGGCGCCGATCTCCCACGCCCGCTCGCGTTCGGCACGGCCGACGCCGCCCAACACATACACCGGGTGCTTGAACCCGGCGATCAACTCAGCTGCCGTCTCCCAGCCCAGTGGCGCTGCCTCTGGATGGGTCAGCGTGGCCTGCACCGGCGACAGGGTGACGAAATCCACTCCCATCTGCTCGGCCAGGGCCAGCTCCTCGGCGTCATGGCATGACGCCGCGAGCCAGCGCTCGCGAGGGAATGGCCGGCCCTTGCTGGCATACTTGCGCAGCTGCGCTGCGGTCAGGTGCCAGCCAGCTGCCGGGAAGTCGCCCAGCCACTCCAGCGGCCCCTTGAGCATCAACTGCGCCTTGCCCGCACACAGCCCCACGGCGTCCACCGCCAGGTCACGGTACTTGGGATCGTAACCGTTGGGCGCGCGCAGCTGGATCAGCTTGATGCCGCCGGCGATGGCCTGCTGGATACCGCGCAGCAGCGGGCCGTTGTCCAGCCCGTCCGGGGTGATCAGGTAGTCGCCGGGCAGGCTGGCGGCGGCAACGATCGGCCGGTTGGCCTCGGGAAACTCGTAGCCCGGCAGCTGGCGCGCCGACACCCAGGCCAAGGGCTGCCCCTCGGCCCCATGGGGCTCGCCCGCGAACTCGAAGACTTCCCAGACATCCAGCAGCACCTGTTTGTCCGGGTAGTCGTGGGCCACCTTGATCAGCGGCCTTGCAGCTTTGACCTCGATGCCCAGCTCCTCGCGCAGCTCGCGCACCAAGGCCGCGCGCGGCGCTTCGCCAGGCTCCAGCTTGCCACCGGGAAATTCCCAGAGGCCGCCCTGATGCTGGCTGTCGGCGCGCCTGGCGATGAGAATGCGCTGATCGCGGTCGCGTATCACCGCCGCCGCTACATGGACACGTTTCATCCTGCCTCCTGGTTGCAAGGGTCGAGCCCGTGGGTTGGCTTAAGTCCGGTACTCGGCGTTGATCTTCACGTACTCATGGGACAGGTCGGTGGTCCAGATGGTCTCGCTGCATTCACCCCGGCCCAGCTCGATGCGGATGTTGATCTCCTCGCGGGCCATCACCGCCGAGCCCTGCTCCTCGGTGTAGCTGGCAGCGCGGCCGCCCTGGCTGGCGATGCACACTTCGCCCAGGTAGACGTCGATCCTGCTGACGTCCAGCTGCGGCACGCCGGCCCGGCCGACGGCGGCAAGGATGCGCCCCCAGTTGGGGTCCGAGGCGAACAGCGCGGTCTTGATCAGCGGCGAATGGGCCACGGCGTAGCCGACATCCAGACACTCCTGATGATTGCCGCCACCGTTGACCTGCACGGTGACGAACTTGGTCGCGCCTTCGCCGTCACGGACGATGGCCTGGGCCACCTCCATGCACACCTCGAACACCGCCTGCTTCAACGCCGCGAACAGCTCGCCGCGCGCTTCGGTGATTTCCGGCAGAGCGGCCTGACCGGTGGCGATCAGCATGCAGCAGTCGTTGGTCGAGGTGTCGCCGTCGATGGTGATGCGGTTGAACGACTTGTTGGCGCCGTCGCGCAGCAGATCCTGAAGCACCGCTGGCGCCACCTTGGCGTCGGTGGCGATGTAGCCGAGCATGGTCGCCATGTTCGGGCGGATCATCCCGGCGCCCTTGCTGATGCCGGTCACCGTCACGGTCACGCCATCGTGCTGGAACTGCCGGCTGGCGCCTTTGGGCAAAGTGTCGGTGGTCATGATGCCAGTGGCCGCTGCGGCCCAGTTGTCGGGCGACAGGTCATCGAGGGCGGCCTGCAGCGCGCCTTCGATCTTCTCGACCGGCAGGGGCTCGCCGATCACCCCGGTGGAAAACGGCAGCACTGCTTCGGCCGGCACCCCGGTCAGGCTCGCCAGCGCCGCACAGGTGCGCGCTGCGGCGGCCAGGCCTGGTTCGCCGGTGCCGGCGTTGGCGTTGCCGGTGTTGGTCAGCAGGTAACGCACGTCGCCCGCCACGCGCTGCTTGGAGAGGATCACCGGCGCCGCACAGAACGCATTGAGGGTGAATACACCCGCTACCCGCGAACCTTCGACGCAGCGCATCACTACCACGTCCTTGCGCCCCGGGCGCTTGATGCCGGCACTGGAGATGCCGAGTTCAAAACCTGCGACAGGGTGCAGGGTGGGCAAGGGACCGAGACCGACAGCCATGGGAGCGCTCCTGGAAAAAGACAAAGACGTTGAATGGAAAAACGCCGCGACAAACCGAAGCCGTCGCGGCGCAAGGTGTTACTGCATCACCTGCCGATCAGTCGATCTGGCCGTGGCAATGCTTGAATTTCTTGCCCGAACCACACCAGCAGGGCTCGTTGCGACCCAGTTTCTGGTCGTTGCGCACCGGCGTGGCTGCGGTGGCCATGGCCAGGGCGACGTCGCCACCCTCTTCAGCCGCGTCGGCGACTTCCAACGATGGCGCCGAGGGGTGCTCGAACTGCATGCGGGCGGCCAGGTCTTCGGCTTCCTGGCGCAGGCGCGCCTCTTCCTCGACCGGGTCTTCGCGGCGTACCTGGACGTGGGACAGCACGCGGATGGTGTCGCGCTTGATGGAATCCAACAGCTCCTGGAACAGGGTGAAGGATTCGCGCTTGTATTCCTGCTTGGGGTTCTTCTGCGCGTAGCCACGCAGGTGAATGCCGTGACGCAGGTGATCCATGGTCGACAGGTGGTCTTTCCACAAGTCGTCGAGCACGCGCAGCAGGATCTGCTTCTCGAAGGTACGCAGGGCCTCGGTGCTGGCCTGTTCTTCCTTCTCGTTGTAGGCCGCCAGCAACTCGGCCAGCAGCTTCTCGCGCAGGGTCTCTTCGTAGAGTTTTTCGTCGTCGTCGAGCCACTGCTGGATCGGCAGTTTTACCCCGAAATCGTTGAGCAGCGCGGCCTCGAGGCCGGCCACGTCCCACTGCTCGGGCAGCGACTGTGGCGGGATGTGCGCGCTGACGGTGGCATCCAGCACTTCCTGGCGGAAGTCGGCGATGGTGTCGCCGATGTTCTGCGCCGCCAGCAGGCTGTTGCGCATGTGGTAGATGACCTTGCGCTGCTCGTTGGCCACGTCGTCGAATTCGAGCAACTGCTTGCGGATGTCGAAGTTGCGGCCTTCGACCTTGCGCTGGGCCTTCTCGATGGCGTTGGTCACCATGCGGTGCTCGATGGCCTCGCCGGACTGCATGCCCAGCGCCTTCATGAAGTTCTTCACGCGGTCGGAGGCGAAGATGCGCATCAGGCTGTCTTCCAGCGACAGGTAGAAGCGGCTGGAGCCGGCATCACCCTGGCGACCGGCACGGCCACGCAGCTGGTTGTCGATGCGCCGCGATTCGTGGCGCTCGGAGGCGATCACGTGCAGGCCACCTGATTCCAGCACTTGCTGGTGACGCTTCTGCCAGTCGGCCTTGATCTGCGCGATCTGTTCGTCGGTGGGGTTTTCCAGCGAGGCCACTTCGACCTCCCAGTTGCCGCCCAGCAGGATGTCGGTACCGCGACCGGCCATGTTGGTGGCGATGGTCAGCGCGCCGGGGCGACCGGCCTGGGCGATGATCTCGGCTTCCTTCTCGTGGAACTTGGCGTTGAGCACCTTGTGCTCGATGCCTTCCTGGTTGAGCAGGTTGGACATGTGCTCGGAGGTTTCGATGGTCGCGGTGCCGACCAGTACCGGCCGGCCCTTGGCCATGCTCTCTTTGATGTCGGTGACGATGGCCGCGTACTTCTCGTCGGCGGTCAGGTACACCAGGTCGTTGTGGTCCTTGCGCGCCAGCGGCTTGTTCGGCGGAATGACCATGACCGACAGGTTGTAGATCTGGTGGAACTCGAACGCCTCGGTGTCGGCGGTACCGGTCATGCCGGACAGCTTGTTGTACAGGCGGAAGTAGTTCTGGAAGGTGGTCGACGCCAGGGTCTGGCTTTCGGCCTGGATGTTGAGGTTTTCCTTGGCTTCGATGGCCTGGTGCAGGCCCTCGGACAGGCGACGGCCCGGCATGGTGCGGCCGGTGTGTTCGTCGACCAGCAGGATGTTGCCGTCCTGGACGATGTACTCGACGTTGCGATGGAACAGCTTGTGCGCGCGCAGGCCGGCGTAGACGTGGGTCAGCAGGCCCAGGTTGTGCGCCGAATACAGGCTCTCGCCCTCGGCCAGCAGGCCGACGCGGGTAAGCATCTCTTCGATGTACTGGTGACCGGCCTCGTTGAGCTCGACCTGGCGGGTCTTCTCGTCGATGGTGAAGTGGCCCTCTTTGGTGACCACGCCTTCGACTTCTTCGATGTGCTGCTGCAGCTGCGGGATCAGGCGGTTGATCTCGGTGTACAGCTTGGAGCTGTCCTCAGCCTGACCGGAGATGATCAGCGGGGTACGGGCTTCGTCGATGAGGATGGAGTCGACTTCGTCGATCACGGCGAAATTCAGCTCGCGCTGGAATTTCTCTTCGACGCTGAACGCCATGTTGTCGCGCAGGTAGTCGAAGCCGAATTCGTTGTTGGTGCCGTAGGTGATGTCGGCGGCGTAGGCGGCGCGCTTCTCTTCAGGCGGCGCGAACGGGGTGACCACGCCCACGGAGAGGCCGAGGAACTCATACAGCGGACGCATCCAGTTGGCGTCGCGGCGGGCCAGGTAGTCGTTGACCGTGACCACGTGTACGCCCTTGCCGGACAGCGCATTGAGGTACACGCCGAGCGTGGCGACCAGGGTCTTGCCCTCACCGGTGCGCATCTCGGCGATCATGCCTTCGTGCAGGGTCATGCCGCCGATCAACTGGACGTCGAAGTGGCGCATGCCCATGACCCGCTTGCCGGCCTCGCGGCACACGGCAAAGGCTTCGGGCAGGAGTTTGTCGAGGGTCTCGCCCTTTGCCAGGCGGGCCTTGAACTCTGCGGTCTTGGCGCGCAGCTGCTCGTCCGAGAGGGCCACCATTTGCTCTTCGAAGGCATTGACGATCTGTACCGTCTTGAGCATGCGTTTGACTTCACGCTCGTTCTTGCTTCCAAAAAGTTTTTTTAACAAAGGCGCAAACATATCGGCAGGATCTTCCACACGTAGGGATGGAGGGCGGCCCCGTGAGTCGCCCGTGCAGCCCTTATGGCCGCATGCGAACGAGCATTCTACCCGGAAACGATGGTGAGGAAAGTGGCGTTATTCCACGATGCTGGCACAGCGCTGTAACGGGGCTTTTTCACAATAAGGGCTTTTTCGCCAACTTCAACCCGCACGCCGCAGAAGTTCCCGCCCCGGGGGCGCCCTGACGCCCTGCAAAAGGCCTTTGCGCACCGGCTGTCCGGGCGGGTGGTTCGGCGGCCCAGGCTGATCTGTTAGGATGGCTGTTCTGTAACCACCGGTATCTTGCTCATGGCCTATCGCCCTCTTCCCGCCCAGGCGCCCGCCGTCCTGCTGCGCGAAGCCAAGCCATTGAAAGCATTGTTCAGCCAGGCCCAGCGCCTGGCGCAGCTGCAGCGACTGCTGGAAAGCCAGCTGCAACCGGCTGCCCGGCCGCATTGCCACGTCGCCTCGTGGCGCGAGGGCAGCCTGCTGCTGATCGTCACCGATGGGCATTGGGCGACCCGCCTGCGTTATCAGCAAAAACGCCTGCAGCGTGATTTGCAGGCGCTGGAGGCGTTTGCCTCGCTGACGCGGATTCTGTTCAAGGTGCAACCGCCGAATACTCCGGCTGCGCCGGTGACGCGAGCGATCGATTTGTCGGTGGGGTCGGCGGACAATATTCAGGCGACTGCGCAGGGGATCAGTGACCCTGGGTTGAGAGCTGCGCTGGAGCGCCTGGCGGCGCATGGGAAAAGCAAGCCCGCGTAGCTTTGCCGGACCTTGCGAACAGTCGCTGCTGCCCTGCTCTGCTCTGCTCTGCTCTGCTCTGCTCTGCTCTGCTCTGCTCTGCTCTGCTCTGCTCCAGATTTTGATCTTGATCTGGCTTTTGATCTTGATCTGGCTTTTGATCTTGATCTACCGCGACTTCAGCAGGCCGAACGGAACAGCGCGGGAGTGGTGGCGCGAGGCAGGAGCCGAGCGAGCGCCGCGCGGCCAGGGACGGCCGCTCGGCGCGTACGCCACGGAGCGATGTGGAGTGAGGGAACCCGGAGCGAAGCGTAGGGCCAATGAATGGAGCGGAGGCCTTTTGGTTACTTTTGGGCCTTTCCAAAAGTGACTCGCTGTAAGAGCGAAAGGGGCCTTGAGGCGCGTTGGAGATGCTGGATAAGCTCCAATATCGCAGTAGCGACCCTGTGATTTTTAAGCTAATCCATTTGCTAGGATGGTGCGAAATCACCTTTTCGCCCTTACGGCGACTCACTTTTGGAAAGGCCCAAAAGTAAGCAAAAGGCCTCCGCTCCGTTCATTGGCCCTGCACTTCGCTACGCTACGTTACGGGTTCCCTCCTTACGCATCGCTCCGTGGCGTACGCGCCGAGCGGCCGTCCCTGGCCGCGCGGCGCTCGCTCGGCTCCTGCCTCGCGCCACCACTCCCGCGCTGCTTCAGTCGGCCTGCTGAAGTCGCGGCAGATCAAGATCAAGATCAAGATCAAGATCAAGATCAAAAGCCAAAGCCAAAGCCAAAGCCAAAGCCAAAGCCAAAGCCAAAGCCAAAGCCAAAGCCAAAGCCAAAGCCAAAGCCAAAGCCACATCTACAGCAAAGCAGATCTCAAGCAGATCTCAAGCAGATCTCAAGCAGATCTCAAGCAGGGTCGGGGTGTCGGGCTTTGGACACTCAATGAAAAAAGGCCGCCCCGCAAGGGGCAGCCTCAATCAAACCAAAACTAGAGAAGGAAAGCTTTACTGCTTAACCGGCGGCTACCGGACGCATATACGAAATCGGCGCCAGACTGGCATCCTCAAACGTAACCACTTCCCACGCATCCTTCTCGGACAGCAACTTGCGCAACAGCTGGTTGTTCAGCCCGTGCCCCGACTTGTAGCCGCGGAACTCGCCGATCAGGCTGTTGCCGAGTTGGTAAAGATCACCAATGGCGTCGAGTATCTTGTGTTTGACGAACTCGTCCTCGTACCGCAGGCCGTCTTCGTTGACCACGCCATCCACGCCAACGACGATCGCGTTGTCCACGCTACCGCCCAATGCACGGTTGTGCTTGCGCAGGTATTCCAGGTCGCTCATGAAACCGAAGGTACGGGCGCGGCTGACTTCCTTCACAAACGATGTGCTGGAAAAGTCGACGCTCGCAGTCTGCGTGCGATCCTTGAAAACCGGGTGATCGAAATCTATCTCGAAACTGACCTTGAACCCTTCGAAAGGCACGAACGTGGCGCGCTTGTCGCCCTCGGTCACGGTGACTTCACGCAGGATGCGGATGAATTTCTTGGCAGCGTCCTGTTCTTCCAGGCCGGCCGACTGAATCAGGAATACAAAGGGCCCGGCACTACCATCCATGATCGGCACTTCGGACGCTGAGAGTTCGACGTAGGCGTTATCGATTCCCAGGCCAGCCATGGCCGAGAGCAGGTGCTCTACCGTATCCACCTTGGTGTCGCCATTGATCAGCGTGGTGGACATCGTGGTGGCGCCGACGTTTTCGGCGCGTGCAGCAATCTGCACGACCGGGTCGAGGTCGACGCGGCAGAACACGATACCGGTATCCACCGGCGCAGGCTTGAGGGTCAGGTAAACCTTTTCCCCGGAGTGCAGCCCGACGCCGGTAGCACGGATAATATTCTTGAGGGTGCGTTGTTTAATCATGGCATTGGCCGCTTCAGCGCAAATTGCGAACTGGTATCAACAAAGGCTGGCGATGATAGCAGACCGCGCCTTTGCTGAACACCAATCACCCTCATGACCCTGATAAATTCCATCAATCAGCCTGACGACGCAGAAATGCCGGGATGTCCAGGTAGTCCAGGTCATCGTGCGGATTCATCTTCTGGGCGGCGGAAGCACCGGCGTGAGCCTGGTTGCGCATCACGGTCGGACGGTCCAGATCGCGGTAGTTCGGCGAAGCGGGCTCCTGGCGAGCGGGCTGCTGCTGAGCGGCGGCCGACTGCTGGGATGGGCTTTGCAGAGTGTTGTCGATGACCTTGACCACCGGCTTCTCGATTTTCGCACCCAGACCGGTGGCAACGACAGTTACATGCAGCTCGTCGCGCATGTCCGGATCGATCACGGTGCCGACCTTGACCATCGCGTGGTCGGAGGCGAACGCCTCGATGATGCTACCCACGTCGGAGTACTCGCCCAGGGACAGGTCGGGACCGGCGGTGATGTTCACCAGGATGCCACGGGCGCCCTGCAGGTTGACGTCTTCGAGCAGCGGGTTGCGAATCGCCGCCTCGGTCGCTTCGCGGGCACGATTCGGACCGCTGGCGCAGCCGGTACCCATCATGGCCATGCCCATTTCGCTCATCACGGTGCGCACGTCGGCGAAGTCGACGTTGATCATGCCCGGACGCTTGATGATGTCCGAGATACCGCGAACGGCACCGGCCAGCACGTCGTCGGCCTTGGCGAAAGCCGACAGCAGGCTGGCGTCCTTGCCCAGGATGGTCAGCAGCTTCTCGTTGGGGATGGTGATCAACGAGTCGACGCTTTCGGACAGCATGCGAATGCCTTCGTCGGCGATCTGCATGCGCTTGCGGCCTTCGAACGGGAACGGACGGGTCACCACCGCAACGGTGAGGATGCCCATTTCCTTGGCCACTTCGGCGATGATCGGCGCTGCACCGGTACCGGTACCGCCGCCCATGCCCGTGGTGATGAAGACCATGTTGGTGCCTTGCAGCACTTCGGCGATGCGCTCGCGGTCTTCCATGGCGGCCTGACGGCCGACTTCAGGGTTGGCGCCAGCGCCCAGCCCCTTGGTGACACCCGTACCCAACTGCAGAATGGTGCGCGCACCAATGTTCTTCAGGGCTTGAGCATCGGTGTTGGCGCAGATGAACTCGACGCCTTCGATGTTGCTCTTGACCATGTGGTTGACCGCGTTGCCGCCGCCACCGCCGACACCGATCACTTTGATGACCGGGCTTTGCGGGATGTTGTCTACGAGTTCGAACATGTTCCCTCTCCTTTCATTCTCTAGTTTTATGCGCCTACCGCTACTGCTGATGAAACTGTCTGAAGCTGATCAAAACGGCTGAAGCTGTGGTAAATCGTGAAGCTTTTTGCCCGAAGGCTTAAAAGTTGCCTTGAACCCAACGTTTCAGGCGCTCCAGCACGGGAGCCTTGGGTTCGTCGCCATAACCGCCACCGTAGCCACCGCCACTGTTGCTGTTATGGCTGATACCGCTCAGGGAGAGGCCATCGGACTGCTTCTGCAGGCCGTACATCAGAAGCCCCACGCCGGTCGAATAGATCGGGTTGCGCACCACGTCGGACAGACCGCGGACCGTATGCGGCACGCCAAGGCGTACCGGCATATGGAAAATTTCCTCGGCCAGCTCGACCGCGCCTTCCATTTTTGCCGTACCTCCGGTCAGCACGATGCCGGCCGGAATCAGGTCTTCGTAACCGCTACGACGCAACTCTGCCTGAATCAGCGTGAACAACTCGTCATAACGCGGCTCCACCACCTCGGCCAAGGCCTGGCGGGACAGCTCGCGCGGTGGACGGTCGCCGACGCTCGGCACCTTGATGGTCTCGCCGGCGCCGGCCAGCTTGGCCAGCGCACAGGCGTAGCGGATCTTGATTTCTTCGGCGTACTGCGTCGGCGTGCGCAAGGCCATGGCGATATCGTTGGTGACCTGGTCGCCGGCGATCGGGATCACCGCCGTGTGGCGGATGGCGCCTTCGGTGAAGATGGCGATGTCGGTGGTACCGCCGCCGATATCCACCAGGCACACGCCCAGCTCTTTCTCGTCATCGGTGAGCACCGAATAGGCCGACGCCAGCTGCTCGAGGATGATGTCGTCGATTTCCAGGCCGCAGCGACGCACGCACTTCTCGATGTTCTGCGCCGCGTTCACCGCGCAGGTGACCACGTGGACCTTGGCCTCCAGGCGCACGCCGGACATGCCCAGCGGCTCGCGCACGCCTTCCTGGTTGTCGATCACGTAATCCTGAGGCAGCGTGTGCAGCACGCGCTGGTCGGCCGGGATGGCTACGGCCTGGGCGGCGTCGAGGACGCGCTCAAGGTCGGCCATGCTCACTTCACGGTCGCGGATGGCGACGATGCCGTGGGAGTTCAGGCTGCGGATGTGATTGCCGGCCACGCCGACGAACGCCGAGTGAATGCGGCAGCCGGCCATCAGTTGCGCCTCTTCCACGGCGCGCTGAATGGATTGCACGGTCGACTCGATGTTCACCACCACGCCCTTCTTCAGGCCGCGCGAGGGGTGGGTACCGATGCCGACGATGTCCAGCGTGCCGTCGGCCGCGACTTCGCCTACCAGCGCCACCACCTTGGAGGTGCCGATATCCAGACCGACGATCATTTTGCCGCTTTGCACGTTTGCCATGGGGTCCTGCCTCTTCTTAATTCTTCGCGACGGCCGGTTTTTCCGGGGCCGCCGCCTGGGGATCGCGCCAGCCTACGGCCAGGCCGTTGGCGTAGCGCAGATCGACCCGCGCGATATTGGTAATCTGGTCTTTCAAGGTCTTGTCATAGATGGCGATAAAGCGGCGCATCTTCGGCAGCAGGTCGTCCCGACCCAACAACAGTTCGATACCGGGGCCGGCATTGCTGGCACCGGTGGTCAGGAACCAGCTGCCACGTTCGCGCAATTCCAGCCGCGCAACGGAGAAACCCAGGGGCCGCAACATCTGACTGAGCACCTGGTATTGCTGCATCACCTGCTGTTGGGCCCGCTGGGGGCCAAACAACTGCGGCAGATGATCGTAATTAGCCAGTTCGCGCGGCGCGAACGCCTCGCCCTGGTTGTTGAGCAAGGCCGAGTCCCCCCAGCGGGCCACCGGCAATTGCTCTTCGAGACGGATCACCACCTGGTCGGGCCACACCCGGCGTACCTCGGCGTGGGCGATCCACGGCATGGTCTCGAGATCCGAGCGCATGGTGGTCAGGTCGATGGTGAAGAAACTGGAATTGAGGTAAGGCGCGATCCGCTGCTGCACCGCCTGCTGGCTGATGTAGCTGAGGTCGCCCTGGATGGCCACGTGGGCGATCGGACGGTCGGCATAGGGCATCAGGCGCTGGGCCCCTTCGTAGGTACCCAGGCCCAGCACCACCAGCAGCACCGGCCACATCAATTTGCGCAGGAAGCCGAAATTGGCCCGCGGCAGGCGCAGCGGTTCCTTTTCCACCATACGGCTGGCACCACGCGGCACCGGCTTGTTGCGGCCGATGGCGGGTGCGGACTGATGACGAATCGATGCGCCTTGCATGGTCTTAACCTCGCGCCTCAAGACTGTCGGCCAGGATCGCCAGCACCAACTGCTGGAAGTCCAGGCCGGCCGCCGCTGCCGCCATGGGGACCAGGCTGTGGTCGGTCATGCCTGGGGCCGTATTGACTTCGAGCAGCCAGAAACGGCCCTGCTCGTCCTGCATGACATCCACGCGGCCCCAACCGGCGATGCCGATGGCCTCGCAGGCACGGGCGCACAGGTCGATCAGCTCGCGTTCGCGGGCAGCGTCCAGGCCACAGGGGATGCGGTATTGGGTGTCGTTGGCGATGTACTTGGCGTCGTAGTCGTAGAACGTGTGCGGGGTGCCCAGGGCGATGGCCGGCAACATCTGGCCACGCAGGGTCGCCACGGTGAACTCCGGACCTTGAATCCATTGCTCGACCAGAACTTGCGAGTCGTAACTGCTGGCGGCCTGCCAGGCGACAATCAGCTCTTCAACGCTGCTCACCTTGGCCATGCCGATACTTGAACCTTCATGGGCCGGTTTGACGATCAAAGGGAAGCCCAGTTCCGTGCTCGCGTAAATACAGTCGGCTTCGCTGGCCAGCACAGCGTGCGCCGGGGTGGCAATGCCCAGGCTCTGCCACACCTGCTTGGTGCGCAGTTTGTCCATGGCCAGCGCCGACGCGAGGATGCCGCTGCCGGTATAGGGGATGCCCATGCATTCGAGCAGGCCCTGCATGCTGCCGTCTTCACCGCCGCGGCCGTGCAGGACGATAAAGGCGCGGTCGAACTTTTCGGTGCGCAGCAATTCCAGCAGGTCGTCGCCCACGTCGATACCAAAGGCGTTGACCCCGGCGTCGCGCAAGGCGTGCAGGCAGGCCTGGCCGGACTTCAGCGACACTTCGCGCTCGGCGCTCTTGCCGCCGTACAGCACCGCGACGCGGCCGAAATCCTCGGGCGCGACGGTCGAAAACAGCTGGGCGTAGCCGCTGTCGGAGTGTGGGGTGCTTACGCTCATTTCAACTTCCCTGCGGCTGCCACAGCGCCGGCGAATAACGGACTTTTCAACAATTGTGGAGCCAGCCCGCCGATATCCCCGGCGCCCTGGCACAGCAGAATGTCACCGGCGCGCAGCAGCGGCTTGACCAGTGGTGCGAGTTCGACGCCACGCTCGATGTAGATCGGGTCGACCTGGCCGCGCTGGCGGATGCTGCGCGCCAGCTGGCGGCTGTCGGCCCCGGGAATCGGCTCTTCACCGGCCGGGTAGACTTCCATCAGCAGCAGCACATTGGCGTCGGCCAGCACCTGGACGAAGTCGTCGTACAGGTCGCGGGTGCGGGTAAAGCGGTGCGGCTGGTAGACCATCACCAGTCGGCGCTCCGGCCAGCCACCACGTACCGCCTTGATCACCGCCGCCACTTCGGTGGGGTGGTGGCCGTAGTCGTCGACCAGCATCACGCTGCCATTCTCTACCGGCAGTTCGCCGTAGACCTGGAAGCGCCGGCCCACACCCTGGAAGCCCGAGAGCCCCTGGACGATGCCTTCGTCGCTGATGCCTTCGTCGGTGGCGATGGCGATGGTCGCCAAGGCGTTGAGCACGTTATGGTTGCCGGGCATGTTGACCGACACGTCAAGCGGCTCGCGGTCGCGCCGCAGCACGGTGAAATAGGTGCGCATGCCCTGCTGGCGAATATTGATGGCGCGCACGTCGGCCTGCTCGCTGACCCCGTAGGTCAGGGTCGGGCGGGCGATCTGCGGGAGAATCTCGCGCACCACCGGGTCGTCCAGGCAAACCACGGCCAGGCCGTAGAACGGCAGGTTGTGGAGGAACTCGACGAAGGTCTTCTTCAGTTTGTTGAAGTCGCCTTCGTAGGTCGCCATGTGATCGGCGTCGATGTTGGTGACCACGGCTACCAGCGGCTGCAGGTGCAGGAAGCTGGCGTCGCTTTCGTCGGCTTCGGCGATCAGGTAGCGGCTGGTGCCGAGCTGGGCATTGGTGCCGGCCGCATTCAGCCGGCCGCCGATGACGAAGGTCGGGTCCAGGCCACCGGCCGCGAACACCGAGGCGATCAGGCTGGTGGTGGTGGTCTTGCCGTGGGTGCCGGCGACGGCGATGCCGTGGCGATAGCGCATCAGCTCGGCGAGCATCTCGGCGCGAGGCACCACGGGGATGCGGCGCTCCAGCGCAGTGGCCACTTCCGGGTTGGAGGTATTGACCGCGCTGGAGACCACCAGCACGTCGGCGCGCGCGGCATTCTCGGCACGATGGCCGATGAAGATTTCCGCACCGAAGCTTTGCAGGCGCTCGGTTACGGCCGAGGCCTTGAGGTCGGAGCCGGACACCTGGTAACCCAGGTTGAGCAGTACTTCAGCGATGCCGCACATGCCCACGCCGCCGATACCGACGAAGTGAATGTGACGTATGCGGCGCATTTCCGGCTGGGGCATGGCGCGTTGGCTTTCAACCATGGGCCACCTCCAGGCAGACTTCGACCACGGTACGGGTAGCGTCGGGCTTGGCAAGGCGGCGTGCGGTGCGCGCCATGCTGTCGAGTTTTTCGGGTTGCATCAAAACCTCTTTCAGGCGCTCGGCCAGTTGCACGGCGCCCGTTGTCGCTTGTGGCATCAGGAAGGCAGCGCCTTCGCGAGCCAGATAATCGGCGTTATGGGTCTGGTGGTCGTCGATCGCATGGGGCAACGGCACCAGCAGCGACGGCAGGCCGGCAGCAGCCAGCTCGCTGACGGTCAGGGCGCCCGCGCGGCAGACCACCAGGTCGGCCCAGCCATAGGCCTGGGCCATGTCCTTGATGAAAGGCGCGACCTGCGCCTCGATGCCCACGTCGCGGTAGCGCTGGGCGGTGATTTCATCGTGTTGCTTGCCGGCCTGGTGAAACACCTCGGGGCGATACGCCTCGGGGACCTGGGCCAGCGCAGCGGGCAGCAGCTTGTTCAACGGCTCGGCGCCCAGGCTGCCACCCAGCACCAGCAGCCGCGGCTTGCGCCCGGCACGGGCCTGGCGCGGGGTTTCCAGAAACAGCTCGGGGCGCACCGGGTTGCCGGTGGTACGGCGCTTGGCCGACTTGCCGAAGGTTTCCGGGAAAGCTTCGCAGACCCGCGCGGCAAACGGCACCAGCATCCGATTGGCGGTACCGGCCACGGCGTTCTGTTCATGCACGATCACCGGCACGCCGCACAGCCGTGCCGCGAGGCCGCCAGGGCCGGTGACATAGCCGCCGAAGCCGACCACGCAGACCGGCTGCAGCTGGCCAATGATGCGCCGCGCCTGCAGCACGGCCTTGACGATCATCAGCGGCGCCTTGAGCAGCGACAGCTTGCTCTTGCCGCGCACGCCGCTGACCTGGATCAGGTGCAACGGCAGGCCCGCTGCCGGTACCAGCTCGTTCTCGATGCCGCGCGGCGTACCCAGCCAGTGCACGGCAAAGCCGCGCGCCTGGAATTCGCGGGCGCAGGCCAGGGCCGGGAACACATGGCCCCCGGTGCCGCCGGCCATGATCAGGACGTTACCGGCCACGCGGCACCTCCTCGGCGAAGTCGCTTTCCTTGAAGTCGGCTTCTTCGCTGCCCAGCGCCGCGCGGCTTTCCCACTCGATGCGCAGCAGCAGGCCCAGGCAGGCGCAGCAGATCACCAGCGAACTGCCGCCGTAGCTGAGAAACGGCAGGGTCAGGCCTTTGGTCGGCAGCAGGCCGACGTTCACGCCAATGTTGATCAGGAACTGGCCGATCCAGAGGAACGACAGCCCGTAGGCCACGTAGGCGGCGAAGAACTGCTTGGCGCGCTCGGCCCACAGGCCGATGTACAAGCCGCGGATACAGACGAACATGAACAGGGCCACGGTGCACAGCGAGCCGACCACGCCCAGCTCTTCGGCGAGCACCGAGAACACGAAGTCGGTGTGCGCTTCGGGCAGGTAGAACTGCTTCTGTACGCTGTTGCCCAGCCCCACACCCAGCCACTGGCCGCGGCCAAAAGCGATCAAGGCCTGGGTCAGCTGGTAGCCGGAGCCGAACTGATCGGCCCAGGGGTCGGTAAAGGTAATCAGACGCGCCATGCGGTAAGGCTGCGCCTGCACCAGCAGGAACACCGCACCCACCGCCAGCAGCACCATCAGGCCGAAGCGGAACAGGCCGACGCCGCCAAGGAACAGCATGGCCGCCGCGGCCCCCATCATGACCACGGTGGCGCCGAAGTCCGGCTCCATCAGCAGCAGGAAGGCCATGGGCAGCAACACCACGAAGGGCTTGAAGAAGCCCATCCAGGTTTCGCGAACCTCGGTCTGCCGGCGGATCAGGTAGCCGGCCAGGAAGATCACCACGAACACCTTGGCGATTTCCGACGGCTGCACGTTGAAGAAGCTGAAGCCGATCCAGCGCATCGAACCGTTCACTTCGCGGCCGATACCCGGCAACAGCACCGCCACCAGCAGGCCGAAGGCGCCCATCAGCATCCACCAGCCAAGGCGCTGCCAGGTGGCCACCGGGATCATCAGGGTGACGCCACAGGCGCCCAGGCCGAGCACCAGGTAGATCAGGTGGCGGATCATCATGTACAGCGGGTTGCCGGACTGCGCGGCAGCCACTTCCGAAGACGCCGAAGTGATCATTACCAGGCCCAGGCCGAGCAGCGCCAGGCAGCCGGCGAGCATGGGGAAGTCGACATCGATGCCGCGCCCGCTGATCAGCGGTGACGGGTAAGGCTTGATCACGCCAAGGATCATGACAAGGCCTCCACGGCCTGGGCGAACAGGCGCCCACGCTCTTCATAATTCTTGAACATGTCGAAACTCGCGCAGGCCGGCGACAGCAGCACGGCATCGCCTGGCTGGGCCAGTTCGGCGCCTCTGGCCACCGCTTCGTCAAGGCTGGCAACTCGTAGCGTAGGCACGCTGTCACCCACCGCGCCGGCGATCAGGTCGGCGTCGCGGCCCAGCAGGATCAGCGCCCGGCAGTGGGCCGCCACGGCGCCGCGCAAGCCACTGAAGTCAGCACCCTTGCCGTCGCCGCCGGCGATCAGCAGCAGTTTGCCGTCGATGTCAGCGCCCAGCCCCTCGATGGCGGCCAGCGCCGCGCCCACATTGGTGGCCTTGGAGTCGTCGTACCAGCTCACGCCGTCACGCTCGCGCAGCCACTGGCAGCGGTGCTCGAGGCCGGCGAACTGGCGCAGCGTCTCGAGCATGGGCGTGAACGGCAAGCCGACCGCGTGGCCGAGGGCCAGGGCCGCAAGCGCGTTGGCCTGATTGTGGCCACCACGGATTTTCAGTTCGCGCACCGACAGGAGTTTCTCGAACTCGAACGCCAGGTATTTTTCGCCGTTTTCCTCGATCAGGCCGAAGCCCTTGAAGTCAGGCTTGTTCAGGCCAAAGGTGAAGAACGGCAAGCCCTCGCCCCACAGCGGACGGCTCAGCGCATCCTGGCGATTCCACACCACCTGGCGCGCGCCACGGAAGATCCGGTGCTTGGCCAGGTGATAGGCCGGCAGGCCGCTGTAGCGGTCCATGTGGTCTTCGCTGACGTTGAGCACCGTGGCCACTTCGGCGTTGAGTTGATCGGTGGTTTCCAGCTGGAAGCTGGACAGCTCCACCACGTACAGCTCGACGTCATCGGCCAGCAGGTCCAACGCCGGCTCGCCGAGGTTGCCGCCCACGGCGACGCGCTTGCCGGCCGCAGCGGCCATCTGCCCGACCAGGGTGGTCACGGTGCTCTTGGCGTTGGAGCCGGTGATGGCCACGATCGGCGCCTGGGCATGGCGGGCGAACAGGTCGATGTCGCCGGACATCTTCACCCCGCGTGCCGCGGCCTGTTGCAGCGCAGGCGTGGCCAGGGCCAGGCCCGGGCTGACATAGAGCTCGTCGGCGCGGCAGAGAAACTCCACGTCCAGCTCGCCGCAGCGCACTTCCACCTGCGGATAGTCGCGCTGCAACGCCGCCAGTTCCGGCGGGTTGGGCCGAGTGTCAGCCACAGCAAAAGCCACGCCCCGGCGCGCCAGGAAGCGCACCAGGGACATACCGCTCTTGCCGAGGCCGACAACGATGCGGAAGTGGTCAGAAGCAATAAGAGACACTCGTTCTACCTCAGTTTCAGCGTGGCAAGGCCGACCAGCACCAGAATCACGGTGATGATCCAGAAACGCACGATCACCCGCGGCTCGGGCCAGCCTTTGAGTTCAAAGTGGTGGTGAATCGGCGCCATGCGAAACACGCGGCGCCCGGTGAGCTTGAAGGACGCGACCTGGATGACCACCGACAGGGTCTCCACCACGAAGATGCCGCCCATGATGAACAGGACGATTTCCTGTCGCACGATCACCGCAATGGTGCCCAGGGCAGCGCCCAGCGCCAGCGCGCCGACGTCGCCCATGAACACCTGGGCGGGATAGGTGTTGAACCACAGAAAGCCCAGGCCCGCGCCGATCAGCGCGCCGCAGAACACGATCAGCTCACCAGCACCCGGCACATACGGGATCAGCAGGTAATCGGCGAATTTGATGTTGCCCGAGAGGTAGCAGAAGATCCCCAGCGCACCGCCCACCAGTACCGTCGGCAGGATGGCGAGGCCGTCCAGGCCATCAGTGAGGTTGACCGCGTTGCTCGAACCGACGATGACGAAATAGGTCAGCACCACGAAGAACGCGCCCAACGGGATGCTGGCATCCTTGAGCATCGGGATGATCAGCGTGGTTTCCACCGCCGACGGCGCGCTGTGGTACAGAAACAGCGCAGCGCCGAGGCCGAACACCGATTGCCAGAAATACTTCCAGCGGCTGGGCAGGCCGCGCGAGTTCTTTTCGATCACCTTGCGGTAGTCGTCGACCCAGCCGATGCCGCCGAACAGCAGGGTCACCAGCAGCACCACCCACACATAACGGTTGGACAGGTCAGCCCAGAGCAGGGTCGCGATGGTGATCGCCGACAGGATCAGCGCGCCACCCATGGTTGGCGTGCCGGATTTCTTGAGGTGCGATTCCGGGCCGTCGTTACGCACGGCCTGGCCAATCTGGCGAATCTGCAAGGTGCGGATCATCCATGGGCCCAGCCACAGGGCCAGCGACAACGCGGTCAACACACCTAAAATCCCGCGCAGGGTCAGGTATTGAAAGACCGCGAAGCCTTTGTAGAACTGTTGCAGATACTCCGCCAGCAGCAGCAGCATTAATGTGTCTCCCCGCCAGATCCGCACAAGGCCGCCACGACGTGTTCCATGGCAGCGCTGCGCGAACCCTTGATCAAGATTGTGGTAGTGGAATCCTGCTCGGCGCCCAGCGCCGCGATCAGTTCTGCTTGTGTGGCGAAGTGCCGGCCCTGACTGCCGAAAGCCTTCACCGCATGGGCCATCAACGGCCCGGTGGCGTACAGGGCCGAGACCTTGCCAACGGCGTATTCGCCGACTTCGCGATGGCCTTGCTCGGCCCAGTCGCCCAGTTCGCCGATGTCACCCAGCACCAGCACGGTGCGGCCGCCGAAGGCCGCGAGGATGTCAATGGCGGCGCACACCGAGGTCGGGTTGGCGTTGTAGCTGTCGTCGATCACCCGCACGCCGCTGCCGGCCAGCTGCGCAACGGTGCGGCCCTTGACCGGCTTGACGCTGTCCAGGCCGGCGGCAATACCGGCCAGCGAGATGCCCATGGCCTTGGCGCAAGCGGCAGCGGCCAGGGCGTTGCGCACGTTGTGCACACCGAGCAGGTTGAGCTGCACCGGTGCCGAACCGTCCGGCCCGTGCAAGGTGAAACCCGGGCAACCACGGGCATCGAGGGTCAGCTCGCTGGCGTGGAAGTCGGCGCGCTCATCGCTCAGGGCGAAGGTCAGCAGCGCGTGGCGGCCGGCGCGCGCCTTCCAGCGGGCGAACGCCTTGTCGTCGAGGTTGAGCACGGCGGTGCCGCCAGGCTGCAGGCCCTCGAGGATCTCGCCCTTGGCTTCGACGATCTTGTCCGGCCCACCGAATTCGCCGACGTGGGCGGTGCCGGCGTTGTTGATCAGCACCACGTGCGGTTTGGTCAAGCCGACGGTGTAGGCGATTTCGCCGACGCGCGAGGCGCCCAGTTCGATCACCGCAGCGCTGTGCTCGCGCTCCAGTTGCAGCAGTGTCAGCGGTGCGCCGAGGTCGTTGTTGAGGTTGCCACGGGTGGCCAATACCGGGCCAGCCGTGCGCAGGATGGCGGCGAGCATTTCCTTGACTGTGGTCTTTCCGCTGGAGCCGGTGATGGCGGCAACCTTGTGAGTGAACGCGGCGCGATTCAGCGCACCCAGCTGGCCGAGAGCCAGGCGAGTGTCGGCCACCACCAGTTGCGGCAGCGGGGCATTCGGCACTTCGCGCTGCACCAGGGCGGCCACCGCGCCTTTTTGCGCGACCTGTTCGAGGTAATCGTGGCCATCGAAGCGTGGGCCGACCAAGGCGATGAACAGATCACCGACATCGAGGCCGCGGCTGTCGATGCTGACCGCGTCGAAACTGCAGTCGGCACCGACCAAGCGCGCATTCAGCGGGCCGGTCAATTGGCTGAGGGTCATGGCATCAAGCATGTTCGGCCTCCCAGGCAGCCAGGGCTTTCTCGGCCTCGAGCAAGTCGGAGAAAGGGTGGCGCACGCCGTCGATCTCTTGATAGTCCTCGTGCCCTTTGCCGGCCAGGACGATCACGTCGTCGGCAGCGGCAGCCGCGATCAGCTGCGCGATCGCAGCGCCACGCCCGGCAATGAACTGGGCGGCATCGGCATTCGTGAAGCCTGGGCGAATGTCAGCGAAGATCGCCTCGGGCACTTCGCTGCGCGGGTTGTCATCGGTGACCACCACGCGATCGGCCAGACGCTCGGCCACTTCAGCCATCAACGGGCGCTTGCCGCGATCACGATCGCCGCCGCAGCCGAACAGGCAGGCAAGCCTGCCACGGGCATGCGGGCGCAGGGTCTGCAGGACTTTTTCCAGGGCGTCCGGGGTGTGCGCATAGTCGACCACCACCAGCGGGCGCTGGCCGCCGCCCAGGCGCTGGATGCGCCCTGCCGGCCCTTGCAGGCCCGGCAACACCTTGAGAATGTCGTCCAGCGGAAATTCCAGTGCGAGCAAGGCGCCGACCACGGCCAGCAGGTTGCTCAGGTTGAAGCGACCCAGCAGGCCACTGACCAGGCTGTGCTCGCCCTGGGCGGTGACCAGGATCGCGCGCACGCCAGCGTCACTGAACTGCATGTCGCGGCAATGAAGCGTGGCGGCCGGATCTTCCAGGCTGTAGCTGATCACCCGGCCAACGGCATCCCGGGCCAACTGCTGGCCAAAGGCGTCGTCCAGATTGAGCACCTGGCACTTCACGCTCGGCCAGGCAAACAGCTGCGCCTTGGCTTCGGCGTAGGCCTGCATGCTGCCGTGGTAGTCCAGATGGTCGCGGGACAGGTTGGTCAGCACAGCAATGTCGAACGCCAGCGCCGCCACGCGCCCCTGGTGCAGGGCGTGGGACGACACTTCCATGGCCACGGCCTTGGCCCCGGCCTTTCGCAGGTCGTTGAGGGTCGCCTGCACCGCCACCGGGTCCGGGGTGGTCAGGCGCCCGCTCTGCAGCGCGCCGTAAAAACCGGTGCCCAGCGTGCCGATCAGCCCGCAATGGCGACCCAACTGGTCAAGGGCCTGGGCCAACAGCTGGGTGACGCTGGTCTTGCCGTTGGTGCCGGTGACTCCGATCAGGTCGAGCATGCGGCTCGGCTCGCCGTAGAAGCGCCCGGCGATGTCCGACAGCTGCGCGATCAGGCCCTTGACCGGAATCAGCGGGACGTCGGTGAACGGCAGCACCGTGGCGCCTTCGGCCTCATAGGCCACCGCGGCGGCGCCATGTTGCAGGGCATCGACGATGTGCTCGCGGCCATCGACCACCGCGCCGGGCACGGCGAGAAACAGGTCGCCGGGGCGAACCACGCGGCTGTCCAGGCTCAGCTCACGGATCAACGGATCATGGCCGGCCTGGGGGAAAAGTTTGTTCAGGGGCATGGACATCAGCCGCGCCCTCCTTTATTGGCCAGCGGCACAGCAACCGGCGCAGGCGCCGCATTGGCCTGCTGTTGCGGGGTGGCGACGATGTTGTCAGGGGTGACGTTCATCAGGCGCAGCGTGCCCGACATCACCTTGCTGAACACCGGCGCGGAAACCAGGCCACCGAAGTAACCGGCCTTGCTCGGTTCGTCGATGACCACCACCACGGCGTAGCGCGGGTTGCTCATCGGGCCGAAGCCGGCGAACAGCGAGCGGTAGGCGTTTTCGGTGTAACCCTTGGAGCCGACCGTGGCTTTACGGGCGGTACCCGACTTGCCGGCCACGTGATAGCCCGGCACGCGCGCACGGTAGACGCCACGCGGGTCCTCGATCACCTGCTGCATCATGCCCTGCAGGGTCTTGGCGATATTCTCCGGCATGACTTGGGTGGCCACCGGCGGCTCGTCGGTCTTGAGAATGGTCAGGGGCAGGATCTTGCCGTTGTTGGCGATCGCCGAGTAGGCGTGCACCAGCTGCAGCGCGGTCACCGACAGGCCATAGCCATAGGACAGCGTGGCGGTTTCGGCCGGGTGCCACTCGCGGTGGTTGGGCAGGTTGCCGACGCGCTCGCCGGGGAAGCCCAGGCCGGTGTACTGGCCCAGACCCACGGCGGACATGGCGCGGTAGATGCTCTCGCCGCCGATGTCGAAGGCTACCTTGCTCATGCCGACGTTACTGGAGTTGATCAGGATGCCGGTGAGGTCCAGTACTGGCCCTTCGGTCTTGGTCACGTCCTTGATGGTGTAGCGGCCGATCTGCAGGGAGCCCGGGTACACGGTGACCTTGTCGGTGGGTTTCCAGCGGCCGCTTTCCAATGCTGCGCTCATGGAGATCGGCTTCATGGTCGAGCCAGGCTCGAACACGTCGATGATTGCCCGATTGCGCATGGCCGCCGGGACCATGGTGCGACGGTTGTTCGGGTTGTAGGTGGGCATGTTGACCATGGCCAGCACTTCGCCGGTCTTCACGTCCATGATCACCAGGCTGCCGGCCTTGGCGTCCTGCTCGGCAATTGCGTTGCGCAGCTCGCGGGTAGCCAGGTATTGCAGCCGCAGGTCAATGGACAAGGCCAGGGTTTTCCCGGCCTTGGCGTTCTTGGTCACCTGTACGTCCTTGATCAGCCGGCCGCGCCGGTCCTTGATCACCTGACGCCGACCCGGCACGCCGGCCAGCCACTCGTCATAGGCCAGTTCCACGCCTTCACGGCCGTGGTCGTCCAGGTCGGTAAAGCCGACCATATGCGCGGCAACGTCGCCGGCCGGATAGAAACGACGAAATTCCTCGATGCCGTAGACACCGGGAACCTTGAGGTCGAGCACCGACTGGCCCTGCTCGGGGGTCAGGCCGCGGACCAGGTAGATGAACTCCTTGGTCGCCGAGGCTTCGAGGCGCTCATTGAGCGACTTGGCGTCCTGGCCCAAGGCCGCAGCCAGCGCCGGCCACTTGTCCTTGCCCTGCTGCATTTCCTTGGGGTTGGCCCACAGCGTGGTGACCGGGGTGCTGACCGCCAGGGGTTCGCCGTTGCGATCAGTGATGACCCCACGGTGCGCCGGTATCGGGATGTAGCGCATGCTGCGCGCATCGCCCTGACCGATCAGGAACTCGCGGTCGATGACCTGCAGGTCGACGATGCGCCAGCTGATGGCCAGCACCATGATCGACAGCAGGCCGACCATGACGCGGAAACGCCACGGGTAAAGAGCGCCTTCGAGCTTCATCATGGCGCCACCATGCGGATTTCGGCGGCATCGGGGATGCGCATCTTCAATTGGTCGGCGGCCAGGGTCTCGATGCGGCTATGGGCGGTCCAGGTGCTCTGTTCGAGGATCAGCCGGCCCCACTCGGCCTGGGCCTTGTCACGCTCGTTGAGCTCGGTGTACAGCGTGTTGACCAGCTGGCGATTGAGGTGCGCGCTGTAGGCCACGCCGATCGCCGAAATCAGCACGCCAAGAAACAGCAGCAGCATGAGGAAGCTGCCACCTGGCAACGGCTTGAAGGCTGACTTGCTCAACGCAGCTTCTCCGCCACACGCATGACCGCACTGCGCGAACGCGGGTTGGCCTTGAGCTCGGCCTCGCCGGCGAACTGCGCCTTGCCGTGGATGCGAATGAACGGCTCGAACGCCTCGAAACGCACGGGCAGGTTGCGCGGCAGGTTGTCGGCCTCACCCTTGGCCAGCTTGCGCATGAACAGCTTGACGATACGGTCTTCAAGCGAATGGAAGCTGATGACCACCAGTCGACCGCCGACACGCAGGGCAGCCAACGCCGCAGCGAGACCCGCCTCGAGGTCGGCGAGCTCGTTGTTGACGTGGATACGCAGGCCCTGAAAGGCGCGTGTGGCCGGGTTCTTGCCTTTTTCCCAGGCGGGGTTGGCAACCTTGAGCACTTCGGCGAGGTCGGCAGTGCGCTCGAACGGCTGGGTCGCGCGGCGCTCGACCACAGCGCGGGCCATGCGCTTGGCAAAACGCTCTTCGCCGTACTCCTTGAACACCCGGGCGATTTCTTCCTCCGGGGCATCGGCGATGAACTGCGCAGCGCTGACGCCGCGGGTGGGGTCCATGCGCATGTCCAGCGGGCCGTCGTTCATGAAGCTGAAGCCGCGCTCGGCATCGTCCAGCTGCGGCGACGACACGCCGAGGTCGAGCAGGATGCCGTCGACCTGGCCGGCCATGCCGCGTGCGGCCACTTCGGCGCCCAGCTCGGCAAAACTGCGCTGCACAATGACAAAGCGGCCGTCTTCGGCCGCCAGCGCTTGCCCGGTGGCAATCGCTTGGGGATCTTTGTCGAATCCCACCAGGCTGCCCTGCGGCCCGAGGTGGCTGAGGATCAGCCGGCTGTGGCCACCGCGCCCGAACGTACCATCGAGGTAGCGGCCATCCGCGCGCACGTCCAGAGCCTCGACGGCTTCGTCGAGCAGCACGGTGATGTGGTTGTAGCCGCTCTTTATAGTCACAGAATCAAATCACGCAGTTCGTCGGGTATGGCACCCGGTTGTTGAATAGCTGCCAGATCCGCTGCCGCAACAGCGTTCCAGGTGTCTTCGTCCCACAATTGAAACTTGTTCAGCTGGCCGACCAGCATGGCCTTCTTGTCCAGCTTGGCGTGCTCGCGCAGGCGCGGAGGCACGAGGAAGCGGCCGCTGCCGTCCAGTTCCAGGTCGACCGCGTTACCGATCAACAGGCGCTGCAGCCGGCGCACGCTTTCATGCTGCGATGGCAGGGCGCGAAGCTTGGCTTCGATCGCTTCCCATTCATCCAGCGGATAGACACACAGGCAGGGGTCAATGGTGTCGACAGTGATGATCAACTGGCCGGAACTCTTCGAATCAAGCTCGTCGCGATACCGGCTCGGCATGGCGAGCCGACCCTTCGCATCGAGGCTGATCGGATTTGCTCCACGAAACACAGTCGCGCCACCTCAGGAATTGACTCGATTTTGGAAAAAGCCGCCGAAAAAACCCACTTTATGCCACTTTCCTCCACCCGCGCACACTATAGGAATGCGCCCACCACACCGTCAAGGCGCGGACGACGGGAAAACCCTTATAGATCGGAGATTTAGGACACGAAAAGCAACGATGAGGGTGTTTAGGACGAGGGAATGAGCGATAAAAGCGTTTGAGTTCAATTAGCTACGAGGCACACTTGATGTAATTTATTAACTTTAAGATCTTTTCGATCTTACGATCCGGGGGTCTGCTATCGATTCAAGCAGGGGAGGAAATAGGTGGAGAGTCGATCTGTAAGCCGGGTTTTGTCGAGGACAGTCATTCCTCTACGATGGCCATCACTGGACACCTCTAGCAACCTACCCGGTTCCAACGCGGGCCGCGCCATGTGGAACCCTATTTGGTCTTGCTCCCAGTGGGGTTTGCCTTGCCACGCACTGTTACCAGACGTGCGGTGCGCTCTTACCGCACCTTTTCACCCTTACCGGCGCTTGCGCGCTTAGGCGGTTATTTTCTGTGGCACTTTCCGTAGGCTCACGCCTCCCAGGTGTTACCTGGCACTGCGCCCTATGGAGCCCGGACTTTCCTCCCCCCTTTTTTGCGGAACAAAAAAAGGCAGCGACTGTCCGATCGACTCTCCGGCGCGCAGGTTAACGACATGGTGCGAGGGGGGCAAGCTTTATTGGCCTGATGACCCGCCATTGGTCCAACACCGGGCAGTCATGCCGCAGGTCGTGCCCTCAGCCCTTCTGCTTCTCCAGGGCCACCTGGTACAGCAGGTTCTTGCGCACCCCGGTGATCTCGGCCGCCAGCGCCGCCGCGCGCTTTAGGGGCAACTCGGCCAGCAGCAGGTCGAGCACCCGCATCACCTCGGCACTGACCGCCTCCTCGGCTTGCGGCGCGGTCCAGCCAGCCACCAGCACGACACACTCGCCGCGCTGCTGGTTGCTGTCTGCCTCCACGAACGCGCGCAGCTCGCTCAATGGCAGACCCTTCAAGGTCTCGAAGGCCTTGGTCATCTCACGCGCCAATAGCGCCGGCCGGTCACCGCCAAACACCGCCTCCATATCCTGCAGGCATTCGAGAATGCGGTGCGGCGCCTCGTAGAAAATAAGCGTACGCGGCTCTTCGCGCACCTGCTCCAGGCGCGCACGGCGGCCCACTGCCTTGGCCGGCAGGAAACCCTCGAAGATGAACCGGTCGGACGGCAACCCGGCGGCCGACAAGGCCGCGATCAAGGCACAGGGCCCCGGCACCGGCACGACCGGGATGCCCGCAGCCCGAACCTGACGCACCAGGTGATAACCCGGATCGGAAATCAGCGGCGTTCCCGCATCAGAAATCAGCGCAACGTCCTCGCCCGCCTGCAACTTGGCCAGGAAACGGCTGCCCTCCTCACGCTCATTGTGCTCGTGACAGGCAGCCAACGGCGTACCTATGCCGAAGTGTTGCATCAACCGGATCGAGTGCCGGGTGTCCTCCGCCGCGATCAGCGCCACGTCGCTCAGCACCTTGAGCGCGCGTGCACTCATGTCGTCGAGATTACCGATGGGAGTCGCCACCACATAAAGTGTGCCAGTGGTGGAATTCAAAGCGCCCGGAGCAGTCACAGCACACACCTTTCGTTCAGCAAAAGCGCATTCTACATAATCACGCTGCCGAGACAGGAAATGCGTGGTGGGCAGTCGCTGACACGAAAGGTAAAGCCTCAATCACCAGCAAGATCGCGCCCCGGCCAGTGCTTGGGTACAATCGAGCGTCTTTATGCCCGCGTATCAGGAAAACCTACATGATTGCTTGTCTGCGGCTGTTCTCCGCTCTCTGTCTCGCAGCCCTGCTGGCCGCGTGCGCCAGCTCGCCTTCATCGAACCTGGGCGAACTGCCGCGCACCCCTGACGCCAGCATCGAGCAGCTGCTGCAGCAAGCCGACAGCAGCAAGACACCAGAACAAGGCGCACTGCTGCGGCTCAACGCAGCCCAGCTGGCTTACCAGCAGAAAGACAACAACCGCGCCGCGCAGATTCTCGCCCAGGTCAAGCTGGACGTGCTCAAGCCGGGCCCGCAGGTGATCGCCAGCACCCTGGCTGCCGAGCTCGCCCTGAGCCGCAATGACGCCAAGGGCGCTCTCGCCGCCCTGAGCCATCCCAGCCTCGGCCGCCTGAGTGAGCTGCCGGTCGAGCAGCAGGTCCAGACTCAACTGGTTCGCGCCAAGGCACTGGAAGCCGACGGGCAGATCCTCGCCGCCGCGCGTGAGCGCGTGTTCATCGCGCCGATGCTCAGCGGCGAGCAAGCCGCGAGCAACCACGAAGCCATCTGGAGCCTGGTCGCCGCACTGCCGGCCGACCAACTGCAAGGTGCTGGCAACGACGAATTCGGCGGCTGGCTGAGCCTGGCCCTGGCGGTCAAGAACGGCGCCAGCCTGGAACAACAGCAGAGCGCCATCGACACCTGGAAAGCGCAGCACCCTGACCACCCAGCCGCCCGGCAACTGCCGGCACCGCTGGTCAAGCTCAAGGAGCTGGCCAGCCAGCCGCTGAGCAAGATCGTTCTGCTGCTGCCCCAGGAAGGCCAGCTGGCCAGCGTTGGCCGCGCCTTGCGCGACGGCTTCATGGCGGCGGACTTCCAGGCCCAGCAGGCCGGAGTCAAGACTCCGACCATCGAGGTGGTGGACAGCTCGCGACTAACCTCCCTGGACGATTTCTACCGCCAGGCCCAGGCCGCGGGTGCACAGCTGGTGGTCGGCCCGCTGGAGAAGCCGCTGGTCAAGCAACTGGCCGGGCGGGCGCAACTGCCCATCAACACCCTTGCCCTGAATTACAGCGACACCAACCAGGCCGGCCCGCCACAGCTGTTCCAGTTCGGCCTGGCCGCTGAAGACGAAGCGCGCGAAGTCTCCCGACGTGCCCGCGCCGATGGCCGTCACAGCGCCGTGGCCCTGGTGCCCAAGGGCGAATGGGGCGACCGCGTGCTGGCCGCCTTCCGCCAGGACTGGGAAGCCAATGGCGGCACCCTGCTGGGCGCTGAACGGGTCGATCAGCCGGTGGCGCTGGCCCAGCAGATCGAGCGCCTGTTCCAGGTGCGCGGCCAGGCCAATGGCAGCCTGCAGAGCGGCCAGGCGCAGCCGAGCCGCCGCCAGGATGTCGACTTCATCTTCCTTGCCGCCACGCCGCAGCAGGCCCAGCAGATCAAGCCCACGCTCAACTACCAGTACGCCGGTGACGTGCCAGTGTATGCCACGTCCCACGTATACAGCGCCAGCGGCGACCAGGCGCAATACAACGACATGAACGGCATCCAGTTCTGCGAAACTCCGTGGCTGCTGGACACAACTGGCGCCCTGCACCAGCAGGTCACCCGGCAATGGCCGCAGGCGGCCAGCAGCCTGGGTCGCCTGTACGCCATGGGCGTCGATGCCTTCGCCCTGACCTCGCGCCTGCAGCAGCTCAAGGCCCTGCCCGACAACCGCATTCCGGGCGCTTCCGGCAGCCTGGGGCTGGGCCCGAACCAGCGTATCGATCGCCAGCTGCCCTGGGCACAGTTCGACGCGCGCCAGATCAAGCGCTTGGCCGACACCGCGCCCTGATGGCCAGTGCCTCGCCTCGGCAGGCCGGCCAGGCCGCTGAGCAGCAGGCCCTGGACTATCTCCAGGCCCAGGGCCTGCAACTGCTGCAGCGCAACTGGATGTGCAAGGGAGGAGAGCTTGATCTGGTCATGATGGATGGCGATACAGTAGTATTCGTCGAAGTTCGTTACCGGCGTCATGCGCAATGGGGCGGCGCCCTGGAGAGCATCGATGCGCGCAAACGCGGTCGGCTGATCCTCGCCGCCCAACGGTTTCTGCAAACACAAAGTCAGTGGCAGGATTCGCCGTGCCGCTTCGACGTCGTCGCTCTGGAAGGCAACGCGCGAATCGGCCAGCCCGTGCAGTGGCTGACCAACGCCTTCGACTGCTGACTGCTTTTCGCTTTTCGCTTTGCGGGCTGCACATTCATGTGCCGGGACCACGCCAGGAAGACCCTGGCATTGCCCGACCAGCCGCCCTTATTAAGGTCACTTTGATGGACATGCAATCCCGAATTCGCCAGCTTTTCCAGGCCAGTATCGACACCAAGCAACAGGCGATGGAAGTCCTTGCACCGTACATCGAGCAGGCCAGCCAGGTCATGGTCAACGCCCTGCTCAACGAGGGCAAGATGCTGTCCTGCGGCAATGGCGGCTCGGCCGGCGATGCCCAGCACTTCTCTTCCGAGCTGCTCAACCGCTTCGAACGCGAACGCCCCAGCCTGCCGGCCATCGCGCTGACCACCGACAGCTCGACCATCACCTCGATCGCCAACGACTACAGCTACAACGAGGTGTTTTCCAAACAGATCCGCGCCCTGGGCCAGCCCGGCGACGTGCTGCTGGCGATTTCCACCAGCGGCAATTCGGCCAATATCATCCAGGCCATCCAGGCCGCCCATGATCGCGAAATGATTGTCGTCGCCCTGACCGGCCGCGACGGTGGTGGCATGGCCTCGCTGCTATTGCCCGAAGATGTCGAGATCCGCGTGCCGGCCAACGTCACTGCGAGAATTCAGGAAGTCCACCTGCTGGCGATCCACTGCCTGTGCGATCTGATCGACAGCCAACTGTTCGGGAGTGAAGAATGACCCCTCATCGCCTTGGCCTCATGGCCCTGACCCTGTGCCTGAGCCTTTCCGGCTGCGGCTCGGTATTGACCGCCACCCGCGACAAACCTATCGAAGACGACCGTGGCACCCGCACCTTCGGCAGCAAGATCGACGACTCGCTGATCGAGACCAAGGTGCAGGTCAACGTGGCCAAGGCCAACGTCGACCTCGACCAGAACTCGCACATCGTCGTCACCAGCTTCAACGGTGTGGTGCTGCTCGCCGGGCAGACCCCGCGCGCCGAGCTCAAGGCCCAGGCCGAGCAGGCGGCCACCGAGGTGCAGAAGGTCAAGAAGGTACACAACGAGATCCAGGTGCTGCCGCCTTCGTCCATCCTGGCGCGCAACAACGATGCCTGGCTGACCACCAAGATCAAGACCCAGATGCTCGCCGATTCCAGCGTGCCAGGCTCGCGCATCAAGGTGGTGACCGAGAACGGCATCGTCTACCTGCTTGGCCTGCTGACCCAACAAGAGGCCGCTCGCGCCACCAGCGTGGTGCAGAGCGTCTCGGGCGTGCAGAAGATCGTCAAGCTGTTCGAGTACATCGACTGACCGGTTCGAGTCTGTGATGGGCCCCACTGCCTGGCACAATAAAAAAGGCGACCCTCAGGTCGCCTTTTTTCATTTCACCACTTTGAGACTCGGCCGCCCGCTCGGCCGTGGCGGCTGGCCATCCGGCGGCGTATCGTCGTCAGAGCCCTCCTCCAGCGACTCCGACAGCTCCTCCTCGGCCAACCCAGGCTCCAGGTCGAACACCATGCCCTGGCCGTTCTCGCGGGCGTAGATGCCCAGGATCGCGCCGGTGGGCACGTACAGGGTGTGCGAGGTGCCACCAAAGCGGCCATCGAAGCTCACAGCCTCGTTGTCCATGTGCAGATGGCGCACGGCACTGGGCGACACATTGAGCACGATCTGACCATCGCTGGCAAAGCCCTGGGGAACCTGCACTGCAGGGTATTCGGCGTTGACCAGCATGTGCGGGGTGCAATCGTTATCCACGATCCACTCATAAAGAGCACGGATCAGATAGGGACGACTGGAGTTCATCAACAGCTCCTTAAAGCTAGCGCATTTCACGTTCAGCGGCCGACAGGCTGGCCTGAAAGGCCTCCCGGGCAAACTGACGCTCCATATAGTCCAAGAGCGGCTTGGCGGGCCGTGGCAGTTCGATACCCAGCACCGGCAAACGCCAGAGTATCGGTAATAGACAGCAGTCGACCAGACTTAGCTCCTCACTGAGGAAATAAGGCTTGTCGGCGAACAGGGCAGACACGCCGGTCAGGCTCTCGCGCAATTCCTTGCGCGCCTGGACGCGCAACGGCTCCTTGCTGCGCGGGTCGAGAATCTGATCGACCAGCCCGCACCAGTCACGCTGGATACGGTGAATCAGCAAGCGGCTGTTGGCGCGAGCCACCGGGTACACGGGCAGTAAAGGTGGGTGCGGGTAACGCTCGTCGAGGTATTCCATGACCACGGTCGACTCGTACAACGCCAGGTCACGATCGACCAGGGTGGGCGTGCTGCCGTAGGGATTGACTTCGACAAGCTGCGGCGGCAGGCGGCCCGCCACGACATCGATGATTTCGACGCTGACACCCTTCTCGGCGAGAACGATGCGCACCCGATGAGAATAGTGGTCGGCGGGGTCGGAGTAACAGGCCAACCGATTGGTCACGCCCATGGCGGTCCTCCTCGCGTATAGAAATAAAAACTCACAAAAGCAAACGCGCCCCTTGGGGCGCGCAGGATCAGCCGGGAATTTTACAGCATTTCCCGGCACAACCCTTGGCTAATCTTGCCCTGCCCCGCACAAAGGCACGCGCCGATACAAATCAAAAAAAAACCCGCTTCCGTGAGGAGGCGGGTTTCTTTTGAGCGTAAAGCTCGAACGAAGCAGCGAATTAACGCTTCGAGTACTGCGGACGCTTACGCGCTTTACGCAGACCGACTTTCTTACGTTCAACTTCACGGGCATCGCGAGTGACGTAGCCCGCTTTGCGCAGAGCGCCACGCAGGGTTTCGTCGTACTGCATCAACGCACGGGTGATACCGTGACGGATCGCACCGGCCTGACCGCTGACACCACCACCGATAACGGTGACGTAGATGTCGAACTTTTCAGTGGTTTCGGTCAGTTCCAGCGGCTGACGAACTACCATGCGGGCAGTCTCGCGGCCGAAGAAAGTGTCCAGCGAACGGTTGTTAATGGAGATGTTACCAGTGCCCGGACGCAGGAAAACGCGTGCGGTTGCAGTCTTGCGACGGCCAGTGCCGTAATTTTGAGTCGCCGACATAATGAACTATTCCGTTAAAACTTCAGTTCTTGGGGCTGCTGAGCAGTATGAGGGTGAGCAGTGCCCGCATAGACTTTCAGCTTACGGTACATGTCGCGACCCAGCGGGTTCTTAGGCAGCATGCCTTTAACCGCGGTCTCGATCACGCGCTCAGGGGCCTTGGCGATCAGCTTTTCGAAGTTGATCGACTTGATACCGCCCGGGAAACCGGAGTGGGAGTAGTACATTTTATCGGTGGTCTTGGCACCGGTAACGCGAACCTGCTCGGCATTGATCACGACGATGTAGTCGCCAGTGTCAACGTGAGGGGTGTACTCAGGCTTGTGCTTGCCACGCAGACGGCTCGCGATTTCTGTAGCCAGACGACCCAGGGTCTGACCAGCAGCATCAACGACGAACCAGTCGCGCTTTACTGTTTCCGGTTTAGCAGTAAAAGTTTTCATTCTTTATAGCCTCAGGGGCCGCCCAGCAAAAATAGACGGCGGATCTTACTGAATAGTGCTTACTTTGACAAGTCAAAGGCAGCCGGGCACATGACGCTTTTCGGGGGCTCGGGTCATCACGTCGCATGCACGGCAAGATTCTTCCGGGAGGCGGGGCATCACGCCGCTTCTTAGAGAGGTGCCGAATTATCCAGATTTTCAGCTGAAAAGCAAGCTTGATGCGGACGTCTTGAGCTCAAGGCGTTCCGGCCATATCCTGACCGCTTTCCCCTATAAGAATAATGATATGACCTTCTCTCCTCCCGCCACGGCGGCGTTGCGCCGTGTCAGCATCCTGGCCGTCGACAAGGTCATGGCCGCCACCTTGATGCAGGCCAAGGACTTCTTCCACATGGCCAGCCTGCGCTATGGCAAGCAGACCGGACGCGGCCTGACTGCGGTGTTCGAGAGCCGGCTGGTCAGCCCCGACGGCCTGCCGGTGCGCAGTTTCAGCGATGTGGTGCTGCCGGTGAGCGGCGCGCTGGAGGATGCCGACATCATCATCCTGCCGGCCCACTGGGACGACTTCGACGCCCTGAGCCAGCGCTACCCGCAGGTGGTGCCCTGGCTGCGCGCGCAGCATGCCCGGGGCGCGGTGCTCTGCGCCGAGGCCAGCGGGGTGTTCTGGCTGGCCGCTGCCGGCCTGCTGGACGGCAGGGAGGCGACCACCTATTGGCGATTCTTCGAGGAGTTCCGCCAGCGCTTCCCGCAGGTCATCCTCAACCCGGACAAGCACCTGACCGACGCCGACAATGTGTACTGCGCCGGCGGGCCGGTGTCCGCGTGCGACCTGTACATCTACCTGATCGAGCGCTTCTGCGGCGCCAGCGTGGCCCAGGCGGTTTCGCGCGACATTCTCTACGAGGTGCAGCGCAGCTATTCACCGGGACGGATGGGTTTCGGCGGGCAGAAACTGCATCAGGACGCCCTGATCCTGCAGGTGCAGCAATGGCTGGAGGGGCATTTCGCCGAGAAATTCCGCTTCGAGGACGTCGCCCGCCAGCACGGCATGAGCATCCGCAACTTCATGCGACGCTTCCAGACCGCCACCGGCGACAAGCCGCTGCATTATCTGCAGCGACTGCGCATAGAAACCGCCAAGGGTCTGCTGTCGGGCTCGCGCAAGAGCATCAAGACCATCAGTTACGAGGTGGGCTACGACGATGCCAGCTTCTTTGCCCGACTGTTCCGCCAGCACACCGAGCTGTCCCCCAACGAGTACCGGCTGCAGTTCGTCGGCAGCTGCGCGTAGGTGCTAGCCGCAGCGCCCAGGCCTCTCAGGGCTTGTGCGCGCGCGCCAGGAATTCGTGGGACTGCATCTCCAGCAGCCGGCTCAGGGTACGCTGGAACTCGAAGTTCAGGCGACCGCCGGTGTACAGGTCCTTGAGCTCGACCTCGGCAGAAATGATCAACTTGACGTTGCGATCGTAGAACTCGTCGACCATGTTGATGAAGCGCCGGGCGATGTCATCGGTGGTCACACTCATCTGCTCCACGCCGCTGAGCAGCACGGCATTGAAAATCTTGCCCAGCTCGATGTAGTCGTTCTGGCTGCGTGGGCCGTCGCACAGCTCGCGAAAGTCGAACCAGGCCACGTCGTCACAGGTGCGCAGGGCATGGATCACACGATTCTCGATGGTCAGGGGATCGTTTTCGGTGACCTTCTTGCTGTTGTGGGTCAATGCCGCGAAGCTTTCGCGCATGCTCTTCTGCGCCGCTTCGTCGAGCGGAAAATGGAACAGCTCGGCCTGCTCGAGATGGCGCAAACGGTAGTCGACGCCGCTGTCGACGTTGACGATCTCGGTGTTTTCCTTGATCAGGGCAATCGCCGGCAGGAAGCGCGCGCGCTGCAGGCCGTCCTTGTAGAGCCCGTCGGGAACGATGTTGGAGGTGGCGACCAGGGTCACGCCGTTCTTGAACAGCTCCTCCATCAGGGTGCCAAGGATCATGGCGTCGGTGATGTCGGAGACGAAGAATTCGTCAAAGCAGATGACCCGGGCCTCGTCGGCGAACCGCCGAGCGATGACGGTGAGTGGGTTCTTCTGGTCCTTGAGGGTCTTGAGCTCTTCGTGGACGCGTTTCATGAAGCGGTGAAAGTGCGTGCGCACCTTCTGCTCGAACGGCAGCGCATCGAAGAAGGTATCGACCAGGTAGGTCTTGCCACGCCCTACCCCGCCCCAGAAATACAAGCCCTTGACCGGCTTCTGCTCTTTTTTCCCGAACAGCTTGCCGAAGACCCCGGGCTTGCTGTCCGGGGCGGCGATCAGGTCGTCGTAGAGCCGCTGCAGATGACGAACGGCCGTCTCTTGCGCTGCATCGTGGAAAAAGTCAGGGCGTTGAAGATCGGCTTGATATCGTTCTAGAGGCGTCATATTCGTTAGCAAGGCAACAAAAACGGGCGGTCACTGTAGCGACGGGTTGGAATAATGGCAATGCAGCTTGCGACGTTCTGTCGCTTTTGCGTTGCGAGGGCCGCCTATCGGCGAGATGCAACCGCGCGGGCCGGGATTCTGATCCGGATCTAATCTGTGAATAGGATTTTGCAGGTGTTCTTGATCTTGATCTTGATCTTGATCTGCTTTTGACCTTGATCTGCTTTTGATCTTGATCTGCTTTTGATCTTGATCTGCTTTTGATCTTGATCTGCTTTTGATCTTGATCTTGATCTACCGCGACTTCAGCAGGCCGAACGGAGCAGCGCGGGAGTGGTGGCGCGAGGCAGGAGCCGAGCGAGCGCCGCGCGGCCAGGGACGGCCGCTCGGCGCGTACGCCACGGAGCGATGTGGAGTGAGGGAACCCGGAGCGCAGCGTAGGGCCAATGAATGGAGCGGAGGCCTTTTGGTTACTTTTGGGCCTTTCCAAAAGTGACTCGCCGTAAGGGCGAAAAGGTGATTTCGCGCCACCCTAGCAAATGGATTAGCTTAAAAACCCGGGGGTCGCTACTGCGATATCGAAGCTTATCCGGCATCTTCGACGCGGCCAAAGGCCCCTTTCGCCCTTACGGCGACTCACTTTTGGAAAGGCCCAAAAGTAAGCAAAAGGCCTCCGCTCCGTTCATTGGCCCTGCGTTACGCTACGCTCCACTCCGGGTTCCCTCCTTACGCATCGCTCCGTGGCGTACGCGCCGAGCGGCCGTCCCTGGCCGCGCGGCGCTCGCTCGGCTCCTGCCTCGCGCCACCACTCCCGCGCTGCTTCAGTCGGCCTGCTGAAGTCGCGGCAGATCAAGATCAAAAGCCAGATCAAAAGCCAGATCAAAAGCCAGATCAAAAGCCAGATCAAAAGCAGATCATTCCTGCGGTAGCAGCGCCAATCTCAATGCCTCGATGGCGATCTCACGCGCGCCGGCATCGGCAAACGCCGGGCTGTCGGCCACGCAGACACCGTCCACCCACAGAGTGAAACTGTGCAATTCAGGTCGCACGTCCAGTGCCGCGCCGCTCTGCAGTTGCTTGGTCACCGCGCCAGCGGCCTTGCCATCGGCGAAGTTGCGCGACAACAGCAGTTGCTCGCCATCGGCGGCCAGCAGGCGGAAACGGAAGCTGCCGTCGTCTTCGCGGAAACTGACGAAACGCGCGGCTTTGCCGGTTTTCTTCTTGCTGGCAGTGGCCACCTGGACCTGTTCGCGGAACGAACGCAGACCAACCGCTTCACGTAGCTCGCCAAGGAAAGGCGTTGCCACCTGGCGGGCCTTGCGGGCGCCGGTCTGCAGGATATCTTCCAGCTCCGCCGGCCGCTCGATCAAACGTCGATAGGCCTCGCGTGGCTCGGCCAACTGCCCGTCCAGCAGCGTGAACAAGCGGCTCTTCGCTTCGCCCCAGCCGAGGCCCTGCAGCAGCGCCTGGCGAAATTCGGCGCTGCCCTCTGGCGTGGCGAACGCCTGATAGAGGGTGAACAGGTGCGAGTTGTCCGGATCCTTGGCCTCGCCCGGCGCCCTGGAATCGGTGACGATGCGCGAGATCGCTTCCTTCATTTCCTTGGCGCTGCTGAAAAGCGGGATGGTGTTGTCGTAGCTTTTGGACATCTTGCGGCCATCGAGGCCGGGCAAGGTGGCGACGCTTTCCTCGATCAGCGCCTCGGGCATGACGAAAAACTCCTTGCCCTGGCCGAACAGATGGTTGAAGCGCTGGCCAATGTCCCGGGCCATTTCCACGTGCTGGATCTGGTCACGACCCACCGGCACCTTGTGCGCGTTGAACATCAGGATGTCGGCGGCCATCAGCACCGGGTAGCTGTACAGGCCCATGGTGATGCCCGCGTCGGGGTCTTCGCCGCCCTCGACGTTCTTGTCCACCGAGGCCTTGTAGGCGTGGGCGCGGTTGAGCAGCCCCTTTGCCGCCACGCAGGTCAAGAGCCAGGTCAGCTCGGTGATTTCCGGGATGTCGGACTGCCGGTAGAAGGTCACGCGGTCGACATCCAGCCCCGCCGCCAACCAGGTCGCGGCGATCTCCAGGCGCGAGCGCTGAATGCGCAGCGGCTCGTCGCACTTGATCAGCGCATGGTAGTCGGCCAGGAAATAGAACGAGTCGGCATCGCTTTGTCGGCTGGCGACGATGGCCGGGCGGATGGCACCGGCGTAGTTGCCCAGGTGCGGGGTCCCGGTGGTGGTGATGCCGGTGAGGATACGAGTGGTCATATTTTTTGAATTCTTGTGCATTCAGTTCGAAAGGCGCGGCAGCACCAGATCTTTCAGGTCGGTGAGCTTGCCATGAAAAAAGTGTCCGCATTCTGCCACTTTCAGCAGCTCATGGGGCAGTGCAAGGGCCTGCGACCAGTCGTAGACCTTCTGCGGCTCGACCACTTCGTCGCTTTGCGGCTGGATCACGGTGATCGGGCAGCGCTCGGGCAGCGGGTGCTCGGCGCCCAGGCGCATGACCGCCGGTGCCACCATGAACAGCCGCTCGACCGCCTGCCCCGCCGCCTCCAGGCGCCCGGCCAGGCTGGCGGCGACAAAGCCGCCAAAGGAAAAGCCGAGCAGCGTCAGCGGCAACGGCGGTTGCTGGCCAAGCAGCCAGGCAGTGGCGGCCCGGGCGTCATCCACCTCACCGCTGCCCATGTCGTGGCTGCCAGCACTGGCACCGGTGCCGCGATAATTGAAACGCAGTGTGTTGAGGCCTGCGTCGCGCGCCGTGCGCTGCAAGGTCGACACGACCTTGTTGAGCATGGTGCCCCCTTGCACCGGGTTGGGGTGGCAGATCAACGCCACGCCCCGGGCGTCCGGGACTTGCAGGTACAATGCTTCCAATTGGCCGACGGGGCCATCGATGAAAAAGGCGGTTTCGCGCATGAGCACGTCTGAACTCCGTGACCTTGAATAGGGTCGACTCGTCTAGTCGATTGACGCTGCCAGGCATATCCGCGTCTTATCGCAGGTATACAGGGCAGGTCCGAGCCGTTAACGTAAAGCAAAGCCGTTTATAGAGGAAGGACTCGTGGATTACTCGCTCTTAGTTTGGCTGTTGCCGACCCTGGCCCTGGTCATCGGCGTTGCCGTAGGCTTTCTGGTGGCGCGGGTGCTGCCCAATGCCGTGCCCAATAGCACCCAGCGTCAGCTGGATGACATCCAGGAACGCTTCGACAACTATCAGAATGAAGTGGTGACCCACTTCAACAGCACGGCGATTCTGGTCAAGAAGCTGACTCAGAGCTATCAGGAGGTGCAAGACCACCTCGCCGAGGGTGCCAACCGCTTGGCGCTCGACGAGCTGACCCGTCAGCGCCTGCTGGCCTCGCTGCACTCCGACAGCGCCGCGCAGGTCTCCCAGCGCCTGACGCCACCGCGCGACACCGAGGTACCCAAGGATTACGCGCCAAAGGCGCCGAACTCTCCCGGCATGCTCGACGAGCAATATGGCCTGAAGCGCAAGTAAGGCCTGCCAGCACCACCGTGGAACTGCAACGGGGCCGATGGGCCCCGTTTGCTTTTACCTGGGCCCGGTCAACAAGGCCCCAGCCCGCCGTCGACCTTGAACAACTCGATGTCGCTGCGGATGCCCAGCTTGCGGAACGCCGCGATTTTTTGTGCGCTGATGGTCTTGACGCTGCGGTTGAATTTGCTGGCAATCTGCGACACCGACATCCCCTCCAGGCAACAGCGCAGCACTTCCTGCTCGCGTGCGGAGAGCCCCGGTGTGGCGGCCAGGGTTTGGGCGCGCTCGGCGCTTGCCGGCTCGCCCGACACCGCTGCCTGTCGTTGTCCCGGCTCGATACCCGGCTGCAGGTAGACCTTGCCGCTGCCGACCTGGCGGATGGCGCGCAACAACTCGTCCAGGCCCTGGGATTTGCCGATGAACCCACTGGCGCCCGTACGCAGGCTCAACGCCACGATCGCCGGCAGCTCGCTGGCTGAAGACACCAGCAGACGCATCGCCGGGTAGCGCACAGCCAACAGGCGAATCAGGTTGAGGCCATCCACCTCATGGGGCTGCAGCGAGTAATCGAGCACCAGCACATCGATCGATGTACTGCTCAAGGCCTGCAGCATCTCGCGGCTTGAGGCATACAGCGCCACCACCTCGATATCCCGCTCAGGCTGCATGCGCATGGCAAAGCCGTTGCGGATCAGCGGATGATCATCCAGCAAGGCCACGCGCAACGGGGACCGATTGGACCATTTCATGGGGGTGAGCGCCAGTGAGCCGCAGGTACTACTTCGCGCCAGTATATGTGTGCGAGCCTCACCCAGAGGCGGTGAGCAAAGATATTCTTGAGCAGACTGGCGTAATGATTTTTACACCGGCCGCTCGCCTTGCAGGCGTTGCAGCTCGGCGTCCAGCTCGTCTACCAAAACCGCCAACGGGCCGACCGCCACTGCGCCGCAAGGCCCACCGGCATGCTCCTCGATGCGCCGGGCGGCGCCTGCGACAGCTGCCAAGTCGAGCATCAGCGCTGCTCCCGCGATTCGATGGGCGAGGCTGGTCACTGCCCGCCAGTCGCCATTGGCGTGCGCCGCACGAATGCCCTGGAGGTCGTCCCGCGAGGTCTGCTGGAACAAACCCCGTTGCCCGGCCATCACCTCGCTGATGGTGGTCGCAGTCTTGGCTGCCCGCTGGTCAGGCTCCCCGGCGCACCATAGCTCGATCATTTCCTTGAGCTCCTGGATGCGCAATGGCTTGCTCAGCAAGCCGTCCATCCCCGCTGCCAGGCAGGTCTGCGCGTGATCAGCACCGACCATGGCGGAAATGGCGATGACCGGGGTGTGACGGCCATTCACTCTCTCCCTTTCGCGCAGGCGGGTGGCCACGGTGTAGCCGTCCATATCGGGCAGGTTGCAGTCCAGCAGCACCAGGTCGAACACCTCGTCGTTCAGCAGCTCCAGGCCCGCCTCCCCGGTGCTCGCCTGGGTTACCGCATGGCCCAGGGTGGCCAATTGCCGCTCGATGACGAACTGATTGACCGGGTGATCCTCGACCACCAGCACTTTCAAGCCGGACACGCTGGCCGGCTCGATACCCGGCTCGGCCGTCGATAACCCGCTCGGGGCCGCCGCCAGCGCCACCGGTAGTTCGACATGCATGACCGTGCCGCGGCCAGGTTCGCTGTCGACGGTGATATGCCCCTGCATCAGATTGACCAGGTCGCGGCAGATGCTCAGGCCCAACCCGGTGCCGCCAAACCGCCGGGTAGTGCTGCGGTCGGCCTGGGTAAAGGCCTTGAACAGGCGTGCCTGCTGGCGTCGCGGGATACCAATGCCGGTGTCACTGACAGTGATGAGCAAGGTGCCCCGTTCGGGCTGCCCGGGCGCGGCGTCCAGGGTCGCCGCCAGCTCGACGTAACCCTGCTCGGTGAACTTGATGGCATTGGCCAGGAGATTGTTCAGCACCTGGCGAACCCGATGGGCGTCGAGCACCGGCCAGACCTCCCGCTCGGCAGGCAACCGCACGTAGAGCAGTAGTCGTTTGTCGGCAGCCCGGGCCTGGGCGATGTCGACGACCTCCTGCAGCAGGGCGCGGATATTCACCGGCGCGCATTCGAGCTCCAGCTTGTCGGCCTCCATTTTGGAGAAGTCCAGAACGTCATCGAGCAGCTGCAGCAGGGTGACCGAGCTGGCCACCGCTACATTGGCCAGGCGCGCCTCCGCAGGCGGCAGGCGACCTTGGGCGAGCAGCTCCACCGAAGCGAGGATGGCGTGCATCGGCGTGCGAATCTCGTGGCTCATCACCGCGAGAAACATCGATTTGTCGCGCTCGCTGCGCTCTGCACGGCGGCGCGCCAGCACCACGCGATAACTGAGAAAGGCCAGAAACAGCACCACGGCAACGCCCGCAGCGAATTCCAGGCGGTAGTGGTGCAGCATCAGCGACCAGGAGGGCAAACCGTAATCGCTGGACTCCAGCCAGCGGGCAAGCATGCGGTCAGTCTCCTGGGCGCTGAGCGAAGCCAGGGACTTGTCGATGATCGACAGCAGCACGCGATCATCGGCGCGCACGGCCATGCTCAGCGATGCCGGCATCTGGGTCAGCACGCCCGCCACATGCAGCTCGTCGAAATAGCGTCGATGCAGGATGGGAATCACCGCCGCATCGATGTCGATGGCGGCGTAGGCGTGCCCGTTCGCGACCTCTTCCAGTGCCTCGTCAGGGCTGGCGGTGCCGATGACCTGTATGCCTGGGTACTCCTCGCGCAGCTCGGCGTCATAGGCGGCGCCGCGCTTGACCGCGACCACCTTGTTCAGCAGTTGCCGCAGGTCATAGATGACGGCAGCATCCGCCCGGGTGACCACCAGGGTACTGCTGGCGAAATACGGCGCACTGAAGGCGATCTGTTCGGCCAGTCGCGAGTCGCCCAGTTGGCCGTAGGCAGCGGGAAGCAGGTCGACCTGGCCGTCGATCAGCGCGTGGCGCGCCGAGCTCCAGTGGATGTCGGGACGAACACTGAAGCGCAGGCCGGACACCCGAGTGATGGCCGCCAGGTACTCTGCGGCCAGGCCCTTGACGGTGCCGTTCTCCAGGTAGGCCAGCGGCACCCAGGCGGGATCGACGCCGACCCGCAACACGGGGTGCGCCTCGATCCAGGCGAGCTCTTCGCCGGTGAACAGACTGCGGTTCTGGCTGAAGGCTGGTGCGCAGAGCAACAGCAAGCCGCAGAGCAACACATGCAGAGCCTGGCGCATCACGGTCTGTCCTGGTCGGTGGGAAATGCTGATGAGGGAGGCGAAGAGCAGAAGTCTATACCGCAGCAAGGCTGCAACGACACGCGCCAATTGCAAGCGAACGTCTCAAGGCCGCTGCGCACGAGCCAGAAGCAAAGACCCCGCGTCGGCGGGTGCCGGCGCGGGGTCGGGTGTTGCGAGGAAGTGGCGGCCGGTCAGATGGCGCCGCGCAGACGCAGCAGGTCCAGCACCTGTTTAACCCCTTCGTCCACCGACAACGACTGGGTGTCGACCACCAGGTCGGCCCCCAGCGGCACGTCGTAGGGGAAGGACTCACCCGGAATGTTGTCCTTGTCGGCCGCATACAGCCCTTGCGGGTCACGCTCGCGGCAGGCCTGGGGCGAAGCCTGGACATACACGGTGATCAACCGGTCGCTGCCGATCAGGTCCCGGGCCTGGTCGCGGCCGGCGGCGTCCGGTGCGACGAACGCGGCGAGGGTGATCATCCCGGCCTCGTTGAACTGGCGCGCGACATGGGCGGCACGGCGCCAGTTTTCGGTACGCCCGGCGCGATCCTGGGCCAGGCCCTTGTTCAGGTCGTGCCGCAGGTTCTGGCCGTCGAGCACATAGACGGCGCGGCCCTGGTCGAACAGCTTGCGCTCCACGGCATAGGCCAGCGTGCTCTTGCCAGCGCCGGACAGGCCGGTAAACAGCACGGTGGCCGGTTGCTGGCCAAGGCGCAGGGCACGCTCCTCGGTGGTGACATGCGCCAGCTTGCCATGGTTACCGCTGCCGCCATGGGGCACTACCGGCGGCGCGACGATCATGCCGGCGCCCACGGTGCCATTGGTCATGCGGTCGATGACAATGAAAGCACCGGTGGTGCGATTGCTGTCGTAGCCGTCCAGGGCGATCGGCGCGTCGAGGGCGATGCGCACCTTGCCGATCTCGTTGAGGCTCAGGGAGCTCGCCGGCCCTTCGGCCAGAGTGTTCACATCGACCCGGTTGACGATGCTGGCGATGGAACCTGGCACGTAGCTGGTGGCGCGCTTGATGTCGTATTTCTTGCCCGGCAGCATCGGCTCTTCGGCCATCCACACCAGCATGGCTTCGAAGCTGTCGGTGACCGTCGGCACGTTGTCGGCATGCACCAGCAGGTCGCCGCGTGAGATGTCGATCTCGTCTTCCATGGTCAGGGTCACGGCCTGGCCCGGGCCAGCATGCTCCAACTCGCCTTCGAAGGTGACGATGGACTTGACCCGGCTCTTCTTGCCCGAAGGCAGCACCACCACTTCATCGCCCTTGTGCACCACGCCGCTGGCGAGGGTGCCGGCAAAGCCGCGGAAGTTGAGGTTGGGGCGGTTGACGTACTGCACCGGGAAACGCAGGTCGGTGAGGTTGCGGTCGGCCGCCACTTCCACGGTTTCGAGGATTTCCATCAGGGTCTGGCCGGTGTACCACGGCGACTGCTCGCTGTGGTTGACCACGTTGTCACCCTTGAGCGCCGACATCGGCACGAAGTGCAGGCTGCTTGGCTTGAGCTTGATGCCCTCGGCAAACTTCAGGTAGTCGGCCTTGATCGACTCGAACAGGTTCTGGTCGAAACCCTTGAGGTCCATCTTGTTGATGGCCACCACTATGTGCTTGATGCCCAGCAGCGACGCGATGAAGCTGTGCCGGCGAGTCTGGGTCTGCACGCCATAGCGGGCGTCGACGAGGATGATCGCCAGGTCGCAGGTGGAGGCGCCGGTGGCCATGTTGCGGGTGTACTGCTCATGGCCCGGGGTGTCGGCGATGATGAACTTGCGCTTGGCGGTGGAGAAATAGCGGTAGGCCACATCGATGGTGATGCCCTGCTCGCGCTCGGCCTGCAGGCCGTCGACCAGCAGCGCCAGGTCGATGTCGTCACCGGTGGTGCCGCTTTTCTTCGAGTCGCGGGAGATGGCTTCAAGGTGATCTTCATAGATCATCTTGGAATCGTGCAGCAGGCGGCCGATCAGCGTGCTCTTGCCGTCATCGACGTTGCCGCAGGTGAGAAAGCGCAGCAGCTCTTTACGCTCGTGCTGGGCCAGGTAGGCGAGGATGTCCTCGCTGATCAATTCAGAAACATGCGACATGAATACACCCTCCCCTTAGAAATAGCCCTGACGTTTCTTTTCTTCCATGGAGCCGGCACCGTCGTGGTCGATGACCCGGCCCTGGCGTTCGGAGGTTCGCGTCAGGAGCATTTCCTGGATGATGTCGGTGAGGCTGGTCGCCTCGGACTCGACGGCACCGGTCAACGGGTAGTCGCCCAGGGTGCGGAAACGGACCTTCTTCTTGACGATGCGCTGCTTGTCCTCGTCGCTGAGGTGGTTACGCAAGCGATCGTCGTCGATCATGATCCAGGTACCGTTCATCTCGATGACTTCGCGCTCGGCGGCAAAGTACAGCGGCACGATCGGGATGCCTTCCAGGTAGATGTACTGCCAGATGTCCAGCTCGGTCCAGTTGGACAGCGGGAACACACGGATCGACTCGCCTTTGTTGACGTTGCCGTTGTACACGTTCCACAGTTCCGGACGCTGGTTCTTGGGGTCCCAGCGGTGCTTGCTGTCGCGGAACGAGTAGACTCGCTCCTTGGCCCGCGACTTTTCTTCGTCGCGGCGCGCGCCACCGAAGGCCGCGTCGAAACCGTGCTTGTCCAGAGCCTGCTTGAGGCCTTCGGTCTTCATGATGTCGGTGTGCTTGGCACTGCCGTGGGTCAGCGGGCTGACGTTCTGCGCCACGCCATCCGGATTGATGTGCACGATCAGGTCCAGGCCCATTTCCTTGACCATGTGATCACGGAACGCGTACATCTCCTGGAACTTCCAGCGAGTGTCGACGTGCATCACAGGAAACGGCAGCTTGCCGGGGAAGAAAGCCTTGCGTGCCAGGTGCAGCATCACGGCAGAGTCCTTGCCCACAGAGTAGAGCATCACCGGGTTGTCGAACTCGGCGGCGACCTCGCGGATGATATGGATACTCTCCGCCTCCAGCTGTTTCAAATGCGTCAGTTTGTCGACCATGGCTACTCACGAATCATTGCGTTTATGGGGCCAGACGGCAGGCCTTTGGGCGGCCAGCGGGCCGTGTTCGAGCCGGCCACTTTATCATGGAGACTGATTCTATTGACCGGCCTTGGTATATCGAAACGGTATAACGATATACCCGCAGGTTTGGTGCCAAATGTTTCGACAGCCTCAGATCGGGTTGGCGCAATCGATGAACAGGTGCTCGACTGCGAAACGCCGGGCCAGGTATTCACCCAGTGCCTGCACACCATAGCGCTCGGTGGCGTGGTGGCCGGCAGCGATGAAACTGATGCCGTTTTCCCTGGCGCTGTGAAAGGTCTGCTCCGAGGCTTCGCCACTGATATAGAGGTCGACCCCGGCTGCCACCGCGTGATCGATGTAACCCTGGCCACCGCCGGTGCACCAGCCCACCCGCCGGATCATCTCCGGCCCCTCGACCAGTAGCGGCTCACGGCCTGTCACCTCCTGAACCCGGCGTGCGAAGTCGCGCGGCGACACCGGCTCGGCCAGCGAGCCGACCAACCCGACCACCTTGCTGTCGGCCGGATCGAGCGCGCTTTCCACGGTAATGTCGAGGTGCCGGGCCAGTTGCACGTTGTTGCCGACTTCAGGGTGCAGATCGAGTGGCAGGTGGTAGGCCAACAGGCTGATGTCATGCTTGAGCAGGGTCTTCAGGCGTCGCTGCTTCATGCCGGTGACACAGGGGTTTTCGCCTTTCCAGAAATAGCCATGGTGCACCAGGATCAGGTCGGCCTGGGCCTGGACGGCAGCATCGAGCAGCGCCTGGCTGGCGGTCACGCCACTGACGATGCGCATGACCTGCGGGCGGCCTTCGACTTGCAGCCCATTGGGACAGTAGTCGTGGATTTTCGCACTGTTGAGGTAGCGATCGGCTTCTTCGACCAAGGTATTCAAGGCAACGGCCATGGGGCCTCCGCAAACTGGATGTAAAGAGGATGAAAAGGCCGTTCGGCGAACAGAAAGCCCTCGTATAATGGCGCCCATTATGGGCCCTTCGCCGCGGTTGCAGAACCGGCTGCATGGCAATGTTCGCCTGACCTCCCCCGATCACTCCTACTGCTGACTGCGGAATCGTTCAATGTTCAAGGCACTGCGTTTTTTTGGCTGGCCGTTGCTGACGGGCGTGCTGATCGCCCTGTTGATTATTCAGCGCTTTCCCGAGTGGGTCGGCCTGCCCAGCCAGGACGTCAACCTGCAGCAGGCCCCGCAGGCCATCAGCAGCCTGCAGGGGCCGGTCACCTACGCCGATGCCGTGGTTGCCGCAGCGCCGTCAGTGGTCAATCTCTACACCACCAAGGCGGTCAACAAGGCCGCCCACCCGCTGTTCGATGACCCACAGTTCCGGCGCTTCTTCGGCGACAATTCGCCCAAGCAGAAGCGCTGGGAGTCGAGCCTCGGCTCGGGCGTGATCATGAGCCCCGAAGGCTACGTACTGACCAACAACCATGTGGTCGCGGGTGCCGACCAGATCGTCGTGGCGCTCAAGGACGGCCGCGAAACCCTGGCCCGAGTGATCGGCAGCGATCCGGAGACTGACCTGGCGGTGGTCAAAATCGACCTCAAGAACCTCACGGCCATCACCATCGGCAGTTCCGACAGCATCCGCATCGGCGACATCGCGCTGGCCATCGGCAACCCCTTCGGTGTCGGTCAGACAGTCACCATGGGCATCATCAGTGCCACCGGGCGCAACCAGCTGGGGCTCAATACCTACGAAGACTTCATCCAGACCGACGCGGCGATCAACCCGGGCAACTCCGGCGGTGCGCTGGTGGACGCGCGCGGCAATCTGACCGGGATCAACACGGCGATCTTTACCCGCTCCGGCGGCTCCCAGGGCATTGGCTTTGCCATTCCCACCAAGCTGGCGCTGGAGGTGATGAAATCGATCATCGAACACGGCCAGGTGATTCGTGGCTGGCTGGGTATCGAAGTGCAACCGCTGACGGCGGAGCTTGCGCAATCCTACGGGCTCAAGGACCGCCCAGGCATCGTGGTGTCCGGGGTATTCCGCGACGGGCCGGCGGCGAAAGCCGGACTCAAGCAGAGCGATGTGATTCTCAGCATCGACGGCGAACCGGCCGGCGACGGCCGCCGCTCGATGAACCAGGTGGCGCGCACCAAGCCGGGCGACAAGATTGCCATCCAGGTGATGCGCAATGGCAAGGAGTTGAAGCTGCTGGCCGAAGTGGGCCTGCGCCCGCCACCGGCGGCTGCAGCAGCGCCGGCGGCCGAGCAGCCTTGATTGGGTAACCACAGGGCTGATCAAGCCGGCCCTGTGGCCTCGGGACCACGCACCTCCCACTAGGGGGCCGCATCCCGATGTGTCGACCTTATCCGAGCGCGTCGATGAGCGCCTGATTCTGCTCCGGCGTGCCGATGCTGATGCGCAGGAACTGGGCGATGCGCGGCTGCTTGAAGTGGCGCACGATCACACCCTTTTCGCGCAGGCGCGCCGCCAGTTCGCCAGCATCCTGGTGGGGATGCCGGACGAAGATGAAGTTGGCAGCCGACGGCAACACTTCAAAGCCCCTGTCCTGCAGCTGCGCCACCAACTGCTCGCGACTGGTGATAACGGCCTGGCGGGTCTGTTCGAACCAGGCCTGGTCCTCGAACGCTGCCGTGGCACCGACCAGCGCCAGGCGGTCGATCGGGTAGGAGTTGAAGCTGTTCTTGATCCGCTCCAGCGCCTCGATCAGGTCTGGATGGCCCACCGCGAGGCCGACCCGCAGCCCCGCCAACGAACGGGATTTGGACAGAGTCTGGGTCACCAGCAGGTTGGGGTAGCGATCGACCAACGCGATAGCGGTCTGGCCACCGAAATCGATGTAGGCCTCATCGACCACCACCACCGAATCCGGACTGGCCTTGACCAGCGCCTCGACCGCATCAAGTGCGAGCACACAGCCCGTGGGCGCGTTGGGGTTGGGAAAAATGATGCCGGCGTTTGGCCGGGCGTAATCCTCGACGCAGATCTGGAACTGCTCATCGAGCGGCACCGCCTCGAACGGGATGCCGTACAGGCCACAATAGACCGGGTAGAAGCTGTAGCTGATGTCGGGAAACAGCAGCGGCTGATCGTGTTTGAACAAGCCGTGGAAGATGTGCGCCAGCACCTCGTCCGAACCATTGCCGAGGAAGACCTGGCGCGGCTGCACACCGTAGTACTCGGCCACGGCCTGCTTGAGCAGGTCGCTGTTGGGGTCAGGGTACAGGCGCAGGTTGTCGCCCAGCTCGGCGCGCATGGCTTCGAGTGCCTTGGGCGACGGGCCATAGGGGTTTTCGTTGGTGTTGAGCTTGACCAGATTGGCGATCTTGGGTTGCTCGCCGGGCACGTAAGGCACCAGCTCCTTGACGAAATCACTCCAGAACTTGCTCATTTCAGACCTCCTTGCTGTCGTCGAGGATGCGGTATTCGGCGCTGCGCGCGTGAGCGCTGAGGGACTCGCCACGGGCCAGCACCGAGGCGGTCTTGCCCAGTTCGGAGGCGCCCTCTGGCGAGCAGAAGATGATCGAGGAGCGCTTCTGGAAGTCGTACACCCCCAGCGGCGAAGAGAACCGCGCGGTGCCGGAAGTGGGCAGCACGTGGTTGGGCCCGGCGCAGTAATCGCCCAGCGCCTCGCTGGTGTGGCGGCCCATGAAGATCGCGCCGGCGTGACGGATGTGCGGCAGCCAGGCCTGGGGGTCGGCCACCGACAGTTCGAGGTGCTCGGGAGCGATGCGGTTGGCCACTTCGATGGCCTGTTCCATGTCACGCACCTTGATCAGGGCGCCGCGGCCGTTGATCGAGGTGTTGATGATGGCGGCGCGGTCCATGGTCGGCAAAAGTTTGTCGATGCTCGCCGCGACCTTGTCGAGAAACTCGGCGTCGGGGCTGACCAGGATGGCCTGGGCGTCTTCGTCGTGTTCGGCCTGGGAGAACAGGTCCATGGCGATCCAGTCCGGATCGGTGCCGCCGTCGCAGACCACGAGGATTTCCGAAGGCCCGGCGATCATGTCGATGCCGACCTGGCCGAACACGTGGCGCTTGGCCGTGGCTACATAGATATTGCCCGGCCCTACCACCTTGTCCACCTGGGGTACGCTCTCGGTGCCGTAGGCCAGTGCGGCCACGGCCTGCGCCCCGCCGATGGTGAAGACTCGGTCGACACCGGCGATGCAGGCAGCGGCCAGCACCAGCTCGTTGATTTCGCCGCGCGGGGTCGGCACCACCATGACCACCTCGGTGACCCCGGCGACCTTGGCCGGGATCGCGTTCATCAACACCGAGGAAGGGTAGGACGCCTTGCCGCCCGGCACGTACAGGCCGGCACGGTCCAGCGGTGTGACCTTCTGGCCAAGCACCGTGCCATCGGCCTCGGTGTAGCTCCAGGAGTCCTGCTTCTGTTTCTCGTGGTAGCTGCGCACGCGCGCGGCGGCGGTTTCCAGGGCTTGGCGCTGCTCGGCGGTGATGCGCGTGAGGGCCAGCTCGAGCCGCGCGCGCGGCAGGATCAGGTCCGCCATGGACGCCACTTCGAGGCCGTCGAAACGCTGAGTGAATTCCACCACGGCGGCATCGCCGCGCTCGCGTACCGCCTTGATGATGTCCAGCACCCGCTGATTGACCGAGTCGTCGGACACGCTTTCCCAGCTCAGCAGATGATCCAGATGCCTGGCGAAATCGGCATCGGTGGCGTCGAGTCGGGCGATTGCAGTGGGAGCGGTCATAGCGGGGGCCTCAAATGGATGACAAAGACTCAGGCGCCCTAAATTACTACGCTATCCGCGCGGGCACCTGAGAATCTGGCTATGAGGCGGATAGAGGCATCGCGCGGCGAGTGCCGCGCACGAACTCAGCCGCGGTGTCGCGATTCGACCGCCTGGCGCAGGGTATCGATCAGCGACTGGATGCGGGCGTGCTGCATCTTCATCGAAGCCTTGTTGACCACCAGCCGCGAGCTGATCATGGCGATCAGCTCCTGGGGCTCGAGGCCATTGGCGCGCAGCGTGTTGCCGGTGTCGACCACGTCGATGATCTTGTCGGCCAGGCCCACCAGGGGTGCCAGTTCCATGGAACCGTACAGCTTGATGATGTCGACCTGACGGCCCTGTTCGGCGTAGTAACGCTTGGCCACATTGACGAACTTGGTCGCCACGCGCAGACGGCCCTTGGGCTCGGCTGCGCCCACGGCGCCGGCGGTCATCAGCTTGCACTGGGCAATCTGCAGGTCCAGCGGCTCGTACAGGCCCTGGCCGCTGTACTCCATGAGCACGTCCTTGCCGGCCACGCCGAGGTCGGCCGCGCCGTGTTCGACATAGGTAGGCACATCGGTGGCACGGACGATCAGCAGACGCACATCGGCCTGGGTCGTGGGAATGATCAGCTTGCGGCTCTTGTCGGGGTTCTCGGTGGGCACGATGCCCGCCTCCGCCAGCAATGGCAGGGTGTCATCGAGAATTCGGCCCTTGGACAACGCAATGGTCAGCATGGGAAACGTCAGCCCTTCAAAAAAAGAGCGCATTGCTGCGCTCTGTCGTCCTGGCTGGAAGCGTCCAGCCCAGGAGCACCTAGCCTGGTACGCGACGGATCTTCGCGCCCAACTGCTGGAGTTTTTCTTCGATGCACTCGTAACCACGGTCGATGTGGTAGATGCGGTCGATCAGGGTATCACCTTCGGCCACCAGGGCCGCGATCACCAGACTGGCCGACGCACGAAGGTCGGTCGCCATGACCGGCGCACCCTTGAGGTGGGTCGCGCCAGTGACCACAGCCGTGTTGCCCTCGACGAGGATCTGCGCACCCATGCGAACCATTTCGTAGACGTGCATGAAGCGATTTTCGAAGACCGTCTCGATGACTGCGCCAGTGCCTTCGGCAATCGCGTTGAGCGAGACGAACTGCGCTTGCATGTCGGTCGGGAACGCCGGGTACGGCGCGGTGCGCAGGTTGACGGCCTTGGGCCGCTTGCCGTGCATGTTCAGCTCGATCCAGTCTTCACCCGAGGTGATCTCGGCACCGGCTTCGCGCAGCTTGTCGAGCACGGCTTCGAGAATGGTCGGATCGGTGTCCTTGAGCTTGACGCGGCCACCGGTGACCGCGGCAGCGACCAGGTAGGTGCCGGTCTCGATACGGTCGGGCATCACCTTGTAGTGCGCCGAACCCAGGCGCTTGACGCCGTCGATGGTGATGGTGTCGGTGCCTGCGCCGTGGATTTTCGCGCCCATGGCGATGAGGAAGTTGGCCAGGTCGACCACTTCAGGCTCGCGCGCGGCGTTCTGCAGCACGCTGCGACCGTTGGCCAGCGCCGCCGCCATCATGATGTTCTCGGTGCCGGTGACGCTGACGGTATCGAAGAAGAAGTGCGCGCCACGCAGGCCGCCTTCCGGCGCCTTGGCCTTGATGTAGCCAGCCTCGACGTCGATTTTCGCACCCATGGCCTCGAGGCCGCGGATGTGCAGGTCGACCGGGCGCGAACCGATGGCGCAACCGCCGGGCAGGGCCACTTCAGCCTCGCCGAAGCGCGCGACCATCGGGCCGAGCACGAGAATCGAGGCGCGCATGGTCTTGACCAGCTCGTAAGGCGCCACCAGGGTCTTGATGGTGCGCGGGTCGATTTCCACCGCCAGCTTCTCGTCGATCACAGGCTCGATGCCCATGCGCCCGAACAGCTCGATCATGGTGGTGATGTCGTGCAGGTGCGGCAGGTTGGCGACGGTCACGGGACCATCAGCCAGCAAGGTAGCCGCCAGAATCGGCAGGGCGGAGTTCTTCGCCCCGGAGATGCGGATTTCGCCATCAAGACGAACGCCGCCGGTAATAATCAGTTTGTCCATAGGGATCTCGACGCCAATTGGCTCAGGAACGCTCAGCCCAGGCTGCGCTGCTGAAGAATTTCATGGTGACCGCATGGATGCTGCCATCGGCAATCCACGGGTTCAGGTGAGCATAGATCTGCTGCTGACGCTTGACTGGGCTCAGTGCCACCAAGGCGTCATCGATCACGTTCAGCTGAAAATTACAGCCTTCGCCTTCAACTTCCACCAGGGTTCCTGGCAGTTTCTCTTCAAGGAAGCTTTTAACTTCTAGGGCCTGCATGCTCAACCTCGATCGGCGCCCAGTGCGCGCGGGTCGGCCATCATACAAAAAAAGCCCCTCGACGGCGAATCCAGCGTGCAAGGATCCGACGCAGGGGCATCGTTGTCGCTTCAGACTTCGGCGAACATGCCAGTCAGGCCGCAGACCTGCGCGATCTGCTGCATGTCGTGGGGCATGGCGCGGACCTGCAGGGTCTTGCCCGCGGCAATCGCGTCGCGAGTGAAAGCCAGCAGCAGGGAAACCCCTACGCTGCTGGACTTCTCCACGGCCGAGCAGTCGACCACTACGGCCTCGACCTGGCTGCCACTGATCAGCGCCTGGCCCTGCTTGCGCAGGGCGGCGCCGGTGCGGTAGTCGAGCACGCCGCCAAGCATCAACTGCCCTGGAGCGGTCTCGCTGAGCGCAGCGTTTACAGGGCTGTCGGTCATTGGTCGCCCTTGGCCGCAGCGGGGTCGGTGTCGGCCTTGGCCTTGGCTTTGGCCACTTCACCGGCCCAGCCGTTGATGGTGGCCTCGAGATTGCCATTGTTGGCTTTCATGGCATCGGCGAACTGGTCACGGAACAGCTTGCCCAGGTTGATGCCGTTGATGATCACGTTGCGCACTTTCCACTCACCGGCGATTTTCTCCAGCGTGTAGGAGACCGGGTAAACCGCACCGCCATTGCCCTTGACGGTCATGTCGACGCTGGTGCGATCGCCACTCTCGTCCTTGGCCGGAGCTACGGTGATGCCCTGGTTGTTGTACTCCAGCAGGGCGTTGCCGTAGAACTGGAACAGGCCGCGCTTGAAGTTCTCCTGGAACCTGTTGATCTGCTCAGGGGTGGCATTGCGCGAATACTTCACGGTCATGACGCTTTTGGATATACCTTCGGCGTCCACTACCGGGCCGACGATGCTGTTAAGCGACTCGTAGAAAGCACCCGGATTGGCCTTGTACTTTTCCTTGTTGGTGGCCAGGTCGGCAAGCAGCTGCTTGGTCGTGCCTTCGACCACATCATGGGCCGAGGTACCAGGCGCCGCGTTGGCCCACAAAGGTACGGCGGCCAGCAGGACCAGCAAACTGCGGCGCAGAATCGTCATCATGAAGCGTCCCTCATTTGGCGTCTTTATTGACGGAATTGAGCATGAATTTACCGATCAGGTCTTCGAGCACCAACGACGATTGTGTGTCGTGGATGGTCCCGCCATCGGTGAGCAGCTTGTCGTCGCCGCCCACGCTGAGGCCGATGTATTTCTCGCCCAACAGGCCGGCAGTGAGAATCGACGCAGTGGAGTCGATGGGCAGGTTGTTGACCTTCTTGTCCAGTTGCATCGTCACTCGACCGGTGAAGTTGTCGCGATCCAGATCGATGGCCGTGACCTTGCCGATGCTCACACCGGCCATGGTCACTTTGGCTCTGACCGTCAAACCGGCAATATTGTCGAAGTAGGCGTAAAGTTTATAAGTGTCGGTGTTGGCGCTGGCGGACAGTCCACTGACACGCAGGGCCAAAAGCAGCAAAGCCAGGATCCCGGCCAGTAGAAACAGGCCGACACCAACTTCCAGGGTGCGGTTTTGCATTAGAAATCTCCAAACATCAAGGCGGTCAGAATAAAGTCCAGGCCGAGCACTGCCAGCGAGGCGTACACCACGGTCTTGGTCGTCGCACGGCTGATGCCCTCCGACGTGGGTTCACAGTCGTAGCCCTGAAACACGGCGATCCAGGTGACCACGAAGGCGAACACCAGGCTCTTGATCACGCCGTTCAGGACGTCGTCACTGAAATTGACGCTGTTCTGCATGTTGGACCAGAACGAGCCCTGATACACACCGAGCCAGTCGATCGCCACCCAGGAACCGCCCCAGATACCCACCACGCTGAAGATCATCGCCAGCAGTGGCAGCGAAATGAAGCCCGCCCACAGGCGCGGCGAAACAATGTACTTGAGTGGGTCGACGCCGATCATCTCAAGGCTGGAGAGCTGCTCGGTGGATTTCATGTTGCCGATTTCGGCGGTCAGTGCGGAACCGGCGCGACCAGCGAACAGCAGCGCCGTCACCACCGGGCCCAGCTCGCGCAGCAGGGTCAGGGCGACCATCTGCCCCACGGCCTGCTCCGAGCCGTACTTGGCGAGAATGCTGAATCCCTGCAGCGCCAGCACCATGCCGATGAACATGCCGGAAACGACGACGATCAGCAGTGACATCACGCCAACCGAATAGAGCTGCCTGACCAGCAGCGAGAAGCTGCCGGCGACCGAGCCACGGCCCACCAGCGCGTGCATCAGAAACAGCCCGGAACGCCCCAGCACGCCCACGGCGTCGATCGCCGCGCGACCAAACAGGCGAATGCGTTCAATTATGGATTTTCGGCGCATCAACGCGTCCCCAACAGATCGGCGCGGTAATCGGGCGCAGAGAAATGGAAAGGTACCGGACCGTCCGGGTCACCCTTCATGAATTGCCGGATGCGCGGGTTGTCGGAGCTCATCAGCTCCTCGGGCGTGCCCTGCCCCAGCACCTGGCCATCGCCGACCACATAGAGATAGTCGGCGATGCTGGCGGTTTCCGAGAGGTCATGGGACACCACGATGCTGGTGATGCCCAGGGCGTCGTTGAGCAGGCGGATCAGCCGCACCAGCACGCCCATGGCGATCGGGTCCTGGCCCACGAAGGGCTCGTCGTACATGAGGATCTGCGGGTCCATGGCGATGGCGCGAGCCAGGGCGACCCGGCGCTTCATGCCGCCGGACAGCTCGTCGGGCATCAGCTCGATGGCGCCACGCAGGCCTACGGCCTGCAGCTTCATCAGCACGATGTCGCGAATCATTTCCTCGGGCAGGTCGGTATGCACCCGCAATGGGAAGGCAACGTTCTCGAACACATCCAGGTCGGTGAACAGCGCGCCGCTCTGGAACAGCACGCCCATGTGCTTGCGCGCGTCGAACAGGTCGCTGCGCGACAGCTTCGGCAGGTTCTGGCCGTTGACCCAGACTTCACCCTGGGTCGGACGCAACTGCGCACCCATCAGCCGCAGCAGGGTGGTCTTGCCACTCCCTGACGGCCCCATGATGCCGGTGACCTTGCCCCGGGGAATGCGGATGTCGACGTTCTTGAAGATGCTCCGCGCACCTCGCTGGAAGGAAACACCCTTCAGCTCGACCGCGTAGTCGTTCTCGGCACTCATTGGAACTCCTTGCAATGCGGCCCCATCACTCCGACAGCGCCCCTCGTGAAAGGGTTCGCCTACCGAGCGGGCCGGACAAGCGGCGCACTATATCACCGCAGACACAACCGCCCCAAGCCGTTAGCACCCTTGTTAAGTAACCGGACAGTAACCTTTGATGAATCGAGCGTGAGCCTTTGTCGCTTTACCGCTATAATCGCCGCCTTTTCGTCAGGCAACCCGATTTCGTCCATGAGCCAGTCCAGCGAGTTGATCCAATCCGCACAACGCACCATCCGCTTCGAAGTCGAGGCGGTCGAAGGCCTGCTCGCGCATATCAATGCCGACTTCGTGCGCGCCTGCGAGATGATCCTGGCCAGCAGTGGTCGCGTCGTGGTGCTGGGCATGGGCAAATCCGGCCACATCGGCAAGAAGGTGGCCGCGACCCTGGCCAGCACCGGCACGCCGTCGTTCTTCGTTCATCCGGCCGAGGCCAGCCACGGCGACATGGGCATGATCACCGGCAACGACATCATCCTGGCCCTGTCGAACTCCGGCTCCACCGCCGAGATCGTCACCCTGCTGCCTCTCATGAAGCGCATGGGCATCCAGATGATCAGCCTGACCGGCAACCCCGATTCGCCCCTGGCCCAGGCCGCCGAGGTCAACCTCGATGCGCGCGTGGCCCAGGAGGCCTGCCCGCTCAACCTGGCGCCGACGTCCTCGACCACTGCCGCCCTGGTCCTCGGCGACGCCCTGGCCATCGCCCTGCTCGAAGCGCGCGGCTTCACCGCCGAGGACTTCGCCTTTTCGCACCCCGGCGGCGCCCTCGGCCGCCGCCTGCTGCTCAAGGTCGAGAATGTCATGCACAGCGGCGCCGCCCTGCCTCGGGTAGACCGCGGCACGCCGCTGCGCGAGGCGTTGATGGAGATGACCCGCAAGGGCCTGGGCATGACCGCCATCGTCGAGCCCGACGGGCGCCTGGCCGGGATCTTCACCGACGGTGACCTGCGCCGCACCCTGGACCGCGAGCTGGATATCCGCAGCGCCACCATCGACGAGGTGATGACCGTGCACGGCAAGACCGCTCGCCCGGACATGCTCGCCGCCGAGGCGCTGAAAATCATGGAAGACCACAAGATCGGCGCGCTGGTGGTGGTGGACGGCGACGACCGCCCGATCGGCGCCTTCAATCTCGGCGACTTGCTGCGCGCAGGAGTGATGTAAATGCACGACGAATTGTTGCAGCGCGGCCGGCAGGTCAAACTGGCCGTTTTCGATGTGGACGGCGTACTCACCGACGGGCGCCTGTATTTCCTCGAGGACGGCAGCGAGATCAAGACCTTCAGCACCCTCGACGGCCAAGGTATCAAGATGCTGATCAACGCCGGGGTGGCCACGGCGATCATCACCGGGCGCTCGTCGCCAATGGTGCAACGGCGCGCGAAGAGCCTGGGCATCGCTCACTTGTACCAGGGGCGCGAGGACAAGCTGGCGGTGCTCGACGAACTGCTCGCGCAGCTGGGCCTGAGCTATGCCGAAGTAGCCTATCTGGGCGATGATCTGCCCGACCTCGCGCCGATCCGCCGGGTGGCGCTCGGCATGGCCGTGGCCAATGCCACCGCATTCGTCAAGGAGCACGCCGCCGGCGTCACCCAGGCCCGTGGCGGCGAAGGTGCCGCACGGGAATTCTGCGAACTGATTCTACGCGCCCAGGGCAATCTCGACGCCGCCCTGGCTGCTTACCTCTAAGCGTTACCCGAACCGAGTTATCCGATGCCGACCAAGAAACTACGCAACCTCGTGCTGTTGGCAGTGCTCGCCGCACTGTTCGCCGCCGTGGGCTATTGGAACATCAGCCCCGAGCGCTTCCAGGCGCGCCCGGTGGCAGTCATCGACCCCAAGGCCGTCGACTACTACGCCATCAACGCCCATGCCAAGCAGTTCCTGCCCGATGGTGGCATCCAGTACGACATGACCGCCGACAAGGTCGAGCACCTGCAGGCCAGCCAGGTCTCGCTGCTGACCAACCCCGACATGAACCTGTACCGCGGCACGGTCTACCCCTGGCACGTCACCAGCGAGCGCGGCGAGGTCAACCCCGACGGCACCCAGGTCGAGCTGATCGACTCGGTGCGCATCGCCCGTACCGACCAGAAATCGCGCGCCACGGTCATAACCTCTTCACGCATGACCGTATTCCCGCAGAAGCAATATGCGCAGACCGAGCAAGACGTTAGAATCGACGGCGCCGGTGGCGTCTCCACCGGCAAAGGCATGAAAGCCTATTTGAACGACAGCAAGATCAACTTGCTGTCCAACGTAAGAGGACTGTATGAGGCTCGTTAAAACCCTCCCCTTTTTGCTCAGCCTGGGCGCAGCACTGGGAAGCGTGAGCGCCTGGGCATTGCCGACGGATCGCGATCAGCCTATCCACATCCAGTCCGACGACGCGCAGATCGATGACAAGCAGGGCATTGCCACCTACAAGGGCAATGTCATCATCACCCAGGGCACCATGAAGATCACCGGCAACACCGTGACCGTCACCCGTACCCCCCAGGGCGATATCGACGTATTCACCTCGGTCGGCAACCTGGCTTACTACGAGCAGAAGCCGGCGATCGACAAACCGATCGTGCAGGCCTGGGGCGTGACCATCCAGTACTTCGCCGCGCAGAACCGCATCATCCTGATCGACAAGGCCAAGGTGGTGAACGACGGCAACACCTCGGTCGGCGAGAAAATCGTCTACGACACCGTCAAGCAGGTGGTCAACGCCGGCCGCGCCAATGGCGCCAAGGTCACCGAGCCGCGTCCGCGGGTCGACATGGTGCTCCAGCCGAAAAGCAAAACCGACGCACAGAAGGCTCAGTAATGGCAACTCTCAAGGCTCAGCACCTGGCCAAGGCCTACAAGGGCCGCCAGGTGGTGCGCGACGTCAGCCTGTCGATCGAGAGCGGGCAGATCGTCGGCCTGCTCGGGCCCAACGGCGCCGGCAAGACCACCTGTTTCTACATGATCGTCGGCCTGGTGCAGGCCGATCAGGGCCGCGTGCTGATCGACGACCTCGACGTCAGCTTCCAGCCCATGCACGGCCGGGCCAAATCCGGCATCGGCTACCTGCCCCAGGAAGCCTCGATCTTTCGCAAGCTCTCGGTGGCCGACAACATCATGGCCATCCTCGAGACGCGCAAGGAGCTGGACGCTGCGGGCCGGCGCAAGGAGCTCGAAGGCCTGCTGCAGGAATTCCACATCACCCACATCCGCGACAACCTCGGCATGAGCCTGTCCGGTGGCGAACGGCGCCGGGTGGAAATTGCCCGAGCACTGGCGACCTCGCCCAAGTTCATCCTGCTCGACGAACCCTTTGCCGGTGTCGACCCGATATCGGTCGGCGACATCAAGCAGATCATCCATCACCTCAAGGCCAAGGGCATTGGCGTGCTGATCACCGACCACAACGTCCGTGAGACCCTGGATATCTGCGAGACCGCGTACATCGTCAACGATGGTCGACTGATCGCCGAGGGCGATTCGGCGGCCATTCTTGCCAACGACCTGGTGAAAGAGGTGTACCTCGGCCACGAGTTCCGCCTGTAAAGGATGATTCGCGCGCCACAAGGCGTATTTATTGTGGCGCAGCTCTAGGCAAATGCTCGGGTTTCAGGCATATAATTTGCTTACGACATAAGTGCGACGCTTCGGCGCCGTGTAGTGGATGGCGCATCGCGCCGGCGAACAAGGTGTTAAGCCCCTGCCATGAAACCATCGCTCGTCCTGAGAATGGGCCAGCAACTGACGATGACACCGCAGTTGCAACAGGCCATCCGACTACTCCAGCTCTCGACCCTGGATCTTCAACAGGAGATCCAGGAAGCGCTGGAATCCAATCCTATGCTGGAGCGCCAGGAAGAAGGCGACGACTTCGACAACAGCGATCCACTGGCCGACAAGATCGAGCACAACGCCACCCCAGAGGTCCAGGAGCCCAGCTTCCAGGAAACCTCCGCGCCGACCGTCGACAACCTTGAGGACGGCGAGTGGAACGAGCGCATCCCCAACGAGCTGCCGGTCGACACGGCCTGGGAAGACATCTACCAGACCAGCGCCAGCAGCCTGCCCAGCAATGACGACGACGAGTGGGACTTCACCACCCGCACCTCGGCGGGCGAGAGCCTGCAGAGCCATCTGCTCTGGCAGCTGAACCTCGCGCCGATGTCCGACACCGACCGCCTGATCGCCGTCACCATCATCGACTGCATCAACAACCAGGGTTACCTGGACGAGACGCTGCAAGAAATCTGCGACTCGTTCGACGCCGAGCTGGACATCGAGCTCGACGAGGTCGAGGCCGTGCTGCGCCGCGTGCAGCAGTTCGAACCCGCCGGTATCGGCGCGCGCGACCTCAGCGAGTGCCTGGTCCTGCAACTGCGCCAGATGCCGCCCAAGACGCGCTGGCTGGCCGAAGCCCAGCGCCTGGTGCGCGAATTCATCGATCTGCTCGGCAGCCGTGACTACAGCCAGCTGATGCGCCGCATGAAGCTCAAGGAAGACGAGCTGCGCCAGGTCATCGAGCTGGTGCAGAGCCTCAACCCGCGCCCTGGCTCGCAGATCGAGTCCAGCGAGCCGGAGTACGTCATACCCGACGTCATCGTGCGCAAGGACAACGAGCGCTGGCTGGTCGAACTCAACCAGGAATCGGTGCCACGCCTGCGCGTCAACCCGCAGTATGCCGGCTTCGTGCGCCGTGCCGACACCAGCGCCGACAACACCTTCATGCGCAACCAGTTGCAGGAGGCGCGCTGGTTCATCAAGAGCCTGCAGAGCCGCAACGAGACGCTGATGAAGGTCGCCACGCAGATCGTCGAGCACCAGCGCGGCTTCCTCGACTACGGCGACGAGGCCATGAAGCCACTGGTACTGCACGACATCGCCGAGGCCGTGGGCATGCACGAATCGACAATTTCCCGGGTGACCACGCAGAAATACATGCACACCCCCCGCGGCATTTACGAACTGAAATACTTTTTTTCCAGCCACGTCAGCACCTCGGAGGGCGGTGAGTGCTCGTCCACGGCCATTCGCGCGATCATCAAGAAATTGGTTGCCGCCGAAAATCAGAAAAAGCCGTTGAGTGACAGCAAGATCGCTGGTTTACTGGAGGCACAAGGCATCCAGGTAGCCCGTCGCACCGTCGCCAAGTACCGTGAGTCCCTCGGGATTGCACCCTCCAGCGAGCGCAAGCGACTGATGTGAATGGCGCTTTCCTGATGCCACCACCAGCGTTCCAGTGGCAGGTTCCACCTGCCTCTTTATGCACTGGCAATAAGGAGAAGCGGTATGCAAGTCAACATCAGTGGGCACCAGCTGGATGTGACCGACGCCATGCGTGACTATGTCGGGGAAAAACTCGCCCGACTCGAGCGCCATTTCGACAAGATAACCAACGTGCAGGTCATCATGGAGGTCGAAAAGCTCAAACAGAAGATCGAAGCCACCCTGCGTGTACCTGGTGGTGAAGTTGTCGCCAACGCCGAGCATGATGACATGTACGCCGCCATCGACCTCCTCACTGACAAGCTCGACCGACAATTGCTCAAGCATAAGGAAAAGCAGCAGAGCCACCTGCAAGGTGCCGCCGCTCGCTGATACTCCCAACCCATGATCCGACTCGAAGATATCCTGACCCCCGGCCGTTCCCTGGTGAACGTGCCGGGTGGCAGCAAAACACAAGTACTCGAACAGATTGCTCAGCTGATCGCACGCGAAGTGCCACAGCTGGATCAGCAAACCGTGTTCGACGCCTTGGTTGCCCGTGAGAAACTCGGCTCTACCGGTTTCGGCAACGGCATAGCCATTCCCCATTGTCGCCTGAACGGTTGCGCCTCGCCGATCAGCGCCTTGCTGCACCTGGCTTCCCCCGTAGACTTCGACGCCATCGACGGTGCGCCCGTCGACCTGCTGTTCGTGCTGCTGGTACCAGAGGCAGCGACCGACGCGCACCTGGAATTGCTCCGGCAGATCGCCAGTATGCTGGACCGCAAGGATGTCCGTGACAGCCTGCGTGCCGCTGCCAGCAACGAAGCCCTCTATCAAGTAGTTCTGGACGTGCAGAAAGGGCATTGACCACCATGCGCTTGATCATTGTCAGTGGACGCTCCGGCTCCGGCAAAAGCACCGCGCTGGATGTACTGGAAGACAGCGGCTTCTATTGCATCGACAACCTGCCCGCCGGCCTGCTGCCGGAACTGGCCGAGCGCGCTCTGATCCACACCGAACTGGCGCAACCGCTGGTGGCGGTGTCCATCGACGCCCGCAACCTGCCCAGCCACCTGTCGCGCTTTCCGCAGCTGCTCGAGGAAGTGCGCAGCCGGCACATCCAGTGCGACGTGCTGTACCTGGACGCCGACGAAGACACCCTGCTCAAGCGCTTCTCGGAGACGCGCCGGCGTCATCCACTGAGCAGCGCCAACCGCTCGCTGGCTGAAGCCATTCGCGTCGAAACCGTGCTGCTGGGGCCGATCGTCGACCTTGCCGACCTGAAGATCGACACCACCAATCTCAATCTTTACCAGCTGCGCGACTCGATCAAGATCCGCCTGCTGAACAAGCCCGAGCCTGGCACCGCCTTTCTCGTGGAATCCTTTGGCTTCAAGCGTGGCATGCCGGTGGACGCCGACCTGGTGTTCGACGTGCGCTGCCTGCCCAACCCCTACTGGAAGCCCGAATTGCGCGAGCAGTCGGGCCTCGACCAGCCGGTGGCCGATTACCTCGCAGCCCAGCCGGACGTCGAGGAGATGTTCCAGGACATCTCGGCCTACCTGCTCAAATGGCTGCCGCGCTTCGCCGCCAGCAACCGCGCCTACGTCACCATCGCCATCGGCTGCACCGGCGGCCACCATCGCTCCGTGTACCTGACCGAGCGCCTGGGGATACTGCTGCAACAGTCACTCAAGAACGTTCAGGTTCGCCACCGCGACCTCAGTTGAAAGGATCACCTGCGCAATGCCCGCTTTGCAAATAACCATCATCAACAAGCTGGGCCTGCATGCGCGCGCTGCGGCCAAATTCGTCGGCGTCGCTGGGCGCTTTCCTTGCCAGGTGCGCATCGGCCGTACGCCGGAAACCCTGGTGGACGGCAAGAGCATCATGGCCGTCATGATGCTGGCGGCAGGCAAGGGGACCGAGGTGCACCTGAGGACCGAAGGCGAGCAGGAGCAGGAAGCACTGGATGCGATCGTCGAGCTGATCAACAATCGGTTCGACGAGGGGGAGTAATTTCGCCACCGACTCTTGGGCTTGCCCCCACATCGGGCGTGCGAGAGGGGGCGCCAGCGACAGCGTTGGGTAGCCGAGCTAGGCAGCGTGCTCGGCAAACCGCACCATCAGCAACACCAGCCCGGCGATCAGCACCAGCGTGCCGACCACCTTGCGCAGGCGTCGGGGCGCGTCTCGTACAGCCATGAACGCCTCGATCAAGCCAGCGCAGCTTGATAGCGCCGCTCAACCTCAGCCCAATTGACCACGTTGTAGAAGGCGCTGATGTATTCCGGGCGGCGGTTCTGGTATTTCAGGTAATAGGCGTGTTCCCACACGTCGAGGCCGAGGATCGGCGTGTTGCCGTTCATCAGCGGGCTGTCCTGGTTGCCACTGCTCTCGACCACCAGCTTTTTCTCTCTGGTCACGCTGAGCCAGGCCCAGCCGCTGCCGAAACGGCTAAGGGCGGCCTTGGTGAACGCTTCCTTGAAGGCCTCAAGGCCACCCAGCTCGGCGTCGATAGCCTGGGCCACGGCGCCCTGCGGCGCACCACCGCCCTGCGGCGACATCACTTCCCAGAACAATGAATGGTTGGCGTGGCCGCCGCCCTGGTTGATCACTGCGGCCTGGTACTGCTCGGGCAACTGCTTGACGCCGGCGACCAGTTTTTCGATCGGCCACTCGGCGTACTCGGTGCCGTCCACGGCCGCGTTGAGATTGTTGATGTAGGTCTGGTGGTGCTTTGTATGGTGGATTTCCATGGTCTTGGCGTCGATATGGGGCTCGAGCGCATCGTAGGCATAGGTCAAGGCGGGCAAAGTGTAAGGCATCACGATCTCCTGAAAGCTAGCAAACGAAACTCATTATTAATTGTTAATGAGAATCATAGCAACAGGAGATCTTGGGGCGTGTGCCTGGACGAGGTCAGATCGAGCGGCCAGCGGCCGCCCGGACGCGGTATCGATGATCGGCCTCAGCTGCCCGCCACTGTCATCCGCTCGATCAGCACCGAGCCCGTGCGGATGTTGCTGCGCAGTTCCAGGTCGTTGCCCACTGCGACGATCTGCTTGAACATGTCCCGCATATTGCCGGCGATGGTTACCTCTTGCACCGGGAACTGAATTTCGCCGTTCTCGACCCAGAAGCCGGCAGCCCCCCTGGAATAATCACCGGTGACCATATTCAGCCCCTGCCCCATCAGCTCGGTGACCAGCAGGCCACGGCCCATCTGCTTTATCAGCGCCGCCTGGTCCTGGTCGCCGTGGGTGACGAACAGGTTGTGTACGCCACCCGCGTTGGCGGTGCTGGGCAGGCCCATCTTGCGCCCGGAGTAGGTGCTGAGGATATATGACACCAGCACGCCATCCTTGACGAAGGGCTTGGCATAGGTGGCCAGGCCGTCGCCGTCGAAGGCCGAACTGCCCATGGCATGCTTGAGGTGCGGGCGCTCGTCGAGGGTCAGCCACTGCGGGAACAGGGTCTGGCCCATGGAGCCCTCGAGAAACGACGACTTGCGGTACAGATTGCCCCCGGAGACGGCCCCCAGGAAGCTGCCGAACAATCCGCCCGCCAGTTCGGCGGAGAACAGCACCGGCACTTCGCAGGTCGGTACGGGCCGGGCGCCCAGGCGGCTGGCGGCGCGCTCGGCGGCACGCTTGCCGATGCTCACCGGATCGGCCAGCAGTTCGCCTTGGCGATTGACGTCATACCAGTAGTCGCGCTGCATCTGCCCCGAGCCCTCGGCGATCATCACGCAGCTGAGGCTGTGGCGCGTGGAGGCATAGCCGCCGACGAAGCCGTGGCTGTTGCCATACACCCGGCAGCCCTGGTGGGTGTTCAGGGTGGTGCCGTCGGCGTTCTTGATTCGCGCATCCGCCTCGAACGCTGCCGCTTCGCATTGCAGGGCCTTCTCGATGGCCTGCTCGGGGCTGATGTCCCAGGCATGGTAGAGATCGAAGTCGGGCAGCTCGCGGGCCATCAGGGCCGGGTCAGCCAGGCCCGAGCAGTCATCCTCGGAGGTATGCTCGGCAATGGCCAGGGCTGCTGCGACGGTTTCGCGGATGGCCTCGGCGCCGCTGGCCGAGGTGCTGGCCGAGCCTTTGCGCTGGCCGACGTACAAGGTGATGCCAAACCCCTGGTCACGGTTGAATTCGACCGTTTCCACCTCGCGCTGGCGGACCGAAGTGGACAGCCCCTGCTCCAGCGAAACAGCCACCTCACAAGCGGTGGCGCCTTGGCGACGGGCCTCGGCGAGGATCTGTTCAACTTGCTCCTGCAGGGCGGGCAACGCCTGTGGGCCGACGCTCTGAGCTGCGTTCATGCTGTTCTCCACTTCAAATTCTGATTTCGGCAGGGGGTCGATCTACGACCGGGCCGGACAAGCGGCCCCCGACTGGTTATCATGGCGGCGATTATTTTCGGACTGCCCCCATGGTTGATTCTTACGACGACTCCCTCGGCGAGGGAAAAAGCAAAACTCAGGTCAAGCGCGAGCTGCATGCGCTGGTGGACCTGGGCGAGCGCCTTACCACCCTCAAGCCGGACACGCTCAACAAGCTGCCGCTGACCGATGCGCTGCGCAAGGCCCTGGCCGACGCGCCCAAGCACACGGCCAACATCGCGCGCAAACGGCACATCCAGTTCATCGGCAAGCTGATGCGCGATCAGGACACCGACGCCATTCTGGTGCTGCTCGACCAGCTGGACGCCTCGACGCGGCAATACAACGAGCGGTTCCACAACCTCGAGCGCTGGCGCGATCGCCTGGTGACCGGTACCGACGCGGTGCTGGAAGCCTTCGTGAGCGAGTACCCGGATGCCGACCGTCAGCAGTTGCGTTCGCTGATCCGCCAGGCCCAGCACGAGACCGCGCACAACAAGCCGCCGGCCAGCACCCGCAAGATCTTCAAGTACATCCGCGAGCTGGACGAGACCCAGCGCGGTCTGCGCTAGACCCCGCCAAGGCTGGCCAGTGCTGCGGGCGCAGATCATGCGCCCGTGCCGCCCACCGTGATCGCATCGATCTTCAGGGTCGGCTGGCCGACGCCCACCGGCACCGACTGGCCGTCCTTGCCGCAAGTGCCCACGCCGCTGTCCAGGGCCAGGTCGTTGCCGACCATCGACACCTTGCTCATCGCTTCAGGACCATTGCCGATCAGCGTCGCGCCCTTGACCGGCACGGTGATCTTGCCGTCCTCGATCAGGTAGGCCTCGCTGGTGGAGAACACGAATTTGCCGCTGGTGATGTCGACCTGGCCACCGCCGAGGTTGGCGCAGTAGATGCCCTTCTTCACCGAGGCAATGATTTCAGCCGGGTCACTCTGGCCGCCGAGCATGTAGGTATTGGTCATGCGCGGCATCGGCAGGTGTGCGTAGGATTCGCGGCGACCGTTGCCCGTGCAGGCGACGCCCATCAGGCGGGCGTTGAGCTTGTCCTGCATGTAGCCCTTGAGCACGCCGTTCTCGATCAGCGTGGTGCATTCGGTCCGGGTGCCCTCGTCATCGACGCTGAGCGAGCCGCGACGGCCGCTCAAGGTGCCATCGTCGACGATGGTGCACAGGCTCGAGGCCACCCTTTCACCGATACGACCGCTGTAGGCCGAACTGCCCTTGCGGTTGAAATCGCCTTCCAGGCCATGACCAACGGCCTCGTGCAGGAGTACCCCGGACCAGCCGGAGCCAAGCACCACCGGCAAGGTGCCGGCCGGCGCCGGGATCGCCTCGAGGTTGACCAGCGCCTGACGCAACGCTTCGCGGGCGTAACCCATGGCGCGGTCGTCGGCCAGGAAGTAGCGATAGTCAGTACGCCCGCCGCCGCCGTGCCCGCCGCGCTCGCGGCGCCCGTTCTGCTCGACGATGACGCTGACATTGAAGCGCACCAATGGGCGCACGTCAGCGGCCAGACTGCCGTCGGCGGCGGCCACCAGGATGCGCTCCCAGACCCCGGCCATGCTCACCGTGACCTGCTGGATGCGCGGGTCGAGCAGGCGCGTGGCGGCGTCGACGCGCTTGAGCAGGTCGACCTTTTCGGCGCGGGTCAGCACCTCCAGAGGGTTGTCCGGGCCGTACAACTGCACGATGTCGCTGCTGTGGAACGCCTGCACGCGGCCGTTCTGGCCGGCCCGGGAGATCGAGCGGGCGGCGCGGGCGGCCTGCAGCAAGGCGTCCTCGCTGATGGTGTTGCTGTAGGCGAAGCCGGTCTTCTCGCCAGACTGGGCCCGCACGCCCACGCCTTGGTCGAGGTTGAAGCTGCCTTCCTTGACGATGCCGTCCTCGAGCGCCCACGACTCGGAAATCTGCCCCTGGAAATACAGATCCGCGGCGTCGATGCCGGGCCCGGCGAGGTCGCCCAGCACCGACTGCAGGCTGTCGAGCGTCAAACCGCCGGGGGCCAACAGGTGTTCACTGACTGTGGATAACAACTCGCTCATGTTCACTCCAGGATCTGTGCAGGTCGCCAGGCGGCCTGTGAAAAATTCTCGTCGCCGGCAAGCTTGCCTGGCGCAAAGCGCCGGTGATTGGCCACCGGCATGCGCGCCCGTATGGACGCCTGTTCATTGCTGTCGCGGGCGGCCTGCAGCACCGCTTCGCCACGCTCCTGGTGAGCGACGATGCGCCCCCAGGGATCGACGATCGCCGCATGCCCCCAGGTTTCCCGCGGCCCCGGATGGATCCCACCTTGGGCCGCCGCCAGCAGGTAGCACTGGGTTTCGATGGCCCTCGCGCGGATCAGCACCTCCCAGTGCGCCGCGCCGGTAACCGCGGTGAAGGCCGACGGCGCGGTGATCAGCTCGGCCCCGGCCTCGCGCAAGGCCGTGTACAACTCCGGGAAGCGCAGGTCGTAGCATACGCTCAGGCCCAGCCGTCCGACCGGGGTGTCGGCCACCACCACTGCCTGCCCATGAGCATAGTCGTCCGACTCACGGTAGCGCCCGCGTGCATCGGCCACGTCGACGTCGAACAGGTGCAGCTTGTCGTAGCGCGCGGCCTGGCGACCTTGATCGTCGATCAGCAGCGAACAGGCGCGAACCTTGTCGCCGGGCCGACCTTCCGGGGGCAAGGCGACAGTGCCGGCCACTATCCATAACTTGAGGGCGGCAGCGGTGCGTTTCAACCATGGCAGGATCGGACCTTCGCCCTGCGCCTCGGCCAGGCCTATGGCGCCAGCATCGCGCCGCCCCATGGCGGCGAAGTTTTCCGGCAGCACTGCCAGGCGTGCGCCGCCCTCGGCCGCCTGGCGGAGCAACTGCTCGGCCTGGCCGAGGTTGGCCAGCACATCGCTCTGGCTGACCATTTGAATGACGGCGAAACTCTGGCTATCAGCGGACATCGGCGGCTCCGGCGGCGCGCACTCAGCGCTTCTTGTCGAATGGTTTGTCGAAGGTGATCTTCGGCTCCTTCCACGGCCCTTCTACACGGTACTGCACACTGGCCAGGCGCGCGACCCGGTCGCCGAGCAGCTTGTCCACCAGGAACAACGCTCCGCCGATCGCCGGCGCACCGACCAGCAGGGCTGCGATCGGCAGATTGGTGCTGACCGGCAAGGTCACCAGCAGCTTGGCGTCGACCCGATCAGCGGCCATGTCCAGGGTGCCGTTGAGTTCGAAGTTGCTTGAGGGCCCGGTCATGGTGATCGGCTCACGGGTGACGTACACGCCATTGCTGGCCACCAGCAGGCCCTTGACTTGATCGTAGCTCAAGCCTTTGCCCAGCAGGTCGGAGAAGTCCAGGCGCAGGCGCCGACCGATGGAGTTGAAGTTGAGCAGACCGAACACCCGCAAGGCCTGGGCGCCGCCTTCGACTTCGACGAACTGGCCATGCTCCAGGCGCGCGTCGAGACTGCCCGAGAAGCGCTTGAGGGCTATCCAGGCCGGCGAGCCAGGCCAGCGGCCATCGCCGTCGAGGCGGAAACTCTGGCTGGTGACGGTCGGAGCGAAGTTCCACGCCTTGAGCACATCGGCCAGATTCTTGCCTTCCATGCGCCCCTTGAACCAGCTGACCGTATTGCCCGGCGCGCCCTCCCAGGTCCCTGCGCCCTTGAGCTGCAAGCCCTTGAGGCCCATGTCGACATCGTTGAAGGCCAGGCCCTTGGCGGTGGGGCGCAACTTCAGCGACCAGGCGCCCACAGGGTCATCGCCTTGGCTCACCTTGGCGATATTGACGTCCACCGCCGGCAGCTTGCTGGGATCGACCGAGGCCAGCGGGTCGGGGGTGTCCGGGGGATTCTCGACCGTTGCCGCTTTCGGATCGGCCGCAGGCAAGCGCAGGGTCTGCAGGTTGACAGTGATCGGCGCGGCCTTGTCATCCGGCAGGCCGACCGCACCGCTCAGCTGCTGGCTGTCGATGCCCAGGTTCCAGGCCGCCGCCTGACGCTGCAATTGCAGGCGAACCTGATCCAGATCCAGGCCGAAGCCTTTCAAGTGAGTGACCTTGAGGTCGACGCCCGAGAGCAACTGCCTTGGGTCCGCGGCGGCGGTTCCCGCAGCGGGAGCGGAACTGCCCGCAGCGGGAGCGGAATTGGCAGCGCCGGCGTATTGCTCGGCCACCTGCTTCCAGGGGTCGAGGTCCAGCTGGTCGAGCGCGCCACGGATACGCAGGCCCTTGCTGTCAGGCAGTTGTGCATCGCCGGCACCGAGCAGCAAGTCGCCACGGCCATCCGCCAGATTGCTGGCCGGCGCGCTCCAGGCCACCTTGGCAAGGTCGGCATAAGTCACATCGATGCGCCGGTCCGGCCCCTGCAGGTTCATTTTGAAGGTGCTGCTGCGGGTATCGCCCGCGGCCTTGCCATAGGGGGCCGGCAGGTCGATCTTCAGGCCATTGAGATCGGAATTGATGACCAGGCGGCTGTCGTCGCCCAGCCACAACTGCAACTGATACGGAATGTCACCGGACACTGGCGGAGGTTGCTTGAACTGCAGCCAGTCGGTCAGGGCTGCAAGCCCCATCCTGCTCCTGGCAACCACCCGGGTCAGCGGCGCGCCCGGCTTGCCCTCGGCGAAGATCTGCGCGCTGACAGCCTGGCCGAACGCCTGAGCGGACACCGCCGGGCTGCTCAGGCCCTTGTCGTAGTCAAAGCGCATGGCCGCCTTGAGCTGGGTCAGATCCAGGGCTGGGTTGTTCAGCTTCAGGTGGGCATCGTCGGTATTGAAGTCCACCACTACCTTGGGCTGCGAGCCCTTGACCAACGGGATGTCCAGCTTGAGCCGGCCGTTGAGGGCGCCCTCGCCTTGCCAGCCGGCAAAGATAGGGCCGGTGCCGATCGGCGCCTCCTGAAGAATCTTCAAACCGTCGCCCAGCGTGCCGGCGAAGGCGCCGTCCACCAACAGGTGACTGTGCTCGCCGTCGGCCACTCGGGGCACTTCGACGGTCACGTCACTCACCTGTGTGCCAAGCATCTGGCCCTTGTCGGCAAGCACGCGCACGCCGCTGTCTTCGACGTACACGCGGCCATCCACCTGGGTCAGTCCGGGCCAGCCAGGCTGGAAATCCAGCTGCGCATCGCGCACCTTGAAGAACAGGCTGATGTCGCGGCTGTGGTCCGGCGCGGCGTGGGCCAGCGAGCCCTGGTACTGGAAGTAGCCTTCATCGACCTTGCCGGCGACGATGGCCGTGCGCAGCCATTCGTCCAGCGCCGGGCTGAGCACGGCCGGCAGGTATTTGCCGGTGAAGCGGCCGTCGCCCTCGGTCATGCCGACACGCAAATCCATGTAGGGCTCGCGGGTATCGTCGAATGGCAGGCGAATGAGAAAGTCGGCAGCCACCTTGCCCTCGTCACCGGACACCTTGATGTATGGCGCAACCAGGGTGAAGGCGTCCTTGTTCAGGGTCCAGGTCAGCTGGGCATTGGCTTCGCGGTAATACCAGGGGTTTTTGAAGATCGGGTCCAGGTGCAGCATGAAGTCGTGGGTAGCCAGGCGCAGCTCGCCATGGCCCAGGTCGCCACTGATGGCGCCGCTGACGTTGGCCGCCGCCGGCGCGCCGTGATAGGCGGAAAAGGCGACCTTGTCGAGATTGGCGGCGAAGCTGGCGCGCTGGTCACCTTCGGCCTCGGGGCGAATCGCCAACTGCAGGTTGCGCAGGCCGCCCTGCACCTTGAGGTGATCAAGGGTGGTGGCCAGCGCCGGTGGCAGCGGCGCCAAGGCCTCGAGCAGCGGGGTCAGCGGTGTCAGGTCGACCCGGTCGGCCTGGATGCTCCAGCTGGCCGGCTGGCCGCCGCTGGCGCCCTGAGCGTCGATGCCCACGCGGCTTTGCCACCGCTTGGCGGCGTAGGTGAACGCCAGCGAATCAAGGTCCAGGCGCAAACCGTTGGCGCCGCGCTGCAGCCAGGCATTGATGGCGGTGTCGCTCACGGTCACCGGCGGGCGCTCGGCGTAGCTGGCCGTCAGCTGTGGTGCGTTGAAGCGCAGCACGGCGCTCTGCACGCCGCCCTGCCCCCACTCCAGCCAGGCCTCGCCACCGGCCTTGGCCTTGCCCAGGTGCCACTGGCCACTGAGGCTGGGCGGCAGCCACTGCGCCCAGTCACTCTGCGGCAGGCTCAGGTACAGGCTGGCCGGGGCGTCACGCCAGTGTTGCGGCTGGAGCCGCGCGCGCGCGTTCAGGGCCACTGGCTGACCGTCCGGCAGGGTCAGGCGCAGGTCCAGGCGCTGGCGGCCAAAGCTGTTGCGCAGGCTGATGTCGACGTAGGTCAGGGTGAACGGGGCGTGATTCTGCGGTTCCAGGGTCAACTGGCTGCCGAGCACGGAAAGGTGCTCGACCTGCTGAAGCTGGCGCAGGGTCTGCTCGGCGTCGAAAGGGCTGTCGTCTTTGCTGGGCAGGCCCTTGAGCTGCCATTGACCCTGGGCATCTTCGGCCAGGCTCAACTGCAGGCCGCTGAGCTCGACATGGGCCAGGCGCACCTGGCGCGCCAGCAGGCTCGACCAGATGGCCGGCGCCACCCGTACCTGATCCAGGCGCACGGCGCTGCGACCCTGGCCCACCATCACGTCATGGGCCAGCAGGATCGGCGCCAGGCCGCTCCAGCGGCCCTCCAGGCTGCCGATGCGCAGGGGCACGCCCAGCGCCTGCTCGGCCCGCTGCTCGATGTCGGCGCGGTACTCGGCGACCAGTGGGGTCAGCTCACGGCCGAGGCTGACGTACAGGGCCAAGAGAATCAGCAGCAGCGCGCAGAGGCCCAGGCCCCAGCGCGCGACGAACGACAGGCTGCGTTGCAAGGTGTGATTCAGAGGAGCACCACGTCGTATTGTTCCTGGGAATACATGGACTCGACCTGGAACCGAATGGTTCGTCCGATGAAGGTCTCGAGCTCGGCCACGTTACCCGATTCCTCGTCGAGCAGGCGATCGACCACCTTCTGGTTGGCCAGCACGCGATAACCCACGGCCTGGTAGGCCCGTGCCTCGCGCAGGATCTCGCGGAAGATTTCGTAGCACACGGTTTCGGCGGTCTTGAGCTTGCCGCGCCCCTGGCAGCAGGCGCAGGGTTCGCAGAGCACCTGTTCGAGGCTCTCGCGGGTGCGCTTGCGAGTCATCTGCACCAGGCCCAGCTCGGTGATGCCGATGATATTGGTCTTGGCATGGTCGCGCTCGAGCTGCTTCTCCAGGGTTCGCAGCACCTGGCGCTGATGCTCTTCGTCTTCCATGTCGATGAAGTCGATGATGATGATGCCGCCGATGTTGCGCAGGCGCAGCTGACGGGCGATGGCCGTGGCTGCTTCCAGGTTGGTCTTGAAGATGGTCTCTTCGAGGTTGCGATGGCCGACGAAGGCACCGGTGTTGACATCGATGGTGGTCATCGCCTCGGCCGGGTCCACCACCAGGTAGCCGCCGGACTTGAGCAGCACCTTGCGATCGAGCGCGCGCTGGATCTCGTCCTCGACACCATAGAGGTCGAAGATCGGCCGCTCGCCGGGGTAGTGCTCCAGGCGGTCGGCAATCTCCGGCATCAATTCGGCGACGAACTGCGTGGTCTTCTGGAAGGTTTCCCGGGAGTCGATGCGAATCTTCTCGATCTTCGGGTTGACCAGGTCGCGCAGGGTGCGCAGCGCCAGGCCCAGGTCCTCGTAGATTTCGCTGGGTGCGCCAACGGTCTTGATCTGCGCACCGATCTGATCCCAGAGCCGGCGCAGGTAGCGGATGTCCATGAGGATCTCTTCGGCCCGCGCGCCCTCGGCGGCTGTGCGCAGGATGAACCCACCGGCCTCCTTGATGCCCTCGGCGGCCACGCAGTCGCTGACCACCTTCTTCAGGCGCTCACGTTCACCTTCGTCCTCGATCTTCAGGGAAATGCCGACGTGGCTGGTGCGCGGCATGTACACCAGGTAGCGCGAGGGAATCGACAACTGGGTGGTCAACCGCGCGCCCTTGGTGCCGATCGGGTCCTTGGTCACCTGCACCACCAGACTCTGGCCTTCATGCACAAGTGCGCTGATGGTCTCCACCGACGAACCCTCGCGCAGGGAGATTTCCGAGGCATGGATGAACGCAGCGCGGTCCAGGCCGATGTCAATGAAGGCCGCCTGCATGCCTGGCAGCACCCGCACGACCTTGCCCTTGTAGATGTTGCCGACGATTCCGCGACGCTGGGTGCGTTCGACGTGCACCTCCTGCAATACCCCGTTTTCCACCACCGCCACGCGTGACTCCATCGGGGTGATGTTGATCAGGATCTCTTCGCTCATGGCCGGGTCTCGTCAAGGGGTGGCGGGAAGTATTGGAATTATCGAGGCCATCTTGTCAGCCGCAGGCGACGACGTCACGCCTGCCAGCAGGGAATACCGAAATCACCGAGCAATTGCGCCGTTTCGCACAGCGGCAGGCCGACCACCGCCGAGTAGCTGCCCTGCAGGCTTTGCACGAAGACCGCCCCCAGGCCCTGGATGGCATAACCGCCGGCTTTGTCCCGGGGTTCGCCACTGGCCCAGTAGGCCTTGGCTTCGGCGGCGGCAATCGGCCGAAAGCGTACCCGGCTGCTGACGCTGAACACCTGGCTGCGCTCACCGTCGACCAGCGCCACCGAGGTCAACACTTCGTGCTCCTGCCCGGACATCGCCGCCAGGGTGGCCAGCGCGTCGGCTTCGTCCAGCGGCTTGCCGAGGATACGACCGGCCAGCACCACGGCGGTGTCGGCGCTCAGCACCACGCCCGGCCCCGGTGCCTGCTCGGCACCGGCGCGGGCTTTGGCCAGGGCCAGGCGCTCCACATAGGCACGCGGCTGTTCTTGGGGCAGAGGGGTTTCGTCGATGGCGGCGCTGATGACGCTGAACGGCACGCCGATCTGCTCGAGCAGTTCACGCCGACGTGGCGACCCGGAGGCCAGGTAAAGCGCTTTCATGGGACGTCTCCTTGCCCAAAACGGCAGTGTCCAGGCCGGCGCGCCGGGCGGCGCGTGCCGTCAGTTGATTTTCAGGCGCAGAATCAGCCCGCGCAACGCGTAGCTGACCCAGGGCCAGAGCAAGGCGCTGACCAGCGCCGGCAACAGCAGTGCCAGGGTCGGCTGGCGGTTGCCGGTCAGGGCGCTGAGCCACAGTTGCACCAGCTGCGACAGACCGAGCACCACCAGGATCACCAGACTCTGCTGCCACATCGGGAAGCTGCGCACCCGTGGCGCCAGGGTCAGGATAAGGAAGGTGACCAGGCTCAGCACCAACGCATTCTGGCCCAGCAGCGTGCCGTACAGCACATCTTCGGCCAGACCGAGGAGAAATGCGGTGGTCATGCCGATCCTGTTCGGCAGGCTCAAGGCCCAGAACGACATCAGCAGGGCCAGCCACAAGGGCCGCAGGATTTCCATGAACTGCGGCAACGGCGAGACGCTCAGCAGCAGGCCGACGGCAAAGGTCAGCCACACCACCCAGCCATAGTTCGGGGCGCGCACACTCACCATGGGCGATATCTCCGGCTGGCGGGCATCAATGCTGCTCCCTTGATTTGGCTGGCGTCGTCGAATGAGTCGTTGCCGGCCTGGCTGGCGTTGCTGGCGTGGTCGCCGCGCCAGCGGCAGCCGGCGCCGCGCCATGGGGCGCTGCAGTTGCATGGCCACTGGCCGGCGCATGGGCCGCCGGGGCGGCAGCGGGCGTGCTGGTGGCTGCTGGCGTGGCAGCCTGGGTGCCTGCGGGAGTCGCCGCTGGAGCCGCAGCCGGTGCCGCCTGGCCTTGCCGATCGGCCGCTTCCTGGGCCTGGGCGGCATCGCTGGCACGCTGCTCCGGCGAACGACCGTCGGTAAACACCAGCAACAGGTAGCGGCTGCGGTTGAGCGCCGCCGTGGGCACCGCGCGAACGATGGCAAACGGCTGCCCGGAGTCGTGGATGACCTCCTTGACCGTGGCTACCGGATAGCCGGCCGGAAAGCGCTGGCCGAGGCCGGAGCTGACCAGCAGGTCGCCCTCCTTGATGTCGGCGGTGTCGGCAACGTGGCGCAGCTCGAGGCTGTCCGGATCGCCGGTGCCGCTGGCGATCGCGCGCAGGCCGTTGCGATTGACCTGTACCGGAATGCTGTGGGTCGAGTCGGTGAGTAGCAGCACGCGCGAGGTGTAGGGCATCAACTCGACCACCTGACCCATCAGGCCGCGGGCATCGAGCACCGGCTGGCCCAGCACCACGCCGTCGCGTTCGCCCTTGTTGATGACGATGCGATGGGTGAAGGGGTTGGGGTCCATGCCGATCAGCTCGGCCACTTCGACCTTCTCGTTGACCAGCGCCGAGGAATTTAGCAGCTCGCGCAGGCGCACGTTCTGCTCGGTCAGGGCCGCCAGCTTCTGCAGGCGCCCCTGCAACAGCAGGGCTTCGGTCTTGAGTTTCTCGTTCTCGGCGATCAGCTCGGTGCGGCTGCCGAACTGGCTCGCCACACCCTGCCACAGACGCTGCGGCAGGTCGGTGATCCAGTAGGATTGCATCAGCACCAGCGACATCTGGCTGCGCACGGGTTTGAGCAGGGTGAAGCGCGCGTCGACCACCATCAAGGTGACCGACAGCACGACCAGCACCAGCAGGCGTACGCCCAGCGAAGGGCCCTTGGCGAAAAGCGGTTTAATAAGCCGCTCCTCCCAGGCAATGGTTCAAGTGGTCATTCATGGCACAGCAACCGGCTGGAAAAGACAGAACGTCTACAGGCAGCACCTGCGTGCTGCCTACAGTAAGCACACAGGGTGCTGGCTGCAAACGGTAAACGCCTTGCAGGCATCTCTTGGCGAACCGCAGCGGCGAGGCAGAACCTCGCGGCGAGATCATTCGCTGGAGAGCAGGTCCATGGTGTGCTTGTCCATCATTTCCAGGGCGCGACCACCACCGCGAGCCACGCAGGTCAGCGGGTCTTCGGCGACGATCACCGGCAGGCCGGTTTCCTGGGCCAGCAGCTTGTCGAGGTCGCGCAGCAATGCGCCACCACCGGTCAGCACCAGGCCGCGCTCGGCGATGTCGGAGGCCAGTTCCGGCGGCGACTGCTCCAGGGCGCTCTTGACCGCCTGAACGATGGTCGCCAGCGACTCCTGCAGTGCTTCGAGCACTTCGTTGGAGTTCAGGGTGAACGCCCGCGGTACGCCTTCGGCGAGGTTGCGACCGCGCACGTCGACTTCGCGCACTTCGCCGCCCGGGTAGGCGGTGCCGATTTCCTGCTTGATGCGCTCGGCGGTGGATTCGCCGATCAGGCTGCCGTAATTGCGGCGCACGTAGGTCACGATCGCTTCGTCGAAGCGGTCGCCGCCCACTCGCACGGATTCGGCATAGACCACGCCGTTGAGCGAGATCAGGGCGATTTCGGTGGTACCACCACCAATGTCGACCACCATCGAACCGCGGGCTTCTTCAACCGGCAGGCCGGCACCGATGGCGGCTGCCATCGGCTCTTCGATCAGGAACACTTCACGGGCACCGGCACCGAGGGCCGACTCACGGATGGCACGACGCTCCACCTGGGTGGATTTGCAAGGCACACAGATCAGCACGCGCGGGCTGGGCTGCAGAAAGCTGTTCTCGTGCACCTTGTTGATGAAATATTGCAGCATCTTTTCGCAAACGCTGAAGTCGGCGATCACGCCGTCCTTCATCGGACGAATGGCCGCGATGTTGCCAGGCGTACGGCCGAGCATGCGCTTGGCCTCGGTGCCGACCGCGACCACACTTTTCTGATTACCGTGGGTGCGAATGGCCACAACCGAGGGTTCATTGAGGACGATACCGCGCTCACGCACGTAAATAAGGGTGTTGGCAGTGCCCAGGTCGATGGAAAGATCGCTGGAAAACATGCCACGCAGTTTCTTGAACATGGGAAAAGGACCCTAGGCAACGCGTGGGTAAAAAAGTGCGGCAAACTCTAACAACGGCGGGGATTTTGGGCAAGGCGCCAATATGCTAAATTGGTTGTTTTTCCGGACAATCCCTCACCGGATCGCGGCCATCTGACCGTAGAATCGCTGAAGTGTTCCGCAACTGAGCTACGCAATCTAACACACTGCATCCAACACACGGACAGCCTCCGTTTTGTTTTCCACTGGAGATACCCATGGCGCTTGATCGCTCCGACGTGGAAAAAATCGCTCATCTGGCCCGCCTCGGGTTGAATGAAGCCGATCTGCCACGTACCACCGATGCACTCAACAGTATTCTGGGCCTGGTCGACCTGATGCAGGCGGTCGACACCACCGGCATCGAGCCGCTGGCGCACCCCCTGGAAGCCAGTCAGCGCCTGCGCGCCGACCAGGTCACCGAGCACAACAATCGGGACAATTACCAGGCCATCGCGCCCAAGGTCGAGAACGGCCTGTACCTGGTTCCGAAAGTCATCGATTAAGGGAATAGAGCCTGCCATGCATGAATTGACACTGGCCGAGATCGCCCGCGGCCTCGCTGACAAGAAGTTTTCTTCCGAGGAGCTGACCCGCGCCCTGCTGGCGCGCATCCATCAGCTCGACCCGCAAATCAACAGCTTCATCAGCGTCACCGACGAGCTGGCCATCGCCCAGGCCCAGGCCGCCGACGCCCGTCGTGCGCAGGGCGAAAGCGGTGACCTGCTGGGCGCACCGCTGGGCCACAAGGACCTGTTCTGCACCCAGGGCATCCGCACCAGCTGTGCGTCGAAAATGCTCGACAACTTCAAGGCGCCCTACGACGCCACCGTGGTTGCCAAGCTGGCCGCTGCCGGCACCGTGACACTGGGCAAGACCAACATGGACGAATTCGCCATGGGTTCGGCCAACGAGAGCAGCTGGTACGGCGCGGTGAAGAACCCGTGGAACCTGGACCACGTACCGGGCGGTTCGTCCGGCGGTTCGGCCGCCGCCGTGGCCGCGCGCCTGCTGCCTGTGGCCACCGCCACCGACACCGGCGGCTCGATCCGCCAGCCGGCGGCCTTTACCAACCTCACCGGACTGAAACCGACGTATGGTCGCGTTTCGCGCTGGGGCATGATCGCCTACGCTTCCAGCCTCGACCAGGGTGGCGTGCTGGCGCGCACTGCCGAGGACTGCGCACTGCTGCTGCAAGGCATGGCCGGTTTCGACCCGCTGGACTCCACCAGCATCGACCAGCCGGTGCCGAACTACCGCAGCGAGCTCAACGGCTCGCTGCAGGGCCTGCGCATCGGCGTGCCCAAGGAATACTTCGGCGAAGGCCTGGACCCGCGCATCGCCGAGCTGATCCACGCCAGCGTCAAGGAGCTGGAAAAGCTCGGCGCGGTGGTCAAGCCGATCAGCCTGCCGAACATGCAGCACGCCATCCCGGCCTACTACGTGATCGCCCCTGCGGAAGCCTCCTCCAACCTGTCGCGTTTCGACGGCGTACGCTTCGGCTATCGCTGCGAGAACCCCAAGGACCTCACCGACCTCTACGAGCGCTCGCGCGCCGAAGGTTTTGGCGCCGAGGTGCAGCGGCGCATCATGGTCGGCGCCTATGCGCTGTCGGCCGGCTACTATGACGCCTACTACCTGCAGGCGCAGAAGATCCGTCGCCTGATCAAGAACGACTTCATGGCCGCCTTTGAAGAAGTCGACGTAATTCTAGGCCCGACCACGCCGAACCCGGCGTGGAAGCTCGGCGCCAAGAACAACGACCCGGTTGCCGCCTACCTCGAAGACGTCTACACCATCACCGCCAACCTCGCCGGCCTGCCCGGCCTGTCGATGCCGGCCGGTTTCGTCGAGGGCCTGCCGGTGGGCGTGCAACTGCTGGCGCCGTACTTCCAGGAAGGTCGCCTGCTCAACGTAGCCCATCGCTACCAGCAGGCCACCGACTGGCACACCCGTACCCCGGCCGGTTTCTAAGGAGAAAGCTATGCAATGGGAAGTCGTTATCGGGCTGGAGATTCACACCCAGCTCAGCACCCAGTCGAAGATTTTCTCCGGCAGTTCCACCACCTTCGGTTCCGAGCCGAACACCCAGGCCAGCCTGGTCGACCTCGGCATGCCCGGCGTGCTGCCGGTGCTCAACCAGGAAGCGGTGCGCATGGCAGTGATGTTCGGCCTGGCGATCGACGCCGAAATCGGCCAGCACAACGTGTTCGCGCGCAAGAACTACTTCTACCCCGACCTGCCCAAGGGCTATCAGATCAGCCAGATGGAGCTGCCGATCGTCGGCAAGGGCCACCTGGACATCACCCTGGAAGACGGCACCATCAAGCGCATCGGCGTGACCCGCGCGCACCTCGAAGAAGACGCCGGCAAGAGTCTGCACGAAGACTTCAGCGGCAGCACCGGCATCGACCTCAACCGCGCCGGCACCCCGCTGCTGGAGATCGTGTCCGAGCCGGACATGCGCAGTGCCAAGGAAGCCGTGGCCTACGTCAAGGCCATGCACTCGCTGGTGCGCTACCTGGGCATCTGCGACGGCAACATGGCCGAAGGCTCGCTGCGCTGCGACTGCAACGTCTCGGTGCGCCCGGTAGGGCAAAAGGAATTCGGCACCCGCTGCGAGATCAAAAACGTCAACTCGTTCCGCTTCATAGAACGCGCCATCAACAGTGAAGTGGCGCGCCAGATCGAGCTGATCGAAGACGGCGGCAAGGTCATTCAGCAGACCCGCCTGTACGACCCGAACAAGGACGAGACCCGCGCCATGCGCAGCAAGGAGGAAGCCAACGACTACCGTTACTTCCCCGACCCGGACCTGCTGCCGGTGGTCATCGAGGACGCCTTCCTCGACGCCACCCGCGCCACCTTGCCAGAGCTGCCGCCGCAGAAGCGCGAGCGCTTCCAGCGCCAGTTCGGCCTGTCGCTGTACGACGCCAGCGTGCTGGCTTCCAGCCGTGAGCAGGCCGACTACTTCGAGCAGGTCGTCAGCATCGGCGGCGACGCCAAGCTGGCAGCGAACTGGGTCATGGTCGAACTGGGCAGCCTGCTCAACAAGCTGGGCCTGGAGATCGACCAGGCACCGGTCAGCGCCGAGCAACTGGGCGGCATGCTGCTGCGCATCAAGGACAACACCATCTCCGGCAAAATCGCCAAGATGGTGTTCGAGGCGATGGCCAACGGTGAAGGCAGCGCCGATCAGATCATCGAAGCCAAGGGCCTCAAGCAGGTGACCGACAGCGGCGCGATCGAGAAGGTGCTGGACGAAGTGCTGGCCGCCAACGCTGAACAGGTCGAGCAATACCGCGCTGCCGACGAGGCCAAGCGCGGCAAGATGTTCGGCTTCTTCGTCGGCCAGGCCATGAAAGCCTCCAAGGGCAAGGCCAACCCGCAACAGGTGAACGAATTGCTCAAGAGCAAGCTCGAAGGCTGATCGTTCCTCCGGTCAGAAAGCCCGGGGGCAAAGCCCCCGAGCTTTTCCGGGCACCTCGACAAGGATCCCCCGACATGTGGCGCCTGCTCTCGGCTCTCGCCCTCATTAGCCTCCTCGCCGGCTGCGCCAGCCAGGAATCGCTCATCGACCCCCACGGCTACAACGAAACCGGCGCGGCATCCTTCTATGCTGCTCGCCATCAGGGCCGGCGCACCGCCAGCGGCGAGCGCTTCGACCAGAACGACCTGACCGCCGCCCACCGCCGCCTGCCGTTCGACACCCGCGTACAGGTCACCAACCTGGCCAACGGGCGCAGCGTCGTGGTGCGCATCAACGACCGCGGCCCGCACACCCGCTCGCGACTGATCGATGTCTCGCGCGCCGCCGCCGAACAACTCGGCATGATCGGTAGCGGAACCGCGCAAGTGCGGGTACAAAGTCTTTCCGACTGAACTCTCCAGGATCTATCGCCATCTTCGACGTCGCGCCCCCTCTTGCCCTGAGCCTGCTGCAATGGGCCGCCGGCCTGCTGCTGCTGATCGGCGGCGCCGACCTGCTGGTGCGCGCCGCCGTGCGCCTGGCCAACCGCTGGCGGGTACGCCCACTGATCATCGGCCTGAGCATGGTGGCCTGCGGCAGCAGTGCGCCGCAGCTGGTCATCAGCCTGCAGGCAGCCTTGGGCGGCGCCCAGGACATTGCCGTGAGCAGTGTGTTCGGCAGCAACATCTTCAACCTGCTGGTGACCCTCGGCTTGACCGCCCTGCTCACGCCGCTGCGGGTTTCGCGCACCTTGGTGCGCCTGGACATCCCGTTGATGATCGGTGCCAGCCTTCTGGTCTGGTTGCTGTCGCTGAATCAGCAGCTGGGTCGCCTGGAAGGCCTGGCGCTGCTGTGCGGCTTGGCCCTGTACCTGTTCCTGATCCGCCGCCAGGCCCGGCGCCAGCAACGCCCGCTGCCCGCAACCGGGCAGCCGGCAACGCGCGCCTGGCCGCAGCTGCTGGTGCTGCTGGCGGGGCTTGGACTGTTGATCGCTGGCGGCCACCTGCTGCTGGACGCTGCAGTGGACATCGCCGAGGGTTACGGCCTGTCCGATCGCATCATCGGCCTGACCATCGTCGCCGTCGGCACCTCGATGCCGGAACTGGCCACTTCCTTGATCGCCGCGCTGCGCGGCCAGCGCGACCTGGCCGTGGGCAATGTGGTGGGCAGCTGCCTGTTCAACCTGCTCGGGGTGCTGGGCCTGACCGCGCTGGCTGCCCCGCAACCCTTGAGCATTTCACCCAATGCGCTGACGTTCGACCTGCCGGTGATGATAGGCGTTGCAGCCTTGAGCCTGCCGTTGTTTCTCAGCGGCTTTCGCATCACCCGCGCCGAAGGCATCGCCCTGCTCGGCCTGTACCTGGCCTATGGGCTGCACGTGATTGCCTTCAGCACCGGGCTGGGGCTGGCAACACGGCTGGAGCGGCTGATGCTGTTCTATGGGCTGCCGCTGCTGGCGGCGCTGCTGCTGGCCAGCTTCGTGCGAGGGTGGCGCAGGCAGCAACGCAAGGGCTGAGGGACTTGTCAAAGCTTGGAACCGCGCCGACGCTTGATCACAAAGGCCACACCCAGCAACGCCATCCAGAACGGGATCAGGATCACCGAGATGCGGATCCCCGGGGTCATGTACATGATCACCAGGATGCCCGCCAGAAACGCCAGGCACAGGTAGTTGGTCAGCGGGTAGCCCCAGCTGGGAAAGAGGGTCGTCCGACCTTCGCCGCGCTTGGCAGCGCGGAACTTCAGGTGGGTGATACTGATGATGCACCAGTTGATCACCAGCGCCGACACCACCAGCGACATCAGCAACTGCAGCGCTTCGCCGGGCATCACGTAGTTGACCACGACGCACAAGGCCGTGGCCAGGGCCGAGACGCCCAGGGCGGTGAGCGGTACGCCACCGCTGTTGACCTTGAGCAACGCCTTGGGCGCGTCGCCCTGGCGCGCCAGGCCGAACAGCATGCGGCTGTTGCAGTACACGCAGCTGTTGTAGACCGACAGCGCGGCGGTCAACACCACCACGTTGAGCACGTTGGCGACTGCATTGGCGTTCAGGGCGTGGAAGATCAGCACGAACGGGCTACCGCCCTGCACCACGTTCTGCCACGGGAACAGCGACAGCAGAATGAACAGCGCCCCCACATAGAACAGGAGAATCCGGTAGATCACCTGGTTGGTCGCCCGCGGGATGCTGCGCTGCGGATCGTCCGCTTCGGCAGCGGTGATACCCACCAGTTCCAGGCCGCCAAAAGAGAACATGATCACCGCCATGGCGCTGATCAGGCCGCCGACGCCGGTGGCGAAGAAGCCGCCGTGCTGCCAGAGATTGGCAACGCCAGCCTGCGGGCCGCCGTTGCCGCTGAGCAACAGCCAGGCGCCGAAGCCGATCATGGCGATGATCGCCACCACCTTGACCAGCGAGAACCAGAACTCCATCTCCCCGTAGACCTTGACCTGGCTGAGGTTGATCAGGTTGATCAGCACGAAGAAGAACATTGCCGTGATCCAGGTTGGAAACCCTGGCAGCCAATAGTCGACGAACACGCCCACCGCCGTCAGCTCGGCCATGCCCACCAGCACGTACAGCACCCAGTAGTTCCAGCCCGACATGAAGCCGGCGAACTCGCCCCAGTAGCTGTGGGCAAAGTGGCTGAAGGAACCGGCGACCGGCTCCTCGACCACCATTTCACCCATCTGGCGCATGATGAAGAAGGCAATCAGCCCGGCGATCGCATAGCCGAGGATCACCGAGGGGCCAGCCATGCCGATGGTCTGGCCGATGCTCAGGAACAGGCCGGTGCCGAGCGCACCACCCAGGGCGATGAGTTGGATATGGCGGTTTTTCAGGCCGCGGTGCAGGCCTGCGGGCGCCGATTGGTCAACCATGGAGGGGTCCTTCGCAGTGTCGTGAGCGCCGAGGCTGGCGGTGGGCGCACAGGATCTATATCCAGCCGCCGCACTGCAAGAGGAAAATGCCGATATTGGTGGTGATCGCTGCGGCGACGGTGGTGATCACGATGATCGCCGCCGCCAACTGGTGGTTGCCATTGGCCGCGCGGGCCATGACGTAGCTGGCCGCCGCAGTGGGCGCGCCGATGTAGAGAAACAGGATGCCCAGTTCGGCCTTGCGAAAACCCAGGGCCCAGGCGATGAAGGTGAAGATCAGCGGCAGCCAGACCATCTTCACCAGACTGGCGTCGACCGCCAGCGCACCACTCTCGCGCAGGGCCGCCAACGACAGGGTGCCACCGATGCAGATCAGCGCCAAAGGCAGGGTCATCTGCGCCACGTAGTCGCCGGAGGAGAGAATCCAGTTGGGCAGCGGCACCTGCCAGATGGCCATGGGCGTGGCGGCGATCACGCTAATGATCAACGGGTTGGCCACCACGCTCTTGGTGATGCTCCAGGGGTCGGACTTGATCACCGGGCTGTAGATGGCCAGCACTACGGTCGACAGCGAGTTGTAGAGAACAATCACCAGGCCCGCCAGGATCGCCCCCAACGAGATGCCGTAGTCGCCGTACATGCTGGCCGCCAGCGCCAGGCCGATGACGCCGTTGTTGCCGCGGAACGCGCCCTGGGCATAAATGCCACGGTCGGCCAGCGGCGCCCGCCAGATGGCCATGCCCCAACTGATGGCGAAGCTGGCGACCGTAGCGAAGATAAAGTAGAAGATCAGCCCCGGCTTGATCGCGGCGTGCAGGTCGGCGTGGTAGATGCCCAGAAACAGCAGCGCCGGCATGCACACGTTGAACACCAGCGACGACGCGGTGTGGATGAAATTGTCGTTGATCCAGTCGATGCGCTTGAGCAGCACACCGAGAAACAGCATGGCGAACACCGGCATGGTGATGTTCAACGTTTGCAGGAAGATCGCCAGCATGCCGGGGCATCCTTGTGGTCAGGGCTTGTGGGTCACCCTTGAACCTGGGCGTCTTCATGGGCCTGGCGCAGCCGCTCGCGACTGTTGGTCAGGTGCAGGCGCATGGCCGCGCGTGCCGCATCGGAATCCTGGCGGGCGATGGCCTCGTAGATTTCCTCGTGCTCGCGACTCAGGCGGTTCATGTAATGCTGCTGGTCATCATGGGCCAGGCGCGCCGAGTTCAGCCGCGTGCGCGGGATGATGCTGGTGCCTAGATGGGTCATGATGTCGGTGAAATAGCGATTGCCAGTGGAGTAGGCGATCTGCAGGTGAAACTGGAAGTCCGAAGCCACGGCGTCGGTGGCGTGGGCGGCGCTTTCCTGCAGGGCATCCAGCGCGGCGCGCATGGCACCCAGTTGCTCCGGCGAGCGGCGCTGGGCAGCCAGGCCAGCGGATTCCACCTCAAGGCTGATGCGCAGCTCCAGCACGGCCAGCACTTCGCGCAGGGTGACGATGGTCGCCGGGTCGATGCGAAAACCGCTCGGGCTGGGGGTGTCGAGCACGAAGGTGCCGATGCCGTGGCGCGTCTCGACCTGGCCGGCCGCCTGCAGCCGCGAGATCGCCTCGCGCACCACGGTGCGGCTGACCCCCTGCTCTTCCATGATCGCCGACTCGGTGGGCAGCTTGTCACCGCGCTTGAGCTCGCCACTGAGGATCCGCTCCGTCAGTACCGTGACCAGTTCCTGGGCAAGGCTGCGGGGCTTTCTGCGGGCCCGGGGCGGAGCGCTGTGCTTTTCCATATCCAACATCGTTCTCGAACTGTGGTTATTGTCTGCGCATCATAGCGCAAGCGGGTTGTACGATCACAGTGACGGTACTGTCGCACCCTGCGGCACCAGTTGCCCCCCTTCAATGCGCACCTGGCGGGTATGGAAGCGCTTGAGGCTGCTGCGATGGCCGACGCTGACGATGGTCAGGCCTGGCAGCTGCTCGATCAGCGCTTCATACAGGGCCGCCTCGTCCTCCTCGTCCATGGCCGAGGTGGCCTCATCCAGGTACAGCCACTGGGGCGCATAGAGCAAGGCGCGGGCAAAGGCCAGGCGCTGCTGCTCGCCAGGCGACAGCAGGCGCTGCCAGTGATTGCTCTCGTCCAGCCGCTCGACCAGCGCGCTCAGGCGGCAGGCCTGCAACACCTGGGCATAGCGCTCGGCCGCGTAGGCCTCCACCGGCTGTGGATAACTCAGTGCCTCGCGCAGCGTGCCGATCGGCAGGTAGGGCTTTTGCGGCAGGAACAAGGTGCGCTCCGCCGGCACTTCGATCTGCCCACGGCCATTGGGCCAGAGGTTGCCCAGCGCACGCAGCAAGGTGCTCTTGCCTGAACCGGAGCGGCCGCTGAGCAGCACTCGCTCGCCTGCGCCGACGTCCAGCTCGACGCTGTCGAGCAATACCGGGCCATTGGCCAGGCCCAGGGTCAGGTCGGAGACTTTCAGGGCGTGGCCCCGTTGCAGCACCTGCACGCCGCCGCTGCGCTCCTCGTTGGCGTCCATGGCCGCGCGGAAGCTGAGCAGACGATCACAGGTGGCACGCCAACTGGCTAGGCTCACATAGGCGTCGATGAACCAGCTGAGGCTTTCCTGCACGTTGCCGAATGCCTGGGAAATCTGCATGAGACTGCCCAGGTCGATCTTGCCGCTGAAGTAACGTGGCGCCGCGACGATGAAGGGGAACACGTTGGCGATCTGCGCATAGCCACTGGTAAAGAAGCTCATGCGCTTCTGTACCCGCATCATGTCCCAATAGTTGCTCCAGACCCGGCCGAATCGCTGGCTCAGGCGCAGGTTTTCGTTGGCCTCGCCATCGAACAGGGCGATGCTCTCGGCGTTCTCGCGCACCCGCACCAGGCTGAAACGCAGGTCGGCTTCGAAACGCTGTTGCTGGTTGCTCAGGCCGATCAGGCGGCGACCGATCAGGTGGGTGATCCAGCTCCCGACCAGCGCGTACAGCAACGCCGCCCAGAACATGTACCCGGGGATGCTGAGGCCGAACACCTCGATGGAGCCGGAGACGCCCCAGAGGATCACCGAGAACGACACCAGGCTGACCAGATTGCGGATAAAGCCCAGGCCAAGCGCCAGGGTGTCCGAGGTAAAGCTGTTGAGGTCTTCGGACAGCCGCTGATCCGGGTTGTCGGTGGTGGCGCGCTGCTCGAGCTGGTAGTAGTTCTTGTGCGCCAGCCACTTGGCGAAATGCTTTTCGGTCAGCCAGCGACGCCAGCGGATGGTCAGCATCTGCGTCAGGTAGGTGCGAAACACTCCGGCGATGATCGCCACCACGGCAATGCCGCAGAAGTACAGGATCAGCTGCACGAACGCGTCGTAGTCCTTGTGCTCCAGCGCATTGTAGAAGTCACGGTTCCAGCTGTTGAACCATACCGACATGGCCACGCTGATCAGCGACAGGCCGATCACGGTCAGCAGCAGCACCCAGGCGCCGGCTTTTTCTTCGCTGCGCCAGTACGGCGTGATGAGTTTCCACACCCGCGGCAGGAAGCGATCATGCACGGCGTCGTTGACCGCGGAATTTTCAGCGTTCTGGTTCATCGTTCAGGCTCGAAGGTGGCTGGCTGCGCGCAGGGGACGCTCTCGCCCCCCGGCGCGAAACGGCAGGAAATTGAAGTTCAGCGGCGGACCGGGCGCTTTTGCAGCTTGCGCTGCAGGGTGCGCCGATGCATGCCCAAGGCGCGGGCGGTAGCGGAGATGTTGCCCTCATGCTCGGTAAGCACGCGCTGGATGTGCTCCCATTGCAGGCGGTCCACCGACATGGGATTTTCCGGCACCAGGGTGTCGAGGTCGGCGTGCTCGGACAGCAACGCGGCCAGTACGTCGTCGGCATCGGCCGGCTTGCACAGGTAGTTGCAGGCGCCGCGCTTGATCGCCTCGACGGCGGTGGCGATGCTCGAATAGCCGGTGAGGATCACCACGCGCATCTCCGGGTCCAGCTCCAGCAGCTTGGGCAGCAACACCAGACCGGAGTCGCCCTCCATTTTCAGGTCCAGCGCGGCGAAATCCGGCAGGTCCTGCTGGGCCAGCGCCAGGCCTTCATCGGCCGAAGCCGCCGTGCTCACGCGAAAGCCGCGGCGGCCCATGGCGCGCGCCATCACCCGGGTAAAGGTGGCGTCGTCGTCGACCAGCAGCAGGTGGGGCAGGTCTTCGCTTTCAACCTGGGTTTCGTCACTCATGTCCGTCTCCTCGGGCGTCACGGGGCAGGCGCAGCTCGGTGAGCGTGCCGCCATCCTCATGACTATAGAGTTTCACCGAGCCGCCGGCACGTGTCACGCTGGCCTTGCTCAGAAACAGGCCCAGGCCGAAGCCTTTGCCTTTGGTGGTAAAAAAAGGTTTGCCGATCTGCTCGGCGATAGCCAAGGGTACACCGGGACCGTGGTCGCGGATGCTGATGAAGATATTTTCAGAATTCCAGTCAAGCTGAACTTGCAGGTCATCCGGGCAGGCGTCGGCGGCATTGTTCAACAGATTGAGCAGCGCCTGGGTCAGATCGGGCGGCGGCGCCAGCCAGGGCACCATGCCCGGGCCCAGGCATTCGAAGCGGTAGGTGCTTTCCGGGCGCATCAGGTGCCAGCGGTCCAGAGACTCGGCCAGCCAGGCGGTGACTTCGCGGTTGACCACGGCCATGCGCCGGTTGGCCTCGGCGGCACGCACCAGTTGCTGCAAGGTCTCCTTGCACAGCTTGACCTGATCCTGCAGCACCGAGAGGTCTTCCTGCAACGCCGGGTCGGTGTGGTCCTGGCGCATTTCCTTGAGCAGCACGCTCATGGTCGCCAGCGGCGTGCCCAATTCGTGCGCCGCACCCGCAGCTTCGGTGGCCACCGCGAGCAGCTGCTGATCGCGCAGCCCCTCTTCGCGGCGCTCGGCACGCAGCTGCTCCTGGCGCCGCAGCTCCTCGGCCATGCGCGCGGCGAAAAAGGTGATGACCCCCGCCGCCAGGGCGAAGCTCAGCCACATGCCGTAGATCTGCATGTTCTCGCGGGCGATGATCGGGAAGGTTTCCAGCGGATAGAAGCGCACCAGCAAAGTGGTGTAGCAGACCAGCGCCAACCCTGAGAGCCCCAGCGAGTAGACCCACGGCAAAGTCACCGCGGCGATGGTCAGCGGCACCAGGTAGTAGGACACGAAAGGGTTGGTCGAGCCGCCCGAGTAGTACAGCAGCACGCTGTGGATGAGCAGGTCGCAGGCCAGCTGCAGCGAATATTCGAGCTCAGTGACCGGCATCGAGGCGCGCAGGCGCATGGAAGTGACGGCGCAGAGCACGGCCGAACAGGCCAGGGTGATGCTCAATGGCAACCAGGGCAGCGGCAGCAGATGGGTCAGGTAGGCAAAGCCGACCGAGCCGGCCTGGGCGGCCAATACCAGGATGCGTACCAGGGTCAGGCGCCAGAGGTTCTGGCGTGTAGCAGAAAGAGGTACCGAGGCGAGCATGAGCTCTCCATATGGGCGCAGCGGGCAGATCGTGGCAAGTATAACCGTGTGTTACAGAATACCAGCAAACCTGCGGCAAACAGCCACAGCGCCGTCCGCTAACTCATCAGGCTCTTGGCATAGATGACCGCCGCGGCCCCAGCCATGCCAATCACAAACGGAATGAGGCCTGGGGTCCAGATCCAATGGCGCTCGCGTTCACGACGAATTTCCTCATCCAGCTCTCGAGCCAGTTCCCGAACCGAGCGAATTTCATCATCGAATTCGGATTTCATGTTGTCGCTCCTTCTGGTTCGCACCAGGGATAACACCCGAGGCTGGGCGATCACCGCCTCAGCCGGTAGAGAGATAAGCGGACACGGCAGTCAGTATCCCGGCACCGGCCAGCAAGGGGTAAACGAGAATCTGGACGTGGATCTTGAGCCGTTCGGCCTGGAGTTTTTTGGCCTCGATGATCAGTTTTCGCATGTCGGCGATACGTCGGCCCTTTTCCAGAGCGAACGCATCACGGGCGAGGTCCTCCTTGCTGTCGATGAACATTGCGCCTCCTTGTTCGACTCATGGGGCATCCTGCCCTGTGGTTGTCGATGTAAACAGAATTCGCTGCCTTGCACCTCAGCGAAACTGATTCACGATTTTTCCCGAACCCCTGCAGCGGTGGCCTGAACCCACCCCCGGGTTTAGAGTCTGACCCTGCGTCACTTCTGCCCGATTCACAAGGAGCTACCCGATGCCTCGCCTCAGCCGCAGCGCCGCCGTCCTTCTCGCCGCCGGCGCCCTCGCCAGCCTGCCGGCCCTGGCCGACGACGCCCGCTACAACCAGATATCCCTGCGCGCCGAGGTCAGCCAGGAGGTGCCCCGCGACCTGATGATGGTGACGCTCTACACCGAGGCCCAGGACGCCGATCCGGCTCGGCTCGCCGCGCAGATCAGCGACAGTGTCAACAAGGCCCTGGCCCAGGCGCGCCAGGTCCAGGGCGTGACCCTGCGCCAGGGCGCGCGCAACAGCTACCCGGTCTATGACGACAAGGGCCAGAAGATCACCGGCTGGCGCGAGCGCGCGGAAATCCGCCTGGAGAGCCCCGACTTCCCGGCCCTGTCCAGGCTGACCGGCGACCTGCTGCAGAACTTGAAGATGGGCAGCATGGACTTCGCCATTTCGCCCAACAGCCGCAAGGTCAATGAAGACGCCCTGCTCAAGGAGGCCGTCGGCGCCTTCAAGGGCAGCGCAGCCCTGGCCACTGAAGCCATGGGCGGCAAGAGCTACAAGGTCGTCAACCTGAACCTGAACACCAGTGGCTTCAATCCGACCTTCGCCCGTGCGCCGGTGATGATGATGAAAGCCGCACGCGACGCAGCGCCAGTGACGCCGGACGTGGAAGCGGGCACCAGCCAGGTGAGCATCACCGCCGAGGGGACGATCGAGGTAGTGATGCCTTGAGGCGCAGCCAGCCGTTCAAAGCTTGCTCGCGAGGGCCGTAACGCGGTAAACCTGCCCGACTCCCGAAAACCAGAGGCCTCCATGGATCGATTCGCCTTCAAACCCCTGCTGCTCGCCGCCCTGCTCGGCACTGCCCCGCTGGCTCACGCGGCCAGCACGCTGGTCTACTGCTCCGAAGCCAGCCCCGCCGGCTTCGACCCCAGCCAGTACACCAGTGGCACCGATTTCGACGCTTCGGCCGAGACCGTATTCAACCGCCTGACCCAGTTCAAGCGCGGCGGCACCGAAGTCGAGCCCGGCCTCGCCACCTCCTGGGACATCTCGCCGGACGGCCTGACCTATACCTTTCACCTGCGCCAGGGCGTGAAGTTCCACACCACCGAGTACTTCACCCCCAGCCGTGAATTCAACGCCGACGACGTACTGTTCACCTTCCAGCGCCTGCTCGACAAGGACATGCCGTTTCGCAAGGCATACCCCGCCGAGTCGCCCTACTTCACTGACATGGGCCTGGATACCACCATCAAGTCAGTGAACAAGACCGACCCGCAGACCGTGGTCTTCAGCCTGAACAACGTCGATGCCGCCTTCGTGCAGAACCTGGCCATGAGCTTTGCCTCGATCCAATCCGCCGAATACGCCGCGCAACTGTTGAAGGACGGCAAGGCCGCCGACCTCAACCAGCTGCCTGTGGGCACCGGCCCGTTCGTGTTCAAGCGCTACCAGAAGGACGCGCAGATCCGCTACGTGGCCAACAAGGACTACTGGAAGCCGGACGATGTGAAGATCGACAACCTGATCTTCGCCATCACCCCGGACGCTGCGGTGCGCCTGCAGAAGCTCAAGCGCAACGAGTGCCAGGTCAGTGGCTACCCGCGGCCCGAAGACATCGAAGTGGCCAGGCAGGACCCCAATCTCAAGGTGCAGAGCCAGGCCGGCTTCAACCTTGGTTTCCTTGCCTACAACGTCACCCACAAGCCGCTCGATCAATTGAAAGTGCGCCAGGCGCTCGACATGGCCATCGACAAGCCGGCAATCATCAAGGCCGTGTACCAGAGCGCCGGGCAGCTGGCGCAGAACGCCCTGCCACCGGGCCAGTGGTCGTTCGACCCGAACATCAAGGACGCCCCCTACAACCCGGACAAGGCCCGCCAGCTGCTCAAGGAAGCCGGGGTGAAAGAGGGCACCGAGCTCAACCTCTGGGCCATGACCGTGCAACGGGCGTCCAACCCCAATGCGCGCATGTCGGCGCAGATGATCCAGAACGACTGGGCCAAGGTCGGCATCAAGGCCAACATCGTCAGCTACGAGTGGGGCGAGTACATCAAGCGCGCCAAGGCCGGCGAACACGACGTGATGATCTACGGCTGGACCGGCGACAACGGCGACCCGGACAACTGGCTGGGCGTGCTCTATAGCTGCGCAGCGGTCAAGGGCAGCAACTACGCCAAATGGTGTGACCCGGCCTACGACAAGCTGATCCAGCAGGCCAAGTTGTCGAGCAACCGCGACGAGCGCGTGAAGCTCTATCAGCAGGCACAGAAAATCCTCAAGGAACAGGTACCTATCACGCCGATCGCCAATTCCACGGTTTTCCAGCCGATGCGCAAGGAAGTCCAAGACTTCAAGATCAGCCCCTTTGGCCTCACGCCGTTCTACGGAGTCAGCCTGAGCAAGTGATACCGCACGCCCCATTGAAGTGCGCAATATGACTCGAATGGGGTGTTCTGGTGCGCGAAATGCACTGAAATATCCAGTAGCAAACGTTTTTATGAACTAATTTTTATATCCATGCGACATTTTTGGACGTTCGTTCCACAGTCTCGCTAGCAATTGCCCGTTGAGCCTTGATTTGGGTATGCGGCCTGCATAAGTATCCGCAGGTCGACTCACAAGGTCGCCCTCAATCCAAATGACAACAATGAGGCCACCATGCTCAAACACGCAGTCATTCCGTTTCTGGTAGGAGCAAGCCTGCTGGCCAGCGCGCCATTCGCGCACGCCGCCAGCAATCTGGTTTTCTGCTCCGAAGGCAGCCCGGCGGGTTTCGACCCAGGCCAGTACACCACCGGAACCGACTTCGACGCCTCGGCCGAAACCATCTTCAACCGGCTGAGCCAGTTCGAGCGCGGCAGCACCGCCGTGGTCCCGGGCCTGGCGACCAGCTGGGATGTTTCCCCCGATGGCCTGACCTACGTCTTCCACCTGCGTGAAGGCGTCAAGTTCCACACCACCGAATACTTCAAGCCGACTCGCGATTTCAACGCCGACGACGTGCTGTTCACCTTCAATCGCATGCTCGACAAGGACATGCCGTTCCGCAAGGCCTACCCGACCGAATTCCCGTACTTCACCGACATGGGCATGGACAGCAACATCGCCAAGGTCGAGAAGGTCGACGACCACACCGTCAAGTTCACTCTGAATGGCGTCGACGCGGCGTTCATCCAGGACATGGCCATGAGCTTCGCCTCCATCCAGTCGGCCGAATACGCGGCGCAACTGCTCAAGGAAGGCAAGCCCGAAGACATCAACCAAAAGCCTATCGGCACCGGCCCGTTCGTGTTCAGCAAGTACCAGAAGGACGCCCAGATTCGCTACAAGGGCAACAAGGACTACTGGAAGCCTGAAGACGTCAAGGTCGACAACCTGATCTTCGCCATCACCACCGACGCCTCGGTGCGCATGCAGAAGCTCAAGAAGAACGAGTGCCAGGTCACCGCCTACCCTCGCCCGGCCGACATCAAGCCGCTGAGCGAAGACAAGTCCCTGCAGATGCCGAACCAGGCCGGGTTCAACCTGGGTTACATCTCCTACAACGTCACCCACAAGCCGCTGGACAACGTCAACGTGCGCCGCGCACTGGACATGGCGGTGAACAAGCAGCAGATCATCGACGCCGTGTACCAGGGCGCTGGCCAGCTGGCGGTCAACGCCATGCCGCCAACCCAGTGGTCGTATGACACCACCATCAAGGACGCCGGCTACAACCCGGAAAAAGCCAAGGAACTGCTCAAGGCCGCCGGCGTTGCCGAAGGTACCGAGATCCAGTTATGGGCCATGCCGGTACAGCGTCCCTACAACCCCAACGCCAAGCTGATGGCCGAAATGCTGCAATCGGACTGGGCCAAGGTGGGTATCAAGGCAAAAGTCGTCACCTACGAGTGGGGCGAGTACATCAAGCGCGCCAAGAACGGTGAAACCGACGCCATGCTGATCGGCTGGAGCGGCGACAACGGTGACCCGGATAACTGGCTGGGCACCCTGTTCGGCTGCGACGCCATCAACGGCAACAACTTCGCGAAGTGGTGCAACGCCGACTACGACAAGTTGATCAAGGCCGCCAAGGGCACTCCGGATCAGGCCAAGCGTACCGAGCTCTACAAGCAGGCTCAGCACCTGCTCAAGGACCAGGTGCCGCTGACCCCGATCGCGCACTCCACGGTCTACCAACCGATGCGTGCCAACGTGGTGGACTTCAAGATCAGCCCGCTGGGCTTGAACTCCTTCTATGGTGTAAGCCTCAAGTAACAACCTGTTTTCGGGGGTGCATGGAGGCACCCCGAAAACCGCTCGCAACCTCCGGAAATCCTTTTTTCAAAGGCCCCGCCACTGCTTTTGCGCAGCGCGGTGTGCTTTTCAGAATTTTTCCTACTGCGATCCGGAAACGTCGCCTATACGGTCGAGAGCCCAGACCCTCAAAGTCATGGCTTGCCGCATGCGCGCGTCTTCGACGTCAACGTTGCGCGGCCCGACCCATAACAACAAGGACTTTTTATGCGCCATCAAACATTCGTCTCGGCCCTGTGCGGCATCGGCCTGCTGGGCAGCGCTTCGCTGGCCCAGGCTGCGAACTCCCTGGTGTTCTGCTCCGAAGGCAGCCCGGGCGGTTTCGACATCGCGCAGTTCACCGGCGGCACCGACAACGATGCAGCACAGCCGTTGTACAACCGCCTGACCGAATTCGAACAGGGCGGTACCGCCGTGGTGCCCGCCCTGGCGACGCGCTGGGACGTCTCGGCCGATGGCCTGACCTACACCTTTCACCTGCGTGAAGGGGTCAAGTTCCACAGCAACAAAAACTTCAAGCCGACCCGCGACTTCAACGCCGACGACGTGCTGTTCACCTTCAATCGCATGCTCGACCGCAATCATCCGTTCCGGGTCGCCTACCCCGCCGAATTCCCGTACTTCACCAGCATGAGCCTGGACCAGAACCTGGCCAGCGTGACCGCGCTCGACCCGCAGACCGTGCAGTTCACGCTGCGCGAGGTGGACGCCGCCTTCGTGCAGAACATCGCGATGAATTTCGCTTCCATCCTGTCTCTGGAATACGCCGAACACCTGATGGCCAGCGGCCGGCCCAGTGACATCAACCATCAACCGATCGGCACCGGGCCCTTCGCCTTCCAGCGCTATCAGAAGGATTCGCAGATCCGCTACAGGGCCCACCCGCAGTACTGGGCACCGGAGCAGGTCAAGCTCGACCAGTTGGTGTTCTCGATCAACACCGACGCGGCAGTGCGCGTGCAGAAGCTGCGCAAGAATGAATGCCAGGTGACCCTCAACCCACGCCCGGCAGACCTGGCGGCGCTCAAGGCCGACCCCGGCCTGAAGGTCATGGAACAGACCGGCTACAACCTCGGCTACATCGCCTACAACGTCAAACGCGCACCGCTCGACCAACTGCCGGTGCGCCAGGCGCTGGACATGGCGGTGAACAAACAGGCGATTCTGGCGGCGGTCTATCAGCAGGCCGGGCAGCTGGCCGTGGGCGCCATGCCACCCACCCAGTGGGGCTACGACGCGACCATCAAGGACGCGGCCCACGACCCGCAGAAGGCACGCGAGCTGCTGGCGGCGGCCGGCATCAAGGAAGGCACCGAGCTGACACTCTGGGCCATGCCGGTGCAACGCCCGTACAACCCCAACGCCAAACTGATGGCCGAGATGCTCCAGGCCGACTGGGCCAAGGTCGGGCTCAAGGTGCGCATCGTCAGCTATGAATGGGGCGAGTACCTCAAACGCACCAAGGACGGCGAGCATGATATCGCCCTGATAGGCTGGACCGGCGACAACGGTGACCCGGACAACTGGCTCGGCACGCTTTTCAGCTGTGCCGCCATTGGCAGCAACAATTACTCGCAATGGTGCGACCAGCCCTACGACCAACTGGTCCGCCAGGCCAAGCGCATCACCGACCGCGACCAACGCAGCGAGCTGTACCGCCAGGCCCAGCAACGCTTCAAGCAACAGGTGCCGATCACGCCGATTGCCCACTCCATGGTCAATCAGCCTTTGAGCGCCAAAGTCGAAGGCTTCAAGGTCAGCCCGTTCGGGCGGAACGACTTCAACGGCGTCAGCCTGATCGATTAATCCAGAGCACGCTGGAGCAGGCCACCGGCCTGCTCTGGCATGGCACGCGCCGCTTTGAGGAGAAGGGGCGCATAAACGCCATTGCAAACGTTTGCAATGGGCAATTTGGCAGTAAATGTTTCACCCAAAATTAAGCAGGCCCACTCGATGGGACCTGCGAAACAAGGAGCTTCACATGATCATCAAAAAGACGTTGTTGGCACTCTCCATCGGCGGGCTCAGCAGCCTGGCGTACGCGGAGCCTGCCAGTCAGGAATTCGTTCCCACCACCCTGGCGACTACCAGCGCCCAAGGCGAGGCGAGCGGTTTCATCGAAGGTCAGTCGCTGGGTGGCACCACTCGCAACTGGTACGCCAATGAGCTGGCTCGCCGCGACAGCAGCTTTTCCTACAACAAGGATGGCGTCTCCACGCCTACTTCGCGTCGGATCAACTGGGTGCAGGGCACCATCGTCAACTACACCTCGGGCTTCACCCAGGGCACCGTTGGCGTCAGCACCGAACTGGCCGTGTACAACGCAGTGGCACTGGACCGCAGCCGCCGCGACCTGGCCGGCGGCTCCAACCGCACACTGACCGAAGACGACGGCGATGCCGTGGGCCAATGGAGCAAGCTGGGCCTGGGCAACATGAAGTTCCGCGTCAGCAATACCACCCTGACCGCCGGCCGCCAGTCCATGGACTCGCCAATGGTCGCCAGCATCGGCAACCGCGCACTGCCCTCCAGCTTCCAGGGCCTGGCCGTGCACAGCGCCGAGTTCAACAACCTCTCGTTCGATGCCGGTACCTTTGACCGGGTGTCGCCGCGTACCGAGCAGAGCCTGACCAAGTTCGTTTCCGAGTACGGCAACCGCGATGTCAGCGCCGACCACGTCAACACCGCAGGCGTCAACTACCGGCCATTCAAGAGCCTGACGACCACCTTGTTCGCCACCCAGGCCGAGGACATCTGGAACCAGTACTACTTCGGTGCCAGCCATGACCTGGGCGACAGCGATGTATTCGCGCTGAACACCAGCGTGAACTACTACAAGACCAAAAACACCGGCAAGAGCCTGCTCGGCGGTATCGACAACGACACCTACAGCCTGGCCTTCACCGGTACCCACAAGGCCCACAGCCTGACCCTGGCCTATCAGGAAGTGTCCGGCAACGAGTACTTCGACTACCTGCACGAAACCAACGGCATCTTCCTGGCCAACTCCCTGCTGTCGGACTTCAACGGCCCGAACGAGAAGTCCTTCCAGGTCGCCTACGGCCTGAACATGGGCGAGTACGGTGTACCTGGCCTGAAGTTCAGCATCTACCATGCGCGCGGCTGGGGCATCGACGGCACCCACTACCGGGGTACCGGCTACAGCGGCCTGACCGCGATGGACGGCGAGCACCACTACGAATACGGCGTGGGGACTTCCTATGCCGTGCAGAGCGGCCCGCTCAAGGCCACCACCGTGCGCGCCACCTACACCACCCACCGCGCCAGTGAAAACCAGGCCGACGGCAACTTGAACGAGTTCCGTCTGGTCACTACCGTTCCATTCACCATCCTGTAACTGCGCCACCCCACCGGCCAGGGTCGATTCCACGAATCGACCCTGGCTACCACGCTGCCACTCGGCCATAGAGGGACCTGATGAAACCGCTAACAATCAAAGCTGCATTAGTCGCAGCCTTGCTCGGCGCCAGCGTCGGCGTTCAAGCCAAACCGCTGGTGGTATGCACCGAAGCGAGCCCTGAGGGGTTCGATATCGTGCAGTACACGACCGCCACCACGGCCGACGCCTCTTCGGAAGCGATCTTCAACCGCCTGGTGGATTTCACCCCCGGCACCACCGACACCCAGCCGGGCCTGGCCGAGAGCTGGGACATCAGCCCCGACGGCACCCAGTACACTTTCCACCTGCGCCGTGGCGTGAAGTTTCAGACCACCGACTACTTCAAGCCCAGCCGCGAGCTGAACGCCGACGATGTGCTGTGGAGTTTCCAGCGCCAGCTGGACCCCAAGCATCCCTGGCACGACAAGAGCCCGATGGGCTTCCCCTATTTTGAATCCATGGGCCTGCAGAACCTGATCAAGAGCATCGACAAGCTCGACGACTACAGCGTCAGGTTCACCCTCAATCGCGCCGAGGCACCGTTCCTGCGCGATATGGCCATGGGCTTTGCCTCGATCTACTCCAGCGAATACGGCGACCAGCTGCTCAAGGCCGGCAAGACCGAAGAGCTGAACGCCAAGCCGGTCGGCACCGGGCCGTTCATCCTGGTGCGCTACTCCAAGGACGCCCAGATCCGCTACAAGGCCAACCCTGACTACTACAAGGGCAAGCCGCCGGCCGACCCGCTGGTGTTCGCCATCACCACCGACAGCAATGTGCGCCTGCAGAAGTTGCGCGCCAACGAATGCCAGGTGATGGTCTACCCCAAGCCCGAGGACGTCGCCAGCATCAAGGCTGATGCCAACCTGCACCTGGAAGAAATGGACGCGCTGATGACCAGCTACGTGGCCATCAACACCGAGCACAAGTGGCTCAGCGACGTGCGCGTGCGCCGCGCCATCCAGATGGCGCTGGACAAACCCAACCTGGTGGGCGCCCTGTTCGGGCCGGGCAACGCTACCTTGGGCGTCAATCCCTATCCGCCGACCTTGCTGGGCTACAACAAGGCAATCGTCGACACCCCCCACGACCCGGCCCAGGCCCGCGAGCTGCTCAAGCAGGCCGGCGTGCCGGAAGGCACCACCTTGACCATCTTCACCCGCAATGGCGGTGGCGCCACCAACCCCAATCCGACCCTGGCAGCGCAATTGTTGCAAGCAGATCTGGCCAAAATCGGGCTCAAGGGTGATATTCGCGTATTCGAGTGGGGCGAATTGAACAAGCGAGCCAAGGCCGGGGAGCACGACCTGCTGTTTTACGGCTGGGCCGGCGATAATGGCGACCCGGACAACTTCCTCAGCCCCAACTTGAGTTGCGATGCAGCCAAAAGTGGCGAAAACTCTGCACGCTGGTGCAACAAGGAGTTTGATGATCTGATTGCCAAGGCGCGCGGCGAGAATGACCCGGCTGCACGTGCAACGCTTTATGAACAGGCGCAGGTGGTGTTTCACGACCAACAGCCATGGCTCAGCCTGGCCCACCCGAAACTGTTCAGCGCCACCCGCAACAATGTCGAAGGCTTCCATATCAGCCCGCTGACCAATAATAACTTCGCCACCACCCAGGTGAAGTAGAAAACCATGTCAGCCCAAGGCCCTACCCCGGCCTTGGGCGACTTGCCTGACCGGCCGATGAACCGAGGTACCCCCCCACAATGCTTAGCTTTATTGCCCGCCGATTGGGATTGCTTATCCCTACCTTCTTCGGCATCACCTTGTTGACCTTTGCGCTCATACGCCTGATACCCGGCGACCCCGTCGAAGTGATGATGGGCGAACGTCGCGTCGACCCCGAGATGCATGCGCAGGCCTTGGAACGGCTAGGCTTGAACAAACCCTTGTATGCCCAGTACCTGGACTATGTCGGCAACCTCGCCCATGGCAACCTGGGTGAATCCCTGCGTACCCGCACCAGTGTCTGGACCGAGTTCAAGACGTTGTTCCCGGCCACCCTGGAGCTGTCCATCGCCGCGCTGGTCTTCGCCGGCATCCTCGGCCTGCTGGCCGGGGTGATCGCGGCCCTCAAGCGAGGGTCCCTGTTCGACCATGGGGTCATGGGTATCTCGTTGGCGGGATACTCGATGCCGATCTTCTGGTGGGGCCTGATCCTGATCATGTTCTTCTCGGTGAGCCTGGGCTGGACCCCGGTGTCCGGACGCATCGACCTGCTCTACGACATCGAGCCCAAGACCGGCTTCATGCTCATCGACACCCTGCTCAGCGACGAAGAAGGCTCGTTCCTCGACGCGTTGCGTCACCTGATCCTGCCGGCCATCGTGCTGGGCACCATCCCGCTGGCGGTGATCGCCCGCATGACCCGCTCCTCGATGCTCGAAGTGCTGCGCGAAGACTACGTGCGCACCGCCCGCGCCAAGGGCCTGTCACCGGCCCGCGTGGTGTTCGTGCACGGCCTGCGCAACGCGCTGATTCCGGTGCTGACGGTGTTCGGCCTGCAGGTCGGCACCCTGCTCGCCGGTGCGGTACTGACCGAAACCATCTTCTCCTGGCCCGGCGTGGGCAAGTGGTTGATCGAGGCCATCGGCGCTCGTGACTACCCTGTCGTGCAGAACGGCATCCTGTTGATCGCCTGCCTGGTGATCCTGGTCAACTTCGTCGTGGACATTCTCTACGGCCTGGCCAACCCACGCATCCGCCATCAGCGCTGAGGAATTGATCCATGAGTACTCCCAACCCTGTTGCGGGCGCCAACCCGGCTGCCGCCACCGTCGACCAGAGCCTGCTGTATCCGTCACCGTACAAGGAATTCTGGCAGGCATTCGCCAAGAACAAGGGCGCAGTCGCTGGCCTGGCCTTCATGGTGCTGATCGTTTTTTGCGCCCTGTTCGCCCCCTGGGTCGCGCCCCATGACCCCATCCACCAATATCGCGAGTTCACCCTGACCCCGCCGGTGTGGCTGGCAGGCGGCCAATGGCAGTTTCTGCTGGGCACTGACGAATTGGGCCGCGACCTGCTCTCGCGGCTGATCCAGGGCTCGCAGCTGTCGCTGCTGATTGGCTTGTCGTCGGTGGTGATGTCGCTGATTCCGGGCATCCTCATGGGCCTGCTGGCCGGTTTCTTCCCGCGTATCCTCGGCCCGTCGATCATGCGCCTGATGGACGTGATGCTGGCCCTGCCTTCGCTGTTGCTGGCCGTGGCGATCGTCGCCATCCTCGGCCCTGGCCTGATCAACACCGTGATCGCCATCGCCGTTGTCTCCCTGCCGTCCTACGTGCGTCTGACCCGCGCTGCGGTGATGGGCGAACTGAACCGCGACTATGTGACCGCTGCGCGCCTGGCCGGGGCCAACCTGCCGCGCCTGATGTTCATCACGGTGCTGCCCAACTGCATGGCGCCGCTGATCGTGCAGGCCACCTTGAGCTTCTCTTCGGCCATTCTCGACGCTGCGGCCCTGGGCTTCCTGGGCCTGGGCGTGCAACCGCCGACCCCCGAATGGGGCAGCATGCTGGCCTCGGCCCGCGACTACATCGAACGCGCCTGGTGGGTGGTGAGTCTGCCCGGCCTGACTATTTTGCTCAGCGTGCTGGCAATCAACTTGATGGGCGACGGCCTGCGCGATGCGCTGGACCCGAAACTCAAGAACGCCGCCTGAGGAGATTCCCATGTCACTGCTTGAAATCAAGAATCTCAACGTTCGCTTCGGCGACAGCAAAGCCGTGCCGGTGGTCGATGGTCTCGACCTGAGCGTGGAAAAAGGCGAAGTCCTGGCCATCGTCGGCGAGTCCGGCTCGGGCAAATCGGTGACCATGATGGCCCTGATGGGCTTGATCGACGCCCCCGGCATCGTCACCGCCGATGCCCTGCGCTTCGACGGCAACGACATGCTCAAGCTCAACGCCCGCCAGCGCCGCAAGGTGGTCGGCAAGGACCTGGCGATGATCTTCCAGGACCCCATGACTGCGCTGAACCCCAGCTACACCGTGGGCTTTCAGATCGAGGAAGTGCTGCGCCAGCACCTGGGCATGTCCGGCAAGGCGGCGCGCCAGCGCGCTCTGGAACTGTTGAAAAAGGTCGAGATCCCGGCGGCCGAGAGTCGCCTGGACGCCTACCCCCATCAACTGTCCGGCGGCATGAGCCAGCGCGTGGCAATCGCCATGGCTATCGCCGGCGAACCCAAGCTGCTGATCGCCGACGAACCGACCACTGCGCTCGATGTGACCATCCAGGCGCAGATCATGGAACTGCTGCTCAGCCTGCAGCAAGAGCAGAACATGGGCCTGATCCTGATCACCCACGACCTTGCCGTGGTCGCCGAAACCGCCCAGCGCGTCTGCGTGATGTACGCCGGCCAGGCGGTGGAAGTGGGCCAGGTGCCGCAGTTGTTCGACATCCCCGCGCACCCCTACAGTGAAGCCTTGCTGATGGCCATTCCCGAGCACAGCGAGGGGGCCGAGCGCCTGGCCACCCTGCCCGGCATCGTCCCCGGCCGTTACGATCGGCCGCAAGGCTGCCTGCTGTCGCCCCGCTGCCCCTACGTGCAGGACAACTGCCGCAGCCAGCGCCCGGCGCTGGACCCCAAGGCGCAGAGCCTCGCGCGCTGCTTTTATCCGCTCAATCAGGAGGTGGCGTAATGAGCGTCGTTCTGACCGCCCGCGACCTTACCCGTCACTACGAAGTTTCCCGGGGCCTGTTCAAGGGCCACGCGCTGGTGCGCGCCCTCAACGGCGTGTCGTTCGAACTGCAGGCCGGCAAGACCCTGGCCGTGGTCGGCGAGTCCGGCTGCGGCAAGTCGACCCTGGCCCGCGCCCTGACGCTGATCGAGGAGCCATCGTCCGGCTCGCTGAAAATCGCCGGCCAGGAAGTTGCAGGCGCCAGCAGGGATGAGCGCAAGCAACTGCGCCGTGATGTGCAGATGGTGTTCCAGAGCCCCTATGCCTCACTCAACCCGCGGCAGAAGATCGGCGACCAGCTGGGCGAGCCGCTGCTGATCAACACCACCCTGAGCAAGGCCGAGCGCCGCGCCAAAGTGCAGGCGATGATGCAGCAGGTGGGCCTGCGCCCCGAGCACTACCAGCGCTACCCGCACATGTTCTCCGGCGGCCAGCGCCAGCGTATCGCTCTGGCCCGGGCGATGATGCTGCAACCCAAGGTGCTGGTGGCCGACGAGCCGACTTCGGCGCTCGACGTGTCGATCCAGGCCCAGGTGCTCAATCTGTTCATGGACCTGCAGCAGGAGTTCAACACCGCCTACGTGTTCATCTCGCACAACCTGGCCGTAGTGCGCCATGTGGCCGACGACGTGCTGGTGATGTACCTCGGCCGCCCGGCGGAGATGGGCCCCAAGGAGGACCTCTATACGCGTCCGCTGCACCCCTATACCCAGGCGCTGCTGTCGGCCACGCCGACCATCAAGCCGGACCCGCTCAAGCCAAAGATCAAGATCGTCGGCGAACTGCCCAACCCGCTCAACCCGCCCAGCGGCTGCGCCTTTCACAAGCGCTGCCCCTATGCGACCGAACGCTGCGCCACGGAGATTCCGGAGTTTCGCCAGGTCGATACACGGCAGGTGGCGTGCCACTACGCCGAGCAGTTTCTGTAGTCGCTCCAGCCCCCTCCCTGCTGTGGGAGGGGGCGCAGCGTTCGAAAGGCTACCTGGCCAGTGTGATCAGGCTGCCACAGGATAAAGACTGAGTTCCACGCGCCGGTTGAGCGCCCGACCTGCTTCGGTGGCATTGTCGCCTGCCGGACGCTGAGCCCCGAACGATTCGCGGTGAATATTGTTCTGCGGCACGCCCGCCATGAACATGAAGCGCCAGACCGCCGCATTGCGTCGGTCCGAGACGGCCATGTCATAGCTCCCATCGCCACTATCGTCGGAGTGCCCATCAAGGGTAACCACCGAGGTCTTCGCAGTGTCGATGATCTTCAGCAGCAAGGCCTGCGCCTCGACGGACAGATCCGCCGATTCGGCAGCAAAATACACCACAAGATCAGGACTGGCTTTACGCTCGCGCGGCAGGGAATGGCTGGCAGTTTCAGGCGTTTTCATCGCAAGTTCTCCAGGAGAGGAGACCCCAGTAGGCGCCCGCCTACTGCAGGCCGCCATTGGCGAAACTCTTATTCAGTTGCTGGCCTAGACCGTGGCCCTTGATTTGTTGATGGCCGACATTGGACCATCACGCTTGGCACATCACGGCCATATCGACCCTGCCGACTCGCGCAACCTTGCTCGCAACAGGGCCAGCACTGTAGATTCGAAGCTCGAGCCACGCTGCCGCCCAGGAAGTCACAGATGCTCCGTCAGGTCGTCGCTGCACTGTTGCTGGTCCCCTGCCTCGCCCCTGCGGCCGAGACGGTCAGGGTCTATAACTGGGCCGATTACGTCGCACCCGACACGCTGGCCAATTTCCAGCATGACACCGGCGTGCACCCCACCTACGACCTCTACTCCACCAATGAAACCCTCGACAGCCGCCTGCGCACCCAGGCCTCGGGCTACGACGTGGTCTTCCCTTCCATTCATTTCATGACCCGGCAGATCCAGCGCGCCGACCTGCAGCCGCTGGACCGCAGCCAGCTGCCGAACTGGAAATACCTCAACCCGATCCTGCTGCGGGTGCTGGACAACAGCGACCCTGGTAACCGCTACGGTTTCCCCTACCTGTGGGGCAGCACCGGCATCGGCTACGACCGCGCGGCCCTGCGCAGCGCCCTGGGCGACGATGCGCCGGTAGACTCGTGGGACCTGATCTTCAAGCCGCAATACCTGAGCAAACTCAAGCGCTGCGGCGTGGCCATCGTCGACAGCGAGGCCAACCTGATCCCCATCGCGCTCAATTATCTAGGGCTGCCGCCCAACAGCACCAACCCCGAGGACTATCTCAAGGCCCAGGCGTTGTGGCTCACGGCGCGGCCTTTCGTGCGCTACCTGGATTCGCAGAAATACATCGAAGACCTCGCCCACGGGCGTATCTGCGTGGCCATCGGCTACTCGGGCGACGTGCTGCAGGCCGAAGATCGTGCCCGGGCGGCACACAATGGCCTGGATATCGGCTATTCGGTACCCCGCGAGGGCTCCGCGCTGTGGTTCGACATGGTCGCCATGCCGGCCAACGCACCCGACCCCAAGGCTGCCTACGCCTTCATGAACTACCTGCTCGAACCACAGGTCATCGCCAACATCACCAACCATGTGCGCTACGCCAATGGCAACGAAGGCGCCGACGAGCTGGTCGACCCGGCCATCAAGGCCGACCCGAAGATCTACCCCAACAGCCAGCTGATGAGCAAACTTTTCACGCTCGAGCCCCTGCCACGGGAGATTTATGTTCTGCGCAGCCAGGTGTGGCAGCACATACGCGACGGCAGCTAGCCGCCGCGGGCCAGCACCAGGGTCACCCGCAGGCCGCCGTCACGCAGGTTCTGCAAGGTCACCTCGCCGCCATGGCTGTGGGCGATATTGCGCGCGATGCCCAGCCCCAGGCCGTAGCCCTGCTGCTGCCCGGCCAGGCGAAAATGCGGTTCGAACACCTGCTCCAGGCGCTGTTCGGGCACCCCGGGGCCTTCATCATCGACGTGCAGGACGAACGCATGGCGGTTGTCCTCGACGAACAGGTGCGCGGTGTTGCCGTACTTGAGCGCGTTGTCCACCAGGTTGCCGATGCAGCGCTTGAGCGCCAGCGGCTTGCCCGGGTAGGGCCGCCGCGCGGCGCCATGCAGGGTCACCCGGCCGCTGGCCAGGAACGGCTCGATCAGGTGGTGCATCAATCCGTTGAGGTCCACCGGCTCGATGTTCTCGTGGATGTCGGTGTCTTTCACACACTGCAGCGCCCCCTTGACCAGCAGCTCCAGCTCGTCGAGGTCGCGGCTGAACTTGGCCTGCACCTGCTCGTCCTCGAGCAGTTCCACGCGCAGGCGCAGACGCGTGATGGGCGTGCGCAGGTCGTGGGATATCGCACTGAACAACTGGCTGCGCTCGGTCAGGTAGCGACTGATGCGCTCGCGCATGGCGTTGAATGCGCGCCCCACCTCGACCACCTCGCTGCCACCGCCCTCCACCTGCGGCTCCTCCACCACCGCGCCCAGCGACATGTCCCGCGCCGCCCGCGCCAGACGCTTGAGCGGGCGGCTCTGCCAGTGCACCAGCAGGCCGATGAACAGCAGCAGAAACGCACTGGTCATGACGATGAAACCCACCTGCTGCGTCGGCAGGCCTTCTTCCTCCAGGCTGGTGTAGGGCTCGGGCAGCAACGAGGCGATGTACAGCCATTCAGCGGGCGCCAGTTGAATCTGCGTGACCAGTACCGGCGGGTTGACCGGCTCCAGGGTCAGCGCGTAGTGCGCCCAGGAGCGCGGCAACTCGTCGAGTTTCAGGCCACTGTTGAAGATCCGCAGGTCACTGGGGCTGACGAAGGTGACCAGGATGTCCATGTCGGCGCCGAGCTTCTCGCGCAGTACCTGTTCCACCGCCTGGGTCACCGCGCGCTTGCGCGGTGTTTCCTGCAACGCGCGCATGTCCAGCGGCTTGTCGTTGAGCGAAACGAAGAAGCGCGTGCCGCCCATGCTGCGCAGCTGGTCCAGCACCAGGGGCCGGTAGGCCAGTGGCAGGGAGCGGAAATAGCTGACGCTGGCCCCCATCGAATGGGCCAGGCTACGCGCGCTGGTGACCACGCCTTCAAGCTCGGTGGCGCGCAGCTGCGAGACCCAGATCACGCTGGACAACCCCTGGGCGAGGCTGACCACCAGCAAGGTCAACAGCAGCATGCGCCCGAGCAGCGAGCGCGGCACCGGCAGGCGCTTAAGCAGTGGCAACATGGGCTGCCAGCAGGTAACCGCTGCCGCGTACCGTACGGATCAGCCGCGGCGGCTTGTCGGTGTCGCGCAGACGCTGGCGCAGACGGCTGACCGCCATGTCGACGATGCGGTCCAGCGGCATCGGCTCCCGGCCACGGGTGGCGTTGCCGATGGTGTCGCGGTCGAGGATCTGCTGGGGGTGGTCGAGAAACAGCTTGAGCAAGGCGAAGTCGGCCCCGGAGAGAAATACTTCTTCGCCGTCGGTGTGGAACAGCCGATGGCTGACGATATCCAGCCGCCAGTCCTCGAAGGCGATGATCTCACCGCCGCTGCGCTCCTGACCGAACTGCGCGCGACGCAGCAGGGCCTTGATGCGCGCCTGCAGTTCGCGGGGGCTGAAGGGTTTGCCGAGGTAGTCGTCGGCGCCCAGTTCCAGGCCGATGACCCGGTCGGCCTCGTCGGAGCTGGCGGTGAGCATGATGATCGGCACCTGCGCCTGGCGCGGATGCTGGCGCACCCAGCGACACAGGCTGAAACCGTCTTCGTCGGGAAGCATGACATCGAGGATCACCAGGTCGGCGCTCGCCTCATTGAGAGCCTCGCGAAAGCTGCGGCCGTCCTCCGTGGTGCGCACGGCGAAGCCCGCCCGGGTCAGGTAGGTGTGCAGTAGCTCGCGGATTTCCTGGTCGTCGTCGACCAGCAGTATCGACTTGCCGGCAGTGCTCATGGGCGTCCTTTTTTATTCTGGTTGAACACCCGCAGCGCAGAGGCGCGCCGCGAGTATTTTCAACGCAGATTAAACGCCTAGCGAGCCCCTTGCTGCAAGGCGACACCTGCACCCAGCAGCCCCGAGAACTCGGCAGTCACAACCCACACGGGAATGCCGCCGAAGTAATGGCTCATGCAGCCTTTGTCGCCGAAGCTGTCGGCGAAGCCGCTTTGCAGAAACAGCTCGAGAAAATGCGGAATCACCCCGCCCACGATGTACACGCCACCACGGCCGCCCACAGTGAGCACGTTGTTGCCAGCCACGCGGCCGAGGAAGCGGCAGAACTGGTCGATCACTTCGCGCGCCACCGGGTCACCGGCCAGGCCGGCCTTGGTGATCTCGGCCTGGTTCTGCAGCACCGGCTGATGACCGTCGACCTTGCACACCGCGTGATAGAGGCGCAGCAAGCCGCCACCGCTAAGTACGGTTTCAGCACTGACGTGGCCGATCTCATCGCTGATGGCCTGGCGCAGCTGTGCCTCGCGGACCGTGCCCACCGGCAGGTCGACGTGACCGCCCTCGCCCGGCAGCGCCATCCAGCGCTGGTCGCCGAGATTGATCAGGGTACCGACGCCCAGGCCGGTGCCAGGGCCGATGACCACGGCCGGGCGCAGCGGGTCGGCCTTGCCTGGGCAGACGGTCTGGAATTCACCGTCCTTGAGCTGGGTCATGCCCAGCGCCATGGCCGTGAAGTCGTTGATCAGCAGCAGCTCGTCGACCTTCAGCGTCGCGCAGAACGCTATGCGGCTCAGGCGCCAATGGCTGTTGGTGAAGCGAAACTCGTCGCCGTCCACCGGGCCGGCCACCGCCAGGCACACCGAGCCGACGCTGCCAGGTGGCAGCCCCAGGTCGCCCAGATAGATGCCGATCGCCTGCTCCGGGCTGCTGTAGTCGGCGGTCGGGAAAACCCGTACCGAGTGCAGCTGCTGGTTTTCCCACAGCGCGAAGCGCGCGTTGGTTCCACCGATATCACCGACCAGCGCCAGTTTCATTTCAAACCCTCAAGAGCGGAAGTAAAGGCGCTGGCGCCCTGCTCCGCCGAGCTGAAGGCCACGCGCATGAAACCGAACAGCTCGCGCCCACAACCCACGCCGTTGGCCAGGGTGCCGATGGCGGGGGTACGTGCGTTGAGTTCGGCGGCGTCCACCAGCACCTCAAGGGTACCGTTGACGCCATCGACGCGGATGATATCGCCATTTTGCAACAAAGCCAGCGGCCCGCCGCTGTGGGCCTCGGGATTGACGTGAATGGCCGCCGGAATCTTGCCCGAAGCGCCCGACATGCGGCCGTCGGTGATCAGCGCCACCTTGAAGCCTCGGTCCTGCAACACGCCGAGGAACGGGGTCATCTTGTGCAGCTCGGGCATGCCGTTGGAGCGCGGCCCCTGGAAGCGCATCACGGCGACGAAGTCTTTCTCCAGTTCGCCAGCCTTGAAGGCATCGGCCAGTTGCTGCTGGTCTTCGAAGACGATGGCCGGGGCCTCGACAAAGCGATGCTGTTCAGCCACGGCGGACACCTTCATCACCCCGCGACCCAGGTTGCCTTCCATCACGCGCAAGCCGCCTTCACTGGAGAACGGCCGCGCCACTGGGCGCAGGATGCTTTCATCGAAGCTCTCGGTGGGGCCGTCGCGCCACACCAGCTTGCCGTCGACCAGGAAGGGTTCTTCGGTGTAACGGCGCAGGCCACGCCCCGCCACGGTGTTGACGTCTTCGTGCAACAGACCGGCATCGAGCAACTCGCGAATCAGGAACGACATGCCGCCCGAAGCCTGGAAGTGGTTGATGTCGGCCTTGCCGTTGGGATACACGTTGCACAGGGTCGGCACCACCTCGGAGAGGTCGGCCATGTCCTGCCAGGTCAGGATGATCCCGGCGGCCATGGCGATGGCCGGCATGTGCAGGGTGTGATTGGTCGAACCCCCGGTGGCGTGCAGCGCCACGATAGAGTTGACCAGCGCCTTCTCGTCGACGATCTCGCCGATCGGGGTGAAGCCTTCGCCGCTGATTTTGGTCAGGCGGGTGATCTGGTACGCCGCCTCGCGGGTCAGGGCGTCGCGCAGCGGCGTATTCGGGTTGACGAAGGAGGCGCCCGGCAGGTGCAGGCCCATGACCTCCATCAGCAACTGGTTGGTGTTGGCCGTGCCGTAGAAGGTGCAGGTGCCCGGGCTGTGGTAGGACTTCATCTCCGATTCCAGCAGCTCGTGGCGAGTCGCCTTGCCTTCGGCGTACTTCTGCCGTACGTCGGCTTTTTCCTTGTTGGAGATGCCCGACGGCATGGGCCCGCCCGGCACGAAGATCATCGGCAGATGGCCGAAGCGCAAGGCCCCCATCATCAGGCCGGGAACGATCTTGTCGCAGATACCCAGCATCAGCGCAGCATCGAACATGTTGTGCGACAACGCCACGGCCGTCGACAGGGCGATCACCTCGCGGCTGGCCAGGCTCAGTTCCATGCCGGCCTCGCCCTGGGTCACGCCATCGCACATGGCCGGCGCGCCGCCGGCGAACTGGCCGACCGAACCGATCTCGCGCAGGGCCTGCTTGAGCTGTTCGGGGTAGGTTTCATAGGGCTGGTGGGCGGAGAGCATGTCGTTGTAGGTGGAGACGATGGCGACGTTGGCGGCATTCATCATGCGCAGGCTGTGCTTGTCGTCGCTGCCGCAGCCCGCCACGCCGTGGGCGAAGTTGGCGCATTGCAGCTTGCCGCGCATCGGGCCATCGCTGGCGGCACCCCGGATGAGTTGCAAATAACGCTGACGCGTATCGCGACTACGGGCAATCAGTCGCTCGGTGACCTCAAGAACGCGGGGATGCATGGGAAAACTCCAGGCTATGGGAGGCGACCTCTGCGTCTATGCTCAACCTGCCATTGGGCGCCCGAGGTGAACAAGTGGGCGTTCAAAGACTCGACAAATTGACGACGTACCGGTCGCTCGTTGTAGATAAAACAAAATATTGCCACTAAAAAGGCTTGTTTTCTATTTCTATGCGAATAATCTTGTAATTCCAACAACAAAACAGATTCCGTGACCGCCATGTCCTGGCCTCGAACCTCCGGGGACATCACCAATCTGACAGCAGGTATCACTAATGACTCTTCGCATCGCTATCAACGGCTTCGGTCGCATCGGCCGCAACGTCCTTCGTGCACTCTATACCCAAGGCTACCGTCAGGACCTGCAGGTCGTCGCCATCAACGATCTGGGCGACAGCGCCATCAATGCCCATCTGCTCAAATACGACAGCGTCCATGGCACCTTCGACGGTACGGTCGACCACGACCAGGAAGGCCTGATCGTCAACAATGACCGTATCACCGTCACCGCCATTCGCAACCCGGCCGAGCTCCCCTGGGAAGACCAGCAGATCGACGTGGTGTTCGAATGCACCGGCCTGTTCACCGACCGCGAGAAGGCTGCCGCCCACCTGACTGCCGGCGCGCGCAAGGTCATCATCTCGGCCCCCGCCAAGGGCGCCGACGCCACCGTGGTCTACGGCGTCAACCATGAAGTGCTGCGCCAGTCGCACCAGATCATCTCCAACGCCTCGTGCACCACCAACTGCCTGGCCCCGGTGGCCCAGGTGCTGCACCGCGAGCTGGGCATCGAGCAAGGCCTGATGACCACCATCCACGCCTACACCAACGACCAGGTGCTGACCGACATGTACCACAGCGACCCATTCCGGGCGCGTTCGGCCACCCAATCGATGATTCCGAGCAAGACCGGCGCGGCAGAAGCCGTCGGCCTGGTCCTGCCGGAGCTGGCTGGCAAGCTGACCGGCATGGCGGTCCGGGTACCGGTGATCAACGTATCGCTGGTCGACCTGACCCTAAATGTCAGCAAGCAGGTCAGCGCCGCCGACATCAACGCGCTGATGAAGCAGGCCAGCGAAGCCTCCAAGGTGCTGGGCTACAACACCCTGCCGCTGGTCTCGATCGACTTCAACCACAACCCGCTGTCGTCGATCTTCGACGCCAACCACACCAAGACCAACGGCAAGCTGGTCAAGGTCATGGCCTGGTATGACAACGAGTGGGGCTTCTCCAACCGCATGCTGGACAACTGCCTGGCGCTGGTCAACGCGCAGTAGGGGCTTGCGGGAGTGGCCTCGGGGCCACTCCTGCCCGGCGTGGGGGGCCATGCGCCCAGCCGGGCCAGACACATCTCGGAATAGTCCCATTGCCCCCTGCCTGACAGGGAAACACTATCATCGGCCTTTCGCTCGGTCGGTGCCCGCTCGTGACCTCTGTACCCTTCACCACCCTCTTCCAACAGCAACGTCAGTGCCTGCTGCGCACTGTGCAGCGCATGGTGGGCAGCCGCAGCACCGCCGAAGACCTGCTCCAGGACACCTACCTGCGCGTGGCGCGGGCGCTCGCCCAGGGGCCGGTCGAGCACCTCGAACCCTTTCTCTACCAGACCGCACGCAACCTGGCCCGCGATCATCTGCGCGGGTGCAAGCGGCGTGAGCGCACGTTGGTCGACGGCATTGCCGATGAAGTGCTGCTCAATATCGCCCAGCCCGCCAGCTCCCCCGAGCGTGCCACCCACGCCGAGCGCACCCTGCGCCGCCTGAGCCACAGCCTGGCCGGCCTGACCGCACGCCAGCAGCGCATCTTCGTGCTCAACCGCCTGCACGACTGCAGCTATCAGGAAATCGCCGGCCAGCTTCAGGTCTCGCCCAGCACGGTGCAGAAGGAGCTCAAGCTGATCAGCGCGCTGTGCGCCTGCATCGCCCAGCGCCTGGAGGCATGAATGCCTGAGTTTATTTTTACGCGATGGCCGCGCTTCACTCGTCTAGTTATAGCCAACGCAAATGATTCGCATTTGGAAATTATTTGCAATACTATAATTTGCAAGTCAGGGAGCGTCTTTCGATGCCTTGTGCTTCACCGTTTCGCCCTACCCCACATCGGCTGTCCGTACTCGCCCTGGCGGTCTCGATCGCCCTGCCCGCAGCCATCGCCCAGGCCGACTCCGCCATGAGCACATTGGCGCCCATCACTATCACCGCCACCCGCCAGGCCGAGTCCGTCGACAAGGTACCGAGCACCGTTACCGTGACCGACCGCGAGGCGCTCGACCGCGACAACGTGCACAACCTTCACGACCTGGTGCGCCACGAGCCAGGCGTTTCGGTCGGCGGCGCCGGCAAGCGCAGCGGCACCAGCGGTTACAACATCCGCGGCATCGACGGCGATCGCGTGCTGACCCAAATCGACGGCGTCGAGGTGCCCAATGGCTTCTTCAGCGGCCCCTACGCGCAAACCTCGCGCAACTATGTCGACCCGGAGATCGTCAAGCGCGTGGAGATTCTGCGCGGCCCGGCTTCGGTGCTGTACGGCAGCAACGCCATTGGCGGGGCGGTCAGCTATTTCACCCTCGACCCCGAGGACATCATCAAGCCGGGCCAGGACACTGGCGCGCGGCTCAAGACCGGCTACAACTCCGCCGACAACAGCAACCTGACCTCGGGCACTTTCGCCGGGCGCAGCGAGGTCTTCGACGGCCTGCTGCACTTCAGCCAGCGCAATGGCCGCGAGACCGAGTCCTACGGCGACATCGGCAGCACCGGCCTGGGCCGTACCGCAGCCAACCCGCTGCAGGCGCGCACCACCAATGTCCTGGCCAAGGCCGGCTGGAACTACGCCGACGACGCGCGCCTGGGCCTGACCTATGAAAAATATGACGACGACCGCCACTCCAGCCAGAAGAGCGCGGTGGGTGGGCCCTTTGCCGGCGGTGTCGGGCGCAACATGTACCGCAGCCGCCAGGCGTGGGACACCGTCAGCCGCGAGCGCTTCGGCCTGAATCAGGACTTCACCCTCGACTCGATGCTGGCCGACCGCGGCAAATGGAGCCTGAACTACCAGATCGCCAAGACCGACCAGCACACCGAGGAGCACTATTCGGTGCCCTTCAGCCGCGAAGTGCTGCGGGTGCGCGATACCGAGTACAAGGAACGCCTGTGGACCCTCGACGGGCAGCTGGACAAAGCCTTCGAGGTTGGCGAAAGCCAGCACCTGCTGACCTACGGCGCGACCCTCAAGCGTCAGCAGGTCACCGGCCTGCGCAGCGGCTACGGCAACTGCCTGGTGGTGCTGGGAAGCTGCCGAGTCGTGGGCGCGGACAGCCCGCAGGACCGCCTGCAAAGGTCCAGCGACTTCCCCGACCCTACCGTCTACACCGCCAGCCTGTTCGCCCAGGACCAGATCAGCTGGGACCAGTGGACCCTGCTGCCCGGCGCCCGCTACGACTACACACGCATGGCGCCGCGCATCACCGACGAATTCCTGCGCACCGTCGATCCCAAGGGCGACGCCCAGATCAACGACGACAGCAAGACATGGCACCGCTTCACCCCACGCCTGGGCCTGACCTACGCCTTCGATGCGCACTACACCGGTTATGGCCAATACAGCCAGGGCTTTCGTACGCCCACGGCAAAAATGCTGTTCGGCCGCTTCGAAAGCCGCAACCCGGAGTACATCGTCGAGCCCAACCCCGGCCTGAAGCCCGAACGTAGCCAGAGCTTCGAGACCGGCCTGCGCGGCCAATTCGACGCCGGCAGCTTCGACCTGGCGCTGTTCTACAACCAATACCGCAATTTCATCAACGAAGACGCCGTGGCAGCCGGCTCCGACCAGGTCACCTTCCAGAGCAACAACATCGACCACGCCACCATCTTCGGCGCCGAGCTCAAGGGCCGGGTCGAGCTCGACCACTTCGGCGCAGCCGAAGGCTTTTATGGCCGCGGTTCGCTGGCCTGGGCTCGTGGTCGCAACGACGACAACGGCCAGCCGATCAACAGCATCAACCCGTTGACCGGCGTGCTCGGCCTGGGCTACGAACAGCGCCAGTACGGCGGCCTGCTCAGCTGGACCCTGGTGCAGAAGAAAACCCGTGTCGACGACACCACCTTCTTCGCCCCGGACGGCGCCAGCCGGCAGTTCAGGACACCCGGCTTTGGCCTGCTTGACCTGACCGGCTTTTATAAAGTGCGCGATGACATTACCCTCAACGCAGGGCTGTACAACCTGACCGACAAGAAATACTGGCTGTGGGACGACGTGCGCAGCTACGACGGGGTTGGCGAGGCCTCCATGCTGGCGCCGGCCAACCTCGATCGCCTGACCCAGCCGGGCCGCAACTTTTCGCTCAACGTGGTGTGGGACATCTGACCTGCCTGCCACCCTGTACGCATGACCCACTCAATTCAGGAAGACCGCATGACCACCGAAAACACTACCGCCCAGCCCCGCTCCGCCCGCCTGCGCGCCCTCAGCCAGAGCCTGCACGACAGCCTCGAGCATGCCGTGGCCGCTTACGCGCCCTTCGACAGCCGGGAAAGCTACGGTCATTTCTTGCAGATGCAGTACCTCTTCCAGTCCCAACTCAAGGCCCTGTACCAGGACCCGGCGTTGGTGGCGATCTTTCCCGACCTGCCTGGGCGCTGCCGCGCCGACGCAGCACTGGCCGACCTTGCCGACCTCGGCGTGCCCGTGCCGGCAGAGCTTGCGGGTGCACCGAGCAACCTGAGCCAGGCCCAGGCGCTGACCTGGATCCGCGTCTCCGAAGGCTCCAAGCTGGGCGCCGCCATCCTCATCAAGCGGGCCAATGCCCTGGGCCTGGACAAGGACTTCGGTGCGCGCCATCTGGCCGAGCCCGAGGGCGGTCGCATGCCTGCCTGGAAGGCCTTCAACCAGGTCTTCGACGCGCTGCCCTTCACCGCCGCCGAGGAAGCCGAAGCCGATCAAGCCGTCATCGACGCCTTCTCCCGTCTGCAGGTACTCTTGCGCCACACTTACGCCGGGCAACCGGAAACCGTCTGACCTGTCCCGGCCAACGGGATACACCGGGGCGGCTTCGCGCCCCGGTGAACGCTTTCGATGCAACGGCGCCATGGACAATCCAACACCTCAACGCTCCAAACTCGCCCGGGTGCTCTATGCCATCCTGGCCTACACCTGCGTGGCGATCGGCCTGATAGCCATCGTCGTGCCCGGCCTGCCCACCACCGAGTTCATCCTGGTCGCCGCCTGGGCGGCGACCCGCAGTTCGCCGCGCCTGAGCGCCTGGCTGGAAAACCATCGAGTGTTCGGCCCCTTGCTGCACAACTGGCGCAACGGCCGGGTCATCCCGCGCAAGGCCAAACTCAGCGCCACCCTCAGCATGCTGGTCTGCGCGGTGGTGATGTGGTTCACCCTGCCCCACCACTGGTTCCTGTTCACCGCCATCGCCTGCATGGTAATGGTCAACCTGTGGATCTGGTCGCGACCCGAGCAGGTGGTCGCGGCTGACTAAAGTTTCATCCGGCCACGCCGATGCGCTCTCACGCTAGAAGGATTTGGCGGGGCGCAGCTGACTGACTCGCGCCGTCCATCATCCGTTCGCGAGCGCCACAGCATGTTTCAATCTATTTCAATTCGCCTGAAAATCGTGCTCCTGGCCGGGCTCTGCCTGCTGGCCGTGGTCACTTCCATCGTCGCCATGAACATCTGGCAGACCCGGCAAAGCAACCTGCTGGTCGGCAGCTCCAGCCAGCAGATGCTGGCCAGCAGCGTCGACAAGCTGCTCGATGCCAAGGCCGCCGAAAAGGCCGCCGTCATGCAGAAGACCTTCGGCGACAGCCTGCTGGTGGTCACTGCCCTGGCCGACCAGGTGCTCGACCTGCGCAGCGCTGCGAACCGCCGCAGCCTGACCCCGGCCGTGCTGCGCGAAGACCTCAATAACGCCCTGCACACAGCCTTCGAACGCAACAAGGGCGTGCTGGGCGTGTGGCTGGTGTTCGAACCTGATGCACTGGACGGCCACGACGCCGATTTCCTCAACGACCTGCCCCACGGCGGCAACCAGAATGGCCAATTTGCCAGCTACTGGACCCGCCCCGACGGCACCGCCAACAACCAGCCCATCGAGCAGGCGGACCTGGTCAAGACCGATGTCGGCATCAGCGGCGCGGCGTACAACAGCTGGTACACCTGCCCGAAAGATACTGGCCAGACCTGCATGCTGGAGCCTTACACCGACACCATCGGCGGCCAGACCATCCTGATGACCACCACCTCGCTGCCCATTCGCGTGGACGGCAAGGTCATCGGCGTGATCGGTATCGACACCGCCCTCGACTCCCTGCAGAGCGCTGCGGTCAAGGCTCAGAGCGAGTTGTTCGGCGGCGCCGGGCACATGCTCATCGTCTCCGGCACCGGCGTGATCGCCGCCAACAGCTCGGACGCCGCCAGCATGGGCAAGAAGATCGACCAGGTGATCGCCAGCGAAGCGGCACAGATCAAGCAGCTGCTGGCCTCCGGCAATGCCAGCGTGATCGAGCAGGGCGAGACGATTCGCGCCGTGCACCCGGTGCAGTTGTTGCCGGGCAGCAAACCCTGGGGCGTGATCATCGACCTGCCGCAGCAGGTGCTGCTGGCCGACGCGATCAAACTGCAGGCCCTGCTCGATGACGCGCAGACCAGCGGCACACTCAAGGCGCTGCTGGTGGCGGCCGTTGCCGGCCTGGTGGGCCTGCTGCTGCTGTGGCTGACCGCCTCGGGCGTGACCCGGCCAATCAACGGCGTGGCCGCCATGCTCAAGGCCATCGCCAGCGGCGACGGCGACCTCACCCAGCGCCTGCACTACGCCAGGCAGGACGAACTGGGCGAACTGGTGAGCTGGTTCAACCGCTTCCTCGACAAGCTTCAGCCGACCATCGCGCAGATCAAGCAAAGCATCACCGAGGCCCGCGCCACTGCCGATCAGTCCTCGGAGATCGCGCGGCAGACCAGTGACGGCATGCAGGTGCAGTTCCGCGAAATCGACCAGGTGGCCACCGCCTCCAACGAGATGAGCGCCACCGCCCAGGATGTCGCCAGCAGCGCTTCCAACGCGGCCAGCGCCGCGCGCGGCGCCGACCAGTCGGCCCGCGACGGCATGAGCATCATCGAGCGCAGTACCCGCGACATCACCCTGCTCGCCGAAGAGGTGAGCAAGGCGGTCGCCGAGGTCGAAGAGCTGGCGGTCAACAGCGAGCAGATCGGCTCGGTGCTGGAAGTTATCCGCTCGATCGCCGAACAGACCAACCTGCTCGCGCTCAACGCCGCCATCGAAGCCGCCCGTGCTGGCGAAAGCGGCCGAGGCTTCGCCGTGGTCGCCGATGAAGTGCGCAACCTGGCCAAGCGCACCCAGGACTCGGTTGAGGAGATCCGCCTGGTCATTGAGCGCATCCAGAACGGCACCCGCGGCGTGGTGCAGACCATGCACTCCAGCCAGAGCAAGGCCCAGGACAACGCCGGGCAGATTCAACATGCGGTGCAGGCGCTGGGCAAGATCAGCGACGCGGTGACGGTCATCAGCGACATGAACCTGCAGATCGCCAGCGCCGCCGAACAGCAGAGCGCCGTGGCCGAAGAGGTCAACCGCAACGTCTCTGCGATCCGTACGGTCACCGAAACCCTGACCGGCCAGGCCACCGAATCGGCCCAGGTGAGCAGCCAGCTCAACGCCCTGGCGACGCAGCAGATGCGCCTAATGGATCAGTTCCGGGTGTGAACGCGCCCGCCTGGGCGCCTCGCGCATGAAACTACCGTGATCGAGGGATCATCCCCGGTGCGTGGCGGTCTACCCCTGACCGCCACAAACCCCGGAGCGCTCAACATGTTCGAACCTGGCCACCTGCACATTACTCACACCGCCATCGCCAAACCCGACGTGAGTTACAGCATCGACCTGCGTTACGAAACCTGCACCGACCCGGTAGAAGGCAGCTGCATGCTGTTCAAGCTCAGCGGCAGCATTGCTGGCAAGGCCTTCGAAGATCAGTTCCAGCTGCCCCGCGACAGCGCCTTCAACTTCGCCAGCAAGGTCGACCGCAGCGCCCGCAAGCATGGCCTGCCGGCCAGCCAGTCGCTGCCGTTGATCGAGCACCACCAGTACGACGCGATGTTTGCCGACGTGCGCCAGCAGCTCGACCTGCGCAGTGGCGAACCGATGCAACCGCAGCACATCCGCTGAGTGCAACATCCAGATATAGATGCGCTGGTTGTTTTAATCCATACAAGGAGTAAGCTGGGTCCATCCTCCCAGGAGAAGCCCATGCCGCATCTCGCCCACGCCTCCCCTGCTGACCTGCAAGCCAGCGACCTGCAAGGCGGCGATGCCGGGCGGGTCGCCTTGAAGTTCTTCTTCCAGCTGATGGAGCTGTGGCAGTGCAATGTCGAGCAGCAGCGCAAACTGCTCGGTGCCATCGGCAATTCCACTTATTTCAACTGGAAGAAGCAGCCTGCCGTGCGCCTGCCACAGGACACCCTCGAGCGCATTTCCTATCTCATGGGCATTCACAAGGCGCTGCGCATCCTCTTCAGCAATCAGCCGGAGCGCGCTTATGAATGGGTGCACAAGGCCAATCAAGCCGCCCCGTTCAATGGCCAGTCGGCGCTGGACTACATGCTGGCCGGGCGCGTGGTGGACCTGAGCGACGTGCGTCGCTACCTCGACGGCGTGCGCGGCTGATGGCAGCCCCGCTGCTCCCAGGATGGGACAACGCCTACCGCATCATCAACAGCGCCTTCCCACCGATCGATATCTTCGAGGACACCCTGGACCCCGAAGACCTGGAAGTCGCCTTTCTGATCGAGGCCATGACCAACGATCGGCTGCGTGATCAAGCCGGTTCGCTGCAGCGCGTGGCCCCGGCTGATCGGGTCAGCGGCCCGGGGTCGACGGCGGTGATGGCAGCCTTTACCCATATCGGTCGGCCCAGCCGATTCACCGACGGCAGCTACGGCGTCTATTACTGCGCCAGCAGCCTGGAGGCGGCCATTGCCGAAACGCGCTATCACCAGGAAGCCTTCTGGCGCGCCACCTGTGAAGACAGCATCGAAGTCACCATGCGCAGCTACATCAACCAGGTGGTAAAGCCCATGCACGACGTGCGCAGGCGCGCCGCCCTGCACGATCCCTCCCCCGCCACCTATGGGCGCTGCCAACAACTGGCCCGCGACCTGCGGCAAACCGGGGCCTGGGGCCTGCTGTACCGCAGCGTGCGTTCGCCCGGTGCCGAATGCGTCGCCGCCTTGCGGCCACCCGCCGTCAGCCTGCCGGTGCAGGGTGCGCATTTTCGCTACCGCTGGGACGGCAAGGCCCAGCGCTTTTTGCACGTGCTGGAGGTCCACCTGTACACCAGCCAATAGCCTGCTGCACCTGCCTGCCTCATACTGCCCGCCTCCGCCCACCAGAACTTCGCCACGCCTTCATGCGCATTCACGTCAGCTTCATCGATCGAGTCGGCATCACCCAGGAAGTCCTGGCCCTGCTCGGCGCGCGCAACCTCAACCTGGATGCGGTGGAGATGGTTCCCCCCAACGTCTACATCGATGCCCCTGAACTCAGCTCGCAGGTACTGGACGAGCTGCGCGAGGCGTTGTTCGGCGTGCGCGGCGTGCAGGCGGTGACGGTGGTCGACATCCTGCCGGGTCAGCGCCGGCACCTGCAGCTCGATGCCTTGCTGGCAGCCATGACCGACCCGGTGCTGGCGGTGGACAGCGCCGGCCATGTGCTGCTGGCCAACCCGGCGCTGCTGGCCCTGTGCGGTCGCGACCCGGCCGGTGAGTCGCTGGCACAACTGTTTGCCGAACCCTCCCTGCTGCAAGCGTTGCGCGAACAGGGCTTTCGCCTGCCTCTGCGCGAGGTGACGCTCGATGGCCAGACCCTGCTGCTGGACGCCACCCCGATCACCGATGCCGGCGCCTTGCTCACCCTCTACCCGCCCAACCGCATGGGCGAGCGTCTGGCCGCCCTGCACCATGATCACGCCGAAGGCTTCGACTCGCTGCTCGGCGAATCGCCGGCCATCCGCACGCTCAAGGCTCGGGCCCAGCGAGTGGCGACCCTGGATGCGCCATTGCTGATCCAGGGCGAGACCGGCACCGGCAAGGAGCTGGTCGCCCGCGGCTGCCATGCCATCAGCAGCCGCCATGGCGCGCCGTTCCTGGCACTCAACTGCGCGGCGCTGCCGGAGAACCTCGCCGAAAGCGAGCTGTTCGGCTATGCCCCCGGCGCCTTCACCGGCGCCCAGCGCGGGGGCAAGCCGGGGCTGATGGAGCTGGCGAACCAGGGCACAGTGTTTCTCGACGAAATCGGCGAGATGTCGCCCTATCTGCAGGCCAAATTGCTGCGTTTTCTCAATGACGGCAGTTTTCGCCGGGTGGGCGGTGACCGTGAGGTCAAGGTCAATGTGCGCATCCTCAGCGCCACCCACCGCAACCTCGAGAAGATGGTCGCCGAAGGCAGCTTTCGCGAAGACCTGTTCTACCGGCTCAATGTGCTCAACCTTGAGGTCCCGCCGCTGCGCGAGCGCGGCCAGGACATCCTGCTGCTGGCGCGCTATTTCATGCAGCAGGCGTGCACGCAGATCCAGCGCCCGGTCTGCCGCCTGGCGCCCGGCACCTACCCGGCACTGCTCGGCAACCGCTGGCCCGGCAACGTGCGCCAATTGCAGAACGTGATCTTCCGCGCCGCCGCCATCAGCGACAGCAGCCTGGTCGATATCGGCGACCTCGACATCGCCGGCACCGCGGTGGCTCGTCAGAGCGACGCAGAGGTGTCGAGCCTGGAACAGGCAGTGGACGATTTCGAACGCGGCCTGCTGGAAAAGCTCTACGTCAACTATCCTTCCAGCCGGCAGTTGGCGGCTCGGTTGCAGACGTCGCACACGGCGATTGCCAATCGGTTGCGCAAATACGGGATTCCAGGGGAGCGCTAGTCCACTTGACTGTATGGATTTGACTACACCGTATCGAATCCTTTACACACCCCTGGGGTCGCCCCGATGCGTGCCATCGACGGTGATGGCCCCACAACCCGTAGCGATTTCATTACAGCCCGCTTCCGACGATGGCGGCCGCGCGCCCACATCCATTGCTTTCAACGACTTGGCAACGAACTTGCTAACTATCCCGGCAATTATGCCGTTGCCCGCCACGCCGAGCGGGCCTTTGAGGAGTCTTGATGAGCCAGTTGCGATTCACCGCCGAACACGAATGGCTGCGCGCCGAAGCCGATGGCAGCTACACGGTAGGCATCACTGCATTCGCCCAGGAGGCCTTGGGCGACGTGGTGTTCGTGCAATTGCCGGAGCTGGCACGCTACACCCGCAACGCCGAAGTCTCGGTGGTGGAATCGGTCAAGGCCGCCAGCAGCATCAACATGCCGCTCGACGGCGAGATCGTCGAGGTCAACCCTGCCCTCGACGACACCCCCGAACTGGTCAACGACTCCCCACTGGGGCGTGGCTGGTTCTTCCGTTTCGTGGCGGCCAATCCGGCCGAGGTCGACGCACTTCTCGACCAACAGGCCTACGATAATCTGATCAGCGCCGCAGGTTGAGGACTCAGGACATGACCGATCGCACCGTATTGACCACCGCCAACGAATTCATGGCGCGCCACATCGGCCCGCGCCCGGCCGACGAACAGGCCATGCTCAAGACCCTGGGCTACGACAGCCTGGAGGCGCTGAGCGCCAGCGTCATCCCGCAGAGCATCAAGGGCACCAGCGTGCTGGACCAGGGCGAAGGCCAGAGCGAAGCCGATGCGCTGGCAGCCATCAAGGCCATCGCCCAGCAGAACCAGCTGTTCAGGAACTGGATCGGCCAGGGCTACTACAACACCCACACGCCGGCGCCGATTCTGCGCAACCTGCTGGAAAACCCGGCCTGGTACACCGCCTACACGCCCTACCAGCCAGAAATTTCCCAGGGCCGCCTGGAGTCCCTGCTCAACTTCCAGACCCTGATCAGCGACCTGACCGGCTTGCCGATCGCCAACGCCTCGCTGCTCGACGAAGCCACCGCCGCCGCCGAAGCGATGACATTCTGCAAGCGCCTGAGCAAGAACAAGAGCGGCCATGCCTTCTTCGCCTCCAGCCACTGCCATCCGCAGACGCTCGATGTGCTGCGCACCCGGGCCGAGCCGCTGGGCATCGAGATCGTGGTCGGCGACGAGCTGGCTCTGGGTGACGTCAGCCCGTTCTTCGGCGCTCTGCTGCAGTACCCCGCCAGCAATGGCGACGTGTTCGAATACCAGGCGCTGGTGGAGCGCTTGCATGGCGTCAACGCGCTGGTGGCCGTGGCCGCCGACCTGCTCGCTCTGACCCTGCTGACCCCGCCGGGCGAGTTCGGCGCCGACGTCGCCATCGGCAGCGCCCAGCGCTTCGGCGTGCCACTGGGCTTCGGCGGCCCGCACGCGGCCTACTTCTCCACCAGGGACGCGTTCAAGCGCGACATGCCCGGCCGCCTGGTCGGCCTGTCCATCGACCGCCATGGCAAGCCGGCCCTGCGCCTGGCCATGCAGACACGCGAGCAGCACATCCGCCGCGAGAAGGCCACCAGCAACATCTGCACCGCCCAGGTGTTGCTGGCCAACATCGCCAGCATGTACGCCGTCTATCACGGCCCGGCCGGCCTGCAGCAGATCGCCCGGCGCACCCATACCCTTGCGGCCATCCTCGCCGACGGCCTCAAGGCGCTGGGCGTGACCGTCGAGCAGACGCACTTCTTCGACACCCTGACCCTGGCCACTGGCGCGGCGACTGCCGATTTGCACGCCAAGGCCCGCGCCGCCGGCATCAACCTGCGCGAAGTGGACGCCGGGCGCCTGGGCCTGTCGCTGGATGAAACCAGCACCCAGGCCGACGTCGAGGCCCTGTGGGCACTGTTCGGCAGCGCCCCGGACTTCGCCAGCCTGGCTGGCGCCGTGCAATCGCGCCTGCCCGCCGCGCTGCTGCGCCAGTCGGCGATCCTTACGTACCCGGTGTTCAACCGCTATCACTCGGAAACCGAGCTGATGCGCTACCTGCGCCGTCTCGCCGACAAGGACCTGGCGCTGGACCGCACCATGATCCCGCTGGGCTCGTGCACCATGAAGCTCAACGCCGCCAGCGAGATGATCCCGGTGACCTGGGCCGAATTCGGCAACCTGCACCCCTTCGCCCCGGCCGAGCAGAGCAAGGGCTACCAACGACTGACCGACGAGCTGGAGCAGATGCTCTGCGCCGCCACCGGCTATGACGCCGTGTCACTGCAACCCAACGCCGGCTCCCAGGGCGAATACGCCGGCCTGCTGGCCATCCGTGCCTATCACCAGAGCCGTGGCGACGAACGCCGCGACATCTGCCTGATCCCGTCGTCGGCCCACGGCACCAACCCGGCGACTGCGCACATGGCTGGCATGCGCGTGGTGGTCACCGCCTGCGATGCCCGCGGCAACGTCGACGTCGAGGACCTGCGCGCCAAGGCCATCGAGCACCGCGACCAGCTCGCCGCGCTGATGATCACCTACCCCTCGACCCACGGCGTGTTCGAGGAAGCGATCCGCGAAATCTGCGCCATCGTCCACGACAACGGCGGCCAGGTGTACATCGACGGCGCCAACATGAACGCCATGGTCGGCCTCTGCGCGCCCGGCAAGTTCGGTGGCGACGTCTCGCACCTCAACCTGCACAAGACCTTCTGCATCCCCCACGGCGGCGGCGGCCCGGGCGTCGGCCCGATCGGCGTGAAGTCGCACCTGGCGCCGTTCCTGCCCGGCCACGCGAGCATGGCACGCAAGGAAGGCGCGGTGTGCGCGGCGCCGTTCGGCAGCGCCAGCATCCTGCCGATCACCTGGATGTACATTCGCATGATGGGCGGCGCCGGCCTCAAGCGCGCCTCGCAGCTGGCCATCCTCAATGCCAACTACATCGCCCGGCGCCTGGAGGAGCACTACCCGGTGCTGTACACCGGCAGCAATGGCCTGGTCGCCCACGAATGCATCCTCGACCTGCGCCCGCTCAAGGACAGCAGCGGCATCAGCGTCGACGACGTGGCCAAGCGCCTGATCGACTTCGGCTTCCATGCCCCGACCATGTCGTTCCCGGTGGCCGGCACCCTGATGATCGAGCCCACCGAGAGCGAATCGCGCGAAGAGCTCGACCGTTTCTGCGACGCGATGATCAAGATCCGCGAGGAAATCCGCGCGGTCGAAGAAGGCCGTCTGGATGCCAACGACAACCCGCTGAAGAACGCGCCGCACACGGCGGCGGAAATGGTCGGTGAGTGGACCCACCCGTACAGCCGCGAGCAGGCGGTGTACCCGTTGCCTTCCCTGGTCGAAGCCAAGTACTGGCCGCCGGTGGGCCGGGTCGACAACGTGTTTGGCGACCGTAACCTGGTGTGTGCCTGCCCGTCGATCGAGGCGTATCAAGAGGCTTGATGCTTGCTGGATGGCCGCGTAGCGGCCATCCCCTCCCTCCAAGGAATTTCCGATGTCTGAGCAAACCCTGCTGAAAACCCCCTTGCACGCCCTGCACCTGGAGCTGGGCGCGCGCATGGTGCCCTTCGCCGGCTACGACATGCCGGTGCAGTACCCGCTCGGTGTGCTCAAGGAGCACCAGCACACCCGCGACCAGGCCGGCCTGTTCGACGTCTCGCACATGGGGCAGATCCTGCTGCGCGGCGGCGACGCCGCTGCCGCCCTGGAAACCCTGGTGCCGGTGGACATCCTCGACCTGCCGGCAGGCCTGCAGCGCTACGCCATGTTCACCAACGAGCAGGGCGGCATTCTGGACGACCTGATGGTCGCCCGGCTGGCCGAAGACACCCTGCTGCTGGTGGTCAACGCGGCCTGCAAGGAACAGGACCTGGCCCATCTGCGCCAGCATCTGGCCGGCCGCTGCAGCATCGAGCCGCTGTTCACGGAGCGCGCCTTGCTGGCGCTGCAGGGTCCGGCCGCGGTGACGGTACTGTCACGACTGGCACCCCAGGTGGCGAACATGACCTTCATGCAGTTCGCCAGCGTCGAACTGCTCGGCGTCCCCTGCTTTGTCAGCCGCTCGGGTTACACCGGTGAAGACGGCTACGAAATCTCGGTGCCCGCCGCCGACGCCGAGGCGCTGGCCCGGCGCCTGCTGGCGGAACCGGAAGTTGCCGCCATCGGCCTCGGCGCACGGGACTCGCTGCGCCTGGAAGCCGGCCTGTGCCTCTATGGCCACGACATGAACGAACAGCTGACACCGGTCGAGGCCAGCCTGCTCTGGGCCATCTCCAAGGTGCGCCGCAGCGACGGCGCGCGGGCCGGCGGTTTTCCCGGCAGCGCAGTGATCTTCGCCCAGCAGGCCGGCGGCGTGCCGCGCAAGCGGGTCGGGCTGCTGGCGCAGGAACGCACACCGGTGCGTGAAGGCGCCGAGCTGGTCGATGCCGCCGGAGAGGTGGTCGGCAGCGTCTGCAGCGGCGGCTTCGGGCCGACCCTCGGCGCGCCTTTGGCCATGGGCTATGTCGACAGCGCCCATGCCGCACTGGAAACGCCGCTGTGGGCGCTGGTACGCGGCAAACGCGTGGCCATGAAGGTCAGCCGCATGCCGTTCGTCCCGCAGCGCTACTATCGCGGTTGAAGCAACGAAGTACCGGGGCAGACCTGAGCAACACTTTGACTCAAAAAAATGACGCTTTATGGCGCCTGGGTCGAGGTCCCGGCACTGATGTTGTGCAATGAAATTGACATGCCGCCAGTGCCGATAAAAAGGCGTCTAAAAGCCGTCAAAAAGTACTAAAAGCGGTGTTCTTCGGGGCTTGTTTTTGCTGACGAAGTTGGCGTAGAGTTTCCCCACTGTGTTTGCAAGGGTCGCGAGGATGGTGACCTGGGCAGTAGCTCTAAGCTTTGCTACAACCCGTTCGACGTCTGCTGTTTTCCTGCAACTCAGCCCAGTACTCTTCCATGTGGAAGAAGCTGTTACTAATTTCAAGTTCCAAGGAAAATAGCTATGTCGACTCGTCAGAGCGGTACCGTCAAGTGGTTTAACGACGAAAAAGGTTTTGGTTTTATCACTCCAGAAAGCGGGCCGGATCTGTTCGTGCACTTCCGCGCTATTCAGGGTAATGGCTTCAAAAGCCTGAAAGAAGGCCAGAAGGTGACCTTCGTTGCTGTGCAGGGCCAGAAAGGCATGCAAGCGGACGAAGTACAAGCCGAAGCCTGATCGCCGACGCCACAAAAAAGCCCCTGCTGGTGACAGCAGGGGCTTTTTTGTGGGCCTGATTTGAGTCGGTGCAGCCCTGCCCCCTTGGGAGCAACGCTGCTCACGGCGGCGGTTGCGCCGTCAACCGGCCCGGCGCAACAACCAATACCCTGCTACGGCGCAGATCCCGGCCGGCACCACCACCGCCAGCAGCGGCGTAAAGCCGAACACCAGGCTGGCCGGGCCGAGCAGGTCCTGAACGATGCGGAACACGAAGCCCACCAGCACCCCGGTGAAGACCCGCTGGCCGAGGGTCACCGAGCGCAGCGGACCGAAGATGAACGAGATGGCCATCAACACCAAGGCAGCGGTGACCAGCGGCTGCAGGACCTTGGTCCAGAATGCCAGCCAGTATTTGCCGTTGTTGAGGTTCTGGTCGGCCAGGTAGTGAATGTAGCTCCACAGGCCGCTGATCGACAGCGCCTCCGGCGGCACCACCACGGTGTCGAGCAGCTGCGGCGTCAGGGTCACGTTCCAGGGCAGGGCCGCGCTGGTGACGATCTCGGTACTGTTCTCGTGAAACAGGGTGGTGGTGACGTCGTTGAGGGTCCAGTGGCCGTCCTTGTAGTGGGCGGTCTTGGCGAAGCCCGACTCCTGCAGGTGCCGCTGGTTGTCGAAGCGGTAACGGGTCACACCCAGCAGCAGGCCCTTGGGCTGCACGGCGTTGATGTGGATGTACTCGTCACCCTCGCGGTGCCACACGCCATGGCGGCCGGTTTGCGCGTCGCCCTGGCCCTGCAGGAACGAGCGCTGAGCCTGGGCCTGGTTTTCCAGCGGCGGCGCCACGTACTCGCCCACCAGCAGGCCGCAGACCATCAGCACCAGCATGGGCTTCATCACCGACCAGACGATGCGTCCGACCGACACGCCGGCGGCGCGCATGATGGTCAGCTCGCTGCTGCTGGCCAGGGTGCCGAGGCCAATCAGGCAGCCGATAAGCGCGGCCATCGGCAGCATGTCGTAGACCCGCCGCGGCGCGGTGAACAACACGAAGCTGGCGGCATCCAGGGCGCTATAGGTGGCGCTGACATCGCTCATCTCGTCGATGAAGGCAAACAACGAAGCCAGCCCGAGGATCACCCCGAGCACACCGAGGATGGCGGTCAGCACACTGCGGCCGATATAGCGGTCGAGCTTACGCATGGCGCAGCTCCCGTGCCGCGCGGCGACTCGCCCGCTTGAGGCGCATCGGCTCCCAGTACATCAACCCCAGGCCGATGACCAGGAAGATCGCATGCACCCACCACAGACCCAGTGACTGCGGCAGGCGACCCTTCTCCAGGGCGCCGCGGGCGGAAATCAGGATGGTCAGGTAGGCCATGTACAGCAGGATCGCCGGCAGAAGTTTGAGGAAGCGACCTTGGCGCGGGTTGGCGCGCGACAGCGGCACCGCGATCAGGGTCACCACGAAGACCAGCAACGGCAGCGAGATGCGCCATTGCAGCTCGGCCTTGTCGCCGCCCGGCTTGAGCAGCTCGCGGGTGGGAATGGCGTCGCGGTCGGTGACGTCGTCGCTGACGTCCGGTTTGGGCAGCAGCACGCCGTAGGTGTCGTACTTGATCGCCCGGTAGTCCGCTTCGCCGGGGTTGCCGTCGTAGCGATAGCCGTTTTTCAGGATCAGGAAGCGGCCGCCGTCGGGATGGGTCTCCTGATGGCCTTTCTCCGCCACCAGCACGGTGATGCCGCGGTCCTTGGACTGGTCCTGGGACAGGCGTTTCTCGGAGATGAACACGCTGCCCAGCTCCACACGGTCGTCGGACAGGGTGTCGGTGTAGGTCACCCGGCTGCCGTCGCGCAGCGACTGGAAGCGCCCGGGCACCAGGGTGTCGAATTCAGTGAGGGCGTCCTGCTGGTTGAGCACCTGGGCAAACAGCGCCGCGCCCTGGGGCGCCAGGCTGAACGACAGCCAGGCCACCAGCAGGGCGACCATGGTGGCCGGGATCAGGGTAATGCCGAGCAGGCGCTGCTGGCTCATGCCGGTCGCCGACAGCACGGTCATCTCGCTTTCGAGGTACAACCGGCCATAGCCGAGCAGGATGCCGAGGAACAGGCCCAGCGGCAGGATCAGGGTCAGGAAGCTGGGCATGCGATAGCCCATGATCATGAACAGCGCGCCCGGGTCCAGGGCGCCGGAAGCGGCCTGGGCCAGGTACTTGATGAAGCGGCCACTCATGATGATCACCAGCAGCACCGCACTGACGGCGCTCATGGTGAACAGGACTTCACGGGACAGATAACGAGAGACGATCAAACCAGACACTCCAGGTTGTCGGCCCGGCTGGCCCGACAAGCAAAACACGACAGACCCGCTATCGGGACGACCCGCAACGCAGAGCTCGCGAAAAAGTTGGCGCATTATCCTGTGATTGACCCTGCCTGTCACTTGGCAAGGGCACTGGCGTGGCGCATTCGCCGATCCAAGGGTTGTCAGCGCCGGCCAGCAAGGCTCAAACTGGGCGCTTTGGCGCAAGCACCGTTCTTGCCGCCGTAGTCGCCGGGCACCGCGCCGGCGAAACCGACCGTCAGCCAGGGGCCCGGATATGGAATTAGTTGTAAAAAGCGTCAATGCCGACACGTTGAAAACTGCCACGCTGGTCATCGCCGTGGGTGAAGACCAGCCGCTGGGCACCGTCGCCAGCAAGATCGACAGCCTCAGCAACGGCGCCATCAGTGCCGTGCTCAAGCGCGGCGACCTGCTCGGCAAGGCCGGCCAGACCCTGCTGCTGCACAACCTGCCCAACCTCAAGGCCGAGCGCGTGTTGCTGGTCGGCACCGGCAAGGACGGCGAACTGGGCGACCGCCCTTGGCGCAAGCTGGCCAGCGCCGTGTTCAACGTGCTCAAGGGCCTGGGCGGCGGCGACGCCGTGCTGGCCCTCGACGCGCTGGTGGTGAAGAACCGCGATACCTACGGCAAGACCCGCCTGCTGGCCGAAACCCTGCTGGACGGCGAATACGTGTTCGACCGCTTCAAGAGCAAGAAGGCCGAGCCGCGCGCCCTGAAGAAGATCACCCTGCTGACCACCAAGGCACTGCAGGCCGAAGTCGAGCGCGCCGTCAGCCACGCCTCGGCGATCGCCAGCGGCATGAGCTTCACCCGCGACCTGGGCAACCTGCCCCCCAACCTGTGCCACCCGACCTTCCTCGGCGAAGCGGCGAAGAGCCTGGCCAAGGCGCACAAGAACCTCAAGGTCGAAGTGCACGACGAGAAGAAGCTCAAGGAACTGGGCATGGGCTCGTTCCTCGCCGTGGCCCAGGGCAGCGAACAGCCTCCACGGCTGATCGTCGCCAACTACCAGGGCGGCAAGAAGGGCGAGCAGCCGTACGTGCTGGTCGGCAAGGGCATCACCTTCGACACCGGCGGCATCAGCATCAAGCCGGCGGCCAACATGGATGAAATGAAGTACGACATGTGCGGCGCCGCCAGCGTGTTCGGCACCCTGCGCGCCGTGCTCGAGCTGGAACTGCCGATCAACCTGGTGTGCATCCTCGCCTGCGCCGAGAACATGCCAAGCGGCCGCGCCACGCGCCCTGGCGACATCGTCGAGACCATGAGCGGGCAGACCGTCGAGATCCTCAACACCGACGCCGAGGGTCGCCTGGTGCTGTGCGACGCGCTGACCTACGCCGAGCGTTTCAAACCTCAGGCGGTGATCGACATTGCCACCCTGACCGGCGCCTGCGTGGTCGCTCTGGGCGGCCACACTTCAGGCCTGATGGGCAACAACGACGGCCTGATCGAGCAACTGCTCAGCGCCGGCAAGCAAGCCGACGACCGTTGCTGGCAGCTGCCGCTGTTCGACGAATACCAGGAGCAACTGGACAGCCCGTTCGCCGACATCGCCAACATCGGCGGGCCGAAAGGCGGCACCATCACCGCCGGCTGCTTCCTGTCGCGTTTCGCCAAGGCCTACCACTGGGCGCACCTGGACATCGCCGGTACCGCCTGGCTGAGCGGCGGCAAGGACAAGGGTGCCACTGGCCGCCCTGTGCCCCTGCTGACCCAGTACCTGCTGGACCGCGCCGGGGTCTGAGGACCGATCGGTCGCGCTTGCATCGCGGCCTTGGCGCGCGCCAAGGCCGCGATGCAAGCGACGCCATCTGCCAGACACACCGCACCCACGAGGCATCGATGCCCCAGATCGACTTCTATATTCTCCCCAGCCCCCTCCCCGCCGCTCGCCTGGACTTCGCCTGCAAGCTGGTGGAAAAAGCCTGGCGTCTGGGCCACAGCATTCACCTGCACTGCAGCGACGCCGCCCAGCGCGAGGCGCTCGACCAGCGCCTGTGGGCGTTCAAGGGCGAGAGCTTCGTGCCGCACAATATCGTCCAGGACGAAGCCAGCGCGCCTATCACCCTGGGCCTGGACGACTCGGCAGGCCAACACAGCGACCTGCTGGTCAACCTGGACCTGAAGGTGCCGGCCTTTTTCGAACGCTTCAGCCGCATCGCCGAAATCGTCGTCGAAGACCCGGCGATTCGTCAGGCCGCCCGGGAGAGTTTTCGTTTCTACCGCGAACGCGGCTATCCTTTGCAGGATCACCGCCTACAGCGACTTTGAGCCCACGCCGGACAAGAGCCCAAGATGGACAATTTCAAACCTCTGCCCAAGTCCGCGCACCTGCTGGACGACCTCGAGTCGATCCGCCAGCTGCTCGGCGACGAAACCCTGCAGCCGCCGCTGCTGACCGACTCGGTGCCCGACGAACGCGAGCAGATCCCCCTGCTGCTGGACGTCGAAGGCGAGACCGAAAGCCTGCAACAGGCGCCTTCGGCCGCCCAGGCGCCGCTGCCCAAACCTGTGGCGCAGCCCAGCCCCGAGCAGAACCGCCAGGACACCCTGCTACACCTGGACGCCGACCTGCGCAGCGCGGCGCAGCAGATCATGCAGGACGTCATCGACGACTTCGCCCCACACATCGAGACCGAGATCAAGCGGCGCCTGGAGGCGCGCCTCGAGCGTCTGTTGCAGCAATAGCCCTCAGTCTCGGCGGCCGATACCCGCCAGGGGCCCCAGCTCGCGCTCCAGCAGCGGGATCACCTCGCTGCCAAAGCGCTCCAGCGAGCGCCGCGCGCGGGTGATCGGCATATCGCCGAACTGAAAAAAGCCGTTGTAGTGGATCGGGTCCAGTTGGCGAATCTCCGCAACCATGCGCTCGGCAACGTAATGCGCATCGCCAATGATCAGATTGTCACGGAAGGTTTCCAGCGGCGGTTCGCCGTCGAACGCTGGCGCCTGCACCATCGATCCCTCCAGCAGCAGGTCGGGCGAGCGCAGGGCCGTGACCATGCGCCCGACATAGCGGGCCCGTTCGGCCGCCTCCAGCGCTTCGCTGCGGCTGTCGGTCACGTGAATGTACTGCTGTAGCGCGACCGGCATCTGCGCACCCTGCAACCCGGCGGCCAACCAACTCTCTCGCACCTTCTCGACCAAACCGGGCAATGCGCTGGAACCACGCCAGCCGGCCGTGACGAACGGAACGGCCTGCCAGCGCGCCAACTGGCGCAGGATCTGCGGGCTCGGCGAAGTGCAGAACAACGGCGGCAGCGGCTGCTGCACCGGGCGCACGGTGATGCAGGTGTCCGGCACCTGGATGAACTTGCCTTCGAACGCCACCCGTCCCTGGGTCAACGCCTGCTCGACCACCGCCCAGTACTCGAGAAACATCGCCGTCTTCTGCGCCACATCGGCGCCGTAGCGTTCGAACTCGTAGGCCTGGTAACCGGTGCCGACCCCGATCACCGCGCGGCCGTTGCTCTGCTGATCGAGCAGGGCGATCTCCTGGGCGACGCGCATGGGGTGATACAGCGGCAGCACCACCACACCGGCGCCCAGACGGATGCGCTCGGTCTTGCCCGCCATGAACGCGGCCATCATCAGCGGTGAGACGCTGATCGAGTAGTTGGTGAAATGGTGCTCGGCGAACCAGGCCACGTCGAAGCCGATGTCTTCGGCCAATCTGACCATGCTCACCGTGTCGTCGATCACCCCGGGCGTGCCGCGTGGATTGTCACGCAGCCCCATCAGGTTGAAGATTCCGAAATTCATCGCACTCACCGCCGCCAGAAAAAACCAGTCTGCGTGGCCGCCGGCGCGCCTGACAAACGATCAATCCTTGTGCGCGCATTAGCCCGGCTTGCCCCAGGCTTGCCTTAACCTGTGCTTATGCATGGATTAGAACGGCTCGCTTGCCGCCCGCAGCGGCGCCCGCTAGCGTTGCGCTCCTGACTCCCGGGAGCACGCCGCTGATGGTCAAGCTCGGACTGTTCAACCTGATGGGCCTGTACGACCGCAATACCTCGCCTGCCTCGGTGTTGCGCACCACCGTCGACATGGTTGGCATGGCCGAGGAGCTGGGCTTCGACATCGCCTGGTTCGCCGAGCATCACTTCACCAACCATTCCATCTGCCCGTCCGCACTGCTCATGGTCGCCCATTGTGCCCCCCTGACCACGCGAATCCGCCTGGGCCCAGGGGTGCTCGCCCTGCCCTTCTACCAGCCATTGCGAGTCGTGCAGGAACTGGCGTTCGCCGACCTGTTGAGCAGCGGCCGCTTGGTATTGGGCCTGGGCAGCGGCTACCAGCCATATGAGTTCGAGCGCTTTCAGGTGGCGCCCGCGCAGCGCTACGAGCGCATGCTCGAGGCCTGGTGCATCCTCGAGCAAGGCTTGACCACGGGCACCGTGGAGTTTCACGGCGAGCATTACCAGGTGCCGCATACCGAACTGTCGATGCGCCCATTTGGCCTGGCCATGCCCGAAGTGTTCGTCGCCAGCAGCCATCCACAGGTCGTGGCACGCATGGTGCAGGGCGGTCATACCCCGTTCATGAGTTTCGGCCATCGCGGGCTGGCGGCCGCCAGCCAGTTTCGGAAAGTGATTGCCCAGCGCTGGGCCGAAGCCGCAGGAGAAGTCGCCACCATGCCCCTGGCCGTGCAGCGCTACATCTTCATCACCGACTCGCCCCATGAGGCCAGCCATGCGGCCAGCTGCGTGCGCAACCTGGCCCGGGCCGCGCTACCGCTGTCGCGGGCACGACCGAGCATGGACGGGCCTTTCCTGCGGCTGATGCCGCTCAATGACGAACCGCCGCTGGACGACTTTCTGGACAATGCCATCATCGGCCCGGCGGACTATTGTGCCGAACGCCTGCATCACGAGCTGACCACCCTGGCGCCGAGTCACCTGTCCTGCTTCATGGGCTTCGCCGGCATCGGCCGGCGTGAGACGCTGTCGTCGCTGGAGCGTTTTGGCGCCGAGGTGATGCCCCAACTGAAGTCGCTGCTGCACCTTTGCGGGCCGCAGGCCGAGGCCGCCACCTGATGGCACGCATCAACCGACTGCCGCCCTTGAACCTGTTTCGAGTGTTCGATGCCGCCGCCCGCTGCGGCAGTTTCACCGACGCGGCCGCCGAGCTGTGCGTCACGCCCTCGGCGGTCAGCCAGCAGATCCGCCAGCTTGAAGACTTTCTCGAAGTGCGCCTGTTCCGCCGCCTGCCCCGGCGCATCGAGCTGACCCGCGAAGGCACCGCCCTGGCCGATGTCGCCCACGAGGCGCTGAGCATGCTCAGCCGGGTCTGCGAACGGGTCATCGACCCTGACGTGCCCAGCGTGCTTTGCGTCAATGCCGCGCCGGCCATCGCCAGCCGCTGGCTGGTGCCCAGGCTCAAGCGCTTCATGCAGCAGTACCCGAAAATCCGCATCACCCTGCTGGCGTCCTCCGACCCGGTCGATTTCGACCGCCAGGACATCGACGTCGCCATCCGCTGGGGCAACGGCCACTGGCCCGGCGTGCTGGCCACGCCGCTGGGCGCCGAACCGATCTTCCCGGTCTGCAGCCCCGACCTGCTGGAAGCCGAAGGCCCTATCGAGAGTCCCCACGCGCTGACCCGCCACACCTTGCTGCAGGTGGTCAACAGCGGCTACTGGAGCGAATGGTTCGAAGCAGCCGGTGCGCGCGGCATCAGCTTCGCCGACACGCTCTACTTCAACGAGCCGGGGCTGATGCTCGAAGCCGTAGCCCAGGGCCAAGGCATCGGCCTGGCCAGTTACCTGCTGGTGGAAAGCGACCTCAAGTCCGGACGTCTGGTGCGCCCGTTTGCCACCGAACTGCAGACTGAGGAGGGCTTCTACCTGTTGAGCAGCCCGGCGTTCGCCAATAAACCAGCCATCGCCGAGTTCCGCGAGTGGCTGATGGCCGAAGCGCTGCAGGCGATTGCGGCGCGTTAGGGGTATGGCCACATTGGACATTTCGCCGGCGCCCGAAGATCAAACCGGCCTTGCGGCCTCTCGGGGGCTCTGCCCCCTCCCACATCGCGCATGCAGGAGGGTGCTAAGCCCCCGAGCTTTGTTATACTTCCCGGCTTTCCCAAATTAATGCCTAAGGGTCCCCCCGCGCATGGACAAGACCTACCAGCCGCACGCCATCGAAACTTCCTGGTACCAGACCTGGGAGTCGGAAAACTACTTCGCGCCGCAAGGCTCGGGGGACTCCTACACCATCATGATCCCGCCGCCGAACGTCACCGGCAGCCTGCACATGGGCCATGGCTTCAACAACGCGATCATGGACGCCCTGATCCGTTTCCGCCGCATGCAGGGCCGTGACACCCTGTGGCAACCGGGCACCGACCACGCCGGCATCGCCACCCAGATGCTGGTCGAGCGTCAGCTCGAGGCTCAGGGCCAGAGCCGTCACGACCTGGGTCGTGAGGCCTTCCTGGAAAAAGTCTGGGAATGGAAAGGCCAGTCCGGCGGCAACATCAGCCGGCAGATTCGCCGCCTGGGTTCCTCGGTGGACTGGAGCCGCGAGCGCTTTACCATGGACGACGGCCTGTCCGAGGCGGTCAAGGAAGCTTTCGTGCGCCTGCACGAAGACGGCCTGATCTACCGCGGCAAGCGCCTGGTGAACTGGGACACCAAGCTGCACACGGCGATCTCCGACCTCGAAGTGGAAAACCACGACGAAAAAGGCTTCCTGTGGAACCTCAAGTACCCGCTGGCCGACGGCGTGACCACCGCCGAGGGCAAGAATTACCTGATCGTCGCCACCACTCGCCCTGAAACCATGCTCGGCGACGCTGCCGTGGCGGTGAACCCCAATGACGAGCGCTACCAGGCACTGATCGGCCGGTTCGTCGAACTGCCGCTGGTGGGCCGGCGCATCCCGATCATCGGCGACGACTACTGCGACCCCGAGTTCGGCACCGGCTGCGTGAAGATCACCCCGGCCCACGATTTCAACGACTATGAAGTCGCCAAGCGCCACAACTTGCCGCTGCTGAACATCTTCGACAAGAACGCCGCCGTACTGCCGGCCTGCCAGGTGTTCAACCTGGACGGCAAGCTCAACGAAAGCATCGTCGGCGACATCCCCGCCGCATACGTCGGCCTCGACCGTTTCGAGGCGCGCAAGCAGATTGTCGCCGCCTTCGACGCCGCCGGCCTGCTGGTCAGCGTCGACGATCATGGCCTGAAAGTGCCGAAGGGCGACCGCTCCGGCACCGTCATCGAGCCGTGGCTGACCGACCAGTGGTACGTGTCGACCAAGCCTTTGGCCGAGCCTGCGATCGCCGCCGTGGAAGACGGCCGCATCCAGTTCGTGCCCAAGCAGTACGAGAACATGTACTTCTCCTGGATGCGCGACATCCAGGACTGGTGCATCAGCCGCCAGCTGTGGTGGGGCCACCGCATTCCGGCCTGGTACGACGAGAGCGGCAAGGTCTATGTCGGCCGCAGCGAAGCCGAAGTGCGCAGCAAGCACGGCCTGGCCGCGGACGTCACGCTCAACCAGGACAACGACGTACTCGACACCTGGTTCAGCTCGGGCCTGTGGACCTTCTCCACTTTGGGCTGGCCGGAGCAGACCGAATTCCTGAAGAAATTCCACTCCACCGACGTGCTGGTCACCGGCTTCGACATCATTTTCTTCTGGGTCGCCCGGATGATCATGCTGACCATGCACCTGGTCAAGAACGCCGACGGCACCCCGCAGGTCCCGTTCAAGACCGTGTACGTGCACGGCCTGGTGCGTGATGGCCAGGGTCAGAAGATGTCCAAGTCCAAGGGCAACGTACTCGACCCGCTGGACATCATCGACGGCATCGAGCTCGAAGCACTGGTGGCCAAGCGCACCTCGGGCCTGATGCAGCCGAAACTGGCGAAGAAGATCGAGAAGCAGACCCGCGACGAGTTCGAAGGCGGCATCGCCAGCTACGGCACCGACGCCCTGCGCTTCACCTTCTGCTCGCTGGCGTCCACCGGCCGCGACATCAAGTTCGACATGGGCCGCGTCGAAGGCTATCGCAATTTCTGCAACAAGATCTGGAACGCGGCGCGCTACGTGCTCGACAAGGGCGAGGACTGCGGCCAGAACGGCGAGGCCTATGAACTGTCGCTGGCCGACCGCTGGATCATCTCGCAGCTACAGCGCACCGAAGCCGAAGTCACCCGCCAGCTCGACCAGTTCCGCTTCGACCTGGCCGCCCAGGCGCTCTACGAGTTCATCTGGAACCAGTACTGCGACTGGTACCTGGAGCTGTCCAAGCCGGTCCTCTGGGACGAGAACGCCCCGGTCGAGCGCCAGCGCGGCACCCGCCGCACCCTGGTGCGCGTGCTGGAAGTGGCGCTGCGCCTGGCACACCCGTTCATGCCATTCATCACCGAGGAAATCTGGCAGCGCCTGGCCCCGCTGGCCGGTGCCCAAGGCAAGACGATCATGCTGCAGCCCTGGCCGGTGGCCAATGAAAGCCGCATCGACGTCGCCGCCGAAGACGACATCGAATGGCTCAAGGGCCTGATGCTCGGCACGCGCAACATCCGTGGCGAAATGAATATCGGCCCGGGCAAGCCCTTGCAGATCTTCGTGCGCAACGCCAGCAGCGAAGACCAGCGCCGTCTGCTGGAAAACGAAGCCTTGCTCAAGAAGCTGGCCAAGCTCGAATCCATCACCGTGCTGGCGACGGGCGCCGAGGCGCCGCTGAGCGCCACCGCGCTGGTGGGCGAGATGGAAGTGCTGGTGCCGATGGCCGGGCTGATCGACAAGGCCGCCGAACTGGCGCGCCTGGACAAGGAAATCCTGCGCTTGCAGGGTGAAGTCCAGCGCGTCGGCGGCAAGCTGTCCAACGCCGCGTTCGTCGACAAGGCGCCGCCTGCGGTGATCGACAAGGAGCGCGCCAAGCTGGCCGAGTCCGAGCAAGCGCTGGCCAAGCTGGCTGAACAGCACGCGCGGATCGCCAGCCTGTAACCCCGCGCTGCACCGCCTACCTGCACGGCCGAGCTTGCTCGGCCGTGCAGGACCGGGCTCCCAGGACATCCCCATGACCACCCCGAACAAACCCACCTTGCACCCGCGCAACCGCCATCAGGGCCGTTACGACTTCCCGCAGTTGATCAAGAGCAGCCCGGAGCTGGCCCAGTTCGTCATCCTCAACCCCTACGGCAAGCAGAGCATCGACTTCGCCAACCCGGACGCGGTCAAGGTGTTCAACCGCGCGCTGCTCAAGGCGCTGTACGGCATTGCCCACTGGGACATTCCGCCAGGCTACCTGTGCCCACCGATCCCTGGCCGCGCCGACTATGTCCACGCCCTGGCCGACCTGCTGGCCGAGGACAATGGCGGCGAAATCCCGCGCGGCGCTGGCGTGCGGGTGCTGGACATCGGCACCGGCGCCAACTGCATCTACCCCTTGCTGGGGCACAGCGATTACCGCTGGCAGTTCGTCGGCTCGGACATCGACCCGGTGGCGCTGGCTTCGGCCAAGGCCATCGTCCAGGCCAACGGCCTGGCCAAGGCCATCAGCCTGCGCCAGCAGAGCAACCCCAGGCACATCCTCCAGGGCCTGCTGCAGGCCGACGAGCGCTTTGACCTGACGCTGTGCAATCCGCCCTTCCATGCCTCCCTGGAGGACGCCACCCGGGGCAGCTCGCGCAAGTGGCGGGCACTTGGCAAGGCCGACCCCAAGCGCAAGCTGCCGGTGCTCAACTTCGGGGGGCAGAACAACGAGCTGTGGTGCGAAGGGGGCGAGATCCGTTTCGTCACCCAACTGATCGCCGAGAGCGCGCCGGTGGCCCGGCAGGTCGGCTGGTTCAGCACTCTGGTGTCCAAGGCGTCGAACCTGCCCGGTATCGAGGCGGCCCTGCGCAAGGCCGGGGTCAGGCAGCACCGGGTGGTGGAGATGGGCCAGGGACAGAAGATCAGCCGCTTCGTCGCCTGGCGCTTCTGACCGGCATAAAAAAACCGCGCCAGGCGCGGTTTTTTTTGCGAACAGTAATGCTTACTTGTTCACAGCGTCGGTCAGCACTTTGGCCGGTACGAACTTGACGACTTTCTTGGCGGCGATTTCGATCGCGGCGCCAGTCGACGGGTTGCGGCCAGTGCGTGCTGGGCGCTCGGTGATCTTCAGCTTGCCGATGCCTGGCAGGGTGATTTCGTTGCCATTTTCCAACTGATCAGCAACGATCTGGCCGAGCTGCTCGAGAGCGTTACGCGCGGTGTTTTTTGGCGCGTCGATAGCTTCGGCGATGTCGGCGATCAGTTGGTCTTTGGTTAATGCCATGGTGGTGTTCCTTCCCTATCAAATTCATTTGGATGCAATGTGCAGTGTCGGTCTATGGCCAGACCCGCAGGATCGGGGCGTAGGACCACGGATGCGGGAATCGCATCTGTAGATGCGCAAATCGGCCTTTGGTTCGACTCGACCGCCGCACACGGCGGGCTTCACGCGGCTCTAACGCGCAAGACCGGGCAAAACTAGCACACAGACAGATAAATATCCGCCACTACCTGGGCATTTATTGCCGTTTCTCCCGCATTTGTTTGAAATTTGAGCAAAAGGCTTGTTTTGCCAAGAGAAAATCCCCCGCCCAGGCGCTGCAAAGCCCAGTTGCGTTACACTTGGCGCCTTTGCCGACCGCACCGAGAAGCCCATGCCGATCCGTCACAGCATCGTCCATTTGATCGACAAGAAACCCGATGGCAGCCCTGCCGTGCTGCACGCGCGCGACTCGGAACTGGGTGAGTCGCCCGCCATCGAAAACCTCCTGGCCGACCTCAACGACAGCTATAACGCCAAGCAGGGCAAGGCCTGGGGGCTGTTCCACGGCGAGTCCGGCGCCTATCCGTTCAGCGGCTGGCTGCGCCAGTACCTGGACGCCGAGCTGGACTTTACCGCCTTCAGCCGCCAGGCCGTCGAGCACCTGCAGAAACTCATGGAGGAGTCCAACCTCTCCACCGGTGGCCACGTGCTGTTCGCCCACTACCAGCAAGGCATGACCGACTACCTGGCCATTGCCCTGCTGCACCATAGCGAAGGCGTGGCAGTAAACGCCGAGCTCGACGTGACGCCCTCGCGCCACCTCGACCTGAGCCAGTTGCACCTGGCGGCGCGCATCAACATTTCCGAGTGGAAGAACAACAAGCAGTCCAAGCAGTACATCTCGTTCATCAAGGGCAAGAACGGCAAGAAGGTCTCGGAGTACTTCCGCGACTTCATCGGCTGCCAGGAAGGCGTCGATGGGCCTGGCGAGACACGCACCCTGCTCAAGGCCTTCAGCGACTTCGTCGAGAGCGAGGACCTGCCCGAGGAGTCGGCCCGCGAGAAGACCCAGACCCTGGTCGACTACGCCAGCAGCCAGTCGAAGATGGGCGAACCAATGGCCCTCGAAGAGCTCTCCGGGCTGATCGACGAGGAGCGCCCGCGCGCCTTCTACGACCACATCCGCAACAAGGACTACGGCCTGTCGCCGGAGATTCCGGCGGACAAGCGCACGCTCAATCAATTCCGCCGTTTCACCGGACGCGCCGAGGGTTTGTCGATCAGCTTCGAGGCCCATCTGCTGGGCTCCAAGATCGAGTACGACGAGGAAAATGGCACGCTTATCATCAAGGGCCTGCCTACCCAGCTGACCGACCAGCTCAAACGCCGCTAAAGGCGCCTCAATGTGGCAGAGGCAGCCTGTGGGAGGGATGAAGCCCCGAGAGGCCGCCAGGCCGGTTTGCTCCTGGAAAGATCAACCGCTCGCGGGCTTTGCCCGCGCCCACAGGCCCCTCTCCAGGCTCATGACGCCAAGCTCAGCATTCTCGCCCGGTAAGCCACCGCCATCGCCCGCACCTGTGGCTGCGCGGCCTGCTCCAGCACCTGCACACTCACCCGCAGAAAATTCAGGTTGCCGCCCTCCAGCGCCAACTGCAGCCAATGCAGCGCCGCCGCCACCTCACCCTGCTCGGCAAGCACGGCGGCATGGCTGAACTGCCCGCGAAAATCCCCGGCCTCGGCCGAGCGCTGGTACCACTGCCGGGCCTGCTCGACATCCGCCGCGCAGGCCAGCCCCTGCTCCAGATAGCGCCCCAGCAGATTCATCGACTTGGCGTGCCCCAGCTGCGCCGCGCGCCGGTACCAGCTCAGGGCCAGGGCCTGGTCGGTGGCCACGCCGCGCCCGGTGGCGAGCAGGTTGGCATAGTTGTACATGGCCCAGTCCAGCCCCGCTTCGGCCGCCAGCCGATAGTGGCCCGCCGCCGCGCTGGCGTCGGCCACACAGCCCCAGCCGTGCTCGTGACAACGGCCGAGCATGTTGCGCGCCATCAGGTGGCCGCGGTGCGCGGCGATGGCGAACCACTTGACCGCCAGCGGCGCGTCCTGGGCGATGCCCTGGCCATCGAGCAGCAGCTGCCCGAGCAGCGCCTGGGCCTGCAGCACCCCGGCGCGGGCACCGGCGACGATCGCCTGGGCCGGGCGCTCCTGCAGCAGCGCATGCCAGCCGGCGTCGTCCAGTTCGCGGGGGTTGCGCAGGCGAAAGTCGGCTTCGCAGATCCGCATCTCAGACCTCGACCCAGCGCCGCAGCAGGTTGTGATAGGTGCCCGTCAGTTGCACCAGGGCCGGGTGATCCGGCATGTCGGCGGTCAGCTGGCGAATGGCCGTGTCCATCTCGTAGAGGATGGTCCGCTGGCTGTCCTCACGCACCAGGCTCTGGGTCCAGAAAAACGCCGCATAGCGAGTGCCGCGGCTCACCGCATTGACCTTGTGCAGGCTGGTGCCGGGGTACAGCAGCAGGTCGCCGGCGGCCAGCTTGACCTCGCGCAGGCCGAAGGTGTCCTGGATGACCAACTCGCCCCCGTCGTAGCTCTCGGGGTCGCTGAGAAACAGCGTCGACGACAGGTCGGTGCGCACCCGCTCCACCGAGCCGCGCGGCTGGCGCACGGCGTTGTCGACATGAAAGTCGAAATGGCCGCCAGCGGTGTAGCAGTTGAGCAACGGCGGGAACACCTTGTTCGGTAACGCTGCCGACATGAAGTCGGGGTTGGCCCACAAACGCTCGATCAAGGCCGCCCCGACTTCCTTGCCCAAGGGGTGGCCATCGGGCAGTTGCAGGTTGTGCTTGGCCTTGGCCGACTGGTAGCCGGCGGTGATCTTGCCGTCAGCCCAGTCGGCCTGCTCCAGAGCCTGGCGAATGCGCTGCACCTCGTCGGCCGTGAACACACCGGGGATATGTAGAAGCATGAGGGCAACACCTGAAAACATGGACCGCCAATGGTATTGATTCTTATTGACGAAAAACAGGGGCAAACCCGGCCATAGCAGACAAATGTAGAAATTCTGTCAATCGAATGTGTAAAGAATGTAAATTCTTCTCGAATAGCAATGCCTCTCAATTGTACTTAAATCGCATTGACCCTATATTCCGCCCCCTTCAAACCTTGGGGAAGGTCAATCGACATGTCGCAACACCAAAAAAACAACGCGGTCAGCGCACCACGCCTGCTCGCCTCCGCCATCGGCATGGCCTTGAGCGCCGCCTCGGCCACCCAGGTGGCCCAGGCCGCCGAAAGCACCGATGCTGCGGCCAGCAACGACTCGCTGAAGCTGGGCGCCACCAACATCAACAGCGATGCGGTGGATGAAGGCTCCTACCAGACCGAGAAATCCGCATCGGTCAAGCTCACCGCGCCGCTGGTGGACACGCCACGCTCGGTCACGGTGATCCCCCAGCAAGTGCTCAAGGACACTGCCTCGCTGAACCTGCAGGATGCCCTGCGCACCGTGCCGGGCATCACCTTTGGCGCCGGTGAAGGCGGCAACCCGCAGGGCGACCGGCCGATCATCCGCGGCTTCGACGCCCAGGGCGACACCTTCATCGACGGCGTGCGCGACACCGGCGCACAGAGCCGCGAGATCTTCGACATCGAGTCCATCGAAGTCAGCAAGGGCCCCAACTCCACCATCGGCGGCCGCGGTTCGGCCGGCGGCAGCCTCAACCTGATCAGCAAGCAGCCCAAGGACACCGACTTCCTCGACGGCGGTTTCACCTACGGCTCCGACCAGACCCGCCGCTACACCCTGGACGTGAACCGCAAGTTCACCGACACCGCAGCGTTCCGTCTGAACCTGATGAACCATTCGCAGAACGTCTCCGGGCGCGACGACGTCAACTACGACCGCTGGGGCGTGGCCCCGTCGCTGACCTTCGGCATGGGCACCGCCAACCGCCTGAACTTCAGCTTCTACCACATGCAGAGCGACGACCTGCCGGACTCGGGCATTCCCTACGGCTACAGCTCGCCGACCGCCACCGCCCACGTGCATGACAAACCTGATGACGGCGGCGACCGCAACAACTTCTACGGCATCAAGGGCCGGGACTTCCGCAAGACGCGCACCGACATCGGCACCATCAGCTTCGAACACGACTTCAACGACGACATGACGCTGAAGAACACCTTCCGTCACGGCAACTCGGGCCAGGACTACATCCTCACCCAGCCGGACGACAGCCAGCGCAACGTCAACCGCTACGGCACGGTGTGGCGCCGGGCCAACACCCTGGTGTCGAACACCGAGACCACCACCAACCAGACCGACCTGTTCGGCAACTTCCACTTGCTGGGCCTGAAGAACAGCTACTCCACCGGGGTCGAACTGACCCGCGAAGTCAGCCGCTCCAGCAGCTACAGCTACAGCACCAGCGCCCTGAACAACTGCTCGCCGACCGGCAGTGGCAATACCGTCAGCGGCAACTGCACCTCGCTGAGCAACCCGAACCCGGAAGACACCTACGGCGGCACCATCGCCCGCAACTACGCGACCACCCAGACCGACGCCAACACCCGCTCGATCTACGCGTTCGATACCATCGAGCTGACCCCGGCGTGGTTGCTCAACCTGGGCAGCCGCTACGACAGCTTCGATACCACCGCCAACTCGCCGACCGTGCACGCCAGCAGCGAGAACAACTTCTGGAACTGGCAGGCCGGCCTGACCTGGAAACCGGCGCAGAACGGCAGCGTCTATGCCTCTTTCGCCACCTCGGCGACCCCGGCCGGCGGCCTGGTCGGCCAGGGTTCGGACGGCAACCCGCTGACCGCCGGCACCGCCACCAGCGACCTGGAACCGGAAACCACCAAGAACTACGAAGTGGGCACCAAGTGGGACGTGTTCAATGAGCGCGTGTCGCTGACCGCCGCCGTGTTCCGCACCGAGAAGACCAACACCCGCGTGCTGGTCAGCACCGGCCTGTACGAGAACGCCGGTGAATCGCGCGTCGACGGCGTCGAGCTGTCAGCCAGCGGCAAGATCACCGACAAGTGGCAAGTGTTCGCCGGCTACAGCTACCTGGACAGCGAACTGGTCAACCCGGGCCAGGTCGGGCGCAATGGCACCGTGACGGCTGGCGCCGTGTCCCAGGCGGGCAACGAAATGCCCAACGTGCCGAAGAACAGCGCCACCCTGTGGACAACCTACGAACTGGCACCGAAGTTCACCGTCGGTGGCGGCGCGTTCTATGTCGACAAGGTCTGGGGCGACACCGCCAACACCGTCTATGTACCGTCCTACACCCGTTACGACGCCATGGCTTCGTACAAGCTGAACAAGCACATCGACTTCCAGGTGAACGTGCAGAACCTCACCGACAAGGTCTACTACGACAAGGCCTACGCTGCCCACTTCGCCAACGAAGCGGCGGGTCGCACCGTGCTGTTCTCGACCAACTTCCACTACTGATCGTAGCGGACCAACAAAGCCTCGCGGACTTCGGTCGGCGGGGCTTTTTTGCTGATCCGCCGGTTTATTGGGTTTGAGACGTATTCTCAAGATTGCGGCATAATGCCAGCCGCCTGACACCGGACCTCAAGGACTTCGCTGTGCTGAAAAAAACCCTGTTCCAGCTGCACTGGTTCTTCGGCATCACCGCCGGCACCGTGCTGGCCCTGATGGGCATCACCGGGGCCATGGTGTCGTTCCAGGACGAAATCCTCACCCTGCTCAACCCGGCCATCCTCGACGTGCAACCGAGCCAGGCCGACGCCCTGGCGCTGCCTGAACTGGTCCGGCGGATCCAGGCCGAGCAGCCCAAGGGCATCCAGTCGATCAGCATCGATGTGACCAACAGCGAAGCTTCGCGGGTGTTCCTCACCCCGCCGCCCGGTGAACGTCGTGGCGAAATGCGCTACTTCGACACGGCCACCGGCCAGCTGCAGGGCGAGGTGCGCGGCCAGGCGTTCTTCGCCATTACCCTGCAGTTGCACCGCTTCCTGCTGGCGGGTGAAACCGGCAAGGCCATCACCGGCGCCTGCACCCTGATCCTGTTGTTCTTCTGCCTGTCCGGGCTGTACCTGCGTTGGCCGCGCCAGGCGCTGAACTGGCGCGCCTGGCTGACCCTGGACTGGGCCAAGAAGGGCCGCAGCTTCAACTGGGACCTGCACTCGGTGTTCGGCACCTGGTGCCTGCTGGTGTACCTGATGTTCTGCGTCACGGGCCTGGCCTGGTCGTACCAATGGTTCAACGACGGACTGACCCGCGTGCTGGGCGAGACGCCCAGCGCCGAACGCCGTGGCGGCGGCCGGCCGATGGCCAAGCCGGACCAGGCGGCGCCCGTGGTCGACTACGACGCCGTCTGGGCCGCCATCAGGACCAGCGCCGGGCCGGACCTGCGCAGCTACAACCTGCGCCTGCCCCCTGGCCCGCATCAGCCGGCCACGGTGTACTACCTGCTCAAGGACTCGCCGCACCCGCGGGCGCTCAACGTCATCACCCTGGACCCGGCCACCGGCACTGTGGCCAAGGTCGAGCGCTACGCCGACAAGACCCTCGCCGGGCAGCTGCTGGGCAGCATCTACGCGCTGCACGTGGGCAGTTATTTCGGCCTCGGCGGGCGCATCATCATGACCCTGGCGGCGCTGTGCATGCCGCTGTTCTTCGTCACCGGCTGGCTGCTGTACCTCGACCGTCGGCGCAAGAAGCGCCAGGTGCGCGCTGCGCGCAGTGCCATGGGCAGCTCGCCGGCCAGCGGCCCGAGCTGGTTGATCGGCTTCGCCAGCCAAAGCGGCCTGGCCGAGCAGCTGGCCTGGCAATCGGCCGGGCAGTTGCAGGCTGCCGGCCTGGCGGTTCAGGTTCGGCCGCTGGCCAGCCTGACCGAAAGCGACCTGAGCCAGGCGCAGAAGGCCTTGTTCGTGGTCAGCACCTTCGGCGACGGCCAGGCGCCGGACAGCGCCCGCAGTTTCGAACGGCGTGTGCTCGGCCAGGCCTGGTCACTGGGCCATCTGGACTATGCCCTGCTGTCGCTGGGCGACCGCCAGTACGCCCATTTCTGCGCCTTCGGCCAACGCCTGCATCAGTGGCTGGGCGCCCGTGGCGCGCGTTCGGCGTTCACCCCGGTGGAAGTCGACAGCGCCGACCCGGCGCCGCTGCAGCTGTGGCAGCAGCAGCTCGGCCAGCTGACCGGCAGCCAACCAGGCCCGGCGTGGCAGGGTGCGGCGTTCGAGGACTGGTCGCTGGTGCAACGCGAGCTGCTCAACCCCGGCAGCCAGGGCGCGCCGGTGTATCGGCTGGCGCTGCAGCCCCCGGGCGAGCGCAGCTGGCAGGCGGGGGATCTGATCGAGATGATGCCGCGCTTGAGCGTGGACGTGCCGCTGACCACCGAAGCGCGCGAATACTCCATCGCCTCCCTGCCCGAGGACGGCGTGCTCGAGCTGATCGTGCGCCAGCATCGGCACGGTGACGGCAGCTTCGGCCTGGGCTCTGGCTGGCTGACCGAGCATGCCCCGCTGGGTTCGCCGATCAGCCTGCAACTGCGGCGCAACAGCAGCTTTCACCTGCATCACGACGACCTGCCGCTGATCCTGATCGGCAACGGCACGGGCCTGGCCGGCCTGCGCAGCCTGCTCAAGGCACGGGTGGCCCAGGGCCGGCAGCGCAACTGGCTGTTGTTCGGCGAGCGCAACGAGGCCCATGACTTCTTCTGCCGGGCCGAGCTGCAAGGCTGGCTGGCTTCAGGCGACCTGCACCGCCTGGACCTGGCGTTCTCCCGCGACCAGGCGCACAAGGTCTACGTGCAACAGCGCCTGCGCGAGAATGCCGAGCTGCTGCGCAAGTGGCTGGACGAAGGCGCGGTGATCCATATCTGCGGCAGCCTGCAAGGCATGGCCGGCGGCGTCGAGGAAACGCTGGTGCAGATCATCGGCACCGATGGCCTGGATAATCTGGTCGAGCAGGGGCGCTATCGGCGGGATGTTTATTGATCAAGTCGCTAGCTGTGAGCTGGAGGTGCAGGACCGGGCTTGCTCGGCAACGCGCGTAACACTCCAAGCAGATCAAACCGGCCTTGCGGCCTCTCGGGGGCGTTGCCCCCTTCCACCAAGGATGCGCCAGCGCGATCGAGGTGGGAGGGGCGCAGCCCCGAGCGGCTGCCCTTCAGCCGCTCAAGCCGCTTGCACCGCCGCCAATTCAACCACCTCGGGCCGCTTGATCACCGCGTATACCACCGCCGTCACCAGACTCCCCGCGACAATCGCCAGCAGATACAGCGCGGCGTGGTTGATCGCGTTCGGGATCAGCATCACGAACAGCCCCCCATGGGGCGCCATCAGCTTGCAGCCGAAGAACATCGACAGGGCGCCGGTCAAGGCGCCGCCGGCGATGGCTGCCGGGATGACCCGCAGCGGGTCCTTGGCGGCGAACGGAATCGCGCCTTCGGAGATGAAGCACAACCCCAGCACCAGGGCCGCCTTGCCCGCCTCGCGCTCGCTCTGCGCGAACTTGCGCCGGGCCAGAAAGGTGGCGATGCCCAGGCCGATCGGCGGCACCATGCCGGCGGCCATGGTCGCGGCCATCGGCGCGTAGCTCTGCGAGGCCAGCAGGCCAACCGAGAACGCGTAGGCGGCCTTGTTGATCGGGCCACCCAGGTCGACGCACATCATGCCGCCCAGCACCACACCGAGCAGCACGGCGTTGGTGGTGCCCATGCTGTCGAGGAAGTGGGTCAGGGCCTGGAGCATGCTGGCCACCGGCGTGCCGACCACGTAGATCATCATCAGGCCGGTGAACAGGCTGGCCAGCAGCGGGATGATCAGAATCGGCTTGAGCGCCTCCATGCTCGCCGGCAGACGCGCATAGCGGTTGATCGCCCAGGCGCTATAGCCGGCGACGAAACCGGCGACGATACCGCCAATGAAGCCGGCGCCCAAGGTCGCGGCGAGCATGCCGCCGATCATTCCCGGCGCCAGGCCCGGGCGGTCGGCGATGGAGTAGGCGATGTAGCCGGCCAGCAGCGGCACCATCAACTTGAACGCGGTCTCGCCGCCGATCTGCATCAGCGCAGCGGCCAGGGTCCCGGGCTCCTTGAACGCGGTGATGCCGAAGACGAACGACAGGGCGATCAGCAGGCCGCCCGCCACCACCATCGGCAGCATGAACGACACACCGGTCAGCAGGTGCTTGTAGACCCCGGTCTTCTCCTGCTTCCTGGCTGCGCCGGCCTTGGCCGCCGTACCGGCCGATTCCACCTGGGCCTCGGCCAAGGCCTTGTCCAGCGTCGGCTTGGCCTGCTTGAGGGCCACGCCGGTGCCGCAACGGAAGATCCGTTTGCCGGCAAAGCGCTCGGTGGCCACCTCGATGTCACAGGCCAGCAGCACCACGTCGGCCTGCTCGATGGCCGCCGCGCTCAGCGGGTTGCGCGCCCCGACCGAGCCCTGGGTTTCCACCTGCAGGTCGTAGCCGGCCTGCTTGGCCGCCTGCTGCAGGGCCTCGGCGGCCATGAAGGTATGCGCCACGCCGGTTGGGCAGGCGGTGATCGCCACCAGCCGAGGCGCGCGGTCGGCCGCCGCTGCGGGCTGCGCCGCCGGTTGCGGTGCCTGGTAGACCTGTGCCTGCTCGGCGGCCTGGCGGACGAAGTGCTCGGCGTCCTGCAGGGCCACCGCCGGTGAGCTCTGGAACACCCGTTTGCCGGCAAAGCGCGTCAGGTCGATGGGCCCGGTGTGCACCGCCAGCACCCAGTCGGCCTCGGCGATGGTCTGCGGCGACAACTGCCGCTCGGGGTGGTTGGGGTCCTGTATCTCGACGCTGGTGCTCCAGCCCTGACGCTGGGCGACCGCATCCAGCAAACGTGCGCTGAGCACGCTGGAGACGCGGCCGTTGGGGCAGGCCGTGACAATGGCTAACTTCATCTCTAACCCTCTTGTTATTCAGCCAGCGTATGGACGCTGACGTCGTTGTGCAGACGAGCCAATTGTTCGGGGTCGCCGATGCCGAAGCCGATCTGCGACACGGCCATGGCGGCGATCGCCGTGGCCGTGCGCAGGCCTTGCTCGGCGCCTGCCCCACTGAGCAGTCCGTGCAGCACGCCCGCCAGCAACGAATCCCCGGCGCCGACCGTGCTTGCCACCTGCACCTTGGGCGGCTGGGCATGCCAGGCGCCGTCGGGGCCGAACCAGTTGACGCCCTCGGCGCCCTGGGAAACCACCACATGCTCGACCCCGCGCGCGCGCAACTGGCGCGCCGCAGCCGCCTGTTGCGCCGGCGTCTGGACAGACGTGCCGAGCACCTCGGCGAGCTCTTCGGTGTTGGGCTTGATCAGCCAGGGGCGGGTCGCCAGCCCCGCCTGCAGCGCTGCGCCGCTAGTGTCCAGGGCGACCTTGAGGCCGCGCTGGCCGAGGCTTTCAAGCAACGCCGCGAACCAGGCCACACTGACCCCACGCGGCAGGCTGCCGGCCACCACCACCGCGTCGAACCCCTCGGCGATCTGCACCAGGCGCGCCAGCAGCGCCGCCTGCGCGGCGTCGTCGACAAAGGCGCCGGGGCCATTGAGGTCGGTGACCTGACCATCGGCCTCGGCCAGCTTGATGTTGCTGCGGGTTTCCCCGGGCACGCGGATGAATTCGTCGACGAAGCCGCGCTCGGCGAACAGCTGCACGAAGGGTTGCTGGTTGGCCTCGCCCAAAAAGCCGCTGACGGTCAGGGTGTGGCCCAGATCGGCCAGCACCTGGGCGACGTTGACGCCCTTGCCGGCGGCATGGGTGTGCAGGGCATCGCTGCGGTTGACCTGGCCCAGGCGCACGCTGGGCACCTGCACCGTGAGGTCCAACGCCGGATTGAGGGTAAGGGTGAGGATCCTGGCCATCAATTCGCCTCCGTGAGGGCGCGGACTTCCTGGGCGGTGCCCAGGCCCAGAGCGGTCTGCGCCAGGTCGCGGGCGCGGCTGAAGGTCAGCTCGCGCACCCCGGCCTTGACCTCGGCGATGCTGCGCGCCGAGACGCTGAGTTCGTCGACACCCAGGCCCACCAGCAACGGCACCGCTGCCGGGTCGCCGGCCAGCTCGCCGCACACGCCCACCCATTTGCCATGGGCATGGGCGGCGCGCACGGTGATGTCGATCAACTGCAGCACCGCCGGGTGCAGGCCATCGGCCTGGGCCGACAGGGTCGGGTGACCACGGTCGATGGCCAGGGTGTACTGGGTCAGGTCGTTGGTACCGACGCTGAAGAAGTCCACCTCACGGGCCAAGACCGGGGCCAGCAAGGCGGCGGAAGGAATCTCGATCATGATGCCCAATTGCAGGTCGGCCACCGGGATTTCCTCGCGCAGGCGCTCGGTCATGGCCCGCGCCTGGCGCCATTCCTCGACGCTGCCGACCATGGGAAACATGATCCGCAGCGGGCGGTTGTCGGCGGCGCGCAACAGCGCGCGCAGCTGCCCTTCCATGACGTCGGGGCGTTGCAGGGTCAGGCGGATGCCGCGCACGCCGAGGAATGGGTTTTCTTCCTTGGCGATCGGCCAGTACGGCAGCGGCTTGTCGCCGCCCACGTCCAGCGTGCGCACCACCAGCGGCCGCCCGGCGAGGCCGTCGAGCACCTTGCGGTATTCGGCTTCCTGCACGGCTTCGTCCGGCGCTTGCGAATGGGCCATGAAGATCAACTCGGTGCGCAGCAGGCCGACGCCCTCGGCGCCCTGCTCCACAGCGGCGGTCACCCCAGCGCTCTCGCCGATGTTGGCGAAGACTTCCACGGCGTGGCCATCGGCCGTCACCGCCGCCTCGTGGCGCCGTGCGGCAGCGGCTTGCAGGCGCTGGTCGCGCTGGTCGCGGTCGCTCAAGGCGCGCTGCAAGGCATCGGCCGAAGGCGCCACGTCGAGGCGGCCACGCTGGCCGTCGATCAGCAGCGCGGTGCCCGGGGCCAACAGCAGCACCGCTTCGCCGGCGCCGACCACCGCTGGAATGCCTAACGCGCGGGCGACGATGGCGCTGTGGGCAGTGGCGCCGCCACGGGCGGTGAGGATGCCGGCGACCCGTGCCGGGTCAAGGCGGGCGACGTCTGAGGGGCCGACCTCGTCCATCACCAGGATGTAGGGCTCTTCGGGCTCGGGCGTGGCCTGGTGGCCACAGAGCTGGCCCAGCACCCGCCGGCCGATATCCCGCAGGTCGGCTGCGCGTTCGGCCAGCAGCGCGTCCTGCAGGCTTTCCTGCTGGCGCGCGGCGGCTTCGATGACCGCGATCCAGGCGGCCGGGGCGCTCTCGCCCAGGCGCAGGCGCTCGGCCACTTCGTCGGTCAACGCCGGGTCGTCGAGCATCTCCTGGTGGGTGACGAAGATTTCCCGGATGGCCTTGGCCTGGCTGCGCTGGATCAAGCCTTCAAGGTCTTCGCGGACCTGGGCCAAGGCCTGCTGCAGACGCTCGCGCTCAGCCGCCACCGACTCGCCGCGCTCGGGGTAGGCGTAGTCGTGGGCCACTTCGACATGCGCCGGGCCGAAGGCGATGCCCGGCGCGGCGGCGATGCCCTGGATGCGCGTACCGGCCGCCGGTGCGACGGCCACGGCACGCGCCGCGACCACCGCAGGCGGCGCTTCGGCCACCACCGCCACCGCCGGCAGCGGCTCGACCTCTTCACCCAGGCCCGACTCGATGGCCGCCAGCAGCGCCGGCAGCGCCTGCTCGGCGATGCTCGGCTCGACCACCACCTCGATCATCTGGCCACGGCGCACGCCCAGGCTGAGCAGCTTGCTCAGGCTCTTGGCCGACACCGGCGCCTCACCGCTGTCGACCACCCGCAGGCGGATCTCGCCGTCGTAGTTCTTTGCCAGCTGGGCGAGGATTTTCGCCGGCCGAGCGTGCAGGCCATGGGCGTTGGCCAGAGCGATTCGTGCCGAAGGCCAGTCCGCCGGCAACTCGCCGCCCAGCACTTGCAGCACCGCACGGGTGGTGGTGGCGCGGGCCAGCTCGTGGCCGCGGCCTTCGATCAGCAACGAGCACAGGCGCTCGAGCAGGGCCTGATGCGCTTCACCGAGGCTGGCCAGGCAGAACAGGCCGATCAGCGGCTGACCCAGGTAGCGCAATGGCCGCGACGGGGTGACGAAGGCCAGCCCCGGGCGCTTGACCATCTGCTCGCTGTTGAGCCACCACAGGCCATCGCCCAGCGGCAGCGCCTCGACCTGCTGCAGCACCGCGGCAAAACCGTTGTTGACACAGTCGGCCTGGCGCAGCAGACGCGCGCCGCGCCACACCAGCTCCTCGAAGTCTTCGGCGGCCACGCTCAGGCCGATCATCTGCGCGTCCAGCGCCAGCTCCTGTGGCGCACCCTGCAACAATTTCAGCAAGGCTTCGGGCGAGCTGGCGCGGCGCAGGGCCTGGCCCAGGTCGGTCTCGCCGAGGGCGCGGGTCAGCAGTTGCAACAGGCGCAGGTGTTCGTCGGATTTGGCGGCGATGCCGATCGCCAGGTAAACCTTCTGGCCGTCACCCCAGTCCACTCCTTCGGGAAACTGCAGCAGGCGCACGCCGGTGGCGTACACCAGCTCGCGAGTGTCCGGGGTGCCGTGGGGGATGGCGATGCCTTGGCCAAGAAAGGTCGAGCCTTGCGCCTCACGGGCCTGCAGGCCGGCCAGGTAGCCGGCGGCGACCAGGCCGTCGGCAACCAGCTTGTCGGCGAGCAGTTGCAAGGCGGCGGGTTTGTCCACTGCCGTCTGGCCCATGGATATCTGCTCAATAGTGAGCTCGAGCATGCCTCTCTCTCCTTTTCGTGCGCCGGGCGACGCTCAGGTATTGTTGTGAAATAGGGGTGCGGCAAAAAAGACCAGCATAGAAGCAAAAAGGCCGGGTAAAATTCCTGACCGCATAGACAAGAAAATTGCGCCAAACAATTACGCAAGCTGAAACGATTAATCTAAGCTGTCGGGCACGTTACTCGATAATCTTCGATCATTGAAGCCCCCCAGCCCCGTCCAATGTGACCACTGGGTCGCAAGTTGTTTCGGCAAAACAAGGAATCAGCGCTTGAAACTCAGTGATATCGCCCGACTTGCCGGTGTCTCCGTCACCACCGCCAGTTATGTCATCAATGGCAAGGCGCAACAGCAGCGCATCAGCAAAGCCACTGTCGAACGTGTCGAAGCCGTGGTCCAGGCCCACGGCTTCACGCCCAACCCGCAGGCCGCCGGGCTGCGCAGCCGGCATACGCGAACCCTCGGGTTCATTCTGCCGGACCTGGAAAACCCCAGCTATGCGCGCATCGCCAAGCTGCTGGAGCAGGGCGCCCGCGCCCGCGGCTACCAGTTGCTGATCGCCAGCTCCGACGACGACCAGGACAGCGAACGCCAGCTGCAGAAGCTGTTCAAGGCCCGTCGCTGCGACGCGCTGTTCGTCGCCAGCTGCCTGCCGGCGAGCGACGACAGCTACCGCGAGCTGCAGGCCCAGGGCACCCCGGTGATCGCCATCGACCGGCCGCTGGACCCGCTGGTGTTCTGCTCGGTGATCAGCGATGACCAGCACGCCAGCGCGCAACTGACCCGCAGCCTGCTCGAACTCAAGCCCCGGCACATCGCCCTGATCGGCGCCCGCCCGGAGCTGAGCATCAGCCGCGACCGCGCCGCCGGCTTCGACGCCGCGCTCAAGGGCTTCACCGGCGAGGTCACCCGCCTGGAAGGCGAAGCGTTCAGTCGCGAGGGCGGGCGCGCCCTGATGGAACAGCTACTGGCGGACAGCGGGCAACTGCCAGACGCCCTGCTGACCACCTCCTATGTGCTGCTGCAAGGGGTGTTCGATGTGCTGCAGGGCCGCCCACTGGATTCCCAGGCGCTGCACCTGGCCACCTTCGGTGACACCCAGCTGCTCGACTTCCTGCCGTTGCCGGTCAACGCCATGGCCCAGCAACACGGCCTGATCGCCGATACCGCGCTGCAACAGGCCATCGCCGCCATCGAGCGCAAGTCCTGCGAGCCCGGCGTGCACGCCATCGCGCGGACCTTCAAGCAGCGTATCCACGGGGCCTGAGCATGCGCCTGATCGACACCCACACCCACCTGGACTTCCCCGACTTCGACGCCGACCGGGCGACGTTGCTGGAGCAGGCACGGGAGGTGGGCGTCGAGCGCATCGTGGTGCTCGGCGTGCACCGCGAGAACTGGCAGCGGGTCTGGCAGCTGGCGGAACAGACGCCCGGCCTCTATGCCGCCCTGGGCCTGCACCCAGTGTTTCTCGAACAGCACAGGCCCGAGCACCTCGGCCAGCTGCGCGACTGGCTGGAGCGCCTGGCCGGCCACCCGCAGCTGTGCGCGGTGGGCGAGTTCGGCCTGGACTACTACATCGAAACCCTGGACCGCGAGCGCCAGCAGGCGCTGTTCGAGGCGCAGCTACAGATCGCCAAGGACTGCAACCTGCCCGCCCTGCTGCACGTGCGCCGCAGCCATGCGCCGATCACCGCCGCCCTCAAGCGCTATCGGCTGGAACGGCGCGGGGTCATCCACGCCTTTTCCGGCAGTCGCGAAGAAGCCCGCGAGTACCTCAAGCTGGGCTTCAAGCTCGGCCTCGGCGGTGCGGCCACCTGGCCGCAGGCGCTGCGCCTGCGCAAGGTGCTGGCCGAGTTGCCATTGGATGCCGTGGTGCTGGAAACCGACGCCCCGGACATGGCCCCGGCGATGTATCCCGGGGTGCGCAACAGCCCGGTGCACCTGCCGCAGATTGCCGAGGCGCTGGCGGGGATCATGGGGGTGGAAGTGGAGCGCCTGGTGGAGGCGAGTACGCGCAATGCCTGTGAAGTGTTCAGCTGGACTTGAGCGGCTCGGGGCCTAGCCCCCTCCTCCCGACCTTGCCTCGGCCTCAGACCAGCACCGTCCAGATCGCGAACGCCGCATACCAGAGTACTGCCGAGCGCAGCAGCAGCTCCCAGGCCTTGTCCAGAGTCGCCAGGCCCTCGGCGCCCGGGGCCTGCTCGGGGATTTCCCCCGCGGCCCGCCCTGCCCGCTCGATCAGCTCGGCGGCGGTGATGTCCCAGCTCAACAGCTCATGCAGCATCGCCCGGCTCAGGGCGACGAAGTTGCCGACCAGGGCAAAGCTGGCCGCCAGCAGGCGCACCGGCAGGAAGTCGAAGGCGTGGCGGATCTGACCGGCTCGCAGCACCAGCGCAGGATTGTGGCTGTGGCCCTGCACCAGCGCGAGCAGGCGATAGGCCAATGCCGCCACCGGCCCGAGCAGGCAGTACCAGAAGATCACTGCGAAGAAGCCCTGGTAGCCGTCCCACAGCAGATGCCCCTGCACTCGCTGCAACAACTGCGGTGCACTGTCAGCGCTGAGGTTCAAATCACGCTCGGCGACGTGCACCGCAGCCTGGCTGTCCTCGCGCCGCCAGGCATCGCGAAACGGCCCCAGTGACCCGCGCAGGTCGCCCCGACCCAGGCTGTAGACCAGCACCAGCAAGTGCACCGGCAACGCCAGCAGGCCGTACGCCACCGGCTGCAGTACCAGGCACACCAACGCCAGCAACGCACAGGGCAGCAGCACGCACAAGGCCAGCAGCAGCCAGGGCTCGCGCGCCAGGCGCGGGCCGGTTTCAAGCCGGCGCAGCTCGGTGACGAAGAAGCGATCGTCCTGCAGCCGGTGGCGCAGAGCGGAAAACTTTTCGATCACCAGCACCAGCAGCAACACCAGAAAACTCATTGTCACTCCTTTTTCAGGGCCGGATTGTCCGGCGCCGGGTCATTGAGCGCCTGCCGATAGCCGTGCCAATCGAAGCAGGGCCCAGGGTCGGTCTTGCGCTCGGGCGCGATGTCGCTGTGCCCGGTAATGCGCTCTACGGTAATGGCCGGGTACGCCGCCTGCAACTGGCGCGTCAATTCGCCAAGGGTGACGTACTGCGCCGGGGTGAACGCCTCGAAGTCGGTGCCTTCGAGCTCGATACCCAGGGAAAAGTCGTTGCAGCCCTCGCGCCCGTCGAACTGCGACACCCCGGCGTGCCACGCACGGTCGTTGCAGGAAACGAACTGAGTGACGCTGCCGTCGCGCTCGATGAGGAAATGCGCCGACACGCGCAGATGGGCGATGCCGGCAAAATAAGGATGTTCGTCGATATCGAGGCGATTCTGGAACAGCGCCTGAACCCTGCCGGTGCCGAACTGGCCCGGCGGCAGGCTGATGTTGTGAATGACCAGCAATGAGATTTCGCCGGCGGGGCGTTCGTTGCAATTGGCGGAAGGGCAGTGGTTGACGCCGTGGAACCAGCCACTGACGGGGTCGAGCTTCATCGATGCGGCCTGCAGGTGCGAGCGGAACCCGCAGTATGCCGCGCCGCGCGGCCGCTGGGCAGCCATGCGGCGGCCAAAGCAGCTACGGGATCATTGCTGGGCGTTGCGAAGTTTGCTCACCACCGACTGCAGCGCACGGTCGAACAGCAGCGCGTCGTCGAGGATGCGGATGCTGCCGCGACGGAACTCCACGGCCAGGCCCATGCGAGTCTTTTCCAGCACCTTCATGCCGGTACGGTTGACGAAGATGTACTTGCCGGTCTGCTCGATGATGGTGGTCAGCTTGCAGCGCAGCTTGTTCTCTTCGTCTTCCTGGATCTCCACCCAGCAGCCGGGGCGCAGCTTGTCCACCTGCAGCAGGCTGGCGTCGTCGTCGGCCAGGCGCACATGGGACTCCAGCGGCATGCTTTCGCCAGGGGCGGCCAACACGATCTGGTCGGTGACCTCGACCATGGTGGTGTCGCGCACGGCGGCGTTGACCACTTCCGGGGCGACGATGTCCTGGTGGAACGACTGCACGTGCAGCGTCTCCAGGCGGTTGAAGAACTGGCTGGTGGCGAACGGGTCGAAGGCCGAACTGGTCAGGCCGTCGCGCAGGGACTTGAGCAGGCCGGGCACCAGCTCCAGCAGGCGCAGGCGCTCTTCCGGGTCGTCATGGGGCTCGACGCTCCAGATCAGCTGATCCATGGTGTCCAGGCCGGCCTTCCACTCCGGCGACGAAGCGCCGTGCTTGAGGCAGGTCAGCAGCAGCACCCGGCTCCAGGCCTCCTGGAGCAATTGCACGACCACCTGCGGCAGGGTCTTGCCCAGCAACCGACGGTTGAGCTCCTGCTCGACGATGTGCCGGGCCAGCTCGGCGCGCGCACGGCCTTCCTCGGCATCGCGGGTGCGCTGTTCGAGCAGTTCGCTGCGGCGGCGTTCGTCGTTGTTGAAGGCGAGAAAATCCACCAGCAGCTCGGTGAACAGCGCCGGGTCGTCGACGAAGTCGTTTAGCAGGCGCTGCACGATCTGCTCGATGCGCGTGTACAGCGAGTCGCGCTGGTAGTCGTCGCGATTGCCCCAGCCCATGGCCGCCGAAGCGATCTCGTTGAGCAGGCGCCGCGCCGGATGATTGCCGCGGCTGAAGAAACTCTTGTCGACCACCGCAACCTTGAGCATCGGGATCTGCAGGCGCGCGATCAGCGCTTTCAGCGAATCGGGCAGGTTGCGGTCCTGCAGGATGAAATCGAAGAGCATGGCGACCAGGTTGATCACGTCCTCGTCGATGCTGCCGACCACGCGATACTTGCCGCTCTTGACGCTGACCCGGGTCAGCAGCTGTTCGAGCTGCTGGCGCAGGTCGTAGTCGTCCAGATGGGTCTCGACCGCCTGCGGCGACGGTACATATTGCTGCAGGTGCGATAACAGGCGCAGCAGGTCGTTGGTGGAAATCGGCTGCGCGGTGCTGCTGGTGGCGCTGTCGAGCTTGGGCGCGACGGTGCCACGCAGGTCGTGCAGCAGGCTTTGCAGCGAGCCGAACACCTCCTGCACGCTTTCGTCTATCTGCGCCACGCGCTCGGCAGTGCTCACCGGGGCGGCGGCCTGGGCTTCGCCGGCAGGCTGCGCAGCAGGAGCGGCCGCTGCGGCTGCAGCAGCGGGCGGGTTACGATCGGCGGCACGGCGAGCGGGCACGGCCTTGAGGTCGGGCAGTACGCCAGCGGCGATCAGCAATTGGTTGGCCTCGGCATACAGGTGGTCGGTGTCGGCAAGCACATACTTTTCGAACAGCTTGAGGATGATCAATTTGACCTTGATCTCAACCCCCAGGCTGCGCCCGGCTTGCAGGAAGAATTCACAGAGTTGCGATGGCCCAAACGGGTTGCTCGATTCCTCGATGCGCCGCGGGACCAGCATATTGATGCGCGAAGTCAGCTGGCTCAGGGCCAGGCCGTCGCGCTTGTAGACCTTGGAAATCATCGCATCCAGGGCCACGGTGCGTTCCAGCTCATCATTGGGCACGAGCGCGAGCTTGTCGTAGCTGACCGGTTCCGGTGCCGAGGTATCGACACTTTCGTATTGACCGACCCGCACGAACGCCTCGAACAGCTTTTCGAGGAAGCCGCGCTCGATACTCTTTCGCTTGAGCCTGAGGTCGCGCATGGCTTCGAAGAAGGTGCTCTGCTCGACGTTGTTCTTGGCCTTGTCGGCCATCTCGAACAGCGTATCGTCGGCATTGTCGAACAGGGCATGCAGCCCTTGCTTCAACTGCAGCGCGGACTTGTCACGGACCTGAAGCAATACGACAGGCAGGCGGGCGACCGGGGCCTGGCTTGCCGAATCGGCAGCAGCCTTGTTGAGCGGTACGACCTTTCCATCATTCTGCATTCGGATCTCCATGATGCCGTTTTCGATTAAAAGCCTGCGTCAATTGCGCGGCGCCAAATATACGTCAGCTCTCATGTGCTGGGATATGGAGTGCGTTTTGCGCGGAAAGTTCTGATCGCAGGCCAGCTATATAAACTAGACCATAATCTGGGATAAAAGCTCAGTAATTGCCCCACCGACCGTCGGGGCATGGCTCTGTTGCCGGCTTCGCGCCTGACGTCGTCTGCCCTATAATCGGCCGACCTTGCCTGTGGAGCCCGTCATGCCGAACCTGATCCTCGCCGACCTGACCGCCGAAATCGAAGCCAACGTGCGCCGCGCGTTGCACGAGGACGTCGGCAGCGGCGACATTACCGCGCAGTTGATTCCCGCCGAACGCCTGGCCACGGCGACCATCATCACCCGCGAGGACTGCGTGATCGCCGGCACGGCGTGGGTCGATGCGGTGTTCCGCCAGCTCGACCCGCGGGTGGCGGTGCACTGGCAACTGCGCGACGGCGAGCACGCCAGCGCCAACCAGCCGCTGTTTCACCTCGAAGGCCCGGCTCGCTCGCTGCTCACCGGTGAGCGCAGCGCGCTGAATTTCCTGCAGATGCTCTCTGCCGTCGCCACCCGTGCCAACCAGCTGGTGGGCCTGGTGGCAGGTACCCAGGTCAAGTTGCTCGACACCCGCAAGACCCTGCCCGGCCTGCGCCTGGCACAGAAATACGCCGTCACCTGCGGTGGCGCGCACAACCACCGCATCGGCCTGTACGATGCCTTCCTGATCAAGGAAAACCACATTGCTGCCTGCGGCGGCATCGCCGAAGCGGTACGGGCCGCCCACGGCATCGCCCCTGGCAAGCCGGTGGAAATCGAGGTGGAAAGCCTGGACGAACTGCAACAGGCGCTGGACGCCGGCGCCGACATCATCATGCTCGACGAGCTGTCGCTGGCCGACATGCGCGAAGGCGTGCGCCTGACCGCTGGGCGCGCCAAGCTCGAAGCCAGCGGCGGCATCAACGAAAGCACGCTGCGCACCATCGCCGAAACCGGCGTGGACTACATCTCCATCGGTGCCATGACCAAAGAGGTCAAGGCCGTGGACCTGTCGATGCGCCTGAGCATCTGACGGTTTCTACTCACCAGTACGCATCTGTTTACGGAGCAATCGCAGTGACGAACACGTTCAACCCTGGCACCGACACCGTTTATATCGTGCGCATCGACGGCACCCGCCTGGGCCCGTTCCAGACGAGCTTCGACCCGGCCAAGGTGCTGATCCACGAAGTGACCCTCAACGCCGGCGCCGGCGACACCCTGGAACGCCACCTCCCCGGCCAGTCACCCGAGCTGTACCGCATCAGCAATACTCATTTCCAGCCAGAAATGAGCGGCGTGCGGGCGCACTATACGGTGCGGTTGCGCAAGGAAGGTTGAAGACCGCAGCCAACGCCTGCTTCGCCTTTCTGCTGTAGGTCCGAGCTCGCCTGGGAAGATGCCCAAGCTATTCCCGGGCAAGCCCGGTTCTACAAGCAAACCCAGGCGTTTCCCGCCTAAGCCGCCTCTCCAGAAAAATCCCCGGGCACCAGCGCGCCTATGGTCGGCCGGGCGAACAGGTAGCCCTGCATCAACTCGATGCCCACCGCCCGCAACGCCGCGCACTCCTCCGGGGTTTCCACGCCCTCGGCCACCAGAATGATGCCCAGGCGCCCGGCCACCAGCACGATGCCTTCGACGATCGCCTGGCGCACCGGGTCGCGGTCGATCGCGCGGGTCAGCGCCATATCGATCTTCAGCACCTGGGGCTGAAACATCGCGAGGAAATTGAGCCCCGAATAGCCGGCGCCGAAGTCATCGATGGCGGTGATGAAGCCCTGGCGCTCGTATTCCTGGAAGATCGCCTTGAGGTGGTCAGGGTCGACCACCTGCTCGCCCTCGGTCACCTCGAACATCAGGCGTTCCAGCGGAAAGCCGAACTCGTGCGCCGCTTCGAGGGTGGCCCGCACGCAGGTCTCCGGGCGATACACGGCATTGGGCAGGAAGTTGATGCTCAGCAGGCAGTCGGGAATCTCCAGCAGCCCGAGCCTGGAGGCCAGCTCAATGGCCTTGACCCTACAGGCCTGATCGAAGCGATAGCGGTTGCTGTCGTTGACCCAGCCCAGCACGGTGGCCGCCGACTCGCCAGCGACCCCGCGCACCAGCGCCTCATAGGCGAAAGGCTGCTGCGTTCGCACATTGAAGATGGGTTGGAACGCCATGGTGAAGTCGAACCCCAACCCTTCGATGTTGCGGCATTCGGCGCAGCCGACGGCCTTGAAGGGTTGCACGAAAATATTGTTGTCCATCGAGGCGTTCCTTGAGCGATCAGCCATCACAGCCGGCCCGTGCACTCTACCTCAATATGTGAACTTGAAGGCACCACACTGAGCAAACCAGACACTGGCATCGATGGCCGTGTTCGGGCTGCAACTGATGTCGATGCGCGGCTCGATACCGGTCTGCTTGTCGCCGACATGTTTATACATCGGCGTCTCCCGCGACAGCACGCCCGTCGGCTCACTGGGCCATGGGCACTCGCGGTGGCTGTCCTCCGGGTCACTCTTGACCGCCCAGGCGGGCGTGAGCAGCAGCGCCAGGCCGACGTTCGACAGGCCCCGGCCTTCACTCTTGACCAGCGCGGTGGCCTTGATGCGATCGCCCTCGTGCAGGTCGCCGACGTTGACCGGCGTCGAGATATTGATCTGCGGCGCCTCCCCGCCGGACTGCCCAATGATGTGCACCTTCTGCCACTCGCGCCCCTCGGCATCGACCTCCTTGCTCAGCGTGATCATCAGCCCATCGATATGGTTGGCCGACGCCTTCCAGCCGCTGGCCAGTTGCGACCCGCAACCGGCGCTGAACTCCAGATTGCCATCGCTGCCTTCCAGCAGCGGGTTGGCGGTCAACGAGCCCAACGGATTGCCGGCGTGGAAGCGCACATTGGAATCGAGGAAATCCCCCAACTGACGCACCTCGGCGGCGATCCGCGCACCTCCGGCGAGGCCCACCACCTGGGCGCCGATTTTCGACATATGGATGCCATCCACCGTCATGCCGTCCTTGACGTAATAATCGCTCCCGGAGGCCGGATCGACCATGGCATCCCAGACGTTGAGCACAGTGCATACCTTGCTCAGGGTGTGCTGGAACCACAGGTGCATCTGATAATGGTCCTCCTTGATCTGCGCCGAGCTCAGCTCGTAGTCACTGTGGCCGTTGCCGCGCGGCGTTTCGCCCACGACGATCACGCTGATACCGGCCTGGAAGAAATTGCGCACGATTTCGCGGACATTCTTCTTGCTGGTGCCCAGGTCGATGCCCGCCGTGCGGTCATTGGTACTGCCGATAAACACCGCCCGCGTGCAACCGCGGCTGTGCAGCAGCTCAATGAATTGCGGCTGGCGCTCCAGCATGCCGCGGGTGGTGTCGCCGGCGACGCCGCCGTTGAGTTCGCCCAGCAGGGAAAAGGCGTTCAGGCCGTAGGCTTGCAGCCAGTGAGCCAGGCCGACGTTGCGCAACTGGAAGTTGAGGCCGCCACTGCTCCAGGAAAGATAGGCGCGGCTGTCGCCGAAGAACCCGACGTAGCGCGAGTTGGCCGGATTCACTACAGCCAGGGCATGTTGGTCTACGGCAGGAATGGTTGGTGTACCCATGTGTCACCTCGTTCAGGCAAGGACAGACAGGAATTCCGTTTCAGGACGACGTTGGATGTCGAATGACAGTAGAGGCTGGGGCCTGGGCGGGCAATGAATGAGTTTTGGCAGATGTGGCGGGGGTGTATGGGGGGTTACAGCGGGAGGGGGAGATGGTGGAGATAGGAGTTGACCTGGATACAACACACAGGCGTCATAGATAACAGTGAACGGTGAATGCCTCATCAATACCCCATATCAAGCTCTTGGGCTTGTGCCGCCAGTTCTTCCATGGCGGCTTGACTCGCTCTGTCACGCTCGGCCTTGTAGGCCATGATATCGGTGAACTTGATACGGCGGTGGCTGCCGGTTTTTGTGTGTGGGATCTGACCCTCGTCCAGCAGCTTGACAAGATGCGGACGCGATACATTGAGCATGTCGGCGCCTTCTTGAGTAGTCAGTTCCGCGTGGATCGGCACTACCTTCACGGTGTTGCCCAAGGCCAGTTCGTTAAGTATGTCTCCGAGCAATCTAAGAGCGAACGTTGGTAGCTCAATGGCTTGGCGTTGCTGGTCCTCGTCAACCAGTTCGATACGTTGAGTGTCCAGCTTCCTCGAAATGAACGCAGCAATCTGGCGGCTTGATTCAATAGCCGCAGCGATCGCTTTCTCATCTGGAAGGATGCTTCGAGCGAGATCGGCGGTGGTCATGATGCATCTCCAAAAGCGACTTGAAATTCCTGGCGCCTCATACGGCAGGTAGGATTTTTAATCGAAATAAACGAAAATTGCAACAAGCGAAATAAACGAAACACAGCTGCGTGCTAGCCTAAGCGTAGCTATGAGCTAGCGGAGACGGCGCCGGCGGCACCCTCAGACCTGTACTCCCGCGCAGACTGACGCAAGCGTCTCTGCGCGGCGGTCTGGATCAAGGGAAACCACCGGGATGCCACTCCAACCCGAGCCTTTGCGCATATTGGCACGAGACATTGCCGCCTGAGCCCGAGCTACCGTCCTTTCAAGGCCTGGATGCCGCCCCTGTGGAACCAGTTGGCGTCCATCAAACGCAAGCTGGCGAGCCTACGCCAGGTCACGTTTGTCATAGGCATGTGAGTACCCATGGATTGTTGAACAGCGAAAGGGTACACAGATAGCAAAGGATGGGATGGGATCGGATGACACCGCATGAAACAGAAAGCCCGCACTAGGCGGGCTTCTTCGGGAAACATGCTACTGCTTAGCACTGCATGAATCTATCAACTGGTGCCGGAGATAGGAATCGAACCTACGACCTTCGCGTTACGAGTGCGCTGCTCTACCGACTGAGCTACACCGGCGGGTGGTGGTGGGGGCGATACGTTAGCATCAGGTAAAGCAGGTAGCAATGGTGGCCGAGCAGCTAACCACTCGACCTCCTGCTCGCCAGCAAATCCTCTACGTAGTTACTGCTTCACATAGTTGTTGGTGACACAGGCGTCGGCAGCGCCATACGCCCACGTGATCACGCCATTAGCGACGGTAGGCGTCAGTGTGCACGTATCACCAACCACAATGCCTTTGTATGCATTAGGGCTGGCCGTGATAACACCGTTAGCGTCGACAGCAATTGTCTTGAGAGCGCCTGTAGCTTTGTTCGTCGGCAAGGTAATGCCCAATTGAGCGGCGGTATTGCAGCTAGCGAAGGAAGAAGTTTCGTTGTAACAGACCGAGATAGCACTCTTCACCGCGGCCATTGTATCAGTGACCTCAGCGTAAGCCGCTTTCTTCATGTAGTTCTGGTAGGCCGGCAGAGCGATTGCAGCCAGGATGCCGACGATCGCCACTACGATCATCAGTTCGATAAGGGTAAAGCCTTTTTGACCTTTCATGACGAATCCTCGGGAAGCCAGTGTTAGTTCAGTCGATGGTCGGAGGCCGCCTTTCTGGCGCCTGCTGATGACCTGATTGGACTAGAGCACAGCCCGTGCCAAGTTCACATAGCACGGTTTTGCAGCGTGCAAACCCGGGTTGAGCCGCTGCTGAAACGACAAGAGCAGCACTAAGTGACGTTCTTCGTCACTTGTCGCAGGGCTGGTGACGTCATTTGACGTAACCCCGGTCCACGCAGGGGCCGCTGTAGGCCCAGGTCAAGCCACCATTGAGTGGCGTTGGGGTCATGACGCAGGTATCGGTGGCCGCGATGCCGCGATAGTCATTGGGTGTGGCGTTGATGGCGCCTGTGCCTGCCGTCAGGGAAATCGAGGCCAGCGCCTGGCCGGTATTGGTCGGCAGGGTCATGCCGAGCTTTTGCGCGGTGTCGCAGCTGGCCTGATCGGAGGTGCTTTGATAACACACATCCATGGCCGTCTTGATTGGTGCCATGGCGCTGACGATTTCGGTGTAGGCCGCCTTGCGGATGTAGTCCTGATAGACCGGCATGGCGATGGCGGCGAGGATGCCGACGATGGCGACCACTATCATCAGCTCAATCAGGGTGAAGCCACGTTGCAGAGTGTTCATTCGTTTCCCTCGAATTGGCAGCGACCCTTCCAGGGGTCGGAAAGCCGGCAGCTATGGAAGCTTGACGCAAAAAAGCTGGCCGGATTTGCGTAGGATGACGGTTTATCCTGCGATTGGCCAAGGATTTGCAGTAACAAAACCTGACGCCCCGCAGCCGCTCACCACGCCGATTTGGCACCGCCGCTCGACTAGGCTATAAAACAGCGATTGTATGTATCCGGTGGTCAAATGAACGATATCGCCCTCACCGGCCTGGCCAGGCAACTGGTCGTGGCCGAACTGCTTACCGATAAGGATGCGCAACAGGCGTATCAGCAGTCTCAGCGCAGCCGGGTGCCACTGGTCCATTATCTGGTACAGAACAAACTGGCCAAGAGCCGGGAAATTGCCGAAATCGCTTCGGATCAATTTGGCGTATCTCTGATCGACCTGAAGATGGTCGACCCCGAAAGCCAGCCTCGTGGCCTGGTCAGCGAGAAGCTGGTCCGCCAGCACCATGCCCTGCCCCTGTGGCGTCGCGGCAATAAATTGTTCGTAGGTGTGTCGGACCCGACCAATCATCAAGCCATCACCGATATCCAGTTCAACACTGGCCTGAACACCGAAGCCATTCTGGTCGAAGAGGACAAGCTGGCCGATGCCATCGAGAAATTTTTCGAGAGCGGCACCGGGCTCGAAGAGCTGGGCGACGATCTGGATAACCTCGATGTCGAAACATCAGGGGAAACGAAAGAAGTCGGCATAGACGCCGACGACGCCCCGGTGGTGCGCTTCGTCAACAAGATGTTGCTCGACGCCATCCGCAGCGGTTCCTCGGACTTGCATTTCGAGCCTTATGAAAAAGCCTATCGGGTACGCTTCCGTACCGATGGCATCCTGCGCGAGATTGCCCGGCCGCCGATCAACCTCGCCGGGCGCATTGCCGCTCGCCTGAAGGTCATGGCCAGCCTGGACATCTCCGAGCGGCGCAAACCGCAGGACGGCCGGATCAAGATGCGCATCTCGAAGAACAAGGCGATCGATTTCCGGGTCAACACCCTGCCCACCCTGTGGGGCGAAAAGATCGTGATGCGTATTCTCGACCCCACGAGTGCGCAGATGGGTATCGATGCGCTGGGCTATGAGCCCGAGCAGAAGGAATTGTACCTGGCCGCGCTGGCCCAGCCACAAGGCATGATCCTGGTCACCGGGCCAACCGGCTCGGGCAAAACGGTTTCGCTGTACACCGGCATCAACATTCTCAATACCGTCGACATCAACATCTCCACCGCCGAAGACCCGGTTGAAATCAACATGGAGGGCATCAACCAGGTCAACGTGAACAACAAGCAGGGGCTGGATTTCGCCTCGGCATTGCGCTCATTCCTGCGTCAGGACCCGGACGTGATCATGGTCGGCGAGATCCGCGACCTGGAAACCGCCGAGATCGCCATCAAGGCGGCGCAGACCGGTCACCTGGTCTTGTCGACCCTGCACACCAATAGCGCCGCTGAAACCCTGACCCGCTTGATGAACATGGGCGTGGCCAGTTTCAACATTGCCACTTCGGTCAACCTGATCATCGCCCAGCGCCTGGCGCGCAAACTGTGCAGCGTCTGCAAGCGCCCGGCTGAAATACCCCGCGATGTGCTGATCGAGGAAGGCTTTCCCGCAGAGAGAATTGGGACCTTTACCGTCTACGAGCCGGTAGGGTGCGACGTGTGCAATGGCGGCTACAAAGGCCGGCAAGGTATCTATGAAGTGGTTCGCAACACCAAGGCCATCCAGCAGATGATCATGGAGTCGGGCAACTCGATTGAAATCGCCAAGCAGATGCGCAAGGAAGGCTTCAATGACCTGCGTACTTCCGGCCTGGTCAAGGTGATGCAGGGCGTCACCAGCCTGGCGGAAGTCAACCGGGTGACCAAGGACTGATCATGGCAACCAAGGAGATCAAGCTCAGCGTCTACGCCTGGGAGGGCGTGGACCGCAAGGGCACGAAGATGACCGGTGAGCTCAACGGCCAGAGCATGGCGCTGGTCAAGGCGCAGCTGCGCAAGCAAGGCATCACACCGGGCAAGGTACGCAAGAAAAGCAAGTCGCTGTTCGGCAATGGCAAGAAGATCAAGCCGATGGACATTGCCCTGTTCACCCGGCAGATGGCGACCATGATGCGTGCGGGCGTCCCCTTGCTACAGTCGTTCGAGATTATCGGCGAAGGTTTTGAAAACCCCAACATGCGCAAGTTGGTGGAAGAGCTCAAGTTGGAAGTGGCGGCAGGTAACAGCTTCGCCACGGCGCTGCGCACCAAACCGCAGTATTTCGATGACCTCTATTGCAACCTGGTCAATGCCGGCGAACAAGCTGGCGCCCTGGAAACCTTGCTCGATCGTGTGGCCACCTACAAGGAAAAGACCGAGGCGCTGCGGGGCAAACTCAAGAAAGCCATGACCTACCCTATTGCGGTGGTACTGGTGGCGATCATTGTATCGGGCATTCTGTTGATCAAGGTGGTCCCGCAATTTCAGACCATCTTCGAAGGCTTCGGCGCGCAACTGCCCAGTTTCACCTTGATGGTCATCGGCTTGTCCAACATCGTGCAAGAGTATTACCTGATGTTGATTGGCGCTGTCATCGTCGCCATCTTTCTGTTCAAGCGCACCTACCGAAACAGCCAGAAATTTCGCGACTCCATTGACAGAACCCTTTTGAAAATCCCGGTCATCGGCCCCTTGCTTTACAAGTCGGCCATCGCCCGTTTTGCTCGCACCCTCTCTACCACCTTCGCCGCGGGCGTGCCGCTGGTCGAGGCTCTGGATTCGGTGGCGGGTGCCGCCGGCAATGTTGTTTTCAAGAATGCCATCATGAAGATCAAGCAGGATGTCTCCACCGGCATGCAGCTGAACTTCTCCATGCGCACCACCGGTGTATTTCCGGCCATGGCCGTGCAGATGACCGCCATCGGCGAAGAATCCGGCGCCCTGGACGGCATGCTCGACCGCGCGGCCACCATCTATGAAGCCGAAGTCGACAACATGGTCGACAGCATGACCGCACTCATGGAGCCCATGATCATGGCCATTCTTGGCGTACTGGTCGGCGGCCTGGTGATTGCCATGTACCTTCCCATCTTCCAACTCGGTTCAGCCGTCTGACATGACCCCCCTCGACCTCCTGGCCAGCTCACCGCTGGCCTTCGCCGTCTGCGCGCTGATTCTGGGCCTGCTGGTGGGCAGCTTTCTCAACGTCGTCATCCACCGCCTGCCGAAGATGCTCGAACGCGAGTGGCAGACCCAGGCCCGCGACATCCTCAAACTCCCGGAAGAACCCAAGGGTCCGGCCTACAACCTGGCTGTGCCGCACTCGGCCTGCCCGCACTGCGGGCACCGGATCCGCCCGTGGGAGAACCTGCCGCTGGTCAGCTACATCGCCCTGCGCGGGCGCTGCTCCAGCTGCAAGGCGCCGATCGGCCGGCGCTACCCGATTGTGGAACTGGCCAGCGGCCTGATCAGCGGGTTCGTGGCCTGGCACTTCGGCTTTGGCTGGCAGGCCGGCGCGTTCATGCTGCTCAGCTGGGGCCTGCTGGCCATGAGCCTGATCGACGCCGACCACCAGATCCTGCCCGACGTGCTGGTGCTGCCGCTGTTGTGGCTGGGGCTGATCCTCAACACCCAGGCCCTCAATGCCAGCCTGGTGGATGCGGTCTGGGGTGCGGTGGCCGGTTACCTGAGCCTGTGGATCGTGTACTGGCTGTTCAAGCTGGTCACCGGCAAAGAAGGCATGGGTCATGGCGACTTCAAGCTGCTGGCCATGCTCGGCGCCTGGGGCGGCTGGCAGGTGTTGCCGCTGACCATCCTGTTGTCCTCGCTGGTGGGCGCGGTGCTGGGCGTGATCCTGTTGCGCCTGCGCGACGCGCAGACCAGCACGCCGATCCCGTTCGGCCCCTACCTGGCCATCGCGGGCTGGATTGCCTTGCTCTGGGGTGATCAAATAACCGCTTCCTACATGCACTTCGCGGGTTTCTGATGAGCGCCAAACCTTGGGTGCTGGGCCTGACCGGCGGCATTGCCAGCGGCAAGAGCGCGGCGGCCGCACGCTTCGCCGAGCTGGGCATGCACACGGTGGACGCCGACCAGGCGGCGCGCTGGGTGGTCGAGCCGGGGCGACCGGCCCTGGCCGAGATCGCCGAGCGCTACGGCCCCGGCATACTGCAGGCGGACGGCAGCCTGGACCGTGGCGCCCTGCGCCAGGTGATCTTCGCCGACCCGCAGCAGCGGCGCTGGGTCGAAGGGCTGCTGCATCCGCTGGTGGCCAAGGAGATCGCCGACTCGCTGGCCACGGCCACTTCGCCCTATGCGGTGTTCGTCTCACCCTTGATGGTGGAATCGGGGCAGTACCGGCTGGCGCAGCGGCTGCTGGTCATCGATGTGCCGGAGACGTTGCAGATCGAGCGTACACTGGCCCGCGACAGCAGCAGCCTGGAACAGGTGCAGGCGATCCTCAAGGCCCAGGCCACTCGCGAGCAGCGCCTGAGCCTCGCCGACGACGTGCTGGTCAATGACCGCGACCTGGCCTGGCTGCGCAGCGAGGTCGACCGCCTGCATCACTTTTACCTGACATTGCCTGGAGGCCAAGCATGAGCCAACCCATCAACGTGGAATGCCCGACCTGTGGCGCGCCAGTGGAATGGAGCGCGGCGAGCCCGAACCGGCCGTTCTGCTCGGACCGTTGCAAACTGATCGACCTGGGCGCCTGGGCCTCGGAGGAACACAAGATTCCAGTGGCGCCGGATGCCGAGGATGAGTTGTTTTCCGAGGAATTGCCGCCGCGGCATTGATCGGCGGTTTTCACCCTTCATTACCGTGGGACCGAGCTTGCTCGGCAATGGCGCCAACCGCTTTCCCGAGCTCGGTCCTGCAGCCTTGGATGGCCAATCGTCTTGCAACAGCGCTAAGCTCTGCCCATGGACGACTCCGACTACCTGCGCCTGCTCACCCTGCAGGCCGAACAAGCCAATGCCTTCCTGTCGAACGCCCGCAAGTGGGAGCGCGAGAGGTGGGTGTGTCAGCGCTTGTTGCAGGGGCTGAACGTGCCGCACCGCGACGAAGACTTCATGCCCGCCGGCCAGGAGCCGCCGGATGTACTGTTCCAGGACGCCAGCTTCGAGGTGTTCTTCGTGCTCGACGAAGGCCGCCGGCTCAACGACGAGTGGCGCGAGGAATTGCAGCGTCGGCGCAGCGCCTTTTCCCTCAGCCAGCTGGTGCGTCGCGAGGCGCGGCCCAAGCGCATCAGCGCCGTGGAGCTGCTGCAACGCCTGGCGCCGACCCTGCGCAAGAAGAGCCACAACTACCGCGAGCGTGGGCTGGACCTGGGTGAGTTCGACATCATCGCCTTCGCCAGCCTCAAGCGCGAGGTGCTGGACCTCAACAGCCACTTTCCACCCCCCACCGAATACCTGCGCCAGGGCTGGCGTTCGCTGTCGCTGGTGGGCCCGACCTTCGCCCGGGTGCTGTTCGCCCACCCCGATGCCCCGGATTTCCTGCGCGCCAACCTGGGCCGCAGCATCGTCTTCGATGTCGGCATCAGCCTGTGACGGGCAGGCCGCAAAGATGGCGCAAAGCCTTGGCGAATGTTACAAAGTATTCTCTGCCAATGAAGTTGTGCTTGGAAGTCGCGTCGATGCGTCAACCCGATATGCCCCTCATTGCCCCCCTTTTCGCCGAGCACCTGGTGCTTCGAGCTGCCTCGCGCTCGCCCGTCTCGGCCCCCGCTTCCGTAAACCTTATGAGATATCCCCATGACTCACCGTATCGTGATTGTCGGCGGCGGCGCCGGCGGCCTGGAGTTGGCGACCCGCCTGGGCAAGACCCTGGGCAAGCGCGGCAAGGCCAACATAACCCTGGTCGACGCCAACCTCACGCACATCTGGAAACCGCTGCTGCACGAAGTGGCCGCCGGTTCGCTTAACTCTTCGGAAGACGAGCTCAACTACGTCGCCCAGGCCAAGTGGAACCACTTCAACTTCCAGCTGGGCAAGATGAGCGGGCTCGACCGCGTCGGCAAGCAGATCCAGCTGGCCGCCACCTACGATGAACACAGCGTCGAACTGGTGCCTGCACGGGTGCTCAACTATGACAGCCTGGTGATCGCGGTGGGCAGCACCACTAACGATTTCGGCACCCGCGGCGCCGCCGAGCACTGCCTGTTCCTCGACACGCGGGCGCAGGCCGAGCGCTTCCACCAGCAGCTGCTCAACCACTACCTGCGCGCTCACGCCACCGAGACCGATGACAACCGCATTGCCGTGGCCATCGTCGGTGCCGGCGCCACCGGCGTCGAGTTGTCCGCCGAGCTGCACAACGCGGCCCATGAGCTGGCGGCCTACGGCTTTGGCCGGATCAAGCCGGAGAACATGCACATTACCCTGATCGAGGCCGGGCCACGGGTGCTGCCGGCGCTGCCCGAGCGCATCGGCGGGCCGGTGCACAAGACCCTGGAGAAGCTCGGCGTAACCGTGCTCACCGGTTCGGCGGTCAGCGAAGTGACCGCCGATGCGCTGATCACCGCCGACGGCGCGGTGATTCCGGCCAGCCTCAAGGTGTGGGCGGCCGGCATCCGCGCGCCGAACTTCCTCAAGGACCTCGACGGCCTGGAGACCAACCGGATCAATCAGCTGGTGGTCAAATCGACCCTGCAGACCACTCGCGACGATGCGATCTTCGCCTTCGGCGATTGCGCGGCCTGCCCGCAAGCGGACAGCGACCGCCCGGTGCCGCCACGGGCGCAGGCGGCGCACCAGCAGGCTTCGCTGCTGGCCAAGGCGCTGAAGCTGCGGGTCGAAGGCACCTCGACCCTGCCGGAATTCAAGTACAAGGACTACGGCTCGCTGATCTCGCTGTCACGCTTCTCGGCGGTGGGCAACCTGATGGGCAACCTGACCGGCAGCGTGATGCTGGAAGGCTGGCTGGCGCGGATGTTCTACGTATCGCTGTACCGCATGCACCAGATGGCGCTGTTCGGCATGTTCCGCACCGCCATGCTGATGCTCGGCAGCCGCATCGGCCGCGGTACCGAGCCGCGATTGAAGCTGCACTGATGGGTTGCACCTGACTCGCCAGCACTGCCGGCTCCTGCGCCTATCCTGATCGAACCCGGACAGGCGCAGAAGCCGCTTACCCCAGCGCCTTGCGATAAGCCATCGAATCATCGATGCGCTTGAGGATGTACTCCCCCGCCGCCACCGGCTCATAGTGGCTGTCACTGACTGCGATACCCAGATCGCAGGGGTCCACCCGCGCCTCGAAGGTGGGATCGAAGAAGGTAGCGATCGAATAGCGCTCACGTCCCGAGTGGTTGATCACCCGGTGCAGGGTCGAGCGAAAACGGTTGTTCGACCAGCGCGCCAGCAGGTCGCCGACATTCACCACCAGGCTGCCGGCAATCGGCGTGGCGTCGATCCAGCGTTGCCCACCCAATTCGCGCACCTGCAAGCCGCCGCTGTCGTCCTGGTACAGCAGGGTGATACAGCCATAATCGGTGTGCGGCGCCACGCCGTACTGGTCCTCGGTGGCCTGCGCCGGGTGTTCGGGGTAGTAGACCATCTGCGTGCGCTGCAGGCGCTTGTGGTACTTGTCGACGAAGAAGTCTTCGGCGATGCCCAGGCTGGCGGCCACCGCACAGAGCAGGTCGGCGCCCGCCCTGCCCACCTCCTCGTAGTACTCGCCCAGCACCCCCTGCAGCTCGGGCATGAACACAGGCCATTGATTAGGCCCGCGCAGAGGCTGACCGGCCAGCACGCAGGGATCCTGCTCGGGCAATTCCAGGCCTATGCTGAAGAACTCCTTGTGGTCGGGCCGGGTCGCCTGGTACATGGTGGCGCCGCCCAGGGCGTGCCAGCCGCGGTGGCGTTTGTTCACCGCGACCTGGCGCTTGACCTCGGCCGGGTAGGCAAAGAACTGCCGTGCGGCGGCCATGGCCCGGTTGATCAGCGGCTGCGGCACGCCATGGTTGACGATGTAGAAGAACCCGGTGTCGGTGCAGGCCTGGCGGATGGCCTTGCCGGCGCGCTGGATCGCCAGGGGGCTGCGCTCGCGCACGCCGGCCATGTCGATCAAGGGAAGAGTGGGGGTCATGGCACAGGCTCCTGGGGCAATCGGCGGTATAGACAGCTTGAGCAGACCGAGCATATTGCGTGCCGGGCCCTGTGGCCTGATTGCGGCTCCACCGCGGGCAAACCGCCCCGATTGTGTGCAACGGCTACGGGTCGGTGCCACTTAAGGTGACATCACTGCACAGTGAAAATGACGTACCGCCGTAAAGCAGGGCTGTGTTCAAATGGCCTGACTCTTGCCTACCTGTATATACAGGCGTAGATAAGCCTAACCTATCACTTGTGCTCAGGACCCATGCCATGCCAGCGTCCCTCGTTATCCAGCCAGGCTTTTTCGACCTCGACCAACTGCGCGCCATCTATCAGCACCAGGCCGCCTTCGAACTCGACGCCAGCGCGCGCGACGTGGTCGCCGCCAGCCAGCGCACCGTCAGCGAAATCATCGCCAACCAGCGCACGGTGTACGGCATCAACACCGGTTTCGGCCTGCTGGCACGCACCTCGATCCCTACCGAGTCGCTGGCCAAGCTGCAACGCAACCTGCTGCTGTCTCATTGCACCGGCACCGGGCCCCTGCTCGACGACAACAGCGTCGGCCTGATTCTGGCGTTGAAGATGGCCTCCCTGGCCCGAGGTTTCTCCGGCGTGCGCTGGGACATCATCGAGGCGCTCGGCAAGCTGTACGCCGCCAAGGTCTACCCGTGCATCCCGTCCCAGGGCTCGGTGGGCGCTTCGGGCGACCTGGCACCGCTGGCGCATTTGTCTGCCGTGCTGATCGGCGTCGGCCGTGTGCGCCACCAGGGGCAGGAAATGGACGCCGTCGAAGGCCTGGCCCTGGCCGGGCTGAGCCCGATGGTGCTGGGCCCCAAGGAGGGCCTGGCGTTGATCAACGGCACCCAGGTGTCCACCGCCCTGGCCTTGCGCGGCCTGTTCGCCACGGAAAAACTGTTTTCGGCCGCCGTGGTCGCCGGCAGCCTCACGGTCGAAGCGCTCAAGGGCTCGGACGTGCCGTTCGATGCGCGTATCCAGGCAGTGCGTGGGCAGCCCGGGCAGATCGCCGTGGCGGCGTTCTACCGTGAGCTGCTGGCGCAGAGCGAGATCCGCGAATCGCACCGCGACTGCAAGCGCGTGCAAGACCCCTACTCGCTGCGTTGCCAACCACAGGTGATGGGCGCCTGCCTTGACCACCTGCGCTTCGCCGCCGGGGTGTTCCTGCGCGAAGCCAACGCCGTGTCGGACAACCCACTGGTGTTCAGCGCCGACGGCGATGTGCTGTCGGGTGGCAACTTCCACGCCGAGCCGGTGGCCATGGCCGCCGACGTGCTGGCCCTGGCCATCTCCGAGATCGGTGCCTTGTCGGAGCGGCGTACCGCGCAACTGGTGGACCCGGCGCTGTCCGGGCTGCCGGCGTTTCTGGTGCGTGAGGGCGGCTTGAACTCGGGCTTCATGATCGCCCAGGTCACCGCCGCCGCCCTTGCCTCGGAGAACAAGACCCTGGCGCACCCGGCGTCGATCGACAGCCTGCCGACTTCGGCCAACCAGGAAGACCACGTCTCCATGGCCACCTTCGCCGCCCGCCGCCTGCTGGACATGGCCGGCAACAGCAGCGCCGTGGTGGCGATCGAAGTGCTGGGCGCTGCCCAGGGCGTCGACCTGCAGGCACCGCTCAAGACCTCGGAAAAACTCACCGAGGTCATGCAGATGGTGCGCGAGCAAGTGCCCCATTACGACGAGGATCGCTACTTCGCGCCGGACATCGCGGCCGCCCGCGCCTGGGTCGAAGGCGGGGTGTTTGCCCGCTGGTTGCCGTTCGAGCAGCTGTACCAGGCCTGAGGCTGGCTGAAACAACCTCTCCCCCATCCGATCGCAATGGCCGATGGGGGACGCTGCACCGTTATGGGCTTCTTGGCAACCTGAGGCCCCTCGCTGAGCCCCGGGGCGGATCATCACCGGCCGCCCTTGCGGCCTTCGCCAGCTACGCGGGCCCCGACCCGAGCGGTATATACCGGCTGGCACGCTAACTGCTAAGCCATCACTGTGCTACCCACCAGCCCATTCGACACCCCATCGTTTTCCCTGCGCCAGCCCAAGGAGTTATTCATGCGTCTGAATTCCCGCTGCAATAAAACGTTCGGCAAGACATTCGGCGGCCTGTGTCTGGCCATGGCCATGGCCGGCGTCTCGCTGGCGGCCCAGGCCGACGAGCTGGCGGATGTGAAGCAGGCCGGGGTGCTCACCGTGGGCACCGAGCTGCAGTTCGCACCCTTCGACTTCACCGAGGCCGGCAAGCAGAAGGGTCTGAACATGGAAGTGTTCGCCGAGCTGGCCAAAGAGCTGGGGGTCAAGGTGACCTTCCAGGATCTGCCGTGGCCGAGCGTGCTGCCGGGCCTGGAAGCGAAGAAGTTCGACATCGTCGCCGGCCCCGTGATCGTCACCCAGGCGCGCAAGGAGCGTTACCACTTCCTGCTGCCGATCGCCGAGGCCACCGTGTCACTGATGGCCGGGGCCAAGGACGACAGCATCAAGAAGCCTGAAGACATCGCCGGCAAGGCCGTGGGCGCCGGCAAGGGCTCGGCCCAGCTCGAAGAGCTGAAAACCTTCGCCGCGACCCTGCCGCAGAAGGTCGACATCCACGAATACGTCGACAACAACCAGGCCTACGCCGACCTCGCCGCCAAGCGCATCGTCGCCGTGGCCAACTCGCTGCCGAACATCTCCTACGTCGCCAGTCAGCGCAGCAATCTGTACAAGGTGGTGGCCCCGCCCTTCGGCAAGAAATCCTACTTCGCCTACCTGGGCCGCAAGGACGCCGAAGCCGACAGCCTGGTTGCCGCCCTCGACGCCGGCCTGCTGAAAATGCACCAGGATGGCCGCCTGGCCGCCCTGCAGAAGAAATGGCTGGGCGCCGAAATGGACGTGCCGACCGCCGACTTCACCCCCAGCTGGTAACTCGCCAGCCGCCTGCTCGCTGAAATGGCCCACCGGCGCCGATGCCGGTGGACTGCACGGGAGTCGCATCGATGTTCGATTGGCCACTGTTGTTGCAAAACCTGCCGTTGCTGCTCGACGCGCTGTGGGTCACGCTGCAGGTGTCGGTGGCCGCCCTGGTGATCGGCTTTTTCATCGGGGTGCTGGTGGCCAGCCTGCGCCTGTCGCCGACGCCCGCCCTGCGCCGCTTCGGTGGCGCCTATATTTTCGTGTTCCGCGGCATTCCGCTGCTGGTGCAACTGCTGTTCGTCTATTACTTCCTGCCCCGCATCGGCCTGCCCAACGTCTCGCCGCTCACCGCCGCGGTGATCGCCCTGGCACTGTGCTGCGCGGCCTACATCGCCGAGATCCTGCGCGGCGGCCTGCTGGCCATCCCGGGCGGCCAGCTGGAAGCCGCCGGGCTGCTGGGCCTGAGCAGCCGGCAGATGCTGGTGCGCATCCGCGTGCCGCAGGCGGTGCGCCTGACCCTGCCGGCGCTGATCAACGAGATGATCCTGCTGATCAAGGCCTCCTCGCTGGTGTCGGTGGTGGGCCTCGCCGACCTGACCCGCACCGCGCAGAACATGGCCGCCAGCGACTACCTGTTCGTCCAGGACTACCTGCTGCTGGCGGCGTTCTACTGCCTGATCAACATCCCGCTGGGCTGGTGTGGCGGCAGGCTGGAGCGGCGCATGAAGAGGATGGCGGCATGATCTTCGACCCTCATGTGATTACCGACCACCTCGGCGCCATCGGCTCGGGGTTTCTGGTCACCCTCGGCACCTGGACTGGCGGCGTGGTGCTGGGCCTGGTCCTGGGCCTGCTGATCGCGGTCGCCCAGTTGTTCGGCAACCTGCTGCTGCGCGCGCCCCTGCGGGCGTTCATCGAGATCATTCGCAGCACGCCGTTTCTGGTGCAGCTGTTTCTGGTGTACTACGGCGGCCCGGCCTTCGGCCTGAGCCTGGACCCGGTACCGGCCGGGGTGATCGGCCTGGGCATCTATGCCAGCGTGTATTTCGCCGAAGTGTTTCGCGCCGGCTTCGAGTCGGTGCCGCGCGGCCAGTTGGAGGCCGCCGACTGCCTGGGCGTGAGCCGCTGGCAGGCGATCCGGCGTATCCAGCTGCCGCAGATGCTGGTGATCATCCTGCCGGCCATGGTCAACCTGGTGACGGTGATGTGCAAGGAGACTGCCGTGCTGTCGATCATCACCATTCCCGAGCTGACCATGGTGCTCACCGGCATCGGCTCGGAGACCTTCGCCTTCGTCGAAACCCTGCTGGTGCTGTGCATCGGCTACCTGCTGCTGGTCGAGGCCAGTTCGCGGCTGGGCATGTTCCTCGAGGCCCGCGCTGGCCGTTACCTGCAACGCCAACCGAGATGACCCCATGCTAAACCTGAAGAAAGTCGGCAAAAGCTTCGGCCCGTTGCGGGTGCTCAAAGGCATCGACCTGGAAGTTGCGCGCTCGCAGGTGGTGTGCCTGATCGGCCCCTCGGGCTCGGGCAAGAGCACCTTGCTGCGCAGCATGGCCTTTCTCGAGGAGTATGACGAGGGCGAGATCCTCGTCGAAGGCCAACTGTTGGGCTGGGTGCCGGAAACCCTGCAGGGCGACCGGCCGCGCAAGCGCGCGGCACAGGCGCGGATCAACCAGGTGCGCAGCAATATCGGCATGGTCTTCCAGCAATTCAACCTGTGGCCGCACATGACCGCCCTTGGCAACGTTAGCGAGGCGCTGCTGCGGGTGCGCAAGCTGCCGGCCAAGGTCGCCCGCGAGCGTGCCATGGCCATGTTGAGCAAGGTCGGCCTCGGCCACAAGGCCGACGCCTACCCTTCGCAGCTGTCCGGCGGCCAGCAGCAGCGCGTGGCGATCGCCCGGGCGCTGGCCATGGAGCCGCACATCATGCTGTTCGACGAGCCTACCTCGGCGCTGGACCCCGAGCTGGTGGGCGAGGTATTGCAGGTGATGAAGGCCCTGGCCAAAGAAGGCATGACCATGGTGGTGGTCACCCACGAGATGGGCTTCGCCGCCCAGGTCGCCGACTCGGTGGTGTTTCTCGACCACGGCGAAATCGTCGCCAAGGGCACGCCGCAGCAGATCTTTCACAACAACGAGCACCCGCGCCTGCAGCAGTTTCTGCAGAACTACCTGGACCGCAACGCCTTCTGGCAGGACAGCAAGGAAGAGACGCCGGTTTGAACGCCCAGACACTGATCAACCCTCCCGCAGGATGCCGCCCATGCCAGTGATGAAAAACCAGCCACAGGCCTTGTACCAGCGCGCCAAGGACTTCGTGCAGGCGCAGCTGCGCGCCGGGGTGTGGAAACCCGGCGACCTGATCCCTTCGGAAAACCGCCTGGTGGTCGAGCTGGGCATGTCGCGCATGACCATCAACCGCGCGCTGCGCGAGCTGACCGAGGAAGGCCACCTGCAGCGGGTGTCCGGGGTCGGCACCTTCGTCGCCGAAGGCCGGCCGCAGTCCAACCTGCTGCGCATCACCAACATCGCCGACGAGATCATCGCCCGCGGCCATCGCTATGCCTGCGAGGTCCTGCGCCTGAGCCGCGAAGCCGCCTCGATGAGCGTGGCCGCCTCGCTGGCGCTGCCCACCGGCGCCTCGGTGTACCACCTGGTCTGCGTGCACCTGGAGGAAGGCGTGCCGGTGCAGCTGGAAGACCGCTACGTGAACCCGGAGCTGGTGCCGGAATTCGTTCAACAGGCCTTCGGCGAGCAGCTGCAACCGTCGCGCTACCTGCTGCAGGCCATTCGCCCGGACGAGATCGAGCACATCGTCGAAGCCGGCCACCCCAGCGTCGAGGAAGGGCGCCTGCTGCGCATCGAGGTCAACGAGCCCTGCCTGGTGCTGATGCGCCGCACCTGGAACGATAACAAGGTGGTGACCTACGTACGCCTGGTGCACCCGTCGTCGCGCTATCGACTGGGCAGCCGCATGGCCGTCAACGGCGCCTATCGCGAGGGCTGAGATATCGCGGGCAAAAAAAAAGCGCCTTTCGCAAGGCGCTTTTTTTATCGATATGGTCGGGGTAAGGGGATTCGAACTCCTGACATCCTGCTCCCAAAGCAGGCGCGCTACCGGACTGCGCTATACCCCGGTACAAAAAAGGCACCCCGAGAGGCGCCTTTTCTGATGCCTGCCGGTGTTAATCGGCGGGACTTCTTTAAGATCTGACCCGGCGAACCGAAATCAAAAATGGTGGGTCGTGTGGGACTCGAACCTACGACCAATTGGTTAAAAGCCAACTGCTCTACCAACTGAGCTAACGACCCAAAAATGGTCGGGGTAAGGGGATTCGAACTCCTGACATCCTGCTCCCAAAGCAGGCGCGCTACCGGACTGCGCTATACCCCGATTTGAAAAGTGGCTCCGTGACCAGGACTCGAACCTGGGACCCAATGATTAACAGTCATTTGCTCTACCGACTGAGCTATCACGGAACTATCTATTTCAGGTGCTGCTATTTCGGTGCTGCTATTTCATTTACCGCATTTGCTGCTTTCTTCAGCCTTCCCGCATCGCTGCGTTAGTGCCTCTGAGGCGCGCTATTCTACAATCTTCGCAACCTCTGTCAACCCTTAAATTGCTTTCAAGACACTGATTTGCAACTTTTTTTCAGTTTGCCGATGAAACGTGGCATTCCGTGGGTGACTGACAGCGGGGCGCACTTTACAAGCAGACGGATGGAAATGCAAGCGGGTGTTTCACAACGGCAAACCGGCCTGGCGGTCTCTCGGGGGCTTCGCCTCCTCCCACATGGGGTCGTGGCAGGGGGCGCAGACCCCGAGAGGCCGCCAGGCCGGTTGAAGGTGCAACCATCAGAAAAACGTAATCTCGTCACCCTCGACCGAACCGGTCACCGTACTGCCCGGCATGAACCTGCCCGACAGGATCAACTGCGCCAGCGGGTTCTCGATCCAGCGCTGGATGGCGCGCTTGAGCGGCCGGGCGCCGTACACTGGGTCGTAGCCGACGGCGATCAACTTGTCCATGGCCTCGTCGCTGAGCACCAGGTTCAGCTCGCGCTCGGTCAGGCGGCTGCGCAGGCGGCCCAGCTGGATCTGGGTGATGCCAGCAATCTGATCACGGGCCAGCGGCTCGAAGATCACCACCTCGTCGATACGGTTGACGAATTCCGGCCGGAAGTGCGAACCCACTGCGTCCATCACCGCCGCGCGCTGCGCTTCGCGATCGCCTGCCAGCTCCTGGATGCGTGCCGAGCCCAGGTTGGAGGTCATCACGATCACTGTGTTGCGAAAGTCCACCGTACGCCCGTGGCTGTCGGTCAGGCGGCCGTCTTCGAGCACCTGCAGCAGCACGTTGAACACATCCGGGTGAGCCTTCTCCACCTCGTCGAGCAGCACCACGGAGTAAGGCTTGCGGCGTACCGCCTCGGTCAGGTAACCGCCTTCTTCATAACCGACATAACCCGGTGGGGCACCGATCAGCCGCGCCACGGAATGTTTCTCCATGAACTCGGACATGTCGATGCGCACCATGGCCTCTTCGGTGTCGAACAGGAATTCGGCCAGGGCCTTGCACAGCTCGGTCTTGCCGACCCCGGTCGGGCCGAGGAACATGAACGAGCCGCTGGGCCGGTTCGGGTCCGACAGGCCGGCACGGGAACGCCGAACAGCGTTGGCTACAGCGATAACCGCCTCGTTCTGGCCGATCACGCGCTGGTGCAGCAGGCTTTCCATCTTCAGCAGCTTGTCGCGCTCGCCTTCGAGCATCTTCGACACGGGGATGCCGGTCCACTTGGACACCACCTCGGCGATTTCTTCCTCGGTGACCTTGCTGCGCAGCAACTGGTTTTCGGTCTTGCCGTGCTGGTCGACCATCTGCAGGCTGCGCTCCAGGTCCGGGATCACCCCGTACTGCAGCTCGGCCATGCGGCTGAGGTCGCCACGCCGGCGGGCCGCTTCCAGCTCCTGGCGCGATTGCTCGATCTTCTGCTGGATCTGCGCCGAGCCCTGCACTTCGGCTTTTTCCGAGGTCCAGATTTCTTCCAGGTCGGAGTACTCGCGCTCCAGCCGGGCGATTTCTTCCTGGAGTTTTTCCAGGCGTTTCATCGCCGCTTCATCGTCTTCCTTCTTCAGCGCCTGGGATTCCACCTTCAGTTGAATCAGGCGCCGTTCCAGACGATCGAGCACTTCGGGCTTGGAGTCGATTTCCATGCGGATACGGCTGGCCGCTTCGTCGATCAGGTCGATGGCCTTGTCCGGCAGTTGCCGGTCGGTGATGTAGCGATGGCTGAGCTTGGCGGCGGCGATGATTGCGCCGTCGGTAATGGCCACCTTGTGGTGCACCTCATAGCGTTCCTTGAGGCCGCGCAGGATGGCGATGGTGTCTTCCTCGCTCGGCTCCTCCACCAGCACTTTCTGGAAGCGCCGCTCCAGCGCCGCATCCTTCTCGATGTACTGGCGGTATTCGTTCAGCGTGGTGGCGCCGACGCAATGCAGCTCGCCGCGGGCCAGGGCCGGCTTGAGCATGTTGCCAGCGTCCATCGAACCTTCGCCCTTGCCGGCGCCGACCATGGTGTGCAGTTCGTCGATGAACAGGATGATCTGCCCTTCCTGCTTGGACAGCTCATTGAGCAGGGCCTTCAGACGCTCCTCGAACTCGCCGCGAAACTTCGCCCCGGCGATCAGTGCGCCCATGTCCAGCGACAGCAGGCGCTTGCCGCGCAGGCCGTCCGGCACTTCGCCATTGATGATGCGCTGGGCCAGGCCTTCGGCGATGGCGGTCTTGCCCACGCCAGGTTCGCCGATCAGTACCGGATTGTTCTTGGTGCGCCGTTGCAGCACCTGGATGGTCCGGCGAATTTCGTCGTCGCGGCCGATCACCGGGTCGAGCTTGCCTTCCTCGGCGCGCTTGGTCAGGTCGACGGTGTATTTCTCCAGGGCCTTGCGCGACTCTTCATGATTGGAGTCGTTGACCGCCTCGCCACCGCGCAGGTTGTTGATGGCGTTTTCCAGGGCCTTCTTGCTGACGCCATGGCCGAGCAGCAGCTTGCCCAGCTTGCTGTTCTCGTCCAGCGCCGCCAGCAGCACCAGCTCGCTGGAGATGAACTGGTCGCCCTTCTGCTGGGCCAGGCGGTCGGCCTGGTTGAGCAGGCGCGCCAGGTCCTGGGACATGTTGACGTCGCCGGTGGGGTTCTGGATCTTCGGCAGGGCGTCGAGCTCTTTGCTCAACTCCTTGCGCAGGTTGTTGACGTCGAAGCCCACCTGCATGAGCAGCGGCTTGACCGAGCCGCCCTGCTGGTCGAGCAGCGCCTGCGCCAGGTGCACGGGTTCGATGGCCGGATGGTCCATGCCCACGGCCAGGGATTGAGAATCGGATAAAGCCAACTGCAGTTTGCTGGTCAAACGGTCTATACGCATGAGTCACCTTCCTGATGGGCAGGCCGGAGCGATGAACACACCTTGATGAAGAAAACCTGCCAGAGATGGCTTATAGATGGGGGGATAAAGCGAAGATTCAAGCGAGGCAAAGTGCCAGCTTTGCCTCGGCTGGCGAAAGCGGATGTGGGAGTGGGCAACGCCCGCGAGCTCTCGATCCGGATGCTGGATCAAACCGGCCTTGCGGCCTCTCGGGGGCTTTGCCCCCTCCCACATCAAAGCGGTGCGCCGCGATCAATGTAGGAGCCGATGCATTTCGCCAGCCAGGCTCAAGATCAAACCGCCCTTGCGGCCTCTCGGGGGCTTTGCCCCCTCCCACGTCAAGGCGGTGCGCCGCGATCAATGTAGGAGCCGACGCATTTCACCAGCCAGGCTCAAGATCAAACCGCCCTTGCGGCCTCTCGGGGGCTTTGCCCCCTTCCACGTCAAGGCGGTGCGCCGCGATCAATGTAGGAGCCGGCGAAGCTGGCGAGAGGCGCGACGCATTTCGCCAGCCAGACTCAAGATCAAACTGCCCACGCGGCCTCTCGGGGGCTTTGCCCCCTTCCACGTCAGCCCTCGGCAAGATTCAGGGTAATAGCCAGACCAACGAAGCGAATCGTCCGGTGGGATTCTCGCGCCGATAGGAGAAGAACCGCTCATCCTCGATGGTGCACAACCCGCCACCATAGACCGCCGTCACACCGACCGCCGCCAGGCGAATTCGCGCCAGGGCATAGATGTCGGCGATGTATTTGCCCGGCTGTTCGCCCGCACTGAATGCCGACTCGGCTTGTGGATGGTGTGCGACGAAAGTCGCCCGCACCTCGCTTCCCACCTCGAAGTTGCGCGGGCCGATGGCCGGACCGAGCCACACCAGAATTTCCTCGGGCGCGACAGCCATGGCCTGCACCGTGGCCTCCAGCACGCCGTTGGCCAAGCCGCGCCAGCCGGCATGGGCGGCCGCCACGCGCCGGCCGGCGCGGTCGCAGAACAGTGCAGGCAGGCAGTCGGCGGTCATCGCCGTACAGGCGATGCCCGGCGTGGTTGTCCAGCAGCCGTCGGCCTCGACCACTTGGGTCGGGTCCGCCGGCACTACGTTGACCCCATGCACCTGGCTGAGCCAGGCCGGTTGCGCCTGGATGGCGGCGCACAGCCGGCGACGGTTTTCGGCAACGGCCTGGCGGTCGTCACCCACGTGGTCACCGAGGTTGAGCCCGGCATGGGCGCCGACGCTCACACCCCCGGCCCGCGTGGTCACGCAGGCCTTGACGTTGGCCGGGGCCGGCCAGTCGGGGATGAGCAAGGTCGACGACAATTGCATCAGCCGACGAACGCCTCGCGGTCCTGCTTGAGCAGCGACAGCAGCCAGACGAAATCGTCGGGCAGCGGCGTTTCCCAACCCATGCGCTCACCGGTCGTCGGATGGTCCAACTCCAGGAACCGCGCATGCAGGGCCTGGCGCGGGAAGGTCTTGAGTGCCTCGACCATGGTCGGGTTGGCGGCCGGCGGAATGCGGAAGCGCCCGCCGTAGGCCTGGTCACCGACCAACGGAAAGTTGATGTGCGACATGTGCACGCGGATCTGGTGGGTACGCCCGGTTTCCAGCTTGACGCGCACATGGGTGTGCGAACGGAAGCGCTCCAGCACGCGGTAGTGGCTGACGGCAGGCTTGCCACCTTCCATGACCGCCATGCGCTGGCGCTGCTGGCCGTGGCGGCCGATCGGCGCGTTGATCTTGCCGCCGGCGGTGACCACGCCGATGACGATGCATTCATAGATGCGGCTGACCGAGCGGCTCTGCAGCTGCTCGACCAGGCGCGTCTGCGCCTGGATGGTCTTGGCCACCACCATCAGACCGGTGGTGTCCTTGTCCAGGCGATGGACGATGCCGGCGCGCGGCACGTTGATGATGTCCGGCACATGGTGCAGCAAGGCGTTGAGCAGCGTGCCGTCGGCGTGGCCGGCAGCCGGGTGCACCACCAGGCCCGCAGGCTTGTTGATGACCAGAATCTGCTCGTCTTCATAGATGATGTCCAGGGCGATGTCCTGGGCGATCCACTCGCCCTGCGCTTCCTGCTCGGCCTTGAGCTCGAGCACGGCGCCGCCATGGACAATGTCGCGCGGACGCAGCACGCCGCCGTCCACGGTCAGGAGGCCCTCCTTGATCCAGGCGGAAAGGCGCGAGCGAGAGTGCTCGGCGAACAATAGGGCGGCGACCTGATCGAGGCGTTGACCGCCCATATCGGACGGCACCTCGGCGCGAAGTTGGATGATCTCGGACATACTCGGACTAGGCAACGGCACAGCCTTTGGTTTCAGCTGCACGCTTGTGGTTAAATACGGCGTCTTTTGCCCCGAGGGTTCCACGGGGTGCTCATCATAACAGGACGGCCACGCCCGAGACAGCGGCCGTTATAGGGACGCAAGCCGCCATGCAAGTGAAACACCTGCTGCTGATCGCCATCCTCGGACTCACCGCGGCCTGTTCGTCGAACAAAGAAAAAGTCGACGAGAACCTCAGCGAAGTCGAGCTGTACCAGCAGGCGCAGGCCGACCTGGACAACCACAACTACGGTATCGCCGTGGCCAAGCTCAAGGCTCTGGACTCGCGCTACCCCTTCGGCCGCTACGCCGACCAAGCGCAGCTGGAGCTGATCTACGCCAACTACAAGGACTCCGAGCCCGAGGCCGCGAAATCCGCTGCCGAGCGCTTTATCCGCCTGCACCCCCAGCATCCCAACGTCGACTACGCCTACTACCTCAAGGGCCTGACCTCGTTCGACCAGGACCGTGGCCTGGTGGCGCGCTTCGTGCCGCTGGACATGACCCGTCGCGACCCGGGCGCTGCCCGCGACTCGTACAACGAGTTCGCCCAGCTGACCAGCCGCTACCCCAACAGCCGCTACGCGCCGGACGCCAAGCAGCGCATGATCTACCTGCGCAACCTGCTGGCCTCCTATGAAATCCACGTGGCCGACTACTACCTGACCCGCCAGGCCTACGTCGCCGCCGCCAACCGTGGCCGCTACGTGGTGGAAAACTTCCAGGAAACCCCATCGGTCGGCGACGGCCTGGCGGTGATGGTCGAGTCCTATCAGCGTCTGCACCTGGACGACCTGGCAGCCACCAGCCTGGAAACCCTCAAGCTCAACTATCCGAACCACCCGAGCCTGAAGGATGGCCAGTTCGTGCCGCAGCAGCAGGAAGCCGACAACCGTGGCTGGCTGACACGCGCCACCCTGGGCCTGATCGAATCCAAGGATCCGCTGCCGCCGGGCGAAACCCGCGCCAACCAGGACATCCAGAAGCAGTACCAGGATGCCAAGGACAACATCCCGAAAGAATTGCTGCCACCAGATGACGGCGGTACCAACGACAAGCCAGTGGACAACCCGGACAACCAGAAGAAAGGTCGTTCGTGGCTGAGCTACATGACGTTTGGCCTGTTTGGTTGATACGCAAGGCCTGATGTTGAGCAGGGCGGCGACTGGCCGCCCTCGCGGCCGATAGTGAATCATGCCGAGATCCCCGGCAGCCCGCCAATCCCTCTTGCTCCCCGCCTAGCCCCCTCCTACACTGCCTCATCCTTTCTACCGAAGCGGGTAACCATGATTCGCCTACTGTTCTGGGTCGTTGTGATTTTTGTTGCCGTGTGGGCCTGGCGCAAATTCAAGGCACCCGCTGTGAGCACCCCTGCCCGCAGGCCGGAAAACGCCCTGCCGATGGTCCGCTGCGCCCACTGCGGCGTGCACGTGCCCGACAACAGCGCGCTGCGCCAAGGCGACCTCTGGTATTGCAGCCAGGCCCACCTGCAACAGGGCCCCACCGCCGGTGGTCGCTGACCTGTTCGGCCCGGGGGCCGCGCAAACCCGGCGAATGCTGCGCCTTTACCACCTCTACCGCCTGACCATCGGCATCGCCCTGGTGCTGCTGATTTCCAGCGAAATGGACAACAAGCTGCTGGATATCGCCAACGGCGAGCTGTTCCGCGCCGGCAGCTGGACCTACCTGATCCTCAACATCCTGGTGGTGGTACTGGGCAGCGTGCGCCGCCCGGCCCAGGTGTTCGGCCTGGCGCTGGCCGACATCCTGCTGCTGGCCGGGCTGTTCTATGCCGGCGGCGGCACGCCCAGCGGCATCGGCAACCTGATGGTGGCTTCGGTGGCCATGAGCAATGTGCTGCTGCGCGGGCGCATCGGCCTGCTGGTGGCTGCGGTAGCGACCATCGCCATCATCTACCTGAGCTTCTACCTCAACTACCTGCGCCCCACGCCGATCGGCGACTACGTGCAGGCCGGCACCCTGGGGGTGCTGTGCTTTGCCGTGTCGTTCATGGTCCAGGCCCTGACCCGCCTGCTGGTCACCAGTGAGACCCTGGCCGAGCAAAGGGCCCACGACGTCACCAACCTTGAGGAGCTCAACGCGCTGATCCTGCAGCGCATGCGCACCGGCATCATGGTCCTCGACGGCGAGTTGCGCGTGCAGATGGCCAACCAGGGCGCCGCCGGATTGATCGGCAACGACGAGCTGGTCGGACAGTTGATCGCCGAATACTCGCCGCAGCTGATCGAGCGCCTGCACCAGTGGCAGACCAACCCGACCCTGCGCCTGCAAAGCATCAAGCTCAAGCCCACCGGCCCGGCCGTGCAGGTCAGCTTCATCGCCCTGCGGGTGCGCGAACAGACCCAGACGCTGATCTTTCTCGAAGACCTCTCGCAGATCGCCCAGCAGGCCCAGCAGCTCAAGCTGGCCGCGCTGGGCCGGCTGACCGCCAGTATCGCCCACGAGATTCGCAACCCACTCGGCGCCATCAGCCATGCCGGGCAATTGCTGCACGAGTCCGAGGAACTGACCGAGCCGGACCGACGCCTCAACCAGATCATCCAGGACCAATGCAAGCGCATGAACCTGATCATCGAGAACGTGCTGCAACTCTCGCGACGGCGTCCGGCCGAGCCGGAGATGCTCGACCTGGCCCAGTGGCTGGAGCGCTTCGTCGGCGACTTCCGCGCCAGCGCGCAAGGTCGGCAACAATTGCACATGTACGTCACCGACGGCCCGCTGGAAACCCGCATGGACCCTCATCACCTGACTCAGGTGCTGGACAACCTGGTACAGAACGGCCTGCGCTACAGCGGCCAGCGCAACGGCCAGGCCCAGGTCTGGCTGAACCTGTTCGTCGAGCCGGGCAACGGCCTGCCGATCCTGGAAGTGCTGGACGACGGCCCGGGCTTTCCTGCCGACCAGTTGCAACACATCTTCGAACCGTTCTTCACCACCGAAACCAAGGGCACAGGCCTGGGCCTGTATATCTCCCGCGAGCTGTGCGAAAGCAACCAGGCCCACCTGGACTACCGCCCCCGTGAAAACGGCGGCAGTTGCATGCGCATCACCTTCGCCCACCCGCGCAGACTGAGCTGACCATGAGCCAACGGCAAAAAATCCTCATCGTCGATGACGAACCGGACATCCGCGAACTGCTGGAAATCACCCTCGGCCGCATGAAGCTGGAGACCCGTAGCGCGCGCAACTGCAAGGAAGCCCGCGACTGGCTGGCCAAGGAGCCTTTCGACCTGTGCCTGACCGACATGCGCCTGCCCGACGGCACCGGCATGGAGCTGGTGCAGCATATACAGCAGCGCCACCCCAACGTGCCGGTGGCGATGATCACTGCCTACGGCAGCCTCGACACCGCCGTCACCGCGCTCAAGGCCGGAGCGTTCGACTTCCTGACCAAGCCGGTGGATCTGGCGCGCCTGCGCGAACTGGTGGGCAGCGCGCTGCGCCTGCAGGCGGCGGCGCCAACCGGTGAGCCGTTGATCGACGAGCGCCTGCTGGGTGACTCGCCGCCCATGCTGGCCCTGCGCAAGCAGATCCTGCGCCTGGCCCGCAGCCAGGCGCCGGTGTACATCAGCGGCGAGTCGGGCAGCGGCAAGGAGCTGGTGGCGCGCCTGATCCACGAACAGGGCCCGCGCAGCGCCCTGCCCTTCGTGCCGGTCAACTGTGGCGCGATTCCTTCGGAGCTGATGGAGAGCGAATTCTTCGGCCACCGCAAGGGCAGCTTCACGGGCGCCACCGAAGACAAGCCGGGGCTGTTCCAGGCCGCCAACGGCGGCACGCTGTTTCTCGACGAAGTGGCCGACCTGCCGTTGGCCATGCAGGTCAAGCTGCTGCGGGTGATCCAGGAGAAGGCCGTGCGCGCGGTCGGCGGCCAGGCGGAGGTGGTGGTGGACGTGCGCATCCTCTGCGCCACCCATAAGGACCTCGCCGCCGAGGTGGCCGCCGGCCGTTTCCGCCAGGACCTCTACTACCGCCTCAACGTCATCGAGCTGCGCGTGCCATCACTGCGCGAGCGCCGCGAAGACGTCGAATTGCTGGCCAACCGCGTGCTGCAACGCCTGGCCCAGGGCAGCGGCCTGCCGCCGGCGCAGCTGAGTGACGAAGCGCTGGCCACCCTCAAGGGCTACCGCTTCCCGGGCAACGTGCGCGAGCTGGAAAACATGCTGGAGCGGGCCTACACCCTGTGCGAGGACGACCGCATCGAAGCCAGCGACCTGCGCCTGACCGAGTCGACCCCCAGCGGCGAAGCGGGCGAGCCGGACTTCGCCCAGATCGACAACCTCGAGGACTACCTGGAGAGCATCGAGCGCAAGCTGATCCTCCAGGCCCTGGAAGAGACTCGCTGGAACCGTACGGCGGCGGCGCAGCGTTTGAGCCTGTCGTTTCGCTCGATGCGCTATCGATTGAAGAAGCTCGGCCTGGATTGAGCGTTACGCGTTGCCCAGTCCCAACCGCACATCCGGCGCATAAGGCGCTGGATCGATGATCGGCGCCCGGCCCAGCATGAGGTCGGCAAACAACTGACACGAAGCCGGCGCCAGCACCAGCCCGTTGCGGTAATGCCCGCAGTTGAGCCACAGCCCGTCGAACGCCGTCACCGGCCCGATGAACGGAATCCCCTCCGGCGAGCCAGGCCGCAGCCCGGCCCAGTGCCGCACAGGGGTCGCCCCGGCCAGGCCCGGCAGCAGCTCGGCAGCGGAAATCTTCAGGCTCTCCAGGGCATTCAAGGTCGGCGTCTTGTCGAACCCCTCGTGCTCCAGGGTGCTGCCCACCAGAATATGCCCGTCACGCCGCGGGATGGCATAGCGCCCCTTGGCCAGCACCATGCAGGGCAGGAAATCCGCCGCGCACTGGTACAGAATCATCTGCCCCTTGACCGGCTCCACCGGCAGGCCGATACCCAGGCTTTCCAGCAACTCGCCGCTCCACGCACCGGCGGTCAGCACCACACGGTCACCGAGGATTTCCCCCCCGTGGGTGCGCACCCCGTGAATCCGCTGGCCGTCGCGCACGAAGCCGAGCACCTCGCACTGTTCTTCCAGTTGCACATTGGGCAGGGCCTGCAACGCAGCTTTCAGCGACTTGACCAGACGCGGGTTGCGCACGTTGGCGACGTCGGCCATATGGATGGCCCGGCGATAGCCCGGCCCCAGCGCCGGCACGGCGTCGTAGGTGGCCGAGATGTCCACCGCAGTCATCGGCCGGCGTTCGCGCTGTGCCCAGGCCAGCGCCTGGGCTTCATCGTCCAGGTCCAGCCAGTACAGCCCGGTGGTATGCACCTCGGGGTCGATGCCGGTCTGGGCCAGCAGTTGCGCGGCGAACTGTGGATAGAAATCCTGCGACCAATGCGCCAGGGCCGTCACCGCCGGGCTGTAGCGCCAGGGGTAGAGCGGTGAAACGATACCGCCACCGGCCCAGGAAGACTCCTGGCCCATGGCGTTGCGGTCGATGAGGGTGACCCGGGTGGGCTGGGTCGTTTGCGAAGCCAGATTGAGTGCGGTCAGCAGGCCGATGACGCCGCCGCCGACGATTATTATATGGGCTTGGGTGGGCATGGGGGTTCCGGGTAAAAACCTGGGGCTCAACGGCCCCAGCAGGTCAGGGTCGAGGCAGAACCGGAGTTGCTGCGCGCGCCGGTGTTGGTCAGGATGAAGTTGCCGCAGGTGTCACCGGCCATGATGGTGCCGGCGATCGGCGTGGCGGTCAGGGTAAAGGCCGACGCGGTGCGGGTGGAGATGATCGTGTAGTAGCTGTTGCCCACCGGGTCGGCGGTCGAGGTGTCGGCGTAGTTGCCGGACTTCGAATACTGCCGCTCCAGTGACTGCGCGGCCTGGGTCAGCAGCACGACGATTTCCGCGCGGCGGGTGGTTTTCACGTGGTTCACGTAACTGGGATAGGCGATGGCCGCAAGAACGCCGATGATCGCCACCACGATCATCAACTCGATCAGGGTGAAACCTTTGCTCGAAGTACGCATATTCGCTCTCGTCACTGTATTTGTCGCCACAGGATGCGGCCGCCGGCACCGCCGCCCTTCATGATCTGGTTGTCGATAGTACCGTCCGAAAGGCCGGCCGTCAGGCTGATGGCATCGGCCGTGGTCGAACTCCCGGCGATGGACACCACCGCTGTCAGGGTCGGGATACCGGAAGAATAGATCTTGCCGCTGGAAGCGGTATCCGAGGCGTTCACCACCTTGTCACCGTTGGTGTCCAGCACGGCGGTGGTGAGCATGCCGCCGGCCAGTGCGTCGAGCACCACCAGGCGGCCGAAGCCCTGGCTGGAACAGGGGTCGGTGGTGTCGACACCGGCCGTGGTGAACAGGATCCGACCCAGGGTGTAGTAGGCCTGGTAGATCACCCGCTCGCCGACCAGCGTGCTGTTGTAGCTGAGCGGCAGGTACCAGCCGTACTGGCTGGTGTAGTCCACCGTATTGCCGCTGGTGGTCATGTAGGTGCCACCGGTGCCGGTGAAGGTGCCGGTAATCGACTGCGCTGCCAGGTTGGCGACGCTGTAGTTGCCGGCGCCGCCGTCCTTGTCCCACACCGCATAGAAGGCCTGGGTGTAGGTGGTGGTCTTGTCGGTGGTTTCGTTGAACTTGCCGGTACCGAAATAGACCATGCGCCCGCTGCTGTTGTTGTTGACCAGCAGCGGCGGCGCGGTGATCGGCTGGTTGGCGCCGCCGGGCGCGGTGAACAGCGGCTTGCCGGAGAACGCCAGGCCCCAGGCACTGATCGAGGTGCTGCTGAGGTCGAACTTCCACATGCGGCCCTTGAGGTCGCCCGCGTAGGCCGCCTGCACGGTGCTGGTGGCGTCGAGCTTGAGTGCCACCGACGACAGGCCATTGGTGGTCTCGGTGCTGTCGACCACCAGCTTGGTGATCAGCGAGCCGTCGGCCACATTGATCACGTACAGCGCCGCCACGCCCGAATTGCTGCCATAGCCATTGGCGATGAAGGCGGCCCAGCGGCCATCGGGCAGCCGGGCGATCTGCGGCTTGGCGTAGGCGTAACCCAGGTCGTTCAACGGGTTGCTGGTGCTGGCGGTGGCCGGCGCGCTGATTTCCCACAGCGCGCCGAGGGTGTTGGTGCCGTTGAACAGCTGGATCGCCGAGAAGGTCTTGCCCCCCGCGCCGGTGCCGTTGAAGGCCACGGTCGACCAGTTGCCATTGATCTGCACGTCGGCGACCGTGGTCTGGCCGTCGTTGAGGAAGGTGTGCGCGGTGCCATTCACGTAGGACGTGCTGGCCACGGTGTAGAGCGACGCCAGGGTGCTCGACGGCAGGTAGGCGAAGATCCGCGCGCCGTTGGCCGGGTTGATCACGTCGGTGAAGCCGTCGTTGGCGTTGACGACCAGGCTGGCGTTCATGGCCGCTGCCTTGGTGGCGAGGTAGGTGGTGTAGCTGGTGTCGGTGGCCGTGTTGGAGGCGGTCTGCGCCGTGGGCGAGGCATAGGTCAGCGGCGAATTGATGATATCGCCGAGCAGCACGGTGCGGGTGCGCAGGCCGGTCTTGTTGACGCCCTTGGCCCAGTTGACCAGGTCGGTGCCGGTGATGCCGGTGGGCAGGTTGGCACTGAGGGTGGCCTGCTGGGCGGCGGTGAAGTTGCCGTACACCAGGTTGATCGCCGTGGTGCCATTCCAGGACTGGAACAGCGGCGCCGTGGAGGCCGGCACTATGGTGGTGTCGGTGGTCCAGTTCAGGGTGGTGGCGACGGTACCGTCGCTGTTGTACGGGTAGGAGCGGATGATGCCGCGCCAGTCGGTAGGGTCGTACAGGGTCTGGTAGTAGGCGGTGCCGCTGGACAGGGTCGAGGCGCTGGACGAGCCGGCGCCACCGGAGCCAGCCTTGGAACTGATGCTGCTCAGGGCCGAGTTCAGGGCGGCAGCCAGGGTCGCCGCGTCGCTGGCCTGGTAATAGGCGCCGTGGCCGTAGCTGGCGGCGTCGGACAGCATCTGCTGGGTGGTGGTGAAGCCTACCGTGTAGGTCAGCATGTTCTGTTTGGGGAAGTCGGCGGCGTCCCAGCTCTTGTTCGCCAGGTCGCTGAGGCCGGTGCGCATGTCGATGTCGTAGGCGAACTTGGCGATGTCGTCGAGGTACAGCGTGTCGCCCTCGCCGTCACCATTGAGATCATCGCCGTCGTTGGCGCTGTTGCCATCCCAGTTGGGCAGCGTGCCGGCACCGGCCACGGCCAGGGCCGGGTCACCGGTGTTGCTGTCGCTCGTGGAGCTCGGGAACGACCGGTCGTAGGTGGGCAGGCCGTCGGTGATCACCACGCCGTAGTTCTTCTGGCAGCGGTACTGGATCGGGCTGGTGTAGCGCACCCCGCTGATGCCGGGGTTGTAGTAATAGTAGGGGTACAGGCCGCGCATGTAGCGCGTGACCTCGTAGTAGGTTTCGGCCAGCGGCGTGTTGGACGTGGCGCCAAGCCCGGCGATGGAGGTCAACAGGTTGTTGTAGTTGGTGGTGGCTTGGGCAGAGGTGGTGCTGCTGGTGGCCTGCAGGTCGGACACCACCCGGGTGATGTTGCCCCCAGGCCCCGAGTCGCCGCCGCGCGGTGCGTTGTACGAGGCCAGGCCGATACGCAGCGAGCGGTTGGCGTTGACGATCGCCGTCGCCGCGTTGCGCGCCACATTGATGCGGTAGTCGTTGGGGATGCTGCCGTCGGTGTAATCCTTGGTGGTGCCGCTCATCTTGGAGATGAGATAGGAGATGTAGCGCGCCGAGATGCGTGTGTTGCCGTTACCCACCGGGTCGGGCAGCTTGAGGCAGTACAGCGTCGACGACCCCTGCACCTTGAAGGCGTTGTAGGCGCTGTTCGAGCAGTCGCCCTGGGAGAAATCGCCGACGAACAGGTTTTCGCTGGTCATGTCCAGGGCGGTGCTGTAGTTGCAGACATAGTTCCTGCCGCTGTAGCCGCAGCCATACACATACAATTGTGGCCAGGTGGTCAGCGACTGGTCGAAGTCCGAGGCGCGGATCAGGCTGTTCATGCTCCCGGAGTTGTCCACCAGCAGCATCAGGTTGGGCGTGACGGCCGCCGCACTGAGCAGCGGCGACGCGGCCGGAGTGAAGGCCGCCGCCGACTGGCCGAGGCTCAGCAGCAGCAATACCAGGCAGGCCCGCAGCCACATCCGCACAGACTCAGGTGCACTTCGCATAAACACTCTCCAGCACAGTCCTGCTGATACCCGAAATGCCCACCGCGGTGATCCGGTACAGGGTCGCGGACGCGGCGCAGTTGGCCGGCGCGTTGACCGCGTCGGAGGTGGTGCCGATGTTCTGCACGCCATAGAAGCCGTCGCCGGTGCTGTTGGCGATCCACAGCACGCCATTGGTGCCGGTGCCGGCGGACAGGGTGGTGGACGTGGAATCCGGCGGCGGCAGGCAGGCCGCCGCGCCGCTGCACTGAGTCAGCTTGTAGGTGCTCGACGCCACCGCGTTTTCACCCACCCGCAGCGTGGCCTCGGCCAGCTGGAACGAAAGGTTCTTGAGGGTCACGCTGCCGGCCATTTTCTCCTGCATGGTCGCATTCTGCATCGACGACACACCGATCAAGGTGACCAGCAGCAGAAAGATCAGGGCCACCACCAGCACCAACCCGCTTTGCTGGCGGCAGGACAGTTGTGGCTGGCGGTAATACCGACGAGACATGGCTAGTTCATCCTGTTGCGCACGGCGGCGACGACGCTGAATTGCTGTTGCCGGGCATTGGCCTTGGGGTCGAACAACGTCAGGGTCAGGCGCAGGGTGCGGATCAAGGCGGGGTTGGCAGGGGTGGCGGTGTAGCTGGTGATCACTTTGTCGGTGGCGGTGCTGGCGACGCCGAACAGCACCGTGAAGTCGACCACGTTGTCGATCAACACCGAGGTGGCGGTGCCCACCGTGGTCAGGATCTGGTGGTTGAGCAGGGTATAGACCACCTTGCGGATCGGGAAGGCAGTCTGCCCGGCGCCGGCAGCCTGCGCGCCGAGGTAGACGATGGACGAGGAGGTGCAGTTGGACAGGATGGTCCAGGTCGGGGTACCGCCGATGCTGCCGACGTCGGCGGTGATCAGGCTCAAGGTGTTGCCGGCGGTGGAGCTGGTGACCCAGGTGATCGGCAGGGCCTGGGCCGTGGTGAAGGTCGCCGCTGCGGCATTGTTGGGGGTGACCGTGTTGAGGCAGCCGAACATGCCGACCATGCGGATTTCCTGGACCATCTTGGTCAGGGCGAACCGGGCGTCTTCCTGGATCGCCGCCGCCGCGTTCTGGGTGGTGTAGGTGCTCTTGGCCGAGATGAACACCTGCAGGATGCCCAGGGTCACGATCAGGCCGAGGAACAGCGCCACCATCAGTTCGATCAGGCTGAAGCCCGACTGCGTCGTTCGGTTACGGGTCATGGGATGCTCGCATCGATGGCGACTCGGCTGGTGAGCACGAAGGACCGCCTGGAAGCAGCGGCATCGGTGCTGTTCATGGCCCGGGCATCGCTCCAGTAGACCGTGATGGTCACCACGCGACCGGTGACGGCAATCGAGCCATCACCGGTCAAGGGGTCGAAGTTGCGAATGTTCTGCGCGAAATCGTACAAATCCTGGTCCCGTGGCGAGGTGTAGTTCGATGCGCTGGGGGCACTGGTCAGGTTCGCCAGCACATAGCTGCCATTGGGGTTGGCGCGGATGCGGTCGAGCATGTCGTAGGCGACAAAGCTGGCCTGGCTGGTCATCCTGGAGCTGTCGGTGAACTTCAGCGCGTTGAGCTGGATGGCCGCGGCGCCCAGCAGCCCGACTGCAAGAATCAGGACCGAGATCAGCACTTCGATCAGCGAGAAGCCGGCCTGCCGGCCCCTCAGGGGCGCCCTCAGTTTGCGCATGCGGCCCCCAGCACGACCCGGCCGTTGAGACACACGCCAAGGGTACGAACCTGGGTGCCACGGGTGTAGGTGATGGTCACTGAAGCCACTGGGGAGTTGAGTGCGCCCAGGTTGTTGAACTCAATGTAGGCCGCTGCCCCTGCCGAAGAGGTGGCCGACACCACGGTATTGGCGCTGAGCGCGGGCATCACCCGCAGGATGCTGGCCAAGCTGGCGGTCTGGCCCATCTGCGCGTTGACGATGCCACTCCAGGCGCCACTGGCGACCGGTTGCAGGCGCACGGCAACGCCACGGGTGATGGACTCCAGGCGCGCGTAATTCAAGGCTCGGTACAACTCGCTGCTCTCGTTGTCGGCGGTGGTCTTGTTGATCATGCCGATGAACGCGGGGACGGCGATCGTGGTGAGGATGGCGACGATTGCGATCGTCACCATCAGCTCCACCAGCGTAAACCCCTTGTCACGAAACCGCATTGCAACCCTCCCCCAGGAACCGCGACTATACCTCGGCGGTTTGACCGGGCAATCCTGCCACAGGATATACGGTTGTTAAGTCCAGACCAGCGCAAAGATGGCGCTGTGACATTAAATTTGCAAGGACGAACGGTATGCGCCAGGACGGCTTTACCTTGCTTCAACTGTTGCTGGTTACCGGCCTGATCGGGCTGCTGGTGCAGCTGGCGGCGCCCGGGTTCCGGCAGTTGCTGGTCAACCAGCAGCGTCAGGTGGTGGCATTCGAATTGGCCAGCGGGCTGCGCTCGGCACGGGCGCAGGCGATCCTGCAGCAGCAGGACGTGCTGGTACAGGCCATCGACGACGACTGGGGCCTGGGCTGGTGGATGATCGTCGACAGCAGCGGCAAGGGGGTGGAGGATCCGAACAATCGGGTACTGCTGGAGCGGCGGCTCAGCGGCGCAGTGCCGGTGGTGGGCAATACCCGTCTGCTGACTCGCGCGCGGTTCATTGCCCAGGGTTGGCCGGCCTATACCGGCACGGGGCCGGGTAACGGCACCTTGCATATCTGTGAGCAGGGGGCGGCGGTGAGTCATTGGCGGGTGGTGATGGCCAACAGTGGGCGGATCAGAACCGAATCAGGTGCACGGGCCGAACAGCGCTGCGAGCCCGATGAAAAACTAGGGGGCTCTGCCCCCTCCCACACCGACTATCGCTGATGTGGGATGGGGCAAAGCCCCCCCAAGAGGCCGATTCGATTATGAGTGAAGTCAAATTAACGATTTGACCCGCAGTTCCTTGGGCATCGAGAAGGTGATGTTCTCCGGCCGGCCAGCCAGCTCATCGGCGCCGGTAGCGCCCCAGGCGTGCAGCTGCTCGATCACGCCGCGCACCAGCACTTCCGGTGCCGAGGCGCCGGCGGTGATGCCGATGCGCTGGGCACCGTCGAACCAGCTCTGCTGCAGGTCTTCGGCGCCGTCGATCAGGTAGGCCGGGGTGGCCATGCGCTCGGCCAGCTCGCGCAGGCGGTTGGAATTGGAGCTGTTAGGGCTGCCCACCACCAGTACCACGTCACACTCGTCGGCCAGCTGCTTGACCGCGTCCTGGCGGTTCTGCGTGGCGTAGCAGATGTCGTCCTTGCGCGGGCCGCCGATGGCCGGGAAACGGCTGCGCAGTGCGTCGATCACGCGACTGGTGTCGTCCATCGACAGCGTGGTCTGAGTGACGAACGCCAGGGATTCGGGGTTGCGCACCTGCAGCTTGGCAACGTCGGCCTCGTCTTCCACCAGGTAGATGGCGCCGCCATTGCTGGCGTCGTACTGACCCATGGTGCCTTCGACTTCCGGGTGGCCGGCGTGGCCAATGAGGATGCACTCGCGGCCGTCGCGGCTGTAGCGCGCCACCTCGATGTGCACCTTGGTCACCAGCGGGCAGGTCGCGTCGAACACTTTCAGGCCGCGACCGGCCGCTTCCTGGCGCACGGCCTGGGAAACGCCGTGGGCGCTGAAGATGACGATGACGTCATCGGGCACCTGGTCCAGCTCCTCGACGAAGATGGCCCCGCGCGCGCGCAGGTCTTCGACCACGAACTTGTTGTGCACCACTTCGTGGCGCACGTAGATCGGCGGGCCGAAGACTTCCAGGGCGCGGTTGACGATTTCGATCGCCCGGTCCACGCCTGCACAGAAACCACGGGGGTTGGCGAGTTTGATTTGCATGCTTGCCTCGGGGCTATTGAATAGCCGTGACCGAAATAATTTCCACTTCGAAGTTCAGGGTCTTGCCAGCCAGTGGATGGTTGAAGTCCACCGTAACCTGATTCTCGTCGAAGGCTTTGACCACGCCCGGCAGCTCGGTGTTGGCGGCATCGTTGAAGATCACCAGCAGGCCTTCGGAGAGGTCCATGCCGGTGAACTGCGAGCGCGGCATCACTTGCACGTTCTGCGGGTTGGGTTGGCCGAAAGCGTTCTCCGGCGGCACCACCACAGTCTTGCGGTCGCCGGCCTTGAAGCCGAACAGCATGGCTTCGAAGCCCGGCAACAGGTTGCCGTCGCCGACCTTGAAGGTGGCCGGCGCCTTGTCGAAGGTGCTGTCGACCGTGTCGCCGTTTTCCAGGTGCAGGGCGAAATGCAAGGTCACTTCGGTGTTCTGAGCAATACGCGCCTCAGTCATGCACGGCCTCCTGGGCTTTCTTGCCCTTGAGCATGTCCAGCGCCAGCATCACGGCGCCCACGGTAATGGCGCTGTCAGCCAGGTTGAACGCCGGGAAATACCAGACGTTGCGCCAGTGCACCAGCACGAAGTCGATCACATGGCCGAGCACCATGCGGTCGTACAGGTTGCCCAGCGCGCCACCGAGAATCAACGCCAGGGCGACCGCCAGCCAGGTGTCGCTGCGCCCCAGGCGCTTGAGCCAGACGATCAGCACCACGCTGACCACCACGGCGATGGCGGCGAAGAACCAGCGCTGCCAGCCGCCGCTGTCGGCCAGAAAGCTGAACGCCGCCCCGGTGTTGTAGGCCAGGGTCCAGCTGAACAGGTCGGGAATCACCACGATCTGCTGGTAGAGGTTCAGCGCATTCTCGAAGTACAGCTTGCTGACCTGGTCGAGGACCACCACCAGCACGCTGAGCACCAGCCAGGCCAACTGGCCACGGCCGGTACGAACGGCAACATCAGGCATAGTGACGCACCTCGCCCGGGCCGCTGATGTTGGTCACGCAGCGGTCGCAGATCTCCGGATGCTCCGGATCGCTGCCGACGGTTTCGATGAAGTGCCAGCAGCGCGCGCACTTGGCGTGGCCGGACTTGACCACCTTGAGCTTGAGCCCGCCGACCTCGGTGACCACGGCGTCTTGCGGCGCCTGCAGCAGCGGTGCAACGGCCGCCTTGGAGGTAATCAGCACGAAGCGCAGTTCGTTGCCGAGCTTGTCCAGGTCGGCTGCCAGGGCCTCTTCGGCGTACAGGGTCACTTCGGCTTGCAGGTTGCCGCCGATGGCCTTGGCCGCGCGCAGGTTTTCCAGTTCCTTGTTGACCGCAACCTTCACCGCCATGACGCGATCCCAGTAGCCGCGGTCCAGTTCGAAGCCGGCCGGCAGCTCACTGAGGCCTTCATACCAGGTGTTGAGCATCACCGATTCGTTGCGCTCGCCCGGCAGGTACTGCCACAGCTCGTCGGCGGTGAACGCCAGGATCGGTGCGATCCAGCGCACCAGCGCTTCGCTGATGTGATAAAGCGCGGTCTGGCAAGAGCGCCGCGCGGTGCTGTTGGCACCGGTGGTGTACTGGCGGTCCTTGATGATGTCCAGGTAGAAGCCGCCCAGCTCCTGCACGCAGAAATTGTGCACCTTGGAGTAGACGTTCCAGAAGCGGTACTCGCCGTAGTGCTCCTCGAGCTCGCGTTGCAACAGCAGCGCGCGGTCGACGGCCCAGCGGTCGAGGGCGATCATCTCTTGCGGCGCCAGCAGGTCGGTGGCCGGGTTGAAGCCGCTCAGGTTGGAGAGCAGGAAGCGCGCGGTGTTGCGGATGCGCCGGTAGGCGTCGGCGCTGCGCTGCAGGATGGTCTCGGAAACCGCCATCTCGCCCGAGTAGTCGGTGGCCGAGACCCACAGGCGCATGATGTCGGCGCCCAGGGTGTCGTTGACCTTCTGCGGGGCGATGACGTTGCCCAGCGACTTGGACATCTTGCGGCCGTTCTCGTCGACGGTGAAGCCGTGGGTCAGCAACTCGCGGTACGGCGCGTGGTTGTCGATGGCGCAGCCGGTCAGCAAGGAGGAGTGGAACCAGCCGCGGTGCTGGTCCGAACCTTCCAGGTACAGGTCGGCGCGCGGGCCGCTGGCATGGCCCATCGGGTGCGAGCCGCGCAGCACGTGCCAGTGGGTGGTGCCGGAGTCGAACCAGACGTCGAGGGTGTCGCTGATCTTGTCGTACTGACTGGCTTCGTCGCCCAGCAGTTCGGCGGCGTCGAGCTTGAACCAGGCTTCGATGCCTTGCTGCTCGACGCGCTGCGCCACTTCCTCCATCAGCTCGACGGTACGCGGGTGCAGCTCACCGGTGGCCTTGTGCAGGAAGAACGGGATCGGCACGCCCCAGTTGCGTTGACGCGAGATGCACCAGTCCGGACGGTTGGCGATCATCGAGTGCAGGCGCGCCTGGCCCCAGGCCGGAACGAATCTGGTCTCTTCGATGGCCTTGACTGCGCGCAGGCGCAGGGTGTCGCCAGTGACCGGCTGCTTGTCCATGCCGACGAACCACTGCGCGGTGGCGCGGTAGATCAGCGGGGTCTTGTGGCGCCAGCAGTGCATGTAGCTGTGGGTGATGACTTCGCTGTGCAGCAGCGCGCCGACTTCCGTCAGCTTGTCGAGGATCGGCTGGGTGGCCTTGAACACGAACTGGCCACCAAAGAACTCCAGCGAGTCGACGTACACGCCGTTGCTCTGCACCGGACCGATGATGTCGTCGTTGCTGCCGCCGTATTGCTTGTAGATATTGAAGTCGTCGAGGCCATAGGCTGGCGAGCTGTGGACGATACCGGTACCGGCGCCCAGCTCGACGTAGTCGGCCAGGTACACCGGCGACATACGGTCATAGAACGGGTGGCGGAAGTTGATCTGGTCCAGGGTCTTGCCGACCGTGGTGGCGATCACCGAGCCTTCGAGCTTGTAGCGGGCCAGGCACGACTCGACCAGTTCTTCGGCCAGCACCAGCAGGCGGTCACCGACGTCGACCAGGGCGTAGGTGAATTCCGGATGGACGTTGAGCGCCTGGTTGGCCGGGATGGTCCACGGGGTGGTGGTCCAGATGACCGCAGCGGCTGGCTTTTCCAGCCCCGACAGGCCAAAGGCGTCGGCCAGGCTCTGCTGGTCGGCGATCGGGAAGGCGACGTCGAGGGTCGAGGACTTCTTGTCCTGGTACTCCACCTCGGCCTCCGCCAGGGCCGAACCGCAGTCGAAGCACCAGTTGACCGGCTTCAGGCCCTTGAACACGAAGCCGCCCTTGACCATTTCCGCCAGGGCACGGATTTCACCGGCCTCGTTGACGAAGTTCATGGTCTTGTAGGGATTGGCCCAATCGCCCAGCACGCCGAGGCGGATGAATTCGGCCTTCTGACCTTCGATCTGCTCGCTGGCGTAGGCGCGGCACAGTTCGCGGGTCTTGTCGCCGCCCAGGTTCTTGCCGTGGGTGACCTCGACCTTGTGCTCGATCGGCAGGCCGTGGCAGTCCCAGCCCGGCACATAGGGGGCGTCGAACCCGGACAGGGTTTTCGAGCGGACGATCATGTCCTTGAGGATCTTGTTGACCGCATGACCGATGTGGATATTGCCGTTGGCGTAGGGCGGGCCGTCGTGCAGGACGAACTTGGGCCGATCCTTGCCGATTTCGCGCAGCTTCTGGTACAGGCCAATGCTGTCCCAGCGCTGCAGAGTTTGCGGCTCGCGCTGTGGCAGGCCGGCCTTCATCGGGAAGGCGGTGTCCGGAAGGTTTAGCGTGGCTTTGTAGTCGGTCATTTCAGGCTCTTGATTAACGGTTGGTCGTGCCAATGAGCACGAGCGGCGGCGACATCCGCATCGATCGCTGCCTTGAGCGCCTCAAGGGAGGCGAATCGCTGCTCATCGCGCAGCTTCTGGTGGAAAACCACCGTCAAACGCCGGTCGTAGAGATCCCCGGCAAAGTCCAGCAAATGCACTTCCAGGTGGGCTCGGCCATCACCTGCAACGGTTGGCCGTACGCCTATGTTGGCGACTCCCGGCCACATCTTGCCGCCGATCGGCACGCTGACCAGGTAGACCCCGGTGAACGGCACGCGGCGGCGCTTGAGCTGCACGTTGGCGGTCGGCCAACCGAGCTGGCGCGCCAGCTTCTGCCCGTGCAGCACGCGCCCGGCAATGCCGAACGGGCGGCCCAGCAGCTGCTCGGCCAGGGCGAAATCGGCCACGGCCAGCGCCTTGCGCACCTGCGTGCTGCTGACTCGCACCCCGCCCAGCTCGACGGTCTGCGCCGCCTCGACGCTGAAGCCGCGCATGGCGCCAGCCTGCAGCAGGAAATCGAAGTCACCGAGGCGGTCGCAGCCGAAGCGGAAGTCGTCGCCGACTTCCAGATGACGCACGCCGAGGCCGTCGACGAGGATGGTGTCGACGAACTCGGCGGCACTGAGCTGGCTCAGGCGGTCGTTGAACGACAGGCACAGCACCAGGTCGACGCCCTCCTCGGCCAGCAGCTCGAGCTTGTCGCGCAGCCGCGACAGGCGCGCCGGTGCGGTCAGCGGGGCGAAGTACTCGCGCGGCTGCGGCTCGAAAATCACCACGCAGGCGGGCACCGCCAACTCGGCGGCACGCTCGCGCAGCCTGGCCAGGATCGCCTGGTGGCCGCGGTGAACGCCGTCGAAATTGCCGATAGTGGCGACACAGCCCCGATGCTGGGGCCGCAGGTTGTGAAGACCTCGAACCAGCTGCATAACGCGCTTCTTGCTCATAAAGTGGTCGATTATAACCACACCCGGGCGCCGACGACAGGCGCAGCGTCACCAGCGGTAAAAACCGCCGTGCGGCTCATGTCAGGCCGCGGCGGGCGAAGTCCTTGAGGCGAAAGCCCATGGCGAACAGCAAACCGAAATACACCAGGACGCCGGCGCCCACTACCAAGCCCAGACGGCCGAAGCGCTGCAGCATGCCGCCGTCGGTCCAGGCCGGCATGACGTGCATCAGGCCCAGCAGCACCGCCGACATGGCCAGCACGGCGATCACCAGCTTGACCAGGAACGGCGTCCAGCCCGGCTGCGGCTCGAACAGGTTCTGCTGGCGCAGCTTCCAGAACAGCAGGCCGGCGTTCATGGTCGCGCCCAGGCTGATCGCCAGTGCCAGGCCAGCATGCTGCAGATGGCTGATCAGCAGCAGGTTGAACACCTGGGTCACCACCAGGGTGAACAGGCCGATCTTCACCGGGGTGCGGATGTTCTGCTGGGCGTAGAAACCGGGGGCCAGCACCTTGATCAGGATGATCCCCAGCAGCCCCACCGAGTAGGCGATCAGCGCGCGCTGGGTCATGGCGGCGTCCAGCGCGCTGAACTTGCCATACTGGAACAGCGCCACGGTCAGCGGCTCGGCGAGGATGCACAAGGCCAGCGCACAGGGCAGCACCATGACAAAACACAGGCGCAGGCCCCAGTCGAGAATCCGCGAGTACTCGTGGCGGTCCTTGTTGGCGTAGGTGCGCGCCAGGGTCGGCAGCAGGATGGTGCCCAGGGCCACGCCGAGCACCCCGGACGGCAGCTCCATCAGGCGGTCGGCGTAGTACATCCACGACACCGAGCCGGCCACCAGGAAGGAGGCGAAAATGGTGTTGATGATCAGCGAGATCTGGCTGATGGACACGCCGAGGATCGCCGGCAGCATCTGCTTCATGACCCGCAGCGCGCCGCTGTCGCGAAAGTTGATGCGCGGCAGCACCAGCATGCCGATCTTCTTCAGGTGCGGCAGCTGGTAGCACAGTTGCAACGCGCCGCCGACCACCACGGCCCAGCCCAGCGCCATCACCGGCGGATGGAAGTACGGGGTGAGGAAGAGGGCAAAGACGATCATCGACAGGTTGAGCAGGGTCGGGGTGAAGGCCGGCACCGAAAAGCGGTTCCAGGTGTTGAGGATCGCCCCGACGAAAGACGACATGGAGATCAGCAATATATAGGGGAAGGTCACCCGCAGCAGGTCGCTGGTGAGCTGGAATTTTTCCGGAGTGGTGGCGAAGCCGGGAGCCGTGGCCCAGATCACCCAAGGCGCGGCGAGCATGCCGGCAACGGTCACCAGGGTCAGGGCCAGGGTCAGCAGGCCAGCCACATAAGCGACGAAGGTGCGCGTCGCCTCCTCGCCCTTTTGCTGCTTGTATTCGGCCAGGATCGGCACGAAGGCCTGGGAGAAGGCCCCTTCGGCGAAGATCCGGCGCAGCAGGTTGGGCAGCTTGAAGGCGATGAAGAAGGCGTCGGTGGCCATGCCGGCGCCGAAGATGCGCGCCACGATGGTATCGCGGACAAAGCCCAGCACCCGCGAGATCATGGTGATGGAGCTGACTGCAGCCAGGGATTTAAGGAGGTTCATCGAAAGATTTTCATGCCTTGTGGACAAACAGCAGGCCCTGACGCGCTCAGGTATGCGATACTCCGCGCCGCATCAGCAGGCAGAGCCAAAAAGCGCGAGTTTACAGGTCGTGCGCCAGAAGTGAATCACTTCGAACGCCCGACTACCACTCAGCGGAACGTATCAACCGCCCTTGACAACAGATCAACTCATCGGCATGATTCGCGGCCTATTTTGTTTGCTATTTAAAAAGTCTTTCCGAGGAGCTCGACGGTGGCCAACTCACCTTCTGCCAAAAAACGTGCAAAACAGGCTGAGAAGCGTCGCAGCCACAACGCCAGCCTGCGTTCCATGGTCCGTACCTACATCAAGAACGTAGTGAAGGCCATCGACGCCAAGGACGCTGAAAAGGCGCAAAACGCTTACGTTCTGGCTGTGCCTGTTATCGACCGTCTGGCCGACAAAGGCATCATCCACAAGAACAAGGCTGCTCGTCATAAAAGCCGCCTGAACGGCCACATCAAGGCGCTGAACCAAGCTGCTGCAGCTTGAGCTAATCGCCTGATGTAGAAAAAACCGGCCCCAGGGCCGGTTTTTTTGTGCCTGCAGAAGTCGCGGCATAACTGTTGTCGGCCAGCGGCGGTGGGAGGGGGCAAAGCCCCCGAGAGGCCGCCAGGCCGACTTGATCTTCATCATCAACAGCCCGCAGCCACAGCCCGCCCGCCCCCTACACCGTCGCCACCCTCCCCTATTGGGGCGCAACAGCCGTCCAGGGCAGGATGGGGATCGCCGTCACCGCATTCTGCGGACTGCCCTCGATCATGCGGTCGCTGTACACCAGGTAAACCAGGGTATTGCGCTTCTTGTCGAGAAAGCGCACCACCTGCATGGTCTTGAACACCAGCGAGGTGCGCTCCTTGAACACCTCGTCGCCATCCTTGAGCTCCTCCTTGAAATGGATCGGCCCAACCTGGCGGCAGGCAATGGAAGCCTCGGCACGATCTTCGGCCAACCCCAGGCCACCCTTGACCCCGCCGGTCTTGGCCCGCGACAGGTAGCAGGTCACGCCATCGACCTTGGGATCGTCGAAGGCTTCGACGACGATGCGGTCGTTGGGCCCGAGGAACTTGAACACCGTGGAGACCTGACCGATTTCGTCGGCCCTCGCCGCCATCGGCAGAACCAACAGTGCGGCACATAGCCCTTGAATCAGTCGCATGGTTTGTATTTCCTTGGGTCAGACCAGAATCAGATTGTCGCGATGGACCAGCTCGGGCTCGGCGCTGTAGCCCAGCAGGGCCTCGATGGCATCCGAAGGCTGACCGATGATCTTCTGCGCCTCGGCAGCGCTGTAGTTGGCCAGGCCACGGGCGATCTCGCGCCCGTCAGCTGCCACACAGACGACCATCTCGCCACGGCGAAACGCGCCTTGCACCGCTTTCACACCCACCGGCAGCAGGCTCTTGCGCCCGCCCAGCAGGGCCTCGACGGCGCCGTCATCCAGGGTCAGGGTGCCACGGGTCTGCAGATGCCCGGCCAGCCACTGCTTGCGCGCCGCCAGCATGCCGCGCTCGGGCGACAGCAGCGTGCCGAGGCGCTCGCCGGCCTTGAGGCGATCCAGTACGCGCTCCAGCCGCCCGCCGACGATCACCGTGTGCGCCCCGGAACGCGCCGCCAGGCGCGCGGCGCGCAGCTTGGTCTGCATACCACCGCGACCCAGCGCACCACCGGTGCCCCCGGCCACCGCGTCCAGCGCCGGATCGTCCGCACGCGCTTCGTAAATCAGCTTGGCGTCGGGGTTATTGCGCGGATCGGCATCGAACATGCCGTCACGGTCGGTGAGGATCACCAGCAAATCGGCCTCCACCAGGTTGGCGACCAGCGCGGCCAGGGTGTCGTTGTCGCCGAAGCGGATCTCGTCGGTGACCACCGTGTCGTTTTCGTTGATGACCGGCACCACACCCAGCTCGACCAGGGTGCGCAGGGTGCTGCGCGCATTGAGGTAGCGCTTGCGGTCGGAGAGGTCGTCGTGGGTCAGGAGGATCTGCGCGGTGTGCCGGCCATGCTCGGCAAAGCTCGACTCCCAGGCTTGCACCAGACCCATCTGGCCAATGGCGGCAGCGGCCTGCAGCTCATGCATGCCACTGGGGCGCTTGGCCCAGCCGAGCCGGCTCATGCCGGCAGCCACGGCACCGGACGAGACCAGCACCAGCTCGACGCCCGCCTCGTGCAACGCCACCATCTGCTCGACCCAGACACCCATGGCCGCGCGATCCAGACCCTTGCCGTCGGCGGTCAGCAGCGCGCTGCCGATCTTCACGACCCAGCGCTGGGCACCTGTCACCTTGCTCCGCATCATTTTGCAACCTATCCCGGGGCTATCTATAGAGTAAGAACCAAAAACGCCGCGCCCTGGGGAGGGCGCGGCGTCTTATGGTACTACGGAGCCGGGATTTGCGGTGCTCCCCCGTAAAAAGCTGGAGGGCTCATGTGGGAGGGGGCGAAGCCGCTGAAGACCAACAGATCGCGGGCTGCCGCCCACTCCCACATCAAGCAAGAGCGACCCAGCGCAATCAATCACGCACGTAAATGATTTCCGGACCGTCTTCGGCGTCTTCTTCATCCCAGAAGCTGTCGCTGTCGTCGCCGATGTCATGCACGCTCTTCACGCCGCTGCGGCGCAGCGCACGCTGGTCGTCCAGGGCCTGCAGCTGGGCGCGGGCCTCGTCTTCGATGTTCTGGTCGAGCTCGGCCAGCTCTTCGCGGTAGACCGGGTCGTTGGCCAGGCGATCGAGACGATCTTCGAGGTAGCGCATGATGTCCTGGCTGAGCTTCTCGGTGCCCAGCTTGGAGATCGCCGAAATCACGTAGACCGGCCCTTCCCACTGCAAACGGTCGACGATTTCCTTGACGCGCTCGTCATGCTCCTCGTCGAGGATCTGGTCGCACTTGTTCAGCACCAGCCAGCGGTCACGCTCGGCCAGCGCCGGGCTGAATTTGACCAGCTCGTTGACGATGACTTCGGCGGCATCGGCCGGGCTGGTTTCATCCAGCGGCGCCATGTCGACCAGGTGCAACAGCAGACGGGTACGCGCCAGGTGCTTGAGGAAGCGAATGCCCAGGCCGGCGCCATCGGAAGCGCCTTCGATCAGGCCGGGAATGTCGGCCACCACAAAGCTCTTCCAACGGTCGACGCTGACCACACCGAGGTTCGGCACCAGGGTGGTGAACGGGTAGTCGGCGACTTTCGGCTTGGCTGCCGACACGGCGCGAATCAGCGTGCTCTTGCCGGCGTTCGGCAGGCCCAGCAGACCGACGTCCGCCAGCACTTTCATTTCCAGCTTGAGGTCGCGCTGCTCGCCCGGCTTGCCCGGCGTGGTCTGGCGCGGCGCGCGGTTGGTACTGGACTTGAAGCGGGTGTTCCCCAGCCCGTGCCAGCCACCTTGCACCACCATCAGTTTCTGCCCGGCCTTGGTCAGGTCGCCGATGACTTCCTGAGTGGCCGAGTCGATCACCGTGGTGCCCACCGGCACGCGCAGGATCAGGTCCTCGCCTTTTTTACCGGTGCAATCGGTGCTGCCGCCATTGGAGCCGCGCTCGGCATCGAAGTGACGGGTATAACGGTAGTCGACCAGGGTGTTGAGGTTCTCGTCGGCGACCATGTAGATCGAGCCGCCGTCACCACCGTCACCGCCGTTGGGACCACCATTTTCAATGAATTTTTCGCGGCGGAAGCTCATGCACCCGTTGCCGCCATCACCCGCCTTCACGCGGATGGACACTTCATCTACAAACTTCATAAAAAACGCCTCTCGCCCAACGGACGAGCCAAGTAAAGCCAAGACATAAGGCTCTTGCAAAAATGAGCGCGGTGGACCCCGTCAACGACACTCGCACCGCCCGCCCACTGCAAACAGCTTTGCAAGAGACTCACCCCACAAACGAAAAAGCCCCGTCGCGAGACAGGGCTTTTCCAGCGATCTCGCGATTAAGCCGCGACAACGCTCACGTAACGACGACCGAAGGCGCCTTTCACTTCAAACTTGATCACGCCTTCGACTTTGGCGAACAGGGTGTGATCTTTACCCATGCCAACACCGTAACCGGCGTGGAATTGGGTGCCGCGCTGACGCACGATGATGTTGCCCGCTTTGATAGCCTGGCCGCCATACATCTTCACGCCAAGGCGTTTGGCTTCTGAGTCGCGACCGTTACGGGTACTACCACCAGCTTTTTTGTGTGCCATGAGTCAATTCTCCTAGAGAGGATTAGGCTGAAATTAAGCCTGAATACCGGTGATTTTGATCTCGGTGTACCACTGGCGGTGGCCCATACGCTTCATGTGGTGCTTACGACGACGGAACTTGATGATGCGGACTTTATCGTGACGACCTTGGGAGATCACTTCAGCCACAACGGTAGCGCCGGCAACAACAGGAGCGCCGATGTTCACGTCGTCGCCGTTGGCAACCAACAGAACGCGGTCAAAAGTCACGGATTCGCCAGTGGCGATTTCCAGTTTTTCGATTTTCAGGTATTCACCTGGGGCGACCTTGTATTGCTTGCCACCAGTAACGATTACTGCGTACGACATGGTATTTCTCCGATAATCCTGCTCACCCAGCTCTTTATAAGTAGAGTGTCGGCTGGCATGGCTGCATGGGATGGAACGACCCAAATGCAATTGCGTAAGGCAGGTGCTGCCCAGGAAGTTCAGGGTGCGCGATTGTACGCAAGGCGCGCAGTCCTTGCAAGAGCCCCGAGTGTTGCCTTGACACACCCCAGCCTGAGACCTAGCATGCCGCGCAACCCTTTTGGAGCACCTCTCGCTGATGCAACCCCAAGCCTTCTACCGCGCGGTGGCGGACGATTTCAAAGCCGTCGACGAGATCATCAAGAAGCAGTTGACCTCGCGCGTACCGCTGGTGTCGAAAATCGGCGATTACATCACCTCGGCCGGCGGCAAGCGCCTGCGTCCTTTATTAGTATTGCTCTGCGGCAAAGCCTTGGGGCGAGAAGGCGACGACCTGCGTCTGCTGGCCGCCACCATCGAGTTTCTGCACACCGCCACCCTGCTGCACGACGACGTGGTCGATATGTCCGGCATGCGCCGTGGGCGCTCCACCGCCAATGCCATGTGGGGCAACGCGCCCAGCGTGCTGGTGGGTGACTTCCTGTATTCGCGCTCGTTCGAGATGATGGTCGAACTGGGCTCGATGCCGGTCATGCGCATCCTGTCCCAGGCTACCCGCATCATCGCCGAGGGCGAAGTGCTGCAGCTGTCCAAGGTGCGCGACGCCAGCACCAGCGAAGAAACCTACATGGAAGTCATCCGCGGCAAGACCGCGATGCTCTTCGAGGCTTCAACCCACAGCGCCGCCGCCCTGGCCGAGGCCAGCGACGAACAGCGCGAGGCCCTGCGCACCTTCGGCGATCACCTGGGCGTGGCCTTCCAACTGGTCGACGACCTGCTCGACTACCGTGGCGACGCCGAGACCCTGGGCAAGAACGTCGGCGACGACCTCGCCGAAGGCAAGCCGACCCTGCCGCTGATCTACACCATGCGCGAAGGCACCGCCGAACAGGCTGCGCTGGTGCGCCGGGCGATCCAGAAGGGCGGCATCGAAGACCTGGAGAGCATCCGCGAAGCGGTGGAAAGCTCCGGCGCGCTGGACTACACCGCCCGCCTGGCCCAGGACTACGTAGCCCGCGCCATCGAATGCCTGAGTGCACTGCCGGCCAGCGAGTATCGCGATGCGCTGATCGAACTGAGCCAGTTCGCGGTCGCGCGCGCCCATTGATCAACACGCCGGCCCGGTACTGCCGGGCCGGCGCCTGTCATTCCCCCGCCCCAGAGGACGCCTGTGAGCACCCTGCCCGCCTGCCCGAAATGCAATTCGCCCTACACCTACGAAGATGGCACCCAGCTGGTCTGCCCCGAATGCAGCCACGAATGGTCGGCCGGCGGTGAGGCCGAGGCGGCTGGCGACAGCAAGGTGATCAAGGATTCGGTCGGCAACGTGCTGACCGACGGCGACACCATCACCGTGATCAAGGACCTCAAGGTCAAGGGCTCATCCCTGGTGGTGAAGGTCGGCACCAAGGTCAAGAACATCCGCCTGGTGGATGGCGACCATGACATCGACTGCAAGATCGATGGCATCGGCGCGATGAAGCTGAAGTCGGAGTTTGTGCGCAAGGTCTGAAGCCGCCGCCGTCTTTGCGATAAAACGGGCTTGCTATTCTTTGAATAAGAATTATTCTCATTGAATGCATTCAAGGAGAATCGCCATGACCTATCTGATCGACGCCTGGCTGGACCGCCCACATCCCTACCTGCGCATTCTCAATCGCGAGACGGGCCAGGTGTGTGCGGTGCTGGAGGAAGAAGCGCTGGACGAGCTGCGCGACCAAGGGGACCTGGACATGAACGGCTTGTCGTCCAGCGAGCCGATCGTGCTCAAGGAGCTGGTGCGCAATCTGTTTCTGTTCTGCTATGCCCGGGCGTTGCGGCCGGCCAGTGAGCTGCATTGAGCAAGGTGCTCGGGAACGGTTCTGCCGGTTCCCGAGCAAGCTCGGTGTTACAGAACGTCCAGCAGTTCCACATCGAACACCAGCACGCTGTGCGGCGGGATGCTGCCCACGCCCTGAGCGCCGTAGGCCAGTTCGCTCGGCACGTACAGGCGCCATTTGCTGCCGGCGCCCATCAGTTGCAGGGCTTCGGTCCAGCCGGCGATCACACCGTTGACCGGGAATTCGGCTGGCTCGCCACGATCGTAGGAGCTGTCGAACACGGTGCCGTCGATCAGGGTGCCGTGGTAGTGGGTGCGCACGGTGTCTTCGGCGGACGGCTTGGCGCCGCTGCCTGCGGTCAGCACCTGGTACTGCAGGCCCGAGGCCAGGGTGGTGATGCCGTCGCGCTTGGCGTTGTCGGCCAGGAAGGCCTTGCCGGCGCCGGCGGCCGCTTCGGCCTTGGCCGCCGCTTCGGCCTGCATCACTTCACGAATCACCTTGAAGCTGGCCGACAGCTCTTCCTGGCTGACACGGCTGGCGTGGCCACGGAAGGCGTCGGTCAGGCCGACCAGGATGGCTTCCAGGCTGACACCCGGTGGCGGGTTGTCGCGCAGCTGGTCGCCCAGCTGGCGGCCGATACCGTAGCTGACGCGGGTTTCGTCGGTAGACAGTTGTACTTCGGACATGTCGATGCTCCGCAGTGGGGCGATGCCGAAACAGCGCACGCCCGAATCAAAAGGGCCAGCAGACTAGCACAGCCTCAATGTTTGGTCAGTTTGTCCAGGTACCCCATGGCGAATGCCGACACCACGAAGGTCATGTGGATGATCACGTACCACATCAGGTATTGCGGCTCGATGTTGCGTGCGTCCATGAACACCCGCAGCAGATGAATCGAGGAGATCGCCACGATCGACGCCGCCACTTTCATTTTCAGCGAGGTGGAGTCCATCTTGCCCAGCCAGCTGAGCTTCTCCACACCGTCGTCGATGTCCAGCTGGGAGACGAAGTTCTCGTAGCCTGAAATCATCACCATCACCAGCAGGCCGCCCACCAGCGCCATGTCGATCAGCGACAGCAACATCAGAATCAGGTCGGCTTCGCCCAGGGAGAACACGTTGGGCAGGACGTGGAACACTTCCTGGAAAAATTTCAGGGCCAGGGCCAGCAGGCCCAGCGACAGACCCACGTAGATAGGCGCCAGCAGCCAGCGCGAGGCATACATGGTTTTTTCGATCAAGCGTTCCATTGCAACTCACAGAGGTTCGGGAAGAAGACGGCGCCGTTCGCCAGGAACGGTGCGCCGGGCATTCTAGCCCCTCAACGCTCCGGTCGGAACTGAAAGTCGGCCACTTCGGGGCGCCGCTCGTGGTTGAGCTTGCGCAGTTGCGCTTGCAGGTGCAGGCACCAGATCTGCGGGTCGTCGGCCAGGCTGTAGCCATGCAGGGTCAGGCTGTCGACGATGGAATCGAGGATGTTCTGGGCGACGGACGGACCGCTGAACGGGCCTTGGGCCTTGATCGCGGTAGGTTGTTCGCCGGCCATTCCGGCGGCGAACAGTAGAGTCCACAAGCCACTATCACCTGCCAGCGGACGAATCGAGCATTCGATGCGGGTCTGCAGACCCAGGCATTGGCGTGTCAGGCAAAGGCTGCGCGGCATGGCGGATACCCTCGGTGAACTCTTGTCGGACCCCACGAGGCAAGGCCTGAGGTCCCTTCCCATCCAGCAAGCCGTGGATAGCCTATGGAGCAAAGCATAGAACAAAAGTTCGCCAGGCAAATCCCGAGGCGCCCAGTGGTCATTATGCCATCAGCGCCTCGGGTGAGCCGTCAGAGGGTTGGCTTGACCTCCGCCAGCTCCTCCACCGCGTGCTCCTTCTCGGCTTCCTTGAGCTCTTCTTCGCTGATCATCTCGGAAATGACCCGTAGCCGCTCGACCACCCGGGCGTTGACGCTGCCTTCGGGAAACTCGCCGTTCTCGTCCGGTGCGCCGGCCGGCTCGCCCACCAGCAGGCTGAGCGCCTCGTCGGCCTGGCGCACGGCATAGACGTGGAACTGGCCGTTGCGCACGGCCTGCAGCACCCGCTCGTCAAGCATCAAGGTGGCGACGTTGGCGTGGGGGATGATGGCGCCTTGCTCGCCGGTGAGGCCGCGCGCCTCACAGAGGCGGAAGAAGCCTTCGATCTTTTCGTTGACCCCGCCCACCGCCTGCACTTCGCCAAACTGGTTGATCGAGCCGGTAATGGCGAAACACTGCTTGAGCGGGGTTTTCGACAGCGCCGAAATCAGCGTGCAGACCTCGCCCAGCGAAGCACTGTCGCCGTCCACATAGCCGTAGGACTGCTCCAGGGCAATGCTCGCGGAGATCGCCAGGGGGAATTCCTGGGCATAGCGGCTGCCCAGGTAACCGGTGAGGATCATTACGCCCTTGGAGTGGATCGGCTGGCCAAGGTTGACCTCGCGCTCGATGTCGACGATGCCGCTGCCGCCCGGATACACCGTGGCGGAGATGCGCGCCGGCACGCCGAACGCCGAGTCGCCGACGTCGAGTACGGTCAGGCCGTTGCATTTGCCGATGGCCGCGCCGTCGGTGTCGATGAGGATGATGCCGGCGAGCATGTCGTCGAGGATGCGCGCCGAGACCCGCCCGGTGCGCGTGGCCTTGGCCCGCAGGGCGCGGTCGATGTGGCCGCTGTCGGTCTTTTCGTCGTTGGCCAGATGGCGAATGAAGTCCGCCTCGCTGACCAGCTGGAACAGATCGCCGATGCGCGCCGACAGGCGCTTCTGGTTTTCCGCCAGGCGTGCGCTGTAGGTCGCCAGGCGCGCCACCGCGTCGGCGGTCAAGGGCGCCATGCCCTCCTCGGAGGTCCGCGTCTTGAGCAGTTGGGCGAATTGCTCGAGGCTCTCGTCGTGCATCGGGATGTCTTCGTCGAAGTCCACCAGCACCCTGAACATCTCCTGGAAGTCCGGGTCGGCGTCCTGCAAGGCATAGTACAGCTGGCGGGCGCCGATGATGATGACCTTGACCTGCAAGGGGATCATCTGCGGCGTCAGGGTGCTGGTGGCGATGCGCCCGTACTCGCCCAGCGGCGACTCCATCTTCAGCTTGCGCGACTGCAGGGCACGCTTGAGCGCGTCCCAGACGAACGGCTCACCGAGCATCTTCTCCGCTTCGAGGATGAGAAAGCCGCCGTTGGCCTTGTGCAACGCACCCGGGCGCAGCTGGCGATAGTTGGTGTACAGCGCGCCCTGGTCGGTGCTGTATTCGATGCGGCCGAACAGGTTGTCGTATGTCGGGTGCGGCTCGAACACCACCGGCGCGCCGCCGCTGGCGTGATGGCCGACCACCAGGCTGGGCGAGTACTGCTCTTCGAGCAGCTTGCGCGCCACGGCATCGCTCTTGCTGTCGTCCACCAGCTGCTCGACCACGGTCTTGAGCAGGTACACCTGCACCGCCTGCAGGTAGCCACACACCGCGGCGTTCTCGGCGTACTTCTCCGACAGCGGCGCCAGCAAAGGCTGCAACGCCAGGGTGATGGTTTCTTCGTTGAGCTGACGCAACTGGTTGCTCGACTCGCGCTTCCACTGCGGCAGGCTGGCCAGCTCCTCGTTGAGGCGCTCCTCGAGGTCGGAGATATCGCTGTGAAAGCGCTCGCGCTCGGCTTCCGGCAGCCCGGCGAACTCGGCCTCGTCCAGCGCCTTGCCGTCGAGCATCGGGGTGAAGGCGATGTTGCTGCTGTCGCGGTACAGGGCCACGTCCTTTTCCAGCGCCAGGCGCTCGATCACGTCCAGGGCGCGGTCGTAGCGCTGGTTGAAGGCGCGATCGATGGCGCTCTTCTTCTGCTGGTAGGACGGGTGCTCGAACACGGCCGGAAAGGTCGCTACCAGGTTGTCGATGAACGCGCCGATGTCGCTGATGAACGCGTCGGCGCTGCCCGGTGGCAGCTCGAGGGCTCGCGGCTCGCGTGGCTCGTCGAAATTGTTGACGTAGACCCAGTCGGCTGGGGTCTGCAGGCGCTTGCCTTCGGCCTTGAGGTAGCGTTTGACGAAGGAAAAGCGACCGGTGCCCGGCTCGCCCATGACGAAAACGTTGTAGCCGGGGCGCGGCATCGCCACCCCGAATTGCAGCGCTTCAACCGCGCGCTCCTGGCCAAGCACACCGCGAAAAGGCTCCAGATCATTGGTGGTCGAGAAGCTGAACTGTTCAGCGGAAAAGGGGCGAGTCAGCGCCTCGGGCGCTAGACGCAGGCTGGCAGCTACAGGATCGGGCATCGGGCATCCTTACTTCAGAACATCACAAGGTTGAAGGCAGTTTCCTGCTTCGAGCTGCAAGCTGCAAGCTGCAGCGCGTTTGCAGGCCGGTCGCACAAGGGCCGCCACCCTCAGCTTAGCTGGCCCTGCGCCGGGCAAAACTTTGCCTGGCCTGCGGAACCGCCGGATCCGTTCTAAGCTCCAACCTGCGCGCCCTCTTGCAAAGCACTGGCGCGGCCTGACGCGCAGAGATGCCTCAGGTTTTCAGACCCTCGGTTCGCACACAAAGAGAAAAACGCTATGAAAAGGATTCTGCTGGGTACTTTGTTAGCCGCCGCTTCGTTCCACGCCATGGCCCAGGCGCCAGGTGGTCCGGATTGCGGCTGGGGCAACATGTTGTTCGAAGGCCAGCGCGGCACCCCTGCGCACTTTCTTGCATCGACCACCAACGGCACCTCGGGTAACGCCACCTTCGGCATGACCTCGGGCACCAACGGCTGCAACACCTCCGCGCCGCTGACCTACGGCGGCAAATCCTGGCTGGCCATGAATGGCATGATGAACGAGCTGTCCGAAGACATGGCCAAGGGCAACGGCGAAGCGCTGACCACCTACGCCGTGGTACTGGGCGTAGCCCCTGAAGACCGCGCCTACTTCGAGTCGGTCACCCACCAGCACTTCCAGCAGATCTTCACCAGCGCCGACGCAACGGCGAACGACGTGCACGCCAACACCCTGAACGTACTCAAGGGTGATGCGCGTCTGGCCAAATACGCCGCCCAGGCTTAAGCTCCCCCGCTCCATCCCGCCTCGCCAGAGGCGGGTTTCTCCAGTTGCAAGCCCCCTATTTTCTTCACCATCGGTCCAGTAGCCCACGATGCTCAAACGCCTTGCCTGCCTGGCGCTCTGTGCCAGCACCCCGCTGTACGCTGCCACCCACGTCGACGCCGGCCGTGCCGAGCAACTGGCCAACGACCCTTACTGGCTCGCCCTGGGCCATTACACCCCGGCCAAGCTGGGCGGCTGGCGCAGCTATGTCGACGACCGCAAATTCTTTCTCGCTGCCGACGGCGCGCACCACCCGGACGCCGAGCTGCGCGCCACCGTCGAGGCGCTGTACGCCCCGGCCAGTGCCGGCGAACAGCATGCCCAGTGCGTGTTCCCGGCGCGCACGCGCTGGCTCAAGGCGCAACTGGGACTGACCGACCTGCCGAGCCTGGAATGCCATAATTTCAAGCAGTGGTACTCGGACATCGCCCCCGACAGCACGGTGCTGGTGTTCCCGGCCGCCTACCTGAACAGCCCTTCATCGATGTTCGGCCACACCCTGCTGCGTATCGACCAGGCCGACGTCAAGCGCGACAAGACCGCGCTGCTGAGCTACGCCATCAACTTCGGCGCCTACATCCAGGGCAGCGACAACAGCATCCTGTACGCTTGGAAAGGCCTCGCCGGCGGCTACCCCGGGCTGTTCGCGATGGTGCCCTACCAGCAGAAGCTGGCCGAGTACAACAGCCTGGAAAACCGCGATCTCTGGGAGTACCGGCTGAACCTCACCGGCGCCGAGACCGCGCGCATGGTCGAGCACGTCTGGGAGTTGCAGGAGGTCAGGTTCGACTATTTTTTCTTCGACGAAAACTGCTCCTATCGCCTGCTCGAACTCTTGCAGGTGGCGCGCCCGGGGCTGCGCCTGACCGATCAATTCCCGCTCACGGCGATCCCCACCGACACCGTCAAGGCCGTGCAGAAGGCCGGGCTGGTCGAGCACATCGACTACCGGCCCTCGCGCGAGCGCGAACTGCTGGCCCGCGCCGATAGCCTGGCCGAGAGCGAGCAGCAATGGGTACTCAAGGTCAGCGCCGACAGCCATGTGCTGCAAACGGAGGAGTTTCGCGCCCTGCCAGCCGACCGCCAGGCGCTGATCCAGGATGCCGCCTATCGTCTGGAGCGCTATCGCGCCACCGGCCAGGAACGCGACAAGGCGCGCACCGAGCGCAGCTTCGAACTGCTGCGGGCCATCAACCGCAATCCGCCACCGCCGTTGCAAGTCGAGCGCCCAGGGCTGCCTGAGGAGGGTCACGACTCGCGTACCTGGGAGCTGGCCGGCGGCAGCCGCGACCACAAGGCATTTGGTGAATACGGCCTGCGCATGGCCTACCACGACCTCAACGACAACGCCTACGGCTTCCCGTTGGGCGCGCAGATCGAGATCCTCGACCTCAAGGTGCGTCAGTACGAAGGCAATCAGTGGCAGCTGCAGAATCTCGGCCTGGCCACCATCCGCTCGCTGACGCCGCGCACCGACCTGCTCAAACCCTGGTCCTGGCAGGTCACCGGTGGCCTGGAACGGGTGCTCGCCAAGCATGGCGACCAGACCTTGGTCAGCCATGTCAACGGTGGCGCCGGGGGCACCTGGCAGCTGGCGCCGCAACTGCTCGGCTTCGCCCTGGGCACCGTACGGGTCGAACACAACAACGACTTCGACGCCTTGGTGTCCCCGGCCGCCGGTTTCGACACCGGGCTGCTGTGGCGCAACGCCCTGGGCAACCTGAGCCTGGAGGCCAAGGGCGACTATTTCAGCAACGGCGAGGTGCGCCGCACCCTTAGCCTCAATCAGCAGTGGGAGCTGTCGCGCAACCTGGGGCTGCGCCTGAGCGCCCAGCGCGATTTCAGCGAACTGACCAGCGCGCAGAACGAGGTAATGCTCGAGCTCAAGTGGTACCACTACTGAGCTGAAGCAGGGCCGCCGCCCCGCCAGCCGGGGCAGCGCAGCTGCCAAAATGCCATGCAGTGACAGCTATCTGTCATCATTTACAGCAGGACAGAAAACCGTCATGTTCAGCCTCCAGCCTTTTCCCCTGGATGGCCCGACTCATGAAAAAACCCCTGCAACGACGTCTGCAAGCGATTCTGCCGTCGACCGCGGCGGCGGGCCGGCAGATCGCCAGCTACATGCTCGCCAACCCCCATGAGCTGCCTTTCCAGACCGCGGGCAGCCTGGCCCGCCTGCTGGGGGTCAGCGAGTCGAGCGTCGGGCGCTTCTGCCGAGCCCTCGGCTACCCGAGCTTCAAGGCCCTGAAACAGGATCTGCAGGCCGATCTCGGCGAAGGGCCGTGGCTGGTGGGCGAGCGCCTTGGAGAATACCGCCAGCAAGCTGTTGCACCGCACACGCTGGAGCTGGAAATCGCCGCCCTGGTGCGGGTTCACGAACTCAGCCAGACCGCGAGCTGGCAGGCGGTGGCCGAGCGCCTGGCGCGCACCGAGCAGGTGTTCGTCGCCGGCTTCCAGACCGAACGTGGCATCGCCAGCAGCACCGCGCACCTGCTGCAATACCTGCGCGACGGTGTGCACCTGGTCGATGGCGCCGCCGGGCACTACGCCGACGTGCTGCTGAGCGCACCCAACCGCAGCGCCTTGATCGTCTTCGAAGCGCGCCGCTATTCGCGCCATGCACTGCTGCTCTGCCACAAGGCCCGGGCCGCAGGCATTGCGGTGACCCTGGTCACCGACCCCTTTTGCGACTGGGCCGAGCAGAACGCCGACGAGGTGTTCCGGGTGCCGACCGATTTCAATCTGTTCTGGGAGTCGACCTCGGCCATGCTCTCGCTGGTCAATCTGCTGCTCAACGACGTCTGCAAGCACCTCGGAGCTGGCGCCCAGAAGCGCCTGCAGGCGGTTGCCCAGCTGCACAACGAATTCGTCGGCTACACCTCTCCCGCGTTGCCTTCACAACAATAACAACCCACTGCAAGGGGCTACCTATGCATCGGAAAATGCTTGTCGCAGGATTTCTCAGCTTGATGATCGCCGGCCCGTCGGCCCATGCCGACGTGTTGCGCATCGCCACCGAGGGCGCCTACCCGCCCTTCAATTACGTCGACGCCAAGGGCCAGCCGCAAGGCTTCGATGTGGAAATCGCCCAGGCCCTGTGCGAACGCATGAGCGTGCGCTGCACTGTGGTCGCCCAGGACTGGGACGGCATGATCCCGGCGCTGCTGGCGCGCAAGTACGATGCGATCGTCGCCTCGATGGTCGACACCCCGGAGCGGCGTCGCCAGATCGGCTTCACCCAGCGTTACTACCGCACGCCCCTATCGGTCGCGGTGGCCCATGACTCACCGCTGCGCGATGCCCAGGCTACCTTCAAGGGCCTGACGGTCGGGGCGCAATCATCCTCTACCCAGGCCATTCACGCCGAGGACGTCTACGCCAGGGCCGGCGCCAAGGTCAAGCTGTACCCCACTGCCGATGCCGCCAACGCCGACCTCGCTGCCGGCCGACTGGATGTGGTCATCGGTGACAAATTCCCCCTCAAGGCCTGGCTCGATGTGCAGGGCAAGGACTGCTGCCGCCTGCTCGGCGACGTCGACGGCACCCTTGCCAACGCCGCCATCGGGGTGCGCAAGGAGGATGCCCAGTTGCGGGAGCGCTTGAACCAGGCCATCGGCGAAATCGTCGCCGACGGGACCTACCAGAAAATCGCCGCGCAATTCTTCGACTTTGACATCTACCACTGATGGGCTGCGCATTCGCGGGGGCGTGGCTCTGCTCGGAGGAATGAGGACATGTTCGAACATCTGTTTCTGCTCGGCTTCGCCGAGGGCGGCTGGGGCCCTGCGCTGCTGGCCGGCGCCCTGCTGACCGTGGCACTGGCCTTGGCCTGCCTGCCGATTGGCTTGCCGCTGGGCCTGGCCATGGCCATGGCAGCTCGCTCGCGTCGGCGCGTGCTCAGCACGCTGGCGGCGGTCTTTTCCACAGTGTTCCGCGGCCTGCCGGAGTTGCTGACATTGCTGCTGGTGTACTACGGCTGTCAGATCGGCGCGCAAAAATTGCTGGCCTATCTGGGCTATTCCGGCGAGGTGGTGCTCAACACCTTCGTGGCCGCGATGATCGCGCTGAGCCTGGTGTTCGCCGCGTTTTCCGCCGAAGTCTGGGCCGGAGCCCTGAAAACAGTCGGCAAAGGCCAGTATCAGGCTGCGGCAGCGCTGGGCTTCGGCCCGCTCAAGAGCTTTTTCTGGGTGGTCCTGCCGCAGATGACTCGCGCCGCGCTGCCTGGCCTGTCCAACAACTGGCTGACGCTGCTCAAGGACACCTCTCTGGTGTCGACCATCTCCCTGGTCGACCTGATGCGCCAGACGCAACTGGCGGTCAGCAGCACCCGCCAGCCTCTGCTGTTCTATGCTGCCGCGTGTGTCCTTTATCTGTTGCTGGCTGCGCTGTCGGGGCGGGTGCTGGCGCGGTTGGAGCGCCATTACTCGCGACACCTGAGCGAGGGCCGGGCATGACACCGAGCAACCCTTTCATCGATCTGCAGCTCCTCGAGCGCTACGGCCCGCGCCTGCTCGAAGGCCTGTGGGTGACCGTGCAGCTGGTCAGCGTGTCATTCGTGCTGGGCGCGGTGCTGGGTACCTGCATCGCCCTGGGACGGATGTCGCGTAGCGCGGTGCTCAATCGCACGTGTGCGGCCTACATCTATTTCTTTCGCGGCTCGCCGCTGCTGGCCCAGCTGTTCCTGCTGTACTACGGGCTGGGCTCGCTGCGCGAACTGTGGCAGGACCTGGGCCTGTGGTGGCTGTTTCGCGAAGCCTGGTATTGCACCCTGCTGGCGTTCACCCTCAACAGCGCCGCCTATCAGGCCGAAATACTGCGGGGCAGCCTGCAAAGCCTTGCCCCGGGTCAGCGCGAGGCCGCCCGGGCCCTGGGCCTCGGCCCCGTGGCGACCTTTTTCAAGGTGCTGCTGCCGCAAATGGCCGTGGTCGCCATCGGCCCGCTGGGCAACGAACTGATCCTGATGATCAAGGCCAGCGCCATTGCCTCGATGGTCACCCTGTACGACCTGATGGGCGCTGCCAAGCTGGGCTTTTCGCGCAGCTTCGACTTCCAGATCTACCTATGGGCCGCCGTGCTCTACCTGGTGCTGGTGGAGTCGCTGCGCCGGCTGCTCAAGCACATCGACCAACGACTCAGCCGTCATCTGCGCTGAACAAGGAGCGCCACCATGGAGTGTCAGACCCTGATCATCGGCGCCGGCATCATCGGTGTCAGCAGCGCCCTCCATCTACAGGCCCGTGGCCGTCAGGTGCTGCTGCTTGATCGCGGACCACCCGGCAGCGGCACCAGCTACGGCAACGCCGGGCTGATCGAGCGCTCCAGCGTGGTCCCCTATGCCTTCCCGCGCGACCTGGGCAGCGTGCTGCGCTACGCCTGCAACCGCCAACCGGACGTCCGTTACAGCTGGCGCGAGCTACCGCGACTGGCACCCTGGCTCTGGCGTTACTGGCAGGCCAGCGCGCCGCGCCAGCTGGCCCAGGCCACCCGGGCCATGCAGCCCTTGATCCAGCAGTGCGTCAGCGAACACGATGCACTGGCCGCGGCAGCGGGTATGGAGCACCTGTTCAGGGCCGATGGCTGGGTGGAGATTTTCCGCGACCCGCGCGCCTGGCGGCGAGCCGAGGCCGAGGCGGCACGCCAGCATGAACATCGGCTCGCCTATCGGGTTCTCGACTCAGCGGCCCTGCGCCAGCTTGAGCCTGGCCTGAGCGGGCAGGCCATCGGCGCCGTACACTGGCTCGACCCCAAGACCGTGGCTGACCCCGGCGCCCTTACCCGCGGCTATTGCCAACTGTTCAGCGGGCGCGGCGGCGCCTTCCTGCAGGCTGATGCCCAGGCCTTGCGCCCGGAAGCGGCACGCTGGCGGCTGGAGACTTCCAGCGGCCCGGTGCACGCCGACGAAGTGGTGATCGCCATGGGCGCGCAGAGCCGGCGGCTGCTTGAGCCATTGGGTCAGGTCCTGCCCCTGCGCAGCAAGCGGGGCTATCACCTGCACTACCGCAATGCGTCCCAGCCCCCCTTGCAGCATGCGCTGTGCGATTCCCAGGCAGGCTTCGTGCTGGCGCCCATGACCCAGGGTGTGCGCCTGACCACCGGCATCGAGTTCGCCAGCGATCATGCCCCCGCCAACGAAATCCAGCTGCAGCGCTGTGAGGCCATCGCCCGAACACTGTTGCCGCTGGGGGAGCGCATTGACGCCGAGCCCTGGCTTGGCCTGCGCCCGTGTCTGCCGGACATGCGCCCGGCCCTCGGCGCCAGCCGCCATCGCGGACTCTGGCTCAACTTCGGCCATGCCCACCACGGCCTGACCCTGGGCCCGGTGTGCGGCCGGTTGCTGGCAGAGCTGATGACGGGCGAACACCCCATGACGGACCCGGCTCCCTACAACCCCCAGCGTTTCGACCAGCGCCCCGGCTGAGCGACAATTCCCTTACATCGGCTTGACCACGCGTTGACGAATGCCCACCTAGACTTGCGGTATGGCCCCTTGGAAGTAGGCCAGTGCCGAGGTCGAGACAATGAACAACAAATGGTGGTGCGCGTTTTCCCTGGTCCTGCTGGTGGGCTGTCAGTCGACCCACGAACAGATGGTGCAACAGGGTTATCCTCCGGCGTTCGCCGACGGCTATCAGGATGGCTGCACCAGCGGCCGCAACGCAGTGGGCGCCTTGGGCGACTTCGTCAAGAACGTGCCGCGCTACCTCAAGGAAAAACAGTACAGCACCGGCTGGGACGACGGCTTCAACCAGTGCCAGAGCAGTGCCCAGAACCAGGCCAGCGAGGGCTATCGCAACCGCTGGGACGACCGCGAACGCGATTGGGAACAACAGAAGACGCAGATGCAGGGACGCGCCTTCAGAGCCGATTGAGTCGCTGCCGGCGCGGGCTCGATCCCGTCAATTGAAACTCTTGGCCTGTCGGCATGGCCCAAGCCCCATGACAGGAGAATTCTTATGAGCCGTGCCTTCGTCAACGAAGACAACGCTGCCGCCCAGGCCGACCAGCCGGTCGAGCGCAGCGTCAGCCAACAACCCAACTACGTCACCGCCCAGGGCTTTGCCCAGCTGCAGGCGCGGGTTGCCGATTTGCAAGCCGAACAGACCTTGCTGCAGACCCGCGGCGACGACGGCGACAAGCAGCGCCTGGTCGACGTGCAGCGCGACCTGCGCTACTTCACCCAGCGGCTGCAAAGCGCCCAGGTGGTGGTGCTGGCCGACTCGACGAAAAAGGCGCAGATCGGCAGCTGGGTGACCTTCGCCGATGAAGACGACAAGCAGCAGCGCGTGCAGCTGGTCGGCGAGGACCAGGCCGATGTCGCCCAGGGCCTGATCAACTGGGCTTCGCCGCTGGGGCGCGCCCTGCTCGGCGCGGGGCCGGGGGATGAGGTGGTGTGGAAGCGGCCGGTGGGGGATATGGCGATCGAGGTGGTTGCCATCGGCAAGGGCTGACTTGTCCGGTAACGATTGCCTGGCCAAAAGTGGTTCAACCTTGTTCGTTACAAGGCTAAATTGCTGGTCTCCTGCGTTAGCTGGAGAGACTCCATGACGGCCGAACAGCGCTACTACTCAGGCGTAGCCGACTCCCAACCTTTCATCGATCGACGCGTGGCGGCCTGGCTGCTCTTGGGCTTGCTGATGACCGGCCAGGCGCCGATCAATGTCATCCTGCCCAGCTACGCCGCTGATCGCCGACCCCTTGGCAGGCCCGGTATCGCGACGCAGCCTTGGCCCTGAACAAAAAAAACTCGCGGGCTCGGCCCGCTCCCACCAGATGCTGCCAGGTGGGAGCGGGCCAGACCTGCGAGTTTTTCTGCTGACCGATTACGCCAGCTTCTTGTGCCGTACCCGGTGCGGCTGTGCAGCGGCTTCGCCCAGGCGCTTCTTGCGATCGGCTTCGTACTCGGTGTAGTTGCCCTCGAAGAACACCGCCTGTGAGTCGTCCTCGTAAGCCAGGATGTGGGTGGCCACACGGTCCAGGAACCAGCGATCGTGAGAGATCACAATGGCAGCGCCGGGGAAGTCCAGCAGTGCTTCTTCCAGGGAACGCAGGGTTTCCACATCGAGGTCGTTGGACGGTTCGTCGAGCAGCAGCACGTTGCCACCCTCCTTCAACGTCAACGCCAGGTGCAGACGCCCACGCTCACCACCGGAGAGGTCCTTGACGAACTTCTGCTGGTCGCCGCCCTTGAAGTTGAAGCGACCGACGTAGGTACGCGACGGAATTTCATAGTTGCCGATGCGAATCTGGTCGGAGCCGTCAGAGATCTGCTGGAACACCGTCTTGCTGCCGTCCAGGTCGTCACGGCTTTGATCCACGCAGGCCAGCTGCACGGTGTCGCCGATTTCGATGCTGCCCGAATCCGGCTGTTCCTTGCCCATGAGCATGCGGAACAGGGTCGATTTACCGGCGCCGTTGCCGCCGATCACGCCGACGATGGCGCCCTTGGGCATGGCGAACGACAGGTTGTCGATCAGCACACGGTCGCCGTAGCCCTTGCTGACGTTCTTGAACTCGATGACCTTGTCACCCAGGCGCGGGCCGGCCGGGATGTAGATCTCGTTGGTTTCCGAACGCTTCTGGAATTCCTGCGACTGCATCTCTTCGAAGCGCTGCAGACGCGCCTTGGATTTCGACTGGCGAGCCTTGGCGCCTTTGCGCACCCACTCCAGTTCTTCCTTCATGGCCTTTTCATGGGCCGATTGCTGCTTGGATTCCTGGGCCAGGCGGTCGGACTTGGCTTCGAGCCAACCCGAGTAGTTGCCTTCGTAAGGGATGCCGGCGCCGCGGTCGAGTTCGAGGATCCAACCGGCGACGTTGTCGAGGAAGTAACGGTCGTGGGTGATGGCCACCACGGTGCCCGGGAAGTCGTGCAGGAAGTGCTCCAGCCAGGCCACCGAGTCGGCGTCCAGGTGGTTGGTCGGTTCGTCGAGCAGCAGCATGTCGGGGGCCGACAGCAGCAGGCGGCACAACGCCACACGACGCTTCTCGCCACCGGACAGGTGTTCGACCTTGGCGTCCCAGGCCGGCAGGCGCAGGGCGTCGGCCGCCACTTCCAGCTGGCGCTCCAGGTTGTGCCCGTCGCTGGCCTGCAGGATGGCCTCGAGCTTGGCCTGTTCAGCCGCCAGCTTGTCGAAGTCGGCGTCAGGGTCGGCGTAGGCGGCATAGACTTCATCGAGGCGCGCCTGGGCATCCTTGATCACGCTGACCGCTTCCTCGACCACCTCACGGACGGTCTTGGCCGGGTCGAGCTGCGGCTCCTGGGGCAGGTAGCCGACATTCAGCTCGGGCATCGGGCGCGCTTCGCCATCGAACTCGGTGTCGACGCCGGCCATGATCTTGAGCAGGGTGGACTTGCCCGAACCGTTGAGGCCGAGCACGCCGATCTTGGCGCCGGGGAAGAACGACAAGGAAATGTTCTTGAGAATTTCCCGCTTCGGCGGAACAACCTTGCTCAGCCGATGCATGGTGAAAACGTATTGAGCCATGGGTAAACCTGGTGTCGTAGACAGATGAAAAAAATGCAGACCGCAAAGCTACCGGAATGCGCCTGACAGGGCAAACGGCCTACGTTTTGGGCTGGCACTTTGCTACTCTTCGCCGCAGACCGCGATGCCTTGCACAACAAATTCAAAGAAGCTGGAAACGTTGCCTAATAGATTGCCTCGTTGATTGAACCGCCGCGCAGCCCGCAGCCCTAGCTCCACGTCGGGCAGCAGCTTATAGTGCGCGGTAGCAGTACGTGCCAATGCCCTGCCACCGCCAGTCAGACCGCAGGATCTCAGCTTGACCAATCTCACCCAGCCGTCGTCTTTGCGCCCTGCGGCGGGCACGTCCGCCTCTTTGCCGCGCGCCTCGCTGAAAAATGCCCTGGCGGTGCTGGTGCTGTTTCTGCTCGCCCTGCTGCTCTGGCAACTGATCGACCAGTTCCAGCGCACCCAGGCCGACCAGCGTCAGCACAGCATAGACACCAGCGCCGAACTGGTGGATCAGGTCAACCTGAGCATGGCCCTCAACGCGCAGATGGCCCTGGGCCGCCTGCTGACCACCCCAGCCTTCCCTGGCGGCCGGGAAAAGGCCGAAGCGCTGACGCACTTGCAACAGGTACTGCCCGCCACCGATAGCCTGTTGTGGCTGACCGCCGACAACCGCATCCTCGCCGATACCCTGCCACTGACCGCCGACGAAAGCGCCATTCAGGCCTTGCTGCAACGGGCCCAGGGGCAGTCCTGGTACTACGGCAACGTCGCCGACTCACGCCTGTACCTGCTCATTCGCCAACCCGGCGAGGCCGCCAATGGCGCCTGGCTGCTGCGGCTCAAGCCGAGCTTTCTCGACGGCCTGATCCGCTTCGACACCCGAGACCCGCGCAGCCACTGGCGCCTGGAAAACCGTCTGGACAACCACTTGCTGCATCAGGACCCGGCCTCGGTCAACGCCGCGCAAGAGCAGTGGCAAAGCGTGCTGGTGTCCACCTTGAGCCATAGCGACTGGCAGGTGCACAGTTTGTTCGACGGCCGTCAGGCGCGCCTCGACCTGCTGCCGGCGCTGATCGGCAAATGCCTGCTGGGCCTGGCCTTCTCCCTGCTGCCGCTGTTCGCCTTGCTTAACCTGCGCAAACGCCAGCGCGAGTTGTACGAGGAGCGCCGGCGCTACCAGGACATCTTCGAGGGCACTGGCGTGGCCCTGTGCGTGCTCGACCTGTCGGGCCTGCGCGAACTGGTCCAGGCCCAGCCGCTGGATTCCCAGGCGGCCCTGGAAAGCTGGCTGCACGAACACCCCGAGCGCCGCGAGCAATTATTGCAGGGCCTGCGCATCACCGAGGTCAACCAGGTCGCGCTGCGCCTGCTCGCCGTCGACAGCTGCCAGGGCGCCTGGCAGCGCCTGATCGACGGCTGCCCGATGGACCCGCGCGGGGTCGGCTACCAGATCATCGACGGGCTGATGCGCAACCTGCCGCAGCTGGAGCTGGAGCTGACCCTGCCCGATGCCTTCGGCCAGGACCAGCACCTGTGGCTCACGGTGCGCTTTCCGGAAGACGCCTGGAGCTACAACGCCGTCATCCTCAATATCAACGACATCACCAGCCGCAAGCGCGTCGAGCTGTCGCTGGTGGAGCGCGAGGCGTTCTGGTCGGATGTGATCCGCACGGTGCCCGACCACCTCTACGTGCAGGACTGCGCCACCCAGCGCATGATCTTCAGCAACCATCACCTGGGCCACACCCTGGGCTACGACGATGGCCAACTGCGCGAGATGGGCGAGTACTTCTGGGAAAAACTGCTGCACGCCGACGATGCGCCGGTCTACCACAAGGCGCGCCACCATCAGCGCCAGGGCGGCTATGCGCACCCCTTGCATTGCCAACTGCGCTTTCGTGACCGTCACGGCCATTGGCATCACTTCGAGATCCGCGAGCAGGTGCTGACCCGGGAAAGGGATGGCCAGGTGTCGCGCATCATCGGCGTGGCCAAGGACGTTACCGAGCAGATCGAAGCCAGTGAATCGCTGCGCAGCAGCGAGCAGCGCTACCGGATGCTGGCCGAAAGCATCAGCGACATCATCTTCTCCACCAACAACCAGCTCACGCTCAACTACGTCAGCCACTCCGTGCAGGCCGTGCTGGGCTATGACGTGGAGTGGATCTTCGCCAATGGCTGGCAGTCGGCGATCGCCAACCCCAGCCAGTTGATCACCCTCAACCAGTTGCTCGAGCGGGTCGGCCAGGCACTGTCCAGCCCCGAGCAGTTGAACCAGCTGCGCAGCCAGGTGCAGTCGCAGGTCTTCCTGCTCGACTGCCTCAGCGCCGATGGCCGCAAGATCCCCATCGAGCTGCGCCTGGTGCTGGTGTGGGACGACAACGGTGTATTCGAGGGCATCCTCGGCGTGGGCCGCGACGTCAGCCAGCAGCGCCGCGCCGAAAAAGACCTGCGCATGGCCGCCACGGTGTTCGAGCACTCGACCTCCGCCATCCTTATCACCGACCCGGCCGGCTACATCGTCCAGGCCAACGAGGCGTTCAGCCGGGTCAGCGGCTACGCGGTGTCCCAGGTGCTGGACCAGCTGCCGACGCTGCTGACCGTCGACGATCAGCAGGAAGCCCATCTGCGCTATGTGCTCAAGCAGCTCAACCAGCGCGGCAGCTGGGAAGGCGAAGTGTGGCTCAAGCGCCGTAGTGGCGAGCACTATCCGGCCTGGGTTGGCATCACCGCAGTGCTCGACGACGAAGGCGACCTGGCCAGCTACGTATGCTTCTTCAGCGACATCAGCGAGCGCAAGGCCAGCGAGCAACGCATTCACCGCCTGGCCTACTACGACGCCCTGACCCACCTGCCCAACCGCACCCTGTTCCAGGACCGCCTGCACAACGCCCTGCAGCAGGCCGACCGGCAGAACAGCTGGGTGGTACTGATGTTCCTCGACCTCGACCGCTTCAAGCCGATCAACGACTCCCTCGGCCACGCCGCCGGTGACCGCATGCTCAAGGACATGGCCACCCGTCTGCTGGCCTGCGTCAACAACGACGACACCGTGGCGCGCATGGGCGGCGACGAGTTCACCCTGCTGCTGCAACCGCGGCCGACCCGCGAGGACGCGCTGCACGAGGCCATTCACGTCGCCGAGCAGATCCTCGGCAGCCTGGTGCGCCCGTTCGTGCTGGAAAACCGCGAGTTCTTCGTCACCGCCAGCATCGGCATTGCCCTGAGCCCGCAGGACGGCAACGAGCTCAGCCAACTGATGAAGAACGCCGACACCGCGATGTACCACGCCAAGGAGCGCGGCAAGAACAACTTCCAGTTCTACCAGGCCGACATGAACGCCAGCGCCCTGGAGCGCCTGGAGCTGGAGAGCGACCTGCGCCATGCCCTGGAGCAACAGGAGTTCATCCTCTACTACCAGCCGCAATTCAGCGGCGACGGCAAGCGCCTGACCGGCGCCGAGGCGCTGCTGCGCTGGCGCCATCCGCGCCGCGGCCTGGTCCCACCCGCCGACTTCATTCCGGTGCTCGAAGAGCTCGGCCTGGTGGTGGACGTCGGCGACTGGGTGATCAGCGAAGCCTGCCGCCAGCTCAAGGAGTGGCACGCCAACAAGGTGCGCGTACCCAAGGTATCGGTCAACATCTCGGCCCGGCAGTTCTCCGACGGCCAACTGGGTACGCGCATCGCCACCATCCTCAGCGAGATCGGCCTGTCGCCGGCCTGCCTGGAGCTGGAGCTGACCGAGAGCATCCTGATGCGCGAGGTCAACGAGGCCATGGTGATTCTCGACAGCCTGAAAAGACTCGGCCTGAGCATCGCCGTCGACGACTTCGGCACTGGCTACTCGTCGCTCAACTACCTCAAGCAGTTTCCCATCGACGTGCTCAAGATCGACCGCACCTTCGTCGACGGCCTGCCCTCGGGCGAACAGGACGCGCAGATCGCCCGCGCCATCATCGCCATGGCCCACAGCCTCAACCTGGCGGTCATCGCCGAAGGCGTGGAGACCCAGGAGCAACTGGACTTCCTGCGCGAACACGGCTGCGACGAGGTGCAGGGCTACCTGTTCGGCCGCCCGATGCCGGCCAGCCGCTTCGAGGCGCAGTTCAGCAACGATGCGTTGTTCATGCTCGATTGATCCCCTCCAGCCTGGCGCAACATCATGAACACCACTCGTCCAGGCAATGATTCCCTTTCATATGCCAGACAAAACCCATTGGGTTAGAATGCCCCCCTTTTCAACTGCCCCGATCCTTGAGGACCGCCATGTTCAGCCGTGACCTGACACTCGCCAAGTACGACGCCGATCTTTTTGCCGCCATGGAGCAGGAAGCTCAGCGCCAGGAAGAGCATATCGAGCTGATCGCCTCGGAAAACTACACCAGCCCGGCCGTCATGGAGGCACAGGGTTCGGTGCTGACCAACAAGTACGCCGAAGGCTACCCGGGCAAGCGCTACTACGGTGGCTGCGAATACGTCGACGTGGTCGAGCAGCTGGCAATCGATCGCGCCAAACAGCTGTTCGGTGCCGACTATGCCAACGTCCAGCCCCACGCCGGCTCCCAGGCCAACAGTGCGGTCTACCTGGCCCTGCTCAACGCGGGTGACACCATCCTGGGCATGAGCCTGGCCCACGGCGGGCACCTCACCCACGGCGCCAGCGTCAGCTCCTCGGGCAAGCTGTACAACGCCGTGCAGTACGGCATCGACGGCAACGGCCTGATCGACTACGACGAAGTCGAGCGCCTGGCGGTCGAGCACAAGCCGAAGATGATCGTGGCCGGTTTCTCTGCCTACTCGCAGATCCTCGACTTCGCACGCTTTCGCGCCATTGCCGACAAAGTCGGTGCCTACCTGTTCGTCGACATGGCCCACGTTGCCGGCCTGGTCGCTGCAGGGGTGTACCCGAACCCGGTGCCGTTCGCCGACGTGGTCACCACCACCACCCACAAGACCCTGCGCGGCCCGCGTGGCGGCCTGATCCTGGCAAGGGCCAACGCCAACATCGAGAAGAAACTCAACTCGGCGGTGTTCCCGGGCGCCCAGGGCGGCCCGCTGGAGCACGTGATCGCGGCCAAGGCCGTGTGCTTCAAGGAAGCGCTGCAGCCTGAGTTCAAGGCCTACCAGCAGCAAGTGGTGAAAAACGCCCAGGCCATGGCCAGCGTGTTCATCGAGCGCGGCTTCGACGTGGTTTCCGGCGGTACCGAGAACCACCTGTTCCTGCTCTCGCTGATCAAGCAGGACATCTCCGGCAAAGATGCCGACGCCGCCCTGGGCCGCGCCTTCATCACCGTCAACAAGAACTCGGTGCCCAACGACCCGCGTTCGCCGTTCGTGACCTCGGGCCTGCGTTTCGGCACCCCGGCCGTCACCACCCGTGGCTTCAAGGAAACCGACTGCCGCGAGCTGGCGGGCTGGATCTGCGACATCCTCGGCGACCTGAACAACGAAGCGGTGATCGACGCCGTGCGCGAGAAGGTCAAAGCCATCTGCGCCAAGCTGCCGGTCTACAGCTGACCGCCAACGTTGCAATGAAAAGCCTGGCTCATCGAGCCGGGCTTTTTTGTGCCCTTCAGAATTCCATTGCGATGTCCTTCACCGGCCGATGCTGGTCACCGGTGGGCCTCTACTGGATGGCCACCCATTCGGCCCCAGCAGTCTCGCTGCGGCTGAACGTGCTGCAGTGGGGCGCTGACTTGGCAGACCGGTAAGGCGGCACGCGCCATCCTGCAACGACGGCGCGGTATATGACTATGGAGCTGCGCCACCTTGCCGCCGCTAACTTGTGCCCCGTGCAATCACGCACGGATTAGCTTGCAAGGAGCATTCACATGCTGACCCACCGACAGCAGTCTTTCATCGCCACACTCAAGGAACCTGGCGACAGCGTTCATTTTCTCGGCGCGCTATTGGGTAAACCGGCCCGAGTGAAAAGGGGGGCGCTGGGCGGGGGCATATTCACCGGCGCCATCCAGCACCGAGACGATTCGCACTTTCTGGGATTCGTCGAAGGGCAGGCCGCCAAGGCGGATACACCCTTGACCCTATACTTTCGCCATCATGATGAGGGTTTTCGTCTGTACGTTCGCTCCCCTGGGCCCTACCATGGCCGGGGCATCGCCAGGGCCGACGACAATACGATAGGTGCATTCATCATAGGAGAGCGCAATCCTGGGCTCTTCCACATCGACCATTTCACGGGCGTCCCGCTGACGGTCGATCACCTGCACGCCGACATCGTGCCCGTGGTCCTGCGTGCAGACAACGGAAATCATCTGCACCTGCAACGCCTGCATGACTCACCCCATACGTACGTAGCCGCAACCGGGGGTGAGCCCATGCCTTTTCATCTGCACGTGCATGAAACCAATGCCGCGTATTTGAATGAGCCGGACGAGGTCTGACAGCACCTGAAGCCATCCGTCCTGGCGAGTTTCGCTGGCCGGGTGGCTTCACGATCATTGCACTGCGCCCTCACAGCAAGGCTTGGAAACCCGAACGAATGCTTGCTTCCGGCAACTCGTCGGCAATGAACACCATGACACTTTCGCGCTCTTCTCCCACCTGCCATTCGGCATCCCAATCGAAGCCATACAGCTTCAACACGCCTTGAAACACCAGGCGCCGATCTTCACCGGCGATGTTCAGCACGCCCTTGTAACGCAGCAACTGGCGGCCATGCTCCTCGAGCAACTGGTTCATGAACTCGCTCAGCCGATCAATATCCAGGGCTACTTCGGTGCGCAGCACCAGGCTGGAAATGCGGTCGATGCTGGCGCCTTGCGCCACGGGTCTGAGACTCAGGCCAGCGTTGAGATTAAAGCCTCGAATGTCCAGCAGCTCGCCCAGGTCGATGCGGCCATGCTCGACCACGCGGATCGGCGCCCGGCGGTTGATGCGGGTCAGGCGCTCGCTCAAGGCTTGCAAGGCCTCTGGTGTGACCAGGTCGGTCTTGCTGACCAGCAAGCGGTCGGCGAACCCGACCTGGGCCTGGGCGATGGTCTGCGCCAGATGCACCTCGGCGTGAGCGGCATCCACCAGGGTGAGGATGCCATCGAGCAAGTAACGCTCGCGCAGCTCTTCGTCGATGAAAAAGGTTTGCGCCACGGGCGCCGGGTCGGCCAGGCCGGTGCATTCGATCACCAGACGGTCGAAGGCGATCTGGCCGCTGTCGAGACGCTCGAGCAGCAGGTACAGGGCTTTGGTCAGGTCGGTGTGGATGGTGCAGCAGACACAGCCGTTGGCCAGGGTCATCACCTGCACTGGCTCGTCGCCGAGCAGCTGGGTGTCGATGCCGGCGTCGCTGAATTCGTTCTCGATGACGGCGATCTTCAGGCCATGTTCGGCCCTGAGCAGGTGACGCAGCAGGGTGGTTTTGCCAGCGCCGAGAAAGCCGCTGAGGATGGTAACGGGGATGGGCGGCAAAGGAGGCTCCAGAGAGATGTGGTGGACCCATGGGCCCCACCACAAGGTTCATACGCCGATCAACAACACTTGGGCCCACCCTTGCCGCCGTAGCGAGCCTCCTGGCGTTCGCGGAAGAACGCCTCGTAGCTCATCACCGGCTTGTCCGGGTGCTTGCCCTGCATGTGCTCGACATAGTTGTCGTAGTCCGGCATGCCCACCATCAGGCGGGCAGCCTGGCCCAGGTATTTGCCCAGCTTGCCCAGGTCGTTGAACATGCTTGCGGTCCTCCTTTATCAAGCGCCCGGAACCGCCTGGAATGGCGCTTCCTTGTCGCTGCGTTCCTTGTTGCCCCAGGCGGCGACGCCGACCTTGATGGCAAAGAACAGGATGCTGAATACCACGAACAGGAACAGCACGGTCAGCGTGGCGTTGGTGTAGGCGTTGAAGATCACGTGCTGCATCTGGTCGATGCTCTTCGCCGGGGCGATCACCTGCCCAGCCGCCAGCGCGTCGCTGTACTTCTTGGCCAGCGCCAGGAAGCCCACCGCCGGGTTGGCGTCGAACAGCTTGATGAAGCCTGCGGTGGTGGTGCAGATCAGCAGCCACACCGCCGGAATCAGCGGCACCCAGATGTAACGCTGACGCTTCATCTTGATCAGCACGACGCAGCCAAGCATCAGCGCGATACCGGCCAGCATCTGGTTGGAGATGCCGAACAGCGGCCACAGGGTGTTGACGCCGCCCAGCGGGTCGATCACGCCCTGATACAGCAGCCAGCCCCACATGGCCACGCAACCGGCGGTGGCGATCAGGTTGGCCGGCCACGACTCGGTGCGTTTGAGCGACGGTACGAAGGAGCCGAGCAGGTCCTGGAGCATGAAACGCCCGGCGCGGGTGCCGGCGTCGACTGCGGTGAGGATGAACAGCGCTTCAAACAAAATGGCGAAGTGGTACCAGAACGCCATGGAGTTTTCGCTCGGCATCACCTGATGGAGGATTTGCGCGATGCCCACCGCCAAGGTCGGCGCACCACCGGCGCGGGCCAGGATGGTGGTCTCGCCAATGCTGTGGGCGACGGTCTGCAGGGCTTCCGGGGTGATGGCGAAGCCCCAGTTGCTGACAGCGGTGGCTACCGCCACCACATCACCGCCGACCACGGCGGCCGGGCTGTTCATGGCGAAGTACACACCAGGTTCGATCACCGAGGCGGCCACCATGGCCATGATGGCCACGAACGATTCCATCAGCATCGCGCCGTAGCCGATGTAGCGGGCATGGGCTTCGTTGGCCAGCAGCTTGGGCGTGGTGCCCGAGGAGATCAGCGCGTGGAAACCGGACACCGCACCACAGGCGATGGTGATGAACAGGAACGGGAACAGCCCGCCCTTCCACACCGGCCCGGTGCCGTTGACGAATTGGGTCAGTGCCGGCATTTTCAGCTCGGGCATGGTCACCAGGATGCCGATGGCCAGGGCGATGATGGTGCCTATCTTGAGGAAGGTCGACAGGTAGTCACGGGGCGCCAGGATCAGCCATACCGGCAGCACCGCGGCGACGAAGCCGTAGCCGATCAGCATCCAGGTGATCTGGATGCCGGTAAAGGTGAAGGCCTTGGCCCAGACCGGGTCGGCCGCGACCTGGCCACCGGCCCAGATCGACAGCAGCAACAGCACCACGCCCACCAGCGAGATCTCGCCGATGCGGCCCGGGCGGATGTAGCGCATGTAGACGCCCATGAACATGGCGATCGGGATGGTCGCCAGCACCGTGAAGATGCCCCACGGGCTCTCGGCCAAGGCCTTGACCACGATCAGCGCGAGTACCGCGAGGATGATGATCATGATCAGGAAGCAGCCGAACAGGGCGATGGTGCCGGGAATCTGGCCCATTTCCTCGCGCACCATGTCGCCCAGCGAGCGACCGTTGCGACGGGTGGACAGGAACAGCACGAGGAAGTCTTGCACCGCGCCCGCCAGCACCACCCCGGCGATCAGCCACAAGGTACCTGGCAGATAGCCCATCTGCGCAGCCAGAACCGGCCCGACCAGCGGCCCTGCGCCGGCGATGGCAGCAAAGTGGTGGCCGAAGAGGATGTGTTTGTTGGTCGGCACGTAGTCCAGACCGTCGTTGTTCAGCACCGCCGGCGTAGCCCGACGTGGGTCCAGTTGCATCACGTTATTGGCGATGAACAGGCTGTAGTAACGATAAGCGACAAGATAGATGGCGACCGCCGCGACGACGATCCATAGAGCGTTGATTGCTTCGCCACGGCGTAACGCGACGACCCCTAGCGCCCAAGCGCCAATGACCGCCACGACCAGCCACGGCAAGTGGCGGAGTGCGCTGTTATTATTTTTCATTTTTTTATATTTCCAGCAATTGGAGACAAAAACTCGCTTTACAAGTCTAGCGTTAGCTGAGCGAAAGACACAGCCCCCACTTTTGTCGAACACGCCACAAACAGCGTCTTGCCCGTGCGCTATAGTCAGGTCACTTGTCGAGGGACCTGCCATGACCGATTCAGCCGTTGCACACGAACGCCGCCGCTTCAAACGCATTGCTTTCGATGCCCGTACCGAGCTCAAGCAGGGGCCACACAGCTGGGCCGTGCAACTGCTGGATCTATCGCTCAAGGGCCTGCTGGTGGAAAAGCCGGTGGCCTGGGAGAGTGATGCGGAACAGCCATTCGTCGCCGAAATTCATTTGGGCGATGAGGCTCAGGTGGAAATGCAGGTGCAACTGGCCCATGACGATCATGGGCAGTTGGGATTTCGCTGCGAGAATATCGAGTTGGAGTCGATCGGGCATCTGCGCCGAGTGATCGAGCTGAACCTGGGCGACCCCGCGGAGCTGGAGCGGGAATTTGCCGAGCTCATTCAGCCTTAGCATAGAGCGGGATGGATGGCCATATGGAAGCGGGCTAGGCCCGCGAGCTTTTGATCTGGAAGATGAAGCCGGCCTGGCGGCCTATCGGGAGCTCTGCCCCCTCCCACATGGGCGCGGCGACTTCAATCAGGCAGGCCAGCCTAGAACTTGGGCAGCCCCCACACCTCAGGCTGAAACTCCAGCAGGCTTTTCAGCTTGTCATCGGCATGCAGGTACTTTTCCGCTGGCATCGCCGCATCCGGCACGGCGATGGCGAACATGCCAGCCGTCTTCGCTGCGGTGATACCGAACGGCGAGTCCTCGAACACCAGGCAGTCTTTGGGCTCGACGCCCAGCCGCCTGGCCGCCACGAGGAAAATATCCGGCGCCGGCTTGGCCGCACCGACTTGCGGGTCGTCCGCGGTGACCACGGTGTCGAACAAGGAAAACCACTCCTGATGCAGGGTGGTCTTCTGCGCGAAATAGTGCCGCGACGAGCTGGTGCCGACGGCGATCGGAATCCCGGCTGCCTTCAGGTGGCGCACCAGGGTCTCGGCCCCGGCCATCGCCATGGCGTGGGGGAAGCGCTCGGCCATCAGTGGCGCGCGGGTCTCCATGAACTCATCGGGGGTCATCGGCAGGTCCAGCGCCTTGACGATGTAGGCGGCCAGGTCGCCGGCACCCAGGCCGATGGTGTTCTGCTTGATGCTCCAGTCGAAGTTGCGTCCGTGGCGCTGAGCGATCATCTGCGTGACCTCGGTGTAGATGCCCTCAGTGTCCAGCAGCAGGCCGTCCATGTCGAAGATCACGGCCTTGATCGGGCCTTTGGCGGTGCAGGCTTGAGTCATGCGGCGTCCCTTGCAAAAGATTTAAACAATTGCCTGCACAATACACCCGCTGGCCGCCAAGGCGAATGACATCTATTCGAACAAAGCGTCCAGCGCCTGCTCCAGACGGCTCACGGCGATCACCTGCAAGCCCGCCGGCGGCTCCTTCGGGGCATTGCCCTTGGGCACGATGGCGCGCTTGAAGCCGTGCTTGGCGGCCTCCTTGAGGCGCTCCTGGCCGCTGGGCACTGGGCGCACCTCGCCAGACAGGCCAACCTCGCCGAACACCAGCAGGTCGTGGGGCAACGGCCGGTTGCGCAGGCTCGACATCACCGCCGCCATCAGCGCCAGGTCCGAGGCGGTCTCCAGCACCTTGACCCCGCCCACCACGTTGAGAAATACGTCCTGGTCATGGGTGGGAATGCCGCCATGGCGATGCAGCACCGCCAGCAGCATGGCCAGGCGGTTCTGGTCCAGGCCCAGGGTGACCCGGCGCGGATTGGCCAGGTGGCTGTCGTCCACCAGCGCCTGGACTTCCACCAGCATCGGCCGAGTGCCTTCCCAAGTGGCCATCACCACGCTGCCAGGCACTTCTTCCTGGGCGCGGGTCAGGAAGATCGCCGAAGGGTTGGAGACCTCCTTGAGGCCCTTGTCGGTCATGCCGAACACGCCCAGCTCGTTGATCGCGCCGAAGCGGTTCTTCACCGCCCGCAGCAGGCGCAGGCGGCCGTCGGACTCGCCTTCGAAGTACAACACCGTGTCCACCATGTGCTCCAGCACCCGCGGGCCGGCCAGCGCGCCTTCCTTGGTGACGTGGCCGACCAGGAAGATCGCCGTGCCGCTCTGCTTGGCGTAGCGCACCAGCAGCGCGGCACTCTCGCGCACCTGGGCGACGCCGCCTGGCGCCGACTGCAACTGCTCGGTGAAGATGGTCTGGATCGAGTCGATCACCATGACCTTGGGCTGCTCGACCTTGGCGGTGGCGATGATGGTCTCGATGCAGGTCTCGGTCATCACCCGCAGCTTGTCCTGCGGCAGACCCAGGCGTCGCGCCCGCATGGCCACCTGTTGTTGCGACTCCTCACCGGTGACGTACAGCGCGGGCATGCGCGTGGCGATGTTGCACAGCGTCTGCAGCAGGATGGTCGACTTGCCGATGCCGGGGTCGCCGCCGATCAGCACCACCGAGCCGTCGACCAGGCCGCCGCCGAGCACCCGGTCGAGCTCGCCGGAAGCGGTGCTGAAACGCGGGATCTCTTCAACGCTGACCTCGGCCAGGGTGCGCGTCTGCGCCTGCTGTCCGGCCCAGCCGGTACGGCCGCTGGGCGGCTGGGCAGCACCACTCTCGATCACGGTTTCGACCAGGGTATTCCAGGCGCCGCACTCGCCGCACTGCCCAGCCCATTTCGGAAAGGTCGCACCGCATTCGGTGCAGCCGTACAAACGCTTGGCCTTGGCCATGGAGGGAGGGTCCTGTGAACGCAAAACCGCCATGATAGCGGACCGCGCCATGGCCGGGGGCCGCCTGTCCTGCATCTTTAATCGGCGTGCAACTGAAAACCAACTAAGCTCATTTCCGGCAAAACTAATCGACGCTGCATCGGTCATTTGCACACGCACTGAAGTTTCGGGCCCTGCTGCTCGCTACTTGTACGGATTCACTTTCAATCTGAGGAAATACCCATGAGCATAATCAGCGAGTTCAAGGCCTTCGCCCTTAAAGGCAACGTCGTCGACATGGCAGTCGGTATTATCATCGGCGCGGCGTTTGGCAAAATAGTTTCATCCTTAGTAGGCGACGTGGTCATGCCGCCCTTGGGTTTGCTGATCGGCGGGGTGGATTTCAGCGATCTTGCGGTCACTTTGAAACCCGCTGAAGGAACTACCCCTGCGGTGATTCTGGCTTACGGCAAGTTCATCCAGACGGTTATCGACTTCCTCATCGTGGCCTTCGCCATCTTCATGGGCGTCAAGGCAATCAATCGCCTGCGTCATCACGAAGAAGCCAAGCCGCCAGCGCCGAGCAAAGAAGAAGTTCTGCTCAGCGAGATTCGCGACTTGCTCAAGGAACAGAACAACAAAGCGCCCGAAGCGCCGGTGACCACCGCGCCTTACCAGTAATTTTCCACCGCCACCTGCCCTGGCCGGCGACTCAGGCTCAGGCGCAGGTCGCGCGCCTTGAGCAGCGCTCGGGTGTCATCGATCATCTGCGGGTTGCCGCAGATCATCACCCGTGAATGCTCCGGCGTCAGCGCCACCCCGGCGGTGCGCTCCAGCGTGCCATTGGCGATAAGATCGGTAATGCGCCCGTGCAACGCTCCTGGCGCCTGCTCGCGGGTGACGGTGGCGATGAACTGCAGCTTGCCGGCATATTCGGCCAGATATTCCCGCTGTTCCAGGCCCGCTATCAATTCCTGATACGCCAACTCGCGGCCTTCCCGAGCGCTGTACACCAGCAGGATTCGCTCGAATTTCTCCCAGACCTCGAAGTCCTGCAGGATCGACAGGAACGGCGCCACCCCGGTGCCGGTGGACAGCAACCACAGGTCACGCCCGTCGACAAAACGGTCCAGGGTCAGATAGCCAAAGGCCTGTTTCTCCACCAGCAACGTGTCGCCCTCGCGCAACCGGCTCAACTCGCTGGTGAACTCACCACCCGGCACCACGATGGACAGGAACTCGAGGAACTCGTCATGCGGCGACGACACCATGGAATAGGCGCGCCAGGCGATCGTGCCATCCGGCTTGGTCACCCCCAGTCGGGCGAACTGCCCGGCCACGAAGCGAAACCCGGCGTCGCGGGTGGTGCGCAGGGTGAACAGGCTGGGGGTCAGGGGTTGTACCTGCAGCAGGGTCTGGCGGGTGAACTTGTCGGCGCTATCGGTCATGGGCGCTTTCCTTGAGTGAATGGCTACAGTGTCCCGCAAACCGCAGCGCACTAACACCGGTGGTTTGTAGGGCTGCCCTGCAAAACCGGGCGAAACCCCGTAGAATCCGGCGTCCAGACCCCCGCGTCGCTCTCGTTGCCCGAACCGCCATGCCGCAGCTGAACTCCGCCTACGCCCAGCTTGATCTCATTCGCCAGCCCGACCAGCCCAACGAGCCGCTGCAGGCGTTCGATGCCGCCGACGAGTACCTGCTCGCCTACCTGAGCCAGCAGAATCTGCCGGCGAGTGCGCGGGTTCTGGTGTTGAACGACAGTTTCGGCGCCTTGGCCATCAGCCTGTTCGGCAAGGTGGCAGTGGTCAGCAGTGGCGACTCGTACCTGGGCAGCCTCGGGCTGGAGAAAAACCTGGCGCGCAACGGCCTGCCGTTCGATGCCCTGCGCCTATTGCCGGCGAGCGAGCCGTGGCAGGGACTGTTCGACCGGGTGCTGATCCGCGTGCCCAAGACCCTGGCCCTGCTCGAAGAGCAGCTGATTCGTCTGCACGGCCATCTGGCGCCGGGGGCGCAGGTGGTCGCGGCCGGGATGGTCAAGCATCTGCCCCATGCGGCGGGTGACCTGCTGGCGCGCCATGTCGGGCCGATGCAGGCCTCGCTGGCGGTGAAGAAGGCGCGGCTGCTGATTGCCAGCGCGCAGGACCGCCCGGCGGCGGTATCGCCCTACCCTACTCGCTATCGCCTGGAGCAGCCGCCGCTGGAGCTGGTCAACCACGCCAACGTGTTCTGCCGCGAAGGCCTGGACATCGGCACGCGGGCCTTCCTGCCGCACCTGCCGGGCAACCTGGGCAGCGCGCGGGTGGCGGACCTGGGCTGCGGCAACGGCGTGCTGGGCATCGTCAGCGCCCTCGCCAACCCGGACGCGCAGTACACGCTGGTGGACGAGTCGTTCATGGCCGTGCAGTCGGCGGGCGAGAACTGGCGAGCGGCGCTGGGCGAGCGCGCGGTGACCCTGCGCGCCGATGATGGCCTGGCCGGGCAGGCGCCGCAGTCGTTGGACGTGGTGCTGTGCAATCCGCCGTTTCACCAGCAACAGGTGGTCGGCGATTTTCTCGCCTGGCGGATGTTTCAGCAGGCGCGCGAGGCGCTGGTCGTGGGAGGCGCGCTCTACATCGTCGGCAACCGCCACTTGGGCTATCACAGCAAGCTGGCGCGGTTGTTCCGGGCGGTCGAGCAAGTGGCGGCAACGCCGAAGTTCGTCGTGCTCAAGGCACGCAAGTAGGCAGGATCGGGAACTCGGGGGGCTTTGCCCCCTCCTGCGTCGAACGCGGTGCGCGTTGGATGTGGGAGGGGCAACGCCCCGAGAGGCCGCAAGGCTGGTTCGCTCAATCCATCAGTGCGACTTCATTCCCGCCGCACTCATGAACAGCCGCAACAGCATGGCGACCACGCCAAGCGCCACTACGCTGCCCACATAGATCATCACCAGCCAGCCCAGCCGCTTCCACAGCGGCGTCTTGCGCTCTTCTGTATCCATGGCTGTTTTCATCCTAGTGGTACCCGTCTTCAGCTGTCACCTTGCCGCGGAACACGTAGTAGCTCCAGAAGGTGTACATCAGGATGCACGGGATGATGAACAAGGTCCCCACCAGGATGAAGCCCTGGCTTTGCGGCGGCGAAGCGGCATCCCAGATCGAGATCGATGGCGGGATGATGTTCGGCCACAGGCTGATGCCCAGGCCGCTGTAGCCGAGGAACACCAGCACCAGGGTCAGCAGGAACGGCGCGTATTCAGCGTTGCGTGCCACGGCCTTGAACAGGCCCCACACGGTCACCAGCACCAGCACGGGGACCGGCAGGAACCAGAACAGATTGGGCAGGGTGAACCAGCGGTGAGCGATGTCGGCGTGGGTCAACGGCGTCCAGATGCTGACGATACCGGTCACGGCCAGCAGGCCCAGGGTCAGCGGGCGCGCCAGGTCATGCATGGCCTTTTGCAGCGGGCCCTGGGTTTTCATGATCAGCCAGGTGCAACCGAGCAAGGCGTAGGCCACGATCAGGGCCAGGCCGCAGAACAGGTTGAACGGGGTCAACCAATCCAGGCCACCCCCGGCGTACTGGCGGTTGACCACCGGGATGCCGGAGATGAATGCGCCCAGTGCCACGCCCTGGAAGAAAGTCGCCACCAGCGAACCGCCGATGAAGGCCTTGTCCCAGATGTGCTGCTTCTCTTCGGTGGCCTTGAAGCGGAACTCGAACGCCACGCCACGGAAGATCAGCCCGAACAGCATGAAGATCAGCGGCAGATACAGCGCCGACAGCACCACCGAGTAGGCCAGCGGGAAGGCGCCGAACAGGCCGGCACCGCCGAGGATCAGCCAGGTTTCGTTGCCGTCCCACACCGGCGCGACGGTGTTCATCATCACGTCGCGGTCTTTGCTGCCCTTGATGAAGGGGAAGAGGATGCCAATCCCCAGGTCGAAGCCGTCCATGATCACGTACATCATGACGCCGAAGATGATGATCATGGCCCAGATCAGCGGAAGATCGATACCCATGACTCAGTGCTCCTTGGTCAGGCTGGCGGAATTGAGGTCGTCGTCGCCCTCGTGGGCAGCCGACAATGGCCGCGCCTGGGTGCGCTGGGTACCCGGACCACCCTGGATCGGTGCATCGCCTTCGTGGGTCTTCGGACCTTTGCGCACCAGGCGCATCATGTAGCCGAAGCCGGTGCCGAACAGCGCGAAGTAGACCACCACGAACAGCACCAGTGTGATGCTCATCTGCGTCACGCTGTGGTTCGAGGAAGCGTCGGCGGTACGCAGCAGGCCGTAGACGACCCACGGCTGGCGGCCAATCTCGGTGGTGAACCAGCCGGCCAGCAGGGCGATCAGGCCCGACGGGCCCATCCACAGGGCCAGGTACAGGAACGGACGGCAGGTGTAGAGGCTGCCGCGCTTGCGCAGCACCAGGCTCCACAGGCCGACCAGAATCATCAGCATGCCCAGGCCCGCCATGATCCGGAAGGACCAGAAGATGATGGTCGAGTTGGGGCGGTCTTCAGGTGGGAATGACTTGAGCGCCGGGATCTGCCTATCCAGGCTGTGGGTCAGGATGAGGCTGCCCAGGTACGGAATTTCCACGGCGAAACGGGTTTTCTCGGCCTTCATGTCGGGGATGCCGAACAGGATCAGCGGAGTCGGCTCGTTGCCGACGTTTTCCCAGTGACCTTCGATGGCGGCGATTTTCGCCGGCTGGTGCTCAAGTGTATTCAGACCGTGTGCATCGCCGACCACCGCTTGGATTGGCGCAACGATCAGCGCCATCCACATGGCCATCGACAGCATCCGACGAATGGCCGGATTGTCACGCCCACGCAGCAGGTGCCAGGCCGCCGAGGCGCCGACGAAGAAGGCTGTTGCGACGAACGCGGCGATCGACATGTGCGCCAGGCGGAACGGAAACGAGGGGTTGAAGATGACGGCGAGCCAGTCCACCGGTACCACACGACCATCGACAATGGCGTGGCCTTGCGGAGTCTGCATCCAGCTGTTGGAAGCGAGGATCCAGAAGGTCGAAATCAGCGTACCGATGGCGACCATCACGGTGGCAAAGAAGTGCAGGCCACGGCCCACACGATGCCAGCCGAACAACATGACGCCGAGGAAACCGGCCTCGAGGAAAAACGCGGTCAGCACTTCGTAGGTCAGCAGCGGCCCGGTGACAGCACCGGCGAAGTCCGAGAAGCGGCTCCAGTTGGTGCCGAACTCGTAGGCCATGACCAGCCCGGAGACCACACCCATGCCGAAGTTGACGGCGAAAATTTTCGACCAGAAGTGGTACAGATCGCGGTATGTGTCGTCTTTTGTCTTAAGCCAGAGGCCCTCGAGCACTGCCAGGAAACTGGCCAGGCCGATGGTAATGGCAGGAAACAGGATGTGAAACGAGACAGTAAATGCGAACTGCATTCGGGCGAGATCTAAAGCCTCTAAACCGAACATGGGGTTCCCTCTATCAGGCAAACCGGCACGGCACCGGTTTTGACATGGATCAATCAACGGTAGAAGAGTAGCTGCTGTGGGCGCGCGCACCTGTGTGGTCTAGTGCCGCGCGACCTGTTGCCTCACCTACTTGCAATTTGGCTGATACGTTTCTTCTTGCAACCATCTGTTACAAACAAATGCTACTCTCGCCGCCTCCCTGTTTGCGCCAAGGCAGCCTGTCGTTCATGTCCAGCGAAGCCCCGTTGTTGTTGCGTCGTCACCGTCCTTTCCTGGCGTTCTGGCTGGCCCGTGTCAGCACCGCAAGCGCCTTCCAGATGCTCACCGTGGCCATTGGCTGGCATCTTTACCAGCTCACCGGCAGCGTGCTCGACCTGGGCCTGGTGGGCCTGGTGGAGTTCGCCCCGCGGCTGCTGTTCATGCTGCATACCGGGCATGTCGCCGACCGCTACGACCGGCGCAAAGTCGCCGCCATCTGCCAGTGCGCGCAGGGCCTGGTGGCCCTGGCCCTGTTCATCGCCAGCAGCACCGACAGCGTCAGTCGTGAAATGATCTTCATCTGCGCCTTCCTGCTGGGCAGCTCGCGGGCCTTCGAAATGCCCACCACCCAGGCGCTGCTGCCCAACATCGTGCCCACCGCACTGTTCCCCCGAGCGGTCGCCGCCTCGGCCTCGGCCATGCAGTCGGCGACCATCGTCGCGCCGGCTTTGGGCGGCTTTCTGTATGCCTTCGGCAGCGTCTGGGTCTACGGCCCCAGCGTGCTGCTCTATATAGTCGCGCTGTCGCTGATGCTCAGCCTGCCTGCCCGGCAAACCCCGCTGGCCAAGGGCCGTGCCACCCTGCAGTCGCTGCTGGCCGGCATCCACTTCATCCGCAGCCGCCCGGACATCCTCGGCGCCATCTCGCTGGACCTGTTCGCCGTGCTGCTGGGCGGTGCCACCGCGCTGTTGCCGGTGTTCGCCCGCGACATCCTGCTGACCGGCCCCTGGGGCCTCGGCCTGCTGCGCTCGGCACCGGCGGTGGGCGCGCTGCTGACGTCGTTCTGGCTGGCGCGCTTTCCGATCGAGCGCAAGGTCGGCCTGGTGATGTTCACCGGGGTCGGCGTGTTCGGCGTGGCGACCATCGCCTTCGGGCTGTCCACCTCGTTCTGGTTCTCGCTGGCGGTGCTGGCGGTACTGGGCGCGGCAGACATGATCAGCATGGTCATCCGTGGCGCCTTCGTGCAGCTGGAAACCCCCGACGAGATGCGTGGCCGGGTCAGTGCGGTGAACGGCCTGTTCATCGGCGCCTCGAACCAGCTCGGCGAATTCGAGTCGGGCCTGACCGCCCACTGGTTCGGCACGGTGCCGGCGGTGGTGCTGGGCGGGGTCGGCACGCTGATGGTGACCGGGGTATGGGTGAAGCTCTTCCCGAGCCTGGCCAAGCGCGATTACATGCACGCCAAGCCCTGAAGGCTGAAACCGGCCTGGCGGCCTCTCGGGGCTGCGCCCCTCCCACATTTTTAACGGTGCCCGCCAGAGGCCGCCAGGCTGGCTTGGCGACGCGTCAGAAGAAATACCGCACGATCAGCGCCACCCCTGAAGCCAGCACCACGCAGTTGATGAGCCGCAGGAATTGCTCGCGCGACATCTTCAAGGTCATCCGCCGCCCCACTGTCACACCGACCAGCATCCCCGGCGCCAGCACCAGGGCCAGCCACAGCAGACTGGTGTCCAGGTACACCCCGGCCAGGGCGAAGATGATCACCCGGGTCATGGTGCTCAGGCCGATCAAGGTGCTTTGGGTGATGCGAATGGCGTTCTTGTCGCCCAGCCGCCCGGCCAGGTAGATCACATAGACGAACCCGCCGCTGCCGAACAGGGCGCTGAATACCCCGCCAATGAGGCCGAAGGGCAGCACCGCCAGCGGCTGGAAATGCCGTTGCGGTTTTTTCCCGATCAGCGAATACAGCGCATAACCGACAGCGAACACCCCGAGCGCCAGTTCCAGCAGCACCGGTCGGGTGGTCAGCAAAATGGCCGCCCCAACCAGGCTGCCGACGACCATCAGTGGCACCAGGCGTCGCAGCTCCGGCCAATCGGCCTTGCGCGCATCGCGGCGAACATTGAAGAACGCCGCGCACATGTCGATCAGGGCCAGCAACGGCACGATCTTGGTCACCGGCAGGTACAGGGCCAGCACCGGACTGGCCAGCAGCGCACTGCCAAAGCCGGCGATGCCGAAGATGACGTAGGCGCAGGAGAGGGTCAGGAAAATGATCAGGTAGGCAGAGGGAGCCAGGGCGATGGCGTCGGTCACTGAGGCGAGTCCTTTCTTTTTATGGGGGGCGAGGGTTATCTTTCAGCGATTTGCCGCAAATGCAAAGGAAAACCGCAGCGCAACACAAGCAGGAACGAAGCAACTCGTTTCACCCCTTTGCCCAATTCCCCCAGCGCCAATCCTGTCCTGTCCTGTTGATTGATACCTCAGCATCCCACGCCGATCTTGCCAGCTTCGCCGCCTACATCGGGAACAACGCCGGCTAGTGGCTTCTCGGCGCTGCTCCCCTCCCATTTTGGGCGAGGCCGACAGGTCCGTTGAGCTGCTCAGGGCCATGCCCAGCTGGCGATGGCTATCTTTTCGCGAACCACTGTAAAACGCCAGCAAAAAGGCTGAGGGTGATAAAGCCGCACGCCAGGTTGCGCTCCAATGCCAATCCCGATGCGGCGATGCCCCCGCTGATTGTTCCACCGAGCATGAACATCAAGGTGCTAGCCACAGCTGCCGCGGCGCCCGCGTTGCGTGGAAAGCGAGACATAGCAAGGGTGAAGGCTGCCGGTCGAATGATGGTAGTACCTGCCGTGCAGATGATCATCGGCACCAAGACGCCTGGCACTGACAAGCCCCATACCCGCAACCCTCCCATAAGCACCACCCCGGCTATGCCGATCAGCAGCAAACCGGCTGCTATCTGCCGGCCCTGGCCGACTCGCTGATGCAACCAGGTCGCACATAGCCCACCTGCCGTATAAGCGAACCCGTAAGTAAGCAGGATCAAGGAAAATTCGAGTTGGCCCAGACCCATCCGCGCCATGAACAACAGCGGTGAAACGACGATGAAGGCGAAATGGCAGGTAAAGGCGATTGCGGCAATGGCGGCATAAGCCATAAAGCGCTTGTCGGTACAGACGACGGGAAAGGCGCGGAAAGCCTCGGTCACGGATGTGCTGGGCTGATCGGGCTTGAGGAACAGCATGGCGTGGCCAATCACAATGGCCGCCAGCGCAACAAACGCGTAGAAGCTGCCCGGCCAGTCGAATGCTATCTGCAGCCATGTCCCAAACAAGGGAGATGTGGCAATGAATACGCCACCAGCACTGGTTAGAAATATCCTCACGCGGGTCTGCGAATGCCGAGTGAACAGGTCCTGCACCAAGGCGTGGCCCAGGACAAAGCAGCCGCAGCCTACCGCCTGCATGATCCGAAACAGAAGAAAGGAAGGCAGAGTGCTGCTGGCCAGGCAGCCCATGGCGCCGACTACCGAAAGCACCAGGCCGCCAAGCAGCAGACGTTTGCGCCCAAGGGCATCGGACAGCGGGCCTACGATTAATTGGGATAGGGCGATACCGATGGCAAACAGGCTGACCGACAGCGAGATGTCAGCCGGAGTACTACCGAAGTAAGCGGCCAAGGTCGGGAATGATGGAAGGATCACATCCAGTGGAAATACGCCGAGCAGAACGATAAGCGTCAGCAGCAGCAGCGCATGAACGGCCGTAGATGTTGCTGAGCGTATTGCCTCCATGAGCCAGTCCGTCTTGCTTGCGAGAGGTCATCGATTTAGGCGGATGGCTCTCAGCTAAGCAAGGACGGCGCTGTAGGATCCAGCTGAATATCCTGTAGGAATTTTTTCATACAGGCGTTTGGCTAAAAAGGTGCACCTGGGGCCAAACCGGCCTCACGGCCTCGAAAGGCTTCACCCCCGCACATCTGCAACACATCACAAACGTGGGAGGGGTGAAACCCCGAGAGGCCGCAGGCCGGTTTGGCTTAAAGCAACTTGTCCAAGGTAATCGGAAACTCACGCACCCGCTTGCCGGTAGCGTGATAGATGGCGTTGGCCACGGCCGCCGCAACTCCGACGATGCCGATCTCGCCGACCCCCTTGGAACCCAGCGCGTTGACGATTTCGTCGTTTTCCTCGACGAACACCACTTCGATGTCGCCAATGTCGGCGTTCACCGGGATGTGGTACTCGGCCAGGCTGTGGTTCATGTAGCGGCCCAGGTTGTGGTCGATCTGGGTCTCTTCGTGCAGGGCCATGCCGATGCCCCAGACCACGCCGCCGAGGATCTGGCTGCGGGCCATCTTCGGGTTGACCACGCGGCCGGCGGCGATGGCGCTGACCACGCGGGTCACGCGCACGCTGCCCAGGTCCTCGTCCACTTCCACTTCGACGAACACCGCCGAGTGGGTCGCGGTGCTGTAGGCCTCGCGCTTCTTGTCGGGTTCGGCGTCGACCTGCACGGCCACGGCCTCTTCGCCGGCCATGGCTACCAGCTCGCCGAGGGCCAGGCGCTGGTCGTTCCAGCGCAGCTCGCCGTCGGCGAAGGTGACCTGGTCGATGGTGGCACCGGCAAACGACGGCGCGACCTGGTTGGCGATGTCCACCAGCCGTGCCTGCAATGCCTGGCAGGCTTGCTGCACGGCGGTGCCGACCGACGACACGGTGAAGGAGCCGCCCTGCAGCGGTGCCGTAGGCAGCGACGAGTCGCCCAACATGAAGGTGACGTCAGCCGCTCGCACCCCCGCTGACTCGGCGGCAATTTGGGTCATGACCGTATAAGTGCCGGTACCGATGTCGGTGGTGGCGCTGCTCACGGTCAGGTGGCCGTTACGGTCGAGGCTGGCCTTGGCGCTGGCCTTCATCTGCATGGCGTCCCACACGCCGCCGGCCATGCCCCAGCCGATCAGCTGGCTGTCGCGGCGCATGCTGCGCGGCTCGGGGTTGCGGTTGTGCCAGCCGAAGCGCTCGCTGCCCTGGCTGTAGCAGGCCAGCAGCTCCTTGCTGGAATAGGGCTTGTCTTCGTTCTGGTTGCGGTCCGAGTAGTTGAGGATGCGCAGCTGCACCGGGTCGATGGCCACGGCGCAGGCCAGCTCGTCCATGGCGCACTCAAGGCCGATCACCCCCAAGGCGGCGCCGGGGGCGCGCATGTCCAGCGGGGTGAAGACGTCCAGCGGCACCAGGTTGTAGGTCAGCTGCACGTGGTCGCAGTGGTAGAGCATGCCGCTCCATTCCACCACGTGCTCGGTGAAGTCCTCGAAGCGCGAGGTCTGCGCGGTGGCCGTGTGGCCGATCGCCTGCAGGCGGCCGTTGGCGGCGCAGCCCAGTTGCAGGCGCTGCACGGTGCGTGGCCGGTAGCCGAAGGTGAACATCTGCTGGCGGGTCAAGGTCACCCGTACCGAACGTTCGAGGTGCAGCGCCGCCATCACCGCCAGCGGCAGCTGGTATTGCGGTCGCAGGCCGGAGCCGAAGGCGCCGCCGACGAAAGCAGTAAGGATCTGCACGCGCTCCTTGTCGAGGTCGAAGACCTTCTGCACGTAGGCCTGGCAGTTCTGCGGGCTCTGATTCTTGTCGTGGATCACGAGCTTGCCGTCGGCCTGGTAGAGCACCGTGCTGGCGTGCGGCTCCATTGGGTTGTGGTGCTCGATGGGGGTGCTGTAGGTGGCGTCGATGTGCAGGGTCGAGCCGGCCAGCTCGGCGGCGAAGTTGCCGCGTGGCTCGGGCACTTCGGCCGGCGCCGGCTTGGCGTTTTCGAGCAAGGCGTGCAGGTCGGTCTCGTGGGCCTGCACCTCGTATTCGATCCGCACCAGCGAGCCGGCATGGCGGGCCAGCTCGAGGTTTTCGGCGACCACCAATGCCAGCGGCTGGCCGCTGTAGCGCACCTGATCGTCGTACAGGGGCCGGAAATGCTTGCCGTCGGCGGCGTCCATGTCTTCATAGGCCTTGTCGTAGCTGGCCAGATGCGGACGGTTGAGGTGGCTGATCACTGCCAGCACGCCAGGCAGTGCCAGCGCGGCGCTGGTGTCGATGTGGGTGATGCGGCCGCGGGCGATGTTGCTGCCCACCACGCTGCCGTGCAGCAGCCCGGCTTCGGGGAATTCGCCGGCGTAGCGCGCCTGCCCGGTGACCTTGAGCAGGCCGTCGACGCGGTCCATGGGTTGGCCAAGAGTGGTCATGGGCGTGCTCCTTCCAGGGCGGCCTGGCTGAGGGCGCGAATCACCGCGCGGCGCGCCAGGCGGATCTTGAAAGCGTTGTGCTGCAGGGGTTCGGCGTCCTGCAACAGCGCGTCGGCAGCGGCGGCGAAGGTTTCGTGGCTGACCTCCTGGCCGATCAGGTCGAACTCCACACCGTGGTCGCGCCAGGGCTTGTGCGCCACGCCGCCGAGCACCAGGCGCGCGGAGCGGATTACCGGGCCATCGAGTTCCAGGGCTGCAGCGACCGAAACCAGGGCGAAGGCATAGGAGGCGCGGTCACGCACCTTCAGGTAGTGGCTGTGAGCGGCGAAACCCTGCGCCGGCAGTTCGATGGCGGTGATCAGCTCGTCGTCGGCCAGCTGGTTGTCGCGCTCGGGGGCGTCTTCAGGCAGGCGATGGAAGTCGGCGAACTCGATGCGGCGGGTGCCGGCGCGGCCTTGTACGTGCACCACCGCTTCCAGGGCCGCCAAGGCGACGCACATGTCCGACGGGTGAGTGGCGACGCACTGGGCGCTGGCTCCGAGGATGGCGTGGATGCGGTTGAGGCCGTCCCGGGCCGGGCAGCCGCTGCCAGGCTCGCGCTTGTTGCAGGGCACGGCAGCGTCATAGAAGTAATAGCAGCGGGTACGTTGCAGCAGATTGCCGCCGGTAGTGGCCATGTTGCGCAGCTGCGGCGAGGCGCCGGCCAGGATCGCCTGGCTGAGCAGCGGGTAGCGCGCTTCGATCAACGGGTGCCAGGCCAGGTCGGCGTTGCTCACCAGGGCGCCGATCAGCACGCCGCCACTGGCGGTTTCGCTGACTTCGCGCAGCGGCAGACCGGTGATGTCGATCAGTTGCTCGGGCCGGGTCAGGTTCTCTTTCATCAGGTCGAGCAGGTTGGTGCCGCCGGCGATGAAGCGGCTGCGCGGACCGGCCAGGCGGATGGCCTCGTCGATCGCGGCCGGCTTGCTGTAGGCAAAAGGATTCATGCGCGCACCTCGACGAACTGTGGTTCGGCCTGGGTCGCCGAGTCATTTTGCAGCACCTCTTCGATGGCCGCGCGAATGTTGCCATAGGCACCGCAACGGCACAGGTTGCCACTCATCATCTCCTGCACCTCGGCAGGCGTGCCCGCCCGGCCTTCGGCGATCAGGCCGACCGCCGAGCAGATCTGCCCGGGCGTGCAGTAACCGCATTGAAAGGCGTCGTGCTTGATGAAGGCGGCCTGCAGCGGATGCAGGGCCTCTTCGCTGGCCAGCCCTTCGATGGTCACCAGGTCGGCGCCGTCGCACATCACCGCCAGGGTCAGGCAGGCGTTGACCCGCTTGCCGTTGAGCAGCACGGTGCAGGCCCCGCATTGGCCGTGGTCGCAGCCCTTCTTGCTGCCGACCAGGTCCAGCTGCTCGCGCAGCAGGTCGAGCAAGGTGGTCCAGGGCAGCACGTCGAGCTGGCGCGGCTGGTGGTTGAGGGTCAGGTGAATCGAGTGGCTGGCGTAGCCTTGGGGAGTCGCGCTCATGGGGTACCTCACGGGGGGGCCGGGTCATCGCGCGGTTATCGGAAAAAGTCCGCGTCTGTGAGGTGTACGACGGCGGATTTGGCACAATCGTTCAGCTTCGATGACCGCCTGGGGCCACTACCGATTCTCCCCACCCGGGCATGCTGGTATGATGCGCGGCTTTTTTCCGACCTCGGCAAATTTCACCAGCGCCCCGCGCTGCCTGTGCTTTGCTCAAGAGGTCGATTATTCACGGCGCCGCAGAGCGCCACGGGGAGCGGGCATGCTGGAACGGTTGTTTCAACTCAGAGCACATAACACCAACGTGCGCACCGAGATTCTCGCGGGCGTGACCACTTTCCTGGCAATGGCCTACATCCTGTTCGTCAACCCGAGCATTCTCGGCGCGACCGGCATGGACAAGGGCGCGGTATTCGTCGCCACGTGCCTGGCGGCAGCCATCGGCTCGACCATCATGGGCCTGATCGCCAACTACCCCATCGCCCTGGCGCCGGGCATGGGCCTGAACGCCTTCTTCACCTACACGGTGGTGCTGCACATGGGCCACACCTGGCAGGTGGCACTGGGGGCGGTGTTCATTTCGGCGGTGTGCTTCTTCCTGCTGTCGATCTTTCGCATCCGCGAATGGATCGTCAACAGCATCCCGCTGCCGCTGCGTTCGGGCATCGCCGCCGGCATCGGTCTGTTCCTCGCACTGATCGCCCTGCACGGTGCCGGTATCGTGGTCGGCAACCCGGCCACCCTGGTGGGCCTGGGCGACCTGAAACAGCCGGGGGCGATTCTCGCCTGCCTGGGCTTTTTCCTGATCGTCGGGCTGGAAGCCCTGAAGGTGCGCGGTGCGGTGCTGATCGGCATCCTCGTGGTCACCGTGGTGTCGATCGTCGGCGGCTTCAGCCCGTTCGGCGGCGTCGTCTCCATGCCGCCGTCGCTGCTGCCGACTTTCCTGCAGCTGGACATCAAGGGCGCGCTGGACATCGGCCTGGTCAGCGTGATTTTCGCCTTTCTGTTCGTCGACCTGTTCGACAACTCCGGCACCCTGATCGGCGTGGCCAAGCGCGCCGGCCTGATGGGCAAGGACGGCCATATGCCGAAGATGGGCCGTGCCCTGATCGCCGACAGCACTGCCGCCATGGCCGGTTCACTGCTGGGCACTTCGACCACCACCAGCTACATCGAGTCGGCGGCGGGCGTCAGCGCCGGTGGCCGCACCGGCCTGACCGCCGTGGTCGTCGCCGTGCTGTTTTTGCTGGCACTGTTCTTCGCGCCGCTGGCCGGCAGCGTGCCGGAATACGCCACCGCCCCGGCGCTGATGTTCGTCGCCGTGCTGATGGCTTCGGGCCTGGCGGAAATCAACTGGGACGACATCACCGAAGCGGCGCCTGTGGTCATCACCGCGTTGGCGATGCCGTTCACCTACTCGATCGCCACCGGCATCGCCTTCGGCTTCATCAGCTGGACGCTGATCAAGCTGGTCTCGGGCCGTGGCCGCGAGCTGAATGCGGCGCTGGTGATCCTGTCGATTCTGTTCGTGATCAAGCTGGGCTGGTACAACGCATGAGTGCCATGGCTTTCAATCCGGCGGATTACGAGCGCCAACTGCAGGAAAAGACTGCGCGCCTGCGCGAGCTGCTGGCGCCGTTCGACGCGCCGGAGCCGGCGGTATTCGACTCGCCACGCGAGCATTACCGCTTGCGCGCCGAATTTCGCCTATGGCGTGAGGACGGCCATCGCCACTATGCGATGTTCGCGCCCGGCGACAAGCACGTGCCGATCCTGATCGACGACTTCCCCATCGCCAGCCTGCGCATCAACGACCTGATGCCACGCCTCAAGGCGGCCTGGCAGGGCAATGCGGCGCTGAGCAACAAGCTGTTCCAGGTGGAGTTTCTCACCACCCTGGCCGGCGATGCCATGGTCACCCTGTGCTACCACCGCCCGCTGGACGAACACTGGCAGGCGGCTGCCGAGCAGCTGGCCAGCGAGCTCGAGGTCAGCCTGATCGGTCGTTCCAAGGGCAAGCGCCTGGTGATCGGGCGCGACTACGCCGAGGAAGCCCTGAGCGTGGCCGGCCGCGAGTTTCGCTACCGCCAGCCGGAAGGCGCCTTCACCCAGCCCAACGGCACGGTCAACCAGAAGATGCTTGGTTGGGCCTACGAGGCCCTGGGCCAGCGTGACGACGACCTGCTGGAGTTGTACTGCGGCAACGGCAACTTCACCCTGCCGCTGGCCACCCGGGTGCGCAAGGTGCTGGCCACCGAGATCAGCAAGACTTCGGTGAACGCGGCCCTGCACAACCTCGACGACAACGCCGTGACCAACGTGACCCTGGTGCGGCTGTCGGCCGAGGAACTGACCGAGGCGCTCAACGAGGTGCGACCGTTCCGCCGCTTGCAGGGCGTGGACCTCAAGGGCTATCAGTTCGGCAGTGTGTTCGTCGACCCGCCCCGCGCCGGCATGGACCCCGACACCTGCGAGCTCACCCGGCGTTTCGACAACATCCTGTACATCTCCTGCAACCCGGAAACCCTGGCGGCGAATATCGCCCAGTTGCACGACACGCATCGGATCGAGCGCTGTGCATTGTTTGACCAGTTTCCCTATACGCATCACATGGAGTCCGGAGTGTTGCTGGTCCGGCGGTGAGGATGGAGCGCCCCCCGAGACCGCCCGGCGGCCTCTCGGCGGGCCAACCCCTGCTATCTTCACGCACATATACATAGCCCCCTAACATAACCCCCTGACTTTTGTTGTACGATCTCTCAGTCCATTGCCCGCCGCGTCGACTGGGAGTCCCGCTTGAACACAGCCAGCACCGCCCCGCTGCCCCCTTCCCGCTCGCGCCTGATGGCGTTGCTGGTGGCCGGGGCGTTTTTCATGGAGAACCTGGACGCCACGGTGATCGTCACCGCGCTGCCGGACATGGCCCGCTCGTTCCAGGCTACGGCGGTAGACCTCAATGTCGGCATTACCGCCTACCTGCTGACCCTGGCGGTGCTGATCCCGGCCAGTGGCTGGATCGCCGACCGCTTCGGCCACCGGCGCGTATTCATGGTTGCGCTGGCGGTGTTTACCTTGGCCTCGGCCTTGTGCGCCGGTTCGCAGACGCTTTGGCAGTTCGCCGCAGCGCGGGTGCTGCAGGGCATTGGCGGGGCGATGATGGTGCCCGTGGGGCGCCTGGCGGTGCTGCGTAACACGCCCAAGAGCGACCTGTTGATCGCCACTGCCTACATCACCTGGCCGGGGCTGGTGGCGCCAGTGCTCGGCCCGCCGGTGGGCGGCTTCATCACCACCTACGCCTCCTGGCACTGGATCTTTCTGCTCAACCTGCCGCTGGGCCTGCTGGCCATGGCCTTCACCTGGAAACTCATGCCGGCCAGCGCCGGTGAAGTCGAGAAGCGTCCGTTCGATGTGCTCGGCTTCGTCATCTGCGCCCTGACCTGCGCCGGCCTGCTGTACGGCCTCGACAAGCTCGGCCAGAACCCCCGCGACTGGCACCCCTATGCGCTGCTGGCGACCAGTGCCGTGCTGCTGGTGGCGTTCTATTACCACGCCCGGCGCACGCCGGCGCCGCTGCTCAAGCTCGACGCGCTGAAGGTGCCAACCTACCGCGTGACCTTCAACGGCGGCTCGCTGTTTCGCGCCATGGTCAGCGCCCACCCGTTCCTGCTGCCGTTGATGTTCCAGCTGGGCTTCGGCTATGACGCCTTCACCGCCGGCCTGCTGGTGCTGACCCTGTTCGCCGGCAACATCGGCATGAAGCCCATGACCAATGCCGTGCTGCGCCGCTACGGCTTTCGCAGCACCTTGATCGGCAGCAGCCTGGTGCTGACCGCCTGCACCTTTTTCTGCGCGCTGATGACCCCGGCCACGCCACTGGCGCTGATCCTGCCGACCCTGTTGATTTCCGGCATGGCCCGTTCCATGGGCTTTACCGCCTACAGCAGCATGGCCTTCGCCGACATGCCGCAGCCGCTGATGTCTTCGGCCAACACCTTGTTCAGCATGACCCAGCAATTGGCATTCGGCCTCGGCGTGGCCTTCGCGGTGATCTTCCTGCGCATGGGCGAGTCGATTCTGGGCGTGGATCACGACACCCTGGGCAGCTATCACATCGCCTTCGCCGCCATCGGCGTATTGACCCTGCTATCGATGCTCGACCTGTGGCGCCTGCCGGCAAATGCGGGGGCCCACGTGACCGGCCACGCGGCGAATTGATCGGACGACCGGGGGAAAAATCCATTTGACGGAATTAACTAGTTAGTACAATTTAGCGCCACAGTACTGCCTACAATAACAACGGAGAATTCCCCCCATGAGTCGTACCGTATTGGCCGGCCTGATCGGCGCTGGCATCCAGGCCTCGCGTACCCCCGCTCTGCATGAGCGCGAAGGCGCGGCCCAGGGCATGGGCTACGTGTATCGCCTGATCGACCTGGACGCGCTCAAGCTGGACAACAGCGCGCTGCCGGACCTGCTGCTCAGCGCCCAGCGCATGGGCTTCACCGGGCTTAACATTACCTTTCCGGCCAAGCAGGCCATCATCCCGCTGCTCGACGACCTGTCCGCCGAGGCCCGCGGCATCGGCGCGGTGAACACCGTGGTGCTCAAGGACGGCCTGCGGGTCGGCCACAACACCGACTGCCTGGGCTTCGCCGAAGGCTTTCGCCGCGGGCTGAGCGACGCGCCACGGCGCAGCGTGGTGCAGATGGGTGCCGGTGGCGCCGGCGCGGCGGTGGCCCACGCGCTGCTGGCCGAAGGCGTCGAGCAGTTGAGCATCTTCGACGTCGAACCGAGCCGCGCCCAGGCCCTGGCCGACAACCTCAACGGCCACTTCCCCGGCCAACGCGCCAAGGCGGGCGAGGACCTGGCCGGCACCGTGGCCGGCGCCGACGGCCTGGTCAACACCACGCCCATGGGCATGGCCAAGCTGCCCGGCATGCCGGTGCCCAAGGCTCTGCTGCGCAAGGATTTGTGGGTGGCCGAGATCGTCTACTTCCCGCTGGAGACCGAACTGCTGCGCGAAGCTCGGGCCCTGGGCGCGCGCACGCTCGATGGCGGCACCATGGCGGTGTTCCAGGCGGTGAAGGCGTTCGAGCTGTTTACCGGCGTGGAGCCGGATGCCGAGCGGATGACGGCGCATTTTCTAAGTATGTAGTGCCAGCGCCTGCCCGGGAAGAAGGTCAGTCCTCGTTCCCGGGCAAACCCGGTCCTACGGTGCCAACCGAGACTGTTTCAAGCCTGCAAAAAGCGCAACACCGACTCGCAGATCATCTCCCGATGATGCCCGCGCAACTTCGCGTCACTAAAGTCGACCTGAAACAGCTCGCCAAAGGTGTGCTTGTTGGACACCCGGTAAAAACAGAACGAGCTGATCAGCAAGTGCACGTCCATGGCATTGAGCCCCGGGCGAAATACGCCGGCATCGGTCCCGCGGCGCAAGACACCGTCGAGCGCGTTGAGCACCGACTTGTTGAGCGAGCGAATGACGCTCGATTGCTTGACGTATTCGGCCTTGTACAAGTTCTCGTTGCACACCAGACGCACGAAATCGACATTGCTGTCGTGATGGTCGAAGGTGAACTCCACCAGCCGGCGGATACCCTCGACCGGCGTCAACTCCTCCAGGCGCAACTTGGCTTCGGTGCCACGAATATCGCCATAGACTTTCTCCAGCACTTCGACGTACAGCTGCTCCTTGCTGGCGAAGTAGTAATAGATCATCCGTTTGGAAGTTTGCGTGCGCTCGGCGATGGCGTCGACCCGCGCGCCCGCCAGGCCTTGCTGAACGAACTCGGTAATCGCGGCCTGAAGGATATTTTCCCGGGTCTTCTCCGGATTGTTCTTGCGGCTCTTGCGCGGCGCCGCTTCGGCGGGCTCGGCAGAAGCTTCTGTTGTTATTGTCATTACGGGGCTCACGGCCATCTACATGATGGCAATTATGGGGCGGCCGATACCAGCGAGGGAAGCATTGTATTGGAGTGCTTACAAGGGGCGTTCAGCCGAGCGCCCCTTGTTGCATCAGCGGTTACAGCTTGGCGTGGCGTACACCTTTGGCGCGGGCCTTGGCCATGGCCGACAGGCGCACCGCAACGTTGGCCGCGCCGTAGCCGGCGTACCCGCCGCGGCGTTGCAGCACTTCGAAGAAGAAGCGGTCTTCGAACGGCTCGGTGTACACGTGAAACAGCTCGCCGCCATTGGCGTCGCGGTCATACAGCACGTTGTAGTAGGCCAGCTCGCTGAGGAACTCGTCGTCGAATTCGAAACGCGCGGCCAGGTCGTCGTAATAGTTGAGCGGAATGTCCAGCAGCGCCACGCCGGCTTCCTTGGCCTTGCCGATGGCCGCGAAGATGTCGTCGCAGTCGAAGGCGATGTGGTGCACGCCCGAGCCACGGTAGGTCGACAGGGCGTGGGAGATGGCCGTGTTGCGGTTCTCCGAGACGTTCAGCGGCAGGCGGATGGAACTGCACTGGCTGCGCACCGCGCGGCTTTTGACCAGGCCATAGGGGTCGGGCAGCACCACCTCGTCGTCGGCCTTGAAGTCGAGCACGCTCTTGTAGAACAGCACCCAGCTGTCGAGGGTGTCCGGCGGGATCGCCATGGCCATGTGGTCGATGCGCTTGAGCAGGCCCTTGTCGGCGGGCGCCGGCTGCAGGCTGAAGTCGGTGTCGTAGATGGTGTGGCCTGGGGTGTTCTGGTCCACCAGGTAGATCAGGCTGCCGTCCAGCGCGCGCACGGCGGTCAGCGGGCTTTCGTTGGGGCCGACCAGGCCGCGGAATGGCTGGCCATGATAGGCCACCGCACGCTCCAGGGCCTTGGCGCTGTCCTTGACCCGAATCGCCGTGGCGCACAGCGAGGGGCCGTGGGATTCGAAGAAGTTGTGCGCGAAGGAATAGGGTTCGCTATTGAGGATCAGGTTGATATCGCCCTGGCGCAGCAGGCTGACGTTCTTCGAGCGGTGCTGGCCGGCCTTGGCAAAACCCAGGCGCTCGAGCCAGTGACCGAGCTTGGCACCCAGCGCCTCGTCCACGGCGAATTCGAGAAACTCGATACCGTCATAATGGCTTGCTGCCGGTGGGGCGAACAGGATGTCGAGGTTGGCCGGCGGGGTCGCTTGCTGCTCCAGCAGCTTGCGGGTCTTCTCTTCCAGGTACAGCAGCGAGCGCAGGCCGTCGGCGGCATTGGCCCGTGGCGGCGCGGCGCGGAAACCGTCGTTGAAGATTTCCAGCGACAGCGGGCCGCTGTAGCCGGTCTGGATGATGGGGGCCAGGAAGCCTGCCAGGTCGAACTCACCCTGGCCGGGGAAGCAGCGGAAATGCCGGCTCCACTCCAGCACGTCCATGGCCAGGATGGGCGCGTCGGCCATCTGCACGAAGAAGATCTTGTCGCCCGGGATGTCGGCGATGGCCGCCGGGTCGCCCTTGAGCGACAGGGTGTGGAAGCTGTCGAGCAGCACGCCGAGCGCCGGGTGATCGGCCTGGCGCACGATGTCCCAGACCTGCTGGTAGGTGTTCACGTGCCGGCCCCAGGCCAGCGCCTCGTAGCCGATCCGCAGGCCGCGCTTGCCGGCGCGCTCGGCCATCTGCTGCAGGTCGTCGACGATGATCTGGCGGTCGCCCATCGAGTCGGCTGCGGTGTTGCTGCACACCAGCACCAGGTCGGTGCCGAGCTCCTGCATCAGGTCGAACTTGCGTTCGGCGCGGTCGAAGTTGCGCGGCATGCGCTCGCGGCGGCTGCCTTCGAAGTCGCGAAACGGCTGGAACAAGGTGATGGCGATCCCCAGGTCCTTGCACATCTGGCGGATTTCCCGCGGACTGCCGTCGTAATAGAGCAGGTCGTTTTCAAAGATTTCGACGCCGTCAAAGCCCGCCGCGGCGATGGCTTCGAGTTTTTCCGGCAGCGTACCGCTCAGCGAGACGGTGGCGATTGAACGTTGCATGCTAGCGCTCCATTAGGCTCCGGGAAGCCAGCCTTTGGCCTCGACGGCGAGCCACTGTCGCAGAACGGTGGTACCCACGATCTGCGAGTTTAAGAATCCGATGCCGCCGATTCTATACCTGATTCAGCGACGTACGAACTAGTTAGTTTTTGTGCGATTATCGACCATTAAAGCCCTCCCACGAATTGACGATCCCTGCCCCAGTGTCCACCATCCCCTCCACTATTGAAGTCCGTGCATGGCCTGAACGCCAATCACCGGACTGTTCCACAGCCCGCCACCCATGGGCTTTGGACCGTGCAACAGCCATAACAATTTCAAGAAACGGGTAAGCCCAGATGATTTCACGAAGCACTTCGGTGCCTGCCGGTGAGGCTGCGGCCGCCGCCCCTGCCAGCGCCGACCAACCGGGTTTCAAGGCCATGTTCCGCGAGGCCATGGCCGTCGGCAAAACCCGCTGGGGCATGCTCGCCCTGGTGTTCTTCGCCACTACCCTGAACTACATCGATCGTGCCGCCCTGGGCATCATGCAACCGGTGCTGGCCCAGGCGATGAGCTGGACGGCGATGGATTACGCCAACATCAACTTCTGGTTCCAGGTCGGCTACGCCGTCGGTTTTCTCCTGCAAGGGCGGTTGATCGACAAGGTCGGGGTCAAGCGCGTGTTCTTCGGCGCCGTGCTGCTCTGGAGCCTGGCGACCGGTGCCCACGGCCTGGCCACTTCGGCGTTCGGCTTCATGATCTGCCGGTTCGTGCTGGGCCTGACCGAGGCGGCCAACTACCCGGCCTGCGTGAAGACCACCCGGCTGTGGTTCCCCGCCAAAGAGCGCGCCGTGGCCACCGGCATCTTCAACGCCGGCACCAACGTCGGCGCGCTGCTGACACCGATGCTGCTGCCGATGATCCTGCACGTCTGGGGCTGGCAGGCGGCGTTCCTCTGCATCGCCGTACTGGGCCTGCTCTGGGCGGCGTTCTGGGCCCTCAAGTACTTCAACCCCGAGGAGCATCCACGGGTCAGCGACAGCGAACTGGCCTATATCCAGGAGCAGGCCGAGCCGCCGCAGGCCGCCGTGCCCTTCCACCGCATCCTGCGCATGCGCGGCACCTGGGCTTTCGCCGGTGCGTTCATGCTCACCGCGCCGGTGTTCTGGTTCTACCTGTACTGGCTGCCGCCGTTTCTCAACCAGCAATACGCGCTGGGCATCAACGTCAGCCAGATGGGCATCCCGCTGGTGATCATCTACCTGTGCGCCGACCTCGGCAGCGTAGGCGGCGGCGTGCTGTCGTCGCTGTTGATCGGTCGCGGCATGCAGCCGGTACGCGCGCGGCTGCTGTCGATGCTGATCTGCGCGCTGGCGATCATCGGCGTGGTCTTCGCGGCCGGCGCCAGCCACCTGTGGGTAGCGGTGGCGGCAATCTCCCTGGCGATCGCCGCGCATCAGGCCTGGACCGCCAACATCTGGAGCGTGGTGATGGACTACACGCCCAAACACATGATGAGCACGGTATTCGGCTTCGGCGGCATGTGCGCCGCCGTGGGCGGGATGTTCATGACGCAGATCGTCGGCTACATCCTCACGGTGACCCACAACAACTACACCGTGCTGTTTCTGATCATTCCGGCGATGTATTTCATAGCCTTGGCCTGGCTGTTCGTCATGGCGCCACGGCAGGTGCCGGGGGCCGAGGGCAGCCGCTGAAACCGGGCTGGCGGTCTTTGGCATCCATGGTGGCCGGTTATCCAGACACCTTCACCCGCTTCTGCAACCAGGCCGCGGCCAGCCCGCTGAGGCAGATTACCGAAATGCCCAGCAAGGTCGCCGGCTCCGGCACGTGGTTGAACAGGATGAACCCCAACAGCCCGGCGAAGACGATCTGGCAGTAGCCGAAAGGCGCCAGCAGCGCCGGCGCGGCGTAGCGGAAAGCCTGGGTCATCAGCAGATGCGCGGTCATGCCGAAGCCGCCGAGGGCAACCATCATCAGGGCGTGGTACCAGGTCGGGGTCTGCCAGAAGAACGGCACCAGGGCGCTCATGATGATGCTGCTGATGATGCCGGCGTAGAAGTTGCTGGTGGTCGGGCTGTCCAGCCCGCTGAGCTTGCGCGTGAGGATCTGGTAGGCGCAGAAGCAGGTGGCCGAACACAGCGGCAGCAGGATGGCCGGGGTGAACAGTTCGCCGCCGGGGTGGACGATGATCAGCACCCCGCAAAAGCCCACCAATACCGCGACCCACTGGCCGCGGCTGACGCGCTCGCCAAGCAGCGGGACGGACAAGGCGGTCACCATCAACGGCGCCAGGAAGTTCACCGAAGTGGCCTCGGCCAGCGGGATGTACTGCAGGCTGGTAATGAAGAACAGGCTGGTGCCCAGCAGGCTGCAGGCGCGCAGCACCTGCAGCTTGAGGTTGCGCGTGCGCAGCACGCGCAGGCCGGTGTTGGGCACGAACAGGCCGAACATCAGCAGGGTGTGCGCCACGTAGCGTACCCAGATCACCAGCAGTACCGGATAGAACCCGGTGAGGTATTTGGACAACGCGTCATGGCTGGCGAACAGCATGGTGGCGAACACGATCAGCAGGATGCCCTTGAAGGGCTTGTTTGTTCCGTCCAGGGCTGCCACGGGTGGGTTCGACTCCGCTGATGAATGATGCGACTACCCGGCTATTTAGAACCCAGTTCCAGTTAACTTCAAGCTTGCGTGAAGAAAAATTTACTCACTCAGTGAAACAATTCCGAGGCCGGCGACGCCGCCGACAACTCCTCGGCACTGGCCAGCAGCGCCGGCGCCATGTCGGCCATCCGTGCCGGCGTGACCCGTGCGCTGGGGCCGGCAACGCTGAGCACGCCCACCACGTGGCCATCCACCGGGTGGCGCACTACGGCGGCGAGTGCCGACATACCCAGCGCCGAGCTTTCACAGACGCAGGCATAACCCAGCTCGCGGGCCACGCGCAGGTATTCGAGAAACTCGGCATTGCTTTTCGGGGCATTGGGGCCGAAGTCGGCGGGGTCGCCGAGGCCTTGCTGCTCGACTCGGGCCAGCGCCTGGGCGTCGCGCATGGAGGACAGCCAGGCATGCCCGGAGGCGGTGTAGAACAGCGGCGCATCGCGGCCCATGTCCGGGTCGTAGCGCAGGCCGGGACGGGCGCCCTGGGCTTTGGCGATCCAGGTCTGGCGATCGCCTTCGATGACACCCAGGCGCACCAGCTCGCCGGTCTGCTCGGCGAGCCGGTCAAGAATCGGCTGGACGATATCCGCGCCGCTGCTGGCCAGGTAGCGAAAGCCCATGGCGACCAGCTTGGTGGACAGGTGATAACGCAGGCTTTCCGGGTTCTGCCGCACATAGCCCAGGCGGATCAGCTCGGCGAGCATGCGGTGGGTAGCGCTTTTAGGGATGCCCAACTCCTCGGCCAACTCCTGCATGGGGGTGCCACGCGGGTTGCGGGTAAGGCTTTCGATTAGGCTGAACGCGCGTTCGATCTGACTGCCGGCCATCGGAGGGGTCCTGGAAAATCGGGCGATTCTACATGGGGCGTGTGCAAGCACAAACCATAGAATATGGAACCTGATTCCACAAGACCAAATGAATGGTATCGCGGGCCATGGCCAATCGAATCTGGCGTTCGGTGGTGCCCCGCTCGCCAGCTGCGCCGGCTCCTACGCGACCGTGCGGCGCTCCGGGTTGGCGTAGGAACCTGCGCAGCAGGCGAGGGGATCGCCTCGGTGGCCGTGTGGATAATCTGGTGGTATCGCGGCCCATGGCCAATCGAACCTGGTGTTCGATGGTGCCCCGCTCGCCAGCTGCGCCGGCTCCTACGCGACCGTGCTGCGCTCCGGGTTGGCGTAGGAACCTGCGCAGCAGGCGAGGGGATCGCCTCGGTGGCCGGGTGGATAATCTAGTGGTATCGCGGCCCATGGCCTATCAAGCCTGGCGCTCGGTGGCGCCCCCGCTCGCCAGCTGCGCCGGCTCCTACGCGACCGTGCGGCGCTCCGGGTTGGCGTAGGAGCCGGCGCAGCTGGCGAGGGGATCGCCTCGGTGGCCGGGTGGATAATCGGGTGGTATCGCGGCCCATGGCCTATCGAGCCTGGCGTTCGGTGGTGCCCCGCTCGCCAGCTGCGCCGGCTCCTACGCGACCGTGCGGCGCTCCGGGTTGGCGTAGGAGCCGGCGCAGCTGACGAGGGGATCGCCTCGGTGGCCGGGTGAATAATCTATTGGTATCGCGGCCCATGGCCTATCAAGCCTGGCGCTCGGTGGTGCCCCCGCTCGCCAGCTGCGCCGGTTCCTACGCGACCGTGCAGCTCTGCGGGTTGGCGTAGGAGCCGGCGCAGCTGGCGAGGGGATCGCCTCGGTGGCCGGGTGGATAATCGGGTGGTATCGCGGCCCATGGCCTATCGAGCCTGGCGTTCGGTGGCGCCCCCGCTCGCCAGCTTCGCCGGCTCCTACGCGACCGTGCAGCTCTGCGGGTTGGCGTAGGAGCCGGCGCAGCTGGCGAGGGGATCGCCTCGGTGGCCGGGTGGATAATCGGGTGGTATCGCGGCCCATGGCCTATCGAGCCTGGCGTTCGGTGGTGCCCCGCTCGCCAGCTGCGCCGGCTCCTACGCGACCGTGCGGCGCTCCGGGTTGGCGTAGGAGCCGGCGCAGCTGACGAGGGGATCGCCTCGGTGGCCGGGTGAATAATCTATTGGTATCGCGGCCCATGGCCTATCAAGCCTGGCGCTCGGTGGTGCCCCCGCTCGCCAGCTGCGCCGGTTCCTACGCGACCGTGCAGCTCTGCGGGTTGGCGTAGGAGCCGGCGCAGCTGGCGAGGGGATCGCCTCGGTGGCCGGGTGGATAATCGGGTGGTATCGCGGCCCATGGCCTATCGAGCCTGGCGTTCGGTGGCGCCCCCGCTCGCCAGCTTCGCCGGCTCCTACGCGACCGTGCAGCTCTGCGGGTTGGCGTAGGAGCCGGCGCAGCTGGCGAGGGGATCGCCTCGGTGGCCGGGTGGATAATCGGGTGGTATCGCGGCCCATGGCCTATCGAGCCTGGCGTTCGGTGGTGCCCCCGCTCGCCAGCTTCGCCGGCTCCTACGCGACCGTGCGGCGCTCCGGGTTGGCGTAGGAACCTGCGCAGCAGGCGAGGGGATCGCCTCGGTGGCCGGGATGGACACGCCTCCCACATCCCCCCTTCATATGCTCCAGAAGTCAGAAATCGAAGAACACCGTCTCGCCTTCGCCCTGGATACGGATGTCGAAACGGTATGCGGTCTTGCCGTCGACTTCGCAGCGCTTGGCGATCAGGGTCTGGCGGCGAGCCGGCTGCTCGATGAGGTTGAGCACCGGGTCCTTGGCGTTGGCCTCGGCCTCGTCGTCGAAGTACAGGCGGGTCTGCAGGTGGATGTTGATGCCACGGGCAAACAGGCTGAGGTTGATGTGCGGCGCCATCGGCACACCGGCAGCGTTGTTGACGACACCGGGCTTGACCGTGTGCAGGGTCCACTCGCCGCCGTCGAAGGTGGTGGCGGTGCGGCCGAAGCTGTTGAAGTCCTTCTCGGTGTCGTACTCGGTGTCGTAATGGCCATTGGCATCGGCCTGCCAGAATTCGAAGAACGAGTCGCGCACCAGGTGCCCGTTGCCGTCATAGACGTCGCCCAGCACCAGGATATGTTCGCCGGGGGCTCCGGGCTTGGCCAGCTGGTTCCAGATCTCGTGCTCGCGCGGTTCGATGCCGGCGGCCTTCAGCGCCAGGCCGATGTGCACATACGGGCCGGCGGTTTGCGACGGGGTTTCCTTGAGTGTTTGTACAGGCATGACGATTCCCCCTCAGCGGTTTTCGAAGTGAGTCTTGCGCTGACCGCGCAGGATGATGTCGAAGCGGTAAGCCAGGCAGTCCATGGGGTTGGCGTTGGCCATGTCCAGTTTGGCGATCAGGCTCTGTACGGCTTCGGGGTCGTTGATCGACTTGACGATGGGGCACATCGGAATCAACGGGTCGCCTTCGAAATACAGCTGGGTAATCAGCTTGGTGGCGATCGACGGCCCGCTGATGGAGAAATGGATATGCGCCGGGCGCCAGTCGTTGGGGCCGTTGCGCCACGGGTAGGGCCCGGGCTTGACGGTACGAAAGCTGTAATAGCCTTCGCTGTCGGTGAGCGTGCGGCCAACGCCGCCGAAATTGGGGTCCAGCGGCGCCAGGTAGCGGTCGTTCTTGTGCCGGTAGCGGCCGCCGGCGTTGGCCTGCCACATTTCCACCAGGGTGTGCGGGATCGGTTTGCCGAACTGGTCGCAGACGCGCCCGGCGATGATTACCCGCTCACCCACCGGCAGGCCGCCATGGTTGTAGTTCAGCAACAGGTCGTGGTCGTGCTCGCCAAACTTGAGGTGGGAGAAATTCGGCCCGGTGGTTTCGCTGACCGACTGCGGGATGCTCACCAAAGCCTGGCGCGGAGAGCGGGCAATGGAGGTCTTGTAGTCGGGGGTCAGGGCTTTGGGGTGCCAATTGCGATCACGGATGATGAAGCGACTGGTGTCCTGGGAAGACATGTCGTTCTCCTGTTATTGGAGTTATTAAAATGCCTGATGCAGGCCTGAAGACTAGTCTTGCTTAAACCCGATACAACGAACACTGAAAAGAACGGTCCGACCCATAACCGAATGGTTATGACGATAGACGATCCGAGGGTCCAGACATGCTATGGAAAAAAGGTCGGCAGAGTGACAACGTCGTGGATGCCCGCGACGACAGCGCAGGTGGCGGCGGTGGCGGCGGCTTTCGCATGGGCGGCAAGGGCCTGAGCCTGACGGCAGTGGTGCTGATCGTCGGCTTCGGCCTGTTGACCGGCCAGGACCCGATGCAGATCCTCGGCGAACTGACCGGGCAATCCAGCGGGCAATCCACGGGGAGCCAGCCGGCCAGTCCGGCCGCCAACAAGCCGCCGCCGGCCAATGACCAGCAGGCCGAATTCGTCCGCTCGATCCTGGGTGACACCGAAGACACCTGGCACCAGGTGTTCGCGCAGATGGGCCGGCAGTACAAGGACCCGACCCTGGTGCTGTTCCGCGGCCAGGTCCGCTCCGGCTGTGGCCAGGCGACTTCGGCCACCGGGCCTTTCTATTGCCCGGCTGACCAGAAGGTCTACCTGGACATGGACTTCTTCCGTGAGATGAGTACGCGCTTTGCCGCTACGGGCAATTTCGCCCAGGCCTACGTGATCGCCCATGAAGTCGGCCACCACGTGCAGACGCTGCTGGGCATCTCCGCCAAGGTCGACGAAGCGCGCCAGCGCGGGCAGCGCATGGAGGGCGCCAGCGGGTTGTCGGTGCGCCTGGAGTTGCAGGCCGACTGCTTCGCCGGGGTCTGGGCCAACAACGCCCAGAAGCGCCTGAACTGGCTGGAGCCGGGCGACGTGGAAGAAGCCTTGAACGCCGCCAACGCCATTGGCGACGACCGCCTGCAACAGCAGGGTCAAGGGCGCGTGGTGCCGGACTCGTTCACCCACGGCACCTCGGCGCAGCGGGTACGCTGGTTCAAGGCCGGGTTTGCCAAGGGCGATATCAACCAGTGCGACACCTTCGGCGCTGGCGCGCTTTAGGCAAGGATCGAACCGCTCGGGGGCTTGGCCCCCTTGCCCCTGCGGCTAGCTACGGATCATGGCGGCCAGGGCGTGGCAATCCACCGCATGCCAGTCGGCCAGTTCCGGCCAGGGGTTTTCCGGCAGGTTGACCAGGATCGCATGCACCCCAGCCGCTCGCGCGCAGTCCAGGTCGAAGCGGTAATCGCCGACCATGACCATCTCGCCGGGCGCCACGCCCCAGCTTCTGGCCAGACGCAGCAGGCCATCCGGGTCCGGCTTGGGCAGGGCCTCGTCGCGCCCGAGCACGTCCTGCTCGGCAAAGCAGTCGGCGATGCCGATGGCGGCCAGGGTGATATGCGCCAATTCGCGGGCGTTGCGGGTCAGCACCCCCAGCCGATAGCCACGTGCCGCCAGCTCGCGCACCAGCTCCACCGCCCCGGGCGCGGCTTTCGACGCCACGGCCAGCTCGCGCTCGTGCTCGAGCAGCCAGGCGTGCTTGGCCCTGCCCTCCTCGGCCGGCAGCGCCGCCAGGTGGGTCAGGATGTCGTCCTCGGCAGGGATGTCCAGCGCCCGGCGAATGGTAGCGAAGTCATGCACCGCAACGGTCAGGGTGCCGTCCATGTCGAACACCCAGTGGCGCAGGCGGGCCAGTGCGCTCATGCCCAGTCCTTGCGCTGGCGGATCAGGCCTTCCTGGGCCGACGAGGCCACCAGCTGCCCGGCACGGTTGTAGATGCTCGCCCGGCAGAAGCCGCGCGAGTTGCCGGCCCAGGGACTGTCGATGGCATACAGCAGCCACTCGTCGGCCTGGACGTTGCCATGAAACCACAGCGAGTGATCGAGGCTGGCCAACTGCATGTCGCGGCTCCACACCGACTTGCCGTGGGGCAGCAACGAGGTGGTCAGCAGGTTGAAGTCCGAAGCGTAGGCCAGCAGGTATTTGTGCAGGGCCGGCTGCGCTGGCAGGCTGCCGTCGGCACGAAACCAGACGTACTTGACCGGGTCGGCCGGGGTCGGGTTGAGCGGGTCGCGCACGGTCACCGGGCGCACCTCGATCGGCTTGGCGCACAGCAGCTTTTCGCGCATGCCGGCCGGAATCAGATGGGCCACCTGCTGCATCAGCTCAAGCTCCGTGGGCAGGTTCTCGGGGCCGACCACCTGGGGCATCGCCGCCTGGTGTTCGAACCCGGCCTCGTCGTATTGAAACGAAGCGCTGCAGGTGAAGATCGGGTTGCCTTTCTGCACCGCCGTCACCCGCCGCGTGCTGAAGCTGCCACCGTCGCGCACCCGGTCGACCATGTACACCACCGGCGTCGAGGCATCACCCGGGCGCAGGAAGTAACCATGCAGCGAATGCACGTGGCGCTCCGGCTCGACCGTCTGGCTGGCCGCCGACAGCGACTGGCCCAGCACCTGGCCGCCGAATAGCTGGCGAAAGCCGAGGTCCTGGCTGCGCCCGCGAAAAAGGTTTTCCTCGATAGGTTCAAGGGTCAGCAAATCGACCAGATCGTCCAACACATGGCTCATTCGAACTCTCCCTGCCGCCGCCTTGGCACAGTCACAAAACGATCATGATACAAAATGTACGAGCGGCTTACCCGCGCAACGTGTCCAGCCACTGCGCGCGGGTGATCCGGTACAGCAGATGTCGACGCAGTGGGTGACCCTCGGGCAGCTCAGGGTGATCGAAATCACTGCCTTCGCGGCGCATGCCGATGGCCTGCATGACCTTTTCCGAGGCCAGGTTGGCGGTGGCGGTAAAGGCCACCATCTCGTCCAGGTCGAGCTGGCCAAAGCCGCAGCGCAGCGTCGTCCAGGCCGCCTCGCTGGCGTACCCCAGGCCCCAGTGTTCGCGCGCCAGGCGCCAGGCAATTTCCACCGCCGGGGTGAAGCTGGCGTCGAACTCGACCCGGTTGAGCCCGGTAAAACCGATGAATTGGCCGGTGTCCTTGCGCTCCAGCGCCCAGAGACCGAAACCGTTCTCGGCGAAATGGCCGCGAATGTGGCCGATCATCGCGGCGCTTTGCAGGCGGCTGAGGGTATCCGGGAAGTAGCGCATGACCTGCGGGTCGGCGCACAGCTCGGCGAACGCCGGCAAGTCTTCGTCGCGCCAGGGCCTCATCACGAGGCGGGCGCTTTCCAGATGCAAGATAGGCGTCATTGCGATGTTTCTCCTTGGGCCCGTGGCCATGCGCTGGTGGCAACCGCCACAGAACTGGCAAGATTGCCTTTTCAGGCGAGCCCTGCGATGCCACTGCCATTGATTTACCACGAGGATTACAGCCCGGCATTCGCGCCGGAGCATCGCTTCCCCATGGAAAAATTCCGTCTGCTGCGCGATCACCTGGTCGCCAGCGGACTGACCCGCGACGCCGACCTGCTGCGCCCGGACATTTGCCCTGTGGATATCCTGGCCCTGGCCCATGACCGCCAATATATCGAACGCTATATGGCCGGCGAGTTGTCGCGCGAAGACCAACGGCGCCTGGGCCTGCCCTGGAGCCCTGACCTGGCCCGACGCACGGTGCGCGCCGTGGGCGGCTCGCTGCTGACCGCACAGATGGCCCTGAGCCACGGCCTGGCCTGCCACCTCGCCGGCGGCACGCACCATGCTCATTATGACTATCCTGCGGGGTTCTGCATTTTCAACGACCTGGCGGTGATCAGTCGCTACCTGCTGGCCAGCGGCCAGGTGACCCGGGTATTGATCTTCGACTGCGACGTGCATCAGGGCGATGGCACCGCCCGCATTCTTGCCGATACCGACGAGGCGATCACCGTGTCGCTGCATTGCGAGAAGAACTTCCCCGCACGCAAGGCGCACAGCGACTGGGACATCCCGCTGGCCATGGGCCTGGATGATCGGCAATACCTGCAGGTGGTGGACGAGACCCTGGACTACCTGCTGCCGCTGTACCGGCCCGACCTGGTGCTGTACGACGCCGGCGTCGATGTGCACAAGGATGACGCCCTCGGCTATCTGAAGCTGACCGACGCTGGCGTTGCGGCCCGCGACGAGGCAGTGATACGCCATTGCCTGGGGCGCGACATTCCGGTCATGGGCGTGATCGGCGGCGGCTACAGCAAGGACCGTCAGGCGCTGGCCGCCCGCCATGGCATCCTGCACCACAGTGCACAGCGCCTGTGGACAGAATTCGGCCTGGGCTGAGCCTCGGCAGTTACACACATTTGCTGTGCAACGGCCTGTGGATAAGCTGAGCGCAAGCGGTTTTCCCCCAGCAAATCCGGTACTTGCCAGACCCTGGTTATTTTTTGTGCAACTGACTTCAGGTTATACTCGCCCACCCCGCCGCCACCGACAGCACGCCGTCATGACCGCCCCGCCTGCCGCCCCAATCCCTCACGTCGCCATCATCGGCGGTGGCCCAGCCGGCCTGATGGCCGCCGAGCTGCTGAGCCAGGCCGGTGTGCAGGTGGACCTCTATGACGCCATGCCCTCGGTCGGGCGCAAGTTCCTCCTGGCCGGCGTCGGCGGCATGAACATCACCCACTCCGAAGCAGCGCCGGCCTTTGTCGGGCGCTATGCCGAGCGTCAGGACTGGGTCGCGGGCTGGCTGCGCGGGTTCGACGCCACTGCGCTGCGCGCGTGGATTCACGGGCTGGGTGTCGACACCTTCGTCGGCAGCTCCGGGCGCGTGTTCCCCAGCGACATGAAAGCCGCCCCGCTGCTGCGCGCCTGGCTCAAGCGCCTGCGCGACGCCGGGGTCGTTATCCACACCCGGCACCGCTTCCTGGGTTTTGCCGCTGACGGCGGCCTGCGGATGGCTTATCCACAGGGCGAAGCGCTGCTCAGGGCTGACGCCACCTTGCTGGCCCTGGGCGGCGCCAGCTGGCCGCGCCTGGGCTCGGATGGCGCCTGGGTGGCGCCGCTGAGCGCCAGCGGGGTGCCGGTCAGCCCGCTGCAACCGGCGAACTGCGGGTTTGAGGTGGCCGCCTGGAGCGAGCTGCTCAGGGAAAAATTCGCTGGCGCGCCGCTGAAGAACATTGCCATGGGCCTGCCCGACGGCCCGCTGCGGCTGGGCGAATGCGTGGTCACCGCCAGTGGCGTGGAAGGCAGCCTGGTGTATGCCCTGTCGGCGCAGATCCGCGAGCGGATCAACCGTGACGGCCACGCCACAGTGCAGCTCGACCTGCTGCCCGGCCAGCCTGTGGATAAAATCCTCAAGGCCCTGGCCAGACCGCGCGGCACGCGCTCGATGGCCAAGCACCTGCACAGCCAGGTCGGGCTCGATGGGGTCAAGGCGGCGTTGTTGCGCGAGCTGAACGACCGCGACACCTATGCCGACATGGCCGCCCTGGCTCAGGCCATCAAGGCACTGCCCTTGCGCCTGGAGCGGCCCAGGCCGCTGGCCGAGGCCATCAGTACCGCCGGTGGCGTGGCGCCCCACGGCCTGGATCAGCGCCTGATGCTCAAGGCCCTGCCAGGTGTGTTCTGCGCGGGCGAGATGCTCGACTGGGAAGCGCCGACTGGCGGCTATCTGTTGACCGCGTGCTTCGCCAGCGGCCGGGTGGCGGCCGAGGGCATCCTCAGTTGGCTGGCCGCCCCAGGTGGGAGGGGGCAAAGCCCGCGAGAGACTGCCAGGCCGGTTTGATCCCGAGAAAGGTGTAAGGCTCGGGGGGCTTCACCGCCCCTCGGATCGAACCCAGCCAAGCCATGCAAATCAAGGCTTGCGCTTGCGCGGCCCGGTGTTGAACGCCGGCACCTTGCGCACCGGCTTCACCGCAGGGGTTGGTTCGCTTGGGCTATCGCCGCTGTCCAGCCACTTGCCCAGGCTGCGCTTGCCGCCCGTGACTTTGGGTTTCTTCGGCTTTTTCGGTTTTTTCAGCACCTGGCCGCTGGGGTCGGTTTCCGGCACCCGGTGATCGGGCTCGAAATCCGGTTCCATGACCCGCTTGAGGGTCTGTCGAGTCAAGGTCTCGATGGCCGAGAGCAGCTGCACCTCGTCGGCACACACCAGCGAGATGGCTTCACCGGTGGCGCCGGCGCGGCCGGTGCGACCGATGCGGTGGATGTAGTCCTCGGCCACGATCGGCAGGTCGAAGTTGACCACCAGCGGCAGGTCCTCGATGTCCAGGCCTCGGGCGGCGACGTCGGTGGCCACGAGGATCTGCAGCTCGCTGCTCTTGAAGCGATCCAGCGCGCGCTGACGGGTGGCCTGGGGCTTGTCGCCATGGATGCCGTCGGCGTTCACACCCAGCCCTTGCAGGCGCTCGACCAATGCATCCACCCCATTGCGGGTCTTGGCGAACACCAGCACCTGCTTCCAGCGCTGCTGCTTGAGCAGGTGGCAGAACAGCTCCGGCTTGCGTTTCTTGTCGACGGTGACGATCCACTGTTTGACCGAACTGGCAGCCACGTTGCGCGGGCTCACCTCGATGCTCAACGGGTCGTTCAGGGTCTGCCCGGCCAATGCGCGGATAGCTTCGGAAAAGGTCGCGGAAAACAGCAGGGTCTGGCGCTTTTTCGGCAAGGCGGCATAGATGTCGCGCAGCTCTTCGGAAAATCCCAGGTCGAGCATGCGGTCGGCTTCGTCCAGCACCAGCGTCTGCAGCTGGTTGAACTTCACCGCATTCTGGCGGAACAGATCGAGCAGCCGGCCAGGGGTGGCCACCAGCAGGTCGACCCCTTTGCGCAGCTTCATCATCTGCGGGTTGATGCTTACGCCGCCGTACACGGCGTAGGTGCTCAGGGGCAGGTGCTCGGCATATTCGACGATGTTGGCGTGGACCTGCTCGGCGAGCTCGCGAGTCGGCACCAGAATCAGGGCGCGGGTCGAGTTGGCGGCCACTTTGGGACCTTCCATGGCCAGGCGCTGCAGCAGCGGCAGGGCGAAACCGGCGGTCTTGCCCGTACCGGTCTGCGCCGCAGCCATCAGGTCACGGCCGGCCAGTACGGCCGGGATGGCCTGGGCCTGGACGGGCGTGGGCGTCTGGTAGCCGAGGGTTTCCAATGCGCGCAGCAGAGGATCGATCAGGCCGAGGGAGGCAAATGTCATGGGAGTTCCGTCGAGATAAGTTCAGCAATGGCGCGCAGTTTACCTTGTCGGCAGCACTTGCGGCTTGCGCCATTGCGGCAGGCCGATCAACACCACCGCGCCGATGATCACCAGCATCGCCAGGCATTCCGCCAACCCTACCCGCTCGTCGACGAACAACACGCCGAGCAGCACGGCCACCGCCGGGTTGACGTAGGCATAGCTGGTGGCCGCCGCCGGGCGCACATGCTTGAGCAGGTACATGTAGGCGCTGAAGGCGAGGATCGAGCCGAACAGAATCAGGTACAGCAACGCCAGCCAACCCGAGGCAGTGGGCATCTGCGTCATGCGCTCGCCGCTGAGCACGCTGCCCAGCAGCAGCACGGCGCCACCGACCAGCATTTCGGCCGCACTGGCCATGGCGCCCGGCGGCAGCGGCAGGCTGCGGCTCCAGACCGAGCCGAACGCCCAACTCGCCGCCGCGAACAGGATCACTGCCGCGCCCATGGGACTGGCCTGCAGGTTGGAGCCCAGATTGAGCAAGGCGATGCCGACCAACCCCAGGGCGATGCCGGCCCACTCCAGGCGGCTGGCCGACTGACCGCGCAGCAGGCTGAACAGCAAGGTGAACAGCGGCACCGTGGCAATCGCCAGTGCAGCGACACCGGAGGCCACGCCCCAATGCTCGGCCAGCGTCACCCCGCCGTTACCGCAACTGAGCAACAGCACGCCGACGCAGCCGGCTGCGCGCCACTGCGCCCAGGTCGGCAGCGCCGCGCCGCGCCACAACAGGAACCCGAACAGCAGGGCGCCGGCGATCATGAAGCGCACACCTGCCATCATCAATGGCGGCCACGACTCGACGCCGATACGAATGAACAGGTAGGTGGAACCCCAGACGAAGTACAGGGCGAGAAAAGAACCAATCAGCAGCAGGGGGAAACGGCGGGGGGCAGGCATCGGGGTCTCGACAGTCCTTAGGCAAGAGGGGGGATGGTACACCGGTCTGCTGCAAACAGGCGGCTTGCCATCTGGTATACACAAGCTGCAATGTATACAACGTAGACAATCATGTTGGAGCAGCTAGCATGGCCTCACCCGTTATATCGTTCCGTGTGGAGGAGCATCTCGTGGCTCAACTCGACCAACTTGCTGCGGCAACCGACCGCGACCGGCAGTACCATCTCAAACGCGCATTGACCCGCTACCTGGAAACTGAAGCATGGCACGTGGCTGCTGTCGCGGAAGGCATAGCGGACGCGAAGGCAGGCAACCTGACCGACCTTGAACTGGTAAAAGCGGATTGGGCGGAACGTGCCAAAAATCGAGTTGACCAGTAAGGCCAGGAGCGACCTGGACGGCATCTTCGACTACTACCTGCCGGTGATTGGCAGCAAAGCCGCAGATCAAGCGATAGCGCACATTCTCGAGCGCTTGACCACGCTCGAAAACTTCCCGCATCTGGGCAACGCCTCGGCAATTGCCGATTGCCGAGAGCTGATATTCCGCCAGTACCCGTACAGAGCAATTTACAGCCTGGTAGCAGGAACCTTGGTGGTCTATCGCATCATCCACCAAAACGCCGACCGTCACTGACCTTCAGAGCCGATACTTCTTCAACGCATCGCCAATCTTCGCCGCCGGCACCTTCTGCAAAGTGCAGAACAGGTGATGCGAGACCTCGGGCAGGCCGTGGCGTTGGCGCAGCTCGGTCGCCAGATAGTGGGTCAGGTTGGCCGCCATTTCCGCGTCGGCCAGCGCCCGGTGAGCCTGGCCAGTATGCGGCAGGCGGGCCCAGGTGTTCAGCGTGCCCAACTTGTGATTGGGCGCTGCCGGAATCAGGCGCCGGGACAACAGCAGCGAGCACGCGAATTTCTGCACGCGCTCACGGCGAATCAGGCTCATTTCATAATCCCAGAAGCGCTGGTCGAACGAGGCATTGTGGGCCAGCAAGGGCGTATGGCCGACGAATTCGCCGACCTGCTCCATGACTTCGGCAGCGGGCGGCGCGTTGCGCACCATCGCGGTCGATATGCCCGTCAGCCCGGTAATGAAGCCCGGCACAGGCAGGCCGGCATTCATCAGGCTCTGGAAGCGGTCGACGATGCGCCCACCCTCCAGCATGACCACGGCTATTTCAGTGGCGCGGCAGCGGGCGTTCGGCGTGATGCCGGTGGTTTCAAAGTCGATGACAGCGATGCGTTCCAAGACAGCAGTATCCCGAGGTGGTCATGTTTTGATCAGTGCTTCAAAAGCAGCGCGCCTTCGACGGGCACATAGCGACTGGCGGCCCGGATCAGCGAGTTGGCGGTCAAACCGGGAACGCCGTAGGCGACGGCTTCGATCCCGTGTTTCCTGATGACGTGTTCAAGCAGCAGATCGAAGTCGCCATCACCGGAGGCCAGCACGATTTCGTCGACGTGATCGGCGGCGTCCATGATATCGATGGTGATGCCCACATCCCAGTCGCCCTTGGCCGAACCGTCGCTGCGCTGGATATAGGGTTTGAGTTTGACGGTGAAACCAAGGTTGCGCAGGATCTGCTGGAACTGCTGCTGCTTGCTGTCACCGCGGTCGATGGCATAGGCGTAGGCCTCGACGATTTCACCGCGCTGGCGAATGTCGGCCCACAGGGCGGCATAGTTGAAATGGCAGCCATGCACCTGGCGGACGGTGTAGTAGAGGTTCTGCACATCGGCGAACACTGCGATCTTTCTCACCGCGCTTCCTCGTGGCGCCCATACCCTCGGGCCGTGTCAAAGGCCCAGTATGCCAGCGTCGACGTGGCCGCGCTGAGATAAGGCTCAGCGCGGCGACGGAGGGAGGTGCGAAAGCGTGATCGGATGTATCAGACGTAGTCGTCATCGTCCGAGAAGAAACCACCGCCATCATCGGTGCTGTTGAAGTCGGTGTTGGAGAACCCGCCCGGATCCTGGTTGGCCCAGGAGTCGTTGCCGACATTGCGCTGATCGCCATTGCCCCAGTCATCATTGTTGTTGCCAGCGAATTGGCTTGGCTCTTCCTTGATGACTTCGACGATTTCCTGCGGTTGGTTGTGGTGGAACAGGCTGCTGATCCCTTCGGCCAGCATCACGCCACCGGCCACGCCCGCAGCCGTCTTCAGCGCACCGCTCATGAAGCCGCCGCCCGCCGGCGCGGCCGCTGGCTGCTGTGGTGGGTAATACGGTTGTTGCGGCTGCTGCGGCTGGCCACCGTAGGCAGGCGGGCGAGCCGGCTCACGCCAGCCGCCACCGGAAGACGGTGCCGGTGCTGGCGCCGGGTCACGCGAGCCGCCGCCAAACAGATTGGAGAGAAAACCACCGCTTTGCGGTTGCGCAGCGGGCTGCGCCTGAGCCTGCGCGCGGGCGTCGGCCAGGTCTTGCTGCAATTGCTTGTTCTGCTGGTCCATCCGCTTGAGCGCGGCTTCCTGCACCAGAATCGCCTGGGTCATGTAATACGCCGCAGACGGCTGGCGGGCCACGTGATCCTTGATCCGCTGTTCGGCGAGCGCGTCGCGCGGGCCGCCATCCTTTTCGGCTTGTTGCAGCCGGGAAAACAGTCCATCGATCAGGGTTTGCTCATCGCTGTTCATGGCGACCTCGTTAGATTGCCGGTAGAAATCGGGGGCCTGCAGCGGTTGCTGTTCAGGCCTGATCAAGTGATGGGGGCCACCCCTGGCATTTCAATGGCCCGCCATGATGAAACTTGTTTTATCTGCACACACTTTGCACGTAGGCCAGGAACAAGTGCTGAATTAGAGTGGCCAACCTGTTCGAAATTCCCGGGTTGGTCTCATGCATCCGCTTACCGTCATCCGCGACTCGCTGCGTTTCTTCAATAACAATCTGCCGGCGATCGCGCGGGCGTGCCTGCCCCTGATCGTGCTGCATGCAATCTGTGCGCAGCTTCTCGAGCAGGTCGACGATGACGGCGAACTGCTCATATTCGGCAGCGTCCTCAACCTGATGTTCACCCCGCTGTACACGGCCGCACTGTTCCTGTTCCTCGATGCCCATCGCCAGGGCCAGCAGCCGTCCTTCAAGGCGCTGGCGTCTGCAAGCTTGAGCATGTGGCCGGTGTATGTCGGCCTGATGGTGGTGCTCGCCCTGATCTTCATGGCCGGCACCCTGCTGCTGGTCATACCCGGCATCTGGATCGCGATACGGCTTGTGGTTGCCCAACCCCTGCTGGTGGTCAAAGGCCTGGGGCTGGTGGAGGCAATCAGCGAAAGCTTCAGGCTGACCCGTGGTCATTTCTGGCCGATCTTCGGCAGCGTCCTGGGCGCCGCCCTGCCTATCATGGTGCTGATGATGATCGTCTATCTGGTCTATCCGGGGCCTCGGCAGCTCATCCCGGCGGTGGTGATCGACAGCCTGTGCCTGTTCATGGGGCTGTTCATCAGTACGGTCACCTATCGCCTGTGGACTGAACTGAGCGATGAGCAACCCGATGTGCCCGCCGATGGCCCGAAGGCGATTGCAGACGACCAACCGGTCGCCTAGCGCAGGGCCTGTCGGGTATGCTGGCCACCCCTTGGCTGTCTTGTTCGCCTGCGACCCTTACCCATGAACCCGCTTAGCGTCTTGCGTGACTCGCTGTATTTCTTCCGCCGCAACATCCTTGCGATCGTCCGCCTGTGCCTGCCGTTGGTGGTACTCGAGGCCTTCTGCAAGGGCTTGCTGGACCACGCCGCCGGCCCCGAACATTCGCCGGTCTACGATATCGTACTGGGTTTGCTGTTCTACCCTCTTTACACGGCGGCGCTGATCCTCTTCATGGACGTGCGCAGCAACGGCGTGCAGCCGCTGACGCGCAACCTGCTGGCCGCCGCCATGCGCCTGTGGCCGATGTTCGCCCTGCTCACCGGCACCAGCACGGTGCTGATCATCCTGGGCATGTCGATGTTCGTCCTGCCGGGGCTGTGGATCATGGTCAAGCTGGCCTTCTCCGAATACCTGCTGGTACTACGCAACCTCACTCCGCTGGAGGCGATCCGCGAAAGCTTCGCGATGACCCGCGGCCACTTCTGGCGCATCCTCACCTGCGTGCTCGCCGTGCTCGCCCCGCTGTGGCTGCTGAATGGCGTCAGCGATCAACTCTACCCCGACCCACGCAACCCGCTCCTCGGGCTGGCCATCGACAGCGTGAACAGCTTCCTGCAGCTGTTCACGTCAGTTGTCCTGTATCGCCTGTTCATGCTGCTGAGCGACGCCAAGGGGGATGGGCCGCGCTGACATCATTGGTAGCATTTACCCAGCGCCGGGCGCTTGAGCTTCCAGGAAAAGGGCAAGAAGATGACCGAGCGAAATCTACTCTCGGCACCACTTGCCGGGCGGCAGCTCAAGGAGTTCACCATGCCACTCGTCTCGATCGCATTGGTCAGGGAAAGCAATAAGCGCCTGTCGTCCGCCGACCGCAAGAGCCTCGTTGCCTGGTCAGCCCATCTTACGAAAGACGCCATCAACCAGATGATGAAGCGAGCATACGAACGCCTTACTCGTTGATCGCGGCCTGCTGGTGACAAACGGCACCAACGCTACGCCCGAGCCGCTGAAGCCCCAGCCTTTCAACACCTTCGACAACATTGTGGAAACGGGCAAGGACTTCCTGGGCTTGCTCACCTATTCGCCGGCCCAGTCCAGCTCATAGCACCATGCCCACTCGCACCTTTTTCGCAAGGAGCCAGCCGTGACCGCTGCCCTCTCGCAGACACGCGCCACCGCCAAGGCCGCGCCCTTGATCCTGCTGCTGATCATTTTCATTGACGGCCTGGGCACGGCATTGCTGCTGCCCATGCTACCGATGCTGCTCGACCCGGGCGACCCTGCGGGGGTGGTTTTCGGCAGCGTACCTAATGCCGATCAGACCGCCTTGCTCTACGGTGTGCTGTTGGCCGGCTACGCCTTTGCGATGATGGTGGGCGCGCCTCTGCTAGGTGCGCTTTCAGACCGCATCGGGCGGCGCCCAACACTTGTGCTTGCGGTCGCAGGGTCGGTCGCCGGGTATGCTCTGAGCACTTGGGCCGTGAGCCTGGGCAGCGTGGGCTTGCTGATCGTCGGACGCTTGCTGGGAGGCACCTTCGCCGGGAGCGTCCCGGTGGCACAGGCCATGTTGGTCCAGACCCCCGAAAGCGCAATGAAACGCATTGGCTGGGTAATGTTTGCCATGACTGCGGGTTTTTTCGCCGGTCCCGCGCTCACGGGCGTCCTGCTGGCAAGTCATACCTTGGGAGCAAGCCTGCTCCTGCCGTTGCAGGTCGCGCTCACCCTCAGCGTGGCGTGCCTGTTGATGGCTTTCTTACTGCCCTCTACACCAACTCCGGCTGCAACAACGGGCCCATCGCTGATCAGGCAGATCTTGAACGGTTTCACCTCGCCAGCTACGCGTAGACCATTGCTTGCACTGCTCTGGCTGCAAATCGGCTGGAACCTCTTCTACCAGTACCTGCCCTGGATGCTCGCTTTCGAAAGCCAGCCGGTAGGCAAGATAAGCCTAATGCTGGCAGTGGTCGGGATCGGCATGTGCATCGCCTTCATCTGGGTGGCCGGAGCTTTGCAAACCCGGTATCCAGCGCCAAGGATCGCACGCGCTGCCATCCCCACGCTGGCGGTGAGCTGCGCACTGATAGCGGCAACGCTCGACAATTCGCTTGCGCTGGTTTTCGGCGCGCTTGCTGCAATCGCCTACGGAGTAGCCTACACCGCCTTGATCGGGCATGCCTTGGCATGCGAGCAGTCAAGCCTGCGAGGCACGGTGCTGGGTATCGCCGCTTCACTGGCTGCCGGCGCCGCAGCCGTCACGGCATTGCTGGGCGGGGTTATCGGCGGCTTGGGCAATCTGCTGCTGGCCTCGTTGAGCGTGGGTGCGCTGGTCCTGAGCTGGGTCATCCTGGTTTCGGGAAGAGATTGAAATGAGTAGCGACAACGTCACCTTGATCGTCAAGGACCTGACCTTGCACCTGCCAGACGGCAGGCCGCTGTTCTCGGGCTCGACTGCACGGGCCTGGCGCTGGCCATTGCCCCCTTGAAAACCCGTCCCAGATTCTTGGACCAGATGAGGTTGTTGCCCATTTATTCGTTATCAACAACGAACTTCCACGTGGAAAACTCCGGAGTCGACTCAAGTCCCCCGAGGCTTCACCCGCGCCGTCGCCTCCGCCACCAACGGATCATCCGGCCAGTAATGCTTGGGATACCGCCCCTTCAGATCCTTCTTCACTTCCAGATAGGTACTCCTCCAGAAATTCGCCAGATCCTGTGTCACCTGCACCGGCCGGCGTGCCGGTGACAGCAGGTGCAGCTTCAGGACCTGGCGCCCTCCAGCGATGCGTGGCGTGTCGGCCAGGCCGAACAATTCCTGCAAGCGCACGGCGAGTATCGGCGGTACTTCGCTGTAGTCCAGCTTGACCGACGAGCCTGAAGGCACGGTGATATGGCTTGGCGCCAGCTCTTCCAGTTGCTGGGGCAGAGGCCACGGCAGTGCGTTGTGCAGGATCGAAGACAGGTCGAGGGAGGCGAAGTGGCTGAGGCGGCTGACGTTGTTCAGATACGGTTGCAGCCAGTTCTCCAGCGTGGCCAGCAAAGCGCTGTCGCTGAGATCCGGCCAGGGGCTTTCAGCGTTGCGCTGCAGGTCGAGGGCGCGCAGCAGCGCCACGCGGGCCTGCCATTGGCGCAGGGCCGGCGTCCACGGCAGCAGTTCCAGGCCCTTTCGTCTTATCAGTTGCACCAGCGCGCGACTGCGCGCGTCAGGGTCCAGGCCGGTCAATGGCTCGGTGGCCAGCACCAGTTCGCCAACCTTGCGCTGGCGCTCGGCGCGCAGCACGCCTTCGCGCTCGTCCCACTCCAGTTCGTCGAGCACGCGCACCTGGTCGGCCAGTACGCCCTCGAACAACTGCGGGTCGAAATCCGTCGCCAGGTAGATACGCTCTTCGCGCTGGCCCTGCCGGCTGCCGAGGTCGGCGACGACCAGCCAGGGGTGCTTCATCAAGGCGTCGGCCTCGCCGAACAGCGCCGCGCGACCATTGGCCAGGCGGTATTCGGCACCGCCGGCGCGGCGTTGCTGGGCGATCCGGTCAGGGTAGGCCAGTGCCAGCAGGCAACCGAGCCAGCGCGGATGTTGCGGGTCGCTCACCGCTTGCGCCGACGCGCCGCGCAGATAGCCACGGTACTGCCGCGCCAGCTGACGAACCCGCTGCACCCCGCCCTGCCCGCCTCGCTGGACCTTCTGCTGGCCTGACAGCAAGGCCAACCGACTGTGCAGATCGGCGCCGCCGCCGCGCAGGATGTCGCGCTCGCCCAGCAGCGCTGCGACCTCGCAGGCCAGCTCGCCAAGACCCAGTTCATGGCCGCGCAACAGCAGATGGGCGATGCGCGGATGGGCCGGCACCTGGGCCATGGCCTGGCCATGGGCAGTCAGGCGACCGTCATCGAGCGCGGCACCGAGGCGTTGCAGCAGGTCGCGTGCCTGGGCCAGTGCGGCGCTGGGGGGCTGGTCAAGCCAATGCAGCTGCTCAGGCTGCACGCCCCAACGCGCCAGCTGCAGGGCCAGCCCGGCCAGATCGGCCTGAAGAATTTCGGCCGTGCCGTAGGCCGCCAGTTGCTGGTGCTGGGCCTCGGACCACAGCCGGTAGCAGACGCCCGGCTCCAGGCGCCCGGCTCGACCAGCCCGCTGGGTGGCGCTGGCGCGGGAGATGCGCTGGGTATCGAGGCGGGTCATGCCGCTGCCCGGATCGAAACGTGGTACCCGCGCCTGCCCGGCGTCGACCACCACGCGCACGCCATCGATGGTCAGGCTGGTCTCGGCAATATTGGTCGCCAGCACCACCTTGCGCTGCCCGGCGGGCGCCGGGTCGATGGCGGCGCGCTGGGCGGCCAGATCGAGTTCGCCATGCAGCGGGCAGAGCAGCACGTCAGTGGCACTGCCGAGCGAATCCTGCAGTTGCTGGTGGACCCGCCGAATCTCCGCCTGGCCCGGAAGGAACACCAGCAGGCTGCCGCTTTCGTCGCGCAAGGCCTCCAGCACCGTCTGCACCACGCTGGGTTCGATGAACTCGCCGGGTTGCAGGTTACGCCCCCAGCGGATCGCCACCGCAAACATGCGCCCTTCGCTACTGACCACAGGCGCATCGTCGAGCAGCGCCGAGAGGCGTTCGCCCTCGAGGGTGGCGGACATCAAGAGGATTTTCAGCGGCGGGTCGTCGCGCAGCAGCTCGCGGCCATTGAGGCTCAAGGCCAGGGCCAGGTCGGCGTCCAGCGAACGCTCGTGGAATTCGTCGAAAATCACCAGGCCGACGCCTTCGAGCGCCGGATCGTCCTGCAGGCGGCGCACCAGGATACCTTCGGTGACCACCTCGATGCGCGTACGCGGGCCGACCTTGCTCTCCAGACGGATGCGGTAACCGACCGTTTCGCCGACCTTCTCGCCCAGTTCGCTGGCCAGGCGCTCGGCCGCCGCGCGTGCCGCCAGGCGTCGCGGCTCGAGCATCAGGATGCTTTGCCCGGCCAGCCATGGCTCATCGAGCAAGGCCAGCGGCACGCGGGTGGTCTTGCCCGCGCCCGGCGGCGCTTCGAGCACGGCTTCGTGGCGCTCGGCAAGGGCCTGGCGCAAGGCGGGCAGTACCGCATCGATTGGCAACGCTTTCATGGTGGCTCCTGGATCAGCCGCGCAGTATAACGGCGAACCGCGAGCTCAAGGACACGGTCTGAAGTGTCGCCCTAGGCCATTTGCTTGTATCGTGGCATTCTTTCTCAGGAGATTTTCATGCGTACACCTTCGCGTATTATCGGTGGCGTCGTCGTTGCCGCCCTGCTCGGTCAACTGACAGCCTGCGGGGCCATCTTCTACCCCGAGCGCCGCGGCCAGATCGACGGCCGTATCGACCCAGGCATCGCCGTGCTCGACGCCATTGGTCTGCTGTTCTATATCATCCCCGGGCTGATCGCCTTCGGCGTCGACTTCACCACCGGCGCCATCTACCTGCCCCACGGCAAGACTGCCCAGGTCTCGCCGGAAAAACTGCACGAAGCAGTGGGCGTCGACGGCAAGGTCGACAACGTCAAGCTGCAAGCCATCCTCGAAACCGAACTGGGCCAGCGCCTGCCGCTCAACGACCCGCGCCTGATCCAGCACCGTGGCAGCGTCGAGCAACTGGCAGCCTACGGCCTGGTTCCTGCCGCCTGAGGTCTGCATGGTCACCACCCCCGAGCATGAACGACTGTTACGCCTGGCCACTCGTGCATCGGTGGCGGTGGCCTGCATCCTGATCGTCGCCAAGAGTTTCGCCTGGTGGATGAGCAGCTCGGTGAGCATGCTTGCCGGGCTGACCGACTCGGTGCTCGATGGCGCCACCTCGACCCTCAACCTGCTGGCGGTGCACTACGCGCTGCGCCCTGCCGACGACGACCATCGCTACGGCCACGGCAAGGCCGAGGCCATGGCGGGCATGGCGCAGGGGCTGTTCATCGCGGTGAGTGCGGTGCTGATCGGCTACCAGGCGGTCGAGCGTCTGCACGACCCGCAGCCTCTGGGCCAGGCCGGCATCGGCATCATCGTCATGCTGCTGTCGCTGGCGCTCACGGCGGCGTTGCTGGCCCTGCAGTTCAAGGTGATCAAGGAGACCGGCTCCACGGCGGTGCGCGCCGACTCCCTGCACTACCGCTCGGACATGATGCTCAACGGCAGCATTCTGGTTGCCCTGCTGCTGGCCCGTTTCGGCTGGGCCGAGCTGGACGCCTGGTTCGGGCTGGCCATCGCCGCCTACATTCTCTGGAGCGCGCTGCACATTGCCAAGGAGAGTTCGGCGATCCTGATGGACCAGGAGCTGCCCACCGACGTCAGCGAGCAGATGCTCGCCCTCGCCTGCGCCGTACCCGGGGTGCTTGGCGCCCATGACCTGCGCACGCGCATGTCGGGCAACCACTGGTTCGTGCAACTGCACCTGGAGTTGCCCGGGCATCTGACCCTGTCGGCGGCGCACGCCCTGTGCGACCAGGCCGAAGCGGCGATCAACCGGCAATTCCCCAAGGCCGAGGTGCTGGTGCACGCCGACCCCAAGGAAGTGCTGAAGAACGCCGCGAACGCTCCGGTCAGTTGACGCTGTAGCCGCGGCTGACCAGGCAGTTGCCCATGTTCTGCCGATAGATATTGACCACTTCCGGGGCCGGCGCGTAGCTGGCGGCGGCCGGGTCGAAACCGCTCTGCTGGGCTGCCCAGCGCTGGCAGTCGTAGCGGTCCTGAGCGACCTGCTCCGGCGGCTGGCCGTTGGCCGGATAGAAGTTGACGTCATAGCCATTGTTTGGCGCCGGCTGGGCGATCTGCTGCTGGATAACCTGGGGCTGCTGTACCACCGGCTGGTCAACCGGCGGATTGACCACGACGTAGTCCTGGGTAGTGTCCATGTATTGGTAGTAGGTCCCGGCCGCGACGAAGAACAGCGCGCCGCCGATCCACAACTGCTGGGCATAGTCAGGCAGGTAGTGGGTGCGCACACCATAGGGCGGGGCCACCACGACGTAGCGCGGGCCTTGCGGGCGATACCAGTAGCCGCCGGAGTAGTAGTAATCCTGGCCGCGCCATGGCACCCGGTCATAGCGGTCGGGGAAGCGGTCGATCATCTGCCCGGGACGATACTGCGGCCCAGGACCCCAGCCATTGCCGTGCGGACGGTTGTTGTTATTGAAGTTGCCCTGCGGCGCCCCGGCCTGCCAATGATTGTTGCCATCATTGCGCCGGTCGTTCCAGTTGCCGCGCACCGGCTCCTGGGTCTGGCGCACAGCGTCAGGCTTGCCCTGGATCGGCAGCTCGCGCTGCTGGACCTGCTGCTGTTGAATACGTTGTTGTTGTTGTTGCTGTTGTTGCTGCTGAAAGCCCGGCTGCCCCTGGGGGCGCTGTTGCTGTGCGGGGCCGTTATTACGCCATTGCTGGCCGCCCTGGGGCTGCCCTTGCGGCTGAGCTTGCGGCCCGTGCCCCTGGCCACCGCCATTGGGGTCCTGGGGACCTTCAGCCAAGGCGGGGGCGCCGATACTCAGGCAGAGCAAACCAACACCTGCCACACGCCAGATGCGCGACTTCATGCTTATCCTCATCGGATGGGGGAACTGTTTACGAGACCATTGGCCATAAGACTGAAAAAGCCGGATCCGGTTCGCGCGCCACTCTATCAGTCTGTCTGAAAAGGGTATCGGCAGCCGAAAAAATTTCATATAGCGAGAAATCGGCATAAAAAAAGGGGGCCCGTCGGCCCCCTCTTCTGAACTTCGTCCTGGCACGACGCTTGTGACGTCGGCTCACTTCACGCCGCCTTCTGGGCAGGGTGCAGCCCGGGGGCCAGTAAGCCCCGGTAGGGGCGGTGGCCGCAGCCGGCCTGCTTGGGCCTGCTGCAGTGGACTCGTGTCCGGGCAGTGATTCTGGGTAAAAGCATAACGCTGCGGTACTAGCTAAAGATTGCGAAGATTGCTCGAATAAACACCGCTTGCGCAATTTTTCGCTTAGGACGGATAATTCGCAGCAATATAAAAATGAAAGGCCTGACCGATGAGCAAGCTTGACCGCTACGACTTGAGTATTCTCGCGGAATTGCAGCGCGACGCGCGCATTTCCAACCAGGAGCTGGCCGAACGCATCGGCCTGTCGCCCTCCCCCTGCTCGCGCCGGGTCAAACAGCTGGAAGACGACGGCTACATCACCCGCCAGGTGGCCCTGCTCGACCGCAAGCTGCTCGGCCTGAGCCTGACCGCCTACGTGTTGATCGGCATGGACCGCCACACCCCCGAGCGCTTCGAGCATTTCGAGGCAACCATCCGCACGCTGCCGCAAGTGCTGGAATGCAGCCTGGTGACCGGCATGGAGGCCGACTATCAGCTCAAGGTGGTGGTGCCGGACATGGACCACTACCAGAAGCTGCTGCTCGGCCACCTGACGCGCATCGAAGGCGTGACCAGCGTGCGCTCCAGCTTCGTGCTCAACCAGGTGCTGGCCAGCACCGAGTTGCCCCTGACCCACCTGCGCACCTGAGGCCGCCATGGACCCGCAAGTATTCGAACACTGGATGATGATCGGCCTGATCAGCCTGCTGGTGGCCTTCATGGCGTTCATCGTCTGGGACCTGGCGAAGAAGTCCCAGGCTGGGCGCTACGGCACGCTGATCCTGTTCGGCGTGCTCGGGCTCGGGGTGGTGGCCTTCGTCATCAAGGAAATCGTCGTCGCCAGCCTGGGCCACTGATCGACTTCAGGGCCGGACCTCGCGCCATTGCCCCAGGTCCAGCCCGTCGAGGGTCCAGTCGCCGATGCGCACCCGCACCAGGCGCAGGGTCGGCAGCCCGACGGCTGCGGTCATGCGCCGCACCTGGCGGTTGCGCCCTTCCTTGATCACCAGTTCCAGCCAATGGGTGGGAATGCTCTTGCGAAACCGCACTGGCGGGTCACGCGGCCACAGCTCCGGCTCCTCGAGCAGCCGCGCCTGCGCCGGCAAAGTCAGGCCATCGTTGAGCTCGACGCCTTCGCGCAGCTGGCGCAGCTGTTGCTCGTCGGGTTCGCCCTCCACCTGCACCCAGTAAGTCTTGGCCAGCTTGTGCCGGGGGTCGGCGATGCGCGCCTGCAACTGGCCGTCGTTGGTCAGCAGCAGCAAGCCCTCGCTGTCGCGGTCCAGGCGCCCGGCGGGATAGACGCCGGGGACGTCGATGTAGTCCTTGAGGGTGGCGCGGCCGTCACCGTCACTGAACTGGGTCAGCACGTCGAACGGCTTGTTGAAGAGGATCAGCCGCGGCTCGGCGGGCGGCGCCTTGGCCACGCGGCGGGCAGCGCCGGGCTTGCCGGCTGGACGGCGGGGTCGGGGAGGCAGAGACATGGTACGAGGCTTCGCAGCGCAGGGGCGCCCATGCTAGAGCGCCCCTGCAGTTTGAGCAACCACCCGGCAGTTTATCGGAAGGGCGGCTCGTCGAAGCTGCGCAGCTTGCGCGAATGCAACGAGTTGAGCTGGTTGCGCAGCAGGTCGAGGGCGGCGATACCGATGTTCAAGTGCTGGCTGACCGCACGGTTGTAGAACGCGTTGGCCGAGCCCGGCAGCTTGATCTCGCTGTGCAGTGGCTTGTCGGAGACGCACAGCAGGGTGCCGTAGGGAACTCGCAGGCGGTAGCCCTGGGCGGCGATGGTGCCGCTTTCCATGTCCACGGCCACGGCGCGCGACAGGTTGATCAGCGGCCGCTCCTCCGCCCAGCGCAGCTCCCAATTGCGATCGTCGTAGGTCAGCACGGTACCGGTGCGCAGGCGCTTCTTCAGCTCGTCGCCGCGCTCGCCGGTGATGTGCGCGGCCGCCTCGTGCAACGCCAACTGCACCTCGGCCAGCGCCGGGATGGGAATGTTGGGCGGCAGCACGCGATCGAGAATGCCGTCACGGCGCATGTAGGCGTGGGCCAGCACGTAGTCGCCGATGGTCTGTGACTGCCGCAGGCCGCCACAATGGCCGATCATCAGCCAGCAGTGCGGACGCAGCACCGCCAGGTGATCGGTGATGTTCTTGGCGTTGGACGGGCCGACGCCGATGTTGACCAGGGTCACGCCGTCGCCGTCGGCGGCGATCAGGTGATAGGCCGGCATCTGGTAGCGGTGCCAGACCACCCCGGCGACCAGCGCCTGGGCTTCGCCGCTGTCCATGCCTTTTTCGATGACCACGTTGCCGGGCATGACCAGACGCACGAAGCGCGGGTCGTTCTGCAGTTGTTCCAGGCCGTGCATGACGAACTGGTCGACATAGCGGTGGTAGTTGGTCAGCAGGATCCAGGGCTGCACGTGGCGCCAGTCGCTGCCGGTGTAGTGGATCAGGCGGCGCAGGGAAAAGTCGACCCGCGCGGCGTCGAACAGCGCCAGCGGCAGGGGGTCGGCCTTGGCCCAGTCGTACAGGCCGTCGGCGATGCCATCGGTGGCCGCCGACAGGTCGGTGCTGGGGAACACTCGCGCCAGCGCCGCAGCGGTGACGCCGCTGCCGGCCAACTCGTCGCCTTGCTCGACCACGTAGGGATAAGGAATGGCTTGCTGGCTGACGCCCACTTCGATGACCACGCTGAAGTCGCGCATCAGCGGGCGCAGCTGGTCGAGCAGGTAATTGCGAAAGGCCGCCGGCTGGGTCACGGTCACCGAATAGGTGCCGGGCACGTTGACCTTGGCATAGGCGCGGGTGGTCGACGGAACCTCGCCACTGTGGCGATAGGTCAGGCGCAGTTCCGGGTAGTAGAACAGGGCGCGCTGGGCCGCATCGGGCTCGCTGCGGTCCTTGAGATAACGCTTGAGCGCGGCGCTCAGGGCAGTGGTTGCCTGGTCGTGCAGCGCGGCAAGACGATCGACGGCTTGCTCGGCGGTTTCTACCACGACGAAGGCTTCGGCAGTTGGGGTCACGGGGGCACATCCTGTCTGGCTTGCAAGGCTCCATCTTGCCTGTATTGCCTGGGATTGGGAAATTGTCGGCGAAGATGAGCGGCCTACCCCACCGGCAGCGAACGCCCGACGATATACTCAACGTCCGCACCACGTGGCAAGGTGCCGTAGACCCGGCCGCTGTGCCCCAGCCGGCTGGTGATGAAGGCGTCACTGACGCGCGTATCCCCCGCCTCCAGCAACAGCCTGGCCTGCAGCCCCAAGGCGATGTCTTCGGTCAATTGGCGAGCGCGGTACTGCATCTCGTCGGTGTCGGCAAACGAGCGCTTGAGCCCCTCGATATGCGCTGCCAGCAGAGCATCACCGTGGCCATCGCCCAGCTCGGCGAACAGACTGTCCAGCACCCCTGGCTCCCTGGACAGCGCGCGCAGCACATCCAGGCACTGGACGTTGCCCGAACCTTCCCAAGTGGAATTGACCGGCGCTTCGCGGTACAGCCGCGGCACAATGCAGTCCTCCACGTAGCCGGCGCCGCCCATGCATTCGGCGGCCTCGTTGATCATGGCCGGGGCGCGCTTGCAGATCCAGTATTTGCCCACCGCCGTAACCAGGCGGGCAAAGCGCGCCTCGTGAGGGTTGTCGGGATGGTCCAGGGCGCGTGCCATGCGCACGCTCAGGGCCAGCGCCGCTTCGCTTTCCAGCGCCAGATCGGCCAGCACGTTCTGCATCAGCGGCTGCTCGCTCAATGGCCGCCCGCCGACCTGGCGGTGGGCGCAGTGGTGCGCCGCCTGGGTCAGGGCCTGACGCATCAGCGCGCTGGAACCGATCATGCAGTCGAAGCGGGTCATGGCGACCATCTCGATGATGGTCGGCACCCCGCGCCCTTCCTCGCCGATCATCCAGGCCAGGGCACCCCGAAACTCCACTTCGCTGGAGGCGTTCGAGCAGTTGCCGAGCTTGTCCTTGAGGCGCTGGATATAGAACTCGTTGCGGCTGTCGTCAGGCCGGTGACGCGGCAACAGAAAGCAGCTCAGGCCCTTGTCGGTCTGCGCCAGGGTGAGAAAGGCGTCGCACATCGGCGCCGAGCAGAACCACTTGTGCCCCACCAGTTCATAAGCCTGGCCCGGCCCCGCTGCACCTACCGGATAGGCTCGGGTGGTGTTGGCGCGCACGTCGGTGCCGCCCTGCTTCTCGGTCATGGCCATGCCCAGCGTCACCCCGGCCTTGTGTGCCATGCCGACGTTGCGCGGGTCGTACTGGGTGGCCAGCACCTTGGGCAGCCAGCGCTCGGCCAGGTCCGGCTGCAGGCGCAAGGCCGGCACGCTGGCGAAGGTCATGGTCAACGGGCAGCCGCTGCCGGCTTCGGCCTGGAAATGCAGATAGGTCAGGGCCGCCCGGGCCACATGGGCCCCAGCGCGCGGATCGGTCCAGGGCAGCGACGGCAGGCCGTGCTCGATGGCGGTCTGCATCAGCTCGTGCCAGGCGGGGTGAAATTCCACCCAATCGATGCGCTGGCCGTAGCGGTCGTGACTATGGAATTGCGGCTTGTGACGGTTGGCGAGAAAGCCTGCAGCCATCAGCGGGCCGCCCGCCAGCGCGCCATAGGCGTCGATGCGATCGCGGGCCCAGCCACCGCCGAAGCGGTCGATCCACTGCTGCAACGGCAGGTCGGCACGCCACAGGTTGAGGCCATCGAGCGGGGGTGGCTGATTGGTGACCTGATGGGTTTCGGCGAATTGGCTGGGGTGCATGGGCTTACCCTCTGGATCAAGCACAACGGCTACTGGCTCTCAGTCAAGCACGCCTCAGACGCTCTCGCCTGCCGCCCTCGCCAGCAGCCAGCCATGCAGCAGCCGCTGCAGGTCTTCGAAGCGCACCGGGCGCGCGATGCATTCGGTCATGCCAGCCTCCATGCAGCGCTCGCGCTCGCCGCGCTGCTGGCCGCTGATGATCGCCAGCACCGGGATATGACTATGGCCGGGCAGGTCACGCAGGCGCCGACAAGTGGCGAAGGCGTCGGTCAGCGGCATCTGGCAGTCGAGCACCACGGCGTCGAAACGCTCGGCCTGCAGCAGCTCCAGCGCGGTCAGGCCATCCTCGGCCGTGCGCACCCGGTAACCCAGCTTGAGCAGCATGCCGCGCAGGACCAGCTGGTTGACGCTGTTGTCGTCCACCAGCAACAGGGTGCACTCCTGGGCCGAGCGGCGCGCACTGTAGCCGGCGGGCCGGGCCAGGCCGGTGACGCTGCGCGCGGGCAGCGGATGCGCTTCGACCAAGCCCAGGCGCACCGTCAGCTCGAACGTGCTGCCCTGCCCCTTCGTGGAGAAATGCTGCAGACGCCCGTCCATCAGTTCGGCCAACTGCCGGCAGATCGCCAGGCCGATGCCCAGGCCGCCGTGCTCGCGGGTCATGGAGCCGTCCACCTGGTAGAAGCGCTGGTACAGGGTGTTCTCGTCCAGGTGGCTGAAACCGATACCGCTGTCACTCACCCGGAAGCACAGCTGCACGCTGTCGCCCTGCACGCCCTGGTTTTCCAGCTCCAGGCGCACCGAGCCCTGGCGGGTGAACTTGAAGGCGTTGTCCAGCAGACAGTTGAGGCACAGGGCGAGCTTCTTCGAGTCGCCCTGCAGGCGTTCCGGCAGGCTCGGGTCCATCTGCACGCTGAAGGCCAGGCCCTTGCTCTGGGCCGGCCTGGCGAACTGCATCTGCATGCTGTCAAGCAGCACCTGCAGGCTGAACGGCTCGTGCTGGGGGTACAGCTTGCCCGCCTGCAGCTCGGTGAGGATCAGGATGTCGTCGACCATGCGCATCATGTCCCGCGCCGAGCCCGCCGCCGTCTGCTGGTATTGCTCAAGCTCGGAGACCATGGGCACCGTCTGCATCAGTTCGAGCGAGCCGATGACGCCGTTCATTGGCGTGCGCAGCTCGTGGGTCACGGTGGCCAGGAATTCATCCTTGAGGCGGTTGCTGTTGGCCAGTTGCTGGTTGAGTACCTCGAGCTTGTGCCCCGCCTCCAGCAGAATCCGCGATTGCTGGTCGCGCATGGTGTTGATGCGATCGGCCAGCGCCAGCGACAGCAGCATGACCTCCAGCGCCGAGCCCAGCTGGCTGGCGTACATGGTCAGGAAAACGTTGGGCAGGTGGCCGAGCACCATCAGCGTGTTGACGATGCCGCCGAGCAGGAAGGCGCTCCAGGCGATGATGAAATAGCGCGCCTGGCGCAGACCGCGGCGCCAGGCGAGGATCCCGGCAGTGAAGATGACCACGGTGAACGCCAGTGCCAGCACGGTGGCCAGGCGCAACGCCAGGGCGTAGCTGGAGGCCAGCGACAGCACCATCACCACCGTGCCGCAGAGCATCAAGGCGAACAGCAGACGGTCCATGCCGCGACTGTGGTCGGCCGTCTGCAGGAAGCTGCGGGAGAACTGGCAACCGAACAGCGCCGCCGCGCCGATCAGGAACGGCGTCGAGGCATTCGCCCACCAGGGGCTCTGCGGCCAGAGGAACTCCACCGCCGCGCCATTGACCGAGAGCTGGTACAGACCGAACGAGGCGATATAAAGGATGTAGAACAGGTAGCTGCGGTCGCGCACGCTGATGAAGATGAACAGGTTGTACACCACCATGCCCAGCAGCACGCCGTAGATGGCCCCAAGCACATAGATGCGCGTGGGCTGCTCTTCCATGTAAGCGGTGGTCGACCACAGCGTCAGCGGCGCCTGCACCGAGCCCTGACTCTGCAGGCGCAGGTAGACAGTCTTCTGCTCGCCCGGCTGGAATGGCAGGTCGAAGACATAGTTGTTCTGCTTGATCTGGCGCACCGAATAGGGCAACGCATCGCCGGTTTTCTGGGTCAGGCGAAAGGTGCCGTCGGCACCGGCCTCGTACAGTTCGATGTTGTCCATCGGCGGGTACGCCAGCTCCAGCAGCCAGCTGCGGCGCTGCGCGGCGGGATCGGCAGCGGCGTAGTGCAGGTCGACCTTGAGCCAGAAGGCCGAGGTCGAGTAGCCGGCATTGAGCACATCGGCGCCATGGCGCTGGAAGCGCTCGACGAGGGCGCCATGGCCACTGACGTCGTCGATGGTGGCCGTGCCGTCGACGTCTTCGAACACCTGCATCACGCGGCCCAGGGGCAGGCTCTGAGTGGATTCGTCGAAATCGACCGCGCAGCACAGCAAGGGCAGCCAGGCCACCAGAAGGATCAGCAAATAGCGCATACGGCCCCAACATGGCCTGTCCGGAAAACGTCGGGAAGCCCCATTCCCTGTGAGACGACGCGGCCCGGCAGGGCCTGATATCAATTTCGAAGCACTCTAGCATAGCCGATGGCCACCTGCGCGACGTGTCGCAACAATCCGCTACACGGCTCTAACGTCGTGTTTTCAGAAGATTTTGTCAGGCTCTGCAGGTCTCCCCCGGAGCGCCAGCGGCGTTCGCCACAGATGTCACACCGCGAGCACAGTGGTAAGCTCACGCACCATGAATATCTATAGCTCTCGCCCCGTTGTCCTTTGCCTCTCCGGCCACGACCCCAGTGGTGGCGCCGGCTTGCAGGCCGATATCGAAGCCCTGTTGGCGCAGGGTTGTCACGCCGCTCCCACGGTCACCGCGCTGACCGTGCAGAATACGGTGAATGTCAGCGACTTCCGCGTGCTCGACCGCGAGTGGATCCTGGCTCAGGCCAATGCCGTGCTCGGCGACTCGCCGGTGGCGGCGGTCAAGCTGGGCATGCTCGGCTCCATCGACATGGTCGACACCGTGGTCGAACTGCTGAGCGCCCACGCCCATCTGCCCATCGTCTGCGACCCGGTACTGCGCGCCGGCGGCGGCGGCAGCCTGGGCAAGGACGAGGTCGGCTACGCCATGCGCGAGCGCCTGCTGCCACTGGCACTGATCGCCACGCCGAATCTGCCCGAAGCACGCATCCTCGCCGAGCTGCCCGATGGCACGCCCGACCAGTGCGCTGAAGTGCTGCTGCGCCACTGCCGCAACCTGTTGATCACCGGCGGCCATGGCGACGAGCAACAGGTGCACAACCGCCTGTACAGCCGCGATGCAGCGCCGTCGAGCTGGACCTGCGAGCGCCTGCCGGGCAGCTATCATGGTTCCGGCTGCACCCTGGCCAGCGCCCTGGCCGGCCGCCTGGCACTCGGCGAAGGCCTGCAGAGCGCGGTCAAGTCGGCCCTGGACTACACCTGGCGCACCCTGCGCGACGCCGAGCGGCTGGGCCAGGGCCAGTACGTGCCGCGTCGACTGCCGCTGGATTTCTGCTCATAGGACCGATCGCCGAGCCGGCTCGGTCGCACGGCCGCAAGGCCAAGAGGTAATGCAATGAAATTACGTGGCGTGTATGCCATCACCGATGGCCAGCTGCTGGCCGGCAAATTCCTTGCCTATGTCAAGGCGGCGCTGGATGGCGGCATCACCCTGCTGCAGTACCGCGACAAGAGCAGCGACGAAGCGCGGCGCCTGCGTGAAGCCGACACCCTGATGAAACTGTGCGAACAGTACAAGACCCGTCTGATCATCAACGACGACCTCGAACTCGCCGCCCGCCTGGGCGTCGGCGTGCACCTGGGCCAGACCGACGGCCCGCTGACCCCGGCGCGGACCCTGCTCGGCCGCCAGGCCATCATCGGCTCGACCTGCCACGCCAGCATCGATCTGGCCAGGCAGGCGGCACAGGAAGGGGCCAGCTACGTGGCCTTCGGCGCCTTCTTCGCCTCGCGCACCAAGCCCGAAGCCGAATTGGCCTCCTTCGACACCCTGGCCACCGCCCGCCAGCAGATCAAACTGCCGATCTGCGCGATCGGCGGCATCACCCTCGACAACGCCGAATCGCTCATCGCCCAGGGGGCGGACCTGCTCGCAGTGGTCCACACCCTGTTCGGCGCCCCCGACACCCAGGAAGTCACTCGCCGCGCCAAGGCCCTGAACGCCTTGTTCGCCGCCGCCTGATGCCCTTCCCAGCCTTGGATTATTGATCATGTCGCGTTCCGAAGAACTGTTTGCCCAAGCCCAGCAACACATCCCCGGGGGGGTCAACTCGCCCGTCCGCGCCTTCAAGAGCGTGGGCGGTACCCCACTGTTCTTCAAGCACGCCGCTGGCGCCTATGTCACCGACGAAGACGACAAACGCTACGTCGACTATGTCGGCTCCTGGGGCCCGATGATTCTCGGCCACAGCCACCCCGAAGTGATCGACGCGGTCCGCCGCCAGCTGGAACACGGGCTGTCCTACGGCGCACCGACCGCCATGGAAACCGAGATGGCCGACCTGGTCTGCTCGCTGGTGCCGTCCATGGAGATGGTGCGCATGGTCAGCTCGGGCACCGAAGCCACCATGAGTGCGATTCGCCTGGCGCGTGGCTTTACCGGCCGCGACAGCATCATCAAGTTCGAAGGCTGCTACCACGGCCACTCCGACAGCCTGCTGGTCAAGGCCGGCTCCGGCGCCCTGACCCTCGGCGTGCCGAGCTCGCCCGGCGTACCGGCGGCGTTCGCCCAGCACACCCTGACCCTGCCGTTCAACGACCTGGCCGCAGTCGCGCAGATGCTCGAGGAAGTCGGCGAGGAAGTCGCGTGCATCATCGTTGAGCCGGTGGCCGGCAACATGAACTGCGTGCCGCCGGCACCCGGCTTCCTGCCTGGCCTGCGCAGCCTGTGCGACCAGCATGGCGTGGTACTGATTTTCGATGAAGTGATGACCGGTTTTCGCGTGGCCCTTGGCGGCGCCCAGGCCTACTACGACGTGGTGCCGGACCTCAGCACCTTCGGCAAGATCATCGGCGGCGGCATGCCGGTGGGCTGCTTCGGCGGCAAACGCGCGATCATGTCGCACATCGCCCCGCTAGGCCCTGTGTACCAGGCCGGCACCTTGTCGGGCAACCCGCTGGCCATGGCCGCCGGCCTGACCACCTTGAAGCTGATCAGCCGTCCGGGCTTCCACGACGAACTGACGGCCTTCACCACCCGCCTGCTCGACGGCCTGCAGGAGCGCGCCGATGCGGCCGGCATTCCGTTCGTGACCACCCAGGCCGGTGGCATGTTTGGCCTGTACTTCAGCGGCGCCGACGACATCGTCACCTTCGACGACGTCATGTCCAGTGACGCGGAGCGCTTCAAGCGTTTCTTCCACCTGATGCTCGAAGGCGGCGTGTACCTGGCGCCGAGCGCCTTCGAAGCGGGCTTCACCTCGATCGCCCACGGCGAAGCGGAGCTGAAGATTACCCTGGATGCGGCAGAGCGGGCGTTTGCAGCATTGAGGTAGGAACGTCTGGGCGCCTGCCCTGCAGGACCACGCTGGCTCGGGAAGGATGTTGCCCTTTCCCGAGCCAGCTCGCTCCTGCGGGGCTTGGCGCTCTCGTACCTGCGAATGCAAGAAAATGAGTAAAGACTTTGTAACCATGCCTCTGCTTATTTCATAATGCATCACCGCACCGTCTTTCAGCCGGCTCCCGCTTTGCGCAGAGGTAATTCGATCCCCATGAACCGCACCGGCCGCGCCCTTGCCTTGGGCTGCCTGTTGCTCCTTGAGCCACTGCTGGCATCGGCGGGAAGCAATTCGTTGCTGATCCCCTCGACGGGTCGTTGCACCCTCAATACCCCGCCGGAAAACCTCGCACAAGCCGTCGCCACCTGCCAGCAGGCGGCCAAGTCGGGCGACGCGCAGGCGCAATACGAGTTGGGGCAGTTCTACTATGACGGCAAGAGTACCCCCCGGGACCTCAACCAGGCCCTGGCGTACTTCGAGCAGGCCTCGCTGCAAGGCCAGGCTGACGCGCAATATCACCTGGGACTGATGTTCTTCAAGGGCGAAGGCGTACCGGCCAACAACGTCCAGGCGTATATCGTGCTGAAGATGGCAGCAGTCAATGGCGCCGAAGATGCACTGGACACCGCCGACCAGGTGTCGGCGCAGATGTCCCATCAAGACCTGGAGATGGCCACCCAGGTGCTCGGGCAGATCTTTCGCAAGTACCTGCTGGAGCTGCAGACCGCCGACGGCGGCCGCACCCCCTTCTCGCCCTTGCCCTGAAGCCTATTTGTCCGGCATCGGCATCGGGAACGGCATCACGTTGCTGACGCCGCGCGCCTCGCTGATCTTCGGAGTGCCCAGGCGCTCGACCTCGTCGATGCGCACGATCGAATGCATCGGCACGAAGCTGCGCACCACGCCCTCGAACTGCGCCTTGAGCTTCTCCTCGCTGGGATCGACGACCACCTGGGTGCGCTCACCAAAGACGAATTCCTCCACTTCGAGAAACCCCCACAGGTCGCTCTGGTAGATCTGCTTGGCGTACATCTCGAACACCTGCCCCTGGTTGAGGAAGATTACTTTGTAAATGGGAGCTTCGCGTTTGGTCATCTTGGGAGGGTAGTCGGTCGAGGTAGTGAAGAGGGGCGAAACTATAGCATAGCCGCCCGACAGACAAGGCTAGGAACCCGGGGGCCTCGCCCCTATAATGCGCGGTTCCGTGAATCACCCGATGACCCCGCATGGCCAAGAAGCTTTATATTGAAACCCACGGTTGCCAGATGAACGAGTACGACAGCTCGCGCATGGTCGACCTGCTGGGCGAACATCAAGCCCTGGAGGTCACGGCCCGCGCCGAAGACGCCGACGTGATCCTGCTCAACACCTGCTCCATTCGCGAGCGCGCGCAGGACCGGGTGTACTCCCAGCTGGGTCGCTGGCGCGAACTGAAGCTGGCCAATCCTGAAATGGTCATCGCCGTCGGCGGCTGCGTGGCCAGCCAGGAAGGCGCGGCGATTCGCGATCGCGCACCCTACGTGGACGTGGTGTTCGGCCCGCAGACCCTGCACCGCCTGCCGGAAATGATCGACGCCGCGCGCACCACCCGGCTGCCGCAGGTGGACATCTCGTTTCCCGAGATCGAGAAATTCGACCACCTGCCCGAGCCGCGCATCGACGGCCCGACCGCCTACGTGTCGGTGATGGAAGGCTGCAGCAAATACTGCACCTTCTGCGTGGTGCCCTACACCCGGGGCGAAGAGGTCAGCCGGCCGTTCAACGACGTCATGGCCGAGATCACCCACCTGGCCGACCACGGCGTGCGCGAAGTTACCCTGCTGGGGCAGAACGTCAACGGCTACCGTGGCACCACCGACAGCGACCACGTCGCCGACCTGGCTGAGCTGATTCGCGCGGTGGCCACGGTCGATGGCATCGAGCGCATCCGCTACACCACCTCGCACCCGCTGGAGTTTTCCGACAGCCTGATTCTGGCCCACGCCGAGGTGCCGCAGCTGGTCAAGCACCTGCACCTGCCGGTGCAGTCGGGCTCGGATCGCGTACTGGCGGCGATGAAACGCAACCACACCGTGCTCGAATACAAGTCACGCCTGCGCAAGCTCAAGGCGGCGGTGCCGGACATCTGCATCAGTTCGGACTTCATCGTCGGCTTCCCCGGCGAAACCGAGAAAGACTTCGAGCAGACCATGAAACTGGTGGCCGACGTCGGCTTCGACTTCTCCTACTCGTTCGTCTATAGCCAGCGCCCCGGCACCCCGGCGGCGGACCTTGGCGACGACACCCCCGAAGCCTTGAAAAAGCAGCGCCTGGATGCCTTGCAGCACCGCCTCAACCAGCAGGGCTTCGAGATCAGCCGACAGATGGTCGGCAGCACCCAGCGCATACTCGTCACTGACTATTCGCGCAAGGATCCGGGCCAGCTGCAGGGGCGCACCGAGAACAACCGCATCGTCAATTTCAGCACCGACAACCCCAAGCTGATCGGCCAGTTCGTCGACGTCTACATCGCCGAAGCGCGGCCGCATTCGCTGCGCGGAACGCTGGTGCAATAAACGGTAATTGTGCGCTGGTCGCTTAATCCCTTTCGCGACCCGCCTGCCGGGGTTATCCTTCAGTTCATCTTAATTGCCGTCGGGCGGCTATAAACGACCTTGAACGCACCCATAGAACCACATCATTTCATCCTCGAACCCTTCGAGGCCCGCCGCTTCGCCAACCTGTGCGGACAATTCGACGAGCACCTGCGCTTGATCGAACAGCGCATGGACATCGAGATCCGCAACCGCGGCAATCAATTCGAGCTCATCGGCGAACCGGCCCACACCCAATCCGCCGAGCAGCTGCTGCGTCGCCTGTACCGTGAGACCAAGGCCACCGAACTGTCGCCAGACATGGTGCACCTGTTTCTCCAGGAGTCGGCGGTCGAGGAATTGTCCAACCCGGCCTCCACCGAAGTGCCGGTAGCGCTGCGTACCCGCAAGGGCATGATTCGCCCGCGCGGCCTGAACCAGCAGCGCTACGTCAAGGAAATCCTCGGCAACGACATCAACTTCGGCATCGGCCCGGCCGGCACCGGCAAGACCTACCTGGCCGTCGCCTGCGCGGTGGATGCGCTGGAGCGCGAGCAGGTGCGACGCATCCTGCTGGTGCGTCCGGCGGTCGAAGCCGGCGAAAAGCTCGGCTTCCTGCCCGGCGACCTGGCGCAGAAGATCGACCCGTACCTGCGCCCGCTGTATGACGCGCTGTACGAGATGCTCGGCTTCGAGCACGTGGCCAAGCTGATCGAGCGACAGGTCATCGAGATCGCCCCGCTCGCCTACATGCGCGGACGCACGCTGAACAACAGCTTCATCATTCTCGACGAAAGCCAGAACACCACCGTCGAGCAGATGAAGATGTTCCTGACCCGTATCGGCTTCGGCTCCACCGCCGTGATCACCGGCGACATCACCCAGGTCGACCTGCCCAAGGGCACCAAGTCGGGCCTGGCGCATGTCATCGAAGTGCTCGACGGCGTACCGGGCATCAGCTTCACCCACTTCAAGCCCAAGGACGTGGTGCGCCACCCGCTGGTGCAGCGTATCGTCGAGGCCTACGAGCGCTTCGAGGCGCGCAAGCCGGCAGCGGCCGAGGGTCGACGCGGCGATGCTTGAACTGGACATACAACGGGCCAGCACGCTGGCTGGTCCGCAGGACAACGATTTTCGCACCTGGTGTGAATTGGCCTTGCGCCAGCGCAGCGCCGACTCGGAAATGACCATTCGCCTGGTCGACGAAGCCGAAGGCCGCGAGCTCAACCACACCTACCGTCACAAGGACTATGCCACCAACGTGCTGTCCTTTCCGGCCGACGTCCCTGACGATATGCTCGATATCCCGCTGCTGGGCGACCTGGTGATCTGCACCCAGGTGGTCGAGCGCGAGGCGCGCGAACAGGGCAAGCCGCTGGACGCGCATTGGGCGCATCTGGTCATTCACGGTTGTCTGCACTTGCTTGGCTACGATCACATCGACGACGACGAAGCCGAGGAAATGGAAGCACTGGAACGAACGTTGCTTGCCGAGTTGGGTCACAGGGACCCGTACGCCGACGACGAAACCGACTTTCCAACCACCGCCGTTCCAACGAAGAACGACACCAGGGATCACGAGTAAGGGACATGAGCGAAGATCGATCGAGCAACGGGCAAAAGTCCTGGCTGGGCAAGATTACCCAGGCTTTTGCCCATGAGCCGAAAAACCGCCAGGAGCTCCTCGAGCTGCTGCGCGAAGCCCATCAGAACAAGCTGCTGGACAGCGAAGCGCTGACCATCGTCGAAGGCGCCATCCAGGTCGCCGACCTGCAGGTGCGCGACATCATGGTGCCGCGCTCCCAGGTGGTGAGCATCCGCTCCACCCAGAGCCTGCGCGAGTTCCTCCCCGCCGTGATCGACTCCGCCCACTCGCGCTACCCTGTGCTGGGCGAGAACCACGACGACGTCATCGGCGTGCTGCTGGCCAAGGATCTGCTGCCACTGATCCTCAAGGACAACACCGACGACTTCGACATCAAGGACCTGCTGCGTCCGGCCACGTTCGTGCCCGAGTCCAAGCGCCTGAACGTGCTGCTGCGCGAATTTCGCGCCAACCATAACCACATGGCCATCGTCATCGACGAGTACGGCGGCGTGGCGGGCCTGGTGACCATCGAGGACGTGCTGGAACAGATCGTCGGCGACATCGAGGACGAGCACGACGTCGAGGAAGACAGCTACATCAAGCCGCTGCCCAGTGGCGACTTCCTGATCAAGGCGCTGACGCCGATCGAGAACTTCAACGAGTTCTTCGACAGCGAGTTCTCCGATGACGAATTCGACACCGTTGGCGGCCTGGTCATGAGTGCCTTCGGCCACCTGCCCAAGCGCAACGAGACCACCGAGATCGGCGCCTGGCGCTTTCGCATTCTCAACGCCGACAGCCGTCGGATACACTTGCTGCGCCTGACCCCCATCTCTCGCTGAAGCTTTGCACTAAGGATCACCATGCGCTGGATCACTCGCCCCGGCTGGCCCGGTAACCTGCTGGCCGTGGTCGCCGGCGCGTTGATCACCCCGGCCCTGGCGCCCTTCGACATCTGGCCACTGGCGTTGGTGGCCCTGCTGCTGATCTACCTGGGCCTGCGCGAGCTCGACCCGCGCCAGGCCTTCGCCCGTGGCTGGTGTTACGGCTTCGGCCTGTTCGGCGCCGGCACCAGCTGGATCTACGTCAGCATTCACACCTTCGGCGACGCCCCGGCGTGGCTGGCGGCCTCGTTGATGCTGGCCTTCACCGCAGCCGTGGCGCTGTTCTTCGCCCTGCCGACCTGGCTTTGGGCGCGCTGGCTGCGGCGCAGCGAAGCGCCCCTGGCCGACGCCCTGGCGTTCGCGGCGCTATGGTTTGCCCAGGAAATGTTCCGCGGCTGGTTCCTCACCGGTTTCCCCTGGCTGTACTCCGGCTACAGCCAGCTGGACGGGCCGCTGGCAGGCCTGGCACCGGTGGGCGGCATGTGGCTGATCTCCTTTACCCTGGCCTTGAGCGCCGCGCTGCTGTGCAATCTGCCGCGCCTGCGTCGCCACACGCCGAGCCTGGCAGCCGGCCTGGTGCTGCTGATCGGCCCCTGGGCCATCGGCCTGGCACTCAAGGGACACGCCTGGACCACGCCCGTGGCACCGCCGTTGAAAGTGGCTGCGATCCAGGGCGATGTCGCGCAGATGATGAAGTGGGACCCCAGTGCCGTGGATCAGCAGCTGGCGCTGTACCGCGACATGAGCTTCGCGGCGCCGCGCGCCGACCTGGTGATCTGGCCGGAGACCGCCATCCCGCTTTGGTTGGACACCGCCAAACCCTACCTGGCCATGATGAGCGGGTTTGCTGCCGGCCAGGATGCCGCGTTGATCACAGGGGTGCCGGTGCGCCGCGAGGTGGACGGCGTGCGCAGCTACTACAACGGCATCACCGTGGTCGGCAAAGGCAGCGGCACCTACCTCAAGCAGAAACTGGTGCCCTTCGGCGAATACGTGCCCTTGCAGGACCTGCTGCGCGGTGTCATCGACTTCTTCAACCTGCCCATGTCGGACTTCGCCCGCGGCCCGGCCGAGCAGAAATTGCTCGAGGCCAAAGGCTATGCCATCGCACCGTTCATCTGCTACGAAGTGGTCTATCCGGATTTCGCCGCCGGGCTCTCGGCGCAGAGCCAGCTGCTGCTGACCATCAGCAACGACACCTGGTTCGGCACCTCCATCGGCCCGCTGCAGCACTTGCAAATGGCCCGCATGCGCGCCCTCGAGGCCGGACGCTGGATGATCCGCGCGACCAACAACGGCGTCTCCGCGCTGATCGACCCGTTCGGCAAGATCACTGCGCAGATTCCCCAGTTCGCGCCGGGATTGCTGTACGGCGAGGTGGTGCCGATGCAGCAGCTCACCCCTTACCTGCGGTGGCGCTCCTGGCCGCTGGCGACTCTTAGCCTGCTGCTGCTGGGTTGGGCGCTGCTGGCCGCGCGCCGGGGCAAAGCCGCGTCACAACCCTCGCACTGAGGATCGATTGGCCCCTCCCCGTACGCCGAGGGAGGGGGCAAAGCCCGCCCGCGCTTGAGCCCCTTACCGATAGAACAACCGATACCCCACCGCCCCGATGGCCTCGTTGAGCAACCAGCCGTTCTGCCACTCGGCCTTGGGCTCCGGCAGCCAGCCGCCAAGCGGCCCGGCGCTCTGCCCGCCAAGGAACCCCATCGGGGCCGGGACCACGGTGAAACCGACCTGCTGGAAACTCCACACCGAGCGCGGCATGTGCCAGCCATGAGTCACCAGGACGATGCGCTTGATCCCTTCCTTGTCGAGCATGGCGGCGGTTCTGGTCGCGTTCTCCCAGGTGGTGCGGCTTTCGCCCTCCTGCCAGCGCGCGGTCACGCCGAAATCTTTCTCCAGCGACTCGGCCATCATCGCCGCCTCGCTGGGTGGCCGCCCGTAGTCCAGGCCGCCACTGATCAACACGGGCAGGCCTGAAGCCTTGGCCAGCCGGGCGGCATAGCGCAGGCGCTCGCTGGCCAGTGCCGAGGGCTGGTCGGTGCCGCCCCAGGCGGCGTCGTCACGCTCGCGGCCGGCGCCCAGCACCACGATCGCATCGGCCCGTTGCGCCAGGCTCGCCCACTGCTCCATCGGCAGCGGCGGCACGCTTTCCATGGCATGGGCCGCCGTACGCAGCACCACAGGCAAGCTCATCAGCCACAAGCCGCCCAGGCCCAGCGCCAGCAGGCAACCGGCCAGGCGCGGCCGAGCCCGGCGCAGCCACCACGCCAGCAGAACGAAAATGAAGAGGATACCGGGCGGTATCAAGAGTTGTTTAAAGACGTAACGCAGAAACATCGAGCATCCCCTCCCTGAAGATGCTCGAAGCGTAAGTGGAATGACGCCTGTCAACAATGCCTGGCCGTGTAAAACTCTGGTCGATCAACCTTTGCTGCGCACGGCCGGAGCGCGCGCCCGCTTCCTGGCGCGGACCTGCTCCAGCCATACCACCTTGGCCGAGGCCGCAGGCTCGGCCACTGCCGGAGCCACGGCGGCGAACGACGCACCGAGGCTGCGATGGCTGGCGTCGCTGCTCAGGTAGGCATTGATCAATTCATACTCGGCGCGGCTCAAGCCGCGCAGTTCCAGTTCGACAGGCACCTCGTCACGCAACCGCACAGCCGTGCGAGCGACGTCCAGGGCCAGCCCCAGGCGGTCGATCAGGCGTTCATAGACTTGCGGTGCAAAAGCCTCCAGCTGCGACTCAACCATCCGCTCCACCTCATTGACAATATTACGTTTCCCCAAGCATTAGCGTAGCGGGAAGCGTAAATCCGGCGAGGAACGTCGACCAACGGACCATCCGGCGCAATCAAGGTTTCCCTCGGTCGAGGGGGGTCATGTATGCTACGGCGTTTCATGATTGTCGCCGGATTACCGGCAGCCGGAGCGCCGGCCGCAGCTGATTCAGGCTGCCTGGACAAGGTCACCCATTTCTCAGCGCAAAGTAGCCATGCACGAACTCTATACGCCCCGCGAAATCGAAGCCGCCGCCCAGACTTTCTGGGACGAGCACAAGTCCTTTGAAGTCAGTGAGCAGCCCGGCAAGGAGACGTTCTACTGCCTGTCGATGTTCCCCTACCCGAGCGGCAAGCTGCACATGGGGCACGTGCGCAACTACACCATCGGCGACGTGATCGCCCGCTACCAGCGCATGCAGGGCAAGAATGTGCTGCAGCCCATGGGTTGGGACGCCTTCGGCATGCCGGCGGAAAACGCCGCCATGAAGAACAATGTCGCGCCGGCCAAGTGGACCTACGAAAACATCGCCTACATGAAGAGCCAGCTGCGCAGCCTGGGCCTGGCGGTGGACTGGTCGCGCGAAGTCACCACCTGCAAGCCGGACTACTACCGCTGGGAACAATGGCTGTTCACTCGCCTGTTCGAAAAAGGCGTGATCTACCGCAAGAATGGCACCGTCAACTGGGACCCGGTGGACCAGACCGTACTGGCCAACGAGCAGGTGATCGACGGCCGCGGCTGGCGTTCGGGCGCGGTGATCGAGAAGCGCGAAATCCCGATGTACTACTTCAAGATCACCGCCTACGCCGATGAGCTGCTGACCAGCCTCGACGACCTGCCGGGTTGGCCCGAGCAGGTCAAGACCATGCAGCGCAACTGGATCGGCAAGTCCAAGGGCATGGAAGTACGTTTCCCCTACGACGTCGCCTCGATCGGCGAAGCCGGTGCGCTGAAAGTCTTCACCACCCGCCCCGACACCCTGATGGGCGCCACCTACGTCGCCGTCGCCGCCGAGCATCCACTGGCCAGCCTGGCCGCTCAGAGCGATGCCGCGCTGCAGGCCTTCATCAATGAATGCAAGAGCGGCAGCGTCGCCGAAGCCGATGTCGCCACGCAAGAAAAGAAAGGCATGCCGACCGCGCTGTTCGTCGAGCACCCGCTGACCGGCGAACGCCTGCCGGTGTGGGTCGCCAACTACGTGCTGATGCACTACGGCGACGGCGCCGTGATGGCGGTGCCGGCCCATGACGAACGCGATTTCGAATTCGCCAGCAAGTACAACCTGCCGATCAAGCCGGTGGTGCGTACCAGCGTCGGCGACCTGACCCCAGCACCCTGGATGGCGGCCTATGGCGAGCACGGCACGCTGATCAACTCCGGCGACTTCGACGGCCTGGATTTCGACGGCGCCTTCGACGCCATCGAAGTCGCGCTCATCAAGAAAGAGCTCGGCCAGTCGCGCACCCAGTTCCGCCTGCGCGACTGGGGCATCAGCCGCCAGCGCTACTGGGGCTGCCCGATCCCTATCGTGCACTGCGACGCCTGCGGCGACGTGCCGGTACCTGAAGACCAGCTTCCCGTGGTGTTGCCCGAAGACGTCGTGCCCGACGGCGCCGGCTCGCCGCTGGCGCGCATGCCCGAGTTCTACCAGTGCAGCTGCCCACGTTGCGGCGCACCGGCCAAGCGTGAAACCGACACCATGGACACCTTCGTCGAGTCGTCCTGGTATTACGCCCGCTACGCCTCGCCGCACTACGAGGGCGGCATGGTCGACCCGAAAGCCGCCAACCACTGGCTGCCGGTCGACCAGTACATCGGCGGCATCGAACACGCCATCCTGCATCTGCTTTACGCGCGCTTCTTCCACAAGCTGATGCGCGACGAGGGCCTGGTCACCTCCAACGAGCCCTTCAAGAACCTGCTGACCCAGGGCATGGTCATCGCCGACACCTACTACCGTCTCGAAGCCAATGGCAGCAAGACCTGGTACAACCCGGCCGACGTCACCCTGGAGCGCGACGCCAAGGCCAAGGTGATCGGCGCCACCCTGACCGCCGACGGCCTGCCGGTGGAAATCGGCGGCACCGAGAAAATGGCCAAGTCGAAGAACAACGGAGTAGACCCGCAGTCGATGATCGACCAGTTCGGTGCCGACACCTGCCGCCTGTTCATGATGTTCGCCTCGCCGCCAGACATGAGCGCCGAGTGGTCCGATGCCGGCGTCGAAGGCTCGCACCGTTTTCTCAAGCGCGTCTGGCGCCTGGCCCAGGCCCATGTCGCCCAGGGCCTGCCGGCCCCGCTGGACACCGGCAGCCTGAACGACGAGCAGAAAGCCGTGCGCCGCGCCATTCACCTGGCCATCCGCCAGGCCGGCCAGGATGTGGGGCAGCACCACAAATTCAACACCGCCATCGCCCAGGTGATGACCTTGATGAACGTGCTGGAAAAAGCCGCACAGGCCAGCGACAGCGATCGCGCCCTGCTGCACGAAGGCCTGCAGACCGTCGCCCTGCTGCTGGCGCCAATTACTCCGCACATCTGCCATGAGCTGTGGAAGGCGCTCGGCCATGCCGATGCCATCATCGATGCGCAATGGCCAGTGGCCGACGAGTCGGCCCTGGTCCAGGACACCCTGCAGCTGGTGATTCAGGTCAACGGCAAGCTGCGCGGGCAGATCGACATGCCGGCCAGCGCCACTCGCGAGGAAGTCGAGGCGGCAGCCCGGGTCAACGAGAACGTGCTGCGCTTCATCGACGGCCTGACCATTCGCAAGGTCATCGTGGTGCCGGGCAAGTTGGTGAACATTGTCGCCAGTTGAACATGGCGTTGCGGCTGCAGGTTTGCCTGCGGCCTTCCAAAGATTGGCGCTAAAGAATTTCCAGGAGCTACAAGCATGATCAAACGCAACCTGCTGGTAATGGGCCTCGCCGTGCTGCTGAGCGCCTGCGGTTTCCAGTTGCGCGGAACGGGCAGCAACACGCTGGCCATCAAGGAACTGAACGTCAGTGCCCGCGACGCCTACGGTGAAACCGTCAAGCTGCTGAAGTCGACGCTGCAAAGCGGCGGAGTCAAGGTTGACGATACCGCCCCCTACAAGCTGGTGCTGACCAGTGAGAAGGAAGATCAACGCACCGCCAGCTACAGCGGCTCGGCGCGCTCGGTGGATATCGAGCTGAGCACCGTCGTCACCTATGAACTGCGCGGCGCCACGCCCGACCCGCTGCTGTCGGACAAGGTTGAAGTCGAGAAGGACTTCACCCATGACGGCAACAACCTGGCAGGTTCGGACTCCGAGTCCACCGAGATCCGCCGCGAGATGCGCCGCGAACTGGTGCAGCGCCTGATCCTGCGTCTGCAACAGCTGACGCCGGCACGCCTGGCCGAGCTGCAGGCGCAATCGGATGCCCGCGCCAAGGCCGCTGCCGACGCCGAGGACGCCGCCAAGCGCGCCATGGACGCGACGCCGCAGCAATCGCCGATCGACATCCCGACCAAGTGATGCCGCGGGTTCAGCCATGAAACTGGCACCGGCCGGGCTCGGCAAGCACCTGCAAGGCCCGCTGGCCCCGGTCTATGTGGTCAGCGGCGACGATCCCCTGCTGTGCCAGGAGGCGGCCGACGCCATTCGCGCCGCCGCCCGGCAGCAAGGCTTCGACGAACGCCAGGTGTTCAGCGCCGACGCCAATTTCGACTGGGGCACCCTGTTGCAGGCCGGTGCCAGCCTCTCGCTGTTCGCCGAGCGGCGCCTGCTGGAGCTGCGTCTGCCCTCGGGCAAGCCGGGGGACAAGGGCGCCGCCGCGCTGATGGAATATGCCGGGCGCCCGGCCGAAGACACCCTGCTGCTGATCAGCCTGCCCAAGCTGGACGGCAGCGCGCAGAAGACCAAATGGGGCAAGGCGCTGATCGAAGGCGCCCACACCCAGTTCATCCAGATCTGGCCGGTGGATGCTGGCCAGTTGCCGCAGTGGATCCGCCAGCGCCTGGCCCAGGCCGGGCTGGCGGCCCAGCCCGATGCGGTGGAACTGATCGCCGCACGGGTGGAGGGCAACCTGCTGGCGGCGGCCCAGGAGATCGAAAAGCTCAAGCTGCTCGCCGACGGTAATCAGATCACCCTGGAGACGGTACAAGCGGCAGTGGCCGACAGCGCTCGTTTTGACGTGTTCGGTTTGGTCGATGCCGTGCTCAACGGCGAGCCGGCACATGCCTTGCGCATGCTCGAAGGGCTGCGCGGCGAAGGCGTCGAGCCGCCGGTGATCCTCTGGGCGCTGGCTCGCGAGCTGCGCCTGCTGGCCAGCCTGTCGCAGCAGTACAGCCAGGGCGTGCCGTTGGATAAAGCCTTCAGCCAGGCCCGGCCGCCGGTCTGGGACAAGCGCAAGCCGCTGATGAGCAAGGCCCTGCAACGCCACTCCGCGCAGCGCTGGAGCCAGCTGCTGCAGGATGCCCAGCACATCGATGCACAGATCAAGGGCCAGGCGCCGGGGTCGGTGTGGGTCAGCCTGTCACGGTTGTCGATGCTGATGGCGGGTATGCGCCTGGCATTGCCTGCGCAATAGCGTCTGTAGCACAGCGTCTGAATGGCCAGCATTGCACCCATGCACCACAGGCGTATGATCGCCGCCGTTGACACGGAGGCAGAGCCCATGAGCAAGAAACCCATGAAGCGCCCCAACAAGGCCAAATCCATCGTTGCCCAGCCGCTGTTCCGCAGCCGCCAGGAACGCCCCGCCAAGGGCAAGGGCAGTTACCGCCGCGAAGCCCTCCCATCCAACGATGGGGAGGCTTTTTACTTTGTGGCCGCCTGAACCCTTCGTCGTGCAGGCATGATAAGGTCGTCACCTGACCTGAAATACTCGGACCCCTGCATGTCTCCTTGTCGTCATCCCCGCTGGCAGTTTCGCCAGTTCATCGCCGCCACCAGCTTCATTCTGTTAGTCGCCTGCGCTGAAAAACCCACTGCTGCCTCAGCCGTGCAGCTGCCTGTCGCACCCGCCGCGCCTGCCGCCCAGGCCGCCCCGCCAGCCGCACCTGCGCCGGCCGACGCCGCCGTGGTACCGACGCAGTCGTTCGAAGACTGGGAAGCCGGGTTCCGCGTACAGGCCCTGCAGGCCGGCATCACTGCCCAGACCTTCGACCGTGCCTTCAGCGGCGTGACCGCCGACCCCAGCGTGGTCACTGCCGACCGCAGCCAGCCGGAGTTCTCCCGGCCAGTGTGGGAATACCTCGAAGGCGCCATTTCCCCGGTGCGCGTGCGCAAGGGCCAGGCCTTGCTGGCACAGAACGCCGAGCTGCTGACCCGCATCGAGGCGCGCTATGGCGTCGACCGCCAGGCCCTGATCGCGGTGTGGGGCATGGAGAGCAGCTTCGGCCAGTTCCAGGGCGACAAATCGGTGATCCGGTCGCTGGCTACCCTGGCCTATGAAGGGCGGCGGCCGGACTTCGCCCAGAGCCAGCTGATCGCCGCCCTGCAGATCCTGCAAAACGGCGACATCCAGCCCGAGCGCATGCTCGGCTCCTGGGCCGGGGCCATGGGCCAGACCCAGTTCATCCCCACCACCTATGCGACCCACGCCGTGGACTTCGACGGCGATGGCCGCCGCGACATCTGGAACAGCAGTGCCGACGCCCTCGCCTCCACCGCCTACTACCTGCAAAGCTCGGGCTGGCAGCGTGGGCAGCCCTGGGGCTTCGAGGTGCAGCTGGCGCCTGGGTTCGACTACAACCTGGCCGATGGCGCCATCCGCAAGCCGGTCAGCGAGTGGATGCAGCTGGGCCTGACCCTGCCGGTGGGCACGCAGATGCCGGCGGGCGCGGAAAACCTCTCGGCCGCCCTGCTGCTGCCGGCAGGCTATCGCGGCCCGGCCTTTCTGGTGCTGGACAACTTCCGCGCGGTACTCAAGTACAACAACTCGTCGTCCTATGCGCTGGCGGTCAGCCTGCTGGCGCAGAAACTGTACGGCGGTGGCGGCATCATCGGCGGCTGGCCCAAGGACGACCTGCCGCTCAGCCGCAGCGAGCGTATGGAGCTGCAGAACCTGCTCAGCGCCCATGGCTACGACGCCGGCACTCCGGACGGCATCATTGGCGCCAACACTCGCAAGGCCATCCGCCTGGCGCAGCAGCGCTACGGCGAGCCAGCTGATGGCTATCCGACGCACATGCTGTTGGAGAGCCTGCGCGCCCGCTGAGGCGTCGCGTACATCTATCTAGCACCGCCGAGCCCACCGGCTCGGCAATGCTCTGGACGTTGGTGGCAGGCCTTTCGCGCGCCGCCCTTGTCGAGATGCATGCATGTCCCATATCCCCTACTTCGCCGCCGTCAAGCTGATTCGCCGCTTCACTGCCCAGATTACCCAGGCCGCCGAAAATCAGCGCTTGAGCGAGGGAGAAAACCTGCTGCTGAGTGCCATTGTGGCGCAACGCGAGATTCCCTCGAACCTGCTGATTCATGTGCACAGCAACCCCTTGTTGCCCGGCCTGACCAGCCTGGCGATCACCCACACCGACAGCACACGTCCTGCCGCATACCTGTGTTGCCCCTTGCAGGGCATCCGCCCGTTCGACGACTTCGCCGCCCTGAAAACCCATGCTGAACAGCTCGGCACACAATTCTCCCTGCCCAGGCGCGGTACCACCTGGAGGGCGCTGGAGGGGGAGGTGTTCGGCCACTGGTCACAGGCCTTGGTTGACCAGCAGACCGACGCCCTGAGCCAGCTCAACCTTGACCTGGCCAAGCTGCCGCGGTTGGCCGAGCGCGTCGAGACCCAGCTCGCCGGCGAACTGCTCAAGGCTTTCCCGACGAGCACGGTGGCCCAACTCAAGGCTCATCAACTGCACGTCATCAATACCGGCGACAGCAAGGTAGAACGCGTACAAAGCCTGATCGAAGCCTGCCTCGAGGACCTCGCCGGACAGTCCCAGGGGGCTACCCAGGCGCGGCGTTATCTTGCGCTGGACGGCAAAGCGGCCGACGCCACAGACGTCAAACGCTATCAACAGGCCTTGACGGCCGCCGGTACGACGGCCAAAACCGCCATGGCCAAGGCTATGACCGCGCACTGGCTGGAGCACGCCGGAACCGGCGGCTTCAATCGCCGCCAGCAGATCGCCCTGCACATGGCCGACGGCTTCGCCCGGGCGGTTCTCAGAGGCCTGGAGGACGGCAGCCTGGAGCCAGCCCAGGCACAAGCCCTGGCCAGCCTGCTGTCCGAGGCGCCCAGCGCCCAGATGAGCGCCTTTACCCTGGGTTGCAAGGACACTGGCAGCCTGCTGACGGGCGTGCCGCTGGCCGGCATGCTGCTGTTGCGCAGCAAGTCCGCGACGAGCCCTCTGATGTTTCTCTTCACTCCCGCCTCCGGTCTGGTGACCCTGCATAGCTGGGCGGTCCTGGAAAAATTCGTTCACGACCTTACCCGCGGCGCCGAGCGCCCCGAACACGTATCCCTGAGCAACTGGGCCAGCGTGCAAACCTTCGGCGCGGTCCATGTCGAACAATACCAGGCGCTGGATGCACCCTTCCTTGCCCTGGCCGATACGCTGATCAAGGTCCAACAGGATAACCTCACCTTCAGGCTCGGCGACCATGGGCCTCAGGTCAGCACCCTGTTGGCCGAGGTTGACGACGCGCTGGACCTGCGCGGTCTGCTCGACCCACGCCTGCGCGCACTCGACGGCCACGGCCGTTGGCTGGAGCAAGGCGAACGGGAGTTGCCTCCAGGTCTGCCGGTGGCCCCCAGCCGTGCCGGCCACCCTGCGGGCTGGCGAGTCCAGATCGGCGCCCTGGTGCAGCGCCTGTACGCCTTGCACACCAGCCAGCCTACCGTCGCTGACTGCGTACGCAGACGTCTGGCGCCGATCATGGCGGTGCTCTGCGAAGGCCAGCTGCAGCCCGGTGATATCTACCTCAGGCATGCCAATGGCACCCCGGATCCGGCCATCCGCCTGACCGACTGGTTCATCGATCGGTGTTCCACCTGGAGCGTCGAGCCCTTGCGCGAAGACGACCACCTGCTGGACCGCGATGGCAAGGTGCTGCCCTGGCCCAGCATCGCCTGGGTCAACCGCCTGATCACCGATCACCTGGAGGACTTTGCCAAGTTCTATACCGGGCAGATGGAAGACCGCTGCCGCGACTGGGTACGGTTGGCCAAAGGCAGCGTGCACTTCCCCTGGGAAATGCGTGCCCTGCGCGAAGCGTCCCTGCGCGTCGAGCACGCCTTGGAAGTCTACGCCGGCGAGACCAACGCCGACTTGCTCGAATTGCTGCTCAATGCCCTGGACTACCCCAGCGCGGCTCTGCGCGCCGGCCTGCCTGGCGAAACGGCCGATATCCATGGGATGTGTCTGATAGTGGACACCGGCAAGCCTGTGCGGCTGAGCAATTGCCTCGCCTTGCACCAGCATGACCAGCGCGACGGCAAGGTTCTGGTCTGGGTCTGTTACGAGAGCTTTTTTGTGTTCACTCTGCTGGACACGCTGCGCACCGGTTTCAGCCGCTCGATCAGCAATGAACAGGAGCGCGAAACCTGGCTCAGCCTGCTGGCGCCACGCCAGCGCCTGGAGGCACGGTTGCGCCTGGACACCCCGGGGGCAAGCGGCAGCTTGTACCTTGCTGCAGTCACCGGCGACTTCATCGCCGAACAATGCCAGCGCGAAGCCGAACGGCGTCGGGCGGTCATCGGCTTCAGCCGTGATGCAGTGGCACTGTCCGGCTTTCCCCATGAGCTGTATCAGCGCTACCTGGACAATGAAGCGCGGGTCGATCTGCTGCTCGCGCTGCTGGACCGCGCGCAGTTGAACGCTCAGAACCTTGAATTCACCGACCGGTTACCCGAATGGCTGCGCAACGCCAGCGGCGCGCAGCTGGAAAAGTTGAGCCTGCTGTTACAGCGCTGCGTAGCCGTTACCGGACCACAGAACGACTACCTGTTCGATATCTCCGGTCTGTACGATTTCTCTCGGTCACTGCTCAGTTCGAAATTGATGGCTGACTACCCGGACGGCCCGAACGATCCGGACAAGATCATCCTGACCTTGACCCGCTATGTGGTGAGCCCAGGCGCAGTGGGCATGGTGCCTTCCTCGATAGCCGCCGCCAGCTTCGTCGAAACCCGCACCCTGACCCAGGCTGCACTCGACCACATGGTCACCCTGCAATCGGCCACCCTCAGGGTAAGCCTGCGCGATGCGCCCGCAGGCGTGGAACCCCCAACCGCCGAAGCCGTGCGCGCGATCATCCATCAGCTCGACGTGGCCGGCCAATACCGCAGCTTGCTGGCCGTTGCCTTCAACCCCACCGGTAAGGATTACGCCAGGCGCCGCACCCTTTTCTGTGAAAGCTTCAGTGTGCAGATGCAGGTAGATGCCCTGCAGCAACGGCTGATGAACAACTTCACCGACACTGCGGTGGCCTATGTCAACGCGCTGATGCAAATGCCCGACGCACTGGCGCGCCCCGCTGTCGAAGGCCAGGCCATCGGCATCTGTCAGCTCAAGCTGCGCGCCGATCCCAAGCTTGAGCCAGACCCGGTGCTGGGCATACACATCATCGGCCCGGACGACCGCAAGGCTGGGCCCGTACTCTTGTTCGTAGCCTATGACACCTCCGCTGCGCTGACCGAGCATGATGACGAGGCGGCGCTGTTGGCTCATCTACAGAAGGACACGGCGCTGCAGCGCTTGATCGTCGAACGGGTGCCCCGTGACGTAAAAGATCGCTACAACCACAACGGCCTGCTGCACCCTCACCTGTTGTGGTACACCGAAGACATGTTCGACGTGAATCCAGAGCCCGCCCCCGCGACGCTGGTGCGCGACCAGGATGCTGGCAACGCGCTGCATCACCTGTTCGCCGACAACCTGAAGTTGCTCATGCACCTCGCCGAAGCACGCACCGTGACGACGGCCGAAGCCGACTGGAAGGCCTTTTGCCAGCTCATGAGCCTGGGCCTGGAACAGGGGGCTCAGTTTCTACCTCTCAAACTCAGCGTGCTGGTGGACACCTGGCAGGCCGAAACCTTGTTCGAAGATGCCGCCAAGGCCGCATCGCACAGCAGCTGGGGCCAGGCATTGGCCGAGTTCGTTGCCGGCCTGGCGACCTTGGCCAGCGGCCGCAGCTCGCCCCATGGCGATGAGCCGCGGGGGTTCAGGGAAACGCAGGCGGCGGTTGCGCCCGTGATCGAGTCGGGCAGCGGTGAATCGCTGACCGAAGTACCCGACGAGCCCATGCCCATCGACAGTGAAGTACTCGCGGGTGATGAGCTGCTGCAAACACCCGAGCAAAACGGGCCCGCCGCGACGTCCTCCGCCAGTGGCTGGGCCCCGGACCCGTTGCCGGCCAACCTTCAGGACCGACTCCTGCAAATGGTCGCGCAGGATATACAGCTCAGTGACCTGCGCAAGGACCCGGCCCTGCACCTGTACCGGGACGCCAAGACCGGCGCCTACTATGCGCCAGTGCAAGGCCGAGTGTTCGAAGTCCGGCAGACGGACGATGCCTGGACGATCTACCACAACGATGAGCGCGGCCCGCAAATCCAGAGGGTCCAGGACCAGTGGCAGATCAGCCCTCCCAGCCGCCTGCTCGGCGGTGGCGCGGCAGTCAGCTACGCGTACCATTCACGCGATACCGAAGCCGATGCCCGCATTCATTTCGTCACCGAAGCTTCCGGCATGGCGCGGATCAGACGGCGCTTCGCCGGGCGCTACTACATGATCCAGACGGCCCACGGCCAAGCCATGAGGTATTTGCGCCAGACCCTGGACAACCTCAACACGACACAGCCGAGCGCGCCCCTGGCGCCGGCCGTGGAAAGCGTGCTGCAGGAGGTCCTGGGGACTGCGTCGACACCGCCGCTGTTGGCCGCTCTGCGAACCAAGTGCATCGACCTGTTCGACGAACTGCTCCAGCCCTCCCTGGACCCGCGCACTTCATCGCGCTATGTCATCGGTCACAATCTATTGGGCTATGAACTCACCTCGGCCTTCACTTACCCCTCCGACCCGCAGCAACGCATCTTCTTCACCGAAGCGTTCTTCAATCTGCGCACTGAAGTGCAACTGCACGCCTTGCCCAACGTCCCCAAGGCGCAGCTGCTGGCACATCAGCAGGCGGTGACCCTGATCCACGAGCTCAGCCATACTCGCCTCGGCGCGGTTGACCTGGCTTACGTGGAGGCGTCGGTGCCGTTTCTGGACCTGATCGACCAGCAGTCGGCAATGTCCAAAGGGTTCGTACGAGCGGTGCAGCGAGCGCGGGCGACGGAGCTGTCGGCACTGACGCCGTCGGCCTATCTGTTCCGCGCTGAGGAGAAAGGCGTGTTCAGGGACTACGAGAGCAGCGATGGACGGCAGAAGAAGACCGTGCTTGCCATCACGGGAGCCAAGACCCTGGCCGATGCCAGAGTGGTGTTCTGGAACGACCCTGACAAGCGGGCCCGAGTCATCCTGGCCAATGCCGATTCCATGGCGTTGATCGTCAGCTTGCTCGGCCGTGGCCGCCTCCCACCTGCGGCAGGGGCCACCGGTGGCTAACGCACCACCGCTTGCAGCAGCCTGAGTTGCTGGGTGCTGGCATCGAGACTGACGCTGGCACCCAGCGGCAAGGTCAGGTTGGGGTCGCAGTGCCCACTGCGCCACCCGGCCAATACCGGTATGCCCAGCGGCGCGAAGGTTTCGCGCAGCAGCGGCAGACTGTGCTCGACACTGATGCCGGCAAAGTCGCCCACCACCACGCCGCGCACCTGGGCCAATTTGCCGGCCAGGCGCAGCTGCGTCAGCAGCCGGTCGATCCGGTACAGCGGCTCGTTGACGTCCTCGATGAACAGGATGATGTCTTCGGCGTTCAACGCCCAGGGCGTACCGAGCGTGGCGCAGAGGATGGCCAGGTTGCCGCCCATCAGACGGCCTTCGGCGACGCCATGGCAGACGGTGGTCAGTGGGTGAGCGGCTGGGTGCTCGAGGCAGTCCCCCTCGCCCCGTTCGCCGCGCAGCAATTGCCACAACGCACCTTCGGTCGGCGCCTGTTTGCCTTCGAGCAGATCGGATTTGAACAATGGCCCGTGAAAGGTGAGAAAGCCGGCGTAACGGGCGATGGCCACGTGCAGGGCGGTAATGTCGCTGTAGCCAACGAAGGGCTTGGGGTGCTGGCGCAGCAGATCGAAATCCAGCGTATCCAGCAGGCGAGGCGTACCGTAGCCGCCGCGCACACAGAAGATGGCGTCGATTTCAGGGTCGGCAAAGGCATCGTGCAGGTCTTGTCGGCGGGCCTGGTCGCTACCGGCCAGATAGCCCCGCTTCATGTACACCGTGGGGTAGATGCGCAGCCCATAGCCACGCTCCTCGACCCAGGCGGTCGCCGCGCCCACGTCCAATGTGGCCGGCCCGGCCGGCGCGATCAACCCGATCAGGCCGCCATCGGGCAGCCGAGGGGGTAAGTCCATCGATTCCTCCACCGAATGCGTGCGCGCAGCCCCTTCCAGACCCCGTCAGAGCTTGATCCTGGCTTCGTGGGCCTGCTGATCGGCATGGTACGAGGAGCGCACCAGCGGCCCTGAGGCAACGTTCTTGAAGCCCATCTTGTAACCCTCCTCGGCGAACCAGGCGAAGGTGTCCGGATGCACGAAACGCTGCACCGGCAAATGACTGCGCGAGGGCTGCAGGTACTGGCCGAGGGTCAGCATGTCGATGTTGTGCTCGCGCATGCGCTGCATCACCTCGATAACCTCCTCGTCGGTTTCGCCCAGGCCCAGCATCAGTCCGGACTTGGTCGGCACGTGGGGCACCAGTTCCTTGAATTTCTGCAGCAGGGTCAGCGACCACTGGTAGTCCGAGCCCGGACGAGCCGCCTTGTACAGGCGTGGCACGGTTTCCAGGTTGTGGTTGAACACATCCGGCGGCTCGGCGGCGGTGATGGCCAGGGCCACGTCCATGCGCCCGCGGTAGTCCGGCACCAGGGTCTCCAGCTGCACGCCCGGCGACAGCTTGCGGATCTCGCGGATGCAGTCGGCGAAGTGCTGGGCACCGCCATCGCGCAGGTCGTCGCGGTCCACCGAGGTGATCACCACGTACTTGAGGCGCAGGTCGGCAATGGCCACGGCCAGGTTCATCGGCTCGTCGGCGTCGAGGGCTTTCGGACGGCCGTGGCCAACGTCGCAGAACGGGCAGCGACGGGTGCAGATGTCACCCATGATCATGAAGGTGGCGGTACCACCCGAGAAGCATTCGCCCAGGTTCGGGCAGGAGGCCTCTTCACACACGCTGTGCAGCTTGTGCTTGCGCAGCAGCTGCTTGATACGGTCGACTTCCGGCGAGACCGGAATGCGCACGCGAATCCAGTCCGGCTTCTTCGGCAGCTCGGTGGTGGGGATGATCTTCACCGGGATGCGCGCGACCTTTTCGGCACCACGCAGCTTGACGCCCGCCTCGACCTTGTGCGGACGAGGGGCGGCGGTACGGTCGGCAAGGTCCAGCGTCGGTATCAGGGTTTGCACAGCGTCTGTGGCAGTAGTCATATCAGTCTATTCCGCCCGTAAGGGTCGTCTGCTCAGCGTAGTCGAGGTGCTTGACGAGCTGCGCGCGCAGCCGGGCACTGACCTCGGCAAATTCGATCTGGCTTGCATGATCGCACATCTGGGTCATGGCCAGGCCGGCGTATCCGCAAGGGTTGATTCGGTTGAACGGTTGCATGTCCATGTCGACGTTCAGCGCCAGGCCGTGAAACGAGCAGCCACGGCGAATGCGCAGGCCCAGCGAGGCGATCTTCGCACCATCGACATATACACCGGGCGCATCGGCTTTGGCCGCCGCAGTGATGCCGTAGCTGGCCAGCAGCGCGATCAGCGTGAGCTCCATGCGCGAGACCAGCTCACGCACGCCGAAGCCCAGACGCTTGACGTCCAGCAGCAGGTATACCACCAGCTGGCCGGGGCCATGATAAGTCACCTGGCCACCACGGTCGACCTGCACCACCGGGATATCTCCCGGCAGCAACAGGTGCTCGGCCTTGCCGGCCTGGCCCTGGGTGAACACAGCGGGATGCTGCACCAGCCACACTTCGTCGGGCACATCCGGCCCACGGCCATCGGTGAAACGCTGCATGGCACGCCACACCGGCTCGTAGGGCTGGCTGCCCAGCTCGCGAAAGCCCAGTTGTTGCAAGCCTGCGGCGCCGGGCATCACAACACCATGTGCACGAAGCCGGTGGCGCGCAGCTCGCTGTTGATGTCGTAGAGCTGGTCCTGGCCGGTGGCCACGATGTGCAACTGGATCGTGGTGTATTTGCCGTTGCTGCTTTGTCGCTCGACCGAAATGTCGTGGTTGATCGTCGCGTGCTTGCTGACGATCTCCAGAACCTTGTCTTTAACGCCCACACCGGTATCGGCGATGATCTTGATCGGATAGTCGGTGTTGGGGAATTCGATTTTCGGTGCTTTTACTTCGGTGTCTGTCATGGCAGTGACGGCCTCGTAAGCCGTGAAGACGGACAAGCCCCCCGGCCGTCGATGACGAGCGGGGGGCCAGCAGTTCACGATATCAGTTGAACAAGCCGTAGAAGAATAGACGAATGCTATCCCACACGCGGCGCAAGATACCACCTTCGTTGACCGCTTCCAGCGCGATCAGGTCGGCGGTCTGAACGACCTTGTCGCCGTTCTTCACTTCAACCTTGCCGATGACCTGGCCCTGGGCGATCGGGGCGGTCAGCTGCGGGTTGACGGTCATGGTCGCTGCCAGGTTTTTCAGCTGGCCGCGCGGCAGGGTCATGGTCAGGTCATCGGCAAGGCCGGCCTTGACCTGGTGGGTGTCGCCTTTCCAGACGGCGGCCTGGGTCAGCTCCTGGCCCTTTTGATAGAAGGTCTGGGTTTCGAAGAAGCGGAAACCGTAGGTCAGCAGTTTCTGGGTTTCGGCGGCGCGGGCCGCTTCGCTGTTGGTGCCGAACACCACGGCGATCAGGCGCATGCCGTCACGCACGGCCGAAGACACCATGCAGTAGCCGGCTTCGTCGGTGTGGCCGGTCTTCAGACCGTCGACAGTCTTGTCGCGCCACAGCAGCAGGTTGCGGTTAGGCTGCTTGATGCCGTTCCAGAAGAACTCCTTCTGCGAGTAGATCGCGTAGTGCGCGGGGTCTTCGTGGATGATCGCGCGCGCCAGGATACCCATGTCGTGGGCAGTGGAGTAGTGATCGGGGTTCGGCAGGCCGGTAGGGTTCATGAAGTGCGAGTTCTTCATGCCCAGGGTTTCGGCGGTCTTGTTCATCATGTCGGCGAAGGCGTCTTCGCTGCCGGCGATGTGCTCGGACAGGGCCACGGTGGCGTCGTTGCCGGACTGGATGATGATGCCGTGCAGCAGGTCGCTGACGGTGACCTGCGAGCCGACCTTGATGAACATCCGCGAGCCGCCGGTGCGCCAGGCGTTCTCACTGACGGTCACCGGGTCGTTCTCGCCGATCTGGCCGCGACGGATTTCCAGGGTGGCGATGTACGCCGACATCAGCTTGGTCAGGCTGGCCGGTGGCAGGCGCTGGTCGCCGTTCTCTTCGACCAGCACTTGCCCGCTGGACGCTTCCATCAGCACCCAGGCCTTGGCGGCGAGTTGAGGGGCGGCCGGTGTCATCTGCTCCGCCGCCCAGGCGGCAGGCGCGATCAACAACGGTACTAGCAGGCATAGGCGTTTGGCGAAGGTGGTGATGTTCATCCGTCTCTCGAAATTGCTGATGGGCATTGCCGTCTAGGGCAAAACTTGTTTCGGGCCTCGCGACCCGGCTCACATTTCCGCTGGGTCAGCAGCGGTGGCGGCTGGTTGCGCCAGCCTGGTTGTTGTATGACGCTGCGGGTCAGTCCAGGGTTACCAATTTGGCATTGCCCAGATTGGCCATCTTAACGTTTTGTTGCATCTGCTGGGCCTCACCCGGCGTCTGGATCGGCCCCAGGCGCACGCGATAGAGTGTCTGCTGGTTGCGCACCACCGGGCTGGTAAACGCCGGTGCCGTCACTGTCGAACTCAGCTTCGATCTCAAGAGCTCCGCAGCGTCCGGGTTGGCGAACGCTCCCACCTGGAGATACAGGCCAGATACTGGTGCAGAACCGTTTTTTTTTGCGTCCACCACAGCCGGCAACACGGCCGGCGCGTGCTGGGCAGGCGGCGGCGTGTATTGCTCCACCGTGCCGGTGCTCGGGCTCAGCGCGGGCTGGGCCTGGGCCACCACTTGCGGCGAGTCGACCATCAGCGGCGCCGGCTTGCCGCGCGCGGCCCACCATTGCTGCGGGTCGATACCTTCGACGCGCACCCGCGCCGTGCCGATTTCGGCGTAGCCGAGCTTCTTCGCCGCCGCGTAGGACAGGTCGATGATGCGGTCCGAATAGAACGGGCCGCGGTCGTTGACCCGCAGTATCACGCTGCGGTTGTTGTCCAGGTTGGTCACTTTCACGTAGCTGGGCAGCGGCAGGGTCTTGTGCGCCGCGCTCATGCCGTAGAGGTCGTAGACCTCGCCGTTGGCGGTGTTCTGGCCATGAAACTTGGTGCCGTACCACGACGCCGTGCCCGTGGCGGTGTAGGTGCTGGAGTTGGTCAGCGGAAAGTAGGTCTTGCCCAGCACCGTGTAGGGGTTGGCCTTGTACGGGCCGGTGTGCAGGGTCGGTACCGCGTCGGGGATGCGCGAAACGTCGACGTCCCACCAGGGCGCGCCGTCCTTGTGCGCCCGGTTGATGTCCAGGCCCGGCTGCGCGCGGACGATGTTGCCGCTGCCGCTCGAACCGTAGTGCGGGCTGGTGGACGAGCAGCTGACCATCAGGATGCCCAGGGCGGTGAAACCCATCAGCTTGAGTGGAGTGCGTATCGACGTTGCCCGCATTACTTGACGCCCCGTGCTTGTACCAGCAGATCCGACAGCTGATGCACGGCCATGGCGTACATCACACTGCGGTTATAGCGAGTGATCGCATAAAAGTTCTTCAGCCCCATCCAGTATTCCGGGCCATTGGCGCCATCCAGGCGAAACGCGGTGACCGGCAGGTCGTCGCGCAGCGCATCATGACTCGACCAGCCCAGGGCTCGCAACTCCCCAACGGTCTTGACCGGATCGATACCCGGGCTCAAACCTTCGTCCACCCGGCCGCCACGCACCGTGGCCTGGCTGACCACCGGCTGGCCGGCAACCCAGCCATGCTGCTGAAAATAGTTGGCGACACTACCGATGGCGTCATCGGGGTCGGTCCAGATATTGATGTGGCCATCGCCGTCGAAGTCCACCGCATAGGCGCGAAAGCTGCTCGGCATGAACTGCGGCAGGCCCATGGCGCCAGCGTAGGAGCCTTTGAGGCTGAGCGGGTCGACCTGCTCTGCACGCGCCAGCAGGAGAAACTCGCGCAGCTCCTTGCGAAAGAAGTCGGCGCGTGGCGGATAGTCGAAGCTCAGGGTCGACAGGGCATCGATCACCCGATAGTTGCCGGTGTTGCGGCCGAAAAAGGTCTCGACGCCGATGATCGCGACGATCACCTGGGCCGGCACGCCATAGTCGCGTTCGGCGCGCGCCAGGGCAGCCTCGTTCTGCCGCCAGAAGTCCACGCCCCTCGCCACCCGGGCGTCGGTGAGGAACATTGGACGGTACTCGCTCCAGGGCTTGACCCGTTCGGCCGGACGCGAAATGGCATCGAGAATCGCCTGCTTGCGTTGCACCTCGCGGAACACAGCCAGCAACTGCTCGTTGGCGAAACCATAGTCGCGGGTCATCTCGCCGACGAACTGGGCGACCTGCGGTGAACCCTCGTAGTCCCCGGCCGGTGCCGTTTGTGCCTGACTTTGCTGAGAGGAACCGAGAATGCCCACCAGGCCGACCCACGGTATGCAGCGAGCCGCCCAGTTGCGCATGACTTGCATTGAATAATTCACCTTGATCAAACCTGTGCGATCCATTTGCGATGTGTATGGATCGACATCAAAACTCCAAACGCTGACATCAGCGTGACGAGCGAAGTTCCGCCATAACTAATGAAGGGCAATGGCACGCCCACCACCGGCAGCAGGCCACTGACCATACCGATATTGACGAAAACGTAAACAAAAAACGTCATGGTCAGCGAGCCGGCCAGCAGCTTGCCGTAGAGCGTCTGGGCCTGCGCAGTGATGACCAGGCCACGGCCGATCAGCAGCACGTAGATCAATAGCAAGGCGCAGATGCCGACCAGGCCGAACTCCTCGCCGAGCACCGCAATGATGAAGTCGGTGTGGCTTTCGGGCAGGAAGTCCAGATGCGACTGGGTGCCCAGCAGCCAGCCCTTGCCGAATACCCCGCCCGAACCGATTGCGGCCTTGGACTGGATGATGTTCCAGCCGGTGCCCAGCGGGTCGCTCTCGGGGTCGAGGAAAGTGAGAATCCGCTGCTTCTGGTAGTCATGCATGATGAAGAACCACATTGCCACCGCCACCGGCACCAGCGCCGCGATCACGCTGATGATCCAGCGCCAGCGCAGTCCGGCCATGAACAGCACGAAGGTGCCCGAGGCGAGGATCAGCAGCGCCGTACCGAGGTCCGGCTGCCGGATGATCAGTATGGCCGGCAGGCCGATGATCAGCAGGCTCAGGGCCACGTGCTTGAGCTGCGGCGGCAGGGTGCGTTTGGCCAGGTACCAGGCGATGGTCGCCGGCATGATGATCTTCATGAATTCCGACGGCTGGAAGCGCACCACCCCCGGGATGTTGATCCAGCGGGTCGCGCCCATGGCGTTGTGGCCCATGACGTCCACCGCCACCAGCAGGATCACCCCGAGCACATAGGCCAGCGGCACATAGCGGGCCATGAAGCGCGGTTCCAGCTGGGCGATGACGAACATCGAGACCAGGCCGATGCCGAACGAGGTCGCTTGCTTGATCAGCAGGTCCCAGCTCTTGCCACTGGCCGAGTAGAGGACGAACAGGCTGCCGGCCGCCAGGGTCAGCAGCAGGATCAGCAACGGGCCATCGATATGAATGCGCTGCAGGAAGGTGGCGCGGCGCCGCATCACGTCCTCGCTGGAGAGGATGCGGTCGAAATTACTCTTCACGTGCCGTGATCTCCGGGGGTTGAGCGCTGGCGTATTCGGGTTTCAGGCGGCCATCCGGATCGAGCAGCCAGGCATCCATGACCTGGCGCACCACCGGAGCGGCGACGCCCGAACCGGACTCGCCGTTCTCGACCATCACCGCCACCACGATCTTCGGATTGTCCGCTGGAGCGAAGCCGACGAACAAGGCGTGATCGCGATGGCGCTCCTGCAATTTTGTACGGTCATATTTCTCGCCTTGGCGGATGGCCACGACCTGGGCCGTGCCGCTCTTGCCGGCGATGCGGTATTGCGCGCCGACCGAGGCCTTGCGCGCAGTCCCCCGGGCGCCATGCATGACCTGCTGCATGCCATGGTTGACCTTGGCCCAGTCGGAGGGGTCGCGCAGCACGATGTCGGCCATCGGGTTGGGGTCCACCGGCTTCTCCCCGCCGATGGTGCGCGCCAGGTGCGGGCGGTTCCACTTGCCTTTGTTGGCCACCAGCGCGGTGGCCTGGGCCAGCTGCAGGGGGGTGGCCTGCATGTAGCCCTGGCCGATGCCGAGGATCAGCGTCTCGCCGGGGAACCAGGCCTGTTTGCGCGTCACGCGTTTCCATTCGCGCGACGGCATCAGCCCTGCCGACTCTTCGAACATGTCCAGCGAGACCTTCTGGCCGACCCCGAACTGGCTCAGGTAGCTGTCCAGGCGGTCGATGCCCAGCTTGTGCGCCAGGTCGTAGAAGTAGGTGTCGTTGGAACGCATGATCGCCGTGTCGAGATCGACCCAGCCGTCGCCGGTGCGGTTCCAGTTGCGGTACTTGTGATCGAAGTTGGGCAGTTGGTAGAACCCGGGGTCGAACACCCGCGTGCTGGCGTTGACCACGCCGCTGTCGAGGCCGGCGATGGCCACTGCCGGCTTGATGGTCGAGCCCGGCGGGTAGAGGCCGCGCAGCACGCGGTTGAACAGCGGCCGGTCGACCGAGTCGCGCAGTTCGGCATAGGCCTTGAAGCTGATGCCGGTGACGAACGGGTTGGGGTCGAAGCTCGGCTGGCTGACCATGGCCAGCACTTCGCCGGTGGCCGGGTCGAGCGCGACAATGGCGCCACGCCGCCCTCCCAGGGCGTTCTCGGCGGCCTCCTGGAGCTTGATGTCCAGGCTCAGGGCAATGTCCTTGCCGGGGATCGGGTCGGTGCGCTTGAGCACCCGCAGCACCCGCCCGCGCGCGTTGGTTTCCACCTCCTCGTAGCCGACCTGGCCATGCAGCTGGTCTTCGTAGAAGCGCTCGATGCCGGTCTTGCCGATATGCGAGGTGCCGCTGTAGTTGACCGCGTCGAGGCTCTTGAGCTCTTTTTCGTTGATCCGGCCCATGTAACCCACCGAGTGGGCGAAATGCGCACCCTGCGGATAGTGGCGCACCAGCTGGGCCACCACTTCCACGCCGGGCAGACGGAACTGGTTCACGGCGATGCGGGCGATCTGCTCCTCGTTGAGCTCGAACAGGATCGACACCGGCTCGAACGGCCGGCGCCCCTGCTTGATGCGCTTCTCGAAGATGGCCCGATCATCGGGCGTGAGCTCGAGAATCTGCACGATCGAGTCGAGCACTACCGGCCACTCCTTGCCGGCGCGCTCGCGGGTCATGCTGAGGCTGAAGCTGGGCCGGTTGTTGGCCACCAGCACGCCGTTGCGGTCGTAGATCAGCCCGCGCGGCGGGGCGATCGACAACACATGCACGCGGTTGTTTTCCGAGAGGGTGGAGTGATAGTCGTACTGCACCACCTGCAGGTAATACAGCCGCGCGATCAGCACGCAGAACAGCGCCACCACCGCGCACGCGCCGACCACGACCCGGCCGCGCACGGTCCGGGCGTCTTTTTCGTGGTCCTTGAGGCGGATCGGCTGGGACATCGGCGAGTCGGCGGCTTGTCGGTGATTACTTGTGGTAAGGGTGCCCGGACAGAACCGTCCAGGCGCGATACATCTGCTCGCCAATCAAGATGCGAACCAGTGGGTGCGGCAGGGTCAGCGCCGACAGCGACCAGCGCTGGTCGGCGCGCGCGCAGACCTCAGGCGCCAGGCCCTCGGGCCCGCCGACCATGAAATTGACGGTTCGCGCATCCAGCCGCCAGCGGTCCAATTCGACCGCCAGCTGCTCGGTGCTCCACGGCTTGCCGTGCACCTCAAGGGTGACGATACGCTCGCCCGGCTGCACCTTGGCCAGCATCGCCTCGCCTTCCTGGCGGATGAAACGGGCTACGTCGGCGTTCTTGCCGCGGGTGTTGAGCGGTATCTCGACCAGCTCCAGCGGCAGCTCGGCAGGCAGGCGCTTGGCATACTCATGCCAGCCTTCCTCGACCCACTTGGGCATGCGCGAGCCGACCGCGATCAGACGCAGGCGCATCGCAGACCCTTAGTGTTTTTCCGAGGAGAAATCGTTGCCCGGAGTATGGTGCGCACCGCTGGCCGCACGGCTCTGCTCGGCACCTTGCCACAGACGCTCAAGGTCGTAGAACTGGCGAGAGGCGGCGGTCATCATGTGCACGATGACGGTGTCGATATCCAGCAGCACCCAGTCGCTGTCGCCCTTGCCTTCTTCGCCCTTGCCTTCTTCGCCCAGTGGCTTGTGGCCCTTGGCTTTGACGTTCTCGCGAACCTTGTCGAGCATGGCATTGATCTGGCGGCTGGACGTACCGGTGGCGATGATCATGTAGTCGGTGATGCTCTGCTTCTCGCGCACGTCGATGACCAGGATGTCCTGGGCCTTGACGTCTTCCAGTGCGGCGACAGCGGCCTTGACCAGTTCGTTGTCGTAATTCGTTGTTTCGTTAGTCATAGAAAACTCATTCAGTTCAAGTGGGCGAACGGTACAGCCCGTGCGCCTCGATATAGGCCAGTACCGCGTCAGGCACCAGGAAACGTACCGACTTACCGCTGGCCAGCAGTTGGCGGATCTGGGTGGCAGACACCGCGAGCGGTGTCTGCCAGACGAATGTAATCTGCCCGCTGGGCCCCTTGAGGGCCAACGGGTCGCTGACCGAACGCGCCGCCAGCAGGTTGCGCAAGGCAAACGGTGGCTCGGTGTCTGCATCAGGTCGTTGCAGGACCAGGATGTGGCAGTGCTGCAGCAGCTCTTCCCAACGATGCCAGGAAGGCAGCCCGCAGAAGGCGTCCCAGCCCAGCAGTAAAATCAGCTGGTCGTGCGCAGCCAGTTCGGCGCGCATCGACTCCAGGGTGTCGATAGTGTAGGACGGCTTGTCGCGCTGCAGCTCGCGGGCGTCCACGGTCAACAGGCGCACATCCTGCACGGCGCTTTCGACCATGGCCAGACGGTCGGCGGCAGCCACCTGCGGCACGTCGCGATGCGGCGGGCGCGCGTTGGGCGTCAGACGTACTTCGTCCAGACCCAGGCTTTGTGCCACTTCCAGCGCGCTGCGCAGATGGCCGATGTGCACCGGGTCGAAGGTACCGCCCAGCACCCCGATTCGGCGGGGTGGCAGGGCAGCGTCTCGGGCGTCCGCAGACGACAGGCCTGCCAAGATCAGCCCGGCTCCTGACCGCGCAAGGCCACTCCGTCACCGATGACCACGTACTTCTCGCAGGTCAGGCCTTCCAGCCCGACCGGGCCACGGGCGTGCAGCTTGTCGGTGGAAATGCCGATCTCGGCGCCCAGGCCATATTCGAAGCCATCGGCAAAGCTGGTGGGCGCGTTGTGCATGACCGAGGAGGAATCGACCTCGGCGATGAAGCGCCGGGCCTCGCCCTGCCACTCGGTAACGATGGCATCGGAATGGTGCGAGCCGTAATGGTTGATGTGTTCGATGGCCTGGTCGAGGCCGTCGACGATGCGAATCGACAGGATCGGCGCCAGGTATTCGGTGCTCCAGTCGTCTTCGCTGGCCGGCTTGATGTCGATCAGCGCCTGGGTGCGGGCGCAACCGCGCAGCTCCACACCCTTGTCGCGAAACTGTGCGGCCATGCCCGGCAGGAAGTCGGCGGCCACTGCCTGGTCGACCAGCAGGGTCTCCATGGCGCCGCAGATGCCGTAGCGGTAGGTCTTGGCGTTGAAGGCGATGCGCTGGGCCATGGCCAGATCGGCGCCGGCAGCCACATACACATGGCAGATGCCGTCCAGGTGCTTGAGCACCGGCACCTTGGCGTCGCGGCTGACCCGTTCGATCAGGCCCTTGCCACCGCGCGGAACGATGATGTCGACGTACTCGGGCTGGGTGATCAGCGCGCCCACTGCCGCGCGGTCGGTGGTCTGCACCACCTGCACCACGGTTTCCGGCAGGCCGGCTTCGGCCAGGCCACGAGCGATGCAGGCGGCGATGGCGCGGTTGGAATGAATGGCCTCGGAGCCGCCACGCAGGATGGTCGCGTTGCCGGACTTCAGGCACAGGCTGGCAGCGTCGATGGTGACGTTGGGCCGCGACTCGTAGATGATCCCGACCACGCCCAGGGGCACGCGCATCTTGCCGACCTGAATGCCCGACGGCCGATAGCTCATGTCGCGAATCGCGCCCACCGGGTCGGGCAGGTTGGCCACCTGACGCAGGCCGAGCATCATGCTGTCGATGCGCGCCGGGGTCAGCGCCAGGCGCTCGAGCATGGCCGGCTCCAGGCCATTGGCACGACCGGCCGCCAGGTCCTGCTCGTTGGCAGCGACCAGCTCGGCGCGGGCGGCATCGAGCGCGTTGGCCGTAGCCAGCAGGGCGCGGTTCTTTTGCGCGGTGCTGGCCCGGCCGATCACCCGGGAGGCCGCGCGTGCGGCCCGGCCCAGGCGGGTCATGTAGTCAAGAACGGACTCAGTCATGGTCTCTGAAGGTCTTGGCGAAGAGGAAAGCGGCTGATTATAGCTGCCACATGGTTGGACTAACAGCAGTGACGGGCGGATGGTCGAAATCTCCCGGCCTTTTTGTTGCAAATTGCAGTCAAGGGGGCAGTTAAGCTGTCATTAAGGCTGGAATTGCTATGATGCGGCGCTTGTCCGCCAGGTCCGAACACATGCCCCACAGCCCAGCCCCATGGCCCCAAGCGCGGCCATTGCCCGACAGCTTCTTCGATCGCGACGCGCAGCTGCTGGCTCGCGAGCTGCTGGGCAAGGTGATCCGCCATCGTCACGGGGCGTATTGGCTGGCGGCGCGCATCATCGAAACCGAAGCCTACTACCTCGACGAAAAGGGCAGCCACGCCTCGCTGGGCTACACCGAAAAGCGCAAGGCGCTGTTTCTCGAAGGCGGCCACATCTATATGTACTACGCCCGCGGTGGCGACTCGCTGAACTTCAGCGCCGGCGGCCCCGGCAACGCGGTGCTGATCAAGTCGGCCTTCCCCTGGCTCGACGGCTACTCGGACGCCAACGCACTGGCGCAGATGCAGCTCAACAACCCCGACGCCAGCGGGCAGCCCCGCCCCCTCGAACGCCTGTGCGCCGGGCAGACCCTGCTGTGCCGGGCCCTGGGCCTGAAGGTGCCGAACTGGGACGCGCGACGTTTCGATATCGAGCAACTGTTCGTCGACGACGTCGGCATCGTCCCGCCACGCATCATCCAGACCACACGGCTGGGCATCCCGGCCGGGCGTGACGAGCACCTGCCCTACCGCTTCGTCGACGCCGAATACGCACGGCATTGCACGCGCAACCCACTACGCCGCGGCCAGCTCGAAGGCCGCGACTATTCACTGCTGAAACGCTGACAAAAGGAAACTGACTCATGGGCCAATGGCTCGACAGCCTGACCCTCTGGTTGGGCAGCCACCCTGAATGGCTGGCCCTGGCCATCTTCTTGATTGCCTTCGTGGAATGCCTGGCCATCGCCGGCATCATCGTCCCCGGCACCGTGGTGCTGTTCGCCGTCGCGGTGCTGGCCGGTCGCGGCCCGCTGGGGCTTGGCGAGGTGCTGCTGCTGGGCTACCTCGGCGGCCTGCTGGGCGACGCCGTGTCGTACTTCCTCGGCCGACGCTTTCATGAAGGCATCCGCAAGCTGCCGCTGCTGCGCACGCACCCTGAGTGGATTGGCACCGCCGAAAGCTATTTTCAACGCTATGGCATTGCCAGCCTGCTGGTGGGACGCTTCATCGGCCCGTTGCGGCCCATGCTGCCGATGGTAGCCGGCATGCTGGATTTCCCGCTGCTGCGCTTTGCCCTGGTCAGCCTGGTGGCGGCTGCGGGCTGGTCGGTGGCCTACCTGCTGCCCGGCTGGGCCACCGGCGCCGCCACCCGGCTGCCGCTGCCCGACGGGTTCTGGCCGCAGGCCGGGCTGGTGGTGGCCGGCGTCGCCATCCTGATCGGCCTGAGCATCCACACCAGCCTGCAGGCGCGCGAACGCGGCACGCGGCTGATTGCCGGTGCCAGCCTGCTGATGCTCGCGGCGTTGCTGATCGGCTGGCCGTGGATGAGCCATTTCGACGAGGGCCTGATGACGCTGATTCAGCAGCACCGCAACAGCGTCCTCGACCCGATCATGGTGCGCATCACCAAAGCCGGGGACTTTCGCAGCCAGTTGGTGGTGGCGGGCACCATTATTGCCATCCTGCTGCTGACCCGCCAATGGCGGGCTGCCCTCTTCGCGCTCGGCACCACCCTGGGCACGGCCTTGGGCAACACCGCGATCAAGGCCCTGTTCTCCCGCGCCCGCCCCGAGGTGCTGTCCACCCCGTTGACCACGTTCAGCATGCCCAGCGGGCACAGCTCGGCGGCGTTTGCGCTGTTCCTGACCCTGGCGGTGCTGGCCGGCCGCAGCCAACCGCCGCGCCTGCGCGTGACCTGGCTGCTGCTGGGCGCCCTGCCGGCACTGGCGATCTGCATTTCGCGGCTGTACCTGGGCGCGCACTGGCCCACCGACGTGCTGGCCGGCGCGCTGCTGGCCTGCACCCTGTGCGCCGTCAGCCTGTCGCTGGTGCAGTACAAGGAAAAACTACCGGCCCAGCCGCCGCGCACCTGGTGGCTGATGGTGCCGGCATGCGTGATCCTGCTGGGTTTTTTCGCCACCACCGAGTTCAGTCATGAGTTCGAGCGCTACGCCTACCCTGAGCTGCACATCCAGCAACAGGCCTGCGACACGCCGGTGGGTCAGGAACAGGCGAACAAGGCCGATCAGGCGAACAGTTCGCCCTGCAACTGATCGAGCAACAGCTGGATGGCGGCGAGCCGCGCGTGCGGGTCGCCGAGCTCCAGCAGCTCGAGCTTCTCTTCTTCGGTAAAGGGCAGCAGGTAGCCCAGCTGGTTGGCCAGCGACTGGCGGCCGGAGGCGCCGGTGGCCATGTCCAGCGCCGCCACCATCGGGTGCTCGGCGAGCGCCAGGAGCAGGGCCAGCAGGTCCTCATCCTCTTCCTGCAGAGGTGCATCGGCGGCCTCGTCCAGCCACTGCACTTCAGCCATCAGCAACTGGTCGCGCTGCACCTCGGTGCTCAGCACGCGAAAACGCCGACCGCCCTGCACGCGAATCCCCAGCAGGCCGTTGTCCTGCTGCTGAAAATCGGTGATGCGCGCTTCGCAGCCGATCAGCGCGTGATCACTGGGCGCAGCGCCGACCTCTTCGCCGCGCAGAATGCACACGACACCAAATCCGGCGCCCTGCTTCATGCAGCGCCCGATCATGTCGAGGTAGCGCGCCTCGAAAATCTGCAGGTCGAGCGTGCAGCCGGGAAACAGCACGGTATTGAGCGGAAACAACGGCACCATCATAAGCATTCCTTAAACGAACAGACTCACGGCCAACGGCAGGAAAACCGCCGTGGCAACGCCCATCAGGCTCATCGCCAACGCAGCGAATGCGCCACACTCCTCGCTCTCCTGCAACGCCACCGAGGTGCCCACCGCGTGCGCGGTCAGACCCAGGGCCATGCCACGCGCTTCGGGCTGGACCACGCCCAGGCGGGTCAGCAGCGCCGGACCGATAATGGCACCGATCACCCCGGTGATCAGCACGAACACCGCCGCCAGGCCCGCCACCCCGCCAATCTGCTGGGCCACCAGCATGGCGATCGGCGAGGTCACCGACTTGGGCGCCAGGGTCATGAGGATCATCGGCTTGGCCCCCAGCAGCCAGCCCAGCAACAGGCCCAGCCCGGTGGCGAAGACGCCGCCTACTACCAGCGTAGTCAAGGTCGGCAGGAACAACTGACGGATGCGCCGCAGGTTCTGGTACAGCGGAATGGCCAGGGCGACCGTGGCCGGCCCCAGCAGCACCCCCATGATGTCAGTGCTCCTGCGGTATTCGGCGTAGTCCAGCCCGCACAGCAGGAGGACGCCGATCACCACCAGCATCGACAGCAGCACCGGTTGCAGGAACAGCCAGCGGGTCTTCTCGAAGGCCGCCAGCGCCAGCTGGTAGACCCCCAACGTCACACCGATGCCGAACAGCGGATGGTGCACCACCACGGCGAAAGTGCCCTGCCAATCGAGATTCACGGCAGGTCCTCCGTGCGGCGCCGACGCATCATGCGCTGCATCAGCCAGCCGGCCAGGGCCATGCCTAGGATCAGCGAAATCACCAGGGCACCGGCGATGGCCCAGAAGTCGGCGGCGATGTCGCGGGTGTAGGCCATCACCCCGACCGCAGGTGGCACCAGCAGCAAAGGCAGATAGCGCAGCAGCCCGGCACTGGCCACGGCCAGCGGCTCGGCCACGGCGCCTCTGAGCATGAGGTAGGCCAACAGCAGCACCAGGCCGATGATCGGCCCTGGCAGCATCGGCAACAGCAGGTGGTTGAGCGCGGTGCCAAGCAACTGGAACAGCACCAGCCAGGTCAGACCCCGTAGCAACATAGCAATCTCCGACAGGCATGCGCCGCCCATTATAAGCACGCCAGGCTGGCGCCTATCATCCATCATTCGCGCCGCCGGGGGTGGCTTGACCGCCCCGCCGAGGCCCGCCTAGGCTTGCCGACCCCTCCCCAACCGCAAGGAACACCCCGATGCGTCAGGCCCCGATCGAGGAATTACCCCGCTACGCCGGCAGCCACCTGGGGGTGTCGCGCTGGCTGACCATCGACCAGGCGCGCATCGATCTGTTCGCTCAGGCCACCGGCGACTTCCAATATATCCATGTCGACCCGGTGCGCGCGGCGCAAGGTCCGTTCGGCTGCACCATCGCCCATGGGTTTCTGTCGCTGTCGCTGATTCCGCTGCTGATGGAGGACCTCCTGGTGCTGCCCGAGGGGTTGCAGATGGTGATCAACTACGGGCTCGACAGCGTGCGCTTCATTCAGCCGATCAAGGTCGATTCACAGGTGCGCCTGAGCGTCATGCTCGACGATGTGCGCGAGAAGAAACCGGGCCAATGGTTGCTGAAGGCCATCGTCACCCTGGAAATAGACGGTGAAGAAAAACCCGCGCTGATTGCCGAGCCGCTCTCGCTTTGTTTCATCTAGGCGGGGCGTTTAAAGGCGCTGGGTGACTGTTTCAAGGGCGACATGTACGGCATACTCAGGCGCATATCTGCCCGGATCCTGTCATGCGCCCACTCGCTCCACTCACGCCCCTCGCCCCCATCGCCCTCGCCCTCCTGCTCGCCGCCTGCGGCGAAGGTGAACCGCTGTCGCCGCCCGACGCGCGCCTGCCCGATGGCGGCCGCTACCGCGGCGAAGTGGTCAACGGCGTGCTGCAAGGCCAGGGGCGTATCGACTACCCCAACGGCAGCGGCTACATTGGCCAGTTCGCCGACGGCCAGTGGCATGGCGAAGGCGAGTGGCACGGGCGCAACGGCGAAACCTACAAAGGCGGCTTCAACCACGGCCTGTTCGAGGGCCAGGGCACCCTCGTGGCCCACGGAGCCACCTACACCGGCGGTTTCCTGCAAGGGCGGCGCGACGGCGAAGGCACCCTCAAGGAACCGGGGGTCAGCTATCGCGGCGGCTTCAAGGACGACCAGTATTCGGGCAATGGCCACCTCGAGCTGGCCGACGGCAGCCAGTATCAGGGGCAGTTCGCCCATGGCAAGCCCAACGGCGAAGGCCAGCGCAGCGACGCGGCGGGCAACCACTTCAGCGGCAACTTCGTCGACGGTATGCTCGAAGGCCACGGCAACTACAACAGCGCCGACGGCGACCAGTACATCGGCAACTTTCGCCACAGCCAGCTGGACGGCCGCGGCCGCTACGAAAACTCCGACGGCGACGTGTGGATCGGCGAGTTCAAGGACGGCGCCCTGACCGGCCACGGCGAGCTGCTGGGCGCCGACGGCAGCCACTACAAGGGCGAGTTCAACGAGTGGAAATTCTCCGGCAGCGGCAGCCTGAACCTCAGCGACGGCAGCGTGTACACCGGCCAGTTCGACAACGACACCTATGAGGGCCAGGGCCGCCTGGTCGCCAAGAACGGCAACGTGCAGGGTGGCACCTGGCTCAACGGCCAGCGCGTGCGCGACGAACAGGGCCAGCTGCTGCCCGACCCGCTCGACCTCGGCCTGCTCAACCAGGGCCGCCTGCTCGACGAGGCGCTGGCAGCGGTACCGCGCTCCTCTTCCGGCATCAACCTGTACACCCTGGCGCTGGGTGGCGACGGCCAGCAGAGCGTGTTCATGCGCGAGGCCGACTACGTCAGCCACATGCTCGCCAGCCGCTTCGGCGCCACCGGCCAGATCACCCTGGTCAACCACCGTGACCATCTCGCCGACCGCCCCATGGCCAGCCGCGAGACCCTCGCCCGCTCGATCCGCACCCTTGCCGAACGCAGCCGCCCCGACGACCTGGTGCTCATCTACCTGAGCAGCCATGGCACCAGCGAGCACGAACTGGTCCTCGACCAGCCGCGCCTGCAGCTGGCCGACCTTCCGGCCGATCAACTGGCCACGCTGCTGGCGCCGCTGAAGAATCGCGACAAGATCATCGTCATCTCGGCCTGCTACTCAGGAGGTTTCATCCCCGCCCTGAAAGATGAGCATACATTGATCATGACCGCTTCGCGGGCCGACCGGGTTTCGTTCGGCTGCTCGGAGGAGGCCGACTTCACCTACTTCGGTGACGCCTTGTTCGCCCAGGCGCTGAACGAAACCGATGATTTGCAGCAGGCCTTCGAACTTGCCCGCGGCCACGTTGCCGAACGAGAAATCGCCGACAATTTCGAAGCCTCCGAACCGCAGATCTGGGCACCCAAAACGGTTCTGGCGCACTGGCAGCGCCTGCGCCAGCAGCAGGCCCGCAACGCATTGCAGAATGCCTCGCAGGCCAGCGTCATGACCCGCTGAAGCGATTGGCAGGCATCCGTTTCGAAGGAGAGAAACATGTATTTGACCCCCCAGCACATCCTCCTGGCAGGAGCCACTGGATTGACCGGCGAGCACCTGCTCGACCGTCTGCTCAACGAGCCGACCATCAGCCGGGTCCTGGCGCCCACTCGCCGGCCGCTGGCCGAGCACCCGCACCTGGAAAACCCGGTGGGCAACATCGCCGACCTGCTGCCCGAGCTCGAAGGGCGGGTCGACATCGCCTATTGCTGCCTGGGCACTACCATCAAGGACGCCGGTTCCGAAGAGGCCTTCCGCCAGGTCGATCACGACCTGATCGTCCGCTACGCCCAGCGCGCCCGTGACATGGGCGCACGCCACCTGTTGGTGATCAGCGCGATCGACGCCGACCCGGCGTCCTCGATCTTCTACAACCGGGTCAAAGGCGAAACCGAGCAGGCCTTGCGTGCGCAGAACTGGCCGCAGCTGACCATCGCCCGGCCTTCGCTGCTGATCGGCAACCGGGTCGAACCGCGGCTGGTTGAGCGGATTGCGGCGCCCCTGTCCAGGCTGATTCCCGGGCGCTATCACGGCATCGAGGCGTGCCAGCTGGCCAGGGCGCTGTGGCGCCTGGCGCTGGAAGAGCAGGACGGGATTCGGGTGGTGGAGTCCGATGAGTTGCGCCGGTTGGGCAAGTGATACGCGCCCGCTGGCAGGGATGCGAATCAAACCGGCCTTGCGGCCTCTCAAGGCTTCGCCCCGCCCACATCGCCCACAAGCAGGATGATGACTACAACCCACCCCGGGTTGACACCCCTACCCCCGCCGCGGTCAGCAACGACACCGGCAGCAGCAAGGTATCGAGCAGGAAACTCGCCGTTAGATCGACCCCCGGCCACCCTGGCGCCTCGGCGCCGAAATGATCCATGGCGCAACAGCCACCCTGGATCACATACCAGTCCAGCCGCGTGCCGGCGTACACCACCGGCGCCCCAGGCTTGGCGGCGTCCAGGGTGCGCGCGGTGGCGCAGCCGGCCAGTTGCAGGCCGGCCAGCACCAAAAGCAGCGCCTTACTCATCCCCACCCAGATGATGCTGGCCCCAGCGCGGCAGCATGTCCTGGGGAATATCCAGCAGGTTGAGCACCCGCGCCACGACGAAATCGATCAGGTCGTCGATGGTCTGCGGCTGGTGGTAGAAGCCCGGTGCCGCCGGCAGGACCACCGCGCCCATGCGCGACAGCTTGAGCATGTTCTCCAGGTGGATGGTCGACAGCGGCGCCTCGCGCGGCACCAGAATCAGCGGGCGACGCTCCTTGAGGGTGACGTCGGCTGCGCGTTCGATCAGGTTGTTGCAGGCGCCCATGGCAATCGCCGACAGAGTGCCGGTGGAACAGGGCACCACCACCATCGCCGCTGGCGCGCCGGACCCCGAGGCCACCGGCGACATCCAGTCTTCCTTGCCGTACACGCGAATCTGCCCGGCCTGGGCGCCGGTGTACTCGGTGAGGAAGGCCTGCATTGCCTGCGGCTTGGGTGGCAAGCTGACGTCGGTCTCGGTGGCCATCACCAGCTGTGCGGCCTTGGAAATCAGAAAGTGCACCTCGCGGTCTTCCCGCACCAGGCAGTCGAGCAGGCGCAGGCCGTACTGCGCACCCGAGGCGCCGGTCATGGCCAGGGTGATGCGTTCCGGGCCGCTCATCGCAGGGCCTCGGCCAGTTTCAGGTGCAGGCCGCCAAAGCCGCCATTGCTCATGATGATGACCTGGGTGCCGGCCACCGCCTGCGCCTTGACCTGGGCGATGATCGCCTCCAGCGAGTCCGCCACCTGGGAGGGAATGCTGCATTCTGCGGCCGTGCTCGCCAGGTCCCAGCCCAGCCCGGGGGGGGCATACCAGATGACCTGGTCGGCATCGCGCACGCTGGCCGGCAGGCCGTCGCGGTGCGCGCCCAGCTTCATGGAGTTGGAGCGCGGCTCGATGATGGCGATGATCGGCGCATCACCCACCCGCTGGCGCAAGCCATCCAGGGTCGTGGCGATGGCCGTGGGGTGATGGGCGAAGTCGTCGTAAATGGTGACGCCGTTGACCACCGCCACAGTCTCCATGCGCCGCTTGACGTTCTTGAACGCGCTCAGCGCTTGCACGCCCATAGCCCCGACCACGCCGACGTGACGCGCGGCAGCCAGGGTGGCCAGGGCATTGGCGACATTGTGCTGGCCGGTCAGCCCCCACTGTACAGTGCCCTGCAGCACACCTTCGAAACTCACCTCGAAGCGCGAGCCGTCGGCGCTCAACAGCCGCGCCTGCCATTGCCCGCCAACGCCGGTGGTTTGCACTGGGGTCCAGCAGCCCATCTCGATGACGCGCTGCAGGGCCGGCTCGGTGGTAGGGTGAATGATCAGGCCTTCGCCCGGGATCGTCCGCACCAGATGATGAAATTGCCGCTCGATGGCTGCCAGATCCGGGAAGATATCCGCGTGATCATATTCCAGATTGTTCAGGATTGCGGTGCGCGGGCGGTAGTGCACCAGCTTGGAACGCTTGTCGAAGAAGGCGCTGTCGTATTCGTCGGCCTCGACCACGAAGAACGGCGTGTCACCGAGCCGCGCCGAGACCGCGAAGTTCTGCGGCACGCCGCCGATCAGAAAGCCCGGGCTCATGCCGGCATGTTCCAGCACCCAGGCCAGCATGCTGCTGGTGCTGGTCTTGCCATGGGTGCCGGCAACGGCCAGCACCCAGCGGCCCTGCAGCACGTGGTCGGCCAGCCACTGCGGCCCGCTCACGTAGGGCAGGCCCTTGTTCAGCACGTATTCGACCGCCGGGTTGCCGCGCGAGAGCGCGTTGCCGATCACCACCAGGTCTGGCGCCGGCTCCAGCTGCGCCGCGTCGTAGCCCTGGATCAGCTCGATGCCCTGAGCCTGCAGCTGAGTGCTCATCGGGGGATAGACATTGGCGTCGGAACCGGTCACATGGTGGCCCAATTCCTTGGCGAGCACCGCCAGCGAGCCCATGAAGGTGCCGCAGATACCGAGAATGTGAATATGCATGATTGGCCTCGTAAACATCGCCGCAGGTTAGCGCAGGGGGCGCAAAATCTCACGCGATGAATAGCCCGGGGCCTTGCTCAGCTGCCCGTAGCCTTCTCGATGCCGTGCCGGCGCAACTTGCGATACAAGGTATTGCGGCTCACGCCCAGCACCTCGGCGGCCCGGGTCATATGCCAATGCTGCTGCTCGAGCACCTCGATCAGGGCGCTGCGCTCGGCCTGTTCCAGTGGCGCCGGCAGCGCCTGCGCCAAGGGCGCGGGCTGGCGCACCAGTGCCGGCAGGTCGGCCACGCCGATCATCGCGCCCTCGCAGAGGGCCACCAGGGTGCGCAACACCGTGCGCAACTGGCGCACGTTGCCCGGCCAGGCGTAATCCAGCAACCTCTGCCGCGCCGCCGGCGCCAGCTGCACACGGCGCTCCTCGCCGGCCAGCTCGCGGGCCAGGAGAAAATCCAGCAACTGGCTCCTGTCGCTGCGCTCGCGCAACGGCGGCAGGGCGATCTCCAAACCGTTGAGCCGGTAGTACAGGTCTTCGCGAAAGCGCCCGTCAACGACCCGCTCCTGCAGGTCGCGGTGGCTGGCACTGACGATGCGCACATCCAGCGACACCGGCTCGCCACCCAGCGGCACCACCTGGCGCTCCTCCAGCACGCGCAGCAGACGAGCCTGCAGGGCCAGCGGCATGTCGCCGATCTCATCGAGCAACAAAGTGCCGCCGTTGGCCTGTTGCAGCTTGCCACGCATGCCCTCCTTGCGCGCTCCGGTAAAACTGCCGCCCACGTAGCCGAACAACTCGCTTTCGATCAGGCTCTCCGGAATGGCCGCACAGTTGAGCGCCACAAACGGCCCAGCGGCGCGCTGGCTGGCCAGGTGCACGGCCTTGGCGAAGGCTTCCTTGCCACAGCCGGTCTCGCCCTTGAGCAGCAGCGGCACGTCGCGCTCGAACACCCGCAGGGCTCGACGAAAATCCTGCTGAAGGCCAGCATCGCCCAGGCAGATGTCGGCCGCAGGCGGCGCGGTCCTGGCCACCGGCGTCGCCGGCGCAGAGGCCACGCGGACCGGGCCGGGCCGTCCCTTGACCCGCGCGTACAGCAGGCGCCCGTCATGACAACGCAACGGCCAGCTGGCCGCAGCGTCCTCGCCGGCATGCGCCAGCAACCAGTCGAGCGGGCAGTCGAACAGGGTTTCGAGCGGCCGCCCGACGAGGCTCTCGCGCGAATGCCCGAGCAGGTTCAGCGCACTCTGGTTGACCGCCTCGATCCGCCCTGCGGCGCTGAACGCCAGCAGCCCTTCGCTGAACAGCCCCATGGAGCCCATCGGCAGGTGAATCTGCAGCAGCAGGTGCTGGGCCTGGGCATTGATGAAGTAGTGGCCTTCGATCATCTTGGCCGCCAGGTTGACCAGAGTCTGCGTGTGGAACTGGCTCTGGCGCGAGACTTGGGCACGCGCCGAGGACACATCGAGCACCGCGAGCAATTCGCCATCGGGGTCGAACACCGGGCTGGCCGAGCACGTCAGGTGGGTATGACGACCACGAAAATGCTCGTCACGGTGGATGGTCAGGGCCTGGCGCTCGACCAGGCAGGTGCCGATGCCGTTGGTGCCTTCGCAGGCCTCGCTCCAGTCGGCGCCCAGCCACAGCCCGGCCTGCTCGAACACGCGCCGCTCGGCCGGCGCAGTCACGCAGTTGAGGATCACCCCACTGGCGTCGGTCAACAACACGGCATGGCCGCTGCCACTGAGCTGTTGATGCAGATGGCTCATCTCGCTGCCGACCGCCAGCAGCACCTGACGCAGCTGCTCGCGACGCTCGAGGACGTGCGCATGCTCCAGCACCGTAGGGGCGATGGCCAAAGCGGGGTCCAAATGGTAATCCTGCAAGCAGCGCCGCCAGGAACGGGCAATGGACGGGTCACCCTGGCCCCCTTGCGGCTGATCTTGGGTCACGGTGAGTACGCGACGGGCGTGGCGGCTCAGATCGCTGCTCTGCATTTTATTATTCTCCCTGGAGCGAAGGCTCAGCATCCTCTTCGCCCCTGCTCTGCGCAAGCCGACCTCAGTCGCAGAAAGGCCACTTGCTGCACGACTGACACAGTGTGTCAGGCGGACTGTGCCGTATCCGATACAGCCGCCCGTTGCATTGACCCTGCCTCCCGCCCGCGCGCCGTGTTCCCAGGCCTTCGCAGAGCAGTGGCCCAGCCTTTGCTCTACGCTCAATGACCTGGATCGGTTCAATCAGCTGGATCGTTGCAGCTCCCCACAAGCACAAGAGCAGGAGACACCTACCATGCGTTACGCACATCCCGGAACCGACGGCGCGCTCGTATCCTTCAAGAGCCGCTACGGGAACTACATCGGTGGCGAATTCGTCGCCCCGGTCAAAGGCCAGTATTTCACCACCACATCGCCGGTCAACGGCCAGGCCATTGCCGAATTCCCCCGCTCCAGCGTCGAGGACATCGACAAGGCGCTGGACGCCGCCCACGCCGCTGCCGACGCCTGGGGCAGCACTTCGGTCCAGGCGCGCTCGCTGACCCTGTTGAAAATCGCCGACCGCATCGAACAGAACCTGGAGCTGCTGGCCATCACCGAAACCTGGGACAACGGCAAGGCCGTGCGCGAGACCCTCAACGCCGACATCCCGCTGGCGGCCGATCACTTCCGCTACTTCGCCGGCTGCCTGCGCGCGCAGGAGGGCAGTGCCGCGGAAATCGACGGCAACACGGTCGCCTACCACATCCATGAACCGCTGGGCGTGGTCGGGCAGATCATCCCGTGGAACTTCCCGATCCTGATGGCCGCCTGGAAGCTCGCCCCGGCACTGGCCGCCGGCAACTGCGTGGTGCTCAAGCCGGCCGAACAGACCCCGCTGGGCATCACCGTACTGGCCGAGCTGATCGGCGACCTGTTGCCGCCGGGCGTGCTGAACATCGTGCAGGGCTTCGGCAAGGAAGCGGGCGAGGCACTGGCCACCAGCAAGCGCATCGCCAAGATCGCCTTCACCGGTTCCACCCCGGTAGGCTCGCACATCATGAAATGCGCCGCCGAGAACATCATTCCGTCGACCGTGGAGCTGGGCGGCAAGTCACCGAACATCTTCTTCGAAGACATCATGAACGCCGAGCAGAGTTTCATCGAGAAGGCCGCCGAGGGCCTGGTGCTGGCCTTCTTCAACCAGGGCGAGGTCTGCACCTGCCCATCACGGGCCCTGGTGCAGGAGTCGATCTACCCAGCCTTCATGAAAGAGGTGATGAAGAAGATCGAGCAGATCAAACGCGGCGACCCGCTGGATACCGAGACCATGGTCGGCGCCCAGGCCTCCGAGCAACAGTTCGACAAGATTCTCTCCTACATGGAAATTGCCAAGCAGGAAGGCGCCGAGCTGCTGACCGGCGGCAAGGTGGAAAAACTCGAGGGCAACCTGTCGACCGGCTACTACATCCAGCCCACCCTGCTCAAGGGCACCAACAAGATGCGCGTGTTTCAGGAGGAGATCTTCGGCCCGGTGGTCAGCATCACTACCTTCAAGGACGAAGCCGAAGCCCTGGCCATCGCCAATGACACCGAGTTCGGCCTCGGCGCCGGCGTATGGACCCGCGACATCAACCGCGCCTGGCGCATGGGCCGCGGCATCAAGGCCGGTCGCGTCTGGACCAACTGCTACCACCTGTACCCGGCGCACGCCGCGTTCGGTGGCTACAAGAAGTCTGGTGTCGGTCGTGAAACCCACAAGATGATGCTCGACCATTACCAGCAGACCAAGAACCTGCTGGTGAGCTACGACATCAACCCCCTCGGGTTCTTCTGACCTGCCGCGGCAACCGGCCTGGCAACAGGCCGGTTGTTCACGCGCCTTGCTCCGGGCCGGCGAGCTGGAGTACTAATGGCTTGTCCTTCCGACACCACGTCGTAACGGAGAAGCGCCATGGCACAGTTCGTCCACACCGCAGGCCAGCAGACCTATCGCTTCGACAGCCTCAAGCAACTGATGGCCAAGGCCAGCCCCGCTCGCTCGGGCGACTATCTGGCCGAAATCGCCGCCAGCAACGATCGCGAACGCGCCGCCGCGCAGATGGCCCTGGCCGAAGTGCCGCTCAGGCACTTTCTGCAAGAAGCGCTGATCCCCTACGAAACCGATGAAATCACCCGCTTGATCCTCGACACCCATGACGCCCAGGCCTTTGCCGCGGTCAGCCATCTGACCGTCGGCGGCCTGCGCGACTGGCTGCTCGGGGACGAGGCCGACGAGCACAGCCTGCGCGCCCTGGCCCCAGGCCTCACGCCGGAGATGGCCGCCGCCGTGTCGAAAATCATGCGCATCCAGGACCTGGTGCTGGTGGCGCAGAAGATCCGCGTGGTCACCGCCTTTCGCGGCACCGTCGGCCTGCGTGGCCGGCTGTCGACGCGCCTGCAGCCCAACCACCCCACCGACGACCCGGCCGGCATCGCCGCAAGCATCCTCGACGGCCTGCTGTACGGCAACGGCGACGCCATGATCGGCATCAACCCGGCCAGCGACAGCACCGGCGCCATTGTCGAGTTGCTGCACATGCTCGACGCCATCATCCAACGCTACGACATTCCGACCCAGGCCTGCGTACTGACCCACGTCACCACCTCCATCGAGGTGATCGAACGGGGCGTGCCGCTGGACCTGGTGTTCCAGTCCATCGCCGGCACCCAGGCCGCCAACGCCAGCTTTGGCGTCACCCTCGAGCTGCTGCGCGAGGGCTATGAAGCCGGGCAGAGCCTCAAGCGCGGCAGCGCCGGCGACAACCTCATGTACTTCGAGACCGGCCAGGGCAGCGCGCTGTCCGCCGACGCCCACCATGGCGTCGACCAGCAGACCTGCGAAGCCCGCGCCTACGGGGTGGCGCGGCACTACAAGCCGTTCCTGGTCAACACCGTGGTCGGCTTCATCGGCCCGGAATACCTCTACAACGGCAAGCAGATCATCCGCGCCGGCCTCGAAGACCACTTCTGCGGCAAGCTGCTCGGCGTGCCCATGGGCTGCGACATCTGCTACACCAACCATGCCGAAGCCGACCAGGACGACATGGACACCCTGCTGACCCTGCTCGGCGTGGCCGGCATCAACTTCATCATGGGCATCCCGGGCTCCGACGACATCATGCTCAACTACCAGACCACCTCGTTCCACGACGCCCTGTACGCGCGCAAGGTGCTGGGCCTGGCACCTGCACCCGAGTTCGAACGCTGGCTGCAGCGCACCGGCATTCTCACCCGGCTGGACGGGCAACTGCGCCTTGGCCGCGACTTGCCGGCCGCGTTCGGCCATGTCCTGCGCGGCCTGAATTGACGCAGGCGCTGACTGCCGGGCGCGAACTAAACTGCGGCCCCGGCTTCTGATCCAGATCTGCAATTTTGTGACATAAAACTCACAGATCGCCGGTTATGCTCAGCCCGAACATGCGCCCGTTCAGCCCCCACACAGGCTCGCAGGCCGTATACTGGCCCCCCATTTTTTATCCCACCCGTGGACGCGGGTGACTGACAACAGGTGTCGCACATGGAATTTCACCCTCTGGACCTGATACTGCATCTGGACGTCTACCTCGACATGCTGGTGCGCAACTATGGGCTGTGGATCTACGCCATTCTGTTCCTGGTGATCTTTTGTGAAACAGGCCTGGTGGTCACACCTTTCCTGCCAGGCGACTCTCTGCTGTTCATCGCCGGCGCCGTCGCTGCAGGCGGCGGCATGGACCCCTGGCTGCTGGGCGGCCTGTTGATGCTGGCGGCCATCCTCGGCGACAGCACCAACTACGTGATTGGCCGAACGGCCGGCGACAAGCTGTTCAGCAACCCCAACTCGAAGATCTTTCGCCGCGACTACCTCGACCAGACCCACGCGTTCTACGAGCACCACGGCGGCAAGACCGTCACCCTGGCGCGTTTCCTGCCGATCCTGCGCACCTTCGCGCCCTTCGTCGCCGGCATCGGCAAGATGCACTACCCACGCTTTCTCGGTTTCAGTGTCGCCGGCAGTGTGGTCTGGGTCGCCGGCCTGATCACCTTGGGTTATTTCTTCGGCAATATCCCGTTCATCAAGAAGAACCTGACCCTGCTGATCGTCTTCATCATCCTGCTCTCGCTGCTGCCGATGATCATCGGCCTGGTGAAAAGCCGCAAAGCCCGTACCGCCTGACCGGTGTGGTCGCTGAGCGCCTGGCGGCGGCGTCGCACCCTCGCCCGGCACCCGGTGGATGCGCAGACCTGGCACGGGGTACGCCAGCATCTGGCCATTCTCGACGGCCTCGACGAACCTGAGGAGCAGCGCCTGCGCGAGCGCAGTGTGCTGTTCCTGCAGGCCAAGCACCTGACGTGCCTGCCCGGCGTCGAATTGAGCGAGCAGGACCGTCTGCTGCTCGCCGCCCAGGCGCAACTGCCGCTGCTGCACCTGGCCGAGCTGAACTGGTACCAGGGCTTCCACGAGATCATCCTGTACGCCGACGACTTCCTCAGCCCGCAACGCCACCGCGACGCCAGCGGCGTGGAGCACCAGTGGGACGGCGAACACAGCGGCGAGGCCTGGCAACACGGCCCGGTGATTCTCGCCTGGTCCGGCGTGCTGGCCAGCGGCGGCTGGGACGGCTACAACCTGGTGGTTCACGAACTCGCGCACAAACTCGACATGCTCAACGGCGATGCCAACGGCCACCCGCCGCTGCACAGCGACATGCGCGTGCAAGACTGGGCCAGCGCCATGCAGGGCGCGTATGACGACCTCAATCGCCAGCTCGACCGCCACCCCGATGCCGATACCACCATCGACCCCTATGCGGCAGAGAACCCCGCGGAGTTCTTCGCCGTCACCAGCGAATATTTCTTCAGCGCTCCGGACCTGCTGTCTGCCACCTACCCCGAGGTCTACCGGCAGCTGGCAGCTTTCTACCGCCAGGATCCGCTGAGTCGATTGCAGCGCTTGCAGGCGAACCATCCCCAATACAAAGCGTCGGAGTGATACCGCGCGCGGTTCCCTGCCACTTTCGATCCGGGAAAGCGCCCCGGCAAACATGGCAAGGTGCCGTTAATGTGCCTATAATCGCCACCACTTTTTGGCCACAGCGGCCATATTTTACTGGCCTACAACGGGGGCAACGCCCATGAGCTACAGCAAGATTCCGGCTGGCAAAGACCTGCCGAACGACATCTACGTCGCCATCGAGATTCCGGCCAACCACGCGCCGATCAAATACGAGATCGACAAGGACAGCGACACCCTGTTCGTCGACCGCTTCATGGCCACCCCGATGTTCTACCCGGCCAACTACGGCTTCATCCCCAACACCCTGGCCGACGACGGCGACCCCCTCGACGTGCTGGTGGTCACCCCTTACCCGGTGGCTCCAGGTTCGGTGATCCGCGCTCGCCCGGTCGGCATCCTGCACATGACCGACGACGGCGGCGGCGATGCCAAGGTCCTGGCCGTGCCTCACGACAAGCTGTCGCAGCTGTACGTGGACGTGAAGGAATACACCGACCTGCCCGCGCTGCTGCTGGAGCAGATCAAGCACTTCTTCGAGAACTACAAGGATCTCGAGAAAGGCAAGTGGGTCAAGATCGAAGGCTGGGGCAACGCTGACGCCGCCCGCGCCGAAATCACCAAGTCGGTCGCTGCCTACAAGGGCTGATCACGCGGTAACAGTAAAGCCCCGGCCGGTGCCGGGGCTTTTTTGTGCCCGCTGCACTCTGGCCTAGAGCATTGGGTAGGAAACGCCCTACATCCAACGGACAAACCCACACACTTTGTTTATTTAATCCACCACCTCGGGGTCGTAGAATTCCTCGCCATGAATACCTCCGGCGATCGACTCAAACACCTGCTCTTCGAATGCGACCTGCGCCCTGCAGACTTCGCCGCCCATCGCAACCTGACGCCGCAGCATATCTACAACTGGTTCACCCGTGGCGTCCCGGCCGCCCGGCTCGACGAGATCGCCACGCTGCTCAGCGTGCGCGCCTACTGGCTGAGAACCGGCAAGGGTCCGAAATACCCCAACGCCCCCGACCCCAGCGCGCCCTTCGAGCCCGCATCGCTGGCCTTTGTCCGCCGCCAGGGCATCAGCCAGAACGAAGCCCTGGTCAAGGCCATCAGCCGCGCCGATGACTGTCTGGTGAGCTTCCACGCGCTGTCCGGCGAACATCTGCTGCCATTGCAGGACGCCCAGCTGCGCCTGCCGCGCCAGGCTTTCGAGAGCGTCGGCGTGCGCCCGGACGACAGCATCGCCCTGCTCATGCCAGACACCAGCATGATCGACCGCCTGCCCGCCCGGGCCCCGCTGGTCATCGACAGCAGCCTCACCCACATTGTCGACGGCCAGCCGTACGCGCTGATCCACGAAGGCGCCTTGCACGTCCGCTACCTCTATCGCCAACCCAATGGCGGCCTGCGCATGCGTTGCCACAATTTCATCGAATACCCCGACCGCATTCTCAGCGCCCGCGAAAGCGGCCCACAGGACATCCGCGTGCTTGGCTGGATGTTCTGGCACGCCAGCCTGAGCGCGCAGCGGCCCCGCTCCGGGTAAAAGCAAGCGCGGTCGTGGGGTGGGCAGGCCCGGGGAATGTGGGTATGATTCGCGCACCTTTCGGGCACCCCGCGCACTTGCAGCGCGGGCGGGTCCCAGGCCGGGCCGCTACGCGCGACCCAGGCCCTGGCTGGCTTCGGCCGGCACTACAGTTGATGGCGGTCGAGGTTTGTCAAAAACAGATCGAGACCGTCCGCGAGAAGCCGGCCACAAGCCGGCTTTTTAATGGATTCTTCAAAGCTGGTCTCGTTTCAGTTGCCGCCGTCACGGTCGGGACAGCAGGGCCAATCGGCTGATGCTTTACCTCTGATGTGGTCGCATAGAAAGACTTTGCCACGATCCTTGTTCCGATTTTTCGGGACGGGCAGACTCTGCACGGAAAAAATCAAGGGGTAGATGTTAAGGTACGTCTTGCCGTGGAATCCGGGAATATGCCGTAAATGATCTATCGCAGACTGAACCCCAGGAAAGCTCTGATTTGGCGCATTGTCCATCGGGATACCCTGCCTTGGATCCTGGGTACGGTCTTCACTGCGCAAACTCTAATATGCAATCCCCTCAATACGTGAACATCGGTAATGCCGACCTGATCGAAAAGCGTAGATTTAGGCACGTGCCAATCCCACCGGGCGGGGTACTGGCCGACTACATACCCTTCTATTTCACCCCCTTCTCTGTAATGATGAAAAATATTCTGTCGGGTTGGAGTGTTCAGCAGCGCGGCAATGATGAGATCGTGATTCTGGTCTCAAGCCTTTACCACGTCGAACAGTTCGGCATACCTTTCATCTTCACAAACGCTCATGCCTATCCAAGCTGGACTAACTATTACAGTGATTTGGCTGATCTGGACGAGATCGATTGGCCAATTTACAAAGGCGCGACTTCAAGCGTGACCCTGATGACCCGCGCAAGATGGAACGTTATCAGGCAGAAGCTTTGATTTACCGTCACCTACCGATTACAGGGCTGCTTGGCATTGTGTGCTACACGGATGCGATGAAGAGACATATAGAGCAGGATGTAGCAGCTCAATCTTTGGTATTGCCCGTTCACGCCCGTCCAGAATGGTACTTCCAATGATTCGATTCACCCAGGGCAACCTACTGGAAGCCAAGACCGACGCCCTCGTCAATACGGTGAATACCGTTGGTGTTATGGGTAAAGGTATCGCATTAATGTTTAAAGAGCGCTTCGCGGACAATTACCGCTTGTACTCGGCTGCGCGCAAGGCGGGTGAAGTCATGACTGGCAAGATGTACGTGACGGCGGTCAACGAACTGGACGGACCTCGCTGGATCGTCAATTTCCCGACAAAACGTCACTGGCGATCGGCCTCGGAAATGGCTTGGATAACGGAAGGCCTGCATGATCTGCGCCGATTCCTGATCGAGAATGAAGTGAAGTCTGTGGCAGTCCCTCCCCTGGGGGCGGGCAACGGTGGTCTGAAATGGGCTGATGTCCGCGAACAGATTGTAGCTGTGCTGGGCGAACTGGATGTGGATGTCCTAGTGTTCGAGCCGTCCAGGCAGTATCTGAATGTCGCCAAACGCAGCGGGGTGGAAAAGCTCACTCCCGCCCGCGCGCTTATCGCCGAACTGGTTCGGCGCTATTGGGTCTTGGGTATGGAGTGCAGCCTGCTTGAAATCCAAAAGTTGGCGTGGTTCCTCGAACGCGCGATAGAAAAACTACCGGGCATCCAGAACCCTCTGAATCTTAAGTTTGTCGCACACAAATATGGTCCGTATGCCAACCGACTGGAGCACCTGCTCAACGCCCTTGACGGTAGCTATCTACATTGCGACAAACGTATCAGTGATGCTGGAATCAGTGACGTGATCTGGTTTGACGAAGAACGCAGGTTTTTTCTGCAAACTTACCTAAGTACTGAAGCGAAAGAGTATTCACAAGCGCTCGAGCACACTGTCCAGCTGATCGATGGTTTCGAATCCCCCTTCGGCATGGAGCTGTTGGCAACCGTGGACTGGCTGATGAGCCGTAGAGGAGTTTCTCCCTCAGTAGCTGCAGTGCGGGAGTCGCTGCGACATTGGGATGGAGGAGTCGAGTCTGCGGCTCGCAAAAGCAGATTATTTGACGATCAGGCCCCTGAAATAGCGATCAACCGACTGACTTCCATTGGATCGTCATCATGCGCCACTGAGCCCAACGGCACCCAGTCGCCTGAACAATAGCAGCCTGCTAGCATGCGACAACCCTTTCGAAAGGATTCTCGAAATGCCTGGATCGGCAACTGCCCTATTGCCTGCGCTCTTGCTCGTCGCCCTGCTCTCCCAGACTTCCCTCGCCGCCAATACCCCCTGTTCAGGCCATAAAGGCGGTGTCGCAAGGTGTGATGGGGAGCTGTTTCTCTGCAACGATGGCTCTATCAGCCAGTCGAAACGCAGCTGTCCCGCCTACACGGGTCGGTCTGCCGTGGTGGATAGTCAGAGCACACTACCCCGGCCGCAGCCTACGCCAGCTGCGAGCGAGTGTGGATGCAGCGCCAACAGGTTCTGTACCGGCCCGCGCGGTGGCGTCTATTGCCTGACTCCGGGCGGGGCCAAGAGCTACGTGAGGAAGTAGGCGTCAATCGCTATTCTGCGACGGCGGAGTAGACAGATCCTCTACGATGGCTTGTGCCATCTCTCCCAGATAGACAGCGGCCCAGGCCAGACAGGCCTCACCATCACCCATCGCCGATTCGGTCATCAGCTGCGTAGCAATCCGCTGCAGATTCGCAACATGTGCCAGCGCATCCCTGCAAGGGACGTCGGGATTGACCCGTAAAAGGGGCATGGCCAACGGACCGCAGGGGCTGAATGAGGTGCGTCCGGGCGTACAAGGAGGGAGCGACGTGTGCATGATGAAGTTCCTGTTGGGTGGCGATTCACCGCTGCCTGCCGCCAAGCAGAACAGGGTGACGGATTACGCAAGGTTGGCGGACCGGCAACAGAAACCGGCACTTCGTGGGAAGTCCCTGCGCAACCCGCCATAACAGAGCGCCGCACCCCTTCAAAAGGGGCACGGAGACATCCAGCGCAGGTGCATCTGTTGTTCGGACCGCCAAGTCCGAGCCGCTACAGTTAACGGCGCGCTGAGGGTAGCCTCAGGGCCGCGCGGCGGCAAGGCAGGATGAGCTATCGTTACAAATTGGCAACCGCAGCTAGCCGTCATTGGGCGCGTACTGCACCGGCGCCATAAAAGCATTAGCCCACTCAGCAGAGCCTTCCATCCGCTTACCTCACCCGCCCAAATGCAAACGGCCACCCCGTCACCCTCTTCTCTCTGGGCTTGGCGTAGGTGCGCACCTTGGAGGTGCGCAAGCCGAGTCGCACCAGGGACTCGGCCAGGGTCACTGCCGCCGTCACCCCATCCACCACCGGCACCCCGGTGCGCTCGCGAATCAGCTGGTCCAGCCCGGCCATGCCGCCGCAGCCCAGGCAGATCACTTCGGCCTTGTCGTCGCGCACGGCGATGTCGGCCTGGGTGACGATGGCTTGCACGGCGCGGGCGGGGTCGGCTTCGAGCTCCAGCACGGCCAGGCCGCTGGCGCGCACCGAGGCGCAGCGCTGGAACAGGCCGGCCAGGCGCAGGCGATCTTCGATCAGGGGCACGGTGCGGTCCAGGGTGGTGACCACCGAGTAGGCATGGCCCAGCAGCATGGCCAGGCTGGCGGCGGCTTCGGTGATGTCGACCACGGGCACCTCGAGCAGCTCCTGCAGGCCTTCACGACCGTGCTCGCCGTAGCCGGCCTGGATCACCGCGTCGAAAGGTCTGTCGTAGGCCATCACGCAGTCCATCACGCCGAGGGCGGCCAGATAGCTTTCGAAATTGCCCTCCACCGATTCGGCGCCGAAACGCGGGGTCAAGCCGATGATTTCGGTACCCGGGGCGGCAACGCTGCGCGCTTGCTCGGCGATGCTGGCGGTAATGGATTCGGTAGTGTTGACGTTGACGACCAGAATACGCATGCAGTGACCTTGGCTGGCTCCCTAGAGATCACTGTTCTGCAAGAGCCGCACCAGAGCTTGCAAAAGCCGCCGCAGCTTCGCGCGGCCTTGCTCAGTTGAAGAAAGCAGGCAGCACCCAGTCCCGTGTCAGCGGCGCCAGTTGCAGTGCGGCGCTGGTGCGGTTGTCGACCCACAACGCCTGTTCGATCTCGGCCGCGGCCTGCACCTGGGCCGTCGTGGTGACCCGAAACAGTGCGCAGTGCACTTCATGGCCCGGCTCGTTGGCCGCTTCGGCGGTACGGCTGCCCAGATACTGCGCCTGCTCGGGCGCGATCTGCAGGCCTAGCTCCTCTCGCAACTCGCGGATAAGCGCCTGCACCGGTTGTTCACCCGCATCGATCTTGCCACCGGGTTGCATGAAGAACGCAGTGCCGCGCTTGCGCACCAGCAGAGTACGGCCTTGGGCATCGAGAAGCAGGGCGGCGGCGATGGTGATGAGCTTGTTCATGGGCGCAAGGATAGCGGCGCGCCCTGCCACTGGCTACGGCCTTGGCCTGGTGCGCTGGCCTGGCGGCGGGCGCCGCATTCGCTAGAGGATCGCCGGCTGGTCATACAGCCGCCGCTCCACCTCGAACGCTTGCGCCACTCCCATGCCGTTGACCAGATTGTCGATCACCACCTCGCGCAACTGGCGCATGACCTGGGCATATTCCTCGCGGTGCTCGAAGTAATACTCGGACATCAACCGGGTCGCGGTCTCGCGGCTGAGCCGGTGCCTGGGGGTCAGCGCCCGCTCGGCCGCTGCGCCGTACAGGTTGAAGTCGGTGGTGAACTCGGCCCAGTCGAACCCGAAGCAATCGCCACCCTGATGTTCGAGGAGGGCCGCTTGCTGCTGACGCGGCGCCAGTACCGTGCGAGTCAGGTCGGGCAAGCCATTGCGCTCGGTGAACAGGCGAATGACCGCCAGCACGCGGCCCAGGCGCAAGGGGATCAGTTGCCCGACTCGACGGTCGTCCAGATAGCGGGTCTGCGCCAGGTGCAGGAATTGCTGGGTGGAACGCGGAGTCTTGCCGCCGGCAATCTCGACCATCAGGGGGAACAGCAGGCGTGCCAGTTGTACGTCGAGCAAGGTGGTCATGAACACTCCTTGAGCGCGGCTACCGGCTGGCCTTGATCCGCTTGCCGCGCATGGCCGCGACCTCGCTGGCCTGGCCATCACGCTGCTTGCCGGTCCGCGCCTGGGTGATCAGCGCCGGAATCAACGGCCCTTCCGGCAGGTTCTTCCAGAAGCGGGCCGGCAGATGCCCCTGCATCACCTTGGGATTGAGCCGCGCCGGGTTGAAGATATGACTGTAGTAGGCCAGCCACAAGTCGCCATGGGGGTCGTCCACGCCTTGGGCCATCTGCTGCCACTCGAGCGGGCAGCGACGCTCGTGGATCAGTTGCTCGCCATCATAGTAGACGCCGTCGCGCGGCGTGGCGATCAGCCAGCGGTGCTGCCCCATGCGGCCGATGAAATGGCGGCTGGCGCTGGCGAGGATGTCGTGGGCCGGCTCATGCCAGGCGACGAACTCCGGCTGGTTGAGCGCCGCTGACGCCCCTGGCAACGCCACGAACCGCAAAAAGGCGTGCAGGTGATGGGCTTCGCGGCTGACCTGCTTGATGCGCCGATGCAACTCACTGCCCAGCCGGTCGCCGGCCAGCATGGCGGTCCGGTCGCCGTGGCAGACCCGCCAGAGCACCTCGTACAGCAGGCTCCAGCGCTGTTCGCCGCTTTGCTCGGCGACCAGATAGCGCCCAGCTTGTTCGAGCAGCTCGACCAGTTGCGCCGGAATGCGCGCCTGGAATGGCCCGAGCTGCTCGGGGAGCTGCTCGTCGCTGCCAAACAGGTCCGTCGAGCGCAGCCCGCTCCAACTCACCCTGCTAGGGTCGACCTGATGGCTGAGCAGCCAGCGTGCCTGCTGGCGCCAGGTGGCGAACAGCTCGTCGCAGTCCAGGCAGATCATCCCCACAACCCCAACTGCTGAGGTTGCGGGCGCTCGCGCAGCTGTTCGCGCAGCAGCACGCTGGTGGTTTCGGCCTGGTGCGGGTGGTAGTCGCTGGTGATGAAGAACGGCTTGGCCTTGGCCAGCACGCAGCGCAGGCGCGTCAGGTCGTCGAAACGGATGCGCCGCTCGCGGCGCAACTCGACCAGACGCTTGGTGGTGCGAATGCCGATGCCGGGGATGCGCGCGATCAGTGCCGGCTCGGCGCGGTTGAGGTCCAGCGGGAAGACGTCGCGGTTGTCCAGTGCCCAGGCCAATTTGGGGTCGATGTCCAGCGCGAGGTTGCCAGGGCCATCTAGCAGCTCGCCGGCGCTGTAACCGTAGCTGCGCAAAAGGAAATCGGCCTGGTACAGCCGGTGTTCGCGCATCAGCGGGGGCGCCGCGAGCGGCACGCTTTTGGGGCTGTCGGGGATAGGGCTGAACGCTGAATAATAGACACGCTTGAGCTTGAAATCGCCGTACAGCGACTGGGCGCTGTGGAGGATGACGCTGTCGTCGGTGGCGTCGGCGCCGACGATCATCTGCGTGCTTTGCCCGGCCGGCGTGAAGCGCGGCGCGCGCGGTTCGTTCTCGACGGTGCGCTGGCCGGTATAGATGGTCTGCATGGCCTGCTTGATCGATTTGACGTTCTTTTCCGGGGCCAGGGTCTGCAGGCTCAGGTCGGTCGGCAACTCGATATTGACACTCAGGCGATCGGCGTAGCGCCCGGCCTCCTCGATCAGCAGCGGGTCGGCCTCGGGAATGGTCTTGAGGTGAATGTAGCCGCGAAACTGGTGTTCCTCGCGCAGCAGGCGCGCCACCCGGTTGAGCTGCTCCATGGTGTAGTCGGCCGAGCGGATGATGCCGGAGCTGAGAAACAGGCCACTGACGCAATTGCGCCGGTAGAAGTCCAGGGTCAGGCGCACCACTTCTTCAGGGCTGAAGCGGGCGCGCGGCACGTCGCTGGAGCGACGGTTGACGCAGTACTGGCAGTCATACAGGCAGAAGTTGGTGAGCAGCACCTTGAGCAGAGAGACACAGCGCCCGTCCGGGGTATAGCTGTGGCAGATGCCCATGCCATTGGTCGAGCCGATGCCTTGCTGGCCCTGGGAGCTGCGCTTGGGCGCGCCGCTGCTGGCGCAGGAAGCGTCGTACTTGGCGGCGTCGGCGAGGATGCTCAACTTTTCGATCAGCTGCATGGAGGCGCTCGGTTACACTGTTTTTTTGTACAGTATAGAGATGCAGCGGTATTCTCAAGGCCGGTGGTCGGATGATGTTGCTCCAATGCTGACAGTCGCCATCAATGCCGGCGATATCCACCATCGAGACGTTCAAGTTCTGCATTGCGCCCTTCCCGTTCAGGATGAACCCATGCCACACCGCTCACGGAGCAGAGACATGAAATACGCCATCCCCACCTTGCTGACCTGGTTCTTCACCCTGGCCCTGGCCTCGGGCGGCGCCTGGGCGGCGCCCCTGTTCAAGCACTCGCAGACCGTGGGCGTGATCTTCACCGAAGACACGCAGATGAACCTGGCGTACCTCAAGGCCTACCACACCGCCGCGCAGCGCGGCGTCGGCAGCCAGGTGCTCGACCCGACCATCCAGCAGGCCTACGCCGACAGCTCGGACCCGCGCCTGGCGGTGAACTGGCTGGCCGCCTCGCTGAGCCGCTATTTCGCCACGGTCAAATTCTACGACAGCCTCGACACCCTGAAGGCCGCCCGGCCGGACGTGATCGTCATGCTCGACACCCGCAGCCACCTGGTCAGCGAGCGCAGCGCCGATGTCACGGCGAGCATACGCGCCGAGTTCTACGACGCCCACTTCAACTATATCGGCAAGGCCGAAGGCAGCGACGCCCGCTCGCTGTCGACCCTCTGGCTGCCGACCCGGCGCATCAGCCAGGTCGCCGACGACATCACGCAACAGAAGGCCGTGCAGGAAAACGCCCTGCGCCAGTTCGACAGTGCCCTGGGCAAATTGATAGCCGCTCCCCACAGCAGCCACGAACCAGCCTGATTTGCCCCGCTGGCCTGGCTCTGCTAGTGTCGCGCGGTTTCAACTCCTGTCGAGAATAGCCACCATGGCCCGGAAAAAAGCTTCCCTGGATTTCGAGCAGTCGCTCGCCGACCTGCAAACGCTGGTGGAGCGTCTGGAGAATGGTGAACTGTCACTGGAAGATTCGCTGACCGCCTTCGAGCAGGGCATCCGCCTGACCCGTGACTGCCAAAGCGCGCTGGCCCAGGCCGAACAGAAGGTGCAGGTGCTGCTGGAACGTGACGGTGAACTGGCCGAAGAGCCCTTCGAGGGCGACATCGAGATGGAACGACCCGAATGATCGCAGCCTACCAGGCCACCTGCCAGAAGCGCGTCGATGCCGCGCTCGACAGCCTGCTCAATGCGCCCTCCCCGGAGCTGGCGCGTCTCTATCAGGCCATGCGTTACAGCGTGATGAACGGTGGCAAGCGGGTGCGCCCGCTGCTGGTCTACGCGGCCTGCGAGGCACTGGGCATCTCGGCCGACAAGGCGAACGGCGCTGCCTGCGCCGTGGAGCTGATTCACGCCTACTCGCTGGTGCACGACGACTTGCCGGCCATGGATGACGACGACTTGCGCCGCGGCCAGCCGACCACCCACAAGGCGTTCGACGAAGCCTGCGCCATTCTCGCCGGCGATGGCCTGCAGAGCCTGGCGTTCAGCGCCCTGGTCGATCCGCGCCTGAGCCCGCAGGAGCCCCAGGTATTGCTCGGCATGGTGCAGACCCTGGCCAGCGCCGCCGGGCCGGCGGGCATGGTCGGCGGCCAGGCCATCGACCTCGAGTCGGTAGGCCGCAAGCTCGACCAGCAGGCGCTGGAGCGCATGCATCGGCACAAGACCGGCGCGCTGATCGAAGCCAGCGTGCGCCTGGGCGCCCTGGCCAGCGGCCACGCCGAGAAGGACGAACTCAAATCCTTGCAGACCTACGCGCAGGCCGTCGGTCTGGCATTCCAGGTGCAGGACGATATTCTTGACGTCGAAAGCGACACCGCCACCCTGGGCAAGCGTCAGGGCGCCGACATCGCTCGCGACAAACCGACCTACCCCGCGCTGCTGGGCCTGGAAGCCGCCAAGGCCTATGCCCTGGAATTGCGCGATCAAGCCCTGCACGCCTTGCGACCTTTCGACGCAGCCGCCGAACCACTGCGCGAGCTGGCGCGTTTCATCGTCGAGAGGCGCAGCTGATTCGACCTGCCCGAGTGACGTTGCATGATGTAAACTGCCGCGTCCTCATAATTTATAACGATTCGCCTGATGCCCACGACGTTTCATGAGATTCCCCGCGAACGCCCGCTGACGCCCCTGCTCGACAGCGCCGATACCCCTGCCGGCCTGCGTCGGCTGGGCGAGGCGGAGCTCGAGCCGCTGGCCGACGAGTTGCGCCAGGAGCTGCTCTATACAGTCGGCCAGACCGGCGGGCACTTCGGTGCCGGGCTCGGCGTGATCGAATTGACCATTGCCCTGCACTATGTCTTCGACACACCCGACGATCGCCTGGTGTGGGACGTGGGCCATCAGGCGTATCCGCACAAGATCCTCACCGGCCGGCGCGCGCGCATGGAAACCTTGCGCCAGAAGGACGGGGTGGCGGCCTTCCCGCGCCGCGCCGAGAGCGAGTACGACACCTTCGGCGTCGGTCATTCCAGCACTTCGATCAGCGCCGCCCTGGGCATGGCCATCGCCGCACGCCTGCAGAACAGCGGGCGCAAGTCGATTGCCGTGATCGGCGACGGCGCGCTCACCGCCGGCATGGCGTTCGAGGCGTTGAACCACGCGCCGGAAGTCAACGCCGACATGCTGGTGATCCTCAACGACAACGACATGTCGATTTCCCGCAACGTCGGCGGGCTGTCCAACTATCTGGCCAAGATCCTTTCCAGCCGCACCTACGCGAGCATGCGCGAAGGCAGCAAGAAAGTGCTGTCGCGCCTGCCCGGCGCCTGGGAAATCGCCCGGCGCACCGAGGAGTACGCCAAGGGCATGCTGGTGCCCGGCACGCTGTTCGAGGAACTGGGCTGGAACTACATCGGCCCGATCGACGGTCACGACCTGCCGACCCTGGTCGCCACCCTGCGCAACATGCGTGACCTCAAGGGCCCGCAGTTCCTGCACGTGGTGACCAAGAAGGGCAAAGGTTTCGAGCCCGCCGAGGTCGACCCGATTGGCTACCACGCCATCACCAAGCTGGAACCGCTCGATGCCCCGGCCGCTGCGCCGAAGAAAGTCGGCGGCCCGAAGTACTCGGCGGTGTTCGGCCAGTGGCTGTGCGACATGGCCGAGGCCGACTCGCGCCTGGTGGGCATCACCCCTGCCATGAAGGAAGGCTCGGACCTGGTAGCTTTCAGCGAACGTTTCCCCGAGCGCTACTTCGACGTGGCGATCGCCGAGCAGCACGCCGTGACCCTGGCCGCAGGCATGGCCTGTGAAGGCGCCAAGCCGGTGGTAGCGATCTACTCGACCTTTCTGCAACGCGGCTACGACCAGCTGATTCATGACGTGGCGGTGCAGAACCTCGACGTGCTGTTCGCCATCGACCGCGCCGGCCTGGTGGGTGAAGACGGCCCGACCCACGCCGGCAGCTTCGACCTGTCCTACCTGCGCTGCATTCCCGGCATGCTGGTGATGACGCCAAGCGACGAAAACGAACTGCGCCGCATGCTCAGCACCGGTCACCATTTTCCCGGCCCTGCGGCCGTGCGCTATCCCCGTGGCACGGGGCCCAATGCCCTGATCGAGGACAGCCTGGAGCCGATCGAGATCGGCAAGGGCGTGCTCCGTCGCCAGGGCAGCAAGACCGCCCTGCTGGTGTTCGGCGTGCAGCTGTCCGAAGCCCTCAAAGTGGCCGAGAAGCTCGACGCCACGGTGGTCGACATGCGCTTCGTCAAGCCGCTCGATGAAGCGCTGGTGCGCGAGATCGCCGGCAGCCACGAGCTGCTGGTAACCGTCGAAGAAAACGCCATCATGGGCGGTGCGGGCGCTGCCGTCAGCGAGTTCCTGGCCCGCGAAAACCTGCTCAAGCCGGTGCTGCACCTGGGCTTGCCGGACATCTATGTAGAACACGCCAAGCCGGCGCAGATGCTGGCCGAGTGCGGGCTGGATGCGGCGGGAATCGAAGCGGCGGTATTGCGGCGGCTGGCTTTGTTGCGAGGTTGAAAAGCCAGACTGGCCTGGCGGCCTCTCGGGGGCTCTGCCCCCTCCCAGGTTGAATGTGGCAGGCCGTCAGGCCGCTATTCAAACGCTGGTGCCCATCTTCCCCGGTATCCGGTAAAGGCACAGCAGCCCCACGCTCATCACCGCCAGGATGCACTGCGGCAACGGCTCCAGGCCAAAGGCTACATCCAGCGCCGCGACCCAGGCCGGGATGCCGGCCAGCAGGAAACCAAACCTTCTGATTCGCGCCAGCCCTACCCAGGCAGCCGGCTCGTTGGGCGTGCCGAGGGCATTCTCGGTGGCGTGCAGGGCGCGGCGGAACAGGCCCAGGCGCGGCACGCTGAGGAAGACTCCAGCGATGCCGGCCATGAACAGCGGCAAGGCCAGCACCGGCATCACCGGTTCCATCTGGCCAAATGCCCAACTCATCACGAACAACGGCGCCAGGGTCAGCCCCAGCTGTTGCCACCAGGCACTGGCCAGGCGGGCCTTGACCTGCGCCCGAGTCACCCGCGGTCGATCCGCGTGAGGACGATTTCGCCCTGGTGCTCGTTGCCCATCATGTGCCCGAGCTTGCCGGCCTTGGTCGCCAGGTAATGCTTGTTGTGCGGGTTGTGGCCGGTGTGCAGCGGCACCCGCTCGGTCACGGTGATGTCCATGCCCGCCAGCGCCTTGACCTTGCGCGGGTTGTTGGTCATAAGGCGCAGTGCCTTGACGCCCAGGTGCTCGAGCATCGGCTGGCACATGCCGTAGTCGCGTTGGTCGGCGGCGAAGCCCAGGCGCTCATTGGCTTCGACGGTGTCGGCGCCGCCATCCTGCAACTCGTAGGCGCGGATCTTGTTCAGCAGGCCGATGCCACGGCCCTCCTGACGCAGGTACAGCAGCACGCCACGGCCGGCTTCGGCAATGGCGCGCAGGGCCGCTTCCAGTTGCGAGCCGCAATCACAGCGCTGGCTGAACAACGCATCGCCGGTCAGGCACTCGGAGTGCAGACGGCCCAGCACCGGCTGGCCGTCGGCGACGTCGCCCAGGCTCAGCACGACGTGCTCGCGGCCGGTGGCCTCATCGAGGAAACCGTGCATGGTGAACTCCGCGAACGGAGTGGGCAGTTTGGAGGCAGCGACAAAAACGACGGGCACTTTGTGCTCCTGATCAATAAGAGTCTCGGTAAGGACCGGCATTGTACCCGAGCTGGCTATAGACGCTTATTCCGAATTAGCGAACATATAGATCGATGAAATTGATTACGGGATGTTAATCAATGGCGTGCTGCTCGGCTTGCCGCTGTCGAACGGGTACGGCTGCTTCCAGCGCTGGAATATTTCCCGCAGCTGGCCGTTGGCGACCAGCTCGTCCATGCGCTGGTCGTACAGGCGCAGCAAAGCGCGCCCACGCGGGTTGTCGGCAAAGCCCAGGTACATGGGCAGATCGACCAGCGGCGTGGTGTGATAGATGCCCGGGTCGGCAGCGGCCTTGAGGATGAAGTTGATCTCGTTCAGCGAGTCGATGTAATAGTCGGCGCGGTCATGCTGCAGCATCGCCAGGATGCCGCTGCGCCGCTGCACTTCGTTGAAGTGCTGGACGTTGGGCAGGTACTTCTGGAAGTCATAGCCGCGCACCCAGGTCAGGCGCTGGCTGCCGATGGTGGCGACGCTGGGGCGCGGGTGGCCGATCAGGCCCAGCGCATAGATGTGATCGGTGTCGTAGTTCCAGCGCGGGTACAGGGCCTGCGCCTCGTCCTTGTAGGAGCCGACCCAGGCGTCCGCCTCGCCGCGCTGCACCAGCCCGACCGAGCGCGAATACGGCACGATGCGAAAGCGCACACTGACCCCGGCCGGCTCGAATACCTTGCGCAGCAGGTCCCAGCCCAGCCCGGTGCCATCGGCGTTGGTGTACTCCAGCCACTGGTCGCTGGCCAGGTTGATCTGCGCCGGCGGCGCGAAACGATCATCGGCCCGGGCCGCAGTGCTGGCCAGCAGAACGATGCACAACCACCTCAACCATCGCGCCATTACCCACTCCCTAGGTCGAACCGCTCGCTCAGCCCCACCAGGTGTGTACCAGCCACACCAGCAATTGCATGCCAAACCAGGCGAAGACCCCGGCCAGCACGTCGTCGAGCATGATCCCCACACCACCGTGCACGTGCCGGTCAATCCAGCGGATCGGCCACGGCTTGAGAATATCGAAGAAACGAAACATCAGGAAACCGGCGGCGATCCAGTACCAGCCAGTGGGCACCAGCCACAGGGTGATCCACATGCCGACCATCTCGTCCCAGACGATGCCTTCATGGTCGTGCACACGCAGGTCGGTGGCCACCTTGCCGCACAGCCAGAAGCCGAACAGCATGGTCACCCCCAGCATCAACCAGTAGCCCCAGTCGGGCAGCATCTGCCACAACGGAATGAACGGTATGGCCACCAGCGAGCCCCAGGTACCCGGCGCCTTGGGCAAGGTCCCGGAGCCGAAGCCGAACGCGAGGAAATGCCAGGGATTGCGCCACACCGACGGCGGCACGAATTCGCCCGGAACCTGCTTGGGATGGTCTGTCACGGTGACTCCCGAAAATGTTGATAACCGCGAATGGCCGGGGTGATGTCCCGGCCGTTCGCGTCCAGCACCGACACGCCGCTGCCGGCCACCACACGGCCAACGACATGCACCGCCAGGCCCTGGCCGACAATGTACGGCAGATGCTCGGCAGGCAGGGTAAAAGCCAGTACATAATCGTCGCCACCGCTCAAGGCAGCGGTGCGCGCAGCGTCGTCACCGAGCAGGGCCAACAGAGCGTTGGACAGGGGCAGCGCCGATCGTTCCACTTGCAGGGCGCAGCCGGACGCCGCCGCGATATGCCCGCAGTCGGCGAGCAGGCCGTCGGAGATGTCCAGCGCCGCCGTGGCGCGGCCGCGCAGGGCCAGGCCGAGGGCAAACTGCGGCGACGGTGACCAGTAGTGGGCCAGCAGCGGCTCGGCGATCGCCGCCGGCGCCTCACGCTGGCCCAGCACCAGCGGCAGCGCGCCCGCAGCCTGGCCCAGCACGCCCCCCACGCACAGCAGATCACCTACCTGGGCGCCGGCCCGGGTCAGGGCCTGGCCGGCCGGCACGCTGCCGAACACCGTGACCGTCAAGGTCAAGGTCCCACGGGTGGTATCGCCGCCGATCAGGCGCAGCCGGCAGTGCTCGGCCATGTGGTTCAGGCCTTCACTGAAGCCTTGCAGCCAATGCGGGTCGGTATCGGGAAGGGTCAAGGCCAGGGTGAAGCCAAGCGGTTCGGCGCCCATGGCCGCCAGGTCGCTGGCCGCCACCGCGAGGGTGCGCTGGCCGAGCAGGAAAGGGTCGGCGCCGTGGGGAAAGTGCCCGCCGGCGACCAGGGTATCGGTGGACACGGCCAATTGCTGGCCGGGCGTTGGCGCCAGCAGCGCACAATCGTCGCCGATGCCCAGCGCCACCGCACCTCCGGCACGCGCACAGGGCGCGCCAGCGAAGTAGTGGCGGATCAGCTCGAACTCACCCATGCGCAGGACGCCGGTCAGCGCTTGTGGGCTTTGACTTCAGCGGCACGCACGCTGGGTGCGAGCTTGTCGAGGACGCCGTTGACGAACTTGTGGCCGTCCGTCGAGCCGAACACCTTGGCCAGCTCGATGCCTTCGTTGATGACCACCCGGTAAGGCACGTCGACGCGCTTGAGCAGCTCCCAGGTGGACAGGCGCAACACCGCCAGCTCCACCGGGTCGAGCTCTTCGAGGGTGAGGTCCAGGCACGGCGCCAGGGCCGCGTCGATTTCGCCGCGGTTGGCCGGAACCCCGTGGAGGATCTCGCGGAAATAGGCGCCGTCGATGTCGCTGAAGTCGTTGTCGACGCGAAACTGCGCTTCGATTTCGTTCAGCGAATGGCCGGCCATGTGCCATTGGTACAGGGCCTGGGTCGCCAGCTTGCGCGCTTCACGGCGCTTGGCACTCTTGCCCTTGGCGGCTTCAGGGTCTTTGGCTTCACGCGGGTTGAAGCGATCGCTGTCGTCGGAAATCACTTGGCCTCCAACTGCGCGAGCAGGCTGACCATTTCCAGGGCGGACAGGGCTGCTTCGGCGCCCTTGTTGCCGGCCTTGGTGCCGGAACGCTCGATAGCCTGCTCGATGGAGTCGACGGTCAACACGCCGAAGGCCACCGGAACGCCGAACTCCATGGACACCTGGGACAGGCCCTTGGTGCATTCGCCCGCGACGTATTCGAAGTGTGGCGTGCCGCCGCGAATGACCGCGCCCAGGGCGATGATGGCCGAGTACTCGCTTTGCTGGGCGACCTTCTGCGCCACCAGCGGAATTTCGAAGGCGCCCGGGGCGCGGATGATCACGATGTCGTTCTCGCTCACGCCATGGCGAACCAGGGCATCAACGGCACCGCTTACCAGGCTTTCGACGACGAAGCTGTTGAAGCGGCCAACCACCAGGGCATAGCGGCCCTTGGGGGCAATGAAGGTACCTTCGATGGTCTTCAGGGTCATTCGGGTGAGTCTCGTCTTAAAGAGCCAGGGCGCTGTCGCGCAGCCTGTGGGAGTCATTGGGTCACGAAAAACACGGCGGGGCCGTCAGAAAACCATAGCGTCCAGCGCTGGTTCCGGCGACCCCATTGCAGTGTTTATTCGGAGGGCACGTATTCTACAACTTCCAGATCGAATCCGGATATCGCGTTGAACTTCATTGGCGAGCTCATCAGGCGCATTTTACGCACACCCAGGTCGCGCAGGATCTGCGAACCGGCGCCGACGATGCTGTAAGTCGTCGGAATCTTCGCCGGCAGGTGCTCGGCGGTCTCGCGGATATGCGCCAGCAGCACGTCGCCATCCAATGGGTGGCCAAGCAGCAGAACCACGCCGCTGCCGGCCTCGGCCACTTCGCTCATCGCCGCCCGCAGGCTCCAGCGCCCGGGCTGCTTGACCATCAGCAGATCGCGCAGCGGGTCCATGTTGTGCACCCGCACCAGCGTCGGTTGGTCGGCGCAGACGGTGCCCAGGGTCAGGGCCAGGTGCACGTCGCCCTCCACCGAGTCGCGGTAGGTGACCAGATTGAACTGGCCCAGCTCGCTGTCCAGCGGCTGCTCGGCAATCCGCTGAACGGTACGCTCATGGATCATGCGGTAGTGGATCAGGTCGGCGATGGTGCCCATCCTGATGCCGTGCTCGGCGGCGAAGGCCTCGAGCTCGGCGCGGCGCGACATGGTGCCGTCGTCGTTCATCACCTCGCAGATCACCCCGCTCGGCTCGAAGCCGGCCATGCGCGCCAGGTCGCACGCCGCCTCGGTGTGGCCGGCGCGGGCCAGGGTGCCACCCGGTTGAGCCATCAACGGAAAGATGTGGCCGGGGCTGACGATGTCTTCGGGCCTGGCATCGCGGGCCGCAGCGGCCTGCACGGTCCGCGCGCGGTCGGCGGCGGAGATGCCGGTGGTCACGCCCTCGGCGGCCTCGATCGACACGGTGAACTTGGTGCCGAACCCCGAGCCGTTGCGCGGCGCCATCAAAGGCAGTTTGAGGGCCTCGCAACGCTCGCGGGTCATCGGCATGCAGATCAAGCCACGGGCATGGCGCGCCATGAAGTTGATGTGCTCGGCCTGGCAGCACTCGGCCGCCATGATGATATCGCCTTCGTTCTCGCGATCTTCGTCATCCATGAGGATGACCATCTTGCCGAGGCGGATGTCTTCGACCAGTTCTTCGATGCTGCTGAGCGCCACGCGGCACCTCCTGCAATAAGACGAGTTAGGACTTCAGGAAGCCGTTTTCGGCCAGAAAGCCTTCGCTGATGCCGCCCTTGCTCGACACCGCCGCCTTGTCGCCCAGCAACAGGCGCTCCAGGTAGCGGGCCAGCAGGTCGACTTCGAGGTTGACCAGCCGGCCGGGACGGTAGTCGTCCATGATGGTTTCGCTGAGGGTGTGCGGAATGATGGTCAACTCGAACTCGGCGCCGTCGACCTCGTTGACCGTCAGGCTGGTGCCGTCGACAGTGATCGAGCCCTTGTGGGCGATGTATCTGGCCAGCTCCTTGGGCGCGCGAATGCGAAACTGCACGGCGCGGGCGTTTTCCTCACGGGAGACGATCTCGCCGACGCCATCGACGTGGCCGCTGACCAGATGGCCACCCAGCCGGGTGGTCGGGGTCAGGGCCTTTTCCAGGTTGACCCGGCTGCCGCTCTTGAGCTGGTGGAACGCGGTGCAGTCGAGGGTCTCGCGGCTGACGTCGGCGACGAAACCGTCACCGGGCAACTCCACGGCGGTCAGGCACACGCCGTTGATGGCGATGCTGTCGCCGAGCTTGACGTCGCCGAGGTCGAGCTTGCCGGTGGCCACGTGCACCCGGACGTCGCCGCCTTTGGGCGTGAGGGCGCGGATGCTGCCGATCGATTCGATGATGCCGGTGAACATGGAAACTCCTCAAAGCGGAAAGTGGGCGGCGCGGCGCGCCGAATTATAGGATAACGGGCCGGGGCGTGGGCAGCTCGGCGGCGGGTGCGGGTATCGCGATCACCCGCCAGTCATCACCCACCGCGCGCATTTCGATGATTTTCAGCGCCGGCGCCTCGCTCATGTGCGCCAGCGGCCAGTCCAGCAGCGGCCGGGCGGACGAGCCGAGCAACCTGCCGGCGATGAAGATCTGGTATTCGTCCACCAGGCCGGCCTGGGCGAATGCCCCAGCCAGGCGCGCACCGGCTTCGACCAGCACCTCATTGGCGCCTCGCTCGGCGAGGGTCTGCAACAGCTGGCGCAGGTCGACCTGGCCCGCAGCGCCGGGCACCGCCAGCAATTCGTGACCCTGCTGGCGATAGCGCTCAGCGTCCGTGGCCTGCAGGCCCACCACCAGGGCGGCGCCGGCCTGGAAGAACGGCGCGTTCAAGGGCACCCGCAGGCGGCCATCGATCAGCACGCGCAGGGGCGTGCGCTCGGTGGCCAGGGTCAGGGTGGCGCCGCTCAGACCCAGCTCGCTGGCGCGCACGGTCATCCGCGAGCCGTCGGCGAGCACGCTGTCGGCGCCGGTCAACACCACGCTGGCACGCGCCCGCAGGCGCTGCACCGCCGAACGCGCGGCGGGGCCGGTGATCCACTGGCTTTCGCCGCTGGCCATGGCGGTGCGGCCGTCCAGGCTCATCGCCAGCTTCACCCGCACGAACGGCAGGCCATGCTCCATGCGCTTGATGAACCCCGGGTTGAGCGCTCGCGCCTCCTGTTCAAGCACGCCGGACTGCACCTGGATACCGGCGGCGGCCAGGCGCCTGAGGCCATTGCCGGCCACCTGCGGGTTGGGGTCCTGCATGGCCGCGACCACGCGCGCCACACCGGCGTTGACCAGCGCGTCGGCGCAGGGCGGGGTACGGCCATGATGGCTGCACGGCTCGAGCGTGACGTAGGCGGTGGCGCCGCGGGCCTGCTCGGCGGCCTGGCGCAGCGCGTGGACCTCGGCGTGACCCTCGCCGGCGCGCACATGCCAGCCTTCGCCGACCACCTGGCCGTCGCGCACGATCACGCAGCCGACCCGCGGGTTGGGGTGCGTGGAGTACACCCCCTGGCGCGCCAGCTCGAGGGCGCGGGCCATGTGCTGCAGGTCGATCTGCGCCTGGCTGCTCATGGCTTGCCGGGCTCGCGGGCCAGGCGGTCGAGCTCTTCGCGGAACTCGTTGAGGTCCTGGAAGCGCCGGTACACCGAGGCGAAACGGATGTAGGCGACTTCGTCCAGCTGCTGCAGCTCGGCCATCACCAGCTCGCCCACCACCAGTGATTTCACCTCGCGCTCGCCGGTGGCGCGCAGCTTGTGCTTGATGTGGGCCATGGCGGCCTCCAGCCGCTCGACGCTCACCGGGCGCTTTTCCAGCGCCCGCTGCATGCCGGCCCGCAGTTTTTCTTCGTCGAAGGGCTGGCGACTGCCGTCCTGCTTGATCAGGCGCGGCAGCACCAGCTCGGCGGTTTCAAAGGTGGTGAAACGCTCACCACAGGCCAGGCATTCGCGACGCCGACGGACCTGTTCGCCTTCGGCAACCAGTCGCGAATCGATGACCTTGGTGTCGTTGGCACCGCAGAAGGGACAGTGCATGGTGGCAGGCAACAAAAAAAGGGAGGGCCATGGTAGCGCATCCCACTGGCAAGACAAGTCAAAGGCTTTGCGGTATACAGACGACTTTGATTCTGCCGGATACATCCATGTCGTCCAGATCTCTCGTTTACCTCGGCCTCCTGGTTCTGTTGAGCGCCTGCAGCAGTACCCCACCCCAGCCCACCGCCCCGGCACCGGTTCCCGTCAAGGCGGTGCAGCCCCCCGTCGGCCTTGGCCCGCTGCCAGCCTTCCAGCGCGAGCTGAGCGGCACCTTGATGGGCGTCCCGGCCGGTGCCGAAGTCGAGCTGGCGCTGCTGGTGATCGACGAGCGCAACCGCCCACAGCGCCTGCTGGCCAGCGGCAAATGGACCGGCAACAATCAACCGCTGGCGTTCCAGCTGCGCTTCAACCCCGATGCCTTCCCCGCCGACGCCCGTGTCGAATTGCGTGGCCGCGCCTCGCAGTCCGGCCAGTTGATCCTGCATCTGCCGTCGCAGCGCATTACCCAGCCAACCACCCAGGCGCTGGGCGCCCTGCAGTTCGAGAAGGCGCCGTGAGGCCAGCCGCTTCTACCCACGCCCCAGCCCAACGGATATAGTTCCTCCATTCCCGTTTTTGCCGCCGAGACCGCGATGAGTCAAGAAACCCCCTACATTTTCGATGCCACCGCGCTCAACTTCGACCAGGCGGTGATCCAGAATTCCTTCATCAAACCGGTGCTGGTGGACTTCTGGGCCGAATGGTGTGCGCCCTGCAAAGTGCTGATGCCGCTGTTGGCGCGCATCACCGAGGAGTACCAGGGCGAGTTGCTGCTGGCCAAGGTCGACTGCGATGCCGAGCAGGACATTGTCGCCCGCTTCGGTATCCGCAGCCTGCCCACCGTGGTGCTGTTCAAGGATGGCCAGCCGGTCGACGGTTTTGCCGGGGCGCAGCCGGAGTCAGCCATTCGCGCCTTGCTCGAACCCCACGTGCAACCGCCGTTGCCGAGCGAAGCCGACCCGTTCGAGGCCGCTCAGGCGCTGTTCAACGAAAGTCGCTTCGCCGAAGCCGAGGCCAGCCTCAAGCTGCTGCTCAGTGAAGACAATACCCACGCCCCGGCGCTGATCCTCTACGCCCGCTGCCTGGCCGAGCGCGGCGAGCTCGACCAGGCGCAGAGCGTGCTCGACGCGGTCAAGGGTGACGAGCACAAGGCCGCCCTGGCGGGCGCCAAGGCGCAGCTGACCTTCCTGCGCCAGGCGGCCACCCTGCCCGACCCGGCCGAACTCAAGAGCCGCCTGGGCCAAGACCCCGGCGACGACGAGGCGGCTTATCAACTGAGCATCCAGCAACTGTCGCGCCAGCAATATGAAGCGGCGCTGGAAGGCTTGCTGAAACTTTTCGTGCGCAACCGCAGCTTCAACGAGGGCGCGGCGCACAAGACCCTGCTGCAGGTGTTCGAGCTGCTGGGCAACGATCACCCACTGGTGACCACCTACCGCCGGCGGTTGTTTGCGGCGTTGTACTAGCCCCTCCACATCCATCGGATAACCCGTGGGGGCGGGCAGAGCCCGCGATCTTCGGCCCTCGGCAACATCAGGCCGGCCCGCCGTCCATTGCAGGTTTGGCACCCACCCAGCAATACACCGGTGCCTGGTCGCCGGCCTGCACCGCCACCTGGCTGCTGTGACGCAAGCGCACCAGCAGGCGCTTGCCCGCTGCGGTGCTGCCGGCCAGCCCTTCCAGCTGTTCGAGCAACTGCGGCCCGCTGACCTGCCCAGCCTGCTCCACCAGGCGCAGGGCGGTCTGCCACAGTGCGTCGTTCTGGTTGCGCGGCGCCGCCGGGACTGCCGGGCCGGGCTCGGCCGTCACCGGCAACTGCGCGCCCAGGCGCGCCCAGTCGTCAGCGTCCATTTCCACGGTCAGGTCGACCGCCGTTTCACCGATGTTGCCTCGGATTCGTATCATCTTGATTCCTCGATCAGTCGCGCTGTGCATCATACGCCGCCCGGCGGATGAATCTTGCTTGAGCCGATGGCGGCGCCCGAATAAAGTTGTTATAACGTTACACTTTCCTGCCGTGCTGCCCTGGAGCCCGTTCATGCCTCGCCTGCTGATTGCCCTGCCATTCGCCCTGCTGCCGTTGTTCGCCGTCGCCGTGCATGCCGATGAACAGGTGCACGCCGGCCTCGGCACCCATGAACATGGCGTCGCCCAGCTCGACGCCGCTCTCGACGGCTCGGTACTGGAGCTGGAGCTGCGCAGCCCGGCGATGAACCTGGTGGGCTTCGAGCACCCGGCCAGCAGCGCCGAAGACCAGGCCAAGGTGGCGCAGATGCGCAAACAGTTGGAACAACCTCTGGCGCTGTTCCAGCTGGACAGCGGCGCCGGCTGCCACGTCACCACGCAAACCCTGCAAAGCCCGCTGTTTGGCGATCAGATGCCGTCCGAGCAGGACGACGACGGCGATGGCGACGACCATCAGCACAGTGAAGTGCATGCCCACTACCAGCTCACCTGCAGCCATCCGGCGGCCCTGCACCAGCTCGGCCTCGCACCGCTGTTCAAGACCTTCCCGGCCACTCGCCGAGTGCAGGTGCAGCTGATTGCGCCCAGCGGGCAGCAGGGCCTGGATGCCAGCGCCGCCGCCGCCACGCTGACGTTCTGAACATGCATCAGGCATTGATCGAACTGCGCGACCTGCGCTTCGCCTGGCCCGGCCAGGCCACCCTGCTGGACATCCCCGCGCTCACCCTGCAGGCCGGAGAAACGCTTTTTCTCAAGGGGCCCAGTGGCAGTGGCAAGACCACCCTGCTGAGCCTGCTCGGCGGCGTGCAGATGCCCGGCGCCGGCTCGGTGCAGGTGCTCGGCCAGGCCTTGGGCGAACTCGGCCAGGCGGCCCGTGATCGCTTCCGAGTGGACCACACTGGCTATATTTTCCAGCAGTTCAACCTGCTGCCGTTTCTGTCGGTGCGCGAAAACGTCGAGCTGCCCTGCCGCTTTTCCAGGCTGCGCCACCAACGCGCCCGGCAACGTCACGGCAGTGTCGACCACGCCGCGCGCCACCTGCTGGCGCACCTGGGGCTCAAGGACCCGGCGTTGCTGGAGCGGCGCGCCGGTACTCTCTCCATCGGCCAGCAACAGCGGGTCGCCGCCGCTCGTGCGCTGATCGGTCAACCCGAGCTGGTGATCGCCGACGAACCGACCTCGGCGCTCGACACCGAAACCCGCGAAGCCTTCCTCCGCCTGCTGTTCGACGAGTGTCGCGCGGCCGGCGCCAGTCTGCTGTTCGTCAGCCACGACCAGGGCCTGGCGCCGTTGTTCGACCGCGCGCTGTCGCTGGCCGAGCTCAATCGCGCCGCCCTGCCCGCCGAGGACCTGTGATGTATTTGTTGCGTCTCGCCCTGGCCAGCCTGGCCAACCGCCGCTTCACCGCCCTGCTCACCACCCTGTCGATTGCCCTGTCGGTGTGCCTGCTGCTGGCCGTCGAGCGGGTCCGCACCGAGGCCCGTACCAGCTTCGCCAGCACCATCAGCGGCACCGACCTGATCGTCGGCGCCCGCTCAGGCTCGGTGAACCTGCTGCTGTATTCGGTGTTTCGCATCGGCAATGCCACCAACAACATCCGCTGGGACAGCTTCGAGCACTACGCCAGCGACCCCCACGTGAAGTGGGCCATCCCGGTTTCGCTGGGCGACTCGCACCGCGGCTACCGGGTCATGGGCACCACCGAAAGCTATTTCGAGCACTACCAGTACGGTCATCATCAGAACCTGCAACTGGCCCAGGGCCGCACCTTCGCCAGCGATCCCTTCGAGGTGGTACTCGGTGCCGAAGTCGCCGACACCCTGCATTACAAGGTCGGCGAGCAGATCGTCCTGGCCCACGGTGTGGCCGCCATCAGCCTGGTCAAGCACGACGACAAGCCGTTCACCGTGGTCGGCATCCTCGCCCGCACCGGCACCCCGGTGGACCGCACCCTGCACATCAGCCTGGGCGGCATGGAAGCCATCCACATCGACTGGCACAACGGCGTGCCGGCCCGGGGCGCCGAGCGCATCAGCGCCGACCAGGCGCGCAACATGGACCTCACGCCCAAGGCCATCACCGCCTTCATGCTGGGCCTGAACAGCAGGATCTCGACCTTCGCCCTGCAACGCGACATCAACGAGTTTCGCGGCGAGCCGCTGCTGGCGATCCTGCCCGGGGTGGCCCTGCAGGAACTGTGGAGCCTGATGGGCACCGCCGAGCAGGCGCTGATGGTGATTTCGGTGTTTGTCGTGCTGACCGGCCTGATCGGCATGCTCACGGCGATCCTCACCAGCCTCAACGAGCGGCGCCGCGAGATGGCGATCCTGCGCTCGGTCGGTGCGCGGCCTTGGCATATCGCCAGCTTGCTGATTCTCGAAGCCTTGGCTCTGGCCGCCGCTGGCCTGGTCGTCGGGGTCGGCCTGCTGTACGCCGGCATCGCTGCGGCGCAAGGCTACGTGCAGGCCAATTACGGCCTGTACCTGCCGCTGTCGCTGCCAACGGCCTATGAATGCGGCCTGCTGGGGCTTATTCTCGCCGCTGCCTTGCTGATGGGCGCGATTCCCGCCTGGCGGGCGTACCGCCAGTCGCTGGCCGATGGCCTGTCGATTCACCTGTGATTTCACCTGTAAGGAGCCGAGCCATGCGTCGCGTCTGGGGTCTGGTGTTGCTGCTGGCCAGTTTTCCGTTGTGGGCGGCCGAGCCACGCGAGATCAACTGGGACGCGCTGATTCCGCCCGACGCCCCGCACCTCAAGCCGGTCATGACGCCCATGCACGACCTGTCGAAGATGGGCACGGCGCTGATGGAAGCCGCGCCACCTGCGCCGCAGCAGGCGCCCAACGCGCCGGTGGTCAAGGCGCTGGACGGCCAGCAGCTGCGCATCCCTGGCTACATCGTGCCGCTGGAGGTCAACGAGCAGGGCCGCACCACCGACTTTCTGCTGGTGCCCTACTACGGCGCCTGCATTCATGTGCCGCCGCCGCCCTCGAACCAGATCGTGCACGTCACCAGCGAGCTGGGGGTGAAGGTCGACGAGCTGTACCAGCCCTACTGGATCGAAGGGTCGATGCAGGTCAAGGCCAGCAGCAGCGAGCTGGCCGATGCCGGCTACCAGATGGCCGCGCAGAAGATCTTCGTCTACGAGCTGCCCTGATCGCGCTTTCATTGAGCCAGGTCAAAAGCCCTGGCCGGCGCCTCACTACCATCTGAAGCCAATTTTCAACCTTGGCCAGATGGAGTTCCCATGCCTGACTTCCCTCGTTTCACTCCGCTGTTGCGCGCCAGCGCGCTGGGCCTGGCGCTGCTTGCGCCGCTGGCGCAAGCGCACCAGGCCGGCGATTTCATCATCCGCGCGGGCGCGGCCACCACCGCCCCCCACGAAGACAGCGGCAACCTCAAGCTTGATGGCGCCAAGGTCGCCGGCACCAAGGCGACGCTGGACAGCGACACCCAGCTGGGCCTGGCGCTGGCCTATATGTTCGCCGACCACTGGGGCGTCGAACTGCTGGCCGCCACGCCGTTCCAGCACACCGTCGGCGTGCACGGGGTCAGCGCCGCCACCGGCGTGCCGGGGCTGGACGGCAAGCTGGCGACGGTCAAGCAGCTGCCGCCGACGCTGTCGCTGCAGTATTACCCGATGGCGCCGACCTCGGCCCTGCAACCCTATGCCGGGGTGGGCCTGAACTACACCTTCTTCTACGGCGAAGACCTCAGCGGCGCGCGTCGGCAGGAAGGCTTCAGCAACCTCAAGCTCAAGGACTCGGTGGGCCTGGCCGGGCAACTGGGTGTGGACTACATGCTCACCGACCATCTGCTGCTCAACGCCTCGGTGTGGTACGTCGACATCGGCACCAAGGCCAGCGTTGACGGCCCTACCGCCTTGGGAGTCGGCCGCACCAAGGTCGACGTCGACGTCGACCCGTGGGTCTACATGGTCGGCCTCGGCTACCGCTTTTAAGCCCCCACCCTCTCAATCACCATTAAGGTGCGCCGAATCCGTCAGCGCACCTTAATGGCGCACCTGCCATATTTTTCCGGCATCCCCTTCCATTTTCCGCGCCCAATGTTGCGAGATGTTTCGGTAGTCTGCGCAGTGCTTTGCGGTGCCTGCCCGATGTGGCAAGGCCCTTGCTCTGCAAACTCCATCGCGTCTTCAAACAGCCTCCGGATGCCCAAAAATGCTGGTGATTCACCGCAGAATCGAGCCAAAACCTGACTGGTCGGCCGAAATCCATCTCAACTACGACGCCCGCAGCAAAAGCCGCCTGCGCTGTTTCAGTGCCAGTGGCGAAGACGTCGGCCTGTTTCTCGAGCGCGGCCAGTCGCCGCTGCGTGACGGCGAATTCCTCGAAGCTGAAGACGGCCGCATCGTGCGCGTCTGTGCCCGCCCCGAGACCCTGCTGCACGTAACCTGCGCCAGCGCCTTCGAACTGACCCGCGCGGCCTACCACCTGGGCAACCGCCACGTGGCCTTGCAGGTCGGCGACGGCTGGCTGCGCCTGCTCGATGACTACGTACTCAAGGCCATGCTCGACCAGTTGGGCGCCACCAGCGAGCAGATCGAGGCGCCCTTCCAGCCCGAGCATGGCGCCTATGGCGGCGGCCATCACCATTCCCGGCACGGCGACGAGGATTTCAACTATCCGCCACGCCTGCACCAGTTCGGCGTGCGCAAGTGAACCCGGCCTGGGCCTTGCTGCGCCTGGCCAGCCCGCAGTTGCCGATCGGCGGCTACAGCTATTCCCAGGGCCTGGAAATGGCAGTGGAGCAGCGCCTGGTCAGCGATGCGGCCAGCGCCGCCGGCTGGATCGGTGATCAATTGCTGCTCAACCTGGCGCGCTTCGAAGCGCCGCTGCTGCTGGCTCACTGCCAGGCCGCCGCCGACGCCGACTGGCCTGCCTTGCTCGCCCGTTGCCATGAGCACCGCGCCAGCCGCGAAACCCGCGAGCTGGCCCAGGAAAGCCGGCAGATGGGCTACTCGCTCAAGCAACTGCTGCTCGGCCTGCCCGAGCTCGACCGGCCGGCCCGAGACCTGCTCGACCAGGTCGGCGAGCCGCACCTGGCGCTGGGCTGGGCCCTGGCTGCACGGGCTTGGCAGATCAGCCCGGGCGACGCCCTCGCCGCCTGGCTGTGGAGCTGGCTGGAGAACCAGTTGGCGGTGCTGATGAAGACTCTGCCGTTGGGCCAGCAAGCCGCCCAGCGCCTGACCAGCCAACTGCTGCCGGTGCTGCAGCAGGCCGAGCGCCAGGCCGCGCAGCTGGACCCCGATGATTACGGCAGTGCGCCGTTCGGCCTTGCCTTGGCAAGCATGGCCCACGAACGGCAGTACAGCCGCCTGTTCCGTTCCTAGGAGAAAACCATGAATGCTCAACCCCTGCGCGTCGGCATCGGCGGCCCCGTCGGCTCCGGCAAGACCGCATTGACCCTGGCGCTGTGCCTGGCGCTGCGCGAACGCTACAACCTGGCGGTGGTGACCAACGACATCTACACCCGTGAAGACGCCGACTTTCTGGTGCGCAACGAAGCCCTGGCGCCGGAGCGCATCATCGGCGTGGAAACCGGCGGCTGCCCGCATACCGCCATCCGCGAGGACGCCTCGATCAACCTCGAGGCGGTCGACCAGCTCAACCGGCGCTTCCCCGGCCTGGACCTGATCCTGGTGGAATCGGGCGGCGACAACCTCTCGGCCACCTTCAGCCCCGAGCTGTCGGACCTGACCATCTACGTGATCGACGTCTCCGCCGGTGACAAGCTGCCGCGCAAAGGCGGGCCAGGCATCTGCAAGTCGGATTTGCTGGTGATCAACAAGATCGACCTGGCGCCGCTGGTCGGCGCCTCGCTGGAGATGATGGACGGCGACACCCGGCGCATGCGCGGCGAGCGGCCGTTCGTGTTCAGCAACCAGAAGACCGGCCAGGGCCTGGAGCAGATCGTTGCCTTCATCGAGCGCCAGGGCCTGCTGACGGCCGCCTGAACCGTTCATGATCGATACGTCCCACTGATAAGGAAGCCCCATGACTGCAAAGAAAACTCTCGCTGGCCTGGCGCTGCTGCTCGCCCCCGCGCTGGCCTTCGCCCACCCCGGGCATGATGAAAGCGGCCTGCTGGCCGGCATCGCCCACCCCTTGACCGGGGTCGACCACCTGCTGGCAATGCTCGCCGTTGGCCTGTGGGCCGCGCAGCAGAAAGGCACTGCGCGCTGGCTGCTGCCCTGCACCTTCGTGGTGACCATGCTGGTGGGCGGCGTGCTGGGCTTCGCCGGCCTGCAACTGCCGGCGATGGAGAACGGGATCGCCGCCTCGGTGCTGGCCCTGGGGCTGGCCGTGGCCCTGGCGGTACGTCCGCCATTGGTGCTGGCGACTGCCGCGACTGCACTGTTCGCCCTGTTCCATGGGGTGGCGCACGGCCTCGAACTACCGGACATGGCCAGCCCATGGGGCTACGCCCTGGGCTTCGTCGCCGCCACCGCTGCGCTGCATGCCGTGGGCTTTGCCCTGGTGCGCTTCGTGCCCAAGGCCGCAGCGCCGCTGGTGCGGGTGGCGGGGGCCTTGTCGGCCCTGGCCGGAATGTGGTTGCTCGCGGCCTGATCCGCAAGGCCGAGCCTGCTCGGGAACCGGGTCGCCTCGATTCCGGTAGGACTGAGCTTGCTCGGTCCTACAGTGGCCCGTTACGCGGTTTGCCTGACAGCTGACACACCTCACCTGCTACCATGTCGCCCACAAAAAGCCCCTCTTTGTGACGACTGCCTGCCCCATGCCCCATCAAGCCTCCCTTGCCGCCCTTACCGCCGCCACCCACGAGCACTTCCTGCGCAGCGTCGTGCCGCTGTGGCTGGGCCCGGGCTGGAACGCCGAACTGGCCCTGCCCTATGAGGCTCTGGATGCCACGCACCGGCCCCTGCCAGCGCAGCGCTACCGGGCCATGGCCTGTGCGCGGCAGTTGTACCTGTTCAGCCGCCACATCGAGGTGGACGGCGCCCGCGAGCGCGCGGCGGCGTTGTTCCGCTCGCTGCAGCGGCACTTTCATGACGCCGAGCACGGTGGCTGGTTCTACAGCATCGACGCCCTGGGCCAACCGCTGGATCGCAGCAAGGACCTGTACACCCACGCCTTCATCATCTTCGCCTGCGCTCACTATTGGCACGCGGTCCGCGAGCCACTGGTGGAGTCGGTGCTCGATGCGGCGCTGGCAGTGGTGGCCGAACAGTTCGCCGGCAGCGACGGCCTGTATGCCTCGGCCCTGGCCGAGGACTGGTCGGACAACGGCGGCGGCCCGCTGCAAAACCCCTTGATGCACCTGACCGAGGCCTTCCTGGCCACCTTGGCGGTGCGCGACGACGCCCCGACCCAGGCCGCACTGCTGGCCCTGGCCGATGCCATGCAGCAGCACTTCATCGAACCTGCTCGCGGGCTGATGCTGGAGAAGCCCTGCGGGGCTGTGGATAACTGGTTCGAACCAGGGCATCAGTTCGAGTGGTTCTACCTGCTCGAATCGTCCGCATTGATGCGCCAGCACCCGCTGCGCGAGTCGGTGGCGCGCTGCTTTGCCTTCGCCGAAGAATACGGGGTGGAGGATGGAGCGGTGTTGTCGATGCTGGAACCCGATGGCCGCGTGCGTGACGCTACCCGGCGGATCTGGGCCCAGGCCGAATACCTGCGCGCACTGACCCTGCGGCCCGGCGCGGACGTCGCCGGGCAATTGCGGGTGTTCGGCGAGCAGTTTCTGCATGCCGGCGGCTGGTACGAATGCCGCGATGCCGCAGGCCAGGTCAGCCGCAGCGATATGCCCTCGACCACGCCTTACCATTTGGTGACGTGCTACCTGGCCCTGTGAACTGCGGCGATCGCTGCACGGCGGGATGTGGGAGGGGGGCCAAGCCCCCGAGCCCGTTTTGCCCATCAATGACAGGCAGGTGCCCTTATTTCTTGCGCTCTACCGCAAACCCGGCCCAGCTTTGCGAAACTGGCATGATTTCCAGGCTGTTGATATTGATGTGCGGCGGCTGGGTCATGATCCAGTAGATGGTCTCGGCGATGTCCTGCGGCTGAATCGGGTCGGCGCCGGCGTAGGTGGCGTCGTACTTGGCCTGGTCGCCGCCAAAGCGCACCAGCGAGAACTCGCTCTCGCACATGCCCGGTTCCAGGTTGGTCACGCGCACGCCGGTGCCTTGCAGGTCGCAGCGCAGGTTCAGCGAAAACTGCCCGACGAAGGCCTTGGTGCCGCCGTACACATGGCTGCCCGGGTAGGGATAGTTGCCGGCCACCGAGCCCAGGTTGACGATGCCGGCGCCCTTGCCGTGGGCGATCAGCCGCGGCAACAGCAGGCGGGTGCTGTAGATCAGGCCCTTGATGTTGGTGTCGACCATGGTGTCCCAGTCGTCCAGGTCGCACTTGGGCGCCGGGTCGGTGCCCAGGGCCAGCCCGGCGTTGTTGATCAGGCCCGCTATCTTGTCGAACTGCGGGGGCAGGCCGGCGATGGCGGCCTCCATGGCCTGGCGGTCGCGCACGTCGAGCACCAGGGTGTGCACCGCCGTCTGCTGCGACAACTCGGCGGCCAGCGCTTGCAGACGCTCCTCACGGCGGCCGGTGAGGATCAACGACCACCCCGCCTCGGCAAAGCGCCGGGCGCAGGCTTCGCCGAATCCGGAAGTGGCACCGGTGATAAACACAGTGGAAGTCATCTCGTTCTCCAGGTCAGTCAGGCGTTCACAGTAGGTGAATCGTTTCAAAAGGATGCCCGGCACGGGCCGCATGAGCAAGCACCGGGTGTGGCGCCAAGGCGCTTGGCGACCGGTCTGGCGCTTTGTTTCCAAAGCTTTCCCACAGACTTATCCACAGGTCGGCAGCGCTCCCATGAGCGCGTTCGACCGGTGGATAAATGGGTTGACAAAAGCGCTGCGTGCTTGGCTGAACTGCATTGATCATAAAATAATCACCTGGCTGCAGACCGCGTCCTCCGTGGCCTGCAGCTCACTACCCCCAAGTTGTGCACAGTCACACCCACAGTAATGGGGGACAAGTGAAACAGGTGACAAAACAATGAATTACAGCGGCCAAGTGTCGCAGTTTGGCAGGCCCGTGAATTTCTTTTCCACATTTGCCGATTGGCGTTCGTCAAGCCTGCCGAACACTTCAATTGCGTTCTTTTTCACCCCTCGGTTTGCTCAGTTTCAGTTTGTCGTAGACGTAGGTCTGCAGGAGCATCAGCGTCGCATCGGCGCCGAGCCAGCCGCAGAGCCCTACCAGCACGGCGCACATCTCGGGCGGCAAGCCCGCCAACCTGCCGATCAACAGGATGAGGCCGCCGGCAAACCCGGCTGCCACCCCCTGCAGCGCAGTTTCCCCCAGCGATATCTTTTGCCGGGCCTTGCGCTTGCGCATCAAGTAGCCCAGTACGCCACCGATGATTGCGATCACGATATACCCCCACGACAGGGAAAATGCGGTCAGCAGCTCGACCTGACTCATCACGGAAACTCCCTGGCTAGATGGAGTGCCTTCGGGTTTGCCTGACATTGCCGGAAACCTTGCCGGTCATGACATTTTCCAGTCCGGAAATGATTCCTGCGCAGTTGTGACAGGCCGGGAAGTCATCGCCTTTCTCCTGGCCCACCAGACGCTGGGTGTAGATGAACAAGCTATTCAAGGTGGCCGACGTCCCCGCCCCCTGCGCACGAGGCTGCGACAGCGCATGGTTGAGCGCCTGCACTTCGGCATGCAGGCCGGCCACCCCCGCCTCCTTGGGCAGGACGTGGGCGTTGCGGGCGACGTGTTGACGGATCCTCGACTCCACCACCGGGTGCAGCTCGGTTCCGCTGGCCGAATATTGCTGCCTGATGGCGCCGACGAAGGCATCCTCGTCGGTAACCCGGTAGTAGCCCATGTCAATCCATGGCCGCCAGGCCTTGGCAGTGAGCAAGGTCTCGGGGTGGTAGGCGCCGAGTCGGCTGGAGCGGCCTGGGTCGATACTCTGGATGCCGGCGAAGATCCCCTTGCCGGCGACAGTTCCGGGAAAGTTGACGAAGCCGTCCTGGTACGCCTGGGTAGCGCCATTGAGTACCCCGGCATGGGCGGCGAAATTCTTCAGCTTGGCATTGGTGTACGTCATGGTTTGCGAGCGCTTGATTCGTTGCGCCGGCGTCTTCTGAGCCTTGAGCACCTTCTCGCTGTCCTCGGTCTCCTTGAGAATGGCCTGGGTGTTGGCGCTGAAGGCTTGATACTTCTCGCGTACCTCTGGTTGGTTGGCATAGATGGCCGACTCCAACCGCGCCGGGCGCTCGGTGCTGGCCAGGTCCAGCCAGTCCAGTGAATCCACCGGGGTGAGCCCGTCAGGGTCGAGCAGGGTCATGGGGTTGTTGCGCACCATGCGGTACAGGTTCAGGCCGTCGACCTCCCCCGCCGGGTCGGCGCTGATCCAACGGCACAGCCACGGCGCATAGTAGCGATAGCCATAGCAGTACAGGCCGGTGGCATCACGCTCCTTGCCCGAATAGCGCACTGTCTTGTAGCTGGCCTCCAGCTGGCTGCGCGCTGCCCATACGGCGGTGCCGCCAAAGGGGTAGTACTCCTCGCGGCTGAGGGTCTGGCCAAGGCCATCAAGCTCCAGGCGCGACGAGCCGACCAGGTCGTCCAGGCTCAACCGCAGCCCGTCGTTGGCCAACCCCGCCGGCTTGCCCAGCAGCCAGTGCAGCACCCGCACACCGCTGCGACCGGCCTGGCAGACGAGGGTCTGCAAGCTTTCCCGGGCGGCAGATTGCAGCATGCCACTGGCGCCCTGGCTCTCCTGGAACGAGGTGCGCCATTCCAGCCCCGGCAGGTAGCGCACCTCCTCCACCGACCACAACCCCGTGGCGGCGTTGACCAGGCGACGCGTCTGCTTGCGCACCCGCACACCCTCCCGATACTGGTACAGCTCGCGATCGCTGCGCTGCAGATCGCCTTGCCGATCGAGCAGGACCACGGCTTGCAGGCCGTCGTCGGCGTTCCAGAGCAGCGACTGCTGCGTGTCGGGCTGGGTTTGCAGGCTCTGCAGATTGCCGTTGGCGTCGAACCAGCGACTGACACCAACCTGGGCTGCGCCCTGGGGCTGGCGCACGCTGCGGTTGGACAGCGGATCGATGAGCATGGCCTGGGTATAGGCGCTCGCGCCGACGTGCACCAGGCTCGTCAGGTTGCCGCTGTCGTCGTAGCTGTAACGGCGGGTGTAGTTGACGCAATGCCCGCTGTCACCCGGGATCGGCGTCAGCAAGGCCGGCAGACGCTGGTCCTGCGGGCCGGCACCGGCCTGTTCGCGGCCGGTGGCGCTGATCAGCTGCGACAGGGCGTCGTAGCCGAACGTGCGCACGGCGTTGGTCGCCTGATTGCGAAAATGGTCGGTGGCCACGCTTGCGTCGTCAGACTCGACGAGATTGCCCACCGGGTCGTATCGGTAAGCCAGCGACTGCAGCAGCGCCTGGTCGTGCTCGCGCACCACGCGCATGCCCTGCAGGCGTCGGGTCTGCGCCTGATAGGCGTAGGTGGTGGTGCAGGCCGCCGCAGTTCGTTCGTGCAGCACTTGCCCGGCCGCGTTGTAGGCCACCTGGTCGAACAGGATCTGCGCCTGTTCCTGGCCGGCCAGCTGCAACTGCCGGCCGAGCAGCTGTCCGCTGACATCATAGGCCCAGTGCTGCTGGTGACCGCCGGCATCGGTCTGCACCAGCGGCGCACCCAGGGCGTCGACCTGGGTCAAGGTGCCGTAACTGACCGCCTCCAGCCTGGCCGAGTCCGGGCTCGGCGCAGTGCCCCAGTCCACGGGGCCCTCGGCGTTGCGCAGGAAGGTCTGCGAGCTGCGCAACACGGCGCCGGACAGGCCGACACTGGCGGTGCTCAGCTGGCCGGCCTGGTCATATTGATGCACACAGACGCCGCGCAGGTTGTGCCTTTCGGGCTGCGGCGTGGCGGGGTCAGCGTCGCCGTAGACATAGCGGGCGCTGACGAACGACGCCGCGCCGTCACCCGGCTGGGTGCGCCGGGACAACGGTCGGCCCAGCAGGTCGTAATCGACCTGCTGCACGGTGCCGCGACCGTCACGGCTCCAGGCCAGCCGGCCCTGCACGTCGAACAGGGCGATGCGCTCGCCGTTGTCGCTACTCTCACGCCGCAGCACCTGGCCGCTCAGGCAGGCGGTCTGCGTCAGGTTGGCCGCAGCGCCGGGGTCGGCCGTCCAGGCGTCGAAGCGGCGCGGGTCGCGCCAGCAGGTGACGCGGCTGGCGTCGCAGTAGCTGACGTGGCTGATCAGCCGTTGCGCGGGCGCGTCGAGGCGCGAGCGGTTGTAGTGCAAAGTGCGCACGGTGCGCCCGCGCGGATCGAAGACCTTGAGGGTCGGTGTGGCGGTGGACAGTGTCGGGGATTTCATTGCATACCTCCCTGGCCGAGGCCCTGGGTGTCGTTTTCGTCTTCGTGGGCCTCGAACCAGGGGTAGTAGTGGGTCCGACGCAGGTCGCCAAGGGCGGTCACGGTGTGGGTTTCCCGACCCAGCGGGTCGTAATGATGGCGGTCGCTGTGGCCACGACCACGCAGCGCGCGGTCGGATACAGGACGCCAGTCATCGATGAAGAACGGCTGGTAGCGGCGCACCACCTGGCCCTTGCTGTCATATTCGACCCGCGCCGACACCACCCAGCGCGGATCGGCCGGCGCCGCGCGGGTATCGAGCTCGCCATCGGCGCGGCGCTGCCAGGCCTCGCCCGGCGCCACGCGGGTGCATTGCTGCAACAGACGGCCGAAGCCATCGCTGTAGCTCAGGCTGATGCGGATCTGCTGCACAGTACCGGCCTGCGGATAACGGTCCGCCACCAGGCTCAGGCTGTGCACCGGTACGCCACCACGAGAAGCCAGCAGCGCGACCACCGCGTGCGGCAACTCGCCAGCGCCGGGCACCTGGGCGGCCCACTCTCGCCCAGCCAGGCGAACGTGCCCCGAGGCGGTGATGCAGCGCGCCTCCAGCAGCGCCTGCCACAGGCGCCGAGCGCTCGCCGGGTCGGCGGACAGGTCGGCCGGCTCGACCTGGCCCATCCAGCTGAAGGGGTCGGTCAGGGTCACCGTCGCCGTCTGCTGGACGTGCACGGGGTCCAGCGCCTGGGCGATCGCCGCCGCAATGCTCGCTGCGGGCGCCGGCCCCAAGCTGTCGAGGGAGCGGAAACCGACCGCCACGCCGTCCTCCTCGCTGCCGTGGTGGCTGCTCTGGATGACCTGACCAAGGGCATCGAAGCGAACTTCGTGAACATTGCCGTTGATGTCGGTGAGCGCTCGCGCGGTGCCGAATCGATAGTCCGGGACGGTCTTGACGATGTTCCCCAGTGCGTCGGTGTGGCTGATCGGCAGCAGGCTGCAGGCGTCATAGGACAGGGTTGTGCGGCCGGCCAGCGCGCTGCTCTGCTCAGCGGTCTTGCGGTAGAAATGCGCCGGCCCGGCATACTCGCTCAAGCCTACGTCCGCCGCCCACAGCGGCTCGGCGCTGGCGCCGTCGACATTCAGTTGCGTTTGCCAGGGCGCATAGCCAAGCCTGGCCGCTTGTAGCGACGGCATGTCGGCCACGCCCTGGTAGGCCTCCAAGGCGCGCCCGTCGAGCAGCGCTGTGCGCACCGCGCGCACTTGCACGGGCAAGGTCGGGGGCGTGCTTGAATAGAGGTTTTCGCTCTGCCCTTGCAAGTGCCGAGGCCTGGCCGGCGCCAGCAGCCCGTCCTCGGCCTTGAGGGTCTCATGGCTGACCCCCGCCGCTGGCAGGCCGACAGCGCTCAGCCGGTTGCTGCGCTGCAGCGCCGGCAGGCCGAGGGCCCAGTACGGGGCCGTGGCGGTATTGGTGTAGTCGAGGCGGTCCAGGTGGTAGGCGCTCGCCCGTCGTTCATCGATGCTCAGGGTCTGCTGCTGGGCATCGTAGCTGCCGGCCCAGGCATCGGCGGGCAGATAGTCCGGGTAGGGCGAGGGGGTGAAGGCTGCGCGCCGCGGGTAGGCCAGATCGACCGTCCACAGGGGTACGCCATAGGCGTCCATCTGCAGCAGCACGCGATGGCTGACGGCGGGGTCCTGCACCAGTTGCTCGTAGACCAGCTCGACGCTCTCCAGGGTGACTGGCAGCGCCACCGGTTGCGCGCCGGCCTGCACCAGCCGCACCTGATGACGCTGGTAACGGCAGCTGTAGGGGGCGCTGGCCTGTGGATCGGCCGCCCAGGTCTCACTGCGCAGCAACCTGCCGCGCAGGGCGCGGTACAGCCACCACTGGCTCTGCGGATCGAGGTTGGCCAGCGGCTGATCATCGCTGCGGCCGGGGTCGTAGCGAACCAGGCGCGTAGCGTTCAGCCGTGGCGCCAGGGCGTCGCCGGCGAAGGGCACGCCATACAGCTGGCGCTCGTCGTGCTCGCGCCCGCAATGGTACCAATGGCGCGTCAACAACGCCGGCGCTGGCGTCAGGTCGGCGCCTGTGGCCTGGGCACCCTCGCCGCTGTCCAGCGTCTGGACGTAGGCAAAACCGCGAAACTCACGTTGCTGGCCGTCATAGACGCCCTGGCGGTAGCTGTGCTGCGAGCTCAGGACATTGCCGGTGACCTCGTCGGTCAGGGTACTGTGGTGCAGCAAGGGCATGGCCAGTGGCAGGCCAGGCACTGCGCCGGGGTGTTCGGCTTTCTCATCCAGCCAGAATTGCGTCGAGTTGCGGTAGCTGAACGTTGTCTGCGCGCCGCGATTGTTGACCACCCGGCTCAACAGCCGTGGGGTGGTGTCGAAGAAACGGTAGCGCCAATGCCGCCGAGCGCCGCCGGGCACCGTCAGGATCAGCTCCACGCAGCCGGTGCCGGCAATGTCGGCGAGGGTAATCCGGCACTGCGAGTCATAGCGCAAGCCTGGCGGCAGCGCCAGGCGAACCGGGGCGGCGAAACCATTGCCGGCCAGGTTGCGGTACAGGCTGATGCTGTCGTGGCGGGCGTAGATCAGGTCGCTGGTACCGCTGCCATCGAGGTCGGCGAGAAACAGCTGATCAGGATTGAACACGCCTTGCCGGTCGATGGCCTGGTCCAGGCGCAGGTCGACGGGAGCGGCAAAACGGCCACGGCCCAGGTTCGGCCAGCAACGCACCCGGGCGTGGCTGATCTGCACCAGATGCGCCTGGCCGGAGCCGAGCATGTCGGCAAAGGCGATCAGCACCCCGGCGTCCTGGCCGGCCACCGGCAAGGTCACCTCGCTGTCGGTGGCCAGGCTGAGGGCCGGGGCGAACACGCCGCCCTGATTGGCATACAGCCGCACGCTGCGCGGCCCGATCAACGCCAGGTCGGCCAGCCCGCTGCCCACCAGGCGGGCCAACTGCGCCTGGGGATGGAACCCCTCCGACGGCAACGCGCCAAGCGGCTGAAAATCACCCCAGGCGCCCTTGGCGCTCAGGCTGAAAAACCCGGCCAGCCCAGGCTGGGCGAGCATCCAGTCCAATTGGCCGTTGCCGGTCAGGTCCAGCAGCTGCAATTGCTGCCCTTGCAACGACGGAACCTGCGGCAGCGCCTCGGCGGGGCCGTAGGCGACCTGTTCGGTCTGCTGCCGGGCCCGCACCGGCGGGCGGTATTGCCAGTTGGCAGCATCGCGATAAAGCACGCCCGGCAAGCCTTCGCCATACAGGTCAACCAGGTGGAACGGGCGTGTGCCGTCGAGGTTGGGAAAGTCCTCCAACGCCTGCCAACGCGCCGGGTCGTCGGGCAGTTGCGACGCCGTGTAGCCCAACTCCAGCGGCGGCAGGCTGCACAGGCTGCCGTCGACCTCGTAGGCCAGCGACTGCGCGGCGGTGAGCAGACTCATTGCCGGGTCGGCGCGATATTCCAGGAGCAGGCGGGTCACCAGGCTGGGTTCGTCTGCCGCACTGTCGACCGCGCAGTGGTACATCAGCACCTGATGGCACAGGCGCTGGGTGCGAACCTCGAACCCGTAGTCGTAGCGGGAAAAGCTGTCCGCGCGCGGCAGCCATGGCCCGCTCGGGGCGTAGGATGGGCAGGTGTCGGCGGCCAGGCCGCGCTCGCCATAGTCGAACACCAGGGTAAACAGCCAGCGCTGCGCCGCCGCGGGCGCATCGCCCTGCCACAGGAACAGGCGCTCGGCGGGCGTGCGGTTGCCATAGCTGACCTGGCTCAGATAGCGGTTGGCGCGGGCGCCGGGCGACTCGACGTGAGCTTCCTGGCGGTACTGGAACCACATGTCGTCGCCGTTGGGCGCGAGCATTTCCTCGAGCAGCCAGGCGGCGGTATGCGCCGGCTGCGCCGGGTCGCTGATGCGCGCGGCGGTGGTCTTGCCGAACATCTGCAGGGTGCCTTCGCGCCCGTGCAGCAGCCAAAAGTCCTTCCCCGGCTCGGCGAACCAGTGCTCCAGGCGGTCGAAGCGAGCCTCGGTGCGCGGGAAATAGCGGGTTACCCGATAGCGGGCGCCGAGCCGCTGCGGGCCGAAATGCTCGGTCTGTACGCTGACCACCGTGCCCTGGGCGTCACGCTCGGGCACCAGCAGCTCGCCGTCCGGGTCAAGAAACTCATCCTGCAGCTGATCGCTGCCGGGCATGCCGTACTGCGGCACGCCGAGGCGGGTGCGTCGCGAGATCATCGGTGCGGCGCAGGACCAGCCGAGGCCGAATGGGCCATTGCCGCCGGCGCTGCTGTAGCTCAGCGCCAAGGCCGGGGTCAGGGTACGCCCGCTGCTGATGGGCAATGGCAAAGTCATCTGCACCTGGCCGCTGGGACCCTGGCCGCCGGAGCTTTCGCCCATGCCAGTGATCGCCCCGCCGCCTTTGGGCAGGGTCGGTGCCGAAATCGACAGGTTCTGTGGGTTGTTCATGAATCGAATCCTTACTGCGGCCGACCGCGCTGCGGCCGGGCAGATCAAGAGGGGTGGGCACAGGGTGCCCACCCGTGGGCGCCGGCTCAGGGCGCGATGGTGTAGTCGATGTGCAGGATGATGTCGCTCAGGGTCTTCAACACCTCCAGCTGCTTGCCCCGCGCATGGGCGAAGCGCAGGGCAAGCCCGCCATCAGCCACGTCGGCGCCTTCGAAGGGCAGCCAGCGCCCATCATCGGCTCCGGGCTGGAACAGCCCGCTGTCGTTCAGGCCCTGGGAGATGGCCATGCGCTCGCAGCCCGGCGGCAGCGGCTGCCCCCCGGTGTAGCCGAGCACTGCCTGCAGGTTCTGGTAAGGCCCCAGCAGCGCCGGCAGCGACACGCGAATCTGCTTGACGCGGCGCCGGCCTCCCAACCCGGCCGGGTAGTCGGTCGCTATCGCCAGGTCGGGCAGGTTGACTCGGGCGATCAGCTCGCCGGACTCCAGGCGCAGGCCGTTGGCAACAGTGCCCGCTTCGGTCTGTCGGCCCTCGACCATGGCGGCCACGGCCGCCGCCAGTTCGAAGCGCTGGGCCTGAGGCAGCCTGTCGCTGCGGTACAACTCGCCCAGCGAGACGGTGCGGGTCACTTCCAGGGCGCGGCGGGCGCTCTTGATGTGTGCTGCCTCCAGCTGCGCGAGGTTGAGCATCAGGCCTTCGCCGCAGGTCAGCCCGGCCCAGGTGCCCTGCCAGCCGCCGCCCTTAATGAAGGTGCGGGTTTCGCCGCTCTGCCACTGCCAGGCGCGCTCGGCCATCAGGCAGCGCGAGGCGGCGATGTCGTAGAACTGGAAGTAGATGGACGCCAGGCGGCCACGCATCCAGCTGTACAGCGCCTGATTGGTGAATTTGCTCTGCAGGAAGTCCAGCCCCACGCGCAGCTGGCGCTGCTGGGTCTTCAGGTAGCCGGCCTGCAGGCGAGCCGATTCGCAGCGCACGTCAAGCGCTGCCAGCTGCGCCTCGACATGTTCGACGTCGTGTTGAGCGATATCGCGCTGCCTCTCCCAATCCTGACGCCGGCGACGGAAGGCCTCCACCTGGAGCATCTGCCCGCTCGTGGCCAAGGCGGCTTCTGCGGTCAGGGTGACACCGATACCCACGGCATTGGCGATGCTGCCAAATTGCATGCCGCCGCTGGCCAGACCGAAGATATTGGGCGCCACGTCAAGGGCTGCCGCCGTCATGTGAGCGGCCTTGCCCGTGACCGTCAAAGCCTTCGAAGTGCCCGCCAGCAGCAAGGCGGCCTGCTCGCCAGCGTTGACATTTTCGTCGTAAACCCGGGTGTAGCTCTCCAGGCGCTGCCGCGCACCCGCCAGTGCCCCGTGCAGCAGCGTCCGCTCGGCTTCGAGCTCTTGCCCAAGATTCTCCTGCAGCCGGAGACTGCTGCCCATCAACTCAAGGCCATGGTTTTGCAGCAGGGCGTTGAGCGACTCGGCGTCCTTGCGCTCCAGAACACCCTGCAGGGCAGCGCCGAACTGGATCAGCCGGCTGACCAGGTCACGGGCGCTGGCGAGCATCGGCTCAAAGCGCCACAACGGCAGCTCGACCGGGGCCAGGCCCGCGCCCGCCCCGCTCTGCGCAGCCACTGCCGCGTTGAGCAAGGCCTTTGGATCGACAGGCTTGGCAAAGAGCGGCAACTGCAGCGGTTGGCCATCCAGGGTCAGGTTGTGGCGCAGGTTGAACAACCGTTGACGCAGGGTCAGCCAATACCCCTGCATCACGTCGTTGACTTCCGGCAGGAACTCGATGGCGCTGGTGGGCGCCATGGCCTTGAGGTCGCCGGCCCGCCCGTCGCACAAGAGGCAGAGCACCTCCAGGTGACGCGCCGCAGCGGCCTGCGAACCGGCCTGACTCAGGGTCGGCGCGGACCAGCCGCGGTCGGCCTCGATGTAGGCCTGCTCGCCCAGCAGGTTCAGCGCCTGGCTGTACCAGACCTTGGCCTCGGTCAGGGTGTCGCGCTCCAGCCGGCGGTAGGCGGCGTCGCCACGGGCCAGCAGCAGGTCGAGACCGCGCATGAAGGTCGCCACCTTGTAGTGCATCGGGTCGTTCTGGGCCACCGCGTCGGGGTCCACCGCGCGCAGCGGTGCGTCGTTCCAGCGGGTGTCTTCCTGCAAGGGGCGAACGTTCCAGTAGCGCTGTTCTTTCTGGCCGCGCACGACGTAGCCGGTCGGATCCCAGACATAGCGCAGCCAGCGGGCGGCCAGGTCGAACTGCTGCTCCTGGAGCAGACGCTGGGCCATCATCATCGGCGTGTAGTAGAACAGCTCCCAGAAATACAGGGCGTTGGCGCCGCCGAAGTCCATGGGCAGGCTGTCGCGCAGCGTGACGTTTTCGACGATGTCCTTGGACAGCGCACTGCTGCCTGGCCGGGTCACTACTGCGGTATCGGTCGCCGGGTTGTAGGCGAACATGACCGAGCGACCAGAAACGGCTGTGTTGGCGGCTTTTTTATAAGCGACCTGCAGATGCGCAGTGTGGGTTTGTGCCCAGCCCTTGGCCGGGCGGGGCACGAACAGCGTCACCTGAGTGAGCTCATCCGGGCTGAGCCTGCCGCTCCAGATCGGAAAAGCGTCATTGTTGGCGTAGAAATAGGTGTAATAAATCTTCACCCACGGCTCATCGCCATGCACCGACGGCTTGTATTTGGGCAGGGTCAAGGTGGTGTAGAAGCCTTGCCCCAGCTTGGGCTCCTTAATCTGCTGGGTCTCATAGCTCAGAATGGTGTCGATACCCGCCCCCGCCCGCTCCACCAGCTGGCGGGCGAACAGCGTGTTGAGGCGCGTGCGATAGGGCCCAAGTTCCATGTATTGGGCATGTTCGGAGGTAGTGCCCAGGCGAATCACGTTCTGCGGATCCTGGGCAGAACGATACAGACGCAAGGTGTAGCGGGCGTAGTCGGCGCCGCCGACCTTGAAAGCGACGTCCAGCAGCAGCTCGTTGCGCCCGCCCCAGTCCTTCCTGACCGGGATATCGGCGAGGTCGGGAAAGACATAGCTCATCGTGCCGGAAGGGTTGAAGGGCGGCAGTGGTTTTACGTGCTGGCTGGCCGGGAATGTCGTTCGCGTCTTGCCGTCGAAGAATTCGATGCTGACGCTGCCGGGGTCTATGGAGCTATAGGGGTTATCCAACAACGCGGCGTTATCGGTATCCAAAATGTAGCGCAGGTATGCCTGTTCGAGTATGTCCACCTGGACAGGATAAATACCCTTGGGAATAGGCCGAGTGGGCTGGGGATCTCGGAACACAGCGATCTTGTATAAAACCCGAGTTACCGAATCGGTGTAAGTCAGGCTCTGAGTTTTGGTCAACTGAATCTCAGGCGATGACAAATCGTACCTGATCCTCATGCTACTTGGTGTGCCAAAGGCCTCGGCCGAAGCTAGATAGAAAAAGCCATTGTGGCGAACCATACCGATTCGTGTCCCACCATACGGGGCGCAGTAGTACAACTGCGACGCCGCCTTCAACTCGGGGATTCGCCCGATCAGAGCGCCCAGTTCATGGCCGACCGGGTTCAGCGTGCAATCGAGCTGGCCCTGCAGCGAAAGCTTTACCTCTCCCGCAGCTCCATTGAGGTCCACCTTGACCGAGCGTACAGCTCCGTTGATGCCATAGGTTGAGCCTTGTACCACCCGATTGGCCAAGGCATTTTCCACCTGCAAACCCTGCGCGTAACGGTTGTTCACCATCACCGAGGTCGTGGTGTCCAGCTCCTGGCGCATGTATTCGATAAAGCCGCGGGCTGCGGCCGCCGTCTGGTGGGCGATGCTCATGTCCTCATGCACATACAGCAGATGGCTGTTGGCCGGCTGATTGGCGGCATAGCTGGCCTGCTTCCTGTAAAGCAGCACGGGCATGCTGGCCTGCGCCTGGAAATGACTGCAGTACAGCCCTGGCGCTTCATTGCCGAGCTCCATCACCTGGATCGGTGCGGTCACATCGATGACGTTCGGCGTGCTCCAGTTGCCGTCATAACGCAGGTAAGCCACCTTGATTTCATGCCGGTACTGCTTCACGGTCCCGGGCTGGCCGTTGGCAGTGGGCGGCGTCACGTCCTGGCGTTCCAGCCAGCACAGATACAGGCGCGACTTGTACATCACCGGGCGGATGCAATCACCCCAAGGCTGCGGCGAGCCGCCAACCTTGCGCCAATCGCTCCAGGCATTGGCCGGCAGCTGGCCCTCGCTGTTGCGCCGGGCCTCGTCGACGCTGCGCCAGAAGAACTCGCGCGGCTCGCTCTGGTTGGCGCCGATCAAGTAGCTCTTGCCCTCGCGAGCGTCGAGGTTGTCGTGATAACCGCTGATCACGCGCAGGTTGGCCACTTCCTCGAAGCCGGTGAGGTAGGTGTGGAAGGCGTCGCCGATGGTGTCTTCGTTGAGCTGCGACTGGCCGAGAGTCTGCAGCATTTCGTCCATCATCTGCGTCTGGCCCAGGCGCACCGTGGGGTCGATGTAGTTCTCCGGGTAGTACAACAGCTTGGCCGCGCCGGCCCAGGTGCTGTAACGCTGATTGTATTGTTCCCAGTCGGTGAAGAACTGCGTGGTCAAGGCCGCTTGATTCACTTCGCCTTCCGGCGCACTGAGGGTGCGCTGGATGAAGGTCTGCAGGCTGACGATGGCTTCAGCCAGGCGGGAGGTGTCGACCTGCGTCCCGTTGAGGTTGTCGGCCAGCAGGTATTGGTAAAGCTGTTCGCGAGAAGCCTGGCTGAGGATGCCAGCCCAGTGCGAGCCCAGCAGGCAGCCACTCAGGGCGGCGCTGAGCTGCAAGGCGCGGCCGCGCGCCAGGTCGGCGCTCTGTTGCGGGGTCAGCGCGGCGGCGAAAGCGTCGGCCACCTGCTGCCAGTGGGCACGAACGGCCGGGCTGTCCTGGCGGTAGTCCAGGGCGATGCAGGCGCCGAGGCTTTCCGGGGCCAGGCCGCAGGCCTGGCTAAGCGCCAACCATTGGCACGTGGCATCCACTTGCGCCCAGCTGCCGAGCCTGGACGCCTGGGCGACCTGCCCATGCTTGACGGCCTGGACGATGGCCTGCTGCACACTGGTGAGCTCGACGTGCAGCGCTTGCGCCAGCGTGTGGGCGTCCAGGGTGTCGGCGCTGAACGCGCTGAGCACTCGGTCGGCGCCCTCGCCGAGGCCCTTGAGCCAGGCAGAAAAACCCTGCAGCCCTTTGATCGACTCCAGGCTGAGCGGCAGCACGCGTGGCTCGCCGCTGACCAGCCTTGCGGGGCTGTGTACGAACAGCGCCAAGGCCTGCGGGCTGCTGCCGCTGGCTCGGTAGACCAGGCCCAGCTGGGCCAGCCAGTAGATGAAGGGAAAGGCCGACTGGGCAACGTTCTCAGGCGAGGCGAGCAGCGACCAGGTGCGCTCCAGGGTCAGCCCCGAAATGGCCAGGCCATCGCACCAGACCAGCAGCGTGCTGCCGACCTCGGCGCTGGGCAGCTGGAACGCGGCGGCGACGTGCGGCGCCAGCAACGCCAGCTTCTCTGCAGAGGTTGCTGTCGGGCGACTGGCAACGGCTTCCCTGAAGGCATTGAACAGCGCGACGGCTTCCGGAGTTTTGTGCGCAGGTGCCCCCTGGAGCATCAAGCGCAGATCCGCGACGGACCATTGCCGCTCACGCAGCCAGTCGAGGGTGTCGCTCAGCTCGTGCAGCGTCTGGGCCCAGGCGCCCGGGCTGGCGCCTGCAGCCAGGGTAACGCCCGCCAACCCGATCAGCGCCTTGAGGTCCCCAGCGGTGAGGCCGTGCAACCGCGCCCAGCAACTGAGGGCATAAAGGCGCGACAGATAGTGCAGCGACAGCACGATCGAGGTGCTGTTGTTGAGGATCGTGACCAACGCCACCAGACCGAGCTCGTCAACCTGCAGGGCGCGCTTGAGCACGGCCTTCTCCGCCCGGTGGCTGGCGGCCTGGTTCGGGCTGACATCCACCATGACAGTGCCAGGCAAGAAAGGGCGGTCGCCGAGGACCGGTTCGTTGAAAACGCGGTCGAACTGGCTCACATCGGTGGCCGAGGCCGACTGGCTCAGCTCTCCGCCGGTGACTACCAGAGCGTCCTCGGCCGCCAGCTCGTCACGGCTCATGCAGCGCTGCAGCTGGAACAGCCGGGGCTCCGGCTCCGGCTCTTCGATGATCGCCCTGACGACCTCGGGCGCCAGCCCTGTGGCGCGCCAGGTGCGGATGGCCTTGTTCAGCAGCAACGCCTGGGTCGGTGGCGCGATGACTTCGATGCGAATCTGTGCAGAGGCGCTCAAGAGGGTATCGACGATGGCCTTGGCCCTGCAGCGCAACGAGAACGCACGCCCCTCCGGCAACTGGCCAGCGGCGATGGTGTATTCATAGGTGACACCTGCTTGCAAATCCGCAAACGTATATCCCGCCACCAACGAGTTGCCGCCACCGTCCAGTTGAACCGTGATCTGGACCTGTCGGGCAGCATCCCTGCTCCAGTTGAGCTGAAGCTTGTAGCTGCCATCCGTCTGTGGATACAGCCGGGCAAAATTCAGGTCGGAATCTACCGACAGGCAGCGCAGGCGGTATAACTTGGCACCCACCTGCGTCACCAGGACGCCGTTGACGTAATCGGCAGTGATCGCAGGGGCCACGCTGGCAAACTGTGCATATTCCTGGGCACTCAAGCCATAGAACCGTTGCAGGTTCTGCGGTTGCAGGAACGACTCCGGGGCCACCTCGCCGAAATTCTTCTTGTAGCTCTGCGAATTCAAGGGCTCATTGAGGATTTCCCGCAATGCGGGTGAGATAGCGCAGGTCATGCCCGCCCGGGCTGTGGCGCCGAACAGGCGGGCGACCAGCGGGTTGGCGTCCAGGTGCCGGTCGCCGTCCAGCAAACCCCAGGCCTGCTGCAAGCGCCCATGGGCGTCGTGCCAGGGCGTACCGGCGCTGCTGCGGTCGGTGTACAGGTGCTCGAGGACGGCGCTGTCGCTGTCCTTGTCCAGCACGCTGCGCGCCTGGGCCATCAGCACCTCGTTGCTCAGGCTCAGCGCGGGCACCACGGCAGTCATGTTGCGCGTATCGAGGGTCAGCTGCTGCAAGTCTGGCCGGCGCTGGTCCAGGTGCCAGGGGGACTGCTCGGGGTACAGCTGGCGGGCGTTGCGGTACAAGGCGGTCAGGTAGGCGGCCGGGGAGAACATCGAGGACACCGAACCTGGGGTGGTATAGCGGCTGGCGCGGTTGCCGAACTGGCTTTCATAGTCACGCAGCGCGCCGGGGGCCGCCTGGATGCCCAGGCTCGGCAGGTTGCTCAGCAACGGCGAGGCACGGGTCACCAGGCACTTTTCATGGATCAGTGCGGCATCCCGAACTTCAGCGGCGTGTCGGTACAACTCTCCGGCCTCGCTGGAAAGCAGCTCATGTTGCTGGTGGAAGATTTCCGGAGCCTCCTGCAAAGGCTCTACCGAAGTTTGCAAAGCCGCCTTCTCGGACAACTTTTGGATCCGCGAATAAGTATCAAGGCTCATCTCATCATCCCTTCAAGTCAGGAGCCGACGCAGCGGCTCAGTCAACGCTGGTTTCAGCGTGGACCCACACTAACGGGCACTGCCGAGCCGCCACGAGAAAAGTCCAGTTTCCGACTCCGGCTGAACAATTATCAATAAGCCGCCGGCATCTTCCTGGCGATACCCATTAGATAGCCGGCATCAATATCGATATAGCCTCCCTCTTTCAGAGACTTCATGATGGCCAAGGCATGAGAGCGTGAGATACCGGTAGTGTCGACAACATAGGAAATGGCTGAGAGGCGAAAGCGAATCGACTCAGGTAGTTTACTCATCCGTTCAAGTGCCGTTCTTATTTTGCGGTAGCTGTCATTGCCGCATTGATCCAGCCACATGTTAGTGATGGTTCGGCTGTTGAACGAGGCGAACTCGAGGACTCCGGCCAGCAGGCGCTCGCTGTCGGCGGATTCGCGCACCAGGCGCATGGGCACCTCGTAGTAGGTCGAGCTGATCATTACCTCGCAACGGCTGGTGGCGCCTGGATAGTCCCTGGGCGGACGGTCCAGCCAGAGCATGCCGCCGGGCACCAGCACGCCCAGGGTCTTGCGCTGGTCTACCAGCAGACGCCACACCCCCTCCTCGAGCAGCAGGAGGGTGCTCTCGCAGGCGGCATGGATGACCGCACCACTTTGCGCCACTTTGAGATCCGTGTTAGTTCGGATCCACCGCAAAAGTTCACTGTACGCGCTCGACGCGCAGAACTTTTCTACGCCGGAGCTGAAACCGACCAGACAGGTATCTTTCATTGTCACTCTCCTTGGATGGATCAGTGACCCCGCGCTCAGCCGAATCCGCTACCGCCTGCAAAAATCAGACAATACCGTAGACGATCCGCTGTGACGTTCGGTGTAACACTTCTATCCATCATCGCTATCACTGGATACTCGATTAGTGCATTTTTCATACAGTCCTACTTGAGACCATCGCCCGCTAAACTTCCTGTTACTACCGCAATAGTCACAGCTCCCTACGAAAGCAAAAAACAATTGTACAGGCAACGCCGGGTCTGAATACAGACTCGAAATTACCCTCAATATCAAGATGTTATTGGTAACCATAAGAAGCAAAAAAGCCCGGAAGCGGGAGCGTCCGGGCTTTGGTTGTAACCTCGGGGGTCAATGGCCGCCGAGATAGGCGTTGCGTACTTCGTCGTTGCTGAGCAGTTCCTGGCCGGTGCCGGTCAGACGAATCTCGCCGTTGACCATCACGTAGGCACGATCGGACAACCTGAGCGCGTGGTTGGCGTTCTGCTCCACCAGGAAGATGGTCATGCCGCTCTGCGCCAGCTCGCGCAGGGTCGAGAAGATCATCTTCACCACGATCGGCGCCAGGCCCAGCGACGGCTCGTCGAGCAGCAGCAGCTTTGGCCGGCTCATCAGCGCGCGGGCGATGGCCAGCATCTGCTGTTCGCCCCCGGACATGGTCATGGCGCGCTGGTTGCGGCGCTCCTTGAGCCGCGGGAACAGCTCGAACATGCGCTGCATGTCCTCGCCCGAGTGCTTGTCGCCAATGGGGATGGTACCCATCATCAGGTTCTCTTCCACCGACATGTCCGGAAATACCCGCCGCCCTTCCGGCGACTGGGCGATACCATTGGAAGCAATGTAGTGCGAAGACTTCTGGGTGATATCGGTGCCCTGGTAGATGATCTGCCCGGCACTGGCGCGCGGCTGGCCGAAGATCGACATCAGCAGGGTCGACTTGCCGGCACCGTTGGAGCCGATCAGGCTCACGGTCTCGCCCTCGTTGATGTGCAGCGAGACCTTCTTCAAGGCCTGGATAGGCCCGTAGTGAACGTCGATATCCTTCATTTCGAGGATGGGGGCAGTCATACCAGCTCCTCTTCATCGGCGCCCAGGTAGGCGGCGATCACTTTCGGGTCGTTGCGGATCTGCTCGGGCTTGCCAGCGGCGATCACGTTGCCGTGGTCGAGCACCACGATGTCGTCGGAGATGCTCATGACCATGCCCATGTCATGTTCGATCAGCACCACGGTCATGTCGTGCTGGTCGCGCAGCAGGCGAATCATGCCACTGAGCGCTTCGGTTTCCTGCGGGTTGAGGCCGGCGGCGGGCTCGTCCAGGCAGATCACCTGCGGGCGCGTGCACATGGCCCGGGCGATTTCCAGGCGGCGCTGCTGGCCGTAGGACAGCTCCCCGGCCAAGCGGTTGGCGCAGTCCACCAGGTCGACCACTTCGAGCCAGTAGAACGCGGTGTTCATCGCGTCTTCCTCGGCCTTGCGGTAACCGCGGGTATTGAGGATGCCGGCCAGCATGTTGCGGTTGACCCACATGTGCTGGGCCACCAGCAGGTTCTCCACCACCGACATTTCCTTGAACAGGCGAATGTTCTGGAACGTCCGCGCCATGCCGGCACGGTTGACCAGGTGGGTACCGCCGAACATCTTGTAGTAGAGCCGGTTGAGAAAGCGCTTGGGCGAGACGAAATCGTTCACCTGGAACGACTCGCCGAGCAGCTTGATGACATTGGTGCTGTTGCCGCGGGCATTGAGCTGGATGCGCCCGCCGGTGGCCTTGTAGAAGCCGGTCAGGCAGTTGAACACGGTGGTCTTGCCGGCACCGTTCGGGCCGATCAGGGCGAAGATCGAGTTGCGTCGTACCTGCAGGCTGACATCGCTCAAGGCCTTGATGCCACCGAAGTGCATCATCAGGTGTTCAACCGAAAGGATCACGTCGTCGCTCATGGCGCCACTCCCTTGCGTGGGGTCACACCGGTACGGCTGACGCGAATCAAGCCGCGGGGACGCCAGATCATCATCAATACCATCAACACGCCGAACAGCAGCACGCGGTACTCGGCAAAGCTGCGCAACAGTTCAGGAGCCACGGTCAGCACGAACGCGGCGATCACCACACCCACGGTCGAACCCATGCCGCCGAGCACGACGATGGCGAGGATCAGCGCCGATTCGAAGAAGGTGAACGAGGTCGGGTTGACGAAGCCCTGGTAGCTGGCGAAGAACACCCCGGCCAGGCCTGCCGTGGAAGCGCCCAGGGTGAAGGCCGAGAGCTTGACCAGCACATGGTTCAGGCCCATCGAGCGGCAGGCGATCTCGTCTTCGCGCAAGGCCTCCCAGGCGCGGCCGACCGGCATGCGGGTCAGGCGGTGCTTGATGTAGAGCACGGCCAACACCACCAGGAACAGCACGCCATAGATGAAGATGAATTTCAGGTCCGGGTTGTATTCGAAGCCGAAGTACTCGTGGATCGGCACCCCGCCGTCCTTGGCCCGGCGGCCGAATTCCAGGCCGAAGAACGTGGGCGAAGGCACCGGCACCCCGTTCGGGCCGCCGGTAAAGGACACCCAGTTGGTCAGCACCAGGCGGATGATCTCGCCAAAACCCAAGGTCACGATGGCCAGGTAGTCACCGTGCATGCGCAACACCGGAAAGCCCAGGATGCAGCCCGCCAGCGCTGCAGCGATGGCCGAGAGGGGCAACGCCGACCAGAACCCCAGCCCGAGGTACTGGTAACCCAGCGCCAGGCCATAGGCACCGATGGCATAGAACGCCACGTAGCCGAGGTCGAGCAGGCCGGCCAGGCCGACCACGATGTTCAGGCCCAGGCCCAGCAGCACGTAGATCAGGCCGAGGATGACCACGGTGAGCAGGTACTTGTTGGCGAACACCGGGAACACGATGGCGATGACGATCAGCGCCGGGATGATGAAGCGCAGCTGCGACTTGTGGTTGGGCGCCAGCACGTGCACGCCGGAGCCGGCGCTTTCGAAGCGATGGGACATGGCCTGGCCGCGAGGCGTCTGCAGGAACAGGCTGAGCAGCAGGCGGCCGATCATCACCACCAGCACCAGCCAGGCGACGCGGGTCGGTTGCAGGTTGAAGCCGTAGCCGTCGAGGACGATGCCGACGATGGGGCCGAACACGATCAGCGCCAGCAGGCCGGCGATGACCATGTCGATCAGGCTTTTCTTGATATCGATGGGTTTGTTCAGGGCAGCGGACATACTTATACCTTCGCCACGTGAGGACGACCCAGAAGGCCTTGAGGACGGAAGATGAGGATCAGCACCAGCAGAGCGAAGCTGAACACGTCCTTGTAGTCGGAGTTGACCAGCCCGGAAAACTGCGACTCGGCAATCCCCAGGATCAAGCCGCCGAGCATGGCCCCCGGCAGCGAGCCGATGCCGCCGAGCACCGCCGCGGTGAAGGCCTTGATGCCGATGATGAAGCCGGCATAGAAGTCGAAGGTGCCGTAGTTCAGGGTCACCAGCACCCCGGCCAGCGCGGCCATGGCAGCGCCGATGATGAACACGTAGGAGATCACCCGGTCGGTGTTGATGCCCAGGATCGAGGCCATCTTGCGGTCCTGCTGGGTGGCCCGGCACATGCGGCCCAGCTTGGTGTACTTGATGATGTAGGTCAGCACGGCCATGCCGATCAGCGACACCAGCAGAATGAACGCCTTGGTGTAGGTGATCTGCACGAAGCCGGTGCCGATGTCCAGGCGCCAGGCGCCTTCGAGCAGGGTCGGTATCCCCTGCTGCTTGGCGCCCTGGGCGATCTGTGCATAGTTCTGCAGGATCAGCGAGATGCCGATAGCGCTGATCAGCGGCGCCAGCCGGGTCGAGTTGCGCAGGGGCTTGTAGGCCACCCGCTCGATGACGAAGCCATACACGCCGGTCACCACGATGGTGAAGATCAGCGTGCCGAGAATCAGGAAGGGGAACGACTGGATACCGAAGAACGACAGCACCGCCAGGCCGATCGCGGCGAGGTAGGCGGAGATCATGTACACGTCGCCGTGGGCGAAGTTGATCATGCCGATGATGCCGTACACCATGGTGTAGCCGATGGCGATCAGGCCATAGACCGAACCCAGGGTCAGGCCGTTGACCATTTGCTGCAGGAAAATACCGTCCATCTATGCACTCTCGTGAACGTCGGTCATCACCCACCCGCTCCCGGCGCCCAGTCAAGCCTGGCCGCGGGTACGGGAAGGTGAATGAGAAAACTGACGGGCGACGCCGCGGCGCCGGCCCGAAGCGAAACCGGCCGGCGCACAGGCGCGTCGACCGGGTCGGTTGCCCTGCTTACTTCTGCTTGTCCAGCTGGTGGTACTTGCCGGCGTCGTCCCACTGGTACATCACGTAGTCGGAGACCTTCAGGTCGCCCTTGCTGTCCCAGGTCTTCTCACCCATGACGGTATTGACCGGGTGCGCCTTGAGCCACTTGGCGGCGTCCTCGCCCTTGTTCGACTTGGCGCCGTTGAAGCCGGCTGCCAGGGCCTGGACCGATGCATAGGCGTAGAGGGTGTAGCCCTCGGGCGCGAAACCTTTTTTTGTGAACTCATCGACCACCGTCTTGCTGCTCGCCAGCTTCTGCGGGTCGGCACCGAAGGTCATGTAGACGCCCTTGGTGTATTGCGGGCCGCCGGCGGTGGTGACCATTTCGTCGGTGACGATGCCGTCGCCGGAGACGAAGTTGACGTCCTTGAGGCCAGCGTCACGCAGCTGGCGAACCAGCGGGCCGGCCTCCGGGTGCAGGCCGCCGAAGTACACGGTATCGGCGCCGGTGCCGCGGATCTTGGTGACCAGGGCGCTGAAATCCTTCTCGCCGCGGGTCAGGCCTTCTTCCAGCACCGGCTTGACGCCGCGCTTGGTCAGCTCCGCCGAAGTGGCATCGGCCAGGCCTTTGCCGTAGGTGTCCTTGTCGTTGATCACCGCGATTTTCTTGGCCTTGAGCACGTCGACGATGTAATCGCCGGCGACCACACCTTGCTGGTCGTCACGGCCGCACATGCGGAACATGGCGCTCAGGCCGCGATCGGTCACGGTGGGGTTGGTGGACCCCGGGGTGATCGCGATCACGCCGGCGTCGGCATAGACTTCCGAAGCCGGAATGGTGGAAGAGGAGCAGAAGTGACCGACCACACCGGCTACCTTCTCCTGGTCGACCAGCTTGTTGGCCACGGCGACAGCCTGTTTCGGCTCACAGGCGTCGTCACCAGCCACCAGAACGATCTTGTCGCCGTTCACCCCACCTGCCGCGTTGATTGCGTCGGCCGCAGCTTGCGCACCTTTCATGTACTGCTCGCCATAAGCGGCGTTGGCCCCGGTCATCGGGCCAGCAACGCCAATCTTGATGGTGCCCTCAGCTTGAACAAACGAAGAAACACCCAGCGCGGAAGCCACTGCGAGGGCCAGAAAACCTTTCCTGTAAAACGTCTGCGACATGAGGTGGTGCTCCTGAGATTTTTTGGTTTGGCACAACAACTTCAGCACTGAGCTGTGAGCAAGCAGCGTGCCAGCACTCCGTGCTGATCACTGCAAGGCTGCGCACCAGCGGCCTAGACCCGTCGCCCAGTGACCATTGCCGGGCTGTGCAACCGTCTGGATCGCGGCGGGCGCCACCCACCGCCGGACCGGGTGCAACCATCGCTGCCGGACGTTGCAACCTTTTGCTACAGCTTTGTGCAACCTTCCTGTAACAGCATGCGTAACCTTACTGCACAGTGCCGGTGCGTGACTGCTACAGGACGCACCATTACAGGCTAGACGCTGTAGCGTTTTTTGAAAGATGAGTGTCAAGCCCTTGTATTTATTGGGCATGGTGCTAGCAGTTGGCAGAATGCCATTAGCTGGATAAGAGCGAACCCGGTAAAAAATACTGGCTCGTTGCCTCAGGTTGTGACCCACTAGGGCTCTATTGCCGTATCCGGCCCCCGTGCGGGCCCGCGTATTCACCCCGGAGAGATTCATGAGCGAAGGCGTCTTCGCGGATCGCATCGTGCAAAACCTGCTCGACACCGATCTGTACAAACTCACCATGATGCAGGCCGTCCTGCACAACTACCCCAACGTGGAGGTGGAATGGGAGTTTCGCTGCCGCAACGGCGAAGACCTGCGCCCGTACCTGCCGGAGCTGCGCACTCAGATCGAGCGCCTCAGCGAACTGAGCTTGAGCCCCGACCAGTTGGACTTCCTGGAGCGCATCAGCTTCATGAAGCCGGACTTCCTGCGCTTTCTCGGGCTGTTTCGCTTCAACCTGCGCTACCTGCACATGGGCATCGAGAACGATCAGCTGTTCATTCGCCTGCGCGGGCCCTGGCTGCACGTGATCCTCTATGAAGTGCCGCTGCTGGCCACGGTCAGCGAGGTGCGCAACCGCGCCATCCACCCCGACGTGACCCTGGCCCAGGCCCGCGACCAGCTGTACCGCAAGTTCGACTGGCTGAGCGCCAACGCCGCACCGGATGAACTGGCGCAGTTGCAGCTGGCCGACTTCGGCACCCGCCGGCGCTTCTCCTATAAAGTGCAGGAAGAAGTGGTCAACGTGCTCAAGCATGACTTCCCGGGGCGCTTCGTCGGCACCAGCAATGTGCACCTGGCCCGCGAATACGAGCTCAAGCCGCTGGGCACCATGGCCCACGAATGGATCATGGCGCACCAGCAGCTGGGCCCGAGGCTGATCGACAGCCAGGCGGCGGCGCTCGATTGCTGGGTGCGCGAGTACCGCGGGCTGCTCGGCATCGCGTTGACCGACACCATCAACATGGACGCCTTCCTGCGCGATTTCGACCTGTACTTCGCCAAACTTTTCGACGGCCTGCGCCATGACTCCGGCGACCCGATCATCTGGGCCGAAAAAGCCATCGCCCACTACCACAAGCTGGGCATCGACCCGATGAGCAAGACCCTGACCTTTTCCGACAGCCTGACGCTGCCCAAGGCGCTGGAGATCTTTCGCCAGCTGCGTGGGCGCATCAATGTCAGCTTCGGCATCGGCACCAACCTGACCTGCGACATTCCTGGGGTCAAGCCGATGAGCATCGTGGTGAAGATGACCGACTGCAACGGCCAGCCGGTGGCGAAGATCTCCGACGAGGCGGCCAAGACCCAGTGCCGTGATCCGAACTTCGTGGCCTACCTGAGGCATGTATTCAAGGTGGCAGGCTGAAGATCGGTGCTGGCGTGGGAGAGGCTACCCCCTCCCGCGTCCACCGTACCCGGCTCAATCCTTCAGCGTGACCGTACCCTTCATCATCGAGATATGCCCCGGAAACGAGCAGAAAAACACATAGCTCTGCCCTGCCACCAGCCGCGAGACATCGAAGCTCACCGAGTCGGTCTCGCCTGCGCCGATCACCTTGGTGTGAGCCAGCACGCGCTCGTCGCCTTCCTTGATGTAGTCCTTGTCGAGGTTGGCCGCCATGCCGTCGCTGACGATGCCCTGGGCGTCAGCGTCTTTGCTGAGCACCCAGTTATGGCCCATCACCGCCTTGGGCAAGGTGCCGGAATGGGTCAGGGTGACCTTGAAGCTGGGGCAGCTTTTCGGCACTTCGATGGCCTTGGTGTCGAAGGTCATGGAATCGGTGGAGTCGACGGTCACGGCACACTGGTCGTCGGCCAGGGCGTGGGCGCTGGCGAGGGTCAGCAGGGTTAACGCGGCAGCTTTGGCGAACATGGTGGATCTCCGGTGCGGAAAATGATCAGTCGGGCTCTGGTGGCCCGATCGACGGCGAAAGCCGCTCCATCATAATGCACCAGCAGTTGTATACAATCTGTGTTGCCGTCTTTTTCCATGGAATGCTTCAAGGAGCGGGTTCGTCCAAGGGCATCACCGTGACCTGCACCTCGGGGTCATGATTGCCGCCGCCAAGGATGACCCCCCGCAGTGGCGAGACGTCGGAAAAGTCCCGGCCCCAGGCCAAGGTGATGTGCTCCAGCGCGGGCTGTACGTTGTTGGTCGGGTCGAAGTCGACCCAACCCAGCAGTGGGCAGAACACCGAGACCCAGGCGTGCGAGGCGTCGGCGCCGATCAACCGTGGCTGGCCGGGCGGCGGCTGGGTCAGCAGGTAGCCGCTGACGTAGCGCGCGGCCAACCCGCGCGAGCGCAGGCAGGCGAGCATCAGGTGGGCGAAGTCCTGGCAGACGCCCCGGCGGCTTTCCAACACCTCGATCAATGGCGTGGCCACCTGGGTCGCCTCGGCGTCGAAAGTGAATTCGGCGAAGATTTTTTCCATCAGCGCCCGCACGGCCTGCAACAGCGGCCGGCCAGTGGGGAAACAGCTCTCGGAAAACGCCACGAAGCTCTTCTTGAGGCGCACGTAGGGCGATTCGAACCGGTAGCGACAGGCCTCCAGCACATCGGCCGCCATGGCTTTGCCGCTGTAGCAGAGGGTCGCGCGAGTATGCTCCCAGGCCGGGGACAGATCGAAATTCAACGGCGGCCGAGGCAGCACTTCGACCCACAGTCGCGCGCAGACCTTCAATTCATCGTGGGGACGCTCGAAGGCCAGGCGGGTCAATGGGTTGCCGAACACGTCCAGCTCGTCCATGCGCGCCGTCGGCTCGGGGCAGATGTGCATCTCGTGGCGCTCGCAGCGCTGCCAGGCGCACGGCCGTGGCCACAGGTGCGCGAGCTGCTTGGCCAGGGACACCGGGCTGTCGTAGCTGTAATGGGTGTCGTGGCTGATCTGGTATTTTGCGCTCATCACACCGACACCGTCTGCTGGTTGACGTCGTCGACGTGGGCGAAGTGGCGCAGCGCCAGGCGGTCGGAGACCTGGCTGCTGCTGGCGGCGATTTCACCGAGCAGGCCGGCCAGGCCTTCGAGTACGGCATTGGCGCTGCCGGTACCGAACAGCGGGTTTTCCAGGGTACCCAGATCGAAATGCCGCAGCCGTTCGATCAGCAACGCCAGGCCGCGCTCGCGCGGGGCGGCGAATTCGTCGTTGAGCCGACGCAGCGCGCGGTTGACCAGCTTGAGCTGGAACAACACGGCGTGGGGGTTCTGCTCGTCGAGCAGGAGCAGGTCGAGCACCGGGATCAGTTGCGGCACCGCCAGGTAGCGCGAGCGGTAGGTGATGCTGCTGTTGCCCAGTTCCAGCAGCCACTCCAGGCCCGCCTGGTCGTCCACGGCGGCGCCGCGCAGGAAGGCCGCCAGGCTGGTGCTGAGAAACTGCAGGCGTTCCAGGCGGCGGCCGATCATCAGGAAGCGCCAGCCTTCGTCGCGCGTCATGTCATCCAGGGCGAAGCCGGACAATGCCGCCAGCGACATGACCAAGCGGTTGAGAAAGTCGAGCAGTTCACCGAAGTCCGGCTCCTCGGTGTCCAGGCTCTGTGCTTCGCGCTGCAGTTCGACCAGCGCCTGCCAGTTCTCCCGGGACAGCTTGCCGCGCACCTGTGAGGCCGCCCACTGCAGGCGTTGCAGGTTGGCACGCAGGCTGAACGGCCAGTCCTCGCCCAGCAAGGCGGCCAGCAAGCGTTCTTCCAGGTCGCCCTCCTCGGGCAGCAGGTGCAGGCTGTCGGCCAGCGCCACCGCGGCCTCCAGTGCCTGCGGGTCGTCGCCGTCGACGTAGCGGCCGATGATGATGCGCAGCAGCCGCGCGCTGTCGTCGCAGCGTTCGCAGTAGCGGCCGAACCAGAACAGGTTTTCCACCACCCGCGACGGCAGGTAGGGGTCCAGGCGCACCAGGTCGTGCACACCGATGGCGCGCTGGGCCTTCCACTGCTCACCGCTGGGCGAGCGCTCGCCGAGCACCCAGGTGTCCTTGCTGGCGCCACCGCGCTGCATCGACACCACCTCGGCATCGGCCTTTGCAGCGACCCGGGTCAGGCCGCCGGGCAAGACCCGGTAGTCGTGCTTGCCGGCCACCGCGTACACGCGCATGCCGATGGCCCGCGGTTGCAGCTGGCCGCCTTCGGCCTGCCACACCGGCGCCTGGGACAGCTGGGCAATTTCCTGGGCGACATAGGCATAGGGGCGTGCCTGCAGGCGCTCGACCATGGCCTTGCGCTGGGCGGCGTCGAGGTCGCGGCCGAATACCGGGGGAAAGCTCTGCGAGGGGAACGCCGGTTTGATCAGCAGCTCGCCCAGCTTTTCGATGGCCTGGTCGAGCACCGGCGGCTCACCGCACCACCAGGTGGCGATGGACGGCAAAATCAGCTTCTCGCCGAACAGGTGTTCGTTGATCTTCGGCAGAAACCCAAGCAGCCCGGGCGACTCCAGCACGCCGCTGCCCAGGGCGTTGCCCACCACCACGCGGCCCTGGCGCACCGCCTGCAACAGCCCCGGCACGCCGAGGGCCGAGTCGGTGCGCAGTTCCAGCGGGTCGCAGAAGTCGTCGTCCAGGCGGCGCATGATGGCGTGCACCCGGCGCAGGCCGCTGAGGGTCTTGAGGTACACCGTGGCGTCGCGCACGGTGAGGTCGCCGCCTTCGACCAGCGGGTAGCCCAGCTGGCGCGCCAGGTACAGGTGTTCGAAGTAGCTTTCGTTGAAGCGGCCCGGGGTCAGCAGCACCACCAGCGGCGTCTCGCCGTCGCTGGGTGCCAGCCGCGCCAGGGTTTCCTGCAGCGTGCGGAAGAAGCCGGTGAGGTGTTGCACGCGCAGGTCGCGGTACAGCTCGGGGAAGGCGCGCGAGACGATGGTGCGGTTCTCCAGCGCGTAACCGGCCCCCGAGGGCGCCTGGGTCCGGTCGGCAGTGACCCACCAGCGGCCGTCCGGGGTGCGCGCCAGATCCACAGCGTACATATGCAGGAACGTGCCCTCCGGGGGCGCAATTCCCTGGCAGGGCCAAAGGAAGTTGTTGTGCCCGTAGACCAGCTCGGCCGGCAGCAAGCCCTCGGCGATAAGCTTCTGCGGCCCGTAGATGTCGGCCAGCACTGCGTTGAGCAGTTTCGCCCGTTGGGCGATGCCGGCGGCGACCTGCTGCCATTCGGCGGCGGGAATCAGGTGCGGCAACAGGTCGAGCTCCCACGGGCGATCGGCGCCCTTGGGGTCGGCGTAGACGTTGTAGGTGACGCCGTTTTCCTGGATCTGCCGGGCCAGCAGGGCCTGGCGCTGGCCGAGCTGGGCCGCAGTGCTGCGCTGCAACTGGTCGAACAGCCGCCGCCAATGGGGCCTGACGGCGCCATCGGCTTCGAGCATTTCATGGTAGGAACCCGCGCTCAGCGGGTAACGGTCAAGCAGGTCAGGCATGGAAGGCTCGGCAACGGCGGTCGGCTAGCTGATGACCCGTCCCTGGGGGGCGCGCAATATACATTAAAAACCCTGTCAGAAGCGGCGCATATCCAGGGTCATCGGCAACTCGTCGTTGATCTTGAGAACCGGCACCGGTAACGGCCCGGCACTGTGCCCAACGCGGAAGAAACGCGCCATGCGGCGGCTCTCGGCCTCGTTGGCGTTGACCGGCAGGGTCTCGTAGTTGCGTCCGCCGGGGTGCGCCACGTGGTACTGGCAACCGCCCAGCGAGCGCCCCATCCAAGTGTCAAGCAGGTCGAAGGTCAGGGGGGCGTGCACCGGGATGGTCGGCTGCAGGCAGTTGGCCGGCTGCCAGGCACGAAAGCGCACCCCGGCGACGAACTCGCCGACCTTGCCGGTGGGCGTCAGCGGCACGGCCAGGCCGTTGCAGGTGAGCACGTAGCGTTGCGGCGCCAGGCCGTTGAGGCGCACTTGCAGGCGCTCCAGCGACGAGTCGACGTAACGCACGGTGCCGCCGGCACCGCCCTCCTCGCCCAGCACGTGCCAAGGCTCCAGCGCTTGGCGCAGTTCCAGCTCGATGCCATTGACCGCGTAGTCGCCGACCATGGGGAAGCGGAACTCCATGTGCGCGGCGAACCACTCGGCACGCAGCGGGTAGCCGGCAGCATTGAGGTCGCCGATGACGTCGGCGAAGTCCTGCTCGATGAAGTGCGGCAGCATGAAGCGGTCGTGCAGCTCGGTGCCCCAGCGCGCCAGCTTGGCCGGCGCATAGGGTTCGCGCCAGAAGCGTGCGACCAGCGCGCGCAGCAGCAGTTGCTGAACCAGGCTCATGCGCGCGTGGGGCGGCATCTCGAAAGCCCGCAGTTCGAGCAGACCCAGGCGCCCGGTGGCGCCGTCGGGGGAATACAGCTTGTCGATGCAGAACTCGGCGCGGTGGGTGTTGCCGGTAACGTCGATCAGCAAATTGCGCAGCAGCCGGTCGACCAGCCAGGGCGCGCACGGCTGGCCGGGCGGCGGCATCTGCGCGAAGGCAATCTCCAGCTCGTACAGGGAGTCGTTGCGCGCCTCGTCGACCCGCGGTGCCTGCGAGGTCGGGCCGATGAACAGGCCGGAGAACAGGTACGACAGCGACGGGTGGTTGTGCCAGTAGCTGATCAGGCTGCGCAGCAGGTCGGGCCGGCGCAGGAATGGCGAGTCGCCGGGGGTGGCGCCGCCCAGCACGAAATGGTTGCCGCCACCGGTGCCGGTGTGGCGACCGTCGATCATGAATTTTTCCGTGGTCAGGCGGGTCAGGCGGGCCTGTTCGTAGAGAAACTCGGTGCGCACCACCAGCTCGTCCCAACTGGCCGAAGGCTGCACGTTGACCTCGATTACGCCCGGGTCGGGGGTGACCTTGAAGTTGCTGATGCGCGGGTCGTGGGGCGGCTCGTAGCCTTCGAGCATGACCGGGGTGTTCAGCTCGCTGGCGGTGGCTTCGATCACCGTGACCAGCTCGAGGTAATCCTCCAGGCGCTCCAGCGGCGGCATGAACAGGTACAACCGGCCGTCGCGGGCCTCAGCGCACAGCGCGGTGCGGGTCAGCCAGCTGGCCGATTCGTCGAGCTTGGGCTCGCGCTCGTCGATCACCGGGGTCTGCGCGGCGGCACTGCCCTGCAGTTGCGTCAGGGTCGGCAGCGATGGCAGGTCCTGGTTGGCGTCGGTGGGATGCACGTAGGGGTATTCGGCGGCCTTGACCCACGGCTGCGAGCCCAGCGGCAGGCGATAACCCAGGGGCGAGTCGCCCGGCACCAGCCGGCAATGCTCATCGCGCAGGTACCAGCGCCCGCTTTGCCAATGATCGCCTGCGGCGGTACGGGCCAGCGGCAGGACCTGGCCGATGACCTTGTCCAGGCCTTGTGCAAACACCTTGCGCAGGCGCTTGCGTTCCATCTCGTCGCCCAGTCGCGAGTCCTCGGGCTTGACGTTGGCCGGCAGCGCGCCTTCGCGCCACAGGTAGTAGAACTGGTCTTCATAGGCCGGGAAGACGAAACGTGCCGGCAGCTTGAGCCGCTCGGCGACGCTGGCCAGGAAGCGCCCGGCCAGCTCGCCGGTGACACCGTCGTCGCGGCTCTCGTCGGCGATCAGCGCATCGTTGTTCCAGATCGGCTCGCCGTCCACCCGCCAGTAGCAGTTCAGCGACCAGCGCGGCAGTTGTTCGCCGGGGTACCACTTGCCCTGGCCGAAATGCACCAGGCCACCGCTCCCGTACTGGTCGCGCATGCGGTGGTACAGCTCGGTGGACAGCTTGCGCTTGTCGTCGCCCAGCGCTGCGGTATTCCACTCGGCGCCGTCGGGGTCGTCGATGGAGACGAAGGTCGGCTCGCCGCCCATGGTCAGGCGCACGTCGCCACGCTGCAGGTCGTCGTCGATCTGCCGGCCGAGGTGCTCGATCTCGGCCCATTGTTCTTCACTGTAGGGCCGGGTGACCCGCGGCGCCTCCCAGAGCCGTTCCACCGACATCTCGTGGCTGAACTCGCACTCGCAAGGCTCCACCAGGCCACTGATCGGCGCCGCCGACGACGGATCGGGGCTGCATGCCAGCGGGATGTGGCCTTCGCCGGCGAACAGCCCGGAGGTGGCGTCCAGGCCGATCCAGCCGGCGCCGGGCAGGTACACCTCGCACCAGGCATGCAGGTCGGTGAAGTCGACCTCGGTGCCCGACGGGCCGTCCAACGCCTTGACGTCGGCGGTCAGCTGAATCAAATAGCCGGAGACGAAGCGGGCGGCGATGCCGATATGACGGAACAACTGCACCAGCAACCAGGCCGAGTCGCGGCATGAGCCGCTGGCGTCGACCAGGGTGTGCTCGGGGGTCTGCACCCCAGGCTCCATGCGGATCAGGTAGCGGATGTCTTCACTGAGCTTCTGGTTGATCGCCACCAGAAAGTCCACGGCAGGCTTGGGCGTCAGGTCGATACTTTTGAGATACGCCTCGAACTTCGGCGTCAGCGGCAGTTTTTCCAGGTAGGGCGCAAGTTCGTGTTTCTCGTCCTTGGCGTAGGCAAAGGGGATGTTTTCGGCGTAGGGCTCGAGGAAGAAATCGAAAGGGTTGAACACTGCCATTTCGGCGACCAGGTCGACCTCGACGCGAAACTCATCGGTCTTTTCCGGGAACACCAGGCGGGCCAGGTAGTTGCCCTGCGGGTCTTGCTGCCAGTTGATGAAGTGCTGTTCGGGCAGGATCTTCAACGCGTAGGAGAGCACCCGCGTGCGGCTGTGCGGAGCCGGGCGCAGGCGCACGATCTGTGGTCCCAGTTCGACGGCGCGGTCGTAGCGATAGTGCGTGACGTGGTGCAACCCGACATGTATCGACACAGCGTGCCTCCTGCAAACCTGGACATGGTGAGAACCGCGCAAGACTTATGCCAATGGCCCGAAGTCCACGGGCGCTGAGCCTAGGACACTACCATGGCACCAAAATCACTCAACCGCGAGGTTTGGCTGCAGGGGGTGCACTTTGCGAGGGCAGGAGGGGGCTGATATGGAAGGGGATTATGCGTGAGGGGCTCCTGTGGGAGGGGGCAAAGCCCCCGAGAGGCCGCAGGCCGGCTTGATCTTCATCAACCGCGCAGTTCAGAAGCCCTGTCGCCCCAAGCTTTACCCCCAAGCGCTATCAGCGCGGAACCACCGGCTGACGCGGCTTCTTGCCGCCTTTCTTGCCGCCCTTGGCTGCGTCCGCACGGGCCTTGGCGGCTTCCTTGTTGCGGGCAAACGCGGCAGCCTTGGCCTGTTCGCGCTTGTCCCACGGGTTGCTGCCGTCGCTGGCGCGGGGCGGCAGGCCAGTGTGCTGGGTAAGGATCTTCTGTTCCTTGGCCACCTTGTGGCTGCCCGCCGGCGTCGAGTTCTTGCGCCGCGCGCTCTGATAGCTGTCGCTGTCGGGCTGGTGCAACGGGATCAGCTGGTGCTTGGCGGGGCCGATCAGGTCGCTGCGGCCCATGCGCTCGAGCGCCTCGCGCAGCATCGGCCAGCCCTTGGGGTCGTGGTAGCGCAGGAACGCCTTGTGCAGGCGGCGCTGGGCCTCGCTCTTGACGATCACCAGGTTGTCGCTCTTGTAGGTGACCTTGCGCAGCGGGTTCTTGCCCGAGTGATACATGGCGGTGGCCGACGCCATCGGCGAGGGGTAGAACGCCTGCACCTGGTCGGCGCGAAAGCCGTTGCCCTTGAGCCACAGGGCCAGGTTCATCATGTCTTCGTCGGTGGTGCCCGGGTGCGCGGCGATGAAGTACGGAATCAGGTACTGCTCCTTGCCTGCTTCCTTGGAATACTTCTCGAACATGCGCTTGAACTTGTCGTACGAGCCGATACCCGGCTTCATCATCTGGTTGAGCGGACCTTCCTCGGTGTGCTCCGGGGCGATCTTCAGGTAGCCACCGACGTGGTGGGTGACCAGCTCCTTGACGTACTCCGGCGACTCGACCGCAAGGTCGTAGCGCAGGCCGGAGGCGATCAGGATCTTCTTCACCCCCGGCAGTGCGCGAGCGCTGCGGTACAGCTGGATCAGCGACGAGTGATCGGTGTTCAGGTTCGGGCAGATGCCGGGGAACACGCACGACGGCTTGCGGCACGCGGATTCGATTTCCGGGCTCTTGCAGGCGATGCGGTACATGTTCGCGGTCGGCCCGCCCAGGTCGGAGATGACCCCGGTAAAACCCGGCACCTTGTCACGAATCTCTTCGATCTCGCGGATGATCGACTCTTGCGAGCGATTCTGGATGATCCGCCCCTCGTGCTCGGTGATGGAGCAGAAGGTGCAGCCGCCAAAGCAGCCACGCATGATGTTCACCGAGAAGCGAATCATGTCGTAGGCCGGAATTTTCTGCTTGCCGTAGGCCGGGTGCGGAATGCGCGCGTAGGGCATGCCGAACACGTAGTCCATTTCCTCGGTGGTCATGGGAATGGGCGGCGGGTTGAACCACACGTCCACTTCACCATGCTTCTGCACCAGCGCACGGGCGTTGCCCGGGTTGGTTTCAAGGTGCAGCACGCGGTTGGCGTGGGCATACAGCACGGCGTCGCCGCGCACCTTCTCGAAGGACGGCAGGCGGATCACGGTCTTGTCCCGGGTCATGCGCGGGCTGGCGAGAATCTGCACGACCTTGGCTTCGTTGGGGTCTTCGACCGGGCCCTTTTCCTGCTCGATGGCGCAGGCCTGGGTGTCCTGGGTATTGACGTACGGGTTGATGATCTTGTCGATCTTGCCCGGGCGGTCGATGCGGGTCGAGTCGACTTCATACCAGTCTTTCGGCGTGTCGCGGCGGATGAAGGCGGTGCCGCGAATGTCGGTGATGTCTTCGATCTTCTGCCCGTACGAAAGGCGCTGCGCCACTTCGACGATGGCGCGCTCGGCGTTGCCGTACAGGAGGATGTCGGCGCAGGCGTCGATGAGGATCGAGTGGCGCACCCGGTCCTGCCAGTAGTCGTAGTGGGCGATGCGGCGCAGCGAGGCCTCGATGCCGCCGAGCACGATCGGCACGTGCTTGTAGGCTTCCTTGCAGCGCTGGCTATAGACCAGGCTGGCACGGTCGGGCCGCGCACCGGCCAGGCCGCCAGGGGTGTAGGCGTCGTCCGAGCGGATTTTCTTGTCGGCGGTGTAGCGGTTGATCATCGAGTCCATGTTGCCGGCCGCGACGCCGAAGAACAGGTTGGGCTCGCCGAGCTTCATGAAGTCGTCTTTGGACTGCCAGTTGGGCTGGGCAATGATGCCCACGCGAAAGCCCTGGGCTTCCAGCAGGCGGCCGATGATGGCCATGCCGAACGACGGATGGTCGACGTAGGCGTCACCGGTGACGATGATGATGTCGCAGGAATCCCAGCCAAGCTGATCCATCTCCTCCCTGCTCATGGGCAGGAAGGGTGCTGGCCCGAAACATTCGGCCCAGTACTTGGGATAGTCGAAAAGCGGCTTGGCTGCTTGCATGGGGGATAACCGTGTTAGCTACAGGGTGGAAAATCGCGGGCGCGGAATATAGCACATTTTTTGACCATATCCGACAACGGCGGTCGGCTTTATCGCCGACCGCCGATCGCTCCATTGCGGCCCCGGGGGTCAGTCGGTCGGCAGCTTGGGAGTCTTGTCCACTGGCTTGAGGGCGACGTAGCCGTAGCCGTTGAGCAGCCAGATGTCGTAGTACTGGTTGTCGACCAGACGCTGGCCCTGGCCCTGCACCATCAGTTGGGAAAACAGCTCGTCGTTGGCCTCCAGGTGCAGGTCGGTGAGGTTTTCGACGGTGGACATCTCGCAGGGCTTGAGGCTGAGCACGAAGCGCAGCGCCGGCAAGTTCTCCAGGGTGCCGCTCAGGGCTGGCAGCCAGCTGCCGCTGCAATCGGTGCTGGTCCAGTAGATTGGCTGCTTGTCGCGCAGCTCGGGCAGGTTGGTGATGTCATGGTGCAGGTCATGGGCCAGGGTGCGCTCCAGGTCCTTCTGCGCCTGCAGCACGCGGCCATAGACGAACGCCAGCGACAGCATGCACAGCAGTGGCAGCAACAGCAGCCATTCCAGCCGCGCATGTACGCGGCTGAGGGAAAACTGCGCCAGGTAGAACAGCAGCACCAGCACCGGCGCCATGCCCATCAGCGTGCGCGCTTCCAGGGTGAAGTCGGCGAACGGCAGGATCATCCCGCCGACGCTCAAGGCCATCACCGGCAGGGCCACCACGTAGAGGACCAGGCTGCCAAGGCCGGCGACGCCGACCGAGCGCAGCAGCCGCGCGGCCACCCACAGGTAGCCGATACCGGCGAGCACCGCGAGGGCGACCCACATCCAGGTGTTGCCGGGGGTCAGGAACAGGCTGACCTTGTGCACGATGAGGCCCAGGCGCAGGCCCAGCTCGCCAGCGCCTTCGGCGTTGAATGGCAGCATGCCGGTACGGTTGGTCTGCATCAGCTGGTAGGCGGTGGCGTAATAGATGACCAGGGCGATCGACAACTGGCACAACTGCCGCCCCAGCAGCGCGAAGGCGCTGGCAGTCGGTAGCTGGAAGCGCACCGAGCGGACCAGTTCCAGGCAGCACAGCCCGATGAAGACATTGACCGTGACCTGGTAGAAGCACAGCGCCGCGCCGAGTATCAGGCCAGGTACGAGGACGTTCAGCAGGGTGTTGCGGCCACGCCAGACCACCGCGTAGATCGCCGCCACCAGGCTCAAGGTCATGGTCGGGCCGTCGTACTGGTAGGTCAGGTTGCCCAGCCACATCGGGCAGAACCACAGCGGCAGCACCACCAGGCAATGGCCCAGGCGCGGCTCGATGAAGTAGTGGCGCACCAGCGCGGCGAGGCCGAAGGCCATGGCCACGCAGGCCAGCAGCAAGGGCAGCGGGAAGATGTCGACGGTGACGCCGCTGAAGGTCATCAGCCGGTAGAACAGCTCGGCGAGGATGCGCCCTTCGACGCGCCAGGCACGCTGCACATCGAGTTCCGAACGCCAGTTGTCGTCGACGTAGCGGTAGTCGGCCAGAATGAACGGCAAGGCGAACGCCAGCACCGCCACGAAGAAAAACCAGCGCGCCTGGACCGCAGTCAGTTCACGGTCCAGCCAATGGCGCTGTTCAAGGGAAGCGTAAGCCACGCAATTACTCGTCGTCGAAGTTATAGCTGCCCGGCGCAAGGTTCTCGAACCGGGTGTATTTGCCGATGAACGCCAGGCGTGTGGTACCGATCGGGCCGTTACGCTGCTTGCCGATGATGATTTCGGCGATGCCCTTGTGCTCGGTCTCGGGGTGATACACCTCGTCGCGGTAGACGAACATGATCACGTCGGCGTCCTGCTCGATTGCACCGGATTCACGCAAGTCGGAGTTGATCGGACGTTTGTTGGGCCGCTGTTCCAGCGATCGGTTCAACTGCGACAGGGCCACCACCGGGCAATCGAATTCCTTGGCCAGGGCCTTGAGCGAGCGCGAGATCTCGGAGATTTCGTTGGTGCGGTTGTCGCCACCGGAGCCGGGAATCTGCATCAGCTGCAGGTAGTCGATCATGATCAGGGCGATGTCGCCGTGCTCGCGCACCAAGCGCCGGGTGCGCGCGCGCATTTCCGAGGGGCTGATGCCGGCGGTGTCGTCGATGAACAGCTTGCGATCGTTGAGCAGGTTGACCGCCGAGGTCAGGCGCGGCCAGTCGTCGTCGTCCAGGCGCCCGGAACGCACCTTGGTCTGGTCGATACGGCCCAGCGACGACAGCATACGCATGATCAGCGATTCGCCGGGCATCTCCAGCGAGTACACCAGCACCGCCTTGTCGCTGCGCAGCACGGCGTTCTCCACCAGGTTCATGGCGAAAGTGGTCTTGCCCATCGACGGACGGCCGGCGACGATGATCAGGTCGGCCGGCTGCAGGCCGCTGGTCTTCTCGTCCAGGTCGGTATAGCCGGTGGACAGGCCGGTGATGGTCGCGTCGGTGTTGAACAGGGTGTCGATGCGGTCGATGGCCTTGGTCAGCAGGTCATTGACGCTGACCGGACCGCCGGTCTTGGGCCGCGCCTCGGCGATCTGGAAGATCTGCCGCTCGGCTTCGTCGAGGATCTCCTCGGCGTTGCGGCCCTGCGGGTTGAAGGCGCTGTCGGCGATGTCGGTGCTGATGCTGATCAGTTGGCGCAGGGTCGCGCGCTCGCGGACGATCTGCGCATAGGCCTTGATGTTGGCCACCGACGGGGTGTTCTTGGCCAGCTCTCCGAGGTAGCCGAGGCCACCGACCTGGGAGCTCTGCCCTTCCTTCTCCAGCTGCTCGTGCAGGGTGACGACGTCGAAGGGGATGTTCTGATCCACCAGCCGGGCAATCGCACGGAAGATCAGGCGGTGGTCATGCCGGTAGAAATCGCCGTCGGAGACCTGATCCAGCACGCGCTCCCAGGCATCGTTGGACAGCATCAAGCCACCGAGCACGGCCTGTTCGGCCTCGATGGAATGCGGCGGCACCTTGAGGGCGGCGGTTTGCAGGTCGTACTGCTCAGGGACGGTGATTTCGTTCATGGCCACGCAGAATTCATGAGGGGTGCAAATGACAAAGGGCACGTCCTGTAAACAGGAGCGTGCCCAATGTTAAGCCTCAAGGCACCGAGGTGCCAGTCGGCTTAGGCAGCTACGACGACCACGCGAACGGTGGCTTCTACGTCGCTGTGCAGGTGCACGGCAACGTCGTATTCGCCAACGTTACGGATGGTGCCGTTCGGCAGACGAACTTCAGCCTTGGCCACTTCGACGCCGGAGGCGGTCAGTGCGTCAGCGATGTCGTGAGTACCGATCGAACCGAACAGCTTGCCTTCGTCGCCAGCGGTGGCAGTGATGGTCACTTCCAGCTCGGCCAGTTGGGCAGCGCGGGTTTCGGCCGAAGCCTTCTTGTCGGCTGCTGCTTTTTCCAGCTCGGCACGACGCTCTTCAAACGCAGCCAGGTTGGCGGCGGTTGCAGCGGTAGCCTTGCCGAATGGCAGCAGGAAGTTACGGCCGTAACCGGCTTTAACGTTTACCTTGTCGCCCAGGTTGCCCAGGTTGGCGATTTTTTCCAGCAGGATCAGTTCCATTTGGTAATAACCTCTTAACTTTTAACCTTCACCGTTCGCGGATCCGTTGTCAGGCCCGTTCTTGGGGCCTCGGCGTCCGCGAAAATCAATCAGGCTGTCGACAATGGCCGCAACCACGAGCAACGGATAGAGCAGCTGCAGGAACAGCAGCAGTGTCACGTACACACCGACCAGCCAGAACCGCGCCAGGCGCTTTTCAGCGACCAGGCCATGGATCAGGGCCAGCCCGGCAAACACCAGCGGCACACTGCACAGCGGCGTAAGCATGGCCACCTGCGGCCCGAAGTTGGGCCCCACGAGCATGCACGCCAGCAGCAGGACCGCCGGTCCCAGGGGAATTCGCACGGCACGAAACTCGCGGCCGAACCCACCCGGGTTGTACAACACTGCCTGCCAGTAACGCCCCAGTATCAGGGCCAGCAGACTCAGGGTTTGCAGCAACGCCGCTATCAGGCCATTGAGCACCGGGGTAATCAGGGCTGCCAGGCGCGCTCGCTCCTCTACCGACATCTGTTGGTAGAGCCCGTCGAGCAGACGTGGCAGGAGCTGTTGAAGCGCCTGCGACATCTGTTCGATGGGTTCGCGGAAAACCGCCCCCAGCACCACTCCATACACCAGGCCCAGTGCGATGCTGACCAGCAGCACACGGTTCCAGGACATCCCCGAACGCAGACAGGCCGCGAGCCCCAGCGACCCCAGCAACACCATCAAGGTGCGCGGTTCGCCGTAGAACCACCAGACCAAGGCCGGCAGCAATGCCCACAGCAGTACGCTCGAAGCGTCCTTCATACCGCGCCGCAGGAACACCAGGCAACCGGCGGCGGCACTCAACCAGAACAACAGCGGCAATGCCGCACATCCCACCACCACAAGGGTGGCCTGCACGCGACCGCGCATGATGAAATCAGCCAAGGCGCGCATGCATCTATCCTTTCGCTACGTGTCGACTACCTGGACTCAGCGGCCGTGGCTGTCGGTGTAGGGCAGCAGGGCCAGGAAGCGGGCGCGCTTGATAGCGACAGCCAGCTGACGCTGATAGCGAGCCTTGGTACCGGTGATACGGCTTGGAACGATCTTGCCGGTTTCGGATACATAGGCTTTCAGCGTGTTGAGATCCTTGTAATCGATCTCTTTCACGTTTTCAGCGGTGAAACGGCAGAATTTACGACGACGGAAGAAACGTGCCATGTAATTGGCTCCTCAAAAGATCCGGGAATTACTCGTCAGCGTTATCGCTGGCGTCGCTGTTGTCGCCATCATCGCCATCGGCGCTGTCGGCGTGCTCAGGACGGTCACGACGCTCACGGCGCTCACCGCGGTTTTCTTCGGCTTTCATCAGCTCGGAAGGACCGGTGACAGCTTCGTCCATGCGGATGACCATGTTACGGATCACGGCATCGTTGTAACGGAAGTTGTCTTCCAGCTCGGCCAGGGCCTTGCCGCTGCATTCCACGTTCAGCAGAACGTAGTGAGCCTTGTGCACGTTGTCGATGGCGTAAGCCAGCTGACGACGACCCAGGTCTTCGAGGCGGTGGATTTCGCCGCCGTCGTCTTTGATGGCCTTGGTGTAACGCTCGACCATCGCGGGAACTTGTTCGCTCTGGTCCGGGTGAACCAGGAAAACGATTTCGTAATGACGCATGAATGCTCCTTACGGGTTGTAGCCTGCCGCCAGGGCGGTCAGACAAGGAGTGAATGACACTAGTGAGTCTTGCCCGCAGGCAAGGCGCGCAATTGTAGAGAAGGGGCCTGGGGGAAGCAAGGAGATTGGTGATTATTTGAACAGGCGGGGGATTGCATCAGGGCCACCACCGGCCGCCCGCGCGGCCTATCGCGGGCTTCGCGCACTCCTACGCTTGTCTCGATTTGTAACCGTAGGAGCGCGCGAAGCCCGCGATCAGGCGGCTACTTCTTCTTGACCGCCGCCTTGGCGTTGCGCTGGCGAACCGCTTCGAACAGGCACACGCCGGTAGCGACCGAGACGTTCAGGCTGCTGACGCTGCCGGCCATCGGCAGCTTGACCAGGTAATCGCAGTGCTCGCGAGTCAGGCGGCGCATGCCCTTGCCTTCGGCGCCCATGATCAGGATGGTCGGCCCGGTGAGGTCCTGATCGTAGATCTCGACCTCGGCCTCCCCCGCCGTGCCCACAACCCACAGGCCGCGCTGCTGGAGCTTTTCCAGGGAGCGCGCCAGATTGGTCACGGCCACCAGCGGGATAACTTCAGCGGCGCCGCAGGCCACCTTGCGCACCGCAGGAGTTAGGGTTGCCGACTTGTCCTTGGGCACGATCACCGCCAGGGCGCCGGCCGCATCGGCGCTGCGCAGGCAGGCGCCGAGATTGTGCGGGTCGGTCACGCCATCGAGCACCAGCAGCAGAGGCGCGCCCTCGGTACGGTCAAGCAGCTCGTCGAGCATCGCTTCACCCCAGACCTGGCTCGGGCTGACTTCGGCAACCACACCCTGATGCACACCCTCGACCCAGACATCCATCTCGCGGCGCTCGGCCTGGCCGATCGCGACCTTGTTCAGGCTCGCCAGCTCGACCAGCTTCTGCACCCGCGGCTCGCTGCGGCCGTCGGCCAGCCAGACTTGCTTGACCCGCTTGGGGTGGTGACGCAACAACGCTTCCACGGCATGCACGCCGTAGATTTTTTCCAACTGACTCATGACTTCGCCTTGGGTTTGCGGGCGCCGGTCTTGGACGGCCCCTTGCGGTGCGTGGTGGGCTTGCCGTCAGCCTTGGCCGACGACTTTCCCGCGCCACCGCCCGAGCCCTTGGCCTCGGCCAGCAGGGCTTTTTTCATTTCACGGCTCTTGCGCACGTCGGCGTTGTTGGCCACCGCGTCGGCTACGCGATAAGCCTCACTGGCGCCGGACGCCTTGCCCGACTTTTCCGAGCTGCGCCGTGGCGGCTTGATCGGCGCCTCGTCACGGGCCGCAGGCTCCTTGGCCTTGCCGCGCGCGGCAGGCTTGGCGGCCTCCTCGCGCTGGGCAGGCTTGGCCGAGGACTTGCCGGAGGGCTTAGCGGCGGGCACCGGAGTGCTGGCCTGACGGTTTTTTTTACCGATGGGCGCGTTCAGCGTGTTCTCGGCCATCTCGAAGTCGATCTTGCGCTCGTCGAGGTCGACGCGCATCACGCGCACTTCCACTGTATCGCCCAGGCGGAAGCTGCGCCCGGTGCGCTCGCCCGCCAAGCGATGGTGCACAGGGTCGAAATGGTAGTAGTCGCCGGGTAGCGCGGTGACGTGCACCAGGCCTTCGACGAAGATGTCGGTCAGCTCGACGAACAGGCCAAAACCGGTCACTGCGGTGATCACCCCCGGGAAGCTCTCGCCGACGCGGTCCTTCATGAACTCGCACTTGAGCCAGTTGGTGACGTCACGAGTGGCTTCGTCGGCGCGGCGTTCGCTCATCGAGCACTGCTCGCCCAACTGTTCCAGGGCGTTCTCGTCGTACGGGTAGATGCGCGCCTTGGGAATGGTCATCGCACCGGCACGGCGTACGTGCGGGGTTTCCTGCTTGGAGCGGATCACGCTGCGGATCGCCCGGTGCGTGAGCAGGTCGGGGTAACGGCGGATCGGCGAGGTGAAGTGGGTGTAGGCCTCGTAGTTGAGGCCGAAGTGACCCTGGTTGTCGGCGCTGTACACCGCCTGGCTCAGCGAGCGCAGCATCACGGTCTGGATCACGTGGAAGTCCGGGCGATCCTGGATCGCCGCGAGCAGCGCGCGGTAATCCTTCGGCGATGGACCGTCCTTGCCCTTGTTGATCGACAGGCCCAGCTCGCCGAGGAAGGCGCGCAGTTTTTCCAGGCGCTCTGGCGGTGGGCCATCGTGCACCCGATACAGGGCCGGAATCTCGTGCTTCTTGAGGAACTCGGCCGTGGCGACGTTGGCCGCCAGCATGCATTCCTCGATCAGCTTGTGCGCATCGTTGCGCACAGTCGGCTTGATCTCGGCGATCTTGCGCGAGGAACCGAAGACGATGCGGGTTTCCTGGGTTTCGAAGTCAATGGCGCCGCGGGTATGCCGCGCTTCGAGCAACACCTTGTACAGCGCATAGAGCTGCTTGAGGTGCGGCAGCACTTCGCCGAATTCGCCGCGCAGGGCTTTCGCTTCGCTGGAGCGCGAGTGCTCGAGCATGGTGCTGACCTTGTTGTAGGTCAGGCGCGCGTGGGAGTGGATCACCGCCTCGTAGAACACGTAGTCGGTCATCTCGCCGGACTTGGAGATGGTCATCTCGCAGACCATGGCCAGGCGGTCGACGTGCGGGTTCAGCGAGCACAGGCCGTTGGACAGCTGCTCGGGCAGCATCGGGATCACGCGCTCGGGGAAGTACACCGAGTTGCCGCGCACCTGGGCTTCTTCGTCCAGCGCCGAGCCGAGCTTGACGTAGCTGGAGACGTCGGCGATGGCTACGTAGAGCTTCCAGCCGCCATTGAACAGGCGCAGCTTGCTCTTGGCTTCGCAGTAGACCGCGTCGTCGAAGTCGCGGGCATCTTCGCCGTCGATGGTAACGAATGGCAGGTGGCGCAGGTCGACGCGCTTTTCCTTGTCCTTCTCTTCCACTTCCGGACGCAGCTTGGCGGCCTCCTTGAGCACCGCCTCGGGCCAGACGTGAGGAATGTCATAGGTGCGCAGCGCGACGTCGATTTCCATGCCCGGCGCCATGTAGTTGCCGACCACTTCCACGATGTCGCCCTGGGGCTGGAAGCGCACGGTCGGCCAGTGGGTGATCTTCACCTCGACGAACTGGCCGACCTTGGCGGCGCCGTTGCGGCCGGGGGTGATCAGCACTTCCTGCTGCACCTTGGGGTTGTCCGGTACGACGAAGCCGATGCCGCTTTCTTCGAAATAGCGGCCGACGATGGTTTCGTGGGCGCGGGAGATGACTTCGACGATCACCCCTTCGCGCCGGCCACGACGGTCCAGGCCCGACACCCGCGCCAACGCGCGGTCGCCGTCGAACACCAGGCGCATCTGTGCCGGGCTCATGAAGAGGTCGTCGCTGCCGTCATCCGGCACCAGGAAGCCGAAGCCGTCACGATGGCCCGTGATACGGCCCAGGATCAGGTCGAGCTTGTCCACCGGCGCATAGGTGCCACGGCGGGTGTAGATCAATTGACCGTCACGCTCCATGGCGCGCAGACGGCGGCGCAAGGCCTCCAACTGGTCTTCGGTGGTCAGGCCGAACTCTTCCACCAGCTGCTCGCGGCTGGCGGGCGAACCCCGTTCGGCGAGATGCTGAAGAATCAGCTCGCGGCTGGGAATGGGGTTTTCGTAGTTTGCCGCTTCACGAGCGGCCTCGGGATCGAGGGTCTGCCAATCGGCCATTAGAGAGAATTCACCTTGTCTATATAGGGGTTAGTTTGGCATACGGCGCTTGAAACGGGAAATTTCGGGGCCCGGCCATGGGATAACCATCAACACTGCGATGAGAGTAGCGCGGCCCTGATGAAGCTTCATCCGATAGTTTTCAGATAAAACGAAAAAAAATCATTTTTTTTGCATTTTCGGGCTTTACAGCCTTTGGGGTGCTCCGTATAGTGCGCGCCATCGACGACGCACAGCGCAGTCGATGTTGCCCAGGTGGTGAAATTGGTAGACACGCCAGCTTCAGGTGCTGGTGACCTTACGGTCGTGGAAGTTCGAGTCTTCTCCTGGGCACCAATTCAAGCGTTCGAGATCACAGCGTCTGGAACCCTCCAAAAACCCGCGAAAGCGGGTTTTTGCGTTATGGAACAATGATTTATTAAACCTTCACAAGGGGGTTTACAGATCCTTGGAGCCTCTATATAGTGCGCTCCACGACGACGAACAAGGTTGTCGTGATTGCCCAGGTGGTGAAATTGGTAGACACGCCAGCTTCAGGTGCTGGTGACCTTACGGTCGTGGAAGTTCGAGTCTTCTCCTGGGCACCAAATTCAAGCATGAACCCGCGAAAGCGGGTTTTTGCGTTTCCGGGGTCAGCAAAACCGACGGGGATGGCCTGTGGGAGCGAGCTCTTCGATCCTGAAACAGGATCAAACCGCCCTGGCGGCCCCTCGGGGGCTTTGCCCCCTCCCACGCCACTCCACACCCGCCATGCCTCAAGCCCTGAACTGACCCAGGCTCGCCTTCAACTGGGCTGCCAGGCCATCCAGCACCTTGCTGCTGGCCGTCGTCTCGAGCACCGCCTGCGCGGCTTTCTCGGCCTGCACATGGATAGTCTCCACCCTCCCCTTTACCGCATGAGCACCTTGCGCCTGGTGTTCGGCCGCGCGAGTGGCCGTACCGATGGCCGCATGCACCTGCTCCACCGATGTCTGCACGGTCTGCTGCAACTGGGCACTGTCGCGCAGCACCACCAACCCCTCGCTGGCCTGGCGCCCGGCCTGACTGATGGCCGCCACCGCCTCGCGGGCGCCGGCCTGCAACGCACCGATATGCGCCTGGATATCACCGGTCGAACTCTGCGTCTTGCTGGCCAGGGCGCGCACCTCGTCCGCCACCACCGCAAAGCCACGACCGGTCTCCCCGGCTCGCGCCGCCTCGATGGCGGCGTTCAGGGCCAGCAGGTTGGTCTGCTCGGCAATGCCGTGGATCACCGTCAGCACCACTTCGATCTGCTGGCTCTGCTCGGCCAGGCGCTCGATCACCTTGGAGCCGGTTTCCACCTGGCCGGCCAGCGCCTCCATCAAGCCGCTGACCTGGGTCGAGGCCTTGGTGCTGTCGTCGGTGGCGCGGCGAATCTCGGCCACCTGGTCCAGGGCCGAGCGCATGGCCTGGCTTTCTGCCTGAGCCTGGCTAGCCATGGTCGAGAGGGCCTCGAGGCTGGCCGCCACCTCGTCGCGCTGGCGCTCGGCCGCAGCATCGGCACCGGCGTTGCGCTTGGCCATGGCACCGATCTCGACGCCGGTGCGCTGGGCCACGTCGCCAGCTTCGCGGACGATGGGCTGCAATTTGTCGATGAAGCGGTTGACCGCGCCGGCCATGTCGCCGATTTCGTCACGACTGTCGAGTTTGACCCGCTTGGTCAGGTCGCCGTCGCCCGCTGCCAGGTCGTTGAGCGCCGCGATCAACAGGTGCAGCTTGCTGACTACCCGGCGACCCAGCACCACGGCCAGGGTCAGCAGCACCCCGAGGCCGACCAGCACCAGGCCCAGGCCGATGCGCCAGCGCAGGGTCCCGGCTGCATCCTGCACGGTGCTGGTGGTGTTGGCCTGCATGGCACTGGCGCTGCTCTGCGCACTTTGCAGACGCGCCTTGAGCGCCTTGGCGCTTTCCGCCGAGGCCCCGGCCAGGCTGTCGCCCACCAACTGATCGCCGCTGGCGATCAGTGCCGCAAAGCGCTTGTCCAGGGCCTGCAGCTCTAGATCCACCGAGGCCTTGGACACGCCCATCAATACCTTGCCGATCTCCACGCCATTGGGGCTGATGGATGACTCGACGTAGAACACGCCGGGGTCGGTCTTGGCCGCGCTGAGCACTTTATCCAGAGCCCGCTCGCCCTCGCCCTTGGCCAAAAGGGCCTGGTTGATCGGGTTGTCACGATTGAGGTAGCGGGTCAGGTGCTCGCCCTGGGCGTCGTTGTAGATCACGAACAGCACATTGGGGTTGCGCTGGGCGCGGCGAGCGAACTCGCTGAGGGTCGGCACGTCATTGTCCCACATGGCCCGCGGCGCTACCGAAGCGAGCAACTCGGCCATGTCGCTGGCAGAATCCTCAAGGCTCTTTTCCAAGGTCGCGCGCAGCTGCGCCTGTTCATCCTTCAAGCGACTGGACAGGCCGGCACTGAGGCGCTGGCGGGTATTGCTGGACAGCGAGTCGAGCCCCGAGGTGACCTCGTCGCTGGCCTTTTCCAATTCGCCGGAGAGCTTCTGGCTGTCGGCACCCAGGCGCTGGTCGAGATCCGACTCCAGGGCCGTGACCGTGCTCCGGGTCAGAGCGACCGCCACCAGCACTTGCACCAAAAGAGCGATGCCCAGCGCGATGAACACCGGACGCAACAAACGACTGCGCAATAGAGAGAGTACGGCCGACACTGGAATATCCCCTGCACTTTGGCGCCATTAAAATGATGGCTTACCAATATGCGGATAATCCCAGCAAAGCCCATGCCGTACAGGCGGCAAAAACGACAAAGGGCCCGCTTGGGGCCCTTTGCTATTTACATCAACGCTTTATCAGGCGAACGGGTGACGCAGCACGATGGTTTCGTTGCGGTCCGGGCCCGTCGAAATAATGTCGATCGGCGCACCGACCAGCTCTTCGACGCGCTTGATGTAGGCCCGAGCAGCGGCAGGCAGCTCTTCGAGGGTCTTGGCGCCCACGGTCGATTCGCTCCAGCCTGGCATCTCTTCGTAGACCGGCTCCAGGCCCAGGTAGCTGTCGGCGTCGGTCGGCGCTTCGATCACGGCACCATCGGCGTTCTTGTAGCCCACGCAGATGTTGATGGTTTCCAGGCCGTCGAGTACGTCCAGCTTGGTCAGGCACAGGCCCGAGATGCTGTTGACGTCGATGGCGCGACGCAGGATGACGGCGTCGAACCAGCCGCAACGACGGGCACGGCCGGTGGTGGCGCCGAACTCGTGGCCACGCTTGGCCAGGAAGGCGCCGACGTCGTCGAACAGTTCGGTGGGGAACGGCCCCGAGCCGACGCGGGTGGTGTAGGCCTTGGTGATGCCGAGGATGTAGTCCAGGTACATCGGACCGAAGCCCGAACCGGTGGCGATGCCGCCTGCGGTGGTGTTGGAGCTGGTCACGTACGGGTAGGTGCCGTGGTCGATGTCCAGCAACGAGCCCTGGGCGCCTTCGAACATGATGTCCTTGCCGGCGCGACGCAGATTGTGCAGCTCGGCAGTGACGTCGAGCATCATCGGCTTGAGCAGCTCGGCGTATTCCATGCACTCGTCCAGAGTGGCCTGGAAGTCGACGGCCGGCTCCTTGTAGTAATTCACCAGCACGAAGTTGTGGTAGTCCAGCAGCTCGCCCAGCTTGGCGGCGAAGCGCTCGCGGTGGAACAGGTCACCGATGCGCAGGCCGCGGCGTGCGACCTTGTCTTCGTAGGCCGGGCCGATGCCACGGCCGGTGGTACCGATCTTCATCTCGCCACGGGCTTTCTCGCGCGCCTGGTCCAGGGCGACGTGGAAGGACAGGATCAACGGGCAGGACGGGCTGATCTTCAGGCGCTGGCGAACCGGCACGCCCTTCTCTTCCAGCTTGACGATCTCGCGCAGCAGAGCGTCGGGAGCCACCACCACACCGTTGCCGATCAGGCACTCGACGCCGTCACGCAGGATGCCCGAAGGAATCAGGTGCAGAACGGTCTTTTCGCCATCGATCCACAAGGTGTGACCCGCGTTGTGGCCGCCCTGGTAACGCACCACGGCCGCAGCATGTTCGGTCAGCAGATCGACGATCTTGCCTTTGCCCTCATCACCCCATTGGGTGCCCAGGACTACGACATTCTTACCCATGATACTTGTCCTCATTCACGCAAACTGGGTGCCGGCAGCGGCCGGCAGAAAAATCAAAGGGCCAGCGGCAGTACTTGCCATTGCCCGTTCTGCTGAATCAGTTGCCGGTCGCAATCGGCTTCGGCGGCGGCGCTCAGCGCCTGGCCTGGCAACGCCTGGACCACCCGCTGGCCCGCTGCGCGCAGCTGGCGGACCTGCTGCCACAAGGCGGCATCGGTGCTGTCCGGCATCCAGATGCCACCGCTGGCCACCTCGATTTCGGCACGGCCCAGGGTCACCAGGCTTTTCAGGTCGGTAGAAAAACCTGTGGCCGGGCGGGCGCGACCGAAGTCGGCGCCGATGTCATCGTAGCGACCGCCCTGCGCGATGGCCTGGCCCATGCCCGGCACGAACACGGCGAACACCACGCCGGTGTGGTAGTGGTAACCGCGCAGCTCGCCGAGGTCGAAATACAGCGGCAGCTCGGGGTAACGCAGCGCCAGCCGCTCGGCGATCGCCAGCAGGTCGTCCAGGGCGGTCAGCACTGGCGCCGGCGCGCCGGCCAGGCGCACACGGGCCTGGGCCAGCACTTCGCGGCCGCCGCACAGGTTGACCAGCGCCCGCAACATGCCGGCGAGGTCACCCGGGAGACCCTCGGTCAGGGCCACGACCTCGTCGATGGCCTTGCGCTGCAGCGCGTCGAACAACTGCTGCTCGACGTCGCCGGACAAACCAGCGGCGCGGGCGAGGCCACGATAGATGCCGACATGGCCGAGGTCCATGTGCACATCGGGCACGTCCGTCATCTCCAGCATAGCCAGCATCAGGCTGATGACTTCGACATCGCTGCTCGGGCTGGCATCGCCATACAACTCGGCGCCCAGCTGGATCGGGCTGCGCGAGGACGACAGCGCCCGCGGCTTGGCATGCAGCACGCTGCCGGCATAGCACAGGCGGCTGGGCCCGGCACGGCGCAGGGTGTGTGCATCGATACGGGCCACCTGCGGCGTGATGTCGGCGCGAAAGCCCATCTGCCGACCCGATTGTGGATCGATGACCTTGAAGGTGCGCAGGTCCAGGTCCTGGCCAGCGCCGGTCAACAGCGATTCGAGGTATTCGATATGCGGGGTGACCACGAACTCGTAGCCCCAGCTCTGGAACAGGTCCAACACCTTGCGCCGCGCCACTTCGATGCGCGCCGCCTCAGGTGGCAGTACTTCTTCGATGCCATCTGGCAGCAGCCAGCGGTCTACCGTTGCCATTACGCCTTTCCCCTATGATCCCGCACGGCCAGCCTTGCGACTGGCCCTGAGTGAAGCCCGAACCGCCTGCTGCCCATCGGCTGACAGGTGCGGCGAATCGGTAATCGAACTTGCAGACGCAAAAAAGCCGGGAATTTCCCGGCTGCCGCATGATACACACGTTTTCGCCAGGGATCACCCCGCCAGGCATTTTAGCCGCCCGGCGGGGTGCCCACGATCACGGCTTGAACTTCTCCATGTACTTGAAGAAGTCGCTGTTGGGATCGAGTACCAGCACGTCGCCCTTGCTCGAGAAGCTCTGGCGATAGGCTTGCAGGCTGCGGTTGAACGCGTAGAACTCCTGGTCCTGACCATAGGCCTTGGCGTAGATCGCCGCCGCCTGGGCATCGCCGTCACCACGTGCTTCCTCGGACTCGCGATAGGCTTCGGCCAGCAGGACTCGGCGCTGACGATCGGCGTCGGCACGAATGCCTTCGGCCAGCTCGTTACCCTTGGCCCGATGCTCGCGCGCTTCGCGTTCACGCTCGGTGCTCATGCGCTCGAACACGCTGCGGTTGACTTCCTTGGGCAGGTCGATGGCCTTGACCCGCACGTCAATGACTTCGATGCCCAACTCGTCGTTGGCCATCTTGTTCAGCGACTCGGTAATGCCCGCCATCAGTTCGTCGCGCTGGCCGGAGACCACTTCATGCAGCGTGCGCTTGCCGAACTGGTCACGCAGGCCGGATTCCAGACGGCGCGACAGACGATCGTCGGCGATCTGCTTGAGGCCCGAGGTCGCGGTGTAGAAGCGCTCGGCATCCTTGACCCGCCATTTGGCGTAGGCATCGACCATCACCGCCTTCTTCTCCAGGGTCAGGAACCGCTGGGTCGGGGCGTCGAGGGTCATCAAGCGTGCATCGAACTTGCGCACCTGGTTCACGTAAGGAACCTTGACGTGCAGCCCAGGCTGGACATCGGCCTGCACCACACGACCGAATTGCAGGAGCACCGCGCGCTCGGTCTGGGACACTATATAAAAGCTGTTCCAGGCGACCACGCCCAGTACCACCGCAACGATCAGGGCGATCAGTGATTTATTGCCCATCAGCGACTCTCCCTGGAACGTAATTCACGCTGTTGCTGCTGCAGGTCGGCTGCGGCGCGAGCGCCTGCGTCGCTGGCAGGTGCCGGGCTGCCGGCGGCCGGCGTGGAAGGGCTGCGGCTGCCGTCGATCATCTTGTCCAGTGGCAGGTACAACAGGTTGCTCTGCCCGTCCTTGCCGCTGACCAGCACCTTGCTGGTGCTGCTGTAGATGTCCTGCATGGTTTCCAGGTACAGGCGCTGACGAGTCACGTCCGGCGCCTTGCGGTACTCGGCCACCAACTTGGTGAAGCGGTCGGCCTCACCCTTGGCGCGGGAGATCACTTCATCGCGATAGCCGTTGGCATCCTCGATGATGCGCTGCGCCTGACCACGGGCCTCGGGCACCACGCCATTGGCGTAGGTCTCGGCCTGGTTGCGCGAACGCTGCTCGTCTTCCCGGGCGCGGATCACGTCATCGAAGGCTTCCTGCACCTCACGCGGCGCAGCGGCGCTCTGCACGTTGACCTGGGTCACCGTGATACCGGTCTTGTAGGTGTCCATGAAGCCTTGCAGGCGCTTCTTGATTTCGCTGGCCATCAGCTCGCGGCCCTCGGTCAGCACCTGATCCATGGCGGTCGAACCGACCACATGGCGCAAGGCGCTGTCGGTGGCGTGTTGCAGGCTGACCTCCGGCTGGTCGACGTTGAGCACGTAGTCCTGCAGGTTGGTGATCTTGTACTGCACGGTCAGCGGCACCTCGACGATGTTCTCGTCCTCGGTGAGCATCTGCCCCTGCTTGGTGTAGGCCCGCTCGCGCGTGACGTTCTCCATGTACTTCCTGTCGATCGGCGGGAAGTAGATGTTAAGACCCGGGCCGACGGTTTCGTAGTACTTGCCGAAGCGCAGCACCACGGCCTGCTCCTGCTCGTCGACGACATACACGGCGCTGTACAGCCAGATGGCCGCCAGCACTACCAGGCCAATGCCGAGCAGGCCGAGGCCGCCGCCCCTGGACGAGTTGTCGTCACCGCCACCACTGCCGCTGCGTTTTTTACCGCCACCGAACAAACCGTTCAGGCTTTCCTGCAGCTTACGGAAGGCTTCGTCGAGATCCGGTGGCCCCTTGCGGTCGCCACCACGGCGCTTGCCACCCCAGGGATCCTGATTGTTCGAGTTGCCACCCGGCTCATTCCAAGCCATAGCGCTCTCCATCTGATAAAGCAAAGACGCGCCCACGGCGCGCCGGCCAATGCTACAGAATGCTCACCGCTGCGGCACAACCGCTTTGCGAGGCTTTTATTGCAAAGTGTGTTTTTCGATGAATTCCACGGGCTCCATCCCTTCTCGGCTAACCAGGCGATTCAACTCTACTCGCGGCAGGCGCACGGCCAACAGGCTGGAACCTTGCTCGTCGTGCGTCTCGCTTTGTACCGCGCCTATGGAAAAGAACTGCGCACGCAGGCGCCCCAGGTTTTGCGGCAAGCACAAGGTGGCCACGAACAAGTCGTCGCCCAGCAGCTCGGCCACGGCCTGGCGCACCAGGTCCAGGCCGCGCCCGTCCCGGGCCGAAACCCAGACCCGCTGTGGCTTGCCGTCGGCGTCGCGCTGGATTTGCGGCTCGACGCCTTCGAGCAAATCGAGTTTGTTATACACCTCGAGGATCGGCAAGCCTTGCGCACCGATCTCGGTGAGCACCGCCATGACCTGCTCGATCTGGGCCATGCGCTCCGGCTCGTGGGCGTCGATCACGTGCAGCAGCAAGTCGGAGTTGCTCGATTCCTCGAGCGTGGCGCGGAACGCCTCCACCAGCTTGTGCGGCAAGTGACGGATGAAACCCACGGTGTCGGCAAGAATCACCGGCCCCAGGTCGTCCAGCTGCAGACGCCGCAGGGTCGGGTCCAGCGTGGCGAACAACTGGTCGGCGGCGTACACCTCGGACGAGGTCACGGCGTTGAACAGGGTCGACTTGCCGGCGTTGGTGTAGCCCACCAGCGACACCGAAGGAATATCGGCACGCTTGCGCCCACGCCGTGCCTGCTCACGCTGGCTGCGCACCTTCTCCAGACGCTGCTTGATCTGCCGCAGGCGCACCCGCAACAGGCGCCGGTCGGTTTCCAGCTGGGTTTCACCGGGGCCACGCAGGCCGATGCCGCCACCCTGGCGCTCCAGGTGAGTCCAGCCACGCACCAGCCGCGTGCTCATATGCTCCAGTTGGGCCAGCTCTACCTGCAGCTTGCCTTCATGGGTACGGGCGCGTTGGGCAAAAATATCGAGGATCAGACCGGTACGGTCCAGCACGCGACACTCGAAGACCTTCTCGAGGTTGCGTTCCTGACTGGGGGTCAGGGTGTGATTGAATATGACCAGGTCGACCTGCTCGGCCTTGACCTGATCGCGAAGCTCCTCGACCTTGCCGCTGCCGATAAGAAACTTCGCCGAAGGACGATGCCGCGCTACGTTGACGAACGCGACGGTTTCGGCGCCGGCCGAAACGGCCAGCTCCTGAAACTCCTGCGGATCTTCTCGCGCCTCAGGGTCCTGACCATCCAGATGAACGAGAATGGCCCGTTCACCACCACCGTGGCGCTCAAAGAACAAGGCAGACTCCTATCAAGCGTTACCTGGCTCGGAGTCACCCTGCTCGGATTCGGTTGCGCTAGGCAAGCGGATCGCACGCACGGGAACTACCGTCGAGATCGCATGTTTGTAGACCATCTGGCTGACGGTGTTCTTCAACACGATCACGAACTGGTCGAACGAATCGATCGTCCCCTGGAGCTTGATGCCGTTGACGAGATAGACCGAAACACCGACCTTCTCTTTACGCAAGGTGTTCAAGTAAGGGTCTTGTAGCGAATGCCCTTTTGACATGTGCCGCACTCCTTTAAGGATCAATAGAAAAAGCTGAGAAATTAGATGGTTCACGCCGCCCCACCCCCAAGGATAGACGGCAATTGCAAAGGACTCAGCCCAATATGGAGACCGAACCCAGGTATTTCAAGGAGCGTGACAGATTGTCGGCATCCAGGCTGTCCAGCCAGTGCAAATCAGCCCAGCTGCGCAACCAGGTGAACTGCCGTTTCGCCAGCTGGCGGGTGGCAATCACCCCACGCTCCTGCATTTCAACTGCTGTCAACTTGCCATCCAGGTGATCCCAGACCTGGCGATAACCCACTGCACGTATAGACGGCAGTGCTGTGTGCAAGTCACTTCGCGAGCGCAGAGCAATGACCTCGTCGACGAAGCCTTGTTCCAGCATCTGCTCGAATCTCAGCGCAATTCTCTGATGCAGCACCTGACGATTGCGCGGTGCGATCGCCAGATGCGCCACAGTATAGGGTAATTGTGCGAGTCCCGAGGTGGCTGCGTCGGTACTTTGCGCCAATTGCCGAGCGCGCAGCTCGGTCATGCTGGCCCCGCTGGCCCGGTAGACCTCCAGGGCGCGGATCAGGCGCTGCGGATCGTTGGGATGAATGCGCGCCGCCGACTGCGGATCGACCCGGCCCAGCTCGTCGTGCAGGGCCTGCCAGCCCTCTGTGGCGGCCTGGGCCTGGAGCTCGGCGCGGATCTGCGGGGCGGCGGGCGGCATGTCGGCCAGGCCTTCGAGCAACGCTTTGAAATACAACATGGTGCCGCCGACCAGCAGCGGGATCTTGCCGCGCGCCGTGATGTCGGCCATGGCCTGGAGGGCGTCGCGGCGAAATTCGGCGGCCGAGTAGCTTTGCGCCGGGTCGATGATGTCGATCAGCCGGTGCGGATGCGCCGCCAGCAGCGCCTTGGAGGGCTTGGCGGTGCCGATGTCCATGCCGCGATAGACCAGCGCCGAGTCGACGCTGATCAGCTCGCAGGGCAGCACCTTGCTCAGTTCGATGGCCAGGTCGGTCTTGCCCGAGGCGGTCGGGCCCATGAGAAAGATGGCCGGAGGCAGCGTGGCCATGATCAACGCCCGCGCAGGAAGAGTTTGTCGAGATCGTCCAGGCCCAACTGGGTCCAGGTCGGCCGGCCATGGTTGCACTGGCCGCTGCGCTCGGTGTTTTCCATATCGCGCAGCAGACCGTTCATTTCCGGCACCGCCAGGCGCCGGTTGGCGCGGATGGCGCCGTGGCAGGCCATGGTGCCGAGCAGCTCGTTGAGGTGGGCCTGAATGCGGTCGCTGGTGCCGTATTCCATCAGGTCGGCCAGCACGTCCTGCACCAGGCGGTTGGCCTCGGCCTGCTTGAGCAGGGCCGGAATCTGCCGGATGGCCAGGGTTTCCGGGCCCAGCCGCTGCAGCTCGAAACCCAGGCGCTGGAACCAGCTGGCGTGCTCTTCGGCGCAATCCGCTTCGCGCTGGCTGAGGGCCAGTGACTCGGGCACCAGCAGCGGTTGGCCGCTCAGGCCTTCGCTGGCCATCGCGATCTTCAGGCGCTCGTACATGATGCGCTCGTGGGCCGCGTGCATGTCCACCAGCACCAGCCCCTGGGCGTTTTCCGCGAGAATATAGATGCCTTTGAGCTGGGCCAGGGCGTAGCCCAGCGGCGGAATATCGCCCTGGGCCTGAGGCAGGTTGGCGCCGCTCAGGCCATTGACCGCCGTGGGCAGCGGCGCGAAGAACTCACGGTAGGCCGCCTGGGATTCGGCCACCGGCAGCGGCGCGGCGCTGCGCGGCACATATTGGTAGCCGGCGCCAGCGCCCGGGCTGTAGGCACGGGGTTCGCTGACCGGCTGCTCGAGCAGGTTGGCCGCCAGGCGCATTTCGCCCTGCGGGCCGAACTCGCCGGCCCCCAGGCCGGTGGGGCGAACCATGTCGCTGACTGCGGCCGGCGCGGCCAGCTGGTCTTCGGGGCGCACGTCGGCCAAGGCGCGATGCAGCGTGCCGTAGAGAAAATCGTGGACCATGCGCCCGTCGCGAAAACGCACCTCGTGCTTGGTCGGGTGCACGTTGACGTCGACCACCGCCGGATCGACCTCGAGAAACAGCACGAAGGTCGGATGCCGACCGTTGAACAGCACGTCGCGGTAGGCCTGGCGCACAGCGTGGGCGACCAGTTTGTCGCGCACCGCGCGGCCGTTGACATAGAAGTACTGCAGGTCGGCCTGGCTGCGCGAGAAGGTCGGCAGGCCGACCCAGCCCCACAGGTGCAGGCCGTTGCGCTCGACTTCGATCGGCAGCGCCTGCTCCAGGAAGGCCGCACCACAGACTGCAGCCACGCGCCGTGCCCGGGCGGTCTCGTCGCTGGCCTCGTGCAGGCTGAGGATGCTCTTGCCGTTGTGGCGCAGATGAAAGCCCACGTCGAAGCGCGCCAGCGCCAGGCGCTTGATCACTTCCTGCAGGTGGTCGAATTCGGTTTTTTCGGTCTTGAGAAACTTGCGCCGCGCCGGCGTGTTGAAGAACAGGTCGCGCACTTCCACCGAAGTCCCCACCGGATGCGCGGCAGGCTGCACCCGCGGAGCCATGTCGCGGCCCTCGGTTTCCACCTGCCAGGCTTCGCTGGCCTGGCGCGTGCGCGAGGTCAGGGTCAGGCGCGCTACCGAGCTGATCGACGCCAGCGCCTCGCCGCGAAAGCCCAGGCTCATCACCCGCTCGAGGTCTTCGAGGTCACGGATCTTGCTGGTGGCGTGCCGCGCCAGGGCCAGCGGCAGGTCGTCGGCGGAAATGCCGCTGCCGTCGTCGCGCACGCGCAGCAGCTTGACGCCGCCCTGCTCGACGTCGACGTCGATGCGCCGGGCGCCGGAGTCGAGGCTGTTTTCCAACAGTTCCTTGATCACCGAAGCCGGGCGCTCGACCACCTCGCCGGCGGCGATCTGGTTGGCCAGGCGCGGGCTGAGCAGTTCGATACGGGCGGCGTCAGTCATGGCTGGGACGCCAGAGCGGTGCTGGGGATGTTCAAATTCTGGCCGATCTTCAGCTCGTCGCTCTTGAGGTTGTTGGCGTTGCGCAGCGCACCCGGGCTGACCTGGTAGCGCACCGCAAGCATCGCCAGCGTCTCGCCGGAGCGAACCACATGATTGCGCGGGCCCTGGGCGATCTTGCCCGTGTCACGTAGCCAGGCAATGTAGGTGCCCGGTGGCGGATTCTGCTGGAAGAACTGTTTGACCCCGGCGCGAATCGAGCGGGCCAGCGCCTGCTGGTGGCTGGCACTCTGCAGCTTGGAGGCTTCGGTGGCGTTGGAGATGAACCCGGTTTCCACCAGGATCGACGGAATGTCCGGCGACTTGAGCACCATGAACGCCGCCTGCTCCACGCGATTCTTGTGCAACGTGGTGACCTGGCCGATGTTGCCGAGCACCTTCTGCCCGACGTTGAGGCTGGAGGTCAGCGAGGCGGTCATCGACAGGTCGAGCAGCACCCCGGCGAGCATGCGGTCCTTGTCGTCGAGGCTGACGTTCCCGGCGCCGCCGATCAGGTCGGAGCGGTTTTCGCTGTCGGCCAGCCAGCGCGCGGTCTCGGACGTGGCGCCGCGTTCGGACAAGGCGAACACCGAGGCCCCGAACGCCGCCGAGGACGGCGCGGCGTCGGCGTGAATCGAGACGAACAGGTCGGCGCCCTTCTTGCGGGCGATTTCGGTACGCCCGCGCAACGGGATGAAGTAGTCGCCAGTGCGGGTCAGCTCGGCGCGAAAACCTTTCTCGCCGTTGATCTGGCGCTGCACTTCCTTGGCGATCTGCAGCACGATGTCTTTCTCGTGCTGGCCGCGGGAACCCGAGGCCCCGGGGTCTTCACCGCCATGCCCGGCGTCGATCACCACGATGATGTCGCGCTTGCCGTTGGGCACCGGCTCAAGCTTGATCGGCGGTTGGTTGGGCAGCACCGGCACCGCTGGCGTGGTGGTCACCGGAGTCTGCGGCGGGCTCGGCTCGGCGGCGTCGGGCGAATCGTAGAGGTCGACCACCAGCCGGTTGCCATACTGCTGGTTGGGCGCCAGCGAGAAGCTCTTGGGGGTCACGGCCTTTTTCAGGTCGATGACCACCCGCAGATCGGTCGGCGTGCGTTGGGCCGAGCGGAAGCTGGTGATCGGCGTGTTGGCCGTGGCGATCTTCAACGGCGCTGCCAGGGTGGCATTGTTGATGTCGATGACCAGCCGGTCCGGCGAGGTCAAGGTGAAGACGCTGTGCTCCACCGGCCCGGACAGGTCGAACACCAGCCGAGTGTTGTCCGGCGCACGCCACAGGCGCACGCTCTTGACCTGCGAGGCAGCCAGGGTGTCGAAGGCCAGAACCATCAGAAACAAACCTGCGACCGCGACCAGCGCGCGAATGCGCATACCTAACCTCATCTATTTGAATTCCCGTGCCAGAACGGCACACCACGTCTCGCCACGCGAGCCCAGTGGCGACAAAATCAGCGAACGTCCGCTTGTCTGGGCGCTTATGGTAATGGTCAGGTCGGGCTTTGGCAAAAACCCTGCACCGCGTTGGGGCCATTCCACCAGGCACAGCGCCTGGCCGTCGAAATAGTCGCGAATGCCGAGGTACTCCAGCTCCTCCGGATCGACCAGGCGATACAGGTCGAAATGGAACGCGCGCACCCCGCTGGCCTCGATCTCGTAGGGTTCAACCAGGGTGAAGGTCGGGCTCTTGACCGCGCCCTGGTGACCCAGGCCGCGGATCAGGCCGCGCGACAGGGTGGTCTTGCCAGCCCCGAGGTCGCCTTCGAGAAAGATCACCCCGACGCCCTCGGTCACCTGCGCCAGGCGCGCACCCAAGGCGACCATGGCCGCCTCGTCGGGCATGTACACACTCAATTCAGACACGGACTGCACTCCTCCAACAGTCGACGGATGATCGGGATCAGATCGCTGGCGGCCAGCCCGCGACCGCCGGCGCCGGCTTCCTGGCCCGCCGCCGCGTGCAGCCAGACCGCCAGGCACGCCGCTTCGTACGGCGCCAGATGCTGGGCGAGCAAGGCACCGACCACGCCGGACAGCACATCGCCCAGGCCGCCGGTGGCCATAGCCGGATGCCCACGATCGCACAAGGCCAGGCGCCCGTCCGGCGCGGCGATCAGGCTGCCCGAGCCCTTGAGCACCACCACGGCGCGGTATTGCTGCGCCAGCCGATGGGCAGCGCTCGCGCGATCGGCCTGCACCTCTGCCGTGGAGATGCCCAGCAGGCGCGCCGCTTCGCCGGGGTGCGGGGTGATCACGCAGCCCTCCGGCAACGCGACATAGCCACTGGCCAGAAGATTCAGCGCATCGGCATCCCAGACCTGCGGCTTGGCGCAGTTGGCCGCTGCCGAGAGCAGGCTGCGCCCCCAGGACTGCTGGCCCATGCCGGGACCGACCACCAGCACGGCGGCTGCCTCGAGCATCGACATCAGTTGATTGGCCGAATGGATGGCCGCGACCATGACCTCCGGCAGCCGGGTCAGGGCTGGCGCGGCATGCTCGGCGCGGGTTGCCAGCGAGACCATGCCGGCGCCGCAGCGCAGGCTGCTCTCGGAGGCCAGCAGCGCCGCGCCGCCGGTGCCATGATCGCCGCCGATAACCAGCACACGGCCATATTGGCCCTTGTGTGAGGTCGGCGGCCGCGGCGCGAGGCTGGGCATGTGGCCCGGGCCCAGGCGCTCGGCAACGCTGTCGACCAGGCCAACGAGGGCCGGGTCGGCCAGCAGGTCGTCGAACACCAGGGTGCCGACGACGTCGGCGGCCTGGCCGGTGAACAGGCCGAACTTGAGGCCGATCAGGGTCACCGTCAGGTCGGCCTTGACCGCGCAACCGAGAATCTCCCCGGTGTCGCTGCTCAGGCCCGATGGGATGTCCACTGCCAGTACCGGCTGGCCGCTGTTGTTGATCGCCTCGATGGCTGCGGTGTAGGGCGCACGCACCTCACCGGCCAGGCCGGTGCCGAGCAGCGCGTCGAGGACGATGCCCTGCAAGGGCACATCCGCCTGCCACGGGGAGACCATCACGCCGGCTGCCTGGGCCTCGGCGTAGGCCGTAGCGGCATCGCCCTGCAGACGCCCCGGCTCGCTGACCGCCAGCACCTCGACGTGCCAGCCAGCCCGACGGGCCACCGCCGCGACCAGATAGCCATCACCGGCATTGTTGCCGTGACCGGCCATGACGCACAACGAACGCTCCTGTGGCCAATGCTGCACCAGCGCCTGCCAGATGGCATTGGCGGCCCGCGACATCAGCTCGATGCCCGGGATCCCCCCGGCGATCAGCTGCTGGTCGAGGCTGCGCACCTGCGCGGCATTATAAAGAGCGTGGGGTAATTCATGGTTGGGCGTCGGCATGTTGCAACCCTGGGGGACGATGTCTGGCAGAATTATACGCACCTCAGCTCCGGTTTCCCCATCGCATGACCGCTCCAGGCCTCAACCTTCACACTCTCGCCGACGACATCAAGCAATGGGGCCGCGACCTGGGCTTCCAGCAGGTGGGCATCGCCGGCCTCGACCTGGCCGCCCATGAGGCGCATCTGGCGCGCTGGCTGGCGGCTGGCTACCACGGCGAGATGGATTACATGGCTGCCCACGGCAGCAAGCGTTCGCGCCCGGCCGAGCTGGTGCCGGGCACGCTGCGGGTGGTGTCGCTGCGCATGGACTACCTGCCGGGCGACACCGAGATGGCCCAGCGCCTGACTCAGCCGGAAAAAGCCTACGTATCGCGCTACGCCCTGGGCCGGGACTACCACAAGCTCATCCGCAAGCGGGTGCAGCAACTGGCCGAGCGGGTCCAGCAGGCGATCGGCCCGTTCGGCTTTCGCGCTTTCGTCGACAGCGCGCCGGTGCTGGAGAAGGCCATCGCCGAGCAGGCCGGGCTGGGCTGGATTGGCAAGAACACCCTGGTGCTCAACCGCAAGGCCGGCAGCTATTTCTTTCTTGCCGAGCTGTTCGTCGACCTCGACCTGCCAGTCGACCCACCCCACGCCAGCGAACACTGCGGGCGCTGCACCGCCTGCCTGGACATCTGCCCGACCAATGCCTTCGTCGGGCCTTATGTGCTGGACGCGCGGCGCTGCATCTCGTACCTGACCATCGAGCTGAAGACCTCGATCCCCGAAGAGCTGCGCCCGCTGATCGGCAACCGCGTGTTTGGCTGCGACGACTGCCAGATCGTCTGCCCGTGGAACCGCTTCGCGCGCCCCACCGGCGAGGGCGATTTCAGCCCGCGCCACAGCCTCGACAACGCCGAGATGGCGACCCTGTTCCTGTGGGACGAACAGCAGTTTCTCGGCAACACCGAAGGCTCGCCGCTGCGCCGGGCAGGCTATGAGCGCTGGCTGCGCAACCTGGCGGTGGGCCTGGGCAATGCGCCCTCGACCATACCGGTGCTGCAAGCCCTGCACGCCCGCCGCGATTTCCCGTCGGCGATGGTGCGCGAGCATGTCGAGTGGGCGCTGGCGCAGCATGCCGGGCGCAACGGCCAGAGCGGCCTCGCTCACTCATCGTCATAGACGAATTTCGGCATCTCCCAGTGAAAGCGGATCGCCAGCAGCCTGAGCAGAAAGCCGCCGAACAGGGTGATCAGCAGCCCCTGCTCCTCAGGCAGCCCCAGGAAACGACAGCCCAGGAAACACCAGGCCGCCACGAATGACACACTGGCATACAGCTCGCGGCGGAAGATCAGCGGAATGTCATTGCAGAGAATGTCGCGCAGAATGCCGCCGAATACCCCGGTGATCATGCCGCTGATCGAAGCGATCAGCGGCTCATGGCCCAGCTCCAGGGCGATCTGGCAGCCGATCAGGGTGAACGCCACCAGCCCCAGCGCGTCGAGCACCAGGAACAGGCTGCGCAAACGGCGCATCAGCGGGGCGATGAAGATCGTCACCAGGGCAGCGACGCTGGTGAGGATCAGGTAGCGCGGATGGGCAACCCAGCTCAGCGGGTAATGGCCGAGCAGCACGTCGCGCACCGAGCCGCCGCCGAGCGCGGTGACGCTGGCGACCAGCACCACGCCGAACCAATCCATGCCTCGGCGCCCGGCAGACAGGGCGCCGGTCATGGCTTCGGCGGTGATGGCGATGAGGTAGAGGGTGAACAGCAAGTTCAAGCCTTGATGAAGTGCTTGCGGTAATGCTGCAACTCGGCGATGGACTCGCGGATGTCGTCCAGGGCCAAGTGGGTGCTGCCCTTCTTGAAGCTGTCCTTGACCTCGGGGGCCCAGCGCGCGGCCAGCTCCTTGAGGGTGGAGACGTCGAGGTTGCGGTAGTGGAAGTACTCTTCCAGGCCGCGCATGTGGCGGTACAGGAAGCGCCGATCCTGGCAGATGCTGTTGCCGCAGATCGGCGACTTGCCCTTGGGCACCCACTGTTCGAGGAAGGCGATGGTCTGGGCTTCGGCCTCGGCCATGCTGATGGTGCTCTCGCGCACGCGCTGGGTCAGGCCCGAGCCGCCATGCTGGCGAGTGTTCCACTCATCCATGCCGGCGAGGATCTCGTCGCTCTGGTGGATGGCGATCACCGGGCCTTCGGCCAGGGTGTTGAGCTGGCTGTCGGTGACGATGGTGGCCATTTCGATGATGACGTCGTGATCGGGGTCCAGGCCGGTCATTTCCAGGTCGATCCAGATCAGGTTCTGTGGGTTTTGCATGGTTGGGCTCCTCGGCATAGGCGCGCAGTTTAGCCCAGGCGAGCGTGCTAAACTCGCCGGCATTGCATTCTTGCCCCCTGCCTCACCATTCGGAACACTCATGGCCAAACGCCAGCTCAATCGTCGCCAGAATTGGCGCATCGAAAAAATTCAGGGCGAGCGCGCCGCCCGCGCCGCCAAACGCGAATCGCAGACCCTCGAAACCCTGGAAGGCGGCGACCTGGGCCCGGAGCAGACCGGCCTGGTGATCGCTCACTTCGGCGTGCAGGTGGAAGTCGAGGCCACCGAAGGCGAACTGGCCGGCCAGGTGTTCCGCTGCCACCTGCGGGCCAACCTGCCGGCGCTGGTGACCGGCGACACCGTGGTCTGGCGCGCCGGCAACCAGGGCATCGGCGTGATCGTCGCGCAGCTGCCGCGCAACACCGAGCTGTGCCGCCCCGACAGCCGCGGGCAGCTCAAGCCGGTGGCCGCCAACGTCGACCTCATCGTGATCGTCTTCGCGCCGATGCCCGAACCCCACGCCAACCTGATCGACCGCTACCTGGTGGCGGCCGAGCATGCCGGCATCCACCCCTTGCTGTTGCTGAACAAGGCCGACCTGATCGACGAGCAGAACGCCCCCGCGCTCAATGCGCTGCTGGCGGTGTATCGCCAACTGGGGTATCCGCTGCTGGAGGTGTCGGCGCATCACGGCGACGGCATGCAACAGCTGCAGGCACGCCTGGACGGCCACATCAGTGTGTTCGTCGGGCAGTCCGGGGTCGGCAAGTCATCGCTGGTCAACAGCCTGCTGCCGGAGGTGCAGACCCGCGTCGGGCCGTTGTCCGAGCTGTCGGGCCAAGGCACGCACACCACCACCACCGCGCGCCTGTTTCACTTCCCCGGCGGCGGCGAACTGATCGACTCCCCCGGCATCCGTGAATTCGGCCTGGGCCACGTCAGCCGCGCCGATGTCGAGGCCGGTTTCATCGAGTTCAACGACCTGCTCGGCACCTGCCGCTTTCGCGACTGCAAGCACGACCGCGAGCCGGGTTGTGCCTTGTTGATGGCACTGGAAGATGGCCGTGTGCAGCAGCAGCGGATGAACAGCTATCGCTCGATCATCGCCAGCTTGCCGCAAGAGACCTATTGAGGCACCGGCCGCGCGGGCGGCCGTTACCCGCCGTCATGAATCTGGAACCCTACAACGCATTGCCTTTGCCAGGCGCACCCAGCGAAGGCTTGCCGTTGTCGTCGAACAGGTTCAACTTCTCGCGCACTTCATGGGCCGGCACCTGCACATTGCCGCCGCCTGTGGACGCACCCGGCTGGCCGGCCGGGGCGGTCGGGCTTGGCGCAGCGTCCGGCGCGGGCGCCGGGCTGCCGTCGGTGGGTGCGGCCGGGGCCTTGCTGTCCGGGCTTTGTTCGCCTTCGAGGTCGCGCTGGGCCTTCTTGGTCATGACGATGATGTCGATGCGCCGGTTGACCGGGTTCAGCGGGTTCTTGCGGTCGAACAGCGACGACGAGGCATAGCCCACCACCCGCGCCACCTGGGTATCCGGATAGCCACCGGCCACCAGCGCACGCCGGGCAGCGTTGGCGCGGTTGGCCGACAGTTCCCAGTTGCCCATGCCGTTGCTGCTGGCAAAGGGCGTGGCATCGGTGTGGCCGCTGACGCTGATCTTGTTCGGCACGTCCTTGATGGTGTCGGCCATGGCCAGCAGGATGTCTTCGAAATACGGCTTCAGGCGCGCGCTGCCCAGGTCGAACATCGGCCGGTTCTCGGCGTCCATGATCTGGATGCGCAGGCCGTCCTGAGTAATCTCGAAGAGGATCTGGTCCTTGAACTTCTGCAGCTCGGGGTTCTCGTTGACCTTGTTCTGCAGCTCTTGCAGCAACAGTTCAAGCCGGTCTTTTTCCAGTTTTTCGGCGATGTTCTCTGCCTGTTGCTGGTTGACGTCGGCCTTGCTGTCGTTGTTGTCCTGGGACGGCACACTCTCCGGCTTGCTCGGCTGTTCCTTGATCTCCGGGTTCAGGGTCTGGTCCGGCGCCAGTTGCGGCGAACCACCCAGATCGATGACATAAGGCGTCCCGCTTTCGGTGAAACCGATGGGGTCCTTGAAGTAGCCGGCAATGGCGATTTTCTGTTCCGGAGTGGCATTGGACAGCAGCCACAGCACCAGGAAGAACGCCATCATCGCCGTGGCAAAGTCGGCAAAGGCGATTTTCCAGGCGCCGCCGTGGTGGCCTCCGCCGAAGCGCTTGACGCGCTTGATGATGATGGGCTGATTGTTCTCCATGGCTTAGCGACCGCGAACCGCTTGTTCCAGCTCGGCGAAGCTTGGCCGGTGGGCTGGATAGAGAACCTTGCGGCCGAATTCCACAGCGAGCGATGGCGGCATGCCGGAGGCCGAGGCCACCAGCGAGGCCTTGATCGCCTCATACACGTTCATTTCTTCCTTGGCGTCATGGGCCAGGCACTGCGCCAGCGGGCCGAAGAAGCCATAGGCCGCGAGAATACCGAGGAAGGTACCGACCAGCGCCGCACCTACGTGACCACCGATGGCGGCCTTGTCGCCGTCGCCGAGCGAGGCCATGGTCACCACGATACCCAGTACCGCCGCGACGATACCAAAGCCCGGCAGGCCGTCGGAGACGCCGGTCACGGCATGGGATGGATGCTCGAGCTCTTCCTTCATGCTCAGCAGTTCCATGTCGAACAGGCCTTCGAGCTCATGGGGGGCCATGTTGCCGGAGGACATGATGCGCAGGTAATCGCAGATGAACGCGATCATCTTCTCGTCTTTGAGAATGTTCGGGTACTTGGCGAAGATCGGGCTGGCGGCGGCGTCTTCGATATCGCTTTCAATCGCCATCATGCCTTCACGGCGGCTCTTGTTGAGGATCTCGTAGACCAGGCTCAGCACGTCGATGTAAAAGGCATGGGTGAAGCGCGAGCTGAACATCTTCAGCGACTTCTTCAGCACCAGCATGGTCATGTAGCCCGGGTTGGACTGCAGGAATGCACCCAGCGCCGCGCCGCCGATGATCATCACCTCGAAGGGCTGGATCAACGCGCCGATCTTGCCGTGGGAGAGTACGTAGCCGCCGAGTACACAGGCGAATACGACGATAATGCCAATAATTTTAGCCATAAGTTAGAAGCACTTTTACGGTCGTGAAAAGGGGGTGGTTCGCAAGTTGTTCATTCTCTGCTTCTACTTATCGGCAGAAGTGCGCCAGACTATAGTCGTGTTCAGTGAAAAGCCAGTTAGCCCCCTTCGCCAGCACCGGTGACGTATCGTGTCGAGCCCCAGACCGCAAAGCCTCGAAGCATGGATCAAGCTACTCGATAGTGTCCGCCTGCCCGTACCCCGCGCCAGCCATGACAAGGTGCGCGGCGCGTTGGCCGACAGCCGTCGCTCGCTGCGCGACATCGCCGACTTCATGCAGGACAGCCCGGCGCTGGTCCTGAGCGTGATGCGCGAAGCCAACCTGCAGAGCAGCAACAGCCTGGTGGAGCCCGCCGAGAGCCTGGAGGTGGCGCTCAACCGCCTGGGCCTCAAGCGCACTGAAGACCTGCTGGCCAAGCTGCCCTGCGTCGACCCCAAGGACATCCCGCCAGCCCTGCGCCAGCTGCAGCTGATCAGCCAGCACGCCGCGCAGCAGGCCAATGGCCTGTTCGCCGGGCGCATGGCGCGCCTGTGGCAGGAGATCCACTGGGGCAGCCTGCTGTTCATGTCTCCGGCCTGGTCGCTGGCCTATACCCACCCCGAGCTGATCGAGGAGTGGGAGCTGCGCGTGGTCAGCAAGGGCGAGCCTGCCGCCAGGGTCGAGCGTGAACTGTTCGGCGTGCCGCTGCTGGCCCTGTGCCGCGAGCTGGCCGAGCGCTGGCGCCTGCCGGCCTGGGTCCTGCACGCCTACCGTACGCTGCTGGAGGACCGCCGCTGGCTGGTCCAGGTGCTGCACATCGCCCGCGACAACGAAGACCGCCTGCGCCAGCAGCTGGCTCTGGACGACGAGCCGACCCTGCGCCGCTGGCTCGGCCAGCCAGCCAACACCGTGCTGCTGGCCAACGGCCTGGCCATGGCCAGCCAGCAAGGCTGGGCCACCCCGCACATGGTGCGCTGGCAATACCTGACCAGCCTGTATCTGCAGGCACCGCTGGAAACTTTACAGCAGCTGGTCCACCAGCAGGCGGCCCACAGCGCCCGCCAGCACGCTCAGCCGGGGCTGTGGCACCCGGCCCTGGCGCTGGTCTGGCCATGGGAGGAGCGCCGCCTGCACCGCGCCATGCTGCCCGCCCCGCCGCCCACCCCCGAAGCCCTGGTGACCTGGCGCAAGCGTTGCGCCGAGTTGCTGCACGAGCCCAGCCGTTTCAACAATGCCATGCACCTGACCACCGAAGCCCGCGACGCCCTGGTAGCCTGCGGCATGCAGCGGGTGCTGCTGCTGATGGCCGACAAGACCCAGACCCAGCTGCGCGTACAACAGCTCGGCGGCCTGCCGGCCAGCGCCGCCAACCTGACCTTCACCATCGCCAACAGCACCGTGCTGCAGCGGCTGATGAGCGCACCGGCACAGATCCGCCTCAATGCCAGCAACAATGCCCAGTTTTCGGCGCTGCTGCCGGCCAGCCTGCGCGGGCTGTTTCGCGGCGACAACCTGCTGTTGCGTTCGCTGAGCAACAACGGCCGGGTGGTCATGCTGGTGGTCGCCGACCAGGGCGGCGGACCATTCTCGGAGGTCTCGGTGCAGGCGTTCGCCAAGACCGGGCAATGCATCGAGCGAGCGCTGGCAGCCTTTACCCACCGCGGCGGATGAGCCGGCGAGGCGGCCCCGGCGTCGCTTCGCTACGTTTGCGCGCGCGTCGCTGCTACTATTCCCCTTTTGTTCCCATTCCGTTCCGCCGTGGAGAAGTGCCATGCCTGATTTTTCCGGCCTGCCGCTGGTGATCGAGCCCGCCGACCTGCAGGGCAGGCTCCAGACACCAGGGCTGATTCTGGTCGATCTGACCAGCGCCGCCCGTTACAGCCAGGGTCACATTCCCGGCGCACGCTTCGTCGACCCCAAGCGCACCCAGCTCGGCCAGCCACCAGCGCCGGGCCTGCTGCCGTCGCTGCCGGAGCTGCAGAGCCTGTTCGGCGAGCTTGGCCATCATGCCGGTGCCACCTACGTGGTGTACGACGACGAAGGCGGCGGTTGGGCCGGGCGTTTCATCTGGCTGCTCGATGTCATCGGCCATCACCGCTACCACTACCTCGACGGTGGCCTGACCGCCTGGCTGGCGGAGAACCTGCCCTTGTCGACCGAGGTACCGCCTGCTGCCGGCGGTCCGGTGCCGCTGACCCTGCACGACGAGCCCACCGCCACCCGTGAATACCTGCAAAGCCGCCTGGGCGCCGCCGACCTTGCGATATGGGATGCGCGCCACCCGCTGGAGTATTCCGGGGCCAAGGTACTCGCCGCCAAGGGTGGCCACGTGCCCGGCGCGGTCAATTTCGAATGGACCGCCGGCATGGACCCCAAGCGGGCCATGCGCATCCGTCGCGACATGCCGCAGATCCTTGAAAAGCTCGGCATCACCCGCGACAAGGAAATCGTTACACATTGCCAGACACACCATCGCTCGGGCTTCACCTACCTGGTGGCCAAGGCTTTGGGCTATCCTCGCGTCAAAGGCTATGCCGGGTCCTGGGGCGAATGGGGCAACCACCCCGACACCCCTGTAGTAGTAGAAGTCTAAGGAAATTTCATGAAATCGCGTCTGTTCATCATCAGCCAGTACCTGCTGCCGCACCACCTGCTTTCCCGACTCGCGGGTTGCGTCGCCGAGTGCCGCTCGCGCTGGTTCAAGAATGCCTTTACCGCCTGGTTCGCCAAGCGCTACCAGGTCGACATGTCCCAGGCGCTGGTCGAAGACCTGAGCGCCTACGACAACTTCAACGCCTTCTTCACCCGCGCCCTGAAGCCTGGAGCGCGCCCGCTGGACCCGACCCCGGAGGCCATCCTCAGCCCCGCCGACGGTGCCTTCAGCCAGCTGGGCCCAATCGAGCACGGCCGCATCTTTCAGGCCAAGGGCCACAGCTTCAGCGTCCTGGAACTGCTCGGTGGCGACCCGGCCAATGCCGCGCCGTTCATGGGCGGCGAGTTCGCCACGGTCTACCTCTCGCCCAAGGATTACCATCGCGTGCACATGCCGCTGGCCGGCACCCTGCGGGAAATGATCTACGTGCCCGGGCGGATCTTCTCGGTCAACCAGAACACCGCTGAAAACGTCCCTGAACTGTTCGCCCGCAACGAGCGGGTGGTGTGCATCTTCGACACCGAGCGCGGGCCAATGGCCATGGTGCTGGTGGGCGCAATGATCGTCGCCTCGGTGGAAACCGTCTGGGCCGGCCTGGTCACCCCGCCCAAGCGCGAACTGCGCAGCTACCATTATGACGAAGCGGCGCGCGCGCCGGTGCATCTGGAAAAAGGCGCAGAAATGGGCCGTTTCAAGCTCGGTTCCACGGTGATCGTGCTGTTTGGCCCTGGCCAGGTCGAGTGGGCACGGGAATGGGCCGCTGGCAGCGCCGTGCAAATGGGCCAGGCCATCGCCCATCCGGCCCGGGCTTAAGCCCAGCGGCGCCGGAAAACTTGCCGGTCGCTTCGGGAACGCCGAGGCTGCGAGTGCTCTCCAATGCTGATAGAGTCCGATCAAGCTCGCCACAATGGAATTTGAAGCCGCGTCAGTGCATGTCGCGGGCTTCGGTTGAAGAACCAGGAAAATGATTGATGTCTCGCCCTAGCCCCCATCTGTTGTTGCGCGCACCCACGCCTACGCAGCTGAGCCTCACGTTCTGCGAAGCGAACCCGCGCGACATGAAGCGCTGGATCTCGACGCTACCCAAGGCCAACCTGGGCGAGACCGCGCGGCTGCTGTATCAGGGCATGGGTGAACTCAACCAGCTGGTCACGCCGAGCGACAACCGCCTGCAGCTGCTCGAACTGCTGCGCCCCGAGGTCTACTACGTCTGCAAGAACCTGGAGCGGCACTTCCTCAATCAGTCGATCGTGCTGGATGAACGGGCGCGCAAGGTCGCCAACCTGTGCCAGGCGCTGCAGAACCATCTGGCCATCGGCTACAAGCAGATCGTTGCCCGCCAGGCGCCCAAGCCGGCGAGCAAGGAGCGTTCACACCTGCTGACCATCGGCGTGCAGCGCGCGCTGCATTGCCTCAATGGGCCATTGATCCGCGCATGCCTGCTGTATTGCCCGGTGCCCGAAGGGGTGTGGCTGGAATTGCACCAGCTGTACCTGATCGCCCAGGACAGCAACCTGCAGAACCAGGTGATCCCCGACACCCTGTCGACGCCGCGCACCATGAGCGTCCAGCAGACCTACGTCACTGCCCTGCTGCTGGGGACTTCGCGCAGCAACCAGATGCGCCAGAACGCCATCGCCCGCCTGACCGAAGTCATCGAAACCTGGAGCGCGCTGGCGCGAGTGCAGCCGGCCAGCGATGCCTCCACCCTGTTTGCCGTGGCCCCGGGGTTGGACGGGCCGCCCCGCTACAAGACCCTCTTTCCCGAAGAACAGATCGCCGGCCTGCTGGGGCTGGACCCCAAACCGCTGGTGCAGGCGCTCAAGCAGTTTCTCGAGATGAGCCGCGAGCAGCGCGCGCAATCGCGCCTGGTGCCCAGTGGCTTCAGCCTCGACCTGCTGCAGCACCTCAGTGCGGCCTGGGGCGACGTCGCCGAGCGCACGTTCCAGCGCACTCCTGGGCATGGCGACCTGACGGTGTGCATCGGCATGAGCGCCCTGCACTACTACCTGGGTGGCGAGCGAACGTTCGGCGAAATCCTGCGCCGCCCCACGCTCGCGCCGACCCCGCAGTTCGGCGAGCAAAGCCGCGATGCCGGGCCCTGGACCCAGGCCTTCGATGTCGAGCCTGACGCCAGCATCGAAGTCGGCATGCCCTACGAAGAAATCCAGTATCACCTGCCGGCCGGTGACGGCTCGGGTGGGCAATCGAGCGCCGAAGGCAACTTCCCCAAGTTCGCCCTGCGCATCGTCAACCACAGCCCCGGCGGTTACTGCCTGGCCTGGCCCAAGGAAGTCCCGGCGCAGTTGCAGGCAGGGGAAATGGTCGGCATCCAGGACGCGCCGTCCCACGGCTGGAGCGTGGCGGTGGTGCGCTGGATTCGCCAGGTCAAGGAAGGCGGCACGCAGATGGGCATCGAGCTGGTCGCCCCGCATGCCCAGCCGTGCGGGCTGCAGCTGGTGCGCAGTGCCGAAGACAACAGCCAGTTCATGCGCGGTCTGCTGCTGCCGGAAATCCGTGCCATCGACATCCCGGCCACCCTGCTGGCACCGCGCTTGCCGTTCCAGGAAGGCAACAAGGTGATCATCAACACCAATGGCGAGGAGCGCCCGGCCGGCCTGAGCAAGCGCCTGGCCAGTACTGGCAGCTTCAACCAGTTCGAATACCGCCACCTGGAAGTGGCCGTGCCCGCCGAACAGACGCCAGGCGCGGCCAGCGACAACGGCGAAGAAAACTTCGACTCGTTGTGGAAGGATTTGTAGGACTGTACCTGCGCGTGGGGGCGTTACCCCCTCCCGCACCACGAATCAGAAGCTGCGTTGCCCCAGCAGATACAACACGCCATCGAGCCCCAGAGTCGAAATCGCCTGATTGGCCGAGGCCTTGACCAGCGGCTTGGCGCGAAACGCCACGCCCAGCCCGGCCAGCGCCAGCATCGGCAGGTCGTTGGCACCGTCGCCCACGGCGATGGTCTGCTCCAGCGTCAGGCCTTCCTTTTCAGCCAACTCGCGCAGCAGGTCAGCCTTGCGCTGGGCGTCGACGATCGGCTCCACGGCAACGCCGGTGCATTGGCCGTCGACCACTTCCAGTTCGTTGGCGAATACATAGTCGATGCCCAGCCTGGCCTGCACCTGGCGAGCGAAGTAGGTAAAGCCACCGGAAAGGATGGCGGTCTTGTAGCCAAGGCGCTTGAGCTCGGCGAACAACACTTCGGCACCCTCGGTCAGTTGCAGCGACGCGCCGATGGCATCCAGCACGCTGACATCCAGGCCCTTGAGCAAGGCCAGGCGCTCCTTGAAACTGGCGCGAAAATCCAACTCGCCGCGCATCGCCCGCTCGGTGATCGCCGAAACCAGCTCGCCGATGCCGTGGGCCTTGGCGAGTTCGTCGATGACTTCGGCCTGGATCAGGGTGGAATCCATGTCGAACACGGCCAGGCGCCGATGGGTGCGGTACAGCGAGTCTTCCTGCCAGGCGATGTCGATGTCCAGCTCCTGGGCGGCCTGGAGAAACTCGGCGCGCAGGGCTCGCGGCTCACTGACCTGCCCGCGCAGGGCGATTTCCAAACAGGCCTTGCCCAGCGGCGCAGCGCCGGGGCCAGCGGCCGGCACCGGTGCCGACAGACGGTCGATACTCTCGATCTGCAGGCCATGGCTGTCAGTGATCGAGGTCACCCGGCGCACCTGGGCGGCGGTGACCTGGCGGCTGAGCAGGCTGACAATCGGCCGAGGCGCGCGCTGGCTGTCGGCCCAGGCCTGGTAGTCGGCCGCCGACAGCAGGGTGAATTGCGCCAGCAATTCCAGGTGGCGCACGGCTGACTGCACTTCTTCCATGAACGCCGCGCGGTTGGCGGCCTCCACCTCGGCGACCACGGCCAGGGTCTGGGCGCCATGCAGCAAGCGCTGCTGAATATCCAGCAAGGTGGCGTCGACATTGGCCATGACGCCAGTCAGCAGTGCGGTCAGGCCGGAGCGCTGCGCGCCGGTGACGTTGATCAGGACGATTTCGCGCAAGGCGCACCCCCAGGTTGGAAAAAGAGCGCATTCTACCTGCTTTGCGCGATGTATCGGCACGTACAAAAAGCCAAGGCTTACCCGAGACAGAATCGCGCGGCCATCGTTATACTGCGCCCCAACTCCACGGACAGAAGAGCCGAGCTCAGTGAACCGGCCCACGCCAGTCAAAAATGACAACTTTTTCCTGCTGATCTTTCGTGCACTGCGCCATCGCCGCGTGCCGATCGCATTACGCGTCGCCTTTCACAACATCTTCCTGGTCGCCCTGGCGCTGGTGATCTACGCCGCGGTGATGAGCCTGCAGTTCCGCCAGGCCATGCACGAGCAGGCCGATGCGCTGGGCCAGAGCCTGACCACGCAGACGGCGATGTCCGCCACCGAGCTGCTGGTGGCCAACGACATCCTCAGCCTCAACGTGCTGCTCAACAACCTGGTGAAGAACCCGCTGGTAGCGCATGCGGCCATCTACAGTGCCGACAACCGGATCATCGCCGAGGCTGGGCAGCGCCCGAAAAACGGGTTGCTGGGCCCGGCCGAGGGGCTCTACGAAACCAGAATCAGCTTCCAGGACGTTACGGCCGGCAACCTGCGCATCAGCCTGGACATGAACCAGTTCCAGCAACCGCTGATGCTCAGCCTGCAAAGCATGGCGATTCTGGGCGGCATCCTGTTGGCCCTGGCGCTGGCCCTGAGCCTGCGCATGGGTCGCCACCTGACCACGCCACTGATGCAGCTGCGCGTCTGGCTGCGCGCTCCGGACTTCTACACCCCCGGCGTGCAACGCCAGGACGAGATCGGCGACCTGGCTCGCCAGCTGCACGCCAACCTCGCGCCGCCTGAGCCTGAACCAGAGCCAGAACCCGAGCCGCAAGCCGAAGAAGAAGTGGCATTCGACGAGCCCGAGCCCGCCGTGCAGGTGCGCCAGGCCCGCGAGCCCGGCTTCGACAAACTGCCGCCGCTGCCTGCCAGGCCGGTGCCACGGCGCATCCAGGCCGAAGAAGACCTCGATGACGACAACGGCGACGATCCCTTCGCCGACCTGCGCGATCACAGCCCGGTGCTGGTCAAGGAGGCCGCGCCAGTGGCCGTTGCCCCAGCGCCCAGACGCAGCAGCCACAGCGCTGTGCTGGCCGTGCAACTGGGTGCTCAGGAGCAACTGCGGCGCCTGCCGCGCCAGCGCCTGACGGAGCTGCTGCAGCGCTACCGCGACTGCCTTGACCAGGCCGCGTCGCTGTACCAGAGCGAACTGCACACCCTCAATGACGGCAGCACGCTGATGCTGTTTCACAGCGAAGACAGCGGCGACGACTACCTGACCAACGCCATCTGCTGCGGCGAGCTGCTGCGCGCCCTGGGGCATGCCCTGCAGATCGAAGTCGCCGACAGCGGCATCACCCTGCAACTGCAGCTGGGTTTGGTGTTGAGCGAGGAAGTGTTCGGCCTCAGCCAGCTCGACCTGCTGCTGACCGAGAGCGCCCAGGATGCCCTGGCGCTGTCGCAGCACAGCCGCAACCTGCTACTGGTGGAGCGGCGCATCGGCGACGATAGCCTGATCCGCCAGCGCGCGCGCATCCGCCCGATCGCCAGCCCCGAAGGCGCCTGCTGCGTCGAACGCCTGCTGGAGCCCTACCCGTCGCTGCTGGAACGCCAGCTGGCGCGGATGCATGAAACGCGGGCTTGATGGGTCTATCGCCAGCTTCGCCGGCTCCTACAATCTGTTTCGACTTGTATCGTAACGAAGCGCAGGAGCGCGCGAAGCCCGCGATCGGGCTGCGCGGGCAGCCGGTAGGCGATGCGAAGGCGAACATCAAGAGTGGCCTTCTACCTAGAACCGGAAGATCTCCATCTCGGTGCGCACTGGCGCCGCGATCGGCATCTTCGGCCTTTCCATGGCTTCCTTCGGCACCTTTGGCGCCTTCTTCTCGTCCGCCAGTGCGGGCTGGTTGGCCAATGGCTTGAGCGCCACGCTCAACTGCTCGGCCAGGCGCTGCAACAACAGGCCTTGCGCCTTGACCTGCGCCGCCGTGCCCCCCAGGTGCTTCTGCTCCAGATGGACGATGCGGTTGTCGCGCACCTGACCTCGACGGTCGAGCACGCGCCATTGCGCATCCAGCACCGCAGGCAGGTTGTCGCCGGAGTCCAGGCGGGTGATCGACAACTGGACCTGCACATCCGGCGTACTGGCCGACGGCGTCGGCGCCAGGGAAACCCGCGAGCTGTCCAGGCGCCAGGCCAGCTGGCGCAGCAGCAGCTGATCGATATCGGCCGACAGGCTGCCGGCCCAGCGACCGTCGCTGGCAGCGCGCAGGCTGCCGTCCGGCTGGCGCTGCAGCAAGGTGTCGTGCTGCAGATAATCAGCGATGGCCACCGGCCCGAGCAGCACCGACATGCCGCTGGACGCCCTGGGCTGCCCCGGGTTGCCGCTGTCGAGCTGATACAGCGCAACCGGCGCGTGCCCGGCGCACCCGGCCAGAGCCAGGGCGCCGGTCAACAATAAAGCGGGAAGGCGCAAAAAAGTCATGATTCCATCCAGGCGGCCGCTCCATGGCTTGCCGCAGTGATACTCAACAAATCCGACGAGACATTACACACCCTGGCCAGGTTTTTCTACCGCCAGGGCATCGACGAGCAACGCATCCACCCGCTGAAAACCGCGCGGCAGCTTGTTGCCACGCCGGCCTCGTTCGCCCTTGTAATGCTCGAGGTCATCGGCCTTCAGCGACAATGTACGCTTGCCCGCTTGCAATACAAGGGTGGCGCCCTCGCCAATCACCGCCAGATCCGTGACGTACTCCTCACGGCTGAGCACTCGTTCACCGGGAACGCCGATAATCTTGTTGCCCTTGCCCTTGCTCAGCTGCGGCAGGTCGGCGACCTTGAAAATCAACAGGCGTCCTTCGGTGGTCACCGCCGCCAGCCAACTGCTGTCCAGATTGGCCACCGGCCGCGGTGCCAGCACCTTCGCGCCGTTGGGCAGGCTGAGCAGGGCCTTGCCAGCCTTGTTCTTGGCCTGCAGGTCTTCACCCTTGACCACGAAGCCATAGCCGGCATCCGACGCGATCACGTACAACGCCTGGTCATCGGGCAGCAGCACGCATTCGAAGCTGGCGCCCGGCGGTGGGGTCAGGCGGCCAGTCAGCGGCTCGCCCTGGCCACGGGCAGACGGCAGGGTGTGGGCAGCCACCGAATAGCTGCGCCCGGTAGAGTCGATGAACACGGCAAACTGGTTGGAGCGGCCAATCGCCGAGGTCTTGAAGCCATCGCCAGCCTTGTACGACAGCCCGGTCGCATCGATATCGTGCCCTTTGGCGCAGCGTACCCAACCTTTTTCCGACATGACCACGGTGACCGGCTCGGTCGGCATCAATTCGTTTTCCGACAGGGCGCGCGCCTCGCTGCGCTGCACGATCGGCGAACGGCGGTCGTCGCCGTAGGTCTCGGCGTCCTTGATCAGTTCGCTGCGCACCAGCTTGCGCAGTTTGCTCTCGCTGCCCAGCAGCGCCTGCAACTTGGCCAGTTCCTTGGCCAACTCTTCCTGCTCGCCGCGGATTTTCATTTCCTCGAGCCGCGCCAACTGCCGCAGGCGAGTGTCGAGAATATAGTCGGCCTGAATTTCACTGAGGGCGAAACGCTCGATCAGGCGCGCCTTGGGATGATCCTCGGTGCGGATGATATGGATCACTTCATCGAGGTTGAGAAAGGCGATCAGCAAGCCGTCCAACAGGTGCAGGCGGCGCTCGACCTTGTCCAGGCGGAACTGCAGCCGGCGCTTGACCGTGTGGATGCGGAACTCCAGCCATTCGAGCAGCAAGGCACGCAGGTTTTTCAGCTGCGGGCGACCGTCCAGGCCGATGATGTTGATATTGACCCGGTAGCTGGACTCAAGCTCCGTGGTAGCGAACAGATGCTGCATCAGCTCGTCGTGATCGACCCGGTTGGAGCGCGGGATGATGACGATGCGGCACGGGTGCTCGTGGTCCGACTCGTCGCGCAGGTCGGCGACCATCGGCAGCTTCTTGGCCTGCATCTGCGCGGCGATCTGCTCCAGCACCTTGGCCCCGGAGACCTGATGCGGCAGCGCGGTGACGACGATGTCGCCGTCCTCGACGCGGTACACGGCGCGCATGCGCACCGAGCCCTTGCCGGTCTCGTACATTTTCAGCAGCTCGGCCCGCGGCGTGATGACTTCCGCCTCGGTCGGGTAGTCCGGCCCCTGGATGTGTTCGCAGAGCTGCTCGACCGTGGCCTTGGGCTCGTCGAGCAGGCGCACGCAGGCAGCGGCCACTTCACGCAGGTTGTGCGGCGGCACGTCGGTGGCCATGCCCACGGCGATGCCGGTGGTACCGTTGAGCAGGATGTTGGGCAGGCGCGCCGGCAGCACGGCGGGCTCGTCCAGCGTGCCGTCGAAGTTCGGCACCCAGTCGGCGGTGCCCTGGCCCAGCTCGGTCAGTAGCACCTCTGAGTAACGCGACAGCCGCGCCTCGGTGTAGCGCATGGCGGCGAACGACTTGGGATCGTCCGGCGCCCCCCAGTTGCCCTGGCCGTCGACCAGGGTGTAGCGGTAGCTGAACGGCTGCGCCATCAGCACCATGGCTTCGTAGCAGGCCGAGTCGCCGTGGGGGTGGAATTTACCCAGCACGTCACCCACCGTACGGGCCGACTTCTTGTGCTTGGAGTCGGCGTCCAGGCCCAGCTCGCTCATGGCGTAGACGATGCGCCGCTGCACCGGCTTGAGGCCGTCGCCGATGTGCGGCAGGGCGCGGTCCATGATCACGTACATGGAATAGTTGAGGTAAGCCTGCTCGGTGAAGTCGGCCAGTGACCGACGCTCCACGCCGTCCAGGCTCAGATCAAGGGAGTCGCTCATGGGTACCTCGTCAATTCATGGTTCAGGGCGGCGCACATTGGGCGCCCGCCGTTCGATTCAATAGGTTTCATGGCGCCGTCCAGCCGGCCGCCGGGGCGGCGAAGCGCCAGACGATGGGGCGCAACTCGCCGTCTTCGCGGGGCCGATCGTTGTTGTCGACGCCGAGCCAGGCGCCCTGCTCGTCGATCACCAGCGCCTCGAGCAGCCCGTAGGGCTGGGCGTAGCGTCGGCCAGGGGCGAGCACTGCGTCGGCGAACGACCAGCAGTGTTCGACCTGCGCCGTGACCGCGTCGCGCCGGCAGATCTGGTAGGCGTTGCGCTCCAGCGTATAGAGCTTGCCCTGGTACAGCGCCAGGTCGGAGAAATCATTGGAGATCGCGCGTCCGGCCTGCAACTGCAGCGGCAAGGTCACATGACCACCCTCTGCAAGCAGCACGCAACTGGCGCCGCAGCCCCAGTGCTGGCCGTCACGGCCCAGCGTGATCAAGCCGCGGCGCTCGCGTTCGGCGGCCAGCCACAGACGATTGCCGGCGGGATCGATGGCAATGCCCTCGAAGATGGCATTGAAGTGCGCCAGCAAGCCACGCGAACGCGCCTCGCGGACCATCGCCGGATCGATGTCCAGCCACTGCGGCGCACCCTGCACCGGGACCTTCAGCACGCTGGCAAAACCTTCGCTGACCACGTAGCGATTGCCCGCCGCATCGCAGGTGATGCCTTCGAAGTCGAGCAGCCCCGCACGCACCAGCTTGCTTGCCTTGACCTCCATGCGCACCCGCAGCGACAGCCCACTGGGCGGCGGCGCAGGCACGGCGATGGCCAGCGGCTGGGCTTGCCAGACCTTGGCCGGCGATGGCTCGAGGCGGTAGATCAGCCCGTCGTCGCGGTCCGATACGGTCCACAAGCCGTCGCCACACTGGGCCAGCCCGGACAGGTTGCCACCCGGCATGCCCTCGACGGCATGCTCGGAGAGCAACTTCAGCTGCTCCACGGGAGCCGCCAGGCTGGGCATGCACAGCAGCGCCAGCACGAGCGGCAGCCATGCCCGCATCAGGTCAGCACCTCGGCCAGGTTGCCCTTGGACTCCAGCCAGGACTTGCGGTCGCCGGCACGTTTCTTCGCCAGCAGCATGTCCATCATCTCCGAGGTACCGGCGAAGTCTTCCAGGGTCAGCTGCACCAGGCGCCGGGTGTTGGGGTCCATGGTGGTTTCGCGCAACTGCGGCGGGTTCATTTCACCCAGGCCCTTGAAGCGCGTGACCTGCGGCTTGCCGCGTTTCTTTTCGGCCACCAGGCGGTCGAGGATGCCGTCGCGCTCGGCCTCGTCCAGGGCATAGAAGATTTCCTTGCCCAGGTCGATGCGGTACAGCGGCGGCATCGCCACGTAGACGTGACCGGCATCCACCAGCGGGCGGAAATGCTGGACGAACAAGGCGCAGAGCAACGTGGCGATGTGCAGGCCGTCGGAGTCGGCGTCGGCGAGGATGCATATCTTGCCGTAGCGCAGCCCGCTCATGTCCAGGGCGCCGGGGTCGACACCAATGGCCACGGCGATGTTGTGCACTTCCTGACTGGCCAGTACTTCGCTGCCGTCGACTTCCCAGGTGTTGAGGATCTTGCCGCGCAGCGGCAGGATCGCCTGGAACTCCTTGTCACGCGCCTGCTTGGCCGAGCCGCCGGCGGAGTCGCCTTCGACCAGGAACAGCTCGGAGCGCATCGGGTCCTGCCCGGCGCAGTCGGCCAGCTTGCCAGGCAGCGCCGGGCCTTGGGTGATGCGCTTGCGCTCGACCTTCTTGCTCGCCTTGAGCCGGCGCCCGGCATTGCTGATGGCCAGCTCGGCGAGTTGCAGGCCCAGCTCCGGGTGGGCATTGAGCCACAGGCTGAAAGCGTCCTTGACCACCCCGGAGACGAACGCCGCCGCCTCGCGGGACGACAGCCGCTCCTTGGTCTGCCCGGAGAACTGCGCGTCCTGCATCTTCATCGAGAGGACGAAGGCGATGCGCTCCCAGATGTCTTCAGGCGCCAGCTTCAAGCCACGTGGCAGCAGGCTGCGGAATTCGCAGAACTCGCGCATGGCATCCAGCAGGCCTTGGCGCAGGCCGTTGACGTGGGTGCCGCCCTGGGCGGTGGGGATCAGGTTGACGTAGCTTTCCTGCACGCTGTCGCCGCCCTCCGGCAACCATAGCAAGGCCCAGTCGACCGCCTCCTTGTTACCGGCCAGGCTGCCGCAGAACGGCTCGTCGGGCAGGCGGGCGAATTCGGTCACGGCGTCGACCAGGTAGGAGCGCAGGCCGTCTTCGTAGTGCCACTCGACCTTCTCGCCGGTGCCTTTGTCTTCGAAACTGACCAGCAGCCCCGGGCACAGCACGGCCTTGGCCTTGAGCACGTGCTTGAGGCGGCTGACGGAAAATTTCGGCGAATCGAAATACTTCGGGTCCGGCGCGAAATACACGCTGGTGCCGGTGTTGCGCTTGCCCACGGTGCCGACCACTTCCAGGTCGGTGGCCTTGAAGCCGTCGGCGAAGGTCATCTGGTATTCGTTGCCGTCGCGCTTGACCCGCACCCGCACCTGGTTGGACAGGGCATTGACCACCGAAATGCCGACGCCGTGCAGGCCGCCGGAAAATTGGTAGTTCTTGTTGGAGAACTTGCCGCCGGCGTGCAATTTGGTAAGGATCAGCTCGACACCTGACACACCTTCTTCGGGGTGAATGTCCACGGGCATGCCGCGACCGTCGTCGGCGACTTCCAGCGAGTGGTCGGCGTGCAGGATGACCTGAATGGATTTCGCGTGCCCGGCCAGCGCTTCGTCGACACTGTTGTCGATGACTTCCTGGGCCAGGTGGTTGGGCCGGCTGGTGTCGGTGTACATGCCCGGGCGTTTGCGCACCGGGTCGAGGCCCGAGAGGACTTCGATGGCGTCTGCGTTATAAGAGCTAGCGCTGGGATTGGCCATGGGGTCTCGTCGTCAGTCGTTCGTTGAAAATAGAAAAGAGTGCTGCTCGGTGCTGATGCCGGCGCAGGCGAACAGCGCCGGCAACCGTTCGGCGAAGCCCTGGAAGCCGTGATCGCCGCCAGCCTGGATGCGCAGCGCGCAGCCTCGGTAGAAGCGTTCGGCATGACGGTAGTCGAGAGTTTCGTCGGCGGTCTGCAGCCACACCTGGTAGCGCTGCGGATCATTGGGCGGCGGCACTTCGAGCGCCGCCAGCGCCGTGACGTGATCCAGGGTCAGCTCCCAGGACTCGCCGGTGTAGAGATTCTGCTGGGTCCCCAGGAAGCCGTCGAACAGCCGATGCGGGTTGACCGCTGGGTTGATCAGCAGGGCTTTCAGGCCGTGGCGCTCGGCCAGGTGAGTGGCATAGTAGCCGCCGAGCGAGCTGCCGACCAGCAACGGTTGGCCCAGCTCGGCAATGGCCGCCTCAAGCTGGGCGATCGCTTCACGCGGGTGATGGTGCAGGGCCGGCACACGCAGGCGCTCGGCCAGGCCCATGCGCTGCATCGCTGCACTCAGCTGGGTGGCTTTGGTCGAGGCCGGGGCGCTGTTCAAGCCATGGATATAAAGGATGGAACCCGACACGCGACCGCCTCCTGAGCTTTGGGGACTGCGCAGTTTACAGCGGTTCGGTGGTGATTGGGGGGCACAAATATTTCAAGGTAAGCGCCAATGCACGAATCCGGTCGATGCCCTCGCCAGCTGCGCCGGCTCCTACGCCGCCCTGGGGTGCGCCACATTTTGGCGTAGGAGCCGGCGGAGCTGGCGAGCGATACCACTGCGGCGTGGCGGCGAGCTCGCATCAGGTCGATGCCCCTCGCTACAGCAGCTCAGTACCCGTCAGCCGTGAAATCCGGGGTGAATTGGAAATCACGCACCCGTGACACGCCGGTCTCGATCTGCCCGTCGGGCATCAGGCGCAGCCAGCGATAGCCCGGCGCGAGGTCGTCCAGGGCGAACTGTTCGCTCAACGGCTTGAACTGGATGCAGGTCGAAGGCGTGGCCAGCAGACGGACGCCGCCTTGCTGCTGGTCGTAATCCTGGTGTATGTGGCCCCAGAGCAGCGCCCGTACCTGGGGAAAACGCTCGAGCACCTCGAACAGCGCATGGGGGTTGCGCAAGCCGATAGGCTCCATCCATTTGCAGTCGATGGATACCGGATGGTGGTGCAGGCACACCAGGTGATGGCGCTCGGGCGCCTCGCTCAAGGCCTGCGCCAGCAATTGCAGTTGATCGTCGGCCAGGTAGCCCGGGACCGAGCCCGACACAGACGAGTCGAGCAGCGTGACGCGCCAGTTGCCGATGTCGAGCACCGGTTTCATCAGCTCGCGCCCTGCGGTCACCTCCTGCATCACCAGAGTTTCGTCATGGTTGCCGGCGAACCAGCGTTTGGGGGCGGTGAACACCGAGGTCATTGCCTCGAACGCCGCATAAGACTCGACCGTACCATCCTGCGACAGGTCGCCGGTGGCGAGGATCAGGTCAATATGCGGCTGCTCAGCCTGCACCAGCTCGATGACGCGCTGCAGACTGTCGCGAGTGGCCATGCCCAGCAGCTTGCCGTCCGCTTCGGCGAACAGATGGCTGTCCGTCAGTTGCACCAGCAGCACTGGCAAGTTGGCGGTAGAGGGTGGAGTGTTGGGCAAGGGGAGCTCCTCGGGCTGGTTCAGCGAGGAGTATGGTGCTTGTACGGAAGACCTGCAAACAGCCGGACGCTGGCGGCTCAGACCACCGGATGCATTTCGTGACCGCACTCCAGGCAGTAGTTCAACCACTCGCCCAGGAACAGGTTGAGCTGGGCTTTTTCATCCGGCTGGTGCATGGCGTCGTTCGGGTAGGGATAGACGCTGCGAAAACGCCGCGCATGCTCGGCGCTGACCACCTCGGCCATGCGTGCATCGTGATACACCTGCACCTCCAATTGCGGCACCGGCAGCCAGGGCAGGCTGTGCTCCTGGCGCACGCGCAGGGTGGTGGTGTAGGGGCAGGCCTGGGCCACCTCGAGGCTGAGCACGCCCAGCATCTGGTCGCCCTGGGTCATGCCGATGCGCCGCGAGCGCTGCTGGCCGCGCATGTCGGGCAGCAGCCGCAGCAGGCGCGCATAGTTGGCCTCGCAAGCGGCCTGAAGCCCGACCAGGTCGACCCGGTAGCGTTCACGTAACAGATTCACGTCCACTTCCCCCTGATTTCGTCACGGTTCAAGGCCAGCCACTGCAGGGCGATGATCGCCGAACCGTTGATAATTTTGCCATCGCGCAAGGCTTGCAGCGCCTCGGCGAACGGCCACACCTTGACCCGGATGTCTTCGCCTTCTTCTTCAAGGCCATGCAGGCCACCTACCCCGCGACTGTCGCAACGGCCTACGTACAGATAGACGAATTCGTTGCTGCCCCCCGGCGACGGGAAATAGGCGGTCACCGGCCAAAGGTCGGTGAACACCAGGCCAGCTTCCTCCTCGGCCTCGCGCCGCGCAACTTCTTCGGGCACTTCCTGCTTGTCGATCAGACCGGCGACCACCTCGATCAGCCAGGGATTCTCCACCTTGCCGACCGGGCCGATGCGAAATTGCTCGATCAGCACCACCTCGTCGCGAATCGGATCGTAGGGCAGCGCGCACACGGCATCGTGGCGCACAAACAGTTCGCGGCTGATCTCCTTGCCCAAACCGCCAGCAAACTGCTCGTGGCGCAGGTGCAGGCGGTCGAGCTGGTAGAACCCCTTGAAGCAGTTCTCGCGCTTGACGATCTGAACCTCGCGTGGGGTCGAGCTGTTGCTGTCGGTCATCAGGATCTCCTGCCTTGAAATGATGCGTCTGGGCTCATCCTAACCGCGATGCCAGCGCTTTGCAGCCCCTTTGAAGATTAGCCCTGCGCTGGCAGGATAGGCGGCCTGCGGCAGTTTTTTCGCCGCCGCGACAGATTGCCGGCCGCAGCGAACCGAAGCACCTTTGCACAGTCCAAGCATCACTTTGCGCCCGCACATGGCGCCACGAACCTGACCGACCCTTCTCAAGCAAGGAACACCATGTCGTTCTACAAGCTCACTGCCCTGGCCTGCGCGGCCCTGACTCTGGGCGCCTGCTCGAGTCTGTTTCAACCCGATCTGCACAAGCCGTTACAGGCCAAGCGTGACGCCTGGGAGCACATCAAGCCGGGCTGCAGCATCGGCGCCGATTGCCCACTGGTGAACATCGACACCCTGCACTTCCCCGACGAGCCCCAGCTCGACGCTCTGGTCCAGCAACGCTTGCTGCAAATGACCCGCAACGCGCCGAACGCCCCCGTGGCGCCAACCCTGCAGGCCTACGAGGCGCAATTCCTGAGCAAGGCCGACAGCCGCTACAGCAGCTACCTGCAGGCCAAGGTACGCGAGCAGCATGACGGGTTGGTGATCATCGAGCTGTCCAGCTACCTGGACGAAGGCGGCGCCCACGGCACGCCAGGGCGCGGCTTCATCAACTGGTCGCGCCAGCAGCACAAGGCCCTGACCCTGCAGGACATGCTGCTGCCAGGCCAGGAAGAGGCCTTCTGGAAGGCCGCCGAAGAGGCCCACCGCGGCTGGCTGAAGACGGTCACCGAACAGGGACCGAACTTCGCCAGGGATTGGCCGTTCCAGAAGACCCCGAACATCGCCCTGACCTATGGCGGCGTGATCCTCAAGTACGACGTGTACAGCATTGCGCCGTACGCGATGGGCCACCCGGAAATCAAGATCGACTACCCACGCCTGAACGGCGTGATCAAGCCGCAGCTGTTCCCGGGACGCGGCTGAACAGGCGGTTGAAGGCGTAGTGCAGCACCCCGGCGACCAGCAGTGACGGCAAGGTCGCGCCGACGTTGGGGTACAGGTTGGCCAGCACCTGGTAGGTAGCGATGCCGCCCAGCCAGGCCACCAGGGCCGCCCAGTGCAGGGCTGCCTGCACCTCGCCGGCCTGGCGTCGACGCAGTACAAAGTGGTCGACCAGCACTACGCCGAACAGCGGCGCGAACACCGAGCCGATCAGCAGCAGGAAGTTCTGGTATTGCGCCAGCGGCGCAAAGCAGGCGATCAAGGTGCAGACCACGCCGATCGCCAGGGCGATGTGCTCGACCTTGGCCTTGACCAGCAGGCCGGTGGAGACGGCCGCCGAGTGGATGTCGGCGAAGGCGTTTTCCGACTCGTCGAGCAGGATCAGCAGCAACGGAATGCCCAGCCCGGCACCGGCCAGCGCCATCAGCAGCGCGTTGGTCTCACCGCTCGGGGCGAACGCCAGGGTGTAGCCGACGCCCAGGCTCATCAGCCACAGGTTGCCGATGAAGAAGCCCAGCGCGGTGCCGCCGAACACGCCACCGGCCTTGCGACCGAAGCGCGAATAATCAGCGATCAGCGGCAGCCACGACAGCGGCATGGCGATGGCAATGTCGAAGCCCACCGCCAGGCTCATGCTGCCATCACCGGCCTTGGCCCACAGCCCGGCCAGATCGGCCTTGGCAAAGAGATTCCAGGTCAGCCACAGGCATGCCGCCAGCAACAGCCAGATGCCCCACTTGCGCAGAAATCGGCGCACGAAGGTCAAGGGCCCGCTGACCGCCAGCAAGGTGGCCAGCGCGCCGAACACCAGGGTCCACAGCAGCGGATTGGCCAGCGCACTGGCCGCGCCGAACTGGCCGCCGGCCAGCAGACTGGCGGCGTCACGCATGACGATGATTTCGAAAGCGCCCCAGCCCATCAGTTGCAGCAGGTTGAGCAGCGCCGGCAATGCGGCGCCGTGGCGCCCCAGGCTCAGGCGCAGAGCGGCCATGGCCGACAGGCCGGTGTCGCTGCCGATGACGCCGACCGCCGCCAGCAGCAGCACGCCGACCAGGGTGCCGAGGAAGATCGCCAGCAGTGAACCGGCCAGGCCCAGGCCCGGGGCCAACAAGGCGCCGGTTTGCAGGACCATCAGGCCGATGCCGAGGGAAAACCACAGGGAAAACAGATCGCGCGCGCCGAACACCCGCTGGCTGGCGGGGACGGCGATGTCAGGAGAGTAGGTGCTGGGTGTGTTCACGGGGTGCTGCTCATGGGTGTCGGGTTTATAAGCGCTCGCGAGCGGTGCCCGCGAGCTTTTTCAAGCCTGGATCAGACCTTCCTGTACAGCTGCGAGCCTTCCTGCCTGAATCGCTCGGCCTGTTCGCGCATGCCCTCGGCCACGCTCAGGTCAACGGCGTCGATCTTCTGGTTGGCGGCGTACTCGCGCACCTCCTGGGTGATCTTCATCGAGCAGAATTTCGGCCCGCACATGGAGCAGAAGTGCGCCACCTTGGCCGAGTCCTTGGGCAGCGTCTCGTCGTGGTAGGCCCGTGCGGTGTCCGGGTCCAGGCCGAGGTTGAACTGGTCTTCCCAGCGGAACTCGAAACGTGCCTTGCTCAAGGCGTTGTCACGAATCTGCGCGCCCGGATGCCCTTTGGCCAGGTCAGCTGCGTGCGCGGCGATCTTGTAGGTGATGATGCCGGTCTTGACGTCATCCTTGTTCGGCAGGCCCAGGTGTTCCTTGGGCGTGACGTAGCAGAGCATGGCGCAGCCGAACCAGCCGATCATCGCCGCACCGATGCCCGAGGTGATGTGGTCATAGCCCGGGGCGATGTCGGTGGTCAGCGGGCCGAGGGTGTAGAACGGCGCCTCGTCGCAGCATTCCAGCTGCTTGTCCATGTTCTCCTTGATCAGCTGCATGGGCACGTGGCCGGGACCTTCGATCATGCACTGGACATCATGCTTCCAGGCGATCTTGGTCAGTTCGCCGAGGGTCTCCAGCTCGCCGAACTGCGCGGCATCGTTGGCGTCGGCGATGGAGCCAGGACGCAAGCCGTCACCCAGCGAGAAGCTGACGTCGTAGGCCTTCATGATTTCGCAGATGTCGTCGAAATGGGTGTAAAGGAAGTTTTCCTGGTGGTGCGCCAGGCACCACTTGGCCATGATCGAGCCGCCACGGCTGACAATGCCGGTGACCCGCTTGGCGGTCAGCGGCACATAGCGCAGCAGCACGCCGGCATGAATGGTGAAGTAGTCGACGCCCTGCTCGGCCTGTTCGATCAGGGTGTCGCGAAACAGCTCCCAGGTCAGGTCCTCGGCCACGCCGCCGACTTTTTCCAGGGCCTGGTAGATGGGCACGGTACCGATCGGCACGGGCGAGTTGCGGATGATCCACTCGCGGGTCTCGTGGATGTGCTTGCCGGTGGAAAGGTCCATCACCGTGTCCGAGCCCCAGCGGATGCCCCAGGTCAGCTTGGCCACTTCTTCCTCGATGGAGGAGCCCAGTGCGCTGTTGCCGATGTTGCCGTTGATCTTCACCAGGAAATTGCGGCCGATGATCATCGGCTCCAGTTCGGTGTGGTTGATGTTGGCCGGAATGATTGCGCGACCACGGGCGACTTCCTCGCGCACGAATTCGGCGGTGATTTCCTTGGGGATGCTGGCGCCGAAGCTGTGGCCGCCATGCTGCTGGGTCAGCAGGCCGGCGGCGCGGGCCTCGGCCAGCTTCATGTTCTCGCGGATGGCCACGTATTCCATCTCGGCGGTGATGATGCCCTGACGGGCGTAGTGCATCTGGCTGACGTTGGCCCCGGGCTTGGCGCGGCGTGGATTGCGCACGTGGGCGAAGCGCAGGCGGGTCAGCTCTTCATCGTTGAGGCGCTGCTGGCCGAAGTTCGAGCTCAGGCCGGCGAGGCGTTCGGTGTCGCCACGCTCGTCGATCCACGCCGAGCGCACGTCGGCCAGGCCCTTGCGCACGTCGATGATCACGTTGGGGTCGGTGTAGGGGCCTGAGGTGTCGTAGACGGTGACCGGAGGGTTGATCTCGCCTCCCCCATTCGTTTGCGCGAAGTCGGTGGGGGTAACGTCCAGGCTGATTTCACGCATCGGCACGCGAATGTCCGGGCGCGAGCCCTGCACGTAGATTTTCTGCGAACGGGTGAAGGGTTGCACCGACTGTTCGTCGACCTTGGCCGACTCGCTCAGGTGCAGGGCGTTTTTTGCTTTTATAGTCATCACAGGCTCTCCAGACAGCATCCAGCGGTTGGGATGTCGGAGCGAACCTGAAGGCACGGACGCGCTGGGATGCAGCGCTGTGCCTCGCCCTCGGCGGTGTGTTCGCAGTGCGAACGCCCCCTTGGACGAAGCACAAGAGGGCCCGCCGAGTGACGAGCAATCTTGTTCCCTACGCAGGCTTTAACCTGATCAGGTTCAACGGGATCCGGCTTAACCGATCTCAGCCTCATAGCAAGGCACCCCGACAAGAACCCGCACAGCATAGACGCGCTGACCGAGGAACGCTATCCCCCGCAGCGACGCTCTGGACGATTGGCGCATCATGCCGATTGTTGCGCGACGCTCACCCCTCTACACTCGCGGTTCGGGACAAACTCAAAAAAATTCCAAGGATTGCCTCATGTTGCGCAGATTTTCCTTCGCCCTCGCCGTGTCCTGTGCGGCCCCGCCGCTGGCCTGGGCCGAACCGGCGCCGCTGGCCAGCAAGACCGATCTGGTCAGCGTCTACCAGGACGCGGCCAACAACAATGCCGACCTGGCCGCCGCCCGCGCCGACTATGCCGCTCAGAGCGAGATCGTGCCGCAGGCCCGCGCCGGACTGCTGCCCAATCTGTCGGCCGGCGCTGACGTGATGAACAGCCGCACCTCGGTCAACCAGCCCGATTACACCGCCACCCGCAGCGGCACGCTGTATCAGGCGACTTTGAGCCAGCCGATCTTCCACGCCGACCGCTGGTTCCAGCTCAAGGCGGCCAAGGCGGTGGACCAGCAGGCCGCGCTGCAGCTCTCGGCCACCGAGCAGAACCTGATCCTGCAGACCGCCAACGACTACTTCGGCGTGCTGCGGGCGCAGGACAACCTGGCCACCGCCAAGGCTGAAGAGCAGGCCTTCAAGCGCCAGCTCGACCAATCCAACGAGCGCTTCAACGTCGGCCTTTCCGACCGCACCGACACCCTGCAGTCCCAGGCCAGCTACGACACCGCCCGGGCCAACCGCATCGTCGCCCAGCGCCAGGTCGAGGACGCCTTCGAGGCATTGATCACCCTGACCCACCGCGAGTACAACTCGATCCAGGGCATCGTGCACAGCCTGCCGGTGCTGCCACCGGTGCCGAACGATGCCAAGGCCTGGGTCGACACCGCCGCGCAACAGAACCTCAACCTGCAGGCCAGCAACTTCGCCGTGACCTCCGCCGAGCAGACCCTCAACCAGCGCAAGGCCGGCCACGCGCCGACGGTCGACGCCGTGGCGCAGATCCAGAAAGGCGACAACGACAGCTTCCAGCTGACCAACCCCAACTACACCGGTGTGCCTTACGGCGGTCCAGTGGAGCAACGGACCCTGGGCGTGCAGTTGAACATTCCGCTGTACAGCGGCGGGCTGACCAGCTCGCAGGTGCGCGAGGCCTACCAGCGCCTCAACCAGAGCGAGCAGCAGCGCGAGAGCCTGCGCCGCCAGGTGGTGGAAAACACCCGCAACCTGCACCGCGCGGTAAACACCGATGTGGAGCAGGTGCAGGCGCGCAAGCAGTCGATCATCTCCAACCAGAGCTCGGTGCTGGCCACCGAAATCGGCTACCAGGTCGGCACCCGCAACATCGTCGACGTGCTCGACGCCCAGCGTCAGCTGTACGCCTCGGTGCGCGACTACAACAACACCCGCTACGATTACATCCTCGACAACCTGCGCCTCAAGCAGGCCGCCGGCACCCTCAGCCCGGCCGACCTGCAGGCGCTGGCGCAGTACCTCAAACCCGATTACAACCCGGACAAGGACTTCCTCCCTCCCGACCTGGCCCAGGCCGCGCAGGCGCTGCTCAAGCCGCCGGTCAAGAAGCCTTGAGGGACATGGCTCAGGCGCTCAGGGCACGCATCAACACCTTGATACCAATGAACATGGCGGTGCTGCCGGACGGATCCTTGTCGATTGATGAGTTCAAGCCCGCAGTCGAACTCTTTGCGCCAGCCGTACCGTTCAAGGTTGGCGCGCACATTGGTGTCGATGAACCAGTCAGGTGCCGGATCGATGCGCATTGTGGTCGCCCATCAAGTCGATCAACGCTTGAGTCGGCTGCGCAGTTTCGTCAGCGGCGAGGATGGCGTGAAGCCGGTTGAATGCGTGATCTGACAACTCGATTCGGCGATGCCGCTCGATGACCTGTTCAGCTTTGTCGACAGCGCAGGCGATGATGAAGGAAGTCATGTCTTGTCCTGAAAGCGCGGCAGCCCTGCGAATCAAATCCTTCGCAAACTCGGTGGTCTTGAGTTCAAGGCGCGCCGTTTTGGGGGTTCTGGGAGAATCGTCTGTTGTCGACATAGGCTCACCTGGGATCACGTGCCAAGACGCACGCCGCAGCAATCAAGTACGGATGATAGCCGTATCCAGCGGAGGAAAGCCAACCCGAGCAGCTTCCCCTATGTGGCTAAAAAACGACAGTCGGCCACATCCGAGATTCCTGTAGGAAATGAGGAAGTGCCGTTACTCGGGAAGTAACGCCGCCAACCCTTCCAACAACCGCTCCAGCGCCCCCTGATTGGCCACCATCACCGCTCGCCCCGCTTCGCCCATGCGCCGGGCGTCCTGGGGCAGTTCGATCAGGCGCTGCACGGCCGCGGCCAGGGCCTGGGCGTCGTCGACTTCGAGCAGGGCGCCGCTGGTGCGCAGCAGGCCGGCGATTTCGAGGAAATTGAACAGGTGCGGGCCGCTCAATACCGGCTTGCTCAGGGCCGCAGGCTCCAGCAGGTTGTGGCCGCCGTTGGGCACCAGGCTGCCGCCGACGAAGGCGATATCCGCCAGCGCGTAGAGAAACAGCAACTCGCCCATGGTGTCGCCCAGCAGAACCTCGGTGTCGGCCTGCACCGGCACTTGGCTGGAGCGGCGCACGGTGCGCAAGCCCTGCTGCTGGCACAGCTCATGAACCCTGTCGAAACGCTCGGGGTGGCGCGGCACCAGAATCAGCAAGGCATCGGCATGCTGGGCCAGCAGTTGGCGATGCGCCGCGAGAATCACCTCGTCTTCGCCCTCGTGGGTGCTGGCGGCAATCCACACCGGACGGCCATCGAGCGACCACTGCCCGCGCAATTGGGCGGCACGGGTCGCCAGCTCCGGGTCGACCTTGAGGTCGAACTTGATCGAGCCGGTGACCTGTACCGCCTGCGCACGGGCGCCCAGGCTGCGAAAGCGCTCGGCCTCGGCTTCGGTCTGCACGGCGATCAGGCTCATTTCCTCGAGCATCGGCCGGGTCAAGCGGGCAAAGCGTGCGTAGCCACGGGCCGAACGTTGGGACAGCCGCGCGTTGGCCAGCGCCACGGGAATACCGCGCCGCGCGCACTGATGGATAAGGTTGGGCCACAGTTCGGTTTCCATGATCACTGCCAGCTTAGGCCGGGCCCGCTCGAGAAAGCGCGCCGCAGCCCAGGGCAGGTCATAAGGCAGGTAGCAGTGCTGGATGCGCGGCTCAGCGCCAAGCATCTCATCGGCAGCCATCTCATCGGCAAAAAGGGCGCGAATCCGCTCGCTGCCGGTCGGGGTCATGCAGGTCAGGGTGATCGGCAGGCCCGGGTAGCGTTGCAGCAGCGCGCGAACCATGGGCGCGGCGGCGATGCTCTCGCCCACCGACACCGCATGCACCCAGATACCGCCGGGCTGCAGCGGTGGCAGGCCGATCGAGAAGCGCTCGCCGACTCGCTGCGCGTAGGCCGGAGCCTGGCGCGAACGCAGCCACAGACGCAACGCTACCAAGGGCAGGCCAAGGTGAAACAGGCAGGTATAAAGGATTCTGTTCATGGCGGCGAAGTCTACCTGCTAACCAATGGCGCGCAAATGCCGGGCAAAGGCTTCCGCCAGCCAGCGCGCCGCCGGCCCCAGCGGCTCGTCGCGACGCCACACCAGTTCCACCACCAGCGCCGGTGGGGTCCAGTCGCAGGCCAGTTCCACCATCTGGTTCTGGTAGGCCGGGTATTGCACCACATGGCGCGGCAACCAGGCCCAGCCAAGGCCGCGCATCAGCAGCTCGGCCATGGCGTAGAAGCTGTCGGCGCGCCAGACCTGGGCACTGATGGCTTCACCGCCGGGGTAGCTGTTGTTCTCCAGGGCGATCAACAACTGCCGATGGCCACCCAGTTGCTGGCGGGTGACGCGCGCGAGCCCGGCCAGCGGATGACCCACCGCGCACACCGTGACCATCTCGACGCTGCCCAGGGTGCGCCGCTCCAGCGCGGCGGGCATCTGCTCATGATGAAACAGCAAGCCGAGGTCGGCGCGGCGCTCGACCAGTTTGCGCGCGACGTCGCCCTGGGCTCCGCTGGTCAGCTGCACTTCGAGGGTAGGGTAGCGCTCGGCCAGCGCTTCGAGGCTGTCGAGTACTGGCTGATAGGGCATGGCTTCGTCCTGGGCCAGGCGCAGGCGTGCTTCCTGACCGCGCATCAGCGCCAGGGCGCTTCCGTCCAGGCGCTCGCATTGACGCAGAAGTTCCCGAGCCTGCTCCAGCAAGGCCTGGCCGGCCTCGGTCAACCGCGGCTGACGGCCACTGCTGCGCTCGAACAGCTCCACCCCCAGGTCGCTCTCAAGTGCGGCCATCGCCTGGCTGATCGCCGACTGCGCCTTGCGCCGCGCCCGTGCGACGGCCGAGAACGAGCGCAGCTCGGCGACCTGGACGAACAGCTGGATGTGTTCGAGCGTCCACTGCTGCGCCATTAGCCTATCTCCCAAACTGATAGGTACTGACTTTACCGCATCTGGTACAGGACTAGAATGACGCCACGTTCAGCCGTATCACTCAAGGATTGCCCCATGCCTGCCTACTACTACCTGGCCATCGCCATCTGCTGCGAAGTCATCGCCACCACCTCGATGAAGGCGATCAAGGGCATCAGCACCCCGCTGCCGCTGTTTCTGGTGATCGCCGGCTATGCCATCGCGTTCTGGATGCTGATCCTGGTGGTGCGGGTGATCCCGGTGGGCGTTACCTACGCCATCTGGTCGGGCATGGGCATCGTGCTGGTGAGCATCGCCGCCTTGTTCATCTACGGCCAGAAGCTCGACGCGGCGGCCATCGGCGGCATGGCGCTGATCGTGCTCGGCGTGGTGGTGATCCAGCTGTTCTCGAAAACCGCCGGGCACTGAGCCTGTATACTTGCCCGCTGTCCCAGTTAGCGAGGTCGCTGCATGCCATCCGAATTGTCCACTGACGTCCTGATCGTCGGCGCCGGCGTCGCCGGCCTCTGGCTCAATGCAAGGTTGCGGCGCCTGGGTTATTCGACGCTGCTGGTGGAAAGCGCGACCCTCGGCGGCGGGCAGAGCATCAAATCCCAGGGAATCATTCACGGTGGCGCCAAGTATGCCCTGCACGGCGCCCTGACCGGCGCCTCGGAAGCCATTGCCGACATGCCGCGGCGCTGGCGCGAGGCCCTGCAGGGCAGCGGCGAGCTCGACCTGAGCGGCGTGCGCCTGCTTTCCGAAGCCCACTACCTGTGGTCGCCGGGCACCCTGGCCGGCAACCTCACCAGTTTCTTTGCCAGCAAGGCAGTGCGCGGCCGGGTCGACCAGGTCAAAGGTGAGCAGCTGCCGCCCGCCCTGCAGGACAAGGCCTTCAAGGGCAAGGTCTACCGCCTCGCCGAGCTGGTGGTCGACGTACCCAGCCTGATCGCGCGCCTGGCGGCGCTGGCCGGTGATTCGCTGCTTCGCGGCGAACAGATCCAGCCCTGGCACGACGGCGCTGGCCGCCTGCTCGGCCTGAGCGTCGATGGCCGGCCGATCGCCGCCCAACGCGTGGTGCTCAGCGCCGGCGCCGGTACCGAGGCGCTGCTCGCCGCCCTGGGCATCGAGCAGCCGGCCATGCAGCGCCGGCCGCTGCACATGATTCTGGCCAAGGGTGACAGCCTCAAGCCGCTCTACGCCCATTGCCTGGGCGGCGGCCCCAAGCCGCGCCTGACCGTGACCACCCACCCTGCCGCCAATGGCCAATGGGTCTGGTACATCGGCGGCGATATTGCCGAAAGTGAAGGCGTGGCGCGCAGCCCCGAGCAGCAGATCGCCACGGCGAAAAAGGAGCTGGGCCAGCTGCTGCCGTGGATCGACCTGAGCCAGGTGCAGTGGGCCACCTTGCGGGTGGACCGCGCCGAGCCGGCGCAGTCGGGCCTGGTGCGCCCCGACAACGCCTTTCTGGCCGAACAGCAAGGCCTGCTGGTGGGCTGGCCGACCAAGCTGGCGCTGGCGCCGGACTTCGCCGATCGAGTGATCACCAGCCTGCAACAGGCGGGGATCAAGCCGGGCAACCATGCCCCCTTGCCGGACCTGCCACGCCCCCTGCCCGGCACCCCGGCGTGGGAGCAACTGCTGCCATGAGCCTGCCTAGCCTGCACGCCTTGCATCGCCCCTTGGGTGCTACCGGTCTGAACGTCTCGCCCCTGGGCCTGGGCACGGTCAAGCTGGGCCGCGACCAGGGGGTCAAATACCCCAACGGCTTCACCATCCCCGATGACCACGAGGCGGCCATGCTGCTCGGCCAGGCCAAGGGCCTGGGCATCAACCTGATCGACACGGCGCCGGCCTATGGCACCAGCGAAGAGCGCCTGGGCCCGCTGCTGCGCGGGCAGCGCCAGGACTGGGTGATCGTCAGCAAGGTCGGCGAGGAATTCGACGGCGGCGCCTCGCACTTCGACTTCAGCGCCGCTCACACCCGACGCTCGCTGGAGCGCAGCCTCAAACGCCTGGAAACCGACTTCATCGACCTGGTGCTGGTGCACTCCGACGGCAACGACCTGCAGATCCTCGAGCACAGCGACGTCTACGCGACGCTCGCCGCGCTCAAGCAGGAAGGCAAGATCCGCGCCTTCGGCTTCTCCGGCAAGACCGTCGAGGGCGGGCTCAAGGCCTTGCAAAGCGGCGACTGCGCCATGGTCACCTACAACCTGCGCGAGCAGGCCGAGCGCCCGGTGCTGGACTACGCCGCCGCCCACGGCAAGGCGATCCTGGTCAAGAAGGCCCTGGCCAGCGGGCACGCCTGCCTGACCCCCGGGGTCGACCCGGTGCGCGCCAGCTTTGAACTGCTGTTTGACCACCCCGGTGTGGTCAGTGCTATTGTCGGAACGATCAATCCGCTGCACCTTGCCCACAACGTGGCCACCGCTGCGGCCGTGTTGCGCGCCAGGTAGGGAGCCCACCGAACCGAAGGAAACGCCATGCCGCGGACGCTCATAAGAAAAAACCCGAGCAATTTCAAGACGCTGCCGCTTTCTGTTACAGCCACGCCGGAGTCGCTGAGCTACCAGGGCGTGGGCATGCCGATCAACTTTTCGCAGACCCTGCAACGCCGCCGGCCCATTGCGCTGGAGGACAGCGAACGCTTCACCGCCGAGCTGGCCAACCTCGGCGTGTCGGTGCGCCTGACCCTGAGCTGGCAGGGCCGCGACTACTGGGTATTGGTGCGCCAGCGCCGGGCCGACCGCGGCGACGTGGTGCTCAAGCTGATCTCCGGCTACGTGCCCGCCCATGAACTCAACCTGCCGCTGCTGACCGCGCTGCAGGAAGTGGCCGAGGAATGCCTGCTGGAAACCGCTGAAGGCTGGCTGGGCGGGCGTTTCAACGACACCTGGCTGCCCACGCCCTATGCCCAGACCCTGATGTACCGCGAGTCGGCGGTGTTCCGCCTGACCCCGCTGTCCGGCGCTGCGCGGCCGGTGCGCTGCGCCAGCCTGACCCTGATCGAGCGCCCGCGCGCCTATGTGCACACGCCGACCGCCTCGCTGCAGCTGGTCTACGACCTGCGCCTGGAACTGCCCAGGGATACCCACTCGCTGAGTCTGTTCCATGTCGACGAGCGCCTGGAGAAGGAGCAGTTGGTGGCCCGCCTGAGCCGCAGCCGGCCTGACCTGTACCTGATTCCATTGACCGACGGTCAGCCGACCGCCGAACTGTTCACCCTCAAGAATGACGAGCTGCATCCGGCCAGCACCCGCGGGCTGTATCTGGCCGAAAGCTTTGCGCCGCAGGACGGCTGGCTGGTGCGCGACGAACGGATTCGCTGGAAGGACTGGCTCAAGCTGCAGGGGCTGGCACCCAAGGCCAAACCGCGCTCGGGCCTCAAGCGTCTGACGGTGAAGGCGCGCCGGCTGGTGAAGATGGTGCTGCACAAGTAGGCACACGACAGGTGTGAGGATCTTGCGCCGCGTGCCCCCTTCCACCTGCCTACATTCAAGCGGTTGTCAGCGGCTGCGAATCTTCTCGACGATGGCCGTGGTCGAGCTGTTGGCAACCAGGCCCAGCACCTTCACCGTGCCGCCGTAGGCGCTGACGATGTCGGCACCCACCACCTGCTCCACCGAGTAGTCGCCGCCTTTGACCAGCACGTCCGGGCGTACATGGGTCAGCAGGTTTTCCGGGGTGCCTTCGGCGAAGCTGATCACCCAGTCGACCGCGCCCAGGCCGGCCAGCACCGCCATGCGTCGATCGACGCTGTTGATCGGCCGGCCCGGCCCTTTCAGGCGGCTGACCGAGGCGTCGTCATTGACCGCGACGATCAACCGATCGCCCTGGGCCCGCGCCTGTTCCAGGTAGGTCACATGCCCGGCATGCAGAATGTCGAAGCAGCCGTTGGTGAACACGATGCGCTCGTTGTGCGCGCGGGCATCGTCGATGGCCAGCAGCAACTGGTCGAGGGTCAGCACACCGCGTTCGGAACCCTCTTCGCGCTGGATCGCCCGGCGCAGCTCCGGGGCGCTGATGGCCGCGGTGCCAAGCTTGCCGACCACGATGCCGGCGGCCAGGTTGGCCAGTGCCACCGCATGGGGCAACTCCTCGCCGGCAGCGATGGCTGCGGCCAGGGTGGAGATCACGGTATCACCGGCGCCGGTCACGTCGAACACTTCGCGGGCGCGTGCCGGCAGGTGCAGCGCCGGCTGGTCGGCGCGCAGCAAGGTCATGCCGTGCTCGCCGCGGGTCACCAGCAAGGCGCCCAGCTCGAGGTCGGCCATCAGCGCCGCGCCCTTGGCCACCAGCTCGGCCTCGTCGTGGCAACCGCCGACGATGGCCTCGAACTCACTGAGGTTGGGGGTGATCACGGTGGCGCCGCGATAGATGCTGAAATCCTTGCCCTTGGGGTCGGCCAGCACCGGAATGCCGCGCGCGCGCGCTGCCTGGATCAGCTGCTGATGGTTGCGCAGGGCACCCTTGCCGTAGTCCGAGAGTACCAGCACCTTGACCCCTTCGAGCAAACTGTCGACCTCGCTGGCCAGGGCCACCGGGTCGGTGGCGAACGGCTCTTCGAAGTCGATGCGCAGCAGCTGCTGATGGCGGCTCATGACGCGCAGCTTGACGATGGTCGGCTGGTGCTCGATGCGCTGGAACACCGCACGCACCCCGGCGGCCTTGAGGCTGTTGGCCAGGCTGTCGGCGGCCTCGTCCTGGCCGGTGACGCCGACCAGTGACGCCGGCGCACCGAGCGCTGCGATGTTCAGCGCGACGTTGGCCGCGCCGCCCGGGCGATCCTCGATCTGCTCGACCTTGACCACCGGCACCGGCGCCTCGGGCGAGATACGCGAGGTACCGCCGTGCCAGTAGCGATCGAGCATCACATCGCCGACCACCAGCACAGGGGCTTGATCGAATCGCGGCATGGACAACTTCATGGGCAACCCACATACAAAATGAACAGGGCGGCGATATTACCACAGGGTTGTCGGCCACCGCCCGGCGCTGCGTGGCAGCATCTCTCAGGTGATGTCGGCCCTGGCTGGCTCGTCCAGGCCCATGGCGTGCAGGCGCGCGTAGTAGCCGTTCTGCGCGAGCAACTGCGCGTGGGTGCCGCGCTCGACGATCTGGCCCTGGTCCATGACCAGGATAAGGTCGGCCTTCTCGATGGTCGACAGGCGGTGAGCGATGACCAGGGTGGTGCGGCCCTGCATCAGGTGATGCAGCGCCGCCTGGATGTGCCGCTCCGATTCGGTGTCGAGGGCCGAGGTGGCCTCGTCGAGAATCAGCACCGGGGCGTTCTTGAGCAGCGCCCGGGCAATCGCCAGGCGCTGGCGCTGGCCGCCGGAGAGCATCACGCCGTTCTCGCCGACTTCGGTGTCGAAGCCTTGCGGCAGCTGGTCGATGAAGTCCTTGGCGTAGGCATCGGCGGCGGCGGCTTCGACCTGCTCGCGCGGTGCGTTGGCGAGGTCGCCGTAGGCGATGTTGTCGTGCACGGTGTCGTTGAACAAGGTGACGTTCTGGTTGACCTGAGCGATGTGCCGACGCAGGTTGGCCAGGCGATAATCCTCGATCTCCACGCCATCGAGCAGCACCTGCCCCTCGCTGTGGTGGTAGAAGCGCGGAATCAGGTTGGCCAGGGTCGACTTGCCGCTGCCCGAACGGCCGACCAGGGCGATCATCTGCCCCGGCGAGGCGGTGAAGTTGATATTGCGCAGCACCTGGCGCTCGGTGCCCGGGTAGGTGAAGCTCAGGTTGCGCACCTCCAGCTCGCCGCTGACGCGGTCGCGCTCGACGCTGCCCTGGTCGACCTCGGACTCCTCGTCCAGTTGCTCGAAGATGCTCTCGGCGCCGGCCACGCCCTTCTGGATGGTCGAACTGACTTCGGACAGCTGGCGGATCGGCTTGGGCAGCAGGCCGGCGGCGGTGATGTAGGCGATCAGGTCACCGGGGCTGGCGTCACCACGCAGCAGCAGGACGAGAAACATCAACGCGGCCATGGCGGTGTAGATCACCACCTGCAGCATAGGCGTGTACACCGAGCCGGTCTTGTTCATGCGCAGCTGCTTGTCGGTGTTGGTCTGGCTGGCCCTGGCGAAACGCTCGCGCTCGTAGGCTTCGCCGCCGAAGCTGCGCACCACGCGGTAGCCCTGGATGGTTTCGGAAGCGACGTGGGTGACGTCGCCCATAGCCACCTGGATCTTCTTGCTCTGCTTGCGGAATTTCTTGCTGGCGCTGCCGACCATCAGGGCAATCACCGGGAGGATGGCGAGCATCACCAGGGTCAGTTTCCAGTTCATCCACACCAGGTAGCCGAACAGGAACACCACGGTCAGGCCTTCGCGGATCACCACCTTGATGGCGTCGGTGGCAGCGCCGGTGACCATGGTCACGTTGAACGTGATACGCGAGATCAGGTGCCCGGAGTTGTGCGTGTCGAAGTAGCGGTTGGGCAGCACCAGCAGCTTGTTGAACAGCTCGACCCGCAGGTCGTGCACCAGGCCCAGGGTGACCTTGGCCAGGTAATAGTTGCCGAGGAACGAGCCCAGGCCCTGCCAGGCGGCGATCAGCACCAGCAGCAACGGCACCGCCTGCAGCAGCTGCAGGTCGCGCAGGTAAGGCACTTTGGGAAACAGCGCGGCCTCGGGGTTGGTCAGGCCGTCGACGAAATACTTGAGGATGCCGGCCAGCATCGGCTGGGTCGATGCGAAAATCACGAAGCCGAGAATACTCAACGCGAAGATGCCGACGTAGGGCATCACATACGTGAGCAGGCGCAGGTAGATTTTCATGCTGGAGGTTTCTGGCTGGCTCATGGTCTTCGGTACGAAAAAATGAGGGCGAATTCTACCACAGCGCCGCGACGATGAGCCCAATCGCGCCGGCTGCGCTATGATGCCGCCATTTGCCGGAGGAATGCGTATGCGCGCACTCGCCTACGACGATTACCAGGCCCTGCGCAGCGGCGCCCAGGTCATCGAAGCCGACGCCAGTGGCGACAAGGTGCTGCTGCTGCCTGACGGAAATTTCATCAAGCTGTTCCGCCGCAAGCGGCTGATTTCCTCGGCAGCCCTCAACCCGTACGCCAAGCGCTTTGCCAGCAATGCCAAGCACCTTCAGCAACGTGGCATCCCCTGCCCCCACGTGCTGCAGACCTGGCGGGTGGCCGCGATCAAGCGCGACCTGGTGCACTACGAGCCGCTGCCGGGCAAGACCCTGCGCCAACTGATCGGCGACCCCGCGTACTTCAACGACCTGCAGCTGCTGGCACGCTTCGGCCGGTTCGTCGCCGACCTGCACCGCCTGGGCATCTACTTCCGTTCGGTGCACCTGGGCAACGTGGTGCTGACCCCGGACGACCGCCTGGGCCTGATCGACATCGCCGACCTGCGCACCTATCGTCGCGGCCTGCCCAAGAGCCTGTGCCTGCGTAACTTCCAGCACATGCGACGCTACAAGGTCGACCTGGCGTGGCTGCTGCAAGGACAGGAGCAAGGCAAAGTGTTTTTCGACAGTTATGCCCAGCACAGCGAGCATGACTGGGGCGGTGCAAACCTGGCGCAGGGCTGGCGCTCGGCGGCGGGTTGAGGTCAAGGCCGAAAAGCTCGGGGCTGCGCCCCTCCCACGTCCAACGCCACAGGGTTGGCGCGGTATCGATCAGACCCCCAACGCCCGCCGCACCCGCTGCCACAGATTGATCTGCGCCTGCGCCCGCAACGGCGGCTGCATCTGCTCGACGATACGCTGGCCGATCGCCGCGAACGAAAACTGCGCCACCGCCAGCTCGCGGCCGCGGCTGGCGATGCTGGCGGCCAGGGCCGGGTCGGCGCGCAGCACCGCGAGCTTTTCCTGAAGCTGGGCAATGCTGGTATAGAACACCACGTTGTGCATGTCGCGCAGGCCCAGGGCGCGGTTCTCCGCCTCGCCCTGGTCGTAGGCCAGCAGCACGCAGCCGCAGGCCATGGCCTCGAAGTTCTTGATCATGTATTCGCCCATGCCGACATCGGCGCTGGCGAAGAAACGGATGCGGTTGAGGGTCTGACAGTACTCTTCACCGGATTTGGTCCGGGTCACCAGCAGGTCTTCGACCCGGCCCAACTCGTCGAGCAGCGCCTTGCGCCCGCTGTAGGCCACGCTGTTGACGCTGCCAACGAAGCCCAGCTCGATATCGCGCTCCAGGCCCTGGTCGGCCAGCAGGCTCTGGTCATAGCCCTTGGGCACGAACACGGCGTCGAAGCCTTCGTCGCGCAGCCGCTCGCTGACCACGAAGCCGGAACAGAGCACCCGCACCCAGGGCATCCGGCGGTAATGGGCGCTGAACTTGCCGGTGTACTTGCAGGCGATGTAGTTCTGGTAGGCATCGTGCTCGAGGATGACCAGGTTGGGCACCGTGCGGATGAAGCCGGCCTGGCGGATCTCCTGCTTGAAGCGCAGGAAGAAGACGATGCGGTCGTACCGGGAAGCATCCACCTCGCGCTTGAAATAGCCACGCAGGTCGCGCTGCTCGGCCGAGCTCAGCCAGCGCAGGTCGCAGTCGCAGTGGGCGGCGATGCCTTCGTACAGCCGATCAAGAATGGCGCGCTGCTCTTTCTGCACCAGAAGTAGGACTTTCATCATCACCCTTGAGGTTTGTCGTCGCCAGGCGTAGTGCGCCAGAACAGCTCGTGCCGGCGCACCGCCTTGCGGAAGAATTCGTTCTCGCCCTCGGCGGCCCAGCGGCGACCGGCCAGGTGGCGCTGCAGCCAGCGGCGCAGGCGGCGCTTGAACGGCGCCGGCGGCTGCAGGTCATGCTGCATGCCCAGCGCCATGGCCTTGTCACGGCGCAGTGGCGCGGCCAATGCCAGGCAATAAGGCCGCAGGCTGGCGTCGGCCTGGAACAGCGGCGGCAGGCTGACGCCGGTGTGCGCGTTGCCCATCGGCCAACGGTCGTTGTCGTGCAGGTGGTTGGCATAGCCCAGCAGCGTCTGCGGCTGCCAGGCCAGGCCTTGCAGCGCCTCGAGGACCGCCTCCTGGGCGCAGATGTGGTCGGGGTGCGGGTCGATACCGGCCTGGGGCAACACGATGACTTCAGGGCGCGCCAGCAGGATCAGCTCGCGCAGGTCGGCCAGCAGGTTGTGCCAGGTGGGCGCACCATCGACGTCGCTCGCCAGGCGCAGGCGGTTGAACTGGCGGAACAACCGGGTATCGGCCAGCTCGGCTTCGCGCGAAGCCACCGCGACATCCGGCGCGGCCTGCATCGCCGGCAGCTGCAGGCAGAAGTAACCCAGCTGCACGCAGCGCTCGGCTGGCACACCGCCCCACAGCGGCACGGCAATGCTGTCCCAGGCGCGCAGGCGGCCCTTGGTCTGCGCCGCTTCGCTGCGGCTCATGCCCATGGCCTGGTAGTGATCGGCTTCGATTTCGCCGGCGGTCAGGGTGACGATCCAGCTCTCGGCGGCCTGGCTGTACAGGCCAAAGGCGGCCAGTTCGGCGTCGTCGGCATGGGGCGCGATGACCATGACCCGGCGTTGGCGCAGGTCGTCGTGGGGGAACACCCACAGGCGCGGCTGGCCGACGATGCGGCAGTGCCGACCGGCCAGCTGGATCTGCCCGCCGGCCAGCGCCGCCGCTTCGCCGGTGAGGTTCAGGTAGCGCACGCCGCGCACCCCGCGCTCGAAGGCCTGGGCATCGGCGACAGCCCCGCCGAGGATGCTCACATAAGGATCGAGGAAGCGGCCGAACGCCCGACTGGCCAGGCGAACTTCGACGATCAGCGTGTCATCCGCGCCGACAGGCAGCGGCTCGGCCAGCAGCAGGCGCCCCTCGCGCCATAGCACCGCCCGCTCGTGGGACGGCGCAAATGCGTACTGGTAGTCATCGCCGGGCGCATAGAACAAGTGGTCGGCAAACCAGGCCTCGTGGGCAACCCACAGCAGCACCGCCAACACCAGCGGCAACCACCAGGCCACCAGCACGCCCGCCAGCACCAGCACCACCAGGGCCACCAGCAAGGCCACGCGCTTGTTGCGCCGATGACGCTTGAGCAACTGCTGCTTGCGCGAAGGGTTGCCGTTCATACCTGCAGCACCGGCACCGGGCTGCACCAGCGCTCCTTGTACTCGCGGTCGGCGCGGCCGAAGGAGAAGCGCAGCGGCTTGCCGAGCGCCCGCGCCTGCTCCCAGGCAGCCTGGGTGTTGAGAAAGCTGAGCACGCTGCCGGGGCTGAAATCGCGCATGTTCGGGTCGACTCCACCGTTGATGTACTCCACGCTGACCCACTGCGGCGCCTCGACGCGGTAGATCAACTGTACCGCTATCGGCGCGTCATCGAGCAGGATCACCGAGCCGATCAGCAGCTCGCGCAGGCGCTCCAGCACCTCGCCCAGATGCGCCGCGCCAGTGGCCGCGAAGCCCCAGCGGCGCTGGAACAGATCGCAGTAGATGGCCGCCAGCTCGCCGCTGCCGAACTCGCTGACCGGCCGCACCACGCCGCCAGCCTCTTCCAGCAGGCGCAGTTCGCGGCGCTGGTTGTAGCGAAACTTCTTCGACAGGTCCTCCGGCGCACGCGCCATGGCCAGCGCCTCGGTTTGCGCCTTGAGGCCGACGAAACGTCCGACATTGAGTTCGGAGAGATAGCGTGCGCGGTGGCGCAGGGTCGCCTGGGCGTTCTCGGCGGCGGGCAGGATCAGCTCGGCATTGCCAAGGTCGAACAGGCCCTTCTTGCCGCTGCGCTTGAGCACATCCTTGGACAGTGCCAGGTGCTGGCCCCAGGTGGCGATGGCCGCCTGCACTTCACCGCCCCGCTCCCAACCCAGGTAGCGCACCGGAATGGCGGCAAGCTCGGCCAGGCGCTCGACCACCAGGGGGTGGGTGGCCACGCTGCCGCCAAAGCGCTGCCAGGCCTGGGCATAGGCTGGCGCATCGAGGGTGACCCAGCCGCGCTCGCGAACGCCGCGCAATCGGTTGAGCATCAAGCCTCCGCCGTCAACGCGGCGATCGCCGGCAGGCGCCAGAAGTTGTCGCGCACGGCTTGGTCCGAGAAGCGTTCGTGCAGGCGCGCCAGCATCGACTCGGCGCAAGCCTGGCGCTGCCCGGCATCGAGCTTCGCCAGGTGCAGCAGGCCTTCGGCCAGGCGCTCGGCATCGCCCAGCGGGAACAGCATGCCAACGCCATCGACCACCTCGCGGGCACCGCCGGCCGCAGTGGCGATCACCGGCACCCCGGCGGCCATGGCTTCGAGCAGGACCATGCCGAACGGCTCATGGTCCGAGCTCAGGGCGAACACGTCGAACGCGGCGAAATAGCGGCGCGCGTCGGCGACCTGGCCGAGCAGGCGCACCTTGTCCTCGATGCCCAGCTCGCGGGCCAGTTCGATGAGGTCCTGCTCCAGGCGGCCCTTGCCCATGATCACCAGCTGCGCGCGTTCGGGCAGCGAAGGCAGGGCCAGGGCGAAACCGCGCAGCAGCGTGGCCTGGTCCTTGTCCGGGTGCAGGCGCCCGACGTTGCCGACGATCCAGCTGTCCTGGGCCAGGCCCAGCGCTTCGCGGGCCGGCCCTTCGGTCAGCTGCTCGGCGCGCAGGGCGTCGACGTCGATGCGGTTGTACAGGGTGCGGATGCGCCCGGTCGGCCATTTCGCCAGGCAGCGGCGCAGGTCGTCGCGCACCGCGTCGGACACCCCCAGCAGGCTCAGGCGGCGGCGGAACAGATGGGCGAAGACCTTGCGCCCACGCCGCTGGTAATCACCAAAGGCGTGGTGCACGCCGATCACCGGCAGCTGGGTGGCGAGCAAGGCGATGTAGATCGGCTTGAAGCGGTGCGCGATGCAGAAGCTGAAGTCGCGCGACGCGGCGATCTTGCGCAGGTCGAGGATGGCCCCCAGCTTCAGCCCGCGAATGGCCTTGGAGCTGTACTCCATGAACAGCACTTCGTCGGACCCGCAGGCGGCCGCCACCTCGGCATCGGCTGCCCCGGTGAGAAACACCGTGGTGACCCGGTAGCCGCTCCCTGCGAACACGCTGGCGTACTGCCGGGCGCAGTCCAGGAAAGGCCCGTCATAGCCGTGGCAGAACTGCAGCACATGGCGCTCAGCCGAGCGTGTCATAAGCGTTCGCGCCCTCTTTGACCACCAGAATGTCTTCCATGATCAGGTACTGCAGGTCGGAGCCGAAGAACATGTTCAGGGCGTCGGTCGGCGAGCAGATCATCGGTTCGCCACGACGGTTGAGCGAGGTGTTGAGCGACACGCCGTTGCCGGTGAGGTCTTCGAGCGCCTTCATCATGTCGTAGTAGCGCGGGTTGTACTCGCGCTTGAGCACCTGCGCGCGCGAGGTGCCGTCCTCGTGGACCACCTCCGGCACGCGGGTCTTCCACTCTTCGGCGACTTCGAAGGTAAAGGTCATGAAGGGTGCCGGGTGGTCGACCTTGATCATCTGCGGCGCCACGGTGTCGAGCATCGACGGGCAGAAGGGGCGCCAGCGTTCGCGGAACTTGATCTGGTGGTTGATGCGGTCGGCGACGCCGGCCACGCTTGGGCAACCGATGATCGAGCGGCCGCCGAGAGCGCGCGGGCCGAACTCCATGCGGCCCTGGAACCAGGCCACCGGGTTGCCGTCGACCATGATCCGGGCGATCTGCTGCGGCATGTTGTCGAGCTTGCGCCAGGTCGGCGCGCTCGGGTGGCGGGCGCAGGCGGCGATCACGTCTTCGTTGGAGTAGGACGGGCCGAGGTAGACGTGCTCCATCTTCTCCACCGGCACGCCACGGGCGTGGGAGACGTAGGCGGCGGCGCCCACGGCGGTGCCGGCATCACCCGACGCCGGCTGCACGAACAGCTCCTTGACGTCGGGGCGAGCGATGATCTTCTGGTTCAGCTTGACGTTCAGCGCGCAGCCGCCGGCGAAGGCCAGCTTGCCGGTTTGCTTGAGGATATCGCCCAGGTAGTGGTCGATCATCTGCAGCGAAAGCTTCTCGAACAGCGCCTGCATGCTGGCCGCATAATGAATGTACGGCTCGTCGGCGATGTCGCCTTCACGCTTGGGACCCAGCCACTCGATCAGCTTGGGCGAGAAGTAGAAGCCCTTGCCCTTCTCCTTGTAGCGGCGCAGGCCGATGACGTTGGCGTAGTCGGTGTTGATCACCAGCTCGCCATTCTCGAAGGAGGCCAAGCGCGAGAAGTCGTACTTGCTGGCATCACCGTAAGGTGCCATGCCCATGACCTTGAACTCGCCGTCGAGCATCTCGAAACCGAGGAACTCGGTGATCGCGCCGTACAGCCCGCCCAGCGAGTCCGGATCGAAGAATTCCTTGATCTTGTGGATCTTGCCGTTCTCGCCGTAGCCGAAGAAAGTGGTGGCGTACTCGCCCTTGCCGTCGATGCCGAGGATCGCGGTCTTCTCGGTGAAACCCGAGCAGTGGTAGGCACTCGAAGCGTGGGCCAGGTGGTGCTCGACCGGCTCGATCTTGATTTTCTTCGGGTCGAAGCCCAGCTGCTCCAGGCACCAGACGATCTTGTTGCGGTAGCGCTTGTAGCGGCGATTGCCCATCAGGATGGCGTCGAGGGCGCGGTCCGGGGCATACCAGTAGCGCTTGGCGTAATGCCAACGGGCTTCACCGAACAGGCTGATGGGGGCAAACGGAATGGCCACCACATCGACATCGGACGGCTTGATGCCGGCCTGTTCCAGGCAGAACTTCGCCGACTCGTAAGGCATGCGGTTCTTTGCGTGCTTGTCGCGCACGAAGCGCTCTTCTTCGGCCGCTGCGATCAGCTTGCCGTCGATATAAAGGGCTGCGGAGGGATCATGGCTCAGGGCGCCGGACAGGCCGAGAATCGTCAATGCCAAGGGTCTAGCCTCATTAATCTGGATAGAGTGGCTGGCGGCCAGAGGGCGGCGGGCAGCTAAAGGGCGGGATTATAGCGTAATAGTTGGCGCGAACGCATAACGGCCTGACGGCCTCTCGGGGTCTGCGCCCCCTCCCACATCAGGTCCGCGCACAGCGGGGGCCGGTTCGGTCACTCGTAGCGAATCACGATCACCCGGCCATCGCCTTGCGCCACCTTGACCACCCGCGCCGTGGCGGATGGATCGCTGCCCAGGCCGACGCAATTGGTCTGCCGCTCGGCCGGCGGCGAGCGGCCTTCGGCGAGCTCCAGCAAGCGCTGGGTGGGCAGCGGACACGGGCCCCGCACCAGCCGCCCGCTGAAGTGGATCACCCCGCTGACCGGTTCGGGTTGTGCCTGTGCTGCCAGACTGGCAACGGCCCATCCGACCAGACATAGCCAATAGCGCATCGCCCACCTCCGCCGAGGCAGGGAAATGCTTGCCTCTTACTTTCGGTATAGCGGCGCCGCGGCCCGACGGCCAACGCCGTTACATTTTTTCCAGGGTCGGCAGGCGGGCATCCAGCAGTCGGTACAAGGCACTCTCGGGCGGCCAGTTGCGCAGCAGGCGCGCGCGGTCGCGGGCGTAGGCGGCGGCGAAGCGGCCGGCGCTACGGTGCTGGCACATGGCATCGAGGTCGATCAGCGACCAGCGATCCTGGTCCCAGAACAGGTTGTGGCCCTTGAGGTCGCCGTGGCTGATGCGCTCGCGGATCAATTCGGCGAACAGCTGGTCGAGGGCCACGAGTTCGGCCTGCGGCACCTCGCCGCTGTCGACGTACGGGGCCCAGCGCTCGATCAGGTCCGGCCCGGGCAGATGCTCGGTGACCAGGTAGGCCTGGCGGCGCAGCCACAGCCAGCGTTTCTCCAGCAAGGCCAGGGGCCTGGGGGTGGCAATGCCGAGAAAGGCCAGCCGGTTGCCGTATTCCCACGACTGCCAGGCGCGGCTGGGGCGCCAGAAGCGCTTGAGCCAGTGGCTGAAATTCTTGATGTTGTAGCGCTTGATCACCAGCGCGCGGCCCTGGCTGTGCACCAGGCCGACGCTGGCGGCGCCGCCGGTCTTGTACAGGTGGCCCTGGTCGAGCAAGGCATCGGCCTGCGCCAGCACCGGCAGCATGGCGGCCTCTTCCTCGCGGCGCATCGCGCGCAGGGAGAAGGCGCCACGCTGCACGGAGAACAGGCTGCAATCGCGGCCGACCTTGCTCATGTAATCCTTGAGGCGCCAGGCGCGGACCTTGTCGACCTGCTTCTGCAAGGCTTCGAGGGGCAAGGCGTGCTCGCCGTTGGCCAGCAGGTAGTACACCAGCAGCTCTTCGGTGACCGGCTCGAAGCTTTTCGGCAACTGCGCGAAGAACACCCCGAGGTTTTCCAGCACGCGCTGGCGCGACAGCGGCTGGCCGGCCTGCTCGGCCCTCACCCCGGCGCCGTCGATCAGGTACAGCCGGCCGCCGTGGCGCAGCAGATTGTCCAGGTGCAGGTCTTCCTGCCAGAGGCCGCGCTCGTGCATCTTCGCCACGGCTTCGAGCGCTTCGCCGAGCACGGCAGTCTGCTCGTCGGCCAGCACCGGCAGGCCGGCCACGGCGACCCAGGCATCGCCGAGGCTCTCGGCGTTCTCCAGCAGCTCGAACAGCAGCCAGCCGCCCTCGCCTTCTACCAGGCCATCGGCCACCAGCAGCGGCGTGGTCAAGCCTTGTTCGGCGAGCAGGCGCACGCCGGCCAGCTCACGCTGGAAATGCCGCGAGGCCTTGCTCCCGACCAGCAGCTTGGCCAGCACCGGGCGCCCTCGCCAGATGCCGGCACCGACGTAACGCTGGCCCGGCAAAGTGCGCAGCAGGCTCAGCAGCTGCAGATCGGCGCTGCCGGCGGCATCGGCCAGCTGCACGGTGAGAGGCAGTTGCGGGCTGCGCCCGGCGGTTTGCAGTTGCGACAGGCGCATCAGCGAGTCTCTTTATGGCTGCGGCGGCGACCCAGGCGCGCGACCCAGGCGTCGACCTGGGCGCTGTCGCCCGGCACGTTGAGGTAGGCGGCGAGAAAACCGCGCACATCGCCCGCGCCCCAGGCGCCCGCGCGGCGCAGCAGCGGTTCGAGGTCGCGGACCCGGTCGCGCTGGCCGAACAGCAACGGACGGGTCTTCTCCAGGTCGATCAACTGCGCCAGGTAGCGGTCCCCGCTGGCGCGCAGAAAGATGTGCTTGGGGTAGAAGCAACCGTGCACCTGGCCGGCATCGTGCAGCGTGCGCGCCAGCTCGCCGCAGGCGCGCACGATTGCCCGGTGCTGGGCCGCAGTGAGGATCGCCCACTGCGCCAGCAGCCCGTCGAGGTCGGTCCAGCCGTCCAGCGCGCGGGTCATGAGCATGGCGCGCAGCTCGCCATCGACCTGGCGCTGGCCGTAGTAGACGGCTTGCAGTGCCGGGATGGCCAGCTTGCGGTAGTGGTCGATGTTGCGAAACTCGCGAGCAAAGGTCGGCTCGCCCAGCGGCCGGCGCAGGGTGCGGGTCAGGTAGTTGGCCTGGCGCTTGAGATAGAAACCCTGGCCGTCGAGGTCCAGGCGAAACACGCGGCTCCAGCCGCCGCGCCCGGTGTTGGGTTCGTCGACCGCTTCGAGCGGCAGCGCCCACAAAGCGTCGAACCTGTCGAGGCCGTGGCTGTGCAGCAGCTTGCCGTCAGCCTCGGCGATGAAATCGCTCATGGGCGACCCTCGAAAAACGTCAAAGCGCGTCTCCATAACGAAGTTTACGGTCGTACAGTTTCTGCGCCTTGGGCTCGAGCCAGGCCAGCAAAGCGGCCCGCTCGCGCAGCACCTGGCGCAGCGGCGCCTGGAAGTACACCTTGAGAAAACGCAGCACGTCGCGCCGGGTCAGGCCGATGTCGAGCACCGAGAAATACAGCGCGGCCAGATCCTTGTCGCGCCAGCGCCGAGGGGTCTGCGCGCGCACCTGGGCGCGGTGCAGGTCGATCAGCGACAGACGAAAATCCTCGGCCGTGACCGGGCGATCGGTGTGCAGCAGAAAGTGCGCGATGTAGCAGTCGCGGTGATTGACCCCGGCGCGGTGCATGGTCCCGGTCATGTCCGCCACTGCCGCAATCAGCGCGCGCTTGAGCCGCGGCGGCGGTGGCTGTTGCGGCCAGTCCATGCAGAAATCCTCGAGGCTGATGGTCGGCGCCAGCTCCTCGGTGATGATGAACGAGTGTTGCCTGGCCGGATCCGCGCCGCGTTCGCCGTAGGCCACGGCGGTCATGGTGGGCACACCGGCCTGGGTCAGGCGCTCGATGGCACGCAGCTCCTGGCCGGCGCCGAGCACCGGCAGCTTGGCGGTGCAGAGGTTCTTGAAGATCTCGCCCCAGCCAATGCCGCGGTGAATCTTGACGAAGTAGCCGCGCCCGGCCACCTCGGTGCGCAAGGTGCGGCGGTTCTCCAGCTCACGATAGACCTCGCCCTGCAGGCGCTCGACTTCAACGAACGGATCGCGGCCGGCCCACAGGCGCTCGAAAGGCGCTTTCAACATCAGTTTCATGCCGACTCCTGCGCGAGGATCACATCGGCGGCGTGCTGCGGCATGCTGTAGATGTCGGCGGTTTCGGCGAAGCGCAGGCCGTTGGCGCCCCAGGCAGCGCGCGCCGCATCGTCTTCGAGCATGCGCGCCAGGTAGCGGTTGAGCTGATCCTGCTCGAAGGGTTCGTCGAGCACCAGGCCGCCCTCGGCCTCGGCTATGTAATGGGCATAGCCGCACACCGCCGAGACCAGCACCGGCAGCCCGGCCACCAGCGCTTCGAGCAGTACGGTGCCGGTGTTCTCGTTGTAGGCCGGATGGATCAGCAGGTCGGCGCCCAGCAGGAAGCGCGGAATATCGCTGCGCCCCTTGAGAAACTGCACCCGCTCACCCAGGCCCAGGGCGGCGCTCTGCAGCTGGAAGACCTTGGGGTCGTCCTGGCCGATGACCATCAGCCGCACGCGCTTTTTCAGCTCGCCCGGCAGCGCGGCGATCGCCTTGAGCGTGCGGTCGGTGCCCTTGGTCTTGAACCCGGAGCCGATCTGCACCAGCAGCAGCTCGTGGTCTTCGAGCATGAACTCGCCGCGAAACTGCGCGCGGATCTCGGCGGCATTGGCCGGCGCCCGACGGTCCAGGGAAATGCCCGGCGGCAACAGGTGGAAGCGCTCCGGTGGGGTCTGGTAGTGCTTGATGAACAGCGGCTGCTGCACTTCGGAAATCATCAGAATCTGCGTTTTGGCGTCCCGGGCGAACACCGCGCGCTCGTATTCGGCAAAGTGCTTGTAGCGGCTCCAGAAGCGGTACATGGAATGGCGCAGGTTCTGCGCCTTGTCCTCGTAGCAGCCGTCGGCCGCGTAATAGACGTCCAGGCCGGCCATCTTGTTGAAGCCGACCAGGCGGTCGACCGGGCGCTTGGCCAGATCGGCGTTCATCCACTTGAGCATCTTCTCGTTGCGGCTGTGGTTGGACAGCGCCTTGACCGGCACCACCAGCACCTCGAAGCCCGGGGGCACCTCGCCCTCCCAGATGAGCGTGTACACGCGGATCTGATGGCCGCGCTGCTGGCACTCCAGCGCGATGCGCATGAAGTCTCGCTGCAGGCCGCCGAACGGGAAATATTTGTAAAGCACGAAGGCCAGCTGCATCAACGTAGATCCTGCATTAACGTAACTCCTCGGCCAGCAACAGGGCACTCAGGCGCCCGGCCACCCGCTCGGAGTTCAGGCGAGTGAAGCACAGTGGCCACTCGCGTTTGAGATCGAACCGCGCCAGGTCTTCCGGCGTCGGCTTGTAGGTGCATTTTTTCTGCAGGCAGGGCGCGCAGGGCCAGTCGCTGGCGAGGTGGACCTGGCTGCGTCCGTAGGCACCGGTCAGTACCGGGTTGGTCGGCCCGAACAGCGACAGGGTCGGCACGTCCAGCGCCGCCGCCAGGTGGCCCAGGCCGGTGTCCACCGCGACGCAGGCGCTGGCCTCGGCCAGCACCGCTGCGATCCCTGCCAGGTTCAGCCGTGGCAGCACCTTCACGCTGTTGAGCCCCGCCGCCAGGCGCTGGGCGCGGGCGAATTCGGCGTCGTTGCCCCAGGGCAGGCGCACGTCGATGCCAGCACCCGCCAGGCGCACAGCGAGGTCACGCCAGTAGGCCTCCGGCCAATGCTTGGTGTCCCACGTGGTGCCGTGCAGAAACACCACATAGGGCGTAGCGCGCTGGCTGCCCACCGGGCGCAGCGGGTGCAGGCCGTAGTCGCCGATCACGTCGGGCAGGTCGTAGCCCAGCGCCAGGGCGAACAGCCGGCGCAGGCGCTCCACCGCATGCTGGCCGCGCCCGACCGCCAGGCGCCGGTCATAGAAACGGCTGGCCAGGGGCTCGCGGACCGACTGGCGGTCCATCCCGGCGACCGGGGTCTTTTTCACGTAGCGGGTCAGCCAGGCGCTCTTGAACAGGCCCTGAGCATCGATCACCAGGTCGTAGCGCTGCTCGCGCACCTGTTTCTTGTAGCGGCCCCATTCGCCGCTCTTGATCGCTTGCCAGGGCGCCGTGCGCCAACGGCGGACCGCCACCGGGATGACCCGATCGACGGCCGGATGCCATTTCGGAATCTCCGCGAAGCCCTCCTCCACCACCCAGTCGAAACGGATGCCGGGAATGGCCCGAGCGGCATCGGTCAGCGCCGGCAAGGTGTGGATGATGTCGCCCAGCGACGAGGTCTTGACTACCAGTACCCGCAATTCAGTTAACCTCGCTGGCCAGGTCGATCTCGGCGCCGTGGTCAAGGCGCTGCAGGGCATCGGTGACGCGCTGCGGGTCGAGCTGACGCAGGCAGTTGTAGTGGCCGAAGCGGCAGGTACGCTCGAAGCAGGGGCTGCAATCCAGGCCCAGGCGCACCACCTCGACCTCTTCGGCCAAGGGCGGGGTGAAGCCCGGCGAGGTCGAACCGTACACCGCCACCAGCGGCCGGTCGAGGGCTGCGGCGACGTGCATCAGGCCCGAGTCGTTGGACACCACCGCGTCGCTGCAGGACATCAGGTCGATGGCCTCGGCCAGCGAGGTCTCGCCGCTGAGGTTCACCGCCTCTTCGCGCAGGCCCGGGATCAGCCGTTGGCGGATGTCCTCGCCCACCGGATGGTCCTTCTTCGAGCCGAACAGCCACACCTGCCAGCCCTGGCGAATGCGCGCCTCGGCGACCTGGGCATAGTGCTCGCAAGGCCAGCGCTTGGACTCGCCGAACTCGGCGCCCGGGCACAGCGCCAGGACCGGACGGTCGAGCGTCAGGCCGAACTTGGCCAGGGCCTGGTCGCGGCTGGCGGTTTCGATCTGCAGGCGCGGGCGCGGGTACGGCTGCGCGAGCAGGCTGCCGGGTTCGAAGGCCAGGGCCATGAACCGCTCGATCATCAGCGGGTAGCGCGCCTTGTCCAGGGTGCGCACGTCGTTGAGCAGGCCGTAGCGCAACTCGCCGCGCCAACCGGTGCGTTTGGGGATGCCGGCGAAAAAGGGCACCAGGGCCGACTTCAGCGAGTTGGGCAGCAGGATGGCTTGATCGTAGAGACCCTTGAGCGACTTGCCGATGCGCCGGCGCGTCGCCAGCTCCAGAGCGCCATGGCCGAGCGGAAAGCTCAGCGCCTGGCGGACTTCGGGCATGCGCTCGAGCAGTGGCCGGCTCCACTCGGGGGCGAGCACGTCGATCGCGCAGTCGGGATGGCGCTGCTTGAGGCACTGGAACAGGGTCTGCGCCATCACCATGTCACCGACCCAGCTGGGTCCAATGATCAGAATTCTCATAGTTTTCCAGAATAAACGCGATTCGTGCCTGGGGCTGGCTTGCGGGCTGATCCGGGGGGGGCCTTGGCCCGTTTCAGGTCAAGCCCAGCTCGCCCCAGATCCGCCTGACTTCGCGGCGTTCGGCAACGAACAGCTCGCCACTGACCACCCCGGCCTGCTTCTGCAAGGCCTGCCGGTGGGCGGCCGAGCGATAGGCCTTGTAGGCCTCGCGCAGCAGGCTGGCATCGGCGGCGGGCAACAGGCCTGCCTGCTCGAGGCCCTCGAGGATACGGATGTTATCGGTGTACTGCAGCAGGGCCGGATACTCACCGGCCCAGGCCAAGGCCGCGTATTGCACCATAAATTCAATATCGACGATACCTCCGGCGTCCTGCTTGAGATCCAATGGCACGCATGCGTCGAAGGCGTTGGCGGCGGTGCCCGCCGCGGTGATGCGGGTCCCCAGGTTGTCGCGCATCTTCGCGCGCATCTCGCTGACCTCGGTGCGCAGGGCCGGCAGGTCGCGCTGGCGGCTGAGCACCTGCGCGCGCACCTGCTCGAAGGCGCCGGCCACCTGGCCACAGCCTACCAGCACCCGCGCCCGCACCAGGGCCTGGTGCTCCCAGGTCCAGGCTTCGTTGAGCTGGTAGCGCTCGAAGGCGCCGATGGAGCTGGTCAGCAGCCCTGCCGCGCCGGACGGGCGCAGGCGCATGTCGACCTCGTAGAGCTGGCCGGAGTTGGTCTGCGCGGTCAGCAGGTGAATGATCTTCTGCCCCAGGCGGGCGAAGAACTGCGCGCTGTCGATGGGCTTGAGCCCGTCGGTCTCGGCGTTGGCGTCGCCGTCGTGGATGAACACCAGGTCCAGGTCCGAGCCATGGCCCAGTTCGATGCCACCGACCTTGCCGTAACCGACGATGATGAAACCCGGGTCGCAGGCCTGGCCGTCACTGCGCAGCGGCGTGCCGTGGCGCGCCACCGTCTGGCGCCAGGCCAGGGCCAGCACCTGCTCGAGGATGGCTTCGGCCAGCCAGGTCAGGTAGTCACTGACCTTCATCAGCGCCAGGCTGCCGACGATTTCCGAGGCCGCCACGCGCAGGTTGTGGGCCAGCTTGAAATGGCGCAGCGCTTCCATCTGCTGTTCAAGGTCGTCCTCGGGGATGCGCGTCAGGCGCTCGCGCAGCTCGGCGGCCAGCTCCGGCGCCAGCGGCGGGCTGAACAGGCGGCTCTCGTTGAGCAGCTCGTCGAGCAGCAACGGGAAACGGGTGATCTGTTCGGCGATCCACGGGCTGGCGGCGCACAGGGTCAGCAGGCGGCGCAGGGCATCGGGGTTCTCGGTGAGCAGCACCAGGTAGGCCGAGCGCCGCGCCACCGCCTCGACCAGCGGCAGCACGCGTTCGAGCACCAGGTCGGGGTCGGCATGCTCCACCGCCTGGGCCAGCAGGCGCGGGATGAAGGCGTCCAGCCGCTCGCGGCCGACTCGCTGCATGGCGCGCAGCTGCGGGCTGGTACGCAGGTCGGCGAGGCGCTTGAGGGCGCGCGCGGCATCGCTGAAGCCGGCCTCCTCGAGCTGCCGGCAGGCGGCCTCTTCGTGTTGCTCTTCCTCCCACAGCGGCAGCCACTCGCCGCCCACCGACAGGTCGCCGGTGCTGCCCTCTTCTTCATCGGGGTCGGCGATGACCTGGCGAAAATGCCAGTCGATGCGCCCGCGCCAGTGCATCAGCTGCCCATGAAAGCTCGGCCAGTCGGCGAAGCCCATCATCAGGGCGATCCGCGCCTGGTCATGCTCGCCGTCGGGCAGCATCTGCGTCTGGCGGTCGGCGATGGCCTGGATGGCGTGCTCGGTGTAGCGCAGGAAGGCGTAGCCCTCGCGCAGTTCGCCAACCACCGCCGACGGCAGGTAACCCTGCCCTTCGAGGGTCGCCAGCACGCTCAGCAGGGGGCGCTGCTGCAGACTGAGGTCGCGGCCGCCGTGAATCAGCTGGAAGGCCTGGGCAATGAACTCGACCTCGCGGATGCCCCCCGAGCCCAGCTTGATGTTGTCGGCCATGCCCTTGCGCCGCACCTCCTGCTGGATCAGCTGCTTCATGGTGCGCAGCGCCTCGATGGCGGAGAAATCCAGGTAGCGGCGATAGACGAACGGGCGCAGCATTTCCAGCAGCTGCGCGCCAGCGGCCTGGTCACCGGCCACCACCCGTGCCTTGATCATGGCGTAGCGTTCCCAGTCGCGGCCCTGGTCCTGGTAGTACTGCTCCAGGGCGTTGAAGCTCAGCACCAGGGCGCCGGACGAGCCGTACGGGCGCAGGCGCATGTCGACGCGAAAGACGAAGCCGTCGACCGTGATCGGGTCCAGCGCCTTGATCAGGCGCTGGCCCAGGCGGATGAAGAACTCCTGGTTGTCCAGCGGGCGCTTGACCCCTTCGGTCTCGCCACCTTCGGGGTAGCCGAAGATCAGGTCGATGTCCGAGGACAGGTTGAGCTCCCGCGCGCCGAGCTTGCCCATGCCCAGCACCACCATGTGTTGCACGGCGCCACTGCGCCGGCCCCGGGGCGTGCCGAACTGCTGGCAGTGCCGTGGGTACAGCCACTGGTAGGCCTGGTCGATGCTGGCATCGGCCAGGTCGGAAAGGTCGCGGCAGGTCTGCACCAGGTCGGCCTGGCGGGTCAGGTCGCGCCAGATGATGCGCACCTGTTGGCGCGTGCGCTGGCGGCGCAACTGGCGGCCGAGCTGCTCTTCGTTGTCGACCTCGGCCAAGGCCGCGACCACCTGCGCCCGCAGCTCGCCCGGCCCGTAGCGGCGCTGCAGCAGCCCGCTGGCGTGCAGCTCGAGCAACAGCGTGGGGTCCTGCTGAACCTGCTGGAAGACGAAATCACTGGCCGCGCAGACGCGGTCGAACTGCAGCCAGAAGGCCTCGTCCCATTGGGCCGAGGCCGGGCTGGCCGCCTTGAACGACTGGCGATGGCTTTGGGTCAGAGACTGCAACGAGGGCGGCAGATCGACCAGCGCAGGCAGGTTCATGGTCTATCCTTGATCGGCGAATGAAGGGTGGGCAGCAGGCGGCCAACGAGCAATGAAAAGAGCCGGACTGGCGGTACGACTGTCGAACAAAGGTAATAAATAGCTGTAATCGAAAGGATTCTGGCAGAAAGCATCACAAGTCAGCCTTTGATGATTTAGTTTTAACCCGCAGTATCGATTTTTTTCACAAACTGACAGGACACGGGGTATCGCTACCCTGTAGTTTTACTACTGCTGCCATCAAGCAGGAATATGAAATGGCCATCGATTTGTAGTAAAACTACACGCCGTCAGAACGGCTCGACCTGAGCCAACCCCGGCAATCCAAGAATTCAATATCGTCTGCCCACAAGGCCAGTCGCAAACTCAGGCTTCGATTCTGGAAGCCTTTCCGCCCTGGAGCAAGCCATGCAAGACCTCGATCCCGTCGAAACCCAGGAATGGCTGGACGCCCTGGAGTCGGTTCTCGACAAAGAAGGCGAAGACCGCGCTCACTATCTGATGACCCGTATGGGCGAACTGGCAACCCGTAGCGGTTCCCAGCTGCCGTATGCCATCACCACGCCATACCGCAACACGATTCCCGTCACCCACGAAGCACGCATGCCCGGCGACCTGTTCATGGAACGCCGCATTCGCTCGCTGGTGCGCTGGAACGCCCTGGCCATGGTGATGCGCACCAATCTGAAAGATTCGGATCTGGGTGGTCACATTTCCAGCTTCGCCTCCAGCGCGACGCTGTACGACATCGGCTTCAACTATTTCTTCCAGGCTCCGACCGACGAGCATGGCGGCGACCTGATCTACTTCCAGGGCCACGCTTCGCCTGGCGTCTACGCACGCGCCTTCATGGAAGGCCGTATCAGCGAAGACCAGATGAACAACTTCCGCCAGGAAGTCGATGGCAAGGGCCTGTCGTCCTACCCACACCCCTGGCTGATGCCTGACTTCTGGCAGTTCCCGACCGTTTCCATGGGTCTGGGGCCGATCCAGGCGATCTACCAGGCGCGTTTCATGAAGTACCTGGAAAGCCGCGGCTACATTCCTGCCGGCAAGCAAAAGATCTGGTGCTTCATGGGCGACGGCGAGTGCGACGAGCCGGAATCCCTGGGCGCGATCTCGCTGGCAGGCCGCGAGAAGCTCGACAACCTGATCTTCGTCATCAACTGCAACCTGCAGCGCCTCGACGGCCCGGTGCGCGGCAACGCGAAGATCATCCAGGAACTCGAAGGCGTGTTCCGTGGCGGTGGCTGGAACGTCAACAAGGTGGTCTGGGGCCGTTTCTGGGACCCACTGCTGGCCAAGGACGTCGACGGCATCCTGCAGCGCCGCATGGACGAAGTCATCGACGGCGAGTACCAGAACTACAAGGCCAAGGACGGCGCGTTCGTCCGTGAGCACTTCTTCAACTCGCCGGAACTCAAGGCCATGGTCGCCGACCTGACCGACGACGAGATCTGGAAGCTCAACCGTGGTGGTCATGACCCGTACAAGGTCTACGCGGCCTATCACCAGGCGGTCAACCACAAGCATCAGCCGACCGTGATCCTGGCCAAGACCATCAAGGGTTATGGCACCGGTGCCGGCGAAGCGAAAAACACCGCGCACAACACCAAGAAGGTCGACGTCGACAGCCTGCGCAAATTCCGCGACCGCTTCGACATCCCGGTCAAGGATGCCGACCTCGAGAACCTGCCATTCTTCAAGCCTGAAGAAGGCAGCGCCGAGGCCCGCTACCTGGCCGAGCGTCGCCAGGCCCTGGGCGGTTTCGTGCCGCAGCGCCGCGCCAAGAGCTTCAGCGTGCCGACCCCGCCGCTGGAAACCCTCAAGGCCATCCTCGATGGCTCGGGCGACCGTGAAATCTCCACCACCATGGCTTTCGTGCGCATCCTGTCGCAACTGGTCAAGGACAAGGAAATCGGCCACCGCATCGTCCCGATCATCCCGGACGAAGCCCGTACTTTCGGTATGGAAGGCATGTTCCGCCAACTGGGCATCTACTCCTCGGTCGGCCAGCTCTACGAGCCTGTCGACAAAGACCAGGTGATGTTCTACCGCGAGGACAAGAAGGGTCAGATCCTCGAGGAAGGCATCAACGAAGCGGGCGCCATGTCGTCGTTCATCGCTGCCGGTACCTCGTACAGCAACCACAACCAGCCGATGCTGCCGTTCTACATCTTCTACTCGATGTTCGGCTTCCAGCGTATCGGCGACCTGGCCTGGGCCGCTGGCGACAGCCGCACCCGCGGCTTCCTGATCGGCGGCACCGCCGGGCGTACCACTCTCAACGGTGAAGGCCTGCAGCACGAGGACGGCCACAGCCACATCCTCGCCGGGACCATCCCGAACTGCCGCACCTATGATCCGACCTACGGCTACGAGCTGGCGGTGATCATCCAGGACGGCATGAAGAAGATGACCGAAGAGCAGCAGGACATCTTCTACTACATCACCGTGATGAACGAAGCCTACACCCAGCCTGCCCTGCCGGCCGGCGCCGAGGAAGGCATCATCAAGGGCATGTACCTGCTCGAGGAAGACAAGAAGGAAGCGGCGCACCACGTCCAGCTGCTGGGCTCGGGCACCATCCTGCGCGAAGTGCGCGAGGCGGCGATCATCCTGCGCGAGCAGTTCAACATCGGCGCCGATGTGTGGAGCGTCACCAGCTTCAACGAACTGCGTCGCGACGGCCTGGCCGTGGAACGCTTCAACCGCCTGCACCCAGGCCAGAAGCCGCAGACCACCTACGTCGAAGAGTGCCTGAGCGGCCGCAAAGGTCCGGTCATCGCCTCCACCGACTACATGAAGATCTTCGCCGAGCAGATCCGCCAGTGGGTTCCTTCCAAGGAGTTCAAGGTGTTGGGCACCGACGGTTTCGGCCGTAGCGACAGCCGCAAGAAGCTGCGTCACTTCTTTGAAGTCGACCGCCACTTCGTTGTGCTGGCAGCCCTGGAAGCCCTTGCCGATCGTGGCGACATCGAACCCAAGGTGGTGGCCGAGGCCATCGTCAAGTTCGGTATCGACCCCGACAAACGCAACCCACTGGACTGCTGAGGAGAACTTTCGTGAGCGAACTCATTCGCGTACCTGACATCGGCAGCGGTGAAGGTGAAGTCATTGAATTGCTGGTCAAGGTCGGCGATCGCATCGAAGCCGAGCAGAGCCTGCTGACGCTCGAATCGGACAAGGCCAGCATGGAAGTGCCGGCCCCCAAGGCGGGCGTGATCAAGAGCATCAAGGTCAAGCTGGGCGATCGCCTGAAAGAAGGCGACGAACTGCTCGAGCTGGAAGTCGAAGGTGCCACCGAGGCGGCGCCGAAGGCCGAGCCAGCGGCAGCGCCGAAGATCGAAGAGAAAGCTGCCGCAGCGCCTGCTCCGGCAGCCGCTCCAGCCGCCGCCGCTTCGAGCCAGGACATCCACGTACCGGACATCGGCTCGTCGGGCAAGGCCCAGATCATCGAGATCTCGGTCAAGGTCGGCGACAGCGTCGAGGCCGACCAATCCCTGATCACCCTGGAGTCGGACAAGGCCAGCATGGAGATTCCCTCTCCTGCAGCCGGCGTGGTCGAAAGCATCAGCGTCAAGCTCAACGACGAAGTCGGCACCGGCGACCTGATCCTCAAGCTCAAGGTGCAAGGCGCAGCCCCGGCTGCCCCTGCCCAGGCCGCCGCTCCGGCAGCTGCACCCGCAGCCGCTCCAGCAGCCGCCGCGCCGGCCGCGGCCGCGGCCCCGGCAGCCGACAGCGTGCAGGACATCCATGTGCCGGACATCGGATCGGCTGGCAAGGCCAAGATCATCGAAGTGATGGTCAAGGCCGGCGACAGCGTCGAAGCCGACCAGTCGCTGATCACCCTGGAATCGGACAAGGCCAGCATGGAGATCCCGTCTCCTGCTGCCGGCGTGGTCGAGAGTGTGAGCATCAAGCTGGACGACGAAGTCGGTACCGGCGACCTGATCCTCAAGCTCAAGGTCAAGGGCGCGGCACCTGCCGCCGCGCCAGCTCCAGCAGCGGCCGCAGCTGCTCCGGCGCAAGCCGCAGCGGCTCCGGCTGCCGCCCTGGCCAAGGAGCAGGCGCCTGCTGCTGCTCCCTCCGCCGCGTCCGGCGCCAAGGTGCATGCTGGCCCGGCCGTGCGCCAGCTGGCCCGCGAGTTTGGTGTAGAGCTGAGCGCCGTCGGCGCCAGCGGCCCGCACGGTCGTATCCTCAAGGAAGACGTGCAGGCCTACGTCAAGGCCATGATGAACAAGGCCAAGGAAGCGCCCGCTGCCGCCGCTGGCGCAACCGGTGGGGCTGGCATCCCGCCGATCCCGGTCGTCGATTTCAGCCGTTTCGGTGAAATCGAAGAAGTTCCGATGACCCGCCTGATGCAGGTCGGTGCTGCCAACCTGCACCGCAGCTGGCTCAACGTGCCCCACGTGACCCAGTTCGACCAGGCCGACATCACCGAGCTGGAAGCTTTCCGCGTCGCGCAGAAGGCCGTGGCCGAGAAAGCCGGGGTCAAGCTGACCGTGTTGCCGCTGCTGCTCAAGGCCTGCGCCCACCTGCTCAAGGAACTGCCGGACTTCAACAGCTCACTGGCACCTAGCGGCAAGGCGATCATCCGCAAGAAGTACGTCAACGTCGGCTTCGCCGTGGACACCCCGGATGGCCTGCTGGTACCTGTGATCAAGAACGTCGACCAGAAGAGCCTGCTGCAACTGGCTGCCGAAGCCGCTGCCCTGGCGGAAAAAGCGCGCACCAAGAAGCTCTCGTCCGACGAGATGCAAGGCGCCTGCTTCACCATCTCCAGCCTCGGGCACATTGGCGGCACCGGCTTCACGCCGATCGTCAACGCGCCGGAAGTGGCGATCCTCGGCGTGTCCAAGGCCACCATCCAGCCGGTCTGGGACGGCAAGGCCTTCCAGCCCAAGCTGATGCTGCCGCTGTCGCTGTCCTATGATCACCGCGTGATCAACGGCGCCGCCGCCGCGCGCTTCACCAAGCGCCTGAGTGACCTGCTGGGTGACATCCGCACCCTGCTGCTGTAACCCTCGGCCCCGGCATCCGTGCCGGGGCCACGTAATGCGTCGGGAGTCACGCCCGAATCAGCCTCGCGCAAGCGGGGCTTTTTTATGCCTGGGATTGCCGCTCTGGCCTGGCGAATGTGGTGATATGCGTTCGAGCTATGTCGCGCAAGCCCCGGCCAGTCTTGGAAAAACGCCACTAAATTGGGCGCTTTCGCACAGAAACTGAAGATTTTCCGGAAATCGCCGATAACATAGAGGCAAGGCGCCACTGTATCGCTTGTCAGCCCGTCGCGCTTGATGCAACCTTACCGCAAGCGCCCGCTCCGTCCGTCGAACATGGGCGAACAGCACTCCCTTAAGTGAGCTCCCCATGAAAAGCCAACCGGATGCCGCCAGCCGTATGGTGGCCGAGGTCGTGACGCAGTTACCGGTGCCCTCGCGGCTCGGTATGCTTCGTTTCGAGCGGCTGAACGAGGCGAACTGGGCGCTGCTGTTCCTCGACCCCAACTGCGAACGGCATTTCGGCCTGGCTGCCTCCGAGCTGTGCTCGCTGATCGGCTCGCCCTACGCCAGCCTGATGGAGCCCGAGGCGCGCTACCAGTTGCACGACTCCATCCAGCAGCAGCTGGCCGAAGGCGCCAACTATCGCATCCGCTACACCCTGCACACCGCGCAAGGGCCACAGCATCTGCTGGAAATCGGCGAACCCTACAAGCAGCACAACCGCCAGTTGCTGCGCGGCTACCTGCTGGTGGACGACCCCCAGGTCAGCGGCGCCAGCCCGGCGGCCCTCGACCTGGAAACCCAGAACAACCGCCTGCAGGCCGCGCTGGACCTGAACCAGTTAGCCCAGCAGGAGCAATTGCAGCACCTGGAACGGGTGCGCGCGCAGCAGGCATTGATCCTGCGCCTGGCGCGCCAGCGCTACCAGACCAACAACCCGCTGCTCGAAGCGGCCGAGCTGATCACCCGCAGCGCCTGCGAAATCTATTCCATCGACTGCGCCAGCCTGTGGAACCTCGAAGGCCAGCAGCTGCTGCCGATCACCGCGTTCTACCGTGCCGAGTCGGCCCATCGCCAAGTGGCGTCGATCGACGCCGGGCTCTACCCCAATTACCTGGAAGCCCTGCACACCAGTCGGGCGATCAATGTCGACGATGCCAGTGGCGACCCGCGCACCCGCGAGATGGCCGCCAGCCTGCGGGCCCGGGACATCATTGCCATTCTCGACGCCAGCATCCGCGTCGACGGCCAGGTGGTGGGCGTGCTCTGCCTGGAGCAGCACGGCGCCTCGCGGGCCTGGCAGGCCGACGAAATCGCCTTCGCCGGCGAACTGGCCGACCAGTTCGCCCAGGTCATCAACAACCACAACCGGCGTACCGCCACCAGCGCCCTGCACCTGTTCCAGCGCGCGGTGGAGCAAAGCGCCAACGCCTTTCTGCTGGTCAACCGCGAAGGCATCGTGGAATACGTCAACCCCAGCTTCACTGCCATTACCCAGTACAACCCCGAGGAAGTCCACGGCCATCGGCTGTCCGAACTGCCGGCCCTGGAGAACCTCAGCGAACTGCTGTTCGATGCGCCCTCGAGCCTGGCCAGCAGCAACAGCTGGCAGGGCGAATTCAGGAGCCGGCGCAAGAACCTCGAACCCTACTGGGGTCAGCTGTCGATTTCCAAGGTGTTCGGTGATGATCGCGAACTGACCCACTACATCGGCATCTACGAAGATATCACCCAGAGCAAGCTGGCCCAGCAGCGCATCGAGCGCCTGGCCTACACCGACAACCTGACCAGCCTGGGCAACCGCCCGGCGTTCATCCGCAATCTCGACGAGCGCTTCGCCCGCGACAGCGACACGCCGATCAGCCTGCTGCTGGTGGACATCGACAACTTCAAGCGGATCAACGACAGCCTTGGCCACCAGACCGGGGACAAACTGCTGATCAGCCTGGCCCGGCGCCTGCGCAACAGCCTGAGCCCCAGCGGCAGCCTGGCGCGCTTTGCCAGCAACGAATTTGCCGTCTTGCTCGACGAAACCGACCTGGAGACCGGCCAGCAGATCGCTATTCAGGTGCTCAAGACCCTCGACAAGCCGATGTTCGTCGACAACCAGTTGATCAACGTCACCGGTTCCGTCGGCCTGGCCTGCGCGCCGCTGCATGGCCGCGACCCGCAAACCCTGATGAAGAACGCCGGCCTGGCCCTGCACAAGGCCAAGGCCAACGGCAAGCATCAGGTGCAGGTGTTCACCGAAGCGCTCAACGCCGAGGCCAGTTACAAGCTGTTCGTGGAAAACAACCTGCGCCGCGCCCTGACCCAGAACGAACTGGAAGTGTTCTACCAGCCCAAGCTGTGCCTCAAGACCGGGCGGCTGCTGGGCATGGAGGCGCTGCTGCGCTGGAACCACCCGGAAAAAGGCATGATCCGCCCGGACCAGTTCATCAGCGTGGCCGAAGAGACCGGCTTGATCATTCCGATCGGCAAATGGGTGGCGCGCCAGGCCTGCCGCATGAGCAAGGCGCTGAGCGCCGCCGGCCTGGGCAACCTGCAGGTGGCCATCAACCTGTCGCCCAAGCAGTTTTCCGACCCGGACCTGGTCTCGTCGCTGGAGAACATCCTCAAGGAAGAAGACCTCGACCCGCAGCTGCTGGAACTGGAGCTGACCGAAGGGCTGCTGCTGGAAGCCACCGAAGACACCCATCGCCAGCTCGATCAGCTCAAGGCCCTGGGCCTGACCCTGGCCATGGACGACTTCGGCACCGGCTACTCCTCACTCAGCTACCTGAAGAAATTCCCGATCGACATCATCAAGATCGATCGCAGCTTCATCCACGAGATCCCGGACAACCAGGACGACATGGAAATCACCTCGGCGGTGATCGCCATGGCCCACAACCTCAAGCTCAAGGTGGTTGCCGAGGGCATCGAAACCCCGGCCCAGCTGGCGTTCCTGCGCCGCCATCGCTGCGACGTCGGCCAGGGCTACCTGTTCGACCGGCCAATCCCCAGCCAGGAACTGATCGAGCGCCTGCGCCGCTACCCGCGCGCAAGCGACGCCTGACAGCCGGGCGACTCTAGGGCAAAATGTGGCTCTTCATGCCCATTTGAGAGCTTTCTCATGGCCCTGCGCTCGGAAATCCTAGTGAACAAAAATGTACTGCCCACCGCCGAACAGGCCTTGCCTGGTCGCGAAACCGCCATGTCCGTGCCCGACCAGCACTTCGTCAACGGCCAGCCACTGACCGGCCCCTTCCCCGAGGGCCTCGAGCAGGCCATCTTCGGCCTGGGCTGCTTCTGGGGCGCCGAACGACGGCTGTGGCAGCAACCTGGCGTCTACACCACGGCGGTCGGCTATGCCGGCGGCTTCACCGCCAACCCCACCTACGAAGAAACCTGCTCGGGCCTGACCGGCCACAGCGAGGTCGTGCTGGTGGTGTTCGACCCGCAGCAGACCTCCTACGACGCGCTGCTGAAGGTGTTCTGGGAAGCCCACAACCCGACCCAGGGCATGCGCCAGGGCGGCGACATCGGCACCCAGTATCGTTCGGTGATCTACTGCACCAGCGAAGCGCAACTGCATGCCGCACTGGCCAGCCAGGAAGTGTTCCAGGCCGAACTGAACAAGGCCGGCCTGGGCTCGATCACCACCGAGATTCAGCTGGCCCCGACCTTCTACTATGCCGAGGCATACCATCAGCAGTACCTGGCGAAGAACCCTCAGGGTTATTGCGGCCTGGGTGGGACGGGGGTTTGCCTGCCTGCGAGCTTCTGATCCCGCGCCCCCTGCTCAGGCCTCGGCGATCAACCAGTCCAATGTCCAGCCACCGCGAGTCTGGCCCAGCAGCTGGGCCAGCCATGGCAGCAGCTCGCGCAGCTCATCTTCCAGCCCCCACGGCGGGTTGGCGATGGCCAGGCCGGAGCCGTTCAGCGAGGCGGGGGTATCCACCGGGTGCACCAGCAGCTCCACGCGCAACAGCTTGGGCGCGCCGCTGCCGGCCAGGTCCTGGTAGAAGCGCCGCAGCGCACGGGGGTCCTTGATCGGGTACCAGATGGCGACCACGGTCTGGCGCATGCGCCCGATCGCTTCCTTCAAGGCCTTGGCGCAACGCTGCAGCTCGTCGAGCTGCTCGAACGGCGGGTCGATCAGCATCAGTGCGCGCTTCTCCGGCACCGGCAGCAGAGCACGCGGCACATGCCAGCCCTCGCCCAGGTGCACGGCGACGCGCGGATCCTTCTTCATGTTGTCCTTGAGCATCTGGCCATCCTGGGGATGCTTTTCGTTGAGCAGCACCCGGTCCTGCTGGCGCATCAGGCGCCGCGACAGCTCCGGCGAGCCCGGGTAGTAGCGCAGCTCGCCGTCCGGGTTCATGCGGTTCAACACCCGCAGGTAATCATCTACCAGCGCAGGCCGCTCACTGGCCTCCCAGAGCCGGGCGACCCCTTGCAACCACTCACCGGTGCGGCTCGCCTGGTCGCCACGCAAGTCGTAGAGCCCGAGGCCCGCGTGGGTGTCGAGATAGGCGAAGGGCTGCTCCTTGCGCGACATCAGCGCAATCAGACGGGTCAGGACGATATGTTTGAACACGTCGGCATGGTTGCCGGCATGGAAGGCGTGACGATAGTTCATGGCAACTCCTGCAAGGCCCGGGAGTTTACCTTGCCCCGAAGCGCCAGCCAAAGGCCAGCGCGTCGGAAGGCCACTCAGCGCTCGGCCTGGTAGCTGAGCTCGGCCTGCTCGAAGCGGCTGAGCATGGCTGCCGAAGGGCCGCGGCCGTTACGGCTGACCGTCACGATGGCGAAGGTGGCGAAGACGAAGCCGGGGATGATTTCGTACAGACCGAAGAAGGCGAACTGCTTCCAGATCAGCACCGTCAAGGCGCCGACCAGGATACCCGTCAGGGCGCCGTCGCGGCTCATGCCCTTCCACAGCACCGACAGCAGGATCACCGGGCCGAAGGCCGCGCCAAAACCGGCCCACGCATAGCTGACCAGGCTCAGCACCCGGTTGCGAGGGTCGGAGGCGATGGCGATGGCCACCAGCGCTACGCCCAGGACCATGATCCGCCCGACCCAGACCAGCACGGTCTGGCTGGCGGTCTTGTGCAGGAAGACCTTGTACAGGTCCTGAGTCAGGGCGCTGGAACACACCAGCAGTTGGGTACTGAGGGTGCTCATGACCGCTGCGAGAATGGCGGACAGCACCACGCCGGCGATCCAGGGGTTGAACAACAGCTTGGCCAGCTCGATGAACACCTGCTCGTGATTGCCCAGGGACTGCACCTCGACCTGCGGCACCACCGCAAAGTAGGCGACGCCGAAGAAGCCCACGGCGCAGGTGCCGACCAGGCACAGGATCATCCAGCTCATGGAAATACGCCGGGCCCTGGTGATCGACTTGACCGAGTCGGCGGCCATGAAGCGGGTCAGGATATGCGGCTGGCCGAAATAGCCAAGGCCCCAGCCCAGCAGCGAGACGATGCCGATGAAGGTGGTGTTCTTCAGCACGTCGAAATGTTCGGGTTGCACCTCTGCGATGGCCAGCAGGCTGACATCCAGGCCACCGGTGGCAAGCACCACCATCACCGGCGTGAGAATCAGAGCGAAGATCACCAGCGTGGCCTGCACCGTGTCGGTCCAGCTCACCGCCAGGAAGCCGCCAATGAAGGTGTAGGCGATGGTCGCTGCCGCTCCGGCCCACAGGGCGGTGCTGTAGGACATGCCAAAGGTGCCTTCGAACAGGCGTGCGCCGGCAACGATGCCCGAGGCGCAATAGATGGTGAAGAACACCAGGATGACCACCGCCGAGATCACCCGCAACACGCCGCTGTGGTCTTCGAAGCGATGGGTCAGGTAGTCCGGCAGGGTCTGGGCGTCGCCATTGTGCTCGGTCTGCACCCGCAGCCGCCCGGCCACCAGCCGCCAGTTGAGGTAGGCGCCGGCGATCAGGCCGACGGCGATCCAGCCTTCGGACAGCCCAGACAGGTACATGGCGCCCGGCAGGCCCATGAGCAGCCAGCCGCTCATGTCCGAGGCGCCGGCCGACAGGGCGGTGACCACACTGCCCAGACGGCGGCCGCCGAGAATGTAGTCGGAAAGGTTATTGGTGGAGCGATAGGCGTACAACCCGATCATCACCATGAGGACAAGGTAGATCACGAAGGTGACCAAGGTCGGTAAGCTGGCAGACATAGAAAAAGAGCCCCTGCAATATTGTTGTGACCGATGGATACGGTTGCACCAAGGCGGGGCATGCTATGAGTACGGTGGTTTACGGTGCAACCTGAAACAGGCCAACGGTTGCCCCGGCACATGGGGTTTCTGAGACAAAACATTACAGAAACAAAATGGCGCAAATCTTCAGGAAATACAGGGCATCGCACCAGCAAAGAGCAGACTTTTCCTATTGCCAATACTGGAAACTACCGCACAGGAAATATTCACGAAAATACGGTTGCACCTGGTTGCACCCAACCCTTCCCAGGGATAATCTTCGCCTCAGTTGATGCCACCCGTTCGAGTGGCCTGGATGAGGATAAGAAATTGGCGACGACCACCCTTGGGGTCAAACTTGACGACCCGACCCGCGAGCGACTGAAAGCGGCCGCGACCTCGATCGACCGCACGCCGCACTGGCTGATCAAACAGGCAATCTTCAATTACCTGGAGAAGCTCGAAGGTGGCGCCACCTTGTCCGAACTCAACGGCCACGGCGACAAGAGCGCCGAGGAAATCGGCGAGATCCTCGCCGACCCGGCTCATCAATGCTTTCTCGAGTTCGCCGAGAGCATCCTGCCGCAATCGGTGCTGCGTGCCGCCATCACCGGCGCCTACCGCCGCCCCGAGCAGGAGGTGGTACCGATGCTGCTGGAGCAGGCGCGCCTGCCGGCAGCCATGGCTGAAGCGACCCACAAGCTGGCGGCCGGTATCGCCGAAAAACTGCGCAACCAGAAGAGCGCGGGCGGCCGCGCCGGCATCGTCCAGGGCCTGCTGCAGGAGTTCTCCCTGAGCTCGCAGGAGGGCGTGGCGCTGATGTGCCTGGCCGAAGCGTTGCTGCGCATCCCCGACAAAGGCACCCGTGACGCGCTGATCCGCGACAAGATCAGCACCGGCAACTGGCAGCCGCACCTGGGCAACAGTCCGTCGCTGTTCGTCAACGCCGCCACCTGGGGCCTGCTGCTGACCGGCAGGCTGGTCTCCACGCACAACGAAACCGGCCTGACCTCATCCCTCAGCCGCATCATCGGCAAGAGCGGCGAACCGATGATCCGCAAGGGCGTCGACATGGCCATGCGCCTGATGGGCGAGCAGTTCGTCACCGGCGAAACCATCGCCGAAGCCCTGGCCAACGCCAGCAAGTTCGAAGCCAAGGGCTTTCGCTACTCCTATGACATGCTCGGCGAAGCCGCCCTCACCGAGCACGATGCGCAGAAATACCTGGCCTCCTACGAGCAGGCCATCCACTCCATCGGCAAGGCTTCCCACGGCCGCGGCATCTATGAAGGCCCGGGCATCTCGATCAAGCTGTCGGCGCTGCACCCGCGCTACAGCCGCGCGCAATACGAGCGGGTGATGAACGAACTGTACCCGCGCCTGCTGTCCCTGACCCTGCTGGCCAAGCAGTACGACATCGGTCTTAACATCGATGCCGAGGAAGCCGACCGCCTGGAGCTGTCCCTGGACCTGCTCGAGCGCCTGTGTTTCGAGCCGCAGCTGACCGGCTGGAACGGCATCGGCTTCGTCATCCAGGCCTACCAGAAGCGCTGCCCGTACGTGATCGACTACGTCATCGACCTGGCCCGGCGCAGCCGCCACCGCCTGATGATCCGCCTGGTCAAGGGCGCCTACTGGGACAGCGAAATCAAGCGCGCCCAGGTCGAGGGCCTGGAGGGCTACCCGGTCTACACCCGCAAGGTGTACACCGACGTTTCCTACATCGCCTGCGCACGCAAGCTGCTGTCGGTGCCGGAAGTCATCTACCCGCAGTTCGCCACCCACAACGCCCACACGCTGGCTGCCATCTACCACATCGCCGGCCAGAACTATTACCCCGGCCAGTACGAGTTCCAGTGCCTGCACGGCATGGGCGAACCGCTGTACGAGCAGGTGGTGGGCAAGGTGGCCGACGGCAAGCTGAACCGCCCGTGCCGGGTCTATGCCCCGGTCGGTACCCATGAAACGCTGCTGGCCTACCTGGTCCGCCGCCTGCTGGAAAACGGCGCCAATACCTCGTTCGTCAACCGTATCGCCGACCAGTCCATTTCCATCCAGGAGCTGGTAGCCGATCCGGTAGCCACCATCGAGAAGATGGCCACCCAGGAAGGCAATTTCGGCCTGCCGCACCCGCGCATCCCATTGCCGCGCGACCTGTATGGCCCCGAGCGGGCCAACTCGGCCGGTATCGACCTGGCCAACGAACACCGCCTGGGGTCACTCTCCTCGGCACTGCTGGCGACTGCGCACAACGACTGGAAAGCCGCGCCGATGCTCGGCTGCACTGTCAGCGAAGGCACCGCGCAAGCGGTCCTCAACCCGTCGGACCTGCGCGACGTGGTCGGCCATGTCCAGGAAGCGACCGTCGAGGACGTCGACCAGGCCATCCTCAGCGCCCTGAGCGCCGGGCCGATCTGGCAGGCCACGCCGCCGGCCGAACGTGCCGCTATCCTCGAGCGCGCCGCCGACCTGATGGAAGCCGAGATCCAGCCGCTGATGGGCCTGCTGGCCCGCGAAGCCGGCAAGACCTTCGCCAACGCCATCGCCGAAGTGCGCGAAGCCGTGGACTTCCTGCGCTACTACGCGGTGCAGGCGCGCAATGACTTCAGCAACGACGCCCATCGCCCGCTGGGTCCTGTGGTGTGCATCAGCCCGTGGAACTTCCCGCTGGCGATCTTCAGCGGCCAGGTCGCTGCCGCCCTCGCCGCCGGCAACCCGGTGCTGGCCAAGCCCGCCGAACAGACCCCGTTGGTGGCGGCGCAGGCCGTGCGCCTGCTGCTCGAAGCTGGCATCCCAGCCGGTGTGGTGCAACTGCTGCCCGGGCGCGGCGAAACCGTGGGTGCCCGTCTGGTCGCCGACGAGCGGGTCAAGGGCGTGATGTTCACAGGCTCCACCGAAGTGGCGCGCATGCTCCAGCGCAATATCGCCGGGCGCCTCGACGCCATGGGCCGGCCGATTCCGCTGATCGCCGAAACCGGCGGGCAGAACGCGATGATCGTCGACTCCTCGGCGCTCACCGAGCAGGTGGTGATCGACGTCGTCTCCTCGGCCTTCGACAGTGCCGGCCAGCGCTGCTCGGCGCTGCGCGTCCTGTGCCTGCAGGAAGACTCGGCCGACCGGGTGATCGAAATGCTCAAGGGCGCCATGGCCGAAGCGCGCCTGGGCAACCCCGAGCGTCTGAGCGTGGACATCGGCCCGGTGATCGACGCCCAAGCCAAGGCCGGCATCGACAAGCACATCCAGGGGATGCGCGACAAAGGCCGCAGCGTCTACCAGATGGCCATCGCCGACGGCGAGGAAATCAAGCGCGGCACCTTCGTCATGCCGACCCTGATCGAGCTGGAAAGCTTCGACGAACTGCAACGCGAGATCTTCGGCCCGGTGCTGCACGTGGTGCGCTACAAGCGCCGCGAGCTGGACCAACTGATCGAGCAGATCAACGCCTCCGGCTACGGCTTGACCCTGGGCGTGCACACGCGCATCGACGAGACCATCGCCAAGGTCATCGACAACGTCAACGCCGGCAACGTCTACGTCAACCGCAACATCGTCGGCGCCGTGGTCGGTGTGCAACCCTTCGGCGGTGAAGGCCTGTCCGGGACCGGCCCGAAAGCCGGTGGCCCGCTGTACCTGTATCGCCTGCTGTCGACCTGCCCAGCCGACGGTATCGGCAACGCCTTCACCCGCAACGACGCCGGCAACCCGCCGGACGTGCGCCTGCGCGACGCCATGGCCAAGCCGCTGCAGGCGCTGCAGGCCTGGGCCCAGGGTAATCAACAGCCGGACCTGGTGCTGACCTGCCAGCAGTTCGCCCGGCAGTCGCAGAGCGGCACCAGCCGCCTGCTGACCGGCCCCACTGGCGAGCGCAACAGCTACTCGATCCTGCCGCGCGAGCACGTGCTGTGCCTGGCCGAGGTCGAGGCCGACCTGCTGACGCAACTGGCCGCCGTGCTGGCCGTGGGCAGCAGCGCCGTATGGCTCGATGGCGAACTCGGCAAGACCCTGCGCAACCGCCTGCCCAAGGAGGTGCAAGCGCGCATCAAGCTGGTCGGTGACTGGAGCAGGGACGAGGTGGCCATCGACGCGGTGCTGCACCACGGCGACTCCGACCAGCTGCGTGCGGTATGCCAGCAGGTCGCCCAGCGCAGTGGCGCGATCGTCGGGGTTCAGGGCCTGTCCCAGGGCGAGACCAGCATCGCCCTGGAGCGCCTGGTGATCGAACGCGCGCTGAGCGTCAACACGGCGGCCGCCGGCGGCAACGCGAGCCTGATGACCATCGGCTGAAAAAATTCGAGGGCTGCCCCCGCCCGCCAGGGAGGGGGCAGCCCTCGATTCCCCGCCATCACGCGCATTTATCATGCTGGGCAAACCCTGCCCCCGCCTCTCACACTGGCCGCTTTCCCGATGGAATCGCCGCCATGCCCGAGACCTTGCTCTGCCCGCGCAACCTGGCCTTCGAACTCTATGAAGTACTCGACGCCCAAGCCTTGACCCAGCGCGAGCGCTTCACCGAGCACAGCCGCGAGACCTTCGACGCCGCGATCGACACCGCCCGCAGCATCGCCGAAAAGCTGTTCGCCCCGCACAACCGCAAGGCCGACGAAAACGAGCCGCGCTTCGAGGATGGCCAGGCCGTGCTGATCCCCGAGGTCAAGCCGGCCGTCGATGCCTTCCTGGCCGCCGGTTTTCACAACGCCGCGCGCGACTTCGCCGACGGTGGCATGCAGCTGCCGACCCTGCTGTCCCAAGCCTGTTTCGCGCACTTCCAGGCCGCCAACGTCGGCACCACCGCCTACCCGTTCCTGACCATGGGCGCTGCCAACCTGATCGAAAGTTTTGGCAGTGAAGAGCAGAAGCGGCGCTTCCTGCAGCCGATGATCGAAGGGCGCTTCTTCGGCACCATGGCCCTGACCGAGCCCCAGGCTGGCTCGTCGCTGGCCGACATCCGCACCCGCGCCGAACCCGCTGACGATGGCAGCTATCGCCTGCGCGGCAACAAGATCTTCATCTCCGGCGGCGATCATGCGCTGGCCGAAAATATCGTGCACCTGGTGCTGGCCCGGCTGCCGGATGCACCGCCGGGGGTCAAGGGCATCTCGCTGTTCATCGTGCCCAAGTTCCTGGTCAACGACGACGCCAGCCTCGGCCCACGCAACGACGTGCTGCTGGCCGGGCTGTTCCACAAGATGGGCTGGCGCGGGACCACCTCCACCGCGCTCAACTTTGGCGATAACGGGCAGTGCGTCGGCTACCTGCTGGGCCAGCCGCACCAAGGCCTGGCCTGCATGTTCCAGATGATGAACGAAGCCCGTATCGGCGTCGGCCTCGGCGCGGTGATGCTCGGCTACGCCGGCTATCTGTACTCGCTGGACTATGCCCGCCAGCGCCCGCAGGGGCGTGCGGCAGACAGCAAGAACCCGGCCACGCCAGCGGTCGCGATCATCGAGCACAGTGACGTGCGACGCATGCTGCTGACCCAGAAAGCTTATGTCGAAGGCGCCTTCGACCTGGCGCTGTATGCCGCGCGGCTGTTCGACGACACCCACACCGGGGCGACCCCCGAGGCTCGCCAGCAGGCCCAGCAGCTGCTCGACCTGCTGACCCCGGTGGTCAAGTCCTGGCCTTCGGAGTTCTGCCTCAAGGCCAACGAGCTGGCGATCCAGGTCCTCGGCGGCCATGGTTATACCCGCGACCACATCGTCGAGCAGTACTACCGCGACAATCGCCTGAACCCCATCCATGAAGGCACCCACGGCATCCAGTCCCTCGACCTGCTCGGGCGCAAGCTGGCCCAGCACGGCGGCGCCGGGCTCAAGTTGCTGGTGCGGGCGATCAGCGAGACCTGCCAGCGCTCGCTGCCGTTCGCCGGGCTGGCAGCCCTGCGCACGGCCCTCGAGCGGCTGCTCAACGCCTTGCAGAAGGTCACCCTGGGCTTGCTCGGCGACCTCGGCCAGGGCCAGGTCACCACTGCCCTGGCCAACTCGGCGCTTTACCTGAAGGTGTTCGGCCATACGGTAATCGGCTGGCGCTGGCTGGAGCAGGCCATTCACGCCGAGCAGGGGCTGGCACGCAACGACCCGGCGGATGAGGCGTTCTATCGCGGCAAGCTGCAGGCAGCGCGCTATTTCCTGACCTGGGAAGTACCCGCCTGTCATCACGACCTGGCCCTGCTGGAAGCGCGTGATGACGTGTGTCTCGGTACCCGCCCGCAATGGCTGTAATTTGAGACACTTCCCGGATTGCGAGCGGTCCCGGCGGCTACTACTTTAGGGCTCTCGCGCGGCCACAGGTGCCGCGCCTCGCCAGCCGGAGCCTCCCCCATGCGGTCATCGAAAGTCATTCACGTGGTCAGCTGTCACGCGGCCGGCGAGGTCGGCGACGTCATCGTCGGCGGCGTCGCACCGCCGCCCGGCGAGACCATTTGGGAGCAACGCCGCTTCATCGAGACCGATCAGAGCCTGCGCAATTTCGTGCTCAATGAACCGCGCGGCGGCGTGTTCCGCCATGTCAATCTGCTGGTGCCGCCCAAGCATCCAAAGGCGCAGATGGGCTGGATCGTCATGGAGCCTTGCGACACACCGCCGATGTCCGGCTCCAACTCCATGTGCGTGGCCACGGTGCTGCTTGAAACCGGCATCATCCCCATGGTCGAACCCGTGACCCGCCTGTTCCTCGAGCCACCAGGCGGCCTGATCGAGGTGGTTGCCACCTGCCGTGACGGCAAGGCCGAGCGCATCAGCGTGCGCAACCTGCCGTCCTTCGCCGACAAGCTCGATGCCCATCTGGAAGTCCCCGGCATCGGCACCCTGGTGGTCGACACCGCTTACGGTGGCGACAGCTTCGTGATCGCCGACGCGCGCCGGCTGGGTTTTGCGATCACCCCGGACGAGGCCCGCGACATCGCCGAATACGGGGTGAAGATTACCCAGGCCGCCAACGAACAGCTGGGCTTCAGCCACCCGCTCAACCCGGACTGGAACCACATTTCCTTCTGCCAGATCGCCGAGCCGGTGGCGTTGCACAAGGGCGTGCTCGGCGCCACCAACGCCGTCGCCATCCGCCCCGGCAAGCTCGACCGCTCGCCTTGTGGCACGGGCTGCTCGGCGCGTATGGCGGTATTGCTGGCCAAAGGGCAGATGAAAGTCGGCGAGCGCTTCATCGGCCGCTCGATCCTCGGCACCGAGTTCGAATGCCACATCGACTCCGAGCTCATGGTCGGCGAACGCCCGGGTATCAGCCCGATCATTTCCGGGCAGGCCTGGATCACCGGTACCCACCAGCACACGCTCGACCCCAGCGACCCGTTTCCTGCCGGCTACCGGCTGGCCGACACCTGGCCGCTCGAAGGTCGCTGAGCCTGCAGCGGCATCGGCGTTTTTTCCGCAAGCGCCTCAAGCTTTTTGACAGCGATACAATTCAGCGGGTTAGAATCCCTTGGCACGCTGGCTGCATAGGCCATGGTCCCCATGCCGCGCCAGCGCCTTGCCTACTGACCTGGAGAAATGCCTTTGGATGCGAACACCATCAACAGCCTGTTCTTGATCGGCGCGTTGCTGGTGGGTGCAAGCATTCTGGTCAGCTCGCTGTCGTCGCGCCTGGGCATCCCCATTCTGGTCATCATCCTCGCCGTGGGCATGGCTGCCGGCGTCGACGGTGGCGGCATCATTTTCGATAACTACCCCACGGCCTACCTGGTGGGCAACCTGGCACTGGCGGTGATCCTCCTCGACGGCGGCCTGCGCACCCGGGTTGCCAGCTTTCGCGTAGCACTCTGGCCGGCGCTGTCGCTGGCCACCGTCGGCGTGCTGATCACTACCGGCCTGACCGGCATGATGGCCGCGTGGCTATTCGACCTGAGCCTGCTGCAAGGTTTGCTGATCGGCGCCATCGTCGGCTCCACTGACGCCGCTGCGGTCTTTTCCCTGCTCGGCGGCAAAGGCCTGAACGAGCGGGTCACCGCCAGCCTGGAAATCGAATCGGGCAGCAACGACCCCATGGCCGTATTCCTCACCGTGACTCTCATCGACATGCTGGTGCGCCATCAGACCGGCCTGCATTTCAGCCTGCTCGGCCATCTGGTGCAGGAATTCGGCATCGGCGCCATCGTCGGCCTCGGCGGCGGCTGGCTGCTGTTGCAGCTGGTCAACCGCATCAACCTGGCCACCGGGCTCTACCCGATTCTGGTGGTGGCCGGCGGCCTGGTGGTATTCGCCCTGACCAACGCCCTGCACGGCAGCGGCTTCCTGGCCGTGTACCTGTGTGGCCTGGTGATGGGCAACCGGCCGATCCGCAGCCGCCACGGCATCCTGCACATGCTCGACGGCATGGCCTGGCTGGCCCAGATCGGCATGTTCCTGGTGCTCGGCCTGCTGGTCACGCCCCACGACCTGCTACCCATCGCTCTGCCCGCACTGGCCTTGGCGCTGTGGATGATCCTGGTGGCCCGGCCACTGTCGGTGGTGGTCGGGCTGCTGCCGTTCAAGGCCTTCCATGGTCGTGAGAAAGCCTTCATCGCCTGGGTCGGCCTGCGCGGCGCGGTGCCCATCATTCTTGCGGTGTTCCCGCTGATGGCCGGGCTGCCCCATGCCCAGCTGTACTTCAACCTGGCGTTCTTCATCGTGCTGGTCTCGCTGCTGGTGCAAGGCACCAGCCTGCCGTGGGTAGCCAAGCTGCTCAAGGTGATGGTCCCGCCCGATCCCGCGCCGATTTCCCGCTCGGCGCTGGAAGTCCACGTCACCAGCGAATGGGAGCTGTTCGTCTACCGTCTCGGTGCCGAAAAGTGGTGCATCGGCTCGCCCCTGCGCGAGTTGAAGATGCCCGAAGGGACGCGCATCGCCGCGCTGTTTCGTGGCCAGCAGCTGTTGCACCCCTCCGGCAGCACCGTGCTGGAAGTCGACGACCTGCTCTGCGTGATCGGCCACGAGCACAACCTGTCGGCGCTGGGCAAGCTGTTCAGCCAGGCGCCACAGCGCGGCCTGGACCTGCGCTTCTTCGGCGACTTCGTGCTCGAAGGCGATGCCGAACTGGGCGCCGTCTCGGCCTTGTACGGGCTCAAGCTCGACGGCCTCGACCCGAAGATGCCACTCAGTCGCTTCATCACCCAGAAAGTCGGCGGCGCGCCGATCGTCGGCGACCAGATCGAGTGGAACAACACCCTGTGGACGGTCGCACTGATGGACGGGAACAAGATCCGCAAAGTCGGCGTCAAATTCCCCGAAGGAACACGCCCAGGGCCGGGCCTCTTCCTCTAAACTGCCCATCTCCTTTCGAGCTGTCCGACTTCTCCTATGCCTTTTTTGCGTTCCATTTTCTGTGCAGCCCTGCTCGGGCTGTGCCTTGGCGGCACTGCGGTATTCGCCGCCGACTCGCCGAGCATCGACTCGGTGCAGCTAAGCATCGACAAGATCGCCGATCGCAAGCTCTCCGACGCCGACCAGAAAGCCCTGCAGCAAGTGCTGGAACAGACCCTGACGTTCCTCAACACCGAGCAGGACAACCAGCAGAAGCTGGTAGCGCTCAAGCAGCAGCTTGCCGCCGCGCCACGGGAAACCCCGGAAAACCAGCATGAGCTGACCAGGCTCAAGGCCACCAAGGTCATTCCGGTGACCCAGCGCTACGCCAACCTCAACGTACCGCAGCTGGAACAGCTGCTCAGCGAGCGCAGCGTCGAACAGAGCGACCAGCAGAAGGCCCTGGCCGATGCCAACAGCCTGATCATCACCGCACAGACCCGCCCCGAGCGCGCGCAGACCGAGATCAGCACCAACCAGACGCGCATCCAGCAGATCAACGCCATCCTCAAGAGCGGCAAGGACAACGGCAAGGCGCTCTCCAGCGACCAGCGCAACCAGTACCTGGCCGAGCTCGCCGCGATCAACTCGCTGATCGAGCTGCGCCGCCAGGAACTGGCCGGCAACAGCCAGCTGCAGGACCTGGGCAACAGCCGGCACGACCTGCTGGCCGAAAAGGCTGCACGCATCGACCAGGAAATTCAGGACCTGCAGACCCTGATCAACCAGAAACGCCTGGCGCAGTCCCAGGAGACCGTGACCCAGCAGTCCATCGAGGCACAAAAAGCCGGCGGCAGCAGCGTGCTGGCCACCGAGAGCGCGATGAACGTGACCCTCTCCGACTACCTGCTGCGCAGCACCGACCGCCTCAACACCCTGACCCAGCAGAACCTGCAGACCAAGCAGCAGCTGGACAGCGTCAACCAGAGCGACCAGGCCCTGGACGAGCAGATCAACGTCCTGCGCGGCAGCCTGCTGCTGTCCAAGATTCTCTACAAGCAGAAGCAGGCGCTGCCTCACCTCAAGGTCGACCGCGACCTGGCCGACCGCATCGCCGATATCCGCCTCTACCAGTTCGACGTCAGCCAGCAACGCGAAGCCATCAGCGTACCCGGCGCCTACGTCGACAATCTGCTGGCCACCCAGCCGCCGGAACAGGTCACGCCGCAGCTGCGCAAGCAATTGCTGGACCTGGTCGCCACCCGCAGCGACCTGCTCGAACGTCTGAGCCGCGAGCTCAGCGCGCTGTTGAACGAGTCGATCACCCTGCAGTTGAACCAGAAGCAGTTGCTCAGCACGGCGCAGAGCCTGCGCGCGACCCTCGACGAGCAGATGTTCTGGATTCCCAGCAACAAGCCGCTGGATTTCGACTGGTTCGAAGGCGTGCCCAACCGCCTGACCAAGGAACTCAAGGCCCTGCCGTGGAAATCCAGCCTGGGCGAGCTGCGCGAGGGCCTGCTCGGACGGCTGTGGCTGTTCCTGCCGCTGTTGCTGGTGATCGGCCTGCTGCTGTGGCGGCGTGATTATCTCTACGCGCAACTGAACAAGGTGCACCGCGACATCGGCCACTTCAAGCGTGACCGCCAATGGCACACGCCCCTGGCGATCCTGATCAACGTGCTGCTGGCGATGCCGGTGGCCATGGCCTTCGCCCTGTGCGGCTATGCCCTGTTGATCGACGCCCGCGGGCAGAACGCCGGCCTCGGCTCGGCGATCCTGCAGATCGGCCTGGCCTGGCTGGTGTTCTACACCGCCTATCGCGTGCTGGCGCCGGGCGGCGTGGCCGAGCTGCATTTCCGCTGGCAGAAGCCGCAGGTCGAATTCCTGCGCAACTGGGTGCGGCGCCTGGGTTTCGTGGTGCTGGCGCTGGTGTCGGTGGTGGCGGTCGCCGAACTGCAGCCTTCGGCCCTGGCCGACGACGTGCTGGGCATCGCCGTGGTGCTGACGTGCTACGCCTGGATGGCCTGGCTGCTCAGCCGCCTGCTGATTCGCAGCCCGACCCACGAAACCGCCTCGCTGTTTCGCAAGACCGTCGGCGTGGTCTTTGCCATGCTGCCGGTGGCGCTGTTCGTGGCGGTGTGCTTCGGCTACTACTACACCGCGCTGAAGCTGACCGACCGGCTGATCGACACCCTGTACCTGACCATGCTCTGGCTGGTGATCGAGGCCGCCTTTGTGCGCGGTCTCGGCGTGGCCGCGCGGCGCCTGGCCTACCAGCGCGCACTGGCCAAGCGCCAGGCCGCCAAGGACAGCGGCGACGGCGAGATCCCGCTGGAAGAACCGACCCTGGACATCGAACAAGTCAACCAGCAGTCCCTGCGCCTGGTGCGCCTGGCCCTGCTGGGCGGCTTCATCGGCGCCCTGTACTGGGTCTGGAGCGACCTGATCAGCGTATTCGCCTACCTCGACAACATCACCCTGTACGAATACACCAGCGGCACCGGCGCGGCCATGAGCATGGTGCCCATCAGCCTCGGCGACCTGCTGGGCGCGCTGGTGATCATCGGCATCACCTTCGCTCTGGCGGGCAACCTGCCCGGCCTGCTCGAGGTGCTGGTGCTGTCGCGCCTGAATCTGGCCCAGGGCAGCGCCTACGCCACCACCACGTTGCTGTCCTATGCCATCGCCGGCATCGGCTTCGTCTCCACGCTGTCCACCCTGGGGGTCAGCTGGGACAAGCTGCAATGGCTGGTGGCGGCACTCTCGGTCGGCCTGGGCTTCGGCATGCAGGAAATCTTCGCCAACTTCATCTCCGGCATCATGATCCTGTTCGAGCGCCCGGTGCGGATCGGCGACACCATCACCATCGGCAACCTGTCGGGCACGGTGAGCAAGATCCGCATCCGCGCCACCACCATCACCGACTTCGATCGCAAGGACATCATTGTCCCCAACAAGACGTTCATTACCGGCCAGCTGATCAACTGGTCGCTGACCGACACCATCACCCGGGTCACCCTGAAACTGGGCGTAGACTACGGTTCGGACCTGGACCTGGTGCGCACCCTGCTGCTCAAGGGCGCCACGGAAAACCCGCGGGTGCTCAAGGACCCGGCGCCCAGCGTGTACTTTCTCAACTTCGGCGAGAGCACCCTGGACCACGAGCTGCGCATGCACGTACGCGACCTCGGTGACCGCAACCCGGTGCTCGACGAAATGAACCGCTACATCAACCGAGAGTTCAAGAAGCACCACATCAACATCTCGTTCCGACAGATGGAGGTTTACCTGAAGAACACCCAGGGTCAGGAATACAAGATGGTGCCGATCGACTCACCGCCACCGGCGCCGCCGGCCATCGAGCCTGCGCCGCAGGCCAAGACACCGCCGCGGCCACCGCTGTCACAACTGGATTGATGCCGGGAGGCTGCCTTTGAAAGCGCTCGACGAACTGAACTTCGACAACCGTTTCGCCGCTCTTGGCGACGTGTTTTCCACCCATGTCCTGCCGCAGCCACTCGACGCGCCGCGGCTGGTGGTGGCCAGCGACGCGGCCATGGCTCTGCTCGACCTCGACCCCAGCCAGGCTCGGGAGGAGGTGTTCGCCCAGCTGTTCGGCGGGCACAAGCTGTGGGCTGAAGCCGAGCCGCGGGCAATGGTGTATTCCGGTCATCAATTCGGCCATTACAACCCGCAGCTGGGCGACGGCCGTGGGCTGTTGCTCGGCGAGGTGTACAACGACGCCGGCGAGCACTGGGACCTGCACCTCAAGGGCGCCGGGCAAACCCCCTACTCGCGCATGGGCGACGGCCGCGCCGTGCTGCGCTCCTCGATCCGCGAATTCCTCGCTAGCGAAGCGCTGGCCGCACTGGGCATCCCCAGCAGTCGCGCGCTGTGCGTGATCGGCTCGGACACCCCGGTCTGGCGCGAGAAACAGGAACGCGGCGCCACCTTGCTACGCCTGGCCCACAGCCATGTGCGCTTCGGCAGTTTCGAGTACTTCTATTACACCCGCCAGCCCGAGCAACTGCAGAAGCTGGTGGATCACGTGATCGCCGCGCACTACCCCGAATGCCTGGAGCAGCCACAGCCCTACCTGGCGCTGTTTCGCAGCATCGTCGAGCGCAACGCCGAGCTGATCGCCCAATGGCAGGCCTACGGTTTCTGCCACGGGGTGATGAACACCGACAACATGTCGATACTGGGCATCACCTTCGACTTCGGACCGTTCGCCTTCCTCGACGACTTCGACGCCGGCTTCATCTGCAACCACTCCGACCACGAAGGCCGCTACTCCTTCAGCAATCAGGTGCCGATCGCCCACTGGAACCTCAGCGCGCTGGGCCAGGCACTGGTCAACCTGGTGGAGGTCGAGGCGCTGCGCGAGGCGTTGGCGCTGTTTCTGCCGCTGTACCAGGCGCACTACCTGGACCTGATGCGCCGACGCCTGGGCTTGAGCACCGCGCAGGACGGCGACCTGGCCCTGGTCGAGCGCCTGCTCGGCCTGATGCAACTGGGAGCGGTGGATTACAACCTGTTCTTCCGACGCCTCGGCGAACAGCCCGCGCCACAGGCGTTGGGCAAGGTCCGCGACGACTTCGTCGACCTGGCCGGCTTCGATCAGTGGGGACACGACTACCTGGCCCGCATCGCCAGCGAGGACGCTGCCGGGCGCACGGCACGGATGAACGCGGTCAACCCGTTGTACGTACTGCGCAACTACCTGGCGCAGAAGGCCATCGACGCTGCCGAGGATGGCAACTACGAAGAAGTGCGCCGCCTGCACCAGGTGCTGGCCCGCCCCTTCGAGGAGCAGGCCGGCATGCAAGCCTACGCCGAGCGACCGCCGGAGTGGGGCAAGCATTTGGAGATCAGCTGTTCTTCGTGAGGTCCTTAGCCGTTGATCAGGCACTTGAAAATTTCCACGGGTAATACCAGATAGCTGGAATACCTGAATGTTTCCCCGGAGCCCGGCATGACTGATTCGCTAGTGATCCCCTGCCCGCACTGCAACGGCCTCAACCGCATCCCCGCCGAGCGCCTGGCCGACCAGCCCAAGTGCGGGCGTTGCAAGGCCATGGTGCTGCTCGACAAGCCATTCGAGCTCAAGCAAGGCGACTACGCCAGTCAGGTCAAGGGCGACCTGCCGTTGCTGGTGGATGTGTGGGCCGAATGGTGCGGACCCTGCAAGTCGTTCGCGCCGGTGTTCGAGCAGGCCGCCAGCCGCCTGTCAGGCAAGTGCCGGCTGGCCAAGCTGGACAGCGATGGCAACCCGCAGCTATCCAGCCAGTTGGCGATTCGTTCGATTCCCAGTCTGATATTGTTCAAGAACGGCCGCGAAGTGGCCCGTCAGAGTGGCGCCATGCCGTTGCAGCAGCTGTTGGCGTGGCTGGCCGGGCACGGTGTGCAGGGCTGATGCCCTCAGGCCGACTCAAGCAGGTTATGCAGCTCGACGAACTGCTGCGTCAGCTTGTGCCGCGGGTCGAAGTGGATCAGCGGTACATTGGCCTGATGTGACTCGCGCATCTTCACGGAGCTTGCCAGGTAAACCGGCAGCACCGGCAAGCCTTCGGCGATCAGCTCGTCGAGTATCTGCTGCGGCAGGCTGGCCCGCGCCTGAAACTGATTGACCACAATGCCCTCCACCTCGAGACCCTCGTTGTGGTCTTCCTTGAGCTCTTCGATCTCCGCCATCAGCCCATAGAGGGCGTTGCGCGAAAAACTGTCGCAGTCGAAGGGAATCAGCACACGATCTGCGGCAATCAACGCCGATATCGCATAGAAATTCAAGGCCGGCGGAGTGTCCAGGTAGATCCGGTCATAGTCTTCGGAAAGCTCGTCCAGCAGCTTTCGCAGTTTGTTGATCTTGTGCTTGGCCTCCAGCTTGGGCTGCAGGTCGGCCAGCTCGGCGCTGGCCGTGACCACGTGCAGGTTGTCATAGGGCGTCTCGTAGATTTCCACTCGATTCTTCTTCGACGCCGGCCCCGAGGACAGTATCTGCTTGAAGAATTCGGCGATGCCCATCGGAATGTCGTCCCCCGTCAGCCCGGTCAGGTACTGGGTCGAATTGGCCTGGGCATCAAGGTCGATCAGGAGTGTTCGAAAGCCTTCCTGCGCGCTGACCGCTGCAAGATTGCAGGCAATACTCGACTTGCCTACACCACCTTTCTGGTTGAACACCACACGCCGCATTGCAAAACCTCCGTGTACAAATTCGTTGAAGTGTAGGGGGCGTGTGTGACGTTTAGCCAGTGAAAGTGGGAAAAGTCCTACAGGACTGGTATTCCTCCCTCACCGCTATGGCCTGACCAACCCCGCCTCGCGGCTCAGCAGCTCGACGAATGCCTGGGCCATGGCCGAGCGCCGGCCCTTGCGTTGCAGGAGCCATACGGCGGTGGTCGCTTCCGGGTCGAGCAGGCGACGGTAGGCAACGCCGTCGATGCGCATCCACTGGAACGATGCCGGCAGCACCGAGACGCCGAGGCCGGCGGAGACCAGGCCAATGATGGTCATCGCCTCTCCGGCCTCCTGGGCGAAATGCGGGCTGAAGCCTGCCTGCTGGGCCAGATGCAGCAACTGCCCGCGCAGGCCACTGCCGTAGCTGCGCGGGAAGAATACGAAGGGCTCCTGGGCCAGCTCGGCTAGCCGTATGCCTTGTTCATTGCCTTGGGCCAAGGGATGCGCGGCGCTGATCACGGCCACCAGCGGCTCGGTGAACAGCTCCAGCACCTCGACCGAGTCGGGCAAGGCGAAGGGGCGAATCAGGCCGATCTCGATCGACTCGTCGACCAGCGCTGCCACCACGTCGCGACTGCTCATTTCCTCAAGATTCAGGTGCACCGCCGGGTAGGCCTGGCGAAAGGCATAGATTGCCTTGGGAATCATCGAATTGAACGGTGCGGACGTGGTGAAGCCGATCTTCATCTCGCCCAGCTGACCAAGTTGCGCCCTGCGCGCTACGTCAGCGGCCTTGTCGACCTGTGCCAGCACCAGCCGGGCTTCTTCAAGGAATAGCCGGCCGGCTTCGCTGAGCGCCACTCGTCGATTGGTGCGCTCGAACAGGCGCGCGCCAAGCTCCTGCTCCAGTGCCTGAATCTGCTGGCTCAAGGGCGGCTGCGAAATGCCCAGCATCTCGGCAGCGCGTCCGAAATGCAGCTCCTCGGCCACGGCGATGAAATAACGCAGATGACGCAGTTCCACACCCACCTCCCCAAGACGACCAATGAGTCGTAAAAGCTATCAAACAGGTCGAACAATATATTGGAAAGAATGATTAGCCAGCTATATGCTTTTTCCATCGCTCCCCAGCTTGCGCCTGCAAGGGGTCCCTGTGAAAACTGCTGCAGCCCCCTCGGCCCGCGCGCCATCCTCTGAAGCGCACGTCCAGGAAGTCCACGATTCCTCCATCATCGACATCGCCACGGACATAGCCTCCGAACTGGGGCAGGCCTACATCGAAAAAGGCACGCCATTATTCCTGCGCACCGTGCTGGCGCTGTTCTCAGGCGGCTTCGCCACCTTCGCCCTGCTCTACTGCGTGCAGCCAATGATGCCGATCCTGTCCCGCGAGTTCGCCATCAACCCGGCGCAGAGCAGCCTGATTCTGTCGGTCGCGACCGGCATGCTGGCCATCGGACTGCTGATCACCGGCCCGATCTCCGACGCTGTAGGGCGCAAACCGGTGATGGTTGCCGCGTTGTTCGCCGCAGCGCTGTGCACCATTGCCAGTGCGCTGATGCCGACCTGGCAGGGCATCCTGGTGATGCGCGCCCTGGTCGGGCTGTCGCTCAGCGGCCTGGCCGCCGTGGCCATGACCTACCTGAGCGAAGAGATCCACCCGCAGCACATCGGTTTGGCCATGGGCCTGTACATTGGCGGCAACGCCATTGGCGGTATGAGCGGGCGCCTGATCACCGGCGTCCTGATCGATTATGTAAGCTGGCACACGGCGATGCTGGTGGTCGGCGGCCTGGCACTGGTGGCCGCCTGCGTGTTCCTCAAGGTGCTGCCGGCCTCGCGCAACTTCAGTTCCCGCAGGCTCAACCCTCGCGGGCTGATCGACGGCTTCACCATGCACTTTCGTGACGCCGGCCTGCCATGGCTGTTCGCCGAAGGCTTCCTGCTCATGGGCGCCTTCGTCACCATGTTCAACTACATCGGCTACCGCCTGCTCGGCGAGCCGTACCACATGAGCCAGGCGCTGGTCGGGCTGTTGTCGGTGGTGTACCTGTCGGGCATCTACAGTTCGGCGAAGATCGGCTCGCTGGCCGATAAATACGGCCGGCGCAATGTGTTCTGGATGAGCATCGCGTTGATGTTCGCCGGCTTGCTGATCAACCTGTTGACGCCGTTGCCACTGGTGATCGGCGGCATGCTGGTCTTCACCTTCGGCTTCTTCGGCGCCCATTCGGTGGCGAGCAGCTGGATCGGCAAGCGCGCCACCAAGGCCAAGGGCCAGGCCTCCTCGCTGTATCTGTTCAGCTACTACGTTGGGTCCAGCGTCGCCGGCACCCTGGGCGGGCTGGCCTGGCACTATGGCGGCTGGAATGGTATCGGCGGGTTTATCTCGGTGTTGCTGATCGTGGCGCTGGCGGTGGCGGCGAAGTTGGCGAAACTAGCGCCGGTGGCGGCTCGGCCGTGATCCATCGAATGGCAACCCGGAAAACTTCCGTGACTCTTACAATTTCCGGCTGATTCGAAAGCCCATACGCCGCAGCACACGCCTGCCGCCAAGTTCGTGTTTGATGACCGCCAGTACATGCAGCCCAACCAACCCCGCCAGTACCGCGCAACTCACCCCGTGCACTTGCATCAACCCCTTGAGCAGCGCTGGATCGTGCAGCGGCTGCGGCAGGGTCAGCCAGTCGAAGATGCGGATCGGCCGGTTCATCATCAGCACTCCGGTGACCAGCACCAGCGCCGTCAGCCCATAGAGCAGCCAATGCGCCCAGTGGGCCATATGCTCGGCCAAGGTCGCGGGCGCGGCTTGTTCGGCGCGCAGGCGCAGCCATAGACGCCAGGCGAACAGTGGAATGAACAGGGTTGCAAGAGAGACATTGAGCTGCGCGACCTGCTCACGCAGTCGCGCGGTTTCAGGCAGGAAGCTCACGTAACTGCCCATGACCAGCGCCCAGACGATGAAGATCGCCGACAGCCAATGCAACATCACTCGCACGGTGCCATACCGTACTCCAGCCGATCTTTCCAGGGACATCCAAGCGGTAACCCGAGCAGAGAAGGCAATATGCTATCGCAGTCCTTCCCGCAGCACTAGTGCGAATGAAATTGCTTCGCATTAGATTGAGTGACCCGCTTCGAACTCAAGCCCGCTCCCGAACGACCGTCTTCACTTATCGACCAATGCCTATCCGATCTACCAAAACCAGACGTGCCGGTAGACTTCGAGTACTGAGCGCCGTAGCGCTCAGCAACCTGAGTGCTCAGCCGTGGTACTGCGCCGAGTACTCGTGCACAGCACGGATGAAGGCGCCGGCGTGTTCCGGATCGACTTCCGGAGTGATGCCATGGCCGAGGTTGAACACGTGACCATTGCCATGGCCGTAGCTGGCGAGAATTCGCGCCACTTCGGCACGGATGGCATCGGGCTTGGCATAGAGCACGGTCGGGTCCATGTTGCCCTGCAACGCAACCTTGTGGCCCACCCGGCGGCGCGCTTCGCCGATGTCGCAGGTCCAGTCCAGGCCCAGGGCATCGGCACCGGCGTCGGCGATGCTTTCCAGCCACAGGCCGCCGTTCTTGGTAAACAGGATAACCGGCACCTGACGGCCATCATGCTCGCGGATCAGGCCGCTGACGATCTTGCGCATGTAGGCCAGGGAGAACTCCTGGTAGGCCGCCGCCGACAGGTTGCCGCCCCAGGTATCGAATATCTGCACAGCCTGGGCACCGGCCTTGATCTGGCCGTTGAGGTAACTGGTAACCGACTGCGCCAGTTTGTCCAGCAGCAGGTGCATGGCCTGGGGGTTGTCGTAGAGCATGGCCTTGGTCTTGCGAAAGTCCTTCGACGAACCGCCTTCGACCATGTAGGTGGCCAAGGTCCAGGGGCTGCCGGAGAAACCGATCAGCGGCACCCGGCCGTTGAGCTCGCGGCGGATGGTGCTGACGGCGTCCATGACGTAGCCCAGGTCCTGCTGCGGGTCAGGAATGGGCAGCGCTTCGATGTCGGCCAGCGTACTGACCACCTTGCGAAAGCGCGGGCCTTCGCCGGTTTCGAAGTACAGGCCCTGGCCCATGGCATCGGGGATGGTGAGGATGTCGGAGAAGAGGATGGCGGCATCCAGCGGATAGCGCTCCAGCGGCTGCAGGGTGACTTCGCAGGCGAACGCCGGGTTCATGCACAGGCTCATGAAGTCGCCGGCCTTGGCGCGGCTGGCACGGTATTCAGGCAGGTAGCGGCCGGCCTGGCGCATCATCCACACTGGGGTGACGTCTACGGGTTGTTTGAGCAGGGCGCGCAGGAAACGGTCGTTCTTCAGGGCAGTCATGACAACATCCGACAGAAAAGTGCGGGCATTTTCCCAGACTGCAAAGCAAAAGGCACGGTGCCAGCCGTGCCTTTTGTCTATCGGGTCAATTTATCGGGATCAGACCTCGAGATAGTCGAGGATGCCCTCGGCGGCATTGCGCCCCTCGAAGATCGCCGTCACCACCAGATCGGAACCGCGGACCATGTCGCCACCGGCGAAAATTTTCGGGTTGCTGGTCTGGTGCTTGAACTTGCCCTGCTCCGGGGCAATGACCCGGCCTTGGCTGTCGGTCTGGATCGAATGCTGCTCGAACCACGAAGCCGGGCTTGGACGGAAACCGAAGGCGATGACCACGGCGTCGGCCGGGATAATCTCCTCGGAGCCCGGAATCGGCTCGGGGCTGCGACGACCCCGGGCATCCGGTTCGCCAAGACGGGTCTCGACCACCTTGACGCCTTCGACCCTGTCTTCGCCGACAATGGCGATAGGCTGACGGTTATAGAGGAATTTCACGCCCTCTTCCTTGGCGTTTTTCACCTCTTTGCGCGAGCCGGGCATGTTCGCTTCGTCACGGCGATAGGCGCAGGTCACCGCCTTGGCGCCCTGGCGAATCGAGGTACGGTTGCAGTCCATGGCGGTATCGCCACCACCCAGAACCACCACCTTCTTGCCCTTCATGTCGACGAAATCTTCCGGCGACTTTTCAAAACCCAGGTTGCGATTGACGTTGGCAATGAGGAAGTCCAGCGCATCGTGCACGCCCGGCAGGTCTTCACCGGGGAAGCCGCCCTTCATGTAGGTGTAGGTGCCCATGCCCATGAACACGGCATCGTACTCTTCGAGCAGCTGCTCGACGCTGATGTCCTTGCCCACTTCGGTGTTCAGGCGAAATTCGATGCCCATGCCGGTGAAGACTTCGCGGCGATTGCTCAGCACGCTCTTCTCCAGCTTGAACTCAGGGATGCCAAAGGTCAGCAGGCCACCGATTTCCGGGTTCTTGTCGAATACCACCGGCGTCACCCCGCCGCGCACCAGCACGTCGGCGCAACCCAGGCCGGCTGGGCCTGCGCCGATGATGGCCACGCGCTTGCCGGTCTTGACCACCTTGGACAGGTCCGGGCGCCAGCCCATGGCGAAGGCGGTGTCGGTGATGTACTTCTCCACCGAACCGATGGTCACCGCGCCAAAGCCGTCGTTAAGGGTGCAGGCACCCTCGCACAGGCGGTCTTGCGGGCACACCCGGCCGCACACTTCCGGCAGGGTGTTGGTCTGGTGCGACAGCTCGGCGGCCTGGAGGATGTTGCCCTCCGAGACCAGTTTCAACCAGTTGGGAATGAAGTTGTGCACCGGGCACTTCCATTCGCAGTACGGGTTACCGCAGCCCAGGCAGCGGTGGGCCTGATCGGCCGACTGCTGGGGTTTGAAGGGTTCGTAGATTTCCACGAACTCTTTCTTGCGTTGACGCAACAGTTTCTTCTTCGGATCCTTGCGCCCGACCTCGATGAACTGGAAGTCATTACTCAGACGTTCAGCCATGTTCAAAAAACCTCATCAAACTCTTCAGGCGCATATCACTGCGGGTTGGCACGGGTGCTGGACAGCAAGGATTTCAGGTTGGCGGCCTTGGGCTTGACCAACCAGAAACGGCGCAGGTAATCGTCGAGGTTTTCCCAGACGTTGCGCCCCCACTCGCTTTCGGTTTCCGCGACGTACTCCTTGAGCACGCCGTCCAGGTGCGTGCGGTAGGCTTCCATCGCTTCGCCGCTGATCCGCTGGATTTCCACCAACTCGTGGTTCACCCGGTCGACGAAGGTGTTGTCCAGGTCCAGCACATAGGCGAAGCCGCCGGTCATGCCGGAGCCGAAGTTGTAACCGGTCTTGCCAAGAACGCAGACGAAACCGCCCGTCATGTATTCACAGCAATGGTCGCCGGTGCCCTCGACGATGGTGTGCGCGCCGGAGTTGCGCACGGCAAAACGCTCACCTGCGGTGCCAGCGGCGAACAGCTTGCCGCCAGTGGCGCCGTACAGGCAGGTGTTGCCGATGATGGCGCTGTCCTGGGTCTTGAACGGACTGCCCTTGGGCGGCACGATCACCAGCTTGCCAGCGGTCATGCCCTTGCCCACGTAGTCGTTGGCATCGCCTTCGAGGTACATGTTCAGGCCACCGGCGTTCCATACGCCGAAACTCTGCCCGGCGGTGCCGGTGAAGCGGAAGGTCACCGGCGCCTTGTTCATGCCCTGGTTGCCGTGACGCTTGGCGATTTCCCCGGAGATGCGCGCGCCGATGGAGCGGTCGCAGTTGCAGATGTCCATGGCGTAGTCGCCGCCGCTCAGCGATTCGATGGCCGGCAGCGCGAGCTCGACCATTTTCTCGGCCAGCAGGCCTTTGTCGAACGGCGGGTTGCGGTCCACTTCGCAGAACTGCGGCTTGTCGGCTGGAATGTGGTCGCTGCCCAGCAGCGGCGTCAGGTCCAGGTGCTGCTGCTTTTCGGTCTCGCCAGCCAGGATCTCGAGCAGGTCGGTGCGCCCGATCAGTTCACCGAGGCTGCGCACGCCGAGCTTGGCCAGCCACTCGCGGGTCTCTTCGGCGACATAGGTGAAGAAGTTGATCACCATGTCGACGGTGCCGATGTAGTGGTCCTTGCGCAGCTTGTCGTTCTGGGTCGCCACGCCGGTGGCGCAGTTGTTCAGGTGGCAGATGCGCAGGTACTTGCAGCCCAGGGCAATCATCGGCGCGGTGCCGAAGCCGAAGCTTTCGGCGCCAAGGATGGCCGCCTTGATCACGTCCAGGCCGGTTTTCAGGCCGCCGTCGGTCTGCACCCGCACCTTGCCGCGCAGGTCGTTGCCGCGCAGGGTCTGGTGGGTCTCGGCCAGGCCCAGCTCCCACGGTGCGCCGGCGTACTTGATCGAGCTCAGCGGCGAAGCGCCAGTGCCGCCGTCGTAGCCGGAGATGGTGATCAGGTCGGCATAGGCCTTGGCCACGCCGGCCGCAATGGTACCGACGCCCGCTTCAGCCACCAGCTTGACCGAGACCAGCGCGGCAGGGTTGACCTGCTTGAGGTCGAAAATCAGCTGCGACAGGTCTTCGATCGAATAGATGTCGTGGTGCGGCGGCGGCGAGATGAGGGTCACGCCCGGTACTGCATAGCGCAGCTTGGCGATCAGGCCGTTGACCTTGCCGCCTGGCAGCTGCCCGCCCTCGCCCGGCTTGGCGCCCTGGGCCACCTTGATCTGCAGCACTTCGGCATTGACCAGGTATTCCGGGGTGACGCCGAAGCGGCCGGTGGCCACTTGCTTGATTTTCGAGCTGCGGATGGTGCCGTAGCGGGCCGGGTCTTCACCGCCCTCGCCGGAGTTGGAGCGCGCGCCCAGGCGGTTCATGGCCTCGGCCAGCGCCTCGTGGGCTTCCGGCGACAAGGCGCCGAGCGAGATCCCCGCCGAGTCGAAACGCTTGAGGATGGCCTCCAGCGGCTCGATCTGGTCCATGGCCAGCGGTTGCGCGGCCTCTTTCACCGCGAACAGGTCGCGGATCATCGACACCGGGCGGTTGTCCACCAGCGCCGTGTATTCCTTGAACTTGCTGTAGTCACCCTGCTGCACAGCAGCTTGCAAGGTGTTGACCACGTCCGGATTGTAGGCGTGGTATTCGCCCCCGTGGACGAATTTGAGCAGGCCGCCCTGCTGGATCGGCTTGCGCACGCTCCAGGCCTCGCTGGACAACGCCTTCTGCTCGGCTTCGATGTCGACGAAACGCGCACCCTTGATGCGGCTCGGCACGCCACGGAAGCTCAGGTCGCAGACTTCCTCGGACAGGCCGATGGCCTCGAACAGCTGCGCGCCGCGGTACGAAGCCACGGTGGAGATGCCCATCTTCGAGAGGATCTTCAGCAGGCCCTTGGTGATGCCCTTGCGGTAGTTCTTGAACACCTCGTAGAGATCGCCCAGCACTTCACCAGTACGAATCAGGTCGCCGAGCACTTCATAGGCCAGGAACGGATAGACCGCCGAGGCGCCAAAACCGATCAGCACGGCGAAATGGTGCGGGTCGCGCGCGGTGGCGGTTTCGACGAGGATGTTGCTGTCGCAGCGCAGACCCTTTTCGGTCAGGCGATGGTGCACTGCACCGGTGGCCAGCGCCGCGTGGGCCGGCAACTTGCCCGGCTGGATGTTGCGGTCGCTGAGGACGATCTGCGTGTTGCCGCCCCGCACGGCTTCTTCCGCCTGATCGGCGATGTTGCGCACGGCGGCTTCCAGGCCCAGCGCCTCGTCGTAGTTGAGGTCGATCACCACGCGGCCGAAACCCGGGCGGTCGAGGTTGCTCAGGGAGCGCCACTTGGCCGGGGAGATCACCGGCGAGCTGAGGATGACGCGCGAAGCGTGCTCCGGCGACTCCTGGAAAATGTTGCGCTCGGCGCCCAGGCAGATTTCCAGGGACATCACGATGGCTTCGCGCAGCGGGTCGATCGGCGGGTTGGTGACCTGCGCGAACTGCTGGCGGAAGTAATCGTATGGCGTGCGCACACGGCGCGACAGCACCGCCATCGGCGTGTCGTCCCCCATCGAGCCCACGGCTTCCTGGCCCTGCTCGCCCAATGGCCGCAGCACCTGGTCACGCTCCTCGAAGGTGACCTGGAACATCTTCATGTATTGCTTGAGCTGATCCGGATTGTAGAAGGCCGAACCGTGATCGTTGTCTTCCAGGTTGGCCTGGATGCGCAGGGCGTTCTTGCGAAGCCACTGCTTGTAGGGGTGGCGCGATTTCAGACGGTTGTCGATGGCGTCAGTGTCGAGGATCTGCCCGGTCTCGGTGTCCACGGCAAAGATCTGCCCAGGGCCAACGCGGCCTTTGGCAATGACGTCCTCGGGCTTGTAGTTCCACACGCCGATTTCCGAGGCCAGGGTGATGTAACCATTCTTGGTGGTCACCCAGCGCGCCGGGCGCAGGCCGTTGCGGTCGAGCAGGCACACGGCATGGCGACCTTCGGTCATGACCACGCCAGCGGGGCCGTCCCAGGGTTCCATGTGCATCGAGTTGTATTCGTAGAACGCCCGCAGGTCGGGGTCCATGGTCTCGACGTTCTGCCACGCGGGCGGGATGATCATACGCACGCCGCGGAACAGATCGATACCGCCAGTGACCATCAGCTCGAGCATGTTGTCCATGCTCGAGGAGTCCGAACCCACGCGGTTGACCAGCGGGCCGAGCTCTTCGAGGTCGGGGATCAGTTCGTTGGCGAACTTGGTGCGCCGCGCCTGGGCCCAATTCCGGTTGCCGGTGATGGTGTTGATTTCACCGTTGTGCGCGAGGAAGCGGAACGGCTGGGCCAGCGGCCACTTGGGCAGCGTGTTGGTGGAGAAGCGCTGGTGGAACACGCAGATCGCGGTCTGCAGGCGCTCGTCACCCAGGTCCGGGAAGAAGGCTTCCAGGTCCGCCGGCATCATCAGGCCTTTATAGATGATGGTCTTGTGCGAAAAGCTGCAGATGTAGTGGTCGGTGTCGGCGGCGTTGGCCACCGACGACCGACGACGGGCGCTGAACAGCTTGATGGCGAATTCCTGGTCACTCAGGCCTTCGCCGCCAATGAACACCTGCTCGATCTGCGGCAGCCGCTCCAGGGCCAGGCGGCCGAGCACGCTGGTGTCGATCGGCACCTTGCGCCAGCCGATCAGCTGCAGGCCGGCGGCGAGGATCTCGCGGTTCATGTTCTCGCGAGCCGCGTCGGCACGGCTTTCGTCCTGGTTGAGGAAGACCATGCCCACCGCGTACTGACGCGGCAGCTCGACGCCAAAGGTTTCCTGGCCGATGGCGCGCAGGAACTGGTCGGGCTTCTGGATCAGCAACCCGCAGCCGTCGCCGGTCTTGCCGTCGGCGTTGATCCCACCGCGGTGGGTCATGCAGGTCAGGGCCTCGATGGCCGTCTGCAACAGGTGATGACTGGGTTCGCCCGTCATATGGGCGATCAGGCCAAAACCACAGTTATCCTTGAATTCGTCGGGATGGTACAGACCTGTTTTCATAGACACTTTCTCACCAGGCTGCCTCTCTTGGAGGGAAATCTCTCTCGGAGGCAAATTTCTTTTCAATTCAACCGCTTACCACCCACGCTAGACGTTCGCCAGCTTTGTGGGGGCAAAAGGGAGGTCATTGTACACAGCGACAGGGTCGCTCACAAATTCGGCGACGAACGCGCGCAAACTCGTGTCGCTTTTTTGAATGTTTCTAGCGAGGTGTTGTGATAGCAACTTTCGCTGGAGTCTGCCGGTAATCAGACAGTACGGCAATAGCTATGCGCTACCAACCGCTCTGGGACGCGGAAGCCCGCCGCATTGTGTGCAGCAGGCTTCGCTTGATCAGATTAGTGCTTCAGGTGAAATAGAGCGAGCCTTAGAGTGGCCCGCCCATCACTGGATCAGTGTGCCGTGGCAAGGTCCTGTTGGACGCTGGCCACCGAGCGAGGCCAAGGTTTACCAGCCTGGACCTTCTCTGGCAAGTTCTTGATCGCGGCGAGCGCCGCTTCGCGGCTGGCGAAGTTGCCGTAGGTCACCACGTACAGCGGCTTGCCCTGCAGGGTTTTCTTGAAGTAGCGGTACTCGCCACCCTGGGCGGTATAGGTGCGTGCGGTGGCTTCGGAGCTAGTGCCGATGATCTGCACCACATAGTTGCCCGGCGCCTGGCCTGCGTACCAGCCACTGCCGGCAGCGCCTGCGGCAGCGTGTGCGGCGGGTTTTTCGGCCGGCTTGGTTTCGGCCTTGGCCAACTGGGTCGCCGGCTTGGCGGCTTCATGCTTGATCGGCTCGGCCTTGGCCGGAGCCGGCTTGGCCGCTGCCACCGGTGCCTGAGCCCGCGGTGCCGGGGTCGGCGCCGGCGCCATGGTCGCGGCGGGACCGGCCTGTACACCTGGAGGTGGCGCGGTGGTAGTCACGGTTGGCGGCTTGAACGAAGACTGCGGCACGGCATTGTTCGGCGTCGCAGGCGCCGGCGCAGCGGCTCCTGGGGCGCTGTCTTCGCCGTCGGCATCACCGGCACCAGCGCCAGCATTGGCCGCCAGCGGGCCGCGCATGACCGGCTGGCCATTGAGCGGCAGCGATTGGGTGTTGCCGGAGAATTCGACGGCCGGGCCGTCGGCATTGTTGGACTTGGCCGTGGTCGGCTGACCCTGGCCCAATGGCAGTTGCGCCTGCTGCGGCGCGCCGGCAGTCGGCGCCTTGTTGCGGCCCGGGATGATCCAGGCGGCGGCAACGGCCACCACAACGACGGCGGAGAACGCCAGTACCAGTTTTTTCGGCATTTTAAACCCCATAGATGGACGCTTAACCGCAGAACGGCTTGCGATCATGGCCTCGATCATTGCATCGCGGGCGACCTGGTTGATGATTCCCGGCCAACCCGCCGAATTCTCGTGGATATCGGTGATCTGTTCGTTACTGAACAGCTTGATGCTCTGGCCTGCACCTTCAAGGCGTTGGGCCAGATACTCGCGGGTTTCTTCTTCGGTGTACGGTTCCAGCTCGATGACGTGGAACACTTCCTCCTCGGCGGCGAGGTTTTCCAGACCGGCGATCAGCGACGGCTCGCCGAACAGGAACACATGCGGCCGCCCCTCAGGGGCGCCGGCCGCCAGGGCGAGCAGGGCTTCGAGTGCGGATTCGTCGAGTTGTTCCGCATCGTCCACCAGCAGGTAGACTTCCTGCCCGGTCAACGCCAACTGCACGATCTGCGCAAGAATGGCAGTGACTTCCAGCTGCGCCACGCCCAGGCTCTGGGCGACCTGGCTGAGCACAGCGGCCGCATCGCCGGCGCCACGGGCCGACACCACCACGCTTTGCACCGACTGCTTGTTGGTGCTGGCCACCAGGGCCTGGCGCAACAAGGTCTTGCCGCTGCCGTGGGGCCCGGTGACCACCAGCAGCAGCTGGCTGTAGCGCGCCAGATGGTGCAACTGGCCCAGCACCGGCTTGCGCTGGGCAGGGAAGAACTTGAAGCCGGGAACGCGCGCCGCGAAGGGGTCGTGTTCCAGCTGATAGTGGCCGAGGAAAGCCTCGTCGGCGTGCAGACTTGTCATCGAATTCTCATAGATCTGATTGTTTGTTGATGGACGAGCGCCTGTGCATCAGGTTACCAGCAGGCCATCGGCGATGGCCTGGTAATCGGCGATCAACGTCGCCTGGAGCACCTCGCGAGGATACTCGTCGGTGATCACCGCCTCGCCGATACGGCGCAGCAGTACCAGGCGCAGGCGACCGTCGATGACCTTCTTGTCGATGGCCATGTGCTCGAGGAAATCCTGCGCGGTCATCTCGGCCGGAGGCACCACGGGCAAGCCCGCGCGCAGCAGCAATACGATGCCGCGGTCGCGTTCGGCCTGGCTGATCCAGCCCAGGCGCATGGACATTTCCAGGGCCATCACCGTGCCGGTAGCCACTGCCTCACCATGCAGCCAGACACCATACCCCATGTGCGTCTCGATGGCGTGACCAAAGGTGTGACCCAGGTTCAAGGTAGCGCGCAGGCCAGCCTCGCGCTCGTCGGCGCCGACCACGTCCGCCTTGGCCTGGCAGGAGCGCGCGATGGCTTCGGTGAGAGCGGCCTGGTCGAGATTGCGCAAGGCCTCGATGTGCTCCTCGAGCCAGCGCAGGAACGGCTCGTCGCAGATCAGCCCGTACTTGATGACCTCCGCCAGGCCCGCCGAGAGCTCGCGCGGTGGCAGGCTGGCCAGGGTCGAGGTGTCGATCAGCACGGCCTTGGGCTGGTAGAACGCGCCGACCATGTTCTTGCCCAGCGGATGGTTGATGCCGGTCTTGCCACCCACCGAGGAGTCCACCTGGGACAGCAGCGTGGTCGGGATCTGGATGAAGTCGACGCCGCGCTGGTAGCAGGCCGCCGCGAAGCCGGTGAGGTCGCCGATCACCCCGCCGCCCAGGGCGATGAGGGTGGCGCGGCGGTCCAGCCGAGCTGTCAGCAGGGCATCGAAGACGGTTTGCAGGGTTTCCCAGTTCTTGTGCGCCTCGCCATCGGGCAACACCACCGACACCACCGAATAGGCACCCAGCGACTGGCTCAAGCGCTCCAGATACAGCGGCGCCACCGTGGTGTTGGAGACGATGGCCACCTGACGCCCGGCGATATGCGGCGTCAGCAGCCCGGGCTGGCCGAGCAGGCCTTCGCCAATGTGGATGGGGTAGCTGCGCTCACCCAGTTCGACGGTCAGTGTCTGCATGTCATGCACTCGGCTTCTTGTTGGTTTGAGTTCCACCTAACGCGGTGGCAGCTGCTGCAGGCGCTCGAGGATATCCAGCACCACCATGCGGGGCGGCCGCTCGTCGGTCTGCACCACCAGGTCGGCAATCTCTCGATACAGGGGGTCGCGCAGCTCCAGCAAGGCGCGCAGCGTGGCGGCTGGATCGGCGGTACGCAATAGTGGCCGGTTGCGGTCACGGGCGGTGCGCCCCACTTGCTGCTCCACCGAAGCGTGCAGGTAGACCACACGCCCGCCGGCGTGCAGGGCCTGGCGATTGGCATCGCGCATCACCGCACCGCCGCCGGTGGCCAGGACCAGGCCATCGAAGGTGCACAGCTCGGTCAGCACAGCCTGCTCGCGATCACGAAAGCCGGCCTCGCCCTCACGGTCGAAGATCCAGGGAATGTTGGCGCCGGTGCGCTGTTCTATTTCCTTGTCGGAATCCTTGAACGGCAACCGGAGCTCTTTGGCCAGCAAGCGGCCGATGGTGCTCTTGCCCGCACCCATCGGCCCTACAAGTATCAAATTTCGCACGGAATCAACGACTCACAGCAATCGCCTGGTTGTTCATGATACGCGGAGTCAGGAACACCAGCAGCTCGGATTTTGCTTCCGAAACGGTATCGCTGCGGAAGAGGCGGCCAAGATACGGCACATCGCCGAGAAATGGCACCTTCGCCGTGGTTTTACTTTGCGTGTTGGAGAACACCCCACCGATCACGATGGTCTCGCCGTCGTTGACCAGCACCTTGGCGTTGACCTCGTTTTTCTTGATCGGCGGCACGCCCAACACTGCGTTGAGGTAGTCCGGTTCATCCTTGGTGACCTTGACCTCCATGATGATGCGGCTGTCCGGGGTGATCTGCGGGGTCACCTCCAGCGACAGCGAGGCCTCCTTGAACGATACCGTGGTGGCGCCGCTGGAGCTCGCCTCCTGGTACGGCACCTCGGTACCCTTGAGGATCTTCGCGGTCTCCTTGTCGGAGGTCACCACCTTGGGTTGCGAGACGATTTCACCGTTGCCCGTGGCTTCCATGGCGCTGAGTTCCAGGTCCAGCAGCACGTTGCTGGTCAGGAAGCCGATGCCGATGCTGGAGGTGGCATCGGTGGCACCCAGGTCGACGAACGGCTGGGCAGTGGTGACCGTGGTCCCGGTGGTGGCCGTGGTGGTCGAGCTGGTCGACGTGGTGGGCAGGCCACCGTAGGTGGTGAAATTGCTGTTGCCGGTGCGGTTGGTCTGGCCACCCCACTTCACGCCCAGGCTCTTGTTGTAGTTGACGTTGGCTTCGACGATGCGCGCCTCGATCTCTACCTGGCGCACCGGAATGTCGAGCTGCGCCACAATGCGCCGCAATTCGTCAAGGCGGTCCTGGGTCTGATAGGCAATGATGTTGTTGGTGCGCTCGTCGACGGTGATCGAACCGCGCTCGGTTTCCTTGCTCTCGCCGGCGGTCACCGACTGGAACAGCTTGGCGATGTCGGCGGCCTTGGCGTAATTGACCTGCAGCAGCTCACGGCGCAGCGGTGCCAGCTCCTGAATCTGCTTCTGCGACTCCAGCTCCTGACGCTCGCGGGCGGCGATCTCGTCGGCCGGCGCCACCAGCAGCACGTTGCCGATCTTGCGCTTGTCCAGACCCTGGGTCTTGAGCACCAGGTCCAGCGCCTGGTCCCATGGCACGTTCTGCAGGCGCAGGGTAATGCCGCCCTTGACCGTGTCGCTGGCCACCAGGTTCAGGTTGGTGAAGTCGGCGATCAGTTGCAGCACCGAGCGCACGTCGATGTCCTGGAAGTTCAGCGACAGCTTCTCGCCGGTGTAGACATTGCGCTCGGCGTTGCGCCGCGCCAGGTCGTCGTTGGTCAACGGCCGCACGCTGACAGTCAGCTTGTTGTCGGTCTGGTAGGAGGAATAGTCGAAAGCCCCGGTGGGCTCGATCAGGATGGTCGCGCGGTCGGCGGCGATCGATGAATTGACGAACTGCACCGGCGTGGCGAAATCCTTGACGTCCAGGCGTACGCGCAGTGCGTCCGGCAGCTGGGTGCGCGGGAAGTCGACGCGGATCTTGCCGCCTTCTTCCTTGATATCGGCGCTGATCGACGGGTCGCTGAGGTCGATGACCACATTGCCCTCGCCCAGCTCGCCGCGTTGGAAATCGACGTTGCGGATGGCCCGGCCCAGCGGCGAGCTCGACTTGCTGGCCACTGCCGAAGGCGCGGCCACCGGGCGTGCTGCAGCCGGCGGATTGGTCGGCGCGCGTGGCGTGGCGCCCAGCGAAGCGGCGCCCTGGCCGATCAGGATGAACAGGTCGTTGCCCTGCACGCGGGTGCTGTAGGGCACCAGCGTGGTCAGGTTGACGATGATCCGGGTGCGATCCTTGGCCTCGATCACCACCGCGCTGCGGGCGTTGCCGCCACCCAGATCGCGGCTCTTGTTGTCGACCTGGCTGGTGACGCCCGGCAGATCCAGGGCGATGCGCGCCGGCTGGTCGGTGGTATAGCCGCGCGGCGGCGCGACCGGCCCGTCGAAGGACAGCTTGAGCTCCACCCGGTCACCGGGCAGCGAGGCGACGTCGAGGGTCTTGAGTGTGGCCGCCATGACGGCAGGCGCTCCCAGGGCTATCCATAGCCAGATGCCGAAGGCGGAAAGAATCCTGTTCATTTTCGAGTTCCACTGTGCATGCTAGACCAGCCCTTATGAGCGTTCCTTGAGAGGTATGGTGCGCGGACGCTCCAGCCACCCCCCTTCACCATCAGGAACGATTTCGACGACGTCGACCTGTGATTCGGAGATCGCGACGATGCGACCTTCATTGCGGCCCAGGTAGTCGCCTACCTTCACTCGATGAACGCCGCCCGCCCCGCGCATCAACGCGTAACGGCCTGTTTCGTTGGCGAGTGTACCGACCATTTCGAAACTTTCTATGTTGAAGCCTTCCAGGAACTGCTTGGTGCGATTGGGATCGGGCTTGACCAGCTGCGAGCCCTTGGCGCGCTTGGTCAGGTCGATCTTGATCGGCGGCTGGAACGGACTGCGCAACGCCGAGGCCTCGTAGGTGAACGCCTCGTACGGGGCGAACCGCGGGATCGGCTCGATGGCGCCCTTGGGCCGCTTGTTGGCGGCGTCCATGAACGCACGAATGTCGCTCGTGTCGCTGTTGCCGCAGCCGCTCAGCGCCAGGGTCAGGGCAATCAGCCCACCTGCTACCCACGCCCTCATTTCGCTTGCCCCTGTGCCGCGGCCGGCTTGGCCATGCCCTGATCGTTGTAGCGGTAAGTCTTGGCCAGGATGCTCATGCGCAGCTTGGTCGTCGAGTTCTCTTCGGCCGGCTTGATCTCGAAGTCATGCAGGGTAACGATGCGCGGCAGGCTGGCCACGCCGCTGACGAAGGTCGCCAAGTCATGGTAGTTGCCGGTGACGGTGATCTGTATCGGCGTCTCGATGTAGAACTGTTGCGGCACCTCGGGCAACAGCTTGATCTCCTCGAACTCCAGGCCGCTGCCCAGGCCCGTGCGGGTGATGTCTTCGAGCAGCCCCGGCACCTCGGTGACACTCGGCAACTGGCGCAGCATGGCGCCGAAAGAGGTCTCCATCTCCTTCATCTGTTCGATGTAGGTGTCCAGGTTGGCGGCCTGGAACGCCTTGGTCGAGTACTGTTCGCGCAGCGCCTGCTCCTGGGCCCGGCTGGCTTCGAGCTGGTCGCCCATGTCACTGATGTGGAACTGGTAACCCAGGCCCAGCAGCAGCACCAGCAACAGCACGCCGGCAATGGTCTTGATCGCCGCCGGCCAGGAGCCGACGTTGTTGATGTCCAGGTCACTGAGGTTGACCTTGCGCAGGCTGTCCATCCATTCCGACATGTTCATTTGGCCTCCCCTTCGGCCGGCACGGTCTGGCGCACCGTCAACTGGAAGGCGTTGGCCTGGTCGACGTCACCCGAGGGCTTGGTCTTGACCTCGGTCAGCACCGCCTGCTCCAGCCACGGCGAGGATTCGAGGTTGCGCAGCAGCTCGGACACGCGGTTGTTGGACTCGGCATTGCCGGCAATCGAAATCACTTTGTCGACCATCTTCACGTCGGTGAAATACACCCCGTCAGGCAAGGTGCGCGCCAGCTGGTCGAAGATACGCCCGCTGATCGGCCGGTTGCCTTGCAGGTCCTGGATGATCTTCATGCGTTCGACCAACTGCTTGCGCCGCGCCTTGAGGTCGCTGATCTGCTTGATGCGGTTGTCCAGGCCGGCGATTTCGGCCTGGATGAACTGGTTGCGCGCAGCTTGCGCGTCGATTTCGCTGGTGTAGTAGCGGTCGGCCAGGATGATGATGCCAATGGCGCCGATGGCCACTGCGGCCAGGGAAGTCAGGAAGCGCTTGCGGCGTTTTTCGCGCAGCTGCTCGCGCCAGGGCAACAGGTTGATGCGTGCCATCAGTCGAAGCTCCTCAACGCCAGCCCGCAGGCAATCATCAGGGCGGGCGCGTCACTGGCCAGCGCGCCGGCGTTGACCTTGTTGCTCAGGGCCATGTCGGCGAACGGGTTGGCCACCAGGGTCGGGGTGCCCAGGCGCTGCTGGATAAGGTGGTCGAGCCCGGCGATGGAGGCCGTGCCGCCAGCGAGCATGATGTAGTCGACATCGTTGTACTGGCCGGCGGCGAAGAAGAATTGCAGCGAGCGCGAGACCTGTTGCACCACGGCATCCTTGAACGGCTGCAGCACCTCGGCCACGTAGTCGTCGGGCAGCCCGCCCTGCTTCTTGGCCAAGCCCGCCTCTTCGACCGACAGGCCGTAGCGGCGCTGGATTTCTTCGGTGAGCTGGCGGCCGCCGAACAATTGCTCGCGTGTATAGATGATGCGCCCGTCGTGCAGCACGCTGAGGGTGGTCATGGTGGCGCCGATGTCGACCACCGCCACGGTCAGCGGCGTGTCGCCCATGGCCATCTGCGGCGCCAGCAGGCCGAAGGCCCGTTCCAGCGCATAGGCTTCGACGTCCACCACGCGGGCGTCGAGCCCGGCCAGGGTCAGCGCGGCTTCGCGCACCTCGACGTTTTCCTTGCGGCAGGCGGCCAGCAGCACTTCGACGCGCTCGGGGTTGCGCACCGAGGGGCCCTGGACCTCGAAGTCGATGGCGACTTCTTCCAGGGGATAGGGAATGTACTGGTCGGCCTCGACCTTGAGCTGGTTTTCCATCTCGTCGTCGGACAGGCCCGCGTCCATTTCGATGGTCTTGGTGATGACGGCGGAGCCGGCCACCGCCAGGGCCACGGTGCGGGTGCTCGAGCGCGCCTTGACCAGCACCCGGGTCAGGGCATTGCCGACGCCCTCGAGCTCGGCGATGTTCTTTTCCACCACGGCATTGGCTGGCAGCGGTTCGACGGCATAGGCCTCGACCCGGTAGCGGTTGCCGGAGCGGCTGAGCTCCAGCAGCTTCACGGAGGTGGAGCTGATGTCGATGCCGAGAAGCGAACTTGTTTTCTTGCTGAAGAGTCCAAGCACAGCCGTTTCCCTATTGCTTTCCGTGACTTACGGACCATTTTTTATGCGGAGCATTTAATAGCAGTCTTGACAGAAGCGCAAATGACGCTACCAGCCGAAAAATGCTTATAATGCCCAGCGCTTTTTCTTGCCATTGCTCACTGCGCTCAACCCATTCTTTTCCTGTGGAAATACAAAAGCCTTGATTCGTCTGCTGAAGTTTATCGGGTGGTCTTTTCTCGCCGTGGTCTGCGGGCTTGGGCTCGTCCTGAGTGGTGCATTTCTTTATCTTAGCCCGACGCTGCCCTCCGTGGATGCGCTGAAAAGTGTCGAATTACAGATCCCCCTGCGGGTCTACAGCAGCGACAACAAGCTGATCGCCGAATTTGGCGAGATGCGCCGCTCGCCAATCAAGTTCGCCGATGTGCCACCCCATTTCATTGACGCCCTGCTGTCGGCTGAAGACGACAACTTCGCCAACCACTATGGCGTCGATCCGGGCAGCCTGGCCCGCGCGGCCTCGCAATTACTGCGTACCGGGCACATCCAGACGGGTGGCAGCACCATCACCATGCAAGTGGCGAAGAACTATTTTTTGACGAATGAGCGCAGTTTTTCGCGAAAAATCACTGAGATCCTCCTTGCCTTGCAAATCGAGCGCCAACTTACCAAGGACGAGATTCTCGAGCTGTACGTCAACAAGATCTACCTGGGCAACCGCGCCTACGGCATCGACGCCGCTTCGCAGGTGTACTACGGCAAGTCCATCCGTGACGCCAGCCTGGCGCAGATGGCCATGATCGCTGGCCTGCCCAAGGCCCCGTCGCGCTTCAACCCGCTGGCCAACCCGGCGCGCAGCAAGGAACGCCGCGACTGGATCCTGGGGCGCATGTTCAAGCTCGGCAAGATCGATGAAGCCAGCTACCAGGCGGCCCTGGCCGAGCCTTTGAACGCCAGCTACCACGTGCCGACGCCAGAAGTGAACGCCCAGTGGATCGCCGAGATGGCTCGCGCCGAAATGGTCGGCCGCTATGGCAGCGACGCCTACACCCAAGGCTTCCGGGTCACCGTGACCGTGCCAAGCGATCTGCAGGAAGACGCCAACAAGGCGGTGTTCGACGGCCTCGTCGAATACGACCAGCGTCACGGCTACCGGGGCCCCGAGGCGCGCCTGCCGGGCAAGACCCGCGACGCCTGGGTGACCGAGCTGGGCAAGCAGCGGCCGCTCAATGGCCTGGAGCCGATGATCGTCACCCAGGTCGACAAGACCGGCCTGGGCGTGATCGACCGCGACGGCAAGGACGGCCGGGTCAACTGGGACACCATGAAATGGGCGCGTCCGTTCATCAACACCAACAGCCTGGGCCGCGCCCCGGCGCAGCCTGGTGACGTGGTTCAGGTCGGCGACCTGATCCGCGTGCAACGTCTGGACGACAGCACGCTGAAGTTCAGCCAGGTGCCGCAGGCGCAGAGCGCACTGGTGTCGCTGGACCCGCACAACGGCGCAATCCGCGCGCTGGTGGGCGGCTTCGCCTTCGAGCAGAGCAACTACAACCGCGCGATGCAGGCCAAGCGCCAACCGGGCTCGAGTTTCAAGCCGTTCATCTATGCCGCGGCCCTCGACAGCGGCTACACCCCGGCCAGCTTGGTCAACGACGCGCCGATCGTGTTCGTTGATGAGGCAGTCGACAAGGTCTGGCGCCCAAAAAATGACACCAACACCTTCCTTGGGCCGATCCGCTTGCGCGAGGCGCTGTACAAGTCGCGCAACCTGGTGTCGATCCGCGTGTTGCAGAGCATGGGTGTCGGCCATACCATCGACTACATCAGCAAGTTCGGCTTCAACAAGCAGGACCTGCCCAACAACCTCTCGCTGGCCCTGGGCACCGCGACGCTGACGCCGATGGAAATCGCCACCGGCTGGAGCGTGTTCGCCAACGGCGGTTTCAAGGTCACGCCGTACCTGATCGACAAGATCGAAAGCCGCAGCGGCGACACGCTGTTCACCGCCAACCCGCCGAGCGTGCCGCCTGACGACGTCGCCAGTTCGTCGCCGATTCCGGCGCCAGCTGCGGCCGACGCGCCGATCACCACCAGCGACGCCAGCAGCACCGGTACCGGCACCGGCACCGGCAACGATGCCAGCCCAGCCCTGACCAGCGCTCCCGGCGCGCCAGCCTATGCGCCGCGGATCATGGACGGGCGCACCACCTTCATCCTCAACAGCATGCTCGAGGACGTGATCAAGCTGGGCACCGGCCGTCGGGCCTTGGCCCTGGGCCGGCCGGACATTGCTGGCAAGACCGGTACCACCAACGACTCCAAGGACGCCTGGTTCTCCGGCTACAATGGCGACTACATGACCACCGTGTGGACCGGCTTCGACCAGCCCGAAACCCTGGGCCGCAAGGAATTCGGTGGCACCGTGGCCCTGCCGATCTGGATGGACTACATGGCCGCCGCGCTTAAAGGCAAGGCGCCACACACCCAGGCCGAACCCGAAGGCGTGCTGAGCCTGCGCATCGACCCGGCCAGCGGCCGCGCGGCCGCACCTGGCACGCCGAACGCCTACTTCGAGCTGTTCAAGAGCGAAGACACGCCGCCGTCGAACACCGAACTGGGCAACGGCGCCGCGCCGGGCAGCCCGCTGCCGGCGGACGAGCAGGCGCCGATCGATCTGTTCTGACCCCTTCGCCGGTTCCTGCATAAACCTGGGCGTCAAGCCAATAGGATGTAGGAGCTGGCGAGCCAGCTTGATACGGCAGCAGGCCACGGGGAAAGCGTGCCGGCTTGGCAGGGTTGCGCACAGAGCTGATCTTCAGGACGCCGATAACCGGCACTCAAGGAGATTGCAATGATCAGCCCCGAGCACCTCGCTACCTATTCACACGATCGTACGGCCGCCGCGGCCCTTAAAATGCTTGACAGCACCGCCGAGCAGCGCGAAACCGCGCTGGCCAAGCTGCATCTGTACGCACTGGTACAGCGTCATCAGCAGGCGACGCTCACGGCCGAAGACCGCGACTTTCTGGCCACCCTGGCACAGGCTGACCGCTACTTCTCGATACTCGCGGATTACCGCAAGCTGATTGGGTGATCCCCCCCGCAGACAAAAAAGCCCCGACTCGTCACCGAGCCGGGGCTTTTCATTCAGTGCCCGTCAGCCTCAGCCGTTGAACACGTCATCCACGCTCTTGAGCGGGTAGTGCTTGGGATACGGCAGGGTCGCCACACCGGTCTCGATAGCGGCCTTGGCCACGGCGTCGGAGATCAGGGTGATCAGGCGTGGGTCCATCGGCTTGGGGATGATGTACTCACGGCCGAACTCCAGGCTGATACCGCCGTAGGCGTCGCAGACTTCCTTGGGCACCGGCAGCTTGGCCAGTTCGCGCAGGGCGGTGGCGGCAGCGATTTTCATCTCTTCGTTGATACGCTTGGCGCGAACGTCCAGGGCACCGCGGAAGATGAACGGGAAGCCCAGCACGTTGTTGACCTGGTTCGGGTAGTCCGAACGACCGGTGGCCATGATCACGTCGTTGCGAGTGGCGTGGGCCAGCTCCGGGGAGATTTCCGGGTCCGGGTTGGAGCAGGCGAACACGATCGGATTGGCCGCCATGCGCTTGAGATCTTCGGGGCTCAGCAGGTTCGGACCCGACAGGCCGACGAACACGTCGGCGCCATCCAAAGCTTCGGACAGCGTGCGCTTGTCGGTCGGGTGGGCGAACACCGCCTTGTACTGGTTGAGGTCTTCGCGGCCAGCGTGGATCACACCGGTACGGTCGATCATGTAGATGTTCTCGATCTTCGCCCCCATGCTCACCAGCAGCTTCATGCAGGAGATTGCCGCAGCGCCGGCGCCCAGGCAGACGATCTTCGCCTGCTCGAGGGTCTTGCCGGCGATTTCCAGGGCGTTGATCATGCCGGCGGCGGTGACGATCGCGGTGCCGTGCTGGTCATCGTGGAACACCGGAATGTCGCACTGTTCGATCAGCGCGCGCTCGATCTCGAAGCACTCTGGCGCCTTGATGTCTTCCAGGTTGATGCCACCGAAGGTGATGGAGATGCGCTTGACGGTGTCGATGAAGGCCTGCGGGCTTTCCGAATCGACTTCGATGTCGAACACGTCGATGCCGGCGAAGCGCTTGAACAGCACGCCCTTGCCTTCCATCACCGGCTTGGAAGCCAGCGGGCCGAGGTTGCCCAGACCCAGAATTGCCGTACCGTCGGAGATCACCGCCACCAGGTTGCCCTTGCCGGTGTACTTGTAGGCAAGCTCCGGGTCACGCCCAATTTCACGCACCGGCTCTGCCACACCCGGGCTGTAGGCCAGGGACAGGTCACGGGCAGTGGCGGTTGGCTTGGTGAGCTCGACGCTCAGCTTCCCCGGACGCGGGTGGGCATGATATTCGAGAGCGGCAGTTTTCAGGTCTGACATAGTGGCGTTCCGCTTTTGTTGGGTCTGACGGGACCGCCGAGGATACGCAACTCGCAAACGCCCCACAAGACTGGTCAGTCATCCTATGGCCCGCCTGTAAAGCCTGACTTTGGTCGCAAACCCAGCTGGATCGCGGGCTGCAAGTGTTTACAATAAATTTATTTATTGTGTACATTTCTATTGTCTTTCAAAGTGCGCGCTGCAGCATGCTCGGATCACTGACCGCCAGCATCCAGCGCGCCTGGCCCGGCCTGAGCCCGCCGCGCCGGGAGCGATCCAGCACCCAGCCGCGCGCTTCCAGCAGCTGGCCCTGGTAGCTCGCCAGCAGGGCAGCGCTGAAGCGCGACTCATCCTTGGGCGCGATATGCACCACCAGGCTGTCGCCCAGGGCGATCCAGGTGCCCCCGCGGTTGCGCTGCACCTGGCCGACCCGCCCGCTCACCAAGGCAAAGCCCGACTGGCGCAGCTGCCCGGCCGCAATCAGCGGCGTACGCCGCCACACGCCCAGGCCCGCAGCGCGAGCCTGACGTTCGGCCTGCTGGTGACAGGCCACCAGGTCGGTGTTCGGCGCAATGGCAATCTGCAATGCCAAACCGTCGCGCAGCAGCTGCGCTTCCAGGTTGCTACCGTCGGCGGCGTACAGGTGGGCCAGGGTACGGCCGTACTTGTCCCTGGCCTCGCGGCCCGGCTGCATCAGCACTCGGCCCTGGCTGGCACTGACCAGCGCCTGCAAGCGCTGGCGCGCGGCCACGGCAAACGGCTCCTCGCTGCGACCCTGATGCGCCAACTCCGGCGCGTTCAGGCCGATCAGCCGGACGCTGCGGCCATCCTGCAGCTTCACCGTGTCGCCATCCACCACGTTGCGCACCTGCACGCCCGGCAGCCCCGGCGGGGCGATGCAGGCGGCATCGGCCAGCGCCAGCGTCGAGACTCCGGGTACCAAAAAAGCGGATACAAAAAAGGCGCCCACAAGGGGCGCCTTCTTTACCAGCTTGATCAAGTCGATCAGGCCTTCTTGCTGCCGAAACCACCGAAACGCTGTTTGAAACGGTCAACACGGCCGCCTACGTCCAGCACTTTCTGCTTGCCGGTGTAGAACGGGTGGCACTCGGAGCAAACGTCCAGGCTCAGTGGCTTGGCCAGGGTGGAACGGGTCTTGATGACGTTGCCGCAGCTGCAGGTGGCGTCAACGGCTTCATAAACTGGATGGATATCAGCTTTCATGATTACTTCCTCAGCTAGCGTGCCGCCACTCAACACCATTGTTGAATACCGCACGAAAGGCCGGCCATATTATCAGACTTCCACATTCACGCAAGCGGTCGCCTCTACCGGTGGTCGTCTGCTAACCTGCCCCACCATTCCCCCATTACGAGCCTTCGCGTGCCCGACGTCATACTGCGCCTCGCCTTGCCCTCGCCGCTGCGACGCCTGTTCGACTACCGCGCGCCGCTGGGCATGACGGCGGCCGACTTCGCCCCGGGGATGCGCCTGCGGGTGCCGTTCGGGCGGCGGGAAATGATCGGCGTGCTGATCGAGGTCACCGAGCACAGCGAGGTGCCCGCCGCCAAGCTCAAGCCGGCGCTGGCCCTGCTCGACCCGGTCAGCCCGCTGCCGCCCAGCCTGTTCAAGCTGTGCCTGTGGACCGCGCAGTATTATCAGCACAGCCTGGGCGACACCCTCAGCTGGGCACTGCCGGTGCTGCTGCGCCAGGGCGACCCCGCCGAGGCGCGCCAGGAGCGCTTCTGGCAGGCCGCCGCCGACGCCCGGCTGGACGACCCGCGCATCGCCCGCGCGCCGAAACAGCGCGAAGCCCTGACCACCCTGGCCCAGCACCCCCATGGCGTGGCCCACGCGCTGCTGAGCAAATTGCAGCTGAGCAAGGACAGCCTCGACATGCTGCTGGCCAAGGGCCTGGTGACCGTCGAGGTGCGCCGCCATCACCCCGAGGCACGTCACCAGCGCTGGCTGGCCCAACCGGAGCTGCCGCTCAATCCCGAGCAAAGCGCGGCGTTCCAGGCGGTACGCGCCGGCTTCGGCAGCTATCACGCCTCGCTGCTGGCCGGGGTCACCGGCAGCGGCAAGACCGAGGTGTACCTGCAACTGATTCGCGAAACCCTGGAGGCCGGCAAGCAGGCGCTGGTGCTGATTCCGGAGATCAACCTCGGCCCGCAGACCCTGGCGCGCTTCGAGCAGCGCTTCAACGCCCGCATCGCCCTGCTGCATTCGGCGGTCAACGACCGCGAGCGGCTCGATGCCTGGCTGGCGGCTCGGGACGGCGAGGCGGACATCATCATCGGCACGCGCTCGGCGCTGTTCACCCCGATGAAGCATCCCGGCCTGATCATCATCGACGAGGAACACGACGGTTCCTATAAACAGCAGGAAGGCCTGCGCTACCACGCCCGCGACCTGGCGCTGGTGCGTGCGCATCAGGAAAACATCCCGATCGTGCTGGGCTCGGCGACGCCGTCGCTGGAAAGCCTGCACAACGCCTATATCGGCCGCTACGCCCTGTTGCGCATGGACCAGCGCGCCGGTGGCGCCAAGCCACCGAAGTTCATGCGCCTGGACGTCAAGAGCCGGCCACTGGACAGCGGCATCAGCGGGCCAATGCAGCAGGCCATCGGCCAGACCCTGGAGCGCGGCCAGCAGGTGCTGGTGTTTCTCAACCGTCGCGGCTTCGCCCCGACCCTGCTCTGCCACGACTGCGGCTGGCTTTCGGAATGCCCGCGCTGCGACGCGCGCACCACCGTGCACCAGCGTTCCGGCGAGCTGCGCTGCCACCATTGCGGCTACGCCGAGCGTGTCCCGCGCAAATGCCCGCAGTGCGGCAGAGTCGACCTGCGGCCGGTGGGCGCTGGCACCGAGCGGGCCGAGGAACGCCTGAGCATCCTGTTTCCGGACTACCCGGTGCTGCGCGTCGACCGCGACAGCACCTCGCGCAAGGACGCCATGGCGCAGCTGTTCGCCACCATCCAGAAGGGCCAGCCGTGCATCCTGGTCGGCACGCAGATGCTTGCCAAGGGCCATCACTTTCCGCGGGTCACGCTGGTGTCGATTCTCGATGCCGACGGCGGCCTGTTCTCCGGGGACTTTCGCGCCAGCGAGCGCATGGCGCAGTTGATCGTGCAGGTCGCCGGCCGCGCCGGCCGCGCCGAAGAACCGGGGCGAGTGATCATCCAGACCCACCTGGCCGAGCACCCGCTGCTGGTGCAACTGACTGAACAAGGCTACTTCGCCTTCGCCGACCAGGCCCTCAGCGAGCGCCGCGCCGCCGGCCTGCCGCCCTTCGCCCACCTGGCCCTGCTGCGCGCCGAAGCGCACAAGCCCGGCCAGGCCGAAGGCTTTCTCGACGAGGCCTGCAGCGCTGCCGAACAGTTGCTGGGGTCGTTGCAACTCCACGCCATCGAACTGCTGGGCCCGGTGCCCGCTCCCATGGAACGCCGCGCCGGGCGCTTCCGCGCGCAGCTGCTGGTGCAAGCCAGCGCCCGCGCGCCGCTGCATAAATTGCTCAGCCACTGGATGCTGCAATTGGAGCAGATGCCCAGCGGGCGCCAGGTCCGCTGGTCGCTGGATGTCGATCCGGTGGATCTGTATTGAGCACACTGCGGCCTTCAGCGGGTTGGCAATCGGCCGTTCACACCGGATAATGCTCCGTTTTATGCCCGCGCATTCCAGCGCCGCCGCGCCTGCGGTCGAAAGAGATCCCCATGAAAGACATCATTCGCCAGCTCATCCAGCAAGCCCTCAACCACCTCGTCGCGCAAGGTGTGCTGCCTGAAGGGCTGACGCCGGCGATCCAGGTGGAAAACGCCCGGGACAAGACCCACGGCGACTTCGCCAGCAATATCGCCATGATGCTGGCCAAGCCGGCCGGCATGAAGCCGCGCGACCTGGCCGAGAAGATCATCGCTGCGCTGCCGGCCGACGAGCAGGTGAGCAAGGTGGAAATCGCCGGCCCAGGCTTCCTCAACTTCTTCCAGAACACCCAGGCCCTGGCCGCGCGCCTCGACGCCGCGCTGGCCGACCCGCAGCTCAACGTGCGCAAGCACGGCGCGCCGCAGCGGGTAGTGGTCGACCTGTCGGCTCCCAACCTGGCCAAGGAGATGCACGTCGGCCACCTGCGCTCGACCATCATCGGCGACGCCGTGGCCAATGTGCTGGGCTTTCTCGGCGACGAGGTGATCCGCCAGAACCACGTTGGCGACTGGGGCACCCAGTTCGGCATGCTGCTGGCCTTCCTGCAGGAGCAGCCGGCAGCCAGCGACGAGCTGTCGGACCTGGAAAACTTCTACCGCGCGGCCAAGCAGCGCTTCGACGAGTCGCCGGAGTTCGCCGAGCGCGCCCGCGGCCTGGTGGTCAAGTTGCAGGCCGGCGACGCCGAATGCCTGAAGTTGTGGAAACATTTCAACGACATTTCCCTGTCGCACTGCCAGGCCACCTATGAGCGCCTCAACGTCAACCTGACCCCCGCCGACGTCATGGGCGAAAGCGCCTACAACGATGACCTCGCCCAGGTGGTCAGCGACCTGGCCGCCGCAGGCCTGCTGCAGGAAAGCAACGGCGCCCAGTGCGTGTTCCTCGATGAGTACAAGACCGCCGAAGGCACCCCGCTGCCGGTGATCGTGCAGAAGGCCGGCGGCGGCTATCTCTATGCCACCACCGACCTCGCCGCCGTGCGCTACCGCAGCAACGTGCTCAAGGCCGACCGCGCCCTGTACTTCGTCGACCAGCGCCAGGCCCTGCACTTCCAGCAGGTGTTCGAGGTGGCCCGCCGCGCCGGTTTCATCAGCAACGGCATGCTCACCGAGCACATGGGCTTTGGCACCATGAACGGCGCCGACGGCAAGCCGTTCAAGACCCGCACCGGCGGTACCGTGAAGCTGGTCGACCTGCTCGACGAGGCGCAAGAGCGCGCCTACGCACTGGTCAAGGAAAAGAACCCGGAACTGGCCGAAACCGAGCTGCGGGTGATTGCCAGGGCGGTGGGCATCGGCGCGGTGAAATACGCCGACCTGTCCAAGCATCGCACCAGCGACTACAGCTTCAACTTCGACCAGATGCTCAGCTTCGACGGCAACACCGCGCCGTACCTGCTGTACGCCTACACCCGCGCGGTCGCGGTGTTCCGCAAACTGGGCAAGGGCCTGGATCAGGTCACCGGGCACATCGTGCTGCAGGCCGAGCCGGAACTGGAGCTGGCTGCGCGCCTGGCGCAGTTTGCCGAGGTGCTCAACAACGTCGGCGAGAAAGGCACGCCACATGTGCTGTGCGCCTATCTGTACGATGTCGCCGGCCTGTTCTCCAGCTTCTACGAGAACTGCCCGATCCTCACCGCCGAAAACCCCGAGCAACAACAGAGCCGCCTGCGCCTGGCCGCCCTGACCGCCCGCACCCTCAAGCAAGGCCTGCAACTGCTGGGCCTGGAAACCCTGGAGCGTATGTAAGTTGGTCGCCAAGAAAAAACCTGCTCCCAAGCGTGGCGCCAGCCGCAATACCGCACCCGCGAAAAAGCCGATCCCGGGCTGGATATGGATGGCGATCGGCCTCACGGTCGGCGCCTTCGTGGTGTTCCTGACCAAGCTGGAACCCGGCCACGACGAAGTCAAGCGCACCAAGGCCGAGATCAAGGCCGAGCGCATCGCCGAGGCCAACAAGACCCCGCCCAGCCCGCAGGCACCGGTCAAGCCCAAGTACGACTTCTATACCTTGCTGCCGGAGTCCGAGGTCATCGTGCCGCCCGACGCCGTGCCGGAGAAGACCCCGCCGGTGCCGGCGCAACCGCAGACCCCGGTGACTCCGGCGCAGGCGGCGAAGATCGACACCAATCGCGCCCTGACCGCTCTGAGCGGGCAGACGCCACCGCCGGCGCCACCGGTGGTCAAGCCGGCCGCGACCACCCAGTACTTCCTGCAGGCCGGCTCGTTCCGCAAGCAGAGCGATGCCGACAAGGTGCGTGCGCAGATCATCCTGCTGGGCCAGGCGGTGTCGGTGGAGTCCGGCACCGTGAAGGACGAGACCTGGTACCGGGTATTGGTCGGACCGTTCAGCAACCGCGAACAACTGACCACCGCTCAGAAGCAGCTGGCTGGCAGTGGTTTTAGTAACCTTTTGTTGCAACAGCGCCAGACGCGGCAGTGATCAGCCGAGTGGGAGGGGGCAAAGCCCCCGAGCTCTTGATGTGGGTGAAGATCAACAGCTCGGGGCTTTGCCCCCCTACCACAGTGTGATCCCGGCCCAAGCTGTGCGCCCCCACCCGCTTGAAATCCCCTCCCCCATCCCCATATCAGTTTCCATCAGGGCATTTTCGCCCCGCTGCGTGGAGACTCCCCCTTGACCACCATCGTTTCAGTACGCCGCCACGGCAAAGTCGTCATGGGCGGCGACGGCCAGGTTTCCCTCGGTAATACCGTGATGAAAGGCAACGCCAAGAAAGTCCGGCGCCTTTACCACGGCCAGGTGATCGCCGGTTTCGCCGGCGCCACCGCCGACGCCTTCACGCTGTTCGAGCGCTTCGAAGGGCAGCTGGAAAAACACCAGGGCCACCTGATTCGCGCCGCCGTCGAGCTGGCCAAGGAATGGCGTACCGATCGCTCGCTGAGCCGCCTGGAAGCCATGCTGGCGGTCGCCAACAAGGATGCCTCGCTGATCATCACCGGCAACGGCGACGTGGTCGAGCCGGAAGACGGCCTGATCGCCATGGGCTCCGGTGGCGCCTTCGCCCAGGCCGCAGCTCGGGCCCTGCTGCTCAAGACCGAACTCTCGGCCCGGGAAATCACCGAGACCGCACTGGGTATCGCCGGTGACATCTGCGTGTTCACCAACCACAACTTCACTATCGAGGAGCAGGACCTAGCCCAGTGATCGGCTGCGCATTTTTCGTTCACGCGCACTCATCACCCGCTAGAGGCCGCCACATACCATGCCCATGACCCCCCGCGAAATCGTCCACGAACTCGACCGCCACATCATCGGCCAGGACGATGCCAAGCGCGCCGTCGCCATTGCCCTGCGCAATCGCTGGCGGCGCATGCAGCTGCCCGAAGAGCTGCGCGTCGAGGTGACACCCAAGAACATCCTCATGATCGGCCCGACCGGCGTCGGCAAGACCGAGATCGCCCGTCGCCTGGCCAAGCTGGCCAATGCGCCGTTCATCAAGGTGGAGGCGACCAAATTCACCGAGGTCGGCTACGTCGGCCGCGATGTCGAGTCGATCATTCGTGACCTGGCCGATGCCGCGATCAAGCTGCTGCGCGAGCAGGAAATGGTCAAGGTCGGCCACCGCGCCGACGACGCCGCCGAAGAGCGCATCCTCGATGCCCTGCTGCCGCCGGCGCGCACCAGCTTCGCCGAAGAGGCCAGCACCAGCGATACCAACACCCGCCAGCTGTTCCGCAAGCGTCTGCGCGAAGGCCAGCTGGATGACAAGGAAATCGAGATCGAGGTGGCCGATCAGGTCGGCGTCGACATTTCCGCGCCGCCGGGCATGGAAGAGATGACCAACCAGTTGCAGAGCCTGTTCGCCAACATGGGCAAGGGCAAGCGCAAGAGCCGCAAGCTCAAGGTCAAGGAAGCGCTCAAGCTGGTGCGTGACGAAGAGGCCGGCCGCCTAGTCAACGAGGAAGAGCTCAAGGCCAAGGCCCTGGAAGCGGTCGAGCAGCACGGCATCGTGTTCATCGACGAAATCGACAAGGTGGCCAAGCGCGGCAACGTCGGCGGCGCCGATGTCTCCCGCGAGGGTGTGCAGCGCGACCTGCTGCCGCTGATCGAAGGCTGCACGGTGAACACCAAGCTGGGCATGGTCAAGACCGACCACATCCTGTTCATCGCCTCCGGCGCCTTCCACCTGAGCAAGCCCAGCGACCTGGTGCCCGAGCTGCAGGGCCGCCTGCCGATCCGCGTCGAACTCAAGGCCCTCAGCCCGCAGGATTTCGAGCGCATCCTCAGCGAGCCGCATGCCTCGCTGACCGAGCAATACCGCGAGCTGCTGAAAACCGAAGGCCTGCACATCGAGTTCCTGCCCGAAGGCATCAAGCGCCTGGCCGAGATCGCCTGGCAGGTCAACGAGAAGACCGAGAACATCGGTGCCCGTCGCCTGCACACCCTGCTCGAGCGCCTGCTCGAAGAGGTGTCGTTCAGCGCCGGCGACCTGGCCAGCGCCGAGGGCGCCGCACCGATTCGCATCGATGCCGACTACGTGAACAGCCACCTGGGTGAACTGGCGCAGAACGAAGACCTGTCCAGATATATCCTGTAATAACCCAATCTGCAGGACCAAGCTCGCTCGGGAACGAATTACTCAGGCTCCCGAGCAAGCCCGGTCCTGCAGCGCTGCCGCCACGGACTGTCCATGCCTCCCATCCCCACCGCCATCAACCTGCACAAGGCCTCGAAAACCCTCGGCCTGACCTACGGCCCGGGCGAGCACTACAGCCTGCCCGCCGAGTTCCTGCGGGTTCATTCGCCCTCGGCCGAGGTGCAGGGCCACGGCAAGCCCATCCTGCAGTTCGGCAAGCTGGGCGTCGGCCTGAGCAAGATCGAGCCTGCCGGGCAATATGCCCTCAAACTGACCTTCGACGACGGCCACGACAGCGGCCTGTTCACTTGGGAGTACCTGTATCAGCTGGCAGTACGCCAGGAGACGTTGTGGCAGGACTATCTCGACGAACTCAAAGCGGCCGGCAAATCCCGCGACCCCAATGAAGCCGTGATCCGGCTGATGCTTTAATTTGCCGTTTTTTTGACAAAAAAATCACATTCGGAGGGCTACGGTTCGTCACCGTTTTTAGTCCAGGCCACTCAATGCGCCGCAAAGCGCGCCAGAGCCGGCCGTATTTGGAACTCCGATGTCCACCACCTCCCCGACCCCCGCCGCGAGCCGGCGCCGTTTCGACTGGAAAGGCCTGATCTGGCTGTTCGTGTTCTTCTGGTACTTTTCCGGCGTCACCCAGACCCTGATCCAGCTCAGCGGCACCAGCGGTTTCGAAGGTTTTCGCGAAGCCTTGCTGCTGAGCACGCTGTGGCTGATCCCGGTGCTGCTGTTTCCCGCGCGCACCCGGCTGATCGCCGGCGTCCTGGGCATCATTCTGTTCCTCTGCTCGCTGCTCAGCTTTGGCTATTTCCTGATCTACCAGCAGGAATTTTCCCAGAGCGTCATCTTCGTGCTGTTCGAGTCCAACAACGCCGAAGCCGGCGAATACCTCAGCCAGTATTTCGCCTGGTGGATGGTGCCGGCCTTCCTGCTCTACACCCTGGGCGCCGTGCTGCTCTGGACCCGGGTACGGCCTGTGTACCTGTCGGCGCCCAAGGCGACCGCTGTCAGCCTGGCCTTGCTGCTGTTGTTCGTGGCCATGCCGCTGTACAAGCAGGTGGACCGCGCCGGCGATTTCGCCGACGGCCTGCAGAAGTTCCAGGACCGCATCGAACCCGCCGTGCCCTGGCAGCTGGTGATCGGCTACCAGAGTTATCGCGAGCAGCTGGACGGCATGCAGGCCATGCTCGAGGCCAACGCCAAGGTGCCGCCGCTGAACAACCTCAAGGACGCCACTGCCGGCCTGCCGGCAACCCTGGTGCTGATCATCGGCGAGTCGACCAACCGTGGCCACATGAGCCTCTACGGCTACCCGCGCAACACCAACCCGAACCTGGACCAGATGCGCGACCAGCTCAGCGTGTTCGACAACGTGGTCAGCCCGCGGCCCTACACCATCGAGTCGCTGCAGCAGGTGCTGACCTTCGCCGACGAGCAGCATCCGGACCTGTTCCTGAAAACCCCGTCGATCGTCGACGTGATGAAGCAGGCTGGCTACAAAAGCTGGTGGATCACCAACCAGCAGACCCTGACCAAGCGCAACACCATGCTCACCACCTTCTCTCAACAGGCCGACGAGCAGGTGTACCTCAACAACAACCGCAACCAGAACGCTGCGCAGTACGATGGCGACGTGCTGGAGCCCTTTGCCAAGGTGCTGGCAGACCCGGCGCCGCGCAAGCTGATCGTCATCCACCTGCTGGGCACCCACGTCAACTACGACTACCGCTACCCGCCTGAATTCGCCAAGTTCACCGGGCGCGAAAACACCCCCCCGGGCCTCGACGACGAGCAGCTGGCCACCTACAACAGCTACGACAATGCCGTGCTGTACAACGACTTCGTGGTGTCGAGCATCATCAAGCAGTACGCCGCCACCGACCCCAATGGCTTCCTGCTGTACCTCTCGGACCACGGCGAAGACGTCTACAACTCCGGCGATCACAAAAACCTGGGGCGCAACGAAGGCCGGCCGACCGCGCCGATGTACACCATCCCGTTCATCGCCTGGGCTTCGCCGAAGTGGAAGGCCAGCCACGACTGGAATTTCGCCAGCTACCTGAAGCGTCCGTACAGTACCTCGAGCCTGATCCACACCTGGTCGGACATGGCTGGCCTGACCTTCGACGAGCACGATGTGTCCAAGAGCCTGGTCAGCCCGTACTTCGTGCCGCATACACGCTGGATCGGCGACCCGTACAACCCCAAATCGCTGAATGACTTCGACCAATTGGCCAAGTAGAGCGCATCGCGACAGGCGCCACACAGCGCTTGCCAAGACAAAGCGGGCGGGGCCGATTAGAATGGCCAGTAATTTTCCCCGGTGACTAGCGAAATGAACGATCAGCGCAAGGCCAGCGACACCGAACCCACCACTCACTTCGGCTACAAGACCGTGGCCGAAAGCCAGAAGGCGGAGAAGGTCGCCGAAGTGTTTCACTCGGTTGCGGCCAAGTACGACCTGATGAACGACCTGCTCTCCGGCGGCATGCATCGGTTGTGGAAACGCTTCGCCATCGAGCTGTCCGGCGTGCGCGTCGGCAACCGGGTGCTGGACATCGCCGGCGGTACTGGCGACCTGACCCGCAAATTCTCCCAACTGGTCGGCCCGACCGGCCAGGTGGTGCTGGCCGATATCAACGACTCCATGCTCAAGGTCGGCCGCGACCGCCTGCTCGACCTGGGAGTGGCTGGCAACGTCGAGTTCGTCCAGGCCGACGCCGAAAAGCTGCCGTTCCCGGACAACCATTTCGACTGCGTGACCATCGCCTTCGGCCTGCGCAACGTCACCCACAAGGACGCCGCCATTGCTTCGATGCTGCGCGTGCTCAAGCCCGGTGGCCGGCTGCTGGTGCTGGAATTCTCCAAGCCGACCAACAAGCTGATGTCCAAGGCCTACGACGCCTACTCGTTCGCCTTCATGCCGCTGATGGGCAAGCTGATCACCAATGACGCCGAGAGCTACCGCTACCTGGCCGAATCGATCCGCATGCACCCCGACCAGGAAACCCTCAAGGCCATGATGCTGCAGGCCGGCTTCGACCGCGTCACGTACCACAACATGACCAGCGGTATCGTCGCCCTGCACCGCGGCATCAAACCCTGATGCTCCTCGACGGCCTGATCGCCGGCGCCGAGCACAGCCTCAACCGCGTGCTGCGCCTGGACAGCACCGCGCTGCCGCGCCTGGGGCACCTGCATGGCAAGGTCATCGAGATCGACTGCCAGAAGCCGGCCCTGCAATTGTTCGTGCTGCCCGGCCCGCAGGGCCTGATGCTGGCCCGGCATTGGGCCGGCGAGGTCGACTGCACCCTGCGCGCCCCGGCGGCGAGCCTGGCGCAGCTGGCCCTGAGCAAGGACAAGACCGCCGTGCTGCACAGCCCGCAGGTCGACCTGAGCGGCAACAGCGCCGTGCTGCTGGACCTGGTGGCCGTGCTCCAGGACCTGGATCTGGACTGGGAATACGAAGTGCAGCGCTGGATCGGCCCGGTGGCCACCAGCCTGCTCAGCGGCCATCTGCGCAGCCGCGCCGGCTGGGCCCGCCAGGGCCTGCACAGCGTTGGCCACAACCTGGCCGATTACCTGGCCGAAGAAACCCGCACTCTGGTGGGCGAACACGAGGCCCAGGCCCGTTTCGCCGAGCTGGACCGGCTTAAAATCGACCTGGATCGCCTGGAGGCCCGCATCGAGCGCCTCCAGCGCTCCCATCACTCCAGCGATAATGAATGAAGCTGCTTGCCGTTCGCCGTTTGTTGCGCATCCAGCGCGTCGTGATTCGCTACCGTCTCGATGACCTGATGTTCGCCCTGCCGCTGCCCTGGTGGCTGATGGTGCTGCGCTTCGCCATGCCCTGGCGCTGGCTGCCGCGCAGCGCCAAAGAGCTCAGCCGGGGCGCGCGTCTGCGCCTGGCATTGCAGGACCTGGGGCCGATCTTCATCAAATTCGGGCAGATTCTTTCGACCCGCCGCGACCTGCTGCCCGAGGACATCGCCGACGAGCTGATGCTGCTGCAGGACCGCGTGCCGCCGTTCGACCCGCAAAAAGCCATGCAGTTGATCGAGGAGCAACTCGGGGCAAAGATCACCGACGTGTTCAGCCGCTTCGACGTCGAGCCGCTGGCCTCGGCCTCGGTCGCGCAGGTGCACTCGGCGCAGCTGAAAACCGGCGAAGAGGTGGTGGTCAAGGTGATCCGCCCGGGCCTGCGGCCGATCATCAGCCAGGACCTGGCCTGGCTGTTCATGCTCGCCCGCCAGGCCGAGCGGCTGTCGGCCGACGCGCGCCTGCTGCACCCGGTGGACGTGGTGCTCGACTACGAGAAGACCATCTACGACGAACTCGACCTGCTGCGCGAGGCGGCCAATTCCAGCCAGTTGCGGCGCAACTTCGAAGACTCCGACCTGCTCTACGTGCCCCAGGTGTACTGGGACTGGTGCCGGCCGAAAGTGCTGGTGATGGAACGCATCTACGGCATCCAGGTGACCGACCTGGCCACCCTCGCCGACCAGCGCACCGACATGAAGCTCTTGGCCGAGCGCGGCGTCGAGATCTTCTTCACCCAGGTGTTTCGCGACAGCTTCTTCCACGCCGACATGCACCCGGGCAACATCTTCGTCAGCACCGTGGCGCCGTGGAGCCCCAAGTACATCGCCATCGACTGCGGCATCGTCGGCAGCCTGACGCCCCAGGACCAGGACTACCTGGCACGCAACCTGTTCGCCTTCTTCAAGCGCGACTATCGCCGCGTGGCGCAGCTGCACATCGATTCGGGCTGGGTGCCGGCCGAGACCAAGCTCAACGAGTTCGAGGCGGCGATCCGCACCGTGTGCGAGCCGATCTTCGAGAAGCCGCTCAAGGACATCTCCTTCGGCCAGGTGCTGATGCGCCTGTTCCAGACCGCGCGGCGCTTTAACATGGAAGTCCAGCCGCAGCTGGTGCTGCTGCAAAAGACCCTGCTCAACATCGAAGGCCTGGGCCGCCAGCTGTACCCCGACCTCGACCTGTGGAGCACCGCCCAGCCGTTCCTCGAACGCTGGATGCGCGAGCGGGTCAGCCCCAAATCCCTGTTGCGCAACCTGCAGGCGCAGATCGAGCAGATCCCTCACGTGGCCGGCATGACCCGCGACCTGCTCGAACAACTGTCGCAGCCCGACAAACGCAACCCGACCCCGCCTTGGTACCAGCCGCGCGACCGGCAGATCCTGCGCCTGCTGGGCTGCGGCCTGCTCGCCGGTGGCGCGGTACTGGCCAGCCACGCCGTGGCGCTGGACGCCATCGAGGCCTGGCCGGCCTGGTTGATGCTGGCCGCCGGGGTCTATCTGGTCGTGCGCCAATAGCCAGTGCTTGACGAGACTGGCACACTAGTCGTTCTGTAGTCGGAGTCGAAGATGAAAGACTGGCTGGACGAGATCAAATGGGACAGCGACGGCCTGGTACCGGCCATCGCCCAGGACCACAAGACCGGGCGCATCCTGATGATGGCCTGGATGAACCGCGAGGCGCTGGGTCTCACCGTGGCCGAGAACCGCGCTATCTACTGGTCGCGCTCGCGCGGCCGCCTGTGGCGCAAGGGCGAAGAGTCCGGGCACGTGCAGCATCTGCATGAGCTGCGCCTGGACTGCGACGCCGACGTGGTCGTGCTGCAAGTCGAACAAGTGGGCGAGATTGCCTGTCATACAGGGCGCCAGAGCTGCTTTTACCGGGTGTACCAGAACGGCGCGTGGCAAACCGTCGACCCGGTGCTCAAAGACCCTCACGCCATCTACCAAGCGGGGCACAGCCATGAGTGACACCCTGACCCGCCTGGCCCAGGTGCTCGAAGAGCGCAAGGGCGCGGCTGCCGACTCGTCCTACGTCGCCAGCCTGTATCACAAGGGCCTGAACAAGATTCTGGAGAAGGTTGGCGAGGAGTCGGTAGAAACCATCATCGCCGCCAAGGACGCCGCCGTCAGCGGAGATTGCAGCGATGTCATCTACGAAACCGCCGACCTGTGGTTTCATAGCATGGTCATGCTGGCTGCGCTGGGGCAACACCCGCAGGCGGTGCTGGACGAACTCGACCGGCGCTTCGGGCTGTCCGGACACATCGAGAAAGCCTCGCGCCAGCCATCTGAATAAGTAGTTTCGAGAAGGAGTTGCAGCATGGGTATTTTTGACTGGAAACACTGGATCGTCATTCTGGTGGTCGTGGTGCTGATTTTCGGCACCAAGAAGCTGAAGAACCTCGGCACCGATGTCGGCGAGTCGATCAAGGGCTTTCGCAAGGCCATGAACGATGACGACAAGCCTGCCGAGCCGCCGGTACAACCGGTGCACCCGCAGGCCACCTCGCCGATCAACGAGCCGCGCCCGGTCAGCGAACCCCACACCATCGACGGCCAGCACCACAAGGTCGAAGAGCCCATCAGGAAAGACTGATCAATGTTCGGTATCAGCTTCAGTGAATTGGTGCTCGTCGGGCTGGTCGCCTTGTTGGTGCTCGGCCCCGAGCGGCTGCCCGGCGCGGCGCGTACCGCAGGGTTGTGGGTGGGCCGCTTGAAGCGCAGCTTCAACGCCATCAAGTCGGAGGTCGAACGCGAGATCGGCGCCGACGAGATCCGTCGCCAGTTGCATAACGAGCACATGCAATCACTGGAGCAGGAAGCGCGCAAAATCCTCAATCCGCAGTACACGCCGCCTTCCCAGCAGCCTGAAGCGGCCCCGGCGCCCGACGTGCCCGCGCCCGTGGCCACCGTCTCGATGCCGATCGATACGCCGCACGCCGCTGCAACACCGGCAACGCCAGCCCAGCCGGCCGAACCGGTGGCCGCCCCGGCGCATATCACCCCGGTCACCCCTGCGCCCTCCGCCAACGATCCAGTACAGCCGCCGCGAGCCCCATGAGCGATATCCCGGAACAAGACCAGCCGATGCCGCTGGTGTCGCACCTGACCGAACTGCGAACCCGCCTGCTGCGCTGCGTCGTCGTGGTCTTCGTGGTGTTTGCCTGCCTGTTCTCCTTCGCCCAGCAGATCTACACCCTGGTCTCGGCGCCGCTGCGTGAATACCTGCCGCCAGGCGCGACGATGATTGCCACCGACGTCGCCTCGCCGTTCCTGACGCCGTTCAAGCTGACCATGATGGTCTCGCTGTTCCTCGCCATCCCGATGATCCTGCACCAGGTCTGGGGCTTCATCGCTCCGGGCCTGTACAAGCACGAGAAGCGCGTGGCTGTACCGCTGCTGGTCTCCAGCATCCTGCTGTTCTACCTCGGCATGGCCTTCGCCTACTTCGTGGTGTTCCCGCTAGTGTTCAAGTTCTTCGCCCATGCCACGCCCGAAGGCGTGACCATGGCCACCGACATCGCCAGCTACCTGGATTTCGTCATGACGCTGTTCTTCGCCTTCGGCGTGGCGTTCGAGATCCCGGTGGCGGTGGTGCTGCTGATTTGGATCGGCGTGGTCGACGTCAAGTACCTGCGCAAGATCCGCCCGTACGTGGTCATCGGCTGCTTCGTGGTGGGCATGATCCTGACCCCACCGGATATCTTCTCGCAGACCCTGCTGGCCGTGCCGATGTGGCTGCTGTTCGAAATCGGCGTGCTGGCTGGCGGCATGATCCGCAAGCGCAGCGACGAAGACCCTGAACAAGAGCAGCAGGACCGCCCGCCCGCTACCCGCCCATGAACCTGCTGCTGCTCGAAGAGGCCGACTTCGTCGCGCCTGACCGCGTGGTGCTGAGCGACCGGCGTCTCAAGCATATGCAGGAAGTGCAGGGCGTCGCCGTAGGCGATACCCTGCGCGTCGGGCGCATCGACGGCCTGCTCGGCAGCGCCCAGGTGCTGCGCCTCGAGCCACGTGAAGCCGAGCTCTCGGTGGACCTCACGCAAGCGCCGCCGGCCAAGCTGCCGCTGACCCTGGTGCTGGCCCTGCCGCGGCCGAAGATGCTGCGGCGGGTGTTCCAGACCATCGCCACCATGGGTGTGCCGCGGCTGATTCTGGTCAACAGCTACCGGGTCGAGAAAAGTTTCTGGCAGACCCCGTTCCTGCAGCCCCAGAGCATTCGCGAAAACCTCATCCTGGGCCTGGAGCAGGCGCGTGACAGCGTGTTGCCCGAAGTGCTCATCGAAAAGCGTCTCAAGCCTTTTGCCGAGGACCGCCTGCCCGCCATCAGCGCCGGCACCCTGGGCCTGCTCGGCCACCCCGGGGACCACCCGCCCTGCCCCCGCGGCCCCCTGCCGGGCGCAGTCACCCTGGCCATCGGCCCCGAGGGCGGCTGGATTCCCTACGAGGTGGAAATGCTCGCCAAGGCCGGCCTGCAGCCGGTGCAACTGGGCGATCGCATCCTGCGCGTGGAGACCGCTGTCACTGCCCTGCTCGCCCGGCTGTTCTGAAGCTACGCTTGAGTTTGACGCACGTCTGCCGATCAAGAGGCGCACGACTCAATTCAAGCCGCAAGCAGGGAGCAATTCATGGGTGGTTTTCTAGGGAATATCAGCGTCAATCGTAAACTGGGCACCGGTTTCGGGCTGGTGCTGTTGCTGACGTTGCTCATCACATTCACGGCATGGCACGCGCTCAGCAGCCTGCTCGACCGCGGTGACAAGATCGTATCGGTGTCATTGATTGCCGATGGCGCCCGCGACCTGCGCATCAATCGCCTGGATTACCAGGCCAGCGGCAAGAGCGAAGACGCCGACAAGGTGCGCGCCGCGCTCGATGCCTTGAAGCTCGCAATAGACGATGCGCGCGGACGCATGGTGGTCGCCGAAGATATCCATAACCTGGACCTGGCCAACACCGCCGTGGCCGACTACCGCACCGCCTTCGCCGCCCGTGACCTGACCCACATGAGTCAGCTGGGCGGGCAATTGCTGGACATCAGCCGCACCCTCACCGACGCGCAGAACCGCCGCCGCGATGCCGACGCCCTGAGCGCCAGGACCACCATCGCCGGCGCCGCCGTGCTGGCGCTGCTGGTGGGCATCGGCGCTGCCTGGGTGATCACCCGGCAGATCGTCGGGCCGTTGCGTGACACCATCCGCGTGGTCGAGCGCGTGGCCGAAGGCGACCTCAGCCAGGACCTCGCGGTCAACCGCCGTGACGAGTTGGGCCGCCTGCAGCAAAGTATGCAACGCATGACCCTGGGCCTGCGCGAACTGGTGGGTGGCATCCGCGACGGCGTCACGCAAATCGCCAGTGCGGCCGAGCAGTTGTCGGCGGTCACCGAGCAGACCAGCGCCGGGGTCAACGCGCAAAAGAGCGAGACGGACCTGGTGGCCACTGCCATGCACCAGATGAACGCCACGGTGCAGGAGGTGGCGCGCAATGCCGAAGAGGCCTCCGAGGCCGCCAGCGCGGCCGACCGCCAGGCCCGGGACGGCGATCGCGTGGTCGGCCAGGCAGTGGCGCAGATCGAACGCCTGGCCAGCGAGGTGGAGCACTCCACTCAGGCCATGAATGAGCTCAAGCGCGAAAGTGACAAGATCGGCGGGGTGCTCGACGTGATCAAGTCGGTGGCCCAGCAGACCAACCTGTTGGCGCTCAACGCCGCCATCGAGGCGGCGCGCGCGGGTGAGGCCGGGCGCGGCTTTGCCGTGGTCGCCGACGAAGTGCGCAGCTTGGCCCAGCGCACCCAGAAGTCCACCGAAGAGATCGAGGAATTGATCAGCGCCCTGCACACCGGCACCCAGCAGGTCGCCAGCGCCATGGACAACAGCCGCTCACTGACCGACAGCTCGGTGGAGTTGACGCGCAAGGCCGGCACCGCGCTGGAAAGCATCACCCGCACGGTGTCGACCATTCAGTCGATGAACCAGCAGATCGCCGCTGCTGCCGAAGAGCAGAGCGCCACGGCCGACGAGATCAACCGCAGCGTGATCAACGTGCGCGATATCTCCGACCAGACCTCGGCCGCCAGCGAAGAGACCGCCGCCTCGAGCGCCGAATTGGCGAGGTTGGGGGTACATCTGCAGGGTTTGGTAGGGAAATTCAGGGTCTAGTCGAAAAGCACACCGGCCTTGCGGCCTCCCACGGTCGATGTGGGAGGCCGCAAGGCCGACTCAAGCCTCAGGCGCTCTGCAGAGGCGTGGCAGAGCCCAGCACCACCGGCTGCAAGGGCAGCAGCGGCGCATGGGGATCGGCCGCGATCGACTGGCGCCAGGCGCCCAGCCACGACGCGTTCTGGCTGCTCCAGACCTGGTCATGCAGGCGCGACAGCGCCACCGGGTCGCTGAGCAGGTGCAGGCGGGTGCCGTTGTCGAGCTTCTCCGGCCCCTCGGCCAAGGCCTTGGCCACGCGCACTTCACGCATGTGTTCGACCGGCGTCGCCAGACCGTGGCGGGCGGTTGCCATGCCATAGGCCAGCGCGTTCTGCTGCGGGTCGACCACAGCGCGAACGAAGCCATCCTTCAGCGAATGCCAGCGGTTCTCGTGGGTGTACAGGTCGGTGGAGATCAACTCCTGCGGCGTGTCGTATTCCTCGGGAATCAGGAACAGCTTCTCGTCGCGCGCGGCCACACCCAGGTTGGTGCGGCTGGAAATCACCGACACCGGAATCGACAGCATCAAGGAGCCCACGATCGGCGTCAGCCACCACAGGAAGCTGGGGTTCAGCCAGATCACCAGCGCGGCCCAGGCCGCCCCCAGCAGGGTCTGCGAACCGTGACGCTTGACCGCCTCGGACCACGGCGTGGAGTCGTCGTCGCGCTGCGGCGAGTTCCAGGTCGCGGCCCAGCCAAGGAACGCGGCCAGCACGAAGCGGGTGTGGAACAGCATGCGCACCGGTGCCAACAGCATGGAGAACAGCATCTCCATGAGCATGGACAGGGTCACCTTGACCACACCGCCATACTGTTTCGCGCCCTTGGCCCAGATCAGGATGATGCTCAGCAACTTGGGCAGGAACAGCAGCACGATGGTGGTGGAGAACAGCGCCACCGCCTTGTCCGGGTGCCACTGCGGCCACAACGGGTACAACTGCCGGGGTTCCAGGAAGTAGGTCGGCTCCATCAAGGTATTGACCGCCAGCAACGCCGTCGACAACACCAGGAAGAAGAACCACAACGGCGCCGACAGGTAGCTCATGACCCCGGTCAGGAACACCGCACGGTGCACCGGGTGCATGCCCTTGACCAGGAACAGGCGGAAGTTCATCAGGTTGCCGTGGCACCAGCGACGGTCGCGCTTGAGCTCGTCGAGCAGGTTGGGCGGCAGTTCTTCATAGCTGCCCGGCAGGTCGTAGGCAATCCAAACGCCCCAGCCGGCCCGGCGCATCAGCGCCGCTTCGACGAAGTCGTGGGACAGAATGGCGCCGGCGAAGGCCCCTTTGCCCGGCAACGGCGCCAGGGCGCAGTGCTCGATGAACGGCTTCATGCGAATGATCGCGTTATGGCCCCAGTAGTGCGATTCGCCCAGCTGCCAGAAGTGCAGGCCGGCGGTGAACAGCGGGCCGTACACGCGGGTGGCGAACTGCTGCATGCGCGCATACAGAGTGTCCATGCCCGACGCTTTCGGCGCAGTCTGGATGATGCCGGCGTCTGGCGTGGCTTCCATCAGGCGCACCAGGCCGGTCAGGCATTCACCGCTCATCACGCTGTCGGCGTCGAGGACCACCATGTAGCGGTAATCGCCGCCCCAGCGACGGCAGAAGTCGTCGAGGTTGCCGCTCTTGCGCTTGACCCGGCGACGCCGACGGCGGTAGTGGATGTGGCCGAAACCACCAGCCTCCTTGCACACCTGCAGCCAGGCCTGTTGCTCGGCCACGGCGATGTCGGGGTCGTTGGTGTCGCTGAGCACGAAGAAGTCGAATTTGTCGAGGTCACCGGTGGCCTTGACCGACTCGAAGGTCGCCCGCAGGCCGGCGAACACGCGCGGCACGTCTTCGTTGCAGATCGGCATAACCAGTGCGGTGCGCGCCCCCGCCTCGATCGGCTCGTTGCCGGCGCTGGCCCCGGAGATGCGGTACTTGTCGTGGCCGGTGAGCAGTTCGAGAAAACCCATCAGAGCGGTCCAGAAACCCGCCGAAACCCAGCAGAACAGAATCCCGAAGAGAATCAGGATGCTGGTCTGCAGGAAGTACGGCAGCACCTGGGTGGCGGTCTGCAGGATCGGCTGCTGGACGACTTCGTCGAAGTCGACCATGCCCCAACCCTGGTACGGCATGATGCCTTTCATGTACCAGCCGGCGACGATGGTCTGGCCGAGCATCAGCACCAGCAGGATGTAACGGCGCATCGAACCGACCCAGCGCCAGCGCGCCTTGGGCAGGTCGCGCTTGTCGCTGGTCGGCTCGGGGGTCTGGCGCTTGCCGGTCAGGGCCCGCCAGCCGCGCACCAGCATGTTGGTGTGCCAGGGCTCGGGCACGACCTTGGTGCGGTTGATGGGCGGGGTGATCTTCAGCCGCACGCGGCCGCTGGCATCCACCGTAAGCATCTCGGCTTCGCGCAGCTCCTCGGCGCTGGACAGCGTCAGGCGCCGCCCCACCGAAGCCTGCACGCCGCCGGCGCCAGAGGAAGGCTCCAGGGCCAGGCGCTGGTGCAGCTCGGCGAACGAGGTGCACGAGGCCAGCTCCGCCCGCTGCTCATCGCTGAGCGGCAGGTGGGCCAGGTACTCGCTCAGCGATTCAGGCTGAGCCGGTTGTGCTTGAAAGTCACTCATCGGAAGGCAACTGGTAGCTCCAGGTTTCAGTCAGGACCTGCTGGGTCGTGACCGGTTCGGCCGGTGCCGGGGCTGCAGCCGGTGCAGGCTCGGTCACCGTGGCTTGGGCATCGGGCTTGTCATGCTTGACCGGTGCCTTGACCTTGGCGGTCTCGGCCTTGGCTTCCTTCACAGGCTCGGCGGGCTTGGCCGGCTCGGTGACGTCGCGCACCAGTGCGGCGCGCATTTCCACGGCCTGCTTGCTGTCCTTGACCTTGACCCGCAGGGTCAGGCGCCAGCCCTTGGTCTCTGGATTGTAGCGCAGGGTATTTTCCACGAGATCGGCGTTGTCGCCGGTGCTGACCTGGCTGCGCACGTCGGTGTCCTCGGGCAGCTTGGCCAGGGACGGACCTTCGAAGTCGATCAGGAAGGCCACGCTGCCGTCCGGTTGACGGATCAGGTTGGATTGCTTGACGTCACCGGTGGAACGCAGGGTCTGCTTGACCCAGCCGCTGTCCTGGCTGTGCAGGGCCGCTTCGTCCATGGTGAAGTGGATGCGGTAGTTGTGCTCCAGGGCTTCGCCCGGCTCCGGCATCTTTTCAGGGTTCCAGAAGGCCACGATGTTGTCGTTGGTTTCGTCGGCAGTGGGGATTTCCACCAGGTCGACGGTGCCCTTGCCCCAGTCGCCGCGCGGCTCGACCCAGGCGCTCGGGCGCTTGTCGTAGCGGTCGTCGAGGTCTTCGTAGCGGTCGAAGTCGCGGCCGCGCTGCAGCAGGCCGAAACCTTTCGGGTTTTCCACGGTGAAGTTGCTGACGGCGAGGTGTTTGGGGTTGTTCAGCGGCCGCCAGATCCACTCGTCATTGCCGGCGTGGATCGACAGGCCAGTGGAGTCGTGCAGCTCGTGACGGTAGTTGAGCACCTTGGACGGCTGGTTGGAGCCGAACAGGAACATGCTGGTCAGCGGGGCGATGCCCAGGCGGCTGACGTGGTCACGCAGGAATACTTTGGAGCTGACGTCCACCACGGCATCGCTGCCCGGGCGCAGGATCATCTTGTAGGCACCGGTGGAGCGCGGCGAATCGAGCAGCGCGTAGATCACCAGCTGCTTGTCGTCCGGGCCCGGACGCTCGATCCAGAATTCGCGGAACCGCGGGAATTCTTCGCCCGACGGCAAGGCGGTGTCGATCGCCAGGCCACGGGCCGACAGGCCGTAGACCTGGTTCTTGCCGATGACGCGGAAGTAGCTCGCGCCCAGCAGGGTCATGATCTCGTCCTGCTTGTCACCCTTGTTGATCGGGTAGAGCACGCGAAAACCCGCGTAGCCCAGTTGCTCGGTACTCTTGGGGTCGAACTGCAGGTCGCCGAAATCGAACCGCGCCGGGTCGTACTTGATTTCCTCGACGTTGTTGGCGGTGACTTCGTTGATTTTCACCGGCGTGTCGAAGTGCATGCCCTGGTGATAGAACGAAAGCTTGAACGGGGTCTTGTCGTCAGCCCATTCGGCCTTGTCGGCGCGGAAATGGATCTTCTGATAGTCCGCGAACTTCATGTCGCGGAACTCCTTGGGCAGGTTGCTTTTCGGAGCTTCGAACTTCTGCCCGGCGAGCTCTTTGGCGCGCGCCGCTACATCGTCCAGGTCAAACGCCCAAAGCTGACTGGCGCCGAACAGGCAGAACAATGCAGAACTTGCCAACAGTGCGCTACGCAACCGTCCAGCGGTCTTCCTTGGTGCATTACAGGGACTAACAATCACGAGCAACCCTCGCCGAAAACAGATCAAAAAACCAACGGCCAGCTATCGTTTGCCGGGTTGGCGAGCATTGTTCGGACTGCGAAAGGGCTCAATGATTCCCCTGACGTGGTCCGAGCAGGCTCTGGGTGGACAATTTTTGTACAAAACGCAGGTCAAAGAACGCTGATTTCCGTAGCGCGCGATTATCTAGCAGGCCGCGTAACAACGCATCAGGGACAGTGAAGTATTTATGCTACAAACAGGCTGTTTTTCCTGCAATTGCCGGATTTCGACCGTTGCACAGTCGCCACCTAGACCTGCAGGAGAAACGTCACCGGGCCATCGTTGGTCAGACTGACCTGCATGTCGTCGCCGAAGCGGCCCGTCGCAACTGTTTCGTGCAACAAGCGGGCCCGTTCCACCAGGTAGCTGAACATCTGCTCGCCGAGGGCCGGCGGCGCCGCCGTGGAAAAGCTCGGGCGCAGGCCGCTGCGGGTGTCGGCGGCCAGGGTGAACTGCGAAACCAGCAGCAGGCCCCCGCAGACATCCTTGAGCGAGAGGTTCATCTTGCCGGCGGCATCGCCGAATACGCGGTAGTCGAGCAGGCGCCGCAGCAACTTGTCGGCGCTCTCCTGGGTGTCCTGCGGCTCGACTGCCACCAGCACCAGCAAGCCCTGCTCGATGGCGCCGATCTGTTCCCCTGCTACCTCGACCTTCGCCTGACTGACACGTTGCAGCAGCGCCTTCATGCCTCCTCCAGAGGCAGGTCGAGCAGGCGGCGCGCCATCTGGTCGGCGGCGCGCACCAGCGCGTCGGTGATGCCCGGCTCGGAGGCCGCGTGGCCGGCGTCGCGAATCACCTGCAGTTCGCTGTTGGGCCAGTTCTGGTGCAATTCCCAGGCGTTGTCCAGCGGGCAGATGACGTCGTAGCGGCCGTGCACGATCACCGCTGGCAGGTGGGCGATGCGTGGCATGTCGCGAATCAGCTGGTCGGGCTCGAGGAAGGCATTGTTGACGAAGTAATGGCATTCGATGCGGGCGATCGACAGGGCGCGCTGCGGCTCGCTGAAACGGTCGACCACCAGCGGGTTGGGGCGCAACGTTGCGGTGCGGCCCTCCCAGGTGGACCAGGCCTTGGCCGCGTGCATCTGGGCGATCTGGTCAGGGCCGGTCAGGCGCTTGTGGAAGGCGCTGAGCAGGTCATCGCGCTCATCGGCCGGGATCGGCGCCAGGTAATCCTGCCAGTAGTCAGGGAACAGGCGGCTGGCGCCGGCCTGGTAGAACCATTCGATTTCCTGCGGGCGGCACAGGAAGATGCCGCGCAGGATCAGGCCATGCACGCGCTCGGGGTGGGCCTGGGCGTAGGCCAGCGACAGGGTCGAACCCCAGGAGCCGCCGAACAGCACCCATTTCTCGATGCCCAGATGCTCGCGGATGCGTTCGAGGTCGGCCACCAGGTGCCAGGTGGTGTTGTTCTCCAGGCTGGCATGGGGCGTGGAGCGACCGCAGCCACGCTGGTCGAAGGTAATAATTCGATACAGATTAGGGTCGAAATAGCGCCGGCTCTGAGCGTCGCAACCCGCTCCAGGGCCACCGTGAATGAACACCACCGGCAACCCTTCCGGGGACCCGCTCTCGTCGACGTACAGCACATGCGGCGCCTCTACGGCCAGATCGTGCCGGGCGTAGGGTTTGATCTGCGGGTACAAGGTCTGCATCACGCGCTCCGTAGGAATGGTCCAAATCTTGGCTGGAGCCATCATAAACCTGAATACAGGTTTGGCGCATTCCCCCTGTTAATCATGTGGATGTCCAATGGTCAGGCGTAACGCTCCTTACCCCAACCGACAAATGCCTCCAGCATCTGCCGAATGACCCGCTGGGTCGGCTCGGCCAGATCTTCGCGATAGTTGAAGGGCTCGAACTCTTCCATATACCGGCACTGCGCCAACTCCAGCTGCACGGCATGGATGTCACGCGCCGGGTCGCCGTAGTGGCGGGTGATGTGGCCGCCCTTGAAGCGCCCGTTGAGCACGTGGCTGTAGCCCTCGGCGGCGGTGCACACGGCTTCCAGGCGCGAAGCCACCTCCGGGTCGCAGCTGGCGCCGTTGAAAGTGCCCAGGTTGAAGTCCGGCAGCTGGCCTTCGAACAGGTGCGGCACCACCGAGCGAATCGAATGGGCATCCCACAACAATGCATAGCCGTGCTCGGCGCGCAGGCGCTCGAGCTCGCTGCGCAGTTGCTCGTGGTAAGGCGTCCAGACATTGCCCAGGTAGCGCGCGCGCTCCTCGCTGGACGGTTCCAGGCCCGGCTTGAACAACGGCACGCCGTCGAACAGGGTGGCGGGATAGAGTCCGGTGGTGGCGCCGGCGTACAGCGGCTTGTCGTCGGCAGGACGGTTCAGGTCGATGACGAAACGCGAGTAGTGCCCGGCCAGCACGCTGGCGCCCATGTCCCGGGCGAAGGCGTACAGCAGGGGAATGTGCCAGTCGGTATCCGGCAGGCCCAGCGCTTCGTCGACCAGACCGGCTTCCACCGCCGCAGTCAGCTCCAGGCCGGCGTGGGGGATGCTGATCAGCAACGGGATGCGCCCTTGGGTGAAGCTCAGAACGTTGTCCATGCGGTCTCCTTAAATACTGACGAGGGCGCCGTGGCGAACCACGCGCTTGTTCAACTCACCGCCCAGCCAGTAGGCGAGGTCGGCGGGCCGGTCGATGTCCCAGGCGACGAAGTCGGCATGCTTGCCGGCCTCCAGCGAACCGTGGCTGGCCTGCATGCCCAGCGCCGTGGCCGCGTGCAGGGTGACGCCGGCCAAGGCCTCTTCCGGAGTCATGCGAAACAGCGTGCAGGCCATGTTCATCATCAGCCGCAGCGACAAGGCCGGCGAGGTGCCGGGGTTGAGGTCGCTGGCGATGGCGATCTGCACGCCGTGCTTGCGCAGGGCCTCCATGGGCGGCAGCTGGGTCTCGCGCAGGAAGTAGAACGCGCCCGGCAGCAGCACGGCAACGGTGCCAGCGGCGGCCATGGCCTGGGCGTCGTCCTCGGTCATGAATTCCAGGTGATCGGCGGACAGCGCGTGGTAACGCGCCGCCAGCGTGGAACCGTGCAGCGAGGACAATTGCTCGGCATGCAGTTTCACCGGCAGGTCCAGGCCCTGCGCCACCTTGAACAGGCGCTCGACCTGCTCCGGGGAAAACGCCAGGTATTCGCAGAAGGCGTCCACCGCATCCACCAACCCTTCCTCGGCCAGCGCCGGCAGCATCTGCGTGCAGATGTGGTCGATGTAGGCGTCGGCCTGGCCGGCATATTCCGGCGGCAGCGCGTGGGCCGCCAGGCAGGTGGCGCGCACGGTCACTGGCAACTCCTCACCGAGGCGGCGGATGACCTGGAGCAGTTTGCGTTCGTTGGCCAGGTCCAGGCCGTAGCCGGACTTCATCTCCACCGTGGTCACGCCGTCGCGCAGCAGGCTGACCAGCCGGCGCCGGGCACTGGCGAACAGCTCATCGGCAGTGGCTGCGCGGGTGGCGCGCACGGTGCTGGCGATACCGCCACCGGCGGCGGCGATCTCGGCGTAGCTGACGCCTTGCAGGCGCTGCTCGAACTCGCCACTGCGGTTGCCGCCGAACACCGTGTGGGTGTGGCAGTCGATCAGCCCGGGCGTGACCCAGGCACCGCCGAGGTCGACTTGCGTGGCATCGGCAGGCGGTGCGGCGTGCGCCGCGCCGATCCACTCGATCAGAGGGCCGTCGGTGAGGATCGCGGCGTTCTCGATGATCGAGTAACGGCCGCCGACCATGCTCGCGGCGTGGCAGTTGTGCCATAGGGTTTTCATTGAACAGCCTCCCTCGATCAGAGCAAATTGGGGAACGTACGCGACAACAATGCCGCATCTTTCAAGATCGCCGCACTGGTGGCGATATCCGGCGCCAGCCAGCGGTCCTGGTCGTAAGGTGGCACGTGCAGGCGCATCAGCTGCCAGGCCGCCGTGGTACCGACGCCAAAGCCCTGCACCTTGAGAAATTCGAACGCCTGGGCGGCCAGCAGGTACTCGATGGCGAGGATCTGCGTGCAGTTCTCCAGCGCCCGGTGCAGCTTCAGCGAAGCGTTGGTGCCCATGCTCAGGTGGTCTTCCTGCAGACCCGAGGTGACGTAGTTGTCGACCACCGCCGGCTGCGCCAGCTGGCGGTTCTCTGCACACAAGGCAGCGGCCACGTACTGCACGATCATCATCCCCGAATTGACCCCCGGCTGGCTGACCAGGAAGGCCGGCAGGCCGCTGACCTGCGGGTTGATCAGGCGGTCCAGGCGCCGCTCGGCGATGGCGCCGATCTCGGCCACGGCGATCGCCAGCAGGTCGGCGGCGAACGCCACCGACTGGCCGTGCGGGTTGGCCTGGGAGACCACCCGGTAATCCTCCGGGGTGCCCAGCAGCAGCGGGTTGTCGGTGGCCGAGTTGAGCTCGGTCTCGATCTGCCGCGCGGCGTGGGCCAGTTGATCACGCGCCGCGCCATGCACCTGGGGTATCGAGCGGATGCTCAAGGCGTCCTGGGTGCGAATGCCGCGGCTGCTGTCGATCACTTCACTGCCGGCCAGCAGCGCACGCAGGTTCTCGCCGACCCGCTGCATGCCCGGGTGGGGCTTGAGCGCGATGATCTGCGGGTCGAAGGCGTCGATCTGCCCGCGCAGGGCCTCGAAGCTCATGGCGCCGATCACGTCGGCCCATTGGCTGAGGCGCTGCGCGTCGTCCAGGGCCAGGCAGCTGAGGCCGGTCATGCAGGGCGTACCGTTGACCAGGCAGAGGCCGTCCTTGGCGCCGACCTGCAGCGGCTGCAGGTGCGCCTCGGCCAGCGCCTGGCTGGCCGGCACCACCTGGCCGCGGTAGCTGACCATACCGACCCCGAGCAGGCCCACACCGATGTGCGCCATGTGCGTCAGGTAACCCACCGAGCCCTGCGACGGCACCTGCGGGGTGATGCCCAGGTTGAGGAAGGCCAGCAGGGCTTCGACCACGCGGCGGTGCAGGCCGGATTTGCCCTGGCTGAAGTTGACCACGGCCGCGCAGATGATCGCCCGGGTCTGTTCGTCGGTCAGCGGCTTGCCGACCCCGCAGGCATGGCTGAGCAGGGTGTTGCGCGACAGCTGGCTGAGCTGCTCGTCCTGCAGCGAGACGTTGCACAGCGCACCCAGCCCGGTGTTGACGCCATAGGCGCGCTCGCCGCTGACGACGATGCGCTGGACGATCGCCTGGGCGTTGTCGATGCGCGCCCAGGCCTGCGGCGACAGCTCAAGCACGGCGCCATGCCGGGCCACGGCCACCACGTCCTGCCAGCGCAACGGCGACTCGCCGATCACCACGTTCTGCACGAACACCATGTCTGCCTACCTCTTTGGCCCGCAGTGGGCACGTAGCGCGTGGCCACTAAAGCGTGGCCACCCGTCGCTGCACGAACCGATCGACATAGTCGTCGGCGGGTTGATGAATGATTTGTTTCGGGGTGCCAACCTGAATCAGCCGCCCGTCCTTGAGAATCGCAATGCGATTGCCCAGGCGCAGGGCCTCGTCGAGGTCGTGGGTAATGAACACGATGGTCTTGTGCAGGCTGGCCTGCAGTTCGAGCAACTGGTCCTGCATCTCGGCGCGGATCAACGGGTCGAGCGCGCTGAACGCCTCGTCCATTAGGATGATGTCGGTGTCGGCAGCCAGCGCCCGCGCCAGCCCGACGCGCTGGCGCATGCCGCCGGAAAGTTGTTCCGGCCAGGCCTGCTCGTAGCCCTTGAGGCCGACCTGCTCGACCCAATGCTGGGCGCGCTCGCGGCACAACTGCTTGCTCTCGCCGCGCACCTTGAGGCCATAGGCGACGTTCTCCAGCACGGTGCGATGGGGCAGCAGGCCGAAGCTCTGGAAGACCATGCTGATGCGGTGCCGGCGAAACTCGCGGAGCGCGTCCAGCGACAACCCGAGGATGTCCTGGCCGTCGATCAGCACCTGGCCGGCGGTCGGGTCGATCAGCCGGTTGAGATGGCGCACCAGGGTTGATTTGCCGGAACCCGAGAGGCCCATGATGACGAAGATCTCCCCCGCCTCCACCGCCAGCGACAGGTCGTTGACGCCGACCACGCAACCGGTCGCCGCCAGCACCTGCTCCTTGCTCTGGCCTTGCTGCAACAGCGCCAGCGCCTGCTCGGGCTGACGACCGAAGATTTTCGAAACGTTGCGCAGTTCGATGCGGCTCATGGCTGCACCCCGTGACGTGGGCGACCGTAGGCCTGGGTGATGCGGTCGATGACCACGGCGAGAATGACGATCGCCAGCCCGGCTTCCAGGCCGCGCCCGACGTTGAGGGTCTGGATGCCGATCAGCACGTCCTCGCCCAGCCCGCGGGCGCCGATCATCGAGGCAATCACCACCATCGACAGCGCCATCATGGTGGTCTGGTTGATCCCGGCCATGATGCTCGGCAGCGCCAGGGGCAATTGCACGCCGAACAACTGCTGCCAGCGGCTGGCGCCAAAGGCGTTGATCGCCTCCATCACTTCGCGATCGACCTGGCGGATGCCCAGGTCGGTCAGGCGTATCAGCGGCGGCGCGGCGTAGATCACCGTGGCGAAGATCGCCGGCACCTTGCCCAGGCCGAACAGCATCAGCACCGGAATCAGGTAGACGAAGCTGGGCAGCGTCTGCATCACGTCGAGCAGCGGCATCAGCACGGCGCGCAGGCGGTTGCTGCGCGCCGCGAGCATGCCCAGCGGAATGCCGATCAGCACCGAGATGAGCGTGGACACCAGCATCAGCGCAAGCGTCTGCATCAGCTTGTCCCACAGCCCCACCGCGCCCACCAGAAACAGCAGGCCGACGATCAGCAAGGTGCTGCCCAGCTTGCGCGTGGCATGCCAGGCGATCAGCCCGACGAGGATCAGCAACAGCCACCAGGGCGTCATGCGCAGCAGGCCTTCGAGCTGCACGATCAGCCACAGCATGCTGTCGGAGATTCGGCGAAACAGGTCGCCATAGCGGGTTACCAGCGCGTCCACCCAGGTGTTGATCGGGTTGGCCACGGAAAACGTCAGGCTCTCGGGAAACATAGGCGGCTCTCAGGCTCTGTAGGTCAAGTACAGAGCCTAGGACACCTGGCCGCAACCCATTGCTGCGCATCACGCGCTTCTCGCCCCGGGCAGGATCATCTGCGCCGGCACCGAGGCCTTGCGCCCGCGCGCCACCAGGTAATACAGCACTGCGGGAACGATCAGGCCGATGATCCACGAGATGTCGGTGTCGCCCAGGCTGGCCACCAGGGGCCCGGTGTAGAAATGCGTGGAAATGAACGGCATCTGCACCAGCACGCCAATGATGTACACAGCGATGCCGGCGAGGTTCCAGCGCCCGTAGCGGCCGTCGGGGTCCGACAGTGCCGGGATGTCGTAGCGCTCGCGGGTGATGCAGTAGTAGTCCACCAGATTGATCGCACTCCAGGGCGTGAAGAACGCCAGCAGGAACAGGATGAACGCCGAGAAGTCCTTGAGGAACGAGTCCTTGCCGAGCAGCGCCAGCAGCGTGGCCATCGCAACCATGGCGAGGATGTAGGCCATGCGCAGGCCTTGCGAGATATGCCGGTTGCCACGAAAGCCGCTGACGATGGTGGCGATCGACATGAAGCTGCCGTAGGCATTGAGCGTGGTGATGGTGACCTTGCCGAAGGCGATGCTGAAATACAGCAGCGCCGCGACCAGGCCGGTACCGCCCAGGCTGACGATGAAGGCCACCTCGTGGTGGGCGAACTGCGCGCCGGCCAGGGCGGCGGCGAATACACCGAAGACCATGGCCGCCTGGGCGCCGATCACCGAGCCCAGGCCCACCGCCCAGAACGTGCCGGCGGCAGGCGTGCTGCGCGGCAGGTAGCGCGAATAGTCGGCCACGTAGGGGCCAAAGGCGATCTGCCAGGACGCCGACAGGGAAATCGCCAGCAGGAAGCTGCTCAACGAGAAATGCTTGTTGCCCAGCAGCGCGGCGACGTCGTTGCCGGCCAGCAGGCGGTAGAACAGAAAGACGAAGGCGATCACCCCCAGCACGCTGGCAACCCGACCGATCAGATGGATGACCCGATAGCCGAACAGCGTCAGCACCACGATCAGTGCGGCGAAGACGACGATGCCCAGCCAGTCTTCGACATGCAGCAGTTGCGCCACCGCCTGGCCCGCCAGCAACGAGCCGCTGGCAGAGAAACCGATGTACATCAGGCACACCAGAAACAACGGGATCACTGCGCCGTACACACCGAACTGCACGCGGCTGGAAATCATCTGCGGCAAGCCCAACTGCGGGCCCTGGGCCGCGTGCAGAGCCATCACCGCGCCGCCGAGCAATTGCCCGAGCAGCAGGCCCACCAGTGACCAGAACACATCGCCGCCCAGCACCACGGCGAGGGCGCCGGTGACGATGGCGGTGATCTGCAGGTTGGCCCCCAGCCACAGGGTGAACTGACTGGACAGCCGGCCGTGGCGCTCGCTGTCGGGGATGTAGTCGATGGAACGGGTTTCGATCAGGGATTTGTTGGCAGCCATGGAGTTCTCACTGCTTTGACAGAAGCACAATCTCGCGGGCAAGGCCCGCGAGAGGCCGCAGGCCGATTACGGACTGCTCAATCAACCATCGGCAGGTTCAGGCCCTGCTCTTTCGCGCAATCGATAGCGATCTGGTAACCGGCATCGGCGTGGCGCATCACCCCGGTGGCCGGGTCGTTGTGCAGCACGCGGGCGATGCGCGCGGCGGCTTCGTCGCTGCCGTCGCAGACGATGACCATGCCCGAGTGCTGCGAGAAGCCCATGCCGACGCCACCACCGTGGTGCAGCGAGACCCAGGTCGCGCCGCTGGCGGTGTTGAGCAGGGCGTTGAGCAGCGGCCAGTCGGAAACGGCGTCGGAGCCGTCCTGCATGGCCTCGGTTTCGCGGTTGGGGCTGGCCACCGAGCCGGAATCCAGGTGGTCACGGCCGATCACCACCGGCGCCGACAACTCGCCGCTGCGCACCATCTCGTTGAATGCCAGGCCCAGCTTGGCGCGCTGGCCCAGGCCGACCCAGCAGATGCGCGCCGGCAGGCCCTGGAAGCTGATGCGCTCGCGGGCCATGTCCAGCCAATTGTGCAGGTGGGCGTCGTCGGCGATCAGCTCCTTGACCTTGGCGTCGGTCTTGTAGATATCTTCCGGGTTGCCCGACAGCGCCGCCCAGCGGAACGGCCCGACACCGCGGCAGAACAGCGGACGGATGTAGGCCGGGACGAAACCGGGGAAGTCGAAGGCATTGGCGACGCCTTCTTCCTTGGCCATCTGGCGAATGTTGTTGCCGTAGTCGAAGGTCGGGATGCCCTGCTTCTGGAAATCGAGCATGGCCTGCACGTGCACTGCCATCGACTGTTTGGCGGCCTTGACCACCGCGGCCGGCTCGGTCAGCGCGCGGGCGCGGTACTCTTCCCAGCTCCAGCCGGCCGGCAGGTAGCCGTTGAGCGGGTCGTGGGCGCTGGTCTGGTCGGTGACCATGTCCGGGCGCACGCCACGCTTGACCAGCTCGGGGAGAATCTCGGCGGCATTGCCGAGCAGGGCGATGGACACCGCCTTGCCTTCGCCGGTGTACTTGGCAATGCGCGCCAGGGCATCGTCGAGGTCGCTGGCTTGCTCGTCGACGTAGCGGCTGGCCAGGCGGAAGTCGATGCGGCTCTGCTGGCATTCGATGTTCAGCGAACTGGCGCCGGCCATGGCCGCCGCCAGTGGCTGTGCGCCGCCCATGCCGCCGAGGCCGGCGGTGAGCACCCACTTGCCGGTGAGGTCGCCGCCGAAGTGCTGGCGACCGGCCTCGACAAAGGTCTCATAGGTGCCCTGGACGATGCCCTGGCTGCCGATGTAGATCCAGCTGCCGGCGGTCATCTGGCCATACATGGCCAGGCCCTTGGCGTCGAGCTCGTTGAAGTGCTCCCAATTGGCCCAGTGCGGCACCAGGTTGGAGTTGGCAATCAGCACGCGCGGGGCATTGCTGTGGGTCTTGAACACGCCGACCGGCTTGCCCGACTGCACCAGCAGGGTCTCGTCGTCGTTCAGGTTGGTGAGGCTCTCGACGATCTTGTCGTAGCACTCCCAGTTGCGCGCGGCGCGGCCGATACCACCGTACACCACCAGTTCCTTGGGGTTCTCGGCCACTTCCGGGTCGAGGTTGTTCATCAGCATGCGCAGCGGCGCTTCGGTCAGCCAGCTCTTGGCGGTCAGCTGGGTGCCACGGGCGGCGCGGATTTCGACGTCGCGAAATTTTTCGGGGAATTTGTCAGGCGATTTATCAGACATGGAAGCTGGACTCCTTGGAGATTCGTACGCACACATATTTACTTGTATGTACAAGCATATGCAAGCTGAGGGCCAAGTTGTCGGATCAGGCTTGGGAGCCTTTGCAGCAGGGGTTCGAGAAGCGGTGCAGCGGTGTTACCGAGCACTGCCATCGCCCCGTTGCGGGGCGTTCGGTAACATTTTGGTGCAGCAAAAGCTCGCCAGCGTATGAGCTGTGGGTGAGTTCAGCGTCGCCGGGAGACCGCAGGCCGGCCTCCCCTTCTACACCCGTGAACTCAACTCGATCACACAACACCTTCCTGCCAGGTTCACCTTCAGCAGGCCCTGCTGATCATCGATCTGCAGGCTGTCGTAGATCCCCAGCGACTCGGCCGCAAAACCGGCAATGCGCACCTGCAAGTCATCACAGGCACTGAACACCAGCAAGGTTTCGGCCGAACTGAACAGGGTGGCCGGGACGATGCCGTCCAACCATTGCAGGCGTGCCTGGTAGCGCTGCGGCTGATAGATGAGGTTGAAGTCGCGAATGGTGCCACCCAACAGCGTGCAGTCGACATTGCTGTCGCCGCTGAAGGCCAGGGCGTCATAGGGCAGCAGGTCGCGGCTCAGCTTGCCGTCGATATTCAACTGCATGCCATCGCCCTGCAGCACGGTGATCACTCGCTGGTAACCGCTGAACGTCGAGAAGCCGCCGGATTCGGCAATGTCGGCGATCGACACCCGCCAGCCGAAGCCGTCCAGGCCGTGGCCGGCGTCGCGGGTAATCTCCTCGGTGCTGCCCCCGCCGTTCTTCCAAGGCATGCGCGGATAATGCGCCGCGCGCAGGATCTTCAATCGACTCATTTGCTGAAACGCCCCTCCAGGCGATGACGAGAACCGGGGTGGATCAGGCGCGCTGCCGTGACTGGCTGGCGACCCGACCAGGTGCGCCGGCGAATCAGCAGGCACGGCTCGCCCAAGGGAATCTGCAGCAGCTCGCACTCGTCCGGCTCGGCCAGAATGGCCTCGACCACATGCTCACCCTCAGTCAAGGGCGCCACCTGGGAAAGATAAGCATAGGGCGTCTGCCGGCTGAAATCCTGGCGCAGGTAGTCCGGGGCGACCAGCGCGTTGACGTAGCGGTCTTCGATCTGCACGGCGATGTCGTTCTCGTAGTGCACGATCACCGAATGGAACACTCGCTGGCCTTCGCGCATGTCCAGCGCCAGCGCGCGCTCGGAACCGGCCGCCTCCTCGCCCAGCAGCACCACCTTTGAGGTGTGCCGGTGCCCGCGCGAGGCGATCTCGTCGGCGATATTGTGCACCTCGAACAGCGCCGACTGGCTCTTGGGCTCGGCGACGAAGGTGCCCACACCTTGCATGCGCACCAGCAGCCCTTCGGCGGTCAGCTCGCGCAGGGCGCGGTTGATGGTCATGCGGCTGAACCCCAGCTGGTTGACCAGCTCGCTCTCCGACGGCACACGGTGGTGCGGCGGCCAGGTGCCGTTCTGGATCTGCTGGGCGATCATCAGTTTGACGCGCGCGTACAAAGGCGCCGGGCTGTCGCCCATCTGAGCGACCAGCGTGGAAACGGCAGGCGGAGTCGGCACGGGAATTCCCTGTTCTGGATCTGAAGGCTGATGAAGATGGCCATAGCTTGCCGGAGTTTACCGAGCAGGCAAACGTCTGTATATGTATATACAAATCTTCCTGATGAGGTGTCGATGATGGCCGCCTTCTTTGCCGAACGCGCTCTGCTGCCCAGCGGCTGGGCTGAAAATGTCCGATTGCAGGTGGAGGGCGGGCAGATCAGCGCGATCCAGGCCAACGCCAGCCCCACTGGCGCCGAGCGCCTGGCCGGGCCGCTGTTGCCAGGCATGCCCAACCTGCATTCGCACGCCTTCCAACGGGCCATGGCGGGCCTCGCCGAAGTAGCCGGCAACCCCAACGACAGCTTCTGGACCTGGCGCGACCTGATGTACCGCCTGGTGGGCAAGATCAGCCCCGAGCAGCTGGAAGTCATCGCCCGCCAGCTGTACATCGAGATGCTCAAGGCCGGCTACACCTCGGTGGCCGAATTCCATTACGTGCACCACGACCCCGCCGGCCAGCCCTACGCCGACCCCACCGAACTGGCTGCACGCATCAGCCAGGCCGCCGCCGGCAGCGGTATCGGCCTGACCCTGCTGCCCGTGCTGTACAGCCACGCAGGCTTCGGTGGCCAGGCGCCCAACGACGGCCAGCGCCGCTTCATCCACAGCACCGACAGCTACCTGGACCTGCACCAGCGCCTGGCGCCGCTGCTCGCCGCGCAACCGGCGCAGCGCCTGGGCCTGTGCTTTCACTCGCTGCGCGCGGTGACGCCGACACAGATCGAGCAGGTGCTGGCGGCGAGCGATCGCAGCAGCCCGATTCACATCCACATCGCCGAGCAGCAGAAGGAAGTCGATGACTGCCTGGCCTGGAGCGGTCGCCGCCCCATCCAGTGGCTGTACGAGAACACGGCCGTGGACGCGCGCTGGTGCCTGGTGCATGCGACCCACGCCAATCCCGAGGAAGTCGGCCTGATGGCGCGCAGCGGGGCAGTGGCCGGGCTATGCCTGACCACCGAGGCGAATTTGGGTGACGGCATCTTTCCGGCGGTGGATTTCATGGCCCAGGGCGGGCGCTGGGGTATTGGCTCCGACAGCCATGTTTCGCTGAGCGTGGTCGAGGAGCTGCGCTGGCTGGAGTATGGCCAGCGCCTGCGCGACCAGCGTCGCAACCGCCTGTATGGCGCCGAGCAACCCATGGTCGGGCGCACCCTGTTCGACGCCGCCCTGGCCGGTGGCGCCCAGGCGCTGGGCCAGCCGATCGGCAAGCTCGAGGTCGGCCAGCGCGCCGACTGGCTGGTGCTGGAGGGCAGCGACCCGTACATCGCCACGGCCAGCGGCGACGGTATCCTCAACCGCTGGCTGTTTGCCGGTGGCGACCGTCAGGTGCGCGATGTGATGGTCAATGGCAAGTGGGTTGTGGTCGAGGGGCGGCATGCCGGCGAGGCGCAGAGTGCGGCGGCGTTTACCCGGGTGTTGCGCGAGATGCTGGGCTGAAAGCTCGGGGGCTGTGCTCCCGAGCCGATGAACCACAACCTTAGCGCAACGTCTTGATCTGCTCGTCCTCGGCCCGCCAGATCAGGCGGCTGGTGTCGTAGCCTTGCTGCCGAGCCTTGGCCAGCAGCTCCTCGCGCACTTCGCGGGTGACCTTGGGCGTGCGCGACAGCAGCCACAGGTATTTGCGGTCAGGGTTGCCGACTACGGCGACGTTGTAGTCGCGGTCAATGTACAGCACCCAGTACGCGCCCTTGGCCACGCCCGGCAGCAGGCGCGAGAACCAGTTGTCGAACCGCACCCAGAGCTTGTCGGTCTTGCCCGGCACCTGCGGCGAAGCGGTGCCCGTGATCTCGTCCCACTGGCCATCGGCCTTGCGGCAGCGGTTGAGCACGGCCACATTGCCGTCGGGCTTGAGCCCGTAGTGGGCCTCGGACTGCGCGCAATTGCGCTGGAAGAACATCGGCAGTCGCGCCAGCTCGTACCAGGTGCCCTGGTAACGCTGGAGGTCGACCTGGCCAACGGTGTTGGGCGGCTCCAGCTCGCCGCTGTGGCGGGTGGCGCACGCGGCCAGCAACAAGCCACCGGCGGCAACGGTCAGCAGGGCAATCGTGGATTTACGCATAAGCAACGATCCTTGGCAGAGCAATTAAGGGCAGGCGCGCAAGGCGCACAATGCAGGTTAGAAGATCATTCGCGCGGGGGGTTCAACCCGATGGCCCGCAACCACCCCGCGAACACCCTGCACCTGCCTCGCAACCACCTGTCAGCTGCGCGCCCGCTGCGGCTAAGCATTTGCCTGCGGCTGCCGACACAGGTTGGCGCTCCAGCCCGGCTTCTGGCAGATTGCACGCCCTCCAAGAACAAGTCCTTCGCAGAACGATGCTCTAAATGACCAAGAACCTGAAATTCAGCCACAAGATTCTGCTCGCCGCCGCCTTGATCGTCGCGGTGGCGTTCACCTGTTTCGTCCTGTTCAACGACTATCGTCAGCGCGAGACGCTGCGCGCCAGCACCGAAGCCTCGATGCGCGAGCTCGGCAGCCTGACCACGCGCAACATCCAGACCTGGCTCGACGGTCGTATCCAGCTGCTGGAGTCGCTGGCCCAGCAGGTGGGTGCCGACGGCAACGCCAACCTGCCGCGCGACGTCGGCCTGCCGGCCTATACCGGCAACTTCCAGCTGACCTATTTTGGCGGCCAGGACGGCGTGATGTTCTCGGTGCCAGCGGGCAACCGCCCAGCCGACTACGACCCGCGCGCCCGCGGCTGGTTCAAGGCGGCCAATGCCGCGCAGCAGACCATCGTCACCGAACCCTATGTCGCAGCCTCCTCCGGCAAGCTGGTGGTGACCGTGGCCAGCCCGGTGCGCCATGACGGCCAGTTCATCGGCGTGGCCGGTGCCGACATCGACCTGTCGAGCATCAGCGCGACCATCAACTCGCTGAACTTCGGCGGCCATGGCCTTGCCTTCCTGGTCAGCCGCGAGGGCAAGATCCTCGTCCACCCCACCAGCGCCCTGCAACTCAAGACCCTGAACGACGCCTATCCGGGCGGGGCACCGAGCATCGGCAGCGGCCTGCGTGAAGTGCAGGTCGACGGCAAGCGCCAGTTCATCACCTTCACCCACGTCGACGGCGTGCCTTCGGCCGACTGGTATGTGGCGCTGGTGCTCGACCAGGACGCCGCCTTCGCCATGCTTGGCGAGTTCCGCACCTCGGCTGCCGTGGCCACGGTCATCGCCGTGGTGGTGATCATCGCCCTGCTCGGCCTGCTGATCCGCCTGCTGATGGAGCCGCTGCATGTGATGGGCCGCGCCATGCGCGACATCGCCGAAGGCGAAGGCGACCTGACCCGGCGCCTGGAGATCCACGGCCAGGACGAGTTCGGCACCCTGGGCATGTCCTTCAACCGCTTCGTCGAGCGTATCCACGAATCGATTCGCGAGGTGGCGTCCACCAGCGGCCAGGTCAACGAGGTGGCGCTGCGTGTGGTCGCCGCCTCCAACTCGTCGATGATCAACTCCGACCAGCAGGCCAGCCGCACCAGCAGCGTGGCTGCGGCCATCAACCAATTGGGCGCCGCCGCCCAGGAAATCGCCCAGAACGCCGCGCTGGCCTCGCAGCACTCCAGCGATGCGCGCAGCCAGGCCGAGGAAGGCCAGCAGGTGGTCAACCAGACCATCGAGGTGATGGGCCAGTTGTCACGCAAGATCAGCGACTCGTGCGCCAACATCGAGGAACTGAACGCCAACACGGTGAACATCGGGCAGATTCTCGAAGTGATCACCAGCATTTCCCAGCAGACCAACCTGCTGGCGCTCAACGCGGCCATCGAAGCGGCCCGTGCCGGCGAGGCCGGGCGCGGCTTCGCGGTGGTCGCCGACGAGGTGCGCAACCTCGCCCATCGCACCCAGGACTCGGCCCAGCAGGTGCAGAAGATCATCGAGCAGCTGCAGGTCGGCGCCCAGCAGGCGGTGGGCATCATGGTCGAAAGCCAGAGCCAGAGCGAACACAGCGTCGGCATCGCCAACCAGGCCGGCGAGCGCCTGAGCGGCGTGACCCAGCGCATCGGCGAGATCGACGGCATGAACCAGTCGGTGGCCACCGCCACGGAAGAACAGACCTCGGTGGTGGAGTCGATCAACGTCGACATCACCGAGATCAATACGCTGAATCAGGAAGGCGTGGAAAACCTGCAGGCGACCTTGCGCGCCTGCGCCGACCTTGAGCAGCAGGTCGGGCGGTTGAAGGGCTTGGTGGGCAGCTTCCGGATCTGATTCCAGGCCTCTAAAAAAAGCTCGGGGGCTCTGCCCCCTCCCACGGTCGATGTGGGAGGGGGCAGAGCCCCCGAGCATTTCCGGGCCAGCCCGCAAGATCTTACTGGTGATAGCCCGTCACGCGATCAACCTCTTCCTTGGAACCCAGGAACACCGCCACGCGCTGGTGCAGGCCTTCGGGCTGGATGTCGAGGATGCGCTGGTGGCCGTCGGTGGACTTGCCGCCGGCCTGTTCCACCAGGAACGACATCGGGTTGGCTTCGTACATCAGGCGCAGCTTGCCCGGCTTGGATGGATCGCGACCGTCGCGCGGGTACATGAACAGCCCGCCGCGGGTCAGGATACGGTGCACGTCGGCCACCATCGCCGCCACCCAGCGCATGTTGAAGTCTTTCTTCAGCGGGCCTTCCTTGCCGGCCATCAGCTCGTCGACATAGCGCTTCACCGGTTCTTCCCAGTGGCGCTGGTTGGACATGTTGACGGCGAATTCCTGGGTGCTGGCTGGAATCGAGATGTCTTCGTGGGTCAGCACGAAACTGCCCATTTCGCGGTCCAGGGTGAAGCCGCGCACGCCGTTGCCGAGGGTCAGCACCAGCATGGTCTGCGGGCCGTAGATAGCATAACCGGCAGCGACCTGCTCGGTGCCTGGCTGCAGGAAGGCCTTCTCGTTGAGCGGCTCGTTCTGGGTCAGGTATTCGTTGGGGCAACGCAGCACCGAGAAGATGGTGCCGACCGGGGCGTTGATGTCGATGTTCGACGAGCCGTCCAGCGGGTCGAATACCAGCAGGTAGGCGCCTTTGGGGTACTTGCCGGGGATCTGGTAGGCGTTGTCCATTTCTTCGGACGCCATGCCGGCCAGGGTGCCGCCCCACTCGTTGGCTTCCAGCAGGATGTCGTTGGACATGACGTCCAGCTTCTTCTGCACTTCGCCCTGCACGTTCTCGGTGCCCATGCTGCCTAGCACGCCGCCCAGGGCGCCTTTGGACACAGCGTGGCTGATCTCTTTGCAAGCGCGCGCCACCACTTCGATGAGGAAGCGCAGATCGGCAGGCGTGTTGTTGCTGCGGGTCTGCTCGATCAAATAGCGACTCAGGGTAACGCGGGACATGGGCGACTCCGGATACAAGAGGGGGAGGGAAAACCCGCGCAGTCTACAGACTGGGCGGATAGCTGACGAGTCAAAGACCAAAGCATAGCGCCACTACGCAAGCAGGGTACCAGGGTCGTGTGTCCGATGAATGTCATGGCAGCCGCCGATAGGACCGGTGCGGCTGGCCAAGAGTTCAGCGCGGCCGCGCCGAACGGGCCCGGCCCAGGCTCCAGGCCATCGCCACCAGTAGCAAGGCAGCCACCACCAGCCCCGCCCACAACGCCGCGTGCGCCCACCCGGGCAGGCCGGCGGCCGGCGCAGCGCTGGCAGGCGCCGGTGCCACGGCCGCGGCTGCCGGCAGGGGCGCAGCGGGTTTCAGCGGCGCGGCCACCACCACGTGCGCCTGCCCGGCCGCGCCGACGTCCACCGGCGCCACCGGGGCGCCGCGCACGGTGCTGTTGCCCAGGGCCAGGGTGAACGGCGGCTTGCCTTCACCCTTGAACAGCACCTGCACGGCGTGGGTGGCCACTTCCAGGCGCGGCACGGCCGAGCCCAGGCCGCCACCACGGTCGTCCACCTGCAGCATGATCTGGCGCAGGGTCTGACCTGGCAGCGCCAGTTGATCCTGAACGAAGTCCTGGCCATTCTGCGCCAGCCGATACAGCAGGCCGTTCTGCAGCGGCTGCCAGCTGCCGCCGGCTTCGCTGCGACCATACACCGCCACCGGTGCCAGGCTGTTGGACTGCTCCACCAGCACCTTGATGCGCTCCACCGCCAGCGCCGCCGGCAGTTGCCAGATGTATTCGTTGGGCTTGTCGCTGCGCCCGGCCACCGGCTCCGACCAGGTCAGCGGCATGGCGGCGGCATTGGAGATGTCACTGGTGACCTGCACCGAGGTGAGGATGGGCGCTGCCTGCGGGCTTTTCCACAGCAGGCGCAGGTAGCGCGCCGGGCGCGCGGCGAGGTCGACGTCGTGCTGCTCGATGCGCTCGTCGGCAAAGGAGAATCGCCCGACCTGGCCATCGCCCCAGGGTTGCCATTGCTTGAGGTCATCGCTGGCCTCGATGCTGAAATGCTGGAAACCTTCACGCTCGCTGGTCCAGTCGAAATTCAGGTGAATGAGTGGCGCCTTGATGGCGCTGGTATCGAGCAGCCAGCCGCGCAGGATCTCTTCGCCCGCTTCCAGTTCCTCATTGGGCTGCACGTCGCTGACGCTGCCATTGCCAGCCAGCTGCACGCGCACATCAGGCACCCGCCGGCTAGCTTCGGCGGCGTCGTACAAGGGGAACCACTTGACCCCAGCCTGGGCTTCGCCATAGGCGTGGGCGGCAGTGGGACGCGCGATGAAATAGGGTTGTGGCTGGCCTGCGGCATCGAACACGCGCAGGTCGCCGAGATCGGCCTGATGCGCCAGCAGTTGCGCGCTCAGGGGTAGATCGAGGTGGTACCAAGGCCCGGCGCCTTCGGCAGCCAGTGGCCATTGCCGGGCGAAATCCGCCGGGCGCGGGGCACTGCCTTCGGCCAGCGCCGCGCTCGACAGCAGCGAACACAGCGCCAGCACGGCGACTCGCCAGGCTCTGGATGTGCATTGCGACCTGATCACTAGACGTTACTCCTCGCCGGCATGATCGATATCCCTGAGAGCTCAGGCTCCAGTATATCGATCTGCCAGTACGGAATCACGCCGCTGATCGGCGCTATTCCAAGGCTTTCCAGATTTCTTCGGCGTACTCGCGGATGGTCCGGTCCGAGGAGAACCAGCCCATGCGCGCGGTGTTGAGCACCGCCGCACGCCACCATTTATCGCCGTCGAGCCACATCTCGTCGACCTTGCGCTGGGCGTTCCAGTAGGCGTCGAAGTCGGCGCACAGGTGGAAGCGGTCATAGCCGACCAATCCGTCGACCAGCCCGGTGTAGCGCGACGGATCATCCGGCGAGAAGGTCCCGCCGCGAATCGCCTGCAGCACGTCGTTGAGTCGATGCGAGGCGGCCACTTCGGCGTGGGCGTTGAATTCATCGGTGCGCTTGCGCTCCTCCACCTCCTGCGAGGTCAGGCCGAAGATGAACATGTTCTCTTCGCCCAGGTAGTCGCGCATCTCGACGTTGGCGCCGTCGAGGGTGCCGATGGTCAGCGCACCGTTGAGGCCGAACTTCATGTTGCTGGTGCCCGAGGCCTCGTAGCCGGCAGTGGAAATCTGCTCCGAGAGGTCGGCCGCCGGAATGATGCTCTCGGCCAGGCTGACGTTGTAGTTGGGCAGGAACACCACCTTGAGCATGCCGCGCAGGGTCGGGTCGTTGTTGACCGTACGGGCGATGTCGTTGGCCAGCTTGATGATCAGCTTGGCCTGGTGGTAGCTGGCCGCCGCCTTGCCGGAGAAGATCTTCACCCGCGGCACCCAGTTGGTGCTCGGGTCGGCGCGCATGGCCTGGTACAGCGCCACGGTGTGCAGCAGGTTGAGCAGCTGGCGCTTGTACTCGTGGATGCGCTTGACCTGCACGTCGAACAGCGCCTCGGGGTTGACCGTGATGCCCAGGCGATCCTGGATGATCTTGGCCAGCGCCTTCTTGCTGTGCAGGCGCTGCGCGGCAAAGGCCTGGCGAAACTCGGGCTTGTCGGCGAAGGGTTCGAGGTCTTTAAGGCGCCCTTCCGGATTGTCCAGCACGTCGTCGCCCAGCGCCTCCATCAGCATCGCGGTCAGCTGCGGGTTGGCCTGGTACAGCCAGCGGCGGAAGGTAATGCCGTTGGTCTTGTTGTTGATGCGGTCCGGGTAGAGCTTGTGCAGTTCCTTGAACACGGTCTTGCGCATCAGCTGGGTGTGCAGCCCGGATACGCCGTTGACGCTGTGCGAACCGAGAAACGCCAGGTTGCCCATGCGCACACGGCGGCCGTTGTCTTCCTCGATCAGCGACACCGCGCGCAGCAGGTCGAAGTCGTCCTTGCCCTGGGCGCGCAGCGAATCGATGTGGTAGGCGTTGATCAGGTAGATGATCTGCATGTGCCGCGGCAGCATGCGTTCCATCAGGCCCACCGGCCAGGTTTCCAGGGCCTCGGGCAGCAAGGTGTGGTTGGTGTATGACAGGGTGCCGACGGTGATCTGCCAGGCGGTGTCCCAGGCGATGCCATGGGTGTCGACCAGCAGGCGCATCAGCTCGGGCACGGCGATCGAGGGGTGCGTATCGTTGAGCTGGATCGCGGCCTTGTCGGCCAGGTTGAGCAGGGTGTCATTCATGTTCAGGTGGCGACGCAGCAAATCCTGCAAGGACGCCGAAACGAAGAAGTATTCCTGGCGCAGGCGCAGTTCCTGGCCGGCTTCGGTGCTGTCGGCCGGGTACAGGACGCGCGAGATGCTCTCGGCGCGGGCCACTTCGGCCACGGCGCCGAGGTGGTCACCGGCGTTGAAGCGCTCCAGGTGCAGCTCTTCCAGCGCCCGGGCACGCCACAGGCGCAGGGTGTTGACGCTGGAGCCACGCCAGCCCACCACCGGGGTGTCATAGGCCACCGCGCGCACGGTCTCGGCCGGCCACCAGACCTGCTTGGGCTCGCCGTCGGTGTGCACGGTTTCGACATGACCGCCGAAGCTGATCGGGTATATCACCTCGGGGCGCTCGAACTCCCAGGGGTTGCCGAAATCCAGCCAGTTCTCGGTCTGCTCCTGCTGCCAGCCGTCAACGATGGCCTGGCGGAACAGCCCGTGTTCGTAACGGATACCGTAGCCATGCGCAGCGACACCAAGGGTCGACATGCTTTCCATGAAGCACGCCGCCAGCCGGCCAAGGCCGCCGTTGCCGAGCGCGGCATCGGGCTCCAGCAGGCGGATGCGTTCCAGGTCCACGCCCAGGTCGGTCAGCGCCTCGCGGGCGATGTCGAGCAGGCCCAGGTTGCTCAGGCTGTCGTACAGCAGCCGGCCGATGAGAAATTCCAGGGAGAGGTAGTAGACGCGCTTTTGACCCTTGCGGTAGATCTGCCGGGTGTGGTCCATCCAGTGTTCGACCATGTGGTCGCGAGCAGCCAGCGCGATAGCCTCGAACCAGTCATGGTCGAAGGCGTGGTCGGGGTCTTTGCCCACCGCGTATGTGAGTTTGGCCAGGACAGCGGCACGAAAATCGGCCACCTCGGCATCACGGACAAGCGGTTCCTGAGACATTCGGACGTCCTCGGGGGGAAGATTGCGGTTTTGGGAATTCGATTTATCAGAGCCTAGACGGTCTGACAGGAGGTGGGGGCCCGGGTTCGACCTTTTATGCCTCGAAGGGCTTAAACCGGCGCTATCCGGCAAATGGTTGTTCACAAATTCACCAACCCCGGTATGATCGCGCGCCTGCTGCTCCCCTACCGCGATAGATGCCGACCATGATGAGACCCTCCCTGATTGCCGCCGCCGAGCTGGACCGCCTCGACACCTGGCAAAAATACAGCGCGCCGATGTGCGGCGCGTGCATTTCCAGCTGCTGCACCTTGCCGGTGGAAGTGAAGATCAAGGACTTGATCCGGATTGGCGTGGTCGATGAATTCGAGATGGGTGAGCCACCGAAGAACATTGCCAAGCGTTTGCAGAAGGACGGGATCGTCGAGCGCTTCAACCAGAAGACCGGGATCTTTACCTTGCAGCGCATGAGTAACGATGACTGCCTTTATCTGGATCGCAAGAGCCGGATGTGCACCATCTATGACAAGCGTCCGGATACTTGTCGGAATCATCCGAAGATCGGGCCGCGGCCGGGGTATTGCGCGTACAAGCCGAAGACGGCCTAAGAGCCCCTCCCCGCTGGTGATCTGCTGTGCTGTAAATGTGGCTCTTGATCTTGATGTAGCTTTTGATCTTGATCTTGATCTGCTTTTGATCTTGATCTTGATCTTGATCTACCGCGACTTCAGCAGGCCGAACGGAGCAGCGCGGGAGTGGTGGCGCGAGGCAGGAGCCGAGCGAGCGCCGCGCGGCCAGGGACGGCCGCTCGGCGCGTACGCTACGGAGCGATGTGGAGTGAGGGAACCCGGAGCGAAGCGTAGGGCCAATGAATGGAGCGGAGGCCTTTTGGTTACTTTTGGGCCTTTCCAAAAGTGACTCGCCGTAAGGGCGAAAGGGGCCTTGAGCCGCGTTGGAGATGCCGGATAAGCTTCGATATCGCAGTAGCGACCCTTTGATTTTTAAGCTAATCCATTTGCTAAAGTGGTGCTAAATCACCTTTTCGCCCTTACGGCGACTCACTTTTGGAAAGGCCCAAAAGTAAGCAAAAGGCCTCCGCTCCATTCATTGGCCCTCCACTTCGCTACGCTACGTTACGGGTTCCCTCCTTACGCATCGCTCCGTGGCGTACGCGCCGAGCGGCCGTCCCTGGCCGCGCGGCGCTCGCTCGGCTCCTGCCTCGCGCCACCACTCCCGCGCTGCTTCAGTCGGCCTGCTGAAGTCGCGGCAGATCAAGATCAAAAGCCAGATCAAAAGCCACATCAAAAGCCAGATCAAAAGCCGGATCAAAAGCCGGATCAAAAGCCGGATCAAAAGCCGGATCAAAAGCCAGATCAAAAGCCACATTTGAAGCAAAGCAGATTGCTGAAATTTGGGCATAAAAAAACCCCCGAACCTTGCGGTTCGGAGGGCTTTTTATATTGCTGGAACTAACGAATCAGTTCTTGGCCTTTTTGGCAGCGCGAGTGCGCTCGCCTTCGTCCAAGATCTTCTTGCGCAGACGAATCGACTTAGGCGTCACTTCGCACAGCTCGTCATCCTGGATGAATTCCAGAGCCTGTTCCAGGGTGAAACGAACCGGCGGAACCAGGGCGATGGTTTCGTCCTTGCCCGAAGCGCGCATGTTGTCGAGCTTCTTGCCTTTGGTTGGGTTCACGCCCATGTCGTTGTCGCGGCTGTTCAGGCCGACGATCTGACCGTTGTAGATCTCCTGGCCGTGCTCGACGAACAGCTTGCCGCGCGCCTGCAGGGTTTCCAGCGAGTAGGTCAGCGCCTTGCCGGTTTCGACCGAAACCAGTACGCCGTTCTGCCGGCCGGACATGTCGCCGGACTTCATGGTGTCGTAGCGATCGAAGATCGAGGTCAGGATGCCAGCACCGTTGGTCAGGGTCAGGAACTGGTTACGGAAACCGATCAGACCGCGAGCAGGGATGTTGTATTCCAGACGAACACGGCCCTTGCCATCCGGCACCATGTTGGTCAGGTCGCCCTTACGCAGACCCATCTCTTCCATGACCTTGCCCTGGGATTCTTCCGGGGTGTCGATGGTGACGTTTTCGAACGGTTCCTGCTTGACGCCGTCAACCTGACGGATGATCACTTCCGGACGGCCTACACCCATTTCGAAGCCTTCGCGACGCATGGTTTCGATCAGTACCGAAAGGTGCAGTTCGCCACGGCCCGAGACCTTGAACTTGTCGGCCGAGTCGCCTTCCTCAACGCGCAGTGCCACGTTGTACAGCAGCTCCTTGTCCAGACGCTCCTTGATGTTGCGCGAGGTCACGAACTTGCCTTCTTTACCGCAGAAAGGCGAGTCGTTGACCTGGAAGGTCATGGAAACGGTCGGCTCGTCGACGGTCAGCGGCTTCATCGCTTCTACCGCGTCCGGGTGGCACAGGGTGTCGGAGATGAACAGCGAGTCCATACCGCTGATGCAGACGATGTCGCCAGCGGCGGCTTCTTCCACGTCGATACGGTGCAGGCCGTGGTGACCCATCAGCTTGAGGATACGACCGTTGCGCTTCTTGCCGTCGGCGCCGATGGCGACCACTGGGGTGTTCGGCTTGACGCGACCACGGGCGATACGGCCAACGCCGATGACGCCGAGGAAGCTGTTGTAGTCCAGTGCCGAGATCTGCATCTGGAACGGACCGTCACGGTCGACAGCCGGCGCAGGTACGTTGTCGACGATCGACTGGTACAGCGGGGTCATGTCTTCGGCCATGTCGGTGTGGTCCAGACCGGCGATGCCGTTCAGGGCCGAGGCGTAGACGACTTTGAAGTCCAGCTGTTCTTCGGTGGCACCGAGGTTGTCGAACAGATCGAAGATCTGGTCCAGCACCCAGTCAGGACGCGCGCCTGGACGGTCGACCTTGTTGATGCAGACGATCGGACGCAGGCCGGCTTCGAAAGCCTTCTTGGTCACGAAACGGGTCTGTGGCATCGGGCCATCTTGCGCGTCGACCAGCAGCAGCACGGAGTCGACCATCGACATCACGCGCTCTACTTCACCGCCGAAGTCGGCGTGGCCGGGGGTGTCGACGATGTTGATGTGGTAGCCGTTCCAGTTGATGGCGGTGTTCTTGGCCAGGATGGTAATGCCGCGCTCTTTTTCCTGGTCGTTGGAGTCCATCACGCGCTCGTCGTTGAGCTCGTTGCGCTCCAGGGTGCCGGATTGACGCAGCAGCTTGTCGACCAGAGTGGTTTTGCCATGGTCAACGTGAGCAATGATGGCGATGTTGCGTAGATTTTCGATCACTTGTGTATCTCGATCAGAGGATTCGGTGTGCTGACAGGTCGTGGCAGCAATTACAGTAGAGTCAGGCCTTGCCGTTACAGCTTGACGGCAACGTCGGGGGGCCGGTGACGCAGGCCACAGGCATACAGCCCCGGGCTCTTAGCTCGGTCGATAAACGCGCACATTGGCATGCCCCTCACTGAGCAAATGGTGGGCATGCAGGCGACTCATCACGCCTTTGTCGCAATACAGCAGGTACTGGCGAGTCTCATCCAGTTCCTTGAAGCGGTTGTTCAGGGCATAAAAAGGCAGCGCCTTGACTTCGATGCCGTCGAGCTCGAGTGGCTCGTCTTCCTGCGCGTGCGGGTGGCGGATGTCGACGACCACCTGGCCGGCCAGCACCTGGCTGACCTCCTCGATCTCGATGTCGCGCCCCAGCTCGTTGATCACTTCGTCGATCGAGATCAGGCGAGCCTGCTCGAGGGCGCGCTGGAGGACGGCCATGTCGAAGTTCTTCTCTTCATGCAGCACTCGCGGCAACTTCGCATGAGTGGTCGGGTTCACCGAGATCACTCCGCAGTATTCCGGCATGTGCTTGGCAAAATCGGCGGTGCCGATTCTGTTGGCTTCGTCGATGATGTCCTGCTTGTGGCTGGCCAGCAGCGGGCGCAAGACCAGCTTCTCGGTCGCCGAGTCGATCACCGACAGGTTCGGCAGGGTCTGGCTGGACACCTGGGAAATCGCTTCGCCGGTGACCAGCGCGTCGATCTGCAGGCGGTCGGCCATCTGCGTTGCCGCGCGCAACATCATACGCTTGAGTATGACGCCCATGTGACTGTTGTCGACCTTGCCGAGGATTTCTCCGACGACTTCCTCGAATGGCACGCTGATGAACAGCACGCGCTGGGAGCTGCCGAACTTCTTCCACAGGTAGTGGGCGACTTCCATCACCCCCAGCTCATGGGCCTTGCCGCCCAGGTTGAAGAAGCAGAAGTGGGTCATCAGGCCGCGGCGCATCATCTGGTAGGCAGCCACGGTGGAATCGAAACCGCCGGACATCAGCACCAGGGTCTGTTCCAGTGCACCCAGCGGATAACCGCCCAGGCCCGCGTGCTGGCTGTGGATGATGAACAGGCGCTGGTCGCGGATCTCCATGCGTACTTCGACTTCGGGCTTCTTCAGGTCGATGCCGGCGGCGCCGCAGCGCTGGCGCAACTGGCTGCCGACATAGCGCTCGACATCCATGGAACTGAAGGTGTGGCGGCCGGCGCGCTTGCAGCGCACGGCGAAGACCTTGCCCGGCAGTTGTTCGCCGAAATGCAGCTGGCACTTGGCGAGGATGTCGTCGAGGTCGCCCAGCGGGTACTCGTCCACCTGCAGGAAGTGGGTGATACCCGGAATGCAGCTCAGCCGTTCGGTGAGTTCGCGCAGCACCTTGGCATCTTCGACACGGGTCTGGACCTCGAGATTGTCCCACACGCCGCTCACCACCAGCTGCGGGTCCAGATCGCGGACAACCGTGCGGATGTTGCGGGCGAGCTGCTTGATGAAGCGCTTGCGCACCGGCGGGCTCTTGATAGTGATCTCGGGGAAGACTTTGACGATTAATTTCATGTGAATAGGTTGAAAACCGCGCGCGAGATGCCAGCTGAAAAAGTGGGGGCGGGATTATAGCGGAAATTGCTCAAGGTTTAATCAACTATCGTACGACCGGTCAATCACGCCTCTATTTGGTGCGCCCAGGAATTTTCCCGCCCCAAGAAGGTGCTAGCAATCGCCGGGAAAACCGCTGAAACGCCCTGAGAGCGCCCATTTGCGGCGCCAAACCCATCTCGGGGCACTGGCATGCAAATTGCTCCCTTGTGAGGCAGGTTGCCTTGGACGAGACTCGCGCCCGGCATCACTCATTACGGGGCTATCCATAACAAGGCCCCAATCCACCCGGAGGACACTATGTCGAAGTCGGTTCAACTCATCAAAGATCATGACGTAAAGTGGATTGATCTGCGCTTCACTGACACCAAAGGCAAGCAGCAGCACGTCACCATGCCAGCGCGCGACGCCCTGGACGAGGATTTCTTTGAAGTCGGCAAGATGTTCGACGGTTCCTCCATCGCCGGCTGGAAAGGCATCGAAGCCTCCGACATGATTCTGCTGCCAGACGACGAAACCGCCGTGCTGGACCCGTTCACCGAAGAGCCGACGCTGATCCTGGTTTGCGACATCATCGAGCCTTCGACCATGCAGGGCTACGATCGCGACCCGCGCGCCATCGCTCACCGCGCCGAGGAATACCTGAAGTCGACCGGCATCGGCGACACCGTATTCGTAGGTCCAGAGCCTGAATTCTTCATCTTCGACGAAGTGAAGTTCAAGTCGGACATTTCCGGCTCGATGTTCAAGATCTTCTCCGAACAAGCTTCCTGGATGACCGACCAGGACGTCGACGGCGGCAACAAAGGCCACCGTCCAGGCGTCAAGGGCGGCTACTTCCCAGTACCACCGGTCGACCACGACCACGAAATCCGTACTGCCATGTGCAACGCACTGGAAGAAATGGGTCAGACCGTCGAAGTTCACCACCACGAAGTGGCGACTGCCGGCCAGAACGAAATCGGCGTCAAGTTCAACACCCTGGTGAAGAAGGCCGACGAAGTTCAAACCCTGAAATACATCGTGCACAACGTGGCCGATGCCTACGGCCGCACCGCTACCTTCATGCCTAAGCCACTGTACGGTGACAACGGCTCGGGTATGCACGTGCACATGTCCATCTCCAAGGATGGCAAGAACACCTTCGCGGGCGAAGGCTATGCCGGCCTGTCCGACACCGCCCTGTACTTCATCGGCGGCATCATCAAGCACGGCAAGGCACTGAACGGCTTCACCAACCCGGCCACCAACTCCTACAAGCGTCTGGTACCAGGTTTCGAAGCTCCAGTGATGCTGGCCTACTCGGCGCGCAACCGTTCCGCCTCGATCCGTATTCCTTACGTCTCCAGCCCTAAAGGCCGTCGTATCGAAGCACGCTTCCCGGACCCGGCTGCCAACCCGTACCTGGCTTTCTCGGCGCTGCTGATGGCCGGCCTGGACGGCATCCAGAACAAGATTCACCCTGGCGATGCGGCCGACAAGAACCTGTACGATCTGCCGCCTGAAGAGGCCAAAGAGATCCCGCAGGTTTGCGGCAGCCTGAAAGAAGCCCTGGAAGAGCTGGACAAGGGCCGTGCGTTCCTGACCAAGGGCGGCGTTTTCAGCGACGACTTCATCGATGCCTACATCGAGCTGAAAAGCGAAGAAGAAATCAAGGTACGGACCTTCGTACACCCACTGGAATACGACCTGTACTACAGCGTCTGATCCAGCTTGATTGACCTTGACGCATGAAAAGGCCTCCTTCGGGAGGCTTTTTTCATGCCCGGGGCAGATCAAAAAACCGGGGGCTTTGCCCCCTCCCACCTCGACCGTGGGAGGGGGCAAAGCCCCCGATCTTTTGCTCTGAAACAAACCACCGTGGCAGCCCATCGGTAATTTATGCAAACTGCCGTTCTTCACCGAAGATGAGCCTGCCCATGATCAAACCCCTCGCTGCCATCCTGCTCCTGCTCAGCACCAGCGCCTTCGCCGCCCCCACACCCGCCCCTGCCGCCCTGGCCCCCTTGCTGGCCAGCATCCAGCAGCGCCTGGCCGTCGCCGACCAGGTCGCCCTGAGCAAGTGGGACAGCGGCAAGGCCGTCGAGGATCGTCCGCGCGAACACGACGTGATCGTCGGCGCAACCATCATGGCCAACAACTTCAAGGTTCCGGCCGAGCTGGTCGAGCCGTTCTTCAGTGCGCAGATCGAAGCCAACAAGCTGGTGCAGTACGCGCGCCTGGCCGAATGGCACCTGCAAGGCAAGGCGCCGGATTCGCCGCGGCCGGACCTGGCCGGCGAGATCCGGCCGAAACTCGACGAACTGCAGAAGGCCCTGCTCAAGGAGCTCGCCGACTTCGCCCCCTACCGTCAGCAGGCGCTGTGCCCGGTGTGGCTGGCGGCTGCCAACCGCCAGGCCACCCAGGATCCGCTGCGCTACCTGGCCCTGACCCGGGCAACCGCGCCACTGTGCGGTGCCAAAGCTTAACGAGCCTGCGCGGGCCAGATGTTCTATGCTGAGCAAGGTCGGCCGCGGGGTTGGAATCCCTGTCCAGGGCGCGGCCACTTCAAACGATCCAGGTAAGCCGTCCATGCGCCCATTGTTCCTTCTTATCGCTCTGCTGTTTGCCGTGCCCGCCTCGGCGCAGATCTACAAGTACACCGACGCCAACGGCCACACCGCTTTCAGCAGTCAGCCGCCGAACGATACCAAGGCCGAGCCGATCGACCTGCAGCCGCTGCCCAACGTGCAGACCCCGGCCGCCGACGACGCGGCGGCGCCGGCACCGGGCGGTACGCCGGCCAAGCCTGCCGCAGGCGCTGATCGCAATTCGCCCAGGACCGGCCCCAGCACTCCCGTGGCGCCTGGCGGCAAGGCCCTGCCCTACCAGCGCCTGGCGCTGACCGACCTGCCCACGGCCGATGCCCTGCGCGCCAACAACGGCAACATCACCGTGGGCGTGGACATCGCCCCGGCCTTGAGCGGTACACGCCTGGTACGCCTGGTACTGGACGGCGAGGTGTACGGCGAGCCGACCAACCAGACCAAAGGCCTGAAACTGGAAAACCTCGACCGCGGCGACCATTCCATGGCCGTGCAGGTGGTGGACGGCGACCAGGTCATCCAGCAAAGCGGTGACGTCGAATTCACCATACAGCGAGCCCATCAGTGAAGGCAGCCGCACCGTTCCTGCTGAGCCTGATCTGCCTGCTTGCCACCTTCCCCTGCGCCGCCCAGGTGTATACCTACAAGGACGCCGACGGCAATACGGTGTTCACCGACCAGCCGCGGCCGGGCGCCAAACGTGTCGACCTGGCCCCGACCAACCGGGTCAGCTCCCCGGCCGCGCCGAGCCACCGCGCAGCCAAACCTGCGGCCACGCCGGCACCGGCCATGGTCACTCGCTACCAGATGCTGCGGATCCTGGTGCCGCTGCCCGACGCAGGGGTGGAGCAGGACGACGGCGCACTGGTGGTCACCCTGGCCAGCGACCCGGCGCTGGCCGAGGGCAACTACTACCGCCTGCTGATGGACGAGAACCCGGTGGGCGACCCCAGCCAGGGCCCGGTGTTCTCGATCCAGAACGTCGACCGCGGCGAGCACAAGCTGGCCGCCGAGATCATCGACGACCGCGGCCATGTCATCGAACGCACCCCCACCCAGTCATTCTTCATGCAGCGCATCTCGCTGTCGCAGAAGCGCCGCGTGCACCCCTGCCAGACTGCGGACTATGGGGTGCGCCCGGAATGCCCGCTGGCCGACAAGCCCGCCGACAGCTGATTGGCCTGGCGCGACAGGTGACGCTGGCCATGCGCTCCAGTTTGGTGCAAAGCTGAACGAGGCGCGCGCCATGCTTGCCCACTCTCTGGGCGATTTGACCGGTCACCGCCCTCGGGGCTCGTGGAATGGGCAGTCTTTGCGCCCCGCCCGAGTATTCGCGCTTCTTTTCGGAGCCTTGGTTTGGTTTTTGCATTTTAAGTGCATCAGCAATTATCGACGCGCGCGGCTCGGAGGCTTCCGAGGCTGCAATGTGCCAAAAGAGGTCAACGACATCCTAATGACCATCAGTGATGCACTGCACCGACTGTTACTCGACAACCTGACCACTGCCACCATTCTGCTCAACGCCGAACTGCGCCTTGAGTACATGAACCCCGCAGCGGAGATGCTGCTGGCAATCAGCGGTCAGCGCAGCCATGGGCAGTTCATCAGCGAGCTGTTCACCGAGTCGGTCGAAGCCCTCAACTCCTTGCGTCAGGCGGTGGAGCAGGCCCACCCATTCACCAAGCGCGAGGCGATGCTGACCGCGCTCACGGGCCAGACCTTGACCGTGGACTACGCCGTCACGCCGATTCTGAGCAAGGGCCAGACCCTGCTGCTGCTCGAAGTTCACCCCCGTGACCGGCTGCTGCGCATCACCAAGGAGGAGGCCCAGCTGTCCAAGCAGGAAACCACCAAAATGCTGGTGCGCGGCCTGGCCCATGAAATCAAGAACCCGCTGGGCGGCATTCGCGGTGCGGCGCAGCTGCTGGCGCGCGAGCTGCCCGAGGAAAGCCTCAAGGACTACACCAATGTCATCATCGAAGAAGCCGACCGCCTGCGGAACCTGGTGGACCGCATGCTCGGCTCCAACAAGCTGCCGTCGCTGGCCATGACCAACATCCACGAGGTGCTGGAGCGGGTCTGCAGCCTGGTCGAGGCAGAGAGCCAAGGCTGCATCACTTTGGTGCGCGATTACGACCCGAGCATTCCCGACGTGCTGATCGACCGGGAACAAATGATCCAGGCGGTGCTCAACATCGTACGCAACGCCATGCAGGCCATCAGTGGCCAGAACGAGCTGCGCCTGGGCCGCATCAGCCTGCGCACCCGGGCCATGCGCCAGTTCACCATCGGCCATACGCGCCATCGCCTGGTGAGCAAGATCGAGATCACCGACAACGGCCCGGGCATCCCGGCCGAACTGCAGGAAACCATTTTCTACCCCATGGTCAGCGGGCGCCCGGACGGCACCGGCCTGGGGCTGGCCATCACTCAGAACATCATTAGTCAGCACCAGGGGCTGATCGAATGTGAAAGCCATCCTGGCCACACCACGTTCTCGATCTTTCTGCCGCTGGAACAAGGAGCCGCTTCGTCATGAGCCGTAGTGAAACTGTCTGGATCGTCGATGACGACCGTTCCATCCGTTGGGTGCTGGAAAAGGCGCTGCAACAGGAAGGCATGACCACGCAAAGCTTCGACAGCGCCGACGGGGTGATGAGCCGCCTCGCCCGCCAGCAGCCTGACGTGATCATCTCCGACATCCGCATGCCCGGGGCCAGTGGCCTGGACCTGCTGGCGCGCATTCGCGAACAGCACCCGCGCCTGCCGGTGATCATCATGACCGCGCACTCGGACCTGGACAGCGCCGTGGCGTCCTACCAGGGCGGTGCGTTCGAGTACCTGCCCAAGCCGTTCGATGTCGACGAGGCGGTGTCGCTGGTCAAGCGCGCCAACCAGCACGCCCAGGAACAGCAAGGCCTGCACGAAGTGCCGGCACTGACCCGCACCCCGGAAATCATTGGCGAAGCGCCGGCCATGCAGGAGGTGTTCCGCGCCATCGGCCGCCTCAGCCACTCCAATATCACCGTGTTGATCAACGGTGAGTCGGGTACCGGTAAAGAGCTGGTCGCCCACGCCTTGCACCGTCACAGTCCGCGCGCGGCTTCGCCGTTCATTGCCCTGAACATGGCGGCGATTCCCAAGGACCTGATGGAATCCGAGCTGTTCGGCCATGAGAAAGGCGCCTTCACGGGCGCTGCCAACCTGCGCCGCGGACGCTTCGAACAGGCTGACGGCGGCACGCTGTTCCTCGACGAGATCGGCGACATGCCGGCCGACACCCAGACCCGCCTGTTGCGCGTGCTGGCCGACGGCGAGTTCTACCGGGTCGGTGGCCACACCCCGGTCAAGGTCGACGTGCGCATCATCGCCGCGACCCACCAGAACCTGGAAACCCTGGTGCATGCCGGCAAATTCCGCGAGGACTTGTTCCACCGCCTCAACGTCATCCGCATCCACATCCCGCGCATGTCCGACCGCCGCGAGGACATTCCGACCCTCGCCCGGCACTTCCTCAGCCGCGCAGCCCAGGAGCTGGCCGTTGAGCCCAAGCTGCTCAAGAGCGAGACCGAGGAGTACCTGAAAAACCTGCCGTGGCCGGGCAACGTGCGCCAGCTGGAGAACACCTGCCGCTGGATCACGGTAATGGCCTCGGGCCGCGAAGTGCACATCAGCGACCTGCCGCCGGAGCTGTTGAGCCTGCCGCAGGACTCCGCGCCGGTCACCAACTGGGAACAGGCCCTGCGCCAGTGGGCCGACCAGGCCCTGGCCCGCGGCCAATCGAGCCTGCTCGACAGCGCGGTGCCGAGCTTCGAGCGGATCATGATCGAGACCGCCCTCAAGCACACCGCCGGCCGCCGTCGCGACGCCGCCGTGCTGCTGGGCTGGGGCCGCAACACCTTGACCCGCAAGATCAAGGAGCTGGGCATGAAGGTCGACGGCGGCGATGAGGATGAAAGCGACGACGCCTGAGCTGATGCCTGGTTGAAAAAGCCCGCGACTGCTTCGCGGGCTTTTTTTTGTGCAAGCCAGCCGCATCCCAAGGTGGGAGGGGGCAAAGCCCCCGAGAGGCCCAGGCCGATTTGACCATGATCTCCCGTGCAGAAATATCTCCGCCTTAGTGCACCAGACCCACTCCATGCACCGCCTGAATGCGCGCTGAATCGATTCGAAATCATTCAGAAGACCGCACCAGTCGTTCTCGCAAACGCTGCAGCCCTTGTACTACGGGGCCTCCAGCGCAGCAATCAAGAAAAAAGCAGAACTGGCACGCGCCCTGCAATGTACTAGTCATGGATGAGCAAGATGCTCACCCACCCGTTTCGGGGACCTTGGTACAGGCAGGCCGGGGATTCCCCTCTTTTACACCGGGACGTGCGGCAACCATCGCCACACAGACTCCCACCCTTTTGGGGACCTTGGTACAGGCAGGCCGGGGATTCCCTCTTTTACACCGGGACGTGCGGCACCACCGCCGCACAGGCTCCCACCCTTTTGGGGACCTTGGTACAGGCAGGCCGGGGATTCCCTCTTTTATTGCTCACGGAGAAGGATCTCCAGACGCCAGCGCCCGTCAACCTTCGCACCGCTCCACTCTCCGTGCAACGGCCGGGCCGCCACCACGCTCAGGAACAATCCCCTGTCGCTATGGGCCACCCGCCAGTTGACGAACTTGCCGTTGACCTGCAACTGGCCATTCTGCGCACTGCCCTCGGCGGCAAACAGCATCGCAATCGCCCCATCGACGTGTTCGCCGTGCAGCTGCGTCTCGTGGTTGAACCACAGCGTCAGGTGGTCGGGCCCGGCCTGCACCTCTTCGAGCTGCGCCGGAGTGGGCAGGGTCAGGCGGCCGATCATCATGCCGACCATCAGCGCAAAGATTGCCATCGAGCCCAATACCCGCGGCCAGAGTTGCGAACGTTCCTTCGGATCGGGGGTAGAATGCTGCCCGTCCTTCAGTTCGGAGCCGTGCATGTTTCACGTCATCCTTTTTCAACCGGAAATACCACCTAATACCGGCAACATTATCAGGCTGTGCGCCAACAGCGGCTGCGATTTGCACCTGATCGAGCCGATCGGCTTCGAGCTCGACGATAAACGCCTGCGCCGCGCCGGCCTGGACTACCACGAGTACGCCAGCCTGCAACGCCACAGCGACCTGGCCAGCTGCCTGGCGGCGCTGGGGCAGCCGCGCCTGTTCGCCTTCACCACCAAGGGCTCGCGGCCGTTTCATGATGCCGCATTCGAGCCGGGCGATGCCTTCCTGTTTGGCCCGGAAAGCCGTGGGCTGCCGGCCGAGGTGCTGGACGCGCTGGATGGCGAGCACAAGCTGCGTTTGCCGATGCGCGAGGGCAGTCGCAGCCTGAATCTCTCGAATACGGTGGCAGTGGCGGTGTACGAGGCCTGGCGCCAGCAGGGGTTTGCCTGAGCGGAACTTCGCGGGCCAGCCCGCTCCTACGGTCGGATCCGCTTACTGCGAGCGGACAAAAAAACGCCCCGAGGGGCGTTTTTTTTCAGCAGCAACCAGCGCTTACTGAACGGTAGGCGTCTCGCCGGCTTCCTGCATGCGCTGCAGCTCTTGCGCGTACAGGGCGTCGAAGTTGACCGGGGCCAGCATCAGCGCCGGGAACGAACCACGGGTCACCAGGCTGTCCAGCGCTTCGCGCGCGTACGGGAAGAGAATGTTCGGGCAGAACGCACCCAGGGTGTGGCTCATCGAAGCGTCGTCCAGATTCTTGATCAGGAAGATACCGGCCTGCTGCACTTCGGCGATGAAGGCAACCTCTTCACCGTTCTTCACGGTGACCGACAGGGTCAGCACCACTTCGAAGAAGTCCGATTCCAGAGCCTTCTGGCGAGTGTTCAGGTCCAGGGCAACGCTCGGCTCCCACTGCTGACGGAAGATCGCCGGGCTCTTCGGGGCCTCGAACGATACGTCGCGCACGTAGATACGCTGCAGGGAGAATTGGGGTTCGTTGTCGCCAGCGGCGGCGCCGTTTGCAGCTTGATCAGTCATTGCAGATCCTTACTTACTTGCGGGACGTAGAGAGAGGGTTCAAGCCTTGAGCAGCGCGTCGAGCTTGCCGGCGCGCTCCAGGGCAAACAGGTCGTCGCAACCACCGACGTGAGTCTCGCCGATCCAGATCTGCGGCACCGACGTGCGGCCCGCCTTGCTGGACATTTCAGCGCGAAGCTGAGGCTTGCCGTCGACGCGAATTTCCTCGAAGGCAACGTTCTTGCTTTCCAGCAGCGACTTGGCGCGCATGCAGTATGGGCACCAGTCACTTGAGTAGACGACGACGCGAGACATGTCACTTTACCAAAGGAAGGTTGTCGGAGCGCCAGGTGGAAACACCACCTGACAACTTGGCGGCGGTGAAGCCGGCCTTGATCAGCGCAGCGCAGGTCGTGCCCGAGTGCTGGCCGATGCTGTCGACCACGATCAAGGTCTTGCCCTTGTGTTTCTCCAGCTCGCCCATGCGCTCGGCGACTTTCTCCTGGGGGATGTTCAAGGCGCCAACGATATGCCCGCTGGAATAGTCTTTCTTGGCGCGGATGTCGATGACCACGCCTTGATCGGCGTTGACCAGCGCGGTGAGTTCGCGCGAGCTCAGGCTGCGACCGCCCTTGCCCATTTCCAGGACCAGCAGCAACACCAGCAACACGGCGAAAACGCCGACCAGCAGATAGTGATTCGTGGCAAATTCGATGAAGTGAGCAAGCATCAGCGGCTTCCAGAGCGTAAAAATGTGGGCCAGTATACACAGCCGCCAAGGCCGGCCAAAGCCCGTCGGGCAGTCGTCATCATGGAACTGTGCAGCGCTTGCTACTGTCAGTGCAATGAATTGCGTCCAGCACGGGCAGACAAATGCGCCGCTGCGCAAAGTCGGTTGCTCGCGACCCTCGCCAATGGCCTAAAATGCCCGTCCTTGACCCTGACCCTCAACAACAACGAGTGGCATCCATGACTACCACGCCTAAACCTTTGGTACTGATTATCCTGGACGGTTTCGGCCACAGCGATAGCCATGAATACAACGCGGTCTACTCGGCGAAGATGCCTGTGTTCGACCGCCTGCTGGCCAACCAGCCCAATGGCCTGATCTCCGGCTCAGGGATGGACGTCGGCCTGCCGGACGGGCAGATGGGCAACTCCGAAGTCGGCCACATGAACCTCGGCGCCGGCCGCGTGGTGTATCAGGATTTCACCCGGGTCACCAAGGCCATCCGCGATGGCGAGTTCTTCAGCAACCCGACCATCTGTGCGGCCGTGGACAAGGCCGTGAGTGCCGGCAAGGCCGTGCACATCATGGGCCTGCTCTCCGACGGCGGCGTGCACAGCCACCAGGACCATCTGGTGGCCATGGCCGAACTGGCCGCCCGGCAAGGTGCCGAGAAGATCTACCTGCACGCCTTCCTCGACGGCCGCGACACCCCTCCGCGCAGTGCCAAGGCCTCGCTGGAGCTGATGGACGCCACCTTCGCGCGTCTCGGCAAGGGCCGCACCGCGAGCATCATCGGCCGCTACTTCGCCATGGACCGCGATAACCGCTGGGACCGCGTCGAAGCCGCCTACAACCTTATCGTCGACGGTGAAGCGCTGTTCCACGCCGCAACGCCTGTCGAAGGCCTGGAAGCCGCCTATGCCCGCGACGAGAACGACGAGTTCGTCAAGGCCACCAGCATCGGCGATGCGGTGAAGGTTGAAGACGGCGACGCCGTGGTGTTCATGAACTTTCGCGCCGACCGCGCGCGGGAAATCACCCGCCCCTTCGTCGAGGACGACTTCAAGGAGTTCGCCCGCAAGCGCCAGGCCAAACTGGCCGGCTACGTCGGCCTGACCCAGTACTCGGTGAACATCCCGGCCCCGGCCGCCTTCGCCGCCGGCAGCCTGCACAACGTGCTCGGCGAATACCTGGCCAACAACGGCAAGACCCAGCTGCGCATCGCCGAGACCGAGAAATACGCCCATGTGACCTTCTTCTTCTCCGGTGGCCGCGAAGAACCTTTCGCCGGTGAAGAGCGCATCCTCATCCCCTCGCCGAAGGTCGCCACCTACGACCTGCAGCCAGAGATGAGCGCGCCGGAGGTCACCGACAAGATCGTCGACGCCATCGAGCACCAGCGCTACGACGTCATCGTGGTCAACTACGCCAACGGCGACATGGTCGGCCACAGCGGCATCTTCGACGCTGCGGTCAAGGCCGTGCAGTGCCTGGACCAGTGCGTGGGGCGCATCGTCGAGGCGCTCGACAAGGTCGGCGGTGAAGCGCTGATCACCGCCGACCACGGCAACGTCGAGAAGATGGAAGACAAGGACACCGGCCAGGCACACACCGCGCACACCACCGAGCCGGTGCCTTTCGTGTACGTCGGCAAGCGCAACCTCAAGGTCCGCGAAGGCGGCGTGCTGGCCGACGTGGCGCCGACCATGCTGTACCTGATGGGCCTGGACAAGCCACAAGAAATGACCGGCACCTCGATCCTGGTCGAGGGCTGATACCCGGCATTTTCAGCAAACGCCTTGCTGCGCAAGCACGCGAGGCGTTTTTTTTGCCACTAGCGGCGGGCATACTAGACCGTCCTTTCCATGGTGACCGCCACCCTCATGCTTCGCGTCCTGATATTCCTGACCTCGTTCTGCCTGCTGAGCACGGCCTTTGCCGATGACCGCGCGCAAACCCAGCAGCAGCTGGATGCCACGCGCAAGGACATCGCCGATCTGCAAAAGACCATGAATCAGCTGCAGCAAGAAAAATCCGGCGTGCAGAAAGACCTGCGCACCACTGAAACCGAAATGGGCAAGCTGGAAAAGCAGGTGGAGGCCCTGCAAAAAGAACTAAAAAAGACTGAAAGCGAGCTGGAGCGGCTCAATGGCGAGAAATCCAAGCTCCAGAGCGCTCGTGTCGAACAGCAGCGCTTGATCGCCATTCAAGCGCGTGCGGCCTATCAGAGTGGGCGCCAGGAATACCTCAAGCTGCTGCTCAACCAGCAGAACCCGGAGAAGTTCGCGCGCACCCTGACCTATTACGATTACCTGAGCCAGGCGCGCCTGGAACAGCTCAAGCAATTCAACCAGACCTTGCAGCAACTGGCCGAGGTCGAGCGCCAGAGCCAGCTGCAACAGGCGCAGCTGCTGGTGCAGCAGGGCAACCTGGATGACCAGCGCGCCCAGCTCGACCAGGTGCGCAAGGACCGCCAGGCGGCACTGGCCAAGCTCAACGACCAGTACAAGGACCGTGACACCAAGCTGCAGGCACGCCAGCAGGACCAGGCCGACCTGACCAAGGTGCTCAAGACCATCGAGGAAACCCTCGCCCGCCAGGCCCGCGAGGCCGAAGAAGCGCGGCAGAAAGCCTTGCTCGCCGAGCAGCAAGCGCAGAAGCAACGTGAGCGCGAGGCCCAGGCCCGCGCCCAGGCGCAGGCGCAGAGCAAGGCCGACGCCGGCAAGCAGGACGACGACATGCCTGCGCCGAAACGGCCACGGCCAAGCCCCGGGCCGATGGTTTCCAGCAGCGGCGAAACCTTCGGCGGTGCATTTGCCGAGGCCCGGGGAAAACTTCCATGGCCTGTCGATGGTCGATTGTTGGCACGTTTCGGCGAAACCCGTGGCGACGACGAGCGCACCAAGTGGGACGGCGTGATGATCAGCGCCCAGGCGGGCAGTGCAGTGCATGCCGTACACGGCGGGCGCGTGGTATTCGCCGACTGGTTGCGCGGCGCCGGACTTCTGGTCATTCTCGACCATGGCAACGGCTATCTGAGCCTGTACGGACACAACCAGACGCTGCTCAAGAGCGCCGGCGATGTGGTCAAGGCTGGCGAAACCATCTCGACGGTGGGCACCAGTGGCGGCCAGGACACTCCGGCACTGTATTTCGCGATACGCCAGCAGGGTAAACCGACGGACCCTGCACAGTGGTGCCGCGGCTGATACGCAACATTGACCACGGCGTCGAGACGACGCCGACATGCTCCGGCTCCAGGCTTGCGCAGGGAACGGTAGAACACAGGATTAGGAGTTTGTTAATGCCGCATCTGTCACGCCTCACCACGCTGGCCCTGACCATCGCCGTGACCCTCGGCGCTCCGCTGGCCCTGGCGGCCGACCCTGTCGCCGCCCCGGTCAAGCCAGCCTCGAGCCCGGCCTCGGGCGGCGCGGTGGTCAACACCCCGGTGCCTGCCGCCGCCTCGACGCCAGCCGCCGACAAGGCGCCACTGCCGCTCGAAGAGCTGCGCACCTTCGCCGAGGTGATGGACCGGATCAAGGCCGCCTACGTCGAGCCGGTGGATGACAAGACGCTGCTGGAAAACGCCATCAAGGGCATGCTCAGCAACCTCGACCCACACTCCGCCTACCTCGGCCCGGAGGATTTCCAGGAGCTGCAGGAAAGCACCAGCGGCGAATTCGGCGGCCTGGGCATCGAAGTGGGCGCCGAGGACGGCTTCATCAAGGTGGTCTCGCCCATTGACGACACCCCGGCGTCCAAGGCCGGCATCCAGGCCGGCGACCTGATCGTCAAGATCAACGGCCAGCCGACCCGTGGCCAGACCATGACCGAGGCGGTCGACAAGATGCGCGGCAAGATCGGCGAGAAGATCACCCTGACCCTGGTCCGCGATGGCGGCAACCCGTTCGACGTGACCGTGGCCCGGGCGGTTATCCAGGTCAAGAGCGTCAAGGCGCAGATGCTGGAGAACGGCTACGGCTACATCCGCATCACCCAGTTCCAGGTCAAGACCGGCGAGGAAGTCTCCAAGGCCCTGGCCAAGCTGCGCAAGGACAACGGCAAGAAGCTCAACGGCATGATCCTCGACCTGCGCAACAACCCGGGCGGGGTGTTGCAGGCGGCGGTGGAGGTGGTCGACCACTTCATCAGCAGCGGCCTGATCGTCTACACCAAGGGCCGCATCGCCAACTCCGAACTGCGCTTCTCGGCCACCGGCCACGACGAGAGCGAGCAGGTCCCCCTGGTGGTTCTGATCAACGGCGGCAGCGCCTCGGCCTCCGAGATCGTTGCCGGCGCCTTGCAGGACCACAAGCGTGGCGTGCTGATGGGCACCGACAGCTTCGGCAAGGGCTCGGTGCAGACCGTGCTGCCGCTCAACGGTGACCGCGCCCTGAAGATCACCACCGCGCTGTACTACACGCCCAACGGCCGCTCGATCCAGGCCCAGGGCATTGTCCCGGATGTGGAAGTGCGCCAGGGCAAGGTGACCAACGACGTCGACTCGGAAAACTTCAAGGAAGCCGACCTGCAGGGTCACCTGGGCAACGGCAACGGCGGCGCCGACCGGCCGACCGCGTCGTCACCGGCCCCGGCCAAGGGTGCCAAAAAAGCCTCGGCGCGGCCTCAGGACGACGACTTCCAGCTCAGCCAGGCACTGTCCCTGCTCAAGGGCCTGAGCGTGACCCGCGGCAACTGATATGCGCAGGTTTTGCCAAGCACTGGGCCTGGCGCTTGCGCTGGGCCTCACGGCGAGCGCCCACGGGGCGCCGCCAGCCTATTTCAGCCTGATCATCGACGACCTCGGGCAGAACCTGCCGCGCGACCGTCGCGCCCTGGAGCTGCCAGGGCCGGTGACGCTGGCGGTAATGCCCGACACCCCCCATGCCGCCGAATTCGCCCAGCAGGCGCACAAGGCCGGCAAGACGGTGATCATCCATATGCCCATGGACCCGGCCACCGGCCCGTTCGCCTGGCACCCCGACCTGCCCCAGGCGCAATTGCAGTCGCGGCTGGAAGCGGCGATCGCTGCGGTGCCGTTTGCCGAAGGCCTGAACAACCACGAAGGCAGCCGCATGACCTCGCGGCCGGACGCCATGACCTGGCTGATGACCTCGCTGCAGGTCCACGACCTGTTCTTCGTCGACAGCCGCACCAGCGCCAAGACCGTCGGCGCAGCCAAGGCCCAGGCCATGGGCGTGCCAAGCGTGTCGCGAGACGTATTCCTCGATGACGTGCGCACCCCGGAGGCAGTAGCCAAGCAATTGCAGACAGCCATCGACATCGCCCGCAAGCATGGCTCGGTGGTAGTTATCGGCCACCCTTATCCGGTGACACTCGACCTGCTGGAAAAGGAACTGCCCAAGTTGAAAAGCCAAGGGGTGGACTGGATACCGATCCTGCAGATGATCGCCGAACGGGGCAACCGGGCCATGGCCGGGCATGGCAAGGATGGCGAGTACCCGCAGAATCCGTGAGGGCTGCCTCGGCGCTCGCATCCGAAGATTTTGCTTGCTTGGGAGCCCGGCGCTCCAGAAGCCCCCGAGAGGCCGCCAGGCCGGTTTGATCTTCGACAAGGATCAAAAGATCGCGGGATGCGGCGATCACGCTTGCGTGGGAGGGGGCCAAGCCCCCGAGAGGCCGCCAGGCCGGTTTGATCTTCGGCAAGGATCAAAAGATCGCGGGCTTCGCCCACTCCCACAAAAGCCGCCAGCAGTCTGCGTGGGAGGGGGCCAAGCCCCCGAGAGGCCGCCAGGCCGGCTTGATCTACGGCACAGATCAAGGATCGCGCGGGATCTTACAGATACTTGGCCATCACCTGATCGATATAGCCATCGGCTCGCATCTGGTCCAGGGCCTTCTGCAACCGGGCCACCACCTCGTCCGGGGTGTCCTTGTTGATGGCCAGGAACAGCTCGTCGCTGTTGAAGCGCAACACTGTCTTGAGGTGCGTCACCCCTTCCAGCCGTGCCAGGTAGCGCCCGGCCGGGTCGCCGGTGGCCCACAGGTCGATCTCGCCACTCTGCAGCTTCTTGGCATTGTCCTGATCACGCAGGGCGATCACCGGCTCGATGCCTTTCTTGGTCAGGGTTTCGGCAATGGCATCGCCCTTGTAGGCGCCGATCTTCATCTTGCGCGCCTGCTGCAGGTTGTCGAGGCTGATTTTGCTGTCGTCGCGGGCCAGCATCACCCAGTCGTCCGGGCCAATCGGGCCGACCCACTTGAAGGATGTCTCGCGCTCGGCGATGCGTGCGGTGACGAACACGCCATAGTTGGGGTTTTGCAGCGCGAGTTTATAGATGCGGTCCCAGGGGAAGCGCAGGGTCATGTTGTAGGCGATGCCGGCGCGCTTGAACATCTCGCGCACGATATCCACGGCGATGCCGCTGAGGTTTTCTTCCTGGGCGAAGTTCTTGCCCCCAGCCGCCATGTTGTAGGGCGGGAAGTTTTCCGTCAGCAGCACCATCGAGTAATCCGCCGGCACCTCAGCCCGCGCCCCTGCGGCAACGCTCATCACCAGCCCGGCCAGAGCCGCCTGCCACACGCGCTTCACCATGACTCAGCCTCCATTCTTCGATGGAGCCAGCTTGCCCAGCCGGCCGGCCACTGTCCAGCAAAAAATACCGGCCAGTGGCCATCATTGCCAGCGATCCGACTCAGCGCACCACGATACCCTGGTGGGCCATGAACGCCTTGGCTTCCGGCACGGTGTACTCGCCGAAGTGGAAAATGCTCGCCGCCAGCACCGCACTGGCGCCACCTTGCAGCACGCCGTCGGCCAGGTGCTGGAGGTTGCCGACGCCGCCCGAGGCGATCACCGGAATGCCCAGCGCGTCGCTGATGGCGCGGGTCACACCAAGGTCGAAGCCGTTCTTCATGCCGTCCTGGTCCATGCTGGTCAGGAGGATTTCACCGGCACCCAGGCCTTCCATCTTCATCGCCCATTCCACCGCATCCAGGCCGGTCGGCTTGCGCCCACCGTGGGTGAAGATCTCCCAGCGCGGCGTCTCGCCCGGGCCGGAGACCTTCTTCGCATCGATGGCGACGACGATGCACTGCGAGCCGAAGCGCGCCGCCGCCTCGCCGACGAACTCCGGGTTGAACACCGCGGCAGTGTTGATCGAGACCTTGTCGGCGCCAGCATTGAGCAGGTTGCGGATGTCCTGCACGGTGCGCACGCCGCCGCCCACGGTCAGCGGGATGAACACCTGGCTGGCCATGCGCTCGACGGTATGCAGCGTGGTATCGCGGCCGTCGACGCTGGCGGTGATGTCGAGGAAGGTGATCTCGTCGGCACCCTGCTCGTCGTAGCGTCGGGCGATTTCCACCGGGTCGCCGGCGTCGCGGATGTTCTCGAACTTCACGCCCTTGACCACGCGGCCGTTATCCACGTCCAGGCAAGGGATGATGCGTTTAGCCAGCGCCATGCTCTGTTCCTCAGCCGTTGTAGGAATCGCAGAAAGCCTGGGCCTCGGCGACGTCCAGGGTACCTTCGTAGATGGCCCGGCCGGTGATGGCGCCGATGATGCCCGGCGCCTTGGCGTCGAGCAGGGCCTTGATGTCGCCCAGGTTGTGGATGCCACCCGAGGCGATCACCGGAATGCGCGTGGCCGCAGCCAGGGCCGCGGTGAAGGGCACATTGCAGCCCTGCATCATGCCGTCCTTGGCGATGTCGGTGTAGACGATGGCGCTGACGCCATCGGCTTCGAAACGCTTGGCCAGGTCGATGACCTGCACCGAGCTGACTTCGGCCCAGCCGTCGGTGGCGACGAAACCATCCTTGGCATCCAGGCCGACAATGACCTTGCCGGGAAACGCCCGGCAGGCCTCGGCGACGAACTCGGGCTGCTTGACCGCCTTGGTGCCGATGATCACGTAGCTGACGCCGGCTTTCACGTAGTGCTCGATGGTTTCCAGCGAGCGGATGCCACCGCCGATCTGGATCGGCAGCTGGGGATAGCGCTTGGCGATGGCGGTCACCACCTCACCGTTGACCGGCTGGCCTTCGAAGGCGCCGTTCAGGTCGACCAAGTGCAGGCGCCGGCAGCCGCCGTCGACCCACTTGGCGGCCATGCTCACCGGGTCGTCGGAAAACACCGTGGAATCTTCCATGCGGCCCTGGCGCAGACGCACGCAAGCGCCGTCCTTGAGATCGATAGCGGGAATAATCAGCATTGTTGCAACCTGTGAAATTCAGTCATCAGCAAGGCTCGAGTCAGTTTTTCTCGAGCGCCCAGAGGTCGCTCTCGATGCTCTCGAAGCGCTCCTTCAGGAGTGCCTGAGCATCGAAGATCGCCCGGTTGTAGTAGTGCGGCGCGACTTCGCGGGTGAACAGTTCGAGCACTTCCAGGGCTTCGAACGAGCCCAGGTCGAGGTCGAAGCGCTCAGCCATGAAGCGCTTGATCTTGTTGGCCGCGTCGCTCTCCTGCTCACTGGTGAGCGTGAGGATCGGCGGCTTGGCCTTGGCCATTACCAGCGCCCGTCCCAGGCGGCGAAGTTCTGCAGCAACTGCAGGCCGTGGGTGTGGCTCTTCTCGGGGTGGAACTGCACGGCAAAGCGCGAGCCTTCGGCCAGCGCTGCGGCGAAATCCTTGCCGTAGTGCCCGCGACCGACCACCTGGCCCGGCTTGCCGGCCTCGATGTAGTAGCTGTGCACGAAATAGAAGCGCGCCAGGTCCGGAATGTTGTGCCACAGCGGGTGATCCACCGCCTGCTGCACTTCGTTCCAGCCCATGTGCGGCACCTTCAGGTGCGCGCCGTCTTCGTGCAGGTCCTTGCCGAAGAAGCGCACCTGGCCGGGGAACAGGTCGATGCAGTCCACACCGCCGCTCTCCTCGCTGCGCTCCATCAGCGCCTGCATGCCCACGCAGATGCCGAGGAACGGGCGGTTCTGGCTGACTTCACGGACCAGGCTGTCGAAGCCCAGGCGCTTGATCTCGGCCATGCAGTCGCGAATCGCGCCGACCCCGGGGAACACCACCCGGTCAGCTTCGCGAATCACCGTGGCGTCGCTGGTGATCAGCACCTTGCCGGCGCCGACGTGCTCCAGGGCCTTGGCCACCGAGTGCAGGTTGCCCATGCCGTAGTCGATTACCGCGACGGTCTGCATCAGAGCACGCCCTTGGTCGACGGGGTCTGGCCGGCCATGCGCTCGTCACGGGTGATGGCCATGCGCAGGGCGCGGCCGAAGGCCTTGAACACGGTCTCGATCTGGTGGTGGGTGTTGTGCCCGCGCAGGTTGTCGATGTGCAGGGTGACATTGGCGTGGTTGACGAAGCCCTGGAAGAATTCCTGGAACAGGTCGACGTCGAATCCGCCGACGGTGGCGCGGGTGTAGGGCACGTGCATCTGCAGGCCGGGGCGGCCGGAGAAGTCGATGACCACGCGCGACAGCGCTTCGTCCAGCGGGACGTAGGCGTGGCCGTAGCGGAAGATGCCTTTCTTGTCGCCGACAGCCTGGCTGAAGGCCTGGCCGAGGGTGATACCGACGTCTTCGACGGTATGGTGATCGTCGATTTCAAGGTCGCCCTTGCACTCGATGTCGAGGTCGATCAGCCCGTGGCGGGCGATCTGGTCCAGCATGTGCTCCAGGAAAGGCACACCGATTGCAAATCGGGCCTTGCCGGTGCCATCCAGGTTGATCGAGGCTTTGACCTGGGTTTCCAGGGTATTGCGCTCGACGGACGCCTTACGTTCGACCATCACCAACTCCGCAAATCATTGGGCGAAAAAGGGGGTCATTATAGGCGCGTGGGCGGCAAACAGGAACCTGAGACTGGTCCGAAGGATGAGTGAGCAAGCGGACGCCTGCACGCCCCCCACATCCATTACGCACGATGTGGAAGGAAGCGCAGGCGCCTGGCCGGCTATTGCTTAATGAAACAGCACAGCGGTCTTCGACAGCGTTACCGAGATACCCCAGATCAACGGGATACCCACGGCCAGCCAGGCCGCGATCACCATCGGCTTGCTGCTCGGCGCGGCGCTCCACTCCAGCACGGTGGAACCGTCGGCGCCCTTGTCATGGCCCAGCGCCTGCTCGGCCTTGAGCTCGGCATCGGTCATGAAGTACTTGTCGGCCACCGGACGCACCAGCAGGTTGCAGACAAAGCCCAGCGCCAGCAGGCCGGCAAGGATGTACAGGGTGATGTCGTAGGCCGCCGCGCGGTCCACGCCATGGCTCAGCTGGTACTCGCGCAGGTAGTTGACCAGCACCGGACCCAGCACGCCTGCGGCCGCCCAGGCAGTCAGCAGGCGACCGTGGATGGCACCGACCATCTGCGTACCGAACAGGTCGGCCAGGTAGGCCGGCACAGTGGCGAAACCGCCGCCGTACATCGACAGCACCACGCAGAACGCCGCCACGAACAGGCCGATCAGGCCCAGGTGGCCGAGGTTCGGCACCAGCGAGTAGAGCACCACGCCCAGCACGAAGAACACGAAATAGGTGTTCTTGCGCCCGATGTAGTCGGAGAACGACGCCCAGAAGAAGCGACCGCCGATGTTGAAGAGGCTCAGCAGGCCGGTGAAGCCGGCCGCGATGGCCGCGATAGCCTTGAGCTGGTCGCCCGACAACTGGCCGAACGGGGTGTCGACGCCCAGCAGCTTGCCGCCGAACACTTCCTGCAGCAGCGGCGAGGCCATGCCGAGGATGCCGATACCGGCCGACACGTTCAGGCACAGCACCAGCCATACCAGGCGGAATTGCGGGGTCTTCCAGGCCACGCTGACGTGCACGTGACGGTTGGTGATCATCGCGTTGGCGACCTTCTTCACCGGTGCGGTCCAGCCGGCCGGTTTCCAGCCGGTAGGCGGCACGCGGTAGGCCAGCGCGCCGCCGACCATGAAGATGAAGTAGATCACCGCCATCACCACGAAGCTCTGCCACACGCCGACATTACCCGGCGAAGCGAAGTAGCCCATCAGGCCGGTGGCCAGCGGAGCACCGACCATGGCGCCACCGCCAAAGCCCATGATCGCCATGCCGGTGGCCATGCCGCGCTTGTCCGGGAACCACTTGATCAGGGTCGACACCGGCGAGATGTAGCCCAGGCCCAGGCCGATACCGCCGATCACCCCGCTGCCGATCCACATCAGCCAGATCTGGTGGGTATACACCCCCAAGGCCGAAATCAGCAGGCCGCCGCACCAGCACAGCGCCGAGACCACACCCGCCTTGCGCGGCCCGGCGTGTTCCAGCCAGCCACCCCAGATGGCTGCCGAGCAGCCGAGGAAGATGAAGAACAGGGTGTAGATCCAGCCCAGCATGGAGATCGGCCAGTCGCAGCTGGACGAAACCATCTGGCTGAGGAAGCTCATGTCGGCCGGGCAGGCGGTGCCGACCGCCTTGGACAACGGCAGCCAGAACACCGAGAAGCCGTAGGCCATGCCGATGCACAGGTGGATGGCCAAGGCCGCCGGGGGTACCAGCCAGCGATTGAAGCCTGGCTTGGCGATGATGCGCTCCTTGGACAGAAACGCCGGCTCTGTGGCCCTCGCGCTTGCTGCTGAGATACTGCTCATTGTTATGAACCTCGTAGGTAGGAAATGCTCGTCGGCCTGCCCGGGTGCCTCTGGCACGGTGTACGCAGGCCGTCGCTTAACGTTATCGGCAGCTTTTGGCAAAACGCGACCCCATGTCGCGCTCGATAGGCAAGCACGCCAAGATTAACATTTGGAAAGGAAAACCAAGCAGATTGCTATTATTTGTAACGCTATGCTTACAGTCCATTCGTCTGAGGCGTTGGCGGCTCTGGCGCGCGCAGGAAATATCTCGATACAGGAACCTCCCGGCTGTGCGAGGCTGGCGGCTAGCCAGTAGCCCATTCGTCGGCGGCGCGGCGCTATACTCACCCGCTAATTCTGAATCGCACTAAAGGACTCGCCTATGAAAGCGTTCGGCAAAATCCTGGGGCTTTGTGTTCTCGGGTTGTTGCTGATCATCGTGGCTTTGGGCTTTGCCCTCACCCACCTGTTCGATCCCAACGATTACAAGGACGAAATCCGTCAACTGGCCCGGGACAAGGCGCGCGTCGAGCTGACCCTCAACGGCGACATTGGCTGGAGCCTGTTCCCCTGGCTGGGCCTGGAGTTGCACGACGCGAGCGTGGCGACCCTGAACAACCCCAAGCAGCCGTTCGCCGACCTGCAGATGCTCGGCCTGTCCGTGCGTGTATTGCCGCTGCTGCGCCGCGAAGTGCAGATGAGCGACATCCGCGTCGAAGGCCTCAACCTCAAGCTGGTGCGCGACGAAAGCGGCCACGGCAACTGGCAGGACATCGGCAAGCCGCTGGCCCCGGCGGCCGCTGCTTCGGCGCCCGACGTCGCCGTCGACCACAATGCCTCCGCCGCCCAGCCCCAGCCGGCGCAGGAACACAGCTCGCGGGTGGTCAAGCTGGACATCGACAGCCTGACCATCAACAACGCCTCGGTGCACTACAGCGACATCAAGAGCGGCCAGGAGCTGACCGCCGACAGCATCCAGCTGAGCACCGGCGGCATCCACGAAAACACCGACATCCCGCTCAAGCTGACGGCCTTCCTCGGCACCAATCAGCCGGTGGTGCGGGCGCGCACCGAATTGGCCGGCGAACTGCGCATCGACCGCAAGACCCGACGCTATCAGTTCGAAGACATGCGCCTGTCCGGCGAGGTTTCCGGCGACCCGCTGCAGGGCAACACCGTCAGCTACGCCGCCCAGGGCCAACTGCTGCTCGACCTGGGCGCCAACGTCGCCGAATGGAGCGGCCTGAAGTTCTCCGCCAACCAGCTGCGCGCCCTGGGCGAGCTCAACGTGCGTAATCTCGACAGCGACCCGCAGTTGAGCGGCGGGCTGTCGATTGCCCAGTTCGACCTGCGCACCTTCCTCGAGAGCGCCGGCCAGACCCTGCCGGCCATGGCCGCCGCCGACAGCCTGCGCAGCGTCGAGCTGGTCGCGCGCCTGCAAGGCACGAAAAACAGCCTGGCCCTCGAAGACCTCAACCTCAAGCTCGACGGCGGCAGCTACAGCGGCCGCGTCGCCGTTGACGACTTCGGCAAAAAAGCCCTGCGCGTGACCCTGCAGGGCGACAAGCTCGACGCCGACCGCTATCTGCCACCGCGCAGCGCCGATGCCGCCAGCGCCGCCGCCGCGCGCAAGACCGAAGTACAGGAGAGCGAAGCCGGGGCCATCGCCGGCGCCGGCACCACGCCGCTGCCCGATAAACCCAGCCACGTCGCCTGGAGCAACGACCGCCTGCTGCCCATCCAGCTGCTGCGCGAACTCGACCTGCAGGCCGACCTGAGCCTGGGCCAGCTGACCCTGCAGCAACTGCCGATCCAGAACGCCGCGCTCAAGCTGCAGGCCGCCGGTGGCCTGCTGACCCTCGACCAACTGTCCGGTGGCCTCTACAACGGCAGCTTCCAGAGCCACGCACTGCTCGACGTGCGCCCGGAACAGCCGCTGCTGGCGATTCAGACCAAGCTCGACCGGGTGCCCATCGAACGCTTCATCAAGACCCAGAACCCCAACCCGCCCATGACCGGCCTGCTGACCCTGGACAGCGACCTGCAAGGCCGCGGCAACAGCCAGAAGGCGCTGATCGACAGCCTCGGCGGCAAGGCCAACTTCTCGGTGAGCAACGGCGTGCTGGTCAACGCCAACCTGGAACAGCAGATGTGCCAGGGCATCGCCATGCTCAACCGCAAGAACCTCACCAGCGAGCCACGGGGCAAGGACACGCCCTTCCAGCAGCTCAAGGGCAGCCTGGTGTTCAACAACGGCGTAGCCAGCAACCAGGACTTCACCGCCAGCGTCCCGGGCCTGACCATCAATGGCAACGGCGACATCGACCTGCGCGTGCTGGGCATGGACTACCGCATCGGCGTGGTGCTGCAGGGTGACCTCAGCGACACCCCGGACCCAGCCTGCCAGGTCAACCAGAACTTTGTCGGCCTGGCCTTCCCGCTGCGCTGCCGCGGCCCGCTGGAACTCGGCGCCAAGGCCTGCCGGGTGGACAAGGAAGCCCTCATGCAACTGGCCACAAAGACCGCTGCCGAGCGCATCGGCGACAAGCTCCAGGACAAGCTCCAGGATAAATTGGGCGACAAGGTACCCGAGCAATTGAAAGACACCATCAAGGGGCTGTTCAAGCGATGAGCCCCCACGGCATGACCCCCGAGCAGTTTTCCGGCTCGGTACTGAGCTGGTTCGACCACAACGGCCGGCATGACCTGCCCTGGCAGCGTGACATCAACCCCTACCGGGTGTGGGTCTCGGAAATCATGCTGCAGCAGACCCAGGTCAGCACCGTGCTCGGCTACTTCGACCGCTTCATGGACGCCCTGCCCACAGTCCAGGCCCTGGCTGCGGCGCCCGAAGACGAAGTGCTGCACCTGTGGACCGGCCTGGGCTACTACACCCGCGCGCGCAACCTGCAAAAAACCGCGCGCATCGTGGTCGAGCGGCACGGCGGCGAGTTCCCGCGCAGCGTCGAGCAGCTCACCGAGCTGCCGGGCATTGGCCTGTCCACCGCCGGCGCGATCGCCAGCATCAGCATGGGCCTGCGCGCGCCGATCCTGGACGGCAACGTCAAGCGCGTGCTGGCCCGCTTCACCGCCCAGGAGGGCTACCCGGGCGAGCCCAAGGTGGCCAAGGCGCTGTGGGCCGCCGCCAAGCGCTACACGCCGCAGGCGCGGGTGAATAACTACACCCAGGCGATGATGGACCTGGGCGCCACCATTTGTACCCGCAGCAAGCCCAGCTGCCTGCTGTGCCCACTGGAAAAAGCCTGCGAAGCGCACCTGCTCGGCCTGGAGACCCGCTACCCGATTCCCAAGCCGCGCAAGGCCGTGCCACAAAAGCGCACCTTGATGCCCATGCTGGCCAACGCGGACGGTGCCATACTTTTGTACCGTCGCCCCTCCAGCGGCCTCTGGGGCGGCTTGTGGAGCCTGCCCGAGCTGGACGACCTGAGCGATCTCGAACACCTGGCCATCCAGCACTCGCTGGGCCTGGGCCAGCCGCGCCAACTGGCCGAGCTGACCCACACCTTCAGCCACTTCCAGCTGGCCATCGAGCCATGGCTGGTGCGCGTCGAGGAGTCGGCCCTGCACGTGGCCGAGGCCGACTGGCTCTGGTATAACCTCGCCACCCCGCCGCGCCTGGGCCTGGCCGCCCCGGTCAAGAAGCTGCTCAAACGCGCGGCCGATGCCTTGAATGCAGGAGAGTTGTGATGACCCGCACCGTGATGTGCCGCAAGTACAAAGAAGAACTCCCCGCCCTGGAGCGCCCACCCTACCCGGGCGCCAAGGGCGAGGACATCTACAACCATGTCTCGCAGAAGGCCTGGGCCGACTGGCAGAAACACCAGACCCTGCTGATCAACGAGCGCCGCCTGAACATGATGAACGCCGAGGACCGCAAATTCCTCCAGGCGGAAATGGACAAGTACCTCAGCGGCGAGGAATACGCCCAGGCCGAAGGCTACGTGCCGCCGTCCGAATAACCCGGTCAAAACGTAAGCGACGGTATTAATTAAAATTTTTTTTGATCTCGCGCTTGACGACCCCTCAAAAAACCAGTTTAATGCGCCCCGTTGCCCAGATAGCTCAGTCGGTAGAGCAGGGGATTGAAAATCCCCGTGTCGGCGGTTCGATTCCGTCTCTGGGCACCACTCTTCAGTTTCAGGTGGTGGTTGAATTGCCTGGAACAACAAAAAACCCGCTTCGGCGGGTTTTTTGTTGTCTGGATTTTTTTACTGAGCGAGCGCGGACTGCCATCCTCCCGAGTATAAGATTGATACGGTTTCGCCCGCTGTTTCCTCTCAACTCTTGCTATCGTGCTCGCTGTATGAGGGTATTGATTATTCGGGCCAAGGCGGCGCGCAGAGGTGGTATCCGGTAAAACGCAGCAAGGCAGTTGTGCTGGATCCTGAGAGGAATTTCGGCGAACCGCTGCTTTCGAAGATAGGCATCGATACCTCGGCTGTTTATCAAGCCTTCAAGGCCGAAAGCTAGGACATCAAGCGCGTATCGCTGATGTTCGAGATACCGGTCGCTGCAGTGAATGCAGCCGTTGCCTATGAGCATGGAATTGCCGCTTGAAATTTCTGGTCGACAACAACCTACCCCCTGCCTTGGCTCGAGCACTGCATGCGCTGTGCAAGGCGCAAGTTCGAGCAGATCAAGACTTGACCTCGGCAACGCACCCTATCGAACTGGCAACCGCTACGGTTCGCCTACACTACGGCTTCGTCCCGCCATCCTCCGGAGCCGCCGCCCCATGTACTACGAAATCCGCACCTACACTTTCAAGCCCTCGCGCGCACCGCAATGGATCGCCCTGTACAAGGCCGAGGCGCTGCCTATCCAGCTGGAGCTGCTGGGCAAGCTCATAGGCTTCTTCACGACCGAAATCGGCGACATCAATCAGGTGGTGCACATCTGGGGCTACGACAGCCTCGACGACCGCGTAGCGCGCCGTGACCGCATGGCCGCCGACCCGCGCTGGCAGGCGTGGGGCAAGAAGACCCGGGAGCTGGATCTGCTGCAATCGATGGAAACCAGAATCATGCGGGCGACGGATTTTTCGCCGCTGCAGTGACTTGCATGGGCTGCATTGCCCCGCGTCACGGCGTGGGAGGGGGCGACGCCCCCGACAGGCCGCCAGGCCGGCTCAAGCCATCCCAAACAGGAAGCCCGCCTGCCTGCGCCCAAAATCACCGCCCAGCCTTGAACACCAGACTTGGGGCCTGCCCCGGCACATCGTCCAGCTCACCGGCCGGATGCATGCCGATCTTCTCCAGCACCCGTATAGACGCCAGGTGAGCTGGGCGCACCACGGCGTATATTTTCGGCAATTGCAATTCAACCAGGCCGTAGCGCAGCGCCGCCTCTGCAAGCTCGGTGGCATACCCCCGCCCCCAAGCCTCGGGAGCGAAGCGATAACCCAGGTTGACGCGCTCCACCTGCAAATAAGAGCGCGCATCGATGCCTCCAAAGCCAGTCACCTGCTGTACATCTTCACGGGCGGCTACGGCCCATTGGCCGTAGCCCTTGGCATCCCAGTGCTCGATCCACTTGCCGAGCAATGAGCGCGCCTGATCAATATCGATCAGGGGGCCGAAGGGACTGAACCGATGCGTTGCGCTGTCGCCGTAAATCTCGAACAGCCGTTCAAGGTCCGTATTACGTGGCTTGCGCAAGACCAGCCTGGACGTCAACCACTCCATGGGTTCTCCCGGATCAAAGCGTACTGTGCGAGGACATGGTAGACACATCCGTCCCACCCTCCCTAAACAAAAAAGGCCGCCGTCATCTCTGACAGCGGCCTTCTCACTCAAGCCTGAACAGCAATCAACGGCTCATCGCCATCGCGCCGCTCCTGCCCGCCTTGCGGCGGCGGTCCACCACCAGGCCGGCCACGACCACGGCGATGGTCAGCAGGCCCGTGGCGAGAATCTCCACGCGGTGGTCGACACGAATCGCCATGATGGTCAGCACCGCCACGATGAACGCGATCACCGCCCAGGTCAGGCCCGGGAACAGCCACATCTTGAAGGCGATCTTCTCACCGTTGGCCTGGCGCTTGTGGCGCATGCGCAGCTGCGAGATGGCGATCACCAGGTACACCAGCAGGGCGATGGCGCCGGAGCTGGCCAGCAGGAAGTCGAACACCTCCGCCGGCGCGACATAGTTGGCGAACACCGCCAGGAAGGCCGCGGCGGTCGACAGCAGCACCGCCACCACCGGCGTGCCGGCCTGGGAGGTGCGCTGGGCCATGGCCGGTGCGTCGCCACGCTTGCTCAACGAGTAGAGCATGCGCGAAGCGGTGTACAGCGCCGAGTTCAGGCAGCTGGTCACGGCAACCAACACCACCAGGTCGACGATCAGCTTGGCGTTCGGCACGCCGATCAGGTTCAGCACGGTCTGGTACGAGCCCAGCTGCGGCAGGCGGCTGTCGTTCCACGGCACCAGCGCCACGACCAGGAAGATCGACACGAGGTAGAACAGGAAAATCCGCCAGATCACCGAGTTGGTGGCCTTGCTGATCTGCTGGCCGGGGTCTTTGGACTCGGCGGCCGCGATGGTGACGATCTCGGTACCCATGAAAGAGAACATGGTGGTCAGCATGGCCGCGATCACCGCGCCGATGCCGTTGGGCATGAAGCCCTGGGTGTCGACCACATGGCTGACGCCGCTGACCTGGCTGCCCGGTACGAAGCCGAACACGGCTGCAGCCGCCAGAATGATGAAGGCGACGATGGCGATGACCTTGATCAGCGCGAACCAGAACTCGAACTCACCGTAGTTCTTCACGCTGAACAGGTTGGTTGCGGTCAGCACCAGGGTGATCACCAGGGTGAACATCCACACCGCGATCCCCGGGAACCAGGCGTGCAGGATGCCGGCGGCGGCGTTGGCTTCCAGCGGAATCACCAGCACCCAGAACCACCAGTACAGCCAGCCGATGGTGAAACCGGCCCAGTGCCCGATCGCACGGTCGGCGTAGGTGGAGAACGAGCCGGTGTCCGGCGAGGCAACGGCCATCTCGGCCAGCATGCGCATCACCAGCACCACCAGGGTGCCAGCAGCGGCGTAGGCCAGCAGCACGGCAGGGCCGGCTTCGGCAATGGCGTGGCCGGAGCCGACGAACAGACCGGCGCCGATCACGCCAGCAATGGAGAGCATGGTCACGTGGCGCTGCTTGAGGCCCTGACCCAGGTTATTCGATTTATGAGTGCTGCTCATATAGCTACCTTTGCGAGGAAAAGCGTTCAGTCCGGCAAGGAATCGAGCCTTCGTTCGAAGTACGAAACATCCCGTTGCGAATAATTTACGCAAATATTGCGCCAAAAAGCTTCAGCGGCCCGACGAGCGCACTGAAATGGGCTGTCGCCCTTTATTACCAACTCCTTGAAAGCAAAAGAATTTAGCTAGCAATTTGCTAATCGGTACCGATCTACCCGAAAATGCACGCTTTCCGCGCACCAAAATATTCCACAGGTAACACCCTGGCACAACTTAAGTGCAACCTCAGGGTACAACCCATCTTGCAAATTTCGCCAATTTCTGGCGCAACCTTCATCTTCTCCGCGCACTCCAAACCTTGCCTTAACGCCGCTCCATTCGCCGCTGTGCGGCCACCCCGGAAGGCCTTAACATGCAGGCATGTCGAGCCCAATGTCCCCGCCTCGTCGCCTCGGAGCTACACGGATGCAGAAACCTGTTCGCACACCCCTTGCCCTCTCGGCGATTGCCTTCGCCGCCGCGCTGCTGTTCAGCCAGGGCGCCAGCGCCGTCGAAAAACTGAAAATGGGCATGGAGGCCGGCCACCCGCCCTTCAATGGCAAAGACGCCAGCGGCCAGGTGGTCGGCTTCGACGTCGACATCGGCAACGCCCTGTGCGCCAAGATGAAAGTCGAGTGCGAGATCGTCACCGATGACTGGGACACGCTGATCCCGTCGCTGAACAACAACCAGTTCAACTTCCTCGTCTCGTCTTTGCCGATTTCCGCCGAGCGCCTGCAGGTGGTCGACTTCACCAACCCCTACTACTCCGACAAGTTGCAGCTGGTGGCCGCCAAGGACACCAACCTGAGCACCGACATCCCCTCCCTCTCCGGCAAGATCGTCGGCGCCCAGCGCGGCACCGCTGCCGGCAAGTGGCTGCAGGACAACCTCACCGACCAATCGGCGGTGATGCTCTTCGACACCCAGGAAGACGCCTACAAACAGCTGGTCAGCGGCGGCCTCGACGCCGTGCTCACCGACAAATACGTCAACTACGAGTGGCTCAAGAGCGACGCCGGCAAGAACTTCGAAACCAAGGGTGATGCCGTGGGCGACGGCGACAAGATCGGCATCGCCGTGCGCAAGGGCGACCCGCTGCGCGACAAGCTCAACGCCGCGCTGCACGAGCTCATCGTTGATGGCACCTACAAGAAGATCAACGACCGCTACTTCCCCTTCAATATCCTGCAATGACCGCAGCCGGCATCCTCGCGGGCGAGCAGCTGCTGGCCCGCTTCCACGCCCTCGATCGCTTCCTGCTGCAACACCAGGCGCTGTGGCGGCCGCGGCCCTTCATGCAGCTGCAGTTGCCCTGGGAGCGCGAGCATCCGCAGCTGGCGGATTGGCTGCGCGGGCGCAGCGTCGAGCAGGCCGACCAGGCCCAGCAACAGCCCTACGCCCTGGCCGCGCCGGCGCCTTATCCACAGCTGGCAACAGCGGCGGCGCAGCTGGCCGAGGTCGGGCCGTTATCCACAACCCCACTGCACCCTGCGGCGCAACGGCTGGACGTCGACGTGCCCGGGCGCAAATGGCAACAGATCGAAGCCTTCGGCAGTTGCCTGCATGTGGCTGACCCCACCCGCCACTGGCTGGACTGGTGCGCCGGCAAAGGCCACCTCGGCCGCCGCCTGCTCGCCCCCGGCCAGCGCCTGACCTGCCTGGAACACGACCCCGCCCTGGTCGCCAGCGGCCAGGCCCTCAGCCAACACCACCAGCTGGACGCAACCCACGTGCAGCAGGACGTCATGGCCGCCGCCCTGCAGCTCGACCCCAGCCACACCCCTGTCGCACTGCACGCCTGCGGCGACCTCCACGTGCGCCTCATCCAGCTGGCCAGCGCCGCCGGCTGCACGCACCTGGCCATCGCCCCGTGCTGCTACAACCGCATCGCCAGCCCGCACTACCAACCCCTCAGCCAACCGGCGCGCGCCTCGCTGTTAACGCTGGACCTGCACGACCTCAGCCTGCCCGCCACCGAAACCGTCACTGCTGGCGCCCGCGTGCGCCGCCAACGCGACCAGTCCATGGCCCGCCGCCTGGCCTTCGACCTGCTGCAACGCCAGCTGCGCAGCTGCGACCAATACCTACCGACCCCGTCGCTGCCGAGCCTCTGGCTCGACAAACCCTTCGCCGACTATTGCCGCCATCTGGCCGCCCTCAAAGACCTGCCACCGCCCGGCCAGCAGGATTGGGCGGCGCTGGAACAAGCAGGAATCAAAAGGCTGGCCCAGGTGCGCAACCTCGAGCTGCTGCGCAACCTGTTCCGCCGCCCATTGGAGCTGTGGCTGGCGCTAGATCGTGGCTTGATGTTGCAGGAAAACGGCTACGACGTAGAGCTCGGCACCTTCTGCCCCATCACACTCACCCCCCGCAACCTGATGCTCCGCGCCAACCGCCAGCCTGTGGATAACTCTGTGGGCAGTTCTCCGGCATAAGCCGAGAAAACGGGGCCCAAAGATGAAAACAGCCCCTGGTCATTTTTTGTTCATATTTTAAAGTGCTGGAAAAACAGCAGGTTGGAGCGAAGGTGAGAATTGCTCACAATTTCATCATTTGGGGGATATTGCTCAAGACCAATTGTGCATAAGCGCCAAGGACGGGGGCTGCGGCGGGGTGAGAAATATGCAGATCGGGGGTTTACTCGGGTGGGTGAATGGCTATAATCAGCGCCCTCACATGCCGGTATAGCTCAGATGGTAGAGCAACTGACTTGTAATCAGTAGGTCCCGGGTTCGATTCCTGGTGCCGGCACCATATGAGGTTCCAGAGATTTTTTTATTATCTCTGGGGCTGTTGGGAAAACCCGCCTTTTGGCGGGTTTTTTCGTTTCTGGGGGGCCTGATTATTCGATGGCGGGTGTAAGTGCTCAGTCGCTGGTTCGAGTCCGGGCCGTGCAGATCGGAATTGAAGGCTTCGGCTGAGGACTACATTTCAGTCTCGGTAACGCTTCCGCCACCTTGCCGATTCTGACGTTGACTCTGCCTCTGATCCCTGTAGGACCGAGCTTGCTCGGGAACCCCTTCACCCAACGAGCCTGCAAATCCCGCAACGGTTGATTAGGGGCAGACAGTTGACTCCATTTGCTTATGCGCCTCGGCCCTGAATGACCCCCACCGCTGTCAAACCACCCCTTGCGCTCCAAAAGCCACGCACGTCGGCACATTCATCCACCGTCCAAATGTGGGAGTGGGCAAAGCCCACGAGAGGCCGCTAGGCCGGCCTGGTGCCTTGAAGAAATATGGCTTGCGCGCCTGATGGGCTGTGGAAAACTCGACATTGCCCAAGTTGAGCGTTATCCACAGGCGCTAAATTATCCCACCCAGGCCGGAGGACGACACTTGTCCACAGGCGTGACTACGAGCCTAGTCGCGTTGGCGACGTGGCCCGGAAGCTGGGAGGTCATGTCCCTCGTGCAGCGGATCATTCCAAGTACGATTTCGCGTCTGGTAGCTCGTACGGTCACTACCCATGTGATGGATGCCTACTCAACATCGTTGCCCCTGCGGCAACCACCCTACCCTTCTCCCAGCAGCAACCTACCCGATTGCACATTTCGTGTGCGCGAATCCTTTGCCCGTCTCTTTCTACAAGCTAGAGACGGGCGCTCAAACCACTGATGCAGCCCATATAGAACGTGGCTTTGCCGCAATCCTCCTCATGACAGTCGGCGTGACAAACACCGAAGTCATCAGCAACAGCGATTTGGACGATGGTGCCGCAGACCATGGATTGGACTGCGGTAAGCCTGCAGTCAGGCATGCCCCTACTACATAGCTACCTTCGCTCGTCTCAAGACCTCGTGGCGTTGGTCCTCAGCCGTTACTGCTTCCACCAGCCCACCGGAGGAGGCCAGATCATGAGATAGCCATGCTCCCAATCGCAGGGAGCCGTGCGTCGAAGGTTGGCGCATGCTCCTTTGTAGCAAGGCGTTGCAGATCGTTGAAAACCGTGATCAAATGCATCACGATCTTCGGATGATAAAGAGCTTTCAACACAAAGGTCTCAAGCTTTTTTACGAGACCGGGTCAACCCGCGGTATCCGGGCAGATCATGCCAAACGGCTCGCGCGCGCCCTGCATTTTCTGGATCGTGCGGCGTCCCCTGGCGACGTAGACATTCCCGGTTGGAGATTGCATCCGCTCAAGGGGGATCTGGCGCAATATTGGTCCATCACCATCAGCGGGAGCTGGCGTGTAATTTTCCGGTTCGACGATAGCGATGTTGAACTGATTAATTATCTGGATTACCACTGAGGCGCACCTAATGACTATGTTCAACCCACCACATCCCGGTGAAACTTTGCTGGAAGACGTGCTGCCTGCCCTTGATATCAAGATTGCAGAGTTTGCTCGCCGCCTCGGCTACGCGAGAGAAACGTTGTCACGGATCCTGCATGGACACGCACCCATCAGTCCTGATCTGGCTGTTCGGCTTGAGCGGGCCGGTATTGGGAATGCCCGCACGTGGCTGGCCGTTCAGGCTGACTGGGATCTTTGGCAAGCGGAGCGAAGAGAACAGCCCGTTATCCACAGATTCGCGGAGATTGAGCAGAGCAGAACGGACTAGGAGGGTGATCAATCAGGCGTGCACTCACTAAGCAAGTCTTAGTAGTCCTTCGAAGCAAAGACGGTAGCCTTGAGCTTCGTCCGACCTTCAAGGACCGACCAAAATGCCTATCAATGCCAGCACTCACCGCCTGCAACGCAGCCTGCAATCGCACGCAACTCAAGCTTGCTTGCCAGAGCTCGAGATGATCCATGAATGGGAACGGGAGGTCTCTCAGATCTTCGAATCTCTCGCGGCACTGACCTATGGCGTCCAGGATCTGGGCGAAGTCAGTGCCGGGATCGCCTTGTTCAACCAACTCCTGGACGCTTCGGAAGCTAACTGCCTGAGCGCGGATCAGATTCGTTCGCTGCTGATGCCGCTGCAAATCAAGCTTGAGGCTGGGGTCGAGCAGGTACGGAATGCGCTTTAGACATGTCGCAGGCAACAGGGTCGGCCTGCAAAAGCTGGTTCGTGAGCATTACAGTGGATTGCGCTGATGCCTTCCTGAGCAAGCTCGGCCCTACAGGACCTGATGAAGGCTGCAGAGTCTTTCCGCATTTCCGCGTCCAGGGGATAAATGTGCGTCAGGCGTGAACCGGTCGCTTGCGCTCCGTATCGCGGGCTCTGCCCGCTCCTCCTTTTTCGACCGTGGCCAGCCATCATTTGCGGCGATACCTACAATCATCCCAATGAAATTCTCAAAAAAACCTCGGGGCGTAGACTTGCCACATACCCCAAACAAACCAGGTTACGGAGAACTTCATCATGAAAGGCCAAATCATCCTCAGCATCGCTTTCTCGGTACTCGCAGCCAATGCATTCGCGCAGCCACTGACTCAATCGGTTGTTCAGCATCAAGCTTCGCAAGGTGTCGTGAAGCAGTTGATGGCTGAAGGCGGTTCTGATCGGGTTCTGCATCGTTTGGCTCAGGATGGTTCGGATCGCACCATGAATCGGGTTGCTCAGGACGGTTCGGACCGCACCATGAACCGTGTTGCACAAGACGGCTCGGATCGCACCATGAACCGTGTTGCACAGGACGGCTCGGACCGCACCATCAACCGTGTTGCACAGGACGGTTCGGACCGCACCATGAATCGCGTTGCACAGGATGGTTCGGACCGCACCATGAACCGTGTTGCCCAAGATGGCTCCGACCGCACCCTGGTCCGCGTCGCTCAAGACGGCTCGGACCGCGCTCTGAACCGCGTTGCCCAAGATGGCTCTGACCGCACCCTGGTCCGCGTTGCCCAAGACGGCTCCGACCACGTGCTGAACAACCGCGTATGAGTCAGTGCCTCAGCAGTATTCATGGCAAACAGAAAGCCCACCTCAAGCAGGTGGGCTTTTTGTTTGGGCGAAGCTGGAAAACCGTGTCGTCTGTTTCGCGAGCAAGCTCGTTCCTTCGGGATTGGCGTTAGGCGTCGAGAGATGCATCAAGCTGAAACCGGTCGCTTGCGCTCCCTATCGCGGGCTCTGCCCACTCCTACATTTTCGACCGTGACCAGCCATCATTTGCGGCGATACCCACAATCATCCCAATGAAATTCTCAAAAAAACCTCGGGGCGTAGACTTGCTACATACCCCAAACAAACCAGGTTACGGAGAACTTCATCATGAAAAGCCAACTCATCCTCAGCATCGCTTTCTCGGTACTCGCAGCCAATGCATTCGCGCAGCCACTGACTCAATCGGTTGTTCAGCATCAAGCTTCGCAGGGTGTCGTGAAGCAGTTGATGGCTGAAGGCGGTTCTGATCGGGTTCTGCATCGTTTGGCTCAGGATGGTTCGGATCGGACTATGAATCGGGTTGCTCAGGACGGTTCGGACCGCACCATGAACCGTGTTGCACAAGACGGCTCGGATCGCACCATGAACCGTGTTGCACAGGACGGCTCGGACCGCACCATCAACCGTGTTGCACAGGACGGTTCGGACCGCACCATGAATCGCGTTGCACAGGATGGTTCGGACCGCACCATGAACCGTGTTGCACAAGACGGCTCGGATCGCACCATGAACCGTGTTGCACAGGACGGCTCGGACCGCACCATCAACCGTGTTGCACAGGACGGTTCGGACCGCACCATGAATCGCGTTGCACAGGATGGTTCGGACCGCACCATGAACCGTGTTGCCCAAGATGGCTCCGACCGCACCCTGGTCCGCGTCGCTCAAGACGGCTCGGACCGCGCTCTGAACCGCGTTGCCCAAGATGGCTCTGACCGCACCCTGGTCCGCGTTGCCCAAGACGGCTCCGACCACGTGCTGAACAACCGCGTGTGAGTCAGTGCCTCAGCAGTATTCATGGCAAACAGAAAGCCCACCTCAAGCAGGTGGGCTTTTTGTTTGGGCGAAGCTGGAAAACCGTGTCGTCTGTTTCGCGAGCAAGCTCGTTCCTTCGGGATTGGCGTTAGGCGTCGAGAGATGCATCAAGCTGAAACCGGTCGCTTGCGCTCCCTATCGCGGGCTCTGCCCACTCCTACATTTTCGACCGTGACCAGCCATCATTTGCGGCGATACCCACAATCATCCCAATGAAATTCTCAAAAAAACCTCGGGCGTAGACTTGCTACATACCCCAAACAAACCAGGTTACGGAGAACTTCATCATGAAAAGCCAACTCATCCTCAGCATCGCTTTCTCGGTACTCGCAGCCAATGCATTCGCGCAGCCACTGACTCAATCGGTTGTTCAGCATCAAGCTTCGCAAGGTGTCGTGAAGCAGTTGATGGCTGAAGGCGGTTCTGATCGGGTTCTGCATCGTTTGGCTCAGGATGGCTCGGATCGGACCATGAATCGGGTTGCTCAAGATGGTTCGGATCGGACCATCAATCGTGTTGCACAGGATGGTTCAGATCGCACCATGAACCGTGTTGCCCAAGATGGTTCGGACCGGACCATGAACCGCGTTGCCCAAGATGGCTCGGATCGCACCATGAATCGCGTTGCTCAAGACGGTTCCGACCGTGCTCTGAATCGCGTTGCCCAAGACGGCTCCGACCGCACCCTGATCCGCGTTGCCCAGGACGGTTCTGACCGCGTGCTGAACAATCGCGTATGAGTCAGTACCTCGGCAGTATTCAAGGCAAACGAAGAGCCCACCTCAAGCAGGTGGGCTTTTTGTTTGGGGGTTCGCGCAGGGCACCATGCGTAGCCGCGTACTTTTGTACGAAGAATCACCCTTCACGTTGGGAAAAGTCCTATAGATCCCCGCCTCTCACTTCCCTAGCCTTGAGACCCTAACTGGGGTGGTACAGGCGGGAAGTCGAATGACTGAGAGAACGTATCTAACGGCAGCTGAAATGCTTAGCGCCAATCTGACCGGCACCGTCGCACTGCTGCTTACCGTTGGCCTTCTGATCAGCATGTGCTTGACCCTCTATATAGCCTTTTTCAAGCTGGATCAGGTGCTGGACCGTATGAGTAAGGCCTTACTCAGGGCGCGGAGATGTCCTTTCCCTAATGGCGCTATGGGCCGGATTCGGGTGATAGGTGAACTGATGGGGTTGGCGGCGTTTCCGAGCGTTGCAATTAATAACGGAAGCGCTACGGCCGAGGAAATACAAAGCATACCGGTGGGGATGAGGAGTCTACTCAAGCGGATGTTTTGGGGAAATGTGGGACTGCTGGGGGCTGGAGCTGCTCTGTGGCTAGCTTACAAACTCGAAGCTGTGTGAGGACACATCTGTCACCGATGGCTTGGATAGGTGATTGCAGTTCTTAGGAGCCGCGTTAAGGGATTGGCGTTAGGCGTCGAGAGATGCATCAAGCTGAAACCGGTCGCTTGCGCTCCCTATCGCGGGCTCTGCCCGCTCCTACATTTTTGACCGAGACCATCCAGCCAGTCAGTCAGCCAGCCAGCCAGCCAGCCAGCCAGCCAGCCAGCCATCATTTGCGGCGATACCCACAATCATCCCAATGAAATTCTCAAAAAAACCTCGGGGCGTAGACTTGCTACATACCTCAAACAAACCAGGTTACGGAGAACTTCATCATGAAAAGCCAAATCATCCTCAGCATCGCTTTCTCGGTACTCGCAGCTAATGCATTCGCGCAGCCACTGACTCAATCGGTTGTTCAGCATCAAGCTTCGCAGGGTGTCGTGAAGCAGTTGATGGCTGAAGGCGGTTCTGATCGGGTTCTGCATCGTTTGGCTCAGGATGGTTCGGATCGGACTATGAATCGGGTTGCTCAAGATGGTTCGGATCGCGCTCCGAATCGTGTGGCTCAAGATGGTTCGGATCGGACCATCAACCGTGTTGCACAGGACGGTTCAGATCGCACCATGAACCGTGTTGCCCAAGATGGTTCGGACCGGACCATGAACCGCGTTGCCCAAGATGGCTCGGATCGCACCATGAACCGTGTTGCACAGGACGGCTCCGACCGCACCCTGATCCGCGTCGCCCAGGACGGCTCGGACCACGTGCTGAACAATCGCGTATGAGTCAGTGCCTCGACAGTATCAAAGGCAAACAAAAAACCCACCTCAAGCAGGTGGGTTTTTTGTTTGGGCCGGGGCGAATACCGCGCCGTCTGGTTCGCGAGCAAGCTCGTTCCTACGCGACTGGCGTTAGGCGTCGAGAGATGTATCAAGCTTAAACCGGTCGCTTGCGCTCCCTCTCGCGGGCTCTGCCCGCTCCCACATTTTTGACCGAGACCATCCACCCATCCACCCATCCACCCAGTCAGCCAGTCAGCCAGTCAGCCAGTCAGCCAGTCAGCCAGTCAGCCAGTCAGCCAGTCAGCCATCATTTGCGGCGATACCCACAATCATCCCAATGAAATTCTCAAAAAAACCTCGGGGCGTAGACTTGCCACATACCCCAAACAAACCAGGTTACGGAGAACTTCATCATGAAAAGCCAAATCATCCTCAGCATCGCTTTCTCGGTACTCGCAGCTAATGCATTCGCGCAGCCACTGACTCAATCGGTTGTCCAGCATCAAGCCCCGCAGGGTGTCGTGAAGCAGTTGATGGCTGAAGGCGGCTCTGATCGGGTTCTGCATCGTGTGGCCCAAGACGGCTCCGACCGCACCATGAACCGCGTCGCCCAGGACGGCTCCGACCGCACCCTGATCCGCGTCGCCCAAGACGGCTCCGACCGCACCATTAACCGCGTCGCCCAAGACGGTTCCGACCGCACCATGAACCGTGTCGCCCAGGACGGCTCCGACCGCACCCTGATCCGCGTCGCCCAGGACGGCTCGGACCACGTGCTGAACAATCGCGTATGAGTCAGTGCCTCGACAGTATCAAAGGCAAACAAAAAACCCACCTCAAGCAGGTGGGTTTTTTGTTTGGGCCGGGGCGAATACCGCGCCGTCTGGTTCGCGAGCAAGCTCGTTCCTACGGGATTGGCATCAGCCTCGAGCCAGGCACTCCCGCATAGCCGCTACTTCACGCACATCAACACAAACGCCTGCGAGCTGTCCGCCGACGGGCCGCCTTTGCTCAGTTGGGTGACGACGGTGACGTGGGTCGCTTTGGGGGCGGCGCCCAGGCGGGCCTGGCCGTAGTAGAGGTCATCTTCGTTGCGGGTGTCGGTCAGGGAGACGGCGCAGAAGCTTGGGGCCTGGGGGTAGATGCCGGCTTTGTATTTGATTTCGTAGTTGGCCAGGTAGCCTGGGTGGACCGAGTATTTGATGCTGTCGATCCATTCCGGCGACTGGGCCTGGACCTTGCCGTCGGCGCTGATCGAGGCGGTGTAGTGCGAGACGGGGGCGGTGTCGGCGACGGCCAGGCCGCAGAAGGTCAGGCCGGCGATGGCACAGGTGGCGCGCAGGTAGTGCGTGAGGCTCATGGAGGGCCCTCCGAGGGCGGTTGGTTAGGCCGACCAATCTAGAGGGCGCACGGAGTGGAGCAAGGAGGGCTCAGTTGCAGGGTATTACGGCCTGGGGCAGCTTTTCCCTGCGGGGAATGGGCCGTCTAGCGCTGGGCCAGCTTGACCGGCGTTTGCGCACGCGGGGTGCCGGCCGGGACCCAGTCGTAGTTGACGGGCAAGGCGCGATACACCCAGTTACTAATTGCCTCGCTGCCCGGCGCCTGGCCGAGGTAGGGGCTGACGTATTCCCAGACGATTTCGCCGGCGCTGGTCACCTGGAAGAAGCGGCCGTTCATGCCTTCGTCGATCAGGGTGTTGCCGTTGGGCAGGCGCCGGGCGCTGCTGATGAACGAGCTGTAGAAGGCCCAGCCCGGCTGCATGGAGCTGGCGGCGCTGTACTGCCAGACGATCTGGCGGGTGGTGGGGTCGATTTCCAGCACCCGGGAACCGCTGGCCAGGCCCAGCGGCACGCTGGGGTAGCCGGCGCTGCCCTGGTTGTCGAACACCAGCAGGTGGCCGGCGCCGGGCAGGCCGGCGGGGATGATGTGGGCGTCGTGCTGGCCGACGAACTGGTCGACCGGGCGCGGCAGTGGCTGGCTGGCCTGGGGGTTGGGGCTGACGTGGGGCAGGTTCGGGCCCAAGCTCCAGACGACCTTGCCGCTGTGCTTGTCGATGATGGCGATGAAGTTGGCGTTGCGCGAGTCCAGCAGCAGGTTGTCAGGGGCGAAGCGCTGGTCGCCGGCGTCGTACCAACGGTTGGGGCCGACCACATTGAGGTTGTTGATGTGCAGGTAGTCGGGGTTGTTGCTGGCGCGCACCAGTTGCAGTTGTTCGGCGGTGAAGCCGAATTCCTCGAGGTGTTCGGAAGCCAGCCACTGCCATTGAATGCGGCCGTCGGGGGCCACTTCGTAGACCACGTCGTCGATGACTTGCGGCACCTTGAAGCCGGGCACCGCATGCACCTTGTTGGCCAGCACCAGTGTGTTGCCATTGCTCAGACGGCGCTGGTCGTGGTGCTGTTGCGCGGCGCCACCGGGGGCCTTGTCGCCCCACTGCCAGACCACTTTGCCGCTCCAATCCAGCTCGCCGATGCTCTGGTTGCCCAGGCCGTTGCCGGCGGCGCCGAGCTTGCCGGGGTCCTTGTCGGCCAGTTGCAGCAGCACGTGGCCGCGCTGGCCGCCGACCAGCGCCGGGTCGATGATCGCCGAGGGAAAGCCGGCCTGGGGCCAGCGCTTGACCTCGTTGCCGTCCATGTCGATCAGGTGGGTCTGCTTGTCGGCACCGCTGAAGATGACGTACTGGTTGTAGGCCTTGTCCGGGTCGTAGCGGGTCACGCCGGTGGGGTAGACGCTGGGAGCGGCGTGCACGCTGCCGGCCAGCAGGGCCAGGGTCAGGTTGATCAATGTCTTGCGCATGGTGGAGTCCTCGCCAACAGGTCAGAAGTCGTAACGGGCGGTCACGCCCAGGGTGCGTGGGCTGCCCAGCAAGCCTTCATAGCCGCCGTTGGGGGCGTTCCACAGGGTGGTGTAGTAGGTCTTGTCGAAGGCGTTCTTCAGCCAGATCGAGGTGTCCCACTGGCCTTGGCCGAGGTTGCCGCGCAGGCCCGTGGAGAGGTTGACCACGGCGTAGGACGGCAGCTGGGCGTAGCTGGAATCTTCCACGGTGCCGACTGCGTGGGTGCGGAACGAGTAGCTGCCGGTGACGTAGGGTTCCAGGCCGTTGGCCAGGTTCCACTTGTACTCGGCGTTGGCGTTGGTCACCCATTTCGAGGCGCCGACCACCTGGTGGCCGCTGAGGTCGCAGGAGGTCGGCGCGCCTGGGCGTTCGCTGACTTCCGGCGGGCACGGGGCGTCCTTGTAGGACAGGTAGCGCACGTCGTTGTAGGTGCCGTTGATGTTCAAGGTCAGGCCGCGGATGGGGATCAGCGTGCTGTCCAGCTCCAACCCGCGCGAGCGCACCGAGCCGGCGTTGGTCAGGTAGGAGACGCGGTTGGCGGCGTCGTAGGCGTTGGTCTGGTAGCCGTTGACCTGGGTCCAGAACAGGTTGGCGTTGAGCTGCAGGCGGCGGTCCCAGAGGGTGCTCTTGAGGCCCAGTTCGGCGTCGTTGGCGCGCTCGCCGCCCACCAGCAGCGAGTCGGCGCCGGCGGTCGGCGCGCTGCCCACGGCCAGGTTGACCCCGCCGGACTTCTCGCCGTGGGACAGGGTGGCGTAGCCCAGCACGTTGTCGGTGAAGTGGTAGTTCAGGCTCAGCAGGCCCGACGGGCTGGCGCTGTACTGGTTGAGGTCGCCGGAGTCGTAGGCGCCGGCTCGACCGTTGCGCTGGGCAGCGGCGGCGCCGGTGACGGCCGCGCCACCCAGCGGGGCGTTGCGGTTGACCCACGCGCTCTTCTCTTCATAGGTGCCGCGCAGGCCGGCGGTGAAGTCCAGCTTGGGCGTCAGGTGCCAGGTGCCCTGGGCGAACAGGGCGAAGCTGTTGGTGTCGATGTGGCCCTTGCCGATGCTGGTGACGTTGCTCAGCGCGCCAGCGGCGGTGCCGTTCCAGACGTCGGCCTGGGGGCCGTAGTAGGCGAAGGATTTGTTGTCCAGGTCGTTGCCGTAGTAGTACGCGCCGAGCACGTAGTCGAAGGCGCCACCGGACGGCGAGGCCAGGCGAAATTCCTGCGACCACTGTTTGTCCTGCACCGAGACGCCGGCGTTGTAGGTGGTGGCGACGTTGAGGCCATCGTCGTTGCGCGGGGTGAAGTCCCAGAAGCGGTAGGCGCTGATGGAGGTCAGGGTGTAGTCGCTGGGCAGCTTCCAGTTGGCCTCCACCGAGGTGCCGCCCTGGTGCACGGTGACGTGCTGGTCGTTGTCCAGGTTGACCTTGCGATCGGAGCCGTCCACCAGGGTGGCGCCGGCCGCCGCCGCGCGGCTCTCGTAGAGGTTGACGCCGTTGACCACCGGGCCGGTGTTGAACAGCGTGCGGGTGCCGGCGCTGGAGTCTTCCTCGTTGTAGTCACCGATCCAGCGCAGGCTGAAGTCTTCGTTGGGCTTGAACAGCAACTGGCCCCGGAAGCCGTCCCGCGAGCCGCCGTCGAACTTGCGGCTGTCGTGTTCGTTGTCGATGTCGCCGTCACTGCGGGTGCGGTAGGCCGACAGGCGCCCGGCCAGCTCGTCGGTGATCGGCCCGGAGATCGTGCCCTTGGTCTGGAAATAGCCGTCCTCGCCCACCGAGGTCTCGATGGTGCGCTCGGGGGTGAAGGTCGGGGCGCGGGTGGTGATGTTGAGCACCCCGGCGGTGGTGTTCTTGCCGAACAGGGTGCCTTGCGGCCCGCGCAAAACATCCAGCTGGTCGATGTCCATCAGGTCGAACACGGCCATCCCCGGGCGGCCGAGGTAGACGTTGTCGATGTACAGGCCGACGCTGCCTTCCAGGCCGTCGCTGGCCGGGTTGTTGCCCAGCCCGCGGATCGAGATGCTCGACTGGCGTGCGTGCATGTAGGCGACGTTGAGGCTCGGCGCCAGCTGCTGGATGTCCTGGATGCGGTAGATACGTTGCGCCTCCAGGGTCTGCCCGGTGACCACGGTGATCGGCGTCGGTACGTCCTGGGCACTCTCTTCACGGCGCCGGGTGGTCACGGTGACGGTCTGCAGATGGGTGTCGGCGTCGGCCTGGCTGGCCGGGGTGGCGGTGCTCGTCGTATCGGCCTGGGCCAGCGAGGCGCCAGCGCTGCCGGCCAGCAACAGGGCCAGGGGCAGCCGTTTGAGCTGGCGTAAGGAGTCGGGCGAACGGTGGGAGATCGGGGTCACGGGGCGCTCCTGCATATTCCAAATGGTTTGCTATTTATATTTTTTCAAATATTTACGATATATAGAAATGCCTTTATAAGGAGTCCAGTTGCGGCATGCCAATGCATTTCCCCGATACTTTTGATGTGGCCCATGCATATCGATCTGCGCCAGTTACGACACCTCATCGCCCTCGCCGACCATCGCAGCTTCGTCGCTGCCGCCGTGGCCGTGAACCTTTCGCAGTCGGCGTTCAGCCGCAGCATCCAGGCGCTGGAGCACAGCGTTGGCTGCCAGTTGATCGACCGCGCGCGCAAGGACCTGGCCCCCACCCAACAGGGCCAGGTGGTGCTCGACCATGCGCGGCGGTTGGTCAGCGGCGCGCGTCAGCTGACCAACGAGATCATCCAGTTCAAAGGGCTCGAAGCCGGCGAGCTGCGCTTCGGCTGCGGCCCGGCGCCAGCGGCGGGGCTGATTCCGCGGGCGGTGGGGGCATTCATCGGCCATTACCCGCAGGCGCGGGTGCATTTTCAGGTGGACGACTGGCAGAGCCTGAGCAAGCGCCTGCTGGGCGACGAGTTCGAGTTCTTTGTCGCCGACACCCGCCAGTTCGAGGCGGACCCGGACTACCTGACCCAGCGCCTGCGCCCTCGCCAGTGGCATTTCTGCTGCCGGGTCGGGCATCCGCTGGCGCAGCAGGCCAGGGTCAGCGCCGAGCAGCTGTTCAGCTATCCACTGGCGGTGACCATCCGCCCGCCAAACCTGCGCAAGGTCATCGCCGACCTCAGCGGGCGCCCCGACTACCAGCCCAATGTGGAGTGCGAGCACAGCTACAGCCTGCTGGGCGTGGTGCTGCGCTCGAACGCCATCGGCATCTGCGGCTCGTACAGCGATGCCCTGTACAGCGCCAAAGGCGAGCTGGTGCGGCTGAGCGTCGACGGCCTGGCTGGCGATTGCGAAGAGACCTTTACCCGCTATGGCATCGTCAGCCGCGCCGGGCATCGGCTGTCACCCCTGGCCAAGGCGATGGTCGAGCAGATCAAGCGCACCGATGACGAGGATGTCGGGGCCGAGGCGTATGAATTGAGCAATCTGGCGGTCTGATCGGGTTATGCAATCGCTGCATCTGACCCATTCACCAAATGCGCTTGTCGCACGGCATCGCTCACCGCGAAATAGGCGCCACCTTTCCACCGGTGATCCGTCATGCCTGCCCCCACCCCAATCCGCAACGTGCTTTACATCATGTGCGACCAGCTGCGTCGCGATTACCTGTCGTGCTATGGCCACCCGCACCTGCAAACGCCCAACCTCGATCGCCTGGCCGCTGCCGGCGTGCGTTTCAGCCGCGCCTACACCCAGGGCACCATCTGCGGCCCGTCGCGGATGTCGGCCTACACCGGGCGCTATGTCAGCAGCCATCAGGTGGCCTGGAATGGCGTGCCATTGCCGCTCGACGAGCTGACCCTGGGCGACTACCTGCGCCCGGCCGGGATCCGCACGGCGCTGGTCGGCAAGACCCACGCCACGCCCAACGACGCCGCCCTGGCGCGCCTGCAACCGCACAGCGAGGCGGCCGAGCAGCTCAGCGAGGTCGGCTTCGAAGCCTTTTTCCGCCACGACGGCATCTACCCCGACGACCCGCTGTTCGACGCCAAGCGCGACTCGGCGCCCTACACCCAATACCTGCGCGACCTTGGCTACGACGGCCAGAACCCCTGGCACGACTGGGCCAACGCCGCCGCCGGCGAGCACGGGGAAATCCTCAGCGGCTGGAAAATGCGCAACGCCCACCGCCCCGCGCGGGTCGCCGAAGCGCACTCGGAAACGGTGCACACCACCGACCGCGCCATCGACTTCATCGCCGAGCAGGGCGAGCAACCCTGGTGCCTGCACCTGTCGTACATCAAGCCGCATTGGCCCTACATCGCGCCGGCGCCCTACCACGCGCTGTATGGCCGCGACCAGGTGCTGCCTGCGGTGCGCGCCGCCAGCGGCCAGCGCAGCGACCACCCGGTGTACGCCGCCTTCCGCCAGCACGAAGAGAGCCTGAATTTTGCCCGCGAAGACGTGCGCCTGAACGTCATCCCCACCTACATGGGGCTGATCAAGCAGGTCGACGATCAATTGGGTCGGTTGTTCGATTACCTGCAATCGACTGGGCGTTGGGACGACACGCTGATCGTGTTCACCAGCGACCACGGCGACTTCCTTGGCGATCACGAGCTGGGCGAAAAGGAATTCCTGCTGGAGCAAGCCGTGGGCGTGCCGCTGATCGTCCGCGATCCGCGCCCGGCGGCGGACGTGACCCGCGGCACGGTGGACCGCAGCCTGGTGCAGACTATCGACGCCCTGCCGACTTTCCTCGAGGCGCTCGGCCTGCCCGGTGCCGAGCATCGTCTGGAGGGCCGCTCGCTGTTGCCGCTGCTGCATGGCGCCAGCCCGGCGTGGCGCGAGTACGCCATTGCCGAGTACGACTACGCCTTCCAGGCGCCGGCCCGCGAACGCCTGGGCCAGCCGATCGACAGCTGCCGCATGACCATGGTCTGCAGCCAGCGCTGGAAGTACCTGGCCTACGACGGCTTCCGCCCGCAGCTGTTCGACCTGCACAACGACCCCCACGAGCTGCACGACCTGGGCGCCGACCCGGCCCATGCCCAGGTGCGCGAGCAACACCTGGGCTACCTCTACCACTGGCTGCGCAACCTGAAACGCCGCACCACCATCAGCCACGAGGAGATCGAGCGCCGTGGCCAGCGCTTTCGCTACGGCGAGCCGCAGGCCAGCAAGCTGGTACCCATCGGCGAGTGGTGATCACTCAGGCTTGGCACCGCGCGTGGTGACGCTGACCTGGCCATGCACGCCATGGGGCACGTCGCCGCGCAGGGTCACCCGGCGCACGATGCGCGGCTGCTGGCCGTAGTCGTCGACCGCGTAGTGCTGGGTCGAACGGTTGTCCCAGATCGCCACGTCACCGGCGCTCCAGCGCCAGCGCACGGTGTTTTCCAGGCGCGTGACCTGGCTTTGCAGCAGGTTGAACAGGTGCTGCGAATCGCTCTGCGCGTAGCCCTTGATGCGCTTGACGAAATGCCCGAGCACCAGGCTCTTCTCGCCGCTGACCGGGTGCACGCGCACCACCGGATGCTCGGTCTCGTAGACCGTGGAAACGAACACCTTGCGGTAGCGCTCCAGCTGCTCGACGCTGGCCGAGCGCTTGACTGCGGCGTAGTCGTACTCGTTGCTGTGCACCGCCCAGAGCTTGTCCGCCAGGGCCTGCAGATCTTCGGGCAGGTCGTTGTAGGCCGCCGCCGTGTTGGCCCACACCGTGTCGCCGCCGGACGCCGGCGCCACCACCGAGCGCAGGATCGAGGCCTTGGGGTAGGCGGCGACGAAGGTCACGTCGGTGTGCCAGGAGTTGGCCCGGGCACCCTCGGCGCCGTCCAGCTCCAGCAGATAGCGGGTGCCTTCGCGCACCGGCACGGTGGGGTGGGCGATCGGCTCGCCGAGCAATTGGGCGAAGGCTTCCTGGCCCTGGTCGTCGAGGTGGGTCTGTTCGCGGAAGAACAGCACCTTGTGCTCCACCAGCGCGGCCTGGATGGCTTCGATCACTTCTGGCGGCAGCTCGCCGCCAAGGCGGATGCCGCGAATTTCGGCGCCGATACGGCCGGCGACCGGGTGCACGTCGAGTACCGCAAGGTCAGGGGTATTCAGGGTTTGCGCAGCTTGGCTCATCAGGGCTCTTCCTTTGGCTGAAGTTTTTCAACGCTATGCTTATTCCATTCAAATCTAAATGAATTGATAAACCTACGTTGACGACATAAGAGCCTTATTTAAAACTCACCCTCCCCCGAGGCACCAATTCCTTCGACCTATTTTTTGCATGCCGGGAACGCATCGCCATGGATCTTCGCCAACTGCGTTACTTCATCGCCCTCAACGAGCACCGCAGTTTCGTGCGTGCCGCCGAGGCCATGGGCATCACTCAACCGGCGTTCAGCCGCAGCATCCAGGGCCTGGAGCAGGAGTTTCGCTGCCAGCTGGTGGACCGCGGCGACAAGGAACTGCGCCCTACGCCCGAAGGCCAGGTGCTGTTGCAACATGCCTGGCGCCTGGTGCAAGGCGCCACCCAGCTGGTGGCCGAGGTCAGCCAGATGACCAAACTGGACGCCGGCGAGGTGCGCTTCGGCTGCGGCCCGGCGCCAGCAGCGCGGCTGGTGCCGGACACCCTGGCCGCGTTCACCCGCAGCTACCCGGGGGTGCGCTGCCAGTTTCACGTGGACAACTGGGAGCGCCTGAGCCGGGCGCTGAACCGCGACGAAATCGAGTTCTTCATCGCCGACATCCGCCACTTCGAAGCCGACCCGCACTTCCAGACCCAGGCACTGAGCCCGCGCAGCGGAATGTTCTACTGCCGCCCAGGGCACCCCTTGCTGCACAAGGAAAGCCTGACCACCAACGACCTGTTCGCCTACCCGCTGGCCACCGGCTTGATCCCCCCGGGGGTGCGCAAGCTGCTGGCCAACCTCAGCGGCCGCGATGACTTCACCACCCAGGTTGAATCCGAACATTTCCCGGCGCTGCGCGCAGTGGTCGAGCAGACCGACGCCATCGGTATCAGCACCGAGGAGGCCTGCGCCGAGGCGCTGGCCGCCGGGCGCATCCAGCGCCTGCACTGGCGCAACCTGCCCACCTCCCTGCACAGCCTGGCGGCCCAGTGCGGCATCGTCACGCGCAGCGGTTTTCGCCTGTCTGCCGCCGCCCGGGCGCTGCTCGAGACCCTCGGCGCCGTCGACCAGGCGCTGTATCCGCCGATGCGCGCGGCGCAATGAAAGTATTCGCGCAATGCATTGGCTGAATAGGCTACGGCGCCGGTTAAATGGCTATTTATGCCTGCGCCACCGATAAAACTTTTTTTATAGACGATCTGGTACTAAGCAAAGTGCTGAACGCCTGGCCTACCCACCCGACCACGGAGCAATGACATGGCCCGCGCTGCCTCATTAGCGGTGCCCGCGACCCCAGGGTTGCGGCGCCCCAATCCACGCTGGCAGGCCTTCGGCCGAGCGGCCCAGGGCTGGCTGCTGCCGCTGGCCCTGTTGCTGCTGTGGAGCCTGGCCAGTCAGCATCACTGGATGAGCGAGCAGATTCTCCCGGCCCCCAGCCTGGTCTGGCACAGCGCCGGCGAGCTGGCCCAGGACAATCTCTGGAGCAACCTGTGGATCAGCCTGCAACGCCTGGCCCTCGGCGTGCTCGCCGGGGTTTTGAGCGGCGCGGCGCTGGGCGCCTGGCTGGGCTTCAGCCGCCTGGCCGAACGGCTGGTGCTGCCGACCTTCAATGCCCTGGCGCAGGTGCCGACCCTGGCCTGGATCCCGCTGTTCATCGTGCTCTTCGGCATCGGCGAAACCCTCAAGCTGGTGGTGCTGGTCAAGGCGGTGGTGGTGCCGGTCACCTTGCACACCCTGGTCGGCGTGCGCGATGCCCAGCCGCGCCTGCGCGAGGCCGCCGCCGTGCTGCGCCTGCCGCGCGGGCAACTGATCCGCCGGCTGATCCTGCCGGCCGCGCTGCCGGCCTTCATGGCCGGCGTGCGCCTGGCGCTGTCGGCCGGTTGGGCGGCGCTGCTGGCCGTAGAATTGCTGGCCTCCAGCGAAGGCATCGGCTACCTGATGGTGTGGGCACGCCAGCTGTTCATGCTCGACATCGTCTTTGTCTGCATCGTGGTGATCGGCCTGATCGGCGTGCTGATGGACCGTAGCATCGGCTGGGCCGACCGCCGCCTGGTGCATTGGCCGCACCCGGCCACCGCGCAGCTGAGCCGCAGCGCACCGCTGCACGGCGCGCAACGCCTGCTGCCAGCGTTGCTGCCGGTGAGCCTGCTGCTGTTGTGGCAAGCGGCCTGCAGCCTGAACTGGGTGGGCGACAGCATCCTGGCTTCACCCCTGGCGGTGCTGCACACCACCTATGCCGGGGTCGCCGATGGCTCGTTGCTGATTGCCATGGGCCTGAGCCTGCAGCGCATGCTCGGCGGGCTGCTGCTGGGCGGCTCGCTGGGCTTTCTCGGTGGCCTGCTGCTGGGGCTTTCAGCCCGCGCCGAACGCCTGATCGGGCCCAGCCTGGCGGCCCTGCGGCAGATCGCGATCTTCGCCTGGGTGCCGCTGATCACCGCCTGGTTCGGCCTTGGCGAGCCGGCCAAATGGGTGTTCGTCGCCCTCGCCGCGTTCTTTGCGCTGTTCATCGCCACCCAGCGCAGCGTCGCCCATCTGTCCCCGCAACTGGCCGAAGCCGCCCAGGTGCTGCGCCTGAGCTTCGCCCAGCGCCTGCGCCGGCTGGTGCTGCCGGGCGCCGCGCCGGGCATTTTCGCCGGCCTGCGCCTGGCGCTGATCTATGCCTGGCTGGGCACTATCGGCGCGGAATACTTCATGCCGTCCAACGGCGGCATCGGCAGCCTGATGATCGGCGCGCAGCAGCTGATGCGCATGGACGTGATCATGAGCGGCATGTTGCTGGTCGGCCTCACGGGCGCCCTGCTCAACGTTATCGGACAACGCATCGAGGCGCGTGCGACGCGCTGGAGACACGCATGACAAACGCCAACACCCCCCTGGTCAGCTTTCAGCAGGTCGGCAAGTTCTTCGAAGTCGATGGCGGCGAGCTGGAGGCCATCCGCGACTTCAACCTGGACATCGCCGAAGGCGAATTCGTCGCCATCGTCGGTTCCAGCGGCTGCGGCAAGTCCACCCTGCTGCGCCTGCTGATCGGCCTGGACCGCGAGTTTCGCGGGCAGATCCGCATCGACGGCAAGGCCGTGGATGGCATCGGCGGCGAGCGCGGCATCGTCTTTCAGGAGCATCGCCTGTTCCCTTGGCTGACGGTGGAAGAAAACATCGCCCTGGGCCTGGTCAACGAGCCGCTGGACGCCGAGCAGCGCGCCCGCCGGGTCGCCGACTTCGTCGCCCTGGTCGGCCTCACCGCCTTCACCCGCGCCTACCCGCACCAGCTTTCCGGTGGGATGGCCCAGCGCGTGGCCATCGCCCGCGGCCTGGTCGCCAGCCCGCGCATCCTGCTGCTCGACGAGCCGTTCGGAGCACTCGATGCGTTGACCCGCCAGCAGATGCAGGAAGAGCTGCTGGCAATCCGCAAGCGCGCGCGCATCACCACCCTGCTGGTGACCCACGACGTCGAAGAGGCGATCTTCCTCGCCGACCGGGTGGTGGTCATGGAGCCGCGGCCCGGGCGCATCAAGCGGGTGGTCGAAGTCGCCCTGGCGCACCCGCGCGACCGCGTCAGCCTGGGCTTTCACCAGCTGCGCGAGGAACTGCTGCACGAGCTGACCAGCGAAGGCCATTACATCGCCCCGCCACCGGTGCAGATCCGCGATCTGCCGCCGGCCTTCATCGCGGTGTGAAAGGCCCCCTCAAAGAACAATACGCCAAGGACCGACCGCCATGCCTCAACGCCCCAACTTCCTGATCATCCTCGCCGACGACCTGGGCTTCTCCGACATCGGCGCCTTTGGCGGCGAGATAGCCACGCCCCACCTCGACGCCCTGGCGCTGGCCGGGCTGCGCCTGACCGATTTCCACACCGCGCCGACCTGTTCGCCGACCCGCTCGATGCTGCTCACCGGCACCGACCATCACATCGCCGGCATCGGCACCATGGCCGAGGCCCTGACCCCGGAGCTGATCGGCCAGCCGGGCTACGAGGGCTATCTCAACGAACGGGTGGCGGCCTTGCCCGAGCTGTTGCAGGAGGCCGGCTACCAGACCTTGATGAGCGGCAAATGGCACCTGGGCCTGACCGCCGAGCGTGCGCCACACGCGCGCGGCTTCGAGCGCTCGTTCTCCTTGCTGCCGGGCGCGGCCAACCACTATGGCTTCGAGCCGACCTATGACGAACACACGCCGGGCCTGCTCAAGTCGACCCCGGCGCTCTATATAGAAGACGACCAGTTCGTCGAACGACTGCCCGAGGGTTTCTATTCCTCGGATGCCTTCGGCGACAAGCTGCTGGAGTACCTCGAGGCCCGCGACCGGGAGCGGCCGTTCTTCGCCTACCTGCCGTTTTCCGCCCCGCACTGGCCGCTGCAGGCCCCGGCCGATCTGGTGGCCAAGTACCGCGGTCGCTACGACGCCGGCCCCAGCGCCCTGCGCCAGGAGCGCCTGGCGCGGCTGCGCGAGCTGGGCCTGATCGACGAAGCCACCGAGGCTCACCCGCTGCTGGAGCTGGAAACCCAATGGCATGCCTTGAGCGACGAGCAGCGGGCGACCTCGGCGCGGGCCATGGAAGTGTATGCGGCGATGGTCGAGCGCATGGACTGGAACATCGGCCGGGTGGTCGACTACCTGCGCCAGCAGGGTGAGCTGGACAACACTCTGGTGCTGTTTCTCTCCGACAACGGCGCCGAGGGCGCCCTGCTCGAAGCCTTTCCCAAGTTCGGGCCCGAGCTGCTGACCTACCTCAACCAGCACTACGACAACCGCCTGGACAACATCGGCCGCGCCAACTCCTACGTCTGGTACGGCCCCAGCTGGGCCCAGGCGGCGACCGCGCCGTCGCGGCTGTTCAAGGCGTTCACCACCGAGGGCGGCATCCGCGTGCCAGCGTTCATCCATTACCCGGCGCTGGCACGGCAGGGCGGGGTCGGCCATGGCTTCGGCACGGTGATGGACGTCACCCCGACCCTGCTCGACCTGGCCGGCGTGGCCCACCCCGGCACGCACTGGCGTGGCCGCGACATCGCGCCGCTGCGCGGCAAGTCCTGGCTGGGCTACCTGAGCGGCGAGACCGCGACGGTGCACGATGAGCACACCGTCACCGGCTGGGAGCTGTTCGGCCGCCGGGCGATTCGCCAGGGCGACTGGAAGGCTGTGTGGATCCCCGGGCCCGCCGGCCCAGCCACCTGGCAGCTGTACGACCTGAGCCGCGACCCGGGCGAGATCCACGACCTGGCCAGCGCCGAACCGGCGCGCCTGGCCAGCCTGATCGAGGCCTGGCAACGCTACGTGGAAGAAACCGGGGTGATCCTCAGCGCCTCGCCGTTCAAGGTGCAGTAACGGCGGGCGGCCTTGCCCGCGCCTGCCGCGGACAAGGCCTGGCGGTCAGCGGCTGGCCTGGTTGCTGGCAGCTTCCTTGTCCTGCAGCGCGGCGTCGAGGAAGCGCGAGTCAGCCCATTTGCTGACGTCGAAGCCCTTGCGAATCAGCCGCGCCTGCAACGCCAGGTCGGTGCTGGTCTGCAGCTTGCCGATGAAGTCGGCGTCCAGCTGCGGGGCGAAAATCTTCGTGTAGGGCTGGCCGGCAGCATCGCTGGCCAACAGCGCCGCCGGGTAGCTGGACAGGCGCGCGACCAGATCGACATAGGCCTGCTTGTGCGCCTCGTCCCGCAGCCAGGTCACGGCTGGCTGCTGGGCCTTGATCAGCCGGGCGACGATGTCCGGGTGCTGGTCGACGAAGGCGCCGTTGCCCAGCAGCACCGACTGGATACCGCCGGCGCCGAGGGTCTGGGTATTGAGTGGCAACTCGGCCAGGCCCTTGCTTTGCAGGCCGATCAGGCCGGCGCCGGCCCAGGTCGCGTCGATCTGCTTGGCCGCCAGGGCGGCGTTGCCGGCGTTGAAGTCCAGGTTGACCACCTTGTAATCACTCTCCTTGAGGCCACGGCTGGCCACTGCGGCGTCGAACGACAGCTGTGTGGCAGTGCCACGGAACAGGCCAACGCGCTTGCCCTTGAGGCTCTCCAGCGAATCGATCCCCGAGCCCGGCACCACCGCCAGGTACTCTTTCACGTCCCGGGCAGTGGCGCTGAGCAGGCGGGTGTCCAGGCCATTGGCCTTGCCGACGATGGCCGGCAGGTCTCCCAGGTAGGCAAAGTCGACTTGGCCGTTGGCCAGCGCCTCGTTGATCGCAGGTCCAGCGCCCTTGAAGAAATTCCAGCGCACCTGGATGCCGTCGGCGGCGAATTCCTTTTCCAGGCTCTGGCGGTCGCGCAGCACGTCGACGATGCCGGCGCCGCTGGGGGTGGTGCCGGCGCTGATGTCGGGGACGGCGATGCGAATCTCGTGAACGTTGTCGGCCAGCGCGGCGGCGCTCGCACCGAGCAGGGCGAGGGTCAGGCTGGCAAGGCGAAACAAGCGCGGCAGAGGGTGTTTCATATCAGGCTTCCTGCAAAGGTGGGGGCAGACGATGCACACACCCTAGTGGGCCTTTTTCAAAACCATAAATACTTAAGATTCATTTAGTCATTCCCGAATCGCATAACGCGGCACTACTTCTCTGCCAACTGGGCAAATGCCCGGGCAATCTCTTCGCGGCTCTGCGGCCGCACCAGCCGCGCCACTTCCGTGCCGTCGCGAAAAAACACCAGCGTGGGCCAGAGTTTTACCCGGAACGAGCGCCCCAGGGGCCGCCCGCTGCCGTCCTCGACCTTGAGGTGACGCACGCCGGGGTAATCGGCGAAGGCGGCGGCCAGCAGCGGCTGCGCGGCGCGGCAATGGCCGCACCAGTCGGTGCCGAATTCGAGCAGGGTGGCGCCTGGCAGTGCATCGACCTCGGCACGGTCGGGGGCTTGGGGCTGGTAGGTCTGCAGCATGGTGGGGTTCTCCTTCTGGACAAACAACGCTTCGCCCAAGACTAGCGCGCGCCTGCTGCGAGGTCCTGGTCATTTTCTGTACAGCGGCATCCCCCCTTATCCATAAAATATATTTTTACCGTTACAAATGCCCGCTAACATGTCCGCCGCACAACAATAACGATTATCAGCAGGGGCGCTGGCAATGAGCGGTCTGGTTTACCGTCGAGATATCGACGGCTTGCGCGCGATGGCAATCCTGCCGGTGGTGCTGTTTCACTTCGGCTTCAGCGGCTTTTCCGGCGGTTTCGTCGGGGTCGATGTGTTTTTCGTCATCTCCGGCTTCCTCATAACGTCGATCATCTGGCGCGAGCGTCAGGCCGGCCGGTTCAGTTTCATCGACTTCTGGACCCGCCGCGCACGGCGCATCCTGCCGACCCTGGTGGCCATGACCTTGGCCGTGCTGGTGGCCGGCTGGTGGCTACTGACCCCCGAGGACTACAGCGAACTGGGGCGCTCGGTGCGCTACCAGGCCATCTTCGGTTCCAACTTCTATTTCATGCGCGGCCACGGCTACTTCGCGCCGGCTTCGGCGGTGCAGCCGTTGCTGCATACCTGGTCGCTGGCCGTCGAAGAGCAGTTCTACCTGGTGTTTCCGCTGCTGCTGGCGCTGCTCTCGGGGCGCCTGCGGCGCTGGCGCGAGACGCTGGTGGGTCTGGCGCTGCTGTCCTTCGCCCTGAGCCTGTGGGCCATGCACCACAAGCATGGCCAGGCGGCGTTCTACATGCTGCCCATGCGTGCCTGGGAGTTGTTGCTCGGCGCGCTGCTGGCACTGGCGCCAGCGCCACGACGCACCTGGCCGGGCTGGGTCCGCGAGGCGGCCAGTGCCGCCGGCTTGCTGGCCATCCTTGGCGCCGTGTTCGGCTACAGCGCGCAGACGCCCTTTCCCGGGCCGGCCGCCCTGCTGCCTACCCTCGGTGCGGTGGCGCTGATCTGGGCCAACGGCGGCCAGCCGACCTGGGTCGGCCGGCTGCTCGGCAGCCGCCTGCTGGTGGGCATCGGGCTGATCTCCTACGCCTGGTACCTGTGGCACTGGCCGCTGTTGGTGTTCGCCGAGTACCTCGCCCTCGACCCGCTGACCCTGGCGCAACGCAGCGCCCTGGTGCTGGTCAGCGCCCTGCTCGGCTACGCCTCGTGGCGGTGGCTCGAAGGGCCGTTTCGCCAACGCCGCTGGCTGGCCGGGCAACGCCCGCTGCTCGGCGGCGCGCTGGCCTCGCTGGTGCTGCTGGCGCTGGTCGGGCAACTGCTGCGCAGCAGCGACGGCGTACCGGGCCGGCTCTCCGAGCAGGCGCTGCGCTACGCCCGGGCGGGCACCTGGCAGGCCGGGCAGCCCCGCTGCCTGTTTGACCGCCACCTCCTCAGCGTCGACTCGCTGTGCCACTTCGGCCCGGCGCAACCGCCCCTGGCCATGGTCTGGGGCGACAGCCACGCGGCCGCACTGACCCCGGCGTGGCGCGAGCAGGCGCAGCGGGCCAATCTGCCGCTGGCCCTGGCCGGGCACTCGGCCTGCCCGCCGATCGAGGGGCTGCACCGCGAAGCGGTGTGCGAGGCGTTCAATGCCACGGCGCAGCAGTTGTTGGCGCAACCGCAGCTGCACGACGTGATTCTCGCTGCCCATTGGACGATGTATGTAGAGGGCGAAGAGGACGGCCGCACCGGCCTGATGATCCACGCTCCCGGCAGCCTGCAGCCGGATGTTGCCTATGCGCGCCAGCAACTGGCCGATGGCCTGCGCGCTACGGTCGAGCGCCTGCGCGCGGCCGGCAAGCGCGTGTGGCTGGTCAAGGAGGCACCGGAGCACCCGGTGGAGATTGCCCCGCGGCTGACCCGACTGGCGATGCTCGGGCTGCCGACCGCCAGGGTCGGGCGGCCTCAGCAGGAGCGCGACCAGCGCCAGGCCTTCGTCGACCGCCTGTTCGAGCAACTGAGTGCGCAGGATGCGCAGGTGCGGGTGCTCGACCCGACGCCGCTGTTCTGCGCCGACGGCCGCACCTGCCTGGCCGAAGACCGGGGCGAGGCGCTATACCGCGACACCAACCACCTGTCCGACCAGGGCGGCCTGCAGGCCGTGCCGCTGTTCGACCCGGTCATCGCCGAACTGGGCCCGTGAAACTTGACCTTGCCCTTGGGGCAAGGTCTAAGGTACCGGGACTTTTTCCTCATCAAGGTAGATGACCATGAGCAGATTTGCCCAGACCGCCGCGTTCCTGTCCATCCTCGGCAGCAGCCCCGTATGGGCGGACTCGAGCGACACCCAGCAGATGCAGAAAGACTACATGGCGCCCATGGCCGGCATGGGCGACGCCATGCATCAGGGGGTGATGAGCAAGGACCCCGATGTAGCGTTCGCCCAAGGCATGCTGCCACACCACCAGGGGGCGGTGGACATGGCCAAGGTGGAACTGAAATACGGCAAGGACCCCGAAATGCGCAAACTGGCCGAAACCATCATTGCCGCCCAGGAGGCCGAGATCAAACAACTCAAGGCCTGGCTGCAGGCGCACCCGCAGAAGTAAATCCCCCCTTGGCCGGCTCGCTCGATCGCTTGCGGTTGAAGCAGATCCTCCGCCCCACCGGCCTCTCGGGGGCTGTGCCCCCCTCCATGTTCGCTGGCCATTCCCGTAGAAAAATGCCCACACCGCGTGTCGGCATTTAGCATTTTGCCATCATTGCCGATACAGTTTTCCGGGCCAACGCGGTATCGTTATCACGATGCATGATCGATACCCTTCAGGGAGCTCCTCTCGATCCGGGAAACAACGCAACAAAGGTCTCAAGCGGTGGTCCATGGAAGGCGCGATTCGAACACGAAGGCCTGCCTGGGTTCCTGCCAAAGTGACGGTTTGCGACAGTCGGTAGAAGTTTATTGCGCACACTTTCCGGTCATCGGAAAAGCACCGATGACGGGCATATGTATTGCTTGAATGGATGTGGGAAGGTCGAATAGACTCGGCCGTGATCAGAGTTCAAAAGATCCGAGCAACAACCGGACATGCGGTTTGTCCCTGGGAAACAACCTTCTGGAGATGAGTTCTCCATGCGGTAGCCATGCCTGTTTCAGGCTGGCTGTGTCCACCCACCGGTCGCATTACTTTTCCGGCTCAGTCGTTGTCTCGCCCCAGCACCAAACAAGCAAACAGCCCGTGCACTTTTTCAGTGCGGGCGTGTCTGCTGCTCCACCGTTTGTCGCGTCACTCAACCTTAGCGTTAGTGCGTTATCCATGGATGGGCAGGTGGTTGTTCTCGTACATAGGGCCATCGTTACCACTTTCAGCTAGAGCGAGTGCAATCTTGAATACACCCCCTGCCAAAATGACGCACAGCTTTATCTACCTGCAGTACCTGCGGGGCGTCGCCGCCATGATGGTGGTGTATTTTCATTCCGTGGTGCAGTTGCGCAATTTCGGCATCGACAAACCCCTGCTGCCGATGATCGGCGAGTCCGGCGTCGACCTGTTTTTCGTCCTCAGCGGCTTCCTGATGTGGATCACCACTTCGGGCAAGGAAGTCAGCCCCGGCTCGTTCATGCTCAAGCGCCTGATGCGTATCGTGCCGCTGTACTGGATGCTCACCCTGACCGCCGGCGCCGCTGCCCTGCTGGCGCCTTCGCTGCTCAAACACACCCTGTTCGAGGTCACGCACTTCGTCTCCTCGCTGATGTTCTTTCCTGCCCCCAACCCCAGCTACCTCGATCCGAGCGAAGCCGGCCTGCTGCTGACGCCGATCCTGGTCCCCGGCTGGACCCTGAACTACGAAATGTTCTTCTACGTGGTCTTCGCCTGCGCGCTGCTGTTCCCGCAGCGCCTGCGCCTGCCGCTGGTGGCCGGCACCTTCGTCGTTTTGGCGATAGCCCGCGTGACCCTGTCGAGCGACGCCATGGCCCTGCAGTTCTATGGCAACCCGATCGTTTTCGAATTCGTCATGGGCATGGGTGTTGCCATGCTGGTCAAACGCCGCACGCTGATCGACGCGCGCTGGGCAGGCATCATGACTTTGGTTGCGCTGGCGGTGATGCTGCTGGCCAACCTCGCCGATCTGGTGGTCAGCCGCGCCATTGCCTTCGGCATTCCGGCGGCCTTCGTCGTCTACGGTCTGTGCTGCCTGGAAATTCGCGGCGCACTACGGAATTTTAAGTACCTGCGCATTGTCGGAGACGCATCGTACAGCCTGTACCTGACTCACGTGTTCACCCTGGTGGTGTGCCGCCTGATCTTTCAGCACGTCTACAAGGCTGATTCGCTGGCCACCGAGCTGGCCTTCGTCGCCCTCTGCCTGGCGTTGAGCGTCACGGGCGGGGTGATCACCTATTACGTATACGAGAAGCCCACCTCCGGCCTTCTGAATAAAATCAAGACAAGGGCCGCCGTGCCCGCGGATGTTCACTCTTGACCGCAGCGCCTGCGCGCCCTTGTTACGGTCACCTATGGATGAGAAAAATGAAAAGATCGGACGTATTGACAGCTACCATCTTCGGTTCCCTGTCATTCAATCTTTTGGCGGCACCGCCACAACCGGCCAGCATGGACGTGTTCGGGTTTGACTTCACCCCACAGCTCAAGCTCAGCGACACCTACGACGACAACTTCCGGACCCTGCCCAACAGCAGCAAGGAATCGTCGTGGATCACCTCGGTGGACCCCAAGTTCACCCTGGAAGCCAACACCCGCAACGCCGGCTATCAACTCGAATACGAAGGCAACCAGCAGACCTACTGGGATCAGCGCGACGCCGACCACACCGACCACCGGCTGGACTTCAACAGCGTGCTGCAGCTCAACGTGCGCAACCGCCTGAAGTACAACCTGGGCTACAAGAAGCTGGAACAGACGGTCGACTCCACCGTCCGTACGCAGAACGACAAGTACACCATCAAGGAAGCTGGCCTGGGCTACATCTACGGCCTGGACAACGGTCTCAACCAGATCGATGTCGGCGCCAACTACCAGGAACTGCGTTTCCAGAACGCCGATGGCATCAACGATGACCAGGAACGCAACACCACGGCCTTGCGTGCGACCTTTTACCACGCCCTGACCGAGAAGACCCGGGCGCTGGTTGAAGTGCGCCGCAGCAAGTTCGATTACCTGACCAGCGACAACCCGCGTAACAACACCGACACGGTCGCTCTGGTCGGCGCCAAATGGGACGCCACGGCCAACACCAGCGGTAGTTTCCGCATCGGTGAGGAGCACAAGAATTTCGACTACGGCTCGGAAAACGATGACAAATCGCTTACCTGGGAAGTTGGTGCATCGTGGAAACCCCTGAGCTATTCCACGGTCTCATTGAAGTCGCGCAAGGCTTTCGATGAAGGTGACGACAGTGCTTACGCCATTCACCTGACCAGCACGGTGCTGGACTGGGACCACGAGTGGTCATCGCGCATCAGGACCAACCTCAACCTGCGTCACGAGGATCGTGACTATCAGGGCGGCGAGTCGCGTGAAGACAAACTCAACGGCTTCGGTGGTGGTGTGACCTGGCAAGTACGTCGCTGGATTGCGGCCGACGTCAGCTACAAGCACTACAACAACGATTCGACCCTGAGCGACGAAACCTATACCCGTAACATCTATCTCCTGGGCCTTACCTTCAGCCTTTAAGGACGACTTGTCAGCGCTATTAGGACGCCTTTGCCATGACTGTGAAAAATGTAGTTTTCGCTTTGCTGTTTATGTTGTCGGGAAGCGTTTTCGCGGCCACCGTGGACGATGGCTACCGACTAGGGTCGGGTGACATCCTTAGCATCAACGTATATGGAGAAGAGGGTCTGACCTTCAAGGAAATTCCCGTCAATGACGCCGGCGTGCTGTCGTTTCCGATGATCGGTAACGTTCAGGCCAAAGGCCACACCACGGCGGAAGTCTCTGACGAGATGGTCAGAAAGCTCAAGAACGGCTACCTGAATGACCCCCAAGTGTCGGTCAGCGTGGTCACCTATCGGCCGTTCTTCATCAATGGTGAAGTGAAAAAACCCGGTGGTTACCCTTATCAGCCAGGCCTGCGCATCAGCGGCGCGATCTCCCTGGGTGAAGGCCTGACCGACCGCGGTTCCGACAGCCGTATTACGGTCATTCGAGCCAACGACGCGACGCACACGCCGCAGAAAGCCAAGCTCGATGACCAGGTTTCGCCAGGTGACACCATCAACGTCCAGCAGGGGTTCTTCTGATATGAGCAACTTGAGAGTCAAGAGCCAAAGCCAGCACCCTGTGCAATGGCGTGAAGCCCCGATGGTGACCACCCAGGCCGACCCGGACCACATCGAACCGGGCAAGGTCTGGAACTCGATCTGGACCCGTCGCTACCCGATCCTGGCACTGGTGGTGGCTTCGGTCATCGTCGCCGGCGTGGTCTCGACCAAGATTACCCCGCGCTATGCCGCTCAGTCGGTGCTGGAAATCCAGCCGGACGATCCGAAGCTGCTGCAAAAAGAGCGCGTGAGCGACAACACCACCATCACCGTCAGCGACTACGTCAGCACCCAGATGGCGCTGATCCAGAGCCGCGTGCTGGCTGAGCGTGTGGTGCGCGAACTGGGCCTGGACAAGAACCCGGAATTCGACCCGCGCCAGCAGATCTCGCTGGTGACCAAGGCACGCAACTGGCTGGGCCACCTGGTGCCGGCACTGGCGCCGGATGACACCCAGGCGCTGACCGACACCCAGGCATTCAATGCCGCCACCTACAAGTTCATGGACCAGACAAAGATCGCGGCCGTTGGCAAGAGCCAGCTGGTCGGCATCACCGTCGCCATGACCAACCCGGAACTGGCTGCAGCCGCTGCCAACGCCCTGGCCACCGACTACATCGCGCGCCAGCAGGAAACCCGCGTTGGCGGCTCCAAGGAAACCACCGCGTGGATGGACGGCCGTCTGGTCGAACTGCGCGCGGCGCTCAAGGAGTCCGAAGACAAGCTGCAGAAATACCGTGACGCCCAGGGCCTGGTCGATGTCGGCGGCGCCACGGGTGGCGTGTCGACCATCACCTCCAACGAACTGGCAGCCACCAGCGACCGCATGATCGACGCCACTCGCCAGCGCGCCGAGGCCGAGAGCCAGTGGCGGCAGATTCAGGGCATGAAGGGCGCAGGCCTGGAACGCCTGGCCAGCGAGCCGGCAGTCATGCAGGACCCGGTGGTGCAGCAGTTCCGCGCAGAAGTCGCCAAGGCCCAGGCCAAGGTCGACGAGATGAGCAAGCGTTACGGCGACAAGTACCCTGCCATGATCAGCGCCCGTTCCGACCTCAATGCCGCTCAGGCGAGCCTGCGCTCGCAAGTGCAGCAGGTGGTGGGCGGCATCGAGCGCAACTATCAACTGGCCGTGGCCAACGAAGGCTCGCTGCGTGCTTCGGTGAACAACAGCAAGAACCAGATCCAGGATATTTCCCGCAAGGAATTCCAGCTGCGCGATCTGCAACGTGACGTCGACAGCAACCGTCAGCTGTACGATTCGTTCCAGGCGCACATGCGCGAAACCGCCGCCACGGGCGACGTCCAGGCGCAGAACATCAAGGTGGTCGACCCGGCCATCGCGCCGCTGCTGCCAAGCTCGCCGAACAAGCCGCTGATCATCTTCATCGCCGGCCTGGTGGCACTGCTGGTGGGCGTGGGTTATGCCTTGATTCGTGACGCGATCAAGAACACCTTCCGTTCCAGCGACGACATCCGCAAGCAGATCAACCTGCCAATCTGGGGTGTGGTACCGATGCTGCGCAAACGTCGCAACCAGACGATCGGCCAGCAATACGAGCTCAACGAAGACGGTCCGTTCTGCGAAGCGATTCGTACCCTGCGTACCAACGTGATGCTCAACGACAACCAGTCCTCGAACAAGGTCGTGGTCATGACTTCGTCGATTCCTGGCGAAGGCAAGAGTGCGATCGCGGTGAACCTGGCGTTCGCCCTGGGCAAACTAGAGCGCGTCCTGCTGATCGAGGCCGACCTGCGTCGCCCTACCCTGGCACGCAACCTTGGCCTGACCGGCACCTCGCTGGGCCTGGCCGACCTGATCGCCGGCCACGCCAAGCCTGAAGAATGCATTCAGTCGTTTGGCCGCATCGACATGCTGACCGTCGGCACCCTGCCGGAAAACCCGCTCGAACTGCTGGCTTCGCCACGTTTCGGGCAGTTCCTGGAATGGGTCAAGGGCAGCTACGATCGCATCCTGATCGACACCCCGGCCAGCCAGGCCGTCAGTGACGCCGCTCTGATCTGCACCTTGGCCGACAGCGTCATCTACGTGATCAAGTCGCAGAGCACTTCGGTGGCCCTGGCCCAGAAAGGCATCAACCAGCTGGTACAAAGCGGCGCGCCGATGCGCGGCGTCGTGCTCAACCAGGTAGACCTGCTGCAGCAGCCCAACCAGAACCATCTGGGTGCCTACGAGCACTACGGCGCGCTGCAGATCCAGTGATCCGCCTCCGGCGCAGGCTTGCCTGGCAAGTCTGCGCCGGCCATGTGAATCCCCTGCAGTGACCCTGCCCCGCGACCTCTCACCGAGGCGCGGGGTTTGGCGTCTGGGTTTCACGCCTTTGGCCAAGCGGCCATTCCCTTTGTTGCGATTCAGCCCGATGGCTGTTTAGCTGTGCGCCACCGCTCAAACTCGCGCAATGTGCACGAATGATGCGGCCAGCCGCTGCCCAGCCGCTACAGTGGTACTGGGGCTGATCGTAAAACCTTATCTATTGCGCACGGCGTTCCGGAACTGCACGGCCATTATTTGATCGTAGTGTTCGCCAGCAATGTTCTACGCGAGGCAGGAACCGTTTTCTGGCGGTTTCCCGCGCCTGTTTTCCATTCATCGGTAGACCGCAGGTGGTGGTCATGACCACGCCCTCGATCGGGCCAACTCAGCCACAGGTACGTGAAAAATGAGAATCGCATACGACTACCAGACGTTCACCCAGCAGACTTATGGTGGTATCTCCCGATACTACGTCCGCCTGGCCGAACAGCTCACGGCCGATCAGCAACAAGTGCGGATCTTTGCCCCCTTCCACCGCAACCGGCATGTCGACGAGTTGCCCAAGGGGCTGTTGCAGGGCACCCAGCTGGACAAGTTTCCGCCGCGCACAGCGCGCCTGTTCTCGATGTACAACCGCATGATCTCCATGGGTTCGATCAATCGCTGGGCGCCGGATGTGGTTCACGAGACCTATTACGCGGCCAAGCCGTCGGGTCCGGAAAAGCTGCCGCGTCTGGTGACCATCCACGACATGATTCACGAGCGTTACCCCGAATCGTTCAACCGCATGGACCAGTCGTCCAAGCTCAAGCGCGCGAGCCTCGACCGCGCCGACCACGTTATCTGCATCTCGCAGAACACCAAACGTGACCTGATGGAACTGTTCGGTACCCCGGAAGAAAAGATTTCGGTGATCTACCACGGCTTCGATCAGATGAAACAGGACCCCAACAAGCCAGCCCGTAACGAAAGCGTGCGACCCTTCCTGCTGTATGTGGGTCACCGCGGGGGATACAAGAACTTCTCCGGGCTGGTCAAGGCTGTCGCCGCTTCGCCGCGCATGCGCAACGATTTCGACATCGTGGCGTTTGGCGGTGGCGATTTTTCCAGGGAAGAACTGCAGATGTTCAGCGATGCAGGGTTCAAGGAAGGACAGATCCGCCAGGTCGGCGGCAGCGATGCGACGCTCGGAAAGCTGTACGACGAGGCCAAGGCCTTTGTCTACCCGTCGATCTACGAGGGTTTCGGCCTGCCACCGCTGGAAGCGATGGCCCATCACTGCCCGGTCATGAGCAGTTCCAGCAGCTCGATGCCAGAAGTGATTGGCAATGCTGCGGCGTTTTTCGACCCGACCGACGTCGACAATATCCGTGAAGTACTGGAAACGGAACTGTACAGCGAAATACGGCTGCAAGACTTGGTGAACAAGGGCGTCGAACGCCTGAAACACTTCTCCTGGGACAAGTGCGCCAAGGAAACTCTGGTGGCCTATCACAAGGCTGCCGGCTGATTCGGCGCGATTGGCCCGATGATTCTGCTTTAACTCCGACTCTTCAAAGGTAATTGATATGGAACAGAAACGCGCGCTCATTACGGGCATCACCGGCCAGGACGGTTCTTATCTGGCGGAGCTGCTGTTGGAAAAGGGCTATGAAGTCCACGGTATCAAACGCCGCGCCTCGTCGTTCAACACCCAGCGTGTCGACCATATCTACCAGGACCCGCACGTCACTTCGCCCAATCTGTTCCTGCACTACGGCGACCTCAGCGACTCCTCGAACCTCACCCGTCTGGTCAAGGAAGTGCAGCCGCACGAGGTCTACAACCTGGGCGCGCAGTCGCACGTGGCCGTAAGCTTCGAATCGCCGGAATACACCGCCGACGTCGACGGCATGGGTACCCTGCGTCTGCTCGAGGCCATCCGCCTGCTGGGTCTGGAAAAGACCACGCGCTTTTACCAGGCTTCGACCTCCGAGCTGTACGGGCTGGTCCAGGAAATTCCACAGCGCGAAAGCACGCCGTTCTACCCGCGTTCGCCCTACGCCGTGGCCAAGCTGTACGCCTACTGGATCACCGTCAACTACCGTGAAGCCTATGGCATGTATGCCTGCAACGGCGTGCTGTTCAACCACGAATCGCCCCGTCGCGGCGAGACCTTCGTGACCCGCAAGATCACCCGCGGCCTGGCCAACATCGCCCAGGGCCTGGAACCTTGCCTGTACATGGGCAACATCGATTCGCTGCGCGACTGGGGCCACGCCAAGGACTACGTGCGCATGCAGTGGATGATGCTGCAACAGGACGTCGCCCAGGACTACGTGATCGCCACCGGCGTGCAGTACTCGGTACGCCAGTTCATCACCTGGGCTGCCGCCGAGCTGGGCGTGCACCTGCGTTTCGAAGGCACCGGCGTTGAAGAGCAGGCCATCGTCGAGCGCATCGAAGGTGACAAGGCGCCGGCGCTGAAAGTCGGTGACACCATCGTACGCATCGACCCGCGCTACTTCCGCCCCGCCGAAGTGGAAACCCTGCTGGGTGACCCGTCCAAAGCCAAGGCCAACCTGGGCTGGGTGCCGGAAATCACCGTACAGGAAATGTGCGCGGAAATGATTCGCGAGGACTTCAAGATCGCCCAGCGCCACGCCCTGCTGCGTAGCCATGGTCTCGATCTGCCCGTCTCCCTGGAGAACTGATAATGGCGCAGACCCAACGCATTTTTGTCGCTGGGCATCGCGGTATGGTCGGGTCGGCGCTCGTGCGCCTGCTCGGCCGTCGAGACGATGTGGAGCTGATCGTACGCAGCCGCCAGGAACTGGATTTGACCAACCAGTCGGCCGTGCAGGCATTCTTCGCCCAGGAGCGCATCGACCAGGTGTACCTGGCATCGGCCAAGGTGGGTGGTATCCACGCCAACAACACCTTTCCTGCCGAGTTCATCTACGAAAACCTGATGATCGAGGCCAACATCATTCACAGCGCGCACCTGCACGACGTGAACAAGTTGCTGTTCCTCGGCTCTTCCTGCATCTACCCGCGGCAGGCGCCGCAGCCGATGCAGGAACAGGCCCTGTTGACCGGCGTGCTCGAGCCGACCAATGAGCCCTATGCAATCGCCAAGATTGCCGGGATCAAACTCTGCGAAAGCTACAATCGTCAGTATGGCCGCGACTACCGCAGTGTGATGCCGACAAACCTCTATGGCCCGTGCGACAATTACCACCCGGAAAACAGCCATGTGATCCCGGCTTTGTTGCGCCGTCTGCACGAAGCCACCGAGCAAAACCTGCCGGAAGTTGTCATATGGGGCAGCGGCACTCCCAAGCGCGAATTCCTGCATGTCGATGACATGGCGCATGCCAGTGTCCATGTCATGGAGCTGGACACGTCCATCTACAAGGAATTCACCCAACCGATGCTGTCGCACATCAACGTCGGCAGCGGCGTGGATTGCAGTATTGCCGAACTGGCGCAAACCCTGGCCAAGGTCATCGGCTACCAGGGCAAGCTGACGTACGACACCAGCAAACCGGACGGCGCGCCGCGCAAGTTGATGGATGTTTCGCGCCTGCAAGAGCTGGGCTGGAAGGCCCGGATCGAGCTGGAAGAAGGGCTAAAAGACGCCTATGGCTGGTTTATCGAAAACCAGAGCCAGGCACGCGGATGAAGTAGTGACCGGACATTAAGGTACCGCAACGTGATCAAAACCCTGTTGGCCCATCGAAATCTGTTATTGGTGGTGATGCTGCTCAACTCGCAGTGCATCTTTCTCACCGACGACAAGATTGCCGGGATACCGCTTCTTCGCGAAGCGTTCCTGGCGGGTATTGTCCTATCAGCCATTTTGCTGCTGATGATGTGGAAACAAGCTCGTCAATCGAAAACGGCCGCATGGATCATGGTCTTCGGCATCGGCTTGCCGGTGCTGTCGGCCATCCTCGCCAACCTGAACTACGGCCAGCCCATTCTGTACGGGCTGTTGGAGGAGCGTCGCAGCTTCACGTACCTGTTGTTCTTCCCGGCGTACTTCCTGATGGTCAAGACCAAGCCGACGCAGGAACAGATCGAGCGCTTCATGCTGGTCTCGGGCCTGGCCTGTGTATTCGTCGGCTTCATGTATTACTTCAAGATCATCCCGCAGACCACCGGCGTCGGCTACGCCGTCGACGAAAAGACCATGAGCCCGGATGACAACCTGCTGCGGCCGGACCGTTATCGAATCGGTGCCAACTATGTGCAGATCTGCGCCTTCATGCTGATGTACAGCATCAAGCGCCGTCTGACCCTGGTCAAGGTGGGCCTGCTGGGCTTGTTCGCGCTGTACCTGTGGCTGGTCCTGCAGACCCGTACCACCATGATCATCTGGGCCCTGGCCGCCTGCTGGATCTTCCGCAGCCGTCCACGGCCGCTGTTCCAGATGGCCGGCCTGATGGTTGTCGCGCTATTGGCGGTGTACGTGATCATGCCGTCGGCCATCACCGACCAGATCGACAAGTTCAACGCATTGCTGGGTGAGGCCACTGACGGTACCGGGCCACGTGACACGACGATCGCCCTGACCTTGCGCGATGTCGCGCGCAACAACTTTGTCGGCATGGGCGCCTTGTCGTTGCAATGGAACGGTGGATTCTCGGCACTTTATAACGACTGGTTCTACCTGTCCGACGTCGGGATTGTCGGTGTGTACTACCGTTATGGTTTCTTCACACCGCTCATCGCCCTGACGTACTACCTTGGCTTCCTCGCGATCATGCGTAACTGCAAGGTCAAGAGTGACATGCTGGCAGCGTTCCAGCTGGATTTCTGGTTCGCCCTGTTCAACATGGTGCTCGCCAGTTCGATCATGTATGGGGGTGATATTTCAGGCCTGGCGGCCGCCGCGTTCCTTTATGCGGCAAAGGCCCGAGCTACCTCCGAATCCAGAATAGAGTACCCACGCCATGACCCGATTCCATATAGTTACTATAAACCGCAATAACCTTGTGGGGCTGATCAAGACCCACGTCAGCGTGCAGGCGCAGACCTATCGCAACTTCCGCTGGATTGTCGTCGACGGCAATTCCACGGACGGCGCGGTGGAATGGCTGGGCGGGCTCGACAACGACTACACCGATTGGAAGTCCGAGCGTGATCGCAGCCTCTACGACGCGATGAACAAGGGCCTGGTCAAGGCGGTGACCGAGCCGGGCTACACCTTGTTCCTCAACAGCGGCGACACCTTCCACGACGCCTCGGTACTGGAGAAAGTCGCCCAGGCGATCGCCGCCAACCCGACCCAGCCCAAGTATGTGTACGGCGACTATTGCCTGGAGAACAGCAAGGGGCAACTGCGCGAGGTCAAGGCCAAGTCGTTCGATCGCCTCAAGCTGGGGATGATCAGCAGCCACCAGGCGATGTACTTCGAGAACCAGCGCCTGAGCGAGATCCGCTTTCGCGAAGACTTCCCGCTGTCGGCCGACTACTGCATGATCGTCGAATTCGTCGCGACCCTGAATCCGGAAACGGCCGTGCTGAAGATCCCGGGGATACTCTGCGATTTCGACACCACCGGCGTCTCCCAGGTGCATCGCTTCGATGCCTTGAAGGAAGACCTGCTGATCCGCAAGCGCTACATGAACCTCTCCAGCCTGCACGCCGGCGTGCTCTACCTGCTGCACTACGTGCATACCCACACCAAGCTGCTGCGCGGGCAGATGGGTAGCTGAAGCCGCTTCGACAAGCCTTGGCGTCGGGCAAAAAAAACCCTCGAGTCTTGCGACTCGAGGGTTTTTTTACGACTTGAATCAGCCTGGCACCAGCGCCTTATTGCGGGCAGCTGTTGCTCTTGGTAATCCACTTCGACAGGGTTGGCCACTGCGGACGTGATACACCGTTGATAGGCTCGATCGCCAGTGGATCGTTACCCCACCACGGACCGGCTGCCCAGTAGGCCAGTGGTACGCAGTTGTCGTGCAGGTACGACAGCAGGTTGTCCATCGCGGTCAGCCAGCGCGGGTCGTTATCCGGTACACCGAACTCGCCCAGTTGGCCGCGCAGCTTGTTGCGCTTGAGCCATTCAACGAAAGGCTTGGCACGGTTGACACCGATCATCGGGTCGAAAGTACCGGTGATAGGGTTGGCGTAGGCACCGCTGCTGCCGTCATCCAGGTACAAGTGAGCCGAGTACACCAGGTTCTTGTTCGGGTCCTTGAGCAGCAGCAGGTCGCCGTTCAGGTCCGGGTACATGGTGGTGTTGGACCAGGAACGACCGTCTACATAGATCGGGTGAACCTTGTCGTACATGCGCACACCGTTGATACCGGCCTGGGCGTTGGCCTTCCAGTATTTATCGGCATCGCCGTAAGGTTCGTTCATCAGGTCATAGCCGTGGGTACCCGGGTTGGCACCCCAACGCTGAGCAACGCGCTTCATCAGGTTCTGATAGGCGGAAGTCGGCGCGGCGCTGGTGCCGATGATGTTGCCCCAGTAGCGACCATAGTTGTGGATGTCGATGATGACGCCCATGTTGCGTTCAGCGGCCTGGGCCAGGAAGGTATCGATCCTCTTGGCATAGGTGGTGTTGAACGGACCCAGTGCCACCGGCTGCAGACGCTCCCACAGAATCGAGAAACGAATGACGCGAATACCGCCTTTCTGCCACTTGTTCAAGTAAGAGGCCGTCGGGAATACATAGTTGGTATTCTCTACGCCTGGCAACACCGAACCACCCCAACCTGCGGCGGCCACGTTCAGATGTACAAGAGGTGCGCCACCGCCGTCGGACAGCGGTTGGTCGGCATTGGCGGATGGCAATGAGAGCCAGGCGAATGCCAAGGTAAATGCCCAGATGAAACGTTTCATCAGTCTATCTCCAATTTGCTTCGGCGTACTCTCCACGCACAGAGCGTTAAATAAACATAGCACCTGTTACTTCCTGCAAAACAGATCATTTCCTGCTCATGTGACGGTTAAGCTATTTCCAATTAGAAGAAGTGCGACAGGGTTCTCATACCGTCGAACGTCAAGGTAGCGACCAGAAATCTCCGCATGCCAAGGTAAAAGCAGGAAGCGTGCCCGAATGTCTCCGGACATCTCGAAGAGATCGGATGACCAGGCATTAAGCATTGATTTATAGGGGTTTTTACCGTTCGGCGGGTGGCATATTTCGCCCGTTTTGCGGGCTGGTTAACACAATTTCAGGGCCGCTGGCCGGCCCCGCCACCCTGCGTCAACACGCAGGCGCCAATTTTTCGTGCAGAACTGACGGCAATTGTCAGGTCGTGCGTCAAGGAATGGCAGGCTCTTTCCTTATCGCGGTTAATTGCAAACCACGCAGGCAGGCAACTTGATATCCAATGTATTAAATCGGATACAAAGTTGTGCTGCCATAATTAATCTATTAATAAAACATCCGCTTACAGCGTAGACCTGCGCTGCTCGGCATACTGCAGAAACTTTTCCATGTCGGTGCTGCACAGCGTGCGGGCCACCGCCTTGACCTCGTCCACCGGCCAATCCCACCAGGCGCAGGCCAGCAGCCGCTCGCGCACCGCTTCGTCGAAGCGCCAGCGAATGAAACGGCACGGGTTGCCGCCAACGACCGCATAAGGTGGCACGTCCTTGGTGACCACGGCGCCGGCTGCCACCACGGCACCATGGCCGATGGTCACGCCGGAGAGAATGGTCACCCCGGTGCAGATCCAGCAGTCGCTGCCGATCACCACGTCGCCCTTGGTCGGGCGCATGCCTTCGATGTCGCGGATCTCTTCGAGCATTTCCGGAAACGGATAGCAGCTGATCCAGTCCATGCGGTGCCCGCCACCCAGGAGGATGCGTACATCGCCGGCCATGGAGGTGTAGGAGCCGACCTTGAGGGTGGTGGTGTCGTCGCCGAACTCGATGACGTCGGGCACGCCATAGCTGCCGACGCCGATACTGAAATGGGGGTAACGCAGACGAATCTTTTCGGTACCGCGCTCCAGCTTCTCGAACTGACGAAGGTGCTTGCGCAGTTTTCTATCTCGAAATTTTTGCCAAAGCTTCACGAACGCGATTCCAGTGAGAGCACAAGCTTGTGACAGCGGTGAGCCTGTTGAAGGATTCGCGACACATGATGCGACACTTAGGAAGTATTTGAAATACAAACGTATGCGGCGAAGGGGACAAGTGCAGGCAGGGAAGGAGGGGCGGGCTTCATGCCCTGCGTGGCCCTGCGTCCCGATGCAGGTGCAGCGAGATCAGCGGACGAAGAAACCGGTCAGGGCTTCCAGTTCGTCATCGCTCAGCAGGCCGGCGGGGTAGCGTTGCACCATGGCCATCCGGGCGTCTTCCTGGCGATGACGCACCGAGCCATTGGTTTTCAACCAGGCGACGAGCGCCTGCAGGGTTTCCCCGTTGATGGAATGAGATCCCGATTCAGCGACTGCACTCATAATGATTCTCCCCAGACTCATGAGCGGCCTAACGTACTGCTTTTGTATTACAAAACATCTGTTTGGTAACACCCAGCCCCTCTACTGATACAAGACCTGTGCCATCCACCGCATATTTTCAAGCCTGAAACACAAGGCCCGTCGACTCGACGGGCCTTGTGTTGACGCGATGGCGGCGGCCGGGAGCGGGCGCGCCGCCCGCCGCTGTCAGCGGCTAGCAGCCGCGGGCTGCTGCTGGGTCAGGCAATGGATGTTGCCGCCGCCGAGCAACAGTTCGCGACCAGGGACCATGACCACCTCATGTTCGGGGAAAATGCGCTGAAGAATGGCCTCAGCTTCGGCATCCAGCGGGTCATCGAAGCTGGGCGCGATGATGCCGCCATTGACGATAAGGAAGTTGACGTAGGAGCCAGCCAGGCGGACGGACGGGTGCCGCTCCTGGGTGCCCTCCACCAGATCGACGCCATCGCACTCTTCCTGGGTCGCGTAGAGCGGGCCGGGAATCGGCATTTTGTGCACCACCAGGGTGCGGCCTTTGGCGTCCGGTGTGTTTTGCAATACATTCAGGGCCGCATGGCAGCGCTCATAGTTGGGGTCTTGAGGATCATCCGTCCAGGCCAGTAACACTTCACCGGGGCGTACGTAACAGCAGAAGTTGTCGACGTGGCCGTCGGTTTCGTCGTTGTACAGGCCATGGGGTAGCCAGATGATGGTGTCGACCGCCAGCTGCTCGCCAAGCACCTGCTCGATTTCCTTGCGGAACAGGTGCGGGTTGCGGTTGCGGTTGAGGAGGCACTCTTCGGTGGTGATCAACGTGCCTTCGCCGTCGACGTGAATGGAGCCGCCTTCCAGAATGAAATCCTCGGGGGCGTAGCGCGGGCAGCGTTCGATCTCGAGGATCTTGCCGCCCACCTGCTCGTCGCGGTTCCACGGCGCGTAGAGGCCGCCATCGAAACCACCCCAGGCATTGAAGCCCCAATTAACCCCACGCACTTCGCCGCTGTCGTTGATCACGAAGGTCGGCCCGGTGTCGCGCACCCAGGCGTCGTCGCTGCTCAGCTCGACCACGCGGATGTTCGGCAGGTCCAGGCGCGCCCGGGCGTTGTCGTACTGCGCGGCAGAGACACCCACGGTGACCGGCTCGAAGCGGGCAATGGCCTTGGCCAACGCGATATGGGCGGCCTGCACCGGCTTGCCGCCCAGGCGCCAGTTGTCCGGGCGCTCCGGCCAGACCATCCAGACCTGCGTCTGCGGGGCCCACTCGGCTGGCATATGAAAGCCGTCGGCGCGGGGAGTGCTGTTGAGGGTTGTCATGTCAGACCTCGGGAATGGATTTCAGGTGATTTTATAACCGATTAATATCTGGATTGTAAGAGGCGCCGCCCGGCGCCCCATATCCACAACAGGACTAAAACCAGAGGAACAAAGCGAAAGCCGCATCGCCAACCAATAGCTTTAATCCAGATACCGATAAATATCGGTAATTATAGATCCTCCCCCAGCACCCGAGCCACCGCATCCACGAAGAAATCGACACTCTCGCGGGTGGTCACCATCGGCGGCTTGATCTTGAGGATGTTCAGGTAATCCCCGGTCGGCTGCATGAAGATACCCAGTTCGCGCAGCCGGTCGCACAGCAAGGCAGTCTCCTCGGTGGCCGGCTCCAGGCTGCTGCGGTCACGCACCAGTTCCAGCCCCAGGTAGAACCCCGAGCCATGCACCGCGCCCACCAGCGGGTAGTGCTCGACCAGCGCCTCAAGGCGCGCCTTGAAGTAGCCGCCCACTTCCCGAGCCCGCTGCCAAAGCTGCTCCTCGTCCATGACATCCAGCACGGCCATGCCGATCTGGCAGCTGACCGGGCTGGCCCCGGCCGAGGAAAAGAAGTAGCCCTCGGCCTCCAGCGCCTCGGCCACCTCGCGCCGGGTGATCACTGCCCCCAAGGGGTGCCCGTTGCCCATGCCCTTGGCCATGGTGATGATGTCCGGCACCACGCCCTGCTCCTCGAACCCCCAGAAATACTCGCCCAGGCGTCCGTAGCCAACCTGTACTTCATCGGCGATGCACAGCCCACCGGCGGCGCGTACCCGGGCGTAGACCTCGCGCAGGTAGCCGGCCGGCAGGGCAATACCGCCGGCGTTGCCGTACACCGGCTCGCAGATGAAACCGGCCACCTGGCGTTGCTGCTGCGCCAGGCGCGCCAGCAGCGCGTCGACCTCTTCTATATAAGGCGCCACGCTCTGCGCGCCGCGATGCACACCACGGTAGCTGTTCGGCGCCAGCAGCGGATGCACCCAGTCAGGTCGTGTCTCCAGCGCCTGGGGGTTGTCGGCGATGGAGGTGGAGATGGCATCGGTGGCCACCGACCAGCCATGGTAGGCCTCCAGCACGCTGAGCACGTCGCGCCCACCGCGCCAGGCCCAGGCCAGGCGGATGGCCAGGTCGTTGGCCTCGGTGCCGCTGTTGACCAGAAACACCCGGTCCATGCCGGCTGGCGCCGGGGCGAGCAGGCGCTCTGAGAATTCGGCGATGGCCGAGTAATGGAAGCGCGAATTGGTGTTGAGCAGCGACCACTGGCGCGCGGCAACCTCGGCCATGCGTGGGTGACCGTGGCCCAGCACCGCAACATTGTTGAGCATGTCCAGGTAGGAGCGGCCCTGCAGGTCGATCAGCTGGTTGCGCCAGCCGCGCTCGATCTGCGGCGGGTCCTGATAGTAGTGCTTCTGCGAGCGCGCGAAGCTGGCATCACGCCGCGCCAGCAACTGCCCGGCGTCGGGCAGGGCCGGCGCCTGGCAGACAAAACCCAGCAGTTCGCCCGGCGCCTCGCACAGCGCCAGCCAGGCGGGCGCGCGCAAGGCGGTGACGAACAACGGCGGGACAACCTCGGCCAGACGCGTCAGCTGCACTTGCAGCGCCGGGGTGCTGTGGCCCAGCGGTTCACCTGCGGCAACACCAACGCCATCGGCCAGCTCGCAGTCGGCGCCCCGGACAATCAGTTGCAACCCCGCGCCCTGCAAGCGCAGGAGACCCTCATTGCGCCGCAGCGTACCGGCGAAGGGTGCCTGCAGCAGGGTGCCGTGGGGCAGCTTGAGCTCGACATGCAAGGCGCAGCTGGCCGGCGCCTGCGCGCTGTCGGGCACGCTGCGCGACAGGCGGTATTCACCATATAAAGAAGTGGCCAGGCCGTTGCCGGACGCCGCAGCTGCGGCCAGCAGGTGCTGGTCGATACCCGGCTGCTGCCAGTTACCGTTGTGCCACAGCGGGCTGAGTACCCCCAGGGCGACAGGCGTCACCGGCCGGCCTTGCAGGCTGGGCAGCAACGGCACCAATGGCGGATGGGCCAGTGCTGGCAACTCCTGGCCAGTGGCGAGCAGGATGGCCGCCTCCATCAATTCGCCGGGCACGCTGATGGCGACCTCGAATATCTGCCATTCGTGCTCGACGTTGTCCAGAACGTAGCCATTGTCGGGCGCCACCTGCAGCTGCTGGGCACTGCTGAGCACCAGCACCGCCGCCCGCGCGACGATCAGCGGCCACAGCGCGCGCAGTTCGGCGCCGGTCAGCGGGTTGCTGGCGTGGTAGGCCTGCACCGTCGGCAGGATGGCGAACGGCTCGCCTTCGGCATGGTGCAGCAAGGCCGCGCAGGTGACGGCCAGGTCGGCGATGCGCCAGCTGCGCACCAGGTCGCCGAAGTCGATGATGCCCTGCAGCTGCCAGTGCCGCCGGGCATCGCGCTGCCATACGGTGTTGTCGTCGGTGATGTCCAGGTGAATGGCCTGCAAGGGCAGCGCCGCGGCCAGCTGTGCGATGCGCTCGCAGGCGCGCTCGCCCACCGCCAGCACCTCGGCTTGGCGAGCCGAGCCGCGCAGCGCCGAGGCCAGCCCGGCGATCAGCGCCTGGGCATGGCGCGGGTCCCATTGCAGGGTGCGCTGCAGGCCGGGGTGGTCGAAGTCGGCCAGGGCCAGATCGACTCGCGCGCAGGTGCGCCCCAACTCGGCGAAGGTTTCGCGGCCCAGGTGAGGGCGTCGGGTCAGGGGCTGCCCTTCTATATAGGTCAACAGGCGGGCAAACAGCCGCTGGCCATCGATGACCACCTCGAGCAAGGCGGCGCCGTCGAGGGCTGGGACCACCTGTGGCACCGGCACCTGGCGCGCCTGCAAATGACTGAGTGCCGCCTGCTGGGCATGCAACTGGGCGGCGCCATATTGCGCATGGCAGAGTTTGAGCACATAGTGGCCATTCGCCGCAACCACCTTGAAGTTGATGTCCTGCTGACTGCCCAATGCCTCGATCTGCGCGACTGCCACCTGCAGCCCGAAAGAGCGCTGGAGCAACGCGGCCGCCTGCTCGAAAGTGACCCGTGGCCCCGCCAGGCTGGAGCGATTCAGTAAATCGGAAACCGACATGTCGACCTCGGAAAATGAATGAAGTTGCGTCGTATCTCGCCATTTACGTCGATATTAGGCAAGTACTGACACACTTTTGTGACCCTGTTGATGTAGTTTGCCAATAGGCGGCTATTGATGACGAATCGTGCTTGCACACCTGCGTTGAAACTCACAAGCTATGCGCCGAATGCAGACTGTCTGTTATGGAAGAAGGCAAAATCCTATGCGAATTCTTATCACCGGCGGCGCCGGTTTCATTGGGTCGGCGCTGGTTCGCCACTTGATCGCCAATACCGATCACGAGGTGCTCAATCTCGACAAATTGACCTATGCCGGCAACCTCGAATCCCTTGCCAGCATCGCCACCAATACACGCTATGAATTCGTGCAGGCCGACATCGTCGACCAGGCCGCCATGAGCGCGGTACTGGCACGCTTCCAGCCCCAGGCAATCATGCACCTGGCGGCCGAGTCGCACGTCGACCGCTCCATCGATGGCCCGTCGGACTTCATCCAGACCAACATCGTCGGCACCTACAGCCTGCTGGAAGCCACCCGCGCCTACTGGCAGGCCCTGCCGGCCGACGAGCGTGCGGCGTTCCGCTTCCATCATATCTCCACCGACGAAGTGTACGGCGACCTGCATGGCGTCGACGACCTGTTCACCGAGACCACCCCGTACGCGCCCAGCTCGCCGTATTCGGCCAGCAAGGCGGCCTCCGACCACCTGGTCCGGGCCTGGCAGCGTACCTATGGCTTGCCGGTGCTGATCACCAACTGCTCGAACAACTACGGGCCGTTCCACTTCCCCGAGAAGCTGATTCCGCTGGTGATCCTCAACGCCCTGGCGGGCAAGCCGCTGCCGGTGTATGGCAATGGCCTGCAGGTGCGCGACTGGCTGTTCGTCGAAGACCACGCCCGCGCCCTGTTCAAGGTGGTCAGCGAAGGCGTGGTCGGCGAGACCTACAACATTGGCGGCCACAACGAGCAGAAGAACATCGACGTGGTGCGCGGCATCTGCGCCCTGCTCGAAGAACTGGCGCCACAGCGCCCTGCCGGTGTAGCGAACTATGCCGACCTGATCACCTTCGTCAGCGACCGCCCTGGCCACGACCAGCGTTACGCCATCGACGCCAGCAAGATCGAACGCGAGCTAGGCTGGGTGCCTCAGGAAACCTTCCAGACCGGCCTGCGCAAGACCGTACAGTGGTACCTCGACAACCTCGAGTGGTGCCGCCGCGTGCAGGACGGCAGCTACCAGGGCGAACGCCTCGGCTCCACTCAACCTAAGGACCTGATCGCATGACGAAGGGTATTGTTCTGGCTGGCGGTTCGGGCACTCGCCTGCACCCGATCACGCTGGGTGTTTCCAAGCAGTTGTTGCCTATCTACGACAAGCCGATGATCTACTACCCGATCTCGGTGCTGATGCTCGCGGGCATCCGCGACATCCTGCTGATCTCGACGCCGGCCGACCTGCCGCAATATCGCCAGCTGATGGGCGATGGCAGTCAGTTCGGCATCAATATCAGCTACGCCGAGCAACCATCGCCGGATGGCCTGGCGCAAGCCTTCCTGATTGGTGAAGAGTTCATCGGCGACGACGCCGTGTGCCTGGTATTGGGCGACAACATCTTCCACGGCCAGCACTTCAGCGAACAGCTGATCCGCGCCGCCAGCCGTCCTTCCGGGGCCACGGTATTCGGTTACTGGGTCAAGGATCCGGAGCGCTTCGGCGTGATCGACTTCGATGCCGAGGGCCGTGCCCTGTCCATCGAAGAGAAGCCGGCCAAGCCGCGCTCCAGCTATGCAGTCACCGGTCTGTACTTCTACGATAACGACGTGGTGCAGATCGCCAAGTCGATCAAGCCTTCGCCGCGCGGCGAGCTGGAAATCACCGACGTCAACAACGCTTACCTCAAGCGTGGCGACCTGCAGGTGGAACGTTTCGGCCGTGGCTTCGCCTGGCTCGACACCGGCACCCACGACAGCCTGCTGGAAGCTTCGCAGTACGTGCAGACCATCGAGCACCGCCAGGGCCTGAAAGTCGCCTGCCTCGAGGAAATCGCCTACCAGCACGGCTGGATCAGCCATGACGAGCTGCTGGTGCGCGCCAAGTACTTCGGCAAGACCGGCTATGGCCAATACCTCTACATGCTGGCAGGGGAAGAAAAATGAAAGTGATCGCCACTGACGTGCCCGACGTGCTCATGCTCGAGCCGCGAGTGTTCGGCGACGACCGCGGCTTTTTCTACGAAAGCTTCAACGCCAAGGCCTTTGCCGAGGCTACCGGCGTCGACCTGTCGTTCGTCCAGGACAACCACTCTCGCTCGCAACAGGGCGTACTGCGCGGCCTGCACTACCAGATCGAAAACCCGCAGGGCAAACTGGTGCGGGTGATCGCGGGCGAAGTGCTGGACGTCGCCGTCGATATTCGTAAAAGTTCGCCCACCTTCGGCAAGCACGTCACCGTGCGACTGTCGGCGGCGAACAATCGTCAGGTGTGGATTCCGCCAGGGTTCGCCCACGGTTTCGTGGTGCTCAGCGAAACCGCCGAATTCCTCTACAAGACCACCGACTACTACAACCCGGCGGCCGAGCGCTGCATCCGCTGGAACGATCCGACGCTGGCCATCGACTGGCAGTACAGCGGCGAACCACAATTATCTGGCAAGGACGCTGTGGGTAAAACCCTAGCAGAGGCCGATTTGTTCCCATGACCGCACGCGCGCTCGAAATCCTTATCATTGGCCGTAACGGACAAGTCGGCCGCGAGTTGCAGATCAGCCTGGCGAGCATGGGCAACCTGCATGTGCCGGGCCGGGAACAGTTCGACCTGACCCGGCCCGAGCAGATGCGCGAGTACATCCAGGCGCTGCGCCCGGACCTCATCGTCAATGCTGCCGCCCACACCGGTGTGGACCTGGCAGAAAAGGAAGAAGAACTGGCCTTTGCCCTCAACGCCACGGCGCCAGCGCTGATGGCCGAAGAGGCGGTGCGCCTTGGCGTGCCCTTCGTGCACTACTCCACCGATTATGTGTTCGATGGCAGCAACCCCGGCCCCTACATCGAGAAGGATGTCGCCCACCCGGTCAATGCCTACGGGCGCAGCAAGCTGGCCGGCGAGCTGGCGATTCGCGCCCTCGGTGGCCAGCACCTGATCCTGCGCACCAGCTGGGTGTATTCGACCCATGGCCGCAATTTCCTGCTGACCATGCAGCGCCTGCTGCAGGAGAAGTCGGAGCTGCGCATCGTCGCCGACGAGATCGGCGCGCCAACCTGGGCTGGCACCATCGCCGAGGCCACCGCCACGCTGATGCAGCACTGGCGTGACGGCCATCCAGGGCCCTGGGGCACCTACCACCTGAGCGGCCTCGGTGAAACCTCCTGGTTCGGCTTCGCCGAGGAAATCGGCCGGCGCCTGCAGGCCGAAGGCAAGGCCTGCGCTGCGCTGGTACCGATCGCCTCGGCGGACTACCCGACGCCGGCCGAGCGCCCGCTCAATTCTCGCCTGGATTGCAGCCGTCTGCAGGCGCGCTGGGACATTCAGCTGCCGCAATGGCAAGCTGCCCTGACCCAGTGCCTGGCCAACCAGCGCCAGGCCTGAACTGCGTACAGGGGCCTGCGCCGGCCGTCCGCGGCGCACGCCCCTGGCCCACTCTGCCGAGCTGCCCATGCTGAACTCAAGCCTTCCCCGGCGCCCGCGCTGGCGCAACCTGGCCCTGCTCGCCCTGTGCCTGGCGCCGCTGCTGTGGCCGCTGCAGCACCTGGCCGAGCGCTACTACCGCAGCGAACTGGTCGGCCAGAACCGCCAGACCCTCGACCTCTACGTCGCCAACCTGCTGGGCACGCTGCACCGCTTCGAGACCCTGCCGCAGATTCTCGGTGACCTGCCGGCCCTGCGCGCCGCGCTCGCAGCCCCCGCCGACCCGCAAGTGCAGGGCAGCGCCAACCGCCTGCTCAACGAGATCGCCCGCCAGACCGGTGCCGAAGTCATGTACCTGATGGACGACAGCGGCAAGACCCTGGCGGCCTCCAACTGGGACAAGCCCGACAGTTTCGTCGGCCGCAACTTCGCCTTCCGCCCCTATTACAGCGACGCCATCGCCGGACGCCTGGGCCGCTTCTTCGGCCTGGGCACCACCTCGGCCAAACGCGGCTACTTTTTCGCCGCCGGGGTACGCGAGGGCGAGCGCATCAAGGGCGTGCTGGTGGTGAAGGTCGACCTCGACCACACCGAGACGCTGTGGGGCAAGACGCCTGAACAGTTGCTGCTGACCGACCACAACGGCGTGGTGATCCTGACGTCGCGCCCGGAATGGCGCTTTCGCGCGACCCGCTCGCTGACCGCCGAGGATCACCAGGCGATTGCCGCCGTGCAGCCCTACCCGACCCAGGACCCGCAGCCGCTGAACCTCAACGCCAACGCCTGGCTCACCCAGACCCGCACCATCGAGGAAACCGGCTGGCAGGTCAGCATTCTCGCCCCGCGCGCACTGATCGACCGCCCCGTGCGCACCGTCGTGGCCGTGGGTGGCGCCACCTTGTTGGTGGTGATGCTGCTGGTCGGATTGATGATGCAGAGCCGGCGCAATTACCTGGACCGCATCGCCTTCGAGGCGCGCGCCCGGCACGACCTGGAAAACCGCGTGGTGGAACGCACCAGCGACCTGGAGGGCCTGAACAAGCGGCTCAAGAGCGAGGTGCTCGAGCGCGAGCAGGCGCAGCAGGAGCTGGTACAGGCCCAGGACGAACTGGTGCAGGCGGGCAAGCTGTCGGCGCTGGGCACCATGTCGGCGAGCATCAGCCACGAACTCAACCAGCCGCTGGCGGCGATCCGCAGCTACGCCGACAACGCCGGCATCCTGCTCGACCACGGGCGCCTGGACGATGCGCGCGGCAACCTCAAGCTGATCAGCGAGCTGACCGAGCGCATGGCCTCGATCATCGCCCACCTGCGCGCCTTCGCCCGCCGCGACCGCCATGCCCTGGAAAGCGTGGCCCTGCAGCCGGCGCTGGACGATGCCCTGGCACTGCTGGGCAAGCGTCGCCGGGCCATGGCAGTGGAGTTGATCCGTGACCTGCCCGACGCGCCGCTGTGGGTCCAGGCCGGGGAAACGCGCCTGCGCCAGGTGCTCGGCAACCTGCTGGCCAATGCCCTCGACGCCCTGACCGAAAAAGCCAACCCGCGCTGCCTGTGGCTGAGTGCCGAACAGACCGCCGAAGGCGTCGAACTGTGCATTCGCGACAACGGCCCGGGCTTCACCTCGCAGGCCCTGGCGCGCGCGCGCGAGCCGTTTTTCACCACCAAGACCCGCACTCAGGGGCTTGGCCTGGGACTGGCGATCTGCGATACCCTGATGCGCGCGCTGGGCGGCGAAATGTTGCTGGCCAACCACCCGCGCGGCGGCGCCCTGCTGACCCTGCGCCTGCGTGCCGGCACCCCGGGCGTCAACCTGCAACCGCCAGAGGATCCCACTGCATGACCATGGCTCCCATCGACAGCAGCGTGCAAGTGCTGCTGATCGACGACGACCCCCACCTGCGCCAGGCCCTGTGTCAGACCCTGGACCTGGCCGGCCTGCGCCTGCTGTCGCTGGGCGACGCCCAGGGCGTGGCGCAGCGCATCGACCGCGACTGGCCCGGGGTGGTAGTCAGCGACATCCGCATGCAAGGCATCGACGGCCTGCAACTGCTCGAGCAGCTGCAGGCGCGCGACAGCGAGCTGCCGGTGCTGTTGATCACCGGCCACGGCGATGTGCCGCTGGCGGTGCAGGCGATGCGCGCCGGCGCCTACGATTTCCTGGAAAAGCCCTTCGCCAGCGAAGCCCTGCTCGACAGCGTGCGCCGCGCGCTGGACCTGCGCCGGCTGGTGCTGGAAAACCGCAGCCTGCGCATGGCCTTGAGCGACCGCCAGCAGTTGAATGGCCGTCTGCTCGGTCATTCGCCGCCCATCGTGCGCCTGCGCGAGCAGATCGGCGCGCTGGCGGCGACCCGCGCCGACGTGCTGATACTCGGTGAGACCGGCGCCGGCAAGGAGGTGGTGGCCCGCGCCCTGCACGACCTGTCCAGCCGCCGCAACGGGCCCTTCGTGGCGATCAACGCCGGGGCGCTGGCCGAATCGGTGGTGGAGAGCGAACTGTTCGGCCACGAGCCGGGCGCCTTCACCGGTGCGCAGAAACGCCGCATCGGCAAGTTCGAGTTCGCCAACGGCGGCACCCTGTTTCTCGACGAGATCGAGAGCATGAGCCTGGACGTGCAGGTCAAGCTGCTGCGCCTGTTGCAGGAGCGTGTGGTGGAGCGCCTGGGCGGCAACCAGCAGATCGCCCTGGACATCCGCGTGGTCGCCGCGACCAAGGAAGACTTGCGCCAGGCGGCCGACCAGGGACGCTTTCGTGCCGACCTGTACTACCGCCTCAACGTCGCCTCGCTGCGCATCCCGCCGCTACGCGAGCGCGGCGAGGATGCCCTGCTGCTGTTCCAGCACTTCGTCGACGCCGCCGGCCAACGCCACGGCCTCAAGCCCCCGGCGCTGCAACCGGCGCAGCGGGCGCTGCTGCTGCGCCACGATTGGCCGGGCAACGTGCGCGAGCTGCAGAACGCCGGCGAGCGCTTTGCCCTGGGCCTGGAACTGGCCCTGGAACGCGACGCCGGAACCCGCGACGAGCCCTGGCTGGCGCCGAGCGGTGGCCTGAGCGAGCAGGTCGAGCACTTCGAGCGGTCGCTGATCGCCGCAGAAATGGCCCGCCCGCACGGCTCGCTGCGCAGCCTGGCCGAGGCCCTGGGCCTGCCGCGCAAGACCCTGCACGACAAATTGCGCAAGCATGGCCTGAGCTTTGGCGCTGGAGACGAGCATGACTGATCCTGTACAGCACCTGCAGGAGGTGTTGCATCATGATATTCCGCTGACCCGCGAAATGGGCCTGAGCGTGGCCAGCTGGCAGCACCAGGCGCTGCGCCTGAACCTGCCGCTGGCGCCCAACGTCAACCACAAGCACACCCTGTTCGGCGGCAGCCTGTATTGCGGCGCGGTGCTGGCCGGTTGGGGCTGGCTGTATCTGAGCCTGCGCGAAGCTGGGGTCGAGGACGGCCACATCGTGATCCAGGAAGGCCAGATCAGCTATCCGCTGCCGGTGAGCGGCGATGCCCTGGTGCTGTGCCAGGCGCCGGAGCCGGCGCTGTGGGAAAGGTTCCTGAAGCTGTACCTGCGCCGCGGACGGGCGCGGCTGGCGTTGCAGACAACCGTGGTCAATCAGGGCAGTGACGAGCCGGCGGTGGTGTTCGCCGGGCAGTATGTGGTGCACCGTTAGCTGAGGCCCTCAGCCTTTGGCCAAGGCCAGCAAGGTCCCCCGCCACTGCACTCCCACCGGCAATGCCAGAAAGAACGGATTGAGCAAGGACGCGCGCGGCGGATACACAAAAGGCTGCCCGTCCACCTGCAACACCTCGCCGCCGGCGCCTTCCAGCACCCCCTGCGCCGCGGCCGTGTCCCACTGCGAAGTGGGCGCCAGCCTTGGATAACAATCGGCCGCGCCCTCGGCCAGCAAGCAGAATTTCAGCGAGCTGCCGATATTGGCCAGTTCCAGCGCCCCCACCACCGCGCTCAAGCCGGCCAGCAGGCGCTCCTGCTCGGCGCTGGAGTGGCGCCGGCTGGCGACCACGGTAAAGGCCGCGCCGGCTGGCGGGGCCTGGCGCACATGAATCGGCTGCGGCGCCTGGCCCCGCTCCGAGCGCCAGGCGCCGAGCCCGGCGCCACCGGCATAGCAACGGCCATTGGTGGGCATGGACACCACGCCGAACACCACTTGGCCCTGCTCGATCAGGGCGATATTGACGGTGAACTCTTCACTGCCGGCGATGAACTCCTTGGTCCCGTCGAGCGGGTCCACGAGCCACCAGCGCTGCCAACCCTGGCGGGTCGCCAGGTCGATGGCGCAGTCTTCTTCGGACAGAATCGGGATGTCCGGCGCCAGGGCGCTCAAGCCAGCGACGATCACATGGTGCGCGGCCAGGTCGGCAGCCGTCACCGGCGACTCGTCGGCCTTGGCGTCGACCTGCACGTTGTTGCGCCAGAATGGCAGGATCGCATCACCGGCGCGGTGGGCCAGCTCGACCACCCCGGCCAGGAGGGGATGCGGATAGATCATCGCGCTGCTCATGACACACTCCTCATGACACAAACAGTCCGCGCTCGGTCAACAGATCGCGGGCCAGGTACAGCGCCGCCAGGGCGCGGCCTTCGGAAAACTGCGGGTGCTGGGCAAGGCTGGACAGCTCGCGCAGGCTGACCCGGTCGACCCGCATGGGCTCCGGTTCATCCCCCTCAAGACGCTCTTCGTAGAGGTCGGTGGCCAGCACCACCTGGATCTTCTGGCTCATGTAGCCCGGCGACAGCGACAACTCGGTGAGGTGCTCGAGCTGGCGCGCGCCAAACCCGGCCTCTTCCTTGAGCTCGCGGTTGGCGGCCGCCAGCACGTCTTCACCCGGCTCGATCAGGCCCTTGGGCAGGGACAGCTCGTAGGCGTCGGTGCCGCCGCAGTACTCTTCGATCAGCACCGCGTGCTCGGCGTCGAGCATCGCCACGATCATCACCGCACCATAGCCATTGCCGCGTCCGACCAGGCGTTCGTAGGTCCGCTCCACACCATTGGAAAAGCGCAGCTGCACCTCCTCGACCCGGAACAGACGGCTATTGGCAACGATCTCGCGGGCGAGAACGGTAGGTTTCTGGCGCATAAGCAGCTCCTTGGCGTGAACGGGTTACTATACCTTGGCTGGCGCCGTTGGATGCCATCGTCGTCCGTTCACCTTTTGAGAATCTTTAGTATGCCTCTTATACCCTGGAGCGATATCGACACCGTGCTGCTGGACATGGACGGTACCCTGCTCGACCTGCACTACGACAACCATTTCTGGATGGAACACCTGCCCCAGCGCTACGCCGAGGTGCACGGCACCAGCCTGGCCCTGGCGCAGATGGAGCTGCAGCCGATTTTCAAGAACAACGCCGGCACCCTCAACTGGTACTGCCTGGACTTCTGGAGCCGCGAACTGAACCTGTCGATTCGCGAGATCAAGCGTGAAACCGCCCACTTGATCGCCCTGCGTCCGGACGCCGACACCTTCCTGGCCGCCATCCAGCGCGCCGGCAAGCGGGTGATCATGATCACCAACGCGCACCGCGATTCGCTGTCGCTCAAGCTCGAACGCATCGAGCTGGCGCCCTACTTCGAGCGCATGATCAGTTCCCACGACTACGGCTACCCCAAGGAGCACCCGCAGTTCTGGGAGGCCCTGCGCGAGGACACCGGGTTCGAGCCGGCGCGCAGCCTGTTCATCGACGACACCCTGCCGATCCTGCGCAGCGCCCAGCGCTACGGCATCGGCCACCTGCTGGCGGTACACGAACCGGACAGCCGCAAGGGCCCCAAGGACACCGAAGAATTCGCCGCCGTGGTCGATTACCGCGACCTCATCCAGGGCCTTTAGCCCACCGCCGGTCAGGAAGCCGCCATGGACATCAAGCAACTGAAATTCCTCATCGCCCTGGACGAGACTCGCCACTTCGGCCAGGCGGCGGCGCGCTGCAACATCACCCAGCCGACCCTGTCGATGCGCCTGCGCAACCTGGAGGAGGAATTGCAGCTGCCGCTGGTCAACCGTGGCCAGCGCTTCGAGGGCTTCACTGCGCCCGGCGAGCGCGTGCTGGCCTGGGCGCGCACGGTGCTGGCGGCCTACGACGGCCTGCAGGCTGAAGCGGCGGCGTGCCGCGGTAACCTGGTCGGCACCCTGCGCCTGGGCGTGGTACCGCTGTCGAGCTTCGACCCGCTGCCGCTGCTGCGCAAGTTGCATGAACTGCACCCCAACCTGACGTTCGAGCTGAGCTCCTTGAGCTCCGAGCAGATTCTCGAGCAACTGGCGAGCAACCGTATCGACCTGGGCGTGTCCTTTCTCGACCGCCTCGACGCCGAGCGCTTCGACACCCTGGCCCTGGAGGACACGCGCATGGGCCTGCTGTTCGACCAGCGCTTCTTCGAATTCGGCGAGCAACCGCTGAGCTGGCCGGCGCTGGTCGAGCTGCCACTGGCGATGCTCACCGTGGGCATGCACTTTCGCCAGTCCATCGACCACAACTTTCACAGCCGCGGCCTGCATCCCAGACCACTGCTGCAAACCGATGCGGTGCACCAGTTGCTGCAGGCGGTGCATGGCGGCCTGTGCTGCGCCATCATGCCGTTGGACGGCAATCATGCAGCCATCACTGAGCACCTGCGCCTGCAACCCATCGAACAGGCCCATACCTTGGCGCCGCTGGGTCTGATCATGCGCCGACAGGCGCCACGATCGGCACTTGCCGAGGCGTGCTTTGCCCTGCAACAGCAGTGGCAGACGCCTTGATCGACGCCATCTATCAGCGTATCGGAACAAGCGATTAGACGTGGCTGGCGCGCCGGCCTAGGCTTAAGGCTCGAGTAACTGCCGGTATTGCGTGATGAACGCCAAGCTCATGCACCAGACCCCGGCAGGAGCAGTGCCCGCTCCAGCGCCCACCGCGCCTGCCGCCAGCCAGACGTATAGCTACAGCCATCTTGCCGACAACCTTACGGACAGCACCGCGCTGGCCGAAGAAGTGGCGTTGGCGATCGCCTACAACGGCATCAGCCAGGCGGTGATGCTGGTCAGCCCCACCGACCTTGAAGATTTCATCGTCGGCTTCAGCATCGCCAGCGGCATCATCGCCAGCGTCGACGAGATCTACGACATCAAGCTCAGCGGCTGCGGTTCGGCGCAACAGGCCGAGGTCGAGATCGCCAGCCGCGCCTTCTGGAACCTCAAGGATCAGCGCCGGCAGATGGCCGGCACCAGCGGTTGCGGCCTGTGCGGCGTCGAGGCGGTGGAGCAGGCATTGCCCGAGCTGGCCGCCCTGCAACCGGCGCCGCTGCCGCCGATTCGCTGGCTGCAGGGCTTGCGCCAGCGCATCGGCGACTTTCAGCCGCTGGGTCGGCACTGCGGTGCGGTGCACGCCGCGCTGTTCATGAACGACCAGGGCGAGCTGCTGCTGGGCCGCGAAGACATCGGCCGGCACAACGCCCTCGACAAACTGATCGGCGCGCTGATCCGCCAGGACATCGCCACCGCCGGCGGCCTGGCCGTGGTCACCAGCCGCTGCAGCCTGGAGCTGATCCAGAAGGTCCTGCGCGCTGGCATCCATACCCTGGTCAGCCTTTCGGCCCCCACCGGCCTGGCCCTGCAATGGGCGCGCCGGCACAACCTCAACCTCATTCATCTGCCGCAACACAGCGAGCCGCGGGTGTATAGCCCTGCGATGGAGAACCAAGCGTGAGCAACCATAATCAAGCCGACAAGACCCCGACGCCACGCTACAAGCCCTACAAAGGCGCCGCCGGTGGCTGGGGCGCGCTGATCAGCGTGACCCAGGCGTGGCTGACCAGCGACAACGCGCTGAAGAACATCCGCACCATGCTCAAGACCAACCAGAATGGCGGCTTCGACTGCCCGGGCTGCGCCTGGGGCGACTCGCCTGAAAGCGGCATGGTCAAATTCTGCGAAAACGGCGCCAAGGCGGTCAACTGGGAAGCCACCAAGCGCCGGGTTGATGCCGCTTTCTTCGCCAAGCACAGCGTCACCGCGCTGCTGGAGCAGAGCGACTACTGGCTGGAGTATCAGGGCCGCCTGACCGAACCGATGGTCTACGACGCCGTCAGCGACCGCTACCAGCCGATCAGCTGGGACAACGCCTTCAAGCTGATCGCCCGCCACCTGACCAGCCTGACCACTCCCGACCAGGCCGAGTTCTACACCTCGGGCCGCGCCAGCAACGAAGCAGCCTATCTGTACCAGCTGTTCGTGCGCGCCTACGGCACCAACAACTTTCCCGACTGCTCGAACATGTGCCACGAAGCCAGTGGCGTAGCGCTGTCGCAGAGCGTCGGCGTGGGCAAGGGCACCGTCACCTTCGACGACTTCGAGCACGCCGATGCCATCTTCGTCTGGGGCCAGAACCCTGGCACCAACCACCCGCGCATGCTTGAACCGCTGCGCGAGGCGGTGCAGCGCGGAGCCCAGGTGGTGTGCATCAACCCCTTGAAGGAACGCGGCCTGGAACGCTTCCAGCATCCGCAACACCCGATCGAGATGCTCACCAACGGCGACCGTCCGACCAATACCGCGTATTTCCGCCCAGCCTTGGGCGGCGACATGGCGATGATGCGCGGCATGGCCAAGTTCCTCCTGCAGTGGGAGCGCGAAGCCCAGGCCCAGCAGGCGCCGTCGGTGTTCGACCACGACTTCCTCAACGAGCACACCGGTGGCGTGCTCGACTACCTCGCTTCGATCGACGACACGCCTTGGGAACAGATCGTCGAGCAGTCCGGCCTGCCAATGGGCGAGATCGAACTGGCCGCGAAGATGTACCTCAAGGCCAACAACGTGATCATGTGCTGGGCCATGGGCATCACCCAGCACCGCCACTCGGTGGCAACCATTCAGGAAATCGCCAACCTGATGCTGCTGCGCGGCAATATCGGCCGCCCGGGCGCCGGCCTGTGCCCGGTGCGTGGCCACAGTAACGTGCAGGGCGACCGCACCATGGGCATCAACGAACGCCCGCCGGTGTTCCTGCTCGACGCGCTGGAAAAACGCTTCCAGTTCAAGGTGCCGCGCAGCAACGGCCACAACGTGGTCGAGGCCATTCACGCCATGCTCGACGGCCGCGCCAAGGTGTTCATCGGGCTGGGCGGCAACTTCGCCCAGGCCACTCCGGACAGCCCTCGTACCGCCGAGGCCCTGCGCAACTGCGCCCTGACCGTGCAGATCAGCACCAAGCTCAACCGAAGCCATCTGATGCACGGCAAGGACGCGCTGATTCTGCCGTGTCTGGGCCGCACCGACATCGACCTGCAGGCCGAGGGCCCCCAGGCCGTCACCGTGGAAGACTCCTTCAGCATGGTCCACGCCTCCAACGGCCAGCTGCAGCCGCTGTCGCGGGAAATGCGCTCGGAGCCGGCGATCATCGCGGGCATCGCCGCTGCCACCCTAGGCAACCACCCGGTGGACTGGAACTGGCTGATCGCCGATTACCGGCGCATCCGCGACCTGATCGCCGACACCCTGCCCGGCTTCAAGGACTTCAACCAGCGCCTGGAGCACCCGGGCGGCTTCTACCTGGGCAACAGCGCCGCCGAACGTCGCTGGAACACCGCCAGCGCGCGAGCCAACTTCAAGGCCAACCTGCTGCCGATGGACCTGGTCAACGAACGCGTGCGCGCCACCGGCCAGGTACCGGACCTGATCCTGCAGTCGATGCGTTCCCACGACCAGTACAACACCACCATCTACGGCCTGGACGATCGCTACCGCGGCGTGCGCGGTCAGCGTGAGGTGGTGTTCGTCAACGAGGCGGACATCATTCGCCTGGGCTTTCAGCCCGGGCAGAAGGCCGACCTGATCGCTATCTGGGATGACGGCCGTGAGCGCCGGGTCAACGGCTTCACCTTGCTGGCTTTCGACATCCCGGCCGGCCAGGCAGCAGCCTACTACCCGGAGGTCAACCCATTGGTGCCGCTGGAGAGCGTCGGTGCCGGCAGCCATACGCCGACCTCGAAGTTCGTGGCAATCCGGTTGGAGAGGTCAGCGCAGTCCAATCGGATTGCCTGACGGCAACCCGCCTTGCGACCCTTGGGGCCTGTGCGCTAGGCCAGCTGTTGCAACGCCTCGCGCAAGCCTTGAGGGATCACCACCGGTTGATTCGACGCCCGGTCCACAAACACGTGGACCAGGCGCCCGGCCGCGCAGGGCTCATCCTCCCCTACCTTGAACAGCGCCAGTTCGTACTGCACCGAACTGTTGCCCAGCTTGCCGACGCGCAGCCCGACCTCGATACGCGCGGGAAAGGCCACCGAGGCGAAGTAGTCGCACGCCGAACTGACGACAAAGCCCACCACAGCGCCGTCGTGGATATCCAGGCCGCCGTGCTCGATCAGATAAGTGTTAACGGCTGTGTCGAAGAAGCTGTAATAAGTGACGTTATTGACGTGCCCGTAGATGTCGTTGTCGTGCCAGCGCAAGGTGATCGGCTGAAAATGCCGGTATTGCTGGCGCTGCGGGGTCGATTCGGTCATGGCGGGCTCGGCTGGGGATGGAAAAACGCCATCCTCTCATCAGCTTTTGCAACACTCAAATTCGGACAACGCGCCTGGCAGGCGACATAGTGGACCTTCATGTCACTCATGGAGGTTGCCATGCCGCATTCGTTTCTTGTTACCGGGGCGTTCAGTGGTTCGGCGGACTATAACGCCACTGCGCCGGTGGATCCTCGCTACGTGCAATTCGAGACAGCCGAATACCGGGCATTGCCTGCATTGAGCGTGGTCAAGGCGGCCGCGTTGTACGCTCGCGGCGGCACGGGTGAAGGCCAGATAGTGGCGGTCATCGACTCGGGACTCAATCGCGACCTGCCGGAGTTCAAGGGCCGCTTGGCGGATCCGGGCTACGACCATGTCACCCAACAGCCAGGCGTTGCCGATAGACACGGCCATGGCACGCAAATGGCCGGCATCATCGCCGCCAACAAGGACGGCAAGGGCATGCACGGCATTGCCTACAATGCACGGTTGATCCCCATGCGTTTTGGTGACGACAACCAGCCGTTCTTTTTCGATGAGCAAATCGCCGAATCCTGGCAATACGCCTTCGAGCGTGGCGCTTCCGTGTTGAGTAATTCGTGGGCCAATTCCATACCGGCAACGCAGATTACCGAGAAGCGATACAACCAGGTGATGCCGGCTTCCCTGGCCGCAGCCCGCAAGCTGGTCGACGAAGGCGCCGTGCTGGTATTCCCCACCGGCAACGAACTGCGCCGCGAGCCACTGGCCGAAGCTGGGCTGCCGCTGGCTGTGCCTGAGCTGGAGGCGGGTTGGCTGGCTGTCGTAGCGGTCGACAGCAGCGGCCGGGCCATCAACACCAACGCCAACTATTGCGGCGTGGCAACGCGCTGGTGCATCGCCGCGCCCGGCGGCGACTCCGGGGCAGGCCACGGCTTGCTGACCACCTACAAGGATGGCGAATATGGCGAGACAGCAGGCACCTCACCCGCCGTAGCGCTGGTGGCCGGGGCGCTCGCCGCCCTGCAGAGCCGTTACCCGCAGATGACTCCACAGCAGGTCCGCCAGCTACTGCTCGACAGCGCCGATCGCAGCGGCGTGTATGCCAACAGTGAGGCGTACGGGCGTGGCCTGATGGACCTGGAGCGCGCCTCAAGGGCCAGGCCGACGCTCGTCGTCAAGTGAGTGGAGGGATCTAGTCAAGTCCTTGCCGAGGGTTTAACCTCCCCAGCGCGCTCAAAGTGCCATCGCACACTTGCAGCTGAGCGCTGGAGGAAAGGACCATGCTGGAACCCAAGGACGAAGGCGTCACCCACATTCAAAAGCCGCGCCCCGGCGAGTTCGACGTCGTGCTCAGCAGCCATCCCTCGCGTGCCGCACAGCCCCAGGCTGGCGGCGCCGGGCGTGGCCGACTGTTGATCTATGTCGCTGTGCTCGGCCTGGCGGCATGGCTGCTAGCGCCGCAACTGTTCACCTCGAAGCCCGCTGCCAGCACCCCCGCCCCGGTGGCCGCCGCCAGCGAGGCCGAGCCGGCGGAGCCGGCGCCCGCGCCGGTTGCGCAGCCGGTGGCGCAGCGCATCGATATTTCGCTGCCCGACCCGCAGCCGGCCGTGGCCGCGCCTGCGCCGAGCCCGGCGCCCAAGCCGTTGTTGACTACTCCGACCAACATGGTGTCGGCCCAGTACATGGCCGATTACAAGTCCGGCGCCAATCGCCCGGTCAACACTCGGCACAAGACCTGGCTGATCGCCAGCGCGACCATTCGCGAATGGGATGGCCGCAATGCCTACCGGGCGCAGTGGCGAATCAGCGACAACGTCATCGACAATGCCAGCGTCTGCGCCAACTTCTACCAGGGCTCGGTGGAGCGCCGCGAATGCCGGCGCGCGGCGCAGGTGTACTTCCGCGAGCAGTGCAAGGACTGGGGCCGCCGGGTCGAGAAGAACAACGACGAGGAGGCCAAGACGGCGCAGTCGCGTTATTGCTCGGCCACCAAGTCGTTCAGCCCCGACGAAGGCTGACCCAGCCACAAAAAAACCGCCCGAAGGCGGTTTTTTTGTGTCGCAGCTCAGCTTACAACTGAGGGCCGGCGGCCTTGATCGCGTCGCTCACCTCGAACTTCTTGAAGTTCTCGATGAACAGCGAGGCCAGGCCTTTGGCCGCCTCGTCGTAGGCTGCCTTGTCGGCCCAGGTATTGCGCGGGTTGAGCAGGCCGGTGTCGACGCCTGGAACCTGCTTGGGCACGTCCAGGTTGATGGTGGCCAGGTGCTCGGTTTCGGCACCGATCAACGCCCCGCTTTGGATCGCAGCGATCACGCCACGGGTGGTCGGGATGTTGAAGCGCTTGCCGACGCCATAGCCACCGCCGGTCCAGCCGGTGTTGACCAGGTACACCTTGGAGTCGAAACCACGGATACGCTTGATCAGCAGCTCGGCGTATTCCCCGGCCGGGCGCGGGAAGAACGGCGCGCCAAAGCAGGTGGAGAAGGTCGACTTGATGCCGCTGCCCGAGCCCATTTCGGTGGAGCCGACCAGCGCGGTGTAGCCGGACAGGAAGTGGTAGGCGGCCTGCTCTTCGCTGAGGATCGACACCGGTGGCAGCACGCCCGTCAGGTCGCAGGTCAGGAAAATCACCGCGTTCGGCTCGCCACCGAGGTTCAGCGGTGCGCGCTTCTCGATCAGCTCGCGCGGGTAGGCGGCGCGGCTGTTCTGGGTCAGGCTGTCATCGGTGTAGTCCGGCAGACGGGTTTCCGGGTGCAGCACGACGTTTTCCAGCACGGCGCCGAACTGGATGGCTTTCCAGATCACCGGCTCGTTCTTCTCGGTCAGGTCGATGCACTTGGCATAGCAACCGCCTTCGATGTTGAACACCACACCCACGCCCCAGCCGTGCTCGTCGTCACCGATCAGGTAACGGCTTTCATCAGCCGACAGGGTGGTCTTGCCGGTGCCCGACAGGCCGAAGAACAGGGTGACGTCGCCGTCTTCGCCCATGTTGGCGGCGCAGTGCATCGGCAGCACGTCGACCGCTGGCAGCAGGAAGTTCTGCACCGAAAACATGGCTTTCTTCATTTCACCGGCGTAACGCATGCCGGCGATCAGGACCTTTTTGGCCGCGAAGTTGATGATCACGGTGCCGTCGGAATTGGTGCCGTCACGCTCGGGTTCGCAGACGAACCACGGGGCGTTCATCACCTGCCATTCCTGCTTGGAGGACGGGTTGTACTGCGCCGGGTTGATGAACAGGCAGCGGCCGAACAGGTTGTGCCAGGCCGTTTCGGTGGTCATCTTGACCGGCAGGTAGTGGGCTTCGTCGGAGCCGACATGAACATGGGAAACGAAGCGTTCACGCTCACCCAGGTAGGCCGCCACACGGTCCCAAAGCGCGTCGAACTTGTCGGCCGGAAACTTGCGGTTGATCGGGCCCCAAGACACGGTGTCCTGAGTGGTAGCGTCTTCGACGATAAAGCGATCGACCGGCGAGCGGCCGGTGCGGTGGCCTGTCCTGACGACCAGCGAGCCATTGGCGGCGAGCTCGCCCTCACCACGACGGATGGCTTCTTCCACCAGTTGAGCGGTGCTGATGTCGGTGTACACGGCGTTATTGGCTTGCGTCATGAGGTTCCCCGTAGGCCTGTGGCCGAGTGCTCCAAACGTTTTGTAGTAGACCAGCAAAACCTACTACAGCGGTAAAAGTGGCCGGATTATGCCTAGGAATGGGCCTTTCGAGAAGGCCCCTCCTGCTGAAACGTCGTTAATCCGGCGCAGCTTGATTCACTTGGCAGTGCTAAAACCTTTCAGTGACGGGTATCTGACGGCGAATCTACGCCCGCGCCAGCGAAAAGCTGTGCCACGTCGGTGCTGTCGAACAGGTAACGCTGGTTGCAGAACTGGCAATCGATTTCCACGGTACCGCCGTGTTCCGCCAGCAATTGCTCGGCATCCTCATGGCCCAGGCTGATCAGCGCGCGCGCCGAACGCTCGCGCGAGCAGCTGCAACGAAATCGCAGCGGCTGCACGTCGAAGACCCGTAGCGGGTCTTCGTGGTACAGGCGATGCAGCACGGTTTCGTTGTCCAGGCCCAGTAACTCCTCGGTTTTCAGCGTATGCGCCAGCGCAGTGATGTGCTGCCAGCTGGCGTCGCGCTCTTCATCGTCTTTCTGCAGCTCGCGGGGCAGCTGCTGCAGGAGCAGGCCGCGAGCACGGGTGCCGTCGGCGCGCAACCAGAAGCGCGTGCCCAACTGCTCGGACAAGGCGAAATAATTGGAGAAACACTCCGACAGGTCAACCCCGTCCAGGGCGACGATGCCCTGGTAGCGCTGGCCGTTGGTCGGATCGATGGTCATCGCCAGCGTGCCCTCGGGCATCAGCTCAGGCAGCCCGGCGCCAGCGTCGATGCGCTCGGCGTCGAAACGTGCCAGGCCGCGGATCTCGCGCTCGCTGGAGCACTCGATCATCAGCAGCGGAACCGGGCCCTCGGAGCGCGCCTGAAGGATCAGCAGGCCGTCAAACTTGAGGGTGCCCACCAGCAAGGCTGCCGCCGCCATGAACTCGCCCAGCAGCTGCGCGACGGGTTCGGGGTACGCGTGTTTGGCCAGGACCTCGGCATAGCTGTGCTCGAGGGCGACCAGCTCGCCGCGCACGTCGCTCTCGTCGAACATGAAACGCTGGGTGAAATCGGTGTCTGGCAAATCGTGCATAGTGTGGGTATCTGATATAGATGACAAAAGGATGGCAAGCGCCTATAAAGCGCGTCTCTGCACCTCAAGTGGGGTGCAAAAGGTAAAGAACCAAGGGGTATCTTATGAACAAACCCGAACTGTTCCAAGCAAGGTGGAACGTCCGCGGCCTGGTAATTTGTAATTTAATCCCGATCGCGCTTTTGTGTTTCTGGTTATGGCCGGTCGGCAACGCTTTGTGCACAGCATTCGACGAATGGTTCTTTCACCTGCTCAACCAGCCGTTGGCGACCAATAGCGCCTGGCGTCACATCTGGGCGGTGGGCAGCGTACGACCGTTCGACCTGATCGTCGGCATCATCATGTTATGCCTGCTGCTGCGCGGCGACTGGGTGTTCAAGGCCAGCGAAGTGCGACCAGCCATCCTCGGCTTCGTTGCCATCCTGGTGCTGATGGTGATCATCCGTACCGTGTTCGAGAAGATCTGCGACCCGCTGGGCTTGCAGCACGACAGCATTTCCATCGTGCTGGGCGACAAGGCGGTGCACCTGAGCGACTACTTCCCGCATCTGGACAAGCGTCTGCAGATCAAGGACTCGTCCAACCAGAGCTTCCCGGGCGACCACGCTTCTGTGCTGTTGATCTGGGCGCTGTTCATGAGCATGTTCATGCGCACCGCTGGCCAGTGGCTCCTGGTGTGGGCCTTGACCTTCCTGTTCATGATGCCGCGCCTGGTGGCCGGTGCCCACTGGGGCCAGGACGATTACATCGGCGCGGTGTTCCTCTCGCTGCTGGGCCTGGGCTGGGGCTACTTTACCCCCTTCGCCGCCGTGGCCAGCAGCTGGCTGCTGCGTCTGACCGAGCCGCTGTTTCGCTTGGCACGGCATGTCCCTCTGGTCCGGCGCATGAGTGTCATCAGCGGCTGACGCACCCGCGCGGCGATCAGACGTCCCGGGCTCGGCCCTGGAAGTCGAACAGCTGGCGGCGCTGTTTCTTGGTCGGTTTGCCGTCGGTTTCGACGCCGAGCGCGCCGGCCTTGCGTTGTGCGGCGGCCTGCTCGCGGCGCGCCAGGCTCTGCTCGGTCTCGGCGTACAGCGTCTGCGCCTCAGGGGCGCCGCGGCGCACGATCGACAGGGCCTGAACCACCACGGTGCGCTCGTCGAAACCGGCGCGGATCTGCAATTCGTCCCCCACTCGTGGCTCCTTGCTCGGCTTGCAACGCTCGCCACGGCAGTGCACCTTGCCGCTTTCGATGGCCGCCTTGGCCAGGGCGCGAGTCTTGTAGAAGCGCGCCGCCCACAGCCACTTGTCGAGGCGAACCTTGTCGTCTTCCAATTCTTTTTGCGCCAACGTGCTGCTCCGCTAAAAAATTTAATGAAACTTTACTACCCTAGCCGCCGGATGCAACCACCGTCGGTTCCGGCTAGAGTGCCTGAAGAGCGCACCTGCGTAACCCGCTGCCCCATTTCCCATTTGACCGCCGGCTGATCCATTTGAAGACATTTGACCATTTGACCGTAATCGGCCTGCGCGAGTGGGTGGCGCTTCCCGAACTGGGCGTTGCCGGCCTGCGGGCCAAGATCGACACCGGCGCCAGCACTTCCAGCCTGCACGCCACGGACATCGAACTGTTCGAGCGCGACGGCCAGGAGTGGGTGCGGTTCACCGCCCACCTGGGCACCGTCGTGCAACTGCGCCATCGGCGCTGCGAAGCACCGCTGGTGGCCATGAAAACCATCAAGAGCTCCAACGGCCACTCGGAAATTCGCTACGTGATCAGCACGACTCTCGCGCTCGGTGATCTGAGCTGGAGAGTCCAGTTCACCCTTGCGTCACGCAAGGCCATGCGTTACCGCCTGCTGCTGGGCTCCAAGGCCTTGATCGACGGCCACCTGGTGGTCAACCCGGGTCTCAAATACGTTCAGGACAAGCCGGTGTTTCCGGTCACTACTTCCTCCTCCACAGGTGTTGCATGAGAATCGCTGTGCTGTCGCGTAACCCGCGTCTGTATTCCACCCGTCGTCTGGTAGAGGCTGGTACCGAGCGTGGCCATGAAATGGTGGTCATCGACACCCTGCGCGCCTACATGAACATCGCCAGCCACAAGCCGCAGATCCATTACCGCGGCAAGCCCCTGGGGCCGTTCGACGCCGTCATCCCGCGCATTGGCGCCTCGGTCACGTTCTATGGCTGTGCGGTGCTGCGCCAGTTCGAGATGATGGGCGTGTTCCCGCTCAACGAGTCGGTGGCGATCGCCCGCTCGCGCGACAAGCTGCGCTCGCTGCAACTGCTGTCACGGCGCGGCATCGGCCTGCCGGTCACCGGCTTCGCTCACTCGCCGGACGACATTCCCGATCTGATCCAGATGGTCAACGGCGCGCCGCTGGTGATCAAGGTGCTCGAGGGCACCCAGGGCATTGGCGTGGTGCTGTGCGAAACCACCAAGGCGGCGGAATCGGTGATCGAGGCGTTCATGGGCCTCAAGCAGGACATCATGGTCCAGGAGTACATCCAGGAGGCCGGCGGCGCCGACATCCGTTGCTTCGTGGTGGGCGACAAGGTCATCGCCTCGATGAAGCGTCAGGCCAAGCCCGGCGAGTTCCGCTCCAATCTGCACCGTGGCGGCAGCGCCAGCCTGATCAAGATCACCCCCGAGGAGCGCATGACCGCCATTCGCGCCGCCAAGGTGATGGGCTTGAGCGTGGCCGGGGTCGACATCCTGCGTTCCAACCATGGCCCGCTGGTGATGGAGGTCAACTCCTCGCCGGGGCTCGAGGGCATCGAGGTCACCACCGGCAAGGATGTCGCTGGCATGATCATCGAATACCTGGAGAAAAATGGCGGCCCGAACCTGGCGCGAACCAAGGGCAAAGGCTGATTCAGCGCGATCGCGGGGTGCCCTCAAACCGCATCGCGCGGCAGCATCAGCCCCAGCGGCAGGCGCACCCGCGCCTCCAGCCCACCCCCTGCGCGGTTGCGCAGCTCGACGTTGCCGCCGTGCATGGCGGCAATCCGCTTGACGATCGCCAGCCCCAAACCCGTGCCCTTGCCGGTGCGCGCCTTGTCGCCTCGAATGAACGGGTCGAAGATGCCAGCCAGCTCGGCGGGGTCGATACCATTGCCTCGGTCCAGCACACTGAGCACCACATAGGGTGCGTTGGCATCGCCGGACACGCAGGCTGCCACTTCGACGTCGCTGCCGGCGTGATACAGGGCATTGCCGATCAGGTTGTTGAGCAGGCGCTTGATCCCCACGCGGCGCAACGGGAACGGCGGGATCGGCGCCAGATTGAGCCTGACGCGCTGCTCCGGCTGGTTGAACGGCAGGACGGTGTCGCGCACCAGCTCGCTGAGGTCGACGTCGGTGATGGCCTCATCCCGACCGTCGCGGATGAAGGCGAGAAACTGATCGAGGATGGCGTCCATGTCTTCGATATCGCGGACCATGTCGTCGGTCAGGTCGTTGTCGCTGGGCATCAGCTCCAATGACAGGCGCAGGCGAGTCAGCGGCGTTCGCAGGTCGTGGGAAACACCGGCCAGCATCAGCTCGCGCTCGCGCCCGGCCTGCTCGACGTCCTCGGCCATCTGGTTGAACGCCTTGTATACCTCGGCCATCTCGCTGGGGGTGTCGCTGATGGGCAGCCGCACGCTGCGCCCCTGGCCCAGTTGCCGGGCGGCGAACACCAGGCGCTTGAGCGGCTGGTTGAGCTGGCGCACGAAGATCCAGGCCGACGCAGTGGACAACAGGCCGATGGCCAGGAACCAGCCAAGCACGCTCCAGATCTTCTGCCCGCGCAACGGGTGCGGGTACAACGGCACCTTCAGCCAGCCCGGGCCCAGGCTGGGCGCCTGTACCCACAACGCCGGCGGGGCGTGGACGCGCAGGCGCACCTCGGTGTCCTCGCCCAGCTCGGCCTGCATCTGTCGCTGGTAGATCTCGCTGTAGGGCCAATGTTGCTCCCCTTCCGGCACGCCGACGCCAATGACGCGGATCAGCCCGGCGGCGTCGGCGATCCTGCCGCGGTTCTCTTCATCGGCGGCCCAATAGGCGCGCAGGGTCAACGCCACCCCGTGGCTGTACTGGCGGTCGACCAGCACGTCCTCGTTCATCAGCAGGTACACCAGGGTCAGTGCCTTGGAGAACAGCACGACGATGAGCACCAGCCACAGGGTGCGGGAGAAGAAACTTTGCGGGAACCAGACAGGGGTTTTCATAAAGGACAGCCACAGGGTCTGCGGGAGCGAGGTTTTCCCGCTATCTTGCCCGCAAATTTGCCCACAATCTCGCCCGCAATCATGGCGCAACGAGCGCTGCGGGCGGGACGTTGCCGGGCCGCCTGACACGCCCCGGCAAGGTCATGCTTACTTGCCCGCATTACCATCCGGCACGAACACATAGCCCACGCCCCAGACCGTCTGGATATAGCGGGGTTTGGAAGGGTCGGGTTCGATCATGCGCCGCAGGCGGGAAATCTGTACGTCGATGGAGCGCTCCAGGGCGTCCCACTCACGACCACGGGCCAGGTTCATCAGCTTGTCGCGGGTCAGCGGTTCGCGGGCATGCATCACCAGCGCCTTGAGCACGGCGAATTCGCCAGTGGTGAGCATGTGCACCTTGTCGCCACGCTTGAGCTCGCGGGTCGCCAGCGACAGCTCGTAGTCGCCGAAATTGACCAGCTCGTCTTCGGAGCCCGGCGCGCCGGGTACCGTCGGCGACTGGCGGCGCAGCACTGCTTTAACCCGGGCCAGCAGCTCGTTGGGGTTGAAGGGCTTGGCCAGGTAGTCGTCGGCGCCCAGCTCGAGGCCTTCGATGCGGGCCATTTCATCGCCCTTGGCGGTGAGCATGATGATCGGTATGCGGTTGTTGGCAGCACGCAGGCGCGCGCAGGCCGACATGCCGTCCTCGCCAGGCAGCATCACGTCCAGCACGACCAGGTTGAAGACTTCACGCGCCAGCAGGCGATCCATCTGCTCGGCGTTGGGGACCGCACGGGCGCGGTAACCCTTGGTGGTAAAGAATCGCTCCAGCAGGTTGGCGATGCCCGGATCGTCGTCGACGATGAGGATCTTGTCGCCTTCGGCGGTTAGTGCAGTGCTTGTGCTGCTCATGGCTGGCTCCTTTAAGCTCGGCGCGTATTATGGCCTAGCCATCGACCGCCGTATTGAGTGCATTGTTAGCAGATTTTTCCTGGAACGCCATGAAAGCAATTATTCAAGGCCCAGGCCCAATCCCCCCTCGCGCGGCTCGCCGGGTATAATGCGCCGCCCTTGCGTCAGGCAACTTCCAGGGGTCGCCGGTCAGCCACGGCCGCCGGCCCTGCATTCACTTTTGCTCAGGTGGTTTTATGGAAAGCATCAACAGCCGCATCGCCGAAGAACTCGGCGTCCGCCCACAACAGGTCGAAGCGGCCGTCGCGCTATTGGATGAAGGCTCGACCGTGCCGTTCATCGCCCGTTACCGCAAGGAAGTCACCGGCAGCCTTGACGACACCCAGCTGCGTCACCTGGAAGAGCGCCTGCGCTACCTGCGCGAACTGGACGAGCGCCGCCTGAGCATCCTCGCCAGCATCGAGGAGCAGGGCAAGCTGACCCCTGAACTGGCCCGCGAAATCAAACTAGCCGACACCAAGACGCGCCTCGAAGACCTTTACCTGCCGTACAAGCAGAAGCGCCGCACCAAGGGCCAGATCGCCCTCGAAGCCGGCCTCGGCGAACTCGCCGACGGCCTGTTCGCCGACCCTGGCCTGAACCCCGAAGCCGAAGCGGCGCGCTTCGTCGACGCCGAAAAAGGCGTGGCCGATGCCAAGGCGGCCCTCGAGGGCGCCAAGTACATCCTCATGGAACGCTTCGCCGAAGATGCTGGCCTGCTGAGCAAGCTGCGCGGCTTCCTGCATCAGGAAAGCGTGCTGACCGCACGGGTGGTGCCGGGCAAGGAAGAGGAAGGGGCGAAGTTTCGCGATTACTTCGAGCACGACGAGCCGCTCAAGAGCATGCCGTCGCACCGCGCCCTGGCGATTTTCCGCGGGCGCAACGAGGGCATTCTCAGCTCCACGCTGAAGGTCGGCGAAGAGCTGCCGGGCACCCTGCACCCGTGCGAGATGATGATCGGCGAGCATTTCGGTGTGAAAAACCAGAACCGTCCCGCCGACAAGTGGCTGGGCGAGGTGGTGCGCTGGACCTGGAAAGTCAAGCTCTACACCCATTTGGAGACGGACCTGCTGAGCGAACTGCGCGATGGCGCCGAAACCGAAGCCATCAACGTTTTCGCCCACAACCTGCACGACCTGCTGCTGGCCGCGCCGGCCGGCCCCCGCGCGACCCTGGGCCTGGACCCGGGCCTGCGCACCGGCTGCAAGGTCGCCGTGGTGGACAGCACCGGCAAGCTGCTGGACTACGCCACGGTCTACCCCCACGTGCCGAAGAACCAGTGGGACCAGACCATCGCCGTGCTGGCCGCGCTGTGCGCCAAGCACGCGGTCGATCTGATCGCCATCGGCAACGGCACCGCCAGCCGCGAGACCGACAAGCTGGCCGCCGAGCTGATCAAGAAATACCCGGGCCTGAAAATGACCAAGGTCATGGTCTCCGAGGCGGGTGCCTCGGTGTACTCGGCTTCGGAGTTGGCGGCCAAGGAATTCCCGGACCTCGACGTGTCGATCCGCGGCGCCGTGTCGATCGCTCGCCGCCTGCAGGACCCGCTGGCCGAGCTGGTGAAGATCGACCCCAAATCCATCGGCGTCGGCCAGTACCAGCATGACGTTTCCCAGCTCAAGCTGGCGCGCGGCCTCGACGCAGTGGTGGAAGACTGCGTGAACGCCGTGGGCGTCGACGTCAACACCGCCTCGGTGGCCCTGCTGGCGCGCATCTCCGGGCTCAACAGCACGCTGGCGCAGAACATCGTCGCGCACCGTGACGAACACGGCGCCTTCAAGACCCGCGCCGCCCTGAAGAAAGTGCCACGCCTGGGTGAAAAGACCTTCGAGCAGGCTGCCGGCTTCCTGCGCGTGATGAACGGCGACAACCCGCTGGACGCCTCCGCCGTGCACCCGGAAGCCTACCCGCTGGTGCAGTCGATCGCCCGCCAGACTGACCGTGATATCCGCTCGCTGATCGGCGACAGCAGCTTCCTCAAGCGCCTGGACCCGAAGAAATTCACCGACGAAACCTTCGGCCTGCCGACCGTCACCGACATTCTCCAGGAGCTCGACAAGCCGGGCCGCGACCCGCGTCCGGAGTTCAAGACCGCCGAGTTCCAGGAAGGCGTCGAAGACCTCAAGGACCTGCAGCCGGGGATGATCCTCGAAGGCGTGGTGACCAACGTGACCAACTTCGGAGCATTTGTCGACATCGGCGTGCATCAGGACGGCCTGGTGCATATCTCCGCGTTGTCGGAGAAGTTCATCAAGGACCCGCGCGAAGCGGTCAAGGCTGGCGATGTGGTCAAGGTCAAGGTCATGGAAGTGGACATCCCGCGCAAGCGCGTCGGCCTGTCCATGCGCATGGGCGACACCCCCGGCGAGAAGGTCGACGGTGCCCGCGGCTCGCGCCCCGGCTCGGCCCAGCGTCCGCCAGCGGCGGCGTCCAAACCCAGGGAAACTCCGGCGCCGGCCAACAACGCCATGGCCTCGCTGTTCGCCAACGCCAAGCAACTGAAGAAGCGCTGATGGACTTCACCGAAGAGCAGGTGATGAGCGCCTACAGTCGCACCCTGGGCTGCCGGGTGCTGCGCCTGGACGAAGCCGGAGTGGCCGAGGTCAGCCTGACGCTCGAACCGCATCTGCGCAACCGCCTGGGCAAGATGCACGGCGGCGCCATCTTCAGCCTGGTGGACACCGCCATGGGCCTGGCCTGCTCGGCCAGCCATGGCTTCGACCAGCAAAGCGTGACGGTGGAGTGCAAGATCAACTACATGCGGGCCATCAGCGAGGGCGACGCGCTGTGCGTCGCCACGGTGCTGCATGCCGGCCGGCGCACGCTGGTGGTCGAAGCCGACGTGCGCCAGGACGGCAAGCTGATTGCCAAGGCGCAAGGGACCTTCGCCGTACTCTAGTGACCGCCAAGTGTTTCTAAGGTAATTTCGGCATTGTGTATGCGGTGCCGGAATCTCCAGCGCGCAGCGTGGCCCAAGGTTGTAGCTACGGGCTGCTTTGATCGTGACCAGGCGACCACGCCGGTTCCTTTTGTCTTCACCCTTGCAGACCGTCATTTCCACCCCCATATCGGGGCGACTGACGCGTGAAGGAATCCAACTTGAGCGAACTTCTCAACCGCCGCCTGGCTTTGCTCGGCGAGCCTGCCAACCTCTCCCTGCTTGCCCAGTGCCTGCATGGTATAGAGCGTGAATGCCTGCGCGTCACCGAGGCAGGGCGGCTGGCGCAAACCCCGCACCCCGAGGCCCTGGGGTCGGCGCTGACCCACGAACTGATCACCACCGACTATTCCGAGTCCCTGCTGGAGTTCATCACTCCGGCGTTGACCGACCCGGCCGCGACCCTGGCCCAGCTGGAAACCATCCACCGCTTCGCCTACAGCAAACTGGGCAGCGAATATCTGTGGAGCCCCTCGATGCCGTGCCCGCTGCCGGCCGAGGAAGACATCCCGATCGCCTACTATGGCACCTCGAACATCGGCCGCCTCAAGTACGTCTATCGCCAGGGCCTGGCGCTGCGCTACGGCCGTACCATGCAGTGCATCGCCGGCATCCACTACAACTTCTCGCTGCCGGAACGGGTCTGGCCCCTGCTCAAGGCCGCCGAGGGCAGCCAGCAGGACGACCGCGACTATCAATCGTCGGCCTACATCGCGTTGATCCGCAATTTCCGTCGTTACAGCTGGCTGCTGATGTACCTGTTCGGCGCCTCGCCGGCGCTGGACGCAGGCTTCCTGCGTGGCCAGGCGCACCAGCTCGAGCAGCTGGACCCCGACACCCTGTACCTGCCCTACGCTACCAGCCTGCGCATGAGCGACCTGGGCTACCAGAGCAATGCCCAGGCCGGCCTGACACCCTGCTACGACGGCCTGGCCAGCTACACCGACAGCCTGCGCAAGGCGGTAGCCACGCCGTATGCGCCCTATGTCGAAGTGGGCACGCACAAGGATGGCGAGTGGGTGCAACTGAACACCAACATCCTGCAGATCGAAAACGAGTACTACTCCAACATCCGCCCCAAGCGCGTGACCTATACCGGCGAGCGGCCGATCCAGGCGCTGATGGCCCGTGGCGTGCAGTACGTGGAAGTGCGCTGCCTGGACATCAACCCGTTCATGCCGGTGGGTATCGACCTGACCGAGTCGCGCTTCATCGATGCCTTCCTGCTGTTCTGCGCGCTGGAAGACAGCCCGCAGCTGCCACCTGGCGAATGCGGCGGCAGTGCCGTCAACTTCCTCAGCGTGGTCAAGGAAGGCCGGCGCCCGGGCCTGACCCTGAACCGCGACGGCCAGCCGGTGGAGCTCAAGGCCTGGGCCACCGAACTGCTCGAGCGTATCGCTCCGCTGGCCGACCTGCTCGATCGCAGCCAGGACGGCGAAAGCCACGCCCAGGCCCTGGCCGCCCAGCGCGCCAAGGTCGCCGACCCGTCGCTGACGCCCTCGGCCCAGGTGCTGGCGAGCATGGCCCAGCACAAGGAAAGCTTCGCCCAGTTCTCCCTGCGCCAGAGCAAGCTGCACGCCGAGCATTTCCGCGGGCAGGCCCTGAGCGTCGAGGAGCAGAGCCACTTCGAACAGCTGGCGCGCACCTCCATCGCCGCGCAGTCGGAACTGGAGCAGAACGAGGTAGGCGACTTCGACGTGTTCGTCGGCTCGTATCAGGCAAGCATTCTGGCGATCAGCAACTGATCGCCAGGGTCGCAACACGCTGATCTGTGAGGGGGCAAAGCCCCCGAGCGGCCATCAGGCCGGGTTTGATCCTGCTGAAGATCACCCGGCCGGGAGGATCAGATCGCCTTTTCGAAAATCTTCGAATTGCGCTGAAAGTTGTACAGCGAGGCGCGGGCTGCCGGCAGCCGCTCCACGCCGCTGGGAATGAACCCGCGTTCGCGGAACCAGTGCGCGGTACGCGTCGTCAGCACGAACAAGGTATTGAGCCCCTGCGCCCGCGCCCGCTCCTCGATGCGCTCGAGCAGCTCATCGCCGCGCCCGCCATGGCGGTACTCCGGGTTGACCGCCAGGCAGGCCAGCTCGCCGGCCTGCGAGTCGGCGATCGGGTACAGCGCCGCACAGGCGATGATCATGCCTTCGCGCTCGACCACGCTGAACTGGGTGATCTCGCGCTCCAGCACCTCGCGCGAGCGGCGCACCAGGATGCCCTGCTCTTCCAGCGGGCTGATCAGGTCGAGCAGGCCGCCGACGTCTTCGATGTTGGCTTCACGCAGCTGCTCGAACTGCTCCTGGGCCACCAGCGTGCCGCCACCGTTGCGGGTAAACAGCTCGGTCAGCAGCGCGCCGTTTTCGGCATAGCTGACGATGTGACTGCGCGGCACGCCATCACGGCAGGCCTGGGCAGCGGCATCCAGCAACTCGCCCTGGTAGTCGCTGCCCAAGCGTGCCAGATGGGCTGGCACCTGCTGCGGCCGCAATTCGCGCACCAGGTGACCATTGGCGTCGAGCAGCCCGGGTTCGGCACCGAACAGCAGCAGCTTGTCGGCCCCCAGGTCAATGGCCGCACGCGTGGCGACGTCCTCGCAGGCCAGGTTGAAAATTTCCCCGGTCGGCGAATAGCCAAGTGGCGACAGCAGCACGATGGAGCGCTCGTCGAGCAGGCGATTGATACCCTTGCGGTCGACGCGACGCACCTCGCCGGTGTGATGGTAATCCACGCCTTCGAGCACACCGATCGGCCGCGCCGTGACCAGGTTGCCGCTGGTGACTCGCAGGCGCGAGCCCTGCATGGGCGAGGACGCCATGTCCATCGACAGGCGCGCTTCGATGGCAATGCGCAGGTGGCCAACGGCGTCGATGACGCATTCCAGGGTCGCCGCATCGGTGATGCGCAGGCCATGGTGGTAGTGCGGCTGCAGGCCGCGGGCGGCCAGACGGCTTTCGATCTGCGGGCGCGAGCCGTGCACCAGTACCAGGCGCACGCCCAGGCTGTGCAGCAGCACCAGGTCGTGGACGATGTTGCCGAAGTTGGGGTGCTCGACCCCCTCGCCGGGCAGCATCACCACAAAGGTGCAATCACGGTGGGCATTGATGTAGGGAGACGCGTGGCGAAGCCAATTGACGTATTCGGGCATGAACGCAAAGCCTTGAATGGAGAACCTGTAGAAGATGGACGCAAACATGAAAACGCACCGTTGGCGTTATCGTCGTAACAGGTCTGGCAACACGCGCACGCTCCTCGTCATCACAGAAAAACAAACAGATGGTCAGGCACTGACCGGTGTCAGGCAGTAATGTTCGATCAGTTGCCTTAACAGACGCACTGTAGGCTGCAAACGTGACATTTCAAGATATTCCCCAGGCTGGTGGGCGCAGGCGATATCGCCGGGGCCCAGCACCAGGGTTTCGCAGCCGAGCTTCTGAAAATACGGCGCTTCGGTGCCAAAGGCCACCGCTTCGGCGCGATGCCCGGTGAGGCGTTCGGCGACCCGCACCAGCTCGGCGTCGGCGGCCTGCTCGAAGGGCGGCACCTCGCTGAACAGCGGCGCGTAGTCGATCTGCACCTGATGACGCTCGGCCAACGGCTGCAACTTCTCGCGGATCGCCGCGCGCAGCACCTGTGGGTCCATGCCCGGCAGCGGGCGCAGGTCGAACTCCATCGAGCACTGGCCGCAGATGCGGTTGGGGTTGTCGCCGCCATGGATACAGCCGAAGTTCAAGGTCGGCTGCGGCACGCTGAACTGCGGGTTGTTGTACTCGCGCTGCCACTGGCTGCGCAGCCCCATCAGTTCGCCGATGGCACTGTGCATGGCCTCCAGCGCGCTGTGGCCCAGGCTTGGATCGGAGGAATGGCCGCTGCGCCCGAGGATATCGATGCGCTCCATCATCACCCCCTTGTGCAGGCGGATCGGCTTGAGCCGGGTCGGCTCGCCGATCACCGCAGCGCGCCCAAGGGGCCGGCCGGCAGCCGCCAGGGCCTTGGCCCCGGACATCGAGCTTTCTTCGTCGCAGGTGGCCAGAATCAGCAGCGGCTGGCGGAACGGCTGGCCGACCAGCTCGCGCACGGCCTCGATCACCAGGGCGAAAAAGCCTTTCATGTCGCAACTGCCCAGGCCCACCCAGCGGCCGTCGATCTCCGTCAGCTTGAGCGGGTCGCTGTGCCACAGCTTGTCGTCGAACGGCACCGTGTCGCTGTGCCCGGCCAGCACCAGGCCACCTGGGCCGCTGCCATAGGTGGCGAGCAGGTTGAACTTGCCGGGCTTGACCGTCTGGATGTCACAGGCGAAACCCAGTTCGCTCAGCCAGCCGGCGAGCAGCTCGATGACTGCAGCGTTGGATTGGTCCAGGTCGGCTTGGGTGCAGCTGACCGAAGGCGCGGCGATCAGAGCGGCGAACTGGTCTTTGAGGCTCGGCAACGGCATGGCGGTTTTCCTCGGGCTTGGCCCATCATAGAGCCAATGAGCGGCGCGAAGAAACCGTCTGCCGCTGCGATGCGGCCAGTGTTGTACACTGCACGGCCTCAGCAGATACCTGCACCCCTATTTGTGATCCCCCCAGCCATGCAGAAAGAAACCGAAATCAAATTGCGCGTCAGCCGCGAAACCCTCGCCGCCCTGCGCGACCATCCGTTGTTGAAAAAACGCAACAAGAGTGGCTGGGAACGTCGCGAACTGTTCAACCAGTACTTCGACACCCCGGACCATGAGCTGGCCGCCGCCAAGGTTGCGCTGCGCTTGCGCCGGGACGGCGACGAGATCATCCAGACGCTCAAGACCAAGGGTCAGAGCGTTGCCGGGCTGTCCGAGCGCAACGAATATGACTGGCCGCTGGCCAAGGCCAAGCTGGACCTGAAGAAGCTCGACGGCGACTGCTGGCCCGAGCAGCTGGCCGAGCTCGACAAGAAAACCATCAAGCCGATGTTCACCACCGACTTCGTTCGCGAACGCGCAGAAATTGCCTGGGGCCGTGGCAAGGCCAAGGTCGTCATCGAAGCGGCGCTGGACCTGGGCAAGGTCATCGTTGGCAAGCAGTCCGAGGAAATCTGCGAGCTGGAGCTCGAGCTGCGCGAGGGCGAACCTGCTGCGCTGCTGGAGCTGGCCGCCGAACTTGCAGAAAAACTCGCTCTGATGCCCTGCGACATCAGCAAGGCCGAGCGCGGCTACCGCCTCAATGATCCGGGCAGTTACGCCCTCAGCCTGCCGGCACCTGCGCTGAGCGCCGAGATGCCGCTGGACGACGCCTTCACCGCGCTGGCCTGGCACCTGCTGGGCAGCAGCCAGCGCCTGGCCGAGCAGTATCGCTTCAACGGCCACTGGCGCCTGCTGGTGGAATGGGTCGAACAGCTCAGTGAGCTGCGAGCCCTGCTCGGCAGCCTCGGCCAGGCCGCGCCGCGCGCCAGCAGCCATGACCTGCGCCTGGCACTGGACGCCTTGCTGGAAGACTGGCGGCCGCTGGTGCAGTTCGGCCAGGATGAAGAAGACGTGCGCAAGGCCGCGCCCGAGCAGTTCGCCGAAGAGCTGCTGGACGTGCGCTGGGGCCAGTTCTCCCTGAGCCTGGCTCGCTGGCTGATGGCCCGCAGCTGGACCGAAGGGCGCAACACCCGTGGCAACCGCCAGGGTGCTGCGCTGCTGAGCAACTGGCTCAGCCACTTCCTTGGCGAAGAAGCCGCCGCCCTGCAGCTGTCGCGCTACCAGCAACAGCCCGAAGACCTTGCCGAGCAACTGCCGCGCATCGAGCGCCTGCTCGTCTGGCTGCACCACGCCCGTGGCGCCCTTGACCTGCCGGAACTGGACCGCCTGTTCGGCGAGCTGAACAAGCTGCGCGACCTGGCCGTGCAGGACATCAGCGACGAAGTACTGGAAGCCCGCGTGCAGCAGGCGCTGGTGGTGTTTCAGAGTCGCGCATGGAAACACGTGCTGCGTCGCTGAGGCGCCTCACAGCGCTGCGCAACCTGCAGCAACGATCTGCCCAGGCTGAACGCCAGCGCTTTGGCCTAAGCTTGTTGTAGCGCAGGGAAGCGCTGCAGAGGCAAGCAGGGTGGCCATGACAACGCACACGATCGATCGCCCGCTGGAGTTGGCCAGGCTGGTGCCTGAGCTGGTCACCCAAGGCTTGCTGGGCCAGGACGACGGCGAGCGAGTACTGCAGCAGCGCCATGGCCTGCCCGCAGCCCACCCCCTGGTGTACCTGGCCGAGCAACGCCTCGATGACTTGAGCCGCCCGGGGCAGCCCCTCTCCCTGGAACACCTGACCCTGTGGCTGGCGCTGCAGGCTGGCCAGGCCTATTGGCGCATCGACCCGCTCGACCTCGAACTCACTCGGCTCAGTGCCCTGCTGCCCGGGCCCTTCGCCCAGCGCTACGGCATCGTGGTGGTGGCCGAGGAGCCGCCCATGCTGATCATTGCCAGCGCTCAACCCTTCATCACCAGCTGGTTGCCGGCCCTGGCCCAGGCGCTCAAGCGGCCGATCAAGCAGGTGGTGGCCAACCCGCTGGACATCCAGCGCTGCACCGAGCATTTCTACCTGCTCAACCGCTCGCTGCGCGGTGCCAGCCCGCCCCCCCTGGCCGAGCCCGAGCCGGCCCTGCGCGGCGCCGAGGGCGAGCCGGGCGCCGACGAGGCACCGGTGGTCAGCCTGGTCGACTGGCTGTTGCAGCATGCCTTCGAACAGCGCGCCAGCGATATCCACCTGGAGCCGCGCCGCGAACAAGGCCGCGTGCGCTTTCGCATCGACGGCCAGCTGCACGATGTCCAGCAATTCCAGCCCACCATACTGGCCGCCATGGTCAGCCGCCTGAAAAGTCTGGGGCGCATGAACATCGCCGAAAAGCGCCGCCCCCAGGATGGTCGGATCCACACCCGGCTGCCCCAGGGCGGCGAGGTCGAACTTCGGCTCTCGACCCTACCCACCGCGTTCGGTGAAAAAATGGTGCTACGCGTGTTCGATCCGCTGGTGCTGCTGCGCGACTTCGCCAGCCTGGGGTTCACCAAGCGCCAGCTGGCACTCTGGGAAGACCTGCTGCGCCAGCCCCACGGCATCATTCTGGTCACAGGGCCGACCGGTTCGGGCAAGACCACCACGCTGTACAGCGCGCTGAAACGCCTGGCCAGCAGCCGCATCAACCTGTGCACCATCGAAGACCCAATCGAGATGCTCGAACCGGCCTTCAACCAGATGCAGGTGCAACACAATATCGACCTGACATTCGCCAGCGGCCTGCGCGCGCTCATGCGCCAGGACCCGGACGTAATCATGGTGGGCGAGATCCGCGACCTGGAAACGGCGCAAATGGCCATCCAGGCCGCCCTGACCGGGCACCTGGTACTCTCCACCCTGCACACCAACGACGCCGCGGGCGCGATCACCCGGCTGCTCGAGCTGGGGGTGCCGCATTACCTGCTCAAGGCGACGCTGCTCGGGGTCATGGGCCAGCGCCTGGTGCGCACCCTGTGCGTCCATTGCAGTGCGCCGCAGCCGGTGCCGGTGCCAACCTGGGAGGCCCTCACCCGGCCGTGGCGGATACGCCCACCGGCCTCGTCCCGGCATCCCGGCGGCTGCGCGGAATGCCGTGACACCGGCTACCGTGGCCGCACGGCCCTGTATGAAATTCTGGTGCTCGGCGAAAGCCTGCGCGAATGCATCGTGGCTGGCACCGACGTCGCCGCTCTGAGGCGCCAGGCCTGCAGGGAGGGCATGCGCAGCCTGCGCGTAGCCGGCGCGCAGAAGGTCGCGGCGGGGGTCACCAGCATCGAGGAGGTGCTGCGTACCACCCCCGGGTATGACTTCCATGGCTCCAACGCGTCGTGAAACAATTGCCCGCTGGCGGTGACCCTGGCATGGGTCGACAATCAGTTTTTGCCCACAGGTAACCGTCATGCAAATCGGAAGCGTCGCACTGCTCTTCGTCGCACTCGCCGTGGCCATCGTGTTCATGGGCTTCAAGGTGGTCCCCCAGGGCTACCAATGGACCGTGGAGCGCTTCGGCCGGTACACCACCACCCTCAAGCCGGGCCTGAACCTCATCGTGCCGGTCATGGACCGCATCGGGCGCAAGATCAACGTCATGGAAAGCGTGCTCGACATCCCGCCGCAGGAAGTCATCACCGCCGACAACGCAACAGTGCAGATCGACGCCGTTTGCTTCTTCCAGGTGGTCAACACTGCCCAGGCGGCCTACGAGGTCAACAACCTCGAGCACGCCGTGCGCAACCTGCTGCAAACCAATATCCGTACCGTGCTGGGCTCCATGGAGCTCGATGCCATGCTCAGCCAGCGCGACAACATCAACGAGCGCCTGCTGCGCACCGTGGATGAAGCCACCGCGCCGTGGGGCATCAAGATCACCCGTATCGAAATCAAGGATATCAGCCCGCCGGCCGACCTGATGGCCGCCATGAGCGGGCAGATGAAGGCCGAGCGAGTGAAGCGCGCGCAGATCCTCGAAGCCGAAGGGCTGCGAGCGGCGGCTATTCTTACGGCCGAGGGCAAGAAACAAGGGCAGATCCTCGAAGCCGAGGGCGAGCGTCAGGCGGCCTTCCTCGAAGCCGAAGCTCGCGAGCGGCAGGCCGAAGCCGAGGCCCGGGCGACTCAGGTGGTGTCCGAAGCCATCGGCAGTGGCAATGTCCAGGCAATCAATTACTTCGTGGCACAGAAGTACATCGAATCCTTGGGCAAGCTGGCCACCTCCAGCAACAGCAAGGTCATCCTGATGCCACTGGAAGCCACCCAGGTGGTAGGCTCGGTGGCCGGCATTGGTGAACTCATCAAGGCCACCTTCGACAAGAAAGCCTGAGCCCGATCATGTGGAACCTCCTGCAAGCTCACACCTATTGGGACTGGCTGGCGTTCGGCACGCTGCTGCTGATCCTCGAGATATTCGGTGCCGGCGGCTACCTGCTCTGGACCGGGATCGCCGCCGCTGCGGTGGGTCTGCTGGTGTTCATCCTGCCGGGGCTGGAGTGGGCGTTGCAGCTTGTAGCGTTCGCAGTGCTGTGCGTATCGACGGCGACATTCTGGTGGTACCGCCAGCGCAAGACCGGTGAGACCGACCAACCGCTGCTCAACCGCCGCGGGCAGGAATTGATAGGGCGGGTGTTCGTGGTCCACGAGGCCATCGTCGACGGCCGCGGCAAGATCAAGGTGGGCGACGGGGTATGGTTGGCACGCGGCGCGGATGCAGCGGTGGGCAGCCATGTGCGGGTGGTCGAACAACAGGACGTACACCTGCTGGTCGAGCCGGCAGCCGCCAAAGGCCAGCCCGAGCCTTGAGCAACTAAGCCGGTTGCGGCCCGGAACTCGTTCCTGGCAAACCTATCAAAGCTTTCACAATACCCACCCCCGGAGTACCTGCCATGCGTGTCAAAACTGCCGCTCTCACGCTTGCCTTGATTGCCTTGCCTGTTGGTTCAGCCATGGCCGATGGGTTCCTGCGTGACGTACTGTCGTCCGGTGCAACCACAGGTTCGACCTACCTTACCTCGCGCCACCACAAGCTGATCGTCGCCGCGCAGGACGATGCCAGCAGCTTCGTTGCCAGCGATGGCAGCATCCGCGGCCCTTACCTGGAAGCCGCCTTGCAGAAAGTCCGCAGCGACAACCCAGGCCTCAAGGCCAGCGACATGGACCTGGCCAATGCCATTCTGGCCAAGAACACCGTCGCCGAGCAGTAACAGCCTACTGTGGGAGCGGGCCCAGCCCGCGAGGGTTTGATCTTCTATAAGCCCAAACTGGCCTTCGGCCTCCCGGGGGCCGGGCCCCCGCCCACATCACAGCACCCTCACTCGCCGATGGCAGCCTTGTAGCCGGCCGCATCCAGCAGCTTGCCTACTGCGCTTGGATCAGCTGGCTTGAGCTTGAAGATCCACGCCCCATAAGGGTCGGTGTTCAGCAGCTCGGGTTCGCTGGTGAGTGCGTCATTGACCGCAATCACTTCGCCAGCCACAGGCGAGTAAATATCCGAAGCAGCCTTGACCGACTCGACGACGCCTGCCGCATCACCGGCAGCGAACACCTTGCCAACCTCCGCCAGCTCGACGAACACCACGTCGCCCAAGGCTTCCTGGGCGTGATCGGAGATGCCCACGGTCACCGTGCCATCGGCTTCCAGGCGCGCCCATTCATGACTTTCGGCAAAACGCAGCTCAGCAGGGATATTGCTCATGGGTTGCTCCTCGACAGGTCAGCGGCTGGACCGCAAATAATGATAGGTGATTCAAACAAGGGTCTTGCCGTGACGCACGAAGGTCGGTTTGACCACGCGCACCGGATACCACTTGCCACGAATTTCGACTTCGGCGCGCTCGCCAGTGGCGCTGGGTACGCGTGCCAGAGCGATGGATTTGCTTAGCGTAGGGGAAAAACTGCCACTGGTGATCTCCCCTTCGCCAATTTCTGCGATGCGCACTACCTGATGCGCACGCAGCACGCCGCGCTCTTCGAGCACCAGGCCGACCAGCCTTGAGCGCGGGCCGCTGCGCTGTTCGCGCTCCAGTGCCGCACGGCCGATGAAGCGGCGCGAGGACGGCTCCCAGGCGACGCTCCAGCCCATGTTGGAGGCCAGCGGCGAATTGTGTTCGTCGATGTCCTGGCCGTACAGGTTCATGCCGGCCTCCAGACGCAGGGTGTCGCGAGCACCCAGGCCGATCGGCGTGATGCCCGCGCCGACCAGGTCGTTGAACAGGCCCGGCGCCTGGTCGGCGGGCAGCACGATCTCCAGGCCGTCTTCCCCGGTGTAACCGGTACGCGCGATAAACCAGTCGCCCTCGCTGCGCCCTTCGAACGGCTGCAGTTGCTGCACCAGCATGGCCCGGGCCTGGCTGAGCAGCGCGGCCAGCCTGACTCGAGCATGGGGGCCCTGGATGGCCAGCATGGCCAGCTCGGTGCGCTCGAGCAGCTGCACGTCCATGCCTTCGGCGTGGCGCTGCAGCCAGGCCATGTCCTTGCTGCGAGTCGCGGCATTGACCACCAGGCGGTAGCCGTTTTCCAGACGGTAGACGATGAGATCGTCGATCATGCCGCCCTGCTCGTTGAGCATCGCGCTGTAGAGCGCGCGACCGACTTCGGCCAGCCGCTCGACGTCGTTGGCCAGCAGCTGCTGCAAAAATGCCTTGGCCTGACTGCCATGAACGTCGATCACAGCCATGTGCGAGACGTCGAACACCCCACAATCACGGCGCACCTGATGGTGCTCCTCGACTTGCGAGCCGTAGTGCAGGGGCATGTCCCAACCGCCAAAATCGACCAGCTTGGCGCCAAGCGCAAGGTGCAGGTCATACAGAGGCGTACGCTGTCCCATGGGTTTCTCCTTCCGGGCGTGGCGATGGCGCGAGGCGCTCTCCATGAGCGAACCCGCCGAATGCCGCGCATTGTAGCCGCAAGGCCGGGTGCTGGCATCCGTGAAACATTTCACAAGATTTTCCAGCAAGCGTTGGACCCGCAGGGCCGGCTGGCAGCCCGATCCAGCCGATGACCGGCCATAGCCGCGTTCAAGGCCGGGCGAGCTGCGGCAGATCACCGCTCAAGCCCAGGGCCTGGCGCACGAACAAGGCCTTGGCCGACGGCAGGCTCTCTACCAGGCCCAGGCCGCTGTTGCGCAGCCAGCGCAGCGGCAGTGGGTCGGCCTGGAACAGCCGCTCGAAGCCCTGCATGGCCGCCATCAGCGCCAGGTTGTGCGGCATGCGCCGGCGCTCGTAGCGGCTCAACACCCGCAGGTCCGCCAGCGCCTCGCCGCGCCCCTGGGCGGCGGCCAGCTCTTCGGCCAGCACGGCGGCATCCAGCAGCCCGAGGTTGACGCCCTGCCCGGCCAGCGGATGAATGGTATGCGCCGCATCGCCGATCAGCGCCAGCCCGGGCGCCACATAGCGCTTGGCGTGGCGTTGGCGCAACGGCACACAAACCCGCAGGTCAGTGTGCAGCACCTGCCCCAGGCGCCCTTCGAAAGCCTGTTCGAGCGCGCGGCAGAAGCCCAGGTCGTCCAGTTTCATCAGGCGCTCGGCCTGCACCGGGGTGGTCGACCAGACGATGGAGCACCAATGCCGGTCGTCGCCCTGCTGCAATGGCAGGAACGCCAGCGGGCCATCGTCGGTGAAGCGCTGCCAGGCCGTGGCCTGGTTCGGCTCGCTGCAGCGCACGCTGGTGACGATGGCGTGGTGCAGGTAATCCCACTCGCGGGTTGGCGTACCGGTCAGACGACGCACCGCCGAGTTGGCCCCGTCGGCCGCCACTACCAGCGGCGCGCGCAGGGAACGCCCGCCCGACAGAGTCAGCAGCCAGTCATCGCCGGAGCGACGCATCTGCTCCAGCCGGGCATTGGCCAGCAGGCCTACCGAGCTGTCGCGCAATTGTTCGAGCAGGGCGTCCTGCACCACGCGGTTCTCGACGATATGGCCAAGCACGTCGGCGTGCACGCTGGCGGCATCGAATCGGATATGGCCGGTGCCACTACCGTCCCACACGTCCATGCGCCTATATGGGCTGGCGCGCCGGGCCAGGATGCCCGGCCAGGCCCCCAGACGCTGCAGCAGGCGCTGGCTGGCCATGGACAGGGCGCTGACCCGCGGGTCGAACCCGGCCTGCGCCTCGAATGGCGCCAGGTCCAACGGGCTGCCGTCGACCAGCACCAGGTTCAGCCCGCTGTCACGCAGCGCCAGCGCCAAGGCGCTGCCGACCATGCCAGCTCCGACTATCAGAAGATCCGCGCGCATTTCCATGCTTTACAACCATGCCTTGGGCAGCCGAGGCCGCCGGTCGAGATTCAATTCAAAGGTCCGGGCGGGTGCCCAGGCCCATGGCCTGGCGAGCGAACCAGCGTTTGGCCGGCGGCAGCAGGTCAAGGCCGAGCAGGCCCAGGTTGCGACCCAGCGCCAGCACCGGCCGCGAGGCACCGAACAGGCGCGTGACCTGGTCGGAAAAGCCCACGGTAAGCTGCTGGTCGAGCTGCTGGCGCTGGCGATAGCCGCGCAGCGTGGCGAAATCGCCCAGCGCTGCGGTGCTGGCCAGCAGGGCCTCGGTCAGCGCCTGAACATCGCGCAGCGACAGGTTGAAGCCCTGCCCGGCAATCGGATGCAAGGCGTGTGCGGCATTGCCGAGCACCACCAGATGCGGGCGCACCTGCTCTTGCGCTTCGACCAGCGACAGCGGATAGAGGTGCCGCGCGCCGACCTGGCGCAGCGGCCCCAGGCGGTAGCCGAACACATCCTGCAACTGCGCCAGGAAGGTTTTTTCGTCCAGCTCGACCAGGCGCCGCGCATCCATGCCCTTGCGCGTCCAGACCAGCGCGCAGCGGTTGTCCGGCAGCGGCAGCAAGGCCATCGGGCCGTCTTCGGTGAAGCGTTCGAACGCCTGGCCCAGGTGCGCTTCGCCGGGGGTGATATTGGCGATCAGCGCGCTCTGGTCGTAGGGCCGTTCGCGCACTGCGATGCCCAGTTGTTCGCGCAGGCCGGAGCGCCCGCCATCGGCAAGAATCGCCAGGTCGCAGTCCAGCTGGGTGTCATCGTTGAGCGAGAGGCGATAACCCGCTTGCACTGCCTGCATGGCCGTCACTTCGGCCGGGCAGCGCCAGCTGACCACCTCGCGGTCCAGGGCCTGCCACAGGCACTGCCCCAGCCACGCATTTTCCACCACGTAGCCGAGCGCCGGCACGCCTTCTTCGCTGGCGACCAGGCGGGTGCTGCCAAAACGGCCGCGGTCGGACACGTGGATCTGCCGGATCGGCTCCGAGCGCTGGCTGATGGCCGGCCACAGGCCCAGGCGGTCGTAGATCTGCCGGGTGCCGAAGGACAGCGCCGAAGAGCGTGCGTCGTAGCTGGGCTGATAGCTGTCGCCCGGCGCGAAGGGCTCGATCAGCACTATCTTCCAGCCACGCGCCTTGGCCCCGGCCTGCAGGGCTACCGCCAGGCTGGCGCCGACCAGGCCGCCACCGACGATGGCGATATTGACCCGGTTCAAGGCGCACCGACCCTGGCAGCGGCCATCATCGCCTCGATGTCGGCGGTGCTGCGCGGCAGGCCGGCGGTCAGCACCTCGCAGCCCTTGCGCGTGACCACCACGTCGTCCTCGATGCGGATGCCGATGCCGCGCCATTTCTTCGCGACCCGGGTGTTGTCCGGGGCGATGTAGATACCCGGCTCCACGGTCAGGGTCATGCCCGGCTCGAGCACTCGCCATTCACCGCCAACCTTGTATTCGCCGACGTCGTGCACGTCCATGCCTAGCCAGTGGCCGGCACGGTGCATGTAGAACTCGCGATGGGCGTCGCCGGCGATCAGCTCGTCGACGTCACCCTGCAGCAGGCCCAGCTCGACCAGACCCTCGGTGATCACCCGCACCGTGGCCTCGTGGGCCTGGTTCCAGTGCCTGTTCGGGCCGATCGCCGCGAACGCCGCTTCCTGGGACTTGAGCACCACGTCGTAGAGCGCCTTCTGCTCGGCGGAAAACCGCCCGCTGACCGGAAAGGTGCGAGTGATGTCGCTGGCGTAGCAGTCGATTTCGCAGCCGGCGTCGATCAGCACCAGGTCGCCGTCCTTGAGCACCGCGTCATTCTCCTGATAGTGCAGGATGCAACCGTTGCGCCCGGCGGCGACGATCGAGCCGTAGGCCGGCATCTTCGCCCCGCCCCGGCGAAATTCGTAGTCGAGCTCGGCCTCCAGGCTGAACTCGTGCAGCCCGGCACGGCAGGCCTGGATGGCGCGGATGTGCGCGCGCACCGAGATCGCCGCCGCGTGGCGCATGGTCTTGATCTCGGCCGCCGACTTGTAGAGGCGCATGTCGTGCAGCAGGTGGTCGAGGGCCACGAACTCCTTGGGCGGCTGCGCGCCCATGCGCGTCTTGGAACGGATGACGTTGATCCACTCCATCAGGTGGCGGTCGAATTCGGCATTGCTGCCCATGGCCGAATAGACCCGGTCACGGCCCTCGATGAGGCCCGGCAGAATGTCGTCGATGTCGCTGATGGGGAAGGCGTCATCGGCGCCGTATTCGCTCATGGCGCCATCCTGGCCGGCGCGCAGGCCGTCCCACAGTTCACGCTCGGGATTGCGCTCGCGGCAGAACAACACGTATTCGCCGTGCTCGCGCCCCGGGATCAACGCCATCACCGCCTCCGGCTCGCCGAAACCGCTCAGGTACTGGAAGTCGCTGTCCTGGCGATAGACATGCTCGACGTCGCGGTTGCGGATGGCCACGGCGGCGGCCGGCAGGATGGCAATGCTGTTGGGCTCCATCTGCGCCATCAGTGCCTTGCGACGGCGGGCGTATTCCGCTTTCGGGATATGAGTCATAGGCAGCGCGAAGCCCCGTGGTGATCAGTGAACGGAGGGCTTGGCCACAGGCGCAACGGCGCCCTTGGCCGATTCGGTGAACAGCAGCAGCGGCGCGACGCGCAGATATTCCATCACTTCCATGTAGTCGCTCTCGCCGTCGTCGGACTCCTCCAGGGCGTCCTGCACCTGGGCGATCGCTGCCAGGTCCTGCAGCACTTCCATGGCCTCGGTGCTCAAGGCCGTATCGCGGGCGGTCAGGCCGAAGCCTGCGAGAAAGCCCTGGCACCACTGGCCCAGGGCTTCGGCGCGCTCGCGCAGCGGCGCATCATCGGAAGGCAACAGCAGCACGACAGTCATGTCGTCGCTGCCCAGCTCACCCTTGACCATTTCCTGCAGGCCGATCAGCGCCTGACGCACGTTGTCGGCCGGCTGCGCACCCAGCAACTCGCTGGCATCGACCAGCCAGGGCTCGAGCTCGAAGCCTGCGCCAGCGCAACTACGCCCCAACAGCAGGCCGTGCAGCTCGGCGGGGGAAACGGGATGGCCGCTACCGGCGAGCAAGGTAGCGAAAGCGTGGTACGGGGAGTTCTGTATAGGCATGGGCAACTAGGCGCCAAGCGGCGCAATGACTAGAATGGAGGCCTTGTATCCTAGCACCGGCAGGCGCGCCAAGACCATCGACGCCGCCGATTCCAGCAAACCAGGATCGCCCCTTCACCTGTCAGACCGTAACTGGACCCCATGCAAACAAATGAACTGCAAGCGCTGATGGGCAAGCTCGAACTCCTGATTGATCGAGTCGAGCAACTTAAACGGCAAAACGGACTCCTATTAGCGCAGGAAAAAACCTGGCGCGAGGAGCGCGCCCACCTTATCGAAAAAAACGAAATCGCCCGGCGTAAGGTGGAATCGATGATTTCGCGCCTCAAGGCCCTGGAGCAAGACTCATGAGTTCAAGCAATAGCGTGACCGTCCATATCCTGGACAAGGAATACTCGATCATCTGCCCTCCCGAAGAGCGTAGCAACCTGGTCAGCGCCGCGCGCTACCTGGACGGCAAGATGCGCGAAATCCGCAGCGGCGGCAAAGTCATCGGGGCCGATCGGATCGCGGTCATGGCGGCGCTGAACATCACCCACGACCTGCTGCATCGCCAGGAAACACCGGAATTGTCGGCCAATGGATCCACCCGCGAACAGGTCCGCGACCTGCTCGACCGCGTCGACCTGGCGCTCGCCACTGATCAGGATGGCAGCAAGGGCTGATTTTCCCTGCGACTTTCGGGTATAATTTCCCGACTCCCTGGAGTGCTTGCCAGTCGGTCATGTCCCTGAGCCGATACGCACAACCACGGGGGTTGCACGTTGGGGCTGGTGTGCATGTCCGCTAGACGGAAAGCCTTAAAGCCTCCTGCAATCTCCACCTTGAACTTTCGGGTTCAAGGGCTACACCGACAGCGGTTCGTCGGGGAGTCCAGTTCAATGACCTCTGCCTGCTCGGCCGGCAGTGGTATCAAACCGCCCGAATCCGTGGCGTACGCTTCGCAGCGGCCTGCCCCGGCCAATGAGTTAGCCAGGGGCCCTGCCGCACGATGAGCCAACCCGACCAGCCCACCCGTCAACAGCTGCGCCGCCAACTGCGCAAGGCTCGTCGCGCCCTGACGCCAGCCGAGCAGCGTGCCGCCGCCCGTGGCCTGTACCGGCAGCTGGCGCAGCACCCGCTGTTTCGCCGCGCGCGGCATGTGTCGCTGTATTTGCCCAATGATGGCGAGATCGACCCTGGCCTGCTGCTGGCCGAGGCGCAGCGACGCGGCAAGCGCACCTACCTGCCGGTGCTCAGCGCCTGGCCGCGGACGCGGATGGTGTTTCAGCGCATCCTCCCGGGAGAACGCTTCAAGGCCAACCGCTTCGGCATTCCGGAGCCAGTGGTGCGCCGCGCCCGGCAGCGCGCCATCTGGGCCCTGGACCTGGTGTTGATGCCCTTGGTGGGTTTTGACGACGCGGGTGGGCGGCTGGGCATGGGCGGCGGCTTCTACGACCGCAGCCTGGCCTATCGCGCGCGCCGCCATGCCTGGCAAAAACCGCTGCTGCTGGGACTGGCCCACGAATGTCAGAAGGTCGAGCGACTGGCCCAGGCCAGCTGGGACATCCCTTTGCAGGGCACGGTCTCGGACCTGCGCTGGTATGTCGCAGGCCCGCTGGAGAAAGGTGGCGTGAGCGCCTGATCAGCGCTTGGCGGGGGCGGTTTGCACCTGCGGCTCGTCGTTGCTTTTGTGGCTCCACAAGCTTTGCGCATAACCGGTGGTGACGACACCCAGGCCGAAGATAAAGACCAATACCCACAACAGATCCGGTTTACGGCGCATCGATAACCCCCCTCGGTTACAGCTTGCAACGGTGTCGACAACGGGTAAACCGATAGGCCGATCAGCAACGTCTGGCTTAAAATGCGCGCATTCTGCGACAACCCGTCGCTCCACGCAAACATTGACGTCAACCGGCTGTCGGTTTGTCGCGCACGGACATGGATTGGCTCGTGCGCGCCAGGCGCAGCCTACTGAAGGGAAGTCGAGAATGGCCTACTGGCTGATGAAATCCGAACCGGACGAGCTGTCCATCAGTGCCCTGGCGGCCTTGGGCAAAGCGCGCTGGGACGGCGTGCGCAACTATCAGGCACGCAATTTCATGCGCACCATGGCCGCCGGCGACGAGTTTTTCTTCTACCACTCCAGCTGCCCCGAACCGGGCATCGCCGGCATCGCCCGCATCCGCGCCGCCGCCTACCCCGACCCGACAGCGCTCGACCCGCAGAGCCACTATCACGACCCCAAAGCCAGCGCCGAGAAAAACCCCTGGAGCGCGCTGGACGTCGAGCACGTGCGCACCTTCAAGCGCGTGCTGGGGCTGGGCCTGCTCAAGCAACAGGCGGCCCTGGCGGAGCTGGCGCTGGTGCACAAAGGCAGTCGCCTGTCAGTGATGCCGGTCACGGCAGCCCAGTGGGCGGCCGTGCTCGCGCTTACTGAATGATCAGGTTGTTGAACAGCAGGTCTTCGACGATGGGCTTGCCCTCTTCGTCGTTCATCACCTGCTGCACCTGCTTGAGCGCTTCCTGACGGAGTTTTTCCTTGGCCTCGACGTTGCTCAGCGAATCCACTGTCTGCTGGGCGAACAAGGCGACCAGCTGGTTGCGGATCAACGGATCCTGGTGCTTGACCGCCGCGACCGCCTCGGCACCCGTCACCTTGAGGGCAACGTCGGCCTTGTAGACGTGCAGCTTGGGGCTGCCGTCCAGCGCATAATTGCCGACGAAGGGCGGGCTCAGCGACACGTAGGCCACGGTGGGCGCCGCGCCCTCTCCTTCCTTCGCCTCTTCGGCCAGTGCCGCAAAGGGCACCGACAAGGCCAGCAGCATCACGATCCACGCTTTCACAGTTCACTCCTCGTTCCAATGACGGTCAGCATACCCAAGCCGAGCACAGACGCCAGCGGTTATGGCGGCTTATCCACAGCCGGCATGCTGGTTGACCGTAAACTTCATGCTCCTGTACTTATCGGCCATCACTTGCAAAGGAATAGCCCGATGAGAGCAGTGTTGTGCAAAGCCTTCGGTCCTGCCGAGAATCTTGTGCTGCAAGACATGCCCGAGCTCGAAGCCAGGAGCAACGAGATCGTGCTCGACGTGCATGCCGCCGGGGTCAATTTCCCCGACACGCTGATCATCGAGGGCAAGTACCAATTCAAGCCCCCCTTGCCCTTCTCTCCCGGCGGCGAAGCGGCGGGAGTGGTCAGCAGCGTTGGCGCCAAGGCGGGGCAGTTCCAGATCGGTGACCGCGTCATGGCCCTGACCGGCTGGGGCAGTTTCGCCGAACAAGTGGCGGTGCCGGCCTATAACGTCCTGCCCATGCCGGCCGGCATGGATTTCACCACCGCCGCCGCCTTCAGCATGACCTACGGCACCTCGATGCATGCGCTCAAGCAACGCGGCCAGTTGCAGCCGGGTGAAACCTTGCTGGTGCTCGGCGCCGGGGGCGGCGTGGGCCTGGCCGCCGTGGAAATCGGCAAGGCCATGGGGGCACGGGTGATCGCCGCCGCGAGCAGCTCCGAAAAGCTCGCCCTGGCCAAGGCTGCCGGCGCCGATGAGTTGATCAACTACCGCGAATGCCACCTCAAGGACGAGCTCAAACGGTTGACCCAGGGCAACGGTGTCGATGTGATCTACGACCCGGTCGGCGGCGAGCTGTTCGAGCCCGCTGTACGCTCGCTGGCCTGGAATGGCCGCCTGCTGGTGGTCGGCTTCGCCAGCGGCACCATCCCCCAGCTGGCGGCCAACCTGGTGCTGCTCAAGGGCGCGGCGGTGCTTGGCGTCTTCTGGGGCGCCTTCGCCCAGCGTCAGCCGGCGGACAATGCCAGCAACTTTCAGCAACTCTTTGCCTGGTATGCAGAGGGCAAGCTCAAGCCGCGGGTGTCCCGTGTCTACCCGCTGGAGCAGGCGGGTCAGGCCGTCGCCGACCTCGCGCAACGGCGGGCGGTGGGCAAGCTGGTGGTTCGGGTCCGCGACTGAAAGACCCGGGGTCAAAGCAACGCTTCCAAGTGCCCTGCTTGCCCGAGCTGAGCTCAACTGGTGCTCCCACGACCACCGACGAGCACCGCCCATGACCATTTTCACCGTTTACTTCTGCGGCACCGGCTCCACCCGCTTCGATGCTGCCCATCCCGACTACTGGGATGGCGAGCTGGTGTCGACCCTGGCCAACCACACCGAAGGCCATGAGTTCGCCCACTGGGTCGTGCTGGACGGCCCAGGCAGCGGCAACCTGCAGGCGGACGAGCTGACCGTTGAGTCGAAGAACCACCCTTATGCCGGCGTCGCCTTTGGCAAGGGATGGCAGAGCAACATCGCGCACGCGCTGAATATCATGAAAGGCCGCTTCGACTGGCAGCGCACCGTGCTGACCCAGGCCGACTACGAGAACCTCAAGAATCATGGGGTGGCCATCGACGACGTCGAGATCAGCGGCAGCTTCTGGTCGCGGGTGTACGACTACGGCGAGCGCAAGATCAACCAGCAGCAGCTGCAGAAGCAGCTGGTGGCCATCCACCGCAAGGGCGCAATCATTCCCACGCAGGTCAACCTGGTGGGCTGGAGCCGTGGCGGCATCAGCTGCCATATGCTGGCCAACGCGATGCTGCTCGACCCGCAATTGCGCGATATTCCAGTGAATATCTTCACCATCGACCCGGTGCCCGGGCCGCTGAATTTCCAGATCGACAAGACCCGGCTTGGCGCCAATGTGCGCGAGTACGTCGGCTTTTATGCCCGCGACGAGCGCTCGAAAACCTTTGCCAGCGTCATCCCGATCACCCAGGCGCAGACGCGCACCTCGATCTTCCCCATGCCGGGGCGCCACGCCACCCTGGTGGGCAACGCCTCGCGCAACGGTGCTCAGGGCCCGGCCCTGCTCAAGGAGCCTGGGCGGCTGGTTCGCCATTTTGCCGAAACCTGCCTGACGCGGTGGGGTGTGGCGCTGCGCAAGTGCCTGAACCTGACCGATGCCGATGTGCGCGCCGCCCACCAGCAGATGCTCGCCGACCAGCCGATCTATGCCGCCATGCGCAGCCATACCTATCTGGGCATCGCCGAGGAGGACGCTGGGCAACGGCGGGTGGTGCTGGGCGAATACACCACGCGCTTCGACAAGCTCAGCGGCGCGTCATGGCGACCGCAGGTTGGCCTGGCTGTGGGGCTGGAGGCCGGCATCGAGCACTATGGCGAGCTGTCACACTGAGCACTCATGGGCAGGAATGGCAACGCTTGATGCGCGCTTCCAGATTGCGATCGGGCATGGCATGGCTGCGCAGGGCGGCGATGGTCTGTTCGACGTAATCCAGGGTCGTGCCGTAGCGGCCGCTGGCGCTGGCCAGAATCTGGCTGAGCAAGTTGTCGGGCAGGTTGCCCGCATAGCTGGGCAAGTGGCGCTCCAGCACGAAGCCCAGCGCCTGAACCTTGCTGCCGTCATCGAGACGGCAATTGAGCCAATGCGGCCGGTAGGAAGGATACGGCATCTCGCGCTTCCACAGCGCCACCAGCGAGCACTCCAGCTGGTCTTCCGGCAGCCGATAGGCAAACCCGCTGCATGAACCGCCCCGATCCAGGCCGAACACCAGGCCTGGGCACTCCGGGGTACCGCGGTGCTCGTGGGACCACAAGTACAAGCCGCGATGGTAGCCGTGTACTCGAGCGCGACGACGCTCGACCGCCGAGCATTCCGGGCGCCAGATCAGCGAACCGTAGGCGAACAGCCAGACCGGGCCGCCGTGATGCCGGCGCATGGTACTTTCGATCGAGTGCGTCAGCTGTTCATCGGTCAGTTGCGGGCCGAGGTCCAGCGACGGTGGATAGACAACATTGAGATCTGCTATTTCAAGCGCCGACATAGTAGTCGCCTGGCTTCCCCGTGAATGACCTGCGCCACGCACTACCTGTTCGTTAAATCCGAGCTTGGTTCAACCTACGGCAAATTGCCGCAGGAAAACAAGCCTTTGCGACGACTGGCGAGCTCATCGCCGATCATTTGCAACATTCTCCAAGTTGCCATGCACCCAATTGGGCAACTTGCCAGCGACAGCGCACCGAATGGAGCCAGGCCGGGGAAAGTTGCACTAAAAAGTGCATAAGCTTAGATCCCACATATAACGGCGAATTTTCCTACAAGCCATGTCGAAATAGCTGATTGCCGAGCAGGCCTCGAATCGGAGAAAAAGGTCGGCTAGACCGATCCATTCCCATTCCGCTTGCCAAGGCCGTACCTATGCTCCGAAAACTCCTGCCGTTGCCGTCCGCCGCGCTCGTCGCGCTCGCCGTCCAAGCGCCCACCGCTCAGGCGAGCGACGAACACTGGTACGTGCAAGCCAGTGTCCACACCAGCCATTTCGCCAACAACGATAATTACAACAATCGGCAGGATCTGTTCGGGCTTGAGCGCAACCGGGCCGATAAGCTCATCTACGGTGCCGCCACCTTTCGCAATTCGTTCTCGCAGCGCTCGCACTATGCCTACGTCGGCAAGCGCTTCGACGCCAGCGGGCTGCCGCTGTACGCCAAACTGAGCGGTGGATTGGTGCACGGTTATCGCGGCGAGTACCGCGACAAGATCCCGCTGAACCGTTTTGGGGTGGCGCCCGCAGTCATTCCTGCGGTGGGCGCCAATCTGGGGCCGGTGGGGGTCGAATGGGTGCTGCTCGGCTTTGCCGCGACCATGGTCAATGTCGGCGTGAAATTCTAGGGGCGCGGGGCGTAGGCGAACACGTCGGCGCGCATCTGATGCGCATCCATGCCCGCCGCCACCAGGGCGTCCAGCGTCCCATAGACCATGGCCGGCGAGCCGCTGGCGTAGACGTGCACCTGGGACAGGTCGGCAATGTCCTCGCTGACCGCTTCATGCAGCATGCCGCACCGCCCTTCCCAGCCGCACAGGTCGCTGACCACCTGATGCAGGAACAGGTTGGGCACCCGCTTCCACTCGTCCCAGTGCTCCAGCCGGTAGAAATCCTCAGGCCGCCGGGCGCCCCAGTACAGGTGCACCGGGTACTTGAAGCCCGCTGCGCGGCAATGCTCGATCAGCGCATGCATCTGCGCCATACCGGTGCCGGCGGCGATCAGCACCAGCGGCCCGGCCGGCAGCTGCGCCAGATGGGTATCGCCGAACGGCATTTCGATGCGGGCGATACCGTCGCGCTGCAATTGGGTAATCAACTCCCGGGAACTGTCCTCACGCACCAGGATGTGCAGCTCCAGATCGCGGCCGCCGTGAGGGGCCGAGGCCAGCGAGAACGCCGACTTCTCGCCGTTGTCCCGCTCGATCATCAGGTATTGCCCGGCGTGGTAGCGCGGTGGCTTGCCGGCCGGCGCGCGCAAGCGCACGCGCCAGACATCGCCACCCACCTCCAGGCACTCGCTGACTTGGCAGGCCATGCGCCGCACCGGCAGCTCCCCCGGAGCGAGCACGCCGTCCCAGAGCAATTCGCAGTCCTCCAGAGGTTCGGCGATGCAGGTATAGACCTCCCCATGGGTGTGCACCTGGCCCTCCTGGCGCACGCTTCCCGCCACCAGCAGCGCCGCGCAGACGTGGCAGTTGCCGTTGCGGCAGCTCTGCGGGCAGTCGTGCCCGGAACGCTGGGCAGCCGCCAGGATCCGTTCGCCCGGCTCGGTCTGCAATACGGTGCCCGAAGGCTGCAAGGTCACGCGCATCAGTCTATTCCCAACTGGTTCCACAGCTCATCGATGCGCCGGGTCACCGCTTCGTCCTTGACGATGACGCGGCCCCACTCGCGGGTGGTCTCGCCGGGCCACTTGTGCGTGGCATCCAGGCCCATCTTCGAACCCAGCCCGGACACCGGCGAGGCGAAGTCCAGGTAGTCGATCGGCGTGTTGTCGATCATCACCGTGTCGCGCTTGGGGTCCATGCGCGTGGTGATAGCCCAGATCACGTCGTTCCAGTCGCGGGCATTGATGTCGTCGTCGGTGACGATCACGAACTTGGTGTACATGAACTGGCGCAGGAACGACCAGACCCCCAGCATCACCCGCTTGGCGTGGCCCGGGTACTGCTTTTTCATGGTCACCACTGCCATGCGATAGGAGCAACCCTCCGGCGGCAGGTAGAAATCGGTGATCTCGGGAAACTGCTTCTGCAGGATCGGCACGAACACTTCATTCAAGGCCACGCCAAGAATCGCCGGCTCATCCGGCGGCCGGCCGGTGTAGGTGCTGTGATAGATCGGCTTGATACGGTGGGTGATGCGCTCGACGGTGAACACCGGGAAGCTGTCCACTTCATTGTAGTAGCCGGTGTGGTCGCCATACGGGCCTTCCGGAGCCATTTCGCCGGGATGGATCACCCCTTCGAGGATGATCTCGGCGGTGGCTGGCACCTGCAGGTCATTGCCACGGCATTTGACCAGCTCGGTACGGTTGCCGCGCAACAAGCCGGCGAAGGCGTATTCCGACAGGCTGTCCGGCACCGGGGTGACCGCGCCGAGGATGGTCGCAGGGTCCGCGCCCAGCGCCACCGACACTGGAAACGGCTGGCCAGGGTGTTTCTCGCACCACTCGCGGTAATCCAGCGCGCCGCCACGATGGCTCAACCAGCGCATGATCACCTTGTTGCGGGCAATCACTTGCTGGCGGTAGATGCCCAGGTTCTGCCGTTCCTTGTTCGGCCCCTTGGTCACCGTCAGGCCCCAGGTGATCAGCGGCGCCACGTCGCCCGGCCAGCAGTGCTGCACCGGCAGCATGCCGAGGTCGACGTCGTCGCCCTCGATGACGATCTCCTGGCAAGCCGCGTCCTTTACCACCTTGGGCGCCATGGCAATGATCTTCTTGAAGATCGGCAGCTTCGACCAGGCGTCCTTGAGCCCCTTGGGCGGCTCCGGCTCCTTGAGAAAAGCCAGCAGCTTGCCGATCTCGCGCAGCTCGGAAACGTCCTCGGCGCCCATACCCAGCGCCACCCGCCCAGGGGTACCGAACAGGTTGCCCAGCACGGGGATATCAAAGCCGGTGGGCTTCTCGAACAGCAGCGCCGGGCCCTTGGCGCGCAGGGTGCGGTCGCAGACTTCGGTCATTTCCAGCACAGGGGAAATCGGCACCTGGATGCGCTTCAACTCGCCGCGCTGCTCCAGCTGCTGCACGAAATCCCGAAGATCCTTGAATTTCATCGACCACGCCATTCAATCAAATAGGTGGACATCGTACCTGATGCGAGGCGGCGGCCCCAAGCCAAGGTGCGGGTCAGGAGCTTTCAGGCAGGTTTTCACCCTGAGGACTGTGCGTAGGTAAAAAATCCACAAACGGCCGGTGCGGCTCCTGGCCACAAGCCAGCAGCACATCCGCCCAGGAGTCGGACAGCTGCTGCAGCAAGGCTCGACGCTCGTTCCAGGACACCTTGCCGCTGACAAACGCACGATTGAGGGCCCAGTCGACCCCGCCGAACTCGTCGCCTGCAGCGGGTGGCCGATGCTGATCCAGGAGGTTCTGACAGGTGCGGGCAAGCGGCGCCCTCAGGCGCTGCTCGCGGCCCTGGGGCGCATAGACAGAAATCAGCGGAAGCATGATATCCACGTAGGGCGGATGGCCGTTCTCGAGCGGCCAAGGCTCATATCGCCAACGCTGCAGGATGCGCCTGAAGTCGCGTGCCAACTCAGGATCCTCGCTGCCCAGCATGGACACGTAGGTCACCTCCCCATCCGCCATCACCCTGTATTCGAGGGTAACCATGCCGACCCGGTGGACGCCGTAGACCTTTTTGAGCTGATCGACAGTACCGCTTCTGGGTTTCAGATAGAAATCAGCGTGCGCCAGCGGCGCCATCAGCAGCGCTCCGACGACCCATGCAATCGAGCTTTTCATCCCATGACTCTCCCGTGTTCAACGAAGAAGCAGGGTGACGCTTGCGATGATGGCCGGACAGTCAGGCGCCTCCGAAAAGCCTGTAGGAAGATTCCTGCAATGAGCGGCAGCAGAAACAACAATGGCGCCACATGGGCGCCATTGCTGAAGTCAGGAAAACCGACTTACTTGCGTTTCATCGACAGGAAGAACTCGTCGTTGGTCTTGGTCTGCTTGAGCTTGTCGACCAGGAACTCGATGGCGGCCACTTCGTCCATCGGGTGCAGCAGCTTGCGCAGGATCCACATGCGCTGCAGTTCGTCGTCGGCGGTCAGCAGTTCTTCGCGACGGGTGCCCGAACGGTTGATGTTGATGGCCGGGAAGACGCGCTTCTCGGCGATCTTGCGGTCCAGGGGCAATTCCATGTTGCCGGTCCCCTTGAACTCTTCGTAGATCACTTCATCCATCTTCGAGCCGGTTTCAACCAGCGCGGTGGCGATGATGGTCAGCGAACCGCCTTCCTCGATGTTGCGCGCGGCGCCGAAGAAACGCTTGGGCTTCTCCAGGGCGTGGGCGTCGACACCACCGGTCAGCACCTTGCCGGAGCTCGGGATCACGGTGTTGTAGGCACGTGCCAGACGGGTGATCGAGTCGAGCAGGATGACCACGTCCTTCTTGTGCTCGACCAGGCGCTTGGCCTTCTCGATGACCATTTCGGCCACTTGCACGTGACGGGTCGGCGGTTCGTCGAAGGTCGACGCAACCACTTCGCCGCGCACGGTACGCTGCATCTCGGTCACTTCTTCCGGGCGCTCGTCGATCAGCAGAACGATCAGGTGGCACTCGGGGTTGTTACGCGTGATATTGGCGGCGATGTTCTGCAGCATGATGGTCTTGCCCGCTTTCGGCGGGGCGACGATCAGGCCGCGCTGGCCCTTGCCGATCGGCGCGCAGAGGTCGATGACCCGACCGGTCAGGTCTTCGGTGGAACCGTTGCCGGCTTCCATCTTCATGCGCTCGTTGGGGAACAGCGGCGTCAGGTTTTCGAACAGGATCTTGTTCTTCGCGTTCTCGGGACGGTCGAAGTTGATCGTGTCGACTTTCAGCAGGGCGAAATAACGCTCGCCTTCCTTTGGCGGCCGAATCTTGCCGACGATGGTATCGCCGGTGCGCAGGTTGAAGCGGCGGATCTGGCTCGGCGAGACGTAGATGTCGTCGGGGCCGGCGAGGTACGAGGCATCAGCCGAACGCAGGAAGCCGAAGCCGTCCTGGAGAATCTCCAGCACGCCATCACCGGAGATTTCCTCGCCGCTTTTGGCGTGCTTTTTCAACAGGGAGAAAATCACATCTTGCTTGCGCGAACGGGCCATATTTTCTATGCCCATCTGTTCGGCCATTTCGAGCAGATCGGTAATCGGCTTTTGCTTGAGTTCAGTCAGATTCATAGGGGAATGACGTAATCGTGTATGGAGGGGAGAAATTAAGCTTTGGGCTTAATGAGGCCGCGCCGCAGAGAAGGCGACAGGATCGCGTACTTGTTCGAGTAGGAGTGCGTCGGCGACGGCTTGCAGGGGGCACTGGAGAAACAAGCGCGAGGCCGAATGTACCACCTCGATTTCCGGGAGTCTAGTCATGCCCCCAGAAAAAACCCCGCAAGGTGCGGGGTTTTGTAACAGCTTAAATATTGGCGTCGAGGAACGCCTGCAGCTGCGATTTCGACAGGGCGCCGACCTTGGTCGCCTCGACGTTGCCGTTCTTGAACAGCATCAGCGTAGGGATACCACGCACGCCATGCTTGGCCGGGGTTTCCTGGTTCTCGTCGATGTTCAGCTTGGCGATGGTGAGTTTGCCATCGTAGTGGCTGGCCAGGTCGTCCAATACCGGGGCGATCATCTTGCAGGGGCCGCACCACTCAGCCCAGTAGTCAACGAGCACAGGGCCGCTAGCCTTCAGTACATCCTGCTCGAAGCTGGCGTCGCTAACGTGCTTGATAAGATCGTTGCTCATGGAGGGTCTCCGTTTGGAATCTGGAAAAAACTGCACACATCATAGCTGGCTGCGCCATGTACAGGAAGCCAGCCTTGATTGACTGTCACTATAGACGTTGGTGATTTTACTTATGTTCCATTTAATGGGTGGCCCCGGCTGCCGGCGCACCGATACGAGGCGTACGCACGGGTTTGGCGCGGCCACATGCGCCGCAATCGATCAGCTGCCGATACCGTGGCGCGCGCCTCGAAGGGTAGGTGCAGGCCAGGGCCGCTCCCGTGTTGATTGCAGTAGGTACTTCGGGCGTGCGAGGGGGCGCAGCCACCCAGAGGCCGCAGGCCAGTTTGGCATGGGCCGTGCAATAGCCCGGTGCACCGGGGTCGACCACGACCCGCCCCACTGGAGAATGTCATGATGACCCGCCGCCTCGCCCTGCTCGCCGGCCTGCTCGCCAGCCTGCTGCTCAGCCAAGCCCCTGCTCACGCCGATGGCCTGGCCGACATCGTCAGCCGGGGCACGCTGAAGGTCGCGGTACCCCAGGACTTCCCGCCCTTCGGCTCGATCGGCCCGGACATGCAGCCTCGCGGCCTGGACATCGACACCGCGCGGCTGATCGCCGACCAGCTGCAGGTCAAGCTGCAGCTGACCCCGGTCAATAGCACCAACCGCATTCCATTCCTCACCACCGGCAAGGTCGACCTGGTGATCTCCAGCCTGGGCAAGAACCCCGAACGCGAACAGGTCATCGACTTTTCCCGCGCCTACGCGCCCTTCTACCTGGCGGTTTTCGGTCCGCCCGAGGCGCCGATTGCAGCGCTCGACGACCTCAAAGGCAAGACCATCAGCGTCACCCGTGGCGCCATCGAGGACATCGAGCTGAGCAAGGTCGCCCCCGCCGACGCCACCATCAAGCGCTTCGAGGACAACAACTCGACCATCGCGGCCTACCTGGCCGGGCAGGTCGACCTGATCGCCAGCGGCAACGTGGTCATGGTGGCCATCGCGCAGAAGAACCCCAAGCGGTTGCCGGCGCTCAAGGTCAAGCTCAAGGATTCGCCGGTGTACGTGGGGGTGAACAAGAACGAGCCGCAGCTGCTGGCCAAGGTCAACGAGATACTGGAGCAGGCCAAGGCCGACGGTCGCCTGGAAAAGAATTCGCAAACCTGGCTCAAGCAACCACTGCCGGCTGACCTGTGACCTCTCACCTCTGACCCGGCGGACACGACATGGCCTACCACTTCGACTTCCACCCGGTCTTGCAGAACGCCGACCTGTTGCTGCGCGGCGCGCTGTTCACCCTGGAGCTGACAGCCATCGGCGCCGTGCTCGGGGTCGGCCTGGGCATCATCGGCGCGGGGGTACGGGCCTGGAAGATCCAGCCGTTCTCGGCAATTTTCGGCGTCTACGTCGAACTGATCCGCAACACGCCGTTTCTCGTGCAGCTGTTCTTCATCTTCTTCGGCCTGCCGTCGCTGGGCATCCAGATCAGCGAATGGACTGCGGCGGTACTGGCCATGGTAATCAACCTCGGCGCCTACTCCACCGAGATCATCCGCGCCGGCGTGCAGGCCATCCCCCGGGGGCAGCTGGAAGCCTCTGCGGCGCTGGCCATGAGCCGCTTCGAAGCGTTCCGCCACGTGGTGCTGCTGCCCGCGCTGGGCAAGGTGTGGCCTGCCCTGACCAGCCAGATCATCATCGTCATGCTTGGCTCGGCGGTGTGCTCGCAAATCGCCACCCAGGAGCTGAGCTTCTACGCCAACTTCATCCAGTCGCGCAATTTCCGCTCGTTCGAAACCTACCTGCTGACCACCGTGATCTACCTGGTAATGGCCATGGCCATCCGCGTACTGCTCAACTGGGTGGGCCGGCGCTTCGTGATGAGGAACCGCTGATGGATTTCACCCTGTGGGACATCGTGCGCAACCTGCTCACTGGCTTGCAGTGGACGGCCGCGCTGTCGCTGGTGGCCTTTATCGGCGGGGGCGTGATCGGCCTGCTGGTCATGCTCATGCGGATCTCCGAAAAGGCCCTGCCACGCAACCTGGCGCGCACCTACATCGACCTGTTCCAGGGCACGCCACTGCTCATGCAACTGTTTCTGGTGTTCTTCGGCGTCTCGCTGCTGGGCGGCGATATTTCGCCCTGGGCGGCGGCTGCGCTGGCCCTGACCCTGTTCACCAGCGCCTACCTGGCGGAGATCTGGCGCGGTTGCGTCGAGTCGATCAACCGGGGCCAATGGGAGGCCTCGGCCAGCCTGGCCCTGACCCCGTACGAGCAATTGCGCCACGTGATTCTGCCGCAGGCGCTGCGCATCGCCGTGGCGCCCACCGTGGGTTTTTCGGTGCAGGTGGTCAAGGGCACGGCGGTGACCTCGATCATCGGCTTCACCGAGCTGACCAAGACCGGCGGCATGCTCGCCAACGCCACCTTCGAGCCCTTCATGGTCTATGGCCTGGTGGCGCTGGGTTACTTCGCCCTGTGCTACCCGCTGTCGCTGGGCGCCCGTTATCTGGAAAGGAAACTGCATGCCTCTGCTTAGAATCTCCGCACTGCACAAATACTACGGCGACCACCATGTGCTGCAGGGCATCGACCTGAGCATCGAAGAAGGCCAGGTGGTGGCGATCATCGGGCGCAGCGGCTCGGGCAAGAGCACGCTGCTGCGCACCCTCAACGGCCTGGAGTCGATCAACGACGGGGTCATCGAGGTCGACGGCGAATACCTCGACTCGGCCCGCGCCGACCTGCGCAGCCTGCGCCAGAAGGTCGGCATGGTGTTCCAGCAATTCAACCTGTTCCCGCACCTGACAGTCGGTGAGAACGTCATGCTCGCGCCGCAGGTGGTGCAGAAAATCTCCAGGGCCGAAGCGGCCGAGCGCGCCCGCCTGATGCTCGCCAAGGTCGGCCTCGGGGAAAAATTCGATGCCTTCCCCGACAAGCTTTCCGGCGGCCAGCAGCAGCGCGTGGCCATCGCCCGCGCCCTGGCCATGCAGCCGCGAGTACTGCTGTGCGACGAAATCACCTCCGCGCTGGACCCGGAACTGGTCAACGAAGTGCTTGGCGTGGTGCGCCAGCTGGCCGAAGAAGGCATGACCCTGATCATGGTCACTCACGAGATGCGCTTTGCCCGTGAAGTCGGCGACAAGCTGGTGTTCATGCACCAGGGCAAGGTGCACGAGAGCGGTGATCCCAAGGTGCTTTTCGCCCACCCGCAGACCGCCGAACTGGCCAACTTCATCGGCCTGCAGCCGGCGTAACGCGCCGCCGGTTTCAGCCGCGCGTTGGCGGCGCGGTGGGATCGTGGCACGATGTTGCGGTTAACGACCGAGATCCTCTGATCATGCCCGACCTCAAAGCCAAGAATCTTTCCCTGATCGCCGCCATCGACCTGGGCTCGAACAGCTTCCACATGGTGGTAGCCAAGGCCCATGTCGGCGAAATCCGCATCCTCGAGCGCCAGGGCGAGAAGGTTCAACTGGCTGCCGGCATCGACGAAGAGCGCCGGCTCAGCGAAGAGTCGATGCAGCGCGGGCTCGACTGCCTCAAGCGCTTCGCCCAGCTGATCAACGGCCTGCCCCTGGGCGCCGTGCGCATCGTCGGTACCAATGCCCTGCGTGAAGCGCGCAACCGTGGCGAATTCATCCGCCGGGCGGAGGAAATTCTCGGCCACCCGGTGGAGGTGATCTCCGGCCGTGAAGAAGCGCGCCTCATCTATCTGGGCGTCTCGCACACCCTGCCCGACGACCCGGGCAAGCGCCTGGTGGCCGACATTGGCGGCGGCAGCACCGAATTCATCATCGGCCAGCGCTTCGAGCCGATGCTGCGCGAAAGCCTGCAGATGGGCTGCGTCAGCTTCACCCAGCGTTATTTCCGCGACGGCAAGATCACCCCGGCCCGCTACGCCCAGGCCTACACCGCCGCGCGCCTGGAAATCATGAGCATCGAGAACGCCCTGCATCGTCTGGGCTGGGACCAGGCGATCGGCTCGTCCGGGACCATCCGCGCCATCGGCCTGGCGCTCAAGGCCAATGGCCAGGGTAACGGCGAGGTCAACGCCGAAGGCCTTGGCTGGCTCAAGCGCAAGCTGTTCAAGCTGGGCGACGTCGACAAGATCGACTTCGAGGGCATCAAGCCTGATCGGCGCTCGATCTTCCCCGCCGGGCTGGCCATCCTCGAAGCCATCTTCGACGCCATGGACCTGCAGCGCATGGACCACTGCGAGGGCGCACTGCGCGAAGGCGTACTGTTCGACCTGCTGGGCCGCCATCACCACGAAGACGTGCGCGAGCGCACCCTCAGCTCGCTGATGGAGCGCTACCACGTCGACATGGACCAGGCCGCCCGCGTGGAGCGCAAGGCCCTGCACGCCTTCGACCAGGTGGTGCACGCCTGGGACCTGGACGACGGCGTGTGGCGCGAGCTGTTGCGCTGGGCAGCCAAGGTCCACGAAATCGGCCTGGACATCGCCCACTATCACTACCACAAGCATGGCGCCTACCTGATCGAGCACTCGGACCTGGCCGGCTTTTCCCGCGAAGACCAGCAGATGCTGGCGCTGCTGGTGCGTGGCCACCGGCGCAACATTCCCCGGGACAAGTTCGCCGAGTTCGGCGAAGACGGCACCAAGTTGATCCGCCTGTGCGTGCTGCTGCGCTTCGCCATCCTGTTCCACCACATCCGCGGCACGCAGCAGATGCCGGAAGTGACCCTGCATGCCGACGAAGACAGCCTCGACGTGCAGTTCCCGGCTGGCTGGCTGGAAGACAATCAACTGACCCAGGCCGATTTCGCCCAGGAAGCCGAGTGGCTGACGCGGGTGGGGTTCAGTTTGACGGTGCGGTAATGGACGGGCTGAACAGCTTGGGGGCTTTGCCCCCTCCCACGTTGGATGTGGGAGGGGGCAAAGCCCCCGAGCTGTTCAGCGCACCGGCAGGATCGGGTTGCTCAGCCGCTCCAGCAAGGTGTCCTGCGCGCTGCGCGCATTCTGGTTGCCGGTCGGTGTGCTGCGGATGTAGCGACCGTCGGACTGCAGCAGCCACGAATGGGTGTTATCGGTCAGGTAGCACTCGAGCTCCTTCTTCACCCGCATGATCAGCTTCTTGCCTTCCACCGGGAAGCAGGTCTCGACGCGCTTGTCGAGGTTGCGCTCCATCCAGTCGGCGCTGGAAAGGAACATCTGCTCCTCACCGCCGTTGAGGAAGTAGAACACCCGGGTGTGCTCGAGGAAGCGGCCAATGATCGAGCGCACGTGGATGTTGTGCGAGACCCCGGCGATGCCCGGGCGCAGGCAGCACATGCCGCGCACCACCAGGTCGATGCGCACGCCCGACTGGCTGGCCTTGTACAACGCGCGGATGATCTTCGCATCGGTCAGTGAGTTGAACTTGGCGATGATGTGCGCCGGCTTGCCGTCGAGGGCGAACTGGGTCTCGCGGGCAATCATGTCGAGCATGCCCTTCTTCAGGGTGAACGGCGCATGCAAAAGCTTTTTCATGCGCAGCGTCTTGCCCATGCCGATCAGTTGGCTGAACAACTTGCCGACGTCTTCGCACAGCGCGTCGTCGGAGGTCAGCAGGCTGTAGTCGGTGTACAGCTTGGCGTTGCCGGCGTGATAGTTACCGGTGCCCAGGTGCGCATAGCGCTGAATCTCCGGCCCTTCTCGGCGCAGGATCAGCATCATCTTGGCGTGGGTCTTGAAGCCGACCACGCCGTAGATCACCACCGCACCAGCGGCCTGCAGGCGGCTGGCCAACTGCAGGTTGGACTCCTCGTCAAAGCGCGCGCGCAGCTCGATCACCGCAGTGACTTCCTTGCCGTTGCGCGCGGCATCCACCAGGGCATCGACGATTTCCGAATTGGCGCCGCTGCGGTACAGGGTCTGGCGCACCGCCAGCACATGGGGGTCCTTTGCCGCCTGGCGCAGCAGGTCGACCACCGGGGTGAACGACTCGAAGGGGTGCAGCAGGAGGATGTCCTGCTTGCTGATGACGTTGAAGATGTTTTCGCTGTTCTGCAGCAGCTTGGGGATCTGCGGCGTGAACGGGCGATACTGCAGCGGCCGCTGGCTTTCCAGGCCGGTGATGCTGAACAGCCGCGTCAGGTTGACCGGGCCATTGACCTGATACAGCTCGCTCTCGGCCAGGTTGAACTGCTTGAGCAGGTAGTCCGACAGGTGCTTGGGGCAGGTGTCGGCGACTTCCAGGCGCACGGCATCGCCGTAGCGCCGCGAGAACAGCTCGCCGCGCAAGGCGCGGGCGAGGTCTTCGACGTCTTCGGAGTCCAGCGCCAGGTCGGCGTTGCGGGTCAGGCGGAACTGGTAGCAGCCCTTGACCTTCATGCCCTGGAACAGGTCGTCGGCATGCGCGTGAATCATCGACGACAGGAACACGTAGTTGTCGCCCGGCCCACCGACTTCTTCCGGCACCTTGATCACCCGCGGCAGCAGACGCGGCGCCGGGATGATCGCCAGGCCCGAGTCGCGGCCAAAGGCGTCGATGCCCTCGAGCTCGACGATGAAGTTCAGGCTCTTGTTCACCAGCAACGGGAACGGGTGGGTCGGGTCCAGGCCGATCGGGGTGATGATCGGCGCGATCTCGTCGCGGAAATAGCGGCGCACCCAGGTCTTGAGCTTGACCGTCCAGTGGCGCCGGCGGATGAAGCGCACATGGTGCTTCTCCAGCTCCGGCAGCAGGATGTCGTTGAGGATCGCGTACTGGCGGTCGACATGGCCGTGCACCAGCTCGCTGATGCGCGCCAGCGCCTGGTGCGGCTGCAGGCCGTCGGCGCCGGCCTGTTCACGGGCGAAGGTGATCTGCTTCTTCAGGCCCGCCACGCGGATCTCGAAGAACTCGTCGAGGTTGCTGGAGAAGATCAGCAGGAACTTCAGCCTTTCGAGCAACGGATAGGACTCATCCAGCGCCTGTTCGAGCACGCGGATATTGAACTGCAGCTGCGACAGCTCGCGGTGGATGTACAGGCTGCTGTCGTCCAGCCCCGGCACCACCGGCGCCGGGTGCGGCACGCTGGCGCTGGCCTCGGCCACCGGCTCTGGCGCGGGGTGCGCGTCCGGCGGCGTCTCGATCACCTGCTCCAGCAGCGGCTGGGCTTCCTTCACTGCGGTTTCACTGAGTCCTTCGTTGTTCATCTGGCGTTCCTGGAGGGCGCTACTGCCCTCGTAGCAATTGTGCGGCGCGAATGGCGAAATACGTCAGGATGCCGTCGGCTCCTGCCCGTTTGAAAGCTGTCAGCGATTCAAGGATGACCGCCTCGCCCAGCCAGCCGTTATCGATCGCGGCCCTGTGCATGGCGTACTCGCCACTGACCTGATAGACAAAGGTCGGCACCTTGAATTCGTTTTTCACCCGATAAAGGATGTCGAGATACGGCATGCCTGGCTTGACCATGACCATATCGGCGCCCTCGACCAGGTCCGCGGCCACCTCGTGCAGGGCCTCGTCGCCGTTGGCCGGGTCCATCTGGTACGAGGCCTTGTCCGCCTTGCCCAGGTTCGACGCCGAGCCCACAGCGTCACGGAACGGCCCGTAGTAGGCGCTGGCGTACTTGGCCGAGTAGGCCATGATGCGCACGTTGACGTGGCCGGCCAGTTCCAGTGCCTCGCGAATCGCCTGGATGCGCCCGTCCATCATGTCCGACGGCGCGACCACCTGGGCCCCGGCCTCGGCGTGGGAAAGCGCCTGCTTGACCAGCGCATCGACGGTGATGTCGTTCTGCACGTAACCCTGCTCGTCGATGATGCCGTCCTGGCCGTGGGTGGTGAACGGATCCAGAGCCACATCGGTAATGACGCCCAGTTGCGGGAAACGGTCACGCAGTGCACGGGTGGCGCGCTGGGCGATGCCCTGGGGGTTCCACGCCTCGGCCGCGTCCAGCGACTTCAGCGCTGCCGGCGTCACCGGGAACAGCGCCAGGGCGGGGATGCCCAGTTCCACCCAGTGCTCGGCTTCCTGCAGCAGCAGGTCGATGCTCAGGCGCTCCACGCCGGGCATCGAGGCCACCGCCTCGCGACGGTTTTCACCGTCCAGCACGAACACCGGGAGGATCAGATCATCGACCGTAAGAATATTTTCACGTACCAGTCGGCGGGAAAATTCGTCACGGCGGTTGCGCCGCAGGCGAGTGGCGGGGAACAGGCGCTGGGCGGGGGTGAAGCTCATGGTGGACTCCATGGCCCGTCGAACGGGCGAGTTTGGCAGTTATAAACAGCCATTATGACGCTTTGATGACGCTCTGAAGTACACCGCGACTGCAGGTCGCAACCATTGTCACGGCAACAATTGTTAACGTCGAGACACATTTGGACACTTTCCTGAACGAGCCCGAAGGGTTAGGCTGCGCGTTCATTTCGCCAGCATCCATAAAATGCTCCAACAATTCCTGCAAGAATTCGGCTACCTGGCCCTTTTTCTCGGTACGTTCTTTGAAGGCGAGACCATTTTGGTCCTTGCTGGATTTCTCGCGTTCCGTGGGTACATGGACATCAACCTGGTCGTCGTGGTCGCCTTCTTCGGCAGCTACGCGGGCGACCAGCTCTGGTATTTCCTGGGTCGCAAGCAAGGCCGCAAGCTGCTGGCACGCAAACCGCGCTGGCAGCTGATGGGCGATCGCGCGCTGGAGCACATCCGCAAGCACCCGGACATCTGGGTGTTGAGCTTCCGCTTTGTCTACGGCCTGCGCACGGTGATGCCGGTGGCCATCGGCCTGTCCGGCTACCCGCCGCGCCGCTACCTGCTGCTCAACGGCCTGGGCGCAGCGGTATGGGCCGCCGCGCTGGGCTTCGCCGCCTATCGTTTCGGCTCGGTGCTTGAAGCCCTGCTGGGCAACGTCAAGAAGTACGAGCTGTGGGTGCTCGGCGGGTTGCTGGTAGTCGGCGTGGGCCTGTGGCTGTGGCGCCGGGTGCGCAGCGCGCGCCTGGAGCGGGAAATGGCGGCCAAGGCCGAGCAAAAACGCATGCCCTGAGGTTCGCCTTCACGATGTACTAGGGCACCCACCGGCCGCCCGCGCGGCCGCTGGTGGCCATCTTGGACATTCAGACCGGCCCCCTCCTTCCTCTGCCTTCAATCCTGACGCATCAACCGGGTCAGAATCCGGTCCAGGCTGTTGGCAAAGGCCTGCTTGTCCTTGTCGCCATAGGCCGCCGGGCCACCGCCGGCCTGGCCTTGTTCGCGCAGGTCGGTGAAGAGGTTGCGCACCGCCAGGCGCTCGCCCATGTTTCTCTCGTCGAATTCGCGCCCACGTGGGTCGAGCACGGCCACGCCCTTCCTGACCAGGCGATCAGCCAGGGGCACGTCGCTGCAGATCACCAGCTCGCCCGGCAGCGCGTGTTCCACCAGGTAATCGTCGGCGGCATCGGGGCCGCTGGGCACCACAATCAGCTTGACCATGGCATATGGCGGCCGGGCAACCGGCTGGCCGGCCACCAGGCACACCGCAAAACCGCGCTTTAGAGCGAACTTGACGACCTGGTCGCGGGCCGGACGCGGGCAGGCGTCGGCGTCGATCCACACTTGCATGAAGATTCCCGTAGCGGATGCCCTGAAGGCTGAGCCGCTCAGTCTGCGTAGTGGTGCGCCATGAAGTCAATGAACGCGCGCGCCTGGGCAGGCAGATGGCGCGTCTGCGAGTAGAGCGCGTAATAGTGCCGCTCGCCCAGCGAGCAGTCCGGCAGGATCCGCACCAGCCGGCCAGCCTGCAGGTCGGCGGCGACGGTGGTGTGGGTGAAGGCGGCGATCCCGCTGCCGGCCAACGCGGCAGCATAGAGGACCGTGATGGTGTCGCTGCGCAAACCAGCGCCGAGCTTGACCGGGTGCAGCTTCCCGTCGCGATCGCGCAGCGGCCAGCTACCGCTGGTCGCGAAGCTCAGCAACTCGTGGCCGGCAAGCTCCAGCGGGATGCGCGGCAAGCCACGGCGCTGAACGTAGGCAGCGGAAGCTACCAGCACCATCTCGCTGCGGGTCAACAGACGCGCCTTTAGGCCGCTGTCCACCAGCGGCTCGCTGATGCGCAGGGCGACATCGAAACTCTCGGCCACCACGTCGACGAAACGGTCGTCACTGCTCAGGTACAGCTGGACTTCGGGAAACGCCTGGCGCCAAGCCGGCAACCAGTTGCCCAGCTCCAGCGTACCGATGCTCAGCGGCACGCTGACCCGCAGCGGGCCGCGCACCTGGCTGGCAGCACTTTGCAAGGCCTGGGAAGCCCCGTCGAGCCGCTCGAGCACCTCCACGCAGACCTGGTAATACTGCTCACCGGCTGCGGTCAGGCTCAAGCGGCGGGTGTTGCGCTGCACCAGCTGCACCGCCAGCAGCGCCTCGAGCTGCTGCAACTGCCGCGACACCGTGGAATGGTTGGTCTCCAGGCGCTGCGCCGCCGCGGTGAAGCCGCCGGCCTCGACAATGCAACGGAACGCGCGCATGGCGTTGAGCTGGTTCATGGCACCTCAGCGCACCGGCAGTTTGAGGATGTCATCGGTGGCGAGCACGTCACCAAAGGTGTCTTCGATTTCCGCCAGCGCCGTCTGGTGCAGGGCCTGGCTGTCCACCGCCTGGCCGTTGAACCGGGTGATCGAGCGCGTCGCGGAGGCGTCCGAGGCGACTACCACTTTGTAACCCAGCGGAACCGCATCCCGCGCCGCGCCGGCCACGCAGGCGTGGGTCATCAGGCCGGAGATCAACAGCGTGTCGATGCCGGCCGCCTTCAGGCGCTGATCCAGGTCGGTGCCGGCGAAGGCACTGACGTTGCTTTTTTGCATCACCACATCCTGGGTCCGTGGCTGCATCTTCGGATGAAACTCTACCCCTTTGCCGCCCAGGGCGAACACCGGCGAACCGGCGGGCGCCACGTGCTGGAAATGATAGACCGGCATGGCCGCCTGATCGGCGAATTCGATCAGCCGCTGGGTGTTGGCCAGTGCGGCGTCACCGTCCGGGATGGGCATGCGGCCGCTGAAATATTCATTCTGGAAGTCGATCACCAGCAACGCGGTCTTGCCGGCCGCGAGGTGATCGATGGGCTGGGCGCCGACCATGGCACGGATGGTCGGCTGTGGGTTGTTCGGGGTCGCTGCCTGGGCTGCGGCGCTGAATGCCAGGCCAAGGGCGGCGCACAGACCGAACAGGCGGCGCGAGGGTTGTTGGCTGAGTATCGACATGCTGGACTTCCTGCTGTTAGGGAGCCGAAAGTCTATGGGGCGCTGCCGGCGTAGCCTATGGGACAGGCCCGACAACACTTGTGCAGCCACTGCACAGATCTCAGGCCCCGGCGGGGCGCAACATGGCCAGAAAAGTCGCGGCGGCGGCGAACAGGCCGGCGAAGGTGCGGTTCATGCGCCGTTGCTGGCGCGGCGTGCGCAGCAGACGCAGCACCCGCGAGGCCAGCCCGGTGTAGCCGGCCATCACCAACAGGTCGACGCAGACCATGGTCACGCTGATGGTCAGGTACTGCGCCACCAACGGCGCATGCGGGTCGATGAACTGTGGCAGGACCGCGAGCATGAATACCAGGGCCTTGGGATTGCTGATGTTGACCAGGAAACCGCGAAACACCAGGGTCAATGGCTTGCCCAGCGGGCGCACGCCGGCTTCGTCCTGCAAATCGGCCGGGGCGGCGCGCCACTGCCTGACCGCCAGATACAGCAGGTAGAGCACCCCGAACCACTTGATGCAGGTAAAGGCGGTGGCCGAGGCAGCGAGCACCGCGCCCAGGCCGGCGGCGATGATGAATATCTGCAGGACTAGCCCCAGCTGCAGCCCCAGGGCATTCCAATAGCCGCGCCAGAAGCCGTATTGCAGGCCGCAGGACATCGAGGCGATGGCCCCCGCCCCGGGAGACAGGCTGATCACCCAGCACGCCGCGAAAAATGCTAACCAGGTGTGCAGTGCCATGGGGTGATCTCCTGTGGGAATGGCTCAGGACAGCGCTTCGAGCTGCGCCTGCATGGTTTCGAGGGTTTCAAGGGCGAGCATCCAGGCTTCTTCCAGCTCGCCTTCACGGACCTTCAGGCGCGCCTGCTGGGCCAGCGCTTCGCGCAGCTCGTCCTTGCGCGTGGCTTCGTAGATACCGCTGTCGCCAAGGGTAGCCTCGATTTTTGCCAGCTGCTCGTGCAGCTTGCCCAGTTCGGCCTCCAGCTTGTCGGCCTCGCGCTTGTGCGGCGCCAACTGCTGGCGCAGCGCGGCTGCCTGCTGACGCTGGGCCTTCTTGTCGGTCTTGTCGAGGTTGACCGGGACGCTGCCGGCCACGGCCTGGGCCTGGCGCTGGCGGTACTCGACCAGCCAGCGGGCGTAGTCGTCGAGGTCGCCATCGAAGGTCTCGATCTTGCCGTCAGCTACCAGCAGGAAGTCATCGGTGGTGCTCTTGAGCAGATGACGGTCGTGGGAGACCACCAGCACGGCGCCGCTGAATTCCTGCAGGGCCATGGTCAGCGCCAGGCGCATTTCCAGGTCCAGGTGGTTGGTCGGTTCGTCGAGCAGCAGCAGGTTGGGCCGCTCCCAGGCGATCAAGGCCAGGGCCAGGCGGGCTTTTTCGCCGCCGGAGAAGTTCAGCACCGGCTCGTCGGTGCGCGGGCCGCGGAAGTCGAAACCGCCGAGGAAGTCGCGCAGGGTCTGCTCGCGTTCGGTAGGCGCCAGGCGCTGCAGGTGCAGCAGCGGGCTGGCCTTGCTGTCCAGCGAGTCGAGCTGGTGCTGGGCGAAGTAGCCGACCACCAGGTTCTCGCCGCGCACCAGCCGGCCCGACAGCGGCGACAGCTCGCCGGCGAGGTTCTTGATCAGGGTCGACTTGCCAGCGCCGTTGGGGCCAAGCAGGCCGATGCGCGCGCCCGGGGTCAGTTGCAGCTTGACCTTGTCGAGGATCACCGTCTCGCCGTAGCCCAGGCGGGCCTCGGACAGGTCGAGCAGCGGGCTGGAGATTTTCTGCGACTCGCGAAAGACGAAATCGAATGGCGAATCAACGTGCGCCGCCGACAGCTCCTCCATGCGCTCCAGGGCCTTGATGCGGCTCTGGGCCTGGCGAGCCTTGGTCGCCTGCGCCTTGAAGCGGGCAATGTACTTCTCCATGTGCTCGCGCTGCGCCTGCTGCTTCTCGTAGGCCTGTTGCTGCTGCGCCAGGCGCTCGGCACGGGCGCGCTCGAAGGCGCTGTAACCGCCCCGGTAGAGGGTCAGCTTGCACTGTTCAACGTGGGCGACATGGTCGACCACCGCGTCGAGGAAATCGCGGTCGTGGGAAATCAGCAGCAGCGTGCCGGCATAGCCCTTGAGCCAGTCTTCCAGCCAGAGGATGGCGTCCAGATCAAGGTGGTTGGTCGGCTCGTCGAGCAGCAGCAGGTCCGAGGGGCACATCAGCGCCTGCGCCAGGTTCAGGCGCATGCGCCAACCACCGGAGAAGTCGCCGACCTGGCGGTCCATCTGCTCGTTGCTGAAACCCAGCCCGGCCAGCAGCTTGCGCGCGCGGGCGTCAGCGGTGTAGCCGTCGGCGTTGTCCAGCTCCGCGTGCAGGCGGGCCAAGGCGGTGCCGTCATGGGCCGCCTCGGCAGCCGCCAGCTCACGCTGGATCTGGCGCAGGCGCACGTCGCCGTCGAGCACGTAGTCGACGGCGATGCGTTCGAGCGTCTCGATTTCCTGGCGCATATGGGCAATGCGCCAGTCGGCAGGCAGCAGGCAGTCGCCGGAATCCGGCGCAAGCTGACCCAGCAGCAGGGCGAACAGCGAGGATTTGCCGGCGCCGTTGGCACCGATCAAACCGGCTTTCTGGCCGGCGTGCAGGGTCAGCTCGGCGTCTTCTAGCAAACGCTGCGGGCCACGCTGTAAAGTCAGGTTCTGGAGTCGGATCATAATGGCGCGGGAGTCTACCAGTTCTGCGCCGAACTTTCGCGCGCCGCACACGGCGCCGCTCACCTATCCCTAGCGGGGAAGCAGCATGCACGCGGACCTCTGGAGCTTTGCCCTGGACCTGTACGCCCGACCGGGCGTCGAAGCCGCCAGCCTGGAATTGCAGCAGGCGGGCGCTGACGTCTGCGTGTTGATCAGCGCAGCCTGGCTGGGCCAGCGCGGCGTGCCCTGGCGCCGCGAGTACCTGGGGCGCCTGCAACTGCTGGCCGACCCCTGGCAGACCGACGTGGTCAGCCCGCTGCGCCATCTGCGCCAGCAATGGCGCGCGGCGGCGCAAACCAACGATGAACTGGCGGCCCTGCGCGAACAGGTCAAGGCACTGGAGCTGGAAGCCGAACGGCAGTTGCTGGTGCGCCTGCAAGGCCTGGCGATCGGCTGGCCACCAGAGGCTGCCAGGGATCTAGAGCTATGGCTGGAACAGGCGGTACCGGCCGAGGCGAGAAGCAATCGCGGCGCGCTGCAAGCGCTGCACGCCGCGATAGTGGCGGGTTAGGCCGAGGGGTTCGACGAGGACGGGCTGTCAGGTGCCGCCGCAGGCGAAGCTGCAGGGGCCGGCGTCGCTGCAGCGGCCTGAGTGCTGGCGCTGCTGGCACCTGGCGCAGTGGCGGTCGGCTTGGCGGCCGGCTTGCGCGCGGCGGGCTTGGCGGCAGGCGCCTTGCTGGCGGCGACCTTGGTGGCCGCGGGCTTGGTGGCTGCGGGCTTGGCAGCGGCAGGTTTGGTAGCGGCAGGTTTGGCTGCGGCTGGCGCCTTGCTGATGGCTGGCTTGGCGGCCGCTGATTTGGCGGCAGCTGGCGCCTTGGCAGCGGGCTTGGCAGTGGCTTTGCTGGCAGCGACCTTGGCTGCCGCAGGCTTGGCTGTAGCGGCAGGCTTGGCGGCAGCTTTGACCGGTGCCTTGCGCGCGGTAGCGGGTTTGGTCGTGGCGGCCGGGGTAGCCGAGGTGCTGGCGGCAGCGGGCTTGGTAGCAGCGGGCTTGGCGCGGGCGGCGGCGACCGGCTTGGCGGCAGGAGCTGGCTTGGCCTTGGCGGCGCGCAACTCCAGGGTCTTGGCCACGGCAGCTTGCACCTTGCCGACCCCCTGGGCCAGTTTCAGGCTTTCCTGGGCATCGCGCTTGAGTTCGACGATATAGCTGCGGGTTTCGGACTGGCGCTCTTTCAGGGCATCGAGCAACTGCTCGAGTTCGCCGACGCTGTCCCTGGCCTTGTTCTGCGCCTTGGCTTTGCCGGCGCTGGCGGCGTCCTGCAATTTGGTACGCGACTTGTGCAGTTTCTCCTGAGCCTTGCCACGCTGCTTTTCCAGCTTGGCGAGCAGTTTCTCAGCATCAGCCAAGGCCTGGGTGCAGGCATTTTCCAGATGTTCGAGCAGGCTGCCCGAAAGCTGTTGGAGCAAGTGCAACGGCGTATTTACGGGCTTCTTGGTAGCCGACATGTGTACCTCCTGGCTGACGTGATAACGGCTCATACTAGACTGCTGTCCAGCGAGCCGCTAGGGCCTATTGACAGCATTCGGAGCCTGCCGTTGCAGGGCCGTGCGCACATTGCAAGGCGCCAGAGCTGCCCGTGACGGACACGCATTGCCCGGCGGCTGGCATAATGAGCCTCAGCTGCCAGAGAGAGAGCCCCATGTTGCGCATGTATCTGCTGCCCCTGTCGCTGCTCGCCATCCCCGCCCTGGCCGCCGACCCGGCACCGCCTGCCTCCCCCCACGACCTGGCCTACAGTGTCGGAGCGAGCCTGGGTGAACGCTTGCATCAGGAGATCCCCGACCTGCAGCTGCAGGCCTTGATCGAGGGCCTGCAGCAGGCCTACGAAGGCAAACCGCTCGCCCTCAGCGCTGAACGTATCGAACAGATACTCAACGAGCACGATGCGCAGATGGAGCAGAAACAGCCCGCCTCGCCAGTGGATGCCGCGCTGGCGGCCGAGCAGAAGCTGCTGGCTGAAGAACAGGCCAGACCTGGGGTACGCGTGCTGGACCAAGGGGTACTGGTGACCGAGCTGACGCCCGGCTCCGGGGCCCGGCCAGCCGCCGATGGCAAGGTGCAGGTGCGCTACGTCGGCCGCCTGGCCGACGGCACCGTATTCGACCAGAACCAGCAACCGCAGTGGTTCAGCCTGGGCAGTGTGATTACCGGTTGGCGTATCGCGCTACAGCAGATGCCGGCGGGAGCCAAGTGGCGCGTGGTGATCCCCTCGGCACTGGCGTATGGCGCGGACGGCGCAGGCGACCTGATCGCCCCCAACACGCCATTGATTTTCGAGATCGAATTGTTGGCCGTGGCCAACTGAGGAGGCCGGCCGGACAGCTGCCGGCCAGGCCCGGCAATCAGGCTTCGGCAGCCTCGACCAGAGCCTTGTGCGAGGTGTGCAGGACTTCGATCAGGCAGTCTTCCAGCTCGAAGCGCTCGTGCAACAGGCCACCGAGCTTTTTCAGTTCGCTCGCCAGCTTCGGCGCATCGGAACAGTCGCCTTTGTCGCAGTGATCGTTGAACGCGAGGGAGAACTCGGTGATGACCTTGATGCGCGGGTGGATCTGATCGGCCAGTTCCAGGCCGCGCTCGTCACCGAAGGCCTTGGCTTCGTTGGTCAGCTGTTCGTAGACCTCGAAGTGCCCCGCCGACACATAGTCGACCAGGATTTCGCAGAATTTTTGCAGATCCGCGCGTGTGTCCGCGCGGCCTTCAGAGGTTTTACCCAACTCGTCGAAGGCACGGATCAACTCGCTGCGTTCCTGCAACCAGCGATCGATCAGCAGGTGCACCCCACCCCAGCGTTCCTGAGCATTCTGACAACTTTCCAGCATGGTATTTTCTTCCCTTTTGGGGTCATGTCGCCGCTCAACCGACCGCTGTCGGAGAACAAGAATTCAGGACCATCCAGGCCGTGATAATGGCCCGTTCAATGTATCCGTGCAGGGAGATTATGCCCGCACGGCAGCGCCATCAAGGTACGCAGGAGACAAAGTTCATACAAGTGTTTAATCGCTGGGCCCACATTTACAGGCCCACGGCTCTAGGCCGGCGCCGGTGGATCAGTTGCAGGGCGCAGAACAGCAACATCGCCACGAACACCAGCAGGCTCCACTCCGGCCAGGTGAGGTCCAGCAGGCTCCAGTTCACCCGCGCGCACTGGGCATCGCCGAGCCACAGCGAGCGCAGGCTGCCGGCCACCGGCTCCAAGCTCCCCAGGCACTGCAGGTCGCTGCGGCACAGGCTATCCGGGGCCAGGCTGCGGCCCTGCAGCCACAACTGTCGGACTGCCGCGAGGCCGCCAGCCAGGGCCGTACACAGCGCCAGCGCGGCATAGATGCGCGAGCCGACCCGGCCTGCGCCATGGGCCGCTGCCACCAGGCAAACCATGGCAAACGCTGCAATGAAAAAACGCTGCACTTGATACAAGGAGCAGGGATAAAGGGCTACGGAAAACTGTAGATACAAGGTCGCGCAAAACACCCCGCTGGATACCAGAAAAGCCAGAAAAAACAATGAGCGCGAACGAGCCGGAAGCATGGCGAATCCAGAACGGTAGATACAAGCGGTAACGTTAGTGGAAAGCCTGCAACGCATTCAAGGCGGTATTACTCGGATTTGTCTGCAAATCCTGTAGGAAACTTCTTTCATTGAAAGAGAAATGGAGAAGCCCGAGGTAGGAAAATCGGGACGCGGGGTGTGGGAAACCCTCGACAGCGCCCGACTGGACGTCTCAGCCGTCAAAGATCACTCCGGTTTCACGGCCTCTCGGGGGCTTTGCCCCCTCCCATCGACGGGCCGCCGCGCACGCATCCGCAAGCGGACCCTCCCGCAAGCTTTCAGCCTCGATATCAAGCCGGCAACGGCAACGCCAGCAGGCGCTCGTCCAGCAGGCCGAGGCCTTCCTGGAACAGCTGATTGCTGCGCTCGGTCTCGCCCAGTTGGGCCAGCAGGCGCGCCAGTTCGGCACAGGCTTCCGGGTTGCGTTGCAGGCGCAGGCTCGCTTCCAGGTAATCGCGCGCCTTGCCCCACAGGCGGTTTTGCAGACACAGGCGGCCGAGGGTCAGCAGCAGCCCCGGGTCATTGGGATGGTCCTTGAGCCAGCCCTCGGCAGCCTGCAACTGACGGCTCGAGTCCTCACCGCGGACCAGCCCGTACAGGCGCGCTAGGTGGCTGTCGTACTGGCGCTTGAGCGAGGTGCGCAGCACGGCCTCGGCTTCCACCGACGCCCCCAGCTGGCGCAGCTGCTCGGCATACGCCAATACCAGCGGTGGCTCCTGGCGCTGGGCCGAGCTGAGTTCCTGCCAGGCCTGGTCGAGGGCGGCCCGGCCCGTGCTGCCGGCGGCTTCACCCTGAGCCACCAGGGTGAGATTCTCGCCCCAGGCGCGGCGCTCCAGCTCCGCCAGCTCGGCGGCAGGCAGCGCCTTGTCCTTGCGCAGCTGCGGCAGCAGGCGCACCACCGCCGACCAGTCACCGCGCTGCTGATGCAGGCGCTGCAACTGGCGCAGCACCTGAACGTTGTGCGGATGACGCTCGTGCATCACTTGCAGAGTCTGCAGCGCGCCAGCTTCATCACCGCGGTCGACTTGCAGCTGGGCGTGGCTGAGGGCGATGGCCAACTCGGCCGCCGGCTGGCGCTGCAAGGCTCGCTCAAGCAGGTTGTCGCATTCCTCATGCTTGCCCTGCTCGTTGGCCGCCCGAGCCGCGCCGAGGTAATAAAGCAAAGGTGCCCGCTCGGCTTCGGCCGCTCGTTGCAAATGTCGTTGTGCGCTGGCCCAGCGGCCCTCGGCGAGGTCCAGCTGGCCCTGCTCGATGGCGTTCTGCACGCGCCGGCTGCGGTTTCGCCGGGACCAGGGGTTGACCACCCCGGACGAAGTCAGCAGCAGCCCCAGCAACAGCCAGGCGATCACCAGCACGACGATGATGGCCGCCAGCGCAGCGAGGGTCGACCACAGCCCCGACTCGTAGCGGAACACATGGGGGTAATCGATCAGCACATAGCCCGGATGCTTGGCAATCGCCAGCCCCAGCCCGAGCGCCACCACCACGGCCAGGAACAGCAGCGCGTAGGCTTTCTTCATGGTGTCTGACCCTCGTCCTTGGCCTTGCCGGCCTCATCCGCAGCCACCGGCTGACGGCGTTCGAGATAGGCCTGGACCGCGCCCAGGCTGGTGCTCAGATCCGGGGTCACCACCGATACCGGACGCCCCTTGAGGTCGTCGATGCTGGCGAGCAGGGCCTGGCTCTGGGTGTTGTCGGCGTTGAAGCTGCCCTTGAGGATACTGCGCGCCTGCTCCAGCGATTGCGTATAGACCTTGGCTTCACCATTGAGCGCAGCCCATTGCGCCTGTTCCAGCGACAGGCTCAGCGCCAGGCGTACCTGGTTCAGGCCCTGGCCAGCCAGCAGCGGGCGCAGGTTGTCGTCCGGACGAAAATCGACGCGGAAATAGCTGGAGATCTTGTCCCACCAGACGCGCCAGCGGCTCTGCTCGCCGGCGGCCAATGAACGCTGGGCCTCGCCTTGGGTCTGGAATTCCGGTGCCAGGGCGGTCAGTTGCGCGGCCTGCTCGCGCAGCGCGGCCAGTTGCAGGTACAAGCCGGTGCGATCCGGTTGCTGGATGCTGTGCAGTGCTGCCAGGCTCTTGGCCAACTGCTCGCGGGCGGCGAAGGCGCCGGGGTCGTCCTGGTCGCGCAGGATCTCGTCGGCGCCCTGCACCAGCGAGGTCGCACTGCTCACATCCTGCAACGCTGCCAGCCGCAGGCTGCCCAGGCGCAGCAGGTGTTCGGCCTCGGCCAGGCGCCAGTCCTTGCGGCTGGCGCCCAACACGGTTTCCAGGCGCTGACTCAGGCGTTGCTGGTCGCCCTGCAACTGCGCCACCAGCCGGCGACGCTCTTCGAGCTCATCGGCGGCCGGCAGTTGCGACAGCCGAGCGTTCAGCTGTTCTTCACCCTGCCCCAGAGAACGAGCCTGCAGGCGCAATTCCTGCAACTGCCCGGCCTGCTGCTCGTGGCCCGCCATCAGGCTGCGGACCTGCCACACCCCCCAACCGGCGGCGCCGACACCGGCCACCGCCAGCAACAGCGCCAGCAACGCCAGGCCGCTGGCGCCACGTCCTGAGCCCGCACGAGGTGGCTGTGCGGGCGTTCCGGGGCCGAGGTTGGCGCCCGGTGACTTCAGGCTTTCCTTTGGCTCTTTGGGTGGCAGCTCTTTAGGCAATACTGTCTCGCTCACGTATCCATCCTTTGCATAAGGGGTGGGCACCGGGTTGTCGCGCAATGCCGTCAACAGGGCTGCGGCGTTCACGCCGCGATATTCCACGATATTCTGCGCACCGGCCGCGCGGGCCTGTTCGGCCACGCGCCGACTCGGTACGAACAAGGTCAGTTGCGCCAGCGCCGGCCACTGCGCCCCGGCCAGCTGGCACAGGTGCGCGAAACCCTGCCCACTGCTGACCACCAGCGCGTTCAAGCGTTCCGCCTGGACCAGGGCGGCCAGCCAGCCCGGAGCATACCCAGGCAGCCGGCGCCGGTACAGTTGCAGGTAGTCGACTGTGACCCCCGCGCCGCGCAGGGTGTCGGCCAGGGTTTCGCGGCCGCCTTCGCCGCGCACGATCAGCACCCGCGCGCCAGCGGCCTGGGTCGCTGCCTGCAGCGCCGGCAGGGCCAGCAACGCTTCGCTGTCATCACCCTGCGCAGCCCAATTCGGGGTCACGCCGCGCTGCTCCAGCAGGCTGCCGGTGGCGGCGCCGACGGTGAACCAGGCCGGGCCCTGGGGCAACTCGGCCAGCTGCGCCAGCAGCAGCCTGGCGGCCGGCTTGCTGACCACAATGACTGCATGATAACTGGCCAGCTGCTGCAGTGGCGCCAGCTGTTCGAGGCTCAAGCTCAGCGGTTCGATTTCCAGCAGCGGCAGGCAACTGGCGTGTATACCCGACTCGCCGAGCTCGGCGGCCATGGCCGCGCAGTCTTCGGCCGGCCGGGTGAGCAGCAGCCGCCAGGCCGTCACTCGTCGCCCGCCGCGCCCGACTCGCCGTAGACCTGGGCCAGGATCGCACCGGCGCCCTGGCTCAGCAATCGCTCGGCCACCGCCTCGCCGAGCGCTTCGGGTGAGTGCCGCGGGCCGCGTTGCTCGGCCTCCAGCAGCAGGCCGCCGGTGGTTTGCCCGACCAGGCCGCGCAGCCACAGCTGCTCGCCTTCCAGCACGGCATAGCTGGCGATCGGTACCTGGCAGCCGCCATTGAGGTGCTTGTTCATCGCGCGCTCGGCGCGCACCCGCACGTCGGTGTCGGCATGATGCAGCGGCGCCAGCAAGGCGTGGATGTCCAGGTCGGCGGTGCGGCACTCCACGCCCACTGCGCCCTGGCCACCGGCCGGCAAGCTGTGTTCGATGGAAAGGTTGGCGGTGATGCGCTGCTCGAAGCCCAGGCGAATCAAACCAGCGGCGGCGAGGATGATCGCGTCGTATTCGCCAGCATCGAGCTTGGCCAGGCGGGTGTTGACGTTGCCGCGCAGGAAGCGGATCTGCAGGTCAGGACGGCGTGCGAGCAATTGTGTCTGGCGGCGCAGGCTCGAGGTGCCGACCACGCTGCCGGTGGGCAGGGCTTCGAGACTTGCATAAGTATTGGAGACGAAGGCATCGCGCGGGTCTTCGCGCTCGCAGATGCAGTACAGGCCCAGGCCCGCCGGGAAATCCATTGGCACGTCCTTCATGGAGTGCACCGCGATATCGGCCTGGTTTTCCAGCAATGCGGTTTCCAGCTCCTTGACGAACAGGCCCTTGCCGCCAATTTTCGACAGTGGCGAATCCAGCAGCTTGTCGCCGCGGCTGACCATGGGCACCAGGCTGACCTCAAGGCCAGGGTGGGCCTGTTCAAGGCGCTGCTTGACGTGCTCGGCCTGCCAGAGGGCCAGGGCGCTCTTGCGCGTGGCGATGCGGATTTCGCGAATTGACATGGATCGACCCGGACAAGGTAAAGACCGAATCATACCCGCAGGGACGTTCCAGCGGAACGCCGCCCACCGCGCCGCAAGGTCACAGTACCGTCACAGCTGTTGCATCATCTTGCGCACGCCCGCCACATGCCGTCGGCTGACGATCAGCGCATCGCCATTGAGCCCTTTGAGAAACAGCTGGAAGTGCCCCAGCGGCGTGCGTTGCAGGCGCTCGATGCGCTCACGCGCCACCAGCGCGTTGCGATGGATGCGCACGAAGCGATCACCGAACTCGTCTTCCAGGGCCTTGAGCGGCTCGTCGAGCAACACTTCGCCGCCCTCGTGACGCAAGGTCACGTACTTGTGGTCGGCGATGAAATAGATCACCTGGTCGAGGGGAATCAGCTCGATGCCCTTGCGCGTCCGCGCGCTGATGTGGGTGCGCGGACCGCTGCCGGTCTCGGCGGCCGGCCGGGTCAACGCCGCCAGCTGCACGCGGTTGGGCCGCTCGGCCTTCTGCAGGGCTTCGAGCAGATGCTCGGCGCGTACCGGCTTGACCAGGTAGCCGACCGCGCTGACCTGGAAGGCGTCCAGCGCAAACTCGTCATGGGCTGTGCAGAACACCACGGCCGGCGGCGTGTCGCGCTCGCAAAGGCGCGCGGCCACTTGCAGGCCATCGAGGCCCGGCATGCGGATGTCCAGCAGGACCACGTCGGGCTTGAGGCTGTCGATCAGGCTCAGGGCCTCGTCGCCGTTGCTAGCGCCAGGTTCCAATACGGTGTAGCCCTCGAGGTCGCCGACCATGCGGGTAAGGCGCTCGCGAGCAAGGGGTTCGTCATCAACGATCAGGACATTCATATAGCGCTGGATTCCTGCGTGAGTCTCGCACATGGATAGCGTAGACAGGTGAAGTGACGACCGTCACGGCGATCCACGCTAAGAGTCGCGCGTGGCCCGAAAAGTGCCGCAAGTCGGGCACCGATGTTGAGCAGTGCCTGCTGGGTGCCCCCCGAAGGCCCTGGCCGCAGGGCTTCGTCATACGGGTTACTGATACACAATATGAACTCCCCCCCTGTGTAGCTGGCCTGGACGCTCACCACTCCGCCGTCTATTCGCGGCGCGATGCCATGGATCAAGGCGTTTTCCAGCAACGGTTGCAGTGTCAGTTGGGGGATCGGCAGATCGTCAGGTATTGAATCGATCCCCCAGTCCAACTGTAGACGCTCGCCGAGACGATATTGCTCAATCGATAAATATCGTTTTGCCAACTCGAGTTCTTCGGCCCAGCTGACGAGGTTGCCGGGGCGGCTCAAACTCGCCCGAAACAGGTCGGAAAGGTCGAGCACCGCCTGCTCGGCCTTGAGCGGATCGATGACGACCAGGCTGGCAATGCTGTTGAGGCTGTTGAACAGGAAATGCGGCTTGATCCGCGCCTGCAGCGCCTCCAGGCGCGCCTGCAGCTCGGCCTGCTGCTGACGTCGCCATTGGCTCTGCAGGTAGAAATAGCGCAGCAGCAACCCGGACATGATCAGCCCGATCAAGCCATGGCGCAGGTAGCGGTTGACCTCGACAGGGTCGGCGGTGACGCTGCCGAGCTTGAAATAATCGGTCACTGCTGTGCCCAGCAGGGTCAGCAGCACCACCAGCAGGCAGCACAGGACCCCGGCAGCGCCGGCAGCGAGCCGCGCCAGCCAGGGCCGCAGGCCACACAGCAGGGCCGCCGACAGCAGCACAATCCACTGCACGAACAAGGACGTCAGGCCCAGCCGGACCCAGTTGAAGCCCTGGGTCATGGGCTCGGACAGCACCAGCACCAGTACCAGCAGCTCGGCCAGCAGAATCAGCATCAGCAGCGCCGGCGGCAGGCACAGTTCCGGCAGAAAAAACTCGGAGACTTCCTTGCGTGTGGTTTTCAATCCAGACATCCCGGCTTGGTTTGGCGGCGCCTGCGGCAGGCAGGCAACCCTGTTATTATTGCAGGCAATTTCCCGATCACGCCTTCCACGAGCCCATTCATGAGCACTGACAAGACCAACCAGTCCTGGGGCGGCCGCTTCAGTGAACCCGTCGACGCCTTTGTCGCGCGCTTCACCGCCTCCGTCAATTTCGACCAGCGCCTGTATCGCCACGACATCATGGGCTCGGTTGCCCACGCCAGCATGCTGGCCAAGGTCGGCGTGCTGACCGATGCCGAGCGCGACAGCATCGTCGCCGGGCTGCAGACCATCCAGGGCGAAATCGAGGCCGGCAGCTTCGAGTGGCGCGTGGATCTGGAAGACGTGCACATGAACATCGAGGCGCGCCTGACCGACCGCATCGGCATCACCGGCAAGAAACTGCATACCGGGCGCAGCCGCAACGATCAAGTCGCCACCGACATCCGCCTGTGGCTGCGTGACGAGATCGACCTGATCCTGGCCGAGATCACTCGCCTGCAACAGGGGCTGCTGGAGCAGGCAGAGCGCGAAGCCGAGACCATCATGCCCGGCTTCACCCACCTGCAGACCGCGCAGCCGGTGACCTTCGGCCACCACCTGCTGGCCTGGTTCGAAATGCTCAGCCGCGACTACGAACGCCTGGTCGACTGCCGCAAGCGCACCAACCGCATGCCCCTGGGCAGCGCCGCGCTGGCGGGCACCACCTACCCCATCGACCGCGAATACACCGCGCAGCTGCTGGGCTTCGATGCCGTGGGCGGCAACTCGCTGGACAACGTCTCGGATCGCGACTTCGCCATCGAATTCTGCTCGGCGGCGAGTATCGCCATGATGCACCTGTCGCGCTTTTCCGAAGAGCTGGTGCTGTGGACCAGCGCGCAATTCCAGTTTATCGACCTGCCCGACCGTTTCTGCACCGGCAGCTCGATCATGCCGCAAAAGAAAAACCCCGACGTGCCCGAGCTGGTGCGCGGCAAGAGCGGCCGTGTGTTCGGCGCACTAATGGGCCTGCTGACCTTGATGAAGGGCCAGCCGCTGGCCTACAACAAGGACAACCAGGAAGACAAGGAGCCGCTGTTCGACGCGGCCGACACCCTGCGCGACTCGCTGCGCGCCTTCGCCGACATGATCCCGGCCATCAAGCCGCGCCCTGCGGTGATGCGCGAGGCGGCCCTGCGCGGCTTCTCCACCGCCACCGACCTGGCCGACTACCTGGTACGCCGTGGCCTGCCGTTCCGCGACTGCCATGAAATCGTCGGCCACGCGGTGAAGTACGGCGTGCAGAGCGGCAAGGACCTGGCCGAGATGAGCCTGGAAGAGCTGCGCCAGTTCAGCGACCAGATCGAGCAGGACGTGTTCGCCGTGCTGACCCTGGAAGGCTCGGTGAACGCCCGCAACCACATCGGCGGCACCGCGCCGGCGCAGGTGCGTGCGGCCGTGCAGCGTGGCCAGGCGTTGCTCGCCAGCCGCTGACCGATGCTGCAGGCCCGAGCTCGCTCGGGCCTGCAGGATAACGGGCGACACTGCCCAACCCGAGGACACGCCATGAACGACATCAACACCGCAGAAGACCAGGATTTCGTCGACAACACCCTGATCGAAGCCATCCAGAACCAGATCGACAGCGACAACCCGCCGGCCACCAAGGCCACCTTCAACAAGCTGACCCTGGTCGGCTGGGAGCGCGAAGAAATCCTCGACGTGATGGCCCAGGTGCTGGCGGTCGAGATCGACGCCATGCTCGAAGCCGATCGGCCGTTCGACACCGCCTGGTACGAAGCCGCCCTGCGCGCGCTGCCGACCCTGCCCGAACAATTGCAAGGTGGCGACGAATAACCGCGCGACCACGGCATAAACCGCAGACCCCGACTACACTGGGAAAAGTCCTCGGCCCACCCGGCCCACTGTCGGCAGCCCAGGCCCATTCCAAGAAAAGTCTGGAGTCCCTATGTCGTATACCCCCGAGTTGGTTGCCGAACTGGAAATCCTTGCGCTGTACAACCTTAGCAACACCCGCGAGGGGCTGAAGATCCACCACACGGCCTCGCCAGAGGCGGTCGCTGCCGCCCAGCGCCTGTATGACAAGGAGCTGACCACCCAACCCGATGGCGGCTACCTGACCAGCCTGGGCCTGGACGCGGCCGGCCATGCGCAGTCGCTGCTGACCATCCTCAACGTCGCCGAAGCGGCCTGAATCCCGCACGCTCGCCCCTCCCCTGTTTCGCCAGCCTTGGGGAAAAGGCTGGCGAATAGCTAGCCATCGCCCTTCATTTTCGCGGCACGCCGCCGATAACCCTGAACAGCCTGTCTTTCCTTGACTGTCAGCGAGTTTTGTCGCCTTGAATGCCCAATGACGCGCGATTACGAAATCCGTCCCAACCTGGATGAAGGGGTCGACCGTGAGGTCCTGGCCAAGCTTCGCGCGCGCTTCATGAAACTCAACCAAGGACGCATGGCGCGGGCGGTGGAGGGCCTGTCGACGCGCCAGCAGCTGGTACTCAAGCTGATGCCGCTGCTGTTTCACGTCAACCATCCACTGCTGCCCGGCTACGTCTCGGGCGCCACTCCGGCGGGCATCTCGCGCTACGAGCCGGAGGCCGACGAGCTGGCCGAAGTGCAGCGCCTGACCCGCTCGTTTTCCTACCGCACGCGCCCGGCCCATGCGCCCCGGCCGATCCAGGGCCTGTTCCTGATGGGCAGCCTGGGCACCCTGGCCCAGGCTGAAAACAGCGACCTGGATGTGTGGGTGTGCCACGACCCGGACCTGGGCGAGCCGGCCCTGGAAGAACTGCGCAAGAAATGCAGCCTGCTGGAGGCCTGGGCCGAAACCCAGGGCGCCGAGGTGCATTACTTCCTCATCGACACGCAAAGCTTCGCCAAGGGCGAACGGGCCGACGAGCTGAGCACCGAGAACTGCGGCTCGACCCAGCATTACCTGCTGCTCGACGAGTTCTACCGCACCGCCATCTGGGTCGCCGGGCGCACGCCACTGTGGTGGCTGGTGCCGGTCTACGACGAGGCGCGCTACCCGCAATACGTGCACACCCTGCTGTCCAAGCGCTTCATTCGCGAGGACGAGATGCTCGACCTCGGGCACATGGCGCACATTCCCGCCGGCGAATTCATCGGCGCCGGCCTGTGGCAGCTGTACAAGGGCCTGGAGTCGCCCTACAAGTCGGTGCTCAAGCTGCTGCTGACCGAGGTCTACGCCAGCGAGCACCCCAACGTGCAGTGCCTGAGCCTGCGCTTCAAACAGCAGGTGTTCGCCAACCGTTTGGACCTCGACGAACTCGACCCGTACATGGTGGTGTACCGCCGCATCGAGGAATACCTGCGCGGGCGCGGCGAGCTCGAGCGCCTGGAGCTGGTGCGGCGCAGCTTCTACCTCAAGGTCAACAAGCGCCTCACCGGGCCGCGCCAGCGCACGCACAACTGGCAGCGCGAACTGGTGGCGCGGCTGGCCGAGGAATGGGGCTGGGACGGCCATCAGCTCGAAGCGCTGGACAGCCGCGGCCAGTGGAAGGTGCGCCAGGTGGTCAGCGAACGGCGCATGGTGGTGCGCGAGCTCAACTACAGCTACCGCTTCCTCACCCAGTTCGCGCGCAACCAGCAGGGCGCGAGCCTGATCAACAAGCGCGACTTCAACGTGCTGGGGCGGCGCCTGTATGCGGCGTTCGAGCGCAAGGCCAACAAGATCGAAGTGATCAACCCCGGCATCGCCCCGGACCTGGCCGAAGACACCCTGACCCTGGTCCAGGCGCCGGACAAGCGCGAGCCCGGCCTGACCCACTGGAGCCTGTACAACGGCAGCCTCGGCGCCTACGAGTGGGAGCGCTTCGCGCCCTTCAAGCGCTGCCGGCACCTGCTCGAACTGCTGACCTGGAGCCACCGCAACGGCGTGATCGACAGCACCACGCGCCTGGCGCTGCACCCCGGCAGCAGCGACCTGACCGAGTTCGAGCTGTTCAACCTGATCCACAGCCTGCAGCAGAGCATTCCGCTCCCCCTAAGCACGGTGCCCGAAGAGCAGCTGCTGACCCCGGCGGTGCCGATGCAGGTGCTGCTGCTGGTGAACATCGGCGTCGACCCGCTCAAGCATCACCGCGACCTGAACATCCTCATGACCACCGAGCGCACCGACTCGCTGAGCTACGCCGGGGCCCGCGAGAACCTGGTGCTGACCCTCGACCAGGCCGTGCTCAACAGCTGGAACGAATTGCAGGTGCGTCGCCACGACGGCCCCCACGCCCTGCTCGAGTGCCTGCGCGACTACCTCAACGCCCTGCCCGAGAACCTCGCGCCGACCGTGGTCAAGGTGCGCTGCTTCTGCCACAACCGCGCCCCGGCCATCGCCCAGCGCGTGGAGATGCTGCTGCGCAACTCGCAGAAGCTGCTGCGCACGCGGTTGGGCTACCGCTACCTGATCCAGGTGGAGAAGCACTATCACATCCTGCACCTGGTGCCCGGCAACGTCACTCACGTGGCCCTGGCGTCGATGGCCGAACTGCTCGAATACCTGGGCCGCGAACTGGCCAGCTACAGCCCGCTGTATTTGGACCCCAAGGCCCTGGAAGACAGCGACCTGGCGCTGCTGCTGCCCCAGGCCCAGCCCGAATGCATCCAGGTGTTCTATCGCCTGCGTGGCACCCAGGCCGACCTCTACGTGCTCGACGAGCACAACGCCCTGTGGCAGCAACGGGTGCACCTGCATGACGAGAACAACCTGCTGATTCATCTGCAGCGCTTCTTCGAGTCGACCCTGCAGCGCCGCGAATCGATCATCGAGCCGGAAAACCCGCGGCACTCGGCGATCCACGAAATCCTCTTCTACCGCATCGAGGCCCAGCCCAACAGCCGCGCCGGGCGCCTGGAACCCCGGGCCGCGCCCGCCACGCCGGTGAGCAAGCCGTTCTATGACGTGCAGGCGATCATCGGCCGCGGCGCTGCCGGCGGCCAGGTGCAGGTCACGCTGTATTGCAACGAACGGGAGTTTTCCCAGCTGGACTACGGCGATCAGCTGTTCGCCCGGGTGGCCGAAGAGATTCTCGGCCAGCGCAGCGAGACCGAGCACTACCCCTGCTACATCACCGACGTCGACCTGACCGGGCTGCTGGGCAAGGGCATCGGCTCGACCAACCTGCACCTGCGCTACAAGACCGAGCTGGAGAAGTCGCTGAACCGGGCGATGGATGAGTTGTAGCCCAGGCGCGGGAGGGGCAAAGCCCCGAGACGCCGCAGGCAGGTTTGATCTTCAACCCTGGGCCAAAGCCCGCCGTTGCTCGGCCTGGGCCTTGATCTCACGCCGGCGCTGATCATCCGCCGAGCGCCATTCGCGGATGTCTTCCACATGGCGGAAGCAGCCCATGCACACGCGCTCGTCATCGAGCTTGCACAGGCTCACGCACGGCGACTCGACCGCGGGGTTGATATTGGAATACAGGGGCTTGGGCGCACGCGGAGCAGTCATGGTCAGATTTCGTCGAAGTCCAGCTCCACGCCGGCCTGCTCCAGGGTGACGCGGGTGAGCATTTCGCTGAGCAGCTCATCGCTGGAGTCGCACATCCAGGCCTTGCTGTCTTCGTCATAGTCGAAGTGAAAGCCACCGGAGCGGGCCGCCAGCCACAGCTGACGCAGCGGTTCCTGACGGCTGAAGATCAATTGGCTGCTGTTCTCGAACTTGACGGTCAGTACCCCCGCGGAGTTCTCCAGGTCCACGTCCAGGCCGCTCTCGTCGAAGATATCTTCCAGCGCTTGCTGGGTGGCATCGACCAGATCATGAAAATCGGCTTCGCTCAAACTCATTGCGGGATCCTCGGGTTGGGCAGTTCTATCACAGCGCGGGAAGATACGAGGGCACGCGCCTGATTGCAAAGGATAACGACAGCCCGCCGTCGGGCCATCGGGGCAGCTGCATAGGCAAATCGCGTGGCTCGCCGGTATACTCCGGCCCAATTGATGCTTATTACAAAGGATTTCGCCATGAAGCGCCTGATCTCTTCCTTCGCTGCGCTTGTCGCGGTTGCCTGCCTGCTTTCTGCCTGCGGCCAGAAGGGCCCGCTGTTCCTGCCTGACGGCAGCAAACACCCGGAAGGCATGTCGCAAACCGATTCGCACAAACACAGCATGTAAGGGAACCCCATGGACGCTTTCAACTACCGCGACGGCCAGCTGTTCGCGGAAGGGGTCGCTTTGGCCGCGCTGGCCGAGCGCTTCGGCACGCCCACCTATGTCTACTCCCGCGCCCATATCGAGGGGCAGTACCGCGCCTACGCCGATGCCCTGCAGGGCATGCCGCACCTGGTGTGTTTCGCCGTCAAGGCCAACTCCAACCTCGGCGTGCTGAATGTGCTTGCGCGCCTGGGCGCCGGCTTCGACATCGTCTCCGGTGGCGAGCTCGAGCGTGTCCTGGCCGCCGGCGGGCGCGCCGACCGCGTGGTCTTCTCCGGCGTCGGCAAGACCCGTGAAGACATGCGCCGCGCCCTCGAAGTGGGAGTGCATTGCTTCAACGTCGAGTCCACCGACGAGCTCGAACGCCTGCAAGAGGTCGCCGCCGACCTGGGTGTGCGTGCGCCGATCTCCCTGCGCGTCAACCCGGACGTCGATGCCGGCACCCACCCGTACATCTCCACCGGCCTCAAGGAGAACAAGTTCGGCATCGACATCGCCGCCGCCGAAGACGTTTACATCCGCGCCGCGCAGCTGCCAAACCTGGAAATCGTCGGCGTCGACTGCCACATCGGCTCGCAGCTCACCAGCCTGCCGCCCTTCCTCGACGCCCTCGATCGCCTGCTGGGCCTGATCGACCGCCTCGGCGACTGCGGCATCCACCTGCGCCACATCGACCTGGGCGGCGGCCTCGGCGTGCGTTATCGCGACGAGCAGCCACCGCTGGCGGCCGACTACATCCAGGCCGTGCGCCAGCGCCTCGAAGGCCGCGAGCTGGGCCTGGTGTTCGAGCCAGGGCGCTTCATCGTCGCCAACGCCGGCGTGCTGCTGACCCGCGTCGAATACCTCAAGCACACCGAGCACAAGGATTTCGCCATCGTCGATGCGGCCATGAACGACCTGATCCGCCCAGCCCTGTACCAGGCCTGGATGGACGTCAAGGCGGTGCAGCCGCGCGAAGGCGCCGGGCGCGCCTACGACGTGGTCGGGCCGATCTGCGAGACCGGCGACTTCCTGGCCAAGGACCGCCAGCTGACCCTGGCCGAAGGCGACCTGCTGAGCGTGCATTCGGCGGGCGCCTACAGCTTCGTCATGAGCTCGAACTACAACACCCGCGGCCGCTGCGCGGAAATCCTCGTCGATGGTGACCAGGCCTTTGAAGTGCGTCGCCGGGAAACGGTGGCAGAGCTGTTCGCTGGCGAAAGCCTGCTGCCGGAGTAACCCCATGCTGCTGCGTTTTACCAAGATGCACGGGCTGGGCAATGACTTCATGGTGCTGGATCTGGTCAGCCAACACGCGCACATCCAGCCCAAGCATGCCAAGCAATGGGGCGACCGCCACACCGGCATTGGCTTCGACCAGCTGCTGCTGGTGGAGGCGCCGAGCAACCCCGAGGTAGACTTCCGCTACCGCATCTTCAACTCCGACGGTTCGGAAGTGGAGCAGTGCGGCAATGGTGCGCGCTGCTTTGCCCGCTTCGTGCTGGACAAGCGCCTGACCGCCAAGAAGCTGATCCGCGTGGAAACCAAGAGCGGCATCATCGAGCTGGACGTGCGCAACGATGGGCAGATCTGCGTGAACATGGGCCCGCCGCGCTTCACCCCGGCCGAGATTCCCTTCCAGGCTGAGCAGCAGGCACTCAGCTACCCGGTGCAGGTCGACGGCCAGACCCTGAACCTGGCCGCGCTGTCCATGGGCAACCCCCACGCCGTGTTGCGCGTCGACGACATCGACAGCGCGCCCGTGCATCAACTGGGGCCTCGCCTGGAACACCACGAGCGGTTCACGCAGCGGGTCAACGTCGGCTTCATGCAGGTGATCGACCGCAGCCGTGCCAAACTGCGGGTATGGGAACGCGGCGCCGGGGAAACCCAGGCCTGCGGCACCGGCGCCTGCGCGGCCGCGGTCGCCGCCATCAGCCAGGGCTGGATGGATTCGCCAGCCACCATCGACCTGCCCGGCGGGCGCCTGACCATCGAATGGCGCGGCCCCGGCCAGCCGGTGATGATGACGGGCCCGGCGGTGCGGGTCTACGAAGGACAGGTACGACTATGAGTGAGCGCCCAGCATGACCGACAAGCCTCAAGCCAACGCGACAACGCCCGACTCACAAGCTTCGGATGACGTGCCGCCCGTGCTCGAGGCGCAAGCGGTCGCCCGCTTCCTGCAGGCCAACCCGGCGTTTTTCGTCGAGCAGGAGGAGTTGCTGATGGGCCTGCGCCTGCCCCACCAGCGCGGCGACACGGTGTCGCTGGTGGAGCGGCAGATGAAGCTGCTGCGCGAGCGCAACATCGAGCTGCGCCATCGGCTGTCGCAACTGATGGACGTGGCGCGCGACAACGACCGCCTGTTCGACAAGTCGCGCCGGCTGATTCTCGCCCTGCTCGACGCCGTCAGCCTCGACGAGCTGGTGATCGCCGTCGAAGACAGCCTGCGCAACGACTTCCAGGTGCCTTTCGTCAGCCTCATCCTGATCAGCGAAACCCCGGCGCCGGTGGGCCGCGTGGTCAGCAGCGCCGAAGCCCACCAGGCCATCGGCGCCCTGTTGCGCGAAGGCAAGGCGGTCAGTGGCAGCCTGCGCGAGCACGAGCTGGACTTCCTCTTTGGTGAAGAACAGCGCCGGCAGATCGGCTCCACCGCCCTCACCCCGCTGATGCACCAGGGCCTGCACGGTGTGCTGGCCATCGCCAGCCGCGACCCGCAGCATTACAAGAGCAGCGTTGGCACCCTGTTCCTCGGCCACATCGCCGAGGTGTTGAGCCGCGTACTGCCGCGCTTCACTCACGCCCTGCGTTCGGTACGCTGAGCATGCAGGCGCAGCTGGAGGCTTATTGCGCGTACCTGCGCAGCGAGCGCCAGGTGTCGCCGCATACCCTGCAGGCCTATCGCAGCGATCTGCACAAGGTGCTGGAATTCTGCGAGAAAGAGCAGCTGGCCAGCTGGAGTGCGCTGGACATCCAGCAGCTGCGCCGGCTGGTAGCGCGCCAGCATCAGCACGGGCAGTCGTCACGCAGCCTGGCACGGCTGCTGTCGGCGGTGCGCGGCCTGTACCGCTACCTCAACCGCGAAGGCCTGTGCAGCCATGACCCGGCCAACGGTCTGAGCCCGCCCAAGGGCGAGCGGCGCCTGCCCAAGACCCTGGACACCGACCGCACCCTGCAACTGCTCGACGGCGGCGTGGAGGACGAGTTTCTCGCCCGCCGCGACCAGGCCATGCTCGAGCTGTTCTACTCTTCCGGCCTGCGCCTCTCCGAGCTGACCAGCCTCAACCTCGACCAGCTGGACCTCGCCGACGGCCTGGTGCAGGTGCACGGCAAGGGCAGCAAGACGCGCATCCTGCCGGTCGGGCGCAAGGCTCGCGAAGCGCTGCAGGCCTGGCTGCCCATGCGCGCCCTGAGCGGGCCGGCCGACGGCGCGGTGTTCGTCAGCCAACAGGGCCGCCGCCTCGGGCCGCGAGCCATCCAGCTGCGGGTCAAGAGCGCCGGCGCCCGCGAGCTGGGGCAGAATCTGCACCCGCACATGCTGCGTCACTCCTTCGCCAGCCATCTGCTGGAATCCTCCCAGGACCTGCGCGCGGTCCAGGAAATGCTCGGCCACGCCGACATCGCCACCACGCAGATCTACACCCACCTGGACTTCCAGCACTTGGCCACTGTCTACGACAGCGCCCACCCTCGAGCCAAACGCAGCAAGGACAGTGAATCATGAGCATCAAGCTGATCACCTTCGACCTCGACGACACCTTGTGGGACACCGCGCCGGTGATCGTCAGCGCCGAAGCCGTGCTGCGCACCTGGCTGGCAGAGCACGCACCGAAGTTGGGCGCTATCCCGGTGGAACATCTGTTCGCCATTCGCACGCGGCTGGTCGACGCCGACCCCAGCTACAGGCACCGCATCAGTGCGCTGCGCCGCCGCGTGCTGTTTCATGCGCTGCACGAGGCCGGCTATGCCCAGGCCGAAGCCGAGGACCTGGCCGAGCGCAGCTTCGAGGTATTTCTCGAGGCGCGGCATCAGGTCCAATTGTTTGCCGACGTGTTGCCGACCCTCGAGGTCCTGAGCCGGCATTACACCTTGGGCGTGGTTACCAACGGCAATGCCGACGTGCGCCGCCTGGGCCTGATGGATTTTTTCGCCTTCGCCCTGTGCGCCGAGGACCTGGGAATCGGCAAGCCCGACCCACGGCCGTTCCAGGAGGCGTTGCGCCTGGGCAAGGCTCAAGCCGGCATGGCCGTGCACATCGGCGACCACCCCGGCGACGATATCGCCGGCGCCCAGCAGGCCGGCCTGCGGGCGATCTGGTACAACCCGCAGGGCAAGGCCTGGGACCACAGCCACCAGCCTGACGCCGAGATCGCCAGCTTGCGCGAATTGCCCGAGCTGCTGCGCACTTTCTGATCAGTCATCCCGCGCCTGTAGGCGGGGCAGAGCCCCCGAGCTCTGCAAATTCCTGCCCCCACAAAAAAGCCCGCAGCGACGGCGGGCTTTTTCTTCACGCAAGGCAGACTTCAGATAGGGCGGCTACCGTACTTGTTGTCGGGCTTCTTGGGTGGGTCTGCCACCACATTCGGCTCGACTTCCTGCACCTTGCCGCCACGCGACAGAAACTCTTCCATCGCGCGAGCGAGCGCATCGCGCTCCTTGTTCTTGGCTTCGATACTCGGCAGCTCGTCCACCGACACAGCGGCCTTGGCCTTGCCCTTGGCGGTGGGAGCAGGTACATCGCTGCCATCGTCTTCGGCCACGTCCTCGGCGCTGGCTTCCAGGCCTTCCTCGGTATCGTCCTCGTCACCTACTTCGAGTTCGTCGTTTTCCAGATCATCGTCGCTCATGTTCTACCTCGTGACTTTCGCAAGCAGATTATTTATAGCCCAGCATTTTCTTCTGTCTAAGGCTGCCAGAAAAAATTCACATCCCCCGGCAGCCATTGGTCAGGCGCCCTCGCCGTGCAGCGTGGCGAGGATTCGGCGGGCACCGCCATGATTGCGGTGCTCGCCCAGATAGAGGCCCTGCCAGGTGCCCATCGCCAGGCGCCCCTGGCTCACCGGCACGCTGACCTGGCAGCCCAGCAGGCTGGCCTTGAAGTGCGCCGGCAGGTCGTCGTCGCCCTCGTCGTTGTGCTCGAAACCCGCCGAGCCTTCGGGCACCAGGCGACTGAAGAAGCGTTCGAAGTCGCGGCGCACCGCCGGGTCGGCGTTTTCGTTGACCGTCAGCGAGGCCGACGTGTGTTGCAGCCAGAGATGCAGCAGACCAGCCCGGCACTCACGCAGGGCCGGCAGCCCGGCGAGCAGCTCGTCGGTGATCAGATGAAAACCGCGAGGTCTGGCCCGCAGGGTAATCAGGGTCTGCTGCCACATGGCATGCTCCGTTGGGGGCGCATTCTAGCGCGCTCAGGGAAAAAACAAAGGGGCCGATGCAGTTCATCTGTTGCCCGATGCAAATGACAAACTCCAGACAAAAAAATGCCCGGCGAGCCGGGCATTTTTTGCAGCAAGCGATTACAGGTTGTAACCACGCTCGTTGTGTTGCGCCAGGTCCAGGCCCACAGCCTCTTCCTCTTCGTTGACCCGCAGGCCCATCACCACATCCAGCACCTTGAGGATGATGAAGGTCACCACAGCGGTGTAGACGATGGTGAAGCCGACGCCTTTGCACTGAATCCAGACTTGTGCAGCGATGTCGGTCACGGTGCCGAAGCCGCCCAGCGAAGGCGCTGCGAATGCACCGGTGAGGATGGCGCCGAGGATACCGCCGATACCGTGCACGCCGAAGGCGTCCAGGGAGTCGTCGTAGCCCATTTTGCGCTTGAGGGTGGTGGCGCAGAAGAAGCACACCACACCGGCCGCCAGGCCGATCACCAGGCCGCCCATCGGGCCGACGGTACCGGCGGCCGGGGTGACGGCAACCAGGCCGGCAACCACACCCGAGGCGATGCCCAGGGCGCTAGGTTTGCCGTGGGTCAGCCACTCGGCGAACATCCAGCCCAGCGCGGCAGCGCCGGTAGCGATCTGCGTGACCAGCATGGCCATGCCGGCGGTGCCGTTGGCGGCAGCGGCGGAGCCGGCGTTGAAGCCGAACCAGCCGACCCACAGCATGGCCGCGCCGACCAGAGTGTAGCCCAGGTTGTGCGGAGCCATCGGGGTGGTCGGGTAGCCTTTGCGCTTGCCCAGTACCAGGCAGGCCACCAGGCCGGCGACACCGGCGTTGATGTGCACTACGGTACCACCGGCGAAGTCCAGCACGCCCCAGTCACCCAGCAGCGAACCCGGGCCGCTCCAGACCATGTGCGCGATCGGCGCATAGACCAGGGTGAACCAGATGCCCATGAACACCAGCATGGCCGAGAACTTCATGCGCTCGGCGAAGGCGCCGACGATGAGGGCCGGCGTGATGATGGCGAAGGTCATCTGGAAGGTGACGAACACCGCTTCAGGAATCAGCGCCGCCGGGCCGGTGATGCTGGCCGGGGTGATGCCGGCCAGGAAGGCCTTGGCCATGCTGCCCGCGAAGGAGTTGTAGTTGACGACGTTGGCTTCCATACCGGTGGTATCGAATGCCAGGCTGTAGCCGTACACCATCCACAGGATAGTGATCAGGCCGGTGATGGCGAAGCACTGCATCATCACCGACAGAATGTTCTTGGAGCGCACCATGCCGCCGTAAAACAGCGCCAGGCCGGGGATGGTCATGAACAGCACCAGCGCGGTCGAAGTGAGCATCCAGGCGGTGTCGCCGGAGTTCAGCACGAGGGCCGCGGGGGCTGCTACGGCGGGGGCTGCAGCGGTTGCCGCATCGTCCGCCATGGCCAGGCCAGGCATTACGAGGGACAACAGGGCTCCTAGCCCTGCGAATTGACGCAGAGTCATATTGTTTACTCCTGGGGCGTTGGGTTTGGTTCGGCTTTTTTAGATTGCGTCGGTATCGGTTTCGCCGGTACGGATGCGAATCGCCTGTTCCAGATTGACCACGAAAATCTTGCCGTCACCGATCTTGCCGGTGTTGGCGGCCTTGGTGATCGCTTCGATGACCCGATCAAGATCCTTGTCGTCGATGGCGACATCGATCTTCACCTTGGGCAGGAAATCGACGACGTATTCGGCGCCACGGTACAGCTCGGTGTGGCCCTTCTGCCGACCGAAGCCTTTCACCTCGGTTACAGTGATGCCCTGCACGCCGATTTCCGACAACGACTCGCGCACGTCGTCCAATTTGAACGGCTTGATGATGGCAGTGACTAGCTTCATGAAAACTCTCTCCCGAATTGGTGGACTTGCCCCAGGAAAACAAACCCGACTCAAGTCTAAGCGCAGCTTCTGGCTTTGTAACGCGTCGTCGGTCTTGCATCCCCTGACCGACACCAGAAACCACTCCTGACGAAACATTTCCCGCAAAGCCTGCGCACCGTGCCGCAAGGACCGAATCGTCGAAGCGACTGCATCAGTGCATGGGTCACTTGGCACTAAGCAGAAAGCTTGCCATGTCGCCACAACTCACCCATCACGCCGGTTTTGCCTCGCCTCGGGCACCGCGCACGGCCACCGGCAAAACACTTGCGCACAACATCAGTGCGCGGCGCCCGAACTCGCTGCGCCAAAAGCGTGCGAGCAGCCGCCCTCCAGAACTATAGACAGCGCGTGATACACTCGACCGAACTTTTTCCGGAATCCGCCCCCATGCTCGCGCCCAAAGCCTTCCTCGACGCCCTGAGCGAACAGGCCTCGCGCCTGTTCACCGGCAACAACCCGTTCAACAGCGAGGCAGCGCCATCGCGCGCCGAACTGGAGAGCCAGTTCAAGGCCCTGCTGCAAAGCGGCTTCAGCAAACTGGAACTGGTCAGCCGCGAAGAATTCGACAGCCAGATGGTCGTCCTGGCCCGCACCCGCGCGCGCCTGGAAAGCCTGGAGGCCAAAGTCGCCGAGCTGGAGGCACGGCTGGCCCCGGCCGCCGAATAATCGCGCTGGACGCCACGCCCGCGCGCTCCCTACACTCGGCGCTATTGACGCCGGACAGGGTTGCCGTGAATGAATCGCAATGAATTGCGCAAGGCTGACATCAACCTCATGGTGGTGTTCGAAACGCTGATGCAGGAGCGCAACGTCACCCGCGCTGCCGAGAAGCTGTTCCTCGGCCAGCCGACCATCAGCTCGGCGCTCAACCGCCTGCGGGCGATGTTCAACGACCCGCTGTTCATTCGCATCGGCCATCGCATGGAGCCCACTGCGCGCGCCGAGGAGCTGATCAAGCACCTGTCGCCGGCCCTCGACGCCATGTCCGTGGCGCTGAGCCTGACTCACGAATTCGACCCCGCCAGCAGCACCATGAGCTTTCGCATCGGCCTGTCCGACGACGTCGAATTCGGCCTGCTGCCGCCGCTGCTGCGCGCCCTGCGCCAGGAAGCGCCGAGCGTGGTGTTCGTGGTGCAGCACGTGGACTACTGGCGCATCCCCGACCTGCTCGCCTCCGGCGAAATCACCGTGGGCATCAGCCAGACCCGCGGCCTGCCGGCCAACGCCAAGCGCAAGCTGCTGCGACGCATGCACGCCCGCGTGCTGCGCGCCGATAAGTCCGACACGCCGCTGACCCTCGATGAGTACTGCTCGCGCCCCCACGTATTGGTATCGCCTACCGCCAACACTGCCGGCATCGCTGACGAGTGGCTGCAGGAGATCGGCCGCAAGCGCCAGGTGGTGCTTTCGGTGCCGCAGTTCAGCTCCCTGCCGGCGCTGTTGGCCGGCACCGACATGCTGGCCGGCCTGCCCGACTACGCCGCCACCGCCATGGCCGCCTCCGGGATGCTGTTCGACGAGCCGCTGCCGTTCGACACGCCGCCCCTGGACCTGTCGATGGTCTGGCTGAGCATCATGGACACCGACCCCGCCGAACGCTGGCTGCGCTCGAGGTTGGAGGCGTTCATGGGGGATCGGCAGGTGCCGGTTTCTTTGTGATGTGGTGGGCTCACTGAGCCTCAAACCGGCCTGTCGGCCGCCCAGGGCAAGCGTGCCTCGTTCAATCCTCCCAAGGATTGATCAGCTCAATCTGGAAATGGATGAAATCCTTGGTATTGCGGGTAGCCAGGAGCGCCTCGTTATTGGCACAGATGGCTGCAATTTGAGCATCTGCAATTTGAGTCGCGTAGCCTTGCGAATGGCATTGGGCAACACGGCGGGCGTAGATTGCAGCGCAGTCGCCATCGAAGGGTAGAACAGCGCCCTCGAATTCATCGAGCATACTCACGCCCGCTCTTTGCAGGCGAGCCTTTCGGCTACCCTCGGGCAAGCGCGATGCCGTACAGGATTTCAGCGACTGTGATCGAAGTGATAGCCAGGTCGTCAGCCGCTTGCTCGTTGACCCAATTCAAGACACGGGCGTGGGGCCGGTCCTTGATCAACTCCGAAATGACATTGGTATCCAGAACAATCACTGAGAAAGATCCGCAGCCCGCGGTGCTTCATTGCGGGACGGCAGCTCCAGCTCTAGGCCCTCTCCGGCAAATAAGCTATGAATCCTGCTGCCAAGGCCGCCCCGAGGCTTTTTGTGAGTCAGCGCAGCACACAGAATTACCCGCGCCTGCTCCTCCATGGAGCGATTGTTAATGGCCGCCTCAACACGTAGTTGCGCTTTGAGCGAGTCGTCCAGATTGCGAATAGTGATGCTGGCCACGGTGACCTCCGAGCGAATCAACGCTGTCAATGCAATCATCATACTCGGGACTGACGCACCTAAACAAATGGCTATGACCTAATCCTGAACTTGGCGTAACACCCCGAATCACACTCCCGCCACCTTGCTACGCCCCCTCCACTACCCTAGCAACACTCCCCATGCAGCAAGGACCGCTCATGACCCTCGCCATCGTCCACAGCCGCGCCCAGGTAGGCGTCGGTGCCCCTGCCGTCACCGTCGAGGCGCATCTGGCCAACGGCTTGCCGGCGCTGACCATGGTCGGCCTGCCGGAAGCTTCGGTGAAGGAAAGCAAGGACCGCGTGCGCAGTGCCATCCTCAACTCCGGGCTGGATTTTCCGGCGCGCCGCATCACCCTGAGCCTGGCGCCGGCGGACCTGCCCAAGGACGGTGGGCGCTTCGATCTGGCGATTGCCCTGGGCATCCTGGCCGGCAGCGGACAGCTGCCGGCCTCGGCGCTGCTGGAAGTCGAGTGCCTCGGCGAGCTGGCCCTGTCGGGCGCCGTGCGCCCGGTGCAAGGCGTGCTGCCCGCCGCCCTCGCTGCACGCGAGGCCGGCAGGGCGCTGATCGTGCCGCGCGACAATGCCGAAGAAGCCTCGCTGGCCTTCGGCCTGGTGGTCTACGCCGCTGACCATCTGCTGGAGCTGGTCGCCCACTTCAACGCCCACACCGCCATGAGCCCCTACAGCGCCGACGGCCTGCTGCTGGTGAGCAAACCCTACCCGGACCTTGCTGAAGTGCAAGGCCAGGTGGCCGCCAAACGCGCGCTGCTGGTGGCCGCAGCCGGTGCGCACAACCTGCTATTCAGCGGCCCGCCGGGCACGGGCAAGACCTTGCTCGCCAGCCGCTTGCCTGGCTTGCTGCCGCCGCTCAACGAGAGCGAGGCCCTAGAGGTGGCGGCGATTCAATCGGTGGCCAGTTTCACGCCGCTCAAGCACTGGCCGCAGCGACCGTTTCGCCATCCCCACCACTCGGCGTCGGGGGCCGCGCTGGTGGGCGGCGGCAGCCGACCCCAGCCCGGAGAAATCACCCTCGCCCACCACGGTGTGCTGTTTCTCGACGAGCTGCCGGAGTTCGACCGCAAGGTCCTGGAGGTGCTGCGCGAGCCCCTGGAAAGCGGCGAAATCGTCATCGCCCGGGCCCGCGACAAAATCCGCTTCCCCGCGCGCTTCCAGCTGGTGGCCGCCATGAACCCTTGCCCCTGCGGCTACCTCGGCGAACCCAGCGGCCGCTGCCAGTGCAGCACCGATCAAATCCAGCGCTACCGCAATAAACTCTCCGGCCCCCTGCTCGATCGCATCGACCTGCACCTGACCGTCGCTCGCGAGACCACCGCCCTCACCCCCGTCGCCCAACCCGGCGACGACACCCACACCGCCGCCGCCCGAGTCGCCGCTGCCCGTGACCTGCAGCAACAACGCCAAGGCTGCGCCAACGCCTTCCTCGACCTGCCCGGCCTGCGCCGGCACTGCAAGTTATCCACAGAAGACGAGCAATGGCTGGAAACCGCCTGCGAGCGCCTGACCCTGTCGCTGCGGGCTGCCCATCGGTTGTTGAAAGTGGCAAGAACCCTGGCGGATCTGGAGCAGGTAGAGAGGATTGGGCGCGGGCATGTGGCGGAGGCCTTGCAGTATCGGCCTACGGGGCAGTGAGGAGTTGATCTTCCTACTGTTCTGCGGCTCAGCCATTTGGAGCGAGAACCGTCGTCGGGACTGGGCGCAGCCCTCTATAGGCCGAAAGGCCGGTGTGGCTCCCGGCCTGAGCCTCAGATGCTAGCCATAGGCTTTACGCCGCCTTGATAGCAGACTCGACAAGCGCCCTGATCATCTCCACATGGTGCACCGCCAGGCGCACCAAAGGTCGCGACTCGTCATTGACGCTTTCGGCGGCCTCGTTGACCACCGCCTCCAGCCCGTCCAGCAACAAACTGGCCTGGGTCAGGGCGGCGCTTATGGGAATCCCGGCCTGCACCAGGAACAAGGGTTCACCGGTGATGCCGCGAGCGAAAGGAATGGCCTGGGTCAGGCAAGGGGCGGTAGTGTCCATGCGCGTACTCCTGGTGAGCCGCTCGCTGAAAGGGGTAAGAGGGTGGCGGCTGTGCGCAGGTTAGTCGACCGGTACAGTTCAAAAAACCCGGCAGGGCCTGAGCCCTCCCGCACACAGCCACCATAGTGAACCTGCGGGCGCCAAGCGACCGGAGATGCTTACGGAAGCAACTTGAACTGTAATCGGGCGACTAAACCCGACCGCTGAACACCAGCGGCCAGGGGAAACTATCCCATCACCCGAACCACCACAAGGCGACTCACAGGGTATCCAGCAGATTCAGAAATGCCCTACAGCGCATCTTCTGATTTCCTACAAATCTGCCTTCCGAATCCGACATGGCCGCTTCATCGCGCGCAAGCGCTGCTCCCAAAGGGGGAGCGCCGAGGGCTATGTTCGGCATTAAGCCCACACTCCCTGAATCACACTCCGCGGCCTTGCCCCAGCCCCTTCACTACCCATGCAACCACCCCCATGCAGCAAGGACCGCTCATGACCCTCGCCATCGTCCACAGCCGCGCCCAGGTTGGCGTGGGTGCACTCGCTTCCAGGGTGGTCCATATCATCAGGCGCTGCTCCTGCATCCGGCGACGATCGCCACCCCCCGCCGCTGATTGACTGTCGATTGGGGCTGGACTACATTCCCACCCGCTGCCCTAGGAACCTCCACTCCCGCGCAACACGAAGCGGTGATGAGACTAGGTTGCGTTATGGCCCCGCTTTTGCGGGGCCATCCTGTTTCCGGGATTATGTTTCCAAACATGATCACCAACGTCTTGTAAAAACCCGCGAACCCCTAGAATCTCTCCCCAGGCACCATCGCCCAGGGACACCCATGCTCCAGCCCCTCCAGAACCACCCCTTGATCATCAGCGCCGTGCTCCTGCTGGCCGACCTGCTGTGCTGGCATCTGCTGCCGGCAGCCCGGACCAAGCTGCGCATCGCCAGCCGCGTGCTGGCGTTCGTGCTGTTCACCTGGGTGATCATCAGCGCCGGCATCAGCCCGTTGCAGCCGGCGCCCTGGCCGGACGATGCGACGCTGAACCTGATGGCCACGGTGATCGGCATTGCCTGGTGGCTGTTCGCCGCGCGCAGCCTGACGGTGTTCCTGGCGTTTGTGCTGATGCCGCGCACCGGGCATACCGGGCGCTTGCTGCAGGATGTGATGGGCGCGGCGATCTTTCTGATCGCCATCGTCGCGGCGGCGGCCTATGTGTTGCAGTTGCCGGTGAAGGGGTTGCTGGCCACCTCCGGCGCAGTGGCGATCATCGTCGGCCTGGCGGTGCAGAGCACGCTCAGCGACGTGTTCTCCGGGATCGTGCTCAACACCACCAAGCCGTATCAGCTCGACGACTGGATTTCCATCGACGGCACCGAAGGCAAGGTGGTCGACATCGACTGGCGCGCCACCCACCTGATGACCGCCCAGGGCAGCATGGCGGTGATCCCCAATTCGGTGGCGGCCAAGGCCAAGGTGCTCAACTTCAGCCGGCCGATCAACATGCACGGGGTGTCGATCACCATTGCCTTGCCGCCTTCGGTGCGTCCACGGCGCGTGCTCGATGCTCTGGACAAGGCGCTGCAAGGCACCCGCGTGCTGCTGGCCGCGCCCAAGCCGGCGATCGTGGTGAAGAGTTCCACGCTGGAATTCGTCGAGTACGAAGCCAGCGGTTTCGTCGCCGCCATGGAGCAGAAGGCCGAGGCGCGCAACCTGATGTTCGACCTCGCCTACCGTCATCTGGAGGCCGGTGGCGTGGTGTGGAACAGCGAGGCGGCCCGTCAGCCCTGGACGCGCCAGCGCCTTCTGCTCGAAGAGGTGCGCATCTTTCGCTCGCTCAGCGAGGAGGACAAGGATCATCTGGCCCAGAGCATGAAGCCCGTCGAGTACGCCCCCGACCAGGTCATCGTGGCGCTGGGCGAGGCTTCGGAGTTTTTGTTGGTGATCGGTGCCGGGGTGGTCTCGGTGTCGATCCACAAGGGCGAGGGGTTGTTTGAAGTCGGGCGCATGGGCCCGGGGGAGATCCTCGGCGAAGACGGCATTCTCAGCGCCGGCAAGTCGGAAGCCGAGTTCAAGACCCTGTCCAACTGCCTGATGTTTCAGATCGACAAGAACATCATCCGCGACAACCTGGAAAAGCGCGCGGACCTCAAGGTCGCGCTGACCAAGCTGCAGCATTTCCGCCAGCGCGCCAGCCAGTCGCTATTGCTGCAGAAGCCTGCAGCCATGAAGAAAAACGGCTTCCTCCATTGGCTGCACAAGCGCTAGGGTCTGTATGAAATGTATTCCAGCGAAGGCCAGGCAAGGCGAAAACAGGCGAGGAAGCGGAGTTGACTGATGGTCAATGAGCACTCCGACCCTGTTTTCAACGCCGCATGGGCGAGCTGGGATGCATTTCATACAGAGCCTAAAGCATCACCCGCAAGCATTGCCCGGCGTGATACAAGGCAAACCCCGTCTCATACAGCCCGGTGCGCAGGCCGTTGGCCGAGACCGCCTTCATCGGCGAAAACGGCAGCGGCAGGCCCTGCGGATCCTCCTTGATCAGGTACTCGGCCAGCGCCCGTCCAACCACGGTGCCGGTGGTGTTGCCGCGGCCGTTGTAGCCGGTCACCGAGACCAGCCCCGGCGCCGGTTCGAACAGGCGCATGAGGTGGTCGGGGGTGAAGTCGATGCAGCCGGTCCAGTGCATCTCCCACTGCACCTTGCCCAGTTGCGGGAAGTAATGGCTCTGGATGCGGTCAGCCCAGCTGCGCACGAACCATGCCGGCTTGTTATCGAAACGGCCCATGCTGCCGAGCAACAGCCGGCCCTGGTCGTCACGGCGGATGCTGCTGAGCACGGTGCGGGTGTCCCAGGAGCCCTGACCATGGCGCAGTACGCCCTCGGCCGCGGCCCCGTGCAGCGGCACCGAGGCCACTTGCAGGTAGTAGCCACGGAAGAAATGCCGCTGCAGGTCGGTCCAGTCACCCTCGGTGTAGGCACCGGTGGAAATCACCACTTTCTCGGCCTGCACCACGCCTTGGCCGGCGTGCACCTGCCAACCGCTGCCCTCGCGCTCCAGGCGCTGCACCGGCGAGTGCTGGTAAATGCGCCCGCCCAGCCGCGTCACCGCCGCGCCCAGGCCCAGGGTGTAGGCCATGGGGTTGATGGTGCCGGCGCGGCGGTCGAGCAGCGCGGCGGAAATCTGCTCGGTGCCGCAATACTCCTGGCAGCGCGCGCCGGTGAGCAACTCGACATCGGCGCCGCGCCGCGTCCATTGTTCGTGGCGTGCCTTGAGGTCGGCGCCGCCCGTGGCGTTGTGCGCCATGTGCAGGGTGCCGTCGTTACGCGCCTGGCACTGGATGCCGTGGCGCTCGATCATCGCGAACACTTCGGCCGGCGCGCCGCCGAGCACCTGGTTCAAGCGGCTGCCGACGGCCGTGCCCAAGGTGTTTTCCACATCGTCCGGGCGGATCCAGGTGCCGGCGTTGACCAGCCCGACATTGCGCCCGGAACCGCCGTGGCCCAGCTGATAGGCTTCCAGCAGCACCACACTCTTGCCTTGTTCGAGCAGGTGGATCGCCGCGCACAGCCCGGTGATGCCGCCGCCGATCACGCACACGTCGGCCTTGACCGAACTGGCCAGCGCCGTCGCATTCGGCGGCGTTGGCGAGACGTGCTCCCACAGACACTCTTGACGCAATCGAGCCATTTACAGCACTCCAGCAAGACTCGCCGATGATGGATCAGTCGAACACGATGCCCTGGGCCAGCGGCAGGTCGCGCGAGTAGTTGACGGTGTTGGTCTGGCGGCGCATGTAGGCCTTCCAGGCATCGGAGCCGGACTCGCGGCCACCGCCGGTTTCCTTCTCGCCGCCGAACGCGCCACCGATTTCCGCACCGCTGGTGCCGATGTTGACGTTGGCGATGCCGCAGTCGCTGCCCGAGGCACTCTGGAAGCGCTCGGCTTCGCGCAGGTCGGTGGTGAAGATGCACGAGGACAGGCCTTGCGGGACTTCGTTGTTCAGGCGCAGCGCCTCGTCGAACTCATCGTAGGTCAGCACGTAGAGGATCGGCGCGAAGGTCTCGTGACGCACCACTTCACTCTGGCCCGGCATCTCGGCGATGGCCGGTGCCACGTAGTAGGCGTTCGGGTACTGCTCGGCCAGCTGGCGTTCGCCGCCGAAGACCGCGCCGCCTTCGTCGCGGGCCTTGGCCAGCGCGCCTTGCATGGCGTCGTAGGAAGCCTTGTCGATCAGCGGGCCGACCAGGTTGTCCTTGCGTGGGTCGCCGATGCGCACCTTGGCGTAGGCGGCTTTCAGGCGAGTCAGCACTTCGTCCTTGATCGAGCGGTGCACGATCACCCGGCGCAGGGTGGTGCAACGCTGGCCGGCGGTGCCGACGGCGCTGAACAGGATGCCACGCACGGCCAGGTCGAGGTCGGCGCTGGGCGCCAGAATCATCGCGTTGTTGCCGCCCAGCTCGAGGATGCTGCGGCCGAAACGGGCAGCCACGCGCGGGCCCACTTTGCGGCCCATGCGGGTGCTGCCGGTGGCACTGACCAGCGCCACGCGCGGATCGTCGACCAGCGCCTCGCCGGCTTCGCGATCACCGATCACCAGCTGGCAGAGGCCTTCAGGCGCCTGGCTGCCGAAGGCCTTGACGGCCTTTTCGAACAGCGCCTGGCAAGCCAACGCGGTCAGCGGGGTCTTTTCCGAGGGTTTCCACACCACCGGGTTGCCGCACACCAGCGCCAGCGCGGTGTTCCACGACCAGACCGCGACCGGAAAGTTGAAGGCGCTGATCACGCTAACCACGCCCAGCGGCTGCCAGGTTTCCCGCATGTGGTGGCCCGGGCGCTCGGAGGCGATGGTCAGGCCGTACAGTTGGCGCGACAGGCCGACGGCGAAGTCGCAGATGTCGATCATTTCCTGCACTTCACCCAGGCCTTCCTGGGTGATCTTGCCGGCTTCCACCGACACCAGCTCGCCGAGCTGGGCCTTGTGCTCGCGCAGCACTTCGCCGAACAGGCGCACCAGCTCGCCGCGGCGCGGCGCCGGCACGTCGCGCCAGCTGAGGAATGCCTGAGCGGCGGCGTCGATGCTGGCGGTGACCTGCGCCTTGTCCTGCAGGGCGACGGTGGCGATCTGGCTGCCATCGATGGGGGTATGAACGGGATGGGTACCCTGGGTGTAGGCGCTTGCCGGGACACCGAGGCTTTGCAGCAATCCATCGACCATTTTCTTCTCCTGCATCTGATGAATGATTGAATTTCGTGATGGGATCAGTATTAATCCGACGGCTAGCGCGCCGCAAACGAGCAATATTCAGTACATCATTCCTGCAAGGCAGGATGTCCGCCGCTTCAGAGATCGAATGTCATGTCCAAACGCCTGGTCCCCTCGATGGCCGCCCTGCAATGTTTCGAGGCGGCGGCCCGCCACCTGAGCTTCACCCGCGCGGCCGAGGAGCTGCACCTGACCCAGAGTGCCGTGAGCAAGCAGGTCGCGCAACTCGAGGAGATGCTGCGCCATCACCTGTTTCTGCGCATCCGCCGGCGCCTGCAGCTGACCCCTGCCGGGGCCTTGTACCTGGCCGAGGTGAACAAGATTCTCACCCAGGTCGACATGTCCAGCCGCTACATCCTGACCTACGGTGAAGAAACCCAGGTGCTGACGGTGGCCACCCAACCCAGCTTCGGCGTCAGCTGGCTGATCAATCACCTCAAGGGCTTCGGCAAGCGCCACCCCAACATCCAGCTGGACATCCGCAACGAGCTGGAACCCTACGCCCTGTTGCAGGCCAAGGCCGATGTGGTGTTCTTCTTCGGCCAGGGCACCTGGCCGGGGGCCACCTGCATCGAGCTGTTCGGCGAGGAGCTGGTGCCGGTGTGCGCGCCGGACGTGCTCGGCGGGCCGCTGCACAGCGCCGGGCAACTGGGCGAGCTGGTATTGATGCAAAGTACTTCGCGGCCCGAAGCCTGGCATGAATGGTTTCTCGCCCAGGGCCTGCAGTCGCCCAACAGTTACCAGGGGCCGCGCTTCGACAGTTTCTACATGTGCCTGAGCGCCGCCGCCTCGGGGTGCGGCGTGGCGCTGGTGCCGCGCTACCTGGCCGAGGCCGAACTGGCCAGCGGCCGGGTGGTGATCGCCTGGCCACACGCCATGCCCAGCAAGGGTTCGCACTACATGGCCCACGCCGAACACGCCGCCGAGGTGCCGAAGATTCGCCACCTGGTCAGCTGGATTCGCGAGCAGCTGCCGCCGGCGCAGGAAAAAACGGAATGACCCGTCGACTTTTTTTCGCTTGCGCGCCGGGGTCCATCGCCAGTTTCATGTAGCGCTGCCCTCGAACCTGCCCGGAGCCCCGCCATGACCGCCCAAGCCTTTGTCAGCCCCGACCAGATCCGTGCGCGGTTTTCCCGCGCCATGTCGGCCATGTACAAACAGGAAGTGCCCTTGTATGGCGCCTTGCTGGCCTTGGTGGAGGAAGTCAACCAGGCGACGATGGCGGCCCGGCCGCAACTGGCCGAATCACTGCAGCGTACCGGCGAGATCGAACGCCTGGACCAGGAGCGGCATGGCGCCATCCGCGTCGGCACGGCCGCAGAGCTGGCCACCCTGCGCCGGCTGTTCGCGGTGATGGGCATGCAGCCGGTGGGCTACTACGACCTGACTACGGCTGGGGTGCCGGTGCATTCCACGGCGTTTCGCGCGGTCCACGAGCAGGCGCTGCAGGTCAGCCCGTTTCGCGTGTTCACCTCCTTGCTGCGCCTGGAACTGATCGAGGACGCCGGCTTGCGCGAGATGGCCGCCGCCATCCTCGCCCAGCGGCAGATATTCACCGAACAGGCGCTCCTGCTGATCGAGCGCTTCGAACGCCAGGGCGGCCTGGACGCCGCCGACGCGGCGGATTTCGTCGAGCAGGCGCTGGAGACCTTCCGCTGGCACCACCAGGCCACGGTCGACGCCGAGCAGTACCGGCAACTGCACGACCAGCATCGCCTGGTCGCCGACGTGGTGGCGTTCAAGGGCCCGCACATCAATCACCT